>NZ_CP063781.1:0-4800000 GCF_016772255.1 Rhodococcus sp. 21391 | reverse complement strand
CGCCGGCGAGCGACTGCGGTGAGCCCATGCCCACCATGAAGTTGGTGGTGACCGGGATGTCGGGGGTGATGCGCCGCAGCACCTCCCGCTCGGCGAGGTACTGGTCGAGGAGGGCGTCCGAGCAGAACCGGCGCCAGTCCAGCAGATGCGTGGGATTGCCGAACGTCGTGCTCGCGGCGGGCGGCACCACTTCGTTCCAGTCGCTGTAGTGCTGGCTCCAGAACGTCGTGCCCCACGCCCGGTTGAGTTCGGTGAGGTCGCCGTAGCGACGTTGCAGCCACCGCCGGAACGCCCGCGCGCTGTCGGGGGAGTAGCAGCGTGAGTTGTGGCAGCCGAGTTCGTTCGACACGTGCCAGAGCGCGAGTGCGGGGTGGCCGCCGTATCGGGTGGCCATCTTCTCGACGAGGACGAGGGAGTGGTCGCGGTAGATCGGGGAACTCGGGCTCCACGTCTGCCTGCTGCCGATCTCGTACCGGTAGCCACGCTCGTCCACGGGCCGGACCTCGGGATGCGCGGTCGTGAGCCACGGCGGTGGGGACGCGGTCGCGGTGGCCAGGTCGACGCGGACGCCGCCGTCGTGCAGGAGGTCGAGGACGCGGTCGAGCCAGCCGAAATCCCACGTGTCCGGAGTGGGCTGGAGCCGGGCCCAGGAGAAGACGCCGACGGTGGCGAAGTCGACACAAGCCTCGCGCATGAGTTCGACGTCGCGTTGCCAGACCTCTTCCGGCCACTGCTCGGGGTTGTAGTCACCGCCGAAGGAAATGCCCCGGGGCGGCCACCGCAGGTGCCGCCCGCCGGAATCGCTCGCTGTGTGCATGCTCACAATCTGTCCGATCCCTGTTCAAAAGTCAACACGAATGAACATTTCTGCACTTACGCAGGTGAAAGCACTTCTGGTTGGTTGACAATGCGCGGTGCGGCGTGATTTTGTAACCTGCATCACGTAAGGACGTGAGGCGACGGCACCCGAAAGTGATCGAAGTTGTTCGATTTTCGATCAGGTGGTGAGCGACTCCGACCACCCCGGTACTCAATCGAAAAGGGCACCATGAACCGAAACGAGCTGCCGCACCCGTGGCAACCCTCCCGGCGCACCTTTCTCAAGGCCGCGCTCGGCGCCGCGGGCGCCCTGTCGACGGCGGGCCTGCTGTCCGGGTGCACGAGCGGTGTCGACCCCCACGTGATCACCCTCGGATCGCGGCTGTCGGACAAGAACGCCAAACTCGGCGTCCAGGACGTCGTCGGGATGTTCCAGCAGCAGACCGGCGGCGCCGTGCGGATCAACTCCGTCGACTCCACCTCGTTCCAGGAGAACGTCAACAACTACCTGCAGGGCACCCCGGACGACGTATTCACCTGGATGTCGGGGTACCGCATGAAGTACTTCGCCGACAAGGGCCTCGTCGACGGCGTCAGCTCGGTGTGGCAAGCGCACGGCAGCGGCTTCAGCGACAGTTTCCGCGAGGCGTCCACCGGAACCGACGGCCAGCAGTACCTGATCCCGTTCTTCTACTACCCGTGGGCCGTGTTCTACCGTCCCAGCCTCTGGCAGCAGCGCGGCTACGCGCCGCCGAAGACGTTCGACGAATGGGTGACCCTGTCCAAGCGCATGCAGGCCGACGGACTCACCCCGATCGGATTCGGCGTCCGCGACGGCTGGCCGCCGTTCGGCACGTTCGACTACCTCGACCTGCGCCTCAACGGTGTCGACTTCCACCGCTCCCTCCTCGCGGGCGACGTGAGCTGGACCGACAACCGCGTCCGGTCGGTGTTCGACACGTGGCGCGAGATCCTGCCGTTCCACCAGCCGCAACCGCTGGGCCGCAAGATGTCCGAGGCGCAGCAGGCACTCCTCAACAAGGAGGTCGGCATGCTGGTGGCCGGCATGTTCGTCGCACAGAGCTTCCCCGCGGGGCCAGACCGCGAGGATCTGGACTTCTTCGCGTTCCCCGAACTCGACTCCGCCGTCGGCACTTCGGCGGTGGAGGCTCCCATGGACGGATTCATGATGCGCAAGGACCCGCGCAACCTCGGTGGCGCGCAGCAGTTCCTCTCCTTCCTCACCAGCGCCGACGCCGCGGTCGCGTACGCGAAGCAGGACCCTCAGGCGATACCCGCGCACCGTGACGCCGATCTGTCGAGTTTCCCTCCGCTCGTGCAGAAGTCGGCCGCCCTCGTCCAGGGTGCGGGGTCCATCACCCAGTTCCTCGACCGGGACACCCGCCCCGACTTCGCGTCCGTCGTGATGATTCCGGCGATGCAGCAGTTCCTGGGCAACCCGAACGACGTCGACGGCCTGGTCCGCAGCATCGAGCGTCAGAAGGCGGCGGTGTTCGGGCAATGAGAGCGCACGAGAAGACAACGACCACCATCACGGTCCCGACAGGTCAGGTGAATTCATGACCAGCACAGTTCCTCCCCAGACCGGAACCGAACCCAGGATCCCGGCGCCGAAGGTCCGGCGCAGCCGGGGTGACCGGTGGACCATCGCCGTCATGCTCGGGCTGCCCGCCGCGATCGTGATCGGGCTGGTGTGGATTCCCACCGTGTTCACGGTGATCCTGTCGTTCGCACGCTGGGACGGCATCGGCGGCACGTCCACCATCGAGTGGATCGGCCCGCAGAACTACGTCGACGCCGTCCAGGCGTACCCACCGTTCCAGCAGGCCCTCCACAACAACGTCCTCTGGCTGGCGTTCCTGTTCGTCTTCCCGACGATCCTCGGCATCTTCCTCGCCGTCCTGCTCGACCGGGGCCTGAAGGGAAGCCGGCTGTACCAGAGCATCTTCTACATCCCCGTGGTGTTGTCGATGGCACTGGTCGGATTCGTGTGGCAGCTGATCTACTCCACCGACGGCGGCGTGCTGAACACCATCCTGGGTACGGACGTCGACTGGCTCGGCAACCCCGACGTCAACATCTGGGCCGTCATGGTCGCCGCGAGCTGGCGGCACACCGGCTACATCATGTTGCTGTACTTGGCCGGTCTCAAGGCCATCGACCCGTCGGTACGCGAAGCGGCCCTCATGGACGGCGCCGGCCCGATCCGCACGTTCTTCCGGATCGTGTTCCCCCTGATGAAGCCGACCAACCTGCTGATCATCGTCATCACCGTCATCGAGGCCCTGCGCGCCTTCGACCTCGTGTGGGTGATCAACAAGGGCCGCAACGGACTCGAACTCATCTCCGCCCTCGTCACCGCCAACGTCGTGGGCGAAGCGGGCCGGGTCGGATTCGGTTCTGCCCTGGCGACGATCATGCTCGTGATCTCGCTGGTGTTCATAGCCCTCTATCTCTGGATCGTGATGCGGAGCGACGACTGATGACCATGACGACACCCCTCGCCGACCACAGTGCGCCCGTCGACCGGACCGGGCCCCGCAACACGGCCGCGGTGGCCAACCGGCGCCGGCTGAGTACCGCGCACGCGGCGATATACCTCCTTCTCACCGCCCTGGCGTTGCTGTGGATCTTCCCGTTGCTGTGGGCCCTCTACAACTCGTTCCGCGACTACGACTACGTCCTCACCCACGGCTACCTGTCGGTCGGCGGATTCACGCTCAGCAATTACACCGAGTCGTGGGAGGTCGGCGGAATCCCGCACTACTTCCTCAACTCGATGCTCATCACCATCCCGGCGGTGCTGCTGATCCTGTTCATCGGGTCGATGGCGGCATTCGTGCTCGCCCGGTTCCCGTGGAAGTTCAACGTGATCATGCTGGCGGTGTTCATCGCGGGCAATCTGCTGCCGCAGCAGACACTGCTGACCCCGTTGTTCCGTCTGTACAACGCGATTCCGCTGCCGTACTGGATGAGTTCGTCGGGCTCGCTCTACGACAGCTACTGGGGACTGATCCTGGTGCACGTCGCGTTCCAGACCGGGTTCTGCGTGTTCGTGCTGAGCAACTACATGAAGACGGTTCCGCCGGAACTGCTCGAGGCGGCGACGGTGGACGGGGCCGGGCTGTTCCGTCAGTACTGGCAGGTGGTGCTCCCACTGTGCCGTCCGGCCCTGGCCGCGCTCGCGACGCTCATGATCACCTGGATCTACAACGACTTCTTCTGGGCACTGGCGCTGATGGTCAGCGGCGACAAGCTGCCGGTCACCACCGCGCTGCAGAATCTGCAGGGCAGCTTCTTCACCGACACCAACCTGCTCGCCGCCGGATCGGTGCTCGTCGCATTGCCGACGGTGCTCGTATTCGTGGCGCTGCAGCGGCATTTCGTTTCCGGACTGACGATGGGAGCCAGCAAGTGAGTGCAACTCCACCGCACGCGTACGTCCACCTCACCGCAGGCGGCGTGTCCGTCGTGCTGGACGTCACCGGGGGACGGTTGCCGGCGATCGTGCACTGGGGTGCGGCGCTCGGCGACCTCGCCCTCGCCGACGTCGAAGCCCTGGCGCAGGCGAACATCGAGCCCCCGGCGGGCAACGTGGTCGATCTCCCGGTGCGGCTGTCGATACTCCCCGAACATCACACCGGGTGGGTAGGTAAGCCCGGGATCGCGGGGCACCGGGACGGCGGCGACTGGTCGCCGCTGTTCACGACCACCACGCTCACGGTCGACGGAACCGAGCACCGGTCGGGACTCGTCGCGGTCGGTGCCGGCGCCGTCCGCGTCGCCGCACACGACACGGTCGCCGATCTCGGTCTGGTCCTCGACATCGAACTGCTACCGAGCGGCCTCCTGAGGACGCGCGCCGAGGTCACGAACGTGGGCGACTCCTTCTACGTCCTCGACGACCTCCAGCTCGCGTTCCCGGTCCCGCCGCAGGCCCGTGAGATCCTCGACTTCGCCGGCCGATGGGGGAAGGAACGGATCCCGCAGCGCCGTGAACTCACCGTCGGCATCCACGAACGCGAAGGACGGAAGGGACGCACCGGCCCGGACGCCGCGACGGTGCTCTCCGTCGGCGTGCCCGGATTCGGGTTCGGTCGCGGCGAAGTGTGGGGCACCCACGTCGCGTTCAGCGGCAACCACCGGCACTACGCCGAACGTCTCTTCACCGGTTTCCAGGTGGTCGGTGGCGGAGAACTACTCCTGCCGGGCGAGGTACGGCTCGCGGACGGTGAGAGCTACGAAACGCCCTGGGTCTACGGCGCCTACGGCGACGGCCTCGACGACCAGGCACATCGCTTCCACGACTACCTCCGGTCCCGCCCCACGCACCCGCGGCGCGCGCGCCCGGTCACGATCAACGTGTGGGAGGCCGTCTACTTCGACCACGACCTGGCCCGGTTGACGGACCTGGCGGGTCGCGCGGCGAAGCTCGGCGTCGAGCGTTATGTGCTCGACGACGGCTGGTTCAGGTACCGGCGCAACGATCTGGCGGGCCTCGGGGACTGGCACGTCGACGAAACGGTGTGGCCGAACGGTCTGCATCCGCTCGTCGATCACGTGCGTTCCCTCGGCATGGAATTCGGCCTGTGGTTCGAACCGGAGATGATCAACCTCGATTCCGACCTCGCGCGGGAGCATCCCGAGTGGGTGATGGCGACCGGCGGGCGCACGCCCGTGCCGTCGCGGAACCAGCAGGTGCTCAATCTGGGGATCCCCGAGGCGTACGACCACATCCTCGAGCGAATGTCCGCGATTCTCGCCGAGTACGACATCGCCTACATCAAGTGGGACCACAACCGCGACCTGATCGACGCCGGCACCGCACCGCACGGCCGCGCCGGCGTCCACGACCAGACCCTCGCGACCTACCGGCTGATGGACGAACTGAAGCGCCGCTTCCCCGGACTGGAGATCGAATCCTGCTCGTCGGGCGGAGCGCGGGTGGACCTCGGCATCCTCGAGCGCACCGACCGCGTCTGGGTCTCGGACTGCATCGATCCGCTCGAGCGTCAGCAGATGAACCGGTGGACGATGCAGCTGCTTCCCCCCGAACTGCTGGGCTCGCACATCGCGTCCGGAATCTCCCATACGACGGGCCGGTACCACCGCCTGTCGTTCCGGGCGGGGACGGCGCTGTACGGGCACCTCGGGATCGAGTGGGATCTCGCGACCGCCACCGACGACGAGAACGCACAGCTCGCGGTGTGGATCGACCTGTACAAGCGGCACCGGGAACTCCTGCACACCGGAACGATGGTGCGGGCCGACGAGATCGACCCGACCCTGCTCGTCTACGGTGCGGTCGCGGCGGACCGGGCGGAGGCGCTGTTCTTCCTCGCGTACGTGGGGCGCTCCGAGGTGTCACCGCGGGGCAGGTTCACGCTGCCCGGGCTCGACCCCGACCGGCGCTATCGGGTGCGTCCCGTCTTCGCCGGTGCACCGGACGAGGGCCTGAAACCGCCCGCGTGGTTCGACGTACAGCCACCGGGTGGACGAGCCGACGAACTGTCCGCGGGGAGCGAGGTACTCGGCGTCTCGATGACGGGCCGGGCCCTCGCGGTCGTGGGTCTGCAGACACCCGCGTCCTTCCCCGACGACGTGGTCGTGCTCTCCGTCACCGCCGAGGCGTAGCCGCAGCACCAGGTGGGCAACATTCACCCTGGGGTAGGTAGCCGGTGCCCCCGCAGCGCGGCACCATGGTCTTCACCAGTCGGCAAAAGTTGAACCGCAGGAGGTAAGTCAACACTCGAAGACGCCACATGAAGAGAACACCTCACCGGAACCCGAACCCGGTGAGGTGTTTTCGTCTGTTCCGCCGGGCGGGTCAGAACTCCATGCCCGCGTCGGCGCCCATCTGCATGGTGGTGTTTCCGCCGTCGAGGGATTCCCGGATGATGTCGGCGTGACCGGAATGGTGGCCGGTCTCCCGGATGATGTGGAGCAGGGTGCGGCGGATCGTCCACCACTGCCGCTCGGGTGCCCAGGGTGCGGTGGGCAGTGGGACGAGCACGTCCAGGTCGTCGAGGCCGGACACGGCGGCCTCCGTCGCGCGGGCCACCTCGGCGTACTCGGCGAGCAGTCCCTCGAGGGTTTCGTCGTCCCGCATGTAGTACTTCTCCATCGCCCACTCCATGTCGAACTCCGCGTTCTCGTCGGGTTCGAGAATGGTTTCGACCCAGTGCTTTTCCGTGTGGGAGACGTGCTTGATCAGTCCGCCGAGCGTCAGGTCGCTGACGGTCGAGCGCTGTCGTGCCTGTTCGTCGTCGATGCCGCGGACCGTGATCAACAGGGTGGCTCGCTGCTCCTGCAGGATCTGGAGGAGGTCGGCGCGCTCACCGGTTGCGGGGGACTTCTGCGAAGTGGTCATGAGAAAAAGAGTAGAAGCGATTGAGGTCAGAAACGGTCCTCATTAGGAAGGCTTTCTCAGGGTTTTTCTCGGGGTCCAAGTTGGGTGCCTTCCTGGATGTGTGGAAAGCGCGCGCCGCGAAGGATTCTCGGTATGAACTTCGACTCTCCGGGACCGGCACCCCGGCCCGCCCGCCGACGCGTATGGCTTCGCGTTCTCGGGGGCATGGTGTCGCCCGTCCTCGTCGCCGTCACGGTGGGAGTCGGCACGTTCGCGTACGCCTCGACCGCCGCCGACAGCGACACCGGCGGGCAGATGGAATTCCGGCGAGCCCTGACGATTCCGCCGCTCGCGCCGGGTGCCGCGCGCCCCGATGTGGGTACCCCCACGGTGACGCGCCATCCCGATGTCGCCGGGTCGAGCCGGAACGGCGCGGGCGAACCCGCGATGCCCGACCAGCCCGCGCACGGGTGACCCCGCTCGGTTCTCTCTTCTGGGTCCGCCCAGCCCACAGATGATCAGCCCACCGATGAAAGGAATCATCATGATCCGCACGACGATGACCGCACTGGCAGCCGTGGCTCTCGTGTTCGGCGCCGCGTCCGTGACCCAGACCGCTGCCGCCCACCCGGCCTGCAACTCCTCCTACGAGGGCACGACGAACGACGAGTACGACCCGGACCCCGACTTCACAGGGACGACCAACGACGAGTACGACCCCGATCCCGAGTATTCGGGCACGTCCAACCGCGAATACGACCCCGACCCGGAGTTCCACGGCAGCACCGATCCGTGCCAGGTGTGAGTCCGGTCAGCGGTTCCGGCGCAGCCACTGAGACACACCGGGGGCGAACAGGGCGAGCACTCCCACCGCGACGAGGGCGCTGTAGGCGAGCGGCGCCCATTGCAGCACACCGGCGGTCGCGTCACCGGCGTCGGACAGCAGGGTCCACAGGCCCACTCCGCCGGCGGCGCTGAGGACGCCGACGACGGCGAGGGTGATCTGGCCCGCCGGTTTCCGGGCGCGCAGGAGTTGTATCCCCAGCAGTCCGAGGAGGATCAGGACGACGGCGATGGCGCCGCTGCCGATCAGCGTCAGGTTCACCGTGTCGGTGATGTCTGTCGCGGAGTCCCCGGGATTGTCCGCGGCGACCGAGGCCTCGAGGGCGTCGCGGACCGCGCCGAGGTCGAGCACGATGGCGCCGGCGATTCCGGCGAGAACGACGAACGATCCCACCCAGGCGGACAGCGACACCGCGACCGCCTTCGGGGTGGCATCGGTGGGGGTGGCGCGCAGCGGGGTGACCGCGAACTCCGGACGCGGCGGTACGGGTCGCGGCGGTTCCGGCCGGCGTGGCGGCTGTTCGGGTGTCGTCACGCTGCGATCCTATCGACCTGCCGTACCGTGGCGGGCCGACGCGCGGGTCCGTGTCGGCGGCCCCGAAACACGGCCCCGAAACACGGCCCCGAAGCACGGCGCCGAAGCACGGCGCCCGAACAAGATGTGGGCGCCCGGGAACAAATCTCCGCACCCCTCCGTTGAGCCTTACGACAACATGAGCGTGCAAGACTCAAGTTCGAATTGACTCTCGACGGTGTCGGAGTGCAAACTTGAGCGGAGGGCGCTCACTAAGCGCCAACATCGCAGTTCAGTAATGAAAAACCTGCCCACAGGACTGCAAAACGAAAGTGAGGAACACTATGGCTCGTGCCGTCGGTATCGACCTCGGTACAACGAACTCGGTCGTGTCTGTGCTGGAAGGCGGCGAGCCCGTAGTGGTCGCCAACGCCGAAGGTTCACGCACCACCCCGTCGATCGTCGCCTTCGCCAAGAACGGTGAGGTGCTGGTCGGCCAGCCCGCCAAGAACCAGGCCGTCACCAACGTCGACCGCACCATCCGCTCCGTCAAGCGCCACATCGGCACCGACTGGAACGTGGAGATCGACGGCAAGAAGTACACGCCCCAGGAGATCAGCGCGCGCACGCTCATGAAGCTGAAGCGCGACGCCGAGGCGTACCTGGGTGAGGACATCACCGACGCGGTGATCACCGTCCCCGCGTACTTCGAGGACGCCCAGCGTCAGGCCACGAAGGAAGCCGGCCAGATCGCCGGTCTCAACGTCCTGCGCATCGTCAACGAGCCCACCGCGGCCGCCCTGGCCTACGGCCTGGACAAGGGCGACAAGGAACAGACCATCCTGGTCTTCGACCTCGGTGGCGGCACCTTCGACGTCTCGCTGCTCGAAATCGGCGACGGCGTCGTCGAGGTTCGCGCCACGTCCGGCGACAACCACCTCGGTGGTGACGACTGGGACGAGCGCATCGTCACGTGGCTCGTCGACAAGTTCAAGGCTCAGAACGGCATCGATCTGACCAAGGACAAGATGGCTCTGCAGCGTCTCCGCGAGGCCGCCGAGAAGGCCAAGATCGAACTGAGCTCCTCGCAGAGCACGTCGATCAACCTGCCCTACATCACCGTCGACGCGGACAAGAACCCGCTGTTCCTCGACGAGCAGCTGTCCCGCAGCGAGTTCCAGAAGATCACGTCCGATCTCCTCGACCGCACCCGCGCGCCGTTCCAGGCCGTGATCAAGGACAGCGGCATCGCCGTCAAGGACATCGACCACGTCGTGCTCGTCGGTGGTTCCACCCGTATGCCCGCCGTCTCCGATCTGGTGCGCGAGCTGACCGGTGGCCGTGAGCCCAACAAGGGCGTCAACCCGGACGAGGTCGTCGCCGTCGGCGCCGCCCTGCAGGCCGGCGTCCTCAAGGGCGAGGTCAAGGACGTGCTGCTCCTCGACGTCACCCCGCTGTCCCTCGGCATCGAGACCAAGGGTGGCGTGATGACCAAGCTCATCGAGCGCAACACCACCATCCCGACCAAGCGTTCCGAGACCTTCACCACCGCTGACGACAACCAGCCCTCGGTGCAGATCCAGGTGTTCCAGGGTGAGCGCGAAATCGCCTCGCACAACAAGCTGCTCGGCTCGTTCGAGCTGGCCGACCTGCCGCCCGCCCCGCGTGGCGTGCCGCAGATCGAGGTCACCTTCGACATCGACGCCAACGGCATCGTGCACGTGACCGCCAAGGACAAGGGCACGGGCAAGGAGAACACGATCAAGATCCAGGACGGCTCCGGTCTGTCCAAGGAAGAGATCGAGCGGATGGTCAAGGACGCCGAGGCGCACGCCGAGGAAGACAAGGCCCGCCGCGAGGAGGCCGAGGTGCGCAACCAGGCCGAGTCGCTCGTGCACCAGACCGAGAAGTTCATCAAGGACAACGAGGACAAGGTGCCCGCCGACGTCAAGGAGAAGGTCGAGGCTGCCATCAAGGAAGCCAACGACGCTCTCGCAGGCACCGACATCGCGGCCGTCAAGGCCGCGGTCGAGAAGCTGGCCACCGAGTCGCAGGCCCTCGGCCAGGCGATCTACGAGGCCAGTGCCGCCGAGGAAGCCGCCAACACCGACGGTTCCGGCGCGAGTGGTGCCGACGACGTCGTCGATGCCGAGGTCGTGGACGAGCCGTCCGAGTCGGAGAAGAAGTGACGTCCGACAACACCGAGCAGGAACCGGTCACTTTCGTGGACAAGCGGAAGATCGACCCCGAGACCGGTCGGACACGGGACGCGGAGCCGGTAGTGGAGCCCCTCGCGGGCACCGCTGCCGCCCCGCAGCCCGGCTCGGTGGACGAAGGGGACCTGCCGGACACGGCAGCTCCGGAGACGGACGAGTTGGCGGAGCGCACCGCTGACCTGCAGCGACTGCAGGCGGAGTACGCCAATTACCGCCGCCGCGTCCAGCGCGACAAGCAGGCCGACATCGCGAACGCCAAGGCGTCCGTCGTCGGTGAACTCATCGCGGTGCTGGACGACCTCGACCGTGCACGCAGCCACGGCGACCTCGACTCGGGGCCGCTGAAGGGTGTGGCAGACAAGCTCACCGGCACCCTCACCTCGCTCGGGCTGAGCGAGTTCGGTGCCGAGGGCGACGCATTCGATCCGGCGCTGCACGAGGCAGTGCAGCACGAGGGCGAGGGTCACGACCCCGTTCTCGGCACCGTGATGCGAAAGGGCTACAAATTCGGTGATCGCGTCCTGCGGCATGCGATGGTAGCTGTGATTGATCGCGCCGGCGATTCCGGCGCGAACACCTCCGACGAGGCGGCGAAGCCCGCCGAGTCGGAACAAGAGTAAGAGCGAGAGGAGGAGACGCCCAGTGAGCCAACGGGAGTGGATCGAAAAGGACTTCTACAAGGAGCTGGGCGTCTCGTCCCACGCATCCGCGGACGAGATCAAGAAGGCGTACCGCAAACTCGCCCGCGACCTTCATCCCGACGCGAACCCCGGCGACACGAAGGCCGAGGAGCGTTTCAAGTCCGTCAGCGAAGCACACGCCGTGCTCTCGGACCCTGCCAAGCGCAAGGAATACGATGAGGCCCGGCGACTGTTCGCGAGCGGCGGTTTCGGTCAGGGCGGCGGCGGATTCAACCCCGGAGCCGGCGGTTTCGGCCAGGGCGGATTCGACATCAACGACCTGTTCGGTGGCGGCGGCGCGGCGGCCGGTGACGGCGGCCTCGGCGACATCTTCGGTGGCCTGTTCAATCGCGGCGCCGGTGGTGGCGGCGCGACCCGCACGACCAACCGTCCCCGTCGTGGCAGCGACGTCGAGACGGAGACGACCCTCGAATTCCGTGAAGCCACGCTGGGCGTCACGGTTCCGCTGCGACTGACCAGCCCGTCGCCGTGCACCACCTGCCACGGCAGCGGTGCCAAGCCGGGAACCAGCCCGCGAGTCTGCCCGCGCTGCAACGGGACCGGAATCGTCAGCCGAAACCAGGGCGCGTTCGGGTTCAGTGAGCCGTGCGACGACTGCCGCGGTACCGGCTCGATCATCGACTCGCCGTGCGAGGTGTGCCACGGCAACGGCGTCACAAACCGGACCCGCACCATCACCGTCCGCGTTCCCGCGGGTGTCAGCGACGGACAGAAGATCCGGCTGGCAGGCCAGGGGGAGGCGGGCCTGCGCGGCGCGCCGTCCGGCGACCTGTTCGTCACGGTCCGGGTGCGTCCCGACAAGGTGTTCGGCCGCAACGGCGACGACCTCACCCTCGTCGTCCCCGTCAGCTACGGTGAGCTCGTGCTCGGAACCACGGTCTCCGTCCCCACGTTGGAGGGGCGCGTGGGTGTGAAGATTCCGGCGGGCACAGCCGACGGCCGGGTTCTGCGGGTACGCGGCCGAGGCGTTCCCAAGCGCGCGGGTGGCGCCGGTGACCTGCTGGTCACGGTCAAGGTCGCCGTTCCGCAGAAGCTCGACGACCCCGCCACCGAAGCACTGAAGACCTATCTGGAAGCAGAGAAGGCCAGCGGATTCGATCCCAGGGCCGGGTGGGCAGGTGCCTGATGAGCGATACGACCCAGGATCCACGCGAGACCGCCGTTGATCCGGACGCCCAGATCTTCGTGATCTCGGTGGCCGCGGAACTCGCCGGCATGCATGCCCAGACGTTGCGCAACTACGACCGGCTCGGTCTCGTCACCCCGCACCGCACGTCCGGTGGCGGGCGACGGTACTCGCCGCGGGATGTGGCGCTGCTCCGTGAGGTGCAGCGCCTCTCGCAGGACGAGGGTGTCAACCTCGCCGGGATCAAGCGGATCATCGAACTCACCAACCAGGTGGAGGCTCTACAGCACCGGGTTCGCGAGCTGGCCGAGGAGATCGCCAAGATTCACGCCGGCTACCGGCGCGACCTGGTGCCGATCCCGCGGAGCAATGCGCTCGTCGTGTGGAAGCCGCGACACCAGCGCTGACCCGGCGATCTCTCGGGTGAACCGAACCGATGTCGCACTGGTCCTGTCGGAGTGAACCAGTGCGACATCGGGCCCCAACCCCCGGCTCATCGGTCGCGGTTGCCCCAGCGGGGCCCGCGGCGGGTGCGTGATCGCGGAATGTTCATCTCCTCGAGACGTGCCTTGATCTCCTCGGTGGTCCACATCGTGCGGGAGACGGTGGGGGTGGGGGTCTCGGTGACGTGCATGATCATGTTCTCCGGCTTTCTTCGAGTGTTCGGTGGATGGTCGGGATCGTCTGTCAGGGGTGTCCGTACAGGTGGTAGCCGGCGTTCATGTTCGGGTAGCCCGAGTCGATCCAGCTGCTGATGCCGTAGGCGTGGCCGTAGTCGGCGTCGACGCGGGTGCCGTCCACGTCGGTGGTGTTGCTGTAGTTGTCGGCGCGGAACACGGCTTGGGCACCACCGGGGAGCGCGTAGGTGGCGTCCACCTCGACGCCGTTCGGATCGGTGGAGAATGCCTTCACGATCTGGCTGCTGTGCGGGGCGAGGTAGTCCGACGGCGCCTGAATCCACTGCCCGTAGGGGTTCGACGAGCCCGCGAGGACCATCGGCAGGTCGGTGTCGTTGCTGATCGTCATCGCGATCGTGGGTCCCGATGTCGGCATCGTGCCCGCGGTGGCAACACCTGCTGCGGCGATGGCGAATCCGGTGACGGCCACTGCGGTGGCGGGCAGTGCGATGAAGAGTGCGACGCGGCGGCGGGCGGTGGTGCGCATGATGGCTTCTCCTGAGTTGTGACACTTCGGGGGGAACGTCTGGGGCCGTGGGGGTTTCGGTTTCCGATCTCCCGTTTTCCGGTGTGCACCAACTATGTCGCGAATATGCGCCGTCGTCTGTCCACCGACAGGACCGAGGGCGGGATGAATTCGGTGTCCACCGATCGGGGGACACCGGCGCCGCGAAGTGCTCCGCGCGGGCCTGCTCTCGTGAGAAAGTGAGCAATGGACTTCGCCGGAGTCGCTTCGCATCGGACCGCGCCGTGAGTGCCGTGCGTGTGGTGGTGGGCGACGACCACCCGATCTTTCGGGACGGTGTCGTCCGTGCGCTCCTGGCGAGTGGCGACATCGAGGTGGTCGGCGAGGCGGACGACGGTGCGGCGGCGCTCGCCCTGATCCGCGAACTCGCCCCCGACGTCGCACTGCTCGACTATCGGATGCCGGAGCTGGACGGTTCCCAGGTGGCGGCGGCCGTCCGGCGAGCCGAACTGGCCACGCGGGTGCTGCTGCTGTCGGCGCACGACGAGTCCGCGATCGTCTACCACGCGCTGCAGGAGGGGGCGGCGGGGTTCCTGCCCAAGGAGTCCACTCGGGCGGAGATCGTGAAAGCCGTCCTGGACTGCGCTCAGGGCCGCGACGTCCTCCCCGCCTCCCTCGCCGTCGGACTGGCCGGCGAGGTGCGTCGTCGCAGTGAACCGGTCGGGCCGGCGCTGAGCGGCCGGGAGAAGGAAGTGCTGGCGCTCATTGCGCGCGGCCAGAGCATTCCCACGATCGCCGGAGAGCTGTATCTGGCGCCGTCGACGGTCAAGACTCATGTCCAGCGCCTGTACGAGAAGCTCGGGGTGAGCGACCGCGCGGCCGCGGTGGCCGAGGCGATGCGACGCGGCTTGCTGGAGTGACGTGCCGCTTCCGTCCCAGAGTCGCGTAGTCCGTCGCTACAGCACCGAGGCCGTCCGGGTGACCGCCATTCTCCGGTTACCGCTGATCGGGCTGATGGCGCTGCTCGGGCCGGTGATCCGCGTGGTGCACTGGAAACCCGACGTCTTCGCCGGGCTGCTGATCGGGTATGCGGCTCTGGCGCTCGGCTGGCTGATCTTCGTTCTGGTGCGGGACGTCGGACCGTGGGCGGGCTGGGTGTCCACCGCGGCGGACGTCACCGCGGTGGTGGCGTTGTGTATCGCCTCGGGCGGCGCGACGTCGGTGCTGCTGCCGGTGTTCTTCCTGCTGCCGATCTCGGTGGCGTTCCAGTACCGGCCGCGTCTGACGGCGATCGTCGGGGTTTGTACCGCCCTCGGGTACCAGGTGGTGTGGATCGTCTACTCCAAGCGCGACGACGCAGTCGGCTTCCCCGACGAGGTGTACCTCTACTTCGGCTTCCTGTTGTGGCTCGCGGCCGCGACGACGGCGTTGTCGTACGTGCTGGTCCGGCGCTCTGCGACGGTGATCTCGCTGATGGATGTGCGCAGGCAGCTGATCGCCGAATCGATGGGCGCCGAGGAACGCGAGCGACGGCAACTGGCCGAAGACCTTCACGACGGGCCCCTGCAGAATGTCCTGGCCGCCCGGCTGGACGTGGAGGAGGCCTTGGAGCGAAACCCGGACGACATGCTGGTCGCCGCCGAGTCCGCCCTCCGCGAGACCGCGGCGCAACTGCGGTCCACGGTCACCACACTGCATCCGCAGGTCCTCGCGCAGCTGGGCCTCACCGCGGCGCTGCGCGAACTCACCGATCTCTACGCCCGGCGGGGGTTCGAGATGTCGGTGAGCCTCGACGACGTCGGTCACCCCGACTGCCAGGAGCTGCTCTACCGGGTGGCGCGGGAACTGCTCACCAACGTGACCAGACATGCCCGCGCCACGACGATCGAATTCGCACTCACCCGTGCCGACGGGCGGACCACTCTGACGGTCGCCGACGACGGCGCCGGTTTCGATCCGGCCGTCGTCCCGGAACGGGTGGCGCAGGGGCACATCGGGCTGGCGTCGCACATCGTGCGGGTCGAAAGCCTCGGCGGTACCTTCGACGTCACGTCCTCACCCGGATCGGGCACCCGCGTGGTGGTGACGGTGCCGGACTCGCGCTGACCGCGCTGGGCGGTTGACGTGTTCGCTGACGGGTAATCGGGGAACAGTCGATCGCGAAGGAAGGGCAGAGCAATGGGTACGCGCGAGTCATCCCGGACGAAGTCGCCGGTTCAGATCGCCGCGCTCGTCGTGGGTGTGGTATTCCTCCTGGTCGGGATCCTGGGCTTCGTTCCCGGCATCACGACCGACTACGACCTGCTCGGCGGCGCCGGGCACCATTCGGGCGCGAAACTGCTGGGAATATTCCAGGTTTCGGTGCTGCACAACCTCGTTCACCTGATTTTCGGCGTCGCCGGCATCGCATTCGCCAGGACCGTACGGACTGCGCGCCTGTACCTGATCGTCGGCGGTGTGGTCTATCTCGTTCTGTGGATCTACGGACTGGTGATCGACCAGGCCAGTGCGGCGAACTTCGTGCCGGTCAACACGGCAGACAATTGGCTGCACTTCGCACTCGGCGCCGGAATGGTCGCGCTCGGATTCTTCACGGCGCGGGTCGGGTCGTCGCCCGCAACGGACCCGACCCGACCACACTCGCCGATGGACTAGTCACTGCGGGTGACGGCCCTCGGCGAACTCCTCGACGATCTTCGCGCAGAACGCGGGCAGGTCGTCGGGGTTGCGGCTCGACACCAATCCGTTGTCGACCACCACTTCCTCGTCGACCACGGTTCCGCCGGCGTTGCGGATGTCGGTGCGCACGCTCGGATACGACGTGAGAGTGCGGCCGCGGACGACGTCGGCCTCGACCAACGTCCACGGTCCGTGGCAGATCACGCCCACCGGTTTGCCCGAAGCGACGAAGTCGCGGACGAAGGCGACGGCCGACTCGTCCATCCGAAGGTGGTCGGGGTTCGTGGTGCCGCCGGGCAGGATCAGTGCGTCGAAGTCGGCGACCGACACGTCGCCGACCACGGCGTCGACGGCGTAGGTGCCTGCCGCGTTCACGTCCGAGTTCATGGCCTGGATCTTGCCGGGGGACAACGAGATCAGCCGAACCTCCGCGCCGGCGTCCTCCACGGCCTTTCGTGGTTCGACGAGTTCGACTTCCTCGACCCCGTCGGTGGCCAGGATCGCGACCTTCCGGCCGCGCAGTGTGTCTGCCGATGTCATGGGCACTTCCTTCCTCTGGTGAACACAAGCGACGGGTACCCGGTCGGCCCGAAGCCAATCGGGTGGGAATCAGAGTCTTCGGAGATCGGTGGTTGCGGGGCCCTCGAGAAGTGTTCCGCCGGCAGTGAATCGGGACCCGTGCAGCGGGCAGTCCCACGAAGCCTCCGCATCGTTCCAGCGGAGCACGCCACCGAGGTGCGGGCAGACGGCGCAGACACGCTCGGTGTGACCGTCCGAGGTGTATTCGCCGACGGGCAGCAGTCCCTCTCGCACGATGCGGGCCCGGCCCTGCCCCCGTTGCCGCCCCACGAGCGCGTCACCCCAGCCCGCGACCATCTCCACCGCCACCTCGCCGTTCGCCTTCACCGCCGCCGGAAGGTCGAAAAGCTGCGTCGGCGAATAGCTCTGGAATGCCTCGCCCCACCGCATGTGGCCACCCAGAATGCGTCCGGCGAGCACGAGACCGGCGGCGACGCCGTTCGAGAGACCCCACTTGCCGTAGCCCGTGGCGATGAGAATGCCGTCACTGCCGGGAACCAGTGGGCCGACGTAGGGGAGCGCGTTCAGCGAGGAGTAGTCCTGCGCCGACCAGCGGTGGGTCGGCGTCGCCCCGGGAAAATGACGGCCGGTCCAGGCCAGTAGATCGTCGACCGCGGCCTGCGGCGACGTGCTTCGCCCGACATCGTGACCGTTGCCGCCGACGACCAGAACACGACCGGCCTCGGCTGGGCGCAGCGACCGGGTGGGCTGATCGGCGGTCAGGTACATGCCCCCGGGTGCACCGCCCGGCACCCGGAACGCCGCAGCATACGATCGTTCCGCCTTCAGCCGGGCGAAGAATCCTCCGCGATCGAGGATCGGAGTTCCCGTCGCGAGAACCACGCGGCGGGCTTCGATGTCGCCGTCCGGCGTCGACAGGACGTGGAATCGCACCAGCGTCCGGACCGACGTCACACGACGGTGCTCGAACACGTCGCCGCCGTGCGTGATCAGGTCGCGGGCCACCGCATGGAGAACGGGCATCGGGTCCAGGAACGCCTGGTCGTCGAGTGTGACGGCGTCGACGTGGGGCACCGGGATCTCGAGTTCGGGCACGAGTCGCACAGGCAGGCCCGCCGATCGCGCGGCCGTGTACTGGGCGCGCACCGCGTCGACGCCGGACTCGGTCTGCGCGAACGTAAAATCCGGTGCCGTGCCGACGGGAATCTCGCGGTCGTGGCAGTACCGGAGCAGCCACTGCTGGCCTTCCAGGTTTCCCTCGACATACGAGCGCAGGATGTGCGACGCGTGGCGTCGGCCGATCTCGGCAAGCCGGGTACCTTGGAGCACACTGACCTTGCCCGTGGTGTTCCCTGTCGTGACGGCCCCGATGGTTCGCGCTTCGACGACGGCGACGTGCTGTCCCGCACGGGCGAGCAGTAACCCGGTGATCAGCCCGGTCACCCCCGCGCCCACCACCACGGTGTCGTACCGTCCGCGTTCGTCCCACGATCGCCCCGTTACCGCGCCGCGGTGACCGGCGACGTGATCGAGCCAGAGGGAAGACATCACGGCTTCAGGAGAATCTTCACAGCGCCGTCTTCCTTCTTCTGGAAGATCTCGTACGCGTGCGGCGCGTGGTCCAGTGGCAGTTCGTGAGTGGCGAACGTGTCGACACCCAGGGGGTCGGCGTCGGTGAGCAACGGCAGGATGTCCGGGACCCACCGCTTCACGTTGGCTTGCCCCATCCGCAGCTGAATCTGCTTGTCGAACAGGGTGAGCATCGGTATCGGGTCCGCCATTCCTCCGTACACCCCGATGAGCGAGAGGGTGCCGCCGCGCCGCACGATGTCGATGGCCGAGTACAGCGCGTGCAGCCGGTCGATTCCCGCCGTAGACATCAACGGGGCCGCGATGGCATCGGGCAGGTACGACGTGACCTGCTGCAGGAGTTTCGCGCCGGGGGAGCCGTGCGCTTCCATGCCGACGGCGTCGATGACGGAATCGGGTCCGCGGCCGTCGGTCATCTCCCGGATCACGTCGCCGAGTTCGCTCTCGGCGTTGTTCAGGTCGACCGTCTCGATCTGCCGCGCCCGCGCTCGGGCGAGCCGCTCGGGCACGAGATCGACGCCGATGACCCGAAAACCCTTGTGCGTGGCGATGCGTGCCGCCATGTCGCCGATCGGTCCGAGCCCGAGAACGACGACGGAACCGCCGTCGGGTATCTCCGCGTACTCGACGGCCTGCCATGCCGTCGGCAGCACGTCGGACAGATACACGAAGCGCGAATCCGGTGGACCCTCCGGAACCGTGATGTGGGTGTTCTTCACGTGCGGCACCCGAAGATACTCGGCCTGGCCGCCGGGAACGCTCCCGTACAGTTTCGAATAGCCGAACAGCGCTGCGCCCATGCCCTCGTCCCGGATCTGGGTGATCTCGCACTGGGTGAACAGCTTCCGATCGCACATGTGGCAGCTGCCGCAGGATATCTGGAACGGGATGACCAGCCGGTCGCCGACCTTCACGTCGGTCACCTCGGACCCCACCTCGCGGACGATGCCCATCGGTTCGTGGCCGAGGATGTCGCCCTCGTTCATGAACGCACCGAGCAGTTCGTACAGGTGCAGGTCGGAGCCGCAGATGTTGGTGGTGGTGATCTCGACGACAGCGTCGGTCTTCTGTTCGATCACCGGGTCGGGAACGGTGTCGACGCTGACCTTCCGTTTGCCCTGCCACGTCACGGCTCTCATCGGGCTCTCCGGTTCGCCTTCTCGATCGCGTCGACGAGTCCGTCCTTGGTCATGGTGGACCGGCCGTGTATGTCGAGTCGCTGCGCGATGTGCATGAGGTGGTCCTTGCTCGCGTTGGCGTCGACGCCCTCTGCCGTCTCACCGGACGCGTTCGGGCCGCCGCTCTTCGCGCGCTCGTCCGAGGGGCCCTTCTCGTCCTTGGCCTCCCAGTGGTCCCCGACCTTCTCGTAGCTGTGTTTGAGGGTGTCGTACGCGACGCGATGCGCCCGTTCCTCGTCCCCGTACTGGTCCATTGCGGAGTCGTACACCTTGGCGAACGTGCGCTGCGCCTTCTCGGACGACTTCTTCAGCGTCCCGGGGAGCTCGCGCTTCTTCGGCTTGCCGCTGTCGGTGGTCTTCGGCACGGAAATCCTCCTCGGTGTAGAGGTGCCCGCACGGACGATTACCCGACTCTCGGAGATCTATGCGAGCGGGGGAGGAACTCGACCGGGCGCGGAGGTCAGCGCCTGCTCGAGCAGTTCCAGGGCACGGTCGGTCGTTGCGGTCACGACGTCCTGCGGTTCACCGTCGAATCGGTGCATCTCGGTGTCGATGCGGCCGTGGGTGAAGAGTCCGAACCAGACGGTCCCCGGCGGTTGCCCGTCCTGGGGGTCGGGGCCGCCCGCACCGGTCACTGCGACGGCGATGTCGGCTCCGAGCAGTTCCGCGACCGCACTTGCCATCGCGCGGGCACTGGCCTCACTGACGACGGGACCGTCCGGCACCTTCAGCACCCGGTGTTTCACTTCGCTGGAATACGCGACCACGCTGCCCCGGTACCAGTCGGAGGACGCGGGCGCGGCGCCGAGAATGCATGAGATCTGCCCGCCGGTGAGGGATTCCGCCGTGGCGAGGAAGACGTGCGCGCTCTGCGCCGCGGTCGAGATCCGTTCTGCGATTCGGTCCTGCGGACTCATGGACCTCACGATATCGGACGTGTTCCGGCCCGGAGTTGCCGTCGCCACCCGCGAGCCAGGTGGAACAGGTTTCAGTTTTTCCGGTTTCCGGTTAGGGTGTCGGTGACCCAGGACACAGAAAATCCAGGCCGCCGGACCATGCGCCTCGGCGTCGCGGGAGTAGAAGGATCACAGATGACCGACGAGTTCGCAGATCTGCATCGACCCGCCTTCGCTGCAGACCTCCTCATCACTGCACTGGAACGCAACTCCGACAAGCCGGCGCTCTACCTCGGCGACGTCGTCCTCACCGGCGGTGAGATGCGCGATCAGATCAGTTGCTTTGCGCAGGCACTGGCTTCACTCGGAATCGGTAAAGGCACGAGCACCGCCATGCTGTCCAAGAACAGGCCCGAAGTGCTCATCAGCATGGGCGCCACCATGATCTCCGGATGCCGCGCCAGCGCGCTGAACCCGATGGGCTCGCTCGACGACCATCTGTACATCGTCGGCGACGCCGAGATTCAGACGTTGATCTTCGATCCCACCGCCTTCGAGGAGCGCGCCGCCGAACTGGTGGCGCAGTCGCCGTCGATCGAGAACGTGTTGTCGTTGGGGCCGTCCGAAGTGGGTACCGACATTCTCGCCCTCGCCGAGACGTTCACCCCGCAACGCCTGCGGGCGGCGGACGTGGCCGCCGACGACAACAGCAGCATGGTCTACACCGGCGGCACCACCGGCAAGCCGAAGGGTGTCGTCGGCTCCTACCAGTCCGGCGCGACACTCAACCAGATCCAGATGGCCGAGTGGCAGTGGCCCGACGAACCGCGTTTCCTCATCTGCACGCCGCTGTCGCACGCCGGCGCCGCCTTCTTCATCCCGACCCTGCTGCGTGGCGGCGCGCTGATCGTGTTGCCCGCGTTCGAGCCCGGTGCCGTCCTCGAGGCGATCGAGAAGCACAAGATCTCGGCCACGATGCTCGTCCCCACCATGATCTACCTGCTGATGGATCACCCCGATCTGCCGAAGCGGGACGTGTCCAGCCTGCAGACCCTCTTCTACGGCGCCTCGGCGATGTCGCCGGCCCGGTTGAAGGAGGGCATCGAGAAGTTCGGCCAGATCTTCTTCCAGTTCTACGGCCAGACCGAATGCGGAATGACCATCGCGGTGCTGCGGAAGGAAGAGCACCTGGCGGACGATCCCAGCCGGCTCGCGACGTGCGGGCGTCCCGTGCCCTGGCTGAACGTCGCCCTGCTCGACGACGACCTGAACGAGGTCCCCCAGGGTGAGCTCGGTGAGATCTGCGTCCGCGGCCCGCTGGTCATGAAGGGGTACTGGAAGAAGCCCGCCGAGACCGCCGAGGCCTTCCGCGGCGGATGGCTGCACACAGGCGACGTCGCACGCAAGGACAAAGACGGATTCATGACGATCGTCGACCGAAAGAAGGACATGATCGTCACCGGCGGATTCAACGTGTTCCCCCGGGAGATCGAGGACGTCATCTCGGCGCATCCGGCCGTCGGCTCGGTCGCGGTAGTCGGCGTTCCGGACGAGAAGTGGGGCGAGGCCGTGAAGGCGTGCGTGGTATTGCGGGCCGGGCAGACAGTCGACGCCGCCGAACTCGTCGAACGGGTGCGGGCCGCGAAGGGATCGGTGCACGCCCCCAAATCGATCGACTTCGTCGACACGCTGCCGCTCACCCCGCTCGGCAAACTGGACAAGAAGGCGCTGCGCTCCCGGTACTGGGAAAGTGCAGACCGAGCGGTCGGATAGCACGACCAGGGCGGAAAACAAGGGACCTGGTCTGCGGCGTGGCGCCCGCGCCTATAGTCTGCCCAAGTACTTCGCGGCGAGGCCGCGTTCAGTCGGTGACGAGGATGCGCGGTGGATTCACAGGCAATATCGCTGGTCCGGTCGAGTTTCAAGGCTATCGCGGCGGTGCCGGACGGGCCCCAGACTCTGTCGCGGTCCTTCTATGCCCTGCTGTTCGCGCGGTATCCCGACGCCCGGGACTTCTTCCCCGCGGCCATGGACGTGCAACGCGACCGGTTGATCTCCGCCGTCCAGTACGTGATCGAACGGCTCGAGGAGGAATCCGGGCAGATCCTCGCCTACCTCGCCCAGCTCGGCCGCGACCACCGTAAGTACGGAATCGAGGACGCGCACTACGTCGCCGTCGGCAACTCCCTGATCGCCGCGGTGGAGCAGTTCCCCTCGACCGAGCCGTGGACCGACGAACTCGAGCAGGCGTGGCGCGACGTCCTCTCGGTCGTCGCCGCCACCATGATGGATGCGGCCAACGCCGAGAGCGGCCCGCCGGCGTGGGGCGCGACCGTGATCGAGCACCTCCAGGTCCGCAAGGACGTGTCGATCGTCCGCCTGCAACTCGACGAGCCGATGACCTACACCGCCGGTCAGTACGTGAGCGTGCAGGTGCCGTCGCGTCCCCGGATGTGGCGGTACCTGTCGCCGGCGAACCCCGTCAACGACCAGGGCATCATCGAGTTCCATGTCCGACGGGTGTCGGGCGGCTGGGTCAGCCCCGCCATCGTCAGCCAGACACTCGTGGGCGAGCGGTGGGTGATCGGGTCCCCGCTCGGCGACCTGGGAGTCCGCTACGACAACGGTCGCGACATCCTCATGATCGGATCGGGGACGGGAATCGCGCCGCTCCGCGCGCAGATCCTGCAGATGTCGCAGCGCGGCCAGGACCGCCGCGTCCACGTCTTCTTCGCCGGGCGGTACCCCTGCGACCTCTACGACCTGGGCACCCTGTGGGCACTCGCGGAGCAGAATCCGTGGCTGACCGTCGTCCCGGTCACCGAGGAGGACGAGGACCCGTGGTGGTACACCGGCCCGAGCAGCGCCGCGTTGCCCGGCATGCACCGCCGGTTGACCGGCAAGGTCGGGCAGGTCGTCGCCGACTTCGGGACGTGGGCCGAGCGCGACATCCAGCTCGTCGGCTCCGAGGCGATGATCAACACCACCAAGTTCCGGCTGCACGCGGCGGGCACTCCGCCGGAGAACATCCGGCACGACCCGTCCTACTGATCGGAACGGCTCAGTACGGGTCGAACTGAATGTTCTCCGTGGGGGTCCCGGTGTCCCGGAGACGGTCGAGGGTGGCGCGGACCATCGCCGCCGAACCGCACACCAGCACCTGGTGCTCGGTGAACGCGCCGTAGGACGTCACGACGTCGGGTAGCGAGCCCTCGATGAGGTCGTCCTCGGTGAACCCCACGTCCACTCTGGTGCGCTCGTACCATTCGTCGGTCCAGTCCGGATTCACGACGTTCTCCACCACCGGAATGACGGTGAGCCACGGCAGATCCTGCAGCAGCAGGTAGAGCATGTCGGACGCATACAGATCGCGCGGAGTCCGATCGCCCGTGAACAGGAACACCCGCGGCGGATTCGGCTTGCGCGACAGGTCCAGCAGGATCGACCGGAACGGGGCCAGGCCGGTGCCGCCGGCGACCATGATGACATCCGGCCCGTCCTCGTCGACGGACATCGTGCCGCGCGGTTCGAGAATCTGCCACTGGTCGCCGGGCGAGGTCCCCGTGACGATGTCACCGCTGACCCAGCCACCGGGCACCGTCCGGACGTGGAATTCAAGCTTGCCGTCCAGTGACGGCGGCAGGGCGGGGGAGAGTCTGCGCAGCAGCCGCGGGTTCTGGGGCACGCTCACGTCCACGTATTGCCCCGGCGCGAACGGGACGTAGTCACCGACGAGGCGGACCACGGCGAGGTCGTGCCGCAGGCGGTGATGTTCGACGACAGTGCTGGTCCAGGTGGTCTGCGTGGCTTGCATGGCGTGATGCTCTCCCGACGGTCGAACCGGATAGCGGATGGGCAGGGACGGGCTGCGCGACTAGATCAGGGGGTCGTGCCGGATCAGTTCGGGCGGTGTACCGCCGCGCTGCAACGCGTACACGGTGGTCTTGATCATCGCCGGAGAACCGGAGATCTGGATCTGCCGGTCCGCCCACGACCCGAACCGGGCGACGACGCGGCCGAGCTGCCCCTGGAGTCGTTGATGCAATCCCGGTGGCGCCTCCGGGGCGGGAATCGTGTGCCACCACGGGTCCTCGTCCTCCTCGGACACGGGAACCACGGTCAGCCACGGATTGCTCAGCGACAGGTGCCACAGGGTCTCGATGTCGTACAGATCGCACGGATACTTGCCGCCCACGAACATGTGGACCCGCGGATTGTTCGACCGCATCGCCATTTCCATCACCTGGGCGCGCAGCGGCGCGATGCCGGTCCCCGAACCGATCATCAGGACGTCCTGCCCGCTGTCGCGGTCGACCTCGAGACCGCCCAGCGGGGAGCTGAGCAGCCAGCGGTCGCCCACTTGCGTCTCGTTCACGATGGCGGGGCTCACCCACCCACCCGACACGCGGCGGACGTGGAACTCGAGCTGGCCGTACGGGTTGGCGGGGATGGCAGCCGACAGGTACCGCCACATCCGGGGTCGCTGCGGGATCTGGACGCTGAGGTACTGGCCCGCACCGTAGGGGATGGGGGAGTCGGTCTCGAGACGGACGATCGCGAGGTCGTCGAGGCGGCGTTCGTGATCGACCACGGTGGCGCCCCACGCGGCGGGCAGGTCGTCGGTGTCCGCGGCGTCGGCCATCGTGTGGAGGAGGAGGTCGAGCAGTTCCGTCCAGGCCGCGGTCAGCGAGGGCGTCCAGATGGCCTGGGTGAAGGAACTCTGCACGGCGACCAGCAGCGCATTGCCCGACGCGAAGTAGTGCCTGCCCTCGACGCCGTACTTGCGGTGGTCGCGGCCGAGCTGGCTGAGGAAACCGAGGACCCGGCCCTCGTCGTCGAGGTTGTCGATGACGAACTGCAGTGCCTGGAACAGGCGGTGACCCTGCTGATCCAGCGCAGGCGGGAAGAGCGCGCGGAATTCGGGGTGTTCGGCGAACAGGGTGGCGTAGAACGTGGTGGTGAGCCGGTTGCGTCCGTGTTCGGTGGACACGATCGACGAAAAGCTGGCGCGCAGACGCGAAATCACGAGCGGATCGAGGCAATCTCGTGTCAAGCCGTCCCCTGCCTCCGTGCCTGCTGATTCGAACACCCGCATTCTAGCCGTCCCGCGGGCGGACCCCGGGTTACAGCAACGGCCGGTTCGGCGTGTGCCCCCGGTATTTCGGTGGGTCGCTATTGAGCTGTGACCACCGGCAAGGCACGATGCATCCAGTTGACAGGCAGTGTTACCGAGGGGGGCCCATGAGAGTTGGCGGTGCGCGGGATCGGGGTCGGTTTCGTCCGGGGATGCCCAGTTCGGCCCGGGTTCGCCGAGCCGCCGCTGTCGTGGCGGCCGTGACGCTGACGGCGATCGGCGGCGGAGGCGTCGTCTCCGCCGAACCCCGGACGACGATCGAGTCGGTCTCGGCCGACGAGGCGCCCGACGGTTCGCGGTTGGTCGAGGTCACCACGGTGGGCGAATCGCAGATGAACTTCACCGTCCACTCGACCGCCATGGACAAGGACATCACCGTCCGGGTCATCCGGGCCGCGTCGGAGAAGCGTCCCACCGTCTACATGCTCGGCGGCGTCGAGGGGAACTCCGAGCAGTTCGGCTGGGAGCAGAAGGCGGACGTCGAGAAGTTCTTCTCCGACAAGGACGTCAACGTGGTCATCCCGTTCGGTGGCCAGTCCAGTTACTACGCGGACTGGAAGCAGGACGACCCCGAGCTCGGGCGGAACAAGTGGCAGACGTTCCTGACGAAGGAACTGTCACCCATCGTCGATTCCGCGCTCGAGACGACCGGGAAGAACGCCATCGCCGGGCTGTCCATGTCGGCCACCAGCGTCCTCAACCTCGCGATCTCCAAGCCGGGGCTGTATCAGAGCGTCGGGGCGTACAGCGGGTGCGCGATGACGAGCGACCCGGTGGCGCGGCGGTTCGTCGAGATCACGGTGTCGGACTTCGGCGGCAACCCCGAGAACATGTGGGGTGCGGCCAACGATCCGCTGTGGGCCGCGAACGATCCGTACGTCAACGCGGAGAAGCTCCGGGGGACCACCCTCTACATCTCCAATGGCAGCGGGCTGCCGGGACCGTACGACACCCTCGACGCCCGGACCGTCGGCGGCGACCGTCGCAACCTCGCGACGCAGGTCGTGGTGGGTGGTGTCATCGAGGCCGTCACCAACGACTGCACGATACGGCTGGCGGAGAAACTCCGCGCCCTGGACATTCCGGCCACGGTCGATCTCCGGCCGGTCGGCACACACTCGTGGGGGTACTGGCGCGACGACCTGTCCGCATCCTGGCCGACGATGGCGGCCGCGATCGGGGCCTGACATCTCGCCCCGCGAACCGTCGCGGGGCGAGAGAATGGGTGTAGCGGAAAATTTCCAAAGTTGAGCGGAACAGACTCAACCCTTCGCGCGTTAAGAAGATGACAGCGTCGCCACGTGCCACTCGGCCCCGGGCGGCGGACCGCTCTACAACGCCAGAAGAGGTGAACAGTGGACTCGTTCAATCCGACCACCAAGACCCAGGCCGCGATGACCGCTGCGCTCCAGTCGGCGTCGTCGGCCGGTAATCCCGACATCAGGCCCGCGCATCTGCTCGTGGCCCTGCTCGACCAGACCGACGGCATCGCCGCCCCGCTGCTCAAGGCGATCGGCGTCGATCCCACCGTGGTCCATCGTGAAGCGCAGGATCTCGTCGACCGGCTCCCCAAGACGACGGGCGCCACGACCACACCGCAGCTCGGCCGCGAGGCCCTCGCCGCACTCACCGCAGCACAGCACCTCGCCACCGAACTCGACGACGAGTACGTGTCGACGGAACACCTGATGGTCGGACTCGCCTCGGGTGAGTCGGACGTGACCGGACTGCTGAAGCGGCACGGCGCCACCCCCGAGGCGCTGCGTGACGCGTTCACCACCGTCCGCGGCAGTGCGCGCGTCACCAGCCCGGACCCGGAAGGGACGTACCAGGCGCTCGAGAAGTACTCCACCGATCTCACCGCGGCGGCCCGCAACGGCAAGCTCGACCCGGTGATCGGCCGCGACAACGAGATCCGCCGCGTCGTGCAGGTACTCAGCCGCCGGACCAAGAACAACCCGGTGCTGATCGGTGAGCCCGGCGTCGGCAAGACCGCCATCGTCGAGGGGCTCGCTCAGCGCATCGTCGCAGGCGACGTTCCCGAATCGCTGCGCGGCAAGTCCGTGATCTCCCTGGACCTCGGATCGATGGTCGCGGGCGCCAAGTACCGCGGCGAGTTCGAGGAGCGACTCAAGGCCGTCCTCGACGACATCAAGAACTCGGCCGGTCAGGTCATCACGTTCATCGACGAGCTCCACACCATCGTCGGTGCGGGTGCCACCGGTGAGTCCGCGATGGACGCGGGCAACATGATCAAGCCGATGCTCGCCCGCGGCGAGCTGCGGCTCGTCGGCGCGACCACGCTCGACGAGTACCGCAAGTACATCGAGAAGGACGCGGCCCTCGAACGCCGCTTCCAGCAGGTGCTGGTGGGTGAACCGTCCGTCGAGGACACCGTCGGCATCCTGCGCGGGCTCAAGGAGCGGTACGAGGTGCACCATGGCGTGCGCATCACCGACTCCGCGCTCGTCGCCGCCGCCACGCTCAGCGACCGGTACATCACGTCCCGGTTCCTCCCGGACAAGGCGATCGACCTCGTGGACGAGGCCGCGTCCCGGCTGCGTATGGAGATCGACTCGCGACCCGAGGAGATCGACTCCGTCGAACGCATCGTCCGCCGCCTCGAGATCGAGGAGATGGCGCTGCAGAAGGAATCCGACGCGGCGTCGAAGGACCGGCTCGAGAAGCTGCGTCAGGAACTGGCGGACGAACGGGAGAAGCTCAATCAGCTGACCACCCGCTGGCAGAACGAGAAGCAGGCCATCGACTCCGTGCGCGGGGTCAAGGAGCAGCTCGAGACGTTGCGCGGCGAGGAGGAACGCGCCGAACGCGACGGCGACCTCGGCCGGGCGGCGGAGCTGCGGTACGGCCGCATCCCGCAGCTCGAGAAGGAACTCGAGCAGGCGGCCCGCGAGTCCGGTGCCGCCGCCGACGGCGACGTCATGCTCAAGGAGGAAGTGGGTCCCGACGACGTCGCAGACGTGGTCGCAGCATGGACCGGCATCCCCGCCGGCCGCATGTTGGAGGGCGAGACCGCCAAGCTGCTGCGGATGGAGTCCGAACTCGGCAAGCGGGTCGTCGGCCAGGAAGAGGCCGTCGTCGCCGTCTCGGATGCGGTTCGCCGCGCCCGCGCCGGAGTCGCCGACCCCAACCGGCCCACCGGGTCGTTCCTGTTCCTCGGACCGACCGGCGTCGGTAAGACGGAGCTCGCGAAGTCCCTCGCGGACTTCCTGTTCGACGACGAGCGCGCCATGGTCCGCATCGACATGTCCGAGTACAGCGAGAAGCATTCGGTGGCCCGGCTCGTCGGCGCCCCGCCCGGATACGTCGGGTACGAGGCGGGCGGCCAGCTCACCGAGGCCGTGCGGCGGCGTCCGTACACGGTCGTGCTGTTCGACGAGGTGGAGAAGGCGCACCCCGACGTGTTCGACATCCTGCTCGCCGTCCTCGACGAAGGTCGGTTGACGGACGGTCAGGGACGCACGGTCGACTTCCGCAACACCATCCTGATCCTCACGTCCAATCTCGGTGCGGGTGGATCACGGGAGCAGGTGATGGACGCGGTCCGGCACGCGTTCAAGCCGGAGTTCATCAACCGGCTCGACGACGTCGTGATCTTCGAGTCGCTCACGGAAGAGCAGCTCGAGTCCATCGTCGACATCCAGCTCGCCCAGTTGTCCCGCCGGCTCGCGGCGCGGCGACTGACGCTGGACGTGTCCGAGTCGGCCCGCTTCTGGCTGGCCGTCCGCGGCTACGACCCCATGTACGGGGCCAGGCCGCTGCGCCGGCTGATCCAGCAGGCCATCGGCGACCAGCTCGCGAAGCTGCTCCTCGCCGGTGACGTCAAGGACGGTGACACCGTCCCCGTGAAGGTGTCCGAGACCGGGGACGCGCTCGTCCTCGGCTGACCCCTCGGGTGAGTGGCGCGGTGTGCTCCCGCACGCCGTGCCACTCACCTGTGTTTTCACAGCGACGTCTTAAGTTTCGTCGTTACCCTGGACCGTCCGTAGCCGCAGGACACCGGCCGGACGAACCCGAGGGAGGGGCCGATCATGACGAACCCCGACGACCCGCGCACCCCGCAGGAACGCGCGTACGACGGAACGGAGTCGTGGACCACCGACGATTCCGCGTCGAGGGCTGGTGACGAGGACCCCACCCAGGCGTGGTCGCGGCGGGACCAGCCGACCGAGCATCTCGGATCGCCCGAGCAGCGCACCGAGCACATGGGCCCCGCAGGCACACCGACCGAGCAGTTCTACACGTCCGATCCGACCGCGGCGTACGGGCGGAACCAGCCCAATCCGACGCAGGCCTACCCGACCTACGATCCGCGGTACGACCCGCAGGCTCCGCCGCCGAACGCCACGCAGGCGTATCCGACGTACGACGCCCAGCAGTACCAGGGCGGGTATCCGACGGGGCAGTACCCGAACGCCCAGTACCCGCCGGGTCAGTACCCGGGCTCGCAGTACCAGGCGCCGGTCGCCGAGAGCCCCGAGGAGAAGAAGCCCCGCCGGATCGGCACGTGGATCGCCGCCGCCGCGGCCGCGCTGCTGCTGATCGCCGTCATCGGCTTCGGTGTCGCCCTCTTCACATCCGCGCCGAACAATTCCTCGAGCACCACGGCGGCGGGCCCCACCACGTCCCGTCCGCCCGCCGCCGCGCCGCCGAAGACGACGACCCCGCCGCCGTCCACCACGTCGGAGTCGCCGCTCGATCAACTCCCCGGCGGAATCGGCGAGGCCATCGGCGCTGCCGGCGCCGCGTTCGGAACGATCAGCGCCAACGACGGCTCCACGTTGACCCTCGACGCCCTCGGCGGTTCCCAGTTGACAGTCCAGACCAACGCGCAGACCAATGTGATCGCACTCGACGGCACCACGGTCGCCGATCTGAAGCCCGGGTTCACCGTGATGGTGCAGGGAACGAAGGTCGAGAACGGCACGATGACGGCCGAGACGATCATCAGCACCGAGCTGCCGAAGCTCGGCGGTAACTGAGACGATGGGTCCGGGCAAAACCGACACGGGGTGTCCGGGTACCGCTTCGCCTCGTAACGGCGTCGACTCGCTAGGCTGATCACCGATGACGGGAATGTGGTTCGTACTGGCGTTGATCGCACTCGCAGGCGCGTGCGCGCTGCTCTATTTCGATCGCTCGCGTCGTGATCAGACGGGTCGTGTGCGGCAGATCTGGGCCAAGGCCCAGGGCTACACGTACGACAACGTCGAAGAGAAGCTGCCCGGCCAGTTCCATCGGGCCGCGCTGGCCAAGCAGGAGTACCTCAGCGCCATCGATGTGGTGAAGGGCGAACGCCGGGGCGAGTCGTTCATTCTCTTCGACCTCGAGGAGACCGCGACCATCGTCGCCGTGCGCCGCCGGGTGGGCTCGGACGTCGACATCGACCTGCGCCTCAAGTCGACCCCGCCGCCGAAGGATTCGGATCTCGAACTCCTCGGTGCCATCGGGCCGCGAGTCGTGTTCGCCACCGACCTCGAAATCGCCCGCAGGGTCTGCGATCAGCGCATGGTGGCGTTCACCGAGTCGGTGCCGCCGCATGTGAACATGCTGTGGAGCGAGGGCGAGTGGACCCTCGGTTCGCTGCCCATCGGCAGCAGCGGCCGTGAATGGGATTCGGCCATCGAGGCCGTCGCCCGGCTGTCCGGCATCCTGCACGTCCTGCCCCCGGTCACGGAACCGCGCGGACTCGACCGCGGCCACCACGACCCGAGCCGCCCGCGACTACGCGAAGGCGCTCCCGCCGAGGCGCGTCCCGAGCGTCCGACGTCTCCCCGACCGCCGGCTCCCGGCGCTCCCCGGCAGCAGACCTCCGGCGCTCCGCGCCCGCCGGCCCCCGGCGCTCCGCGCCCGCCGGCCCCCGGCGCTCCGCGCCCGCCGGCCCCCGGCGCTCCGCGCCCGCCGGCCCCCGGCGCTCCGCGCCCGTGAGTGCGTGACGAGTCCTGGGACTCGCTAACCGCGCACAGGCGCGCAGCGCCTTGCTACCGTCACCGGTATGTCGACGCCCTCCAGTTCCGCCCGACCCGTTGCCCTCGTCACCGGCCCGACGTCGGGGCTCGGTGCCGGTTTCGCGAGGAAGTTCGCGTCTCTCGGTTACGACCTCGTGCTCGTCGCGCGTGACGAAACCCGCTTGCGGGCCCTCGCCGACGAGATGAAGGCGTTGTTCGACACCGAGTCCGAGATCCTGCAGGCCGATCTGGCCACAGCATCCGGGCGCGAGGAAGTGGCGCAGCGCCTCGGGAAGGGTGTCGAGGTGCTGGTCAACAACGCCGGATTCGGCACTTCGGGCGAATTCTGGACGGCGACGCCGGAGCTGTTGCAGTCCCAGCTGGACGTGAACGTCACCGCCGTCATGCAGCTGACCCGCGCGGCGTTGCCCACCATGATCGCGTCGGCGAACGGCACCGTCATCAACGTGGCGAGCGTCGCCGGCCTGCTGTCCGGGCGCGGATCGACCTATTCGGCGAGCAAGGCGTATGTGATCTCGTTCTCCGAGGGACTGGCGAACGGACTGGGTGGCACGGGTGTGCGGATCCAGGCGCTGTGCCCGGGCTTCATCCGCACCGAGTTCCACGAGCGCGCGGGCATCGAGATGAGTTCGATTCCGAAGCCGATGTGGTTGAGCGTCGACCAGGTGGTCGCGGCGTCGCTGTCCGATCTCGAGGACGGCAAGGTCGTGAGCATTCCCGGCCTTCAGTACAAGGTGCTGACCACGGCCGGTCGCCTCGTCCCGAAGAGTCTGGTCCGGCGGCTGACCAACGTGTTCGGCCGGGGGCGTGCCCGCACGTAGAGGTGGGTAGGGTTTCGGGCATGAGCGATCGCGAGGATCTGGCCGCGTTGGTGCGTGAGCTGGCAGTTGTGCACGGCAAGGTGACGTTGTCTTCGGGCAAGGAAGCCGACTACTACGTGGACCTTCGCCGCGCCACGCTGCATCACGAGGCGGGCCCGCTCATCGGGAAGTTGCTGCGTGAGCTGGTGGCGGACTGGGATTTCGACGCCGTCGGCGGACTGACGATGGGCGCCGACCCGGTGGCGATGGCCGTGATGCACGCCCCGGGCAGGCCGATCGATTCGTTCGTGGTGCGCAAGGCCGCGAAGGCGCACGGCATGCAGCGGCAGATCGAGGGACCGGACGTCGTCGGCAAGCGTGTCCTCGTCGTCGAGGACACCACCACCACGGGCAACTCTCCGCTCACCGCGGTGAAGGCGTTGCGCGACGTCGGGGCGATCGTCGTCGGTGTCGCGACCGTCGTCGACCGCGCGACCGGTGCCGACGAGGTGATCGCGGCCGAAGGTCTCGAGTACCGTTCGCTCCTCGGCCTCCCCGACCTGAACCTCTGACCGCACATGTGAGTGGCGAAGTGTGCGGAGGCACACTTCGCCACTCACATGGGGGTGGTCAGTCGGCGTCGGCGGCCGTGACGGCCAATGCCTCCTCGACGCTGTGCGGTTCGGGATCGTGCTCGTCGACGTGGGCGAGGACCTTCCGCCCGGTCGCGAGCACGATGATCGCGGCGGCGGTGCATACGGCACCGACCCAGAACGGCATGTGGATGTTGCTCTCACCGAGCTTGCCCGCGACCCACGGTGCGGCGGCGCCGCCGACGAAGCGGACGAAGCTGTACGCCGCGGACGCCGTCGATCGCTCGACGGGCGCGGAGATCATCACGGTCTCGGTGATGAGCGTGTTGTTGACACCGAGGAAGAGTCCGGCGAGCACGACACCGACGACGAGCACGGTCTTGTTGTCGGTGAACGCGGCCATCATGGCGAGGTCGAGGGCGAACAGCGCGAGGGCCAGCATCATCATCGGCAGCGTGCCGAAGCGCCGCTGCAGCCGCGGGGCGAGGAACACCGACGCGACGGCCAGCGCCAGGCCCCATCCGAAGAAGATGAATCCGATCGAGTACGTGCCCATGTCTAGCGGGAACGGCGTGTACGCGAGCAGGGTGAAGAAGCCGTAGTTGTAGAGAAGTGCGGTGATCGCGACGGTGAGCAGGCCGCGGTGGCGCAGCGCGAGGAACGGCGCGGCGATCGATGTGCGGTGCTCCGGTTTGGGTGCGGCCGGCAGCATCACGACGATGAGGATGAACGCGACGGCCATCAGGGCTGCGACGCCGAAGAACGGTGCGCGCCAGCTGATGTTGCCGAGGACACCACCGACCAGCGGGCCGACGGCGATGCCGATGCCCAGCGCGGCCTCGTAGAGGATGATGGCCCGCGCGACGCCGCCGCTGGCCGCGCCGACGATGGCGGCGAGCGCGGTGGCGATGAACAGGGCGTTGCCCAGTCCCCAGCCGGCACGGAAGCCGACGATCTGGCCGATGGTGCCGGAGCTGCCTGCCAGCGCCGCGAACACGACGATGACGGCGAGGCCGGTGAGGAGGGTCTTCTTGGCGCCGATCCGGCTCGACACCACGCCGGTAATGAGCATCGCGACACCGGTGACCAGCATGTAGCTGGTGAACAGCAGCGACACCTGGGACGGCGTCGCGTCCAGTTGTTCGCCGATCGGCTTGAGGATGGGGTCGACGAGCCCGATGCCCATGAACGCGATGACGCTGGCGAAGGCGACGGCCCACACCGATTTCGGCTGGTGGAGGAGGCTCGGTGGCGCCTCGCTGGATGTGCTGTTCGTGACGGTTGCGGTCGTGGTGCTCACGGCCACCTCCTTCGATGTACGTCGGGGTGTGGATGGGTTGTCAGGATGAGCGGGCCGACGACTTGACGATCGAACGCAGTTCCGACAGGCCCTGCGTCAGTCGTTCGAGTTGCTCGGGCTCGAGGTTCGCGAAGTGCGGGGCGAGTGCACCCGCGATCTCGTTGCGGGACACGGTCAGCCATTCGCGGCCCAGGTCCGTGATGGACACCCGGACGGCCCGGGCGTCTTCCGGATCGGGTCGGCGGGAAACGTATCCGCGATCGGCCAGCTTCTGGAGCAGGGCGGTCGCGGACGGTTGGGAGCAGCGGTCGATGCGGGCGAACTCGCTGATGCGTAGCTCGCCGTGGTCGTCGAGCAGGGCGAGGGCACGTGTCCACGGCCGGGGGTGGTCCTCGGATCCGAAGGAGCTCGCGAGCCTGGTGAATCGGTGAGAATTCGTGACCAAGTCGACGAGCAGGCTCTGGAGCCGCGTGTCGTCGTCCATGCCAAACATATTATATAGGCTAACTAACTATGTAAACCCGACGAAGTGCTTCGCGGCCCGTATCCGCCCCGACGGGCGCGGGCCGCGAAGATCAGGACGAGTGCTTCGCGCTCTGCTCGACCTGGCGCCGCAGGGTGGCGTCGGTGTGGCGGATCGCCTGCGCGACGAACGGCTCGATGATCTTGCCGAGCGCCTTACCTGCGAGGCCGCCGGGCAGGTCGTAGCGGAAGTCGACCGTCATGCGGGTCTCGGTTTCGCCGGCCGCCTCGAACTGCCACCGCGAATGGGTGTACGAGCCGTCGATCGATTCCAGCTCGATCACCGAATTGCGTTCCCACCCGGTGACCTTCACCACGGAGTCGAGGGTCTTGGGGCCGACCTTCATCGCGGCGTCGTAGACCGCGCCGAGGCCACGGTCCTGGTCGCCGATCGGATCGAACTTCGTGATCCCGAACATCCAGGACGGGACGTGGCGGTAGTCGTCCACGTAGTCGAACGCAGCCGCGACCGGTGCGCAGGCGAGGGCGGTGTGATGGATCTCGATCATCGTGACTTTCCTGAGGGGTGGAGGGCAGGGGACTGCGCTGTCCGGTACGGCCGGATGGCGTAGTTCTCGAGGTCGAACCGGGCGAGGCGACGGCGCAGGGAGCCGGTGGACCAGGGCCACGCGGCAAAGTTCCTGCCGTCGGCGTCGAGGTAGTAGCTACTGCATCCGCCATTGTTGAAGACGGTCGGCTCCAGACCCTTCTGCACCGCGTCGTTGAACCGGCGGAACGGCTGATCGCGTACCTCGAGCACTTCGATGCCCTGCCGCTCCGCCTTGGTGAGTCCGTCGATCACGTAGTCGAGCTGTGTCTCGGCCAGTCCGAGAAACGAGTTGTACACCAGGATGTTCGGGCCGAGCATGATGTACGCGTTCGGTGCGCCGGGCGTCGTGGTGGCCAGGTAGGCCTCGGGGCTCTTCGACCACTTCTCCGACAGCAGTGTTCCGTCGCGTCCGCGGATCCGGTTCGCGATCGGTGGATGACTCACGTCGAAGCCGGTGCCGAAGATGATGACGTCGACCTCGCGGCGGGTGCCGTCGGCTCCGACGACCACGCGTCCGTCGACCTCGGCGAGGGCGTGCGGAATCAACTCGACGTTGCTCTTCGTCAGCGCCGGGAGATAGGTGTTGGACAGCAGGAGGCGTTTGCATCCCAGCGTGAAGTTCGGTGTCAGGGCCGCGCGAAGTGCCGGGTCCGGTACCTGCCTGGCCAGCCAACGGGTGCCGATGGGGTTGAGGAGCCGGGCGGTCCGTTCGCGGCGCATCACCGAAGTGAGCGTCCGCAGGATGACGTCGAGGAGCCGCCGGAACGCGCGCTGCACCGCGGGCACCCGCGCGAACACCCACTGGGCGATGCGGGGGAACGGAAAGTCCAGGCGTGGCACCACCCAGGCCGGGGTGCGCTGGAAGACGTACAACTCCTCGACGTCCGGTTGGATCTCGGGGATGAACTGCACCGCGGACGCGCCGGTGCCCACGACGGCGACCCTCTTCCCGGTGAGGTCGACGTCGTGGTTCCAGCGGGCCGAGTGGAAGATGTCGCCGTCGAAGCCGTCGATTCCGGGTACGGCAGGAGTGCTTGGTTCGGTGATAGGGCCCGCCGCGAAGATCACGTGCTGGGCGACGATCGTGCCGCGGCTGGTGTCGAGGATCCAGCGTCGGCGCTCGTCGGACCAGGCGCCTTCGCGGAGTTCGGTCTGCATCGAGATCCTGGACTGCAGACCGAACGTGTCGACGGTGTCCTCGATGTAGGACAGCAGTTCCGGTTGCAGGGCGAAGTTGCTGCGCCACCGCGGATTGGGGTGGAAGGAGAACGAGTACACGGGGGCGGGGATGTCGACGCCGCACCCGGGGTACGTGTTCTCGCGCCACACGCCCCCCACGCGATCGGACTTCTCCAGCACGACGAAGTCCGTGATGCCCGCGCGTTCGAGCTTGACTGCTGCGGCAATCCCGGACAGTCCGGCGCCGACCACGACGACGCGCAGGTGCCGCTCCTCTCCGCTGCCGTCGGGTGCGGCGGCGTGCTGAGTGGTTGTCGCTGTCATGGCTTCTTCCCTGCGCGGATGGGGAACCGTCGTCGCCGGTCCATTTAACTGAGACGCAGTGTCACAGTAAAACGAAGAATGCACATTGGCAAGCGATTGCGTTTTATTTGCGTCTTGACTTATATAAGCCGTCGCTGAAATAGTGGCGGCATGCACGCCTTCGACGTTCTCGGCGATCCGGTCCGTCGTCGGATCCTCGAACTGATCGCGGCCGACGAGAAGACGTCCGGCGCCGTCAGTGACGTCATCCGTGCCGAGTTCGGCATCTCCCAGCCCGCCGTGTCTCAGCACCTGAAGGTGTTGCGGGAGAACGGATTCGCCACCGTTCGGACTGACGGTCCGCGCAGGCTGTACGCGGTGAAGGCGGAACCGCTCCGTGACATCGACGCATGGCTCGGCCAGTTCCGGCGTTTCTGGACGCCGCGGCTCGACGCGCTGGCCACCGAGATCGCGCGCGGGCGACGCGAGAAACGACTGTCCGGCGAGGACGGACGAGATCCGGCCGGGGAGTCGATGGACCCGAAGGCGAGCGAGGCCTGGTCGATAACCGGCGAGGGCAAGGAGTTCATCACGGCGAGCAGTGAGAAATGGCGAGACGCAAGCATCGCGTTCGGGACGCCGGAGGGTGCCGCGACCGCGGCCGGCGTTCGCACGACCGCGTTCTACACGGGAGCCGACACCGGGGCGGGCTGAACCGGGTCCTGGAAGAATGGCGTCCGTGACAGAGCGCAAACCTCCCGGGGTGAGCTTCGAGAGCTGGATCGACAAACAGATCCGGCTGGCTCAGGAGCGCGGCGACTTCGACGATCTCCCCGGCTCGGGTAAACCGATTCCGGCGGGCGATGTCGACGACGAACTGTGGTGGGTGAAGAACTATCTCCGGCGCGAGAATCTGCCCACCGATTCGCTGCTCCCGACGCCGCTGCAGCTGCGGAAGGAGATCGAGCGGTTGCCCGACACGATCCGTGGGCTGCCGTCGGAGCAGTCGGTGCGGGACGTGGTGGCCCAGCTCAACCTGCAGATCGTCGCCTGGTTGCGGGCACCCTCCGGCCCACGGATCCCGGTCAGTCCGGTCGACGCGAACGAGGTCGTCGCGACCTGGCGGCAGCAGAACCGGCCGGCGCGGAAGCCGCCGGTGACGGCGACCCCGGAACCCGACGATCCGCCCCCGGCCGGCAGACGGTGGTGGCGACGGAAACGGTGACGGATCATCCCTTCCGGAAGTCACCCGATTCCATCACCCGGGACACGAGCAGTCCGGCGAGCAGCCCCCAGAACGCAGCCCCGACGTTGAGGAACTGCACGTTCGACACGGTCACGAGGAAGGTCACGAGCGCGCCGAGTGTGTGCCGGGAGCTGAACGCGGCGACGAACGAACCCTGCAGCGCGCGGAGCATCGCGAGTCCGCCGAGCGTCGCGACGAACGCGACCGGGGTGGCCAGCATCAGCTGAACGAACAGCGGCGCGAACAGGCCGACGACCATGGCGAGCAGCCCGCAGACGACGGCCGCCGTGTACTGCCTGGTGCGCTGCCCCGACGCCACCAGCAGGGCGTTGGTCGGGCCCGTCAGGCACGTCGAGACGGCTCCGACGACGGAGGTGGCGAGGGACCAGGCCCCGCACAGCACGGTGCCGACGTTCATCGGCGGCTTGTGGCCGGTGGACGTCAGCACGGCCGCGCCCTGACCGTTCTGCACGACGATGACCGTAATCGCCAACGGCACGACCAGTTCGGTGATCGCCTGCCAGGTGAACTGCGGCGCCTGGAACATCGGTGCCGCGATCCACGGTGTACTCGAACCGGTCGGGTGGAAGCGGCCGGTGACCGCGACCGCGGCCGCCCCGACGAGCAGTGCGCCGAGGATCGGCGGCATCCACCGGCCGAACGCGGCGCGGGATGCGAGGACGACGAAGACGACGACCATCGGAACGGCGACGGCCGCATCGGTTCCCACGGCGTGGACCAGGTCGGTGCCGAACTTCAGGAAGACGCCGGCCACCATGGCCATGACGATCGGCATCGGGAGCATCGCCATGACCTGACGCACCCGCCCGGTCAGGCCGAGGGCGAGGATCAGGAGCCCTGTCACCAGAAACGCGCCGAGCACTTCCGGCCACGACAGGTGGGTGAGCGAACCGCCGACGATGATCGTGCCGGGGATCGTCCAGAAGAACGCGAGCGGCTGGCGGTACAGCCAGCTGGCGAGGGCGGTCAGGATTCCGTTGAGGAAGAAGACACCGAAGATCCACGACGCCATCTGCTGGGGCGACAGTCCGCCCGCGGAGCCGGCGGCCAGGATCACGGCGACGGGACCCGTCGCGGAGAAGATCAGCCCGATCAGACCGTTGGCGGCGTAGGTCCCGCCGAGGTCGCCGATCAGACGGCGCAGACCCGCCGGCGGCCACGGCGGGCTCTCGAAGCGAGGGGGGCGGGTCCGCACGTCTTCGCTGCGGGTCGGTTCCTCGGTGGTCGTCATGAGGCCTTCCTGCTCGGGCGATGCTCGTACTGTACGCAGAGCGGTCATGGCCGTCGCAATGCGTACATTCCGGGTGTGGTCTGGATTGTAACCACTCGCGTCCCGGGGCTGCACGGCGGGCCGTCGAACCCTGGGTGGGGTGCTTTCCATCCCTGGGGTGAACGACACTCGGGCGCCATCGCGACAGACTCGAAGGCGTCGACCCGCCACCACCCCGCACCGACGAACCATGCGAAGAAGGGCCACATGGCTGAACTCACCCGAATTCCCCGAGAGCGAGGCACCGTCTACGCGCGGCGCCCCACGGTGGCAGCGGAACGCGAACCGCGATCCGCCGTCGAACGGACGTCGACGTTCCTGGCCTACGGTCTGCTCGCGTTGTTCGGCGGGCTCGGCATCTTCGGAACGATCTGCACGGTCGATGCCATCCCGGACGGTGCGCGGATCGCCGTCGTCCAGACGGTGCCGACGCAGTCGCAGCCGCTCGATCTGCCGCATCCGGCGCCGGACACTCCCGAGCCGACTCCCGGCGGCGTCTGATTCGTCAGGATGCGACGTCGTCGCGCAGTGCTGCGAGTTCGAGTAGCCGGGGCAACATGTCCGGCGACGCGATCGAGGGCAGGAGCAACGCCCACATGTCGGCCAGGCGCTCGTACAGGTCGGAACGTCCGGTCAGCGCCTCGGACACCAACTGCATGCCGGTGAACGAACTGACCAGGAACCGGGCGAGTGCCGCGGGGTCGACGGTCGCGCGCAGTTCTCCTGCCTCCCGCGCCTTGCCCGCGAGTGCGACGAGGGTGTCGGTCCAGTCGATGTAGGGGTCGGTGGCCGGGCCGCGGGACGTACCGAGTTCCAGGGTGAGTCGCACACCCGCCCGCACGATGGGCTCGGTCAGCAACTGGCGCGCCATCTCCTTGGCGCACAACAGGATCGATTCCATCGGTGACTGCGCCGTCGCGAGCACTCGCTGCGCCGCCAGCATCGCCATGGCGTGCTGTTCCTTGATCACCGCCCAGGCGAGCGCTTCCTTGGACTCGAAATGAAAGTACAAGGCGCCCTTCGTCACATCGGCATAGGAGAGGATTCCGCTCAGGCTCGCGCCGCCGTACCCGAGCTTCTCGAAGCTCAGTGCCGCACCCTCGAGTACCTGATGGCGGGTGGCTGCCGCGCGCGCCTGTTTTGCCATCACCTGTGCCTCACAATCGCGGATTGTCCGTCGCGTCCACTCTCGAGTCAACCACTTTTCGGGCCGGTAACCTCGGCACGTCCGCAAGTGTGGGAGGAAGACGTGAAGTCGAAGAACAGCTGGGGTGTCGAGCATGCGGTGTTCGCCGGTGCGACGCTGGCCACCGTCGTCGGGGCCGTCACCGGGCGTGAACGGTTGCAGCAGGCCGCGAAACCGCTGATCGCACCCGCGCTCGCCGCCCGTGTCCTGCGGCGGCGTGCAGACACGGACCCGGCCGACATCGCACTCCTCCTCGCCGGTCTCACGGCCGCGACCGTGGGTGACGTCTTCATGATCGATCCCGACGACGACGCCCGTCTCGTGCGCGGTGCGTCCTCGTTCGCCGTCATGCAAGTGGGCTATTCCGCGCTGTTGCTGCGCCGGGGCGCCCGGCCCACCGCGCCCGCATTGCTTCCCCGGCTCGCCGGTTGGGCGGGCGCGGCGGCACTGCTGCGGGGGCGGGCGAAGGAGGTCGCAGCGCCGTTGACCGCGTACGGGTCGTTGCTCGGCACCACGTCGACCCTGTCGGCCGATCCGTCCCTCGCGCCCGGCGCGGACGTCGTCGCGAATGTGGCCGTGCCGGGAACCGACCGTCGCAGCTGGCTCGGCGCGGGCGGGATGCTGTTCACCGCCTCCGACGGTCTGATCGTGTTGCGGCGCTTGTTCATCCGAGGCGAGCGGGGGAGGGCTGTGGCGGAAGGCGTGATCCTCGCCAGCTACGCGGCGGCCCAGTTGCTGCTCGTCGAGGGGATGCTCGCGCTCGGTCGTCGCCGGATCACGGGCAGAGCATGATGTGGTCCCGGTCCTTCGGGTCCACGAGGATGGTGATCGTCTCGCCGGGCAGGAAGCGTGTCGCGTTCTCCCGCCGCACCTCGTAGACGACGCGTCCGGCGTAGCTCTCCGATCCGGGCACGGTCAGCCGGAGGTCCAGTTCGGTGAGCTCCCCGTTGTCGGGAGTGCGGCGCAACGGAGTGACGTGCTCGATGCGGGCCCAGCCTTCGAGTCCGTGCCGTTCGAGTTGGCGGTCGGCGCGGCTGGGCCGTTCGGCCGCCATCATCCCGAATCCCAGCGCCGAGCCGAAGGCGGCGACCAATCCCATGATCTGGTACGGGATGGTGGCCGGCGGCGTGTGCTCGATCAACCATCCCAGCCAGACGGCGAGGACGATGACGTAGCCGACCGTGACGAAGCAGACCGTCCGCACGATGCGCTGATGATTCATCGATTGCCTCCACCTCCAGATTAGCCCGTCCCGGCCTCGCCGAAGCGACCCCGCCGCCGCACTGCCGTTAGAGTGCAGTGTCGGCAGCAGGAAAGCATGTGTGGAGGTGGCCGTATGGCGTGGCGTCGGGTGTCGTTGGTGTGTCTGAGCATTGGCTCGGCCATGATGCTCGCAGGGTGTGGTGGGTCCTCGGACGCGGTGGCTCCGCCGACGTCCACGACGACTGTCGCGGCTCCTGTGACCACCACCACGACCACGGTTCCGCCGACGACCACCACCACCACCACCACGACGATTGCGCCGCCGCCCACGACGACGGAAGCGCCGACCACGACGCTCGTCGACGTCCCCTACGAGCACAACGAGTCGTACTTCTTCACGTCCCCGGACGGCGGGTTCCAATGCGGCATCATCAAGCTGCCGAACCGCACCGAGGCCGGATGCCAAGGGTCGACCAGCCCGGTGCCGCCGCGGCCGGCCGACTGCATGGTCGACTGGGGACACGGCATTCGCGTCGAGAAAAACGGCGAGGCGTCGTTCATGTGCGCCGGGGGCCTCGTCTACACGTCGGGCGGCGACGAACCGGACGCGGCCCTGCCCGCCGGGGCGAAGCTGTCCAAGCTCGGTTACACGTGCAGCACCACGGCCACGGCCGTCACGTGCACCAACGACGAGACGTCGCACGGCTTCACCGTCGCTCCCGATTCGAACAAGACGTTCTGACATGGTGAGCGGAGTCGAGACCGGCCAGGTCGAAATCGCCGAGGCGGGTCCCACCGAATGGGGGGACAACCCGAACGGCGTCGGTCCGTGGACCGAGGAACACGACACCCCGGTCCCTGCCGACCCGCGGTACGACCCCGAACTGCTGGCCGGCGGCGATCGCCGCAACGTGGTCGACGCCTACCGGTACTGGACGCGGGAAGCGATCGTCGCGGACATCGACAGCCGTCGCCACCCGCTGCACGTGGCCATCGAGAACTTCGGGCACGACGCCAACATCGGGACGGTGGTGCGCACCGCCAACGCGTTCGCCGCCGCCGCGGTCCACATCGTGGGACGTCGACGCTGGAACCGCCGCGGGGCCATGGTCACCGATCGGTACCAGCACGTCCTGCACCATTCGGACGTCGACGGCCTCGTCGAGTTCGCACGTGAGCGGGGTCTCACCATCGTGGCCGTCGACAACACGCCCGGATCCGTCCCGCTCGAGACGGCGAGTCTGCCCCGCGACTGCGTGCTCCTGTTCGGCCAGGAGGGGCCGGGAGTCACGGACCAGGCGAAAGAGGTTGCGGCGATGACGGTGTCGATCGCCCAGTTCGGTTCCACCCGCAGCATCAACGCGGGCGTCGCCGCGGGAATCGCCATGCACGCGTGGGTGCGTCAGCACGCCGACCTCGACCGCGCCTGGTAGCGGAACCCCCGGCGAATAGGCAAGATCAACTCTTATGCAGGACTCGTGGTCGGCGCGCGCGGACGCCGCTGAAGAAGCGGTGGTGAGCAGGCACCTTCGCCGGCTGTGGGCGCTACCGGGCACCGCCCTGGGCGTCGTCGCCTGGCCGCCGGTCCGGCGCGAGCGACTGTTCCTCAGCTGGCACTACTGGTGGCAGGCACACCTGCTCGACTGCGCCGTGGACGCGCTCGAACGCGACCCCACGCCGCGCCGTCGCCGTCGCATCGTGAAACTGGCGCGCAGCCACCGTCTGCGGAACCTGTCGGGCTGGACCAACAACTATTACGACGACATGGCCTGGCTGGGGATCGCCCTCGAGCGCGCCCAGCGAATGCACTTCATAGACAACAGAAGTGCGGTGCAGGCGCTCGAATCCCAGTTGTTCGACGCCTGGGCGCCCGAAGCCGGAGGCGGCATCCCCTGGCGGAAGGGCTCGAACTTCTACAACGCGCCCGCCAACGGACCCGCCGGGATCATGCTGGCCCGCACCGGAAAGCTGTGGCGCGCCCAGGCCACGGCCGACTGGATCGACGACACGCTGCGGGACGTGCACACCAACCTGATCGTCGACGGCATCCACCCGGGCGGTGAAATCGAAAGGAACGTCTACTCGTACTGTCAGGGCGTCGTGCTCGGCCTCGAAACCGAACTCGCCGTGCGCCTCGGTTCGCCGCGGCACCGCAACCGGACCCATCGGCTGGTCGACGCCATCGACGAGCATCTCGCACCCCACGGCGTCATCGATGGCGGCGGTGGGGGAGACGGCGGCCTGTTCAACGGGATCCTCGCGCGGTATCTGGCGTTGACCGCGGTGATGCTGCCCTGGGAGTCGCCCGCCGACATCCGGGCCCGGGAGATCGCCGCCCAGCTCGTGCTGACCTCCGCGGAATCGGCCTGGGAGAACCGCCTGCAGATCGAGGGGCAGCCGCTGTTCGGCCACGACTGGACCAAGCAGGCGCAGCTGCCGGGGATGGGCGGGGGAATCGCCACGTTCACCGGGGGCACCGTGCGGTCGTCCGGGATCCCGGAACGCGACATGTCCGTCCAACTCGGCGGCTGGATGCTGATGGAGGCCGCGCACATGGTATCCGCGGCGGGGTATCCGCGGCGATAGGGTGCGGTTCGAATCACGCGAAACTTAACCGTATCGCCCTCGATTCGGCGCTGTTAGACAGTTCGTTATGTCAGATCAACAGCGGCAGCTGAGTCTCAATGCGTTCATCTACCCGGCCGGGCACCACGAGTCGGCGTGGCGCCACCCGCTCACGACGCCAGAGCGGCTGTACGACGTCTCCTACTTCCAGGACATCGCGCGGACCGCAGAGGCGGCGAAGCTGGACGCGATCTTCTTCGCCGACGGTCCGGCCCTGCGCAGCGACGTCGAGCACGGCGCCGCCGGAGCACTCGAACCCATCACACTGCTGACCGCTATCGCGACCGCCACCGAACGGATCGGCCTGATCGCGACCGCGTCCACGACGTACTTCGAGCCCTACAATCTGGCGCGGCTGTTCGCGTCCCTCGACCACATCTCCCGTGGCCGGGCCGGCTGGAACATCGTGACCACCGGAACCGACCTGGCGGCCGCCAACTTCGGGCTGGCCGGCCACCCCGATCACGCCGCCCGCTACGCGCGGGCGCGGGAGTTCGTCGACGCGACGGTCAAGCTGTGGGACAGCTGGGAAGACGACGCCATCCTGATCGACAGAACCGAAGGCATCTACGCGGACCCGTCGAAGATTCACGAGATCAACTACGTGGGGCGCCACCTCCGGGTGCGGGGACCGTTCAACGCGCCACGCTCCCCGCAGGGACACCCGGTGCTGGTGCAGGCGGGTGCGTCCAACGAGGGTCGCGCGTTCGCGGGCCAGTACGCCGAGGCCATCTTCACCGCGCACCAGCGGCTATCCGACGGGCAGGCGTTCTACGCGGACGTCAAGCAGCGCGCGACGCAGTACGGTCGCAACCCCGATCACGTGAAGATCCTGCCCGGCATCAGCCCGTTCCTCGGCGACACCGAGGCCGAGGCCCGCGACCTGGAGCGGGAGTTCAACGAACTCACGTCGCCCGAGTACGGGCTCGCCCAGCTCGAGAGCCTCACGGGTTCGAGCGTGCGCCACCTCGATCTCGACGCCCCCGTGCCTGCCGGACTGTTCGGGGACGCCGGCGACGTCACGGACAACCAGCAGAGTCGACTGCAGGTGATCGCCGGGATCGCGGAGCGGGAGAACCCGACCCTGCGCGGATTGCTGCACCGTCTCGCCGGTGCGCGCGGGCACCGGGTCGTCGTCGGGACGCCGGTGCAGGTGGCCGACACCATCGAGGAATGGTTCACGCAGGGCGCGGCGGACGGTTTCAACGTCATGCCGCCGTACTACCCGGGCGGTCTCGAGGTGTTCGCAGAGAAGGTGGTCCCGATCCTGCAGGAACGCGGGCTGTTCCGCACCGAGTACTCGGGCGCCACACTGCGCGACCACTTCGGTCTGCCCCGCCCCGAGAGTCAGTACGCGGACACGTCCGGCGCCGTCGCGCTGTAGGCGCGGCCGCCGGCGTCCGCTCGGGAGCCCGCGACAATCGACCTTAATGAAAACAGTTATCATTTCGGGATGACTGTCACCCGGCCGCTCCCCGTCACCGTCCTGTCCGGCTTCCTCGGCGCGGGCAAGACCACCCTGCTCAACCACCTCCTCGCGAACCGGGACGGCAGGCGCGTCGCCGTCATCGTCAACGACATGAGCGATGTGAATATTGACGCAGCCCTCGTCGCCGGGCAGGGGCACCTGGACCGGACGCAGGAGAAACTCGTCGAGCTCACCAACGGCTGCATCTGCTGCACCCTGCGGGAAGACCTCGTAGAGGCCGTTGCGCGGCTGGCGCAGGAGGGCCGGTTCGACCACCTCGTCATCGAATCCACCGGCATCTCCGAGCCGATGCCCGTCGCCGCCACGTTCGACTGGGAGTTCGAGGACGGGTTCAGTCTCGGTTCGGTGGCCGCACTCGACACGATGGTGACGGTCGTGGATGCATCGACGTTCCTCGGTGAGCTGGCCAAGGGCGAGCGGCTCGACGACCGGAACCTCGAAGCCGGGGAGGGCGACGAGCGCAGCATCTCCGACCTGCTCGTCGACCAGGTGGAGTTCGCCGACGTCATCCTGCTGAACAAGGCGGATCTGGTGAGCGAGGGCGCCGCCGGTGCCGTCGAGGCGACCGTGCGCAGGCTCAACCCCACCGCGACACTGCTGCGCACCACGCGCGGCGTCGTGGATCTCGGCGAGGTTCTCGGGACCGGCCTGTACAACCCGGACGTCGCGGCCGAGCTGCCCGGCTGGGCCGAGGAACTGGCCGGGGGCCACACCCCGGAGACCGAGGAATACGGCATCCGCAGCGTCACCTACCGGGCGTCGCGGCCGTTCCACCCGGCCCGGCTCGAGCGGGCGCTGGGACGGTTCACCGGCCTGCTCCGGAGCAAGGGCTTCTGCTGGATCGCGAGCCGCCCCGACCTCGCCGCCGTCTGGTCGCAGGCCGGTCCGAACCTGGTGATCGAGCCGGCCCAGCTGTGGGCGTCCGCGGACGAGACACCGGGGCAGGAGATCGTGTTCATCGGTGTCCGCCTCGACCCCGACGGTCCGCGGCGCATCCTGGATCCGGCGCTTCTCACCGACGACGAGCTGGCGTCAGGGCCGGCGGCTTGGGTTCGGTTCGACGACCCGCTGCCCGCGTGGGACGCGGTGCATCGGCATTAGTCCAGAACTTCTTCGACGGCCACTTCTTCGGGCGGCCGCGCCATCTCCTGCCGGTAGTGCCACACCCCGAGCACGGTGCCGATCACCAGCAGCGCGACCATCCCGGCGAGCACGGCCGGCATCAGCCACGACACCCGGTCCAGGAACGAGCCGAAGTAGAAGCCGATGAGCAGCAGTACGGGTGCCCAGAAGATGGCGCCGATGGTGCTGGCGATCGTGTACTTGGTGTGGTTCATCTTGGCCGCACCGGCGACCAGCGGGCACAGGGTGCGGACCCACGGAATCCAGCGGGCGATGAGGACCGCCCAGAAGCCGTGCTTCTCCAGCAGGACGTTGACCTTGTGCAGGTTGGTGTAGTTGAGATACTTCCCGCCCTTGCGGGCGAGGATGCGGTTGCCGGTGCGGTGACCGATGACGTACCCCACCTGGTTTCCGCAGATGGCGGCGATCATCGCGCCGACCGACAACGCCCACACGTGGCCGGCGCCCGATGCATGGTTGGCCAGCACGATTCCGGCGGTGATCAGCATCGAGTCGCCGGGCAGGAACAGGCCCAGGATCACCGCGCACTCGATGAACACGAACGCGAGGACGACGATCCAGACCAGCGCTGGGCCCGCCGAGACGAGAGGCCCGAAGGTGCCTGCTGCCGTGGTGACCATCGTCAGTGCGCTACTCGATCGGCTTCAGGAGGTCGGATCGGTGGGTGTGGTGACCGGCTGCGCGTCCTCGGTCGTGGCGCCCGCGCTCTGCCGCGACTTCACGACGCGCTTGCCCACCTCGAGGATGATCGGAAGGACGGACACGAAGACGATCAGCAGGAAGATGATGTCGACGTTGTCGCGGATGAACTCGATCTGACCGAGCAGGTAGCCGAGCAGCGTGACGCCGACGCCCCACAGGATGCCGCCCACGATGTTGTACGTCAGGAACAGCGAGTACTTCATCCGCGACGCACCCGCGACGACCGGCGCGAACGTGCGCACGATCGGAACGAAGCGGGCCAGGATGATGGTGATCGGACCGTGCTTCTCGAAGAAGGCGTGCGACTCGTCGATGTACTTCTTCTTGAAGAACCGCGCGTCGTCGTGCTTGAACAGGGCGGTACCGCCCTTGCTGCCGATGAAGAAGCCCACCTGGTCGCCGAGGATCGCGGCGATGGGGATCAGAACCAGTAGCGCCCAGATGGGGGCGAACGGTTCGATCTCCGTCGACTTCGACGCCGCGATGAGTCCCGCGGTGAAGAGAAGCGAGTCGCCGGGGAGCAGGGGGAACAGCAATCCCGACTCGATGAAGACGACCAGGAGAAGTCCGACGAGCACCCACGTGCCGAAGGAGTTGAGGAGGTTCACCGGGTCGAGGAATCCCGGCAACAACGCGAGGTTGGTCACGGAATCCGATGCTGCCTGCACAATCACGGCCCTCAGCGTACCGGCGTATTCCCCGACTGACGGAATACTGCAGGTCATGGAGTTTCGGCCGGGTCGTGGGCCTGCCGAAACGGGGTGCCGCGACAGCCACCGGGAGACGTACGCTACCGGTATTGCCATACTGCTAGGACCACATCGCGCGCTGCGCTGATCGCGCGCGCCGAAATCGACTCTTAATGGAGGACTGCCGCCGTGCCAATCGCGACTCCCGAGGTCTACGCCGAGATGCTTGGTCGGGCCAAGGAGCACTCCTTTGCCTTCCCCGCCATCAACTGCACTTCTTCCGAAACCATCAACGCCGCCATCAAGGGCTTCGCGGACGCCGGCAGTGACGGCATCATCCAGTTCTCGACCGGTGGCGCCGAGTTCGGTTCGGGCCTGGGCGTCAAGGACATGGTGACCGGCGCGGTCGCGCTCGCCGAGTTCGCGCACGTGATCGCTGCCAAGTACGACGTCACGATCGCCCTGCACACCGACCACTGCCCCAAGGACAAGCTCGACACGTTCGTCCGCCCGCTGCTGGAGATCTCGCGGCAGCGCGTCGAGGCGGGCCGCAACCCGCTGTTCCAGTCCCACATGTGGGACGGTTCGGCTGTCCCGATCGACGAGAACCTGGAGATCGCCAAGGAACTCCTCGCGAAGGCGAAGGCCGCCAACATCATCCTCGAGGTCGAGATCGGCGTCGTCGGTGGCGAAGAGGACGGCGTGGAAGCCGAGATCAACGACAAGCTGTACACCTCGCCCGAGGACTTCGAGAAGACCGTCGACGCCCTCGGCACCGGCGAGAACGGCAAGTACCTGCTGGCCGCGACGTTCGGCAACGTGCACGGCGTCTACAAGCCGGGCAACGTCAAGCTGCGTCCCGAGGTGCTCGAGACCGGCCAGAAGGTTGCCGCCGCCAAGCTGGGGCTGCCCGAGAGCTCGCAGCCGTTCGACTTCGTCTTCCACGGTGGATCGGGCTCGCTGAAGTCGGAGATCGAGGCTGCGCTGAACTACGGCGTCGTCAAGATGAACGTCGACACCGACACCCAGTACGCGTTCACCCGTCCGATCGTGGGCCACATGTTCAGCAACTACGACGGCGTGCTGAAGGTCGACGGCGAGGTCGGCAACAAGAAGGTCTACGACCCGCGCAGCTACCTGAAGAAGGCCGAGGCCGGCATGGCTGCCCGCGTCGTCGAGGCCTGCAACGACCTCAAGTCCGCGGGACGTTCCGTCTCGGGATAGGCGCTTCGCGCTCGTGCGCCTTTCCGGTAGCCACCGCTACCGGAAAGGCGCACAGTCGTTTATCGGGGGTCGCAGATCTTCCAGGTGCCGTCGACCTTCTCGAGGTTGAACGTGCGCCACGACTGCTCGCTGGGATTGGCGGCCGTGTGGGCCTTCACCTGGGCGATGGCGGTGTCGCCGGTGATCTGCACGGCGTCGACGCCGCCGACCACGGGAATGTTCTGCTGCGCGACGGCGACCTGGTGGACCTCGGCGAAATCCTGATCCGAGAGGCCCTGGTAGTACTCGGCGAGGCTGCCGCAGGTGCTGGTGCGCAGCGTCGCCAGGTCGCCCTGGGTGAGTGCCGCGACGAACGTGTCGATCGTTCCCTGCACCTGGGCCTCGGGGGAGTTCTCGGCCTGGTTGTTGTAGACGATGACACCGGCGACCGCGATGGCGGCGACGACGATGACGCCGGCGGCGATCGCGGCGAACAGCCACGCCTTGCCGTGCTTCTTCGTGGGCTGCTGCGCCGCGGGGACGCGCTGCGGCGCGCTCTGCTGGGGCGGCAGCACCCGCTGCGGTGCGGCCTTCGGCGGGGCGGGCGCCGGCCTCGGGGGAGCGGGCGCCGGCCTCGGGGGAGCGGGCGGCGGAGGCACGGGCCGCGCGTTCTGAGGCTGGGCGGCGGCAGGTCGGGGTGGCGGCGGCGTCGCCGGGACTGCGGGTTTCGTCACGGGGATCGCGACCGTCTCGTCGTCCGACGGCGGTGTCGTCTGCCCCTGCACCGTCGGGGTCTGCGTGGTCGGTGCGCGGTGCATCTTCACGGTCGCGGCGTCGCCCGATGTCGGCACGCTCTTCTGCGTCGGGATCGCGGTGGTGGCCGCCTCGGATGCCTTGTCCGCGGGTTTCGCGGCAGAGTCCGGGCCGGCCTGAGGTGTCTCGGCTCGTGGGCGCGGTGCCGGAGGCGTGGGCAGTTCGGGCTGCGGCTCGTCGGCCTTCTTCTCTGCCGCCTTCTCGGGGGCCTTCTTCTGCGGGGGCTTCGGCTCGGGCGACTTCGGTGCGGCGGGCTCTGCATCCGCCGCGGGCTGCGCGGGCTGCGCGGGCTGCGCGGTCTTCGCAGGCTTCGCGGTCGCGTCGGCGCCGCCGGTGCCCTTGCCGGCGGTGGTGCCTGCCGCTGCCGGTCCGGACGGTGTGTCCGCGGCCGGCTTCTGAGTCGATTCGTCTTTCTTCGGGTCCTGCACGCGCTGCCCCTCGGTCTGCAGAGAAATGAACGTTGGGGGCAGCCTAACGACATCGTGCGTCATCGGAGACCACGACAGGGCGCGTCGTGGACGCGGGCCGACGCAGCGACGGCACTGCGGCGGGGGCACAATAGGCGCATGACGTCTTTCGGTGACCTTCTCGGACCACAGCCCACGCTGCTCCCCGGGGACGACGAGGCCGAATCGGCCCTGTTGAACCACGAGGATCCGGCTTCCGTCGCAGCCGCCCATCCCACCGCCTCCATCGCATGGGCCTACCTGGCCGAGGCGGCTCTCCAGGCCGACGAGACCATCGCGGCGTACGCCTACGCGCGCACCGGGTACCACCGTGGACTGGACCAGTTGCGTCGCAACGGCTGGAAGGGATTCGGCCCGGTTCCCTACAGCCACGAACCCAACCGCGGCTTCCTCCGGTGCGTCGCCGTGCTGGCGAAGGCGGCGAAGGCCATCGGCGAAACGGACGAGTACGCGCGGTGCCTCGATCTGCTCGAGGACTGCGATCCCCGAGCTGCCGAAGCGCTTGGCGTCGGTTAACGCCCTCAGCTCGGCGAAAGTCCGTGGCCGGGACGGGCTGAGGACTTCGGCCCAGCGACTGCGGGTGTCGGCACTGCCCATCCTGCAGTGCGCGATCGCTGCCGGCGCTGCCTGGTGGGTGGCGACGGTGGTGATCGGTCACCCGACGCCGTTCTTCGCACCGATCGCCGCGGTGGTGTCGCTGGGGCTGTCTCTCGGCGCCCGCCTGCGCCGTTCCGTCGAGTTGGTGGCCGGTGTCACGATCGGGATCGGGGTCGGCGACCTCATCGTCTCCGTGATCGGGAGCGGTACCTGGCAGATCACCCTTGTCGTGATTCTGGCGATGTCCGCGGCCGTATTGCTGAACAGCGGACCGATCTTCTCGATGCAGGCGGGTAACTCCGCGGTGCTCGTGGCGACTTTGCTGCCACCCGGCGGCACCGCAGGTATCGACCGCATGGTGGACGCTCTGACCGGTGGCCTGGTGGGGATCGCCGTCGTCGCGCTGATTCCCACGCATCCCGTGGGGCGGGCGCGGAAGTACGCCGCGAACGTGCTCGGGACGGCGTCCGAAGTGATGCAGCTGGTGGCCGACGGTCTGGTGGCCAACGACGACAAGCCCCTCGAGAAGGCCCTCCAAAAGGCGCGGGCAACGCAGGCGTCCATCGACACGCTGCGAACCCACCTCGCGGGCGGCCGCGAGATCAGCCGCATCTCGCCGCTGTACTGGAACACCCGCGGCCGGCTCGAACGACTCACCGCGGCCGCGGACCCACTCGACAATGCCTTGCGCAACATCCGGGTTCTCGCGCGGCGTTCGCTCACGCTGGTGCGTGACGACGAGATTCTCAACCCACGGCTCGTCGACCAGGTGGAGAAACTCGCCCACGCCTTGGAAACCCTCCGGCAGATGGCGCTCGCGGACCCCGGTCAGCAACCCGATCAGGCCGAGGCGGCGCGGGTGCTCCGTTCGGTGGCGTCGGGATTGAAACCGGAACTGGTGGAGAACGCGGGCCTGTCGGCCACGGTGGTCTTCGCGCAGATCCGGTCGCTGACCGTCGACCTTCTGCAGGTCGCAGGGCTGAAGCGCATTTCGGCCATCGCCACCCTGCCGCCGACCGTGGAGAAGCCGGCCTATCGTCCCGAGCTCTGACCGCCCGAGCAGGCTGTTGAACATATGCGCATGTACGCATATGATCGGCACAACTCGGGAGGAGGCTCACCCATGGGAGTCGGTCACGGCCATTCGCACGGCAACACGCAAGGCAGCGGTGAGGTAGGCCCGTCGCGGGGGCGGATCCGCCGCATGGTGATCGCTCTCGTCATCCTCCTCGCGTTCCTCGTTCTCGAGGTCGTCGTCGGTCTGACCGTCAACTCGCTGTCGCTGCTCGCCGACGCCGGGCACATGCTGACCGACGTCGTCGGAATGTCGATGGGTCTCGTCGCACTGCTCCTGGCACGCAAAGGCAGTGCCACCGCGGCCCGGACCTTCGGCTGGCACCGCGCCGAAGTGCTCACGGCCATGGCCAATGCCGCGATGCTGCTCGCCGTCGCGGTCTGGGTGTTCTACGAGGCGATCTCCCGCATCGGCGACGCCCCCGACCTTCCTGGCATGGCGCTGATCCTCACCGCATCCGTCGGACTGGCCGCGAACCTCGTGGTGATGCTGATGCTGCGCGCCGATTCCAAGGACAGCCTGGCAGTCCGCGGCGCATACCTCGAAGTGCTCGCGGACGCCGTCGGCAGCGTCGGCGTGCTCATCGCCGGCGGCGTCGTGCTGGCGTTCGACTGGACCTACGCCGACATCATCGTCGGTGTCCTCATCTCGCTGTGGGTGGTGCCGCGGGCGATGAAACTGGCCGCCGCGTCGCTGCGCATCCTCACGCAGGCGTCTCCCGAGGACGTCGACGTCGAATCGGTGCAGGCCGACCTCGAAGCGCTGCCCGGGGTCACCGGTGTCCACGACCTCCACGTGTGGACGCTCACGACGGGAATGGACGTGGCCACCGTCCACCTGACCACGGACGCCGACTCGTCCGCCGTCCTCGAATCGGCGCGGACCGTCCTCGAGAGCCACCTGCTCTCCCACGCCACGGTGCAGGTGGAATCCACCGCCAACGGACGCCACTGCGCCGAGAACGTCACCTGGTAGGGGCCCTGTCTGTTTCGTCCGGTTACGCGGCGGGAAACCGTTGTGGGACGACTCACGGAAGGGAACCCCATGTCCACTCTCGCAGCGTTCGCGCGACCCGTCGCCGTCGCCGCACTCGGTGCGGCCGCCCTCTTCGCAGCACCCGCCGCCTCCGCCGCGCCGTTCATGCCCGATCCGCTGGCGAACTGTAAGCCCGCCGCGACGCTCGGAGTCGAGAAGGAAGGCAACCAGGTCGAGTGGGAGTTCGAGGGACCGGAAAAGGCCACGACCGACGCCCAGGTGACGTACCTCAACATCGGCGGCCAGGCGCCGACGCTCGGCACGTCCGGACCGTTGACGAACGGTGAGGGTGTCGAACGCGAACTGCCCGGCTTCACCGGACATTTGATTCCCGGCGGAACCTACGACCCCGACGGGCCGAAGGGGCCGCTGGAGGCCTGCACTCTCGGCTTCGGATTCGCCGTCACGCAGTGACCGTCACTTGGTGAACCGGGTGACACCCGCACCCGGCCGCCACAGCTCGACGTACAGGTGGTCGCCGTCGACGGTGGTGAGCACCACCTCGTCGAGGCCGAGTTCGATGACGTCCGCCTCGGGGATTTCGTCGGGGTAGTGCTCGAGGATCTGCTGTTTCCGCTCTCCGAGGATCTCGTCTGCGCGGCCGCTGATCTTGGCGTCGCCTCCGTCCATCGTGTGGTGACCGGGATTGCTGTGGAGAGAGAATCGCGGATCGCGTTGCAGGTCCTTCACTTTGCGTGCACCGACCATCGAGCCGAGCAGTAACGCGCCCTCGTAGAACTCGACCTCGGTGCCGCTCACTCTCGGGGAACCGTCCTTGCGGAGGGCCGCCAGCACGTGGTGCTTGTGCGCCTCGAAGCGTGCGGCGACAGCCTTGGCGAGGTCGGGTGCTTCTGTCTCGAACTGCGTCCAGTTGGTCATGCCGGCCAGTGTGCTCTCCTATCCCTGACATCCACTGTCAGGCATTTTCACTAGAATCGGGGCATGCGTTCGAGTCGGCTCGTCGAGGTGATGCTCCGTCTGGAGGGCAGTCGCAGGGCCACCGCGCAGCAACTCGCGGACGAACTCGGGGTCTCGGTGCGCACCGTGTATCGCGACGTCACGGCGTTGTCGGCGGCCGGTGTGCCGTTGTGGACGGAGAGCGGACCCGGTGGCGGAATCCGGTTGCTCGACGGCTGGCAGTCGAAACTCGGCGGGATGACGGGCGAGGAGACGTCCGCGTTGATGTTGCTCGGTGTCCCGTCGATCGCCGCCGATCTCGGTCTTCGCGACGTCACCGCTGCCGCGCAGTCGAAGCTGTTGGGGGCGTTGCCTGTCCCGCTGCGCGCCGGGGCTCAGCTGTGGCGGGATCGGCTCTACGTCGACGCCCCCGGCTGGTTCGACGGGCCACGCGACAACGGCGATCTCCCGGTGGTGGCGTCCGCGGTGCTCGCGGGTCGGCGTCTCGGTATCCGCTACCGGAAGGGGAGCCGTTCCGCGGCAAGAACTCTCGATCCCCTGGGTCTTGTGGCGAAGGCCGGTGTCTGGTATCTCGTTGCGCAGCATCGCGGACGGACGCTGTCGTACCGGGTGTCGCGGATCAGTGACGCGACCGTGCTGAATCAACCGGCGGTACGTCCCGAGAATTTCGATCTGGGTGCGTGGTGGACGGCGTCGGTGGCCGAATTCGATCGTGCCCTTCTGCGATTCCGGTGCCGCGTGCGGCTCTCGCCCGCGTCGTGGCGACGGCTGCCGCGGGTGGTGGGTGTGGAAGCCGCACGCGTCGAACCCGGCCCGCCGGATGACGCCGGCTGGGTGACCGTCGACCTGTCGCTCGAGGCCGAAGACGTGGCACTCGACCAGTTGACCGTTCTCGGCGGGGGAGTCGAAGTGCTCCAGCCGCCTTCGCTACGCGAATCGCTGCGTGCGGTGGGAGACGCGATCGCCCGCCGGAACGGCTGAGATGGACTACCTCCGCGTCACCCGAGTCGTTCGAGCACCGTGGCGTTGGCGAGTCCGCCGGCCTCGCACATGGTCTGCAGGCCGAACCGGGCCCCGCGCTGGTCCATCGCGTTCACCAGCGTGGTCATGAGCCGGGCGCCGCTGGCCCCCAGCGGATGTCCGAGCGCGATCGCGCCGCCGTGCACGTTGACGCGGTCCAGGTCGGCTCCGGTGTCCGCGGCCCAGGCCAGGACCACCGGCGCGAAGGCCTCGTTGACTTCGAACAGGTCGATGTCGGAGATGTCGAGGCCGCTGCGCTGCAGCACCTTGCGTGTCGCGGGGATGACCGCGGTGAGCATCATCAGCGGATCGTCGCCGACGACGGAGAAGCTGTGGAGCCGGGCCAGCGGCCGCAGTCCCAGGCGTCCCGCGATCTCACTCGTGGTGATCATGAGCGCCGCACTTCCGTCCGACAGGGGACTGCTGTTGCCCGCGGTGATCGACCAGTCGATCTGCGGGAACCTCTCCTCGTAGAAGTCACTGCGGAAGGCCGGTCGCAGGCCGGTGAGAGCGTCCAGCGTCGTGTCCGGCCGGATGGCCTCGTCGACGCTCAGCTCCGGCAGGACGGCGAGTTCCTTCGCGAAGTTCCCGGCACTCGTTGCCGCCGCGGCCTTCTGATGGCTGCGCAGGGCGAACTCGTCCAGCTGGGTGCGCGAGAGTCCCCACCGGGCGGCGATGAGTTCGGCACTGATGCCCTGCGGGACGAGGCCGTCGGGGTAGCGGCGCTCGAAGCCGACACCCATCGATTCGCGTCCGATGCTGCTGGACCCCATGGGAACTCGGCCCATCGATTCGACTCCGGCGGCGACGACGATGTCGTAGGCGCCCGACATCACGCCCTGCGCGGCGAAGTGGACGGCCTGCTGGCTGCTGCCGCACTGCCGGTCGACGGTCGTGCCGGGCACGGATTCGGGGAATCCGGCGGCGAGAAGCGCACTGCGGGTGATGTTCTGGCTCTGGTCACCGACCTGGGTGACGGTGCCGCCGATGACGTCGTCGATCAGTGCGGGATCGATTCCCGTGCGCTCGACGAGCGTCGACAGGCTGTGGGCGAGAAGGTCGACGGGGTGCACTCCGTGCAGGGCGCCGGAGGGCTTGCCCTTGCCGATCGGCGTGCGGACGGCCTCGACGATGACGGCGTCTCTCATGATCGTTCCTTTCGGTGCTGTGAGTACTTATCAACCGCGGGCGGTTGACAAGTACTCACGGGGTGGATTCATCCGTGTGGCGGCGAGAGCGGCGACGACGGCCACCGCGGCCACCGCCGACCAAGCGAGTTGGAACGCGGAGTGGGTGTCTTCGTCACCGGCGGTCGTACCGAGGAGGGCGACGAGCATGCTCACACCCAGCACGGTTCCGACCTGACGGCTCATGGTGACGACGGCGCTACCGGTGGCCGAGCGCGACTGCGGTAGTCCGGCGGTGGCGGACGACAGGATCGTCGGCAAGGCCAGGCCGACCCCGACACCGGCGATCATCCAGCCGGGCAGCAGTTCCGACGCGTACTGCGGTTCCATCCCGACGGACGAGAGCACGAGCACGGCGCCGGCGGCCCACAGGGCGCTGCCCGCCGCGGTGAGCGCTCCTGCCGAGAATCTGCGGGACAGGAACTGGCCGACCACCGCGAACACCGGCACCATCAACGGGCCCGGCGCGATCGCGAGACCCGTCAACAGTGCGGAATACCCCCACACCTGCTGCAGCCACAGGATGTTCGCGAGCAGACCGGCCGCGAAGGCGGCACTGAACGCGAGCGCCGTCACGTTCGACCAGGCGAACGTCCGCACCTTCAGCATGGCGGGTTCGATGAGCGGCTCGCGCTGCCTGCTGTTTCTCCACCAGAACAGTGCGACGGACGCGGCAGCGACGGTGAACGCGAGCGCGATTCGGGGGCCGCCCCAACCCCAGTCGGGTCCCTGGACCAGCCCGAGTGCGAGGGCGCCGATGCCGACGGTCGACAGGGCGGCTCCGAGCAGGTCGAGGTTTGTGTCGCGGGCGGTCGGGCGGAAGTCGGTGACCCACCGGACGGTGGCGATCAGGAAGGCGATACCGATGGGGACGTTGATCAGGAAGGCCCAGCGCCACGACGCCTCGACGAGCAGCCCACCGACCACGGGTCCGAAGGCCGCGGCAGCGGCGCCCGACGCGGCCCAGATCCGGACCGCGCCCGCATGTGTGGCTTCGGGGACCGTGCTGATCAGCAGTCCCAGGCTGGCGGGGGTCAGGGCGGCAGCACCGACGGCCTGGAGCAGTCGGAAGGCCACGAGCAGCCACAGCGAGGGGCTCAGCGCGCATGCCGCGCTGGCCGCGGTGAACAGCGCCAGCACGAGAAGGAATCCGCGCCGGCGGCCGACGCGGTCGGCCCAGCGTCCGAGCGGAACCAGGAGTACGGCGAACACGATCGCATAGCCGCCCAGCACCCAGCTGAGGTCGCCGAGGCTGTAGCCGGGGTAGCTCGCCGCGATGTCGCCGAAGGCCACGTTGACGACGAACAGATCGAGGCTGGCGACGAACGACGCGCCGGCGAGGACGGTGAGGAGCGGGCCGAGCCGGACCTTCTCCCGCACCTGACTATTGAGAGCAATAGCCAGCAATGTACACCTGACTATGGCTATGGCAAGTCAGGTGTGACGGACGCCTCGGATCGATGGTTTGCGCTGCAGAGATCCCCTGGCGGTCCTAACGTGAGGCATGGCTGTTCTCACCCCCGGCTTCCACGGCAGGCCTCGCAGCGAGCACTCTCTTCCGCCCGGGCAGTACGAGGTCGGGGATTTCCCGGTCCTCTCGGCGGGACCGACGCCCCGCGTCCCGACCGACACGTGGACGCTGACCGTGACCGACGAGACCGGCCGGCGCCACGAGTGGTCGTGGGCCGAATTCACGAAGCTCCCGCAGGAGCGGCCGACGGTCGACCTCCACTGCGTCACACGTTGGTCGAAGTTCGGAACGTCGTGGAAGGGGGTCTCGCTCGACACCCTGTTCGCGGACGTCGAGACGTCCGCGGGATTCGTCCTCGTCGGATGCGACGGCGGTTACACCACGAACCTCCCCGTCGCCGACATCCTCGGTGGCAAGGCATGGATCGTGCACACGTACGAGGGCGCGCCCCTCGCGCCGGTGCACGGGGGTCCGGCCCGTCTGCTCGTGCCACATCTCTACCTGTGGAAGTCCGCGAAGTGGGTTCGGTCGATTCAGCTCGTCACCCAGGACGTCCCGGGCTTCTGGGAGCAACTCGGCTACCACGATCGCGGCGACCCGTGGCGGGAGCAGAGGTACCAGGGTGACCAGTGAGCTGTTGGGCCGCGCCGTGCTCAGCTGGCGAGTGGCGGAACTCGTCGAGTCGTGGCCCGAGACGGCGAGTGCGCGGGCACTGGTCCTCGAGGTCCCGGACTGGCCGGGGCATCGCGCCGGGCAGCACGTCGATCTCCGCCTGACCGGTCCCGACGGATACACCACCGAACGGAGCTACTCGCTGGCGTCGCCGGCCGAGCGTTCACCGGGCGGGTGGCGATTGCAGTTGGTCGTCCAGCGGGTGGCGGACGGCGAGGTCTCTCCCTACCTGACCGATGTGTTCGCCGCGGGCAATCTGATCGAGGTGCGCGGACCGATCGGTGGCTGGTTCGTGTGGTCGCCGCGCGAGGGTGGTGGCGCGCCGGCGCTTCTCGTCGCGGGTGGGTCGGGCATCGTGCCGCTGATGTCGATGATTCGCGAGCGCCGGTTCCGGCACGACCGCACGCCGTTCCGGCTCGTGTACTCCCTCCGGACGCAGGCCGACGAATTGTTCGCGGACGAACTGAACAGGCCCGGGACCGGCGACGGGGGAGTCGAGACGTTCGTTTTCTGCACCCGTGAGGACTCGCCGCGGCGTCCGGCGGGGCGGATCACTGCCGCCGATCTCGCGGCGTGGGGATGGCCGGCGGACTTCGCGCCGCGCTGCTTCGTGTGCGGGCCCACCGGATTCGTCGAGGAGGCGGCTCGCCTGCTGCTCTCGCTCGGGCACTCGCCGGACGACATCAAGACCGAGAGGTTCGGTCCTTCGGGGCCGTGACCGGAGGAAGGAATTGTCGATGAGTACGTTGCAGGGCAACGACTTCGAGGACGGGAACGTTCTAGGCGGGCCGTTCGCGGAGATCTTCGTTCACGACCTCACCGCGGCGACCGGACAGTGCCGGTTCTGCGGTCTCGACGGACCGATGGCGGCGGTGCACGTCTATACGCGTGCGCCCGGTGTCGTCGTGCGGTGCCCGGGATGTCAGGAGGTGCTGCTGCGGCTGGTGGCGACTCCGCGCGGGCTCGAACTCGACGCCAGCGGGCTGTCGCACCTGTCCTGGACACTGTGAGCGCTGACTATGGAATCTGCAAGTCAGCTATGCTGAGGTGCATGGACGCGGCACGGTTGGACGGCTTTCTCGCAGATCGCGACACCTGGCGGGCGACGCACTGCTCCATCGGCAAGGCGATGGACGTGATCGGCACGCGTTCGGCCGTCCTGATCCTGCGCGAGGCCTACTACGGCACCACGCGATTCGACGACTTCGCGAAACGGGTCGGCATCACCGAGGCCGTGGCGGCGTCCCGACTGCGTGAACTGACGGCCGAGGGGCTGTTCGAGCGGCAACCCTACAAGGAGCCCGGGCAGCGCACCCGCTACGAATACGTGCTCACCGAGAAGGGGCGCGACCTCCTGCCCGCCGTGCTCGCGCTGATGCAGTGGGGCGACAAGTACCTCCAGGGCAAGCACGGTGCGCCCATCGGGATGCGGGACGACGCGACCGGCGAACCCGTGCGCGTCGAGGTCCGCAGCCCCGACCGCGAGGTGCCGCTGGCGGAACTGCGGCTGACCCCCAACTTCACCGAAGAGGATGCGTCCCGCCCGTGAGTACTTATCAACCGCGGGCGGTTGACAAGTACTCACGGGTCAGAGCCAGAAGCGCATCAGGTAGTTGCCGTACTGCGCGTAGATCTCCGGAACCCCGGACAGTTCGAACAGCCGGTAGATGACGTCGAAGAACACCACGTTGATCGACGGCACGAACAGCAGCGCCACGAGGATCAGCAGTCCGTACGGCTTGAACTGGTCGACGGACCTTCGGGTGCGGGGCGGCAGGAACGGCTCGAGCGCGGCGTACCCGTCGAGTCCGGGTACCGGCAGGAGATTGAGCACGGTGGCCATCACCTGCAGGAACGCGAGGAAACTCAGTCCCGTCCAGAATACCTGGTGGTCGCCGCCCAGCCCGAGCCAGCGGATCACCGCGAGGAGGACGATCGCGGACACCAGATTCACGGCGGGTCCGGCGAGCGACACCCGCGCCTGCACCTTCGGCGAGAACAGTCCGGTGCGCAGGTACACGGCGCCGCCGGGCAACCCGATCCCGCCGAGTGCGATGAACAGCACCGGCAGACCGATCGACAGCAGCGGGTGGCTGTACTTCACCGGGTTGAGCGTGAGATAGCCGCGCACCTCGACGTCGGTGTCGCCGTGCCGCCACGCCGTGTACGCGTGCGCGAACTCGTGCAGGCAGAGCGTCACCACCCATCCCGCGACCACGAGCAGGAACACCCCGACGTGGCCGAGGACGGACTCCAGTTCGGCGCGCCACGCGAGAACACCGCCGGCGACCGCCACGGCGACGACCAGAAGGAACACCGGACTGGGGCGTACCGCGGTGGTCCGCGCCCGGGGCAGGCTCATCGGACCAGCAACCACTCTTGGTCGTGACGGTAGAACGTCGAACGCTTGACTTCGCGCGGGTTCGGCACGCCGTCGCGGGTCAGCGCCGCTGCGGGCGACCCGAGCTGCACGGCGCGGCCCTCCACCCAGCGGCGGGGCAGCCAGCGCCTGCGAGGTTCGACCGACGCCCGCAGACCGGGCATCCGTGGGGTCGGGGTGACGTTCATGCTCGTCGTCGTCCCCGAGAACAACCGGGTGTCGTCGACGTAGGCCTCGCCGACGAGCGGCCCCCCGTCCGGACCCGTGACGGTGGCGCACCCGACGAGCGCGATGCCCGCGTCGTCGCGGATGAGGGGGACCGGCTTGGCCGTCCCCTTCAGCGCGGTGCGGGCGCCGCGGGCGCCGGAGGACAGGTGGTAGGCGTCCGTCGCCTCCGAACGATGCTCCGCGACGTACGCGAGTTCGATGTGCAGGCGTTCGGTGCGCATCAACCGGGTCAGGGTGGCCGCGAAGGCGGCGTCGCTGCCCACCACGATCAGTCGCGGATCCACGACGACCTGAAGTTTGGAGAAGACCTCGTCGAAGTCGTCCTTGTCCGGGACGGCAGGTGCGCTCGAGGTCGAGATGGAGCCCAGAGGTAGGGGAAGCGGCACGTCGCCGCAAATGAGCACTACGGGGGTCAACGCCACTCCTCGCCCGGATGTCCCGCCGCGATTTCCGCAGCTTCCCTTTCGGATCATCCTAGTGGCACGCCCGAGATGGCCTCCCCAGCCGTACTGTGGGGTCTGTTCTCCGTGCCCTCGGCTAGACTGTTCCCCCGGCCACTGCCTACGAACGGCAGGACCACGCAGTCGGATACGACTGTACGTCGACCGTAGGAGACAACGTCATGCCGGCAATCGTCCTGATCGGCGCCCAGTGGGGCGACGAGGGCAAGGGCAAAGCTACCGATCTACTGGGCGGACGCCTGCAGTGGGTGGTGCGCTACCAGGGCGGTAACAACGCCGGACACACTGTGGTTCTTCCGAACGGCGACAAGTTCGCACTGCATCTGATCCCGTCCGGAATCCTCACTCCGGGCGTCACGAACGTCATCGGCAACGGTGTCGTGGTGGACCCGGGAGTGCTGCTCACCGAACTCGCCGGACTCGACGAGCGGGGCGTGGACACCAGCCGCCTGCTGCTCTCGGCCGATGCGCACCTGATCATGCCGTACCACGTTGCCATCGACAAGGTCACCGAACGCTTCCTCGGGGCCAAGAAGATCGGCACCACCGGCCGCGGCATCGGGCCCTGCTACCAGGACAAACTCGCGCGTGTCGGTGTCCGCGTGCAGGATGTGCTGGACGAGAAGATCCTCACCCAGAAGGTCGAGGCGGCACTCGAGTTCAAGAACCAGGTGCTCGTCAAGATCTACAACCGCAAGGCCCTTGACCCGCAGCAGGTCGTCGACGAGGTGCTCGAGCAGGCAGACGGGTTCAAGCACCGGATCGCGGACACGCGCCTGCAGCTCAACGAGGCACTCGCGCGCGGCGAGACGGTGCTGCTGGAGGGTTCGCAGGGCACGCTCCTCGACGTCGACCACGGCACCTACCCCTACGTGACGTCGTCCAACCCGACGTCCGGTGGCGCAGCGGTCGGTTCGGGCATCGGACCCACCAAGATCACCACGGTGCTGGGCATCCTCAAGGCGTACACCACCCGCGTCGGCTCGGGCCCGTTCCCGACCGAACTCTTCGACCAGAACGGCGAGTATCTCGCCAAGACCGGCGGCGAGGTGGGTGTCACCACCGGCCGCGCTCGTCGCACCGGATGGTTCGACGCCGTGATCGCCCGCTACGCAACGCGTGTCAACGGCATCACCGACTACTTCCTCACCAAGCTCGACGTGCTCAGCAGCCTCGACACCATCCCGATCTGCGTCGGCTACGACGTCGACGGCGTGCGGTACGACGAGATGCCCATGTCGCAGACCGACGTTCATCACGCGAAGCCGATCTACGAGGAAATGCCCGGTTGGTGGGAAGACATCTCCCATGCCCGGACGTTCGAGGAGCTCCCCAAGAACGCGCAGAACTATGTCCTGCGCCTCGAGGAGCTGTCGGGTGCGTACATCTCCTGCATCGGTGTCGGCCCCGGCCGCGACGAGACCATCGTCCGCCGCGACGTGGTGCGGTAGTCCGCGCGCCTGTCGCCGAATGTGACATCGGTTCAGTTGAATTGAACCGATGCGACATTCGGCGATCCGCGATACATTCGAGCCGATGATCAGGACTGTCGAAGCGAGTACCCGGACGCCGGCCGGCCGGTGGTACGACAGCTTCCACGCAGCGGCCGCCGTCCTGGAGGCATTCGGGCACGACACGTCGGACGCCTGCAGGTGCGTGGCGGTGGTGTCGACGGATCTGGGCGTCTGGGTGTTCGAGGGTGACCCGAGGTCGACGGTGGACGCGTTCGTCCACGCGGTGGAGCGGGCGATACTCGCCGGCGGGCAGGCGTTCGTGCTGGGATGCGCCAGGGTGACCGGTGCGGATCAGCGGGCCGTCCGGACCCTCCGGGTTCCGGACGGCGACAGGATGGCGGCGGCCGCGGCGTTGGCGCGCGAACTCGTCGGCGACCCGCAGGCGCTGATCAGAACAGCACCGGGTCGTCGAAACCCGGAGTGTGCTCGAGGGCCAGCAGTTCGCGCTTGGTGAGGGTGCCGCCGCCGGCGGAGAAGCCGCCCACCTGCCCGCCGGCGGCGAGGACGCGATGGCACGGGATCACGATCGGCAGCGGGTTACGGCCGAGGGCCTGACCGACGGCCTGCGCGGCACCCGGTTTGCCGAGTTCCGCCGCGATGTCGCCGTAGGTGAGCGTGGTGCCCGGGTCGATTGCGCGGGTGAGGTCGTATACGGTGCAGTCGAATTCGGGGACTCCCTCGAAGTCGAGGTCGATCCACCGCAGATCGTCGAGTGCGCCGCCCAGATGTTCGCGTATTCCGTCGATGGCCCGCTGGACCGGTGCCGGCGGCTGGTGCTCCACCGCATCCGGGAAGCAATGTTCGAGACGCTGCCGGGTGGATTCGGGTGAACCTTCGGGCAATTGCACACCCACGATCCCGGCGGCCCGCCACGCGATGGCGCAGGCGCCGAGGGCCGTGTCGAACAGGGCGATTCCTGTGGTCACCAATCCAGTATGCCTCCCACATCTGACGTTCACCTTCCGTTGACCGCGATTGGACATCCTCGAAGCTCGCCGACCGAGGAGATGTTTCCGTGTACCTGTCCCGCCGTGCCCTGCTCCGCTCCACCGCACTCGGGTTGCTGGCCGTGCCCGCCGCCGCGTGCTCCGATTCCGGTAGTGCGGGTCCGGCGCTGGTCCGTGACCGACCCACCCTGACGCACGGTGTCGCGGCGGGGGACGTGCGAGCCGACGGTGCGCTCGTCTGGGCGAGGTCCGACCGTCCCTCCACGATGATCGTGGAGACCTCGGCCACCGAGTCCTTCACCGACCCGATGCGGTTCGAGGGTGGACTGCTCACTCCGGACACGGACGGCACCGGACGGCTGCGGCTGACCGGACTACCCGCAGGGCAGCAGGTGCACTACCGGGTGACTCTCGAAGGCGACGACGGCGCCACCTCGGAGGCGGTGACGGGTGTCTTCCGCACCGCTCCGAGCGCCGCAGGGGACATCCGGTTGCAGTGGTCCGGGGACACGGCTGGTCAGGGGTACGGAATCAATCCGGACATCGGCGGAATGCGAATCTTCGACACGATGGCCGCGCGCGACCCGCACCTGTTCCTGCACTCGGGCGACGTCGTGTACGCCGACGGTCCGCTGAAGGAGTCCGTCACGCTGCCGGACGGACGCGTGTGGCGGAACACGGTCAGTGAGGCGAAGAGCGCGGTCGCGCAGACGCTGGACCAGTACCGCGGCCAGTACGCGTACAACCTCACCGACGACAACTACCGCAGGTTCAATTCCTCTGTGGCGCAGATCGTTCAATGGGACGATCACGAGACCGTCAACAACTGGTACCCCGGTGAGGTCCTCGATCTCGACGCGTACACGGAGAAGAACGTGGACGTGCTGGCGCAGAGGGCATTCCAGGCGTACCACGAGTGGCTGCCGGTGGAGCCGGCCGACGCGGTCGACGGCCGCGTCTACCGCAAGATCGGGTACGGCCCACTGCTCGACGTGTTCGTCCTCGACATGCGCACCTACAAGGACGCGAACGGGGTCAACACCGGTGCGGCCGGGCAGATTCTCGGTGCGGCCCAGAAGGACTGGCTGATCCGGGAACTCGGTGCGTCCACGGCGACGTGGAAGATCATCGCCAACGACCTCCCTCTCGGGGTGGTGGTCCCGGACGGCGACACCGCGTTCGAGGGCGTCGCGAACGGGGAGCCCGGTCAGCCGTCGGGCCGGGAATCCGAGATCGCCCAGGTGCTGTCGGCGATCAAGGCGGGGCGGATCACCGGGACGGTATGGCTCACTGCGGACGTGCACTACACCGCCGCGCACCGGTACTCTCCCGACCGCGCCGCGTACAAGGATTTCGACGAGTTCTGGGAGTTCGTCTCCGGTCCACTCAACTCGGGCGGCTTCGGTCCGAACGACCTCGACGCCACGTTCGGCCCCGAGGCCGTGTTCGTGCACGCGCCGCCCGCACCCAACTCGTCGCCGCTCGACGGATACCAGCACTTCGGTGAGGTGTTCATCGACGGGCAGACGTCGGAGTTGCGGGTGGACCTCCTCGACGCGGCCGGGACGGTGCTCTTCAGTCAGCTGCTGCCGCCGCCGGCGCGCTGATCGTCTGAACCAGGCCAGTCCGGATCTTCTGGACTGGTCGGCTGGTCGATAAAGATTCCGCCGAGAGGGGCGCCGATCCGGAACTGCTCCAGGCGAAACACGCCCGTACCTCCCTCTTTGGGGCCGTAGTGCGCGACCGCTGCGGCCAGGAGAAGCATGCAAGCGAGGGTGATCAGTGTGGTCATGGATTCGAGCTTCGCCAGAACTGGCTTTGAGTTGAATAGCCAAGAGGTTGATACTGGACTGCATGATGACTCGCGTACTCGGTGCACGCTCCCTGGCCAGGGACCTCGGCAACTGGCAGGACGACAGCAGCCGGCGGTCGGCCGCGCGGCCCGCCTACCGGGCGCTGGCCGACGGGATCCGGCTGCTCGTGCACGACGGCCGCATCCCGTTGGGGGTCGCGTTGCCGAGCGAGCGCGAACTGGCGTCGATGCTGGAGTTGAGCCGGACCACGATCACGTCATCGTATTCGGTGCTCCGGGACGAGGGGTATCTCATCAGCCGTCAGGGGTCGCGCAGCACTGTCGCGCTGCCGCTCGGGGCACGGCAGAACGGGCTGATGTTCCGGGCGCACCAGCCCGGTTCCGACAGTTCGGTGGTCGATCTCAGCTATGCGGCGATGGCCGCGCCCGCGGAGGCGGTCGAGCAGGCCTACGCCTATGCCTTGCAATCGCTTCCGCAGTTCCTGCCGACGCACGGAATGGAGCCGGTGGGGATCGGCGCGTTGCGGGACGTGATCGCCGCCCGCTACCGGGCACGAGGGCTGGAGACCTCGCCCGAGCAGATCATGGTCACCTCCGGTGCCCAGCACGCGCTGCGGCTGCTCCTCAACGTGCTCACGGCGCCGGGGGAGCGGGTCCTGGTCGATCACCCCACGTACCCCAACGCGCTGGAGGCGATCCGCAGGGTCGGTGCGCGTCCGGTCCCGGTCCCGGTCCGTCCGGAGGGCGGGGCGTCCGGGGCGTGGGACCTCGACGGAATCCGCAGCGCCGCCCGGCAGACCGCGGCCCGGATGGCGTACCTGATCCCGGACTTCCACAACCCCACCGGACTGTGCCTCGACGCGCCCGGGCGGGCCGAATTGGCGCGGATCGCGCGCGACACCCGCATGACCCTGGTGGTGGACGAGACGATGGTCGACCTGTGGCTGGACGAGCCGTCACCGGGGCCGGTCGCGGCGCACGGCAGGGGAGCCGCGAAGTCGGAGGTCGTGACGATCGGGTCGGCGGCGAAGTCGTTCTGGGGCGGGCTGCGCGTCGGCTGGATTCGCGCCGATCCGGCCCTGATCACCCGGCTCGCCGGGGCGCGGGCCGCGGTCGATCTGGGCACGCCGGTGATGGACCAGCTCGCGGCGGCGCATCTGCTCTCCGACGACGAACTCGTCCTCGCCCGACGCCGGGCGGAACTGCGGGAACAGCGGAGCGCGATGCTCGACGCTCTCGCAGACCGCCTGCCGGACTGGATCCCGACCATCGGTTCGGGAGGGATGTCGCTGTGGCTGCGCATGCCCGCGCCGGTGTCGACGGCGCTGGCCGCGACGGCCCCCAACTTCGGGGTGCTGCTGGCGGCGGGACCGCGGTTCGGTGTGGAGGGCGCATTCGAGCGATTCGTCAGGCTCCCCTACGCGCGGACGTCCGACGAGCTGCGCCGCGGCGTCGACTGCATCGCGGCAGCGTACGAGACGCTGGCCGTCGACCGTGAGCTCGCGGAACCGTCCCTCGTCGTCTGAGCACGTGAGTGGCGAAGCGTGCCGGAACACGCGTCGCCACTCACGTGGGGATCAGGTCCAGACGGTGTCGATGTCGACGCCTTCGCGGGCAGGCGGGGTGGGTGCGCCGGCAGGGGTGCGGGAGAACCGCGGCGCCGGGGCGTGCTGGGTGACGCCGTCGAGGTCGATCAACGACCCGCGGGCGGCGATGTGCTCGTTGGACGGCGCCTCCGCGAACGTCAGCACGGGAGACACGCAGGCGTCGGTGCCGAGGAAGATGGCCGCCCATTCGTCGCGGGTCTTCGACAGGAACTTCTCGGCGAAGACCTTCTTCATCTGCGGCCACGCCGAGACGTCCATCTGCTGCGGCAGTTCGGCGGGGTCGAGTTCGAGGCCCTGCAACAGCAGGGCGTAGAACTGCGGCTCGATCGAGCCGACGGCCATGTACTTGCCGTCGGACGTCTCGTAGGTGTCGTAGAACGGCGCGCCGGTGTCGAGCAGGTTGACGCCGCGCTCGTCGGACCAGACGCCGCGACCGCGGAACGCCCACATCATGTGCGACAGGGCGAGTGCGCCGTCGACCATCGCCGCATCCACGACCTGGCCCTTGCCGGACGACTGGCGTTCGACCAGCGCCGACAGGATCCCGAAGATCAGGAACATCGAACCGCCGCCGAAGTCGCCGACCATGTTCAGCGGGGGCACGGGACGTTCACCCTTGCGGCCGATGGCGTGCAGGACACCGGTCAGCGAGATGTAGTTGATGTCGTGCCCGGCGGCGCTGGCCAGCGGACCCTCCTGCCCCCAGCCCGTCATCCGTCCGTACACGAGCCGCTCGTTGCGCCTGAGGCAGACGTCGGGGCCCAGGCCCATGCGCTCGGTGACCCCGGGGCGGAAGCCCTCGATCACGACGTCCGCGCGCTCGATCAGGCCGAGGACCTTCTCGACCTGCTCAGGGTCCTTCAGGTTGGCCTCGACGACGCGACGACCGCGCTGGATCTGGTCGTACGGGCCGTCCGGCGGAATCACTCCGGGACGCTGGACGCACACCACGTCGGCGCCGAGATCGGCCAGGAGGGCGGCGGCGTGCGGGCCCGGTCCGAGGCCTGCGAATTCGACGACGCGAATGCCCGCGAGGGGGCCCTTCTTCTCTGTAACTGGAGCAGACACGCGAGTTCCTCATTCCGGTGCGAGACAACCTGTCGAATCGACGTTAACTTGCGGGTGCCCGGCCGTGTGCCCCGGGTCACCGGAGCCGCCCCCGGGTGACCCCGCGCTCTTGCCTGCCTGCGGGTCCGCGGGGCACAGTTGATTCATGAGTCTTCAGGGTGAGCTCGTGAGTTTCGTGGCCAGCACCGATCTGGACGTCTCGGAGATGTTCTACGTGGAGACCCTGGGGCTGACTCTCGTCTCACGGGACGAGTTCGCGTTGGCCCTCGATTGCAACGGCTCCCTGCTCCGGGTCACGCTGGTGCAGGCGAAGGCCGACACCGGGTACACCGTGCTGGGGTGGAAGGTCGCCGACCTGAACAAGGTCGTCGAATCACTGCGCAGCAAGGGCATCGAGTTCACCGAGTACCCGGGGATGGATCAGGACGAGCATGCGGCCTGGCGTGCCCCGGACGGCATCCGCGTAGCGTGGTTCCGGGATCCGCACGACAACGTGCTGTCGCTCTTCGAGGATCCGAACTGACCGGCGTCAGGGGCGGGCCGCACCGCGGCCGGCGAGTAGTGCCTCGGTAGCGTCCCACAAGCGCGCGGCGAGTTCGGCGTCACGTGCGTCCTTGCTCGGGTGAACAACCTTGCAACCCTTGACGTATTCGCCGGTGAACTTGCCGCTCTCCGTCGCGGTGGCGGTCCAGACCACCGTTTCCGCAGCCTTCGCGACGTCGGCCCTGAACGGGGTCAGGAGCGTCCCCACCACCTGGTGGCCGAAAAGCAGACCCCGCCCGAGGGAGGTGCCGCGGACGAAGCCGGGGTCGGCGCAATTGACGACCAGCCTCGCGGGATCGGACCGGCGCGCCAACTCCCGCGTGAACAGGGTCAGGGCGAGTGTGGAGTTGTTGTACGCACGCTGGCCGTGGAACGTGTCCTTCGTGCCGTCGAGGTCGTCGAAGTCGAGGTGCCCGCCCCGATGTCCCGACGAGCTGACGTCCACGATGCGTGCCGGATGCCGGTACCCGGCGGCGTCGGCAGTCGACGCCGCAGCCATCGCCGGAGCCAGCGACGTCGCCAGCACGAACGGCGCGAGGTAGTTCACGGCGAACATCTCTTCGATGCCGTCGACCGTCAGCTGACGACGCCCCACGGCGATGCCGGCGTTGTTCACCAGCACGTCGATCCGCGGGAACCGGTGCAGCAGTTCCTCGGACAGCTTGCGGGCCCGATCGAGCGAGGACAGGTCGGCGAGCGCCGAATTCAGCCGGTCGCGATCGGCGCTCTCGGACAGTTCGGCGATCACCGCGTCGATCCTGTCCTGGTCCCGGTCGACCAGGACGACGGTGGCCCCGCGGCGTGCGATTTGGCGGCAGGTCTCCAGGCCGAGCCCCGAGGTGGCACCGGTGACCACCATGGTGCGGCCTGCGAGATCGTTCGACTCGGTCATTCTCGCCTCCCGAATGCAGGTCTTTACGAGAGTAGGGCAACCGGGAGGGACGCACCGTGGAACGAACCGACGGCGCGGCCACGGGTGAGGCCGTTACGTATGCGGCTCGCCGCGGGTTCGGCCTAGCGTCGGTGTTCGTACCCCAGCCAGGCGCGTCGACGCTCGCCGAGCGGATCGTTCTCCACCCGGCTCGTGTCGTCGATGATGAGCGTCTCCCGGCGCTCCGGCGAGTACCGGGGCCATCCGGGTGCCGGGGTCCCGTGCCGGGCGAAGTGCAGCCAGTGCGACTGGACGGTGTCGGTGACGGCCCGCAGCCCGCGGCGGCCCCCGAGCGCGGTGAGCAGCCGCGCCCACGGCCCGGTCAATCCGAACACCGCGTACATCTCCGTGGCGTGGGTGGCGCCCAGCCCGAGGACACGGAGTAGCCGGGGTGCGAAGTCGTACCGGTAGCTGTAGGTCGGTGCGATGGTCGTGTGGCCCTGTGCGCACAGGACGGACGGTTCCCAGAACGTCACGTCGCCGCCGAGGTCCGCTGCCGCACGCCGACCGGGATAGCCGGGGTAGGCGGCGATGGCCCGTTCCTTCACCGACGCGTCCACGTGCGAGAACATCTTGTCGATCCGGGTGGGATCGGTGGGCAGGATGTTCAGGAACCGGGGAAAGACCCTGCCCTCGTGGCGGTTCGTGCCGATGATCAGCGGCACCGGGTGTCCGGAACCGGAAGCGAAACAGTCGAGCGGATGCGTGGGAAGGAAGAAGCCGTCGACGACGGGCGCGAACGCGCGGGTTCCCGGTTCCTCGTCGGCGCCCCGGTGCGCCAGTGTCGTCCCCGCCTCGACGAAGTCGGCCGGGTCGGCGGTCTCGAGCCACGTCGCGGCGTCGGCGAGCGGGACCCCGGCGATCTCGAGGAATTCGCGCGACCACCGCGCGGCCCGCTCGGGGTGATACGCGGACGCCACCGGAGGGCTTTCCGCGATGGCGCGTGCGAACAGTCCTTTCGCGGCGGGGGTGGTCATCAGTGTGGTGACGGCGTTGGCGCCCGCGGATTCGCCGAAGACGGTGACGTTGTCGGGGTCGCCGCCGAACTCGGCGATGTTGCGTTGCACCCATTCGAGTGCGGCCACCTGGTCGCGGAGTCCGAGGTTGGAATCGAAAGGCCGTTCGGGGGTGGAGAATTGGGTGAAATCGAGGTATCCGAGCGAGCCGAGGCGGTAGTTGATCGACACATACACGATGTCGCCGCGGCGGACCAGCGACTCACCGCTGTAGAGCGACGAGGACGAGGACCCGCCGGAGTAGGCGCCGCCGTGGATGAAGACCATCACGGGTCGTAGCGATCCGGATGCGGACCCGAGTGCGAGCACGTTCAGGGTGAGACAGTCCTCGTCGGTCCCACCACCCTGCGGTGCCGGGGACCCGAAGTGGAAGGCCCGCCGGACCCCCGACCAGGGCTCGACCGGTTGCGGGGCCCGTAACCGCAGAGGCCCGACCGGGGGAGCGGCGTAGGGGATACCCCGCCAGGCAGTCAGGTCGTCGTCGATCCGGCGCCCTCCGACGGCGCCGGCATCGGTGTGGACCTCGAGAGCGTTCACAGGCCCTGCCCGTAGTAGCCCCGGTACCCCTCCCAGGCCAGCCTGCGCTCCCGGCGCGGATCGTCCTGGACGGTGGTGACGGTGTCGAACACGAGTGTTGCCCTCCTGTCGGTGTCGTACTTCGGCCATGACGCCAACGGTGTTCCCTGCGAGGCGAAGCGCAGCCAGTGCCGCTGCACGGTGTCCGTCACGTCCTTCAGTCCGCGACGACCGCCCGGTAGGGTGAGGCCGCGGCCGATCAGGGTGTCGGCGATGTCGAACACCGCGAACAGCTCGAATCCGTGTGTGGCGTCCAGTCCGAGCCATTTCATGGCGCGCGGAGCGAAGTCGAAACGGTAGCTGAAGGTGGGGGCGAACGCGGAGTGGGCCTCGGCCAATTCGATCGACGGCCTCCAGAACGTCAGATCGCCGCCCAGGTCGACGGCCGCGTCCGGCGCCGGGTAGCCGGGATACGCGGCGGTGACGCGGGCCTCGGCGCCCGGGTCGGTGAGGGCGAACATCCGCCCGATCCGGTCGGGGTCGGTCGGCAGCGCATCCAGGAGTTTCGGGAACAGGGTGCCCTCACGGGCGTTGGTGCCGATGATCAGCGGAACCCGGTGCGCCGAGCCGTCGGCGAACGCGTCGAGCGGCGGCTTCGGCAGGAAGTCGCCGTCGATCACGGGGCCGAATGGGTGCAGTCCCGGCGTCTCCGACAGCACCCTCGCGCCGAGACGATTTCCGGCCCGGCCCAATGCGCCGACCGGTGACGAGGTGAGCGCCTCCGCGGCGGTGTCGGGTTCGGCCCCGAGCAGCGTCACGTAGTCGGATGCCCACCGGGCGGCGCGGTCGGCGGTGGTGACGAGGCCGGGGGCGGAACTCTCCGAGATCGCCCGTGCGAAAAGGCCTTTCGCAGCGGGTGTGGTCATCAGTGTGGTGACGGCGTTGGCGCCCGCGGATTCGCCGAAGACGGTGACATTGTCGGGGTCGCCGCCGAATTCGGCGATGTTGCGTTGCACCCATTCGAGTGCGGCCACCTGGTCGCGGAGTCCGAGGTTGGAATCGAAAGGCCGTTCGGGGGTGGAGAATTGGGTTAAGTCGAGGTATCCGAGCGAGCCGAGGCGGTAGTTGATCGACACATACACGATGTCGCCGCGGCGGACCAGCGACTGGCCGCCGTAGAGCGCGGTGGCCGACATGCCCAGCGTGTACGCGCCGCCGTGGATGAACACCATCACCGGACGCGTCCCGGACGTGCCGGGCGTGGCCAGCACGTTGAGCGTCAGGCAGTTCTCGCTACTCGGCTGATACTTGCCCGGCCGGAGTGCGGTGAATTTCTTGTGCTGCACGGCGGCGTCGCCGAATTCGGTGGCGTCGAGTTCACCGGACCACGGCGTGACGGGCTGGGGTGCGCGCAACCGCAGCGGCCCGACCGGGGGAGCCGCGTAGGGAATTCCCCGCCACGCGACCAGGTCGCCGACGCGCCGGCCACGGACCACCCCTGCGGTCGTCCTCACCAGCGTGTCGGTCGTGAGAGTGTCAGACGCCATGTCGGAAACTATACGGAGACCGCCTGAGCTTGTTATTTAACCTGGTTGGGTTTCACTTTTTGGCTCCGTGATGTCGATTTTCGTGCGTTTCCCGACGTGATGGTGCTGGGCGGGGCGACGGTTCCTCGAGCCGGGTGGGCGTCCGGGACCGGGTCGACTGGGTTTCGGTGCACTGGCAGGATTGGGCATGGTCGCGCGGATGCGCGGAAACCCTCGACGGACGCGGGCCGGCGTCAACCGTCGCGGTGGGGCGGGTCGTTCCCACGGACGGCGTAGGTCTTCGGCGAGCGGCCGGGCGAGCCGGAGTTGGGTGTGCGCAACCAGGACGATCCAGGTCCATCGGTCGGCCGCCTCGGGGTTGCGGATCTTCGGGGCGGTCCAGCCCAACGTCTGCTTGAACAACCGGAACGTGTGCTCGATATCGAAGCGCCGCAGAAACATCTGCCACAATCGGTCGATATCGGCGGTGCCCGCACCCGGATGTGAGCACCAGAGCCACACCGGTTTGGGATGCCGGTCGCCGGGCAGGTGATCGACCGTCAGCCGGATCACCGTGCCTTCGACGATCGGCGGCGGTCCCGGGTGGTCGGCCCACGATCCACGGTGAGTGATCCTCGGGTGCAACCGATTCCAAGCCGCAGTGACGGCTGTTCCGTAGCGGTCGGTGTCGGTATCGGTGTTGCTGTCGGGTTCGGGCCAGGTCTGGGGGTCGGCGAATTTGAATTCGGCACCGTGCCGGGGTGGGCGCCCGGTTCGACCCGGCGGCGGCGCGGGGAAGTGCAGCACCCGATCCGAACGCATCCGACCCAACACCTGAACCGGTAGATCGGCGAGTAGGAACGCCATCCGTGCCAGTTCGTACCCGGCATCGAAGACGAGCACGATGTCCGGGTCGCCGTCTCTCCAGTGCCCGGCCGATTGCAATCGCCCGACTACTTCACGGACTTGTGCCGTGGTGACCGTAGTTTCGTCGTCGTCGGGCCGCAGGCGCACCGCATCGAGTACCGCCGTCCACGACGTGCGGCCCACCTCCAACGCGGCGACGAAGGAATACGGCCACCCGGGGATCAACTGTGCTTGATTCTTACCGCGACCGTAGACGTGACAGAACGCTCGCTGGGAGCTGGTTGGCGCATCCGGGCGCAGCCACGGGCTGATATCGATGGCCAGGACGATCCGGCCATCGCTGCTTCGCGGCAGGGGAAGTGCTCCGACTGCGCGTCGCAGTCGACCGATATCTACTCGGCCGCAGTTTAATCCGTCGTACAAGGCGCCGTGACCGCGCCTATGCTCAGGGGTCAGCGACAAGTCGACCAGTGTGGTGACCGGGTCCCCGGAACACAGCAGCGCATCGGTCAGCTCGAACACCGCATCGCTGCGCGCCGACAAACACCGGTAGAACTCTTCGCGGAACGACACCAGCTCGACCCCGTCATCCGCGCACGACCCTTCCCCGACCACCTGCGTGTAGGGCACACTGACACTCACGGCCACCGCTTGCCTTTGTCTCGAAAGTTCTGTGAGAGGAACCTCAAGATGATCAGGCGGTGGTCGCCCCATGCCGCGGCGACACGCCGAACAACATCATCACCAACTGCCCCACGCGATGGCCGAGGTTAAACGACAAGCTGAGGGGGCGTTCACCTCCGCCGACGGTGTTCCGTTCGGCTCAGCGCCGCGCCTCCAGCAGCCGCAGCCACACCTCGCTCACGGTCGGGTACGACGGGACCGCATGCCACAGCGTGTCGAGCGGCACCTTCCCGACCAGCGCGATGGTGGCGGCATGGATGAGTTCGCCGACGTCCGTGCCCGCGAACGTCGCTCCGATCAGGGTGTCGGTAGCCCGGTCGACCACGAGCTTGGCGTGACCGCTGAAATCGTCGCGGGCCAGTGACGAGCCGGCGACGGCGATGTCGACCTCGACGGTCTCGACGTCCACCCCGGCGTCACGCGCCTGCTGCTCGGTGATCCCGACGGCCGAGACCTCGGGATCGGCGAACACCACCTGGGGAACCTGGCCGTGGTCGGCGGTCGCCCGGAATCGGGCCCCCTCCAGAGCCCTGCCCTCGGCGCGGGCGGCGATCACGTCGCCGCAGACACGGCCCTGGTACTTGCCCATGTGGGTGAGCAACGCGCGGCCGTTGGCGTCGCCGACGGCGTACAACCATTCGTCCGCCGTCGTCAGATGGTCGTCGGTGGTGAGGTATCCGTGCGAGTTCAGCAGTCGCGTGTCGAGGCCGAGCGCCGACGTCGCCGGAGTGCGCCCGGTCGCGACGACGACCTCGTCGACGACGAGCGGATCCTGTCCCGCCACGTCCAGAGTCACCGGACCGCCGTGCATTCGGCCGATCCCCGTGTCCCGGGCGTCGGGCCGCTCGACGCCGCGAAGGTCCGCGCCGAACAGGATTTGCGCACCCTTCTTCTCCAGCGAGCGGGCCACCCGCTCACCGGCGAACGGCTCGTTCTTCGGGAGCAGTGCCCGGCCGCGCACCACCATCGTCAGTTCCTCGACACCGAGGTCCAGCAGCCACGTCGCGCTCTCACATGCCACGACGCCGCCGCCGATCACGGCGACCCGGCGCGGAACTTCTCTCAGGTTGGTGGCGTCCCGCGAGATCCACGGCAACGCTGCCCGAAGGCCGGGGGTGTCGGGGACCGCGGCGGTGGTCCCGGTGGCGACCACGACGGCGTGCCGGGCGCGCAGCTCGCGGGAATCGCCGACCCTCACCGTGCGGTCCCCGGTGATGCGTGCTGATCCGCGGATGACGTCGATCCCCTGCGAGTCGGCCCACATCACCTGCGACGAGTCGTCGTGGTTGCTGGTGAACGAGTCGCGTCGCGCCAGCACGGCGTCCACGTCGAGCGGACCGGCCGACACCCCGGGCATGTTGCGCGCGGCCCCGAGGACCTCACCCGGACGCAGCAACGCCTTGCTGGGCATGCACGCCCAGTAGGAGCATTCCCCACCGACGAGTTCGTGTTCGATCAGCGCCGCGGTGCGGTCGCTGCCCGCGATGGCGTAACTCGCCGCGTTCTCACCCGCGGGACCGCCTCCGATCACGATGACATCGAACTCTTCCGCGCCGCTCCCAGAGTCAGTCATACCTGTAACGGTAAGCCGGTCGGTGCTGGATGTCAGAGGTTCCGACGGGCCTCTCGCGTTGTTACCCGCGGGTAGATAGTGTGGCGGAATGAGACGGCAGAAGATTCTGATCACCGGGGCCAGCTCGGGACTCGGCGAGGAGATGGCTCGTCGGTTCGCGGCCCAGGGACGAGACCTCGCGCTGTGCGCACGACGCGTCGACCGGCTCGAGTCCGTGCGCGACGAGTTGCAGGCGGCGCATCCCGGGATCACCGTCGCCGTCCGGGAACTCGACGTCACCGACCACGACGCGGTGGTCCGGGTCTTCGGCGAACTGCGCGACGAGCTGGGCGGACTCGACCGCGTCGTCGTCAACGCGGGACTCGGCAAGGGGGCCCGGATCGGAACCGGCCGGGCCGACGCCAATCTCGCCACCGCCCGCACCAACTTCGTCGGCGCCCTGTCGCAGTGCGAGGCGGCGCTCGGGATCTTCCGCGAACAGAACTCCGGACACCTGGTGCTCGTGTCCTCGATCAGTGCCGATCGGGGTCTGCCCGGCCCGAAGGCGGCGTACTCGGCGAGCAAGGCGGGAGTGTCGGCCCTCGGCGAGGCGCTGACCGCGGAACTGGCGAAGAGTCCGATCATGGTGACCACGCTGCTCCCCGGGTATATCGCCACCGACATGTCGGGCAGGGCCGGGGACAGTGCCAAGATGACGGCCAGCCTCGACGACGGCGTCGATGCGATGGTCGCGGCCATCGAGAAGGAGACGAACCGCGCTGCGCTGCCGGGAATCAAATGGCGAGGAATCGACCTCGCGTTGAGGTTCCTTCCTCATGCGTGGACATCTCGGTTCGTGTAGGACTGACCTATGACGACCGCCCAGGAATCCTCGTCCCTCGGCCTGCAGCGTTCGAGGCCCCGTGTCGTCATCGTCGGGGGAGGGTTCGGCGGGATCCACGCTGCCCGGCGGCTCCGCGACGTCGACGTGGACGTCACCCTGCTGGACCGGGGAACCAGCCACCTCTTCCAGCCGCTGCTCTACCAATGCGCGACGGGGTTGCTCTCCGAAGGGGAGATCAGCAGCCCGCTGCGGCACCTGCTGCGCGGCAACCGCAACGTGCACGTCGCCCTCGGGGAGGCGCACGCGGTCGATGCCGTCAGCAGGGTCCTGACCGCCAGTCGCTTCGACGGATCCACGTTCGACCTTCCCTACGACTACCTGATCGTCGCGGCGGGAATGCGTCAGGCATACCACGGGCACGACGAGTACATCCAGTGGGCGCCGGGGATGAAGACCCTCGACGACGCGCTCGCCATTCGCCGAAAGCTGATCTCCGCCTTCGAGATGGCCGAATCGCTGCCCACCGCGGAGGAGCGCAGGCCGTGGCTGACCTTCGCCGTCGCAGGCGGCGGACCCACCGGAGTCGAACTGGCAGGCCAGATCCGGGAACTCGCCGTGCACGCCCTCGCCCACGAGTTCCAGTCGATCGACCCCTGCGAAGCCCGGGTGCTGCTGTTCCACGGCGGCGACCGTGTTCTGCAGTCGTTCAACCGGAAACTGTCCGCGGCGGCGCAGAGGACCCTCGACAAGGTCGGCGTCGAAACGCATCTCGGTGTCCACGTCACCGACGTCTGCGAGACCAGCATCGAGACGACGGCCAAGAACGCGGCCCGCACCAAGAAGCGCTACGGGGCTCGCACGATCCTCTGGACCGCGGGCGTCGAGGCCGTGCCGTTCGCGGGAGCTCTCGCGAATGCGCTGGGCGTGAAGCAGATTCAGGGCGGACGCATCGCCGTCGAACCCGATCTCACCGTGCCCGGACACCCGAACGTCTGGGTGATCGGCGACTTGATGTCGCTGAACGAGCTTCCCGGTGTCGCCGAGGTCGCGATGCAGGGTGGCAGGCACGTCGGTGGATGCATCGCCCGCACGGTCGCGGGGGGAACGCCCGACCGCAAACCCTTCAAATACCGCGACCTGGGGAGCGCAGCCTACATCGCCCGCAGGCACGCGCTGCTCCAGGCCGGCCCGATCCGGATGTCCGGGTTCATGGGCTGGGTGTCGTGGGGTGTCATCCACATCGCGTTCCTCGCCGGGTACCGGAACCGGTGCGGCACCCTGCTCAACTGGGGCGTCACGCTGGCGTCGCGGACGCGCCGGGAGCGGGCGATCACCTACGGCGATCCGCAGTCGGCGCGTCAGCCCTACGCCGAACCCGCTTCCGAGTCCTGACGTCACCAGCTCCGTGCGTCGAGATCGTGGCGGGCGAGGACGTTCGCCGCTCGCTCCCGGAGCGCGGCGTGGTCCGGACTGTCCAGCGACTCGAGCGCGAGGGTGTAGCTGCCGCCGAATCGGCTGAGATAGGCGGAGAGCCGGGTGCGGCTGGTCACGACACCCGGATGCACGGCTCGGGTGGCGATACCGGTGGCGCGGTGACCGCCGATCGAGACGAGCGCCTCGGGTAGCGGTCCGATGTTGGAACACAGCACGTCCCGTTCGCCGGGGTTGCCCGTGAGGGCATGCGCCACCCGGTCGGGGACCAGTTGCAGCATCTCCTCCGGGAACCCGGCCGGACTCGTCATCGCGGGCGCGGAGAACGCCGCGCGGCTCGCCGCCCGCACGTCCGCGACGGTGTCCTGCGGGCCGACGTCCACCTCGACCATGGCGACGGAGTTCGCGGTACCCCACGAGGTGGCCGCGTCCCGCAGGTCCATCGGCACACTGATCGTGAGCGGCCGGGATTCGCCGTCCCGCCGCGCCAACTCGGCCACCACGGCCAGGAACAGGCTGTTCGGGGTTCCGCCCGCCCGCTCCGCGGCGGCGTCCCACCGTTCGGCGCCCACGTCCAGCACCGCCGACACAGGTGAGTGGCAATGTGTGCCGGGCGACGCTTTGCCACTCACGTGCAAGAAGCGGCGGAGTTCCGCGCGCCGGGTCCCGCTCACCACGAGGCCGGCGACCGCACGCGCGGTTCCCTCCGTCACGCGGCGGGCGAGCCGGGTGGCGTCCCACAGGTCGGCGACAGCGCCGTCCGCACCGTCCGGAGTCGACGGGGGCAGGCCCTGCAGCGCCGCGGCGATGGCTGCCGCCAGTCCGCGCGCATCCGCGAGCACGTGCGAACACACCAGCGACAGCACCGTGCCCCCGTCAGCGGGTCGTGCGCACGCCAGACGCCAGCCGGGACCCCGCTCGGGGTCGACCGACAACGAGCCCTGCTCGTCCGCCCACGCAAGGACCGTCCCGGCCTCGATCTCCGCGTATTCGACGGGGACGGCGCCGGTACTCGGCTCGAACCGGGGCCGCGCGCCGGGAATTCGCGGACGCACCACGCGCCGGCCGAGCGGTCCGCGGGCGAAGTCTGCGCTCAGGGAATCGAGGGTCGAGGCATTCACGTGCCCGTCGGTACGCCATAGTCCCTGCATCACGATCGGCGTTCCCCACCCCCGATGGGTGCGCAGGAACATCTCGTCGACGACGCTCAATCGGGCGCTCACCAGCGAAGTGTACGACCGGTCGTGGTGAACCGCGGACGCCGACCTCTGGACAGCCGGCGCATACTGGAAGTGCAGCGCTGCACAGACCGCACACGGAGAACACCATGGTTAGCGTCGAGAAATGGAGGGTGTGGGGTTCCGTCGTGGAAGTCGACGTCACCGAAGGTGCCGCCCTTCCCGAGGCCGCAGCGCTGATCGCGGCCGTCATCGACGAGGCCGAATCGGTCTGCGACATCCACCGCGGCGACGCCGAGATCCACGCCGTCAACCTCTCGCAGGGCGCGCCGGTGAAGGTCAGCCGGCGGATGTCCGCACTGCTGCGTTCGGCGCTCTGGGCCGCCCGGATGACCGACGGGGTCGTGAACCCGCTCGCCACCGAATCGCCCGACGAGGACCTGATCCCCACCGTGCACCCGGAACCGAGCTTCCTCGACGTCCAGATCGACGACGACGTCGTGTTCGCGCCGTGGGGCGCCTCGTTCGACATCACCGACACCGCCAAGGCCGACACGGTGGACCGGGCGGCGGAACTGGTCGCCCGCCAACTCGAGTGCGGGGCCGCCGTGCGTATCGGCGACGTCATCGCGACGGCCGGGCACTGTCCCGCCGGCGGCTGGCAGATTCCGGTGCCCGGCGACGGCGAGGTCGAACTGGTGAACGGGACTGCGATGGCGACGGCGTTCGCGCCCCCGGCTGCCGAACCGCCCACCGCCACCGAGTGGGAGACGGTGACGGTGATCGCCGACGACGCACTCTGGGCGTACGCGGCCAGCGTCGCTGCCCTCGCCCGCGGTATCGGTGCGATCCGCTGGATCGAACAGCACGAATTGCGCGCCCGGCTGGTGGACCGGTCGGGCCGGGTCTACACCACCGAGAGCTGGTAAATCAGGCCCGTCCGCGCTGACGGCGGTACCAGCGCACCAGGCTGTCCGTCGACGAATCGCTTTGCGCGGCCGGTTCTTCCGCCGCGGTGAGCACCGGTTGCAACTCGACGGCCTGCGTCTTGCCGAGCTCGACACCCCACTGGTCGAACGAGTCGATGCCCCAGACGACGCCCTCGACGAACACCTGGTGCTCGTACAGTGCGATCAGCTGTCCGATCACCGACGGGGTGAGCTTGGGCGCGAGGATCGTGGTGGACGGGCGGTTGCCGGGCATGACCTTGTGCGGCACCAGATGTTCGGGCGTTCCCTCGGCCGCGATCTCCTCGGCCGTCTTGCCGAACGCCAGGACCTTCGTCTGGGCGAAGAAGTTGCTCATCAGCAGGTCGTGCATGCTGCCGGTGCCGTCCGCGGTGGGCAGGTCGTCCGTCGGTTCGCCGAAACCGATGAAATCGGAGGGGACGAGCCGGGTGCCCTGGTGCAGGAGCTGGTAGAAGGCGTGCTGCCCGTTGGTGCCGGGTTCGCCCCAGAAGATCTCACCGGTGGACGTGGGGACGGGGGAGCCGTCGGCGCGCACCGACTTGCCGTTCGATTCCATCGTCAACTGCTGAAGATAGGCCGCGAACCGTACGAGGTCGTTGGAATAGGGCAGCACGGCACGGGATTCGGCGCCGAAGAAGTTCGAGTACCAGAGTCCGATCAGGCCGAGTAGGACCGGTGCGTTCTCCTCGAGCGGCGCCGTGCGGAAGTGTTCGTCCACGGCGTGGAAGCCGGCGAGGAACTCCGCGAACCGCTCCTTGCCGATCGCCGCCATCACCGACAGCCCGATGGCGGAATCGACCGAGTACCGGCCACCCACCCAATCCCAGAATCCGAACATGTTGGCCGTGTCGATACCGAACTCCGCCACCCGATCCGCGTGCGTCGAGACGGCGACGAAATGCTTTGCGACCGCTTCGTTTCCGAGGCCGAGACCGCCGAGCAGCCAGCGTCGCGCGGCGGTGGCGTTGGTGAGCGTCTCGAGCGTCGAGAACGTCTTGGACGCCACGATGAACAGCGTGGTAGCCGGGTCGAGGCCCTGCAGGCTGCGCACCAGGTCGGCGGGGTCGACGTTGGAGATGAACCGGACGCTGATGCCGGCGTCGGCGTAGTGCCGCAGCGCGCGGTACACCATCACCGGACCCAGATCCGATCCGCCGATGCCGATGTTGACGACGGTCTTGATTCTCTCGCCCGTCGCGCCGCGCCATTCACCGGAGCGCACACGATCCGTGAAGTCGCCCATGCGGTCGAGGACGTCGTGGACGTCGGCCACGACGTCCTGCCCGTCGACGACGAGAGACGCGTCGGCGGGCAGCCTCAGCGCGGTGTGGAGGACGGCGCGGTCCTCGGAAGTGTTGATGTGCTCGCCCGCGAACATCGCGTCCCGGCGTGCCTCCAGGTCGGCGCTGCGCGCCAGTTCGAGGAGCAACCCGATGGTGTCGCGGTCGATGCGGTGCTTGCTGTAGTCGATGTACAGGTCGCCCGCCGAGACGGTGAGTTCCTGCCCGCGTGCCGGGTCCTTCTCGAAGAGTTCTCGAAGATGGACGGACTGAATTTGAGCGTGATGATCACGCAATTTCTGCCAGGCAGCGGTTCCGGTGATGTCTGAGCTCACGAGATTTGAGCTTAATGCCCGCGCGTCGAAACTTCCGTGCGAACTTCGGTGCGGCGCATGATGGACGTCATGGATGCTGTCGAACTCATGCGAACCGTTCCCACAACCCTCTTCCTCGGCGGCGAGAAGCGTGACGCCGAGAACGGTGCCACGTTCACCGTTTTCGACCCGGCCACCGGTGACGCCCTGACCGAGGTGGCGGACGCCAGCCCTGCCGATGCGATGAAAGCGCTCGACGCCGCGGTGGCGGTGCAGCGGGAGTGGGCGGCGACCCCGGCACGTGAGCGGGGGGAACTGCTCCGCGCGGTGTTCGAGAAGATCACGGCCCGGGCCGACGACTTCGCGCTCTTGATGACGCTGGAGATGGGCAAGGCGCTGCCGGAGAGCGCGGCGGAGGTCAAGTACGGCGCCGAGTTCTTCCGGTGGTTCAGCGAGGAGGCCGTGCGTATCGCCGGCCGCTACACACCGGCGCCCGCGGGGAACGGACGCATCCTGGTGACCAAGCAGCCCGTCGGACCGTGTCTGGCGATCACACCGTGGAACTTCCCGCTCGCGATGGGCACCCGCAAGATCGGACCCGCACTGGCCGCCGGCTGCACGATGATCGTCAAACCCGCCTCCGAGACGCCGTTGACGATGCTCCTGCTCGCCGAGGTGATGGCCGACGCGGGGCTCCCGAAGGGCGTGCTGTCTGTGCTGCCGACGTCGAAGTCGGGGGAGGTGACCGGTCCGCTGCTCGACGACCCCCGGCTGCGGAAGCTCACGTTCACCGGCTCGACCGGGGTGGGGCGGATGCTCGTCGAGAAGTCGGCGAAGGGACTGCTGCGCACGTCCATGGAACTCGGCGGGAACGCGCCCTTCGTGGTCTTCGACGACGCCGACGTGGACAAGGCGGTGGCCGGCGCCGTCCTCGCCAAGATGCGCAACGGCGGCGAGGCCTGCACCGCGGCCAATCGCTTCCACGTCGCGAACAGTGTGCGGGAGGAGTTCACCGCGAAGCTCGTCGACAAGCTGTCCTCGTACACACTCGGACCCGGCACGGATCCCGACACGACGCTCGGCCCGCTGATCAACGCGGACCAACTCGAGAAGGTCGGGGAACTGGTGCAGGACGCCGTCGGTGCCGGCGCCCGGGTGCGGCTCGGCGGGGTCGCCCCGGAAGGTCCCGGTTACTTCTACCCGGCGACCGTGCTGGACGAGATCCCCGCGCAGGCCCGGATCCTGAAGGAAGAGGTGTTCGGACCGGTCGTCGCGATCGCCGGGTTCGACACTGAGGAGGAGGGGATCGCCGCGGCCAACGACACGGAATTCGGCCTGGCGTCGTACATCTTCACCCGCGATCTGGATCGTGCACTCCGGGTGGCCGACGCCCTCGAATCGGGCATGGTCGGCATCAATCGCGGGGTCATCTCGGACACCGCTGCCCCCTTCGGCGGCGTCAAAGCGTCAGGCTTCGGGCGCGAAGGGGGCAGTGAAGGCATCGAGGAGTACCTGGAGACCAAGTACGTGGCGCTCGAGCCGTAACGACCGCCGTCGGGGGACGGGCAGGCCGCTTCGGGAAATCAGTGACCGAGGCGGCCGCGCCCGAGGCGCAGCAGCAGCATGGCGAGTGTGTGGCCTTCCTGGCCGAGCTCGTTGAACCGCTCGAGCACCTTCATCTCACGGCTGTGGACGAGGCGGGGACCGCCGGACGCCATCCGCGTGCGCCCGATGAGCTGCGAGACCTCTGCACGGCGCTTGATAGCGGCGAGAATCTCGGCGTCGAGCTTGTCGATCTCCTGGCGGAGAACCTCGATCTCGGCCTCGCTGGTGGGCACAGCGGTTTCCTTGGCGGCTGATGCGACGGTCTGAGTGCTCATTGGTTCGTCTCCCTCTTGTCAGAACTTGGATCGTTGTTTTGGCTCGAGTCGTTACCGATCCAGGCTCGTTTGACGAAAAAAGCCCCGGATCCGGTGCGGACCTCGGGGCTCGTGAGCTGTTCAGTTCACGGGCACCGGAGGCCGGTACCCGTAAAAAAATCGCCACAGGGGGCGCGACGGCGGACTGAACATGTGTACCAGTTTGCCATGGCGGTACCGCGCAGGCCAAGCGGCTGTGACGCTGTCGGTACACGCCGGTAAGTTTGATAGTTGATGAACACTATCTCCGGCACCGCTTCTCCCCTGAGCACCACGTCGCCTTCACACGCCGCCGCACCGGCGCGCGCAGGGTCGGACGTGCTCCTCCAGGGCCTCAACCCACCGCAACGGGAAGCGGTCGTGCACGCCGGGTCTCCGCTGTTGATCGTCGCGGGTGCGGGTTCGGGCAAGACGGCTGTGCTCACCCGCCGCATCGCATATCTGCTGGCCGAGCGGGGGGTGATGCCCGGTCAGATCCTGGCCATCACGTTCACCAACAAGGCTGCCGCGGAGATGCGGGAACGCGTCGCCCACCTCGTCGGCCCCAGGGCCAACAGCATGTGGGTGTCCACGTTCCACTCCAGCTGCGTGCGGATCCTGCGAGCCCAGGCGGCGCTGCTCCCCGGCCTCAACTCGAACTTCTCCATCTACGACGCGGACGATTCGCGGCGGCTCCTGACGATGATTGCCAAGGATCTGAACATCGACACCAAGCGCTATTCGGCGCGGCTGCTCGCCACCCACATCTCGAATCTCAAGAACGAGCTCGTCGACCCGGAGCAGGCGAGCGCCGACGCCGACAAGGATCCGGCGGAACTGCCGCGGCTGATCGCCAAGGTGTACGGGCACTACCAGCAGCGGTTGCGGTCGGCGAACGCGCTGGACTTCGACGACCTGATCGGCGAGACGGTCGCGATGCTGCAGGCGTTTCCCCAGGTGGCCGAATACTACCGGCGGCGGTTCCGCCACGTGCTGGTCGACGAGTACCAGGACACGAACCACGCCCAGTACATGCTGGTGCGTGAACTGGTCGGCGGAACCGCCGACGGCGAGGACGCGGACCACCGGGTCGCCCCGGCCGAGCTGTGCGTGGTGGGCGACGCGGATCAGTCGATCTACGCGTTCCGCGGCGCGACGATCCGCAACATCGAGGAATTCGAGCGCGACTACCCGGACGCCCGCACCATCCTGCTGGAGCAGAACTACCGCTCCACCCAGAACATTCTGTCGGCGGCCAACTCGGTGATCTCGAAGAACACCGGCCGGCGTGAGAAGCGGCTGTGGACCGATTCGGGCGAGGGTGAGCTCATCACCGGCTACGTCGCCGACAACGAGCACGACGAGGCGTCGTTCGTGGCGTCCGAGATCGACAAGCTCGTCGATTCCGGCGACGCCAAGTTCGGTGACGTCGCCGTGTTCTACCGCACCAACAACTCGTCGCGTGCCCTCGAAGAGATCTTCATCCGGCTCGGCGTTCCGTACAAGGTCGTCGGCGGAGTGCGGTTCTACGAGCGCAAGGAGGTGCGCGACATCGTCGCGTATCTCCGTGTCCTCGCGAACGAGGACGACACCGTCAGCCTGCGCCGGATCCTCAACACGCCCCGCCGCGGCATCGGCGACCGCGCCGAGGCCTGTGTGGCCGTCCACTCCGAGCAACGGGGCATCAGCTTCGCGGAGGCGCTGCGGGACGGCGGTGAGGGCCGCGTACCGCTGCTGAACACCCGTTCCCAGAAGGCCATCGCGTCGTTCCTCGAGCTCATGGACGGACTGCGGGTGATGCTCCCGCCGGAGACCACTGTGGATGACGTCGTCCCCGACCAGCTCGGCGACATCGGCGACGTCGTCGAGGCGGTCCTGGAGCGGACGGGCTACCGCGCCGAGCTCGCGGCGAGCAGTGACCCTCAGGACGGGGCGCGTCTCGACAACCTCAACGAACTCGTGAGCGTGGCGCGTGAGTTCAGCTCCGACGCGCGGAACGCGGCGGGCCTCGTGGAACCGCCGGAGGACGGCGACGTCGACGCCCGGGACGGTGAACCCGATCCCGGTTCCCTCGCCGCGTTCCTCGAACGGGTGTCCCTGGTCGCGGACTCCGATCAGCTGCCCGACAACGACGAGGGCGTCGTCACGCTGATGACCCTGCACACCGCGAAGGGGCTCGAGTTCCCCGTCGTCTTCGTCACCGGGTGGGAAGACGGTCAGTTCCCGCACATGCGGGCGCTCGGCGACCCCACGGAACTGTCGGAGGAGCGCCGGCTCGCGTACGTCGGCATCACCCGTGCCCGGCAGCGGCTGTATCTGACACGGGCCGTCATGCGGTCGGCGTGGGGCCAGCCCATCCAGAACCCGGAGTCGCGGTTCCTGCAGGAGATCCCGTCGGATCTCGTGCACTGGCGCCGTGAGGACCCGGGCACCGGTATCGGTTCCGGTGGTGCGATCGGCGGTGGCCGTGCGCGTGGATCGGGATACGGCGGTGGGGGCTTCGGCGGCGGTTCCGGTTACGGCGGCGGGTCGGCAGGCACGCCGAGCTTCGGCGCCGCCCGTTCCCGCAACAACAACCTGGTGCTCACGGTCGGCGACCGTGTCAGTCACGACAAGTACGGCCTCGGCACGGTCCTCGAGACCAAGGGCGCCGGCCCGACCGCGACGGTCACCATCGATTTCGGCAGCGCGGGCAAGGTCCGGCTGATGCTGATCGGTGGCGTCCCGATGGTCAAGCTGTAGCGACGGCGAAACGACTGCGGCGCATGCAATGCATGCGCCGCAGTCGTGTGTTCGGGTGGAGCCGAAGGGTTTCGGTCAGTCCATCTCGGGGCCGAGGCTGATGCCGCGGGAGGCCAGCCAGGGGAGGGGATCGATCTTGTTCTCGCCGGCGAGGTGGACCTCGAAGTGCAGGTGCGGGCCGGTGGAGAAGCCGCGGTTGCCGACGGTCGCGATCTGGTCGCCCGCCATGACCTTCTGGCCGACGGTGACGGTGGAGGTGTTGATGTGCCCGTAGACGGTGATGGTGCCGTCGGCGTGCTTGAGGCGGACCCACATGCCGAACCCGGAAGCCGGACCCGAGTCGATGACCTCGCCGTCGGCGACGGCCACGATGGGGGTGCCGATGGGGGCGGCGATGTCGACGCCCGCGTGCAGGGTGCCCCAGCGGCTTCCGAAGTTGGAGGTGAAGGTTCCCACGGCGGGGAGGACGAACAGGGGGCGGCGGGCAGCGGCTTCGCGGGCGGCGCGCTCTTCGCTGAAACGCTGTCCCTTGGCGAGCAGGTTGCTGAACTGCGACAGGTCGGTCGGGTTCGCGATGTTGAGGACCTGCGGGGCGTTCGACTCGGACGTGGCCGTGTCGGCGACCGTGGAGAACTGCGCGGCCTGCGGCTCGGCGGTGGTTCCGATGGTGCTCGACTCGTCACTGGCGAGGGCGACCTCGGAGTGGTCGGAGGAGCTGGACGATCCGCTGGTGACGGCGGCCTGGCCTGCGGCGACTACGGCGCCCGCTGCGACAGCGAGGACTGCTGCGCGGCCTTTGAGAGCTGAGGGGGGAGTCGGGATGCGGTGGGCTCCGCGGCGGGAGTGGGAGGGTGCGCCCTCGAAGGACTCGGAACCGCTGCGGGGAGTGAAGCCGGGAATCTCGGACTCGGTGTCGACGGTCTCGAAGCCGTTGCCGGCGTCGACGCTGTCGGGGGTGGAGCGTGTGGACTGCGAATTGCGGAAGAGCATGCGTGAAATCTCAGAACTATCGGTCTCGGGATAACGCTCGACCGACCTCGGGGGGTACGTGGGCGCGACTTCGTCGTTGTGACCCCGCAACTCGTCATCGTGGTGACTCACAAAACGGCTGGCCGTGAACTGGCTGCGATGGTGCATACGCCCGTCCGTCCTCCTGCTCGTGACCTGCCTGTGACTTAGACCCTGGCGACGGTAACGAAACGGTTGCGATGCGCGCAACCTGTAACGCGGAGGAACGGCTACATGTGACGGGCATCACAAACTGAGCTGGGGAAACGTCGAACCCACTTTTCGTCTCGGTTCAATCTCGTCCCTGAATGCGCGTGTCACAACGCGGGGGAGGCAGTGGGTTAGCGCTAGCGTCGGCCTGTGGCGTCATCAACTCGATCTCCGGACGGGCGTAGGGCCGAGCCCGAACGTATTCCCTCGTCCGGCGGCACCGGGCTGACGGCCGTCGAGGAGCCCGATCCCGCCCGTGCGCGCCGGGGGTGCGTGCTCGCGGTTGTCCTGGGTCTCGTCGGGGGTGTGGGAGTGGCCTCGGCGCCCGTGCTGCACGCCGTCCGTTCGGCCGACGGGGTGGCCGCGCCGGCGGCGATCGGCGCAGCCGCGCTGTGGGCTGCGGTCTTCGCCGTCGCGGCACCCGTTCTCGCCGTCCCCGCGGTTCTTGCCCGGCGCACTGCGGTGGCGGGTGCGCTGCTGGCCGGTGCCGGTGCGGTGTCCCTCGGCGCTGCCGTGCTCGACACACAGCTGTGGACGGACGCCATCGACGCCAATCGACTCGAACTGTTCCGGCCCAAGACGGCGGCCGAGCTCGCCGCCGGGTCCGGCGCGTACGCCGCCCTCGCCGGACACCTGCTGATCGCCTTCGCCGGCCTCCTCGGCATGGTCGCGGTCCACCGGGAATCGCTGATGGACGGTTACGGCGACGCCCGCAGCTCCGAACAGGTCGGACGGGCGACGGGCGCCCGCGTCGGATTCCTGCCGTCCGCCGTCGCGGTGGTCGCCGCCGTCGTGCTCGTCGGCGCGCTGTTCGCGCCCGCCTTCGTATCCGAGGATCCGGTCATCCTCGTCCCGACGGTCGTCGAGTCGGATCTGGCTGCGTCCGCGGGCGCCGGGGTCCTGGCGGCGGCCGTTCTGATCGTGGTCGCCTCCGCACTGGCGTCCATCTCGCCGCCCGTGGCGTCCGGTGCGCTCGTCGGGGCAGGTCTGGCCGCGCTCGGCGTGGTCGGGACGCGCCTGGTGGCCGGACTCGCCGCGGGCGAACGGATCCAGCCCGGGCCCGGCGCGGTGTGGGGGACCGTCGGCGCCGGTGTCCTCGTACTCGTCGGTGTCTGCATCCCGATGGTCGACCGGGCTCGCGACACCAGGATCCTGAAGACGCTCGCCACACCCTCGTCGTCCGCGCCTGCTCAGGGCGGCCAGGCGAAGAAGGGGGCCGTCACCCCGTCCGCGAAGGGCGTCGCCAAGGCGGCGCTGCGAGCCGAGGCCGCCGCGGCCCGCGCTCGGATCGCCCGCTGGCACGTCGCCGCCGGGACCACCGGAATCGTCACCGCCGTGCTGGCCGCCGCCGGTGCCCTGCTCCCCGTCCTCGACATCCCGGCCGACGCCGTGCGCCCCGACATCTACGCCACCCGGGTCGTGCTCGTGGCCGCCCTCGTGCTCGTCGTCGGCTGCGTCTGGCTGCTGCTGTCGGAGTTCGCCTCCACCGTCCGGCCCGCGGTCGGAGTGCTGTGGGTGACGATCCCGTTCTCCGTCGCCTTGGTGTCGCAGTCCGTCGTGCTCGCCACCGACGTCCCCGGAATCGGCGCCGGAATCGGTGCCGCGCTGCTGTGGTGTGCGGCCGTCACCGCCGGCGTCACCGGCGTGCTGACGTGGTTCGCCGGTTCGGCGGAACGCGAGGAGATCGACACGTCCGAGGAACCGTCCACCTCGATCGCGGTCCTCGCGGTCGGGGGTCTCGGGGCGGTCGCCGCGTTCGTCGGACTGGGACTGCCGCTCTTCCACGGGACCGATGCACGCGGCGACGACTACGCGCCCGCGTCGTTCGCGGAGTTCCCGTGGAACCTCGACGTGTGGGGGCGCGTCCTACTGGGCGTCGCGGTGGTCCTCGCAGTGATCGTCGCCTCACGTGCCCGCCCGGCCCGGGCGGTGGCACTCCTGCTCGGTTCGGCCGTTGTGGTGGGGGTATACCTCCTGTCGTGGCCGCTCACCGCGGCCCGGGTGACCGATCCCTCAATGGGGGCCGGTGTCGTCCCGACAACCGTGGGCATAGTGTTGATTGCGGCTGCCGCGGCCCTCACGACACGCAGCAGAAATCGGTGAGGTCCGCCCCGTCGACCGCGGTGAGGCTCGCCTCAGTACCTCTGGTGAGGCTCGCCTCAGTACCTCTGGTGAGGCTCGCCTCAGTACCTCTGGTGAGGCTCGCCTCAGTACCTCTGGTGAGGCTCGCCTCAATGCGTGTTATCGCGTGATGTGGACCACATAGCAGACACGCGGCCGCAGACCGGGCCCGGCAACTGGTTAAAGTCCAAAACAGACCCGCTCCTACCCCTCGAGCGGGTGTCAACGCAGACGAGACGGTGAGCAGATGGATCTCTTCGAATACCAGGCGAAGGAACTCTTCGCCAAGCACGAGGTGCCGACTTCGGCTGGGCGTGTTACCGACACGGTCGCCGGCGCACGCGAGATTGCCGAAGAAATCGGCAAGCCCGTGATGGTCAAGGCGCAGGTCAAGGTCGGAGGCCGCGGCAAGGCCGGTGGCGTCAAGTACTCCGCCGACGCCGATGCCGCCCAGGCCAACGCCGAGGCGATCCTGGGCCTCGACATCAAGGGTCATGTCGTCAAGAAGCTGCTGGTCGCAGAGGCGAGTGACATCGCCGAGGAGTACTACATCTCCTTCCTGCTCGACCGCACCAACCGCACCTACCTGGCCATGTGTTCGGTCGAGGGTGGCGTCGAGATCGAGGTCACCGCCGAGGAGAACCCCGACGCTCTCGCGAAGATCCCCGTGGACGCCGTCAAGGGTGTCGACCTCGCGTTCGCGCGCAGCATCGCCGAGGCAGGAAAGCTGCCCGCCGAGGTGCTCGACGCAGCGGCCGTGACGATCCAGAAGCTGTGGGAGGTCTTCATCAACGAAGACGCTCTCCTCGTCGAGGTCAACCCGCTCGTCCGCACGCCGGACGACCAGATCCTCGCACTCGACGGCAAGGTCACGCTCGACGAGAACGCTGCGTTCCGTCAGCCCGGCCACGAGGCGTTCGAGGACAAGGACGCCACGGACCCGCTCGAGCTCAAGGCCAAGGAAAACGACCTCAACTACGTCAAGCTCGACGGTGAGGTCGGCATCATCGGTAACGGCGCCGGCCTGGTCATGTCGACCCTGGACGTCGTCGCGTACGCCGGTGAGAAGCACGGTGGCGTGAAGCCGGCCAACTTCCTCGACATCGGTGGCGGCGCCTCCGCAGAGGTCATGGCGAACGGCCTGGACGTCATCCTGAACGACGCGCAGGTCAAGAGCGTGTTCGTGAACGTTTTCGGTGGCATCACCGCGTGTGACGCGGTCGCCAACGGCATCGTCGGCGCCCTGAAGACGCTCGGTGACGAGGCCAACAAGCCGCTGGTCGTCCGCCTGGACGGCAACAACGTCGAAGAGGGTCGTCGTATCCTCGCCGAGGCCGCCCACCCGCTGGTCACGGTCGTCGGAACCATGGACGAGGCTGCCGACAAGGCTGCCGAGCTGGCCTTCGCCGCAAAGTAAAGGGACTCAAAAAACATGGCTATCTTCCTGACCAAGGACTCCAAGGTCATCGTCCAGGGCATCACCGGCGGCGAGGGCACGAAGCACACCGCGCTGATGCTCAAGGCCGGCACCCAGGTCGTCGGCGGTGTCAACGCCCGTAAGGCCGGCACCACCGTCACCCACGACGGCGGCGTCGAGCTGCCCGTCTTCGGCACCGTCGCCGAGGCCATCGAGAAGACCGGCGCGGACGTCTCCATCGCGTTCGTTCCCCCGGCCTTCGCCAAGGACGCCATCGTCGAGGCCATCGACGCGGAGATCCCGCTGCTCGTGGTCATCACCGAGGGCATCCCGGTGCAGGACTCGGCGTACGCCTGGGCGTACAACGTCTCCAAGGGCAACAAGACCCGCATCATCGGACCCAACTGCCCCGGCATCATCACCCCAGGCGAGTCGCTGGTCGGCATCACCCCGGCCAACATCGCGGGCACCGGCCCGATCGGTCTCGTGTCCAAGTCCGGCACGCTGACCTACCAGATGATGTTCGAGCTGCGTGACTTCGGCTTCTCCACCGCCATCGGCATCGGCGGCGACCCGGTCATCGGCACCACCCACATCGATGCCATCGAGGCGTTCGAGAAGGACCCCGAGACCAAGGTCATCGTGATGATCGGTGAGATCGGTGGCGACGCCGAGGAGCGTGCCGCCGACTACATCAAGGCGAACGTCACGAAGCCGGTCGTCGGCTACGTCGCGGGCTTCACCGCCCCCGAGGGCAAGACCATGGGCCACGCAGGCGCCATCGTCTCCGGTTCCTCGGGCACCGCGCAGGCCAAGAAGGACGCCCTCGAGGCTGCCGGCGTGAAGGTCGGCAAGACGCCGTCCGAGACCGCTGCGCTCGCTCGCGAGATCCTGCAGAGCCTGACCGTCCAGGCCTAGGCGCTCCGCGCCCGTGCGCCTTTTTGGTAGCTCCCGCTACCGGAAAGGCGCACGGGCCGTTCAGGCATCGACCCACATCTCCCCGGCCGGATCGAGTGTCCCCGTCCCCGACGTGACGGCAGCGACCAGATCGGCCAACTCCGCCGAGTCCCTCGCCGCGAGGGTGAGGACCGCGGATTCCCCGTATGTCGTGTCCACCACGACGACGCCCCGCCCACGCAACTCCGACTCGACGCGTCCCGCCTCGGCGTGGCCGACGGCGAGGGTGTGCAGGTGGCGAAGTTCCCTCCGCACGAGGGGTGCGGCATCGACCGCTGTGGCCACCGCGCCGGAGTAGGCGCGCACCAGTCCGCCCGCGCCCAGCTTGATTCCCCCGAAGTACCGTGTCACGACCACCGTGACGTCGACGAGATCACGGGCCTTGAGTACCTGCAGCATCGGAATGCCCGCGGTGCCACCGGGTTCGCCGTCGTCGCTCGCACGCTCGACCCGGTCGCTGGGGCCGTTTCCGATGATGTACGCCGAACAGTGATGTCGCGCATCGGGATACGCCCGCCGCCGATCCTGGACGAAGGCCTGCGCCGCCTCGGCGTCCTCGACGCGCCGCAGCGCGGCGATGAAACGTGAGTGCTTCACCTCCGTCTCCAGGGTGAGATCGGCGGTGTGGGGAGCGAGGGTGTACGGCACCGAACCATTGTCTCCTGCGCTGTTCCCGGCGCCGCGGGCCGCGAGTGACGGCAGTGACCGACGGGTATACGTAGGCTAGCGTCGGAAGAGCGCACGCAGACGACCACTTGTCGACTAGGAGAAGTCATGACGTTCACGCCCGGAGGACCGAGTTACGGTCCGCCCGCGCAACCGACTGCAGGGGGAGAACCGAAAGGCCTGGGCTTCTTCCTTCTGATCGGTGTCGCAGTTCTCGGTGTCCTCAACCTACTGCTCGGGTTCGCCCCGTACGCCACGTTGGCGCGAGAGTCCGTGAACTCGTTCGAAGCCAACACGGACGGGCTCGGCCTCCTGTTCCTCGGTGGTCTCCTCGCGGCAGTCTCGCTCCTTCCGAAGCAGTCCTACGCGGGCGCGGCAGCGGCGGCGTCCGTCGCGGGCTGGGTTGTCGCGTTGTTCGTTTTCCTCAACGTCGACGCGGATTCGGGTTGGGGCGCAATCCTGATCCTCGTTCTCGGATTCATCCAGTCGGCCGTGGCCGTCGCGGCCACGCTGTTCGACATCGGACTCCTGAAGCAGCCGGCGCCCAAGCCGGCCGCAGCCGCGGGCTTCGGTCAGCCCGGTCAGCAGCCCGGTCAGGCGCCGCAGGGTTACGGCCAGGGCGCCCCGCAGGGCTACGGGCAGGGCCCGCAGCAGTCGTACGGACAGCCGCCCCAGGGCTACGGTCAGAGCGCCCCGCAGGGCTACGGGCAGAGTCAGTCGCAGCCCGGCTACGGCCAGCAGAACCAGCCCGGCTACGGCCAGCAGGGTTACGGCCAGCAGGGTCAGCCCTCGCAGAGCCAGACCGGCTACGGTCAGGGCTACGGGCAGCCCCAGCAGCCGGGTTACGGAGCCGCGGCGGGTGCCGGGTCCGCGTCGTACGACGCCCCGACCACCGCCTACCAGCAGCCGCAGTACCAGGGGTACTCGCAGCCGTCGAGCCCGTCGCAGTCCACCGGAACGCCCAGCTCGCAGTACCCGGCCGGCACCAGTTACGGTTCCGCGCAGCACGCGGCGCCCGCGTACGGCTCGCAGTCCGAGTCGTCCCCCGTGGAGCGCACGCTCGAGTACGGCGAGCAGCCTTCCACCGAGGCGAAGTCGGCAGACTCGGCCGAGAAGTCCGAATCGGAGGGCTACAGCGCGCCGACCCAGGCGTTCGACACGCGCGCCGACAGGGACGACAAGTAGCGGCCCAACCAGCAGGTGGCCTCTGACCCAACGTGGTCGGAGGCCACTTCTGTGCGGCGCGCCTGACCGCCGCCGCGGCGTCGGAGTGCCACTCTCGAGGGGATGAGTCCTTTGGTTGATCGTGCGCAGCGCGTCGCACAGGGTGCACGACGGCGAGCCGTCGGTAATGACGAGCGGCAAGTCCCGCGACAGCGACCCGTGCCCGACGCCGACGAGATGCGGGCGCTGCTCGCGGTCGCGTTCCGGCCCGCGGGCGTCACCGTCGTCCTGCTGTCCGCACTCATCGTCGTCACGCTGGTGGCGGCGAACAGCGACCTCACCGGAACGTTCGGTGCCATCGCGGCGTCGTGGCTGGCGATTCACCAGGTGCCGTTGACGATCGACGGCACGTCACTCGGTGTCCTCCCGCTGATCCCGACAGCCGGGATGATGTGGGTCGTCGCCCGCGGATGCGCCGCCGTGGTGCACCCGGCGTCCTCGCGGCGGCACGCTCTGCAGGTGATCGGCGCTGCGGTGGCCGGACCGCTGGTCGTGACGGCCATCAGCCTCGCCGTCATCGCGGACGCGTCGGCGGTCATCCCGTTGTCCTCCCCGAACGCGCTCGCCGCGTTCGGGTGGGTGCTGTTCGTGCACCTGCTTGCATCGGCGATCGGTGTGACGGTCGCGATGTGGCCGACGCTCGGTGCGCAGGTTCCGTCGTGGGTCCGGGACGCGGTGCAGCCGGGACTGCGCGCGTTGACGGCGATTCTCGGTGCCGGCGCGGTCATGGTCACGATCTCGCTGCTGATGGAGTGGTCGACGGTCGGCTCGCTGCTCGAGCGCGGCGACGGCGTCGTCGGAATGCTCGGACTGACGATCCTGTCGGTGCTGTACCTGCCGAACGTCGTGGTGGGTGCCGCGGCCGCGGTCATCGGAGGGACCGCGCAGATCGGGGACGTCTCGGTCAGCGTGTTCGGGAACGTCGGTGGTTCGCTGCCGCCGTTGCCGCTGCTCGGCGCCGTTCCCGACGGGGTGTCGGGTGGTGCCTGGCCCGCGCTGCTGGTGATTCCGTTGCTGATCGGTGTGATGCTCGGACGCGACTGCGGGCGTCGCGTCGCCGGGCAGGAAGCGCTGTTCACCGTGCTGACCGCCGCCGCGGGGGTGGGCGTGGTGACGGCGGTGCTCGGCCTCGTGTCCGGCGGCAGGCTCGGCGCATTCGGAACGGTCGAGCTGCACTGGTGGGCGTTCGGACTGCTCACGTTCGCGTGGCTCGGACTCGCGGGCGCGGTGACAGCGGTGGTCGTGGCCTGGCATCGGAGCCGGGGCGCCGTGGACGAGGACGACGCCGACACCGAGGACGAGGAGCCGCATCTGCCCGGCGAGGAGGAGGTTCCGGCGATCGCCGCCCCGATCACCGAGGAACCGGTGGTCGCCGAAGACGTCGCGCCGAGTCGGGTGATCGAAGCCGAACTCGTCGACGAGACCGAAGCGCCGGCAGCGCCGGTTGCACCGCAGGACACCGGCGCCGAGGCCGAGGTCGTGGTGGACGCAGAGGTCGAGGAAGACACGCCGACGGACGAACCCGAGGGGTCCGCAGACGCCGCCGAGAGCCCGGAAGCCGACCTGCCCCGAGGGCCCGCAACCCCCAGCGACTAGGCTCTTGGTCGGTCGACGATGCGACCGCCCCCATTTTTTGCCCGTCTTTCGATTCACCCGGCCTTTCGATTGTTCAGGAGTAGTGCGCTGACTTCCTCGCGTGACCACCTGAGGCCCACGACCGGTTCGCCGGCGCGGATCGTCGTACTCGCCTCCGGTGCGGGAACCCTCCTGAGGTCGCTGATCGAAGCAACACACACGGACGGATATCCCGCCGAGATCGTCGCCGTCGGCGTCGACCGCGACTGTGATGCGACCTCCCACGCGAACGTGGCGGACATTCCCCACTTCCGGGTGAGCCTGCGCGACCACGCCGACCGTGCCGCCTGGGACGTCGCGCTGACCGAGGCCGTCGCGTCCCACCAGCCGTCGCTCGTCGTGTCGGCGGGTTTCATGAAGATCCTCGGTCCCGCCTTCCTGGAGCGCTTCGGCGGTCGCATCATCAACACGCATCCCGCGTTGCTGCCCGCATTCCCCGGCGCGCACGCGGTCCCGGATGCCTTGGCCTACGGCGTGAAGGTGTCGGGATCGACCGTCCACCTCGTGGACGCCGGTGTCGACACCGGCCCGATCCTGGCGCAGGAACCCGTGCCTGTGCTCGACGGCGACGACGAGTCGACCCTGCACGAGCGCATCAAGACTGTGGAGCGACGGTTGTTGGCGGACGTCATCGCCGCTGTCGCCACCCGTGGAGTTGTTTCCGATGGACGAAAGGCCGTGATCCCCAGTGAGTGAACGCAAGGCAGTACGCCGAGCGCTCGTCAGCGTCTACGACAAGACCGGTCTGGTCGAACTGGCTACGGGCCTGCACAAGGCAGGCGTCGAGCTGGTGTCGACAGGGTCGACTGCAGCGAAGATCGCCGACGCCGGCATCCCGGTCACCCCCGTCGAGGCGCTGACGGGTTTCCCTGAATGCCTCGAGGGCCGGGTCAAGACGTTGCACCCGCGGGTGCACGCCGGCGTCCTCGCCGACACCCGGAAGCCGGAGCACCTCGCGCAGCTCGAGGAACTCGGCATCGAGGCGTTCCAGCTGGTGGTCGTGAACCTGTACCCGTTCACGCAGACCGTCGCATCGGGTGCGACCCCCGACGAGTGCGTCGAGCAGATCGACATCGGCGGACCGTCCATGGTGCGTGCCGCCGCGAAGAACCACCCGTCGGTCGCGGTCGTGGTGGATCCCGCCCGCTACGACGACGTGCTCACCGCCGTCGCCGACGGCGGCTTCACGCTGCCCGAGCGCACCACCCTCGCTGCGCAGGCGTTCCAGCACACCGCGTCGTACGACGTCGCGGTCGCCAGCTGGATGACGTCCACGCTGGTCGAACCGGGTGACTCCCAGTTCCCCGAGTGGGCAGGCGCCACCTGGGACCGCTCGGCTGTCCTGCGGTACGGCGAGAACCCCCACCAGGCCGCGGCCCTCTACGTGAACCCCGCCGCCCCGGCCGGTCTGGCTCAGGCGGAACAGTTGCACGGCAAGGAAATGTCGTACAACAACTACACCGACGGCGACGCAGCCTGGCGTGCGGCGTTCGACTTCAGCGAGCCGGCTGTCGCGATCATCAAGCACGCGAACCCGTGTGGCATCGCGGTCGGAGCCGACATCGCCGAGGCACACCGCAAGGCGCACGCCTGCGACCCGGTCAGCGCATACGGCGGAGTCATCGCCGCGAACCGCGAGATCACCGTCGAGATGGCCGAGCAGGTCGCCGAGATCTTCACCGAGGTGATCATCGCCCCGTCCTACGCGGACGGTGCGCTCGGAGTGCTGCAACGCAAGAAGAACATCCGCGTCCTCCTCGCCGAGGCACCGACCGCGACGGGAATCGAACTGCGTCCCGTGTCCGGTGGAGCGCTCCTGCAGGAGCGCGACGTGCTCGACGCCGAGGGCGACGACCCGGCCAACTGGACGCTGGCCGTCGGCGACGCCGCCGACGAACAGACCTTGAAGGATCTCGAGTTCGCGTGGCGCGCGTGCCGATCGGTGAAGTCCAACGCGATCCTGCTCGCTTCCGACGGCGCGTCGGTCGGCGTCGGCATGGGCCAGGTCAACCGCGTCGACTCCGCGCACCTCGCGGTGCAGCGGGCCGGTGACCGGGTGGTCGGGTCGGTGGGCGCGTCGGACGCGTTCTTCCCGTTCCCCGACGGACTGCAGGTGCTCGCGAACGCCGGCGTCAAGGCAGTCGTGCAGCCGGGTGGTTCCGTCCGCGACAACGAGGTGATCGATGCGGCCAAGGAAGCCGGCGTCACCATGTACCTGACGGGCGCGCGGCACTTCGCGCACTAGCGTTCGGCAACTCTCGAACGGGCCTTGGCATCATGCCGGGGCCCGTTCTGCGTCGTCAGGCGGCTGCGGCCCCGTGTGCTCGGGCCGTGCCCTGGAGTTCGCGCGGCGAACCGGTGATGACCACGCGGGCGGCGCCGCGGCTGCGGACCTCGCTGATCAGCTCACCCAGGCCGGCCTCGTGGGCGGCATCGCAGTGCGACAGGTCGAGGGTGACGGCGTACCCGGTGAGGTCGTCTGGCAGGTCGAGATACGGGGGAGAGGTGGACAGCTGGTTGATGCGAAGTTTCATGGGGTGCTCCTGAAAGTGAAAGGTAAAAGAAAAGGCACCCGAGGGGTTTGCCCTGGGTGCCCGAGAATGACGTGGTGTGAGTCTCAACATTCTCGGGGTGCGCCGAACTTGGTGATGTGCTTGTCGGCGGAGCAGCGACGCCATGCGGGTACGGATGCGAAGAGCGCGTGAAGCTGCATCATGTCCGTACCTTTCTGCGTGTCGTTGCTGGTTGGTAGATGACCGTACAGCACCGGTTGAGGGTTTGCACTTCCATTATCCGGCCACTGCGCCGAAATGCAGGGTTGAGCAGCGGCTCTTGGCCCAGAGTTGCCGTCCCGTTCACCTCCGCGCACGGATTCGTATGAAGCACCGGCGATTGCGTCGGCGTGTGGCTGATCGGTACGCATCTGTCGAATCCCACACTTTGGTCACAGGTTGCTTTCGATCCGGCCTCGAGCTGCCCGCACGCACGGTGCAGCTGATTCACTCGGGGCTGATGTGACTCGAGTGGCACCTGTGGAAGGAGAGTGGCGCCCGGACTGCGACGGTGCGCCCATTCCCGTTATGAACCGATTTGCGATCAAGGCCGGCCTCGGCGCCTGCGTCCTGGGTGCGTCCGTGCTCATCCCTGCTCAGGCTTCGGCAGAACCCGCGGCGACGGCGACCGGCACCGAACTGTCCGGGATGACGGTGTTCCTCGACCCCGGACATCAGGGTTCGAGCGAGGGCCACGACCTCGCGCAGCAGGTGAACGACGGCCGGGGCAACACGAAGGACTGCCAGACCAGTGGCATGACGTCGCTGGGCGGGGTGCCCGAGCACACGATCAACTGGAACGTTTCCCAGCTGGTGAAGAGCAGCCTCGAGAGTCTCGGCGCGAAGGTCGTCCTGAGCCGTCAGGACGACACCGGCTGGGGCGGATGCGTCGACGAAAGAGCGCGTGCGGCAAGCGAATCGAATGCCGATCTCGCGGTGAGCATTCACGCGGACTCGACGGCGCAGGGCGAGGACGCGAGCAAGCACGGGTTCCACATGATCATCCCGTCGCTGCCCATTCCCGACGAGAAGGCGGACGCGGCGCAGTCCGGTGGCGGCCTCGAGGCGTCGAAGATGATGCGCGACGCCTACAAGTCGGACGGATTCGTTCCCGCCAACTACGCCGGCGTGAACGACGGCCTCCAGACCCGCGCCGATGTAGCCGGACCCGCGCTGACTCAGGTGCCGCTGGTGTTCGTCGAGATGGGCAACGGTTCCAACAAGGAAGACTCCGCCCAGCTGGAGAGCACCGACGGCCAGTTGAAGCACGCGATCACCATCACGACGGGCATCGTCACCTACCTGCTGACGGGGTCCCAGTCGGCGCCGGCCGAGGAACTCGCGGCAGCACCGGCGGCCACCACGACGACGCCCGAGGCGAGCGAGGACAGCGCGTCGTCGACCACCACCACGACGCCGAAGGCGACCACCCCGAAGGCCACCCCGCAGTCGACGGCCCCGGAGTCGGCGGAGTTCTCCGAGTTGATGGAGATGCTCGCGCCACTGCTCGAGGTCGAGGGCCTCGACGGGCTCGAGGATCTCGTCAACGACAAGAACCTGGGGCTCGTGTCCGAACTGGCGAGCACACTGATGGCCGTGATCACCGGAGCCGGCGGGAACTGATCACAGAGCGGCGATCCACCTGCTGAACGGTTCGGTGAACTCCGCCGAGTAGGGGAGCGGTTCCACATAATCCGGTCCGGTGGACGGACGGTCGCCGACGTCCTTGAGGACGTGATTGGCGTTCGTCATCCGCACCGGCGTCAGCGCGGTGTGCGCGAGGGCGTCGTTCAGGCCGTCGACGTCCGCGAGCTGCACCTGGATGTCCTTGGCGGAGCAGCTGGTGAGGACGGGGAACCCGGCGGGCAGCCGGCCGGCCAGTGCGCGCGGGTCGAGAGCGTCCTCCTCCGCTAGGGCCTTCGCGTTGGCATGGACCAGCCCGGCGTTCTGCAACGGTTCCGGAAGGTCGTCGGGGATCGTGCCCGACGTGCGGAGCGATTCGACGGTGTCCGCGAGCGCGAGCCGGAGTTCGTCGGCCAGTTCCACCGGCAGCTGGCCGGTGCCGACGACGGCGTCGAGCTGACCGTGGATCTGTGTGGTGAGCAGGTCGAGGAGCCGGACACTCAGCGGTTCGAGCAGTCCGACGGCGCGCACCCGCGACTCGTCTTCCGCGGTGGCGAGCGCGAGGGCGACGAGTCCGCCGTCGCTGTGACCGATGACGATCAGCTTCGACGGGTCGACCCCGGGTTGGGCGGCCAGGAAGTCGAGGCCCGCGGACGCGGCGTCGACGAAGGTGGTGAATCCGAGACCCCCGACTTCTTCCACCTCGTAGGGGCCGAGGGCGGTCTCGCCGCTGCCGATCTTGTCGTAGCGCAGGCTGGAGATGCCGTGCTGTTCGAGCACGTCGGCGAGATGGCGGAGCGTTCCGATGTCACCGGGGAGCAGGGCGCTGTCGCCGTTGCGGTCGGTGGGACCACTGCCGGCGAGCAGCAGCGCGGCGGGCGCCGACCCGTTCGCGTGGTCGGGGGTGCGCAGGCTGCCGTAGTACGTGACGGCACCGCTGTCGAACGTGATCTCGGTGTCAGGCATGGGGACTGTCTACCAGTTCACGTCGCGCGCAGTCGCCGCACCCGTTGCACCCCTCGCCACGCGAACCACAGCAGGAATGCGAGTAGCGGGATGACGAGCAGCGGAAGCAGCAGGGCGATCAGGGATGTGACGAACGAGACCACGTCTTCGATCACCGACACCACGGGATTGGCCAGTCCGCCGGTGGAGGCCGTGCTCACCGCCCGGGTCCCGGTCTGCGCGGTGCTGAACGCCAGAGCGGTGGGCGCGCCGATGACGATTCCGGCGATCGCGGCGGTCGACGGGTCCACGTCCGCGAAGGCCGCCCAGGTCGCGATGACACCCGCCGCGGGACCGGTGACGTTGCCGATCACGGACAGCGCGTTGTCGACGAACGGGATGAGATCGGCGGTCAGTTCCACCACTGTCGCGATCGACAGCGCGACCAGCGCCCCGGTCGAACCGAGCCACCGCATCGACTCGTTCAGGGTGATCCCGAGCACCTCGAAGTGCACCGCGGCGCTGAGCATCAGCAACGGCAGGAACGTGCGCAGTCCCGACGCGGCGGCGAGGCCGAGGCCGAGCAGTCCGGGCAGAACCCACGTCTCCATGCACGGAGTGTAGAAGCTCGGCTATCACGGCAGGCGGGCATCGCGGCCGAGATCTCAGAGAAGCATCACAGAACTCACACAATCGGCGATTAGCGTCTGCATCACCAGTTGTTCCAACGGATTACGTCCGAGAACAGCCCCCGACTCCAGGAAGGTGCCGCACCATGAACGTCGTACAGCTGACCACCGGTGATGTCGTCGCCGCCATGTTCTCCCTCGACTTCGTCGACGGTGGATTCCGCCGGGAGGCCGTCGAGCGGATTCACCGGGGAGCGATCGACGAGTGGGTGTCTGCGCTCACCGGGTCGGGTCTGTTCTCGAACCGCGCGGTCGCGGACGTGGTCCGGGCATGGCGCGACGATCCACGAGTCCTGCTCGATTCCCTTGTGGCGGAGGCTGATCCGGTGACACTCGATCGCTACCGCTCCGCGTGGTACGAGTTGGACGCCCTGGCCTCGTATGGTGCAGCCGCGTAGGCGCAATCTCAGGGAATGCTGAAGACGTCGGCGAACGTGGCGAGTAGCGCCGGATCGCCGGTGACGGACACGCTGCCGAGGGCGATGGCGTCCTCCGGGGTGAGCTCGCGTGCCATCAGTGCCTTCACCGCCGGCCCGGTCTCGATCACGAGGTCGGGCCGGTCGGCTGCGCCCTCCACGACCTCGAGTGCGCCGCGGTCGATGCGGGCGGACAGCACGATCGGCCCGAGCCGCAATTCGTAGGTGAGTGTGACGTCCCGTGCGGCGTCGGGGTGGAACGTCGATCGCAGCGCCATCACCATCGAGTCGACGGTCACGGCATCGTCCGGGTCGGGTTCGCCGAGGGTGCGGGCGCCCCACCGGCCCAGCGACTTCACGGCGTCCTCCAGGGCGTTGCCGTAGTCGGTCAGTTCGTAGACCACCGCGTTCGACGGCCGGGGCAGCGCGCGGCGCGCGATCACGTCGGCGTCCTCGAGTTCCTTCAGGCGCGCCGAGAGGATGTTGGACGGGATGCCCGGCAAACCCTGCTTGAGATCCGTATATCGCCGCGGTCCGACCAGGAGATCTCGGACGATGAGCAGTGCCCAGCGTTGTCCCACGATGTCCAGGGCGTGCGCGAGTCCGCAGTACTGCCCGTAAGTCTGCCGTGCCATGGTTTCAACTATAGACCGAAGTTGCCTATTGACATCAAGAGGTTTCTTTTTGCAACATTGGTAGGTGATCTGCTCCACAAGGTCGCACGGCTCGTCACCCGAAAACACTCAGCTCCACCGACGGAAAGAGAATTCGATGTCGACCATGATCTTCGTGAACCTCCCCGTGAAGGACCTCGGCAAATCGACGGCCTTCTACGAGGCGCTCGGCTACCGGAAGAACCCCCAGTTCTCGGACGAGAACGCGTCGTCGATCGTCGTCAGCGAGCAGATCCACGTCATGCTGCTGACGGAGAAGTTCTTCTCCACCTTCACCAAGAAGGCCGTCGCGGACGCCACCACGACCACCGAATCCATCATCTGCATCTCCGCGGACAGCCGTGAGGCCGTCGACGCGCTGGCCGACAAGGCGCTCGCGTCGGGCGGATCCTTCTCCAACGATCCGATGGACGAGGGATTCATGTACGGCCGCAGCTTCCAGGACCCGGACGGTCACCTCTGGGAGGTCATGTGGATGGATGTCGATGCGGCGCAGGGGAACGAGTCGTGAGCACCGCGACCACACCCGTGACGGCGGAGTCGGGAACCGCGCGCAAGGCGGGCTGGGTCCTCAGCGGCCTCGTCGGCGCCTTCCTCCTGTTCGACGCGGTCGGCAAGCTCCTGAAGATCGGACCCGTGGAGGACTCGGCCGCCGAATTGGGACTGCCGATGCACATCATCGTGCCGATCGGCGTGGTGCTGCTCCTCTGCACGGTGCTCTACCTGGTGCCACGAACGGCCCCGCTGGGTGCGGTGCTGCTGACCGGCTACCTCGGTGGGGCGGTGCTCACCAACTGGCGCGTCGAGAAGCCGTTGTTCAGCACGGTGCTGTTCGCGGTGTACGTCGGAATCGCGGTCTGGGCGGGTCTGTACCTGCGCGACCGCAAGGTCCGCGAACTGCTCCCGCTGCGCCGCGAGGACTGACCCGGGCGGGTCGGCGCGCGTTAACCGCGTGCCGATTCGCTCGAACCCTCGTAGCGTGGAGTGGTGACGTCATCGGAACACAGACCTTCCACCGTCGGCGAGCTCCGCGAGTCGGGCCACATTCAACGCACCGTCAAGGAAGAGATCCGCGAGAATCTGCTCGCGGCCCTACGCGACGGCCGTGATCCGTGGCCCGGCATCGTCGGTTTCGAGGAGACGGTGGAACCACAGCTCGAACGGGCTCTCATCGCGGGTCACGACGTGGTGTTGCTCGGCGAACGTGGTCAGGGCAAGACCCGCCTCCTCCGCACCCTCAATCTGCTCCTCGACGAATGGACCCCGGTGATCGCCGGTTCCGAACTCGGGGAGCATCCCTATGAGCCCATCACCCCGGCGTCCATCCGCCGGGCGCAGGAACTGGGCGACAGCCTCCCCGTCGCATGGCGGCACCGCAGCGAGCGGTATTCGGAGAAACTCGCGACCCCCGACACGTCGGTGGCGGACCTCGTCGGTGACGTGGATCCGGTCAAGGTCGCGGAGGGCCGGAGTCTCGGCGACCCGGAAACCATTCACTTCGGGCTCGTCCCCCGCGCGCACCGGGGCATTGTCGCCATCAACGAACTGCCCGACCTCGCCGAACGCATCCAGGTGTCGCTGCTCAACGTCATGGAGGAACGCGACATCCAGGTCCGCGGATACACCCTCCGGCTCCCGCTGGACGTCCTGATGGTGGCCAGCGCGAACCCGGAGGACTACACGAACCGCGGTCGCATCATCACCCCGCTGAAGGACCGGTTCGGCGCCGAGATCCGGACGCACTACCCGACCCGGCTCGACGACGAAGTCGCGGTCATCCTTCAGGAAGCGCACCTCACCGCGGAGGTGCCCGAGTATCTCCTCGAGATCCTGGCCCGGTTCACCCGTCTGCTCCGCGAGTCGACGTCGGTCGATCAGAGGTCGGGTGTGTCCGCCCGCTTCGCGGTGGCAGGCGCCGAAACCGTCAGTGCCGCTGCGGTGCATCGCGGCGCTGTGCTCGGTGAAGCCGATCCGGTCGCGCGGCCGGTCGACCTGGAGACCGTCGTCGACGTCCTGCGGGGCAAGGTGGAATTCGAATCCGGTGAGGAAGGGCGCGAGATCGAGGTCCTCGAGCACCTGCTCCGGCGGGCGACGGCCGACACCGTCCGCACCCGGCTCGGCGGCATCGACCTGGCGGAGCTCGTGGACGCGGTCGAACAGGGCGACCCGGTGGTGACCGGTGAACGGATCACGGCGAAGGCACTGCTGAACGAGCTGCCCGAACTCGAGGTCCTCGACGAGCTGGCCGAGCGTCTGGGCGCGGAGTCCGACGGCGAGCGGGCCGCGGCCGCGGAGTTCGCCCTCGAAGGCCTGTACCTGGCGCGACGCATCTCGAAGAACCCGGACATCAACGGGCAGACGGTGTATTCGTAATGTCCCGCAAGGCGGAGCGCGGACCGCACAACGCGCGGTACGGGCCGTACGAGGGCGGTGATCCGCTGGCGCCGCCGGTGGACCTGCGTGAGGCCCTGGCCGCGATCGGCGACGACGTGTTCGCCGGCACGTCGCCGCGGCAGGCGCTGCGCGAGATGCTCCGGCGCGGCAACCGGGACATGCGCGGCCTGGACGAACTTGCGGCCGAGGCCAATCGGCGTCGCCGTGAACTGCTGAAGCGGAACAACCTGAACGGCACACTCGAAGAGGTCCGGGAACTCCTCGACCGCGCGGTGCTCGAGGAACGCAAGACACTGGCCCGCGCGCTCGACGACGACGCCCGCTTCTCGGAGATGCGTCTCGAGGAACTGTCGTCGTCCACCGCGCAGGCCGTGCAAGAACTCGCCGACTACGACTGGCGCAGTTCGGAAGCCCGCGAGGACTACGAGAAGATCCGGGACCTCCTGGGCCGCGAAATGCTGGACCAGCGGTTCGCCGGCATGAAACAGGCCCTCGAGGGTGCCACGGAAGAAGACCGCGAACGCATCCGCGAGATGCTCGCCGACCTCAACGACCTGCTCGACAAGCATTCGCGCGGCGAGGACACGCAGGAACAGTTCGACGAGTTCATGGACAAGCACGGGGAGTACTTCCCCGAGAACCCGCAGAACGTCGAGGAACTGCTCGATTCGCTGGCGCAGCGGGCGGCGGCGGCGCAGCGCCTGCGGAACTCGCTGTCGCAGGAGCAGCGCGACGAACTGGATGCGCTGGCGCAGCAGGCGTTCGGCGATCCGTCGCTGATCGGACAGCTGGACCGCCTCGACCAGCATCTACAGGCCGCGCGCCCGGGCGAGGACTGGCAGGGCGCACAGCGGTTCCGCGGCGACGACGGCATGGGCCTGGGCGAGGGCACCGGGGCGTTGCAGGACATCGCGGAACTCGAGTCGCTCGCCGAGCAGCTGTCGCAGCAGTACGCGGGCGCACAACTCGACGACATCGACGCGGAGACTCTGGCCCGGCAACTGGGCGACGAGGCGGCCGCCGATGCGCAGACCCTCGCCGAACTCGAGAAGGCACTGCGCGATCAAGGCTTCTTCGACCGCGGGGCGGACGGCCAGTGGCGCCTGTCGCCCAAGGCGATGCGCCAACTCGGTCAGACGGCTCTGCGGGACGTGGCGCAGCAGCTGTCGTCGCGTGGCGGGCAACGGGAGACGCGCCGGGCCGGGGCGATGGGGGAGCCGACGGGCGCGTCCCGCGAGTGGGCGTTCGGCGACACCGAGCCGTGGGACGTCACGCGCACGATCACCAACGCGGTGCTGCGGGCGGCATCCGATCGGGCCGAACGCGGTCGCGTCCCGGTCCGGTTGTCCGTGACGGACGTGGAGGTGATGGAGACCGAGCAGCGGTCGCAGGCGGCGGTCGCGTTGCTGGTCGACACGTCGTTCTCGATGGTGATGGAGGGCCGGTGGGTGCCGATGAAACGCACCGCCCTCGCCCTGAACCACTTGGTGAGCACCCGGTTCCGCAGTGACGAACTGCAACTCATCTCGTTCGGCAGGCACGCGCAGGTGCTGACGCCGACGGAGCTGGCCGGCCTGGACGGCGCGTGGGACCAGGGCACCAATCTGCACCACGCACTGCTGCTGGCCGCCCGGCATCTGCGCCGGCACCCCAACGCCCAGCCGGTGGTCCTGATCGTCACCGACGGCGAGCCGACCGCCCACCTCGAGCCGGACGGCTTCGCGTACTTCGACTACCCGCCGAGCGCCCGGACCCTCGGTCTGACGGTCCGGGAACTCGACACTCTCGCCCGCCTCGGCGCCCACGTCACGTTCTTCCGGCTCGGTGAGGATCCCGGTCTCGCGCGGGTGGTGGACCGGATGGCCGAGCGGGTCGGCGGACGCGTCGTGGCGCCCGGTCTGGACGGTCTCGGCGCCGCCGTCGTCAGCGACTACATGCGTCGCCGCCGCTAGGTGCGGCTCCGCCACCCGTGAGTACTTCTTAACCGCCCGCGGTTAAGAAGTACTCACGGGCGCGTCAGCGCACGGCGGGCTGGTGCTGGGTGATGCAGTGAATTCCGCCGCCGCGCGCGAAGAGCGGGCGGGCGTCGACCGACACGACCGTGCGGCCGGGGTAGGCGGCCGACAGGATCGCGACCGCTTCCTCGTCCGCGGGATCGTCGAAGCTGCACGCGATGACGCCGCCGTTGACGACGAAATGGTTGATGTAGCTGTAGTCGACGAAGCCCTCCTCGTCGCGCAGGACCGTCGGCGCGGGGACGGTGATGATCTCCCACGACTCACCGCGGGCGTCCGTGGTCTGCTTCAGCACGTCGATGACGGCCTTGCTGACCTCGAAGTCGGGGTGTTCGGGGTTGCGCTGATCGTGCACCAGGATCACGCCCGGTGACGGGATGGCGGCGACGATGTCGACGTGCCCGCGCGTGCCGTACGTGTCCTGGTCCCGGGTCAGTCCGCGCGGCAGCCAGATGACCTTCGTGGCACCGATCGTCCGGGCGAGCTCGGCCTCGATGTCGGCTTTCGACAGTTCCGGGTTGCGGCCGGGGTCGAGTTGCACGGTCTCGGTCACCAGCACGGTGCCGAGGCCGTCGACATGGATGCCGCCGCCCTCGTTGACGATCGGTGAGTCGACGAGTTCGGCCCCCGACCGCTCGACCACCAGTGCGCCGATCTTCGAGTCCTTGTCCCACTGGGCCCAGTCCTGGCCGCCCCAGCCGTTGAAGATCCAGTCGACACCGCCGAGGTGTCCGTCCTCGGACAGCACGAACGTGGGTCCGATGTCGCGCATCCAGGCGTCGTTCAGCGGCGCCGCGACGATGTCGATGTCCGCGGAGAGGTACTCCTCGGCCGCCGACACCTGACCGGGATCGACGACGACGGTAACGGGCTCGAACCGGGCCACCGCGTGCGCCACCTCGGCCCACGTGGTGCGGGCCTCGTGATGCTCCTCGGGGGTGTCGCCCAGGGAGTAGCCCTCACTGGGGTAGGCCATCCAGGTGCGTTCGTGCAGTTCGCCTTCCGCGGGCATGCGCCAGGTCATCAGGCCCTCCCGAACGGGGAGGCGTGATCGACCGGCTCGGTGAGGACGCTGTACGTGTCGGGGCGCCGGGTGGCCAGGAACGGGAACAGGGCCAGCCAGTCCTCGCGCTGCTGGAGGTCGAGGTCGGCGACCAGGACCGCGGATTCGTCGCGCGGGGCCTGCGCGAGGACCCGGCCGTAGGGGTCGGAGATGAACGACGAGCCGTAGAACGTGATGAGGCCTTCGCTGCCGTGGCGGTTGGGCACCACCATGAACGTGCCGTTCGCGATGCCGTTGCCGACGATCACCTGCTGCCACAGCGGCTGGGTGTCGAATTGCGGGTGGTCTGGCTCCGAGCCGATCGCGGTGGGGTACACCAGGATCTCGGCGCCGCCGAGAGAATACGCGCGGGCGACCTCGGGGAACCACTCGTCCCAGCACGTCGGCAGTCCGAGCTTCGCCCCGCCGAGTGCCTCGGCGGTGTGGACGGGGTAGGGATCGGTTGCGGGACCGCCGCGGAAGTAGGTGTCCTCGTAGTAGCCGGCGGTGACGGGGATGTGCAGCTTGCGGGTGCGGGCGAGCAGTTCGCCGGAGGGGGCGACGAGGATGGCCGTGTTGAAACCGAGCCCGTCCTCGTACTGCACGCCGTCCTCGGAGTCGTTCCGCTCGTACAGCGAGGCGTGGACGAGGACGCCGTGTTCGGCGGCGGCCTTGGCGGCGAACGTGAACGTGGGGCCGGTGAGGAGGTCCTCGGCGGTACGTCCCGGGTTGTCGCCACCCGGAGTCGACGCGGGGTAGCGGCTCAGTGTGAGCTCGGGGAGGAACACCACGCGCGCCCCGAGTTTCGCTGCCGCGGCGATGCCCTCGTCGAGTTCGGCCCGCAGATCCTGATCGTTCTCGTGCCAGCGGTGCTGGACGAGGCCGACACGGAGCGGGGTGCGTCCCGTCTCGCGCGTCCTCGACAGGGACTCGGGAGGGGTGAGGGCGGTAATCGTCAACATTGTGTTTCCTCGGATGTTCGGTTCAGCGAGCGCCTAAAACGAATTGGATTCGTTAAGTATGGTGGGTGAATGCTCGGCGATCAAGGGGTGGGGCGTGACGAATTCGATTCCTTCGGTATCCACCCTGGTCGCCGGTGACACACACCGACCAGGAGGGCACCCATGCCACGGCCATCACAGCGACTGCTGTCGCCGGAAATCATCACCGAAGCTGCCATGCGCATGGTGGACCTCACCGGTGATTTCACGATGCCGGGTCTCGCCGAACGGCTGAAGGTGCGGCCCTCCTCGCTGTACAACCACGTGTCCGGGAGAGCGGAGATCATCGAACTGATGCGTGCCCGGATGATGGCGGGCATCGTGGTGGCGGACCCCGACGGCAAGTGGAGCGAAACGGTGGCCGGCCTGGCGCGCGAGTATCGGCGCAACTACGCCGAGCATCCTCGTCTGATTCCTCTGTTCACTGCGCACACAGTGCAGTCCGGTGTGGCGTTCGGGCTGTACAACGCGCTGGCGCAGGCATTCTCGGACGGCGGCTTCACGCCCGAGGAGATTCTGCACGCCATCACGATGGTCGACAGCTTCGTGCTGGGGTCGGCGCTGGACCTCGCCGCACCCGAAGTGGTCTGGGCGACCGCCCCGGAGGCAAACGAGGCCATGCTGGCAGCCCTCGCCACGTCCGGGCCGAACCCCGGACGTGCGGATGCAGCATTCGAGTTCGGGCTGCGGACGCTTATCGCGGGCTTGGTGGCGCAGGCTCCGATCGAGCCGTGAGATCGCCCTCGTCCCGCAACGCGGACGTGCCGCGGTTGAGGGTCTCGCCACGGAAGAAGGCGGGATTGCGGAAGCGCATGACCATCATCAGCACGGCGCCGAGCAGGAGGATGCCGAAGCCGAGGAAGAAGACGAGGCCGATTCCGCCGATGGACGCACCGCTCGCGTTCTCCGGGTCCATGCTCTCGTCGATCGAGATGATGAACACGGCGAACAGCATCAGCCCGCCGAGCAGCGGAAACGCGAACCGGAAGACGGCGTTGCGCACGCTCGTGAACAACCGGCCCCGGAAATACCAGACGCAGGCGAACGCGGTGATGCCGTAGTACCAGCAGATCATGATGCCCAGCGCGGCGATCGTGTCGAGCAGTGTGCGCTCCGACAGGAACGTGACGACGGTGTAGAAGACCGCGGTCACGACACCGGCGACGACGGTCGCGTAGGACGGCACCAGGAATCGCGGCGACACCTCGGCGAGCTTCTTCGGGAACGCGCCGTAGGCGCCCATGGCCAGCATCGTGCGCGCGGCAGGCAGGAACGTGGTCTGCAGGCTCGCGACCGAAGAGACGAACACGGCGAGGAACAGCAGCATGCCGCCCCAGTTGCCGAGAACCGGATCGGCGAGGGCGCCGAAGACGTTCTCGGAGTTGTCCGGGTTGCCGAGGCCGAGACCGTCCTCGCCGACGCCGGCGTACATCATCGCCGCGACGGACACGAGCAGGTAGGTCAGCAGAATCGTCGCGACGCACAGCAGTCCAGCGCGACCGGGGGTCTTCTTCGGGTTCTTCGACTCCTCGCCCAGTGTCAGGCAGGTGTCCCAGCCCCAGAACGCGAAGATCGAACCCGTCAGGCCGATCACGAACGCACCGAGGGCCAGTCCCGTGAACGGGTTGAACCAGCTCAGGTCGAACGAGAGCCCGGCGGGGGCGGACCCGTTGCCGACGTGAACCAGTGCCACCACCGCGAAGGCGATGAGCAGGACCATCTGGAAGCCGACCAGCGCGAACTGCAGCTTCTCACTGGTGGTGATGCCGCGACTGGCGATCCACGTGGCGAGCGCGATGAAGAGCAGTGTGGTGCCCACATTCACGAATTTGTTGCCCGGCAGATCCGCGATGCTCGGGGCGTCGAAGAGTTTCGCGATGAACAGATAGAAGAACTGCACGGCGATCGCCGCGAGGTTCGAGAGCACGATGATCGTGGCGATCACCATGCCCCAGCCACACATCCACCCGACGTACGGTCCGAACGCCTTCGTCGACCAGGTGAAGGACGCACCGCAGTCTGGGGATTCGGAATTGAGTTCGCGGTAGGCGTACGCCGTGAGGAACATGGGAACGAACCCGGCGATGAAGATGGCGGGCATCTTCAACCCGACGGCCGCGACGATCAGTCCGATGCTGGCCGTCAGCGTGTAACCCGGTGCTACGGAGGAGATTCCGAGGATCGCCCCGGAGAAGGTCCCGACCGCACCGGTGGCCAGCCCCTTGGCGCTCACGGCGCCGTCGGCCGACGGCGGTGCGCCTTCGCTGTTCGTCATGTCTGAACCTCCGGTCGGGAACGAGCGTGGATCCGGGGCGGGTGTCGCGGACGATTTACTCACTGTTTTCGAACTCCTGCTTGGGGACGACCACCATGGGCACCGGCAGGACGCGGAGCATCTTGGCCGCGGTGGATCCCAGGAACAGTCGATGTGGTTGGGCGAGCCGGCTGGAGCCGACCATCACGAGGTCGCCGTCCTGCCAGTCGAGTGTGCGGACCGCCGATTCCACGGAGGATCCGTCGGCGATCGTGACGGACACGGGAAAGTCTTCGGGAAGAGCGGATTTCGCTGCTTCGAGGGTGCTCTGCGCGTGGGCGACGGCCCGGTCGCGGATGTCGTCGGGGGTGTCCCGGTGATCGCGGAGGTCGTTCTGCGGGTCGAGTGCGACGAGGGAGACGAGGCGGAGCGGGGTCTGCATCCGCTCGCACGTCCGCACCGCCGTCCGCAGCAGCACATCGGCCCCGGTCCGGGTCCCGAGCGCGCAGGTGACCTCGCGGATCTTCTTCGCGGAGGAATGCCGATAGCCGCGGGGCGCGAGGCAGAGCGGCACGTGCGCGGAGTGCAGTAACTCCGTCGACACGGAACCGACCGAGTGCCTGCCGAGCAGGCCGTCACCCGCGGCGCCGACGACGATCGCGTGCGCGTCGAGGCGGGTGACCTCGTCGAGGATGCCCTGCGCGAACGATTCGTGGAAGCTCAGGTGGACGTCCACGTCGATGTCGCTCGGCACCGACGACTTCGCCTCGTCCAGCCAGCGCTGGGCACGGGAGGCGAGGATGTCGTCGTAGCCGGTCTCTGCCGGAACTCTCGCCGGGACCGTCCGGTCCGGCGGGAGCACCATGCAGATGTCGAGCTGTGCGCCGAGACTGCGGGCGAGCTGCGCCCCGAGGGCAAGACCGTCCTCCCCGCTGGGGGTGGCGAGATATCCAACGACCAAACGCATGGTGACGGTTCCGATCTGTCTCGGGGCGGGTGGTTTACGCGAAGCCGACGTACTTGGTCTCGAGGTACTCCTCGATGCCTTCGGTGCCGCCTTCGCTGCCGAGTCCGGACTGCTTGACTCCACCGAACGGCGCGGCGACGTCGGAGATCACTCCGCGGTTGACGCCGACCATGCCGCTCTCGAGCTTGTCGGCGACGCGGAACGCCCGGTCGACGTTCTGTGTGTAGATGTATGCGGCGAGACCGTATTCGGTGTCGTTGGCGGCGGCGACGCCCTCGGCCTCGGTGTCGAAACCGGTGATCGCGGCGACGGGTCCGAAGATCTCCTCGCGGACGATGCGCGCGTTCGCGGGCACCTCGTCGAGGACGGTGGGCTGGAAGAAGTAGCCGGGGCCGTCGACGGACTTGCCGCCGGTGCGGACCCGGGCGCCCGCGGCGACGGCGTCGTCGACGAGGGACGCCACGTTGCGGCGCTGCTTCTCGTTGACGAGGGGGCCGACGTTGGTGCCGTCCTCGCTGCCCGGTCCGACGGTGAGTGCGGCGATCCGGTCGGTGAGCTTGGTGGTGAATTCCTCGCGCACCGAGTTGGCCACGATCAGGCGGTTGGCGGCGGTGCAGGCCTCACCGCCGTTGCGCATCTTCGCGGCCATCGCGCCCTCGACCGCGGCGTCGATGTCGGCGTCGTCGAACACCACGAACGGGGCGTTGCCGCCGAGTTCCATCGAGGTGCGCAGCACCTGCTGGGCGGACTGCTCGATGAGGATCTTGCCGACCCGGGTGGATCCGGTGAACGTCACCTTCCGCAGCCGCGGATCCGCGAGCAGCGGTTCGGTGACGGCGGCGGCGTTCGACGCGGGCAGCACCGACAGCACACCGGCGGGCAGGCCTGCCTCGGCGAAGATCTCGGCGAGCAGCAGCATGGTGAGCGGGGTGTCCTCGGCGGGCTTGACGATGATCGTGCAGCCGGCGGCGAGCGCGGGGCCGATCTTGCGGGTGCCCATCGCGAGCGGGAAGTTCCACGGCGTGACGGCCAGGGTGGGTCCGACCGGAACCTTGGTGACCATGATCCGTCCGCTGCCGGACGGTGACGTGGTGTAGCGGCCCTGGATGCGGACGGCTTCCTCGCTGAACCAGCGCAGGAACTCGGCGCCGTAGTTCACCTCGCCGCGGCTTTCCGGCAGGGCCTTGCCCATCTCCATCGTCATCAGCAGCGCGAGGTCGTCGGTGCGCTCGATGACCTTCTCCCACGCCGAGCGCAGGATGATCGACCGCTGCCGCGGCGCGGTCGCCGCCCATTCCTCCTGGACCGCCGCGGCGGAGTCCAGTGCGCGCATCGCGTCCTTGCCGCCGGCATCGGCGACATCGGCGATGAGGGTTCCGGTGGCCGGGTCGTAGACCGGGAACGTGCCGCCGTCGATCGGGTCGGTCTGGGCGCCGTCGATCCACAGACCGGTGGGCAGGGTGGCGCGGAGCCGTTCGAAATCAGTCATCGGAGTCCTCGTGGTGGGAAGGGTGGTGATCGCACGCCTCCGGGGTGGGGGCGACGTCGAGGGCGGGGTTGCGGTCGAAGAATCCGACCGGCTTCAGCCAGAAGGACACGGTGTCCGCAGGCATGATCGGCCAGTCCTCCGGCCGGGGAATGTGGTGGATACCGAACGTGTACCAGAGCACCACGTCGGTGTTCTCGATCGGGCGGTCGGCCGCGGTCCAGGCGGGAAGTCCGTGATCGACCTTGCTCTGGTTCACGAATTCCCCGGCAGGCCAGCGCTCGTCGGGTGAGTTGGGCGTCACCCAGACGGTGTGGCCGATCGCACCGGTGCGCTGGAAGATCGGCGACGCCGGGTCGAACATCGACGGGATCGCGCCGCCGGGAACGAGCTTGTAGGCGGGGGCGGTGCCGAGCCCGGTGGTCGTGTTGTCGTTGACCACCTTCCACGCCCGCTGGCTCTGCCAGTCGAAATCCTGTCGGCCCTCGAGTTCGGTGCGCAGCGGGGTGTTCTTCTGGCGCAGCGCGAGACCCAGAGGGTTGTCCGGGCCCATCGGCACCACTTCGGTCTCGGTGGCGTACACCGTGTTCTCGGTGCCGTCCACGTCGAGATCGAGGCGGGCGACCAGGAAGTGCTGGTGGAACGGCGCGTACGTGCGGTTGTCGACGAGCGTCCCGCTGGGGTGCTCCCCGCCTTCCGGGAAGTGGCTGACCACCATGATCCCGGTGGCGCGGACCTCGCATTCGATGTTGCCGTCCTGGTAGAACCGCCAGTAGACGAGATATTCGTAGTTCGCGACCGTCACGTGTGTCGACACCGTCAGCCGCCGCATGCGGCGCACCTCGGCGCCCGCATCGTGGTCGACGTGCTTCCAGAGGACGGCGTTGTCCTCCTCGTGGATACAGATCGCGTTCTCGATCGTGAACGGCACACCGTGGCTGTCGTGGAGTACGGCGTCGAGATACCGGATCTCGCCCAGGCAGTCGCAGCCCAGGGTGAGTGAGGTGGTCATGAACCCGATGCCCCACTCGCCGATGTCGAAGGCGGTGCGGCGGTAGTGATCGGTGCTGGTGTCGCGATACGGCACCGCCATTTCCGCGAACGACATCCGGTTCGCGATCGAGCGCACCCGGCCGTTGTCGTTGTAGGTCACCGCGTGCAGGGTCATGCCCTCGCGGTAGTTGAACCCCACCCGCAGTGACCAGTTCTGCCACTCGAGCTTGTTGCCCTCGAGCGTGAACGACGGTCCGTCCGGCTGGACGATGTCCAACGGCTTGAGCGGCGGCCGGGTGCTCGCGTCGCGGATCCGTTCCGGGATGTGCCGGGGCACGTACTCGCCCATGATCTCGGGACGTTCGACGCTGAACGTGTCCTCGATCTCGAGCAGTTCCATCTTGTTGACGTCGATCACGCAGTGGAAACCGTTGACGGGGCCCGCGTACGGGTTGGCGCCCTCGGCCGCCCGGACCCAGGTGTCCGACCAGCCGAGCCGGCGTCCCTTGTACTTCTCCGGGGTCACCGCGTCGCCGTACGTCCACACGTCCATGAACACCAGGCTCATGTCCGTGATCCCGCGCTTCGCGAGCGCCGCGATCACGTCCGGGTGCCCGCGGAGGAAGGCGTCCGCCTCCTCCCATTCGTCCACCGTGAAATTCGCCTGGACGTCCGGGATGTGCTCCCAGGAGACCACGTTGTCTCCCGTGAGCGAGACGAGCGCCTTGTAGGTGTCTCCGCTGTTGCGGTCGAAGCACACGACGACGGCCCGGCGGTCCGGGACGGTGCCCGACGCGTCGAACTCCGACACCTCGGCCTTGCCGGGCTCGGCCAGTTCGATCGACGCGAACCGCCAGCCGTCCCCGACCCCGTGTTCCCGGGCGAGGACGGCCGCGGCCTGCGCGAATTCGTCCGCCCCCAACGGATCCAGAGGATGGAACGTGCCGGTGGTCGTCCGGGTCATGGTGTCTCCTCTGGTCGTTGGGGTGGGCAGTCGTGCTCGTGCGCCTTTTCGGTTGCGGTGACTACCGAAAAGGCGCACGGGTCAGACGAGCGAGCGCACGATCTGCTCGATGACGGTCAGGGCGTCGTCGAGCAGGTCGTCGCTGATCACCAGCGGCGGAAGCAGTCGGATGACGTTTCCGTAGGTACCGCACGTCAGCAGAATGACACCTTGTTCGAGCGCATGTGCGGCAATCGCCTTCGTCAGTTCGGCGTCCGGCTCGTCGGTGCCGGGCTTGACGAACTCCATCGCGAGCATCGCGCCCCGTCCACGCACGTCACCGATGACGCCGACGTCGGCGGCCAGTGCCTTCAGCCGCGGCAGGGCCAGGTCGCCGATGTGCTGTGCGCGAGCGGGCAGGTCGAACTTCCGCATGCTGTCGATCGCGGCGAGTGCGGCGGCACACGCGACGGGGTTGCCGCCGTACGTGCCACCCAGACCGCCGGGGTGCACCTTGTCGAGGAGTTCGGCGCGGCCCGTGATCGCGGACAGCGGCATGCCGCCCGCCATGCCCTTGGCCATCGTGATGATGTCCGGGACGATCTCCTCGTGCTCGCACGCGAACCAGGCGCCGGTGCGGGAGAACCCGGTCTGCACCTCGTCGGCGATGAACACGACGCCGTTGGCGCGGGCCCAGTTCACCAGGGTGGGGAGGAATCCCTCGGCGGGAACGATGAATCCGCCCTCGCCCTGGATCGGCTCGATGATGATCGCCGCGAGTGAATCGGCGCCGATCTGCTTCTCCATCTGGCTGATGGCGCGCTGGGCGGCCTGCTCACCGGTCAGTCCGTCCTGGTCCCGGTAGGGGTAGGACATGGGGAGCCGGTACACCTCGGGCGCGAACGGACCGAAGTGGGCCTTGTAGGGCATCGACTTGGCGGTGAGGGCCATCGTCAGGTTCGTACGACCGTGGTAGGCGTGGTCGAACGCGACGACGGCGTCGCGGCCGGTGGCGAGGCGAGCAACCTTGATCGCGTTCTCCACGGCCTCCGCGCCCGAGTTGAACAGGACGGTGCGCTTCTCGTGGTCGCCGGGGGTGAGGGCGGCGAGCTCCTCCGCCACGCGGACGTAGCCCTCGTACGGGGTGACCATGAAACAGGTGTGGGTGAAGTGCCCGACCTGCTCCCGAACCGCCTCGGCGACGGCCGGATCGGATGCGCCCACGCTGGTGACCGCGATGCCCGAGCCGAGGTCGATCAGGGAGTTGCCGTCGACGTCGACGACCACACCACCGTCGGCATCCGCGGCGTACACGGGGACGCTGGAGCCGACGCCCGCGGCCACGGTGGCGCGGCGACGTGCGGTGAGGGCCGCCGACTTCGGGCCGGGGAGCTCGGTGACCAGGGCGCGCTTCTGCGGCAGCCGGTACTGGATGTCGTTCATGTTGGTGCAGTCCTCAGGGTCGTGACGTGGATGGGTATGGGGTGGGCGACGTCAGTCGTGGGAACTCATGACGTGCTTGATGCGGGTGTAGTCCTCGACGCCGTAGCCGGAGAGGTCCTTGCCGTAGCCGGAGTACTTGAATCCGCCGTGCGGCATCTCGGCGACGAGCGGGATGTGGCAGTTGATCCATACGGCGCCGAAATCGAGTGCGGCCGAGAGGCGTTGCGTGACGCCGTGATCGTTGGTCCACACACTCGACGCCAGACCGTACCGGACGTCGTTGGCGAGGGTGACGGCCTCCTTCTCGTCGGAGAAGCTCTGCACGGTGAGGATGGGGCCGAACGTCTCCTCCTGCACGATGTCGTCGCGCTGGTCGACGCCGGTGATCACGGTGGGTTCGAAGAAGAATCCTTGCTCTCCCGAACGCTTTCCGCCGGTGACGATCTTGGCCGAGGTGGGGAGCGAGGCGATCTTGGAACTGACCGCGTTGAAGTGGTTGATGTTGTTGAGCGGGCCGTAGAACACGTCCGGGTCGTCCGGCAGACCGGGCTCGAGCGTCTCGGCCTTGCGGACGAGGGCGTCGACGAGCTGGTCGTGGATGGACTCGTGGACGAGGACGCGGGTGGCGGCGGTGCAGTCCTGGCCACCGTTGAAGAAGGCTGCCTCGGCGATGCCGCTCGCGGTCTTCTCGATGTCGACGTCACCGAAGACGATGGCGGGGGCTTTGCCGCCCAATTCGAGGTGCGCGCGCTTGAGCTGACGTGCGGCGGAGACGGCGACAGCGATACCGGCGCGCACAGATCCGGTGATCGACACCAGTCCGAGGGCCGGGTTCTCGACGAGGGTCGCGCCGGTCTCGCCGTTGCCGAGGACGACGTTGAAGACGCCGTCCGGCAGGATCCCCTTGGTCAGCCGGGCCAGGACGAGCGTGCTGTTCGGGGTGGTGTCGCTGGGCTTGAGGACGATCGTGTTGCCTGCCGCGAGCGCGGGGCCGATCTTCCACAGCGCCATCATGAACGGGTAGTTCCAGGGGGTGACCTGACCGACGACACCGATCGGCTCGCGGCGCACGTAGGACGTGAAGCCGTCCATGTACTCGCCGGCGGCCTTGCCTTCGAGCATCCGGGCCGCGCCCGCGAAGAAGCGGAGCTGGTCGGCGCCCACCTTGATCTCTTCGTCGGCGATGACCTGCTTGGGCTGCCCGGTGTTGCGGCACTCCGCCTCGACGAGTTCGTCGCTGTGCGCCTCGATCGCGTCGGCGAGCTTCAGCAACGCGGTCTGCCGCACGCTCGGGGTGGTCTTGCCCCACGAGACGAAAGCCCGCTCGGCTGCCTCGACGGCGGCGTCCACGTCGGCCTTGGTGGAGACGGGCGCACGCCCGACGACGCTCTCGTCCACGGGGTTGATCAAGTCCAGCGTCTCCGTCGCGGATGAGGCGACGAACTCACCGTTGATGTAGTTCTCGAGTACGTCGATCGACATTCGTACCGGTTCCTCTCGTGGGGTCGAAACTCGTGTGTCGGAACGGACCGTCGGTCGAACAGTCCGACCGGAGTCCGGAGTTGCAGAGCATCTGAAAACAAGTGTGCGCTGCCTCACAAGCCAGGGGCAGCTGACAAAATGGTGAAAGGCGCGCCCCCCGCCGCGCCGAGTTGTCCAATCCGGAGTCACCCGTGCGAGCAGGTGTGGCCGGCCGCGCCGGAGCCGGCGAAGGGCACGTCCGCAACGGCGCTCGCCGAGGCGGCGTCGTGCACGATCGTGCCGCCGACGAGGGTGAGGTCGGCCCGCTGGTCCAGCAGTTGTCCGGGCTCGAGCGTGTAGAGGTCCGCCGACCAGACGACCAGGTCGGCGCGGGCACCAGGACGGATCACTCCGAGCTCGTCCTCGGCGTGCCACGCCCACGCGCCGCCGCGGGTGTACGCCCGCAACGCCGAATCCAGGTCCATCCGTTCGCGCGGAGTCCAGTCGGTCCCGCCGTCCAGACCCGAGCGGGTGAGGGCGGAGTACAGGCCGACGAGCGGATCCATCTCCCCGACCTGCCAGTCGCTCGAGAACGCCAGCGCCGCCCCCGACTCGGCGAGCGAACGGAATCGCCACGCCCGGTCCCACCGGTCCTCGCCGACGTTCTCCATCCACGTTCCCGCGACGAGGTCGGGAGAGCAGTGCCGCGGCTGCATCGCCGCGACCACGCCGAGCTCCCGGAACCGGGGAAGGTCCTCGGGATGGAGGCATTCGACGTGGACGATGCCGTGCCGTCGGTCGACCGTCCCGTTCGCGCGGCCGGCGTGCTCGATCGAGTCGAGCGCCAGCCGGATTCCCCAGTCGCCGGTGGCGTGGGTGTGCGTCTGGAAGCCGAGGCGGTCGAGTTCGGTGAGCATCGCGGTGAACTCCTGCGGCGGCAGGCTGGGCGCGCCGCCGTGCCCCGGCCGGTTCGCGTAGTCGGACAGCATGGCCGCGGTGTGCGGTTCGATCACGTCGTCGGCGTACAGCTTGACCGGCCCGAGCCGGAGCATGTCGTCGACGGGTGCGCTGTCCACGGCCTCCCGCAGGTCCCGGCGGAACGCGGCGGCGCCGACCGGGTGGAACAGGGCGGTGATCACCCGCGAGTGCATCCGCCCCTCGGCGCGCGCCCGGTACATCAGATCGAGTTCGGCCAGCGGGACCTGGGGTTCGACGACGGTAGTGATACCGCTCGCGGTCGCCATCTCCAGGCTGGACGTGATGCGCCGATAGCGGCGGTCGGGGGAGTACATCGGGATGTCGCGTTGAAGACCGGCCAGACCGGCCCGCGTCATCGCGCTGGTGTAGAAGTCCGTGACCCAGCCGGTGGGGACGCCGTCGTCGTCGAATTCCGGCCGTCCCCAGGGGATCTGGGTGCCGCGGTCGATTCCGAGCACACGCAGTGCGGCGTCGTTCAGCCACACCGAGTGCTGGTCGTAGGTGGTGATGAAGACCGGACGGTCCGTGACGCCGCGCAGGTCGGCGGCGTTCGGGCGGCGCCCGGTCACCACGGAGTAGACGGCGTTCTCGGCGCAGATCCAGTCGAGGTCGGGGCGGGTGTCCGCGTGCGCGCCGATCCGTCGCCGGACCTCGCTGAGGTCGGGTGCGCCTTCGAGGCTCACGGCGTCGGGATCGAATCCGAGGAGGAGGTGGTTGTGGCTGTCGATGATCCCGGGGGTGAGCAGTCGCCCTCGCAGGTCGATGGTGCGCCGGGCGGCGGGGGCGTCCTCGGTGGTCCCGACGTACCGGATGACGCCGTCCGCGATGCCGACGGCCTCGGCCCGGCCGGTGGTGTCGAACGTCCGCACGACGCCGTTCGTCAGAAGCAGGTCGAGCATCAGCAGTTCTCCTCGGGGGCGGCGTTCAGCAACAGCAGGTGGGTGTTCTTGCGCGGTCGCAGGTACAGGGCGAAGTAGACGAAGCCGGCGGTGACGAGTCCGAGGGAGATGCCGAGGCTGAGCCACTGCTCCGGGTCGAGCAGCGTGACGACGAAGACGAGGCCGAGCGCGGCGATGCAGATTCCCGGGGCCAGCGGCCACAACGGCATGCGGTAGCCGGTTCGGATGGTACCGCCGCGACGGTGGTTGATCGCGGCCAGCGCGATGAACAGGTACGTGAACGTCAGGGTCGACCCGGTGGCGGTGAGCAGGACGTCCAGCGGGACGAAGCACGCGGCGAACGCGATGGCGCCCATCACGACGGTGGCGAGGACGGGGACGCGGCCCTTGGTGCTGACGGTCTGCAGCGGCGCGGCGACGGTCTCGGGGAGGGCGCGATCGCGGGCGGCGGCGTAGAGAAGCCGGCCCGCCTGCAGCGTGATCGCGATGATCGCGTTGATCACGGCGAGGGCGATCGAGAGCAGGACCACCATGGCGACGGCGTGACCGGCGCGTTCGGTGAGGAATGCCTCGACGGGAAGGCTGGAACCGAAGAGTTCGGTCTGCGAGCGGGCGCCCACCAGGATCGCGATGAGCGGGACGAGTTCGGTGGCGACGGTGATGACGGCGCTCCAGATCACTGCCTTCGCGATCGAGCGGGCGGCGTTCTTGGTCTCCTCGGCGAAGTAGACGGCGCCGCCGTAGCCGTTGTACGCGAAGATTCCCTGGGTGACGGCCAGCATCAGTCCGGAGATCGCCAGTGGTGCGAGGTTGCCGGTGCTCGGATCGAGAACCTCCGGGCTGAGGAGGCTGGTCAGTGGCCGTTCCATGTGGACGAAACCGAGGACGGTGAGCAGAGCCAGCGCCGCCATCTCGACGCCCAGGAAGACCCCGGTGAGCCATGCGTTGGTGCGGATGTCGAAACATGCGGTCACGGTGGTGATCACGACCACGACGAGCGCGGTCTGCTGCGGCGACAGGCCGTGGATCGCGACGCCCAGGTAGTCGGCGACCCCGAGGGCGAAGACGGCGATGATCAGCGGCAGGGAGATGAGGCTGATGAAGAACGTGGCGACGCCGAAGGCCGGTCCGAGTGCCCGCGACACGAGTGAGTAGTCGCCGCCGGCAACGGGATACGCGGACGCGAGTTCGGCGTAGCAGAAGGCGATGAGGATGCTCACGATGCCGGCGACGAGGAACGCCCAGAACACGCCGGTGCCGAACAGGGCGAGCGCCGAACCGCCGAGGATGAAGACGCTCGACGCCGGCGAGATCGACGACAGGGTGATCAGGATGTTTCCGCCGACGCCGATGCTCCGGGAGAGCGAGGCCTCGTAGGTGCCGGGTGCGGCGGGGGGAGTGGCGGTGGGTGGCCGGGCGGTCTGGTCCATGAGCTGTCCGTTCGGGAGGGGGAGGGGCGAAAATAGTTTTTTGACAGTTCCGTCAAACAACTGGGCCGAGTGTCACAGATCACGTCGGCTAGTGTCAACGGCATGGCGCGACCGAACACTCAGAAGCAGCGGCGTTCCGAGCTCATCGAGGCGACACTCCAGGCGGGATCCGCGCACGGGCTCAGGTCGCTGTCCCTGACCGATGTCGCGAAGCGCGCGGGCCTGACGCGCGGCGCGCTGCTCTACTACTTCGACGATCTGGATTCGCTTCTCGTCGAGGCACACCGGGCGGGCACCGAGCGCTATTGCGACCTGCGCGACGAGGCGGTGGCCGCGCAGTCGTCGTACGCCGCCAAACTGCGGACGGCCATCGACGCCGGGCTGCCGAGCGGTCCCGACGACACCCTGATGCGGCTGTTGTACGAATTCGACTTCATGACAGGCACTTCGGCGCTGCACGACGAACTTGTCCAGAAGATGTATCTGCGTCAGCTCGCGACATACCGCGCCATCCTCGGCGACGGGCACGCGGCGGGGGAGTTCACCGTGCGCGGCGACATCGACCAGGCGGCAATGAATCTGGTGGCCCTCGAAGACGCGTACGGGCTGCACATCGTCGGGGGAAACAGTCTCATCACCGTCGATGCCGCGCGCACGGCGATGCTGGGGTTCTGTGAGCAGATCGGCTGCGGCGTCACGGAAGACGCCGCAGCCGAACGGGACTGACCGGGCCCGCTGCGTCGGCTACGCCGGGTGACTGCCGGCCACCTCCGCCTCGTGGCGCACCGAGCCGGCCACCACGGTCAGCTGCACCCGCGCGGTGAGCAGGGAATCGGCGCCGGCGGTGAACGGATCACCGTCGAGGACCACGAAGTCGGCGGCCTTGCCCGCGACGAGTTGACCGGTGAGGTCGTCCCAGCGGCACGAGTAGGCGGCGTCGCGGGTGGCGTGCGCGAGCGCGTCGGCCATCGGCAGTGCGTACTCGGGCAGGTTGGGTGCGAGCGCCGGATCGATCGCGGACTTGCGCGTCGTCGCGATGTACATGTTGGGCAGCGGGGGATGCGGCGCAGTGGGGGCGTCGGACCCCAGCGCGAGGACGGCGCCCGCGGCGGTCATCTCGGGCCACGGGAACGCCCGCTCGACCCGATGGTCGCCCAGCATCGCCCGCCAGTTGTCCTGGATCGCCGGATCGGCATGGACCGGCTGCATCGACGCGACGACGCCGAGGCGCGCAAGCCGCTGCACGTTGTCCTTCGTGATCGTCTCCAGGTGCTCCATCCGGTGCCGACGCGGTCGAATCCCGTTGGCGGCGATCGCCTTTTCGAGCGCGGCGAGCGCGATCTCCGACGCCTCGTCGCCGATCGCGTGCAGCGCCACCTGCAGGCCGGCGGCATCCGCTGCGACGACCACCGGTGCCAGCGAGGCGAGATCCCAGATCGGTTCGGCGTTCGTCCCGTCCGAGTACGGCTCCTTCATCGCCGCGGTGCAGCTGTCGATGACGCCGTCGATGATGATCTTGATCCCGGCCATCCGCAGCCACGGACCCTGCAATCGCCGGTGGTGCTCCACCGCCTCGTGCACCTGGCGGACGTTCTCCTCGTCCGAATCGGTTCGTTCGATCAGCCAGTGCCCGGCCACCCGGAGCGGCAGCGTGTCCCCGCCGGCGGCCTGTGCGCGTTCGAGCGCCTCGAGTTCGTCCGCGCCGAGCGCCATGTCGACCGCCCCGGTGACGCCGTCCGCGAGATACTGCTCGAACGCCGCCGCGAGGGCGACATCCCGCTCGGTGTCGCTGACCAGCTTCGCGAGGGCGGGCCACACGATCTGGGTCACCGCCGTCTCGTAGAGCATGCCGGTGGCCTCGCCGGTGACGGGGTCGCGCTCGATCCGGCCGCCGATCGGGTCGGGAGTGTCCGCGTCGATGCCGAGTTCGCGGAGCGCGGCCGTGTTCACCCACGACGAGTGCACATCGTTGGAATCGAGGTACACGGGACGGTCGGCCTCGGCCGCGTCGATCATCTGCCGGGTCGGCGGGTGCCCGTCGAGTGCCGAAAACAGCCAGCTGCGTCCCAAGAGCCGGGGTGCGTCCGGGTTCTCGGCGGCGAATCGGCGGATGCGGTCCTGGATGTCGTTCAGATCGGCGGCGCTCTGCAGGTCCACCTTCTGGAGGGCCTGGCCCATCATCAGCAGGTGGGTGTGGGCGTCGATGAAGCCGGGCAGGACGAAGGCCCCGCCGAGTTCGACGACGCGGGCGTCGCCGGACAGCGTGTCGGCGGTCGCGGTGTCGCCGACGTAGGTGAGGCGATCGCCCTCGACGATCATCGACTCGGCCCAGGCGGGTTCGGCGGCGGTGAAGATCCGGCCGCCGCGGTAGTGGGTCGTCGTGTCGGTGTTCATGGTGTTCTCTCTTTCCGTCAGACGACGACCGAAATGGTGTACCGGGCAGTGGGATCCTGTCCGGGTGACGCGGAGGCCCGCTCGGTGCGCGTCGACAGGCGGGCGATCGACACGATCGGGACGAGCAGGACGAGGCTGATGCCCGCCAGGACGAAGCCGAACGCGACGTAGCCGACTGCGCCGGTCACGAGGGTGCCGAAGAGCGGGGCGAATGCGGACCCCACCAGATACGTCCCGAGGAGCGGGGCGGACCAGCGGCCGGATGGGTCCAGCGCGGCCGCGATGGCCACCACGTAGATGAAGGCCGCGGCGTACACCGTGTTCCAGGCGATGATGAGCACCAGATACGTCGTCGAATCGGTGGCCAGGCACGAGCCCAGTTTGAGGGCGGCGCCGAGCACGAGGAGGACGGCGGTGGGGACGGTGCGTCCGAGGCGTGACCCGAGCGCGGTCAGGACGAGGGCGGCGCCGATGCCGCCCGCGGTGGAGAGGCTGAGGGCCAGACCCATCTGCTGTTCCGTCAGGGCGGCGTGTTCGGCGCCCATGATGCCGGACACCGCCCACAGCGAGTCCTCGCCGATCGCCCAGATCGCGAAGAGCACGAGCAGGGTGAAGCCGGCAACGGCCAGTTTCTTCTCGGTGACGCCCTCGGGCAACGGGGTTGGTGTGTGCGCGGTGCTCGCCGAGTCGTCCTCGACGGCGGGGGCGGACGGCAACCAGCTGATCGTGAAGACCGTCGCCAGCGCCAGTACCGCGACGATCCCGAAGGCGTTGGTCATGTGCAGGCCGAGGATCGGGATCAGTGCCAGTATTCCGGTGACCGCGGTGCGGTTGACGAGCCCGTTGATCCCGGACACCCGGTTCGGATTGTTCAGCGCGGCCAGAGCTGCCCCGCCGACCGCGACCGCGCCACCGGCACCGATCCCGCCGACGATGATCGCGACGCACGCGATCGGGGCCGAGTGGACGGTGGCGGCGACGGCGAATCCCGCGGCCATCACGACGAGGCTGACGCGGCCGAGCAGGTGGCGCGAGCGCCCCGCCGCCCACCGGGTGGTCGCGAGGCAGACGAGTGCGGTGGCCAGCAAAGAGCCGGTGAGGACGGCGCCGGCGACGGTCTGGGTGATGCCGAGATCGTCCACCATCGCGATGATCATGAGCGGGATCAGATTGGCCGTGATGTAGCCGACGACGAAGACGCTGAACGTGGCGATACCGCGGCCGAGTGTCAGTGGGACGCGGACGGCGGTGGTCACGTGGGATTCCTGGGGTGGGTCAACGACAACTCCGTGTCTCGGGTGGCGCCCGCGTGAGACGTGGGTCACTTAGCGAATGGGATTCGTTAAGTATGCGGAGGGCGCGTACCCTACGCAAGGGGTCAAACGAACTCAATTCGTTAATGTTGGGTTTCGGCGTTGCCCGACGGTCGACGTCTGACACAATGGAGTAGTCGTCCGTGCTCCGCTGGCCAATTTGTCCAGCCCTATCCCGATCGCGACCGGTCAGGGTGGCACGGACCCGACCGCAATGCGCAGGAGCCGACATGACCGTTCCCGTTCGCTGGATGTTGTCCCAGCCGGACCTGGCTCTCGAGCTGAAGGGTGGCGCCGCCGGTCTCGGCAACGAGATCACATTCGCCCACACCACCGAACTGCAGGACCCCTTCCGATGGCTCTCCGGCGGAGAATTGCTCCTCACCACCGGCATCCGGCTTCCGCTGACCGCCGCCGACCGGGCCCGATACCTGCGCGGCCTCGGTGAAGCCGGGGTGGCGGCGGTCGGGTTCGGCACCGGTCTCTCGCATCCGGAGGTCCCCGAGGACCTGGTGGCCGTCGCCGACGAGATCGGGCTGCCGCTGCTCGAGGTGCCGTTGCCGACACCCTTCGCGGCCGTGGTCAAGCGGGTCATGAACCGACTCGCGGAGCAGGAGTACGAGGCGGTGCTGCGCGCGTCCCGGGCCCAACCGCGGATGACCCGCGCCGTCATCCAGGGCGGCACCGGCGCCACCGTGCGCGAGCTGGCCGTCGCCACGTCGGCCACCGTCCTGCTCCTCGACCTGTCCGGCCGGGTGCTGGAGTCCCATCCGACGCAGCCGGCGGAGGATGTGATCGGGGAACTGCGGGAAGTGCTGGAGGCGGGCACCGGCGGGGCGTCGAGCAGCGTGTCGCTGGCACGGTCGGGTGCGTCGATCACCGTGCAGCAGATCAGCGTCGGCAGCACACCGCACGGGCACCTCGCCGTGATCAGCCCCACCGCGCTCAGCCACGTCGACCAGATCCTGCTCGGTCACGCGAACTCGTTGCTCGCGCTGGATTTCGAGAAGCCGGTGCGGCTCCGGACCGCACAGAACCGGCTCAACTCGCACGCCCTCGGCCTGCTGCTCACCGAGGACCGCGACCTCGCGCCCGCCTGGTCGCAGATCCGGCACGCCGCAGACGCGGACGGGATGGTCCGTGGACTCACGGTCGTGGCCGAGACACCGGCACTCGCGGAACGGGTGGAGTCGGCGGTCGCGGTCGCCATGAACAAGGCCGGGCGGCAACTCTTCTCGCGCCGTCACGACACGCGGGTCACCGTTCTGCTGCGGGGAACCGACGACGTGGACTTCGCGCGGGCGATGCTACGCGGACTGTCCGGGCCGGCGCGGAAGGCGATCCGTGCGGGGCTGAGCGGGAAGCGGGAGGTCGCCGGTCTGGTGGCGGCCATCGAACAGTCCCAGCTCGCCGCGTCGGCCGCCGAGGCCGGGGCCGAGCCGTTGGAGTTCGCGGCGCTGACCGGTAGCGCGCTGCTCGCCTTCAGCTCGACGCGGGAGGTGCTGAACTCCCTGGCGGACACGATGATCGCGCCGATCGACGACTACGACCGCACCAACGGCACGGAACTGCTGGGATCGCTGCGGGCGTTCCTCGAGGCGAACGGGCACTGGGAGTCGGCGGCCGCGACGATGGGCGTGCACCGGCACACCCTGCGCAGTCGCATGGCGCGGATCGAGTCGTTGATCGACTGCAGGCTGGACGTGGCGCGGGTGCGCGCCGAACTGCTGCTCGCGATCATCGCCCGGCAGTCGTGACTGCCGGGCGATGATCGGACGGGACTACTTCCCGAGGCGGGCGACGATGTCCGCGGCGGTGCGCTGACCCATCCGCACGGCGCCGTCCACGTGCTGGTAGCCCTCGGCGGCGATGTCCGAGCAGGAGAAGTGGAACGGTCCGACCGGCGTCCGCGTGTCCTTGCCGTACCGGTGCAGGCCGCCGAGGTCGAAGCTCGCGGCGTACGCGCCCCGGGTCCATTCCTCGGAGCCCCAGTCGGACTCGTAGTAGACGACCGGTTCGGCGGCCTTCGGTCCGAGGTAGCGGGCGAGCGAACCGAGGATGGTGGCCCGACGCTCCTCTTCACTCAGTTCGAACATGGCGTCGGCCTTCTCGTCCGACACGAACGCGACGAGGGTTCCCCGGCTGTCCTCGTAGTTGGTGTTGTCGTACACCTCCTGGACGACCTCGGACGCGCCGAATCCGGTGCCGGCGAGACCGTCTTCACGCCAGAACGGGGTCTCGTACACGGCGTGCACCTTGATGACGAGTCCCAGCGACTGGTGCTGGTGCATCTGGTGCTGGCGGCGCGGCAGCGGCGGGTCGTAGGAGATGCGGGAGTACAGGTTCGGCGGGACGGCGAGCACGACGCGGGACGCCTCCACGCGAATGTCCCCGTCCGCCAGCACGACTGCACCGTCCTCGCTCCACTGGACGGTGCGCACCGGCGCGTTCAGGAAGACGTCGTCGCCGAGGGCGGCCGCCATCCGGATCGACACCTGCTGCATGCCGCCGATGACGCGCTTGTCGAGGATGAAGTCCTCGTCCACCAGGTGCGAGAACGATCCGGCGGACGCGGCCATGAGCACGGCCTGCAGCGCGGAGAACGAGTGTGCGGGCTTGGTCAGCATGCCGCCTGCGATGAACAGGCCGATGTTGTCGCGGGCCTCAGCGTCGTCGGACTGCTCGATCAGCCAGTGCTTGAACGAGATCGTGTCCAGTTCGCGGGCCAGGGGGTGCGCCCAGGGCTCCTCGGCGCCGACCTGTGCGGCGAGGTCGTCGAGGATCTGGATCAGCCGGTCCATCTCCTTACGGGTCGTCTCGTCGACGGGGAAGGATTCGCCGGTGTAGCGGGTGCGTTCGCCGGCGGCGGAGATGTAGACGGACTCACCCTCGCGGTACCGGTCGAACGTCTCGAGTCCGAGTTCGTCGAGCAGGGAGATGAGCGTCGTCTGGTCGGGGGAGACCCACTGGCCGCCGATCTCCAGCATCGCGCCGTCGATGGTGTCGGTCCAGGTCCGGCCACCCACGCGGTCGCGCGCCTCCAGGACCGCGACGGACAGCCCCGCCTTGCGCAGCGCGGTGGCTGCGGCCAGGCCGGACGGGCCGGCGCCGACGATGGCGACATCACGTTGGAGAGTAGGCACTTTCGAGCTCCTTTGGTTGAAGTGCTGAAGGGTTCGTGAAATGTGGTTCGGTTAGCAGCGGGTGAGCGCGAGCGACAGTTCGGCGTCGATGACGCAGATGCTCGAGTTGTCCACGCGGTCGTGGCTCCGCAGCTCGCCGAGCATCTGTGCCAGGCGGTCCGCGGCGGTGGTGTGTTCGGTCAGCCAGTCGGCGACGGCGTCGGCGGCGGACGTCGCGGGCGAGGCGTCGCGCAACACCAGTCCGATCAGGCCGTGCCAGTGCTCCTGCAGGTTGTCCACGAGGACGGCTCCCGCCATCGCCTCCCAGTAGGCGGTCCCGGTCTCGCCGACGGAGAACCGTTCCGACAGCCAGTCGAGGCCCACCACGCGGCCGAATTCGCGGTACGTCTCGGCGACCTGGGTGATCGGCAGGTCGAGCGACTGCGCGGTGGTCTCCAGGGCGAAGCCCTGCGCCAGGATCCGCAGCGTGCCCAGGTCCTGGGCGGGCGCACCGGTGAGGCGGGGCAGTGCGGCGGCGAGTTCCTGGACCGGCTTCGCGAAGCGCTCGATCAGCTGCTGCGCATCCGTGCCGGCGCTGCGATGCCGCAGCAGCCACGACGTGGTGCGCTCGATCAGGTCCTGGATACCGAAGTGCAGGTTCAGCCGGGTTCGGTGGGATGCGCCGGGCAGGGTGAGGACCTCGTTCCACAGGCGGTCGATGTCGAACACCTGCCGCACCACCGCGTACGCGACGGTGATCTCGGGGGTGCCGACGCCGAGCCGCTCCTCGAGGCGGTGGATCAGGCCGGGACCGACACGGTCGATCATGTCGCCGGCCACGATCACGGCCACGATCTCCCGGGCCAGCCGGTGACCGCTGATCTGCTGGGGGACGCGTTCGCGAATGGACGCCGGGAAGTAGTCGGCGAGAACACCGTCGAACACGGCGTCGTCGAGCACGGGGGAGGCGAGCAGTTCGGTGACGACGAGGTTCTTCGACTGTGCGAGCAGAATCGCGATCTCCGGCCGGACCAGTCCCTGGCCCGCGCGGTGCCGCGCCGACAGTTCCGCCGCCGACGGCAGGACCTCCGCGGCCCGGCTGATCCCGGCGTCCCGCTCGAGGTTCTCGATCAGCCTCTCGTGGCGTCCGAGCAGGAACGGTGCGTGGACCTCGGCGAGGCTGATGGCGAGGGTCTGGGAGGCGGCGTCGGCGAGCACCGATTCGCCGATCTCGTCCTGGACGCGGGCGAGCAGCGTGTTCCGTTCCTCGGCGGGGAGTTCGCCGGCCGCCACGGCCGCGTCCAGCGCGACCTTCAGGTTCACTTCCCGATCCGACGTGGCGACCCCGGTGGCGTTGTCGATGAAGTCGGCATTGATCCGGCCGCCGTTCAGCGCGTACTCGATGCGGGCGCGCTGCGTGAGGCCGAGGTTGCCGCCCTCACCGATCACCGCGGCGCGCACATCGCTCGCCTCCACCCGGACGGCGTCGTTGGCCGGGTCGGCGGCGTCGGCGTGCCCCTCGGCGGAAGCCTTGACGTACGTTCCGATTCCGCCGTTCCACAGCAGATCCACATCCGCGGTCAGCAGCGCCTTCACCACCTCGTGCGGCGGGAGTTCGGTGGCGGTGACGCCGAGGCGTTCACGCACCTGCGGCGACAGCGGGATCTTCTTCGCCGTCCGCGGCCACACGCCGCCGCCCGCCGACACGAGGCTCTGGTCGTAGTCGTCCCAGCTGCTGCCGGGCACGGACGCGAGGCGCTCGCGCTCCCGGTAGGACGCCTCGGAATCCGGTTCGGGATCGAGGAAGATGTGCCGGTGGTCGAACGCGCCGACCAACCGGATGGCGCGGCTGAGCAGCATCCCGTTGCCGAACACGTCGCCGGACATGTCGCCGATGCCGACCACCGTGAACGCGTCGGTGTCGACGTTCTTGCCCATCTCGGCGAAATGCCTGCGGACGGAGACCCATCCGCCGCGCGCCGTGATGCCCATCGCCTTGTGGTCGTAGCCGGCGGAGCCGCCGGACGCGAACGCGTCGCCGAGCCAGAAGCCGCGACGGGTCGCGATGCTGTTGGCCAGGTCGGAGAATCGGGCCGTGCCCTTGTCGGCGGCCACCACCAGATAGGGGTCGGCGTCGTCGTAGATCACCGTGTCGCGGGGGTGGACCACCTCGCCGTCGACGATGTCGTCGGTGACGTCGAGCAGTCCGTCGATGAAACTCGTGTATGCCGCGCGGACCGCGTCGGGCGTCGTCTGGGTGCGCACCACGAACGCGCCCTTCGCGCCCATCGGAACGATCAGCGAGTTCTTCACGTGCTGTGTCTTCATCAGACCCAGAACCTCGGTGCGGAAATCGTCCTTGCGGTCCGACCACCGCAGGCCGCCGCGCGAGACCGGACCGCTGCGGACGTGGCTGCCCTCGACGATCGGCGAGTGCACGAAGATCTCGCGGTACGGGGTCACGGCCGCGGACAGCGACAGCAGCGACGGGTCGATCTTGAACGCGGCGGGGGCGGCGCTGATCGTGCGGTCGTGCTGGAACCAGTTGGTGCGCAGCACCGCCGACGTGAACGACAGCAGGCCGCGGAGCAGACGGTCCTCGTCCAGCGTCGCGGTGCGGTCGATCGCGTCGAGCAGCACGCGCTCCGCGTCCGCGACGGCGCCGTCCCGGTCGGGGCCGGTGACGGCGGGATCGAAACGGGCGATGAACAGGTCGCGGAATCCGCGCACGAAATCACTGTGCCGCAACAGGATCGCCACAATGTTGGGTTCCGACAGTCCCAGCCCCACCTGACGGAGGTAGCGGCAAGCCGCCCGGACCAGGACGGCGTCCGTCCACGTCAGGTTCGCCGCGGCGACGAGGCGGGTGAATCCGTCGACCTCCAGATGTCCGGCGGCCGCGGCCTCGAACGCGTCGGACAGCAGGCCCGGAGTTTCGGCGTCCCAGGCGAAGTCCCCGGTGCTGAAGTCGAACCGGTGGACCAGCGGGCTGCCGGGCTCGCCCGCGAGCAGCTGTTCGTGGGACGCGACCCGCAACCCGAGGTCCGCGAACAGTGCGACCAACTCGGCGAGCAACGGGGTGCCCTGCGGCCAGACCATGACGGCGGCCGGCTCGGGCAGTGCATCCGCGGTGTCGACGAATCGCAGCCGCGGAGTGGTCCCTCCGGACGCCAGGACCGCGCTCGACACGGCGGCCTCGTCCTGGCGTGGACGGGGTGTGTCGGTCGTGCTCGGAATGACACCGGTATAGCTCATCGTGTGGCTCCTGACCCCTGATCTGGCAAACGCGTGACTTGGGAACCAGTGTGTCGAGAAGAGACGCACGCCACATCCGACGAAGTGGAGCGTCGTGCGGCGACGGACGCGACGTTTCGGAGCCGTGAGTACTTGTTAACCGCGGGCGGTTAACAAGTACTCACGGCCAGACGAGAACGCGGACAGCGTGACAGACGGCCTGGAGGAGAGCAGTGGCAACGCAGACGTTGAGGAACCAGTGCTTCACCAGGTCATCCGTTGATCACCCGACGATCGCCGAGCGGCGCCTGCAACGGGACTTCGAGGGTGCCGAACACGGCGACGAGAATGCACATCTTGTCGGCGGCCTCCGGGAGGGTGCCGGTGCGCAGCGAGATCGTGACGGTGGTGTCGGTCTCGGTGACGGTCGCGTCGGCGCCGTAGCACTCCGGGGTCCCGGTGACGAAGTGGATCGCCACCTTGTTGCCTTCCGCGCGGGACCACGACTCGAACGGTGTCGGATTCGCCCGGACGATGTCAGGACGCGACTCGAAGACGGTGCCGAACTCGTCGCCGGGCACCTCGGAGGGAATCGGCATACCCGACGACGGATTGGTCGGGCTGGGATCCACTGCGGACGCGATCTCCGGGGGAATCGTCGGTTCGTCGGTGCTCGAACCGGACCCGCATCCGGCGAGGGCGAGGCAGGCCAGCACTGCGAGGGCGATTACGCGCATATGCCACGGTAACCTCATCCCGCGAGCAGGCCGGAGACCAGCGCAATCCCCGGAATCGCAGCCAACGTGGTGACGAAAGCCGTGTCTCGCGCCAGCACCGTTCCCACCCCGTACCGGCTGGCGTAGACGAAGACGTTCTGGGCCGTGGGCAGCGTCGCCACCACCACGATGGCGAACAGTTCGTGGCCGTCGAGCCCGAGCAGATAGCGCGCCATCAGGTAGGCCAGCACCGGTTGCACCACGATCTTGAGCACCGACGCCAGCGCGACGTCGCGTCGCGGGCTCGTCCCCTTCTCGAGCACCCGCACCCCGTACAGCGAGATGCCGAACGCGAGCAGCGCACCCGGCACCGACGCGCCACCCATGAGCCGGAACGGCTGCATCAGAGCTTCCGGGGGTGTCCAGCCGAGGAGTGCGATCAGCAGTCCCGCGGCACCCGCCACGACGATCGGGTTCTTGAACGGCGCGGTGATCGTGTCGAGCCGCGACGCGCCGCGCCGGAGCGTGGTGACGTCCAGGATGGTGAGGGCGATGGGGGAGTACGCGATGATCTGGAACAGCAGTAGCGGCGCCACGAACGACGCGTCCCCCAGCACGAACACCGCGATGGGAATGCCGAGATTCGCGGAGTTCACGTACGACGCCGACAGTGCGCCGATCGTCAGTTCCGGAAGGGACCTGCGTAGCCACACTCTCGCGACGACCATGTACAGTGCGCCGACCGTCAATGCCGTGACAGCCGCGACGGCCAGAGTGGGCGAGAAGATCACCGAGAGGTCGGACGATGCGAGCGAAACGAACAGCAGCGCCGGTGTGGCGACGAAGAACACCAGCCTGCCCAGGACGGTTTCGCCCTCCGCTCCCAGCGTCCCGCGACGGCCGAGCAGGTAGCCGATGGCGATGATGACGAATATGACGGTGAATCCCGCAACCACTCCCGACACGCTGCGGGGCACCTCCTCGACAGGTAAGCCTCCTGTCGGCAAACCTTCCGAAGTCTAGTGCTCGGCGTTCGGGTGGGTGACAATAGCGTCCGGTCGGGGAGACCATCTGCACGCGCGTTCCGCCGCGCGCGAGGAGCCGCAATGCTGCATCGAACGACCGTCCTCTGTGCGCTGTTCTGCGCGTGGACCCTCGCCTGGGGTGCCGCTCCCGTGGCGTCGGCGCTGGCCCCGCCGTCGAGTGGCGATCCGCAACTGATCGCGCTCACCGGGCAGGTCCTCGGGCGCAGCTACCGCGAGAACGCGAGCGTCGCGTACATCGACGCGTCCGGTACCCGGTTCGCGAATTTCGGGGCCACCGAGGGTACCGACTTCGAGATCGGTTCCGTCACCAAGACGTTCACCGCGGAACTGTTCGTCGACGCCGTCGCCCGGGGTGAGGTGCGCGAGGACACGAAGGTCGGAGATGTGCTGCCGTTGCAGGGCGCACCGGTCGGCGACGTGACGCTGCTCGAGCTGGCGTCCCACACGTCCGGGCTGGCGCAGTTCCCGATGAGCACCGATACCGTGGTGGCCGTCGGGCACTGGGTGGTCGCGTCCAACCCGTTCGCGTACGACCGGGACACCCTGCTGCAGCAACTGCAGTCGGCGCCCCTCACGACCCGCGGCACGTACTCGTACTCGACCGTCGGCTTCGCGCTGCTCGGCCAGGCGCTGGCCGCGGCAGCGCACACGGACTACCCGTCGCTGCTCCGCGAGCGCATGCTCGTCCCCCTCGGACTGTCGCAGTCGTGGATGCCGCTCACCGCCGCCGACCTGCCGCCGAACATCACCCGCGGATTCGACGTCCTGCACCGGTCGCAGGACCCGTGGCCGCTGGACGCCTACGCCCCGGCCGGCGGGTTGCGGTCCACCGCGAACGACATGTCGACGTACGTCCGGGCGCTCCTCGACGGGACTGTCCCCGGCGCCGCGGCGATGGACCCGCGGTGGATCGGCGACAACTACCGCGCGCTGACGTGGTCGATCGTCCCGTTCGAAGGTCGCGACTACACGCTGCACGGCGGCGCGACCGGTGGTTTCCAGTGCACGGTCGTGCTCGACCGGGAGAACGACCGCGGACTCGTCATCCTCACCGACACCATCGGCGGACTCGAGCAGCAGGGTCTGGAGATCCTCGCCCACACTCCCATGTGAGTGTTTTCGCGTCCCGGGGCACACATTGTCACTCACGTGTCCAGGTACCCCCGCTGGGTATGTCCGGTTACAGTGGTCGTGTGGAGACGGCATCCGGGCGGAGGCGCACAGTCGTGGCGCGTGCCGCGCTGCTGGTCGCCGTCGCCGCCGGGGTGCTCCTCATGCACAGCCTGATCGCGCCGACCGCGATCGCCGCGGCACACGAGCAGCCCTCGGTCGCCGCGTCCCACTCCGAAGACCCCCACGGTTGCGGCGGGGACGGCTGCGAGCAACCCCATGTGACCGGACATCAGTGTGCCGGTGTGATCGTGGTGATCGCCGCGCTGACGTCGGTGATGTTGCTGTGGTGGCATTCCGTGGATCCCGCCGCGCGACGGTCGCGGGTGAGCGCCGACCGTGTGCGGTCGGGACGCGGACCACCACCGTGGACGGTGCTGTCGTTGGCGGAACTCTCGATTCTGCGGGTGTGACAGGGAGCCCGGGGCGTGTGCCCCGGCGGATCCGACTGTCATTTCCCGAATCGACCTCGAGGAGTTCCTCATGCGTACCACCATCACTGCCCTGATCGCCGCCGCGGCAGGCGCGGCTCTCGTCCTGACCGGCTGCGGCACCGACTCGGCAGGCACCTCGTCGACGTCCGGCGCCTCGACGTCCGCGGTCGAATCGCAGGCGCAGTTCAACGACGCCGATGTCGTGTTCCTGGAAGGGATGTACCCGCATCACGCGCTGGCGGTGCAGATGGCCGACATGGTCGCCGGCCACACCGACAACGCCGACGTGGTCGCTCTCGCCGCCGCGATCAAGGCGGCGCAGCAACCCGAGATGGACCGGATGACCACCTGGCTCCAGCAGTGGGGGCAACCGGTTCCGACGCCCGACATGTCCGGCATGCATGGCATGAACCACGGTGCCGGCATGATGTCGGCCGATCAGATGGACGCCCTGACGGCACTGTCGGGCACGGAGTTCGACCGGCAATGGCTGACCAGGATGATCGAGCACCACGAGGGCGCGATCGACATGGCGAACACCGAACTGGCCGACGGTGAGAACCCGGAGGCCAGGCAGATGGCCACCGACATCGTGACCGCCCAGCAGAAGGAGATCGCCGACATGCAGGCCGCGCTCGGCTGACCGGAATGACGAAAAGGCCGCGTAATCCGAGGATTACGCGGCCTTTTCGGTGCCTACGTGAGTTACCGGCTCGTGAAGGGCAGCAGAGCCATCTCGCGAGCGTTCTTGACGGCGACGGCAACCTGACGCTGCTGCTGCGGGGTCAGGCCCGTGACGCGGCGGCTACGGATCTTGCCGCGGTCCGAGATGAACGTGCGGAGGAGGTTGATGTCCTTGTAATCGACGTACTCGATCTTGGCCGCGAACAACGGGTTCTTCTTGGGCTTGCGGCCCTCGACGGGACGCGGCTTCTTCGACGGTGCTCTCTTGACTGCCATCTGTTTCCTTTACCAGCTCGACTTGTGGACGCCTGGCAGCTCCCCGCGGTGCGCCATCTCGCGAACACGCACGCGAGAGAGCCCGAACTTCCTCAGGTGGCCGCGCGGACGTCCATCCGCAGCGTCTCGATTGCGCAATCGTACCGGACTCGCGTCGCGGGGTAGACGCTGCAGTGCCGCCCGGGCCTCCGCGCGCTCGTCTTCGCTGCTCGACGGACGGCGGATGGTCTCCTTCAGCTCCGCGCGGCGCTCCGCCCAGCGTGCCACGACGATCTTGCGCTGCTCGTTCTTCGCGATCTTCGACGTCTTGGCCATGTGCGGTGTCTTCTACTTCTCTTCTCGGAAATCGACGTGCTTCCGCACGACCGGGTCGTACTTCTTCATCACCAGACGATCGGGGTCGTTGCGGCGGTTCTTGCGTGTCACGTACGTGTATCCGGTACCTGCCGTCGACTTCAGCTTCACGATCGGGCGGATCTCGTTGCGGGCGGCCATCAGATCTTCTCCCCACGGGCGCGGATCCGGGCGACGACGGCCTCGATACCGTCGCGGTCGATGGTCTTGATGCCCTTGGTGGAGAGCGTGAGGGTCACCCGCCTGCCCTCACTGGGCAGGAGATACGTCTTCTTCTGGATGTTCGGATCCCAGCGCCGGTTGGTGCGCTTGTGGGAGTGCGACACGGACTTGCCGAATCCTGGCTGGCGTCCGGTCACCTGGCAGTTGGCCGACATGGGCGTTCCTCCCTGTACCCCTCGCAAGAGGTTATGACAATCATTTTCGACAATGGCGAGATTCCAATGTAGCGTTCTGTCCACGTAATGACAATCGTTATCGAAAGGGTGCTCGTGAGTGAGATACTCGACGGCCGGACGCCGCTGATCCTGGTTTCCGGCTGGAACGGCCCCACCGAGGACGCGGCGCGGTCGCTGCTCCGCGACGGCACCGTCGTCGTGCATCACGACCTCGACCTCGTGCACGAAGGCGTCGTGCGCCGCACCGTCACCACGCTGGAGTCGGGGGCGCCGCGCGAGCGCCTCGGCATCCTCGAACTGGCGCACGGCTGCATCTCCTGCACGCTGCGCGAGGACCTTCTCCCGCTGCTCCGCCGCCTGCACACCCGCAGTTCGGCGCAGCGCATCGTGCTGCACCTCGACCGCCGGCTCGAACCCGAGGCGGTGTGCTGGGCGGTCGAGCACGTGGCGGTGTCCGGTGTGGTGGGCCAGATCGACGGCCCGGCATCGCGGGACGTGCGCGTCGACGGCGTCGTCACCTGCGTCGACGCGGAATCGTGGCTGGCCGACGCCACCGGCGACGAAGCACTGGACGACGACCGCACCGTCGCGCAGGTCGCGGTCGGGCAGGTGGACTTCGCCGACGCCCTGGTGGTGTCGGGCAGTGCCGGCGACGGCTGGCAGCAGGCCCGGCTCCACGCCGTCCTGGCCCGGCTGGCACCCGGCGCGCCGATCATCTGGGACGGGGACGCGCCCGACGTCGAACGCCTGCTCCGCGACATCCCGGCCGGCGCCCGGCGCGGTGAGCCGTCCCACGCCCACTCACCGCTGCTGCGCGGGCAGCCGCCGCTGTCCCACGACTGCGGCGTCATGCTCGTCGAGTTCACCGCCACCCGGCCGTTCCATCCGGAACGACTGCACGAGGCCGTCGACGTGCTCCTCGACGGGGTCGTCACGTCTCGAGGCCGCGTCTGGGTCGCGACGCAACCGGACGAGGCACTGTGGCTCGAGTCGGCCGGTGGGGGACTGCGGGTGGCCAGTGCCGACCGCTGGCTGGCCGCGATGACCCCGGAGGAACAGGAACAGGTCGGGGTCGCGCGCCGCGCGATGGCCGCGCTGTGCTGGGACGAGCACTTCGGCGACCGGCACACGTCGATGGTGGTGCTGGTGCATGCGGCCGACCCCACCCAGATCGACCGCACGCTGCAGTGGGCGCTCGTCACCGACGACGAACTCGCGGACGAAGCCGCCTGGCAGTCGTGGCCCGACCCGTTCGGGCAGTTCCACGAAGACCCCTGCGAGAGCAGCGAATCACCCTACGCAGAACCCGAATCGAGAAAGGGACACGAATGAAGGCGAACATCCACCCCGACTACCACCCCGTGGTGTTCCAGGACGCGAGCACCGGAACCACGTTTCTCACGCGGTCGACGGTGACCAGCGACCGCACCGCCCTGTGGGCGGACGGCAACACCTATCCGCTGGTGGTCGTGGACGTGACCAGCAAGTCGCACCCGTTCTGGACCGGCGCGCAGCGCGTGATGGACACCGCGGGCCGCGTCGAGAAGTTCGAACGCCGCTACGGAGTGCGCAACCGCCCGTGAGTACTTGTTAACCGCGGGCGGTTAACAAGTACTCACGGGTCGACGACGAAGGAGGAGACACACCATGGCAGTACCGAAACGCAGAATGTCGCGGTCCAATACGCGCAGCCGCAGATCGCAGTGGAAGGCCCAGGCACCCGACCTCGTCGAGGTGACAGTGGGCAGCGCGACGCATCGCGTGCCGCGCCGGCTGGTGAAGGCCGTGAGGCTGGGATTGGTGGACCCGGCCGGGAAGTGACGCTCCCCGTGCGAACCTTGGCGGGTGCTGCTGTACATCCTGGAACTGGTGGGCATCGCGGTGTTCGCGGCCTCGGGCGCCCTGGTGGGGGTGACGAAGCGCCTCGACATCTTCGGTGTGTGCGTGGTCGGTGTCTTCACCGCTCTCGGTGGCGGCATCGTCCGCGACGTCCTGCTGGGCATCCATCCGCCGACGTCGCTGGGTAGCTGGCCGAACCTCGGCACGTCGTTCGGCATGTCGTTGCTGGTGTTCTTCCTGCACTCGACTGTCGGGCGACTCCGCCGGGAGATCCTGGTGCTCGACGCTCTGGGCATGGGCCTGTTCGCGAGCACGGGCGCGGTGATCGCGCTCGACCACGGGGCGAGCCCACTCGCGTCGTGTCTCATCGGCGGGACGGCGGCGATCGGCGGCGGGATCCTGCGCGACGTGCTGGTGAACGAGGTCCCGTTGCTGCTGCAGCGGGACTTCTACGCGGTTCCGGCGCTGCTCGGTTCGGCGCTGGTGGTCGTGGTGAGCGAGTGGGGTTCGGGCACCGACGTGGCGCTGGTGGTGGGAACCGTGTTCGCGTCGGCGCTCCGGGTGCTGGCGCTGTGGCGGAACTGGGGTCTGCCGGGTCCACGGGTCCTCGAGTGACCGCCGCCAGGGCACTTCGATGATCCCTTCTCAGACATATCTCAGTTGATCGGGCCAAACTGTCGAGTATGCGCATTTTGGTGGTCGACGACGATCGCGCCGTGAGGGAGTCCTTACGGCGGTCCCTCAGCTTCAACGGGTACTCGGTGGAACTGGCCGTCGACGGTATCGATGCTCTCGAGAAAGTGGCGAACGCGCGCCCCGACGCGCTCGTGCTCGATGTGATGATGCCGCGCCTGGACGGTCTCGAGGTGTGCCGACGGCTGCGGAGTACCGGCGACGACCTGCCGATTCTCGTCCTCACGGCGCGCGACTCCGTGTCGGAGCGGGTGTCGGGACTGGACGCCGGAGCCGACGACTACCTGCCGAAACCCTTCGCCCTGGAGGAGTTGCTGGCCCGGCTGCGCGCACTGCTGCGCCGCGCCGCGCCGGAGCCGGGCATCGACTCGGAGAAGATGACGTTCGAGGACCTCACGCTCGACCCGGTCACCCGCGAGGTGACGCGTGGCGAGCGGTCCATCAGCCTCACCCGCACCGAGTTCTCGCTCCTCGAGATGCTGATGGCCAACCCGCGCCGGGTGCTGACCCGCGGCCGCATCCTCGAGGAGGTGTGGGGTTACGACTTCCCGACGTCCGGCAACGCGCTGGAGGTCTACGTCGGGTATCTGCGCCGCAAGACGGAGGCGGACGGCGAGACCCGCCTGCTGCACACTGTCCGCGGAGTCGGCTACGTGCTGCGGGAGACTCCTCCGTGATGGCAGTTCCGTTCCACAAGACCGCCGACAAGTCGGGGTCGGCGAAGCACGACTCGCACCACGTTTCCCGGCACCCCACTGGCCCGATCCCGTTACCGCCCGAGATGCGACCTCCGATGCCGTTGACGCGGTCGGTGTCGTTGCGGTGGCGGGTGACGTTGCTCGCCGCGTCCGTGGTGGCCATCGCGGTGGCCGTCATGGCGATCGCGGCGTACGCCGTGGTCTCGCGGGCGCTGTACGCGGATGTCGACAACCAGTTGCGCACCCGCGCGTCGGCGCTCATCGACAGCAATCTCGTGACGTTCGATCCGCGCTACATCGCGGGCGCGACGCTGTACACGACGGACATCAGTGTGGCGCTGATCTTCCCGGACCTCGACACGTACACTCCGCCGGGGTCGAGTGTCCCCATCGGTGAACCCGAACTGTCCGTGGCCCGCGGCGAGCGCGACACGTCGTTGCGTACGGCGGACAATCAGCGGGTGCTGGCCGAGCGCACCCAGGACGGCAGCACCCTGGTGATCGCGCAGCGCCTGGCGCCGACGGGCGCCGTGCTCGACCGGCTCGCCTGGGTGCTGTTCATCGTCGGCGGGTGCGGAGTGGTCCTCGCGGCCGCCGCCGGAACGACGGTGGGGCGCACCGGTCTGCGTCCGATCGCCCGGCTCACTGCCGCCACGGAACGGGTGGCTCGGACCGACGACCTGACGCCCATGCCGGTGACGGGCAACGACGAACTCGCCCGGCTCACCGAGAGTTTCAACACGATGCTGAGGGCGCTCGCGGAATCGCGGGAGCGGCAGAGTCGGCTCGTCGCCGACGCCGGACACGAACTGCGGACGCCGCTCACGTCGTTGCGCACCAACATGGAGTTGCTGATCGCGTCGAGTCGTCCTGGCGCACCGCACATTCCGGACGAGGACATGGCCGAACTGCGCACCGACGTGGTGGCGCAGATCGAGGAACTCTCGCAGCTGGTGGGCGACCTCGTCGATCTCGCCCGCGAGGACGCACCGGAGACCGTTTTCGAGAGAGTCGATCTCAGCGAAGTGGTGGATCGCAGTCTCGAGCGGGCACGCCGCCGGCGCAACGAGATCGACTTCACCGCCGTCACCGTTCCCTGGTTCGTCTACGGCGACCACGCGGGACTGTCGCGGGCGGTGCTCAACGTGCTCGACAACGCGGCCAAGTGGAGTCCCACCGGTGAGCAGGTGCGTGTGGCGATGAAGCCGGCAGGCGAAGGACTTCTCGAGCTGACGGTCGACGACGCGGGCCCGGGCATTCCGGAGGAGGATCGGGAGCTGGTGTTCGACCGCTTCTACCGGTCGACGGCGTCGCGCTCGATGCCCGGCTCCGGGCTGGGTCTGGCGATCGTCAGGCAGGTGGTGGTCAAGCACGGCGGCACGATCGCCGTCGACGTTTCCGAACGGGGCGGTGCGCTCATCCGGATCGTCCTTCCGGGTGAACCCGGAGCGGAATAGTCTCAGGGTCTCGGCTTACTCAAAGGCCGGTCTCAGGACCTTCTCAGTCCCACCGGGCACTCTCGTAGACAGAGACGGTGCGACTGCCCCTGCGGGCGGTCGCGGGAGATGGAAGTGATGCGATGACCGAAGATCGAAACAGCCACGACGGCAACAGCCGCGACAATGCGGGTGGTGACCAGGGCGCGCGCCCCGATCAGCCTGCCCACCCGCAGGCGGCGCCGGGTCACCACCCGACCGAGCAGTTTCCGGCCGTACCGCAGCACCCCACGGGCGGTCCGATGGGTCAGCAGGCTTACGGCGCCGGGTACCCCCAGGGCAACCCGTACGGTGTGCCGCACCAGCCCACACAGCAGTTCGGGCAGCCTCAGCACGGCGCTCCGGGACACCCGGGTGCCCAGCACGCGGCCGGGCAGCACGGGGCGCCTCAGGGCCCGTTCCCCGGCCTTCAGGGCCCCGGGCAGGCCGGGGAGGGGTCGACGGCGACCGCGACCAAGCGTCCCGCCCGCACCGCCATCGTGGTGGGCGCTGTGGCGCTCGCTCTCGTGAGCGGCGGTATCGGTGGCGTCGTGGGCTCCCTGGCAACCGAACGGAACGGCAGCGGCGCCGCGGTGACCAACTCCCTCGACGCCCCCAAGAACAACACCGCGACCCCGGCCGCGAACGCACCGGCAGGTTCGGTGCAGGCGGTCGCGAACAAGGTGGTCCCGAGCGTCGTCCAGATCGAGGTGGCGACGGCAGGCGGTTCGGGTGGAGAAGGATCCGGCATCGTCATCTCGTCCGACGGCATGATCCTCACCAACAATCACGTGGCAGGCGCGGCCGCGAAGGGCGGCAAGCTGACCGTCGCCTTCTCGGACGGCAGCACGGCGGACGCCAAGCTGGTCGGCGCCGACCCGGTGTCCGATCTCGCGGTCATCAAGGTGGACGGCAAGACCGATCTCACTCCGATCGAGCTGGGAACGTCCGGCAACGTCCAGGTCGGGCAACAGGTCGTTGCGATCGGGTCGCCCCTCGGCCTGGCCGGGACCGTCACCGAGGGCATCATCTCGGCGCTCAATCGCCCGGTGTCCACCAGTGGTGAGTCCGGCAACCAGAACACCGTCATCGACGCCCTCCAGACGGATGCGGCGATCAACCCGGGCAACTCGGGCGGCGCCCTCGTCAACATGGACGGCCAGCTGATCGGCATCAACACCGCCATCGCGAGTATCGGCGGTTCGGGTGCGGGCGAGCAGAGCGGATCCATCGGACTCGGCTTCGCGATCCCGGTCGACCAGGCCCGGCGCATCGCGGACGAGCTGGTCAAGACAGGCAAGGCCACCCAGGCCGTCATCGGGATCCAGGTCCCGTCGCAAGACGCCGCCAACGGTGCCACCGTCGTCGAGGTCACGTCGGGCAGCCCGGCGGAGAAGGCGGGAATTCCGAAGGGGTCGGTGATCACCAAGGTCGACGACCGCGTCATCACCAGTGGCGACGCGCTCATCGCCGCCATCCGCTCACACGCACCGGGAGACAATGTGTCCATCACCTACACCGACGGGAACGGATCCAATTCCAAGACCGTCGACGTCACGCTCGGAACCGCCGAACAGGGTGGCCGCTGATGAACGCGGGCATTCTCGGGCAGGTCGAGTCCGTTCTGAACGGGGCCACTACGGTAGGGACCATGGATATCGAAGCCTCGCTGGCCGGCCGCGCGCTGGTGGTAATCGTCGACGACCGCACCGCTCACGGTGACGGCAAGGACTCCATCGGGCCCCTGGTGACAGAACTGCTGAACGAGGCCGGCTTCATCGTCGACGCCATCGTGGCGGTGGCGGCCGACGAGGTGGAGATCCGCAACGCGCTCAACACCGCCGTCATCGGCGGCGTCGACCTCGTCGTCTCGGTCGGCGGTACCGGCGTGTCGCCGCGCGACGTCGCCCCCGACGTCACGGCCGAGGTCCTCGACCGCGAGATTCCGGGAATCTCGGAGGCCCTCCGGTCTTCGGGTCTCGCCGCCGGTTCGCTGGACGCGGGCCTTTCCCGCGGGCTCGCCGGAGTGTCCGGCAGCACGCTCGTGGTAAACCTCGCTTCCTCCCGCGCCGCGGTCCGGGACGGCATGGCCACCCTGACGCCGCTCGCGGCGCACGTGATTTCCGAATTGTCCGGTCTGGAAGGCTGAGACGATTTCTCGTTCCGACGAGCCGGACTCGCCAAGCGAGACCGACGAGCAGGCAGTTCCGAGCCGGGCCCCGATCGACAAGGCCCGGCTCGAACGCATCTTCGGGGACGTCTTCCCCGACACCACCGCGGACGAACGCGGACAGGACGAGGCGTCTCAGTATGTGGACAAACGCAACGAGTCCGAGGAGTGGATTCGGCGTCAGGTTCCCCCTCATCACGGGTAGACGCGTGATTGAAATCTGGATGAATCTAAGTGTTGTCGAAAGTAACGGAAAAAATCGCGCCCGGAAAACCACTGGTACGGCCGCTTTCGTTCACGCGACCCAAAAGCGGGGCTACCCGTAGGTAACGTTTCGTTTTCAACTTTGTGAGGCACATCACAATTGCGTCACGAGCTGATCACGTTGCCCAGGTTCTTAGCTCGGGTTAATGTCCCTGACGAGTCAGTACGAAGATGGAGGGCGGGGCGTGGTGCCACGTCGTCGCCCGGACGAGCCTCCTTGTGAGGTTTGTCTCTAGTGTCGAAATTCCGGCAACTGGTCGTCCGCAGTTCACGCTGCGGACACCTTTGCTGCGAATACTGCGCTGGGCCCGAAATGGACCACTCCTCAGCTTCGATCGTCGGGGCTGGGAACCTGCACGAATCCTGATGAGGGGAACGAATGAGCGAGAACCGCAAGTCCGGCCTGCGCCGTGGCGCCCGTATTGCAGGCCTGGGTGCTGCTGCGGCTGTTGCACTCGGTTTGATGTCCACTGGTGCGGCGAGCGCGGATACTTTCATCCCGCTGCCTGATGGTTCGAAGGCCGGTCCGAATGCGACGTTGACGCGTACTGCGGAGAGCGCTCTGTCGTCGCCGTCGTTGGCTGCCAATGGCGCCGGTCGTGTGGCGTGGGTGTCGGGAACTGTGACTGCTGATGTCAAGGGCATCAAGGAGGTCACCGAGGTTCCGGAGGCGAACAGCACGACGAACAATGCGGGTACCTACAACGGTACGAATGCGTCGACGACGCATGGTGTTTCGCGTGTGACGACCGGGTACATCGTGGGTTGCCAGGTGGACATCACCGGTCTGTCGGCGAAGCCGTCGTTCAGCATGGACATGAGCACGACGGCCACTGGTCTGGGCCTGACGGTGCCGTTGAACTCGGGTGAGATCAAGTACGTGCCGGTTGCTTCGAAGGACATCAAGAAGGACGGCGTGTACGCGCTGCAGTACCAGGATGCGGAGTTGCAGGTGCAGAAGTGCGGTGGTTTCGCGCAGGCTCGGTCGTACTCGGTCGTGGAGATCGTGGGTAACGACTACTCGAAGACCGTTCTGTACGGTGCGCCGTTCAGCATCGGCTGATTTCGGTCTCTTTCGCAGTTCTTCCCACCCACCTTCTCGCGTGTGCGAGGTTTCTATCCCTGAGAGGGAACAATGATCATCAACCGTAAGAACGGTGTGCGTCTGGCGGCGGTCGGTGCCGCTGCTGCCGCGACCATGGGCTTCTTCTCCGTCGGTGCGGCGAACGCCGATACGTTCGTTCCGCTGCCCGGTGGTTCGATCACGCAGACGCTGGCTGACGGCACCGTGGTGACGGTGAACCTGACGGATGAGAGTGCGAACATCTCGCCGTCGATGGGTGCGACTCCGTTGCACCGCAACGTCTGGGTCAACGGCCGGGCCCAGGTGGACTTGGAGGGCGCCGGGGCGAAGGGTGCCACCATCACCCCCGGCTACGTTCTGGCATGCCAGATCGACTTCGGCGCTGGTACAGGCGGCGACATGAAGAGCTCGACCAAGGCTGACGGTACGGGAACGATTACCCCGAGCGTCAGTGGCAACGTGACCCTTGGCCCCGGCCAGGCCAAGAACGTCACCATTCTCGACCTCGAGAAGAAGGACGCCTACGGAGCCGAGTCGCACACCGGCGGCAACAAGTTCACGGGCAAGACCGGTTCGGTCACCTGGGCCGACTCGACCCTCGGCGTCAGCGGCTGCGCCGGGTACGCCCAGGCACGCAGCTACGTCAAGGTTGCTGTCAGCACCGACAACGTGAGCAGCAACGTCACCCTGTGGGGACAGCCCTTCAGCATCGGCTGATGCTCTCTCCATAAATAGGCAGAAATTACCCGGAATCGGGGCGTGGGAATATCCCGCGCCCCGATTTCTGGCGTTTGAAATTGACTATTACGCGCAAATAACGCGCCTTTATGGCGGGTAACGCTTACGTAAATGTGCCTTTCCGGATATTACGTTTCAGACTCGAATGCTCTAACTTTGGACCTCGCTAGGTGGTAGGGCTTTCTCCGAAGGTCGGAGCAACCACGCCTGATGAGGGGAACGAATGAGCGAGAACCGCAAGTCCGGCCTGCGCCGTGGCGCCCGTATTGCAGGCCTGGGTGCTGCTGCGGCTGTTGCACTCGGTTTGATGTCCACTGGTGCGGCGAGCGCGGATACTTTCATCCCGCTGCCTGATGGTTCGAAGGCCGGTCCGAATGCGACGTTGACGCGTACTGCGGAGAGCGCTCTGTCGTCGCCGTCGTTGGCTGCCAATGGCGCCGGTCGTGTGGCGTGGGTGTCGGGAACTGTGACTGCTGATGTCAAGGGCATCAAGGAGGTCACCGAGGTTCCGGAGGCGAACAGCACGACGAACAATGCGGGTACCTACAACGGTACGAATGCGTCGACGACGCATGGTGTTTCGCGTGTGACGACCGGGTACATCGTGGGTTGCCAGGTGGACATCACCGGTCTGTCGGCGAAGCCGTCGTTCAGCATGGACATGAGCACGACGGCCACTGGTCTGGGCCTGACGGTGCCGTTGAACTCGGGTGAGATCAAGTACGTGCCGGTTGCTTCGAAGGACATCAAGAAGGACGGCGTGTACGCGCTGCAGTACCAGGATGCGGAGTTGCAGGTGCAGAAGTGCGGTGGTTTCGCGCAGGCTCGGTCGTACTCGGTCGTGGAGATCGTGGGTAACGACTACTCGAAGACCGTTCTGTACGGTGCGCCGTTCAGCATCGGCTGATTTCGGTCTCTTTCGCAGTTCTTCCCACCCACCTTCTCGCGTGTGCGAGGTTTCTATCCCTGAGAGGGAACAATGATCATCAACCGTAAGAACGGTGTGCGTCTGGCGGCGGTCGGTGCCGCTGCTGCCGCGACCATGGGCTTCTTCTCCGTCGGTGCGGCGAACGCCGATACGTTCGTTCCGCTGCCCGGTGGTTCGATCACGCAGACGCTGGCTGACGGCACCGTGGTGACGGTGAACCTGACGGATGAGAGTGCGAACATCTCGCCGTCGATGGGTGCGACTCCGTTGCACCGCAACGTCTGGGTGTCCGGCAAGGCCGCCGTCCATCTGGAAGGCGCCGGAGCGACCGGCGCAGACATCCAGCCCGGCTACGTCGTGGCCTGCCAGGTCGACTTCGGTGCGGAGGCAGGCGGTGAAGCAGGCTCAACTCCGGTGATGAATGCTGACGGTACCGTCTCGGTTCCTGTCGACGGCGGCACGAGCGCCGGCATCACCCTCGGTCCAGGTGAGGCTGTCAGCGTCGACATCCTCGACCTCGAATCGGCCGACGCCTACGGCGGAGAGTCACACTCGGCATACAACAGCTTCGAGGGCACCGACGGTTCCATTACCTGGGCCGACTCGACCCTCGGCGTGAGCGGTTGCGCCGGCTACGCCCAAGCGCGGTCGTACGTGAACGTGTCTGTCGAGACGGACAACGTGAGCAGCACCGTCACCCTGTGGGGACAGCCCTTCAGCCTCGGCTGATAATTCGTTCCACCCATGGCTCCGGGCCCGTGCATGCAGCTGCTGCACGGGCCCGGAGTCGTCTGAAGCTATTCGCGGGTCTGCTCGAGGTTCGCGGCCTTGTCCGCGGTCATCGCGTGCGCTCCGTCGGGACTCGCTGTCGCGCCGTTGGTTTCGAGGCTCGATTCGAGGATGTCCCGGATCTGGATCAGTAGATCGGCCTCACTGGCCTTCTTGTCTGCGGGCTCGGTGATGAACCGCTTCTTCGCGGCATTGGCCGGGACGATGAGAATGAAGTACACGACTGCGGCGATGATCACGAAGTTGATCACGGCCGTGATGACGGCGCCGATGTTGATGAAGGTGGCCGGGTTGTCGGAGAGAATCTGGTAACCCCAGCCCAGATCGTTGGCGCCGCCCGCAACGGCGATCAACGGATTGATCACGTTATTGGTGAACGCTGTGACGATGGCGGTGAACGCGGCTCCGACTACGACCGCGACGGCGAGGTCGAGGACGTTCCCCCGGAGCAGGAAGTCCTTGAATCCCTTGAGCATGTCGACGTCTCCTCGAGTGGGTGGCATGTCATCCAGCACTGTTCGCAGAAAAGCCTAGATCAGCGCGGCTCCGCGTGACGGGTCACTGGAAGGTCACGGTGATCGCGCTCGTGAGGGATGCCGCGGCCACCGTCATGGCCTCGGATGCCGGAAGAGCCAGCATCACCACGCGTTCGCGCTGGTCGCGTCCGTTCTCGGACGGTGTCACCAACACCACGACGGCGCGGGACGCCAGCACGGTGGCGCCGGACCGCCGGTCCGGATTCGCTGGTGTGTCGGGATCGACCGTGAGTACATCGACGCGATCGCCCTCACGTAGAAGTTCCGTGACAGCGGGGTCGGCGAGCCGGACGGGGACGATCCGGGCGTCGTCCATGCCCGCTGCTGCCGCGGCCAGACGGGGTCCCAGTACCCGGACGTCGGTGAGGGCTTCTCCGGCGCGGGTCGGTCCGGCGAGGGTGCGCCCGGCGACGTCCGCCAATGCGGTGACGGCCCCGTCGGGGAGGGTCCCTGCCTCGAGTTCCACCAGTTCCACGTCGGCGTCCGTGAGAACGACGCCCGGTTGCAGATCCCGGGCGGCCACCACGACTGTGGAGCGGGCAGAGTCGGGGTCTCCGCGGGCGAGGAGCGCCAGTGCGAGGCAGACCAGCGCGGCGGCCAGGACGCGTCTGGCGACGAGGGTGCGGGCCCATCCGGGATGGGCGAGATCCGACAGCCGGTCGGCCCACGACGGGCTCAGGCTTCGGTGTGCTCGGTTCGACCGGCGGCGACCGGTCTGGACAGGATCGAACGACATGGTTCGACGCTAGGAGACCGGCCGGCCCGTGGGTACGCCGAAAGGGCCCGCCTGTGGATGGACGAGAAGTTGTGGATAACTCGCGGAGACGCGAGAACTAGCTGGCAGCAGCCTTGGCCGGTGCGGCGGTCGCGGTGCTCGACGAGCTGGACGAGGCCGTCGACGAACTTTCCGACTTCGCGGCGGGAGCAGAATCGGTCTTGGCCGGCTCGCTTGCTGCGCCGGACGTGCCGCGGCTGTCGGTGCGGTAGAAACCACTGCCCTTGAAGACGATGCCGACGGAGTTGAACAGTTTGCGAAGCTTGCCCGAGCACGCGGGGCAGACGGTCAGGGAGTCATCACTGAACGACTGGACGATGTCGAAACGGTTGTCGCATGCCGTGCACGCATATGAATAAGTGGGCACCGGGGTTCCTCCGCACTGTGTAGTCAAACCGCAGGTGTTAGCACTCTACAGTCGACAGTGCCAACAACGCTAATCAGAGAACTATTCCGGGCGGGAAACGTCCTCAGCGGTCGCCGAGCGGGACGAGGCCCGAGCCTGGGGTGAGCGCCCATCCCATACGTACGTCATGGGGGTCCTCGGGCAGCTCGGACACTAGTTCCTCGTCGCGGACCACCGTGATCAGCCGCGCGTCGGAGGCGGCGAGGCCGAGAGTCCGGTCGTAGAAGCCCGCGCCGCGGCCGAGTCGCACCCCCCGCCGGTCGACGGCCAGGGCGGGAACGAAAATGGTCCCGGCCGAACGGATCTCGTCGGGTTCCCACACCGGCCCGGTCGGCTCGCGGAGGCCGTAACTCGCGTCGGCGAGACCATCCGCGCCCGTGAACTCGGACCAGTGGAGCGGACCCGGATCGCGGGTGACGGGCACGAGGACGCGTCCGGCGACCCGTCGGAGGGCGTCGAGAAAGTCCAGCGACCCGGGCTCCAGCGCAGTGGGAACGTAGGCGCACACGGTTGATCCACCGGCGATTCCCTGTGTGGCGAGCGCGACAAGCGCCCGGTCCTCGGCGATGCGGAGTTCGGGGGTCAGCGCGCGCCGCCCGGAGAGCACCAGTTGCCGCCACTCGTCCTTCGTTCGTGCGTGCATGCCCCAACCTTAGAGCCGGCCGGTGAGCGTCCCCGACGGGTTCAGGGAGGTTACTGACAGGAACTTGGTGACTGTCGAGTAGGTCCGCACGGTTATGGTGTGGTCATGACAGACGCCGCACCGCACACCGCCAGCGCCTTTCGCACGGCTGTAGTGCCCGCAGCGGGAATGGGTACGCGATTCCTCCCCGCGACCAAGACCGTGCCGAAAGAGCTGCTCCCGGTCGTGGATACCCCGGGTATCGAACTGGTGGCCGGAGAGGCCGCGGATTCGGGCGCCGGCCGACTCGTGATCGTGACATCGCCGGGTAAGGACGGGGTGGTCGCCCACTTCGTCGAGGATCTCGTGCTCGAGAGCAAGCTCGAGGCCAGCGGCAAGTATCACCTGCTCGAGAAGGTGCGCAAGGCTCCCGGCCTGCTCGAGGTGGAATCCGTAGTCCAGGACGAGCCTCTCGGCCTGGGCCACGCGGTCGGCTGCGCGGAATCGGTCCTCGACGACGACGAGGACGCTATCGCCGTGCTCCTCCCGGACGACCTGGTGATGCCGCGCGGAGTGCTCGAGACGATGTCGCGGGTCCGCCGCAAGCGTGGTGGCACCGTCCTCTGCGCCATCGACGTACCCAAGGACCAGGTGAGCGCGTACGGCGTCTTCGAGGTCGAGACGGTTCCCGACGCCACCAACCCGGACGTCCTCAAGGTCATCGGCATGGTCGAGAAACCGGCCATCGAGGATGCGCCGTCCACGTTCGCCGCCGCAGGTCGCTACCTCCTCGACCGGGCGATCTTCGATGCGCTGCGGCGAATCGAACCCGGCGCCGGCGGCGAGCTCCAGCTCACCGACGCCATCGCCCTCCTCATCAAGGAAGGCCACCCCGTTCACGTCGTCGTGCACCGAGGCACGAGACACGATCTCGGAAATCCCGGCGGCTACCTCCGTGCTGCGGTTGACTTTGCGTTGGACATGGAGGAGTACGGCCCGTCGTTGCGCGAATGGCTGATCGACCGATTGAAGCGGACGGATTCCTAGAGAAGCTCGGGAGGCAAGAACTTGCGGTCGGTCGAGGAGCAACAGACGATCGTGACCGCGGCCGCGGTGGCGCCGCGGCCGGTCCGTGTGGCGATCTCCGAAGCCCAGGGGCTGCTGTGTGCCGAAGAGGTGGTCACCGAGCGTCCGCTTCCCGGTTTCGACCAGGCTGCGATCGACGGCTACGCCGTCCGTAGCGTCGACGTCCAGGCCGCCGGAACCGACATCCGGGACGACGACGGTGCGCCCGTCGAACTGTCGCTCCCCGTGGTCGGTGAGGTCACGGCAGGTTCGCGGCAGCCGATCCGGCTGCAACCGCGTCAGGCCGTCAAGGTCGACACGGGCGCTCCGCTCCCGACGCTCGCCGACGCCGTTCTTCCGCTCGACCGCACGGATGGCGGCCGGGCCCGCGTCAAGATCTACAAACCCGTCCGCTCCGGCGACTACGTGCGCCGGGCCGGCGACGACGTGCAGCCCGGAGACGTCGCGGTCCGGGCAGGCACCATCATCGGGGCCGCGCAGGTCGGGTTGCTGGCGGCGGTGGGTCGAGACAAGGTGCTCGTGCATCCGCGGCCGCGGCTGTCCGTCATCTCGGTCGGTGGCGAACTCGTCGACGTCGACCGGACCCCCGGTCCCGGCCAGGTCTACGACGTCAACTCCTACGCGCTGGCCGCCGCCGCCCGCGACGCCGGCGCCGACGTCAACCGGGTCGGTATCGCGAACGCCGATGCCCGTCGGCTGCGCGAGGTGGTGGAAGGTCAGCTGATCCGGTCCGAGATCGTCGTCATCGCGGGTGCGGTCGGCGGCGGCGCCTCCGAGGACGTGCGGGACGCACTCGCCGATCTCGGCAACCTCGAGGTCGACCGCGTCGCAATGCATCCGGGATCGGTCCAGGGTTTCGGCCAGCTGGGCCGGGACGAGGTCCCGACGTTCCTGCTCCCGTCCAATCCGGTGAGCGCCCTCGTGGTGTTCGAGGTGATGGTGCGCCCGTTGATCCGCATCGCGCTGGGGCGTAGGCAGCCGATGCGACGCGTCGTCACCGCCCGCACCGTCGCACCCATCACGTCCATCGAGCACCGCAAGGGTTTTCTCCGAGGTCAGCTCATGCGCGACGAGGCCACGGGGGAGTACCTCGTCCAAGCTCTCGGCGGGGCGCCGGGCGCGTCCTCACACCTGCTCGCCACGCTGGCCGAGGCCAATTGCCTTGTCCTCATCGACCCCGAGATCACCGAGGTCCGGACCGGTGATCAGGTGGACGTGGCTTTTCTGGCGCAGCGGGGCTGATGGCACCGCGACAGTGTGAGACGGGATGACACAGCATCCGGGTTGGCCGCCGCATCTCGGGCCCTTGCGGGTGAAGGGTGGCGTCGTCACCGTGCGCGCCATCAGGTTGCGTGACGCGTCGGCGTGGAGCCGTCTGCGCACCCGCGACCGCGCGCACCTCGAACCGTGGGAACCGACCGGGGAGGCGCCCTGGGAAGCGCGCCACCATATTTCGGGATGGCCCGGACTGTGCAGCAGTTTGCGTTCGGAGGCCCGGAAGGGTCGCATGCTGCCGATGGCCATCGAACTCGACGGCAATTTCTGCGGCCAGATCACGATCGGCAACGTGGTGCGGGGTGCACTGCGCTCCGCCTGGATCGGTTACTGGGTGGCCAGCGACGTCAACGGGCTCGGGGTGGCCACGGGCGCACTCGCGCTGGGGCTCGATCATGCCTTCGGGCCCGTGGGGTTGCATCGCGTGGAGGCCACCGTGCGTCCGGAGAACCTGGCGAGCCAGGCGGTGCTCCGCAACGTCGGCTTCCGCGAGGAGGGTCTCCTCAAGCGCTACCTGGACGTCGACGGGCAGTGGCGCGACCACATTCTGGTCGGCATGACCGTCGAGGACGTGCCCGGCACGGTGGCGGATTCGCTCGTGCGGAGTGGCAAAGCCACCTGGGCGTGACCGCCGTAGCGGACATGGACAAACGTCCAGCTACGCGGCAGTTATCTCACGGTATCAAAGCTTCCTGACCGGGGCTCCGCTTTCGGCGAGTCTTTGCCGGATCGTTCCCTCTGCCTTCTCGGGGCATGTCGAGCACCACATTTTCGCGTTACGCATGTGACACCTGAGTATGGTGAGATCGGCGCGTCTGCGAAGATGTGCGTGTTCATGCGGTTAGCCTGGGTGGGTCAACAGCGGTATCCATGCTGGTAGACGATTGGGAGGAGGTCGCCGTATGCCGAACTCGTTTCTCTGGATCGGGCTCGTCGTCGTGTGGCTCTTCGTCCTGGTTCCGATGCTGGTGAACAACCGCCCCCGGATTCGGCAAACCAGTGACGCAGCACTCGCGACGCGTGTGCTGCACCGCGGTGACGAACGTCCCGTGCAGCGTGGACCCGCGGCTGGACACCGCAGCGACCCGTACTGGCAACCGGAACCGGACCACTACGGCTACGACGCGGAGGACCTTGTGGACACTCACGCAGAGGAAGACGAGTTCGACGGCGAGCGGGCACCGGTGGGTGAGTACGTACCGGCGCGCCGGGGGCGTGGCGGCTTCGATCCCGAGGCCGACGCGATCGCGCGCGAGGCCCGGTACGCGTTCCGGCAGCGGTCGGTTCTCGGGCTGGTGTTCGCGACAATCATGTCGGCGGCGCTCGGGCTGATCATCTCGCCGCTGATGTGGTGGGTGTTCGCGGCCGGTGTGGTCGGTCTTTTCGGCTACTTGGCGTATCTGCGCCGGCAGGTTCAGATCGAGCAGGAGATCCGTCGTCGGCGGACCGCGCGTCTCAACCGTTCGCGGTTGGGTGTCGAGTCCCGCAGCGACGAGGAGCTCCGCCTCATTCCGGCCCGGTTGCGGCGTCCGGGCGCCGTGGTCCTCGAAGTGGACGACGAGGACCCCGAATTCGATCATCTCGAACACTTCGACGACGCCCCGATGCAGCAGGCCACGATGCGCCGAGCTGCCGGTGAGTAGCCGGGCGAATCGGGCCGAAAGCCACGTCGGTGTAGGCGATTCGCTCCCGCCGCGGGTGGCCTGCTAGAGTTTGCCGAGCGGATCGCAGGATCCGCGCGGGGCTGTGGCGCAGTTGGTAGCGCGCTTCGTTCGCATCGAAGAGGTCAGGGGTTCGATTCCCCTCAGCTCCACCACGGAAAAGGCACTCACTCCACCCGGAGGGAGTGCCTTTTCTGCATTCCGGCGCATTTTCTGTCTTCCGGCCCAGGTGAGCGCCATCGTCGGTGTGTGTCGAGCGAGGCCGCCGCGGGAATGCCCGACTCTATAATTTGCCAAAAGGTAACTGAATGCTGTGTACTGTCCGTAGGTCATCAAGGGGTCGATCGCACGGGGTGGAAATACATGCAGGCAATGGGCAAGATCTCGAAGTTCTTGGAGCCGGCGACGGTGGTCGCGACCATCACCGCGACGATGTTGCTGGTAAACGTCCTGTGAACTCCGGCCGACCACTCGAAATCGCGAGGGCCGCGTCGGAGACGCCGACCTTCCGCTGACCGATCAGCACCTCCAGGCGATACCGCCGAACCCGCAAGGGTTCTCGGAAGCTGCTCGAGTCCCACCTGGCTCGGGCACCGCTGGTGGTGCCGGTTCCCCGACACCGGCACCACCAGCACCTCCGCTCGGTTCGCTCGATACCATGACAGCGGCGACGTCGCCGTAGACGTGGTGTCGTGAATACGAGGGGGGGTGCACAGTGAGCGCGCGTCGTGTTGTTCGAAGGCTGACCATGGTTGGACTGGCGCTGGCCATCTTGTCCGGGCTCGGCTGGGTCACCGTCTCGGTGTTCCCGTCCGACGCCTCCGCCGACCCCCAGTACCATGACTGCGCCAATAGTCGATGCGACGACGGTTCCTCGGAGTCTTCCGGCGACGGCAAGCCCCGGCATCCTCATCCGCCGTGCGAGAGTCGCCGCGGCTGCGGTGGCGGAGAGTTCAGCGAGACACGGGAACCCAGCGAGACACGGGAGCCCAGCGAGACACGGGAGCCCAGCGAGACCGCGAACCCAAGTGATACGGCCGAGCCCAGCGAGACGGCCGAGCCGTCCGAGACCACGGAACCGTCCGCCACCGCCGAACCCACGGAGACGTCCACTCCTTCGACGTCACGGGTCGTGGTCGTTCCGCCCAGTCCGATCAAGTTGCCGCCCGTGGCCGAACCGGATATCGGGCGCCCGGACACGTCCGGGGACGACGGTTCGGGAAACGACGCGGGTCCCAATGCTGCCGCCCCGGGATCCGAGGGTCCTGCCGCACCTCCGGCGTCCGGGGGAGCGCCGGCCGGAGGTTCCGGGTCCGGTTCTGGAGCCGCCGCGGCGGCCCCGGGTGCGGGTGGTCCCGCGGATTCCGCACCCCAGGATCGCCTTGCCGGCGAGACCCCGAGCAGCGACGGAGGGTCGCCCGCTGCGGGGGCACCGGCCCCGGACTTCCTGGCCGCCGCGCCTCCGGGAATGGTTCCGGTGGTCCACAGTGAGCCGTTGCCTGCGATCACCGTTCTCGGTGGGGTCGGCGTGCTGTTGTGCTGCGCAGGCGGGGCGGGTGCGCTGACCTTCAAGGGTGCTCGCGCACAGCAGGCGCGCATCGCGGCCGCGCGGGCGGAATTCTTCCCGTCCGCTTCGAGTGGAGGGATGTAGTCGTGGGGGCGAACAGATCTCATCGTCGGGTCGCGGCGGCCGTGGACGCGGTGTGTGACGCGGCGGCCCGGGCCGAAGCGGTGACACTCCGGCACGTGGTGGACGCGGTGGCCCGCGAACGGCAGCGTCCCATCGAACTCGATTTCACGAAGCCGATGGCGCCCGGTGTGTGCGGTCAGAGGCGCGCGTACCCGGACCGGGACGTGATCGTGCTGGCGCCGGGCCTGCCGGACCTCGACCGCACGCTTGCGCATGAGCTGGGTCACATCGTGTTTCGGCACGAAGGAGCCGAGATCGTTGCCGCGACGCTCGAAGCCGGGGACGATCTGATCGCCTACATGCTCAGCCAGCGGTCGCGACGGCGGGGAGACGAGCAGCCGTCCGACGAGGTGGCCGAGTGGGAGGCCGAGACGTTCGCGTCGATGCTGCTCATCCGGTTGAACACGATGCAGGGGCGCGGAACTCCCGTGTCCGTGCTCCGCTACGACGAGGCGATCGGCTGATGGGCTGGCTGGTTGCGCTCATGGTCTGGACTGCCGCGGGTGCCCGGATCGGCCGGGTCGCCGCGCGTCAGCCGACGCCGCTGCGCGTGGCGATGGTGGTTGCGGTGTCCAGCGCGGCCCTGGCGTCCACGTTGGCCGTTCCGGACGTCGCCGGGCGCCTCGACACCGTGGCCCCGGATGTCGGGCTGTCGGAGATCATCCTCGAACTCGCGTGGACGTTGTTCGCCGCCGCGAGCGCGGTCGGCGCGATCTCCGTGTGGCCGATACTCCCGCGGCCTGCTCTGCGTGCCGTCGCCGTGGTCGTCTACACCGTGGCCGTCGTGCTCGGAATCGGGCTTGCCGGTGGATATCCCGTTCCTGCGCTGGTGTTCATCGTGATCGCGCTGACCGCGGTGGTCGTGACCGGAGTCCGGCACGTCGCGTGGACACCGCTCGGCCGCGGAATCTCACTGATCGTGGTCGGATCGGCGATCGTCCTGGCTGCGGCGGTCGTCGGACTGGTGCGTGAGGTGTCGGGCGAGACGTGGGCCGTCGGCTCCTCGCCGGCGTACACCGTCGCGGCCGTGATCGTCTCGGTCGGCACCGTCTGGGTGCTCGTCGAAACCTGGTTCCGCGCACGACAGGACCTGCGCCGCATGAACACACTGCATTCGGTGCTCGTTTCACGGTTCCCCGAAGTGGTCGAGGGCGACGGCAAGGGGAGCACGACCGTCCTCCGCGCCTCCGACGCTGTCGCACACGTCATGGATGCGCTGTACCTGCAGGCGGGCGCGGGCATGCTCGACACGGACGAACAGGACCTGCCGGAATCGACCGCCGAACGCGCCCGGATTCTCGCCCGCTGGATCGACGACCCGGTCGCCTCCGACGTCCTCGACACCGAGTGGATCGCGCCGCCCCAGGGCATGTCGCCGCGCCGATGGGTGCTCGATCTCGCGGACGCGTACGCCGACTTCCGGAAGTCGGCCCCGGTTCCCGTGAAGGCGGACACCGTCGGATCGTCTGCGGAATAGCCTTCAGCCGCCGGTCAGTCCGGTGAACCGGTGACGAGCCACCCGCAGGGCGAGGCGAGATCTTCGGCCTCCGGCGGTCCCATGGATCCCGCGGGGTACGGCTTGGCCGGGGGAGGGTCACGCAGCAGCGCGTCGGCGACGGTCCAGACGTGCGCCAAGCCGTCGGGGCGGGTGAACAGTGACCGGTCGCCGTGCAGGACGTCGAGGATGAGCCGCGAATACGGTGCGAGGGCGTGGGCGAGCGGTACCGTGTCGAGCGGCAGGCCCAGGTGGCCCACCGACAGTGTGTCGTCGGGTCCGGGTTCCTTGACGACCATGGAGATGTCGATCTCGCCGTCCCCGGACAGATCGAACGTCAGGACGGCGCCGTCCGGCGGAATGTCCGAGAGCGGTCCTCGAGGACTGCGGAAGACGAGGCTGACCCGTTGTCGGCTGACGCCCAGCATCTTTCCGGTCCGGAGGAGGAACGGCACCCCACGCCAGCGGTCCGTGTCGACCCACAACCGTGCGGCGACGAACGTCTCCGTCGTCGAATCGTCTGCGACACCGTCGACGTCGCGGTACCCCTCGTACTGGCCGAGCACCACGTCGGCCGTGTCGAGCGGACGGAACGCCCCGATCACGGTTTCCCGGGCGGATTGGAGATCGTCGGCGCCCAACGTCTCCGGCGGCTCCATCGCGATCTCGGCGGCGACCTGGAACAGGTGCGTCACCAGCATGTCCAGGACGGCACCGGTGGCATCGTAGAACCGGGCGCGGTCGTCGATGTCGAGTGTCTCGGGCACGTCGATCTGTACCTGCTCGACGTGTTCCCGGTTCCAGACGCCCTCGATCAGCCCGTTCGCGAAGCGCAGAATGTGCAGATTCTGGGTGCTCTCCTTGCCGAGGAAATGATCGATTCGATAGATCTGCTTCTCGTCGAGGACGTGGTGCACGGCTTCGTCGAGTTCGGTGAACGCCTCGTGCGACGTCCCGAACGGTTTCTCGTACACGACGCGTGCGCCACGGGCCAGGTCGTGAGCGCCGAGCGCGCGGGTGGTCTCGGCGAACGTGCTGGGTGGCAGGGCCAGGTAGTGAACCAACTGCGCGTCTGCCGCGTCGAGGTCGTCCCGCGCCTGCCGAACGGCTGCGGGGAGCGTTCCCGGGTTGTCCGGGGTGAAACCGCCGCCCGCGAATCTCAGCCGCCGGGCGAACGTCTCCCAGTCTGTGTCGTCGTGCGGCACTCCGAATTGGTTCACGACGTCGCGCACGTGGTCGCGGAACTGATCGTCGGAGACGTTGCCCCGGCCGGTGCCGATCAGCATCCACTCGGAGTTCAGGAGCCCTGACCGAGCGAGCTGGAAGAACGCGGGGAGGACCATGCGTTTGGACAGGTCCCCGGTGGCACCGAAGAGCACGAAGATCGTGGGACCGAGCTGCGGTCTGTCAACCATTGCTCCATCATGCGCCACGTGGGCACACCGGGCAGGGCATTCCGGCGGTGTCGTCGGGTGCGTTAGGTGACTTCTACCCGGACGTCGGGAGCGACCTGCGGCGAACTCGTTGCTGCCCAACGACTCCGGTGATCAGCGGGACGCGTCCGGTGGGACCTCCGGCAACCCCTCGCTGGCGCGGAGTTTCTCGGCCATCGTGGTGAGCAGGTTCTGCGACTCTTCGGAGAGGTCGAACGCGCGGCTGGAGAGCTTGCGAAGTCCGTATCCCTGGAGTTGAGAGAGAAGCTCGAGATCGTGATCGATCTTCGCGGCGTAGATGTCGTTGAAGAAGTAGTCGGGCTTCACCTTGAAGAAGCGGGCGAACGCCGCGACCGTCTCGTCGGAGGGGTTGGTTCGTTGTCCCGACCGGAGCTGGGAGATGTAGGGCTTCGAGATCTGGTGTCCGTCTGCGATGAGTGCCGCCGCGACCTCGGCGTTGGTATGCGGTTTACGTCCCGGAGGGTGGACCGTGTCGAAGAGCTTGTTCAACCGCGCAGCAAAATCTGCCATTGTGAGCCGCCGGGTCCTCTCTCGTGCGGGCGTCAGTCGTGTGAACGACACCGTACCACGATGATAACCGATTGATAACTCACGGACATAGAGGCAAAACGTCGTCCGCCGACTCCGTGCTTATCTCATATATGTTTCAACGATCGCCTGTTCGTCGCTCGCGGATCGCCGACATCCCGGGAGCCCTCTGTGCTCGTCACGCACGCACTACCGTTGAAAGTTCAAGAGAGGCGCGGAGGTGGGGTGACTGGAGCCCGCCGGGCCGGTTGTGGTTGCCGGGCCAATTGTGTGGTTGCTCTTTCAATCACTGAGAGTTAGCTGGCAACGTCGCAGGGGTGTGCGCTGTGAGGCTGCCCGGTTAATATCCCCAGTTCAGGGCCACTGTGTTGCGTTGCGCATCGCAACGTGGAGAGGTCGCTCGCGGCCCGCGGGGCCTCGTGAACACTACTGTGAAGTTGTGGCATCCGCGCGGGCGCCGGGCCGCGCGCCCCCGATCCGCGTCACGGCCGCCGCGTGCTCTTCGCGGGTTCGCGCCGCCTGGTTGGACGAGTGTCCAGCTCAGCCGGGGTTTTGCCGCTCCGGTGCGCCCCCGAGTCTGGCCAAATCTGAAGCCGTCGGGGATGATTGTGATATGGAACACAGAATGAGTGACGCCGAGCTTCGGAAGGCGATTCGAGTTCTGCGCGAGCGCGCCGACGACGCCCGGCACCGAGGAAACGACGACGACGCCAACGGAATCGAGAGGACGATTCGTACCTATCAGGAAGAAATGACCCAGCGGTTGTGAACCGTCACGAACCGGCCCGGAGAGGGCCGGTTCGCGTTTTCCTCGGGAAAGGCACCGCTGCGGTTGCGTGCGCGCAATCAGATTGCGTGCGTAGACTTCCAGCCGACACGGATCGGTGACGACGGGGGCGCGCACGGCTATGGCGATCAAGACGCTGGACGGCAAGAAGTGCCTGATCACGGGTGCAGGTAGCGGGATCGGGCAGGCGACCGCCCTGGCGGCCGCGGCGGAGGGCGCCGAACTCTTCCTCACCGACATCAACGAGGTCGGCCTGGCGCAGACGGTCGAACAAGTCGGCAGCCGCGGGGGCACCGTCAGTTTCTCGCGTGCCCTCGACGTGTCCGACTACGACGCCGTCGCCGCATTCGCCGCCGATGTCCACGATCAGTTCGGCAGCCTCGACGTCGTCATGAACGTCGCCGGTATCTCCGCGTGGGGGACCGTCGAGAATCTCGAACACCGCCACTGGAAGTCCATGGTGGACGTCAACCTGATGGGTCCGATCCACATCATCGAGAGCTTCCTGCCCCCGATGGTGCGGGCGGGACGCGGCGGTCACCTGGTCAACGTCTCTTCTGCCGCCGGCTTGCTGGCGCTGCCGTGGCATGCCGCCTACAGCGCAAGCAAATTCGGGCTCCGCGGAGTGTCCGAGGTTCTGCGGTTCGATCTCAAACGGCACGGCATCGGTGTGAGCCTCGTTGTTCCCGGCGCGGTCAAGACGCCGCTGGTGGGCACGGTCGAGATCGCCGGGGTCGATCGCGACGACCCGCGCATCCAGAAGGCGATCCATCGCTTCGAAAAGCGGGCCGTCACGCCCGAGAAGGTCGCGTCCTGCATCATCGCCGGCATCAAGAAGGACCGGTACCTGGTGTACACGTCGCCGGACATCCGGTTCGGCTACTGGTGGGCGCGCAAGTTCTCGCCGCCGTACGACTTCGTGATGCAGCGGGCGAACGACCAGTTCAGCAAGTTCCTGTAGGAGCTAGAACTCTCCGCCTGGGACCGGGGCGGTCGGGGCCAGTACCGTCCCGTCGGTGAATCGGACGCCGTCGGTGCACCGGCACTCGACCTGTCCGCCACCGAACTGCTCGGCGTGCAGTCGCGCGTACAACCCTTGTCGTGCAAGGAGTTCGGTGTGCGTGCCGCGCTCGATGAGCGTTCCCTCGTCGATCACGAAGATCACGTCGGCGTGCTGAATGGTCGACAGCCGGTGGGCGATCGCAAGGGTGGTGCGTCCGCGCATCACCTCACCGAGAGCGCGCTGGACGAGGCGCTCGGAGACCGTGTCGAGCGCGGACGTCGCCTCGTCGAGGATCAGTACGCGGGGGTTCTTCAGCAGCACCCGCGCGATGGCCAATCGCTGCTTCTCGCCACCGGACAGGCGAAATCCTCTTTCGCCCACCAGGGTGTCGTATCCGTCGTCGAATCCGAGGATGCGGTCGTGAATGTTGGCGGCCGCGGCGGCGGCCTCCAATTCGGCATCGGTCGCGTCCGGTTTGGCATATCGAAGGTTGTCGGCGATCGAGGCGTGGAACAGATACGGGTCCTGGGTGACCATTCCGACCGCCTCGGAGAGCGAGCTCATGGTCAGGTCGCGCACGTCGTAGCCGTCGACCCGGACGGCGCCACTGTCGACCTCGTACAGGCGCGGCACGAGGTAGCAGAGCGTGGTCTTGCCTGCGCCGGACGGACCGACGAAGGCGGCGAGCTGACCCGGCTCGATCTCCAGGGACGTGCCCGCGACCGCCCAGCGCCGGCTGCGACGTTCCGCCGGTTCGGTTTCGGGCGCCGCCGCGGCCGGGAACCGCGGCGCGACGGTCGCGACGCCGCGCATGCCGCCCCCGCCCCCGCCGCCGCGACCCAGACTGCGCAGCGCCACCGGGTCGGGATCTGCGGTGGCCAGCCGGACGGGGGCGGGATACGCGAAGTACACGTCGTCCAACTCCACCCGCCCGGGGGAGTCCACAGGCAACTCGACGGCGTCCGGGCGGTTCACGATCGAGGGTTGCAGGTCGAGGTACTCGAAGATGCGGCGGAACAACGCCATCGACGTCTGGACGTCGAGGGTCACCCGCATCAGTGAGACCAACGGTTGCAGCAACCTGGCCTGCAGGGTCGAGAACGCGACGAGTGTGCCCGCCGAGAGCGCCGCGGAACCGCCGCTGACGAGATACCCCGCCAGCAGGTAGACGAGTGCGGGAGTGATCGCCATGAACGAGCTGACGACGGCGAAGAAGCCCTGACCCGTCATGGCCTGCCGCACCTGCAGTTCGGTCTGCCGCGCGTTCTCGGTCCGATACCGGTCGAGTTCGGTGTCGGCCTGGTTGAACACCTTCGTCAGCAGAACACCCGAGACGCTCAGCGCCTCCTCGGTGATTGCGGTCATGTCCGACAACGACTCCTGCGTCTTGCGCGCCAGAACCCGTCGCCGGGCGCCGACCCGCCGCTGCAGGTAGACGAAGCCGGGGAGCAGTGCGACCGCGAGAAGCGTCAGCTGCCACGACAGCAGCAGCATTGCGATGAGGGACGCGATCACGGTGACGACGTTCGACAGGATGCTCGACGCCGTGGACGTGAGGACGGACCGCACCCCGCCGACGTCGTTGGCCAGACGCGATTGGATCGAGCCGGTCTTGGTCGACGTGAAGAACGCCAGTTCCATCTTCTCGAGGTGGGCGAACAGACGCTCCCGCAGATCCGCCATCGACAGGTTGCCGACCTTGGTGGTGAGGTAGCTCTGGCCTACGCCGATCAGCGAACCCGTGAGCGTCACCGCGATCATGGCGACGACGAGCCACAGCAGCAGTGTCAGATGGACACCGCTGCCGTCGGTGGGAAACAGTGCGCGGTCGAACACCGCCTTCGTGAGGAATGGATTCACGATGCCGAGCAGTGAGGACACGATGATGGCGGCCGCGACGAGCACCAGCCACCCGCGGTAGGGATGCAGGAGCGCCCAGATGCGGGGGAGCAGTGAAGGCTCGGCGGGTGCCTCCGAAGCCTGCTGTGTGGATGTGGGACCGGTCGCGGGCATCTCCCCATCGTGCCCATCCGCCGCGGTCCTGGCGAGCCGATTCGACGCGGCCCCTCCTGCTCCGGTCCGGTGGTTACGGTAGGTGCCCGTGCTCGGGGATGCCGAGTTCGTCTCGCACCGCGGCGAGGAAGTCTTCCTGGGCGCTCATCCCGGCCTGGAAGTGGTCGGCGAACTGTTGTTGGCGGGTGGACAGGGTGTCCGCCGACACGACGTCATCCGTCGCGAAGTCGGTGCTCAGCCAGCCGATCGTCTCGGATCCGGCGAAATACTCGACCACCATTCGCCGTGCCGATTCCACGACCGGTTCGGATCCGATCAACTCCACCGCCGTGAATTTCGAGCCGAGGACGATGTTCTGTTGCGGTAGCGGACGGAGGACTTCGGCGATCATGGTCATGAGATCGGCTCCGTCGAAATGGTCGAAGGCCACTGAGACGGAACCCGAGGTGATACGCACCTCGTTGGCGGCTGTCAGAAGTTCCGAGTAGATCTGCTGCCGCTGCGTTCGCAGGAACTCGTTCGAGGATTGGTTCACCGTCGCCTCCACCTGATTCGACGTGTTCAGCAAGGTGAACACGCCTCCGCACACGGAGCCGATCAGGGTGCCGACGACGGCCATCGAGGCCACGAGCATGCTGAGCCGAAACTCGTTGCGCCGCCCGTCCATTCGATCGACGGGTTTCACGCCCTCACGCTCGTTCATCGTCCTGCTCCTTCGGCCCACCACCGGTTTCCCCCGACTTTCCCGTACGGCCGGCGTCTCGTCGCGCGTAGTCGACTACTCAGATTGTGACACCCCGCCGAGGAGGAGGGTGTCGTCGCTGTCGGGCACGTCCGTCGACGGCGGTTCCTGCCGGGCAGCCACCTCTTCCCGCCTGCGGCGCGAGTTCGCGCAGCAGGACCTCGATTTCGGCGTCGGTTCTCACAGATCGGTGTCGGGTGCGCCCATCACCTGACGGACCTCGATCGGATGCTGGATCGGCACCCCGTCCGGACCCGGTGCCGCCGACGTCTGCGCGGCGATCTCCAGCGCCCGCTCCTCGGATTCGACGTCGACCATGCGGTACCCGGCGAGCAGTTCCTTCGATTCGGGGAACGGTCCGTCGGTCACCACCGGAGCGCCCTTGCCGTCGAACGTGACACGTTTCGCGAGGTCCGGTCCGGCGAGCCCCTGAGCGTCGACGAGTTCACCCCTGGCGACGAGCTCCGCGTTGAGATCCTGCTGGAACCGGATGTGCGCCCGCACGTCCTCCGGCTTCCACTCGGTCACCGGCACGTCGCACCCCGCGCCGCCCTCGTAGTGCTGCAGCAACATGAACTTCGGCATCTCTGTCTCCTCACCCGGTGTGGCGCCCATTCTGGCGCTTTCGGGAACAGGACGAAGCACATCCGAGGTTCTCGACATCCTTCGGGAACCTTTCGAGGAAATCTGTCTCAGCGGTGCCCGGCGTGCAGGCAGTCCTCGAACAGGGTGCGCACCTCGTCGACGTGCCGGTCGAGATCCGCCAGGTCCCAGCCGACGGTCGGCACGGGTGCGAGGACGTCGACGTCGACCGTGCCGGGGTGCGCGACCAGCGAGTTCCGCCACATCCGTTCGCCCGCGTTGTGGATGACGATCGGCACGATCGGCACGCCCGCCTGCATCGCCAGGTGGAATCCGCCCTTCTTGAACCTGCCGAGGCGCGGAGTCGGCGAGCGGGTGCCCTCGGGGGCGATCGCGATGGAGATGCCGGACTGCAGTTTCTCCACCGCCGGGCGGAGGGCCGCCCTCGCCTTCGTGCTGTCCGCCCTGTCGATGTACGCGACGTCGAGCAGAGCCCCCACGGGAATGAACCGGGGATCCCGCGCGGCCTCCTTCTTCGCGACGCCGGTGACATCGCGCCGGATGACGCTGCCGATCACCAGCATGTCGAGCGAACTCTGGTGATTGAACATGAAGACCGCGGGCCTGGCCGACCACGCGTTCTCCTTGCCCTTGATGCGCACGTTGATCCCACAGATAGCGAGCGCGAGATCCGGGCCGAAGCTGCCGACCAGGTTGGCGCCCGTCTGCCGGTTCTGGGTGAGCAGGCCGGCGGAGACACCGAACGCGGCCGCCCCCATCAGAGCGCCGATCGCGGTGGTGGTGCGGGCGATGGACATCGGGTCGGCGCCGCTCTCCGGAGGTCGCAGATTCACCGACGGCCACCCGTTCTGCCGCGCGGTCGCCGCCAGCTTGCGGTCGGGATTCAGTGCCACGGGATGTCCCACCGACTTCAGCATCGGAACATCTTCTGCGCCGTTGGAGTACGCGAAGCTGTCACCCAGATCCGCTCCGTGCTGGTCGGCGTACTCGCGCAGTGCCTCGGCCTTGGCGGGACCCCACAGCGGCGGCGATTCGAGCTTCCCGGTGAGCATTCCGTCCAGAACCGCGGGCCGGGTACACAGCACGTCCTCGGCGTCGATGTCGAGGTCCGCGGCCACCGACAGTGCCTGATAGGGGGTGGCGGAGGTGGCCATCACCACCCGGTGACCGGCGTGCCGGTGCGCGGCGAGCAGTCCGCGGACCTCCGAGAAGATCATCCTCGCGATCTCCTGGCGGAACAGCCGCTGCCCCCACTCCTGCATCTCGTCCTCCATGCGCCCGGCCAGGCTCTGCACACCGATGCGCATCAGGTTGCCGACATCGGCACCCCGGAAGCGGGTCTCCACCGCGGCGCCCGTGGTGCGCAGAAGCTCGGCCACGCTGATGTCGAAGCGACGCAGGCGATCCCGATAGACGACGCTCGCGGAGTACCCGCTGATCAAGGTGCCGTCCAGATCGAACGCGGCGAGGGTGCCCGGGCCGGGAACGGCGGCCGCGATGTCGTCGTGGAGACTGCGGAGATCGCTCATCTACTCACCTACCACCCATCTGGTCGAGATTCTCGTGCGCGATGGCCCGGATGCGCAGCACCCGATCGATCAGGGTCTGGAGTTCGGCCTCGAACTCGACCCGCCGGGCCGCCATGTTCTCGGCATTCGGTTCGACCAGGCCCCGGTTTCGTGCCAGCTTGAGCGCGGTCGTGAAGAGCTCGGCCGAAATCGACTCGCTGCTCCCGATCTGCTGCCGGAGGCGGCGCTGCTCCGCGAGCGCGAGGCACGACGTCATGAAGGCCTTCTCGTCGAACTTCCGGTCCACCGGAGTCCGGAGCAACTGGCCCGCGACCACGGCGTACGCCTCCAGGAACGGCTGCAGAACCCGATGTGCCAGATGAATACGCATCCCGGACAACAGGTTCGCCGCATGCTGCGGGTCACCCAGATTCGACTCCCACGCCGGGTCGATGAGATCCAGTTCGGCCCGCAGTTCCTTCCGGAAGCTGTCCTTCTCGCTGAAGAAGAATTCGAACTTGAGGAGATCGCGAATGCGCAGTGCCGCATCCCATCCGTCGTTCAGCGGATCGGTGAGCTGCTGATCGGCGGCCGCTCGCAGCACCATCTCCGCGATCGCCCGCATCACCAGGAAGTGAATCGTGTTGTTGCGGTAAAACGCTGCCACGAGATGCTGATCTCGGCCGAGGTAGAACACCCGCTCGCTGCCCTGATCGAAACTCCGCAGCACCCCGGAATCGAGGTGGGTCCGCACCGCCTTGCGGATCACCTGCGGATCGGTCAGGTCCACATCGCCCGCGGTCGGCAACGAGCGCGCGGTGATGTAGTCGACGAGCGGCCCGAGGATCCCGCCGACCTCGGCGACGGTGAGCGCGCGGTCCTCGATGCCGAGAAACGCGAGCATCACGAGCGACGACGCGGTGACGGGTGTGACCTCGTTGATGCGGTGACAGACCTCGAACGCCGTCTTCTGCACCGCCAGCCGCAGGTCGTCCTCCTGGCCGAGGTAGTCCGCCAGCGACATCGGCCTGCCGACGTTGACGTGCGCGACACCGTGCCGTTGACCCTGCGCCCGAACGTATCCGAAGAGCCAGCGCAGGCTCTCCTTGCTCTTCGCCTGGCCGTGCGCCTCCGCCGCCATCGCCCCGACCTCGTACAGCTGGTCGTAGGTCAATGACACAGGCACCAGGTACACGTCCGACATCCCGCTGTCGCGGAAGGCCTTCGCGAGGTAGTTGAGCAGACCGAACCGCGGCGGCCGCAACTTCCCGGTGCGGCTGCGCCCGCCCTCGATGTACCACTCGAGGTTGAACCGCTTGGTGAGCAGGTAACGCATGTACTCTCGCAGCGTCCACTTGTAGATCTCGTCGCCGTCGAACTTCCGGCGAATGAACACGGTGCCGCTGCGCTTGCCGATCGGTCCGATCGGCCAGAAATTGATGTTCAGACCGCCCATCACATGGTTGAGCGGAAGGTCGTTCGCGAGCAGCGCCGGGCGCAACACCAGCGGGTCGAGGTACGAGCGGTGGCTGGGCAGGAACACCAGGGAATGTTCCTTGTTCAGCTCCCGCAGCTCGTCGAGCCGGGTGGTGTCGACGTCGAGCCGGTAGGCGCGGGAGAAGTACCGGCCCAACTGGTCCCACAGCGCGATGGCGCGCCTGCTCTGCGCGGCGACCATCTCGTCCAGTGCCCCACGGGCCCGGCGGTCCACCTCGGCGACGGGAAGGTTCAACTTCGCGGACAGCTCCCGGGTGCCGACGTGGTACCGGCTGGCGTCGGTGATCTCGTCCACGACGAACCTCGACACCTTGTACTGCGTGCCCAGCAGGGTGCGCTCGGCCCGCTCGAGGGTCAGCGCGGCCTGGCGGCGGATGAAATCCGGAAGCGACCCACCGCCGTTCTCGGCGAGCCGCCGTTCGAGGTCGCTGAGCGGAGCCGGATCGCCTTCCAGAACTTGGCACCGGGCCGGGTCGTCGCGCATCACCCGGCGCTGCATGTTCTGGCCAGGGTGCAGCGGATCACGCAGCGACAACGTCTCCCGGAGTCGTTGCGCGCCGTCCGGATGGGTCTCCTTCGGCAGCCAGACCACCCGGAGCGGCGTGAGCAGCGGATCGTCCTTCCGGCGCACGAGATCGGCGAGGGCCTGGTCGGTGACGCGGACCGTCGGTGGCGGCTGACCGGAGTCGTCCGCCTGTCGCTCCAGCCACGTGCGGAGAACGTCGTCCTCCATGTCGCTCATCGTCTCGATGAGGTAGACCCGCGGCCGTGTCCTCTGCTCGTCCATCACGCCAGCCTCTCCCTTCACCCGCGGCCCAGTTCGACGATCTCGTCGAGACTCTCCTGCAGGCACGACATGAGCCGCGCCGGCTCGGTGACGGCGGCGGTGTCGAGATTGATGCCGATGCAACACGTGCCGACGTGGGAGACGAGGGTGGCCATGACCGCGCAGCCGGGGGCCGGGCCGAACGGGAACATCCGCTCGATCCGGGCACCCGCGAGGTACACGGGCACGGGGACACCGGCGACGTTGCTGGCCTGTAGATCGAGTCCCGTCGACTGCGAGAGGTACCAGTTCGCCAGCACCACCGTCGGAAGCCGGACCAGGAGCGGGGCGGCCGAATCCAGCAGTCCGAGTGCGGGTTCCTGGCGCAGCCCCAGGATGATCGCGCGCACCTTCTCGATCCGCGCGACGGGGTCGCGCTCACCGACCGGTCCGGCGAATCGGGCCGCGGCGAACCGGTTGCCACCCGTGGGATCCGACGCCGAACGCATGCTCACCGGCATGCCCACCGGAATCGTCTCGAGGTCGTGGCCGAACGATTCGTGGTAGCGGCGGAACCCGCCCAACAGGGCCGCCACGTACGCGTCGTTCAACGACCCGCCGGCGACGTGAGCGGCGGAACGCAGTTCGTCGACACTCACCTCGAGTACCCCGAACCAGCGTCCCAGTCCGCGGTCGCGGAGCAGGTCCGAACCCGTGGTCGGGGGAGGTGTCACCACCCTGCGGATGGAGTTCGCGTAACCGGCAACCTCCGTGACACTGCCCACCGGATCGCCGACGACGGTCATCGCCGTCCGCACCGCGCCCCGGATCAGGCCGCCGAGACGACCGGAGGCGCTGCGCACGTTGTCGAGTGCCTGCTCGAACAGGGCACCACCGCCCGACATCTGCTCCGGTAACGGCGCAGGGCGATCCGGTTTGTCCGGCGACGGTTCGGGGCGCCTGCTGTGCAGCAGCGTCATCAACTGGATGCCGCCGAGACCGTCCGTGATGCTGTGGTGCGTCTTCACCACGTAGACGGCGCGGCCGTCGTCGAGTCCCTCGATGAGCATCGCGCTCCACGGCGGCCGGGCGCGGTCGAACGGCTCGGTCGCCATGTGCCTGCACATCCGCAGCGCGTGGTCGAACGTTGCCGGCTCCGGCAGGCGCACCCGCGACAGGTGATAGTCGAGATCGAACTCGGGGTCGACCGACCACATCGGGTTGCCCAGCCGCAACGTCGGCTCCACCACCCGCATCCGGATGCGCGGCACCATGTGCGACGCCCATTCGTGGGCGCGCACCAGCCGGTCCCAGTCCGGCGGTTTGTCGAGCACGTCGACCGCGACGATCGGTGAGCGCAGCTTCGGCTGCACCTCCTCCATCCGCCACATCCCGGTCTCGAAGTCGGACATCGTGCGGTCCGCTCCCCAGGCGACGTCGGAGAAATCCACGTCGACGGCACTCGGCGGTATCAGAGGTTCGCCGTCGGCCATGCCCACCCTCATTCGGTTGCTCGAGTTGCCCTCAGCTGCTGCTTTTCCAGTGTGGACCCGCCCCGCAGACCGCGTCCCTGGTTCCGGCGGATTACGCACCGGACTTTCTGTCTAAGGTGAGGACGTGCCGACTCTCCACCACGCGACGCTCGACAGGATCGACCCGGCCACGCTCTACCGGATCATGGTGCTGCGGACCGACGTGTTCGTCTTCGAACAGGGCATCGTGTCGGAACCCGAACTCGACGGACGCGACCTCGAACCGACCACCACCCAGTTCTGGGCGGAGGAGGACGGCGAGGTTCTCGCGACACTGCGGGTGCTGGCCGACGAACCGACACTGCATCTCGGACGGGTCGCCACCGCCGCCCCTGCCCGGGGGCAGGGGCTCGCGGGACAACTGCTCGAAGCCGTGTTCGAGGCGTTCCCGGCACCCATCGAGATCTCCGCCCAGGCCTACCTCGAAAACTGATACGGCCGTTACGGTTTTCGCAGAACCGGTGAGAACTACCTCGAGGCGGGCATCGACCACCTTCCGATGAGGCGCTCCGCGCCCGTGCGTGGTTGACGAGTCTCCGGACTCCTTCATCATTCACGGAGTTGTCGTAGGCTGCCGACATGGCGAAAAGCTTCGAATACTCCGAACAGATCGCGTACCCCCTCGACCGGGTGCACGCGACGGTGACGGATCGGGCGTTCTGGCAGCATCGGTTCGAAGAGGCGCCGGAGAAACTCACTCTCGACGACAGCCGCGGCCCCGGCACTCTGACGGCGACGATGCGCGACACCATCGGCGCGTCGTCCCTCCCCGGGCTCGTCCGCAAAGTCGTCTCGGGTGAACTGAAGGTCGAGCGTGCCGACGAATGGGGTGCACTCGACGGTGACCGCGCCGACGGCCGGATCAGTGGAAGCTCCACCGGGATCCCGGTGAAGATCGAGTGCACGTCGGTGCTCCGCGCGTCGGTCGACGTCACCGTCCTGGATGTAGCCGGATCGGTGCAGGTCAAGATTCCGCTCGTCGGCGGACAGATCGAGTCCCTCGTCAGGAAGCTGGTCGGCGACATGGTCGGGCAGGACCGCGACGCGATCGAGAAGTGGCTCGGCGACAGCTGACGCTCAGGCCCCGGACGCCGGGCCGTCGAGTTCGACGTCCAGTGTGCGGGCACCCGGTCCCGCCGTGCCCAGCCGGTCGTGGGTGTTGACGATCGCGCAACTCCCGAGCGACAGGCACCCGCAGCCGATGCAGCCGGTCAGGTTGTCGCGGAGCCGGATCAACTGCTCGATCCGCTGATCCAGATCCGCGTGCCACCTCGTCGAGAGCTTCTCCCAGTCCTTCCGGTTCGGCGTGCGGCCCTCGGGAAGGGTCCCGAGGGCGTCCCGGATCTCGGCCAGCGGAATCCCGACCCGCTGGGCGATGCGGATGAACGCGACCCGCCGCAGCGTGTCCCTGCGATAGCGACGCTGATTGCCAGACGTCCGCCTGCTGGTGATCAGCCCTTCGCGCTCGTAGAAGTGCAACGCCGACACCGCCACGCCACTGCGCTCCGACAGCTGTCCCGGCGTCAGTTCCTTGGCTCTCCACTCGGGCATCTCCACGACAGGCAACCTTTCACGCGGTTACCTGAACAATACTCGAGGTCAGTCGCGGCGGAGATGTCCGTGCAGGTGGTGCGTGAGCGGAGTCAGGTCGTGCGCCATCCACAGGTCGTACGTGAGGTCGCCGCCGCGCACCGACAACTGTCGCCGGATGCTGTGCACTGGTTTCGCGTCCGGCGACGCGCTCAGCGCCACCATCGACAACTCGATGGTCCCCTCCCGGATCTGACCACGGTGGATCTCGGTGAATCCGGTCGGCTGGGCCACGAGCAGTTCCGCCTCGTCCTCGGCGACGAGCCGCAGGAACCCGGACTCCGAGTGCAACGGCCGCCCGCTGCCCGCCTCCCGTGTCCGAGACCGGTACGCCAGGAACGGTTTACCGGTGGGGGCGAATTCGATCTCCTCGGTGTACGCGAAGTTGTCGATCGTCGGGTATGCGCCCTCGCCCTCGCCGCGCCACAGACCGGCGAACTGTGCCAGGGCGGAGGGAACGGACGGAAGTGGGGGCGTGTTCGCAGACGAACTCGCCGCCGCATCCGAGTGCGCCGGCGAGAGAGTCGAGTTCTCGTCCATGAGATACCTCCGCCGTTTCACGGTACTCGCCTGCGGCGCCGAGGGACACGGTCGGCCGCGAAGTGTTTGAGCGTGCCTGCCGGGCCCCCCGGCATTACCGTCTAGACATGAACGCGTCCGGTTCTGCACCGCTGGGGGCCAACTCCGAAGTCGGGCAGCTGCGTGCCGTCCTCCTGCACCGGCCCGGGGACGAACTGAAGCGGCTCACGCCCCGCAACAACGACCAACTGCTCTTCGACGGACTGCCCTGGGTGGACCGCGCGCAGGAAGAGCACGACGCGTTCGCGGACCTCCTGCGCTGCCGCGGCGTCGAAGTCCTGCTGCTGTCCGACCTGCTCGCCGAGACACTCGGCGCCAGCGGCGCCGCCCGCATACAGGGCATCGGCGCAGCCGTCGACCCGCGCAAACTCGGGCACACCCTGGCGCAGGAACTGGCCGCGCACCTTCGCGGTGTCCCGGCCCCCGAACTCTCCACCATCCTCACCGCGGGGATGACCTTCGACGAACTGCCCGTCGCCGCCAACACGGCGTCGCTGGTCCGGCGCATGCACCACGGCGGCGACTTCGTCATTGACCCGCTGCCCAACCTGCTGTTCACCCGGGACTCGTCGTTCTGGATCGGACCCCGCGTGGCGATCACGTCCCTCGCCCTGCCCGCCCGCGTCCGCGAGACGTCCCTCACCGACATCATCTACGCCCATCACCCGCGTTTCCGTGGCGCCCGGCGCGCCTACGAATCCCACACGGCCCCCGTCGAAGGCGGCGACGTCCTGCTCCTCGCACCGGGAGTCGTCGCCGTCGGAGTGGGGGAGCGCACCACGCCGGCAGGCGCCGAGGCGTTGGCGCGCAGCGTCTTCGAGGACGAACTGGCACACACCGTGCTGGTGGTGCCCATCGCGCAGGCCAGGGCGTCGATGCACCTCGACACCGTCTGCACGATGGTCGACCACGACGCCGTCGTGATGTACCCGATCATTCAGGACACGCTGTCGGCGTTCACCATTCACCGCGAGGACAAGGGCGTGTCGATCCGCGGAGCGGACCCGTTCCTGACCGCGGCCGCCGAGGCCATGGGCATCGGCAAACTGCGCGTCATCGACACCGGACTCGACAACGTCACCGCCGAACGCGAGCAATGGGACGACGGAAACAACACACTCGCACTCGCACCCGGCGTCGTCGTCGCGTACGAACGGAACGTCGAGACCAACGCCCGGCTCGAGGCGTCGGGAATCGAGGTACTGCGGATCGCCGGTTCCGAACTCGGGTCGGGCCGCGGCGGACCCCGCTGCATGTCCTGTCCGGTGGCCCGCGACCCGCTGTAGGCGGCTCCGCCGCCCGTGCGCCTTTCTGGTAGTCGGAGCAACCAGAAAGGCGCACGGGCGCGCAGTGCCTAGAGGACCTGGCGGACCTTCTCGGCCGGGCGGGCGAGGACGGTGCCCTTGTCCGTCACGACAATCGGTCGCTCGATGAGGATGGGGTTGTCCACCATCGCTTCCAGCAGTTCGTCCTCGGACGCCTCGGTGAGCGCGAGCTCCTTGAAGACGGCCTCCTTCTTACGGATCGCCTCGCTCGGCTTCAGCCCGGCGTCGTCGAGAAGTTTGCGCAGCCCGTCCCGCGAGGGCGGGGTCTCGAGGTACTTCACGACGGTCGGCTCGATGCCCGCGTCCCGGATCAGTCCGAGGACGGTGCGGGACGTGTTGCATCGCTGGTTGTGGTAGATGGTCGCGGTGTTCGCCATACCCGACATTCTGCACCGGGGAACAAACGCGCCCTCAGGGAGCGCTGAACCTGAGGTAGTAACTCGTGAATAGTCGACGAAAGAGGGAGATCGATCATGGCCGAGCACAGGGACGCGACTCCGCAGCGCATCGTCATTGCGGGTGGACACGGGAAAATCGCCCGTCACCTCATCAAGATTCTCACCGCGCGCGGTGACCGAGCGGTCGCGCTGATCCGCAATCCCGATCACGAGCACGAGGTGGCGGCGCTCGGCGCCGAACCGGTGGTGATCGATCTGGAGACGGCGAGCGCGGACGAGGTGGCGAAGACGCTCGTCGGTGCGGACGCCGCGGTCTTCGCCGCAGGCGCAGGCCCGGGCAGCGGTATCGCCCGCAAGGACACCGTCGATCGCGGGGCCGCGGTTCTCCTCGCGGACGCCGCCGAGAAGGCGGGAACGCGGCGATTCGTCCAGATCAGTTCGTTCGGGGCGGGGGAGCCGATCCCCGAGGGCACCGACGACGTGTTCGCGGCCTACCTCGTCGCGAAGACGGCCGCCGAGGAAGACCTGCGCGCCCGGACCCACCTCGATTGGACGATTCTCCGCCCGGGCGGTCTGCTCGACGACGACCCGACGGGTCACGTCACGCTCACTGCGCCGCCCCTCGAGCGCGGCACCGTCCCGCGCGCCGACGTCGCCGCAGTGATCGCGGCGCTTCTGGATCACCCGGAGACTGCGAAGAAGACGCTCATGCTGACGTCCGGTCCGACGCCGATCGAGGAGGCCGTCGCCGCGGTGTGAGCATTGCGGCGCCGCAACCGCGCAACTACGGTCTGATACAACGTGTGGAACAACGGAGGTGGCGCCGGCCGTGGACATCGACATCGATCCGGATTCGTCGACCGCCCCGTTCGACCAGTTGCGATTACAGATCATCGAGCAGGTGCGCAGTGGGCAGCTGATCGCGGGAACGAAGATCCCCACGGTCCGCGCGCTCGCCGTCGAGGTGGGTCTCGCACCGAACACGGTCGCCAAGGCGTACCGGGAACTCGGCGAGCAGGGTGTCATCGAAACCCGGGGCAAGCAGGGCACGTTCATCGCGAGCGGCGGTGACCCCATTCGCGCCGGGGCCGAGAAGGCCGCAACCGGGTATGTGCAGGAACTGCGGAAGTTGGGGGTGTCCGACGAGGAGATCCTCGGCTTCGTGCAGTCCGCTCTCCGCGGCGCCGAATGAGGTCGGTGCCGTCTCCAGAAGGTGTGACCCCAGAAAGGTAGACGCTCGGTATGGCTTCCGCACTCTTCCGCGACCTCGCACTACTGATTGCCCGGATCGGACTCGGCGTCGTCTTCGTCGCGCACGGCTGGCAGAAGTTCTTCGACTACGGAGTGAAGGCCACACAGGCGTCGTTCGCGGACATGGGCGTCCCACTGCCCGACATTTCGGCTGTTACGGCGGCCACTATCGAACTCGCGGGTGGATTTGCTCTCATCGTGGGAGTGGCCACACCGGTCGCCGGAATCCTGCTGTTTCTCGACATGCTCGGAGCGCTGATTCTGGTGCACGCGGACAAGGGCGTCTTCGTCGCGAACGGAGGGTACGAACTCGTCGTCGCACTCGGCGTCGGGTCGCTACTTCTCGCCGTGATCGGTGCCGGACGCCTCAGCATCGACGGGCTTCTCGGAAGAGGCTCGGGGTGGGGAAAAATCGCAGCGTAACGATACCGTAGGCTGGGTCTCGATTCGGTGTGAAGCGGTGGGCTAGCTTGCTTTTACCATCGAAAATGACCAACGTAGTTGTTCATGGCAATGAATACTGATCTGCCTGATCAAGGTTCCGAGACCGCTGGCGCGAGCGCCGGCGGAGGGCTCACACGGGTCGGTGTTCGCACCGACCACGTCGTGTTCTCCGCCGCTGCCGCCGCGGTCTCGGCAATCGTCGTCTGGGGGCTCGTGGCCCCCGACAATCTCGACACCACGACAGGTAAGGCACTCGACTGGCTGGTCACCGACATGGGCTGGTTGTTCGTCCTGTCGGCGAGCGGGTTCGTCCTCTTCTCACTGTGGCTCGCGTTCAGCAAGTTCGGTCAGATTCCGCTCGGCAAGGACGGCGAGCAGCCCGAGTTCCGGACGGTCAGCTGGATCGCGATGATGTTCAGCGCCGGCATGGGCATCGGACTGATGTTCTTCGGTGTCGCCGAACCGCTCGCGCACTACGTGACACCCCCTCCGGGTTCGAACGGTGGCATCGGAACTGCGATGGCCACCACCATGTTCCACTGGAGCCTGCACCCCTGGGCGATGTACGCGGTTGTCGGACTGTCGATCGCGTACGGCTCGTACCGCAAGGGTCGCAAGCAGCTGTTCAGCTCCGCATTCATCCCACTGCTCGGCCGCCGTGCGGAGGGGCCGATCGGCAAGTTCATCGACGTCCTCGCCATCTTCGCGACGCTGTTCGGCACCGCCGCTTCGCTGGGCCTCGGCGCACTGCAGATCGGTTCCGGCTTCCAGGTCGTCGGGTGGATGTCGGAGGTCAGCACGTTCCTGCTGGTCGCCATCGTCGCCCTGCTGACCCTCGCGTTCGTGGCGTCCGCCGTGTCGGGTGTCGCCAAGGGAATCCAGTGGCTCTCCAACACCAACATGGTGCTCGCCGTCATCCTGGCACTGTTCGTGTTCGTCGTGGGACCGACGGTCCTGATCCTCAACCTGCTGCCCACGACGATCGGCGCCTACGCCGCGCAGCTCGCGCAGATGTCGGCCCGCACCGGAGCGTCGTCCGATCCGGCGACCGGCGAATGGTTGTCCTCGTGGACCATCTTCTACTGGGCGTGGTGGATCTCCTGGACCCCGTTCGTCGGCATGTTCCTGGCGCGCATCAGCCGCGGCCGCACCATCCGCCAGTTCGTGGTCGGCGTGATCGTGGTGCCGAGCGCCGTGAGCCTCGTGTGGTTCGCGATCTTCGGCGGCGCCGGAATCAGCGAGCAGCGTGACGGAATCGACCTCGCCGGGCAGGACACCCAGGAGGGGCAGCTGTTCGGCATGCTCAATCACCTGCCGCTCACCGGCATCACGACCGTCCTGGTGATGGTCCTCGTGGGGATCTTCTTCGTCTCCGGCGCCGACGCCGCATCGATGGTGATGGGCACCCTGTCGCAGCGCGGTTCGCTGGAACCGCAGCGCTGGGTGGTCGTGTTCTGGGGTGTGCTCACCGGAGGCGTGGCCGCGCTCATCCTGTGGACCGGCGGCGACACCGCGCTCGACGGACTGCAGACGATGACGATCATCGCCGCGGCGCCGTTCGTCATCGTGATGATCGGGTTGTGCTTCTCGCTCTACAAGGATCTGTCCCGCGACCAGATGATCGTCGACGGCCGGGAGATGCGGAGAGAGATGCGGAGGGTGGCGGCGAAACGTCGTCGCGACCGGATCTCGTCCCGCTAGAGCACTAGAGAAACAGTCTGCGAGCCGCTCGGTGTCCCACGGGACCCGGGCGGCTCGACTCATTCCGGGGTCAGCGCCAGCTGGGATAATTCCGGGGTCAGCGCCAGCTGGGATAATTCCGGGGTCAGCGCCAGCTGGGAAGCCACAGTTGGTGCTGCCACGTGTCCGGGGTGATCGGGACGGCCGTGAGGATCGGCCACAACCAGATGAAGTTGGCGACCACGAGCCCCACATAGAGGCAGACGGCGAGCAGGCCGGTGGTCCGGCGTTCGAACGACGCCTTCGCGCTTCCCAGGATGTCGCCCAGGACCAGCGCGAGACCCATCACCATGAACGGCGCCAGCGCCACCGCATAGAAGTAGTACATCTGGCGGTCCAGGGTGGTCAGCCACGGCAGGAACGCGGCGCCGTAGGCGGTGAGGACGGTGGCGTAACGCCAGTCCTTCCGCACCACGGTCTGCCACAGCGCCCACGCGAGCATCGGCAGTGCCAGCCACCACATGGCGGGCGTCCCGATGAGCATGACGGCCTTGACGCAACTCGACGCTCCGCAGCCGGTGACGTGATCGCCCTCGGCGAAGTAGTACAGCATCGGGCGCAGACCCATCGGCCACGTCCACGGCTTCGACTCCCACGGGTGATGATTGCCCGCCGAATTGGTGAGGCCTTCGTGGAACTCGAGGACGTTGCCGCTGTAGTACCACAGCGAGCGGAGCGCGCCCGGCACGAACGACCAGGGGCCGCCCGTCCCGATCTCGTTGCCCACGGCATGCCGGTCCACGCCGGTCTCGCTGGCGAACCACGCCCAGTAGCTGGCGAGATACACGAACAGCGGCACGACGACGAGCGCGTACAGCGCCGGGCCCACGTCGCGGACGCCGGCACCGAACCACGGACGTCGCACCCCGTAGGCCCGTCGGGCCGACACGTCGAATGCGACGCTGAGCAGCCCGAAGAACACGATGAAGTAGACGCCCGACCATTTGGTGCCGCACGCGAGACCCAGCATGATCCCGGCGCCGAATCGCCACCAGCGCACACCGAGGCGTGGGCCCCAGTCGCTGTCGCCGATCCGGCCCTCGTCGTATACGCGGGCCATCCGCTCGCGGACCTGGTCGCGGTCCACGATCAGGCAGCCCAGAGCGGCGACGGCGAACAGTGCCAGGAAGATGTCGAGCATGCCGAGCCGGGAGGACACGAACGTGACGCCGTCCGCGACCAGCAGGATCCCGGCGAGGCCGCCGATCAGAGTGGATCGGGTGAGCCGGCGGACGATGCGGATCACCAGGAGGACCATGATCGTGCCGGCCACCGCGGAGGCGAAACGCCAACCCCAGCCGTTGTAGCCGAAGATCGCCTCGCCCATCGCGATCAGCTGTTTGCCGATCGGCGGATGCACCACAAGCCCGTAACCGGGATTGTCCTCGAGCCAGCCGCCGGTGAGCACCTGCCAGCCCTGCGGCGCGTAGTGCTTCTCGTCGAACACGGGAGTGCCCGCGTCCGTCGGGTAACCGAGCATCGTGAACCGGGTGATCGCCGCGATCACCGTGACGAACAGGGTGACCACCCAGCCGCGGGCACGGTCGACTGGACCGAAGTCGGGGGGCGGCACGAGCGGCGCCGGTCCGACCATGGACGGCTGTCGTGCGGAGGGCGTCGGTCGCTCGTCCGTCAGCATCGTCACGCCGCAATCGTAGGCTGTGGGTCATGACTGGTCGCCTAGTGCTCGCCGCAACACCGATGGGGGACGTGGGTGACGCCTCGCCGAGGCTGCGTACGGCGCTGGAGACGGCCGACGTCGTCGCCGCCGAGGACACCCGCCGCACCAAAGCCCTCGCCTCCGCTCTCGACGTGACGATCACCGGCAAGGTCGTCAGCTTCTACGACCAGGTCGAGACGGCCCGGCTGCCCGCGCTCGTCGCCGATGTCGCGTCCGGCAAGACCGTTCTCCTCGTCACAGACGCCGGCATGCCCTCGGTCAGCGACCCCGGGTACCGGCTGGTGTCGGCGTGCGTGGCCGAGGATCTGGCGGTGACGTGCCTGCCCGGACCGTCGGCGGTGACGACGGCGCTCGCGCTGTCCGGGCTGCCCGTCGAACGGTTCTGCTTCGACGGCTTCCCACCCCGGAAGCAGGGCCAGCGCAAGACGTGGTTGCAGGCGCTGGTCGCCGAGCAACGCGCCTGCGTGTTCTTCGAGGCGCCGCACCGGCTCGCCGACTGCCTGGCCGACGCGGTCGAGGTGCTCGGTGGAACCCGCCGCGCCGCCGTCTGCCGGGAACTGACCAAGACGTACGAGGAGGTCCGCCGCGGCACCCTCGCCGAACTCGCCGAGTGGGCCGCCGAGGGTGTCCGCGGCGAGATCACGGTGGTGGTGGAGGGTGCCACGCTCGTTGCGTCCGACCCCGCCGACCTCGTCGACGAGGTGGAGCGACTCGTCGCGGACGGCACCCGGCTCAAGGACGCGTGCGCGCTCGTCGCCACCACCGGTGTGTCGAAGCGGGAACTCTACGAAACGGTGCTGGCCTCCCGGAAGGACTAGGCGGCCTGCGAGCGTTACCGCCGGAGGGCACGCTCCCCGGGAGCCAGCGAGGCGTCGTCGGCGGCCGCCTGCCCTGCGTACCAGCCGTTGGCGTCGACGGCCCTGCCGCGCGCCTTCTTGGTACGCGGAAACAGACGGTCGAACTCGGCGTCGACGGCCTCAGACTTGGTGGCCAGAATCGGGAGCAGATCGTCGACGGGAATCGACGCCTCGTCGGCGGCCTCGGCCGTGGCCCGGCTGTCGGCGTCGCGCAACCGCTGCCCGATGCGACTGGCGAAGCCCGCGAGGAAACCCTTGCGGAACGACGTGGTGCGGGAACCACTGCGACTGTCGGCGTCCGCGAATTGCATTGCGCGCGTCGCCTGCACGAGCAGCGACGTGAACAGCATGTCGACCTGCTGGAGATCGAGGGGGGTTCCGACCACGGTCGCGATGGCGAGGGAACTGAACCACACGGTGCGCACCCGGTTGGAGTCGCCGATCTCGGTGAGAAGGTGCACCTTCTCCTTGACGTACGGATTCTCCAGGTGGATGCGGCGACTGTGCACCGCCGTGTTGCCCACCCCGCTCTGGGTGTGGAGGAGAGCGGCGTTGATCGCGTAGCGCGTCATCAATTCCTGCGCCTTCGCGGTGAAGATCTCCGCCTCCTCCGCGAAATCGGTGGCCTCGGCCTTCGCGAGCAAACCGCGGATCCTGTTGAGCACCTTCGCGTCGGCCTCGGTCTCGCCCGGCACCGCCGCGGCCGGGTCGGCGACCCGCACGACTGGCCACGCCGACGGCGGGGGAGCGAGCACCGTCCAGCCGGGCAGATTCGTCCACGTCAGCGACAGGTCGGTGAGCTGGTAGACGGAGTGGTACGGGTCTTCGAACAACAGTCCGGCCGCGAGCGCCCGAACGTCGGGACCGTCGACCGGAACGCGCCCCGCCAGGTGCGACGCGCCTGGATACTGCTCGCCGATGGTGCGGAGTTGCTCCACCCAGTCCCGCGGCGCCCGGTGCACGGCGCGCGTGCGCTCCGCCTCGTGCAGCACCAGGGCCGCCGCCAGCGCCGCCTCGGACGGCTCCTTCGATCTCCGCGCCAGATGCACGACGTCGGCGGGCTGCCATCCACGCTCGTACGCGGCCGACAATTCACCCATCAGGGTGTGGACCGCCGCTGCGGCCTGAGGGCTCACTTCGTCGTCGAACACGCGCGCTCCGTTCCCGAATCCACCGTGAGGAGATCGAATGTATGTTCTATTCGGCGTCATGGGGGAGAGTGTGCATGCGGGGTCCGACACGAACGGACCCCGCGTGGATCAGTCCTCCACGTAACGCGGGAACACGCCCGACGGCGCGGGCAACGCGGTGCCCGCCACGATGCGCGTCGGAAGGTCGCTGAACTGCCGCGCATCGGCCTTCTGGCCGAGCAGGTCGAGGATCTTCTCCGCGGCGTCCGGCATCACCGGCTGCACGAGAATGCCGACGATCCGCACCACCTCGAGCGTCACGTACAGCACCGTCGCCATCCGCTCCGGATCCGTCTTCCGCAGAACCCAGGGCTCCTGCTTGGAGAAGTACCGGTTGGTCTCGCCCAGAACCGACCAGATCGCCTCCAGCGCCAGATGCAGTGCCTGGACGTCGTATTCGGCGCGAACCCGCTCGAGCAGCGCATCCGCCTGCGCGAGCATCGCCGTGTCGTCCTCGGTCAGCTCACCGGGGGTCGGGACCCGGGCGTCGCAGTTTTTCGCGACCATCGACAGCGACCGCTGCGCGAGGTTGCCGAGCTCGTTCGCCAGGTCGGCGTTGATCCGGGTGACGATGGCCTCGTGGCTGTAGCTGCCGTCCTGACCGTAGGAGATCTCACGGAGCAGGAAGAAGCGCACGGCGTCGAGGCCGTACTGCTCCACCATGGCGACGGGGTCGACGACGTTGCCGACCGACTTCGACATCTTCTCGCCCTTGTTGTAGAGGAATCCGTGCACGAAGACGCGCTTCGGCAGTTCGATTCCCGCCGACATCAGGAACGCCGGCCAGTACACCGTGTGGAACCGGGTGATGTCCTTGCCGATGATGTGCAGGTTCGCCGGCCAGAACTTGCCGAACTGCTCGGAGTCGGTGTCCGGGTATCCCGCGCCGGTCAGGTAGTTGGTGAGCGCGTCCACCCACACGTACATGACGTGCTCGGGATGGCCGGGGACCGGAACGCCCCAGTCGAACGTCGTGCGAGAGATCGACAGGTCCTTCAGCCCGCCCTTGACGAAGCTGACGATCTCGTTGCGCCGCGTCGCGGGTGCGATGAACTCAGGGTTCTCCTCGTACAGCCGGAGCAGCTTGTCCTGGTATTCGGACAACTTGAAGAAGTAGGTGGACTCCTCCGTCCACTCGACCGGGGTGCCCGTCTCGGTGGACAGGCGTGAACCATCGTCCTGCAGCGTGGTCTCGGCCTCGGTGTAGAACGCCTCGTCGCGGACCGAGTACCAGCCCGAGTACGTGTCGAGATAGATGTCGCCGTTGTCGAGCATCTTCTGCCAGATCGCCTTGCTGGCTTCTTCGTGATCGGCGTCCGTGGTGCGGATGAACCGGTCGAAGGAGATGTTCAGCGTCTTGTCCATGGCCTCGAACACGTCCGAGTTCCGCGCGGCGAGCTCACGGACGTCGATGCCTTCCTTGGCCGCCGTCTGCTGCATCTTCAGGCCGTGCTCGTCGGTTCCCGTCATGAAGTAGACGTCGAACCCGTCCAGACGCTTGAAGCGTGCGAGGGCGTCGGAGGAGATGTACTCGTAGGCGTGGCCGATGTGCGGGACGCCGTTGGGGTACGCGATCGCCGTCGTCAGATAGAAAGGTGGCCGCGAGGCGGTGGAATCAGCAGCATTCATGGTGCGACCACTCTATCTGCGCGCCGCCGTTTCGTGACGCGCAGATTCGGGTTCTAGGCCGGTCCGGTGTCGTCCTCGTCGGTGACGGCGCGTGACTCGTACGCCGCGCGGGCCGACTTGTTCGTGGACCTGACCTGGTCTGGAACCATCCGGCGGATCGCGAAGTCACGGGCGAACTGCGGAAAGACGGTGACCAGCCGGGCCAGCGGACCGACGTACCGGGGGATGGTGACCTCGAACCGGGGCCGGTGGATCACCGCGACGACCGTCTTCGCGACGTCGGCCGGCGTGAGCAGTCTTGCCGCGCCCGTCGCGGTGCCGGCCGCGAGTTCGGTGTCGACGACACCGGGCATGATCACCGAGATCCGCACACCAGACCCGCGCAGCTCCTCGCGCACACCGGTCAGGTAGCCGAGCACGCCGTGTTTCGTCGCGGCGTACGTCGACTCGCCGGGTGGTGCGACCTTCGACGCCAGCGACGCCACCGTGACGATCTGGCCGCGGCCGCGCTCACGCATCGCCGGCGCCGCCAGTCTCACCCCGCGAATCACACCGTGCAGGTTGACGGCGAGCTGCCGCTCCGTCGCGGAGTCGGGTTCCTCGTCGAACTTCCCGACCCACATCACGCCCGCGTTGTTGACGAGCACGTCGATCGGGCCCCAGTGATCCTCGACGGCTGTGAGGAATGCCGTGAACGACGCGGTGTCGGTGACGTCCAGTTCGAGACCCTCCACCGTCCCGCCCGTCCGGCCGAGTTCGTCCGCCGTCCTGCGGGCGGCGGCGCCGTCGACGTCGCCGATCGCGACCCGGGCGCCGGCCAGCGCCAGCTGTCGGGCGATCTCCCGCCCGATTCCTCTGGCACCGCCGGTCACGGCGATCACGCGGCCGTTCATCGAGCTCGAAGTCATGGACACGGCTCCCTCCCCGTCCAGGAGAAAGTACCGCATGTGACACGTGCGGCGGCGGCGTCGACAATGTCCGCATGAGCAAAGACCGTCCCGCCCCGGAAGCCCCTGCGCCGCTGTTCCCGCTCGTCGATTCGCACACCCACCTCGATGCGTGTGGTGCCTCGGACGCCGCGAGCGTCACGGCGATCGTCGACCGGGCCGCCGCGGTCGGGGTGGAGCGGGTGGTCACGGTGGCCGACGACCTGGCGGCCGCGCAGTTCGCTGTCGACGCGGCGCACTGGGATCCCCGCGTCTACGCGGCCGTGGCCATCCACCCGACGAGGGCGAACGTGCTCGACGACGCGACGAGGGCGGAGATCGAGCGACTCGCCGGCGATCCCCGGGTGGTCGCGGTGGGGGAGACGGGACTCGACTTCTACTGGCCCGGGAAACTCGACGGCTGCGCCACGGTCCCCGAGCAGACCGAGGGCTTCCGCTGGCACATCGACCTCGCGAAGCGGCTCGGCAAGACGCTGATGATCCACAACCGGGAGGCCGACCGGGCGCTGCTGCAGGTGCTGCGCGAGGAGGGTGCGCCGGAGACGGTGATCTTCCACTGCTTCTCCTCGGACGCCGAGATGGCGCGCGAGTGCGTCGACGCCGGTTACGTCCTCAGCTTCTCCGGCACGGTCAGCTTCAAGAACGCGAAGGCCTTGCGGGAAGCGGCCCCGCTGGTGCCGTCGGATCAGTTGATCGTCGAGACGGATGCGCCGTTCCTCACCCCGCACCCGTTCCGGGGCGCCCCGAACGAGCCGTACTGCCTGCCGTACACGGTCCGGGCGCTCGCCGAGATCCGTGGCGAGGAGCCGGACGACCTGGCGAAGGCGTCCACCGCGACCGCCGAGCGCGTGTACGGCCTCCGGCCCGTGAGTGGTTAGCGAGTCCCTGGACTCGTGTGTGTGCTCAGGGCCGAAGGCCCTATGTTGAAGTTTCAACTTAGAGAACTTAAGATCGTTGCCTGTTCAACTAACGGTCGTCCCGGTCGCGCGGGGACACCACGATGAAAGGCACATCCATGAACAACCCCGCAGTCCGAAGCCTGGGAATCCTCGTCGCCCGCGTGGGCATCGGCATCATCTTCCTCGCCCACGGCTGGCAGAAGGCCTTCACCAACGGACTCGACGCCACGACCGCCGGCTTCGAGGCCATGGGAGTTCCGGTTCCCGGCATCTCGGCATTCCTCGCGACGTGGATCGAGCTGATCGGCGGAATCGCACTCATCATCGGAGCGGCCGTCCCGATCTTCGGCATCCTGCTCTTCCTCGACATGGTCGGCGCCTTCTTCCTCGTGCACGCCGACAAGGGAATCTTCGCGAGCGAGGGCGGCTACGAGCTGGTGCTGGCACTGGGCGTCGGCGCACTGCTGCTCGCCGTCGTCGGATCGGGCCGATTCGGTGTCGACGGACTGCTCGGCGACAAGGTGCCGTGGGCGGCGAAGGAACGCGCCACCGTCTGACCCCCATGTGAGTGGCGAAGCGTCCCCCGGCACGCTTCGCCACTCACATGTCAGAGGACCTTGTTCAGGAAGTCCTGAGTACGGGACTGCTGCGGGTCGCCGAAGATCTGCTCCGGAGTTCCCTCCTCCACCACGTAGCCGTCCGCCATGAAGATCACCCGGTCGGACACCTCGCGAGCGAAGCCCATCTCGTGCGTGACCACGACCATCGTCATGCCGCCCTTCGCGAGGTCGCGCAGAACCTGCAGCACCTCGCCCACCATCTCGGGGTCCAGCGCGCTGGTGGCCTCGTCGAACAGCATGATGTCCGGGTTCATCGCCAGGGCCCGCGCGATCGCGACGCGCTGTTTCTGCCCACCGGACAGGTTCGCCGGCTTCGCGTCCGCCTTCTCCGCCAACCCGACCTGCTCGAGCAGCCGGACCGCCGTCGCCCGCGCCTCGTCCTTGGAGGCGCGCTTGGTCTGCACGGGCGCGAGCATCACGTTCTCGATCGCCGTCATGTGCGGGAACAGGTTGAAGTGCTGGAAGACCATGCCGATGTGCTGACGCACCCGGTCGATGTCGATCTTCTTGTCGCTCACGTCGAACCCGTCGACCACGACCTTGCCGTCCGTGATGTCCTCGAGCCGGTTGAGGCAGCGCAGGAACGTGCTCTTGCCGGAGCCCGAGGGGCCGATCACGCAGACCACTTCACCGCTCGCGATGTCGACGTCGAGGCCCTTGAGGACCTCGTTGTCGCCGAACGACTTCTTCAGGCCCTTCACCCGGATCTTCGGGTCGGCGGTCTCGGCCTTGTTCTCTGTCACCGGTGTCTCGGTCACTTGTTGATCCTCTTCTCGAGCCGGTTCGACAGCTTCGTCAACGCCATGATGATGATGAAATACATCACACCGATGATCAGCCACATGTTGAAGGACTGGAAGTTGCGGGCGATGATGATCCGCCCGGTCTGAGTGAGCTCGGCGAGCCCGATCACGGACAGGATCGACGTGTCCTTCAGCGTGATCACGAACTGGTTGATGTACGACGGGATCATCGTCCGCACGGCCTGCGGCATCACGACCTTCTGCATCGACTTCAGGTAGCTGATGCCGAGGCTCCGGGACGCTTCCATCTGGCCCTTGTCGACGGACAGGATGCCGCCGCGCACGATCTCGGCCATGTACGCGCCTGCGTTGAGGCTCAGCGTGATGATGCCCGCCGTGAACGCCGACATCTGGAAGTCCAGTGCCGCCGGGATGCCGAAGTAGATGAAGAACGCCTGCACCAGCAGCGGGGTGCCGCGGAACACGTCGACATAGGTGGTGCCGATGCCGCGCAGGACGATGTTGGTCGACACCCGGAACAGGCCGAAGATCGCGCCGAGGACGAGCGCGATGGCGATCGAGACCACGGTCAGGACGATCGTGAGCCACAGGCCCTCGAGCAGCAGCGGGTAGGTGCTCTTGATCAGGCCCAGGATCGAGTTGTCGTCGTCGGATGCGTCGGAGTTGAGGTAGGTGTCGAGGATCTCGTCGTACTGGCCGCTGGCCTTCAGGTTGGCGAGCCCGGTGTTGAACTCTTGCAGGAGCTGCGCGTTCTGGCCCTTCGCGACGGCGAACCCGTAGCTGGCGCCGGGGACCTTGTCGGTGACCGTCTTGAAGCCGTTGCCCTGCTTGATGCCGTAGGCGAGGACGGGGTAGTCCTCGAACACGGCCGCCGAGTTACCCGTGCGGACCTCGTCGAACATGCTCGACGAGTCGGCGAAGTACTTGGTGGTGAAGCCGTACTGGTCCTTGATGGACTCCGCGTACGTGGCGCCCTCGGTGCCGTTCTTGACCGCGACGGACTTGCCGCGCAGGTCCTCGTACGAGGTGATCGAGTCGTTGCTCTCGAGCACGCCCATCTGCACGCCCGACTCGAAGTACGGATCGGAGAAGTCGAACGTCGCCTTGCGGGCGTCGGTGATCGACATGCCGGCGATCATGCCGTTGGCTTGACCGCCGGTGACCGCCTGGAGTGCGGCGTCGAATCCGACGGGGTTGACCTGGTAGGTGAACCCCTGGTCCTCGGCGATGGCGGCGAGGAGGTCCATGTCGATTCCGACGAGCTTGCCGCTCTCGTCCTGGAACTCGAACGGGGCGAACGTGATGTCGGTGGCGATCGTGTAGTTGTTGCCCGGAGCGGGCTCTTGTGCGCCGGCGAGGCCGGGCGCGACGAGTGTGACGAGCAGCGTCAGCGCGGCGATCACCGCGGGCACTCTCGGACGTCTGACGAGTCTCAGAAGTCGATCGGATCTGCTGCGCACGGAACCCCAGCTTTCTCAGTCAGTAGTGCCCGGTCGCTTCCGGGCCTCTTGGTGCATGTCGCAAGATACTGCGTTTTGCACGTGGTCCGGACCAGAAGCGTTTCGGCGCGGTGAAGTGAAAACTGTCCCCGATCTCAACCTTTTCGTGATCTCGCACGCAGGTCGTAGCGGCAAAGTTGCCAGACCATCGCCGATTCGTTACCGTACCGTGATCAAACCTTCGCCAGCCTTGGGATTTCATGTGTCGCCTTTAGCCAGAATCAACAACGCCAAATCGCCCCTTCTCTACGTAGTCGTCGCGGCACTGCTCGCGACGCTCGTCGTGGGCGGTGCGCTGGCAGTGGCGCGGCACAAGACCGTCACGCTCGACGTCGACGGCGAGACCATCTCGCTCGGCACGATGGCCTCCGACGTCGGCGGCGCGCTCGACGACGCCGGATACACCGTCAGCGAGCGTGACGCGGTCGCCCCCGCTGCCGACGCGTCGCTCTCCGACGGCGACACCGTGGTGTTGCGGCGTGCCCGCGAGATCGACCTCACGGTCGACGGGCAGCCGAAGACCGTGTGGACCACCGCCCTCACCGTCGACGACGCGCTGAAGCAGTTCGAACTCGCCGACGACGTCCACGTCTCGGCGTCCCGCTCCGAGCGCCTGCCGCTGGAGGGCACCGCGCTCGAGGTCGTCAACGCCAAGCTCGTCAAGGTCGCCGACGGCGGCGCACCGCTCACGGACGTCCGACTGGCAGCCCCCACCGTCGGTGCGCTCCTCGCGGCCAACGGCGCGCCGCTCGAGCAGGCCGACACGGTCGTTCCACCCGCCGACGCCCCCGTCGTCGACGGCGCCGAGATCCACGTGACCCGCGACCGCACCGAGACGCGCACCGAGACGCTGCCCATCGCACCGCCCGAGAACCGCGTCGAGGATCCCGCGCTCGACAAGGGCAAGACCGTCGTCGAGAACCCCGGAGTCCCCGGCGAGCGCACCGTCACCGCATCCGTGAAGACGGTCAACGGTGTCGAGGCCGGACGTCAGGAACTCAGCTCGCAGGTGCTCCGCGAGCCCGCGCCGGCACTGGTCAAGGTCGGCGTGAAGGAACTCGCCATCTCCAACGCCTCGACCTGGGATTCGATCGCGCACTGCGAGGCCACCGGCAACTGGGCCATCAACACCGGCAACGGGTTCTTCGGCGGACTGCAGTTCACCCAGAGCACCTGGGAGGCGTTCGGCGGAAGCCAGTACGCCGCCCGCGCCGACCTCGCATCCCGCGAACAGCAGATCTCCGTCGCCGAGAAGGTCCAGGCGGCGCAGGGCTGGGGCGCATGGCCCGCCTGCACCAGCAAGCTCGGACTCCGCTGACGGTCTGAAGTAAAGGAACACGATGTCGCCCTTCGCGAAGATCAACTCGGCTCGCTCGCCGCTGCTCTACGCCGTGGTGGCCCTGCTACTCGCCACACTGATCGCAGGCGGAGTGATGGCCGTGGTCCGTCACAAGAACGTCACACTCGACGTGGACGGCGAGAAGATCTCGCTGAGCACCATGACCACGAGCGTCGACGCCGCACTGTCCGACGCCGGGTACTCGATCAGCGACCGCGACGTCGTGGCGCCGGAGCGCGACGCGACCCTGTCCGACGGGGACACCGTGGTGCTGCGCCGCGCGCGTGAGGTGTCGCTGACGGTGGACGGTCAGCCCAAGACGGTGTGGACCACCGCGCTCACCGTCGAGGACGCACTGAAGCAGTTCGAACTCGGCGAGGACGTGCACGTGTCCGCGTCCCGTTCGCAGCGACTTCCGCTCGACGGTGCGGCCCTCGACGTGCTCAATCCGCTCGTCGTCAAGCTCGCCGACGGCGCGCTGCCGGTCACCGACGTGCGCATGGCCGCGCCGACGGTCGGGGACTTCCTCGCCGCGCACGGCGCGCCGCTGGAGCAGGCCGACACCGTCGTCCCGGCCGCGGACACGCCGCTGACCGACGGTATGGACGTGGCCGTCACGCGCGACCGCACCGAGACGAAGGTCGAGACGTTGCCGCTGGCTCCGGAGGAGCAGCGCATCGAGGACCCGACGATGAACAAGAGCCGCACCGTGGTCGAGAATCCGGGACTGCCCGGCGTCCAGGACGTCACGTTCGCGGTCAACACCGTCAACGGCAAGGAAGTCGGACGCAACCAGGTGTCCGCGACGGTCACGACGCCGGCACAGCCGAAGGTGATCCGTGTCGGCGCGAAGCCGGGCACCGAGGTGCCGCCCGTCGAGAACGGTTCGGTGTGGGATGCGCTCGCGCAGTGCGAGGCCACCGGCAACTGGGCCATCAACACCGGCAACGGATTCTTCGGCGGCGTCCAGTTCGACCAGAACACGTGGGAACGTCAGGGCGGACTCAAGTACGCGCCGCGCGCCGACCTCGCCACCCGTGAGGAGCAGATCGCCGTCGCGTCGAAGACGCAGAAGACGCAGGGCTGGGGAGCGTGGCCGTCGTGCTCGGGCAGGCTCGGCGTGCGTTAAAGTTCGCCTGGTGTCCGAAGCCGAAGTACCCCCCGTCGCTCGCGGTCAGGCCGCACTCCTCGGCCCCGCCGAGGTGCGCGCGTTAGCCGAGGAGTTCGGCGTGCGCCCCACCAAGCAGCTGGGGCAGAACTTCGTGCACGACGCCAACACGGTGCGCCGCATCGTCGCGACCGCGGGCGTGGGACGCGAGGACACGGTGCTCGAGGTCGGTCCCGGGCTCGGTTCGCTGACGTTGGCCCTACTCGATGTCGTCGACAAGGTGATCGCCGTCGAGATCGACCCCAACCTCGCGGCACGGCTGCCGGTCACGGTCGCCGACCGTGCACCGGAACTCGCGGACCGGCTGACCGTGGTCGGCGCGGACGCGATGCGGGTCAAGCCGTCCGAGATCCCCGGTGAGCCCACGGCTCTCGTCGCGAACCTGCCGTACAACGTGGCGGTGCCCGTGCTGCTGCATCTGTTCTCCGAACTTCCCAGTCTCCGAACCGCTCTGGTGATGGTGCAGGCCGAGGTCGCCGACCGGCTGGCGGCGTCCCCGGGCAGCAAGATCTACGGTGTGCCGAGCGTGAAGGCCAATTTCTTCGGCGCCGTGCGACGCGCGGGCGCCGTCGGGCGCGCGGTGTTCTGGCCAGTCCCGAAGGTCGAGTCGGGTCTGGTGCGCATCGACCGGTACGCCGAACCGCCGTGGCCCGTCGACGACGAACACCGCCGCCGCGTGTTCGCCGTCATCGATGCGGCTTTCGCTCAGCGCCGCAAGACTTTACGAGCCGCGCTCGGTGGTTGGGCGGGTTCGCCCGCGGAGGCGGAGCGGCGACTGCTCGAGGCCGGCATCGCACCGTCCACCCGCGGCGAGACCCTCGACGCCGCGGCCTTCGTGCGTCTCGCCGCCACCCAGCCGTGAGTACTTGTTAACCGCGGGGGGGCTGTTTCAAATTTCCGGGTCGGGGCCTCCGCGTGCCGCGGCGCCCCGACCTGATGTTTCTTGGATAATGTGTTGGTGGCCAAGGGGTATCGACCGGTAAATCGTGATCAGCAGTTTTTGTTGCCGCCGGACATGCGGGAGTGGGTGCCGCCCACGCATCCGGTGTGGACGGTGATCGAGATCGTCGACACTCATCTCGACACCAGCGCCTTTCATGGCTCTCGCCGCACCGGGGGTGCCGGGCGGGCCGGGTACGACCCGGACATGCTGGTGACCCTGCTGGTCTGGGCGTGGTCGCGGGGGATGCGGTCGTCCCGGCAGATCGAGCGGGCCTGCTCGGAGGTGGTGTCCTACCGGGTGATCTGCGCCGGCGACACCCCCGATCACGTGACGATCTCACGGTTCCGCAAGGACAACCACACCGCCTGCGAGGCCCTGTTCACGCAGGTCCTGATCCTGGCCGCCCGGTTGGGTCTGGGCCGACTCGAGACGATCGCGTTGGACGGGGTGAAGATCGCCTCGAACGCATCGAAGGACGCCAACCGCACCGAGGACGGGCTGCGCCGGGCAGCCGAGGCCGAGGCCGCGCGGATCGCCGCCGCCGCGGTGGCCGCGCACGCCGCCACCGATGACACCGAGGACGACCTCTACGGCGAGGACGATCCGGGCCCGGGACAGGTGCCCGCGGAGTTGGCCGATCCCAGCACCCGCTCGGCACGGATCGCCGAGGCGTTGGCGCAGCTCGACGCGGAGAAGGACGCCGAACGATGCGAGCGGGACGGGAAGGCGCAGGACTATCTGGCCCGGCTCGACGCGGGCCAGACGGTGATGGGCCGGGTGCCGGTCGGGGCCGAGGTCGCCGCCGCCGAGCGGCGTCTGGCCGAGGCGGTCGCCGCCCAGCACGCGGTGATCGAGCGGTTCCAGGGTGGCACCGCGGCCGGGGCCGGGGGCACCCGGTTCGCACCGAAGCCGGTCGACGAGCACCACCTGGTCCGGCGCCGGCGCACCGAACTCGACACCGCCCTCCGCAAACAGGGTGAGCGCACCGCCGCCGCCGGGCAGCGGCGCCGCAACACCACCGATCCCGATTCGCGGTTGCAGCCGCTGCGCGGCGGCGGCTGGGTGCAGGGCTACAACTGTCAGGCCTTCACCAGCGAGGACGGGTTGATCCTGGCCACCGGGGTCGGGACCGGCCCGGCGGACTACGACTATTTCCCCGAGATGGTCGACAAGGCCGGGGCGGCCGCGCACCTGATCGACACCACCCGACGTGGGAAGGAACAGACCGGCACGAGCCCGGAGGAGCTGATCGGGGTGATGCTCTTCGACGCCGGCTACTGCTCCCGCGAGAACCTCACCGCGCCGGGCCCGGACCGGTTGATCGCCACCGGCAAATCCCGTCACCTCGAGGCCGCCGCCACCGCTGATCCGGTCACCGGACCGCCACCGCCGCAAGCGGATCCGATCCAGGCCATGACCCACCGGCTGCGCACCGAGGCCGGTATCGCCACCTACCGCAAACGCTCACCCATCGCCGAAACCGTGTTCGGGCACGCCAAACACAACCTCGGATTCCGCCGCTTCACCAGCCGCGGCCTCGACCGCGCCCGCAGCGAATGGGCCTTCCACGCCGCCGTGCACAACCTCGGCAAGATCCTCACCCACCTGACCGGCGGCACCCCGCTCCCGGCCACCCCCTGACCCGGCGGGGGCCACCCCCGCCCCGCACCGGCACCCACCTCGGCACGAGACACCCGCACCCGAACCGCCCTCACTCAATTCCGCAACAGCCCCCGGGACGTTGATAAGTACTCACAGGGGGGTATCCCATGAGGATGCGGAATCCGGGCCGCACCCCACGGTCATCGGCATTCCGCCGTTCTCGACGGTGCAGGGTCAGGCGTGGCCGGTTCCGGGACGACCGGGGTCGGCGCTCGTCCGCTCGAATGCCTGCGCGGGGCTGACCGGTGTGCACGGTGAACTCCTGGTCGGCTGGGTCGATATGAATACCGGGGCCTCGGGTTCGTACCGGGTAGCAAGGACTATCCGCAGTTCGCCGGCTTCTACAGCGAGCGCGTCGTGCCCACCGGCAGCGGGACCGTCGTGGTGTCGGTGACGGGGAGCGTAACCGTCCTCCCCGGTCAGGGTGCGCCGTGGGCGCCGGACGGGATCGTGGCGCCCGTCGCTCCCGGTGTGTACGCCGATTTCGTCCCCTGACCTGCGCAAGTTCAGCCCGGGGGAGACAACCGACCGGATGTGTGGTTCACTATTGGAGGTCGTAAGTTTTGTGTTTGTGTTTCCCACGCTCGCAAATCGATGGTTGCGAGCGTTTGGACGTCCTCCACAGGAATTGTCATAGACGGTCGTGTTCAATGACCCAGGTAACCGAGCCGGTTGCTTGAAGAAGTTACTGTGTTAGAGGAGATTTACATGGCAGAGGGCATCGTGAAGTGGTTCAACTCCGAGAAGGGGTTCGGCTTCATCGCCCCCGAGGATGGCAGCGCTGACGTGTTCGTCCATTACTCGGAGATCCAGAGCGGCGGCTTCCGCACGCTCGAGGAGAATCAGCGCGTTTCGTTCGAGATCGGCCAGGGCAACAAGGGCCCGCAGGCCACCGGCGTCACCCTGATCTGAGAACGGCCATGACTTCCCGGTTCGCCGGGACATGACGTTCGAGCAAGGCCCCACTCGTCAGAGTGGGGCCTTGACTCGTTTCCGACCGACTACGCCGACCGCAGGTGAGCGGCCTGATACCCGAGATTCATGGCGCAGACGAGCCAGAGTTGCAGCGCGGAATTCTCCGACGGAGCGAACAGCCCGATCACCGCAGCGGCTCCGAGTGCGGCGGCGACGAAGAACGTGGCCGTGGCGAGTGCCCGCCGAGGCCTCGACGAGAAGATCACCACACCCGTGACGAAGAGCGCCCACAGAGTGGTGGCGAGGATGGTCGTGGCGACGAACCAGGCCGTCGAATACCTGCTCGGCCACGTCCACGGCTGGGTTCCGTTGTCGAGGGTGCACACGAACGCCAACGAGAACGCCATGATCACCACCGTTGCGCCCCCGAGCGCCAGATGGCCCCCGACGAGCACCTTCCCGACTGTTCCCGCCCCCGCAGGCGCCCGCGCGCGCCCCTCCTCGACAATCGTGTGCTGCATCCCCGACTACCCCGAGCTTTCCTTGTCGTCACCTGGTTGGACGCCGCGCAGGACCGTTCGGTTCCCACGGATTTTCGGTCCGCGGTGACGGCTGAACGACGTCTCGGTCAGGCGTTACCGTAGCGGTCGGCGAAGAGGCGGTGACGCTCACCCACCCGCCGGCACTCTTCGCGCAGCTCAGGAGGGTCGAGGACGGTGAAGTCGACGCCGAATGCGCTGAGCCAGTTGGCTATCGACGGCACGGAGTCGCCGCCGAGCGCCACCGCGCATCGTCCGTCGGGCATTTCTTCGAGAGTTCCCCAGTCTTCGTGGACCAGGGTCGCCATCTCGTCGATCGACGCGTGCAGCAGCACCCGTGCGCGGATCCGGGTGACGGCCCGGTTGATTCCGTGTGCGACGAATTCGGCAGCGCCGCCGGGCGGCAGTTCACGGGGTACGAACCTCGGTCCCGTCGGGATCTTCGGTGTCAGGCGGTCCACCCGGAACGACCGCCAGTCCGCGCGGGTGAGGTCCCAGGCGACGAGGTACCAGCGCAGCCCTGACCGGACGAGCCGGTACGGCTCCACTTCACGCCGGCTCTCGGTGCCGTCGTGGGTGCTGTAGTCGAATCGGAGTCGTTCGTGGTTGTGGCACACCGAGGCGACGGCCGACAGGACCTGCGCGTCGACGGCGCTCTTCGCGGGCTCGCGGTGGACCACGTCGACCTGCAGCGCCTCGAGGCGGTGTCGCAGCCGGGACGGCATCACCTGCCGGAGTTTGGTGAGCGCTCGCATCGACGCCTCCCCGATGCCGACCACGGAGCCGGTCGCGCCGGACTGCAGGCCGAGTGCGACGGCCAGGACTTCCTCGTCGTCGAGCAGCAGGGGCGGCATCTCCGCGCCCGCGCCGAGCTGGTAGCCACCACCCACCCCGACCGTCGCGTCGACGGGGTACCCGAGGTCGCGGAGTTTCTCCACGTCTCGCCGGACCGTGCGTGGGGTGATGCCGAGCCGGTCGGCGAGTTCTGCCCCGGACCAGTCCCTTCGGGTCTGGAGCAGGGACAGCAGCCGGAGGAGTCGTGCCGAAGTTTCCCGCATGCACCTCAGGATGCCATCAATAGAGGACATCTTCTGTCCTCTATTGATGGCGGGTAACGGTAAGTAACGATTTTCCCACCAGCCCCACGAGTGTCACTACACTGGCGCCGACGCTCCACGGACCATCGCATGTGTACTTCGTGAAAATCCGACGGAAAGGTCTCAGCGTGACGCAGTTTCGTGTTCGGCCCATTTCTTCAGCAGTCAGGGCGCTGCTCGCCACCGTCATGACCGCCGCCTTCTGCCTGGCGCTGGCGGTCTCCACCACCGCGACGGCGTCGGCCTCGGCCGCCGACCTCTTCAACAGCGCGCAGGGCAGATTCGCCGCAGGTGACACCCGTGGCGCCCTCGCGGACATCGGTGGCGCCGTCGCCGGAGAACCCGGCGACACCAATGCGCTGGCGTTGCAGGCCATCTACGCCGACGCCGCGGGCGACCTGATCACCCGGGAGACGGCGCTCGCCCGGCTCGGCGCGATGGACGGTGGGATGCGCGCCGGCGTCGACGGGATGTTGAACGCGATCAGAATTGCGTCGTTCACGCCCCCGAACCCACTTCCGGCCATCCAGGGTCCGTCCACCGCGATCATCGTCCTCGGCTTCGGACTGCTCCCCGACGGTGCGATGCGACCGGAATTGATCAACCGTCTGCAGGCCGCGCTCGTCCAGTCGTGGGCCTCGCCGATGTCGCCGATCATCGTCACCGGCGGCAACCCGCAGAACGGCATCACCGAGGCGGCCGCGATGCAGGGGTGGTTGCAGTCGCACGGTGTCCCGGCGCAACGCATCCACCCCGAGCATCGTGCCGGCTCGACGGTGGGCAACGCGCTCAACTCGGTTCCGCTGGCCCGCTCGCTCGGTGCGGGCGGCGCGATCATCGTGACGTCGGCCAACCACATCCGCAGGGCAACGGTCGATTTCAACGTCGCCGGACTGCCGGTGGTCGGGGCGATGAGCGCGATCACCAGCGCCGGTCAGCTGATCGCCGAAGTCATGCCCCTGACCAAGGATCAGCAGCTCGGCATGTACCGCGACGCGATCAGGGTGTTCGGCATCCCCGCCGGTTACTGACGCGACTCGTACTCGGCCACGACCGGCGGCTGCTCGACGGGATCCGCGCCGCCGGGGTCGAGCCTTCCGTGGACGGCGTCCTGCATCTTCTGCTTGTCCAGCTGGCCTTCCCAGTTCGAGACGACGAACGTGGCGACACAATTGCCGAGGAGGTTCACGAACACACGCATCGAGTCCATGATCCGGTCGGCGCCGAGCAGCACCGCGACCGCCGCGACGGGGAAGATTCCGAGCGCGGTCGCGGTCGCCGACAGCGCGAGGAACGACGACCCGGGTACGCCCGCCATGCCTTTCGACGTGAGGAGCAGGATGAACAGCGCGCCGAGCTGGTCGGCGACGGACAGGTCGTGGCCGGTGGCCTGGGCGAGGAACAGGGTCGAGATGGACAGATAGATCGCGGCGCCGTCGAGGTTGAACGAGTATCCGGTCGGCACCACGAGCCCGGTCGCGGCCTGCGAGTTCCCGGCGCCGACGAGCTTGGTCATGATGCGGGGAAGCACTGCCTCGGACGAGGCGGTTCCCAGCGCGAGACCGAACTCCTCCTTGGTGTAGCGGATGAACGTGAAGATGTTCAGTCCCACGGCGAACTTCGCAATGAGTGCGAGGACGAGGACGAACAGGGCTCCGGCGAGGTAGCAGCACGCGATGAGCGCGGCGAAGCTCCCGAGGGTGGAGATTCCGTACTGGCCGATGATGAACGCCATCGCGCCGAATGCGCCGATCGGGGCGAGCCGCATGATCCAGCCGATGATCATGAAGATGATGTGGCTGAGGTGGTCGACGAACTCGAGGACCAGCGGGGGACCGTGCTCGCCGTACTTGGCCAGCGCGATACCGAAGAGCACCGCGAACAAGAGGACCTGCAGCAACATGTTGTCGGCGAATGCGCCCACCACGCTGGTCGGGACGACGTCCATGAGGAACTCGACGGCGCCGGGGAGTTCACCACCGCCGGTTTTCTCCGCGATCTGCTCGGTGCCGTCGGCGAGGGTGGCCGGGTCGATGTCGAATCCGGCGCCGGGCTTGACGATGTTGCCCATCACCAGCCCGACGAGCAGCGCGAACCCGGTGACGGCGGTGAAGTAGATCAGTGCCTTCACGCCGATCCGTCCGACGGCCTTGACGTCGCCGACCTTGGCGATTCCCGTCACGACCACCGTGAAGATCAACGGCGCGATGAGCATCTTGATGAGCTTGATGAACGTGTCGCCGATCGGTTTGAGCTCCGACCCCACGGTCGGCCACAGCCAGCCGAGGGTGATGCCGCCGACGATTCCGACGAGGAGCTGGACGAACAGGTTGGTGTACCAGGGCGATCGCGTCCGGGTCGTCGACGCGTCGCCGCCGGGTGGGGGATGGGCGGCAGTGGAGATGGCCATGGGGGAACGCTAGGAAGGCGCTGTGACGGGTTCGTGTCACGGATGTTTCCGCGGTGAGAACGGCGGCCGTTCCGGGCGTGGGCGGTGCCACAATGCAGTTCGTGGCAGTATTGCGACGCACCGACCGCAGGAGGACACATGCGCTTGTCGCCCCACGAGCAGGAGCGTCTGCTCCTGAGCTACGCCGCGGAACTCGCGCGCAGGCGCCGGCAACGCGGCCTCGTGTTGAACCACCCGGAGGCGGTGGCCCTCATCACGGATCACATCCTCGAGGGGGCCCGCGACGGCCGGTCGGTGGCGGAGCTGATGGTGTCCGGTCGTGAGGTGCTCACCCGGGCGGACGTGATGGAAGGCGTCCCGGAGATGCTGCACGACGTGCAGGTGGAGGCCACGTTCCCGGACGGCACCAAGCTCGTCACCGTCCACGATCCGATTGCGTAGGGGTGACCGTGATTCCAGGTGAAGTCGTGTGCGCCGAGGGCGTGATCGAGCTCAACGAGGGTTCTCCCCGCACCGAACTCGCGGTGGTCAACACCGGGGACCGTCCGGTCCAGGTCGGAAGCCACGTTCATTTTCCGCAGGCCAACCACGCCCTGCAGTTCGACCGTCCCGCCGCCCACGGGCTGCGGCTGGACATCCCCGCGGGCACCGCGGTGCGCTTCGAACCGGGTATCGCGCAGACGATTTCACTCGTACCCCTGCGCGGGACCCGTGAAGTGCACGGGCTGAGCCTCACTCCTCCCGGAAAGCTGGACGCGTCATGACCGAACTCAGCCGCGCACGCTACGCCGAGCTGTTCGGTCCCACGACCGGCGACCGCATCCGGCTCGCCGACACCGACCTTCTGATCGAAATCACCGAGGACCGCAGCGGCGGGCCGGGACTGGCCGGCGACGAAGCGGTGTTCGGTGGCGGAAAAGTGTTGCGCGAGTCCATGGGCCAGGGTCGCGCGACCCGCGCCGAGGGCGCGCCCGACACGGTGATCACCGGCGTGGTCGTCGTCGACCACTGGGGAATCATCAAGGCGGACCTCGGTATTCGGGACGGACGCATCGTCGCACTCGGCAAGGCAGGCAATCCCGACACGATGTCGGGGGTCCACCCCGATCTGGTGGTGGGTCCGTCCACCGAGATCATCGCCGGGAACGGCAAGATCCTCACGGCCGGCGGTATCGACTGTCACGTGCACTTCATCTGCCCGCAGATCATGGACGAGGCACTGGGCGGCGGCATCACGACGATGATCGGCGGCGGCACCGGCCCCGCCGAGGGCAGCAAGGCCACCACCGTCACCCCCGGATCGTGGCACACCGCCCGGATGCTGGAGGCACTCGACGGCTGGCCGATGAACATCGCGCTGCTCGGCAAGGGCAACACGGTCAGCTCCGAGTCGATGTGGGAGCAGTTGCGTGGCGGCGTCTCCGGGTTCAAGCTGCACGAGGACTGGGGTTCGACTCCGGCGGCCATCGATGCGTGCCTCACCGTCGCGGACGCTGCGGGAGTGCAGGTAGCCCTCCACTCGGACACGTTGAACGAGGCCGGTTTCGTCGAGGACACTCTGGCGGCCATCGCCGGACGCGCGATCCACGCCTATCACACGGAGGGGGCGGGCGGCGGCCACGCGCCGGACATCATCACGGTGGCCGCGCACGGGAACGTCCTGCCGAGTTCGACCAACCCGACCCGGCCGCACACGGTCAACACCCTCGACGAGCATCTCGACATGCTCATGGTGTGTCACCACCTGAGCCCGAAGATCCCGGAGGACCTGGCGTTCGCGGAGAGCCGCATCCGGCCGTCCACCATCGCGGCGGAGGATCTGCTCCACGACCTCGGCGCCATCTCCATGATCGGTAGCGACTCGCAGGCGATGGGACGCATCGGCGAGGTCGTGTTGCGCACGTGGCAGACGGCGCACGTGATGAAACAGCGCCGGGGTTTCCTGGCCGGCGACAACGGCGCCGACAACCAGCGCGTCCAGCGGTACGTGGCGAAATACACGATCTGTCCCGCCGTCGCGCACGGGTTGGAGGCCGAGATCGGATCGGTCGAGGTCGGCAAGCTCGCCGACCTGGTGCTCTGGGACCCGGCGTTCTTCGGTGTCCGGCCACACGCGGTGATCAAGGGCGGGATGATCGCGTGGGCTGCGATGGGAGATGCCAACGCGTCCATACCGACTCCGCAACCGGTGCTCCCGCGTCCGATGTTCGGGGCGGCGCCCAAGGCTGCGGCCGCCACGTCCGTGCACTTCGTCGCTCCACACGCCCTCGAGGACGGTCTGGCGGATCGACTCGACCTGAGCCGTCGACTCGTCCCGGTCGCGAACGTGCGGTCGCGGGGCAAGGCCGACATGCCCCGCAACGACGCGCAGCCGCGGATCGAGGTGGACCCGGACACGTTCACGGTCCGCATCGACGGCGACGTGTGGGAAGAGCAGCCGGCGGCGGAACTGCCGATGGCCCAGCGATACTTCCTGTTCTGATGCGCCTCGCTCACCTGATGTCCCTCGCCGATTCGAGGCTGCCCACGGGCGGTCACGTGCATTCGGGCGGCATCGAGGAGGCCGTCGCGAGCGGCGTCGTCCGCGACGTCGGCACGATGGAGGCGTTCCTGCGGCGACGGGTCCGGACCGCCGGGCTCGTCGGGGGATCGATCACTGCGGCGGTGTGCGCCGGGCGGCTCACCGCCGAACACGCCGACGCCGAGATGGATGCGCGAACCCCGTCCCCCGCGGCGCGGTCGTCGTCGCGGGCGCAGGGGAGAGGTCTGCTGCGGCTGGCCCGCACCACGTGGCCCGAGCACGACTGGTCGCCGCTAGGCACACGTCCGCACCTGCCCGTGGTCTCGGGGGTGGTCGGATCCGTCACCGCCGTCGAACCGCGGGAGGCGGCACTCGTCGTCGTCTACACCACCATGACCGGGTCCGCGATCGCCGCGCAGCGTCTGCTCGCTCTCGACCCCGCGCAGGTCGCCGCGTGCACGTTCGCGCTGTCCGACCTGTGCGACGACATCGCCGGCCAGTGCGTGACCGGACTGTCCAGCGTGTCCGACCCCTTCATGGATGTCGTCGCCGAGCGGCACGTTCTGCGGGACCGCCCCCTGTTCGTGTCGTGACACTCAGCTGTACCCCAGTAAGGAGAGATCAACCATGCCACCGCATTTCATCGATGGTGAACCTCACGACCATCAGCACGACCGTCCCCGGCGGGTCCGGGTGGCGGGGGAGCCGGTCCGGATCGGGATCGGTGGGCCCGTCGGATCGGGCAAGACGGCGCTCGTCGCCGCGCTGTGCAGGCAACTGCGCGAGGAGTTGTCGCTGGCCGTGCTCACCAACGACATCTACACCACCGAGGACGCGGACTTCCTGCGCCGCCACGCCGTGTTGCCGGACGAGCGCATCGCCGCCGTGCAGACCGGTGGCTGCCCCCACACGGCCATCCGCGACGACATCACCGCCAACCTCGACGCCATCGACGACCTGATCGCGGCCAACCCGCCGCTCGATCTGATCCTGGTGGAGTCGGGCGGCGACAACCTCACCGCGACGTTCTCCTCGGGCCTGATCGACGTGCAGATCTTCGTCGTCGACGTCGCGGGCGGTGACAAGGTTCCCCGTAAGGGGGGTCCCGGCGTGACGTTCTCGGATCTCCTCGTGATCAACAAGACGGACCTCGCCCCCATGGTCGGAGCCGATCTCGGGGTGATGCGCCGCGACGCCGAGAAGGTTCGCGAGGGCAGGCCCACGGCGCTGATCTCGTTGACGGAGGATCCGTCGTCCGGACCGGCTCTGGAGTGGGTGCGCGAGCAGGTGGCCACCCTCGCCGACGTGCACTAGTAGTGCGCACCGAACTGACGATCGTCGCGTCCCCCGACCGCAGTCCGCGGATCTCCGCGGTCGGGGGACTGGCGGCACGGATCACCGGCCGCGACACGGTCCACGTGATCGGCACCGCCGCGACCCCGCTCGGCGGCGACCACTGGGACGTCACGGTCCGGGTGCTGTCGGGCGCCCGGCTGACGCTGCGCAGCGTCGCGGCGTCCCTGGCCCTGCCCGGCCGGGGTCGTGTGCTGTCCACGGCGCAGTGGTCGGTGGAGGTCGAGGACGACGCCGCGCTCGACTGCGCGCTCGAACCCACGGTGATCGCGGGCGGCGCGGAGCATCGCGTCGAGACCACGGTGTCCCTCGCCGAGTCGTCCACGTTGCTGCTGCGTGAGCGGGTGCAGATCGGCCGGGCGGGAGAGACGACGGGACGCTGGGTCGGGGTCACCAACGCCGATCTCGGCGCCCTGCCGCTGCTCCGGCACCAGCTGGAACTCGGCGTCGGCACCGTTTCGCACGACGTTCTGGACGGCCCGGCGGCCGTCACGAGTGAACTGCGGTACCCGGACGACCGGGTCGCGGACGTCACCGGTGACATCCGGTCGGCGCGGACCCGTCTGCCCCTCGCCCGCGGCGGCAGCCTCACCACCCGGCTCGGCCCGCGCCTGTGACGCGGTGAGCGGCAAAGTGCGTGATGGTGTGCATTTCCGCACCCGTACCGGGAGCGCCTAAGCTCTACCCTTGTGCTTTCCGTCGTTCCTCGCCCCGTCGTAGTCAGGGCCCCGTCCAAGGTCAATCTGCATCTGGCCGTCGGGGACTTGCGTGACGACGGCTATCACGAGCTGAACACGGTGTTCCAGGCGCTCTCGCTCAGCGACACGGTGTCGGTGGTCCCCGCGGAGACGCTGTCGGTGACGGTCCGCGGTGAGGACGCCCGCGTCGTGCCGACCGACAGCAGCAACCTCGTGTGGCAGGCCGCCGAGATGCTCGCGGCCGAGTCGGGGCGGCGCCCGGACGTCGAGATCGCCATCGACAAGGGCATCCCGGTGGCCGGGGGCATGGCCGGCGGCAGCGCGGACGCCGCGGCGACGCTGGTCGGGCTGAACGCGCTGTGGCAACTCGACCTGTCGCGGGAGGAACTCGACGGGTTCGCCGCGAAGCTCGGCAGCGACGTTCCGTTCTCCCTCCACGGTGGCACCGCGGTCGGCACGGGACGCGGCGAGCGACTTCTGCCGGTGCTCTCCCGCAGCACGTTCCACTGGGTGCTCGCGCTCGCGAAGGTCGGCTTGAGCACACCGACCGTGTTCCGGGAGCTGGACCGGTTGCGTGCCGACGGGAATCCGCCGCGACTCGGCGGACCCGAAGACCTGATGCACGCGCTCACGACGGGCGACGCCGCGACGCTGGCCCCGTTGCTGGGCAACGACTTGCAGTCGGCCGCGCTCTCGCTGAATCCGGGCCTGCGGCGGACGCTGCGAGCCGGGGTCGCGGCGGGCGCACTGGCCGGAATCGTCTCCGGGTCCGGTCCGACCTGTGCCTTTCTTTGTGCTGAAGCGGATGCCGCGGTCCGGGTCAGCGCAGAACTCGCAGGTGCGGGGGTGTGTCGCACGGTGCGGGTCGCCAGCGGACCCGTACCGGGCGCCCGAATAATCAACGACGCGGCGGAGGGATCGCACTGATGGCGAATCTGATCAATCTCGAGCAGGTATCGAAGTCCTTCGGCATCAAGCCGCTGCTCGATTCGGTATCGCTCGGAGTGCAGGAAGGCGAACGCATCGGCGTCGTCGGCCTCAACGGTGGTGGCAAGACCACCTTGCTCGAGGTGCTGGCCGGCGTGGAGGCGCCCGATTCCGGGCGTGTCAGCCGGGTCGGCGGCCTGCGCATGGCGGTCGTGACCCAGCGTGGCGTCCTGCCGCCCGGCTCGAGCGTCGGCGACGTGGTGCTCGGACCGCTCGGGGTGGCCGACCACGAGTGGGCGGGCGACGCCCGCATCCGGTCGATCCTGGCCGGCATCGGCATCGACAACCTGGGCCTCGAGGTGTCGGTGGACGGGCTGTCCGGTGGTGAGCGGCGACGCGTCGCACTGGCCGCCGCGCTCGTCCAGGACCTCGACCTGCTGGTGCTCGACGAGCCGACCAACCACCTCGACGTCGAAGGTGTGCAGTGGCTGGCGGAACATCTCGTCGGCCGTCGCAGCGCGCTGGTGGTCGTGACCCACGACCGGTGGTTCCTCGACACCGTAGCCAACCGCACGTGGGAAGTGGTGGGCGGCAAGGTCGAAAGCTACGAGGGCGGTTACAACGACTGGATCTTCGCCCGCGCGGAGCGCTCCCGGCAGGCCGACGCGTCCGAGGAACGTCGCCGCAACCTCGCCCGCAAGGAACTGGCCTGGCTGCGGCGCGGTGCACCCGCCCGCACGTCCAAGCCCAAGTACCGGATCGAGGCCGCCGAGGCGTTGATCGCGGACGTCCCACCGCCCCGTGACAACGTCGCGCTGGCGTCGTTCGCGCAGCGCCGGCTCGGCAAGGTCGTCATCGAACTCGAAGATGCGCGTCTGGAGACGCCGGACGGCCGGGTGCTCGTCGACGACCTCACGTGGCGGTTGGCGCCGGGGGAGCGGGTCGGCCTGGTCGGCGTCAACGGCTCCGGCAAGACGACGCTCCTGCGCACGCTCGCCGGCGAGATCTCGCCGGCGTCGGGCAAGCGCATCCAGGGGCAGACGGTGCACATCGGCTGGCTCCGTCAGGAACTCGACGATCTGCCGACGAACATGCGGGTGCTCGAGGCCGTCAAGGACGTCGCCGAGCGGATCACGTTGGGCGACAAGGAGGTATCGGCCGGGCAGCTCGCCGAACGGCTGGGATTCACTCCGGCCCGGCAGCGGACACCGGTCGGTGACCTGTCCGGTGGCGAGCGTCGCCGGCTGCAGCTGACCCGTGTGCTGATGTCGGAGCCGAACGTACTGCTGCTCGACGAGCCGACCAACGACCTCGACATCGACACGCTGCAGCAACTCGAGGACATCCTCGACGGCTGGGCGGGCACGATGGTCGTCATCAGCCACGACCGGTACCTGATCGAACGGATCTGTGACTCCACGTGGGCGTTGTTCGGCGACGGCAAGCTGACCAACCTGCCCGGTGGGATCGAGGACTACCTGCGTCGCCGGGCGAAGATGGTCGACACCGGCGCGCCGTCGGTGGCGTCGACGGCAACCGGTGCGTCGGCCCCCAAGCAGGTGCGGGACGGGGCCGCCGAACGCGCCGCGCGCAAGGAATTGTCGCGTCTCGAGCGGGCTGTGGCGAAGCTGGACGACCGGGAACGGAAGCTGCACGAGAAGCTGGCGGAGGCGGCCACCGATCCGGACAAGCTGCAGAAGCTCGACACCGAGCTCAAGCAGGTCGTCGCGGAGAAGGAAGCCACCGAGGAACAGTGGATGGAGCTGGCCGCCGAGCTGGATTAGGCGGGACCTGCGCTGCGGCCCGTCAGAACCGCAGAGACAGGATGCCGTCACGGTCCGTGACGTGAACGGTCCGCCCGATCACCGACCGTGCCGGGGTCTCGGTGAACGCGGACAGCGCGACCGCCTCCGCGGGGCCGGTACGTCCGGCCAGACGCCGGCCGTCGGGGGTGTGCGCGACGACGAAGCCGGTCGCCGGGGCGCCGTCCCGCCCGTACTCCACCGTGGACGTGACGATGTCGGCTCGTCCTTCGTAGCCGGTGACGAGTTCCGGCGCCTCCGACGCGAGTTGCGCCGGTTCCGGATCGCCGACGTACCCGTCCGGGTGCGGGGCGCCCGCCAGCATCACGACGTGCTGGTACGTCAGGTAGCCGCCGTTGCCGTGGACCAGGGCCGGTCCCGCGCCTTCCCGCAATCGGCGGGTGACCTCGGCAATCGAGTGCAGCGTGTAACTGTTGAGGGGCCCGCCGAAGAAGGAGTGGCCGCCCGTCACGCTCGGCACGATGCTTGCGGGCAGGCCGAGCGTGCGGGTCAGTAGCTTCGGCACCACCGGGAAGCAGCTGTACGCGTCGACGATGTCGAGTGCGGAGGCGTCGATCGAGGCCCGCGACAGCGCCCGGTACACCGCGTCCGTCATCGCCGTGGACGTGCCGAAACCGTTGCGGCTCAGTACGTCCACGGGATCGGCGGCTCCCGCGCCGCCCCACAGGTACACCGTGCGGTCCTCCGGAACGCCGTGTTCGCGCGCGACGGCCAGGGAGCACACCAGCACCGCGGCGGCCTGATCGACGAACGGCATGGCGTTGAGCATCAACGGGTACGGCTCGCACACCATCCGGTTGCCCGGACCCACCGTGGCGATCTCCTCGGCGGAATACACCTCGCACGTCCACGACGCCGGGTTCTTCGCCGCCAGTTCGGAGAAGGCGGAATACATCCGGGCTGACTCCGCCAGCGACTGGTCGGGTCCGACACCCGACTCGTGCGCCACGCGGTTCTCGAACAACGGGTACACCCGGGTCGGAACGATCAGGCCGGCGCGCTGCATCGCGGGACTCCCGAGATCCGCCGGGTCGAACGCGGGAGGACCGCCCGGTTCCGACGCCCAGCCCAGCGTCGTGGGATCGGTGCCCGACTTGCGCAGCGCCGTCATGGTCGCCTGCGACTCACCGCCGACAAGGAGCGCTGCCGACGACCGGCCCGAGGCGATGTCGTCGCCGATGCGGTCGAGGAGCGTCGCGGGCCAGTGGCCACCGATCGGGGACGTGCTCGACCGTGGTGACGGCAGATTCAACCGGGCGGCCAGCAGTCCGGGGAGGTCGTCGTACGACCAGCTGACGGTCTTCACCGCATGGATTGCGTCGATCCGGGAGCCGAGGGTCGCGGAGCCGCTGTCGGCGAGGGCGGCACGCGCGGCGGCGGTGATCAGGTCGAGCGGTTCACGTGGGGCTGCCGGATCGCCTGCACGGCCGGAGCGGATGTCGCCGACTCCGACGATCACCGGTGTGCGGGCCGGATCCATGAATTCCCCTCTCGCGTGACCACGTCAGCGTCACGATAGCGTCGGGCGGGTTACCTGTGGATTCGGGGTCACAGCAATCCCGTCCGGATTTCGAAACGTTCTGTGTAGCAGCAGAACTGGAATGCCGATGCTCGGGGGTGCGAAATCTTCGGGCCCGCGGAGGCCGGCGGCCCCGGGCCTCGCCAGGTGAGGGTAGCCTAAGGTAGTGTGACTGGTGTGCGGGTGCGCAGGCCATGCAGTCATTTCGTAACCTTTTCGTGTCCCGGATCACGGCCTGAATATGCATGATCCGGGCAAAACGGGGGAAACCAAGGCGAACCTGCAGATTATCCGACTAATCTGCAGTCCAGGGCTTGCATGTTCGCTGCACAGGAGGCGGGGGTCATGGATCTCGAAGCAATCAAACAGATCGAGCAGCTCAAGCACCGTTACTCACGTGCTCTCGACACGAAGTCGTGGGTGGAGTTCGCCGACACGATGGTCCCGGACGTCACGGCGACGTACAGCGAATACCTCACGTTCGATTCCCGTGACTCATTCGTGTCCTTCCTCGAGAACACTCTCGGGACCCACGTCATCACCGAGCATCAGTGCGGCCAGCCCGAGATCACCGTCACCGGTGACACCGCGGTAGGGGTGTGGTTTCTCGCGGACACCACGCTGATTCCCGAGGACGGCATGCTGCTGCGCGGGTCTGCCTACTATCACGATCGTTATCTTCGGTGCCCCGACGGAAACTGGCGGATCACGCACACCGGATACGAACGCACCTGGGAATCGGTTGCGTCGCTCTCCGATTTCCCGAGTTTCCGGCTCACGTCCAACAAGTGGGCGATGTTGCAACCTCCGGCATCTGCCTGAGGGAGCACACTGGGACTCGACGCACCGCGGACACTGGGAGGTGACGATGGCTCCGGAAGTCCCCGTTCCCGGCGCGCTGCCGTATCTGACGGTGCGGCGGGGTGTCGAGGCCATCGAGTGGTATTCCAAGGTGTTCGGCGCCGAGGTGGTGGGTGAGCCGATCGTCATGGACGACGGCCGGGTCGGTCATGCGGAACTGCGGTTGCCGAGCGGCATGATCTATCTCGCCGAGGAGTTCCCCGAGATGGGTCTGACCGCGCCGGAATCGGGTTCGACGTCCGTGAGCCTGATGTTGTCCGTCGATGACCCCGATGCCGTCCTGGCGGGTGCCCGCGACGCCGGCGGCAAGGTGGAACGGTGGATCTCGGAGGGCCACGGACACCGCAACGCGACACTCATCGATCCGTTCGGTCACCGTTGGATGCTGGTGGGGCCGACGGATCCGGCCGCGTCGGCCTGAAGACCCGGGCCGCGGCTACTGTCGGCACATGCCGACCACACCCGACCGTTCGTCGTTTCCGGACACCCGCGCGTGGATACGCGCCCTGCCCGCTCTCGGCGGCGAGACACCCCCGCCCGTCGACGCGCTTCCGGAGTCGCCGACCGCGCTGTTTCTCGACTGGATCACGCAGGCCGCGGCGGCCGGTGTTCCGGAACCGCACGCCGCAGCGCTGTCGACCGTGGATGCCGACGGCGATCCGGACGCGCGTTTCCTTCTCCTCAAGGACGTCACGGAGCGGGGCTTCTGGTTCTCGGGTGACACGCGCTCGCCGAAGGGACGTGAACTTGCTACGAATGCCGTTGCGGCACTGTCGTTCTACTGGCGAGAGCAGGGCCGGCAGGTGCGGGTGCGCGGTTCCGTCGTCGAGGGGGATCCGGCGCTCTCCGCCCGCGACTTCCGCGAACGGTCGGTCACCGCGCGGGCCGTGGCCGCCGCCAGTCGTCAGAGCGAGGTCCTGGCCGATCCCGCCGAATACGAACGCGCCGTCGCGGCGGCGGTGGCCCGCATCGAGGCCGACCCCGACTTCGTGTCGGGAACCTGGCGGGCATGGTGCATCGTCCCCGACAGTGTCGAGTTCTGGCAGGCGGACGCCGGGCGCAGGCACGTGCGCCAGCTCTACCGCCGCGAGTCCGGCCGGTGGATCTGCGAGGTGCTGTGGCCCTGACGACGCCCGGGAGCGGGGGTCAGCGTGCGGTCGCGGACGGCGAGCGCAGGTCGACGACGATCGACTGGCCGTTCAGCTTCGCGTGGATCTCGGGGCGCTCGAACCCGGCTGCGACGAGGTATTCGCCGAGCAGCGCCAGCAGTTCGTCAGCGTCCACGGTGGGATCGGCGGAGTGACTGCTCGCCGAGGCGAGGTGCTCCTCAAGCAGTTCGGTGTGTGCAAGACGGCCCGCGACTCGCACGGCTGCCACTCCCATCGCGTTGCGTCGCATGACGGTGCGCCCACGAGATTCGAGCGACGCCGTCGTGTCGGAGGCCTCGGCCGGCTCCTCGGTGCTGTGCGAACCCGAACTGCGCGTCGGCAGCGGGAAGGTGAACTTCTCGGCGGAGCTGGTCGTGGACTTGCCGTTGCCGTTGCCGTTGCTGCCGGTCAGCCCGCCCGTGCTCGGTTCGGCGAAGGGGGACTCCGACGCCGAGTTCGTGCCGGCGGAGCCGTTGCTGCCCGATCCGTTGGTGGAAATGCCGTTCTCCATCGTGTCGCTTCCTGCTCGTGGCCAAACGGGTACCGCGCAAAGCCCGTCAGTGTGCTCGATTCGACCTGAAAGCTACCAGGAGGGTCCGGCGCGCCGCACACCTCGACGGCTCACCGGACCCCCTCGGCCCTCAATTCCCGGGCCCAGGCGGACGCGTGCTTCGTGAGCACGCCGGCGATCCGCTCCAGCTCACCCGGGTACGACGCGACCTCGGCGGGCACGGACACGCTGAGGGCGTCGGTGGCGGGGATCCGGTAGGGCACGACGGTCGCGATACACACCACGCCGACCGTCCCCTGTTCCCGTTCCAGGGCCCACCCGCGGTTGCGGACCTCGCCCAGTTCGGTGACGAGTTCGTCGACGTCGGGGGATCGCCCCGGTGACGTGGTGCGCCGGGTCCGCCAGTGCCGCGCTTGCGGGCTCGAATAGCAATGGGAGTGACTGGACCGGATGCGCCTCGACGCGGAGAAGGTCCAGAGCGCGGTGGTGTGGCCGATCCGGCGAGACAGACTGGCCCCGTTCGCCTGTAGCGTTTGTCGGGCGGTACCTGAGTTCCTAGCGGAGGTCAAGCCACCTGGCGGCTCGTAGGCTTGGTCTTGGCGGGCTGGCCTGTTGGAGCGCATCGCGACCCCGGGGACTCCTGGCCCGCCGCCTGCTTGCGGCGCTCACGCATCCGCTTGTATCGGACGTTCTCGCGCCGCCGCGGGTTGATCTTGTAGCGCGCCTTGACGATCGCCCGGCCCTCGGCCTCGGTGATCGGCGTGTCGTCGACGTCCCGCAAGGCGTACGGTTGGCCGGTAGGCATGCAGGCGGCGATCCGGGTGACCAGATGGGTGGCCAGATGACAGATCGCAGACTCGTGGTGCCGGTCGCCGATCCGTCCAGCGATGACGGCGCTGATCACCGCCCCCACGCCGGGAGCAGAGGCAACGATGCCGGCCGGGTCGGCGTCGGCGTAGAGGTTCGCGACTCGCTCGTCGATCTGCTTGATCTGACGGGTCAGGAACAGTGCATGTTCGGCTTCGTGGGCGATGTCCTCAGCGAGCTCGGCGAAGTCCATCCCGTCAGACCCGTCGCTGACCACAAGCGTCGGTGTGAGACACGGTCAAACCCGCACCACCGCACGGTGATACAGGTAGCCGTGACACGCATCCATCTCAACTATCCGTTGCGCCAGTGGCGGAGAGTGTGAGATCTGTGTAGACGCTGTAGTAGAAGACGCTAATCGGCGGCGGCCACGAGCGGCTCGAGTGTGAGGTCGGGCAGCTCCTTCTGGATGTACTGCAGCCGCCACTTGTCGCTGACCAGAGCCAGCATCACCCCGTCCGAGCGGGTGAATACCTCGACGCCGCGCTGACGGTTCAGCTCGTCGGCCGACTCGGCGTCGGTGCGCCGCGCCAACGCGTAGCCCAGGGGTTCCATCCGGGCCTCGACGTTGAACTCGGCCTTCATCCGCGCCGCGACCACCTCGAACTGCATCGGGCCGACGGCCGCCATGACCGGGGAGGCGTCGCCACGCAGGTCGTTGCGGAGGATCTGCACGACACCCTCGGAATCGAGCTGATCCACAGCCCGCCGGAACTGCTTGTACTTGCCCGCGCTCTCGGCCCGCAGGATGGAGAAGTGCTCCGGCGCGAACGACGGGATCGGCGGGAACTCCACCTTCTTCTCGAAGAACAGGGTGTGGCCGGGGGCGAGTGCGGTGGCGTTGACCAGTCCGACCACGTCGCCGGGGTACGCCGATTCCACGGTCGAACGCTCGCGACCGAACACGGTCTGCGCGTACTTCGTCGTGAACGGCTTGCCGGTCTGGGCGTGGGTGACCACCATGCCGCGCTCGAACACGCCCGACACGATGCGCATGAACGCCAGCCGGTCGCGGTGCGCGGTGTCCATGCCGGCCTGGACCTTGAAGACGACCGCACTGAACGGGTCGGTGACCTCGCGAGGGGTGCCGCCGACGTCCTCGCGGGCGCGCGGCGGCGGCGCCAGCTCGACGAGCGTGTCGAGGATCTGGCGGACACCGAAGTTGAGCATCGCCGACGCGAAGATCACCGGCGACGTCTGGCCGCCGAGGAACAGCTCCTGGTCGTGGTCCTGACCGGTGGCCGAGAGCAGTTCGCTCTCCTCCGCGGCGGTCTCCCATTCGGAGCCCTCCTTCGCGAGGGCGGCGTCGGCATCCATGACCTCTTCGGGGGCGATCTTCGCTCCACCCGCGGTCCGCGTGAATCGGATGTACTCGCGGGGGGCACCGTCCTCGCCGCGCCGCAGCAGGCCCCGGAAGTCGCCGGCGATCCCGACGGGCCAGTACAGGGGAGTCGGGGTGAGCCCGATGCGTTCCTGGATCTCGTCGAGGAGCTCGAGCGGCGTCTGGCCGGGCCGGTCCCACTTGTTGATGACGGTGATCACCGGGATTCCGCGGTGACGGCATACCTGGAACAGCTTCAGCGTCTGCGGTTCGAGGCCCTTCGCGGCGTCGATCAGCATGACGGCGGCGTCGACCGCGGTCAGAACGCGGTACGTATCCTCCGAGAAGTCGGAGTGACCGGGAGTGTCGACCAGGTTGATCACGTTGTCGACGGGGTCGTCCGCCGACGCCTCGGTGGAGCGGTAGTTGAACTGCAGGGCCGTGGAGCTGACCGAGATGCCGCGGGCCTTCTCCATCTCCATCCAGTCGGACACCGTCGACTTGCGGCCCGCCTTGCCGTGGACCGCGCCCGCTTCGGAGATGACCTTCGCGTGGAGCGCGAGAGCCTCCGTCAGCGTCGACTTACCGGCGTCGGGATGCGAGATCACGGCGAACGTGCGGCGACGGGACGCCTCCGCACGGACACCCTTCTCGGATTTCCCTTCCGGTGCGGCGGACGTGGCGACGGACGCCGCCTCGGCTGGAATGGTGTCGGCCGAGTCGGACGGGGTAGTCAACGAAGAACCTCTCGGGGGGACGTGATGCGTGCAGGAAGGCCGTGTGGCCGCATACCAGGTTACTCGGGTGCCGAACACGAACGCGCAGCACAGTCGCATCCAGGGAGGAGTAACGATCGGAGGCCGGTGGGGGATTTATATGGGTGAGTCGTCGGGGCGCTCCGGAGTTCACCGTTTCTGCGTTCGGACACCCGTATGTGCAGGAGGAAGACTGTGAGCAAGTTCACCGACGAGATGTACGCGACCGCGGCGAGTAGCACCCGTGGTCTCAACACGGGTGAGCCCGACGCGCCGCTGCGGCAGTCGTGGGGCGAGATCCACCAGGCCGCGCGCCGCATGGCGGGCGCACTCGCCGAGGCGGGTATCGGACACGGCGACGCCATCGGCATCCTCGCCGGTCAGCCCGTCGACATCGCACCCTCCTGCCAGGGCACCTGGATGCGGGGCGCGTCCGTCACCATGTTGCATCAGCCGACGCCGCGCACCGACCTGGCCGTGTGGGCCAAGGACACCGAGACCGTCATCAACATGATTCAGGCGAAGGCCGTCATCCTCGGTGCGCCGTTCGACGCCGCCAAGCCGCTGCTGGAGGAGCGCGGCATCACCGTGGTCACGGTGGCCGAGCTGAACGAGGGCACGGAGATCGACCCGGTCGAGACGTTCGAGAGCGACATCGCGCTGCAGCAGCTCACGTCCGGTTCCACCGGTTCCCCCAAGGCCGTGCAGATCACGCACGAGAACTTCTACACCAACGCGTACGCCATGATCGACCGCATCAAGTTCTCCATCGAGGACGACGTGATGATCAGCTGGCTGCCCCTGTTCCACGACATGGGGATGGTCGGGTTCCTGAGCGTGCCGATGCAGGTCGGCGCGGAGGTCGTGAGCATCACCCCGATGGACTTCCTCCGCACGCCGCTGCTGTGGGCGGAACTGATGGGGAAGTACAAGGGCACCGTCACAGCCGCCCCCAACTTCGCCTACTCGCTGCTCGCCCGCCGCCTCAAGCAGGCGGAGGACGGCGCCGTCGACCTGAGCACCGTCCGGTACATGTGGAACGGCGCCGAGCCCGTCGACCCCGAGACGATGACCAAGCTCGCCGAGGCGGGCGCCCGCCTCGGCCTGAACCCGTCCGCACTCGCCCCCGTCTACGGCATGGCCGAGACCACCCTCGCCGTCTCCATCCCGGATCCGGATCAGGGCCAGGTCCTCGACCTCGTCGACCCGGATCTCCTCGAGGCGATGCAGCGCGCCGTCCCGTCGAGCAAGCCGAACGCGCGTGCCCTCGCCACCCTCGGAAAGATGGTGCCGAACCTGGAGGGACGCGTCGTCGACAGCGAGGGTGAGCTGCTCCCGACCCGCGGTGTCGGCATCATCGAGGTCCGCGGCAAGGCGGTCACCCCCGGATACATCACGGTCGACGGACACAAGCCCGCGCAGGACTCGGACGGCTGGCTGAACACCGGCGACGTCGGCTACTTCACCGAAGAAGGCCTCGTCGTCGTGTGCGGCCGCGTCAAGGACGTCATCATCATGGGTGGCCGCAACATCTACCCGACGGACATCGAGCGGGCCGCCGGCACCGTCGCCGGAGTACGTCCCGGCAACGCGGTGGCCGTCCGCCTCGACGCGGGGCAGAAGCGGGAAAGTTTCGCCGTCGCGGTGGAGACCAACGACTATCAGGACCCCGAAGTGGTCAAGCGCATCGAGCACGAGGTCGTGCACGCCGTGTTCTCCGAGGTCGGCGTGCGACCGCGCACGGTCGCCGTCCTCGGGCCCGGCAGCATTCCCAAGACGTCGTCGGGCAAACTCCGCCGCGCCACGTCGGTGAATCTGGTCCACTAGGCGCGGAGCGCCTAATGCAGGCGGTTCTGCGCAGCCTCGAGCCCGACGCGCAGGACCAGCTCGACGGCATCCGCGGATTCTTCGCAGACGAGGTCGAGTTCCTTGCGTTCCGCCGAGGAGAACGGCTTCAGCACGTACGACGCCGGATCCATCCGTCCGGGGGGACGACCGATCCCGACACGGGTGCGCAGGTACTCCTTGGTGCCGAGCGCGCTCGAGATGGACCGCAGGCCGTTGTGCCCGCCCTCGCCGCCGCCCTGCTTGAGTCGAATGGTCCCGAAGTCGAGGTCGAGTTCGTCGTGGATGACCACGATGTTGCCCGGATCGACGGAGAAGAACCGGGCCAGCCCGGCGACGGCGGAACCGGACAGGTTCATGAACGACCGCGGTTTGGCGAGGATCGTCGGACGTCCCTCGAGTCGCCCCTGAACGATCTCGGCGCCGCTCTTCTTGTGCGCGCTGAACTTGCCACCCATGCGAGCGGACAGCACGCCGGCCACCATGAAGCCGACGTTGTGCCGGGTCTTCTCATATTGCGGTCCGGGGTTGCCCAGACCCACCACCAGGGCGGTGTCTTCACTCACCGACAGGGTCCTTCCATGCGTGAGGGGGTCGTGTCAGACGACAGCGGCGCGTCACCCCGGACAATCCGGGACGACGCGCCGCCGACATCAGTGCGGTTGCGAGAGGATCAGCTCTCGGCGCCCTCTTCGGCCGGAGCCTCGGCGGGCTCGGCCGCGGCTTCGCCGGTCTCCTCTTCGAGGTCGGCAGCGGTCGGGGCTGCGACGACGTTGACGATGAGCAGTTCCTCGTCGGCCTGCAGGGTGGAACCCTTGGGCAGCTCGAGCTGGTTGGCCAGGATCTGGGTGCCGACCTCGAGGCCCTCGACCGAGATCTCGATCTGCTCGGGGATGTGCAGCGCGTCCGCTTCGAGGGAGATGGTGGCGGCGTCCTGCGCGACCAGGGTGCCGGCAGCGGCCTCACCGGTGACGACGACGGGAACGTCGACGGTGACCTTCTCGCCCTTCTTGATGACGAGGAGGTCGGCGTGCTCGATGTAGTTGCGGATCGGGTGAACCACGACCGACTTGGTGAGCGCGACCTGCTCCTTGCCCTCGATGTCGAGGGTCAGGATGGCGTTGGTGCCGTGCGCGCGCAGGATGGCGGCGAAGTCGCGGGACGGGACGTTCAGGTGGCGGGGGTCCTCACCGTGGCCGTACAGGACTGCGGGGACCTGGCCGTCGCGGCGCGCGCGGCGGGCGGCACCCTTGCCGAACTCGGTGCGCACGGCGGCTACGAGGCGATTTTCGTCAGACATGGTGAAACGGCTCCTACAACTCACGGTGGTAACTGGCGGGCGGTTCGAGTCGACGAGGGACGAACACGCGACGGCCAGGAGCGAAACGCTCGAGCAGAGCCGTCGCCGCGTCGATCACGGTGAGCCAGTCAATGGGAACTTCTGGTTCACCCTCGCCGAGACAACTTATGGAACTCTACCGGATGGCCTGTTGACCTGCTAATCGGGTGTCCTCGGGAGGCTGCGCGGCGCCGAGGTGGGGACGGTGCAATCCGATGCAACGCTGTCGCCCCGTCCTTGTGACCCGTATCACAGAGATATCGAACTTCTCGATTCCCGACGACGGAGGACATCATGACCGCCACACTCGACGCACCCGTCGACACCGCCATCCCGCAGCCGGGTGACATCGCCCGGCGCTGGCTGGCCGGATTCGGTGCCGCCCTCGAACGAAGCGACGTGCGCGGGGCCGCCCAGCACTTCCTGGTCGACGGTTGGTGGCGCGACCTGCTGTCGTTCACCTGGGATCTGCACACCACGCACGGTCGCGCGGACATCGAGTCGCGCCTCGCGGATTCGGTTCCGGTGCACGAGCCGCGCCACCTCGTCCTGTCACCCGCGCACCCCGCCGAGGCGGTGGCCGATCCCGAGGGTGACTGGATACAGGCCTTCTTCACGTTCGAGACGACCCTGGCCCGCAGCCGCGGTTTCGTTCGGCTGAGGCGCGACGACGACGGCGAGTGGCGTGCCTGGACGTTGATCAGCGCGATGGAGGAGATCAAGGGTCACGAGGAGAAGAAGGGGCATCGGCGGGTTCAGGGCACGAATCACGGCGCCCACCGCGGCAAGATCAACTGGCTCGACCGGCGAACCGTCAAGGGTGAGTTCGAGACCGAGCAGCCGGCCGTCGTGATCGTCGGCGCCGGCCAGGGTGGTCTCGCCCTCGCGGCCCGTCTGGGACAGCTCGGAGTCGACACCCTGCTGGTGGAGCGAAACGACCGGATCGGTGACAGCTGGCGCAAGCGCTACCACTCGCTGGTCCTGCACGACCCGGTCTGGTACGACCACCTGCCGTACTTGAACTTCCCCGACCACTGGCCGGTGTTCACGCCCAAGGACAAGCTCGCGAACTGGTTCGAGTTCTACGCCGACGCAATGGAACTCAACGTGTGGACGGGGACCGAGTTCACCGGCGGCAGCTATGACGACGCCACCGGCGAATGGACCGTGACCGTCGCCCGCGACGACGGCTCCACCCGCACGCTGCACCCCCGGCACGTCGTCCTCGCCACGGGAATGAGTGGGGTGCCGAACATTCCGCGGATCGCTGGTGCCGACACGTTCGAGGGAACCATCGAGCATTCGAGTTGGTTCGTCGGCGGCCGGGAGATGCAGGGCAAGAAGGCCCTCGTCGTCGGCTGCTGCAACTCGGGCCACGACATCGCCCAGGAACTCAACGAGCAGGGTGCGGACGTGACCATCCTGCAGCGCTCGTCCACGTATGTGATGAGCAGCAAGCACGGCATCCCCGGACTGTTCGGCGGCGTGTACGAGGAGGGCGGGCCCGCGGTGCAGGACGCCGACCTGATCTTCGCGTCGCTGCCGTACCCGTTGCTCGCGGGAATTCACGCCGGGGCGACGGAGGCAATTGCAGAGAAGGACGCGGAGATGCTCGACGGTCTGCGGAAGGCCGGATTCAAGGTCGATTTCGGCGAGGACGGCAGCGGCCTGTTCATGAAGTACCTGCGACGCGGCGGCGGCTACTACATCGACGTCGGCGCATCCGAGCTGATCGCGAGCGGCGAGGTGACGGTGAAGCAGGGAACCGAGATCGATCACTTCACCCCGGACGGGGTTGTGTTCGCCGACGGCACCGAGATGCCGGTGGACGTGGTGGTTCTCGCGACCGGATACAAGAACATGCGTGAGAGCGCCCGCAAGTTCCTCGGCGACGCGGTCGCGGACCGCTGCCAGGACGTGTGGGGCCTCGACGACGAGGGCGAGCTGCGCACGGTGTGGCGCCGGTCCGGTCATCCGGGTTTCTGGTTCATGGCCGGCAACCTGCATCAGTCCCGGCACTACTCGAAGTATCTGGCCTTCCAGATCAAGGCCCAGGAGGAAGGGTTGCAGCCGATCCGATGACGGACAGTGGTGTGGCTCACAACGCCGGGGGTAGCCTCGGCGTTGTGAGCGCTGAACGTCCGACCGCCGACCGGCTGACCGCAGTGGCAACCGGTGTGGATCTGCCGCGACATGCGCGGCTGCTCAGCCGGGTGCACGACGCCGTGCTGTCCGGGGAGCAGCCGCCCGCGCTGCCCCGGGACGTGGTGGCGCGGTCGTGGTCCCGACTGCAGGCGGGCGGTGTGAGCCCGGACCACTGCGCGGACGTGGAGCCCGCCGACTTCTCCGAGATCGAGGCGCGGCGTACCCGGACGGCGCTGCGCACGGTGCTCCCGGAACTGCGCAGCACGCTGACGCAGGTCGCGGACGATGCGAACTTCATCGTGGTCATCGCCGACGCCGACGGTGTCCTGTTGTGGAGGGAAGGATCCCGCGGGGTCCGGAAGGCGGCCGACGCCCTGGGGTTCACGGAGGGTGCTCGCTGGGCGGAGCAGGCGGTCGGGACCAATGCGATCGGCACGGCGCTGATCGAAGATGCTGCGGTGCAACTGTTCTCGGCCGAGCACTATGCGCCCTCGCATCACGGCTGGTCGTGCACAGGGTCGCCGGTGCACGATCCGCGCACCGGTGAGATCCTCGGCGTCGTCGACATCAGTGGGTCGGCGATGTCGATTCACCCGACCACGGTCGCACTCGTCCGCACCGCCGTGCGTCTGGCCGAGGCGACACTGTGGCGCGAGCACACGGCGCAACTGGACAAATTGCGCGGTCGGGCGGCACCGCTGCTCGCGTCGGCGGGCGGTCCGGCGCTGGTCGTCGACAAGCACGGGTGGGTCGCGGAGGCGAGTGGCATCGCGGCGCCGGAGCGGGTCGCGCCGCCGAGCCTGGACCGGCCACTGCTCGTCCCGGGGCTCGGGCTGTGCGTGCCCGAACCGCTCGGCGACGGCTGGCTGGTGCGCAGGCGCGTCGACGGGGCAGCCATCGAACTGGAACTCGACCTCGGGGACGCGCCGCACGTGACGGTCCGGGGCGACGTCAACTGGACGCGGGCGCTCTCGCCCCGGCACGCCCAGATCCTGCGGGTGCTGTCGGTCGCGGGACCGGCGGGCGTCGACGCGGCCTCGCTCAGCGAATCGTTGTTCGGCGACCGCGACCACGTGGTGGCGGTCCGCGCCGAGGTCTCGCGTCTGCGCAAGAGTCTCGGCGCGGTCCTGAGCACCCAGCCCTACCGGTTCGCGGCCGGCGTGACGGTCCGGCTCGTCGGGTAGTCCGGTCAGGCGCGCGTCGCCGCACTGATTCCGGCGCGGCGGCCGTAGAAGCTGCCGTCGCCGAGGGAGGTGCCGCTGGCGTAGCCGCCGGCGCACACACCGGACGTGCACCGTCCCGCCGCGAAGAGGCCGGGAATCGGTTCGCCGGAGACGTGCAGTACCTCGGAGTTCACGGTCGTCCGCAGGCCGCCGAGCGTGAAGCCGAGGGTGAACCCGCGCAGGTCGAGTGCCGCGACGGGGGTGCCGATCGGCTTCACCCACTCGGACTTCTTGTGCAGCAGCGGGTCCGATCCTTCGGCGGCGTGCGTGTTGTAGACCTCGACGGTCGACTGCAGTGCGCCGGCGGGCAGGCCCATGTCCGATTCGAGTTCCTCGACGGTCTCCGCCGCCCACTTCGGTTGGACGCGCAGGAACGGCGTGGCCGTGGTGGCGGCCGCGCCCTCCTCGTAGGACGCCTCGTCGATGATGAGGAACGCCTGGTTGTCCTGGTGGAACAGGGTCATCTGGCCGATCCGCCCGGAGTACGTGTCCTCCGGCACGTAGCGCTGCCCCCGGCCGTTGACCAGGATGCCGCGGACGATCAACTGGGGGTCGCAGACGAACGCGACCTCGGTGGCGTCCATGTGGGCGAGATCGGCACCGAGGGCCTGCGCCATGAGGATCGACCGTCCGTCGTGCTCCTCGATGGCGGCGCCGGGGCGGCCGATGAGCCGCGGCGCGTGGGCCTCGATCATCTTGTCGTTGTAGGCGAAGCTGCCGGTGGCGAGGACGACGCCGCGGCGCGCCCGCACGGCCACCTCCTTGCCGTACTGCTTGGCGACGATCCCGACGACGCGACCGGTGTCGTCCGTGACGAGCGTCTGGACGCGCATGTCGTATTCGGCTCGGACCCCGAGCTTTTCGGCGGTCTCGACGAGCGGCTTCATCAGCATGTAGCCACCGCCCTTCTCGCCGGTCCGCTTGCCGTCCATCTGCGGAACGTGGCCGCGAGGTGCGGGAGTCGCGATCTCGTTGAAGGGTGCCGCGTTCTCGCCGCCGGAGTACATGAGTCCGTCGTCGAACGGGGGCTCCCAGCCGGGTTCGCCCCAGAAGCTCTCCTTGAACGGGACACCACAGTTGACGAGCCAGTTGTAGTGTTCGACGCTGCCCTCGCAGTAGTCGGTGATCTTCTCCTCGTCGGCACCCGGGCCGAGGGCCGCCATCATGAACGTCTTCATGTTCTCGGGCGAGTCGTCGAACCCGCACGCCTTCTGCAACGGCGTGCCTCCGCCGAGGTAGATGAAGCCGCCCGCGAGAGCGGCGGCACCGCCCCAGCCGCTGGTGCGTTCGAGGACCAGGACGTCGGCGCCGGCGCGCGCCGCCTCGATGGAGGCGGACACACCGGCGATGCCGTAACCCGCGACCACGACATCGGCCTCGTAGTCCCACTCGGTGACCGTTGCTGCGGACCGGGGGCGGATCGGTGTGGCGTCGACCATGGGTGGAAGTCCTCTCGGGCGGTCACAGGCGAAGTGTGACGTGGGTTACCCTCAAACTGTAACCTGTTCCAAAACCCGATTCGGTGGATCTCCCGGTCAGTGGGACGCCGCGCTCGGAGGTCGGCGAGCGCCCGGCTATCCGGGCATGTCCGTCACGCCGGACAGCTCGTAGTGCAGCGTCGACGTGCGTGCCAGCCGGTGCGCGAGATGCACCCCGATCCGCTGCACCACGGGATACTTCTCGTCGATCAGGGCGCCCGCGGCCCGCGCCTCCTCACCGGACAGCAGTCGCGCCGTGGCCTGCGCCGGACCGGTCGGCTTGCCGGACCACGTGCACGGGCGGATCCGGACGTCGGGAAAATTGCGTAGCCGCTTGTTCTTGGACGCCCGTCCCGGGGTCCGGAAGTATGCCCGATCGCCCTGCACGGCGAAGTTGACCGGAGTGTCCACCCACAAGCCGTCGCGTCTGCGCGTCTGCAACTGCACGACCTTCTCCGCGGCGAAGCGCGGCAGCGCCGGTGATCCCTGGTCCGTCATCGCGAAGTCCTGATACTCGGGTGAGTTCCAGCGTACTGCCCTAGTTCGCGAGTGTCCGCACCTCCGCGAGGAACCGGTCGAGGTCGTCCGGGGAGCAGAAGTAGTGCGGCGACGCCCGCACCACGGCATCCAGTCCGCGGGCGCTCATGTCCAGCAGCGTCGATCCACGCAGGCTGGCCGTGACCGTGACGTTGCGGGCGGCCAGCTGTTTCCGGACGTCGCCGGGATCGAACCCGTCGACGGTGAACGAGACGATTCCGCAGCGGCGGGCGCCGAGGTCGCGCACGGTGACACCGGGGATCGCCGCGAGCCCCGACCGGAGGTGCTCCGCCCCGGCAGCAACGACCGCCTCGACCTCGTCCACCCCGAGGTCGAGGAGATAGTCGGCCGCCACTCCGAGTCCGAGGCGCGCGGCGACGTCGCATTCCCAGAATTCGAACCGGCTGGCGTCGGTGGCGAGCCGGTACGCATCGGCTGCGGTCCACTCCGCGCTGTGCAGGTCGAGAGCGGCCGGCTCGAGCGTCGCGGCCAGTTCCGGCCGGACGTACAGGAAGCCGGTGCCCCGCGGTGCACGAAGCCATTTGCGGCCCGTGGCGGAGAGCGCGTCGACGCCCAGTTCGCCCACTTCGAGCGCGATCTGACCGACTGACTGGCACGCGTCGAGCAGTACGAGCGCGCCGTGCGAGTGTGTCAGCTCCGTCACCTCGCGGACAGGGTTGACCAGACCGCCGTTGGTGGGCACGTGCACGAGGGACACGAGACGGACCCGGTCGTCGAGAAGCGTCTCGAGGGCGGCCACGTCGATCTGGCCCGCCGGGTCGCTGGGGATCACGTCGACCGTCGCGCCCACGGACCGGGCCCGTTGCAGGACGGCGATGGCGTTGCTGGCGTACTCGACCTCCGAAATCAGCACTCGGTCACCGGCCCGGAGCGGGACGGCATGGAAGAAGTCGTTCCAGGCGGTGGTGGCACTGTCCACCAGGGCGATGCCGTCGGCGCTCGCCCCGATCAGCCGGCCCAGGGACGACTTGACGGCGGCGAGATCGTCGGCCCGTTCGGCGGCCGCGACGTAGCCGCCCACGTCGGCTTCCCGGCGCAGGTGCGCGAACACGGCGTCCAGGACCGGGGTCGGCGGAAGCGAGGAGCCCGCGCTGTCGAGGAACACCTTGTCGAGGCAGCCCGGGGTGTCCCGTCGCGCCTGCTCGAGGTCGAGCATGTCCGATACCTCCCTTTCGCGGTGAATGGACTCGAACGTACCTGTGCAGGTTCCTCGAAAAGTATGCCGTTGAGGCGTGCATCGACGGCCGAGGCGCTCTAATGTCGATAACGACGTTCAGGCGGCGCCCGAAGGGGAGGGTCGAATGGCTACTGCAGTTCAGTCCGTCGAGGCAACGTGTTTCACGTCGCGGCCGGCGGCGGAGGCGTACCTGGGTGGTGTGTGCTTCAAACTTGGGCCGCCGCAGCTGATCGGCGCGGAATTGGAGTGGCTGACCGCGCAACTGCCGGAAATCGTGCGCCCCGACCTCGCCGCTCTCGCTGAAGCTCTCGGGCCGCACACTCCCAGAACCATCGATCCCTCTTCTCCTGCTCAGCCCCTTCCCGGTGGCAGCGTCGTCACGGTCGAACCCGGCGGACAGATCGAACTGTCCAGCGCCCCCTATTACTCCGCACGCGAATTGTGCGACTATCTCGCCGCCGATCAGGCGGTTCTCGCGGACCTGTTGTCGTCCCAATCGATCCTCATGTCGTCCGAGGCCGCGGACACCCGCCGGCCCGCGCAGCGTCTCCTCCAATCGCCGCGGTACTGCGCGATGGAATCCCACTTCACCGGCATCGGGCCCTTCGGGAAACTGATGATGTGCAACACCGCCGCAACGCAGATCAGCGTGGACGCCGGGGCCGATCCGGTTGCGGTGGAGAAGCGGTGGCACCTGCTCCATGCCATCGGTCCTGCATTGATCGCGGCCTTCGCGTGTTCGCCGCGGCTCTACGGGGTACCCGACGGGCAATGGGCATCGCAGCGGATGCGAACGTGGCTCGAACTCGATTCGCCGCGCACCACCGGAACCCCGCACATCGCGGACTATGCGGGGTGGGTACTGGACGTGCCGCTGCTGTGCATCCGCAACGACGGAACGGACTGGACTGCGCCCGACGGTGCAACTTTCGCCGACTGGGTCGAGGGCGCGCTGGACGACGTGATCGGACGCCCGATGCCCGCCGACCTCGACTACCATCTCACCACCCTGTTTCCGCCCGTTCGTGCGGCCGGTCATCTCGAGGTGCGCTACCTCGACGCGCAACCCGGTGACCAGTGGCGGGTTCCCATCGCGGCGATCGACGCGCTGCTGTCGGGTCCGGGTGCCATGACCGAGGCGCTCGACGCGGCGCTGCCCACCGCCGAACGCTGGCGGGACGCGGCCGAGTTCGGTCTGGCCGACCTCGAACTGCGCGCTGCGGCAACATCTCTGCTTTCGCTGGCGGCGGCGTACTCGCCCGACCCCGAGTTCGTCAGACTGCTCGATGCCGCTGCCGAGCGATGTTGCCGGGGCCAGGCACCGAGCGGGGAACGCTGATGGGTACCCGCGAGAAGATCGAGACGGTGTTGACACGGGCGCGGGAGCGCACCGCCGGGTTGACGGACTGCGTGGACGGGGAAGACCTCGTCGCGCAGCATTCGCCGTTGATGAGCCCGCTCGTGTGGGATCTCGCGCACATCGGCAATCAGGAAGAGTTGTGGCTCGTGCGGGATGTCGGGGGCCGGGAACCGGTCCGCCGCGATATCGACGAATTGTACGACGCATTCAAACATTCGAGGAACTCCCGGCCGTCCCTGCCGCTACTGAACCCGGACGAGGCGAGGGAATACATACGAACTGTTCGAGACAAGGCGTGGGACGTGCTCGACCGCAGCACGTTCCGGGGCCGGCCGCTCGAGGAGAACGGATTCGCGTTCGGCATGATCGCGCAGCACGAGCAGCAGCACGCCGAAACGATGCTCGCCACCCATCAACTGCGCACCGGTGCAGCAGTACTGGCCGCGGAGAGCGCGCCGCGTGTCGGCGGGGCGATGGACGAGGACGAAGTGGTCATTCCCTCCGGCGAATTCACGATGGGGACGTCGGACGATCCGTGGGCACTCGACAACGAGAGGTCCGCGCACCCCGTGCACGTCCCGGCGTTCGTGATCGACGCCGTCCCCGTCACCAACGGCCGCTACCTCGAGTTCATGGACGACGGTGGTTACGCACGTCCCGAATTGTGGAGTGAGCGGGGATGGGCGCACCGCCTCGAAGCGGGGCTGGACGCTCCCCAGTTCTGGGAGAACGACGGCTGCGGAACGTGGTGGCGACGGCGGTTCGGGGTCACCGAGCCGATCCATCTCCAGGAACCGGTCGTGCACGTCTGCTTCTTCGAGGCCGAGGCGTTCGCGCGCTGGGACGGCAAGAGGCTTCCGACCGAAGCCGAATGGGAGAAGGCCGCGCGATGGGACCCGTTCACCGGCCGGTCGCGCCGATTCCCCTGGGGTGACGACGAACCCGACGCCTCGCTGGCCAACCTCGGGCAGCACCACCTCGGACCCGCGGTGGTCGGGGCATACCCGTCGGGGGCGTCCCCGCTCGGCGTCCATCAACTGATCGGCGACGTGTGGGAGTGGACGTCGTCGCCCTTCGAGCCCTATCCCGGTTTCTCGGCGTTCCCGTACCGCGAGTACTCGGAGGTGTTCTACGGCGGCGACTACCGCGTGCTGCGCGGCGGTTCGTTCGGCACCGATCCGGTGGCATGCCGTGGGACGTTCCGCAACTGGGACCACCCGATCCGCAGGCAGATCTTCTCCGGATTCCGCTGTGCCCGGGACCTTCCGGGAGACGACCGCTGAGATGTGCCGACACCTGGGCTATCTGGGACCGGAGCAGTCGGTGGGCGACCTCCTGAGTCGCGGCGAGAACTCGCTACTGCGCCAGTCCTACGCGCCACACGACATGAGGGGTGGCGGAACCATCAACGCCGACGGATTCGGTGTGGGGTGGTGGGGAACGGACGGCTTCTCCCGCTACCGCAGTGCTCAGCCGCTGTGGTCCGACCCCGTCGTGCGAGAGACGTTGCCGAACATCCGCTCCCGCGCGGTGATGGCCGCTGCGCGGTCGGCGACGGTCGGGATGCCCGTGCAGCACACGGCCTGTGCACCGTTCTCCGACGAGACCTGGGCCTTCAGCCACAACGGGGTGGTGCGCGGGTGGCCGGAGTCGCTCGGCGCGCTCGCCGCGGAGCTACCCGTGAGCGATCTGCTGCAACTCGAGGCACCGACCGACTCGGCCGCGTTGTGGCTGCTCCTGCGCCGGGCACTCGGCGAGCAGGACCCCGAGAAGGCGATGAGTGCGCTCGTGCAGGACGTCGTCGCCGCGGCCCCGAACTCGCGAGTGAATCTGCTGCTGGGCAACGGCAGCGAACTGTGGGCCACCACCTGGCATCACTCGCTGTCGGCGCTCGTCGACGACGAGCGGGCCATCCTGATGTCCGAACCCTACGACGACAACCCCGCATGGCAATCGATTCCGGACCGGCACTTCGTCAGCGCACGCCCCGGACACCTGATCGTCATCCCGCTCGAGATGGGAGCACGATGACCACCACACCGACACTCGAGGTGTACCTGCAGCCCGAGCAGCTGAAGGCCGCTCTGCGCAAGGACGCCACCGTCGGGCTCACGTCGAACCCGAAATGGCTGCCTCCCAAATACTTCTACGACGCCCGCGGGAGCGAGCTGTTCGAGCGGATCACCGCGTTGCCTGAATACTTCCCGACGCGTACCGAACGGGAACTGCTCAGACGGTATTCGGGGGAGATCGCCGAGGTCGCGGCGCCGGAGATTCTCGTCGAACTCGGATCCGGGTCGTCGGAGAAGACACGGCTGCTGCTGGGCGCCGGCACGCGGCACGGAAGCCTCCATACGTACGTACCGCAGGACGTGTCGGTGTCCGCGCTCGAGAGCGCGGCGGAGCAGATCGGTGTGGAGTTCCCGAATCTGACCGTGCGCGGCGTCGTCAGCGACTTCACCGAGTCGCTGCACCACCTGCCACGCGGTGGCCGCCGCACGATCGCGTTCCTCGGTGGCACCCTCGGAAACATGGTGCCCGCCGAGCGGGCGGAGTTCCTCTCCGGGATCGCCGACGTCCTCGAGCCGGGGGAGCACCTGCTCCTCGGGGTCGGACTGGTCACCGATCCCGCCGTCCTCGTGCCCGCCTACGACGACGCGGCCGGGGTGACCGCCGAGTTCAACCGTAACGTGCTGCGGGTCCTCAACACACAGCTCGACGCCGATTTCCCGGTGGACGAGTTCCGGCACGTCGCGCTGTGGGACGCCGACAACGAGTGGATCGAGATGCGGCTCGAAGCCGAGCGTGCCATGTCGGTCCGCGTGGGCGAGCTGGATCTGGACGTGGAATTCACCGAGGGTGAGCAGCTGCGGACGGAAATCTCCGCCAAGTTCACCCTCGACGGCATCCGACGGGAGTTGGCGGAGGCGGGATTCGACGTCGACCGCACCTGGACCGATCCCGACGACCGCTTCGCGCTGGTGTGCGCCGCGCGGAACTGACCCATGTGAGTGGCATTGTGTGCCCGCGCACGCGGTGGCACTCATATGCAGCGACAAGGAAAGGGTAAGTATGGCAACGAGGATCAGACGTCTCGGCACGCTCGTCGGCACGTGCGCCGCTGCTGTGGCCTTCACGACTGCGTCCGCCGGCATCGCTTCTGCCGTCCCCGATCCGGTGTCGGTGACGACGACGGCGTTCCAGGTTCCGTTCACCGGTGTCATCGGAGACCCGTTCCCGTTCGCCACGGTGTCGCTGGCCGCGTCCACCGGTGCGAACCCGGGGCCGGGTGTCGTGCGGTTGTCCGCGACGAGCATGTGCCCGGCGTTCACCCCGAACGCGAACTGCACGACGTACGCGTTTGCCACCACGATTCGGTGGCTCAATCTCAGTACCGGCGTGACGGGGACGGCCACCGTGCCGTCGGGCTCCTTCGGGGTGCCTGGACAGGAACCGGTCGTCGACGTGCCGACGGGATCGGGGCATGTGACGGCGACCGTCCTCGGCGCCTCGTCGGGCACGATCGTGCCGGGCCTGGGTTACTTCTTCGTTCCCTGACCGTCGCCGATTTCGCCTCGGACGAACGGGACGCTCGTTGCGTCAGATCGAACGAGCGTCCCGTTCGTTCGGGCGGTGGCAGGTGTCAGGCGCGTCCGGAGTCGTGCTGGGCGATCGTGGGCGCGACGAACTGCTCGAGCATCGTGCGTTCGTCGGCGTCGTCGACGCCCGGCACGGTGAGCAGGGAGACGATGATCCGGACGAGCCACCGTGCCTTCCTTACCGTCTCCTCCCCGGAGAACCCCGCCTGCCCCAGGAAGGCGGTGCCCAGCGACTCGATGACGTCCGACGAGTGGGCGATCTGCGCGGCGAGTCCGGAGTCGCCGAGCTGGAACCAGGCGGCCAGAGTCGGGTCGGCGCGCACCAGCCGGATCGCGGCCAGCATCGCGTCCACGATCACGTCCTTGGGGTCGCCGACCCCGGACACCTCCTCCGCGACCAGCGCGCCGATGCGCCGGGCCTCGCGGTGGACGAACGCCAGCTGCAACGACTGCCTGCTGTCGAAGTAGCGGTACAGCGTGGCGCGGGAACATCCGGCCGCCCGGGCGACCTCGGCCATACCGACGGCGGCGATGCCGTTCTCGACGTACAGCTGGGCCGCGACGTCGAGGATTCGCTCGGCGGCGAGGCGGGGGCGTTCGTCCCGCATCCAGTCGGCAGTCATGCTTCACGCACCCGGAACGGGACGCTAGTCGGGCGGCGCACGTAGTTGCCGTCCGCGTAGACGACGGCGTCGATGTCGACGGTGAAGTCGGGGCAGCGGGCCAGCAGTTCCTCGAGCGCGATCCGCGCCTGCATCCGTGCTGCGGCCGCACCCAGGCAGTGGTGGGCCCCGTGGCTGAACGTGAGGATCTGCTTCGGACTGCGACGCACGTCCAGGACCTCGGAATCCGGTCCGAACCGGCGCGGATCGCGGTTCGCGGAGCCGTACAGCAGAAGCACCTTCCGTCCCTCGGGAACGACGGTGCCGTCGATCTCGACGTCGCGGGTCACCGTGCGGGCGAGGCCCTGGACGGGGGCCGTGAGACGCAGCAATTCCTCGACGGCGTCGCCGATGAGCTCCGGATGTTCGATCAGATCGCGGCGCTGATCCCGGTGCTCGGTGAGCAACTGGACTGCGCCGCCGAGCATCCCGGTGGTGGTGTCGTTGCCGCCGGTGACCATCGTGAACGCGAAACCGAGGATGGAGAGCAGCCCGGTGACGTCGCCGTCGGCTCCCATTCCGCCCGAGACGAGGTGTGAGATCGTGTCGTCTCCGGGGTCGGTGCGCCGCCGCTCGATCAGTCCGGCGAAGTAGCCCATCAGATCCGTGACCGCACTCGTCGCCTGCAGCGTGTCGCCCTGCGCATTCGCCGCGACGATGGCCTCGGTCCAGCCGTCGAACTGCGCTCGGTCTTCTTCGGGGACACCGAGGTAGTGGGCGACGACCATGCTCGGCAACGGCTTGAACAGTTCGTTCACCACATCGCCCTCACCTGTCTCCCGCAGTCGTTCGATGCGCTCCACCACGAACGCCCGGACGTCCGGATCGACGGCGGTGACCTGCCGTGGGGTGAATCCCTTCGACACGAGGCGGCGGAACGCGGTGTGGTCGGGCGGGTCGAGCATCACCAGTGGCGGATTGTCCTGCAGGCCGATCTTCTCCAGCTCGCCGTATGTCGTGGTGAGGCCGGCTGCGGAGGAGAACGTCTCGGCGTCCCGGGCCGCTGCGTAGACGTCGGCGTGCCGGGACAGCACCCAGTAGTCGTTCCCGGGTGCGTCCTCGGGGACGACGTGATGGACGGGGTCGTGGTCGCGCAGGTCTGCGTACATCTGCCACGGGGCCCGCCACGATTGCCCGGACCTCGGCACGAACGAGACGCTCGACACATGTGCGGTCATGTACCGATAGTGAGACACATTCCACAATGTGTCAATGGTGCGGCTGGCACTCCTCTAGCCGAACAGGGCGAACGCCACGACGGCGAGGATCAGGACGAGTACCGGTGTGAGGATGAGCAGCAACCCGAGCAGTCCAGGATTCTTCACCGGCCGATGGTCGATGGCGCCCTTGCTGAAACTGCTGAACGGCGACGCGTAATACACCGGCGGAGCCGGGTGGTACCGGTTGTCGACGGTGATCTGCGCCCTGCCCTGCTCCCAGATCCACGGGACCGAGATCTGGATGTGGTGCACGCCCGGCGGTGCCGGAATTTCGTTGTGTCCCCACCGGAGCGGCACGGGATACCCGTTGATGCGCGCATTGGGGGTCACCAGCATCGGGCCCATCGGCGGTTTCTTCGCGTCGATGACGAGCGCGGTGGGTGAGGAGGCGGGCTGCACGAAGGGCGACAGTATCACCCTGCGGCAGCCCGAAACGGATGGCCTACTGGCCGGCCGCGATCCGGGCCTTCTCCAGCGCTGCGAGGGTGCGGAGCACGGTGGCGCGCTGCTTCTCGAGGTCGCTGATCCGGGCACGCGCGGCCAGTCCGGCGGGCTCACCGATCAGGTTCATCTGGGCATCGATGGCCGAGAGTTGATCGAGCAGTCCCGTGACGCGGGATTCGAGTGCGGCGACGTCGACGGCGTCGGTGCGCACCGGTGCCACCGGCGGCGTGGCGGACGTGCGGGACGTGCTCGGGCGGGTCGACGCGGTGGTCGACGACGTTCCGGAATGGGAGGTGCTGCGCGGCTCCGACACCACACTGGCCGCCCGGGGACGAAGGGCCCTGCGCACGGCGGCCGGGTCCGGGAGTTCCGCGAGCTTCATCTCGTTGAGTTCGCGACGCGCATCGCGGGCGTTGACCCGGTGCTCACGCTCTTCGTCGTCGTCCGACTGCAACGTGCCGCCGAGCGGACGCAGACCGTACATACCCAGGAAGCGGCGGGCCTCGTCGATGACCGATTCCTTCTCGCGGCAAGTGCCACAGCGAGGTTCGTTACGGAACATTTCGACTGCGTTGTCGTCTCCGCACCACACGCACGCCCCCGGCGACCAACGCCGGACGTTTCGAATTGCAGCGATATCGATAGGGCCGGAGAGAGTCTGCGCGTCGATCACGACGAGCCACAGTAGGGGAATTCGAGCGTGCGAGTCACATCGCCGTAAGTACGACCTGCGGTTCTGCGGCCAAGCGTGACGAAGATCATGCCGATGCTCGCAAACTGCTCCGCAAACGCTGTGTGCCACACGTGTTTTCCCGACCGGTAAGTTTCATTCTCCGGCACCGATGACGGTGGTCAGCCAGTCGACGAGCGGCCGCATCGAACGCCAGGCGGTGCGCACTTCGTCAGCGGCGCGGGGAGTTTCGATCCACTCGGGGGAGAGGTAGCTCCGGCTGGCGGTGAGCGACTTGTGACGCATCAGGTCGAGTCGCGGATGGTCCTCGGCGACGCCGCGGGGACGGGTCTTGAGTGTGTCGCCGCCGATCTCGAATCCCGACGACCGGACCTTCTTCACGAGCCGGACGAGTTCGCGGCCCTTGCGGTCGTCGTCGACGGCGTCACGGAAACGCCCGACCTGGACCGGGGTATGCGAATAGAAGCCGCCCGCGACGAACAGTCCGGCGGCGTCGATCTGCACGTAGTAGCCCACGCCGGGGCGGGTTTCGACGAATCCGCCCTGATGGGTCTTGTAGGGCGTCTTGTCCTTCGAGAACCGGACGTCGCGGTAGGGGCGAAACACCTTGCCCGCGCCGAACTCCGATTCGAGTTCCGCGAGCAGGGCGGTCATGGGTGCGCGCACAGAGTCGTCGTAGACGGATTTGTGCGCGGTCCAGAAGCTCTTGCTGTTGTCGGCCTCGAGGTCCTCGTAGAAGTCGAGAGCAGCGGTGGGGATCCCGGTGAACACAGGGAAAGGCTACGCCTGTGAGTGGTTGACGAGTGTCTGGACTCGTCAACCACTCACGGGTGCGAAGCACTTAGGCGTTGCCGTTGAACAGCGACGTGACCGAGCCGTTCTCGAAAACTTCCTTGATGGTGCGAGCCAGCAGTGGTGCGATGGACAGCACCGTCAGGGTCGGGAATTTCTTCGACTCGTCGATCGGGAGCGTGTTGGTGACGATGACTTCCTTGGCACCACACGCGGCGAGGCGCTCGGCTGCCGGATCGGACAGGACACCGTGGGTGGCGGCGATGATCACGTCGCCCGCGCCGGCCTCCTTGAGGATCTTCACGGCGCCGGCGATGGTTCCACCGGTGTCGATCATGTCGTCGATCAGGATGCAGGTGTGGCCTTCGACGTCACCGACGACGCGGTTGGACTTCACCTGGTTGGGCACCAGCGGGTCGCGCGTCTTGTGGATGAACGCCAGCGGCGCGCCGCCGAGGGTGTCGGCCCACTTCTCGGCGACCCGGACGCGACCGGAGTCGGGGGAGACGACGGCGATGTTCTCGGTGCCGTAATTGCCGCGGATGTACTCGGCGAGCTGCCCCTGGGCGTGCATGTGGTCGACGGGGCCGTCGAAGAAGCCCTGGATCTGGTCGGTGTGGAGGTCGACCGTGATGATGCGGTCGGCGCCGGCCGTCTTGAGGAGATCGGCGATCAGGCGAGCCGAGATGGGCTCACGGCCGCGGTGCTTCTTGTCCTGGCGTGCGTAGGGGTAGAACGGCAGGATCGCGGTGATGCGCTTGGCCGATCCGCGCTTGAGCGCGTCGATCATGATCAGCTGTTCCATCACCCACGTGTTCAGCGGGGCCGGGTGGCTCTGCAGCACGAAGGCGTCGGAGCCGCGGACCGACTCCTCGAAACGGACGAAGATCTCGCCGTTCGCGAAGTCACGGGCAGTCTGCGGGGTGACCCGCACGTCGAGTTCCTTCGCTACCTGTTCGGCCAGCTCCGGATGCGCGCGACCAGAAAAAAGCATGAGGTTCTTCTGGTTGTCGATCCAATTCGCGGTCACTGCTCTATGCCATCCTTTAAATCTTGCTTCTCGGTTTCGTGCAGATCTGAACTGTGGTGCGGTCCCGCGGCGGCTGCCGCCTCGGCGGCGGCGGTACCGGGCCGATTTCGTTGCACCCAGCCGTCAATATTGCGCTGCTTCCCGCCGGAGACCGCGAGTGCCCCCGGTGGTACGTCGAAACGCAGCACCGTGCCGGCGCCGGTGTAAGCACCGTCACCGACCTGTACCGGAGCGACGAACATGGTGTCCGATCCGGTCCGGACGTGTGACCCCACCACCGTACGGCTCTTGGTGACGCCGTCGTAATTGACGAACACGCTCGACGCACCGATGTTGCTGTACTCGCCGATCGTGGCGTCGCCCACGTAGGTCAGGTGAGGAACTTTGGAGTGCGCTCCGATGTCGGCGTTCTTCGTCTCGACGAATGCGCCGAGCTTGCCGGACGCACCGAGGACGGTGCCGGGACGCAGGTAGGAGAACGGGCCGACGGTGGCGCCTTCGCCGATCGTCGATTCCGCGCCGTGGGTGCGCACCACGCTGGCGCCTCCGCCGACCGTCACGTCGGTGAGTGTGGTGTCGGGACCGATCACGGCGTCCTCGCCGACGGCGGTGGTGCCGAGCAGCTGCACTCCCGGATGGATGGTGACGTCGCGAGCGAGCGTGACGCCGACATCGATCCACGTGGTCGTCGGATCGACGACGGTGACGCCGGCCCGCATCCAGTTCTCGACGGTGCGGCGGTTGAGTTCGGCGGCCAGCCTCGACAGCTGGACGCGATCGTTGGCGCCCGCGACCTTCGCGGAGTCGGACAGGTGGGCGGCGAAGACGGGTGCACCGGCCTCGCGGGCGATCTTGACGACGTCGGTCAGGTACAGCTCACCCTGCGCGTTGTTCGCGTTGAGCTGCCCGAGCGCGGAGCGGAGGAACTCGGCGTCGAACGCGTACACACCCGCATTGACCTCGGTGATGGCCGACTGCTCTTCTGTGGCGTCGGCCTCTTCCACGATCTCGGCGATCTCACCGTCGTGGGGCAGTCTGACGATCCGCCCGTAGCCCGTGGGCTCCGGGGCGGTGAACGTCAGTACCGTGACCGCCGCGGGCGTGGGTTCGCTGCGGTGCTCGTCGACGAGAGCGTGCAGGGTGCGGCCGTCGAGCAGCGGGACGTCCGCGGCGGTGACCAGCACGGTCCCGCGGAAATCGGCGGGCAGAGCGGACAGGCCGCATTCGACGGCGTGCCCGGTGCCGTTCTGCTCTTCCTGGACGGCGATTGTGATCGGACGGCCCAGTTCGGCCTCGAGGGCAGTGACGGCGGCTCCGACGCGTTCCTTGTCGTGCCCGACGACGGTGACGAGGTGTGCCGGATCGACCTCCGAGGCGGCGTGCAGGGAATGCGCGAGCATCGTGCGTCCGCCCAGGGTGTGCAACACCTTGGGGATCTTCGACCGCATCCGAGTTCCCGCGCCGGCGGCGAGGACGACCACGGCGGTCTGCACTGGCATGAAGCTCCCTCTGGATCGTTCCGCTCTTGCTGTTCTCGACAGCTCCGCCTGCAGGAATCAGCTCCGCAGGCTCCGCTCCGCCGCCAGGACTCGAACCTGAACTATCTGAACCAAAATCAGAGGTGCTGCCATTACACTACGGCGGATTGCCACACACACGGGGTGTCACGCCCGTTTGCGCGAGAGAATCCTCGCATGCCGACCCGCCGCCCGTCGAACCGCTGCGGAAATTTGTCTCGAACGTCCCGATAGAGTGGGTGCTACCTGCAGTGTTTCGACGCTGCCCGCGGCACTTCGTCGTCGCGAGTGTCAGGAAAGGATGGTGCCTCGGTGCCCCGACCCACGGACGTGGACGCGACCCCCGAGAGGGCGGTCCGCACCCGGATGACCGGTACGCAACGCCGGGAGCAGTTGATCGAGATCGGCCGCGCCCTGTTCGCCGAGCGAGGCTATGAGGCGACGTCGATCGAGGAGATCGCACAGCGGGCGCACGTCTCCAAGCCTGTCGTCTACGAACACTTCGGCGGCAAGGAGGGCCTCTATGCCGTGGTCGTGGATCGGGAGATGTCGCGGCTGCTGGAGATGGTGACGTCCTCGCTGAAGCAGAACCGCTCCCGGGTCCGGGTCGAGCGGGTGGCGCTGGCGCTGCTGACCTATGTGGAGGAGCACACCGACGGATTCCGCATCCTCGTCCGCGACTCTCCGGTGGCGGCACCGGACGGCACGTACTCGAGCCTGCTCAACGAGGCCATCGGTCAGGTCGGGCACATCCTCGCCGGCGATTTTTCGCGGCGTGGCTTCAATCCGGATCTTGCCCTGCTGTACGCGCAGGCACTGGTCGGAATGGTGTCCACCACCGCGACGTGGTGGCTGGACGAGCGGACACCGCCGAAGGAAGTCGTCGCCGCGCATCTGGTCAACCTGTGCTGGAACGGGTTGACCAATCTCGAGGCGGATCCGCAGCTGGGCACGGATCGGCCCCGCACGACACCTCAGTGAACGTGTTCTCGTTTTCCGACTCGCGGTTCAACTTCACCAGGGCTGCGCCTGTCAAGTGCTAGGGTTCGCTGGAGTTTGCGCGCCCCGTCGGGGGGGTTGTTCGGGAGGCAGTCGATGGCGAGACAGGTTCGAGCAGAGGTAACTCGGGCGTCGGTCCTGATGGCGGCGGCCGACGTATTCTTACGCCTCGGGTACGCCAACGCGGGTCTCAACGAGATCATCGAGCAGTCCGGTGTGACCAAAGGTGCGTTGTACTTCCACTTCAGTTCCAAGGAAGACCTGGCCCGCGGTGTCATCGACGAGGGACAGATCCGGCTCACCGCCGGAATGACGTCCGTCAGTGACGGGCCGACGCCGGCACTCGAAGCGCTCGTCGCCCTGTCCTATGTGGCGATCGAGGCAGCGAGTTCCGATCCGATCGTCGCGGCGATGTTGCGACTGCAGCACGAGATCGGTGACTACCAGGGGACGCACGGCAACGTGGTGGCCTCGTGGCAGCAGGGTTTCGAACGACTTGTCGCACGCGCGGTCGAGGAGGGCGACATTCTCGCGGAAGACGACGTCTCCACGGGAACACTGTCCACGTTCCTGCTCGGGTCGCTGCTGGGCGCCCATGTGGTCGCGACCGCGACAGGAGCCTTCGACGATCTTCCGCGTCGGATGGAACGGGTCTGGTACTTCATTCTTCCCGGGCTTGTCGAGCCGTCGAAGCTCGTGTACTTCCGGCAGTTCGCCTCGCGCCGCCTGCTGCGCTGAGTGCGTTTCCGGCGGCTGCACGATCAGTCCGATGTATCGATCCGGCGGGGTGCCGCATAACGGCGCAGGGCGGGGGCGACAGGGCGTCCGCGGAGGAATCCTGTCACGCCGCCGGATTCGATTGCTCTACTGTAGATTTCGAGTGCGCGATGGACTACTTCCAGAGTGAGATCGACGTCGGCCGTGCGGTGCGCGGCAGACGTGACAAACGATTGGCACAGAACGCCACCTGACAACAGTTCTTGTAGGAAGAGCGTCCGGAATTCCTGTGATGGCTGACGGTTCAGGTCACGCGTGACGAAAATCAGGCATGAAGGCCGGCCGATCACCTGGACGTAGTCCGCAATCCCCATATCTGCAGCGGCTGCGCTGACTCCCTCAGCGATACGCCTGCCGGACTGCTCCATGCGCGAAATCGGATCCTCGGTAGCGTAGGCGTGTACGACTGCGCGGAAAGCCGCGAGCGCTCCGCATTCGGGTCCATGTGTGGTGGACAGCAGAAAGACCCGGTCGTGGTCCGTGTTCAGGCCGCCGAACTCCATGTACTCGCGTTTACCCGCGAGGGCTGAAATCGGGAAGCCGTTACCCATCGCTTTACCCCAGCACGACAAGTCGGGTGTGACCGCGTACTCCGTTTGTGCGCCGCCCGGCGACCATCGGAATCCTGTGATCATCTCATCGAAGATGAGAAGGGCTCCGCGCTCGTCGCAGAGTAACCGAACGGCGTCGAGGTATCCGGGTACCGGCTCAGCTGTAGCGGTGGCCGCCTCCATGACGACACAGGCCACCCGGTGTGGATTCTCGTCGAACACCGAGACAAGTGAGTTGAGGTCATTGAATCGGAATCCGCGTGTCTTGGCAGCAACATCGGAGGGCACGCCGCTGTTCATTGCGGTTGTGCCGATGAACCAGTCGTCCACGGAGAAGAACGGTTGATCGCAGACCGCAACCAGCTCTCGTCCCGTCACAGCCCGCGCGAGGCGGACCGCTGCCGTGGTGGCGTCGGACCCGTTCTTGGCAAACTTCACCATGTCTGCGCCGGAAACGAGTTGGAGAAAGTCCTCGGCCGCGTGCAATTCGAGTTCAGTCGGTCGGCTGAAGTTCGTACCGTGGGCGATGGCCTCGCACACGGCGTCGACAACGGGGGGGTATCCGTGTCCCAGTGTCACGGACCGGAGGCCCATGCCGTATTCGACGAAGCTGTTCCCATCCACATCCCACACGCGGGCGCCCTTCCCGCGGACAAGTACGGGCGCCATGAAGTCCGGGTATTGGTCGGGACCGCGCGCATAGGTGTGCGCACCGCCCGGCACAAGTTTGTTCAGCCGTGCCTGCAGCTCGTTCGAGCGAGAAAAGGAGCGACTGACGGTGTCGTCTGTGAGGGGCATGGCGACCTCCATGGCTCGGAGATGCATCGCGACGTAATTGTGCCACCCAGTAGGTCGATTGTTGTGCTGATCGGGAGAAACGGGCCAACCAAGTGCTGGACGTGGATCTCGAAGTAGCGGGCGCGGACCGTGGTGTTGAGGAAAGGGTTGCGGTATCGTCGAATCGACCTCTACCTGCCCCTTCGGTCAGGGCTGACATGGTGCCACATGCTCGGGGGTCGGTGACCTCCTCGCGCGAATGAGTGTCCGAAGGGCCGATATGGAGAATCGCGAATCCCGCGCGACGCCGGTCGGCGGATCCAACATCCGTGTCCTCGTGGAAAACGGCGAATACTGGCTGAACAACAAAGGTGACCTGGCGATTCTCAACGTCACGGTGCGCAGGATTACCGAGAGATGGCCCAACGCCGCAATCGGTGTACTCACCGACAGATCGTCACTGTTGAAGGCTTATGAGCCGAACGCGGAGCCGATTCGGTATCAGCGAGGCGGCGATTGGCCGAGAAGGCGCGGTTGGGGTGGATTGGCAGGCCGTTTCGGCCCCGAGGCGGCGGGGCCGTTGCTCAGGGGATGGGAAGCCGCGGCGGCCGCACCCGCGTCTGTCGTGCGGCGGGCACGTCGCGTCGTCCTTCGCGGGGGCGAGGGCGATGGTACGAACGGTGAGTCCGACGCGAGGACAACGAATTCGGAACGGTTGCTACTGAGTCGTGACGGTGGACGGCTGCCGAATGCCATCGACGGCGCATCTTTGGTGCTCGCGATCGGCGGTGGGTACCTTACCGATATCGATCGGTTCCAGACAGAGCGCACACTCGATTTGCTCGAGTACGCAACGAATCATCGAATTCCTACCGCGATGGTCGGGCAGGGGATTGGCCCGATTCACGACCCCGGGGTGCTGGAACACGCCGCCCGGGTGCTTCCCCGGGTCGATTTCATCGCGCTGCGCGAAGGACTACGGGGCCCAGAACTCTTGCACTCCCTCGGTGTTCCGCCCGAACGTGTCGTGGTTACCGGGGACGACGCGGTGGAACTCGGCTATTCGACTCGGCGCAGGGATCTCGGCACGGACATCGGCGTCTGTCTCAGAGTCGCGGAATACTCTCCGGTCGGAGACGAGATGCAGAAGGTGCTGGGGCGCGTCATTCGGGGCGTGGCCACCGAATCCGGTGCCGGACTGGTTCCGCTGATCGTATCCGAGCATGATTCCGAAGACCGTCGCTCGACGATGCCACTCCTCGCCGGGTTCCCCGACGTGGTACCGCCACTAGGTCGTTTTGCGAGTGCGCGATCACTCTCGCGCCGGATCGGGCGATGCCGGATAATCGTCACGGGTGCTTACCACGTCGCAGTCTTCGCCCTGTCGCAAGGAATTCCTGTTGTCGGGCTGTCGACCTCACGGTACTACGACGACAAGTTCGAGGGCCTGGCCGCGATGTTCGACGCCGGACTCGAGTTGGTAAGGCTGGACGGGGAAGACTTCGACGACCGGCTTCGCCGTGCGATGCGCAGCACATGGTTGCGCGCGCCGGAACTGAGGGCTGGATTGCTCAGTCGGGCGGTGAACCAGATCGAAGCGAGCAGAGCTGCGTTCGACCGTGCCGCGCAGCTTGTCAAGGGTGACATCACGACGCGGTCGAATTCGAATCCCGGGCCGACTTGGCCGCCCACATCGTCGACGTGATTGCCCACAGGTCGTGATCTTTGCGTCGACCGCCGACGTCGAGGTAACTGGCCATCGTGCCCTCTCGCTGCATCCCGGCCTGTTGTACGAGCCGGGTGGCCTGTCGGTTGTCGACGCAGACGGGAGCGGTGACCCGGCGCAATCCGAGTATGTCGAATACGTACTCTGCGAGGAGGTTCGCAGCTGCCAGCGCGATTCCCTGTCCGGTGAGCGAAGAATCGATCCACACGCCGACTTCTGCGCTCTTTGCTCCCCAGTCGATGTGCTCCATGTTGAACTGACCGGCGAATCGGCCTTCGACCTCGATTACCAGCGGCAGTGCCCGGCCTGCGCGGGCCTCCTTACGCATGTGTAGAAATTCGTCTACCCAGGCCCCCTCGGTGTGGCGCCGAGACCAGGATTTCGGGGACGACACCCAGAACGGTTCGATCAAGTGTTGATCCCGTAGCCGTAGGGTTTGCCACGCCGAGGCATCCGAAAGCCTGGGCGAGCGAAGAGCAACGCGATGCTCGGCCGACGTCACAGGGCCCAACCGGATTCCAGCGCTGGGTACATGGTGGGATCCGATCCGATGCCGGTAGGGCCTCGAATAGAGCTTGCCAGCCGCGACGAGAACCACCAATGATCGTGGAGGCTTCATGCTTTCACCTCTGGCCAGCAAGCCTGACTGAAGCAGTCGATCTGCCACGCCAGACGACGACGGTGGAGAGCTTGGAGTAAGCCTACCCGAACCGAGGTCCCGAAAACATGGGGGAAGGCAGATCATGCGAACCTGGATAAAGGTACCGCTACCTGCATGAATGCGATTTTTCGCTGAAATCGGGCTGGTATTGTAGGCGGTGTTGGTCGACGGGTCGCCGGCGCAGATCGGAAAGAAGGTGTGTAGCGTGATTTCCTCCGCCGCAAGCATCGTCCAACGAGGTGCTCGATGATCACTCCCCGCGTCGCGCTCGTTCACGAGCGATTTACGGAAGTCGCCGGTTCGGAGCACGTTGTCGAACAGTTGTCGGCACAATGGCCTGATGCGCGCGTACTTGTTCCGGTCGCGCGTCCGCAAGGGATTCCGTCGGGACTGCGGACGGTGCCGGAGACCACTTGGCTCAATCAGTTGTACCGACTCGGTGGCGAACGCTCCTATGCGCCGTTGCTGCCGTTGATGCCGAATGCCTTCCGGCGAATGGATATCGGAGACGCTGCTGCAGTGATCATCAGTCATCACGCATTTGCGACCCAGGCCGTGTTCTCGACATCCGCCGCCACAATCGCGTATGTGCACAGCCCGGCGCGCTGGGCGTGGGACGCATCGCTCCGTGAGGGTGAAGCAGGCGGGAGAGCCGGCGCTGCCGCATTGAGGATGCTCGCGTCGACAGCTCGACGTGCCGAGCTCGCTGCAGCTCCGCTGTTGACTGAACTAGTCGCGAATTCGACTACTGTCGCACAGCGCATCAGGCAGTGGTGGGGCCGCGATGCGGTCGTGGTTCATCCGCCTGTCGACACCGATGCATTCACGCCCGACCCCGGTACCCGCAGGGAGGACTTCTTCCTGGTCGCAGGGCGTCTTGTGCCTTACAAGAGGCCCGATTTGGCAATTCTCGCCGCGAACACCGCCGGGGTGCCCCTCGTGGTTACGGGGGACGGCCGCAGCCTCGAATATTGCCGCAGCATAGCGGGGCCCACAGTTGTCTTCCTCGGGCACGTATCGCATGCGCAGCTGTTGAATCTGCTGCGCCGGACTCGTGCGCTGCTCATGCCCGGTGTAGAGGATTTCGGAATAGTCCCGGTGGAAGCCATGGCCTGCGGCACGCCGGTGATTGCGCTCGGCAGAGGTGGTGCACTCGACAGCGTGGTGCCGCATGTGACGGGCCAATTCGTCTCCGGCGTTCTCGACGAAGAGATAGTGGCTGGTTTCGTGAACTCGATACGCGCGTTCGACGGCTCGATCTATGACGCGGCTGCAATCCGTCGACACGCCGAGCTGTTTTCTCATAGCATCTTTCGGCGCAGAATGCAGGCAGTTGTCGATGGCGTGCTGGCGTCGTGACCGAGTTACACGGTGATGGGTATTTCAACACCCTCGATCGGTTAAGGCATTGAGGTACCCGGCGGATTGGCGGATGTACATTCCTGCCCAGAAGAGCAGCCCGGACGGGCTCGGGCTTGCGACCATGGTCAGCTCGCCGTCGAAGCACTTTTCGACTATGTACCTCGCGCGCGAGAGATGGGGCGTGAAGGTCACGACGATGATGTGATGCCACCCTTGCTGGGTGGCGCGGCGCCCTATCTCCTGGGCTTCTCCCTTTGTGGTCCACGGATCGGGCTCGAAGCAACTCACCACGAAGTCGAAGTGGCCATGGCAGTACTTGTCCATCGTCCTGTCGCCACTCCCGACGGAGTTCGAGATGACGAGTTGTGGTGCGTATCCGCGCTCTGCCAATTCGACGCCGATGTCGAAACGCTCGTATGGAGTTCCACCGAGAACCACAATGGCGTCCGCTGTTCTCAATGGGTCGATCTGCGGACGTACGTAGACTGGCCAGCCTGCCGCAGCAATTGCGGTGAGAGCAGAGAAGAGGACGACGAGCGTCCACAGTGCACGCTTGAACCGGGCCGGTGCCTTGGCGGAGTGCGCACATTCAGGTTGTCGGCCCGAGCGTGGTTCGGGGTCGCGAGGCGAGCGGCGCATGTCTAGCCAGTCGGTCGGCGCCTACCGAGCGGTGAGGTCTTCACACTGCCATCGGTCGAGACCGTGAGTCTCCAGTAGTTGTCGCCCGAATCCTTCAGCACGACTCCGCTGTCGGCTCGGTCGACGATCCACTCTCCGGTCGACAGAACCGCGGAAAGTACTGCACCATTGGGGGATTGCGCCTGCAGGAGGTCGGCACTGCCAATGCCTGCGCGAGTAATCACGGTTCCTACGAAGGTAACTCCACTTACCTGCCCGCGACCAGTCACGCTCCACCCTTCAGGGAACGATTTCGGATCGATGTCGGAAGCTGTGCTGGAGAGCAGATTGACGGCGGTGCCGTCCGGACACCCCTCGGAATCGACGCGGACTTCGATTGCCGGCCGCTGGGTATCCGAATCGAACTGGACGTTGGCAAGGTAGGGCTGCCGGCAATACACCAGGTCCATGCACACCGAGCGTGCTGCGACCTTGCAGTTGACCAGGCCGAATTGCGCGGGCCCCCCACGATCGCGATTCCCGATCGACAGGGCGATGTCGGCGCCCTCGAACCAGACATTCGTCAACCACCAATCGTTTGCCGCTCCGTCGATCAACACGTGCTTGTCCGTGGTGTTCGGATCGGTGTCGGATACGAACTCGACGTTGACCATTGACAGCCCGGCACTGTGATCATTTCCCGTCCCCAGCACTCCGACGTAATTGCTCGTGAACTTCGAAGAGGTGACGTAGTTCTGAATGCATCTGGTTGTGAGTCCGATTCCGAAGTTGTTGACATCGCAATTGATGAACGCAGTGCCACCCGTGTTCTGGTCGAGTATGACCCCTCGCTGTTGTGTGAACTCGGGATAGTTGGTACTGACGTGTCCGCCGCGGAGTACGACGGAATCGAACGAGCATCTGAAGCACTCGGACAGGGACACCGCCGCGCCGGTTGCGCCGGTCACGTAGATCCCCAGGCGCTTGAAACTCACCCGGTGCTTTCCTCGAAGTGCGATCAGTGGCCCGTCCCCGGCGTAACCGATGGTTGTGACGTCGCTGCCGTCTCCGATGACAGCGGCGTAGTCGGGCAGGTCGGGCCATGCGGTGACGCGGTAGGCACCGGCGGGCAGGTAGAGAACCAGGGGCCCGTCGCCGACCGCACAAGCGGTGGCGATCGCCGTCGTGTCATCGGCCTTGCCATCGCCGACAGCCCCGAAATCCCGCACGTTGCGCGCGGAGGGGACATCGGAGACATGTGGCGAGGTGAACTCGACAGTCGGTTCCTCGGCCGATGACGAGCACGCGGCAGCCGCCAGCGGTAGTGCTGCTGCGACACCCAGTGAACGAGCCAGCAACCGCCGCCGATTCAGGACATCGTCGGTCACCGGTCCGCCTCGAGTGTGTCTGCCGTTGCATCGAGGACGATCGCGGGTTCCTCCTTCTGCGATTCCGTGTCGGTAATCCGTGTGCGGAGTGGTCCGCTGTTCGGCCTGCGAATCATCTTGCGAAGCCAGTTGACGTGCTTCTTCGATATTGCTACGGCTCCGACCATCCGGGAGCCACCTTGATCGAACGTCGCCAGTGCGCCGAGTACCTGCGGTGACGTGGATCTCCCCATTTCGACGACAGCGACTGTGCCGTCGCAATGCCCGGAGAGCGTAAGTGCGTCGGCGGCAGATCCGACCGGGGCGGCGTCGATGACGACGTAGTCGAAGTCGCTACGGAGTGCGGATACGATTTGCGTGAGGCGCTCGGATGCGAGCAGGTCACTTGTTTGATCGTCGACAGATCCGAGGGCCAGCACGCTGATCCCGGTGTCAGCGCATGTCGACAACTCGTCGATGGGGGACGACGTCGTGCGCAGGAGGTCTGCGAGGCCCGAGTCGGACACGGGAAGATCGTTGGAGATCCCACTTCCCGTGGTATCCGCATCGATCAACACGACCCGCCGACCGCTGTCGGCGAATGCCTTCGCAAGTATGACCGAGACATCCGGTTGTGAACGTGCCGACAGACTTGTGAGCATCACTGTCATCCCATTGTCGCCACCTCCCGCCTGGATCAATCGAGTGCGCAGTCGGCGAGCCTCCCCGACAGCACCGGGTTCCCCGATATCGAGAATGGCGAGAACGGGGACCGGCAGAATTTCACCGAGTTCATGCGATGTCCGGATCGTGCGGTCCATGCGGTCTTTCACGAGTGCCGCCAAACAGCCGAGCACCAATCCGGCGAGAAGGCCGATACCGAGCAGCCGCCGCGAGTTGGGTCCATTGATCGCGGTGGGATCTGTGGCCGGATCGACGACCGAAACCCTCGCAGCAGGAGCCGCGTCGGTCTGGATGGTCTCCAATTCGTCTATCAGCCTTCGGAACTGAGAGACCACGGCGTCGGTCAACATGACGGCACCCTCGGCTGTCGAATCGGTGACCGTGACGTCCAGCAGCGCGGTGGCCGGGGGGAATGAGGCGGTGATCTTGCCCTGCAGCTCGCCGGCAGACATCGGCAAACCGAGTTGGTCGACGACACGTTGAGCGACGTTGGAACTCGCGGCGAGGTTTACATATGACGTCACTCGCTGCTGGGCGGCAAGACCACCCTGGTATACGTCGTTCACCGACGTTCCGGTTGCCATCGTCACGTACAGTCGGCTGGTCGACTGATATGTGGTCGGTTGCATGGAGCTGTAGCCGGCGGCGCCCGCCACACAGAGAAGCGTGATCGCCGAGATGAGAATCCAGCGGCGGCGAGCAATGTGCCAATAGTCGATCAATCGCATGTCCTTCAACCTTTCGACAGCGCCGCGCCGACGAGTGCAATTTCCCCTTGCGGCGGTTCCTGCGGTTCCTGCGGTTTCTGTTTCGAAGACCATTCAGTGCGTCTTCGGTGTTTTCCGACGAGCAGGTAGACAATCCAGACCAGAATGGCCACCTGAAGTGACTTTCCGAGGAGTTCCATGCTGCCCAGAATTCCCCGATCGAAGAAGGCTGGAGCTGCACGCGTTCTCCGTGGCCCGACCGTGAACGGCGGGGTGATCGCCGACTGCGCGGGCATGCCGATCGGCGAGAGGGACGTACCGCTCCAATTTTTCGACCGCGCCGCGCCGACGAGTGTGTGTGGCGGTTCCTGCGGTTTCTGTTTCGAAGACCCTTCACTTCGTCTTCGGTATTCTCCGACGAGCAGGTAGACAATCCAGACCAGAATGGCCACCTGAAGTGACTTTCCGAGGAGTTCCATGCTGCCCAGAATTCCCCGCTCGAAGAAGACGGGAACCTCGATCAGCATGAGACCCATAGAGATCGGGATGATGTTCCGTGAATGCAACGCACGCACTCCCGCCAGCACCAACGCGAAGGTGAAGACGACGCCGACGGCGACCCCGGGATACCCGCCGAGTACGAAACCCTCGTTGATGTTTCCCTCGGCCAGTGAGACGGACACCCTCGTCATGTCGACAGACGACCCGCGGACTTCGATTGCCCACGCGGTCCCGGACTGGAACTTCGAGGTCCCGAGAAGCTGTTCCGGCACCATGCTGATGAGCGCATGGTGTGTGACGTCCGACAGGTTGAGCCAAGGCCGTCCGCCCAGGTAGTAGCTGTCCGTCGCGGCCTCGAGCAGATCGAACCTGCGCAGGATGCTGAGGAAAGGCTGCATGGCTGCCGGATAGCTCGCATCAAGAATCTCGGACTGTGCTTTCGCGAGAGCGGATGCCTTGATGGCCTGCAGCCAGCCGAACGCGGCTATTCCCAGAACCGAGATCACCGCGATCGCGGCGACCTTGATCCTGGACCATCCGGTGAGTGCGAAGCGGACTGCAATCGCCAGCGCGGCGCCCATGATCGGTGTCTTCGATTCGATTGCGACAGTCCACATCAACTCCATGACAGTCAGCGCACCGATAACCGCAATGGTGGCCCTGCGATTGACCGGTCGGTAGAAGACGATCAGCCCGAGGGCGCCGATAACCGCCATCAGCGTCACGAAGCTGAGTATCGGGTTCGGGCTTTGTGTTTGTCCGGCAGAGGCGGTGGAACCTGTTGCGTACGATACAACTCGCCCGAGCACGCCGATCGCATAGATGGTCCAGAGTGTAGGAATCAGATTCGCGTCAACAGCGGAACGGACTGGAACGCACGCGTCACGGTCCCGCGCTGGGCGATGCCGGATCCAGACCGCATACGCCACAACGATGATCGCGTACACCCACAGCCCGAACACCACGGGTCGCAAGACCATCGCGATCCCATAGTCGTATCCAATCGTGGCCAGTCGCGGATCGGCGATGCTGTCGCCGAACCGTGGTTGCGGCCGCACCAGGAGAAGGACGATCGGACGCGCGACGTAGGACAGGCTCCAGTAGGCCGCCTGCGCGATGAGGAAGACACGTGCGATTCCGTGAACGTATGCAGCGGCGATGACGATTGTCGCCAGTGCTCCTATGACGAGCAATATCTGGAGTTCGGGATTGTTCATATATCGCGTTCCGATTCTCGATTGTCAGCCGATTTCATCGACGATCTCTCGGGCACGATCCACATATCTGTGTCTACCCTCCACGATCCGCCGGAAACCCGACTCGGCAACCTTCTCCGCCTGGCCGGGACTCTTCACGCACCATTCCACGATCTCGTTCAACTCGTTCTCGTTCGAAAACAAGAGACATTCCGCGCCCTCCTCCAGAAGTTCCGCATGTTCGCTTGTCCTTTCACCCACGAAGAGTCCGCCGGAGGCGGGCACTTCGAAACTTCTGCAGGTGTGTGTGTCCCGGTTGTCAGAGTTGAGCAGAACGAGGTTCGCCGTCACGGATGCGACTTCAGAGGCGAAATGTTCTCCGTACACCGGACCCGCGACGTGGGCGTGGGTGACCTGCAACTCCGGTACCCGGCGCCAGCCAGGCCCTCGGACGAGCATCTTCCCGCCGTACTTTCGTGCCAACGAGATCAAGCGATCGCGGCGGTCGGGACGGCAGGCTCCGATGAACCCGACGACGTATTGCCTGGAGTCGCGTCGCGCCGAAAGGTGGTGCCACGCGGGGTCGTACGCGCTGAGAACGAACTTGACGGCGCGCGCACCACGGTCGAGCAACTCCGGAATGTTGTGACGCTTGGTGGTGACGACGAGGTCCCATTCGTTCTCGAGTTCCAGGTAGCCGGGTGAAGTGTTGTAAGGGTTCGACGTGTCGTCGGGGCTGTAGTGAACATGGAATTTCGCCGGGACGCCGAGGAGGCGTCGCTGGTCGAGGAAGACTGCTTTGAATCCGAACACCATGTCGGGCCGGAATTCGGCAGCGATCGCATCGATGCGCGAATGAACAGCTTCGACGCTCCAGGGAGCACGCCGGTGAGTAGCCTTCGCATAAATCCACGGAGGTGACAGCCGCGTCGGAAGTGACACTGACGTCGAGTCGACAACGACGACGTCGTGTCCCGCCTGCCGGAAGCCATTGGCGAGCGATCGAGCGTTGCTTCCGACCCAGTCGTCGCCGACATACAGGATCTTCATAGTCGATTCTCCTTGTGCACCAGCGCGACCTCTGTGACGGTGCCGCCGGCATTGCGCTCGTTCCGTTCGCGACCGGCGAGTTGCCGCATACGGACGATGTACCACAGCGCCACGGAAAACTCGCAGCACAATGTGCCGTAGACGAGGGCCCACACCGATTGGGTCAGTGCAGCGACGAACAATGACGCGGCTGCGACGCACGTTCCGACGGTTGCACCGATCAAGACGCCGCTCGTGTCCTGCTTGACGGGTAAGACCGCGGTGGTGACAAATGACGTCAAGGCGGTCGCGGGAAGTATAAGTACCTCGACCCGCAGGAGCGGAATTGCCTCGGAAAACTCGCTTCCGAAGATGAGGTTGATCAAGGTCGGGGCTGCAATCCACACCGCGACAGTCGCAACTCCGGCCGCGCAGAGACATACGACCAGTGCTTGGGTTGCGCGTCGCCAGAACCGATCGTCGTCACTGTGGCGGGCCATGCGTGGCAGCAGAGCGAAGCCTATGGGGTCGAGCAAGGACTGTATGGCTCGCACGAGTCGGTCTCCGGCAGAATACAGGCCGATGGACACCGCATCGAGCACCGAGGAGTACACCGCTGCTGCGCCCTGGCCGTAACTTGCCACGAGCAAACGTGAGGTGAGGACGGGCGCTCCCATTCGGAGAATGGATATCACCTTGTACGGACGACAAGGGCGGCCGAATTTCTTGAGAGAGTCCCGCCAGGTCAGCGCGACAGTCAGAGTGGACGACACGAGTAAACAGAGGAGTGCGACGGACGGATGGGGTAGGCGTGGGAGTAACGACATCAGGAGCACGAGATATGCGATTCGGCCGATGCCCTGATACGCCATCGAGGCTCCGAATCGACCTTGCCCGATGAGAACCCAGTCTTCCGAAAGGGACCAGAACCCACCGGCGAACAACCCGAGCAAGATCATGTGCAGGTGGATATCGACGCCGACGACCAGGCTGGAGATCAGTGCGGCACCGATGGTCCCGAGGATGGCCGCTCGGATCACCAGGTAGTTTCCGCGGAGCTGATTGATATCTGCGCTGTGGACCATCGCGGCGAGAAACTGGGTGATACCGAGATCGACGAGCAGAGATCCGATGAAGTAGGAAGACATTCCGATCGCGAGTAGCCCGAGTCCTTCAGTTCCGAGAACTCGCGCTATCAACGGAAGTGTCACCACCGTGATGACATACTGGCCGTACTTCCCGAAGCTTACGAATGCGATGTCACGTACGACAGTGATGATGTGGATTTCTCTGCGATCGTCAGGCATGTGCTGCTCGCTTACGTTTCGGCGTAGCAGTCACGGTGTCGAGAAACGATGCTATGTCGCGAGCGGACGCGGCTATGCCGAAGTGAGCTGCGCGCCGTCGGCCCGCTGCCGACAGACGTCGACGGAGCTCACGGTCTCCGATCAATGTATTCAGCGCCGTTGTCAGTTGCTTCTGATCACCGCCGTCGACGAGTAGCCCGTTGATCCCTGACTCGACGATCTCGGTTGGGCCACCGGGGCCCGAGGCGATTACCGCGCAGCCCGCGTTCATCCCCTCCACCACGACCTGACCGAACGGTTCCGCGATGACGGAGCAGTGCACCAATATGTCGGCACGCCGCATGTAGGCGTCGGGGTTGTCGACGTGTCCCGTGAAGATGACTGGAAGTTCGAGTTCGTGCGCGAGGCGCTCCAGACGTACACGAAATGCTTCCTCGTCGAAGAGTGTCCCTCCGACGAGATAGACGCGCTCAGGTCGGACAGTCGTCTCGGCTAGCGCGCGCAGCAACACGTCCTGACCTTTCCAGGGCGTCAAGCGTCCGACGGCGACGACAACAGTCTCGGAGGGGCGACGTTGACTTACGTGATCGTCGCGACTGCTCGGTTCGACGCCGGGGTAGGCGACGAGCGCTGCCCTGTGCCAGGCGAACAGCGTACTCATCGTGGATCTACTGTTGGCGATGTACCCTCGGCTGACCACCCAGCCGAGCCCGCGAATGAGGCTCGAGAGGAGACCTCCGAAGTACTCGGCGGATACGCGGTCGTGCACCTGCCAGACGAGTGGGATCCTTGCGCGTCTCGCAGCGACGGCGCCGATGATCAGAGCCTTGGTACTCTCTGCGACAAGAACTGTCGCCCTTGTCGCCCTCGCGGTCGCACCGGCCGACCACCCGATCTTGACGAGTCCGAAGAATCCCACGATGAGTCGGCGCAGGCTCCTGCTGTGGACAGTCATGGCGCGACTGTCGAAAGTGTTTCGAAGGACGATGGTTTCCACACCTGCTTCGCGCATGCGATCGACAATCGGACCGTCCTGCGCACACACCACCGCGACAACGATTCCCCGACACCTGGAGTCATCTGCCCCAGTGTCGCGCAGAGCGACTGCCAACCGAAGTGTGGCCAACTCTGCTCCGGAGGGTGCGGCTGTGTGTGTGATGAACAGGGCCTTCGTCATGAGACCAGTTCCTCGTACATCGAGATGTGCTGCTGCGAGGCGGCGTCCCAGGAGAACGTTTCGGCGTGAGCACGGCACTGTCCGGGCCCGGGAACGTTTCCGTCCAGAGCGCGGACGATCCGGTCTCCGAGCGCATCGGCGTCGCCGGCAGGAACGATCAAGGAAGTGTCGAGTTCCTGTACAGCGTCCGGCAATCCGCCGCACTCGGTCACGATCGGGGCGCGCCCGGAGGCCAGGGATTCGAGCGCGATGAGTCCGAACCCTTCGAGGGCGACGGATGGGACGATGGTTACCGCTGCCTGTCCGTACAACTGAGCCAGTCGTCCGTCAGTGGCGGTGCCCTCGAATGTGATGGCGTCGCCGTAGCCGGACTCGGCAGCTTGAACCCGGAGCGCCGATTCTTCGGTGCCCGTACCGACTATCACGAGTCGGGCGTCGGGATGAGCAGCGATGACTGCTTGCCATGACCGGAGCAGAACATGTATACCCATCCTCCTCTCGAGGCGTCGCACGCAGAGGATCGTGCATGACGCCGAGGGATGATCCGATGGGCGAAATCGGTTGAGATCGACACCAGGAGGAATAACCCTGATCCTGTCTTCTGGCACCTGGTAGTTCGCGACGAGCAGATTGCGGAAGTGCTTGGACAGCACGACGAAGCGATCTGCGCCGGCGTAGCGGAGCCGCTCGATCCAGTACTTCGACCGCGCAACTGTCTCACTGGCCCCGACCATGCGACTTTCGGCCGCCCAGGGCCCGTGAAAGTGAACAACCAGGGGGTGTTTGCCATGCCCGTCGATCGCCGAGCGTCCATAGAGGCAGAAATGTCGGTCGATGACCGCGTCCGGCGGTAGAGCGCTGGCGTCGCGGAAAGCGGTGTACGCGCGGCGCAGCGTCGATGCACCGACCGGGCCCCACGAATGCCCACCCTGCTCGGGCCTACCGAACGCCGCAGCGGAAACATCGACGCCCGGTCGCTGATTCAGTGTGGAATACAGGTCGGTGAAATATCGGTTCAGTCCACCAGGCCCCGACGTGAACCACTCCGATCCCGTCATGTGGAGTCGCAGAGACCGAGAGTTGTCGAGTTGTGGGCTACCCACCGTAAAGTTCATTTCGCGCCGGCTGTCGTTGCTATTGCGCTGTCACGCCGGTCCATTCGGTACCGGACAATTAAACTCTACAGTGCTGCGCACGGCCGCGCGATGTCGTTGCGGGACTTTCGCGATGCTCGTCCCGGCCGAGGTCTCGAGCCGCTCGGCGTGATAGAATTTGAATCAGTCCTGTCCGCCAGGAAGTATTGGTGCACAACGAGGATCATGATTGTCGCTCGCGTCAAAAGTTCGGTGGGAGAATAGCGATGGCTGCTGCCACGGTTTCCGTCTGCGTTCCCGCATATAACGCCGCCTGTACTCTCGAAGAGACGTTGCGATCGATCCTCGACCAGGACGTCGCAGTCGATCTGGTCGTTCTCGACAATGCGAGCAAGGACGCCACTCAATCGATTGCGCAGTCGTTCAGTGACTCACGAGTGCGAGTCTTTCGCAACGACGTCGTTCTGCCGATCGGCGCCAACTGGAACAAGGCAGTCGAATTCTCGAACGGACGATTGGTGAAAGTCGTCTGTGCAGATGACGTCCTGATGCCGGGATCGCTCGAAACTCAGTTGCGTGTAATGGCTGATCCGGCAATAGCTCTCAGCGCCGCCAAGTTCGACGTGATCGACGAGAACGGAGCGTTGCGGGAGTCACGACTGGGGATTCCCGGCTTGGAGGGGCTTCATACTCCGCGCACACTGATGAGGACAATTGTCCGACGAGGGCCGGCCGACTTCGGGCCGACAGCTGCCGCGATGTTCCGACGAGAGCATTTCGATCGTGTGGGCGGATTCCGTGGTGATCTCGTATTCCCCATGGACGTGGATCTTTTTGCGCGGGTAACAGCTTTCGGGATGTTCTTCGGAATGCCCGAGCTCGTGGCTGCGTGGCGCGACTCCACCTTCAACATGTGCAGTCGAACATCGACAGTCAGCAAGCTGTCGGACATGCTTCGCTTCCATCACCGAATTGCCCGTGATTATCCCGAGTTCCTCTGTCGTGCAGATGTTCTAGCCGGAGATATGCGCCTGATGAGAGCGGCCTTTCAGCGACTCGCCGTGCGCTCCCGCACCGTTGTGTCGCGGGGGAACCGGCTGCACGTCGGCTGCTGAGTCAGCCGGGGGTGCCGACCGGTGGGCCCTGCGCCACTTCTGCTACTTGCCTCCGAGCCTCACTACCGCCACTACGGTCATGAGTAGTACCTTGACGTCGAACCACATGCTCCAATTCTCGATGTAGTAGTTGTCGAACCGCGTGCGGTCCCCGATCGACGTGTCGCCGCGCAGACCGTTGACGGCGGCCCATCCCGTTATTCCCGTCGGCACGCGATGGCGCGCTTCATAGTTGGGAACCGTGGCGTGGAACTTGTCGACGAAGTGGGGACGTTCCGGCCTCGGGCCGACGAGTGTCATGTCTCCCCGGATGACATTCCACAGTTGAGGCAACTCGTCGAGCGAAGTCGCCCGCAGGATCCGACCGAGACGCCCGATCCTGGCGTCGTGTGCAATGCACCAGTGGGTAGCGGATTCGTGGTCGCTTGCTGGGCTCATTGTTCGGAACTTGAGAAGTTCGAACACCCGGTCGTCCAAACCGACTCGCTTCTGTCTGAACAAAACCGGTGCCGATCGGTCCGAGAGATACACTGCGAGAGCGATCGCGAGGAATGTCGGGGCCAACGCCACAAGCATTGCCGCGCTGAGGACTCGGCCCATCCATAACTTCACCCGCCACAGGAACGATCGGTGTGCCGCTCGGCGAAACTTCTTCAATGGGACGGTGCCGATGTGTTCCATGTCGCCGGTGACCGCAGTCATCTCCCACAGTCGAGGAACAACGAAGATCTCGCAGTCGATGCGGTCGCACTCACGCAACGCGTGGATGACCGCGCCGTCGACGGCGTGGGGAAAGGCGAGTACTGCCGTGTCGACGTAGTGGGTCGTGAGGTACTCACGCAGGTTTCCCCGCAGCGGGGTGATCGGTACGTTCCCATTGCGCGCGGTCTCCGCTTGTGGGGAGTCGTCGAGTAGTCCGATCAACTGCAGTCCAGACGAGGGCTCCGTGACGATGCTGTCCGCCAGTATCTTCGCGACCGGACCGCCGCCGATGATCACCGTTCGACGACCGCCGCGGAGTTTCCGTCTGAGGAAACGTTCGACCGGATAGGTGGCGTTGCGGGACAGTACGACCGCCAAGAGGGTCACTGCAGCCAGCTTCGCCGCCCCTACCAATGTTCCGTTCGGGGTCAGCACCAGTGCGGTGGCCAATGCCGCCAGCGTGCTTGCTAGTGCGAGCCGGGGCAGGGTGTCGAGTAGTGAGAGCGTCAGGTGGGGTCGGTACGCGCCCGTGAAGGCCAGGACCGCGACGATTATCGCTGCGGACTGTGCGGGACGATCGATCCGTGTCAGTGAACACACGACGGACAGCACGATGAAGTCTGCAGCGAGCGGGAGCAGATAGGCCTGTGCTCGCCTTCTCGCCAGAAGCCGGGTGGGAGCCTGCAGCGAATCCGGAACGATGTCTGCGGAGTGGCGGACCGTGCGTGTCGTTGGAGGTCGTGGATACGAGGGGCCGATTCGCAATATTCGACGGGTGCTGGTGGTCATGGCTGTACTTCATCTCGGTTGCTGGCGGCTGAACGCGAATCGAGCCGGCCGCCTCGGGTCGTCGGCGTGTCCGCGTACGTCTCACGGTGTCTCGGCGCCAGATGCTCTCGACTCCGAGCGCGGATGAGCGGAGGAGCAGGAACGCGTGGTGTTTCGGATGGAAGGACCCACCGCCCGGACAGTTCCGGATAACGCTGCGACACTTCGGGTAGCAGATCCGGCAGCGTGAGCACGACCTTGTCCGGATGAGCGCGAAGCAATTGCTCAGGCGAGATGATCGGCACATCGGTGCCGGGCATTCGCCGCCCTTGTTTGGCGGTGGATGCGTCGGCGACTGCCGCCACAAGGCCTCGGTCGACGCCCGCGTGGGCGAACAGTGGTACTGCCCGAGATGCGGCGCCGTAGGCGAACACCCGACAGTGCCGCTGCGCCATCGCTGTCAGCCAGTCGCGAAAGGCTGCCGCATTCGTGTCCGCGGCGAGTTGCAAGGATTGGACCGTGACAGGGTTCGTAACACCGGCCATGCGTTCATCGACCAGTATGCGATGAACGCGAGGTGTCGGCGGTGCGCACGGCGAACGGCGTGCGGCCGCCAAGACCGTGCCGCCGTAAAGATCGAATAGCCAGGCGTGTGTGAGGTGTAGTCCTGCGTCGGCCAGCAACCGTCGGAGTGACGTCAAGGAATAGTATGCGAAGTGACCGTGCCGGAGTGCCGTCCACTGCTGGTGCTTCACAATCGCAGTAAGAGAATGAAATTGAATGAGCAGGACGCCGTCGGCGTCGAGTGCCGCTGCCCGCACCGAGAAGGCAGCCCGCTGGTCAGGTTCGTGCATGATCCCGAAACAATCGATGACCACCGAGGCTGTGCGCCGGTCCGTCGCGACACGGAACCCCCGCGCGGTGAGCAGCGGTAACCATGTTCCGCCGTGTGGACTGCCGAACTCGGTAACCGTGTCGCCCGTGAGATACCCGGCATCGGCGACGGCTCGAACAGCTGTGCATGCTTGTGTTCTCAAAGCCTCCGGTTCGACGCCACGTGGTTCCTCCGGCGCCGTGTCGTCGTCGACGAGCTGAGCAAGACCGCACTCGCGACACAACGCCATTGTCAGGCAGTGCGCCGATTCGGCTGGCGTGACCGGACTACCAACTGGAGGGAAGAAGTCGGCCGCGGGCATCGAACCGAGGTCGAGTACTCGATCGAACACTGCGACGCCACAGCCTCGACAGGCCATCATGTCGGAACCTCGGTGCGATGGAATCGGTGGCCGACCCGGCCCTTGTGCGCAAGAATTGCAGCGTGCACGTTGAAACCACCGAATTGACGGACGTCCGGGTGTTCCGGCCGGTGCCCCATCGTGACGACAGAGGCCTCTTCACTCGCACGTTCGAAGCCGGCCAGTTCGATGAACATGTGGGAGCGACTGGAATCCTGGCCGCAGACTTCCTGCAGGATTCGCAGTCCCGGTCGCGGCGTGGTGTGGTTCGCGGCATGCACGGACGGGCGAGTCCAGGTGAGGCGAAGCTGGTCCGGTGCGCCCATGGTGCGATCTACGATGTCCTGGTCGATATTCGCAGGGAGTCGCCGACGTTCGGTAGGAAGCAGGCATTCCGGCTCGACGATGTGGACTTCGCGCATCTCTACGTTCCGCCCGGCTTCCTGCACGGATTCCAGGCACTCACCGAGAGCGCGGATGTGTGTTATCGCATCGATCGTGAGCACGATCCGACGGCAGACATCGCAGTGGCCCACGACGACCCCCGCCTCGCGATATCGTGGCCGCTTCCGGTATCGCTGATCAGCGAACGAGACGCCGCCGCAGGGAGTTGGACGGCGTTGCTCGAACGGCTGTGACCGTTCCTGGCAGTGTCCGTCATTCATGGCCGGCTCCAACTCGCTGGAAACGCAGGGACTCGTCGAGTACACCGGTGCGCTCGAGTTGCTGAAGATGGGCGAGTCGGGTGAAACGCTGCGTGAAGAGCACGTCCGTGAGGCCCCAGCGGGTGTACCGGTCGTACAACTCGGCCGCTCCGTCGACGATGCTCCATCGCGGCACGAAGTCCTCGAATGCCGTGCGGATGGCAGAGAAGTCGACACGGTAGGACCGCGGGTCCGAGCCCGTCTCTCCCGTAATGAGCACTTGTGAGTCGGGAACCGCGGCGGCGGCGGCCTCGGCGATCTGTGCCACCGTCACATTGTTTGTCTCGGTACCGACGTTATAGGCGACGCAGTGGATCCGGTCGACCGGCGCGGTGAGTGCACACGCGAACGCGCTGGCGATGTCTTGCGCATGTACCAGTGGGCGCCACGGCGTGCCGTCCGACAAGACTCGCACCGTGCCCGTCAGCATCGCGGTGCCGACCAGGTTGTTGAGGACGATGTCGGCGCGCAGCCGTGGGGAGAATCCGAAGGCGGTCGCGTTGCGCAGGAAAACCGGAGAGAACCCGGAGTCGGCGAGTGCGGCTACGTCTTCCTCGACACGCACCTTGCTCTCGGCGTATGGCGTGAGCGGACGCAGTGGTGCGGACTCCGTAACCAACTCGATACCGGCCGAACCGTATACGGAGCAGGTCGAGGCATACAGAAATCGCCGCACACCGGCTTCCTTCGCCAGGCGAGCCAGCCGGACGGACGCTCGATGATTGATCTCGTAGGTGATGTCCGGTGCGAGAGACCCCAGCGGGTCGTTCGAGAGCGCTGCAAGGTGAATCACGGCATCGAAGCCGCCCAGATGCTGCTCTGTCACGTCCCGCAGGTCTACATCGAAAGAGGGAGGGTCGGCGGGTGCAGGACCGAGTACGCACCCGGCGAAGAGCCCGGAATCGAGACCCACGACGTCGTGCCCGCGCGTGTGCAATATCGGAACCATGACCGAACCGAGGTATCCCTGGTGGCCGGTAAGGAGCACTCGCATGTCAGGTCCTTCCGAATCGGATGGTTGCCTTTTCGAGGACGAACGCCTCCGCGTGCGGTTGTCTGCTCTGCACACCCCTCAGCCGCGACAGCCCGAGGAAGGAGTCTTCGTCGAACCAGTCGTGGGTGGTTTGGGAGGGGTAATGCTTCAGCAGTATCCGCGCCTTTTCCGTCGCCACAGCGCGGGTGAGCGGGTGGTAGATCGACGTCCGAGGTGTGTCGTTCTCCCACTTGAGGATCTCGTACCCCAGGATCAGATGGTCACGGAACACCGTCGGAACCAGCTCCGCCAGCATTCGGTGGTCCTGGTGTGCATCGGCTCGGTGCGGAGCGAACACCACGTCGGGATGGCAATCGCGCCCGAAGGCCTCGACTGCCTTCTTGATCGGCTCCCAATATGCCGGTGCGTATCCGTCCGGAACGTCGAGAACCGTGAGCTCGAGGTCGGCGTCGGGACACAATGCCGCCAACGCATGACGCTCCTCTATCTCGCGGCGGGCGTCGGCTCCTGCCAGGACGAGCGCCCGGACGCGAAGGCCGGGAGTGCTGGAAGCAAGTGTGAGGAGGGTGCCTCCGAGCCCGATCGCAACGTCGTCACAGTGCGCACCGAGTACAGCCACTTCGTGGAGCCCCAATGTGTCGAGGCTGATCATCATGCGCTGTGTGCGGGCTGCGACGGCTCCCACACCATCCACGGATGGATGCCTTGCGAGTAGTTCGAATCGAGTTCGGCGCGCTCCTTGAAAGTGTCCGCCGGCTTCCAGAACCCCTCATGGCGGTACCCGAACAAACGGCCTTCACCGGCAAGACGTTCACACACATCGGCCACGAGATCGCCGCCAGGGGGAAGGAGATCGAAGATCTCCCGACTGAGGACGAAATATCCGCCGTTCTCCCAGATGGGCAGCCGGCTGACCGGGATGATCTCCTTGACCTCGCCGTTCTCGGCCACGTTGACGCAGTGGAACGAGGACTGGGGCGTGACGACGAGCATGGATGCTGCCGCGCCCGACTCGTGGAACTTTGTGATGACGTCGTCGAGGGGGGCGTCGGTGAGCACGTCTGCATAGTTCGCGAGAAAGTACTCGTCTTCGCCGAGGTGCTGGCGAACGCGTCGCAGACGCTCGCCGATCGCAGACTCCAGACCGGTATCGACGAATGTGATCGACCAGTCGCTGATGTCGGAATTCAGCAGCTCGATCTTGCTCGCACGCAAAACGAAGTCGTTGGATTCCGCCTCGCGGTAGTCGAGGAAATAGTCTTTGATGGCCTCCGCCCCGTACCCGAGGCAGAGAATGAACTCCGTATGGCCGAAATGAGCGTAGTAGTGCATTACATGCCATAGCAGCGGACGTGGTCCGACCATCTGCATGGGTTTGGGGATCACGTCATTGTGGTCGTTGCGCATGCGTAGGCCGTATCCGCCGCAGAACAGGACAACTTTCATGTCGTGAGCCTCCTTGCCACGCTGTCGGGTTGGAATGTCGCTCTGTGCAGGGAGGGGAGCGGATACACGAGCTCTCCGCCCCACTCACTGATGTAGCGCAGTTGTTCGGTCAGCTCTCCCTCGAGGTTCCACGGCAGGGCGAGAACGACATCCGGCCGATCTTTCTCGATCTGTCGGGGATCGAGAATCGGGATCCGGGTGCCCGGCGTGTACCGGCCGTGCTTGTACGGATTGCGGTCGACCGTGTATTCGAGTAGGTCGGGGCGAATTCCGCAGTAGTTCAATAGGGTGTTTCCCTTGCCGGGAGCGCCGTAGCCGACGACGGTCCTGTTCTGGGCCCGGCAGTCGAGAAGGAACCCGAGCAATTCTTGTCGAGCGGCTCTCGCCTGAATTTCGAGCCGGCTGTATCCGTCGACGTTGTGCAGTCCGGCGTCTTCCTCCGCCTTCAATACGTCGGTGACGCTCGGGGTGGGCACTGCGCCGGCAGTGTCGGGACGTGCCCAGATCCGGATCGAGCCGCCATGTGTCTCCAGAAGTTCCACATCGACGACCGAGAGGCCGGCCGTGGCAAGCGCACGCATGGCGGAGAGGAGTGTGTAGTACTGAAAGTGCTCGTGATAGACCGTGTCGAACTGCGCGAGGACGATCAGATTCAGTGCGTGGTGCACCTCGATACTCAGCTGGCCGTCGTCGGCGACGAGGGTACGCAGTGCCCGAGTGAACCCGCGGAGGTCGGGGATGTGCGCATACACGTTGTTCGCAACCACGAGGTCTGCCGGACCGTGCTCGGCGCGGACGTCGGCGGCGAGTTCCTCGTCGAGAAATGCCGTGAGAGTGGGAACACCTCGTTCACGTGCGGCCGCGCCGACGTTGTGCGACGGTTCGATTCCGACGCAGCGGATCCCGGCGTCGACCGCGTGCTGCAGCAGGTAACCGTCATTGCTCGCGACTTCGACGATCAGCGAATTCGCGTCGAGGCCGAGCCGCGACACCGAGGACCGGACGAACTGCCGTGCGTGCTCCACCCATGAATCCGAGTAGGAAGAGTAGTAGGCATAGTCGGTGAAGGTGTCCTCCGGAGAAATCAGGGCCGGAACCTGAAGCAGGAGGCATTCCTCGCAGATGCGCAGGTGCAGCGGATAGTTCGTCTCGGGGGCGTCCAGGCCTTGCTCGGTCAAGAAGAGCTCGCACGGCGGCGTCGCCCCCAGATCCAGGACGCTTCGCAAGCGATCGGAGTCGCACAGTCGGCAGCGCACGGGCAGTCTCCCCTCGTCACCGAGATCTGGAGGTCGCTCTGTGTTAGTTGCGTCACACCCAGGGTCTCGATCCGTCCAATAAACCACACTCTAGGTCGTCTTGCAAGGGTCAAAACCAACTTTGAGTATGTTAAGCACTCAAATACGCGATAGAGTCCCTTTTTGTTTGACAGCTCGTGGGGACTTGATCAATTGAGTGTTTCCGTGGTCGTGGAGGTTTTCGCGGCTAAGGCCGCAGACCGCGGATACTGGACGAGGTATGGTGATATCTCGCCCTCCGAATTTAAGGCGGGCGAGCAATAATTGTCATTGAAAACCCAATGTGCCGATGACATCGGAGGGTGCCCGATGCCGTTCGTCATAGTCGAACGCGAAGAGACACTGGTCGCCGGACTGGCCGTCCGCAGTCCGAAGAGGGCGCTGGGAAAAGCGCGCGACAAGGATCTTGAAAAGACGTGGTCGACCCTTCTCGCGCAGAACGTGGACAAGCCATTGGCGTCTGCCTACGTCGACCACGCTCCCGAGATCAATTCGTACTACACGCAAATCGTGGGCTACGAGTGCACTTCGATCGATCAGGTCGCACGCGGGCACCTGGTATCGCGGATTCCTGCGGGAACCTATGCGAAGTTCTCCTCGGTCGGAACTTTTCCCGACCTCTTCGACGCGCTCTGGGGGCAGATTCGTGATGCGGAGGAATCGCAGCAGATTCAACGGTCCTACACCGGCGACTTCGAGTTCTACCCGCACGCCTTCGGAATCGATTTGTACGTGGCGATAGTGTCACCCGCCACGATGCAGGGGCCGCAATGAGTTTCGAGATCGTCAAGCGTGAGTCCGCCGACTTCGGTGGGCTTGTTCTGCCACGCACGGAGCTCAGTTCGTCGGCGCACTCGACCGACCTGATGAAGTTCACCCGCGAGCGAATCCAGCAACGCGGCACCGCGGAGTTGACCACCGTATATATTGCGGTCCCAGATCTGGGGTGGACCGCCGTGATCGGATATCGGTGTATCGGCCTCGGCAATCTCGAGATCGGTGACGTGCTGGTGCGAGTCCCGGCCGGCTATTTCGCCAAGTTCACACCTGACGGGCGGTCGTCAGACCCGATCGAGGATGTATGGATTCAGGCGGAGCTGGCCGAGAAGGAAGGGCGCATCGAGCGCGCCTATGCAGAGGAGATCGAGGTCTTCCACGCTCCGAGCAACGTCGAGCTGTTCATTTCCCTGACTTAAATGCCTGGTTGGCAATTACCAACCTGAAGTTTGTTTTTGAGCTCGTTTGTGGCATCACAGGTGACAAATCCGGTGTAAACGCGGAAAATAGGTAGCCGCGGGGCTGTGACCGGGTTCGTGTGTCCAGTTCTTGGGGTCTTTACGTAACCCGTGAGTCCCCGGAATTGCCGCACCGACTCCGATGGGAAAGCCCAATGCCTGTTGAACAGCTGTCGCGTCCGCAGATCGACGCACGGTCGACCGATACCTTAATTGACCGAACTCTGAGCGTGTGGGATCCGCGGTCGGAGTGTCGCTTCGTCGTCGCCCGGCCCACCGAGGAGCCTGAGCTCTGGGAAGCATATCTCGAGGGTGCGGTAGCGGGCTATCGCAAGTACGGCGCCGAGAAAGCTCTCGAATACCGCCGGATACAGGGCGGCGACACAACCGCGATCTTCTTCGTCGCCATCGAGCCGAACGGTTCGGTCGCAGCGGGTGTCCGGGTGCAGGGACCGTACCTTTCCGCAGTTCAGGCGCATGCGATCACGGAATGGAGCAACCATCCTGGAGCTCCCGCCGTCCGTCGAATGATCGAAGACCGACTTCCGTTCGGTGTCGTGGAGGCGAAGGGTGCATGGGTGTCGGATACCGCCGCCCGGCGGGGTGAACTCGTCGGCGCACTGGGCCGCATCGCCACCTTCTCGATGGATCTGCTCGACGTCCAGTTCATGCTCGCGACGGCCGCATCCCACGTCCTGGACACGTGGCGAACCACCGGTGGCGTGGTGGCCGACCATATTGCTCCCGTGCCCTATCCGGATGACCGTTACGAGACGCGGCTGATGTGGTGGGATCGGAGTAGGCGCAGGGGCCGCGCCGAAGCAATGCAGCTGTCCCAACTGTTACTCACGACGTCCCGACCGACGCCGTCGGCAGCCATCGCGACGGGGGCGGGAGGAGGCGTCGTTCGGCCGATGCGGAGCGTCTCGTGAACGAAACCCACGATGAGTACACCGCCCTGCTGCTCGACGAGGGCCACTCCGGGGACGCGGCGGTACTCGACCGCCTCCGCCGCGACCCCGCGGTGGTCTTCGTCGATCGGCTCGAGCACCAGAGGGACGCTCTGCGTTCCCTTGTTCCCACGCCGGGGGCCGGCGTGCTGGACGAGTCTCCGGTGTGGGCGTACTACTCGTGGCGTCGGACCGTGGTGCGTCTGCTCGGACGCACGTCGTTTCGGCGACTGCGGCTGGACCGGAATCGGAACAAGATCACCGCGCACGAGCAGGAACGTCTCGAGCATGTGACCGTCGGGATCGTCGGTCTGAGCGTCGGTCATGCGGTCGCGTTGGCGCTCACGCTGGAAGGGGCGTGCGGCGGCCTGCGGCTTGCGGACTTCGACACCCTCGAACTGTCCAATCTGAACCGGGTTCCCGGCACCGTCCTGGACCTCGGGGTGAACAAGGCCGTGGTCGCCGCCCGCCGTATCGCGGAGATCGACCCTTACGTCACTGTGACGTTGTGGGAGGACGGTCTCGACGTCGAGTCGGTGGCCGAATTCCTGGACGGCTTGGACGTGGTGATCGACGAATGTGACTCCCTCGACGTGAAGGTGTCCCTCCGGCGGGAGGCCAGGCGCAGGGGATTGCCGGTGCTGATGGCGACCAGTGACAGGGGTCTGCTGGACGTCGAGCGATTCGACCTCGAACCCGATCGGCCCGTCTTTCACGGACTGATCGGTGACGTCGACGTGGAGTCGCTGGCGGGGCTCGGCTCACGGGACAAGATTCCGCTCGTACTTCGGATTCTCGACGCCGGACAGCTGTCGGCGACGATGGCCGCGTCGTTGGTGGAGGTGGACGAAACCATATCCACGTGGCCTCAGCTCGGGGGTGAGGTGCTGCTCGGCGGGGCGGAGGTTGCGGCGGCGGTGCGGCGCATCGGGCTCGGACAACCGCTCGCGTCGGGTCGGTGCCGCATGGACCTGGACCAGCATCTCGATGCCCTCGCCGATCCGCCGAGACCGCACGACCTGCCGAAGGAGCCCGCGGATCGCGAGGCGGCTGCCGCGGTCTCGCGCGACGCCGTCGACGCCGTCGTGTATGCAGCGGCCCGCGCGCCGTCCGGCGGCAACGTCCAGCCGTGGACGATCGCGGCGGACGACGACGGGCTGACCATCTCCCTGGCCCCGGAGCACTCGACGGCCATGGACGTCGGGTACCGGGGCAGTTATGTCGCGGTCGGGGCCGCCCTGCACAACGCCCGGATCGCCGCGTCGGCCGCCGGACTGCTCGGCACCGTGACGGTCCACGACGGAGATCCGGGACTTCCCGTTGCCACGATGACGTTCGGCAGCGGAAACGACCGGGAACTCACCGACCGCTACGAGCACATGCTCGACCGGACCACCAACCGCATGCCGGGCGTGCCCCGGCCATTGGACGACACGCAGGCGCGGCTTCTCTCGGAGGCGGCATCTCGGGAGGGTGCACGCCTCTGCCTGGTGACCGACAGGGACGACATCGCGACGATCGCCGCCATCCTGGCGGAGTCGGACCGTATCCGATTCCTCACACCGACCCTGCACCGCGAAATGATCGGCGAGTTGCGGTGGCCGCCCCTGGATTCGGTCGAGACCGGCATCGACGTTCGCGCACTGGAACTCGACTCGGCGGAACTGTCGACCCTCGCACTGCTGCGGAGACCCGACGTCATGGAACGGTTGGGCGCACAGGACGGGGGACAGGCGCTGGGTAAGTCAACTGCGGACCGCGTCTCGTCGAGCTCGGCTGTCGCGGTCGTTGCGATTCCGGGCAGCACCCCTCGGGACTACGTGCGCGGCGGTGAGGCGACCGAGAGTGTGTGGATCCACGCCCAGACGCTCGGGCTCGCCGTCCAGCCGATTTCACCGATATTTCTCTACGGTGTGGAAAGTGCGGAACTCGAACAACTCTCACCACGGTATGCGGCACCATTGGAGAGGCTGCGGGAGGAACTGTTCGACGTCGTCGGAGCGAAGGCGGGTGAAGCGCTCGCCATGGTGTTGCGGCTCAGCCATGCGCCGGGCCCGTCGGTTCGGAGTGAGCGCCTCGCCGACCGGGTTCGCAGGCGGATATCGTAAGGACAGGAGGGTCAGTGAACACCGAGAAGCAAACCGAAAAGCTCGAGACCCTGGTGACAACCGTGGCGTCCCGGCTCACGCCTGTCGATGCGGTCTCGTTCAAGCCCGTGGCCACCCGCGTGTTGCAGGATCTCGTGGAGCACTTCGAGGTCGACACCAGCTTCCTCCGGTTCACCGACCACGAGATCGCGGCGACGGTCCTGGTCGCGGAATACCCGCTCCGGCCCTTCATCCCCGACCCCGACCCGCTCGGCGTCGTCTATTTCAAGGACGCCGACTCGACATTCGCGCAGATCGAGCACCAGAAGGAAGTGGCCATCTTCCGGCCGGAGGTGTCCGGTCCGGATTACAACGAGCGGGTTCGCGAGGCGTCCGGGGTGCCGCAGGTGTCGCTCGCGGCCGTTCCGCTGTTGTCCGGTGACACGACGACGGGCACGCTCGGATTCATCAAGTTCGGCGACCGCGACTGGACGCCTCCGGAGGTCGACGTCCTCAAGGCGATCGCCGCCCTGCTCGCCCAGGTCCAGGCGCGCATCGTCGTGGAGGAGCAGTTGCGTTACTCCGCCGACCACGATTCCCTCACCGGACTCAGTAACCGGCGCGCGCTCTACCACCACCTGGACACCCGTCTCGCCGAGTCCGAACCGGGGCCGGTCGCGATCCTGTTCCTCGACCTGGACCGGCTGAAGCCTCTCAACGACTTCTTCGGTCACGGGGCCGGTGACGGGTTCATCTCCACGATCGCGGACCGGCTCCGATCGACCAGCCAGACCGACGACCTCGTCTCCCGGCTGGGCGGCGACGAATTCGTGCTCGTGCTCGGCGGATCGGTGGGCCTGGAGGAGGCGGAGGTGCGGGCGCAGCACATCCGCGACGTCGTGACCGAACGGGTGCGTCTCGGCCGCGAGGTGGTCAGCCGCAGCGTCAGTATCGGCGTCGCGGCCGGAATTCCGGGCAAGGCCACCACCAGTTCGCTCCTCAGCCAGGCCGACCAGGCCGTCATGGTTGCGAAGACCAAGGGCGGCAATGCGATAAGCGTGTTCACCGACGAGATGCAGGAGGAGAGCGAGAAACGCAACGTGATCGAGCTCAGTCTGCGTGCGGCCATCGCGGACGAGTCGCTGTTCCTCGAGTACCAGCCCGAGGTCGACCTGCGGACCGGCCGGATCATCGGCGTGGAGGCCCTGGTGCGGTGGAATCACCCGCTGCTCGGGTTGCTGCAACCGGCGTCGTTCATCGACGTCGCCGAGGCGACGAATGTGGCCGGTGAGCTCGGGCGCTGGGTGATCCGGAAGGCCTGCCGGCAGTGGGCCGACTGGCGGTCGCAGGTGCCCGAGCTGGATTTGGATCTGCGCGTCAACGTCTCGCCGGGGCAGTTGGCCGGTCTGGACTTCCTCGACGTCGTTGCGAGCGCGTTGACGGAATTCGACGTTCGGAAGGGCGCGCTGTGCCTGGAGATCACCGAGAACGCAGTGCTCAGTGATCTGACCTGGACGCGTGAAGCGCTCGAAGGGCTGCACGCGATGGACGTGGAGGTGGCGATCGACGACTTCGGCACCGGGTTCAGCTCGCTCAGCCACCTCAAGGCGCTGCCGGTGGGGACGCTGAAGATCGACAAGGGCTTCGTGATGAATCTGGACACCAACCCCGAGGATCGGGCGATCGTGAAGTCCATCATCGGTCTCGCCGAATCGTTCGGCCTGGAGTTGGTCGCGGAGGGAGTCGAGAACGTCGAGTCGGCCCGGCAACTTGTCGAAATGGGATGCCATCGGGCCCAGGGCTTCCTGTTCAGCCGCCCGGTCTCGGCGGAGAAGATCGGCAAGTTGCTGGCGGCCGGAGCCATCGAGGTCGGGCTGTAGCTCGCCCTACCTGCCCGGCGCCGCGGACTTCCGGAGGATCGCTCACACCGGATGTGCTGATTCAGCGCGTCACAAAGACAGGGTTACAGACTCGGAGTATGTTTATGCCCACACCTCAGTACCTCTTGTCTTGAATTGCAAGTGTGCGGTAACTTCTCGAAGGGTTCGCTGGATAGTCGCTGACGACGGCTTCCGGTGCGGAACGTGAGACTGGCGAAGACTGGAGCAGGGGGATCGATGTCTGGTGGTTCTGTCTTGTCGATCCCCGAGTCCCGTATCGGGTGCGACGTGGTGACGGTCGGGCATGTGAGAAGCAGCGTCGAGCGGTTCGGCGACCGCTATCTGACGAGAATCTTCACGCCCCACGAATTGGAAACCTGCGAAGGACCTGCGCGGGCCCAACGGCTGGCCGCCCGGTTCGCGGCCAAGGAGGCCGTGGTCAAGGTGTTGCGACCCGGGGACGTCGCCTTGCCGTGGCAGTCCATCGAGATCCGGCGCGAGAGCTGGGGCGGATGCGGAGTGCGCTTGTCCGGCAACGCGTCGGCCCTCGCCGAGCGGCAGGGGCTCGGCGGATTCGACGTCTCGATCTCGCACGAGGCCGACGTCGCGATCGCGATGGTCACCGCGTTCCGGCTCGGCACCCCACCCCATCACCAAGGAGAACGCCACCCATGAGCGAGCAGACCATCCGCAAGGTTCTCGGCGACCACGCCCGGTTGTCCGCCGATGCCGCGAGCATCGCCGTCGGGGCCGATCTCTACGAACTGGGTTTGACGTCGCACGCGAGCGTCAACGTCATGCTGGCGCTGGAGGATTCGTTCGACATCGAGTTTCCCGACGAGCTGCTGCGCAAGAGCACGTTCGCGAGTGTGGATTCCATTCGGGGCGCACTCGTCGAACTCGGAGTGGCATGAGTATCGCCCTCGCGAGCGGCACCGGGATCGAGTCCGGGCAGTCGTGGGGACCGGCGGCGCGAGCCGAGAGAGTCGTGGCCGAGGTGGCCGCGCGCTGGGCCGTCGACGTCGATCGGGACGCGCGTTTTCCGCAGGAAGCGATCGACGCGCTCCGAGACCAGCGGTTGCTCTCGTGTGCCGTTCCCGCGGAACTGGGTGGCGAAGGCGCGTCGCTGCGGGAACTGTGCACGATCGCCCGGACCCTCGGGCGTCACTGCGCCGCGACGGCGATGGTGTTCGCGATGCACCAGACCCAGATCCTCTCGCTCGTACGGCATCCGGGTGGCGACGGCGTCTCCGCCTTCCTGCGTGACGCGGTCGCCGGTGGGTACCTGCTGGCATCGGCGACGACGGAACTGGGCATCGGGGGCGACGTCCGGCGCAGTACGTGCGCGGTGGAGCAGTCCGGCGGGGTGGTGTCGCTGGTCAAGAATGCCCCCGTGATCTCCTACGGCGAGTACGCCGACGCGATCCTCGCGACCGCGCGGCGCACCCCCGACAGCCCGCCGAGCGACCAGGTGCTCGTCATCTGCCGGCGTGCCGACGTGACGCTCGAGCGCACCGGTGACTGGAACACGCTGGGACTACGCGGAACCTGCAGCCCCGGTTTCGTGCTGCGTGCCACCACCAGCCCCGACCTCGTCGTCGCCGATCCCTACGCGGAGATCTCGGCGGCGACGATGCTCCCGGTGTCGCATTCGGTGTGGTCGGCCGTGTGGCTCGGCATCGCCGACGCCGCGGTGGAGAAGGCGCGCCGGTACGTGCGAGCGGCAGCGCGTAAGCAGCCGGGCGTGGCCTCGCCCGCGGCGTCGCGTCTCGCCGAGGCGGCCGCTGTGCACCAGCAGTTCTCGGACATCGTGTTCGCGGCGGCCCGCCGGTTCGACGACGCCGATGCGGCACCCGCCGGTTCGCCGGAGGCCGAAGTCGCGGGCGGAGTGGGCTATTCGCTGGCGATGAACAACTTGAAGGTGACGGCGTCGACCCTGGTTGTCGACCTCGTCGGCAGGGCCCTGCTGATCTGCGGGATCGCCGGCTACCGGGAAGACACGGAGTACTCGCTCGGCCGGCACCTGCGCGATGCGCACGGGGCGGCCGTCATGGTCAACAACGATCGAATCATGGCCAACTCGGCGCAGATGGCCACGGCATACCGGGGGACGATATGAGCACGGATACAGCAGTGGAGCGGGAAGAGACGAGCGAACTCGAGCGGGCCCGGCGTGCGTTCCGGGCGGAACTGCTGGACGCCGGACTCCTGGTGGACACGTCCGTCGCCGGCCTCTACGGACGGTCGGGATTGTTCGAGGACATCGTCGACGGCATCGACGCGGTCGTGCGGGCAGCAGGGCCGGGCGCGTCCGCGGCCCGATTCCGGTTTCCTCCGGTGTTCCCCCGCACCAGTTTCGAGCGCACCGACTACATCGCGTCGTTCCCCAATCTGACCGGGGCGATCAACACGTTCACCGGCACCAACGCCGAGCACGCCCAACTGCTCGCGGCGCGAGCCGACGGCGAGAGCTGGGACAAGTGGCTCGAACCGGCCGACACAATGCTGGTGTCGGCGGCGTGCCACCCCGCGTACCCGATGTTCACGGGTGTGTTGCCGGACGGCGGTGCGCTGCTCGACGTGTACGGCTACTGCTTCCGGCACGAGCCGGCGTTCGATCCCGCCCGTATGCAGGCGTTCCGGATGCACGAGTTCGTGCGGATCGGCACGGCGGACCAGGCCGCGACGCACCGTGATTCGTGGATCGAGCGCGGGCTCGAGGTGCTGTCCGACCTGTGGCTGGACGCCACGCCGGTGGTCGCCAACGACCCGTTCTTCGGCAGGGTCGGACGCATGCTCGCCGCCAACCAGCGCGAGGAGAACCTCAAGACCGAGCTCACGGTGCGCCTGTACGGCGATCTCGACGAGGGGACCGCCGTCGTCTCGTGCAACTGCCATCAGGACCACTTCGGTGTCACGTTCGACATCGCCACCGCAGACGGCGGCGTCGCCGACAGTGCGTGCGTGGGATTCGGGATGGAACGCATCGCGCTCGCGATGCTGCGGACCCACGGCATCGACCCGTCACGCTGGCCGAGTGCGGTGAAATCCCGGATGTCGCTGTGACGTCCCGGTTGATCGGCATCTCGCCGGACGGATACGAACCGCACACCATCCACTCCGGCGAGCGGACGTGGACCGAGACCAACTGCTACCTCGACCTGTGGGTGGAGGTACTCCACTCGCTCGGGCTCGATCCGGTGCCCGCCGCCGCGTGCGCGTTCGGGGCCCGGTTCGACGGATCGCAGTGGACATTCCTGAAGTTCAAGCCGGAGGATCTGTTCACGCTGTACGGGATCGACGTGGGGGAGATGAACGTCTGGCGCCGGGTCCTCGACCACGTCGAGGACAATTTCGCTGCGGGAATGCTGTCGACCGTCGAGGTGGATGCCCACTGGCTCCCGGACACGGTGGGCACCGGTTACCGCGAGAGTCACACCAAGACGACGATCGTCGCGAACTACATCGACCGGGAGGCCGGTGTGCTCGAGTATTTCCACAACAGCGGGTATCACCGGTTGGCCGGGGACGACTTTCGCGGATTGTTCGGGCTCGACGTCGCCGGATCGGCGACCTTCACCCCCTACATGGAGCAGGTCCGGTTCGACGGGGACCCGGGGTACCGGCCGGCGCGCTTCGAGGCGGTACTGCGCCATCATCTCGCCACCCGACCGGACGGGAATCCGGTGCGTGATCTCGGTGAGCGGGTGGTCGCCGACGTGCCCTGGATCCGCGACGCGGGCATCGACACCTTTCACCTGTGGACGTTCGGGGTGTTGCGGCAGTGCGGTGCCACCGCGGAATTGGCCGCCGACGTCTGCGAGTACCTCGAGCGCAACGGGTTCGCGAGGGCGGCGGCGTTCGCGCCGGGCTTCCGGGCGGTGGCGCAGGGCGCGAAGAGCGTGCAGTTCCAGATGGCTCGGGCCGCTCGCGGACGCAGTGTCGACCCGTCGGCTCAACTCGACGGCATGGCCGAGGCGTGGGAACGGTCGGTGGGCGGCGTGGCGCGAGTGGTCGGACGCGAGTAGTGAATCTTCTCACCGGTGCTCGGTGGCGTTGTGTGGCAACGGAACCGGGATCGGTCACCGATCCCTCGGGCCTGGCTTGTGTGCCGGGTCCGTGGTACCACGCGCAGGTGCCGGGCACCGCGGCAGGCGCGATCCGGGCGATCGACGGCGCTGCGGCGGCGCGCGCGGCGAAGACCGATGCGGTGGACTGGTGGTTCGTCACCGACGTGTCCGGCGACGGCCCGGGCCCGTGGCGTCTCGAGTTCGACGGCCTCGCCTCGCATGCGGAGGTGTGGGCCGGTGACGACCTCGTCCTGTCGTCGGAGTCGATGTTCGTGCCGGCCGCGGTCGAACTCGCTCTCCGCCCCGGCGCGGTCACGCTGGCGATCCGCTTTCCGTCGCTCGATGCCGCGCTGTGCCGCCGACGGCCACGCGGACGCTGGCGGTCGTCGCTGGTGAGCGCGCAGGGACTGCGCTGGATTCGCACGAGCCTGCTCGGTCGCGCCCCGGTCTTCGGCGGTGTGCCGGCCCCGGTGGGTCCGTGGCGGGCGGCGCGTCTGCACGACGGCGCCGCCCCTGTCCTGTCGGACCGTCACGTGGTCACCACCGTGGAGGCCGGCGCGGGCGTACTGGACCTCGCCGTGCGCGTGCACCGCTCGGCCGGGCCGGCGCCTGTCGTGCGGCTCGGCGACCTCACCGTGGACGCGACAATCGTGGACTCCGGGTCCGGCGCGCAGGAGGTCCGCGCTCACCTGCGCGTCCCCGACGTCCGGTTGTGGTGGCCGCACACCCACGGCATCCCCGTGACGTATCCGCTGAGCGTCGTCCTGGGGGAGCACGTCGTCGACCTGGGTGCGGTCGGATTCCGCACCGTGTGCGCGGCGCGCGGCGACGGCGGATTCCGGCTGTCGGTCAACGGCGTCGACGTGTACTGCCGCGGTGCCGTCTGGACGCCGGTGGATCCGGTCGGGCTGGGCGGCCGGGATCAGACACGGGCCACCCTCGAGCGGGTGGTCGAGGCCGGCCTGAACATGGTCCGCGTGCCGGGCACGGCGGTGTACGAGGACGCCGCATTCTGGGACGACTGTGCCGAACTCGGTGTCATGGTGTGGCAGGACGCCATGCTGTCGACGTTCGACCCGCCCGACGACCAGCCGTTCCTGGACCTGCTGACCGCGGAGGTCGAGGCGGTGCTGCGGCCGCTGTCCGGGAACCCCGCGCTCACCGTGTTCAGCGGAGGCAGCGAGACCGAACAGCAACCGGCAATGCTCGGACTCGCGGCGCCGCACATGACGGCGGTGCACGACGTGATCCCGGCGGTGGTCGGTACGACGGCGCCGGGGGTGGTGCCGGTGTCGTCGACACCGACCTCGCCGCCGGGCGGCGATGCGCTCGCAACCCACGTGGGGACGGGTATCGCGCACTACTTCGGTGTCGGGGGCTACCGGCTTCCGCCGTCCGACGTCCGCCAGGCCCGGGTGCGGTTCGCCGCCGAATGCCTCGCATTCTCGATCCCCCCGTCGGACGCGGCGATCGAGGCCGAGTTCGGCAGCCTCGCGGCGGCCGGCCACCATCCACGGTGGAAGGCGGCCGTGCCGCGGGACAACGGGGCGTCCTGGGACTTCGAGGACGTCCGCGATCACTACGTGCGGACGCTGTTCGGCGAGGAACCGTCGACGGTCCGCTGGAGCGACCCCGAGCGGTACCTCGCCCTCGGTCGGGCCGCCGTCTGCGAGGTGTTCGCGGCGACTCTCGGTTACTGGCGACGGCCCGATTCGGGATGCGACGGCGCCCTGGTGCTCGCGCTACGCGACCTCGAACCCGGCGCCGGGTGGGGGCTGCTCGACTCCGACGGCAGGCCCAAGGCGCCGTGGTTCGTGATGCGGCGGATGTCGCTGCCGGTCGCCGTCCTCCTCGCCGAGGACGGACTGGACGGACTGCGGATCGACGCGGTCAACGACTCCGACAACACGGTCGTGGGGGAGTTACGGGTGCAAGTGCACCCCCGCACGGGTGCCCGGGCGTTCGACGTCACCGAACTGGTGACCCTCGCCGGGCACGCGGCCCGCCGGTGGTCGCTCGACATGGTGCTCGGGCGTTTCACCGACGCGACACACGTCCACCGCTTCGGCCCCCGCGGCTACGAGAGCGTGACCGTCACCCTGTCGAGCGAGGGCGGTGTCGTCGCCGAGTCCGTGCACCTCGTCGGCGGACCTGCACGGGCCCTCGAACGCACCGTCGGCCTGACGGCGGTGGCGCGGCAGGCGGCGCCTGGGGACTGGGTCGTCGACGTCGGAACCGACGGCGCTGCCCAGTACGTCCACCTCGAACTCCGCGGCTTCGAACCGGCGGACTCCTGGTTCCACCTGCCGCCCGGCGGAGCACGGATCGTGCCGGTGCGCAGGACCGGGACAGCGGACGCGGTGACCGGGCACGTGCGGGCGCTGAACTCGGTGGCCGTCGCACCGGTCGTGCAGGTCTGCACCTGATACGGACCCCGGTCCGTCCGTGTGCGATATCGACTAGGCTGGCTCAGTCCGCAACTGGCCGCTCGTCCCGGCCCGAGCTGTTCGCCGGCAGTTCGTCATCACTGCTCAGGAGTGCGTCGTTGTCTTCCCCGCTCATCGCTGCCGAGCCCTCGTCCGACACCCCGCTCGCCGGTCTGGCGAAGATCGCGCTGGGCGACGCCGTCATCGCGCAGGTGACCGAGGCGCTCGGGCGGCATCACCTCGACATCGTCGCGCCCGCACCCGCCCGGCCGTTCGTGGCCGCGGCTCTCGCCGAGCGCACCCATCTGCTGCTGGTCACCGCGACCGGTCGCGAGGCCGACGACCTCACCGCCGAACTGCAGGAGATGATCGGCGACGCCGTGGCGCAGTTCCCGTCGTGGGAGACGCTGCCGCACGAACGGCTGTCTCCGAGCGCCGACACGGTCGGTCGCCGCGTGGAGGTGCTCCGCAGACTCGCGCGCCCGGACGACCGCTCGTACGGGGCTCCGCTCCAGGTCATCGTCACCACTGTCCGTTCGCTGGTGCAACCCATGGCCCCCGGTCTCGGTGAGATCGAACCCGTCACGCTGCGCGTGGGTGTCGAGCACGACTTCGACGGGCTGATCCAGCGGCTCGTCGAAATGGCGTACACGCGCGTCGACATGGTGGGCAAGCGCGGCGAGTTCGCCGTCCGCGGCGGCATCCTGGACCTGTTCTCGCCCACCGCGGATCATCCCGTGCGCGTCGAATTCTGGGGCGACGAGGTCACCGAGTTGCGCGCGTTCTCCGTCGCGGATCAGAGGTCGCTGCCCGAACTCGATATCGACGCCGTGATCGCCCCGCCGTGCCGCGAACTGCTGCTCACCGAGGACGTCCGCGACCGCGCCGCGCAGCTCGCGGTCGACAACCAGGCCGACGCCGCGCTCGTCGAGATGCTCGACAAGATGTCGGCCGGCATCCCGGTGGAGGGCATGGAGGCACTGCTGCCCGTGCTGCGGCCGGGGCAACTCCAGTTGCTCACCGACGTGCTGCCCGAGAGCGCACACGTGCTGCTGTGCGATCCGGAGAAGATCCGGACTCGCGCCACCGACCTGGTGCGCACCGGTCAGGAGTTCCTCGAGGCGTCGTGGACGGCGGCCTCGATCGGCGGCGCCGTCCCGCTCGACACCTCGGTGCTGAAGGGCGACGGCATCGACCTCGGCGCCTCCGCCTACCGCTCGCTCAGCCAGGTCCGTGAATCCGCGGAGACCACGGGTCTGCCGTGGTGGACGCTGAGCCCGCTCGCGTCCGGCAACGGCGAGGAACTGGAGCTGGCGGTCACGCCGGCACCGCAGATCCGCGGTTCCGACGACCTGCTGTCGGAACTGTTCGTGAGCCTGCGCGCCCACGTCACCACCGGCGGGCGGGCCGTCATCGTGGTCGCGGGCGCCGGCACAGCGCATCGCGTCCTCGAGCGTCTGCGCGAGGCCGAGGTACCCGCGGCGGAACTCGCGCCCGGTACCGAGCCCCCGCGGGGCCAGGTCGGGGTGCTGCGCGGTTCGCTCCACGACGGCCTGGTCTTCCCCGGCGACGCCTCCATCGCCGGACTCGTCATCGTCACGGAGGCCGATCTCACCGGCAACCGGGTGGCCGCGGTCGGCGACGGCAAGAGGCTGCCGGCGAAGCGCCGCAACCAGGTGGACCCGCTCGCTCTGACCGCCGGGGACATGGTGGTGCACGACCAGCACGGCATCGGACGATTCGTCGAGATGGTCGAACGCACCATCGGCGGCGCGCGGCGCGAGTACCTCGTGATCGAGTACGCCGCCAGCAAGCGCGGACACCCGGGAGACCGTCTGTTCGTTCCCATGGAGTCGCTCGACCAGCTGTCGCGGTACGTCGGCGGCGAGCTGCCCGCGCTGAGCAAGCTCGGCGGTTCCGACTGGGCCAACACCAAACGCAAGGCGCGCAAGGCGGTTCGTGAGATCGCCGGTGAACTCGTCCAGCTGTACGCGGCGCGGCAGGCCGCACCCGGTCATGCGTTCAGCCCGGACACCCCGTGGCAGAAGGAGATGGAGGACGCCTTCGCGTTCACCGAGACCCACGACCAGCTGACGGTCATCAGCGAGGTCAAGGCCGACATGGAGAAGGCGGTCCCGATGGACCGCGTCGTCATCGGCGACGTCGGCTACGGCAAGACCGAGATCGCGGTGCGCGCGGCATTCAAGGCCGTGCAGGACGGCAAGCAGGTGGCGGTCCTGGTGCCGACGACGCTGCTCGCTCAGCAGCACCTGCAGACGTTCACCGAGCGCATGGCGGCGTTCCCGGTGACGGTGCGCGGGCTCTCCCGCTTCACGGATGCGGGGGACTCCAAGGAGATCATCGCCGGCATGGCGGACGGCGAGATCGACGTCGTCGTCGGCACGCACCGGTTGCTGCAGACCGGGATCCGGTGGAAGGACCTGGGCCTCGTCATTGTCGACGAGGAACAGCGCTTCGGTGTGGAACACAAGGAGCACATCAAGGCGCTGCGCACCCACGTGGACGTTCTCACGATGTCGGCCACGCCGATCCCGCGAACGCTGGAGATGAGCATGGCGGGCATCCGCGAGATGTCCACGATCCTCACGCCGCCGGAGGAGCGGCACCCCATCCTCACCTATGTCGGCGCGTACGCCGACAAGCAGGTGGCCGCGGCCATCCGACGGGAACTGCTCCGCGACGGGCAGGTGTTCTACGTCCACAACCGGGTCAGCTCGATCGACAAGTCGGCCCAGCGGATCCGCGACCTCGTCCCCGAGGCGCGGGTCGCGGTGGCGCACGGGCAGATGAACGAGGACACGCTCGAGCGGACCGTGCAGGGCTTCTGGGAACGTGACTACGACGTGCTGGTGTGCACCACCATCATCGAGACGGGTCTCGACATCTCCAACGCCAACACGCTCATCGTCGAACGCGCCGATTCCCTCGGCCTGTCGCAGCTGCACCAGTTGCGCGGTCGCGTCGGGCGTAGCCGGGAACGCGGCTACGCGTACTTCCTGTACCCGCCGGAGAAGCCGCTCACGGAGACGGCCTACGACCGCCTCGCGACCATTTCGCAGAACTCCGACCTCGGTGCCGGCATGGCGGTCGCGATGAAGGACCTCGAGATCCGCGGCGCCGGAAACGTGCTGGGTGCCGAGCAGTCCGGTCACGTCGCGGGTGTCGGGTTCGACCTGTACGTGCGGCTGGTGGGGGAAGCGGTCGAGGCGTTCCGGGCGGCCGCCGACGGCAAGCCGATCACGACGGAGGACGCTCCGAAGGAGGTCCGTATCGACCTGCCCGTCGACGCGCACATCCCTCCCGATTACGTCACCAGCGACCGTCTCCGGCTCGAGGGGTACCGCAAGCTCGCGGCGGCCACCGAACTCGACGGCATCACGGCCGTGGTCGACGAACTCGTCGACCGGTACGGACCGCTCCCCGAGGAGGTCCGCCGACTGGTTTCGGTGGCCAAGCTGCGCCTGCTGGCCCGCGAGTACGGACTCGAGGAAATCGCCGTGGTCGGGACGCAGCTGAAGATCGCGCCGATGGCCCTGCCCGACTCGAAGCAGTTGCGTCTCAAGCGGATCTACCCGAGCGCGCAGTACCGTGCCACCACCGGGATGGTGCAGCTGCCGCTGCCCCGGGCAGGGTCGGGCGGAATCGGCGCGGAGCGGGTGCGGGACGTGGAGTTGCTGCAGTACATTGCCGATTTCGTGCTCGCGCTGGACGGCAAGGCTGCCGGGTCCGTGGTGATGGAGGCCTGACCCGATGACGGTGGTCCTGCTCGATCCGTTGCGGCCCACGACGCTCCCGATGCAGGCCGTCGGGGTGGTCGGTGACGGAGTGGAGTTCACCGACGAGGTACCCGAGGCCGTGCGGACGTTGCTGACCGAGGCGCCCGGGGCCGCCGTCCTGGTCAGTACCGATCCCGACCACCCCACCGTGCGCGAGTGGGTCGCGTCGGGGTCCGGGGTCATCGCGGCACCGAAGGTCCCGGGCGACAACCTCGTCGAGGCCGCCGAGGTGATGGATCGACTGTGGAGTTACGGCGGCTGGGAAGTGACGCAGACGCACCGCACCCTGTCGCACTACCTCGTCGAGGAGACGTACGAGGTGCTCGACGCGATCGAGTCGTCCGAACCCGGCGATCTCCGGGAAGAACTCGGAGACCTGCTGTTGCAGGTCCTGTTCCATTCGCGCATCGCGTCGGCGTCGGGCAATTTCGACGTGGACGACGTAGCCGCGACCCTGGTGGCCAAGCTCGTGCACCGCAGCCCCCACCTCGGGGAAGATGTCGTCGGGCCGATCGACATCGCGGAGCAGGAACGGGCATGGGAGATCCGGAAGGCGGCGGAGAAGGCGCGGAGTTCCTGCCTCGACGGCGTCGCGATGAGCCAGCCCGCGGCGTCCCTCGCGGCGAAGGTGATCGCCCGCGCGCGCAAGGCCGGCCTGCCGTCCGAACTCGTGCCCGTCGAGCTCGAGTCCGGTCTGGTAGCTGAGGCGGAGGCCGAGACGAGACTCCGGGCGGCGACGCACGCGTTCATCACCCGGATCCGGGTAGCCGAGAACGCGGCGCGTGCACAGGGGAAGGCCTCCCTCGGAGCGGCGGATTGGGCGGGTCACTGGCCGTCGTGAGGGCGGCCGTTCCACGCGATCGTTTCGGTTTGCCGAAATGTAACTGAGTTTTACATCACTTCGGGTTAACGGGTGCGCTCGAAACAAACTTGAGATAGGTTTACCCATGCAAAGAAGACCTATGGTCGAAAACATTGAAGTTTTCTGAACTGCGGGGGTTCGAACGGTCTCTGCTTCCTTTGCACGCTGCACGTGGTGAGGACATCACTCCAGACAAGGGGTGGTCAGTGCTCGCATGGGACGACTGTGATGCTGCCGGGCGATTCGCCCGACGAGGAGAGACGGACAAATGAGCCTGTACACGCCTGATCGCCTGGAACCCTCCGACGGTACCGACGTCGTGGGCGTCGACCAACGCAATGGCGAAGACAACGGTCGCAACGACGGGGACGGGTCGCAGCGGCCGACGGTCACGGTCGTCGTGCCTGCCATGAACGAAGCCAAGAATCTCCCGCACGTGGCCGCGCGGATGCCGGCCGACATCGACGAGATCGTGTTCGTCGACGGACATTCCGTCGACGACACCGTCGAGGTGGCCAAGAGCCTGTGGCCTGACGCCACGGTCGTGACGCAGAGCCGAAAGGGCAAGGGCAATGCCTTGGCCTGCGGTTTCCTCGCCTCCACGTCGGACATCATCGTGATGATCGACGCCGACGGATCCACCGACCCGGCCGAGATCCCGCTGTTCGTCGGGGCTCTCGTGGCAGGCGCGGACTTTGCGAAGGGAACCCGCTTCGCCGCCGGCGGCGGAAGCTCGGACATCACGTTCAGCAGAAAGCTCGGCAACAAGGCGTTGAACGTCATCGTCAACCTCAAGTTCGGGGCCTCGTTCAGCGATTTGTGCTACGGCTACAACGCATTCTGGCGCCACCACGTCCCGGTGATGGCATTGCCGTCCGTCGATGCGACCGAGGCGCAATGGGGCGACGGCTTCGAGATCGAGACACTCATCAACGTGCGGGTCGCCAACGCGGGCCTGAAGATCACCGAGGTGCCGAGTTTCGAACAGGACCGCATCCACGGCGAGAGCAATCTCAACGCGGTACGTGACGGGCTCCGGGTGCTGCGCACCATCAGGAGCGAACAGCGCGTCTCCGCAGCGGACGTGTTCCCGGCCCCCGTCTCGCGAGGCTGAGCAACCATGACGGTGTCCACACTCGTGTCCTGCTCCGTCGTGATCTGCGCCTACACCACCGAACGGTGGACCGACCTGTGTGCCGCAGTCGACTCGGTGCTCTCGCAGAACGTGCCCGTGCTCGAGGTCCTGGTGGTGATCGACCACTCCGAGGAACTGTTCTCGCGTGCCGAACGGCACTTCGCAGAGCAGACCCGGGTGACCGTGCTGCGTAACTCCGGGTCGAAGGGGCTCTCCGGAGCCCGCAACACGGGCGTGCGCGCGACGCGCGGCGACATGATCGCGTTCCTCGACGACGATGCGCGCGCCGAACCCGACTGGTACCGGGTGTCCGCCGCCCACTACTCCGACCCCGACGTGCTCGGTGTGGGGGGATTCGCGAGTCCCGTCTGGCCCTCGGACCGCCCCGTGTGGATGCCCGCCGAGTTCGACTGGGTGGTCGGCTGCAGCTACGTCGGGCAGCCGACACGTATCGAGCCGGTGCGGAACTTCATCGGCTGCAACATGTCTCTGCGGCGCACGGTGTTCGACGCCGTCGACGGGTTCAGCGACGGGATCGGCCGGGTCGGGACGACGCCGGTCGGGTGCGAGGAGACCGAACTCTGCATCCGGATCCGCGCCCACCAGCCCACTGCGCAGCTGCTGTTCGACCCCGCGATGAAGGTGGCGCACCGCGTCAGCGACGACCGCACCACGTTCCGCTACTTCCTCTCGCGCTGCTTCCACGAGGGCATGTCGAAAGCGCTGGTCTCCGATCTCGTCGGGGCCGGCGACGCGCTCAGCAGCGAACGGGCGTACACCGCGCGTGTACTCCCGCGAGCCGTCGTCACGGGGATCGCCTCCCCGCGGCACGGCGGACTGGCCCGGGCCGGTGCTGTGGTCGCGGGACTCACGGCGACCACTGCCGGCTACGTCCGGGGTCTCGTCGGTCTGCGATCGAAGCGGGTGACGGCATGACCGGGACACTCGATCGCCGGATCGACCTCGTGCCCGCTCTCGTGAGTGACGAGGCACCGACGTGGGACGGGGCCGTCTGGGTCGGCGAACTACGCGGTCCCGTCCGAGACGACACCGAATACCGGCTGGAGCGAGCCGAGGGGTATCGGCGTGCCCGGCTGCTCGTGCGAGAAGAGCGCACCCTGTTGGGATTCGTCGAGCTGGACATCGAGGACGGCGGACTCGACGCCGCCGCATTGCGGCGCGCATCGGATGGGCTACTGCCGGGAGCGGTGGCCGAAAGCGCCGCCGCCACCGACGCATCCGGCCCTTCCGTCACCGTGGTGGTGTGCACCCGGGACCGGGTAGACAGCCTGAAGGTCGCCCTGGAATCGATCCTGTCGCTCGACCATCCCGACTACGACGTGATCGTGGTCGACAACGCATCCCGCACGGATGCCACGCAGCGGTACGTCACCGAACTCGGCGACCCCCGTGTGCGCGTCGTGGCCGAGCCCCGCCCGGGCCTGTCCCGGGCGCGCAATGCGGGCGTCCGCGCGGCGAACGCGGAGATCGTCGCCTTCACCGACGACGACGTCGTCGTCGACCCGCACTGGCTCACCGAACTCGTCGCCGGATTCGGCGCCGGTAATGCGGTGGCGTGCGTGTGCGGGATCGTCCCGAGCGGGGAGATCCGCACACCCGCGCAGGCGTACTTCGATCAGCGGGTGGGGTGGGCGAGTTGCTGCGTCCCACGGTTGTTCGACCTCGCGCACCCGCCCGTCGACGTGCCGCTCTTCCCGTTCCAGGTCGGCGTCTACGGCACCGGTGCGAATTTCGCGGTCGATCGGCAGGCCGTGTTCGCGCTGGGTGGTTTCGACGAAGCGCTCGGGGCGGGAGCCCCTACCGACGGTGGCGAAGACCTCGACATGTTCTTCCGCGTACTGCACTCCGGGCGGCAGCTGGCGTACCGGCCCGGGGCGGTCGTGTGGCATCGGCACCGGGCGGACAACGAGGCGCTCGCCGTCCAGGCGCGCGGCTACGGACTCGGACTCGGCGCCTGGCTGGCCAAGATCGCCGTCGACCCCCGCACCGCCTGGCTCGCAGCGCGCATCGCCGTGCGGCAGGCGCCGACGTTTCTCCGTCTGTCGCGGAAGATGTCCCGCGTCGCCACCCCTCCGGACAGTCTCGCCGACGACCTTCCCGTGGGGATCGGAGCCACCGAGCTGCGGTCCATCGCGCGTGGTCCGTTCGCCTATCTGATGGCCCGAGTGGAGGGCCGGGCTCCGGCACCGCTGAGGGGGATGACCAATGACGGCCCATCCTGATCTCGCCCGCCGCACCGACGGTACCCGGTTCGCCACCTGGTTCGGACCGGAGGACGCGCCGCTGTTCGGCGTCGTCGATCTTCCCGCGGACGGCCGCTGCCGCGGTGCCGTCGTCCTCTGCCCGCCGATCGGCAAGGAACAGGTCGACGCGTATCGCGGAATGGTGTATCTCGCCCAGCAATTGCGGGCTCGCGGTCTACTGGTGTTGCGGTTCGACTACCGCGGCACCGGTGACTCGCCGGGCGCCCAGGACGATTCCGACGCGGTCGCCGGATGGCTCGACAGCATCCGGAGGGCCGTCGATTTCGTGCGCAGCTGCGGCATCACGGACGTCGGACTGGTCGGCCTCCGGGTCGGCGCCCTGCTCGCCGCACAGGTCGCCGCGACGTGCGGTCCGGTGCGGGCCGTAACCTTGTGGGACCCGGTGGTGCGCGGCCGCGCCTACCTGCGCAAGCAGACCGCGCTCCACCGGATGGTGGTCGGTCCCGAGGGCGCGGACGATCCGCGGATCACCCTCATCGGTGCGGTGCTCGCACCGGCCGCGGCTACAGCACTGTCGGCGATGACTCTGCGAGCGGCCACCCCGCCGCCGGGCGCGAAGGTCCTGATGGCGTTGCGGGAGAGCGAGGTCGATTCCGTCGGGATGCGTGAGGCCGTCGCGTCCTGGAACGCCGAGAACTTCTCGGTTCACGACTACGAATCGTTCCTCGAGCCGCCGGACTTCGTGGTCCGGCTCCCGTTCGGCGACATCGACCGGATCGCCGACTGGATGTCCGCGTCCTTCGGCGACCAGCACACCGGTGCGGCACTCGATCTCCGCACCACCGCCGTCGTGGATCGGACCGTCGACGGAAGGCACGTCGTCGAGACTCTGGGCTTCGCGGGAGCATCCGAACTCTTCACGATCCGAACGTCCGTCGCGGCCGAGCGGGGTGTGACGCCCAACCCTGCGGCACCGACGGTGATCTTCCACGGCACCGCCAACGAGCACCGCGTCGGCCCGGTCCGGCTGTGGGCCGAGACGGCGCGCGAACTCGCTGCCCACGGGATCGTCAGCGTCCGCTTCGATCGTCGCGGCACCGGCGACACCGGCACCGTGCAGCACGGCGAATGCACCACCATCTACACGGACGAATCCCGGGTCGACGCCGTCGACATCATCTCCGTCAGCGGTGCGCAGCCCGAATCGGCTGTGCTCGTGGGCATGTGTTCGGGGGCGTGGAACTCGAGCTACGCCGCCCTCCGGCGTCCCGTCCGGGCGGTGGTCCTCGTCAACATGGCGGACTGGACCATCACCCGTCAGGCGTTCGTGAAGCAGTCGACGATGGGCGCCGACCGGAAATCTCTGAAGGGTGCAGCGCTCGCGCTGCTCCACCGGCACGCGGCGACAGCGAAAAAGTACCTGCGGGTGTGGATGCCGTACCGCGGCTGGTTGTGGCTGGGCCGGGCCGGGTTGCTGCAGGTGCCGGAGGTCATGCTCGCTCCGCTGAACGAGCGTGGCGTGCACACCACCGTTCTGCTTTCACCGATCGACTACGCCGCGTTCGTCGAGAACCAGGGCGAGCGCAGCCTTCGCCGGCTCCGGCGCGCCGGCTGGAACGGCCGCCTGGTGACGTACCCGTCCGGCGATCACTCGCTGTACAGCACCGCCCTGCGGGACAGGGTCCTGCGGGACGTCCTCGCCACCACGCTCGGTGAACTGACCGTGGGCTCTGTCGACGACGCCCGTGACGATTCCCGGCCGGAGTTGGTCGGGTAGCCATGGGATCCCCGACAGCGACGCAGTCGCAACTACGCGCGAAGCACCGTGCCGAGCAGCCACCGCGCTCCGCGGGGCGGAATCTGCAGCTCAACTCGATGGCCCTGATGCTGTCGAGTGTCGTCACCGGTGTACTGGGCCTCGCCTTCTGGGGCGCGGCCGCGCGCTTGTTCCCCGCCGATCAGGTGGGCGTGGCGTCCGCTCTCATCTCGACGGCGATCATGCTGTCGACGCTGTCGAATCTCAGCCTCGGCTCGATGTTCGAGCGCTTCCTGCCCGTGGCGGGCCACCGCGCGGGACCGTTGCTGGTCAAGGGTTTCGCCGCCGTGGCCACGCTGGCCTTCGTGTCGGCCGTCGGGCTCATCGTCCTCGGTCCGCGGGACACGCTGTTCGAGAACAACCTGGAAATCGCGATCTATCCGGTGTTCGTCGTCGTCCTCGCGCTCTTCGCTCTTCAGGACCAGACCGTCTCCGGGCTGGGCGTGGCCCGCTGGGCGGCGTCGAAGAACGTCTTCCACGCACTGGCCAAACTGCTCGCGGTCGTGGTGCTCGCGGCGTCGGGGTCGGCGCTCGCCATCGTCGCGTCCTGGGGGGTCACCGCGGCGCTCGCCGTGGTGGTCGTGTTGACGTCGATGGGCCTGCGCATCCGGTCCGACCCGCGATACCGGCAGGTACCCGCGCTGCCCTCCAACAAGGAACTCGGAGTGTACTTCGGTTCCTCGTACGGCATTTCGGCGCTGGGGGCCATCGCCCCGCTCGTCGTCCCGCTGATCGTCGTCACCCGGGTCGGCACCGCGGCGAACGCGTACTTCGCGGTGACCTGGTCGATCGTCAGCGCCCTCTACATCATGGTGAACCTCATGGTGGGCCCGTTCGTCGCCGAGGCCGCCGCCCATCCGGACAAGATCGTCAGCCTGTCGCGCCGGTTCGTCCGCACCATTGCCGTGGTCGCGGTGGTGGGCGGATTCGGGCTGGCCTTCGTCGCGCCGCCCGCACTCGGATTCATCGGTGACGAATACCGTGTGGAAGGAACGCCTCTGCTCCATCTCGCCGCGGTGTTCGTGCCTCTCACCGTCATCGGCGCCGTCTACGACGGTCTCGCGCGGGTGTACCGCCGGCTGACCCTCGCCGTCGTCACCCAGTGCCTGGCCACGGTGGTCATCATCGTCGGCAGCCTGGTCTTCAGCGCGTCGATCGGGGTCGCGGGTGTGGGCTGGGCGTATCTCGCCGCCGAGACGCTCACCGCCGTGATCCTCGCCGGACCGCTCATCTCCTGGCTCCGCCGACTCCAGAACCGCGCCAAGTGGGAGCGGTGGCTGGCGAAGAAGAGCGTGAACCAGAAACCGATGTGGCAGGTGTCCGATGTCGACGCATAGAGCGAGTTCCCGCGACCTGATGCGCAGCGGGAGCCGGATGATCACCGCGATCGGTCCCGTCCGACTGCCGAGCATCGGCGAGATCCGGGACACGCTGACCCTGCTCGCGCACGCGGGCGGGCGGCACACCCCGATCGGTCTCGTCCCGGCCCCCGGATCACGCCGGTGGGAGCACCGACCGCAGGACTTCCTCGGGCAGGTACGGGAACTCGAACCCTGTACCCGGGAGGAGGTGCCGCAGTTGCTGACCCGGCTGGCACGGTCGGGTGCGTCCGCACACGCGCTGAACGTCGCGGTCGCGGGCGATTTCCTCCTCCTCGACATCTCCCACGGACTCGGCGACGGCAGGCTCGCGCTGTCTCTCGTCCGCGCCGTCGCCGGTGGACGCACCGGGACGCCAGTTCCGGAATGGGCGCGGACACGGGACAGCGCACTGCCGCTCGCACGCGCCCTGACCCGGACCTTCGCGTCGACCCCCACACGTGTCGCGACGCTTCTCGAGTCCCGGCCACCTGCCACACACGGTTCCGGATCGGCCGGGGTGGTCGTGCCGTGGCACCGCGCGCCCACCGCGGTCATCGCGTCCACAGCGTCCGGGACCACCGCAGAACTGCGTCGCTGGCGGGATCGGGAAATGCCCCGGGCGTCGGTGTCGTCGTTGCTGTTCGCGGCCGTCGCGCGGGCGATGCGGAGTCATGGACTGGCTGTCGACGACACGGTCGACGTCCTCTTCGACTGCCGCCGATACCTTCCCGAGGCTGCGACGGTGAACGGCAACTTCGCCGCCCTGGTGCGCTTCTCACTCTCGGATCCGGGTGATGCCGCCGAGATGAGTGCAGCGATCGCGCAGGCCACGGCGTCGGGCCGGCCGCTCGCCTCGCTCGCACTCAGCACCGCCACGTTCCGCAGGCGGGTGCGTGCCGGCAGTGCGCACGCGCAGGCCACCCACGTTCCTGCGGACCCCCTGGCGCGGCTCGTGTACTCCGACATGGGAGAGGCCGCACTGCTGGCCGATCTCGACTGGACCGACGAGCCCTGCCGGCGTCTCGTCACCGCACTGAGCGAACCGGCCGACCCTGCATCGATCGTCTTCAACTCGGTGCGCCACGGTTCCGAACTGGACGTGTCGGCGTCGCTGCACGACAACGTCTTCGACCCCGAACTCGTCCGCACCGCACTCGCGGACGCACTGTGCGACCCACTGTCTCTACTGTCTCGAAGGATGTTCTGACCATGCCCTCACACGTCCTCGAGACATCGAAGCGGACTCCGCTGTACCTCACCGTTGCCGTCCTGCAGTTGTTCGTCGTCGAATTCCTCGTCGCCGGCACGTGGCGCGGTCACTACAGCTACTCCGCCAACTTCATCAGTGACCTCGGCGTCCCGTTCTGCGGCACGGACGGAAACGCGCCGTGCAGCAAGACATCACTGCTGATGGACGCGTCGTTCGTGGTGACCGGACTCGCCTACATGGTTGCCGCCGTCCTCTGGCACCGTATCGAACGGGTGCTGCCGCCGGCCCCCGTCGTCTTCCTGGTGGTGGCCGGGATCGGCGGAGTAGTGGTCGGTCTCGCGCCGTCGAACACGCACTGGGAACTGCATTCACTCGGCGCCACGCTGTTCCTCATCTTCGGCAGTCTCTTCACACTGACGACGGCACTTACCGTCGGGCCTCGGATATCCGGGCCGGCAACGTACCTCGCCCTCGCACTGGGGGTCCTCGGACTGGTGGGGTACTTCTGCTTCACCTACTCCTGGGACCTCGGTCTCGGCGTGGGTGGTATCGAACGGGTCGCGGCCTACTCGGCGATCCTGGGGTTCGTCGTGTGCGTCCACCTCGTGACGCAACTGCAGTCGGTTCGACATTCGGCCGTCGCCCGGGTCGGAGACAGTGCCGGTGCATAGGCAGCTGAACCGTCCACGCCGAACCCGCGCCGTGTCTGCGGCGACGGTGTTCCTCGCGCTCGTCTGCATCGGCGCCACCGGGTGGTACGCGTCGAGCGATGTCGCGCAGGCATCGAGGAAGGCCGAGTCCGTGCTCATGTTCGAAGATTTCGTCGGGCCCGCCGGAACCGCGCCCGACCCCCGCTACTGGGGACACGCAGTCGGGGGAGGAGGCTGGGGCAACGACGAGGCGCAGGTCTATACGGACGATCCCGTCAATTCCCGGCTCGACGGCGAGGGCAACCTCGTGATCGAAGCCCGTCCCGACGGGTCGGGTTACACGTCCGCCCGGCTTGTCACCCTCGACCGCTTCGCATTCCAGTACGGACGGGCCGAGGCCCGCATCAAGCTGCCGAGCGGACAGGGCCTGCACCCGGCGTTCTGGTTGATGGGCACGGACGTCAACCGTGTGGGCTGGCCGCAGTCGGGGGAGATCGACGTGATCGAGACGATCAACGACGCGTCGTTCTACCACAGTGCGCTGCACGGCCCCTCCTCGGACGGCACGCCCTGGGAAGTGAAAGCCGAAGGCAGCGGAAACATGTCGGACGATTTTCACGACTACTGGGTGGAGCGGTCGCCGGACCGGGTCACGTTCGGCATCGACGACGCGGTGACGGGCGAGTTCTCGCGTGCCGACCTGGCCCCGGGGCAGGAGTGGGTGTTCGACAAACCGTTCTCCCTGTTGCTGAACGTCGCCGTCGGGGGACGGTGGCCGGGCGACGTCGGAGCCGACACGACGTTTCCCGCCGCAATGCTCGTCGACTGGGTGAGGGTCACCGATGAGTGATCTCCTCACTGGGGAGCGCCTCGACACCAGGGCTCCGGAGCTGACCCGGTACTACGACGTCGCCGCGCTGGCCTCGGCGGTCGCGGGACTGACGTCCCTGGCGCCGCTTCCGTCGTCGGTGAGTTCGGTGCTACTGACGGTGTTCGTGTTGGTCGGACCGGGTCTCGCGATCGTGACGTGGATGCGGATACCGGTCGCCGCAGCCGTCGCGGCCGTCCCCGTTCTCGGACTGTCCGTGGTGACTGCGGCCACCACCGTCCTGGCCTGGTTCTACCGATGGCCCGCGACGGGTCTGCTGCTGGTGATGGTCCTTGCCGTCGTGGCGTCCGCGCTGCGGCATCGGTGGCACGACACCGGCGCCGAGCCGGTTCGCGCGGTGACCGTGCAGCAGGTGTCGTTCCGTCTGTCGCAATGGTGGCACGCTGCCCGCCGCAACCGGCCCCTGATCCTCGTTTCCGTGGCGCTCGCCGTGTGGGTGGTGGTTCTCTTCGGGCTCGGCTCCACTGCGTACTCACAGTTCGGTCTGCTGTTCGTCGGCAGCGGGCCCGGCTTGGTGGTGTGCGCGCTGATGATGCTCGGTGCATTCGTCTGGGCTCTTCGCAAGAGGACCGTCGGGACCGCCGCCGCGGCCGTGCTCGGCGTGATCGCGGTGGAACGGCTCACCCCGACCCTCATCACCGTCGTGCCCATCTACGGGTGGACGTACAAGCACCTCGGCGTGGTCGACTACATCCAGCAGTTCCAGACACTGCCGCCCAAGGGCGTCGACATCTACGGCGAGTGGCCGGGCTTCTTCACCGCTTTCGCGTGGTTCGGCGACATCACGTCCGCGGACATGATGTCGATCGCCCACTGGTTCGCGCCGGTGATCCACGTGCTGCTGGCAGTCGTGATCGCCGCGATCGCCCGGCTCCTCGGGTTCGGCATGCGGGTGGCACTGACGGTTGCGATGGTGGCGGAACTCGCCAACTGGGTGGGGCAGGACTACTTCTCGCCGCAGGCCATCGCCCTCGTCATGGCGCTGGGCGTGGTGGCACTGCTCGTGGTGTCGACGGAGCACCGCTCTGCGGCGTACCTGTCGATCCTCGTCTTCGCCGCTCTGGTGCCCACCCACCAGCTGACCCCGTACTGGCTGTTCGGCGTGACAGTGGCCCTGGCGGTGACGCGGAAGATCCGTCCGTGGTGGATCCCCGTTCCCTACTTCGCGATCCTCGTCGCCTATCTCGTTCCCCGGCTGGACATCGTGGCACCGTACGGGCTGCTGTCCGGTTTCAACCCGGTCGACAACGCCGCCAGCAACGTGACTGCCGTCGGCACGTTCGGGAAGATCTTCACCTCCGCCGTGTGCCGTTCCCTGTCAGCGGGCATCATCCTGCTCGCCGTGGTCTGTGCGATCGTCCTCTGGCGTCGCAAGCGTCCCGCCTGGGTCGCAACCGTCATGGCGTTCAGCTCGTTCGCGCTGCTGGCCGGTCAGAGCTACGGCGGTGAGGCGATCTTCCGGGTCTATCTCTACGCCGTGCCCGGGTGCGCGATTCTCATCGCGCCGATCCTCGTGGACGCTCTCACGATCAGGTTCCGGTCCGGATTGCTCCGTCGAGTCGTCCCGGTCGGACTCGCGAGCGGACTGGCGTACGTGACGTTCGCGGGCCTGCAAGGCTATGTCGGGCTGTGGTCGCTGGTCATCGGGTATCAGTCCCAGGTGACATTCGCAGAGGACATCCTCGCGAACGAGAAGCCGCCGGCGACGATCATGTCGCTCTATCCCGCCGGCCTTCCCACTCGGGTCAGCGCCGACTACATCAAGTTCGCCGTCGTCGACAAGGATTTCGATCAACCCTTGCTGGCCTTGCCCCCGGCCGTGCTGGAGGGCTTCCCGCACGGCGGCCAGATCGAGATGCTCACCGCGGATGCGGCGGAACGCGACGGCGACACGTATCTCGTGTTCAACACGCAGGGCACTGCCGCCATCCGCTACTACGGCTATCTACCGGACGGATCCGTCGAGAACTTCGAGGACCAGATGCGGTCCAGCCCCGACTGGTCCGTGTACGCGCAGGACGACAACAGCACGATCTTCCGTTACACGGGGCCGCGCCGGTAACGGCCACGTCGCGTATTCGGTCACGACCGGTCGCGGCGACGCCTAGCATCGGCACAATGCGGCGGATGCGCTCGGCCCTGTTCGAGATTGCGTTGACGTGCTCGGTGGCGCTGTGCGCGCTGTCCCTCACCCCGGCTGTCGCCGCCGCCGCGCCCGGCGGTGGAGGCGTCCGGACCGCCTACCCCGGATACACCGTGATCGGCAGCGACGAATTCGACGGACCCGCAAACGCGGCACCCAATCCACTGTTCTGGGGCTACGACCTCGGCGGCGGTGGGTGGGGCAACAACGAGAAGCAGGTGTACACCGACTCCCGGCAGAATTCGCGGCTCGACGGCAACGGTCGTCTCGTCGTCGAGGCCCGCAGAAACGGTGGCGGATTCACGTCGGCTCGACTCGTGACCCGTGGAAAGTTCGAATTCACGTACGGGGTGATCGAGGCACGGATTCAGGTACCGTCCGGTCCGGGAATCCATCCTGCGTTCTGGACGCTCGGAAGCAACATCACCAGCGTCGGGTGGCCTGCCTGCGGCGAGATCGACATCCTCGAGGTGATCGGGGATGGTTCGCGATACCACGCGGGAGTGCACGGCCCGACCGTCGGCGGCGGGCACTGGGAACGCTCGACGGACGGCTCTATCGGTGCGAACCTCAGCGCAGGTTTCCACGATTACGCCCTGATCAAAGCGCCCGGCCGCATCTCGGTGGGCATCGACGGGAACATCGTCGGCACGGTCACCACGGCGGACCTGCGACCCGAGGAGCGCTGGGTGTTCGACGCCCCGGCGTACCTGCTGCTCGATGTGGCCGTCGGCGGGAACTGGCCCGGCCCTGTCACGTCGTCGACACGCTTTCCCGCCACCATGCTGGTGGACTGGGTGAGGTTCTCCCAGTGACGTCCGGGACGCGCGAGTTTCGGGTGTGAATAGAATCAAGTTCATGGCCGTGTCGAACTCAGAGTGCCGCTGCGGCCACCCATTCGACGCTCACGAGCACTACCGCAAGGGCACGTCCTGTGCACTGTGCGACTGTCCGCGGTTTCGGCGGCCGCTTCCCCGGTTGATCCGGAAGCTCGTCGGCCGCTGACCGCGATCCGCGCACGGTAGCGGTGCGGATCGGGCAAGCGATGTCGAACGTTCGTGCTTGCCTGCCTGCCTTACGGTGACGACAAAACATACTAATAGTATCGTTCTGCACTGTATTTCAGTATGTACGTCGTGCAAGGATGGACGTCTGGATACTTTGAATTCAAGAATTCACTGACAGCAGGCGGCAGTTCGGGTGGTGACGATGGGACATCGGACAGCCGAGCGGGTGGGGACGTCGTCGAGCGCCGAGGCCGTGTGGAGAGGCGGTCTGTGTGCGATCGCCGTCGCATTCATCGTCCCATCGCTGCTGTTCGCGATGGGTTGGTGGTCGGGATGGGATGGAGCGTTCACGACGATCGCGATTGCCGACGTGAGTTTGCTGGTGTTCGCCGTGCTCGCCACCGCGTGTGCCGCCTGGGCTGCCTGGGTAGGGCGGGGCATGGTGCGCCACAGCTGGTCGGCGTTGGCAGGTGGGCTGGCGGCCTGGTCGGTCGGTCAAGCCATCTGGTGCTACTACGTGGTGAACGAGGGAAGTGATCAGATACCGTTCCCCTCCGCGGCGGCTGCGGCGTATCTGTTGTTTCCGGTCGGCGCATGCGCGGCGTTGTTGCTGTTCCCGGCCGGTGACAGCGGACAGTCCCGTACCCGGCTGATTCTGGACGGAATCATCGTGGCCGGTTCACTGTTCGTGGTGTCGTGGGTGAGCGTGCTCGGCAGCGTGTACCACGCGGGGAGCGACACACCGGCAAGCCTCGTGTCGTCCCTCGCCTATCCTGTCGCGGACCTGGTGATTGCGACGATGGCGATTGTGGTGCTGACCCGAGCGCGGGTTGGGCAACGCCTGACCCTGGGATTGCTGTGCATCGGGATCATCCTGATGGCATTGTCTGCCAGCGCAGTCTCCTACCTGACCGCGCTGGGCACCTATCGCAACGGCGGTGTAACCGACCTGGGCTGGGTGGCCGCCTTCGTCGCGATCGGGCTGGCGGCGCTGTCGAGCACCCGCGCACCGTCACCCGAACCGGCTCCGGTGCAGATTCCGTCCCGGGCACGGTTGTGGTTGCCGTACGTTCCGTTGTTGCTGGCCGTTGCCGTCGGCCTGCAGCGGGAGCTGCCCGGGCTGGGTTCCGGCCCGATTCCCGCTGCGATCATGGTCCTGGTGTCGGCCTTGCTGGCACGGCAGTTCATCGTGTTGGCCGAGAACCGGCGGTTGTTGCTCACCGTGGCCCGACAGGCCTTTCGCGACCGACTGACCGGACTGGCGAACCGTGCGTTGTTTCTCGACCGTCTCGACCAGGCAGTGCAGCGACAACGGCGGGAACGGTCACCGATCGTGGTGTTGTGTGTGGACCTCGATGATTTCAAGACAGTCAACGACAGCCTCGGCCATCCCGCAGGGGACGAGCTGTTGATCCGCGTTGCCGAACGGCTCACCGGGTGCGTGCGGAGCACCGACACCGTAGCCCGGCTCGGAGGTGACGAGTTCGCGGCCCTGGTCGAAGGGAGCGTCGAGGATGCCCTGTCTGCTGCGGATCGGGTGCTGGAGGCCTTCATCCCGCCGTTCGTCATCGACGGTGTCGCGCTCTCCATCCGTCCCAGTATCGGGCTGACCATTGCCGCATCCGAGGTCCCCGACGCGACGACCGAGAGCCTGCTCAAACAGGCAGATTTGGCAATGTACGCGGCCAAACGCGGCGGCGGTGGCTGCCTTCGCAGTTTCATGCCGAATGCGGCCGGCTTCGACGAGTTCGACGGGCGGCCCTGTGTCGACCATCCCACCTCCCGCACCGTCGACACCGGGCCGGGGGAGATCGAGAACCTGCCTCGAGCCGCGGAACCCGTAACAGAGCAGCCTCTCTCGGGCCGGCGTGCCGCAACTGGAATGACGTCGGCACACAGCCGAACACGGCCGTTTCGGACGGGCTGGGTGTCGCCACCAGGTCGGTCACGGCGCGGTGTGATGGCGGTGCTCGGGATTCTGCTGATCGGTGCGGTCTCGTACGCGATCTCGATCGCGGTGGGTGATCGGGCTGGCTGGATCGTGCTGCGCGAGGCGCTCTACGACGGATTGACGCTCTCGGTCGCCTTCGTGGTCGCCGCTCGCGCGTGGTGGGTGCCGGCCGAGCGCCAGGCGTGGTGGCTGATCGCGCTGGGGCTGACGAGCTGGTGCGTGGGCGATGTCGTGGCGATGTCGTGGGTGCCCGAGGGCCAGTCCCCATCCGTGGCCGATCCGCTGAAGTTGGCGTTCTACCCACTCGTCTATACCGGGCTGGTGTTGCTCCTCCGTGCGCGAGCGCGGCGACTACCGGCGGAGATCTGGTTGGATGCCGTCACCGCCGGGTTGACGCTCGCGGCTCTGGCGGCGGCCCTCGCATTCGGTCCGATCGAGTCGGTGGCGAGCGGGTCACCCGCAGCGGTGATCGTCGGGCTGGCGTACCCGGTGGGAGACGTGCTGCTCCTCGCGCTTGCGGTCGGGGCGCTCGCGGTGCTGGGTTGGCGTGCCGAGCAGCGGTGGGTGCTGCTGGTTGCGGGGTTCATGCTGTTTGCGGTGGCCGACACCTTTTACCTGTTCCGCAGTGCTGACGGCTACGTCGAGGGCACGTGGATCGATGCGCTCCCGCACGTCGCGGTGCTGCTGGTGGCCTTGGCCAGTTGGCGGGCCCCCGGCCGGCGGCGATCCAATCAGCTTCCCGGACTGGCTATCTGGGTCCCCCCACTGGTGTGCACCGCTGCGTCGGTGGGCCTGCTGGTGCTCGACCACGATGCGCGGCTGTCGCGGCTCGCGGTGGTTCTCGCCGCGCTCACCCTGGTCGCGGTCGCGGCCCGATTCGCGGTGACGTTCCGTGAAGTGGTCGTCCTGGCCGACAGCCACCGCGAGGCGAGGACCGACGACCTCACGAACCTGGCAAACCGGCGGGCGATCACGGCCGCGTTGACGGCCGAATACTTCGACCATGTGGCGCAGCCGGTCGGGCAACCCCACCGCCCGGGTCCGGGCTTGCTGCTGATGGATCTGGACCGGTTCAAGGAGATCAATGATTCTTTCGGACGGTACGTGGGCGATCAATTGCTGCGCCAGGTCGCGGACCGGCTGGCGCGGTCGGTGCGACCGGGTGATCTGCCGGCCCGGATCGGCGGAGACGCGTTCGCGGTCCTACTCCCGTCCGGGATCGACCTTACGGAAGCCCGTGCGCTGGCTGGTCGTCTCCTCGAAGCGTTGCGCGAGCCGTTCCACCTCGATGAGATCACCGTTCACGTCGAGGCGAGCATCGGAATCGCCCTCTGCCCGCAACATTGCGCCAACCCCCAGGACTTGCTTCAGCGCGCCGGAGTGGCGATGTATCGGGCCAAGTGCGACCGTCGCGCGCTCGAGGTGTACGACGCTGCCGAGTACCAACGCAGCATCGAGGAGAGGCAGTCCATCGAGGAGTTGCGCACAGCGATCGCCGGCGACGAGCTCACGTGCTATTACCAACCGAAGGTCAGCGCGTGCGACGGGCAGGTGCACAGCGTCGAGGCTCTCGTTCGATGGGAACACCCTCGCCACGGCCTACTCCTGCCCGATCAATTCCTTCCTCATGCCGAACAGTCGGGCCTGATGCGGCCACTGACAACGAGAGTCCTGGAGCTTGCTCTGGGTCAAGCGCGCACCTGGCTCGATCGCGGGGTATCGCTGACCGTCGCGGTGAACCTTTCGGTCACGAATCTGCTCGACGCAGACCTGGTTGCCGAGATCGACCGGCTCTTGAAGGACTTTCGACTACCCGCCGACGCACTCATTCTCGAGATCACCGAAAGTGTCCTGATGACCGACTACATGCGCGCCAGAAGGGTGGTCGAGGCGCTGCAGGGTCTCGGAATCGGATTGTCGATCGACGACTACGGCACCGGGTGGTCCTCCCTTGCCTATCTGCAGGACCTTGCCGTCGATGAGCTGAAACTCGACCGGGTCTTCGTCGCCCGCCTCGCCAGCGACCCTCGATCCGTCGCGATTGTGCGATCGACCGTGGAGCTCGCACACAGCCTGGGCGCGTCTCTGGTCGCCGAAGGTGTCGAAGACGAGGAAACCCTGCGGGCCCTGCGTCGATACGGCTGCGACGTCACCCAGGGGCATTACCATGGCCGCCCGCTGCCTCCCGACCAGCTCGACCTTCGGTTGCTCGGCCGGCACCGTTGACGCGATACGACGGTCCGGTGCGGTGATCGGGAGGCTCTACGTGAACAGGCCCTGACCCCAGTACTGCCCCTCGGCGAGGCCGGGCGGGCAGGCGAAGAGGGCGGAACCGACGTGCTGGATGTACTCGTTCATCGCGTCGTTCCTGGACAGGTTGAGCTGCATCGGCACGAACTGTTCCTGTGGGTTGCGGCAGTAGGCGATGAAGAAGAGTCCGGCGTCGAGGTGGCCGAAACCGTCGGAGCCGTCGGTGAAGTTGTATCCACGACGCAGGATCTGGATGCCGCCGAGTTCCTGAGCGGATGCCAGTCGCACGTGCGCGTCGACGTCGATGACGGGGTCGTGACCCTTCTTGGAATCGAAGTCGAGTTCGTCGAATTCCGCCTTGCCGCTCAGCGGGGCGCCGGTGCCCTTGGACCGTCCGATCACGCGTTCCTGCTCGCCGAGCACGGTGCGATCCCACTGCTCGATGAGCATGCGGATCCGCCGCGCCACGAGGTACGCGCCGCCGCCCATCCACGCCTGGTCGTCGTCGGACGCCACCCACACGTGCTGGTCGAGGACGCCGGGTTCCTCGGCCTTGATGTTGTTCGTTCCGTCCTTGAACCCGAACAGGTTTCGCGGCGTGTCCTGGGTGGTCGACGTCGACGAGGTGCGGCCGAACCCCAGCTGCGACCACCGGACGGAGGCCGTCCCGAACGCGACGCGCGCCAGGTTGCGGATGGCGTGCACGGCCACCTGCGGGTCGTTGGCACACGCCTGGATCGCGATGTCGCCGCCGCTGCGCGCCGGATCCAGGTTGTCCGCCCGGAAGTGCGGAAGGTCGACGAGCGCGGCAGGCTTCTTGGACGCGAAGCCGAACCGGTCGTCGAACAGTGAGGGTCCGAACCCGATGGTGAGCGTCAGCTGGGACGCCGGCAGGCCGAGCGCCTCCCCGGTGTCGCTGGGCGGAACGTAGGCTCCGTCGCCGATGGCACCGTCCGGGGTGGCCTCCTCGCCCGCGGTCATCCGCTCGGCCATCACGGTCCACTTCTTCAGCAGCCCTTCGAGTTCCTCACGGGACTTCGTGGTGACGTCGAACGCCACGAAGTGCATCCGGTCCTGCGCGGGCGTCACGATGCCCGCCTGGTGTTCGCCCCGGAAGGCGACGACGTCGCCGTGCGAGAACGGCGGTTCGGCGGCGGTGGCGCGCCCGACCAGTGCACCGGCGCCGGCGAGGGCGGCTCCCGCCCCGACGGCGCCGAACAGACGTCGTCGGGACATGCCCTTGCGCTCGTCCACCGAGGTGGTCGTGTCGGTCGTACCGGTCGGATCAGTCATGATCATGCGCCTGCCACCACGCCCTGGACCTGGCTGACCTCGGCCGAGAGGGCGTCGATCTTGCGCGACAGTTCCTGGCGCCGTTGTTCGTCGACAGTGTCGTAGAAGACGAACCCGTCACCCTGGCGGTATTGAGCGAGTTCGGCATCGAGGTCCGCGAAACGCTGGGTGATGTTCGCGGCCAGTTCGGGATTGCGTTCGTCGATGATCGGCTGCAGTGCGGCGACCGCGGCCTGCGAGCCGTCGACGTTGGCCTGGAAGTCCCACAGGTCGCTGTGCGAGAAGATGTCTTCCTCACCGGTGATCTTCGACGTCGAGATCTCGTCGAGCAGTCCCTGCGCGTCGCCGGCGATCTTGGTGGGATCGATCGTGTAGTCCTCGGCGTTCACCTGGTCGGCGAGGTACTGGACGTCGACGACGAGTTGGTCGGCGATCGCATTGGTGTCGGGCTGGGGACCGGTGACCCACAGATCCTTCTCGAGCCGGTGGAAGCCCGTCCATTCCTGCCCGGGTTCGAGGTCGGCCTCCCGCAGGTCGAGCTTGGGGTCGAGCTCGCCGAAGCTCTCCGCCTCGGGCTCGATGCGCTCGTAGTAGGTGCGGGAGACGGGGAAGAGTGCCTTGGCCTGATCGATGTTGCCGGCCTTGACCGCGTCGACGAACTGCTGCGTGGTGTCCTGCAGGGCCACGACCTGACTGCGGATGTAGCGGCGGTAGCCGTCGGCGGCCTCGGCGAGCTGTCCGCTCTCGTCGGAGGCGCTCATCGAGTTTCCGGTGACGGTGAACTCCTGGCGGATGCCGTCGCCGACCATGCCGGGCTTGCATGCGAGCTGGTAGGTGCCGGCGTCGGGCAGCGACACGATGAGCTGGCGGGTGAGGCCGGGACCGATGTTCTCGACCTCGCCCATCGCTCGGTCGCCCTCGGCGAATACGTAGAACTCGGTGACCTTGGTGCCGTTGTTCGTGACCTGGAACGTGCTGTTCCCGGTGGTCCCGGAGTCGGCGCTGACGTCACACGTGTCGTCGCTCGCGGTGACGGTGATGTCGTCGTTGCTCGCCGTCGACTTCTCCGTGCAGCCGGCGAGCGCCAGCGGCAGTACGGCGACCGAGGCGAGGGCGAAGGTGGTTCGGCGCTTGGTCTTCATGGGCGGAAGGTGCCTTTCATGAAACGGTCTCGTCGGGGGTGGGGGAAGCGGTGCGCTCGGGTGCCGCGGGGGCCGGTGTGGGTGCGGAGACGGGCCGGAGGAACAGGAACAGGACCACCACGACGTACACGACCCAGGCGACGGCCTGCAGGACCGTGGGGTCGGGCCGGAAGTTGAAGATGCCTGCCAGGACGGTGCCGTACCAGCTGGACGCGTCGTAGCCGTCCGAGATGTCGAAGGCGAGTGCCGAGCCGCCGGGCAGGACTCCGCCGATCTGCAGGGCATGAATGCCGTACCCGAGGATTCCGGCGGCGACGATGATCAGGAAGATGCCGGTGTATTTGAAGAATTTCGCGAAGTCGAGCCGGACGGCGCCGAAGTACAGAAGGACCGTGAGGGCCGCGGCGGCGACGATACCGAGCAGGAGGCCGACTAGGGGCCAGGCGCTACCCGCGGTGTTCTCGGCGTACCCGACCATCAGGAGCGCCGTCTCGACGCCTTCCCGGCCGACGGCGAAGAACGCGAGGGTGAGTACCGCGATGGGCCCCGCGACCAATGCTTTCTCCATGCCCGCCTTGAGGTCGTGGGAGATGGTCCGCGCGGCCCTGCGCATCCACAGCACCATGACGGTGACGATCGCGACCGCGACGAGGGACGCGACGCCGGCGATGACCTCCGCGGTGAGTCCGGTGACGGTGGACGTTCCGTAGTGGATGACGAGAAAGATCGCGGCCACCATCGCGACGGCGATGCCGACGCCGAGCCAGACCCACTTGAGTGCGTCCTTGCGCTCCGCTTTCACGAGGAACGCGGCAAGGATCATGACGACGATGCCTGCCTCGAGGCCCTCGCGCAGACCGATCAAACCACTGCCGAACAGCTGTGTGGCGATCGACGGCGCGGCCCCTGCGGCGAGGACTGACATGCATACTCCTGGGCGAGACGGGATCGAGTCGAGTGGTCCGCAAGGTTGGGTAGGCAACCTTGCGGTAGGCAAGGCGAACCTTAGCCCTGAAGAAAAACATACACCGCGCCTGCTTGTCCGACGAAGCCCTCACCAGCACTTTTGCAACCCTTTACCTTTGGTGTGTTGCCTGGTCGCGACCCGGCGCGGTGCGGGGGCCGTCCCGCGTGGCCGGGATCGACGAGTTTCGTGTGGATGATGGAGACGTGAACCGATATACCGCGCGGCCGAAACGTCGTTCCCGATGGCCCGGACCGCTGTTCGCCCTTCTCGCGGCGACGGTGGTCGTGGTTCTCGCCTACGGCGCGTGCTCGCGGGAGCAGCAACCGAGGATCGCGATTCCGGAAGGCATCCCACCCGGGCCCGGCGCGGCGACCCCGCCGATCGACATCAACGCACCCGGGCGTTCGGCGGACCAGCTGCACGGATGGTCTGCCGGGCTGGCCGACTCGGTCGGCGTCGGGAGTACCGCGCTCGAGGCGTACGGCTACGCGGCGACGGTGATGGCCGAGACGAAGCCGGAATGCGGAATCGGGTGGACGACCCTCGCTGGAATCGCGAGTGTGGAGAGCCGGCACGGCACCCACGCCGGTTCGGCGGTCGGGCCCACCGGTCAGGTGACGCCCGAGATCCGGGGTATCCCCCTCGACGGTGGACCTGGTGTCGCCGAAATCCCCGACACCGACGGCGGGGCGATGGACGGTGACCCGGTGCACGACCGCGCGATGGGTCCCCTGCAGTTCATTCCCGAGACGTGGAAGCGGTGGGGGGTCGACGCGAACGGTGACGGCGTGGCCGACGCCGACAACATCGACGATGCGGCGCTGACCGCCGCCCGCTACCTGTGCGAGCGTGGCGGCGACCTCACCGCGGCGGAGGGCTGGCAGTCGGCGCTGATGGCCTACAACCTGTCGGGGGAGTACCTCACGCTGGTGCGCGACCGGGCGTCCGCCTACTCGGTCGGGGTTCGCCCGTAATCCTTCCACCACCCCTTTGTGACGTGATCGGCGCCACATCGATGGATGTCGTGCGGGCGGCTCGCCGTCCGCGGGGCGCGCCATCCCGCGCCGGTTTCGGTGTGCCGTTACGCTGTGTGCTGGCACGATCTGGTGTCCCTGGCACGATCGGACCGGTCGATGCACAGTGCGAAGCCCATATAAGGAGAATCAGCAAGTGTCCATCATTGAGCAGGTCGGAGCCCGTGAGATCCTCGATTCCCGTGGTAACCCCACGGTGGAGGTCGAGGTGCTGCTCGACGACGGAAGTTTCGCTCGCGCCGCGGTCCCGTCGGGTGCATCGACCGGTGAGCACGAGGCCGTCGAATTGCGCGACGGCGGCGACCGCTATGGCGGCAAGGGTGTCGAGAAGGCCGTCGAGGCCGTCCTGAGCGAGATCGCTCCGGCCATCATCGGGATCGACGCCACCGAGCAGCGGACCGTCGACCAGGCCCTGCTGGACGCCGACGGCACCCCGGACAAGTCGCGTCTGGGCGCCAACGCGCTCCTGGGTGCGTCGCTGGCGGTGGCCCGCGCGGCCGCCGAGTCGTCGGGTCTGGATCTCTTCCGTTACGTCGGTGGCCCCAACGCCCACGTCCTTCCCGTTCCGATGATGAACATCCTCAACGGTGGTGCGCACGCCGACACCGGTGTCGATGTCCAGGAGTTCATGGTCGCCCCGATCGGTGCCGCCACGTTCAAGGAGTCGCTGCGCTGGGGCGCCGAGGTGTACCACGCCCTCAAGTCGGTGCTCAAGGAGAAGGGCCTGGCCACCGGTCTCGGTGACGAGGGCGGCTTCGCCCCCGACGTCGCGGGCACCAAGGAAGCACTGGACCTGATCAGCGTCGCCATCGGCAAGACGGGCCTGGTCCTGGGCACCGACGTGGCGCTGGCACTCGACGTCGCCGCCACCGAGTTCTACACCGACGGCACCGGCTACAAGTTCGAGGGCAGCAACCGGACCGCGGCCGAGATGTCGGCGTTCTACGCCGAGCTGGTCGATGCCTACCCGATCGTGTCCATCGAGGACCCGCTGGACGAGGACGACTGGGACGGCTGGGTTGCCTTGACCGATCAGATCGGCAACAAGGTGCAGCTCGTCGGTGACGACCTGTTCGTCACCAACCCGGAGCGTCTGGAAGAGGGCATCGTCAAGGGTGCCGCGAACGCTTTGCTGGTGAAGGTCAACCAGATCGGCACGCTGACCGAGACCCTCGACGCCGTCGACCTTGCGCACCGCAACGGCTACAAGACGATGATGAGCCACCGGTCCGGTGAGACCGAAGACACCACCATCGCCGACCTCGCGGTCGCCGTGGGCAGTGGTCAGATCAAGACCGGTGCCCCCGCCCGCAGCGAGCGCGTCGCCAAGTACAACCAGCTGCTGCGCATCGAGGAGAACCTGGGCGACGCCGCCCGCTACGCCGGCGAGGTCGCGTTCCCGCGGTTCGCGTTCGAAGGCTGACGTTCGACAGTCGAGTAAGGGGTGTTGGGGTAGGTGGCACAGCGCGGCAGGCCGCGGTCGTCCGGAGCAAGTCCGGGCGGCCGGGGCTCCGGGCGGGGTGAGCGGGTCCGCGGAAACCGGGCGGACGGCGCTCCGGGCGGAGCGCGGCGTCCCCGTACCACCAAGTCGACGACGCCGGGGCAGGCCGACGGCAAGCCGGACGCCGTCGACGGCGCCGACACCGGCAAGGTGCTCCCCGGTCGCGCCCGCCCGAGACGGGTCGGCGCGGCCGGGGCCGCCCGTACAATGCGCTCCGAGCACACGATCCTCGGACTGTCGACGGGCCGGGCGCTCGTCCTCGTCATGGTCGTGCTGCTCCTCGCGCTCACCCTCGCGGTTCCGCTGCGCAACTACCTCACCCAGCGTGGGGAAGCGGACCGTGTTGCGGCGGAACAGGTTCAGCTCGAGAAGGATCTGCAGGAACTGCGGATACTCGAGGAGCGCTACTCCGACCCCGCCTACATCGAGGCGCAGGCACGCGGCCGGCTCCGGTGGGTGAAGCCCGGCGACACCCCGTTCCAGGTGCAGCTGCCCGGCGACTACAAGGAACCCGAGAAGCCGGAGGAGAAGGACGCCGAGATGGCGGGCCCCTGGTACTCCGACCTGTGGAAGACCATTTCAGAACCGCCGGCCGCGCCCGAGGTGCAGCCGGCACCGGCTCCGGCGCCCCCCGTGGTGCCGCCGCCCGTACCGCCAGAACCAGGAGAACCCACCGGGTGACCACTTCGTCCGACCCGTCCAACCCCGTGCCGCAGGAAGACCTCGACGCCGTCGCCGCCCAGCTGGGCCGCGAACCGCGTGGAGTGCTCGAGATCGCGTACCGCAGTCCCGACGGCACGCCCGGCGTCGTGAAGACCGCGCCCACACTTCCGGACGGAACACCGTTCCCGACGCTGTACTACCTGACCGATCCGCGACTGACCGCGGAGGCCAGCCGGCAGGAGTCCGCGGGGGTGATGCGTGAGATGACCGAGCGTCTCGGGCAGGACCCGGAACTCGCGGCAGCGTACCTGCGCGCCCACCAGTCGTATCTCGCCGAACGTGACGCCATCGAGCCCCTCGGAACGGACTTCACCGGCGGCGGAATGCCCGAGCGCGTCAAATGCCTGCACGTGCTGATGGCCCACTCGCTGGCGAAGGGACCGGGCGTCAACCCGCTGGGCGACGAATCGGTGGCCCTCGCCGCGTCCGCGGCAGGCGGAAAGCTGAGGGGCACCGCGATCCCCGCGGACTGGCCCGGCATCGACGACGTCGAAAGTCCCGAGCAGTGACCCGCGTCGCCGCCGTCGACTGCGGCACGAACTCCATCCGCCTGCTCGTCGCCGACGTCGACGAGCAGGGCGCACTGCACGACGTATGTCGCGAGATGCGCGTCGTCCGGCTGGGACAGGGCGTGGACGCCACCGGGCGCCTGGCGCCCGAGGCCATCGAACGCACCCGGGTCGCGTTGAGCGAGTACGCCGGAATGATCGCCGACGCCGGGGCCACCGCCGTCCGCATGGTGGCCACGTCCGCCACCCGCGACGCGTCCAATCGGGAGGACTTCTTCTCGATGACCCGCGAGGTGCTGGGCGCAGTCATCCCCGGCGCCGGGGCCGAGGTCATCACCGGCGACGAGGAAGCACGGCTGTCGTTCAACGGAGCGGTCGGGGAGCTCGATCCGTCGCAGGGGCCGTTCGTGGTCGTCGACCTCGGCGGCGGTTCCACCGAAGTGGTCCTGGGCGACGAATCCGGCGTCCACGCCGCATTCTCCACCGACATCGGATGCGTGCGCATCACGGAGCGCTGCCTCCACGACGATCCGCCGACTCCCGCACAGGTCGAGGAGGCCCGCGCGTTCGCGCAGGAACGGCTGGACGAGGCGTTCGCGCGTGTCCCCGTCGAACAGGCCCACACCTGGGTGGGCGTCGCCGGAACGATGACCACCATCGCCGCGCTCGCCGAAGAACTGCCCGAGTACGACGCCGAGCGGGTGCACCTGTCCCGTATCCCGATGCCCCGGCTGCGCGAGGTCTGCAACTCGCTGATCGCCATGACCCACACCGAGCGGGCCGCCCTCGGCCCGATGCACCCGGGCCGGGTCGACGTCATCGGCGGCGGCGCGATCGTGACCCTGACACTGGCCGACGCATTCGAGAAGAAGGCCGGCATCGACCAACTCGTCGTCAGCGAACACGACATCCTCGACGGAATCGCATTGTCGATCGCCTGAGCTAGGGTGATCTGCGCACGGTCGCCGAGCGACACCCTCGGCGGCCGGTAGCCCCTATAGCCCAATTGGCAGAGGCAGCGGACTTAAAATCCGCCCAGTGTCGGTTCGAGTCCGACTGGGGGCACCACTACACAGGCGTGCTCCAGCTGCGGTCAGGACGTTCGGACGAGTTCCGCCCGCATCTGGGTGAACAGGAACAGTCCGGGACGTCCCGAGATCTGCTCGTACGCGCGCACGACGTCGTCCATGAACTCCGGCACGGCTGCGTCGGCGAGGTGCGTGGTCCAGTCGGTGGATCCGACGGTGCACCACCGCGCGAATTCCTCTCGGGAACCGAAATCCCATTCGACGTCGCGCACGACGAGGTCGGTGGTGTCGAGTCCTGCCGCCCTCGCGACGTCGCGGAATCTCTCCGGTTCGACGTGGATGAACGGCGCCGTGAAGTCGGTGAAGAACTCCGCCCATCGCGGGCCCGCCGCTACGGCCATCAAGACGTCTTCGACACTGGTCCGCGGGCCGGCGCACACCATCTGGATGATCACCCGTCCGCCGTCCACGACGCTGCGGGCGATCCCGGCCAAGGCCACCTGCAGGTCGGGGACCCAGTGCAGGGCGTTGAACGACACCGCGACGTCGAACTCGGCGTCGAACGGGAGGCCACGTGCGTCGGCAATGCGGAACTCGGCGCGGGTGCCGTCCGGCAACACTCGCGATTGGGCTTTCGCGATCATCCGCGGCGACGCGTCCACTCCGACCACCGAACCGCCGGGAAGCCGTTCGGCGATGCGGAGCGTGACGAATCCGTCGCCGCATCCCACGTCGAGCAACCGTTCACGGCCCGCGAGGGCGAGTTCCGCGATCGATGTCTCCGCGACGGCGCGCTGGAGGGCGCCGACATCGGCGTAGCCTTCGCCGTCCCAGTCGACCATGACGGCGGCGGCCCGGCTTCCTCAGGCTCCCTGGTGGTGCGTGCTCGAGTGTGCGCCGCCGCCGGATCGTGCGATGGACGCGCGGACGCGGGCCGTGGCCTGCCAGATCTGGGTGCTGTCGTGGACGCTGATCACCGGTATGCCCTGTTCACGAGCATTCTGAACGGTCAGCGCGTCCTGGGGTGAGCCGACCCCGTCGAGGACGTCCTCGGTGACGATCGCGCAGAGCGCGGGGCCGTCCATCTTCCGGACGGGCTCGAGTCCGTGGACCACCATCCACTGCTTGACCATCGCCCAGTGCGACACCTCTTTGTACCGCGTGGGGTTGCCGATGAAGAGAACCCGACGGGAGCGGCGGGCGCGAGCGATATCGATGTGCGTGACGGTAGCCATGGCGGAGGGTTCCTGTCCGTTGCGGGATTCCGTACTGTCAATCCCCGCTCGCAGCGGTTTCGTTACGCACCCGCCCCGGATAGTTCCGTCAACTGCCGAACGGGCTGACGGACGAGCCTCCGCCGCCCGGCCCGGACGTCTCGGTGACGGTGACGATGGTGGGTTCGACGGTGCCGTTGGTCAGCGGCGGAATGCTTCCCCACTGCTCGAACGACGGCACGCTCGAGCAGGACCATTGCACCGCGTACTCGCCGGGGTCGACGGTGGCCTTCAGCTCGCCGTCGTCTCCGCCCATCACGACGGTCGGGCCCACGGTGGCGGCCGGCAGGGTTCCGTCGACGGGGACGATGTTCATCACGCACACCACTGCCCCGGACACGTCGTACCGGACGTCCATCACCACGGCATTCCCGTCGACGCCGATATCGACCGTGACGTCTTCGGGTGCCGCGGACGCGGTGGGTGCGGCGAGTAGTCCCGCGCCGGCGACAGCGGCGGCGATACCTACGGTTCGTGCAATCGTGACCTTCATCGGTGCATCCTTCCGGACTTCTTTGTTGCCGGTTGATACGAGGCAAGAGCCACCCGGGAGTATCGCACCTCGAACCCTCATCTGCTGGGATGTGGAAGGTGGAACACTGCTGGTCTGGGAGTTCAGCGTGTCGATCCGACACCCGGTGCATCGAAGGAGACGGCGAAGTGCTCGGACGGAAGAACTACACGAAGGACGAAATCGATCACGCCGAGGCGTCCGTCGCGGAGCAGGTCGCCGCGTACACGTCGCTGACGGGGGCGATTGCGGGCGAGGTCACGGGCAAGAAGGTTTTCGCCGCACTCGAGGACTTCGAGCCACTGTTCTTCGGCAACATGGTCCTGGTGCTGGACCGCTACTTCGTCCACCGGATCCGGGCGGTGACGGGCAAGGACGGGAACCCGCTCAACGAAGTCGAGATCATCGCCGACTCGTTGATGAACAACGACGGCATCCTGCGCGGCATCAGCGTCCTGAAGTATGTCTCCGGCCAGTCCGTGCTGAAGCTGGAGATCGGCGACCGGATCCGCGTGAGCGCCGACGACTTCGAGCGGCTGTCGGCGGCGTTCTTCGCGGAACTGCGGTCGCGGTTCCTGGCATGAGCGTGTGGTTCACGTCCGATCTGCACCTTCGTCACGCACGGCTGGTGGAGATCCGGGGCTTCGAAACGCAGATCGACGCACACGACGAATCCATCCTCGACGCGCTGGCCGCCGCCGTCGGGAGCGGCGATCAACTCTGGATACTCGGCGACATCACCGTCGGAGGTAAGGCCGCCGAGGACTGGGCGTTGCGCGCACTCGACGAGTTCGCGCGGAAGCGGAACGTCGAACTGCATCTGATCCCCGGCAATCACGACTCGTGTCACCCGATGGCGAACCGCAACAGCCACATCCGGCAACGGGTGTTCCTGGAGACGTTCGCGTCGGTGCAGTTGTTCGCGCGGCGCAAGATCGCGGGCGAGACCGTGCTGCTCTCCCATTTCCCGTACGTCGGCGACCACACCGCGGAGGACCGGGGCGTGAAATACCGGTTGCAGGACGAGGGAGACTGGTTGCTGCACGGGCACACTCACCAGGACGGCGTGCTCGACCCGTCCGTGCACCCGCGGCAGATCCACGTGGGCTGGGACAGTTGGCGCAGGCCCGTGCACGTCGACGAGATCGCGGAGATCATCGGGCCGGACGCGTCGACCCGGTGACCGGTGTGGCGTCGGCGCGGTATCTGCCGGGCGTCGATCCGTGCGTGTTCTTGAACAGCCGGGAGAAGTGGGCGGCGTCGGCGAAACCCCAACGGGCACCGATCGCCGAGACCGGCAGATCGCGGTAACGGGGGTCGGCAAGATCGCGTCGGCACTGTTCGAGGCGGCGGCGTCGGATCCATCCGCTCACCGTGTCGCCGTCGGCCTCGAACATCTTCTGCAGGTGCCGTACCGAGATGTGATGGGCACTGGCGATCGAGTGCAGATCCAGCTCCCGGTCGGCGAGCCGCTCGTCGATGAAGGCGGTGACCCGGACTCGCAGTGCGTTTCCACGCGACTGTGGGATCAGTCCGTCGGCGAGGTGGAGTTGCTCCGCGAACGCGGCGGCGACCAGATCGAGGACGGCATCGCCGAGGTGGACCGCGACGGTGGGGGAGGCGGCGGCGATCTGCTCGCCGAGCCCGCGCAGCAGCGGGGTGACGACGGCACCGAGCCCCTGGTTGCCCGGCACCCGGCGCGCGGTGAGCTGGGCGATGCCGTCGGGCGGAACGCGGAGCAGGTGCCGGGGGAACATCACGACGAGCATCCGGAACCGGTCGTCGAACGACAGCTGATACGGCCGGGTCGTGTCGTAGATCGCGAAGTCGCCGGGGGTGAGCGCGGCTTCGCGGCCGTCCTGGCTCAGGACGCACGACCCGCGCACCTGCAGTCCGAGTTTGAAGTAGTCGGGGTTGGCGGCGCGGATGGTCCGCGGTGTTCGGCGAATGACGTGCGGGGCGGCCATGACCTCGCTGATCCGGATCGCACCGACCGTCGCGCCGCGCACGACGCCACGGAAGTCGTCGTGGTCTGCCGACGTCATCTCGAGGGGGACGAACGCGTCGCTCACCGACTCGCGGAACTCGTCGAACGAGACGAGGCGCTGATCGCCCGGACGGATGAGACTGCTCACGAGCATCGTCTACCTCAACTGCGTTTGACGGCTTCGCGTGCGGCAGTGCCCGACGCCAGCTTCTCCAGCAGGCGGATCAGGTCGAGCCGTTCCGACGCTGTCAGCGCGTCGGTCCACGTCTGCTCACGTCTGTTGTGCGCCGAGTACGTGCTGACGATGGCGTCGTGCCCGGCGTCGGTGAGTTCGAGGTCGACCGCCCGGCGGTCGCCTGCGGACGGTCGCCGCGTCACGAGACCGTCGCGCTCGAGCGTATTCACCAGCGCCGATACAGCAGACCTGCTCATCCCGGACAGTGAGGCCACCCGCTTGGCTTCGCACGGTCCGGCGAGCCACAACACGAACAGCACCCGGAATCCGGGCCAGCTCCACCCGCTGGGCCGGTGGACCGTCGACTCCAGGTCGTAGACGAGGGCACTGGTCACGCGGTGCAGCGCGAGAACCAGGCGCATGGACACCGGATCGACCTCGGGCAGTTCGTCGACGGTCTTGCCCACCGCGAAGTCCACGAAGGACAGGAAGTCCAGGTTGCTCTGGTCGGTCGTCTCCTCGGGCATGAGCACAGGTTAGCGGCCGAATCGGTGTAATCAAAGCCTTGACCATTAGCGCCCGTGAGTACTTATTAACGTCGGGCGGTTAATAAGTACTCACAGGCCGCGCGCGGCATTGCCCGCGTCGACGGGCAGGACGATGCCGCTGATGTGTGCGCTGCCCTCGGCGGCGAGGAACAGCACGACCCGGGTGATCTCGGCGGCATCCAGCCACGCCACGGGCTGGGCGTGCAGGCTGCGGAACACCGGTTCCACGTCCTGTGCTCCGGGCATCTCCAGGTCCGGCCGCATCATCCGGTAGAGGGCGTCGTTGTGAATCATCGGTGTCGAGATATTGCCCGGTGCAATCGCATTCACCGTGATGCCGTGCGGGGCGAGGTCGAGCGCCGCGCTCTTGGTGAGCCCGATGACACCCCACTTCGACGCCGCGTACGCGGCCATGTTGGTGTTGCCGGCCCGGCCGAGCATCGACGAGATGGTGACGATCCGGCCGTATCCCCGCCGGATCATGCCGGGCGCCACCGCTCCCACTGTGTTGAAGACGCCGGTGAGGTTGGAACCGATCGCCTCCGACCACTGTTCCTGCGCGAGCGACTGCACCGGGGCGGCCACCGAGACGCCGGCATTCGCGACCGCGACGTCGATCCGCCCGAACTCGGACTCCGCCTCCGCAACCAGTGCGTCCATCGCGGCCCGATCGGCGGTGTCCACCTTGGCGGTGATGCACCGGTGGCCGGTGGCGCGCACCAGCTCCGCGGTCTCGTCGAGATCGGCGGCAGTGGCCAGGGGATAGTTCACGGCCGGGCTGTCCTCACAGCGGTCGCACAGAACTATGTCTGCTCCACGTTCGGCCAGTGCGACCGCGTGGCTGCGGCCCTGGCCGCGGGCGCCGCCGGTGATCAGGGCGACCCGGCCTTCGAAGTCTTCCATCGTCGTTCTCCTGTCCGGGCGGATCAGCGCAGCTTGATGCTGCCGCCGTCCGCCATCAGTGTCTGTCCGGTCATGTACCGCGAATCTTCGGAGGCGAGGAACACCGCGACGGGCGCGATGTCAGTCTCGGGATCGCCGATCCGCTGCAGCGGAACCTTCGCCACGGACGCGGCGGCGCGGTCGGGAAATTGTTCCTGCCAGGCGAGGACGCCCTCGGTCGCGGCGAACGGGCAGATCACGTTGACCCGGATCTGGTCGGCCGCCCACTCGTTGGCGGCCACCCGGCTGACGCCGCGAATCGCTTCCTTGGCGGCGGCGTACGACGTCTGGGTGGGCATGCCATCGAGCCCGGACCCGGACGCGAAGTTGATCACCGACCCCGTCGCCGCCTTCAACTGCTCGTAGCACGCCTGCATGAGGTGAACGACCGGATAGAACCCGGTCCGGAACGAGAGGTCGAACATCTCCTGGGTGTGGTCGATCAATAGTGCCTGCCGCGAGGCGTGGGCGTTGTTGACCAGCACGTCCACGGATCCGAACGCTGCGACGGCGGCGTCCCGGATCTGCTCGGCGGATTCGCGCCGGGAGATGTCGGTGTTCAGGAAGCGAGCGGACGATCCCAATTCCTGCTCGAGATCTTTGCCGCGTTCGTCGTCGATGTCGACGAACAGGACGTTGGCGCCCTCGCGGACGAACACCGTCGTCACGGCCCGGCCGATGCCTCCGGCGCCGCCCGTCACGATCGCCGTCTTTCCGTGCAGTCTCATCGTGCGCTCCTTCTGCGGTTGTGGCTCAGACATCGGCGGTGTCACCGGTCGCCAGCGCGACCTTCTCCAGTTCGGCGATGCTGAACGCGGCATAATTCTCGTGCGGTCCGCGGCCGGCGAAATAGGGTGTGAGAAGCTCCTCGAGCTCCTCGGGCGAGAACTCGGAACCCGCTGCGTCGAAGCGGTTCTCGACCGTCGGTGCCGCCATCAGCGCGACCATCTTGCCGTACACGACGAACACCTGTCCGTTGATCTCGTCGGCGGCGGGGGAGGACAGGTAGTGGACGAGGGTGGCGACCCGTTCGGGGGACAGGGGGTCGAGTCCCGCGTCGGCCGTGTTCTCGCCGAACGCGTCGGCGGTCATGGCCGTCCTGGCGCGCGGGCAGATCGCGTTGGCGCGCACCCCGTAGCGGGACAGGCCCTGTGCCGTCGAGAGTGTGAGTGCGGTGATCCCGGCCTTCGCGGCCGAGTAGTTGGGCTGGCCCGCCGATCCGAACAGGAACGCCTCGGACGACGTGTTGACGACCCGCCCGTATACCGGGCCTCCGGCGTCCTTGCTCGCCTCGCGCCAGTGCACGGCCGCGGCCCGCGACGTGGCGGCGTGCCCTTTGAGGTGGACGCGGATGACGTCGTCCCAGTCGGATTCGGTGAGGTTGAAAATCATCTTGTCGCGCAGGATTCCGGCGTTGTTGACGAGGATGTCCATCGATCCGAACGTGCTGACGGCCTCGTGCACGAGGCGTTCGCCGAGCGACCAGTCGGAGACGTCACCGGTCACGGCGGTGGCGCGGCCGCCGGCCGCCGCGATCTCCGCGGTCACTGCGTGTGCGCCGTCGCCCATGTCGTTGACGACGACTGCCGCGCCGGCGGCGGCGAGTGCGAGGGCTTCGGCCCGGCCGAGGCCTGCGCCCGCGCCGGTGACGACGGCAGTGCGTCCGGCGAGGCTGAGTGATTCCGTCATGGGAACTCCTGAGTGCGAGATGAATTAGATTTCATTCTAGTTGTATCGCACGAACCACTGATCAGTCACGAGAGAGGCGCAATCTGATAGAGGAATGTTTTCTACTTTTCCTGCCGATTCGGCATCGACGACACCGGCTGCGGACAGGTCTCGGTGAGTGGGAACTGTGGTCGACGTCACTGAGCGGCATGCCAGGTTGGGCGTGCTGACCCTCTCGAATCCCCTGGAGCCACATATGCATAACATGCCCCTGTCCCCAGGTGAGGCGGAGCGCGCACCGCTCTCACGCGGGAAGTCGTTCGCCCTCCTCGCCCTGATCATCCTTCTCGTCGAAGTCATCCCGCTCGCCTACAACTTCGTCACCCCGGCGTTGCCGGAGATCGCGAAACACTTCGGCACCGCGAACGTCGGTTGGGTGATCACGATCGTCACGCTCGTCCTCGCCGCCTCGACTCCGCTCGTCGGCAAACTCGGCGACATCTACGGCAAGAAGCGGATGATGCTCGTGTCCGCCGCGTTGTTCGGCGCCGGTTCACTACTCGGCGCGCTGGCCCCCAACTTCGAACTCTTCCTCGTGGGCCGCGGACTCCAGGGTGCGGGCATGGCGATACTCGTGCTCGCCTACGGGTTGATCCGAGACACCCTGCCCCCGTCGATCATTCCCGTGGCCGTCGGATTCGTCGCCACCGGAATGGGCGCCAGCACCATCCTCGGCCCGATCATCGGCGGCTACCTCATCGACCACTTCGGCTACACCGGCGTGTTCTGGGCGCAACTCCTCCACGTGGCGGTCGTCGGAATCGCGGTCGCGATCTTCGTTCCCGAGACCACGCTGCGGACGCGATCGAAGCTCGACGTGCTCGGCGCGGCCATCCTCGGACTCGGCGCATTCGTGCTGCTGTTCGGTATCGGTAAGGCCACCGCGTGGGGTTACACGGCCCCGCAGACGCTTCTGTGTGTGGGCGGCGGGCTCGCCATCCTCGCCGGCTGGCTTCTCTACGAACGCACGCCGAAGGAACCGCTCATCGACCTGCAGCTGCTGAAGCACGGACCCGTCGCAAAGACATTGGCCGCCAGCGGTTTCGTCCAGTTCGTCCTCGTCAGCCATTCGATGCTCATCCCGATGTTCGTGATGACCGATCCCGGTCTCGGTTACGGATTCGGAGTCACCGCCCTCGCCGTCGCCATCTACACCGTCCCCACGGGCGTCGTGTCGATGATCGCGGGCCCGGTCGGCGGATACTTCACCCGTCGTATCGGCCCGGCGCCGGTTCTGGTGTTCGGCGGCGCGTCCCTCGCGCTCGGATCGTTCCTGCTCGCCACCCTGCACGACTCGACGGTCCAGATGATATTCGGGCAGTTGGTGATCGGCCTCGGGCTCGGTTCCGCGTCGGCGACGCTGCCGAACCTCATCATGCGCACCGTGCCCGCGCAGACGCAGGGGATTGCCGGTGGGATGCTGAACCTGTCCGGCTCGCTGGGCAGTGCGATCGGCAGTCAGGTGATGATCGCCATCGTCGCGATCCCCGGTGTCGTGCTGGTGGGCCGTGCCGCGCAGTACTCGGAGAAGGGCTTCGTCTACGCCTTCTTCACACTCGCCGTCGCCGGACTGCTGGCCGCGGTGATGGGGCTTCTCCTCACCCGCAACAAGATCGAGCGTCCGGTCGGCGCGACGGTGCCCAAGTCGGAGATGGTCGCCTGACCTTCCCTCCGCGCACACCTTCCCTCCGCGCACACCGACACGAGGCCCGCAGCACCTGCGGGCCTCGTGTCGGTGCGGCAGAGCCAGTGCTCAGGCCCGCACACCAGCCGCCAACAGGGTGCGCGCCTCCTCCCGGCCGTCGAGCAACCGATTGACGCGCCGGGTCACCTTCCACTCGCCGTCGATCTTGGCGAGCTCCCACCGGTTGGCAGTGATCCGGTGGACGCGGAATCCCTCGTCGTCGTGAATGATCAACTGCGACTTGCACGTGGCCACCGCGGTGTCACCGTCGACGCGCACGTGCCCGGGCTCGAGCATGTGCGCGCAGCCAGCACCGATCCAGCCCTGATGCGCCTGCGACTGCACCATCGCCGTGATTGCCGCATGCCCGCGCATCACCCCGGTGTCGACGTCGTACACGCCGTCCTCGGTCCACAGCCGCGCGACCGCGTCGGCCGAACCGCTGTCGATGGCGGGACCGTAGGCGGTCATCAATTCGAGGATGGCGAGCTTGTCTTCGAGTGCGGTGACGCGTTCGGCGAGTGCGCGGACGAGTTCGTCGGTGCCGGTCATGGACGGATCCTGTCTTCGGTTGCGGTGCGGAAGGAGACGCCGAGTTCGTCGCCCAACTGTCGGAGGGCCTCCAGTTGCTCGCAGTAGTGGGCTGCGCTCGTGGACGCGAGGGTGGCGCTGACGACGGTGGTGCCGGCGTCGCGTCGTCGTTCGAGGGCGCGGGTCACGGTGTCGCGGGAGCCGATCGGGTCGAGGGGCGCGCCGGCGCTGAGGACCACTTCGAAACCGTCGGGGAGGTCGACCCTGGCGAGCAGCGTGCACAACTCGTCGAGCGACAGGCCGAACGGCACCCACCCGTCGCCGAGCGTCGCGGCGCGGCGCAGGGATCGCAGAGTCCGTCCCCCGATCCACAGCGGGACCCGCGGCTGGACGGCGTGCGGTTCGACGACGACGCCGTCGAAGTCGTAGAACGTGCCGTGGTACTCGGGCCGGGGTTGCGACAGCGACGCACGGAGCGCCGCGAGGGCGTCGTCGGCGCGGGCACCGCGGTCGTCGAAGTGGGCGCCGAGCAGGTCGAATTCCTCGCGCAGGCTGCCCACGCCGAGGCCCAGGACGAGCCGGCCGCCGCTGACGACGTCGAGCGTGCCGTACCGCTTGGCGATCTCGAGGGGGTGGTGATAGCCGAGTACCAGAACCTGGGTGGCGAGGCGGACGGCGGTGGTCTGGGCGGCGAGGAACCCGAGTGTCGCGAGCGGGTCCCAGTAGGTGCCGCCGCGCTCGACCGCGACGTCGGTGGGTACGGCGACGTGCTCGCTGCAGGTGAGGTGGTGGTAGCCGAGGCGGTCGGCTGTGCGGGCGATCGCGGTCAACTCCGCGATGCCGGCGCCGAGTTCCCAGTCCGCGCGGACGGCGGGGTGCGCGATGACGATGGGCGGCGCGATTCCTATGTGCATCAGTTCGTTACTCCGCTGTCGGGGGTCGGTCTGTCGTCACCGTTGTAGTGGAGGTGCCCGGGTGCCGCGCGGGCATTCCCGGTGACCGGACGCGGCGGTGGTCCGAATTCTTCCCCGCGGCGGGCACGGCTGGTACATTTTAAGAATTCATTTCAATTTTTGTCGGGCGTATGCGTGTGACCAGGATATTTGGAGGCGTCGATGACTGTCGTCGATTCGGATGATGCACTGTCGGTACCCGCTGCGAAGAAGGATCTGCCACCGTCGATGGTCGAGCGGATGACGCTGATCCTCGACGCGTTCGACGGCCGCACATCGCGCCTGACCCTCGAGGAGGTCGCGTGCCGCACCCGGCTGCCGCGGTCCACGGTGCACCGCATCCTCGACCAGCTGGTCCGCCTCGACTGGGTCGACCACGCGAGCTTCGGCTACTGCCTCGGACGGCGCGCGATGGGGCTCGGCGGCGGCGACAACGGGCACAGCCAGGTTCGGGCCGCGGCGGCCCCGCTGCTGCACGAACTGCACATGCAGACCGGAATGGTGGTGCACCTGGCCGTGCTGGACGGCGCGGAGAGCGTGTACCTGGACAAGGTGGGCGGACGGATGGCCGCGAGCCTGCCGTCGCGGGTGGGTGGGCGCGTTCCCGCCTACACGACCGCGGGCGGCAAGGCGATGCTGGCGTGGGTGGACCCCGAGGAGGTCGACGGCATGTACGGGCCGCGGCTCAACCGGAGCACGGACCGCACGATCACCGAACGGTCCACACTGCACCAGGAGCTCAACCGGATCCGGCAGCGCCGCGGTCTCGCGTTCGAGCGGGGGGAGGCGGTGCGCGGAATCGGCTGCGTCGGTGTCGCGGTCCGCAGCGCCGACGGGCCGGTGGCCGGCATCTCGCTGTGCGGCGACGCGCGCACCGTCCAACTCGAACGCGTCGCCCCGCTCGTCGTCGACGCCGCCCGGGAAGTCACCCGGACGCTCCACCCCGATTTGGGAACACCCCGTCGCGGCCGCCGGACCCCGGAAATCCCGGACAGCTCCTGGTCGACCGAGACCCTGGACCAGCTCCTCGCGGTGCAGTCCGGGCAATGGCTGTAGCGCCCGTGCGCGCGTGACGAATCTCTGGACTCGTTACGCGCGCACGGGTCGCGGAGCGGCGTCGAGGCCGAAACCGCCACGGAAGAACACCATCGGACGCTCCTCGCACACCGATTCGAGTTCCAGGACGCGTCCGATCACCACGTCGTGGTCGCCGGCGGTGTGCACCGACTGCACGTCCGCGTGCACGCGCACGAGAACCCCCGGCAGTGACGGCGTCGACCACCGCGACGGCCCCCAGGACAGCCCGTCGAACTTGGTGCCCCGGCTCGAGCCGAACCGGAAACAGAGGTCCGTCTGGTCCTCGCGCAGCACGTTGATCGTGAAGCGCCCCGACCGCCGGATGCGCGGCCATGCCCGCCCGCGGTGATCGGCGCAGAACAGGATCAGCGGCGGCTCCAGTGACACCGACGCGAACGACTGACACGTGAATCCCACCGGACCCTCCGTGTCGAGCCCGGTTACCACTGTCACTCCGCTGGCGAATTGGCTTAGGGTGCGGCGCATCTCGTCCGGTGACGGTGCGTCCGAGCGTATCCCGGGCTGGGTGCCGGCCGGTTCGGTTGCCATCAGACCGCCTCCGATTGCTCTTCCGTCGCCGACCCGTTCGACGATCGTCCCCGAGGCTAGGGACGGCCCCGAACCGTCACGAGATGCCGTCTCGGTCAGTGGAAATCCCCGGCCGATGCCTGCGCGAGCAGGGCGATGTCTCGCTGACCGGGATCGCTTCTGTCCGAGCCGGGAGCGCGCTGGCAACGTGACCGACCATGACGACTGACTCGAGTTACGAGGGCACCCTGAAGGAGCTCAAGACCGACCTCGGCGTGCTTCGCTACCACGAGGCCGGCGACGGTCCGCCTCTTCTGCTGCTGCACGGCTCCGGCCCCGGCGTGACGGGGTGGCGCAACTTCCGCGGCAACCTCGGCGTCTTCGCCGAGCACTTCCGCACCTTCGTCCTGGAGTTCCCGGGATTCGGGGTCAGCGACGACTTCGGCGGTCATCCGATGCTCACCGCAGGCGACGCGGTACTCCGCTTCCTCGACGGTCTCGGACTCGACGAGGTGGCGATGCTCGGAAACTCGATGGGCGGCATCGTCGCCACCCAGTTCGCCATCGCGCACCCCGACCGGGTCGGCAAGCTGATCACCATCGGCGGCATCGGCAGGAACCTCTTCAGCCCCGGCCCCGGTGAGGGCATCAACCTCCTGACGGAGTTCACGGACGACCCCACCCGGGAACGACTGATCGCGTGGCTGCACTCGATGGTGTTCGACCCCGCGATGGTCACCGAGGAACTGATCGAGGAACGCTGGACGCAGGCAACCGACCCCGAGACCCTCGCCAGCGCGCGCAAGATGTACAGCAAGGCGGCGTTCGAGGCCGGCGCCAAGGCGGCGCTCGAGTCCGATGCGACGCCGTACTGGGCGCAGCTGCACAAGGTGAAGGCGCCGACACTGCTCACGTGGGGTCGCGACGACCGGGTCAGCCCGCTGGACATGGCGATCATCCCGATGCGGTCGATTCCCAGGGCGGAACTGCACGTGTTCCCGAACTGCGGGCACTGGGCGATGATCGAGCAGAAGACGGCGTTCGAGAGTGCCGTCCTCGCCTTCCTGCTCCGCAAGGACGGCAGCGAACGATGAGCGGCACCGAAGAAAACTTCGACACCACAGTCGATTTCCTCGTCGTCGGCAGCGGTGGCGGTGGCATGGCCGCGGCGATCACCGCGGCCGACCGGGGAATCGACACTCTCGTCATCGACAAGGGCGCCACGTTCGGCGGATCCACCGCCATCTCCGGGGGCGGCATCTGGATTCCCAACGCCCCGACACTGCGGGAGAGGGGTGTGATCGACTCGCGGGAATCGATCCGCCGCTACCTGGACATCATCACCGAGGGCACGGTTCCCGCCGACCGTCTCGACGCGTTCGTCGACAAGGGCCCCGAGCTGATGGAACTGCTCGACCGCAGCCCGCACATGAAGCTCTACTGGGTGAAGGGTTACTCCGACTACCACCCGGAGTACGACGGCGGCCGTCCGCTCGGACGCACCATCGAATGCACGCCGTTCGACACCCGGGCGCTGAAGGAGGACGAGCAGTACCAGCGGCCGAACAGCATGAAGGGCCCGCTGGGACTGTGGGTCACGTCCAAGGACTACCACGACCTCGCCATGGTCAAGCGCACCTGGAAGGGCCGCAAGGCATCACTGGTCGCGGCGTGGCGGGTGGCGTCCAACGTGATCCGCCGACGCCACATGGCCACCGGCGGCCGCGCACTCGTGGCGCGGATGCGGATGGTCCTCAAGGACGCCGGGGTGCCGCTGTGGCTGAAGACGTCGATGACGGAACTGATCGTCGACGGCACCGGAGCCGTCGTGGGTGTTCTCGCCGAACGCGACGGACGAACGGTCCGGATCGGCGCGCGTCGCGGCGTGCTGCTCGCGACCGGCGGCTTCGACCACAACCAGGACATGCGCGCGAAGTACCTGCCCAAGCACGGCGTCCCGGACGTCAGCGCCGGTGCCCGGGAGAACACCGGCGACGGCATCGTCGCCGGCCAGAAGCTCGGCGCGGCAGTCGACCTCATGGACGACGCCTGGTGGATGCCGTCGGTGTTCCACCCGACGGGCGCCGTGATCCCGCTCGTGTCGGAGCGGTGCATTCCGCCGTCGGTGATCGTCAACGGCCGCGGCGAACGCTTCACCAACGAGTCGTCGCCGTACGTGAACTTCGTCCACGACCAACTCGACGGCGGTCACGTCCCGGCGTGGTTCGTGATGGACGGCAAGGCGAAGTCGCGGTACCCGTTCGCGCAGGTGCTGCCGGGTGTGCCGTTCCCGCAGGGGTTCTACGACTCCGGGGTCGTGCACAAGGCGGACACCCTGCGTGACCTCGCCGACGCGATCGGCGTCAAGGCCGACACCCTGGTTGCGACCATCGACCGGTTCAACGGCTTCGCCCGCACCGGCAAGGACGAGGACTTCGGCCGCGGCGACAGCGCATACGACCGGTACTACGGCGACCCGACGATGAAGAACCCGTGCCTCGACGAGATCGTCGAGGGACCGTTCTACGCGATCCGGTGCGAGGCCGGCGACCTGGGCACCAAGGGCGGACTCGTCACCGACGCCGACGCGCGGGTGCTCCGCGAGGACGGTTCCGTCATCGACGGCCTGTACGCCACCGGCAACACGTCGGCGTCGGTGATGGGCAATGAATACGCCGGTGCGGGCGCGACCATCGGTCCCGCCATGGTGTTCGGCTACATCGCCGCGCTGCACGTCGCCGACGTGAGTGGCGAGACGTCCCGGGGCGCGCGACAGCACTCACGTGCGGGAGAGGTGGCGTGATGCTGAGCGATGCACAGCGACTGTCCGCCGCCCACCTCCTGCGGAACGCCGAACAGAGCCGCGCGCCGATCGATCCGTTGACCACCGTGTTCCCGGGCATCGACGTCGTCGACGCCTACGAGATCGCGCTGATCAACATCCGGGCAAGGCGGGGTGCGGGGGAGACGGTGTACGGCCACAAGGTCGGTCTGTCGTCCGAGGTCATGCAGAAGATGATGGGCGTCGACGAACCCGACTACGGACATCTGCTGTCGAGCATGGTGTACGCCGAGGGGACGCCGATCGACACCGCCCGATTCTGCTACCCGCGCATCGAGGTGGAGATCGGATACGTCCTCGGCGAGACCCTGCCGGGGGAGGGATGCACCGAGGCGGACGTGCTGGCGGCCACCGAATACATCGTTCCCAGCATCGAACTGATCGACTCCCGCATCACCGACTGGAAGATCGGGCTCGCCGACACGATCGCCGACAACGCGTCCTCGGCCGGGGTGATCCTCGGCGCCGGACGGGTCGAGCCGGCGAACGTCGACATCGGCGGGATCTGCGCCGTGCTGTTCCAGGGCGAGGAGGAGATCGCGCGGGGCGAGGCGTCGGCGGTGCTCGGCAATCCCACGAAGGCCGTGGCCTGGCTGGCCCGGAAGGTCGCAACCTTCGGAGTGCGACTCGAGGCCGGGCACGTGATCCTGCCGGGTTCGTGCACCCGCGCGATCGACGCCCGGCCCGGCGACGTGTTCCGCGCCGATTTCAGTGACATCGGTTCCGTATCAGTAGAATTCAAGTAAAGGCGACAACTGTGACCAAGGCTCTCGCCGCGATCGTCGGATCCGGCAACATCGGCACCGACCTCCTGTACAAGCTCCTCCGCTCGGAGATCATCGAGCCCCGCTGGATGATCGGCGTCGACCCGGACAGCGAGGGACTGAAGCGCGCCGCGGACCGGGGTGTGATCGCCAGCGCCGAGGGCGTCGACTGGCTGCTCGCCCAGGACGAGCGGCCCGACATCGTCTTCGAGGCCACGTCCGCCTACGTGCACCGGGTGAACGCACCCCGTTACCGGGAACTCGGCATCCAGGCCGTCGACCTCACCCCCGCCGCGCTCGGACCCGCCGTCGTGCCCGCCGTGAACATGGGCGAGCACCGGACCGCGCCGAACGTCAACCTCATCACGTGCGGCGGCCAGGCGACCATCCCGATGGTCCACGCCGTCTCCCGGATCACCGAGGTGGCGTACGCCGAGATCGTCGCCAGCGTGGCGTCGCCGTCCGCAGGCCCGGGCACCCGCGCGAACATCGACGAGTTCACGATCACCACGAGCCGGGGCATCGAGACGATCGGCGGGGCGAAGAAGGGCAAGGCCATCATCATCCTGAACCCGGCCGAACCGCCGATGTTCATGAAGGACACCGTGTTCTGCTCCATTCCCGCCGACGCCGACCGGGCCGCGATCACCGCGTCCATCCACGACGTCGCGGCGTCCGTGCAGGCCTACGTCCCCGGCTACCGTCTGCGCGCCGAACCGCAGTTCGACGACCCGACGCCGATCAGCGGTGGCCTCGCCCGGGTCGGCATCTTCCTCGAGGTCGAGGGAGCGGGCGACTTCCTGCCGCCCTATTCCGGCAACCTCGACATCATGACCGCCGCCGCCACCAAGGTCGGCGAGAGCTTCGCGACGCAGATCCTCGGCGCGAGCGTCTGAGCGCGTCCGCCCCATTCACTCTTCGAAGGAAATACCGATGCCTTACAGTGCTGATCTCGACATCCGGGTGACGGACTCGTCGCTGCGCGACGGCTCCCACGCCAAGCGACACCAGTTCACCGTCGAACACGTCCGCTCGATCGTCGGGGCGCTCGACGCCGCCGGGGTTCCGGTCATCGAGGTCACCCACGGCGACGGACTCGGCGGTTCCTCGTTCAACTACGGCTTCAGCCACACCCCGGAGCAGGAGCTGATCAAGGCCGCGGTGGAGACGGCGGAGCGGGCCAGGATCGCGTTCCTCATGCTCCCCGGACTGGGTGTCCAGTCGGACATCCGGGAGGCCGCGGACAACGGCGCGAGCATCTGCCGCATCGCCACGCACTGCACTGAAGCCGACATCTCCGTGCAGCATTTCGGTCTCGCCCGCGAACTCGGGCTGGAGACGGTCGGCTTCCTGATGATGTCGCACAGCCAGCCGCCGGAGGTTCTCGCGAAGCAGGCCCGGATCATGGCCGACGCCGGCTGCCAGTGCGTGTACGTGGTGGACTCGGCCGGGGCGCTGATCCTGAACGCCGTCAGCGACCGCGTGTCCGCCCTGGTGGCCGAACTCGGCGACGACGCGCAGGTCGGCTTCCACGGGCACGAGAACCTCGGGCTCGGTGTCGCCAACTCGGTGCTCGCCGTCGAGGCCGGCGCCCTGCAGATCGACGGCTCCACCCGGCGTTTCGGTGCGGGCGCGGGCAACACCCCGGTCGAGGCGTTCGCCGCCGTCACCGAGAAGCTCGGAATCCGCACCGGCATCGACACTCTGAAGATCATCGACGCCGCCGAGGACGTCGTCCGGCCGATCATGGACGGCGACTGCCTGCTCGACCGGCTGTCGCTGACCATGGGCTACGCGGGTGTCTACTCCAGCTTCCTCAAGCACGCCGATTCCCACGCCCGCCGGTACGGGGTGTCCGGTGCGGAGATCCTCATCGAGGCCGGCCGACGCAAGCTGGTCGGCGGTCAGGAGGACCAGCTGATCGAGATCGCCCTCGGTCTCGCAGACCGGGAGTCCGCGGGTTCCGCAGTCGCCGAGAAGAAGTCCGCCTAGGCGTTTCGCCGGGTACCGACACCAGAAAGCCGAGATCATCATGGGCCAGGTTCTTGACAGGATCGGACAGTACGCGGACGAGATCCGCGCGGAAGGCGCCGAGGGCGACAAGCTGATGCGCCTGTCCGACACCTCCGCGAAACGGTTGCGCGACTCCGGCGTGATGCGGATGCTGCAGCCCAAGGAGTACGGCGGCTACGAATCGCATCCGCGCGAGTTCGCGGAGACCGCGATGGGCATCGGCGCCATCGACGGGGCCGCGGGCTGGGTGAGCGGCATCGTCGGCGTCCACCCGTGGGAACTGGCGTTCTTCGACCGCACGGCCCAGGACGAGGTGTGGGGCGAGGACTCCGACATGTGGATGGCCTCGCCGTACGCGCCGATGGGTGTGGCCGTGCCCACCGACGGCGGCTACGTCCTCAACGGACGGTGGTCGTTCTCCTCGGGCACCGACCACTGCGGGTGGATCATGATCGGCGCCGCGGTCGGTGACCGGGACGGCAACCGGGTGATGCCCCCGCAGATCCTGCACGTGCTGCTGCCACGCTCGGACTACGACATCGACCAGGACAGCTGGAACGTCGTCGGACTGCGCGGCACCGGGTCCAAGGACCTGATCGTCAAGGACGCGTTCATCCCGCAGCACCGGACCCTGCAGGCCGACAAGGTGTTCGACGGGTCTGCGCCGAAGGAGTTCGGCCGCACCCAGACGCTCTACAACTTCCCGTTCTCGTGCATCTTCCCGCTCGGCATCACGTCGTCGCTGATCGGGATCGCCGAGGGCGCGCTGGCCTGCCACCTGAATGCGCAGCGTGAACGTGTCACCGTGTCGGGTACCGCGATCAAGGACGACCCGTACGTGCTGTTCGCGATCGGCGAGGCGGCGGCGGAGATCGCGGCGTCGCGCGCGGCGATCCTCGAGACGGTCGACCGGTTCTGGGACATGACAGAGAAGGGGCAGGACGTCTCGTTCGAACTCCGCTCCATCGGCCGGCGCACGCAGACGGCCGCCGCGTGGCGGGCGGTGCGCGCCGTGGACGAGATCTTCGCACGTTCCGGTGGCGGTGCGCTCCAACTGAAGACACCCCTGCAGCGCTTCTGGCGCGACGCCCACGCCGGCCTCTCCCATGCCATCCACGTGCCGGGGTCGATCTTCCACTCCTCGGCGTTGACCCAGCTCGGCGGGGAACCTCAGGGCATCCACCGCTCGATGATCTAGGCGCGGCGGAGCCGCCTCCAGGAAAGGACTTTCACATGACCGACATTCGAGGACTCGGCTACCTCAGGATCCAGACGAAGGACGTGCCACGCTGGCGTGAGCTGGTGGTGGACGGGCTGGGCATGGCCGAGGGGTCCGGCCCCGAGCCCGACGGCCTGTACCTGCGCGTCGACGAGCGGCGGTCGCGGCTGATCGTCCTCCCCGGCGACACGGACACGGCACTCGCGGTGGGGTGGGAGGTACGCGACCAGTTCGCTCTCCAGCGGGTGCGTGAGCAGGTGGATAAGTCGGGTGTCACGGTCGACGTCCTGTCCGAGGAGGAGTCACGCCACCGCGACGCAGAGGAGGTGATCGCGTTCGACGATCCGTCCGGCACACGGGTGGAGGTGTTCTTCGGGCCCGTGCTCGACCACAGTCCGGTCGTCACTCCGCACGGCGGCCGGTTCGTCACCGGCGCACAGGGTTTGGGGCACGTGGTCCTCCCGACGCCGGCGTTCGAGGAGGCCTACACGTTCTACACCGAGGTGCTGGGCTTCCTGCCGCGCGGCGCGATCCGGCTCGGACCGTCCGACGCCCCGGGACCGGCCCGCCGGGTGCGGTTCATGGGCGTCAATCAGCGCCATCACAGCCTCGCGTTGTGCCCTGCACCGCGCAGCGGCGAACCCGGGATGGTGCATCTGATGACGGAGGTCGACACCCTCGACGCCGTCGGCCAGGCGCTCGACCGGCTCGGCAAGCTCGGCTTCTCCATCTCGTCGACCCTCGGCCGGCACACCAACGACCGCATGGTGTCGTTCTACGTGCGTGCCCCCGGCGGCTGGGACCTCGAGTTCGGCACGGAGGGCATGCTCGTCGACGAGATGCACTACACCGCGGAGGAGATCACGGCGGACAGCTACTGGGGGCACGACTGGTCGGGTTCCGAGCCGCTGGCGGCGTTCTCATGACGTTGTCGCGCGCCCGGATCGGCGCGGTGGCCGTACTCGTCCTCCTCGTCGGTGGAACCGCCTGTTCCACTGCGACATCCGAGACGGCGACCGACCCGGGCGCACTGCGGCCGGGCCAGCTTCTGTCGTCCCGCGCCGTCGCAGACGGTCCCGCACTGCCGAGTGCCGCGCGAAACGACGTGATCACCTACGTGTCGCAGGACGTCAACGGCGACCCCGTCGTGGTGTCGGGCACCGTGTCGATCCCCCGCACGCCGGCACCCGAGGACGGGTATCCGGTGATCAGCTGGGCGCACGGCACGACCGGCGTCGCGGACGCCTGCGCCCCGTCCGCGGATTTCGCCGGCGGCCCCGCCCACGGCTATCTCTCCGGGGTGGACGCGTCCCTCGACGACTGGGTCGCCAAGGGATATGCGGTGGTGAGCACGGACTACCTGGGTCTGGGCACGCCGGGGATCCACCCGTACATCAACGGTGACACGGAGGCGAACGCCGTCGTGGACATCGTGCGCGCCGCCCGGACGATGGATCCGGCGGTCGGCTCGACGTGGTTCGTGATCGGTCACAGCCAGGGCGGGCAGGCGGCGTTGTTCACCGCCGCGCAGGGCGGGGAGCGCGCCCCGGAACTGCGCCTCGGTGGTGCGGTGGCGATCGCGCCGGGCAACGGGCTCGACCAGACGCCGCAGTACTTCCGCTCGGGTGTTCCGGGTATCGAGGCGGCCGAGGCGTTCCTCCCGCTGATCCTCCTCGGAGCCCAGGCCGCGGATCCAGCCATCGACCCGTCGACGTTGCTGACGGAGCAGGCGCAACCCCTGCTGACGGTGGCGCGGACCGGCTGCATCGACGACATCCGGAAGGTGCCGCCCGTGCCCGCCGGTCAGGTCTTCCGTCCCGACGCCGACCTGGGACCGCTCACCGAGTATCTGGCCCGTCAGGAGCCGTCGCGGGTCCACGTGCAGGTCCCGACGCTGGTCGCGCAGAGTTCGGGCGACCTGGTGGTGAGCAAGCCGTCGACGGATCTGATGGTGAAGACGTTGGAGGACAACGGGAACGAACTGACGTATCGGACGTACGAGGGTGCGGACCATCGCGGGACGATCGGTGCGTCGCAGAAGGACGCGCAGGATTTCGTCGCCGGGATCCTCGCCGGCTGAGGACGCCGGGACCTCGCCCGACGACGCGACCATCAACAGAATGTTGACAACAGACTGTTGATAGCGTGTGTCTGGTCGGGTGACCACCGACGACCAGACCCACGCGGCCGACCTCGATCAGGCACGCACGACGCTGAACGAGGCCGGTGCCGCCCGGCTCGAGCGGCGTCCCTGGGAGCATTCCGGGCAGCCACGTTCGGACACCGACCTCGTCAGGTTCGCGGCGTGGGCCGGCCGGGACGCACAGGGCACGGACCCGGCGGTGCTCGCGGCCGGGCTGCGGCTGCTGTCCTCAGCTCGGGTCGAGCTCGATCAGATCGAGTCCGGCCTGCTGTTCGCTGCCCGTGCCAGTGGGATGACCTGGCCGCAGGTCGCGGAGGCGCTCGGCCTGAGTTCGGCGCAGGCAGCCCAGCAGCGCCTGAACCGGGTCCTTGCCAGAGCAGGCGACCGTGGCGCGGAGGCCTGAGCAGTGCCGATGCTCCCCCTGCCGGACGCGTCCTAGCGTTGCGGTGTGAAGGCCCGCAACCTCGGCTGGCTGCTGTGCCGGATACCGGGTACCCGACGGATTCGTGATACCCGACCCGCTCGGCGATCCCGGTTGGGAGCGGGAGATCGAGGCCGGACTGCACCGTCTCGGTCCCGGTCCGTTCGCGGCGCGCTCGTCCGCCCTCGCGGAGGACGGCGTCGAGTCTTCGTTCGCCGGACAACTGGCCACGACGCTCGGGGTCACCACCAGCGCCGAGGTGATCGAGGCGGTGCATCGCAGCGCCGCGTCGGGTTCCTCACCCGAAGCCGTCGCGTACGCGGCTCGCACGGATCAGGAAGCCCCCGCGTCGGCCGGGGTGATCGTGCAGGTGATGGTGCAACCCGAGACGGCCGGAGTCATGTTCACCCGGCACCCGGTCAGCGGGGCCGAGCAGGTGGTGATCGAGGCTACGAGAGGCCTGGACGACAGTGTCGTGGCCGGGACCGTCACTCCGGAGGCGTACCTGGTCGACGGTGCGCACGTGCAAGTCGCCCGGCACCGGGGCGGGCAACTGCTGACCTCTGCCCAGGCCCTCGCCCTCGCGGCGCTGGGACGCGATATCGAGAGCCTGTTCGGCCGCCCGCAGGACATCGAGTGGGCGATCGCCGGCGAAGACATCCGGGTCCTGCAAGCCCGCCCGATCACGACCGCTCCCTCCACCGCGCGGCCAGTGCGAGCCACGTCGGGCGACATTCTGCTGACAGGCATCGCAGCCGGCCCGGGCACCGCCGTCGGGCCTGCGCGGATCATCGGCAGCCTGGACGACTTCGCCCGCTTTCGTCCGGACGACGTGCTGGTCAGCCGTACGACCTCGCCGGCGTGGACCCCGCTGCTGGCCCGAGCCTGCGCGGTGGTCACCGAGACGGGCGGGATGCTCGCGCACGCCGCGATCGTGGCCCGCGAATTCGGCATCCCGGCAGTCCCGGCAGCGGCGGGGGCCATGACCACCCTGACCGAGGGCCGGCTGGTCCGCGTCGACGGCACCCACGGGCACGTCGGCACCGCCACCGGGAACACTGGGAGAAACTGATGTCGCACCGCACACCGACGGACATCCTGGTGCTGCACGCCGTGCGGATCCTGGGCTACGCGGAGACCGCGCGCATCGCCGCCCGGTTCGCGCTGCCTGCAGGACTGGCAGGCGAGCACCTGCTCGAGACCGAGGCCCGTGGGTGGGTCACCCACACCGACTTTGCCGGGGACAGCGGCTGGTCCCTGACCGAAACCGGGAAGGTTCACGGCGAGCGACTGCTCGCCGCCGAGCTCGACCGGTGCGGCACCCGCGCCGTGGTGGTGCAGGTGCACCAGGACTTCCTGCCGCACAACGTCGCCGTGGCGGACGCGTGCACCGCCTGGCAGCTGGCCGAGATGGGCCTCGGCGAGGCGACCGTGACGATCGACGCGACGATCACCCGCCTGGCGACCGCGGCGCACGCCCTGGGCGAACTCGAGGCGCGCCCGGTCGCGGGCATGGACCGGTTCGCCGGCTATCACCAGCGGTTCGCCGGCGCCGTCGAGCGAGCGGGCACCGATCCGGGCTGGATCACGGCAACCGACCGCGACTCCTGCCACCGCGTCTGGTTCGAGTTCCACGAGGACCTCGTCGCTTCCCTCGGCCTGGCCCGATGACAGGCCTAGTCTCGACTCATGGGCCTGCGACTGCGCGACAGCATCGGACGTCAGCTACGCGAGCTTCGCTACGAGCCGACGGCGAAGCGGATCCGTGCCGTGCTGAACGGGACCACGGTGGTCGACAGTGACCGTGCGGTCCTGGTCTGGGAACCGCGGCGCGTCGTTCCCACGTACGCGGTGCCGGCGGAGGACATCGACGCGGAGTTGTCGCCGGAGCCAACGGGTTCGGTGGCTGCGGAGGGGACCGGCGACGTCGGCTTCGCCCTGCCGGACGTGACGACGATGCCGGTACTCGATCCGCGGGTGCCGTTCTCGGTGCACAGCACGGAGGGCGAACCCGTCGCGCTCCGTACCGCCGGCGCAGGGAACGCCCTGGGGTTCCGGCCCGGAGACGAGGACCTGACCGGGTACGTGGTTCTCGATTTCGACGGCTTCGACCGCTGGCTGGAGGAGGACGACGAGATCGTCGGTCATCCGCACGACCCGTTCCAGCGCATCGACGTTCGCCGCACGTCCCGCCACATCCGGGTGATGCTGGGCGACACGCTCCTCGCCGACACTCGGCGGGCGAAAATGCTGTTCGAAACACTGCTGCCGGTCCGCTACTACCTGCCGCCCGACGACGTCGTCGCGGAACTGCAGCCGAGTGCGACGACGTCGTACTGCGCCTACAAGGGCGAGGCCGCCTACCGGTCCGCGGTCACCGCCGGCGGAGTGCTCCACGACATCGCGTGGCGATACGACGAGCCCCTCGTCGACGCGTCGGAAGTTCGGGGGCTCGTGGCCTTTTTCGACGAGTGGCTCGATCTGGTCGTCGACGGTGTGGCCCGGCCTCGGCCGGTGACTCCCTGGTCCTAGTACTCCTCGCCGGCGCCGGTGTCGGCGCGCCCGAGGACGATCTCGAGCGCCCGGGCCTCGTGCGCGTGTCCGAGCAATTCGTATCCGACGACCGTGACGACCGGCGCCAGCATCACCACGATCAGACACCATGCCATCGACACACCCTGCGCCGCCAGCGCCAGTGCGAGCGCGATCGTGGCCGCGGTCAGGACGAGGAGCAGGACATGGAACGGGTCGCGCACCCGCAGCAGGTACGTGTACAGCGCGTAGACGCCCGCGAGGAAGATCGCGACGGGCGTGGCGACGGAGAGCACCGTCGCCGTCCCGCCGAGATGGGAGGCGTGTTCGATGTAGTACGCCGCCACGTGTAGTCCGGCCCCCACCGCGGCCAGCGACGCGAAGAGCGCGATGTGGCTGTAACCCCAGACGAACGACCGGTTGCGGTACACCGCGAGCACCTCGGCCGACGGCAGGATGTAGTACACCCACCACAGTCCGAACGTGAGTCCGATGCCTGCGACCGTGACGAGTATCGCGTCGAGTGTCCAGCCCTGGTGTTCGACCACGGCGGACAGGGACGCCACGGTGCCGATCACACCCTCGCCGAGGGTGATGATGACGAGCAGGCCGTGACGCTCGACGATGTGGTGTGCGTGCCAGGGTGTTCCGCCCCGGTACCGTTCGGCGATGACGGGGCTGGTCAGCTCGACGAGGATGAGGATCGCGCCGAAGCCGAACGCGTACTCGACGGAGAGGGGAGCGATCACCAAGGCGACCCAGCCGATCTGCGCGATGACGAGCGTCGTGGCGTACGTCAGTGACGCGGGACGGTGCTCGGGGTCGTGTTTGGCGGCGCGCAGCCATTGGAACACCATGGCGACACGCACGACGATGTACCCGGACACCATCACGGAATTGTCGAGCTCGACGCCGCGGTCGATGGACGCGAACATCGGCGGCATGCCCAGCGCCAGGATGACGACGCCGATCATCTGGACCATGGTGGTGACCCGGTAGATCCAGTCGTCGGTGTCGTAGGCCGACGCGAACCAGGAGAAGTTGATCCACGCCCAGATGATCGAGAACATCGCGAACGCGAATCCCGCCAGCCCGGCGGCGACGTGCCCTTCGGCGACGAGGTGCGCGAACTGCTCGCCCGCGACGCCGAACGCGACGACGAACGTCAGGTCGAACAGCAACTCCAACGGCGTTGCCGCACGGTGTTCCTCGTGCGGATCACGCCCGACCATCTTCTGGACCCGATGGGCGAGGCTCCTGCTGTTCGGTGCCGGTGTTCCGGGCGCGTTCACGGCGGTCCGCTACGGAGTTCCCTGGTCTGCCTGCACCACGAGGTCCGCGACCGCGCCGGGCTGGGACACCAGGACGGCGTGCGACGCGGAAACTTCCGTGATCCGGGCTCCCGCGCGTGTGGCCATGAACCGCTCCGCGGCCGCCGGAATCACGCGATCGTTCTGAGCGACCATGGCCCAGCTGGGTGTCGACGCCCACGACGGATCGGCGGTCGGCTCGAGGTTCGCGACGAGCGCGGCCGACTTCTGGTGTGCGATCATGTCGGCCACCGTGGCGTCCGGGACGTCCTGGGCGAACACCTCGTGGAATCGGCCGGGGTCGATGTAACCGTCGAGGTTTCTCTCGGCGATTCCGGTGGGATCGTTCTCGACGACCTTCACCTGAAGCACCGGCGGGAGCAGTTGGCTGCCGGGGAACCGGATCGGATCGAGGTTCAGCATGACCGGCTCGCCCTGCGCCGGGGCGAAGGCCGCCACGTAGACGAGGGCCTCGACGTTCGGCGAATGCACATTGGTGATGACCGCGCCGCCGTACGAGTGACCGACGAGCACCACCGGCCCCGGGATGTCCGCGAGCACCTTCTCGATGGCGGCGGAGTCGTATGCCGGTCCGCGCAACGGGTTGTCGGGAACCACGACTTCGTATCCTCGGCCGCGCAGTTCCGCGGCCACCGCATCCCAGCTGGTCGTGTCGGCGAACGCGCCGTGGACCAGCACCACCGTCGGCAGATCCTGGGCGAGGGCCGGTCCGGCCCCCACGGTCAGCGTGCCGGCAGCCGCGATCGCGCACGCGGCAACGGCGGTTCGAAGTCGAAGAAGTCGCATCACTCGTCTCCCGAGTCAGGAAAGAACACAGTGCTTAGGGGTGAAGGGGCCTGCGCGCCAGGTGTAGTCGTGCGACGACAGGCGTCGCCGTACGAGAGCATCGCCGTGGCCTGGCCCTTCGTCGCTGAGATTACTCGCCTGCAGCGCGGTCGGCATCATTTCGGCTAGCGTGATCGGAGGGGGATGTTCCGCTCGGCTGTGCACGCTCCGCCGTCGTCAGGAGGAACCCCGTGGATCTCGCCTTACGTGGCACCGTCGCCGTGGTCACCGGAGCCAGCAAGGGCATCGGGCTCGCCATCACCCGGGCGCTCGCCGCGGAAGGCGCGTTCGTGGTGGCGGGGGCCCGTTCGCCCAGCCCCGAACTGGAAGAACTTGTCCGCAGCGGAACGGTGGAGGCGGTGAGCGTCGACTTGTCGACCCCCACCGGTCCGGGCGAACTCGTCGCCGCCGCCACTGCTCGGGGCAGTCTCGGCATCGTCGTCAACAACGTCGGCGCCGCCCACCCGAGACTGACCGGGTTCCTCGACGTGACCGACGAAGACTGGATCTCGACGATGAATCTCAACCTGATGTCGGCGGTGCGGACGATCCGCGCCGCCCTGCCCACGATGATCGCGGCGGGCCGGGGAAGCATCGTGACCACGAGTTCGGTCAACAGTTTCCTGCCCGACCCCACCGTCATCGACTACTGCGCGTCCAAGGCCGCGCTCACCAACTTCTCGAAGGCCCTGTCGAAAGAGTTGGGACCCTTGGGTATTCGGGTGAACACCGTCAGCCCCGGTCCGGTGTCGACCGCCCTGTGGCTCGGCGACGACGGGGTCGCCGCGACGGTGGCGCGCGCCGCAGGCGGTGACCCGGAGGCAGTGGCGGAGCGTGTCGCGGAGCAGGCGGTCACGGGCCGGTTCACCCGCCCGGACGAGGTGGCGGATCTCGTCGTGTTCCTCGCGAGCGACCGGGCGGGCAATGTGACGGGCTCCGATTTCGTGATCGACGGCGGACTCGTCACCACACTCTGACGTCCGCGGCTACCGGCGGCCCAGAAGTTTCCGCATACCCTCGGCTGCCCCGCGCACGAGTGCGTCGCGGGGGAAACCGCTGCGCTTGCGCGCCGCGTCGTAGTTGCCGCCCGCCACCCAGACCGGGCCGTCGGCGATGTGCGCGAGCCCCTCCCGGGCAACGTCTTCGGGTTCGGCGACGTTCATCCCGGGAAGATTGAAGTTCAGACCCGCCCGGACCATCGCCGGCGTGCGGGTGACGCCGAGGACCAGTTCGACCACGTGGACGCCGAACGGCGCGAGCTCGAGCCAGAGGCTTTCGGCGAAGATCCGGCCGAACGCCTTGGATGCGGCGTAGATGCTCTGGTCTTCCGAACCCAGGTACCCGGCCAGCGAACCGACCAGCACGATGCCGCCCCGGCCGCGGTCCTTCATCCTCGCGCCGAAATGCTGCGAAAGGTGCAGCTGCGCGGTGATGTTCAGGTCGATGACGCGCTGGAAGCCGGCGAGGTCACCGCTGACGAACTCGTGTCCGTAACTGTTGGCCCCGGCGTTGAAGATCAGCAACCCGACCTCGACGTCGTCGGTGGCCGTGCGGATCCGGTCGAGGGCGTCCGGATCGAGGAGATCGAGCGCGAGTGTGCGCACCAGGACGCCGTGGGCGCGGACCGTGGCCGCGGTCTCCTCGAGCGGCCCGGGCTTACGGGCGATCAGCACGAGGTTGATCCCCGCGCCGCCCAGTGCCTCGGCGAAACTCGCGCCCACACCCTCGGAGCCGCCTGCGATCACGGCCCACGGACCGTAGTGCTCGGTGTCGATCATGTTGTGTCCTTCCGGAAAACGTTCAGTGGGCGACGACGGGGGTCGGGACGGGGGCGGGATCGCGCACCGGGACGACGCCCGCTTCCGCGGCTCGGGTGATCGACACCGTCAGCGCCGAACACCCTTTCCAGGGAGCGCCGGGGCGCCCCGGCCCCGCGCTGCCGATCTCGCGGCACCGGGCGCGGGCCGCGTCGTCCCACTGAACGGAAGTGTGTTCCCAGCTGTTCTTCTGGACCAGCACGCTCGCGCCGCACTCAGTGCACTGCAGTGGCTGCATCTTCGCGTACCTTCCGGGCGAGATTCTCTTCGACTTCCCTCTTCCACGACTCCACGGGGCGGGTGGTGTCGAGTTCGAACTCGAACCGTTCGGTCATCTGCGGGGTCACCGCGGCGACGTCGACGTAGAACTGCTCGTACCAGCGTCGCAACTGGTAGACAGGACCGTCCTCCTCGCACAGCAGCGGGTTCTCGATGCGGGTCTTGTTCTTCCAGATCTCGATGTCCTGTTCGAAACCCTTCGCGATGAACGTGCCGAAGTTCTTCGCCATCTCGGTAGCCGCGGCGCCTTCGAGGTCCTTCGACTTCTTGACGATGATGCCGTACTGCAGCACGAACTTGTCGGCGCTGACGGGGTAGTGGCAGTTGATCAGCACGGAGTCGACGTCGTGCGTCTCGTACTGGTACGTCAGGTCGTCGATCATGAACGACGGGCCGAAATAGGTGGCGTCCGAGCGGCTTCCGACCATCTTGGGCTGACCCGACGCGTGCGGGCGCATGTCGTCGCGGGCCTGCCCGCGCATGAACTGGCTGGCGACGTGGCCCTCGAAGACGTTCTTGAAGTACGTGGGGAACGAGTAGTGCACGTAGAAGAAGTGCGCCATGTCGACGATGTTGTCGACCACTTCGCGGCAGTTGGTGTCGACCGTGGTCCGATACCAGACCCAGTCCGTCCATTCGTCGTCGAGCGCGCCGTCGATGCGGGGAATCGTGACATCCGCGGGCGGCGGATTGCCCTCCGGATCGTTCCACACGAACAACATCCCGTCCTGGTCGAGCGTGTGCCACGACCGGGTCCGGGCGAGCGGCGGCACCCGGCGCGCGTACGGAATCTTCTTGCACCGGCCGTTGCTTCCCCACCGCCAGTCGTGGAACGGGCACGCCACCTCGTCGCCCTTGACCGTGCCCTGGCTGAGGTCGCCGCCCATGTGTCGGCAGTAGCCGTCGAGCACGGCGAGATCACCCGCAGTGTCGGCGAAGACGACGAGCTTGGTGCCGAACGCTTCGACGGAGTGGGGCTTGCCGTCCTTGAAAGCGTCGGACAATCCGATGCAGTGCCATCCACGGGCGAATCGGGTGGGCGCTGCGCCGGCGTCGATTTCGCGTACCTCGACTGTCTCGGACTGTTGGGTGGTCACGATGCGTCCCGTCCTCTCCTGGGCTTGTGCGGTGCCCTGCACGCTAAGCGAGCGTGCACGGCCCGCATGACGTGGTCCCACTGGACGGGACCGGGCGGTGGGGCGGCGTTTCCCGTTGAGCGAGATGCTTGTCCACGCGCGGGGGTGATCGCCCTACCCTCCGACAGATGACGAACGAGGTCCTGAGATCGATCCGCGGCCTGCTGCCGATGATCGCGGAACGCGCGGACAAGGTCGACGAGTCGCGGCGGGTGTCCGAACAGGTGATCCGTGAGCTCGGCGACGCCGGATTGTTCAAGATGCTGCAGCCCAGGCGGTACGGCGGCGCGGAAAGCAATCCGGTGCATTTCTACGAGGTGGTGCGCGCCGTGTCCGGTGTGTGCGGCTCGACGGGCTGGCTGGCGTCCGTGCTCGGGGTGCACCCGTGGCACGTGGCCCTGTTCGACGACCGGGCGCAAAATGACGTGTGGGGCCACGACGATTCGGTGCTCGTGTCGTCCGCCTACGCACCCGTCGGGCGGCTCGTCCCCGTCGAGGGCGGCTACCGGCTGACGGGGGACTGGCATTTCTCCTCGGGCTGCGAGCACGCGTCGTGGGCGCTGCTCGGCGCGATGGTGGTCGGGACCGAGGGCCGCCCGGTCGATTTCATGACCGCGCTGGTGCCGCGGTCGGGCTACCACATCCACGACGTGTGGGACGTGGTGGGGATGCGCGGCGCGGCCAGCAACGAGATCAGTGCCGAGGACGTGTTCGTACCCGACTACCGGATCAAGAGGAATTACGAGACGGCGCAACTGCGCGGACCCGGACAGAAGGTGAACCGGGGACCGCTGTACCGGCTGCCGTTCGCCACACTCTTCACGACCGCCGTCGCGGCGCCCGGGGTCGGCGTCGTCGCGGGATGCTACGAACGCTATCTGACGTTCATGCGGGAACGAGTGCGACTCAGCCTCGGTGGCGGAAGATTCGTCGACGACCAGTTCGCCCAGGTCGCGGTGGCCCGGGCGTCGTCCGAGATCGACGCCGCGATACTGCAGATGGATCGCAACGTGCGTGAACTGTGGGAACTGGCCGAGGCCGGTGAGGAACTCCCCATGGGTCTGCGCCTGCGGGTGCGCCGCGATCAGGTTCGCGCGACCGAGCGAGCCCTCGACGCGATCGACCTGCTGTTCAAGACCGCCGGCGGAAGTTCGCTGTCGCGCGGCAACGCGATCGAACGGTCGTGGCGCGACGCCCACGCGGGCAGCGTGCACGTGGCCAACGAGCCTGAACGCGCCCTCGCCCTGTTCGGCAGGGGCGCGTTCGGGCTCCCGGTGGAGGACAACCTCGTGTAGTCAGCTCCGCATGTGCTGAACTGCTCGGTAGGAGAAGACCATCGCGGTGCCGAGCGGCACTCCGGGACCGGGATAGAACCGGCCGCTGAGCGATGCGCTGGTGTTGCCCGCCGCATACAGTCCGTCGATGGGCGTGCCGTCGGCGCGCAGGACGCGGGCGTCGGCGTCGGTCCGGACCCCGCCCTTGGTGCCGAGATCGCTGAGCACGATGCGGGCCGCGTGGAACGGGCCCTGCGACACCGGGCTCAGTGCCGGGTTCGGTGGCGCGTCCGCACCCGTGCCCGGAGGGCAGAAGAAGTTGTCGTACGGGTCCTCTCCCCGGTGGAAGGCCTCGTCGACGCCGTGCTTGACGAAGTCGTTGAACTGTTCGACGGTGCGGCGCAGCGCGTCTGCGGGGACGCCGATCTTCTCCGCGAGTTCCTCGATCGTGTCGGTCGAGACCCAGGTGCCCGCCGCGTGATGCTTCTCGGCGGAGATGTTCGGAATGGAGATGGCAGGCAACACGGGCCCGCCCTCCGTCGAGTCGAACACGAGATACGAACTGCTGCTGCCGTGCTCGATCATCGCTCGGCCGAACTGGTCGTACGGCAGCGATTCGTTGAGGTACCGCTCTCCGGACGTGTCGACGAGAATGCCGCCGCGCACGCCCACCATGAAAGCGCCGGAGCCGTCCGGAAGTTCGAGCCCGGGGCACCACCACGCCTCGTCGAGGAGTGCGGTATCCGCGCCGATCTCCACCGCCGCCCGCAGGAGATCGCCGGTGTTCGCGCCGCGCGGGCCCATGCTCCAGTCCGCCCGGCCCGGTGTTCCGTTCTCGGTGCGCAGCGCCGCGTTGCCCTCGATCCCGCCTGCTGCGAGCAGCACGCCGCGCGTCGCCCGGATCCGGACGGTCTCACCGGCGGCGTTCGTCGCCTCGACGCCGACGACCCGTCCGTCCTCGACGATCAGCGAGCGCGCGGCGGTCTCGGTGCGCAGTTCCGCGTGCCCGGTGCCGTGCAGAGCCATGAGAAGGCGGCCGATCAGGGCGCGGCCACCGTTCAGTGTTCCCTCCGGATGCGGTTCCCCGGCCCGGTCGACGTCGGCCTCGGGCCGGATGACCTCGCGCAGGTCCCCGATCTCGTCGCTCGGCAGGTTGAGCGGGTTGATCGCGCGACCGTAGTCCATCCGGCCGGGTGCCCTGTAGTAGTCGGGGAACGCCCGCCACTCGAACTCGATGTGGGGATCGCGTTCGAGAAGGTCGACGACCTCGGGCGCGGTGGCGACGTACGCCTCCTGACGGTCGATCTCCTCGTCGCCCACCACTGCGCGCAGGTACGTGCGCGCCTTGTCCGTGGAGTCGCCGATGCCGGCGCGCTCCTGCACGGCGGTACCCGGCAGCCACACCGCGGCGCCGGAGTACGCGGACGTGCCGCCGAACAGTGGGGTCTTCTCGAGGACGAGGGTGCGTAATCCCTGCGAAGCGGCCGTGTATGCGCCGGTCAGCGCACCGCCCCCCGAACCGACCACCAGCACGTCGCACTCGGTTGTCCAGTCCTGCATCGTCGTTTCCTCCGTTGATGGTCTGTGGAGACTGGCGGTCCAGTCGTGGGGTTCACGCAATCGCATCCGGGCGATCTGCGGCACGCGCGGTCCCACTCACCGGACGAAATTCGATGGTTTCCCGATCCGATGCGAGAATCGACACCGGATCCGGGGCTGTGTGCGGAGTGAAGGGGGATCGAGGGTGCCGAGAATCGCCGAAGTGCGGGACGCTGCCGAACCGAGTTCGGAGGAACAGCGGGCCCGCCACGTCCGCATGCTCGAGGCCGCCATCGAACTGGCCACCGAGAAGGAACTCGCCCGGGTCCAGATGCACGAGGTGGCCAAACGTGCCGGCGTCGCGATCGGGACGCTGTACCGGTACTTTCCGTCGAAGACGCATCTGTTCGTTGCGGTGATGGTCGATCAGATCGACCGGATGGGTGCCGGGTTCAAGAAGAGTGCGCCCCCTGGCGAATCGCCGCAGGATGCGGTGTATAACGTGCTGGTCCGCGCCACCCGCGGGCTGTTGCGCCGGCCCGCATTGTCCACCGCGATGATCCAGTCCACGAGCACCGCCAACGTCGCGTCCGTGCCGGACGCGGGGAAGGTCGACCGGGCATTCCGGCAGATCATGCTGGACGCCGCCGGGATCGAACATCCGACGGAGGAAGACCTCACGGCGCTGCGCCTGCTGGTGCAGCTGTGGTTCGGCGTCATCCAGTCCTGCCTCAACGGCCGGGTCTCGATTCCCGATGCCGAGTCCGACATCCGTAGGGCGTGTGACCTGCTGCTGGTCAACCTGTCGCATCGCTGACAGATCGCCGGCGTCGGGCCGCCTCCCCGCCGACCTCGAAGTGAAATTCATTCCTGATTCCTGAGCTGTGCGGAGAACTATTTCGCATGGCGAAGGGCATTGATCTCTCCTCAAAAGTAGAATACATTTCAAAAATGAGCCGCGGACGCGTCCGCGTGCCGGAAGAACTCAAGGAGCGGAACATGGGCAACGCCGTCATCGTCGACGCGGCACGGACACCGATCGGGCGCCGGCGCGGGGCACTGTCCGGACTACACCCCGCCGCACTACTCGGCGCCGCACAGCGGGGTGTCCTCGAACGCGCCGGGGTCGCCCCGGCGGACATCGGCCAGATCGTCGGCGGATGCGTCACCCAGGCCGGTGAGCAGTCCAACAACGTGACCCGGCAGGCATGGCTGCACGCGGGACTGCCGTACACGACGGCGGCCACGTCGCTCGACTGCGCCTGCGGATCGTCCCAGCAGGCCGTGCACGTCGTGGCGGGTCTCATCGCGTCCGGCCAGATCTCCGCCGGAATCGGGTGCGGTGTCGAGGCGATGAGCCGGGTGTTCCTCGGCCAGGCCATCACACCGGAGACCGGCAACCCGTACCCCGACGACTGGTCGATCGACATGGGCGACCAGTTCACATCCGCCCAGCGGATCGCCGACCTCCGCGGGCTCGGGCGCGGCGACGTCGACGCGTTCGGCCTCGAGTCGCAACGACGCGCCGCCCAGGCCTGGGCGGGCGGACGGTTCGACCGCGAGATCGTTCCCGTCACCGCTCCCGTCGTGGACACGTCCGGCACACCCACCGGTGAACTCGCGGTGGTCACCGGGGACGGGGGACTGCGCGAGACGACGGCGGAGGCCCTGTCGGCCCTGAAGCCCGTGATCGACGGCCACATCCACACCGCGGGCAACTCGTCCCAGATCAGCGACGGCGCCGCCGCCGTCCTACTCATGGACGAGGGCCGTGCCCGCGAACTCGGATTGCGGCCGCGCGCGAGGATCGTCGCGTCCGGGATGGTCGGCTCCGACCCGTACTACCACCTCGACGGGCCGATCGAGTCGACGCGCATAGTCCTCGAACGCGCCGGAATGTCTTTGAGCGACATCGATCTCGTCGAGATCAACGAGGCATTTGCGTCCGTCGTGCTGTCGTGGGCGCAGGTCCACGGGGCCGACATGTCGAAGGTGAACGTCAACGGCGGCGCCATCGCCCTCGGACATCCGGTGGGCTCCACCGGGGCCCGGCTGATCACGACCGCCCTGCACGAACTGGAGCGCTCCGACACCTCCACCGCGCTGGTCACGATGTGCGCCGGTGGCGCACTGTCCACCGCAACCATCATCGAACGCATCTGACCCCCAACGATCGACGAGGCCGACATGACAATGGGATTGACCGAAGAAGAGCGCGACCTGCGCGACTCGGTGCGGGGCTGGGCCACACGGACCGTGACCCCGGCCGTGCTCCGGGAGGCCGTCGAGGCCAAGACCGAGCAACGACCGCTGTTCTGGAAGTCGTTGGCGGACCTGGGCCTACTGGGACTGCACCTGCCCGAGGATGTGGGCGGGGCGGGGTGTGGACTGGTGGAACTGGCAGTGGTCGCCGAGGAACTGGGCCGGGTCCTGCTGCCCGGTCCCTTCATCCCGACCGTGCTGCTCGGTGCCGTCCTGCACGAGTCCGGGCACACGGGTGAGCTCTCCGGGGTGGCCGACGGTTCGACCCTCGGTGCGGTGGCCCTGCAGCCGGGCTCGCTGCGTCTCGTCCGGGACGGCGGAGTGGTGACCCTGGACGGTGAGTCCGGGTACGTCCTCGGCGGGCAGGTGGGCGACCTGTTCCTGCTCGCGGCAATGGATGGCGACGAGACCGTCTTCGTGGTGGTCGCCCGCGACCGGCTCGACGTCACCGACCTGCCCAGCCACGACGTGGTGCGCCGCAACGCGACCGCGGCGGCGAACGCCCTCGAGATCGCCGAAGCCGATGTCCTGCAGATCGATTCGCAGCGCGTTCGAGATCTGGCGGCCACCTTGTTCGCCGCCGAGGCCTCGGGTGTCGCCGACTGGGCGGTCACCACCGCCGCCGACTACGCCAAGGTGCGCCACCAGTTCGGCCGCCCCATCGGCCAGTTCCAGGGGGTGAAACACCGGGTCGCCCGTATGCTCTGCCTCGCCGAACAGGCCCGCGTCTGTGCGTGGGACGCGGCCCGTGCGATGAATCCCGGAAGCAGTGCCAGGGCCGCGACGGCTGCGCCGCGCTGCAGTGCGGCGGAGGCGTCACTCGCGGCCGCGGTGGCCGGAGCCACCGCACCCGACGCGGCGTTCGCCGTCACCAAGGACTGCATCCAGGTGCTCGGGGGCATCGGCTACACCTGGGAACACGACGCCCACCTGTACCTGCGCCGGGCGCAGTCGCTGCGGATCCTGCTCGGGTCCACGGCATCGTGGCGGCGGCGCGTGGCCCGCGCGACCCTGGGCGGGGCCCGCCGGGTGCTCGGCATCGACCTGCCTCCGGACGCCGAGGGCATCCGCGCCGACGTGCTCGCAGAACTCACGGACGCGGCCGCATTGGACGAGCCGGAGCGCAGGACGTACCTGGCAGAGAAGGGCTACACGGCACCGCACCTCCCCGCGCCGTGGGGCAGGGGAGCGGGCGCCGTGGAACAACTGGTGATCGCGGAGGAACTGCGCGCGGCCGCGCTGAAGCCCCACGACATGATCATCGGCAACTGGGTGGTGCCCACGCTCATCGCGCACGGCAGCGACGAACAGTTGCGGCGCTTCGTGCCCCCGTCGCTGCGCGGAGACCTCGTCTGGTGCCAGCTGTTCTCCGAACCCGGCGCCGGATCGGACCTCGCCGGCCTGACCACCCGGGCCACCAAGGTGGACGGCGGCTGGGTGCTGCGGGGGCAGAAGGTGTGGACGTCGATGGCCCGGGACGCGGACTGGGGTATCTGCCTCGCCCGCACAGATGCCTCGGTGCCCAAACACAAGGGGGTGTCGTACTTCCTGATCGACATGAGGGCCAGCGACGGCCTCGACATCCGGCCGCTGCGCGAGATCACCGGCGAGGCACTGTTCAACGAGGTGTTCCTCGACGACGTGTTCGTCCCGGACGAACTCCTCGTGGGCGAACCGGGCGACGGCTGGAAGCTCGCCCGCACGACCCTCGCCAACGAACGGGTATCGCTGTCGCACGACTCCTCGCTGGGCTCCGGCGGCGAGGCTCTGCTGACCCTGGCCGGCGAACTGCCCGGCGGCATCGACGACGAGCAGCTGACCGTGCTCGGCAAGGTCCTCTGCGACGCACAGTCCGGCGGCCTGATGGGGCTGCGCACCACCCTGCGCTCGATCGCGGGCGGGCAACCGGGCGCCGAGTCGTCGGTCGCGAAACTGCTCGGCGTCGAACACATCCAGCAGGTGTGGGAGGTGGCGATGGACTGGGCCGGACCGCGCGCCCTGCTCGGCGACCGGCCCCGCACCTCCGCTACGCAGATGTTCCTGAACTCGCAGTGCATGTCGATCGCGGGCGGCACCACCAACGTCCAGCTCAACATCATCGGCGAACGACTGCTGGGTCTGCCGCGTGATCCCGCGCCCGGAAAGGGAGCGTGACCTGACATGGCGATCGACGTGAAGGCCGCGCTGACCGCGGAACCGGCCGTGCGTGATGTGGCGTGGACCGAGCGTGACGTGATGCTCTACCACCTCGGACTCGGCGCCGGCGGGAACGCCCAGGACCCCGCGGAACTGCGCTGGGTGTACGAGAAGGACTTGCTGGTGCTGCCGACGTTCGCGCTCGTCGCGGGGCAGGGAATCTCGGCCGGCGACGCACCGGCGTCCGGGCTGAGCCTGCCCGGTATCGACATCGACCTCCGCAAGATCCTGCACGGCGGACAGTCGCTCACCGTGCACGCGCCCATTCCTCCGTCAGGTGGGGCCCGGGTGTCCTCGCGGGTGGCGGACGTGTGGGACAAGGGCAAGGCCGCCGTCATCGTGCTCGAACAGACGGCCACCGACTCGGGCCGGAACCCGTTGTGGACCACGGGGATGCAGATCTGGGCCCGCGATGAGGGCGGGTTCGGCGGCTCCTCGGGACCCGAGTCGGTGGCCACGGTGCCGGCCCGCGAACCCGACAAGGTGCTGGTGTCGCGCACCGGGACGGCGCAGGCCCTGCTCTACCGGCTCAGCGGCGACCTCAACCCGCTGCACGCGGACCCCGAATTCGCGGCCGCGGCCGGGTTCGAAAGGCCGATCCTGCACGGGCTCGCGTCGTACGGTGTGGTGTGCAAGGCCGTCGTCGACGGGATGCTGGACGGCGATCCCACACGACTGCGCCACTACGCGGTGCGGTTCGCGGGCTCGCTGTACCCGGGCGAGACCGTCGAGACCGCGGTCTGGCACGACGGCGACCGGCTGACCCTGCGCGCGACGTGCCCCGACCGTGACGGGCAACCGGTCCTGACCCAGGCGACGATGGAGGTGAGCGGATGAGCGTCGGTACGCACCCCACGTTCGAGAACAGCCCGTCGGGAACGGTGCTGACGTCACCGCCCGACGGTTCCGCCGTCGACCGGGCGACCGAGGCCGCCCGCCGCGTGGTCGACGCGCTGCTGCGGACCGATCGCGGCAACGCCAACCTCGACCGCGTCGCGGAAGAGCTGAACAGCATCGCCGAGCACCTCGAGGAACACGCGCCCGCCGTCGCCGAGCGGCTGATCGACATGTGGAACGGCGAGGGCGTCACCCGGCACGATCCCGTCACCGGACCCGAGAACGCCCTGGCCCCGCCTGTGGTCCTCGAGGGGCTGTCCGACGGATCGGTCCGGGGCACCGTCACGCTGACCATCCCGTACCAGGGGCCGCCCGGGCACGTCCACGGCGGCGTGTCCGCGCTCCTGCTCGACCACGTCCTCGGCGTCGCCAACGCCTGGGGTGGAAAAGCCGGCATGACAGCGCAGTTGAGCACCCGCTACCACCGCCCGACGCCACTGTTCGAACCACTCACCCTGACCGGGAAGCTGATGTCGGTCGACGGCCGCAAGATCACCACCGTCGGCGACATCCGGACCGCGGACGGCGAGGTGTGCGTCTCGGTCGAGGGACTGTTCGTCGACAAGACCGTGCCCCGCCCACGATGACCCCGATCAGGAGCAGACAATGATCAGGAACAGACGATGACCTCACCCGACCGTTTCGAGAACAAGGTCGTCTTCGTCACTGGCGCGGCGCGCGGGCAGGGCCGCGCCGAGGCCGTCCGGTTCGCGTCCGAGGGCGCCGACGTCATCGCGATCGACGCCTGCACCGAATTCGCATCCACCGCCTATCCCGGCGCCACCCGGGACGACCTGGCCGAGACGGTCCGGCTCGTCGAATCCACCGGCCGGCGGATCGTCGCCGCCACCGCGGACGTGCGCGATTTCGACGGACTCTCGCGCGCCCTCGCCGACGGCATCGAGCAGTTGGGCCGCCTCGACGTCGTGGTCGCGAACGCGGGCATCTGTTCGGGGGCGTTGTCGTGGGAGATCACCGCCGAGCAGTGGCAGGAGACGGTCGACGTCAACCTCACGGGAACGTTCCACACCGCGAAGGCGGCGGTTCCGTATCTGATCGAACAGGGGGAGGGCGGCGCCGTCGTCTTCACGAGTTCGGTGTCCGGGCTGAAGGGCACACCGTTCACCGGGCACTACGTCGCCACCAAGCACGGCATCACCGGGCTCGCCAAGACGATGGCGAACGAACTCGGGGAGCACCGCATCCGCGTCAATACGGTGCACCCGGCGGGCGTGGACACCGGCATGAAGGTGCGAGACCTGCACCCGCTCATCGCCCGGTACGCGTCGACGCTCGGCTCCATCTACCAGAACTCACTGCCCTACCGCATCACCCAGCCGGAGGACGTCGCCGCCGTCGTCGCCTGGGTGTGTTCGGACGAGGCGAAATACATCACCGGGGCGCAGATTCCCGTCGACCTCGGCAACCTCATTCGCTGAGGTTCGCCGTCTGTGTTCGCCGAATGTCACAGTGGTGCAGTTCGACTGCACCACTGTGACATTCGGCGCCCAGCTGCCGGTGTCAGACGGTGATGTCCCGGCGGACCATCTTGCCGGTCGCATTGCGGGGCAACAGGTCCGTGGTGATCCGCCAGCGGGTCGGGACCTTGAAATAAGACAGGCGATCCGCGGCGTACTCGCGCAGTTCCGCCTCGGTGGTCACGGCACCCGGTCGCAACACCACGACAGCCGCCACCTCCTGACCCAGATCCTCGTGGGGCGTCCCGATCACCGCGCACTCGAGCACGTCGGGGTGTTCGTCGAGGCACTGCTCGATCTCGGTGGGGTACACGTTCTCCCCGCCGCGCAGAATAAGATCCGAGCGACGTCCGGTCAGCCGCAGGCGACCGTTCTCGACGAGTCCGTAGTCGCCGGTCCGGAGCCACCGGCCCGGGGCGATCGCCGCAGCGGTGGCGGCCTCGTCCTCCCAGTAGCCGAGCATCACGAACGGGCTGCGCACACACACCTCGCCCTCGACGCCGTCGGGCAGCCACTCCCCGTACGGGTCGCGGATCTCCATGCTCACCGTGATGATCGGACGTCCCAGAGTCCCCGGGAACTGCTCGAGTTCGGGGGCGGTGGCGACGGCGATCGCGGTACTGCACTCGGTGAGTCCGTAGCTGTCCACGAGGGCGTTCCGCGCGAACGGCACCTTCTCGCGCAGCCGTTCCTTGAACGCTACCGACGACGGTGCGGACGCCAGCGAGAACGACGTGAGCGACGACAGGTCGTACTTGTCGAGGTCGTCGTGCTCGACCAGACGGGACGCCATCGTGGGCACCGCTCCCCAGTTGGTGACCCGTTCCCGCTCGACGAGACGGAGCACGGCGTCCACGTCGAATCCGCCCTGGTGCATGACGACCGCGCCGCCCGTCGCCAGCCGCGGAATCACCAGATTGTGCAGGCTCGCGATGTGGAACAGGGGAGAGGTCAGGAGGTAGCGAAGCGGACTCGGCATCGCCGGGTCGACGGGTCGTCCACTGAATTCGCCGACCACGGCGTCGCTGAACCGGTGGTAGTCGACGACGGCCAGAATGTTGCGCTGCGAGTGCAGCGCTCCCTTGGGTCTGCCACTCGTGCCGCTGGTGTAGAGGATGGCGGCGGGATCGTCCTCGTCGACGTCGGTGTGCGGCATCGGGGATCCTGCGTACTTCGCGAAGATCGCGGGCAGATCCGCCTCCATCGTGAGGACCGGAAGGTCGGTGCCGACCGCGGCGAGCGTCTCGGCGCGCTTCGCGTCGGCGATCACCACGGTGGGGTGACTGTGCGTCAGCCCGTACTCGACCTCCCGCGGAACCCACCAGCCGTTCAGTCCGACGCTGATGGCGCCGAGCACCTGCGTGGCCCAGAACGCGATCACCCACTCGGGGGTGTTCGCGGCCAGGATCGCCACCCGGTCACCCTTCCGGACGCCGTGGTCGTCGCGCAGCGCCGTCGCCAGGGCCGCGACCGCGGCGGCGTGCTCCGTGTAGGACATCCGGCGGTCGGCGGTCACGAGGTAGTCGCGGTCGCCCCACCGGAGCGACGTGGTGAGGAGTTCGCCCACCGAGCGCCCGCGGTTCTTCATCACCGGCATCCGGGTGCCGAGTACCGGCTCCTCGACGAGTTCGAACCGGCCACCGGGTCCGGTGAGACGGGACATCACCTGATCCAGGTGCAACTGTGGATCTGTAGGGGCAGTCATCGGGGCGACCTTTCGTCCTCGGGCACTCGTACCGACACAAGATGGCACGCCGTGACGGGCGCCCGGACGTGGTTACCACTCAGCGAGACTGCCGCGATCCGCGACATCCCGGCGCCGTTACGTTCGACAGCGAATCGCAGCTGGAGGAACTCATATGACGATAGATCTCGACCCGCCCACAGTGAAGGTCGACCCGCTCGCCCCGGCCACACTCGGGCCGATCACCCTGCGCAATCGCGTGATCAAGGCAGCGACGTACGAGGGCCTGACCCCGAAGGGGATGGTCACCGACGAGCTCATCGAATTCCATCGGCAGCCCGCCGCCGGAGGCGTGGGCATGACGACCGTCGCGTACTGCGCGGTCGCCGCGGACGGACGCACGTCGCCCGGCCAGATCCAATGGACCGACGAGACGATGCCGGGCCTGCGGAAGCTGACCGACGCCATCCACGCCGAGGGTGCGGCAGTGTCTGCGCAGATCGGCCACGCGGGACCGGTCGCGGCTGCGAAGTACATCGGATCTCCGGCCTTGGGCCCGTCCCGTGCGTTCCGGATGACCACCCAGAACTTCTCCAAGCCGGCGTCTGCGGCAGATATCGCCCGGATCGTCGAGGCACACGCCAACGCGGCTCGCCGCGCGGTGGAGTCGGGGTTCGACGCCGTGGAGATCCATTTCGGCCACAACTACCTGATCAGCTCCTTTCTCAGCCCGAAGGTCAACAAGCGCACGGACGAGTACGGCGGATCCCTGGCGAACCGCGCCCGGTTCGCGCTCGAGACCGCACGCGCCGTACGCGACGCGGTGGGGGACAGGATCGCGATCCTCGCCAAACTGAACATGGACGACGGTGTGCCCGGGGGCTTCTGGGTGGACGAGGCCATCCAGGTGGCGCAATGGCTCGAACAGGACGGTTCGCTGGACGCGCTCGAGCTCACCGCGGGCAGTTCCCTGCTGAACCCGATGTACCTGTTCAAGGGCGACGCGCCGCTCCGTGAGTTCGCCGCCGTCATGCCGCAGCCGACGAAACTGGGAATCCGGTTGGTCGGCAAGCACTTCCTGAAGGAATACCCCTACCGCGACGCCTACCTCCTCGAGGACGCCCGCCAGATCAGAGCCGCCGTGACGATGCCGCTCGTCCTACTCGGTGGCATCACCGGCAAGGCGACCATGGACCTGGCGATGGCGGAAGGATTCCAGTTCGTGGCCGTCGGACGGGCACTCCTGCGGGAACCCGACCTCGTCAACCGGATCACGGAGGAGACCCACAACCCCGGTCTGTGCATTCACTGCAACAAGTGCATGACGGCCATCTACGGTGGCACCCACTGCGTGCTCCGCGTGCCGTGAGCGTGCATACCGTGTCGACAGGAGAGATGGAGTTGGAACGCACCACGATCGCCGAGATGCTGCTGGACCGGCTGGGTGACGACAGACTGGGAGTCCGTACCCGGGAACAGGATTGGACCTGGGACGAGGTGGTACGCGAGAGTGCGGCCCGCGGGGCCGTCGCATCCTCGCTGCGGCGCCACGGACCGTTCCACGTCGGAGTCCTGCTCGAGAACACCCCCGAGTTCCTGTTCTGGCTGGGCGGCGCCGCGCTCGCCGGCGCCACCGTGGTCGGCATCAATCCGACCCGTCGCGGGGCGGAACTCGAGGCCGAGATCCGGTACGTCGACTGCCAGCTGATCGTCACGGACACCGCAGGGAAGGCACAGCTCGCCGGTCTCGACCTCGGGCTGTCCGACGACCGGTTTCTGCTGGTCGACGATCCGGCCTAAACCGAACTCGTCGCGTCCCATGCCGTCGAGAGTCCGGCCTGGGAGCCCGGGATCGACGCGTCGACGCTGTTCCTTCTGCTGTTCACGTCCGGCACCACCGGCACGTCGAAAGCGGTGCGGTGCAGTCAGGGCCGGCTCGCCCGGCTGGCGTACGCGAACACCGTCAAGTACGGGCACGTGCGCGAGGACGTCGACTACTGCTGCATGCCGCTGTTCCACGGCAACGCGCTGATGGCGCTGTGGGCGCCCGCACTCGCCAACGGCGCCACCGTCTGCCTGCCGCGCAAGTTCTCCGCGTCCGGATTCCTGCCCGACGTTCGGTTCTTCGGCGCCACATTCTTCACCTACGTCGGCAAGGCGCTGGCGTACCTGATGGCCACACCGGAGCAACCCGACGACCGTGACAACACTCTCGTCCGCGGTTTCGGGACCGAGGCGTCCCCGGAGGACAAGACCGAATTCGTCCGCCGGTTCGGCGCCGAACTGTACGAAGGGTACGGCTCGAGCGAAGGCGCCGGTTCGGTGACGCTCGACCCCGACGCCCCCGACGGTGCGCTCGGCAGACCCGCGAACGAGAACATCGTCATCGTCGACCCCGACACCCGCGCGGAGAAGGCCCGGGCGCGGCTCGACGGGCACGGTCGCGTGCTCAACCCGGACGAGGCGATCGGCGAAATGGTCGACAAGGCCGGCGCGGCGCGATTCGAGGGCTACTACAAGAACGAGGACGCGATCGCGGACCGCATCCGGCACGGCTGGTACTGGACGGGCGACCTTGGGTACGTCGACGAGGCCGGCTTCATCTACTTCGCCGGCCGGAAGGGCGACTGGATCCGCGTGGACGGGGAGAACAGCTCGGCGTTGATGGTGGAGCGCATTCTGCGCCGCCACCCGAAAGTGGTCGCCACCGGCGTGTACGCCGTCCCCGACCCGCGGTCGGGCGATCAGGTGATGGCGGCCGTCGAGGTTTCGGACCGCACCGATTTCGATCCGGCGGAGTTCGCCGCCTTCCTCGGCAGACAGGACGACCTCGGCACGAAGGCGGCACCCCGCTTCGTCCGGGTGTCGACGAACCTGCCGGTGACGGGATCGAACAAGGTGCTCAAACGAATGCTGCAGGAACAGCGCTGGCGTTGCGACGATCCGGTCTTCCGGTGGGTGGGACGCGGTGTTCCCGAATACCACCAGATGACCGACAGTGAGAAGGCCGCGCTGGAGCAGGAGTTCCACACGCACAGCCGGCAACGATTCCTGCACGTGTGACGGTGAGGGTGACATGAAACTGGGTGTGGTGGTTCCCGTCGAGCTGGGACGGGCGGGCGAGCCCGAGTGGATACTCGAATTCGCGAGGGCTGCGGAATCACTCGGATTCGACGAGATCTCCGCCGTCGAGCACTCGGTCGTCATCGCGGACACGGCGAGTGCCTATCCGTACTCGCCCACCGGCAAGTCGCACCTACCGGACGACTGCAGCCTGCCGGACCCGCTGGAACTGCTGTCGTTCGTCGCCGGCGCCACGACGACCCTCGGTCTCGCGACGGGCGTGCTGGTCCTGCCCAACCACCATCCGGTGGTGCTGGCGAAGCGTCTCGCCACCCTGGACCGGCTGTCCGCGGGACGCCTCCGTGTCTGCCTCGGTCTCGGCTGGATGCGTGAGGAGATCGAGGCCTGCGGAGGTGATTTCGACCGGCGCGGCGCGGTCGCAGACGAGGCGATCGCGGTGATGCGGGCGCTGTGGTCGGGTACCGGCGCCGTCGACTTCGCGGGCGAACACTTCTCCTTCCGCGGCGCCCAGAGCTGGCCCAAACCCCACCGGAATTCGGGAGTGCCGCTCTACATCGGCGGTCACAGCCCAGCGGCCGCACGGCGGGCAGGGCGGCTGGGCAACGGATTCCAGCCGCTCGGCCTGGCCGGCGACGACCTGGACCGGGCGATCGCCCGGATGCGGGCTGCGGCAGCGGACGCCGGCCGCGATCCCGCCGACGTCGACCTCGTGCTGGGGGCGACGCTGCCGCGGCTGGACGAGGCCAAGCTCGACCGGTCCCGGGACCTGGGTGCGAGTCGGCTCGTGCTGTCGGCGTCCCGGCACGCGCAGTCCCTCGGCCAGGTCATCGACGAGATGGCCGCCTGCTCGGCGCGGTTGGGCCTCAGTCCGGCACGGTGACCGGCACGTCCTCGCTGAAGTCGACGATCAGTTCGCGCCGGGAGAACTGCCAGCCGGTGTCGCCGAGCACGTACCGGTCGTGGTAGCGCAACGCGATCCGGTTGTCGCGGAAGCTGTTTCGGCCGGCGTAGACATGGTGCGCCGTGCAGTACGTCTCGCCCGACGCCGTCGACCCGTCCACGTCGATCACCTGCTGGTGAACGACGTGACGGGTGGATTGCAGATGCGAGACGGCGTCCACGACGGCGGAAGCGAGCACGCCGCTGCCGCGGAGTTCCGTTGCCGCGCCGGTGCCCGTCAACGCGGGCGGGAGGACGAACGTCGCGTCGGAGTCGAACAGCGCGGCGAGCGTTGCCGCCTGGCGCCGGTCGACGGCCCGCGCATAGCGGGCGGTGAGTTCGGTGAGAGTGAATCCGGTGGCCATTCCACCATTCCAGCGGACGTGCGGACGCGGCGACAGCCGCCTCCCGCTGACCGAGACATCGGCACCGAGGCGTGGGAGTGCTGGTTAGCGTCCAGAACACCCGTGGCGACAGCCACGCACAGGTTTGAGGAGAACGCCGATGGATGTGAGGGAATCGCCCGGGCAACGGGAACTCCGGCGGGAGTTGCGCGCCTACTTCGCGGCGCTGCTGCCGGAGGAGACGCGGCGAATCGCGGGTGAGGAGGGTGTGGGCGGAGAACACTTCCGCGACATCGTGCGGCTGCTGGGCAAGGACGGCTGGCTGGGTGTCGGCTGGCCGGTGGAGTACGGCGGGCAGGGACGGTCGATCGAAGACCAGTTCGTGTTCTTCGACGAGGTGCAACGGGCCGGGTTGCCGTTCCCGTTCGTCACCGTCAACACGGTCGGCCCAACCTTGATGAAGCACGGCACCGAGGAGCAGAAGGCGCGGTTCCTTCCGGGCATCCTGGCCGGCGACATCGTCTTCGCCATCGGGTACACCGAACCGGAAGCCGGTACCGACCTCGCGTCGCTGCAGACCCGGGCCGTGCGCGACGGGGACACGTGGGTTGTCGACGGCAACAAGATCTTCACCAGTGGCGCCAACACGGCCGACTACGTGTGGCTGGCGTGCCGCACCGATGCGGACGCGCCCAAGCACAAGGGCATCTCGATCCTCATCGTCCCCACCGACGATCCCGGCTTCAGCTGGTCGCCGATCCACACCGTGGGCGGGCTGACGGTCACGTCGACCTACTACACCGGGATCCGGGTCGGCGATCAGGACGTCGTGGGTGACGTCGACGGTGGCTGGCAGCTGATCACCGCTCAGCTCAATCACGAACGCATCGGGCTCGCGGCGCTCGGCGGACGGACACTCGGCCTGTGGCACCAGGTCCTCGACTGGGCCGGGCGGAACGGTGCACTCGACATCCCGTGGGTGCAGATGGACTTCGCGCGCACTCACGCGAAGCTCGAGGCGATGCGACTGCTGAACTGGAAGATGACCGCTGCGGTCGCGCGGGATGAGTTGTCGGGTGCCGACGCCGGTGCCACCAAGACGTACGGCACCGAAACCCACGTCGACGTCTATCGCACGCTGCTCGGGATCCTCGGTGCCGCCGGACGGCTGCGTCCGGGCTCGCCGGGCGCGATTCTCGCCGGCCAGATCGAACAGATCTCACGTCAAAGCGTGGTGAACACGTTCGGCGGCGGCGTCAACGAGGTGCTCCGCGACATGGTCGGCACCCTCGGCCTCGGACTCGCCCGCGAGAAGAGGGTGAAATGAGCGAACTCCTCACCCGGCTGCGCGCCTTCGAGGGACGGACGATCGTCCCGGCCACCTGGGGTCCCGACCCGGTGAACACTCCCATGATCCGGCACTGGGCCGAGGCGATGGGTGACACGAGCCCGGTCTACCTCGACGACGACGCCGCACGCGCCACCGGCCGCGGCGGCGCCGTCGCGCCTGCGCAGATGCTGCAGGTGTGGACGATGCGCACATTCGCCGACAAGATGTCCGGCGCCGACCCGTCACCCATCTGGACGGAACTGATCGCCACACTCGACGAGGCGGGATTCACGTCCGTCGTCGCCACCGATTCCGACCAGGAATTCTTCGCAGAACTGCGTCCCGGCGACCGGGTGAGCACGACCGAGGTCGTCGAGTCCGTCTCCGCGGAGAAACGGACAGGTCTCGGCGCAGGACATTTCGTCACCACCCTCAAGACGTACCGCAACGGTGACGGCGAGATCGTCGGCACCCAGCGGTGGCGGACACTCCGATTCCGGCCCGCCGAACGCCCGGCCACGCGCGCGCTGCGCCCGCGGCCCGCCCTCAATGATGACAACGCGTTCTGGTTCGCGGCCGCCCGCGAGCACCGCCTCGTCATCCAGCGGTGCACGAACTGCGGTGTGCTGAGGCACCCGACCGGACCGATGTGCGGGGAGTGCCGCTCCACCGAATGGGACACCGTCGACGCGTCGGGGCGGGGCACCGTCTACACGTTCGTCGTCAACCACCACCCGAAGATCGACGCCTTCGACTACCCACTGATCGTCGCGGTGATCGAACTCGCGGAGGGCACCCGCCTGATCGCCAACATGACGGGTGTCGAACCCGAACACGTGCACATCGGAATGCCCGTGCAACTGGACTGGATCGACGCAGACCCGGAACTCACACTTCCCGCATTCCGGCCCGCAGTATCGGAGGAACACTGATGGACTTCACATTCGGCGAGGAGCAGGAAGCGGTCCGCGGACTGGCCGCGGACGTGTTCGCCGCCAGGTCGCGACCCGAGCGGATCACGGACGTCGAGTCGGGCGCCGACCGGATCGACCGGGAACTGTGGCGCGAACTGGCCACCACCGGGCTGCTCGGCATCGCCCTGCCCGAGAACCTCGGAGGCGGCGGCATGGGACTCGCCGAACTGTACGTCCTGCTCGAGGAGCAGGGCCGGACCGTGGCGCCGGTTCCGTTGTGGCCGCACATGCTCGGCGCGCTCGCGATCGCCGAGTTCGGGACGCCGGACCAACATGACGCGCTGGTCCCCGCGGCGGCCGACGGCAGCCTGATCCTCACGGTCGGACTGGAGGAGTTCGGACCGTACGTTGCGGGCGAGCCGGCGACGACGGCACGCGAGGTGGACGGCCGGTGGCAGGTACACGGCGCCAAGGCCGCGGTGCCCGTGGCGCATCTCGCCGAACGCCTCCTCGTCTCCGCGACCACACACAGCGGTCCGGCGCTGTTCCTGGTGCACCCGGGGGCCGCGGGTGTGACTGCGCGGCAGGCGGAGTCGACCACCCACGAGATCTGCGCGAACGTCGCGTTCGACGCGGCCCCCGCGGAACCGGTCGGCCCGGCGGACGGTACCGCGGTGCGGTGGCTGCTCGAACGAGCGGAACTGGCGGTCGCCGCCCTGCAACTGGGCGTGGGGGAAGGCGCGGTGCGTCAGGCGGTCACGTACCTCAACGGGCGCACCCAGTTCGGCCGCCCGCTCGCGACGTTCCAGGCCGTCACCCATCAGCTCGCGGACTGCTACATCGACCTCGAGGCCATGCGGGTGACACTGTGGCAGGCTGTCTGGCTCCTCGCGAGCGGGGAAGATCCGGGAACCGCTGTGCTGGTCGCGAAATGGTGGGCGACCGACGGCGGACAGCGGGTCGTCCACCGCACCCAGCACGTGCACGGCGGAATCGGCGTCGACACCGACTACCCGGTGCACCGGAACCTGCTGTGGGGCAAGCAGCTCGCCGCCACCCTCGGCGGAGCCGGCTCCGACCTGGCACGTCTGGGCGCGCAGCTGGCGGCCGGGGTCGAGGTGGTCGCATGACCGCCACCGTCGGCACCACGACCTACGACGCCGTCACGGTCGGCGATCGGCTGCCGGAGTTGGTGATACCGCTGACCCGCACCCTGATCGTCGCCACCGCCCTCGCCACCCGCGACTTCCAGGACGTCCACCACGATCCGGCGCTCGCGGTGGAGCGGGGGTCGAAGGACGTGTTCATGAACATCCTCACCACCAACGGGCTGGTGGGGCGGTTCGTCACCGACTGGGCGGGCGCGCACGCGTCGCTGCGCCGGATCGCGGTGCGGCTCGGTGCCCCCAACTACCCCGGCGACGAGATGACACTGACCGGTGAGGTGGTCGCGAAGGACGACGGCGTCGTCACCGTGAAGATCCGCGGCGCGAACAGCCTCGGTGATCACGCCACCGGCACCGTCGTCGTCGCGTGGACCGCGGGAGGGAACCGATGACCAGCCCCCTGTCGGGCGCCGCCGCCATCGTCGGCATCGGCGCCACCGAATTCTCCAAGCACTCGGGACGAAGCGAACTGCAACTGGCGTGCGAGGCGATCGTCGCCGCACTCGCCGACGCGGGCATCGACCCGTCCGAGGTCGACGGACTGTCCACGTACACCGCCGAGACGAACGGGGAGGTCCTCGTCGCCCGCAACACGGGCATCGGCGAGCTGAAGTTCCTCTCCCGCATCGGGTACGGCGGCGGCGCCGCGTGCGCCACTGTCCAGCAGGCGGCGATGGCCGTGGCGACGGGCATCGCCGACGTCGTCGTCTGCTACCGCGCCTTCAACGAACGGTCCGGTGTGCGGTACGGACTCGGGCAGCACGACCGACCGATGGACAGCACCGCGGACCGGGCGGCGTACGCCTGGCTGACCCCGCAGGGATTGTCGACGCCCGCCCAGTGGGTGGCGATGTTCGCCCGCCGGTACATGCATCGGTACGGCGCCACGAGTGAGGACTTCGGCCGGGTCGCGGTCGTCGCACGCAAGCACGCCGCCGGCAACCCGGCCGCCTGGTTCCACGGGCGGCCCATCACCCTCGACGACCACCAGAAGTCGCGGTGGATCGCCGAACCGCTGCACCTGCTGGACTGCTGCCAGGAAACCGACGGCGGCCAGGCCCTCGTCGTCGTCTCCGCCGAACGCGCCAAGGACCTCCGCACCACCCCGGCGATCGTCAAGGCCGCCGCGCAGGGCTCCGGCAAGGACCAGCACATGATGGCCAGCTACTACCGGCCCGATATCACCGGAATACCCGAAATGGGCCTCGTGGGCAGGCAACTCTACCGGCAGAGCGGTCTCGCGCCCGACGACATCTCGGCGGCGATCCTCTACGACCACTTCACCCCGCTCGTCCTCCCGCAACTCGAGGAACTGGGTTTCTGCGATCCCGGGGAGGCTAAGGACTTCATCCGGGACGGCAACCTCGAGGTCGGCGGCCGACTCCCGGCGAACACCCACGGCGGCCAGATCGGTGAGGCCTATCTGCACGGCGTCAACGGCATCGCCGAGGCAGTTCGCCTGATCCGCGGAACGTCGACGACACAACCGGACGGCATCGGCAACGTGCTGGTGACCGCGGGCACCGCCGTGCCCACCAGCGGCCTGATCCTGGGCAGAGAGGACTGATCATGACGACAACCGAACGCACGACGGCAGGAGCGTGGCGAGGCAAGGACCTCGGCACCCGCACCGTGAGTTACGACGAGCGCGACGCCATCCTGTACGCACTGTCGGTGGGTGCGCGGGCCACCGAATTGGACCTCGTCTTCGAGGAGCGTCTGCGGGTGCTGCCCACGTTCGCTCTCACCCTCGCCCAGTGGGCGCCGGACGAACTGGGGTCGCGGGGCGCTTTCGACACGAAGACGGCGCTGCACGGATCGCAGGAACTGACGGTGCTCGCGCCGCTTCCCCGTCGCGGCGAGATCGCGTTGTCGGCGTCGGTCGGCGAGGTGTGGGACAAGGGCTCGGCCGCCGTGTTCGAGGTGCGCGTCGAGTCTGAGTTCTTCGTTGCCACCTGGTCGCTGTTCGCGCCGGGCGCCGGTGGTTTCGGCGGCGATCGAGGCCCCGCGAAACCGTATCGGCCCGAGGGTGAACCGGCCGTGGACGCTGTTCTGCGGACCGCGGAGAACCAGGCGGCGCTGTACCGGCTGACCGGCGACCGGCACCACATCCACATCGACCCGGCGGCGGCCGAGCGGATCGGACAGCCCCGGCCGATCATGCACGGTCTGTGCACCCTCGCCGCGAGCACGCTGGAACTCGCCCGAGCGCTGGACGTCCACCCGGCCGACCTCGTCCGGCTGGAGGGACGGTTTGCCGCACCGGTCTACCCGGGCGACGCGCCGACGTTGCGGGCCTGGGGTGATGCGGGTGATGCGTCGTTCGAACTCGTCCAGGACGACCGGCCGGTGATCGCCGGCGCCCGCGCCGCGTTCGGCTGACCGCACGGTCGCCGTCCGTCGCCGAATGTCACACGGTGCAGTTCAACTGAACCGATGTGACATTCGGCGAGGAGGTCAGGAGTGGGTGGCGAGATACCGCGCGGGATACTCGCCGCCGCCGTGAACGGCGAGATCGGCGCCGTTCACATACGACGCCTGCGCGCTCGCCAGGTACAGGCAGGCGTCCGCGATGTCCGACGGCACCGCCATCCGCCCCATCGGCAGGGTCCGGGTGACGGCGGCGCCGCCGTCGTCACCGTAGACGGACGCCGCGCTCTCGGTGCGGATGAGACCCGTGGTGATGTGGTTGATCCGGACCTTCGGAGCCCACTCGAGCGCAAGCGCTTTCGTCAGAACCAGCAACCCCGCCTTCGCGGCGCTGTACGCGGCGGTGCCGGGTTGCGGATCGTGGGCGGAGACACTGCCGATGTTGACGATGGCACCGCCGTCGGACTGCTGCTGCATCACCGCATTGGCGGCCTGGGCGACGGTGAAGGGTGCCAGCAGATTCAGCGCGACGATCTTCTCGACGAAGCGCGGCGAGACGGTGGCCGCGTCGGCATCGGGCGAACCACCCGCATTGTTGACGAGGACGTCGAGGCGGCCGTACCGCGCGACGGCCTCGTCGATCAGGGCGGCGGCGTCGGTGTGGTCGCGGACGTCGGTCGCGCGGAACGCGGCGGTGCGATCACCGTGCGCGGGCGGGGTGTCCGGTGCGCTCCGGCCGCACACGAGCACGTTCGCACCCGCGGCGAGAAACGATTCGGCGACGACGAAACCGATGCCCTTGGTTCCGCCGGTCACGACGACGGTGCGGCCACTGAAATCGAGAGGATGGGGGATTGTCACGGGAGACCTTCGGAGTGAGGGAGCGCGGGATTGCCGGCGCTCGAATGGGATCGGGTGAATCAGCACGAAGACCGAAAACAAGCAAATGCTTGGTTCGATAGTAGGGGAACGGGAGTGGACATGGGCAAACTCGACGGCAGGGTCGCGCTGATCACCGGTGCGGGGCAGGGGATCGGGCAGGGAATCGCCCTGGCCCTCGCCCGGGAGGGCGCGGCAATCGCCGTCGCCGGCCGGACCGAATCGAAACTGCACGGCACGTGCGAGCGGCTCACCGAACTCGGCGCACGCAGCGAACCAGTGGTGTGCGACGTCAGCAGGCGGGCGGACATCGCGTCCGCCGTCGTGCGGACCGTGGACGTGTTCGGCGGCGTCGACATCCTGGTCAACAACGCCAACGACTGCACGCCGGGACCGATCCTGTCGGTGATCGACGAGGAGTACGAGCGGTCGTTCGCAACGGGACCGCTCGCGACGCTGCGCATGATGCAGTCGTGCCACCCGCACATGAGGGCGCGCGGCGGCGGCGTGATCGTCAACCTCGTCACGTCGGCGGCCGTGCGGTGGGACGCGAGCAACTACGGCGCCTACGGTTCGATCAAGGAGGGGATGCGTTCGCTGACCAGGTCGGCGGCGTGTGAGTGGGGCCGGGACGGCATCCGGGTGCTGTCCGTGGCCCCGCACGCCAAGAGTCCGGCGCTCGAGCGATGGATGGACAGGAACCCGGACGAGGCGGCGGAGTTCGTGGCGGGCATCCCGCTCGGACGGGTCGGCGACGCCGAAACCGACATCGGACGTGCCGTCGTGTTCCTCGTGAGCGAGGACGCCGGCTACCTTACCGGGGCCACCATCCCCCTGGACGGCGGGCAGTCCCGTTGGGGCTGACGGCGGGCAGTCCCGTTGGGGCTGACGGCGGGCAGTCCCGTTGGGGCTGACGGCGGGCAGTCCCGTTGGGGCTGACGGCGGGCATCCGGGTCCCGCACAGCGGGAAGGCCGGGGGCCGGCGCGCTCGATCTGCACTAGTTTCGGCAGGATCGAATTACCGTAGCGAGAGGGCACCGTCGCGATGACGACCGTTGAAACACCACGCAGTTCGCGATCAGTAGTGGTCACCGTGGCCGCTGTCGTGGAGGAGACGTCCGACGCCCGGTCGCTGGTGTTCGACGTCCCCGACGAGCGTCGGCACGAATTCGCCTACAAGCCCGGGCAGTTCCTGACGCTGCGCATCCCGAGCGATCGGACGGGTTCCGTCGCGCGGTGTTACTCGCTGGCCAGTTCGCCGTTCACCGACGACCTGCCGAAGGTGACGATCAAACGCACCGCAGGCGGGTACGGTTCGCACTGGTTGTGCGACAACGTCGGTGTCGGCGACCGCATCGAGGTCCTGCCTCCCGCGGGCGTGTTCACTCCGGCCAGCCTGGACGAAGACCTGATCCTGTTCGCCGCGGGCAGCGGAATCACCCCGGTGATGTCGATTCTCAAGTCGGCGCTCAGCGAGGGCAACGGGAAAGTCGTACTCGTGTACGCGAACCGGGACGAGAAGTCGGTCATCTTCGCCGACGAGTTGCGGGAACTCTCGGCCGGCCACGAACATCGGCTGACCGTCGTGCACTGGCTCGAGAGCGTGCAGGGCCTGCCGACGCCGCGGCAGCTGGCGAATCTGTCGGACCGATTCCGGGACCACCGCGCCTACGTCTGTGGACCGCGCCCCTTCATGGACGCGATCCACGAGTCGCTCGCACTTGCCGGCGTCCCGCGCGACCGCGTGCACGCCGAGGTGTTCACCTCACTGTCCGGGGATCCGTTCGCGGACGTCGTGGTCGAGGAAGTGCCGGACACGGGGGCGGGAACGGCGTCGACGGTCGAGGTGCAACTCGACGGCGAAGCGCACAACCTGAGCTGGCCCCGCCAGGCGACACTGGTCGACGTCATGCTCTCCAAGGGGCTCGACGTCCCCTACTCGTGCCGCGAGGGCGAATGCGGTTCCTGCGCATGCATGGTGGTCCTGGGAGAAGTGGATATGGACAACGCGTCGATCCTCGATCCAGAGGACATCGCGAGCGGCTACATCCTCGCGTGCCAGGCCCGCCCCGTCAGCGAGCACGTGCGGATCGAGTTCTGACCGCCGCCGGTACTACTTCTCCGTCTGCGCCGCAGCGGCGCGGGCGCCCAGATCGGCGAGGCGGATCGGGTAACGCGGTGGATGATCGACGATCACCCCCCGGGTGACGGCGAGGTCGCGGTCGACGTGGAGCAGTTCGCCCGACTGCAGCGGCATCCAGCCGGGGTCCTCGTCCATCTGCTCGCTGGCGACGACCACCGCCGGATACTCGGCGAGATGCGAGGACCTGGCACGGATCCGGCCGGGAGTGCTCGCGTGCTGGAGGTGGCGACCACCACTCGGACCGCCTGCGCGCCGCTCGAGGAACAGCAGGTCGTGGGTGTCCGGGTACCGTAGCGCCCACAATTCGCCGGGCGTGGTCAGCAGGATGTTGAGCGCGTAGATCGGCACGTTGTCGGCCAGCCATCGGGCGGCCGAGGTGATGCCGGCCGTGACGTCGCCGCCGTTCCTGCCGATGTGACTGGTCACGAGGGCGAAGACGCGTTCCGAGTCGGTGTCGCCGTGAACGAGCGCGAGATCGGAGCCCAGTTCCGCCTCGAGCTTCGGCAGGTCTTCGACCACGCCGTTGTGGGCGAACACGCGACCGCCCTGGGCGAACGGGTGGGTGTTCTGGGGAAGCAGTTCACCCGTGGTCGCGAAACGGATGTGCGCGACGAACGTGACCGAAGAGCGATGCTTCGCCTCTTGCGCGAACTCCCTGTCCTCGTATGCGGCGAGCGGTTGCTTCTCCACCACCGGAGTTCCGTCCTCCGCGAACGTGCCGAGTCCGGTGCCGTCCGGCTCGCGGTGACTCTGCTGTGCGAGGCTGTCCGGGGCGTCCAGCAGCCAGAACGACGCGCGGACGCGATGAGGGGCGGCGGACAACCCGAACAATCGGCACATGACTTCCCTCTCGGATGGGCGGATCAGCGGTAGTCCGGGTTGGCGAAGTCGGGGCGGCAACCCGCGTCCCACTCCGAACGTCGATTTCCGTACGCGGGGAACCCGCCGGCCTTCCTCAACATCGCGGCGACGTGCATCAGGTTGTACGTCATGAACGTGGTGTTGCGGTTGGTGAAATCGTTCTCCGGACCGCCCGACCCTTCGTCGAGATACGACGGGCCCGGGCCGGCCTCACCGATCCATCCGGCGTCGGCCTGCGGCGGGATCACGTATCCGAGATGCTGGAGGCTGTAGAGGATGTTCATCGCACAATGCTTGACCCCGTCCTCGTTGCCGGTGATCAGACAACCCCCGGCGCGCCCGTAGTAGGCGTACTGGCCGTGGTCGTTGAGAATCGACGAGCAACCGTAGAGCCGCTCGATCACCTGTTTCGTGACGGAACCGTTGTCGCCGAGCCAGATCGGACCGGCCAGGACCAGGATGTCGGCGTCCAGCACTCGCTGAAACAGCTGGGGCCATTCGTCGCTCGGCCACCCGTGCTCGGTCATGTCCGGATACACGCCGGTCGCGATGTCGTGGTCCACCGCCCGGATCTGGTCGACCGAGACGCCTTCCTGCTCCATCAGGCCGACACTGCGGTCGATCAATCCCTGGGTGTTGCTCACGTCGGGGGACCGCTTCAGGGTGCAGTTGACGAACAGGGCACGCAGGCCGCTGAAACGGGGGGTCCCGTCCCGCCGCGACGGATCGGCCATCAGTCCTCCCACGAAAGAGTCCGGAAGTCCACGATATGCCGCGGCGGTCCCTGTTCGTGGCAGAAGAGTCCGCCCGGTCCGGGACGATCCCGGACCGGGCGGACCCGGGTGTTCTGTCAGCCCAGCGCGGAGATCGCCTTCGCGACGCCCTCGCCGTAGGCGGGATCGCACTGCGTGCAGTTGTCGATGTGCCGCTGCACGACCTGCTGCGACGCGCCGTTGATGGCCCGCGCGGTGTTCTCGAACAGCACCTGCTTCTGCTCGTCGCTCATGTTGTTGAACAACACGCGTGGCTGCGAGAAGTAATCGTCGTCGTCTTCCCGGAAGTTGAACCGGTCGGCGAACGCGCCCACGCCCTGCGCGGGATCGCGGTACCGGCTCTGCTCCTGCCACTTGCCGTAGCTGTTCGGCTCGTAGTGCAGCGTGCCACCGTTGTTGCCGTCGACCCGCATGGCACCGTCGCGGTGGAAGTTGCTCACCGGGCAACGGGCCGCGTTGACCGGGATCTGGTAGTTGTTCACGCCGAGGCGGTAGCGCTGCGCGTCACCGTAGGAGAACAACCGGCCCTGGAGCATCTTGTCCGGGGAGAAGCTGATGCCGGGCACGACGTGTGCCGGGTTGAACGCCGCCTGCTCGACCTCGGCGAAGTAGTTGTCGGGGTTGCGGTTGAGTTCCCATTCGCCGACCTCGATGAGCGGGTAGTCGGCCTTCGGCCACACTTTCGTCAGGTCGAACGGGTGGTAGGGGACCGTGTCGGCGTCGGCCTCGGGCATGATCTGCACGCACAGCTTCCACTTCGGGAAATTGCCGGCCTCGATGGCGTCGAAGAGATCCCGCTGATGGCTCTCGCGGTCGGCGCCGACCAGGGCCTCGGCCTCGGCGTCGGTGAGGTTCTCGACTCCCTGCTGCACGCGGTGGTGGAACTTCACCCAGAAGCGTTCGCCCTCGGCGTTGATGAAACTGAACGTGTGCGAACCGAATCCGTGCATGTGCCGGTACGACGAGGGGATACCGCGGTCGCTCATCACGATGGTGACCTGGTGCAGCGACTCGGGCAGCGACGTCCAGAAGTCCCAATTGTTGTCGGGGCTGCGCAGATTCGTGCGGGGGTCACGCTTGACGGCGTGGTTGAGATCGGGGAACTTCAGCGGGTCGCGGAAGAAGAAGACCGGGGTGTTGTTGCCGACGAGGTCCCAGTTTCCTTCCTCGGTATAGAACTTGACCGCGAAGCCGCGGATGTCGCGCTCGGCGTCGGCGGCGCCGCGCTCACCGGCGACGGTGGAGAAGCGGGCGAACAGGTCGGTCTTCTTGCCGACCTCGGAGAAGATCTTCGCGCTGGTGTACCGGGTGATGTCGTTCGTGACCGTGAACGTTCCGTACGCACCGGAACCCTTGGCGTGCATGCGGCGTTCCGGAATGACCTCGCGGTCGAAATGTGCGAGCTTCTCGAGGAACCAGACGTCCTGCAGCAACTGCGGCCCGCGGGGCCCGGCAGTGACGACGTTCTGGTTGTCGGGGACGGGTGCGCCTACGGCCGTGGTGAGCTTGTCGCCCGTGTTCGCAGTGGTCTCTCGGCTCACAGTGGATCCCTTCGTTGCTGACTCTCGCGGTGGGTTTTCTGGAACTGGCTGTCGGGCAAGAGGCTTCGCCGATGTACGGTCGACGTCGCGGATCGAACCACCCTCACGGGACGCGACGTGGTGGTGGCCGTCTCCCGCCCTCGTGTGTGTTCACGGTCACACTGCACCATCGTTTCTTGAATTAGTCAAGAAAGCGCACGCTAACTCTCGACCGGTGTCCGCGTCTCCAGCGTCGCAACCAGGAACTCTTCCGGAACATCCGGCCAGTCGGACTGCCAGCGGCCGGCTCGCCTGTCCTCGAGGAGTGCCGTCAGCGCGGGCACCATGCGCGGTCCGCCGTCGATCAGGTAGCGCACGAAGCCGATTCGTGCACACGTTGCGGCGACGGACGCCAGCAGCGGCTTCGCTTCGTCGACCCGGCCCGCCGCGACCAGGCAGGCGACGAGCAGGCGACTGGCCTGCATGGCGGCCCTCGGCCGGCTCTCCCGTTCGACCCTTCGCACCCACTCCTCCGCGCGGCGACACGCGACGTCGGGCTCGTCGGCCGACTGCTTCCGGATCTCGGTCGCGTCGTCGAGCTGCGCGACGATCTCGGCGAAACCGAAATCGGGTTCCCGGTTGGCCTTCCCGGCAGTGGCCGGGGGCTGGGGCGAGGCCGGCAGACCGAGCCGGACCCGCTCGTTCTCGACCCGGGCCCGCAGCCGGGGAAGTCCCAGCGACGCCGCCGCGGACGCGCCCTCGTCGAGGTGGCGGGCGGCGGACACGACGTCGCCGCGCCCCGCCTTCAGCCGTGCGCCGGTGACGAAGCGGGCGATCATGAAATCGACTATGCCGCCCTCGGGCCCGAGCTCGTAGCTCTCGTCGAGGAGTCGTTCGGCCTCGTCGAGGTGGCCCAGTTCGTACATCAGCTCGCCGAGGAGTGCGCCTGCAAGTCGTGCGGCATGTGAGTGGGTGCCTGCCGACTTCGTCGCGGTCTGCACGGCCAGCCGGAAGTTGTCCTCGGCCGCGGCGATGTCGAGTTGTTCCATCGCGGCGATGCCGGCGAAGCAGTACCCGTACATCGTACTGAACGGTCCGACGGTCCGCTGGTGGTACCCGGTGGCCCACTCCTGCAGGCGGCGAGCCTCCACGAAATCGAACTGGGCGATCGCGACGGCTGATGCGAGATTCGACCCCGCCGAAACCACCCACGCGCGTAGGGTTTCCGGGCGGGCCAGGCATTCCGCGATGAGGTCGGGAACTCCGGCGATGCGATCGGACGACACCGCGATCACGGCGCGGACGATGTCGGCCTCCACGCGGATGTCCGCCTGCTCGGTTTCGCTCAGCTCCGAGGACTCGAGGGTCGACGCGACCAGCGAGAGCGACCGCAGCGTCGGCGCCACCCGCTGCAGCAGGATGTTCGCCCACGCGACCGCGATCTGAATGCGGGGACTGGACTCGACCAGCGGCCGCGGCAACTTGTCGACGAGGCCGAGCAACGCGACCATCCGCGAGTGCTCCACCAGGTACATGCCCTGCTCTTCGACCACCGCGACAGCCACCTCGCGGTCGCCCGCCGCCAACGCGTGATCCACTGCGTCGCTGACGTAGTGGTGGTCGGCGAACCAGTGCGCGGCCGCGCGGTGCAGGTCCGCCACGCGCGACGGATGATCGCGCTCGAGGCGCCGGCGGAGATACTCGGCGAACAGGTGGTGGTACTCGAACCACTCCCGGTCCTCGTCCAGGCTGCGCAGGAACAGATCGCGCGATTCGACCTGTTCGAGCAGGGCCTGACCGCGGGTCACGTTCGCGAGCACGCAGGCGAGGTCGCCGCACACCCGCTCGGTGACGGACGTGGCGAGCATGAAGTCGAGCAGCGCAGGCTCGAGAGTGCTGAGCACGTTCTCCGCCAGGTACTCACCGATCGCATGGTGGCGACCCGACATGTGCCGGATGAGATCGCCGGGATCGGCGCGATCACGCAGCGACAGCGACGCCAGTTGCAGCGCGGCCACCCACCCGTCCGTGGTCTCCTCCAGCGCCTCCACGTCGGAGTCCTCCAAATGCAGTCCACCGAGGTCGACCAGGAACCGCTGCGACTCGGTGAGGTCGAAGCGCAAAGCCACGGAATCGATTTCGACGAGTTCGTCGCGCACCCGCATCTTGGCCAGCGGAAGTCCTGCCTGGCTTCGGCTGCTCACCACCATCTGCAGGTGGTGGCAGCCGTTCTCGAGGATGAAGTCCATCGCGGCGATCGTGTCCGGCGACGTCACGCGATGCCAGTCGTCGATCATCACCACCACATGGCGCCTGCTGTCGTGGACCTGATTCACCAGCGAGGTCAGCACATACCGTTCCGCTTCGGCACCGTTCTCGTCGAGCGCCTGCCCCAGTTCGTCCGCCAGGGTCGGCTCGGCCCGGCGGATCGCCTCGACGAGGTGGGACAGGAACCACACGACATTGTTGTCGTCGTTGTCGACCGTCAGCCAGGCGACGGCGGAGCCGTCTTCGATGAGCACGTCGCGCCACTGCGCGGCCACCGTGCTCTTCCCGAAGCCGGCGGGTGCGTGGATGAGCGTCAACCGCCTCCGCTGACCCAGCCGGAGCAGATCCAGGAGACGGGTGCGCTCCACCAGGGACCGCATCGGGGTCGGCGGCCGGAAGCGGGCCGCGGCGCTCGGCGGAGTGGCACCCGACCGCCGGCGGTAGCTGCGACTGTGCCCGGACGCCGAGGACTGCGTGGTCGGCGCCGCCGGGTGCTCGGTGCGCGGGAATTCGTCGGCCGCGGCGGGGAGCGCCATCTCGTCGACGTCGAGCCCGTGCCTGCGCTCGATGTCGCGGAGTTCCTGGCCGAACTCCGCGGCCGAAGCCGGGCGGTCGGTCGGTTCCTCGGACATGGCGCGCTCGATGGCCGCGCACACGTCGTCGGGAATGTCCTCGCCCCGCAGGTCCGGAACGGGTTGCGTCGCGATGCGGAGGAACTGCGCGACGAGCCGCTCCCCGCTCCGCCGCTCGAACGCGGCATGACCGGTGAGCAGGCAGAACAGGGCGGCACCCAGGCTGTACACGTCGGAAGCCGCGGACGGTGCGTCGCCGCGGAGGACCTCCGGCGCCGTGAACGCGGGTGAACCGGTGATCATGCTCGACGTGGTCTCGAATCCACCCGTGACCCGCGCGATGCCGAAGTCCGTGAGCTGCGGTTCGCCGTACCCGGTGAGCAGGATGTTCGCGGGCTTCACGTCGCGGTGCAGGGCGCCGAGCCGGTGCGCCGTCTCCAGAGCGCCCGCCAGCTTCACGCCGACGCGCAGCGTTTCACTCCACGGCAGCGGCCCTTCACGGCGAATCCAGGCGTCGAGCGAATTGCGCGAGTGGTACGGCATCACGATGTACGGCCTGCCGCTGCGTGTCACCCCGGACTGCAAGATGTCGACCACGTGGGGATGCCCCGACAATTTCCCCATCGCACGCTGTTCCCGCAAGAAACGTTCGCGGTCCTCACCGTCCAGATCGGAGGACAGCACCTTGATCGCGACCGTGCGGTCGAGGGCTGTCTGAAGGCAGCGGTAGACGACCCCGAACCCTCCCCGGCCGATCTCGCGGGCGTCGTCGAATCCCTCCGACGACAGCTCCGCGACGATGTCGGTCACGACGATCCGCTTGGTAGCCTGCGGATCCGAGTCGGTCGGCCCGGAACTGCTTTCCGGGTGCCGTGGCACACTCAATGAAATCACCTTCTCGGTGCACTGACGCCAGCATATCGCGGTCGCCCGACACAGAGAGCGGTGTTCGAGAACGAGTAGACCCGAGGAGAATTCGACGGTGACGGATACCGGCATTACGGCAACGGACACGAGCCTGGCCGAGCGGACCCTGGCCCAGCTCCTCGACGCCCGGATCAGTTGCAGGGCTTACCTACCGACGCAGGTGCCGCGCGAGGTGATCGAGAGGATCCTCGAGCTCGCGCAGCAGACGCCGTCGTGGTGCAACACGCAGCCGTGGCAGGTCGCGATCACCGAGGGGGAGGGGACCGATCGGTTCCGTTCCGGGCTGGCGGAGTACGTCCGCACCCACCCGCAGGAGTCCGACTTCGAGTGGCCCCGCGAATACGTCGGCGAGCACAAGCAGCGCCGCCGGGAGTGCGCCATGCAGCTGTACTCCAGCGTCGGCATCGCGCCCGGCGACCGGGCCGCGTCGGCGGAGCAGACGATGAAGAACTTCGACCTGTTCGGCGCGCCGCACGTCGCGATCGTCACCACCCACGAAGCGCTCGGCACATACGGCGCCGTGGACTGCGGCCTGTACGTCGAGACGTTCCTCCTCGCCGCGCAGAGTCTCGGGGTCGCGACCATTCCGCAGGCCGCCGTCGCGGGAAGTTCGCGGTTCATCCACGACTTCTTCTCGCTCGACGAGGACCGCAGGGTCGTCTGCGCGATCTCGTTCGGCTACCCCGACACGGAGAACCCCGTCAACGGATTCCGCACCCACCGGGAACCCGTCGCCAACGTCGCGCAGTGGGTGTCGCAGTAACGTGCTCGACTCCGAAGTGTTCGACCGGGACGCCCTGTTCGCCCGCCTCCGCCGCCGTCCCGACGTCGAGGCCCCCAACCTGACGGCCGTCGACGCCGCCGACCGGCTGATCCTCGACGAGGCCGCGGCGGCCCTGTCGGCGGCGCGTCCCGGGACGCTCGCCGTGATCGGCGACCACTACGGTGCGCTCACCCTCGGCGCCGCGGCGACGCACGGCTCCACCGGGATCCGCGTGCACCAGGACCCGCTGACCGGGGAACTGGCGCTCGCCGCCAACGCCGCGACGGTCGCGCTCGCCGACCGCTACCGGTCGTGCGCGCTCGGTGAGGAGCTGCTCGCGGGCGCAACCGTCGTGCTGATGCAGCTGCCGCGGAGCCTCGGCGAACTGACCGAGGTCGCCGAGGCGATCGCCCGCCACGCCGACCCGTCCGTCGTCGTCTACGCGGGTGGGCGCAACAAGCACATCTCCACCGCCATGAACGACGTGCTCGGGCGTTCGTTCTCCGACGTCCGCGCGACCCTCGGCAGGCAGAAGTCGCGGGTACTGATCGCGAGCGGTCCGGTGGAGGTGGCGCAGCAGACGTACCCCGTCACCGATCATCTCGCCGAGATCGGGCTGGACGTCGTCTCGTACGGGGCCGCGTTCGCCGGCCCCAAGCTGGACATCGGGACCCGGTATCTCCTCGACTTCCTACCCCGCGTGAATCCCGCTGCACGGGCCGCGGTCGACCTCGGCTGCGGAACGGGCATTCTCGCCGTCAGCCTGGCCCGGCTCCTCCCGGAGGTCTCGGTGATCGCCACCGACCAGTCCGCCGCCGCGGTGGCATCGGCCGCCGCCACCGCCCGCGCCAACGGCCTCGGCGGACGGGTCAGGACGCTGCGCGACGACGCCATGTCCACGCTCGCCACCGACAGCCAGGACGTCGTCCTGTGCAACCCGCCGTTCCACGTGGGCGCGGCCGTCCACACCGGTGGCGCGTCGAAGATGTTCACCGAAGCCGGGCGCGTGCTCCGGCCCGGCGGCGAGTTGTGGACCGTGTACAACTCGCACCTCGGGTACCGGGGCCGGTTGCAGCGGCTCGTCGGTCCGACCGACGTGGTCGGCCGGAATCCCAAATTCACGGTCACCCGGTCGGTGGCCTGACCGCCACGCCGACCGGCCTCGTCTGGCGGGTGTCCCCGCGGCACCGGTAGAGTCCGAATTGTCCGACCCGAAAGCGACGAACGGGAACTTGCGGTGGGTGCGGGACGTTCAACGTACAAGAAACCCGGATCCACCCGGCGAGCCACGAGAAGGGATGTGCACGGTGCGCACCACCAGTAACCCGGTGTTCCGCAACCTGCCCAAACAAGAGGGCAGCGGCGGATACGCCTCGTTCGGATCTACGACGGCCGGCGCAGCGCAGGTCACGCAGCAGTTCGGTCAGCCGCAGTACACGCAGGCCGAGCCCTACCGGACGGGCCCCGACTACCGTTCGATGACCATCGACGACGTCGTCACCAAGACGGGTGTCACGCTCGGCGTGCTCACGGTGTCGGCGATCATTTCCTACTTCCTGGTGAGCAACGACGCGAACCTCGCGACCCCGCTGGTCATCGGTGGTGGCCTCGTCGGTCTCGTGCTGGTCCTCGTGGCCACGTTCGGCCGCAAGATGGACAACCCGGGCATCGTCCTCGCCTACGCTGTGGCAGAGGGCCTGTTCCTCGGCGCCCTGTCGTTCATGTTCACCGACGTCACGTTCGGCGGAGTCGGGGGAGCGGCGCTCATCGCCCAGGCCGTACTCGGCACGTTCGGCGTGTTCTTCGGCATGCTCGTCGTCTACAAGACGGGCGCGATCCGAGTCACGCCCCGCCTGACACGGATGATCATCGGTGCCCTCATCGGTGTCGTCGTCCTCGCCCTCGGCAACGTGATCGCCAGCTTCTTCACCGAAGGCGGCCTCGGTCTCCGCGACGGCGGTCCCCTGGCGATCATCTTCAGCCTCGTCTGCATCGGCATCGCCGCGTTCAGCTTCCTGCTGGACTTCGATGCCGCCGACCAGCTGATCCGGGCACAGGCGCCGGAGAAGGCAGCGTGGGGCGTCGCATTCGGACTCACCGTCACCCTCGTGTGGCTGTACGTCGAGATCCTGCGACTCCTGAGCTACTTCAACAGCGACTAGTAGTTCCACGAGAAGGCCCCCGAGAGCATGCTCTCGGGGGCCCTCTCTGTTGTGCGGGCCCGGTTCGATTACCTCGGAGGTAATCGACGCGCGTATTCCGACGGAGGAATGTCGTGTGCAGCAACCAGCCCCACCCGAAGGAGCACGATGAGCGCGTACGGAATGGCCCACCTCGAGAACGTCGACATGGGTCCGCAGATCGTCGAATACCTCGAACGCATCGACGGCACCCTCCGCCCGTTCTCCGGCAAGTTCATCGTCCACGGCGGACGCCAGGACGTGGTCGAGGGAACGTCCGACGGCGCGTTCATCGTCATCGAGTTCCCCGACCGCGAGCACCTCGAAGGCTGGTACGCGTCCGACGCGTACCGGGAGATCCTCCCGCTCCGCGCCGAGCATTCCGACGGACTGGTGATAATGGCCGACGGAGTCGACGCCGACCACAAGGCCACCGACATCCTCGGGTAGGCGCTTCGCGCCCGTGCGCCTTTCTGGTCGCTACCGCTACCAAAAAGGCGCACGGGCCGGAGGCCTAGCTCAGGCGCTCCAGGACCATGGCCATGCCCTGCCCGCCGCCGACGCACATCGTCTCGACGCCGAACGTCTTGTCCTGCTCGCGGAGATTGTTGAGCAGGGTGTTGGTGATGCGGGCACCGGTCATGCCGAACGGGTGACCGAGGGCGATGGCGCCGCCGGAGATGTTCAGCTTGTCCTCGTCGATCTTCAGCTCGCGAGCCGATCCGAGGACCTGGACCGCGAAGGCCTCGTTGATCTCGAACAGATCGATGTCGGAGATGGACTTGCCCGCGAGGGCGAGGGCCTTCTTGACGGCCTCGATCGGGCCCAGGCCCATGATCTCTGGGGACAGTCCGGACACCCCGGTGGACACGATGCGGGCCAACGGGGTCAGGCCGAGGGCCTTGGCCTTGGTGTCGGACATGATGACGAGCGCGGCGGCGCCGTCGTTGAGCGGGCACGCGTTGCCGGCGGTGACGGTGCCGTCCGGGCGGAACACCGGCTTGAGCTGGCTGATGCCCTCGTAGGTGGTGCCGGCGCGAGGGCCGTCGTCGGTGCTGACGACGGTGCCGTCGGGGAGGGCGACCGGGGTGATCTCCCGCTCGAAGAAGCCGTTCTTGATCGCTTCCTCCGCGCGGTTCTGGGAGCGGACACCCCAGCGGTCCTGCTCCTCACGGGTGATGCCGGTGGCCGATGCGACGTTCTCGGCCGTCTGGCCCATCGCGATGTAGACGTCGGGAATCTGCGCGTCCCCGCGCGGGTCGGTCCACGCGACACCGCCCTCGGCGAGCTTCGCGGTACGCGCCTCGGCGTCGGCGAACCGCGGGTTCTTGGTGTTCGGCAGGCCGTCCGCGTTGCCGGTGACGAAGCTGGACACCGACTCGACGCCGGCGGAGACGAACACGTCGCCCTCGCCGGCCTTGATCGCGTGCAGTGCCATGCGGGTGGTCTGCAGCGAGGAGGAACAGTAGCGGTTGACGGTGACACCGGGCAGGAAGTCATAGCCCAGTTCCACCGCGACGACGCGGGCGATGTTGAAACCCGACTGGCCTGCGGGCTGACCGCAGCCGAGGAGCAGGTCGTCGATCTCGGTGGGATCGAGTTCGGGGACCTTCGCCAGAGCCGCGGCCACCATCTGCGTCGTCAGATCATCCGGGCGGATGGTCTTGAGCGAGCCCTTCATGGCTCGGCCGATCGGTGAGCGTACTGCGGAGACGATGACTGCCTCGGGCATGAAAACTCCTTTGTCAACTGCGGGGGTCTGCACTGTGTTGCAGACCACCCGTTCTGTGGCCTTCCCGACAACTTACGTTGCCGGGCGGCACCGGGGACATCGCCATCTCACTCAGCGACCCGTCGCCTCCTGGACGCGGACGCCTCCTCGATCGCGAGGAGCTCGTCGAGGCGGGAAGGTGAGCGTCGCCGGGCACTGAGTCGCCACAGGAAACGGTTGAGCGAGGCGGTCATTCGGGTCGACAGCTTGCGTGATTCCGCGGCCTCCGACACCTCGGGCAGGTCGGGCAGCGGTCCGCCGTGCCACATGCCCAGAGCGGTCGCGAGAACGGGCACGATCTGCATCGCCGCCAATTCGTACCCCGCCGCGGACGGGTGGAAGTGGTCGGAGGAGAACATCCGGTCGGGGGCCGCCAGGAACTCCGGCGCCAGCAGGTCGGCCAACGCCACCGGGCGGCCACCCGCCGCGCTGGTCGCCGCCGCCTGCGCCCGGGCCAGGCGCAACCCCCACGTTCGGACGACGGTCCGCAGGGGCTGCGGAATCGCGGTGACCACCCCGAGGTCGGGGCACGTTCCGACCACGACCGCGCAGTCGTGGGCGCGGAGCCGTTCGACCGCCTCCCCGAGCCTGCGCGCCGACGCCCGGATCGAGTTCTTGGACGTCACGTCGTTGGCGCCGACCAGGATCACCGCGGCGTCCGGCGGCGGTCCGGCCACGAACATCGCGTCCACCTGCCCGCTGAGCCCGCGGGACGTGGCGCCGCCGATGGCCTTGGTGCTCAGCCGGATCCGCTTGCCGGTCTCGTCGGCGAGGCGCCTCGCGATCTGCACACCGGGCACTTCGTCCGCCGACAGGCATCCCACCCCGGCGGCCGTGGAGTCGCCGAAAATCATCAGATGGACGTCGTACGAGACGGTCCGTAGCCAGCGTTCGGGGACCGCGGCGCCGGGGGAGTAGACGCCGTCGGCCTCCGGCGGCTTGGCGACGTTGCGCCCGATCACACCGCGGGCCGCCGTCGCCTGCGACATCAGATAGGAGTACGCCGCCCACGACAGCGTGCCTGCGCTCGAACCTGCCACGACAGCCGCGGCGCCGGCTTTCACTCCGGTCTGCCAGCTCCTCTTGGGCACTGGTCTCACCTTTCCGCTACCTGGTGCTCATCTCACGGGTTCCAGCGGACTGCGTCCGCACCAATCTAGTCGGATCAGGGCCCCCGTGCCGGACGTCTGTGAGCATCGGATCAGGGCATCTGGGAGCATGGAGGCATGCGCATCGCGGAACACGTCGTCGACCTGATCGGCAACACCCCTCTCGTCAAGCTCTCTTCTGTCATCGGGGAGAACCACGGGACCGTTGCAGCCAAGATCGAATACCTCAACCCGGGCGGAAGCTCGAAGGACCGCATCGCGGTCAAGATGATCGACGCCGCGGAGGCGTCCGGTGAGCTGAAGCCGGGTGGGACCATCGTGGAGCCCACCTCCGGCAACACCGGCATCGGCCTCGCTCTGGTGGCCCAGAAGCGCGGATACAAGTGCGTGTTCGTCTGCCCCGACAAGGTCAGCGAAGACAAGCGGAACGTCCTCAAGGCCTACGGCGCCGAGGTCGTGGTGTGCCCCACCGCGGTCGCGCCCGAGCACCCGGACAGCTACTACAGCGTCTCCGACCGGCTCGCACGCGAACTCCCCGGCGGCTGGAAGCCCAACCAGTACTCCAACCCGGGCGGCCCGCAGAGCCACTACGAGACCACCGGCCCCGAGATCTGGGCCGACACCGACGGCAAGATCACCCACTTCGTCGCAGGCGTCGGCACCGGCGGCACCATCACCGGCACCGGCCGCTACCTCAAGGAGGTGTCCGGCGGCAAGGTCAAGGTCATCGGCGCCGACCCCGAGGGTTCCGTGTACTCGGGTGGCACCGGCCGTCCGTACCTGGTCGAGGGCGTGGGCGAGGACTTCTGGCCGAGCGCCTACGACCCGTCCATCCCCGACGAGATCATCGCCGTGTCCGACGCCGACTCCTTCGAGATGACCCGTCGCCTCGCGCGCGAAGAGGGCCTGCTGGTCGGCGGCTCCTGCGGCATGGCCGTCGTCGCCGCACTCGAGGTCGCCAAGCGCGAGGGCCCCGACGCGGTCATCGTCGTCCTGCTGCCCGACGGTGGTCGCGGATACCTCTCGAAGATCTTCAACGACAAGTGGATGGCGTCCTACGGCTTCCTCCGCACCCCGCTCGACGGCAAGCCCGACGAGAAGACCGTGGGCGACGTGCTGCGCGGTAAGTCCGGCGAACTCCCGGACCTCGTCCACACCCACCCGTCCGAGACGCTGCGTGACGCCATCGAGATCCTGCGCGAGTACGGGGTGTCCCAGATGCCCGTCGTCGGCGCGGAGCCGCCCGTCATGGCCGGTGAAGTGGCGGGCAGCGTCACCGAGCGTGACCTGCTCAGTGCCGTGTTCGAGGGACGCGCGCACCTGGCCGACCCGGTGGAGAAGCACATGAGCAAGCCGTTCCCGCTCATCGGTTCGGGTGAGCCCGTGTCGGCCGCCACCAAGGCGCTCGGCGACACCGACGCGCTGATGGTCGTCGACGACGGCAAGCCTGCCGGGGTCATCACCCGCCACGACCTTCTCGGGTTCCTCAGCGCCGGCTCCTAGACGACACGTCGGACCCGGGCACGACAACACTGGTCACCGCTGCGCACGGAACGTACGGTGCACAGCGGGGGACCGGTCCGGTGTCCGTGAGGGGGAATCTCAGTGAGTGCTCGTCTACGTCGTCGTGTTCTTGTGGGCTCGGTTGTCCTGCTCGGGTTCGCCGCCGCCGGATGCGGGAACAGCATCGAGGGTGCCGCCGTCGCACAGCCGGGATCGTCGGACGTCGACTCGGCGTCTGCGGGCACGTCGTCTTCGGCGGCGTCCGCCGACTGCGCCGCGCTGACGAAGGCACTCGGCCGGCTGGTGTCGGACCGGCCGCATCTCACCGAGGCCGTCCTGCCCGGCTCGACCGATCCGACGTGCTCGTGGTCCAAGGGACCGACCAACGTCATGAGCACCATCACCGCGTCGGTCAAGCCGCAGGTGACGGATCCCGCCGTCCTCGTCGAGATGCGGAACGGGACGAACGTCGTCCCCGACCCCCGTTCCGCCGAGTTCGGCGGGGTGGTACTCGACGTCGTGGCCATGGCGCTGCTCACCCCGGAACACAGCATCATCGTCAACGCGCTCGACCCCTCCGTCAGCGACGCGACCAAGCTCGACGTCGCGTTCGCGATCGCGGAGTATCTGGAGAAGTAGGTCCCCACTAGGCTGGGGGCCATGAGTGAGCAGCGCAGCAAAGCGGACAACATCAGCTGGCAGGGGTTCTCCACCAAGGCCGTGCACGCAGGATTCGACCCGGACCCGCAGACGGGGGCCGTCAACGTTCCGATCTATGCGAGTTCGACGTTCGCGCAGGACGGCGTCGGCGGCATGCGTAACGGATTCGAATACGCCCGCACCGGCAACCCCACCCGACGACCGCTCGAGGCCAACCTCGCCGCCCTCGAGTCGGGCACGTACGGTCGCGCGTTCGGCTCGGGCATGGCCGCCACCGACTGCCTGCTCCGTGCCGCGCTGCGCCCCGGCGACCACCTGGTCATCCCGAACGACGCCTACGGCGGAACGTTCCGCCTGATCGACAAGGTCTTCACCCAGTGGGGCATCGAGTACACGCCCGCCGCGGTCTCCGACGTGGACGCGGTCCGGGCAGCCATCCGGCCCAACACCAAGCTCGTGTGGGTCGAGACGCCCACGAACCCGCTCCTCAACATCGGTGACATCGAGGCACTGTCCGACATCGCGCACGAGGCCGGCGCGAAGATCGTCGTCGACAACACGTTCGCCTCGCCGTACCTGCAGCAGCCGCTGCAGCTCGGCGCCGACGTCGCGCTGCACTCGACCACCAAGTACATCGGCGGACACTCCGACGTCGTCGGCGGCGCACTCGTCACCAACGACGAGGAACTCGACACGGCGTTCGCGTTCCTGCAGAACGGTGCCGGCGCGGTCCCCGGACCCTTCGACGCGTTCCTCACGCTCCGCGGCATCAAGACCCTCTCCCTGCGCATGGAGCGGCACAGCGACAACGCCGAGAAGGTCGTCGAACTGCTCACCGGGCACTCCGCGGTGTCGCAGGTCATCTACCCCGGACTCGACTCGCACCCCGGCCACAAGGTCGCGCAGAAGCAGATGCGCCGCTTCGGCGGCATGATCTCGGTCCGCCTCGCCGGCGGCAAGCAGGCCGCACTGGACTTCTGCTCGCGCACCGAGATCTTCACGCTGGCCGAGTCGCTCGGCGGCGTCGAGTCGCTGATCGAGCACCCGGGTGCCATGACCCACGCCTCCACCGCCGGTTCGCTGCTCGAGGTTCCGGACGACCTGGTGCGCCTGTCCGTCGGCATCGAGGATGCCGCCGACCTCGTGGGCGACATCGAGCAGGCGCTGAAGTAGGCGGCTTCGCCGCCCGTGCGCCTTTTTGGTTGCCGCCGCTACCAAAAAAGGCGCACGGGCCGAAGGCCTTATGCTGGCCCGCGTGGAGCCTGTCACGCTGGATCAGATCAGAGCAGCTCGTAAGCTGCTGGACCCCGTCATGCGCCGGACGCCGGTGATCGCGTCCCGGGCGTTATCGGAACGATGCGGGCACGTCGTGTCGCTGAAGTGCGAAAACTTGCAGCGCACTGGATCTTTCAAACCGCGGGGTGCGTACAACCGGATCGCGAATCTGTCGGTCGCGGAACGGGCCTGCGGGGTCGTGGCGGCCAGCGCGGGCAATCACGCGCAGGGCGTGGCCTGGGCGGCCACGGAACTGGGCATCCCGTCCACCGTGTTCATGCCCACCGGCGCACCACTTCCGAAACTCGTCGCCACCAAGGCGTACGGCGCCACCGTCCACTTGACCGGCGACACCGTGGACGACGCGCTCGTCGCCGCGAAGGAGTTCGCGGACGAGACCGGCGCCGTCCTCATCCATCCCTTCGATCACGTCGACATCGTCGCCGGGCAGGGGACCGTCGGCCTCGAGATCCTCGAGCAGGAACCCGACGTCGGCACGCTTGTCGTCCCGACCGGCGGCGGTGGGCTGATTGCGGGCATCGCCGCGGCGGTCAAGGCCACCCGGCCGGACGTGCGGATCGTCGGCGTCCAGGCCGAGCAGGCGGCCGCGTGGCCGCGTTCGCTGGCGGAGGGCCGTCCGATTCCGCTGGAGACCATGTCGACGATGGCCGACGGCATCGCGGTCGGCCGGCCCGGCGACGTGCCGTTCGCCCACGTCGGCTCGCAGGTCGACGCCATCGTGACGGTCAGCGAGGACGCGCTGTCCCGGGCGCTGCTCCTGTGCCTCGAACGCGCGAAGCTCATCGTGGAGCCTGCGGGCGCGGCGGCGGTGGCCGCGTTGATCAGCTGCTCGACGGAAGAGCTGGGACTCACCGGGAAGGTGTGCGCGGTGCTGTCCGGCGGCAACATCGACCCGTTGCTGCTCACCCACGTCGTCAATCACGGCCTTCGGGCCGCCGGCCGGTATCTCGGTGTGCACCTGACCATTCCGGACCGACCGGGTGGTCTGGTCAGCCTCCTGGGCGTGATCAGCGGCAACGGCGCCAGCGTGGTGGACGTCGTCCACTCCCGCACCGGCGGCGCGCTCGCGCTCGACGAGGTGGAGGTGTTCCTCACCGTCGAGACCCGTGGCCCCGGCCACCGGCAGGATCTCCTCGACGCACTGCGCGACGCCCAGTACGCGGTTCGCCTCCAGGAATAGCCGGACCTAGCTCGGCCACCCACCCATGGTGATCACCCGGAACTCCTGATCCACCAGCCGGGCAGGCAGCTCGAGGTTGGTGAGCCAATCGATCGCACCGCCGCCCATCCCCACCGCGGCCGTGCTCGACGCGTGCGCCGTGGTGCACGACTCGGCCACCACGGACACGGTCCGCCACAACGAGATCGAGTCGGGATGCAACGGCTTGACGGTGCTGGCGGTCGCGACGGCCGCACCCGACGGGATCGACACCTGACAGGTGGGGTCGCCCGGCAGGTCCTGGACCTGGACCTGCCAGCCGTCCGGTGGCGTGGTCCCGGCGGTGGCGATGTCTCCGCCGAGCGCCACCAGGACGCCACACCCGAGCAGCTCCGCCGTCGTGGACGCACAGTGGTCGGCGGAACTCGCCCGCGCGGTCGCCGTCAGGTCGAGTTCCACGCCGGCGGGCAGCGTGACCTCGGTACCGTCGACGGTGATCGACCGCCACGACTGAGGTGCGGGGGCCGACGCAGTGGGGTCGAGTGCCCCCTCCGTGGTGCGCGCTGCGGCGAGGGCGTCGCTCAGGAACCGCGCGAACATCGGGGTGACCGTGTTCGGGCCCTCGTCGAGGGAGCGGATCTCGGCGTCCGCGCGGTCCCGGTTGACGGCGGCATCGGCCGCCGCGAGGTAACCGCGGATCAGGTTCGACGCCGAACTCAGGGCGTCGGGGTCGGTGACGACGATGCGTGCGTGCACACCCCAGGTGGACCATTCGGTTGCGCTGCGTGCGCTGGTCATGTGGTGGTTCTCCGGTCGCGCGATCTCAGGAACCGCTGGACACGGCGTCCGGTGCGCCGAATCCTGCCGAGACGAGGGGTGCTGCCACCGCCGAATCGGGGGTCGCGGGGTCCGCTGCCGCCGCCATACCGCCACCGGCGACCAGTCCGGCGATTCCGGCTGCCGCGAGGACGCGGCGAACGGGAAGCAGGCGGGAAATCCGTCGGTCTTCACTCATGCCGACCAGCTTCCCCGACGAACCTTAGAACAACCTGGGAAGAATCTGTCTCTCCTCGTCGAGTGCGCGGTGGGTGCAGTGCACGCCCCTGGCGCGTCGCATGCAGTCGTGCCCGACAGCCGTGATTCGCCAGGTGCCGCTCTCCCGCAGGTCACGGTAGGAAACGGATCAATCCCGCAGAATCGCCTCGCATCTGCTGTGCCCCGTCGTAACGTGAACTCACTCGGTTAGGTGCACCGAGGAGGAGGAGCGCACGTATGTCAGTTGATGCAGCGGCGATCATCGTGGCGATCACCACCGCAGCGGGGGCCATCGTTCAGGGAGCGGACATACCGCAGCCGGTGAAAGATCAAGCAGCAGAAGCAATTCAGGTGGTCGAGCAGGCCTCACCCGACGTTCAGAAACAAGTTGACGACGCAATATCGACCCTCCCCGAACCGGCCCGCGTGCAGGCCGAGCAGATGGTGGCCCAGGCCTCGGATGTGGTGAAGCAGGCGACCGACCCCTACATTCCGCCGCCACCCGCCGTCGAGGCGGCTCCGCCGCCTGCTCCGGTTCCCCCACTGGCGCTGCCGGACACGCCACTCGACCAGCCCCCAGCGATGAGCGCCCCCGACGTCGGAAATGCGATCGGGGGCCTCGCCGCTCTGCCGGGGGTCCCCGCCCTGATCAGCGGACTCGGGTCGCTGATCCCGTCCGTCCCCGCCGGCTTCCCCGGTGTCTCGCTCGCGCCGGTCGGCGCCATCGCCGTCTTCGCGCCGTGGATCCGCAAGGCCGGGTCGCTGTGCGAGGGCATCAAGCCGCCGACGCTGGCGGCCCTGTATTCCGTCGAGAACGGCTTCCGCTACGGCGCGACCTCACCGGTGTCCCGGGCGGGCGCTCGGGGTCCCGGCCAGTTCATGCCCCCCGCGTGGGCCAAGTACGGCAAGGACGCGGACGGCGACGGCAAAGTCGACATCAACGGCGTCGCCGACCCGATGATGGCGTCCGGTCAGATGCTGTGCGACCTGTTCGGGCAGATCGAGGGCTGGAAGAAGGAGGGTGTGGTCAAGGGCGACACCCTCGACCTCACGATCGCCGCGTACAACGCCGGTGCGGGTGCGGTCCGGACCGCGGGTGGCATGCCCGCCGGCAAGTTCGACTACGAGCACGAAACGCAGCCGTACGTCGCGCGGATCCGATCGCTGGAGGAGTCGTTCGCGCGGATGCTGTCGCCGTTCTTCTACGGTGCGGCCGCCGGTGACACGAGCCGCGTCGTCGAGGCGGCCATGCGGTTCATCGGTCTGCCGTACGTGTGGGGCGGCGGCAACATCAACGGACCGTCCGGCGGCGGTTTCGACTGCTCGGGGCTGACGTCGTTCGCCGTGTACGCCGCAACCGGCGTCAAACTGCCCCGCACGTCGGAAACGCAGTGGAATGTCGGTGTGGAGGTGCCGCTGTCGCAGGCCAGGCCCGGAGACCTGCTGTTCGGCAACTGGCAGTCGGGTGGGCCGGGACACGTGGCGATCTACGTCGGCAACGGCCAGATGCTGCACGCCCCGACGACGGGCGATGTGGTGCGGATCGGTCCCGTGTTCGCCGACATGAAGGCCCGCAGGGTCTTCTGATCCCGCTCACAGGCGTCAACGCAGAAAACTCCGGCCCGGGCGCGTGGCCCGGACCGGAGTTTTCGGCGGTGGATCCGCGATCAGCTGTGGTACGGCTCCGCGCTGACGAGCGTCACCTTCATGCTGCTGCCGTTGGGCAGCGTGTATTCGCGGGTTTCGCCGACCTTCGCCTCGAGCAGTGCGCCACCCAGCGGGGAGTTGGGGGAGTAGACCTCGAGCTTGTTGTCGCGTGCACCCTCTTCGCGGGTGGCGATCAGGAACGTCTCCGTGTCCTTCTCGTCGCCGTCGTAGTACACCTTCACCACGGAACCGGGCAGTGCGACACCGGACTGAGTGGGCGCTTCGCCGACCTTCGCGCTGTTCAGGAGTTCCTGAAGCTGGCGGATGCGTGCCTCCTGCTGACCCTGCTCTTCGCGGGCCGCGTGGTAGCCACCGTTCTCCTTCAGATCGCCCTCTTCGCGACGCTCGTTGATCTCGGCGGCGATGACCGGACGATTGGCAATGAGCTGGTCGAGTTCGCTCTTGAGCCTGTCATGTGACTCCTGGGTCAGCCAGGTCACCTGGGTCTCGGTCATCTCGATCACTCCCTCGTAGTTGGAGCCGCCGGGCTCCCTCGACAGACCACTGCAACAGCAGTGATCAACGGCTCGGCAAAATTCGACGGCCGGGGCCGTTCGATTTCCGCCTTGCCGCCAATGCAGCAATACACGGTTCCAAACCGGAACCGTGTACCAGGCGATTCTAGCACGATTGGGGAGCGCAAACCCCGAATAACCCGAACGGTCGCTCGGGTGCGCCGGTGTCAGCCGCCGGTCAGATAGGCGGGAACGTCCAGGCTGCAGCCGTAGATGTCGCCCATCGCGGGCGGGCGCGACGTGTAGACGGGGGCGGTGACTTTCACCGTCTGGTCTTCGCCGCCGGCGATGTAGACCTCGCGACGGCCGGTCTCGGAACCGTCCTTGGAGCGGGAGCGGACGATGCAGACCGCCGCCTGGGACGGGTCCTCGCGGGTGACGGTGAACGTGATGTCCAGCTGCGATTCACTCACCAGATCGAACGACGTGGCCTCGCTGTCGATCTCGGAGACGGCGAACTTGTCGTAGGCGACGAACGCCACGATCACACCGACGACCAGGACCGCCGCGGACAGCGCCCACACGAGCCAGCGCTTCGGGCGCGCAGGCTTTGCCGCGGCTGTGTATCGGCCCGGGGGAAGCGTTCTCGTCATCTCTCAACTCTCGTACCGCTCCGGTTCCACGTAACTCGCAGCACTCGAGCGGGGGCACGGCTGCGAGCGGAACTCTCGGGTGGAACTATAGAGGACGTGCGTCAGTGCGCCGTCAGCGATGGCGGAGGGCGAGAGCGCGCGACACGGACAAGCCGGCAACGGCTACTGGCGAAGTTGAGGTGAACGAATACGTGAGCGGATTCCGGCTCATGGCCGTCCATGCCCATCCCGACGACGAGTCGAGCAAGGGTGCCGCGACAACGGCCCGTTACGCCGCAGAGGGCAACGAAGTGAAGGTCGTGACGTTGACCGGTGGTGAACGTGGCGACATCCTCAACCCCGCGATGGACGTGCCCGGGGTGCGGGACCGCATCCACGAGGTACGCATCGAGGAGATGGCCGAGGCGGCGCGCATCCTCGGAGTCCAGCACCAGTGGCTGGGATTCGTCGACTCGGGTCTGCCCGAGGGTGACCCGAAGCCGCCGCTGCCGGAGGGCTGCTTCGCGCTCGTTCCGCTCGAGGAGTCGACCGAGGCGCTGGTGCGCGTGATCCGTGAGTTCCGTCCGCACGTCATGACCACGTACGACGAGAACGGCGGCTACCCGCACCCCGATCACATCCGGTGCCACGAGGTGTCGATGGCCGCGTACGAGGCCGCTGCCGATCCGGAGCGGTTCCCCGACGCCGGGGAACCGTGGAAGGTGCAGAAGGTCTACTACTCGCACGGCTTCATCCGGAAGCGTCTCCTGCAGTTCCAGGAGGAGTACGACCGCCGCGGCGAAGAGTTCCCGATGGCCGAGTGGCTCAAGAAGTGGAAGACCGAGCAGGGCGACCTGATGGCACGCGTCACCACCCAGATCACGTGCGGCGACTATTTCCCTCAGCGTGACGACGCGTTGCGGGCCCACGCGACCCAGATCGACCCGAACGGCTCGTTCTTCGCGGTGCCGCTCGAGATCCAGCAGAAGATCTGGCCGACCGAGGAATTCGAGCTCGCCAAGACCCGCGTCACCACCTCCATCCCGGAGAACGACCTGTTCGCGGGCATCAACGAGGACGGACAGCAGTGAATGCGTTGACGGTGAGCATCGTGGCCGGCGCGGCGGACGTCCTGGCGCAGACGCCGAGCACCCCGTCCGGTCCCGAGTTCGGCAAGGCGTCGCCCATCGGTCTCGTCGTCATTCTCGCGCTGCTCGCGGGTGTGGTGCTGCTGGTGCGGTCGATGAACAAGAAGCTCAAGAACCTGCCCGAGACGTTCGAGCCGGAGCACCCCGAACCGGACCAGGAAGCGGACGAGGGCACCGACCGCGGCGCGATCCACGGTGGCGGGCCGAGCAGCACCGAACCGCCGAAGCCGACGGACACCCCGCCGAACCTGCAGAAGTAGTCGAACAGGAGCCGGACATGGACCCACGCGCACAGAACACACTCGGTGGGTCCACCAGCCCCTATCTGCGACAGCACGCCGACAACCCCGTGCACTGGCAGCAGTGGGGTCCGGAGGCGACCGAGTGGGCGCGCGAGCGGGACGTCCCGATCCTGTTGTCGATCGGATACTCGGCGTGCCACTGGTGCCACGTGATGGCCCACGAGTCCTTCGAGGACGAGGCGGTGGCGTCGCTGATGAACGAGCACTTCGTGTGCGTCAAGGTCGACCGCGAGGAGCGTCCGGACCTCGATGCCGTGTACATGAACGCCACGGTCGCGATGACCGGTCAGGGTGGCTGGCCGATGACGTGCTTCCTCACTCCCGACGGCGCCCCGTTCTACTGCGGCACCTACTACCCGGCCGAGCCGCGCGGCGGGATGCCGTCGTTCACGCAACTGCTGAGCGCCATCGCCGACACGTGGCGGGACCACCGCGGTGACGTCGACGACGCGGCCGCCTCGGTGGTCGCCGAGTTGCGGCGGGGAGCCGGCGGCATTCCCGAGGGCGAGGTCCGGGTGGACGCGGCCCTGCTGGACGCGGCTGCCGCAGCCGTGCTGCGGGACGAGGACGCCGACCGCGGTGGGTTCGGAGGAGCCCCCAAGTTCCCGCCGTCCGCGCTGATGGAAGGCCTGCTGCGCACGTACGAGCGGTCCGGTGACGACGACGTGCTCGGTGTTGTGGGGCGGACGGCGTCGGCGATGGCGCGCGGCGGCATCTACGACCAGCTCGGCGGCGGTTTCGCCCGGTATTCGGTCGACGCCGCGTGGGTGGTGCCGCACTTCGAGAAGATGCTCTACGACAACGCCCAGCTGCTGCGCGTGTACGCGCACCTGGGCCGGCGCACGGGCTCGGACCTGGCCGTCCGGGTCACCGAGGAGACGGTCGAGTTCCTGCTGCGCGATCTGCGCACCGACAACGGGTCGTTCGCGTCCGCCCTCGACGCCGACACCGAGGGCGTCGAGGGCCTCACGTACGTGTGGACCCCCGGGCAGCTCGTCGAGGTTCTCGGCCCCGAGGACGGGGAGTGGGCGGCCCGGGTGTTCGCGGTGACCGCGGACGGGACGTTCGAGGCCGGCACGTCCGTCCTGCAGCTTCCGCGCGATCCGGACGACTGGGACCGCTGGCGCCGGATCCGGGGCACGCTGCTCGCCCAGCGTGCGACGCGGCCGCAGCCGGGACGCGACGACAAGGTGGTCACCGCCTGGAACGGTCTCACGATCACCGCGCTCGCCGAGGCCGGTGCCGGACTCGGCAGGCCGGAGTGGGTGGCCGCGGCCGCCGATTGCGCGCGTGCGGTGCTGGGCTTGCACGTCGTCGACGGGCGTCTGCGGAGGGCGTCGCTGGGAACGTCCGTGGGCGAATCGGCCGGGGTGCTCGAGGACTACGCCTGCCTGGCGACGGGCCTTCTCGCGTTGTATCAGGCGACCGGCGACACCGCATGGCTGACGCACGCGCAGGCGCTGCTGGACCGCGCCCTGATCCATTTCGCCGACGACGAGCGGCCGGGCAGCTGGTTCGACACCGCCGACGACGCCGAGACACTGGTGACACGCCCCCGCGACCCGGTCGACGGTGCGACGCCGTCCGGAGCGTCGTGCCTGGTCGAGGCACTGCTCACCGCGGCCGCGGTGGCCGACGCGGACGCGTCGGGACGGTACGCGAGCGCGGCCGCCGAATCGCTCGACCGGGTGGCACTGCTTCTGGAGCGCGCGCCGCGATCGGCCGGGCACTGGCTCGCGGTGGCCGAGGCGTCGGTGCGCGGCCCTATCCAGGTGGCCGTGGCGACCGACGGGGATTCCGTCCTGCTTCGGGAGGCGCGCAGACTCGCTCCCGGGGGTGCCGTCGTGGTCGGCGGCGCACCGGACTCGTCCCCGCTGCTCGCCGACCGGCCGCTGGTCGGCGGCGCGTCCGCGGCGTACGTGTGCCGCGGGTTCGTGTGCGACCGCCCGGTGTCGACGATCGAGGACCTGGGTGCCGCGTTGAGCCGGTAGTCCGGCCTACCGGAACACCACCAGCCACACGGCGATGTAGTGGCACAGGGCCGCGATGACGGTGGCGGCGTGGAAGAACTCGTGATGCCCGAACGTGGTCGGCCACGGGTTGGGCCACTTGGTGGCGTAGAGGATCGCGCCGACCGAGTAGAGGATGCCGCCGATCAGCAGCAGCACCATCGGTAGGACGCCGACCTCGTGCGTCAGTTCGGGTGCGACGGGAACGATGGCCCAGCCGAGCAGCAGGTAGAGCGGTACTCCGACCCAGCGCGGTGCCGTCGGCCACAGCATTTTCAGCGCGACCCCGGCGAGCGCCCCCGCCCACACGACGATCAGCAGGGTCCGGCCCGTGTCGGGCGGAAGCCCCAGCACCGCGAACGGGGTGTAGCTGCCGGCGATGAACAGGAAGATCATCGAATGGTCCGCGCGCTTCATCCACGTGCGGGCCTTGACGGTGTTCCAGTGGATCCGGTGGTAGGTGGCGCTGACCCCGAACACACCGCACACCGTGAGGCTGTAGACGGCGGTGGCGAGCGCCGCTTCCCCGGACACCTGGGTGCCCGACAGTGTGACGAGGACGATGCCGGCGATCACGGAGACGCCGAACGCCCACAGGTGGATCCACCCTCGCAGTCGGGGCTTGACGGGCAGTTCGTCGAGGCCGAAAGCGGTCACTGAACACCTCTTCTCGCTGTGTGTGGCACTAACCTACGCAACCGTAGGTTAGCTTGTGGTGAGAGCGTACCCGTCGGTAGCAGCAAGTCGTGCGCTGTGTGACGGCCGTCGCGGATCACCTTCGGATGCGGCGTACTCTTGCGTGTCATGGTGATCTCCAGGTGAGTGCGCGAGGACTGCTGTACAGCATCTACGAGCGTCGTCTACTGAAGCGGCTCGACGGTCTACAGCACCCTCGGCACATTGCCGTGATGTGCGACGGCAACCGGCGGTGGGCCCGGGAAAACGGCTTCGAGGACGTCAGTCACGGCCACCGCATGGGCGCCCTGAAGATCTCCGAGCTGCTCGGCTGGTGCGACGCCGCGGGCATCGAGATGGCGACCATCTACCTGCTGTCCACCGAGAACCTGCGCCGCGACCCCGGGGAACTCGACACCCTGCTCGAGATCATCACGGACGTCGTCGAGGAGATCTCCGGCCCCGACAAGAACTGGAGCGTCAAGATCGTCGGCGCCCTCGACCTCCTGCCCTCCGAACAGTCGCGCCGTCTGCGCGACGCGGCCGCCGGGACCGAGGGGCGCACCGGCACCCACGTCAACGTCGCGATCGGCTACGGCGGTCGCCAGGAGATCGCCGACGCCGTGCAGTCGCTGCTGAGCGAGAAACTCCTCGCGGGACTGTCGGGGGACGAACTGGTGAAATCGATCACAGTCGACGGCATCGACGGTCACCTCTACACGTCCGGCCAGCCCGACCCCGACCTCGTGATCCGCACGTCGGGGGAGCAGCGGCTGTCGGGGTTCCTGCTGTGGCAGAGCGCCTACTCCGAGATCTGGTTCACCGAGGCGTACTGGCCCGAGTTCCGCCGGGTCGACTTCCTCCGCGCGCTCCGCGACTACGCCGCCCGGCACCGCCGCTTCGGCGTCTGACGTGAGTGGCGAAGCGTGCCGGAATACACTTCGCCACTCACCTACAGCTTCCGCAGCCGCAGCCGGTTGATCGAATGATTGGCGTCCTTGCGCAGCACGAGCGTGGCACGCGGACGCGTCGGCAGGATGTTCTCCACGAGGTTCGGCCGGTTGATGTTGTGCCAGATCTCCTGGGCGGCAGCCGTCGCGTCCCGGTCGGACAGTCCGGCGTAGTGGTGGAAGTGTGCGTCGGGGTCGGAGAACGACGTCTTCCGCAGCGCGAGAAAACGCTGGATGTACCAGTTCTCGATGTCCTCGATGCGGGCGTCGACGTAGATCGAGAAGTCGAATAGGTCCGACACCATCAGCCGGGGACCGGTCTGCAGCACGTTGAGACCCTCGATGATGAGGATGTCCGGCTGCCGGATCAGGTGGTACTGGCCCGGGATGATGTCGTACGAGATGTGTGAATACACCGGCGCGGCCACTTCTTCGGCCCCCGACTTCACCTCGGTGACGAACCGCAGCAGCTTGCGGCGGTCGTAACTTTCGGGAAAGCCCTTGCGGTGCATGATCCCGCGGCGGTTCAGCTCGGCCGTCTGATACAGGAAGCCGTCCGTCGTCACCAGGTCGACGCGCGGGTGGTGCTCCCACCGCGCGAGGAGGGCCTGGAGGACACGGGCGGTAGTGGACTTGCCAACCGCCACACTGCCGGCGACGCCGATCACGAACGGCACCTGCTGGTCGGGGTGCTTCTCGCCGAGGAACGTCGCGGTCGCGGCGAACAGTCGCTGCCGTGCCGCGACCTGCAGGTGGATGAGACGCGACAGCGGCAGGTACACCTCCGCGACCTCTTCGAGGTCGATCTGCTCGCCGAGGCCCCGCAGTCCGTACAGCTCTTCCTCGGTCAGGACGAGTGGCGTCGACTTACGCAGTGTGCGCCACTGCTTCCGGTCGAATTCGACGTACGGACTGGACTCGCTCGTCCGCGCCATCAGTTCCGCTCACACTCGGGTACACGGGGGAGTGAGCGGTCCATGCCCAGAATCTCTGCCGTCGTCGTTGCGCTGGCGAGTAGCGGTTGCATAGTCGGATTGTGCTTGGTGCCACAGGCTGCGCTGTCGGCGGGTCGGGCAGACGCGTGTGCGACTAAGGTCGGACGGCATGGAATCCGTTTCGTTCGTACGCGAATACTTGCTGCTCGGGCTGGGTTTCGACCGGCTGGAGGAAGGATTCGTCGACGCGTATACAGGCGATCCCGCGCTGCGCAGGCAGGTGGAGAACGCGCCGAAGCCCGATCCGCGCGTTCTCGCGCGCACGGCGGCGAACCTCCGCGCGGAATTGCCGTCGGCGGGACTGTCCGAGGAGCGGACCCGGTTCCTCGACGTCCATCTCCGCGCCCTCGAATGCTCGGGGCGCAAGTTCGCGGGCGACGACGTCGGCTTCGTCGACGAGGTCGAGGCGTACTTCGACGTCCGGATCGAACGCGGCGACGAGGAGCAGTACCGGGAGGCGCACCGGAAGATGGACGCCGTGCTGCCCGGAACGGGGCCGCTCGCCGAACGCATCCAGGCCCACCGCGCGAAGGACGAGATCCCCGCGGACCGGTTGCAGGAATGTGTCGACGCCTTCTCGAGCGCTCTGCGCGATCTCGTGCGCGGGCATTACGCACTGCCCGACTCGGAAGTCGTCGAGTACGAGGTGGTGGGCGACAAGCCGTGGTCGGGGTTCAACTACTACCTCGGCGACTACCGTTCCCGGGTCGCGATCAACTCCGACCTCAAGCAGCACATGTCGAACCTGCCGCGGCTGATCGCGCACGAGTCGTACCCCGGCCACCACACCGAGCACTGCCGCAAGGAAGCCGGACTGGTCGGCGCTGGACAGCTCGAGCAGACGTTGTTCGTCGTCAACACCCCGCAGTGCCTGATGGCCGAGGGGCTCGCGGACCTCGCGCTCGAATCGATCGTCGGGTCGGACTGGGGGCTGTGGGCGCAGGAAATCTACGCCGACCTGGGCCTGCGATTCGACGGTGAGCAGGCGCAACGTCTGTCCGGGGCGTCCGGGCAGCTGCTCGGTGTGCGGCAGGATGCGGCGATGATGCTGCACGACGAGGGCCGCAGCCACGACGACGTCGCGGCGTTCCTGCAGCGGTGGAGCCTGTCGACTCCCGAGCGGGCCCGGCAGTCGCTGCGGTTCCTGTCGTCGCCGTTGTGGCGGGCGTACACCAGCACCTACGTGGAGGGATACCGACTGCTCGGTGGCTGGCTGGGCGAGGTGCCGGTCGGCGCGGAGCGGTCGGAGCGGTTCCGCCGGCTGCTCGACGAGCCGCTCGTGCCCAGCGTCCTGCGCGCCGGTGAGGGGTACCTCACCGCGGGCGGTTAGGAAGTCCTCACGGGTACTTCGTAGACTGGGAGCATTCGTTTCCGCATCCAGCTTGGAGATCCCTCGATGACCGCTGTGCCCGGTACCGACGTCAACACGGCCCCCCTCGCCGAACTCGACCCCGAAGTCGCCCAGGCCATGGCAGGTGAGCTGGCCCGTCAGCGCGACACGCTGGAAATGATCGCCTCGGAGAACTTCGTTCCGCGCGCGGTCCTCCAGGCCCAGGGCAGCGTCCTCACCAACAAGTACGCCGAGGGATACCCGGGACGCCGCTACTACGGCGGCTGCGAGCACGTCGACGTCATCGAGGATCTCGCCCGCACCCGCGCCAAGGAACTGTTCGGCGCCGACTTCGCGAACGTTCAGCCGCACTCCGGCGCACAGGCCAACGCGGCGGTCCTGATGGCCCTGATGAACCCGGGTGAGAAGCTCCTCGGCCTCGACCTGGCGCACGGCGGCCACCTCACGCACGGCATGAAGCTGAACTTCTCCGGCAAGCTGTACGACGTCGAGTCGTACGGGGTCAGCAAGGAGGACCACCGCATCGACATGGACGAGGTCCGCAAGATCGCGGTCGCCGCGCAGCCGAAGGTCATCGTCGCCGGTTGGTCCGCGTACCCCCGTCACGAGGACTTCGCCGCGTTCCGGTCGATCGCCGACGAGGTCGGCGCGTACCTGTGGGTCGACATGGCGCACTTCGCGGGCCTGGTCGCTGCCGGGCTGCACCCGTCGCCCGTGCCGTACGCCGACGTCGTGTCCAGCACGGTCCACAAGACGCTCGGCGGGCCGCGCTCCGGCCTGATCCTCGCCAAGCAGGAGTGGGCGAAGAAGCTCAACTCCGCCGTCTTCCCCGGCCAGCAGGGCGGGCCGCTGATGCACGCCATCGCCGCCAAGGCCGTCTCCCTGAAGATCGCGGGCACCGAGGAGTTCAAGGACCGTCAGCAGCGCACCCTGACCGGCGCGAAGATCCTCGCCGAGCGTCTGACCGGCGCCGATGTCGTCGACAAGGGTGTCAGCGTCCTCACCGGCGGCACCGACGTGCACCTCGTGCTCGTCGACCTGCGCAACTCGCAGCTCGACGGCCAGCAGGGTGAGGACCTTCTCCACGAGGTCGGCATCACCGTCAACCGCAACGCGGTGCCGTTCGACCCCCGCCCGCCGATGGTCACGTCCGGCCTCCGGATCGGCACGGCGGCGCTCGCGTCGCGTGGATTCGGGGACGAGCAGTTCACCGAGGTCGCCGACATCATCGGCACCGCACTCGCCGGATCGTCCGACGTCGAGACGCTGAAGTCCCGCGTGTCGAAGCTTGCCGCCGACTTCCCGCTGTACGAGGGTCTCGAGGACTGGCGCCTGATCTAGGCGGCTCCGCCGCCCGTGCGTGGCCTGCGAGTGCAGGGACTCGTTAACCACGCACGGGCGCCGCGGGCGCCTCCACGTAACGCGATGTTCACCGACACGCCCGCCGCTCGCACGGCCGTCCGGCGTGTTTGGCAGTACCGTCGGGGGTAACAGGCAGCGGGGAAGTTGCTTGTACGGGAGGTCCTGATCGTGGCTGACACACTCAGTGCGAGGGGGCCGGCGCCCGGCCCTCGTGTGGTGACACACCAGGGACGGACCGGTCCAGCGAACCGAGTTTGCGTGGGTGCCACGCAGACCTAGGAGCCAACGTGACTGCTTCACGCTCCGTCTCAGCCCGCGTCGGACGTTCGTCCGCCGCCCCCAGGAAATCGTCGGATTCTGCAGTTCGTACATTCGTACTCGATACCTCCGTACTGCTGTCCGACCCCTGGGCCGTCACCAGGTTCGCCGAGCACCGTGTGGTGCTTCCCCTCGTCGTGATCAGCGAGCTCGAAGGGAAGCGGCACCACCACGAGTTGGGATGGTTCGCAAGAGAATCGCTGCGCATGCTCGACGACCTCCGTCTGGAATACGGTCGTCTCGACCAGCCGGTGCCGATCGGCACCGAGGGTGGCACCTTGCAGGTCGAGTTGAACCACACCGACCCGTCGGTTCTACCGGTCGGATTCCGCACGGACAGCAACGATTCGAGGATCCTGGCCTGCGCACTGAACCTCGAGGCCGAGGGCGGTGACGTCGTCCTGGTCAGCAAGGACATCCCGCTGCGAGTGAAGGCCGGTGCGGTGGGTCTTCCCGCCGACGAGTACCACGCCCACGACGTCGTTCCGTCGGGTTGGACGGGGATGACCGAACTGGACGTGGCGTCCTCGTCGATCGACGAACTGTTCTCCGAGGGTGTCGTCGATCTGGAGGAGGCCCGGGAGCTTCCGTGCCACACGGGTATTCGGCTGCTGGGCGGTTCGTCGAGCGCACTGGGCCGCGTGAACGCCGACAAGCGGGTGCAGCTGGTGCGGGGGGAGCGTGAGGCATTCGGTCTGCACGGACGTTCGGCCGAGCAGCGGATCGCCCTGGACATCCTGCTGGACGACAGTGTGGGCATCGTGTCGCTGGGCGGCAAGGCGGGCACCGGCAAGTCGGCGCTGGCGTTGACGGCGGGGCTGGAGGCGGTGCTCGAGCGCCGCACCCAGCGGAAAGTCGTTGTCTTCCGGCCGCTCTACGCGGTGGGCGGGCAGGAGCTCGGCTACCTGCCGGGTAGTGAGAGCGAGAAGATGGGCCCGTGGGCCCAGGCGGTCTTCGACACACTCGACGGCCTCGCCAGCACCGAGGTGATGGACGAGGTGATCAGCCGCGGCATGCTGGAAGTGTTGCCACTCACGCATATTCGCGGACGGTCACTGCACGATTCGTTCGTGATCGTGGACGAGGCGCAGTCGCTGGAACGCAATGTGCTGCTCACGGTGCTTTCCCGGCTCGGCACCGGCTCCCGGGTGATCCTGACTCACGACGTCGCTCAGCGCGACAACCTGAGGGTCGGACGTCACGACGGGGTGGCCGCGGTGATCGAGAAGCTCAAGGGGCATCCGCTGTTCGCCCACATCACGTTGACGCGCAGTGAGCGTTCGCCGATCGCGGCGCTCGTGACGGAGATGCTGGAGGAGTTCGGGCCGACGCCGTAGGCGCCTGCCGCGCAGCGTGATCCGCCCGATGGCACCACGGTCCGACCGGACCGAGGTGGCATCGGGCGGAAACGTCAGAAGGCGCGCAAAATACCTTTGAGCGTGCCCCACAGAAAGTCCCGGCTGCTGAAGTAGTCGCGCCAGACGGCGATCTTGCCGTCCTTCATCTCGAACGTGCCGCACACCCAGAACTCGCTGCGCAGCCGCTTGTAGATCAGGACGTCGGTGCGTTCGGTCAGCACGGCCGTCCCGTCGCCGACGATGTGGTGCAGGCGCACATCGAATCCGACACCGGGGCGGCTCATTCCGCGCAGTATCCGCATGACGGAGCCGAGGCCGCGGATCTTGGGCAGGGACACGTTGTGCCACACGATGTCCTGGTGCAGATACTGTTGCGCGGCGTCCGGGTCGCCGGCGACGAGCGCGTCCAGGAAGGCCCGGACCACCTGGACATCTGCCGTGTCCGTTCGAGTGGTTCCCGTCGGTTCGTGCGAGTTCGTGCTCATGGTCTTCTTCCCGTCGAAGTGTCGGCTCAGCGGACGAATGTCCCCCGGCCTTCCGTGTCGTAGTACTCGAGTGTGACGTTGTTGCCGGCGAACGTGGTCTTCGAGATGGTTCCGGGTGGGGCGTTCTCACCGCTGGGTATGAAGGTGAAGGTCTCGCCGTCCCAGTGGGTGAGTGGGAAGGTCTGCCCGGCGGGCCCGAGTTGGAGCGACAGCGCGCCGTTGCTCTCCGTGACGACGGCGGGACCCCAATACGGGTTGCCGTAGGTGCCCGCGTAGGTGGGGAGCGGCTGCGGTGGTGCCGGGTTCGCGGGGGCCGTCTGGCCGACGAGACTGCCCTCGGGCTCGTCCATCGGCGCGATGGCCTGCCGGTACAACGACCTCCAGTCCTCGCGGATCTCCCCGAACTGGACGAGGTCGGCGAACTCGGCGGTGAGGGACTCGGGAATGCCGATGGGCGACCCGTTGGTCAGCGCGACGATGGCGACGTCGGCGGACGGTATCGCGACGAAGTTCGTCGCCACCCCGAGCTGGAATCCACCGGAGTGGCTGAGGGAGACCCGCCCTGCCGGGGTGGTCGAGACGTTGAACCCATAACCGTAGGACCCCGGACGGCTGTCCATCGACTGTGGTGGGCTGGACACCATCTGAGGACTGACCGCGGGGAGCAGTGATTCGGGGGACACGATCTCCTTGCCCTCGAACGTGCCGTCGGCCAACAGCATCGCCAGCCATTTGCCCATGTCGTTGACGGACGAGCTCACCCCGCCCGCGGGGGACTGGGCGTCGGGATTGCGTACCGCATCGGCGACGTACTTGCCGTCGACGAGTTGGTGCGCGACGGCGCGGTCGTCGTGGGCCTCATAGTCGGCGAATCGCGAACTCGTGGAGGACATCCCCAGCGGCTGGTAGATCGTCTGCTCGGAGAGCGTCGCCCAATCCGTCCCCGACGCCGCCGCGACGGCCTCCGCCGCCGCGGTGAGGCCGAAGTTGGTGTACTCGTAGGTGATCCGGAACGGATTCAGCGGCTCGAGCCGGAGCTTGTCGAGCACCTGCTGCTGGTTGAAACCCAGGTCCTCGAGCAGATCGCCGGCATGGTCGGGCAACCCCGACCGGTGCGAGTACAGATCGCCCACCGTGACGTGCTCCGTGACCCACGGGTCGGCGAGGGCGAAACCGGGCAACTTGGACACCACGGGAGTGTCCCAGCCGACGACGCCGGCATCGACCTGGTGGGCCACCACCGTCGACCCCACCGGTTTCGACATCGACGCCAGCTGAAACACGGTGTCGGCGTCCACCTTCTGATCGGTGCCCGCCTCGCGCACCCCGAATCCCTTCGCGTACACGGTCTGCCCACCGTGGACGACGGCGACCGCCATACCCGGAAGACCGGAACTGTCCATCAACTCGGTCGCCAGTTCGTCGAGACGGCCCACGGCGTCGTCGATCTGACCGTCCGGGATGTCGACGCCCGCGACCGTCCCCGGGTTCGGCGGCTGCGAGGACTCCGAGGTGGGGTTCGCGCCGGACGTCTCGGAACCGGAGTCGTCTGCGTCGGAGCCGCAACCCGTCACGAGTGACCCGCCGAGCGCGAGAGCCGACAGAAGTATCGTCAGGTTCCGATGTCTGCGCATGGGTGATCCTCTGCTCGGGCCCGGGGTAACCGTGGACTGCCAGCCTAACGACTTCAAGCCCATGACCAGGATGTTTTCGTCACAACGCCGCCGTTGTTCCCGTCGAATTCACCGGTGGTCGACCCGGTGCCCCGGCGCGGACGCTACGGTGTGCGGATGCCGATTGAAAAGAATGACTCGCAGCTGCTCAGTGAGCTGGCCCCGGTGGTGGACGAAAACCTCACACGTCACATCGCCGAGGCGGACGGCTGGCAGCCGCACGATCTGGTTCCCTGGGACCAGGGCAAGAACTTTGCGTTCATGGGTGGAACGGATTGGTCGGCAGATCAGTCGACGCTGAGCGACGTCGAGGCGCTCGCACTGACCGTGGGTGTGCTGGTGGCGGACAATGTGCCCGCGTACCACCGGGAGATCGCCAAGCACCTCGCCCAGGTGGGCCCGTGGTGGCGCTGGGTGGGCCGCTGGACCGCGGAGGAGAACCGGCACTCCATCGTCCTCCGGAACTACCTGATGGTGACGCGCGCCGTCGACCCCGTCGCCCTCGAGCGCGCCCGGATGGACGAGATGGTCCGCGGTTACGCGATGCCGCCGATGCATTTGGTCGAGATGCTCGCGAACTCCGCGTTCGAGGAGAAGGCCGCGGCGGTGCGTCATCACAACACGGCGGCACTCGGCGAGGACCCGCTGGTGGCCGTGATCGCCGAGCGGCTGGCCGCGGACGACGAACTGCAGTCGCTGTTCTACCGGAACATCGTCGAGGCCGCGTTCGAGCTGGTACCCGATCAGACGATGCGCGCGATCGCGTCGCGGATCGCCGCATTCGACGTGCCGAGCGTGGCACTGCCCGGCGGAACCGACAGCACCGCCGTGCTCGCCGAGGCCGGTATCTACGACCCCGCACAGCAGGGGGAGAAGGTGTTCGCTCCGCTGCTCCGCTCGTGGAACATCGCCGACCGTACCGATCTCGGCTCGGAGGGCGAGAAGGCCCGCGACGAGCTGTCCGCGCTGCTGTAGGACTTCTGCGCGAGAGGGCCCGCACTCGATCGAGTGCGGGCCCTCTCCGTCGGCAGGCTCAGTCCTTCACCTTCGCCATCGCCAGCACGTCGAGACGCTTGTCGAGTTCTTCCTCGCTCAGCTTGTCGCCGATCAGACCACGGTCGACGACGGTCTCGCGGATGGTCTTCTTCTCCTTCAGCGCCTGCTTGGCGACAGCAGCGGCCTCCTCGTACCCGATCGCGGAGTTCAGTGGCGTCACGATGGACGGCGACGACTCCGCGAGCGTCTTGAGGTGCTCGGTGTTCGCGACGAGCCCCACGACACACCGGTCGGCGAACAGTCGCGTGACGTTGGCCAGCAACGTCAACGACTCGAGCAGGTTCCGCGCCATCATCGGGATGTAGACGTTGAGCTCGAACGCGCCGGCGGCACCGCCCCAGGCGACCGCGGCATCGTTGCCGACCACCTGAGCGGCGACCTGGGTGGCAGCCTCCGGGAGCACCGGATTGACCTTGCCGGGCATGATCGAACTGCCGGGCTGCAGGTCGGGGAGACGGATCTCGCCGAGACCGGTGAGCGGTCCCGATCCCATCCAGCGGATGTCGTTGGCGATCTTGGTCAGGGACACCGCGATGGTGCGCAGCGCGCCGGACGCCTCCACCAGGCCGTCACGCGCCGCCTGCGCCTCGAAACTGTTCTTCGCCGGTGTGAGGGCGTCGACGCCCGTCGCCTTCACCAGTTCGGCGACGACCTTCGGGCCGAATCCGTCGGGGGCATTGAGTCCCGTTCCGACCGCGGTGCCGCCGATGGGCAGCTCACCGAGCCGGGGAAGGCAGGCGACGACCCGCTCCATCCCCGCCTCCATCTGGCGGGCGTAACCGCCGAACTCCTGGCCGAGGGTCACCGGGACGGCGTCCATGAGGTGGGTGCGGCCCGACTTCACGACGTGCTTCCACTCGGTGGACTTGTCGAGCAGGGCCAGGCGCAGGTGGTCGAGGGCGGGGAGGAGGTCCTTCACCGCGGACTCGGTGGCCGCGACATGCGTCGCGGTGGGAAACGTGTCGTTGGACGACTGCGACATGTTGACATCGTCGTTGGGGTGGACGACCACACCGTTCGCCGCGGCGATCGACGCGATCACCTCGTTGGCGTTCATGTTGGAACTGGTGCCCGAGCCCGTCTGGAAGACGTCGATGGGGAATTGATCGTCGTGCTTGCCCTCGGCGATCTCGCCCGCCGCGGCGATAATGGCGTCCGCCTTCTCGGCGTCGAGGAGGCCGAGGTCCTTGTTGACCTGCGCGCAGGCTGCTTTCAGCAGACCCATTGCACGTATCTGGGTGCGCTCGAGACCTCGACCGCTGATCGGGAAGTTCTCGACGGCGCGCTGAGTTTGCGCGCGCCACAGGGCATCCACGGGCACCCGCACCTCGCCCATGGTGTCGTGTTCGATCCGGTACTGCTGCTCGTTGCTCTCGGTCATGCGTCAAACATGCCACTTCTGAGCGCGTCGTGGGGGCGCTCCCCGTGCGCCTTTCCGGTAGCTCTGGCTACCGGAAAGGCGCACGGGCAGCGGAGCTGCCTAGAACGTCGGCGGAATGGCGCCGTCCTCGCCCGTGAAGTCCACGGACGAGTACTCGCGCAACTTCTCGAGACGGTGGTACGCGTCGATCATGCGGACGGTGCCCGACTTCGACCGCATCACGATCGACTGGGTCGAGGCGCCGCCACCGTAGTAGCGGACACCGCGGAGCAGGTCGCCGTCCGTGACACCGGTGGCGCAGAAGAAGACGTTCTCACCGGACACGAGATCTTCGGTGGTGAGCACACGGTCCAGGTCGTGGCCTGCGTCGATGGCCTTCTGGCGCTCAGCGTCGTCGGTCGGGGCCAGCCGGCCCTGCAGCGAACCACCCATACAGCGCATGGCGGCGGCGGCGATGATGCCCTCGGGCGTTCCACCGGTGCCGATCAGGATGTCGGTGCCCGACTCCGGACGTGCGGCGGCGATCGCACCCGCGACGTCGCCGTCGGAGATGAGACGGATCCGGGCGCCGGTGTCCCGGACCTCCTGGATCAGCCTGGCGTGCCGCGGACGGTCGAGGATGCAGACCGTCACGTCGGAGGGGGACGCCTTGCGGACTTTCGCGACGCGCTTGATGTTCTCGGCGACGGGCGCTGTGATGTCGATGACATCGGCGGCGTCGGGGCCGACGGCGATCTTCTCCATGTAGAACACGGCAGACGGGTCGAACATCGCGCCGCGCTCGGCGACCGCGAGCACGGCGATCGCGTTGGGCATGCCCTTCGCCATCAGGGTGGTTCCGTCGACCGGGTCGACGGCGAAGTCGCAGTCGGGTCCGTCGCCGTTGCCGACCTCTTCGCCGTTGAACAGCATCGGAGCTTCGTCCTTCTCGCCCTCGCCGATGACGACGACGCCGCGCATCGAGACCGAGCTGACGAGCTGGCGCATGGCGTCGACGGCGGCTCCGTCGCCGCCCTCCTTGTCGCCACGGCCGACCCAGCGACCGGCAGCCATCGCACCAGCCTCGGTGACTCGGACCAATTCCAGAGCAAGATTTCGGTCCGGGGCCTCGCGGCGACTCGAAGTGGTGCTAGCCGTCATGGGCAGTGCCTCCTGGTGCAGTCACGGTCGACGTTGTACGTCGACGCTGTGTCGGTGGCCGTCGGCCGCCGAGTGTCGAGTGGATCTCGCTGCTGATTCTCCCAGAAAGAAGTGTGACGTGCGCTGCTGGGGCGCGAATCATGGGACCGAGAATCGTTGTTCCGGGACCGACCCTGGATACTGGTGGGCGTGGCATCTGATAAACCCCGCATCCTGCACAACAACCGCGACATGGTGTGGTCGCTCGTACCCCTTGTCCTGTTTTGCGTACTGATCGCGGGTATCGCCAGCCAGTGCACGTTCAGCCCGGGCGGACCCACCAGTGGTCCGATTCCCAGCTTCGACGTCGATGCGGCGCTGAAGTACGACGCGCAGGACCTTCCGTTCCCGGTGCGCAAGCCGGAGACACCGGAGGGCTGGACGCCCAACTCGGGCAGCCGCAGCATCGTCAGCGGCGACGGCGGCGGCGATTCGAGCACCGTCGGCTTCATCACCGAGGCAGGCCGCTACATCCAGCTGACGCAGAGCAATGCCGTCGAGACGGTGCTCGTGCCGTTCGTCGCGGGTGGTCCGCGTACGGCGACGGGAACCGAGGACGTCGCAGGTCACAGCTGGATCGTGTACGGCGGGGAGGGCGTCGAGCCGATCTGGGTCTCCGACTTCGGCGACGTCCGGCTCCTCGTGACGGGCAGTGCGTCACCCGAGGCGTTCGAGCAACTCACCACCGCCGCGGCCGACGCCCCCGTCCTCGCCGCCTGACGACCGGGGGCGTGTCAGCCCTCGTCGTCGGCGTGGGCGAGCGCCGTCTCGACGCGCTTGCGTGCCCCTGCGAGGTGCTCCTCGCAGCGTTTGGCCAGGGCCTCGCCCCGCTCCCACAGCGCGAGTGACGCGTCGAGGTCGAGGCCGCCCTGTTCGAGCACCTTGACCACGTCGACGAGTTCGTCGCGCGCCGCCTCGTAGCCGAGCTCCGCGATGTCGGTGTCGTTTCCGGTGGGCTTGCTCATGTCCTACTTGTCCTTTCCCATCACCGCGGCACGGATTGCGCCGTCGGCGACTCGAACGCGAATCTGGGTGCCCGGCGGGGCGTCGTCGACCGAACGCAGGACCTCGGGATCGCCGTCGGGCACGATCCGCTGGACCACGGAGTAGCCGCGGGCCAGGGTCGCAGCGGGGCCGAGGGTCGTCAGCCGTGCCCGCAGGTGCTCGATCGTGGTGCTCTCCGCGGCGATCGCCCGGCTGATGTCGCGTCGCCCGGCCTCCCGCAGTCGCTCGACCTCGTCCGACCGGTGGTCGAGTGCGCGCAGCGGATCGGCGAGCACCGGCCGGCTCCGCAGCTGGGAGATCAGGTGGGACTCGCGCTGCACCCAGTTGCGGAGAGCAGCCGCGCTCCGCAACCGCAGTTCGCCGACCAGCGCCTGCTCGGCGACGGCATCCGGTACGACCCGCTTGGCAGCGTCCGTCGGTGTCGCGGCCCGCAGGTCGGCGACGTGATCGCTGAGCGGACTGTCCGGCTCGTGGCCGATGGCGCTGACCACCGGAGTTCGGCAGGCGACGATCGCGCGGCACAGCGTCTCGTCGGAGAACGGCAGCAGATCCTCCACGCTGCCGCCGCCGCGCGCGAGGATGATGACGTCGACGTGCGGGTCGGCGTCCAGTTCCTTCAACGCGTCGAGGATCTGCGGAACGGCGGTCGCGCCCTGCACCGGGGTGTTGCGCACCTCGAAGCGCACGGCGGGCCAGCGGCGCTGCGCCACGCTGAGAACGTCGTGCTCGGCGGCGCTGGCGCGACCGGTGATCAGCCCGATGGTGCCCGGCAGGAACGGCAGCGGACGCTTCAGTCGAGGGTCGAACAGACCCTCCGCTGCCAGCAGCGCGCGCAGCCGCTCGATCCGGGCGAGGAGTTCACCGATCCCGATCGCGCGGATCTCCGTCACCCGCAGCGAGACCGACCCGCGGCCGGTGTAGAACGACAACTTGCCGAACATCACCACCCGGCTGCCCTCGGTGAGCGGGACAGGGGAGTTCTGCAACAGCTGCGGGGAGCAGGTCACCGACAACGACATGTCGACGGACGGATCCCGCAGCACCAGAAACGCGGTCCGGGTTCCCGGACGCGCGTTGATCTGGGTGATCTGTCCCTCGACCCAGACACTCCCGAGCCGGTCGATCCACTGTGCGACCTTGGCCGACACGGTGCGGACCGGCCACGGCTGCTCGGCGGTACTCGGTCCGGTACTGGCTGCGCGGGGCTGTGCGGAGGTCACTTGGCCTTGGCGGAGGTGATGCGGTTGGTCAGCATGGTCTGGAACGGTGCGCGTGCCAGGGTCGCGTTCTCGTAGTCCAGCAGCGTCGTGAGGTCCTCGACGGACAGGCTGCGCAGGCGCGCCCGCAGCTGGGCGAGCGTCAGCGTGCCGTAGTCGAGTACGACGGCGATCTCGGGTTCGGCCACCGTCGGGGCGGAGGTCGCGGCCTTCTTGCTCACCGACTTCACGGAGGCGGCGCCGTTGGTGGCGGCGGGAGCAGCCTTCGGGGTCGAGACCTTCTCAGGAGTGCTCTCGTCCTGCGGACTCAGCGAGTACAGGGCGAACCGCCCAGGCCCGGCCGACCGCTCGTCGGTCCCGCTGTCGACGGCGGGTACCGGATCGGTGTCCTCGTCGAAGACGGCCCAGACCGGCTGCTCCTCGTCGTGGGTCCAGTTGATCAGTGCGAAAGCCTGGTCGCCCTTGATGGCCAGCGCCGTCATGGACTGCTGAACACGCATCGTGGTCTGCAGCACCTGACTGACTGCGGTCATGGGCAGGGTCGCCGCGGTGGTCGGCAGTTTCCTGGCCTCTTCGACGGCCGTCACGGCGATTCCAGCGGCGACACGCGCCACGAACGGGGGACGAATCATTCCCACAGCCTGCCTGACAACGGCACGTTTGGGTAGCCGACGTGCCCACAGCGTCGACGACTTCGGTGCGACGATGCGCACACTACCCGGCCGAGGCCCCGCGAAAGTGTCGTCCGTACGGGGTGACCCGTAGTCTGGAGCCATGTCTTCGGCTGTTCCACTCAATGTGGGTATCACACGTTCTGCAGATTCGGGAGCGTCGCGCGCCGACGGCGAGAAGCGCGTACTGCTCGCGGAACCCCGCGGCTACTGCGCCGGCGTGGACCGCGCCGTCGAGACGGTGGAGAAGGCGCTCGAGAAGCATGGCGCCCCGATCTACGTGCGCAAGGAGATCGTCCACAACCGGCACGTCGTCGAGACGCTCACCGATCAGGGTGTCGTCTTCGTCGACGAGACCGACGAGGTTCCGGAGGGTGCGCTGCTGGTGTTCTCCGCCCACGGCGTGTCCCCGGCGGTCCACGAATCGGCCGCGGCGCGCAACCTGCGCACCATCGACGCCACGTGCCCGCTGGTCACGAAGGTCCACCAGGAAGCCAAGCGCTTCGCCCGGGACGACTTCGACATCCTCCTGATCGGCCACGAGGGCCACGAGGAAGTGGAGGGCACCGCCGGCGAGGCACCCGATCACGTGCAGCTGGTCGACGGACCCGACTCCGTCGACGCCGTGACGGTCCGCGACGAATCGAAGGTCATCTGGTTGTCGCAGACCACGTTGAGCGTCGACGAGACGATGCAGACGGTCGCCCGGCTGCGGGAGCGTTTCCCGAATCTGCAGGACCCGCCGAGCGACGACATCTGCTACGCCACCCAGAACCGTCAGGTCGCCGTCAAGGCGATGGCACCCGAATGCGATCTCGTCATCGTCGTCGGATCCCGCAACTCCTCGAACTCGGTTCGCCTCGTCGAGGTGGCACTGGGTGCGGGCGCGAAGGCGTCGTACCTGGTCGACTACGCACGCGAAGTGGATCCGGCCTGGCTAGACGGTGTCCGGACGGTCGGGATCACCTCGGGTGCGTCCGTGCCGGAGATCCTGGTGCGCGGTGTGATCGATCTGCTCGACGAGCACGGCTTCCACGACGTCCAGCCGGTCACGACGGCCAACGAGACGCTGGTCTTCGCACTGCCGCGCGAGCTGCGGGCCGCGCGGACCTGATCGGCTCGCTACCCGCCCGTCCCTGCTCTAGCGGGGCTGCTCCGTCTCGAACGGCGGCTCGTACCTGTCGCGGTAGCGCACCTGCGGAATGGGGTGGGCAGGCACGTCGGGGTTCGGCCGGGGTCGCGGCGTCGTCCGCGGCGGCACCGAACGCGGCGCCTGAGTGGTGCGCGGAGGTGTCGAGCGGGGTGCCTGCGCTGCCCGGTCGACCATCGGCGGTGGGGGCGCGGTGCGTCCGCCCGACGAGGACGAGCGGCGAGGCGGTGGGGTGGCCGCCCGTCGCGCCGAGCGGGGGTGCTCCCGTGCCGCGTCCTTGGCACGCGTCCGACGCGGCGGCGGAGACTGCTCCGACTCCTCGGCGGCGCGCCGAGGGCGGGCGGCGCGTGGCGTCCGCTGCGCGCGTCGTCGCTCGGACGTGCGAGCGGGACCGGTCTTGCGTTGCTGCAGCAGGAAGAGGCGGAGTCCACCGATCAGCAGGGTCACCACCGTGGCGGCGAGCATCACCGGAAAGCGGTTGACCAGTGGATACGCGACGTTGATCGCCAGGTCTTTCAGTGCGGTGCTGTTCTCGTCCGCGATGAGACTCTGCCCGAGCGGCACCGCGACGAACAGGATCAGCGGCGGCTGGACGATCGCGGTGAACAGCGCTCGGTTGCCGGCAGCCGCCACGGCGAGGACACAACCGAGGAAATAGAACGTGGAGAACGCAGCCGTGAGTTCGGTGCCACGAGCCGCATCGACAGCGAATCCGACAAAGGTGACTCCGACGGCCAGGAGAATGACACCCCACCAGGGGAGACCGGGGACCGTAGGGACAATCGACCGCCTGTCGAGCGGCACCCCAGAGCGAGCACGTTGGGTTGCAGACACACAACGACAGTAGCGGCAACTTGTTAACTAGCCTCGTTGGCGTGACCGGTAGAGCCTGAGAGATCCTCGAGATTTGTGCGTCGCGGCCACGAATCGACGGCGCTGACCTCGGTGACGTCGCCGTCGAACACGTCGAGGTCGTGAAGCTTGCGGGCGGTGACTGCGACCCGGGACTCCATCGACGCGACGGTGAGATTGAACGAGTCGACGGCCTTGCCGAGTTGGGAGCCGAGACGGTCGAGGTGCGCGCCGACCGTCCCCAGCCGCGAATACAGCTCCCGGCCGAGCTGGTGGATCTTCGCGGCGTCCTGAGACAGTGCCTCCTGGCGCCAGGTGTGCGCGATGGTCCGCAGCAGCGCGATGAGGGTGGTGGGGGTGGCGAGGATCACGTTCCGTGAGAACGCGTGCTCGAGCAGCCCGGAGTCGGCGGTCAGCGCCGCGTCCAGGAAAGGATCACCGGGCACGAACAGCACCACGAACTCCGGCGTCGGGTCGAACGACTCCCAGTACGTCTTGTCGGCCAACTGGTCGACGTGCGTGCGCAGTTGCCGGGCGTGCCGGGAGAGGTGCTGTTCCCGGGCGGCCGGGTCTTCCGTCTGCGCGGCGTCCAGGTACGCCGCGAACGGGACCTTCGCGTCGACCACGATCTGCTTGCCGCCCGCGAGGTACACCAGCAGGTCGGGACGGACACCGTCCTTCGACACCTGGGTGTCGAAGTCGCAATGCCGGACCATCCCGGCCAGTTCGACCACCCGCTCCAGCTGGATCTCGCCCCACCGGCCCCGGATCTGCGGCGCCCGAAGCGCCGTGACGAGTCTGTTCGTCTGCGTGGACAGCATCTGTGAGGTGCGGTGCATGCCCTCGACCTGCTCACTGAGTCCGGCGTACGCGTGAACCCGGTTGCGTTCGACGTGGTCCACCTGTTCCGCCAGGGCGCCGACGGCCTCGTGCAGCGGCCCGACCAGCCGTGAGATCTGCTCACCGATCGCACCCGAGTGGCGGCGGGCGGAATCCTCGCTGACCGCGCCGAGCGACTGCCGCAGCAGGGCCTCGTTCTCGCGCAGCGCGGCGAGCTGTGCCTCCGCTCGCGCCGCCCGATCACCGCTCCGCGCCGCGTGCAGCAGCCACCCGAGGGCGGTGCCCGCGGCCAGCGCCAGGAGCATTCCGAGTGCAGCGAGTGCATTCATGTGGCTCATGGTGCACCGGCCCACCGACATGTCCGGCGCCCCCAGCGACATGTGGGGCACCGCCCCAGCGACATGTGGGGCAGCGCCCCAGCGACATGTGGGGCCCCGCCCCAGCGACACGTCGAATCGCTCGGACGCCACGCGGCCGAGGTGTTCGAGGTTGTCGGCACGGTGCTCTACGGTCTCGGGACATGAGGATCCTGCACACTTCGGACTGGCACATCGGACGCACGTTCCACGGGGTGGACCTGCTCACCGACCAGACCCGTGTGCTCGACGCGATCGCCGCCCTCGTCGCCGAGCACGGCGTGGACGTCGTCGTCGTACCCGGCGACGTGTACGACCGGTCGATCCCCAGCGCGGACGCCGTCACCGTGTGCAACCGCGGATTCGAAGCGATCCGGGACGCCGGCGCGGTCATCGTCGCCACGTCCGGCAACCACGACTCCGCCGCGCGGCTCGGGGCGGGTGCCGCGTTCTCCCGTGCGGGCGGGCTCCACCTCATGACGACGGTCGCCGGGATCGGCTCGCCCGTCGTGCTCGAGGACGCGCACGGTCCCGTCGCGTTCTACGGCATTCCCTATCTCGAGCCCGAGATCACCCGCGCGCAACTCGACGTGCCGACCGCGCGGTCGCACGCCGAGATCCTCGACGCCGCGATGGACCGTGTCCGCACCGACCTCGACGGGCGGAACGACACCACACCGCGCACCAGGTCCGTCGTGCTGGCCCACGCGTTCGTGGTGGGAGCGGAGGCCACCGGGTCGGAGAGGTCCATCTCCGTCGGCGGCGTCGAGACGGTGTCGGCTTCGGCCTTCGGCGGGGTCGACTACGTCGCGCTCGGTCACCTCCACTCGCCGCAGACCCTCGCGGCGAACATCCGGTACTCGGGCTCGCCGCTGCCGTACTCCTTCGGCGAGCGCACCCACAGCAAGGCGGTCTACCTCGTGGATCTCGACGCCGACGGACTGCGGGCCGTCGAGCGTGTCGACCTGCCGGTGGTCCGTGGTCTCCGGCAACTGACCGGGACGGTGCAGGAGTTGCTCGAGGACGACACGTTCCGCGACGCCGAGGACTGCTACGTCTCGGCGGTGCTCACCGACCCGGAACGCCCGGTCGACGCCATGCGTTCACTCCAGACGCGATTCCCGTTCGCCGTGCACCTCGAGTGGCAACGCCCCGAGGGTGGCGACGATCTGCGCTACCGCGACAAGGTCCACGGGCGCAGCGATCTGCAGATCACGCGCAGCTTCCTCACCGACGTGCGCAGCGAACCGTCGACCGGCGAGATCCGGCTGGTGGAGGCCGCACTCGGCTTCGCCGGCCGGTCCGGCGAAGACACCGCCGAGGTCGTCGCGCTGGAACAGTCGGCATGAGGCTGCATCGACTCGAGGTCGAAGCCTTCGGGCCGTTCGCAGGATCCGTGGAAGTCGACTTCGACCGGCTCGGCGCGGACGGGCTCTTCCTGCTGCACGGTCATACCGGAGCCGGTAAGACGACGGTCCTCGACGCGGTGGCGTTCGCGCTGTACGGCACCGTGCCCGGGGCACGGAAGGACGGCAAGCGCCTCCTGTCCGACCACGCGCCCGCCGGTTCCGTTCCCACGGTGACGCTCGAGGCGACGATCGCGGGCCGGCATCTGCGTCTCGTCCGCAGCCCGGAGTTCGAGCGTCCCAAGCGCCGTGGGTCGGGGACCATCAAGGAGAACGCGAAGGCCACGCTCACCTGGCTCGACGGCCGCGGGGAGAACCTGTCACGAATCCCCGACATCGCCGACGAGGTCGGTCGGCTGATGGGTATGAGCGCCGACCAGTTCTTCCAGGTGGTCCTGCTGCCGCAGGGGGAGTTCGCGAAGTTCCTGCGCGCCGACAACGAGGAACGCGGTCAGCTCCTGGAGAGGCTGTTCGACACCACCCGATTCGGGACGGTGGAGGAGTGGTTCCTCGACCGCAGGCGCACCGGCGCCCACGACCTGGACGAGCATCAACGGGCCATCGACGTGCTGCTGGCACGGGTCGCGACGGCCGCGGGCATCGAGGGAGGCGCAGATGCCGATCCGGTGACCTGGGCCCACAAGCTCGAGGACGAGGCCCGCGGGACCCGTGACCTGGCTGCGGACGACCTGCAGAACGCCAAGAGCCGGGCGAAGATGGCCCGCGACGCGCTCACGGAGGCGCGCCGCGTCCTCGAACTCCAGAACCGCAGGCGGCGAGCCGAGGCGGAACTCGAGGCCCACGCAGCGGGGGCGGCCCGGCGGGCGGTCCTGGTCGCCGAATTGGCGGATGCGCGCCGGGCCGAACCGGTCGCGACCGTCGCGCGCGAGGCCGACGCCGCCCGGGCCAAGGCTGCGGCTGCCGCGCGGAACGTCGAGGCGATCACGGACGGATTGCGCTCGACGGCGGGCGGCGCCGATCTCGTGGCGGAGTTGTCCTGGCCTCCGACCGCTGACGAACGGGAGCACATCCGGTCGAGTATCCGGGCCTGGCGTGACGAGATCGTGCGCCTCGACGGAGCACTCGCCGAATCCGTCGCCGCCGACCGGCTCGCTGTCGAAGTGGAGCGATTGCACGCCCGGCAGGTCGAACTCGCCGAGGCCGGTGACGCGCTGACCCGGGAGCGGGAACAATTGCCGCTCGCTCTGCGGGAAGCGGAGAAGGCGCTCGACTCGGCGCAGAAGGCCCGCGCCGCACTGCCGGCTCTCGTCGATGCCCGGGACCGGGCAGCCGACGCTGCCTCGGCGGCAGCGGATCTCCGTGCCCGCCGCACCGAGCGCGATCGGCTCGAGCGCGGCGTGCTCGATGCCCGACGGAAGCATCAGGACGCGCGGGAACACTGGCTCGACCTGCTGCAACGTCGGATCGCGGGCATGGCAGCCGAACTGGCGGGCACGCTCGAAGACGGTGTCCCGTGCCAGGTGTGCGGTTCACTCGAGCACCCGCAGCCTGCCGAACCGTCCGAGCTGTCGGTCACGAAGGCCGACGAGGACAAGGCCCTCGCAGCGGAGCAGAAAGCCGCGGCGGCGCTGACGACCGCGACCGAGAAATTGGGCGCGGTGGAGCGCGCGATCGACGTGCTCGTCCAGCGCGGCGGCGACGGTGACGCGGACGAACTCGCGCAGGCACTCACGGTCGCGGACACGGCGGTGGGGGAGGCGACCGCGCTCGGCGACGAGGTCGAGCGCCGGTCCGCATCGCTCACCGAACTGCGGGACCGCGAGAGTCACCTGCAGGAACGGTCACGGGACGTGGGCGTCGACGCCGCCACCGTGGCCGAGAGGATCACTGCGAGTACGACACAGCTCGGGGAGATCCGGGCCCGGGTGAGCGAGGCGGCAGGTGACGACCCGAGCGTGGCGGCTCGTCGCGCACGACTCGACGCCCTCGCCGAGTCCGCATCCGAGCTGCTCGACGCGCGGGACGCCGGTGCCGGAGCCGAGTCGGCGGCCCGTGAACTGGCGGCGAAGGCCGAAACACTCGCCGGGGACGCCGGTTTCGACGGCACTGCCGACGCTCTGGCCGCGGTCCGGACGCCCGCCCGCCAGAGTGAGATCGAGGCCGTGCTCACGGCGGCGCGGGACGCCGAGGTCGGGGCGCGCAGCGTGCTCGACGACCCGGAGGTCGTTGCCGTCGCCGAGGCGGAGCCCGTGGAATTGGCGTCCGTCCAGCACGCGCACGACGCGGCCGCGGAGGTCGTGAACGTCGCCGTCGCAGCGGCGTCCGACGCCGAGCGCCGACTGCTCGATCTGGAACGGTTCGTCGGTCAGCTCGACAAGGCCGCCGAGGCGATCGCGCCGATGCAGGCCGCGCACGAGGAGCTGGCCGCCCTCGCCGAGGTGATCGCGGGCCGTGGCCAGAACGCCAGGAAGATGTCGCTGCGGTCGTATGTGCTGGCGGCCCGGCTGGAAGAGGTGGCCGTCTCGGCATCCGCGCGGCTCGGCCGGATGTCGGCGGGACGGTACGAGTTCGTTCACAGCGACGAGGCCGGTCCGCGAGGCCGCCGCGGTGGCCTGGGGCTGGACATCCGCGACGACTACACCGGAGTGGTGCGTTCGGCCAAGACCCTGTCCGGCGGTGAGTCGTTCCTGGCGTCGCTGTCGCTGGCGCTCGGTCTCGCCGATGTCGTCGCGGCGGAGTCGGGAGGCGTCGTCCTCGACACGATGTTCATCGACGAGGGATTCGGCACCCTCGACGCGGACACCCTCGACTCGGTGATGGGCGTCCTCGACGAGCTTCGTGACGGTGGGCGGGTGGTCGGGATCGTCAGTCACGTCGACGAGATGCGTCAGCGAATCCCGAGCCGGCTGCACGTGATCCGCGGACGCACCGGCTCCACGGTGGAGGTCGTCGCCGGCTGAGTGCCGGTCAGTCCGCCTTGGGCGCGACGGCGGCCTCGTCGACGGTGACACCTTCCCGTTCGGCGTCGTCGAGGTCGTCGTTCGCGGCGACGGCGTCGGCGATGTTGCTTTCGGCGCTGTGCTCGTCGATCTGCTCACCGATGTAGCGCACCACCACGGCGGCGACAGCGGCGGCGGGCACCGCGAGGAAGGCGCCGACGATCCCGAACACGGAGCCACCGGCGGTCACGGCGAGCAGAACCACGACGGCGTGCAGATTCATGCTCTTGCTCTGCAGAACGGGCTGCAGCACGTTGCCCTCGATCTGCTGCACCACGATGATGATGATCAGCACGATCACGGCGGTGGTGAGACCGTTGGCCACCAACGCGACGAGCACGGCGAGAGCGCCGGCGACGAACGCACCGATGATCGGGACGAAGCCACCGATGAACGTCAGGATCGCGAGGACCGGTGCGAGCGGCACACCGAGAATGAGCAGTCCGGCGCCGATGAAGACGGCGTCGATGAGGCTGACCAGTGCCTGCGTCCGGATGAACCCGCCGAGCGTGTCCCACATGCGGCCCAGCACCACTTCGAGGTGACGGCCCGCGCGGCCGCCGCCGACGGAGTGCAGCCACGGGATGAACCGCGGGCCGTCCTTGATGAAGAAGAACGACAGCACCAGCACGAGGCCGAGCGTGAGCAGCAGGGAGCTGGCGGTGCTGACGCCGGTGAACACACCGGACGCGATGACCGTCCCACTTTCCTGCACCTTCACGACGATCGTGTGGATGCCCTGGTCGATCTGATCGTCCTGCAGGTTGATCGGCGGACCCTTCAACCAGTCCTGCACTTGGTTGATGCCCTGGGTGGCCTTGTTGGCCAGCTCGGGTGCCTGGTTGACGACGGACGGCACGATGCCCGCGATGATTCCGGCAACGACGGCGATGAACACGACGAGCGACGTCGCGGCTGCCGCCGCCGGCGGGATACGCCGTCTCGTCATCGCCCGCGTCGGCGGCCACAGCACCGTACACACCACGACGGCCAGCAGCACGGGGAGGACGATCACCCATAGCTTTTCGATGATCCACCCGAACAACAACGCGCCCAGCGAGATGGCCACGAGGACCAGCGACCACTTGGCCACCCACATAGCACCCACCCCGATGAGATGCCCGCGGTCCGGTTTCGTGATTGCGCTCCCGGACGGCGCCGGGGCTTCCTTCTCCGTCACAGATGGTCCTCCCTGCCGTGTCTGCTCAGTTGATCAGTACTGACAGTACTGGGGGACGCCGGGACGGCCCGGTGAGGTCAGCAGCAGCGGGCACCTGGGTTCGCGTCGGCGTCCGCATAGCGCGCCCTCCAGTACTCGCGCTCGGTCGGCACCTCGGCGTCCGGATGGTTCCGGCGGAGGTGTTCGACGTACCTGCTGTAGTCGTGGTCGCCCATCAGTGACCCCGTCCACCACCAGGCGGTCCGGACGGCCCGCACGACCCTATTCATCATGGTGATGTGCCCTGTCCGTGTGGGTGTGCGCAGCACCGGGTGCGCGCACCGCTCCCGACGCGATGAGTTCGTTCCATTCCTTGTCGAGTTCCTTCTCGGCGGCGGTGGGGACGAACCCGGCGGGAGCGAAGATCTTCGACGGCTGCTCGGGTGACTCGGTGGTCGGCAGTCCACCTGCCCGGAATGCCTTGATGCAGACGAGCGCTCCGGCCACCACGACGACGAGGACGAGGCCGGCGAACACGATCGACAGGGTCCCCTGGATGAACGTGTTGCGGATGACGGCGTCGATGGCCTCGGGGGTCTTGGCGGAACCGAAGCTGGTCTTGCCGGCTTCCTTCGCCTCCTTGAACGCGGCGTGCTGGGACCAGTAGCCGACGGCGGTGTTGCCGGAGAAGATCTTCTGCCAGGACGCCGTCATGGTGACGATCAGGTCCCAGACGAGGGGAACGCCGGGAATCCATGCCCATTTGAAGAGACCCCTCTTCATGACGATGGCGAGGACCACCGTCAGGGCGATCGCGGCGAGCAGCTGGTTCGCGATGCCGAAGAGCGGGAACAGGGTGTTGATGCCGCCGAGCGGGTCGGTGACGCCCATGAGCAGGATGGCGCCCCACAGGCCGACGACGGCCAGCGAGCACACCCAGGCTCCGACGCGCCACGACGGATCCTTGAACTTGCGGGCGGGTCCGCCGAAGTTGCCGAGCGAGTCCGACAGCATGAACCGGGCGACACGGGTGCCTGCGTCGACGGTGGTGAGGATGAACAGCGCCTCGAACATGATCGCGAAGTGATACCAGAACGACTTGAGGGCGGCGCCGCCGAGGAACTGGCTGAGCACTTCCGACATGCCGAACGCGAGCGTCGGGGCACCGCCGGTGCGGGAGATGATCGACTCCTCGCCCACGTTCTCCGCGGCCTGCGCGAGCGTGTCGGGGCTGATGTTCGGGCTGGACAGTCCGAGGCCGTTCACATACGCGGCGGCCGTCTCGGGGGTCCCGCCGGTGAGGGTGGCCGGCGCGTTGAGCGCGAAGTACAGGTGCTGGTCGATGATGCACGCGGTGACGAGCGCCATGATCGCGACGAACGACTCGGTCAGCATGCCCCCGTATCCGATCAGCCGCATCTGCTTTTCCTTCGCCAGCAGCTTGGGTGTGGTGCCGGAGGAGATGAGGGCGTGGAAGCCGGACAGCGCGCCGCACGCGATCGTGATGAACAGGAACGGGAACAGCGAGCCCGCGAACGCGGGACCGTTGCCCTGGATGGCGAACGTCGTGACGTCGGGCATCTTGATGGTGGGCTGCGCGACCAGGATGCCGATGGCCAGCAGGATGATCGTGCCGATCTTCATGAACGTCGACAGGTAGTCGCGCGGGGCCAGCAGCAGCCAGACGGGCAGGACGGATGCGGCGAAACCGTAGGCGATCATCAGCCAGGCGATGGTCACCTTGGAGAGCGTGAACCAGTCGGCGCCCCAGCCGGTGTCGGCGACCCAGCCGCCGGACACGATGGCGAGGAGCAGCAGCACGACGCCGATCAGCGACACCTCCGCGACCTTGCCCGGGCGCAGGTACCGCAGGTAGACGCCCATGAACAGGGCGATCGGGATGGTCATGGCGATGGAGAAGACGCCCCACGGGCTTTCCGCGAGCGCGTTGACGACGACGAGGGCGAGCACCGCGATGAGGATGATCATGATGACGAAGACGCCGATCATGGCGGCGACACCGCCGACGAGGCCGAGTTCGTCGCGGGCCATCTGACCGAGGCTGCGTCCGCGCCGTTTCGTCGAGATCCACAGGACGAGGAAGTCCTGGACGGCCCCGGCGAAGACGACGCCGATGATGATCCACAGCGTGCCGGGCAGGTAGCCCATCTGCGCGGCGAGGACGGGACCGACGAGGGGGCCTGCGCCGGCGATGGCGGCGAAGTGGTGCCCGAACAGCACCCGCCGGTCCGTCGGCATGTAGTCCTTGCCGTTCTCCAGGATCTCGGCGGGCGTGGCCCGGTCGTCACGGGGTTGGACGAGTTTGCGCTCGATCAGCCGCGCGTAGAAGCGGTAGGCGATGAGATAGGTGCAGACGGCGGCCACCACGAACCAGACGGCGTTGATGTTCTCACCGCGGATGAACGCGATCATCACCCAGGCGATGCCGCCGAGAAGGCCGAGGACGGCGAACGTGATCCGCGCCGCCGGTGAGATGGGGGTGCGGTCCACGACGCCGACCGCTGGTAGATCCGGATCCGTTTTCAGGTACTCGATCTCGGATTCGGGTGCGGCTCTCAGGGCCATCGCGAACTCCTTCCCAGCGCCCCGTTGTCATTGTGTGCCAGGGGTGACGCCGTCGACAGATGCCACATCTCTTGTGGCCCCCGTCACCCTATTGCGCCGACGTTCGGTTCGACGAAAAAACGACGTCAGAAGCGAGACGAATCGGCGTCGATCCAGTCGGTGAGCCAATCCGACGGCGGATCCTCGAGCAGTTCGCCAGGCATCAGCCACTCGTACAGTTCCGCGTAGGTGCGGGTGGTGACTCCGTCGATCCGCCGGTTGAGCATCGCCGGTGTCAGTTGGTCGAAGCCGTCGAGACCCATCGATGCCACCATCTGCTGGGCGCCCGCCACCGTCGACTTCTGGAACTGGAACACCCTGGCCGCCTTGTCGGGGACGTCGAGTGCGCGGGTCCGCGCCGGGTCCTGGGTCGTCACCCCGACGGGGCAGCGGTTGGTGTGGCACATCTGCGCCTGGATGCACCCGACGGCGAACATCATCGCGCGGGCGGCCAGGGTGAAGTCGGCGCCCTGGATGATCCGTTTGACGATGTCGGATGCGCTGGCGACCTTCCCGGATGCGCCGATCTTGATGCGGTTCCGCAGTCCGGCGCCGGTGAGCGCGTTGTGCACGAGCATCAGACCCTCGGTGAGGGGCATGCCCATGTTGTCCTCGAATTCCACTGGACCCGCACCGGTTCCGCCCTCGGAGCCGTCGACGACGACGAAGTCCGGGGTGACGTCCCGTTCGAGCATCGCCTTGCAGATGCCGAGGAACTCGGTGCGCGATCCGACGCACAATTTGAACCCGACGGGTTTGCCGCCGGACAGCCTGCGCAGGGTGACGATGAAGTCGATCAGCTCGTTCGGGGTGGAGAACGCGGTGTGCGCGGGCGGGGAGATCACCGTCTGTCCGACCGGCACGCTGCGCGTCTCGGCGATCTCCCGCGACACCTTCGCCCCGGGCAGCACACCGCCGAGCCCGGGTTTCGCGCCCTGCGACAGCTTGATCGAAATCGCCTTCACCTGCTCGAGTGCCGCGTGTTCGGCGAACTTGCCGGGGTCGAAGTGACCGTCGTCCGTCCGGCAGCCGAAGTAACCGGACGCGATCTCCCAGATCAGATCGCCGCCGTGCTTGCGGTGGTACGGGCTGATCGCGCCCTCGCCGGTGTCGTGCGCGAACCCGCCGCGCGCGGCCCCGGCGTTGAGGGCTTCGATGGCGTTGGCGGAGAGCGAGCCGAAGCTCATCGCCGACACGTTGAGAAGCGCGATGTCGTAGGGCCGTTCGCAGTCGGGGCCGCCGATGCGCACGGTCGGCGGCTCGGGCGGCGCCATCCGGGCGCGCAGCGAATGGGCCATGAACTCGTAGCCGACGGCGTGCACGTCCCGCTCGGTGCCGAACGGCTCCTCGGCGAGGGTCCCCTTGGCCCGCTCGTAGACGAGGTCGCGGGTCTCGCGGTCGAAGGGCGTTCCATCCGTGGACGATTCGACGAAGTACTGCTGGATCTCGGGGCGGATCTTCTCGAGCAGGAACCGCGCGTGCCCCAGCACCGGGTAGTTCCGCAGAATGCTGTGCCGCCGTTGCAGCAGATCCCACGTCCCCAGGGCTGCGAGCGCGAGAAGGACGACCGCGGCGAACCACCACCCGGTGGCCACACCGAGGGTCAGGGCAAGGGCGCCCAGTCCGAGGATCCATATCGCGAGGACGATCAACCAGCGGGTCACACGCTGAGACTAGAACCTCACGTGAGTGCCGACGCGTACTCCGGCGCACTTTCCCACTCACGGGGGAGACAGGTGGGATAGTGGACGCACGAGGTCAGCTGCCACGACAGGGGGACGTCATGACGGAGTCATCGAGCAATCCGGAGGTGTCGAGCAATCCGGTGCCGCCGAAGCCCGGCGACACGGGTGCGTACGGCTACCAGTACCCGACGCAGCAACAGCAGCCGCCGCAGTCGCAGCCGTACCCGGGGCAGTACGGCCCGCCGCCGCTGCCGCCCTCGAACGCCGGCTGGGCGGTGGCTGCCGTCCTCTTCTTCTGGCCGCTCGCGTTCGCCGCGTTCAACCACGTCCACGACGTGTACCCGAAGTGGGCGATGGGCGACTACCAGGGCGCCCAGTACGCGTCCGACCGCGCCAAGGCGCTCGGCAAGATCGCCCTGTGGATCTGGGTGGCGCTGATCGTCGTCTTCGTCATCGGGTACGCCATCCTGATCATCGCCCTCGTCGCGAACAGCAATACTTCGAGCTGGTGAGGCCGATGGTCGTTGATACGGCCCCGACGCCGTAGAATCCAACGACCGTGAGCCTTACCCTCGGAATCGTCGGACTGCCCAACGTCGGCAAGTCCACCTTGTTCAACGCGCTGACCAACAACGACGTGCTGGCCGCGAACTACCCGTTCGCGACCATCGAACCCAACGTCGGCCTGGTCGAACTGCCCGATCCGCGGCTGTCCGAGCTCGCCCGGATCTTCGGTTCCGAGCGCATCCTGCCCGCCACGGTGTCGTTCGTCGACATCGCCGGCATCGTCAAGGGCGCCTCCGAGGGCGCCGGCCTCGGCAACAAGTTCCTCGCCAACATCCGCGAGGCCGACGCGATCTGCCAGGTGGTTCGCGTCTTCAACGACGATGACGTCGTGCACGTCGACGGCCGCGTCGACCCCGCGTCCGACATCGAGGTGATCGAGACCGAGCTCGTCATCGCCGACATGCAGACGCTGGAGAAGGCCCTGCCGCGTCTGGAGAAGGAAGCGAAGAAGAACAAGGAACTCAAGCCCATCCACGAGGAGGCGCTGAAGGCGCAGGAAGTCCTCGACGAGGGCAAGACCCTGTTCAGCGCGAAGGACAAGCTGGACTTCTCGCTGCTGCGCGAGCTGAGCCTGCTCACCACCAAGCCGTTCCTGTACGTGTTCAACGCCGACGAGGCCGTGCTCACCGACGAAGCGAAGGTCGCCGAACTACGCGCCTCCGTCGCCCCCGCGGACTCCGTGTTCCTCGACGCCAAGGTCGAGCAGGAGCTGCTGGAGCTGGACGAAGAGGACCGGCAGGAGATGCTCGACTCCATCGGACAGTCCGAGCCCGGCCTGCACGCACTCGCCCGCACCGGCTTCCACACCCTCGGCCTGCAGACCTACCTCACCGCAGGTCCCAAGGAGTCCCGCGCCTGGACCATCCACAAGGGCGACACCGCTCCGCAGGCCGCCGGCGTCATCCACACCGACTTCGAGCGCGGCTTCATCAAGGCCGAGATCGTCTCCTTCGACGACCTCGTCGCCGCCGGATCCATGGCCGCGGCCAAGGCTGCGGGCAAGGTCCGCATGGAGGGCAAGGACTACATCATGGCCGACGGCGACGTGGTGGAGTTCCGCTTCAACGTCTGACAGCGGTTCCTCGCACGAGGATTCCGACGACGCCTGCGCCGACGAGTGAGATCAGCCCCGTGGTGACGGCGGCGTAGTTCCAGCCCGACACCATGCCGTCGACGGTGCCTGCCGGGTCGAGGGCGATGATGCTGACGACGGTGACGCCGATGGACGAGCCGAGGTATCGGGCGGTGTTGTTGGCGCCGCTGCCGAGGCCGCCCTGGTCGGCGGGCACGCTGGCGACTGCTTGGCGGCCGAGGCCGGCGTTGAGGAGCCCGCTGGCGACGCCGGCGAGCAGCAGTCCCGGGACGAGGCGCAGCAGGGACGAGTCGGGGGAGAGGCCCGTCATCGTGAGCATGGCGAGGCCGACGCCGGCGAGTCCGATGACGAGTTGCGGCGACCCGGCGAGTCGCGCCGGGAGTGTGCGCGCGAGCAGTGACGCCACGACGCTCGTGCCCGACCACAGGGCGATCACCCCGGCTGCGGCCAGCGTGCTGACGTGCATCGTCTTGACCAGGAACGTGCACGCGAACGACATCAGGCCGATGATGCCCGCCCCGGTCGCGAGGGCCGCGAGGGTGGCAGCGAGGAAGTCGCGTCGACGGAACAACGCGAGGTCGAGCATCGGGAACGGTCGCCGCCGCTCGACCGCGACGAAGGCGAGGGTGAACGCGGCCGCGCCGGCGCCGCAGAGCACGGTGGCGGCGATGTTGCCCTGTCTGCCTTCGACGAGTGCGACGAGCACCAGGACCATCGCGGCGCACAGCGTGACCGCGCCCGGGACGTCGATCCGCTTCGGGACGGCGGAGCGTGATTCTGCGAGCGCGCGTGTCGCGACCTGTCCGATCACGAGTGACGCGGCGGCGAGTGCCCAGTACAGGCCACGCCACCACCCGGCGAGGTCGAGGAGGCCCGCGAGGACGGGACCGACGGCGATGCCGGCGCCGACGCTCGCGCCCCAGATTCCGCTCGCGGTTGCCCGCGCCGCCGGCGTGGTGAAGGCATGTGCGACGGCGCCGAGGCTGGCCGCGATCAATGCCGAGCCCGCCACTCCCTGGATCAGTCGTCCGACGATGAACAGCACGGGTTCCTGACTGACCGCGCCGACCGCGGCACCCAGCGCGAGAAGCCAGGCACCCCAGTGGAACACCCGGCGCCGGCCGTAGTCGTCGGCAAGTGCGCCCGCGGTCAGCAGGACCGCAGCGAGACCGACGCTCATCGAACTGAGAATCCACGTCTGCGCCGCGGGGCCCGCGGACAGCGCCGCGGCAACGGTGGGCATGTTGCCGAGCGGGGCGCAGAAAGCGACCAGGGCGACGAACGTCCCGAGCGACGCGACGGACAGCGTGGTCGCCGGCCGGGGTGAGCGTGCGCGGATCGGTGGGGCAACCGCTGGTGGTCTGTTCACAAGACTGAACATAGAACCAATTTGGTCTGGTGACAAGACTGAGTTGCGCTAGCATGTGGGAGTGGCACTGGGAATCGGGTACTCGCAGCAGAACTGCAACCTCGCTCGCGCCCTCGAAGTGGTGGGTGAGCGGTGGACGATGCTCGTGCTGCGCGACTGTTTCTACGGCGTCCGCCGATTCAGTGACCTGCTCGCCCACCTCGACATCTCGCGCGCCGTCCTGACGGATCGGCTGACCGCTCTCGTCGAGGCCGGAGTGCTCGAACGGGTCGCCGACGGCGGTCATCCCGAGTACGAACTCACCGAGGCCGGAAAAGCTCTGTGGCCGAGCATCTATGCGCTCTCGCAATGGGGTGAGCAGTACGTGTCGCCCGGCAGCTACCCGGGCCGCGTGTTCTCGCACGCGGAGTGCGGAACGCAACTCGATCGTTTCGGGCGGTGCCCCGACTGCGGCACGATCCCGGGGCCCGAGGACCTGGTGGTCGCGCCCGGACCGGGGGAGGCCGTCCGTCCCCGCAGCGACGCCGTCGCCGTGGCCCTGCGTGCACCCCGCCGGATGCTCACTCCGCTGCGTCCGCGCAGCGACGCCTGATCGGCGCGACCCTTACGCCGCGACGCGCAGGGGCGGTTCGAACGTCGCCCGCACCTGCAGCCACTGGGCGAGGATCTGGCATCCGGTGAGCCCGCTCGCATCGAGTGGTTCGCTGGCGTACGCGACGTGCCGCCCGCCCCGCGCGTTGACGACGCGCACACCGCGCCAGGCGAGGCGCGGCGGAAGGTAGCCGAGCACCTCGATCGCCGCGGTCCGCAGCCTGCGGAGGTCGGTGCGCCACTGCCGAGGGCTGATGCGTGTCTTGGTTGCGTTCTGGAAGCTGTTGTGGTGGATCAGTTCCCATGTCTGCGCAAGCCACGTCCACACTGCGCGAAACGACATCCACCGGGTGAGGTCCGCGATGTCGCGGACGTAGCTGTCTTCGCTGGCATTGCAGATCATGTCCTCCGGGTGCGCGATCCACTGGACCGGTACGGAGTCGGGGATCGGGGCGCCGTCGCCCGCGACACCGCGTCCGCGGCAGCCCGGTACCACCCCCGCGGGTTGCTCGGGGTCGGAGACGAGACCCACCGCGGAGAGGTTGTCGGCGCGCAGAACGCCGGAGGCTATCTGCCCGAGCACCTCGCGGATCACGGTGCATCCCTGCGAGTACCCGATCAGCATGACCGGTCCGGGAGCCTCCGCCATGGCGTCGATCAACCGGCGGACTCCGACTTCGGTGCTCTCCCGGTAACTCAGTCCGCCCGCGGCGACCGGCCCGTACGACGCCGGATAGCCGACCCACCGCGACGCGAATCGGTCGTCGAGGGCGTCGGTGACGTCACGCAACAGTCCGGTGACGTGGCGTCGGTGGTCATCGGGGTGGGACTCTCCGGTGCCACCGACAGCGAGAACGGTCACCTGGGACATGCCTCCCATCATGCCGACCGCGGGTAAGGATCCGTTCGGTCGACCCTGAGAAGTTCCTGGCAATCGGACGCCGTGGGTTGTCACCCGATCGCCAGCGCGATCAGGGCCACCAGTGGGGGCACGCTCTGCGACAGTGCGCCGACGACGCCGTCGCCGCGCTGTCGGCTGAGGGCCATGCGGTCCGAGACGGCCAGGGCGATGCCCGCCAGGAACATGAAGAGGCAGGTATAGACGACGAGCGTCCGACCCGGAGTGTCGTGACCCGCCCACCACAGGATGACGCCGGCGATGGCGCCGGAACCGAGGAACAGGTTGTAGAAGCCGACGTTGAACGCCCACAGATGGGCGGCGGGCACGTCGCCGCTCGGGATGCGGAAGATGCTCTCGTGCACCGACGGCCTGCGGAACAGGAACGATTCCCACACGCATGCCAGCAGGTGGACGCCTGCGGCGATCAGTGTGGCGATCTGCGCGACGATGATCACGGCGCACCCGCCCCGGTCGCGAGTTCGACGCCGTACCGATCGGTGACCTCGTGCAGCAGCCGGTCCATTTCCTCCGGCGAGTGCCCGCCGCGGCCGACCGCGTCGAGATCACCGAAGAAGCGGCTGTTGGATGCCCCGGCGGTGACTAGGAGGAAGTCGGCGGACTCGGAGACGACCGTGAACGTATTCATCGTTCCCGCCTCGACGGCGATGGTTTCCCCCGCCGCGAGCTCGTACCCGGTGTCTCCGGCCTGGACGAGAATCCGGCCGCGCAGCACGTGGTAGGACTTCGGCCACGGTTCGACGTGCAGTGGGCCGTCCGGCGCATTCCGGGACGCTTCGACGAGGAAGACTTCGTACGCTCCACCGGCGTGATCGCCGCCGACCAGGACCGTGATGTCGGCGTCCGGTGCGGTGAGGCGGCGGCCGTCGCCTGCTCTGATTACGTGAACGTGGGTGGACATACTGCGACGGTAGGACCGGCGTACCCCGCTGCCCATCCCAGGAATCTGGGATGGTGGTGTGCCTGTGACCAGCGCATACTGTGTTCATGCTGGAGGTCCGGGCGGAAAAGCTGCGCCGCGAGGTGCTCGCGGTCGCGGGATCGGGCGCCGGTGTCACACAGCTGCACGAGCGCGCCCTCGAACTGGTCGGTGAGACGGTGCGCAGCGACCTGACGTGCTGGGCGATGCTCGACCCGGAGACGCTCGCGATCAGTTCGATGACCAGCGGGCGTAGCCGGATCCCGCAGCAGTACGAGCCGCTGCTCGCCGAATCCGAGTACAACGGCGACGATCCGGGCACGTTCGCCGAACTCGCCCGCAGTGGTCGAATCGTCGCGCGGGCCTCGGACCTCCCCGCGGACGAGGTCGCGCACAGCCTCCGTCACGGCGCGGTGTGGGCGCCGCTGGGGCTCGGCAGCGAGGTCCGCCTCGTGTTCCGCGTCGACGGCGCGTGCTGGGGCGCAGCCGGATTCGTGCGGTCCGGACCGGATTTCACCGACCGTGAGCTCGAGTTCCTCACACTCGTGGCCCCCGGCCTGGCGGTCGCGACACGGGCCGCGTCCGTGCACGCCCCGGCGATCTCCGGTGGCGGCGACCAGGGGCCGGCGGTGGTGCTGACCGATGCCGCCGGTGAACCGGTCGCGCTCACGGCCGCTGCCCGCGGTTGGCGGGATCGCTTCGACGAGGTGGCCCCGGGCAGGCTGACCGTGGTGTTGCGGGCGGCGACGTTCGGGGCGCGGTCCAGCGGTTCGGGGATCTTCAAGGCGCGTGTCCGCGATGCGGAGGGTGGCTGGATTCTGGTGCGCGCCACGGCCTTGATCGGCGGCGACGAACCGCAGACGGTGGTCACCCTCGAACCCGCGGTCGGCGGCGAGCTCACGGGACTGCTGCTCGCGGCCTATGCGGTGACCGCACGCGAACGTGATGTGTGCGCCGACGTGATCGCCGGCTATGCGACGTCCGAGATCGCCAACCGCCGCGGCATCACGGTGAACACCGTCCAGGATCACCTGAAATCGGTGTACGCGAAGGCTGGGGTCCGCAGCCGCGCGGAACTCGCCGCGCGGCTGCGGACCGGTCGCGAGCACTAGCTGCGGCTCACGAACCGGCCCCGCCGGAACACGCCTCCTGCGCGGCCGCCCACGTCGAACTGTCCACCCCGGGAGGAGCGCTCGACGCGTCCGGAGTTCCGCCCTCAGGCGGGGTCGAACCGTCGCCGCCCTCCGGCGGTGTCATCTCGCCGCTGGGCGGCGCCATTCCGCCCGGTGCGCCGCCGCCGGCCTGGTCGGGCGGTGCGGGTACGCCGTTCTCCTCGAGGCAGGCCTGCAGTTCGTCGCTCATCGCCGCGGGCGTGGCGCCGCCCTCCACGGCGGCGCTGCTGGTGCCGGTCGACGAAGTGCCGGACGACGCCTCGCCCGAACTACACGCGACGACGGAACATGCGAGACCGACAGCCATCGCCGCTCCACCGATGCCGCGAACCAATTGTGAACGCATGATCGATGCCGTTCCCTTCTGTGTGAGTGAGACACCACTACACCGCGGGAGGCTGGGAGAACGCTGCGTGCACGCTGGAAGGGCACTGTCAGCGCGGTTCGGGCCGCTCCTGGTAGCACTTGAAACTCAGTGCGAGACGGCCACGTCCGTGTGTCATCGAGCGCAGGGCGACCGGATAATCGGTGACCTCGCTCGTCGGCACCGACGCGATCACGGTGATCTCGCCGTCCCCCGCCGGTTCGGTGCCCTCGATCTGGCCGCGACGCCGTCCGAGATCCGCCATCACGTCACCCTGAAGCGCCGACGGCACCGTGACCTCGACGTGGTCGACGGGTTCGAGGACGAGGGTGCCCACCTTGTCGATGGCCGCCCGAAGGGCGAGTGCCCCCGCCATCCGGAAGCTGAAGTCGTCGGAGTCGACCGAGTGATGCTTACCGTCGAGAACGGTGGCTCGCAGGTCGACGAGCGGAAACCCGTGCCGGCCTCCGCGTCCCATCGATTCGGCGATCCCCTTGCCGACCGCGGGAATGAGGGACTTGGGTATCACTCCACCGCGGGTCTCGTCGACGAACTCGTAGCCCTCGTCGCGGGGGAGCGGCTCGAAGCGGACCGTCGCCACCCCGAACTGGCCGTGGCCGCCGCTCTGCTTCTTGTGGCGGCCCTCCGTCTCCACGGTGCCGAGCAGCGTCTCGCGGTAGGCGATCTTGACCGGTTCGGTCTGGAGGGTGATGCCGTACCGCCGCTTCAACCGGGTCAGCGCCACCTGCACGTGCACGTCGCCCGCGCCCCGGACCACCGTCTGGTGGGTTTCGCTGTCGCGGGTCACCTCCAGCGTCGGGTCGTCGCTGACGAGCTCCGCCAGGGCGGTCGCCAGTTTGTCCTCGTCGCCCGCGCTCTCGGCAGCCACGGCGATCCCGTACACGGGACGCCGGTGCACGATCGGAGGCACGGTGAGGGAGGAGCCGATCGGTGCGAGGGTGTCGCCCGTCGACACGTCCGTGAGCTTGATGGCGCCGACGATGTCGCCCGCCTCCGCGGTGTCGATCGCGGTGTGTTTACTGCCGAGGACGCGAAGGAGGTTGTGCAGGCGTTCCTTCGCGCCGGTGCGCTGATTGACGAGGACGTCATCGGCGTGCACGGTGCCGGACAGGATCTTCACCAACGCCACCTGCCCGACGTATTCGTCGGTCTGCGTCTTGAAGACGTACGCGAGCGGGTCCCCCGACGGATCGCACCGCACCTCGGCGACCCCGTCACCGCGCATTTTGGCGATCCCGTCACCGTGCACCTTGGCGACCCCGTCACCGTGCACCTTGGCGACCCCGTCACCGTGCACCTTGGCGACCCCGTCACCGTGCACCTCGATGCCCGGGACCTCCGACGGTGCGGGCGCGATCCGGCACACGAAGTCGAGCAACCGGTCGACGGCGATAGCATCGACGGCCGACCCGCACAGCACCGGCCACAGCGAGCCCGCCGCGAAACCCGCGCGGAGCGCGTGCTCGAGTTCGGCCACGGAGATGTCCTCCCCGTCGAGGTACTTCGACAGCAGGTCGTCCTCGATCTCGACCACGTCCTCCACGAGATGCTCGTGCTGTTCGTGCTCGCGGTCGGCGATGTCGGCGGGCAGTTCGTCGCTCGTGTTCGCGGACCCGCTGTCGTAGAGGATGACGTGCTCGGTGAGGAGATCGGCGACCCCGGTGAACGCCGACGCTTCGCCGACGGGCAGGTCGACCGGTTCGACTCCCGACCCGAAATGGTCGCGGATCCCGGCCAGGACGACATCGAACGACGCCCGCTCCTTGTCCATCTTGTTCACGAACAGGATGCGGGGGATGGATCGCTCGCCGGCCACCTGCCACAGCAACTCGTCGTTCACCTGCAGACCGCTGACTCCGTCGATCACGAACACGGCGACGTCCGCGACCCGGAGCGCGGTCGTCGCGTCGCCGACGAAGTCGGCGTAGCCCGGCGGGTCGAGGAGGTTGATCCGGTAGTCGCCCCACGAGAAGGAGGCCAGGCCGAGCGTCAGCGACTGCGTGCGGTCGTGCTCCTCGGGCTGGGTGTCGAGCACGGTGTTACCGCTCTCGACGCGTCCGGGCCGGGTGACGACACCGGCGCGGAAGAGCATCGCCTCCGCGAGCGTCGTCTTCCCGTTACCCTGATGTCCCACCAGAGCGATATTGCGGATCAGATCCGTCTCGGTCGTCACTGCTACCCCCACCACAGCACTGTCGTTGGGTCGCTCCCGACGATACCGCGCGCGCCACCGCCGGTGAGGCGTTATCTTCCACCTCGACAGGTGGGCGCGACGTCGGTCCACCACACCCGACACCGAATGGAGACCGGCATGGCTTTGGACGAGTTCCTCGTCGAACGTTCCACCGTCATCGATGCGAGCCCCGACGTCGTTCAGCCGCTTCTCGACAACTTCCGGCTGTGGCAGTCGTGGTCGCCGTGGGAGAACGTCGATCCCAACCTGAAGCGCACGTACTCCGGCCCGGAGTCGGGCGTCGGCGCCGCCTACGCCTGGGAGGGCAATCGCAAGGCGGGTGCGGGGTCGATGGTGATCACCGAGTCGGTGCCCGGCTCGAAGGTCGTGCTCGAGCTGAAATTCCTCAAACCGTTCAAGGCCGACAACGTCACGACGTTCCTCCTCGAGCCGAACAGCGCCGGGACCACCGTCCGCTGGCAGATGACCGGCAAGACCAACCGCTTCTTCACGATCGTGGGAGTCCTCTTCCCGATGGACAAGATGGTGGGCAAGGACTTCGAGAAGGGGCTCGCACAGCTGAAGGCGGCGGCCGAGCAGCGTTAGGCGTCCGTTCCCGTCGTCAACTCGAGGTCGGTCATGGTCCTGAATCGGGGCGTGCCGTCGCTGCCGTTGCGTGCCTGTTCCATCACGAGGCGGGCGGCCCGCCCGTTCAGGTGGAGAGTCGCGACCTGATCGCCGAAGAACGGTCCGGCGACCTTCGACCAGTCGATGGGGACGGGTGGCACCCGCGACACCCGGCCGAGGATGAAACGCACGGTCCGCTCGGTGGCGCGCCGCCACGAGATCCGGAACGTCACCTTCATGGCGGCCGGAACGTAGTTGTGCAGGGGCGAGCACGTCAGCTGATACACCAGTGACTGCAACCGCTCGGTGTAGTGCGCCTGCGCGACGTAGGCGTGGTGGACGTCCCCGGACAGCACCGAGATGGTGGACGGCGCCCGGCCCCCCGGCCCGGCCCGACGGCCTGCGCCGACCTCGGCGAAGAGGCGGGCGAGCCGGTCGAACGAGTCGCGAAACGCCGCCCAGTGCTCCAGGTCCGCTCCCCGCCGGATCTTCTCCGCCAAGGCCGCGACCCGTGGGCCACGGGACCCGGCGGCGAGGCGTTCGTCCCAGGACTCGAGGTCGTGAAGGGCGCGGGGCAGCAACCACGGCAGCGACGTGCCGACGAGCAGGTGGTCGTAGGTGCCCTCGGTCTGACGTTCGATCCAGGAGAATTCCGGGTCGGACACCATCTCGCGGCGACCGCCGGAGAGGATGCGACCGCACCTTGAGTCGATGACGAGCAGCCTCGCAACCCCGAGGTCCCGGCGATACGACCATTGCATGCCTTTGGCCCCGTCCGCTTCCTCGTCGGCGGCAGACGCGAATTCGCGGAGCATCGGCTCGACGTCGCCGCCGTGCTTCCGAACGCGTTGGTACAGTTCATTTTCGGCGAGGTGACTCGGCGCCAGGTTCCCGAGGTGCTGGTAGACCCAGTACGAGGACAGCGCGCCGACGATGCGCTCCTCCCACCACGACGTGGCCTCGATTTCGGCGCGCCAGGACTCCGAGGTGTTCCAGTCGTCCCGGACGTCGTGGTCGTCGAAGATCATCGACGTCGGCACCGTCGACATCAGCCAGCGCACCTGAGGGTCCGACCACGACTCGGCGTAGAGCCAGGTGTACTCCTCGAAATTGCGCACCTGCGGCCCCGGTGGCTCGTTCACGTCGTGGATCTCGGCGACCCGGGCCTCGGTCTCGGGGGAGAGTTCGTCGGCGTACACCTGATCCCCGAGCAGCAGCAGGGCGTCGGGCCACTGGTCCGGCGACTGTTCGGCCATCCGCACCGCATACGCGTCCAGGGCGTCGGCGCCGAGGTGCCGGTTGTCCTCCGTGGTGGACATCGTGGCGAACCGGCACGACCCGAACGTGAGGACGAGCGTGTCGTCGTCCTCCCGGAGCGTGCGGATCATCGAGGGGACGGCACTCGGCAACGGCCACACCGGGCGGCCGTCGAGGGCCACCTCGTACGGGGTGGTCGACCCGGGCTCCAGACCCTCCACGACGACGAGCGCATAGTGGTGACCCGACACGTTCCACGTGCGTTCCTCGTGGCCGAGGACCCGGACGGTGCACGCCTCCGACGTCTCGACCCACACCGTCGCATCGCACGTGCCGACATGTCTCAGCAGTGGTCCCAGAATCAGCTCCGCCACGACGTCACCTTGCCGATGTTCGTTCCATGCAGTCAGCTTACGGACGTCGGCGTCGGCGAGGGCGCTACATCCGAAGATGCCTGTCGGACAGTATGTGTCGGCGGGTGCCGGTAGCCTGTCGCGCATGGCTGAACCAGTGAAGGGGCCCGCGTCCTATTTCCCGTCGATCGAGGAGAAGTACGGTCGGCCGATCAGTGAATGGCAGACGCTCATCCGGTCGTCCGAGCTGACCAAGCACATGGAGTTGGTGAGCTGGCTGAAGTCCGAGCACGGCCTCGGTCACGGTCATGCCAATGCGTTGGTCGCGTACACCCTGAAGGAGGACGCCGCCGGCTGAGGGTCCCGGGCAGATCGGCGCCGGAGGTCCTCGCCTCCCCGGCGCGGCCGGATCCGGACCTCTCGCCACGATGAATCCGGTATTCGGCCGCGGGATATCATTCCGACGACGAATCTGGTGTCGAGGGTTCTGCTGTCGAAGGGAATCGAAGTGAGCACGAAAATCGAACAACTGGAGTTCCAGGCGGAGACCCGCCAGCTCCTGGACCTCATGATCCACTCGGTGTACTCCAACAAGGACTCGTTCCTGCGGGAGCTCATCTCCAACGCGTCGGATGCGCTGGACAAGTTGCGGCTCGAAGCCTTCCGCAACAAGGAGCTCCACGTCGACACGTCGGATCTGCACATCGAGATCGAGGTGGACGCGGAGCAGCGCACGCTCACCGTCCGCGACAACGGCATCGGCATGTCCCACGAGGAGGTCGTCGACCTCATCGGCACGCTGGCCAAGTCCGGCACCGCAGACCTACGCCGCAAGTTGAAGGAAGCGAAGGACGCCGCCGCCTCCGAGGAACTGATCGGGCAGTTCGGCATCGGCTTCTACTCGACGTTCATGGTCGCCGACAAGGTCACCCTCCTGACGCGGAAGGCAGGCGAGAGCGAGGCCACGCGCTGGGAGTCGAGCGGCGAGGCCACGTACACGATCGAAGCGGTCGACGACGCCCCGCAAGGCAGCTCCGTCACCCTGCACCTCAAGCCCGAGGACGCCGAGGATCACCTGCACGACTACACGTCGGAACGGAAGATCAGGGAGCTCGTCAAGCGCTACTCCGACTTCATCGCGTGGCCGATCCGGATGAACGTGGAGCGCACGGTCCCCGCGGAGGGCGACGGCGAGGACGAGGTCACCACGACGTCCGAGACGATCAACTCGATGAAGGCGCTGTGGGCGCGCTCGAAGGACGACGTCTCCGAGGACGAGTACAAGGAGTTCTACAAGCACATCGCCCACGCCTGGGACGATCCGCTCGAGGTCATCCCGATGAAGGCGGAGGGCACGTTCGAGTTCCAGGCGCTGCTGTTCATCCCGTCCCACGCGCCGTTCGACCTGTTCATGCGGGACGGGAAGACGGGTGTGCAGCTGTACGTCAAGCGCGTCTTCATCATGGACGACTGCGACCAGCTGATGCCGGAGTACCTCCGCTTCGTCAAGGGTGTGGTCGACGCTCAGGACCTGTCCCTCAACGTGTCCCGTGAGATCCTTCAGCAGGACCGGCAGATTCGTGCCATCCGGCGCAGGCTCACCAAGAAGGTCCTCACCACGATCAAGGACCTGAAGGCCGAGCGGCCCGACGACTACCGCACGTTCTGGGCGGAGTTCGGCCGCGCGGTCAAGGAAGGCCTGATGTCGGACACCGACAATCGGGATGTGCTGCTGGGTATCTCGTCGTTCGCGTCCACCCACAGCGAGGAGGAGCTGACCTCGCTCGAAGACTACGTGGCGCGGATGAAGGACGGTCAGGAGCAGATCTTCTACGCAACCGGCGAATCCCGGCAGCTGCTCGAGAGCTCACCGCACATGGAGGCCTTCCGCGCGAAGGGCTTCGAGGTGCTGCTGCTCACCGATCCGGTGGACGAGATGTGGGTCGGTGCCGTGCCGGAATTCGACGGCAAGTCGTTCCAGTCGATCGCCAAGGGCGAGGTCGATCTCGACACCGAGGAAGACAAGAAGGCGCACGAGTCGGAGCGGGAGGAGCAGGAGAAGGACTTCGCCGGCCTGCTCTCCTGGATGGCCGACGCGCTGAGCGAGCAGGTCAAGGAGGTGCGGCTGTCGACGCGGCTGACCACGTCGCCGGCCTGCATCGTCGGCGACGCGTTCAGCATGTCGCCGGCACTCGAGCGGATGTACCGGGCGTCCGGACAGCCCGTCCCCACCACGAAGCGCATCCTCGAGCTGAACCCGACCCACCCGCTCGTCACCGGGCTGCGGGAGGCGCACGGCGAACGCAACGAGGATCCGGCGCTGGGGGAGACCGCGGAGCTGCTCTACGGGATGGCGTTGCTGGCCGAGGGCGGCGAGCTAGAGGATCCCGCCCGGTTCACCACCATGCTCGCCAACCGTCTCGCCAGGACGGTGTAGTTCACCTTGCTCGTATTGGTCACGGGGGGAACAGGTTTCGTCGGGGCGTGGAGTGCGAAGGCGGCGGTGGACGCCGGTCACCGGGTGCGCTTCCTCGTGCGAGATCCTGCTCGCCTCGTGACCAGTGCCGCGGCACTCGGACTCGACACGTCCGATTACGTGGTCGGTGACATCACGGACGCCGAGTCCGTGCGCCGCGCTCTGGACGGCTGCGACGCCGTCATCCACGCCGCGGCCGTGGTCGCGGTCGACCCGCGGCGCGCGGAGGAGATGTTGCAGACCAACCTGGCCGGCGCGCAGAACGTGCTGGGAACCGCAGTCGAGCTGGGCCTCGACCCGATCGTCTACGTCTCGAGTATCGCCGCGCTGTTCCAGCCGGGGGCCCGGCTGCTCACTCCCGAACTGCCGGTGTGCGGGCCTCCCGACGCCTACGGCCGGAGCAAGGCACGTGTGGAGCAGTACGCTCGCGACCTTCAGACCGACGGCGCACCGATCGCGATCACCTATCCGGGCATGATCATCGGCCCGCCCGCGGGGAACCAGTTCGGCGAGGCGGCTCAGGCAGTCGAGGCCGCCGTTCACCTGCGGGGTCTGCCCGGGCGGAGCGCGGCGTGGACGATGGTCGACGTCCGGGAGGTGGCGAGCGCGCACGCCGCGCTCCTCGAGTCGGGACGCGGCGCCCGCCGGTACATGCTCGGTGGTCCCCGGATTTCGATCGCGGGGATCGCGGAGATGCTGGGCGTGATCACCGGCAAGTGGATGGGGGTGTTCCCGGTTCCGGACGCCGCGTTGCGCCTGGTGGGCAGACTGGTCGACGCCGTCGACCGGTTCGTCCCCATCGACACCCCGATTTCGGAGGCGGCGATGGAGTACTACACGCGGATGCCGGACACGGACGACCGCCCGAGCGAGAGCGAACTGGGTGTGAAGTACCGGGATTCGGCGGAGACCCTGGCCGACACCGTTGCGGGGCTGACGGAGGCGGGCCGACTGTGAGTGCGCAGGCGGACAGGCTGTGAGCTTCACTCGTGCGGAGTTGGAGTCGTTCCGGGACGCCGAGGTTGCGGACCTCATCGGACCGGGCTGCCGACTGCTGTTCGTCGGTATCAACCCGGGACTGTGGACGGCCGCGACCGGGGCGCATTTCGCGCGCCCGGGCAACCGATTCTATCCGGCCCTGCTGGCCGCGGGGATCATCGAGCGTCCGATCGATCCGACGGCAGGGATGTCGGACGCGGATCGCGATCACCTGATCGAGCGGGGCGTCGGCATCACCAACCTTGCCCCGCGTGCCACCGCGAAGGCGGACGAGTTGACCGGTGAGGAACTGGCCGTCGGCGCCGAGCGCTTGCGCACCATCGTCCGCGATACCGCTCCCCGGGTGGTCGCCGTCGCCGGAATCACCGCCTACCGCACGGCTTTCGGGGAGCGTGCCGCGAAGAAGGGCAAGCAGCCGCGCGACCTCGAGGGTGCGGAGTTGTGGCTGGTCCCGAACCCCAGCGGGCTCAACGCCCACGAAACCGTCGCCACGCTGGCCGCGTCGTACCGGGAGGCGGCGATCGAGGCGGGAATCGTATCCGGCTGACCGGGCAGGTCGCTAGGCTGCGGAGATGACCGTCGTCTACAACCTCTTCTTCGTCTGCCACCTGCTCGGCATGGCCGCCCTCGTCGGCGGCTATTTCGCGGTGCTCGGGGCGCCGCGGATCTCCGAGGTCATGGTGTGGGGTGCGCGGCTCCAGTTCGTGACAGGACTGATCCTGGTCGGGCTCGGCGAGGCCGCACTGGACAAGGATTACAACCACGTCAAGATCGGCGTGAAGCTTCTACTCTCACTGGTGGTGGTCGCGCTCGCCGAGATCGTCCGGGGCAAGCAGAAGAAGGGGCACGATAACCCGAACCTGGTCCACGTGACCGGTGGGCTCGGCATCGTCACCGTGCTCGTGGCCGCCCTCTGGACCTGATCCCGCGCCGGTTTCACTTCTTCGGTGGAGCAAGGATTTTCATCGCCAGTCGCTGCGCGGACTCGGGCATCCGGTCCTTCATCGACATCGCGAACTCGCCTGCCTTCGTGCGCACGGACGTGCCCCTGCCGAACCGCCGGTTGAAGGCGGATCCCTCGGTCGGCTGATCGAAGTGGAGGGGCGGGGCGCCGTCCGCGGCGCCGAGAGCGCGCCCGATCACCATCCGCTGAATCTCACTGGTGCCCTCGAAGATGGTGTACAGCTTGGCGTCCCGGTACCACTTCTCGACGGGGTGGTCGCTGATGTACCCCCACCCGCCCATCGTCTGCAGTGCGCGTTCGGTGGTCTTCACCGCGGCCTCCGACGCCGCGAGTTTCGCCATCGAGCCCTCGCCGTGGCGGAACTCCACTCCCGCCGCCGCCATCCACGACGCCCGCCAGGTGAGCAGCCGCGCGGCGTCGATCTGGGTCGCGAGGTCGGCCAGCGGAAATGCGATGCCCTGGTTGTCGATGATCGGGCCGCCGAACGCCTCGCGGCGGTTCGCGTACTCGGTGGCGTATTCGAGCGCTGCGCGGGCGATGCCCAGCGCCTGAGCGGCGACCATGGGGCGTGTCTGCTCGAACGTGCCGAGGGTGGCCGATTTGCGCCGGGGCGCGCCGGTGGCCACCTCTTCCTGCACCTCACGGGCCTTCCGCATGCGGTTCTGCAACTTGTCGTCGCCGCCGAGCAGATGATCGGCGGGAACCCGCACCTGATGGAACTTCAGCTCCGCCGTGTGCGACGCGCGGCAGCCCAACTTGTCGAGCTTGCGGACGAGTTCGATACCCGGACTTCCGCCGGGCACAACGAAGAGCGCCTGACCGCGATGGCCCAGGTCCGGGTCGACGGTCGCGTTCACGACGTGCACGTCGGCGATTCCCCCGTTGCCGATCCACATCTTGTGTCCCTCGATCACCCACTCGTCGCCGTCGCGCGTCGCGGTGGTCCGCAGATTGCGGACGTCGCTGCCGCCCTCGGGTTCGGAGATGCACAGTGCGGCGAGTTTCAGGTTGCCGGGCTCGCCGAAGCACTCGGGCGCCCAGCGCAGCATCTGCTCCGGCGTCGCGGCCTGCCCGATCGACGACAGCGCCAGCGCGGGCATCACGACGGCCAGCCCGATTCCGGCGCAACCCCAGAACAACTCCTCCATGAACAGGGGGAGGGACAGGCCGGTCGGGTCGCCGATGAGGTCGCGGTAGAACAGCGGACTGTAGAAGCCCTCCTGCGCGGCCTTCTCGAGAACGTCCCAGGGGAACTCCTGCGCGCGGTCGTGCTCGGCCGCCACCGGCCGGATCACGTTCTCCGCGAAGGCGTGCGTCCGCTCGACGAGGTCTTTCTGCGCCGGAGTGAGAGCGAGGCTGAAAGTCATGGCAGTCCCTCGGTTGCCGCGTTGGTGTGCAACAACGTAACACTCACGGCCTGTTGCGGGCGAGGTTCGCGTAATCCTATATGGTGAGATGGGAATCCCATTATCTGGTCGAAGTTGCTAGCGTCGGAGACATGAACGGCGACGAGACGGTCTACACCCACGGTCACGACGAATCGGTGCTGCGAAACCACCGATGGCGCACCGCCGAGAACTCCGCCGGTTATCTGCTCCCGCACCTGCGCGCAGGCATGGCGTTGCTCGACGTCGGGTGCGGGCCGGGCACGATCACCGCCGACCTCGCGGGACTCGTCGCACCCGGAGTCGTCACCGCCGTCGAGATGAACGACGAGGCGCTGTCCCTCGCCAGGAAGGAGTTCGCGAAGCGGGGAGTCCCGAACGTCCTGACCGTGGTGTCGGACGTCCACGCCCTCGACTTTCCCGACGACAGCTTCGACGTCGTGCACGCGCATCAGGTCCTGCAACACGTCGGCGATCCGGTGCAGGCGCTGCGCGAGATGAAGCGGGTGTGCAGGCCCGGTGGAATCGTCGCCGCCCGCGACGCCGACTACGGCACCTTCACATGGTTCCCGCCGACACCGGAACTCGACGAATGGCTGACGCTGTACAACTCCATCGCGCGGGCGAACGGTGGTGAACCGGACACCGGACGTCGCCTGCGGGCGTGGGCGCACGAGGCGGGTCTCGCCGACGTCGTGAACACCGCGAGCGCGTGGTGCTTCTCCTCCGACGAGGATCGCGAGTGGTGGGGAGGGTCCTGGGCCGATCGCTCGCTGCAGTCGCACTACGCGGACCGGGCGCTCGAACTGGGGCTCGCCACCGGGGCGGACCTGGAACGCATCGCGGCGGGCTGGCGTTCGTGGGTGCGGGAGGACGACGGCTGGTTCGCGCTGCTGCACAGCGAGATCCTCTGCCGGGTGTAGCAGCGCGGAGGGAAATCTCGCAACGAGTGCCCGAGGATGGAACACTCGCCCCATGACGACGTTACGGGTGGGTCGACTGTGGTTGGCGGGACTGATGGTGGCTCTGATCGGGCTGGTGCTCGCACCCGGCGCCTCCGCAGCCCCGGACAGAGCAGTCTTCTCCGGCGCCTCGGACCAGGTGATCACGGTCTACGCGCCGTCCGTGGGGGCAGTGGTCGCCGAACTGACCGCCTGGGAACGGACTGCGGACGGCACGTGGCAGGTGTTCGCGGGCCCCGTCCCCGCCGACGTCGGCGCAGAAGGAATCGGTGCGGCGAACGAATTCTCCACCCGCACGCCGGCCGGGGTCTTTCCGCTGTCACAGGCGTTCGGCCGGCAGCCCGCACCGGAGACGGCGATGCCGTATTTCCAGTCGGACCGGCGGGACTGGTGGGATTCGAATCCGCTCTCGCCCACGTACAACACGCACGTCCGGCAGGACGCGAGCCCCGGTGGTAACAGCGAGAACCTCTACGCGGCCGGACCGCTGTACGACTACGCGGCCGCGATCGGCTACAACGCCGCCCGCGTTCCCGGCCTCGGTTCGGCGATGTTCCTGCACGTCACGGACGGCACCACCACCGAAGGGTGCGTCGCCATCGACCGCGACACGCTGACCTCACTCCTCGGCCGGCTCGACCCGGCGAAGAACCCCGTCGTCGAGATCGCCGTAGGCGCGTAGCGCCCGTGCGCCTTTCTGGTTGCTCCAGCTACCAAAAAGGCGCACGGGCGGCGGAGCCGCCTACAGGCCGGGGCGCTTGCCGATGGTGAGGGTGGGGGTGGAGACACCGGCGAAGAAGTCCTCGCCCTTGTCGTCGACCACGATGAACGCGGGGAAGTCCTCGACCTCGATCTTCCAGACCGCTTCCATGCCGAGCTCTTCGTACTCGACGATCTCGACCTTCTTGATGCAGTCGAGGGCGAGACGCGCCGCGGGACCGCCGATGGACCCGAGGTAGAAGCCGCCGTACGACTTGCATGCGTCGGTGACCTGCTTGGAGCGGTTGCCCTTCGCGAGCATCACCATCGAACCGCCCGCGGCCTGGAACTGCTCCACGTAGGAGTCCATGCGACCGGCGGTGGTGGGGCCGAAGGAACCGGACGCCATGCCGTCGGGGGTCTTGGCCGGGCCGGCGTAGTACACCGGGTGGTCCTTGAGGTACTGCGGCATGTCCTCGCCGGCGTCGAGCCGTTCTTTGATCTTGGCGTGGGCGATGTCGCGCGCGACGACGAGCGGGCCGGTGAGCGACAGCCGCGTCTTCACCGGGTGCTTGGACAGCTCGGCGAGGATTTCGGGCATCGGCTTGGTGAGGTCGATCTTCACGGCGGCGCCCTTGCCGGTGCCGGAGACGCCGTCGGTCTCGGCGTCGAGCTGGGCGTCGGTGACCTCGGGGAGGAACTTCCCCGGGTTGAATTCGAGCTGCTCGAGGAAGACGCCCTCGGGGGTGATCTTCGCCTTGGCCTGGCGGTCCGCCGAGCAGGACACGGCGAGAGCGACGGGCAGCGACGCGCCGTGACGGGGGAGGCGGATGACGCGGACGTCGTGGCAGAAGTACTTGCCGCCGAACTGTGCGCCGATGCCGATCTGACGCGTCAGCTCGAGCACCTTCTCCTCGAGTTCCAGGTCGCGGAATCCGCGGCCGGTGATCGCACCCTCGTTGGGGAGTTCGTCCAGGTAGTGCGCCGACGCGTACTTGGCCGTCTTGAGCGCGAACTCCGCGGACGTGCCGCCCACGACGATCGCGAGGTGGTACGGCGGGCAGGCTGCAGTGCCGAGGGCGCGGATCTTCTCCTCGAGGAACCGCATCATGCCGTCCGGGTTCAGGATCGCCTTGGTCTCCTGGAACAGGTAGGACTTGTTGGCGCTGCCGCCGCCCTTGGCCATGTACAGGAACTTGTAGGCGTTCTCGTGGCCGGTCGCCGTGTCGGCGTAGAGCTCGATCTGGGCGGGGAGGTTGCTCCCGGTGTTCTTCTCGTCCCACATCGTGATCGGCGCGTTCTGCGAGTACCGCAGGTTGAGCCGGGTGTAGGCGTCGTAGACCCCCCGGGCGATGGCCTTCTCGTCGTCGCCGGGGGTGAGGACGTGCTGGCCGCGCTTGCCCATGACGATCGCGGTGCCGGTGTCCTGACACATCGGCAGCACGCCGGCGGCGGAGATGTTGGCGTTCTTGAGCAGATCGAGTGCCACGAACTTGTCGTTGCCCGATGCCTCGGGATCGTCGAGGATGCTCGCGAGCTGCTTCAGATGGTCGCTGCGCAGGTAATGCGAGATGTCGTGGAGCGCGGTCTCGGTGAGCAGGCGCAGCGCCTCGGGCTCGACGGACAGGAAGGTGCGGCCGTCGGGTCCTTCGACAGTCGACACCCCCTCGGTGGTCAGCAGCCGATACTCGGTGGGGTCCTCACCGATCGGCAGCAAGTCCTCGTAGAGGAAGTCGGCCATTCTATCTCCTGGACAGCGGGTTGTGTGAAGTTCGTATCCAGGCTAGACGCGGGCTCCGGCAGCCCTGTGACGCGGGGGCATGCTTCGACCTGCGCAGTGGCGTGGCTCACAGAGGTTTCACAGACGAATCCGTACACTTGACTTGATGCGTGTACACGGAGCAGATCGGCCGGCCGAATGACCCTTGAAGTCCAGTGCGCCGGAGCTGTCGACGGCGAGAAGTCCGGTGCACGCGCCGAGCGGCCCGTGCTGCACGCCTACCTCGACATCGCGATCGTGGTGGTCGTCCTCGCGGCCACGAATCTGATCGCGCACTTCACCACCGCGTGGGCGAGCATCGCCACCGTTCCCATCGCCGCTGTCGTGCTGCTCGTGCTCATCCGCCGCCGCGGGCTCGGCTGGGCAGAACTGGGTCTCTCGCCCCGGCACTGGCGAAAAGGTTCGTTGTACGCGCTGGCGGCGATGGGACTCGTGATCGGCGTCGTGGCGATCGGCGCAGCCCTGCCGATCACCCGCCCCTTCTTCATGGCCGACCGGTACGCCACCCTGTCCGGTGCGCTCATCGCGTCGATGATCGTCATCCCGTTGCAGACCGTCATCCCCGAGGAGCTCGCGTTCCGCGGCGTGCTGCACGGCACCCTCGACCGGGTGTACGGCGCACGTGGTGTCTTCGCGGCGGGATCGCTGATGTTCGGCCTCTGGCACATCGCGTCTTCGCTGGGACTGACGTCGGGCAACAAGGGACTGTCCAGCTTCCTCGGTGGCGGCGTCCTCGGTCAGGTGCTCGGCATCTTCGCGGCGGTGGTCGCGACCGCGGCCGCGGGCGTCGTGTTCACGTGGCTCCGTCGCCGCAGCGGCAGTCTGATCGCGCCCATCGCGCTGCACTGGTCGCTGAACGGCGCGGGTGCGCTCGCCGCCGCCATCGTGTGGCACACGACCATGGCCTGAGTCCGCAAGTCAGCCGGCTTCCGGCGTTCCGAGCCATTCGAGCAGCTTCTCGTACACCGACTCGTGGTTGAGCATCGTGAAATGGTTCGCGGGCGCGAGGTGCATGCCGTCCTCGTCGCGGAAGCCGATCATCCGCGTCCGGTTACGGCCGGACGCACTCGGCACGAGCACCATGCCGTCGCCGAGCAGGCGTCCCAGCGGGTGTCTCGGGCTGCGCGTGATGGTCGCGGAGACGAAGCAGTACGTCACGCCGTCGAGGAGCGGGACCTCACTGCACGCCGCGGCGCGGAGCGCGTCGGGATCGCGATCGCGCCAGTCCTCGTCGACGAGCGAACCCTGGTTCAGATCGCGGATGCCGGCGCTCCTTCTGCGCAGGAGCCCGGAGATCGCCCGCGTCTCGGGCAGTGCGGCCAGGCCGGCGCTCGCGTAGTGGACGGCCTGCTCCAACGGGGCTCCGAGGTGGGGTGAGCCGAGACTCACGACATGTTGAACCCGCCTCACCCACGGGCGGTCGTCGAGGAAGGCGATCCGGCAGGCGCTGCGGGCCACGAGGCCACCCATGGAATGCCCGACGAGGGCGATCGACTCGACCTGGACCGGCCAGTGCTCGGTGACCGCGTCCAGGAGTTCGGACAGGCTCCTGCCGTTGTCCGAGATGTGCCTGCCGGAGTTGTACCGGATCTGCAACGCCGTGTACCCCAGGTCCGTCCCGAGCCGTTCACCGTAGGTGGGACGGCGACCCAGTGCCCACGCGTCCTCGGTCTCGACGAGTCCGTGCAGGAAGACGACGATGCGGCCACCGGCGCGCGGGAAGGCGTCGGCGAGCGTGCCCGCGTCCGGTGCGAGCGCGACACCGTTCACCCGTATCGACAGGGGTGCGGCGAGCGGCGACCCCTCCGATTCCAGTACGTCGCCGATCAGACCCTGGATCGCGGCGATGGCCTGGGCTCCGCGGCGTGTCTGGGACGGGGCGACGTTCTCCGACGACGGGAGATCGAGGTACCGTCCTGCGAGGGAACCACCGAGACGTGCGGTGTCGGCGACGAGTGTGTACGCGGCGCCCGAGATCTCGTCGTGGAGCAGTTTGGCGGGGACGGCGTGGGAGCCGACACCGAGCCGGATGCCGGCGAAGACACGATCCGAGATGGCGCGGTGGATGCTGCCGATGCCGGTGGCGGCGGCCCCGATTTCCTCGAGGGCCAGCCGGGCGAGGGCCCGCACCTCGGAGCGGCGTCTGATCTGCGGGTCGGTCACGAGATTTGAGTGTACGCATGTGCACTGAGATGCGCGCGTGTTACGGAAGTACCGAACATATGCGCCGTAGTCGATTATTTCGAGAATAAATCAACGGTGAAGCGGAAAAGTTGATCTTCGGAAGGTCGACCCAATTGGTCGACCGACCAATTCCGGGTAACTCGCTGGTGACGTGGATAATGAACATGTTCACGTCACGCATTAATCGCCGTGATAGGTACGTGATTGAGTCGAACGAAGTGTGCCGACAACGCCGTGACGGGGCTCGCGCGCCTGAGCGTGCGAACCCCGTCACGGGTGTTCAAGTCTTGTGCCAGCGGAAATGCTAGCCAATCGTGGCCGCGGCCGCGGTTGCGGCGTCTGCGCCACCGCCCAATGCGTCGGCGGAACCCGAGAAGAAGTCCAGGGCACCGGCGAGGTCGGAGAAGGCGGAGAAGAATTCGGACAGGAAGGCGAGATCCATGCTTTTAACTCCTTGCTCGGTTGTGGGCATTTATGTCGGCGCTGAGCGGGCGCCGGATTCATTCCTACCGTTATTGAAATGAGATCGCAATCCGAAGGTTTAACCGAAATGAAACGCGGGACGAATTACCGGGTTCCGACCAGGTGAGAAGCCCGTGTCCGGATTCACATCCGTCGGGCCTGATCCCACGATGTGGGAGCCGCGGCGCTGCCTGAATACCGCCGTCGCCGGGCGCCGGCGGGGCTATCCTCGTCCCACGACGTGTAGCGCCTTCCGGACATACCGACGTATAGGGGAATCCATCATGCGCAAGACCATCGTCACCGGTATCGCGGTCGCGGCCATCGCTCTGCTCGGCGCGGCCGGCTGTTCCGACGACAGTTCGAACGAGGCTCCGATCGCGACCACGACGACCTCCTCGGCGTCCGACCGGGTGGAAGGCGCGATCAGCAGTGTCCAAGCCACGGCGTCGTCCGCCGTGAACACCGCGCGAGAGGCCACGCAGAACGCGATCAACTCGGCCATCGCGGCGGTCCCGATCGGATTCGAGTCGGGAACCGCCGAGCTCAACGCGATCTCCGACGTCACCGTCAGCGCAGTGGCCGCAGCGCTGAACGCCAGCGACAACAACATCCGGATCGAGGCGTACGCCACCAACTCGGACGAGTCCGCCGCCGAACTGCTGGCCGATCAGCGCGCCCAGGCCGTCGCAAACGCACTCGAGGCCAAGGGCGTCGACAAGAGCCGTATCTCCGTCGAAGGAACGGCGAACCCGCCCGAAGGCGTGAACGCCGATCAGGTGGAGATCACCGTCGAGGACAGCTGACCGGCACGGTCAGTGCAGGACCGTCCGGTGCTCGTTGCTGTACGGGATGTGCTCGGCGGTCCTGCCGTCGCGGAGTTTGAGCACCCACTCGGGATCGGACAGCAGCGCGCGACCGACGGCCACGAGGTCGAACTCGCCGTTCTCGTACTGCCGGAGCAGGCGGTCGATACCGGCGGTGTTCGACGCGCCGTCCGAGGTGAAGGCCGTCGTGAACACGTCGTCGAGGCCCACCGAACCGACCGTGATGGTGGGTAGTCCGGTCAGCCGTTTGGTCCAGCCGGCCAGGCCCAGTTCCCCGTCCTCACCGGCCAGCTCGGCGAACGCCGGTTCCCAGTGCCTGCGGGTGGAGGGGTGCAGCACGTCGACACCGGCGGCGACGAGGGGTGCGAGCACGGCCGCGAGTTCGTCGGGGGATTGTGCTATCCGGGAGTCGTAGTGGTTCGACTTCCACTGGCTGAAGCGGTAGACGATCGCGAAGTCCTCGCCGACGGCCTCGCGGATCGCTGCGACCACTTCGGCGGGGAACCGGGTGCGGGCCAGGGCGGATCCGCCGTAGCCGTCGGTGCGGACATTCGTGCGGTCCCACAGGAACTGGTCGAGCAGGTAGCCGTGGGCCCCGTGGAGTTCGATGCCGTCGAAGCCCACGTCGCGTGCGTTGACGGCGGCCGCGACCCACGACTCGCGCAGCGCGTCGAGATCGGATTCGGTGAATTCGCGTCCCAGGCGGGTCCCGTCCAGAGCGATTCCGGACGGGCTGGCGGTGGTCACGTCAGGATTCAGGCGGGGCTGCGGGCCGCGTTCGACGCCCAGGTGCCAGAGCTGCGGGATGATCTGCCCGCCCTCGTCGTGGACGGCGTCCACGACCGACTTCCAGCCGGCGAGGCTGTCCGGTCCGTAGAGCCGCGGCACCCGGGTGTGAGATCCGGCGGCCGGGTCGGGGATGTACGTCCCCTCGGTGATGACGAGTCCGACGCCGCCCGCCGCACGCCGCCGGTAGTAGGCCGCGACATCGTCCCCGGGAATGCCGCCGGGGGAGAAAGCCCTGGTCATGGGCGCCATTGCGAAGCGGTTCCGCAGCTGGAGGGATTTGACGGCGAACGGCTCGAAGAGGCCGTCGACGGGCAGCGGTGTTTCGGTCATGCCTGTCTGCAACTGATCTTGGTTACGCACTATTCCTGCATATGGCCTGCTGTGTAGTTGTAATCTGAAGTCACAGTCGACACTCGCTGCCGGCGCGTGGGCCCTCGCCCGTGCCCGGTCTGACGGGAGGGTGCACTGATGGGCACGAACGACGCACAAGCTGCCGATCTGGTGCTTTTCGGTGACGTGGTCACCATGAACGACGCCGCGCCACGCGCTCGGGCGGTCGCGGTGCGCGACGGGCGGATCGCCGCTGTCGGCAGCGACGCCGCGGTGTTTCCGCTGATCGGACCGGCAACGATCACGGTCGACGTGCACCGCGCATGCATACTCCCGGGATTCATCGAGGCGCACGGCCACCCGCTGAACTCCGCGGTGTTGCTCGGTGAACCGGTCGTGGACATCAGGCCGGTGACCATCGCCGACGCGGGGGAGGTGGTCGACGCCGTCCGCCGCGCCGTCGACGAACACCCCGACGGCGCCGTGCTCAACGGCTGGGACCCACTGCTGCAGAAAGGGCTGCCCGAGCCGACCCGTGACTGGCTCAATTCCGTCGCTCCCGATACGTCCCTGGTGATCCTGCACAACACCGGCCACGTGGCCTACTTCAACGACGTCGCCGCGCGGGAATCCGGATTGACCAAGGACACGCCGGACCCGGAGGGCGGCAGTTTCGGTCGTGACAAGTCGGGTGAACTGGACGGTTCGGCGTTCGAGGCGCCCGCGGTGATGGCGGTGGCAGCCTCGATCCTCGCGGGCGCGACCACCCGGCTCCCGGAGCTCCTCGCCGCGGAATGCGCGCGGATGAACGCGGCGGGCATCACCACCGCCAGTGAGATGGCATTCGACCCACGGTTCCGGAGCGCCCTGACGGCGTTCGCCCGGTCCGGCGCTCTCACCACCCGACTGCGGTTGTACGAGATGTCCAACCCGGAGCGCACCTCCGAAGTCTCACCCGGAGTCGGCAACGACCTGCTGCGCCAGGTGGGCATCAAGATCTGGTCGGACGGGTCGCCGTGGGTGGGCAATGCGGCCACCAGCTTTCCGTACCTCGACACCGACGTCACTCGATCGCTCGGCCTCGCCGGAACGCGTGGCGAGGCCAATTACACCGAGGACGAGATTCTCGAGATCAGCAAGCCGTATTTCGAGAACGGCTGGCAGATCTCCTGCCATGCCAACGGTGACGCCGCGGTCACCCTGGTCCTCGACGCGTGGGAGCGGATGCTCGCCGACTCGCCACGCGAAGACCACCGACTCCGGCTCGAGCACGTCGGGGCGATGACCCCGGACCAGTTCCGCCGAGCGACCGAACTCGGCGTCACGTGCAGCCTTTTCGTCGACCACCTCTACTACTGGGGCGACGTGCTCGTCGACGACCTGTTCGGTCCCGAGCGCGGAGCACGCTGGGCGGCTGCCGGTTCCGCGATCAAAGCGGGCCAGCGGATCTCGTTCCACAACGACGGCCCGGTCACCCCGACCAACCCGCTGCGCAACATCGCCGACGCCGTCACCCGCCGCACCCGATCGGGACGTGTGCTCGCTCCCGAGGAACGGATCTCCGTCCCGGATGCCCTGCGGGCGGAGACGATCAACTCGGCGTGGCACCTCCGGAGCGAGGACGCCATCGGGGCGATCGTCCCCGGTATGCACGCCGATCTCGTCGTGTTGTCGGCCAACCCGCTTCTGGTGGATCCCGACGACATCGCGGGTCTCGAGGTGCTCGCCACGATCCTGGAGGGTCGGACGGTCTTCGGAAAGCTGGAGTGATCCGGGTGGCGCCCGGGTCGAGGGCTCTGCGGTCGATCGGGACGTCAGCCGGAAACTGGATCCGGACTTCGGGTTACACCCGCAAATGGCTGGTTCTCGGCGTCGTGATCGGGATCGTCGCCGGGCTCGGAGCGGTCGTGTTCTACGTCGCGCTGTCGGAGGCGACGCAACTGCTGATCGTCGGCATCGGGGGTTACCACCCGCCGACCGCGGCGGGTGACGGTGGGGCGGTCGGCAGCCGGGAGTTCACGAGACCGTGGGCAATCCCGCTCGTGGTGTGCCTGGGTGGTCTGGTGTCGGGCATCATCGTGTTCACGCTGGCACCGGAGGCCGAGGGGCACGGCACCGACGCGGCGATCGACGCCGTTCACCGGGACCCCCGCATGATCCGCGTCCGCGTCGTCCTCGTGAAGCTGGTCGCGTCCGCCATCACGATCGGGTCCGGCGGATCCGGCGGTCGCGAGGGACCCACCGCGCAGATCTCGGCGGGTTTCGGATCGCTGCTCGCCCGCAGGCTGGACCTGTCCCCACGGGACGGCCGAATCGCCGTGGCGATCGGGATCGGCTCCGGTATCGGCGCGATCTTCGGCGCCCCGCTCGGCGGCGCGGTGTTGTGCTGCACGATTCCCTACAAGGAAGACTTCGATTTCGAGGTGCTTGTGCCGGCGCTGGTCACGTCGATCGTCAGCTACACGGTGTTCGGCAGCTTCCTCGGATTCGGGCCGCTGTTCGGGTACGCCGCTCAGGACTACGTCTTCGACACCCCGGTCCAGCTGGTGTGGTTCGCGCTCATCGGTGTGCTCGGCGGCCTGATCGGATTGCTGTACAGCGGGACGTTCTACACGGCCGTCGATCTCACCCACCGTCTGCCCGGCAGCCGGATCGTCAAACCGGCGGTCGGCGGGCTGCTCGTCGGACTGATGGCGCTCGTGTTGCCGGAGGTGCTGGGCAGCGGTTACGGCTGGATCCAGCAGTCGATGGCCCGCGCCGACCTCACGGCGATCCCGCTGTGGGTGGTGCTGCTGTTGCCGTTCGCGAAGATCCTCGCGACGTCGCTGTCCATCGGCTCGGGGGGATCCGGCGGCATCTTCGGCCCGGGAATGGTGATCGGGGCGTTCACCGGCGCAGCGGTGTGGCGACTGCTGGAACCGTTTGCCCCGGGCGTCCCCGACAATCCGGCGCCCTTCGTCATCGTCGGCATGATGGCCTGCTTCGGGAGCATCGCCCGCGCTCCTCTCGCGGTCATGCTGATGGTCGCGGAGATGACGGGCAGCGTCGGTGTGCTGGTGCCGGGAATGATCGCCGTCGGGCTCGCCTATCTCATCGTGCGCCGATCGGGGAAGACGATCTACCGGGCGCAGCTCGAGAACCGTGCGGAAGCTCGGCTCGCCCCGGGATGATCGGATCGGGGTCCGTGTGCGGAGTGCCGGGTGGATTCCGGCATGCTTGTGGCCATGACTGTTCACGTTCCTCAGTACGTCGACCTCCTCTGGCCAGCGCTTCAGGCTGCCATTGCTCTCGGTGGGTCGGCGTCCAACGAGGAGCTCGACAGTGCAGTCGTTGAGCGAGAAGGGCTTTCGTCCGACGTGCAGGGTGTGCTGCACGGTGACGGTCCCAGCACCGAGATCGAGTACCGGTTGGCGTGGGCCCGCACCTACCTCAAGGGGATGGGTCTGCTCACGAACAGCCGGCGCGGGGTGTGGAGTGTGACGGAGAAGGGCCGCGAGGTCGCCGAGAGTGAGATCCGCCCCCTGCACGCCGAGTTCTCCGCCGAGAACCGCAAGAAGAATGCCGCCCGCAAATCGGCGAAGGCCGCGTCCCGCCGCAACGACGAACCGGATGCCAACATCGCCGAGGCCGAGAACGACGCGGACTGGAAGGACCTCCTGCTCGACACGGTCCTGAAGATGTCGCCGCCCGCGTTCGAGCGGCTGACCCAGCGGTTGCTGCGGGAGGCCGGATTCTCGAGCGCGTCCGTCACCGGTCGCGGCGGTGACGGGGACATCGAGGGGCTCGGGGTGTACCAGTTGTCGTTGCTCAGTTTCCCCGTGTTCTTCCAGTGCAAGCGCTACAGCGGCAGCGTCGGGGCCGGCGCGGTGCGCGATTTCCGCGGCGCGATGGCGGGCCGCGGCGAGAAGGGCCTGCTCATCACCACCGGAACGTTCACCGGTGACGCCCGCACGGAGTCCAAGAGGGACGGGGCGCCGCCGATCGACCTGATCGACGGCGACCGGCTGTGCGACCTGTTGAAGGAGCATTCACTGGGTGTCCAGACCACCACGCGTCTCGTCGAGGACGTCGAGGTCAGGTCGGATTACTTCCACTCGCTGGAGCCGAAATGATCAGCGCCGGGTCACCTACCCGGCACCCGGACACTCTTTCCCGTTGCGGTATGGCCACGAAGCGATCACGCAGGCCCTGAAGCGGTGCCGATAGTGTTCTTCCGTGTGTAAAGAGTAAGTTAAATACACATGTCGCTGACGTGAAAGACGATCGAGGGAAGTCGTTATGACGACCACGACGCCGTGGCCGTTGACGGGCCACAGGGCACGGCCGCCCGCCGGAATGCTCGCGGACCGTCGCTTCGGGATGCTCGTCGACCAGTTCTTCCGACTCTTCCACGACAGCAGCCAGGGCGGCGGCGCGCTGGCCGTCTATCTCCACGGTGAACCGGTCGTCGACGTGTGGGCGGGATGGGCCAGCCGCGATACGTTCTGGCAGGACGACACCGTCACCCTCACGTTCTCCACGGGCAAGGGCGTCGCGTCCACGGTGCTGCACCGGCTCGCGGGACGCGGGATCATCGACTACGACACGCCGGTGGCGCAGTACTGGCCCGAGTTCGCCGCCGAGGGCAAGGACGAGATCACGGTGCGCGAACTGCTGTCGCACCGCGCCGGACTGCACCGGGTTCGTGGGCTCGTGCCCGGACCGCTGAGTCTGATGGACCATTCGCTGGTCAGTGCCGCACTGGCCGCGGCGACCCCGGATCAGCGGCGGCTGAAGGTCCCCGGATATCACGCGGTGACGTTCGGTTCGCTCGTCGCCGAACTGACGTCCCGCGCGGCCGGGAAACCCTTCACCGAACTGGTGCGCACCGAGGTCGCCGAACCGCTCGGGGTGAAGGAGTTCTGGTACGAGGTGCCGCCGGCCGAGCGTGCCCGGATCGCGAGGACCTTCCCGCACATCAACCCGTTCGGCGTTCCGTGGGGAGCCACGTCGTTCGCGATGTCGCGGCTGCCCGGTCTGCGCAACGTCGCCGACGCGGGGATGCCCGCGGGTTTCGATGCCCTCGTCCGCAACCCCGCGATCCACGACAGCGTGATGCCGGGATGGAACGGCGTGTTCAGTGCCCGCGCGCTGGCGCGGATGTACGGGGCGCTGGCGAACGGCGGAACCGTCGGCGGTGTGGAGTTCCTCCCGCCGGACGTCGTGGCGCAACTGAGCCAGGTGCAGACGACGGCCCGCGACTACGTCCTGGGCATACAGATGAACTGGCGGCTCGGCTACCACGCGGGAATGGTGGCACGCCGCAGGCAGCCGTCGAATACCTTCGGGCACTACGGCTTGGGTGGGTCGGGCGCGTTCGCCGACGCCGACAGCGGGCTGTCGATCGCCTTCGTCACCAACCGGCTCGGCAACATGCTGACCCCCATCGCCGACCTCCGCCTGCCGAAGCTCGGCTCGACGGCGCTCGCCATCGCCGAGCGGCTGTAGCCGAGCAGTTCCGGCCGCCGGCGAACCAATTCGATTTCGACGCGCCGTTTTTCGATCGTCGCGAGCCGCAGGTCTGGAGAGCGGGGGACCGGTAGCATCGTGTCCGTGACCGACGCGACCGCCCACACCAGCCGTCCTGATCGGTTGCGTGTCCTCGTCTACAGCGACGATGCGAACACCCGCCAGAAGGTTGTGCTGGCGCTGGGGACGCGTCCACACCCCGACCTTCCGGAGTTGGAGTACGTCGAGGTGGCGACCGCGCCCGTGGTGATCCGGCAGATGGATGCCGGCGGTGTCGACCTGGCCGTTCTGGACGGGGAGGCGGTGCCCGCGGGCGGGATGGGGATCGCGAAGCAGTTGAAGGACGAGATCGACGACTGCCCCCCGATCCTGGTTCTGACCGGGCGCCCCGACGACGCCTGGCTGGCCACTTGGTCGCGGGCCGAGGCCGCGGTGCCGCATCCGCTCGACCCGATCCGGTTGTCCGAAGCGGTCATAGCGCTGCTGCGCACCCGCCGCTCAGCTTAGGCTCTCCTGACTCCGATTTCCGCCGCGTGAAGGTGCATCGAGCGCCTGTGCCGCAGGGGTTTTCCGTACTTCGAGATCGCCTGGAACTCGCACGGTCAAATCGACCGGGCTCGACGACTTCCCTTGTACGCTGTGGCATAACTCACAAGAGCGTAGCTTCGGAAACGACCGTCCGGGAATCGGGCGGACAGGCTCGGGAAAGAGGGGAGCTGAGACGGATTGAATGTCTACGTGCCGATCCTCGTGCTCGGGGCGATTGCGGTCGCGTTCGCGGTCTTCTCCGTGATCGTGGCGAGGATCGTCGGTCCGAGGCGCTACAACCGTGCCAAGCTCGACGCCTACGAGTGCGGCATCGAGCCGACACTCTCGCCTCTGGGTGCGGGCCGCATCCCGGTGAAGTACTACCTGACGGCCATGCTCTTCATCATCTTCGACATCGAGATCGTCTTCCTCTATCCGTGGGCTGTTCATTTCGATGCTCTCGGTTTCTTCGGTCTCGGGGCCATGGCCCTGTTCATCTTCAACGTCTCCGTCGCCTACGCGTACGAGTGGCGGCGCGGCGGTCTCAGTTGGGACTGATCGGTCCCGTCAGCGATCCAAAAGCTAAGTCGGAAGAGAAGAGTCGGATATGGGCATCGAGGAGAAGCTGCCGAGCGGCTTCCTGCTGACCACGGTCGAAGGGCTTGCGGGTTACGTCCGCAAGGGCTCGCTGTGGCCGGCGAGTTTCGGGCTCGCCTGTTGCGCGATCGAGATGATGGCGACCGCAGGCGGACGCTTCGACATCGCCCGTTTCGGCATGGAGGCATTCCGGGCGTCGCCGCGGCAGGCGGACCTGATGATCGTGGCCGGCCGGGTGAGCCAGAAGATGGCACCGGTGCTGCGGCAGATCTACGACCAGATGGTCGAGCCGAAGTGGGTGCTGGCGATGGGCGTCTGCGCGTCGTCGGGCGGCATGTTCAACAACTACGCGATCGTGCAGGGCGTCGACCACATCGTGCCGGTGGACATCTATCTGCCGGGGTGCCCGCCGAGGCCCGAGATGCTGCTGAACGCGATCCTCACCCTGCACGAGAAGATCCAGCAGATGCCGCTCGGCGTTCATCGCGAGGAGGTGGCGCGGGCGGCGGAGCAGGCGGCGCTGGCCGCCACCCCCACCATCCAGATGAAGGGCCTTCTGAGATGAGTGGCGTGGATCGGTGGGCTGAGCCAGGTCGAGGAACCGAGATCCGGCGTCTGGGCCGTGCGGTCTGGACTGAGGAGCGAGGGAGCGTAGCGAGTGAGTGACGAGGGAAGGCCGGACGTAGAAGCCCAGACGCCCGCGAGCGAAGCGAGCCATGTCCCCGCGAGCCGTGTCCCAGAACAGATCGGTGTGCGCAAGGGGCTGTTCGGGGTGCGGGGTAGTGGGGATACGTCGGGGTATGGGCGGTTGGTGCGTCCGGTGTTGTTGCCGGGGAGTACGCCGCGGCCGTATGGCGGATATTTCGACGAGGTCGCGGATGGGCTGGGGGCGGCGTTGGCGGACTCGGGTGTGGGGTTCGAGGTGGCGATCGAGTCGGTTGTGGTGTTTCGGGGTGAGGTGACGTTCGGTGTGCGGCGGGAGTTTTTGCCGTTGGTGGCGCGGGCGTTGCGTGATGAGCCGGATCTGCGGTTCGAGATGTGTCTGGGTGTGAATGGTGTGCATTTCCCGCAGGATGCGGGCCGGGAGTTGCATGCGGTGTATCCGTTGTTGTCGATCACGCACAATCGTCGGATTCGTCTGGAGGTTGCGGCACCGGATGCGGATCCGCACATCCCGTCGTTGTACGAGGTGTATCCGACGAACGATTGGCACGAGCGGGAGACGTACGACTTCTTCGGGATCGTGTTCGATGGCCATCCGTCGTTGACCCGGATCGAGATGCCGGATGACTGGCCGGGTCATCCGCAGCGGAAGGACTATCCGCTCGGCGGCATTCCCGTCGAGTACAAGGGCGCGGAGATCGCGCCGCCCGACGAGCGGCGGGGGTACAACTGATGAGCGAGGACACGGTTTTCACTGTCGCCGGTCAGGACTGGGACGAGGTCGTCGATGCGGTGAAGGCGTCGTCGGGTGATGCGGGTTTCGAGGGCGCCGAGGAGCGGATCGTCGTCAATATGGGTCCGCAGCATCCGTCGACGCACGGGGTGTTGCGGCTCATCTTGGAGATCGAGGGTGAGACGGTCACGGAGGCCCGGTGCGGTATCGGTTACCTGCATACGGGGATCGAGAAGAACCTCGAGTACCGGACGTGGACGCAGGGCGTGACGTTCGTGACGCGGATGGATTACCTGTCGCCGTTCTTCAACGAGACGGCGTATTGCCTCGGTGTGGAGAAGTTGCTCGACATCACGGATCAGGTGCCGGAGCGGGCGAGCGTCATCCGGGTCATGTTGATGGAGCTCAACCGCATCTCCTCGCATCTGGTGGCGTTGGCCACGGGTGGTATGGAGTTGGGGGCGGTCACGGCGATGCTGTTCGGTTTCCGGGAACGCGAGCTGGTTCTGGACGTGTTCGAGATGATCACGGGACTGCGCATGAATCACGCGTACATCCGGCCGGGCGGTTTGTCGCAGGACCTGCCGGAGGGTGCCGTGGAGAAGGTGCGCGAGTTGCTCACGTTGATGCCGGAACGGCTGCGGGACATGGAGAATCTTCTCAACGACAACCGCATCTGGAAGGGGCGTACGCAGGGCATCGGGTATCTCGACCTCACGGGGTGCATGGCGCTCGGCATCACGGGTCCGATGCTGCGTGCGACGGGTCTGCCGCACGATCTGCGCAAGTCGCAGCCGTATTGCGGTTACGAGAATTACGAGTTCGACGTCAGCACCGACACGGGGTGTGACGCGTATGGCCGCTACCTGATCCGGGTCGACGAGATGAAGGAGTCGCTGAAGATCGTCGAGCAGTGCCTCGACAAGTTGCGGCCGGGCCCGATCATGGCGGAGGACAAGAAGATCGCGTGGCCGGCGGATCTGACATTGGGCCCCGACGGTCTGGGCAATTCGCCCGGGCACGTCCGCGAGATCATGGATTCGTCGATGGAGTCGCTGATCCATCACTTCAAGTTGGTGACGGAGGGTTTCCGGGTGCCGCCGGGTCAGGTGTATGTGGCGGTGGAGTCGCCGCGGGGTGAGCTCGGTGTGCACATGGTGAGCGATGGCGGCACCCGCCCGTACCGGGTGCATTTCCGGGATCCGTCGTTCACGAACCTGCAGTCGGTGGCGGCCACGTGTGAGGGCGGCATGGTTGCGGATGTCATTGCGGCGGTCGCGAGCATCGATCCGGTGATGGGGGGCGTGGACCGATGAGGCCCCTGCCAAGGAGCTCGGTGTCTGGGCCGTGTGGTCTGGACCGAGGAGCGAGGGAGCGCAGCGAGTGAGTATCGAGGGAAGAGCGCACGACCAAGCCCAGGCACCCGCGAGCGCAGCGAGCCAAAGCGCACAAGTCTTCATCGAGTTCGGGCCCCGGCCGGAGGAGCACGGGCTGCTGGTGCGGCCGGGTGCGCGTGAGGAGTATCCGCCGGAGGTCCGTGCGCGGCTGGACGCCGATGCCGACGTCGTCGTCGCGCGTTACCCGAATTCGCGTTCCGCGCTGCTACCGCTGCTGCATCTGGTGCAGGCGGAGGACGGGTGCATCACGCCGGCGGGAATCGAGTTCTGTGCCGGCCGGCTCGGATTGACCGGCGCCGAGGTGGCCGCGGTGGCCACCTTCTACTCGATGTACCGGCGCGACCCGACGGGCGACTACTACGTCGGAGTGTGCACCAACACGTTGTGCGCGATCATGGGCGGCGACGCGATCCTCGCCGCCCTGGAGGACCACCTCGACCTGCCGCACGGGGGCACGTCCGCGGACGGCAAGGTCACGCTGGAGCACATCGAGTGCAATGCGGCGTGCGATTACGCCCCGGTGGTGATGGTCAACTGGGAGTTCTTCGACAACCAGACCCCGGAGTCGGCTCGCTCACTCGTCGATTCCCTGCGTTCTGGTGAGCGGGTGTCGCCGAGTCGCGGCGCGACGCTGTGCACGTTCCGGGAGACCGCCCGCATTCTCGCCGGGTTCCCCGACGAGCGTCCCGGTGCGCTGGCGGAGGGCGGTACCGCGGGTGACGCCACACTGGCCGGCCTGCGCGTGGCGCACGAACGGGGCATGGCGGCGCCGGATCCCGCGGAGACGTCGCTGATCCCGGAGCCGCCGTCGCGGGACACCGAGCCGGTCGCGGAGGAATCGGCGAAGGACCAGCCGTCGCCTGCCCCGTCCGCGACGGTCCCTCCGGATCGGTCCACCTCAGAGACGGATCCGGCGGCCACCGACCCGGGTCGAAAGGGAGACTGACATGCCGCTGACCCCTGTCCTCAGCCGCTACTGGGACGAGCCCGAGTCCTGGACCCTCGACACGTACCGTCGCCACGACGGGTACGAGGGCCTGCAGAAGGCGCTGCGCATGGAGCCGGACGAGGTCATTTCGACGGTCAAGGAGGCCGGACTGCGCGGTCGCGGTGGTGCCGGGTTCCCGACCGGGATGAAGTGGTCGTTCATCCCGCAGGGCGACGACAAGCCGCACTACCTCGTGGTCAACGCGGACGAGTCCGAACCGGGCACCTGCAAGGACATGCCGCTCCTGCTGGCCACGCCGCACGCGCTCGTCGAGGGCGTCATCATCGCGGCGTACGCGATCCGCGCCGGGCACGCCTTCATCTATGTGCGCGGCGAGGTGGTGCCGGTGCTGCGCCGGCTGCACGCCGCGGTCGCGGAGGCGTATGCGGCGGGCTACCTCGGCAAGAACATCCTGGGCACCGGTTTCGACCTCGAACTGGTCGTGCATGCGGGTGCAGGGGCGTACATCTGCGGCGAGGAGACGGCGCTGCTCGATTCGCTGGAGGGTCGCCGCGGCCAGCCTCGGTTGCGTCCGCCGTTCCCCGCGGTGGCCGGTCTCTACGCGTCACCGACCGTCGTCAACAACGTCGAGTCGATTGCGAGCGTCCCGCCGATCATCGTGAACGGCATCGAGTGGTTCCGGTCGATGGGCAGCGAGAAGTCGCCCGGCTTCACCCTGTACTCCCTGTCCGGGCACGTGACGAAGCCCGGACAGTACGAGGCCCCGCTCGGAATCTCCCTGCGGGAGTTGCTCGAGTACGCGGGTGGAGTCCGCGCAGGGCACCGATTGAAGTTCTGGACCCCGGGCGGTTCCTCGACACCGATCTTCACCGACGAGCATCTCGACGTCGCCCTCGACTACGAGGGTGTCGGCGCCGCCGGATCGATGCTGGGCACCAAGGCCTTGCAGATCTTCGACGAGACCACGTGCGTGGTGCGTGCCGTGCTCCGCTGGACCGAGTTCTATGCGCACGAGTCGTGCGGCAAGTGCACGCCCTGCCGGGAAGGCACCTATTGGCTGGTGCAGATCCTGGAGCGGCTCGAGCGAGGGGAGGGGACCGACGCCGATCTGGAGAAGCTGCTCGACATCGCCGACAACATCCTCGGCAAGTCGTTCTGCGCTCTCGGTGACGGTGCGGCCAGTCCGATCATGTCCTCCATCAAGTACTTCCGCGACGAATACCTTGCACACTTCGAGCAGGGTGGCTGTCCGTTCGACCCGCATCAGTCCACGCTCATGGCGGGAGTGCATGCATGAAGCCAGCGAGTGTAGCGAGCGATGTTTCGGCGCGGAGGCCGCGCGTTCTGGACCGAGGAGCGAGGGAGCGCAGCGAGTGAGCGATGAGGGAAGGGCGCGCGTGAAGGGCTCCGCGCCAGCGAGCATAGCGAGCCATGATACGAGCCCTGACGCAGTGAGCGTCGTCATCGACGGTGTCGAGGTCAGTGTCCCCAAGGGCACGTTGGTAATTCGTGCCGCGGAGATGATCGGCATCCAGATCCCGCGGTTCTGCGATCACCCGCTGCTCGATCCGGTCGGTGCCTGCCGCCAGTGCCTCGTCGACGTGGAGGGGCAGCGCAAGCCGCTCGCCTCCTGTACCACGACTGTCACCGACGGCATGGTCGTCCACACCCAGCTCACGTCGCCCGTCGCCGACAAGGCGCAGAAGGGTGTGATGGAGTTGCTGCTGATCAACCATCCCCTGGACTGCCCGGTGTGCGACAAGGGCGGCGAGTGCCCCCTGCAGAACCAGGCGATGTCGAACGGGCGCGCGGAATCGCGTTTCGGTGAGGTCAAGCGCACGTTCCCCAAACCGATTCCGCTGTCCACGGAGGTCCTGCTGGACCGTGAGCGGTGCGTGTTGTGCGCGCGGTGTACCCGGTTCTCCCAGCAGGTCGCCGGCGACCCGTTCATCGAACTCATGGAACGCGGCGCGCTGCAGCAGGTCGGGATCTACGCGAAGGAACCGTTCGAGTCGTACTTCTCCGGCAACACCGTCCAGATCTGCCCGGTGGGTGCGCTGACGGGTTCCGCGTACCGTTTCCGGGCCCGCCCGTTCGACCTGGTTTCCAGCCCCAGTGTGTGCGAGCACTGTGCGAGCGGGTGCGCCCAGCGCACCGACCACCGGCGGGGCAAAGTGCTGCGCCGGCTGGCGGGCGACGATCCGGAGGTCAACGAGGAGTGGAATTGCGACAAGGGGCGGTGGGCGTTCGCCTACGCCACCGAGCGCGACCGGATCACCGCCCCGTTGGTCCGCGGCGACGACGGAATTCTGGCGCCCGCGTCCTGGTCCGAGGCCCTGGCCGTCGCGGCGCGGGGATTGGCCGCCGCGCGGGGGAACGCGGGTGTTCTCGTCGGGGGCCGGTCCACGTGGGAGGACGCCTACGCCTACGCGAAGTTCGCGCGAACAGCGCTCGGCACCAACGACATCGACTTCCGCAGTCGCACGCACTCCGGCGAGGAGGCCGAGTTCCTGGCCGCCCGGGTGGCGGGGCAGCGACTCGCGGTCACGTACGAGGACCTCGACGCCGCGCCGGTCGTCCTTCTCGCCGCGTTCGAGCCGGAGGAGGAATCGCCGATCGTCTTCCTCCGGCTGCGCAAGGCCGCGCGCGCGAAGGCCGTTCCGGTCTACTCGATCGCCCCGTACGCGTCCCGTGGCCTGGAGAAGATGTCCGGCCGGTTGCTGCGGTCCGCGCCGAATGCGGAGGCGGAGGTCCTCGACGGACTCCGCACGGGTGATCTGGACCCAGGCGTCACCGAACTGCTGCGCCGGCCGGGTGCGGTCATCGTGGTCGGGGAGAGACTCGCCGGGGTGCCGGGGGCGTTGTCCGCGGCGGTCCGGCTGGCCGACGAGACGGGGGCCCGGCTGGCCTGGGTGCCGCGACGGGCCGGCGAACGCGGCGCGCTCGAGGCGGGCGCGCTGCCCGGACTGCTCCCGGGTGGCAGACCGGTGGACGATCCGGAGGCGCGGCGGCAGGTCGCGTCGGTGTGGAACGCCGCGGATCTGCCGGACACCGCAGGCCGGGACACCGCGGGCATCCTCGCCGCAGCCGAGGCGAAGACGCTCGGGGCGCTGGTGATCGGCGGTGTCGAGGCCGACGACCTCCCCGACCCGCAGGCCGCGCTGGCCGCGGTCGAGGCGGCAGGGTTCGTCGTGAGTCTGGAACTGCGCCACAGTGCGATCAGCGAGCGCGCGGACGTGGTGTTCCCCATCGCACCGGTCATGGAGAAGCCGGGCACCTTCCTCGACTGGGAAGGGCGCACACGCGATTTCGACGCCGCCCTCCGCGCCACCGGGTCGATGCCCGATCAGCGGGTGCTCCACGCGATCGCCGGCGAAATGGGGGTCCCGCTGGGTCTTCCGGACGCCGCCACCGCACGGCGCGAACTCGAGAGGCTCGGCGCCTGGGACGGTGACTTCCCGGATCCGCCCGACCATCCGCAACCGCCACGGCGGGAACCCGGGCCGGGGGAGGCGGTGCTCGCCACCTGGCGGATGCTGCTCGACTCGGGACGGCTGCAGGACGGGGAGCCGCACCTGGCAGGCACTGCCCGCACTCCGGTCGTGCGGATGTCCGCGGCCTCGGCTGCAGAGTCGGGTGCCGGTGACGGAGATCCGGTCACCGTGACGACGGAACGGGGCGCGGTCACCCTGCCGTTGGTGATCACCGACATGCCGGATCGAGTGGTGTGGCTGCCCCTCAACTCGCCTGGATCCGCCGTCTACCGGCAACTGGCCGCCCGGGCGGGGAGCGTCGTGAACGTCCGCCGCGCGGCCGGCACCAACGGGATGGTCGCGGGAGGTGCGCTGTGACGATCGAGGCCGTCTACCCCGACCCGGCGCTGTTCGGCCACGACCCGTGGTGGCTGGTGCTCGGCAAGGCCCTGGCCATCTTCGTGTTCCTCGTCCTCACCCCGCTTCTGACGATCCTGGCCGAACGCAAGGTCATGGCCTGGATGCAGATGCGCGTCGGCCCGAACCGGGTGGGCCCGCGGGGCATGCTGCAGAGCCTCGCCGACGGCATCAAGCTCGCACTGAAGGAGGGGATCGTCCCGAAGGGTGTGGACAAGCCGATCTACATCCTGGCGCCGATCATCGCCGCGGTACCTGCGTTCATGGCGTTCGCCGTGATCCCGTTCGGCCCGGTGGTGTCGATTTTCGGGCACTACACGCCATTGCAGCTGACGGACCTGCCGGTGGCCGTCCTCTACGTCCTCGCGGCCACGTCGATCGGCGTCTACGGCATCGTGCTCGCCGGCTGGGCGTCCGGCTCCACGTACCCGTTGCTGGGCGGGCTGCGCTCGACTGCGCAGGTGATCTCGTACGAGATCGCGATGGCGTTGTCGTTCGCGGCCGTCTTCCTGGACGCCGGAACGATGTCCACGTCGGGCATCGTCGCCGCCCAGGAACACACCTGGTACGTCTTCCTGCTGCTGCCGTCGTTCCTCATCTACGTCACGTCGATGGTCGGCGAGACCAACCGGGCGCCCTTCGACCTGCCCGAGGCCGAAGGCGAACTGGTCGGCGGGTTCCACACCGAGTACTCCTCGCTGAGCTTCGCGATGTTCATGCTCGCCGAATACGTGAACATGGTGACGGTCTCGGCGCTCGCCACCACACTGTTCCTCGGCGGCTGGCACGCCCCGTTCCCGCTCAGCCTGTGGGACGGCGCGAATTCCGGCTGGTGGCCGGTGCTCTGGTTCACGCTGAAGGTCTGGGGCTTCCTGTTCGTGTTCGTCTGGCTGCGCGCCACGCTGCCCCGGCTGCGGTACGACCAGTTCATGGGTCTCGGCTGGAAGATCCTGATCCCGATCTCGCTGGTGTGGGTCATGATCGTCGCCACCGTCCGGGCCTTCCGCAACGAGGGCTACGACGCCCGGACGATCGCGCTCGTCGTCGCGGGCCTCGTCATTGCCCTCGTCGTGGTGGTGCTGCTGTGGAAGCGCCTGCGCCCGGGCGGCGTTCGCGCACCCGAGAAGCCGGTCGAGCCGCGGGGACGTGCCGAACCGGCCCCGGAGACACTCGAACCGTTCGACCCCATGGCCGGTGGATACCCGGTTCCGCCGATGCCGGGTCAGACGCTGCCTGCGTTCCGGCGCACGCCCGTCTCCGTCACCGGCGCGCACTCCACCGGTCCCACCCAGGAGAACAGCGATGACTAAATTCCTCGGCCCCATAGCGGGTTTCGGCGTGACCTTCTCGACGATGTTCAAGAAATCGAACACCGAGTTCTACCCCGAGGAGAAGGTGCCGACGGCGGCCCGCTACCACGGCAGGCATCAGCTCAACCGTTACGCGGACGGGTTGGAGAAGTGCATCGGGTGCGAACTGTGTGCCTGGGCGTGCCCCGCCGACGCCATCTACGTGGAGGGCGCCGACAACACCGACGAGGAACGCTTCTCGCCCGGCGAGCGGTACGGCCAGGTGTATCAGATCAACTACCTGCGCTGCATCGGGTGCGGGCTGTGTATCGAGGCGTGCCCGACGCGGGCGCTGACCATGACCAACGAGTACGAGATGGCCGACGACAACCGGGCCGGTCTGATCTACGAGAAGGACCGGCTGCTGGCCCCGCTCGAGTCCGGCATGGTCGCGTCGCCGCACCCGATGGCCCCGGGCACCACCGCTGAGGACTACTACCGCGGCACGGTGACCGGGGGAGCGGCGGCCGCGGCGCAGGACGAGTCCGAGGTCGAGGACACGGCGGGGGACAGGCCGTGATCGAGGGAGGAGAGCCGACGTGGTGAACACGATGCCGTCCGCGGTCCAGCTGGTCGCGGAACCCTTCACCCAGACCTCGACGGGCGAGGGTGTGCAGTTCTGGGTCCTCGCGACCGTGGCCGTGATCGGCGCGCTCGGAGTGGTCAGCGCAACCAAGGCCGTGTACTCGGCGATCTTCCTCGCGACGACCATGATCATCCTGGCCGTCTTCTACATCGCCCAGGGCGCACTCTTCCTCGGCGTCGTGCAGATCGTGGTGTACACCGGCGCGGTCATGATGCTGTTCCTGTTCGTGCTCATGCTCATCGGCGTCGACTCCTCCGAATCCCTCGTCGAGAACCTCCGCGGTCAGCGGGTGGCCGCGATCGCGGCGGGACTGGGATTCGGCCTCCTGCTGATCGGCGGCATCGGGAGTGCGTCCGTCTCCGCGTTCACCGGTCTCGATCAGGCCAACGCGGGCGGCAACGTCGAGGGACTGGCCGAACTCGTGTTCCTCCGGTACGTGTGGGCTTTCGAACTGACCGGTGCGTTGCTGATCACCGCAACCATCGGTGCGATGGTGCTCGCCCACCGGGAGCGTTTCGAGCGGCGGAAGGACCAGCGCGAGCTGTCCCAGGACCGCGTCCGCGAGGGTGCCCGTGTCACACCGCTGCCCAGTCCGGGTGTCTACGCGCGACACAACGCCGTCGACATACCGGCGTTGCTGCCCGACGGCACGTTCTCCGAGCTGTCGGTCAGCCGGTCGCTCGAACGGCGGCCGAGCCTGCCCGCCCGGGCGCTGGGCACCGCGGACGTCGCGACCCCCGAACCCGGTGCCACCGACGAGGGGAGTCGGCGATGAACCCCGAGAACTACCTCTACCTGTCGGCGCTGCTGTTCACGATCGGCGCGGCCGGCGTGCTGATCCGCCGCAACGCGATCATCGTGTTCATGTGCATCGAACTGATGCTCAACGCCTCGAATCTGGCGTTCGTGACGTTCGCCCGGATGCACGGCAACCTCGACGGCCAGGTCTTCGCGTTCTTCACCATGGTCGTCGCGGCCGCCGAGGTCGTCGTCGGTCTGGCGATCATCATGACCATCTTCCGTTCCCGCCGTTCGGCTTCCGTCGACGACGCCAACCTCCTCAAGAACTGACGGGTCCCCGATGACGCACATCCTCGAGAAGGTGACTTTGCCCGACGACGACTCCCCGATCGGCGGTGCGGCATGAGCGGAACGCTCTCGTCGGCCGTGTGGCTGCTGCCGGTTCTGCCGCTCCTCGGAGCCGCCGTGCTCCTGCTGGCGGGCCGGCGCAGCGATGCGTGGGGCCATCTCCTCGGCTGCGCGACGGCACTGGTCTCCTTCGCGCTCGGCGTCGTCTTCTTCGTCGACATGCTGGGCCGGGACGCCGCCGAGCGGGTTGTGCACCAGACCCTGTTCAGCTGGGTGCCCGTCGGCGAACTCCAGGTGGATTTCGGTCTCCAACTCGACCAGCTGTCCGTGTGCTTCGTACTGCTGATCACCGGGGTGGGTTCGCTGATCCACATCTATTCGGTCGGCTACATGGCGCACGACCCGGAACGACGGCGTTTCTTCGCCTACCTCAATCTGTTCCTCGCGGCGATGCTGCTGCTGGTGCTGGCCGACAACTTCCTCGGCCTGTACGTCGGCTGGGAGGGTGTCGGTCTCGCCTCGTACCTGCTCATCGGGTTCTGGCAGTACAAGCCGTCCGCGGCGGCGGCCGCGAAGAAGGCGTTCGTGGTCAACCGCGTCGGTGACATGGGTCTGGTTCTCGCGATCATGATCATGTTCTCGACTTTCGGCTCGATCGAGTTCGCCGACGTGTTCACTCGTGCCGACGCCGCCAGCGAGGGGGTGCTGACCGCGATCGGGCTCGCGCTGCTGCTCGCCGCGTGCGGCAAATCGGCGCAGGTCCCGTTGCAGTCCTGGCTCGGTGATGCCATGGAAGGCCCGACACCGGTGTCGGCGCTCATCCACGCCGCGACCATGGTCACGGCGGGTGTGTATCTGATCGTCCGGTCAAACGCGATCTTCGACCTGGCCCCGAATGCCCAGCTCGCCGTCGTGATCGTCGGCGCGGTGACCCTGCTGTTCGGCGCGATCATCGGCTGCGCGAAGGACGACATCAAGAAGGCGCTGGCGGCATCCACGATGAGCCAGATCGGGTACATGGTGCTGGCCGCCGGTCTGGGACCGGCCGGGTACGCGTTCGCCATCATGCTGCTGCTCACCCACGGCTTCTTCAAGGCCGGCCTGTTCCTCGGCGCAGGCTCGGTGATGCACGGCATGAACGACGAGGTGAACATGCGCCGCTACGGCGGTCTGCGCACCGTCATGCCGATCACGTTCGTCACGTTCGGGCTGGGATACCTGGCCATCATCGGGATTCCGCCGTTCTCCGGCTTCTTCTCCAAAGACAAGATCATCGAAGCGGCGTTCGCCGCCGAGGGCGTCCAGGGCGTCGTCCTCGGAACGGTCACGCTGCTCGGTGCGGGACTCACCGCCTTCTACATGACCAGGGTGATGCTGATGACCTTCTTCGGACAACCACGCTGGGCTTCCGGGGCGAGCGACGCGAGGGGCGATGTTCCCGTCGCCGACCCACACGAATCGCCAGGGGTGATGACGGTGCCGATGATTCTGCTCGCGGTCGGTTCGGTCGCTGCCGGCGCCCTACTCGCGGTCGGCTCCTCCCTGCAGCACTGGCTGGAACCGGTCGTCGGCGCCCACCACGGCGAGCCCGCCCTGCCCGTGTGGGCGATCACCGCACTCACACTGGTGGTGGTGCTCGCAGGAGTCGCGGTGGCCTACCGGCAGTACGCCCGGCAGCCGATCCCCGAGGTCGCGCCGGCGAAGGTCACCGCATTCACCGCCGCGGCCCGGAAGGACCTGTACGGCGACGCGTTCAACGAGGCGGCACTGATGCGTCCCGGGCAGGAACTGACGCGAACACTCGTGACCGTCGACGGCAGGGGAGTCGACGGTGCCGTCAACGGGTTCGCCGCGCTCGTCGGCGGAACGTCGATGCGGGTGCGGCGTCTGCAGACGGGATTCGTCCGGTCGTACGCGCTGTTCATGTTCGCCGGTGCGGCACTTCTGGTCGCCACGATGCTGGTGAGGCTGTGGTGAGCGGCTTCCCGTGGCTGACCGCCCTCTGGGTGCTGCCACTCGTCGGTGCCGGGGTGGTCCTGGCTCTGCCCGTCCACAAGCGCGCGCTCGCGAAATCCGTTGCCGTGGGCGTGTCCGTGGTGGTGCTGTGCCTGGCGGTCGTGCTGGCAATCCGCTTCGACCCGACCGGCGAGCAGTACCAGTTCGTGGAATCGCACGCCTGGATCCCGGCGTTCGGCACCCGGTACATCCTCGGCCTCGACGGCATCGCGCTCGTCCTGGTGCTCCTCACCGCCGTTCTGGTGCCGCTGCTGTTGCTGGCGGGGTGGAACGACGGTGACACCGCGCCCGACTACGGGCACCGGCGAATGGCCCACACGTACGTGGCGCTGACGTTGATGGTCGAGGCGATGGTGATCGTGTCGTTCACCGCCCTCGACGTCCTGCTCTTCTACATCTTCTTCGAGGCCATGCTCATCCCGATGTACTTCCTGATCGGAGCATTCGGCGGGGTGGGGAGAACGTACGCCGCGGTGAAGTTCCTGCTCTACAACCTGTTCGGCGGCCTGATCATGCTGGCCGCGGTCATCGGGGTGTACGTGGTGACGGCGCGTCAGGACGTCTTCGGCGGCGGCACTTTCGACTTCCGGGTGATCGTCGCCGAAGGGCTGGACGCCGACCCCGGCGTGCTGAAGGCGCTGTTCCTCGGTTTCCTGTTCGCGTTCGCGGTCAAGGCGCCGTTGTGGCCGTTCCACACGTGGCTGCCGGGCGCCGCGGTGGAAGCCACCCCGGCCAGCGCGGTGCTCATGATGGCCGTCGTCGACAAAGTCGGGACGTTCGGCATGCTGCGCTACTGCCTGCAGATGTTCCCCGAGGCGTCCGCGTACTTCGCACCGTTCGTCACGGTGCTGGCGGTGATCGGCATCATCTACGGCGCGGTGCTGGCCATCGGCCAGACCGACGTGATGCGCTTGATCGCCTACACGTCGATCTCGCACTTCGGGTTCATCATTCTCGGCATCTTCGCTATGACGAGCCAGGGACAGGCCGGATCGACGCTGTACATGGTCAACCACGGCATCTCCACCGCGGCGCTGTTCCTGATTGCGGGGTTCCTGGTGTCCCGGCGCGGCACCCGCCTCATCGCCGACTACGGCGGCGTGCAGAAGGTCGCGCCGGTGATGGCAGGGACGTTCCTCGTGGCAGGGCTGGCCACGCTGTCGCTGCCCGGCCTGGCGCCGTTCATCAGCGAGTTCCTCGTCCTGGTCGGCACGTTCTCGCGCTACCAGATCGCAGCCGTGGTGGCGACTTTCGCGCTCGTCCTCGCCGCGATCTACGTGCTGTGGCTCTACCAGCGGATGATGACCGGGCCGCTGAAGGAGGGCAACGAGACCGTCCGCGATCTCGTGCGCCGTGAGATCGCGGTCGTGGCGCCGCTGATCGCCCTGCTGCTCGTCCTCGGCGTCTACCCCAAGCCCGTGCTGGACGTCATCACCCCCGCGGTGAGCCACGTCCTCGTCACCGTCGGTCAGCACGATCCAGCACCCACCGTCGCCGGACCGGACCCAGAGGGAGGCACACACCGATGAGTACCTCCGAACTCGTACTCGCCCAGTCCTCGACGTTGCGCGCGCCGGACATCGAATACGGTCAGCTGGCACCCATGTTGATCGTGTTCGGTGTGGCTGTCGCCGGTGTGCTCGTCGAGGCGTTCCTGCCCCGGCGCGGCCGCTACTCGAGCCATCTCGTCCTCGCGCTCGGCGGACTCACCGCCGCGTTCGTGGCCGTCGTCATGCTCGCCGGAACCCGCGACTCCGCCGTCGGGGGCGCGGTCGCCGTCGACGGTCCGACGCTGTTCCTCCAGGGGACGATCCTGCTGATCTCGATCCCCGCGATCCTGCTCATCGCCGAGCGGAGCGTCGACAGCGGGGTCGCCGCCGCGACCGCGGAGGTCACGGCCGCGAGTGCAGCCGAGCCGGAAGGCGGAACCGATGCCTTCACCCCGCAGGCATTCGCCGTCCCCGGCAGCGTCGCCGAACGGGAGGCCACCAAGAACGCCCCGGGTCACACCGAGGTCTTTCCCCTCGCCCTGTTCGCGGTCGGTGGGATGCTCCTGTTCCCGGCGTCCAACGACCTCCTCACCATGTTCGTGGCGCTCGAGGTCCTCTCGCTGCCCCTGTACCTGCTGTGCGGGCTGGCGCGCCGTCGCCGTCTCCTGTCGCAGGAGGCGGCCCTCAAATACTTTCTGCTGGGGGCGTTCTCGTCGGCGTTCTTCCTGTTCGGGGTGGCCTTGCTGTACGGCTACGCCGGCACCGTCGAGTTGCCGAGGATCGCCGACGCGCTCGCCCGGGGCACCGACGACACGACGCTGGCGCTGATCGGTACCGCGTTGCTGTCGGTGGGCCTGTTGTTCAAGATCGGCGCCGTCCCGTTCCACTCCTGGATCCCCGACGTCTATCAGGGTGCACCGACCCCGATCACCGCGTTCATGGCGGCGGCCACCAAGGTCGCGGCCGTCGGCGCGATGCTGCGCATCTTCTACGTGGCACTGCCCGACCTGCGGGCGGACTGGCGGCCCGTGATGTGGGGCGTCGCCATCCTCACCATGGTGGTCGGTGCGGTCATGGCGGTCACGCAGAACGATGTCAAGCGGATGCTCGCGTATTCGTCGGTCGCGCACGCCGGATTCATCCTCACCGGTCTGGTCGCGGCAAACCGGGCCGGTCTGTCGTCCACGATGTTCTATCTCCTGGCCTACGGATTCAGCACGCTCGGCGCGTTCGCCGTCGTCACCCTGGTGCGGGACAGCCGGGGCGAGGCGACGGACCTGTCCCGCTGGGCGGGGCTGGGCCGGCGCTCGCCCCTGGTCGGTGGGGTCTTCGCGCTGTTCCTGCTGGCGTTCGCCGGAATCCCCTTGACGAGTGGGTTCGTCAGCAAGTTCGCGGTCTTCCAGGCCGCCATCGAGGGCGGCGCCGTTCCGCTCGTTCTCGTCGGTGTCGTCAGCAGCGCGATCGCGGCGTTCTTCTACGTCCGGGTCATCGTCCTGATGTTCTTCTCGGAGCCGCAGAGCGACGCCCCGACGATCGTGGTGCCCAGCATGTTCACCGCCGCGGCCATCGCGGTCGGAGTGGTGGTGACGGTGGTGCTCGGAATCCTGCCGCAGGGGGCACTCGATCTGGCCGACCAGTCCGCGGTGTTCTTCCGCTGACTCGGGCCGCTGCCGGTTCGGCGCGGGTCGCGAGTGTTCGATGTGACGGATGTCGTCCAAGTGGCTGGCGGGACCCGTGTGAGTGTGGTGGAATGCAAACCGGACAAGATACCGACTGAGCGAGAGTGAAGGTCGGAGACACGCCGGAGCGCGACCGATCGGATACGGGGGCCACAGTGCAGATTTCTCGGAGAGACCTGTTCCGGTACGCGGCAGCGGGATCCGCCGTGGCCGGGATCGCGGCGCTCACGTCCACCACGTCCTCGGTCGCCGTCGCGAAGGCAGACAGCCTCGGCATCCTGATCGACTACGCGGGTGGCGTGCCGTCGGCGGACGCCATCCTCGAGGCAGGCTATGCCGGCGCCATCCGCTACTTGTCCGACCGCCGTCCCGGCGCCGAATGGATGGAAGGCAAGCCGATGCTCGCCGACGAGGCGCAGGCGTTGCTCGACGCCGGACTGTCGGTCGTCTCGTGCTACCAGTTCGGCAAGGGGCCGACGGCCGATTGGCGCGGCGGTCTCGAGGCGGGCAAGCGGCACGCGGAGCGCGGACTCGAATTGCACCTCGCCGCAGGCGGTTCCGAGGACCGGCCCATCTACGCGTCCATCGACGACAATCCCACGCCCGCCGATTTCCTCACCATGATCGCCCCGTATCTCGCCGGGTGGGAGTCGGTGGTCGGCAAGGCCAACACCGGCATCTACGCCAACTCCACGACGTTGGATCTGGCGGTCCTCGCCGGACTCGGATCGTGGTACTGGCAGCATGACTGGGGCACACCCGAGGGGTACGTCCACCCGTCGGCGCACCTGCACCAGTACGAGATCGACGCGAGCAACGTGGACGGGGTCGGCATCGACCTCAATGACATTCTCAAGCCCGACTACGGGCAGTGGTGACCGGGCTAGGCCGCCGGTTGCCCGCCCATCCGGGCAAGCCACTCCCGGGCGTCGTCGGGTAGCTTTCCTGCGGCTTCCGCTGCGCGGCACCACTTCTTGGCCGCGGCGAGAAAATTCATCGGGTTGTACGCGTCTTCCTCGCGTGACCACAGGTTATCGCCGGCGTAGTGCAGGATCGTGATGTTCGCGGCTGCGTGCTCCGAGCCGTCGCCGGGATCCTCCATCGGGTTGTCGATCTCGCAGATGACCCATCCGCGGTCTTCGTCGATCACGTACCAGTTTGCCGGGAACGCGGTCATCCGGCTTCCGGGGAAGGCCGACATGGTGCGCGTGACCCATTGCCGAATGGGCTCGCGTCCATCGAAGTGTCCGAAGGCGTGCTCGACGTACGTGGCGTCCTCCGTGAAGAGGTCGGCGAAGCCGTTCCAGTCTCCGAGTTCGACGCAGCGGCTGACGGTTCGCTGGTAGTGCGCGAAGGCCTCTTCCAGCTCGGCACGACTCCACGGCATGTGTGCATCCCCTTCTCGTCCGGCACCCGAATGTGAGCGCCCCCGGAAGATGAGAACACGTTTCAGTTCTCGTGTGGGGTGTTTTCCGGTGGATGGGACGGCGTGAAACGCTCCTCGGGGGAACTCCGATTACCTGGTGTCACTCTTTTCACTCTGGAACCCGGAGGTTCTCCATGGAGCTGCTTCTCAATTTCGTGTACACCGTCGCCTCGGTTCTCTACACCGCGCTGTTCGTCAACGGATCCTGATGAAGCTGTGCACACTACACACAGTGTGTAGGGTGCACAATAATGCCTCGGGCAGAATGACGGTAACTACTGGAGGTGTCGGTGTCCGATCGTGACGAGGTGGCGGCAGATGTCGAGAACGAATTGACATTGCTGTCGCGCTATCACGCGCATGCACAACGGGCGGGATTCCAACTCGACCGCTCCGCCTACCTCCTCCTCGGACGCCTGGAACTGGAACATCCGCTCAGCCTGAAACAGCTCGCCGAGGCATTCCGGCTCGACATCTCGACGATCAACCGGCAGATCGGCGCGTTGCTGAGGCGCGGCCTCGTCGAACGCGTTCCCGACCCGGACGGCGGAATGGCCCGCAAGGTCGAGGCCACCGCGCTGGGGCTCGAACAACTTCACGCCGACCGGGCGCTGGGCCGAAATGGCGTCGAGCGCATCATCGCCGAGTGGAGCGACCACGACCGGGGCGAGCTGCGCCGGCTGCTGACGAAGTTCAACGGCGAGATCGAGAAGTACGACGGCAACTCCTGGCCGCGCGCCGGACGGACGCCCTGACCGGACCGCGTCAGGACTGGACGTGCGCGGTCGCGTCCCGGGCGAGGTCGGGTTCCTCCGCGATGACCGTGAGGTGGGGGTGCTCCGGCGGAGAGGCGTGCCACCCCTTCCACGACATCAGAGACCACCGCGAGAGCCCCGACAGCGCAGACCCGAGGCTGGCGAACGAGGCGGTGCTCAGTGCCGAGCCGGCCGACCCGACCGACCCGATGGAGAGCACCGAGCCGACACTCCCGATGGACAGGATGGAGTAGGCGGAACCGATCGAGAGGATCGACCCCTCCGAACGGATCGACAGTATGGACCGCCGGGCGTGTCGCGATCGCAGTGAGTGGTGTGGGGTGTGATGCGTCGAGGGCATTCCTCGGTCTACCACGGTGGTGACGTCGGCAACAGTGAAGCGGTGCAGACATGAGCGAAGGGCCCTCCGGAAGATCCGGAGGGCCCTTTGCTCGTCAGCTGTGAAGAGTTACGCGACCTGGAACATGCCGACGGTCGGGAGGAAGCTGCACGTGATCGGCGCGGCGCCCTCTTTCTGCGTGGTCAGTCCGCCCGACACGACCGCGAGGACGCGGCCCGGGCCGGTGTCCGCGATCGCCGACAGGGTTGCCGGTCCATCGGGGTTGATCTTGGCCTCGTCGGTGAGGTTCTGGGTGGCGCGCCGCTGGTTGTCCAGGTTGATCCACGTCACGGTCAGCGGATTGGGCTGTTCGGCGGCAACGGAACTGGTTCCGAGGGCGGTGAACACGAAACCGGCCTGACCTGCCTTGGGTCCGGGCGGGGGCAGCTGGGCCGGACCGGGAACCGCGAGTGCGGTGCCCACCGAGTCGGCGCCCTCTCCGATGCAGCCCTTGCCGATGGTCGGGTAGAGGAACTGCGCGATGACCGGTGCGTTCTCCTGCGGGATCTCGGGACCGCCGCCGCCGCTGCCGTCGAGGAACGTGATGATGCGCTCGAGGGTGGACTTGAGTTCCGGCGGGATGCCGGGGGACTCGAGAAGGATGCGGGCCTGGTCCAGGATCGCGTCCTGAGGTCCTGCGGCGACGTCTTCGGTACCAGCTGCTGCGCCGATGATCGCGGGCGCGAACGAGGCGAGCATCTCCACGGGGATGCCTTCGGGCACGGGCGGCGGCGTCGGCTGCGCATTCGCCTGGGACGGCACTGCCATAGCGGCTGCTGCGGCAACAGCGAGAGCAGTCACTGCTCTGCGCATACCTCGGGTTCGAAGCACAGTCTCCCCATCCTTAGTCATAACAGCGTGAACGACAACTCAATCCACGTCTGACGGCTCGGGGGGTCACTCTATGTACAGCGCCCCCGGGTTGTACAGCTCACGAGTTCGTTCACCGATAGCTGTGGCATCCCGGTGGGAGTGTATGGCATACAGACCCCGACGGTGATCTTCCGGTGACCATAGCTTGTGGCACGTGTGGTTTGTGTGATTGGTGATGCAACTGTTACGCGCGGCTACGGACACCTCGGGGCCCGCGGAGGCCGCCGTCTACGCTGTGCGGGACCGTTTCGGGATCGGCTGAGACATCTACACACCTCACGGGGAGAGCACCACACTGTGTCCGACCATGCAGCGTCCGACGACGGAGCAGCCTCCGACGACCCGTCATCCGAGCGTTCTCCCACGTCGTCCCCGGGAGCGTCCGCCCTGCACGGCCTGTTGCGGTGCGCGCCCGTTTTTCTCGTGCTGTCGGTGCTCGGGCGCATGGCGTGGACGCTGTTGAGTCCCAACGGGATGAACCTCGTCGACCTGCACGTTTACGTCGACGGTTCCGAGGCCCTCCGCGGTGGCAGTCTCTACGACTTCACCTATTCGGAAGTGACGCCGGACTTTCCGCTGCCGTTCACCTACCCGCCGTTCGCCGCGCTGGTCTTCTTTCCCCTGCATTTCCTGCCGTTCCCCCTGGTCGGGGTCGGCTGGCAACTGCTCACCATCCTCGCCCTGTACGCGCTGGCGCGAATGAGCCTCGGGCTCGTGCTCGGTGACGCCGCGCGCAGCCCGCACTGGCGGGCGGTCGCGGTGCTCTGGACCACCGTGGGGGTGTGGGTGGAACCGGTGCGCACCACGCTGGACTACGGCCAGATCAACGTCTTCCTCGCGCTGCTCGTGATGACCGCGGTCCGCAGCTCCCGGTGGTGGCTGTCCGGCGCGCTCGTCGGTTTCGCCGCCGGAATCAAACTGACCCCGGCGATCACCGGCCTCTACTTCCTGATGCAGCGCCGGTGGAAGGCCGCGGTCTTCTCGGGCGTCGCGTTCGCCGCGACCGTCGGAGTCAGCTATCTCCTGATCGGCTCGGAGGCTCGGGAGTACTTCACCCACCTGCTCGGTGACGCCGATCGCATCGGCCCGGTCGGCTCGGTGTGGAATCAGTCCCTGCGCGGCGCGTTGTCGCGGCTGCTCGGGTACGACGTCGAGACGGGCGCCCTCTGGTTGCTGGCCGTGGCGGTCACGGCGGTCCTCGCCGTCCTGGCCTGGCGGGCAATCGCCCGGGACGATCGGCTCGGCACCCTTGTCATCGTCGAGTTGCTGGGGCTGCTCGTCTCACCGATCTCGTGGTCACACCACTGGGTGTGGGTCATCCCGATGCTGATCTGGCTGCTGCACGGCCCCTACGGATCGATGCTGGGCACCCGGATCCTCGCCGGGTACTGGCTCGTCACCACCCTCATCGGCGTGCCGTGGGTGCTCAGCTTCTTCCAGGACTCGATCTGGCTGATCTCCCGGCCCGCGGTGCTCGCGTGGCTGGGCACGGTCGACGTCGTCGGCGCATTCGGTGTCTACGCCTGGGTCGCCTACGCCGGCCGCCGCACGAAGCGCGCCGCGGCCGCCGCCACGGTCAGCCCGCCAGTGAGTCGATCCGCGCAGCAAGATCCAGATCCAGCTGCGTGAGCCCGCCGGCGGAATGCGTCGACAGTGTGTAGGTGACCTTGCGCCACCTGATGTCGATGTCCGGATGGTGGTTCGCCGCCTCCGCCGCCTCCGCGACCTTCCGGACCAGCTCCACGGCTTCGGGGAAACTCGGCGACTCGACGGTGCGGACGAGGGAATCACCGGCCCGCCGCCACCCGGGCAGTTCTGCGAGCGCGGTGTCGATCTCTCCGTCTGACAGCAACTCGGCCATACCCCATGATGGTGCGGTGCCAGTGGAACGTGCAAGGCCTGTCGACCACGCCGGAGAGGTGGTGGCGGCCGCGATCATCGTCGACGGCCGGCTGTTGCTCGCCCAGCGGACCCGGCCTCCGGAACTCGCGGGACTGTGGGAGCTGCCCGGCGGCAAGGCGGAGGCCGGGGAGACCGCCGAGGACGCGCTGCGCCGCGAACTGCGGGAAGAACTCGGGGTCGAGGTGTCGGGCGGCGACCGGATCGGTGACGACGTGCCGCTGTCCGACGGCCGGGTGCTCCGCGCGTACCGGGTCGAACTGGTGTCGGGAACACCCGTCGCGCTCGACCACGCGGAACTGAGGTGGGTGGACGGACGGGAACTGGGGGACATCGACCTCGTCGGCAACGACCGCGGGTGGGTGCCGGACCTGCGAGTGCATCTGAACGGGTGGGGCTGACCTCAGGCCGCGCGGGCCTTCTTGAGCCCCTTCTTCAGTTCCTTCTTGGAAGCGCCCTCGTTCTCGAGCTTCTTCATGCGCATGATGACCACCGGGCACTTGATGCAGCGCGTCTTGCTGCGGCAGCACTTCTTCTTCGGTTTGAGACCCGAGACCTTGCTGGCCTTCACCTTGCCCATACTCGGCTCGGCCTTCCTACTTCGGTGAACACCGGTATCCGCCGGCTACACCCAGGTTAGCGTCCCCTCAGCTTTCGGCTCCGATCCACACCCGAGACAGGCCGAATTCGACGTGGCGCAGATCACTTTACGCTGGTCGGGCAGGCCCCGGGCAGTCGGCGATGCGCGAAGTAGCCGCTCGGGCGGGTAGTATTCACGTGGCCGCGATGCCTGCACTGGGCGATTTACCATCGCCTCGACGAGGATTCTGAATCGAGATGACAAGGCGGCCGCCAGAAAGCCGTGCGAGGGAACTTTCGCGTGGCCGAATCAACTCAGCCAGGAGAGCCACCGCGTGACCATCACCAGCTTCCGTAACGTTGCCATCGTCGCACACGTCGACCACGGCAAGACCACTCTCGTCGACGCCATGTTGCGCCAGTCGGGGGCATTCGAGGAGCGCGCCGAACTGGTCGATCGCGTCATGGACTCCGGCGACCTCGAACGCGAGAAGGGCATCACCATCCTCGCGAAGAACACCGCCGTCCACAAGCATCACGGCGACGGCAGTGTCACGGTCATCAACGTCATCGACACCCCCGGTCACGCCGACTTCGGTGGCGAGGTCGAGCGCGGCCTGTCCATGGTCGACGGTGTCGTCTTGCTCGTCGACGCGTCCGAGGGCCCGCTGCCGCAGACCCGCTTCGTGCTGCGCAAGGCGCTCGCCGCGTCGCTGCCCGTCATCCTCGTGGTCAACAAGACCGACCGTCCCGACGCCCGCATCGAAGAGGTTGTCTCCGAGAGCCACGACCTGCTGCTCGACCTGGCCTCCGACCTCGACGACGAGGCCGCCGAAGCCGCCGAGCTCGCCCTCGACCTCCCCGTTCTGTACGCCTCCGGCCGCGAGGGCAAGGCGTCCAAGGTTCAGCCCGAGAACGGTCACGCACCGGACGCCGAGAACCTCGACGCCCTGTTCGAGGTGCTCCTCAACTACGTGCCCGCGCCCAAGGGCAACGTCGACGCGCCGCTGCAGGCTCACGTCACCAACCTCGACGCGTCCGCGTTCCTCGGCCGCCTCGCGCTGGTCCGTATCCACAACGGCGAGCTGACCAAGGGGCAGACCGTCTCCTGGTGCCGCGAGGTGGACGGCGAGCCCGTCGTCACCAAGGCCAAGATCACCGAACTGCTCGCCACCAAGGGTGTCGAGCGTCAGCCCGCCGAGAAGGCCGTCGCCGGTGACATCGTCGCCGTCGCCGGTTTCCCCGACATCATGATCGGCGACACCCTCGCCGACCTGGAGAACCCGGTCCCGCTGCCGCGGATCACCGTCGACCAGCCCGCCATCTCGGTGACCATCGGCACCAACACCTCGCCGCTCGTCGGCCGGGTCAGCGGACACAAGCTGACCGCCCGCATGGTGAAGTCGCGCCTCGACCAGGAACTCGTCGGCAACGTCTCGCTCAAGGTCCTCGACATCGGTCGCCCCGACGCCTGGGAGGTCCAGGGCCGTGGTGAGCTCGCGCTCGCCATCCTGGTCGAGCAGATGCGCCGCGAGGGCTTCGAGCTGACCGTCGGCAAGCCGCAGGTGGTCACCCGTCAGGTCGACGGCAAGGTGCACGAGCCGTTCGAGGAGCTGACCATCGACAGCCCCGAGGAGTACCTCGGCGCCATCACCCAGCTCCTCGCCAACCGCAAGGGCAAGATGGTCCAGATGGCCAACCACGGCGCGGGCTGGGTCCGGATGGAGTTCATCGTTCCCTCGCGCGGCCTGATCGGCTTCCGCACCGACTTCCTCACCGAGACCCGCGGCACCGGCATCGCGAACGCCGTGTTCCACGGCTACGCGCCGTGGGCGGGCGAGATCCGCGCCCGCCACACCGGCTCGCTCGTCTCGGACCGCACCGGTTCGGTCACCCCGTTCGCGATGATCCAGCTCGCCGATCGCGGAACGTTCTTCGTCGAGCCCGGCGCCGACACCTACGAGGGCATGGTCGTGGGCATCAACCCGCGCCAGGAGGACCTCGACATCAACGTCACCCGCGAGAAGAAGCTGACCAACATGCGTCAGTCCTCCGCCGACGTGATGGAGACCCTCGCCAAGCCCATCAAGCTCGAGCTCGAAGGCGCGATGGAGTTCTGCGCCGGCGACGAGTGCGTCGAGGTCACCCCGGAGGTCGTGCGCGTGCGCAAGGTGCACCTGTCGGCCACCGACCGTGCCCGTGAGCGTTCGCGTTCCAAGGCCCGCGACAAGGCGGCCCTGTAGTCGGCACGTCCGACCACATCAGACACAACCGGGCGGATGTACCTTCGGTCGATCGGCGACCGAAGGTACATTCGCTCGAGGGTTTCCGGAGCCTTCCGGTATCTCTGAGGAAAGGCGGCGCGGTGGTTGCTGGGGGTCGACTCGAGAGAGTTCGAGGAGTGCGGGGCCGAAGGCGTGGGAACGGTGTGGCAGTGACCGCGCTCCTGCTGGCAGTGTCGACGGCGATACTCACGTCGTGCACCGCCGATCCGCCCCCGCCGGTCGAGAGCACCGACAGCCCCAAGCCGACGGCGTCGCCGACCGAGAAGCAGCCCGTCGTCGTGGCCATCGACGACGTGGGCAGCGGGTTCAACCCGCACCTCATGTCGGACCAGTCGCCGGCGAATTCCGCGGTCAGCGCCCTCGTGCTGCCGAGCCCGTTCCGGCCGGTGCCCGATCCCGCCCACCCGGGCGGCACCAACTGGATTCCCGACTCCTCGCTCGTGATCTCCGCGGACGTCGCGTCGCAGGAACCGTTCACCGTCACCTACCAGCTGCGGAACGAGGCGCAGTGGTCCGACGGCGCGCCCATCGCCGCCGAGGACTTCCGCTACCTGTGGCAGCAGATGATCAGTGCCCCCGGCGTGGTCGACCCCGCCGGCTACGAGTTGATCGAGGACGTCAGGTCGTCCGGTGGCGGCAAGACGGTCAGCGTCGTCATGAGGGCCGCCTACCCGGCGTGGCGTGAACTCTTCACCGACCTGCTGCCGTCGCATCTCATCAAGGATTCCCCCGGTGGCTTCGCGACCGGACTGTCCGAGAACATCCCGGTGTCGGGCGGGCACTTCCACATCAAGTCGATCGACCGCGGACGTGACGAGATCCTGCTCGAACGCAACGACCGGTTCTGGGACAAGCCGGCGACGCCCGACCAGATCCTGATGCGCCGCGACGGCACCCCGTCGCAGCTCGCCGACTCGATGCGCAACAACGACACGCAGGTCGTCCAGATTCACGGGGGCACAGCCACTTCCGCCCAGCTCGCGGCGATCCCCACGGTGCGGACGGGTTCGTCGTTCCAGCCGCGCGGACTCGACCTCACGCTGAACGGCCGGGTTCCCGAACTCGCGGACGTCCGGGTGCGGAAGAGCCTTCTGGAGTTGCTGGACACCGAACTGCTCGCCGTCGTCGGCGCCGGCAGCGAGGCGTCGGCGGTCCCGGCGCGCTCGCAGGTCTACGCCCCTTCCGATCCCGGTTACACCGCGACCGCACCCGCGCGGCCGAGCCGCGAACAGGTGCTGGCGAAGCTGGCGGAGTACGGATATGTCGCCGAAACACCGACGGACACCGTCGTTCCCGCAGGAGCGGCGCCGTCGACCCAGCTCGTCCGCGACGGCGTCCCGCTGACGCTCGTTATCGGGACACCCGAGGGTGACGACACCGCGAGCGCGGTCGCCAACACGGCCGCCGACCAGTTGCGCGGCGCCGGCGTCGACGCCACTGTGACGTCCCTGCCTGCCGAGGAGTTGTACGGGGAGTCGCTCGGCAAGGGCGACATCGGAGCGGTCGTCGGATGGTCGCGCGCCGGGTCCGACCCGGCGACGGCACTGGCCTCCCGTCACAGCTGCCCGCCCGCGGTGGTCGCGGCAACCCAACCGAACACCGAAACCACCGGCCCCGAACGTGACTCGGTCGCGGAGGCCAAGGCCCCGTCGAACCTGTCGGGAGTCTGCGACCCCACCCTGCAGCCGTCCATCGACGCCGCGCTGCGGGGGGTCGGTGATGTGCCGCAGGCTCTCGCCGACGCCGACCGCGCACTCTGGGATCTGGCTGCGGTGCTGCCGATCATGCAGGACCGCACACTGGTCGCGGCGGGCCCCGGCGTCGACGGGGTGTCGTTGTCGGGCGCCGTGCCGGTCGGAATATTCAGTGACGCAGCGGACTGGAGCAGGATCAAGGAATGAGTGAGCGGCGGCTTCTGCTGGTCCATGCCCATCCCGACGACGAGACCCTCACCACCGGCGGCACCATCGCGCGCTACGCCGCCGAGGGTGCCGACGTTCACGTCCTGACGTGCACGCTCGGCGAGGAAGGCGAGGTCATCGGCGAGGAGTGGGCGCAGCTGATCGCCGACGCCGCCGATCAGCTCGGTGGGTTCCGGATCGGCGAACTGACGTCCGCGCTGTCGTGTCTCGGTGCGGGAAGGCCGCGGTTCCTCCTGGGGGCGGGGCATTTCCGTGATTCCGGCATGGCGGGCACGGCGTCGGCGGCCGATCCGCGCGCCTTCGTCAACGCCGACCGCGACTCCGTGACCGCCGCGATGGTGGCGGTCATCCGGGAGCTGCGGCCGCACGTCGTGGTCACCTACGACCCGGACGGCGGGTACGGGCACCCCGACCACATCCAGGTGCACACGATCACCACCGCGGCCGTCGAGGCGGCGGGTTCGGCGAAGTACCCGGACTGCGGCGAACCGTGGGAGGTCGCGAAGCTGTACTGGACGGTGACCGAGGCGAGTGCGCTCGAGTCGGGAATCTGCCGCATCGGCGACATCCCCGACGGCTGGCGACTGCCGGAGCCCGGCGAATTGCCGAGTGTCCCGGACGCCGACGTGACGACGGTGATCGACGTGCGGAGCGTGCTCGCCGCGAAGGGGGAAGCGTTGTCGGCGCACGCCACCCAGGTGACGGTTGCGCCGAGCGGAACCGAGTACGCGCTCTCCAACGACATCGCGCAGCCGATTCTGGCGGAGGAACATTTCGTGCTGGTCCGCGGCGCCGTCGGGGATCGGGACGCCGACGGCAGGGAACGGGACCTCTTCGGTGGCGTCGGTCACTGACCGCCGGTATCTGTGACGAGGGTTACGTATTACACTGTGGCCCAGGTCACGCAGCGGCCTAGGTCGAGTCCGCGTGACCCCCGTCAGGAGAGGCGATAGATGTACAACTGGGATGTTCAGAACGCCATCGTCGCGTTCGTCGATACGCTTCGGCCTTCGTGGCCGGCCCAGCACGACCTGTACTACAGCGTGCTGTACGGATTCGCCGACATGCAGAGTCATTTGCTGACCCTGCTGGGCTACCCGCCCGTCGCCTGATCCACTATTGACACATGACCGTCGGCACCGCAGCGAAACCCGGACACCTCGATGTTCTGGGGAGGGTCACCCTCGCGCTGCTGGTGTTCGACGGTTTTCTGTGCGCCGTCCTCTCGGTGCTCTTCCTGCCCACCTACCTCGGGGCCACCCCGTTCCCGATCAGCATCCTCGCCGCCGCGGTCGCCAACCTGGCGCTGGTGATCGCAGCGCGGTCCACGACCGGCAGGGTGGGGACGGGAATGCTGCCGCTCGCGGGATGGGGATTCGGATTCCTGCTCTGCATGTTCGGCGGTCCGGGCGGCGACGTGCTCATGCTCGCCTCCGTCTGGACGCTCCTGCTCCTGATCGGTTCACTGGTTCCCGCGGCGGTCTACCTGTGGAAAGTCAGCGCGAAGGCGGCGTTCGGATCTGTTTCACCGACGGTGGGCGAGGGTACGCGGTAGCGACCAGCAGTCTGCTGAAGGAGCACCGCAATGACAGATCAGAACTTCACGACCGACGACGCCGGCATCCCGGTGTCGAGCGACGAGCACTCGCTCACGATCGGGACGGACGGGCCGATCCTGCTCCAGGATCACTATCTGATCGAGAAGATGGCCCAGTTCAACCGCGAACGCGTTGCGGAGCGCCAACCGCACGCCAAGGGGGGCGGGGCATTCGGACGGTTCGAAGTTACCGAAGATGTCTCCGCCTACACGAAAGCCGATCTATTCCAACCCGGCAAGAAGACGGACCTGCTGATCAGGTTCTCGTCCGTGGCCGGCGAGCGCGGCAGCCCGGACACGTGGCGCGACCCACGCGGATTCGCCGTCAAGTTCTACACCGACCAGGGCAACTACGACATGGTCGGGAACAACACACCCGTCTTCTTCATGCGCGACCCGATGAAGTTCCAGGACTTCATCCGCTCGCAGAAACGACGTGCCGACAACAACCTCCGCGACCACGATATGCAGTGGGACTTCTGGACGTTGTCCCCGGAGTCGGCGCACCAGGTCACGTGGCTCATGGGCGACCGCGGCATCCCGCGCACCTGGCGGCACATGAACGGGTACTCCAGCCACACGTACATGTGGGTGAACGCCGCCGGAGACAAGTTCTGGGTGAAGTACCACTTCAAGACCGACCAGGGCATCGAGTTCTTCACGCAGCACGAGGGCGACCAGATGGCGTCCATGGACACCGATTACCACACGCGAGACCTGTGGGAGCACATCGAAGGCGGCGACTACCCGAGCTGGACCTTGAACATGCAGATCATGCCGTTCGAGGATGCCGACGACTACCGGTTCAACCCGTTCGACCTCACCAAGGTGTGGCCGCACAGCGACTACCCGCTGATCCCCGTCGGCAGGATGACGCTCGACCGCAACCCCACGGACTACCACTGTGAGATCGAACAGGCCGCGTTCGAGCCCAGCAACCTGGTCCCCGGCATCGGCCCGAGCCCGGACAAGATGCTGATCGGCCGGCTGTTCTCCTACCCGGACGCCCACCGCTACCGGATCGGCGCCAACTACAAGGAGTTGCCCGTCAACCGGCCGCACGTGCCCGTCCGCTCGTACTCGAAGGACGGCAACATGCGCCACCACAACCCCGGGGATCCGGTCTACGTGCCGAACTCCAAGGGCGGCCCGCACGCCGACCCGTCGCAGGTGGGGGCGACCGCCACCTGGTACAGCGCCGGCGACATGGTCCGCTCGCCGTACGCGCTGCACAGGGACGACGACGACTGGGGTCAGGCCGGGACGATGGTCCGTGAAGTGCTCGACGACGCCGCCCGGGACCGCCTGGTGGACAACATCGTCGGCCATCTGCTGAACGGTGTCAGCGAACCGGTTCTGGCGAAGGCGTTCGAGTACTGGCGCAACGTCGACAAGACCCTCGGCGATCGGATCGCCGACGGTGTCGGGAAGAAACAGGCGGAGACCGACCCGAAGGCGGGCGAACAGGCCAATGCGGCGCGGAGCAGCGCGCAGGCGAAGGCCTAACGCTCGAACGCCACCGGGTGCCGAGGCTGGTACAGCATCATCTCGCCCGCATCGGGAATCTTCAGGGACGTGGTGAGGCCGTACCCGTCGTCGCGGATTCCGCGGGTGAACTCGGCGCCCTTGGCCTCGAGTTCCGCGACGGTCGATTCGATGTCGTCGCACATCAGGGAGATCTCGTGATGCGGCCGAGTCGACCACGGCTCACCGCTCCGATCGTCCGAGGTGGGGTGCACACCCATCTCGGACGGTCCGGTGCGGAAAATCAGCCACCCGCCGCCGGCGTCGACGTGTGACCAGCCGAGCACGTCGCGGAAGAAGTCGCGGGCCGCCTCGGCGTCGTCGGCGTAGACCAGTGTGTGCACGGCAGTGATCATGTGGGCAGCTTAGTGCGATTCGTCCGTCACACTGGGAGAATGTCGAACGACGAACTTTCCGGGCTGACCATCGCCGTCACCGCCGAACGCCGGGCCGCCGAGTTCATCACGCTCCTCGAACGGCACGGGGCCGCCATCGTCCACACGCCGGCCATTCACGTGCTGCCGCTCGTCGACGACTCCGATCTGCGGTCCCGCACGGCCGACATCATCGCGTCGCCGCCGGACCTCCTCGTCGTCAGCACCGCCGTCGGCTTCCGGGGATGGCTGGATGCGGCCCGGGCCTGGGAGGAGGAAGACGCACTGCTCGCCGCCCTGCAATCGGCGCGGATCATCACCCGCGGTCCCAAGGCGAAGGGCGCCGTCCGCGGCGCCGGCCTGCGCGAGGAGTGGTCGCCGGAGACGGAATCGTCCGAAGAGGTGCACGAACACCTCGTCGCCGAGGGTGTGCGCGGTCTGCGCGTCGCGGTCCAGTTGCACGGCACCATCACCGAATGGGAGCCGATGACCGACCTGAGCGTCTCCCTCGCCGGCGCCGGGGCCGAGACGACGGCCGTGTCGGTGTACCGGTGGATCAGACCCGAGAACCAGCAGCCGCTGCTGACGCTGCTCGACCAGATCATCCGAGCCGAGGTCGACGCCGTCACCTTCACCAGCGCACCCGCCGTCTCGTCCCTCCTCAGCACCGCGAAGGACACCGACCGCGTCGAGGCCCTCCTGCACGCGTTCCACGGTCCGGTCGCACCCGTCTGCGTGGGCTCGGTGACGGCCTCACCCCTCACCGCCCTCGGCGTCGACACCATGCAACCGGCCCGTCCCCGGCTCGGTAGCATGGCCAAATACATCATCGAGGAACTCCCGGACCGGCGGCATGTGGGGTGAACGGCACTTTCGGCGCCTCAGATAAGGCGGATGTACCGTTCGCCGGCATCACCCGATCAGCCCGGCCGCGCGGGCGGCGCCGGACAGCACCGACTCGAGCATGGCGGGGGTGAGCCGGCCGGTGAAGGTGTTCTGCTGGCTGACGTGGTAGCAGCCGAACAGGTGCAGGGGACGTTCGGCGCCGGGGAGTTCGACGTGCGCGCCGTGCCCGAACTTGGGTCGCGGCCGGGGGACGGCCCACCCGGCGTCGTCGAGGACGGGGAGCAGCGACTGCCAGCCGAATCCGCCGAGCACGATCACCGACCGCAGGTGGGGTTGCAGGATGCGCAGTTCGGCGTCGAGCCAGCGGCGGCAGTTGTCGCGTTCGTCCGGGGTGGGCTTGTTCGCGGGCGGCGCGCAGTGCACCGGGGATGTGATGCGGACGCCGAACAGTTCGAGGCCGTCGCCGATGTGGGTGGCGGTGGGCTGGCTCGCGAGTCCCACAGCGTGGAGTGCGGCGTAGAGGAAGTCGCCGCTGCGGTCGCCGGTGAACATGCGCCCGGTCCGGTTCGCGCCGTGGGCGGCGGGGGCGAGACCGACGATCAGCAGGGACGCATCGGGTGGACCGAATCCGGGGACCGGGCGACCCCAATAGGTTTCGTCACGGAACGACGCGCGCTTCTCGCGTGCGACCTTCTCCCGCCACTCGACGAGGCGGGGGCAGGCTCGGCATTCGATCAGCTGGGCGTCGAGACCGGCGATGTCGGTCAGCGCCGCGCCCACAAGTCACCTCCGCCGGGTGTCACCGACTCGACGAGCGACCACGCCTGATCGGCAGGCAGATCGATCACCAGGTACTTCCCGGTGCCTGCGGGTGTGGCGGCGATGACGGTCGCCACACCCGCCCGCCGTTGGAAGAACGTTTGACGGATGGTCCACCCGATGATCCCGTCGGCCTCGAGGCTGTCCCGGGCGCGGTCGAGGGAGCCGCTGCGGGTGATCAGCCACCCGGGCAGCACCGCATGGCCGAGGCCGCGGTACCGATCCCACGCCAGGACCACGCCGCCGACGGCGAGCGCGACGATCGCGGCCCACGCGGCCCAGAACACCGGCCGGTCGAGGATCACGAAGACCAGGGCGACGGCGAGCGCGATCTCGGCGGGGATCAGGGCCCGCGTGTAGCGCCGCCGCTGGGCGACCGGGCCGTGCGGGGTGAGCGGGACCGCGGCCTGACGGTGGTCGCTGATGACGGTGGCCATCACCCGCTCCGCTTCCGCACGCGGCGCCTGGGGGAGCAGGAGCGAGGACTCCCGCCTCTCGGCGCTGACGCCGGTCATGACGGCATCCAGTCGGGCACCGCCGGCGAGACGGAGGAGGAGCGGTTCCTTGAGGGTCGTCCCGCGGAGGCGGGCGCGATCCAGGGTGGTCTGGCGGGTCTTCAGCAGCCCGTGGCTGACGTGCAGGGTGCGGCCGTTGTCCATCAGCGTCATGTTGCCGTACGTGAGGAGGTACCGGATGCAGGCCAGGGCGCTGGCGGCGATCAGGAGGACGACGATCCCGACGACGACGGCGATGGCGATCCCGACGCGCTCGGCGGATTCGATGCCCTCGGCCACCGTCGACGAGCGGGCGATCTTCGCGCCGATTCCGTACTGGAACGCGAGACCGACGATCGCCGCGATGGTCACCACGCCGGTCACCGAGAACGGGGCGTAGCGGACCCAGGCCGGTGTCCAGTGGCCGATCTCGGTCACTGCGGGCTCCTGTGTGACCGCGGTCTGTTCGACGTCGGGCAAGGGCTGCCGGGCGAGCAGTGCGGCCCGCAGGCCGGGAACCAGCCCGGTGGAGAGGGCGTTGAGTTCGAACTTCGCCGCGTCGGGTTTGGAACCGACCTGCTGGCCGGTGCCGATGCGCACGATCGACAGCCCGAGCAGGCGATGCAGGACCCCCGCCTCGACGTCGACGGATCGGATGCGGTTGCGTGGTACCGACAGCAGGCGTTTGCGGAACAGGCCCTGCCGCAGTTGCACGTGGACCGGACCGATGCGGTAGCTCGTCGTGAACCAGCGCGAGACGCCGAACACCACGAACACGACGATGGCGACGAGACTCCACACGTGGTTGCCGCTCTGGGTGCCGATCACCAGCGAAATCAGCAACACGGGCAGAAGTTTGACGATCTCGTCGACCGGGTGGACGAGCAGCATCCGGCGGTCCAGGCGCAACCAGGGCTGTTCCTCCTCGGCGGCGGCCGCGGCCTCGCCGTGCGCGATGGGGGGAGCGATTCCCGGTTCCGGTGCCGCACTCATGTGGCGTCACCGACATTGGTGCCCGCGATCTCGGTGAGCCGGGCGACGGTGCGATCGGCGGTGTCCTGATCGAGGGCGGAGATCTTGACGGCACCGGCGGACGACGCCGTCGTGACGGTGACGGTCGCCAGCCCCAGCATGCGGTCGATGGGTCCGCGTTCGGTGTCGACGGTCTGGATGCGGGAGATGGGCGCGATGCGTCGTTCCTGAGTGAACCAGCCGCTGCGGGTGTAGACCGCGGTGTCGCTGATCTCCCAGCGGTGCACCCGGTACCGCCAGAGCGGTACGACGGCGACGTGGAGGATCGCGAGCACGACGGTGATCGCGAGGACCGTGACGTGCACCCACACGGGCCACCAGTGGAAGACGAGAGCGACCGCTTGCGCGACGAAGAGCGGAAGCCAGAGAAGGGCGGCGTTGATCGCCCACAGTTGCTTGGCCTTGGGGCTGGGCCGCCACAGCGGGTCCGCCATCGTGACGGTGGTGGGCACACTCATGCCCCTACTTTGGCCGTGCCCCGGCATTCTGTCGAGAACCGACCTATCGTAAGAGAACCCCCCCCGAAGTGAAAGGAGCGCAGACATGACGTCATTCGATGCGGCCGATTCTCCGGAGGTTCCCGAGGCAGACCGGCTCGAGCAGGAACTCGCCGTGGACGACGACAGTTCCGACGAGGTCGAAGAAGTGTCGTCACTGGAGGTGAACGAGGCGGACGTGGCCGAGCAGAGCCGGGCGGTTCCGGTCGACGAGGACTACCCCCGCGAATAGCGATCCGCGCGTTCGCGGGAGTCTGGGTGGCAGTGGTCGTCGTCGATGGCGCATGATCGCTGGGTGACCCATTCAGGTGAAGAATCCGGCCGGCCCACGATGCTTCCCATGCCCGGTGTTCCGGCACCGGCTCCGTCCGGCGCATCCGCGCAGGAAGTGGCCCCCACCGCCTCCGCCATGCGGCGGGTGCTGCGGCGTGCCCGTGACGGTGCCACTCTGAACGTGGACGAGGCGACGACCCTGCTGCAGGCCCGCGGCGACGACCTGGCCGACCTGTGTTCGTCGGCGGCGAAGGTTCGGGACGCCGGGTTGCTGGCGGCGGGCAGGCCCAAGGCTGTCACGTACTCGCGTAAGGTGTTCATTCCCCTGACGCGGTTGTGCCGGGACAAGTGCCACTACTGCACGTTCGTCACCGTGCCCGGCAAACTGCGGGCCGAGGGGCGCGGCGCGTATCTGGAACCGGACGAGGTGCTGGAGATCGCCCGGCAGGGCGCCGAATTGGGCTGCAAGGAAGCCCTCTTCACCCTGGGCGACCGTCCCGAGGATCGGTGGCCGGAGGCCAAGCAGTGGCTGGACGAGCGCGGCTACGATTCGACACTCGACTACCTGCGTGCGATGTCGATCCGGGTCCTCGAGGAGACCGGGCTGCTGCCGCACCTGAACCCGGGTGTGATGAGCTGGGAGGAGATCTCCCGCCTCAAGCCGGTGGCCCCGTCGATGGGCATGATGCTCGAGACGACGTCCACCCGGTTGTTCACCGACAAGGGCGAGTGCCACTACGGCAGCCCCGACAAGGATCCGGCGGTGCGGTTGCGCACACTCACCGACGCCGGCAGGCTGAGTGTGCCGTTCACGACGGGCATCCTGGTGGGCATCGGCGAGACCGTCCGGGAACGGGCGGAATCGATCATGGCGATCCGCAAGTCGCACAAGGCGTTCGGCCACGTTCAGGAAGTGATCGTCCAGAACTTCCTCGCCAAGCCCGACACCGCGATGCGCGACACCCCGGACGCGAGCCTCGGCGAGTTTCTCGCGACCATCGCCGTGTCCCGGTTGCTGCTCGGCCCGGGGATGCGCATCCAGTCGCCGCCCAACCTGGTGTCGAACACCGAGTGCCTGGCGCTGCTGGGTGCGGGTGTCGACGACTGGGGCGGCGTGTCGCCACTGACCCCGGACCACGTGAACCCGGAGCGGCCGTGGCCGAACCTGGACACCCTGGCCGCGATCACCGCCGAGGCCGGGTTCGAGCTCACCGAGCGCACGGCGGCGCAGCCGCAGTTCGTGCTGGCCGGCTCGCCGTGGATCGATCCGCGGATCACCGGGCACGTGCAGGCCCTCGCGGACCCGCACACCGGGCTGGCGAAGCGCGACACCGCGCCGGTCGGGTTGCCGTGGCAGGAGCCGGACGAGTCCTGGGAGTCGGCGGGCCGGGTGGATCTGAACACCGAGATCGACACCGAGGGCCGCAACACCGAGACGCGCAGCGACCTCGGCAGCGCGTTCGGGGACTGGGAGACCGTCCGCGAGCAGGTGCTGGAGCTGAGCGGCCCGGTGCGGGTGGACACGGACGTTCTTGCGGCGCTGCGCAGCGCCGAGCGTGATCCGGCGGGCTGCACCGACGACGAATACCTGGCGTTGGCGACGGCCGAGGGTCCGGGGCTCGAGGCGATGGTGGCGCTGGCGGATGCGCTCCGCAAGGACGCCGTCGGCGACGAGGTGACCTATGTGGTGAACCGGAACATCAACTTCACCAACATCTGCTACACCGGGTGCCGGTTCTGCGCGTTCGCGCAGCGCAAGGGCGACGCGGATGCGTTCACGCTGTCCACCGGCGAGGTCGCGGACCGGGCCTGGGAGGCGCACGTCGCGGGCGCGACCGAGGTCTGCATGCAGGGTGGCATCGACCCGGAGCTCCCGGTCACCGGCTATGCCGATCTGGTGCGTGCGGTGAAGAAGCGGGTCCCGTCGATGCACGTGCACGCGTTCAGCCCGATGGAGATCGTCAACGGCGCCTCCCGCGGCGGGCAGAGCATCCGGGACTGGTTGACGGAACTGCGCGAGGCCGGCCTCGACACCATTCCCGGCACGGCCGCGGAAATCCTCGACGACGAGGTGCGCTGGGTGCTCACCAAGGGCAAGCTGCCCACCGCCACCTGGATCGAGGTGGTGACCACCGCACACGAGCTGGGGCTGCGGTCGAGTTCGACGATGATGTACGGCCACGTCGACAACCCGAAGCACTGGGTCGGGCATCTGCGGGTGCTGCGCGGAATCCAGGACCGGACAGGCGGATTCACCGAATTCGTCCCCCTGCCCTTCGTGCATCAGAGTGCGCCGCTGTATCTGGCGGGCGCGTCGCGTCCCGGCCCGACCAACCGTGACAACCGGGCCGTCCACGCCCTGGCCCGGATCATGCTGCACGGGCGGATCCCGAACATCCAGACCAGCTGGGTCAAGCTGGGTGTCACCGGTACCCAGGTGATGTTGCAGGGCGGCGCCAACGACCTCGGCGGCACCCTGATGGAGGAGACCATCTCCCGGATGGCGGGTTCGGAGCACGGATCCGAGAAGACCGTCGCCGAACTGCGGGCAATCGCCGAGGGAATCGGCCGCCCGGCCCGCGAACGAACCACGACACACGCCCGACGCGAGGGAAGGACACCGGCCGCATGAGCGAGACGGACCGGCTGGGCGACGACCAGGTCGTCACCATCCTGGATCGTGCCGCACGGGGCATCAACCCCGTGCTCGATCTGGCTCTCGCGGATCCGTTCGGCATCAAGAGCCGGACGTTCACCCCGACAGCGGAGGACCGGAGCGCCGCGGAGGCGCTGCTCGACGGCATCGCCTGGGTTCTCGACACCGTCCAGTTCCCGGGGACGGCGTCGTGGGAGAAGGCGAGCGACGACGAGCGGGCCCAGTGGTGGGTGACGCGGATCGGTGCGCTGAACACGATCGCGGTCGCGTTCCCGGGCATCTTCGGTGTGCTGCTCAATCGGCTCCCGATCCAGGACGTGCTCGGGTTCGCGAATCAGGCCGTCGTTCTCGTCGCCGTCGCCCGGGAACACGGCGTGACGAGCCGGTTCGACCAGGTGGACCTGCTGGCGTCCGTACTCTGCCGGCGTGAGACGGATGCGTCGGCGGTGCTCGCCGACACGGCGCGATCCGATTCCGCGGAAAGCGAGTCGGTGTGGCTCCCGTTCGCGCTGATCGGCGCGCTGTGGCGCACCGCCCGCACCGTGCGCGCGCTCAGTAACGAACTCGACAAGCGTCCTGGGCCGGGCTCGACCTACTCGTTGCTGGGGAACATCCCGGTGGTCGGTGTGGTGGCCGGGTACCTCGGAGAACGGGGCGCGCTGGTGAGAGCTGCGAAAGCGGGCGAGCAGTGGATCGCGTCCCGGGCGCGGCTGACCGCGGCGGTGCGCCGGGTCAGGTAACCCTCACCGCAGAGAGGCCCGCCGGGCAGGCGATAATAGTTTCTTCCGCGGGGTACAAGCGGCCCGTACCTCGTGCTTACTCGTGTCAGAAAGGCAGGGAGAGCGGCAGTGCCCTACACGATTGCTGAACCGTGCGTGGATGTGTTGGACAAGGCGTGTATCGAGGAATGCCCTGTCGACTGCATCTACGAGGGCGGACGGATGCTCTACATCCATCCGGACGAATGCGTGGACTGCGGCGCCTGTGAACCCGTCTGCCCCGTCGAGGCCATCTTCTACGAAGACGACGTCCCGGACCAGTGGAACGGCTACATCGCCGCGAACGTCGACTTCTTCGACGACCTCGGTTCCCCCGGTGGCGCGGCGAAGCTGGGCAAGGTCGACTACGACCCGCCGTTCGTCAAGGCTCTGCCCCCCATGGGCGAGGACTAGATGTGCCTCGAATCCCGGTAGCAAAAGCACTTCCCGACTTTCCGTGGGACTCGCTCGAGTCGGCGAAGGCGAAAGCCTTCGCCCACCCGGGTGGCATCGTCAACCTCTCGGTGGGGACCCCGGTCGATCCGGTCGCCCCGATCATCCAGGACGCGCTGACCGCGGTCGCCGCGGTTCCGGGATATCCGACGACGCACGGCACCGAAGAGCTGCGGAGCGCCGCGGTGGAGGCGCTGCGTCGCCGCTACGGAATCACCGGCATCGATCCGGCTACGGTGCTGCCCGCGATCGGCACGAAGGAGCTCATCGCCTGGCTGCCACGCCTTCTCGGGCTCGGCGCCGACGACCTCGTCGTCATTCCGGAGCTGGCGTACCCGACCTACGAGGTCGGTGCGCTCCTCGCCGGTGCGCGGGTGATCCGGGCCGACGGTCTCAACCGGCTCGGCCCGGAGGGCGCGTCGCTGATCTTCGTGAACTCGCCGTCCAACCCCACCGGCAAGGTGCTCGGTCTCGAGCATCTGCGCAAGGTGGTCGACTGGGCGCGTCGCCGCGGCGCGATCGTGGCGTCCGACGAGTGCTACCTGGGATTGAGCTGGGAGGGCGAAGCCCTCTCGATCCTCGATGAGCGGGTGAACGACGGCGATCTCACCGGGCTCCTCGCGGTGCACTCTCTGTCGAAGACGTCCAACCTCGCGAGTTACCGCGCGGGGTTCGTCACCGGTGATCGGGCGTTGGTGGCCGAACTTCTCGAGGTCCGCAAGCACGCGGGCATGATGGTGCCGTTGCCGATCCAGTCGGCGATGACCGCTGCACTCAGCGACGACGACCACGAGAACGAGCAGCGTGAGCGGTACCGCCGTCGCCGCGAGATCCTTCTCGCAGCGGTGCGCGGCGCCGAATTCACCGTCGACAACTCCGAAGCCGGGCTGTACCTGTGGGCGACCCGCGGCGAAGCCTGCCGGGACACCGTCGAGTGGTTCGCCGAGAGGGGCATTCTCGTGGCACCGGGCGAGTTCTACGGTCCCGGCGGCGGCACCCACGTGCGCATCGCCCTCACGGCCAGCGACGAACGAATCGCGGCCGCGGCCGAACGACTGGTCTGACCCGAGTCGGCCCGAGCGGCGCGGTCACGGTGAAAGTATTGGGCCGTGACCCTCGACGACGTCGCCGACGAACTGTACGGCCTGGACCCCGGTGAGTTCGTCGAGGCGCGCACCGCGCAGGTGACCGCGGCGCGGGAGAACAAGGACCGCGCATTGGCAGCCGAGATCGGGAAGCTGCGGAAGCCGACGGTCGTCGGCTGGCTCGTCAACCTGCTCGCCCGCGAGCTGCCCGACGAGGTCGACGCGCTCCTCACCCTCGGTGACGCTCTCCGCGATGCGCAGCGACATCTGTCCGGCTCGGACCTTCGGCGACTGAACACGCAACGGCAGCAAGTAGTGCGCGCGTTGGCGCGCAAGGCCGGTGAACTCGCTGCCGAGCGGGGCCGGACAGTCGGGGAGGACGCGCTGCGGGATGTCGGTCAGACGCTGCACGCCGCTCTCGCCGACGCCGAGACCGCCGAACAGGTGCGGCGCGGCCGGGTGGTGACGGCGGCGAGCTACAGCGGTTTCGGTCCGGCCGGACTCACCGTCGTCCAGGGAAAGACCGCGAAGAAAGGCGGGAAGTCCGAACCCACCCCCACGCATCCGGCCGAGAAGTCGGGGAAGACGTCGAAGAAGAAGTCGCCGGAGCGCGACCGCGCCGCCGAACGGGCGGCGGCCGGGGCCGAACTGGCGGACGCCACGTCCCGGGCCGACGAGGTCCGCGGCGAACTGAACGACGCGAGAACGGAACTGGAGCAGGCGCGGTCGACGCTGACGGAGATCGACCACCGGATCGAGGAACTGCGCGCCGAACTCGAACATGCCGAGCAGGAGCGGCAGTTCACCCGGAACGCGGAGAAGGCGTCGGCGGAGGCGGTGCATCGGGGGGAGCGAGACCTCGACGCGGCGGAGCGGCGCGTCGAGGAAGCCCGGCGCGCGGTCGACGATCTCGGCTGAGGACGTCCCGGATCCTTGACCTGCAGCTCACTCGAGGTCTGCAATGCCGCCACGACCACGATCGACATCCAGGGCTACAACATGGCGGCGAGCCACAAGTTCCGCAACGTCGCCGACAGCGGGAAGGTGGCGTTCGTCGTGGACGACGTGCCGTCCGTCGACCCGTGGCGGGTCCGCTGCGTCGAAATCCGCGGGCGCGCCGAGGCACTCGACGCCGATGCGGCCCAGGCGAACGATCTCGGCGGACCGACCATTCGCATCCACCCCGAACGGATCATCAGTTTCGGACTCGGCGCCACCGACCAGGACGTTCATCAACTCGTGTCGAACGCCCGCGACGTGTAAGGCGCAAACTAGGCGGAGTTGCATCCGATGACGCATTCGACGATTTCGAAGTAAGACGCAGTCACAGCGTAGTCCGAGGCCCGACTCCGAGGAACGCCGTCACGCGGCGCCCATTCCACCAGCATTTTGGGTGTTGTCTTACATGCCGCAATGATGCACTCGATGCATCGTGGCCGACACGGCGGATCGCCCCGGTGTCGCCCACTTGGTCCTCGCACCCGGTGTCGCACACTTGGACCCGGAGACGGCGGTATTCGGTGCGATGTTGGACGGGTGGGCGGCGCAACAGGGTGCCCGCTTCCTCCAGCCCGCGACGATCGAGCAGCGGCGCGCCTTGTTACGACGACTTGCCGAGTTCACCAACGACTATCCGTGGAACTGGCAGTGCGCAGATCTCGAGGAGTTCATCGCCAGCTGTCGTCGCGGCACGAAACCGATCGTGGTGTCGACGGCGCGGATCTATGAGATCACGCTGCGCCAGTTCCTCACCTATGTCACCGATCCCCGCTACGGGTGGCCGAGCGAATGCCGGGAGCGTTTCGGTGTCGCACCGAGACAACTGCTGCACGAAGAAAATTCGATCGTGCATGTCACCGAACACGAGGGTGACCCGCGGCGGCGGCCGTTGACCTACGACGAGATCCAGGCCCTGTTCGACGCGGCCGACGCTCGGGTCGAGCAGATCCGCGCACACCACCGCAAGGGTGCGGCCGCCGCGATGCGGGACGCCGCACTACTCAAGACGATCTACGCGTTCGGGATTCGCCGTCGCGAAGCTTGGGGACTGGACCTGACGGATCTGCGGCACAACCCGAAGGCACCCCAGTTCGGCCGGTTCGGCGCGCTGTTCGTGCGCTGGGGCAAGTCCTCCCGGGGTAGCCCACCGAAACGGCGGACGGTGCTGACGGTTCCGGAGATGGACTGGATCGTGCCCGTGCTCGAGCAGTGGTGCACCGAGGTGTGGCAGCGTTTCGGCGCTACCGCGCATCCCGCGGTGGGGGTGACCGAACGCGCCGACCGGATGTCGCTGCGCCGGATCAACGAGGCGTTCACCGCTGCCCGCGACGCCGCCGGCCTCGACCCCTCCCTGGATCTGCATTGCCTGCGGCACTCCTACGTCACCCACCTGATCGAGTTCGACTATCCGGAGAAGTTCGTTTCCGCCCAGGTGGGGCATTCCTACGCGGCGTCCACCGCGATCTACAGCGGGGTCTCCGACGAGTACCGCAACCGGCTGCTGCAACGATCGCTGGCGAAACCTCCCGACCTCTGGGGGCAGACGTGACCAAGAAACTGGGCTGCCGTTGGCACCTGCGCAATGTCATGGCCGAGCATGACATGTTCGCCACCACCGATCTCGTTCCCGTCCTTGCCGAGCGCGGCGTGCACCTGTCCCGCGAACAGGTCTACCGCCTCGTCACCAAAACCCCGCAACGGCTGAGCCTGGACACTCTCGCCGCGCTCTGCGACATCTTCGACGTCGGAGTCGAGGACCTCATCGAAGTTGCTGTTACCGACGAGCCGGGCCGCACGAAGGCCTCCGGCACCGGTGCCGCGGCACCGCCGCCGCTCGTGCGGCGCACCACCATCCGACGACCCCGAGGACTGTGACCTCCGGCGCCGACACCGAGAAGCGGCAGGAGGCGGTCGCCGACCTCGCCGCAGTCCTCACGTCGCGGCTGCCTGATGCCGATATCGACGGGCTCACCGAGCAGATCGGCGACGTACACCTGACCACACCGCAGGCCCGGGCGGTGCTCGACCATCTCCGCGCGCATCCAGGCGGTCTCACCTCCGGTAGCTCGGATGGGCCAGCCGGGCTGGAGCGGCTCCTCGCCGCACTCGCCGAACGGTATCCCCAGGTTCATCGGATGCGGTGTGCCAACTGCGGCGACGTGCGGGCATTGCCGTACCGACGCGACGAGGCGAAGATCTGCGGACGCTGCTACGGCCGTACTCACCTGATCGGGTGCGCGCGATGCGGCCGGCAAGGACACCCCGCGGTCCGCGACCCCGGCGGCGGCACCGTCTGCATCCGTTGCACCAGGACGGATCCGGCGCGACACGAATCGTGTGCCCGATGCGGCAAGACCACTCCGGTCGCCTACCGGATCGACGGCGCACCGTTCTGTCAGAGCTGCGGCCCACGCTAGCGGCACACCTGCAGCGGCTGTGGCCGCACCAATCAGATCGCCCACGCGATCACTGACGACGGGCCACTCTGTCCGCGCTGTTACCGCCGGGCTCGGGTACGCCGCCGCCGTCATGACCGCCGACAGCTCGAAACCAACACCTCGCGGGTCACCTCCTAGACCGGTCGGTCGAGCAGCTTGACGTGGAACTCCCCGGCTGACGCGCACGCATCACGCCTACTTCCCGAACGGTTGCCGACTGCCCTCGCCCGTGGCGGTACATCGGTAAGTGACTGTCGGTAATCGATCCTTTTTCGACACCGCCTCTGACCGGCGGATTCGGCACGTCGGAGGCGTCGAAAACCTGTGTTGAGAAACTATGTCGAAAACCCTAGCCCACTGCACGTTTCGACAAGCTGATGGCTGTGACTCACGGAGTTAAGTGGCATTGATTTCGCGGCTTTATATGGCGTTGCCTGCCGGACTCGCGGAGCCGCCGTTGGTCGTGTGAATTGGGATTGGGCTTGTAGGACGAACGGAGGGAATCGGGGCCACCTCCGTTCGCTGCGGCGGCGACAGAATGTGCGAGGGGCATCTTCCTGGTCGACGGCAAACTGTCGGTGAGCGCCGGCGTCGTGGAAGGAGAGATGGTTCGGGCGGTGAACCTTCTTGGTTGGCGCGCCATTGGCGGTGAAGCAGATACGCACAGCTGAGAGTTCGGCGAATTCAGTTGATGCCCTTCGCCCACCATCCGGATGGCGGGGATGCCGCAAGCTCCCAGCGTGGCGCGTAGTGCTCGAGGAATATCTGCCCCACCAGTTCCCCGCGGCTGCGCACCCCGGTCTTGTCGAAGATCGACTTCATGTGGTCTTGAATTGTGTAGACGGATAACGACATTGCGTGCGCCATCTCCTTTGTCGATCGCCCTTGGATGCACAGCGCAGTGAGATGGCATTCGCGTTGGGACAGTCCGTAGGCCATGGCAATGACGGGCGCGATCTCATGCGGCGTCGCGGGTTGGATGATGACGGCGGTGCGTCCGTCTTCGACGCCGGAAAGCCTGGTCCCGTACAGCAACAGCCAGGCGCCGGATCGCGTGCGTACTCGCGAGCGCGCGGCAAGTTCCAGCGGATCGGTGCCCGGTTCGATCGCCCGCGCCCGGGCCGCGATGGCCTGCACGACCTTCGATTCGAACGGCGTCGACGGCGCAGGAACCTCGACAATCTCGTCGATCCAGCGTTCCGCGGCGGGTGAGACCGACTCCGGGTTGCCCGCGGCGTCGAAGACCACCACGCCGGGGCCGTAGTCCACGGTCGTCACGGCGGCCTCGACCTCGTGGAGCATCGACCGTCGCAGACCGGTCGCGAGCGCGGGCGCCAGCGCGGCTAATGCGCGGACGTGCTCGGCGGTGTACCACGGCGCACCCGCATCGCGCAGGAATGCCGCTGCACCCCAATAGACCCCGTCCGACACCAGGGAGACCCGCAGCTCGTCGCCGATTCCGTACGCCTCATGCGAACGGTGCCGTGCACTGCGGGACAAATCTCCGTGGGTATCCAGACTCAGTGCACCCGCCAGGCGGCCACTGTGCGCAAGAAACGCCCACTTGCCGACGTCCTCGACCTCGTATTCGTAGTGCGCCAACCAGGATCCGGAACACCCAACGTTCCGGTTGACGCTGCCGGTGAACAAGATGGTGCCCGGGTCGACGGTGTGCCAGCAGCAGCGCTCATGTGGAATCACCGTGCGCAGGGCCTCGCTCATTCGCGCGCTGTACCCCACCCAGTCCAGCTGGTCGGCGGCGGCACGCGAGATTTGATCGCGGACGCGTGGCAGCAAGCTCTGCGCCATGTCCGGAGTATATCGCAGCAGGTTAGGGCTGCCTACCCCAGAAATCTGGGTGAATTCCCCAGGATTCAGGGATATGACGCAGAACCGACAACGACGACGCTGGTTTCATGACGATGACAGCCCATACCTCCGCCGAAACCGACCACGACCTGCCTAACCCGGAGCCGATCATGCAGCTGGCGTCCGGGTTCATGGCCGCCAAACACCTCTTCGCCGCCAGCGAACTCGGTTTGTTCGAGGCGTTGGGCGAGGGCCCCACCGACCTGCATGGCCTGGCCGCCCGCACCGGGCTTACTGCCCGAGCCACCCGGATCAGCGCCGACGCCATGGTCGCGCTGGGTATGCTCGAACGCCGAGGCGAACAGTATGTCAATACCGAGACGGCGGCCGCGTTCCTCGCCGGCGGATCGCCCGCCGACCTGCGTCCGCTGCTGCGGTTCTGGGACAAGATCAGCTTCCCGGCGTGGGAAGACCTGGCCGGCGCACTCGCCCGCGGGCCGAAACGCCAGATCTTCGACCTCGACGCCGCCCTGCAACCCATCGCCTCGATCGGTGTCGAGGCGTTTTCGGCCGGCCCCTCGCTCGCCCTGCCGGACACGGTCGATCTGTCCGGCAGTCATCGACTCCTCGACATCGGCGGCGGCACCGGCTCCTGGTCCATCGCGGTGGCCCGCCACTGCCCGCAACTGAGCGCGACCGTGTTCGAGCTGCCGGCGGTTGCCCAGACCGCGCAGGACCGCATCGCGTCGGTCGGGCTGGAGGGGCGAATCGACGTATGCGCCGGCGACGCGATGGCCGACCCGCTGCCCGCCGGATACGACGCCTTCCTGGTCGCGAACCTGGTGCATTACTGGTCGCCGGAGCAGAATCGTGCGCTGCTCCAACGCATTCGCGACGTCGCCGCACCCGGCGCCACGCTGCTGATTGCCGACTTCTGGACCGACCCCACCCACACCCACCCGGTCGCGGCCGCCCTGATGGCGGGCGAATTCGCGGTCCACCTCGAACACGGCGACGTCTACAGCGCCGGAGAAGGCATCGCCTGGCTGCAGGACACTGGCTGGCGCGACCACGACCATCGCTCGCTCACCGGCCCGATGAGCGTCATTGTCGCCGAAACCGCATGAAACAAGACAACACCCAAGGAGCACACGATGAGCGAGCATCAAGTCGCAATCGTCGGTGCCGGCACCTCCGGGGTCGCGGCGGCGGTGGCCCTCGCCGACCGTGGCATCAACCCGTTGCTGATCGACCGAGCCGACCAAGTCGGTTCGTCGTGGCACACTCGTTATGACCGGCTGCGACTGAACACCGGCAGGCAGTTCTCCCACCTGCCGAACCGCCCCTACCCCAAGGGCACACCGACCTTTCCCACGCGGGAACAGGTGATCGAGCATCTCGAGCGGCACGCACGTGCGGACGGGATCGAGCTGCGCCTGGGCTGCCCGGTGGAACGGCTCGACCTAACGGACGGGCACTGGCGGTTGACCACCGCTGCCGGTTCGGTCGACGCTGCCGAGGTGGTGGTCGCGACCGGCTTCGATCATGAGCCCTTCGTCCCGGACTGGCCCGGACGCGGGGACTGGCGGGGTGCACTGGTTCATTCCTCGCAGTACCGGAATCCCTCGCAGTACAACGGGAAACGGGTCCTCGTGGTGGGAGCGGGCTGCTCGGGCATGGAAATTGCCTACGACCTCGCCACCGGAGGCGCGGCAAAGGTCTGGCTTTCGGCTCGCACGCCGCCGAACATCATGCTCCGCCAGGGACCTGGTGGCATGCCGGGAGACTTCATCGCGACGCCGCTCTACCATGCCCCGGTCCCTATCGCGGACGCAATCGCTCGGTTCGGCCGGGAGAGGAGCATCGGCGACCTGCGCGAGTTCGGATTACCGATCCCCGACGAGGGGATCTTCGCCCGCAGCGCCCGCCTCGGCGTGGCACCGGCGATCGTCGACAAGGAGCTCATCGCCGCGATCCGAGACAGGTCCATCGAGGTCGTTCGCGGAGTCGAGTCACTCGACGCGGACAGCGTGTGGCTGGTGGACGGTGTGCGAATCGACCCGGAGGCGATGGTCTGCGCGACGGGGTTCCGCCAGGAACTCGAAAAGCTGGTCGGGCACCTCGGCGTACTGGACGAGCGAGGTTGGCCGCACGCCACCGGTGAAAAGCCGGCCGCCGAGAGGTTGCGTTTCATCGGGTTCGTGCCTGAGGTTGCCCCTTGAGAGTGGACACCGGATTTCATGCGGCAACTGACAGCGTAGACGACGCGATCAGTCGTTGTTCGAACTCCACCGGGGAGAGGTATCCCAGCGCGGAGTGACGGCGACGTCGATTGAAGTACGAGAGCCACTCGAACAGCTCCAGCCGTGCCTGCGACTTCGACGTCCAACTCCGTCCGTGCAGCCACTCCCTCTTGAGTCCTTGGAAGAACGACTCGGCGAGAGCATTGTCGTAACTCGAGCCGACCCGGCCTCGACTCGGGCGGATCCCATGACGGCGGCATACATCGCCGAAAGCCTTTGCGGTGTACTGAGATCCGCGATCGCTATGGAATACGACCCCATGGACATCACCACCGCGGGTGCGCACCGCCATCTCGATCGCGTCCGTGACGAGCTCGGTGCGCATATGGTCGGCGATGGACCACCCCACCACCCGACGTGAACAGATGTCGATCACCGTCGCCAAAAACAACCACGACGAGCCCACCGGAATGTAGGTGACGTCCCCACACCACTTGGTATCCACAGCCGAAGCGGTGAAGTCCCGCATCACCAGATCCGGGACCGGTGGAGCTGACTTGTCCACGATGGTCGTGCGCTTGGTGCGGCGCAGGTGCCGGCCCACGACGTGGTTGATTCGCATCAGCCGAGTCACCCGCTTGCGGTTGATCTTGCGCCCGCTGGAGCGGAGTTCGGCGTGCACCCGCGGGGCGCCGTAGGCGCTGCGGTGCTTGGCATGGATGGCGCGGATCTCGGCGACCGTCGTGGCCTCGTCGGCCTGGCGGTCGGCGCGAGCATCCTCGGTGGCCAGGTGCTTGTAGTAGCCGGAGCGGGAGGTCCCGAGCACCCGGCACAGCCGCTGCACGCCGAACTCGGCGCGATGGTCGGAGATGAAGTCCCAGCGGCGGGTCTTCACTTCACCTCCTTTGCGAAATACGCGGCTGCCCGGCGCAGGATCTCGCGTTCGAGCTGCCATTCCTTTTCCGCACCCCGTAGCCGGGCGTTCTCCGCCCGCAGGCGCGCGAGCTCGTCCGCCTCGGTCCCGTCGGCGCCGGTACTGCGGTCCTGCGACCGCGCGTTACGGGCGGTGTCCTTGCGGACCCACGTCCGTAGCGTCTCGCCACTGACGCCCACATCCGCGGCCACATCCGCGTACGTGCGTTTACCGTCGGCCGCGCGGTACAACGCGACCGCGTCTTTCCGGAATTCCTCTGTGTACAGAGACTGGCGTCCCACCTCGACATCCCTCCTGGCTCTCCTAGAACCATTGTCAGGGGTGTCCACTCCAAGGGGGCAACCTCATGCCCAGGCCGTCGCAGATCGGGTTCGCGGCGAAGCAGGCTCGCCGCGCGGCCCGAGCGATCGCGCGGGAACTGCGGTGAGCGTCGGCGGTAGGATTCTCCCGCCCTGCCCCGGCGCTGGCTACGCACGGGTCTCCAGCGCAGACCAGAACCCTGACCACCGCACCGAGTACCACCTGCGGCGGCAAAACCTCGCCAGCCTCCCCGTGCTGTGTGACGTGCGCAGCCGTGTCTGGGCGCTGGGAACGGCCCAATCCTGAACGGCACCCTGGCCGCATATGCGACATCCCCGAACCTTGGGTAAGGCTCGGGATGTCGCCGTCGGGTCAAAGCCCGTGGCACCACACCGGGGAGGGTTTCTCGGGCGTAGCACAGTCCGGGGTGTAGGTGTAGCCCGGATTCACGGGGTCCGTCGCGCCATAGGTTCCGGGATCTGTCCCGCCGTAGGTGGTGCCGGGGTCTGTCCCGCCGTAGGTGGTGCCGGGGTCTGTCCCGCCGTAGGTGGTGCCGGGGTCTGTCCCGCCGTAGGTGGTGCCGGGGTCTGTCCCGCCGTAGGTGGTGCCGGGGTCTGTCCCGCCGTAGGTGGTGCCGGGGTCTGTCCCGCCGTAGGTGGTGCCGGGGTCCGTCCCGCCATAGGTGGTGCCGGGATCCGGCGCACTGTGTTGGTCCGTGCCCGCCATCGGTTGCACCGGAGCCGGTGCAACGAGCGCTGGCGCTGTCCCTCCTTGGACAGGGCCCTGCGGTGGGGGCTCGGGAGCGGCCTCGACCGGGGGTGCGGGAACTGGCTGGGCGAGCGGCGCGGGTGCCGTCTCGTCATGGCCCGGTTCGGTGGCCGAGGGCACTGGGACGGGTGCTATCACCGGGGCCGGTATGGGCACCGGAGGAGCCGCCGCCGCGGGATCCGCCGGAGGATCGGGGATCTCAGCAGGTAGATCACCGGGTGCAGAATTTGCGGGGCCGGGGGCAGGGGGAGCTGGCGGCGCCGGCGCAGCAGCCGGTACGGGAACCGGCGCGGGCGGATCGGATACGGATTCAGGAGGCACTTCCGGACCCGGTGCGGGCTCGACCGGGGCGGCCACCTCGCTCCCCGGATCGGGCGCCTCGATCTGGGCGGCCGGGCGGTTCAACATCTTCGGGCCGGGTTGGACCGGGGTGTTCCCGTAGTTCACGTAAACGGCACCGATCAGGCCGATCGCGGCGATGCCGACGACAAGGAGAACCACAGCGGGCCCGCTGAGGCCAAGGAGCAGCCGTGCCTCCCGAGCCCTCTTCACGACACCAAAGGGTCGGGCCGCCTGGGCGGCACTATTGGCGAGCCTGGCGCCCCGGCTGAGTGTCTGGACCGCCCGAGCGGCCTGGGCGGCGTTCTTAGCGTCTACGAACTTGCGCATCTCAAAGAACTTCTCGGCCATCTGCGCAGCTTCGGGGCCGTGCTTTCCGAGGAAAGCTGCTGTCTGAAGCTCCGCCTCGACTGTCGCGACGGTGGTGTTCGCCGCTGCGGCAGCTTCGGCCACGGTCATCTGCCCGTACCGCAGTTTCTCGATGATTGTTGCCCAGGGTATTCCTGGCTCGGTCATTGGGATTCTTCTTCTATCGTCTGGAGCATCCCTTCGGTTGGGAACACCCTCGTGGTTGCGGACAACCCTCGTCCTCACGCACCGGAAGGTGCACCAGCCCTAGGGTGAACAAACGGACACCTCAGGTGCGACTTCTAACACCCCGCGGTTGGTCACAATCGAACCGCCCGGGTCGATGGTGGCGACAACGTCACTGCCGTCAGGCCGGTCATGGTTAACACCGGCGACGGCCTGGCCGCCGCCCTTGCCCGCGGCCGGAAGGGTGGCCGGCCCTCGAAGCTCAGCTCGGATCAGATCGAACTCGCTCAACGCCTGTACGACGCGGGGGAACACACCGTCGCGCAGATGGCGGGCATGCTGAAAGTGCCGCGCACCACGGTGTATGGGCATTTGAACAAGCGCGTGGACATCGCGCCGGTTACGCAGGAGATCAGCGTAGTCGCCGATCCACCTGCACCGCTGCCGACGTCTCGGACGTGCCCGACCTGTGGACATGAACCCACCACTCGCGCCGAGGTAGCGCACCAAACTGCGGACCTCGTGGTGGCCTGGCTCCACGCCGATCCCGACCACCGAGGGACAGTCGCCAGCCGTCACCACTGTCGGTATTGCGAACCCGGGCAACCTTCATTCGATGTCGCCTGCAGCATTTGCGGCGACGGGCCCATCCTCGCCGGCACACTCGCCGAGCAAGCGAAGAACGGCAACCTGACTGAGCCGGTTCAACGATGGCTCTCGGCCGCAGGGTGGACGGTCACACCGGATCGCTTATGCCGGGGTCACGCATGAGATGCGCCGGGCTGACCCACGTGCCACGGTGGAGGAATACCGCACCTTTCGAATACCGCACACCACCAGTCCTACGCGACGTCCGGGCGGTAGCCGGCTGCGAGGACGGCGACGGTGGGCGGCGGTGTCAGGACGGTGGCGGTGCCGGTCGGCCGGTTCGCCGGAGTCCCGTATCCCTCGGCCGACCACGAAACGACGGTCTCACCCAGCACGAGGGCGGGGCCGCCGTCGAACAGTGCGAAGGCGCCGTCGGGCAACGACGACCACGGGGCCTCGTGCGTGCGCTGGTGGGAACCGACCAGCCGTTCCGCGTGCAACCGGGCGTCCATCTCGTCCGCGCCGGGCTGCCCGCCCCCGTGTGCCGACTGCCAGGCGGCGCGAAAGTCGTTGTACCGCTCGCGTCGGCACAGGGCGCACGGCCGGTGCCCGGCCGCGAGGGCCACCGCCTCGTCGTGGAAGAACAGGACCGTGTAATGGCCCTCGCTCCACTGGGCGACGGTGCGGGCCGGGTAGTCGGTGACGCAGATGATCCACCGCTTGCCGGAATGGTTGCGCACGACGGTGTGCGCGCGGTGCAGGCAGCCCCGGTTCCCCATGAACCGGCCACGGAGTGGAATGGCGACGATCTCGGATCGGGGTGACACGCGATTCTGTTCGGCCATGTGCCGATGGTAGCCAGCCGACCCGCGCGTCAAAACCGGATGAGTACCCCCATCCGGCGCTAACCTGGGCTCAAGGGTTCCGCTCGGACGGGTGTCCCCGTCCGCCCGCGGTCCCGGTCGCAGTTCCTCACGATCTGAGGGCAGGAGGCAGGCAGCATGGACGCCATCACCCAGGTTCCGGTGCCCACCAACGAGCCGGTCCACACGTACGCGCCGGGCAGTCCCGAACGTTCCCGAGTGCAATCGGCACTCACCGACATCGCCACCAATCCCGTCGACATCCCGCACGTGATCGGCGGGAAACACCGGCACGGCAACGGCGAGCGCGTCGACGTCGTGCAACCCCACCGGCACGCCGCCGTGCTCGGCACACTGCGCAGCGCCACCCACGACGACGCGTCGGCGGCGGTGGAGGCGGCCACGGCCGCGGCACCGCACTGGCGGGCCCTCTCGTTCGACGACCGGGCCGCGGTCATCCTGCGCGCCGCTGACCTGCTGTCCGGGCCGTGGCGCGAGACGCTCGCCGCGGCGACGATGCTCGGCCAGTCGAAGTCGGTTCAGCAGGCGGAGATCGACGCGCCGTGCGAGCTGATCGACTTCTGGCGCTTCAACGTTCACTTCGCCCGCCAGATCCTCGCCGATCAGCCGATCTCCTCACCGGGTGTGTGGAACCGGCTCGAATACCGTCCGCTCGAGGGCTTCGTCTATGCCATCACGCCGTTCAACTTCAGCGCGATCGCGGGCAACCTGCCGACCGCGCCCGCGTTGATGGGCAACACGGTGATCTGGAAGCCGTCGTCGACGCAGACCGTCGCCGCGTACTGGACCATCAAGCTGCTCGAGGCTGCGGGAATGCCTCCGGGTGTGATCAATCTGCTCACCGGCAGCGGGCAGGCGGTCTCGGAGGTGCTGCTGAGCGATCCTCGCCTCGCGGGTATCCACTTCACCGGGTCGACCCGGACGTTCCAGCATCTGTGGAGCGAGGTGGGCGCGAACATCGGGAAGTACGCCGGCTACCCCCGGCTGGTGGGGGAGACCGGCGGGAAGGACTTCGTGGTCGCGCACGCGTCGGCCGACGAGGACGTGTTGCGGACGGCACTGATCCGCGGCGCGTTCGAATACCAGGGCCAGAAGTGTTCGGCCGCTTCCCGTGCGTACGTCCCGAAGTCGCTGTGGCGGCGGATGCGGGACACGTTCACCGCGGAAGTCGACGCCCTCACCTACGGTGACGTGACGGATCTGGAGAATTTCGGCGGTGCCCTCATCGACCGGCGTGCGTACGACAAGAACGTCGCGGCCATCGAACGCGCCCGCAGCGCTACTGGCCTCGAGATCGCCGTCGGCGGCAAGTACGACGACAGCGTCGGCTACTTCGTCCGCCCCACCGTGCTCCTCGCCGACGACCCAGCCGACGAGGCGATGACCACCGAGTACTTCGGTCCGATCCTGACGGTGCACGTGTACGACGACTCGGCGCCGAACGCGTTCGCCGACGTGCTCGCCACGGTCGACTCGGCGGCCCCGTACGCGCTGACCGGTGCGGTGATCGCCGACGACCGCCAGGCCGTCGAGCAGGCAACGTCTGCTCTCCGGTTCACCGCCGGAAACTTCTACGTCAACGACAAGCCGACCGGTGCCGTCGTCGGGCAACAGCCGTTCGGTGGGGCCCGCGCCTCGGGCACGAACGACAAGGCCGGGTCCAAGCTCAACCTGCTGCGGTGGGTGTCGGCCCGCACCATCAAGGAGACGTTCGTCCCCGCCACCGATTACCGATATCCGCACATGGGGTCGGAATGAAAGCGCCCACGGTTCTGGCGAATCCGCTGCGCCCGGCGATCCTCGCGGCGGCCCGGTCTTCCCGCGTCAAACGGGCGGTCACCGGCGCCCCCGTCACACGGAAACTCGTCGACCGCTTCGTCGCCGGGGAGAACCGGGAGTCGGCGCTCGCAACCGTCCGGGAGATCCTCGATTCGGGCCGGTCGGTGTCGATCGACTTCCTCGGTGAGGACACGCGTGACGCGGCCGGAGCCCAGGCGACGGTCGACGAATATCTGGCGCTCGTAGCCGATCTCGGAGCGCTACCGGAAGCCGCGGAAGGGACTTCGGGTGTTCGCCGCCTCGAGGTGTCGATGAAACTGTCGGCGCTCGGGCTGGCACTCGCCGGCGACGGTCGCAGGATCGCCACCGACAACGCCCGCACGATCTGCGCCGCCGCGGAGGCGGCCGGGGTGTGGGTGACCGTGGACGCCGAAGACCACACGACCACCGATTCGACGCTGGCGATCGTGCGTGAACTCCGCAGCGACTACCCCTGGCTCGGTGCGGTGGTGCAGTCGTACCTGCGACGCACCGAGGACGACTGCCGTGCCCTCGCCGGCCCCGGTTCGAGAGTCCGGCTCTGCAAGGGGGCGTACCGGGAACCCGAGTCCGTGGCCTTCCAGGACCGCGCCGCCGTGGACGCGTCGTATCTGCGCTGCCTCGGGATCCTGATGGACGGATCCGGGTACCCGATGGTGGCCTCGCACGATCCGGCCGTCATCGACGCGGTCGCCCCGCTGGTCGGGCGCACCGGCCGCGCCGCGGACGCCTACGAGCACCAGATGCTGTTCGGGATCCGGGACGTCGAGCAGCGTCGGCTCGCGAACGAGGACAAGCAGGTTCGGGTGTACGTGCCGTACGGAAGTCAGTGGTACGCGTACTTCATGCGGCGGCTGGCCGAGCGTCCCTCGAACCTGCGGTTCTTCCTGCGCTCGGTGGTCACCCGGGACTGACCGGTGCAGTCGCGGTTCGGTTCCCGCGAGGGCGCGCCGTTGTAGAGTTTCGCGGTGACGACTTCTGGCGCGGGATGGACCAGCGCGGTCCTCTTCGCGGTCGTTCTCGTACTCGCGACGCTGCTCGGTTCGACGCGCATCGGCGAGGTCCGGCTCACCCGTCCGCCGCGCACCGCGGTGGTGTTGTGGTTGCTGATCGCGGTGCCGTCGCTGCTGCAGTTCGTCGTCCCCGCAGTCCTCGACGCCCTCGAGCGTGACCCCACCCAGATCCGGGACCACCAGTGGTGGCGGATCGTCACCTCGGTTGCGGTGCAGGACGGGGGACTGGCCGGAACCGTGGTGAATCTGCTCGTTCTCGCCTGGGTGGCCCCGCTCGCGGTCCGGGTCTGGGGTGGAGCGCGGGCCGTACTGCTGTTCGTGGCGAGCCAGATCATCTTCGGCCTGTTCACCGCGTTCCTGTTCCCGTCGCCCGGCGCGGGCAACTCGGGTGCCACGCTCGCGCTGGCCGCGTCCCTCGCCGGTCTGGTGGTGATGCAGTCCAAGGAGCGGCGAGCACTCGCCGCGAGCGGCAGCATCGTCGTCGCCGGTGTCCTGCTGGTGGTCGTCGACGACGCCCACGGACTGGCTGTTCTGACCGGGGCGCTGCTGGGCGCGGCGCTGGCCACCGTCAGTCCGCCACCGGGAGACCCACCGGACCGCGTCCGGGCCCTGTGACGTCCGGGCCCTGTGAGAAGCTGACCGTGTGCTGCTGCGATCTCTGAACCCTCTGGCCGTCGCCCAGGGCGCCGACATTCCCGACGCCATCCGGATCGGCGACACCACCCTGTCGCGCGGCGACGTGCTCGGTGCGGCGACGTCCGTGGCCGAACGTGTGGCACGCGCGGATCGGGTCGCGATCCTCGCCACCCCCACCGTCACCACCGTCCTCGCCGTCGTGGGCTGCCTCATCGCCGGGGTGACCGCGGTGCCGGTGCCGCCCGATTCCGGCTCCGCCGAACTCGAGCACATCCTGCGCGATTCCGGCGCGCAGGCGTGGCTGGGCGAGGCGCCCGCGGACGCGGCGGGCCTGCCCGTCGTTCCGGTCCGCGTCCACGCCCGGTCGTGGCACAGCTACCCGGAGCCGCCCGAGTCGGACATCGCGTTCGTGCTCTACACCTCCGGCACCACGGGGCCGCCCAAGGGGGTTCTGATCAGCAGGAAGGCCGTCGCCGCCGGCCTCGATGCCCTCGCGGACGCCTGGCAGTGGACCGGCAACGACACACTGGTGCAGGGACTTCCGCTGTTCCACGTCCACGGTCTCATCCTCGGTGTGCTGGGACCGTTGCGTATCGGCAGCCGTCTCGTCCACACGGTCAAGCCCACCCCGGCGGCCTACGCCGCGGCACGGGGAACGATGTACTTCGGTGTTCCCACGGTGTGGAGTCGCATCGCCGACGACCCCGAGTCGGCGCGCGCGTTGTCGGGTGCGCGACTGCTGGTGTCGGGCAGCGCCCCGTTGCCCGTGCCGGTGTTCGAGAAGCTGCACGAGCTGACCGGGCTCGCACCGATCGAGCGGTACGGCATGAGCGAGACGATGCTCACGCTCAGCACCCGGGCCGACGGCGAGCGTCGCCCGGGGTGGGTCGGTGTGCCGGTCCGCGGCGTCGAGACCCGGCTGCGCGACGAGCGCGGCGGCGACGTCCCCCACGACGGCGAATCCATCGGCGGTCTGCAGGTGCGGGGCCCGATGCTCTTCGACGGCTATCTGGGCCGGCCCGACGCGACGGCCGAATCCTTCACGGACGACGGCTTCTTCAAGACCGGCGACGTCGCCGTCATCGACCCGGACGGGTTCCACCGCATCGTCGGCCGCGAATCCACGGACCTCATCAAGTCGGGCGGATTCCGGGTCGGGGCGGGGGAGGTGGAGACCTCTCTTCTCGGCCACCCGAGTGTGCGGGAAGCCGCGGTGGTCGGCCTTCCCGACCCGGACCTCGGGCAGCGGCTGGTGGCGTTCGTCGTGGGGGACGACGTGTCGGAATCCGAGCTGATCGAGCATGTGGCCACCGAACTGTCGGTGCACAAGCGGCCCCGCGAGATCCGCGTCGTCGAGTCGCTTCCGCGCAACGCGATGGGCAAGGTGCAGAAGAAGCAACTGTTCTGAAATCGGTAGGCTGGCGAACGATACCGGCCCGACACGGATTGGCAGGCGCACAGTGAGTGTGGAGAGCATCGTTCAGAGCACCCGAATCGTCCTCGCGTCACGGCCGGACGGTGCGCCGACCGCCGACAACTTCCGGCTCGAGGCGGTGAACCTGCCCGAACCCGCCGACGGTCAGGTGCTGGTCCGCGTCATCTACCTGTCCCTCGACCCGTACATGCGCGGCCGGATGAGTGCGGCGGAGTCCTACGCCGACCCGGTCGAGATCGACGAGGTCATGGTCGGTGGCACCGTCGGGCAGGTGGTCGATTCCCGGCACCCGGATTTCGCAACCGGTGACTACGTTCTCGGGTATGCGGGCTGGCAGTCGCACGCCGTGGTCGACGGCAACCAACTCCGCACACTCGACCGCGACGCCGCGCCGCTGTCGACCGCCGTCGGAGTTCTCGGCATGCCGGGCTTCACCGCGTACTCCGGCCTGTTGAAGATCGGGCAACCGAAGGCGGGTGAGACGGTGGTCGTCGCGGCGGCCAGTGGTCCGGTCGGCTCGGCGGTGGGGCAGATCGCGAAACTGAAGGGCGCCCGTGCCGTCGGGATCGCAGGCGGACCGGAGAAGTGTGCCTACCTGCTGGACGAACTCGGATTCGACGCCGCCGTCGACCACCGGTCCCCGAACTTCGCCGAGGAACTGCGCGCCGCGTGTCCCGACGGCATCGACGTGTACTTCGAGAACGTCGGCGGTGCGGTGGCCGCGGCAGTGCTGCCGCTGCTCAACCTGTATGCGCGAGTTCCCGTGTGCGGCTTGATCGCGCAGTACAACGACACGGGGGTCCCCGAGGGGCCGGATCGGCTGCCGGGATTCTTCACCCGGGTGCTGGTCAAGAGCCTCACGATCCGCGGATTCATCCAGCGCGAGTTCGTCTCCGAGATGTACGCGGACTTCCAGCGTGATGTGTCCGGGTGGATCCGAGAGGGCCGATTCGCCTACCGCGAGGACATCGTCGACGGGCTCGAGAATGCGCCTGCGGCGTTCATCGGCCTCCTCCGGGGCAGCAACTTCGGCAAGCTGGTGGTCCGGGTCGCCGAGGAGAACTGACACACCCCGGTCTGTGGCACCTCACACCCGCGGGGATGCCGGGAGGGCCCCGCTCGGCCCGGAGCCGAGACTCGACCGGCGGTCGATTCGCCGCCGGACACGGGACCGGACGACGGCCGTCCACGTCGGATCGCCCGTATTCGCCCTGGACAGGGCTCTGTCGTGATACAACGGTGACAGAAGCGAACCCTCGTTATGTTTTCGTGATGTCGATGGTGCGGGAGTTCGGTGTCATCCACATATGGGAGTGATCAGATCTATGACGAATCATAGTTCGGGGCCGGGTTCGCAGATCCTCGTCGACGGCAGGCCCGCCTCCGCCCCGCTGCGCGACACACTGACGGTCGCGCAGAAACTGGTCCGGCATTTCGCCGACAACGTGACCCCGTGCGGTTCGCTTCCCGGCGAACAGCTGCAGAGCGACGTCATGGATTTCACGATCGTCTGCCTCGGCCTCGGTATCCAGATGCTCGACGAGGGCATCAGCCCGACGGACGAGGACCTCGCAGAGGTGCGCAACAGTTCCGCGCGCTGGGCCCGCGAGGGATTCCCGTTGAAGCTCGTACTCCGCATCCTGCACGAAGGTATCCAGGAGGCCGGCGACCTCGTCGCCTCGAACGCCCGCGAGGAAGACCTGCCCGAACTCCTGGTCATCCAGAAGGTGATGTTCAGCCTCCTCGAATGCGTGACCGTCGCCGCCACGACCAGCTACGTGGAGGAACTCGAAGCCGTCAACAGCGAACGTGACGGTGCCGCGGTCAATCTCGTCACGGCGCTGCTCAGCGGCAGAAAGGCGGCGACCGCCGCGCGGCACGCGGGCGTGGAGCTGGCCGACGAGTACGTGGTGCTGGGACTGTCGATTCCGTCGCATCCCACGGAGGCCGTGACACACCGGCGCAAAACCGTCGTCGCCCGGCAGAAGCTCCGCCGGTTGCAGATCGAGCTCGCGGACGCCGCGGGTGGTGCCGCCCTCTGTTCGCTGAGCCCGGACGGTGGAACGCTGTTGCTGCCCGGCTCACCCGAGCGGGCCTGGATGGTGTCCCTGCTCGACCGCATCGGAGCGGCCGCCGGAGTTCCGCTCACCGCCACGGCAACCCGGGTTCGCACCGCCGGTATCCCCGCGGCTGCCGACCAGGTCCACGAACTCCTCGACCTCGCCCATCAGCTGGCGCTGGAACCGGGTCTCTACGAGATGGACGATCTGGCGCTCGAATACCAGCTCACCCGGCCCGGACCGGGCAGAAGCCACCTGGCGCGGCTCCTCGAGCCGTTGCAGGGCTCACCCGAACTGATCGAAACGCTCGAGGTGCACATCGGCCACGATCTCAATCGGCAGCGCACCGCGAAGCAGATGCACCTTCACACCAATACGGTGGACTACCGGCTCAAGCGGGTGGCGCAGCTGACGGGCTGCGATCCGACCCGCCCGTCCGGGCTGCGGCAGATCCAGGCCGCGCTCGTCGCCCGCCGGCTCGAGGTCGCACAACCCGAGCGCTGACTCGCTGGTCGCCCCCGAGGCGGAAGAGGGCACCGCCCCGTCACTAGCGCAGCATCGTACGCTGCACCGTTCGCTACGATGTGGGGCGGATCATATTCGGTCCGGGTGTGTCGGTGGTCGTCTCGTGACCGAAATGTTAGGGAGGCAGACGATGACCGGAGGGCGTCATTCGAGCGCGGGGCAGGAGCGCGGTGGTCGCTCGCCCGGGTTCTACGCGGTGTGCGCCGCTGTCGTGATCGGGCTCGTGGCCTCCGTGGTCGTCGTCGTTCAGGCGGTGCGCTCCTGGGCCGACGACTGCGATCAGGTCACCGACTACACGCTCGCCGCCGACCCGAGCATCGTGCCCGCTCTGAACCGCATTCTCGGCGAGGCGAAGGACACCGACCTGGGCTGCGCGAACGTCGCTGTCAGCGGCGCGACGTCCGGCGACATCGCGGGACGGCTCGGCAAGGGAACCGACGCCCCGGATCTCTGGATCCCCGACACCGGCGCCTGGGTGGGCAAGGCGGCACTCACCGCAGCCGGTCCGGTCGAGGTGATGTCGGGTTCGATCGCATCGTCGCCCGTTGTCCTGGCGTCCCGCGAGGCGGACGCCCCCACGGCGCCGACGTGGCTCGCGGCCCTCCAGATCAAGGACATCCAGCTGGGCAACCCCCTCGTGACCGGGGTGGCGCAGGCTCCGATCAACGCGGCACTCGCCGAGGGCCAGGCCGATCCCGTGTCCGCGGGGACGGTGCGGGCGGCGCTGGTCCCGCTCGCGCAGGAGGAGAGTGCACGCACCGCGGACGAGCCCGTTGGCGAGGAGATGCTGCAGGGCGTCGTCGACAACGGCGGAGTTGCCGTGGCCACCGAACAGTCCGTGCTCGACTTTTCCGACGGTGACGGCGCGCGCACGCTCACCGCGACGGTGCCCCCGACGGGCAGCAACTTCATGAACTTCCCGCTCGTCGTCACGTCGCCGGCCCCCGACCGGCACTACAAGGCCACCCAGGTGGCACGTGCCGTCGCCGCGGTTCTCGGTGGCGAGGAGGCCCGCGCGGTACTCGCGGAGCACGGATTCCGCGGACCCGACGGGAGTCCACTGGCCGACGGCCGCGGTGTCGGCAGGGTCACCAAGCTCGCGCTCGAGGACGAGTCGGCACTACAGGACGCCCTCGGCGGGTGGGCGTTGATGGCATTACCCATTCGCACGCTCGTCGCGATCGACGTGTCGGGGTCGATGGAGACCCCCGCAGGCAGCCGGTCGCGCATGGATCTCACGGTCGATGCCGCACTCGCCGGCAATGCGATGTTCCCGGACAGCGTGTCGGCGGGGTTGTGGGCGTTCTCGCAGGGCCTCGGTGGGGGACCGCAGGACTACAAGGAGATGGTCCCGATCCGCCGCTACGACACGGTGGTCGACGGTCTCACGCAGCGCCAGCTGATGGCGCAGCAGGCGGGGAAGGTCGACGCGCTGATCGGCGGCGGCACCGGTCTGTACGACACGACGCTCGCCGCGTTCCGGACGGTGCAGGAGACGTACGACCCGCGCGCCGTGAACAGTGTGATCATCCTGACCGACGGCGCCAACGAGGATCCGGACTCCATCACGAAGGAACAGCTCCTGAGCATCCTGCAGCGTGAGACGGATCCGGCCCGGCCCGTCATCATCGTGACGATCGGCATCACCGACGACGCGGACGCGGCCACGCTCGCCGAGATCTCGCGGGTGACCGGAGGATCGAGCTACGTCGCGAAGGATCCCGCCGACATCGCCAACGTGTTCGTCAACGCGTTGGCCGCCCGCGGTCGGAGCTAGACGCCTGGCGTGATGCTTGGAACGACCGGGCTCGACTGCGAACACCGTCCCGAACAGGAACACTCACACCATGGACACTGTCAGGTTCTTCGAACTCGCAACCGAAGTGTTCGAAGTGCTCGGTGTCCTCGCGATGATTGTCGGGTTCCTCTTCGCCTTCTTCCTCGCGGTGCGCGCGTGGAAGCGGACCGGAGACGGCACTCAGGCGTTCAAGACCCTGAGGGAGTCGCTCGGGGGCGCGATCCTGCTCGGCCTGGAATTGCTCGTCGCGGCAGACATCGTCAAGACGGTCACGTCGACACCGTCACTGACCGATGCCGCCGTCCTGGGAGTGATCGTGCTGATCCGCACCGTGCTGAGCCTGTCCATCGAGATCGAAATCGACGGTGTCGCACCGTGGCGGAAGGCGTTCGTGACCGGACCGCAGGTGCTCGCCCATGCGGCGCGCTCGTCCGCGGGGCAGGAGTCGAGTTCGGGCCGGTGAGTCGCCGGCCCGAACCGGTCACACCGTCTGCGACCGCTTGCGCAGCCGGGTGTTGAGCACACCGAGCGCCGCGATCACGAGGAACAGGACGCACGTCGAGATCAGCTGGGTGCGGGCGTCGGTGTCGAAGAGCATGAGCACGACGAAACCGGCGAGCATTGCGAGCGTGACGTAGCTGAGCCACGGGAACAGCCACATCCGCACGGTCAGCTTGCCCTCGCGTTCGAGCCGCGGGCGCAGTCTCAGATGCGAGACGACGATGAAAATCCAGATGACCAGGAGCGCCGAACCGACGGCGTTCAGGAGAAGTCCCAGGAGGTCGTCCGGCAGCCACCAGTTGAGCAGGACGCTGACGAAACCGAAGAACACCGACAGCAACACCGCATTGAGGGGTACCCCGGAATTCGAGATCCGGGCCATGAACGCGGGACCGTCGCCGCGCCGGGACAGCGAGTACGCCATCCGCGACGTGCCGTAGATGTTGGCGTTGAACGCCGACAACAACGCGACCACGACCACCAGTTCCATGAACCCCGCCACGTACGGGATGTGCGCCTGGTTGAGGACGGCCACGAACGGTCCGCTCTCGAGGTCCGAGGAATCCCAGGGAAGGACGAGGACCATGATCGAGATCGAACCGAGGTAGAAGACGCTGATACGCCAGACGACGCTGCGCACCGCCACGGCGATCGACCGCTCGGGATCCTCGGATTCGGCGGCGGCGATGGTCACGATCTCGATGCCGCCGAAGGCGAACGCCACCACCAGCAGTCCCGCGGCGACACCGGCGAAGCCTTCCGGCATGAAGCCGCCGTGGCCGAAGAGGTTGGTGGTGCCCACCGGTTCGGTGTCCGGCAGCAGGCCGGACACCAGCAGCACGCCGATCACCAGGAACGCGATGATGACGGTGACCTTGATGGCGGCGAACCAGAACTCGAACTCGCCGAAGTTGCTGACCTTCGCGAGGTTGACGGCCGCGAAGAAGATCACGAATACGAGGGCGACGACCCACTGCGGCACGCCGGGCAGCCAGCCGCTCACGATGCCGGAGGCGCCGGTGATCTCGGCGCCGAGCACCATGATCAGCATGAACCAGTAGAGCCAGCCCATCACGAATCCGGCCCACTCGCCGATGCCGATCCGCGCGTAGTGCGAGAAGGATCCGCTGGCGGGGATCGCCGCTCCCATCTCGCCGAGCATCCGCATCACGAAGACGACGATGATGCCGGCGAGAAGGTAGGAGACGAGGACGGCGGGACCGGCGGTCGCGATGCCGACACCGGTGCCGAGGAACAGTCCGGCACCGATCGCGGAACCGAGGCCCATCATCGTGAGGTGACGGACCTTCAGGCCCCGGCCCAGGGTGCTGGTCGAATCGCTCACGGTGCCGGGTGTTCGCGTACCGCTCACCGGGTCAGTCGTTTGCGTGCAGAGCGGCGTTCAGTTCCACGCCGGTGCCCTTCCACGGCACGACCTCGACGGCTCCCGACACGGAGTTGCGACGGAACAGCAGGTTGGACTGGCCGTTGAGTTCCTTGGCCTTCACGACGGTGCCGTCCGGCCCGGTGACCTTGGTGCCCGCGGTCACGTACAGGCCGGCCTCGAGGACGCAGTCGTCGCCGAGCGAGATGCCGAGACCGGCGTTGGCGCCGAGCAGGCAGCGCTTGCCGACGGAGATGGTCTCCTTGCCGCCACCGGACAGGGTGCCCATGATCGACGCACCGCCGCCCACGTCGGATCCGTCGTCGACGACGACGCCCGCGGAGATACGGCCTTCGACCATGGAGTTGCCGAGCGTGCCGGCGTTGAAGTTGACGAAGCCCTCGTGCATCACGGTGGTGCCGCTTGCCAGGTGGGCGCCGAGGCGGACGCGGTCGGCGTCGGCGATGCGGACGCCGGACGGCACGACGTAGTCGACCATGCGCGGGAACTTGTCGACACCGAACACGGTGACCACGCCGCGGATGCGCAGACGCGACCGCACCTTCTCGAAGCCCTCGACCGCACAGGGACCGAAGTTGGTCCACACCACGTTGGACAGCAATCCGAACAGACCGTCGAGGTTGACGCCGTGCGGGGTCACGAGGCGATGCGAGAGGAGGTGAAGGCGCAGGTAGGCGTCGTGGGCGTCGACCGGCGGCGCCGACAGGTCGGCGATGGTGGTGCGCACCACGACCTGGTCGACCTCACGCGCCTCGTCGGGTCCGGCGAGAAGTGCCAGATCGGAGGGGATGTCGCCACCCTCGATCCGCACGGTGCCCGCGTCGTCGAAGTTTCCCAGCTCGGGCGCCGGGAACCAGGTGTCGAGGACCGTGCCGCCGACGGTCACGTTGGCGATGCCTACTGCTGATGCTCCCTGTGTGCTCACGGCAGTAGAGGTTACTGCCTCATTACTCGGGCATTCCCAGCGGTCGTTATCGGGCGTGATCGAATCGAAACCGAGCGGGTTCCGCGATGTGGGGGACCATGCACGGGGCACGTGGGACACACCGGGAAAGGTCGTGGGAATGCGCATGTCGCACTGGGGTCGATTCATCGGAGGAGGCGTCCGGGCCGTGGCCGCGGGTGCGCTGCTCGTCGGGGCCGTGTCGGTGGTGGCGCCGCAGACCGCGTCCGCCGCTCCGGTGTGCCCGGGCGCCGGCCAGGCACCGGTCCTCGTCGGGCGGGTGCCGGGAGCGGCGCTCGAGGGAGTCGCCGTGGACGGCGGCGGCCGCCTTTACACGACGGACCTTCTGAGCGGGCGGGTGTTCCGCCTCGACGCCCCGGGAGCCCCCGCGGTCCCGGTCGCGACGGTGCCGGACGGCGGGGCCGGGGCGCTGGCCTGGGCGTCGGACGGTTCACTGCTGGTGGGGTACGGCGCGGACGCCCGCGTGTTCCTCGGCGACATCCTGCGTCCGGGTGCGATCGCGAAGCTGAACACGGCGACCAACGTGCTCACCCCGTTCGTATCGGGCCTGAGCGCGGCGAACGGACTCGATGTCGCAGCCGACGGAACCGCATACGCCACCAACGACTTCGGAACCCAGATCGGACGGGTGTTCCCCGACGGGCGGGTGGAGCCCCACTGGGCGACGCTGCCCAGCGCCAACGGCGCGGTGCTCGGCGCGGACGATCGGTACCTCTACGTGTCGCGGACGTTCGTGAATCCGGGCGTGAGCCGGATCCCGCTCTCGAACCCCGGAGCGCCCGAGAGCATCCTCGACCTGTCCGGTCTCGACACCTTCGCCGCACCCGACGGTCTGACCCTGGACTCGAGAGGCCGTCCGGTGGTCCCGGCCAACGTGCGCGGCGAGATCTGGCGCCTCGACTCGCCGGGGCGGTACTGCGTGCTGGCGTCCGGTCTGCCGACGTCGAGCATGGTCGTCTACGGGCAGGGGTCCGGCGGCTTCTCGGCGGGACGGCTGTTCCGCATCGGTTTCGACGGTGCGATCTACGAGATCCCGGGCGGGTTCGACGGGTAGCAACGCCCGAGCGGGCGGACGGGTCGGCTTAGGGTGGACGGGTGAGCCCACTCGACCTCCACGCCGATCCCATCGACCTCACCGCCGCCCTGGTGGACATCCCGAGCGTCTCGCACGACGAGTCGGCGATCGCCGCCGCCGTCGAGTCGGCGCTGCGGGAGCAGACCACCGGTTTCGAGATCATCCGAAACGGCAACGCCGTGCTCGCCCGGACCGATCGGGGACTGCCGAGCCGGGTGATGCTCGCCGGTCACCTCGACACGGTGCCGATCGCGGACAACGTGCCCTCGCGGCGTGAGGGCGATCTGCTGCACGGATGCGGAACGGTCGACATGAAGTCGGGTGACGCGGTGTTCCTGCACCTCGCCGCAACCATCGAGAACCTCGCGCACGATCTGACCCTGGTGTTCTACGACTGCGAGGAGATCGCGGCCGTCCACAACGGGCTCGGACGGATCGAACGCGAGATCCCCGAGTGGCTGCGCGCGAACGTCGCGATTCTCGGCGAGCCCACGGGAGGCCTCATCGAGGCGGGATGTCAGGGCACGTTGCGGGTGACGCTGACCACCCGCGGCACCCGCGCGCACTCCGCGAGATCGTGGCTGGGCGACAACGCGATCCACCGCTTCGCCCCGGTTCTGCAGCGGCTGTCGGACTACACCGCGCGGTCGGTGGACATCGACGGCTGCGTGTACCGGGAGGGGTTGTCCGCCGTGCGGATCGCAGGTGGGGTCGCAGGCAACGTGGTTCCCGACGCGGCGGAGATGGACGTGAACTTCCGCTTCGCCCCCGACCGCAGCGCCGAGCAGGCGATCGACCACGTGCGGGAGGTCTTCGACGGGATCGAGCTGGGTTTCGAGGTCACCGATCTGTCGCCGGGAGCCCTGCCCGGATTGAGCGACCCGGCGGCCGCGGCCCTGATCGAGGCAGCGGGTGGCGAGTTCCGCGCCAAGTACGGGTGGACCGACGTCTCGTGTTTCTCCGCGCTCGGCATCCCGGCCGTGAACTACGGTCCCGGTGACCCGAACTTCGCCCACAAGCGGGACGAGCACGTGCCCGTGCAGCAGATCACCGACGTGACGACGGTGCTGCGCGCCTACCTGAGCGCTCCGTGACTGCCCGGTGCCCCGAACGGGCCACCCGCTAGCCTGGGGCGCATGGCACCCGAGAAGAACACTCACGGCCGGAAGTCCTCGTCCGTGAAGCACCGGGGTCCGGTGCAGTTGAGGCGCGCCCGCAAGGACGACACCACCACCGACGAGCGGTTGCTCGACGAGCGGGGCTCGACCGACTGGGTGCACACCGACCCCTGGCGGGTACTGCGGATCCAGAGCGAGTTCATCGAGGGGTTCGGTGCCCTGGCCGAGGCGCCGCGCGCGGTCACCGTCTTCGGTTCCGCTCGCACACCGGAGGGCCACCCCGAATACGAGGCGGGACGGGCGCTGGGTGCCCGCCTGGCCGAGGCCGGCTACGCCGTCATGACCGGCGGCGGCCCCGGCGTCATGGAGGCGGCCAACCGCGGCGCCAGCGAATCGGGTGGTTACTCCATCGGCCTCGGCATCGAGCTGCCGTTCGAGGAGGGCCTCAACGAGTGGGTCGACCTCGGCATCAACTTCCGCTATTTCTTCGCGCGCAAGACGATGTTCGTGAAGTACTCGCAGGCGTTCATCTGCCTGCCCGGCGGGTTCGGGACGCTCGACGAGCTGTTCGAGGCGCTGACTCTGGTGCAGACGCGCAAGGTCACGAGATTCCCGATCGTCCTGTTCGGCACCGAGTACTGGTCCGGGCTGGTGGACTGGTTGCGGGGAACTCTCCAACGCAGCGGCAAGATCTCGGAAGGTGACGTCAATCTCTTGCACGTCACGGACGACGTGGAGGAAGCAGTGCAGATCGTCATACGGTCGCAGCAGGGTGTCGACGAAGCTGCCCTGCTCGGGACGGAGGACCAGTGGTGATGTCGGAAACTGTTCCACCGCAGCCGTTCTCGGTGTGCGTCTACTGTGCGTCCGGCCCCGTGGACGACCACTTCCTGGAGCTCGCGTCCCGGGTGGGTGCCGAAATCGGAAAGCGCGGTTGGCAACTCGTGTCCGGCGGTGGCAACGTCTCGATGATGGGCGCGGTGGCCGAGGCCGCCCGCGCGGCAGGGGCGACAACCGTCGGTGTCATCCCGAAAGCTCTGGTGCACAGGGAAGTCGCCGACGTCGACGCCGACGAGCTGGTGGTCACCGACACCATGCGTCAGCGCAAGCAGATCATGGAGGACCGGGCCGACGCGTTCGTGACGCTGCCCGGCGGTATCGGCACGCTCGAGGAGCTGTTCGAAACGTGGACCGCGGGCTATCTCGGCATGCACGAGAAGCCGGTGGTCCTGCTGGATCCGCACGGTCACTACACCGGGCTGCTCGACTGGCTGGACGGGCTGCGGGGCGGCGGTTTCGTGGCGCAGCGCGCCCTCGACAGGCTGCTCGTCCGGGCCGATGTCGGGGAGGCGCTGGACGCCTGCGTCTCCTGAGGCGCTGCCCGGTCCGCGTCGTGGCGCACGTTGTTACCGTGCAGTAAGGTGACCTGACTCATACTGCAGGCCTGAGGGGATGTCATGCGTTCTGAAGCTCGTTCGACGATCGGGGTGGTCGACCTCGCGAGGCGGCTGCCGGCCATGATTCCGGAGCTGCCGATCATGGCGAGAGGGGTCCTCGGCCTGATCCGGACCCCCGACGCGAGGGAATCGATCGGCCTCGTCTTCCAGCGCGCCGCAGCGGCGCACCCGCGCCGCACGTTCCTGCGGTTCGAGGGCGAATCGCTGAGCTACCGGAACGCCAATATCCGCGTGAACCGCTACGCCCACGTGCTCGCCGACCTCGGCGTGGCACGCGGGGACGTCGTCGGGATCCTCGGTAAGAACTCACCCGAGACGCTGCTCATCGCACTCGCCGCGGTCAAGCTCGGCGCCGCCGCCGGGATGCTGAATCACAACCAGCGCGGAGACGTGCTCGCCCACAGCATCTCGCTGCTCGACAGCCGGGTCCTGGTGGTGTCCGAGGCGTCGAGCGAGGCCATGGACTCGCTCGACGAACCACCCGCCGTGCCCTCGGTGCTGTACTTCGACGACCTCGACCGTCTCGCCGAGAAGGCCGGGGACGACAACCCCGAGGTGTGCGAGCAGATCCAGGCCCGGGAGAAGGCCTTCTACATCTTTACCTCCGGCACCACGGGACTGCCGAAGGCCAGCCTGATGAGCCACTTCCGCTGGCTCAAGAGCATGTCCGGACTCGGCAACATGGGCGTCCGGCTGCGCGGCAGCGACGTCCTGTACTGCTGCCTGCCGCTCTATCACAACAACGCGCTGACGGTGTCGCTGTCCTCGGTGCTCGGGTCGGGTGCGACGCTCGCACTGGGCAAGCAGTTCTCGGCGTCCAAGTTCTGGGCCGACGTCGAACTGAACCGGGCCACCGGGTTCACCTACATCGGCGAGCTGTGCCGGTACCTGCTGAACCAGCCCGAGAAGCCCGGCGACCGCGACAACTCCATCCGGCTGATGGTCGGGAACGGTCTCCGTCCGGAGATCTGGTCCGAGTTCACCACCCGGTTCGGGATCTCCCGGGTCGCCGAGTTCTACGGCGCCAGCGAGTGCAACATCGCGTTCGTCAACGCCCTCAACGTCGACCGGACGGCAGGCATCTGCCCCCTGCCGCACGCGGTGGTCGAGTACGACGAGGACAGCGGATCGCCCCGGCGGCACTCCGACGGCAAGCTGCGGAAGGTACGCACCGGCGACGTCGGACTGCTGCTGTCGAAGGTGACGGACCGTGCGCCGTTCGACGGATACACCGACGAGGAGGCCACCGACAAGAAACTCGTCCGCGACGGCTTCGACGACGGCGACTGCTGGTTCGACACCGGCGACCTGGTGCGCCGCCAGGGCTGGTCACACGTGGCGTTCGTCGACCGGCTCGGCGACACGTTCCGCTGGAAGGGGGAGAACGTCGCCACCACCGAGGTCGAGGGCGCACTCCTCGCGCATCCGGCGGTCGAGCACGCCGTCGTCTACGGCGTCGAGATCCCCGGGACCGACGGTCGCGCGGGGATGGCCGCGGTGACGTTGCACGAGAACGAGAAGTTCGACGGCGCCGACGTCGCGGAGTTGCTGTTCCAGCGGCTGCCGTCGTACGCGGTGCCGCTGTTCGTCCGCATCGTCGATTCCCTCGAGCAGACGTCGACGTTCAAGAGCCGCAAGGTGGAACTCCGCAAGGAGGGTTACGACGTCGAGGACACCGACACGTTGCACGTGCTGTCCGGGCGCAGCGACGGCTACAAGCCCTCATACGACGGGTACGTCGACGAAGTGGCGAAGGGTTCGCTGCCCAAGGGGTGATGCGGCTACGCCGCCCGTGAGTACTTGTTAACCGCCCGCCGTTAACAAGTACTCACGGGTGGTTTCGATTTCGCTGCGTGCCAATATTGGTGACATGGCCGAGACCGACGTACCGCCCGCGCCCGACCACCCGTCGCCCACGCTGTGCGGGCGCCCCGTGGCGGTCGATCGTGCGCTGGTGATGGCCATCGTGAACCGGACACCCGATTCGTTCTACGACCGCGGTGCCACATTCACCGATTCCGCCGCCATGTCGGCGGTCGAACGGGCTGTGGACGAGGGTGCCGACCTCGTCGACATCGGGGGTGTGAAGGCCGGCCCGGGTGACGTCGTCGACTCCGCGGAGGAGACCCGGCGGGTGGTGCCGTTCGTGGCCGCGATCCGCGAGCGCTACCCGGAATTGCTCATCAGCGTCGACACCTGGCGCAGCGACGTGGCCCGGCTCGCCGTCGCCGAGGGCGCCGATCTCATCAACGACACGTGGGCCGGCGCCGACCCTGCGCTCGTCGAGGTCGCCGCGGAGACGGGCGCCGGCATCGTCTGCTCACACACTGGGGGAGCGGTTCCGCGGACCCGGCCGTTCCGTGTCCGCTACACCGACGTCGTCGCGGACGTCCTCCGGGAAGTGGTGTCGGCCGCCGAGAACGCGGCCCGGCTGGGTGTGCCCGCCGATTCGATCCTCATCGATCCGACCCACGATTTCGGGAAAAACACCTATCACGGGCTCGAGTTGTTGCGGCGAATGGAAGATCTTGTAAATACCGGATGGCCAGTGCTCATGGCGCTGAGCAACAAGGACTTCGTCGGGGAGACTCTAGGGGTAGATCTCGTCGAGCGGTTGGAGGGAACATTGGCAGCGACAGCGATGGCCGCCGCAGGAGGCGCCCGTGTCTTCCGTGTCCACGAAGTTGCCCCCACGCGTCGAGTGGTGGACATGGTGGCCGCGATTCAAGGCCGGCGCGCACCGTCCCGCACCGTGCGGGGGCTGGCATGAGTGCCGTGGGGGCCCGGGCGGCCCGCACGATGGTGGCGGAGGAGCGAACCCCTCGCAGCTGGGCCGAGGCGAACAGCTGGGACCAGCCGTCGTGGAGCATCGCCGAACTCGAACGGGCCAAGGCCGGGCGCACCGTGTCGGTGGTCTTGCCGGCGCTCAACGAGGAGGAGACCGTCGCCGCGGTGGTGGACACGATCCACCCGTTGCTCGGTGGTCTGGTGGACGAGTTGATCGTGCTCGATTCCGGATCGACGGACCTGACGGCGGAACGCGCACGCGCGGCGGGCGCCACCGTCATCAGCCGGGAGGAGGCGGTGCCGGCGTTCCCGCCGGTGGCGGGCAAGGGTGAGGTGCTGTGGCGTTCCGTCGCCGCGAGCACCGGTGACCTCATCGCCTTCGTCGACTCGGATCTCATCAACCCGGATCCGGCCTTCGTCCCGAAGCTGCTGGGACCGCTGCTGACGGCCGACGGCATCCATCTCGTGAAGGGCTACTACCGCCGTCCGCTCCGCCTCAGCGGCACGGAGGACGCCAACGGAGGTGGCCGGGTCACGGAGCTCGTGGCGCGTCCCATGCTGGCCTCGCTCCGGCCGGAGCTGACGTGCGTGCTGCAGCCGCTGGGCGGCGAGTATGCGGGCACCCGGGAGTTGCTGTCGGCGGTTCCGTTCGCCCCCGGCTACGGCGTCGAGATCGGCCTGCTGCTCGACACGTACGACCGTCTCGGGCTCGGAGCGATCGGCCAGGTCAATCTGGGGGTGCGCAAGCACCGCAACCGCCCGCTGTCCGAACTCGGGGTGATGAGCAGGCAGATCATCGGCACGATGATGCGGCGCTGCGGGGTGCCCGACTCCGGGGCGGGCCTGACCCAGTTCCTGGTGGACGGCGACTCCTTCGTTCCGACGACGACGGACGTCGCGCTGGCCGATCGCCCACCGATGAACACGGTGTGCCCCTGACCGCGCGCACCTGAGGGAGGTTGCTGTCGGACGTCCGTGACAGGATCGGGGCATGGTGACAGCCCTGCTCTATCTGCTCGTCATGGCGTTCGTCGGCGCGATGCTGTTCCTCGCCGCCAGTGCGGTGTTCGGCCGTTCCGAGGAACTCGCGCCCCTGCCGCCCGGCACCACACTCACGGCCCTGCCTGCCGAGGGCGTGACGGGCGCCGACGTGGAGGCGTTGCGATTCCAGCAGACGCTGCGGGGGTACAAGGCCAGCGAGGTCGACTGGGCGCTGTCCCGGCTGGGCCGTGAAATCGATTCGCTGCGTGAGCAGTTGGCGGCGGTCGAAGCCGCGTCCGAACGGCCGGGGGATGCCTCGTGACAGCCCCCGAGGACCGGGTGCGGTGCGCGTGGGCGGTCGACACGGACGGGTCCCGGCTGTACCGGGACTACCACGACCTCGAGTGGGGTCGTCCGCTGCACGGCCGCGACGAGTTGTACGAAAGGCTGTGCCTCGAAGCGTTCCAGTCGGGACTGTCGTGGATCACGATTCTCCGCAAGCGCGAGGCCTTCCGGGCCGCGTTCGCCGGGTTCGATCCGGAGGCGGTGGCCCGGTACACGGAACGGGACGTGGCGCGCCTGCTCGAGGACGCGTCGATCGTGCGGAACCGGGCCAAGATCGAGGCGTCGGTGAGCAATGCGCGGGCCCTCCTGGAGTTGTCGGACACCGACCTCGACACCCTGCTGTGGTCGTTCGCCCCGCCGCCGCGCCCGAGCCGCCTCGCCACGGTGAACGACGTCCCGGCCGTCACACCGGAGTCCACCGCGATGGCGAAGGAATTGAAGCGCCGAGGGTTCAAGTTTGTGGGCCCTACCACGGCTTATGCACTCATGCAGGCCACCGGGATGGTGGACGACCACGTGGCCGCCTGCTGGGTCCCGATCACTGCCTGAAGTGCCGGTGGACCTGCCTATTCGTGACTCAGGTTCCCGGTACTCGTGTCCATAGGGAAGAATGGATGTCACAAGCCTCGCCGAGTGTTGGCGGGGTGCCAAAATTTGTCGAGGCGCAAGCAGGCAGCGCAGATCTGGAGGGAGCAGAGGATGGCGGCCATGAAGCCCCGGACCGGGGACGGTCCCCTCGAAGCAACCAAAGAGGGACGAGGAATCGTCATGCGGGTTCCGCTCGAGGGTGGTGGACGTCTGGTTGTCGAGCTCACCCCGGAGGAAGCTGCCGCACTCGGTGAAGAGCTCAAGGGCGTCACCAGTTAGTCGAGTGCGGAGAGAACCTCACAGGGCAGGCCCCGTCGCCGTTCTCGGTGCGGGGCCTGTTCCGTGTCCGGAACCGGGAGGCGAACGTTCGTGCTGGCCGATGTGACCGACCTGCTGGCGTGCCCGCAGTGCCGGTCTCGCGTGGAACTCGACGACGGCGCGATCCTGTGCGACCAGGGGCATGCCTTCGATGTGGCGCGTCAGGGTTACGTGAGTCTGATGACCGGGGCCGGTGGCAAGTTCGACGGCGACAGCCCCGAAATGATCGCCGCACGTGCGGACTTCCTCGGCGGCGGCAGCTTCGATCCGCTGATGGACGCTGTCGCCGACGCGGTGGTGGCGGGCACCGGGCCCGGCGACGATCCCCGGATCCTCGAGATCGGCGCGGGCACAGGCCACTACCTGGCGCGCGTCCTCGACGCCGTCCCGACCGGCCGGGGAATCGGACTCGACGTGTCCAAGTACGCGGCGCGGCGCATCGCCAAGGCCCACCCACGCGCCGGCGCAGTGGTTGCCGACGTGTGGCAACACCTTCCGGTGCGGGACCACGTGCTCAGCCACGTCCTGTGCGTGTTCGCGCCGCGCAACGCCGACGAGGCACACCGGGTGCTCGGCGAGCGCGGCTCCCTGGTGGTCCTCACCCCCACCGAGCGGCACCTGGGGGAGCTCGTGGACCTGCTCGGCATGGTCCGGGTGGACAACCGGAAGGTCGAGCGGCTCGGGGCCGCGATGTCCGGGCGGTTCGAGCGCACCGACCACGCGGCCGTGGAGTACCCGATGTCGTTGTCGCACCTCGACGTGGCCCGGCTCGTCGGGATGGGGCCGTCGGCGCGGCACCTCACCCCCGACCGGCTCGCATCCTCGATCGCCGCGCTGCCGCAGGACTATCCGGTGACGGCGTCGGTGACGGTGTCCACCTACGCCCGGCTCTGAACACCTCGGTCAGCGCCTCGACAGCGCGTCCTGGTAGACGTCGAGGGTCTGCTGTGCGATGGCCGCCCAGGAGAACTCGGCGATCGCCCGCGCCCGCCCGGCCTTGCCCATCGCCTGGGCGGTGCCGACGTCGGCGGCGATTGCGTTGACCGACTCGGCCAGCGCCTGTTCGAACGCCTCGGGCTCGTACGAGTTGTAGTGCACCAGACGGCCGGTGACCCCGTCCTCCACCACCTCGGGGATACCGCCGACGTCGGAGGCGACGACCGCGGTCTCGCAGGCCATGGCCTCGAGGTTCACGATCCCCAGCGGCTCGTACACGGACGGGCACACGAAGACGGTTGCGGCCGACAGGATCTCCCGCACCTGGTCGGTGGGCAGCATTTCCCGCACCCAGAACACGTTGCCCCGGTGCGCGGCGAGCGCGGCCACGGCCTGCTCGGTCTCGGCGGCGATCTCCGGGGTGTCGGGTGCGCCCGCGCACAGCACCAACTGGATCTCGGGCGCGAAGTGGTGGGCTGCGGCGATCAGATGACCGACACCCTTCTGCCGGGTGATGCGGCCGACGAACGCCACCATCGGCTGGTCCGGGTCGACGCCGATCTTCGCGAGGGCGGAGTCCCTCGGACCTGCGGGCCCCGCATGCCAGACCGACGTGTCGATCCCGTTGCGCACCACGTGGACCCGGTGCGGGTCGACGAACGGGTACGCGTCGAGGACGTCGAGTCGCATCCCGGCGCTCACGGCGATCACCGCGTCGGCGTGCTCGACGGCGTTGCGCTCCGACCACGAGGAGATGCGGTAGCCGCCGCCCAGCTGCTCCGCCTTCCACGGCCTCCGTGGCTCGAGGGAGTGGGCGGTGAGGATGTGGGGAACGTCGTACAACGCGGACGCCAGATGGCCCGCCAGGCCGGTGTACCAGGTGTGGGAGTGCACGACGTCGGCACCGGTCGCGGCGTCGGCCATGCGCAATTCGGCGGACAGCGTCGCGAGTGCCGGATTGGCCCCGGCCAACGCGGGATCGGGGGTGTGCACGACCGCTCCGACGCGAGGAGCGCCCATACAGTGCACGTCCACCTCACACAGCTGCTTCAACTGAGCAACCAGTTCGGTGACGTGTACACCCGCACCGCCATAGATCTCCGGTGGGTATTCCTTGGTCATCATCGCCACCCGCACCGGCCTAACGTAACCGTCCGGGACGCTTCGGGCCACCGCTCTTGGACACATTCAGGTATCGGAGAAACGGTGACTCGGCGCTTCGCTGGCGGGGGGAGTGGCCGCCCGATAGGTTGACAGGGTGAGGAGCCAGCCACATGTGCTTGGAATCGTGCTCGCCGGCGGCGAGGGCAAACGTCTCTATCCGCTCACCGCGGATCGGGCGAAGCCCGCTGTGCCTTTCGGAGGCGCCTACCGGTTGATCGATTTCGTGCTCAGCAATTTGGTCAATGCGGGATACCTCCGCCTGTGTGTTCTGACGCAGTACAAGTCGCACTCGTTGGACCGCCACATCTCTCAGACGTGGCGACTGTCCGGGTTCGCGGGTGAATACATCACTCCCGTTCCCGCGCAGCAACGTCTGGGCCCGCGCTGGTACACCGGTAGTGCGGACGCGATCCTGCAGTCGCTGAACCTCGTCTACGACGAGGATCCCGAGTACATCGTCGTGTTCGGTGCCGACCACGTGTACCGGATGGATCCGGAGCAGATGGTGCAGCACCACATCGAGTCGGGTGCCGGCGTGACGGTGGCCGGGATCCGGGTGCCGCGCAGCGAGGCGTTCGCGTTCGGTTGTATCGACAGCGACGAGTCGGGCCGCATCGTCCAGTTCCTCGAGAAGCCGGCACATCCGCCGGGAACCCCGGACGACCCCAACATGACGTTCGCGTCGATGGGTAACTACGTGTTCACCACCAAGGTGCTGGTCGACGCGATCCGGGCGGACTCCGAGAACTCCGACTCCGACCACGACATGGGCGGCGACATCATCCCCGCGCTCGTCGAGGCGGGCGAGGCGTCCGTGTACGACTTCAAGGACAACATCGTTCCCGGCGCCACCGACCGCGACCGGGGCTACTGGCGCGACGTGGGAACGCTCGACGCGTTCTACGACGCCCACATGGATCTCGTGTCGGTCCACCCGATCTTCAACCTCTACAACCGCCGGTGGCCGATCCGCGGTGAGACGGAGAACCTGGCGCCCGCCAAGTTCGTGCAGGGCGGCCTCGCGCAGGAGTCCGTGGTCGGGGCCGGGTGCATCCTGTCGGCGGCCACGGTGCGCAACTCCGTGCTCAGCTCCAACGTGATGGTCGACAGCGGCGCGACGGTCGAGGGCAGCGTCCTCATGCCGGGTGTGCGCATCGGCAAGGGCGCCGTGGTGCGCCGCGCCATCCTCGACAAGAACGTGGTCGTCGGCGACGGCGAAATCATCGGCGTCGACCTCGAGCGCGACAAGCAACGCTTCGCCGTCAGCAACGGCGGCGTCGTCGCCATCGGCAAGGGCGTCTGGATCTAGCGGGAGGGCCTCGGAACGGGGCTCTCAGAGCTTGGACGCGCAGAGCAGTCCGTCGCCGATCGGCAGGAACACGCGGATCAACTGGTCGTCCTCGGCGAGGGCCTTCGCGGCCTCGCGGACGGCGACGGTCGCCGCGTCACGCTGGCTCGGGTCGACGACCCGCCCCCCGTGCAGGGCGTTGTGCAGCACGATGGCGCCGCCCGGACGCAGCAGGCGGACCCCTTCGCGGACGTAGTGCGGGTGATCGACCGGTGCGCTGTCGACGAACACCAGGTCGTACGCCCCGTCGGCGAGCCGCGGCAGGACGTCGAGTGCCCGGCCGTTGATCAGCCGTGTCCGGGCCGGTGCGATGTCGTTGGTCCGGAACGACAGCTTGGCGGCCCGCTGGTGCTCGGGTTCACTGTCGATGGTGGTGAGGACGCCGTCCTCGCGCATGCCCCGGAGCAGCCACAAACTGCTCACACCCGCGCCGGTTCCGACCTCGACGACCGTCTTGGCGTCCAGCATGCGGGCAAACAGGGCTAGAGCAGCACCGACCGCGGGAGGTACCGGTCCGGCACCGAGGTCGTCCGCCCGCTCCCTGGCCGCACCGAGGGCCTCGTCTTCACGGACAGCCCCTTCTGCGTGGGTGAGTATCCGTTCGGCGTTTGTCTGCACGCACATGAGGCTATCGGGGTCTCGTCATCGCCGCTGCGAGGCGCGCTCGACAACGATGCCGCGACCTGCCCGGCCGCGATTCTCAGGAATACCTCAGCTTGCTCACACCACACACATATCGCGGTGGGAAAGAGTATGTCCAACGCCAGATCCGAAGACCGCCCGGCGGGGAGATCACGACGACGGAGGAAGGTCCGAGAATCCGGGAACAAATCCCGGCTCTCGGGAGTTGACGCGTATACCACGTTCAGTGATCTGCGGTCCTGAGTAGGAGGATCCACTTAACTCGATGAGCAACCACACGATGGCTCCAGACGAGAGAAACACCGACGAGCAGCTGTCGGACGCCCAGCTGACGGGCACCGCTGTGTTCGATGCCACAGGCGAGAAGTCCGCCATGCCGTCGTGGGACGAACTCGTCCGCGAGCACGGCGACCGAGTCTACCGACTGGCCTACCGGCTGTCGGGCGACGCGCAGGACGCCGAGGACCTCACTCAGGACACGTTCATCCGCGTGTTCCGGTCCCTGTCCGACTACCAGCCCGGCACGTTCGAGGGCTGGCTGCACCGCATCACCACCAACCTCTTCCTCGACATGGTCCGCCGTCGTAACCGCATCCGCATGGAAGCGCTCCCGGAGGACTACGATCGTGTCCCGGCCGACGGGCCGAACCCCGAGGAGATCTACCACGACGCCCGCCTGGACGCGGATCTGCAGGCAGCGCTCGATTCGTTGGCCCCGGAGTTTCGCGCCGCGGTCGTGCTGTGTGACATCGAAGGACTGTCCTACGAGGAGATCGGTGCCACACTGGGTGTCAAGCTCGGAACCGTGCGTAGCCGCATCCACCGCGGCAGGCAGGCTCTGCGTGAGCATCTGGCTGTGAACGGAAAGGTTGACTCCGATCAGATCGGCGTCGGGTAGCTACCAGGAGGGACGAATGACGCAGGGGCGTGTACCTCGCCAGTTTGGCTCCACCGAACACCTGGCGAGTGAGGCGATCGCCGCCTACGTCGACGGTGAACTCCGCATGTCCGCTTATCTGCGCGCCGCCCATCACCTGTCGATCTGCCCCGAGTGCGCGTTCGAGGTGGACTCCCAGCAGCAGGCACGGCGTGCCCTGCGTCGCAGCGGCGACGTCGCGATGCCCTCCGGTCTCCTGGGTCTGCTGAGCCAGATCCCCAGTTGCAACCAGGGCGATCCCGCCGACAAGTCCCCGTTCGACTCCCACTCCCCGGATTCGCCGGTCACGAGCGCGTACTCGATCACGAGCCGGATCTGGTCCCGGCGCCGGCGCCGTTGAGCGCATCCGGACCGACGACGGCGGTGTCCGCGCTCAGCGAGGCATCGGTGATACTGGGGCGCGTGACTGACGCACACGAGGGGGACACGACAGCGTGACGGCGGATTACAAGACTCCGGGTTCCGATACGACGGCACCCGACGGTCCCGCGGCGGACGAGGCGGGCACGCTCCGCCCGGCGGACGCCCCACGGCTCGATCCGAGGCCCGTCTACCGCCCGCAGATCGACGCAGCGTCCAGCCGCGCGTTCGGCCGACCGGGTGGCGTCACCGGTTCCTTCGCCCCGTCGGATGCCCGGCGTGAGAGCGAACCCTCGGTCAAGGTCGGTGCCCCCGACCCCGTGCTGGCGGAGGCGTTCGGCCGGCCGGACGGCGAGGTCGACACCATTCAGCGTGATCCCCACCGGAAGCCCGCGACCCCGGCGGGCGAGGCACCGCCCGCCGACCCCTGGCGAGATCCCGATGCGGGCGTCGAGCTCGGCTCCCCGGCGCTGCACGCCGAAGAACATTCGCGCCCGCCCGCTCCCGCGCTCAGCGCCCGCGAGGTCCTGTTCGGCGGCAAGGTGGCGCCGAAGGCCCTCGTCGCGCTCGGCGGAATCGCGCTCGCGATCGGTCTGGTCGGTGGCCTCCTCGCCGCCGTGATCACCGCCGATCGCAGCTCGCTCACCAGCCAGAGCGTCACCCTCGTCCAGGGTGGCGGCGAGGAAGACCTCGGCCAGTCGCCCGTCGCGCAAGTCGCGGACGCCGTGCTGCCTGCCGTCGTCTCCATCCAGGTGGCGGTCGGCGACCAGGGCAGCACCGGTTCCGGTGTCGTCATCGACGGCGCCGGCTACATCGTCACCAACAATCACGTCATCTCCGCCGCGGCCACCGCCCCCGACGGCGGCAAGATCCAGGTGATCTTCTCGGACGGGACCAAGGCCGAGGCCCAGATCGTCGGTCGCGACATCAAGACCGACCTGGCCGTACTCAAGGTTTCCGCCGACAACCTGACGGTCGCGGAACTCGGCAAGTCCGGCGACGTGCAGGTCGGTGAGGACGTCGTCGCGGTCGGATCGCCCCTCGGGCTCAGCAAGACCGTCACCCGCGGAATCGTCAGCGCCCTGCACCGTCCGATGCGACTGTCCGGCGAGGGCTCCGACACGAACGCCGTCATCGACGCCGTCCAGACCGACGCCGCCATCAACCACGGCAACTCGGGCGGCGCGCTCGTCGACGACACCGGCCGGGTGATCGGCATCAACACCGCCATGCTCAGTGAGTCCGGCGGCTCGGTGGGTCTCGGTTTCGCGATTCCCATCGACGACGTCACGACGGTCGCTCAGACCCTCATCCGGGACGGCCGGATGCACCACCCGGACATCGGCGTCAACGCCCGCACCGTCGTCAACGACAACACCAGCGGTGCCCAGGTGGCCAATGTCCGCTCGGACAGCCCGGCCGCGCGGGCCGGGATCGTCGAGAACGATGTGATCGTCAAGGTCGGCGACCGCACGGTCACGAGCGCCGACGAACTGGTCGTCGCCGTCAACCTGCAGAAGATTGGCGAACCCGTCCGGGTTCAGCTGATCCGCGAGGGCCGACTCGTCGATGTCGACGTGACCCCGGCCTCCGACTGACTCGAGAGGTTGCTGTGAGATCGCTCCGTCACCTGGGCACACACCCTCACCGCACAGTAGGCTGACCACGTGTTCGGCAACATTGGTTGGGGCGAGTTCATGGTCCTCCTCGTCGCGGCTCTGGTCATCTTGGGACCCGAGCGGCTTCCGGGTGCGGTCAGCTGGGTAACGAAATCACTGAGGCAGGTCCGTGAGTATGCGAGCGGCGCCAGCCAGCAGCTCAAGGACGAGCTCGGTCCGGAGTTCGAGGATCTGCGCAAGCCGCTGTCGGACCTCAATCAGCTGCGCGGCATGACACCGCGCGCGGTCATCACCAAACACCTGCTCGACGGTGACGATTCGATTCTCACCGGCAACTTCGACAAGCCGAGTTCGGTGTCGTTCGACAAGCCGGGAACGAAGGCCGTCAGCGCCGATCCGTCGGCGCCCACTCCACCGCAGAGCAAGCCGCTCGCGGCAGGCGAGCGCCCCCCGATCGACCTCGACGCAACATAGGCCCTCCGGGCTCGTGCGCCTTTCCGGTTGTTCCAGCAACCAGAAAGGCGCACGAGCGCGCAGCGCCTAGAGGTGGCGGGTGGTGTCGATGCCCAGCGACATTCCGGCGAGTCCACGCTTGCGGACGGCCAGCTTGTCGGCGATGTCGCGGAGTGCCGTCGCTGCCGGCGAATCCGGGTGGCCGAGAACGATGGGAACACCGCCGTCGCCGCCTTCACGGACCGCCTGCTCGAGCGGGATCTGCCCCAGCAGCGGCACCTTCGCGCCCACGGCCTTCGTCAGTCGGTCGGCGACGGCCTGCCCGCCGCCGGACCCGAAGATGTCCATCCGGCTGCCGTCGGGCAAGTCCATCCAGGACATGTTCTCGACGACTCCGACGATCCGCTGACGGGTCTGCAGTGCGATGGCGCCTGCGCGCTCGGCCACCTCGGCGGCCGCCTGCTGCGGGGTCGTGACGACGAGGATTTCCGCACCGGGGATCAGCTGTGCGACGGAGATGGCGACGTCGCCGGTGCCGGGCGGCAGATCGAGCAGCAGAACGTCCAGGTCGCCCCAGAAGACGTCGGCGAGGAACTGCTGCAGCGCGCGGTGCAGCATCGGCCCACGCCACACGACCGGGGTGTTGCCCTGGGTGAACTGGGCGATCGAGATCATCTTCACATCGTGCGCGACGGGCGGCATGATCATGCGTTCCACCTGCGTGGGCTTGGCGTCGGTGCCGAGCATGCGGGGAACGGAGTGTCCGTAGATGTCGGCGTCGAGCACGCCCACCGACAGTCCGCGGGCCGCGAGTGCGGCAGCAAGGTTGACGGTGACGCTGGACTTGCCGACACCGCCCTTGCCGGACGCGACCGCGTAGACGCGGGTCAGCGAGCCGGGCTGGGCGAACGGGATGATGGGCTCGGCCGAGTCTCCGCGCAGCGACTTGCGGAGTTCGGTGCGCTGCTCGTCGCTCATCACGTCGAGTTCGACGCGGATCGCACCGACACCGGGGACGTCCGCCACGGCCTTGGTGACCCGGTCGCTGATCTCGGTCCGCATCGGACAGCCCGCGGTGGTCAGGTAGATCGCGATGTCGACGCTGTCGTCGGCCGCGATGTCGACGCTCTTGACCATCCCGAGGTCGGTGATCGGTTTCCGGATCTCGGGATCCTGGACGCGCGCCAGGGCGCTACGTACAGCGGACTCGCTCAGGACTGGCATGACTCAATGGTAAGGATGTGCGCTCAGTGGATGCGCGGCAGGTCCGCGGCCGCCGGGATGATTCCGCTGGAGTAGCCGGCGGACCATGCGAGCACGTTGGCCACGTAGGCGGCGGAGTTGTTGTATCGGTGCACGGCCTTGGCGGCCTGAATCGGATCCTTGACGTTCAATCCGCCGTCGCACAGGTACTTTCCGGTGGTCAGCGCGGAGTCGAAGAGGTTCTGCGGATCGGCGACGCCGTCGCCGTTGCCGTCGCCCGCATAACGATTCCACGTCTCGGGGAGGAACTGGGTGGGTCCGACGGCGCGGTCGTAATTGGCGTCGCCGTCCAACTTGCCCCCGTCGGTGTCGCGGATCACGGCGTTGCCGCCGAGGGTGCCGTCGAGGACGGGGCCGAGGACGGGCTTGAGCATATTGCCCTTGTCGTCCGCCTTGCCGTCGTAGGCGTGGGTGGACTCGACGCGGCCGATTCCGGCGATGAGCGTCCAGTACATGCCGCAACCCGGCTGTTCGACCGCGAGGATGCGTTCGGCGTTCTGGTACGCCGAGACGCTGATGGCCGGGATGCCGAGCGCGCCCTGGGCGATGCTCGCCGGAAGGGGAGGGGTGGCCTGGACGGGTGCGAGCGCCGGCGCAGGGGGCGCTGCTTCGGCTGCCGGTGCGGCCTCGGCGGCAGTCTCGGCCACGGGGGTGACGGCTTCCGCGGCCTCGGGTGCGGTGTCAGTCGCCTCCTGGGCGACGTCGGCGACCTCCGACGAGGAGCTCGTGGAAAGGAAAGGGACCTTGGGTGCGGCGCCGGCCGTGTTGGCTGCGGTGATCAGTCCGATGGGGACGAGTCCGGTAAGCGCGATGACCGAATTGCGGCGGATATGGGAGTCCGTCTTCTTGTTGTGCCGACCCACTCGATTGCCTCCTGCGACCCCCGTCTCGGGGTGTTCCGTTCAACTGACCGGATCGAGGCTACCTGATTCGATACGCTTCCGTTATCCAACCGTGATCAAACGGACTTGTATCGCACGGTTCCGTTACTCCGAAGGCACGTGAGCGAGCGTAACGAACACGGCAAGGTCACGCCAGGACGTCGAGGGGCCTCAAGGTTGTCGGACGGAGCGGGCGGTCGTGCCGTCAGGAACCCGGACACCCGAACACTCCGCCGCGGCCCTGCAAGCAGAGCGCGCGGCGGAGGCGGGGGTGACTATCGGGGAACGGCGTCGGCCGGAGGGGCGCCCGGGGCGGGCTCGACCGGGCCGGGCGTGACGGATGCCGGGGCGCCGGGGTCGGCGGGCGGGCAGAAGATCAGGCAGGGCAGTTGCGGCAGCGGCGGGAGTCCAGGAATCGGCGGGGCCGGAGCGGGCGCCGCGGGAGTGGCCGCGCCGTCCGTGGACGGCTGCGGGGTGGTCGCGAGATCGCGTGGAAGGTCCGATTCGGCCGCGGCGGCGTCGGCGAGACGCCCGGGCGACGGCGAGGCCGATTCCGACAGCTGGCTCGGCGTCGGAGTTCCACCGTTCCTGTAGGCGTTCGACCAGGTGATGACGTTGGCGGCGTACGCGGCAGAGTTGTTGTACCGCAGGACCGCGCGAGTTTCCTGGAGCGGATCGCGGAGGTCGAGACCACCCGAGCAGAGGTAGCGGGCGGCCGCCAGCGTCGCGTCGAACACGTTGTTCGGATCGGCCACGCCGTCCGCGTTGCCGTCGGACGCGTACTTGGCCCACGTGGACGGAATGAACTGCATCGGTCCGACGGCGCGATCGTGCCCGGGGTCGCCGTCCGTGGCGCCGCGGTCGGTGTCTCGGATGACCTCGTTGCCGGCCAGCCGGCCGTCGAGAACGGGGCCCAGGATCGGGGTGAGCGTGGTGCCGACCGAGTCGGTCCGGCCGCCGCCGGCATGCCCTGATTCGATGCGGCCGATACCGGCCAGCAGATGCCACGGCAGACCGCACTTCGGGGCCTCCGCCATCATCTCGATTTCTGCGGACCGGTACGCGTTGAGCACGATCTCCGGGATGCCCAGAGCGCTCAGGATCACCGGTGCGGCGATGAGCCCGGTGCCGGACGGCGACGTCGGAGATGTGGGATTTGTCACCGCGGGCAGCGGCGCGGGCGCGGGCGGCGGGGGAGCTGCCCTCTGGGACCGCGCGATCCGGGGTGTCGGCGCCACGATTCCCGACGGCGGGAAGTACGCGGCCTGGGGCGTGGTTCCCGCCGTGACCGAAGCTGCTCCGAGCGTCGTCACCCCGCCAGTGGAGACGGCACTAGTGCCGACGGATGCGCCACTGACAGCAGAACCGCCGGTCGAGGACCCGAGGGTGGCAACTGCGCCCACTGTCAGGGCAGTCACCGTCAACAGTCCACGTATCCGCACTCGATCACCCCCTGCGGTGCTCTTCCTTTTCGCACACCGCATACATCCGAGAAGATGTGACTGACGTTACATATACGTGACCGACCCTGCCGGAGTTTGCGGGGATTCGCCGAGCCTCATTTGCGCCGGGTACGCGTGTCTTCCTCGTCGCCCAGCAGCGACTTGATCTCGTCGAGTTCGCGCCGCAGGTAGTCGCGGGTGGCGACCTCACCGATCGCGATGCGCAGAGCCGCCAGTTCCCGTGCGAGGAACTCGGTGTCCGCCTTCGTCTGCTCGGCGCGCGAGCGGTCCTCCTCGAGGGAGACGCGGTCGCGGTTCTCCTGGCGGTTCTGCGCCAAGAGGATCAGCGGCGCCGCGTAGGCGGCCTGAGTGGAGAACGCCAGGTTGAGCAGGATGAACGGGTACGGGTCCCACTGCAATCGGACGGCGAAGACGTTGATGATGATCCAGACGATCACGACCACCGTCTGGATCATCAGGTAGCGGCCCGTGCCGAGGAACCGGGCGAAGTTCTCGCTGGCCCGGCCGACGGCCTCCACGTCGTACGTGACCCGGAAGCGACGGGTGCCCCGCGGGGTGTCGAGGCGCTGTCGGTCGGACAGGCTCCGGGCGGCTGCGCTGGCCGATTTCTCGCTCATCCGTCGATCTCCTCTTCACGCCAGTCCTCGGGGAGGAGATGGTCCAGGACATCGTCGACGGTGACCGCACCGATCAGGTGGTCCTCGTCGTCGACCACCGGCCCGCACACCAGGTTGTAGGTGGCGAAGTAGCGGGTCACCGACGTCAGGGAATCCTCGGGTGCCAGCCGTGGCATATCGGTGTCGAGCAGTCCGCCGACCAGGCTCGCGGGCGGCTCGCGCAGCAGTTTCTGCAGGTGCACGCAGCCGAGGTAGCGGCCGGTCGGGGTCGCGGTCGGTGGGCGGACGACGAACACCATGCTCGCGAGGGCGGGGGTGACGTCCGAGATCCGGGCGCGGGCCAGGGCCTCGGCGACCGTCGTCGACGCGGTGAGGACCACCGGCTCCGGAGTCATCAGACCACCCGCGGTGTCGGGGGAGTGCTCGAGCAGCCGGCGGACGGGCTCGGAGTCCTGCGGGTCCATCAGCTGCAGCAGCGATTCGGCCTCGGTCTCGGGAAGCTCGCCGAGGAGGTCGGCGGCGTCATCGGGGTCCATGGCCTCGAGGACGTCCGCGGCGCGCTCGACCTCGAGGTGCATGAGCAGGTCCGTCTGGTCGTCGGAGGGCAGTTCCTGGACGACGTCGGCGAGGCGTTCGTCGTCGAGTGCGAGAGCGAGTTCGTGGCGGCGTTTCTCCGGGAGGAGCCGCATCGCGTTCGCGACGTCGGCCGCGCGCATGCCCTCGAACTGCGTGAGCAGCGCCGAGACGCCCTGGCCGGGCATCGCCAGGTCGGTCTGCGTGAGGCCCTGGACGTGCTGCCATTCGACGACGTGCATGGCGGCGCGGCGACCGAGTCGGCCACGGTGCCCGCGCACCGCGACCTTCGACACCACCCAGTCCCGGGTGCGGGTCTGCTCGATGCCCAGATCGACGACGATGATGTCGGCGTCCCGCAGCTCCTCGAGTTCCGGGTCGTCCACGCGCACGTGGGAATCCGCCACCTGGGCGAGTGCGAGCACCTCGCCGGGCCGCTGCTGGAATCGGCGCAGACTGACGTTGCCGGTGGTGAGTGTCACCGAGCTCGGTTCGATGGCGGTGACGCGGAGCATCGGGACGAAGATGCGTTTGCGCGTGAACAATTCGATGACCAGTCCGAGGACGCGCGGCTGCTGCCGGCCGACGCGCGCGGTGATCACCACGTCCCGGACGCGGCCGATCGACTCCCCATCGGGGCCGAGCACCACCAGGCCGGCCAGCCTGGCTGCAAAAACCTTGTTCGCAGCTGCCATGATTGCCAGGCTAGATCCTTGTACAGAAATACAGGGAATCGAACACCTGCGAAAGTGGAGGATCGTCCGTCATGAGTTCCGTGTACAGGCCACGGCGATCGGTGCTCGCCGTTCCGGGCAGCAGCCGCAAGATGATCGACAAGGCGAAGGGGCTGCCCGCGGACGAGATATTCCTCGACCTCGAGGACGCGGTGGCACCGCTCGCCAAGCAGGAAGCGCGCGGCACCATCGCCGAGGCGCTCGCCGAGGACGGGTGGGGCGACCAGATCAAGGTGGTGCGGGTCAACGACTGGACCACCGAGTGGACGTACGCCGACGTCGTCGAGGTCGTGGGACGCGCGGGCGCCCACCTCGACGCGATCCTGCTGCCGAAAGTGCCGGACGCCAGCCATGTTCAGGCCCTCGACCTGCTGCTGACCCAGATAGAGAAGGCCAACGGGCTCGAGGTCGGCCGGATCGGCATCGAGCCGCAGATCGAGAATGCGATCGGGCTCACCAACATCGACGCCATCGCGACGGCCAGCCCCCGCGTGCAGACCCTGGTGTTCGGTCCCGCCGACTTCATGGCGAGCATCAACATGCGCACGCTGGTCGTCGGGGAGCAGCCGGACGGCTACGACCGCGGCGACGCCTACCACCACATCCTGATGACCATCCTGATGGCCGCCCGCGCGCACGGGGTGCAGGCCATCGACGGTCCCTACCTGCAGATCCGCGACGTGGAGGCGTTCCGCCGGTCGGCGCAGCGCACGGCCGCGCTCGGCTTCGACGGCAAGTGGGTTCTGCATCCCACCCAGATCGAGGCGGCGAACGACGTGTTCAGCCCCCGTCAGGACGATTACGACCGGGCCGAACTGATCCTGGACGCCTACGAGTTCCACACCTCCGCGGCCGGCGGGGGTCGCGGTGCCGTGATGCTCGGCGACGAGATGATCGACGAGGCGAGTCGCAAGATGGCGCTCGTGATCTCGGCCAAGGGGCGCGCCGCGGGTATGAAACGGACCACCGAGTTTGTGCGACCCGACGAGAAATAGCCTCAGCAGGCAGAATGGTTCTCACAGGACCGATCCTGAGAGAACCACACGAGGAGACCAGCTGACGATGACGAATCCACTCGGACAGTCCAATGGGGCGCGGCGTGGGGCTCTGCCGGAACCCCCCACGGGCTGGCCCATCGGTTCGTATCCCACCTACGCGGAGGCGCAGCGCGCCGTCGACTACCTCTCCGACCAGGAATTCTCGGTGGAGGACGTCACCATCGTGGGTGTCAACCTCATGCAGGTCGAGCGGGTGCTGGGCCGCCTCACCTGGGCGAAAGTGATTGGCGGGGGCATTGTTTCGGGCGCCTGGCTCGGCGTGTTCTTCGGTTTGCTGCTGGGCATCGTCACGGGCGGTTTCCTGGCGCCGCTCGTGGTCGGCATCGTCGGCGGCATCATCTTCGGGCTGATCTCCACGACGATCCCGTACGCGGCGACGCGGGGGACCCGGGACTTCGCGTCGACGATGCAACTGGTCGCCGGGCGGTACGACGTGCTGTGCGAGCCGAAGTCGGCGGAGAAGGCCAGGGACATGCTGGCCAAGCTGGCGCTCTGATCGGCCCTCTCGCCTCGACCTGCGGGTTGCGGCCGGGTCACGGATTACGTCCTATTCGCGACGTTCGCGGCGATTTCACCAAGTTCGCCGACGATGTCGGATAGGTTTACGGCGCAATGCGTGGGCCCAGGCCCGCGCCGAAACCGTGACCTGCCGGTGGAGTGCGCGTTCCGGCAGGAACAAATGTGCGGCCCGCGTGCCCAGCCGTACCGCGACTGGATCCGTGAGGGGCCGCTCGAGGAGGCGGCTGTGCTGCATCGCACCAAGCCCGGACGCTCGCTGAAGTGGGGACTGATCGGTGCGGCCACCGTCCTCACCGTTCCCCTGCTGGCTGCGTGCGGGTCGTCCGAAGAGGGCATCGTCCTCAGCTTCTACACCGCTGCCGACGGCGCCGAACAATATGCGGAGGCCGCGGCCAACTGCACGGCCGCGGCCGGCGGCCGATACACCGTGGAGCAGCGCACGCTGCCGAAGGGCGCGGACGATCAGCGGCTCCAGCTGGCTCGCCGGCTCACCGGAAACGACACGTCGCTCGACATCATGACACTCGACGTGGTGTGGACCGCCGAGTTCGCCGAGGCCGGCTGGGCGGTGCCGCTCCCACCCGGCATCGCGGCGGAGGTCAGCGAGGGCACGCTCGAAGGCCCCCTCGAATCCGCGAAGTGGCAGGACCAGCTGTACGCCGCGCCGCTGAACACCAACACCCAGTTGCTCTGGTACCGCAAGGACCTCATGCCGGACGGGCAGCCGCCGCAGACGTGGGATCAGATGATCGACATTGCGGAGGGCCTCGCGGCGGAGGGCCGACCCAGCTGGATCGGGGTGCAGGGCAAGCAGTACGAGGGCCTGATGGTGTGGTTCAACACCCTGCTCGCGAGCGCGGGCGGGTCCGTCGTCGCCGAGGACGGGACCACCGTGACGGTTGCCGACGGCGACGCCGCGCTGAAGGCGCTCGAGGTCATGAAGCGGGTGGCCACCGCGGAGGGGGCCGACCCGTCGGTGTCCCAGGGCGACGAGGCGTCGTCCCGGCTGGGGATGGAGAGCGGAAAGGCTGCGTTCGAGGTCAATTGGCCGTTCGTGCTGCCGGGCATGATCGAGAACGCCGAGAAGGGGGACCTGCCGTTCATCGACGAGAAGGGCAACCCGACGTCTGTGGACACGGGCAACACGGTGCTCACCGTCGACGGTCAGCAGAACTTCCTCCCGGCGCCGTACCCGTCGGTGATCCCCGGGCGACCGGCCGAGGTGACGATCGGCGGGTTCAACATCGCGGTCGCGAAGACCAGCCAGCACCCGGACCTGGCGTTCGAGGCGGTGTCGTGCCTGCGGAACGAGGAGAACCAGCGCAACAACGCCGTCAACGGTGGTGTGCCGCCGACGTTGGCGAGCCTGTACGACGACCCGGCGTTCCAGGAGGCGTACCCCGCGTGGCGTGAGGTGCGGGAGAGCCTCGAGACGGCATCCGTCCGCCCGGTGTCACCGGCGTACCAGAGCATTTCGACCCTGATCACCGACACGCTGAATCCGGTCGGTGACATCGACCCGCCGCGCACCGTCGACGAACTCGCCGAACAGGTACGCAAGGCTGTCAACTCGGAAGGGCTGATCCCGTGACGACCGAAACCGTGCAGGCGGACCGGGCCGAAGAGCCGAAAGTCGCGTCGAAGAAGCAGATCTCGGAAGGGAAGAAGGCCGAACGCCGACTGGGTTTGTGGTTGGTGGCTCCCGCCGCGATCCTCATGGTCGCGGTCACGGCCTACCCCGTCGTCTACGCGGTGTGGCTGAGCCTGCAGCGTTACGACCTCCGCTTCCCCGACGACCGCAAATTCGTGGGCCTCGCGAACTACGTGTCGGTGCTGTCGGACGCGTACTGGTGGCAGGCCTTCGCGGTGACGGTGGGCATCACGGTCGTGTCGGTGGTCATCGAGTTCGTCCTGGGCCTGATCCTGGCGCTCGTGATGCACCGGACGCTGGTCGGGAAGGGCATCGTGCGGACGGTGGTGCTGATCCCGTACGGCATCGTCACCGTGGCCGCCGCATACAGCTGGTACTACGCGTGGACCCCGGGCACCGGGTATCTCGCCAACCTGCTGCCCGACGGCAGCGCCCCGCTGACGCAGCAGATTCCGTCGCTGGCGATCATCGTGCTCGCCGAGGTGTGGAAGACGACGCCGTTCATGGCGCTGCTGCTGCTCGCCGGACTGGCCCTCGTTCCCGACGACCTCCTCAAGGCCGCGCAGGTCGACGGCGCCGGGGCGTGGACGCGGCTGGTGCGGATCATCCTGCCGCTGATGAAACCCGCGATCCTCGTGGCGCTGTTGTTCCGCACCCTCGACGCGTTCCGGATCTTCGACAACATCTACGTCCTCACCAAGGGCGCCAACGACACCGGATCATTGTCGATCCTCGGCTACGACAACCTGTTCAAGGCGTTCAACCTCGGTATCGGCTCGGCGATCAGTGTCCTGATCTTCCTCTGCGTCGCACTGCTCGCGTTCGTGTTCATCAAGCTGTTCGGCGCCTCGGCTCCCGGGTCCGACACGGAAGGAAACCGATAGCCATGGCCGTCGTCGACACACCTCGCCGCAAGATCAGCTGGTCCGTGGTCAACCTGCTCGTCCTGCTCTACGCACTGGTCCCGGTGCTGTGGATCGCCAGCCTGTCGTTCAAACCCGCGGGAACGATCAAGGACGGTAAGTTCATTCCGCAGAAGTGGACACTCGACAATTATCGCGGGATCTTCCAGACCAACGCGTTCACCAGTGCGCTGATCAACTCCATCGGCATCGGCCTCATCTCCACCGTGATCGCCGTCGTCATCGGCACCATGGCCGCCTACGCCATTGCCCGGCTGGACTTCCCGGGCAAGAAGCTGCTGGTCGGTGTGGCCCTGCTGATCGCGATGTTCCCCCAGATCTCCCTCGTGAGCCCGCTGTTCGACATCGAGCGCAGACTCGGGCTGTTCGACACCTGGGCGGGTCTGATCCTCCCGTACATCACGTTCGCCCTCCCGCTGGCCATCTACACGTTGTCGGCCTTCTTCAAGGAGATTCCCTGGGAGCTCGAGAAGGCGGCCAAAATGGACGGCGCCACTCCGGCGCAGGCGTTCCGGAAGGTCGTGGCACCGCTGGCGGCACCGGGCATCGTCACCGCCGCGATCCTGGTCTTCATCTTCTGCTGGAACGACCTGTTGTTCGCGATCTCGCTGACCTCGACGGAACGGTCCATCACCGCGCCGGCCGCGATCGCGAACTTCACCGGCGCCTCCCAGTTCGAGGAGCCGACGGGCTCGATCGCCGCGGCCGCAATGGTGATCACGATCCCGATCATCATCTTCGTGCTGTTCTTCCAACGACGCATCGTGGCCGGTCTGACCTCCGGCGCAGTGAAGGGATAATTCTGTGGCCGAAATCGTGCTCGACAAGGTGACGAAGCTGTACCCGGACGGCGCCAAGGCGGTGAGCGACGTCGATATCACGATCGCCGACGGCGAATTCATCATTCTGGTCGGACCGTCCGGTTGCGGAAAGTCGACCACTCTCAACATGATCGCCGGGCTGGAGGACATCTCGTCCGGTGAACTGCGCATCGCGGGGGAGCGGGTCAACGAGAAGGCGCCGAAGGACCGCGACATCGCGATGGTGTTCCAGTCGTACGCGCTGTACCCGCACATGACGGTGCGGCAGAACATCGCGTTCCCGCTCACCCTGGCGAAGATGTCGAAGTCGGACATCGCGGCGAAGGTGGACGACGCCGCCAAGATCCTCGACCTCACCCAGCACCTCGATCGCAAACCGGCCAATCTGTCGGGCGGACAGCGGCAGCGGGTCGCGATGGGCCGGGCGATCGTCCGCAGCCCCAAGGCGTTCCTGATGGACGAGCCGCTGTCGAACCTCGACGCCAAACTCCGCGTCCAGATGCGCACCGAGATCGCCCGGCTGCAACAGCGACTCGGCACCACCACGGTGTACGTCACGCACGACCAGACCGAGGCGATGACCCTCGGCGATCGGGTGGTGGTGCTGCGGGGCGGCGTGGTCCAGCAGATCGGGGCGCCGCAGGATCTGTACGACCACCCGAACAACCTGTTCGTCGCCGGGTTCATCGGCTCGCCGTCGATGAACTTCTTCCCGGGGCAGCTCACCGCCGACGGGGTGTCGACGCCGCTCGGCGAGTTCACACTGCCTCCGGAGACACGCGCCACGATCGGGTCGTCGAACACGGCGAAGGACGTCGTCGTCGGGATCCGGCCCGAGCACTTCGAGGACGTGGGGCTCGTGGACGAGGGGCAGAGGGCGGCCGGTGCCACGTTCACGGCCAACGTCGAGGTGCTCGAGTCGATGGGTTCGGACAAGTACGCCTATTTCACGGCCGAGGGACCGCAGGTGACCTCCCGGGAACTCGAGGAGCTCGCCGCCGACTCGGGGACCGCGGTCGCAGGCGGCGGGCAGCTGGTCGCCCGGTTGTCGACCGAATCGTCCGCGGCGCACGGCAGACCGGTGGAACTGTGGTTCGACCGGGCGAAGATCGCCCTGTTCGATCAGGACTCCGGAGCCAACCTCACGCTCTGACCGGAGCGCTCACCCGAATCTCTGGTGTTCGCTCCGCCGAGGCCACCGACCGTGCCCCATTCGGCCGCGAGGGCGGTCGCGTGGACCTCGTCCTCCTCCTCGTCGGACGGGGTGCGGGTGGTGCGCGTGATCCCGAAGAACGGCAGCAGCCCGGCGAGGGCGGCCGCGGTCGCGCCGACGACGAACGCGATCACGTACGCCGATTCGGTCGGGACGTCCGTTCCGTCGATGGTGATGCCGGCGAGCAGGGTCGCGAGCAGCGCACTGGCGAATGAACTGCCCACGGACCGGGCGATGGAGTTGATGCTGTTCGCGACGCCGGTCTCGTCCTGCCGGACCTCGGCCACGAGCAGCGACGGCAGCGACGCGTAGGCGAGGCTGATGTACGTGTTGACCAGCAGGATGGCCGCGATGACTTCCCAGGTGCGGTCGTGGGCGAGGACGAACACGACGAAACCGCTGACGCCGACGACGCTCGCGGCGATGAGGACGGCACGGGAACCGAAGCGGTGGATCAGTTTTCCGCTGAGGATCGAGGCGAGGACGCCGCTGATCGCGCCCGGCAGCAGGTAGACGGTGCTGGCCTCGAGGACGGTGGCCCCGAAGCCGTATCCGGTCACCGCGCGCGGGGTCTGGACGAAGTACGAGCTGCCCAGGAACATCACGAACATCGACATGCCGACCACGAGCGCGGACAGGTGGGTGACGAGGACGGGTGGGTTGGTCAGCAGCCGGGGCGCGACGAGTGGGTCGGTGATCCCGCGTTCGTAGAGGAACCAGCCGATCAGGACCAGGATTCCGGCGATTCCGCTGACGATGGTGACGGGCGACGTCCAGCCCCAGGTTCCGCCCTCGGCGAGCGGCAGCAGGACCAGGACCAGGCCGGCGGCGAGACCGGCCGCGCCGATCCAGTCGATGGAACCCGTGCCGACGCGCGGGCGGCGGGGGATGGCGATCCAGGCGAGGACGAGTCCGGCGGCGGTGATGGCCGACGACAGCCAGAAGATGCGGTGGAAGTCGGCGCCGTCGGAGACCAGCACACCGGTGAGGACGATGCCGAAGCATCCGCCGAATCCGAGGGTGCCGGAGAAGATCCCCATCGCCCCGGTCAGCTTCTCGGCGGGAAGTTCGTCACGCAGGACCGCGATGCCGATGGGAAACAGCGCGAACGACACGCCCTGGAGCACGCGGGCGAAGATCAGCACTCCCACGGACGTCGACAGCGCACCGATCAGGGAGCCGAGCAGCACGACCACGAGCACACCGAGCAGGACGGGTCGTTTGCCGCGGAGATCGGCGAGGCGGCCGAGGACGGGTGTCGCGGTGGCGGCGGCGAGGAGGTTCGCGGTGAGGAGCCAGCCGACGGCGGTGGGGCCGACGTCGAGTTGCGCACCGATGGTCCCGACGATCGGCACCACCAACGTCTGCAGAACGGCGACAATCATCACGACGAAGCACATGACGGGCAGGAGAGCCCTGGCTGCGGTGGTCGATCCGGCGGCCATGGGGTCCTCCTTGAGGGGTCGGTGAACGGGCGTAATCAAATACGGTACTGGGGCTAACTAACGAAGGGGTTCACGGTGGGGTCCGACCGCATGTCGAATCGAGCGCTGGGCAGGGCGACACTGGCCCGGCAATCGCTGCTGAGCCGTTCGGGCGCGTCCGCCCTCGACATGATCGAGCACCTCTGCGGACTGCAGGCCCAGGCTCCGGCCCCGCCGTACTTCGCACTGTGGGCGCGGTTGACACGATTCCGCGCCGAGTCGCTGTCGGACCTCATCGAGAAACGCGCGGTGGTGCGGATCGTCGCGATGCGCGGGACGGTGTTCGCCCTGTCGTCCTCGGACGCGCTCTCGTTCCGTCCGCTGACGCAACCGCTGCTCGACCGCGACCTCCACACCAACACGCAGTACCGGTCGAGTCTCGACGGGATCGACCTCGGCGCCCTCGCCGCCGCGGGACGCGAACTGGTGCGTGACGAACCCCGCACGCAATCGCAGATGCGGCCCCTGCTCGAGGAGCGGTTCCCCGGCCGCGACGGCGCCGCGCTCGCCCACGGGGTGCGGGGACTGGTCCCGATGGTCCAGGTTCCGCCGCGCGGGCTGTGGGGCAGGTCGGGGCAGCCGGCGCTGTCGACGCTGGAGTCGTGGGTGGGTCGTCCACTGTCCGCCGCGCCGTCCATCGACACGATGCTGTTGCGCTACCTCGCCGCGTTCGGCCCCGCGAGCGCGCGGGACGCCCAGGCCTGGTCGGGACTGACCCGGCTCGGTGAGGTCCTGGACCGGCTGCGGCCGGAACTCCGGGTGTTCGCGGGGGAATCGGGTCCGGAACTCTTCGACCTTCCCGACGCACCCCGCCCCGACCCGGGCGCCCCCGCCCCCGTCCGCATCCTCGCGCCGTTCGACAACGTGCTGCTCTCGCACGCGGACCGCGGGCGCCTCCTCGACGACGACGTGCGGAAGAAGGTCTTCACCCAGAACGGCATCATCAAACCTGCCGTCCTGGTGAACGGCAGGGTCGCGGCGTTCACCACGACGGTGGTCGAGAAGTCCCGTGCGGTACTCGACGTGGAGCCGTTGGCGAAGATCGCGAAGACGCACCGCACCGCGATCGAGGCGGAGGGCAGGCGACTGTTGAAGTTCGCGCACCCCGACGCGCCCGAGCGCGTCGTGCGGTTCACGGACTAGCCGGTTTGTGCCTGCGCGGTGCGAGATGACTGAGCTCGGCGATGATCTCGTCGTTCCAGACATGCTGGCGCACAAGGCGGTACCGCTCGCGCGCCACCCACAGGTAGGCCTCGGCGTCGGTGTGGTCGGGCAGCATCTCCGCGGCCCGCAGCATCCGGACCACCGGCAGGAACTCCTCACCGAACCAGCGCCGGGCCACGGTCTCACGGCTGAGGAATTCGCCCACCTCCTGCATGAGCCGGAAGCCCCACGCCTCGACGCTCTGGCTGATCTCGGCGTACTCCCAGGGATCGGTGACGACCACGGCCGCCCGCTGCGGCCCGCTCAACGGCACCCGCGTGAGGAACAGGCGGCGGTGATCCTTGATGACCAGGTCGCCCCGCTGCGCGATCCCGTCGGGGGAGATCTTGGTCTGGATCTCGGTGACGTAGGCGTCGATCGTGCTCCAGTGCATCGCGTACGCGATGGAGACGCGGTGGTGGCCGTCGCTGACGAAGTGCATGGACCCGATCCGATACACCTGGATCGGCGGCACCGACTCGCCCCGGCGCTGCGCGGCCGCCAGCCGTTGCCAGCGCTCGCGCACGCGGGTGGACGTGGGCCGGAAGAACCGGTCGAAGTCGCGGGTCCGGTCGACGCTCCCGACGATGGAGTTGACCGGGATCACCTGCAGTCCGAGCGATCGTTCCCCGACCCGTCCGACTGCCGCGACCACCTCGTCGAACGGCAGGATCTCGTTGACGTCGTCCGGTTCGCGGCGAAGCCAGCTGACCAGCCGCGACAACTCGGCGCGACGACGCTGGCGGGTGAAATCGTTCTCCGCGTCGGCGGCGGGGAACCCGGTGTCACGTGCCATGCCTGCGCCTGACGATGGTGGGGTCGGCACCCGGGGCCAACTCCATCAGGGTGAATCCCACGGTGTTGATCACCGTCGTCGCGCCGAGCGTGCGGTCCTCGGCCGCCCGGCCGTACGGGTGGACGTGCCCGTGAATCATGACGCGGGCCTGCAACCTGCCCGCCAGGGTCTCGAAGCATTCGAAACCCCGGTGCGGTGGATCCTCCTGGTCGCCCACTCCGCGGGGTGGGCTGTGCGTGAGCAGCACGTCGACGCCGGACACACCCGAGCGGCGTGCGTGCCACGCACTCGTCAGCGCCAGGTTGCGCGCCCGCCGCCGCTGCTGCCGCTCGGTCCACTGATTGGGGCCGTCGTTGTAGCGGATCGACCCACCCAGGCCCGCGATGCGCAGGCCCGCGATCCGCACGATCCGGCCGTCCGCGTTGACCGCGCCGCAGGGCCCCGGCCACGCCGAGGGCAGACCCGCCCGCATCCATCCGACACGTCCCGCGGAGTAGCCGGACAGATCGGCGTCGTGGTTGCCCGGCACGAAGACGCACGGCGCGTCGAGCGCGTCGATCAGGTACTCCAGGTAGTCGAACGGGAGATCGCCCGCACCGAGGATCAAGTCGACGTCCATGGCACGCACCTGCGAACTCCACAGCGACTCGATCGTCTCGTCGGACACTGCGAGTACCGAGACCATGCTCCGAAACTACCGGCTCGCGAGGCCGGAGGACGGGTGAGCGGCTTCGGTGGTTTGATTGCGGGGTGACTGACAGCGTTGTGGCCTCTGTTCGCGCGCACCTGCTGGGGCAGATCGGGGGACCGGAGCCGACTGCGGCATCGGTGACGTTCCTGGGCGTCGAGCCGCTGGACGTGCTGCGGTTCGCACCCGACGACGAGGATCTGGTTCGCTACGTGACCCTGGGGTGCTCCCGGCACCCGATGGGCGACCCCGGCGAGCTGGTGGCCGACCCTCTCCGGGGCCCCCGCGCCGAACTGATCCTCACCCTGCGCGGCGGGGCCGGGGTGGCGTCGGGAGTTGCGCGCACACTCGCGGTCCTGGCGGCGGCGCCGTCGGTGGAAGGCGTGGTTCTCGTCGAGGACGCGTTGCTCGACCTGGGGGAGCCGCTGTGGAAGGACACACCGTTCACGGCCGTGCTGCTCGGTGAGTCGTCCGTCCCCGACCTCCCGCTGCCCGAACCCGCGGAGGCCGTGCGGTTCCTCGCGGTCGTGCCGATCACCGGCACCGAGGCGGCGTGGGTCCGACTGCGCGGCGCCGGCGCACTGCGCGACGCCTGGGCGGAGGCGGGCATCGACGTCCGCGATCCGCACCGCGGTGCCGCGTCCCTCTAGAGCCAGTGGTTCCGGCGGAACGTGACGAACAGGCCCACCGTCACCGACGCGATCACGAACACCACGCCGTGATAGCCGTACTGCCAATGTAGTTCGGGCATGTTGTCGAAGTTCATGCCGTAGATGCCCGCGATCATCGTCGGCACTGCCGCGATGGCCACCCACGCCGAGATCTTGCGCATGTCGGTGTTCTGCTGCACGGCGATCTTCGCGAGGGCGGCATCGACGAGTGAGCTGAGAACCTCGTCGTATTCGGCGATCCGCTCGGCGACGGTCGTGTGGTGGTCGAGGACGTCGCGGAAGTAGCGGCGGATCTCCTTCGGCACCGGATTGCCCGGGGATCGCGTCAGCCGGAGCAGCGGATTGGACAGCGGGTTCACCGACTTGCGGAGTTCGACGATCTCGCGCTTGAGAAGGTAGATGTGTTCGACCGCGACGCTGCTGCGCGGACTGAACACCGCCTCCTCCATGCCGTCGACGTCCTCCTCGATGGCCTGGGTGACCTCGAGGTACGTGTCCACCACGTGGTCCGCGACGGCGTGCAGCACCGCGTACGGGCCCAGTGCGAGCCGCTCCTGGTTCGCCTCCAGCGCGTGGCGGACGTTCGCGAGCGGGGAGTGGTCACCGTGCCGCACGGTGATGACGAAGTCGGCGCCCACGAACACCATGATCTCGCCGGTCTCGACGATCTCGCTGGCGGTGGCCACCGACTCGTGCGGCACGTAGTTGACGGTCCGCAGCACCAGGAACAGCACGTCGTCGTAGCGTTCCAGCTTCGGCCGCTGGTGGGCGTGGACGGCGTCCTCGACCATCAATTCGTGCAGCCCGAACGTCTCGGCCACGCTCTCCATCTGCCCCTCGTCGGGGGCGAGCAGCCCGACCCACACGAATCCTTCACCCCGTGTGCGGACCTCGGCCATCGCGGCCTGGTGCGTGTACTTGCCGGGAAGCCTCGTGCCGTCGACATACACACCACAGTCGACGATGGCGCGCGCGGTCGGGATGCGGATCCTGGGGCCCGGGTCCTTGTCACCGCTGCGCTGATTCTTGTCGCTGCCGCGCTTGGGGAGCGAGGGCACAGACGGCACGGGCCCCTCCCTTCACCGTCGAGTCGGAAACGCTGCTGGTGAATCGTACGTCAGCACCCGCTCCGGGCCGGCGGCGTCGCACGACACGCCAGGCCTCCGGGCCGCACGCTCGGACCCCGTGCCGCGACACCTGACAGACTGGTCTGGTGCTCATCGATCTCCACACTCATTCGACGGCCTCCGACGGAACCGACAGCCCGGCGGACCTGGTGCGCGCCGCGGGGGCGGCGGGACTCGACATCGTGGCGATCACCGATCACGACACGACCGCGGGGTGGGCCGAAGCGGTCTCGGCGTTGCCTGCGGGGCTCGCGCTGGTGCGCGGCATGGAGATGTCCTGCGAGGGGCGCGGTGAAGACGGACGCCCGGTCGCGGTGCATCTCCTCGCCTACCTGTTCGATCCCGCGCACGCGGCGTTCGCACGCGAGCGGGAACGGTTGCGGAACGAGCGGATCGTGCGAATCCGCGCGATGGCCGAGTTGATGATGGAGGACGGTCTGCCCATCGACGCCGACGAGGTGCTCGCGGAGGCGGGACCCGCAGCGGGGCGCCCGCACCTGGCCAGGGCTCTGATGCGCGCCGGTGTGGTGGGCAGCGTCGGTGAGGCGTTCGTGGATCTGCTGGCCCCACGCGGCAGGTACTTCGTCGACAAGTCGGACACCCCACTCGACGACGCCGTGCAACTGGTGGCGGAGGCCGGGGGCGTGAGCGTCCTCGCCCACGGACGGGCCCGCACGAGGGGACGACTACTGTCACTCGATCACGTCCGTGACCTGGCGGGAGCCGGTCTCCACGGGCTAGAGGTACATCACCCCGACCACTCGTCGGACGACGCGCGGGTACTGCAGGAACTGGCCGACGAGTGCGGTCTGGTCGTCACCGGCTCCTCCGACTACCACGGCACGAACAAGGCCATCCGGCTCGGCGAGTTCTCGACGGACACCGACGAATTCGACACCCTCGTATCGAAAGCATCCGGGGTGCAGGTGGTCTCGGCATGAACACGCACGAGTCCGAGCGGTACGACCCCTATGCTCCCATCCTCCCGCGGACGGTGACGGCCACCGGACCGCGACGCAGCCCTCTCGTGGTCCGCGCACTGCGCGCCCTCAGCGGGGCCGTCGCCGCCGGCGTGGTGATCCTCTGCCTCGTCGTGATCGGCTCCGCCTACGTGGGCGGCGGCCGGGGCTTCCCCGGCCCGGGGACGATCTCCATCACCGCACACCTGGTCGCGTCCGTGTTCGTGATCGTGGCGCAAAGGTTTGCGGACCGCCGCGACGGTCTCGTCGCCGTGGTCGCATCCGTCGCCGTCCTCGCGGCGGCGGCGCTACTGCTGGCTACCCAGTGGTGGGGTTGACGGACGCCCGGCGCGTTATATGAAACCGGCTCTCACAGTGACCCACGGGTAACTTGTTCTCACAGGTAGAGGCCAGAAAACGTGAGACATCTGACTCTCGTGGCAATTTGATTGTGCATCGATATTCGTGCCAGACTTAGCACCACTCCGACGTCGGCGCCACCGCCCTTCGGCGGGGGTTTATGGCAGTGTTGCCAGGGCTCACCCGCCCGTGCCATGACGCTTCGGAAGTTCTGCGGCCATCGTGATCGCGCACCCCGGAAGCTTCACCCTCAGTTGTCGTTCGTGGAGTAACTGTGAAGATCAGCGCCGATCCTCACGGTTACTTCTCAGTAACCCGGCCCCGAGTGAGCCTGGACTTAGCAGGAGTGTCATCGTGTCCATCGTGTCCGAACCCACCACACCGCAGAAGGTCGAGCTGACCGACGAGGAGATCTTCGCCGGCCACATCGGGGGGAAGCTCTCGGTTGAGACCACGACCGCCCTCGATACGCAGCGCGCCCTGTCCATCGCCTACACGCCCGGTGTCGCGCAGGTCTCCCGCGCCATCGCCGCCGACGAAACCCTCGCCGACCGGTACACCTGGACCAGCCGCCTCGTGGTCGTCGTCTCCGACGGCTCCGCGGTGCTTGGCCTCGGGGACATCGGCCCCCGCGCCTCCCTGCCGGTGATGGAGGGCAAGTCGGCCCTGTTCAAGAACTTCGCGGGCCTGAACTCGATCCCGCTGGTCCTCGACACCAAGGACCCCGACGAGATCGTCGAGACCCTGATCCGGCTGCGCCCGAGCTTCGGGGCGGTCAATTTGGAGGACATCTCCGCACCGCGCTGCTTCGAGATCGAAAAGCGCGTCATCGAGGCCCTGGACTGCCCGGTCATGCACGACGACCAGCACGGCACCGCCATCGTCGTCCTGGCCGCCCTCAAGGGTGCGGTCAAGGTCCAGGACCGCGACCTCCACCAGTTGCGGGTGGTCATCTCCGGTGCCGGCGCCGCCGGTGTCGCCTGCGCGAACATCCTGCTCGCCGCGGGGATCGCCGATGTGACGGTCCTCGATTCCAAGGGCATCGTCTCCGCCGACCGCAAGGACCTGAACGAGGTCAAGGTCGACCTGGCCGCGCGCACCAACCCGGCCGGCCGCCGCGGCGGCATTGTCGAAGCCCTCGACGGGGCGGACGTGTTCCTCGGGGTGTCCGCCGGCACCGTGCCGGAGGAGCTGATCGCGACGATGGCCGAGGATTCCATCGTGTTCGCGTTGTCGAACCCGGACCCGGAGATCCACCCGGACATCGCCCGCAAGCATGCGGCGATCGTGGCCACCGGACGCAGTGACTTCCCGAACCAGATCAACAATGTGCTGGCCTTCCCCGGTGTGTTCCGGGGTGCGCTCGATGCCGGTGCCCGCCGGATCACCGAAGGTATGAAGCTCGCCGCCGCCGAGGCAATCCTCTCGGTCGTCGGTGACGAGCTGGCTGTAGACAAGATCGTTCCCAGCCCGCTCGATCCTCGCGTCGCCCCCGCTGTCGCGGAGGCAGTCGCCGCCGTTGCTCGCGCAGAAGGCGTCACCGACTAGCGAGAATCCGTCGAGCACCCCGATCCGGAACCCGCACCCACGGTTCCGGTGTCGGGGTGTTTGCCTTGGGCGACTTCTTCGCTACGACGCGCGCTCGGCGATCTGCTCGGCGCTCGGGTTGCGGCGCAGGCGGCCGGTCCCCGGAACGGACGCCCACACCGCCAGGGCGAGCAGGCCGTCCACGACGAGGGCGAGGATCGTCACGAGCAGTGCACCGACGAGCACCCGGTCGTACTGGCGCAGCGCCAGTCCGTCGAAGATGTAGCGTCCCAGGCCGCCGAGGTTGACGTACGCGGCGACCGTTGCGGTCGCGATGATCTGCAGGGTTGCGTTGCGTAGCCCGCTGAGCATGAGCGGCAGCGCATTCGGGGCCTCGACACGTGTGAGGACCTGCCACTCGGTCATTCCCATCGCGCGGGCGGCGTCCACGACCGTCCGGTCGACGTTCGCGACACCCGCGTACGTGCCCGCGAGCACCGGCGGGATTCCGAGGATCACCAGGGCCAGGATCGGCGGGATCAGACCCAGCCCGAGCAGCAGCACCAGGAACGTCAGCAGACCCAGCGTCGGCAGCGAGCGGAGCGCGTTGACGAGACCGACCACGACCACGTCGCCCTTGCGCAGATGTCCGATGATCAGACCGATCGGCACCGCGACCACCGCGGACAGTGCGACCGCCAGGAAGCTGTACCAGAGGTGTTCGAGGATGCGGGTGCCGATTCCGGTGCTTCCCGACCAGTTACCCGGATCGACGATGTACTCCCATGCGCCGCCGAAGATGTTCACGAAGCCTCCCCTGCGGCCGGGGCCGCCGACTGTCCCGCGACCAGCGGCGTGCGCCGGACCTTCTGCTGCCGGGTCCACGGTGTCAGTGCCCGGCCGACCAGGAACAGCAGCAGGTCGAATGCGAGGGCCAGAACGACGATCGCGATGATCCCGGCGAGGATCTGGTCCGGGTAGTCACGCTGGTAGCCCTGGGTGAACAGGGTGCCGAGACCGCCGATCCCGATCAGCGAACCCACCGACACCAGCGAAATGTTGGTCACGGCCACCACTCGCACATTCGCGACGAGAACCGGCAGCGCGAGGGGCAATTCGACGGTCAGGGCCCGGCGGAGCCGGGTGAAGCCCATCGCGGTGGCCGAGTCGACGACGTCGGCGGGAACGGAGTCGAGGGCCTCGGGCACGGCGCGGATGAGCAGGGCGGTGGAGTAGATCGTCAGCGCGATCACCACATTGAGCGGATCCAGGATCTGCAGTCCGACGACGGAGGGGATTGTCACGAACAATGCCAGCGACGGAATCGTGAACGCGATGCCCGCGACGATCAGCGTGATCTTCCGCAGCCAGGACGCACCCCGGATCGCGGTCCCGACCGGGACCGCGATGAGCAACCCGATCAGGAGCGGAACCAGCGCGAGGTAGAGATGGGTCTTCGTCAGGTCGACGACGACCGAGAAGTTGTCGATGAGCCACCGCATCAGATCACGGCCCGTCCGGGGTTGCCGGTTGGGCAGTGAAGAAGTGCTCACCCCTCGCGCGATCCTCGGCCGCCCGCTGCTCGGCCAGCTTCGCGATCACCTCGGAGCCGAGGATGCCGCCGGTGACCGCGCCGTCCGCGTCGACGGCCACTCCGATACCCGACGGAGACGAGATGGCCGCGTCCAGAGCCTGCCGCAGGTCGGAGCCGGGGGAGAAGAGGGATCCGCCCGCCGCAGTGCATTCGGAGACGGGCCGTCCGGCCCGCGCCCCCTCGACGCCGGTGACGTCGATCCACCCCCGCGGTACGCCCGCGTCCGTGACGACCAGGACCCATTCACCCCGCTCGAGCCGGAGCGCCGGCAACTCCTTCTCGGTCGCCGTCCGGATGGTGTGCAGCGGAACCTGATCTGCCGTCCGGAACGACAGTCCGCGGTACCCGCGGTCGCGTCCCACGAACGAGGCGACGAAATCGGTGGCCGGCGCGGACAGCACCGTGTCGGGCGCGTCGTACTGCTGCAACCGGCCACCCGGCCCGAAGACCGCCACCCGGTCGCCGAGTTTGACGGCCTCGTCGATGTCGTGGGTGACGAACACGATCGTCTTGCGCATCTCGGCCTGCAGGCGCTGCATCTCGGCCTGCAGATCTTCGCGGACAACGGGATCGACGGCGCTGAACGGCTCATCCATCAGCAGGATCGGCGGGTCGGCGGCCAGCGCCCGCGCGACCCCGACGCGTTGTTGCTGCCCGCCGGACAGCTGCCCGGGATAGCGGGACGCCAGCGCCGGGTCGAGTCCGACCCGTTCGAGCACCGCCAACGCGGCCTTGCGGGCGTTGCGTCGTGAGTCGCCGCGCAGCACAGGCACGGTCGCGACGTTGTCGACCACCGTGCGGTGCGGCAGCAGTCCGGCGCTCTGGATGACGTAGCCGATGCCGAGTCGAAGCTTGACCGCGTCGGTTTGGGCGATGTCGCGGCCGTCGACCGTGATCGTTCCCGCGGTCGGGGTGATCATCCGGTTGATCATCCGCATCGACGTGGTCTTGCCGCAGCCCGACGGCCCGACGAAGACCGTGAACGATTCGGCGTCGATCTCCAGGTCGAGGCTGTCGACCGCCGTCGTGCCGTCCGGGTACCGCTTGGTGACTCCCGAGAATGTGATCACGGCAGGCTCCTCTACGAGACCGGCTTGTCGAGCCCCTGGTCCGTCACCCACTGCTTCGCGGCCGCCGTCGGCTCGGTTTTCGCGTCACCCGACACGGAATCGTTGAGCGCGACAAGCTCTTCGGTGGTCAGCTTCGCCGACAGTGCGTCGAGCGCCCGGGTCAGCTTGTCGGAGGACTTGGTGGCGCGCACCACCGGCACGACGTTCTGCGCCGCGAAGTTGTTCTGCGGATCCGCCAGCACCACGAAACCGTTCTGCGCGATGGCCGGGGACGTCGTGAAGATGTCGGCGGCCGTGATCTGTCCCGACGCGAGGGCGTCCACCGTGGCCGGACCGCCGCCGTCGGCGATCGGGACGAAGTTGTCGGCCGTGATGTCCAGGCCGTACTTGGCCTTCAGGCCGGGCAGGCCACCGGGGCGTTCCTGGAATTCGGCGGGTGCACCGAACTTGACCTCGTTCGAGTGCGCCGCGAGATCCGCGATGGAGGTGAGGTTCCAGCGCTGCGCCGTCTCCTTCGTGACGACGACGGCGTCCTTGTCCTCGGCCGGGGCCGGCGTGGTGATCGTCAGTTCCGAACCCAGCGCGGCCGGCAGCGCGGCGTCCACGTCGGCGGCGCTCGTGGCCGTCGAATCCGGGTCGAGATACTGCAGCAGGTTGCCCGTGTAGTCGGGGATGACGTCGATCGACCCGTCCTTGAGCGCAGGAATGTAGGCCTCACGGCTGCCGATGTTGAACTTCGTCGTCACGTCGAACCCGTTGGCACGGAGGACCTCGGTGTAGATGTTCGCGACCGTCTCCGATTCGGGGAAGTTCGCGGATCCCACGATGATCGTGTTCGGGTCGTCACCCGATCCCTCGCCGCCGGCGGACAGGGGGTCGGATCCGCCACCGCACGCCGCGAGCGACACGACGGCCACCGTCGCGAGAGCGATAGTGCCAACGGAGCGGCGGGTGAAGCCCGACAGAATTCGTGAGGTGCGCATGAGCGTCCTTCCCGTTGTCACCGGCGCCGGACCTGCCGACGGAAACCGGTGGACGCGTGTCCGCGCCATCGGTTGGCCAGTGTAACGATAGGGGCGGACAGAGCACGGTTTTCGACCAGCTCGAGGTAAACGAAAGGCTCGACGTGGCACACACACGGACAGACGGATCGGCCGAGCGCCCGGCGGCATGGTCCCGGGCCCTGATCGCCGGGTCCGCGCTGCTACTGGTCGCGGGGGTGGCGTCGGGATGCGCAGGTGGTGACACGACCCTCGACGGTTCCGCGGGGCAGGGGCAGGGCGAGATCGTGGTGGGTGCGGGTGACGGCGCGGAGAGCCGGATCCTGGCCGAAATCTATGCGGGTGCCCTGCGTTCGACCGGGGCGCCGGTCGTCACCGACGGGGGACTCGGCGACCGGACCGCGTACCTCGGGCAGCTCGATGCCGGAAACGTCACGCTGGTGCCGGAGTTCACGGGCCGGTTGCTGCGCTACTACGACCCCGAATCGGCGGAGACGGAACAGGACGATGTGTTCGAGGCGTTGAGCAAGGCTCTGCCGCAGGGGCTTTCGATCTCCGACTTCGCGGCTGCCGAGGACAGGTCGGCGCTGGCCGTGACCTCGCAGACGTCGGGGCAGCTGGATCTCACCACCCTCGACGAACTCGTTCCCTCGTGCAGCAGGAGCACTGCCGTGCTCGCCCCGGCGTTCGAGGCCGACGCGCTTCCCGACCTCACCGGCTGCACGTTCGCGCAGACCCGGACAGTGGCCGACGACGCCGCGGCCGTCGGCGAACTCGCCGCCCCGGTATCGGCGGACGGAGCCGTGCGGGTGGCCGGGGTGACCACCGCGTCACCGGACGTCTCGGACGCCGATCTGGTGCTGCTGGCGGACGACGATCACGTGTTCACCGCACAGAACGTGGTGCCGCTGTTCCGGATCGGAACTCTCACCGAAGCCCAGCTGAAGGCGTTGAACGTCGTGGCGGGTGAGCTGACGACCGCGGACCTGGCCGACATGATCGGCCAGGTCCGCGGTGGTGCCGATTCAGCCGACGTGGCGCGGGTGTGGCTCGACGCTCATCTGTGAACCCAGGAACGCCCCGAGTTCCGCGACCGCATCCGCGGCCTCGCGGACCAGGGACGCCTGCAGGTGGGCGACGTGCCACAGCCGGGCGTACTCGGTGAGCGTGACGTCCACGTCCGACTCGTCCAGCTTGTCGACGAATTCCATGATCTGCGGGTAGAGCACCTCGTCGACCCCGACGTGGATCAGCGTCGGCGGTAGTCCCGCCAGATTTCCGTGCAGCGGTGCGTAACCCGGATCTTGTGCGTCCCCGTTGCCCAGGTACTTCTCGGCGGCGTCGAACGACCACGCCGTGTTGACCACGAGATCCCGGTCCCGGGACGTGTCACGCCTGCCGGGATCGACCCACGGGGCGATCAGCGCCAACGCGGCCGGAGTGACACCGTGCCGGTCGATCAGGCGGCGCGCGGTGGCAACCGTCAGGCCACCGCCCGCCGAATCGCCCGCGATCGCGAGTTGCTCTGTCTCGTAACCGTGCTCGGTGTTCAGTTCCAGGTACGCCGCGACCGCGTCCTCGAGCCCCGCCGGGAACGGATGCTCCGGGGCCAGCCGGTAGTCGAGGGTGTAGACGACACTGCCGGATTCCCTGGCGATGTGAGCGGCCAGCGAACGGTGCGTGGCGAGCGAACCGATGGTGTACGCCCCACCGTGCAGGTAGAGCACGGCGGTCCGGCGTTCGGTAGCTCCCACCGTGATTCGCTCCGCCGGCCGCCCGGCCAGCGAGGTCGGGCGGACGACGGCACCAGCAGGGACCTGCTGAAGCGGAGCGCCGAGGTCGAGGAACGCCCTCTGGACGGTGTGCGGAAGCCGGGCGTTGAGGCTGAGGCGGTAGAACGGCCGGAGTGCCGTCGCGACGACCGGCAGCGGCAGGTGGAAGCTCATCGGTACCTCAGTTCGACTTGGGGAGGACTCGTCCGGCGACGAGGGCAACCACACGCTGGTAGCTCGGTCCGACGAGCCGCACCCAGGCGTCGAGGAACTTGGCGTCGGCGCCGATCAGGACGCGCGGCTTGCCCTTGCGGACACCGTTCACGATGGTCGCCGCCGCCGCTTCCGGAGTGGTGCGTGCGAGTTTCTGGTCGAAGAACTTCGCGAACGTGTCGAGGTCCTCGCCCGGTCCCGCGGTGGCGTTGCGGGCGATGGCCGTCTTGATGCCACCGGGGTGCACACACGTCACCTTGACGGGGTGTTTGGCGATCAGCATCTCCTGGCGCAGCGACTCGGTGAAACCGCGCACCGCGAACTTCGCCGAGTTGTACGCGCTCTGACCCGGCATGGACAGCAGCCCGAAGAGGCTCGAGACGTTCACGACGTGGCCGTCGCCCGACGCGATGAGATGCGGCAGGAAAGCCTTGGTGCCGTTGACGACTCCCCAGAAATCCACGTCCATGATCTTCTCGATGTCCTTGAACTCGGACTTCTCGAACTCGCCGTGGTAGGCGATGCCGGCGTTGTTGTACACCTGGTTGATCTTGCCGAAGTGCGCCCGCACCTCGTCGGCGTACGCGAGCACGGCCTCGCGCTGGGTGACGTCCAGGTGATCGGCCTTGACCTCGGCGCCCAACGCCTCGGCCTGGCGTGCCGTCTCGGCGAGCCCGACCGTGTCCATGTCCGAGATCGCCAACCTGGCACCCCGGCCCGCCAGGTTGAGGGCGAGCGCCCTGCCGATACCGGAACCGGCTCCGGTGATCACGACTACCTTGCCTGCGAACTCGCTCACTGTGCTGTCACCTTGTCGTCGTCGAGGTCGATCTGTGCCGGGATGGCGGCGGGGCCGGGGGTCTTGCCGTTCACGTGCACGGGTGCAGGCAGATCGGCGGTGGCCACGCTGTCGTATGCGGTGAGGTCGAAGCGCTTCGTCTCGTTCCGGAACTGGAACGTGAAGCCCGGCCACAGCGTGGTGTTGTTGCCGTGCTTGTCGAGGTACCAGCTGGCGCACCCACCGTTGTTCCAGACGCTGTGCGACAGCTTCTCCTGGAGTTCGGCGTTGTACCGGTCCTGGGCGTCCTGACGGACCTCGATCTTGCCGATGCCGTACTTGTCGAGCGTCCGAAGGGCGTCGACGAGGTAATTGAGCTGCGACTCGATCATGTAGACCATCGAGGTGTGGCCCAGGCCCGTGTTCGGGCCCACCAGGAAGAACATGTTGGGGAAGTTCGCGATCGCCGCGCCCTTGTAGCCCTGCTGGCCGCCCTCGTCGAAGACGTCGGCGAGCGAGCGCCCGTCCTTGCCGAAGATGCCCTCGAACGTGGGGGAGTCGGTGACGTGGAAGCCGGTGGCGACGACGATGGCATCGACTTCGCGGACGGTGCCGTCCTTCGAGATCACCGAGTTGGCCGTGACCTCGGCGATGCCGTCGGTCACCAGGTCGACGTTGTCCTGCGCGAGGGTGGGGTAGTAGTTGTTCGAGATCAGCATGCGCTTGCAGCCGATCTGGAAGTTCGGCGTGACCTTCTTGCGCAGATCCTTGTCCTTGATCTGGCGGCGCAGGTGGCGCTCGGCCGCGAGCTGCAGCGGCTTCATGAAGACCGGGGCCTTCGCGAGTCCGACGACCTGGCTCTCGCGCATCCAGTAGATGCCGGTGCGGCACAGCTTCTGGAAGCCGGGGAGGTATTTGAACGCGGCGTGCTCGAGCTTCGTGTACTCGCGGTCCGCACGGGGCAGGATCCACGGCGCCGTGCGCTGGTACACGTCGAGGTGCGACACCTTCTTGCCGATGGCGGGCACGATCTGGATGGCCGAGGCGCCGGTGCCGATGACGGCGACGCGCTTCCCCGTCAGGTCGGCGTCGTGGTTCCAGCGGGCGGAGTGGAAGATCTCGCCCTGGAAGCCTTCGATGCCTTTGATGTCCGGGAGGGACGGCTCGCACAGCGCGCCGACCGCGGAGACGAGGACCTTCGCGACGAAGTTCCCCTTCGTGGTGGTGACCTCCCAGCGGGTGGTCGACTCGTTCCAGTGGGCGGACTGCACGTCACAGCCGAACAGGTGCTTGTCGCGCACCTTGTACTTGTCGGCCACCGACTGGATGTACTTCTGGATCTCCGGCTGCGTCGAGAACGACCGGGTCCACTCCGGGTTCAGTGCGAACGAGTAGGAGTACAGATGTGAGGGAACATCGCACGCCGCGCCCGGGTACGTGTTGTCTCGCCAGGTACCTCCGACGTCGGTGCCGCGTTCGAGCACGAGGAAGTCGGTCTTGCCTGCCTGGGTCAGCTTGATCGCCGCGCCGAGGCCGGCGAACCCGCTGCCGATGATCAGCGTGTCGATGTGCCGGACACCTGCGGTGGTGGCTGAAGTATCTGTGACGGGGAGACTCATGTAAGAAACAATAGGGCGCTATTGAGGGGCAGTCAATAGCCTATTGACCTTCATTCAGTAGTCTTGTCTCATGGACGTCGTGAAGCGGACCCGTCTCAGCCCCGAACAACGGCGCGCGCAACTGATCGATCTCGGTGCCAAGATGCTGGCGCAGCGCCCGTTGGAGCAGATCTCCGTCGAGGACATCGCCGATCAGGCGGGTGTCTCCCGCGGCCTCCTGTTCCACTACTTCGCGTCCAAGCACGACTTCCACCTCGAGATCGTCCGGCACACCAGCAGCGAGATGCTCGCCCGCACCGCCCCCGACCCGTACGTCGGGGAAGCACGGGATCCGATGCAGATCCTGCGCTCGGTGCTCGCGTCGTACGTCGACTACGTCAGCGAGAACCGGGGCACGTACGTGTCGCTCCTGCGGGGAACGGCGAGTGGCGACCCGGATATGCGCGCCGTCTTCGAGGAGACCCGCGCCGTGATGTCCGAACGGACCCTCGAACAACTGCCTGCGATCGGAATCGAGCCCACCCGGGCGGTCGAACTCGCGGTCCGGGGCTGGATCGCCTATGTCGAGGAAGTCACGATCACCTGGCTGCGCGACCCGCACCTGACCCGCGACGAACTGATCGAACTCAACGTTCAGGCCCTTCCCGCGCTCGCTGTCGCCGCCGCACCCGAGATCGCCGCCGCGCTGGTGTCGGCCACCACGACCCGACACCCCTAGTACTCGGGGCACACCCGTAGTACCCCCCGGGTGACACCGGTTTCGTTCCCCGGCGTGACGTGGTGACGCATGCGACGTTTCCAGCGTTCTCGTCATGACCACCCTCGATCTCCGCTCCCGCGTCGTCGCGTCCCGCCAGGTGCCGCTGGCGGTGATGGTCGCCGCGATGTCCGCCCTCGCGCTGGTGTGCGCCGTCGGCCTCCTCAGCGACGACCGGACCGTGCTCGGGGTGTCCGTGTGGCTCGAGCCGCTGAAGTTCACGGTCTCCTTGCGCTCTACGGGGCCACTTTGGCGTGGTTGCTGACCCTCCCGCACCGAGGCAGCAGATGGACGCGCGCCATGGCGACGGTGTTCGCCGTGACCGGCATCCTCGACGTCGGATTCATCGCGGTGCAGGCTGCGCGCGGAACGTTCAGCCACTTCAACACGTCCGACGACGCCGTCAACACGATCGGCCAGTACGTGGTGTCCCCGGACTGTTCGTCGCGAACCTCGTGATCGCCCTGATTCTGCTGTTCCAGCGCGTGGGGGATCGTCCCCTCACCCGAGCCATCCATGCAGGCCTGTTCCTGGCGGTGGCCGGGATGGCACTCGGCTACCTCATGGGATTCCAGGGTCGCCAGACGACTACCGACGCGAACGGCCGCGTCGCCGAAGTCGCCGCGCGGCACAGCGCCGGCGTCACCGACGAGAATCCGGGACTGCCGGTCACCAACTGGAGCACCACATCCCGCACTTCGTCGGACTGCACGGCCTGCAGGTGATGCTGATCGGCGCCCTCGTCCTGAGCGTCCTCGCGTCGCGGATTCCGTGGGCTCCGCAGCGAGGGAACCCGAGCCTCCCTGATGGCCGTGCTGGCGCTCGCCTACGCCGGGCTGCTCGCCGTGCTCACGTGGCAGGCGTTCCGCGGCCAGCCGCTGATCCACCCCGACGCGCTCACCCTCGCCGCCCTCGGCGGACTCCTCGCCGCCACCGCCCTCGCCGTCCGGTCCGTGAGGTCGCGGGCGGAGGCTGGGCAGCAGGCGGGGCCGGCCTAGAGATGCCGCAGGAAGCGGTCGGGTCCGTCGAGGAACGACCGCCAGTTGCGGACGAGGTCGAGCTGATTCCACTCGGGGTAGTCGATGCCCTCGTCGGTGAGTTCCCAGATCGCGGCGCCGGGCGCGGCAGCGAGGAGGGGAGAATGCGTCGCCATGATCACCTGCGAGCCCTCCTCTGCGAGATCCGCGATCACGCCGAGCAGCGCCAGGCAGGACTGGAACGACAGCGCGGCCTCCGGCTCGTCCAGAATCCACAGGCCCACGCCGATCGGACGGTCGGCGACGTACCGCAGGAACGACTGACCGTGCGAGAGCTGGTTGAACGACGGATCGTCCGCGCGGGGACGTGACTCGTCGGCCGCACCGAACAGCGAATGCATCGACTCGGCACGCAGGAAACACCCGCCGTACGGCTGCGGCCGGGCGCCGACACACGTGAGGTGAGTGCCGAGGTCCGCGTCCTCGGGGCTGGATCCCGCCGACCACAACCGGTCCTGCGCCCCGCGGAACCCGCCCTGCCAGGCCGCGGCGATCGACTCGACCAACGTCGACTTCCCGACACCGTTCTCACCCACGATCACCGTGAGCGGCCGCTCGAATGCCAGCCCGTTGTCGCACAGTTCCGCCACCGAGGGCAGGTCCAGATACCACGAAGCCGGGTCGAATCCGCTCCGTGGAGTGAACTCGACCCGGCTCAATGGCAGATCAGTCAATCAAACGCTCAGCTGAACGCTTCATCCGTTACACGCTCTTCAGCCGAAGGCTTCATCGATGATCTCCTGCTGTTCCACAGCGTGCACCTTGCTCGAACCCGAGGACGGTGCCGACATCGAACGACGCGAGATGCGCTTGATTCCGGACAGCTTGTCGGGCAGCAACTCGGGCAGAGCGAGACCGAAGAACGGCCACGCACCCTGGTTCGCCGGCTCCTCCTGAACCCACCGGAACTCGGTGGCGTTCGGGTAGCGGTCCAGCGTCTCGCGGAGACGACGGCTCGGAACCGGGTACAGCTGCTCGATACGGACGATCGCGATGTCCTCGCGGTTGTCCTTCTGCTTCTTCGCCAGCAGCTCCCAGTACAGCTTGCCGCTGACGAGGAGGACACGACGAACCTTGTCGCGTTCGGCGTCGCCCGTCTCGTACGTGGGCTCCTCGAACACCGAGCGGAACTTGCCGGTGGTGAAGTCCTCGACGTCGGAGACCGCGGCCTTGTTCCGCAGCATCGACTTCGGTGTGAAGACGACCAGCGGGCGGCGGATTCCGTCGAGCGAGTGACGACGCAGCAGGTGGAAGTAGCTGGCCGGGGTGGACGGCACGGCCACGGTCATCGAACCCTCGGCGCACAACTGCAGGAAGCGCTCGATCCGACCGGACGTGTGGTCGGGACCCTGACCCTCGTGGCCGTGCGGCAGCAGCAGCACGACGTCGGACAGCTGGCCCCACTTGGCCTCACCGGACGAGATGAACTCGTCGATGATCGACTGCGCGCCGTTGACGAAGTCACCGAACTGCGCCTCCCACAGCACGAGCGCGTCCGGGTTGCCCACGGAGTAGCCGTACTCGAAGCCGACGGCGGCGAACTCGCTGAGTGCGGAGTCGTAGACCAGGAACTTTCCGGGGTTCTCGCTGCCCAGGTTCTGCAGCGGGGTGTACTCGGCGCCCGTCTTGCGGTCGATGAGCACCGAGTGACGCTGCGTGAACGTGCCGCGCTTGGAATCCTGGCCGGACAGGCGAACCATCTTGCCCTGGTCGACCAGCGAACCGAATGCGAGCAGCTCGGCGAACGCCCAGTCGATCTTGCCCTCGCGGGACATTTCGCGGCGCTTCTCGATGACCGGCTTGACGCGCGGGTGCACGGTGAAGCCCTCGGGCACATTGACGAACGCGTCGCCGATCCGCTCGAGCACCGACTCGTCGACGGACGTCTTCAACTTCGTGGGCAGCACTTGGTCGAGCTCGACCGACTCACTGGGCTCCGGCGTGTACTTCTCGAGTTCGCGAACCTCGTTGAACACCCGTTCCAGCTGGCCCTGGTAGTCGCGGAGTGCGTCTTCGGCTTCCTTCAGCGAGATGTCGCCGCGGCCGATCAGGGATTCGGTGTAGCTCTTACGCACGCTGCGCTTGGTGTCGATCACGTCGTACATCGCCGGCTGCGTCATCGACGGGTCGTCGCCCTCGTTGTGACCGCGACGGCGGTAGCAGATCATGTCGATGACGACGTCCTTCTGGAACTTCTCCCGGAAGTCGACAGCGAGCTGGGCGACCCAGACGCAGGCCTCGGGGTCGTCGCCGTTCACGTGGAAGATCGGCGCGCCGATCATCTTCGCGACATCGGTGCAGTACTCGGACGAACGCGAGTACTCCGGGGCGGTGGTGAAACCGACCTGGTTGTTGACCACGATGTGCACGGTGCCGCCGGTGCGGTACCCGCGCAGCAGTGCCAGGTTCAACGTCTCGGCCACGACACCCTGACCGGCGAACGCGGCGTCGCCGTGCAGCATGAGTGGCAGGACGGTGAAGCCGTCCTCACCCTTGTCGAGGATGTCCTGCTTCGCGCGGACCAGGCCCTCGAGGACCGGGTCGACCGCCTCGAGGTGCGACGGGTTGGCCGTCAGCGACACGGTGATGTCGTTGTCGCCGAACATCTGGATATACGTGCCCTCGGCGCCGAGGTGGTACTTCACGTCGCCGGAGCCGTGCGCGGCCGCCGGGTTCATGTTGCCCTCGAACTCGGTGAAGATCTTCGAGTACGGCTTGCCGACGATGTTCGCGAGAACGTTGAGGCGACCGCGGTGCGGCATGCCGATGACGACCTCGTCGAGCTGGTGCTCGGCGGCCTGGTCGATGACGGCGTCCATCATCGGGATGACGGACTCGGCGCCCTCCAGGGAGAACCGCTTCTGGCCGACGTACTTGGTCTGCAGGAACGTCTCGAACGCCTCGGCGGCGTTGAGCTTGCTCAGGATGTACTTCTGCTGAGCGACCGTGGGCTTGACGTGGTGCGCCTCGACCCGGTCCTGCAGCCACTGCTGCTGCTCCGGCTCCAGGATGTGCGTGTACTCCACGCCGACGTGGCGGCAGTACGCGTCGCGCAGCACGCTGAGCACGTCGCGCAGCTTCATCTTCTCCTGGCCGTGGAAGCCACCGACCTTGAACTCGCGGTCGAGGTCCCACAGGGTCAGGTCGTGCGTGCGGACGTCCAGGTCCGGGTGGCTGCGGAACTTGTCCTTGACGAACTGCAGCGGATCCGTGTCGGCCATCAGGTGACCGCGGTTGCGGTACGCGGCGATCAGTTCGAGAACACGGGTGTTCTTGTCGACGGCGCCTTCGGGCACGTCCTTGCGCCAGCGGACCGGCTCGTACGGGATGTGCAGCGCGTGGAAGATCTCGTCGTAGAACTCGTCGCTGATCAGCAGGTTGTGGATGGTCCGGAGGAAGTCGCCGGACTCGGCACCCTGGATGATGCGGTGGTCGTACGTCGAGGTGAGCGTCATGAGCTTGCCGACGCCGATCTCGGCGAGGCGCTCGTCGCTCGCGCCTTGGAACTCGGCGGGGTACTCCATCGCGCCGGCACCGATGATGGCGCCCTGGCCGTTCATCAGTCGCGGCACGGAGTGCACGGTGCCGATGCCGCCGGGGTTGGTGAGCGAGATCGTGACACCCGAGAAGTCCTCGGCGGTGAGCTTGCCGTCACGCGCGCGCCGGACGATGTCCTCGTAGGCGCTGTAGAACTGCGTGAAGTTGTGGGTGTCGGTGTTCTTGATCGCGGCGACGACGAGGGACCGACTGCCGTCCTTGCCAGGCAGGTCGATGGCCAGACCGAGATTGGTGTGTGCGGGGGTGACCGCGTTGGGCTTGCCGTCGATCTCGGCGAAGTGCCGGTTCATGTTCGGGAACGCCTTGACCGCCTGCACGATCGCGTAACCCAGCAGGTGCGTGAACGAGATCTTGCCGCCGCGGGTACGGGCGAGGTGGTTGTTGATGACGATCCGGTTGTCGAACATCAGCTTCGCAGGGATGGCGCGAACGCTGGTGGCGGTCGGAATGGCCAGCGAGGCCGACATGTTCTTGGCGACGGCAGCAGCTGCGCCGCGGAGAACCTTCGACTCGTCTACGGCAGGAGCGGGAGCGGACGCCTTCGCGTCCTTCGCCGCGGTCTCCTTCGCGGGTGCGGCTTTCGTGGAGGCCTCGGTCTTCGGGGCAGCAGCCTTCGGAGCTGCACCGTTGGGTGCAGTCTTCGGCGCTGCACCGTTGGCCGTCTTGGTCTGAGGCTTGGGTGCGGTCTCGGACTCGGGAACCGGGGGAGTCGACGCCTTGGCGGAGGGAGCGGCAGCAGGTGCGGCGGTGGTGGTGCCGTTCGTGCCGTGTCCGTTGGCTGCGCCTGCCTTGGCGGCGGCGTCGGGAGAGTAATCCGTCAGGAATTCGTGCCAACTCGCGTCCACGGACGACGGATCGTCCTGGAAACGCTGGTACATTTCGTCAACCAGCCACTGGTTCTGTCCGAACTGGGATGTAGAGCTGCTGCTCACGGCAGGTGTTCGCCTCGTTTCTATTTCGGTACCCGATCAGAGCGCCTATATACATGAGACTAGCCCTCGCGTGTGACGTGTAGATCGCCAGGCCTGCACGTGTGAGCTGTCTCACGGCCAACCGATGGGGTCACCATCGATGACGGTTCTCGCCCCGCGATTATTCCCCGCCCCGGTCTCCGCCGCATCCCACAGTCCCGAATAGTGGCCACCGGCATAGCGCAGGGTGGCGTGGGATCCGGTTTCGACCACCCGCCCCTCGTCGATGACGAGGATCACATCTGCCCGGGCCGCGGTGGCCAGTCGGTGTGCCACCACCACCGACGTCCGGGTGCGGGTCACCCGGCTGCTCGCCTCGAGAACTACCTGCTCGGTGGCCGGATCGAGCGTCGCGGTCGCTTCGTCGAGCAGCAGCAGGTCGGGGTCGACCAGCTCGGCCCGGGCGAGCGCGATCAGCTGGCGTTGGCCGGCCGACAGGCCCTGCCCGCGCTCGCCGATGGGGTGACGCATCCCACCCCGCAATACGGCGATCGTGCCCAGTGCGCCGACCGCGCGTGCAGCGTCCTCGATCTCTTCGCGGCTCGCATCCGGGCGTCCGTACGCGATGTTGGTGGCGACGGTCCCGGTGAACAGGTGGGCTTCCTGGGGGACGACGCCGAGGCGTCCGCGGTACGCGCCGAGCGGGTACCGGCGGAGGTCCACGTCGTCGACGAGCACCGCGCCGGACGTCGGGTCGTAGAAGCGGGCGAGCAGTTTCACGATGGTCGACTTGCCCGCGCCGGTCCGGCCGACCAGGGCGACGGTGGTGCCGGCGGGGATGTGCAGGTCGATGTGGGTCAGGGCGTCGCTGTCCGCCCCCTGATAGCGGAACCCGACGTCGCGCAGGCACAGCTCGCCGCGCAGGTGCCCGTCGATCGGCTGGAGGTCCTCGCGCGAGGTCGCCCGCTCGATGGAACTGGGTGTGCGGAGCAGGTCCCCGATCCGGAGCAGGCCGACACTGGCCTGCTGGTATCCGTCGAACACCTGCGACAGTTGCTGAATGGGGCCGAACAGGAGCCCGAGGTACAGCACGAAGGCGACGAGCGTACCGGTCGTCGTGTCGCCGCCCGCGACCTGGCGCGCACCGACGAACACCACGGCGGCCAGGGCCAGGTCCGAGAGGAACGCGATGAACGGGAAGTACAGCGAGATCGCCCGCTGCGACCGCATCCGGCTGCGCCGATAACTGTCGGCCCGCTCGGCGAACCGGCGGGCAGCGAACCCTTCGCGGCGGTATGCCTGGGCCGCACGGAGCCCGGCGATGTTCTCCTGGAAGTCGGCGTTGACGAGCGAGATCCGCTCACGCGAGACGGTGTATGCCACCGAGGAGATCCGGCGGAAGATCAGCGTCGCGACGACGAGCGGCGGGATGACGGCAAGCGCCACCAGCGCGAGCGTGACGTCGGTGGCGACGAGCGCGACGGTGATACCGAGGACGGTCAGGACGCTCACCACGGCGGTGGACATTCCTGTCTGGATGAACGACGACAACGCGTCGACGTCGGTGGTCATCCGGGTCATGATGCGACCGGACAGCTCGCGCTCGTAGTAGTCGAGTCCGAGCCGCTGCAGGTGGGCGTAGCTGCGCACCCGCAACCCGAACAGCACACGTTCCCCCGCTCGGGCGGTGAGGACCGTCATCAGGGCGACGACGAGCCAGCCGGCGACCACGAGAGCGACGCCCACCCCTGTCGCGGTCCACAGCGTCGCGGAGTCCTGCGGGACGACACCGCGGTCGATCGCGAACCGGACGATCGACGGGAACGCGATCCCCGCGAGCGAGTCGAGCGCGAGGCAGACGGCGACGGCGACGAGGAGGGCACGGACCGGCCGCAGGATCCGCGACAGCCGGAAGTCGGGCTCGGGCAGGCGCAGGTTCCGGGTGTCGATTCCCGGGCTCTCGACGGCGGGCGGAAGCGCATCCACGGCCTGCCGAAGTTCCGGGGTCGCGGCTACGTTGCCCAGCGCTCCCGCCATCGGTCCGCCGGCGGCGCGGCCGCCGCCGGGTCCCGCGCCGGGAGCCGGGGTGCGGCCGGACGCGGCAGGCACGTCCCACTCCTCGGCGTCCTCCGGCCACAACTCGGACTCGGACGGCATGCGCTGATACGGCATCGGCTCGCTCGGTGCGGGAACGCTGACGTCGATGGGGCCCGCGTTGTCGGGGGAGGCGAACAGTGCGCGGAAGAGCGGGCACCGTTCGTCGAGTTCGGCCACCGTGCCGGAATCGATGATCCGTCCGCGGTCGAGCACGGCGACTCGGTCGGCGAGCGACAGGGTCGAGCGGCGATGCGCCAAGATCAGAGCAGTTCGGCCACGATTCGCGCGCAGCGCCGCGAAGATCGACGCCTCGGTGGTGGCGTCGACGGCGGAGGTCGCGTCGTCGAGGATCAGCACTCTCGGGTCGGTGAGGAGTGCGCGTGCCAGCGCGATCCGCTGCCGCTGCCCGCCGGAGAGGGTGAGACCGCGTTCGCCGACCACGGTGTCGTAGCCGTCCGGCAAGGCGGAGACGAACTCGTCGGCGGCCGCCATGTCGGCGGCGGCGCGGATCTCCTCGGCGCTGGCGTCGGGCCTGCCGAGGGCGATGTTGGCCGCAATGGTGTCGGAGAAGAGGAACGGCTCGTCGAACACGAGGCCGACGGCTTCGCGCAACTGCTCGGCGCTCAGCTGCGCGACATCGAACGACGCGCCCGCCGACGTGAGGGACACGGAACCCGAGGACGGGGCGTAGAAGCGGGGGAGCAGCAGCGACAGGGCGGTCTTGCCGGAACCGGCCATCCCCACCACCGCGACCGTCTCGCCGGGGGCGATACGCAGGTCGAGTCCACGGAGGATGTGCCGGTCCGATTCGAAGCCGAACGTGACCGCGCGCAGGTCCACACCCAGCGGTCCGCCGGGCAGGGCGGTGGGGTGCGGCGGGTCCGCGACCTCCGGTTCGGCGTCGATCACCTCGTACACACGCTCGACGGCGGCCCGGGACAGCTGGGCCATGATCACGACCGACGACAGCGTGCGGGTGACGCCGGTCATCGTGGCGACGTACGTCGCGAAGGCGAGGAACGTGCCGATCGTGATGGAGCCGTGCAGGGCGAGGTGGCCGCCGACCGCGATGACCCCGACGAGACCCAGTTGGGGCAGTGCCGCCATGGTCGGCGCGAAGCGCGCATTGATCCGGGCGGCTCGCAGGCGTTCCGCGTACAGCATCCGGCTGTGGTCCTCGAGCTGGTCGACGGCCCGGCGCTCCTGGCCGAAGCCTTTGACCACGCGGACGCCGGTGACGGTCTCCTCGACGTGCTGGGCGAGGTCGGCCGCGCGTTGCTGCGCCGACCAGGTGGCCGCGAACAGTTTCGGTCGCATCGCGTAGACGACGAGGCACACGGCGGGGACGATCACCAGCGCGACGACGGTCAGCAGCGGCGACAGCCAGGCCATGATGGCGAGCGCGAGGACGAATTGGAGCAACGCGCCCGCCGACAACGGGACCATCGCGAGCAGGCCCTGCACCAGCTGGAGGTCGGTGATGGACCGGGAGACCACCTGACCGGTGCGGATCTGATCCTGCCCCCGCCCGTCGAGCCGTTGCAGCGCACCCAGCAGTCCCAGCCGCAGATCGTGCTGGACGTCGAGCGACAGCTTCCCGGCGAGCATCCGGCGGCCGTACTGGCAGCCGAAGCGGACGCACGCGAGCAATGCGATGAGCAGCGCGGCGATGCCGATCACCTGGGTGTCGTGACCCGAGCCGGCGGCGTCGACCGCGTACTTGGTGAGGAGGGGGAACGAGATGTCGATACCCGCGGCGACGATTGTCACGGACAGGGCGCCGAGTGCGACGCGGCGGTGCGCCCAGCACTCACCGCTCAGCCGTCGAATCCAGCCCGGCCGTGCCTGATCCTGCTCCAGCGTCTGCTCCCGTTCGATCACCGAACCGGACGCACTCTCACTTGCCACTGGATCCACGTTAGCGCCGGGTACCGACAGGGACGGCACCCGGCGCCGTGTCAGGTGATGTCGCGCTGCCGGGTGAGCGCCCAGCCGCCGCCGACGACGACCGCGGTCCACACGAGCAGGGCGAGGGGCGCCGTGGGCCAGAGCGTCAGCCAGTCGATCTCATTGCCGGCGGCCGCGTTCGCGACCGTCCCGAGGGTGGCCGACACGGGGAGGACACTGCCGACGGCGCCGATGCCGATCCCGCTGAGGATCGAGCGGAGGATCATCTCGCCGAGGGTGTACCAGACCACCAGGGCGATGCAGCTTCCGACGGACGAGCCGGTGAGCATCGACACCCCGCCGCCGATGAGCGCCCACAGCGCCCCGCAGATCAGGGCGGCCCCGAGCATGGCGAACAGGGATCCGCGCAGTTCGAAGGTGTCACCGCCGAACGTCAGCAGCAGGGCGACGCTGACCACCTCCACCACGAGGCAGTAGAAGAAGCCGAAGGCCGCGGTGACGGCGAGCTTGGTGCCGATCACCCCGTCCCGGCCGCGAGCGGTGAGGAACGTGGTGGTGAGCGTCTTGTACCGGAATTCGGTGCCCACGTTCACCGCCCCGAAGAGCGCGGCGAACAGGACGACGAGGGCGACCGCGACCGCCAGCCCGAACAGGGTGGCGGCGAGGTTGGCCTCGCTCGGATCGGCCTCGAACGCGTCGGTGAACGCACGCATCACCGGCAGGGTGATCGCGCTCGAGAACATCCCGACGATCAGCGGTGCGAGACCGAGCATCCACCAGAACCGCAGGGTGGTGACCTTGCGGAATTCTGCGGTGAGCAGCGCTGTCATCGCGGACCTCCGGAGATCGGACCGTGCTGAGGGTGTGCGGGTGGTGGACCGTAGCCCGGTGGTGGGGCGTACCCGGGAGGCGGACCGTAACCCGGCTGTGGGGCGTACCCGGGAGGTGCGTACCCGGGCTGGGGCGCGTACGTCGGCGGTGGGCCGTACCCCGAGGGCGCCGCGGCGCTCGCTCCGGCCACGTACTGGCCCGCGGTCATCGACAGGAAGAGTTGCTCGAGGTCGATGTGATCGCCGACCGCGCCGAAGATCGTGACCCCTGCTTCGGCGGCGACGGACTCGACGAGTTCGAGGGACGCGCCGACGACGGCGAGGCGTCCGTCCGCGAGCGACCGGGCATCGACGATGCCCTTGGCGGCCAGGGCGGTCGCCAGCGCGGGCGGGCTCGAGGACGCGACGAGCAGCCGGCTCTGCTGCGACTTGCGCAGTTCCTCCATCCGTCCCTGATAGACGAGGGAGCCGCGGCTGACGATCACGAGATTGTCGACGGTCTGCTCCACTTCGCGGAGGATGTGACTCGAGATCAGCACGGTCCGGCCGGATGCGGCGAAGCCCTTCAAGAACTCACGCAGCCAGGCGATGCCCTCGGGGTCGAGTCCGTTGGCCGGTTCGTCGAGGATCAGGATGCGCGGATCACCCAGCAGCGCCGTCGCCAGCGACAGCCGCTGACGCATGCCGAGGGAGAAGCCGCCCGCCTTGCGCCCGGCGACGTCCTCGAGCCCGACGAGCGCGAGCACCTGCAGGGCGCGTGCGTCCGGTACGCGGATCGCGGACGCGTACACCTTCAGGTGGTCGAGTGCCGTCCGGTTGGGGTGCAGGCTCTGCGAATCCAGGACGGCGCCGACTGTGCGCGCGGGGTCGACGAGGAGGCGAATCGGGACACCGGCGACCGTGGAGGCGCCCGACGTCGGCTTCACGAGACCGAGGATCATCCGCAGCGTCGTGGTCTTGCCGGACCCGTTGGGCCCGAGGAATCCGGTGATCGATCCCCGCGGCACGGTGAAGCTGAGGTCCGTGACCGCGTCGACGTTCTTGAAGCGTTTCGACAGCCCCCGCACCTCGATCGGCGCCGTGAAACTTCCCGGGATTGCTGTGGTCAACCCGTCCTCCCCTGCCACAATCGAATGGAACTGTTTCGACCCTACTGGGCTGCCGTGCCGAGATTCACCAACTGACGTACAGGGCGTCTGCGACGGCGCATGCTGAAACCAATCGATTGGGGACGCACATGAGCAAGCACCACCACCACCATCGCGACGTCATTTCTCCCGCCTACACGGGGCGCCTCTCGATCGATCCGTTTCCGGCGCTGCGGCTGCCGGACGAGGAAACCGATCCCGAGGCCGCGTACCGGTTCATCCACGACGAGTTGATGCTCGACGGCAGTTCGCGGCTGAACCTGGCCACGTTCGTCACCACGTGGATGGATCCCGAGGCCGACAAACTGATGGCCGAGACGTTCGACAAGAACATGATCGACAAGGACGAGTATCCTGCGACCGCGGCGATCGAGTCCCGTTGCGTGTCGATGGTGGCCGATCTGTTCCACGCTCCCGACCTGTCGACCACCGACCCGGCCAGCGCCACCGGCGTCTCGACGATCGGCTCGAGCGAGGCGGTCATGCTCGGTGGTCTCGCGCTCAAGTGGCTGTGGCGGGCGAAGCAGGAGGCGGCCGGGAAGGACACTGCGCGACCGAATCTGGTGCTCGGCAGCAACGTCCAGGTGGTGTGGGAGAAGTTCTGCCGGTACTTCGACGTCGAGCCGAAGTACCTGCCGATGGAGAAGGGCCGCTACGTCATCACGCCGGAGCAGGTTCGGGATGCGGTCGACGAGAACACGATCGGAGCGGTCGTGATCGTGGGCACCACCTATACGGGGGAGCTCGAGCCGGTGGCCGCGATCGCAGACGCTCTCGACGAACTCGCCGCGTCCGGCGGCCCGGACGTGCCGATCCACGTGGACGCGGCGAGCGGTGGCTTCGTCGTCCCCTTCCTGCAACCGGAGTTGCTGTGGGACTTCCGGGTTCCGCGCGTGGCCTCGATCAACGTGAGTGGTCACAAGTACGGATTGACGTATCCGGGGATCGGGTTCGTGGTGTGGCGCGACAAGGAACACCTTCCCGAGGGGCTGGTGTTCCGGGTCAACTACCTGGGCGGCGACATGCCGACGTTCACCCTGAACTTCTCGCGGCCCGGCAATCAGGTGGTGGGGCAGTACTACAACTTCCTGCGACTGGGCCGGGCCGGCTACCGGTCGATCATGCAGACGTTGCGCGACACCGCAGTTCGCGTGGGCAAACGCATCGCCGAGATCGACGGCTTCACCCTGATCACGGACGGCACCGACATTCCGGTGGTGGCGTTCGAACTCGTCGGTGACCCCGGGTTCACGGTCTTCGACGTGTCACACGAGCTGCGGGCGCGGGGGTGGCAGGTGCCCGCCTACACGATGCCCGCCGACGCGGAGGACGTGGCGGTCCTGCGCATCGTCGTGCGCGAGGGCTTCAGCGCCGATCTCGGATCCCTCGTCGCCGAGGCGATCGAGGAAGTGTGCGCCGAACTCCGCGAGAAGGGCGGCGGGCGTTCGACGGAACAGCACTTCGCCCACTAGGTCAGGCCTCGATCGCGCGGAGTTCGTCCGGCCAGCGGGCCGGGGCGGGCCCGAACGCTTCGCGCGCGTTCTTGACGACACCCTTGCCGATGGCCCGGTTGCCTGCGCCGCCGATGGCCGCGCCGATGCCGGCGGGCACGAGTTTGCCGAGGACCAGCGCGCTGCGGCGGGCGGCATACTTGGTGATGAACTTGCGCACCAGGGTGTTGTTCATGCCCTTCATCGTGGGGCCGGGTATGCGGCTGGTGATGGCGCTGGCCCAGTTCTTCGCGGTCACGCCCGTCGCCTTCTGGACAATTTCCATGCCCGATTCACCGAGCGCCACCGACAGGACGAGTGCGCGCCGCTGCTGGTGGTCGACGGCGGAGACGCCGTGCACCGATGCGACAGCGAGAGTGAGCAGCGCCGCCGCTTCCAGGAAGAACGCCGATTCGGCGCCCACCGCCGCGATGGACGCGATGGTACCGACCCCGGGAACGGCGGCGGTGGCCCCGACCGCGCTGCCGCTGCCCGTCACGGCCAGCAGGAACATCTTCTCCATGCGCTCGATGATCTGCGCGGGCAACTCACCGGGGTGCGAGCGCCGGACCCATTCGACGTACCTGGCCACCGCGGGCGCCTGGAGACGGCTTCCGTTGTCGAGGACCGAGACCAGTACCTTCTCCACCGGTCCACCATTGCCAGCCATCGGGACTCCCGTCTCGCCGTGTGCTTCGAGTGTGCTGGCACCGACTGTAGGTGAGTGAACGGTGTGGCCGGTGTCGGCACCGGTGCCTAGGCTGGTTTCGTGAGCGTCGCCGACAGCGATACCGCGGTGTCGTCCGGGGCCTTCCGGCGCCCGGCGGCACCGTTACGCGCGCTGGTCACGGGATACGACGGCTATCGGCTGGCCGGATTCGAGCCCGGCATCCACCTCGGTCTGCCGTCGCCCTCCCTCACGGTGGTCGTGACGATCGACGAGCCGCTCGACATCGCCGCCCAGGCGACGCCCGAGCAGGCGCCCGGTCGTTTCGCCGCTCTGGCCAGCGGCATCGCCACGGCACCGGTGACGATCCGGCACGACGGCAACGAGCACGGCGTCCAACTGGCGCTCAGCCCTCTCGGCGCCCGGGCGCTACTGGGGGTGCCCACCGCCGCCCTCGGCTCCTGGGTCGTCGGGCTCGAGGAACTGCTCGGTCCCGACGCGGGGGAACTGACCGAACGGCTGTCCCTCGAACCGGGCTGGGACGAGCGGTTCGCGATCCTCGACGACCTCCTGACTCGCCGCGCGGCGCCGGCCGAGATCGACCCGCACCTCACCCGCGCCTGGCATCTGCTCGTCGCCGGCGAGGGCACCCGGGTCGGTGACGTCGCGCACGAGGTCGGCTGGAGCCGAAGGCATCTGGTGAACAAATTCGTCGCAGAATACGGCGTGACGCCCAAGGACGTGGTGCGGTTGTCGCGTTTCCACCGTTCGCACCGGATGCTCAAGAGTGCTGCCGGGGCGACGCTCGCCGACGTGTCCGCGGTGTGCGGCTACTACGACCAGGCCCACATGGCGCGGGACTGGCGCGACCTCGCGGGCGTCGCACCGTCGCGGTGGCGCGAGATCGACCCGTTCTCATTCGTCCAAGACCCCTACCACGACGACGGCGCAGAGTGATGGCATGACTACTTCGATGCAAACCACATGTGTGTGGCCCACCCTCGTCTACCGCGATGCGCGGGCCGCGATCCGCTTCCTCGTCGACGCCTTCGGATTCGCCGAGAACGCGGTGTACGGCGAGGGCGACCGGGTCGATCACGCCGAACTCGGCTGGCCGAAGGGCGGCGGGATCATGCTCGGCTCGCCCAGTGAGGACTCGGTCATCAGCGACCTGCCGCCGGGGACCGGCTCGGTGTACCTCGTCGTCGACGACCCCGACGCCCTCCACGAGCGCGCGGTGGCCGCCGGTGCCACGATCGTCCGCGGACTCCGGGACGAGGACTACGGATCGCGCGGATTCACCTGCCGCGACCCCGAGGGCGTGTTCTGGAGTTTCGGCACCTACACCGGCTCGTAGACCGGCCCCATCACACCCCGTGCCCGGCCGGGACGTCCTCGCCGGGCTTCGGCGGAGGTGGCGGTGTGCCGTCCCCGAACGGCCTGCCGCCCAGCTGTTCACGCCCGTGCGGTTCGAGCCAGCCGGACAGGTCGGGACCCTTCGGCACGATCCCGGTGGGATTGATGTCGGTGTGCACGATGTAGTAGTGCTGCTTGATCTGGGTGAAGTCGATGGTGTCGCCGAACCCGGGTGTCTGGAAGAGGTCACGGGCATACCCCCACAGCGCGGGCATCTCGTCGAGTTTGTTCCGATTGCACTTGAAATGTCCGTGGTAGACGGCGTCGAAGCGGGCCAGGGTGGTGAACAGGCGCACGTCCGCCTCGGTGATCGTGTCCCCGACGAGGAACCTGCGGTCGGTCAGTCGGTCCTCGAGCCAGTCGAGACGGGCGAACAGGCGGTCGTACGCGGAGTCGTACGCCTCCTGCGATCCGGCGAAACCACACCGGTACACCCCGTTGTTGACGTCGCGGAACACGAGATCGGCGACCTCGTCGATCTCGTCGCGCAGCGGCTCGGGGTAGAGGTCGGGCGCGCCCTCACGCTGGTACCGCGTCCATTCCGAGGACAGATCCAGGGTGATTTGGGGGTAGTCGTTGGTGACCACCTGCCCGGTGGGGACGTCGACGATCGCGGGCACGGTGATGCCCCGCGAGTAGTCGGGGAAACGCGCGAAGTACGCGTCCTGCATGCGCGGGATCTTCAGCACGGGGTCGAGCCCGCCCGGATCGAGATCGAAAGTCCAGCTGCGCTTGTCGTGGGTGGGGCCGCACAGTCCCATCGACAACACGTCCTCGAGTCCGAGCAGTCGCCGCACGATGATCGCGCGGTTGGCCCACGGGCACGCCCGGGCGGCGACGAGACGGTAGCGGCCGGGTTCGACGGGATAGCCGTCGCGGCCGTCGGCCGTGATGCGGGTGGGGATGTAGTGGGTGTCGCGCGTGAACTCGGCGCCGGATTCGACGTAGGCGCCTTCCGTGCTGTGCGGTTCTGCGGTTCGGTCTGTCATGGTCGACTCGTCCCCGTCTTTCGATGTGTCTCAGAGCGTACTTCGGGAGATCGTGACCGCAGCGTACGTTCCCAGTTCCCGGTACCCGGCGCGGGCGGCGAGCGCGCGCGAGGCCAGATTGTCGCGGGGTGAACGGCATTGGGCGATCAGGCCGCTGTCGAGCGCGTCGTCGGTGGCGATCCCGGCGACCGCGGCGCCCAGTCCCCGCCGCCGGAACGCCGGCGCCGTCAGCACGCCGACGTCGGCGAGGAAACCCTGGAACTCGGCGTACCCGGCGGAACTGACCGGTTGCCGCGCGTCGTCGAGAATCGTGAACCATCGGTTGCGGTCACCCAGATGGGCCTCGGTCACGTCGTCCGGGGGACACGCCTCCTCGACCTGCCGGACGTGGTCGTGTTCGTGGGAGACGAGCGGTGGCTGCCCCGTCGCGGGATCCTGGTAGTCGGTGCCGAACGCGAGCACCAGGGGACCTGCGCACCGTCCGGACCGATCCTGGGTGAGGGCGAGCAGGGTCGCGGATTCGGTCAGTTCCGCCGACGTGTGCCCGTCGGCACGCTCGATTGCCCACCGCGGTCCGACGAGCGCGGACGTCTCGCCCAGGCGCAGGAATCGGATCGTGTCCGTGTCGTCGTCCACCCGGACGGCGCGGTCGTCGGCACCCGGCCGGGTGGACAGTGCGTCGTCGGGCAATCCCAGTTCGCGTGACCAGGCGAGTCGAATGATGTCGAGGTGATGGGAGTCCACGGGACCCACGGTAACCGCTTGTTCCCCATCGGCCCGGACGGTATATTCCACGTGGAGTATTCGACTTGGAGGAGTGGAAGGTGGTGACCGTGACACTCACCCCGCTCGGTGTCACCATCCTCGGTCTGCTGTGTGAGCGCACGATGCATCCGTACGAGATGTACCAACTCGCGGCCGCCCGGCGTGGACGCGTCGTGAAGATCCGGCCGGGTTCGCTGTATCACACCGTGAGCAGGCTCGAAGGCGAAGGGCTGGTGCGCACCACCGGTACCGACCGGGCGGGAAACCGGCCCGAACGCACCATGTACGAGGTCACGCATGCGGGCCGGGAGGCGCTCGTCCAACGGGTGAGCGACATGCTCGCCACTCCGGTGCACGAGTACCCGCAGTTTCCCCTCGCCCTGGCGGAGGCGCACAACGTCGACGCCCCCGCCGTGGTGGAACTGCTCCGGGAACGGCTCGATCACCTCACCCGCGAGATCGACGAGCTCGAGACCGCCGCCGCTCTCGCCTGTTCCACCGAGACTCCCAGAATCTTCCTCCTCGGCAACGAATTTCTCGTCACCGTCGCCCGCGCGGAGCACGAATGGCTCAGCGCCCTGGTGGCCGACATCGACTCCGGAGCCCTCCCGTGGCTTTCGCCGGAACTTCTCGAACGACTGACACACTCACGCCGGATCCCATCCGGTTCAGCAAAGGATTGACGATGGACACCGAGCGCACCGCACCACCCACGTCGCCACCCGAGCATCGAAATCCGTGGCCGGCCCTGTGGGCCCTCGTCATCGGCTTCTTCATGATCCTCGTCGACAGCACCATCGTCGCGGTGGCCAACCCGGCGATCATGAACGACCTGCACACCGACATCAACAAGGTCGTCTGGGTCACCAGCGCGTACCTGCTGGCCTACGCGGTGCCGCTGCTGGTCACCGGTCGACTCGGTGATCGGTTCGGTCCCAAGAACATCTACCTGATCGGGCTCGTCCTGTTCACCGGGGCGTCGCTGTGGTGCGGCCTGTCCGGCACCATCACCATGCTCATCGTCGCCCGGGTCTTCCAGGGACTGGGCGCCGCACTGATGACGCCGCAGACGATGGCCGTCATCACCCGCACGTTCCCGCCGGACCGCCGCGGCACCGCGATGGGTTTGTGGGGCGCCGTCGCCGGTGTCGCCACCCTGGTGGGACCGCTCGCGGGCGGCGTGCTCGTGGACAACCTCGGCTGGGAGTGGATCTTCATCGTCAACGTGCCGGTCGGCGTGATCGCGTTCATGCTGGCGTGGCGGCTGGTGCCCGCGCTCGAGACCCACGAGCACAAGTTCGACATCCCCGGTGTCGTACTCAGTGCGCTCGGCATGTTCTTCCTCGTATTCGGAATCCAGGAAGGCAGCTCCTACGACTGGTCGGCGACCGTGCTGGCGTCGATCGGCGCCGGCCTCGTCCTACTCGGCATCTTCGTCTGGTACCAGTCCTGGAACAAGAACGAGCCGCTCCTGCCGCTGGGCCTGTTCAAGGACCGCAACTTCTCGCTCGCCAACGTGGCGATCACCGCGATGGGGTTCGCGATCACCGCCATGGTCCTGCCGCTGATGTTCTACACGCAGGCGGTGCGGGGTCTGTCGCCGACGAAATCGGCCCTGCTCCTAGTGCCCATGGCCGTTCTCACCGGTGTGTTCGCCCCGTTCATCGGCAAGCTCGTGGACCGCACCCACCCGCGGTACATCGCGGGCGCCGGATTCCTGCTGTTCTCGATCGCACTCGGCTGGCTGGCCATGGTCATGTCGCCCGACGTGGCGATCTGGGAACTGCTGCTGCCGATCGGTCTGATCGGTCTCGCCAACGCGTGTATCTGGTCGCCGCTCGCGGCCACGGCCACGCACAACCTTCCGCCCCATCAGGCGGGCGCCGGAGCCGGCGTCTACAACACGACCCGCCAGGTCGGCGCCGTCCTCGGCAGCGCCGCGATCGGCGCGCTCATCACGGCCCGCCTGTCCGCGCAGGGGCTGAACGCCGACAGCCAGGAGGCCGGCATCGGTGAGATGCCCGAGTTCGTCAAGGAACCGTTCGCGACGGCGATGTCGCAGTCGATCTGGCTGCCCGCCGCCGTCCTGCTGATCGGGTTCATCGCCTCGGTGTGTTTCGCGCGACCGTTGCGCGAGAAGAGGCCTGGAGTCAGTGCGGGCGACGCAGCCAGTCGGGAAACATCACTGCAGGGTTGAGGTAGTCGGCGGGATCGAACGCCCGCTTGATCGTCCACATCGCGGTGATGTCCTCGCGGCTGAGGGCGAGGTCGAGGTAGTTGCGCTTGTGTGCGCCGACACCGTGTTCGGAGGCGATGTTGCCGCCGTGATCGCGGATCAGTTCCGTGACCGTCCGGTACAGCACGGACTCGTCGGGGCAGCGCAGCACGTTGAGGTGGACGTTGCCGTCGGCGACGTGCCCGAACAGCACCGGGATCGCGTCGGGGGCCCGGCTCGTCACCAGCGCGACCGCGTCGGCGACGAACGCGGCCAGGGTGTCCAGCGGGAGGGCGGCGTCGAACTTCAGCGGGGGCCCGAACAATCCGACCACCTCCGCGAACGCATCCCGCGCCGCCCACACCCGGGCGCGGCCTGCGGGATCGATCCCGACGGCGGGTTCCTCGTCGGGAGCGCACTGCTCCAGGGCCTCGGCCAGTTCGTCGGTGAGATCGCGGTGGCCGGCCAGTTCCACGAGGAGGTACCACGGCAGACCCGTGGGGACCGCGAAACCCAGCCGCGAGGAGGCCAATTCGAGCCCGCGGCCGTCGAGCATCTCCACGGCGTCGACCCCCTCGAGCCGCCGGACGACGCGAGCGGCGTCGATCAATCCGGGCAGTTGCGCGAAGCCGGCGAGGGCGGTCACTCGGAACTCGGGCACGGGGCGGAGCGTGAGGTCGACAGTGGTGACCACACCGAGAGTCCCCTCACTGCCGACCCACAGCGCGGGCAGATCGTATCCGCAGTTCTCGGCACCCACCCGCATGCTGCGCCGCACGATCGCCCCGTCGGGCAGCACCACTTCCAGGCCCAGCACCTGCGCCGACATGTGTCCGTACCGCACGGTGTGCAGCCCACCGGCATTGGTCGACACCATGCCGCCGATCGTCGCGGAGTCGCGGGACGCGATGTCGACGCCGAACAGCAGTCCGGCCTCGGCGGCGGCGTTCCGGAGCGTCGAGAGGGTGACCCCGGCGCCGACGGTGACGCGCAGGTTCTCGCGGTCGACGGCGCCGACCGCGGTCAGCCGTTCCATCGACAGCAACACGTCGTCGTGCTCGGGCACCGTCCCTGCTTCGAGTCCGGTGCGGCCACCCTGCACAGTGACCTTCACCCCGGCTCGGCGGCAGATGCCCATCACGGCCGAGACTTCCGCGGCATCCGCGGGCCGGACGAGTGCGCTCGCCCGCCCGCTGTAGCGCCCCGTGTGGTCGATGGCCCGGGCGGCGAGCACGTCCGCGTCCACGGTCACGAACCGTTCTCCGACGACGTCGGCCAGCGCCGCGCGCAGCGAGTCCACACCCCGATCGTAGGCGGATCACGTGTGGCAGTCTGGCGGCATGACTGAGCCTGCAGCCGCGCATCCCACCCGACTCGAGCGTGTCCGTACGGACGCCGGCGCCGAGATCGCGATCCTGACGTTCGCCCACGGCGCACTCAACCTCTTCGATCAAGCGATGTTCGACGCCGTGCAGGCCGACGTCGCGGCGCTCGCCGAGGATCCGCCGCGCGCGGTGCTGCTGCGCGCAGAGGGCAAGGTGGTCTCCGCAGGAGTGGACGTCCACGTGTTCGACGGGCTCACGGCGGAACAGGGCGCGGACCTGTGGCAGGAGTTGTTCGCCGAGATCTGTCATCCGCTCGAGGCGCTGCCGTGCCCCGTCGTGTACTCGGCGCACGGACTGACGCTGACCGCGGCCTTCGAGATCGCGCTCGCCTGCGACATCATCCTCGCCGCACCGAAGGCGAAGTTCGGACTGGTCGAGACGGTGGTGGGGCTGACCCCGTCGATGGGCGGACCGCAGCGGCTGGCCGAGCGGGCGGGGTCGGGCCGCGCCCGGGAACTGGTGATGACCGGCGACCTGTACGACGCCGCGACGCTGCGCGACTGGGGCGTGGTCAACGCCGTCCACGAGGACGTCGACGCGGAGGCCCGCGCCCTCGTCGCACGCCTGGCGGACGGGCCGACGCGCGCACACGACGCCACGAAGCAGATCATCTCCGCGTGGCGGTCGGGTGGGGTCGCGCACGCCGACTCGATCACGCCCGACGTGTCGGGTGCGCTGTTCGAGACCGACGACCTCCGGGGTGCGGTACGGAGCTTCCTCGACGTCGGACCGGGCAAGGCGACGTACCGCGGGCGGTAGGCGTCGGCGAACTGCTCCCCGTAACTGTGACGGGCGTCATATAGTCGTGGCAACGTCCCGGTCGCGCAGTGTCGTCAGCGGAGGTGCAGATGCCGTCGTCCCTCGTCGAGTACCCGAGTAGTGGTCCCTTCTTCCACGACGACCGGGTGGTCCGTGGTCGCGACGGCCTGCTCCGGTACGGCGGGCTCAACCCGTCGCTCACCGAGCTGCTCGACATCTCCGTGCACCGCTACGCGGGCCGGGTCGCCGTCGAGGAGGACGGTGGCCGGTCGCTCACGTTCTCGCAACTGTGGACGTCCGCGGCGCGGGTGGCCGGCGGGCTGAAGTCGAAGGGCGTCGAGATCGGCGACCGCGTCGCCGTCCGGCAGCCCATGGGGGTCCGTTGGGTCGAGGCCTTCCTCGGGGTGTTGCTGGCCGGCGGCGTTCCGGTCGGGGTGAGCCCGGCACTCGACGACGCGCGGACCGGTGAGGTGCTCGCCGACAGCGAATCGGTACTGATCCTCGACGGCGAACTGCCGGAGGGCATCTCGTTCATCGACGACGGAGCGAGCCCCGACGAGCTGGTGCTGCTGTCGTACACGCCCGGGCCGTCGGAGTCCCCGAAGGGGGTCGAGCTGAGCAACGAGAACGTCCTCTCGACCATCGAATCCGTGCTCCATGCGCGCGGGTTCAGCTCCGAGGGACTGCGGAATCTCCTCGTCGAACCCGAACTGCACACCGTCGGATCCCTCGTCGAACTGCTCTCGACGCTGGTGGTGGGCGGAACGGTCCTGCTGACCGGGAGCACCGACGCGGCGTCGTGGCGCGGCACCGGTGCCGACGTGCTCACCGCGGCGCCCGCCGTCCTCCTGCGGGCCGTGGAGAACTCGCGGGTGACGAGTTTCGGCCGGCGCGCGGTGCGCTGGATCGACTACAGCGGCTCCGGCCTGTCCCTGGAGCAGTCGCAACTGCTCCGGCGGACGTTCCCTGCGGCCAGGCACTTCCTCGGGTGGGGAATGACCGAAACGTGCGGGGCGGGCCTGGCGCTGCCCGACGAGTGCGCTCTGACACACGCGGGCAGCGTGGGCGTCGCGTTCGGCGGGATGGAGGTGGCCCTCCTCGGTCCCGACGCCGGCCGCGGTATCGGCGAATTGCTGTGCCGCGGTCCGGGAGTCAGCCGCGGCTACTGGAACCGTCCCGAGGTCACCGCGAAGAACTTCACGGGTGGCTGGTTTCACACCGGCGACACCGCGAATATCGACGGCGACGGCTTCGTCCGTATCGTCGACCGCGACACCGCTGCCTAGGTGGTGCGAAAGGCAGGTATCCACCCGTGAGCTCTCCCGTCGCCGAGCTGCACATGCACATCGAGGGTTCCCTCGAACCCGAGCTGATCTTCGCGCTGGCCGAACGGAATTCCGTGCAGCTGCCGTACACCGACCTCGACGATCTCCGCTCGCGGTACGAGTTCACCGATCTGCAGTCGTTCCTCGACCTGTACTTCGCCAACATGCAGGTGCTGCGGACGGCGCAGGACTTCGCGGACCTCACTCGCGCCTATTTCGCCCGGGCGTCGGCGGGCGGCGTCGCGCACGTGGAGTTCTTCTTCAACCCGCAGGCTCACGTCAATCGTGGTGTGCCGCTGCACGAGGTGCTCGACGGGATCATGGACGCGGTGGGAACCAGCGAGCGGGAGTTCGGCCTCAGCAGCGCCGCGATCGCCGCGATCCTGCGGGACCGTCCCGTGCACGAGGCGGAGGAAGTGTTCTCGGAGATCATCCGGTTGCAGACGCCGATCGTCGGGCTCGGCCTGGACTCGGCCGAGGTGGGCAACCCGCCGTCGCTGTTCGAGGACGTGTTCGCCCGCGCCCGGTCGGAGGGGCTGCACGTGGTCGCCCATGCAGGCGAGGAAGGCCCGCCGGAGTACATCTGGCAGGCGCTCGATCTCCTCGGTGCCGAGCGCATCGACCACGGGGTGCGGGCGCTCGAGGACCCGGCGCTCGTGGCGCGTCTGGTGGACGAGGAAGTGCCGCTGACCGTGTGCCCACTGTCGAACGTGCGACTGTGTGTCGTCGATTCGCTGTCCGAGCATCCGCTGCGGACCATGCTGGAGGCGGGTCTGCTCGTCACCGTGAACTCCGACGACCCCGCGTACTTCGGCGGGTACGTCGACGACAACTTCGCCCAGTTGCGGGATCAGCTCGGCCTCACGGATGCCGAGCGGGAAACCCTCGCGCGCAACTCGATCACGGCGTCGTTCGCGAGCGACGCGCGCAAGGCGCAACTGCTCCGCGGCTGACGGTTCCGGCCGTCAGTCGATCAGCCCCGTGTCGCCGAGACTCGCGACGACCGCCAGGACGTCGCGGTCACGGCCGTGCGGGCCGACCAGGCAGAGACCGACGGGAACTCCGTCGTCGGTGCGCAACGGCACGGTCGCGTTGGGCAGTCCGGAGATGCTCGCGAGGCAGGTGAGCATGCCGGTGGCGCGCATCGTGTTCCGGAACCGGTCACCGCTGGGGTAGCTCGTCCGCTCGGGGGCCGTGGAGGAGGTCGCGGGCAGCAGGAGCAGGCTGTCGCCCACGTACGCGGTGATCGTCTGCGACGCCTCGGCGAGCTTGATCAGTTTCCGGCCGTACGTGGATTCCCAGATGCGGCTCGCGGCGGCGAAATTGCGGCCGGGTTCGTCGCCGAGCGACGTCATCGCCCCGCTCACCCAGTCGCCGTGCAGCCGCCACGCCTCGTAGCCCTGCACGGCGACGACGGCGTCGTACCAGTCGGGAAGCCGGCCTATGTCCGTGTCGGTCCACGTCAGCCGGGGGAGGGAACTCTTCTCCCACGCGGTGAGGGCGCGCCGCACAGCGCCGAGCGCCCCCGCCTCGGCGACGGCGTTGATGCCGTCGGAGGTGAGCGCGCTGCGGAACGGGGTCTCCGCCGTGAGCGGGAGAAGCGCGCCGGAGACCGCGACGAGGGTGTCGAGGTCGCCGCAGACCCATGCGGGGGTGTCGAACGTGGGGGACAGCGGAAACAGCCCGTCGGTGGAGACGGCGCCCCGGGACGGCGCGAAGCCGTACAGGCCCTGATACGAGGCGGGGATGCGGACGGAACCGGTGGTGTCGACACCCAATCCGATGTCGGCGGAACCCTGCGCGACTGCACTCGCGGCACCCGAGGTCGCACCGCCGGGCAGGCAGTCCTCGGCGCGGGGGTTGGGCGGCGTACCGAACTGCTGGTTGATGCCGGAATGCCCGTAACCGAGGTCGTCGGTCTGCGCCAGGCCGACGACGCGGGCGCCCTGACCGAGGAGGCGCGCCACCACTGCGGCGGTACCGGTTTCGACGGGTGCCTCGGCGAGACGCCGTCCGCTGCCCGCACCGATCTGCTGTCCCGCAACGGCGTACAGGTCGGTGACGGCGAGTCGCTTGCCGGCGAGGGGCCCGTCACCGGTCGGCGCGACCAGCGGATCCCCCTGCACGCGCCACGTCGCCTTGTCGACGGGCACGAACTCGGACACCGCTCCGCCGCCCGGAGCGGACAGGCCGTCGGGAAGCGGCGGAACCTCCGGGTCGTGCAGGCGTTCCCCGCACGCGCCGAGCATCACGGCACCGAGCGCCACCGCCCCGGAGGCACCCGCGATGCGAAGGAAGTCGCGACGGTCGAGAGATCGACTGGGGGGCACCTAGCCCACGTTAGCGACCGAGGACCTGCTGGAGGTACGCGTTGCCGAACATTCGCTCGGGGTCGTACTTGTCGCGCACGGCGACGAACTCGTCGAAGTTCGGATAGGCGGGCCGCAAGTCGTCGGCGGTGCGGCCGTGCATCTTGCCCCAGTGCGGTCGCCCGTCCGCTTCCCGGGCGATGGCCTCGACCGCGGAGAAGTACGGCTCGTGATCGCGGCGATGGTACTGGTGCACCGCGATGTACGCCGTGTCGCGACCGTTCGCCGTCGACAGCCACACGTCGTCGCCCGCGGCGAAGCGGACCTCGACGGGGAACGCGACCGTGAAACCGGACTTCTCCACCCACGAGTCGATCGCCGCGAGAGTGTCGGGAAGCGCCTCGGTGGGAACCGCGTATTCCATCTCCCGGAACTTGACCCGGCGCTCCGACGCGAAGACGCGGTAGCTGCGGTCGGTGAATTCGCGCGCGCTGAGCATGCGCGACGACAGCCGATTGATCTTCGGGATCGCCGCCGGCGCAAGGCCGGCGACCCTGTTGATGCCCTCGAACAGGACGTTGGCGAGCAGTTCGTCGTCGACGTAGGCGCGGACCGGGTGGAGGGGAGAGACCGGGGTGTCACCGGGTAGCCGGGTGTTGCGTTTCGTCAGCACGCGGCGGGTGTGCGGAAACCAGTAGAACTCGAAGTGGTCGATCGTGGTGCGGTCGTGGTCGAGCCGGTCGAGGGTGGCGTCCAGTGACTCGGGCTTCTCGACGGCGTGCATCACGTAGTGCGGCACGCACTGGATCGTGACCTTCGAGATGATGCCCACGGCGCCGAGTCCCAGCCGTGCCGCCTCGAACAGTTCGGGGTTCTCGGTGGGGGAGCAGTCGGCCACCGAGCCGTCCGCCAGCACCACCTGCAGGGCGCGGACCTGAGTGGCGAGGCCTCCGAAACGCGCTCCGGTGCCGTGGGTTCCGGTGGACAGCGCACCCGCGATGGACTGCACGTCGATGTCGCCCAGGTTGATCATCGCCAGGCCACGGTGCCAGAGTTGCTCGCTCAGGTCGTGCAACCGCGTGCCCGCGAGGACGGTGACGAGGGCGCCAGCCGGTTCGTCGAGGGTGACGGATTCGATTCCGGTGAGGGCGTCGAGGCTGACGAGGATCCCGTCGGTGACGGCGACCCCGGTGAAGGAGTGACCCGACCCCACGGCCTTGACCCGCTGGGCGTGCTCCGCGGCACCGCAGACGAGCGCGCTGAGTTCCTCCACCGAGCGCGGTGTCGCGAAGCGCAGCGGGTTCGCCGTCTCGGTGCCCGCCCAGTTGCGCCATGTGTCCTGTGCCATTCGCCCATCATGAACCTGGACGCTCGTCCAGGCAAATGGCGGGTTGGTCGGGCGTCCGTGTTGGTCACGGGCGAGGCTCCCGCAGGTTCTACGATCAGAGGATGCTGAACAGGCTTCCTGCGGATGAACGTCGTGCCCAACTCGTCGAGTCGGCGCTCGCCATCGCGGAGCAGCGCGGCGTCGCGTCGGTCACGGTGCGTGCCGTGGCGGAGGAGGCGGGCGTCTCGCTCGGTGTGGTGCACTACTGCTTCGAGAGCAAGGAGGAGCTCCTCGCGGCGATGGGTGAGAGCCTGGTTCTGCAGCTCAGCGCGTCGATGCGGCTGGCGTTCGGTCAGGTTCGGCACGCGCCGGACCTGCGCGGGATCGACGGTCTGCGCGAACTTCTCCACATCGGGATCAGCGGAATGTGGCCGATCATCGAGGCTACCCCGGACCGCCAGTTGCTGACGTACGAGATCACCGCGCAGGCGTTGCGGCACCGGGCGTCCGGGAGCGAGCGGGCCGGCGACATCGCGGGGCAGCAGTATCGGACCATGGACGAGGAGGCGATCGAGTTCCTCGCCGAGTGCGCCCGCATCGCCGAAGTCGGCTGGGCCACTCCGGTCGAGGCGATCGCGCGGTTCGGGCTGGCCATCCTGGACGGGCTCGTGCTGCGGTGGCTGGTCGACCGCGACAGTGAGGCGATGATCGCGGCGCTGGACGACATGGTGCACGTGATCGCGTCGAAGGCGGTCGAGCAGGCCTGAGCGGGCCCGTTTGATCTGGACAATCGTCCAACTCGATGGTTGACTGGCGTCGCAGACCGATGGAAAAGATTGGACGAACTGTGACGCCCACGCTCGACCGTCTCATCGCCTCGACGACCGAGGTCGACCCGCCGTTGGCCGCACTCGACCTGACCACGCTGCGCGCCAACGCCGCCGACCTGGTGCTGCGTGCGGGCGGCACCCCCGTCCGCGTCGCCAGCAAATCCGTCCGCTGCCGCGCGGTACTCCTGGTCGCACTGGGGGAGAATCTCACCGGGGCCGGCGGGTTCCGCGGGATCATGGCGTATTCGCTGCGCGAGGCGATCTGGCTCGCCCGGCACGGCGCGGACGACATCCTGATGGGCTACCCGACGGCCGACCGCGGGGCACTCGCGGAACTCGCGGCCGATCCCGAACTGCTGAACAGGATCACGTTGATGGTCGACAGCGACGACCACCTCGACTTCGTTCTCGCCGCGGCAGGCACCACGTCCCTCCCGGCCCGGCTGTGCATCGACGTGGACGCCTCGTTGCGGCTCGGGCCGGTCCACATCGGGGTGCGCCGTTCCCCGCTCCGCGAACCGTCCGCCGTCGCCGCGTTCGCGAAGCGCGCCGCGGGGCGGGGATTCGCCGTCGTCGGTGTCATGTTCTACGAAGCGCAGATCGCGGGTCTGCCCGACTCCAGTCCGCCGATCGGTTGGATGAAGCGGGCGTCCGCGAAAGAACTCGCGACCCGTCGCGCTGCCGTGGTGAACGCCGTGCAGTCGGAGGTCGGGGTGCTCGAGATCGTCAACAGCGGGGGCACCGGCTCGCTGGAGGTGAGCTCCGCGGACCCGGTCGTGACGGAGGTGACAGCCGGCTCCGGTCTGTACGTCCCGACGCTCTTCGACAAGTACCGCGCGTTCCGTCCGCACCCGTCGCTGTACTTCGCCCTGTCGACGGTCCGGCGGCCGGCACCCGGCATCGCGACGCTGTTCGGCGGCGGCTACATCGCCTCCGGTCCCGCCGGGGGCAGTCGCGTGCCCACGCCGGTGTGGCCGCCGCGGCTGAAGCTACTGCGCAACGAGGGCGCCGGTGAGGTCCAGACCCCGGTGACCGGAAAGGCGGCAGCGGATCTCGGCATCGGCGACCGGGTGTGGTTCCGGCACGCGAAGGCCGGCGAGCTGTGCGAGCGGTTCACCGAGGTGCACCTCGTCGAGTCGGACGGCTCCCGCACCGTGGTGCCCACCTACCGCGGCGAAGGTCAGTGCTTCGGCTGACCGGTGAGCCGCATGAAGGCACCCAGCTCGGTCAGACCTTCCGGGGTGCTCGGCATGTACTGCGTCAGCGATTCCGACCGGATGATGATCGCAGCCCACTTGCCGCGGGACACCGCCACGTTCATCCGGTTCCGCGACAGCAGGAACGACATGCCGCGCGGCACGTCCTCGATCGCCGACGCGGTCATCGACACGATGGCGACGGCCGCCTCCCGCCCCTGGAACTTGTCGACCGTACCCACCTCGACCTTGTCGAGGCCGACCGCGGCCAGATCGCGTTCGATCAACCCGACCTGCGCGTTGTACGGCGCCACGACCAGGATGTCGGACTCGCCGAGTGGGCGGGTGCCCTCGAACTCGCTGGGGTCGGTCCAGCCGGAACCGAGCAGCTTCGTGATCCGGTTGACCACCTCCCGCGACTCCTCGGGGGATTGGGTGGCGTTGCCCTGGTGGTCGACGAAGACGGTGTGCACGCCCGGTTCCATGCCGTCGAGTCGTCGTGCGGCACTGGCCGATTCCTGTGAACGCAGCTTGCCGTCGTAGGACAGTGTCGATACGGGCGCGCACAGTTCCGGGTGCATCCGCCACGTGCGCTCGAGGAAATATCCCCGGCTCGCGGGCAGCGCCCCGTGCCCCTCGGCGAGCCACCCGAGGGCCGACGCATCCACCGGTTCCGGGTGGGTGCCCTGGCTGACCTGCGGAAGTTGCTGAGGATCGCCGAGAAGCAGGAGATTGCGGGCCGCGCCGCCCACCGCGATGGTGTTGGCGAGAGCGAACTGCCCGGCCTCGTCGATGACCAGCAGATCGAGGCTGCCCGGCGGAACCCGGTCGGTGTTCGCGAAGTCCCATGCGGTCCCGCCGATCACGCAGCCCGTTCCCTCGGCCTGGTCGATGAAGCCGGGGTAGTCGTTGGAGCTGATGTCGGTCCACGTCGCGGCGCGATGCCGCCCGTCCTTCTTCGCGACGAGTTCGGCGGGGAGCCCGGCCTTCACGACGCCGCCGAGCATGTTCTCGATCACCGAATGCGACTGTGCGACTACACCGATCCGCCAGTGGTGCTGCTCGACGAGCGCCTTGATCACCCGGGCCCCGGTGTACGTCTTGCCGGTGCCGGGAGGCCCCTGCACCGCGACGTACGAGTCGTCGAGGTCGAGTAGTGCCGCGGTGATCGCGCCCGCGTAATCCGTGCCGTCGACGGGTGGGAGCGGAGTCCCGCTCCGGGTGCGCGGGTCGGACCGCCGCAGGATGTCCACCGACGCGCACAGCGGGAGGGCCGGCAGCGGCGAGCACATGCCGTCCGCGGCCACCGCGATGGACGATTCGATCCGGTCGGTCGTGATCGGCGGCCCGGGGGTGATCGCCGTCGGAAGTTGCACGTACTCCTCGCCGTTCAGGAGTTCCTCGACGAGCACCACGTCGCGGCGGCGGCCGTCCTTCCCGACGTCGAGCACGTTGACCGTGCACGTTCCCCGTTGCTGCGGATTGTCGCCCGCGACCGCCTCGGGTGCAGGGGTGTCGTACAGCGCGTACATCGTGGTCTTGGGCCCCACCGTGCTCCCGGTCCCGAAACGGCCGGTGAGCTGAAGTCGCCGGCGCAGCTTGCGCTGCCGCGGGCTGCTCTTGTGCCAGTTCTCCTCGACGACCGCGGACGACACCACCAGAACGTCCCGGATGTCCGACAGTTCGTCGTGCGGCACGACCAGCCGGTCGAAGTGCGCCCACCAGAACGGTTTCCGCTCACGGCGGTGATAGCCGACCGCCGCCGCCATGAGCGCCGCCGCCTGCTGGTCGTGTCCCCGGTGCTCGCTCGGTCCGTGCCCGGCGAACTCGCGTAACGCCGCCTCCGCGGGGGTGCATTCCTCGGTCACCGGGGTGGGCCCGTCGCCGGGCGTCCGGAGGGCGACGCCGTGCGTCTTCGCCTGCCCGATCAGCCAGTCGCGCAGCCGCAGCGTGGAATCGCAGTCGTACTCGTTGTAGTCGGCGATGCCCTCCAGCAGCGCGCGTGCCTCGTCCTCCCGGCCGTTGTCGCGGTGATCGCAGTAGTCGGCGTACGCGACCACCGATGCGGCGGCGTTGGTGACGTCGCCGTCGCGCGGCTGCTCCGGCATGTACAGCGGTTCGAGCTTCTTGATGCTGTAGGACCGTTCGCCGATGCGCAGGCACCCGCGCACCACCGGATACAGATCGACGAGGACGTTGTCGCGCAGCAGGGTGTCGACAGTCTCCTCGCCGACGCCGTGCCGTCCCGCCAGCCGCAGCAGCGCCGACTTCTCGTACGCGGCGTAGTGGTAGATGTGCATGTTCGGGTACTGCTGACGACGCGCGGTCACGTAGTCGAGGAAGTCGACGAGTGCCTGCCGCTCCTCGGCGCGGTCGTGTGCCCAGAACGGCCGGAACGCGGCGGCGTCGGCGGGACCCTCGACCACGCCGAAGAGGTATTCGAGACCCCAGTCCGTGGATCCGTTCTCGGCCCAGAGCGGGTCTCCCTCGAAGTCGAAGAAGATGTCGCCGTCGTCCGGTTCCGGCAGCCCGCCCAGCGCCTGCGGGGCGTACACCTGGAACTCGGGGGTGCCCGAGGACTCTTGGCGCAACTGCAGGGCGGCCTGCGCGCGAAGCGATTCCAGGGTGCGCTCGGGCAGGCCCTCGACGCTGCCCGTATGCGCGGCGAGGGCGTCGAGAGTGCCGATCCCGGCCGCGATCAGCCGGCTCCGCTGCGTCGTGCGCATTCCGGCCACCAGCAGGAGGTCGCGGTGCTGCTCCACCTCCGGGGTGCACGTGTCGCACCGGCCGCACGCCGTGTACCGGGGGTCGCCCCACTCCGCGAGGGACTGCTCGTCGCGGTGCTCGTCGAGAATTCGCTCGAGCGAGGAGCGTCGCGCGGAGTACACGGGAACGATGTCGCCGAGCGAGTGCGCCGAGTCGCTGTCGTCGCCGAGCAGCAGGTGGACGTCCGGTGAGGTCGGGATCCCGTTGTCGGCCAGTGCTTCCGCGTACGCGGCGAGCTGGAGCAGGGCCGACACCTTCGCGTGCCGGGACAGTTTGGTGTCGTAGACGGCATACGTGTCGCCGTCGCGGACGAGGAAATCGCAGAAACCCAGGAAGCGGCCGTCGAAGAACGTCCCCTGGTACACGACGTCGGCGCCGCCGCGGATCGCCTCCACGGTGGCCAGGTTCGCCTCGAACAGTCCCACCGCGGTGTACTCGGGACGGTCCATCGTGACCACCCCGTCGCCGTACTCGGCGCGGAACTGCTCGAGCCGGCGATGCTCGTGAGCATCGCCCAGGCTCGACGTCCGTTTCAGCATGGGGTCGTCGTCGACGGACATGGTGGCGGAACCGGCCCCGGCGAGCCCGAGCGTGGCGTCCAACCGGCGCAGCAACGCGAACTCGCAGGTGGCGGCCGCGGAGAGGTCGCTGGCGCTGTAGACGATGGTGTCGTCGAGGAGGAACACAGCTACGTCCCCAGTTCTGCCGGTGAGTTCACCCGGCCGATTGTGCCATCGGGGTGCGACAGAGCCAGAATGGCAGCCATGCCCTTCTTCGACGGCCACTCCGGACGAGTCCACTACCGGCACTGGAGCGCGGTGGGAGGACCCGCCGCGCAGCTGGTGTTTCTGCACGGCATGGGGCAGCACACGGGTCATTACCACCGGTTCGCGCGCGGACTCACGCCCGCCGGAATCGGGGTGTGGGGAATCGACCAGGCCGGTCACGGACTGTCCGAAGGCGACCATCCGGGATCCGTGGCGGACCTGGCGGAGGACGCCGCGCTTCTCACCGGCCTCGCCGGCAGGCACGCACCGGATGTTCCGCTCGTGCTCATGGGGCATTCGCTCGGTGCCGCGGTCTCGATGGAACTTCTCGCGTCCGGTGACGCCGGTTTCCGGTGCGCGATTCTGTGCGGGACACCGAAGACCGCAGCCGTGCAGCAGACGGCGGATGCGCTCGAATCACTCGGGATACCGCTGCTCGCGGTCCACGGCGTGGACGACCGCATCGCACCGATCGACCCTGTCCGGGACTGGGCGGCGGGGATCGGAGGCCTCGAATTCCGGGAGTTCGACGACGCCGGACACGACCTGCTCCACGAGAAGGTCCACGCGACCGTGACCGCGGTGGTCCGCGACTTCATCCTCGGCGCTGCGCGCCCGTGAGTGGTCGAGGAGTCTCCGGACTCCTCGGCCACTCACGGGCGGCGGAGCCGCTTACGCGTAGATGGCCTCGATGGCCGCGCCGTGCTCCTTGTGGATGACGTTCCGCTTGAGCTTCAGCGTGGGCGTGAGCTCACCGGTCTCCTGCGTGAAGTCGACCTCGAGGATGCGGTACTTCTTGATCCGCTCCGGGTTGGACACCTTCTTGTTGCCCTCGGCCACGGCCTCGTCGATCTCGGCGACCAGGTCGGGGTTCTTCACCAGTTCGGACACCGGGGTGTCAGCGGCCAGTCCGTGGCGTTCCTTCCAGCCCGGCAGGGTTTCGGAGTCGAGGGTGATGAGCGCGCCGATGAACGGCTTGCCGTCACCGACGACGAGGCACTGGCTGATCAGCGGGTGCGCGCGGAGTGCGTCCTCGAGGACCGCGGGCGCGACGTTCTTGCCGCCCGCGGTGACGATGATTTCCTTCTTGCGGCCGGTGATCGAGATGTAGCCCTCTTCGTCGATCGAGCCGAGATCGCCGGTGTGGAACCAGCCGTCCCGGATCGAATCGGCGGTGGCCTGCTCGTTGTGCCAGTACCCGCCGAAGACGACGGGGCCCTTCAGGAGCAGTTCGCCGTCCTCGCCGATCTTCGCGGCGTGGCCGTCGATGGGCTTGCCGACCGTGCCGACCTTCTGTGCTCGGGTGGTGTTCACGGAGATGGCGGCGCTCGTCTCCGTGAGGCCGTAGCCCTCGTACACCGGGACGCCGATGCCGCGGAAGAAGTGACCGAGGCGTGCACCGAGCGCGGCGCCGCCGGAGACGGCGCGGTCGCACTCGCCGCCGAGCGCGGTGCGCAGCTTCGAGTAGACGAGCTTGTCGAACAGGGCGTGCTTGAGCTTGAGGCCCAGCCCGGCGCCGCCGTTGTCCTGCGCCTCGCTGTACGCGATGGCGGTGGCGGACGCCTTCTCGAAGATGCTGCCCTTGCCGCCGTCGTACGCCTTCTGCTTGGCGGAGTTGTAGACCTTCTCGAACACGCGCGGCACCGACAGGATGAAGTGCGGCTTGAATGCGGCGAACTGGTCGAGCAGCGTGGTGAGGTCGGCGGTGTGCGCGACCGTGACCTTGGCGTCGAACGCACCGAAGGAGATGGCGCGGGCGAAGACGTGCGCGAGGGGCAGGAACATCAGGGTGCGCCTGCCCGCGTACATCGCATCGTCGAGCGCCAGCTTCACGGCCGCGGACTCCGCGTAGAAGTTGGAGTGGGTCAACTGCACACCCTTGGGACGGCCCGTGGTCCCCGATGTGTAGATGAGGGTCGCGGGCGAGGACGCGCGCACCTGGTGACGACGCTCGTGCAGCTGCTCGTCGGTGACACCTTCGCCGCGCTTGGAGAGCTCGTCGATGGCGCCGCCTTCGATCTGCAGGACCTCCTTCAGGTCCGGCGCGGCGTCGGTGACGACCTTCAGCGCGTCGGCCTGCTTGGCGTTCTCGACGACGAGCAGCGAGGTGCCGGAGTCCTCGAGGATCCACTTCGCCTGATCGGGTGCGGACGTTTCGTAGATGGCGACGGTGCACCCGCCTGCCGTCCAAATCGCGTAATCGATGACGACCCACTCGTACCGGGTCGCCGACAGGATCGCGACGCGGTCACCGAGCTCGACGCCGGAAGCGATGAGGCCCTTCGCGACGGCGGAGACCTGCTCCGCGAACTCCGCGGCGGTGACGTCTACCCAACCCCCGTTGCCGGGGCGCTTGAACGGAACGAACTTCGGGTCTTCCTCGGCATGACGGAAGACCGTGTCCGCCATTGAGGCGTCCTCCGGAATTGAGAACGACTGCGGTACCGAGAATTCACGCACTATGACCCCTCCACTGAAACGACATGACGGATGTGCATTCGATCACATTTGTCCGAGTTTCGCACCAGGGTCGATGTCCGTTATGTGTATTTCGTGTCTGACCAGCGGAGATAAGTGTAACTCGGCGTAAACTGATAACTCAGGCGGCCTCTTCCAGGCGGCGCGAGTTGGCCGACAGCCAGCGCCGGATCGCATAGTTCAACTGGTCCGGATCGACACCGAGTTCGGTCGCCGTCGCCTCGAGGATCTCCTCGGCGAGGCCGTCGTCGGTGGCTTCCGAAATGCCGAGCGCGCCGCTGATGAACACGTCCGCCACCCGATTCGGCCGGACCCCGGGGATTCCGGCGAGCATCAGGAAATGCGCCCACGTGACGTCACTGCTCTCACCGCACACCTCGATCCACGCGTCGTGGATCTGCTCCAGGGCGGCTTCGTCCCGGGCGGCCTCGAGAAGGTCGTCGATGCTGTTGATCCGGAGCTGGTGTAGTCGCTCCGCCGCCAGCTGGATGTGGCGCGCTTCGATCGGCACACCGGTCGCGGAGTACCGCCTCTTGTACGAACCGACCTTGCCCGCCCACTGATCCGAGCTGCCCGCCTCCTCGAACGTGCGGAGAAGGTCGCGCGCGCCGTCGGTGAGGGGCTGATCGGGGTGCGCCCGCCGGTACGCCAGATAGCGGTCGACGACGGCGACCTCGCTGTGCCCGGCGCTCGACTGCACCGACTCGATGATGCAGAGAGCGAGGCTGTGCCGGTAGGCATCGGAGGTGACCCAGCCGGACGGGTCTCCCAATCGGTCGCGGCACGCGGTGACGACGGTTTCGACGGTATCGGCAGAGACGGTCACGAGATCCTCCAAAGGCAGTCTGTTCTGTGCTCTGTCCGGTGTATCGACAGGGCCTCCGGGAACGTTGCACTGGAGCTGAAGATTCCTCGAGAACCACCGTCAGTGGTGGGCCAAAAGGTCTGTGACCTCGCTGTCCGAGAGTTGATGGAAATCGTCGTACGCGTTGCCGACTCCGCCGAGATCGGCCGGGATGTACGGGCAGACCACCTCGTCGGCGGTCACGCGCAGACGTCCGACGGCCTCCGGGGCCGCCACCGGGACCGCGACGATCACGCGTGCCGCGCCCAGCTTCTTCACCGATTGGCAGGCCACCGCCGCGGTCGCGCCCGTGGCCATCCCGTCGTCGACGAGGACGGCCGTGCGGCCCTTGAGTGACACGCGCGGTTTCCCGCCGCGCAGCACCCGCGCCCGCCGTTCGAGTTCGCGGCGCTCCTTCGCCTCGACCATGGCGAGTGCGGTCTTGCTGATCCGGGCGATGCGGATGACGTCGTCGTTGATCACCCGGGATTCACCCTCACCGATGGCGCCCATGGCGAGTTCCGGCTGCCACGGGACACCCAGTTTGCGGACGAGGACCACGTCGAGGGGCGCAGACAGGGCGGCAGCGATCTCGAACGCGACGGGGACGCCGCCCCGCGGCAGACCGAGCACCACCAGATCGGTGCCGCGCAGGTGCTCCAATGCGGCGGCCAGTCTGCGGCCGGCGTCGGCGCGACTGGTGTACAACATCGAACGCTCCGTGATCGGGGAGAACGGTTCGTCTCCGACGCTACTCCCGATCGGGCCGTTCAGATCTCGCTGACGGTGAATCGGCGCAGGGCGAGGGCGGGGTTCTTCTCCCGCACCTCGGTGATCCGCTCCGCGCTGACCGCCGCGACCGCTGTACCCACCCGCTCACCGAGGGAGGCGAGGGTCACGCCCATCGGATCGACGATCATGCTGTTGCCGGCCCCGGTGCGCGCGCTCTGGTCGGCGGCGGCCACGTACACGGTATTTTCGATGGCGCGTGCCCGCACGAGAGTGGACCAGTGGTCCTCCTTCAACGGTCCGGGCACCCACTGTGCGGGCAGCAGCAGCACGTCGGCGCCCGCGTCGACGATGCGGCGGGTGACCTCGGGGAACCGGAGGTCGTAGCAGGTCTGCATGCCGAACGTGAGGCCGTCGACGGCGAAGGTCTCCGGGGCGCCGATCTCCCCGGCGCGGATGACGTCGGATTCCTTGTAGCCGAACGCGTCGTACAGGTGGAGTTTGCGGTAGGTGGCGACGATGTCGCCGCCCGGTCCGAGCGCGACGAGGGTGTTGGAGATGTGATCGTCCCCGGGCAACTGCTCGTTGACCCCGGCAATCAGGTGGACCTCGAGTTCCTTCGCGGTCGCGGCCAGCCCGCTGACGAACTCGCCGTCCAGGCCCTCGGCCGACTCGACGATCCGCTCGTCCGTTCTCGGCGCCGTGAACATCGCGTACTCCGGCGCCACCACCACCTTCGCGCCGCGGCCCGCGGCCTCGGCGGCGAGCGTGCGGAGGGTGCGCAGGTTCTCCTGCTTGTCCTGACCGGGAGCGAACTGAATGACAGCGACATCGACCATGCCGTCCACGCTAGGCGACGAGGTGCGGCAGGTGTCTCCCGTCCCGGTCGCCGCGTATTTCCGCGGCGTGGCGATGCACTGTGGACTCGTGCACTAAACTGCTGGTCAATGAGTGATATCGAGCGTGACCCCGAACCCCCCACTTTTGCCGACCTCGACATCGATGATCGGGTCTTGAAGGCACTGTCCGATGTGGGCTACGAGTCGCCCTCGCCGATCCAGGCAGCCACCATTCCGCCCCTTCTCGCCGGCAACGACGTCGTCGGCCTGGCGCAGACCGGCACCGGCAAGACCGCTGCGTTCGCGGTACCGATCCTCTCGAAGATCGACCTGACGCAGAAGTCGCCGCAGGCGTTGGTTCTCGCGCCGACGAGGGAACTGGCGCTGCAGGTCGCGGAGGCGTTCGGCAAGTACTCCGCCCATATTCCGGGCCTGCACGTCCTGCCCATCTACGGCGGTCAGAGCTATGGCGTCCAGTTGTCGGGGCTGCGGCGCGGCGCTCACGTCGTGGTGGGCACGCCCGGTCGGGTGATCGACCACCTGGAGAAGGGCACGCTCGACCTGTCCAAGCTCTCGTACCTCGTCCTGGACGAAGCCGACGAGATGCTGAAGATGGGTTTCCAGGAGGACGTCGAGCGCATCCTCGCCGACACTCCGGAGTACAAGCAGGTGGCGCTGTTCTCGGCGACGATGCCGGGGGCCATCCGCAAGATCTCGAAGCAGTACATGCACGACCCCGTCGAGATCACGATGAAGTCGAAGACGTCGACGGCCTCCAATATCTCGCAGCGGTACGTCCAGGTGGCGCACCAGCGCAAGCTCGACGCCTTGACGCGTGTCCTCGAGGTCGAGGACTTCGAGGCGATGATCATCTTCGTGCGCACCAAGCAGGCCACCGAAGACCTCGCGGAACGACTGCGCTCGCGCGGATTCTCCGCGTCGGCGATCAACGGCGACATCGTGCAGGCGCAGCGTGAACGGACCATCGGCCAGCTCAAGAGCGGCGCCCTCGACATCCTCGTGGCCACCGATGTGGCCGCGCGTGGTCTGGACGTGGACCGCATCTCCCACGTCGTCAACTACGATATCCCGCACGACACGGAGTCGTACGTCCACCGGATCGGCCGCACCGGTCGCGCCGGGCGCGCCGGCGAGGCGCTGCTGTTCGTGGCGCCGCGCGAGCGTCACCTGCTCAAGGCCATCGAGAAGGCGACCCGTCAGCCGCTGGCCGAGATGCAGCTGCCCAGCGTCGACGACGTCAACGCGCAGCGTGTGGCCAAGTTCGGCGACTCGATCACCGAGAGCCTCACGTCCGACAACCTGGCGTTGTTCCGCAAGATGATCGAGGACTACGAGCAGGAGCACGACGTCCCGCTCGCCGACATCGCCGCCGCGCTCGCGGTGCAGTCGCGCGACGGTGAGGCGTTCCTCATGGCGCCCGAACCGCCGCCCGCGCCCCGCCGCGAGCGTGAGCCCCGCGAACGCCCGGCGCGCCGTTTCGACGACGGCCCCCCGACGCGGTCGCGTGGACCGGAGGGCCAGGAGCTCGCGACGTACCGCATCGCGGTCGGCAAGCGGCACCGTGTGGTGCCGGGTGCGATCGTCGGTGCCATCGCGAACGAGGGTGGGCTGCGGCGCAGCGACTTCGGGCACATCAGCATCCGCCCGGACCACAGCCTGGTGGAGTTGCCCGCCGACCTGTCCAGCGAGACCCTCGAAGCCCTGCGCCGTACCCGGATCTCCGGTGTGCTGATTCAGCTGCAGCCCGATTCGGGTCCGCCGTCGGGTCGGCCGCGTGGTGGCCGCGACGATCGGGCAGGCGGAAAGTTCCAGCGCGACCGGGACAGCCGGAAAAGGCCGCGCGAGTAGTTCTCGCGCGGCCGTCCCGAACGGGATCCCCCGGCGATTACGCCGGGGGAGCGGGAGCCGGGGCGGGCTGTGCCGCCTCGGCGGGCAGCGGCCCCTCCTCGGGAACGAAGAACGAACCGACGGTCGGCAGCACGTAGCACGTCGCGTTGGTGTAACCGACGGTGCCGAAGATCGATGCCACGACGGTGCCCGGCCCCGTCGTCACGACCTTGTTCAGCGCCGGGTAGCCGCCGTCGGTGACGCCGTCGAGGGGCAGGATTCCGCTGGCGCCGGTGTTGGTGTTGATCCACGCGACGTTGAGTCCCGACGACTTCACGACACCGGGGTACGCGGAGAGGGCCTGGAAGCTGATCTCGTTGGCCTTCACCTCGGCGGTGGGCCCGGTGGTGCCCGACGCCAGCGTCAGCGTGACCGGTGCGACGGTGCCGCAACCCACGGTCGGTGCGGTGTAGAGGAACGGCGTGTACGCGCCCGCGACATCATGCAGCACGGTCGACGTGGCCAGCGCCTCGACCGCGGCCTTCTCCTCGGGCTTGTCGGCCTGGGTGCGCAGTTCGGCGAGTCCGGGGACGTCCGGGGTGGCCGGTTCCGCCGCTGCCGTGCCCGAGAGGCCGAAAGTCGCCGCGATACCGACCGTTGCCGCCGCGATCGTGCGTCGCATCACGCTCATACCGTCCACCTGAACTCCTCGTTGTCTCGTCCGGGCAGCTCTGCAGCGCGCCCGAGCGGAGAATTTACCCGAGAGAGTGGAAACAGTCAGGACCAGCTGCCGCCGCCGGCCAGCGTATCGGCGCGTGCACCGTCGAGGGATTGCCGGATGATGTCGGCGTGACCGGCGTGCCGGGCGAGTTCCTCGATCTGGTGCAGCAGCATGTAGCGGACCGTGAAGGTGACTCCCGACGCCATCCACTGCGCCACGTCGGCGGGCAGGTCGACGTCGCGATCCAGATCGGTTTCGGCTGCGACCGCGGCCTCGGTGGCGCGCTGTGCGTCGTCCAAGTGGGCGAGGAGAACGTCGACGGTCTCGTCCTCGGCGACGTTCCATGCGGCCATCCACGCTGCCACCGGATCGTCGCCGATATCGCGCGGGGCCCCGGTGATGCGGGAGGTCATCGCCTCCTCGCCGTCGATCACGTGCTTGAGGAGTGACGCCAGGCTCAACTCGCTGGCGCTGGGCACACTGCGGGCCTGCTCCTCGGTCAGCCCGGACAGCGCGTTGCGGAAGGCGGTGCGCTGGTTGTCCAGCATGAGGAGAAGGAGTCCGCGCTCGTCGGAGATGGGGTTCTGGGTGCTGGGTGATTCGGTCATGCACCCAGTGTGGCGGCAATAGCGGACACATACTGTCCTCGATCGACACGCTGCGCGCGTCCCCAGCGGTTCGGGCAGGACCGACCTACGATCGAGGCACGTGTCCGGGGAACGCCCCTGTTCCTGTGATCGAGTCGCGAACCGAGGTGCTTATGCCCCTGGAAGATTCGTCGTCGGCCTTCGCCGACCCGTCCCGGGAGGGCGCGGCCCCGCCGGAGCACGACCTGGAAGGCCACATCATCGAGGCCCGGTCCGAGGACTACTTCCACGCCAGAGAACTGCAGGTGGACAGCGAGTGGTTCAAGACCGCGGTGTTCTACGAGGTTCTGGTCCGCGCGTTCTTCGATTCCTCCGGCGACGGAACGGGCGATCTCCGGGGGCTGACGTCCAAACTCGACTACCTGTCCTGGCTCGGCGTCGACTGCCTGTGGCTGCCACCGTTCTACGATTCGCCGTTGCGCGACGGCGGATACGACATCCGCGACTTCCGCGCCGTGCTCCCCGAGTTCGGGACGGTCGACGACTTCGTCCAGCTCTTCGATCAGGCGCACCGTCGCGGGATCAGAGTCATCACGGACCTGGTCATGAACCACACGTCCGACACGCACGCATGGTTCCAGGAGTCGCGCGCCGACCCCGACGGCCCGTACGGCGACTTCTACGTGTGGTCGGACCGTGACGAAGGGTATCCGGAGGCGCGCATCATCTTCGTCGACACGGAGACGTCCAATTGGACGTGGGATCCGGTGCGCAAGCAGTACTACTGGCATCGCTTCTTCTCCCATCAGCCGGACCTGAACTACGACAATCCCGACGTCCAGGACGCGATGATCGACGTGTTGCGGTTCTGGTTGGACCTCGGAATCGACGGCTTCCGGTTGGACGCCGTGCCCTATCTGTTCGAGCGGGAGGGCACCAACTGCGAGAACCTGCCCGAGACCCATGTGTTTCTCAAGAAGTGCAGGGCAGTCATCGACGCCGAGTACCCGGGGCGGGCACTGCTCGCCGAAGCCAACCAGTGGCCGTCGGACGTCGTGGAGTACTTCGGGGAACCGGACGTGGGCGACGAGTGCCACATGGCGTTCCACTTCCCGCTGATGCCTCGCATCTTCATGGCCGTGCGGCGGCAGAACCGGTTCCCGATCTCCGAGATCCTCGCGCAGACCCCACCGATTCCGAGCTCGTGCCAATGGGGAATCTTTCTCCGGAACCACGACGAGCTGACGCTCGAAATGGTGTCGGACGAGGAGCGCGACTACATGTATTCCGAGTACGCGCAGGATCCGCGGATGAAGGCGAACATCGGCATCCGCCGACGTCTCGCTCCGTTGCTCGAGAACGACCGCAACCAGCTCGAGCTGTTCACCGCGCTGCTGCTGAGCCTGCCGGGTTCGCCCGTCCTCTACTACGGGGACGAGATCGGCATGGGCGACAACATCTGGCTCGGCGACCGGGACTCGGTGCGCACGCCGATGCAGTGGACTCCCGACCGCAACGCCGGATTCTCCCGCGCCGACCCGGCGCGAATGTACTTGCCGGTCATCATGGATCCCACGTACGGCTACCAGTCGGTGAACGTCGAGGCGCAGATGAACTCGACCAACTCGTTGCTGCACTGGACCCGGCGCCTGATCCAGGTCCGCAAACAGCATCCGGCGTTCGGAACGGCGTCGTTCACCGAACTCGGCAGCGCGAACCCGGCCGTCCTGTCGTATGTTCGGGAGACGCCGCCGAGCCAGGACCGGCCGTACAGCGACGTCATTCTGTGCGTCAACAACCTGTCCAGGTTCCCGCAGGCGGTGATCCTGGACCTCACCCAGTTCGCCGGCCGAATTCCCGTGGAGCTCACCGGTTCCGTTCCCTTCCCCTCCATCGGGGAGGACGGGTACATGATCACACTCCCCGGTCACGGATTCTTCTGGTTTGCGCTGGAACCGGATCCGAAGTCCGACGGCGCGGTGAGCGGCCACCCGGTCAGCAGCGAAGCGGAACAGGCGGTGCAGCAGTGAACGAACCCAGCAGTGAACGCATTCCCGACGAGACCCTCGAGCGGCAACTCGTCCGTTGGTTGCCGGACCGGCGGTGGTTCGCCGCCAAGGGCACCACCATTTCGGCGGTGCGGATCCTGCTGCGCCACGAGCTGATGGCGGTCGTCGGCTTCTCCGCCGAGCATCTCCTGGTGTCGGTGGAGTTCGAGGCGGGGCCGCCGCAGGTGTACCAGATACCGCTGGGGTTCCGCAGTCATCTACCCGGGGACCTCGAGCCGTGGGCGCTGCCGGACGGCGACGGAAACATCATGATCGCGTACGACGGCCTGCACGATGCCGAGATCATTACCCTGTATGCCGACTTGCTGTCGGAGGCCGAGGGTTCCGGGCCGATTCAGTTGAAGACCGTGCCGGGCACGGTGATCGAAGCGGGGCTCCGCGGGCGCACGCTCGGCGCGGAGCAGTCGAACACGTCGGTGGTGCTGGGGGAGAAGCTTCTGATGAAGATCTTCCGTCTGGTCACGCCGGGGGTGAACCCGGACGTCGAACTCCACCTCGCGCTCGCCGAGGCGGGCAGCGAGTACGTGGCGACGCTGCGGGCGTGGATGGAGACGGACGTGGCCGGGATTCTGACCACCCTTGCGATGGTGCAGGATTTCGAGGCCAACTCGGCGGACGGGTGGAGCATGGCGCTCGGCAGCGTCCGCGACCTCCTGATCGAAGCGGATCTCCACGCCGCGGAGTTGGGGACGGACTTCGCCGGTGAGTCCTACCGGATGGGCGCCGCGGTCGCCGAGGTGCACGCGACCCTGGCGCGTGCGCTCGGGGCGGAGGAACGACAGGTGGCGTCGACGACCGTGGAGGCGATGACGCGCAGGCTGGACGCCGCCACCTCGATCGTTCCCGAACTGGGAGAGGTGGCCGCGGCGGTGCGGGGCAAGTTCGCCGAGGCGGAAGCTCTGGGCGCCACCACTGTCCAGCGGATTCACGGCGACCTTCACCTCGGTCAGGTGCTGCGGACGCCGGAGCGGTGGCTGCTCATCGACTTCGAGGGGGAGCCCGCCAAGACGCTCGACGAGCGCCGGGAACGGGACAGTCCGTTGCGGGACGTCGCGGGAATGCTGCGGTCGTTCGACTACGCCGCTCACCACCTGCTGGCCGATTCGGTGCCGATGGGAGCGATGGGGGCGGCGTCGCAGCGGGACTTCCGCGCGAGGGAGTGGGCGCAGCGCAACGCCGACGCCTTCTGCGAGGGCTATGCCTCCGTGTCGGGCACCGACCCGCGTGAGGCGGCGGCGTTGCTGCGGGCTTACGAACTCGACAAGGCGGTGTACGAGACCGTGTACGAGGCGCGGAACCGCCCGAATTGGATCGGCTTGCCCCTCTCGGCCATTCGCAGACTCACCGGAGTACCTCGGTGAGGGTGGGGGACGACACCGTGCCCGTGTCGAACTGAGTGCGATACAGCTCCTCGTACCGGCCGCCCGCGGCGAGCAGTTCGGAGTGGGTGCCGCGTTCGACGATGCGCCCGGCCTCGACTACGAGGATCAGATCGGCGGCGCGGACGGTTGACAGCCGGTGCGCGATCACCACCGCGGTCCGTCCGGCGAGGGCTTCGCCCAGCGCCTCCTGGACGGCGGCCTCGGACGTGGAGTCGAGGTGCGCCGTTGCCTCGTCGAGGATGACCACCCGCGGATGCGCGAGCAGCAGGCGCGCGATGGTCAGCCGCTGGCGTTCGCCTCCCGACAGCCGGTAGCCGCGTTCGCCGACCACTGTGTCGAGGCCGTCGGGCAGGGCGGCGACGAGGTCGGTGAGCCGCGCCCGTTCCAGCACCTCCGCGAGTTCGGCCGGCGTGGCGCCCGGGCGGGCGAGCAGGAGGTTGGCCCGCACGGTGTCGTGGAAGAGGTGCCCGTCCTGAGTCACCATGCCGACGGTGGCCCGCACGGAGTCGGCGGTCAGGTCGCGCACGTCCACCCCGCCGAGTTTCACCGAGCCGGCGTCTGCGTCGTAGAGCCGGGGAACCAGTTGGGCGATGGTGGACTTGCCTGCTCCGGACGATCCCACCAGCGCGACCATCTGCCCGGGTTCGGCGCGGAACGACAGCTGGTGCAGCACGTCGACGCCGCCGCGGGTGTCGAGAGTCGCGACCTCTTCGAGCGACGCCAGCGACATTGTCTGCCGAGGGGTATGCGAACTCGACGGAGTCGAACTCCACCGACACCGGGCCCTCGGGCACCGCGACCGCGTCGGGCTTCTCCGCGATCAGCGGCTTCAGGTCGAGGACCTCGAAGACGCGCTCGAAGCTCACCAGCGCGCTCATCACGTCCATGCGTGCGCTGGCCAGTGCGGTGAGGGGCGAGTACAGCCGGGTCAGCAACATCGCCATCGCGACGACGGCACCCGCGTCGAGTTGTCCGCGCAGTGCGTAGAACCCGCCCAGCCCGTAGACGAGCGCCAGCGCGAGAGCGGACACGAGAGTGAGCGCGGTGACGAACACCGACTGCAGCATCGCCGTGCGGACGCCGATGTTCCGTACCCGCCGGGCACGGACCGCGAACTCGGCGGACTCCTCGGACGGACGGCCGAACAGCTTCACGAGTGTGGCACCCGGCGCCGAGAACCGCTCCGTCATCTGAGTGCTCATCACCGAATTGTGGTTGGCTGCCTCACGATTGAGTTGCGCCAGCCGCGCTCCCATCTTGCGGGCGGGCAGAACGAAGATCGGCAACAGCAGCAGCGCGCACAGCGTGATCTGCCAGGAGATCCCGATCATCACGATGAGCGTGATGCCGAGCGTGACGAGGTTGGACACCACGCCCGACAGCGTGTCGCTGAACGCGCGCTGCGCACCGATCACGTCGTTGTTGAGGCGGCTGACCAGCGCACCGGTGCGAGTGCGGGTGAAGAACGCGATCGGCATCCGCTGCACGTGGTCGAACACGGCGGTCCGCAGGTCGAGGATCAGGTTCTCACCGATGCTCGCGGACAGCCACCGCGTCCACAGGGCGAGTGCGGATTCGAGTACGGCGATGACCGCGATGAGCGCCGCGAGGCGCACGACGACGGACACCGCGTCGCCCCCGACGATGGCGTTGACGACACGGCCCGCCAGCACCGGGGTGGCCACCGCCAGCGCGGCCGTGACGACGCTGAGCAGCAGGTACCACCCGAGGCTGCGCCGATGCGGCAGGGCGAATCGGGCTATCCGCCGCAACGTTGTGCGGGAGAAGGGTCGACGATCCTCTTGCGCGTGCATCGCGTTGTACATCGCGTTCCACGCCGTGACTTCCATGCTCATGCCAGCGGCCTCCTGTCGCTATCCCCCCACGGTAGAGCCGGGGTATGACACGACGGTAGAACCTCAACGTTACTCGAGGTCAAGCTGCGGGCGGGAAGCGCTACTTCGCGACGTCCACGACCACCCGCGTCGGATCGGACAGGGCCGACACCGTGAAGGGACGGTCCGGTCGGGTCACGCCGATGAACGACTGCGTGACACCTTCGAACACGAGCGCGCCGTTCACCTCGGTCACCGTGCCGCCGGGAACACCGGGCACCGGGTTGGGGCCCGAGTACCCCTCCACATCGCTGTCGAACGGGTACGCCGAGCCGTCGATCTGCACCTGCAGGATGCCGTTGCCCGACACCGGGATCGTCTTGCCGCTGCCGTCCTGCACCGCCTCGTCCACGTATGCGACCCGCCAGCCCGGCGTGCCCTTGCCGCCGAGTTCGTACACCACGCGGTCGAATCCCTCGTGCTCGCCGACGCGGACGTCGGTGACCGTGAGCTTCGCGGACTCGGACGCCGCGGACGATTTCGGCGACGCGTCCGTCGGGATCGGCGCCGACTCGGATTCGAGGGCGCTGCTGGTGGTGGCGGCCGCGGCCGGTGACGTCGCCGCCACACTGCTGGCGGAGTTCGACTCCGAGCATCCGGTGAGCGTCAGGGTCAGGGCGCAGACGGCGAACGCGGCGAAAGGACCGATCCGGTGGTTGATCATGATCCGATCGTAAGCCGGGTTCCATCAGACACGAGGGAGCCCCTGGCGTGGCGTCGCGATCGCGTCCAGGTACAGCCAATTGCCGTCCTCCCGGACGAATCGGCTGTTCTCGTGCAGCGATTCGCGGTGGCCGTCCAGTACGTAGTACGCGCGGAACTCGACGGTGCCGGTGGTGTCGAGCAGTCCGCCGCCGCTCGTGCCCAGGATGTCGAGGCGGGTCCAGCGCTGCTCCGGATCGAGGTCGAGAGTCCTGGGCCGCGTGCTCGGATGCCACGTCGCGAGCAGGTAGTCGGCATCCAGCACGGCGAACGCGCTGAACCGTGATCGCATGAGGCGTTCGGCGGTGGGCGCCGTCGTCTCGCCGCGGTGATACCTCCCGCAGCACTCGTCGTACGGTTCACCGAGCAGGCAGGGGCATCGAGCGGTCACGGTTCCAGTATGGACGGCGGTCACACGAGTTTGTGGGCGCGGTCCTTCCAGTACGGCGCGCGGAGTTCCCGCTTGAGGATCTTGCCGGTGGGGTTGCGGGGCAGCAGATCGACGATGTCGACCGTCGTCGGGCACTTGAACTTCGCCAGACGCTGGCGGGTGTAGTGGATCAGCTCGTCCGGTTCGATTCTCGTCCCGGTCACCGGCACGACGACAGCCTTGACCGTCTCACCCCAGTGGTCGTCGGGCACGCCGATCACCGCCACCTCCGCCACCGCCGGATGCTCGACGAGCACCCGTTCGATCTCGGGGGAGTACACGTTCTCACCGCCGGTGATGATCATGTCCTTCAGCCGGTCCTCGATGAACACGAAACCGTCGGCGTCCGCGCGTCCCATGTCGCCGCTGCGCAACCATCCGTCGGCGGTGACGGCCTCCGCCGTCGCCTCGGGTTTGCCGAGATACCCGGGCGTGCGTTGTTCCGAACGCCACCACAATTCCCCCGTCTCGCCGGGGGCGACGTCCTCGGCGGTGGCCGGGTCCACGATGCGCATCTCCACACCGGGAATGGGCTGTCCCGCCGACGCCATCCTCTCCTCCTGCGTCGGGTCGCGATGCACCTCAGGCAGCAGAGCGGTGACGACACCCGCGCACTCGGTCATTCCGTAGACCTGGACGAACTCCGCCTCCGGCCAGGCCGCGAGCGCGCTGCGCAGCAACGGCAGCGGCATCGGCGCCGCGCCGTACGTGATGCGATGCAGCGCGCTGAACGCGGCCACGGCCTGCTCGCCCGCGGCCAGCACTCCGGCGATCACCGGCGGCACCAGGAACGCGATGTTCGCACCCGCCGCGAGCGCGCCGAACAGGGACAGGGCGTCGGCCTCCCTGGTGAAGTGGCATCGGGCGCCGGCGTGCACGCCCATGATCGCGTAGCAACTGCCGCCGACGTGGAACAGCGGCATGGCGACGAGCAGGCAGTCGTCGTGCCGCGCGGGCAGGATCTCGAGCACGGCGGCGCTGTGGGCGATCAGGTTGCGGTGGGTCAGCTGAACCCCCTTCGGCCTGCCGGTGGTTCCCGAGCTGTACAGGATCAGGGCGGTCGCATCCGCTCCGACCTCCGGTGGCGACGACAGCACGGACGCCTCGGCGAGCCACGGCTCGAATTCGTCGTGCTCTCCGCCGACGGTGATGATCTGCTCGATGCCGGTCAGCCGGTCGCGCAGTGCCATGACCTGTTGGAGGAACTCGTTGCCCACGAACAGGATCCGCGCCCCGGAATCGTTGATCACGTAGTCGAGTTCCTCGCCGGCCAATCGCCAGTTGGGGACTGCGGCGGCCGCGCCGAGGAGCGAGGCGGCGTAGGTGACCTCGAGGCAGGACAGATGGTTCTTGTCGACGAACGCGACCGTGTCGCCCGCCCCGATTCCGCCCTCCGCCAAGGCTCCCGCGATGTGCAGGATCCGGTCGTGCCATCCGGACCACGTGTATTCGGTGCCCTGGAACTGCACGGCGACGTCATCCGGTCGGACCTGCGCCCAGTGCGCGAGTCGGTCGAAGATGATCTCGTTGTCGGCGTCCGACATGCGCCCACCTCTCGTCTGTGACGTCAGTCACATCAGGCTAGTAGTCGGTGATCCGATCAGTGACGTTTTGCATCACGCGGCCGAACTGCTTCGGCTCTGTGTGTCCGCGCGTCGCAGCGCGGCGGTGCCGACGGCGCCGACCACGATCAGAGTGATGCCCAGCCAGTCGGGGTCGTTGTCGGTGACGAGCATCGCGATCCCCACGCCGACCACGAACGGCGGCAGGAAGTCGAACAGTCTGACGAGGGGCGGTGCCACCTCCTGCGGTTCTCCGGGTTCCCGCGGCGCCTGTGCGCTCGCCACGTCCGGATACCACTCGGTGAAGGACAGCGCGAACAGCAGCGCTCCGATCGGGATGATCCAGCCCGTCCAGAAATTGTCCGGCTGGTCGAGGACCAGGTCGCCGTACAGTCCGGCCGCTGCCGATACCGTGAACGACAGCGCCCACACCAGCGTGATGAGCTGGTTGACTTTGAGGAACAGCGGCGAGGTCCAATATTCCTCGGGCGTGGTCTCTTTCGCGTACGGCAGGGTGAACGGACTGCGCAGCAGCAGTGAGCCGAACGCGAACGCGACCAGCGCCAGGCTCGACATCTCGCCCGACCACTTCTCCAGCCACGTGATCAGGTCGTCGGACGCGAACAGTCCGATGGCGGCGAGGCAGCCGAAATAGAGGATGTCGAACACTTCGAGGGGTTTGAGGGTTCCGCCGCGGCGGTGGCTGAGGAACAGGAACAGGATCGACAACCCGAGAGCGGTGGCGACCGATTCCTCGAACCGCCCGGGACCGGACAGCAGCGACATCAGGATCCACGGCGCCAGGCCGGCGAAGGGTGATTGCAGGAACGCGTCGAGGAACCGCGATCCCGCCCGGGGTTGGGGGGATTCGTTGGCCATGAGGCTCTCCTTCGCGCCGGCGATACCGGAATTCTCCCAGGTCGGTACTTCCGTCGTGGGCGTTTCCGCGCGGGTCTCCGTGTCCGAGATCACGGCCGCGGGGACCCAAGATCAGGGTGGTCCCTGATGGCGGGCCGCCACGGGTGTCGACAAGATGGAGGAGTGCGCCGCGCGTGCACCGTCCCGGCCCGTCACCACGGGGCCGGACCGCCACAAGAGGAATGACGAAAGGCGATCATGAGCACGCATGCCCCCGCTGTCGCTGCCCGTGCTGTCGAGCTGTCCAAGACGTACGGCACCGGCGACACCCAGGTTCACGCGCTCAGCGCGGTATCCGCCGAGTTCGCCCGTGGTGAGTTCACCGCGATCATGGGACCGTCCGGTTCCGGTAAGTCGACGCTGATGCACTGCCTGGCAGGTCTCGACGCGGCCAGTTCGGGTTCCGTCCTGATCGGCGACACCGAGTTGACGACGCTGACGGACAAACAGATGACGCAGCTGCGACGCGACCGCATCGGTTTCGTGTTCCAGGCGTTCAACCTGGTGCCGACGCTGACGGCACTGGAGAACATCACCCTTCCGCTGGACATCGCGGGCCGCAAGCCGGACGCCGCGTGGCTCGAGAACGTGCTCACCAAGCTCGGACTGCAGGACCGTCTCGAGCATCGCCCCGGCGAGTTGTCCGGCGGTCAGCAGCAGCGGGTCGCGTGCGCCCGCGCCCTGGCCGGGCAGCCGGAGATCATCTTCGGCGACGAGCCCACCGGCAACCTCGACTCGAAGTCGTCGGGTGAGGTGCTGGCGATCCTGCGGGCGGCGGTGGACGAGTTCCACCAGACCGTCGTCATCGTCACGCACGATCCCCGTGCGGCGGCCTACGCCGACCGGGTGGTCTTCCTCGCCGACGGCAAGATCGTCGACGAACTGCGGGACCCGACGGCCGATTCGGTCCTCGACACGATGAAGCGACTCGACGAGCCCGCCCACGCCCTCGCGTCCGACGCGGCGGTCTGACCGCATGGCGTCCACATCCAGCGCTCCGATGCGCAAGGTGTCGCTGCGCAACCTGGCGGCACACAAGGTTCGGCTGGCACTGACGGTGCTGTCCGTGGTGCTCGGCACCGCGTTCGTCGCAGGCTCCTTCGTCTTCACCGACACACTCCAGAAGACGTTCGACTCGATCTTCGAGAACACCGCGCAAGGGGTCGACGTCCGCGTGTCGAGCGAGGAGCGCAACTCCAGCGGAGTGCCCCTCGCCGACCTCGACACCATCACCGCGCTCGACGGAGTGCGCGCGGTAGCACCAGCCGTCAGCGGGCAGATCGTCCTCATCGACTCCGACGGCGCCGCCGTCCAGACGGGTGGTGCGCCGAGCATCGGCGAGTCCTACCTCCCGCCGGGTCAGGCGCTCGGTGAACCCGACGAATACGTTCAGGGCGGCCCGCCGGCCCAGGTCGGCCAGATGGCCGTCAACGCCAGTGCCGCCGAACGCGCGCGACTGGCGGTCGGCGACACCACCAAGGTTCTCGTGCCCGCTCGCGGCATGGTCGACGTCACCGTCTCCGGCATCTACGACACCGGCAACGAGACCGGTGGATTCATCGGCGCGACGTTCGTCGACTCGCAGGCCCGCGAACTGTTCACCGACGGCAAGCACGTCGAGTACATCGACGTCGCCGGAACGGGTCTGTCCCAGACCGAATTACGCGACGAGATCGCCGCGGCCCTTCCCGACGCGAAGGTCCAGACCGGCGACGAGGTGCGCGAGGAGACCAAGGCGCAGGTGACGGAGGCGCTGAGCTTCATCAACTACTTCCTCCTCGCATTCGGTGCGATCGCCCTGCTCGTCGGCACGTTCATCATCTACAACACGTTCTCGATGATCGTGGCCCAGCGCCTGCGCGAACTGGCGCTGCTCCGCGCGATCGGTGCCAGCCGCAAGCAGGTGGGCCGTTCCGTGGTCTTCGAGGCCCTCGTGGTCGGCGTGATCGGCAGTGCGATCGGGATCGCCGCCGGCGTCGGCCTGGCCTACGGTCTGCGCGGACTGCTGAACGCGTTCGACGTCGGTCTGCCCGAGGGTCCCCTGCAGGTGGGGCCGCGCACGATTCTCATCGCCCTCGTGGTCGGGGTGCTGGTGACGACGATCAGCGCGTACGCGCCCGCCCGGCGCGCGTCCAAGGTGCCGCCGGTCGCGGCGATGCGGGAGGAATTCGCGTCCACCGGTGACTCGCTGCACGTGCGGACCATCGCCGGCGCCGTCCTCGGGGCACTCGGCGTCGTGGGACTCGTGATCGGTTCGCGCGGCACGGGTGGGGGCGCGGCCGCCGTCGTCGGTGCCGGCGCGCTCTGTCTGATCCTGGCCGTGCTGTTCGCCGCGCCTGCGTTGTCCCGGCCGATCGTCGGGGCGCTCGGAGCGGTACTGGCCAAGCCGTTCGGCCCGGTCGGGCGCCTGGCCCGCACCAATGCCGTGCGGAATCCGCGTCGTACCGCCGCCACCGCGTTCGCGCTGACGCTCGGTCTGATGCTCGTGTCCGTGATCGGCGTGTTCGGCGCGTCCGCGAAGGCCAGCGTCAACCAGCTCGTCGACTCGGGGGTGTCCGCCGACTACGTGCTCACCGGCCCAAACCAGATCGGTGTGCCCAGCGGCGCGGCGAGGGCCGTGCGGAAGCTCGGCGACGTCCAGAGCGCCGCCGCCCTGCATCCGGTGTCCGTGAAGGTCGACGACGAGCAGCAGCAGGGCGCGTCGCTGGACGGCCCGCTCGAGGGCGTCCTCGACTACAAGCTCGTCGCGGGCGGCGCCGATCTGACGGGTAACCACCTCATCGTGTCCCAGACGACGGCCGCGCAGAAGGGCTGGACACTGGGGACGACCGTCCCGATGACGAGCGCGGACGGCAAGGTCGTCGACGCCGAGGTGACAGGTGTCTTCGAGGACAACCAGCTGGTCGGCGACTGGCTCGTCTCGGACGACGTGTATCGCCAGGTGATGCCCGCCGCGACCATTCCCGATCTGGCTGTCCTCGTCGATGCGAAGCCGGGTGCGGATCTGACGCAGCTGCGCGCCGACCTCGAATCCGCGACCAAGCAGTTCGTCGTGGTTCAGGTGCAGGACCGCGAACAGTTCAAGGGAACACAGGGGCAACAGATCGACACACTCCTCGCCATCCTCTACGGATTGCTCGCACTGGCCGTCGTGATCGCGATTCTCGGCATCATCAACACGCTCGCGCTGTCGGTGGTCGAGCGTCGGCGGGAGATCGGCATGCTCCGCGCGGTCGGAATGCAGCGGTCCCAGATGCGTCGCACGATCTACCTGGAGTCGATGCTGATCGCGGTGTTCGGTGCGGCCGTCGGCGTGCTGCTCGGCATCGCATTCGGCTGGGGTTTCGTGAGCACTCTGAAGGACCAGGGGCTCGACCAGGTGACGGTGCCGTGGGGGCAGGTGATAGCGATGCTCCTCGGATCCGGCGTGGTCGGCGTCCTCGCCGCGCTGTGGCCGGCGAGCCGGGCCGCCCGCACCCGGCCGTTGGAGGCCATCGCCGATCTCTGACCCGTGAGTACTTGTCAACCGCGGGCGGTTGACAAGTACTCACGGGTGCGGAGCGCGTTTGATATGACTTGTGCCAGAGATGTGATGGCGGTCATGTCGTCGCAGGGGCAGATTGGGCGGGTACGGGGACAGTGCAGAGAATTGTGATCGTCGGAGCGGGCCTGGCAGGTCTGCGCACAGCCGAGGAACTCCGGCGGGCCGGATACGAGGGTGACCTGGTGCTTCTCGGCGGTGAACCGCACCTTCCGTACGACCGCCCGCCGCTGTCGAAGGAAGTGATGCGCGGGGAGAAGAGCGACACCACGCTCAAGCCGCGCGAGTTCTTCGACGAGAAGAACATCCAGTTGCGTCTGGGGGTCGAGGCGGCCTCGGTGGACACCGGTTCCCGCATCCTGAGACTCGCGGACGGCACCGAACTCGGCTACGACGAACTGGTGATCGCCACCGGCCTCGTGCCGCGGCGGATACCGGGTCTGCCCGACCTCGCGGGCGTCCACGTTCTCCGGTCCATCGACGAGAGCCTGGCGTTGCGCGCGGACCTCGCCGAGGGCAAGCGGGCACTGATCGTCGGCGCGGGCTTCATCGGCTGCGAGCTGGCGGCGAGCATGCGGGCCGGTGGTCTCGACGTGGTGGTGGTGGAGCCGCAGCCGACACCGCTCGCGTCCGTGCTCGGCGAGAAGATCGGCGGACTCGTCGCCCGGCTGCACACGGACGAGGGAGTCGACCTGCGTGCCGGTGTCGGGCTCACCTCGCTGGTGGGCACGGACCGCGTCACCGGAGCCGTCCTCAGCGACGGAAGCGAGGTGGACGTCGACGTGGTGGCGATCGGAGTCGGCTCGGTGCCGGTCACCGCGTGGCTCGACGGCTCGGGCGTCGAACTGGACAACGGTGTGGTGTGCGACGGCGTGGGACGCACGGCGGTCCCGCACGTATGGGCAGTCGGCGACGTGGCCGCGTGGCAGCTGAAAGTGGGCGGTCGCAAACGCGTCGAGCACTGGAGCAATGCCGGTGAGCAGGCCAAGATCCTCGCCGGGGCGTTGACCGGGACCGGCGACGAGAACGCCGCCGCTCAGGTGCCGTACTTCTGGAGCGACCAGTACGACATCAAGATCCAGGCACTGGGCACGGTGGCGGCCACCGACGAGGTGCACGTGATCAAGGACGACGGCCGCAAGTTCCTCGCCTACTACGAGCGGGACGGCATCCTGGCGGGTGTCGTCGGCGCCGGCATGGCGGGGGGCGTCATGAAGATGCGGGGCAAGATCGCGGCGGGAACTCCGATCGGGGAGGTCCTCGAGGCCGCGTCGGCGTAGGCCGCCGGGCGGGGGCGCGATAGATTCTCCGGGTGATTGTTGCGCTCATCGACTCGGGTCTCGGCATGCTGCCGACGTCGGCGTGGCTGCGCAAGTTGCGACCGGAACTGGATCTGATCCTCGCTCTGGATCCGGACGGGGCTCCGTGGGGTCCCAAGCCGGAACAGTGGGTGATCGACCGCGTTCTCGCGACCGCGCAGCGCTGCCTCGAACGCGGAGCCGAGGTGATCGTGCTGCCGTGCAACACGGCGAGCGTCACGGCGCTCGACCACGTCCGGGAGTTCGTCGGACCGGCTGTTCCGGTCGTCGGCACGGTTCCGGCGATCAAGCCGGCGGCCGCCGCGTGTCCGTCGGTGGCCGTCTGGGCGACCGCGGCGACGACGGCGAGCCGGTATCAGGCCGATCTGATCGAGAAGTTCGGGAACGGCAGTTCCGTGGTGGGTGTCGCGTGCCACGGTCTCGCCGAGGCGATCGACCGCGGCGAGCGGGACGCGGCCACCGCTGCCATCGCCTCCGCCGTGGAGCGCACACCCGACGACGTGGGCGGGGTGGTGCTGGGCTGCACCCACTATCCGTTGATGGCCGACGAGATCGCGGCGCAGCTTCCCGCCGGGGTGCGGTTGTTCGACAGCGCGGAGGCGGTGGCGGCGCAGACCCTCCGCCGTATCGATGCGTTGAACCGTCCGAGCGCGGGGGAGGGCACCGTCGAGGTCTTCCTCAGCGGCAGGCCCGGGCGGCTGCCCGCGAGCGCCGAGGCGTTCCCCGCCGGTCAGCTGTTGTCGGCGGGGCGTTCTCAGCCGAGCTGAACCATCCCGGCCGCCACGACGCGTGCGACGTTGTCGAGTTCCTCGCCGTGCCGTCGCGGCAGGTCGTCGAGGTCGTGGAGGCGGTCGTTGCCCGCCACGGAGAACATCGCGGCCACCCATGCCGTCGCGCAGGCCCGGAGCGTCCCGGGTTGCACGGGGTAGGGCGAACTGGCCTGCAGGAGACGCTCGGTGATGTCGCTGAGGTAGTCGCGGAACCGCCGCAGGTGCGCACGGACGTCCGGGTGGGTCTCGGCCTCGCGCCAGATGATCACGCGCATCACCGACGAGTGGTGATCGCGCAGATTCAGAGCGTTGTCGAGGTTGACGAGGCTGGCGGCGGGGTCGCCCGGAGTCACCAGGGGGCCCACGTCGCCGAAGGGTTCGGTGGGCAGTCTCTCGGACAGCAGCGCCAGAAGGATGTCGGTTTTGGAGGGGAAGTAGTAGAACACCAGTCCTTTCGGGACGTGCGCGGCAGAGGCGATCGATGCGGTGGACGTGGCATCGAATCCGTGTACGGCGATGAGGGATTCGGCGGCGTCGAGAATCAGTTCCCGGGCGTCGCCGTCGATCTTCGCGCTGCGCCGCCGCCGGCCTTTCCGCGGTTGGAGGCCACCGGGCTTACCGAGATGGGGTGCTGGCATGGGCCTTTCCGGACGTGAACGGCGGGGCGCAGGCCGTAAGCCTGCGCCCCGCCCCAATCGATGTTCTCGGTGCTGTGGTTCACAGATCAGTGATGTGTCGCCAGCCCTCCGTGTCCGTGCATCCGGGAACTCATCATCGGCAACCCCGTGACAGCCACGACGACTGCCAGGACACCGACAACCCATGCGGTCCACGACGCGCCCGTGAATGCGTCGAAGTTCATCACCCACGGGGAGAGGAACAACAGCACTCCGAAGACGGCCATCGCGTACTCGGCCACGGTCATCTCCGGGCGGCTCATGTGGACGAGACCGGAGAGGGCCACGAGTACACCGAGCACGATGAGTGACCACATCGCGGCGTTGTTGGTGTCGAGCCACAACGGCGAGAGCGCCGCGAAGGCTCCGATCACGATCGCCACCACATCTTGCATACGACTCCACGATCTCATGTCCAGCCTCCTCGAAATGGATTGTGTCCGCCTCGAGTACACGCCTGATTGACCGACCGATCAATACCTGGCTCGTTGCAGTCGGATAACGCGAACTGCAGGTCAGAGTATGTTTCGTGATTTTTGCCCGTGCTGTCGCGGCGGCTGTCGGCCCCCTGTGGGACAGTGCCTTCGTGACTTCCACCGCGGACGACGTGAAGCGCGCACTCGACGAGTTGTCGGACGAGACCGACGCCGTCAATCTGGCACGGTTCTTCAAGACCGGTCCGGGGGAGTACGGGGAGGGCGACGTCTTCATCGGCGTGCGGGTTCCCGGCACGCGCAGTGTGGTTCGCGCGCACGCCGATCTGGACCTTCCGGAGGTGACGGTGCTCCTCGACAGTCCGGTGCACGAGCATCGACTGGCGGGGCTGCTGGTGCTCGCGACGCAGTTCGACCGGGCGGCGAAGGCAGGCGACGACGCCCTGCGCGAGAAGATCGCGTCCTTCTACCTCGACCTGGTGATGCGGGGACGGGTGAACAACTGGGATCTGGTGGACTCGTCCGCCGACCGGATCCTGGGCGCGTGGCTGTACGACCGGCCGCGCGCCCCGGTGTTCGATCTGGCCGCGGACGACGACCTCTGGCGGCGCCGTGTCGCGCTGCTCAGTACGTTCGGTTTCATCCGCCGGGGTGACGCCTCCACGACGCTCGAGGTCGCGGAGCGTGTTCTCGGTGATCGCCGCGACCTCACGCAGAAGGCGACGGGCTGGATGCTGCGCGAGGTCGGCAAGCGGGTCGACCGCGACCTGCTCACCGGTTTCCTCGACCGGCACGCCGCGGCGATGGGCCGCACCGCCCTGACGTATGCGTGCGAGCATCTGACCGCAGAGGAGCGTGCGGGCTACCGCGCGATGCGGTGACCGGATACCCGCTACATTCGGTGGCATGACTGCTCCCGCGCCCACTCGCCGCCGCCGACGTGCCGGGGTGATCCTCGGCGCCGTCGTCGCTGTGATGGTCGTCGTGGCGGGAGGGGTGTTGTGGCTGGCACCGGACCGCTATTTACCGTGGGACACCGCAGAATTCCCGGCCGTCGACACATCCGCGTTGTCGCCGCAGCAGGCACGGATCGTCGGGCTGCTCGAGGCCGAACACGACAGGCAGCGGCCGGGCACGTTCTACTCCGAAGGGGTCGAGGAGCCCTGGTGCGCGGACTTCGTCAGCTGGATCATGCGGGAAGCCGGCCTGCCGCTGGCGAATCCGAATTCCGGGCACTGGCGGATTCCCGGGGTCTACACGTTGCAGGAGTACTACGAGTCGCAGTCGCGGTTCGAGGAGGTCGGGGGCGGATACCGTCCGACCGTCGGGGACGTGGTGCTCTACGACAACAGCAGCTGGGTCGGCCAGCACACCAACGTCGTCGTCGCGGTCGACGGGGACACCGCTACGACGGTCGGCGGCAACGAGTTCGGCCGTATCCGCGTCCACACCGTGGACTGGACGAGCGACTCCGCCGTCGTCGGCTTCGGCCGGCTCGGGTGAGCGGAGTCAGAACTCGATCTTGAGGTGGTCGGTGACCGGCCGGGCCTGGCAGCCCAGGATGTAGCCGCTCTCGATGTCCTCGGGGTCGAGGATTTCGCTGTTCTCCATCTCGACCTTGCCCTCGAGCACGGTGCACGCGCAGGACCCGCACTCGCCCTCCTGGCAGGAGTAAGGCACGTCGATTCCCTTGGCCAGCATGATGTCGACGAGGGTCTGCTTGCGGGGCCAGCTCAGGTTGTGGATCTCGCCGTCGAGTTCCACCTCCACGGTGGCGGCGTCGGCGGCCTCGTCGTCGGTGACCTCCGCGACGTCGGCGTCACGGAACGGGTCGCCGGCCAGCGAGTTGAACACTTCGGCGTGCACCTGGCTGCGGGGCATCCCGGCGTCGGCGAGCGCCTTGTGGATGGTGTCCATGAACGGCGCCGGTCCGCACATGAATGCTTCGTGCCCCAGGTAGGGCGCGACGGCGGAGGCGAGTTGATCGACGCTCGGCAGTCCCTGGACCGTCTCGAGCCAGTGGATGGACACGAGCCGTGACGGGTACCGGCTCGCGAGCGTGCGGAGTTCCTCCGCGAAGATGACCGACTTCTCGTCGCGGTTGGCGTAGAAGAGCACGACCTTGCCGGACCCCTCGGTGAGGGCGGACTTGAGGATCGAGATCACTGGCGTGACGCCACTACCTGCCGCGAACAGCAGGAAGTCGTGGTCCAGTGACTTGGGGGTGAACACTCCCGACGGGGGGAGGACCTCGAGGGTGTCGCCGACGGCGATGTTGTCGCAGAGCCAGTTGGACCCGTAGCCCTCGGCCGTCCGCTTGACGGTCACCTTGGGGGCGTCGTCGGTGAACGGTGAGCTGGCCAGCGAGTAGCACCGGGCGACCGAGCCCGTGCGGTCGCTGGGGATGCGTAGGGTGAGGAACTGGCCCGGCTTGTAGGCGAACTTGTCGGTGAGGTCTGCCGGGACGTCGAAGACCAGTGACCGGGAGTCGGGGGTTTCCTCGACTACGCCCGACACGGTGAGCACCACCGATCGTGAGCTGTGCGGCACCTCGACAGTCGTCATCGTGTGTGCAGTCCTTCCGTACTTCGCAGCGCCGGAACGCTCGCTTGCCTGCTCCAAATATAGAACAGGTTCTAGTTTTTGCCTAGCGGGTGGACTCCGCGTGAAGTGGACATCCTATCGAGTGCCGCCCCCTCCGGCTCGGCCCGGCCGCACCTGCCCGTTCGGGCAGTTTGTGCGCCGCGGTCGGACGGTTCGGCCCCGCAGGCCTGTAACCGGGGCCCGAACTAGGTCACAGTGGATTCCAGGTGAGACGCCGATCACATCGAGTGCGTCCCCTTCCGCAACGCTTCAGATTCGACATCGACTAATCGAGGAGACGGCCATGGCCATCGAGCTCAACCAGATCTGGGACTTCCCCATCAAGGAATTCCACCCGTTCCCGCGGGCACTGATGGGAGTGGGCGCCCACGACATCATCGGCGTCGAGGCGAAGAACCTCGGATTCAAGAGGACCCTGCTCATGACCACGGGCCTGCGCGGCTCGGGCATCATCGAGGAACTGGTCGGCAAGATCGAGTACCAGGGCGTCGAGGTCGTGCTCTACGACAAGGTCGAGTCCAATCCCAAGGACTACAACGTCATGGAAGCCGCCGCGCTCTACCAGAAGGAGAAGTGCGATTCGATCATCTCCGTCGGCGGCGGCTCGAGTCACGACGCCGCCAAGGGCGCCCGGGTGGTGGTCGCGCACGACGGCCGCAACATCAACGAGTTCGAGGGATTCGCGAAGTCCACCAACAAGGAGAACCCACCCCACATCGCCGTATCCACCACGGCCGGTACGGGTTCGGAGACATCGTGGGCGTACGTCATCACCGACACGTCGGACATGAACAACCCGCACAAGTGGGTGGGATTCGACGAGGCGACCATCGTGACCCTCGCGATCGACGACCCGCTGCTGTACTACACCTGCCCCCAGCACTTCACGGCGTACTGCGGATTCGACGTTCTCGCGCACGGCAGTGAGCCGTACGTGTCGCGTCTCGACTTCGCGCCGTCGCTCGGCAACGCGCTGTACTCGGTGGAACTGGTCGCGAAGAACCTGCGGGAGGCCGTGTTCGAGCCGCGCAACCTGAAGGCCCGCGAGGGAATGATGAACGCGCAGTACATCGCCGGCCAGGCATTCAACTCCGGCGGCCTCGGCATCGTGCACTCCATCTCGCACGCGGTCAGCGCGTTCTTCGACAGCCACCACGGCCTGAACAACGCCATCGCCCTGCCCCGCGTCTGGGAGTACAACCTGCCGTCGCGGTACGAGCGCTACGCCCAGCTGGCCGGAGCGCTGGGCGTGGACACCCGCAACCTCACCACGGTGCAGGCCGCGGACGCAGCGGTCGAGGCGGCCATCCGCCTGGCGAAGGACGTCGGCATTCCGGACAACTTCGGTCAGGTGCGCACCGACTCGTACGACAAGAACCAGATGAACACCAAGAAGTACGAGGGTCGCGGTGACACCATCCGGGGCGACGAGAAGACCGTGCGGGCCATCTCCGAGCACATCCAGGGCGACTGGTGCACACCGGGCAACCCGCGCGAGGTGACGGTCGAGTCGATGCTCCCCGTGGTCGATCACGCGATCAACAGCGCGTACTGACCGACCGCAGAAGACTCGCGTCCGGGGCGGGCGCCTCACCCCAGCCCGGCCCCGCCCCGGATGCGATCCCACCACCACACCGCTGACGAAGGACGGACGCCCCGATCATGACTGCACCGCACACAGCCCCGGAACCGGAGGACATCCGCTTCGCCGACGGCGCGGAACTGAAGGAGGCGTTGCGCGAGGTCGACTACATCGCCGACGACGAGTTCGCGGTGGTCGTCCACCTGGCGACCGCGCTCGAGCGCCCGCTGCTGCTGGAGGGGCCGGCCGGCGTCGGCAAGACGGAGCTGGCGAAGTCGCTGGCCGAGGCGTCGGGGCGGAAGCTCGTTCGGCTGCAGTGCTACGAAGGTCTCGACGACAACCGGGCCCTGTACGAATGGGACTACGCGAAACAGCTTCTGCACGTGCAGATGTTGCGCGACCGCATCGGTGAGAAGATGGCCGCGTTCGACGACGTCGCCGAGGCGTCGCAGTTCCTGGCCGCGCAGGATTTCGGGTTGTATTCGGAGAAGTTCCTGTCGGTCCGCCCGCTGCTCGAGGCGATCCTGTCGCCGGAACCGGTGGTGCTGCTCGTCGACGAGGTGGACCGCACCGAGGAGTCGATGGAGGCGCTGCTCCTCGAAGTTCTCGCGGAGGGACAGGTCACCATCCCCGAAGTGGGGACGTTCACCGCGCGGTCGGCGCCGTGGGTGATCCTGACGTCCAACGACACTCGCGAACTGTCGCCCGCACTCAAGCGTCGTTGCCTGCACTACCACCTCGGCTACCCGACACCACAGCGCGAGCGTGACATCGTGACGGCCAAGGCCCCCGAGGTCGAGGAGGCCGTCGCGGCGGACGTGGTGGATCTGGCTCGCACGCTGCGGCAGTTGCCGCTCCGCAAGAGTCCATCCATCGCGGAGGTCATCGATGCGGCCCGGGCGGCGGTTGTCCTGAAGTCGACGGGAGTGGCCGTGAGTTCGCGGGCCGCGGTCCGCGACATCCTGCTCACCGCCCTGCTCAAATACACCAGCGACGTCGAACTGGTCCGCACCCGGCTCTCCGGCGAACAGCCTGTCCCGGCGGGCGACGGCGAAACCGCTCCGGCCGGGCCGGTGGAGCGGGTGACGGTCGCATCGCGGCCGGCCAACACCACCACGGCCGTCTTCCGCGGGCACGGTGGCCGCGACCGGGGCGGCATCGGCGCGGGTCGGCAGGGCAGGCGCTGACGATGCTCCGCCCGCAGCCCGACCCCTCCCCGTCCCTGCCCGCGCAACTTCTCGACGTGCTCGCGGCGTCCTTCGGAAAGGTGTTGCGCCGCTGTGGCGTCGCCGCGTCTCCTGCCGAGGTCATCGAGGTTCGCCGGGTGTTCGGCTTGGTCGGCGGCCGCGACCTGCCCACACTGAGGGCGTCGCTGCGTGCGGTGTGCGCGAAGTACACGTACGAGCAGGCGGGTTTCGACCGCGCCTTCGACGTGTTCTTCGCATCGATCGCCGACGCCGCACCCGACGCGCGTCCCCCGTCCCGGACCGAGTTCGCGGAGGGCCTGCCCTCCGCGCTGGAGGTGGCGGACAACGCGGAGACCGCCCGGTACGCGGAGTACAACGAGCGCGCCGCCGAAGTGGGCGACCACTTCGACACCCCCGAAGCGCAGAAGGGTTTCAACCCCCACAAGGACGACGACGACGTCAGCATGACGTCGAGCGACGCGGATCTGTCCGTCGATTCGGAAGCCGAGTCCGGACGACGCGGTGTCACCTACACGGTGGAGGTCGAGCGGGCGGCGAGCACCGCCGTCGGTGACCTGGCGTCGTCGACGAGCGGTGCCGTCGTCGGATCGTTGTCCTGGGACGATCCGGAGTCGATTCTCGCGTGGCTCGACGCCTACGACCCGAGCACGGTCTACGCCGATTCCGATGGGGCCGAACCACTCACCGCGGCCCAGCTGAACCGGCTGGCGGAGGCGGTGGAGGCATTCGTCGGCGCCCTGGCGGACGCCCGGGATCTGACCGCCGGACCCGCAGAAGCACCGGGGGCCACGAGCGGATCGGTGTCGGCCACGTCCCGTGCCGAAGTGAATCAGGCGTGCTACGAGGTGCTTCGGCGGATGCGCGGACCGTCGCGTCCCCGCCCGCGCGAACTGGCGCGGGGCCGGCTCGACATGCGCCGGACCGTGCGCGCGAGCCTGCGGACCGAGGGCATACCCTTCCACCTCATGGTGAAGGCGCCGCGGCCGGACCGGGTGCGGGTGCTGATCCTCGCGGACGTGTCGCTGTCGGTGCGACCCGTCACCGCCTTCACCCTCCGGCTGGCACAGGCCATGCATCGCCGGGCGAGCCGCTGCCAGGTGCTGGCGTTCGTGGACCGGCCCGTCGACGTCACGGACACTCTCCTCGCCGGGGCCGACGACGACGCGCTCGCGTCGGTGCTCGCCGACCCGCGCATCGATCTGGAGGCGAGCAGCGACTACGGCCGGGTGTTCTCCGACGTGCTGACCGAGTTCGGCACCGACGTGAACTCCCGCACCTCGGTGGTCGTCGTCGGTGACGGGCGGTGCAACGGCCTCCCACCGGGTGTCGACGAATTCGCCGAACTGCGTCGCAAAGTGCACCGGCTGGCCTGGATCACCCCGGAACCCGAGCGGTACTGGAACCAGGCGTCGTGCGCGATGCCGGAGTACGCCGAGATCTGCGACCGTGTCGTCGTCGCGCGGGATGCCGCCCAGCTGATGTCCCGCGCCGCCGAGCTGGGGCACGCGTTGCGGTGAAGATCCCGTCCACCTACCCGATCGGGTAGGTACGTACCTGTCCTTCGGTGGGTGTGGGAGCTCGTCCCGGACCGTAGGGTCTAGGTCAGAGTCTTGTAATGTGGATCACATGCACGCAGGTGTCGGGAGGAGTGTCGACTTGTCCGTATCCTATCCGTCCACCCGCACCACCGCCCCGGGCAGGCTGGTCAAATTCCATGCGCCCGAGATCGTGTTCGGTATCGGATCGATGGTCGAGGCCGCGCACGCGGTACTCCGCCTCGGCGGATCGAGGCCGATGCTTGTCACCGATCCGGGTCTGATCGACGCCGGCTGGGCGACCGAGCTTCAGGATCAGCTGCGCGAGCAGGGCCTCACCCCGGTCGTGTGGAGCGCGTTGACGCCCAACCCCAAGGACCACGAGATCGCGGCCGGGCACGACGCGTATCGCGAGGGTGAATGCGACGTCCTCGTCGCCCTGGGCGGCGGCTCCGTCATCGACGCGACGAAGGGCATCGCGGTGCTCGCCGCGAACGGGGGCAACATCCTCGACTACGAGGGAGTCGACCAGGCCACCAGTCCGATCCCGCCGCTGGTGATGGTGCCGTCCACGTCGGGCACAGGCGCCGACGTGTCGCAGTTCTGCATCGTCACGGACACGAAGCGGGGCACCAAGATCACCATCATCGGCCGCGCGCTCGTACCGGACGTGACCGTGATCGACCCCCGGCTGCTGACCACCATGCCGGAGTGGCTCAATGCGGCGACCGGCCTGGACGCCCTCACTCACGGTATCGAGGCGTTCGTGTCGCTGGCCCACAACCCGCTCACCGACCACCATGCGCTCCGCGCGGTCGGGCTGGTCACCGACACCCTCGTCCGCACCATCGAGTTACCGATGGAGATGGAGTCGCGCGCCGTCATGGCGCAGGCGAGCCTCGAAGCCGGCCTCGCGTTCACCAATGCGATCCTCGGTGCCGCCCACGCGATGAGCCATCAGGTCGGGGGACTGCTGGACCTGCCGCACGGAGTCATCAACGGCATCCTTCTCCCGCACGTGATCCGTTTCAACGCCACCGACGACGCCACCCCGTTCGTTGCCATCGCCGCTGCTCTCGGTCTCGAGGAGCGTCGCGGAACACCCGAGGAGGCTGCGCTGGCGGTCGCCGACCGGGTGGAACGCCTCGCCCGCGAGGTCGGAGTTCCGAAAGGTCTGGGCCAGTTGGGGGTTCGCGAAGCAGACCTGTCACGCCTCGCCGAGTTCGCGCTCCGCGACGCCTGCATGTCCACCAACCCGCGTACGGCCACCCAGGAGCAGATGGTGGCGCTGTTCCGGACTGCGCTGTGAGCGCATGAACGCCCCGGACCTGTCGACGCTCACCGGACTGCGGTCCGGCAAGCCGACGTTCTACCCCCAATATCGTGGCGCCGCAGAACGTCTCGAACGTGTCGTCCACGCGCTGGAACTCATCTCGCGGGCCCTCGTCCGCACGGTGGAAGGCCCCGAGACCCTCATCTGCGCGGTCGCCGAGGCGGCGCGGGCGCACCTGGACGCGCGATGGGTCGCGTTCGCCCTCGCCGACGGCATGCTGCCCGACGCCGGCCCGCGCCGGCTCGTCCTGGGCCCGGATGCGACGCCGTTCCTCGTCGACAACGTCGAGGGCCCCCCGCTGCCGGACGAGGTCGTGACGTGTCTGGCCGACATCAGGTCCGCGCGCACCGGGGGCGCTCCCGTCATCGACGCGCACCATGCCTTCGTGCCGATCGTCCTCGAGGGTGGCGTCGTGGGAGCCTTCGCGGCCTGGACGGCCGAACACCGCACGCTCGACACGACCGACGGCGCGGTCCTCAGCATCCTCGCGAGCCAGACCGCCGTGGCTCTGCAGAATTCGGCGCTCTACCAGCGGGGCCAGCTGCTGCTCGAGCGGGCCGAGCACGCGTACGCGGAGGCGCGTCGTACCGCCTCCGATCTCGCGGTGCGCAACGCCGAACTCGAATCCACCCAGCGTCAACTCGGAGCGGCGCACCGGCACCAGGTCCTCGACGAGGAACGACACCGGATCGCCCGCGAACTCCACGACAGCGTCACGCAGGCGGTGCTGTCGGCGGGGATGCAGATCGAGGTGTGCCGGAGCGGTGTCCCGGACGACGAACGCAGCGAGAGACTCGATCTTGCAAAGGAATTGACGCGCCGCGCCGTGGAGCAGTTACGCTCGGCCATCTACGCGCTCAATCACTCCGGCGGCTCCGACCGGACGTCCCTGCCCGAGATGCTCGAGCAACTCGGGGTCGTGCACATGCCCGACGAACTCGCGGTCACCGTCCGCGTCGGCGGCACCCCCGCCGAGCTGTCCAGCGACCGGGAACACGCGCTGCTGAGGATCGCCGGCGAGGCGCTGTTCAACGCGGCGGTCCACGCCAACGCGACGCGCGCCGTCCTGCGGCTCACGTATTCGGAAGATTCGGTGCTGCTCTCCGTCGCCGACGACGGAGACGGAGACCCCAAGCGGATGCGCCTGATGCTGCGGATGGCGGCGAACAACGACCTCGACGGCCACCACCGCGGGTTGGCGAACATGCAGGCCCGGGCAGCCGAATTGGGCGGCACTCTCGAAGTGGCGCGGGCCAGGATCGGCGGAGTCCGGGTGGCTGCCCGGATCCCGTTACATTCCGACAGTGAGGTGGACCGATGACCATACGAACCTCGGTGCGTGACCAGGCCAGGTCCGCCCGCCCCACCTCGGTGGTGAAGCTCGTGCTCGTCGACGACCACGCGATTCTCCGCCAGGGTCTGCGTTCGGTCCTCGAGCGGGAGCCGGATCTCGAGGTGGTCGGGGAAGCGTCGTCCATGCAGGAGGCGCTGGCCGTCGTCGGTGACGTCGCGCCCGATGTCGTGCTGATGGACTTGAAACTGTCGGCGGCCTCCGATTACGAGGGGCTGGCACTGTGCGCGCAGCTGTCCGCCGCGGACAGCAAGATCGGTCTGCTCGTGCTCACGACGTTTCTCGACGAGCAACTCGTCGTGCGCGCCATCCACGCCGGCGCCCGCGGATACGTGGTCAAGGACGTCGACACGACCGAACTGGTGCGCGCCATCCGCGCCGTGTCCCGCGGCGAGAGCGCGTTCGATTCACGCAGCGCGTCGGCCGTGATCCGCTCGCTCAACGGGCAGACGACGCCGCGGGACGGGCTCACCGAGCGTGAACTCGAGGTCCTGCAACTCCTGGCCAAGGGTCTGTCGAACGCGAAAATCGGTGAGCGGCTGTTTATTTCGGCTACGACGGTGAAGTTTCACGTCAGCAACATCATGCGCAAACTCGACGTCGGCCGCCGTGCGGAGGCCGTGTACGAGGCGGGCAAACTCGGTCTGATCTGATCCGGCCCCGTGGCGGCCGGGGCCGCGGAACCCGTCGTGGCCACCCGCGAACCGGCGTAGCGTCCCCATCATGTCTGCGATCTCGGTGGAGAATCTCGTCAAGACGTTCGGGCCGACCCGCGCACTCGACGGCCTCGACCTCGAGGTGGGGACGGGGGAGGTGCACGGATTCCTCGGCCCCAACGGGTCCGGCAAGTCGACAACCATCCGGGTACTGCTCGGCCTGCTGCGCGCGGATTCGGGCAATGCCCGCCTCCTGGGTGGTGACCCGTGGCGCGACTCGGTGTCGCTGCACCGGCGGCTCGCCTATGTTCCCGGTGAGGTGAACCTGTGGCCCAATCTCACCGGCGGTGAGGCGATCGACCTCCTCGCGGGGTTGCGCGGCGGGCTGGACGAGCCGCGGCGCGCGGAACTCCTCGAGCGGTTCGAACTCGATCCGACGAAGAAGGCGCGCACGTACTCGAAGGGCAACCGGCAGAAGGTCGCACTGGTTGCCGCGTTCGCGTCGGACGTCGAACTGTACGTGCTCGACGAACCCACATCCGGGCTGGATCCGTTGATGGAGTCGGTGTTCCAGGACTGCGTCGAGGAGATGTCCGACGCGGGGAAGACGGTCCTGCTGTCGAGTCACATCCTCGCGGAGGTCGAGGCGCTGTGCGATCGGGTGAGCATCATTCGTGAGGGCCGGACGGTGGAGACCGGCACCCTCGTGGAACTGCGTCACCTCACGCGCACGTCGATCACCGCCGACACACAGCGGCCGGTGACCGGACTCGACGCCGTCGAGGGGGTCTACGACGTGCGAGTCGACGGCCTGCACACCCGGTGCGAGGTGGACACCAGCGCGATCGACGGGGTGCTGCGCCATCTGCTGACGTTCGGGATCACGTCGTTGACGTCGACGCCCCCGACACTGGAAGAGTTGTTCCTCCGGCACTACGGGGACGAACTGGCCCGGGAGGGCGAGAACCACCGGCGGGCCGAGTCCGGGACGCGGACGCCATGAGCACGGTGACGGCGCCGGCGACGGCGGGCCGCGGCCAGTATGCGGGGACCGCCCGGCTCGTGCGGCTCGCCCTGCGCCGCGACCGAATCCAATTGCCGGTGTGGCTGCTCGCTCTCGCAGCGCTGCAGGCATTCTCGGCGTCGAGCGTGCTCGGCCTGTATCCCACGGAGCCCGACCTGCGCAGTTTCGCGATGGCCACCGCGGCGTCGCCGGTCGCGCTGGCCACCAACGGTCTCGTGTCGGGGTACAGCGCCGGCGCCGTGCTCGCCTGTCAGATCGTCATGCCCCTGTCGCTGGCCGCCGGCCTGATGACCACCCTGCTGGTCGTGCGGCACACCCGCCAGAACGAGGAGACCGGCCGCGCCGAACTCGTCGAGGCCGCCGTGGTGGGCCGGAAGGCACTGCTCACCGCGGCCCTGGTGGTCGCGGTCGGAGCGAACCTCGCTCTCGGACTGCTCAACGTCGTGGTGCTGGTGGCGGCGGGTCTGCCACTGGACGGGTCGGTGGCGCTCGGCGCGGCCGTCGCCGGTGCCGGTATCGCGTTCGCGGCGATCGCCGCGGTGACGGCGCAGGTGACGGACAGTGCCCGCACCGCGAACGGACTCGCCGGGGCCGCCCTGGGCGTGGCATTCCTGTTGCGTGCGGTGGGGGACATGACGGGGACCGTGACGGACAACGGCGCGCGGGTGGTGAGTGGCTGGCCGACGTGGGTGTCGCCGATCGGCTGGGCCGAGCAGGTCCGTCCGTACGACGACAACGCCTGGTGGGTGCTGGCGTTGCCCGCCGTGTTCGCACTCGCGGTCGGCTCGGTCGGCTTCGCCCTCACGGAGCACCGGGACATCGGCTCCGGGCTCGTGCCGACCCGCCCGGGCCCCGCCCGCGCATCCCGTTCGCTGCCGACGGCGGTCGGATCGGCGTGGCGGATGCAACGGACGATCCTGTTCTGGTGGGCATTCGGAATCGTCGTCCTCGCCGTGGTGTACGGCGCGATCGCAGACCAGATCGACGACTTCCTCGGCGAGGGCGAGCAGGTGGCCGACATGATGGAACAGCTCGGTGGCGGCACGACGAACATGGTCGACGCCTACTTCGCCGCCATCTTCGGCATGATGGCGATCGCGGTTGCGGGCTACGCCGTACAGGCTTTACTGCGGATGCGCGGTGAGGAATCGGCGGGGCGACTCGAACCCGTTCTCGCGACAGCGGTCTCGCGTCCGCGGTGGATGCTGGCGCACATCGGCCTGGTCACCGTCGGCATCGTCGTCCTACAGGCGCTGACCGGGGCGGCGACCGGTCTCGCGTACGGTCTGGTGACCGACGACGTGCCGGGAAAAATCGTGAACCTCACGGGGGCCGCCCTTGCCTTCGTACCGGCGATCGGGGTGATCGCGGCATTGGCGGTGTTGGCGTTCGGCGGCGTTCCCGCCTGGGCGGCCGGGCTCTCCTGGGGTGCGCTCGCGGGCTGCCTGATCTTCGGATTCCTCGGATCACTGCTCGGGCTGCCTCAGGCGGTCCGCGATCTGTCGCCGTTCACACACGTCCCTCCTGTTCCCGCCGCGGAGGTGACGGCCACTCCGCTGGTTTGGCTGGCGGTGATCGCCGTCGTCGTGGGTGCGGTCGGAGTCGTGCTGTTCCGTCGGCGCGACCTCACGAATTCGTAGCGGCACAGGGAGGCTGGGTCGACGGTCGGCGCCGCAGGTCGGTGTCCAGCATGCGGATCAACTCGCCGACCCGTCCACCGCCACCCGGTGCCGCCGGAAAGCGTTCGAGCACGTCGACAACGACCGGTGTCGCACGATGCACCGCTTGTTCGACGTGTCCGGCACCGACGGTCCGGTCGTCACCGGCGACGAGCTCGGCCGCTCTGGCCGCGTGAGCGCCCGCCCCGAGAATGTGTTTGACCTGGGTGGCCTTGGGCAACGGATGCAAATAGGCGGCGCCTGCCGCAGACATCGCAGCCCACGCTGCGTCGCGCGCAGCCGCAGTGTCCGTGACCTTGGCTGCCTCGAGCGCCGCCCACGCTGTGTCGCGCAGAGATTTACCACGCTCACCACCCCGCGCGAACTCCCACGCAGCAGTGATCGCGGCGCGGGGCCGCGAGTCGTGCGGCTGATCGGCCTCGAATACCGCGAGCACCACCTCCGCACATGCCGCGGCGAACGCGGTGACCTCACGAAGTTCATGCTTGCTCAGAACGATCTCGCTCGCTTCCCCTGCCATGGTTCCATTTTCGACCATCGGGGCCCGTGCCGTTCCGCGCTTTCACGCTGTGCCGTCCCCGAACAGGGGCCGCACCTCGGCGACGACGTCGTATTCGGCTACCGACGCCGAGAGTATTTCCGCGCCTTGCTCGTCGCTCGGGCCGCTGCCGCGGAAGGTTTCAGCAGATCCGACACGCCGGCCGCTCGGAGGTGATTATCATGCCCAGCATGGGGTGGACTGTCGATCTCCGCGGCCGGTTGGACGAATTACTCGACGAATACCGGGCCGCTCTGCGCGGCAGTCTGGACGACCTGGACGACGAGCAGGCGCGTCGGCGTCTGGTGCGTTCGAAGACGACGCTGCTCGGATTGGTCAAACACGTCACCTACGTCGAGGGCGTGTGGTTCGACCAGGCTGTGACCGGTCGCTCGTATCGGGAGATCGGCATCGTGAGCACCCCGGACCAGTCGTTCACCCTCACCCGGGCCGACACCATCGCATCCGTGCTCGACGCCCACGCCGAACGCTGTGACGCCTCCCGGCGGACCATCGCCGCCCTGGCGCTCGACGACACAGTCGACGGCCGGGGCGAGCGCACCGTGTGGGCGCTGTACCTGCAGGTCTTGCGTGAACTCGCCCAGCACGCCGGTCACGCCGACATCCTGCGCGAGCAGATCCTCGCCGGCCACACTCCTTGATCGCTGATGGTCGTGTGCCCTACTGGGGGCGGATCGGAGTGCAGGCGACACTGACGTAGGTGACGATCCCCACCCGCAGCCCGCAGGTAGTGAAGGCGCCCGTCGAGACGCCGACCTCCCACCACGGGGCACCGATCCCCCCGACACACGATCCGGTCGACGGTGTCCCGGTCGGCACCCACAGGCCATCGCGGCGATAGCCCTGAATCCACGGAATGTGCGAGACACCCCCGGGTCCCGGAATCGCCCGTGGCGTCAGGCCGAAGCACTCGACGGTCCCGATGTGGACTGCGGTCCTGCCGGCGGGCACGTCGTAAGCCGTGCAGTGCGAGGTGCCCGATGTGGGTGTGGTGCCGGTGTGACAGTCGGCCGAGGGTTCGGCTGGGCGGGTACGGCGGCCAAGGCGACCACCGCGGCGGCAAGGGCGGACGATGCGGCCGCTCCGGCGAGGAACCTGCGGATCCTGTGGGTCATCGGATACTCCTTCGAGTCCGGCGGCCCCGCCTGACGATCGGGTCCGTATGTTGCTTCTGTCGCTGCGGCATCGGTTTTCGTTAGCTGAACCTTCGTGGTGCCGACTGTGAGCGCCGACCGAGGCGAAGGGATCGAGGTTGTGGCGGACCCACCGGAGGAGGCGTCGGGGGGATTGTCGAACGCGCGCCTGTGCGGCGGACCTGTGGGAAGCCGTCCGTCTATTGCTCGGGTCGGGTTCCGTTGCTAGAATCGAACAAAGTTTCGAACGACCTTGGGGGAGGTTGGTTGTGGGGGCTCTGGTTGCAGCGGATTTGGACGAGTTGCGTGCGTTCACGGCGCGGCTGCGATGTGTCGAGGCGGGTGGGGACGCGGGGTTGGGGATCGAGTGGCTCGATGCGATCGAGGCGTTGAAGTCGGTCGGGTGTGCGGTGCAGGCGGTGATCACCGACGGCGTCGCGACGAGTATCCGTGCGGACCGCAGGGCTCGGGGGTTGCCGCGAGTGGAGTGGGACCGGGGTATCGCGTCGCAGATTGCGTTGGCGCGCAGGGAATCCCCGAACCGCGGCGGCCGGCATCTGGGTTTCGCGCAGGCTCTGGTGCACGAGATGCCGCACACCCTCGCCATGTTGCAGACCGGGCGGTTGAACGAATGGCGGGCCACCCTGTTGGTGCGGGAAACGGCGTGCCTGTCGGCCACGGATCGGGCGATCGTGGACCGCCGGTTGTGCTCGGATCCAGACATTCTCGACGGGGTCGGTGACCGCGGTCTGATCACACGGGCGAAGGCTCTGGCGGTGGAACTCGACGCCGCATCCGTGGTGCGGCGGCATCACAGCGGTGTCCGAGCGGCGGGTGACGACGCGGCCGGCACCGGATTCGATGGCGTATCTGAGCGTGCTGATGCCGGTCGAGCAGGCGGTGTGTCTGCAGGCCACGCTGGGGCGGGATGCGGACAGTCTCATCGCGACCGGGGACAGTGGTGGCCGGACTCGCAATCAGCTGATGGTGGACCTGTTGTTCGACCGCGGCACCGGGCAGACCGCTGCTGGTGGTGGTGTTCCGGTGGCGGTGAATCTGGTGCTCTCGGATGAGACCTTGCTGGCCGGCGGGCACGAGGCCGCGCAGTTGCACGGCTTCGGGCCGGTGCCGGCCGGGATTGCCCGGCAGCTGGTGGCCGACGCCGTCGACAGTGACACCGAGACGTCGCTACGTCGGGTGTACTCCTGCCCGCAGTCGGGTGCTTTGACGGCGATGGAATCGCAGTCGCGCACGTTCCCGAAGAGCCTGCGGACGCTGATCGACCTCCGCGACCGCACGTGTCGTACGCCGTGGTGCGATGCACCGATCCGGCACCACGACCACATCCGCTCCCGCCGACAGCACGGGGCGACCACCGCGCGAAACGGGTCCGGACTGTGCGAGGCCTGCAACTACGCGAAGGAAGCACCGGGGTGGACGGCCCGACCGGTGCACAACCCCGGCCGCACCCATCTCATCGACCTCGGCACCCCGACCGGACACCACTACCGATCAACCGCGCCGCGCCCCCGACCTCGGCGCATCTGTGGGCATCGTGAGGTGGTCAGCAGTCGATGACGAGCCATCCGCCGTGGTGTTCGAACACCTCGAAGGGACGTCCCGTCGATTCGCCGAGCTTCGTGAGCGACGGGGTGTCGAAGGTGCGGATGTGTCCGTGGCAGGCCGTTGCCTCGTCCTCGTAGGGGACGGCGACGACAACTCGGTCGCGGGCAACGCGGAGGGCCTCGGATATCACTGCGGCCCCGATGTTTTCGTCGACATGTTCGAGGAGGTGGATTGCGGTGACGGTGTCGGCGCTGTCGTCGGGAACCGGCACGTGCGCGGCGTCGCACACGAGGGTGCGCAGATCGAGGCCGAGTTCCGGTGCCACGGCGTCGAGGAGGGTCATGGTGCCGGGCAGGATGTCGGTCGCAGTGACGGACCGGCCGGCGCGGGCGAGTCGGAGGGGAAGGAATCCGAAGCACGACCCGAGGTCGAGGACGGAGCCATGGACCAGTTGTTCTGCCTTCTCGTGGATCGGTGCGAAGTCGGCGGTGCCGTCGAGCAGTTCGTTCAGGGAGTTGCGGTAGTAGACGGTCCACGCTTCGAGCGCACCGTCGACGGTGGAGCGGACCAGTCCGACCATGGTCGATTCGAATTCGTCCTGACCGAAGTCGGCGTCCTCGATGGACGTGGTAACCGAGGCGACGAGTCGTTCGCTCAGATCTTCGGGTGTCAGGGCGTGTGTCACCCGCAGCTGCTCGCCGTCACGGGTGAGTGTGAGCGGCCCGGCCGCGACCCGCTCCACCGTGACGTGACCATGTGACCACAGCCCGGATTCGCACGGTGCGAGAGAGTCGAACGCGGGTGTGTCGAGAGTGGAAGTCATTCGAGGCAACCTTGCCGAGAGGTGATGGCGGGAGTGGGTCAGGTTCGGGTGTCGGGCTCGCCGAGGGAACTCAGCCCATCGTAGAGCGATTGCATTCCGCTGGCGAGTAGTTCGTTCAGTTCGAGCGAATCGTCGTCGAGCCACTGCTCGTACGCCGACATCGCAACGCCGAGTAGAAGATAACCGACTGTCCGGGGAACGTGGTCGGTAGGTGAGGTTCCGAGCCGGCTCGCGACGTACTCGGCGATGACGTTGCGCCACCCTTCGTACATGACCACCGAATACGCCTGCAGGGCGGGGACTCGCAGGATCAGCCCCATGCGTTTGCGGTGGTTGATTTCCTCGCTCGCGGGGAACGCGTTGAACTGCAGGAGTGCTGCGGTGAGTCCGTCGACGATAGGGATGTCGTCGGGTTGCGCTGCGAGTTGGGCACGCATTTCGGCGAGGTGAGCGTCGAAGTCACCCCACGGGATCGCGTTCTTGGACGGGAAGTAGCGGAAGAGGGTGCGCCGGGCGATGCCGGACGCTTCGGCGACTTCGTCGACGCTGGTGGCGTCGAACCCCTGTTCCGTGAACAGTTCGATCCCGACAGTACTGATCCGATCCTGCGTGGTGGACGGGCGTCGCCCTATCCGACTGGATGGTTTTCGACGACTTCTCAATTTTCGTCCCCTCCCGACCTGTCATTCTGCACTCGATGCCATTACAGTGGTGAGGCGAGTCACAGGGACGGTCTCCTATGACGGGGAACATCCCTCCGGCTCGCGCCGTATCACCGAACAGTAGGAGGAAATCATGTCGGATCGCGACAACAACGTGCTCGAAAACGACTTGGTCGAGGAATCCCTGGTGGAAGAGGTCTCGATCGACGGCATGTGCGGCGTGTACTGATCATGTCCGCTCCAGCTTCTGCTTCAGTGGCCGGCAACGCCGGTATCGATCTCGATGTGGGCTGGAAGCTTCATCCGCAGGTGGCGCTGCGTCCCGAACCTTTCGGGGCGCTGCTCTACCACTTCGGGACGCGCAAGTTGTCGTTCCTGAAGAACCGCACGATCGTCGCGGTGGTCGAAGCGCTTCCCTCACACGCCGACGCCCGGTCCGCACTGCGGGCGCAGGGTATCGGGGACGACGCTGCCGCGCAGTATGCGCGCGCGCTCGGCACGTTGGCCGAGTCGCACATGATCGTCCCCGCCTGACCAGCTCTCTCCACCCGTACCAGAGGACACAGCCCATGACCTCCATGCTCGAAAGGCCGTCCGCCCCGGTCGGCCGCCTCGTCGACCAGTTCGAACTCGGTCTCGACGCCCCGATCTGCCTCACCTGGGAGTTGACCTACGCGTGCAACCTGTCGTGTGTGCACTGTCTGTCCTCCTCCGGCCGACGTGACCCGCGGGAGTTGAGCACCGAGCAGTGCAAGTCGATCATCGACGAACTGCAGCGTATGCAGGTCTTCTACGTGAACATCGGCGGCGGTGAGCCGACGGTTCGCTCGGACTTCTGGGAGCTGGTCGACTACGCGACGGCCCACCAGGTGGGGGTGAAGTTCTCCACGAACGGGGTGAAGATCGACAAGAAGGTCGCCGCCCGGCTCGCGGCCAGCGACTACGTCGACGTGCAGATCTCCCTCGACGGTGCGACGGCCGAGGTCAACGACGCCGTCCGTGGTCCGGGTTCGTTCGCGATGGCGGTGCGCGCACTCGAGAATCTGTCCGAGGCGGGTTTCAAGGACGCCAAGATCTCCGTGGTGGTCACCCGGCACAACGTGTCCCAGCTCGACGACTTCAAGGCCCTCGCCGACAAGTACGGCGCCACCCTGCGCATCACCCGGCTGCGACCGTCGGGGCGCGGCGCGGACGTGTGGGACGAACTGCATCCTACGCAGGCGCAGCAGCGCGAGCTGTACAACTGGCTGGTCGCCAACGGCGAGGGTGTGCTCACCGGCGACTCCTTCTTCCACCTGTCCGCGTACGGCGATGCGTTGCCCGGTCTGAACCTGTGCGGCGCCGGACGGGTGGTGTGCCTGATCGACCCGATCGGCGACGTCTACGCCTGCCCGTTCGCGATCCACGAGCAGTTCCTCGCGGGAAACATCGTGGCGGACGGCGGTTTCCAGCAGGTGTGGCAGACGTCGGAGCTGTTCCAGGAGCTGCGGTCCCCGCAGACCGGTGGCGCGTGCAGTAAGTGCAACCACTACGACTCCTGCCGCGGCGGATGCATGGCCGCGAAGTTCTTCACCGGGCTGCCGATGGACGGCCCGGACCCTGAATGTGTGATCGGCAACGGCGAACTGGCGTTGGCTGCCGCGGGGGAGATCCCGAAATCCAGTGTCGACCATTCCCGCACCGGCCAGCGCCGGACTCCGCGGGCGCCGGTTCCGTTGACGCTGATGGTGCGTCCGCCGGCAAAGATTTGTGACGAGAACCCGCTTGCGGGCATGGACCAGACGTAAGTCGTCTGCCAGGTACGAGAGGTATTGCCATGGGTAAGAATCCGTTCTTCGAGACGGTGGCGGAGGCTCAGCGTCGCGCGAAGAAGCGCCTGCCGAAGTCGGTGTACGCGGCGCTGATCGCCGGTTCCGAGCGGGGCGTGACGGTCGACGACAACATCGCGGCGTTCGCCGAGTTGGGGTTCGCCCCCCACGTCGTCGGTTTGTCCGACAAGCGTGAGCTGTCGACGACCGTGATGGGTCAGCCGATTTCGCTGCCCGTCGTGATCTCCCCGACCGGTGTGCAGGCGGTGCACCCCGATGGGGAGGTCGCGGTCGCGCGTGCGGCGGCGGCACGGGGAACGGCGATCGGTCTGAGTTCGTTCGCGAGCAAGTCGATCGAGGAGGTCACGGCGGCCAATCCTCAGACGTTCTTCCAGATGTACTGGGTCGGCACCCGGGACGTGTTGATCCAGCGGATGGAACGCGCCCGCGCCGCCGGGGCGACCGGCCTGATCATCACCACCGACTGGTCGTTCTCGTACGGACGCGACTGGGGTAGCCCGGCGATTCCCGAGAAGATGGACCTCAAGGCGATGCTTCAGTTCGCCCCGGAGGGCATCGCCCGTCCGAAGTGGTTGTACGAGTTCGCGAAGACCCGCAAGATCCCGGATCTGACCACCCCGAACCTGGCGCAGCCCGGTCAGGAACCGCCCACGTTCTTCGGCGCCTACGGCGAGTGGATGCAGACGCCGTTGCCGACGTGGGACGACATCGCGTGGCTGCGCGAGCAGTGGGGCGGGCCGTTCATGCTCAAGGGTGTCATGCGGGTCGACGACGCCAAGCGCGCCATCGACGCCGGCGTCACCGCGATCTCCGTGTCGAATCACGGCGGCAACAACCTCGACGGCACCCCGGCGCCGATCCGCGCGCTGCCCGCCATCGCGGAGGCCGTCGGCGACCAGGTCGAGGTGCTTCTCGACGGTGGTATCCGCCGTGGTAGCGACGTCGTGAAGGCCGTCGCGCTCGGTGCGAGGGCGGTCATGATCGGCCGCGCGTACCTGTGGGGCCTCTCGGCGAACGGTCAGGCCGGCGTCGAGAACGTTCTCGACGTCCTCCGCGGAGGTATCGACTCGGCGCTGCTCGGGCTGGGTCATTCGTCCATCCACGACCTCACGCCGTCCGACGTCGTGATCCCGCCCGGATTCGCCCGTGTGCTCGGCGCCGAATCCTGACCGACGAACGGCGTAGATGTCTGCGCAACTGACGGACCCGATCACCCTGGCCGGACGCCACGCCCCGGCCAGGGTGCTTCTGGGTCCGCACCCCACCAATCTCGGTGCGGGAAGAGCGCTTTCCCCGCGGCACGTCGCGTACTACGAGCGTCGGGCGCGTGGTGGTGCGGGGATCGTCGTCACCGAGGTGGCGTCGGTCCATGCGTCCGACTGGCCGTACGAGCGGGCGCCGCTGGCGTCCGACTGCGTCGGCGGCTGGCGGGACGTGGTCGCTGCGTGCCGCCCGCACGGCACGCTGGTGCTGGCCGGGCTGGGGCACACCGGACTGCAGGGGTCGAGTGCGTATTCGCAGGCGGTGCTGTGGGGACCGTCGGGCATTGCCGACGTGATCTCCCGTGAGATGCCGATGCAGATGGAGCGGGCGGAGATCGACGGTCTCGTCGAGGGCTTCCGTGCCGCGGCCGCGGCGGCCGTGTCCGCGGACGTGGACGGTGTCGAGCTCGACGCGGGACCGAGAGGGCTACTGCGGCAGTTCCATTCGAACCTCACCAATGTGCGCGATGACGCGTACGGCGCCGACCCGCTGCGCCTCACCCGGGAGGTCCTCGCCGCCGTCCGCGACGAGCTGGGCCCCGGCCGGGTCCTGTCCCTGCGCCTGAGCTGCGACGAGGCGACGTCCTGGGCGGGGATCACGCCGTCGATCGCCGCCGGACACGCACGAGAACTTGCCGAGGATCTCGACCTGCTCGTGGTGGTCCGGGGCGGACCGATGACGCCGAAGGCCTACCGCCCCGACTTCCATCGGCAACCCGCGTTCAACACCGAACTCTGCCGGGACATCCGCGCCGCTGTCGCGGGCATGGTCCCGGTCGTTCTGCAGGGCAGCGTCGTCGATCCGGCCGATGCCCGGCGGGCGCTCGACGAGGGTGTCGCCGACGTCGTCGAGATGACGCGCGCACAGATCGCCGACCCCGACCTCGTCGTCAAGATCCGTCGCGGTGCGGTGCCGCGGCCGTGCGTCCTGTGCAATCAGACGTGCCAGGTGCTCGACCCCCGCAATCCGGTCGTCACCTGTGTCGGTAATCCGACGGCCGGACACGAGACTGTCGAGCCTGCCGAGGACAGCACTGGTGGGGCCACGGGCGCGGTGCTGGTGGTCGGCGGCGGTCCGGCCGGTCTCGAAGCGGCGCGAGTGCTGGCCCTCAACGGTCACAGCGTGACCGTGGCGGACGCGTCGGCCCGGCTCGGCGGGATTGTCCGGGCCGCCGCGGGTGCGCCGCACCTCACGGCGTTGGTCGACTGGCTCGAGGACGAATGCCGCAGGCTCGGAGTCGAATTCCGTCTCGGTACCGCTGTCTCGGACGCCGAACTCGACGCCGCGGAAGGTGAGGGCACGAGGGTGATCCTCGCAACCGGCAGCAGGCCTCGCCCGTTGCCGTTCCCGGTCGAGGGGAGCGTCCGATGTATCGGTGCCGCGGACCTGCTGGACGCCGACGCGTCGACGGAAGGGCCGCACGTCGTCTTCGACCCGGTCGGCGGACCGGTCGGAGTGGCAGTCGCCGAATGGCTCGCGGCGCGGGGCCGGGACGTGAGCATCGTGACCCAGGATTCCGTTGCCGGCTCGCGACTCGGCATGACCGGGGACCTGGCCGACGCCAACACCCGTCTGCAACGAGCCGGGGTGACGCGCCACCTCGACAGCCGCATCGCGTCGATCGGCGACGAAGGTGTGCGCCTACGAAACCGGTACACCGCCGAAGAGTCGGTGGTGCCGTGCGCCGTGCTCATCGACTGCTCGCATCGCCTTCCCGAGGACACACTCGGCTCGTCGCGTCCGGATGCGGTGCGGGTCGGCGACTGCGTGGCACCCCGCACACTGCTCGAGGCGGTCCGTGAGGGTCGCGCCGAGGCGCTGACCTGGACCGCACACGGACAGAACGAGTTCGACCACCATCCGTTCACCCTCGTCAACGAGAGATAGGACATTTCATGGGACAGTTCGACGACAAGGTCGCGTTCATCACCGGAGCTGCCCGTGGGCAGGGGCGGACGCACGCGGTGCGGTTGGCGCGGGAAGGTGCGGCGATCATCGCCGTGGACATCTGCGGGCCGGTGTCGGAGTACAACAGCTACGAGCCTGCGACGCCGGACGACCTGGCCGAGACGGTGCGGCTCGTGGAATCCGAGGGCGGCAAGATTCTCGCCGAGCAGGCGGACGTGCGGGACAGTGCGCAACTGAAGGCTGTCGTCGACCGGGGAGTCGAACAGTTCGGCCGGCTGGACATCGTGATCGCGAACGCCGGGATCTGCAATTGGAGCCGCTTCTGGGAGATGCCCGACGAGCAGTGGGAGACGCTGATCGACGTGAACCTCACCGGCGCGTGGAAGACGCTGAAGGCTGCGGTCCCGGCGCTCATCGAGGGAGGTCGCGGGGGTTCGATCATCGTGATCAGCTCCGTCGCGGGTATCAAGCCGCTTCCGGGGCAGGCGAATTACGCCGCCTCCAAGTTCGGGCTCGTCGGACTCACCCAGACCGCGGCGAAGGAACTGGGCGAATACGGCATCCGGGTCAACTCCATTCATCCGTACGGGGTGAAGACTCCGATGGGCACCGATCCGGGCAGCCTCGTGATACTCGAGAAGCACCCGCACTATCTGTCGAGCTTCGGCACCATCCTCACCGACCACCCGCTGGCCGACACCGACGACATCACCGACGCGGTGCTGTGGCTTGCCGGCGACGGTTCGCGGAGGGTCACGGGCAGTCAGGTCGCCGTCGACATGGGCAACACCAAGGTGTGAGCACCTCCGCGTACCGCCACCTGTTCACCCGATTGCGCCTGGGGCCGCTGACCCTGCGCAATCGGGTGGTCTTCTCCGCGCACCTCACGGGGTACGCCGTCGACGGCCTGCCCACCGCGCAGCACGCCGCCTACTATGCGGCGCGCGCGAAGGGCGGTGCGGGCCTGATCATCTCCGAGGAGCATGCCACCCATCCGGGGGACTGGCCGTACGAGAAGGTGATCGCCGGCTACCGGCCGGAGGTCGTCCCGGGGTACCGGCGGATCACCGACGCGGTCCACGAGCACGGTGTCCCGATCCTGGCTCAGGTCAACCACAACGGCGGCCAGGGATCGAGCATGTACTCGCGGCGGCCGCTGTGGGCGCCGAGCGCCGTCCCCGACCCACTGTTCCGTGAAGTTCCCAAGGCAGTCGATCGGCGGGAGATCCGGACCCTCGTCGACGGGTACGCGCGCGTGGCCGAGCACTGTCTCCGAGGCGGATTCGACGGGATCGAACTGCAGTGCTCCCACTCGTCGCTGGTGCGCAGTTTCCTGGCCCCCGCCACGAACCAGCGCACGGACCGGTACGGAGGGTCGCTGGAGAACCGTGCCCGGTTCCTCCTCGAGGTCGTCGAGGCCGTGCGTGCCGCGATCGGTCCGGACCGCGCACTCGGGGTGAGGCTCGCGGGGGAGGATCTGTTCGACGGTGGAGTCCGCCTCGACGAGGCGGTGGAGGTGGCCGCTCTGGTGGAGGCGGACGGCCGGGTCGACTACATCAACACGTCCATCGGCATGGCCACCGAGACGCTCCACATGATCGAGGCGTCCATGGCCGTCCCTCGCGGGTACGCGCTGTTCGTCCCGAACGCCATCCGGCGGCGGGTCGGTCTTCCTGTGGTCGGTGTCGGCCGGTTCTCGGATCCGCACCAGGCCGACCAGGCTCTGCACGAGGGACACTGCGACCTGATCGGGGTGGTGCGCGGCCAGATCGCGGACCCGGACTTCGCGGTGAAGGCCTTGGCCGGCGAAGAGGGAAACATCCGAACGTGCCTGGCGTGCAATCAGGAATGCATCGGACGCATGGGGCTGGGCCGGTGGCTCGGATGCGTTGTCAACCCGCGCGCGGGCAGGGAAGCGGTCCCGCTGCCCGAACCGACCGTTCGCGGCAGGCGGGTCTTCGTGGTCGGCGGTGGACCGGCCGGGTTGAAGGCCGCGGCGACCGCGGCGCAGCGGGGTCACGACGTGACGCTGTTCGAACGCGCGACTGTTCTCGGCGGCCAGGTCCGGACGGCCGCCGTCGTCCCGGGTCGCCGCGAGTTCCTCGACCTCGTCGTCGATCTGGAATCGGAATGCGTTCGGCGCGGTGTGGACGTGCGGACGGGCACCGACGCGACCGCCGAGACCCTGGTGCGGGGACGTCCCGACGTGGTGGTGCTCGCGACCGGGGCACGTCCGCGCCGTCCGCACTGGGCGGGTGCGTCGGGGCGGGTGGTGGACGTGCGGGACGTGCTGGAGGGTCGCGCGTGTCCGTCCGGGACGGTGCTGGTGGTCGACGAACTGGGATTTCATCAGGGCACGTCCGTCGCGGAGTTCGTCGCCGACGACGGGTGTGCCGTCACGATCTGCACTCCGGGGATGATCGTCGGCCAGGACCTGGGCATCACGCTGGACCTCGAGGGATGGAACCGGCGGGCGCACGGCAAGGGCATCACGCAGGTGACGGACGTGGTGCCGACCGGGTGCGACGTCGTCGACGGCGGGCGGCTCGAGGTCACGCTCCTGCACCACCCGACCGGTGAGCCGCGGCAACTCACCGTCGACTGGGTGGTCTCCTCGGCGCATCAGCAGCCGGAGGACGGGCTCTGGAAAGAGCTGGCCGACAGCGGTATCGAGGTTCATCGCATCGGCGACGCCCTGGCTCCGCGCCGCGCGCATTCCGCCGTCATCGAGGGGGAGCGGGTGGCGCTCGCGCTCTAGTGCGAGCAGCAGCCGGTTCCGCGTCGCCTAGCATCGGGGGATGCCCCATTCCGGACACCTCGACGACGCGGTGTGGCCCGAACTCGCATCCCGTGTGTCGACGGTCGTCGTCCCGGTCGGCTCGCTCGAGCAGCACGGACCGCATCTGCCGCTCGACACCGACACCGCCATCGCCGACGCCGTGTCCCGCGCGCTGCCGCACGTGCTGGTGGCACCCCCGATCGCCTACGGCGCCAGTGGCGAGCACGAGGGATTTCCCGGGACCGTGTCGCTCGGGGCTGAGGCGCTGGAGGCCGTGTTGGTCGAGTACGGCAGGTCCGCGTGCCGGTGGGCCGACCGTGTGCTGTTCGTCAACGGGCACGGCGGAAACGGGCCCGCATTGGTCAAGGCTGTCGCCTTGCTTCGGTACGAGGCTCGCGATGTGGCCTGGGTGCCGTGTGCGGTTCCCGGGGCGGACGCCCATGCCGGGCGTACGGAAACGTCCTTGTTGCTACACCTTTCACCTGGTCGGGTGAGGTTGTCCAGGGCTGAAGTCGGTAATACGGAACCTGTTGCGAGGTTGATGCCAAGACTGCGCGAAGGCGGTATGGTCGCCGTGTCGGCCAACGGCGTGCTCGGTGACCCGACGGGCGCAACGGCCGCGGAGGGGGCGCAGATCTTCGGCGTACTCGTCCACACAGTCACCAAGGCACTGGCCCGGTGGGAACCGGGCCCCGATGGAAGGCTCCGGTGGGAACCGGGCGCCGATGGGAGGCTCCGATGACCCGCACGGGCGTCCTCGAGTTGCCGAGGGCGGATTTCCGGCATGCCCACGCGACTAATTTCCGGCATGCCCTGCCAGCGCTCTCCGATCCGCATACGATCGACTGATGCGCCAAGCTCGACTTCCCGATGGATTCGGGATCCGAATCGACCCCAAGGTACGCGCATATTCCGGAGGTCGAGTGTTGATCGGCGGTTCGCCGACTCGGATGCTGAAGCTGGCGCCCACCGCGGCGGCCATGATCGGAGACGGCTACCTCGAGGTCGTCGATCCGCAGTCCGCGGTCGTCGCACGCCGCCTCCTCGATTCGGGGGTCGCCAACCCGCGCCCCATGAGTACTCCGTCCCCCCGGGATGTCACCGTTGTCATTCCGGTGAAGAACAACGCGTCCGGGCTGCATCGGGTGCTGGCCTCGCTCCGCGGACTCGAGGTTGTCGTCGTCGACGACGGCTCCGACGTCCCGATCGTCGCCCCCGCGCTGCAGAACGGGTGTGGTGGCCACGTCACCGTCCTGCGCCACGAGACGGCCAAGGGGCCGGCCGCTGCCCGGAACACCGGTCTGCGTTACGCCGCAACTCCGTTCGTGGCGTTCCTCGACTCCGACGTCCTGCCGCGCACCGGCTGGATCGAGGTCATGCTCGGCCACTTCAGCGATCCCGCCGTCGCACTCGTCGCCCCGAGGATCGTGGCGCTCGAACCCGAGGCGAGCACACTCGCGCGGTACGAGCACGCCCGCTCCTCCCTCGACCTCGGACGCAAGGAGTCCGCGGTCCAGTCCGGCGGCCCGGTGTCATACGTCCCGAGCGCTGCGATGATCGCCCGTCGCGAGGTGCTCGACGAGTTCGGCGGCTTCGACGAGTCCATGCACGTGGCGGAGGATGTCGACCTGTGCTGGCGACTCCAGGAGTCCGGCTGGCGACTGCGATACGAGCCCGTGGCCCACGTTGCGCACGATCACCGTGTGACGTTCGGAAAGTGGTTCGACCGCAAGCTGTTCTACGGCACCGGTGCGGCGCCGCTGGCGGCGAGGCACTCGGGCATGGTTCCCCCGCTGTCGATGTCGCCGTGGACGTTCTTCGCGTGCCTCGCCGCCGCCACGTGCACCCGGCTGGGCCTGCTCGGCGCCGTCGCCACACTCGCGATGATGGTGCTGCGCCTGCGCCGCATGTTCACGGGCCTCGACCAGCCGACCCGCATCGCCGCGATCCTCGCGGCGCAGGGCTTCGCCGGCGGTGCCTGGCAGCTGGCGTCCGCAATGTGTCGTCACTACTGGCCCATCACCCTGCTGGCGGTGCTGCTCTCGAAACGGATTCGCCGCATCGCGCTCGCGATCGCCGTCGCCGAGGGCGTCGCCGACTGGGTGACTCACCGGGAGCCCGGAGGGCTCGGACCCGTGCGGCACACGGTGTTCAAGCGGATCGACGACGTCGCGTACGGGGCCGGGCTCTGGAAGGGCGCCATCACCGCCCGCGACCTCGACGCATTGAAGCCCCGGTTGAAGTCGTAGTGGCCGATCCGATTCGCGCCGCCGACGTCGTAGTCGTCGGCGGCGGTTCGAGCGGATGTGTGGTGGCCGCTCGGCTCAGCGGGCATCCCGGACGATCGGTCCTGCTCCTCGAGTCCGGACCCGGCTACCGGTCGGTGGCCGACTGTCCCGTGCTCGACTACCGGACACTGCCGGTCGGTCCGGGCAGCGCGTTCGCGGAGACGTACGGCGTGGAGTTGGCACCGAGCGTTCCCTCGGCCATGGTGCGTGGGCACGTCCTCGGCGGTTCGGGCGCCGTCAACGGCGCCTACTTCGTCCGTGGGACGGAAGCGGATTTCCGGCACTGGCCCGCGTCGTGGTCGTACGAGAACGTGCTGCCCGTCTTCCGGGCGCTCGAGCGTGACGCCGACTTCGACGATTCCCGGCACGGCACGACCGGGCCGATGCCCGTTCGCAGGCAGCCCGCCGAACGGCTGAGCGAGATCAGTGCGGCATTCCGCGCCGCGGCCCTCGGCGCGGGACATCCCGAGGAACCGGACAAGAACGGTGCAGGCGTCGGCGGGATCGGTCCGGTGCCCCTGAATGTCGACGGCGGCCGCCGTGTCAGCACGGCGGTGGCGTACCTGCTGCCGGCGTGGGAGCGGCCCAATCTGACGGTCGAAGCGAATTCCGACGTCATCCGAATCCTGTTCTCCGGTAACGAGACCATCGGAGTGGAGGTGGAGTCGGACGGCGTGCGGCGCACGGTCCGCACCGGTCGGGTCGTGCTGGCGGCAGGTCCCGTCGAAACCCCGGTGCTGCTGATGCTTTCGGGAATTGGTCCGGAAGAACACCTGAAAGACAACGACATTCCCGTCATACTCGACGCGCCCGGGGTCGGCAGCGACTTCAGCGACCACCCCGAAGTGGCTCTGCCGTACCGTATCCGGGACACGCTCCGTCGCAGCGACACCAGTCCGGTCGTCGAAACGGTGCTGAATGTCGGCGACCTCGAGATCCGTCCGTACACGGCGCCGTTCGACGTGCTCGTCCCCGGATCCGGGCAGCCCGACCCGGTCCTCGGGATCGGGCTCATGGTGACGGACAGCCGGGGCGACATCCGGCTCACGTCGCGGCACCGCCGGGACCGTCCCCGAATCGAATACCGCTACGCGCAATCGGCCGCCGACCGCCGGGCGCTGCGCGAGGGGCAGGCCATCGCACTGGAACTGCTGCGTTCGCCGGAGCTCGGTCCGTTCGTCGTGCCGCTGTCGGAGGAGGTGTCCGCCCGCTCGGTGCTCGCGCATCTGGGGACGTCGCTGCACCTGTGCGGCAGTTGCCGGATGGGCGGACGCGACGACGAGGGGGCGGTGGTGGACGAGTGGTGCAACGTCCGCGGAATGGAAGGGCTGACCATCGCCGACACCTCGGTGTTCCCGGTGGTCCCGAGCCGTGGGCCGCACGCCACGGCGGTGATGGTCGCCGAGCGCGTCAGTACCTTCCTGGGGGAGTGACCGAGGGGGCGACACGGGCCCGTGTGATGCGGGTTACAGTAGGCAGAGACGCCGTGGAGGAGTTCGATGCAAAGTCAACCGCCCACAGGGGGCAATCCGTGGGTCGCCGTGCGCCCGGGAGACGACGTCGCGATGCTGGCACGCAGGGTGTCGTCGGCGCATCAGTTGTTCGTCGAGCGTCACGCACCCTCCGGTCGTGCCCCGGACGATGAGGGAAATTCCGTCCGTTCCGTCATCCTCGACTCGTGGATGCGCAGCACCAGCAAGGGAGTGAACCCGGACGGGTCGGCCCGCGCGGTCGATCTGGCGGCCGCGGATCTCGCCACGTACCGGGCGTCGCACCCGATGTCGATCATCCGCCCGGTGGTCCGCAAGCTTCTCGTCGAGGACGCCGCCGACACGGGGCTGCTCGTGGCCATCACGGACGAGAAGGGCCAGCTGCTGTGGGTCGAGGGCGATTCGTCCGCCAAGGACCGCGCACTGGAGATGAACTTCGTCGAGGGCGCCGACTGGAGTGAGGACACCGTCGGCACCAACGCCCCGGGTACCGCGCTGGCGCTCGACCATTGTGTGCAGATCTTCGGTGCCGAGCATTTCAGCCGCTCGGTGCACGACTGGAGTTGTTCGGCGGCGCCCGTCCACGACCCCGCGACCGGGCTGATCGTCGGGGCGATCGACATCACCGGTGGTCCGCGGGTGGCGGTGCCCGAGGTGCTCTCGCTGATCAGGGCGACCGTCGCGGCCGCCGAGGCGGAGTTGCGACTGCACCAGCTGCGTTCACCGCACCCGCTCGTCGAGACGGTACTGCGGTTGGAGGTGCTGGGATCGGGACGGCCGACTCTGGTTCGTGGGCCCGAACGCATCCCGCTGTCGCAGCGGCACGCGGAGATTCTCCTGCTCCTGGCGGAGCACCCCGAAGGCCTGAGTTCCGACCGCCTCGCGGTGCTGCTCGACGAGAACGAACTCGACGCCGTCACGATCCGTGCCGAGATGTCGCGCCTGCGTAAGGTTTTCGGTCCCGCAAACCTCGGTTCGCGGCCCTATCGGCTGCTCGCCGAATTGACGTCGGACGTCCGGCAGGTCCGCGGAGCCCTGGATCGCGGCGAGCTCGCCGCCGCCCTCGACGTCTACTCGGGACCGGTCCTTCCCGGGTCGGAGGCGCCCGGGGTCGAGGATCTTCGCGACGAGTTGCGGGCACGCGTCCAGGCGGCGCTGCTGCGCGAGGGTGATCAACGGTTGCTCGCCAAATGGACCACGTCCGTCCACGGCCGCGAGGACGTCGCCGCATGGGAGGCGTATCTGGCAGGCCTCGACCCGCGTTCGCCCCTGTATTCCCAGGTCAAGTCCAGGATCGATCTGTTCGATCAGCAGTACGCAACGTAGTTGCAACGGTACGGTCCCTAGTGTTGTGAGTCACACCCAGTTCCACCCGAGTTTCACGACACCAGGGAGTTATCGATGACCGTGTATGCCCGCCCGGGTTCGCCGGACGCCGTCATGTCCTTCCAATCGCGTTACGACAACTGGATCGGCGGCCAGTGGGTTGCGCCCGTCAAGGGCCAGTACTTCGAGAATCCGACACCCGTCACCGGGCAGCCGTTCTGTGAGGTCGCGCGTTCGACGTCCGAGGACATCGAACTTGCGCTCGACGCCGCACACGCTGCGGCTCCGGCCTGGGGTAAGACGTCGGTGGCCGAGCGCGCCATCATCCTGAACAAGATCGCGGACCGCATCGAGGAGAACCTCGAGTCCATCGCGCTCGCCGAGTCCTGGGACAACGGCAAGCCGATCCGCGAGACCCTGAACGCCGACATTCCGTTGGCCATCGACCACTTCCGCTACTTCGCCGGCGCGATCCGGGCGCAGGAAGGTGCACTGTCGGAGATCGACTCCGACACCGTCGCCTACCACTTCCACGAGCCGCTCGGCGTCGTCGGCCAGATCATCCCCTGGAACTTCCCGATTCTCATGGCCGTGTGGAAGCTCGCTCCCGCACTCGCCGCGGGCAACGCGGTCGTTCTCAAGCCGGCCGAGCAGACCCCGGCGTCGATCCTGCACCTGATCTCCGTCATCGGCGACCTGCTGCCCGCCGGTGTGCTGAACATCGTCAACGGCTTCGGTGTGGAGGCGGGCAAGCCGCTCGCCTCCAGCCCGCGGATCCGGAAGATCGCGTTCACCGGTGAGACCACCACGGGGCGGCTCATCATGCAGTACGCGTCGCAGAACCTGATCCCGGTCACCCTCGAACTCGGTGGCAAGAGCCCCAACATCTTCTTCTCCGACGTTCTGTCCTCCAACGACGACTACCAGGACAAGGCGCTCGAGGGCTTCACCATGTTCGCCCTCAACCAGGGCGAGGTGTGCACCTGCCCGTCGCGTTCGCTGATCCAGGAGGACATCTTCGACGAGTTCCTCGCGATGGCGGCCATCCGCACCAAGGCCGTCCGCCAGGGCGACCCGCTCGACACCGACACGATGATCGGCGCGCAGGCCTCGAACGATCAGCTCGAGAAGATCCTGTCGTACATCGAGATCGGCAAGGGCGAAGGCGCCAAGGTCGTCACCGGCGGTGAGCGCGCCGAACTCGGCGGCGATCTGTCCGGCGGCTACTACGTGCAGCCGACGATCTTCACCGGTCAGAACAAGATGCGGATCTTCCAGGAGGAGATCTTCGGTCCCGTCGTCTCCGTCACGTCGTTCAAGGACTACGACCAGGCGATCGAGATCGCCAATGACACGCTGTACGGCCTCGGCGCCGGCGTGTGGTCGCGGGACGGTGGCGTCGCCTACCGGGCCGGACGTGACATCCAGGCCGGCCGCGTGTGGACCAACACGTACCACCAGTACCCCGCGCACGCCGCGTTCGGTGGCTACAAGCAGTCCGGCATCGGCCGCGAGAACCACCTGATGATGCTCGAGCACTACCAGCAGACGAAGAACCTGCTGGTCAGCTACGCCCAGAAGGCTCAGGGCTTCTTCTGATGGACGCAGCCCGGGCGCCTCAGCGCCTGAAGGCAACCGCCGGGGCGGTGGAGCTTCTCCGCCGCCTCGGCGGTACCCACGGGGCGCTGATGATGCATCAGTCCGGCGGGTGCTGCGACGGCTCCGCGCCGATGTGTTACCCCGACGGTGAATTCATCGTCGGCGACCGCGACGTGCTGCTCGGCGTCCTCGACCTGCGTCTCGGTGTCGGGGAGACCCCGTCCACCCGGGCCGAGGGTGCCGATGCCGTGCCCGTGTGGATCTCCGGCTCGCAGTTCAAGGCGTGGAAGCACACTCAGCTGGTGCTCGACGTGGTGCCCGGTCGCGGATCAGGATTCAGCCTGGAAAGTCCCGAAGGCATGCGCTTTCTCAGTCGTGCACGTGCCTTCACCCCGGAGGAGAACGCCAGCCTCGCCGCGGAGGAGGTCATCGTGGGCCAGCGGTGGGAGCAGGGCTGGCGGCCCGCGCCGTCCCCCGAACCGCAAGTGGTGGCCGAAGCCGTCGACGCATGTCCCGTGCCCGCCCGCCGCCCGGTCCCATAGCACCCGAAGCGCGCTACGACCCAGGTTTTTACGTCGCGGTCACGTTCTGCTGACACGACGTGTACACAACTCGTTCACCATTGGCCTCGGCCGTTCGATTCCGCTCCCCGAGCGGTGCGGGCGAGGCACCATTCGGATCGACGTAGGGGACGGAATGTCACTCGTAGAACCATCCAAGAATTCCGGAACCGGTCAACATCACGATGCTGCCGATTTCCACTCGGAAGACAGCAGCTATCTGGAAAAACGCACGCTCCGTAAGGGTTCGGCGGGCTGGGTGCTGCTCGCCGGCCTCGGCGTCAGCTACGTGATCTCCGGCGACTACGCCGGATGGAACAACGGACTGGCCGAGGGCGGATTCGGCGGCCTGCTGATCGCCGGTGTCGTCATCGCGGGCATGTACCTGGCCATGGTGCTGGGCATGGCCGAGATGTCGTCCGCGTTGCCCGCCGCAGGCGGTGGTTACACGTTCGCGCGGCGCGCCCTCGGGCCGTGGGGCGGATTCGCCACCGGCACGGCCATTCTCATCGAATACGCGATCGCTCCCGCCGCCATCGCGACCTTCATCGGCAGCTACGTCGAGTCACTGAACCTGTTCGGTATCACCGACGGGTGGTGGGTGTACCTGGCGGTCTACGCCATCTTCATCGGAATCCATCTGACCGGCGCCGGCGAGGCACTCAAGGCCATGTTCGTCATCACGGCGATCGCACTGGTCGGTCTCGTGATCTTCGCGGTCTCCGCGATCGGTCTGTTCGACGCGGGCAACCTCACCGACATCGCCGCGACCGATGCGGTGGGCGCATCGAGTTTCCTGCCCTTCGGCGCATTCGGAATCTGGGCCGCCGTCCCGTTCGCCATCTGGTTCTTCCTCGCCGTCGAAGGCGTGCCGCTGGCCGCGGAGGAAGCCCGCGAGCCGGAGAAGAACGTGCCGCGCGGAATCATCATCAGCATGCTCATCCTCATCGTCACGGGAGCGAGTGTCCTGTTCCTCGCCACCGGAGCGCTGGGTGCCGAGAGCCTGTCGACGTCCGGCAATCCGCTCGTCGAGGCACTCGGTGACGGAACCGCGGCGAAGGTCGTCAACTACATCGGACTGGCCGGCCTCGTCGCCAGTTTCTTCTCGATCATGTACGCCTACTCGCGGCAGACGTTCGCGCTGTCCCGCGCCGGCTACCTCCCGACGAGTCTGTCGATCACCAACTCGCGGAAGGCGCCCATGCTCGCCCTCATCGTGCCGGGGGTCATCGGGTTCGTGCTGTCGCTCACCGGTGAAGGCGCGATGCTGCTGAACATGGCGGTGTTCGGCGCGGCCGTCAGCTACGTGCTGATGATGGTCAGCCACATCGTCCTCCGCAGGCGTGAGCCGGAGATGAAGCGGCCGTACCGCACCCCGGGCGGCATCGTCACCACATCCTTCGCGCTCGTCATCGCGGCCGCCGCGGTGATCGCCACCTTCCTCGTCGATCCGGTCGCCGCACTCTGGACGCTGATCGCGTTCGCGGCCTTCATGGCGTACTTCGGCCTGTACAGCCGCCATCACCTCGTTGCCAATTCGCCCGACGAGGAGTTTGCTGTTCTTGCGAAGGCAGAGGAAGAACTCGAATGACCACCTACAGTCACGGAGTCGCGGGAACCGGGTACACGTTCGACGGTCTCGTCGACCTCATGGCCAAGGCGACACCGCTGCGCAGCGGAGACGAACTGGCCGGGTGCGCGGCGTCCTCCGACGCCGAACGCGCCGCCGCGCAGTGGGCGCTGGCCGACGTCCCGCTCGGCACGTTTCTGAACGAACTCGTCGTTCCCTACGAGGACGACGAGGTCACGAGGCTCATCATCGACTCGCACGACCGGGTCGCGTTCGGCGAGATCTCCCATCTCACCGTCGGCGGACTGCGCGACTGGCTGCTGGACGTCGCGGCGCGGGACGGTGCGGCCGAGACGTTCCGCCGCGTCGCCCCGGGGCTCACCCCGGAGATGGTCGCGGCCGTCAGCAAGATCATGCGCAACCAGGACCTCATCGCGGTCGCGCGGGCCGTCACCGTCACCGCGGGGTTCCGGACGACGCTCGGCGTACCGGGACACCTGGGAACCCGGCTGCAGCCCAACCATCCCACCGACGACCCGCGCGGAATCGCGGCCGCCACGCTCGACGGTCTGCTGCTCGGCTGCGGTGACGCCGTCATCGGAATCAACCCGGCCACCGATTCGCCGCACGCCACCGCGGAACTGCTCCACCTGCTCGACGACATCCGTCAGCGCTTCGACATTCCGGCGCAGTCGTGCGTGCTGTCGCACGTGACCACCACGATGGGCCTGATCGAGGAAGGCGTCCCCGTCGACCTCGTGTTCCAGTCCATCGCCGGAACTCAGGGCGCCAATTCCAGTTTCGGCGTGAACATCTCGCTGCTCCGTGAGGCCAACGCGGCCGGCCGGTCCCTGAAACGCGGCACCGTCGGCGACAACGTCATGTATCTCGAAACGGGTCAGGGTTCGGCGCTCAGTGCGGGCGCCCACCTCGGAACGGGTGGCAGGCCCGTCGACCAGCAGACCCTCGAGACCAGGGCGTACGCGGTGGCCCGTGATCTCGAACCGCTGCTGATCAACACGGTGGTCGGGTTCATCGGTCCGGAGTACCTGTACGACGGCAAGCAGATCATCCGGGCCGGGCTCGAGGATCACTTCTGCGGAAAGCTCCTGGGCCTGCCGATGGGTGTCGACGTCTGCTACACCAATCACGCCGAGGCCGACCAGGACGACATGGACACGCTGCTCACCCTGCTCGGGGTGGCAGGCGCGGCCTTCGTCATCGCGGTACCCGGCGCGGACGACGTCATGCTCGGGTACCAGAGTCTGTCGTTCCACGACGCGCTGTACGCACGTCAGGTGCTCGGACTCAGACCGGCACCGGAATTCGAGGACTGGATGCGCCGTCTCGGCATGGTCGACGACGCGGGACGGGTCCTGCCGGTCGACGCCGCGGCGTCGCCGCTGCGGGCGCTGACGGTGGCACGATGAGCGATCCTGTGGTGCACGACTTCTGGGAGGAACTGCGGGCCACGACGCAGGCGCGTATCGGACTCGGCCGCACCGGTGACGCCCTGCCCACGCAGCGCGTCCTCGAGTTCCGGTCGGCGCACGCCGCCGCACGGGACGCCGTCCACCAGCCGCTCGACGCGGAGGCGCTGGCCGAGCAGGTCGAGGCCGTGGGCCTGGGCAGGCCCGTGGTCGTCACGAGTCAGGCGTCGGACCGCAGCGAGTACCTGCGGCGGCCCGACCTGGGCCGCACACCGGCAGACCTGTCCGCGGTACCCGCGGGAACGGCCGAGGTGGGATTCGTCCTCGCCGACGGGTTGTCGCCCCGGGCGCTCACCGATCACGGGGTGTCCCTGCTGTCCGCACTGGTCGACGAGTTCGGCGGGACGTACTCGCTGGCGCCGCCGGTGATCGCGACCCAGGCCCGGGTGGCGCTCGGAGACCACATCGCGCAGGCACTGGGCGTGCAGACCCTCGTCCTGCTGATCGGGGAGCGGCCCGGACTGTCGGTGGCCGACAGTGTCGGCGTCTACCTCACGCACCTCCCACGTCCCGGACGCACCGACGCGGACCGGAACTGCGTGTCCAACATCCACCCACCCGAGGGGCTCGGCTACGAACTCGCAGCCCGCGTCGTGGCGGGTCTCGTGTCCGGCGCCAGGAAACTGGGCCGGTCCGGAGTGGAGTTGAAGGACACCTCCCGCGCGGATGCGCTCGCAGCCCCCTCGGAGATCCTCGAACTGTAGTCGTGTTATCTAAAGGGCGGCAGGTCCGACCGGACCTGCGGAGAACCGCCCTGGACGGGGTGTGACGAGGAGAGATCTATGGCCTTCGCTGGCAATGTGGACGAGTTGGCCCTGCTGCAGGCGGTCCGGTTGAAAGAGCAGGTCAGCGCGGCCGTTCTGGCCGAGCATCTCGGTGTGAGCGCCGCGTCCGCGCAGGCCGCCTACGACGCGCTGCTGACCCAGGGCAAGGCGCAGGAAGTGTCGGACGGCCGGATCGGGCTCACCGAGGCCGGACACTCGGAGCTCGAGGATCAGCTCGACGCCGAGCGGGTGTCCATCGACGAGGACTCCATCGCGGAGGTGTACGAGAGCTTCGTGCCGTTCCACGAGGAGTTCGTCGGACTGATCGATTCGGCCGACGCCGATCAGCTGGCCGACTTGGACCGCCGGGCGTCGGTCGTGTTCGACGACCTGTCGGCGTTCGTACCCCGGTTGTCCCGCTACCAGGACCTGTTCGCCGACGCTCTCGCGAAAGTCGCGGCGGGGGAGTCGAAGTGGATCTCGGAACCCGTGATCGACTCGTACGCCACCGTGTGGACCGAACTCCGCAAGGAGCTGCTCGGCGCGTCCGGCACCGCCGAGTGACGTGACACGCATCGCGCCATCGCTACAAATCCTTGGAGTTGCGTGTCAGTGCTCCCACTCGAAGGACATCTCGCCGGCGACGCCGAGGTGCTTGCACAGCTTGTGGATTCCACCGAAATCCTGGACCAGTGCGGATCGGCGGGTGTCGTGCTCGGCGTCGTCGATCATCGCCTGACCGCCGCCCAGGTCCATGAGTCCGACGATGGTGTGCCACGTCGAGTAGTCGTTGCTGCTGAAAGCGGTCATCGCGTCGACGAGCCCGTCCAGGAAGTGGCGGCGGTCGTCGGGGCTCAGCGTGTCGTAGACGACGCCGGCGATGTCGTCGGCGATCGAGGCGTGGCAGTACTCGTCGCGATTGTGCAGCCTCACCGTCGCCCGGTTGACCGGCTGGATGACGTCGTTCTCGGAGATCAGGTCGAGGTAGGAGCTGATCGAGATCTCCGCCACCGTCATGAAGGCGAACGTCGTGATCGCCCGTTTCCTCGGGTCGGCGGCCTCGGCCGTCGCCGCGCGTTGTCGGCGCAACGTCAGGACGTCGGGAAGGGCGTTGTTCGGCATCGCCCAACCGCGTTGCCTGCGCGTGACCGCGCTCGCGTTCAGGTGCATGAGGGTGTGGTACTGCTCGTCGACCATCGCCTGGTGGACGGCCACGGCGAACGTGTCTCCGAGCCCGGTGTCCAGGGCGTCGTGCGCGACGAGGTCGAACCCGGGATTGACCACGTACTGCTCGATGTCCATGACGTTCTTGTTGAATGCGATCCAGGCCCACGCCCGGAGCTGGTTCCGTTGCTCCTCGCTCATGCCGAGGAACCGATCGTGATCGGCGAAGGGCAGCAACTCGTTCGGGTAGTCCTGCTTGTCGAGGTCGAACAGCGCGTCGAGGTCCGGTTCCGGCTTCTTCACGGTCGCCCGCTGACCCCAGTTCCGGGCGAGCCGGGACACCACGGCACTCTCCACCGGATCCGCCGGGTCGTACTCCGGGAGCGAGGGCGTCTTCTGGGGCGTCATGACGAATCTCCGTTCCTGTCCCACGACTACGGCTGTCTGTGAACGAGATCGGTGAAGAGATCGGCGCACACCCGGGCGAGGGGTTCGCTCCGGTCGCCGAGCGCCGATGTCGAGCGGGACATGAGCGAAGCGAAATCGTCCTCCGAGCCCCGCTCGACGGTTTCGGTGAGAGTGGTCAGCGCCGCGGCGAGCGCGCGGCGGGCCTCGCCCGCGAAGGGATTGCCCGCCTGGATGTCCCGGTAGACCTCCGGGACGCCTCCGCCGACCCGCGCGAGGAGCGCGAGCGACACGAGATGGGGAGGGGTCGCCACCGCGGTGAGTTCGGCGCCGTCGACACCGAGGTCCGCCAGCGCGAGGCCGAACGCGAGGACGCCGGCGTGTGTCAGCGCCTGGGTCGCTGCGGTGAGCCGGTCGTGGTGTTCGGCGTCCAGGCGGACCACCGACGACCCCCAGCCGGACAGCACCGACAGGAACCACTCGACCTCACCACTGTCCCGGTAGGTCACCGCCGCGACGGGGCGGCCCTCCGGTCCGAGGGAAGGCGCGAACATCGGGTTGATGCCCACCGCACCGGTGCGCAGCGCACTGTCGCGCAGGGCGGCGTCGAATCGGGACTTCACCGACAGCGTGTCGACCAGCAGGGCGTGTTCGGCCAACTCCGCGACGACGAACGGAATCGCCTCCAGCGCGATGCTTTCGGGGATCGCCAGGATCACCGCATCGGCCGCGTTCACCACCGTCCGCAGCTCGGGCGACGGGTCGGTGACGTCGCCCTTCACCTGATCCGGGTCGGATCGATCGGTGAATCGGATGTCGATGGTGCGCACCGTGTTTCCGTCGGCACGCAGCCGAGCAGCCAGCATCCGGCCGACATCGCCGGAACCGCCGATCAGCGCGACGGTCCGGATGGATGCGGCCGGGACGTTCACGGCCCGATCTCGTTCGGCCGGTCTGCCGTCACGGTCAGTGCCCGCAACATGGTGGCGGCCTTGACCATCGCCTCGTCGAACTCCTCCTCCGGGTCGGAGAGGGCGGTGATCGCCCCACCGATACCGAACGTCACCTCGGTGTTTGTGGCGACGATCGTGCGGATGACGATCGACAGGTCGGCCGTCCCCGTCAGTGAGAAGTAGCCGATCGACCCGGAATACACACCGCGCGGCCCGGACTCGAGCCGGTCGATGATCTCCATGGTCCGGATCTTCGGGGCGCCCGTCATCGATCCGCCCGGGAAGGCGGCGCGAACACACTCGACGACGGAGGCGTCCGCGCTGAGGGTCCCGCGCACGGTCGACACGAGTTGATGCACGGCCGCGTACGTCTCGACGTCGAAGAGCTTGGGAACGTGCACCGATCCGGGAACGCACACCCGAGCCAGATCGTTGCGCGTCAGATCGACGATCATCAGGTTCTCGGCGCGGTCCTTCTCGCTGTCGAGCAGGTCCTGCCGCAGCGCCGCGTCCTTGGCGGGGGTCGCGCCGCGCGGCCGCGTCCCCTTGATGGGTTTGGACTCCACCACCCGGTCCGCGCCGATCCTGAGGAACCGTTCGGGGGAGGCGCTGAGAACCGACAGTCCGGCGAACTGGAGGTACGCGCTGTACGGGGTGGGGCTGATGGAGCGCAGCAACTCGAACGTGTGCAGGGGATCGATCGACTGGTCCACCGTCGCCATGTTGGTCAGGCACACCTCGTAGGACTCGCCGGTCCGGATCTCGCCGAGCGAGGTCGCGATGTGTTCGAGGTACTTGTCGTGCTCGTGGCGCAGGGCGAGTTCGGCGGACTCCGGCTTCCGGATCGGCGACACCGCGGTCGGCGGGTTGTCCGGCTCGGCCAGCCGATGCAGCGCCACCTCCATCTCGTCGAGCCAGCGGCGCAACTCCGGATCGTCCTGGTGATCGCTCAGGCACAGCGCGTAGGTGCGCTCGCCGGAATGGTCGATGACGACAGCGCGGTCCGCGAACACCAGCGCGGCGTCCGGGGTGGGCGACTTGTGGGCCGCCGTGCCGCCGGTCTCGGCCTTCAGTTCGTAGCCGAGGTACCCCACGTAGCCGAGGCCGAACGGCACACCCGGGAGACCGGGCACCGACCGGGCCTGCAGTTGCCGCTCGAGGTAGTCGAAGAACGGTGCGTGCACCTGTTCGACCGGCAACCCCTCGCGGGTGATCCGGACGATCGATTCGCTGACGTCGTACGTGATGTACTCGGCGCGCGGGCCGGAACAATTGCCCATGATGGTGAATCGCGACGTCGGTTCCGAGGCCGACGTCCCGTCCAGCCAGAACGCGTTGGGTCCGGACGCGAAGAGATCCTCGAACGTGGTGCGGGGATCGACTTCGTGATCGACGCGCACCTGCTGCACCACGTACGGCGCGTGGGGAATCGGGATTCTCAGCATGGACCCGTGCGTGGGTGTCCCGGAATGCGTCTGCGTGAGATCGCGGAAGTTCGCGAGCAGTTCGTGACCGAACGCGGTGCTGATCGATTCGGGGTGGAACTGGACGCCCCACAGCGGACGAGTCCGGTGGCGGACACCCATCAGCAGGCCGTCGGCGGTCCAGGCGGTGGCCTCGAGGTCGTCGGGGAGATCCTCGACGATCAGCGAGTGGTAGCGGACGGTCGGGAACGGTGACGGAATGCCGGCGAAGAGCTCGGAACCGTCGTGTTCGACGAGGGACACGCGGCCGTGCATCGGTTCGGGTGCGAGAACCACTCTGCCCCCGAACAGCTGGCACAGCCCCTGATGGCCGAGGCACACGCCGAGGACGGGGAGTGCGGTCTCCGTGATGACGCGCGCACTGATGCCGAAGTCCCGTTGCCGCTCCGGGCGTCCGGGGCCGGGGGAGATGACGATGTTGTCGAAGTCGGACCAGGGGATCGAATCCCACTCCACATCGTTGTGCACGACCGTGGGGGGTTCACCGTTCACCTCGGCCAGCAGGGTGAACAGGTTGTAAGTGAAGGAATCGTAGTTGTCGACCAGGAGCGTTCGGGTACTCATCACGACTCGACATTCGCAGAGGGCACGGAACTGTGACGAACGTGGTGGTTGTCACGGTGGTCGTGGTGTCCGTTGTGGTAGGGGCCCTCGTCGGCGGGCTCCGCGTTGATCACGAGGTCCTCGAGCCTGCAGGTCTCGGCGATGAGAAGGTCGTAGAGCGAGTCGAAGAACTCCGGGGACAGTGAGTGGCTGTCCGCGTACTGTCGCGCCCGTTCGTGGACGATGTGGATCCGGCCGGGCTGCATCATGGCGATGTGCTCGCGTCGCTTCAGTTCGCCGATGCGCAGGCACACCTCCAAGCGCTGCCGCACCGCGTCGAGAAGGGTCGCGTCGACTGCGTCGAGTTCCGCGCGCAGACCGTCGAGTGCCTGCTGCGCCGAGGCGTCAGAATGCTCTCCGGAATCGTCGCCGTTCCGCTGTTCTACGGAGAAATACATAATCGCCCCACTCACTCGATTGGCAGTAGCCTTCTCATCCCGACTATCGTGTGTCGTTGGTGGTTCGTTTCGGTGAGCCTTCCGGATGGCCGGGAGGGCTGTCTGTGATCAGCCGAAGACGAATCGTGTGGGTTATCACCCCCAGAGTCTCGATCTCAGGTTGAGACTTTGATGGACAGTTGGGTAACGTAACCTGAAGTCTATTTCCGTCAACTCAGGATACGAGGAATATGCGTATATCGTCGGCCGGTAGGGCCCTGTTGTTCGCGCTGGCAGGCATCGTGATGCTCTGCGGCGGGGCACCGGCGGCAGCGGATCCCGTGGAAGCGGAACCCGCATCCGCGGCCGACCCGTCGGTACTGCCGGGTGCGAATGACTGGAGCTGTAAGCCGTCCGCGGCGCATCCGCGTCCCGTCGTGCTGGTGCACGGCACCTGGACCGGCATGGTGGGAACGTAGAAGGACCTCGCCCCGGCGCTCACGGCGGAGGGGTACTGCGTCTTCGCCCTCAACTACGGACAGGCCGCCGGTCTGACCGAGGGTAACCTGATGCGCATGTTCGGCGGCGCGGACATCGCCGAGTCCGCGCGGCAGCTCGCCGGTTTCGTCGACCAGGTCCGTACCACCACCGGCGCTTCGCAGGTCGACATGATCGGGCATTCGCTCGGCGGCACAGTGTCCCGCCAGTACCTGCGGTTCGACGGCGGCGCCGACCGCACGAACCCCGCGCTGAACAAGGTGCATTCCCTCGTCACGCTCGGCGCCACCAACCACGGCACCAGCTTCGGGGACGTCCAGGCGCTCGGTGCGATCGCGCAGGCACTGGGTGTACCGGTCACGACGCTCGCCGGTGTCGCGGTCGGACCGTCCTACATACAGCAGATGGTGGGTTCGCCCTTCCTTCAGGTCCTCAACGCGGGTGGCGACACCGACCCGGGCATCGAGTACACGGCGGTCGCCAGTCGCAGCGACACCGTGTCGACCCCCCCGGAGAACACGTTCCTGACGGCCGGTCCGGGGGCCGTCGTGCACAACATCTGGCTCCAGGACGGCTGCGAGGCGAACACGGCCGAACACGGCCAGCTGACCACCGATGCGCGGGCCGTGTACATCATCCAGCGGGCGCTGGACCCCACCTACGGGGATCGCAACCCCGCACCGTGCTGACCGGGCGCCGGGCAGCGGTGGTGCCGGTCAGTCCCAGATGCCGACCTCGTCGAGATGCGCGACCAGCCGCTGGGCGCCGTCGATGAAGTGGGCCTTGTTCTCGGCACCCACCACGTCGGCCTTCCCGTCGGCGAGGGCGGCGATGAGACGGCGGTGGCTGTCGACTGCCGACTCGCCCCAGGCCGGATCGGACGAATAGAACTGCACAGGGGTGTACCGGGTGGCGCTGAGCAGGAACCACGACAGCTTGCTCGCGTCGGCAAGCCGGTTGATGACCCGGTGGAACGAGAACTCGAGGTCCTCGATGCGGTCGGCGTCGCCGTCCTCGACGGCGCGTCGCAGCTTCTCGTTGATCGCGGTCAGCTCCTCCACGGCCTCCGGAGTGGCCGACCGCGTCGCGCGGACCGCGAGTTCCTCGGCGATCTGCCCCTGCAGCCAGAAGAGGTCGTGGATGTCGTCCCGGCTGAGCGGGGCGACGACGTACCCGCGGTGAGGAACCAGTTCGACGAGTCCCTCGCCGCGCAGGGTCAGGAGCGCCTCACGGACAGGTGTGACGCTGACCCCCAGGTCCGCCGCGGTCTCGTCGAGCCGGATGAAGTCACCCGGGCGAACGCCCCCGGACATGATCAGGTTACGGACGTGTACGGCGACGTCGTCCGACAGCTGGGGTCGGCGGCGCAGGGTGCGGCCCGCTGGGGATCGTGACACGGAGGGCGATGCCATGGAGAACTCCTTCGATGCGGCAAACCAGCATAAACCGCAGGGGATGATTACAAGCCGTAGGTCTTGCCGATGATGTCGCGCTGAATTTCGTTGGTACCGCCGTAGATGGTCGACACGATGGTGGAGCGGACGTGCTTCTCCATGTCGAACTCGGTGGCATAGCCGTACCCGCCCATCATCTGCATGCCCTCGAGCGCGACCTTCTTCGCCGTCTCCGTGACCTTCAGTTTGGCCATCGACGCCTCGCGGGCCAGCATCTTGTCCGGGTTCGCGTCGACGTCCCTGGCGACGCTGTAGACGAGCAGCTTGCAGCACTCGATCTCCGTCGCGAGATCGGCGATGCGGTGGCGCAACGCCTGGAACGATCCGACCGGCCGCCCGAACTGCTTGCGCTGGGTGACGAAGTCGAGGGTGTCGGCGAACGCGCGCTGCGCGGTGCCGAGCATCATGGCGGCGAGGATCAGGCGTTCGAAGTTCAGGCCGGTCATCAGCTGGCGCCAGCCGTTGCCGACCTCGCCCACCACCGCGTCCTCGGGCAGGACGCAATCGGTGAAGTAGAGATCGTTGACCTCCTTGCCGCCCATCGTGTCGATGCCGCTGATCTTCAGCCCGGCGGTATCGGCGGGGACGTGGAACATCGTGAGGCCTTCGTGCTTGCCGTCGCCGCGCCCTGTGCGGGCTACGAGCAGGATGTTGTCGGCGAAGTGCGCGTTGGAGCACCACGTCTTCTGACCGTTGATCACCCAGCCGTCGGCGGTCTTCTCCGCGCGGGTGCTGAGGTTGCCGACGTCGGAACCGGCTTCCGGCTCGGACATCGAGATGGACTGTGATCGGCCGGCCACGATGCCGCGCAGCACGATGTCCTTCTGTGCGTCGGTTCCGAACTTCGCGTAGGCGCCGCCCGTGATCAGGGTGGGACCGATGCCGCCGATGGGTGCCATCCCCTTGGCGGCCTCCTCGAGCAGGATGCACATGTCGACGTGGCTGGCGGCCGAGCCGTCGTACTCCTCGGGAATGGTGATGCCCAGCCAGCCCAGCTTGGCCATCTTCTCGTAGACGTCCTGATTGTGGTTGTGTTCGCCGTGATTCGTCAGCCTGTCGCGCTGCTCGTGGGTGCCGCTCTCGCGCTTGCAGAAATCGGCGATCGCCGCCGCGAAGTCCTTCTGTTCACTGGTGAATTCGACGCTCATGTCCGGGGGACTCCTCATGGTTGATCGGGCCGGCGAATCGGTCGGCCGGAGGTGACTGTGTGGGGCTTGCCGCGATGGGGTCTGCCGCATACTGTGATGTCCACTACATTACATCACATCACATATATTTGATGTGATCTCGAGGGAGGACATTGACCATGCCACAGCAGGCGGAGACGACCGAGACGACGGCCGGCGAGCAGCCCGCGGCCTCGACGGAGCAGGCGCCGAAGACGTTCGCGTCCCTGGACCCGCGCAACGGCAACGTCCTGGCCGAGTACCCGATCCAGGGGGAGCAGGAGGTGCGCGAGGCAGTCGACGCGGCCCGAGCGGCCGCGCAGTGGTGGAACGCTCTCGGATCCGACGGCCGCAAGCAATGGCTCCTCGACTGGAAGAAGTCCGTCGCGCGAGACGCTGAGCAGCTCGCCGCACTCGTCGCCGCCGAAACCGGTAAGCCGTACGACGACGCGCTCCTCGAAGTGATGCTCGCCGTCGAACACCTCGACTGGGCCGCGAAGAACGCGGGCAAGGTCCTGAAGCGGCGCAAGGTGCCGTCGGGCCTGGTCAGCGCGAACCAGGCCAGCAGTGTCGGATACGAGCCGATGGGTGTGGTCGGTGTCATCGGGCCGTGGAACTACCCCGTGTACACGCCGATGGGGTCGATCTCCTATGCGCTGGCGGCGGGCAACACTGTCGTCTTCAAACCCAGCGAGCTGACCCCCGGGGTCGCGGTGTGGCTCGCGGACAAGTGGAAGACGCTCGTTCCCAACCAACCCGTGCTGCAGGTGGTCACCGGAGACGGGTCGACCGGCGCGGCTCTCGTCTCGGCCGGGGTCGACAAGATTGCCTTCACCGGATCTGCCGCCACCGGCAAGCGCGTCATGGCCGCGTGTGCCGAAACGCTGACCCCCCTCGTCGTCGAGGCGGGCGGCAAGGACGCCATGCTCGTCGACGCCGACGCGAATCTCGACGAGGCGGCCGGCTTCGCGGTGTTCGGCGCGATGGGCAACGCTGGACAGACGTGCGCCGGCGTCGAGCGCATCTACGTCGTCGACTCGGTGTACGACGAGTTCGTCCGACTGGTCGCCGAGAAGTCGAAGGTCCTGCACCCCGGCCCCCGGGACGCTGCCTACGGTCCGATGACGATGGCCGGCCAGTCCGACGTCGTCCGCGGCCACGTCCAGGATGCACTCGACAAGGGCGGATCCGCGGTGGTCGGCGGACTGGACTCCATCAAGGACGGCTATGTCGGGCCGATCGTGCTGACCGGCGTTCCCGAGGACAGCACCGCGATCCGCGAGGAGACATTCGGACCCACGGTCGTCATCAACAGGGTCGCCAGCCTCGACGAGGCGGTCACGAAGGCCAACGGCACCACGTTCGGGCTCGGCGCATCCATCTTCACCAGGGATGCGACGAAGGCGATGCAGGCTGCCGAAAAACTCAGGGCCGGAGTGGTGACGATCGGTTCGGTGCTCGGGTTCGCCGGTGTGGCGGCGCTGCCGTTCGGCGGTGTCGGAGACTCGGGCTTCGGCCGGATCCACGGAGCGGACGGTCTGCGTGAATTCAGCCGGGTCAAATCCATCGCCCGGCAGAGATTCGCGGCTCCGCTGAACCTGCTCACCATGCAGCGCAAGTCGCGGGATATGAAGATCTCGGCCTGGATGTTGAAGAACCGGCACGGACGCTGATCACGCGGCAGGAGGGTATCCACATGCTGATGAAGACCAAGCGCGCCGACTCCGGCGCGCCGGGCGGGGTTCCGCGGGGCAGACAAGGCTGGCAGCGGCGGATCGAGGAACTCGACCCGGTCCGGGATCACCAGGAGATCCATCGCATCACGGCCGGCTACGAGTTTCCGTGGGACTACCAGCGGTCGCTCGAGTTCGCGCTGTTCCGGACATACTGTGTCCCCACCATTTCGGAACTGCTGCAGCGCACCGGCGAGTTCGAGAAACGGCCGCAGAAGAGGTACGACGACACTGCACTGCTGATGGCCGAACTCGTCGAACACGGCTACGACTCCGAGCGCGGCATCGAATCACTGCGCGTCGTGAACCGTATGCACGGCAAGTACGACATCGACAACGACGACATGCTGTACGTGCTGACCACCTTCATCTACGAGCCGATCGACTGGATCGACCGCTCCGGATGGCGACGGCTGACTCCGAACGAGCGTCTCGCGTGTTTCCACTTCTACCGTCAGGTGGGAATCCGAATGGGAATCAAGAACATTCCCGAAAGTTTCGAGGACTTCTACCGGTTCAAAGTCGACTACGAGCGGAAGCATTTCCGGTACACCGACGACAACCATCGCGTCGGCACCTACACGCTGAAGCTGTTCTGTTCCTGGTTTCCGGCGCCACTCCGGCCCCTCGTCGCGCAGGGGGTCCACGCGCTCCTCGACCCGATGATGCTGGCAGCGTTCGGGTTTCCCGCCGCCCCGATCTGGCTGCAGAACGCGTCCCGCCGTGCGCTGCGGGTCCGTGCGAGGTTCGTGCGCTTCCTGCCGCCGCGGCGGGAGTCCAAGGCCGCCCGGGATCGGCACAACCGGAGCTATCCCGGATACCCGGTCGGCTACCGTCCCCGGGATCTGGGCGCGGACAGCGACAATCACCGTGGAGCTCGTCGACGGGTCGCATGACGGCTGTGTCCCTGGGCGACTCGTCCAGGGACACGGCCTCAGTGGCCCAGTAGTACCGCCGTCATCAGGGTGTGGAGACGCGCACGCGACTCCTCGCGGGTGTCGAAGTGGACCAGTCGGCCGATATCGAGAACCAAACCCAGTGCCGCGTGAACCAGGAACCGTGCCTCCGGAGCCGAGAGTTCGGAGCGCACGGTGGTCACCAGGTGGACCCACTCCTCGACGTGCAGGCGCTGCACGTTGCGGAGATTCGTCCGCTCGTTCTTCGGGAGATTCCCGATCTCCGCGAAGTACACCGACAGCACTTCCGGGTTCCGGAAGGAGAGTTCCAGATAGGACTCCGCGAGTGTGCGGAGCGCATCCTCGGGGCCGGTGGCGGTGGACAGCGCCGCCGAGGTAGCCACTGCCAGCCGGTCGGACGCGCGGTAGAACACCGCCGCGAGAAGGTCGGCCTTGCTGGGGAAGTGGCGGTACACGCTCGACGCGTTGATGCCGGCCGCGGCGCCGATTTCTTCGATGCTCGAGTCGTGATAGCCGTGCCGGTCGAATATCTTCACGGCCTCGTTGATCAGCAACTCACGCTTGGATGTCACCGCCAGGCCGCGTACCGCACCTGTGCCTGTGTCTGTGTTCCTTCCGTCGGCCGGGACGGCGGGAGGCAGTGTCGCGCGCAGGATCGATTCGCACGCCGACTTCAGAAGCGCGTCGAGCCGGCGCGTCGCGAGGGTGGTGCGGTGTGCGCTGATGCTCCCCATCACGCTCAGCGTCGACGCCCCCAATGTCGTGGCGTCGACGGACGTGAGTTCGGGGCGCAGTTCCCGCAGGGGGCCCGCCACGCACTGGGTGACGTGAACGAAGACGTCGCGGATTCGCGTGCGATCCTCGGCCTCGAGGTACCGGCCCTCCCAGCGGTATAGCCCGGCGACCTTGCGGTTCTCGATGGTATTCGCGACGAGCGCGGAGATCAGATGGTCGAGGCGGTCTCCGGGCTCGCGCTCGGCCATGCCGTCGAGGGCGCCGTCCGCTGCCGCCTGCAGTGCGTCGGCTGTCGTGGTGGCGGCGTGTACGAGCAGGGCGTACTTGTTGGGGTAGTGCCGGTAGAGGGCGGGGCCGGAGATCCCGATGGTGGCCGCGATCTCGTCGACGCCGACCGCGTGGTAGCCGCGCTCGCTGAAGGCCTCGGCCGCGACGTTCGCGATCTGGGCCTTGCGATTCTTCGGGCGACGGCGGATCGGCCGCTCGGTGGCGGCACCGGCCGCCGTGCTGGTCCGGGCCACGGTCACCTCCATCGATCGGCAGTCTTCTGCCAGTTTAACTGTCGATGATCTTAACCGAGACTTTCGCATCGTCGGGTCGGCTGAGGGTCGCGTGCGGAGAAATCGTGACCCCACATTCTCGGAAGATGCCGGTGAATCTGGCTGCGGAGTTGCCGTAGAGCTATTGACACGTGAGGAACGCGCAGAATAAGTTAACGACAATTCGCATGTGTCCGCGGTCTCCTGACGGTCGTGCGCTCCTGGATGTCACATTTCGAACTATCGGAGGTAGCTGGATCATGGGTGCAACCCGGCAGACCGGGCAGGCATTGATTTTCGACGCGATCAGAACCCCTCGCGGACGGGGTAAGAGCAACGGTGCCCTCCAGGGCACCAAGCCCATCGACCTGGCGGTCGGGTTGATCGAGGAGATCCAGGTCCGGAATCCGAGTCTGGACCCGGCACTGATCGACGACATCGTGCTCGGAATCGTGTCGCCGCTGGGTGAACAGGGCGGCGTGCTTCCGCGTGTCGCGGCGCTGGCTGCCGGACTGCCCGAGACCGTCGCGGGTGTCCAGATCAACCGCTTCTGTGCCTCCGGTCTCGAGGCCGTCAACCTCGCCGCGCAGAAAGTGGCCTCCGGCTGGGAAGACTTCGTTCTCGCGGGCGGCGTCGAGTCCATGTCGAAGGTGCCCATGGGATCGGACGGCGGTGCATGGGGACTCGATCCGGCGACAAACTACGACACCTACATGGTCCCGCAGGGGATCGGCGCCGATCTCATCGCGACCATCGAGGGATTCGGTCGCAGCCAGGTCGACGAGTTCGCAGTTCGCTCACAGGAACTGGCGGCCGACGCCTGGGCCGACGGACGGTTCGATCGCTCGGTCGTCCCGGTGCGGGACCGCAACGGTGTCGTCGTCCTCGACCGGGACGAGCACATGCGGCCCGGCGCCACCGTCGAGGGCCTGTCGGCGTTGACGCCGTCGTTCGCCGCTCTCGGGGAGCAGGGCGGATTCTCCGCGGTGGCACTGCAGAAATACCACTGGGTGGAGCGCATCGACCATGTCCACCACGCCGGCAACTCGTCCGGAATCGTGGACGGTGCCTCCCTGGTGCTCATCGGCAGCGCAGAAGCAGGTGAACGCGCCGGCCTCGCGCCGCGCGGCCGGATCGTGTCCACGGCAGTCATCGGCTCCGAGTCGACGATCATGCTCACCGGTCCCGCGCCCTCGGCACGCAAAGCACTGGCGAAGGCCGGGCTCGACGTCTCCGACATCGATCTGTTCGAGATCAACGAGGCCTTCGCCTCCGTGGCGCTGAAGTTCGCCAAGGACCTCGAGATCCCGCTCGACAAGGTGAACGTGAACGGTGGCGCCATCGCGATGGGCCACCCCCTGGGCGCCACCGGCGCAATGATCCTCGGCACGCTGCTCGACGAACTCGAACGCCGGGGCAAGCGTTACGGCCTGGCCACCCTGTGCGTCGGCGCGGGCATGGGCATCGCGACGGTCGTCGAACGCATCCAGCACTGACCACAGGAGAAGCGAACAGCATGACTGACAGCACAATTCGGTACGAGAAGGACGCCGATGGAATCGTCACCCTCGTTCTCGACGACCCCGCCCAGTCCGCGAACACGATGAACGAGGGGTTCATCGTGTCCCTGGGCGAGGTCGTCGACCGCTTGACCGCCGAGCGCGACACCATCGCCGGGGTCGTGGTCACCTCCGCGAAGAAGACCTTCTTCGCCGGCGGCGACCTCAACGACATCCTGAAGTCCCGCGCGGGACAGGCCGAGGCGGTGATGGCGAACATCGACCGCATCAAGGAACCACTCCGCAGGCTGGAGACGCTGGGCAGGCCCGTCGTCGCGGCCATCGGCGGCGCCGCCCTGGGCGGCGGACTCGAGATCGCACTCGCCACCCACCATCGGATCGCGCTGAATGCCGCAGGCGTGCAGATCGGACTCCCCGAGGTGACGCTCGGTCTCCTTCCCGGCGGGGGCGGCGTGGTCCGGACGGTGCGCCTGCTCGGAATCGTCCCCGCTCTCACCCAGGTTCTCCTGCAGGGGCAGCGTCACACCGCGGAGAAGGCGCACGGTCTCGGCCTGATCGACCAGCTCGTGGACGACGTCGATCACCTGGTGCCCGCGGCGAAGAAGTGGATCGCCGACAACCCCGACGCAGTGCAGCCGTGGGATGTGAAGGGGTACCGGCTTCCCGGTGGAACTCCCGCGTCCCCGGCGCTGGCCGCGAACCTTCCCGCATTCCCTGCCAACCTGCGGAAACAGCTCAAAGGCGCGCCCTATCCGGCTCCGATCGCGATCATGAGCGCTGCCGTCGAAGGCGCGCTCGTCGACTTCGACACTGCTCAGAAGATCGAGAACCGCTACTTCGCCGGGCTGGCCACGGGACAGATCTCGAAGAACATGATCCGCGCGTTCTTCTTCGACCTCCAGAAGGCCAACGGTCTGGTCAAGCAGTACGACGGAGCAGACCGCGCACCCGTCGGCACGGTCGCGGTGCTCGGCGCCGGGATGATGGGCGCCGCCATCGCGTACGTGTGTGCCAAGTCGGGCATGAACGTGGTGCTGAAGGACGTGAGCCTGGCCGCGGCCGAGAAGGGCAAGGGCTACTCGAAGACTCTTCTGGACAAGGCGGTCGCCAAGGGCCGGACGTCCCCCGAGAAGGCCGAATCGATCCTCGCGCGGATCCTCCCCACCGACAGGCCCGACGACACTGCGGGCGCCCAGCTGGTCATCGAGGCCGTGTTCGAGGACCCGGCCGTGAAGTACACGGTGTTCGCCGAGATCGACCGCTTCATCGCGCCCGACGCACTGCTCTGCTCCAACACGTCGACATTGCCGATCACCCTCCTCGGCGAAAACGTCTCGCGCACCGAGGATTTCATCGGCCTGCACTTCTTCTCGCCGGTCGAGAAGATGCCCCTTGTCGAGATCATCAAGGGGGAGAAGACGAGCGACGACGCGCTCGGACGCGCGCTCGCCGTGGTCCGGCAGATCGGCAAGACTCCGATCGTCGTCAACGACAGCCGCGGGTTCTTCACGAGCCGCGTCATCGGTACGTTCACCAACGAAGGTATCGCGATGCTCGGCGAGGGCGTCTCCCCGGTGTCGATCGAGCAGGCGGCGTCGCAGGCCGGATGCCCCGCTCCTGTCCTCGCGCTGATGGACGAACTGACGCTCACGCTGCCCCGCAAGATCCGCGAGGAGACGAAGGCCGCGATACTCGCCGAGGGGAAATCCTGGGAGCCACATCCGGCGGATGCCGTCGTCGATCGCATGATCGACGAGTTCGGCCGCAAGGGTCGATCCACGGGCGCCGGCTTCTACGAATACGCGGACGGTAAGCGCGTCGGATTGTGGTCCGGGCTCGAGACGTTCCGGCGCGACGGTGCGCGCACCGAGATTCCGTTCGAGGACATCAAGGAGCGGATGCTCTTCATCGAAGCCGTCGAGACGGTCCGCTGCCTGGAAGAGGGGGTGCTCGAATCAACCACCGACGCCAACGTCGGTTCCATTCTGGGCATCGGCTACCCCGGCTGGACGGGCGGCGTGGCCCGCTACATCGACCAGTACCCGGGCGGGATCCAGGGATTCGTCTCCCGGGCGCAGCTTCTCGCCGCGCGGTACGGGGACCGATTCCTCCCACCCCAACTACTGCTGGACAAGGCCGCCACCGGCGGCACGTTCGAAGAGGTGAACTGAATGAGGACGAAATTCACCGAGGCCTTCGGTGTCGAGCACCCGATCGTCCAGGGTGGCATGATGTGGGTCGGCCGTGCCGAACTCGTAGCGGCTGTGGCCGATTCGGGAGCGCTCGGATTTCTCACCGCGCTCACCCAGCCGACCCCCGAAGATCTCGTCGCGGAGATCGCCCGCACACGGGAGCTCACCGATAAACCGTTCGGCGTGAATCTCACCATCCTCCCGTCGATCAACCCGCCGCCGTACGCCGAGTACCGCCAGGCGATCATCGATTCCGGAATCGGCATCGTCGAGACCGCCGGCTCCAATCCCGTGGACCACCTCCCGTACCTCAAGGACGCGGGGATCAAGGTGATCCACAAGTGCACGAGCGTGCGGCACGCGGTGAAGGCGGAACAGGTCGGTGTCGACGCGGTCAGCATCGACGGCTTCGAATGCGCAGGCCACCCCGGTGAGGACGACGTCGCGGGCCTGATCCTGATCCCGGCCGCCACCCGAAAGCTCACGATCCCCGTGATCGCGTCCGGCGGTATCGCGGACGCGCGCGGTCTCGTCGCCGCGCTCGCACTCGGCGCCGACGGCGTGAACATGGGCACCCGATTCATGTGCACGGTCGAATCCCCGGTGGCACACGCCGTCAAGGAACAGATCGTCGCCAACACCGAACGCGACACCGAACTCATCTTCCGATCCCTTCGCAACACCGCCCGCGTCGCGAGCAACGCGGTCAGCGCCGAGGTGGTCGACATCGAGTCCCGTGGCTGCGAATTCGCCGACATCCAGCATCTCGTCGCCGGAGCCCGGGGACGCACGGTGTTCGAAATCGGCGATCTCGACGCCGGAATCTGGACCGCGGGACAGAGTCAGGGCCTGATCGACGACATCCCGACCGTGCGCGAACTCGTGACCCGGATGGTCGCGGAGGCGGAATCGATCATCACCGGTCGGCTCGCGCGCACGGTCGACTCGCGCATCGGAGCGGTGTCGTGACCGCGCCGGCGGTCGACGGGCTGCGCGTCGTCAACGAGACCGGGGTCCTCCGGATCACGATCGACCGCCCCGACCGGATGAATGCCCTCGACCTGGCACACATGACGGCGCTGGGCGACGTGCTCACCGCAGCCGCCACGGACTCCTCGGTTCGCGTCGTGATCATCGCGGGGGCGGGCAAGGCGTTCAGCACGGGCGCGGACCTCGCGGCGGCCGCCGCGGCCGGAGGCCGGGAAGCGCCCGCGGAGGTGGTGATGGACTCCGCCAACAGGGTGGTTCGTGCCATCGTCGAGTTGCCGGTCCCGGTCATCGCTCAGGTGAACGGGGCGGCCGCGGGCGTCGGGGCGTCCATCGCTCTGACGGCCGACCTGACATATGCCTCCGAGAATGCCTATCTACTCCTCGCGTTCGTCAACATCGGGTTGATGCCCGACGGCGGTTCCAGCGCGCTGATCGCGGCGTCCATCGGCCGGGCACGGGCTACCCGGATGGCTCTCCTCGGAGAGCGCTTACCCGCCGCACAGGCGGAGCGGGACGGACTGATCGCCGGCGTCCTTCCTCCGGACGAACTCGCCGCGCACGTCGATGCCGTGGCGGCCCGGCTCGCTCGTGGTCCGAGGCGGGCCATCGAACTCACCAAGCGGGCACTCACCGCAGCGACGCTCACAGCTCTGGATGCATCACTCGACCGCGAGAAGGCGGGCCAGGCGGAACTGCTGCAGGCCCCCGACTTCGTCGAAGGCGTCACCGCGATGCTCGCGAAACGCGCTCCGAACTTCCGGAGCTGATGCGAATTGCGGTTAACAAGACTGTTCCGATAGACGTCGAGATCTGTAATACTCGTCACAGCTCGGTGCGGGTCCGAACGGACGGACGGGCGCCGGGCGTGAGTACAGCGAAGGGACCACCACCACATGTCGTCACGTAGCGAGCTGCTGGAGCAGCCACTGCAATCCCGCCGCAACCACTGGAACAACTGGGTTGCGTCGCACGCGGAGATGAAGCCCGATCAGGCCGCGTTCCGCTTTCTCGGCCACAGTACGACCTGGCGCGAATTGCACGACCGATCGGAGGCGCTCGCCGGCGCGCTGTCCCGCCGCGGTGTGAACTTCGGCGACCGTGTTCTGCTGCTCACCCTCAACCGCACCGAATTCTTCGAAGCGGTTCTCGCGATCAATGCCCTCGGTGCCATCGCGGTTCCCGTCAACTTCCGGCTCACCCCGCCCGAGGTCGCGTTCATCGCCCGTGACTGCGGGGCTCGTGCGGTGTTCACCGAGCCCGCGCTCGCACCGCTGGTCGCGGCGGTGCGTCAGGACGTTCCCGAACTGAGTCTGGTCGTGAACATCGGCGCCGACTCGGAAGCCGACGTGCTCGGTTACGAAGAACTCGTGTCGGAGGCCGGCCAGGCGTATGCACCCGTCGATCTGCCCGAGGACACACCGTCCCTGATTCTCTACACGTCCGGAACGACGGGTACACCCAAGGGTGCGGTGCTGTCGCACTCGAACATGGTCGGACAGTCCATCACCTGTATCCGCGCGATGCGCTACGACCGCGGCGACGACATCGGGTTCCTCGCGTCCCCCGTCTTCCACGTGGCCGCGCTCGGTTCCGTCGCCCCGATGCTGATGCTGGGCGGTACCACGGTGATTCACCCGCTCAAGGCGTTCAACCCCACCGAGATGCTCGACGTGTGGGAGCAGGAGCGGATCACGACGGTGTTTCTCGTGCCGGTGCAGTGGCAGGCCGTCTGCGCCGACCCGACCGTCCGGGGTCGCGATCTCGCCCTTCGCGTCATCAGCTGGGGTGCGGCGCCCGCATCGGATACGGTGCTGCGCGCCATGGCGGACACGTTCCCGCGGGCGCTCATCGTCGCCGTGTTCGGGCAGACCGAGATGTCGCCCATCACCTGCGTCCTCGACGGGGACGACGCGATCCGCAAGCTGGGCTCGGTGGGCAAACCGATCCCGACGATCCAGACGCGCGTCGTGGACGACGACATGAACGACGTCGCACCCGGGACCGTCGGCGAAATCGTCTACCGCGGACCGACGATGATGCTCGAGTACTGGCAGAACCCGACCGCCACGGCGGATGCGTTCGCCGGTGGGTGGTTCCACTCCGGAGATCTGGTGCGGCAGGACGACGAAGGATTCGTCTACGTCGTCGACAGAAAGAAGGACATGATCATCTCCGGCGGCGAGAACATCTACTGCGCCGAGGTGGAGAACGTCCTGTTCGGACACCCGCGGATCCGGGAGGCCGCCGTCGTGGGCAGGCCCGATCCCAAGTGGACCGAGGTGCCCGTCGCCGTCGTCGCACTCGACGACGAGGGATCCGACCTGACCGTGGAAGAACTCGCGGCGTGGCTCGACGACAAGCTTGCCCGGTACAAGCACCCGAAAGACGTCGTGATCGTCGACGCACTGCCCCGCAACGCCAGCGGCAAGGTCGTCAAAGGCGAGCTCCGAAAGTTCCACGGCGCAACCGGCGTCGCGGTCGTCTGACCCCGTATCGAACATCTCGAGCCGGTCGCCGCTCTGCGGTGACCGGCCACGGGGGAGGACCGCGTGACATTCGAGTTGCCACCCGCCAAAGGGCCCGTGAGTCATTTCGCCAACGAAGTCGGCGCACTCATCGGATTCTCGATCGCGACTACGGTGGCCGCGGTGCGAGTTCTGGTGCGGCGCAAGCTGGCCTGGCGGGAACTGCTGGACCAGGCCTGGCGGATCGCGTCGGTCACGTCGGCGCCCGCCCTGCTGTTGATGATCCCCATCGGAGTCCTCATCGCGGTCACGATCGGTAGCCTCGCCGGTCAGCTCGGCGCCGAGGGGTACACCGGGGCGGTCGTGGGGTTCGTGATCGTCGGGCAGGCGTCCGCCCTGGTATGCGCGCTGATGCTGGCCGGGGTCGGAGGGTCCGCGATCTGCGCCGACCTCGGCTCGCGGACGATCCGCGAAGAGGTCGAGGCCATGGAGGTCCTCGGGCTCAACGTGATCGAGCGGCTCGTCGTCCCGCGAGTGCTCGCGGCGGTGATCGTCGGCGTCGCACTGTGCGCGATGGTCGCCGCCGTCGGAGTGTCGGCCTGCTTCCTCTTCCAGGTGGTCGTCCAGAACAGTTCGGCGGGAAGCTTTCTCACCGCACTGTCCCAGTACACGCGGTTGTCGGATTTCGTGGTCGCCCTCGTCAAATCGATGGCGTTCGCGGTGACATCGGCGCTCGTCGCCAGTTTCAAGGGGCTGCACGCCAAGGGCGGACCCAGCGGTGTCGCCGACGCCGTCAACGAGGCCGTCGTCCTGGCCTTCATCCTGGTCTTCATCGTCAACACGGTGCTCAGTCAGCTCTATTCCGTTCTCGTCGTCCCGGTAGGTGGTTACTGATGGTCGTGAGTGCCAGATGGCCCGCCGGGCACTGGGTGCGGACCCGGGCCCGCCAGCCCCTCGACCTGATGACGGGGCTGGGCCGCGAATTCACGTTCTACGGCAGTGTGATCGCCGGAGTTCCCCTCGCGATCGTCAAGTACTGGCGGCACATCATGCGTCAGATCGGCGACATCAGTTTCGGCGGTGCCACGCTGCTCGCCGGCGGCGGCGCGATCGGCGTCGTCTTTGCGATGTCCGCCGTCGCCGCGACGCAGGTGGGCATCGAGGGGCTGCGCGGACTGGACCTGCTCGGTATGGGATCCCTGTCCGGACTCCTGTCGGCGATCCTCAACACCCGCGAACTGGCGCCCGTGATCGCCAGCATCGCGCTCGCGGCGAAGGTCGGAACCGGGTTCACCGCCCAGCTCGGCGCCATGCGAATCTCGGAGGAGATCAGTGCGCTGGATGCGATGGCGATCCGGTCGCTGCCGTTCCTCGCGAGCACACGACTCGTCTCGTGCCTGATCTGTGTGATCCCGTTGTACATCGTCGGCCTGCTGTCGTCGTACCTGGCTTCGCGGCTGGTGATCGTCACATTCGGCGGGCAGTCGGCCGGAACCTACGACTACTACTTCCATCTCATGCTCACCCCCACCGACGTCGTGTACTCCTTCGTCAAGGCTGTCGTGTTCGCGACGATCATCGCGCTCGTCCATTGCTCGTACGGGTACCACGCGTACGGCGGCCCCGAGGGCGTCGGCCGTGCGGCCGGACGCGCCTTGCGTACCAGCATCCTCGCCATCGGCATCGTCGACCTGCTCCTGACGCTCTCGCTGTGGGGCCTCGTCCCGTCCGCCCCCGCACTGGGGTTGCCGTGATGCGCGGCCGTCCGGGGGGTCCGGGCAACGGCGCACTCGCCGTGCGGGGGGTGATCGGAGTGGCCGTCCTGATCCTGGGATCGGCATTGCTGGTCGGTTTCGGCACCGGTGCGATCGTCACCGATCCGGTGGTGACAGCGACGCTTCCGGCCGACGCCGGTGCCGTGAAGTCGCACACCACGGTGTCCTACAAGGGGGCGACCGTGGGGACCGTGTCGAGTGTCGACCCCGGAATGAACGAGACCGGCATGGACATCAGTCTCCGCCCGGAACAGATGCGTCACATCCCGGCGTCCGTGCAGGTGCGGGTCGTGCCCCGCACGCTGTTCGGTGACCAGACCGTAGAGCTGGTGTCGACCGCCGGAACCGGCGGCGCCCGACTCGAGGCCGGCGCGCGGCTGCAACCCGACACCTCGGCCGAGACCGTCGAGATGTACGACCTGTACTCGAAGGTCTACGACATGCTGTCGCGGGTGAAGCCCGAGCAGATGCAGGCCGCACTCAGCGCCGTCGCGGACGCGTTGCGTGGCCGCGGCGAGCAGTTGGGGCACACCATCGACAGCCTCCACACGGTGGCGACGTCGACCGCGCCTCTCGTCGAGTCGGTCGCGGAGCGGGCGCCGCAGATCGCCCGGATCAGTGAGCAGCTGGCCGCGGCCGCACCGGACGTCCTCGCCACCATGGACGCGGCGGTGTCCCTGTCGAGCACTCTCGTCGAGAACACCGACAGCTTCACCGGTTTCCTCGCCGCGTCACTCGTCGTGTCGAGGAACTCCGGCGACGTCCTGGAACAGAACGCGGACAACATGATCGCGGTGGCCCTGAACGTCTCGCCGACCCTGGGCACCATGGCCAGCAAGTCCGATCTGCTGCGGGCCACCCTCGACGAGGCAGGCCCGTTCGGCGAGGCCGGCGCCGCCGTCTTCTCCACCGGCAAGTTCGCGGTCCGCGTTGCCGCGGACCTGTCCAACCCGCGGCCCTACACGTCGGCCGACTGCCCGCGGTATCCCGGCGTGGACGGACCGAACTGCGGGGGAGGTGGCGGAGGATGAGCGTCCGGAACTCGGCAATCAAACTGGCGATCTTCGCCGTCCTCGGCATCCTCTCGGCAGTGCTCGTGGTGAACACTCTGCGAGTGCCGGTCGAGGGGCACACCGTGACGTACACGGCGTTGTTCACCGACGCCCAGGGGGTCACTCCCGGCAGCGACGTCACCATCGCCGGCGTGCGGGTGGGACGCGTCGATTCGATCGACATCGTCGACGGCGACGCCGGAAGTGCCACCGCCCTGGTGGACTTCGAGGTGCAGCGCGATCAGGTACTTCCCGCCGACACCACCGTCGCCATCCGATACGGCGACCTGCTGGGGGTCCGGTATCTCGATCTCGCGGCCGGGCCGTCGGGCCAGGGCACGCTCGAGGAGGGCGACACGATCCCGCTCGACCGAACGTCGCCCGCGCTCGATCTCACCAGTCTCTTCAACGGATTCAAGCCACTGTTCGACGCCATCGACCCGAAACAGGTCAACGCACTCGCCACCGAAGTCGTCGCCGTGTTCGACGGCAGGAAGACGAGCATGGAAACTCTGCTGCGCCGGGTGGCGGACGTCACCGGCAACCTGGCGAATCACGATCAGCTGATCGGTGATCTCATCCGAAACCTCGAGGTGGTGGTGGGCACGGCGGCGGCGCGGGGTCCCGAGCTGTCCCACCTCGTCGACAGCCTCACCCAGTTCACCGGAATGCTCGCCGAGAACAACGAGGTGCTCATGGACACCCTCGATCAGAGTGCGGCGGTGAGCCGCTCGGCGCTGCAGATCGTGGACGGCCGCGTCCAGGAGCTCAGCCGCACCGTGGAACAGCTCGATTCGCTGACGGGGGCGATGCTGGGCGCCAACCCGGAATTCGATCACCTGATGGTGGCCATGCCGGAGTTCTTCTCGTCCGTCGACCGCTCGGGCTCGTACGGCTCGTGGCTCAACATCTACCTGTGCACCTTCATCGTCAACGTCGACGGTCGCGAAGGTGTCCTCGGCCCCGACCTGCATTCGAGGTACTGCCAATGAGTGTCACCGAGGAGGTGCGCGACGTCTGGGACTCGCTGGCCGGAAATCAGCGAGTGCGGCCCGTCAACCCGCTGATCGTCGGGATCGCCGGAATCCTCGCGGCAACGCTGGCGCTGGCGCTGGTTCTGGTGATCCCGCGGGTGAGCTTCGCGGTGCGGACCGACGGTTACACGGCCGAACTCGCGAACGCTGCGGGCCTGACCGATTCGGACTACGTGTACGTGGCGGGTGTCCCCGCCGGCCGGGTGACCGCAGTGGACCTGGCGGGCGATCACGTGGTCGTGCACTTCCGGCTCGACGGTGAGCGTCACCTCGGATCGACGACGTCCGCGGGAGTGAAGCTGTCGACCATCCTCGGCAAGCGATATCTGGACGTGGCGCCGTCGGGGCCGGGAGACCTGGGGGACGACGGGGTGATTCCACTACGCCGCACCGGCGTCCCGTACTCGCTCGACGACATCGGGTCGTCCGCGATCGAGACGGCGGACGAACTCGACCTCGGGGGACTGCAGAAGATGCTCGCTGTCGTGACGGAGACGTTGCCGCAGGACGCGAACCTGAACCGGGAGGCTCTGGCGGGTGTGAGTGCGGCGTCCGCGATCCTGGCGAAGAACGCCGACCAGGTGACGCAGCTGCTCGACAGCTCGCGGACCCTCACGGACGTGCTGGTCGGTCAGCAGGATCAGCTCACCACCCTGCTCGGTAATGCGGACGTCGTGATGAACACGCTCGCCACCCGGCGTGCGGCCATCCGCCAGATGGTCGACGATCTCCAGGCGCTCGTCGCACAGGCATCCCAGTTCCTGGGTGAGAACACCGCCGAGCTGGATTCACTGCTCGCGAACGCGAGGCAGGTGACGGACCGGTTGCAGGCGAACCTCGCGAACCTCGACGCGCTCCTGACCACGGGGGCACCGGCCGCGAGGGCACTCGTGAACGCGACCGGAACCGGCGACTGGGCCGACGTCTCGGCGCCGTCGGCCGTGATCGCCGACAACCTGCTCTGCGTCGTCGGGCTGATCACGGGGTGCTCGTGAACGCGGGCATCGCGCGCCGGGCCGCGGGGATCGGCGGCGTGCTGGCCCTCGTGGTGGTGGTCGTCGTGGCCGGCTGGCTGCTTATTTTCCGCACGTCGTTCACTGTCGTGCATTCCGAATTCGGCTACGTCAACGGCGTGTTCCCCGGCACCACGGTCTCGGTACTCGGGGTTCCGGTCGGCACCGTCGAGGCGGTCGAGCCGAGAGGCGCGACCGTGATGGTCACGATGTCCGTCGCGTCGGACGTCGTGCTCCCCGCGGACGCGAACGCGTACGTGCTGGTGACGTCCGCGATCGGTGAGCGCTTCGTCGAACTCGGTCCCGCGTATGCCGGCGGCCCGGTGTTCGAGAGTGGGCAGACCATTCCACCCGAACGCAGTCATTCGCCCATCACCTGGGACCAGCTGATGGACAGCGTCGACACCGTCGTCAAGGCGCTCGGCCCGGACGGAGGCGACGCCGGCGCCGCGATCTCCGCTGCCGCCGCGTCGACGGACGGCCTCGGTCCCGCGATGAACGACGCCATCCGCACACTGTCGCAGGCGAGTTCGGTGATCGCAGGCAACAGCGCGGACGTCGGCGCGCTCGTCGACAACCTCGAGGTACTCGTGAACACGATCTCGTCTCGTCAGGCGCAGGTCGATTCACTGGCCGGTTCGCTCACCGCGATCGGGGACGAGTTCGCCGGCCAGAAGTTCGCGATCGGCGACACGGTGAACCAGTTGTCCGCGCTCCTGAACCAGATCGACCAACTCGTGTCCGCCAGGGGCGGCGACGTCGCCGCCGGCATCGACAACCTCGCGGGCGTGAGCCAGGTGCTGCAGAGGCACGACACCGACCTCGCCGAGATCATGGACCTGGTGCCCTTGCTGATCGACAACATCCAGCGTGCGGTCACTCCGGACCAGCGTGCCCGCATCAGACTGAACATCTCCACGAACCTGGCGCAAGCCGAGCCGGCGTCCCCGCTCTGCGCGGTGGTCGATCCGATCCTCTGCCGAGGAGCGGGAATCACCAACCCGATTCAGTTTCCGCCCAGCATGTCCGACCCGTTCGGGCTGCGCGAACTCATGGTCGGAGGACGATGACGATCCGGACGAGAACGAAGTCGCTGACGGCGGCACTGATCGTCGGTGTGACGCTGCCCGCCGCAGGGTGTTCGCTGAGCCTGCAGGATCTGTCGGTGGGCCGTTCGCCGGAAGGTCCGTCGTATCAGATCTCCGCGCAGTTCGACGGAGTCGATCGCGTCGTCCCGGGCGCCGAGGTCCGGGTGGGCCAGGAGGTGGTGGGCCGCGTCTCGGACGTGTCGACCCGGGACTTCACCGCTCGGATCGAGATGCGGATCCGCGACGACGTCCCGATACCGCAGGATGCGACGGCCCGGATCGAATTGCCCACGGCCCTCGGCAATCCCTTCGTCCGGCTCGACGTCGGGGACTCGGCGGGCGCGCCGATGAGCGAGGGCGACACCATCCCACTGGATCGGACGTCGCGCGGTCCCGACATCGAGAGCGGTCTGGCCGCGCTGGCCACCGTGCTGAACGGCAGCGGCATCGACCAGATGCACGCCATCATGAACGAATTGACCGTCGCCTTCACGGGCCGCTCGGACAAGGTCCGGGAACTGGTGGACATGCTGAACGACACGCTGGGGGTCGTCGACGACCATAGGGACGAACTCGACCGGGCGATGGTGGCGTCCAATGCCTTCGCAGCGGAACTCGCTGCCGGGCAACCGATCCTCGACCGGGCGATGACCGGCCTGGCGCCGGCGGTGGATTTCCTGGTGTCGCAACGAGATCAGATCGTCGCGCTGATGGGGGAGGCGTCCCGTCTCAGCCGCGAGGCGCAGCACGTCCTCGGCAGCGCCGGATCCGAATTGTCGGCCGAGATCAGCGACGCGGGGGCCGTACTCACGGCGCTCGACGGGTTCGAGTCGCAACTCGCGCCGACACTGAATTCGGTGGCGACGTTCCTGGGTGGATTCGCCGCGGCCACACCCGGCGATTACACGACGTTCGACGGAACGTTCGACGTCACCGCCGTCATCGCCAAGCTGCTCACCGGATCGGCTCCGCTCGAGGTGCCGGAAGCCCGCACGCTGCCCGAGGTACTCGGCGGAGGCGTCCGATGATGACACGTCACGTGGTGGCGCAGCTGGTCCTGTTCCTCGTGATCTCGATCGCCGCGATTCTGTTCGGGCTGCGGTACGTCGCCGGCCCGGATACGTTCGGAACTCCCATTCACCTGAGTGCCCGGCTCGACCACGCCGCGGGCCTCGCCCAGGGAGCGTCCGTCAACTATCGCGGCGTCGGAGTGGGCACGATCAGCTCCGTCGACGTGAACCCCGAAGGGACGGGCGTCGTCCTCGGCATCGAACTGCATCCCGGTACGCAGGTGCCGGCCGGTTCGACCGCGAAGATCACCACCGAGAACGCGATCGGCATCCAGGCGCTCGACATCATGCCCGACGGCGCGGACCCGCCGTACCTCGCGGACGGAGACGTCGTCGAGGTTCCGGAGGAGGGAATCCCGCGCTCGCTCGACGCGACCCTCGTCGAGACCACGGACCTCGTGAACTCGATGGACGTCATCGCTCTGTCCTCGCTGGCCGACACGTTCGGCACCGCCTTCGGGGGCACGGGACCGGACCTGCAGAACCTGCTCGACGGTTCCGCCGACATCGCCCGGACACTCGAAACCCGCACCGACGCACTGTCGACCATCGTGAACAAGGGCATGCCGCTCCTGGACACGGCGGACGGTCTCACCGCGGCTCTGCCGGAATCGGCGAGTACGGCGCGGAACGTCCTCGAGCAATTGCGGGCCCACGATTCCGCCCTCGTCGACCTGCTCGGACGCTCGCCGCAGACGATGGCGAGCCTGGACGCGTTGCTGTCCGGAAATCGGGACTCACTGGGTGCGCTGATGGCGAATCTGGTTCTCCCCACCCAGATCGTCGGTGACCGCACACCCTCCCTCGACTACGGCCTGACGATCATGCCCGGCGCGCTGCCGAAGATCGCGTCGATCGAGAAGGGCGGACTCGCCGACCTACTCCTGGTCGGAACGCAGGGACCGATGTGCGTCTACGACGCCCCGCGCCGTCTGGTGACCGACGCGGAACCGAGTCAGCCCGCCCTGGACTGGACGTGCCAGTCGCAGCAGTACCTGGAGCAGAGGGGTGCCGTGAACGTGCCACGACCGGACGACCTGGGTCAGGCGAACGGGACGAGGAACGGCGGCGTCTACGGACCACCGGCTGCGGACGATCCGCTGGTGATCGAGCCGCCACTCACGGGGCACACCCCGCGCTAACAGGCCTATGGTACGTCGGGGTCGGGTGGAGTTGGTGCACGAGATCGTCAGTTCGCTCGACGAATGCTTGACATCTTGGCGAGGGACGACCCTGTCGCTGACGGCTACTCGTCGGTAGCTGTCCGATCGGTCGCACAGGCAGATTCCCGCGCCCTCGGAGATCCTCGAACTGTAGTCGTGTTATCTAAAGGGCGGCAGGTCCGACCGGGCCTGCGGAGAACCGCCCTGGACGGGGTGTGACGAGGAGAGATCTATGGCCTTCGCTGGCAATGTGGACGAGTTGGCCCTGCTGCAGGCGGTCCGGTTGAAAGAGCAGGTCAGCGCGGCCGTTCTGGCCGAGCATCTCGGTGTGAGCGCCGCGTCCGCGCAGGCCGCCTACGACGCGCTGCTGACCCAGGGCAAGGCGCAGGAAGTGTCGGACGGCCGGATCGGGCTCACCGAGGCCGGACACTCGGAGCTCGAGGATCAGCTCGACGCCGAGCGGGTGTCCATCGACGAGGACTCCATCGCGGAGGTGTACGAGAGCTTCGTGCCGTTCCACGAGGAGTTCGTCGGACTGATCGATTCGGCCGACGCCGATCAGCTGGCCGACTTGGACCGCCGGGCGGCGGTCGTGTTCGACGACCTGTCGGCGTTCGTACCCCGGTTGTCCCGCTACCAGGACCTGTTCGCCGACGCTCTCGCGAAAGTCGCGGCGGGGGAGTCGAAGTGGATCTCGGAACCCGTGATCGACTCGTACGCCACCGTGTGGACCGAACTCCGCAAGGAGCTGCTCGGCGCGTCCGGCACCGCCGAGTGACGTGACACGCGTCACCACCCCCCTATCCGGGGGTGGTGGCACAGTGAGCCGGATCACTACTTTTCCTCTCATCCGGGATACGCCCACCAGGGTGTTCCCCACGGACCACGGAGGAATCGAGTGACCACAGTCTCCAACTCGGGTGCGGGCGCCCCCCACGCCCCCACACCGGTGCGCCAGGGCGGTACCAGCGTCCGCAAGGTGGCCGTCGCCAGCGGCATCGGCACGACCATCGAGTTCTACGACTTCTTCATCTACGGCACCGCCGCAGCCCTGGTGTTCCCCAAGGTGTTCTTTCCCGCGCTCGGCTCCACCGCCGGCACCGTCGCCTCCTTCGCGACCTTCGCCGTCGCGTTCGTCGCCAGGCCCGTGGGTGCCATGCTGTTCGGCCACTACGGTGACCGGATCGGACGTAAGAAGACTCTGATCTCCACGCTCATCCTGATGGGTGTCTCGACGTTCCTGATCGGCCTGCTGCCCGGTGCCGAGACGATCGGGGTCGCGGCCCCGATCCTGCTGGTGCTGCTGCGTTTCGGTCAGGGATTCGCGGTCGGCGGCGAGTGGGCGGGCGCCACGCTGCTGACGGCGGAATACGCACCCCCGGGCAAGCGCGGCCTCTACGCGATGTTCCCGCAACTCGGCCCCGCAGTGGCCTTCATCCTCTCCAGCGCCACGTTCCTCGTCACCGGCACCCTGCTCGGCGACACCAACGAGGTTTTCCTCGAATACGGGTGGCGGATCCCCTTCCTGTTCAGTGCCGTCCTGGTCGGCATCGGCCTCTACATGCGGCTGGCGATCGAGGAGACGCCGGTGTTCCGCGCGGCCCAGCAGGCCGACCGTGCCGACGCGACCCCGCGGACCCTCCCGCTGATGGACGCCTGGCGGTACCAGACCAAGGAGATCCTCCTCTCGGCCGGCGCTCTCGCCACACTGTTCGCGTTCTTCTACATGGGCACAGCGTTTCTCACCAGCTACGGCACCAAGACCCTCGGGTTCAGCCGCCCGTTCGTGCTGACGGTCGGGATCGTCTCGGCCGTGGTCTTCGGACTCACGATCGTCGTCTCCGCTCTGTACTCGGACCGGATCGGGCGTCGGCGGGTCATCATGATCTCCTGCGGACTGGCCGTCGTGTGGGCGCTCGCGCTGTTCCCGCTGCTCGACACCGGTTCACCTGTGGCGTTCACGATCGGCGTGATGGTCACGCTCGCCATCTTCGGAATCGCCTACGGCCCCTGCGGGGCTCTGCTTCCGGAAATGTTCCAGACGCGCTACCGCTACACCGGCGCCGGCCTCGGCTACAACCTCGCCGGCGTGCTCGGCGGCGCCGTGCCGCCGCTGATCGCCGCACCCCTGGCGTCCGCGTACGGCAGCGCCGCGATCGGCGTCATGCTCGCGGTCCTCGGCGTGGTCAGCCTGCTGTGCACGAAGGCCCTGGTGGAAACGAAAGACGACGCGCTCTGACAGAGCCGGCGAGGGGTGTCCGGACTTTGCACAGATACCGGCGCCCCTCGCCGTGCAGTATGCCCTGGATCACATCAACCAAGAGTAAGTTCGACCGCGGAAGGGCCTTCGGGTCCGCCCGTCCCGTAGGTGCCCGAACGGGCTCCTGGAGAGGAAGAGTGATGACAACCCCGCTTCCCAGCTATACCAACGGCGTGTGGGACGCCCCGATGCTCGGCGACACCATCGGAGACAACTTCGACAGGACGGTGGCAGCCCACGCCGATCGTGACGCCCTGGTCGACCGGCCCTCGGGGCGGCGGTGGACGTACGCGGAGCTGAGGCGGGACGTCGACGCCGTGGCGGTGGGGTTGCTGAAGCGGGGTATCGGGAAGGGCGACCGGGTGGGGATCTGGGCGCCGAACTGCCCGGAGTGGACCCTGATCCAGTTCGCGACGGCCAAGATCGGCGCCGTGCTCGTCAATATCAACCCCGCCTACCGGGCGCACGAGTTGAAGTATGTGCTCGATCAGGCCGGTATCCGCCTGCTGGTGTCGGCGCCCGAATTCAAGTTCTCCGACTACGCGGCCATGATCGAGGAGGTCCGGCCGCAGTGCCCCGACCTCGAGATGGTGGTGCTCCTCGGCAGTGCCGAGTGGAGCCGGCTGGCGTCGGACGGCATGGCTGCGCAGGCCGCCGACCCGTCTCTGCTGCCTGCCGCGCAGGCGGCCCTGTCCTCCGACGACCCGATCAATATCCAATACACCTCGGGGACAACCGGATTCCCCAAGGGCGCGACGCTCAGCCACCACAACATCCTGAACAACGGATACTTCGTCGGCGAGCTGTGCCACTACACGGAGAACGACCGCGTCTGCATCCCGGTGCCGTTCTACCACTGCTTCGGCATGGTGATGGGCAACCTGGCGTGCACGAGTCACGGCGCGACCATGGTCATTCCGGGGCCCTCCTTCGACCCGAAAGCCACGCTGCAGGCCGTCGAAGCGGAGAAGTGCACGTCGCTGTACGGGGTGCCGACGATGTTCATCGCCGAACTCGCCGAACCGGACTTCGCATCGTTCGACCTGTCGAGCCTGCGGACCGGAATCATGGCCGGATCACCCTGCCCGGTGGAGGTGATGAAGCAGGTCATCGAACAGATGGGGATGGCCGAGGTCTCCATCTGTTACGGCATGACCGAGACGTCGCCGGTGTCGTTGCAGACCCGGTCGGACGACACGATCGATCAGCGCGTGTCGACGGTCGGCCGGGTCGGCCCGCACCTCGAGGTCAAGATCGTCGATCCGGCAACGGGGTTGACCGTTCCGCGGGGCACGCCGGGTGAACTCTGCACCCGGGGATACTCGGTGATGCTCGGGTACTGGAACAACCCGGAGAAGACCGCCGAAGCGATCGACGCCGGGCGATGGATGCACACCGGCGACATCGGTGTGATGGATTCCGACGGCTACGTCGCGATCACCGGGCGGATCAAGGACATGGTCATCCGCGGCGGCGAGAACGTCTATCCCCGCGAGATCGAGGAGTTCCTGTACACGCATCCGGACATCCTCGACGCCCAGGTCATCGGGGTGCCGGACGCGAAGTACGGCGAGGAACTGATGGTGTGGGTGCGGATGAAGCACGGTACCGAACCCCTGGACGCGGCGAAGGTGCGCGAATTCTGCACCGGGAAGCTCGCCCACTACAAGATCCCGAAGTACGTGCACGTCGTCGACGAGTTCCCGATGACGGTGACGGGCAAGGTGCGCAAGGTCGAGATGCGCGAGCAGTCCCTCGACCTGATCGGGCGCACCTGACCCGCCTCGTCACCTGGTCCGCAACAACGTCGCGACGGGGGTGAGCGCGAGAATCTCGTTCAGTCCCTACAGCGCGCGTTCCAGTCCGGGCGTCGACACGGGGCGGCTCTTCACCCCAGCGCCCCGGCGATCGCGTCGAGCCCGGCGGCCGCGCACGCCTGATCCCGCATTCCGTCGGGCGCGCCGCCCACGCCGATACCCGCGATCGACCCGCCGGCCGACTTCACGCTCACCCCGCCGGCGAGGAACAAGGTGCCGGGAAGGTCGGCGGCCGTCGCGCCGTCGCCCTTGGCCCGTTCGCTCAGATCGCTGGTGTTCGCGCCGAACGCGGCAGCGGTGTACGCCTTCTGGTGGGCCGCCTCCACGGTGTGCTGAGCGGCATTGTCCCCGCGCAACATGGCCCGCACGTTGCCGGCACGATCGACCACCGACACGGTGACGAAGCCGAGCCCGTCGGCCTGGCACTTCGCGAGCGCCGCCTGCGCGGCGGCCTGCGCTGTGCCGATACCGAGACGGTTCTGGCTCACCACGCCGTCCGCACCGTCGATCGGGGCAGGCGCGGCGGCGGTCGCGAGCGGAGTGGACGTCGGACTCGCCTCGTCGGACGCGGACGTGCCGCACGCCGAGGTGGCGACGATCGCGGCGAGCGGGACGGTGATCGCCAGAACGCGGGGCAGGCGGTGGAAGGTGCGCATCGGAAGGCCTTTCGGGAAGTGACGAGCTGACGTGACCAGCCTGGCCCGGCGGTGCCGGTGACCGCATCGGGCCGACGGCGCTCCCGAACTCATCCGTCCGGTCCCGGCAGATCATCCGAACGGTGGATCCGCGAACTACGGCACATCCGTAGGATCACTCGACGTGACGACACCTGTGGACGGAGTGGACAGGCCGGACGGCGCGGGTCTGCGCGGCCCGCTCGCTACCGCCATCCATGTGTCGTTCTACGTCCTTCTCGCGACGTCGACGGCGTGATATCTGACCTACCACGGAGTGAGCGGACGGTTCATCGTGGTGGTCGCGTTGATCGCGGCGCTTGCCGCGTTGTACACGGTCACCGCCGTTGTCGCACGGCGGGGAGGCGTGTGGGAACCGTGGGTATGGCCGGTCCTGACGACGTGGGCAGTGCTCGTCTGGCTCGCGCCGAGTTTCGCCTGGTGCGCGTTTCCCCTTTTCTTCCTGTGCACGCGGGCGTACCCGAGCCGGATCGCGTACCCGGTCGTCGGGGTTCTCGCCGTCCCCACCTCGGTGGCGTTTTTCACCTTCTCCGGCCGCACCGAGTGGGCCGTGCTGGTGGGACCGCTGTGCACCGGGGCGCTGATCGTCATGGCGTACAGCCAGATCGAGCGGGACGGCCGGGAACGGGTGCGACTGCTCCGCCAGGTGGCGGAGACCCGGTCCCGGCTCGCGGAAACCGAGCGGGAGGCGGGGGTGCTCGCCGAACGTGAACGACTGGCCCGCGAGATCCACGACACCGTGACGCAGGGGCTGACCAGCAGCCTGCTCCGGCTCGAGGCGGCCGAGCAGATCTGGGCGCAGGCAGATCCGCGGACGGAGGAACGGGCACGTGAGGACGTCCGCGTGGCGACCGGAACGTTGCGCGAGAACCTGGCGGAAACCCGCAGTCTCGTGCACCATCTCGCGGCGCCCAATCTGGAATCCCAGCCACTCGACGCCGCACTGCTCGCCGCCGCGCGTACCCACCACCCGCGGGCGGAGCTCCGGATCGTGGGCACTCCGATCGCGATTCCGGCGGAGGTGACGCACGCTCTGCTGCGGATCACCCAGAGCGCGGTGTCCAACATCGCGCGGCACGCCCACGCCGAGACGGTGGGTGTCACGTTGACGTACCTTCCGGACGCCGTCGCCCTCGACATCTTCGACGACGGCGCCGGTTTCGACCCCGCGCCCGCCGGATCTCCCTCGGCGCGCGGCGGATACGGCCTGCGCGCGATGCGCAGTCGCGTCGAGCAATTGGGCGGCACGTTCACCGTCGAGAGCGCACTGGGCGAGGGCACCGTGGTGGCCGCTCAGATACCGTGCGCGAGAGGAACCGCGGCATGACGAGAGTGACCGTGCTGTTGGTCGACGACCATGTGGTCGTTCGTGCCGGGCTGCGAGCGCTTCTCGACTCGCAGCCGGACATCGAGGTGATCGCCGAGGCGGGCACGGGGGAGGAGGCGGTCGACGCCGTGAGTACTTGCCGCCCGCAATTCGTGACGATGGATCTCGCCCTGGGCGCCGGTATCGACGGGGTCGAGGCCATTCGCCGCATCCGGCAGGTCGATCCGGCCCTGCCGGTGCTGGTGTTCACGACCTACGACACGGATGCCGACGTGGTGCGCGCCATCGACGCCGGTGCCATCGGATACCTCCTGAAGGATTCGACACCCCAGGAGATCTTCGCGGCCGTGCGCGGCGCGGCCGCCGGGCAGAGTGTGCTGTCGCCGCCCGTCGCGTCACGGCTACTGCAGCAGATGCAGCGCCCCGAGGAAGCTCTCACGCCGCGGGAGGCCGAACTGCTGACTCTGCTGGCCAAGGGCATGACCAACAAGGAACTCGGAAAAGCCCTCTTCATCAGCGAGGCGACGGTCAAGACCCATCTCGCCCACATCTACGCGAAACTCAGGTGTCGACACCCGCGCCGCGGCGGTGTCCGTTGCCCTGCGACGACAGGGCATTCGCTGAACCGAGGGGGTTCACAGCGGTACGCCGCATGAACCTTTTGGCAACGATTTGCCGAAGCCCTGTCGAACGGGTGTCCAGGTGGTTATGTTCGAAATGAGCGGTGACCTTCCGCTCGCACCATGAATTGCGTGTTGAGAGGACAAGGGCCATGGTCGGCAACATCATCGGCACCATCATCTTCGGTGCGGTCATCGGCGTTCTGGCGCGTCTCGTGATTCCGGGAAAGCAGGCGATGGGGTGGGTCATCACCGTCGTGCTCGGCATCATCGGCGCGCTGATCGGGTACTGGGTGTGGGAGGGGCTCCTCGACAAGGGGGACACCGGCGGAATCGACTGGGTCCGGTGGATCATCAGCATCGCCGTAGCGGCCGTGCTGACCCTGGGATACACCTCGATGACGAGCAAGAACAGGGTGTAGGCGCGCCAAATCGCACCGTCGCGAGAAGGGCCCCGTCCGGTCAGGGCGGGGCCCTTCTGCGGCTTCGCCGCCCGTGAGTACTTGTTAACCGCGGGCGGTTAACAAGTACTCACGGGCGCAGGCAGAGAAGCGTCATGTCGCGCAGCACTTTCCGGGTGCGCGAGGGGGTGGTGGGATCGGCGCTGTGCGGGGTCGAGTTGATGAGCCCGAACGTGGCGTGCGCCTTGGTGCGGGCGTCCGTCTCGTCCAGTGACGTGTCCACTTGCAGAAGCACCTTCACCCAGATCTCCACGTAGCGCCGCTGCGTCTGCCGGACCTCCCGGCGGGCCTCGGCGGGCAGGCTCTCCAGGTCTCGGTCCTGGATGCGAATGAGGTCGGGTTCCCCGAGCGCGAAGTCCAGGTGGAAGTCGATCAGACCCTCCAGGGCCGCTTCCGGGGAGGCGGCCTCCGCGACGACGAGCGACCCGCCCTCGAGTAGTCGCGTGCTGATCCCGACGAGCAGTTCGACGAGCACGGCGTCCTTGTTGGGGAAGTGCCGGTAGACGGCGGGGCCGCTGATTCCCGCTGCGGAACCGAGGTCCTCGAGGCGGACGCCGAGGAAGCCCCGTTCGGCGATGAGGCGGGCGGCGGCCTCGAGCAGTTGGCGGCGACGATCCGCTTTCATCTGCTCGCGGCGCGTGATCGGCGCTTCGGCGCCGTCGACGTCTGTGGTCATCGCCTTGCTCTTTCTCGGATGTGGTCTGGACAACTCAGTTAATCACAGTTATCTTAGATTCAGTTATCGAGTATTAACTCACTCGGCACGGGCGTCAAGACGAGAAGGCGGCAGGATGGCACTGAGCGGAACCACTGCACGGGAGGGCTACCGGGCAGGGCACACGAAATTGGTGGACGAGCTGAAGTCGAGGCTGGCCGTGGCCGCGCTCGGCGGCAGCGAGAAGTCGCGCGAGCGGCACGTCAGCCGAGGCAAGCTCCTGCCCCGCGATCGAGTGGACACGCTGCTCGACCCCGGCAGCCCGTTTCTCGAGATCTCCCCGCTCGCGGCGAACGGCCTGTACGGCGACGAGTGCCCCGGAGCGGGCGTCATCGCCGGCATCGGCCGGGTGTCCGGCCGGGAATGCGTGATCGTCGCCAACGACGCGACCGTCAAGGGCGGCACCTACTACCCGATGACGGTGAAGAAGCACCTGCGGGCGCAGGAGATCGCGCTGCAGAACCAGCTGCCGTGCATCTACCTCGTCGACTCCGGCGGCGCGTTCCTGCCGCGGCAGGACGAGGTGTTCCCGGACCGCGAGCACTTCGGCCGCATCTTCTACAACCAGGCAACGATGAGCGCGCAGGGCATCCCGCAGATCGCGGCGGTCCTCGGCTCCTGCACCGCCGGCGGCGCCTATGTGCCCGCGATGAGCGACGAGGCCGTCATCGTCCGCAACCAGGGCACCATCTTCCTGGGCGGTCCGCCGCTGGTGAAGGCTGCCACCGGTGAGGTCGTGACAGCGGAGGAACTCGGCGGCGGCGACCTGCACTCGAAGGTCTCCGGCGTCACCGACCACCTCGCGGAGGACGACCAGGACGCGTTGCGGATCGTGCGGAACATCGTCGCGACCCTCGGCCCGCGTGCCGAGCGGCCGTGGGATGTGATCAGCGCCGTCCCCGCGTCGTCGCCGCAGACCGACCTCTACGACGTGGTCCCCACCGACCCGCGCACCCCGTACGACGTCCACGAGGTCATCGACCGGATCGTGGATGGCGCCGAGTTTCAGGAGTTCAAGGCGGAGTACGGCAAGACCCTGGTCACCGGTTTCGCGCACGTCGAGGGCCACCCGGTCGGCATCGTCGCCAACAACGGCGTGCTGTTCGCCGAGTCCGCGATGAAAGGCGCGCATTTCATCGAACTGTGCGACAAGCGCAAGATTCCGCTTCTGTTCCTGCAGAACATCGCCGGTTTCATGGTCGGTCGCGACTACGAGGCGGGCGGCATCGCCAAGCACGGCGCCAAGATGGTGACCGCGGTGGCGTGCGCCCGGGTTCCCAAGCTGACCGTCGTGATCGGCGGCTCCTACGGTGCGGGCAACTACTCGATGTGCGGGCGGGCGTACTCGCCGCGGTTCCTGTGGATGTGGCCGAACGCCCGGATTTCCGTGATGGGCGGAGAGCAGGCGGCGTCGGTGCTGTCGACGGTGCGCAGCGAGCAACTCGACAGCGCGGGCAACCCGTGGTCGGCCGAGGACGAAGAAGCGTTCAAGGCACCGATCCGCGAACAGTACGAGGCGCAGGGCAATCCGTACTACTCGACGGCCAGGCTGTGGGACGACGGCATCATCGACCCCGCCGATACCAGAACTGTTCTCGGACTGGCGCTCTCGGTGTGTGCGAACGCACCGGTCGAGCCGGTCTCCTACGGCGTTTTCCGGATGTGAGTGGAATGACTGAAATGACTCGGATAGATACCGTCCTGGTAGCCAACCGCGGCGAGATCGCGGTGCGCGTGATCCGCACACTGCGGGCCATGGGAATCCGCTCCGTCGCCGTGTTCAGCGAGGCGGACCGCGACGCGCGGCACGTCCGCGAGGCCGACACCGCGGTGCTGCTCGGTCCCGCCGCGGCGCGGGAGAGTTACCTCGTCATCGAGAAAGTGATCGCGGCTGCGCAGGCCACCGGCGCGCAGGCGATCCATCCCGGTTACGGGTTCCTCTCGGAGAACTCCAAGTTCGCCGGGGCCTGCGCGGACGCGGGGATCGCGTTCCTCGGTCCGTCCGCTCACGCCATCGAGGTGATGGGCGACAAGATCACCGCCAAGAACGCGGTGGCGAAGTTCGACGTGCCCGTCGTCCCCGGCATCGCCCGCCCCGGCCTGTCCGACGACGAACTGATCGCGGCCGCCGAGGACATCGGGTACCCCGTCCTCGTCAAGCCGTCGGCAGGCGGCGGCGGCAAGGGCATGCGTCTGGTGGAGGAGCCGGGCGCACTCGCCGAGGCACTGCGCAGCGCGCGGCGTGAAGCGGCGTCGGCGTTCGGTGACGACACACTCTTCCTCGAGCGATTCGTGCTGCGACCCCGGCACATCGAGGTGCAGATCCTCGCGGACGGACACGGGAACGTCGTCCACCTCGGCGAGCGCGAATGCAGCCTGCAGCGTCGCCACCAGAAGGTCATCGAGGAAGCGCCGTCGCCGCTGCTGGACGAGGCGACACGCGCCCGGATCGGCGAGGCCGCCTGCAACACGGCGCGCAGCGTCGACTACTCCGGAGCGGGAACGGTCGAGTTCATCGTCTCCGCCGACAAGCCCGACGAGTTCTTCTTCATGGAGATGAACACCCGGCTGCAGGTCGAGCACCCGGTCACCGAACTCGTGACGGGCCTGGACCTCGTCGAGTGGCAGGTGCGAGTGGCCGCCGGTGAGCGTCTCGGCTTCACCCAGGACGACATCACCCTCACTGGTCACGCCATCGAAGCCCGCGTCTACGCCGAGGACCCGAGTCGCGGATTCCTCCCCACCGGTGGACTCGTGGCTGACGTTGTCGAACCCGCCGGCCCCGGTGTCCGCGTCGACTCCGGGCTGCAGCCCGGCACGGTGGTCGGCAGCGATTACGACCCGATGCTGGCGAAGGTCATCGCCCACGCCGACGACCGCGCCGGCGCGCTGCGGAAGCTGGACCGGGCGCTGGCCGGCACCGGTGTGCTGGGAGTGGTCACCAACATCGAGTTCGCGCGCTTCCTGCTCGCCGATCCCGACGTGGTGGCCGGCAACCTCGACACCGGTCTGCTCGACCGACGGCTCGAGGACTTCGCCGCGGCGGAGGCCACCGATGCCGCCCTGATCGCCGCTGCTGCTTTCCGCTGGTTGCAGCGCTGGCCCGAGCGGGCACAGGCCGATCCGTGGGACGTTCCCAGCGGCTGGCGGGTCGGGGTTCCCGCACCCACCAGCATTCGGTTGTCCTCTGCCACCCGCACCGACCACGTGCGGATCACCGGCAGTCCGGTCGAGGCCACCGCGCAGGTCGAGGACGGCGACACCCTGTCCCTGACGGCGGCGCTCGACGGAACCACCCTCTCCGTGGTGATCGACGGCAGACGCGAAACCTACCGGGTCGCCCAGACCGACGGGCACATCTGGCTCGCCGGTTCCGACGGCACGACGATGCTGCGTGAGGTCCGTGAACTCAGTGTCCGCACCGGCGACGTCCATGCCGGCGAGGCCGAGATCACCAGCCCCATGCCCGGATCCGTCATCGCCGTCGGCGCCGAGGCGGGCGCCCACGTCACCGCAGGCCAGACGCTCGTCGTGGTCGAGGCGATGAAGATGGAGCACTCGCTCACCGCCCCCGTCGACGGCGTCGTCGACATCCTCGTCGCACCCGGTGACCAGGTGATGGTCGACCAGCTGCTCGCACGAGTCACCCCGCACATTGACACCACCGACACGAAAGAAGATCCGTCATGACCGAATTCCTTGCCACCGGCCAGCTTCCCGACGAGTACCAGCAGTTGGCGAAGACCGTCGCAGATTTCGCCAAGAACGTGGTGGCACCGGTCGCGGCGGAACACGACGCCAACCACACCTTCCCGTACGAGGTGGTGTCGGGGATGGCCGACATGGGCCTGTTCGGCCTGCCGTTCCCCGAGGAGTACGGCGGGATGGGCGGCGACTACTTCGCCCTCTGCCTGGCACTCGAAGAACTGGGCAAGGTCGACCAGAGTGTCGCGATCACCCTGGAAGCCGGCGTGTCGCTGGGTGCGATGCCGATCTACCGGTTCGGCAACGAGGAGCAGAAGCAGGAGTGGCTGCCGCAGCTGACGAGCGGCAGGAGCCTGGCCGCGTTCGGGCTCACCGAGCCGGGCGCCGGAAGCGATGCCGGCGGGACGAAGACCACCGCGAAGTTCGACAGCGGTGAATGGATCATCAACGGCAACAAGCAGTTCATCACCAACTCCGGCACCGACATCACCAAGCTCGTCACCGTCACCGCGGTGACCGGTACGAAGGACGGCAAGAAGGAGATCTCCACCATCCTCGTGCCGACATCGACGCCGGGCTTCACTGCCGAGCCGGCGTACAACAAGGTCGGCTGGAACGCCTCCGACACCCACCCGCTCACGTTCTCGGACGTGCGCGTTCCCGAGGAGAATCTGCTCGGCGAGCGTGGCCGCGGGTACGCGAACTTCCTGCGGATCCTCGACGAGGGACGCATCGCCATCGCCGCGCTCAGCGTCGGCGCCGCCCAGGGATGCGTCGACGAGTCGGTCAAGTACGCCAAGGAACGGGAGGCGTTCGGACGGCCCATCGGACACAACCAGGCCATCGCGTTCAAGATCGCCCGCATGGAGGCGCGCGCCCACACCGCGCGCACGGCGTACTACGACGCCGCCGCCCGGATGTTGTCCGGCAAGCCGTTCAAGAAGCAGGCCGCCATCGCGAAGCTCGTCGCCTCCGAGGCCGCGATGGACAACGCCCGCGACGCCACCCAGATCCACGGCGGCTACGGATTCATGAACGAGTACACCGTGGCCCGGCACTACCGCGACAGCAAGATCCTGGAGATCGGCGAGGGCACCACCGAGGTGCAGCTGATGCTGATCGCGCGGGAGGCAGGCCTGTGACCGCCACGACCGAACCGAAGCGAATCGTTCAGCGGGGTCTGTGGTTCGAGGAGTTCGAGCTGGGAGCGGTGTACGAGCACCGGCCCGGCCGGACCGTCACCGAGGCCGACAACGTGCTCTTCACGACGCAGACGATGAACACCCAGGCACTGCACCTGGACGCCGCGTACAGCGAGAACACCCAATTCGGTGAGCGCCTCGTCAACTCGATGTTCACCCTCTCGACGCTGGTCGGGTTGTCGGTGGCGCAACTGACGCAGGGGACCATCGTCGCGAACCTGGGGTTCTCGGAGATCAGTTTCCCGAAGCCGTTGTTCCACGGCGACACGCTGTACGCGGAGACGAAGATCGCGGACAAGCGCGAGTCGAAGAGCAGGCCCGGCGAGGGCATCGTCACCCTCGAGCACACCGGCCGCAACCAGAACGGCGACGTGGTGGCGATCGCGGTCCGCAAGACCCTCGTCCAGAAGAGGCCGTCATGAGCTGGGAACTGCCCGGGCCCGCCTGGCTGTTCTGCCCGGCCGACCGGCCCGAACGGTATGCGAAGGCGGCTGCGGCAGCCGACGTCGTGATCCTCGACCTCGAGGACGGGGTGGCGCCCGCGGACAAGGAAGCGGCGCGGGTCGCCCTGATCGACACCCCGCTGGATCCGGATCGCACGGTGGTGCGGGTCAATCCGGTCGGGACCGAGGACCACGAGCGCGATCTGCTGGCACTCGACGGCACCCGCTACACGAGGCTGATGCTGGCCAAGTGCGAGTCCGCCGACCAGGTGCTGTCGCTGGCGCCGCGTGAGGTGATCGCCCTCGTCGAGTCGCCGCTCGGTGCGCTCGCGGTGAGCGAGATCGCGCTGGCGGCGAGCACGATCGGCGTGATGTGGGGCGCCGAGGATCTCGTGGCGGCGATGGGCGGCAACTCCAGTCGCCGCGAGGACGGCAGCTACCGTGACGTCGCCACCCACGTGCGGTCGTCGACACTGCTGGCCGCCAAGGCGTATCACCGGCTCGCCCTGGATTCCGTCTATCTCGACATCAAGGACCTCGACGGGTTGCGCACCGAAGCAGTCGACGCCGTCGCCGTCGGATTCGACATCAAGGTCGGCATCCATCCCAGCCAGGTCGCGGTGATCCGGGAGGCGTACGCGCCGTCCGACAAGGACGTCGACTGGGCGACGCGGGTTCTCGCCGCCGTCGCCGACGAACGGGGAGTCTTCGCGTTCGAGGGAAAGATGGTGGACGCGCCGGTCCTGCGTCACGCCGCGGCGATCCTGCGCCGCTCCCAGGTCGGTTCGATGGGGAAGAGCACGTCCGAGTCCCCGCAGTAGGCGGCGAAAGAGCGCGGAACGGACGCGCTCTCGGGGAAGATGGTGCCCATGACTGCCGATCCGCAATGGGTGCCCACCGAGTCCGACGTGCGCGACGCGGTCGTCACCGATTTCGCCCGGTTCGTCTCACGGCGTCACAGCGTCCGAGTCGACGACTACCGGGCGCTGTGGCGTTGGTCGGTCGCCGATCCGGCGGCGTTCTGGCAGGACGTGTGGGACTACTTCGAGATCCGGTCCGCCACCGACCCCGGACCCGCCCTCGTGGACGGTGCGATGCCGGGCGCCGTCTGGTTCCCCGGGGCGACGCTCAACTACGTCGACCACGTCTTCCGGAACGCCCGCCCCGGAACACCGGCGATCCTGTACGCGGGTGAGGGCGCTACCGACATCTCCGTCGGGTGGGACGAGTTGCGGTCCGCGGTGGCGGGCCTTGCCGCGACTCTCCGCGAGCACGGAGTCGGGGTCGGTGACCGGGTCGTCGGTTATCTCCCCAACATTCCCGAGGCCGTCGTCGCGTTCCTCGCGACGGCGTCGCTCGGTGCCGTGTGGGCTGCGTGCGGACAGGACTACTCCGCGCCGGCCGCGCTCGATCGACTGGGTCAACTGGAACCGAAAGCGCTGATCACCGCGGACGGCTACCGGTTCGGGGGCAAGGAACACGATCGGCTCGCGGCGTCGGCCGACCTGCGCAGCGGATTGTCGTCGCCGGCTCTCACGGTGGTCGTGCCGCACCTCGATCCGGACGCCGTCGTCGACGGCACTCTCACCTGGGCGGAGGCCACCGGCCGGGACGCCGCACTCGAGTCCGTCGCCGTCCCGTTCGACCACCCGTTGTGGGTGGTGTTCTCCTCGGGAACCACGGGCCTGCCGAAGGGCATCGTGCACGGTCACGGTGGTGTTCTCCTCGAACACGTGAAGTCGCTCGCGCTCCAACTCGACGTCGGCCGCGACGACACCCTCTTCTGGTACACCAGTCCCAGTTGGATGATGTGGAACTTCCAGACGGCGGGACTGCTGGTGGGGGCCACCATCGTCTGCTACGACGGAAGTCCGTCCTATCCGACGCCGGATGCGTTGTGGGCCTTGGTGTCACGGCTGGGTGTGACCGTGGTCGGCACCAGTCCCGGCTATGTTCTCGCGTGCGACAAGGCAGGTGTGGTCCCTGTGCGCGAGCATGATCTGAGCGCACTCCGGGCGGTGGGGGTGACCGGGTCTACGCTGCCCGCGGCGTCGTCACTGTGGTTGTCCGAGAACGTCGGTCGCCGCGTTCCCGTCGTGTCGATCACCGGTGGGACCGACGTGGTGTCGGCGTTCGTCGGGGGAGCGCGGAATGTCCCGGTCTGGCCGGGGGAGCTGTCCGCCCCGTGCCTGGGTGTCGCCGTCGACGCGTTCGACGAGTCGGGGCAACCGGTGCGAGGCGAGGTCGGTGAACTGGTCGTGACGGCGCCGATGCCGTCCATGCCGGTGTCGTTCTGGAACGATCCGGACGGAAAGCGTTACCGCGAAGCGTATTTCGATGTGTTTCCGGGAGTGTGGCGGCACGGGGACTGGATCACGATCACCGATCGCGGGACCGTACTGATGCACGGAAGGTCCGATTCCACATTGAACCGCAATGGAATTCGGATGGGTAGCGCCGACATCTACCAGGTGGTGGAAAAGCTCCCCGAGGTCGCCGAGGCGCTCGTCGTCGGTGTCGATCTGGCGGACGGCGGATACTGGATGCCGCTGTTCGTGGTCCTGTCGGAGGGGGCGGAACTCGACGACGCGCTGAGGCAGCGTATCCGTGCCGCGATTCGCGAGCAGGCCTCTCCGCGGCATGTGCCCGACGACATCATCGAGGCGCCCGGCATCCCCCACACCCGGACCGGCAAGAAACTCGAGGTGCCTCTCAAGCGCATTTTTCAGGGTGCGGATGCGGACCGCACGGTGGACCGCAGCGCCGTGGACGACCCCGATCTGCTCGACTGGTTCGCGAGACACGGACGCTGAATATTAGGTTAGGCTGCACTACTGCAGTCTGTTTTCGTTGTGTGAGAAATCTCCCGCTGTCGAGAGGCTTTTGTTGCCTGCCCGGCTGGCCAAACCCGGCGTTGAACAATGGAGCAACCGGGCGGAGGGTGCCGAATGTTGGGACGGATCGCCGACGGTCCTGGGGTCGCGATGTCCTGGGTTGGCCGTATTGATCCCTCTCTCTGCAGGTCAGAGGCGTTCAAGGGGTGTGGACGCATCGGGGGCTTGTCGTCGGCCGTCCAGCTTGGCTATTAATGATAGCCGCCTGGCCATTAATGATAGCCGTCGGAATGTAGGCCCTCGACGAGTAGTTTTCCCACGTGGGTGACAGTGTCGTTTTGAGACTCGCATCGGGCTTTGGTAGACACAGTGGTTGGTGAAAACTGTGGTCACGGGGCAGTGATCGTTCAACGACCGCGATCGGCCGCTGGGCCGGTATGCATCGTGCACGGAAGGCAGTCGGAGGTGGGCAATGAATCTGGGTGCGTCAGTTGTACACCTGGCAAAAATCCGACTCTCGGTATGGTATCTGGGCTTCATTTGTACCCCAACCCTGGAATGTGGTTGGCCCTGTTAAACATGTGCGCGTCACACGTCGAATTTAAGCGTGGTTCTGGAAGTATCGAGGGTTGGGTAGCTCACACCGTCGCCGGTAACGGTGGCACGTGGGACGTCGATATAGAGCCCGGTGTCGCTTCAGAACCGCACGAACCACCGACGAACGAGAGGAGGTCCGAGGTCGTGATCGCGACGGAGCTTCGAACCTCCGCCCCAGCCGTATACTTGGCTGCCGATTTGCACGGTGGCGAGCACCGATTGGGTGGCGGCTTGTCGGATCGATGAGAGAACGGAGCCACAGATGAACCCGCTCACCCTCTGCAGTTCGGGATGCCAGGACCTTCAAGGGTTCGGCCTCGCAGGCTATAGGGTTTCGGACATTCGTCTGACATCGACTCCGCGGTTGGTGGAAATCGCCGATCAATGCAGGTCGCAGCCCTCAACGTACGTCCGGACTCCGCAGGCCGGCCCTAGGTGATGGCATCCAGCATGTGATGGCACTCAGCGGAAAACAGGCCTAAACCGCGTGTCAGTGGTGAGGCGACGAAGAAAAGATGACACAGGCGACAATGCCAGTTGTTCGAGAATGGAGTAACCCGTGGGGTCGGTATCTGCAGTGGGTAGCAACGGTGCTCCAGAAGGGGTATTCGAGCTGTCAGCTGCGCAGCGCGGTATCTGGTTCGCTCAGCATGCGATGGGTGACGTTCCCTTCACAATCGCGCAGTACATCGAGCTCCAGGGTGACATCGATCTCGACCTGCTGACCGAGGCCAGCAAACGCACTGGGCGGGAATTCGGGTCCGGGTTCCTTCACCTCGTCGAGATCGATGGAGTCCCGTACCAGTACGTGGACAAGTCGCTCGACGACACCATCACCTATGTAGATCTGCGTAGCGAGGACGATCCCGCAGCGGTTGCCGAAACCTGGATGCGCGACAACTACAGCGCTTCGATCGACATGCTGGCGGACCGTCTCGTCGTCGTCTACCTTCTGCATCTGGGCGATAGTCATTTTTACTGGTACTGCCGCATCCACCATCTAGCGCTCGACGGATTCGGCATGATGGCGCTCGGCGCACGAACCGCCGAGATCTATTCCGCCCTGCTCGAAGGGACGGAACCGCCGGCATCCCGCGCCGAGGACCTCGCGCAGATCGTCCAGGACGAGCAGCGGTACCGCGTCTCAGACCGGTTCCTGAAGGACCGTGAGTACTGGGCTGAGCGCGCCGCACATCTCCCCGAGGCACCGAGCCTTGCCGGCCGCGCCGCGCCGGTGGGGAGCTTCTCCCGCGTTGCCTCAGAAGCGTTGCCTGATTCCACCGCTGAACTCCTCGAGGTGGTGTCCGGTGGCGGTGCCGGCTCCACCCCGGTCGTGGTTGCCGCATTCGCCGCTTACCTCGCACGCATGACCGACCGCGACGACGTCGTGTTGAGCCTGCCCGTCTCAGCTCGCACCACGGCAGCCCTCCGCCGATCCGGGGGCATGGTTTCGAACATCGTCCCGCTGCGATTGCGGATCACACCGGAGATGACCGTTCCCGAATTGGTCAAGAGCGTTCAACTCGCGCTGACCGGGGCGCTGCGGCGCCAGAGATACCGCCACGAGGACATCCGGCGCGACGCCGGTGCAGCACAGGGTCAACGCGGCTCCTTCGGCCCCTCGATCAACATCATGATGTTCACCAGCGAGATCAAGTTGGGCACGGTGATAGGGCAACAGAACGTCCTCACGACCGGTCCTATCGAGGATCTCTCACTCAATATCTACCAGGGAGCGTCTGGGGGTGGGACGCATATCGATTTCGAGGCGAACCCGAACCTATACTCACAAGCCGAACTCGACCGCCATCACGAGCGGTTCTTCGACTTCTTCGAGCGTTTCCTGACCGCCGGTGACGACGTGCCGGCGTCGCAGATCTCTGTTATGGGCGACGTCGAATCCGCGCAGGTGGTTGCAGGCTGGAACGGAATCGATGTCGGAACCCATGCGGGCACGGTTATCGATCTGTTCGACGCTCAGGTAACCCGTACTCCGGACGCTACCGCGCTCGTATTCGAAAACGAGAAGCTGACATATTCCGAGTTCGACGCGCGGGCCAATCGTCTTGCACGTGTCCTGATCGAACGCGGTGTGGGGCCCGAATCGACGGTGGGACTTTCCATCCGACGATCGTTCGAATTGATGATCGCGTTGTACGCAGTCGTCAAGGCGGGCGGTGCCTACGTGCCGCTTGATCCAGACCATCCGGCAGACCGCACGGCGTACATCCTCGAAAGCGCGCGGCCGCTCTGCATTCTGACGGTGTCACGGGACGGACTGACTATACCCGCCGGTTATGATGTCATCGACGTCGACAACGTCGCTCTGCAGGACGTTCCCGCGGACCAGATCCGGGACGAGGAGCGCATCTCGCGGCTTCTGCCCACGAACTCCGCCTACCTCATCTACACGTCGGGATCGACGGGTCGGCCCAAGGGTGTCGTAGTCAGCCACGCCTCTTTGCTCAATCAAATCGCCTGGATCACCGACCGGTACGGGTTCGGGCCGTCCGACGTCGTGCTCCAGAAGACGCCGACGACGTTCGACGTGTCGGTGTGGGAACTGTTCGCCCCGCTCACGGTGGGAGCGCGGCTCGTTGTGGCAGCGCCGGACGGGCATCGCGATCCGAGCTACCTCGCAGACGTGATTGCCCGCGAAGAGGTGACCGCCACGTCGTTCGTTCCTTCGATGCTGACGGTGTTCGTCGCCGAAGCGTCACAGGAGCGACTCGCAAGCCTCCGGGTTGTGCTCGTTGCGGGCGAGGCCTTTCCCTCTTCGCTCGCATCAGCCTTCCGTACGGTGTGCAATGCTGAACTGCACAACCTGTATGGACCGACCGAGTTCACGGTGCACGCGACTGCGGGTGCGGTCCAGCCGGACTGGCAGGGCCCGGTAGCGATCGGTACCCCGGTGTGGAACACCCAAGCATACGTACTCGACGGACACTTGCGTCCCGCTCCGGTGGGGACCACTGGTGAGTTGTACCTCGCTGGGTTGCAGATCGCGCGTGGGTATGGGGGCAGGCCGGATCTCACCGCGGAACGCTTCGTGGCCAACAAGTTCGACCCCGCAGGGTCGAGATTGTACCGAACCGGCGACCTGGTCAAGTGGCGCGTCGACGGCAGCCTCGAATACGTCGGACGCACCGACTTCCAGGTGAAGGTGCGAGGTCTCCGCATCGAATTGGGTGAGATCGAGGCTGCTATCTCCTCGTATCCCCATGTCGCGCAGGCCGTCGTCGTCGCGCACGACGGCACGCTGGGTCGACGGCTGGTAGGTTACGTTGTCCCCGAACACGGTTTCGACGTTGACGTCGCCGGCGTCACCGCACACGTGTCCCACTCCGTGCCTGCGTACATGGTTCCAGACGTTCTCATGGTCATCGCCGAAGTGCCTTTGAGTGCGAGCGGTAAGGTCGACCGGAACGCCCTCCCAACGCCGGTATTCGCACCGGATGCGAGCGAGTACATCGCGCCACGAAGCCCGATGGAAGAGTCGATCGCCGATCTTTTCGCGGAGGTTCTCGGGACCTCACGCGTGAGCGTCGGAGAGTCGTTCTTTGCGCTTGGCGGCGACAGTATCGTCGCGATCCAGCTTGTTTCCCGTGCAAAGGAAGCTGGCGTCCACTTCACCGCCCGCGACGTCTTCGAACGGAAGACCGTGGCCTCCCTCGCCGAAGTCGCTGCGTCCGCCATGGATTCGGCGGCCATCCACGTTCTCGAGGAGCTTCCCGGAGCGGGCATCGGCTCGATGCCGTTGATGCCGGTCGTGCAGTGGATGACTGAACTGGGAGGTGACTTCAACCGCTTCTCCCAATCGATGCTGTTGACGCTGCCACTGGGGGTGGATCGTGAACGAATGGTACGTACGCTAGAAGCCGTCGTTGATCGCCACGACGCTCTGCGGTCGACATTGCGGAGCGACAACTCGCCGGCCGGCTGGCGATTCGAGGTCGGACCGGTCGGTTCGGTCGACGTTGCCCGACTGCTGGATCGCGTAGAGTTCCGTGAGGGCCCGGGTACCGCCACGTTCGAGTCCCTAGTGGCCCACGCTTGCGGACGCGCCGTCGACCTGTTGGATCCTGCCGCGGGTTCTGTGGTGCGTTTCGTCTGGTTCGCCCCCGCGGAGGACCCAGCTCATGACGAGTCCGATGCCCTGCCGCCCACGGGCCGACTCCTGGTGGTTATTCACCATCTCGCTGTTGACGGGGTCTCCTGGCGAATTCTTGTCCCCGATTTCATCGCGGCGTGGGGACAGGCCGCAACCGGTGCGGATCCCCTGCTGCCAGCTGTGGGTACCTCGGTGCGTCGATGGGCTCACGGGCTCGCCGACAACGCTCGGAGCACGAGACGCGTTGAGGAACTAGATTTCTGGAAGGGCACCCTCCAGGGTTCCGACCCGCTCATCGGCTCGCGTGCACTCGACGGTAGAGATGTGGTGTCGACGACGCGTCGGGTAAGCCTGGAGATGTCGGCCGATGTCACGAACGGACTCGTGACCACTCTGCCTCGAGTCTTCCGCGGTGGCGTTAACGACGGTCTGCTCACGGCTCTCGCGCTCGCCATCGGGAAATGGCGGGCCGGGCAAGGTATTTTGGACGCATCGACCCTCGTGCACCTCGAGGGGCACGGGCGTGAGGAGTTCGTGCTGCCCGGTGCCGACTTGTCGCGGACGGTGGGCTGGTTCACGAGTATGTTCCCAGTCCGACTGTCGACTCCCGGCCTGGACCTCGACGACGCCCTCTCCGGCGGATTAGCGGCAGGCACGGCAATCAAGTGGGTCAAGGAACAACTAGCCTCGGTGCCCGAGAATGGTATCGGCTATGGGCTGCTGCGCTACCTCAATCCCGACACGCGCACGATTCTTGCGGCGCTTCCGAACCCGCAGATCAGCTTCAACTACCTCGGTCGGACTACGGTGGGCGACATCCCGGAGGTGCTGCGGGCATCGGGATGGATTCCTGACACCGAATCGATGGAGTTTACCGGCACCCGCAATAGTGGTATGCCAGTCCACTTCGCGTTGGATATCAACGCAATGATTGTGGATGTCGAAGGCGAGCAACGACTCTCGGCGACCGTCGACTTCCCGGAAGGCGTGCTGAGTACGTCGGACGTCGAGCACTTCGTGGGACTCTGGCAGCGGGCTTTGGAAGGCGTGGTCGAACACGCGTCGAGGCCGGGCGCCGGCGGGCGAACGCCGTCTGACCTCGATCTGGTGACGCTGAGCCAGCGGCGGATCGAGACTCTCGAGGAAAACTACCCTGCACTGGCGGACGTGTGGTCGCTCGCTCCACTGCAGGCCGGACTTCTCTTCCACTCCGCCCTCGCGGTCGGGGCAACGGATGTGTACACGACCCAACTGGTCATGGACCTTGGCGGCTCGGTCGATGCGGAGCGGTTGCGCCGCGCCGCGGAGGCACTCATCGCCCGGCATCCCACTCTGCGCACGGCCTTCGTCTACGACGAGGAAGGTACCGGCCTGCAGTTGGTTGTCGATTCCGTGGAAGTGCCATGGAAAGCCGTCGATCTCAGAGGAATGCCCGAAGCTGCCTACAAGGCTGAGCTTGCCGCGCTGACGCTCGCCAATCGGACGGATCGGTTCGACATGGCTGCGCCGCCTCTCGTGCGATTCATGCTCGTGCGCACGGCAGAGGATCGTTACCGTTTTGCCGTCACTAATCACCACATACTGCTCGACGGCTGGTCGCTGCCGATTCTCATCCAGGACCTGCTTACGCTTTATGCGGTGGACAGTGACGTGTTCGCGCTTCCACAGCCACGTCCGTACCGCAGTTACCTCGAGTGGCTTGGTGAGGAGGACTCGCGGAATTCGGTGGCCGCGTGGGTACAGGCGCTCTCGGGCGTCGACGAGCCGACACTGCTAGTTGCGCACAACGCAGCGCCGACATCGGCGCCCGCCGAACTCGTCGTTGATCTGTCGGACGAACTTCTCGCCGCGATGACAGAACTCTCACGCGACCTCGGTATCACCTTGAATACTCTCGTACAGGCCGCGTGGGGAATCGTACTCGGCAGGCTCACCGGCAAGGACGACGTGGTATTCGGCACCACCGTCTCGGGCCGCCCTCCGCAGGTACCGGGCGTCGAGTCGATGCTGGGACTCTTCATCAACACCCTGCCGGTGCGGGTGCAGGTCCGGCCAGGCGACGACGTGCGTGCGTTGCTGCAACGCATCCAGCTCGAGCAGTCGCGCCTGCTCGAGCATCACCATGTAGGACTGTCGGAGATTCAGCAGGAAATCGGACTCAAGTCGCTGTTCGACACACTCATGGTCTTCGAGTCGTACCCACTCGACCGTGAAGCGCTCACCCGAAACTCCGACATCGAGGGTTTGCAGGTTCTCGATGTCAAGTCCAACGACGCCACGCACTATCCGCTGGCGATCATCGCGATGACGGACCCCCAACTGCACCTGAACGCTAAATACCTTCCCGACCTACTCACTGCTGCCACGGTCGAGGAGATCATGGCTCGGGTGATCCGTGTCCTCGAAGCCCTATCGGCCGACGACAGCACCCAGATAGACGATATCGAGGTTCTCGGTGCCGCCGAGCGTGAGTTGGTGTTGGCGGGGTGGAACGAGTCGTCGTATCCGGTGGATGCGGGGGCGACGTTGGTGTCGTTGTTCGATGCGCAGGTGGCGCGGACTCCGGATGCTGTTGCGGTGGTGTTCGCTGGTGAGTCGTTGTCGTATGCGGAGTTCGATTCTCGGGTGAATCGTCTTGCCCGGTATTTGATTTCGGTGGGTGTGGGTCCGGAGTCGACGGTGGCGGTGGCGTTGCGTCGGTCGGTGGATCTGTTGGTGGGTGTGTACGCGGTGCTCAAGGCCGGTGGCGGGTATGTGCCGGTGGATCCTGATCAGCCTGTCGAGCGCAACGCTTATATCGTCGAGACGGCGGCGCCGGTGTGTGTGTTGGCGACCCAGCGCGACGGTGTGGAGGTCGCGGGGTCGGTGTGTTGCATCGACACGCTGGATGTGTCGGGGTTCTCGGATGCTCCGATTACGGATGGGGACCGGTTGGTGCGGTTGCGTCCGGAGAATGCGGCGTATGTGATCTTCACGTCGGGGTCGACGGGTCGCCCGAAGGGTGTGGCGGTCAGTCATGCGGCGGTGGTCAACCAGGTGTTGTGGCTGACCGACCGCTATGGGATGGGTGCGGCTGATGTTGTGTTGCAGAAGACGCCTGCGACTTTCGATGTGTCGGTGTGGGAGTTGTTCGGCACGTTGTTGGTGGGTGCTCGACTTGTGATTGCGCGGCCGGACGGGCACCGCGATCCGGAGTATCTGGCTGGGGTGATCGAGGATGAGTCGGTCACGATGACCTCGTTCGTGCCGTCGATGCTGCCGGCGTTCGCCTCGGCGCTCGGGGCGCGGAGTGCAGCGTCGCTGCGTGCTGTTCTGGTGGCGGGTGAGGCGTTGCCGACCGCGGTGGTCGATGGATTTGCGTCGGTGTGCTCGGCGCAGTTGCACAATCTGTATGGGCCGACGGAGTTCGCGGTCCATGCCACTGCCCGCTCGGTGGACGGTGCTGTGGGGGTGAGTGTTCCGATGGGGTCACCGGTGTGGAACACGAAGGCGTACGTGCTTGATGCGCGGTTGCGTCCTGTGCCGATCGGTGTGGCGGGTGAGTTGTACCTCGGGGGCGTTCAGAGTGCACGTGGGTATGTGGCGCGTCCGGATCTGAGTGCGGAGCGGTTCGTGGCCGATCCGTTTGGCGGTGGCGGTCGTCTGTATCGCACGGGTGATTTGGTGTCGTGGTCAGCGGATGGTGAGCTTGTCTACCACGGGCGGACTGATTTCCAGGTCAAGGTGCGCGGGCTGCGGATCGAGTTGGGTGAGATCGAGGCGGTGTTGTCGTCCGAGGCGTCGGTTCGGCAGGCGGTTGTGGTGGTGCGTGCGGCTGCGGCGGGGGAGCAGTTGGTGGCGTATGTGGTTGCGGTCGATGGTGCTGCACTCGATACGCGGGCATTGGCGGAGACCGTCGGGCGGTCGTTGCCGTCGTACATGGTGCCGGATGTGTTTGTGGTGCTCGAGGCGTTGCCGTTGAATGCGTCGGGGAAGTTGGATCGGAAGGCGTTGCCGGCGCCGGTGTTCGAGGCGCGGGTGTTTCGGGCGCCGTCGACGCCGGTGGAGGAGATTGTCGCCGGAGTGTTCGCGGATCTGCTCGGGGTGGAGCGGGTCGGTGCGGATGATGATTTCTTCGCGCTGGGTGGTAATTCGTTGATCGCGACGCAGTTGGTGGCGCGGGTGGGTGCGGCGCTCGAGACGTCGGTTCCGGTGCGGGTGTTGTTCGAGGCGCCGTCGGTGGCGGGGTTGGCTGCTCGGGTCGAGCAGCGTTCTGGTGTGGGTGGTCGGGTGCCGTTGGTGGTGCAGGAGCGTCCGGGGCGGGTGCCGTTGTCGTTGGCGCAGCAGCGGATGTGGTTCTTGAACCGGTTCGACACGGACTCGGCGGTCAACAACATCGCGGTGGCGATTCGGTTGACCGGTGATCTGGATGTGGCGGCGTTGCAGGCGGCGGTGGCCGATCTGGTGGGTCGTCACGAGGTGTTGCGGACGGTGTATCCGGAGGTCGACGGGGTCGGATTTCAGCAGATCCTGCCGGCGCACCGGGCCGTCCCGAATCTGGAACCTGTTGTCGTTTCGGAATCAGAGATTGTCCGGCGCGTCGGGGAGGTAGTGTCTCGTGGGTTCGATGTGACGTCGCAGGTGCCGGTTCGGGCCGGGTTGTTCGCTGTGTCTGGCTCGGAGCATGTGCTGGTGTTGGTGGTCCACCACATTGCGTCCGATGGTTTTTCAATCCGCCCGTTGACGCGGGATGTGATGGTGGCGTACGAGGCACGGATGCGGGGTGAGGGGCCGGGGTGGTCTCCGCTCCCAGTGCAGTACGCGGATTTCGCGTTATGGCAGCGGCAGGTGTTGGGATCGGAAGATGATCCGGCGTCGCTGATTTCGCAGCAGGAGGCGTTCTGGAAAGACGCACTTGCCGACTCGCCGGACCAGCTGGATCTACCGGTGGACCGGCCCCGCCCTGCTGTGGCGTCCCATCGCGGAGCGACGTATTCGTTCGAATTTCCGGCGCCCCTGTTTGCGAAGCTTAATGAGTTGGCGGCGTCGAATGGGTCGACGCTGTTCATGGTGGTGCATTCAGCGTTGGCGGTGTTGCTGACGAGGTTGTCCGGTACGTCCGACATCGTCGTGGGCACGCCGGTCGCCGGTCGCGGCGAACAGGCGCTCGACGATCTGGTGGGCATGTTCGTGAACACGTTGGTGTTGCGCACCGAGGTCGATGGTGGTGCGCGGTTCACGGATGTGCTGTCGCGGGTGCGGGAGACGGATTTGCAGGCGTTCGGGCACGCGGATGTGCCGTTCGAGCGGTTGGTGGAGGTGCTGAACCCGGCGCGGTCGCAGGCCCGGCATCCGCTCTTCCAGGTGGCGTTGGGGTTCCAGAACTTGGGGCAGACGTCCTTGGAGTTGCCGGGTCTGAGTGTGACCTCGATGGATGCCGATGTTGCGATAGCGAAGTTCGATCTGCAGTTCACGTTCGCGGAGGTTGTCGGGGAGGAAGGCCGCACGGCGGGTTTGGCGGCCGAGATTACGTATGCGACTGATTTGTTCGATGAGGCGACGGTGGCTGGATTCGCGGCTAGGTTGATACGGATCGTGGATGCGGTGACGTCGGATCCAGCGGTCGTGGTGGGGGACATCGACATCCTCGGTACCGGCGAACAACGCGCATTGACAGCGGTATGTGGTTCTACTGCCACCCGTAACGCGACGTTGGCGCAGATTCTCAGCGAGGCCGCAGCGGTTGACGGCGATGCGGAGGCGCTGCGCTTCGAAGGTAGGTCGGTGACCTATCGGGAGCTCGACGATTTGTCGTCGCGCTGGGCGAGGGTACTGATCGGGCGCGGTGTTGGCCCAGACGACGTGGTGGCGATTGCAGTGCCACGGTCGATCGAATCGGTGGTCGCGATATGGGCGGTCGCGAAGGCGGGTGCCGCTTTCGTTCCGGTCGATCCGAGCTATCCGGTTGACCGGGTGCTGCACATGGTCACCGATTCCGGGGCGGTCGTGGGGTTCGCTACACGTCCTGTCCTCGCGGATTTGCCAGGCGAGGTGCCGTGGCTCGTACTCGACGACGAGTCGGACATCGAGGGTGTCCAGGGTGGCGTGGTTGTCGACGACGAGCGCGTGCGCTCCCTGCAATATGCGCATCCGGCCTACGTGATCTACACGTCGGGTTCGACGGGCAAACCCAAGGGCGTCACCGTGACTCACCAGGGCCTGGCGAACCTGGCAGCCGAGGAACGTTACCGTCTCGCCGTCACTTCCGACTCACGAGTACTGCACTTCGCGTCGCCAAGTTTCGACGCATCGGTGTTCGAGCTCGTGATGGCGCTCTGTGCTGGAGCGTCACTGGTGATCGTGCCGCCAACGATCTACGGTGGAGAAGACCTCGCTCGGCTACTGCGAGACGAGCAAGTGTCGCATGGATTCGTCACCCCCACGGCGCTCGCGACGATGGATCCTCTCGGATTCGAGTCGCTGCGGACTCTGGTAGTGGCCGGTGAACCGTGCACGCCGGAACTTGTAGCGCGATGGGCGCCGGGCCGGCGGATGTTCAATGCGTACGGACCGACCGAGACGACGATCATGTCAAACATCAGTGCCGCGTTGGCGCCGGATGCAGGAGTGACAATCGGTCGCCCGATCCGGGGAATGTCGGCGTTGGTGTTGGATGCCCGCCTGCGGCCCGTGCCGACGGGAGTCGCGGGCGAGTTGTATCTGTCCGGTGATTCTCTGGCCCGCGGATACCACAACCGGTCCGGTTTGACCGCGGAGCGCTTCGTGGCCAATCCTTTCGGTGACGCCGGTTCGCGGTTGTATCGTACGGGCGACGTCGTCCGGTGGACGCCGGATCTCGATCTCGAGTATGTAGGGCGAGCCGACTTCCAGGTGAAGATACGTGGCTTCCGGATCGAACTGGGTGAGATCGACGCCGTGCTGTCGGCGCACAACGCTGTGAAATTCGTTGCGACGATTGGGCGCTCGGGGCCGTCGGGGGCGACAGTCCTCGTATCGTATGTGGTGCCCGTGGCCGGCGAAACCATCGAGTCGGTCGAGTTGATGGATCTGGCCGCCAGGTCATTGCCGTCATACATGGTACCGTCTGCCACAGTCGTCCTCGATTCGGTTCCGTTGACGCCTGCGGGGAAGTTGGATCGGAAGGCGTTGCCGGCGCCGGTGTTCGAGGCGCGGGTGTTTCGGGCGCCGTCGACGCCGGTGGAGGAGATTGTCGCCGGAGTGTTCGCGGATCTGCTCGGGGTGGAGCGGGTCGGTGCGGATGATGATTTCTTCGCGCTGGGTGGTAATTCGTTGATCGCGACGCAGTTGGTGGCGCGGGTGGGTGCGGCGCTCGAGACGTCGGTTCCGGTGCGGGTGTTGTTCGAGGCGCCGTCGGTGGCGGGGTTGGCTGCTCGGGTCGAGCAGCGTTCTGGTGTGGGTGGTCGGGTGCCGTTGGTGGCGCAGGAGCGTCCGGGGCGGGTGCCGTTGTCGTTGGCGCAGCAGCGGATGTGGTTCTTGAACCGCTTCGAACCGGAGTCGTTCGCTTACAACATCCCGATGGCGATTCGACTCACCGGATCGTTGGACACGAATGCCCTCCAGACGGCTCTGAACGATGTGATCGCGCGACACGAATCACTGCGCACCATCTATCCGGAATGCGCTGGTACCGGATATCAACAAGTCCAGCATGCCGAAGAGGCTGCGCGTACCGTCAACCCGATCGCGGTCTCGGAGTCGGATCTACCGCAGGTGCTTACGGAGTTGGCAATGACCACCTTCGACCTGGCCTCCCAAACGCCACTTCAGGTTCGGCTGTTACAGCTCTCAGATGATCAGTTTGTGCTGGTGCTGGTGATCCACCACATTGCTGCTGATGGTTACTCATTCGGTCCGCTTGTACGCGACGTGATGGTCGCATACGAGGCGAGGTCCCGCGGTGAGATGCCGGGCTGGGATCGACTGTCGGTGCAGTACGCGGATTTCAGCCTGTGGCAGCGTCATGTCCTGGGATCGGCAGACGACCCCGCGTCACTGATTTCGCGACAGGAAGCCTTCTGGAAGGCCGCGTTGTCGGGTTTGCCGGATCAACTTGATCTGCCCACCGACCGCGCGAGGCCTGTGGTGGCGTCCGGGCGTGGTGCGACGTATCGGTACGTGGTTGATGGCGATGTTGTCTCGGATCTGAATGCGGTTGCTGCATCGCATAATTCGACGTTGTTCATGGTGGTGCAGTCGGCGTTGGCGGTGTTGTTGGCGCGGTTGTCGGGTTCGTCTGATGTGGCGATTGGTACGCCGGTTGCTGGTCGTGGTGAGCAGGTGCTCGACGATCTGGTGGGTATGTTCGTGAACACGTTGGTGTTGCGGACCGAGGTCGATGGTGGGGCGTCGTTCGCGGATGTGCTGTCCGGGGTGCGGGAGGCGGATCTGCAGGCGTTCGGGCATGCGGATGTGCCGTTCGAGCGGTTGGTGGAGGTGCTGAACCCGGCGCGGTCGCAGGCCCGGCATCCGTTGTTCCAGGTCGCGCTGTCATTCCAGAACTTGCCGGTGCCAGAGCTCGACCTGGCAGGTATTTCTGTCGGTGGTATCGAGTTCGATGCGGCGGTCGCGAAGTTCGATCTGCAGTTCGGTTTCGCTGAGTCTGTAGGTGTGGATGGTGTGCCTGCGGGTCTTGCGGCCGAGGTCACGTATGCGACTGATTTGTTCGATGCGTCTACGGTGGCGGGGTTCGCGGATCGGTTGGTGCGGTTGCTCAAGGTGGTTGCGGCTGATCCGGGTGTGGTTGTCGGTGATGTGGAGTTGCTCGACGCTGGTGAGCGTGAGTTGGTGGTGTCGGGGTGGAATGCGACGGATCATGTGGTTGGTGGTTCGTTGACGTTGGTGGATTTGTTCGATGCGCAGGTGGCGCGGACTCCGGATGCTGTTGCGGTGGTGTTCGCTGGTGAGTCGTTGTCGTATGCGGAGTTCGATGCGCGGGTGAACCGGCTTGCGCGGTATTTGATTTCGGTGGGTGTGGGTCCGGAGTCGTTGGTGGCGTTGGCGATGGCGAGGTCGGTGGATCTGGTTGTCGGGATGTATGCGGTGGTCAGGGCGGGTGGCGCGTATGTGCCGATGGACCCGGATCATCCCGCGGACCGGATCGACCACATCCTCGAGACTGCGTCACCGGTGGCGGTTTTGACGACCTCGCGGGATGGTTTCGAGGCGGCGGGGCAGGACTCTGTATTGATCGACATTCTCGATCTGTCGGATTTTGGGGCGGCGCCGGTGACCGATGCGGAGCGTGTGTCGCCGTTGCGGGTGGACAGTCCTGCGTACGTCATCTTCACCTCGGGGTCGACGGGTCGGCCGAAGGGTGTGGCGGTGTCGCATCGGGCGATCGTCAACCAGGTGTTGTGGATGCAGCACGAGTACGGAATTGACGAGTCGGATGTGTACTTGCAGAAGACCGCGACGACCTTCGATGTGTCGTTGTGGGGGTTCTTTGTTCCGTTGATCGCGGGTGCACGGTTGGTGGTGGCCGACCCGGACGGGCATCGTGATCCGGTGTACCTGGCGCGGATGGTGGGCGAGCACTCGGTGACGGTCACTGATTTCGTGCCGTCGATGTTGACGGTGTTCGCGTCGTCGGTGTCGGCGGAGTCGTTGGGTTCGTTGCGGCATGTGTTCGTGATCGGTGAGGCGTTGCCGGTGGAGACGGCGCGTGCGTTCGGGGCGATCAGCGATGCCGGGTTGCACAACCTGTACGGCCCTACCGAGGCGACGGTGAGTATCACCTATCGTCGGGTGGATGGTTCGGAGTCGGTGGGGGTGCCGATCGGTGTGCCGGAGTGGAATTCGCAGGTGTTCGTGTTGGATGCGCGGCTGCGTCCGGTGTCGGTGGGGGTGCCGGGTGAGTTGTATCTGGCGGGTGTGCAGTTGGCGCGCGGGTATGTGGGTCGTGCGGATCTGACGTCGGAGCGGTTCGTGGCGAATCCGTTCGGTGTGGTGGGGGAGCGGTTGTATCGCACCGGTGATCTGGTGCGGTGGAGTGCGTCGGGTGAGTTGGAGTACATCGGGCGTACGGATTTCCAGGTGAAGTTCCGTGGTCAGCGGATCGAGTTGGGGGAGATCGAGACGGCGTTGTTGGTGCAGCCGTCGGTGTCGCAGGCGGTTGCCGTGGTCGCGGAGACTGCGGCGGGTGATCAGCTTGTCGGTTATGTGGTCGCTGCTGCGGGGTGCACGGTTGATGCGGCGGAGTTGAAGGATGCTGTTGCGGGGGTGTTGCCGGCTTATATGGTGCCGTCCGCGTTGGTGGTGCTCGATGAGTTCCCGTTGAATACGAGTGGGAAGTTGGATCGGAAGGCGTTGCCGGCGCCGGTGTTCGAGGCGCGGGTGTTTCGGGCGCCGTCGACGCCGGTGGAGGAGATCGTTGCTGGGGTGTTCGCCGAGGTGCTCGGGGTGGAGCGGGTCGGTGCGGATGACGACTTCTTCGCACTGGGCGGTAATTCGTTGATCGCGACTCAGGTGGTGGCGCGGCTCGGCGCGGCGCTGGATACCCAGGTTCCGGTGCGAATGGTGTTCGAGGCGCCGTCGGTGGCAGGGTTGGCTGCGCGGGTCGAGCAGCATGCTGGTGTGGGTGGTCGGGCGCCGTTGGTGGCACAGGAGCGTCCGGAGCGGGTGCCGTTGTCGTTGGCGCAGCAACGGATGTGGTTCCTGAACCGGTTCGACATGGAGTCCGCGGCGTACAACGTTCCGTTGGCAATCCGATTGTCGGGTGGTTTGGACGTGCCAGCTCTCCAGGCAGCAGTGGCGGATGTGTTCGGACGTCACGAGGTGTTGCGAACGGTGTACCCGGAGACCGCGGACGGTCCGATCCAGGTGGTAGTGCCGGTGCCAGAGGCAGTGCCGGACCTGACCCCGGTTTGGGTGTCCGAGGACGAGATCAGTGGTCGAGTGACTGGGTTGGTCTCGGCAGGGTTCGATGTGACGGCTTCGGTGCCTGTGCGGGTGGGGTTGTTCGCATTGGCGGATGACGAGTTCGTACTGGCTTTCGTGGTGCATCATGTGTCGGCGGACGGTTCTTCGATGGGTCCGTTGGCGCGGGATGTGATGGTGGCGTATGCGGCGCGGTCGCGGGGTGAAGTCCCCGGTTGGACTCCGCTGGCGGTGCAGTACGCGGATTACGCGTTGTGGCAGCGGCAGGTGTTGGGATCGGATGATGATCCGAGTTCTATTGCAGCGCAGCAGGTCGCGTATTGGAAGTCTGCTTTGGCGGGGCTGCCGGATCAGCTGGAACTGCCCACTGATCGGCCGCGGCCGGCTGCGCAGTCGTTCCAGGGCGGCCGCGTGCCGATCGCCATCGACGCCGCGACTCACGAAGCCCTTGTGAGGCTCGCACGCGACACCAATTCCACGCTGTTCATGGTGATGCATTCGGCATTGGCGGTGTTGTTGGCACGGTTGTCGGGTACGTCGGATATTGCGATTGGTACGCCGATCGCCGGCCGCGGTGAGCAAGTGCTCGACGATCTGGTCGGCATGTTCGTCAACACGCTGGTGTTCCGCACTCAGGTTGATGCCGGGGCTGGGTTCGAGGTTGTGCTCGCGCGCGCGCGGGAGACGGATTTGCAGGCGTTCGCGCATGCGGATGTGCCTTTCGAGCGGTTGGTGGAGGTGCTCAATCCGGCGCGGTCGACGGCGCGGCATCCGTTGTTCCAGGTGGGTTTGTCGTTCCAGAATTTGGAGCAGACGACGTTCGAGTTGCCGGGTCTGTCAGTTTCGGCGTTGGATGCGGATACACAGATCTCTCAGTTCGATTTGCATCTCATCGTCACCGATCGTTATCAGGACGATGGCCGTGCCGCCGGAGTCGTCGGAACACTCACCTATGCAAAGGATCTCTTCGACCATTCGACCGCCGAAGGATTTGCCGACCGCTTGTCGAGAATCCTGCTGGCTGTTGCGGCCGATCCGGTTGCGCCGGTGGGGGATATCGAGGTTCTCGATGCCGGTGAGCGTGAGTTGGTGGTGTCGGGGTGGAATGCGACGGATCACGTGGTTGATGGTTCGTTGACGTTGGTGGATTTGTTCGATGCGCAGGTGGCGCGGACTCCTGATGCTGTTGCGGTGGTGTTCGCTGGTGAGTCGTTGTCGTATGCGGAGTTCGATGCGCGGGTGAACCGGCTTGCGCGGTATTTGATTTCGGTGGGTGTGGGTCCGGAGTCGTTGGTGGCGTTGGCGATGGCGAGGTCGGTGGATCTGGTTGTCGGGATGTATGCGGTGGTCAAGGCTGGGGGCGGGTATGTGCCGGTCGACCCGAGCCACCCTGCTGATCGGACTGGCTACATCCTCGAGACGGCGGCGCCGGTAGCCGTCTTGACATCGTCGGTCGATCGGTTCGTTGCGCCTGCGGGTGTCCGGGTGACGGAGATCGATTCTCTCGACCTTGAGGGCGTGTCGGATGCGCGGGTGACTGATGAGGAGCGGTTGTCGCCGTTGCGGTCGTCGAATACGGCCTACGTCATCTTCACTTCGGGGTCGACGGGTCGGCCGAAGGGTGTGGCAGTGACGCATCGGGCGGTTGCGAATCAGTTGTTGTGGAAGCGAGACGCGTATTCGATCGATGGGTCGGATGCGGTGTTGCTGAAGACTGCGGCGACGTTCGATTTGTCAGTGTGGGAGTTCTGGTCGGCGTTGATGTCAGGTGCGCGACTGGTGATCGCCGCGCCGGACGGGCACAAGGATCCGGACTATCTGTTGCTGGTGTTGCGTGAGCAGAAGGTCACCACGTTGCACACGGTTCCGTCGATGCTCGAGATGCTGATGTCGGCCGCGTCCGGTGGGCCATTGTCGGCCTCGTTGCGGCGTGTGCTGGCGATTGGTGAGGCGCTACCGGCGGCGACGGTACGGGCGTTCGTGACGAACAACACCGCAGCGTTGGTCAATCTTTATGGCCCGACGGAGGCGGCAGTGTCGGTGACGGCGCATGCGGTGTCGGATCGGGACGTTGTTTCGGTGCCGATCGGTCGGCCGCAGTGGAATACGCGGGTGTTCGTTCTCGATGAGCGTCTCATGCCGACGGCGCCGGGTGTGACGGGTGAGTTGTATCTGGCGGGCGCGCAGTTGGCCCGCGGGTACCACGGTCGCGCGGAGTTGACTGCGGAGCGCTTTGTGGCGAATCCATTCCGTGCTTCCGGGGAACGGATGTATCGCACAGGTGATCTGGTGACGTGGAGCGAGGACGGTGAGCTCGAGTACGTCGGTCGTGCGGACTTCCAGGTTAAGGTGCGTGGTTTCCGCATCGAGTTAGCCGAGATCGAGGCGGCCGCAGCGGCAGATCCCGCGGTGTCGCAGGTAGCGGTAGTTGCACGCCACGACGCGCGGGTGGGGGACCGTTTGGTCGCGTATGTGGTCGCGTCAGCGGGTTCGTCGGTGGTGGTTGACGACCTGCGTGGTGAGTTGGGTCGGCGGTTGCCGTCATACATGGTTCCGGACGCGTTCGTTGTCCTCGATGCGTTGCCGTTGACAGTGAACGGGAAGTTGGATCGGAAGGCCTTGCCGGATCCAGTCTTCGAGGCGACGGTGTTTCGCGCGCCGGCAACGCCGGTGGAGGAGATCGTGGCGTCGGTGTTCGCAGATCTGCTCGGGGTGGAGCGGGTCGGTGCGGATGACGATTTCTTCGCCCTCGGTGGTAACTCGTTGATCGCGACACAGTTGGTGTCGCGGATCGGTGCGGCGTTGGATGCCCGGGTTTCGGTGCGGGTGGTGTTCGAGGCGCCGTCGGTGGCGGCGTTGGCTGCGAGGGTCGAGGAACACGTCGGTGCGGGTGGAGGGGTGCCGCTGGTGGCACAGGAACGCCCTGAGCAGATTCCGCTGTCGCTGGCGCAGCAGCGGATGTGGTTCTTGAACCGGTTCGATCCCGGGTCCGCGGTGAACAACATTCCGGTGGCGATCCGGTTGTCGGGTGCATTGGATGTGTCGGCGTTGCGGGCTGCGGTGGCTGATCTGATCGGCCGCCACGAGTCGTTGCGGACGGTGTATCCGGAAACTGATGGTGTGGCGTCGCAGGTGATTATGCCTGCGGTGCAGGTTGTTCCGGACGTGATTCCAGTTCCGGTGCGGGTCGAGGACGTTAGTTCTCAGGTGATCGACGTGGTGTCCGCGGGGTTCGATGTAACCTCTGAAGTTCCGTTGCGGGCCGCGCTGTTCGAGATCGACGACAACGAACACGTGCTGGTTTTCGTTGTGCACCACATCGCCGGCGACGGGTTCTCGATGGGTCCGCTGACCCGTGACGTGATGGTGGCCTACTCGGCGCGTACTCGGGGCCAGGCTCCTGGGTGGGAGCCGCTGGCGGTGCAGTACGCTGACTACACATTGTGGCAGCGGAGTGTGCTCGGTTCGGAGGACGACCCGGAGTCGGTAATCGCACAGCAGATCGACTACTGGTCGACCACGCTAGCCGGGATGCCGGAGCAGCTCGACCTTCCCGCCGACCGCCCGCGACCGGCCCGCCAGTCGTTCGTGGGTAGCAGCACTATGTTCGACATCGATGCTGACACACACGGCGCGCTCGTTGAGCTGGCTCGTACTCACAACACGACGTTGTTCATGGTGGTGCACTCGGTTCTGGCCGTTTTCCTCTCGCGCCTCTCGGGTGCTTCTGATATCGCTGTCGGTACCCCCATTGCCGGCCGTGGTGAGCAGGTCCTCGACGACGTAATCGGGATGTTCGTCAACACACTGGTGTTGCGTACGCAGGTCGACTCTGGTGCGTCGTTCGCTGAGTTGTTGGCCACTGTCCGGGAGAACGACCTTCAGGCGTTCGCGCATGCAGATCTGCCGTTCGAGCGGCTGGTGGAAGTGCTCAACCCGGAGCGGTCGAACGCGCGTCATCCGTTGTTCCAGGTGGCATTGTCGTTCCAGAATGTGGCGGTGCCGGAGCTCGAGCTTGAGGGTCTGTCAGTGGCTGAGGTCGAGTTCGATTCCAAGACAGCGAAGTTCGATCTCTCGTTGACGATGCGTGAGCGCATTGAGGAATCAGGTCGGACTGCGGGTATCACCGCTGAATTTGCGTACGCATCCGATCTGTTCGACGCGGCGACCATGGATTCGTTCGTCGCCCGCTTCCAGCGGATCGTCGCCGGGGTCGTTTCCAGCCCGGACCGGCCCGTAGGTGACCTCGACGTGCTCTCGGACAGTGAGGGCGCTGCACTGACCGCCGTCGACACGGTGGACGCGATGCCGTTGCGAACCCTTGTCGACATCTTGACCGGTTCGTGCGCCGCGAATCCAGAAGCAGTTGCCGTCCGTTATGAGGGAACGTCATACACTTACCGTGACCTAGACGAACGTTCGAGCCGGTTGGCGCGAGTTCTGATCTCACGAGGTGCGGGTCCGGAGAACGTAGTAGCTCTAGCGTTCGGCCGGTCTTACGAGATGGTTCTCGCGGTCTGGGCGGTGGCCAAGTCGGGTGCCGCGTACGTTCCTGTCGATCCGAATTATCCGGAAGACAGAGTGCGCCATATGCTTTCGGATTCGGGTTCGCTCTTCGGCCTGACGTCGACTGTATTCGCGAGCGGTTTGCCGGACGACGTGCTCTGGATGATCGTGGACGATACCTCCTTCGATGCGGAGATCGCCGCACAATCGGCGGATATGGTGACAGACGACGATCGTTTGGTACCGATCCGTCCGGAACACGTTGCCTACGTGATCTACACGTCCGGGTCGACTGGTCTGCCCAAGGGAGTGAGTGGCACGCACCGCGGTCTTGCCGGTGTGCTGGACGACGCGGTCCGGCGGTACGGCGTGACCACACGGTCGCGATTCCTGCACATCTGTTCGCCAAGCTTCGATCCGTCGGTGCTCGAATGGATGGCCGCGTTCTCACAGGGTGCGACGCTGGTGATCGTGCCGTCGTCGGTGGCTGGCGGAACGGAACTTGCGGACCTTCTGCGTAGCGAAGGCGTGACACACACGATCATCACTCCGGCGGTGCTGGGTACGGTTGACCCGGAGGGGCTCGATCAGCTCGAGTCCGTGTCGGTGGGTGGCGATGTGACGCGGCCTGAGCTCGTCGCGAAGTGGCAGCCCGGGCGCAAGTACTTCAATGGTTACGGCCCTACCGAAACCACTATCATCTCCACTTTCGCGGAGCTGGTAGCGGGCGAGAGGGTGACTATCGGACGTCCGATCGCCGGCATGTCTGCGCTTGTGCTCGACTCGCGGCTGCATCCGGTCCCGGTCGGTGCATCTGGCGAGCTGTACTTCGCCGGTGCCGCGTTGGCCCGGGGATACCACCAGCGTCCGGGATTGAGCGCCGATCGTTTCGTGGCCAATCCCTACGGCGAGCCGGGGTCGCGAATGTACCGGACCGGTGACGTCGTGCGCTGGCTACCGCCCACAGTTGGTGGCGCACCAGGCGATGTCGCTGGTGAGCTCGAGTACGTGGGCCGATCCGATTTCCAGGTGAAGGTCCGCGGTTTCCGTGTCGAGCTCGGGGAGATCGACACGGTCTTGAGTGGTCATTCGACAGTCGAGTTTGCGGCGACCCTCGGCCGCGAGACCCCTTCGGGCACGACTGTTCTGGTGGCTTACGTGCTGCCGGTTCCGGGGACCACAGTCGACCCGGCCGAGTTGACCAAGTTCGTCAGCCGCACTCTGCCGTCGCACATGGTGCCGTCGACTGTCATCGTGCTCGACACCGTGCCCCTGACCGCGGTCGGAAAACTCGACCGAGATGCATTGCCGACGCCTGTGTTCGAGGCCACCGAGTCGCGATCGGCGGAGACCTACGTGGAACAGGTCATCGCTGAAGTGTTCGCGGAGGTGCTGGGGCTCGACCGAGTGGGCGTCGAGGATTCGTTCTTCGCCCTCGGCGGTGACAGCATCGTCTCGATTCAGCTGGTATCTCGTGCCAAGGCGCGGGGGGTCGTGTTCACGCCACGGGATGTGTTCGAACGCAAGAGTGTTTCGGGCCTTGCCGAGGTCGCGACACTAGCCGAGGCGGGCGCCGACGCGACCCTCGAGGAACTGCCCGGTGGCGGTGTTGGTTCGCTTCCGATGACGCCACTGATGCGGTCGTTCGTCGATTCGACAGCCGACTTCGAGCGCTTCTCGCAGTCGCTTTCCGTGAGACTGCCCGAGGGTATCGATCGTGCAGTCCTGAGCACCACGCTCCAGGCAGTGGTCGATCACCACGACGTGCTGCGTGCACGCGTTTGCCGGAACGACGCGGGCGAGTGGACCTTCGAGACGCTCGCCGTGGGAGCGGTCGATGCCGATCGGCTTCTCCGGCGCGTCCCGGTCGACGCACGTACGACGGAATCGGGTCTTACCGCACTCGCTTCCGCGGCGTTGGACGATGCCCTCGGAAGACTCGATACGGCGTCTGGTGTGATGGTCCAGTTCGTCTGGTTCGATTTCGAGCCCTCGGACGACGGCAGCAGCCGGCCGGGTGTGTTGTTGATCGTCGCGCACCACTTTGCTGTCGATGGAGTGTCGTGGCGTATCATCATCCCGGACCTCGCCACTGCCTGGTCGCAGATCGTGTCCGGTAGCACTGCCGAGTTGGCACCCGTCGGGACGTCGATGAGGCTATGGACCACGCGACTCGCCGACGAGGCGACCGCGCCGTCGCGCATCGCCGAAGTGGACGTGTGGCAGAGGATACTCGGGACCGGAGACGAGCCCCACATCGGAATTCGGGCATTCGACCCGGCAGCGGACACGATGCCCACCGTCGAACAGATCGAGGTAGATCTCCCGACCGATGTGACCGAGACCCTGCTGCGCACGATTCCGGCACGGTTCCACGGTGGGGTTAACGACGGGCTTCTGACCGCCCTGGCAATGGCTACGGCACGGTTGCGACGCGAGCAGGGTGTCGAGCGCACGTCCGCGCTCATTCGACTCGAGGGTCACGGCCGCGAAGAAGAAGTGGTGCCGGGTGCGGACTTATCCCGGACCGTGGGCTGGTTCACCACCGTATTCCCGGTACGGCTCGACGTCGTGGGGATCGACCTCGACGACGCATTCGCCGGTGGAAGGAGTGCCGGCGCTGCGATCAAGGCAGTCAAGGAACAGTTGGTCGCCATTCCTGACAAGGGATTGGGTTACGGGCTCCTTCGCTATCTCAATGGCGCGACGGCGACCGAGCTGTCGGGCACGGATACCGGCGAAATCAGCTTCAACTACCTCGGCCGCGTCACCGCCGGCGACGTGCCGGAAGCGCTTGCCGAGATGGGCTGGGCCCCGACGGAAGAACTCGGCGAGATTTCGGCGGTGACGGATGCCACCATGCCGGCCAACGCAGTCATCGACATCAACGCGATGGTGAAGGACGGCGTGGACGGGCCGCGTCTTGCTGCGCACTTCGGCTTCCCGGTGGGAGCGATCACCCGTGGCACAGTGTCCCGCCTGGCCGAGCTCTGGTCGGAGGCACTGGCCGCGTTGGCGCGGCACGTAGATCAGCCGGAGGCCGGTGGACTGACACCCTCCGATCTCCCGCTCGTGTCCGCGACCCAGAAGGACATCGACGCGTTCGAGTCGCGGTTCTCCTCGGTCGCCGACGTATGGCCGCTGTCTCCGTTGCAAGAGGGCCTGTTCTTCCACTCGATGATGTCCGAGTCGTCGGTCGACCTGTACACAATTCAGACCGTGCTGGAACTCGGCGGCGTGGTCGCCGCGGATCGGTTGCGTTCCGCGGCCGAGGCGATACTCAATCGGCACGCGAACCTTCGAACCGCGTTTGTCAGCGACTCGCTGGGAAAGACAGTCCAGGTCGTGCTCGATTCCGTCGATATCCCCTGGCGGGAGGTCGACCTCAGTTCGTGGGCGACCGACGAGCGGAGTGCCGAGATCGAGCGGCTCCTCGCCGAGGACCAGACCACTCGGTTCGACCTGGCTGCACCTCCCATGATGCGGTTCACGTTGGTCAGGACGGCGTCCGACCGGTGGACATTTGCTGTAACTACTCACCACATCCTGCTCGACGGGTGGTCGATGCCGCTCCTGATGCAGGACCTGCTGGTGCTCTATGCAGTCAAGGCAGATCAATCGCTTTTGCCGCGAGTCCGACCTTTCCGCAATTTTCTCGTCTGGCTCGGAGCGCGCGACCGGCAGAAGTCGTTGGAGACGTGGGCGAAGGCCATGGCCGGGTTCACCGAGCCGACGATTCTCGCGTCGGGAGCCTCGGGAGACGGCGACGGTAACGGCAAACACACTGCGGTGCTGTCGAAGCATCAGACGGACGCCGTCACAGCGACCGCGGCGCGGCTGGGCGTTACCGTCAACACCATCGTGCAGGCAGCGTGGGCGCTCTTGCTGGGTCGAATGACCGGACGCGCCGACGTGGCCTTCGGCGCGACAGTGTCCGGCCGGCCGGCCGATCTCGTGGGCGTCGAGTCCATGGTGGGCCTGTTCATCAACACCGTGCCCGTGCGAGTGCAGATCGACGATGGTGAGTCGGCTCAGCGCTTACTCACCTCCCTGCAGGGACAGCAAGCTGACCTGCTCGACCACCACTACGTCGGATTGACCGAGATTCAGCAGTCGGCGGCCCTTGGTGGGCTGTTCGACACGCTGCTGGTGTTCGAGTCGTATCCGGTCGACCGGGATGCGTTGACCGCAGCGAGTTCGGTCGATGGTCTCGAGGTCATCGGGGTCGGCGTCGAGGACGCCACGCACTACCCGATGACATTGTTGGTGGCCGCCGAGGAGTCGGTGGAATTCACCTTCAAGTATCAACTGAGGCTGTTTGGTGCCTCGGAGGTGGAGACGCTGAGTGACCGCTTCGTCCGCGTGCTGGACGCATTGGTCGCCGAGACGACGTCACTGGTCGGGAACATCGACATCCTCACGCGGCAAGAGCGTGAGGAGATCCTCGCAGCTTCGGCTGCACATACGGCACCGACGCAAGCTGCAATCGGCGACACCCATGTCAAGCAAGGAACGTCCGAGAATCTGGCGCAACTCCTTGCAGATGCGGTGGAGGATGACCCGGAAGCCCCTGCTCTGGTGTTCGCCGGCCGGGAGGTTTCGTACGCGGAACTCGACGGGCTGTCCTCGCAGCTCGCCCGCCTCCTGATCCGTCGACGGCTCGGGCCGGGGGACTTCGTCTGCGTCGCTATGGGGCGAACCGTCGAGTCGGTTCTCGCCAGGTGGGCTGTGGCGAAAACAGGAGCCGCCTTCGTGCCACTCGATCCGAACGCGTCGGCCGAGGAGTCGGATCGGATCGTCGGCTTGTCGGGGGCTACCCTCGGGCTCACCATGCGCGAGAATCGACAAGGGCTGCCAGGGCACATCGACTGGCTCGCCGTCGACGACCCCGAGGTTGTGAGCAGCGTCGCGAATGAGCAGGCACACCCGGTCTCGTATTTCGACCGGGTGAACCCGTTGCGCGCCGATCATCCGGCGTACGCGCTGTTCGAGCCGGGTGCGGACATCGGTATGGTTGTCCAGCAGGGCGGCCTGGCGGCCTTCCTGGAGTCCGAGCGCGATCGGTACTCCGTGACCTACGAGTCGCGAACGGTCCTCGCGGGACCCCCGTCGGCGGGTGTAGGGGTACTCGAATTCCTGCTGGCCGCAACCGCTGGTGCGGCAATGGTGATCGGAACGGACGGCGACTCTCCCGAGGAAGTCGCCTCGCTGCTCGAGACGGAGTGGGTAACCCATGCTTTCGTGCCATTGGACGTCCTGACCAGCGCCGATCCGGATGGGCTCGACGATCTGAAGGTTGTCGTGATACTCGGCGGGAACCGTAATCTTCCCCAGATCGATCGGTGGGCGGACGGAAGGGAGGTGTTCACGACCGACGATCCGACTGTTGCGACTGCCGATCCACGCAGCATTGTGTGACCTTGGGCTCGTCCTGTAACAGATCCAGGGATTCTGCGGATGAGGTACAGGGCAGTGGTCCAGTGTCGTCACGACGTCGACTACGCTGCTCGTTTTGGCGCTTTGCCAGCACACGACGACAGAGGTGAGCGATCTTTATGCATTCCCGCGAATTCGCAGTTGGCGAGGACGGCCGCAAGGGAACCGGCGGCGATGCGAGTTCGCTGTTCGGCACCGCGGGCACCGCGCCACGTGACCGATCGCGGAGTCGTTCCTCTGCTCGCCCGAGCAGGGGGCGGCGTTCGCGTGCAGTGCTCCTTCCTCAGCTTCTGACCGCTGCAGTCGAGGCGAAGGCGAAGGATGCCGCCGTCTCCTTTCGGGGCGCGACTCTGTCGTACAGGGAATTGGACAGCAGGTCGTCGCAGCTCGCGAGGTTTCTGATCGACCGCGGCGTGGGCCCCGGTTCGTTCGTGGCACTCGGAGTCACGCGCTCTGTCGAATCGATTGTCGGCATGTGGGCGATTGTGAAGGCCGGGGCCGCGTTCGTCCCGCTCGACCCGACCTATCCGAGTGATCGGATCGAGTACATGATCAGTGACTCCGGCGTGATGTCGGGTATCACAACGGTCGCGCATCGTCCGACTCTGCCTAGCTCGGTCGACTGGGTGGTGATCGACGATGCCGACCAGATCGCTCACGTATCCTCGCTGCCGGATCGGCCGGTGTCCTATGCCGAACGTGTCCGACCTCTCAATGAGCTGCACCCGGCCTATGTCATCTATACGTCGGGTTCGACGGGCCGTCCGAAGGGCGTCGTCGTCAGCCACACCGGCCTAGCTGGGCTCATCGCAGCCGAGCGGGAGCACTTCCTCGTCACGGCGGAGTCGCGGATGCTGCACATCTGCTCGCCAAGCTTCGACGTTTCGGTGTTGGAACTACTTCTTGCGTTCAACGCGGGTGCGACCTTGGTGATCGCGCCGCCGACCGTGTTCGGTGGTCGTGATTTGTCTGACTTGCTCGCCGCCGAGCGGGTAAGTCACATGCTGATCACGCCGGCCGCGCTCGGGTCGGCCGATCCTGAGGGTCTCGACGAACTCGACGTAGTTGTCGTCGCCGGTGACGCGTTTGGTCCAGAGTTGGTCGCGAAGTGGGCAACCGCCGGCCGCTCGTTCTTCAATGGGTACGGGCCGACAGAGGCCACGATCTTGGCCACGACGAGTACGCCGCTCATTCCGGGTGAACAGATTTCCATCGGAACGCCAGTCTCGGGAGTGGGCGCGTTCGTCCTCGACAGTCGACTTCGTCCTGTTCCTGCTGGTGTCACGGGTGAGCTGTATCTGTCTGGCGTGCAGCTCGCGCAGGGCTACCACCGTCGGCCCGCGCTGACCTCCGAACGATTCGTCGCAAGCCCGTTCGGTGAGCCGGGTGAACGCCTGTACCGCACGGGCGACGTCGTCCGCCGACGCGAGGACGGGCCAATCGAGTACCTCGGGCGATCCGACTTCCAAGTTAAGATACGTGGATTCCGCATCGAGTTGGGCGAGATCGACGCCGCGCTCGCTGCGCATCCCGCCGTAGACTTCTCGGCCACGGTGGGTCGCGAACTTGCTGCCGGTTCGACCTCTCTGGTGTCATACGTGCTGCCTGCTGCCGACGCCGAAATCGACACGTCCGAACTTCTCGAGTTCGTCGCGCGTTCGCTGCCAACCCACATGATCCCCACCGTCGTTGTTGTCATCGACGAGGTTCCGCTGACCCCTGTGGGCAAACTCGACCGGGCGGCGCTGCCTGCACCCGTCTTCGAAGTAACCGAGTTCCGCGCCCCGACCACACCAGTCGAGGAGATCGTCGCGGAGGTGTTCGCGGACGTGCTCGGGCTCGAGCGCGTCGGGCTCGACGACGACTTCTTCGCCCTCGGTGGAAACTCGCTGATAGCAACACAAGTCGCGGCTCGCCTAGGAACTGCCCTTGATGCGCAAATTCCGCTACCGACCTTGTTCGAGTCCTCGACCGTGGTTGCGCTTGCCGCAGCGGTGGAATCGCACGCGGGCGCTGGTGGGCGGAAAGTGTTGGTAGCGTATCATCGTCCGGAGCGGGTGCCGCTGTCGTTGGCCCAACAGCGCATGTGGTTCTTGAACCGATTCGAACCCGATTCCGCGGTCGACAATATCCCCGTCGCTGTTCGGCTTTCGGGGCTCCTCGACGTTGATGCATTGCGCGCGGCGGTCGCTGACGTGATCGGCCGCCACGAGTCGTTGCGCACGGTGTACCCGGAGATCGACGGGATCGGCTATCAAGTTAGCGTCCCCCTCACCGCCGCGCTACCGGATCTCACACCAGTCGAGGTGGCCGAAAGTGAGATCACGAACAACATCGTGACGACGGTCGCGAAAGGTTTCGACGTTACTTCGCAAGTTCCGTTGCGAGTAAGACTCTTTGAGCTCTCTCCGACCGATCATGTCCTCGTTGTCGTGGTTCACCATATCGCGGCCGACGGCTTCTCGATGCGACCGCTGACCCGGGACATCATGGCAGCGTATGTGGCTCGGACGCTTGGCAGTGGCCCGAGTTGGCCTGAGCTGCCGGTCCAATACGCGGACTACTCCTTGTGGCAGCGGGAAGTTCTTGGTGCGGAGGGTGATCCGGATTCGTTGATCGCCCGGCAACTCGATTACTGGTCGAACGCGCTCGACGGACTTCCGGACCAACTCGATCTGCCCACCGATCGTCGGCGTCCGAACGTGCCGTCTTATGTTGGCGGTAGCGCGCCGTTCCAGATTGACGCGACCACACATGGTCATCTCGTGGAGTTGGCGCGGTCCCAAAGTTCGTCGTTGTTCATGGTTGTTCATGCTGCGTTCGTGGTGTTGCTGTCTCGTTTGAGTGGAACTTCCGACATTGCTGTGGGTACTCCTGTGGCGGGGCGTGGTGAGGAAGCTCTCGATGATGTGATTGGGATGTTTGTCAACACGTTGGTGTTGCGGTCTCAGGTCGATGGCTCCAGTACGTTCGGTGAGCTCGTTGGGCAGGTGCGTGGTACCGACTTGGCGGCGTTCGAGCATGCGGATGTTCCGTTCGAGCGTCTGGTGGAGGTGTTGTCTCCGGAGCGGTCCACTGCGCGGCATCCTTTGTTCCAGGTTGCGTTGGCGTTTGAGAATTTCGGTTCGACGACGTTCGAGTTGCCAGGTTTGACTGTTTCCGGCGTCGAAGCTGATGTGCAGGTGGCCAAGTTCGATTTGTCGTTGAATGTGCAGGAGCATTTCGACGAGTCGGGTGCGCCGGCTGGTATGTCGGCGCAGTTCGTGTTTGCCACAGATTTGTTCGACGAGTCGAGGGTGCGGTCGTTTGCCGACCGTTTTCTGCGGATTCTCGAGGTGGTCGCGACCGATCCCTCCGTGTTGGTGGGTGACGTCGCGGTGCTGTCGTGTGAGGAGTCTGAAACCCTCACGTCGGTGCGTGGGGGTGGTGTCTCTGAAATTCGGACGTTGCCGGAGATTTTGACGTCCTCTGTGGGTGTGGATCCGGATGCGGTGGCGATCCGGTTCGAGGGCCGGTCGGTGTCGTATCGGGAGTTGGACGAGCGGTCGTCGCGTGTTGCACGGTTGTTGATCGCTCGTGGTGCGGGTCCGGAAACTGTGGTGGCGTTGGCTTTTCCGCGTTCGCTGGAGATGGTGTGTGCGGTGTGGGCGGTCGCGAAGACTGGTGCTGCGTATGTTCCGGTTGATCCGAGCTATCCGGTTGATCGAATCGAGTACCTGGTGGGTGATTCGGGTGCGCTGCTGGGGATGACGGCGGGTCCGTATCGTGAGGGTTTGGCCGAGGGTGTGTCGTGGCTGGTGGTCGATGACGCGGAGTTCGAGGAGGACTGTGCGCGGTTCTCGTCGGCTCCTGTGACCGATGCCGATCGTGTGGCGCGAGTGCTGCCGGGGCAGCGGGCGTACGTGATTTACACGTCGGGGTCGACGGGTCTGCCGAAGGGTGTGAGTGTGACTCATGCGAGTTTGGCGGGGGTGCTCGAGACGGCTACTGCTCTTTACGGTGTGACGTCGTCGACGCGTTTTCTTCATGTCTGTTCGCCGAGTTTCGACCCGTCGGTGCTCGAGTGGATGGCGGCGTTCTCGGTGGGTGGCACGTTGGTGATCGTTCCGCCGGCGATTGCCGGTGGGGCCGACCTCGCGGAACTGCTGCGGTCCGAGCGTGTGACGCACACGATCATTACTCCGGCCGTGTTGGGCACTGTCGATCCTTCGGGACTGGAGGATCTCGAGGTGGTGTCGGTCGGCGGGGATGTCACGACGGCGGATTTGCTCGCGAAGTGGGCTCCGGGTCGGAAGTATTTCAACGGTTACGGTCCGACGGAGACGACGATCATTTCATCGTTCGCCGAACTTGTGGTGGGGGAACCGATTACGATCGGCCGCCCGGTTTGTGGGGTCTCGGCGTTGGTGCTCGATTCGCGGTTGCATCCGGTTGTCCCGGGTGCGGTGGGTGAGCTCTATCTAGCGGGCGGCGCACTTGCGCGGGGGTATCACGGGCGTTCGGGGTTGACGTCGAGCCGGTTTGTGGCTGATCCGTTCGGTGGGTCGGGTGCGGTGATGTATCGGACCGGGGATGTGGTGCGGTGGAACGCCGAGGGTCAGCTCGAGTACGTGGGGCGGTCCGACTTCCAGGTCAAGGTCCGCGGATTCCGCATCGAGCTCGGTGAGGTCGATGCGGCACTGACTGCGCACCCGACCGTCGATGTCGCGGCGACAGTGGCCCGGAAGATGGATTCGGGTGCAACGGTATTGGTGTCGTATGTGGTGGCGTCTCCCGAGGCTGTCGTCGATACGGACGAGTTGACGGAGTTTGTCCGTCGGTCCTTGCCTGTGCACATGGTGCCGGATGTGGTGATGGTGCTCGAGGCGTTGCCGTTGACGGTGAATGGGAAGTTGGATCGGAAGGCGTTGCCGGCGCCGGAGTTTGTGTCGGGTGTGGAGTTCCGGGCGCCCTCGTCGCCGGTCGAGGAGATCGTGGCGTCGGTGTTTGCGGATGTGTTGGGGGTGGAGCGGGTCGGGTTGGACGATTCGTTCTTCGCTTTGGGTGGCGACAGTATTGTGTCGATTCAGTTGGTGTCGCGGGCGAAGTCGCGGGGTGTGGTGTTTTCGCCGCGGGATGTGTTCGAGCGCAAGACTGTTGCGGGTTTGGCTGAGGTCGCTGTGGTGTCGGGGGACGCCGAGGCGGTGGTGCTCGCGGAGTTGCCCGGTGGTGGTGTGGGGTGGATGCCGTTGCTGCCGATCGGGCGGTTCATGGTCGAGCGTGGTGGTGGGTTCGATCGGTTCACGCAGACGATGGCGTTGGAGTTGCCGGTCGGGATCGATCGTTCGGGTGTGGTGGCAACGATCGGTGCGGTTGTCGATCATCATGATGTGTTGCGGTCCCGGTTGGTGCGGGATGAGTCGGGGGTGTGGGGGCTCGAGGTCGGTGCGCCGGGTTCGGTGGATGTCGATGCGTTGGTGCATCGGGTGCCGGTTGCGGCGGGGGTGTCCGGTGCGGCGTTGAGTGAGTTGGTGTCGGCTGAGTTCGATGCGGCGTTGGGTCGGTTGGCTCCGGCGGCGGGGGTGATGAGCCAGTTCGTGTGGTTCGATTTCGAGGTTGCGGTGGGTGAGGTGCCGCGGCCGGGGAAGTTGCTGGTCGTGGCGCATCATCTGGTTGTTGATGGGGTGTCGTGGCGGATTCTGGTGCCGGACTTCGTGTCGGCGTGGGCTCAGCGTGTGGCCGGTCAGGAACCGGTGTTGTCGGCGGTGGGGACGTCGGCGCGGCGGTGGGCGCATGCGTTGGCCGAGGAGTCCCGTTCGGAGTCGCGGGTGGCGGAACTGCCGTTGTGGCAAGGGATTGTGGAGGGTGAGGACCCGGTTCTGGGGTCTCGCCCGTTCGATCCTGCGGTGGACGTGGAGTCCACGGTGGAGAAGATTTCGGTGACGGTGCCGGCGGAGGTGACGGCGTCGTTGTTGACGTCGGTGCCGAAGTTGTTCCGGGGCGGTGTCAATGACGGGTTGCTGGCTGGTTTGGTGTTGGCGGTGGCTCGGTTCCGTCGTGACCGGGGTGTGGTCGCGTCGTCGACGTTGATTCAGCTCGAGGGGCATGGGCGTGAAGAGGCCGTTGTGCCGGGTGCGGATTTGTCGCGGACGGTGGGGTGGTTCACCAGCTCGTTCCCGGTGCGGCTGGGCGTCGACGGGATCGATCTCGACGAGGCGTTCGCCGGTGGGGCTGCGGCGGGGTCGGTGATCAAGGCCGTCAAGGAGCGGTTGTTGGCGGTGCCGGACAAGGGTGTCGGATTCGGGTTGTTGCGGTATCTGAACGAGGACACCGCTGCTCGGTTGGCGCATTTGCCGACTGGGCAGATCAGTTTCAATTATCTGGGTCGGGTGTCGGCCGGTGATATTCCGGACGGCCTCGGGGATCTGGGGTGGTTGCCGGGTGATCTGGGTGAGTACTCGGCGCCGGGTGATGCGGACATGCCGGCGAACAAGACCGTCGATATCAACGCCATTGTCACCGATGGTGTTGACGGTGACGCCCAGTTGGGTGCGTCGTTTGCGTTCCCGTCCGGGGCGATTTCGCGGTCGGATGTGCAGGCGTTGGCGGATCTGTGGGTGGAGGCGTTGACCGCGCTTTCGTCGCATGTGCGTGGTGCGGGTGCCGGTGGGTTGACGCCGTCGGATGTGTCGTTGGTGTCGGTGGGGCAGCGGGATATCGAGCGGTGGGAGGCGCGGTTCCCGGCTGTGGTGGATGTGTGGCCGTTGGCGCCGTTGCAGTCCGGTTTGTTGTTCCATGCGTTGTTGGCCGAGGCGTCGTTGGATGTGTACACGGTGCAGGTGCGGCTCGACCTCGGTGGTCGGGTGGACGGGGACCGGTTGCGGTCGGCGGCGCAGGCGGTGCTGGATCGGTATCCGAATTTGCGGACGGCGTTCGTCACCGATTCCGAGGGTGGTTCGGTGCAGGTGGTCCTCGACCGTGTGGAGGTGCCGTGGTCGGAGGTCGATCTGCGCGGGGTGCCGGAGTCGGAGCGGGACGCGGCGTTGGGCCGGGTGCTCGCGGAGGATGTGGCGCGGTCGTTCGATCTGGCGGCGCCGCCGTTGGTGCGGTTCACGTTGGTCACCGTTGCCGAGGGTCGGTACACGTTGGTGATGGCGAATCATCACATCGTGCTCGACGGGTGGTCGATGCCGTTGCTGATGAAGGATCTGCTGGTGCTGTATGCCACGCGTGGTGATGCGTCGGTGCTGCCGCGGGTGCGGTCGTATCGCAGCTTCCTGGCCTGGCTCGGGGAGCAGGATCCGCGGGTGTCGGCGCAGCGGTGGGCGGCAGCGCTCGAGGGTGTCGACGAGCCGACGTTGCTGGCGCCGGAGGTCCCGGGTCGGGTGATTTCGACGCGGTCGGGTGAGGTGCGTACCGAGGTGGGTGTCGAGACGACGGCGGCGTTGTCGGCGCTCGCTGTGAGGCTCGGTGTCACGTTGAACACGATCACCCAGGCTGCGTGGGGAGTTGTGTTGTCGCGCTTGACCGGTCGTGAGGATGTGGTCTTCGGTGCGACGGTGTCGGGTCGGCCGGCCGCTCTTGCGGGTGTGGAGTCGATGGTCGGGTTGTTCATCAACACGCTGCCGGTGCGGATCCGGTTGCGGCCGAACGAGTCGGTGCGTGAGTTGTTGGTTCGGGTGCAGGGTGAGCAGGCGGATCTGCTCGATCATCACTATCTGGGTTTGACGGAGATTCAGCGGGCGGCCGGGGCGGGGGCGTTGTTCGACACGTTGACCGCGTTCGAGTCGTATCCGGTCGACCAGGCGGGTCTGGTCGAGCAGGCGCAGGCGATCGACGAGATGACCGTCGACGGGGTGCAGGGTAGCGACAACACCCATTACCCGTTGACGTTGCAGATCGCGGCGGGGTCCTCGATCGGGTTCACGTGGAAGTACTTGCAGGATGCGTTCACGGCCGGTGAGGTCGAGGCGTTGGCGGGTCGTCTGGTGCGGGTGCTCGAGGCGGTCGCGGCCGATGACGGCACCCAGATAGACGATATCGAGGTTCTCGATTCTGCCGAGCGTGAGTTGGTGTTGGCGGGGTGGAACGAGTCGTCGTATCCGGTGGATGCGGGGGCGACGTTGGTGTCGTTGTTCGATGCGCAGGTGGCGCGGACTCCGGATGCTGTTGCGGTGGTGTTCGCTGGTGAGTCGTTGTCGTATGCGGAGTTCGATTCTCGGGTGAATCGTCTTGCCCGGTATTTGATTTCGGTGGGTGTGGGTCCGGAGTCGACGGTGGCGGTGGCGTTGCGTCGGTCGGTGGATCTGCTGGTGGCATTGGTGGCGGTGATCAAGGCCGGTGGCGGGTATGTGCCGGTGGATCCTGATTATCCGGTCGAGCGGATCGAGTTCATGTTGGCCGATGCTGCGCCGTCGGTGGTGCTGGCGTCGTCCGGGTTCACGGTGGCGGTTCCGTCGTCGGTGGCGGTGGTCGATCTCGGTGCGGTCGATGTCTCCGGGTTCGCTGATGCCCCGGTGTCGGATGCGGAGCGGGTTGCGCCGTTGCGTGCCGATAATCCTGCGTATGTGATTTACACGTCGGGGTCGACGGGTCGCCCGAAGGGCGTGGTGGTGCCGCACGAGAATGTGGTGCGGTTGCTCGCGAACGCGCAGCCCAAGTTCGGGTTCGACGGGTCGGATGTGTGGACGATGTTCCACAGTTATGCGTTCGATTTCTCGGTGTGGGAGTTGTGGGGTCCGCTGCTGCACGGTGGCGCGTTGGTCGTGGTCGATTACTTCACGTCGCGGTCGCCGGAGGCGTTCCGGGACTTGGTGGTGAGGGAGCGGGTGACGGTGCTCAATCAGACGCCGTCGGCGTTCTACCAGTTCGCGGAGGCGGACCGGGTGTCCGGTGGTGCCGGGTTGTCGTTGCGGTACGTGATTTTCGGTGGCGAGGCCCTGGATCTGGGACAGCTGTCGCGGTGGTATGACCGGCACGGTGAGGACTCTCCGCGGTTGGTGAACATGTACGGGATCACCGAGACGACGGTGCATGTGTCGTTCCTCGGGTTGGATGCGTCGATGGCGGTCCCGGGTGCGGCGAGTGCGATCGGTCGTGCGCTGTCCGGGCTGTCGGTGTACGTGCTCGACGGCCGGTTGCGGCCGGTGCCGGTGGGGGCGCCGGGGGAGATGTATGTCTCCGGCGGACAGCTGGCGCGGGGATATCTGGGCCGGTCGGGGTTGACGTCGAGCCGGTTTGTGGCTGATCCGTTCGGTGGGTCGGGTGCGGTGATGTATCGGACCGGGGATGTGGCGCGGTGGAACGCCGAGGGTCAGCTCGAGTACGCGGGCCGGTCGGATTCACAGGTGCAGTTGCGTGGATTCCGGATCGAACTCGGTGAGGTCGAGGCCGCATTGATTCGCTGTGCGGGTGTGGCGTCGGCGGTGGCGGTCGTGCGTAGTGACGGCACGACCGGGGACCGGTTGGTCGGATACGTGGTGGCCGAGTCCGGTTCGCTCGTGGACCCGGGTGTGGTGTCGCAGACGGTGGCGGGTTTCTTGACCTCGTACATGGTGCCGGATGTGGTGATGGTGCTCGAGGCGTTGCCGTTGACGGTGAATGGGAAGTTGGATCGGAAGGCGTTGCCGGCGCCGGAGTTTGTGTCGGGTGTGGAGTTCCGGGCGCCCTCGTCGCCGGTCGAGGAGATCGTGGCGTCGGTGTTTGCGGATGTGTTGGGGGTGGAGCGGGTCGGGTTGGACGATTCGTTCTTCGCTTTGGGTGGCGACAGTATTGTGTCGATTCAGTTGGTGTCGCGGGCGAAGTCGCGGGGTGTGGTGTTTTCGCCGCGGGATGTGTTCGAGCGCAAGACTGTTGCGGGTTTGGCTGAGGTCGCTGTGGTGTCGGGGGACGCCGAGGCGGTGGTGCTCGCGGAGTTGCCCGGTGGTGGTGTGGGGTGGATGCCGTTGCTGCCGATCGGGCGGTTCATGGTCGAGCGTGGTGGTGGGTTCGATCGGTTCACGCAGACGATGGCGTTGGAGTTGCCGGTCGGGATCGATCGTTCGGGTGTGGTGGCAACGATCGGTGCGGTTGTCGATCATCATGATGTGTTGCGGTCCCGGTTGGTGCGGGATGAGTCGGGGGTGTGGGGGCTCGAGGTCGGTGCGCCGGGTTCGGTGGATGTCGATGCGTTGGTGCATCGGGTGCCGGTTGCGGCGGGGGTGTCCGGTGCGGCGTTGAGTGAGTTGGTGTCGGCTGAGTTCGATGCGGCGTTGGGTCGGTTGGCTCCGGCGGCGGGGGTGATGAGCCAGTTCGTGTGGTTCGATTTCGAGGTTGCGGTGGGTGAGGTGCCGCGGCCGGGGAAGTTGCTGGTCGTGGCGCATCATCTGGTTGTTGATGGGGTGTCGTGGCGGATTCTGGTGCCGGACTTCGTGTCGGCGTGGGCTCAGCGTGTGGCCGGTCAGGAACCGGTGTTGTCGGCGGTGGGGACGTCGGCGCGGCGGTGGGCGCATGCGTTGGCCGAGGAGTCCCGTTCGGAGTCGCGGGTGGCGGAACTGCCGTTGTGGCAAGGGATTGTGGAGGGTGAGGACCCGGTTCTGGGGTCTCGCCCGTTCGATCCTGCGGTGGACGTGGAGTCCACGGTGGAGAAGATTTCGGTGACGGTGCCGGCGGAGGTGACGGCGTCGTTGTTGACGTCGGTGCCGAAGTTGTTCCGGGGCGGTGTCAATGACGGGTTGCTGGCTGGTTTGGTGTTGGCGGTGGCTCGGTTCCGTCGTGACCGGGGTGTGGTCGCGTCGTCGACGTTGATTCAGCTCGAGGGGCATGGGCGTGAAGAGGCCGTTGTGCCGGGTGCGGATTTGTCGCGGACGGTGGGGTGGTTCACCAGCTCGTTCCCGGTGCGGCTGGGCGTCGACGGGATCGATCTCGACGAGGCGTTCGCCGGTGGGGCTGCGGCGGGGTCGGTGATCAAGGCCGTCAAGGAGCGGTTGTTGGCGGTGCCGGACAAGGGTGTCGGATTCGGGTTGTTGCGGTATCTGAACGAGGACACCGCTGCTCGGTTGGCGCATTTGCCGACTGGGCAGATCAGTTTCAATTATCTGGGTCGGGTGTCGGCCGGTGATATTCCGGACGGCCTCGGGGATCTGGGGTGGTTGCCGGGTGATCTGGGTGAGTACTCGGCGCCGGGTGATGCGGACATGCCGGCGAACAAGACCGTCGATATCAACGCCATTGTCACCGATGGTGTTGACGGTGACGCCCAGTTGGGTGCGTCGTTTGCGTTCCCGTCCGGGGCGATTTCGCGGTCGGATGTGCAGGCGTTGGCGGATCTGTGGGTGGAGGCGTTGACCGCGCTTTCGTCGCATGTGCGTGGTGCGGGTGCCGGTGGGTTGACGCCGTCGGATGTGTCGTTGGTGTCGGTGGGGCAGCGGGATATCGAGCGGTGGGAGGCGCGGTTCCCGGCTGTGGTGGATGTGTGGCCGTTGGCGCCGTTGCAGTCCGGTTTGTTGTTCCATGCGTTGTTGGCCGAGGCGTCGTTGGATGTGTACACGGTGCAGGTGCGGCTCGACCTCGGTGGTCGGGTGGACGGGGACCGGTTGCGGTCGGCGGCGCAGGCGGTGCTGGATCGGTATCCGAATTTGCGGACGGCGTTCGTCACCGATTCCGAGGGTGGTTCGGTGCAGGTGGTCCTCGACCGTGTGGAGGTGCCGTGGTCGGAGGTCGATCTGCGCGGGGTGCCGGAGTCGGAGCGGGACGCGGCGTTGGGCCGGGTGCTCGCGGAGGATGTGGCGCGGTCGTTCGATCTGGCGGCGCCGCCGTTGGTGCGGTTCACGTTGGTCACCGTTGCCGAGGGTCGGTACACGTTGGTGATGGCGAATCATCACATCGTGCTCGACGGGTGGTCGATGCCGTTGCTGATGAAGGATCTGCTGGTGCTGTATGCCACGCGTGGTGATGCGTCGGTGCTGCCGCGGGTGCGGTCGTATCGCAGCTTCCTGGCCTGGCTCGGGGAGCAGGATCCGCGGGTGTCGGCGCAGCGGTGGGCGGCAGCGCTCGAGGGTGTCGACGAGCCGACGTTGCTGGCGCCGGAGGTCCCGGGTCGGGTGATTTCGACGCGGTCGGGTGAGGTGCGTACCGAGGTGGGTGTCGAGACGACGGCGGCGTTGTCGGCGCTCGCTGTGAGGCTCGGTGTCACGTTGAACACGATCACCCAGGCTGCGTGGGGAGTTGTGTTGTCGCGCTTGACCGGTCGTGAGGATGTGGTCTTCGGTGCGACGGTGTCGGGTCGGCCGGCCGCTCTTGCGGGTGTGGAGTCGATGGTCGGGTTGTTCATCAACACGCTGCCGGTGCGGATCCGGTTGCGGCCGAACGAGTCGGTGCGTGAGTTGTTGGTTCGGGTGCAGGGTGAGCAGGCGGATCTGCTCGATCATCACTATCTGGGTTTGACGGAGATTCAGCGGGCGGCCGGGGCGGGGGCGTTGTTCGACACGTTGACCGCGTTCGAGTCGTATCCGGTCGACCAGGCGGGTCTGGTCGAGCAGGCGCAGGCGATCGACGAGATGACCGTCGACGGGGTGCAGGGTAGCGACAACACCCATTACCCGTTGACGTTGCAGATCGCGGCGGGGTCCTCGATCGGGTTCACGTGGAAGTACTTGCAGGATGCGTTCACGGCCGGTGAGGTCGAGGCGTTGGCGGGTCGTCTGGTGCGGGTGCTCGAGGCGGTCGCGGCCGATGACGGCACCCAGATAGACGATATCGAGGTTCTCGATTCTGCCGAGCGTGAGTTGGTGTTGGCGGGGTGGAACGAGTCGTCGTATCCGGTGGATGCGGGGGCGACGTTGGTGTCGTTGTTCGATGCGCAGGTGGCGCGGACTCCGGATGCTGTTGCGGTGGTGTTCGCTGGTGAGTCGTTGTCGTATGCGGAGTTCGATTCTCGGGTGAATCGTCTTGCCCGGTATTTGATTTCGGTGGGTGTGGGTCCGGAGTCGACGGTGGCGGTGGCGTTGCGTCGGTCGGTGGATCTGCTGGTGGCATTGGTGGCGGTGATCAAGGCCGGTGGCGGGTATGTGCCGGTGGATCCTGATTATCCGGTCGAGCGGATCGAGTTCATGTTGGCCGATGCTGCGCCGTCGGTGGTGCTGGCGTCGTCCGGGTTCACGGTGGCGGTTCCGTCGTCGGTGGCGGTGGTCGATCTCGGTGCGGTCGATGTCTCCGGGTTCGCTGATGCCCCGGTGTCGGATGCGGAGCGGGTTGCGCCGTTGCGTGCCGATAATCCTGCGTATGTGATTTACACGTCGGGGTCGACGGGTCGCCCGAAGGGCGTGGTGGTGCCGCACGAGAATGTGGTGCGGTTGCTCGCGAACGCGCAGCCCAAGTTCGGGTTCGACGGGTCGGATGTGTGGACGATGTTCCACAGTTATGCGTTCGATTTCTCGGTGTGGGAGTTGTGGGGTCCGCTGCTGCACGGTGGCGCGTTGGTCGTGGTCGATTACTTCACGTCGCGGTCGCCGGAGGCGTTCCGGGACTTGGTGGTGAGGGAGCGGGTGACGGTGCTCAATCAGACGCCGTCGGCGTTCTACCAGTTCGCGGAGGCGGACCGGGTGTCCGGTGGTGCCGGGTTGTCGTTGCGGTACGTGATTTTCGGTGGCGAGGCCCTGGATCTGGGACAGCTGTCGCGGTGGTATGACCGGCACGGTGAGGACTCTCCGCGGTTGGTGAACATGTACGGGATCACCGAGACGACGGTGCATGTGTCGTTCCTCGGGTTGGATGCGTCGATGGCGGTCCCGGGTGCGGCGAGTGCGATCGGTCGTGCGCTGTCCGGGCTGTCGGTGTACGTGCTCGACGGCCGGTTGCGGCCGGTGCCGGTGGGGGCGCCGGGGGAGATGTATGTCTCCGGCGGACAGCTGGCGCGGGGATATCTGGGCCGGTCGGGGTTGACGTCGAGCCGGTTTGTGGCTGATCCGTTCGGTGGGTCGGGTGCGGTGATGTATCGGACCGGGGATGTAGCGCGGTGGAACGCCGAGGGTCAGCTCGAGTACGCGGGCCGGTCGGATTCACAGGTGCAGTTGCGTGGATTCCGGATCGAACTCGGTGAGGTCGAGGCCGCATTGATTCGCTGTGCGGGTGTGGCGTCGGCGGTGGCGGTCGTGCGTAGTGACGGCACGACCGGGGACCGGTTGGTCGGATACGTGGTGGCCGAGTCCGGTTCGCTCGTGGACCCGGGTGTGGTGTCGCAGACGGTGGCGGGTTTCTTGACCTCGTACATGGTGCCGGATGTGGTGATGGTGCTCGAGGCGTTGCCGTTGACGGTGAATGGGAAGTTGGATCGGAAGGCGTTGCCGGCGCCGGAGTTTGTGTCGGGTGTGGAGTTCCGGGCGCCCTCGTCGCCGGTCGAGGAGATCGTGGCGTCGGTGTTCGCGGATGTGTTGGGGGTGGAGCGGGTCGGGTTGGACGATTCGTTCTTCACGCTCGGCGGGAACTCGTTGATCGCGACACGGGTGATGGCTCGGCTCGGTGCAGCGTTGGATGCCCAGGTTCCGGTGCGGCTGTTGTTCGAGGCGCCGACAGTCGCGGGCTTGGCTGCTCGCGTCGAGGAGCACGCCGGTGCGGGGGCTCGGCCGCCGTTGGTGGCACAGCCGCGTCCGGCCCGGGTGCCGTTGTCGTTGGCACAGCAGCGGATGTGGTTCCTGAATCAGCTGGACACAAGTTCCAACACCTACAACGTCCCGTTGGCACTGCGGTTGTCAGGTGCGTTGGATGTGGCCGCGCTTCAGGGTGCGGTGGTCGACGTGATCGAACGGCACGAAGCACTTCGGACGTACTACCCGGAGGACACGGACGGGCCGATTCAGATCGTGGTAGGTGCAGACGAGGTGAAGCTTGATCTCGAACCAGTAGTGCTTGCGGGAGAGAACGATCTCCTCGAATATGCGGCGAGGTTCCTCAGCGCCGGATTCGACGTGACCGACCAGGCTCCGCTGCGTGCGCAGCTCATCAAGGTCGGAGACGGCGACTACATCTTCGCGTTGGTCGTGCACCACATCTCTGCCGACGGCGCGTCGATGGCACCGCTCGCCCGTGACATGATGACGGCATACGCCGCACGAACGAACGGTGTGGCACCGCAGTTCTCACCTCAGCCGGTTCAGTATGCGGACTTCGCTGTCTGGCAGCACAACGTGCTGGGTTCGGAACACGATGCCGACTCCATGGTCAAACGACAGCTGAAATTCTGGTCCGAGTCACTAGCCGGAATGGTGCACCAGATCGACCTGCCGACTGATCGTCCGCGGCCGGTAGTGCCATCGATGCGTGGCGGTGATGTCCAGTTCACCGTCGAGGCCGACACGCACGCGCGGCTTGCCGACATCGCGCGGGACCACAATGCAACGCTTTTCATGGTGGTACACGCGGCTACGGCGATCCTCTTGTCACGACTCAGTGGTGCCCGCGACTTCGCTATCGGTACCGCCGTCGCGGGGCGGGGCGAGCAAGCGCTCGACGATCTGGTCGGCATGTTCGTAAATACGCTCGCATTGCGGACGCAGGTTCAGCCCGATATGACGTTCTCTGATCTTCTCGACCGAACCAGGGACACCGATCTGCAGGCATTCGCCCACGCCGATGTCCCTTTCGAGCGGGTCGTGGAGGTCACAGGTGCGGTCCGCTCGGCGGACAACCCCCTCTTCCAGGTGGCGATCTCGATGGAGCCGCTCGGTGACGCCAAGTTCTCGCTTCCTGACCTCGACATCAGCGTGGTGAGGGCAGGCGAGACGTCATCGAAGTTCGACCTGCAGCTCAACGTGGATCGCCGTGTCGATGAGTCCGGTGAGGTCGCCGAGCTGCTCGGCGGATGGACGTATGCAAAAGACCTGTTCGACGAGACTACGGTCGAATCCTTCGCACGCCGTCTGGTGCGGGTTTTCGACGCGGTCAGCCTCGACCCGACGGTCACCGTCGGTGACATCGACATCCTCGACGATGCGGAGCGAGCGCAAGCATCGATGCCGGCCGAGGATAGTCGGTCGGCGGACGGCGACACTACGACGGCACAGGCAACGCTGCCGCAGTTGCTCAGTGCTGCCGTGGAAGAGGATCCGGAGGCACCCGCCCTCGTAGTCGACGGCGTCGAGCTCCAATATCGCGAACTCGACGAGCGTTCATCGCGGCTGGCACGGGAGTTGATCGACCGAGGTGCAGGACCGGGATCGATTGTTGCGGTATCGGTAGCGGAACCGGTTGAGTCGGTTGTCGCGCTCTGGGCGGTGGCCAAGTCCGGTGCAGGATTCGTACTTGTAGAGGGGAACGAAGCCACCGATCACCTCACCGATGTGGTTGCGAAGTCAGGTGCCACGATTGCACTGATCACCCGCGAAATCCGAGGCAGCGTGCCGCAGGGTCTCGTCCGGGTCGTCTTGGACGAGAACGAGGTCAGGGAGCGCGTTGCTGCACGGTCGGCTCGCTCTGTGACCTACGCCGACCGCCCCCGTCAGTTGACGGCAGAGGATCCGGCCTGTGTCGTCTATAAGGTGACGTCGGCCGGTGCGACCGAGTTCGCCGTCGTCAATCATCGCCGACTAGCGGCGTTGGTGGCTCGAAAGCGCGACGACTACGCCGTGACCTACGAATCGCGACTACTGCAGATCGGTCTCGACGGACCCTCGCCATCCGCGCTGGTGGCGCTACTCGCTGGCACGTCCGGAGCGGCGCTGGTCCATAGGTCGGCCGCGGACAACCCGGTCGCGGTGGTTGAGGCCGAGTGGATCACTCACCCATTCGTGACTGCGGACGTGGCTGAGCGCTTGAACCCCGAGGAATTGCCTGACCTCACAACCGTGATAGTCAGCATGACGCATCCTCGATTGTCCCGCGAATGGCCCGACGACGTGCGGCTTCGTGTGATCGATGAATACGCCGAGTGGTCGGGTTCGTAACATGAGGTATTAGAAGTGCCGGTCAAGAAGTCTGTGCTAGCTCCAACCTCGAATGAAGGGTGTGTCATTTCGATGCGTCGTCCAACCCCGTCCGTTCTCCGCCGGCTTGTGGGGTTCGCAGCATGAGTGCGCACAGTTCGCAATCAGATCGGCCTACGCATGGCACCCGCACACCCAGACCCGCCCGACGTCGGCGTGGGAAGGCGTCGCCCACCCTTGCTCAGCTGCTCGCTGCCGCCGTCGAACGACATCCCTCTGCGCTTGCGGTTACGTGCGAGGGCGTCCATCTCACATACGGTGAGATGGACGAACTGTCCTCGCAGATAGCGCGTGTCTTGATCGAGCGGGGCGTCGGGCCCGAGGACCGCGTCGCGGTGTCCGTCCCGCGGTCCATCGAGTCGGTACTTGCTGTGTGGGCGATTGCGAAAGCAGGGGCCGCATTCGTTCCGATGGACCCGTCGTATCCAAGTGAACGAATTTCATACATGCTCGATGACTCACGTCCGGTGATCGGTGTGACGGTCGGTGCCCAACGCGGCCACCTTCCCGACGGGGTGGAGTGGCTCATCCTGGACAGCCCCGAGTTTGTAGCGCAATACTCGGTCGCGGCCGCAGAACCGATCTCATACAGCGACCGCGTTCGGCCATTGGGCGCCGACCACCCCGCGTACGTGATCTACACATCTGGTTCTACCGGACGCCCCAAAGGCGTAGTCGTAACACACAACGGACTGGGTGGTCTGATGGCCACCCAGCAAGCCACATGCGCGCTCTCGGCGGAGTCGCGGGTCCTCCACGTTGCATCGCCGAGCTTCGACCAGTCGCTGTTCGAACTACTCCTCACGATCGGCGCCAGTTCGACGATGGTGATTGCGCCAGCGTCGATGTACGGCGCCGGCGAGGAACTAACAGGCCTCCTACGGCAGGAGCGGGTAACCCATGCGGTGCTGACGCCCTCCGCGCTGGCGTCGATGCATTCTGCAGACCTCGACGAACTGCAGGTTGTCGTTGTAGGTGGCGAGGCGTGCCCGCCTGAATTGGTGGAGCAGTGGGCGCCGGGTCGCAAGTTCTTCAACGGCTATGGGCCCACCGAAACGACCATCGTGAGTACTATCAGCGAACCTCTGCAGCCCGGGGAGCCGGTTACCATCGGTAGCCCCGTCAGAGGGGAGTCCGTCTTTGTGCTCGATGACCGTTTGCGTGCAGTTCCCAGCGGGGTAGCGGGCGAACTATACGTTTCAGGCCACGGGATCGCGCGCGCGTATCACGGCCGCAGCGGCCTCACTGCAGATCGATTTGTCGCAAATCCATTCGGTGAGCCGGGTGAGCGGATGTACCGCACGGGCGACATCGTTCGGTGGCGCGCAGGAAAAACCATCGAATACGTTGGACGCTCCGACGCTCAGGTGAAAATCCGCGGTTTCCGGATCGAGCTAGGTGAGATCGATGCCGCTCTCGCTGGTCATCCCGACGTCAAATTCGCCACCACTGCCGCGCGTCGCCTCCCGACAGGTGACATCGCCTTGGTGTCCCATGTCCTTCCGCTTCCCGGCACGTCTTTCGACGTCGACGACGTCGAACGGGCTGCACGCCGGATTCTGCCAGCGCACATGGTCCCGTCAACGATCATGGTGCTCGACGAAATCCCGCTGACTCCGGTGGGCAAACTCGATCGCGACGCGCTGCCGGAACCGGTCTTCGAGGCACGCCCGTATCGGGAACCGTCCACTCCTGAGGAAGAAACCGTCGCGAAAGTATTCGCGGATCTTCTTGGACGCGACAGCGTCGGTGCCGACGACGACTTCTTCGACCTCGGCGGGAACTCGTTGCTCGCAGCCAGGGCCGCAGCACGGTTGGGTGCAGCATTCGATGTGAGGGTTCCCGTCGCGACTGTCTTTGATGCGTCGACAGTGGCGGCACTCGCGGTGCGAATCGCGCTGGGTGTCGACGATCGGCCTCGTATTGCCTTGGTGGCGCGGGAACGTCCGGACCGGGTGCCGCTGTCGTTGGCCCAACAGCGCATGTGGTTCTTGAATCAATTCGACATCGACTCCGCGCTGAACAATATTCCGGTTGCAATCCGGCTTTCCGGCGACCTGGATGTCACCGCGCTTCAGTCGGCGGTTGACGATGTGATCGGCCGCCACGAGTCGTTGCGCACGGTGTACCCGGAGGTCGATGGGGTCGGCTACCAGGTGATAGTTCCTGCCGCAGAGGTCGTTCCAGACCTGACACCCTTCGAGTGCAGTGATGGTGAGGTCTTCGACCGAGTTCGCGACATTGTTGCCAGCACCTTCGATGTGACCACGGAAGTCCCATTCAGGGCTCGGGTGCTGAAGACTTCTACGTCCGACTTCATCCTCGTCGTCGTCATCCACCATATTGCGGCTGATGGCTTCTCGATTGGTCCCTTCACGCGTGACCTGGTGTCGGCATATGTCGCTCGCAGGTCCGGTGAAGCACCATCGTGGCGGCCTCTGGACGTCCAGTACGCGGACTACTCCCTGTGGCAGAGGGAGGTTCTGGGATCTGAGCACGATCCACAGTCGGTAATGTCCACTCAGCTCAGCTACTGGAAAGATGTTCTCTCGGGGTTGCCGGCTCAGCTTGAGCTCCCGGCTGACCGGTCACGGCCTTCGGTTATGTCGAATCGTGGAGCGAGCTACGGCTTCGAGACCGAACCGGGTTCACACGCGAGACTCCTTGAATTGGCGCATGAGAACGGCGCGTCGTTGTTCATGGTTGTTCATGCTGCGTTCGTGGTGTTGCTGTCTCGTTTGAGTGGAACTTCCGACATTGCTGTGGGTACTCCTGTGGCGGGGCGTGGTGAGGAAGCTCTCGATGATGTGATTGGGATGTTTGTCAACACGTTGGTGTTGCGGTCTCAGGTCGATGGCTCCAGTACGTTCGGTGAGCTCGTTGGGCAGGTGCGTGGTACCGACTTGGCGGCGTTCGAGCATGCGGATGTTCCGTTCGAGCGTCTGGTGGAGGTGTTGTCTCCGGAGCGGTCCACTGCGCGGCATCCTTTGTTCCAGGTTGCGTTGGCGTTTGAGAATTTCGGTTCGACGACGTTCGAGTTGCCAGGTTTGACTGTTTCCGGCGTCGAAGCTGATGTGCAGGTGGCCAAGTTCGATTTGTCGTTGAATGTGCAGGAGCATTTCGACGAGTCGGGTGCGCCGGCTGGTATGTCGGCGCAGTTCGTGTTTGCCACAGATTTGTTCGACGAGTCGAGGGTGCGGTCGTTTGCCGACCGTTTTCTGCGGATTCTCGAGGTGGTCGCGACCGATCCCTCCGTGTTGGTGGGTGACGTCGCGGTGCTGTCGTGTGAGGAGTCTGAAACCCTCACGTCGGTGCGTGGGGGTGGTGTCTCTGAAATTCGGACGTTGCCGGAGATTTTGACGTCCTCTGTGGGTGTGGATCCGGATGCGGTGGCGATCCGGTTCGAGGGCCGGTCGGTGTCGTATCGGGAGTTGGACGAGCGGTCGTCGCGTGTTGCACGGTTGTTGATCGCTCGTGGTGCGGGTCCGGAAACTGTGGTGGCGTTGGCTTTTCCGCGTTCGCTGGAGATGGTGTGTGCGGTGTGGGCGGTCGCGAAGACTGGTGCTGCGTATGTTCCGGTTGATCCGAGCTATCCGGTTGATCGAATCGAGTACCTGGTGGGTGATTCGGGTGCGCTGCTGGGGATGACGGCGGGTCCGTATCGTGAGGGTTTGGCCGAGGGTGTGTCGTGGCTGGTGGTCGATGACGCGGAGTTCGAGGAGGACTGTGCGCGGTTCTCGTCGGCTCCTGTGACCGATGCCGATCGTGTGGCGCGAGTGCTGCCGGGGCAGCGGGCGTACGTGATTTACACGTCGGGGTCGACGGGTCTGCCGAAGGGTGTGAGTGTGACTCATGCGAGTTTGGCGGGGGTGCTCGAGACGGCTACTGCTCTTTACGGTGTGACGTCGTCGACGCGTTTTCTTCATGTCTGTTCGCCGAGTTTCGACCCGTCGGTGCTCGAGTGGATGGCGGCGTTCTCGGTGGGTGGCACGTTGGTGATCGTTCCGCCGGCGATTGCCGGTGGGGCCGACCTCGCGGAACTGCTGCGGTCCGAGCGTGTGACGCACACGATCATTACTCCGGCCGTGTTGGGCACTGTCGATCCTTCGGGACTGGAGGATCTCGAGGTGGTGTCGGTCGGCGGGGATGTCACGACGGCGGATTTGCTCGCGAAGTGGGCTCCGGGTCGGAAGTATTTCAACGGTTACGGTCCGACGGAGACGACGATCATTTCATCGTTCGCCGAACTTGTGGTGGGGGAACCGATTACGATCGGCCGCCCGGTTTGTGGGGTCTCGGCGTTGGTGCTCGATTCGCGGTTGCATCCGGTTGTCCCGGGTGCGGTGGGTGAGCTCTATCTAGCGGGCGGCGCACTTGCGCGGGGGTATCACGGGCGTTCGGGGTTGACGTCGAGCCGGTTTGTGGCTGATCCGTTCGGTGGGTCGGGTGCGGTGATGTATCGGACCGGGGATGTGGTGCGGTGGAACGCCGAGGGTCAGCTCGAGTACGTGGGGCGGTCCGACTTCCAGGTCAAGGTCCGCGGATTCCGCATCGAGCTCGGTGAGGTCGATGCGGCACTGACTGCGCACCCGACCGTCGATGTCGCGGCGACAGTGGCCCGGAAGATGGATTCGGGTGCAACGGTATTGGTGTCGTATGTGGTGGCGTCTCCCGAGGCTGTCGTCGATACGGACGAGTTGACGGAGTTTGTCCGTCGGTCCTTGCCTGTGCACATGGTGCCGGATGTGGTGATGGTGCTCGAGGCGTTGCCGTTGACGGTGAATGGGAAGTTGGATCGGAAGGCGTTGCCGGCGCCGGAGTTTGTGTCGGGTGTGGAGTTCCGGGCGCCCTCGTCGCCGGTCGAGGAGATCGTGGCGTCGGTGTTTGCGGATGTGTTGGGGGTGGAGCGGGTCGGGTTGGACGATTCGTTCTTCGCTTTGGGTGGCGACAGTATTGTGTCGATTCAGTTGGTGTCGCGGGCGAAGTCGCGGGGTGTGGTGTTTTCGCCGCGGGATGTGTTCGAGCGCAAGACTGTTGCGGGTTTGGCTGAGGTCGCTGTGGTGTCGGGGGACGCCGAGGCGGTGGTGCTCGCGGAGTTGCCCGGTGGTGGTGTGGGGTGGATGCCGTTGCTGCCGATCGGGCGGTTCATGGTCGAGCGTGGTGGTGGGTTCGATCGGTTCACGCAGACGATGGCGTTGGAGTTGCCGGTCGGGATCGATCGTTCGGGTGTGGTGGCAACGATCGGTGCGGTTGTCGATCATCATGATGTGTTGCGGTCCCGGTTGGTGCGGGATGAGTCGGGGGTGTGGGGGCTCGAGGTCGGTGCGCCGGGTTCGGTGGATGTCGATGCGTTGGTGCATCGGGTGCCGGTTGCGGCGGGGGTGTCCGGTGCGGCGTTGAGTGAGTTGGTGTCGGCTGAGTTCGATGCGGCGTTGGGTCGGTTGGCTCCGGCGGCGGGGGTGATGAGCCAGTTCGTGTGGTTCGATTTCGAGGTTGCGGTGGGTGAGGTGCCGCGGCCGGGGAAGTTGCTGGTCGTGGCGCATCATCTGGTTGTTGATGGGGTGTCGTGGCGGATTCTGGTGCCGGACTTCGTGTCGGCGTGGGCTCAGCGTGTGGCCGGTCAGGAACCGGTGTTGTCGGCGGTGGGGACGTCGGCGCGGCGGTGGGCGCATGCGTTGGCCGAGGAGTCCCGTTCGGAGTCGCGGGTGGCGGAACTGCCGTTGTGGCAAGGGATTGTGGAGGGTGAGGACCCGGTTCTGGGGTCTCGCCCGTTCGATCCTGCGGTGGACGTGGAGTCCACGGTGGAGAAGATTTCGGTGACGGTGCCGGCGGAGGTGACGGCGTCGTTGTTGACGTCGGTGCCGAAGTTGTTCCGGGGCGGTGTCAATGACGGGTTGCTGGCTGGTTTGGTGTTGGCGGTGGCTCGGTTCCGTCGTGACCGGGGTGTGGTCGCGTCGTCGACGTTGATTCAGCTCGAGGGGCATGGGCGTGAAGAGGCCGTTGTGCCGGGTGCGGATTTGTCGCGGACGGTGGGGTGGTTCACCAGCTCGTTCCCGGTGCGGCTGGGCGTCGACGGGATCGATCTCGACGAGGCGTTCGCCGGTGGGGCTGCGGCGGGGTCGGTGATCAAGGCCGTCAAGGAGCGGTTGTTGGCGGTGCCGGACAAGGGTGTCGGATTCGGGTTGTTGCGGTATCTGAACGAGGACACCGCTGCTCGGTTGGCGCATTTGCCGACTGGGCAGATCAGTTTCAATTATCTGGGTCGGGTGTCGGCCGGTGATATTCCGGACGGCCTCGGGGATCTGGGGTGGTTGCCGGGTGATCTGGGTGAGTACTCGGCGCCGGGTGATGCGGACATGCCGGCGAACAAGACCGTCGATATCAACGCCATTGTCACCGATGGTGTTGACGGTGACGCCCAGTTGGGTGCGTCGTTTGCGTTCCCGTCCGGGGCGATTTCGCGGTCGGATGTGCAGGCGTTGGCGGATCTGTGGGTGGAGGCGTTGACCGCGCTTTCGTCGCATGTGCGTGGTGCGGGTGCCGGTGGGTTGACGCCGTCGGATGTGTCGTTGGTGTCGGTGGGGCAGCGGGATATCGAGCGGTGGGAGGCGCGGTTCCCGGCTGTGGTGGATGTGTGGCCGTTGGCGCCGTTGCAGTCCGGTTTGTTGTTCCATGCGTTGTTGGCCGAGGCGTCGTTGGATGTGTACACGGTGCAGGTGCGGCTCGACCTCGGTGGTCGGGTGGACGGGGACCGGTTGCGGTCGGCGGCGCAGGCGGTGCTGGATCGGTATCCGAATTTGCGGACGGCGTTCGTCACCGATTCCGAGGGTGGTTCGGTGCAGGTGGTCCTCGACCGTGTGGAGGTGCCGTGGTCGGAGGTCGATCTGCGCGGGGTGCCGGAGTCGGAGCGGGACGCGGCGTTGGGCCGGGTGCTCGCGGAGGATGTGGCGCGGTCGTTCGATCTGGCGGCGCCGCCGTTGGTGCGGTTCACGTTGGTCACCGTTGCCGAGGGTCGGTACACGTTGGTGATGGCGAATCATCACATCGTGCTCGACGGGTGGTCGATGCCGTTGCTGATGAAGGATCTGCTGGTGCTGTATGCCACGCGTGGTGATGCGTCGGTGCTGCCGCGGGTGCGGTCGTATCGCAGCTTCCTGGCCTGGCTCGGGGAGCAGGATCCGCGGGTGTCGGCGCAGCGGTGGGCGGCAGCGCTCGAGGGTGTCGACGAGCCGACGTTGCTGGCGCCGGAGGTCCCGGGTCGGGTGATTTCGACGCGGTCGGGTGAGGTGCGTACCGAGGTGGGTGTCGAGACGACGGCGGCGTTGTCGGCGCTCGCTGTGAGGCTCGGTGTCACGTTGAACACGATCACCCAGGCTGCGTGGGGAGTTGTGTTGTCGCGCTTGACCGGTCGTGAGGATGTGGTCTTCGGTGCGACGGTGTCGGGTCGGCCGGCCGCTCTTGCGGGTGTGGAGTCGATGGTCGGGTTGTTCATCAACACGCTGCCGGTGCGGATCCGGTTGCGGCCGAACGAGTCGGTGCGTGAGTTGTTGGTTCGGGTGCAGGGTGAGCAGGCGGATCTGCTCGATCATCACTATCTGGGTTTGACGGAGATTCAGCGGGCGGCCGGGGCGGGGGCGTTGTTCGACACGTTGACCGCGTTCGAGTCGTATCCGGTCGACCAGGCGGGTCTGGTCGAGCAGGCGCAGGCGATCGACGAGATGACCGTCGACGGGGTGCAGGGTAGCGACAACACCCATTACCCGTTGACGTTGCAGATCGCGGCGGGGTCCTCGATCGGGTTCACGTGGAAGTACTTGCAGGATGCGTTCACGGCCGGTGAGGTCGAGGCGTTGGCGGGTCGTCTGGTGCGGGTGCTCGAGGCGGTCGCGGCCGATGACGGCACCCAGATAGACGATATCGAGGTTCTCGATTCTGCCGAGCGTGAGTTGGTGTTGGCGGGGTGGAACGAGTCGTCGTATCCGGTGGATGCGGGGGCGACGTTGGTGTCGTTGTTCGATGCGCAGGTGGCGCGGACTCCGGATGCTGTTGCGGTGGTGTTCGCTGGTGAGTCGTTGTCGTATGCGGAGTTCGATTCTCGGGTGAATCGTCTTGCCCGGTATTTGATTTCGGTGGGTGTGGGTCCGGAGTCGACGGTGGCGGTGGCGTTGCGTCGGTCGGTGGATCTGTTGGTGGGTGTGTACGCGGTGCTCAAGGCCGGTGGCGGGTATGTGCCGGTGGATCCTGATCAGCCTGTCGAGCGCAACGCTTATATCGTCGAGACGGCGGCGCCGGTGTGTGTGTTGGCGACCCAGCGCGACGGTGTGGGGGTCGCGGGGTCGGTGTGTTGCATCGACACGCTGGATGTGTCGGGGTTCTCGGATGCTCCGATTACGGATGGGGACCGGTTGGTGCGGTTGCGTCCGGAGAATGCGGCGTATGTGATCTTCACGTCGGGGTCGACGGGTCGCCCGAAGGGTGTGGCGGTCAGTCATGCGGCGGTGGTCAACCAGGTGTTGTGGCTGACCGACCGCTATGGGATGGGTGCGGCTGATGTTGTGTTGCAGAAGACGCCTGCGACTTTCGATGTGTCGGTGTGGGAGTTGTTCGGCACGTTGTTGGTGGGTGCTCGACTTGTGATTGCGCGGCCGGACGGGCACCGCGATCCGGAGTATCTGGCTGGGGTGATCGAGGATGAGTCGGTCACGATGACCTCGTTCGTGCCGTCGATGCTGCCGGCGTTCGCCTCGGCGCTCGGGGCGCGGAGTGCAGCGTCGCTGCGTGCTGTTCTGGTGGCGGGTGAGGCGTTGCCGACCGCGGTGGTCGATGGATTTGCGTCGGTGTGCTCGGCGCAGTTGCACAATCTGTATGGGCCGACGGAGTTCGCGGTCCATGCCACTGCCCGCTCGGTGGACGGTGCTGTGGGGGTGAGTGTTCCGATGGGGTCACCGGTGTGGAACACGAAGGCGTACGTGCTTGATGCGCGGTTGCGTCCTGTGCCGATCGGTGTGGCGGGTGAGTTGTACCTCGGGGGCGTTCAGAGTGCACGTGGGTATGTGGCGCGTCCGGATCTGAGTGCGGAGCGGTTCGTGGCCGATCCGTTTGGCGGTGGCGGTCGTCTGTATCGCACGGGTGATTTGGTGTCGTGGTCAGCGGATGGTGAGCTTGTCTACCACGGGCGGACTGATTTCCAGGTCAAGGTGCGCGGGCTGCGGATCGAGTTGGGTGAGATCGAGGCGGTGTTGTCGTCCGAGGCGTCGGTTCGGCAGGCGGTTGTGGTGGTGCGTGCGGCTGCGGCGGGGGAGCAGTTGGTGGCGTATGTGGTTGCGGTCGATGGTGCTGCACTCGATACGCGGGCATTGGCGGAGACCGTCGGGCGGTCGTTGCCGTCGTACATGGTGCCGGATGTGTTTGTGGTGCTCGAGGCGTTGCCGTTGAATGCGTCGGGGAAGTTGGATCGGAAGGCGTTGCCGGCGCCGGTGTTCGAGGCGCGGGTGTTTCGGGCGCCGTCGACGCCGGTGGAGGAGATTGTCGCCGGAGTGTTCGCGGATCTGCTCGGGGTGGAGCGGGTCGGTGCGGATGATGATTTCTTCGCGCTGGGTGGTAATTCGTTGATCGCGACGCAGTTGGTGGCGCGGGTGGGTGCGGCGCTCGAGACGTCGGTTCCGGTGCGGGTGTTGTTCGAGGCGCCGTCGGTGGCGGGGTTGGCTGCTCGGGTCGAGCAGCGTTCTGGTGTGGGTGGTCGGGTGCCGTTGGTGGTGCAGGAGCGTCCGGGGCGGGTGCCGTTGTCGTTGGCGCAGCAGCGGATGTGGTTCTTGAACCGGTTCGACACGGACTCGGCGGTCAACAACATTCCGGTGGCGATTCGGTTGACCGGTGATCTGGATGTGGCGGCGTTGCAGGCGGCGGTGGCCGATCTGGTGGGTCGTCACGAGGTGTTGCGGACGGTGTATCCGGAGGTCGACGGGGTCGGATTTCAGCAGATCCTGCCGGCGCACCAACCCCTTCCGGATCTGTCGCCGACGATCGTGCCTGAGGACCAACTGCTGGCGTCGGTCGCCGAATTCATGTCGGCAGGTTTCGATGTGAGCGTGGAGGTTCCGCTACGGGCTCGACTCTTCGAACTAACGGAGTCGGAGTTCGTACTGGTGTTCGTCGTCCATCATATCGCCGCCGACGGATTCTCAATGGGGCCGCTGGCTCGCGACCTGATGATCGCCTATGCGGCCCGGTCGAGTAACGAATCGCCCTCTTGGTCTCCGCTCCTGGTGCAGTACGCGGATTTCGCGATTTGGCAGCGGCACGTTCTCGGTTCCGAAGGTGACCCCGCGTCACTGATTTCGCGACAGGAAGCCTTCTGGAAGGCCGCGTTGTCGGGTTTGCCGGATCAACTCGATCTGCCCACCGACCGCGCGAGGCCTGTGGTGGCATCCAACCGTGGTGCGCAGTACCGGTTCGCCGTCGATCCGGGCTTGCACGCCCGATTGGTTGCGGTTGCTGCATCGCATAATTCGACGTTGTTCATGGTGGTGCAGTCGGCGTTGGCGGTGTTGTTGGCGCGGTTGTCGGGTTCGTCTGATGTGGCGATTGGTACGCCGGTTGCTGGTCGTGGTGAGCAGGTGCTCGACGATCTGGTGGGTATGTTCGTGAACACGTTGGTGTTGCGGACCGAGGTCGATGGTGGGGCGTCGTTCGCGGATGTGCTGTCCGGGGTGCGGGAGGCGGATCTGCAGGCGTTCGGGCATGCGGATGTGCCGTTCGAGCGGTTGGTGGAGGTGCTGAACCCGGCGCGGTCGCAGGCCCGGCATCCGTTGTTCCAGGTCGCGCTGTCATTCCAGAACTTGCCGGTGCCAGAGCTCGACCTGGCAGGTATTTCTGTCGGTGGTATCGAGTTCGATGCGGCGGTCGCGAAGTTCGATCTGCAGTTCGGTTTCGCTGAGTCTGTAGGTGTGGATGGTGTGCCTGCGGGTCTTGCGGCCGAGGTCACGTATGCGACTGATTTGTTCGATGCGTCTACGGTGGCGGGGTTCGCGGATCGGTTGGTGCGGTTGCTCAAGGTGGTTGCGGCTGATCCGGGTGTGGTTGTCGGTGATGTGGAGTTGCTCGACGCTGGTGAGCGTGAGTTGGTGGTGTCGGGGTGGAATGCGACGGATCATGTGGTTGGTGGTTCGTTGACGTTGGTGGATTTGTTCGATGCGCAGGTGGCGCGGACTCCGGATGCTGTTGCGGTGGTGTTCGCTGGTGAGTCGTTGTCGTATGCGGAGTTCGATGCGCGGGTGAACCGGCTTGCGCGGTATTTGATTTCGGTGGGTGTGGGTCCGGAGTCGTTGGTGGCGTTGGCGATGGCGAGGTCGGTGGATCTGGTTGTCGGGATGTATGCGGTGGTCAGGGCGGGTGGCGCGTATGTGCCGATGGACCCGGATCATCCCGCGGACCGGATCGACCACATCCTCGAGACTGCGTCACCGGTGGCGGTTTTGACGACCTCGCGGGATGGTTTCGAGGCGGCGGGGCAGGACTCTGTATTGATCGACATTCTCGATCTGTCGGATTTTGGGGCGGCGCCGGTGACCGATGCGGAGCGTGTGTCGCCGTTGCGGGTGGACAGTCCTGCGTACGTCATCTTCACCTCGGGGTCGACGGGTCGGCCGAAGGGTGTGGCGGTGTCGCATCGGGCGATCGTCAACCAGGTGTTGTGGATGCAGCACGAGTACGGAATTGACGAGTCGGATGTGTACTTGCAGAAGACCGCGACGACCTTCGATGTGTCGTTGTGGGGGTTCTTTGTTCCGTTGATCGCGGGTGCACGGTTGGTGGTGGCCGACCCGGACGGGCATCGTGATCCGGTGTACCTGGCGCGGATGGTGGGCGAGCACTCGGTGACGGTCACTGATTTCGTGCCGTCGATGTTGACGGTGTTCGCGTCGTCGGTGTCGGCGGAGTCGTTGGGTTCGTTGCGGCATGTGTTCGTGATCGGTGAGGCGTTGCCGGTGGAGACGGCGCGTGCGTTCGGGGCGATCAGCGATGCCGGGTTGCACAACCTGTACGGCCCTACCGAGGCGACGGTGAGTATCACTTATCGTCGGGTGGATGGTTCGGAGTCGGTGGGGGTGCCGATCGGTGTGCCGGAGTGGAATTCGCAGGTGTTCGTGTTGGATGCGCGGCTGCGTCCGGTGTCGGTGGGGGTGCCGGGTGAGTTGTATCTGGCGGGTGTGCAGTTGGCGCGCGGGTATGTGGGTCGTGCGGATCTGACGTCGGAGCGGTTCGTGGCGAATCCGTTCGGTGTGGTGGGGGAGCGGTTGTATCGCACCGGTGATCTGGTGCGGTGGAGTGCGTCGGGTGAGTTGGAGTACATCGGGCGTACGGATTTCCAGGTGAAGTTCCGTGGTCAGCGGATCGAGTTGGGGGAGATCGAGACGGCGTTGTTGGTGCAGCCGTCGGTGTCGCAGGCGGTTGCCGTGGTCGCGGAGACTGCGGCGGGTGATCAGCTTGTCGGTTATGTGGTCGCTGCTGCGGGGTGCACGGTTGATGCGGCGGAGTTGAAGGATGCTGTTGCGGGGGTGTTGCCGGCTTATATGGTGCCGTCCGCGTTGGTGGTGCTCGATGAGTTCCCGTTGAATACGAGTGGGAAGTTGGATCGGAAGGCGTTGCCGGCGCCGGTGTTCGAGGCGCGGGTGTTTCGGGCGCCGTCGACGCCGGTGGAGGAGATCGTTGCTGGGGTGTTCGCCGAGGTGCTCGGGGTGGAGCGGGTCGGTGCGGATGACGACTTCTTCGCACTGGGCGGTAATTCGTTGATCGCGACTCAGGTGGTGGCGCGGCTCGGCGCGGCGCTGGATACCCAGGTTCCGGTGCGCTGGCTCTTCTCCTATCCCACAGTCGACGAACTGGCGGAGAGAATCGACCACGCTCTGAGCGCAGGCGACGACTTCGACCGTGACGCCGCGCTCCGTGCGGTCGTCCCGATCTCGCGTGGGAATGGTAATTCCCTTCCGCTGTTCTGCATTCACCCGATGGTGGGTCTCGCCTGGTGCTATGGCGGGCTGGTCCAAGGTCTCGATGACGTTCCGGTTTACGGCCTCCAGACGCCGTCGATCCTGGAACACGATTTCACGCCGGAATCAATCGAGAAGGTGGCGCTCCGGTATGCGTCGGAGATCCGTCAGGTTCAACCACTTGGGCCCTATCGAGTGCTCGGTTGGTCGTTGGGTGGCGTACTCGCGCACGCTGTTGCTGCGCAATTACAATCCGAAGGCTTGACGGTGGAAAGCTTGGTGATGTTGGACGCGGTGTTGGAGATACCCGACGAGTCGGCTTTTCACGATGAGATCCGCAAGAGCTTGCGCATCCTCGGGATCGACATTCGCGACGACGAGAAGTTGAGCCTAACCAGTGAGCGGGCTTGTGAGCTTCTCGAAGCGGTTCAAGGTTCGGCGATCTCGCTAACCGTGGATCGTGTTCAATCTCTCTTCACAAACGCAATCGAGGGACCGGAGATGATACGCGGGTACACGCCGCCGACGTATGAGGGGGATGTGTTGTTCTTCAGCGCAGCGCTCGATCGGGAAACGAACGGGGACCTGACGAAGACGTGGGCGCAGTACGTGGACGGTGATATCCACGAGCACCCGATCGATGTCACTCATGGTGACATGATGACGCCCGAATCGCTTGAATCGATTGGCCCCCTCCTTAGGCGGCACATCGGGTAGGACGTGAGGGCATGGTGTTCGTGGCAACAAGCGACTCTCCCGTTGTAGTCCTCGATCCCGCGGGCGGCGTCGTAGTCGCTCGGACCGGATCTGCTCAATAGATGAGGTCGGCGTCTCCGGCTGATCTCTGCGATTGCAGCGAGTGGTCGTCGGAATTGAGGTCGCTTCAGCGACCTTCGGCCAGCCATGTCCTCTCTTTATTCGATAACGGGAGGCACTAATAACGACAGCCGTCGGCGGACAGTGCACCCGCAGGACCGGAGATCGATACAGTGACGTGTGTGGTCTCAGGACAGGGTTGACGAAATGTAGTCGGGACATGCTTAGCGATTCATGGGTCGGTGGGCGTTGAAGTTTCGGATTGGTTTGGTGGTCGTTCTGGCGTGTAGCGAGTTCGGCCCCGCCGTCGAGGACGCGGAAGTGATGGTCTTCGACCATCACAATGACAATCGTTCCGGCATGGATGTGTCCGACTCGCAACCGCTACCCGGCCACCATCACGACGCCGTCTTCGGCACTCCGTCGGTGCAGGCGTTGCGGCTCCGCCGGCGGAGGCGGAGGCAGGGGCGCCGTTGCCTGGCGAACGCTGGGTGAGCCGGGGCCCAGGTCGGCGGCGACCAGCGGATTCGGCAGCGCCTTAATCAGGTGGCTTCCGGCGACGGCATGAATGAGACCGCCATCGATCTGCAGCGTTACTCGGGTTCCGGCGGTGTCCGGTCCGAGCGCGAGTTGGTGGCCAAGAAGGACCACGATCCCGTCCCGAGTGGCGGTGCGGTCGGCTTCCACCGGCACTCGCTCGGCCGCGGGTGCAGCGGGATCGAATGCGGGTAGCGCGGGCGCCGACCGACCTGGTCGTGAATCTCGCATGGCCAGCCGGTCGAGATCGGCGGTCGTCAGCCGGGAGACCGTCGTCTTGACGACGTCATCGTCGAGTACGACGTGGACGCTGGCGAGATCCGCCCACAGCGTCACTGTGCGCCCGGCATCGCTCTTGCCGACCCATATCTGCTGTGCACCAACGAGGTCCACGAGTTCGGAGGGGTGGCACACGTAGGCCGATCTCGAGGGGGTTCGTCTCCGTCGGGATGCTCACGATCGGTTGCGGGGCGGCCGATGCGCCCACACTGTCAACGGCACCTGAAAACTGACCCCTTTCCGGCCTTGGGTTCGAGTATTCGTCGCAACACCCTCTTGGTAAAAGAATCGGGTGGAGATGGGACGACCGGGACGCCAAGCGCCGCCTTGCGCTGGAGGACGAGTACTGGAAGATGATGGCCGCGGGGATCGGCACCGGCGAGGCCTGCCGGCGGCTGGGGATCGCGCGCACCACCGGCTATTTGTGGCGCGCCCAGCGAGGTGGGCTGCTTCGGACGGTGCTGCCCCAGGATTCTCGATCCGGACGCTACCTGTCATTGCTCGAGCGCGAGCGCATCGCCGTCCTGCACGCTCAGCAGTGCAGTGTTCGTGAGATCGCTCGACGCCTGAATCGGGCGCCGTCGACGATCTCACGGGAGTTGCGCCGGAACATGCGCGCCGGCGACGACGGGAATTACGACGCCGGTCTGGCGCACTCGCGAGCTCGAGAGCAGACGCGTCGGCGTCGGCGCAGCATCTTCGCTCGAGACAGTGCGCTGCGGACGCTGGTGCAGGACAAGCTCAAGCTGCAGTGGAGTCCCGAGCAGATCGCTGGATGGCTGCGAACCACCTACCCAGATCGACCGGACTGGCACCTCTGCCACGAAACGATCTATCAAGGCCTGTATACGGCGGACATGGTGGACTATCACGAACATTGACGAAGAACCTGCGTACCGGGGTTGCGTCCATGACGATGGATGCTCCTATTGCTGTCAAGCCGTGTCGGCCAGGCAGAGGGAGCTGGATTTCTGCTCACGGTCGGTGAGCCACCGCGAGTAGGTGAGGGCGAGATCGGGGTCGAGGCGTTGCCCGATCTCGAGACGTCGTATGCGCTGGTAGGGAACCGCGAGTGCGGTTGCCACCGTGGTGATCGGGATGGCCAGTGTTCGGCGACGTTGGCGAAGTCGGCCTGTGCCGTTATTCACGGGCAGCGGATTCTTCGATGATCTTGAAAACCTCGCGCGCGACGAAGCGTTTGAGGCAGCGGATGATCTCGCGCTCGGACTTGCCCACCGCGGTGCGTCGCGCAATGTAGTCGACGGTGCGTGTGTCACCGGCGGACATCCGTACGAGCACGATGCGATGGATCGCGGAGTTGGCGGTGCGGTCACCGCCCCGGGAGAGCCGGTGCCGCTGATGCTTACCCGACGAGGCGGGGATGGGTGCAGTTCCGCACAGTGCGGCGAACTGCTGCTCGCTGCTCAGTCGTTCGGGGTTGTCACCGCAGGCGACCAGAAGCTGGCTGGCGACGAGAGGACCGACGCCGGGCAGCTGGAATAGGGCCGGGTTGACCTGGGCGGCCAGCTCACCGAGCCGGGTGTCGATGCCATCGATGTCGGACGTGTGCTGCTGATGGCGCACGGCCAGTCGTTTCAAAGAGCCGCGGAGGGTTTGCTCCGGGCCGTGACCGGGAGTCGGCCGTGATCGAGACACTGCGGCAACGAGTTTCACACCGCCGAGAATTCGGTAGGTAGCGCGTATCTGTTCCGGTGCGGTCACCAGCAGAGCATGGATCTGGTTCATCGCCGCGCCTCGCGCCTTGCGAGCCGAGGACCGTTCGGTGCATCGATTCGACCAGCCCGTCGCGGTCTTTCGGGGTCGCCAGCCCGCGCCCGGACAGTGCAGTGACGGCCGCCTGGAGCGCGTCGAGCGGGTCGGACTTGCCGTGCAGGCGGCGTGCCCGGCGGTCGGGCCGGGGGACCTCGAGAACGGTCATCCCGGCACGGCGTAGTACGCGCGCCAGTTCGGCGCCGTAGCTGCCGGTGCCCTCCACTGCGACCGCGACGACGACGCCGAATCCGCGAAGATAATCGATGACCTTCCGGTAGCCGGCGCCGGTGGCCCCGAACTCGCGGTCACCGAGTGGCCGTCCGTGTTCGTCGATGACCGCGACGTGATGGGTGTCCTTGTGGGTGTCGATTCCCCCGTAGACGCTGATCTTGCTCTCGTGGTCGGTGCCCACAGATGATGCCCTTCCCTCGACCGGTGTGGACACGCACCAACCAGGCGGGCAGACAGCACATAAACGAGACTGCAGAAGTCAAGCTCTTGACTTGTTGAATCATCGGTGGATGTGATCGGGATCTGCAGTCTCGTAGCGTCCAGGGTGTCGATCGGCGCAGGGTCGCAGGCTCCTTGCCACCATCTTCGGAGGTTGGCTCACTGATAGCGTGCCATGCCGGTCGACACCCGCCCTGCGGTGTGGCTCGACAGAGGCGTGAACGAGATCTTCAAGTCAGGATGCCCACCGCAGGCACGTTCGACTTCGCCTACCGAAGGAGTACTGCCAGGTGGGCATCATCGGAATCGACCCACACAAGTCGTCATTCACCGCAGTTGCCGTCAGCCGCAGCGGCGCCACCGTCGGGTCCCGTCGGTTTGTGGTCAATGCCGGCACCGCCACCGCGTTGGTGAAATGGTGTCAGCGATGGCCAGAACGGCAATACGCGATCGAGGGAGCAAAGGGACTCGGCCGTGGCATAGCGCAGATTCTGGTCGCGCGTGGTGAGGACGTCGTTGACGTTCCTTCCACCCTCGCAATGAAAGTCCGGGTCCTGAGCACCGGCGGCGGACGCAAACCGATCCCGACGATGCCCGGGCCGTCGCGCTGACAGCGTTGTACCACCGCGGCCTACATCAAGTTCACCGCGAAGACCAGAGCACGATCCTGCGGCTGCTGTCCGAGCGCCGCGATGACCTCACACGTGAGAGGACGCGTGTGCTCAACCGGTTGCACCAGCTGCTGCGGGAACTGATTCCAGGCGGCGTTCCGACCGTGCTGTCGGCGGACAAGGGCGGCGCTGCGATGCGACGGATCAACCGGTAACCGCCACCGACGCCTGCCGCCGGGACTTGGCCAAGGACGTGCTTGCCGACCTCCGGCGCATCGATTCGAACATCAAAGCCAACGAAGCTCAGATGCGCGACGCCGTCGCCGCCACGACGACGACTCTGCAGGAAGTCCACGGAATCAACACCGTCCTTGCCGCCAAACTCCTCGGCCACATCGGGGACATCACCCGATTTCCCTCTGCCGACCACTTTGCCGGCTACACCGGCACCGCTCCTCTCGCCGCGTCGAGCGGCGAGAACACACGCCACCGGCTCAACACCGGTGGTAATCGTCAACTCAATTCCGTGCTGCACACCATCGCCGTCTGCCAAGCCCGCGACCCGGGGCCCGGCCGCGTCTATTACCAGCGCAAACTCGACGAGGGCAAGACACGGGCTGAAGCCCGGCGAGCACTCAAACGCCGCCTCGCGAACGTCCTCTATCGCCGGATGCGCGGGGACCAACAGCACGCACCACCTACGGCTGCTTGACACACAGAGGCGCTATCAAGTCATGCCTGCCCGGTCGGTGCGCGCAGCCACGAGGTGACGGACAGATCCATCGGAAGACAGTCCCCACATCGGGGCGTCGGTGTACGACCGGATCACGTCACCCCGCGGCCGTATCCATCATCTATGTGTACGAGCCGGATCAGGACGTCACCGGCGTGTCGTAGCCGGAAAGTAGGCGGTCATCGCGTGATTCCTCGAGATATCGACCTGCACCAGTTCTTGACCGATCGCCTCACCGGGGCAAGCCCCGACCTGCTGCGCGAGCTACTGAAGATGTTTATTCACACCCTGATGGGCGCCGAGGCGGACGCACTGTGCGGCGCCGGCTACGGACAACGCTCCGAGGAGCGCACCAACTCTCGTAACGGATACCGGCACCGCGACTTCGCCACCCGCGTCGGCACCCTCGACGTGGCGATCCCGAAGCTGCGGTCCGGTTCGTACTTCCCCGATTGGTTGCTCGAGCGTCGCAAACGCGCCGAAAAGGCCCTGACTACCGTGGTTGCCACCTGCTACCTGCTCGGTGTCTCCACCCGGCGGATGGACCGGCTCGTCGACACGTTGGGCATCACCAGCCGGGGGGGTAACCTCCCTGCACGAAGTGCTTGGGGGAGCCAAGTCGCAGGTGTCCGTGATGGCCAAGGACCTCGACACCCAGGTGGAGGCGTTCCGCAGCCGCCCGCTCGATGCCGGGCCGTACACGTTCGTCGCCGCCGACGTCCTCGTGTTGAAGGTCCGGGAGAACGGGCGGGTGGTCAACGTGCACGCCCTCGTGGCGGTCGGCGTCAATGCCGCGGGCTACCGGGAGATCCTGGGCCTGGACGTGATCTCCAGCGAGGACGGTGCCGGCTGGTTGGCGTTCTTCCGATCGCTGGTCGCCCGCGGGCTGTCCGGGGTGCGCCTGGTGACCTCCGATGCGCACGCCGGGTTGGTGGCGGCGATCGGCGCGACCCTGCCGGGCGCGGCGTGGCAGAGGTGTCGAACCCATTACTCGACGAACCTGACGGCGGTGACCCCCAAGGCATCGTGGCCTTGGGTGAAGACGTTGCTGCACTCGGTCTACGACCAACCGGACTCCGATTCTGTTCATGCTCAATATGATCGGGTGATTGATGCATTGTCGGAGAAACTCCCGAGGGTCGCCGATCACCTCGCGGCAGCACGGCCGGACCTGTTGGCGTTCACCACATTTCCCAAGCAGATCTGGCGTCAGATCTGGAGCAACAATCCGCGATCGGTTAACCGGCTCTCGGGCGACACGATTCTGTCCGCGGCGTGAGGTCCGGGGCCGACGGCTGGATGGGGCGCATGCTGACGGTGGCGGCTCGATAGGAGCGGGGCAGACGATGGCTGTTCGGGTGCACGCGGCGGACGACGGCTTTGTGGTCGACGGCGAGTGGGAGGGTTGCGCGGCGGCGAACGCGTTCCTCAACATCTGGCCGGGCGGGCGTTCAGCGTGGCGACGGTGCGGGCGTATGCGTTCGATGTGCTGAACCTGGCGCGGTTCCTGATCGACCGCGATCTCGGATTGGCGGCGGTGACGCCGGTGACCGTGTTCGAGTGGATCGACTGGCAGGGTGTGCGCCGTGATCCCCGACCCGGCGCAACGACGAGGAACGGCCGGCAGCGCACGGCGGCGGCGTCGACGATCAATCGGCGGGTTGCGGCGGTGCGGGCGTTGTTCGAGTACCTGGTGATAAGCGGGGTGCGCGCCGACAATCCGGTGCCCTCGCCCCGGCGTGGGCAGGGACTCCGGCCGTCGGCTCGGGGACTGCTCGGGCATCTCGGGCCCGGCCGGCCCCGGGCCGGAGGCCGACTGGTGCGCCAGCCGCGGTTGCTGCCCGAATCCCTCGACGCCGACGCGGTGGACGTGTTCGTCTCGTCGCTGCGCACCCATCGGGATCGGGCGATGGTGTGGGCGATGCTGCTCGGCGGGCTGCGCAGTGCCGAGGTGCGATCGCTTCGGTTGGCGGACGTGGATTTCGGTCGACGCCGGCTGCGGGTGCTCGGCAAGGGTTCGAAGGAGCGTGTGGTGCCGGTCGATGCGGTGTTTTTCACCGAACTATCGGCCTATCTGCGCCTCGAGCGGCCACCCGGGGTGGTCACACCGGAGTGCTTCGTGGTGCTGCGCGGTCCCACCGTGGGGGCGCCGGTGACCGAGGCCGGGTTGCGATCGTTGTTCCGGCGGCACCGAGATCTGTCCGGCGCCGGTCGGGTGCGTCCGCACCGGCTGCGACACACCTACGGAACCGAACTCGCCTCCGCAGGAATCGATTTGATGGTGCTGCGGGAGTTGATGGGGCACGTGTCCCCGGAGACCACCGCCGGATACGTGCACCTGTCCATAGAGCAGTTCGCCGCCGAATACGGCGCCGCCCGGGCCAGTCTCGCCGGGCACGGCGATGACCACCGCATGCCCGACCGTGGTGGACCCGGATACGGTGCTGGCCGACTATCTCGACCACGTCGCCACCCTCGGGCTGGGAGGAAGAGCCGTCCGCGGCCGCACTCGCATCGCAACCGCATTCCTGGCCGCGCACCCGGATCTGCGGGAATGGATGGCCCGGCCTGCCTCGGACCGGCTCACCGAACTCCGCAGTGCCGGGGCTTGGCCGCTGTTGTGTCACCTCATCGGGCGGCGAGACGAGCTGCGACTGGACCTCGAGTTCGCCGCCGTCAAGAACCTCACCGGACTCGGGAGTGCGGTCGAGGCCCGCGACCCGGACGGGTTCGCCGCGGCCCGGCGAGTTCCGCGGCGCGCTCGAGGCGCAACGCACCGACATCCAGGCCCTCGAGGCCGACGCCCGCGACCGCGGCTGGCCCGACGAAGCTGCTCGCCACCACCGAGTCGAAGACGCCCTGACCGACCACCTCCACCGACTCAACCGCTGACTCCAGATCACCAATCTGCGATTGACCCACACGCGAAGGCCGGTTAAAGGAGAGGCTAAACAAGGAGATCCGGCGGCGGACCGATGTGGTCGGGATCTTCCCCGACCGCACGGCCCTCATTCGGCTCGTCGGCGCAGTCCTGGCCGAACAGCACGACGAATGGATCGAAGCCCGCCGCTACCTCGGACTCGACGTCATTGCCCGCTCCCGCGGAACCCACGCACCATCCGAACCCACCGAGGAGGTGACACCGGCGGCGCGGACCGCATAACCACCCCACGAGGAGTCACGCGACACTTCGTACACCACCTCACGGGACTTGACCCTGAACTGGGGAGTTCGACTCCGATTTTCACGTAGGCGCCAGACGGTCGCGTACACCGCCATCAGTTTTCACGTTCCGTCGACACACACCGACAATCGGGGTGGGGCAGGGGGCGGTTCGTCGTCCTGTCGTGCGCGCAACAAACCCGCTGGGGTGGCCATGTCCAACGACTGATGGGGCAGTGGGTGTTGCAAGTATGGATCCATTCGTCGACTGCCGCTTGAGCTGCTTCGATCCTGGCGAACGCTCCGCCCTCGTCGAGAAGTTCGCGTCGCAGCGTCCGGTGGAACCGCTCGATCTTGCTGGTGGTGTGGGGGTACCCCCGCGTGCGGGGGACGGTGACCGCCGTTTGGTCAGGCGCGCGGGAATGCCGTACTCGCGGCAGGTGCGCTCGAAGAGCACCTCGACGGCAACGGTCGGGTGAACTTGCCGGTGAACTGCTTCCCGTTGTCGGTGGGGGGACCTCGAAGGGCACTCCCCAGCGCTGCATGGCGGCGATGAACGCCTCACACCGCCGTGCCGGAGGGCCCGCGGCAACGACTACGAATCTGGAGTGGCAGTCGATACCGGTGAGCATCTTGCATTCGCGGCCGCGGCGAGGAATTCCGCCCACCAGGTCCAGCTGCCACAGGTGCACCAGCGATTCTCGCTCCCACCGCTTGTAGGCTCGTTTATGTTGCTGTTGTTGCGGATTGACGAGTCCGTTGCGCGCAATGGGACTCGGCGGATCGTCGAGCGGGATGGTGCACGATCACCGATTTCCCGGTGAAGTTCGTAGGCGATGCGCCGCGCTCCACCGTCGGTGGCGACGGCGCATCTCACAGATCAGGGCTTCGACGTCGGGCGAGATGCGTCTCGGGCTCGAATGGGGTCGGCGCGAGATATCGGACGGTCCGTCGAGGCCTGAGGTTTCGTATCGTTTACGTCATGTGGTGACCGTTTGCCGGGTGACCCCGAATCGTTCGGCAACGTCGACGATGGGTGCACCGTGACGCAGGTTCCGGTCTTGGGCGGCCTTCTTCACCGTGTGGTGCGAGCGGTCCGAGAGTTCGGCGGCGGCGCGGGACGACCCCGTGAGCTTGTAAGCATTGAGTATCTCCATGAGTTCTCCGTCAGACTTCACAATGGTCTCTCCCGGGGATTTCGGTTCGATAAGCATCGACATCGAAACTGCGGGCGAGGTTGCGGCGGCGTTGACGCGCCGCACGGTTGAGATCGGTCTGGGCAGAGTCATGTCCGCCGGTGGGCACTTTCGTGGCCTTCTGTGAGAATTTCATGTCGGCCTGCGGAGCTAGTCATTCTCCGCCGACAAACGGGATCGTCCAGCACCGGTCGCAGGCGCCGAATAACGAACTCGGGGCGAGGAGCAAAGGCGATTTCTCAACGGCGGGTCTTTGCTTTACCTCCTCCACGAAATACGCGGCTGTCCGGCGCGAAATCTCGCGTTCGAGGTGCCATTCCGTCTCCGCACCACGCAGCCGGACCTTAAGCCTGCAGACGCGAGAGTGGTCAATTGCCGCACATATGGTACGGAATCGGATCGAAAGCAAAGACGGATCCCGCAATGAAGGGGGATGTCCGGTCGTAGGTTTTCTTCAACGTCACGTAGCCGGACGGGTGATTCGACCCGAATAAAGTGATTCTCCGACGTTGGGTATGGTGGGACTGGCTCCTTCACGATCAACGAACTGAAAGGTTGCAAAAGGGTGGTGGATAAGCGGAAGTCGCAGAAAACGTCCGATCGCGTATCGGTCGTGATACCAGTTCGTAATTGTCGAGACCTCATCGACGTTCAACTTGAAGCAATTGCAGCGCAAAGTTATAAGGGTGAGTTAGAGGTTATTGTCAGCGACAATGGTTCTACTGATGGACTTGCGCAGCATATTCATGAACATCCACTACGCGACGAATTGCGGATTGTCTATGTTGACTCCTCAGCACGCCAAGGGCCGGCGCATGCGCGCAACGAAGGAGCGAAGTGCGCTTCCGGCAATTTCCTAGCGTTCTGCGATGCGGACGACCGCGTGCACCCCGATTGGATAGCTCGGCTGCGGGAGCTAGCCGAGGAATTCGACGTGGTCGGGGGTGCGTTCGAAACGCATTCGTTGAACTCGCCCAAGATTCAAAGTTGGGTCCCCTGTCCCTCGCCAGAAGAGCAGGGGAAAGCTTTCATGCCCTATACGGGAGGCGGCAATCTCGGGTGCCGCGCCGCGGTTTTTCGAGCGTTGGGCGGAATGAACGAAGATCTTCGCGGAAGCGAAGACGTCGATTTCGTTTGGCGTGCCCAACTGGAAGGTTATTCCTTCGGTTTCCTGAGAGAGGCTCTTGTTGGAGTTCGGCTGCGCCAGACCGGTCGTGATCTTTGGAAACAGGGACGAGCGTTGGGTTACGGCAGTGCCCAGTTGCTCTCGCTCCATCGAGGAGTTGGTGCTCCAGGGATCGCTCTGACCACATTTCTTCGCCATCTCGCTGTTCTCGTCGTGCAGAATCCTCTGCTTCCCGTCATGTTGACCAGAATGCCTCGCGCAAGGTGGGGGCTTTTGCTCGCCGTCGATCTAGGAATGCTGCACGGCGGAATTAAATTCAAGGTGCTCACATTATGGTGATTTCGACTCCACGCGGCATCAATGTGCGGCTGGTAGTGATTCGCCAGCTGGTGTCGTCCGAGCGTCAGGACCCGCAGGGCGCCGGATGCCGGTCCGCATAGCTTGGATCGAGTCCGACCTTGACCAAGTGCAGTGACCGCGCATCGAAGGTGAGGGAGGTATGCGCCGTCTGATCGGACGGGCAGCCGTCTTGAACCCAGATGTTGTTAACGTCGGCCGCGCGGCCGTTTGTTGACAGGAAGGTGCGCTCGGGCGGGGTCACCATGTTGTCAGCACGCGATGCGATCACCGTGTACATGACTCCTGCCTCGGTATCACCGTCGGCGTTGAGATCCTGCAGTAGCGGCGATCCTACTGTCTGCTGGCTCATCGCCATACCGAAGAGGAACTGGTAAGCAGCTTCGCTGCCGAAACCGAGTGACGCCGCGAGCTCGTAAAGTCGCTGCAAGATGTCGCCAGCCCACGTCGTCCCGTGGTTGGTTGCGCCGAGAGTGACCAAGGTTCGAACTTTATTCGAAGCGGGATCGGCGCTGTTCGCACCTCCCTCGAATTTTAGATACTGCCTCGCGAGGGTTCCACCCTGCGAGTGGCCTACGATGTCGACCTGGCTTGAGCCAGTCCGTGACAGCACTGTGTCGACGAATTGGGCTAGTTGGCGGGCAGACAATCGGATGTCAGTGACGCCGTACACAGTCTTGAAGGGTGGGATCACCATCTTGGCGCCGCCGTAGTTCAGGGAAAACACGCAATACCCCTCGGCTTTGAGTTCGGGGGACAGCACCCTCCACGTCGTGGCCATGTCCGCAGCTGTTCCATGGACCAGGATTACGGGGCGGGGATGGGCGTCGCTTGGCCTGCAATTCCAATCATTCGCCCCAGGAGGAGCGAGACTGAGGTCTTCGGCTGGGATGGGTGGATTGATATCGGAACCTGGGTCGGCCCAAGCGACGGAACGAACACTCAGAAACGACAGAACCATAACGACAACCGCCGCGAAGCTCGAAGCGAATTGTCTGTGTCGGCGCTTGCGCGTCATCTTTCCCTGTTCTTTCTTGCAAATGCTACGGCTTTCAGAGCTTTCCGGCCGTGAACCCGTCAATCTGTGTTGTGGGGCCGGTGAACAACGTCAAGCCCCTGTTGCGGCGGCGCGTCGGTACCCTCTGATTGCTGGATATAGGAATAGGGCGATTATCCCGAGCGACCATGCGAGTGTTTTCAGCACGGGTTCAATCACCGGGCCGCCTAATGACAGACCCCGCATCGCATCTACCGCGCATGACAACGGCTGGGCGGCAACGATGGGTTGCAGCCAGGGGGGATACGCCATCACTGGAACGAAACCTGAATTGAAGAACATCAAGAGTGTTGTTGAAATCGACACGATTTCAACAAGCGGAGCGTTACCCGAGATCGTCGCCAGGGCGGTTACCATCACGGCGAACCCCATGCCGAACAGAATAGGCAGGAGGAGAAGGACTATACCGGCGAGGACTCCCTGGCTGAAACGGAAGCCGAGGCCGAATCCGACCGTCACGATGACCAACGTGGTCGCTAGTACGCGGACCGCCTCGGCAAGCATACGGCCCACCAGTCCCGATGCTCGATGAACCGGCAACGTCCAGAATCGGCCGAGGAGGCCATTCTCTTTCTCGGCCTTCAGCCCCACAGCGCTGACAATGGAACCCACCATTGCCCCGACCAGGGCGACCATCGGAACCGTACCGTAGATGCTCGGCTGTCCCGATGCGGCCGAGATCGAGTCCCCGAGAACGATTCGAAACATCAGCAGGGTCAGAGCTGGATACAACAGGGATTGGATCATCGTCGATGGATCACGGGTCCATCGCATCAGCAGACGTTTGCATTGAAGGACACTCTGCGACCAGAGGGCGACGATAGACTTTTCTGATCGCGGACGGGGCGCAAGCGGGAAGTCGAGGTCTCGCGACAAGTCGGCACTTGTCGAAAGGTCAGCCGGGTTGCTCATTTCCTTCTCACGCTCGCCCACACAGCCAGAGGAACGAACACGATCGAGAGTCCGACAATCCACGACAGAGCCGGCCAGAGGACGGAGGGCTGCACGCCGTCCGCCGCCATGTCACGCATCGCGAAGGAAAACTGCGAGATCGGCTGGTTACGCACAAAAGGTCTCACCCATTCAGGAAATCCGGTTTCGGGCACGAACCCACACGAGAGCATCCCGAAGATGAGCATCGGCAGTGTGAGTGCCTGGCTAGTTGCTTCGGGACTCTTCGAGAGAGACCCGATCGCATCCGCTCCCAAGGCCAATGTTGTACTGACGGCCAGCGCGACGAGGCAGAAAAGTAGCGCCTGTTGCGGCCCTGCACTGAATCGAAACCCAATCGCATATCCGTAGCCGAGCGCAGCGACGAGTGACACAAGCGACCGAACCAGGCCGGCGGTCATACGGGCGGCCAGAGGTGCCAGCGCAGCGACGGGCATCGTCTGCAACCTGTCGGTCAACCCGGTGATGGCCTCGGTTGCCGAAATCTGAGCGGCCGAAATGGCGGTGAAGGCCATCGCCTGTAGAACGATGATCGGCATCAGGAACTGTGCGTAGTCGATACCTTGGAGCTGCATGACGAACTTCAGCGGTAGATAGAATCCGACAGTGAACACGAGCGGAGCGACAAGGGCGACAGCGAGGCCCCCATTGGTGGCCATCGCACGGACCATTCGCTTCGTCAACGCGAGCCACTGTTGAATACCGCTCGGCTGCGGCTGCCGATGTGAACCGACATGCTTGGCGGGGGCGGTCGTGGCACTCGAAATCGACCCACGCTCTCCGTCGGCGCTCGCCGTAGCAGTCATCTGTCGTCTCCGGCATGCGCGTGACCGGTAAGGGCGAGGAAGACGTCGTCGAGCGAAGGCTTTCGCAGCGCGATATCGGCCAATTCGATCTCCGCGCAATCGAGTCGACGAAGAGCCTCGGTGAGTGTGGCGGCTCCGGTCGGTGCTGGAATCGACAGCTTGTCGTCTCCGCTCGCCAATTCGGCGGCGATCTCGCGGGGAACGAGATCTCCCAGTGCCTCTACTGCCTGGGCCAATTGCTGGGGGTCGAGCGGAACAACTTCGCAGTAGGTGCCGCCCGTCCTGGCCTTGAGCTGGTCCGCGGTCCCTTCGGCAATAACGGTGCCCTTGTCGATGACGATGATGTTGTCGCTGAGAAGGTCCGCTTCTTCCAGGTATTGGGTGGTCAGGAGTGTGGTGATCCCCTGTGTCTTGAGTCTCTCCACCAGTCGCCAGACTCCCTGGCGACTGCGCGGGTCCAAACCGGTGGTGGGCTCGTCGAGGAACACAACCTGCGGCCGTACGACCAACCCACACGCGATATCGATCCGGCGCCGCATACCCCCGGAATAGTTCCTGACAGCCCGGCGTCCGGCAGCGGCCAGCTCGAACTCGTCCAGTAGCTCATCGGCGCGTTGCCGCGCCGTTGCCTTGTCAAGACCCATCAGGCGACCGAACAGCTCGAGATTCTCCTTCCCCGTCAGCGTCTCGTCGAGCGCCGCGTACTGCCCGGTCATCATGATCGAGCGACGGACCGCGGGGGCATCTTTTACAACGTCGTGTCCGGCGACGAACGCCCGGCCCAGATCCGGTCGCATGAGAGTCGCGAGGATCTTGACGATTGTGGTTTTTCCCGCTCCGTTCGGTCCGAGAACTCCGAGGACTGTTCCCTTCTCGGCTGTGAAGCTGATGCCTTGCAGAGCGTGGACGTCACCGAACGACTTGTGGACGTTGTCCACGAGTACTGTGGCGTCCGAATTGTTTTGCATCAATACTCCGCTGTCGGCTTGGGCTGAACCTCCGATTCGCATGTCGCGCCTCGGTCCTTGTCGTAAATCTCAGAACTCAGACTGGATGTTACCGGAGGTCCTGCACGGAACCTCGCGTTGAGCGAGACAGTGGGTGACCAGACGTGGCGTGCGTCTCGTCACGTAACGCTGATCGGTCGGGCTCCGATATTCGATGACGTTCGAAACCGCAGCCCCGTACGCGCGGGGCCGTTGCCAAAGGAGCATTCGTGACTAATCCGTTCGACGACGAGGACGGCAGGTTCTACGTGCTGGTGAATGACGAGGGTCAGCACTCGCTGTGGCCGACCTTCGCCGAGGTGCCGGCCGGTTGGGCGGTGGTCTTCGGAGAAGACGCGCGACAGTCATGTCTTTCCTACGTCGAGACCAACTGGACCGACATGCGTCCCAAGAGTCTCGTGGAGGCGATGGAAGGCGACGTCAAGCAGCTTTCCTGAGGGAACCCGCACCACTTCACACGAGTATCCCGCGGTGAGCCGTGGGATACTCGTGTACTCGGGAGTTGAGTAATCCCTCGGGTTGGCGGATTTCGGGTCGGCTGGAACGTCGACATTTGCCAAATCCGCCGCGGCTGCCGCGCGTGTCATCGCGGCGTGACCCACGTCGTGATGTCGGCGTGAACCACCTCTACCCCTTGTCCGTCGAAAATGCCCACCGGCACGACGACGTCGGTGCCCGCAGTGATCGCGGTGAAGTCCGGCAGCTCCGGCAGTTCCGCGACGGCGCGCAGCGTTCCGTTCGCCTTGGCGAGGTAGTGGACCGTCATCGACTTCGGGATCCACCGGTGGGTAGAGGGAACGGTCGCCTCGGACAGCATGCCCATGGCGGCCTCGGCGAGGTTGCACGCCGCGATCGCGTGGAACGTGCCCAGGTGGTTGCGGACGCCCCACCATTTCGGGGCGCGGACCTCGCAGCGGCCGGGCCGCATCTCGACGACGCGGGGGAGGACCGAGCCGAAGTAGGGGACGCGGAGACACATGCCGACGGAGAAGAGGGCGTGTCCCAGCGCGTTGTCGGGGAGTTTCTGCCACGCGGCGTACGTGGGACTCGAGTTCGTCATCCACGCATCTTACTTGAGAGTAAGTTCGGGCGATGGCGGGCGGGATCGAGCCCGGTTTGAAGTCTCCCGCCCGGTACGGCATACTGGTCGGGTTGCCTTGTCTGGGACGCGATCGTTTGCGGCCCGAAACAGGTGGGGTGAAACGTCGCGGTGTAGATCACATGACCTGCTCGCGGCCACATGCAAGACGGAAGCAGTACCTACTGGCACTCGAATTCGAGTGCATCCGGTGCGTGTTCCCGGCCCGAAAAGCTGAAAAGTTCCGGGTCGGAGAATGAGCGGGAGGGCGACACGCCCGACCGCGTGTACCGGAGAACCATGACAGATGAACAGCGGCAGCGGATCGGGTGTGTCCCGGTCGCCTAGCGTTCGGAAGTTGCGGCCCAGGTAAGGGACTGTGCAGACGAGGTAGTTCGGCCCGACTCGGGTGGGACTACGAAACGCGGCAAGAAAAGGACACTAAGCGTGGCGGGACAGAAGATCCGCATCAGGCTCAAGGCCTACGACCATGAGGCGATCGACGCGTCAGCGCGCAAGATCGTCGAGACGGTGACCCGTACCGGGGCCCGCGTCGTTGGACCCGTGCCGTTGCCGACCGAAAAGAACGTGTACTGCGTCATCCGCTCGCCGCACAAGTACAAGGACTCGCGCGAGCACTTCGAGATGCGTACTCACAAGCGGCTTATCGACATCCTCGACCCGACGCCCAAGACGGTTGACGCGCTCATGCGCATCGACCTTCCGGCCAGCGTCGACGTCAACATTCAGTGAGCGCGGCGGAGACAAAAACAATGACTGATACCAAGATCAAGGGAATCCTGGGCACCAAGCTCGGCATGACCCAGGTCTTCGACGAGAACAACCGGGTCGTTCCGGTCACCGTCGTGAAGGCCGGACCGAACGTCGTGACCCAGATTCGTACCGAAGAGCGTGACGGCTACAGCGCCGTGCAGCTCGCGTTCGGCGCCATCGACCCGCGCAAGGTGAACAAGCCGACTTCCGGCCAGTTCACCAAGGCCGGCGTCACCCCGCGCCGCCACGTTGTGGAGCTCCGCGTTGCCGACACCTCGGAGTACGAGGTCGGCCAGGAACTTACCGCCGAGGTCTTCGAGGACGGCGCCTATGTCGACGTCACCGGAACCAGCAAGGGTAAGGGATTCGCCGGAACCATGAAGCGCCACGGCTTCGCCGGTCAGGGTGCATCGCATGGTGCGCAGGCCGTTCACCGTCGCCCCGGTTCCATCGGTGGTTGCGCCACTCCGGGCCGCGTGTTCAAGGGCATGCGCATGTCCGGCCGCATGGGTAGCGACCGCATCACGACGCAGAACCTCTCCGTTCATAAGGTGGACGCCGAGAACGGCCTGCTGCTGATCAAGGGTGCGATTCCCGGCCGCAAGGGCGGCCTCGTGATCGTCAAGAGTGCAGTGAAGGGTGGTGCACGAGCATGACCAGCACCGAGACATCGACGACCAAGCTGACGCTGGACGTCAAGGTCGCCGGCGGCAAGACCAACGGCACCGTCGACCTCCCCCCGGAGATCTTCGACGCGCCTGCCAACATCGCGCTTCTCCACCAGGTTGTCGTCGCGCAGCTCGCTGCTGCACGTCAGGGCACCCACGCCACCAAGACCCGCGGCGAGGTTCGCGGCGGTGGCAAGAAGCCGTACCGCCAGAAGGGCACCGGCCGCGCTCGTCAGGGCTCGACCCGTGCACCGCAGTTCGCCGGTGGTGGCACCGTCCACGGCCCGCAGCCGCGCGACTACAGCCAGCGGACCCCCAAGAAGATGAAGGCCGCCGCCCTGCGCGGAGCCCTCTCCGACCGGGCCCGCAACGAGCGCATCCACGTGATCACCGAACTGGTTGCCGGTCAGACTCCGTCCACGAAGTCCGCCCGCACCTTCCTCGGCGAGATCTCGGACCGCAAGAAGGTCCTGCTCGTCGTCGGACGCGAGGACATCGCGGCCTGGAAGAGCGTGCAGAACCTGGACGGCGTGCACCCCATTGCACCCGATCAGCTCAACACCTACGACGTGCTCAACAGCGATGACGTTGTGTTCAGCGTCGAGGCGCTCAACGCGTTCATCCACGGGCCCGCCGAGACCGCCCAGGAAGAGAACAAGGAGGAGGGCAAGTGAGCACCATCGCCGATCCCCGCGACATCCTGCTCGCCCCGGTCATCTCCGAGAAGTCCTACGGACTGATCGAGGAAGGCACCTACACCTTCCTGGTGCACCCGGACTCGAACAAGACGCAGATCAAGATTGCCGTCGAGAAGATCTTCGGCGTCACCGTGACCAGCGTCAACACCGCCAACCGTCAGGGCAAGCGCAAGCGGACCCGGTTCGGTTACGGCAAGCGCAAGGACACCAAGCGCGCGCTCGTGACCCTCTCGGCCGACAGCAAGCCCATCGAGATCTTCGGAGGACCGGTCGCGTAAGCGCCCGGGACTTGACGAGACATAGAGGACGAGAAGACTCATGGCAATCCGTAAGTACAAGCCGACTACCCCGGGCCGTCGTGGCTCGAGCGTCTCGGACTTCGCCGAGATCACTCGGTCGACCCCCGAGAAGTCGCTGGTTCGCCCGCTCCACGGACGCGGTGGACGTAACGCACACGGTCGTATCACCACCCGGCACAAGGGCGGCGGACACAAGCGTGCCTACCGGCTGATCGATTTCCGTCGCAACGACAAGGACGGCGTGCCGGCCAAGGTCGCTCACATCGAGTACGACCCCAACCGCACCGCGCGTATCGCCCTGCTGCACTACGCGGACGGCGAGAAGCGCTACATCATCGCCCCCAAGGGCCTGGTCCAGGGTGCTCCGGTCGAATCCGGCGCAGGCGCCGACATCAAGCCCGGCAACAACCTGCCCCTGCGCAACATCCCGACGGGTACCACCATCCACGCGGTGGAACTCCGCCCGGGTGGCGGCGCCAAGATGGCCCGCTCGGCCGGATCCAGCATCCAGCTGCTCGGTAAGGAAGGCACCTACGCCACGCTGCGTATGCCGTCCGGCGAAATCCGTCGTGTCGACGTTCGCTGCCGCGCCTCGATCGGTGAGGTCGGCAACGCCGAACAGTCGAACATCAACTGGGGCAAGGCCGGCCGTATGCGCTGGAAGGGCAAGCGCCCAACCGTCCGTGGTGTCGTGATGAACCCGGTCGACCACCCGCACGGTGGTGGTGAGGGTAAGACCTCCGGTGGTCGCCACCCGGTCAGCCCGTGGGGCAAGCCCGAGGGCCGCACCCGCAAGAACAAGGCGAGCGACAAGCTCATTGTCCGTCGTCGCCGTACCGGCAAGAACAAGCGCTAGGAGGGAGTGAAGGATGCCACGCAGCCTCAAGAAGGGCCCGTTCGTCGATGACCACCTCCTCGCGAAGGTGGACGTGCAGAACGAAAAGGGAACCAAGCAGGTCATCAAGACCTGGTCCCGTCGTTCCACGATCATCCCGGACTTCATCGGCCACACGTTTGCGGTTCACGACGGCCGCAAGCACGTCCCCGTGTTCGTTTCCGACTCGATGGTCGGACACAAGCTCGGAGAGTTTGCACCGACCCGCACGTTCAAGGGTCACATCAAGGATGATCGGAAGGCGAAGAGGCGATGAGCAACACCGAAACCGCCAACCCGACCGCCAAGGCTGTAGCGCGCCACGTGCGCGTCACGCCGATGAAGGCGCGTCGTGTTGTGGACCTGGTCCGCGGGCGTTCGGTTGAAGACGCCCTGAACATCCTGAAGTTCGCGCCGCAGGCAGCGAGCGAGCCGGTCGCCAAGGTGATCGCCTCCGCAGCAGCCAACGCCGAGAACAACCTCGACCTCGACCCGAGCACGCTTGTCGTCGCCACGGCGTTCGTGGACGAGGGCGCGACCCTCAAGCGGTTCCAACCGCGTGCACAGGGACGTGCGTTCCGTATCCGCAAGCGCACCAGTCACATCACCGTGATCGTGGAGAGCCTGCCGAAGACCGGAACATCGACCCGTAATCGCCGGAAGGGAAGTGCTCAGTAGTGGGCCAGAAAATCAACCCGCACGGCTTCCGCCTCGGCATCACCACCGACTGGAAGTCTCGCTGGTACGCAGACAAGCAGTACGCGGAGTACGTCAAGGAAGACGTCGCGATCCGTAAGCTCCTCGCCACCGGCATGGAGCGCGCGGGCATCGCGAAGGTCGAGATCGAGCGCACCCGTGACCGTGTGCGTGTGGACATCCACACCGCTCGCCCGGGCATCGTCATCGGCCGCCGCGGCGCCGAAGCCGATCGCATCCGTTCCGAGCTCGAGAAGCTGACCGGCAAGCAGGTCCAGCTGAACATCCTCGAGGTCAAGAACGCCGAGGCCGAGGCTCAGCTCGTCGCACAGGGTGTGGCCGAGCAGCTCTCGAACCGAGTCGCCTTCCGTCGCGCCATGCGCAAGGCCATCCAGTCGGCCATGCGTCAGCCCAACGTCAAGGGCATCCGCGTTCAGTGCTCCGGTCGTCTCGGCGGCGCCGAGATGTCCCGGTCGGAGTTCTACCGCGAAGGCCGTGTGCCGCTGCACACGCTTCGTGCGGACATCGACTACGGCCTCTACGAGGCCAAGACCACCTTCGGCCGCATCGGCGTGAAGGTCTGGATCTACAAGGGCGACATCGTGGGTGGCAAGCGTGAGCTCGCCGCCAGCGTGGCAGCTCCCGCAGGCGACCGCCCGCGCCGTGAGCGTCCGAGCCGTCCCCGTCGTTCCGGTGCCACCGGCACCACCGCGACCAGCACCGAGGCCGGCCGCGCAGCGACCGCCACTGCCGATGCACCCGCTACGACTGAACAGAAGGAGGGCTGACGCATGTTGATCCCACGGCGGGTCAAGCACCGCAAGCAGCACCATCCGAGCCGTTCGGGTGCCGCCAAGGGTGGAACCCAGGTGACCTTCGGTGACTACGGCATCCAGGCTCTCGAGCCGGCCTACATCACCAACCGGCAGATCGAGTCCGCTCGTATCGCCATGACCCGGCACATCAAGCGTGGCGGCAAGATCTGGATCAACATCTTCCCGGATCGCCCCCTCACCAAGAAGCCGGCCGAAACCCGCATGGGTTCCGGTAAGGGTTCGCCCGAGTGGTGGATCGCGAACGTCAAGCCCGGTCGCGTGATGTTCGAGATGAGCTACCCCAATGAGGAGATCGCTCGTGAGGCCCTGCGCCGCGCGATGCACAAGCTCCCGTGCAAGTGCCGGATCGTGACAAGGGAGGAGCAGTTCTGATGGCTACTGGAACCCCAGCCGCAGAGCTCCGCGAGCTCACCGAAGAAGAGCTGGTCACCCGGCTTCGTGAGTCGAAGGAAGAGCTGTTCAACCTTCGTTTCCAGATGGCAACGGGTCAGATGGACAACAACCGTCGACTTCGTACCGTTCGTCACGAGATCGCGCGTATCTACACCGTTCTGCGTGAGCGTGAGCTCGGGCTGGCCGTTGGTCCGGACGCAGGTGACGCGGCATGAGTGAGGAAAAAGCAGTGAGCACTGAAGAGCGCGGCAGCCGCAAGGTCCGCACCGGATACGTCGTCTCCGACAAGATGGAGAAGACGATCGTGGTCGAGCTCGAAGACCGGGTCAAGCACCCGCTCTACGGCAAGATCATCCGGCGCACCAGCAAGGTGAAGGCGCACGACGAGAACGGCGTCGCAGGCATCGGTGACCGCGTGCAGCTGATGGAGACCCGTCCGCTGTCCGCGACCAAGCACTGGCGTCTCGTCGAGGTCCTCGAGAAGGCCAAGTAAGAAACCGAATAATGTATCCAGTACGATGGTGGGGTTGCCTTGCGGCAGACGCACGGCAACCCCACCGTTGTGCCGCCCACCCGGGCGGCCCCTCTCGCAGGGCACGGGTACAGACCGCGCACGTCGGGTCGGAAATCTGCCGTGCAACAGTCCAGGTCAAGGAGAAGTAAGTGATTCAGCAGGAGTCGCGGCTGCGCGTCGCCGACAACACGGGTGCCAAGGAGATTCTCTGCATCCGCGTTCTCGGTGGTTCGTCTCGCCGCTACGCCGGGATCGGTGACATCATCGTCGCCACCGTCAAGGACGCCATCCCGGGTGGAAACATCAAGAAGGGCGAGGTCGTCAAGGCCGTCATCGTCCGCACCACCAAGGAACGTCGCCGTCCGGACGGGTCGTACATCAAGTTCGACGAGAACGCCGCCGTCCTCATCAAGCCGGACAACGATCCCCGTGGCACCCGCATCTTCGGCCCCGTCGGCCGCGAGCTGCGTGAGAAGAAGTTCATGAAGATCGTCTCGCTCGCCCCGGAGGTGCTGTGATGAAGGTGCACAAGGGTGACACCGTGCTGGTCATCGCCGGCAAGGACAAGGGCGCGAAGGGCAAGGTCATCCAGGCCTACCCCGCGACCAACAAGGTCCTCGTCGAAGGCGTGAACCGCATCAAGAAGCACACCGCGGTTTCCGCGAACGAGCGCGGAGCTTCCTCCGGCGGCATCGTCACGCAGGAAGCCCCGATCCACGTTTCCAACGTCGCAGTCGTCGACTCGGACGGCAACCCCACTCGCGTGGGCTACCGGACCGACGAAGAGTCCGGCAAGCGCGTTCGGATTTCCCGGAAGAACGGGAAGGACATCTGACATGACCTCCACTGAGAACAAGATCCAGCCGCGCCTGAAGACTCGCTACCGCGAGGAGATCAAGGCTGCGCTGAACACCGAGTTCGACTACGCCAACGTGATGCAGATCCCCGGCGTCGTCAAGGTCGTCGTCAACATGGGTGTCGGCGACGCCGCGCGCGACGCCAAGCTGATCAACGGTGCCGTCAACGATCTCGCTCTGATCACCGGTCAGAAGCCTGAGATCCGCAAGGCACGCAAGTCCATCGCGCAGTTCAAGCTTCGCGAGGGAATGCCGATCGGTGCCCGCGTCACGCTGCGTGGCGACCGCATGTGGGAGTTCCTGGACCGTCTCGTGTCCGTCGCGCTTCCCCGCATCAGGGACTTCCGCGGCCTGTCGGGCAACCAGTTCGACGGCAACGGCAACTACACGTTCGGCCTGAACGAGCAGTCGATGTTCCACGAGATCGACGTGGACAAGATCGACCGCCCGCGCGGCATGGACATCACCGTGGTGACCACCGCGACCAACAACGAAGAAGGCCGTGCCCTGCTGAAGCACCTCGGCTTCCCGTTCAAGGAGAACTGAGCTAATGGCTAAGAAGGCATTGGTCAACAAGGCCAACAAGAAGCCCAAGTTCGCGGTGCGCGCCTACACCCGCTGCCAGCGCTGCGGCCGTCCGCACTCGGTGTTCCGCAAGTTCGGCCTGTGCCGAATCTGCGTCCGTGAGATGGCGCACGCCGGCGAGCTGCCCGGCGTTCACAAGAGCTCCTGGTGAGCCGGTGACGCCGTCGCCCTCTCCGGCGGCGGCGTCACCCCCACAGACTTCCGGTTCGTAACCTCGGACCGGGAAACGTAAGACCTACTTCGCGATAGGCCTGCGCCGGAAACGGCAGAGGGAACCGTTGTGAGAAAGGTAGAGGTCAACCTCATGACCATGACCGACCCCATCGCAGACTTCTTGACGCGTCTGCGCAACGCCAACACGGCGTACCACGATGAGGTGAAGTTGCCCCACTCGAAGATCAAGGCGAACATCGCCGAGATCCTCAAGCGCGAGGGTTACATCGCCGACTACCGCACCGAAGACGCCGAGGTGGGCAAGACCCTCATCGTCGACCTGAAGTACGGCCCGAGCCGTGAGCGCAGCCTTGCCGGCGTGCGTCGCGTCTCCAAGCCCGGTCTGCGTGTGTACGCGAAGTCCACCAACCTGCCCAAGGTTCTGGGCGGCCTCGGCGTGGCGATCATTTCCACGTCCACCGGCCTGCTCACCGATCGCCAGGCGGCCAATCAAGGAGTGGGCGGGGAAGTCCTCGCCTACGTCTGGTAAGGGAGGCCACCACAATGTCGCGTATTGGAAAGATTCCCGTCACCGTCCCCGGCGGCGTCGACGTCTCGATCGACGGCCAGGACGTCACGGTCAAGGGTCCCAAGGGCACGCTGGCCCTGACGATCTCCGAGCCGATTGCCATTGCGAAGAACGACGACGGCACGCTCAGCGTGACGCGTCCGGACGACGAGCGTCGCAGCCGCGCGCTGCACGGTCTGTCTCGCACCCTGGTGCAGAACCTCATCACCGGTGTCACCGACGGTTACACCACCAAGATGGAGATTCACGGCGTCGGTTACCGCGTCGCTCTCAAGGGCAAGGACCTCGAGTTCGCACTCGGCTACAGCCACCCGGTCCCGATCGAGGCTCCGGAAGGCATCACCTTCGCGGTCGAGTCGCCCACCAAGTTCTCGGTGTCGGGCATCGACAAGCAGAAGGTCGGGCAGATCTCGGCCAACATCCGTCGTCTCCGTCGTCCGGACCCGTACAAGGGCAAGGGCGTGCGTTACGAGGGTGAGCAGATCCGCCGCAAGGTCGGAAAGACGGGTAAGTGATATGAGCCAGACTGCAAACCAGAAAGCCAAGCGGATTCCGCTCGGCAAGGATGCGTCCACGAAGCGTCGCCTGTCGAAGGTGCGTCGTCACTTCCGTCTCCGCAAGAAGGTCTCCGGCACGCCCGAGCGTCCCCGCCTGGTCGTCAACCGGTCCTCGCGCCACATCCACGTCCAGCTCGTGGACGACCTCGCAGGCCACACCCTGGCCGCTGCGTCGACCACCGAGGCCGACGTGCGTGCAGCGGACGGCGACAAGAAGGCCCTCAGTGCGAAGGTCGGTCAGCTGATCGCCGAGCGCGCGAAGGCAGCCGGTGTCGAGGCCGTCGTGTTCGACCACGGTGGACACGGCTACCACGGTCGCATCGCGGCCCTTGCGGACGCAGCTCGCGAAGGCGGGTTGAAGTTCTGATGACCAAGACCGAGTACATGAACGGAAGGACAGCCTGATGCCGGGACGTCAGAGGCGTGACGGCGGAAGCGGACCCGCCGGACAGAATGGCCCCAACACGGGGGACAACCGCGGCGGCGGCGACCGTCGTGGTGGCGGTCGCGACGATCGTCGCGGCGGACAGTCGGCCGAGAAGTCGAACCACATCGAGCGCGTCGTCACGATCAACCGCGTGTCGAAGGTCGTCAAGGGTGGTCGTCGCTTCAGCTTCACCGCTCTGGTGATCGTGGGCGACGGCAACGGACTGGTCGGCGTCGGCTACGGCAAGGCCAAGGAAGTTCCCGCGGCCATCCAGAAGGGCGTCGAGGAGGCTCGCAAGAGCTTCTTCCGTGTTCCGATGATCGGCAGCACCATCACGCACCCGGTTCAGGGTGAGGCCGCAGCGGGCGTCGTCATGCTGCGTCCGGCAAGCCCCGGTACCGGTGTCATCGCCGGTGGCGCGGTGCGTGCCGTGCTGGAATGCGCCGGCATCCACGACATTCTGTCGAAGTCGCTCGGTAGCGACAACGCCATCAATGTTGTGCATGCGACCGTTGCTGCGCTCAAGGGCCTGCAGCGCCCCGAGGAAGTTGCCGCTCGCCGCGGTCTCGCCCTCGAGGACGTTGCCCCCGCCGGCATGCTGCGTGCGCGCGCACAGGCTGGGAGCGTGAAGTAATGGCCGAACTCAAGGTCACTCAGATCAAGAGCACCATCGGTACCAAGCAGAACCAGCGGAACTCGCTGCGCACCCTCGGCTTGAAGGGCATCCGTCAGACGGTTGTCCGCGAGGACAATGCCCAGAACCGCGGTCTGATCAACGTGGTGCGCCACCTCGTCACAGTTGAGGAGGTCTAACCATGACCATCAAACTGCATCACCTGCGCCCCGCACCCGGAGCCAAGTCCGACAAGATTCGTGTCGGTCGCGGTGAAGGCGGCAAGCGCGGCAAGACCGCCGGTCGCGGCACGAAGGGCACCAAGGCCCGCAAGAACGTGCCCGCCGCCTTCGAGGGCGGACAGATGCCGCTGCACATGCGTCTGCCCAAGCTCAAGGGTTTCACCAATCCGTTCCGCACCGAGTACCAGGTCGTCAACGTCGGCGACATCGCCCGTCTGTTCCCCGAGGGTGGACAGGTCACGGTCGAGGACCTCGTTGCCAAGGGTGCCGTTCGCAAGAACCAGCTCGTCAAGGTTCTCGGCGACGGCGACCTGACTGTCGCCGTCCAGGTGACGGTCGACAAGTTCACCGGCTCCGCCAAGGAGAAGATCGCTGCTGCCGGTGGTACCGCCACCGAGCTGTGAGCTATCACCGCTAGCCAGTAGATGGCCGCAGTACAGCCTCGCGCTGTACTGCGGCCATTTGCGGCTGTACGCGCAGCGCTGCCGCAGGTCTCCCAACTGCGCGTTCAGTTGCCACTGTTAGAGTTCTAGAGTTCATTCACGGACAAGTCTGCTTTCGACTCGTCTCCCCACCGTCGTGCCAGGAGGATCTTTGCTTTCCGCCTTCGTCTCGGCCCTCAGGACCCCGGACCTGAGGCGGAAGATCCTCATCGCGCTCGGTCTCGTTGCGCTCTATCGCATCGGTGCCGTGATTCCGTCGCCGGGCGTCGACTACGGGAACGTCCGAGCCTGCGTCGATCAGCTGTCGGGCGGTGACTCCGCGGGTATCTACTCGCTGATCAACCTGTTCTCCGGCGGCGCGCTACTCCAGCTGTCCATTTTCGCGATCGGCATCATGCCGTACATCACGGCCAGCATCATCGTCCAGCTGTTGACGGTCGTCATCCCGAAGTTCGAGGAACTCCGGAAGGAAGGCCAGTCCGGCCAGGCGAAGATGACGCAGTACACGCGTTATCTGTCGATCGCCCTGGCGATCCTGCAGGCCACCGGCATCGTGGCGCTCGCATCGCGCGGCCAGCTGCTGCAGGGATGCCAGGAAGAGATCATCGCCGACAAGAGCATCTTCGGCCTCGTGATCATCGTGCTGGTCATGACCGCGGGCGCAGCGCTCGTCATGTGGTTCGGTGAGGTCATCACCGAACGCGGTGTCGGTAACGGCATGTCCCTGCTGATCTTCTCGGGTATCGCGTCCCGCCTGCCGTCCGAGGGCAAGGCCATCCTGGACAGCCGCGGGGGACTGATCTTCGCGATCATCTGCGTCGCGGCCCTCGCCATCATCGCCGGCGTCGTGTTCGTCGAGCAGGGCCAGCGGCGGATCCCGGTCCAGTACGCCAAGCGCATGGTCGGCCGCAAGATGTACGGCGGCTCGTCGACGTATCTGCCGCTCAAGGTCAACCAGGCCGGCATCATCCCGGTCATCTTCGCGTCGTCGCTGCTGTACCTGCCGAACCTCATCGCGCAGCTCACCGGCGCCACGTCGTCCGCCGATCCCAGCTGGTGGCAGCGGATCATCAACGAGTACCTGGTGAATCCGAACAACCCGGTGTACATCGTCATCTACTTCGCGCTGATCGTGTTCTTCGTGTTCTTCTACGTCGCGATCACGTTCAATCCGGAAGAGCGGGCGGACGAGATGAAGAAGTTCGGCGGCTTCATTCCCGGTATCCGCCCGGGTCGCCCCACCGCGGACTACCTGAATTACGTGCTCAACCGCATCACCGTTCCCGGCTCGATCTACCTCGGCCTGATCGCGGTGCTGCCCCACTTCTTCCTGTCCGGAAGCCAGACCTCCAGCAGCATCTTCGGTGGTGCGGCCGTGCTGATCCTCGTCAGCGTCGCCCTGGACACGGTCAAGCAGATCGAAAGTCAATTGATGCAACGTAACTACGAAGGGTTCCTCAAGTGAGACTTGTCCTCCTTGGTCCTCCCGGTGCAGGCAAGGGCACCCAGGCCGCGATTCTGTCCGAGAAGCTCGGCGTCCCCCACATCTCCACGGGCGACCTGTTCCGCGCGAACATCGGCCAGGCCACGCCCCTCGGCCTCGAGGCGAAGAAGTACCTGGACGCCGGAGACCTGGTTCCCAGCGAGATCACCAACAACATGGTGAAGGCCCGCGTCGCCGAGCCGGACGCGGCCAACGGATTCCTCCTGGACGGCTTCCCCCGGACCGTCGACCAGGCTCAGGCGCTCGAGGCGATCCTCGCCGAGCTGAACACGAAGCTCGACGCAGTGCTGTCCTTCATCGTCGACGAGGACGTCGTGGTCGAGCGGATGCTGGCCCGTGGCCGCGCGGACGACAAGGAAGACGTCATCCGCAACCGGCTCCGGGTGTACCGCGAGGAGACCGCGCCGCTGCTGGACTACTACAAGGACCAGCTGGTGACCGTCGACGCCCTGGGCGAGGTCGACGAGGTCAACGCTCGCGCACTGGCAGCGTTGGGTAAGTAATGGGCTTCGGGCGTAAGCGCAAGGTCGTTCCGTTCCGGACCGCAGGCGAGCTCGACGCAATGGCGGCCGCCGGTGCCATCGTCGGTGCGGCTCTGGTGGCGGTCCGCGAAGCGGCGAAGCCGGGTGTGAGCACGCTCGAACTCGACGAGGTGGCCGAATCGGTCATCCGCGACGCCGGCGCCGTGCCGTCGTTCAAGGGCTACCACGGGTTCAGCGGATCGATCTGTTCGTCCGTGAACGATCGCGTGGTGCACGGGATTCCCTCGGCGGAAGACATTCTCGTCGAGGGAGACCTCGTCTCCATCGACTGCGGCGCCATTCTCGACGGCTGGCACGGCGACTCTGCGTGGACCTTCGGTGTCGGAGACATCATCGAAGCGGACCAGCAGCTCAGCGAGGCCACCCGGCTGTCCATGGAGGCGGGGATCGCGGCGATGCTGCCCGGCAACCGCCTCACCGACATTTCCCACGCCATCGAACTCGGCACCCGCGCCGCCGAGGTCGCGCACGACCGCAAGTACGGCATCGTCGACGGCTACGGCGGTCACGGCATCGGCCGGGAAATGCACATGGAGCCGTTCCTCGCCAATGAAGGAGCTCCGGGCAAGGGGCCGCAACTGGTGGTCGGTTCCGTTCTGGCGATCGAGCCGATGCTGACCCTCGGCACCACCGATACCGTTGTCCTCGAGGACGATTGGACGGTTGTCACCTCCGACGGAACCCGTGCAGCGCACTGGGAGCACACGGTCGCCGTCACCGAGGACGGGCCGCGCATCCTGACCCTGCGTCCGGAGTAGCGGCCTCCTGCAGGTAGGGGCCTACACGTCGATCAGCAGAGTCACCGGGCCGTCGTTGACGAGGCTGATCTCCATGTGTTCGCCGAACACGCCGGTCTCGACGGTCGCTCCCAGCTCGCGCAGGGCGCCGGTGAACTCGTCCACCAGTGGTTCCGCCACCGGCCTCGGCGCCGCGGCGGACCAGGACGGGCGCCGGCCCCGGCGGGTGTCCGCCATGAGCGTGAACTGACTGGCGACGAGTACTGGGGCGTCGAGGTCGGACGCGGACTGTTCGTTCTCCAGGATGCGCATGGTCCACACCTTCTTCGCGAGCAGAGCCGCCTTCGCCTCGTCGTCCGTATGGGTGACGCCGACCAGGACGAGCAGCCCGTGGCCGCCGGCCGCGGGAGTGATCCGCCCGACCTCGTCGCCGTCGACGCGGACCGACGCGGACGTCACTCGCTGTACCAGGGCGCGCACGCACACCATCCTTCGCATCGTTGCCGGTGGGTCTCGGAAGTCGAATTCTCGCCGGGCGGGCGGGTCCGTCAGGGACCGCATTTGGCCTGGTGAGCAATTTCCCGTAACATGGATCAACGGTGCGCTATGCGTGCCGGTTGTCTGCGTGCCCAGTGCCGGATTCGATCCGGATTGTTCATGTTTCGGCCGGTGAAGATCCCATTGGGCGCCACGGTAACGGAAACAGATGCAATAAGCACGCCAAACCACATGGATCGCGGAGGATATGGCTAAGAAGGACGGGGCCATCGAGGTCGAGGGACGAGTAGTCGAGCCGCTGCCCAATGCGATGTTCCGCATTGAGCTCGAGAACGGCCACAAGGTTCTCGCCCACATCAGCGGAAAGATGCGTCAGCACTACATTCGCATCCTCCCGGAAGATCGCGTTGTCGTAGAGCTCTCGCCCTACGACTTGTCGCGCGGACGCATCGTTTACCGGTACAAATAAAAGCTTCCCCGCCGACCAGGTCGGGGAGAAGTACGTCCGCTGCGGATCTGCGTAGTGGGCTGCCACAAAACAGGAGATCAGAAGACGTGAAGGTTCAGCCGAGCGTCAAGAAGATCTGCGAAAAGTGCAAGGTGATCCGTCGTAACGGCCGGGTCATGGTGATCTGCGAGAACCTGCGCCACAAGCAGCGTCAGGGCTAGATCTCCGCTTTTCGAGGATCTGCTTGGCAACAAGCAAAGATGACCTCCCAGCACCAGCCAGTACTTACGGCTCTCGAGCAGGTACTGGTTCACCCCCGGCACGGAGGCCGGGGCCCCACTGAGTTAGTTGAAGCATTGTCGGTCGCGAGACCGCCGACGTTTGAAGAGGCACAGGGGATGGACTGGGAGCAGACCTCCGCACACCGATAGGAATGCCGACATGGCACGTCTCGCAGGTGTCGATCTTCCCCGTGAAAAGCGGATGGAGATCGCACTTACTTACATCTACGGCATCGGCCGTACCCGCTCCAAGGAGATCCTGGACGCCACCGGCGTCAGCCCGGATCTGCGGAGCAAGGATCTCTCGGACGAGGATCTGGCCAAGCTCCGCGAGTACATCGAGGAGTCGCTGAAGGTCGAGGGTGACCTTCGCCGCGAGGTCCAGGCCGACATCCGACGCAAGATCGAGATCGGCTGCTACCAGGGCCTGCGCCACCGTCGTGGTCTGCCCGTGCGTGGTCAGCGCACCAAGACCAACGCCCGCACCCGTAAGGGTCCGAAGCGCACCATTGCAGGCAAGAAGAAGGCGAAGTAATGCCCCCCAAGTCACGTAGCACCGGTCCGAAGAAGACCCAGAAGGCGCGTCGCAGGGACAAGAAGAACGTCCCGCACGGCGCCGCTCACATCAAGAGCACGTTCAACAACACCATCGTGTCCATCACGGACCCCGCCGGAAACGTGATTTCCTGGGCGTCCTCGGGACACGTCGGCTTCAAGGGTTCGCGTAAGTCGACCCCGTTCGCCGCTCAGCTGGCCGCCGAGAACGCAGCCCGCAAGGCGCAGGAGCACGGTGTCAAGAAGGTCGACGTCTTCGTCAAGGGCCCCGGCTCCGGCCGTGAGACCGCGATCCGCTCGCTTCAGGCCGCAGGCCTCGAGGTCGGCACCATCTCCGATGTCACCCCTCAGCCGCACAACGGCTGCCGTCCGCCCAAGCGGCGTCGGGTCTAGCGGGAAGGATAGGTAGAAGAAAATGGCACGTTATACCGGACCCATCACCCGCAAGTCGCGTCGTCTGCGCGTCGACCTCGTTGGAGGCGACCAGGCGTTCGAGCGTCGTCCCTACCCGCCGGGCCAGCACGGCCGCGCGCGGATCAAGGAGAGCGAGTACCTGCTCCAGCTGCAGGAGAAGCAGAAGGCTCGCTTCACCTACGGCGTCATGGAGAAGCAGTTCCGCCTGTACTACAAGGAGGCGAACAACCGCCCCGGTAAGACCGGTGAGAACCTGCTCCGCATCCTGGAGTCGCGTCTCGACAACGTCGTGTACCGCGCCGGACTGGCTCGCACCCGCCGCCAGGCCCGTCAGCTGGTTACCCACGGCCACCTCCTTGTGAACAACAAGAAGGTCGACATCCCCAGCTACCGCGTCTCCCAGTACGACATTATCGATGTCAAGGAGAAGTCGCTGTCCACGCTTCCCTTCCAGGTTGCGCGCGAGACCCAGGGCGACCGCCCGATCCCGGGTTGGCTGCAGGTTGTCGGTGGACGTCTCCGGGTTCTGGTTCACCAGCTTCCCGAGCGTGCGCAGATCGACGTTCCTCTGCAGGAACAGCTCATCGTCGAGTACTACTCGAAGTAGGCCTGACGGCTCGTGCGCCCTTCCAGTAGTTCCGACTACCGGAAAGGCGCACGGGCACGAAGTGCCTTTCCCATCGTGGGCGTCAAATAGCGGACGCCCGTACAGGAGGAAATCCAATGCTCATTTCTCAGCGACCCACGCTGACCGAAGAGGTCATCGCTGACAACCGCTCGAAGTTCGTCATCGAGCCCCTCGAGCCAGGCTTCGGGTACACCCTCGGCAACTCGCTCCGCCGCACGCTGCTCTCGTCGATTCCCGGCGCTGCTGTCACCAGCATCCGCATCGACGGCGTTCTGCACGAGTTCACCACAGTTCCCGGTGTGAAGGAAGATGTCACCGACATCATCTTGAACCTCAAGGGCCTCGTCGTGAGCTCCGAAGAGGACGAGCCGGTCACCATGTACGTCCGCAAGCAGGGCCCCGGTGCCGTGACTGCAGGCGACATCGTGCCCCCGGCCGGCGTCACCGTGAACAACCCGGATCTGCACATCGCCACCCTGAACGACAAGGGAAAGCTGGAGATCGAGCTCGTCGTCGAGCGCGGTCGCGGCTACGTCCCCGCCGTCCAGAACAAGGCGTCCGGCGCCGAGATCGGCCGTATCCCGGTCGACTCGATCTACTCGCCGGTGCTCAAGGTCACCTACAAGGTGGAGGCCACCCGCGTCGAGCAGCGCACCGACTTCGATCGGCTCGTGCTCGATGTGGAAACCAAGAACTCCATCACCGCTCGGGACGCGCTCGCTTCGGCGGGCAAGACCCTGGTTGAGCTCTTCGGCCTGGCCCGTGAGCTGAACGTCGAAGCAGAAGGCATCGAGATCGGACCCTCGCCCGCCGAGGCCGATCACATCGCTTCGTTCGGACTGCCCATCGAGGACCTGGACCTGACGGTCCGTTCCTACAACTGCCTCAAGCGCGAAGGTGTTCACACCGTCGGTGAGCTTGTCGGCCGTACCGAGTCCGATCTGCTCGACATCCGCAACTTCGGACAGAAGTCCATCGACGAGGTGAAGGTCAAGCTGCATTCGCTCGGCCTGGCCCTCAAGGACAGCCCCGCGTCCTTCGATCCCACCACCGTTGCCGGCTACGACGCCGCCACCGGAACGTGGAGCGACACGGACGCCGGTTCCTTCGGTGATGCCGAGGGCACCGAGGACTACGCCGAGACCGAACAGCTGTAGCTCACGGTCCTTTACTAGGAGATCATCATGCCCAAGCCCAAGAAGGGTGCCCGCTTCGGCGGGTCGGCTTCGCACCAGAAGGCGATCTTCGCCAATCTGGCTACCGCGCTCTTCGAGCACGGCCGCATCACCACCACGGAGTCCAAGGCCAAGGCCCTGCGCCCGTACGCCGAGAAGCTCGTCACGCATGCCAAGGCCGGAACCCTGGCTCACCGTCGTGAGGTTCTGAAGGTCATCCGCAACAAGGATGTCGTGCACACCCTGTTCGCGGAGATCGGCCCGTTCTACGCCGATCGTGACGGCGGCTACACCCGCATCATCAAGACGGTCCCCCGCAAGGGCGACAACGCGCCGATGGCAATCATCGAGCTCGTCAAGGAGAAGACCGTCACCTCCGAGGCCGACCGCGCTCGTCGCGTGAAGGCATCGAAGGATGCGCCGGCTGCTGCTCCCGCCGAGGAGAACGTCGTCGAGGCCGTCGAGGCCGAGGCAACCGACGCCGAGGTCGAGAACGCTGACGCCGTCGTCGAGGCCATCGAGGACGAGACCGCCACCGCGGCCGACGCCCCCGAGGCCGAAGAGGCCAAGAAGGACTAGTCCACTTGGTTTCGGCACACGCTGAATCGAACGAGCCCGTCGTCCCCCCGGGGGACGGCGGGCCCGTTTCGTATGGGACCCGTCGCTTGCGCCTGGACATCGCGTACGACGGAACGGATTTCTCCGGGTGGGCCCGCCAGAACGGGCTGCGCACGGTGTGCGGGGAGATCGAGCAGAAGCTCGGCGCCGTCCTGCGCACACCGTTGCAGCTCACGGTGGCGGGGCGTACCGACGCCGGGGTCCACGCCACCGGACAGGTGGCGCACGTCGACGTTCCGCTCGACACCGTGCCGGACGACCCGTCCCGGCTCGTCCGCCGGCTCGCGCGGTTCCTGCCGAAGGACGTGCGGATCAAACAGATCGCCTTCGCACCCGAACACTTCGATGCGCGGTTCTCCGCGATGCGCAGGCACTACGAGTACCGCCTGACGTCGGCAGCCTACGGCGCCGATCCGCTCCGAGCCCGGGACACCGTGTCGTATCCGAAGGTCCTGGATCTCGAACTCATGCGCGCGGCGTCCGCGACGCTGCTGGGGTTGCACGACTTCGCGGCGTTCTGCAAACGCCGGGAAGGCGCCACGACTGTCCGCGATCTCCAACGTTTCGACTGGGAGCGCGACGGCGACGTGTTCACGGCCTTCGTCAGCGCCGACGCCTTCTGCTGGTCGATGGTGCGCAGTCTCGTCGGTGCGGTTCTCGCAGTGGGGGAGGGACGTCGCGACCTCGACTGGATCGCAGAACTCCTCCGCGAGAAGTCGCGGTCGAGTTCGATCCTGGTGGCCCCGGCGCACGGACTGTCTCTGGTGCGCGTCGACTACCCGGACGACGCGGATCTGGCGGCACGCAACGAGATCACCCGGGACGTCAGGACCGTGCCGGGCGGCTGCTGCGGCGACTGACCGGAACCCGCGGCGTCGATCGCCGCCGCGGTTGCGGCGGCGCCAGCACCTACGATGGCTCCGGAAGAGAAGGAGCCTGTTCATGACCGCAGTCGCACCCGTCCGGATCGAGATCATCATCGGATCCGTCAGAGTGGGTCGGATCGCTCCCGTCGTCGCCGGCTGGTTCGCCGAACGCGCTCGTGCCTACCCAGGACTGGACGTGGGCATCATCGATCTCGCCGACACGCCGTTGCCGCAGGATCTCGGCGCATCCGCGGTGACGGACGAATTCCGGGAGCGAGTGGGCAGAGCCGACGGGTTCGTGGCCGTCACCTCCGAGTACAACCACGGCTACCCTGCGGCGCTGAAGACCGCGTTCGACAGCGTCAAACACGAATGGCGCTCGAAGCCCATCGGTTTCGTGTCGTACGGCGGGTTGGCAGGCGGACTCCGGGCAACCGAACAGCTGCGCCAGGTTGTGGCCGAATTGCACATGGTGTCGGTGCGGCAGAGCGTGAGTTTCCACCGGGTGCGCAAGAGATTCGACGACCAGGGGCAGACGACCGACGGCGCCGCCATCGACTCGGCTGACCGCATGCTGGCACAGCTCGTATGGTGGGCCGACGCGGTCCGTGTTCAGCGCGGGACCACCCCGTACCCCGGCTAGAACTGGTGCACCGGCACGTACTCGTCCACCGCGCGAGGCCGACCGATGAACGCCGTCTCGGACGAGATCGTGACCAGCATCAGTTCGATGCTCGTCCCTCCGGTCGACAGAAGAATGCGGTCGCCCAGCGCATTCGGTTGGACGATCGACAGGTCCGGTTCGGCACCGGGCCACTGGCTCGGTTCGCCGTAGAGGTAGATCGCGGTGACCCCGGCGCGGGGCGGCAGCGCGTTGACGCCGTCGAACACGACGGTGTTGAACCTGTTGTCGGACTGCGGATTGTGGCCGGCGATGCGCAACCGGTCGGGCGTGGCGATGGAGTCGATCAATGACGACCACGCGTCCGGCCGATCGGTGTGAATGAGCACGCGGGCGCCGGTGGCGACGGCGCGGAACACCAGTTGCTGGGCGAGATACAGCTCGCCCGCCACGTAGACCATGCCGACGCCGGGACCCGCGATGCGAGCGGTGATTCCGTGACCGTAGTCGTCGGAGCCGATGAGTTGGCCGCACCCCGCTGGGGGTAACTGCAGCGCACGCAGGTCCTCGACGGACATGTCGGTCAACGGCATCACGTCGTCGAGGTCCGACACCGCGACGGGAAGATTGGACAGCAGCCCGTCCCGGTGCCTGCCCTGCATCGAGACGAGCCCGGGGATCGTGAGCGGTTCGGGCATCGTGCGGGTGGTCACCCGGCAGGCCGCACCGACCTTCACCTGCCCGTCGTGTCCGCTGGGGCGCAGCCGGATCGTCACGGTCGTGCCGAGGCTCGACGGAACCCAGAGCTTCGCGAGCAGATCTCGCGTCAGGTAGCGCGGGTCGACGCCGTAGCCGGTGTTGCACACTCCGGGCAGAGGTGCATGCTTCCACGTCTCCGTGAAGGTCTTCGGATCGACGCCCCGACTGATCTGCAGCGCGGCGGATTCGATCTCCGGGGTCGTGAGAATGCGCGCGCGGCACCCTGAATCGGCCAGTGCACGCACGACGCGACTTGCCGCGATCGTGATCGCGCGCGACGCACCTTCCTCGCCGCCGCCACGCCGCGCCACGGCAGCGACGCTCTCCGTGGCGTCGAATCGCAGCGCGAGCCAGACCATCCGGGTCGCCGTCGCCGGCAGCGGGCCGACCAGCCTGTCGTACACATCGGTTGCGGGGGAGCCGGCCGCGGCGCGATAACCGTGGCTGACGATGTCGATTCCGCTCAGCGAGATGTCGTGCTGGACGAGACACGCGGCGAGCGCGTCGGTCGGGAGTTCGTGCGTCGTCTGGAAGCCGTCCCGGGTGATCTGCGTGAGGCTCCCCGCGGGAGGAAGTACTTCGACGACGGCGACCACGTTGCCACCGTCCCACCGGAGCCCGACGGACTGACCTGTCGGTGCCTGGAAGCCGACGGTGCGGGACTGCGTCCGAACGGGTTTGGTGCAATATCGCCAGCACGCCCGGGCCCAGTCCAGGCTCGACCAGCCGCCCACGCGGACGAGCGCGGCGAGAACGAGGACGAACGCGACGACGACGGCGCCCCACCACACCAACCCGCACAGCGAGGCCACGACGCCGCCGGTCACCCCCAGTAGTTGCGCAACGATCATCTCGGTCGCCGAAAACCGAAGAGACGACGGCAGACGTGTGACGCGCGAACGGTCCATGGTTCCTCCCCCGAATACCTGAACCCAGCAGACCCGTACCCGTCCGCCGTGAAGATTGTCGATGGAACTGTACTGTGTCACCCCGAGCGCTGTGCAGCACGGGGGAGGAACAATGGCTGTAACACCCACCACCCGGTGGCAGGTCAACGGGTATCGATTTCTGGTCAGACGGATGGAGCACGCCCTGGTGCGTCGCGACGTCCGAATGTTGCACGACCCCATGCGGTCGCAGTCGCGCGCACTGGCGGTGGGGGTCGTGATCGCGTCGCTCGGACTCGCCGGCTGCGCCGCGCTGGCGCTGTTCCGTCCGCAGGACAAGATCGGCGACGCGTCGATCGTCGTCGGAAAGGATTCGGGCGCGATGTTCGTGGTCATGGGCGACACACTTCGTCCCGTCCTGAATCTCGCGTCCGCGCGGCTCATAGTCGGAAAGTCCGAGAATCCGGTGATCGTCAAGGAATCCGAACTCGACACCCGACCCCGCGGTGCCCTCGTCGGGATCCCCGGCGCGCCGTCCGCGCTGCCGGCCGGGGACCCCTCGGCGAAGTCACCGTGGACGGTCTGCGACTCGATCGCAGCCGACGGAAATCGCTCCGTCACAACATCGGTCATCGTCGGCGAGACGGAGAGCTCCGAGGGCGGGGGGACTCTTACAGGAGATCAGGCGTTGCTGGCGTCGACCCCCGACGCGTCGTACCTGATCTATGGCGGGAAGCGTGCCAAGATCGATCTGGACGATCCGGCGGTCACCCGCGCGCTGGACCTCGAAGGCGCTCGACCACGCCCGGTGAGCAAGGGTTTCGTCAATGCCATCCCCGAAGTACCGCCGCTCGCCGCGCCCGTCATCCCGGGGGCCGGGAGCAGCCCACGCTATCCGTTGCAGGACAAGGTCGTGGGATCGGTCTTCCAAGTACTGATCGGCTCCGAGACCACGCACTACGTGGTACTCCGCGACGGAATCCAGAAGATCAGCTCGGCCGTCGCGAACCTGATTTTCCTGTCGGACTCGCACGGCGACACCGAGATGTCGAGCATCATGCCCGACGCCACCAAGCGAATCCCTTCCGTGGAACAGATTGCGGTGAACAGCTTCCCGGAGTCGGCACCGAAAATCGTCGACGCCGCCGAAAGTCCCGTCAGCTGCCTGTCCTGGCAACCACTCCGTGCAGCGGACTACACGAGCGCGAGCGGTCCGGCGGCCGAGCTGTCCTTGGTAGCGGGTCGCACCCTTCCGATTCCCGGCAATGCTCGCGCGGTCGAGTTGGCCCAGGCGGACGACGCGGGCGACAACGCGGATTCGGTGTACGTGCAACCGGGTACGAGCGGTTTCGTGCAGTCGACCGGCATCGAGCCTACGAGCACGCGACGCGACAGCATCTTCTTCGTCGCGGACACGGGAGTCCGGTTCGGTATCCCGGATGGCGACTCCGCCAAGGCGTTGGGACTGGAGGGCGCCCGTCCCCTTGCGCCCTGGCAAATTCTCGGCCTCCTGGCGCAGGGCCCGGCGCTCGGGAAGTCGTCGGCGCTCGTCGCGCACGACGGGGTCGCACCGGACGCCGCCCCGGCCGCTGTCGCGGCAGGGTCCAACTGAGCGGGTTCGGTCAGCGCCGATCGGTCGCCGACTGGAACCGGCGGCGGAGTGGGAACGACGCCAGGACGCCGAGCACGAGCAGCGCGCCCAGCGTCGCTGTTGCCGCGACAGCGACGTTGCGCGGTCGATGATCCGGGGGAGCAGCGGCCGGGAGCGCCTCGACCGCGACGGAAGTCGACTGATCGACGGTCGCACCCTCGAGGGGAACGTCGGCGGTGACTGCGGCCAGCGGATCGATGATCCCGTGCCCGACAGACGTATTCCACCCCTCCGCCGGCGCATGCGCCGTGGCCTCGATCCGGGCCATGACCTGTTGTGCGGACAGTTGCGGGAACCGCGAGCGGACCAGTGCGACGGTCGCCGAGACGTACGGCGCGGCGAAACTCGTGCCCTTCACCGGCTCCGCGTTGCCTTGCACGCCGTACGTCGTATTCGTCAGGTCGCCCGTGCTCGGATGCAGTGATGTCAGACCGGATCCCGGAGCTGCCACGTCGACCCACGGGCCGGCCAGGCTGAACTCGCTCGGTGATCCGTTCGCCTCGACGGAGCCGACGGTCAGCACGTAGTCGTCGTACCAGGCGGGACTGGCGATGGTGCTGACGGAGTCCCACAGATCGGCGCCGGGACGGAGGGGATCGTGTGCCGGATTCTGAAGCTTGCATTCTCCCGAACCGAAGTTCCCTGCCGCCGCGACCACCACGGCGTTGTGCACCGTGACGGCGTATTTCACGGCCGACCCCAGGTACCGGTCGCCATCGCCGATTCCCTCGGCGGCGGTCTTGCACGCGACCTCGGAGATGTTGATGACCGTGGCGCCCGAGTCGGCTGCACGCCGGATCGCCGTCGCCATTGTCGCAACGTTCCCGTATCCGCCGACCGAGTTGCCCGCGTTGTCGACCTGATCGGCCTGGCCTGCGGCGTTGTACGCGCTACTCGTCTGCCGGATGGACAGGATCCGGGAATCCGGTGCACCACCGGAGAATCCGGAACCGGGAACCTGAGCGGCGCCGATCAGCCCGGCGACGAGCGTGCCGTGCGCGTCGCAGTCGACTGTGCCGGTCTCCGTCCCCACGAGGTCGCCGCCGTCCATGAGGCCGGGAAGTCGCGGATGCGGGGAGACGCCGGTGTCGATCACCGCGACGATCTGACCGGCGCCCCGGGTGATCGGCCAGACCGATTGAAAGTCGAGATCGCGCTGGGCAACCGGAACGTCGGTGCCGTCCGGCACGCGCACAGCGTCTTTGCACGGCCGGCGTTTCTCGACCTTCGTGCTGTCCTTCGGCGGAATGAGCCCGGCGTCCACGGGAGCGGGCACGACAGCAGAGGCGCCGCCCTGACCCACGGCGGCGGTGACTGCCACGACCGCGGTGGCCAGGACTACGCGGATGAGCCGGCGCCTCACAGTCCACGCATCAGCGAGTAGAGACCGGTCACCCAGCACACCAGCGGAACGATCGACGCGATCACCGCCAGATCGATGAGCTCAGCTACCCGTCGCATCACGGGTGAGAACGTCTGGCGGGGGGCGAGGATTCCCAGTACCAGCCCACCGACGGCGAACAGGATCGCGACGGCGAACGAGGCGATGGCGAAGTCGGGCACGGCAACGGCCGCGGTGGTGAGCAGCAGAACCAGTATCGTCACCCCGCCCGCGATCAGCGGTACCGCCTGCTCGGCGCTGCTGTACGTGCGTCCCCGGAACATCAGGACGGCGGCGGTGGCGACGGCGAGAGAGAGCCCGGGCCAGAAGATTCCGTCGGACACACCGGGTTGCGCCGCGATGAGGGCGCCGGAAACGGCGAGTGCCGTCATCGCGCCGACCAGACCGGTGAGGTACTTGCGGGCGCGTGCCGCACGCTGTGCCAGAGAATCGAACGACGGCATCGTCACCTCGTCGTCCGGGTCGTCCTCGGACGGATCGACCGAGGTGCCCGGCGCCGGGACGGGAGGCAGTGGAAGCTTCGCCAGCAGGATCGATACCCGTGCCGAGAAGGCGAGTCCGATCAGCGCCGCCGCCACGACACCTGCGCCGACAGCGGAAACCGGATTGCCGAACAGGGTCGCCACGAGGGCGGCGAGCGAACCGAACAGGGACGTCACCGACAGGGCCGTGAACAATCGCAGTCCGACACCGCCCAGCCGCAGCGCAAGAACGGCGGTGGTTCCCGCCAGCACGAGTCCGAGGAGCAGGTGCGGAGCGCCGAGACCGCCGGGCACGAACAGCATCCCCGCGGCGAACGAGAGGGGAACGGCGCATCCGCTGAGGACGACGGAGCTTGCCGCGTCGCCGTAGATTCGACCGGTGACCGCGCCGGCGATCAGGAACAGTAGGGCCGCCGCGAGTGCACACCCCGCCCCCAGGAATCCTTCGGTCCCCGCTCCGGACCACAGCAGCGCGAACGATCCGACGACGGTGCCGAGCACCGCGGCGACGGAACCCACGACCCGTGCGGAACCCCGGGTCCACTCACGGTCGCCCTCGGCGTCGGCGATCGCCACGTTGTACATGATGTCGTCGAACAGCGGCGGTGGCGCGCTGGTGTGCACGCTCTGCAGTACGAGGAGGTCACCGTCGCGGATTCCGTGTTCGTGCAACGTCAACGTGGTCGAGAGCGGCGAGTGCCCGATCTTCGCGAGAACCCACTCGCTGGGTTCGTACTGTTCGAGCGAGTCGTCGAAGTCGTTGGTACTGCGATGGGTGCGGATGGTGTCGACGATGCCCGGAACGAGGATGGCCAGCGGCACACCGAACGGCACGGCCATGTCGACCTGCGAATGCGTCGACAGGACAGTGATCCGGCAGAGATCTGCTGCGGCACCGGGACGGGTGGACGAGGCGGATCCCCGCGATTCGTCATGGGTGATGGACACTGCGATTCCCCCAACTCTGCGACGCACAACCCCATCTGCGCCGTTACGACACCGATCGACGACCGGTCACAGATCGTCATCCGATTTGATCACCGGTGACCTTACGACACCGCGGGCGCCGCCTCCAGTGTCCGGCAGGGGCGCGGACCTCCTATATGCCCGATCGCCATTCATGGGTTAGTGTCTGACTTCGCGGATCGAGCCCAGGGGGGCGACCCGGAGTTCCGGGATCGGATCGGCTGCACGGTTTTTTCGGGGCGGTTGTAGTCATGGGGGGCGAGTAGTGAGCACTATTCGGTTCGTGCGCAAGGCGCGACGGGAAGTACCGCGTATCCCGGGCGGCGAAGTGAGTCTGCAGGCTCCGCCCGAGATTCCACGCCTGGTACCGGGAAACCTTCTGACCAAGCTCCTTCCCGTGGTCATGGTCGTCGCCATGGTCGGGATGATGGCCCTGATGTTCTCGTCGGGCATGGCCCGCAATCCGATGTCGATGCTCTTTCCCGTCATGATGATGGTGTCGATGCTCGGCATGCTCGCCGGTGGTGGCCGTGGCGGCCCGAAAGCGGCGGAGGCCAACGAAGACCGCAAAGACTACCTGCGCTACCTCGATCAGTTGCGCCGCGACGTCGACGAGACCGCCGAGCAGCAGCGAAAGGCGCTCGACTGGAGTCACCCCGAACCCGGTCTGCTGTGGACCATCGCAGGCACAGCGCGCATGTGGGAGCGCCGCATCACCGACCCCGACTACTGCCACGTGCGCGTCGGCCGGGGAAGCCAGCGCCTCGCAACCCGCCTGATCGCACCGGAGACCGGACCGGTGGAGGATCTGGAACCGGTTGCCGCGGTGTCGCTTCGTCGTTTCGTCCGCGCACACTCCGTCGTTCAGGATCTGCCCACTGCAGTGTCGCTGCGCGGCTTCGCGGCCATCTCCGTGGATGGGGAACGCGGTACGGCACGGTCCCTGGTGCGGTCGATGCTCATGCAGTTGTGCGCATTCCACGGCCCGGACAACCTCCTCGTCGCCGTCGTGTGCGGTCCCGACACCGAGGACGAGTGGGACTGGGCCAAGTGGCTGCCGCACGCGCAGCATCCGGATGCGTCCGACGGTGTCGGTTCGTCCCGCATGATCTACGGGTCGATCCTCGAACTCGAATCTTCGCTCGGCCCCCAGCTGTCGATGCGAAACCGATTCTCGCGCAATGCTCCCGCGGCCCCTGGTGTCCCGCAGTTCGTCATCGTCGTCGACGGTGGGATTCTCGAGGGCGAATCGGGGATGATCACCGACTGCGGGGTCGACTCGGTCTCCGTTCTCGACATCAGTGGCTTCTGCCCGCGACTGACGGCCACACGAGGACTCCAGCTGGTGGCGCAGGACGGATCCCTCGGCGCCCGCAGCGGAGCCGGCGTGGAGATGTTCGCAACAGCAGACCTCGTCAGCGCTCATCAAGCCGAAACGCTGGCCCGGCGACTCGCCCCGTACCGGACGGCGTCGCAGACGGCAGTGGACGCGGGCGACGACGATCAGCCGGTGCAGACGTGGAGCCAGATGCTGGGGATCGGCGACGTCGGCCGTCTCAACCCGGATCACACGTGGCTGCCCCGCCAGGGCCGCGACCGGTTGCGGGTCCCGATCGGTGTCGGAGTGGACGGCCACCCGGTCGAGATCGACCTCAAGGAGTCGGCCGAGAACGGCATGGGGCCACACGGTCTGTGCATCGGGGCCACCGGTTCGGGTAAGTCGGAGTTCCTGCGGACGTTGGTGCTCGGCCTGATCGCGACGCATTCGCCCGACGCGCTCAACCTCGTCCTCGTCGATTTCAAGGGCGGCGCCACGTTCCTCGGACTCGAGGAGGCTCCGCACGTCGCCGCGGTGATCACCAACCTGGCCGAGGAACTCGCGATGGTCGACCGGATGCGGGACGCACTCGCCGGGGAGATGAATCGGCGTCAGGAACTCCTGCGCTCCTCCGGGAACTTCGCGAACGTCACCGAATACGAGAAGGCCCGCCAGGCGGGCGCCGACCTCGACCCGCTGCCCGCATTGTTCATCGTCGTCGACGAATTCTCCGAACTGCTCAGTCAGCAGCCCGAGTTCGCGGACCTCTTCGTCGCGATAGGCAGGCTCGGCCGGTCGCTGCACATCCACCTACTGTTGGCGAGTCAGAGGCTCGAGGAGGGCAAACTGCGGGGACTCGACAGCCACCTGTCGTACCGCATCGGTCTCAAGACGTTCTCGGCCAACGAATCGCGCACGGTGCTCGGCGTTCCGGATGCCTACCACCTGCCCGCGACCCCGGGTGCCGGATACCTCAAATGCGATTCGGCGGAGATCGTCCGCTTCCAGGCCTCGTACGTGTCCGGTACCTACGAGGGCAGCCGGGAAGACAGTGTCCGACGGCCGGGTGAGGCGGCTGTCGAGCTGCGGCCCAAGATCTTCACGGCTGCACCGGTCGCGCTCGACGTCGTCGAGATCCACGACGAACCACAGTCGCTCCACCTGGCCGAGGAGCCGACGGAGATCCGCACCACCATGGACGTCGTGGTCGAACGGATCACGGGTCGCGGACCGCGAGCCCATGAGGTGTGGCTCCGGCCGCTCGACGCCGCGCCGAGCCTCGACCAGATGCTGCCGAGGTCGGTTCTCACCGAACCGGTTCCCGCGCTGAGCTCGCTGCGTACACCGATCGGGATCATCGACAGGCCGTACGACCAGAGGCGCGACCCCCTGGTCGTGGATCTGTCCGGGTCCACCGGCAACATGGCGGTGGTGGGTGGGCCGCAGTCGGGCAAGTCGACTGCGATCCGCACGCTCATCACGTCGTTGGCTGCCACCCATTCCGCGGAGCAGGTGCAGTTCTACTGCCTCGACTTCGGTGGTGGCACGCTCGCCGGACTGTCGGGACTGCCGCACGTCGGCTCGGTCGCCAACCGCCTCGACGTCGATCGGGTGCGTCGCACCATCGCGGAGATGAACACCATCGTACGTCAGCGCGAGGAGCGTTTCCGCGAACTCGGAGTCGAGTCGATGGCCGAGTTCCGGCGACTGCGCGCCACCGATCCCGGCAGCGGCGGCGCGGCGGCCGGGGTCGCGCAGGATCCGTTCGGGGACGTCTTCCTGGTGATCGACGGTTTCGGCAGCGTTCGTCAGGACTTCGAGGCTCTCGAACAGCAAATCACCAACCTTGCGTCCCAGGGGTTGTCGTACGGTGTGCACGTCGTGCTCACCGCCTCACGGTGGGGCGAGGTCCGGCCGGCGCTCAAGGATCAGCTCGGCACTCGGATCGAGCTGCGCCTCGGTGATCCCTCGGATTCCGACCTCGGTCGGAAGACCGCGGCACTCGTTCCCGAAGGCCGACCCGGACGCGGCATGACCCGCGACAGCCTGCATCTGCTCGTCGGGTTGCCGAGGATCGACGGGAGCTCGGATCCGACCGACCTGGCATCCGGTGTGGCGCAAGCGGTGTCGTCCATCGCCGCCGCGACACACGGCCGGCCCGCGCCGGCAGTGCGAATGCTGCCTGCACAGATCGCCCGCGACGACGTGCTCCATGCGGCCGGGGGGTGGCCGTCCTACCTCGACCCGGCGCAGGCCTGTCTGCAGATTCCGATCGGTCTCGACGAGGCGGAGTTGGCTCCCACGTTCCTGAACTTCGCCGAGCAGCCCCACTTCCTGGTGTTCGGCGACACCGAATGCGGAAAGACGACCCTCCTGCGGAACATCTGCGAGGGCATCATGGCATCGAACACGAGCAAACAGGCGAAGATCATTCTCGGCGACTATCGGCGCACGATGCTCGGCGTCGTCGAGACGGAGCACCTGGCTTCGTACGCGCCGTCCGAGAACGTGCTGACGACGAACATGAGGGACCTCGCGATCCTGCTGAAGGGACGCATGCCAGGCCCCGGCTTCAATCGCCAGCAGCAGCGCGACCGGTCCTGGTGGTCGGGACCCGAGGTCTTCGTCGTCATCGACGACTACGACCTCGTCGTGACCTCGAGCGGCAACCCGGTCGCCGCGATCGTCGAATTCCTGCCGCACGCCCGCGACATCGGATTCCACCTGATCATCGCGCGCCGCTCCGGCGGTGCCGCACGGGCAATGTACGAACCGGTCATCGCACGCTTGCGCGATCTGCAGTCGACGGGCCTCGTGATGAGTGGCAACAGGGAGGAGGGCAATCTCATCGGCACCGTTCGTCCGAGTGCGATGCCTCCCGGGCGCGGAACGCTGGTCAACCGTGCAGGTACCGGCCTGATCCAGCTCGCGTGGATGCCGCCGCTGTGATGTCGTCGGTCGCGATTCATCTCACTGAATCCGGCATGTGGTCCTGCGCTCAGGGCGTGACGACGGCAGCTCACGAGATGACGCCGCTGTGCTTCGTCGACGACGAGTACGTCGACGTCGATGGCGGAGTTCTCGCGGTGTCCGAAGCCCTGGCAACGATGTTCCGGTCTGTGATCGACGGTGCGGGGGAGGTGGCGCCGATCGCGACGGCAGTGATGTCACACCCGACGGAATGGGGTTCTGCGAGGCGGAACGCGCTGTCCGACGCGGGGTCGCGCGTTGCCGCCGACACGGTGCTGGTTCCCGTTGCCGTGGCGGCGGCCGAGGGTGCTGCGGTGTCGGGTGGCCAATGGGTGGTGCTCGAAGGCCGGACCGTGGGTGCAACGGCCAGCTACGTGGTCGGCGAGGTCGGCGGATACCGGGTCGTCGAATGCGAGCACGATCCGTCGCTCTGCCCCGACGAGGGGATCGAGGAGTGGGCGACAGCGATAGTGGAACTCGGTGCGCGAGCCCGCGGTGATCGGCCGGTCGACGGAATACTCCTGACCGGCGGCGGAGAGTCGCAGGAGCGCACAACGATGCGTGACGCCGTGATCGCCCACGCGTCCCCGAACGCCGACGTCCGGATCGTCACCGGTGAAGAGATCGCGCGCGCACTCGCGTCCAGCCTGGTCGACTCTTCGGACGAGCTGACCACGATGGCTGTGCCGCAGGCGAACTGGCTCGAACCGGCGCTGCAGGGATCGGAGCGCGGTGGCCGACGGAGCACCCGGCCGACGTTCTTCGCCGTGGTCGCGGTGCTGGCTGTCGTCGTCGGAGCTGTTCTCGTGTTCACTCTTCGGGAGCCCGGTACCGGCACCGAATCCGTCCGTGCTCTGGACGCGAGTGCGGCACCGGCGGCTCCGGTCACGACGACCACCCGATCCGCGGTGCCGGCCACCACGACCGCCACCGCGGCGGCGGACCTCGAGGTGGGCGGAATTCGCGTGACACTGCCGAGTGGGTGGAAGGAGCGGGCGCCCGCCGCGTCGGCTTCTTCCGGATCGCGAGTGGAGTTGGTGCCTGCGGGTGGAGCCGACAGGCGAATCATCATCACGCAGAACGCGGTTCGAGAGGATTCCGGTTACGACGAAGTGGCGGTGACGCTCGCGGCGAAGATTGCGCAGCGCGGCCGTCCCGAGCTGTTCGGCGAACTGGAGCGCGATGTCGTCTTCGGAGGTCGACCCGGCATCGCGTACAGCGAGTTTCCCGACGCGAGCTCCGTGGTGCGGTGGCACGTACTCGTCGAGCGCGACCTCCAGGTGAGCGTCGGCTGTCAGTTCCTGGCGGAGGAGTGGGAGTCGATCGAGAGCGTGTGCGAAGAGGTCGTGCGGTCGCTGGTGATAGTTCGGTGACCCCTTTCTCGTCGCCGAAAAAACTTCCACCGTGGTGGAACCGATTGGGCGGTTGATGCGTCCAATCTTGTGTAGGGGTGAATGCGGGCAGTCCAGAGGGGGCCGCCGCACCGAGAACAGAAGGAGTCACAATGGCGGGAGTTGTTACCGATGTCGGCCAGATGGAAGTCGCGGCCAATCACGTGCAGACGGTGAACAGCCAGCTGCAGGGCACGATCAACAGCCTCAAGGGCCGTTGCGAGGAGTCGTCTTCGGCCTGGCAGGGTGGAGCCCAGGTGGCGTTCATGGAGCTGATGGCGCGGTACGGAGACGCTGCGCGCCGTATGCAGGACTCGCTGGACGAGATTGCGGTGAAGATCCGCGAGAACGGCAAGGGATACGACGCCGCCGAGCAGGCCAACCAGGACGCGATTCATGCGGCCGGAGCTTCGGGATCGCTCGACATCTGACGCCGGCGCCGACAACAATTACCACGCTCGAGGGGAGCACCGAATGTCTTCATTGAAGTACGGATTTGCCGAGTTGCAGGCGCTGGCGAGCGACATCAAGTCGAACGAGGCGAAGCTGCGCCAGACGCATGACGAGCTCCGGGGCTACGTCAACGGGCTCGTCGCGCAGTGGGAGAGCGGTGCGCGGGAGAACTACCAAGCTGTGCAGGCGAAGTGGGACGGCTCCCACGAGGATCTGCTCCAGGTTCTGCAGACGATCTCGAAGGTCGTCCAGGACGGCGCCGTCGACATGCAGACTGCGGAAGACCGGAACGCCACGGCGTGGCTCTGATCTTCGCGTGACACGTCGAGTGCCCCAGCAATCCACGGTTGCTGGGGCACTGTCGTCTCCGACGGTGGAGCGAGTGGATCAGTCGGCGGGCGGTATCAGCCGGCTGAGGACGACGCTGCTCTTGGTCTGAAGGACGGCCGGCTCCGACCGCAGATTCTCCAGCGTGCGTTCGAGGTGTGCCGTGTCGGTGGTGCGGACGCGGAGGAGGGCGTTGGCATCGCCGGTGACGGTGTACGCCTCCTGAACCTCGGCGTGACGGGACACGATCCGTGCGATCTCGACGGCCGAGGTGCGACCGCTGCAGTACAACTCGACGAACACCTCGACGCCGTGGCCGAGAGCACGCGGATCGAGCGCCGCATGGAATCCGGTGATCACCCCGGACTCGACCAGTCGATCGACCCGACGCTTCACGGCGGGTGCGGACAGGCCGACCTCGGCGCCGATGGTGGCGAAGCTGGACCGTGCGTTGCGCTCCAGTCGCGCAACGATCCGCCGATCGAGCCCGTCCAGACGCAACGAATCATCCATGTGATGGAACGCTAGCGCATTGATCAGGCCTTTTGGTGGGTGGATACTGATTTCACCGACACCGATCGAGGGGGAGTGGAGATGGCGCCCACTGCTGGTATCGAGTCCGAGAACCCGTACGAGGAGACGGCGGAGGTGCCGGGCGCCGCCGCCCGCGTCCCGCGGCATGCTCACTCGCGGAGCTACCTGATGTGCCCGCCCACGTATTTCGACGTCGTCTATGCCATCAACGACTGGATGCGGCCCGAGGAACCCGTGGACCGGGATCGTGCGATGTCGCAGTGGTCGGCGCTCGCGGACACCTACCGGCGACTCGGGCACGAGGTCCTCACGATCGACCCGGTCGAGGGACTTCCGGACATGGTGTTCGTCACCGACAGCGGACTCGTCGTCGACGGTGTGGCGCTCGGCGCCCGCTACCGCTCCGCCGAGCGGCGGGCCGAGGCCGAACACGTGTTCCGGTGGTTCTCGGACAACGGGCTGATCAGGCCCACCCTGCCGCGGTACGTCAACGAGGGGGAGGGCGACTTCCTCGTCGTCGGCGACGTGATCCTCGCCGGAACCGGATTTCGGTCCGACCCGCGGTCGCACGCCGAGGCCTCGGCGCACCTCGGCCGCCCGGTGATCACGTTGAACCTGGTGAATCCCCGCTACTACCACCTCAACACCGCCCTGGGTGTGCTCGACGACTCGACCATCGCCTACCTGCCCGCGGCGTTCTCGCCGGACAGTCGCGCTCTGCTCGAGCAGATGTATCCCGACGCGGTGATCGCGGCCGAGACGGACACCGATTGGCTCGGACTGAACCTGGTCAGCGACGGCGCCAATGTGGTGCTACCCGTCCAGGCTTCACACCTTGCCGACCAGTTGTCCGCCCGCGGGTACGAGCCCGTACCGGTCGACTACTCGGAATTCCTCAAATCCGGTGGTGGAATCAAATGCAGCACTATGGAGCTCCGCGGCTTCCGCAGGCTCCGGATCGCGGAAGATCAGGGGTGACCAGCAATGTCGGATGGTGTCGTTTCCGTGTCGGATGCCACGCGTGAGCAGCTGAGCAGGGCCGACGAACACAGCGCACACAACTACTCGCCGCTGCCGGTCGTGATCGAGTCGGGCGCGGGCTCGTGGGTGAAGGGAATCGACGGCGTCGACTACCTCGACGTCCTCGCCGGATACTCGGCGCTCAACTTCGGCCACGCACACCCCACCCTCGTCCGGGTGGCGAGCGAACAACTCGGCCGGCTCACCCTGACCAGCCGCGCCTTCCAGCACGATCGGTTCGCGTCCTTCTGCGAGGACCTGAGCCGGCTGTGCCGGAAAGAAGCCGTTCTGCCGATGAACACGGGCGCCGAAGCCGTGGAGACCGCGCTGAAACTGGCCCGCAAATGGGGTTACGACGTCAAGGGAGTGCCACCGGGACATGCCGAGGTGATCACGTGTGCCGGGAACTTCCACGGCCGCACCATCTCGATCGTCGGGTTCTCGTCCGATCCGGACGCGTACACCGGATTCGGTCCGTTCCCGCCGGGCTTCGCGTCCGTCGAATACGGGAACGCGGACGCGTTCGAGGCCGCGATCACCGAGAACACCGTGGCGGTGCTCCTCGAACCGATCCAGGGGGAGGCCGGAGTGCTGGTGCCACCGCCCGGCTACCTCACGGCGGTCCGGGACATCTGCACCCGGCGCGGGATCCTGATGATCGCCGACGAGATCCAGAGCGGGCTCGGGCGGACCGGCGACACGTTCGCGTGCGACCACGAGAACGTGACCCCCGACGTGTACGTCCTGGGCAAGGCGCTCGGGGGTGGCTTGATGCCGGTCTCCGCCGTCGTCGCCGACTGGCCGGTGATGGCGGTGATCGGCCCCGGGCAGCACGGGAGCACGTTCGGGGGCAACCCCCTCGCCTGCGCGGTCGGGAGCGCGGTCGTCGACCTGCTCGAGACCGGCGAATATCAGCAGCGAAGCCGTGAGCTGGGCGCCTACCTGCACAGCATGTTGTCGCAACTGCCCCCCGACCACGTGTCGGAGGTGCGTGGGCGCGGACTGTGGGCCGGTGTGCAGCTGGCCGACGGTATGCCGTCCGCGCGAACGATCTGTGAAAGACTCCTGGCGCGCAGGGTCCTCGCGAAGGACGCGCACGAAGGAACGATCCGCATCGCCCCGCCGCTGGTGATCGAACGGGACGAGCTGACCTGGGCGGTCGAACAGCTCGCCGATGCGCTCGCCGAGTGAATTTTGACCCTGGGCCTCACCGACCGGTATTGTTCTCCGTTGGCGTGCCGTGCGCCGCTGCGTCCTCGTGTCGCAGTGGCTGGCGGTTCTCGGGTCTCAACTGGCCGCCGAGAATCGCTCGACGATACGCAATGGCCAGCAGCGGATTGAACAAGACGAGGAAGTTCTGTGTCTACGTACACCCCGAAGGCCGGAGATGTGACCCGCACGTGGCACGTCATCGACGCCACTGACGTGGTGCTCGGCCGCCTTGCCGTCCAGGCAGCCAACTTGCTGCGCGGCAAGCACAAGCCCACCTTTGCACCGCACGTTGACGGCGGCGACTTCGTCGTCATCATCAACGCCGAGAAGGTTGCCATCAGCGGCAACAAGCGTGAGGGCAAGTTCCTCTACCACCACTCCGGACACCCCGGTGGTCTGAAGTCCCGCTCCGTCGGTGAGGTTCTCGACAAGAACCCCGACCGCCTCGTGGAGAAGGCCATCGTCGGCATGCTCCCCAAGAACAAGCTGGGTCGCGCCATCAGCAGCAAGCTGAAGGTCTACGCGGGCCCGAACCACCCCCACGCCGCGCAGCAGCCGGTGCCATTCGAGATCAAGCAGGTGGCCCAGTGACGGCGCCGGAGGAGCAGAACGTGTCCAACCCCGAAGAGATCACCGAGGCTGTCGAGGTCGCGGCGGACGAGTACGTGTCCGTCGAGGAGCCCGAGGTCGCCGAGGACATCGAGGCCGCTGCTGCGCCGCAGGCCCCGATCGTGATCGATCGCCCCATCCAGACCGTCGGTCGTCGTAAGGAAGCGGTTGTCCGCGTCCGTCTGACCCCCGGTTCGGGCGACTTCAAGCTCAACGGCCGCACCATCGAGGACTACTTCCCGAACAAGGTGCACCAGCAGCTGATCAAGGCTCCGCTCGTCACGGTCGAGCGTGCCGAGTCCTTCGACATCGTGGCACTGCTGCACGGTGGCGGACCGTCCGGACAGGCCGGCGCACTGCGCCTCGCCATCGCCCGCGCGCTCATCGAGGTCACCCCCGAGGACCGTCCGGCTCTCAAGAGCGCCGGCTTCCTCACGCGTGACGCCCGCGCCGTCGAGCGCAAGAAGTACGGCCTGAAGAAGGCCCGCAAGGCATCTCAGTACTCGAAGCGCTGATGTGTCGCCGAAGCCGCCCTCCGGGGTCGGCTTCGGCACCTGTTCTTCCCGAGAGCAGGCGTCCATCGTTACCGGACGCCTGCTCTCGTGCTTTATCCGAGATGTAGTGGGTTTCCTAGGTGCGAGGGGTCTGGTCTATGGGTCGATTGTTCGGGACGGATGGGGTTCGTGGTCTCGCGAATACCGAGCTGACCGCCGAGTTGGCGTTGCAGGTGGCGTCCGCCGCCGCGACGGTGCTGGCGTCGCCGGGTTCGGGGGGACGCAAGACGGCCGTGGTCGGCCGTGACCCGAGAGCCAGCGGTGAAATGCTCGAGGCGGCGGTCGTCGCGGGCCTGACGTCTGCCGGCGTCGACGTTCTGAACGTCGGGGTGCTGCCGACACCCGCGGTGGCCTACCTGACCGCGGAGCTGGACGCAGCTCTCGGTGTCATGATCTCCGCCTCGCACAATCCCATGCCCGACAACGGCATCAAGATCTTCGCGGCCGGCGGGCACAAACTCGACGACGAGGTGGAAGACCGCATCGAGGCCGTCGCCGCCGGAACCACGACACGGCGGGCGCCGACCGGCGCGGGGATCGGACGCGTTCGCACGGTGCCCGACGCCGCGGAACGGTATCTGCAGCACCTGGCCACCGCGCTCCCGAACAGCCTCGACGGGCTGACCGTGGTGGTGGACTGTGCGCACGGCGCGGCATCGGGCGTCGCTCCCGCCGCCTACCGGGCCGCCGGCGCCACCGTCGTCGCGATCAACGCCGAACCCGACGGACTCAACATCAACGAGAACTGCGGGTCGACGCACCTCGAGAGCCTGCAGAAGGCAGTCGTGCAGCACGGTGCCGATCTGGGGCTCGCGCACGACGGCGATGCGGATCGGTGCCTCGCCGTCGACGCCGCCGGTTCCCTCATCGACGGTGACGCCATCATGACCGTCCTCGCTCTGGGCATGCGCGATGCCGGTGAACTGGTGGACAACACCCTCGTCGCGACAGTCATGAGCAATCTCGGTTTGCACATCGCGATGCGCGAGGCCGGGATCTCACTGGTCACCACTGCTGTCGGTGATCGCTACGTCCTCGAAGGGCTCCGGTCCGGCGGCTTCAGCCTGGGCGGCGAACAGTCCGGACACGTCGTGTTCCCCGCTTTCGGCACCACCGGCGACGGAGTGCTGACGGGACTGCGGCTGATGGGCCGGATGGCGGAGACCGGACAGCCGATCGCGGACCTGGCGGCGGCGATGACGACACTCCCGCAGATTCTGGTCAACGTGAGGGTCGCCGACAAGCGCGCCGTCGCCGCGTCTCCGGTCGTGCTGGACGCGGTCCTGGCGGCCGAGCGCAGCCTGGGCGACAACGGCAGGGTACTGCTGCGACCGTCGGGCACCGAACAACTCGTACGCGTGATGGTCGAGGCTTCGGACATCGAAGTGGCCAGGAAGCTCGCCGACGAACTGGCGGGCACTGTCGCCTCCGTGTGAGCGGACACAGCGCACCGATCGGCCGGGGGAACCGATCGGTGCGCTGTCGCGTCTAATGCAGTAGGTCGCGAAGAGAGGGTGGGGCAATGAGCGATGGGCTCGAGGTGGACGTCGCGGTGGTGACGGACGCGGGCGCGAGACTGCTGCGGTCGGCGGAGGTCCTGAGACAGCAGGCCGCCGAGACCGCCCGGCTGGAATTCGGTGGGGCGCACGCGGGCCGCGACTACGCCGCGAAAGGTGACGCGGTGCATGACGCCCTCGGCATCGTCGGGGTCGCGCTCGGCCAGTGGGCCGCGGACGCGGAATCGTTCGGCCACGCGTTCCGGGCCGCCGCGGCGCGCTACTCGGGAACGGACGCGAACGTCACCGCCGACGTGAACGGGGTGCAATGGTGACCACGGATCCGAGAACGCTGATCGACGACCCGAACCTGAGCCGCGAATACAAGGAGCAACTCCTCCAGGCCTGGGCCGCCTCCCGCGAGGAGGACGAGGCGTCGTGGCAGCCGTACTTCGACGAGTACGGGCTCGACAAGCGTGACCGGACTCCGTCCGCCGACCAGCGCTACGCCGCATTGTTGGAGCACGGCAGCGACGCCCAGACCGCGAACGCATCCCGGAACGCGCTGGGGGAGCACCTGCGCCCGAATGGTCTCAACGTTCCCGACGACATGCTCGATCTCGGCGCGCAGGGCCTCGAATTCTTCGAGTTGTTCCTCCCCGCGGCGAAGAAACTGGGATACGAGTCTCGCGAACTCACCGACTACTACGCGAGGTTCGACGCCGAGCGGGGGATGCGATTGAACGTGCTCGCCCGCGACGTCGACACCCTCGGACGCAGTCTCGACACGGCCCGCACCGAACTCGACGAGAACGAGAGATGCGTCGCCGCAGTGCGAACCGGGTGGAGCGGAGTCGCCGCCGCGGCGGCGATCGACGCCGTCGACCGACAGAACATCCAGGCGGACGCCACCATTGGTCGGCTCCACGGACTCGCCGAAGTGCTGTTCGAGGCGAACCTCACGCTGAGCGCCGCGGTGACGAACAAGGCGTACAAGGTGGTGTCTCTGCACCAGCCGACGGTCGCGGGGTACAGCGCGGCCCAGATCGACGTTCTCGCCCAGATCTACGCCGACGGCAAGGACGGCGACAACTCCGCCGCGAAGGACTGCATGGAAGACGCGTCCTACTGGTTCCCCGAACTCGCCGACGACGACTACCGGCACGTCAACGGCCTGTACAAGGACGGGGGCGCTGGTGCGCTCCGCCGACTCGACCGTGACGACGTGGTGCGGCGGGCCGCCGGAATCGCCAAGGACTGGCTCGACGTGAACTTCCGCCACGTGTACGAGGAGAAGCAGCAGGAGTTCACCGCTGCTTGTGCGGACTGCGCCGAAGCGGTGCACGCCGCCTACGACGCCGTCATCGCCGAGGCGCGGTCGATCGAGGTGAAGCCCGGTTTTCGTCCCGAGGACACTCCCGATCCGGCACCCGCGCCGAGGGTGCCCGAGGTGCCACACGCCGACACCGTCCCCGCCGCTGCGGCGGCGCCCGCCCCCGCCCCCGCCCCCGCACCTGCAGCGCCGACGGCGCCCGCCGCGGCCCCTGCAACGGGCGGACCGGCGTACGTCCCGCCTCGATCCGGTGGTGGGGACGCGGTCACCAGTCCGATGGCCGCGGCGCTACCGACAACTGCACCTCCGATGGCCGCGGCGCCACCGACAACCGCACCGCCGGTGGTCGCCGTGCCTCCGACGACTACTGCCCCGGGCCTCGGGAGCATTCCCGGCCCCGGTGATCTGGTGCGTCCGGGTCTCGCAGGAGGTCTGGCGGATCTCGGTTCGATCCTTCGCCCGTTGATCGAGGACACCGTCTCGGCCCTCACCCACAGGGACGACGAGGAACGGAACACCGAGGACCTCGGCGACGAACACGCCGATCCGCGGGAGGACGACGGCGAGCCGGCCGACGGCATCCCACACGACACGAGCCTCGAACTGAGCCTCGACGGACAGTCATGGACGCTCGCCGTCGATGCCGACGGTCAGGGGATTCATCTCGAGATGAGCGACGGACAGGGTGGGACGGCCAGGTTCGGAGTCGAGATCGGCCCCAACGGTCTGCCGCAGATCACAGCGGAAACCGCTGCCGGGGACGGAGACTCCGGCGACGCCGACTGCGCACCCGCCGCGCCGACCCCGGAATCGCAGGTCAGCGCTGGTGCCGAGGACGCCCCGGACGCGACAACCGAGGAAGAGCCGACGCCCGGTGGGGCTGCCTCGGACAACGTCTCGGACCACGAGAACACACCGGCCCTTGCGCCGGCCGGAGACGCCGCAGCCGTCCCACAACCACAGGTGGTGTCAGTGCAGCAGGAGCTGGCTCCCGAGACACCCGTCGAGGTCCCGCCGCTACAGGAGCCGCGGTCCGCACCCGAACTGGCGACAGGTCCCGTGGCCGGATTCGACAGCGGCGCCGAGTTGGCCGAGGCCGGGCCGCTGTGAGCCACCGAGCCGCACGGTTGCGTGCACAACGGGCACAGATGCGAGCCGACCTGGAAATGTTCCGGGAGCGGATCGACGAGCGCAGAGCCAGAGACGAGGAAGCCGCGGCAAACCGGTCCGGCCGCGGCCGGACCGAATCTGCAGCGGCACCGCCTGCGGCTGCGCAACCGAGCACACTCGACGACGACGAGTTCTATCGGCCGCGCAGCTGGCTGGTGTGACCGGAGACGTCAGATGTGCGGGAGCACGCCCTCGAAGCCGGCGTCGGTGTGCTCCTCGTGCGGATCGACGAGCGTGGTGTGCGGAAGTTCGGCATCCGCCTTCGCGAACACCTCGTACTTCTTGTCCTCGGTGAGGTGATACAGCAGGAAGCCGGTGAGCAGCGCGCGCGTGATCTGCTGGGTCTTCCGCTCGGAACCGCCGATGCCGAGTGCTCCCAGGAGGCGGCGTCCTTCGGTGAGCCCCGACTCCTTCGCCCCGTTGACGGCGCGCAGGACGTGTTCCCCGCCCCATGCCTCGGCCAGCGCCTTGGCGTTGCTGTTCATGGTGTCGATGTCGGCACCGGCCACGATCAGACCCGGCGCTGTGATCTTGGACGCATACTTCTCGGCCTTCGGTGCGGTCGGCGCCGGGAACAGGGCGGCGACCGCCGACACGTCCCGCTGCGCGGCGGCGAGCACTGCCACACCCGCACCCATCCCGTGTCCTGCGAACGCGACGCGGTCGGGCTGCACGCTGATCTGGCCGGGACCGAGTCGCACGCCCACACAGATGTCGAGGGTGGCCCGGAGGTCGGTGGCGAGGCCCAGGTGAGAGGGCACGGGACCCCGCTCGCTGTTGGGGGCTGCCACGACGATTCCCCACGAAGCCAGATGCTCGAGCGTCTTCCGGTAGTGGTCGGCACCTGCCATCCAGCTGTGCGCGAACGCGACGGCGGGCAGGTTGAAGCCTGATTCGGGCGTGTATACGACGCCCGGCTGTCCGGCGAGTGCGAGGTCACCCCGCAGCACGCGGTGCGGTCCTCGCTTGGATAGTTCACGGGCCAGGGTCTTCGGTTTCGGCGCCACGGGGAGAACGTTATCCGATTCGCGGGCCGGCGAGAGAGCCGATGCGGCACACACTCCGACTTCGCCGCGTCGCCCGGTCCAAGTACCCTGATGAACCATGTGCGGAATCGTGGGATACGTCGGCCACCGGCAGGCTCTGACTGTTGTGGTGGAGGCCTTGCGGCGAATGGAATACCGCGGATACGACTCTGCCGGCATCGCCGTGCTCGACGGACACGGCGGCATGGCGGTCGAGCGGAAAGCGGGTCGTCTCGCGAATCTCGAGGCCGAACTCGACGAGGTCGGGGCCGAGCACTTCACCGGGAGCACCGGGATCGGTCACACGCGGTGGGCCACGCACGGCAGGCCGACCGACCGCAACGCGCATCCGCACCGTGACGCGGGCAACACGGTTGCCGTCGTGCACAACGGCATCATCGAGAACTTCGCCCCGCTGCGGGCCGAACTCGAGCACGACGGAATCGACTTCGCCAGCGACACCGACACCGAGGTCGCTGTGCACCTGGTCGCCCGCGCCTACGCCTCGGGCGAGACGGCCGGTGACTTCGTCGCGAGCGCGCTGAGCGTGCTGCGCAGGCTCGAGGGCGCGTTCACGCTCGTCTTTACGCACTCGGACCACCCGGACACCATCGTCGCGGCGCGCCGCTCGACGCCCCTCGTCATCGGTGTCGGCGAGGGAGAGACGTTCCTCGGGTCCGATGTCGCGGCGTTCATCGAGCACACTCGTGACGCGGTCGAGCTGGGGCAGGACCAGGTCGTGGTGATCACCGCGGACGGGTACTCGATTCTGAACTTCGACGGATCCGAGGCGCAGGGCCGCCCGTTCCGCATCGACTGGGATCTCGCCGCCGCCGAGAAGGGCGGCCACGACTACTTCATGCTCAAGGAGATCGAGGAGCAGCCGGCCGCCGTCGCGGACACCCTGCTCGGTCACTTCCAGGACGGGAAGATCGTTCTCGACGAGCAGCGACTGTCGGATCAGGAGCTGCGCGACGTCGACAAGGTCTTCGTCGTCGCCTGCGGCAGCGCCTACCACTCGGGGCTGCTCGCGAAGTACGCCATCGAGCACTGGACCCGCCTGCCCGTGGAGGTCGAGCTCGCCAGCGAATTCCGCTACCGCGACCCGGTTCTCGACCGGTCGACGCTGGTCGTGGCCATCTCGCAGTCCGGTGAGACGGCCGACACCCTCGAGGCCGTGCGCCACGCCAAGGACCAGAAGGCGCGGGTCCTGGCGGTGTGCAACACGAACGGCGCCCAGATTCCGCGCGAGGCCGACGCCGTCCTCTACACCCGGGCAGGTCCGGAGATCGGTGTCGCGTCGACCAAGGCGTTCCTCGCGCAGGTCACGGCGAACTATCTGGTCGGCCTGGCCCTCGCCCAGGCCCGCGGCACCAAGTACCCGGACGAGGTCGCACGCGAGTATGCCGACCTCGAGGCGATGCCCAACCTGGTGAGCCGGGTGCTCGAGACGGTCGAGCCGGTGCGGGCGCTGGCGCGGGAGCTGGCGTCGTCGTCGACGGTGCTGTTCCTGGGCCGCCACGTGGGCTACCCCGTGGCGCTCGAGGGTGCGCTCAAGCTCAAGGAGCTGGCGTACATGCACGCCGAGGGCTTCGCGGCCGGCGAGCTCAAGCACGGGCCGATCGCGCTGATCGAGGACGGGCTGCCGGTGATCATCGTGATGCCGTCCCCGAAGGGGCGCGCGGTGCTGCACTCGAAGCTGCTGAGCAACATCCGGGAGATCCAGGCCCGCGGGGCGCGGACCGTCGTGATCGCGGAGGAGGGCGACGAGGCCGTGCGCCCGTTCGCCGACCACCTGATCGAGATCCCGGCGGCACCGACGCTGCTGCAGCCGCTGCTGTCGACGGTGCCATTGCAGGTGTTCGCGGCGGAGGTCGCGCAGACACGGGGCTACGACGTCGACAAGCCGCGTAACCTCGCCAAGTCCGTCACCGTCGAATAGCGGCGACCGTAGGGGCGTGGCAGGGCCGCGCCCCTACGGGGTGACCACGACGGTGCCCGTCATCTCGGGGTGCAGCGAACACGTGTATTCGTAGGTCCCCGGTTCGGTGAACGTGTACGTAAAGGTGCCGGTCTGCATCAACCGGCTCCGCAGCACACTCTTCGCGGCGCCGACACCCACCACGTCGTGGGTGACACCCCGGTCGTCGAAATTCCAGGTGACGGTGTCTCCGGCCGTGACGGTGAGCGTCGCCGGCGCATACGCCATGTTCGCGACCTGCACGACGGGTCCGGTCGGCGCCTCGGGCGCCGCGCTGTCCGGCGAACCGCATCCGGACACGACGCCCGCCATCGAAATGCTTGCGGCGAGAGCCACTCCGGCGATCCACGAGCTTCCACGTCCACGCATGACGTCGAGCGTAGTCTGACCCGGTACCGACCCTTCTCGACGAGGAGTTCCCATGCGGGGCTACTACACCGCTGACGAGGTTCGAGCCGCGGAGGCGCCGTTGCTGGCGTCTCTTCCCGACGGCGCGCTGATGCGACGCGCAGCGCATGGACTCGCCACGGTGGTGGCGGCGGAGCTGCGGGCGCGGACCGGGGGCGTCGCCGGTCGAACGATCACGGTGCTGGTGGGGTCCGGGGACAACGGCGGGGACGCGCTGTGGGCGGCGTCGATGCTGCGCAAGCGCGGTGCCGCGGCCACCGCGGTGCTGCTGAAACCGGAGAAGGCGCACGCGGCCGGGCTGGCGGCGTTCACCGCGGCCGGCGGCCGGGTGGCCGCCCCGTCGGACGAGCTGGGCCTGCCCGATCTGGTGATCGACGGAATCGTCGGAATCTCCGGCAGGGGGCCGCTGCGACCCGATGCTGCGGCGCTGGTCGACCGGATCGAGGCTGCTCCGATCGTGTCGGCGGACCTGCCGAGCGGTGTGGACCCGGACACGGGAGCGGTCGACGGCCCCGCCGTGAGCGCCGCCGTCACCGTCGCATTCGGCGCCCTCAAACCGGTCCACGCGCTCGGTGCAGCGCACTGCGGCCGGGTCGAGCTCGTGGACATCGGACTGTCGCTCGGCGCTGCCGGGATCACTGCCCTCGACGCCGCCGACGTGGGTGCCGCGTGGCCGGTGCCGGGGGCCGGCGACGACAAGTACTCGCAGGGCGTGGTGGGGGTGGTCGCGGGCAGCGACGGCTACCCGGGCGCCGGTGTGCTGTGCACGAGCGCCGCGGTCACGGCCACGTCGGGGCTCGTCCGCTACGCCGGGCCGTGCACGAACGAAGTGCTCGCGCACTCGCCGGAGGTGATCGCGACCGCCGATCTCGCGAAGGCGGGACGCGTCCAGTCGTGGGTGGTCGGGCCGGGCATGGGAACCGACGACGCCGCCCGTCGCACGCTGCGGACGGTGCTCGAGTCCGACGTGCCCGTGCTCGTCGACGCGGACGGTCTGACGCTGCTCGCCGAGGACCCGGACCTGGTGCGTTCGCGGACCGCAGCGACACTGCTGACCCCGCACGCCGGGGAGTTCGCCCGGCTGACGGGGACGGATCCGGGTCCGGACCGGGTGGCGTCGGCACGCGCTCTCGCGGCCGACTGGAATGTTCACCTGCTGCTCAAGGGGCGTGCCACCGTGATCGCGGAACCCGGGGGCCGGATCTTCGTCAACGAGGCGGGCGGATCGTGGTCCGCCACCGCGGGTGCGGGGGACGTGCTCGCCGGGATCATCGGCTCGCTCATGGCGGCGGGCATCACCCCGGCGCGGGCCGCCGCGGTGGGTGCGCGAGCTCACTCGCTGGCCGCGAACCTGGCTGCCCGTGGCGGTGGCGCGGACCTCTCCGCAGGGCGCGGAACAGCACCGATCTCCGCCGGGACGCTGCTCGCACACCTCAGGGAGTCGATCAGAGTCCTCCGTGCGGGGGTGTCACCCGGAGAAATGCCGGCCTCCTCGTGAATGGCAGGATCGAACATATGACGCTTGCTGAAGCAGTACCGGCCGACGACCACGGACACAGCGAACCCGCAGCGCCCGCACAGGCCGCGCCGGCACCGCAGGCCGAGGCCGTGGTCGATCTGGACGCGATTGCCCACAACGTCCGCATCCTGCGCGACAGCGCCCGGGACGCGGCGATGATGGCCGTCGTGAAGGCGGACGGCTACAACCACGGCGCGGTGCCCGTGGCACGCGCAGCGCTGGCCGCCGGAGCGTCGGAACTGGGCGTGACGACGGTGGCGGAGGCGCTGACGCTGCGCCGCGCGGGCATCGACGCACCCGTCCTCGCGTGGCTGCACACCGTCGACGCCGATTTCGCCCCCGCGATCGCGGCCGGTGTCGAACTCGGCGTGTCCTCGCCCCGCCACCTCGCCGCGGTGGTCGCTGCCGCCCGGAGCGTCGGCACCCCGGCGATCGTCACGATCAAGGTCGACACCGGACTGAACCGCAACGGGGTGGCACCCGACGAGCTGGCGCAGGTCCTCGTCGATCTGGCGCGCGCACAGGCCGAGGGCTCGGTGCGGCTGCGCGGCATCTTCTCGCATCTCGCCCACGCCGACGAGCCGCACCACGCCTGGATCGATTCCCAGCGCGACCGACTGGTCAGCGCGATCGCGGATGCCAAGCGTCAGGGACTGGTCCCCGAAGTGGTGCACCTGTCCAATTCCGCGGCCACCCTGACCCGTCCCGACCTGCGGTTTGACATGGTTCGCCCGGGAATCGCGATATATGGGTTGTCGCCTGTACCCGAACTCGGTCAGTTCGGGTTGCGCCCGGCGATGACACTGCGATCGAGGGTGGCTCTGGTGAAGAAGGTGGCGGCAGGTGAAGGCGTGTCCTACGGGCACCAGTGGGTGGCCCCACGGGATACGACGGTGGCGCTGCTGCCGTTCGGGTACGCCGACGGGCTCCCGCGCTCGCTCAGTGGCCGTTTCGAGGTCCAGCTGGGCGCGGAACGACGGCCGGGGATCGGGCGGGTGTGCATGGACCAGGTGGTCGTGGATCTCGGGCCGGACGGCGGGGGAGTCCGGGAGGGGGACACCGCGGTGTTCTTCGGCAACGGAGACCTCGGCGAGCCCATCGCGCAGGCGTGGGCCGACGAACTCGACACCATCCACTACGAGGTGGTGACGGGGGTACGCGGACGCACGGTGCGCAGTTACGTCGGCGGAACGGGTACGTAGGACATGGGTGTGTCGAAGCGTCTGGGGCTCGTCGGCGGCGTGCTGAGCGCGCTGGCGCTCGGTTCGGTCGCCGGGGCCAACGCGCTGCGCAGCGCGACCCGGCCGGGTCGCGAGATCTATCGTGACGAGGACTTCACGCTGATGTCGCGGGACCGGCGCAGCGTCGTGGTCACCGAGGACGGCGTCGCGCTCGCGGTCCGCGAGGTCGGTCCCGAGGACGCGCCCGTGACGGCGGTGTTCGTGCACGGCTACTGCCTGGACATGACGTCGTGGCATTTCCAGCGCCGCCAGCTCGCCGAGCGGTGGGGCGACGACGTGCGGATGGTGTTCTACGACCAACGCGGGCACGGCGATTCGGGTGTGCCGTCCACGGCGAGCTGCACCATCGCTCAGCTGGGCGCCGATCTCGCGACCGTGATCGCAGCGAAGGCCCCCACCGGACCGGTTGTGCTCGTGGGGCATTCGATGGGCGGGATGACGGTGCTCGCCTTCGCCGGGCAGCGACCCGAACTGGTGGCGTCGCGGGTGGTCGGTGTGGGCCTGGTTGCCACGGCCGCTGCGGGTCTCAGCGAGACCGGATTGACGCGGAACCTGCAGAACCCGGTCATCGACGGCTTCCGGCTGGCCGTCCGGACGTCGCCCGAACTCGTCCAGCACGCGCGCGGCGCGGCCCGCGTGCTGATCACCCCGATCCTGCGGGCAGCGTCGTACGGCACGGATGTGAGCCCGCGGCTGCACAGGTTCTCCGACTCCATGCTGGACCGGACGTCGGTGGTCACCGTCGTGAACTTTCTGCGCACACTCGAATTGCACGACGAGTCCGCCTCACTCGAGGCGATCGAGCACATCCCGTCCGTCGTGGTGTGCGGCGACAGCGACATGATCATCCCGTTCGGCAGTTCCCGGAAACTGGCGGCGGACCTTCCGGAGTCCGAACTGGTGCGGGTGCGCGGTGCCGGCCATCTGGTGCAGCTCGAGTTCCCGTCCGTGGTATCGGACGCCGTCGACCGGGTGCTGCATCGTGGCCTGGCGACGTACGAATCGCGTGAGCAGTCCGATGTCGGCTGAAGAGGGAGTGTTGCCCGTGAGCGGGACCGTGGTGTTGCCGACGGCGGAGGACACCGAGCAGTTCGGGCGGGACCTCGCCCGGGGACTCGTCGCCGGTGATCTCGTGGTCCTCGACGGACCCCTCGGTGCGGGGAAGACCGCACTGACGAAGGGAATCGGAGCCGGGCTCGGCGTGCAGGGGCGAGTGACTTCGCCCACATTCGTGATCGCGCGGGAGCACCGGGCGGGCACGCGACCCGACGGGGGCGCGCCGGTCGGAATGGTGCACGTGGACGCGTACCGACTGGGCGGAAGCGGCCCGCACGCGCTGGACGAACTCGACGCGCTCGACCTCGACACCGACCTGGCTGCAGCGGTTGTCGTCGTCGAATGGGGCGCGGGCATTGCCGAGCAGCTGGCCGATCGTCACCTGCGGGTACGCCTGCGCCGCGAACCGGAGACGGACGTCCGCACCGCCCACTGGGAGTGGATTTCCTGACGGGTCGGGTGTCGGGAGCGGTTCTGACGTGCGAGTACCCTCAGTTACCGTGCTTGTTCTCGCCATCGACACGTCCACGCCTGCCGTGACCGCCGGAGTCGTCCGGGTTTCGGCCGATTCCGCATCGGTGGAGGCGGTGGACACCCTCGCGGTGCGCGTGACGGTCAACCCGCGCGCCCACGCGGAAGTGCTCACCCCGCACATCCTCGAGTGCCTCACCGAGTCGGGTCACGTCGCCGCGGACCTCGACGCGGTGGTGGTCGGCGCCGGACCGGGGCCGTTCACGGGACTGCGCGTGGGGATGGCCACCGCCGCCGCGTTCGCCGACGCCCTCGGTATTCCGGCCCACGGCGTGTGCAGCCTCGACGCCATCGCCGCACAGGTGGACGGTGACCGGAATCTGCTGGTCGTCACGGACGCACGCCGACGTGAGGTGTACTGGGCGCGCTACTCGGCAGGGGTGCGGGTGGAAGGCCCCGCCGTGGTGAAGCCGCGCGAGCTCGAGCCGATGCCGTCCGAGGTGGTGGCGGGATCGCCGTCACACGTCGACTTCTTCGATCTGCCGGTCGAACCCGTGGAAACACCGTCGCCCGCAGGGCTGGTCACGGTGGCCGCGGATGCCCTGTTCAGCGGTGCGGCACCGGCGGCGCTCGTACCGCTCTACCTGCGGCGCCCGGACGCGGTCGAACTGGCGGACCGGAAGAAATGACATTCCGCATCGAACCGATGGCGGCCACGGATGCCGACCGGTGCGCGGAGCTCGAAACACTCCTCTTCGCCGGTGACGGGCCCTGGAGCGCCGGCGCATTCAGGGCGGAACTCGCCGCACCGCACGTGCACTACACCGTGGCGCGGGACGACACCGGCCACGTCGTCGGGTACGCCGGAATCGCTCTGCTGGGCAACGGTTCGCATCCCGAATCCGAGATACACACGATCGGAACGGACCCGGCGTGTCAGCGCCGGGGGATCGGCGGGGCACTCCTCGACGAACTCCTGCGCGTCGCCGACGCGCGGGGTGGCCCGGTGTTCCTCGAAGTGCGCACCGACAACGACGCGGCGATCGCCCTGTACAGACGTGAAGGATTCGAGATCGTGGGAACCCGTAAGAAGTACTACCAACCGAGCGGTGCGGACGCCTTCACGATGCGTCGCCCCGGATCGGGTGAGGAGCCGGTGCAATGATCGTCATGGGGATCGAAAGCTCTTGTGACGAGACCGGAGTCGGCATCGTCCGGTGGAACGGTGACGGGACGTGCGAACTCCTCGCGGACGAGGTCGCATCCAGCGTCGAAGAGCATGCCCGGTACGGCGGGGTGGTGCCCGAGGTCGCGTCCCGCGCGCACCTCGAGGCGATCGTCCCGACGATGCGGCGCGCCCTCGCCGCGGCCGGCATCGCCAAGCCGGACGCTCTCGCCGTCACCATCGGACCCGGTCTGGCCGGCGCCCTGCTCGTCGGTGTCGCGGCCGCGAAAGCCTATGCGGCGGCCTGGGACGTCCCGTTCTACGCGGTGAACCACCTCGGCGGCCACGTCTCGGTCGACACCCTCGAACATGGACCGATGCCACCGTGCGTGGCGCTGCTCGTGTCCGGTGGGCACACCCACCTCCTGCACGTCGAGGATCTCGCGAAGCCCATCGTCGAACTCGGCACCACCGTGGACGACGCGGCCGGCGAAGCCTTCGACAAGGTGGCCCGCCTCCTCGGCCTCGGATTCCCCGGTGGCCCGGCCCTCGACGCCGCGGCGCAGGTCGGCGACCGAGACGCCATTCCCTTCCCGCGCGGAATGACCGGGCCCCGGGACGCCCGGCACGACTTCTCGTTCTCCGGGCTGAAGACGGCTGTCGCACGGTACGTGGAGTCCAAGGAGCGGGCAGGGGAGGCTTGTTCGGTGCCGGATATCGCCGCGAGTTTCCAGGAAGCCGTGGCGGACGTGCTGACGATGAAAGCGGTGCGCGCGGCCCGCGACGTCGGCGTGGACACACTCGTTCTCGGGGGCGGCGCCACGGCCAACTCGCGCATCCGCGCACTCGCCGAGGAACGCTGCGCCGAAGCCGGACTTACCCTGCGGGTGCCGAAACCGCGCCTGTGCACCGACAACGGGGTGATGATCGCCTCGCTCGGCGCGCATCTGATCGCCGGCGGCGCCGCGCCGTCCCTGCTGACCGTGGCCAGCGACCCCGGACTGTCGGTGGCGACCAGTCAGGTGTTCAGCTGACCGGAATCGTGACGGTCTGCGTGGCCGGGGGAGTGAGCGTCTCGCCGGGCTGAGCACCACTCGGTTGCGCCGCATCGGGACTCGGAGCAACCGTGCCCGGGGCCGGGATCATCGGGAAGAGCCCTTCGGGCGCCGCGGGGGCAGTGGATTCCGCGGGCGCGGCGGGCGTCTCGGTGGGCGGCGGTGCTACTTCCGGAACGTCGGGTGCGGGCGTACCCGGGCGCGGTTCGTTCGGCGTGGATTCTCCCGGAACCTGCGGCCACAGCGGCGGAATCGCGGGCCATTCGATGTGCGGCCACGACGGCTGCGACGGGTTCGTTCCGGGCAGCGTCGGACGCGGGGGAGCCGTGGGTGTCGGCACCGGGGTGGTGGTGCGCGGCGTCGTGGTCTCGCTCGTCGAATCGGGCGTCTGCTCAGGGGACCGGTCCGTCTGCGGTTCGGAGGTGGGCGGGGCAACCTGATTCGGGTAGTACGCCGACGTCGGCGTCGGATCGTACGACGGAATCCGCGTCGCGGGCGGTTCGTCCGACGTCGTGGTCGTGACCTGCTCGGTGGTCTGGAACATGTCCGTCCCCGCGGGGGAGACGTTGGGGTCGGGTGCGGGCGCGAGTTCCTTCACGCCGTAGCCGAGAACGAGCCCTCCGACCACGAGGGCGCCGACGAGTGCCCCCGACACCTTGGCGGCCGAACCGGGACGGGTCGACTCGGTGGCCGGGTAGTCGCGGATGGCGGAGGAGACGGCGAGCAACGCCGCACCTTTCGCGGTCGCCGTGTCGGGTTCGGGCACAGCGATGACCCGTGCGGTGAACGCGTCGGCGACGGCGGCGGTGATCGCGGGTATGTTCGCGCCGCCACCGACCAGGGCCAGGGCGTCCGGTCGACGCGGGGAGTCGGCGACGGTGGCACGGATGAACTCCACCGCGACCCGGACGGTCGGTGCGGCGATCTCGTCGAACCTGGTGCGGCTGATCTCGATCGGGCGGATGCCGTGCAGGTCGATGTCGACGTGCGCATTCGGCTCCGAGGACAACTGCTCCTTGGCGACGCGGCACCGCGCCGAGAGCAGGTCGCGGTCCAGGTGCCGCAGGGGATGCGGGGTGGCGAGGCTGCCGACGACGTGGTGGAAGACGAGGTCGTCGATTCCGGTGCCGCTCACGTGGCTCGTGCGGTCGGCGTGCAGGACGGTGCCGTCGACCTGGTCGACGACGGCGACGGACAGTCCGGACTCGCCGAAGTCGACGATCGCGACCGTGGCATGCTGGGCGACCTCGCCGGTGTGCCGAAGATAGGTGAGGGTGGCGGCGGTCTCGGGCACGAGATGCACGCGGTGCCGCTGCCTGCTGACGGCGCTGCGGATCGAATGCGCCTGCTCCGCCGTCCGGTACGCGACAGCGAACGCGTCGGGTGTGGTGGGGTCGGCAGGAACCTGGGTGGTCATCAGCGAGATGGAGGAACGGACCAGGTCGCCGAGGTCGGTGTGCGCCTGATCGGCGGACAGGTAACGGAACTCGACGTTCTGCGTACCGTTGGAGGCGGTGGTGACGAGGGCGGACCCGACACCGGCCGCACCGGTCGACATCCCCAAGGACATACCCATCTCACACACCCCCTCACGTTTTCGACGCGTGACCTGCTGTCTCTGTCGGAACGCCCTGTTCAGCGGGGAATCCCTGCCCGTTGAATCGGCGACTGTTATCTGAACGTTACAGAAAACAAACGGATTTCGCTCCCGACTTTCGGCCGTGGAAGACGAGGATGGCGCTCGATATCCGGTCTCACCTGCACAGTTGTCCAAAGGAATCTGATGCGACGCGCCAGCGATTTTCGCAACCTCACGAGACGTGAGCGCCGACGGCTTCTGCTGCGTGCAGTTCTGCGCCCGCTGGTCACCGTCTTCCTGTGCACGGTGGTCTACTTCGCCCTGCCGTGGACGTCCCTCGGGGAAGTGTCCGCCCTGTTCTTCCTGGCGGGCGGCTTGCTCGTGGTCGCGCTCGTCGCGGGCTGGCAGATCTGGCGGATCGTCACGTCCGACGTACCGGCGCTCCAGGCGATCGAGGCGCTGGCCCTGATCCTGCCGCTCTACCTGCTCGGGTTCTCGGCAGGATATTGCCTGATGTCCGAAAGTGATCCGGGTTACTTCACCGAGCCCCTCACGCGGATGGGTGCGTTGTACTTCTCGCTCACCGTCTTCTCGACCGTCGGGTTCGGCGACATCGCCGCGACGACCGATCCGTCGCGAGCCGTCGTGAGTGTGCAGATCATCGGAAATCTGATCCTTCTCGGCGTCGGCATCCGCGCGGTCGTCGCGGCCGTCGGCTGGGCCCGCAGGCGCCGGGTCTAGCGACCCGACGCCAGTACCAGTTCGACGTTCCGGTCGGGTGTCCCGCCGAGCAGGTCGGGGTCCGCGTGAATGTCGTTGAACGACAACTCCCGGTACAGCGACGCCAACCCGAGCGGTGAGAGATCGGTGTGGTCGACGGAGTAGGGGCTGTCGGCCTCGAACAGCGTCGTGAGCAGCGACACGGTTCCGTCGACGTTGTCGACCACCTCGATGATCCGCCCGTGCTGGGGGAAGTCGATGTGCGAGGCCGTGTTGATCTCCCAGAACGACTGCTCCGGAGTCGATCCGGGCCACGGTGTGATCCGGTTCTCGTGGGTGTGCCCGTTGACCCAGGCGAGGACGTTCGGGAATCGGTGCAGCAGATCCACCAGTCGCGAACCCCGGATCCGGGGTTCCGCCGGGGCGGAGGGGTCGGGGACGACGTTGTCCATGCTGCCGCTGGTGTGGTGACTGAACAGGACGAACCAGGTGTCGTTGCGTACCTGGGACACCGGGTTGCCCGCCGTGTCGAAGTACCGGCTGCTGCCGGCCACCAGGGTGTCCTCGATCCACCGGAACTGCGCAGCACCGAGCGAGCCGTCGACGAACCCCGCCCGGTTGGTGGAATCCATGCTGATGCCGACCACGCCGGGTGCGATCTCGAACGAGTAGTAGCCGATCCCGGTCTCGCCGGCATCAGGTGCGAAGCCGTGACCGACCGGTCCGGGGCCGGTGTTGGCCGGGTCCAGGTGTGCGGCGATGAACTGGCGGGGAGTGAACGGCGCGCGTGCGGGGTCGGGTGTGACGACCCGTGCGGGGGTCGTGATCGCGGACAGGGCGGCGGGAATGGCGCCGGGATCGAACCTGGTGGCGACGTCGACCGTCTTCGCCTCTTCCGGCGATCCCGGGACCTCGAACTTCAGCGAACCGGTGTACATGGCTTCGAGCGGTGGGATGCCGCTCGGGACGGTGCCCTGCACCGAGTCGTCGTGATTGCCGAAGACGCAATACCAGGGGGTGCGGAGGCCGGGGCTCGTGACGGGAGAGATCGCCGCGCCGAGCAGGCCGGGTATCTCGGGGAACCCGGCCTTCTTGTACATGTCCTGGATGGACGACTCCGGGTTCCAGTACAGATCGGCGCCCGAGTTCTGCACGCCTTCGTAGCGGTCGGGTGCGCCCGTGTTGGGGACGATGGTGCCGCCGTTGAGCGCGGTGAGGAACCAGCCGAGTTCGGCGAATTCCTTGTTGTCGGTGTTGTCGCCGGTGCTCACGACCGCGTCGAACGGGCGCTGGGTATGCGGGCCGGATGCGAGCGCGTTGACCCGTGCGACGAGGGCGACGAGACCCTGGGCGGTGAGTGTCTCGTGCGGGCGGAACGCGGACCCCGTGAAGGGGTGCACGTATTCGAAACGCATCGGGGACTGGGCGTCGACCAGGTGGACGTCCGTGAGCTGGACGAGGGAGGCGAGGGCGGTGCGCCGGTCCTCGCGCCCGCTGCGGGCCTCGGCGAGTTCCGTGCGAACGATGGTCGGCCACCCCGGTCCCGCGCCGAGCCTGCGGTATCCGGAGTCGCCGAGGGGGACGGCCACCGCTTCGAGGGTGGTGCCGGCCCCGGACGTGGGAAGCGGCGCCGCGCCCGCGTACTGCAACCCCCACGGGCGTGCTTCGAATCCCACTGCCCCGATCGCCCCGAGTCCGGCAAATGTCAGGAACTTACGCCGAGTGATGTCAGACACCAGAGGAACCTTAGGTGACGACCCGTGAGACAAGCCGATATTCGGCTCGGCGCGGTCTACCACCCCCTTCTCCTTGAGCGTTGGCACTCTCACGTATAGAGTGCCAAGTGGCGCCGATCGAGCTCCGGCACCCGCGACGACGGGGCTGTGTGAAGTGCCGTAAACGGAACACTCAAACAGGAGTCCGGAGAAGTCTCCGGATCCGCATACCCCAAGTGGAGGGCTCATCGTGGCGAGCGTCAACATCAAGCCGCTCGAGGACAAGATCCTCGTCCAGGCCAACGAGGCTGAGACGACGACTGCCTCCGGCCTGGTCATTCCCGACACGGCCAAGGAGAAGCCCCAGGAGGGCACCGTCGTCGCAGTCGGCGAAGGCCGCGTCAACGAGCAGGGCAACCGCATCCCGGTCGACGTCAAGGAGGGTGACACGGTCATCTACTCCAAGTACGGCGGAACCGAGATCAAGTACGCCGGCCAGGAGTACCTGATCCTGTCGGCACGCGACGTGCTGGCTGTCGTCTCCAAGTAAGCCATACGTGATCCGCCCCGGAGTCCCCACAGGATCCCGGGGCGGAGTGCGTTCACGCGCGTAACCCTGAGATCCAGGAGAAGACAGAACACATGTCCAAGCAGATTGAGTTCAACGAGGTCGCACGCCGGTCTCTCGAGCGTGGAGTCGACAAGCTTGCCGACGCGGTCAAGGTGACCTTGGGTCCGCGTGGCCGCCACGTAGTGCTGGCGAAGGCCTTCGGCGGCCCGACCGTCACCAACGACGGTGTCAGCATCGCCCGGGAAATCGAGCTCGAGGACCCGTTCGAGAACCTCGGCGCGCAGCTCGTCAAGAGCGTCGCCACCAAGACCAACGACGTCGCCGGCGACGGCACCACCACCGCCACCGTGCTGGCTCAGGCCATCGTGCGGGGCGGTTTGAAGAACATCGCCGCGGGTGCGAACCCGATGGCACTCGGCATCGGCATCAACGCCGCGGCCGACAAGGTCGTCGAGGCACTGCTCGCCGCCGCGAAGCCGGTCGAGGGCAAGACGTCCATCGCCCAGGTCGCGACCGTGTCCTCGCGTGACGAGGAGATCGGCGAAATGGTGGGCGAGGCGCTCACCCGCGTCGGCACCGACGGCGTCGTGACGGTCGAGGAATCCTCGACCCTGGCGACCGAGCTCGTGATCACCGAGGGCGTCCAGTTCGACAAGGGCTACCTGTCGCCGTACTTCGTCACGGACCTCGATGCACAGAAGGCCGTGTACGAGGACGCGCTCGTGTTGCTGTACCGCGAGAAGATCACGTCCCTGCCCGACTTCCTGCCGCTGCTGGAGAAGGTTGCCGAGAGCGGCAAGCCCCTCCTCATCATCGCGGAGGACGTCGAGGGCGAGGTTCTCTCGACGCTCGTGGTCAACTCCATCCGGAAGACCATCAAGGCCGTCGCCGTCAAGGCGCCGTTCTTCGGTGACCGCCGGAAGGCGTTCCTCGACGACCTCGCCGTCGTCACCGGTGGCACGGTCATCAACTCCGACGTCGGCCTCACGCTGAAGGACGCCGGGCTGGACCTGCTCGGCAGCGCACGCCGCGTCGTGGTCAGCAAGGACGAGACCACGATCGTCGACGGCGCCGGAACCGACGACGACATCAAGGGTCGCGTCGCGCAGCTGCGTCGCGAAATCGAGAACACCGACTCCGACTGGGATCGCGAGAAGCTCGAAGAGCGTCTGGCGAAGCTGGCCGGTGGCGTCGCCGTCATCAAGGTCGGCGCGGCCACGGAGACGGACCTCAAGGAGCGCAAGTTCCGCGTCGAGGACGCCGTCAACGCCGCGAAGGCTGCTGTCGCCGAGGGCATCGTCCCCGGCGGCGGTTCCGCTCTCGTCCAGGCGAGCACCGAGCTGGCCGACAACCTCGGTCTGACCGGTGACGAGGCCACGGGCGTCAAGGTCGTGCGCGAAGCACTGCAGGCGCCGCTGTTCTGGATCGCCAGCAATGCCGGTCTCGACGGTTCCGTCGTCACCAGCAAGGTTGCCGAGCAGCCCAAGGGCCACGGTTTCAACGCCGCGACCCTGACCTACGGCGACCTGCTCGCCGACGGTGTCGTCGACCCCGTGAAGGTCACCCGCTCCGCGGTCGTCAACGCGGCCTCGGTCGCGCGGATGATCCTCACCACGGAGAGCGCCGTGGTCGAGAAGCCTGCGGAAGAGGACGAGCAGCAGACCGGTCACGGGCACAGCCACTAGGCTCTACCGTCGCGACCGATCGTTCGAGCGAAGACACCCCCGTGCGGATCACCGCGCGGGGGTTTCTTCTGCCTGCAGGCGCCGGATCAGCTCAGTTGCAGCACCGCGAACGGTTCCGACGTCGGCTGGGGAGATCCTCCGGGCGGTTCGACGGTGACGGCCAGCTTCGACATCGACCCCACGTCGTCGAGGACGACCGTCGTGGTCGGCTGCATCTCTCCGGGAGAGATGGTTCCCGCGGGCACGGGCGCGTCCCCGGATGCGGGCATCAACCACAGCTGGTACACGGTTTGGGCGCTGGGCGGGGCGACACCGTCCAGCACGAACACCACGGCGTCCTGCGACTTCGAGTAGTTGGCGGTCGCGGACCCGCCGGCGGCAATCGCACTCGTCGACGAGTGCACGTCGGAGGCGTCGAGAACCTGCTCCGCCACAGTCGGCGACGGACCTTCCGTGAGCTGCCGAACGATCACCGTCCCGCCGGCGAGCACCCCGACTGCCGCGGCAGCGGCGACGGCGATCTGCCAGCGGCGCCGGCGGGAGCGGCGTTCGGTCAGCGACGTCGGCCCGGCGGCGGAGTGCCGGACTTCGTCGAGGACTCGAGTCCGCACCCGGGGCGGGGGTTCTACGGCTCCCACCGCGCTCACCACCGCGAAAGCTTCCCGGATCCGCCGGACCTCGTCGGTGAAGGTGGAGCGGGTGTCCTCGTCGGTGGTGGCGAGATCGGTGTCGAGTTCGCGGCGCTCCCTGTCGTCGAGCGCATCGAGTGCGTACGGGTACGCCATGCCCACGAGTTCGTCGTTCATGTCACAGACCTCCCAGGCACCCGCGAAGACGCGTCAATCCGTCACGGATGCGCGTCTTCACCGTGGACAGGGCGACCCCCAGCTGGGAGGCGACCTCTCGATAGGTGCGGCCGTCGTAGTACGCCATCGCGACGGACTCACGTTGGGTGTCCGTGAGCGAGTCGAGGCAGGCGAGCACCGATTGATGCTCGAGCCGGCGGGTCACCTCCTCGGTGACGTGGTCGAACGGCCCTGCGATGTTGGTGGTCTCGTAGAGCGCCTCGCGGTCGGTGCCGGCCTGCTCGGACCGCACGCGGTCGACCGCACGGCGGTGCGCGAGCGTCATCAGCCAGGACAGGACGGAACCGCGGGCCGGATCGAAGTTGGACGCGGTGCGCCACGCCTGGAGGAAGACTTCCTGCGTCGTCTCCTCTGCGTACCCGGGATCCCGCAGGACCCGCAGGGCCATGCCGTGGACCCGGGCGCTCGTCCGGTCGTAGAGTTCGGCGAAAGCGTCGGCGTCCCCGTTCGCGACGCGGGCCATGGTCTCGTACAGTTCCGCGGATTCGGTGGTCCGGGCCCCGTGTGCCCCGGCTGCGTCCGCCGAACACACGTCTTCTGCCGGAGTGTTGCCCTCGGGGTTCGTCACCGGCACTCGTCTCGGTTCATCGAGAACCACGGTAGCGTGCACATCCACTCATCTCCTCCAGCCGGTAGGCATTCGGAGACCGCGTCGCGGTGGATGGGTGGGAGGGTGCCGATGTGACGAGAGGAACCCCCGTGCGGCGACGAGGGTTCCCCAGTGAGTGTGGTCGAGCGGTCAGACCGCTATCCGGCCGCGTCTGTGCCGGGCGTGCATCTCGCGTTCCGTCTCGGACATTCCGCCCCAGATCCCGTACGGTTCGGACACGCTCAGGGCGTGATTGCGGCACTGGGCGAGGACCGGGCAGCGTCTGCACATTTCCTTGGCCCGGGTCTCTCGCTGCGCACGAGCTCGGCCACGCTCTCCGTCGGGATGGAAGAACATCGAGGAGTCGACCCCGCGGCACAGTCCGTGCATCTGCCAATCCCAGATATCGGCGTTCGGGCCGGGCAGGTGGTTGGGTGCAGGCATGTGGACTCCTTAGCTGCAAGCTCGCCTCGGGCGACGAGCGGACCGTGGGCTCGTAGGTACGTTCAAGCCACTGAATCATTCACGTCGCTAACCGTAGAGTCGGTTGTGAAATCGCGTCAATAGTTGTTCACAGTGGCGATTTACATATCCCACGAACTGAAAGTTAACCTGGAAAATATTTACTTTCCCGCGGTTCCGTGATTCCGTTTCGGGTTGAAAGACCCCGGGTCGCGGGTAACGATGTCCGGGTGCCCCAGCCCGCGGAGCCAGAAACCCAGCCTTCTTCCGGATCCCCGGACGAGGGACCCACGATCTCGGTATCGGCCCTGGCCAGAAAGCTCGGGGTGGCTCCGTCGACGCTCCGCACCTGGGACCGCAGATACGGCATCGGGCCCTCCGTTCACGTGCAGGGAAGTCACCGGCGGTACACGCCGCGCGACGTCGCCCGGCTCGAATGCATGCAACATGCGCTGGACGGTGGTGCAAACTCCGCGGAGGCCGCGAGATATGCGATTAACGCAATGGCTACGTATTCGTCAGAAAGCGACCGCCGACCGGGTGTGAAAAATCTGGGTGACAACTCGGTGAACGGGATGAAAACAGACCCGTCGAACCTTTTGTCACCTTTTTCCGGCCTCGGTGGCGCCGAGGCGTCCGTCCGGAATTTATCGGGTGCGCTGCTGGCGCGAGACGTCGTGACCATCCGGCGGATCATCGTGCGGGCCGTCGCGGAGCGGGGATTCAGCTCCATGTGGACGACCCTGGTCGTTCCGGTGCTCGAATGGGCGGACGAGGGCAGGAATTCGGACGCCGCCGCTGCGAGTGTCCGCGTCTTCGCCGAATGCGTCGCAGGGATTCTGTCCACGATGACGCTGGACGCGCCGATCGGTGGCGGTGGCCGTGTCCTGCTCGTGCACGTGCCTGCGGACTCGCAGGACACGGTTCCCGCCGATCCGTACGGCCTCGAATTCCGGGCACTTGGCGCCGCCCTGGCCACTGCCTCGGTGGACACGCGGATGGCGCTGCCACTGTGCCGGTCGGCGCTCCTCGCCTCCGTGACCAACGCCGAGCCGGACGTGATCGTCCTGTGGTTGCCCGCCGCCGGATGCGCCCTCCCGTCTCTCCTGCGGGCGATCCGCCGGCGGCGCACCGGGCTGACGATGCTCGCGGGCGGCCCCGGATGCCGGACGCAGTCACTTCCACGGTCGATAGCGGTGCTGGGCATGCTGGACGAGGCCGTGGACGCCGTCACCGCGGTCACCTGACCGCAGAGCGGCCGGACGATGCGATGATCTGGGCGTGCCCGACTCCACTCTCCGGTCCGACCCCACGAATTCGTGGATCCGCGCGGCTTTCGGCGCCGATCCGGGCGCGTGCCCGCTATCGGTGTCCGACGTTCCCGTCGAGCGCTGGATGCGAGCGGTGGCGTGGGGCGCCCGGGGGCACTACGCCCGATCCCGCGCTGAGCTGGACGCACTGACGCGCGGAGAGGTGGCCGAACCCGCGGTCGCCTCACTCGCCTGGAGCACGCAGGCGTCGTTGCTGAGGCAGCTCGGCTGGCACGGTGTGGCGTCCGGGTTCGACGGCCGGGCTCTCGCCGTCGTCGGGACGGGTCCCGGCGACGGCGACGACGTCCTCGTTCACGAAGCGCGGTGCGACGCGATGACGGGGCTGGCGGCCGACGCGTTGGGGTGCGGCCGGCTGGCACTGGGCCGGCGGCTGCTCGACAGGTGCTCCGAATACCTCGACGAGCGTGCTCCCGGCGAACTGTGGCGACAGCGCGTCCGCAGGCACTGGGTGAGCGCCGAGTTGTTTCTCGCGGGCGGAGACTTCGCCTCGGCGCGCCGCCACGCCGAGACCGCAGCGGAAATTTCGGAGGCTGCCGGATCTGTGCGGCACCACGTCAAATCGGATCTGCTGCGGAGCGCGTCGATGACAGGGGAGCCCGATTCGGGTCCGGCGGCACGGCTTGCCGCGGATGTGCTCGACCGGTGCGATCGGCACGGCTTGATACCTCTGAAGTGGGCAGCTGCGATGTTGCTGAGTGGTGTGACATCCGACTCACGTGCGGAGACCGTGCGTGCGGAGTGCGAAGCCGTCATCAGGGCGCGAGGTGGGCGCTTCCGAATCTGACTCCGCTGGTCGGGACCCGTCCCGGCGGGTTGCGCGCGAATCGCTGCGAATCCGGGCGAATACCGTTCGGTCCGCACCGTTACTCTTGGAGTGTTCCGCTGAGAGCGGGAGCACACCCATCGGGGGAGGTGCCACTGTAACGCCAGGATATTCAGCAACGATGACTAATACGAGCGAGGAGTTGGACTCCGCCGTCGCCGCTGCAACGCAGGGTGACCGGGCCGCTTTAGCTCTGGTCCTGGAAAACATTCGGCCCTTGGTTGTGCGTTACTGCAGAGCCAGGGTCGGTGCTGCGGAGAGGGGACAACTCTCCGCGGACGACGTGGCACAAGAAGTGTGCCTCGCCGTGATGACGGCCTTACCTCGCTACGAGGATCAAGGCCGCCCGTTCATGGCATTCGTCTACGGGATCGCCGCGCACAAGGTTGCCGACGCGCATCGGAACTCCGCCCGTAACAAGTCGGAGCCCGTCGCCGAAGTACCGGATGTCGTAGCTAACGATGACGGACCCGAACAGAGGGCGCTGGACTCGGAAGCGAGCAGGCAGATGAACGAACTGCTGAGCACGCTGCCGGAAAAGCACCGGGAGATCTTGATCCTCCGCCTCGTGGTCGGTATGTCAGCCGAGGAGACGGCCGCGGCCGTGGGTAGTACTGCGGGAGCTGTCCGCGTGGCTCAACACCGAGCCATCGCGAAACTGAAAAAAGAAGTGACGAGGGCAGGTGAGAGGTTTGGCTAGGGGCATCAAGCGCAACGGCAATCCCGATGCCGATCTCCCAGGAGACGACGCACCGGTGGACGTCGCGGCAGTGCGCCGCGACGACGCTTTGATCGACGCGATCGCCGGTGGCGGTCCTGTCGCGACGGATTCGCCGGAGCAGTACGAGCTCGCGCTTCTGCTGACCAATTGGCGCGCCGACATCGTGGCGACGCCGATGCCGACCGGGCCGCTGCTCGACGACGTGATCGCGGCGATCGACGCCTCGGACGCCCGTTCCGCACGCAGCGCTGCCCGCGGCAAGCTCCGCTTGTTGCGACCCATCGCCGGCGCTGCCGCCGCGATCGCGGTCGTCATGGGTGGCGCCACCATCTTCTCGTACAACGCCGCACCCGGCGATCCGCTGTGGAGTGTCAAGTCGGTCGTGTTCAGCCAGCAGGCCGATTCGACCGTCGCGCAGATCGACACCACGTCGCAGCTGCAGGAGGCCGAGCGGCTGATCGCCGCGGGCGACGCGGAGGCGGCGAAGAACCTGCTCGAGGGCGCCGCAGGCCGTTCCGGCGGGGTGCTCGACGCCGACCTGCGCAACGAACTCGACGTGTGGCGTGCGAAGCTCGCCGCGGAGGTCGAGAAGATCGCTCCCACCACGCCGCCCGCGGCGACGACGCCCGGTACCACCACCACCGACGCGCCGACACAGACCACCGAACTGCCGGCCACGGTGCCGGGGACACCCGGTTCCACGACCGCGCCGGGAGTCGAGCAGTTGCCGGGAACCCTGCCCACGGATCTGCAGATTCCGGGACTGCCGCCCATTCCGCTGCCGCAGCTGCCCACGCTGCCGCCTCCGCCCGAGACGTTGCCGTCCACGAGCCCGGATCCCACGATCATGTTGGTTCCGACGCTGCCCTCGGACATTCCGGCGACGGAGCCATCCACCCAGCAGCCTTCGACGGTGCCGCTACCCACCACCACGACCCCGGTCCCGGTGCCGCCGCCCACCAGCTAGCGGTTCGGCGGACCTTCCGCACAGACCACTGTGGCCCGACACTTCGCGTGTCGGGCCACAGTGGTCTGTACCGGGTTGTGCCGGATCAGGCGTCGAAACCGTCGCCGTGCAGAGCGTCGTTCATCGAGGCGTCCGCGTAGCCGCGGCAGTAATCCCAGGTGACGTATGCCTCGGGTGTCGGGTCGTAGGCGGGCTCGTGCGGGCGCACGGTGCCGTCGACCAGAAGCTGGAGGAGATTGGCACGGAGCATGTCCCAATCGTGGTAGTGATCTTGCTGGCAGTCTTCGCAGCAGACGACGAGACCGCGGATCCCGCGATGCGCCAGCAGCGCCTCGTACACGGCGAGGTCGGCCAGATCTTCCTCCACGGCGAGACGCTCGTGGGGGTCGAGTGGCTGGCCCGGTTCGATCGCATCGAGAGCTGCGGACGGGTCGGCGGGGTCGCCGGCGAAGGGGTCCGGGGGCAGACCTGGAGGCAGTTGATCGCGCACAGCACCACGGTACGCAGGTCAGCCCGGTCTGCGCCAGCCGTTCGGCGTACGCCCAGCGTGGGTGGGCTCCGTGGTGATCGCGTCGAGCCGATATCATGGTTTGTGGAGCTGGGAATATCGATCGTCGCTCCGGCCTTTTTCTTGTATCCGTGTTCCCGAAAGTTTCCACCAGATCGAAGATCTGAATGTCCACAGACGGCGCCACCGGCGCCGCACCTATGTTCCATGGAGGGCCCGAACCGCATGACAAGTTCAGCAGGGCATGTACACACCGGCGGTGACGACCCGAACAAGGTCGCGATGCTGGGTCTTACGTACGACGACGTCCTGCTCTTGCCGGCGGCGTCGAATGTCATCCCCGGCCAGGTCGACACGTCCAGCCAGCTGACCAGGGACATCCGGCTGCGAGTGCCGCTCGTCAGCTCCGCGATGGACACCGTCACCGAGGCGCGGATGGCCATCGCCATGGCCCGCGCCGGTGGGATGGGCGTCCTGCATCGCAACCTGTCGGTCGAGGCGCAGGCCGGGCAGGTGGAGACGGTCAAGCGGTCCGAGGCAGGAATGGTCACCGACCCGGTCACCTGCAAGCCGTCGGACACCCTCGCCGAGGTCGACGCCAAGTGCGCCCGCTTCCGGATTTCCGGACTTCCGGTGACCGACGAGGCCGGGCAGCTTGTCGGCATCATCACCAACCGCGACATGCGCTTCGAGGTCGATCAGAACCGCGCCGTGTCCGAGGTCATGACGAAGGCCCCGCTGATCACCGCCCAGGAGGGTGTGACCGCGGAGGTGGCGCTGGGCCTGCTCCGCCGCCACAAGATCGAGAAGCTGCCGATCGTGGACGGTCAGGGCAAGCTCACGGGCCTCATCACGGTCAAGGACTTCGTGAAGACCGAGCAGCACCCGGACGCCACCAAGGACCGCGACGGCCGGCTCCTCGTCGGCGCCGCCGTGGGTGTGGGCGACGAGGCGTGGAGCCGCGCAATGGCCCTCACCGACGCCGGGGTGGACGTGCTCGTCGTCGACAGCGCCCACGGTCACTCGGCCGGCGTGCTGGACATGATCTCGAAGCTCAAGGCAGAGGTCGACGAGCGTGTGCAGATCATCGGCGGCAACGTCGCCACCCGCAGTGGTGCGGCCGCTCTCATCGAAGCCGGTGTGGACGCGGTGAAGGTCGGTGTGGGCCCCGGCTCCATCTGCACCACCCGTGTCATCGCCGGTGTCGGCGCCCCGCAGATCACGGCGATCCTCGAAGCGGTCGCCGCGGCCAAGCCGCACGGTGTGCCGGTGATCGCCGACGGTGGACTGCAGTTCTCCGGCGACATCGCGAAGGCCCTGGCGGCAGGCGCGTCGACGGCCATGCTCGGTTCGCTGCTCGCAGGCACCGCGGAGTCGCCGGGCGAGCTGATCCTGGTCAACGGTAAGCAGTACAAGAGCTACCGCGGCATGGGTTCCCTCGGCGCGATGCAGAGCCGTGGCGCCGCGAAGTCGTATTCCAAGGACCGCTACTTCCAGGACGACGTGCTGTCCGAGGACAAGCTGGTTCCGGAGGGGATCGAGGGCCGGGTCGCGTTCCGCGGTCCGCTGTCCCAGGTCACCCATCAGCTCACGGGCGGTCTGCGGGCCGCCATGGGTTACACGGGAGCGTCGTCGATCGAGGAGCTGCAGAACGCGCAGTTCGTGCAGATCACGGCTGCGGGTCTGAAGGAGAGCCACCCGCACGACATCACGATGACGGTCGAAGCTCCCAACTACACCGCTCGCTAGCAACCAGTCACGATTCACGAGAAAGGGGCGCGCGTGCGCGACCTCGTTGAGATCGGCATGGGCCGAACAGCCCGACGAACCTATGAGCTGGACGACATCGACATCGTCCCCTCCCGCCGGACCCGCTCCTCCAAGGAGGTGTCGACGTCCTGGCAGCTCGACGCATACCGGTTCGACATTCCGGTGCTGGCGCATCCGACCGACGCGCTGGTCTCGCCGTCGTTCGCGATCGAACTCGGCAAGCGTGGTGGCCTCGGGGTCATCAACGGTGAGGGTCTGTGGGGCCGGCACGCGGACGTCGAGGCGAAGCTCGCCGAACTCGTCGCACTGGCCGAGTCGGACGTCGACGTCGAGGCGCCGATCAAGAAGCTGCAGGAACTGCACGCGGCGCCGTTGCAGCCGGGACTTCTGGCCGCTGCCGTGGCCCAGGTCCGCGATGCAGGTGTCACGACCGCGGTGCGGGTCAGCCCGCAGAACGCCCGGGCGCTGACCCCGCAGTTGCTGGAGGCGGGCATCGACCTGCTGGTCGTGCACGGCACGATCATCTCCGCCGAGCACGTCGCGCACGGCGACAGCGAGCCGCTGAACCTCAAGACGTTCATCTCCGAGCTCGACGTCCCCGTGGTGGCCGGTGGGGTGAGCGATCACCGCACCGCACTGCACCTGATGCGCACGGGCGCGGCCGGTGTGATCGTCGGATACGGCTCCACCGAGGGTGCCACGACCACCGGTGAGGTGCTGGGCATCGGTCTTCCGATGGCGACGGCCATCGCCGACGCCGCTGCTGCCCGCCGCGACTACCTCGACGAGACGGGTGGACGCTACGTCCACGTGATTGCGGACGGCGACATCACGTCCTCGGGCGACCTCGCCAAGGCGATTGCCTGTGGCGCGGACGCCGCAGTCCTGGGCGCACCGCTGGCCGTTGCCGCGGAAGCTCCCGGCGGCGGCTGGTACTGGCCGTCGGCCGCGGCGCACCCCTCGGTTCCGCGCGGCACGATGCTGCCGGTCTCGTTCGGTGACCGTCCGTCGCTCGACCGGGTCCTCACGGGTCCGTCCGACGACCCGTTCGGTTCGCTGAACTTCGTCGGCGGGCTGCGCCGCTCGATGGCGAAATCGGGGTACTCGGATCTGAAGGAATTCCAGAAGGTGGGCCTGACGGTCCGCGCCTGAGGCGTCCGTCCGTCACTGCTTTCTCCCGTCGCCCGATGTCACATCGGTGCAGTTCAACTGCACTGGTGAGGCATCGGGCGACGTGCGTTTGCGGGTATCGCGACCGTTCCTGATACCTCTCGTTACAGTTAGGTGACCCTTGTGGCAGCTGTCACAGCCGCGGGGTGCATACTGGCGAGTAATAACTCAGGTGTCGTTGGAGGTCGAGTGATGAGCAAGCAGCGCGCAACGGAGTACGACGTCCTCATCGTCGGTTCCGGATTCGGTGGCAGTGTCACCGCGCTCCGATTGGTCGAGAAGGGCTACAAGGTCGGCATCCTCGAGGCGGGCCGTCGCTACGCCGACGCGGACTTCGCGAAGACCAGCTGGGATCTCAAGAAGTTCCTGTGGGCGCCCGCTCTCGGTTTCTTCGGCATCCAGCGCGTCCACCTGCTGCGCGACTGCCTCATTCTCGCCGGGGCCGGCGTCGGTGGCGGTTCGCTCAACTACGCGAACACGCTCTACAAGCCCCCTGCCTCCTTCTTCCAGGACAAGCAGTGGTCGCACATCACCGACTGGCACGACGAGCTCACGCCGTACTACGAGCAGGCCCGCAAGATGCTGGGCGTGGTCCAGAACCCGCACATGACCCCCGCCGACGAGATCATCAAGTCGGTCGCGGAGGACATGGGCGTGGGCGACACGTTCATCCAGACCCCGGTCGGTGTCTTCTTCGGTGAAGCGGGAAAGACCGTGCCCGACCCGTACTTCGGTGGCGTCGGCCCCGACCGCACCGGGTGCATCGAATGCGGCGAATGCATGACCGGATGCCGGCACGGCGCCAAGAACACCCTGCTCAAGAACTACCTGGGCCTCGCAGAGAAGGCCGGTGCCGAGATCATCCCGATGACGACGGTCACCGGTCTGCGCGAGGCATCCGACGGCACCTGGGACGTCTTCACCCGGCGCAGCGGGCCGCGCAAGAACCGGAACCGCAAGACGTACACGGCCGCGAACGTCGTCCTGGCCGCGGGCACGTGGGGCACTCAGCATCTGCTGTTCGACCAGAAGGAGACGGGCGCGCTGCCCAAGATCTCCGACCGCCTGGGGGTACTCACCCGCACCAATTCGGAGTCGATCCTCGGCGCCGCCAAGAACAAGGTGGACCCCGCGCTCGAGCTCACGAAGGGCGTCGCCATCACGTCGTCCTTCCACCCGACGTCTGACACCCACGTCGAGCCGGTGCGCTACGGCAAGGGGTCGAACTCGATGGCCCTGCTGCAGACGCTGCTGACCGACGGCGGCGGCAGGAGGTGGGTGACGTTCCTCAAGGAACTGGCGAAGGATCCGACGGCTCTGAAGGTCCTCACCCCGTACAAGTGGAGCGAGCGCACCATCATCGCCCTCGTGATGCAGAACCTTGACAACTCCATCACCACGTACACGAAGAAGGGCCTGTTCGGTCGGCGCAAGGTCACCAGCAAGCAGGGCCACGGCCAGCCGAACCCCAGCTGGATCCCGGCGGGTAACGAGGCGACCCGCCGGATCGCGGAGAAGATCGACGGCCGCGCGGGCGGCACCTGGGGAGACGTGTTCAACATCCCGCTCACCGCGCACTTCCTCGGCGGCTGCACGATCGCGTCGGAACCGTCGAAGGGCGTCATCGACCCCTACCACCGCGTGTGGGGTTACCCGACGCTGAGCGTGGTCGACGGTTCGGCCGTGTCCGCGAACCTGGGCGTCAACCCGTCGCTGACGATCTCGGCGCAGGCCGAGCGTGCGGCTTCGCTGTGGCCGAACAAGGGCGAGAAGGATCAGCGGCCGGCGCAGGGCGAGGGATACCGGCGCCTGAACCCGGTCGCTCCGGTCGCCCCGGTCGTCCCGGAGGGGGCGCCCGCCGCACTGGTGCTGCCGATCGTCGAGATCCGCAACAGCTCTGTGGTGCCCGACACGCAGAAGCACGGCGTTGCATAGGACCCGAGAGGGCCGGGTCATGGGGTCGCGCAGACCACAGAGCTGCGCCGATTAGACTGACCCGGTGGCAGATATCGAGCAACAGAGACCGGTCCTCGTCGTCGACTTCGGCGCGCAGTACGCGCAGCTGATTGCCCGACGGGTGCGTGAGGCCAAGGTCTATTCCGAGGTGGTTCCGCACACCGCGACCGTCGAGGAGATCGCGGCCAAGAATCCCCTCGCCGTGGTGCTGTCGGGCGGGCCGTCGAGTGTCTACGCAGACGGGGCGCCCCAGCTCGATCCGGCACTGTTCGATCTGGACATTCCGGTGTTCGGCATCTGCTACGGATTCCAGGCCATGGCCGGCGCGCTCGGCGGGACGGTGGCGCACACCGGCACCCGTGAGTACGGGCGCACCGACCTGAAGGTGCAGGGTGGTCTGCTGCACGAGGGGCTTCCGTCCAGCCAGCCCGTGTGGATGAGTCACGGCGACGCGGTCACCGAGGCCCCGGCGGGCTTCGAGGTGACGGCCACCAGCGAGGGCGCACCCGTCGCCGCGTTCGAGGACCGGGCCCGCAAGCTCGCCGGTGTGCAGTACCACCCGGAGGTGCTGCACTCGCCGCACGGCCAGCAGGTGCTCAGCCGGTTCCTCCACGAGATCGCAGGCATTCCTCCCGCATGGACGGCCGCGAACATCGCCGACGCCCTCGTCGAGCAGGTCCGCGAGCAGGTCGGCGACGGCAAGGCGATCTGCGGACTTTCGGGCGGTGTCGACTCCGCTGTCGCGGCGGCGCTCGTGCAGCGCGCGATCGGCGACAACCTCACGTGTGTGTTCGTCGACCACGGTCTGATGCGTGCGGGGGAGCGTGCCCAGGTCGAACAGGATTTCGTTGCCGCCACCGGCGCCAAGCTGATCACGGTCGACGCCGCCGACACCTTCATCGGTGAGCTGGCCGGGGTGTCCGACCCGGAGACCAAGCGCAAGATCATCGGCCGCGAGTTCATCCGCAGCTTCGAGGGTGCGGTCAGTGACGTGCTGGGCGAGAACGCCGCACACGGCGACACGGTCGAATTCCTTGTGCAGGGCACGCTGTACCCGGACGTCGTGGAATCCGGCGGCGGTACCGGCACGGCCAACATCAAGAGCCACCACAACGTCGGCGGACTGCCGGAAGACCTGCAGTTCACGCTCGTGGAACCACTCCGCCTACTGTTCAAGGACGAGGTCCGGGCGGTGGGACGCGAGCTGGGTCTGCCCGAGGAAATCGTGGGACGCCAGCCGTTCCCCGGTCCCGGGCTCGGCATCCGCATCATCGGCGAGGTCACCCAGGAGCGGCTCGATATCCTGCGTCACGCGGATTCCATTGCGCGCGAAGAGCTGACGGCCGCCGGGCTCGACGGTCAGATCTGGCAGTGCCCGGTGGTGCTGCTCGCCGACGTCCGCAGCGTCGGCGTGCAGGGTGACGGACGCACCTACGGTCACCCGATCGTGCTCCGCCCGGTGTCCAGCGAGGACGCGATGACGGCGGACTGGACGCGACTGCCCTACGACGTTCTCGAGCGGATCTCCACCCGGATCACCAACGAGGTGCACGACGTCAACCGTGTCGTCCTGGACATCACGAGCAAGCCGCCGGGCACCATCGAGTGGGAGTGACGCACTGTGCGCGGTGAGCGAGTCCGAGGACTCGCTCACCGCGCACATGCGCTTGCGCCCCTATCGCCGCCGGTTCGGGGCGAACACGAGCACCACGCCTACCAGCACCGCGACCACCACGAACAGCCAGCGGAACTCGACGTTCGCGAGCGGTTCCAGCGAGAACGGCCCCGTGAGCGCCCAGCCGCTCACCAGGAGTGCTGCCAATCCTGCGAGGAGTAGGAGCGGCGACGGGCGCTTGCGCGTCCCGGTCTGCGCGCTGTCCTGAGTGTCGTCGATGTCATCCACGGCGCACCTCCACACTTCCGAACTGGACATCTGCATTGAGGTTCAGGACGGGGCCGTCCGTGCCGTCGACGCCACCGTCGAGACCGTCGGGGAGGCACTGCACGTCGCCGAACTGGGCGGTGCAGTGGTTCTCGACGTTCATGCCGGGCGGCAGGAGCACCACGACCTCACCGAACTGCCCGCTGACGTCGACCGTCTTGTCCTCGGTGAGAGTGACGTTCCGGAGGTCGAGCGTGAAGCTGCCGAATCCACCGGAGTAGGCGGGCTCGATGGCGGCCGCTGTCGTCGGGTTCCAGGTCCGGTCGCCCATGTTCTCGCTGTTCAGGTCGAGGGACCCGACGATCGAGGCGAGGATCACGAAACCGATCAGGGGACCTGCGACGACGAGAAGGCCGTAGCCCTTGCGCAGGAATCCGCCGATCAGCAGCCCCACTCCGATGACGGCCAGCGCGACGGCGCCGATGCGACCGGGGTTCAGCCAGTCGGATCCGGTGGCGACCGACAATGCCGTCGCCGCCGCGGCCGCCAGGATGGCCAACCCGATCACCATGGTGGTCAGACGGGAGTGGGTGCGCTCCGGTTGGACTGCGGGAGTGGTGGTCCTGGCCGGCTCGGGCAGGTCCCACGCGAACGGGGCGACACCGAGCGGATCCCACGCCGGCGGTCGCGGTTCGAGCGGCGCGAACGGGGCCGAGGGTGCGTCGACCTGCGGACCGGGGGTCGGGGACTTCTCGAACGACACCGGATCGGATTTGGCGGCAGCGGTTTCGGGATTCAGTGCCTCGGTGGGCGCGTCGGCCGGCTTGTCGTCCGAGGTGGGAGGTGTGCTCGGCGTGTAGGAGTCGGGAAGCTTCGTGTACGGACCGTACGCACCCGGACCGTACGCACCCGGACCGTACGCACCCGGACCGTAGGCACTCGGACCGTACGTGCCCGGGCCGAACGGGTTGGCGCCGAACTGACCTGGCGCGAAACTCGTCCCGGGATAACCGGTCCCGACACCCGGGGCAACTGCTCCGGCGGGCAACGGCGGTGGTATCGGCTGCCGCTGGTACAGCAACCACAGGCCGCCGAGCATCAGCGCCATGCTGATCAGCCCGGAGCCGCCGAGGCCGACACCGAACGGGCCGACGGTGGTCAGTGCGATGGCCAGTGCGACGAGAAGGACGATGGTCTTGGTGCCCGAGTCGGAGCTGTGACCGCGTCCCACCAGCGACTCCGCGGGTGATGCCGGGTCGCCCGACTTCGTGAGGGCGAGCCAGCACGCCAGGTAGAGGAGCACACCGGCGCCACCGAAGATGGTGGACACGACGAAGGCGACTCGTATCAGTACGGGATCGACGCCGTAGCGGTAGCCGATTCCCGCACAGACACCGGCGACGTGACCACGGCCCGGCAACCGCACCGGTCGGGTCCGCCACAGATCCTGTATCTGCTCTTGGAAGCTCCCATTGCTCATACGACCATCGTTCCGGTCGGCGCGGCGCGCGTACATCGGGAACTACCCTGATCTTTCCGGCCGGGGTGGGCTGGAACGCGTGCCGAAGTCAGGGTTGGACCCTGATGCCGCAGCCCGGGGATCGTGCCAGTATCGAAGATGTGCACCCTGTGTCGAACACGTCCGCGGGCGGCGCCCAGTACGCGGGCGCCGTGACCGCGCCTGTCCCGTCCGGCGGCATCCCCCTGCCGCGGCTCGAACGCCGGACCGGTGGTCGCATCGTCGGCGGCGTCGCGGGTGGTATCGCCGATCAGCTGGGTGTCGACGTGATGAAGGTGCGGGTGGCGTTCGCCTGTCTCGCCGCGCTCGCCGGTGCGGGCATCGTCGCCTACGGACTGTTGTGGATCTTCACGGCCGCAGGTTCCGACACCGAGAAGCCCAGTGCGTCCGAGCGACGGAGAGCGTACGGACTGATCGCGATCGGCCTGGCCGGTGCGTCCGCGCTGTCGTGGTTGTTCAGTGGCCGCGTCGGTTCGGTGATCGCGCCGATCATCGTGGTGGCGGTCGGCGCGGCCCTGGTGTGGCGCGAATTCGATTCGGAGGGCCCGCGCACCGTCATCGGGCTACCGCAGCGTCCCACCGTCCTCACCTGGGCGCGGGTCCTCGGCGGCGTGACGTTGATCGTGTCGGGTCTCGGTGTGGTGATCCTCGCGCAGGTCGATCTCGCTGCGCTGCGTTCGTCGTTGCTGGCGGTGGTGGTCACCCTGGTCGGCGCCGGGTTGCTGACCGTGCCCCTGTGGTTGCGACTGTGGCGCGCGCTGGGCGCGGAGCGTGCCGCCAGGATCCGCAATGACGAGCGTGAGGAGATCGCGTCCCACCTGCACGACTCCGTCCTGCAGACCCTGGCGCTGATCCAGAAGCAGGCCGACCATCCGCAGGAGGTCGCGCGGCTGGCCCGGGGGCAGGAACGGGAACTGCGGAAGTGGTTGTTCGGTGGGGGAGACGCCGACCATTCGAGTCTCGCGGAGGCGTTGCGCATCATCGCGGGCGAGGTGGAGGACCACCACGGCGTCACGGTGCGGCCGGTGACGGTCGGCGATGTGGCGCTCGACGTCGACGACACGGGCGAGGGTCTGTCGAAGGAGAGTTTCACGGCGGTGCTGGGTGCGACGCGGGAGGCTCTGGTCAACGCGGCCAAGCATTCCGGGGAGACGGACATCAACCTGTTCGCCGAAGCGGAGCGCGAACAGGTCAGCGTGTTCGTCCGGGACCGCGGCGTCGGATTCGACGTCGACGAGGTGTCCCCGGACCGTCAGGGCCTCGCGAAGTCGATCCGTGGACGGATCGAGCGGCGAGGCGGGCACGTCGACGTGCGGTCCGCACCCGGCAAGGGCACCGAGGTGCGAATCCACATGCCGCGGAACGGCCGGACGTGGGCGGCAGCGGGCGCTTCCGAGGACTCGGATGCTGCCGGCGTCGAGGACGTGCCGTTCAGTCAGGGTGCGTGAGCACCACTTTCGCCGTGTCGGCGCACTGGTGCGCGGTGTCTGCTCGCATGCTGTCCCGGTGAGGGGGTAATGTTCGCCGGCGACACGACTGTGGGGGTCGTGTTGTCGCATCCTGCTGTGGCGGGGTGAGACGCGCGAGATGTCAAGGGGGGATTTCATGTTCGACCGTGAGGGTCTGTGCGTGCGCGAGCACGAGTTGCAGAATCAGATCGATTCGATGCTGGCCACGCTCGACCGGCAGACGCAGGATCTGCATGCCGCTCAGCAGCAGGTGGCGCAGCTGCGGGTGAGTGGGGCGTCGGCCGACGGACTGGTGCAGGTGGTGGTGAACTCGGTGGGCGGCGTAGTGGACGTGCACCTCGCCCCCGACGCGTTCCGGCGGTCGACTCCCGAGTCGCTGGGGCGTGCGATGACCGAAGCCGCCCGGCGGGCGGGGGAGGCCGCGCACACCGAGTCGATGCGCATCATGGGATCGATCGTGTCCGCGACCGAGACCCTGCCGGATCTGCCGGACCTCGTTCCCGGTGCTCCGAGCGTGCGGGACTTCCTCCCGCGCCTCGAACCCGACGTCGGCGGCGTCCCGTCCGATCGGGAACCGGACCCGGATAATCCCGACGACCCGCGGTGGAATCGGCCGGTCCTGCGGGACGGATGGCAGTGAGCGCGCAACTGTGGGTGGACCCGGCGCATCTGCGCAGCGTCGCGCCCCGATTCGAGGCGCTCTCGCAGCGGATGGCGGAGGTCGCCGCCGCACTGCATTCGACCCTCGAGGCCGAGGGGGAGTGCTGGGGCGGCGACGAGACCGGGACGACGTTCGCGAGCGGGTATCAGGCGTCGGCGGACGTGGCCGGGCGGTCGCTGGGGTTCGCGGCCGGGGCGCTCGCCGCGCTCGGATCCAGGCTCAGGAGCACCGCCGACTCGTTCGACGACACCGACCGCGGCACCGCATCCAGCCTCGCCGGGCTGTTCTGATGGGCATCGAGGTTCCGGGCAGTGTCCGGTGGCTGGCGGAGAAGGTGGTCGGGGCGGACTGGCCCGACGCGGACGAAACGGCGATGGAGCGGCTCGGGCAGGGGTGGAAGGACGCCGGAGCCTCGCTCGACGACATCATCGAGGAGGCCGACGCCGCCATGCGGTCGGCGATGTCCGGGGTCAGTGGTGACGTCGACACCGCGATGGCGCAGCAATGGGCGCGGATCGGTGCGGACGGGGCGCTACGCGAGTTGTCGGGGTTGCTCCACGAACTCGGCGACACCCTCGACTGGTCGGCCGACGACGTCCGGGTCGCGAAACTGTCGATCATCGCGGCGCTGGTGGCGCTCGCGGCCGAACTCGTCGCGGTAGCCGCGGCCAGCGCGATGACGTTCGGTGCGGCGAGCCCGGCCGCATTCGCGGCGGAAGCGGCCACACAGGTCACCGTCCGAATGATCATCCGGCAGCTGATCACCTCGATCCTCACCCGCGCCGCCGTGGGCGCTCTGAAGGGCGCGGCAGGGACGGCGGCCATGCAGGCGACGTTGGAAGCCGGCCTGCAGTGGTACGAGAAGGAACACGGGCGGCGCGACAGCATGGACTGGGGCAACGTCGCCGAAGCGGGCGGCAAGGGTGCGGTTGAGGGAGGCGTGAAGGGGGCGGTCAACGGTGCGTTCGGGTTGAAGCTCACCGACCCTCGTTCTCAGTTCGGGGGCATGCTCGGCTCCTACGTGCAGGAGGACACCGTCGGCAAACCGAGGTTCAGCGACGCCGTCGTCGACGAGATGCTGGACCGGACCGGACTCGATGACGACGTCCGGCGTGCCCGCGACGAGATCGACGGGCGTCTGCCGTGAACGGGGACAGCCATAGCTTCCGCCGGGAGACCGACATGACGGTGAGACCGACATGACGGTGGATTCACGCCGGGGCGTACCGAGCAGGCACGGCGTGCACGGTGACCCCCGCTACCCCTCGCCCCGCAGGCTGCGGCGGGCGACCGCCTTCGCGATCGACTGGCTCCTCCATATCGGCGTGGCGATCGGGGTGTCGGCGGTGTGCGAGGCATTTCCGGAACTCACGCCGTGGTCTTTCGCTGCGGCAGTGTCCTCCTGGATTGCAGTGTCGTTCGTGCACCGAACCGTTCTTCAATCGGTGTTCCATACAACGGCGGGGAAAGCACTGTGTGGACTGTGCATCCTGAAGTCCGACGGATCGTGGCCAAGGTTCGGCTTCCTCACGAAATGGTGGGTGATCGGTGCATTCTCGACCGTTCTCGTCGCCTTTTCCGGCGCGGGTGGCGACAGTGACGAGGAGGACGACTGGTTTCCTCCGGTCGTTCGGCTCCGAGACGTCCGGCGCCTGCACGTCACCTAGAGTGGGGTGACACTACCCGTCCACGCGAGGAACAGCCGCAGTGACTTTGCCTGAAACACCCCCGTACCGTGTCTTTCTCGTCGATGATCATGCCGTTTTCCGTTCCGGTGTCCGCGCCGAGCTCGGCCGGGAACCGGACATGGAGGTGGTGGGCGAGGCGGGCGGTGTCGCGGAGGCGGTGTCCGGCATCAACGCCACGTCACCGCACGTCGTGCTGCTCGACGTCCATATGCCCGACGGCGGCGGTGTCGCGGTGCTGCGGGGTATCGAGTCGGGTCCGGTGTGCCTGGCGCTGAGCGTGTCCGACGCTGCCGAGGACGTGATCGCCGTGATCCGCGCGGGCGCCCGCGGGTACGTCACCAAGACGATCTCGGGCGCGGAACTGGCCGACGGCGTGCGCCGGGTCGCCGGCGGTGACGCCGTGTTCAGCCCGAGGCTCGCGGGATTCGTGCTGGACTCCTTCACCGGACGTTCCAATGCTCCTGAGCCGCAGCTGGATCCGGAGCTGGATTCGCTGACGCCGCGGGAGCTGGAAGTGCTGCGGCTGCTCGCACGCGGTTACACGTACCGGGAGATCGCCGAGGAACTGGTGATCTCGGTGAAGACGGTCGAAACGCACGCGTCGAACGTGCTGCGGAAGACACAGCAGTCCAACCGGAATGCGCTCACGAGGTGGGCGCACCGCCGGCGGATCGACTGACCTCCCGGGGTGTCAGGGCTGGGCGAGGAGGACGATCACGGCCACGAGCACGGCCAGGATCAGGATCGCGACCATGACACCCATGGCGATCGGCGCCCACGCCACCACCTGATCGCGGACAGTGGGGGCCGGCGAACCGGGAGCGGGTTTCGTCGGGCGCGGCGGCCACTGCAACCGGCCGAGCGGACGCGGCACGTTCTTGAGCGGTGTGCTCTGATGCACCGCGGGCAGACCGGCCTGGGTGGAACTCACCAGTTTGCTGCGCCGGCGTGAGTCGGGCAACGGCGTCGAGCGGTGTGCCCACGCCGGGATGGTGCCGTCTGCGGAATAGACGGGCGAGCCGACGAGGTGCGCGACGTTTCCGTCCCCGGCCATGGCCACCCGGGCCAGGGCGTCGCGGGCCTCGGCCATCGTCGGACGACGCGCCGGGTCGGGCTCGAGCAGGTGCAGCAGCGTGTCGGTGAGCGGCCCGGCCTTACTGGGACGGTAGATCTCGGCCTTCGCGACCCGGTGCAGGAGTGCGATGGAATCGGAGTCGATCCCGAACGGCGGCTGGCCCTCGACGACGGTGTACAGCGTGGAACCGAGCGAGAAGACGTCGCTCGCCTCGGTGGGGTCCTGACCGCGGGCGACCTCGGGGGAGAAGTACGCGGGTGTGCCGGTGATGACCCCGTTCGTGGTGTCGGCGGAGTCTCCCTTGGCGCGGGCGATGCCGAAGTCGCTGATCTTGACGGTGCCGAGTTCCCGGCCGCGGTCGGCGACGAGGATGTTGCCCGGCTTGATGTCCCGGTGCACGATCCCGGCGGCATGGGCGGCCGTGAGTGCGTCGGCCACCTGCGCGCCGATCTGGGCGACCTCGAGCGGGGGCAGTGTGTCGGCGATGTTCATCGCCTGGGCGAGGCTGCGGGACGGCAGGTACTCCATGACCAGCCAGGGCTCGCCTGCCTCGAGTGCGACGTCGTACATCGCGATGGAATGGCGGTGGGCGAGTTTGGCGGCGTTGCGACCTTCCCGCATGGTGCGTTCGCGGACACGGCGGGCCTCGTCGGGGTCGAGTCCGGCCGTCGTGGTGACCTGTTTGATGGCGACGTCGCGGTGCAGCAGGGTGTCCCGGGCGAGCCAGACCGCGCCCATTCCACCGCCGCCCAGTTTGGACCGCAGGCGGTATCTTCCGGCCACCAGGTATTCGGGTCCGATGCCCCTTTCGCTCTGCTCCTGCTCCATCACGCGTTCAGGTTAGAGGATTGTGCGGACACGAGATGTGCGACGGTCCTGACCTGGCCATTCGGGGTCCACTTGACGGGTCACCACCGACCGGCTTTACTTGAAATGAGTTCGAAAATACGTTCGAACAAAGCGTCTGTTCGAGCCGCGTCTTCCCCGTGGTTGCCGACCGCTGTTGGTGCCGAGTGTCAGGGGTGTCGAGTTGGCTGAAGTGGCCGGCGAGCCGGGGTTTCCGGTGCCGGGGTCTCCCGAGTTGTCCGGGCTGTCCCGGCAGGAGCGTCTGGACTACCTCCGACGACGGATGGCCGCTGTTCCCGCGCGCGGTGAATCGGTGGCGAGCCGCGCCCCGGTGGAGAATGCGTTCCCCGCGACGGGTACTTCCGCAGCACCCGATTCCCATGCTGCCGGGGTACTCCCGGTTCCGGCTGCGCTGGCCGAACTCCTTCCCCGAGGCGGGCTGGTGCGCGGTTCGGTGGTGTCGGTGTCGGGTGCCACGTCGCTGCTGCTGGGGTTGGTCGCGTCCGTGACCGCGGGCGGCGGACACGTCGCGGTGATCGGGCATCCCCGGCTCGGGGTGCTGGCAGCGGTCGAGATGGGGGCGCAGCTGGAACGGCTGGCCCTGATCCCCGACCCGGGCGCTGATCCGGTGGAGATCGCCGCGGTGCTGCTGGACGGAATGGATCTGGTGGTGCTCGGACTGGGAGGGGCGTCGGTGGCGCCGTCCCGGGCGCGTGCGGTGGTGGCCCGGGCCCGGAGCAAGGGGTCGACCCTGGTCGTCACGGACGGGCACTGGGACGGCGCGGAGATGCGGCTGGAAGCCCGGGTGCACGGTTACGCCGGACTGGGCAACGGATCTCAGGACCGGGAATGCGGGCGGTTGCGTTCTCTCAGCCTGGCGGTGTGCGCCCAGGGGCGGTCGTTCCAGCCGCGCACCACCCGGCTGGACGTGCGGTCGGCGCAGGGCCGGGTGGAATGGGTGAGCACTCCGGAACCGGTGGCGTCCCTCGAGGCCGCCCCCTTCCCGGAGTCGGTGGAGGTGGTGAGTCTGTGAGCCGGGTGCTGGCGTTGTGGTGCCCCGACTGGCCCGCGGTCGCGGCGGCCGCCTCCGCGGACCTCCCGCCGACGCATCCGGTGGCGGTGACGTCGGGCAATCGGGTGATCGCCTGCTCGGCGCCGGCCCGCGCGGACGGGGTGCGCAGAGGGCTGCGCCGCCGCGAGTCCCAGGCCCGGTGCCCCCGGTTGCACGTGGTGGCAGCCGATCCCGACCGCGATGCGCGGCTGTTCGAGCCGGTCGCCTCGGCCGTCGACGCGGTGGCGCCCGGTGTCGAGGTGCTGCGACCCGGGCTCGTGGTGCTGTCCGCTCGGGGCGTCGCCCGGTACTTCGGTTCGGAGGAAGCCGCCGCGGAACGATTAGTGGACCAGGTGTCGGCGGTGGGGGTGGAGTGTCAGGTCGGCATCGCCGATCAGCTGTCCACGGCCGTGATCGCCGCGCGCAGAGCAACTCTCGTGCCACCCGGTGAGGGGGCCGCCTTCCTGGCGCCGCTCCCGATGCGGGAACTGGCCGCCGAGCCGAGCCTCGCGGCACCCCACCGCGGTGAGCTGGTCGATCTGCTGCACCGGCTCGGGTTGCGCACGATCGGCAGTTTCGCCGCGCTGTCGGCGGGCGATGTGGCGTCACGGTTCGGAACCGATGCAGTGCTGGCACACCGGGCCGCGCGGAGTGAACCGGAGCGTCCCCCGTCGGGGCGGTCGCTGCCTCCCGACCTGGAGGTCGAGGAACGGTGCGATCCCGTCATCGAACGGGTCGACGCCGCCGCCTTCGCGGGTCGTGCGCTGGCGGAGAAGCTTCATCGCACACTGTCGGACGCCGCGGTGGCCTGCACCCGGCTGTCGATCTCGGCGAGTACCGGCAACGGTGAGCAACTGTCCCGGATCTGGAGATGTGCGGAACCGTTGACGCCGGAGGCGACGGCGGACCGGGTGCGGTGGCAGCTGGACGGGTGGCTGACCGGGCGCAGTGAGAAGCGGCCCACCGCCGGTATCGCCGTCCTGCGGCTCGAACCGGTGGAAGTGGTGGCCGCCGGCGCCCTGCAGCTGGGGCTGTGGGGTGGGGTCGGCGACCAGGACGAGCGGGCCCGGCGGGCTCTGGTGCGCGTGCAGGGACTGCTCGGTGGGGAAGCCGTGCAGGTGGGGGTCCTCAGCGGTGGGCGGGGCCCGGCGGAGCGCATCACGTTGCTGCCGTTGGGTGACGAGCTGATTCCGCGCAACGATCCGTCGGAGCCGTGGCCGGGCACGTTGCCGGAACCGGCGCCTGCCGCGGTGCTGACCGCGTATCCGGAGGTGTGGATGTCGGACGAGCGGGGTATGGCTGTGACGGTCACGGAACGGGGTGTGTTCAGCGCGCCTCCCGCGCGGTTGCGGTGGGGGAGCCGAGAGTGGGCGGTGTGCGGATGGGCCGGACCGTGGCCGGTGGACGAGCGGTGGTGGGACCCTCCGGCCGCCCGGACGGCGGCCCGGGCCCAGGTACTGCTGGAAGAGTCGCGGGCGCTGCTGGTGATCTGCACGGCAGGCCGTTGGTCGGTGGAGGGAATCTATGAGTGACACGGAGCGGGACACGCTGCACCGCAGGGTCGTCGTCCAGGAATTGACGAGCCTCGACGGGTTCGTCGCCGGGCGGTCCGGCGAGCTGGACTTCTTCGATGCGGTGCCGGATTACGGTGAGGTGGACCGGTACAACCTCCGTCTGCTCGCCGACACGGACCTCGCCCTGCTGGGGCGCAAGACGTATCAGATGTTCTCGGACTACTGGCCCACCGAACAGGCTCAGGGCGAGGTCGTGGCCGAGACCGTCAACGCGATTCCGAAACTCGTGTTCTCCTCGACGCTGGACAGTGCCCCGTGGGGGGATCGGGGGCCGGCGCAGCTGTGGCCGGGCGACGCCGTCGAGAGGGTGCAGCAACTCCGGCAGGAGCCGGGGGGCGGCCTGATCGTGTGGGGAAGCATCACCCTCGCGCGATCGCTGCTCGCCGCCGAACTGGTCGACGAAATCCAGTTGCACGTGGTGCCGATCCTGCTGGGACAGGGACGCAGGCTCCTCGACGAGGACACCGGATGCATGCGCTGACGTTGCTGGAGTCGAAGGGCTACGACTCCGGGGTCGTCACGTTGCGCTATCGGGTGGGGCGGGCGGCGTAACCCGCCCAGCCGACCTCCCTTGCGAACCGACCGTTCGAAATGCTTTGCTGTGCAGAGGGTCGCGTGCCGGTGGCGGACAGCGTCAGGCATGGAGGCTGGCCACGGCTGCATCGTCGGGCTCGTGGCATACCTCGAAGGGGTCGACTGTGCCCATTTCTTTCAACCACACGATCGTCGCCGCCAAGAACAAGCAGGAGTCGGCGTCCTTCTTCACCACGTTGTTCGGACTGCCGGACGCCGTGCCCGCCGGCCATTTCCTGGCGGTCGCCCTCGACAACGGGGTGTCTCTCGACTTCGCGGAACCGCCGATCGAATTCCAGCCGCAGCACTATGCGTTCCTCGTCGGCGAGGACGACTTCGACCGGATCTACGGCCTGATCGTCGAGTGGGGTCTCGATCACTGGGCGGATCCGCGGCAGACGCTGCCGGGCACCATCAACACCAACGACGGCGGGCGAGGCGTCTACTTCCTCGACCCGTCCGGTCATTATCTGGAGATCATCACCCGCCCGTACGGGTCGGGTCGGTAGTTCGCGGCCAGGGTGTCCGTACTCGCTAGTCTGGATTCTCGTGGAGACGAGCAGGACTACCCCGACGCGCGCCGGTATCGAGATCGCCTACCGAGACAGTGGCGAGTCCTCGGTGCCGGGGTCATCGGACGTCCATCCCGTGCCGGTGGTTCTGGTGCACGGGATGGGCGGTGACGGCGGTACCTGGGACCGATTCGCCCGCGCACTCGTCGCCCGCGGGCGACGCGTCCTCGTCCTGGATCTGCGGGGGCACGGTCGCAGTGCCCGCGCCGGGTCGTATCTGTTCGAGGAGTTCGGTGCCGACGTGGTGGAGGTGTGCGACAACCTCGGCCTGACGCGGGTGGATCTCATCGGGCATTCGCTCGGTGGTCATGCGGCGTCGCTCGCGGCTCAGGCCTCTCCCGGGCTGGTTCGCCGGCTGGTGATCGAGGAGGCACCGCTCCCGTTGCGTCCCGGTGACCCGGAACAGGTCTTCGCGAATCGGCTGCCGTCGCTGCCGGAACTGTGGCACGCAACGACGAGCCTGATCCGGCATCCGCGGGCGGTGTTCGCCTTCGATCGGTCGATGACGGGTTCGGCGCTCGAGCAGTTCCGCCGCCCGGATCCGTTGTGGTGGGACAGATTGCCGGACATCGAGGCCGACACGCTGATTCTGCGGGGCGGTACGGGCGGAATGGTGGATCCGCGCAGACTCGAGTCCGCGGTGGCGGCGATACCGAACTGCCGGGTGGTGGTGTTCCGCAGCGGCCACAGCATTCATCGCGACCGCTACGACGACTTCGCGGCGGCGGTCCTGCCGTTCCTGATGAAGCCCGAGAAGAGCTGACAAAAAGTCCGAAAATGTAAACCGTGACGGCTTCGGCAGGACTAGCGTGGGAACCGAAGCGGGGGCTCGGAACGAGACGGTAGTCACGACGAGCGACCCGAAGCTGCGGGGCGTCCGACGACGTCCTCCGCACGTCCGGAAGAAGGCCAACGATGTCGACACTCACGCCCGGACGCCCCTACGCGCCCGGCAGGCAAGGGTTCAGCTCGCTCCGCGCGGGGGGCCTCAACTGGGACGCGTTCCCGCTGCGGCTGTTCACGAAGGGCAACGCCAAGTTCTGGAACCCCACGGACCTCGACTTCGGCCGGGACGCGGAGGACTGGGAGGGGCTGAACTCGGAGCAGCAGCGCAACTCCACGTATCTGGTCGCACAGTTCATCGCCGGTGAGGAAGCGGTCACCGAGGACATCCAGCCGTTCATGAAGGCGATGGCCGCCGAGGGGCGCTTCGGGGACGAGATGTACCTGACGCAGTTCTGTTTCGAGGAGGCCAAGCACACCCAGGTGTTCCGGTTGTGGATGGACGCGGTGGGCCTGACACGCGACCTGCATCCCTTCGTCGCCGAGAACCCGTACTACCGGCAGTTGTTCTACGAGGAGCTGCCGGGATCACTGAAAGTGCTCGAGAGCGATCCCAGCCCCGCCAATCAGGTGCGGGCCAGCGTCACCTACAACCACGTCATCGAGGGCAGTCTCGCACTCACCGGGTACTACGCCTGGCAGAAGGTGTGCACCACGCGCGGGATCCTGCCGGGGATGCAGGAACTCGTCCGCAGGATCGGCGACGACGAACGACGCCACATGGCGTGGGGGACGTTCACCTGTCGCCGGCACGTCGCCGCCGACGACAGCAACTGGGACGTCGTCCAGGAGCGGATGGCGGAGCTGATGCCGTTGGCCCTGGGCATGATCGACTGGGTCAACAAGCAATTCGAGGTCCAGCCGTACGGGCTCGACGACCAGGAGTTCATCGCGTACGCCGCAGACCGGGCGCAGCGCCGGCTGGGGGCGATCGAGTCTGCGCGCGGACGCCCGGTCGAGGAGATCGATCTGGATTACTCACCCGAGGCCCTCGAGGAGAAGTTCGGCGAGGAGGATGCCAAGGCGATGTCCGAGGCCGCAGGCTGAGGCACGCGTCGCGGTGGCAGATGGCAGGATCGGCTCATGGCGCTCACCGCACTCGACCGCAGACTCATCGGCTGGTCTGCAGCATTCGTGATCTCGCAGGCGAAAATCGTCCGGCTTCTCGGTCCGGTGGCACCCCGGCTCGCCGACATCCAGACGGCCCGGTCCGCCCGGTCCTACACGGCGATCCTCGACGCAATGTCCGCCGCCGACACGGCACGCTACCGCAGCCACTACTACCCGGACTTCGTCCATCCCGTGATCTACGCGGTCGCGTTGCGCACAGGCGCACGACGTCTGGCGGAGCTGACACCACTCTCGGCGAGAACGCAGAGGGTGCTGGCGGCGGCCCCGGTGATCTCCGCGGTGGGCGACTACGCCGAGAACGTCGTCGGGCTGTATCTGCTGTCTCATCGCGAGCACATCACCGATGCGACTGTGCGCACCACCAGTGCGGTCAGCGTCACCAAATGGGTGCTGGCGCTCGGGACGCTCGGATATCTCTCCCAGGGATTCGTCCGGGTCTGGGCGGGACAGCTGTTCTACCGCTAGATTCGGCCACATGTGTGCCGCCGAGCTCAGTGTCGAGTACTTCTCCGGACAGGCCGAGTTCCGGGAATGGCTCGGCGCTCATCACGACTCCTCACCCGGCATCTGGCTGAAGATGGCCAAGAAGGGGTCGGCGCATTCGTCGATCAACTACGACCAGGCTCTCGAGGTCGCGCTGTGCTACGGCTGGATCGACAGCCAGGTCCGCCGCGTCGACGACGACTTCTTCGTGCAGCGGTTCACCCCGCGCTCGTCACGAAGTCCGTGGTCGAAGCGGAACCGGGAGTTCGCGGAGAAACTCGCCGAGGCCGGTCTCCTCGAGCCTGCGGGCGTGGCGGAGGTGGAGCGGGCCAGGGCCGACGGCCGCTGGGACCGCGCGTACGCGGGACAGAAGGCGGCGGAGATACCGCAGGACTTCCTGGACGCCCTCGTACAGAACCCCGAGGCCGAGGCCTTCTACGCGACACTCGACAGCCACAACCGGTACGCCGTCTACTACCGCCTGCAGGACGCCACCCGCCCGGAGACGCGTGCCCGCCGTATCGAGAAGTTCGTCCAGCAGTTGTCGGAGCGCCGGAAGTTCCATGACTGACCGATTGTCGCGACTGACACAATGGCACCGTGCCTGACACGATCACCGCCACCTGCTCCGCCCTGTCCGCGACCGACGAACCCCTCGCAGGCACCGCTGCGCACGTCACGGGCTGGGTGTGCCTCGAGTTCCCCGGCGCGTGGGGCCGGGACGTGCTCGACGGCACCGCGCTCGGACCGGACCTGGCCCGTGAGCTGGACGCCCGCGCCGACGCCGCCGGGGTGCGGGTCATGTTCATCCGCCGGCCGGGCCGCAGCACCGCGGCCCCGGATCGGCGGACGGTGCTGCTGGCGCAGTCGCATCCCGCGCGGTCGTGGTGCGAGCGGCTCGAGATCGCCTTCCCGGAAGACCTGCTCGACCTGGACCTCGGGCTGATCGCGGGAAACGCACCCGGGCTGGGCACGCCGGTGACGGACCCGGTCGTCCTGGTGTGCGCGCACGGGAAGAGGGACCAGTGCTGCGCCGTCCTCGGACGGCCGGTCGCGGCGGGTCTGGCCGCGGAGTTCGGCGACGCGGTGTGGGAGTGCTCGCACACGGGTGGGCATCGGTTCGCGCCCTCGCTGATCCTGCTGCCGACGGGTTACACGTACGGCCGGCTGTCGACGCAGGAGAGTGTCGACGCGGTCCGCGCCGCCGCTCGGGGCGAGGTGTACCCGACCGGGCTGCGCGGCCGCAGTTGCTGGGACGCGCCGGGGCAGGTGGCGGAACTCGCCGTCCGCGATCTCGTGGACGCGGCCGCGGACGAGCTCACGGTGGACGCGAATTCGGTTGTCGCGCATCGTGACGGGCGCTGCTGGGTCGTCGACCTGGAGGAGCGGGAACTGCCGCCCCGGCCGGCGAGTTGCGGGGCGGCGCCGAAGCCGGTGCGACCCGTCGTCGCCACCGGAGTCCGCCCTTTCGCCCCCTGAGGCGGTCACCAGTGGGTGCCGGGCACCAGCCTTCCGACCTTCCGGGCGGCGCGGCCGAGCACCGACGACGTGTGGTGCCGGGGTTCCGGCGGGTGCTGAGGGGCCGGCCCCGCGTCGTCCGTGCTCTGCCCCTTCGCCGCCGGGGAATCGGGGAACATGCGATACATCTGGTGCATCGCGCGATCCTTGACGGCGGGTGCGAAGACGTGGCCGAGTTCCCCGAGCGTGCCGGTCGGGACGTCGATGCGCTTTGGGCGTTCGATCAGCGCCCGGACGACCATCGCGGCCGCCTTCTCCGGAGAGGTGATCGGTCCGACGTTGTACCGGCCGGTGGGCGCGATCATCGGCGTCTCGACCAGTGGCATGTGGATGGTGGTGAACGTGATTCCGTCCGAGAGGGTTTCGGACGCCGCGACGTCGGTGAAGCCGTCGAGGGCCGATTTGCTGGCGACATAGGCGGCGAACCGCGGCGTCGCGCCCTGGACCCCGGCGCTGCTGATGTTGACGATGTGCCCGAACCGCCGCTCGCGCATCTGCGGGAGGAAGGCGAGGACGAGCCGGACCGCGCCGAAGTAGTTGACGGCCATGGTCCGCTCGAAATCGTGGAGCCGGTCCGTGGAGTGGTAGAGGCCCCGACGGATCGACCGGCCGGCGTTGTTGACGAGCATGTCGACGTGATCGTGCTCGGCGAGAACGGCTTTGACGGTGTGCTCGACCGACTCGTCGTCGGTGATGTCGCAGGGGTAGCCGTAGGCGTCGCCGCCCGTCGCGCGGATCTCGGCCACCACGGCGTCGAGTTCCTCGGTGCGCCGGGCGAGGAGAATGACCTTCGCGCCCTTGCGGGCCGTCGCGATCGCGGAACTCCGGCCGATCCCGGACGACGCCCCGGTGATCACCACGTGTCTGCCCACGAGCGGTCCGGCCGGATGGGGCCGGCGCGCCCGATCGGGATCGAGGTTCTCGCGCCAGTACGACCACAGCCGGTCGGCGTACGACGCGAACCGCGGGACGTCGATGCCTGTGCCGCGCAGCGCCTCCCGGGTGTCGTCGTTCACGAACACTGTGGGCAGCGTCATGTTCTCGACGAGTACCGGAGGGATGCCGAGCGCGCCGAGCACCGCCTTGCGGCCCGTGTCGAGGGCCGAGTCGGGGGTGGGACTGAGGAAGGGGCGGACGAGTCCGCCGGGCAGTCCGGCCGCGGGATGCGGCGCCCCGGCAGCCTTGGCGAGCGCCGCGTAGATCTCGCGGACCGGCTGCGGACGTGGATTGACGAGATGGAACGTCTGGCCGTCCCTTCCGGGTGCGGACACCAACTCCACGATGGCCGTGGCCACGTAGTCGACGGGTACGACGTTGGTCGATCCGATCCGGGGGACGGCCACGGGGAGGGCCGCGGGGAGTTTTGCGAGCGCCGCGATGGCGGGGAAGAGGTAGTACGGGCCGTCGATCTTGTCCATCTCGCCGGTGACCGAACTGCCGACCACCGCGGAGGGCCGGTAGATGCGCCATCGCAGGCCCTCGGCTTCCCGCACCAGCTTCTCCGCCTCGAACTTGGTGCGGTGATACGGGGTGGGGAATCCCTGCCCGAGATCGAAATCCGTTTCCCTGAACGGACCTTCGTGATCCCCCGCGACGGCGATGGACGAGACGTGATGCAGAGTCGCATCCAGTTCCCGGGCCAGCGCGATCACCGAGCGGGTGCCGTCGACGTTCGTGGTTGCCTGTTCGTCGCCCGCCGTGAGGTCGTAGATCGCGCCGAGGTGCAGGATGTGATCGGCTGCCGGCGCCGCGGCGAGTCCGAGGCCGGGCTCGGTCAGGTCGCCGATCAGCGGATGCACCCGTTCGCCGCCCGACATGCCGTCGACGAGCGCCTCCCAGCGCGCGACGGACGCGCGCCGGACGAGGACGTGGATCTCGGCTGATGCATCGCGGTCGAGGATGAGGGGCAGCACGTGCCGTCCCAAGAATCCGGTTCCGCCGGTGACGAGGTAGGTGGCCATGACCCGAACTTACTCCAAAGTAAGATAATGCACTAGTGGCCCAGACCCACCTTGGCGTGCACCTTCTTCATCCAGGCCGGGGCCCACCAGTTGGCCTCGCCCATCAGCTTCACGAGGGATGGAACGAGGAGCATGCGGACCACCGTCGCGTCGACGACGAGTGCGACGATCATGCCCACACCGAGAAACCGCATGATCGACAGACCGGAGATGGTGAACGCTCCGGTCACCACCACGAGCAGCAGCGCCGCGGCCGTCACGATGCGGCCCGTGCGCTCGGTGCCGAAGCGCACCGCCTCCTCCGTGGTCGCGCCGGCCTCGTGCGCCTCGACCATGCGTGACATCAGGAACACCTCGTAGTCGGTCGACAGGCCGAAGACCACGGCGAGGATGAGGACCACGAACGTCGCCTCGAGCGGTGCCGGACTGACCCCGAGCAGACTCGCGCCGTGGCCCAGCTCGAAGATCCAGGTGAGTACACCGAACGTGGCGGCGAGGCTCAGCCCCGCCATCGCGACCGCCTTGATCGGCAGCACCACCGAGCCGAACGCCAGGAACAACAGCACGAGCGTCGAACCCACCATGATCGCGATCATCACCGGCATCCAGTGCACGATCGCCGCGTTCCCGTCGTCGACGGTCGCCTGACCGCCGCCGACGAGGAGTTCGGTTCCCTCCGGCGGCGTGATGGCACGGAGTCCGTCCACTGCGGCGCTCTGGTCGTCGGTGGTGACGCCTTCGGAGTAGACGGCCTGGACCGCGACCAACTCGTTGCCGGACGCGACGACGGTGGCCGCCCCGATGCCCTCCACCCGGCCTGCGGCCTGGGCGACCGCGGCGCCGTCGGCGGCGGTCGGGGCCGTGCCGTCGGTGCCCCGGAGAATGAGGGTGGCGCCGTTTCCGGTGGTGGGAAATTCGGTGGTGAGAGTGTTCGTGGCGATGCGGGCGGGGTCGTTCTCCGGCAGCACCGTGTACGTGACCTCGCCGAGTGACGCGCTGAGCAGGGGCGAGGCGAGGACCATCAACCCCGCGACGATGCCGACCGCGATGGCGACCGGCCGCCGCATCACCCACGTGACGACGGAGCCCCAGAACGTGCGGGCGCGAACCTCCCCACGCTGCGCCGCATCCTTGCGCCAGGTCAGTGCGTTGATACGATGACCCAGGATCGCGAGCAGCGCCGGGACCGCGGTGAGTGACAGCAGCGCCGCGCTCGCGACCGCGGCCATCGCACCGAACCCGAGCGACTTGATCACGTCCTGCGGAAATACGAGCATGCCCGAGAACGCGCACACGAGAAGCAGACCGGAGAACAGCACGGTGCGGCCCGCGGTCAGGACGGTGCGCCGGGTCGCCTCCGCGACGTCGGCGCCGGACTCCAGTTCCTCGCGGAAACGTCCGACGATGAACAGGCCGTAGTCGATCGCGAGCCCCAGTCCGAGCAGGGACGCCACGTTGATCGCGAACGAACTGACGTCGGTGAACAGGGTCAGCAGGCGCAGGGTGGCCAGGGCGCTGAAGATCGAGAGCAGCCCGACGAACACCGGAACGGCCGCGGCCACCAGTCCGCCGAAGATGAAGACCAGCAACACGAGAGTGATCGGGAGCGCGATCGCTTCGGCCAGCACCAGGTCCTGTTGCAGCCGGTTGTTGAACGCCACACCCACCACCGAATTGCCCGCGAACTCGGTGTCGATGCCCTCCACCTCGAGCTTCGGCAGCAGGTCGTCGAACGTGGCGGCGGTGATTCCGGCGTCGGGGTCGACGGTGATCGCGGCCGATGCCTTGGTGCCGTCCTCCGACACCATCAGCTGCTTCCTCGCCGCGTCCGCGGTCCAGTACGACGTCACCGAGTACGTCGGCACCTCGGCGGCGAACCGGTCGAGACTCGCGGTGACCTCGGGGCCGATGTCGTCCAGGGTCTTCCCGTCGGGTGCCGTGTAGATGGCGATGATGTCCGGTGTCTGCGGACCCAGGTTGTCCTGGACGATCCGGGCCACTTCGGCGGATTCGCTACCGGGATCGGTGAACCCGCCCGAGCTGAGTTTCGCGAAGACACCGGTGCCCCACGCGCCGCTCACCAGGACGGCGACGACGGCGAGGCTCAGGACCCACCATTTGCGTGTAACAACGGTCGAGGCCCAACGTGTCATGCGTCATCTCCGGCTTGTCTGGGGCGGGCAGCTGCGACTGCCGACTGTAGTGCGGATCGGTGTGTCACCGACGGGGGTGTGATGCGGCTCCCGGCAAATCGTGCATACTCGGCATCGCACTTGCAGCCACACGCACGGGGGAAGCCGGTCCGAATCCGGCGCTGACCCGCAACGGTAGGCCACCAGATCATTTCGGTGGCGAGCCCGATTGCCCGGCGTGGGGTGTGCGACATCCTTTTCGTCGTGGTCTACGAAGCGGAGTCCTGCAGGCGCCGCACAGGGCGTCTGCTGACTTCTCATTCGTGGCTCTGAGCCGCAATGAGGTTTACATGCACGGTCAGTTGTTCAGAAGTACCGGTCTGGTCACGCTCGCTGTGACCGCGCTGGTGGTCGCCGGGTGTTCGCGCGGGGAGTCCGTGGGGCAGACCGCTTCCGCCGAATCCTTCGCCGAGCCGGTGTCCGTCACGAACTGCGATCGAACGGAGACGTTCGACGGCCCGCCCCAGCGCATCGTCAGCATGAACGATCACGTCACCGAGGTGCTGATCGAGATGGGGGCCGGCGACCGCATCGTCGGCACGGGGTACGGCGACGCGACCCCGCTGCCGGAGTTCGCGGACGCCTTCGCGACGATCCCGAAACTCGCGAAGGAATACCCGACCCGGGAGCAGATCCTCGACCTCGACCCCGACCTGGTGGTCGGTGGAATGCGGAGCGCGTTCGACGAGAAGGAGGGGCGGTCGCGCGAATCCCTCGGCGACCAGGGCATTCCCACCTTCCTGTTCTCCGAGTACTGCGGGCAGGGTTTCCCCGACATCGGTCTGCTGCGCAGCGACTACACGCAGCTCGGCGAGATCCTCGGAGTCCCGGACCAGGCGCGGGCGATCACCGACCGGGTGACGTCCGGATTGCAGGCAGTGCGTGACGAGATCGCAGGCACCGCACCGGTTCCGACGTTCTTCTACGATTCCGGCGAGGACGTCCCGCTGACGATCGGCGGTGTGGGAGTCGGCCAGCTCATCGCGGACCACGCGGGTGCGGCCAACCTCTTCGCCGAGGGGGAGAAGCCGTATTCGAAGTCCACCTGGGAGATCATCGGTGAACGCGCCCCGGAGGCGATCGTCGTCCTCGACTACGGTACGACGAGTGCGCAGGCGAAGATCGACTTCCTGAAATCGCACCCGATCATGTCGACGACACCCGCCGTGAAGGCCGGCCGGTTCGTCGTGGTGCCGCTCGACGACTTCTTCGAGAGCCCGCGCCTGGTGCGGTCGGTGGAGACGATCGCGCGGGCACTGCATCCGGACGCCGTCGGCGCGCGATGACCGTCACCGTCGAACGTGCGGCACCACCGGCGCAGGCGCCGCACCCGGCCCGCGCACGCCTCGGCTTCGTGGGCCTGATGGTGCTGCTCGCACTGACGACCCTGTTCGTCGTCGGCCTCGCGGTGTCGTTCGGTTCGGTGCGCATCCCGGTCGGCGACGTCTGGGCGATCGTCGCGCACCGGGTGGCCCCCGGCGCATTCGAGTCCTGGTGGTCGCAGGCGCGGGAGTCGATTGTCCTCGACTCCCGGCTGCCGCGGGCGCTGACCGCGGCGGCAGTCGGTGCGGCGCTGGGCCTGGCAGGCGCCGTGGCGCAGGCGGTGACCCGCAATCCATTGGCCGATCCCTATCTGCTCGGCGTGTCCTCGGGGGCGGGGTTCGGCGTGGTGGTGGTGACGGTGCTCGGGCTCGGGGTGGGAGCGCTCGGCGCGTTCACCGTTCCCGTCGCGGCGTTCCTGGGCGCGATGGTGCCGCTGTTCCTGTCGCTGGCGATCGGCGGACGGTATCCGCAGCCGACGGCCGTCATCCTCGTGGGCGTGGCGTCGGCGCAGGTGTTCTCGGCGCTCATCACGTTCTCGATCCTGGTCGTCGCCGACGAGCATCAACTGAGTTCGGTGATGCACTGGCTGGCTGGCGGGTTCGGCGACTCCCGCTGGTCGACGGCGATCTTCCCGGCCGTGGCACTCGCGACGGTGGGGGCCGCGATGATGCTGAGCGCGAGCCGTATCGACCTGCTGCAGGCGGGAGACGACGGCGCCGCCGCCCTCGGCATGAACGTGCGGCGCTTCCGCGTGGTGCAGTTGCTCGGTGTGTCGATGCTGGCCGGGGCCGCCGTGTCCGTCGCGGGCGGCATCGGCTTCATCGGTCTGCTGGTGCCGCACCTGGCCGGGTACGTCGTCGGTGCGCGGGCGGTGAGGCTGCTGCCCGTCGCCGCATTCCTCGGCGCGATCGCGATGGTCGCTGCGGACACGGCCGCGCGGTCTGTCGCACGGAGCATCGAGATCCCGGTCGGCGTCGTCACCGCGTTGGTGGGAGCGCCGATCTTCGTCTGGATGCTCTACCGGCAGTACCGGAGGGCCGAACAGTGACCGCGCTGAGTCTGCAACGGGTCCGCGCCGAACTCGGGTCGCGGGAAGTGCTGCACGGCGTCGACTTCTCCGTGCGTCCCGGTGAGGTGCTGGCGTTGGTCGGGCCGAACGGTTCCGGGAAGACCACCGCGCTGCGCTGCTGCTACCGCGCGCTCACCCCGACCGGGGGCGCCGTCGTCGTCGACGGAGCGGACACAGCCGATCTGGGCCGGCGGGCACTGGCCCGCACCATCGGGGCGAGCACCCAGGAACCGCGGGTGTCCGCGGGACTGACTGTGCGCGAATCCGTTTCGCTCGGACGCGTCCCGCACCGGGGCTGGGTCGAACGGGCGAACGGCGCCGACGGCGAGATCGTCGAGACGTGCGTCCGTCAGGTGGGGCTGGCCGAACTCGCCGGTCGCGACGTCCAGGCACTGTCGGGCGGGGAGCGTCAGCGGGTGTCGATCGCCCGGGCTCTCGCGCAGCAGCCGAGGGTGCTGCTGCTCGACGAACCCACCAACCACCTAGACCTGCGGCATCAGCTGACGGTGATGAACCTGCTGCGTGACCTCGCGTGCGACGGTCTGGCGATCGTCGTGACCATGCACGACCTCCGGCTGGCCGTCGAGTACTGCGACACGCTGGCCGTGATGCACGATGGACGGGTGATCAGCACCGGTCCGCCCGCCGACGTGCTGGACGACGCCGTGCTCGGCGGGGTCTTCGGCATCCGCGCGATCGTGCGGTCGACGCCGCGCTTGTCGATGGAGATCCTGGGGTTGGCCGATGGATGAGCAACTGCGGCGTGTGTACGAGCTGACCGCCCGCCGCGTCCCGATGATCGCCGACCAGATCGAGTGCTCCGGCGCCTCCTCGTTCCCGGCTGTGCGCCTGACCGATCCGGGCTGGCTCGCGGACCGGGTCGCGGACACGGCGAGGCGGTGGGGCAGCGACGACCCCCGGGTCAACGGGACCCTGTGGTGGTATTCGGCCAGCTCGACACTGACCGGGATTCCGATCGCGACCGCGCTCGTCACGGGTGTCGCCGCGCGGCCGCGGCTCGGCGACGCCGTGGCATTCCTGCGTGACGACGGGTACCTGGGCGGCCTGACCGCGTCGTCGGCACTGCCGGTCACCGAGGGGCTGTCCGAGCTGGCGTCCGACATGGCCGCCGCGCTGACGCCGATCATCGACGCTCTCGCCGCGGCGTCCGGGGTGCGGCAGGCCGCGATGTGGGCGATCACGACGGATTCGATCGCCAACCGGGCACTCGACGCGGGAACGGCGTGCGGCGATCGCGCACGCGGCAGCATCTTCGCGCGGGGGCTGGTGGACGCACTCCGCCGCGTCGGTGTGGTGATGCCGGACCCGCGGTTCGTCGACGTCCGGGCCGGGGCATCGTCGCGCCGGTTCACACAGCGGGCGTCGTGCTGCCTGATCTACGAGACCCCCGGGTCGGGCAAGTGTGTGAGCTGCCCGAGGAGGCCGGCCGAGGACCGTCTGAGGGGCCTGGCCGCGCTCGTGACGTGAATCCGGGTGGCCCGCGTTGACCGGTCCGCGCGTGTGATGGCACACTGAAGGCATTCGAACTCCCGTTCGAATGATGCGTCTTCCCCAGCGGCATCTTCCATGGTTTCGGCACGGCACGTGCGTGACATGAAGAGGTGTGCCAGATGGGTTGGGGAAACGGTCCGCCGACGTGGTCCGAGATGGAGCGCGTCCTGTCGGGCAGGCCGGGGCGGGTCAGCCCGGAGTCGCTGTATCCAGGCGACGGCGGCGACAGTCCCGCGTGGTCCCGCAAGCGGGGGGAGTACCGGGCGGGCCGTCAGGAGCGCACCGGCTCCACCGTTCCGTACGCCGAACTCCACGCGCATTCGGCGTTCAGTTTCCTCGACGGCGCCTCCCCGCCGGAAGAGTTGGTGGAGGAGGCCGTCCGGCTCGGTCTCGAGGCCATCGCACTCACCGACCACGACGGGTTCTACGGTGTGGTCCGGTTCGCGGAGGCGGCGAAGGAACTGAACATGCGCACCGTGTTCGGGTCCGAACTGACATTGGACGACGCCCATCTGCTGGTACTGGCGCGAGGTCAGGAGGGGTACCGGCGGCTCTCCCGGGAAATCGCGGCGGCGCATCTCGCGGGCGGGGAGAAGGGCAAGCTGCGCTACGACCTCGACCGTCTCACCGACGCGGCCGGGGGGCACTGGCAGATCCTGACCGGGTGCCGGAAGGGGCATGTGCGTCAGGCCCTGGCCGACGGTGGCCCGGACGCCGCGGTCGCCCGGCTGCGGGAGCTGATCGACCGGTTCGGGGCCGACCGGGTCACGGTGGAACTCACCCATCACGGCATCGCGGAGGACGGTGAGCGCAACGCCGACCTCGCCGAACTCGCACAGCAGCACGGACTTCGGGTGATCGCGTCCACGGCGGCGCACTTCGCGGGACCGCCGCGCCGGAGGCTGGCCATGGCGATGGCCGCCGTCCGGGCGCGGCAGAGCCTCGACGACGCGGCTGGGCACCTGGCGCCTGCCGGGGGAGCGCACCTGCGGTCCGGTGAGGAGATGGCGCACCTCTTCGCCGCGTACCCGGAAGCCGTGCGCGGTGCCGCGGACCTCGGGCTGGAGTGCGCGTTCGACCTGCGGCTCATCGCGCCGCAACTGCCACCGTTCGACGTGCCCGACGGGCACACCGAGGCGAGCTGGTTGCGGCAGCTCACGATGGACGGGGCGCGCCGCCGGTACGGTGCGCCGGTGGACCGGCCGGAGGCCTACCGGCAGATCGAGCACGAACTGGACATCATCACCGCGCTGAACTTCCCGGGCTACTTCCTGGTGGTCCACGACATCGTGTCGTTCTGCAAGAACAACGACATCCTCTGCCAGGGAAGGGGTTCGGCGGCCAACTCCGCCGTCTGCTACGCCATCGGCATCACCAACGTGGATCCCGTCCGCAACAAACTGCTGTTCGAACGGTTCCTCTCGCCCGAACGCGACGGCCCCCCGGACATCGACGTCGACATCGAATCCGATCGCCGGGAGGAGGCCATCCAGCACGTCTACGCCAAGTACGGACGCCAGTACGCGGCGCAGGTGGCGAACGTCATCACGTACCGCGGAAAGTCCTCGGTGCGGGACATGGCCCGGGCGCTGGGTTTCTCGCAGGGGCAGCAGGACGCGTGGAGCAAACAGGTCAGCCGCTGGGGTGGCATCGGGAAGGAGGTCGGCACCGACATTCCGCCCGCCGTCCTCGAACTGGCCGCTCAGATCGAGGGGTTTCCGCGGCACCTCGGCATCCACTCGGGCGGCATGGTGATCTGTGACCGGCCGATCGCCGACGTGTGCCCGGTGGAGTGGGCGCGCATGGAGAACCGCAGCGTTCTGCAGTGGGACAAGGACGATTGCGCGGCGGTGGGTCTGGTGAAGTTCGACATGCTGGGCCTCGGCATGCTGTCCGCGCTGCACTACATGATCGACCTCGTGGCCGAGCACAAGGGGATCGAGGTGGATCTGGCGCAGCTGGACCTTTCCGAGGAGGCCGTCTACGAGATGTTGCAGCGGGCGGACTCGGTGGGGGTGTTCCAGGTGGAGTCACGGGCCCAGATGGCCACCCTGCCGAGGCTGAAACCACGGAACTTCTACGACCTGGTGGTGGAGGTGGCGCTCATCCGCCCCGGTCCGATCCAGGGCGGATCGGTGCACCCGTACATTCGCCGCCGCAACAAGCTCGAACCGGTGACCTACGACCACCCGTCCCTGGAGAAGGCGCTGAAGCGGACGTTGGGTGTGCCGCTGTTCCAGGAGCAGTTGATGCAGATGGCGGTCGACGTGGCGGGTTTCAGCCCGGCCGAGGCCGACCAGCTCCGCCGGGCCATGGGTTCCAAACGGTCGCCCGAGAAGATGGAACGGCTGAGGGGGCGGCTCTACCAGGGCATGCGGGAGATGCACGGTATCGGCGACGATGTGGCCGACCGGATCTACGAGAAGCTGTACGCTTTCGCGAATTTCGGTTTCCCCGAAAGCCATTCGCAGAGTTTCGCCGCCCTGGTGTTCTATTCGTCGTGGTTCAAGTTGCATCACCCGGCGGCGTTCTGCGCCGGTCTGCTGCGGGCGCAGCCGATGGGGTTCTACTCGCCGCAGTCGCTGGTGGCCGACGCCCGCAGGCACGGGGTGCAGGTGCACGGCGCAGACATCAATGCGAGTCTCGCCCACGCCACCGTCGAGGCGGGTGGGACGGAGGTGCGTCTCGGGCTCGGGGAGGTGCGGCACATCGGGACCGCGCTGGCCGAGCGGATCGTCGAATCCCGCGGCGACGGAGGGACGTACACGTCGTTCCTCGACCTCACCGGCCGGGTGGAACTGAGCACGGCGCAAGCCGAATCGCTGGCCACCGCAGGTGCTCTCGACAGTTTCGGGTTGTCCCGCCGGGAGGCGTTGTGGGCGGCGGGCGCCGCGGCGGGGGAGCGCCGCGACCGGCTGCCGGGGATCGGGGCGTCCACCCGCGCGCCGACCCTGCCGGGGATGAGTGATCTCGAACTGGCCGCGGCGGACGTGTGGGCCACCGGGGTGTCCCCGGACACGTACCCCACCCAGTTCCTGCGCCCGCAACTCGACGCGCTCGGGGTGGTCCCGGCGGCGCACCTGCTCGATGTCCCCGACGGCGACCGGGTTCTGGTGGGTGGGGCGGTGACCCACCGGCAGCGCCCGGCGACGGCCGCGGGGGTCACCTTCATCAACCTCGAGGACGAGACCGGGATGGTCAACGTGGTGTGTTCGGTGGGGTTGTGGGCGAAATACCGCAAGCTCGCCAACACGGCGCCCGCACTGCTGGTCCGCGGCAAGGTGCAGAACGCGGAGGGGGCGGTGACGGTGGTGGCGGATCGGCTGCAGCTGATGGATTTGCGGGTGTCCGCCAAATCCAGGGACTTCAGGTGAGCCGGCACCGATAGCATTCGGACATGAGGAGATACGTCTTGTCGGCGATCGTCGTGGCTTCGCTGGCGCTCGCGGGGTGTGGTGGTCCCGGCAGTGATTCCTCCCAACCGTCGCCCGCCCCGACACCGGGGGACTCGAGCCAGATGGAAATCGGTGGCGCAGTACAGCAACCCGCGAAAGACCAGGCGCCCACCGACCGCCAGGAGATCATCACCGGTCAGGTCGCGCTCACGGCGGACGACCCGGTGGCCGTCGGCAGGCAGATCGTGGACAAGGTCGACGATCTGGGCGGGCGTGTCGACCAGCTCACCGAACAGCCCGGCTCCGACGATCAGGACGCGAGCAGTTCCCTGACCATCCGGGTGCCCGCCGACTCGCTCACCCGGACGCTGGACGATCTGCGGGAACTGGGCAAGGTCACCAGCGTCAGCGTCACGAAGAGCGACGTGACGATGCAGTCGCAGGATCTCGACGCCCGGATCGGCGCGTTGACGGCATCCGTCACCCGGCTGCAGGGGCTCATCACGTCGGCGGCGAACACCGCGGATCTGATCGAAGCCGAGAGGGCGTTGTCGGAGCGTCAGGGCGAACTGGACAGCCTCACCGCCCAGAAGCGGTCGCTGAGCGACCAGGTGGCACTGGCCACGCTCATGATCGACGTCACCTCCACGGATGCCGAGCAGCCCAGTCCCGGTCCGGACAACTTCTGGGAAGGGCTCGTCGCGGGCTGGCACGCCCTGCTGTCGGCGATCAAGGGCGGCGCGGTGGTCGTGGGGGCGCTGATTCCCTGGTTCGGATTCGTGGCCGTCATCGCACTGGTCGTGTACGGCGCGTACCGTCTGCGCCGGATGTACAACAGGCCGCCCGGCCCACCATCGGGCCCGGCGCCGGAACGAGAAGAGGCGAAGACGCAATGATCGAAGTCGACCTGAATGCCCTGGACGGCGCATTGGCGTCGGGCGCCCCCGTCATCGATGTGCGCGAGGCCGACGAGTACGCCCAGGTGCGGGTGCCGGGTGTGACGCTGATTCCGCTCAGTGAGTTCGTCGTGCGCGTGGACGAGATCCCGGAAGCCGAGGTCGTCTACGTGATCTGCGGGGTGGGCGGCCGGAGCCTGCAGGCGGCGGAGTATCTGAACGCACGGGGGATCAACGCCGTGTCGGTCGCGGGCGGCACGTCCGCGTGGATGCAGTCCGGACGTCCCGTCGAGTCGGGCGCCTGACACCCGAATCACGGTTCGCGGTCAGCGGACCGCGCTGAGGGCGTGGGCCGCGGGGTCGTCGCGGACCACGCGCCCACCCCGTTGCCCGGCGGCGTGCCGCAGTGTGCGGACCGCGACGGTGCTCCAGATCAGCACGAGCGCGCACCACAGGGTCACGCCTGCGCCGACGATCACGACCGAGTCCAGCGCGACGCCCAGCGAGTTCGCGCCCAGCGCGCAGGTGCCGACGGGGAACGTGAAACTCCACCAGCTGGGCGTGAACGTCAACCCGCGGCGAAAGGCCCTGGCGGTCACCGTGACCAGGGTCACGAGGGCGAGGATGCCGAGCGCGCCGACCGTGGTCCCGTAGACCACGCCCACCGAGTGCAGCCAGGTGTGGCCGGATGCCCCGCCGAGCAGATTGATCGCCGCCACCGACTGTCCGATCACGCCGAGCGGAATCCAGAGCGTGGGCACGAGCGGGGTGTCGGGGAGCCCGTTGCTCAGCAGATGGCGTCCGACGACGACGGCGACGGTCAGCGCGGCGCCCAGCGCCAGCGCAAACAGGGTGTAGCAGACCGCCAGCATCGCGATCTGCGGCGCGCCGTCCGGGAGGTGCTTGACCAGTGCGGCACCGGTGGCGGCCGACACCATGGGCGGCACGACGGGCATGAGCCAGGACGGCACCGGGGTCACCTGGTGGGGCCGGGTCAGCCGGCGCGCCATCACGACGTAGGTGAAGAGTCCGATGACGGTCCCGACCGTCCACAGGGCGGCCGACGCGGGGACGGCGACACCGCCGAGAAGTTCGCGACCGGCGGATCCGGTGCCGGCGCCGACCGTCAGCACCGCCATCGACACGGCACCGTAGAACGGGAACATCGTGTGGCTGCGCGCGTCCGCGAGTGCGTCGTCGCGGCGACGGATCCAGTGCCGCACCAGTGCGGTCGTCAGCACGACGAGCAGCGTCACGGCGATCAGCCAGAAGATCTCGGCGGCCGTCCGGGCGACCGGAAGGCCGGCCGGAAATGCCGCGGCGACGACTGCGAGGATGCCGGTGCCCATCACTGCTGCGAACCAATTCGGGGTCATACCTAGAGCTTGCCGACGCATCGTCGTGGCCGGTAGAAGGCTTGTGGTTGAATACCCACAAATCGCGTTTGTGGGACTAGCCTAGGGTTGTGCCGCTGTCTCCCCGAGTACCCGAACTCAGTGCCCTCGACGTCCTGCTGTCCGTCGAGCGGCTCGGAAGCATGGGCGCGGCGGGGCGCGAACACGGGCTCAGTCAGCAGGCCGTCAGCGCCCGGGTGCGTTCGGCCGAGCGGCAGTTCGGTATCAAGGTGTTCAGCCGCGGCGCCAGCGGGGTACGCCCCACATCGGAGGGTGCGCTCATCCTCGAATGGGCGAGTCACATCCTCGCCACGGCCGAGGAGCTGGCGTCGGGAGTCGCGGCGCTGCGCGGCGAGCGGCAGGCCGGGCTGACGGTGGCGGCCAGCATGACGATCGCCGAGTACCTGGTCCCCGGGTGGACCGTCGCGATGCGGCGCAAGTACCCGAACGTGGTCACCAACGTGCGGCTGCTCAACTCGTCCGAGGTGACCGCCCGGGTGCTGTCCGGTGAGGCGGATCTCGGGTTCGTCGAGGGCCCGGACATTCCGGCGGGACTGCAGGTGCGGGAGATCGGCCGCGACCATCTGGTGGTCGTGGTGCCGCCGGAGCACGAATGGGTCCGACGGTCGCCGATTCCCGTGTCGGAACTCGCCGCGACGCCGATGATCCAGCGGGAGTCCGGTTCCGGGACGCGCACCACTCTGGAGAACGCGGTGCCGCAGTGCGTCCCGCCATTGCTCGAGTTGACGTCGTGCACGGCGGTGAAGGCGGCCGTCGTGGCGGGTAACGCTCCGGCAGTGCTGTCGTCGCTGGCGGTGGCGGCCGACCTGACGGACGGCCGCCTCGCCTCCGTTCAGGTGGAGGGGTTGACGCTTCCGCGGCGGCTCTCCGCCGTCTGGGACCCGGTGCGCGGCGTTCAGGGTGCGGCGCGCGATTTCCTCGACATCGCCCTCGGTGCCGGCGCGGCCGCGGGTATCGGGGCCGCAGCCGTCGGAGCTACAGCGCAGCCCCTTTGAATCCGTGCTGCCGCCACGCCTCGTACGTGACGAGGGCGGCGGCGTTCGACAGGTTCAGCGACCGCCGGCCGGGCAGCATGGGGATGCGGAGTCGCTCCGTCACGTGTGGATCCGCCAGCACTTCCTCCGACAGTCCGGTGGGTTCGGGACCGAACAGCAGAACGTCGCCGGGCCGGTAAGCGATGTCGGCGTACGACACGGTGGCGTGCGCGGTGAAGGCGTACACCCGCGCAGGCTCCACCGCGGCCCAGGCCGCCTCCAGGTTCTCGTGCACGGTCACCGACGCCAGGTCGTGGTAGTCGAGCCCGGCGCGTTTGAGTTTCGGCTCGGACAGGTCGAATCCGAGTGGACCCACGAGGTGCAGTTCGCAGCCGGTGCCCGCCACCATGCGGATGGCGTTGCCGGTATTGGGTGGGATTCGGGGTTCGTGGAACATCACTCGGAACACCCGCACAGCTTAGGGGCACACCGCGAGGCGGCATGATGGACGCATGGATCCGGTAGAAGAGGTGGTGGGTGAGGACTACGGCGACGCACGACTCCCCGCGCAGAACTGGCAGCGGCGGCACTACACGAAATGCAACTTCCGCGACGCCGACCTGAGTGAACTCTGCACCGAGTCGGTGATCTTCACCGACTGCGATTTCACGGGCGCCGACCTCGCCGAGTCGCGTCATGTGGGGACGGCGTTCCGCTCGTGCTCGTTCACCAGACCGACGCTGTGGCACAGCGAGTTCCGCAACTGCAGCTTCCTCGGATCGGAATTCGACAACTGCCGACTGCGCCCGATGGTCTTCGACGAATGTGATTTCACGCTCGCGTCGCTGGGCGGCGCGGACCTGCGCGGACTCGATTTCACGGACTGCCGGTTCCGGGAGGCCAACCTCGTCCGCACGGACCTCCGCCGCGCCGTGCTCCGCTCGGCGGACCTGTTCGGCGCCCGCACCGGCGGCGCGAAATTCGACGGCGCGGACCTGCGCGGCGCCCACGTCGACGCGAACCTGTGGACGGCGGTCTCGCTGGACAAGGCGCAGATCGAACTCACCCAGGCCATCGCGTACGCGACGGCCAACGGGCTCGTGGTGGAACCGACCTGACGCGCGTGTGGCGAACCTGAGAGAATGGGGCACGTGACTGCAACGATCCTCGATGGCAAGGCGACCCGCGACGAGATTTTCGAAGACCTGAAGGTGCGGGTGAGCGCCCTGAAGGACAAGGGCATCACGCCCGGTCTCGGCACCGTTCTGGTGGGCGACGACCCGGGGTCGGCCGCCTACGTGCGCGGGAAGCACAACGACTGCGCGAAGGTCGGGATCACCTCCATCCGCCGCGACCTGCCCGGCGACATCACGCAGGAGAAGCTCGACGCCACCATCGACGAGCTCAACGCCAACCCGGACTGCACCGGCTACATCGTGCAGCTCCCGCTGCCGAAGCAGCTCGACGAGAACACCGCCCTCGAGCGCATCGACCCCGACAAGGACGCCGACGGCCTGCACCCGGTCAACCTGGGCCGGCTGGTGCTGGGCAAGGAAGCGCCGCTGCCGTGCACGCCGCGCGGAATCCTGCACCTGCTGCGCCGGTACGAGGTGCCGATCGAGGGTGCCCACGTCGTCGTCGTCGGTCGCGGTGTCACCGTGGGTCGCCCGATCGGTCTGCTGTTCACCCGGCGCAGCGAGAACGCCACCGTCACCCTCTGCCACACCCGTACGCGGGACCTCGGCGCCGAGGTCCGCCGCGCCGACATAGTCATCGCCGCGGCGGGTGTACCCGGGCTGGTCACGGCCGACATGGTCAAGCCCGGTGCCGCGGTGCTCGACGTGGGTGTGAGCCGCACCGAGGGCGGACTGCGCGGCGACGTGGCGGCGGACGTTGCCGAGGTCGCCGGCTTCCTGTCCCCGAACCCCGGTGGCGTCGGGCCGCTCACCCGCGCCTTCCTGCTGACCAACGTCGTGGAGCGGGCCGAGCGTGTCGCAGCGTCTCTCGGCTGACATGGCCGACTGGGGGCAGTTCGCGAAGAAGAATCTGCCGATGCTCGCAGTCCTCGTCGTCATCGTCGTGGCCGTCGTGTTCGTGCTCGCGGATCGGTGGCGACGAGGCGCGTTCGTGTTCGGTGTCGCCACGCTGCTCGCGGCGGTCTTCCGGTTGATGATGCCGTCGGAGCGCGTCGGACTGCTCGCGGTGCGCAGCAAGCCTTTCGACGTGGGCGCGCTCGTGGCCGTCGGGGGCGCGATCGTGTGGCTGGCCGTGTCGATCGACCCGCTCGGAACCGACTAGCGGTCCGAGCGGGCGTCGTCCGGCGCCGGTGTCAGCGTCCGGCGCGTGCCAGTTGCATCGTCTCGGAGAGCAGCTTCGCGACGGCGGCGGCCTCGGTGAGGAACCCGTCGTGGCCGTCCCGCGAGTTGAGCACCCGCAGACCGTCGCAGGTGGGGATGTCGTTGGCCAGATCCTCCTGCAGGCGGATCGGGTACAGGCGGTCGGAGTCGACGCCGCCCACGATGACGGGGGCGGTGATCGTCCCCAGCGCCGCGGCGATGCCACCGCGACCGCGGCCCACGTCATGCCGGTTCATGGCCTCGGACAGCAGCACATACGTGCTCGGGTCGAACCTGCCGACCAGCTTGTCGGCCTGGTGCTGGAGGTAGCTCTCGACGGAGTACCGTCCGCCGCGCCACGGGTCCTCGCCGTCCTGCGGCGAGTTCGCGAACCGGGAGTCGAGTTCGCTCTCGGTGCGGTACGTCAGGTGCGCGATCCGGCGGGCGATGCGCAGACCCGCCAGGGGGATCCGGCCGGTGCCGTGATAGTCGCCGCCCTGCCAGTCGGGGTCGCTGGTGATGGCCGCGATCTGGGTGGTCTGCGTGCCGATCTGGTCGGCGGTCGCGCGGGCGCCGACCGCAAGAACGAGCGCCGACGCCACCTGGTCCGGGTAGGTGACGGCCCACTCGAGCGCGCGCATTCCGCCCATCGAACCACCGACGACGGACGCCAGCTTGTCGATGCCCAGCAGGTCGGTGAACTTCTTCTCGGCCGCGATCTGGTCGCGGATGGAGATCTCCGGGAAGCGGCTGCCCCACGGGCGCCCGTCCTCGGCGATCGAACCGGGACCGGTGGTGCCGCGGCAGCCACCGAGGACGTTGGTCGCGACGACGCACCACTCGTCGGTGTCGATCGGCGCACCCGGACCGACCATTCCGGTCCACCATCCGGGGGAGGGGTGCTCGTCGGTGACGGGTCCGGTGACGTGGGAGTCACCGGTGAGGGCGTGCTCGACGAGCACGACGTTGTCCCGGTTGGGGGACAGCTCACCCCATCGCTGCACGGCAAGGGACACCGACGGGATCACTGTTCCGCTCTCGAGCTCGAGCGATCCGATGTCGATGGTGCCGAGCCGTCCGTCCGCCACGGGCAGGTTCTGTACAGCGCTCACGGTCAAGATGCCGCCGCCGTAAGTCCGGTCTCGATATCGGCGATGATGTCGTCGATCCCTTCGATGCCGACAGCCAGGCGGACCAGTCCGGGGGTGACGCCGCTGGCGGCCTGCTCCTCGGGGGTCAGCTGGGAGTGTGTGGTGGACGCCGGGTGGATCACCAGCGAGCGGACGTCGCCGATGTTCGCGACGTGGCTGTGCAGGGTGAGCGCGTTGACGAACTTCTTGCCCGCGTCGATGCCGCCGGCGAGTTCGAACGTCACGATGGCACCCGCACCCCTCGGCGCGATCTGTTTCGCCCGGTCGTGCCAGGGCGACGACGGGAGCCCGGCGTATCCGACGGACACGACCTCCGGGCGGGCCTCCAGGTACTGCGCGACGGCGGTCGCGTTGGACACGTGTCGTTCCATGCGAAGGCTCAGAGTCTCGAGGCCCTGCGCGATGAGGAACGCATTGAACGGGGAGATCGCCGAACCGAGGTCGCGAAGCAGCTGCACGCGAGCCTTGAGGGCGAACGCAGGCGGTCCGAGCTCGGAGTAGACGACGCCGTGGTAGCTCGGGTCCGGCGTGGTGAAGTTGCCGTGGCGGCCCTGGGTCCAGTCGAACGTGCCGCCGTCGACGATGACACCGGCGATCGCCGTGCCGTGACCGCCGAGGTACTTGGTGGCCGAATGCACCACGATGTCCGCGCCGTGCTCGAGGGGGCGGATCAGGTAGGGAGTGGCCACCGTGTTGTCGACGATCAGCGGGAGTCCGTGCTGATGCGCGATCCCGGAGATGCCGGGCAAGTCGAGGACGTCGTTGCGGGGATTGGAGATGGTCTCGCCGTAGAACGCCTTCGTGTTGTCCCGGACCGCGTCCTTCCACTGCTCGAGGTCGTCGGGGTCCTCGACGAACGAGACTTCGATGCCGAGCTTGGGCAGCGTGTAGTGGAAGAGGTTGTAGGTGCCCCCGTACAGCCGCGGGCTGGAGACGATGTGGTCACCTGCCTCGGCGAGATTCAGGATCGCGATCGTCTCCGCGGCCTGTCCGGAGGACAGCAGCAGGGCGGCGACGCCGCCCTCGAGCGCGGCAATGCGCTGCTCGACCGCGTCCTGCGTGGGGTTCATGATGCGGGTGTAGATGTTGCCCGGCTCTGCCAGACCGAACAGCGCGGCAGCGTGATCGGTGCTGTCGAACGTGTACGAGGTGGTCTGGTAGATCGGCAGCGCCCGCGCCTTGGTGGTCGCGTCGGACGTCTGCCCGGCATGGATCTGCTTGGTCTCGAACGACCAGTTCTCGGTCATGTGCTGTTACTCCAGTGGTCTGACGAGGCGCGGACGGAGTGCTGGTTCGTTCGCGCGCAGGGCTTGTCTGGGGTCTATCTACGACAACAACACATCATGAACCTCCGATGTCGGACCCGCGCTTGTCACCCGACTGTTGTATGAATCAGGGAACCAGGTCATCACCCGGGGCACCCCACCGCGGTGGAGGGTTGCCGGCCAGCTAGCCGGGGCTCGTTGCTGGCACTCATGACCTGGAGTGAATCTTAGCCGCTGAGGTGGAACGACCGGAAACGGCACCGATCAGGGCCGCTAGCAGGGAAAAGTTACCCGCGAGTAGGGGTGGGTTGTGCGCCCCACCTGTTGCGAGCCGCTCGCATAGCAGTACGCTTGTCTTGTTTAGGTGCGGTCTCCCCAGGGGCCGCCGTGACCGTCTACGTTTGATAAGCGAACCGTTCGCGGACCCACTCACAAAGTGCGCCCGCAACCGTGTAACCAGGGAAACTTCCTAGGAGGACGCGAAGCACCCATGTCCAAAATCAAGGTTGAGGGCACCGTCGTCGAACTCGACGGCGACGAGATGACACGCATTATCTGGCAGTTCATCAAAGACAAACTGATCCATCCTTACCTGGATGTGAACCTCGAGTACTACGACCTCGGCATCGAGTACCGGGATGAGACCGACGACCAGGTGACCGTCGACGCGGCCAACGCCATCAAGAAGCACGGCGTCGGCGTCAAGTGCGCGACCATCACCCCGGACGAGGCACGCGTCGAGGAGTTCGGTCTCAAGAAGATGTGGCGGTCGCCCAACGGCACCATCCGCAACATCCTCGGTGGGACGATCTTCCGCGCGCCGATCATCATCTCCAACGTTCCGCGACTGGTTCCGGGCTGGACCAAGCCGATCATCATCGGCCGTCACGCCTTCGGTGACCAGTACCGCGCCACCGACTTCAAGGTCCCCGGCCCCGGCAAGGTGATGATCACCTACACGCCCGAGGACGGCAGCGAGCCGATCGAGCACGAGCTGGTGAACTTCCCCGAGGGCGGCGGCGTCGTCCAGGGTCAGTACAACTTCACCAAGTCCATCGAGGACTTCGCGCGCGCCTCGCTCAACTACGGCCTGCAGCAGAACTACCCGGTGTACCTGTCGACCAAGAACACCATCCTCAAGGCGTACGACGGCGCATTCAAGGACATCTTCCAGCACGTCTACGAGACCGAGTTCAAGCCGGAGTTCGACGCGGCCGGACTCACCTACGAGCACCGTCTCATCGACGACATGGTCGCGTCGGCGCTCAAGTGGGAGGGCGGCTACGTCTGGGCCTGCAAGAACTACGACGGCGACGTCCAGTCCGACACCGTCGCGCAGGGCTTCGGATCGCTCGGCCTCATGACCTCCGTGCTGCTGACCCCGGACGGAAAGACGTGTGAGGCCGAGGCCGCACACGGCACCGTGACGCGTCACTTCCGTCAGCACCAGCAGGGCAAGCCGACGTCCACCAACCCCATCGCGTCGATCTTCGCGTGGACCCGTGGACTCGAGCACCGCGGCAAGCTCGACAACACCCCCGACGTCATCGGCTTCGCCCAGAAGCTCGAAGACGTGGTCATCAAGACCGTCGAGGGTGGTCAGATGACGAAGGACCTCGCGATGCTGGTCGGCGGCGACCAGGGCTACCTGACCACCGAGGAGTTCCTCGGTGCGCTGGACATCAACCTCCAGAAGGCCATCGCCGAGCAGTAGGCACCGAGCCGCAGCGCTACGAACGGGACGTCCCTCACGGGGGCGTCCCGTTCGCAGTCTCCGGGTCCCGGGTGAGTCATCTCACGGTCGTTCGAGGCGCGAAAGGCGGAATCCGGGGAAGAGAATTTCGATGTGGGTCGTTGCGCAACGAGGCGCCGTGCGCCGCGAAGCCGTATCTCCGCCTAGTCGAAAGTTCTTCTGTGAGCACTTCCACCCCTGTCCGCCCCGAGCACCTCGGTGTCATCGCGCAACATCCGTCCGTCCGCAAGCTCGCCATGGTCGCGCTCGCGCTCGGTGGCTTCGGGATCGGGACCACCGAGTTCGTGGCGATGGGGCTGCTGCCCGAGATGGCGTCGAGTCTCGGGATCACCGAGCCGACGGCCGGGCACGTCATCTCGGCGTACGCGCTGGGTGTGGTCGTGGGCGCGCCTCTCATCGCGGCGCTGACCGCACGGGTGCCCCGGAAGAGGCTGTTGATCGCGTTGATGGCGGCGTTCACGATCGGCAACGCCGCCACCGTGTTCGCGCCGAACTACGGCGTGCTGATGGCCGCGCGGTTCGTGGCAGGCCTCCCGCACGGCGCCTACTTCGGTGTCGCGGCCCTCGTGGCGGCGCACCTCGCGGACCGCGGCCAGCGGGCCAGGGCGGTCGCTCTCGTCATGATGGGGCTGTCGGTGGCCAACGTCGTCGGCGTTCCGGTCGCCTCGTGGCTGGGTCAGACGCTCGGCTGGCGCAGCGCCTTCGCGCTCGTGGCGGTGATCGGTGTGGTGACACTGGGCGCGATCTGGTCGTGGGTGCCCGCGCTCGCCGCAATGCGGATGTCGAATCCCCTCACCGAACTCGGTGCCCTGCGCCGCGCGCAGGTGTGGATGACGCTGATCATCGGCATGATCGGATTCGGTGGCATGTTCGCCGTCTACACCTACATCAGCACGACGCTCACCGACGTCGCCGGGCTGTCGCGGTCGCTGGTGCCGCTGGCCCTGATGATCTACGGACTGGGCATGGTCGCGGGCAATCTGATCGGCGGCCGGCTCGCCGACCGGGCGCTGATTCCCGGTCTGTTCGTATCGATGACGGCACTCGGGGTGTTGCTCGGCATCTTCGTGATCGCCTCCCACAACCCGTACACGGCGCTGCTGCTGGTGTTCTTCGTCGGTGCGGCAGGTGCGTCGATGGTGCCAGGACTGCAGACCCGGCTGATGGACGTCGCCGCCGACGCCCAGACCCTCGCCGCCTCGCTCAACCACGCGGCACTCAACATCGCGAACGCGTTCGGGGCGTGGATCGGTGGTGTCGTGATCGCGGCCGGCTACGGCTACACGGCGCCCGCCGCGGTCGGTGCGCTGCTCGCCGTGGCGGGACTCGTGGTCCTCACCGTGGCGGTCGCGATGGAACGCCGCAGCGCCCGTTCGTCTCGGTAGCCGCGGTGTCGTACGCGTCCGCTACGGTGCTTGCCGTGCCACACATCATCACCACCGTCAATGTCAACGGCGTGCGCGCCGCCGCCCGCAAGGGGCTCACCGAGTGGATCGAGCGCACGGAGGCCGACGTCGTCTGCCTGCAGGAGACGCGGGCGTCCGACGAGCAACTGGCCGAGACGCTCGCGCCCGCCCTGGAGGGCGGATGGAACCTGGTGTCCGCGGAGCCGTCGTCGAAGGGGCGCAACGGCGTCGCGATCCTGTCCCGGAAACCTGCCGACGCCTTCCGCGTCGGCCACGGTGACGACGAGTTCGCGACCGCGGGCCGCTACCTCGAGGCCGACTTCGACGACCTGACCGTGGCGAGCCTGTACCTGCCCTCCGGGGAGGCTCAGACACCCCGGCAGGAGGAGAAGGAGCGGTTCATGGACTCCTTCGCCCGGTACCTCACCGACACCGCAGCGGCTGCCGTCGCGGCGGGCCGGCACGTCGTGGTCTGCGGCGACTGGAACATCGCCCACACCGAACTCGACCTGAAGAACTGGAAGACCAACAAGAAGAACTCCGGTTTTCTCCCGAACGAGCGGGAGTGGCTCGGGGCCCTGTTCGCCGAAGACGCGCACTGGGCCGACGTGGTCCGGCAGCTGAATCCCGACGTCGCCGGACCGTACTCGTGGTGGTCGTACCGCGGGAAGGCGTTCGACAACGACTCCGGCTGGCGCATCGACTACCAGATCGCCACCCGGGAACTGGCGGAGCGGGCCAAGCAGGCCGTCGTCGAGCGCGCCGAAACCTACGACCAGCGGTGGTCCGACCACGCGCCGGTCACCGTCCAGTACCGGTGACGGCCGGTATCTGATTCGTGTCGTCACGGCGCACGTGAAAAGATCAGTACTCATGTCGACCCCTGCAGCTCAGAAGCCCACCGTGAAACCGCGGGTGCTCTCCGGCATCCAGCCCACCGCCGACTCGTTCCACCTCGGCAACTTCCTGGGTGCCCTGCAACAGTGGGTGCCTCTGCAGGACGACTTCGACGCGTTCTACTTCATCCCGGACCTGCACGCGATCACGGTGGCGCAGGACCCGAAGGAACTGCGCCGTCGTACGAAGATTGCGGTGGCGCAGCTGCTGGCGCTCGGAATCGACCCCGACCGTGCCACGCTGTTCGTGCAGAGCCAGGTGCCCGAGCACGCGCAGCTGGCGTGGGTCCTCAACTGCATCACCGGTTTCGGTGAAGCGAGCCGGATGACGCAGTTCAAGGACAAGTCGGCAAAACAGGGCAGTGAGAACGCGAGCGTCGGCCTGTTCACGTATCCGGTGCTGATGGCTGCCGACATCTTGCTCTACCGCCCGCAGCGGGTCCCTGTCGGCGAGGACCAGCGTCAGCATCTCGAACTGGCCCGCGATCTCGCTCAGCGGTTCAACACCCGGTTCGGGAAGGCGTTCGTGATTCCCGAGGCCCAGATCATCAAGGGCACCGCCAAGATCTACGACCTGCAGGATCCGACGTCGAAGATGAGCAAGTCCGGTCCGAGCCCCGCCGGCCTGATCAACCTCCTCGACGACCCCAAGGTGTCGGCGAAGAAGATCAAGTCCGCGGTCACCGACAACGAGCGGGAGATCCGCTACGACCCGCAGGCCAAACCCGGTGTGAGCAATCTGCTCACCATCCAGTCCGCGCTGTCCGGGACTCCGGTCGAGACGTTGGTGGCCGGGTACGAGGGCAAGGGGTACGGCGACCTGAAAACCGATACGGCAGATGTCCTCGCCGAGTTCGTGACACCGTTGAAAGCGAAGGTGGAAGGGTACCTCTCGGACGAGGCAGAACTCGATCGGATCATCGCCGCCGGTGCTCACCGCGCCCGTGAGGTGTCGTCGCAGACTCTGGCGGCCGTGTACGAGAAGGTTGGGTTTCTGACACCGAAGGGATGAGCACTGTGGCTGACGAACCGAGTTTTCTCGACAGGCAGCGGGCAGCGCGCCCCTGGTTCGACCATCTGATGCGGGCCGGACAGCGGTATCAGCAGCAGAAGGGTGACTATTACGCGGCGGGGATCACGTATTTCAGTGTGCTCGCACTGATTCCGATCCTGATGGTCGCGTTCGCCATCGCGGGTTTCGTCCTCGCCGGGCAGCCGGAGTTGCTGCAGGAACTGCAGGACAGCATCACCAAGAACGTTCCCGGAAGTCTGGGTGACACGCTCAACACGGTCATCGATTCGGCGATCGCGTCCCGTGCCAGCGTGGGTGTTCTCGGTCTGCTCGGTGCCGCGTACGCGGGACTCGGGTGGATGGCGAACCTGCGCGACGCGCTGACGGCGATGTGGGAGAGCCAGCGCGAGTCGAAGGGATTCGTCCGGACCAAGCTGGGCGACGCGGCCGCGCTGCTCGGGCTGGGTCTGGCGATGGTGGTCTCTCTCGGATCCTCCGCGCTGAGTAGCGGTCCCGTGGCGCGCACCGTCGTCGAGGTGCTCAACCTCGAAGACGTGACCGGGATCGACGCCGGGTTACGCGCACTGTCGACGGTGGTATCGCTGGTCGCGACGTGGGCGGTGTTCGCCTGGGTGATCGCCCGACTGCCGCGAGAGCCCGTCACGTTCCGCAGTGCGCTCAAGGCAGCCCTGCTCGCGGCCGTGGTGTTCGAGATCTTCAAGCAGGTCGGTGCCATCTACCTCTCGGCGGTGACCGCGGGTCCCGCCGGTGTGGCGTTCGGCCCGATCATCGGTCTGCTCGTATTCATCTACCTGACGTGCCGGATGCTGCTCTTCTCGACGGCGTGGGCCGCGACCACCCGCGCCAGCCTCGCGCTCGCCTATGTGCCGCCGCCGGATCCGGCCGTCATCAACCCCCGGATCGAGGTGCACGAGGGGCCGGGCGTGCGTGGGGGACTCGCCCTGGTCGGTGTGGGCGCCGTCGCGGCGCTCGGGTTGTCCGGACTGTTCACCCGCAACAAGCGCTGAGGCGGGTGCCGCTGCCCGTCAGCGTCTGCGCGACAGCCGGCGTGCGCAGAGCACCAGCACGAGGACGACGGCCGCCCCGACGATCCCCACACCCGCCCGCAGGGCCAGCGTGTTGTCGGGGTGGTCGGAACCCGACGCGACGACGGAACTCGTCGCAGCGGCCGAATCCTGTTGCGGCGGTGCGGCAAGCACCGCCGCAGTGCCCTCGTCGGCCGGATACAGGTCCTCGAGTGACCCCACCCGGGCATCGCGGTCGAGGGCGAAACCGTAATCCAGCAGTCGTGCCGCCTGCTCCCACGGCCGGATCGGCTGGGCCTCGGCGCCCATCAACGTCACCATCAGGCGGCGACCGTCGTGATCGGCGCCGCCGACATAGGTGTGGCGGGCGTCGTCGGTGAATCCGGTCTTGCCGCCCAGTGCGCCGTCGTAGTTGTAGAGCAGCTGATTGTCGTTGGCCAGTGCGAACGGGGGCCGGTCCTGATCGTCCGGGATCGCCGGGTCCTTCGGGAAACCCGGGAACTGCACCGTCTCGGTGGAGATCAGCTCCGCGAACGTCGGGTTCTTCATCGCGGTGTGGAAGATGAGCGCGAGGTCGAACGGCGAGCTGCTCATGCCGGGGCCGTCGAGCCCCGACGGCGTCGCGGTCCGCGTGTCGTGCGCGCCGAGGGTGTCGGCGAGGTGGTTCATCTTGTCGACCGTGGCGGCGTCGCCGCCGAGTTGCCGGGCGAGGAGGTGGGCCGCGTCGTTCCCCGATGCCATCACCAGGCCCTGCATCAACTGCCGGTTCGTGTACTGACCGTTCTTACCGATCCCGACCGCGCTGCCCTCCACCGCGGCGTCCTCGGCGGTGGCCGTCACGGTCTTGTCGAGATCCAGTTCGTCGAGCGCCACGAGAGCCAGCAGCATCTTGATGGTGCTCGCCGGCCGGTAGCGGCCGTGCGGGTCCTTCGCCGCGAGCACGTCGCCGGTGTCGATGTCCGCGACCACCCAGCCGGACGCCGCGATGTCGGCGGGCAGCGCGGGCGCGTCGTCGGGAAGGATCACCCCGCACCCGGCCAGCTTCGGCCCGCCCACCGGCTCGTCGGGCACCGACACCGCGCTCGGTGTCGGATCACCCGGCTGGGGTACCTCGGACAGGTCGATCGCAGGCGCGGGGGCCGACCGGTTGGGGCAGTTGTCGGTGTTCGGGGTGGTGAACGGTGCGGAGGTGGGGGAGGAGGGCACTGTGGGCGGAATCGCCCCGGCAGCACTCACCGAGAGTCCGGCCAGCAGGGTTCCGGACACGACCGCGGTACACACTCGACGCCACATCATCGAAGAGGCAGCGTATGCGACGACAGGTCGACTTCCGAAAACGGACGCGTGTCGACACGATTTCGTGATGTCGGCGCGACCGTTCCGGAAGACGGACGCCGGATCAGATGAAACCCATGCCCCGGACGGCGTCGCGTTCGGATTCGAGTTCCGCGACAGACGCGCCGATCCGCTTCCGCGAGAAGTCGTCGATCTCCAGCCCGTCCACGATCTGCCACGCCCCGCCGACCGAGCGAACCGGGAACGAGCTCACCAGACCCTCCGGCACGCCGTAGGCCCCGGGGGAGGGCAGCGCCACGGACGTCCAGTCGTCCTCGGGGGTGCCGAGCACCCAGTCGTGCACGTGGTCGATCGCGGCGTTGGCGGCGGAGGCCGCGGAGGATGCGCCGCGAGCCTCGATGATCGCGCTGCCACGGTTCGCGACCGTGGGAATGAAGTCGCCGGTGAGCCATTCGCGGTCGGCGGCGAACTCGGCACCGGACCGGTCACCGACCCTCGCATGGAAGATGTCGGGGTACTGGGTGCTCGAGTGGTTGCCCCAGATCGCGACGCGGCTGATGTCCTTCACCGCGGCGCCGGAGTGCCGTGCCAGCTGGGCGATCGCGCGGTTGTGGTCGAGCCGGGTCAGCGCCGTGAACCGGTCCGCAGGGACGTCGGGGGCGTTGTTCGCGGCGACCAGCGCGTTCGTGTTGGCGGGGTTGCCGACGACCAGCACCCGGACTCCGTCCGCGGCAACCTGGTTGATCGCCCGACCCTGCACGGTGAAGATCTGCCCGTTCGCGGCCAGCAGGTCGCCACGCTCCATACCCTTGGACCGGGGACGTGATCCGATGAGGAGAGCCACGTCGGTGCCGTCGAAGCCCCGCTTCGGGTCGTCGTGGACCTCGATGTCGCGGAGCAGGGGGAAGGCGCTGTCGTCGAGTTCCATCGCGGTACCTTCGGCAGCGGACACGGCGGACGGAATCTCCAAGAGCCGCAGCCGAATCGGGGTGTCGGGGCCGAGCATCTCGCCTGCGGCGATCCGGAACAGCGCCGCGTAGCCGATGCTGCCTGCCGCTCCGGTGACCGTGACCACTGCGGGACTGGGCGACTGCGCCATGGGTGAACCTCACTGTCCGTCGGGAGCATCTGCTTTCGACACTAGCGCGGAGATTTCACCGTGGGACCGCGCGGGCAGTGAGGTTGGACACGACGCAGGGCGCCCCCGACCGGTGTGGTCGGGGGCGCCCGGGAACGTGCTCGGCAGACCTGGGGTCAGCGTGCGAAGAGCAGCGCGCGCTTGACTTCCTGGATCGCCTTCGTCACCTGGATGCCACGGGGGCACGCGTCGGTGCAGTTGAACGTGGTCCGGCAACGCCAGACACCGTCCTTGTCGTTGAGGATGTCGAGACGCTCCGACGCACCCTCGTCACGGCTGTCGAAGATGAACCGGTGAGCGTTGACGATGGCGGCGGGACCGAAGTAGCTGCCGTCGCTCCAGTACACCGGGCACGATGTGGTGCAGCAGGCACACAGGATGCACTTGGTGGTGTCGTCGAAGCGTGCCCGGTCGTGCTGCGACTGGATGCGCTCACGGGTGGGCTCGTTGCCGGTGGTGATGAGGAACGGCTTCACGGCGCGGAACGCGTCGAAGAAGGGCTCCATGTCGACCACGAGGTCCTTCTCCACCGGCAGGCCCTTGATGGGCTCGACGGTGATCGTGACCGGCTTGCCGTCCTTGGGCAGCATGTCCTTCATGAGGAGCTTGCAGGCCAGACGGTTGACGCCGTTGATCCGCATCGCGTCCGAACCGCACACGCCGTGGGCGCAGCTGCGGCGGAACGTCAGGGTGCCGTCGAGGTAGCCCTTCACGTACAGGAGCAGGTTCAGCATGCGGTCCGTCGGCAGAGCCGGAACCTGGAAGCTGTCCCAGTGCTGGCCCTCGCCGGACTCCGGGTTCATTCGCGCGATCTTGAGGGTGACCATGACGGCGCCCTCGGGCACGGGAGGGAGATCCGACTTGTTCTCGCTCTTGTCGACTGCAGGTGCGCTCATCAGTACTTCCGCTCCATCGGCTCGTAGCGGGTCTGGACTACCGGCTTGTAGTCGAGACGAATGTCGGAGAGCAGGCCGTCGCCCTCCTTGTATGCCATCGTGTGCTTCATGTACTCGGCGTCGTTGCGGTCCGGGTAGTCCTCGCGGGCGTGGCCGCCGCGCGATTCCTTGCGGTTCAGCGCGCCCACGACGGTGACCTCCGCCATTTCGAGGAGGAAACCGAGCTCGACGGCCTCGAGCAGGTCGCTGTTGTAGCGCTTGCCCTTGTCCTGCACCGTGATGTGGTTGTAGCGCTCCTTGAGGGCGCGCACGTCCTTGAGGGCCTGGGTGAGGCGCTCTTCGGTACGGAACACCGAGGCGTTGTTGTCCATGGACTGCTGCAGCTCGCTGCGGATGTCCGCGACACGCTCGTGACCGTGGTCCGACAGGATGGTGGCCATCCAGTCGTCGACCATCTTCTCGGGCGCCTCGGGCATGTCGACGAACTCGCTGTTGTTGGCGTGCTCGGCGGCGGCGATGCCGGCGCGGCGTCCGAAGACGTTGATGTCGAGCAGCGAGTTGGTGCCGAGACGGTTCGCGCCGTGGACGGAGACGCAGGCGCACTCGCCGGCGGCGTACAGGCCCTGGACGATCTCGTCGTTGTTGCGCAGGACCTCACCGTTGATCCGGGTGGGGATGCCGCCCATGACGTAGTGGCAGGTGGGGTACACCGGCACCGGTTCCTTGACCGGGTCCACACCGAGGTAGGTGCGGGAGAACTCCATGATGTCGGGGAGCTTCTCGTCGAGAACTTCCTCGGGGATGTGGGTCACGTCGATGTAGACGTAATCCTTGTTCGGTCCCGCGCCGCGTCCCTCGAGGACCTCGAGAACCATCGACCGCGCGACGATGTCACGGGGGGCGAGGTCCTTGATGGTGGGGGCGTAGCGCTCCATGAACCGTTCGCCGTCGGCGTTGCGGAGGATGCCGCCCTCACCGCGCACGGCCTCGGAGATGAGGATGCCGAGCCCGGCCAGGCCTGTCGGATGGAACTGGTGGAATTCCATGTCCTCCAGCGGAAGGCCCTTGCGGAAGATGATGCCCATGCCGTCACCGGTGAGGGTGTGCGCGTTGGACGTCGTCTTGTACATGCGTCCCGAGCCGCCGGTGGCGAACACGATGGACTTCGCGTGGAAGACGTGGATCTCGCCGGTGGCCAGCTCGTAGGCGATGACGCCGGTGGCGACCGGGCCGTTCTCCGTCTCGGTGATCGCGATGTCGAGGGCGTAGAACTCGTTGAAGAACTCGACGTCGTGCTTGACGCAGTTCTGGTAGAGCGTCTGCAGGATCATGTGACCGGTGCGGTCCGCGGCATAACATGCGCGGCGCACGGGGGCCTTACCGTGATCGCGGGTGTGACCACCGAAACGACGCTGGTCGATCTTGCCCTCGGGCGTGCGGTTGAACGGCAGACCCATCTTCTCGAGGTCGAGCACCGCGTCGATGGCCTCCTTGGCCATGATCTCGACGGCGTCCTGGTCGGCGAGGTAGTCGCCGCCCTTGACCGTGTCGAAGGTGTGCCACTCCCAGTTGTCTTCCTCCACATTCGCCAGCGCGGCGCACATGCCGCCCTGGGCCGCGCCGGTGTGGCTGCGGGTGGGGTAGAGCTTGGTCAGTACCGCGGTGCGGGCGCGGGGACCGGCCTCGATCGCTGCGCGCATGCCGGCGCCGCCGGCGCCGACGATGACCACGTCATAACGGTGTTCCTGCATGAAGTCTGTGCTCCCCTAGCTCGCCGAGATATTGGGGTCGAAGGTGAAGATGACGTACGTGCCGAGGCCCATGATCAGGATCATCGAGAGAACGAGGATCGTGGTCAGCCAGAAGCGCGTGGAGTCCTTGCGGGAGTAGTCCGCGATGACCGTGCGGAGTCCGTTTCCGCCGTGCAGCTGGGCAAGCCACAGCATGGTGAGGTCCCAGAACTGCCAGAACGGGCTGGACCAGCGGCCTGCGACGAACGCGAAGTTGATGCGGTGCACACCGTCGTCGAGCATCAGCATGATGAAGAGGTGGCCGAGCACGAGGAAGATCAGTGCGAGTCCGGAGAACCGCATGAACAGCCAGGCGTACAGCTCGAAGTTGTTCTTCGACGTCCGGCGTGGAGAGCGCGGGTTGTCCAGGCTGGCGGGACGGTCGTAGGTCTTGCCGAGACTCTTGGCTTCTGTCGTCATGTCAGTGCCCCGCAAACATGTTGTAGAAGATGCGCCCGGCGCCCGGGATCATCACCAGGAACCAGATCGCGAGGATTACCCAGAGCATCAGGCGCTGGTACTGCGGTCCCTTGGACCAGAAATCCACCAGCATCACCCGGACACCGTTCAGTGCGTGGTACAGCACCGCGGCGACGAGCGCGAGCTCCATGAGCCCGACGATCGGGTTCTTGTAGGTCTCGATGACACTGTCGTACGTGTCGGGATTCACGCGCACCAGCGCGGTATCCAGCACGTGCACGAATAGGAAGAAGAACGTCATTACGCCTGTGATCCGGTGCAAAACCCAGGACCACATTCCGGGGTCGCCCCGGTAAAGCGACCGTGTGCGCTCCTTGGCCGGAGCGGCTTCAGTCGTAGTACTCATCGAGTGCTGTGCCTCCAACGTCATTGGTGGACGTGTCGAGTCTGCGCAGCGTTGCGGATATACCACAACTAGGGACCCGACGTGATCCTGAACCGACTTCTCTGAACTCTAAACCCAACGGAAACGGGGGAACTAATTCGAGTCGGGGTTCGTACGCCCCCCGCAAATGAAGTTAGGTTTGCCTCTCCAATGCGAATTGGGCCGTCCCGGGCGAATCTCTGCATCCATTCAGCCCACGTGATTGGATGGGAAACTATGGTCGAGATCGATTGGAAACTGTTGCGCGCCAACGCGCATGAGGTGATGGGCAGGGCCTACGCGCCCTACTCGGGCTTCGCGGTGGGAGCGGCGGCGCTGGTGGACGATGGGCGAATCGTCGTCGGATGCAATGTGGAAAATGTCTCATACGGGTTGGGGCTCTGCGCCGAGTGCGTACTGGTCGGTAACTTATTTGCCGGCGGTGGCGGGCGATTAATCGCCTTCACCTGCTGTGACGCGAGTGGCGACATACTCATGCCGTGCGGACGCTGCCGGCAGATTCTCTTCGAGCACGGCGGCCCCGCACTGCTCGTCGACCACCGGGCCGGCGTGCGCCCATTGGAACAGCTGCTGCCGGACGCTTTCGGTCCGGAGGAGAAGGGGAGAATCAGCCATGCATGACGCCTCGTCGATCATCGCCGCCAAGCGCGACGGCAGGGAACTGTCCGGTGCAGAGATCGACTGGGTGGTCGAGGCATTCACCCGGGGGGTCGTGGCCGACGAGCAGATGTCGGCGCTGGCCATGGCGATCTACTTCCGCGGGATGACGCGCGAGGAGGTGAGCCGCTGGACCACGGCGATGATCTCGTCCGGTCGCCGCCTCGACTTCACCCACCTCGGCCGCCCCACCGTGGACAAGCACTCGACGGGTGGTGTCGGCGACAAGATCACGCTTCCGCTCGCGCCGCTGGTCGCCGCGTGCGGCGCCGCGGTTCCGCAACTGTCGGGACGCGGGCTGGGTCACACCGGCGGAACCCTCGACAAGCTCGAGTCGATCCCCGGCTGGCGCGCCGACCTCGACACCTCCGAGATGGCCGAGATCCTGTCCGATCCCGCCGTCGGAGCCGTCGTGTGCGCCGCGGGCTCGGATCTGGCACCGGCGGACCGGCGGTTGTACGCGCTCCGCGACGTCACCGGGACGGTCGAGTCGATTCCCCTGATCGCCAGCTCGATCATGAGCAAGAAGATCGCCGAGGGCACCGGCGCGCTCGTGCTCGACGTCAAGGTCGGGTCGGGCGCGTTCATGAAGAAGCTCGACGACGCGCGCGAACTCGCCCAGACGATGGTCGACCTCGGAAACGACGCCGGAGTGCGGACGATGGCGTTGCTCACGGCGATGGACGCGCCACTCGGCCACACGGCGGGCAATGCGCTGGAGGTGCGGGAATCGCTGGAGGTGCTCGCCGGGGGCGGCCCGTCCGACGTCGTGGAACTCACTCTCGAGCTCGCGCGAGAAATGTTGAAGGCAGCCGGAATCGACGGTGTCGACCCGGCCGACAAACTGCGGGACGGGTCCGCCATGAACCGCTGGCGGAGGATGATCGCCGCCCAGGGCGGCGACCCCGACGCGCCGCTGCCGACGGCCCGGCACACCGAGGTGCTGCTGTCCGAGTCGGACGGGGTGGTGTGCGGTCTCGACGCCATGGCGGTCGGGCTCGCCGCATGGCGGCTCGGCGCGGGTCGGGCGCGACAGGGCGAGCCGGTGCAGGCCGGGGCGGGCATCGAGTTGCACGCGAAGCCGGGGGAGACGGTGTCGGTGGGCACCCCGCTCGTCACGCTGCACACCGACACGCCCGAACGGTTCGCCGCGGCGAAAGCCGCACTTTCCGAAGCCTGGACCGTCGTGGCCGACGCGCCGTCGGTGGCCACGCCGCTCGTCATCGAGCGGATAGAGGATCCCTCACGCTAACGTCGACGCATGACCGCACTGGATCTGTCGGCCCTGCGCCGAGCGCCGAAGGTGTTGCTGCACGACCATCTCGACGGAGGTCTCCGGCCCGAGACGGTCCTCGAACTCGCCCGCGACTGCGGCTACGACGCGCTGCCCGCCGACACCGCGCCCGCGCTCGCCACGTGGTTCCGGGAGGCCGCCGACAGCGGTTCGCTCGAGAGATACCTCGAGACGTTCGCCCACACGGTCGCGGTCATGCAGACACCCACCGGGCTCGAACGCGTCGCCCGCGAATGCGCCGAGGACCTCGCCGGCGACGGGGTGGTCTACGCCGAGGTCAGGTTCGCCCCGGAGCAGCACCTCGAGGACGGGTTGACCCTGGACGAGGTGGTGGAGCAGGTCCTGCTGGGATTCGAGGCCGGGGAGTCGGCGGCAGAGGTGCGCGGTCAGAACATCCGGATCGGCGTCCTGCTCACCGCGATGCGGCACGCGGCGCGGTCCCGGGAGATCGCGGAACTGGCGATCCGGTTCCGGGACCGCGGTGTCGTCGGTTTCGACATCGCCGGCGCCGAGGCCGGGAATCCGCCCAGCCGCCACCTCGACGCCTTCGAGTACATGCGGGGCAGCAATGCACACTTCACCATTCACGCGGGTGAGGCGTTCGGTCTGCCGTCCATTCACGAGGCCATCGCGTTCTGCGGGACGGACCGGCTCGGACACGGGGTCCGGATCACCGACGACATCACGATCGGCGACGACGGCGTCCCGGTGCTGGGAAGGCTCGCGAACTATGTGCGGGACAAAAGGATTCCCTTGGAACTGTGTCCCAGTTCCAACGTCCAGACCGGGGCCGTGGACGCACTCGAGAATCATCCGTTCGACCTGCTCGCCCGGCTGCGGTTCCGGGTGACCGTCAACACCGACAACCGGCTGATGAGCGATACCAGCATGAGTCAGGAGATGCTCCGCCTCGTCGAGACGTTCGGTTACGGCTGGACAGATCTCGAGCGCTACACCATCAACGCCATGAAATCGGCCTTCATCCCGTTCGATCAGCGGCTGCAGTTGATCGACGAGGTGATCAAGCCGGGATTCGCCGTGCTGGTGGGCTGAGCGCCCCGAGGGCGGACGCTCACACCGTCCGCAAGCGGGCCTCGAACTCCCGCTCGAGCGTCCGCCACGCCTCGGCCTCGGCGTCGAACGGTGCGCTGGGCGCCATCCGCGTCGGATCCGGGTTGAGGACGAACGAGACGTACCAGCCCAGCGGCTCGGACGTCGCGAGTGCGGTTTCCACCGAATCGTCGTCGGCGAAATCGGCTGCATCGGTGAACAATTCGACGGCGAGGTCGAGCTGATCGGCATCGACGGACTCCGGGCCCGCGGCCAGGTCGTCGGCGAGACCGGGCAGGACGTACACATTCTCGTCGGTGACCTCGACCTCGAGCGATCCGTCGACCGCCGCCACCTGGATCTCCTCGTACGTGCTCACCTGCGCGAGGGCGTGCTCGTGGTTGTCGGCGAGATACCGAGCCAGCGCGCGTTCGGACGTGAAGACGAAGATCGCGCCGTCACGCCCGAGGAAGATCGCGTCGTCGTCGAGGTAGCAGCGGAGCGTGAAGTAGGTCTCCCCGGACGTGATGATCTTGACGGGGTCGACACCCACCGCCCCCCAGAACGAGTCGTCCTCCTCCTCGTCCTCGGTATCGAGGTCGAGCGCGACGAACTCTTCGTCTTCCTCCGCCTCTTCGGCCACGTCGTCCACGTCGACGGTGTTCTCGTCGGCGGCCACCAGTTCGGCCTCGGCGACGGCTACCGCCTCGGCGTCCACCTCGGGGGTGGCGACGATGTTGTCGACGGCGTCGAGGACGTCATCCCAGCCCTTCGCGATGGCGGTGCCGATCTGGGCCCACAGCTCCTCGCCCTCGCGGCCCTCGAATGCGCTGGCGCCTGCGGGCAGCGCGCCGAGGATGGGGTTCGCGTTGAAGAACTTGGTGACCGCGTCCAGCTCGCAGACCTCACCGATGTTGCGCACCATGTTGAGCGTGTCTTCGAGTTCGCTCACGACGAGGGCCTCGGGGTCGCTCGCCGCCAGCTCCGGAACACCGATCAGATCGAAGCAGAAGTTCTCATCGGGCTCGAGTTCGGCGGCGGACAGTCCGGACACCACACTCCAGGCGGGGTGCTCGACGAGATCGTTGTCGGTGTTCGTGCGGATGAAGGCAGCGAGTTCTGCCACTGATTCGAACCCGTAGAGGTCTTCCTCGTGACCAAGGAATGCTTCCCACTCGTCGTCGCCCTCACGCCACCGTGGTGCCCACAGTGTCACGAGGTCGCCGTCGGTGAGACCGAGTTCGATCGGGACGATGTCTCCAGCCATGGCGCGAAGCCTATCGACCCCGCGGCCAAAGTTATACCCGGGCTGTGTGCGGACCGTTTCCGATGCCCGCCGCCGCCGTGTCGCAGCAGCCGCGACCGAGTCGGCCCAACGGGGCGAGCGGCGCGTATCGGAGCCCTACCATGACTTTCGCAATGCGTCGAGTCGTCGAGCAGGGAGCATGTTCCGGACCGGCGAGGTAACTCGACGACCCCGACGGCGACGGTCGTTCGTCTCCTCGATCGCAGTGCCGGGGATGTGCGCGGCGACCATCGCGTGCGGCACGTCGGAGGCCTCCGGGTCGGATTCGCCGGAGTGGGGACCGAGTGGTCCAGCGCCGAACGGCCGTCGTCGACCGCTCAGCTCGACGGTCCCTCCCCGTCGCGCTGTCCATCCCGTAGGGGTAGGAACCGAATACGCCGGAAAGGGGCCGCGGCCGGGTGTAGGTGCTGGTCAGGCGGGATGAGGGACTACGTGGGCGCGGCCCGCAGGTAGGCGTAGACGGTTTCGCGGCTGATCCCGAATTCCTTGGCTAGCACGGTCTTTCTTTCCCCGCTGGCGGCGCGGTCGACCAGGGCGAGCACCTGGTCGGGGTTGAGGGACTTCTTGCGGCCCTTGTACACCCCGCGATCCTTCGCCTTGGCAATGCCTTCGGCCTGGCGTTCCCGGATCAGCGCGCGCTCGAATTCGGCGAACGCGCCCATCACCGACAGCAGGAGGTTCGCCATCGGTGAATCGTCGCCGGTGAACGTGAGCTGCTCGGTGATGAACTCGACCCGTACGCCCTTGTCGGTCAGGCTGCGCACGATTCGCCGCAGGTCGTCGAGGTTGCGGGCGAGTCGGTCCATCGAATGCACGAGTACGGTGTCGCCGGCGCGGACGAATCGGAGCAGTTCGTCGAGCTGGGGGCGGGCGACGTCCTTGCCCGAGGCTTGGTCGGTGAACTCGCGATCGACCTGGATGCCATTGAGCTGGCGGTCGGTGTGTTGGTCGACAGCGCTGACCCGGATGTACCCGACGCGCATCACCGACTCCTTCGGACGGACGAACATGTCAGGTTGGAATTTGTGACCCTGACTAACAGGTGTCAATCAATACGCGATCAGACTCTTTTCTGACGCAGTTCTCCGGCGGGTTCGGCGTGGTGTTGGGGTGCACCCCAACCCGACACACCGGGCGGACCGCCGGACGTACCGGTCGCCGCATAGCCTCCCCCAATTTGTTTCGCTCTCCCACACCCCAGGCAGCCTCCAGGATCGACCACAACCGGCGCAACGACCACCCCGATAGGGAAGACCGACCCGGCGGCACCCGTCCCGGTCGACAACCGCAGGGAGCTACCGCCCCGACCCCGGGGTCGCAAACGAAAAGACGTGTTTGCAGCACCCCCGGACCCGGCACGGTCCAGACGCACCCAGCCGACGGGACGCCCACCACCTCCACACCCGCCCATGCAGGCACCCTGCAAACCTGCAAAACGAACCGCAACCTGCAAACGCCCCCCGTCGGACCTAGGAGTTCGTCGTAGATACTGCGGCGCGGGGCCGGCTTTTTCGCGCTGAGTGCGACGAGGTTCGCCGTGGTTGCGACGAACTATGGATGCCGGCGAGCCGCCAGGGCAGTAATGGCTGCTATCACGACCACAGGTGCACACCGGCGGGGCGGAGGCGTTCGGGGGTCTCGCCTTAATTGTGCACCGTGCACTACTGCTCCTATGAAGTTCGTCATCGCAGCCAATGTATTGCGCAGTAGCCCGCCGTAGTGTTCCAAGTCACATACATCCATCTACTGCACAGGAGTGCACATGGCACCGGCTTACCTCCCTTGGCTGCTGGCTGAGCCGTTCGGGTCTGCACCCGCGATCCGAGACGACCTCCGCGAGTTCTCATTCGAGCAACTCGACGCGAGGGTGGCCGCCGTTGCCGCCCAGTTCGCCGGACGAGATGTGGGTCGTGGCGACGTTGTGGCCGTGATGCTGCCCAACCGCAGCGAGCTTGTCGTCGCCATCTTTGCCGCCTGGCGCCTTGGCGCCGCCGTGACTCCGGTCAACCCAAGTTTCACCGAACAGGAGGCCACCCATCAGATCGCCGATGCCGGCGCCACGCTGGTCGTGAACGCCGGTCCCGGCGCCCCCACCGGCGGCAAGCCAACAATCGCCGTGGACGACCTCGCCGAACATTCCACCGGGGAGGTGCCTGCACCGGTCGAACTCGCAGACAGCGACATGGCCCTGGTGATCTACACGAGCGGCTCCACCGGCCGACCCAAGGGCGTCATGATCACACATGGCAACGCCGACGCCATGACGGCTTCGATCGTCGAGGTGATGGCGCTCACCACCAGTGACCACTGCCTTCTCATCCTCCCGCTGTTCCACGCAAATGCGCTCATGGTGAGCCTCCTCGCGTCCCTGCGCGTGGGCGCCCAACTGACCGTGGTGGGCAAGTTTTCTCCAGACACCTTCTTCCACGCCGTCGAGAAGCACCGCCCCTCCTACTTCTCGGGCGTCCCCACCATCTTCGCGCTCCTGGTGACCAAGGCCGCCGAACGCGACACCGACCTGTCCTCGCTGCGCTTCGCCATCTGCGGCGCCGCCCCCGCCACCCGCGAACTGCTCCAGGCCTCCGAGGAGATGCTCGGAGCCCCGCTGCTGGAGGGCTACGGCCTCACCGAAGCCACCTGCGCGTCCGCCATCAACCCCCTCGTCGGCCTCCGCAAGATCGGCACGGTCGGCCCATCCCTTCCCGGTCAAAGCATCCGGGTGGTCGACGACGAGCTGCGCGACGTGCCCACCGGCGAGACCGGCGAGGTGCTGATCACCGGACCCGTCGTGATGGCCGGCTACCTCGGGAACCCCGAGGCTACCGAGAAGACCATCGTCGACGGCTGGGTCCGCACCGGCGACGTGGGCGTGCTCGACTCCGACGGCTACCTGACCCTGGTGGACCGCATCAAGGACATGATCATCCGCGGGGGAGAGAACCTCTACCCCAAGGAGATCGAGAACGCGATCGGCAGTCTGCCCGGTGTGCTCGAAGTGGCCGTGATCGGCAGACCTGACGACGTGATGGGAGAAGTGCCTGTCGCGTTTGTGGTCCCGTACCCGGACGCCTCACTGACTCCCGAGACCGTGATCGAGCACTGTCGCAACCTGCTCACACGGGTCAAGGTGCCCGTCGCCGTGGACATCGTGACCGAACTCCCCAAGAACCCCGTGGGGAAGATCGACAAGCCCGGACTGCGCAAGGCGCTCGTCGGCTGACCTCGCGCGAGGGCGAGGCCACTCCGTCGTCGTACGACCTCCCCGTGTCCCTTCCGTCCCTTCTTTTCTCATATCGACAGTCGACGATCGTCGATTTTCGTTTCTTCGTGCCCAAACGCACCACTCAACTCGCCCCAGGAGGAGTCATGGGTTTTCGCCAAGCCGACGTTCCCGACGTGGACCCGGCAGAATTCGAAAAGATACCGACCATGGAGCGGATGAAGCTGCTCTGCCTGCACTGGGTGGACTATGGCTTCGGCGCCCCCAAGATCATGCACTCGTTGTACCTGGTCAAGGGCCTGTTCTTCATCATCGCCGGCTGGCTTCTCATCGGCCTCACCACTCCCGGCTTGCCGCTGCTCGACCTGGGCGCCTGGTGGGGCGAGATGATCGTCCTACAGAAGTCCATGCTGTGGGTGGTGCTCTGGTCTGCCACCGGCTTCAACGAATCGTGGGGCCCGCTGGCGTTCAAGTTCACACCCAACACTGCCGGGTACCGCTACTGGATCCGCACCGGTACCCTGCGGCTCCCGCCCTGGCCCGGCAAGATCCCGCTGACCGGCGGTGACGAGCGCAAGGCCATCGACGTGTGGCTGTACCTCGGGATGCTCGCCTCCCTCGTCGCGGGCCTGGTGTTGCCCGGCCAGCAGACCGCCGCCGCCTACAGTGAGCCCGGCCTCCTGCCGATGTGGCCCTTCATCGCCTTTATCGCCTTTCAGCTGGTCATGGGACTGCGGGACAAGGTTGCCTTCCTGGCCTCCCGCCCCGAGCAGTACTCCGTGATGCTGCTCGCCTTTGGTGTCCTGACCAACTACGCCGCCGGGCACGTGGACATGATCGTGGTAGCCAAGATCGCGATCTTCGCCGTCTGGTGGGGCGCGTTCCTGTCCAAGATCGGGCATCACTTCACGCCCACCGTGCAGACTATGCTCACCAATTCGCCGATCAACAAGTCCAAGACCCTGCGCCGCGCGCTCTACCGCAACGTGCCCGAGGACCTGCTGCCCTCCCGTCTCGCCTGGTTCTGCGCACACGTCCTCGGCACGGTCGTCGAGTTCCTGGTGCCGATAATCCTGCTCTTCACCACCAACTGGGTGGTGGCAGTGCTCGCCGCAGCGTTCATGACGTGCTTCCACGCCTTCATCTACTCGATGTTCGCCGTGGCCATGCCGCAGGAATGGAACCTCTACTTCGGCTTCCTCTCCCCGTTCGTGTTCCTCGGCTTCTTCGCCGGCGACGGCTACGCCGTGTGGGACGCGAGCAATCCCTGGATCGTGGTGGCGGCCGCGGTCTTGACCCTCACCCTGCCGATCGTAGGCAACTTCCGACCCGACCTGATCTCGTTCCTGCTGTCCATGCGTCAGTACGCCGGCAACTGGTCGTCCGCCACCATGGCGTTCCGGAACAACGGCTGCGAGGCCAAGCTGGACAGCCCCGACTTCATCACCGAGATCACCTCGCACAAGCACCAGCTGTCCAGCCTGTTCGGGCCTGAAGCCGCCGAGATCTTCCTCCAGAAGACCGCCGCCTTCCGGCTCTTGAATTCTCAAGGACGGGGCCATATGTCGCTGATGATGGATCACCTCGACGACCTGGACAATTACCGGTTTCGCGAGGGCGAGATGATGTGCACGTTCTTCGTGGGCTGGCAGTTCGGCGACGGGCACCTGTTCAACCCCTTCACCATCGCCGCCATCCAGAAGCGGTGCCACTTCGAGCCCGGCGAGTTCATCACCGTCTGGACCGAGTCGCAGCCACTGCACAAGAAAACCCTCGAGTACAAGGTGATCGACGCGGCGCTCGGTGTGGTCGAGACCGGCTACTACGTGGTGAAGGACGCGCTCGCAGAGCAGCCGTGGCTGCCCAACGGGCCGATCAACTACACCGTCACCTGGCGCGATCCCGACTATGTTCCCGCAGGGGCCAGTAGGGATCCCATACCAGAGGTGGCAGGCTGAACTGATGACCACCGCCCTCGTCGTCGGCAGCGGGCCCAACGGCCTAGCCGCCGCCCTGACACTCGCCGCCGAGGGAGTGGACGTGACCGTTCTGGAAGCGTCCGACTCCCCCGGCGGCGGCACCCGGTCCGGCGAGGTGACGTTGCCCGGACTCCTCCACGACCACTGCTCCGGCTTCCACCCGCTCGCGTTGGATACCGGATTCAGCCGACAGTTCGACCTCGCCGCGCACGGTCTCGAGTGGCTGTGGCCCGAGGTCCAGTACGCGCACCCGCTCCACGGCGGGCGGGGGGCCGCGGTGGTGCGGTCCGTCGAAGAGACCGCCGCGGGGCTCGGCGGTGACGGTTCCTCGTACCGCCGGATGTTCGGCCCCCTCTCCGCGCATTTCCACGACATCGTGGGCGAATTCCTCCAACCGATGGTGCACGTGCCCCGCCACCCCTTCGCCCTGGGCTGGTTCGGTGTCCATGCAGCGTTGCCGGCCACCGTGCTCGCGCGGCGCTGGCGGACCGATGGGGCGCGGGCCCTGTTCGGCGGGGTGGCAGCGCACGCGTTCCGGCCGTTCGGTTCGGTGATGTCGTCGGCGATCGGCGTGGCGCTGGGGACCGCGGCGCACCGCTACGGTTGGCCGGTCGCGCGCGGGGGCTCGGCTGCGATCTCGCGGGCGATGGTCTCGGCGCTCGAGTCGTACGGCGGACGGGTGGAGACCGGAGCCCTGGTGCGCGACCACCGCGAGCTGGGCCGGCCCGACATCCTCATGCTCAACACCGCGCCCGCCGCAGCTGCATCGGTGTTGGGCTCTGCGCAGCCCCCGCGGATCGCCCGCGCCTACAGCCGGTTCCGGCACGGGCCCGGCGCGTTCCAGGTGTCGTATGCCGTCGAGGGCGGCATCCCATGGGAGTACGAACCCTCCCGGCGTGCGGGGACCGTGCACGTGGGCGGGAACTTCGAAGAGATCGCCGCCGCCGAACGCGACGTGGTGCGCGGCGTGATGCCCGATCGGCCATTCGTGTTGGTGGGGCAGCAGTCCGTCGCGGACACTGGGCGTGCATCGGACGGGGTGCATCCCGTCGACGTCTACGCCCACGTGCCGTCGGGTTGGAGCGGCGACGCCACCGAGATCATCACCGCGCAGATCGAGCGGTACGCTCCGGGCTTCCGAGCGCGGATCCTGTCGACGCGTTCGCGGTCGGTGGCGCAGATCGAGCAAGCCAATCCCAACTACGTGGGCGGCGACATTATCACCGGTGCGAATACGGCCCGGCAGTTGGTGTTCCGTCCGCGCGTGACTCTGCAGCCGTATGCCACCGGCGTCCCCGGCGCCTACCTCTGCTCGGCCGCCGCCCCACCCGGAGCAGGCGCGCACGGCATGGCCGGCTGGAACGCCGCCCGCGCCGCGCTGGCAGACCTGGCGCGATGACTGAGTCTTGGAGCCTTCCAGGCAAGCTCAGCGTGGATCCGCAGAATCTCGAGCGGCTCCGTGAACTCACCAGGAAGATCGGGGAGCGCCTCCAGCGAGAGACCAATGCGATCAGTCACGGGATGACCGCCGAGATCGCGGCTGCGGTCGGTGAGCTCGACGACCGGGCGATGCGTGACGCTCTCCACTCCAGCGTTACGGACAATGTCGAGGTCATGATCGATCAGCTTGCGCACTCCAAAGAGGTGTCCGACCTGCCTTCGTTGCCGCATGCGCACCGGTACGCCGAGGAGCTCGCGCGGCAGGACGTTCCCGAGTCTTCATTGCGTCGTGCCTATCACGTGGGATCCCACTATTTGCTGGCTCGCATCTTCGACCAGGTGCAGGAGATTGACTGTCCGCCTCACGAGCAGCCGCCGCTCTACCGTCACCTGGCGGGCTGGCTGTACCAATACATCGACGCGATCACGCGCCAGGTGATTGCCACATATCAGGAGGAGCAGCGGTCCTCCCACGAGCGGGCTGCGCGCACCACTTTCACCTGGGTCAATCGTGTCCTCGAGGCCGAGGACGTGTCCCCTAGAGAGTTCTCCGCTGCCACCAAATACCGGCTCGACCAGGTACACGTGGCATGCCGAGTGTGGGTCGACGATCGCGCCGACCAGCCCGCGCATACCCCCGCGCTCGCCCCTCTCATCGACCAGGTCCGCGCGATGCTTGGAGGTCGCGACGATCCACTCGTGGTAGTGACCGGTCGGCGCGAGGCGGACGTGTGGTTTGGTGGCGTGCACCGCGTCGACACCCGTGCTTTTGACTCGGTGGTAGCTTCTGCAGGTGGGTACCGCCTCGCATTCGGTTCACCTGGGTTCGGACCGGACGGATTCCGCGCAAGCCGGTCCCAGGCGCACCAGGCGTCGCGGATCGCGCACGTCGCAAGTGACCCGACCGCGCGCGTGACCTCCTATGCGGACGAGGGGATCCCGGTGATCTCCCGACTCATCGACGACCTCCCCGCCACCCGCGCCTGGGTTCACGATGTGCTGGGGGAGTTGGCGGTCGACTCCGACGCCGCCGCTCGTCAGCGTGACACCGTACGCGTGTTCCTCGAGTCCGCGTTCAGCTACTCAGCGACGGCGTCGCAGCTCATGCTCCACCGCAACTCGATCCGCTACCGGCTGGAGAAAGCCTCGCTGCAACTGGGCCGCGGCGTCGCCGACAAGCCACTCGACACGCAACTCGCGCTGGCCCTGTGCCGCGTCCTCGGCTCAGTCGTACTCGTGCCTGAGAGCCGGCCCGGGACAACCGGCGCATCATCTCCCGCGCGGGAATGAGAGCCACCGGCTATAGCGCATGTCCGGAAGGGGATGGGGCTTGACCTGCGATGCCCTGCGGCGGGATTGCAGGACATCCCAGGTCAGGGAGGTCAGTCGAGCCTGAGTACCGCCGGTCAGATCGAGTTGACGATTCCCCGCGGCCTGGTCCGCCGGCATGCCCAGCGCCTGGAGTGCGAGAGCGGCGAGGGTTTGCGGCATCTTGAGCGGAACGTTCTTGCTGGTGAAGCACGTTTCGGGCGTGACAATTTCAGGTACTTCGTGGTTCTGGCCATCTGACACCTGTCTCTGCTTCGGTCAGCGGCGGGCCCGCTCGCTTCTTGTAACCTAACTCATGATGCTCAGGAACCTCACAGGAATCATTTGCCCCTCAAGTAACAGATAGCGAGTTGATTCTCGAACATCGATGACCTGTATGTTCAGCCGGAGGTTCACCCACCATTCCCATCTCCGGCGTGTCGGCGAAACCGGGAGATAGATTGTTATGCAAAGCTTTACGTCATTTAGATGTGGCTCGAGCGCTGATTATCAGGCAAGTATCCGGTCGGCCGTGGTTGCCGCAGTCGGCAGCGGCCTGCTGGACTTCAGGGTCTTCTCTCGGATGTAGTCGCCGTCGAGCTGGGCGGCGACGCCGAGCACGGCGAAGAGCATCGAACCCATGCCGTGCGGGTACTCCTCGCCCGTGCCGGCCTATATACAGACGCTGGGGCCGATCACGCGCGTGATCCGAACAGCACTCGCGGTTCCAGGTCGAGCCGGGTGACCGGCGCTTGTTGGGGTGGGGACAGGTTGAGCACTAGGTCGCCCATGCGGCGGATGGTGTGCTGGATGTACGGGGTGATGGTGGCCAGATCGTCGGTGTCGACGGGATAGCCCTCGGCGGCGAGGCCGTTGGCGACGTCGGTGATGTCCAATGCGGTCGAGTAGATCGCACAGTTGGCCAGCAACTCGTTGAACTTGACTACCCGCTCCTGGTGGTCGGGGTCGTTGTGGCCGATCAGCTTACCGCCGATCATCAGCCATTCCGAGTAGCCGTGGAACGCCTCGGCCTTGTTCGTGACCGCCGTGATTTGCTCCCGCAGCCCGGGTTCGGAGAGGTAGCGCAGCAGCGTCACGGTCCTGATGACACGGCCCAGTTCGCGCAGCGCCCGGTACAGGCGGTTCTTGTGCGAGTGGTTCCCGAGCCTCCGCAGCAGCGTCACCGACGACACTCGCCCTTCGCGGATGGAGATGCTGGTCCGCAGCAAGTCGGTCCAGTGCTTCTCGATCAGGCCCCAGTCGATGGCGTTGTCACCGAACAGGCTGTCGATGTGCCCGTAGCGGGTCGCAGCCGTAGGCCGGTAGAAGTTGAGATCGTGCCAGTTGCGGATGCGCGGCAGCAGCTCGAACCCGAGCAGCGCGGCGAGGCCGAACACCGGCAGCGACTGGCCCTGGGTGTCGGCGTGGATGGTGTCCGGTTGGACGTCGGACTCGTTGCGCAGCAACCCATCGACGATGTAGACGGCTTCCCACGCGCCGCACGGCACGAAATGGGAGAACAGCGCGATGTAGGAGTCGGACACGAACCGCATCGCCAGCCCGCCGTAGCCGCCGTAGCGGATGTGGGACTCGGCGAGCAGGTTGTTCTCCCAGGTGTCGATCTGCGAGCCGTCGACGGCGACGATCTGCCCGTCGCCCCACATCCCGGCCACGTCCAGGGTGGTGAACGCACTGATCACGTCGGCCGAGCACCGGTGCACCTTGTCGGCGGTGGAGTGCTTGTTGCCCGCGGTGTAGAGCTCGTGGGCGGAGATCTGGCCGCGCATGTGCCGGGCCACCTCGGTCGCACCGAGGTTCGCGCCGTAGGCGTAGGCGGTGAGCACGTACCGGCCCAGAACATCGCCGCGGATCTTCGGGTCCGACCCGGACGCCGGTCCCAGGTGCCGCGGCCACCCGGTCAAATAGGCGGCGCGGGTGAGGATGTCGAGCAGGCTGCGCTCGGGCAGCCGCTGGTGCACCGCCTGCTCCAGTGCCAGCGCGGACGGGCGCCGGTCGGCTCCCTTGCGGCGCTTGAGCGTCGGTTTGCCGTCCTCGAGGACCAGATCGGTGTTGGCGGGGTAGCCCGCGTCGACCGCGGCCGCGGTGCCGGTGAGCTGGCGGCGGTAGAAGTCGACCAGCGCCGGGGCCTCGGCCGGGATGCCGGCCTGCTCGCAGAATTGCGCGGCCAGCGGCGCGCACTCGTCCCAGCTCATCAGCTGCGCGCCCAGGTCGGCGTAGGAATCCGACCCGACCACGGCGACATCGCCGGAGCGCAGTTCGGCGGCCAGGTGGGAGAACACGCACACCTCCAGGTGCCGCCGCGACAGCATCCCCGGCCGGTTCTTCCCGTCTCGCAGCACCTTGCGCCACATCACGCTCGCGAACGTGTCGACGTCCACGGTGACCGTGTGCTGCTGTCCGTCACGGCTGTGGGTGGTCGTCTCCTCGATCCAGTCGCCGCGCCGGTGGCGGTTGGCGCGAATGAACTCCACCGCGTCCAGCACGCTGCGGTCCGCGGTCGTGGGCACCATGTCCAGGGCGTCGGCCAGTGTGAACAGCGCCGGGCGGTGTGAGCGGTAAAACCGCTCCAGCAGCGGCACGTAGTTGTTGCCGTGATGTGCCGACACCGCCTCGTGCGCCGCGGACAGCTGCTCCAGCCCACCGGCGGCGTTGAGCGTCTTGAGCAGCAGCCGCCCGGCACGCTCGGCGACGTCGACCTCCGCCCCAGCGCCTGCTGCGGGCGGTGGGCCGTCGTCGCCGGGGTCCGGATCGGGTGGGGTGGTCGCCTCGCGGGCGCCGGCAAGAACATCGCCGAGCACGCCGATCAGCCGCTCCGTCTCCGCGCGGTGCGCCTCGCGCAGCTCCTCCAGGCGCTCGCGGCCCTTCTTGTGCAGGGCGGCCATGCGTTTGCAGAACATGGTCACCACCTCGTCGCGGGCCTCCACCCGCTGCTGGTGCACCAGGGCGACCAGCAACGTCACCCGCTTGGCCTCGCCGGTCTTGCGCATGTCATCGACGCCCGCGACCCGCGCCTCACCGGCGAAGTGGGCGACCTTGCCCGGCGGAACACCGTCGAGCCACGCCTCGGTCGGCCCGATCGCGTCCAGGGCCTGCAAATGCGCCAGGCGCGCCTTGAACTTGCCCACCGTCGCCGCTTGCGCCGGGGTCTTGATCCGGTCGAATTCGCTGCGCCGCGTTGCCGGGTCCACCACCAGCAGCCGGTCCAGTCTGGCCCGCTCGGCCCATACCGGGCGTCCCGACACCAGCGCGAAGAACTCGCCGTTGACTTCCGCGCGGATTGTCGCTGCCATTGCATCGAGCGTCGTGTAACCGGTAGTTCGCAGCGGGCCCGGACCAGTTCCTCCAGTGCCACGTTGATCAGGTCGGCCGGGTTGTCCTTGGTCGCCGCCGCCGCCCGGATCGCCTGTTCGGCGACCGCCCGCACCTTCGCCGCCTCGTATCTCACGCCCAGGTACTCGCGGACGAACTTACGGTGCTGTTTCGCGGTGCGGTCCGCGTCCGTCTCCGGGCTCACACCGCCGGGCAGGTCCAGCACGCCGCGCACGGTGTCGACGACCACGGCCGGGATGTCATCGAGCTTCGGGAAGTACCCGAGCCGCTGATACGCCTTCAGCCGCACCGCCAGGGCAAGCAGGTGAGGATCGCTCTGCGTCTTCTCGTGTGCCCACCCGCGCTCGCCAGGAGTCGGCGTGAACGCCTCTGCCAGCTCCTGCGCGGACACCACCCGCTTGAACCGCGGATAAGCGGTCCGATCGATCGACGCCAACCCGACACCCCAGCAAGATCACCACCCGGACCGCCAAACCTTATCCACACCCGAAGCGGCCACAGCAGACCGCACCTGACCAGGACCTACAGCGGGCCGCGGCCCCTTTCCGGCGTATTCGGTTCCTACCCCCCGTACGCCCCGTCCCCCGTCGCTGCGACGGACGGTCGCCACCATCTGACGGCCGGGGTCCACGTGACGAACACCGCGGCCGATTCCCGGCCTCGCGGGCATGGTCGACGAATCCGGCGTTGGCCGAGAGCGTGCCGTTCGAATTCGACGCGTTCGACCTGGCAGGGCACACGACGCTCGAGGACGTCACGTATCTGCCCACTCCGGAACCCCGTACCGACGAGATGCCGCTCAGCCAGACGGTCGTCGACTTCGCCGGGGAGTGACGGTCACACCTTTCCGAACCCGTCCTGCAGCGTCGTCATGACCCGGGCGCGCTGTTCGGTGGCGAGCCGGGCGGCCTCCTGGGTGGTGCTCGTGATCATCGTCGCGAGTGTGCGGGCGTCGAGCGTCGAGATGGAGTCGTCCATCCGGAGACCGGTCAGTGTGCCGTTCCCGTCGACCTCGGCCGTGACCTGACCGGACTCGCTCGACGCGCGCGCCTTGATCGCCTGAAGCCCGGCGAGGGCCTCCTCGAGTAGATTCACCTGTTCGGTGGCCCGCCCGACGATCGCATCCATGTCGTGTTCGCTCACAGTGGTCGCATCCAGCTCGTCGGGGTGGGTTCTTCCTCGTCCTCGATCGCCTGCGTGGCGGCGACGTCGGCGCGCGTGGGCAGACCGAGCTTGTCGAGGATCTCGGCAGGCATGCCGTCACGGGCGAGTTCGTCGCGTCGCCGCGCCCCGGCCTCCATGGCCGAGCGCCTGCAGAGCGTCAGGATCTCGTCCGCGAGCCGCTGACCGCCGTACCGGAGTTCGCGCGGATCGATGCGGAGTTCGAGCGGCAGGCCCTGCTCGGTGGTCCGGACCGAGACGGTGCCGGAGCGGTTGCTCACTGCGGCCGTGGTGCCGGCCGGGGGTGGGGTGGGGGGAAACATGATTCCTGTCATTCCGTGGGTCGGTAGAAGCCGTAGAAGCCCATGCCGCTGTTGCTGGTTCGAATCGGACCGACCTGCACGGGATCGCCGGCCTCGACGAGCTGGCCGTTGCCGATCACCATCGCCACGTGGCCGTCCCAGACGGCGAGGTCGCCGGGCATGAGGTCGCCCGGGTCGACCGCGGTGCCGACGTTCTGCTCCTGCGCCAGACGCGGAAGACCCACGCCCGCTTCGCCGTACGCCCACTGTGTCAGCCCGCTGCAGTCGAGGCCCTCGCCCGGCGACGTCCCGCCCCAGACATACGGGACACCCTGCTGCGACAGGGCGTTGCGGACGGCGTCCGCCGCCTCCTTGTTGGGGGCGACGGCGGTGCTGCCGTCGGGCAGGACCACCTCCACGCCCTCGCCGCCGTGTGCGGAGTCCGAGGTGGACGGCCCGTGGCCGGTATCTCCGGACCTGCCGGTGAGGGAATCCGCGCGGGATCCGCCCGAGCCGCGTCCGCCCGACGAGCGCGCGGCCGGGGCGGCGATGCTGGTCAGGCCTGACATCGGCGACGCGCCCGAGGAACTCGCGAACCCGGAGGCCGCGGGGCTGACCGCCTCGGAGCCCGCGGGTGCGACGGGGGCCGCGGAGGCGGGCACCGTGCTCGCCGCGGACGTGCTCGCGGGGGCGGTGGCGGCGGGCGCGGCCGGGATGTCTTCGGCCGGTGTGAGGGCGACCATCCGGCCGGTCTGTTCGCCGAGTTCGGCCCGCACCTTCGCGACGACCGCGGTGGCCCTGCCGAGGTGGTCGAGTGCCGCCGCGATGATCATCGCCTGACCGGGCGGGGTGGCCAGGGCGGGTCCGGCCGCGACCGCGAGGGAGATGAACGACTGCAGGATCTCCTCCAGTTGGAGCATTCCGGCCCGGACGATCTCGGAGGCCTCGGCGACGACGGCAGCCATGTCGTTGCCGCGATCGGAGACCGCGACCGTCGCCCGCTGCGCCTCTTCGGTCTTCACGAGCGCACCCGTGCCACCCCTGCCCTGCCAGTCGCCGTAGACGGAGCTGATGCCGGTGCGTCCGGTGTCGTGGACGGCGTCGATGGCGACCGAGGACGCGCGCAGGGCGTCGGCCGGTCCGCCGGCGGGGAGGACGCCGCTGCCGAACGCCCCGAGCAGATCGAGGATCGGGCGGGTGAGGAGATCGATGGGGATCACGGTCAAGCCTCCAGCTCGACCGCATCCGCGGCGAGAGCAGCCGTGGTGGCGGCCTCGGTGCCCTCGTAGGTGGCGGCGTTCGCGAGGGCGGTCGCGCTGATCCCGCCGAGCACGCCGGACAGTTTCTCGATGGAAGCCAGGTGCGCGGCGTGCGCCGTGGCGAACGCGGCGACGAAGTCTCCGCCGATCACGCCGAAGACCGGTCCGAGCAGGAGCGGCCCCGCGGCGGCTGCCCCGAGACCCGCGGCCTGCATCTCCGCTGACATGGTCGCGGCCGTGGCCGCGAACTCGGCGATACTCGCGGTATCCGCCCTCAAGTCGTTCATCGTCATCCCCCCAGTCGGATTTGATACCGGTCACCATATTGGACGCAGGTGAGACGGAATCGGTTCCACCCCGATACGCCGAGAATCGCTCTCCTGCGAAATCTCGCCCCGCGCCCCCTTATTCTTCGAACATGAACACGCACGTCGTCGACCATCCGCTCGCAGCGGTCCTCCTGACAACGATGCGCGATGCGCGCAGCGACAATGCCACATTTCGCGCTGTCTTGCGAAAGCTGACACACATGTTGGTGTACGAGGCGATGCGCGAGGCTCCGGTCGAGACGTTCGACGTGGTCACGCCCATCGCCACGACCGACGGGGTGCGGCTCACCCATCCGCCGTTGCTCGTTCCCGTCCTGCGCGCCGGACTGGGCATGGTCGAGCAGGCCAGCAGCCTGATCCCGCAGGCCCGAGTCGGTTTCGTCGGCATGGCCCGGGACGAGGAGACGCATCTGCCGGTGCCGTACCTCGAGTCGCTCCCCGCGGACCTGTCAGGCATCCCGGTGTACGTTCTCGACCCGATGCTCGCGACCGGCGGTTCGATGGTGTACACGATCGAGTTGCTCGTCGCCCGCGGCGCCACGGACGTCACCGCCGTGTGTGTCGTCGCCGCGCCCGAAGGTGTTGCCGCCCTCTCGGCGTCGGGTCATCCCGTGCGACTCGTCACCGCCGCGGTCGACGAGGGGCTCAACGAGGACGCGTTCATCGTCCCCGGCCTCGGCGACGCCGGGGACCGTCAGTTCGGACCGCGCTGACGCCTCGGCTACAGGGCTTCGGCGAACTCGCGCAACAGGTTCAACCGGGTCGCGGCCCTCTCGCGGGCTGCGGGTAGCGCCGATCGATCGGGCACCGGGACAACGACCTCCAGGTAGCACTTGAGCTTGGGTTCGGTTCCCGAGGGCCGCACGACCATCCGGACGGTGGACCCCGCGAGTACGACCGCGTCGGTGCGGGACTGCCCCCGCAGTTCCGCCAGATCCGTGGCCTCGACGGGTTCGCCGGCCAGTTCGGCAGGCAGTTCCGAGCGCAGGCGTCGCATCATCGCGGTGATGTCCGCGAGGTCGGTGACACGTCGCGACACCTGGTCTCCGGCGTGCAATCCGAATTCGAGCGCGTAGTCGTCCAGCCTGTCGAGGAGTGTCGACCCGTCTGCCCGCAGCGTCGCGGCGAGGTCGGCGGCCACCACCGCGGCGGAGATACCGTCCTTGTCGCGCACCGACTCCGGGTCGACGCAGTGACCGATCGCTTCCTCGTACGCGTACACGAGACCCTCGCCGGCCCGCACGAGCCACTTGAAACCGGTGAGGGTGCGGGCGAAGCGGGCGCCGCGGGCCTCGGCGAGCTTTCCGAGGAGGGCGGACGAGACGATCGTCGTCGCGACGAGCGAATCGGCCGGGGCGGCCGCGAGGACGTGCTCGCCGAGCAGGACCCCCGTCTCGTCGCCGCGGAGCATCCGCCAGCCGTCCGGCCCGCGCACGCCGACCGCGCACCGGTCGGCGTCCGGGTCGAGGGCCAGCGCAATGTCGGCGCCGACCTCCGCGGCGAGAGCGAGGACGGCGTCCGCGGCCCCCGGCTCCTCGGGATTGGGGAACTGGACGGTCGGGAAGTCCGGGTCCGGGTCGAACTGCGCCGCGACGGTGTGGACGTCGGTGAATCCGGCGGATTTCAGTGCGGCGACCGCGGTCTCGCCGCCGACACCGTGCATGGCGGTGAGCGCGATGCGCAGTGTCCGTGACCGTCCCGTCGGCAGGGACGCGACCCGGTCGACGTAGCGGTCGAGGAGTTCCTCGGACGCCGGTGTCACCGGGGTGCGCGGCACGAGGTTCGCCGGCCCGACCCGGGTGATCGATGCTTCGATCTCCCGGTCGGACGGCGAGATCAACTGGGCGCCGCCGTCGAGGTAGACCTTGTACCCGTTGTCGGCGGCGGGGTTGTGGGAGGCGGTGATCTGCACGCCGGCCGCGGCGCGGAGGCGGCGGACCGCGAACGCGACGATCGGCGTGGGGAGCGGGCGGGGGAGGAGGACGACCGAGAAACCCGCGGCCGCCAGTACTTCCGCCGCGGCGACCGCGAACTTCTCGGATCCGTGCCGCGCGTCGCGCCCGACGACGACGGTGGAGCCGCCCAGACATCGGTCTTTCAGCCAGGCGCTCAGCCCGGCCGTCGTGCGGATCACTACGGCGAGGTTCATGCCGTTCGGGCCTGCCCGCACCGGCCCGCGCAGACCTGCGGTCCCGAAACTCAGCGGAGCGGCGAAACGGTCGGCGAGCTCGTCTGCGGAGAGATTCGCGAGTTCCGCCCGGGTTTCGGGGTCGGGATCGGCGTCGATCCAGTCCGCGATCGCATCGTTCACAAGCGTTCCACCAGTTCTCGCAGGAGACCGCCCATGCGGTCGGCGGACGCCCGGCCCGCGGCGAGGACCTCCTCGTGGTTCAGGTGCTCGCCGGTGATTCCGGCCGCGAGATTCGTCACCATCGAGATCCCGAGGACGCGGGCGCCGAGCGCCCGCGCCGCGATCGTCTCGTGGACGGTGGACATGCCGACGAGGTCCGCGCCGATCGTCCGCAGCATGCGGATCTCGGCGGGGGTCTCGTAGTGCGGACCCGGCAGCCCGGCGTAGACGCCTTCGGTCAGCGACCCGTCGATGTCGTGGGCGAGGGCCCGCAGTTCGGGGTCGTACGCGTCGACGAGGTCCACGAACTCCGCGCCCACGAGAGGTGACCGGGCCGTGAGGTTGAGGTGATCGCTGATCAGCACGGGTTGTCCGACGGTGAAGTCCTCGCGGATTCCGCCGGCCGCGTTCGTCAGGATGACGGTCGTCGCTCCGGCGGCAATGGCCGTCCGCACCGGGTGGACGACGGACGACAGGGGATGGCCCTCGTAGGCGTGGGTGCGGCCGAGCAGGACGAGGATCCGCTTGCCGCCCACCTCGACGGAGCGGATCGTTCCGGCGTGCCCCGCGGCGGACGGTGGTGTGAACCCAGGTAGATCGGCCATCGGGACGGTGCAGAGTGATTCGCCGAACCGGTCGGCGGCGGCATTCCACCCCGATCCGAGGACGACGGCGATCGAGTGTTCGGCGCAGTTCGTGTGCGCGGCGAGCGCGGCGGCCGCGGCGTCTGGCGTTCCCATGAGGCGATAGTCTTCCACTCATGCCCTATCTCGATCGCGACGGCGACGTATTCATCCTGTACCTCGGCAGCGAGGGCGAGACGGACGACGAGAACCGCTTCCATCCGGACTGGATCGACGCCACCCACGCCGCGCTGGACGAGGTGGAAGCCCACGAGGGTCCCGCCGCACTGGTCACGACCGCGACGGGCAAGTTCTTCACGAACGGTCTGGACACCACGTGGATCTTCGCCAACACGGACAAACTCCCGGAATACCTCGACCGGGTGCACACGATCTACAGCCGCCTCCTCGCGTTCCCGATGGCCACCGTCGCCGCCGTACAGGGGCACAGTTTCGGTGCCGGCGCGATGCTCGCCACGTCGCACGACTTCCGGGTGATGCGCGCCGACCGCGGGTTCTACTGCCTCCCCGAGGTGTCGCTGAACATGCCCTTCACCGTGGGGATGTCGGCGCTCCTGAACACCCGTCTGCCCAAGCAGACCGCGGTCGAGGCGATGACGACGGGCCGCCGCTACGGCGGTTCCGACGCGCTCGCCGCGGGCATCGTCGACGAGATCGCGGACGGCGACGGCGTCCTCGCGGCCGCGGTGACACGGGCCGCCGCACTGACCGCCACCCGCGGCGCCAACCTCGCCGGGATCAAGCGCGGAATCCATCACGACGCCCTCGCCGCGCTCGCCACGGTGACGGACAAGAGCAACTTCAGCTTCGGGTGAGAGAATGAGCACGTGAATGCGGATGTCGAGGCGGCGGTCAGGTCAATCGAGACCGATCTGATCGCGCTGTCCCATTCGATCCACAGCGAACCCGAACTGGCGTTCGAGGAGTTCCGGAGCGTCGCGAAGATCACCGAACTGCTCACACGCAGCGGGTTCGACGTGCAGTCGGGCATCGCGGACCTGCCCACGGCGTTCGACGCCACCTTCGGCAGCGGCGACCTCGTCATCGGAATCTGCGCCGAGTACGACGCGCTCCCGGAGATCGGTCACGCGTGCGGGCACAACATCATCGCGGCGTCCGCGGTCGGAGCCGGCGTCGCGCTCGCCACGGTCGCCGACCGGCTCGGGATCACGGTGCGGGTCATCGGGACGCCCGCCGAGGAGAGCGGCGGCGGAAAGATCGCCATGCTCGAGAAAGGCGTATTCGACGATGTCGCGGCCGCCCTGATGGTGCATCCGGGTCCGATCGACATCACGGGAGCGACGTCCCTCGCGCTGGCCGACATCGCGGTCACGTTCACCGGCCGCGAAGCGCACGCGTCGGCCGCACCGGAGTTCGGGCGCAACGCCGCCGACGCCGCGACCGTCGCCCAGGTCGGGATCGGCCTGCTGCGCCAACACCTCTCGCCGGGGCAGCAGATCCACGGGATCGTCTCCGACGGCGGCACCGCGCCCAACATCGTTCCCGCACGCTCCGAAATGCTCTACTACCTGCGCGCCGAGACGGCGTGGGCGCTGTCCGAGCTGACGACACGCGCGGAGGCGTGTTTCGCGGCCGGCGCACTCGCCACCGGGTGCACGCACGAGATCCGGACGGTGTCGCCCACGTACACGGAACTGACGCCGGACCCGTGGCTGGTCGCGACGTACCGGGAGCAGATCATCGACATGGGACGGACACCGTTGCCGCTCGAGTGGGAGGGCGTCCGTCCGCTGGGCAGCACCGACATGGGCAACGTCACCAACGTCCTGCCCGGAATTCATCCCGTCATCGGCCTCGATTCGGGCGGCGCGGTGACGCATCAGCCTCGGTTCGCGGCGGCGTGCATCACCGAGTCCGCCGACCGCGCTGTGATCGACGGAGCGATTGCGCTGGCTCGCACGGCAGTTCGCGCGGCAACGGACGACACACAGCGGGTGCGGTTGTTGGAAGGAGTTGATCGCCGGTGAACGCGGCAGTCGACAAATGGATTCTCGCTCACACCGACGAACTCTCCCAGTGGCGTCGACACATCCACGCCAATCCCGAACTCGCGCGACACGAATACGCGACGACGGAATTCGTGGCGACCCGGCTGGCCGCGGCCGGTCTGTCGCCCGAACTGCTGCCCGGCGGAACGGGCCTCACGTGTGATCTCGGACCGTCGAACGGTCCCCGCATCGCGTTGCGCGCCGACATCGACGCCCTTCCGCTCCAGGAACTCACCGGCGCCACGTACTCGTCGACGGTGCCGGGCGTGTCGCACGCGTGCGGACACGACGCCCACACCACGATCCTGCTGGGAACCGGTCTGGCGCTCAGCGAGATCCCCGACCTCCCTGTGGGTGTCCGACTGATCTTCCAGCCCGCCGAGGAGGTCATGCCCGGCGGTGCGCTCGACGTCGTCGCTGCCGGACGGCTCGAGGGGGTGTCGCGAATCTTCGCCCTCCATTGCGATCCGCGGCTCGCGGCCGGGCGGGTCGGGGTGCGGCTCGGCGCGATCACGTCCGCGGCCGACACCATCGAGGTCGTGCTCGACTCACCGGGCGGCCACACCTCGCGTCCGCACCTGACGACCGACCTCGTGTTCGCGCTGGGCACCGTCGTGACCGGGTTGCCGGGCATGCTCAGCAGGCGGATCGACCCCCGCACCGGCACCGTGATGGTGTGGGGTGCCGTGAGCGCAGGCCGGGCGCCCAACGCCATTCCGCAGACCGGCATGATGACCGGCACCGTGCGGACCGGCGATCACGAGACGTGGGAGATGCTCGAGCCGCTGGTCCGGGAGATCGTCCACGGTCTGCTCGCGCCCACCGGGGTGCGGTACCAGCTCAACTACCGCCGCGGCGTCCCGCCCGTCGTCAACGACGAGGTGTCGACGCGCATGTTCGAGGACGCCATCCGCACGGTCGGCCCGGACGCCCTCGCCGACACGCCGCAGTCCGGCGGCGGCGAGGACTTCTCCTGGTATCTCGAAGAGGTTCCCGGCGCGATGGCCCGGCTCGGCGTCTGGTCGGGCGTCGGCGAGCAACTCGACATCCACCAGCCCACGTTCGATCTGGACGAGCGAGCGCTGGGCGTGGGGGTCCGGGTGCTGTCGAGCCTCGTGCTGGGCTGAGGCGCGGCGTCAGGCGGGTCTATTCGGTGCCCGGTCCGACGTTGCGGCTGTTGCGGGTGCGCAGGTCGCGCACATAGTCGGAGGGGGCCCCGGCGATCTCTGCGGCGTCGGCCATCACCCCGAGGTAGCGAGCGGACGGCAGGCCGCCCTCATACGCGTCGAGCACGTACAACCAGGCGAGAACGGGTTCGCCATCAGTGTCCACGCGGACGCGGATCTTGCGGTGGATGCCGAGTTCGGAGCCCTCCCATCGGTCGAGGCTGACCTCGTCCTCCTCGGGGACGTCGTAGAGCACGACGAACACCTTGGAATCGGGGTCCTCGACCACGGTGGCGAGTGCGCCCTCCCAGCCGATGTCCCCGCCACTGAACGTCAGTCGCCAGCCGTGCAGCCAGCCCGTCCCCGCCATCGGCGAGTGTGGGCAGCGCTGCAACATCTGCTCGGGATGCATGTTGGACCCGTAGGCGGCATAGATCGACACGGCGGCAAGCCTAAACGGTGGCTAGTAATCTGTTGCATGCAGTGCACGACACGACGCGCTGCGATCGCAGGAAGAGCCGGCCGGAGACCCCGGTCGACAGTTGAATTGGAGGACAGATGACCCGAATCGTGATCATTGGTGGCGGGCCTGCCGGATACGAGGCAGCGCTGGTGGCCGCACAGCACGGCGCCTCCGTCTCCTTGATCGATTCGGACGGGGTGGGCGGCGCCTGCGTTCTGTTCGACTGTGTGCCGTCCAAGACGTTCATTGCCTCCACCGGCGTGCGCACCGACATGCGGCGCGCCACCGACCTGGGCATTGCGCTCGATCCCGAGCAGGCCACGGTCGCGCTGCCGCAGATCCACGCCCGCGTGAAGAGCCTCGCGCAGGCGCAGTCCTCCGACATCCGCACCCGCCTGCAGACGGTGGGTGTCGAACTGCTGTCGGGCACCGCCGAGATCGCCGACCCGCGACTGGGCATGGCGTCCCACCAGGTGTGTGCCACCCTCGAGAACGGCGAGAAGAAGACACTCGATGCGGACGTCGTCCTGATCGCCACGGGCGCGAGCCCCCGGGTGATCCCCGGGGCGGAGCCGGACGGCGAGCGCATCCTGACGTGGCGCGACCTCTACGACCTCGAGGAGCTGCCCACGCACCTCGTCGTCGTCGGTTCCGGTGTGACCGGCGCCGAGTTCGTGTCCGCCTACACCGAGATGGGCGTCAAGGTCACGCTGGTGTCCAGCCGCGACCGCGTCCTGCCCGGTGAGGACGCCGACGCCGCCCTCGTGCTCGAGGACGTCCTCGCCGAGCGTGGCGTCACCCTGGTCAAGCACGCCAGGGCCGATGTCGTGAAGCGCACCGAGGACGGCATCGTCGTCGTGCTCGCCGACGGTCGGACGGTCGAGGGCAGCCACGCCCTGATGACCGTCGGTTCGGTTCCCAACACCCAGGGGCTCGGACTGGAGAAGGTCGGCATCGATCTCGACAAGGGCGGATACCTGCGCGTGGACCGGGTGTCGCGGACGCCGGTGTCCGGGATCTACGCGGCGGGCGACTGCACCGGCCTGCTGCCGCTGGCGTCCGTCGCCGCCATGCAGGGCCGCATCGCGATGTACCACGCGCTCGGGGAGGGCGTCAGCCCCATCAAGCTGAAGACCGTGGCCTCGGCCGTGTTCACCCGCCCCGAGATCGCCACCGTGGGCGTCAGCCAGGCCGCGATCGACGACGGCGAGGTGCCGGCGCGCACCGTCATGCTCCCGCTCAACACCAACCCGCGCGCCAAGATGTCCGGACTGCGCCGGGGCTTCGTGAAGATCTTCTGCCGTCCGGCCACCGGTGTGGTCATCGGCGGCGTCGTGGTGGCCCCCAACGGCTCGGAACTGATCCTGCCGATCGCGATCGCCGTGCAGAACAACCTCACCGTCAACGATCTTGCCGCAACGTTCTCGGTGTACCCGTCGCTGACGGGTTCGATCACCGAGGCGGCACGCCAGCTGATGCGGCACGACGACCTGGACTGATCCCGAAGTGTGGGATATGCATTTCACATAGTGGCTCCTCCGGTGAGATAGTCGGGGCACGGTTCGAAATCATCGACCCGTGCCTCGGCGCTCTCCCGCCCCGCAGACCCAGGACGGACAGGGTGTTCCTCACCTGACCCCTGCTTTGACGTGCCTCCTGGGAGTCGACATGCCGCAATCACTTGCCCGCCGCATGGATGGTTTGCACAGCTCCGCCATCCGTGATCTTCTCACCCTCGCCGCCCGGCCCGACGTGGTCAGCCTCGCAGGCGGGCTGCCCGACCCCGAATTCATTCCGCGCGAACGGATCCGGAAGGAAGCCGAACTCGCGCTCGCGGACCCGGCCTCCGTCCAGTACGGCGAGACCACCGGGTTGCGCCGGCTCCGCGACGTGCTCGCCGCCCGGGAGGGCGCGAAGATCGGCCGGCCGCTCGGCGCCGCCGACGTCGTCGTCACCCACGGCTCGCAGCAGGCGCTGAGCCTTCTCGCGCAGGTGCTGCTCGATCCCGGCGACGTCGTGATCGTCGAGGAACCCGCCTACACCGGAGCGCTACAGGTGTTCCGGGCCGCGGAGGCCGACGTCCGGTCCGTCGCACTCGACGCCGACGGGATGGACACCGCCGCCCTGCAGGGCATGCTCGAGGACGGACTGCGGCCGACCGTGGTCCACACGGTGAGCAACTTCCACAACCCTCGCGGCGTCGTCCTGGCGCCCGGCCGCCGGGAACACCTGGCCGCACTGGCGGACCGTTACGGCTTCTGGGTGATCGAGGACGACCCGTACGGCGAACTCTTCTTCGACGGGCCACCGCCCGCACCCGTCGCCGCGTTGTCGGACCGGGTGATCCGGCTGTCCAGTGCGTCGAAGATCCTGGCGCCTGCACTGCGGGTCGGGTGGCTGCACGGCGACCGGCGGGTGTGCGAGGCCGTCGAGCTGCTCAAGCAGGGCGCGGACCTCTGCGGTTCGTCGCTGACGCACGAGATCGCCGCCGGACTGCTGTCGGACGAGCCGTGGCTGGGCCTGCATCTGGAGATGCTGCGCGCCCGCTACGGGTCCCGGGCCCGGGCGCTCGCGGACGGCGTCACCTCGACGTTCGGCGACCGCGCCCGCGTGTCGTCGGCGGCGGGCGGGATGTTCTGCTGGACCGAGCTCACGGACGCGGACATCGACACGGCGGCACTGCTGCAGACCGCCGTGGACCACGGTGTCGCCTTCGTCCCCGGATCGGCTTTCGGCGTCGCCTCGGAGCACCGGAGCGCTCTGCGGCTGTGCTTCGCGACCTGTTCGGAGGACGTGCTGACGGGTGCTGCGGCGAGACTCGGCGACGCGTACGCCGATCACGCCCAGTCGTAGGTCCGTTCGACCGCCTTGTTCCACTCGGCGTAGAGCCGGGTGGACTCGGCCTCGTCCATCGCGGGTTCCCACGTCTTGTCGACGGCCCAGTTCGCGCGGATGTCGTCCTCACTCTCCCAGAAGCCGACGGCCAGCCCGGCGGCGTACGCGGCGCCCAGAGCCGTCGTCTCGTTGACGACGGGACGGATGACGGGCACGGCGAGAATGTCCGACTGGAACTGCATGAGGGTCTCGTTGACGACCATGCCGCCGTCCACCTTGAGGGAGGCGAGTTCGACGCCCGAATCGGCGCGCATCGCCTCGATCACCTCGCGGGTCTGATATGCGGTGGCCTCCAGGGCGGCCCTGGCGAGATGGCCCTTGTTCACGAACCGGGTGAGGCCGACGATGGCCCCGCGGGCGTCTGGCCGCCAGCGCGGTGCGAACAGTCCGGAGAACGCGGGCACGAAGTAGGCGCCGCCGTTGTCGTCGACCGACTTGGCCAGATCCTCGATGTCCTTGGCGGACTCGATGATTCCCAGATTGTCGCGCAGCCACTGCACCAGTGAGCCGGTGACGGCCACCGACCCCTCGAGGGCGTAGACGGCCGGCGCGTCACCGATCTTGTAGCAGACAGTGGTGAGGAGTCCGTGCTTGCTGTGCACGGGTGCGGTCCCCGTGTTGAGCAGCAGGAAGTTCCCCGTTCCGTACGTGTTCTTCGCTTCGCCCTCCGACAGGCAGGCCTGCCCGAACGTGGCGGCCTGCTGGTCGCCGAGGATTCCGGCCACCGGCACGCCGGGCAGCGTCCCGTGCGGGCGTCCGACGCCGTAGACCTCCGACGAACTGCGGATCTCGGGCAGCATCGACATCGGGATGCCGAAATCGGCACAGATCTCCGGATCCCAGTCGAGGGTCTCGAGATTCATCAACAAGGTGCGGGAGGCGTTGGTGACATCCGTCACGTGGGTGCCCTCGGTGATGTGCCACAGAATCCAGCTGTCGATGGTGCCGAAGCAGAGCTCGCCCGCGTCCGCCTTCTCCCGTGCGCCGTCGACGTTGTCGAGAATCCACCGGACCTTCGGCCCCGAGAAATACGTGGACAGCGGCAGGCCGGTGCGCTTCCGGTACCGGCCCGGGCCCTCGTCGCCGCCGAGTTGCGTGCACAGTTCGTCGGTGCGCGTGTCCTGCCAGACGATGGCGTTGTACACGGGTTCTCCGGTGTTCCGGTCCCACACGACCGTCGTCTCCCGCTGATTGGTGATGCCGATCGCGGCGATGTCGCGTTTGGTGAGATCGGCCTTCGCGAGCGCGGACGCCACCACTTCACGGGTGTTGATCCACAGCTGGGTCGGATCGTGCTCCACCCAGCCTGCGCGCGGAAAGAACTGCTCGTGTTCCTTCTGGGCGACGCTGACCACGGCGCCGTCGTGATCGAAGATCATGCAGCGGCTGGAGGTGGTGCCCTGGTCTATCGCGGCGATGTACTGAATCACACGCATGAAGCTACTAGCCTGGCAGAGAATCCGTCGTCATCTCACAGGAGCCCGAGTTGAGTAGTCAGCCAGGTGTGCAGTTCCTCGGTCCCCGGCAGCGTGATGCCGCATGGGACAAGCTGCAGACCGAACAGTTCGACGTCGTCGTGATCGGCGGTGGTGTGGTGGGAGCCGGTGCGGCCCTCGATGCGGCCACCCGCGGGCTGAAGGTGGCGCTGGTCGAGGCACGCGATTACGCGTCCGGGACGTCGAGTCGCTCGTCGAAGATGTTCCACGGCGGTCTGCGCTATCTCGAGCAACTCGAGTTCGGACTGGTCCGGGAGGCACTCCGGGAGCGTGAGCTGTCGCTGACCACCCTCGCGCCGCACCTGGTGAAGCCGCTCAAGTTCCTGTTCCCGATCACCCACCGCGTGTGGGAGCGGCCGTACATGGCGGCGGGCATCTTCCTCTACGACCGGATGGGCGGCGCCAAATCGGTTCCGGCGCAGAAACATCTGACGCGCGCGGGTGCGCTGCGGATGGCGCCGGGGCTCAAGCGCAACTCGCTGACCGGCGGCATCCAGTACTACGACACCGTCGTCGACGACGCCCGTCACACCATGACCGTCGCCCGCACCGCCGCTCACTACGGGGCGGTCGTGCGCACGTCCACGCAGGTGGTCGGATTCCTCCGGGAGGCGGACCGGGTCTCCGGAGTGCGCGTCCGGGACTGCGAGGACGGCCGCACCGCGGACGTGAAGGCGCACGTCGTCATCAACGCCACGGGGGTGTGGACCGACGAGATCCAGGCGCTGTCGCGGCAACGCGGCCGGTTCCGCGTCCGCGCGTCCAAGGGCGTCCACATCGTGGTGCCGCGCGATCGGATCGTCAGCGACGCCGCGATCATCCTCCGCACCGAGAAGTCGGTGCTGTTCGTGATCCCGTGGGGCAGCCACTGGATCATCGGCACCACCGACACGGACTGGAATCTCGACCTCGCGCACCCGGCGGCCACGAAGGCCGACATCGACTACATCCTCGGTCACGTCAACAAGGTGCTGGTGACGTCGCTGACCCACGACGACATCGACGGCGTCTACGCGGGCCTGCGTCCGCTGCTCGCGGGGGAGAGCGACGAGACGTCGAAACTCTCGCGGGAACACGCCGTCGCGCGGGTGGCGCCGGGCCTGGTCGCCATCGCGGGCGGCAAGTACACCACCTACCGGGTGATGGCAGAGGACGCCGTGGATCTCGCCGCCGACGACATTCCCGCGCGGATGGCGCCGTCCATCACGGAGAAGGTGCCGCTCGTCGGCGCGGACGGTTATTTCGCGCTGGTCAATCAGACCGTTCACCTCGGCCAGATGTACGGCCTTCACCCGTACCGCGTGAAGCATCTGCTGGACCGGTACGGTTCGCTGATCGACGAGGTGCTCGATCAGGCGAGCGGGAAACCGGAACTACTCCAGCCGATCACGGACGCACCGGCCTACCTGCAGGTCGAGGTCGTGTATGCGGCGGCGGCCGAGGGCGCCCTCCATCTCGATGACATCCTCGCCCGGCGCACGCGCATCGCCATCGAGTACTCGCATCGGGGTGTGAACTGCGCCGAGCAGGTGGCGCAACTGGTGGCCCCCGTCCTCGGCTGGGACGCCGACGCCGTCGACCGTGAGGTGAAGACGTATCAGGCGCGGGTGGAGGCGGAGGTGCAGTCGCAGGCCCAGCCGGACGACCTGTCGGCCGACGCGTTGCGGGCGGCGGCGCCCGAGTCGCGGGTCGAACTGCTCGAACCACCGGTCAGTGTGTCAGAAATACCTTGATGACCACGATGATCGTCGCGATCACGGCGACGCCGAACGCGGCGAGGTGCGTGCCGTTCGTGACCCTTTCGCGGCGGAGGCGGCTGATCACGTAACTGATCGACCCGATACGGGCGATCATCACGATCTCGGCGGTCAATTGCGCGGTTCTCGGTTCCAGCCAGCCCAGCAGGGCCGTGCCGAGGATCACGGCAGGCACCACCGCGGACGTCAGGACGGGGACACTGTCCCGTAGTTCCCGTACGCGTTCGGTGCTGGACAGTGATCTGCCCAGCCGGAGCGTCTGGCCTACCGACTCGGCGAACACGTGGGCGAGAAACGTGGACAGCGCGGCACCGACGACGATGGCGATGCCCAGGGTCTCCTGGGATTTGGTGACCGGGATGAGCGCGGCGAGCACCAGGATGTTGCCGTAGATGTAGGCGCTGATGCGGCTCGCCGCATGGTCGGGCGACAGCGGCTCGTCGCTGATCAGCGGCGGGCGGTTCAAGAGCCTCGGAAGGTCCCAGTCCATCCTTCGAGCATTCCACGATCTCGTCGGTCAGCGGGTGTGGACGAGCGATTTCGGGGCGTGGGCGGCGATGACTCCCGACAGAGCCATGACGACGAGGGCTGCGACAGCGATGTAGTCCATGTGACCGAGCATCGTCCCGGAACCCGTGAGCGGTGTGGGCGTTGTCTGTGAGCTCCCTGGGAACTCAGACCTTCGGGCTGTAGTGCTGGGGGTCGTCGCGCCGGCCGAGCGGTGGAAGATTGCGTCGGGGTGTGTGGACGAGCGGAGCGTGCGCGGGGGCGCGTCCGGTCTCGCGGTCCCAGCCTGCGCGGGCGCGCGGGTGGTAGCGGTAGCGCCAGGGCACGAGCCGGAAGACGGCGCCCACGGCGCGGCCGGCGAGGGTGTGCAGGCGCTCGTCGCGTGTGGTCCAGCGGTAGCCGAGGAGGTCGCGGACCGGTTGGTCGTACATGCCGACCGTCAGCCACACGAAGCCCTTCGCCACCGGGATACGGAGGATCGCCCAGATCGGGTCGGGTAGCCACGACAGGAACGGGGGAACGCCGAGACCGGACAGGTCGAGGACGTCGCGGGTGGCCTTGTTGTCCTCGAGGACGTTGCGGCACATGTGATCCCAGTACTCCTGGAACGCCTCCCAGGTTTCCGGGACGGGGCGCATGCTCATTCCGTACAGGCGGTACCACTGGATGTGCTCGGTGAACAGCCGGCTCTTCTGGTCTTCGATGAGGCCACCCATGAAGTGGTCGCCCGTGAGGATGGTGCCCATGAAGAACGTGGCGTGCGCCCAGTAGAACGTGTCGGGGTCGAGGGCGTGGTACCTGCGGCCGTGTTTGTCGATTCCCTTGATGTTGTCGTGATACCCCCGCACCTGCTCGGCGGTCTGGTGAGCACGGTCGCCGTCGAAGACGACGCCGCCGATCGGGTACAGCGACCGGTAGAGCCGCTCCCATCGCTCGTCGAAGAAGCGGGAATGTTCCTCGACGCCCGCGCCGAGTCCGGGATGCATGTTCTGCATCGACCCGGCCCAGACGCCCTGCAGCATTCCGCGCCAGTCGCCGAAATACTTCCAGGTCAACGAGTCGGGGCCGAGGGGGACGGGAGCGGAGGCCGGGACGGGCGTACCGTCCGGGTTCAAGTGACTACGCACGTTGTCAGACTAGGATCTGACAACACACGTAGTCAAGGATCGGAGCGAGAAAAGTGACGCTGGAGGACCGGCGGGAAGCACGGCGGAATTCGCTACTCCGCGCGGGCGTCGCGCTGCTCGGAGCCCCGGACGGGCCCGCGGTGAGCGTGCGCGCGGTCTGCCGCGCCGCGTCGCTGACCGAACGGTACTTCTACGAGTCGTTCCAGGACCGGGACGAATTCGTGCGCTCGGTCTACACCGCAGTGGGTGACGAGGCGCAGGCCGCTCTCGTGGAGGCGGTCGCGTCCACCGAGACCGCGCGGGAGCGCGCCGAGGCCGCCGTGGACGCGTTCGTGAAACTCATGGTCGACGATCCCGCCATGGGCCGCGTGCTGCTGCTCGCACCGCTGTCGGAACCCGCGCTGAGCAGGCGGGGCATCGACCTGATGCCCGGCTTCGTCGCACTCGTGCACGACCAGCTGTCCGCCGTCGACGACGAGGTGGAGAAACAGCTCGTCGCGGTCGGTGTGGTGGGCGCGCTCACGACGCTGTTCATCGGATATCTCGACGGAACTGTTGCCGCGTCGCGCGAGCAATTCGTCGCTCATTGCGTCACTCTGGTGGTGGAGGCAAACAAGGCCGGCCACGAGTGAGGTGTGCATGCCGTTCCAGGTATCCGTGGACGATCCGACTCGCCCGCAACCCGAGCTTCGGGTACTCGACCGCAAGTTCTTCCAACTCGTCGGCGAGTTCGTCTACGTCCACGGCGACACGGTGGTGACGGTGCCCGGTTGCGCCCCGATGCCGTGCCTTCTCCGCACGGATCTGGCATCGATCCCCGCGCCGCTGCAAGGCCTGCTCACCCCGTACGGCCGGCAGCTGCTTCCGGCGATCATGCACGACGACCTCTGCAAACGTGCGAGCGCGCAGGGACCGGCGGGAAACACTCTGCGACGGCACGCGGACGAACTGTTCCGGCTCGCCCTGCTCGACGAGGGCGTCGGACCGTTCCGCAGCCGCATCTTCTGGGTCGGCGTCGAGGTCGGCCGGTTCTGGACGTTCACCGACGTCGCCCGGTTCCTGCTCATCGCGCACCAGGTGCTCGGCATGCTGTGCTGGGTAGTGGGCGTGCCGTGGGCGTTGGCGACCGCGCACTTCGGCCTGGCCGCGCTCTTTCTCGTGCTTCCGGTCGTGCTGTCGCTGTTGTGGCGCAGAGACTTTCCCGTCGCCCTGCTCGGGTGCCTTCTCCTGCCCGTCATCGCGCCGACGTATCTGCTGACGATCGCCACGGCCGCGGTGCTGTGGGTGCCGGACGGTGCCGCGTGGTTGTTCGGCCGCAGACGGACTCGCAGACCGCCGCCGCTCGGGCCGCCGACCATCGTCCTCCGCTAATCCACCATCGGCGGCTGACAGTACGTGCAGAAGAAGATCTGCTGCTGACCGAGGTCGTGGCCTTCGATCACCGTCCCGCAACGGCGGCAACGCTTTCCGGCACGCCCGTACACCCACGGCCGATGGCGGACGGAGTTGTTCTTGTCGATGTGAATCATGCGATGCGCGAGCGTGACCAGCGCGGGCAGGTCGGCCACGCCGCTCGACGGAGTGTAGGGATGGACGCCGCGGAGGAAGCAGACCTCGTTGCGGTACACGTTGCCGAGACCGGCCAGGTTGCGCTGGTCGACCAGGGCGAGACCGATGGGCTGGTCACCGGCCGCCCGCAGGTTGCGGATCGCCGTGTCGGCGTCCCAGTCCGGTCCCAGCAGATCCGGGCCGAGGTGGCCGACCGCGGACTCCTCGTCGTCACGCCCCAGGATCTCGGTGATGCCGAGCGAGAATCCGACCGCCACCCTGTCATCGGTGGCGAGCACGATCCGGGCCTGGTGCGTGGGACGGCGCCACTTCGTGTCGGGCGCGTAGACGTGCCACGCGCCTTCCATCTTCAGATGCGTGTGGATCGAGTAGTCGCCGACACGGATGAGAAGGTGCTTCCCGCGGCTGACCACCTCGTCGACGAGCTGGCCGGACAGGTCGACGGTGGCGTACCGGGGGACCCGCACGTCGCAGCGGATCAGCACCTTGCCCGCGAGGGCGTCGCGAAGCGAGTTGGCGGTGCGCCAGACGGTGTCGCCTTCGGGCATCTCAGGCTCGCAACCGGAATCCGCGAGGGGTGGGCGAGAAACCGGCCTCGGTCAGGATCGGCGCGAAGTCGCTGCCGTGGATGGTGTCGCCGTCGACCTTCTCGACGACGATCTTGTCGATCCCGCCGCGCTTGACCACACCGGCGAGCGTGACCGCCGCGGTGCGGAGAACGCCGGGGTCGTCGGTGAAGGTGAGGATCGTGCGCCCGCCGCGTTCGACGAACAGGATCAGTTCACCCTCCACGAGCACCACCAGACCGCCGGCCTTGCGTCCCGGCCGGTGCGCGGGCGCGTTATCGCCGCGCTTCGGCCAGGGGAGAGCCGCACCGTATGGGTTGGCGGGATCGCTGGCGGCGAGAGTCACAGCGGGCAGGGTGGTGTGCCTGCCCTCGAGCGAGTCGGCGTAGCTCCGGAGTCGGTCCACCACGGGCGGGGTGGAGAACTGTGCACCGCCGAGCGACTCGACGAAATGTCCTCGCCGGCAGCGGCCGTTGTCCTCGAACGTGCCCAGCACCTTGTACATCAGCGCGAACCCGCCGGGAACGTTCTCGGTCATCACGGACCCGCGCGTCACCACCCCGTACCGCTCCAGAAGCAGTTCGGCCGTGGCGCTGGCACGCAGCGTGGCATCGGATTCGGCGGCGGGGAGGATCGACCACCTTCCCCCGACCGTGGGCGGTGCGGTGCGCACCGGGACCGTCAGGCTGCGGTACGCGCGGGCGCGTGGGGGTCGTCGGGGCGACCGGTGGCTCGTGGTGGTCCTGGACGTGTCCGACAGCAGGGCACGCACCGGGGCGAGCGTGTCGTTGCCGATGTGGCCCAGCCACACCAGATCCCACAATGCGGTGGCCAGCGCGGTGTCGTCGGACATCTCGAGGGTGTCCGCGAGTTGCCGGAAGAAGTACGCGCCGCCGCCGGACAGCGTGTCGAGCACCCGGCGCTGGACATCGGACAGATCCGATTCCGCGGGCGGGGTCAGCGTGAGCGGTGCGGTGTCGGCGGGGTGGAGGCACACCCACCCGTCCTTGCCGGAGATGCTGCCCGCGCCCGACCACAGGACCTCGCCGGTGGAGGTGAGTTCGTCGAGCATGGCGGGGGAGTAGTCGGCCACCCGGGACGGCAGGATCAGTGACTCGAGTGCCGAGGCGGGCACCGGGACGCCGGCAAGCTGTTCCACCACGGTCGCGACGCCGTCGATGCCGCGCAGCGTGCCCCCCACGTGCTGCCAGCCCGGGAGGAAGCGGCCGAGCGTCGCGGTGCTGACCGGTTCTACCTCCTGCCGCGCCGCGGCCAGCGAGCGCCTGCGGAGTCGGCGGAGAACCTCGGCGTCGCACCATTCGCTTCCCGTCGCGCCGGGGCGGAACTCGCCCTCGACCACCCGCTTGCCCTGCGCGAGTCGCTGCAGCACGTCACGGGCCACCGCGGAACCGAGCCCGAAACGGGCGGCGGCGTCGGTGATCGTGAACGGACCGTGGGTGCGGGCGTACCGGCTGATCAGGTCGGCCAGCGGATCGTCGACGGGTTCGATGAACGCGGCGGGAACACCGATGGGTAGCGGCACCCCGAGCCCGTCGCGCAGGCGGGCAGCATCCTCGATGGCCGTCCACCATTCGTGACCGGCGAAGGAGACGGCGAGCGCCCGCTTCGCGCGGACGAGTTCGTCGAGCCAGGGGGTGGGATCGCTGGTCGACCGTGCGGCGACCTCGTCGGAGGTGAGCGGACCCAGGAGGCGCAGCAGGTCGGCGACGCCTTCGAGATCTTTCGCCTTGCGGTCGGGAAGCAGGCGCTGGAGTTCGAGTTCGGCGTGGGCGATGACGTCGGCGTCGAGCAGTTCGCGCAGTTCCACCCTGCCGAGCAGTTCCGCGAGCAGCGTCGAGTCCAGGGACAGCGCCGCCGCCCGGCGTTCGGCGAGCGGGCTGTCGCCCTCGTACATGAACTCGCCGACGTAGTTGAACAGCAGGGCGCCGGCGAACGGCGACGGCGACTGCGTCTCCACCTCGACGATGCGGATCTGGCGACGCGCGAGCCTGCGGAGCAGGTCCTTCAGCGCCGGTAGGTCGTACACGTCCTGCAGGCACTCGCGGACGGTCTCGAGCAGGATCGGGAACGTCGGATACCGGCGGGCCACGTCGAGCAGCTGGGCGGACCGCTGCCGCTGCTGCCAGAGCGGTGCGCGCTTTCCGGGGTTGCGGCGCGGCAGCAGCAGCGCCCGGGCCGCGCACTCACGGAACCGGGACGCGAACAGTGCCGAACCGCCGACCTGTTCGGTGACGATGTCCTCGATCTCGTCGGTGTCGAAGACGAACAGGTCGGCGCCGGGCGGGGTGTCCTCGGTGTCGGGAAGACGCACGATGATGCCGTCGTCGGAGGCCGTCGCGTTCGAGTCGAGGCCGTACCGCTCGCTCAGCCGCGCACTCACGGCCAGCGCCCACGGAGCGTGAACACGCTGGCCGTACGGCGAATGCAGGATCAGTCGCCAGTCGCCGAGCTCGTCACGGAATCGTTCGACCACCAGGGTGCGGTCGGTGGGGACCTGCCCGGTGGCGGTCTTCTGCTCGGCGACGAGCTGAACGAGATTGTTCGTGGCGTTCTCGTCGAGCCCGCCGGTGCGGCAGCGTTCCTGCACCTCGATCTCGTGCCCGAGAGAGATCTCCCGAAGGAACTGCCCCAGCGCCTCGCCCAGTTCCGCCGGCCGGCCCAGGCCGTCACCGTGCCAGAACGGCAGCCGCCCCGGCTGCCCGTAGGCGGGGCTGACCAGCACCCGGTCGAACGTGATCTCCTCGATCCGCCAGCTGGTGGCCCCGAGCGCGAAGACGTCGCCGACCCGCGATTCGTACACCATCTCCTCGTCGAGTTCGCCGACGCGGGACGCCTTCTCACCGACCATGTAGACCGTGAACAGACCGCGGTCGGGGATGGCGCCACCCGAGGTGACCGCCAGCCGCTGCGCGCCGGGGCGTCCGGTGAGCGTATTGGCCTCGCGGTCCCAGACGAGGCGGGGCCTGAGCTCGGCGAACTCGTCGGACGGGTAGAGGCCGGCGAGAAGGTCGAGGGTGGACTCGTACGCCGAGCGGGGCAGCGTTGCGAAGGAACCGCTACGCCGGACCGTCTCGAACCAGTCGTCCACGTCGAGCGGCTCGAGCGCGGTGGCCGCCACCGTGTGCTGGGCGAGGATGTCGAGCGGGTTGGCGGGGACGGCGAGCGCCTCGATCTTCCCGGTGACCATGCGCTCGACGGTGACCGCGCAGTGCACGAGATCGGTGCGGTGCTTCGGGAACACGACACCCCGCGAGATCTCCCCGACCTGGTGTCCGGCGCGGCCGACTCGCTGCAGACCGTTCGCCACCGACGGTGGTGCCTCGACCTGGATCACCAGATCGACCGCGCCCATGTCGATTCCGAGTTCGAGGCTGCTCGTCGCGACCACGCACCGCAGTCGCCCCGACTTCAGGTCGTCCTCGATCAGGGCCCGCTGGTCCTTGCTGACCGACCCGTGGTGGGCGCGGGCGAGGAGGGGGTCCGCGCCGAAATTGACCGCGGATGGCGTGCCGATCTGCGAGGCCGGTTTCGGGCTCTTGTCGACGGCGGTCCCGGCGCGTTCGGCGTAGATCTCGTTGAGCCGAGCCGTCAGGCGCTCGGCGAGGCGCCGCGAGTTGGCGAACACGATGGACGACCGGTGCGCCAGGACGAGGTCGACGATCTGTTCCTCGACGTGCGGCCAGATCGACCCCGCCTGCGGGGTCGCCGACGCCGAACCCTCGGCGGGTTCGGCGAGGCCGAGTTCGGTCATGTCCTCGACCGGCACCTGCACGGTGAGGTCGAACGTCTTCGGCGACGGCGGCGCGACGATCCGGATGGGGGCCGAACCGGACAGGAACCGGCCCACTTCCTCGTGCGGGCGCACCGTCGCCGACAGCCCGATGCGCTGCGCCGGGGTGGCGAGAAGCTGGTCGAGACGTTCGAGCGACAGGGCCAGGTGGGCGCCGCGCTTGGTGCCTGCCACCGCGTGCACCTCGTCGACGATGACGGTGTCGACCTGGGTCAGCGTCTCACGCGCGGCGGACGTGAGCATGAGGAACAGCGACTCGGGGGTGGTGATGAGGATGTCGGGCGGATTCTTGATCAGGGCGCGCCGGTCACCTGCCGGTGTGTCGCCGGAGCGGACGCCCACCGAGATCTCCGGCGGGGAGAGCCCGAGCCGCTTGGCTGTCTGCGTGATCCCGACGAGCGGGGCGCGCAGGTTGCGTTCGACGTCGACACCCAGGGCCTTGAGCGGGGAGATGTAGAGGACCCTGGTCTTGCGGTCCGTTCCGTCTGTGGCGGCGAGTTGGTCGAGGGACCACAGGAACGCGGACAGCGTCTTGCCCGAACCGGTCGGGGCCACGACGAGCGTGTGCGCGCGGCTGGCGATCGACTCCCACGCACCGAGCTGCGCGGCCGTCGGCGCCGGGAAGGCGCCGTCGAACCACTCGCGGGTGGCAGCGGAAAACCTGCCCAGGACGTCGCTCACCGTTCCATAGTGCACCGGGGGTGTGACAGGCAGCGGGAACATACCGTGCGGTCTCTGGAATCCAGTTCGGCGAACGTGTCGGTGGGGCGCAGTATTACTCGCACATGAGTTCGATCAGGGGTTGGGCGGCAGATCAGGTGAGGGAACAGCTGGTGCGTTGGACGATGCCGTATCAGACCTGCTCGACGCAGACCTCAGTGCTGTGTCGGATTCTGATGTGGTGCTGATCATGCAGCAGCTCGAGAAGTCCCTCCGCCGCGCCGGTGCAGTCTCGCTGCGGCTGATCGTCGAGAGTGTCGAACGCTCGTTACCCGCGGCGCTCGGTTGCAACTCACCGAACCAGCTCCTGGTCGAGGTGCTGCGCGTGTCGGCAGCAGACGCGTCGGCACGGGTGGCGGCCGCCCGCGACCTCGGTCTGTTTCATACAGCTTCGGGCGAGCAGATGGAGGCAGCGCTGCCGGAAACCGCCTCCGCGCAACGGGATGGCGACATCGGTGCCGACCATGCACGCGTAATCCGGGAGATCATGCGAAAGATCCCGCATGCGGTCACCAACGCCGACGTCGCATTGGCGGAGTCGATCCTGGCGCAGTGTGCGAGAGAAGGTACACCCGAAAATGTCGAGAGTGCCGGCCACCGCCTCCTCGCTCATCTCGATCCCGACGGAAACCTGGGTGACGATCGTGATCGCTCCCGGCGGCGTGGTGTTTCGCTGGGCCGTCAAGATTCCGAACTGATGTCGAAGATCTGCGGTGAGCTCGACCCCACAGCGCGCGCTCTGCTCGACCCGATCCTCGCGAAATGGGCTCGCCCCGGCATGAACAACCCGGACGACCCGGAGTCACCGTCTGGCGACGCCGACAATCCGTCGATCGACCGTGAAGCACTGGTGGCGGCGGCAGCGCGTGACACTCGCACTGCTGCGCAGAGAAACCACGACGCCCTCAGCGCGATATTCCGGGTCATGCTGGAATCCGGGATCCTTGGCCGGCATCGGGGTCTGCCCGTCACGGTGATCATCACCATGATTCTCGACCAACTCGAGAATGCGGCAGGCGGCGTGACCACCACGGCCACCGGCGGACTCCTTCCCCTCGGCGAAGCGCTGAAGCTCGCCGAACGCGCCCACCCGGTGCTCGTCGTGTTCGACCACGACGGCCGGCCCCTGCATCTGGGACGGCGCCGACGAGTGGCGAGCGCGGACCAACGCCTCGCTCTCATCGCCGCCGAAGGCGGATGCACACGGCCTGGTTGCGCGGCCCCGGCCAGCATGTGCGCGGTGCACCCCCTGCAGGAGTGGCGCAACGGCGGATACACCGACATCGACTCACTGATGCTCGTGCGCGATGCCTGCCACGCCCAGGTCCACGACGGGCCTACAGGCTGGGCGACCACCAGCGCGCCCGCCGGTGACACGTATGCGGGGCGCACCGAATGGATTCCACCACCGCACATCGACCCGGACAGAAACCCGCGAATCAATCACCGACATCACGCCGGTGAGCTGATCGCCCGCGCTCGCCGGAAAGCCCGCGACCGGGCATGTGCCGAGGACGGTGTGCCCTAGCTGTGCGCCGCCCCTCACACTGTCGTGAGTTTCGCCGTCGCCGGAGCGAACGACGGCGACGGCAACTCGACGGTTGCGGGCTCGTGCTCGGAGACCACCACGTAGGCGCCCACAGCGAGTAGCGCCAGAGCAACTGCGCGGATCAACTTGAACACGTTGTCTCGCATCGGTCGAAGGGGCGGTGCGTCACGGGTGTAGCCGTCAGACAGTAGACGAGGGCACCGACAGCTACGGTGGAGTAATGACTGCTGCAGGGGACAGCCGCGAACTCGACCGACTCCGGGAGGCCGCACAAGCCCGCCTCGAGAAGGGGGTGGGGGACGGAAAGCTGACATTGGAGGAGTATTCGGAGCAAGCCGCGATCGTCTGGTCCCGCGACGTCGACGTCGAAGGTCTTCGGCGGCTGGTCCCCGTCGAAGCTCCGGCGGCGCCGGTGTCGCGACCTCAGTCCACCATCGTCGGAATCTTCGGCGACACCATGCGTTCCGGCCGCTGGTCGCTCGCCGGCAAGACACTGGCCCTGCTCGTGTTCGGGGACGTGAAGCTCGACCTCCGGTCGGCCGTGATCGGCGCCCGCACGTCGACGATCACGCTCGTCACACTGTTCGGCGACAGCACGATCACCGTTCCGGAGGGCGTGCACGTCGAGGTGGGTGGTTTCGACCTCTTCGGCGACCGCGAACTCGACGCCGGTGCACAGGATCCCGGGCCCGCAGCCCCGACGATCCGCATCGTGTCGTACTCGCTGTTCGGTGACCTGAGGGTCCGCACCCGCTAGTCGCGGCTGAGGCGCTCCAGCAACGCCGACTTGATCGCCGGACGTCCCGCTGCGACGAGCGTGAAGGTGGCTTCACGCATGAGGCGTTCGGCGGTGTTCCCGGCGAGCAGCGACGAGCTGCCCTTCGCCGTGACGAGGGCGGTGGCGGTGCGGATGGCGAGTTCCGAAGCGCGGGCCCGTGCTTCGGCGATCTCGGCGCGGCCTTCGAGCGCCGCGTTCAGGTCGAGTCGTGCGCGTGCGGCCTGCTCTTCGAACGGGTCCGCGTCGACGCCGAGAGCCTCCAGTTCGCTGATCGCCCGGCGGGTGATTCCCATCGCCATGCACCCGTTGATCCACGACCCGAACAGCTGGCTCTTCGCGAAGTCGTCGGGGGAGACGACGGCACTTACCAGATCGCGTGGCACGGCGAGCCCGTCGAATGTCAACCGGACCGTGTTGGACCCGCGGGCCGCGATCAGCGGGAGTTCCTCGGCGGTGAGTCCCCGAAGCGGTTGCGCGGGAATGATGACGTGCACGATGGAGTCGTCGAATTCGTCGCGCGCCGACACCTGGAGCAGATCGACGATGCCCCAGCCGGTGACGAACGGCGACACCCCGTCGAGCACGTAGCCGTCGTCGACGCTGCGTGCCCACAGAGTGGGCGGGACGGGAATCGCTCCGGCCAGGGCGACACCGGCCCGGACGGTGCCGTCGATGAGCCCGTCGAGGTAGCGACCCTGCAGGGACGTGTTCGGCGAATCGGCGAGACCGGCGACGACGCCGTGATGCTGCATCCACGTGAACGCCGTCGCGAGGCAGCCGCCGCACAACGTCTCGATCACGTCGACCAGCACCGACGGCGTCACACCTTCTTCGCCCGGTGCCGCGAGTCCGTAGAAGCCGTCGGCGGCGAGAGTCTCGAAGTGACTGTCGGGAATCTCGCCGTCGGCATCGACGCTGTCGGCCACCGGGAACAACACGTTCTCGGCAATCTCACGCGCCATCTCGGTCCAGTTGCTCACGCCCCGAGAGTAGCCGGTCGACGCCGCCGATCAGGTGAACTCCACCCCCTGCGCGAGCGGGAGTCGATCGGAGTAGTTGACGGTGTTCGTCGCGCGGCGCATGTAGGCCTTCCATGCGTCGGATCCGGACTCGCGTCCGCCGCCCGTCTCCTTCTCGCCGCCGAACGCCCCGCCGATCTCCGCACCCGACGTGCCGATGTTGACGTTCGCGATGCCACAGTCGGAACCGTCTGCCGCGAGGAACCTCTCGGCCTCACGCTGATCGGTGGTGAAGATCGACGACGAAAGCCCTTGGGGCACTTCGTTGTGCAACGCGATCGCCTGGTCGAAGTCGTCGTAGGTGAGGACGTAGAGGATCGGTGCGAACGTCTCCTCCTGCACCACCGACGTCTGCGCGGGCATCCGGACGAGGGCGGGCGAGACGTAGTAGGCGGAGTCGCTGCCACCGCTGCGTTCGCCGCCGCAGACAACGGTCCCGCCGTCGGCGCGGGCCTTGTCCAACGCGGTCTGCATGGCCTCGAACGCGGAGCGGTTCACCAACGGACCGACGAGGACACCGTCGTCGAACGGGTTCCCGACCTTCAACTGGCCGTACGCCGAAGAGATGCGCTGCACCAGCTCGTCGGCGACGGAGGAGTGCACGATCAGCCGCCGCAGGGACGTGCAGCGCTGGCCCGCGGTGCCCGCGGCGGAGAAGACGATTCCCCGCACGGCCAGATCGAGATCGGCGGACGGGGCCACCACCGCTGCGTTGTTGCCGCCCAGCTCGAGTAGGCATTTGCCGAAGCGCGCGGCGACGCGCGGACCCACGGCGCGACCCATCCGCACCGACCCGGTGGCGCTGACCAGGGCCACGCGTGCGTCGTCGACGAGACGCTCGCCGACGTCCCCCGCGCCCTGGACCAGGGCGTGGATCCCGGCGGGTGCACCGACGTCGCGGGCAGCGCGCGCCAGCAGCGCATCACAGGCGATCGCGGTGAGCGGAGTCCGATCCGACGGCTTCCACACCACCGTGTCGCCGCAGACCAGCGCGACGGCGGTATTCCACGACCACACCGCCACGGGGAAATTGAACGCCGAGATCACCCCGACGACTCCCAGTGGGTGCCACGTCTCCATCAGCCGGTGTCCCGGACGTTCCGAGGCCATCGTCCTGCCGTACAACTGGCGTGACAGACCGACCGCGAATTCGCAGATGTCGATCATCTCTTGCACTTCGCCCTGCGCCTCGGACGGAATCTTGCCCGCCTCGAGGGTGACCAGTTCCGCCAGGTCCGTCTTGTGTTCCGTCAGAAGCTGACCCAGGCGGCGCACCACCGCGCCGCGTTGGGGGGCGGGAACGGTACGCCACTCGAGGAAGGCGTCGTGCGCTGCGGTGATCGCCCGGTCCACGTCGTCCGTGCTGCTCGCGGTCACCGTGCGCAGTTCGGTCCCGGTGATCGGGGTTCGCGCGACGAGCGGTCCACCGGCGTCGGTGATCTCGGCGCCGCACCGGATCAGTGCTTCCTCGGCGCGTCGGCACAACTCCTCGGGGGCGGGAAGGTTCACGATGCTGTCCTCTCTCGGGTTCGATCCTGCTGCTGTCGGTAGAGCGTGAACGGGTCGTGCACGGGCCGGCTGAGGGTCTCGGCGAGCCACGGTAGGTGGTCGGGGCCGGAGTCCACCGCCACCGGGAGGTAGTCCTCGTAGAGAATGGGCTCCGCGACGTCTTCCTCGCCGGAGAGTCGGTGGCTGAAGTACGCCAGCCCGCTCGCCTCGAAATCGGCTTCAGTCCGCGGAAACTCGCGTTCCCAGCGGGCGGAGTCGGCGTCCGCCAGACGGTCGCACAGTTCCCGTCCCTCGGGTGTCAGTGCGATGCCGCGCGACTCCGCAACGACGACTCCGCGTGGTTCGCCGGCGGCGCGGAACGACGCCTGCCGCTGAAGTACGTCCGGGCCGCCCCATGCGGGCGGTCCCTGGATGCGGCCGATCATCGTGAGGCCGCGGCGCGCCGCACGCAGGCACAGGTCGTCGAGGTCGAAGACCCGTGGCGCCAGATGGACGACGCGGACGCTCGTGCGCCCACCGATGTCGGCGGCGACGGGGGAGATACGTTCGAACTCGGCGTGCCAGGACCGGTCGGCCGCGGTGTCCGGCGATGCGAAGGCCGTGGCCGCCAGTGCGACGAACCGCTCCGCCGTCGGCGCCGTCAGCCCGCCTTCCTCGGTCGCGAGCGCGGCCAGGTGCAGCACCTCCGTGGGAAACACCGTGCGCGCGGCGAGAACGTTCTCGAGGCGGCGCTGCCGGTCGCAGTCGAAGAACCGGCGATCGGCGGTGGTGAGCATCGACGTGAACATCCCGAACGGGTTGCGGGCCAGTTCGATCGGATCGACGGGACGAAACGCCGTCGAGACAACGGGCGCGGGTGCGGGCGCGTCGCGCAGGTCGTAGCAGCCGACGGGGTGCATTCCGAAGCCCGCGAACAGGATGGCCGCCTGGCGCAGCTCCGTGGGTCCACCGAGCCTGATCGCGCCGCGGCGTTCGGATGTGATCCGGGCCAGGCCGCCACGGCGTTCGGCGTCGGCAGGGTGTCGCGCCGCGAAGTCCGCGTTGACCGCACCGGCCACCTCGGCCAGTGTGTCGTATGCGGGCACCTCCCGGCCGTACGTCGCGGCCAGTGCCCGGGCAAAGCGGGCGCGGAGCTCCCACGTTTCAACCATGATGCACCTCCGCTGGGCTAGCCTGCGCTGGTGGTGGAATCTTTTCGTAGCGACGCACCCCATACTCCTCTCGACGACATCGATCGGGTACTGATGCAGGAGTTGGTGGCCGACGGCCGGGCGACTCTGGCGACACTCGCCGAGAAGGCGGGGCTGTCGATCTCTGCCGTGCAGTCCAGGGTGCGCAGGCTCGAGGCCCGCAAAGTGATCCGCGGGTACACCGCGAAGATCGATCCGGATGCGCTCGGGCACGGTCTGTCCGCATTCGTCGCGATCACTCCTCTCGATCCGTCGCAGCCCGACGATGCACCCGCCCGGTTGCGGAACCTCCCCGCAATCGAAGCGTGCCACTCGGTCGCGGGGGAGGAGAGCTACGTGCTGCTGGTGCGCGTCGCTTCCCCACGGGAGCTGGAACACCTGCTGCAGGAGATCCGTGCCACCGCCAACGTACACACGCGCAGCACCATCATCTTGCAAACATTTTACGACAGATGAGCTCTGTTTCGGATATGTTGCCGAATCGTCGCCGGTTCACAGGAATTTTGACGTAATCTCTCGGTATGAGCACAGCAATTCGATTTACCGGAGATGGGGGCGAGCTGCCGGCGAGCCAGGTGCACGACGTGCTGCGCGAGCGCATTCTGGTCGACGGTTTCGACCTGGTGCTCGACCTGGAACACTCACGCGGTACGCATCTCGTCGACCAGCGCGATGGCACCAGCTACCTGGACATGTTCGGATTCTTCGCCTCGTCCGCGCTGGGGATGAACCACCCGGAACTGGCGGACGACGACGCCTTTCGCCGGGAACTGGCGGCGGCGGCGATCAACAAGCCGAGCAATTCCGACATCTACACCGTCCCGATGGCACGGTTCGTCGAGACGTTCGCCCGGGTGCTGGGCGATCCCGCACTGCCGCATCTCTTCTTCATCGACGGGGGCGCACTCGCCGTCGAGAATGCTCTGAAGGTGGCGTTCGACTGGAAGAGCAGGCTCAACGAGAGCCGCGGCCTCGACCCGGCGCTCGGCACGAAGGTGCTCCATCTGACCGAGGCGTTCCACGGGCGCAGTGGATACACGATGTCGCTCACCAATACCGAGCCCGGCAAGGTGGCGAGGTACCCCAAGTTCGACTGGCCGCGCATCGACTCCCCGTACCTCGCGGACGGGCGAGACGTCGTCGAGGCCGAGCGTCACGCACTGGACCAGGCGCGGCGCGCGTTCGCCGAGAACCCCTCGGATGTGGCGTGTTTCATCGCCGAGCCGATCCAGGGAGAGGGGGGAGACCACCACTTCCGCCCGGAATTCTTCCGGGCGATGGAGGCGCTCTGCCGTGAGAACGACGCGCTCTTCATTCTCGACGAGGTGCAGACCGGGTGCGGTCTCACCGGCACTGCCTGGGCGTACCAGCAATTGGGAGTGCATCCGGACGTCGTCGCGTTCGGCAAGAAGACTCAGGTCTGCGGCATCATGGCCGGCGGCCGGGTGGACGACATCCCCGACAACGTGTTCGCCGTCAGCTCGCGGATCAACTCCACCTGGGGTGGCAACCTCACCGACATGGTGCGGTCCCGCCGGATCCTCGAGATCATCGAGGAGGACCGGCTCGTCGACCGGGCTCGGATGACCGGGGCGCATCTCCTCGAACGACTGCGGGAACTCGCACGCGCGAATCCCGACGTGACCGAGCCGCGGGGACGCGGCCTCATGTGCGCGATCACCCTCCCCACTCCGCAGCGGCGGGACCGCGTCGTCGCCGACCTCAGGGACCGGGAGCGGGTGCTGATCCTGCCGACCGGCAAGCGCGGGATCAGGTTCCGCCCACCCCTGACGGTGACGACCGCGGAACTCGACGCCGCCGTGGATGCACTGGCCCGAGTGCTGGGCGGTACCGTCGACGCATGACGCCGATACCGCTCACGTCCGTGCCCAATCTGCGAGACGTCGGTGGCTACCGAACCCGGGACGGCGCGAAAGTGCGCACCGGCGTGTACTTCCGTTCGACCGATCTCAGCCGTATCGCGGACACGGACATGCCGCTGCTCGACGGCCTCGGGATCCGGACGGTGTACGACCTGCGCACCGCGGACGAGCGCGACGCGGCGCCCGACAAACTCCCGGACGGCGCTCGCGCGGTGGTGTTGGACGTGCTCGCCGACAAGGGGATCCGGTCTATCCCCGCGCAGATGCTCCAGGTGATCGCCGATCCGATGATCGCCGAACGGGAACTCGGCGGCGGACGCGCGATCGAGTACTTCGAGGGCAGCTACCGCGACTTCGTCGTGATGCCGAGCGCGGTGTCGTCGTACCGGGAGTTGTTCGGCGACCTGGCCTCGAACGGCAACATGCCTGCCCTCGTGCACTGCACCACCGGCAAGGACCGGACGGGATGGGCCACAGCCGCGCTACTGCTTCTCCTCGGAGTCGGTGAGGACGAGGTGTTCCACGACTACCTGCTGACCAACGAACTCCTGCTTCCGTCGTTCGCGGGCGTGTTCGAGAAATTCGTCGACGCGGGTGGAGATCCGGCGCTGCTCGAGCCCGTGCTCGGAGTCCGTCAGCAGTACCTGGAGGTGTCCCTGGCCACCATGCGCGAGCAGTACGGGACCGTCGAACGGTACTTCTCCGACGGACTCGGCCTCGACGCCGGCGTTCAGACTCTGCTGCGGGAGCGCATGATCGCGGACTGAGCGGCCAACCCGATCGCCACACCCACCATGTCGGCGCAGAGATCCCAGACCGATCCGTGCCGGCCGATCGGCAGCACGCCCTGCAGTATCTCGGTGATCACCGCGAACGCCGCGAGCCAGAGCACGGTGATCCGTGGTGTCAGGAGCGCGTACCGGGAGGCGGCGGCCAGCGCCGCGAACAGCAGGGCGTGCACCACCTTGTCGGCATGTTCGGGACCCGACGGCGTCGCGGACCCAGGGGACAGGAGCATGACCAGTGCCAGCACGGTGAGGGCCGCCACCGGAACGGATCGCATAGTCACCGCCGGACCGTGAACCCCAGTGCGCCCTCGGCAAACCGTTGCACCGCATCCGATCCGCTCGCCAGCGCGTCCTCGTGGCCGGTCCGCGCCCAGCCGGTGAGGGTCGCGGACTCCCCGGACGGGGTGAGGCCCACCTCGGCGAGCAGTTCGCCGGTGTTGGGCTGGCAGATCGCCCACGAATAGTGCTCGTCGCTCAGCCACTGCGCCGTACGGCGGGCGACGTACTCGGGTTCGGCGATTCCACCGTCCGCGAGCGCCGGGCGATCGTCGACCCGTTCGTCGGCGCGCAGCGCGCGCAGGTACCAGCCACCCGCATTGACCTCGACAGGTTCCACGTCAGCGGTCCCGGTCGCGGCGGCGATCGCGACCGTGGCGGTCGTCGCGGGTGCCGAACAGGATGGCGCCGGCGGCAGGGATCATCAGGAAGAACAACCAGCTGTTGTCGACCGGGACGACGAAGAACAGCACGAGGGCGACGAGCGGGATCACCGACATCACGATGCGACGCCAGTTCTGGTCGTTGTCGGTGCCGGCCGCTTCGGCCTTGGCGGGCGCGCCGACCGTGGTCGCGGGGAGGTCGGTGAACACTCGGTCGAGCTCGCCGCGAGTGGTGGCATTCGTGACCGCGAGACTGCGCTCGTCGAACTCGGGGACCGTCAAACGGCCCGCCGCGAAATGTTCGCTCAGCAAGTTCAGGGCCTGCTCACGTTCGGCAGTGCCGATACGGATCTCGGGAACGTCAGACATGCGTACAGACTACTGTGAGTCCTTCTCGACCCCGGGGGCCGAGAAGGACTCACGAGTGGGTGCAGGTGCCTATTTCAGTTCGGCGAGGACGGTGCCCTGGGTGATGGCGGCGCCGGGTTCGACGGCGAGGCCGGTGACGGTGCCGGCCTTGTGGGCGTTGACGGGGTTTTCCATTTTCATGGCCTCGAGGACGGCGATGAGGTCGCCCTCGGCGACTTGTTGTCCTTCTTCGACGGCGACCTTGACGACGGTGCCCTGCATGGGGGCGGTGACGGCGTCACCGGAGGCGGCGCCGCCGTGGGCGCCGCCGCGGGTGCGGGCCTTGGGCTTCTTGCGGACCGCCCCGGCCGCGGCACCGCCACCGCCGGTGCCGAGGGTGAACTGTCCGGGCAGGGACACCTCGACGCGGCGGCCGCCGACCTCGACGACGACGTTCTGCCGGGGCCCGGACTCGTCCTCGTCGATCGGCTGGTTACCGGTGAACGGTTCGATCTGGTTGTCCCATTCGGTTTCGATCCACTTGGTGTAGACGTCGAAGGTGGTGCCGTCGCCGATGAAGGCGGGGTCGGAGACGATGGCCCGGTGGAACGGGATGACCGTGGCCAGTCCTTCGACCTGGAATTCGGCGAGGGCGCGGCGGGCGCGGGCCAGGGCCTCGTCGCGGGTGGCGCCGGTGACGATGAGCTTGGCGAGCATGGAGTCGAACTGGCCGCCGATCACGCTGCCGGTTTCGACGCCGGAGTCCATCCGCACGCCGGGGCCGGTGGGCGGGACGAACTTGGTGACCGGGCCGGGGGCGGGCAGGAAGCCGCGGCCGGCGTCCTCACCGTTGATGCGGAATTCGAAGGAGTGCCCGCGGGGGGTGGGGTCCTCGGTGAGGTCGAGGTGTTCGCCGTTGGCGATCTTGAACTGTTGCAGGACCAGGTCGAGGCCGGCGGTTTCCTCGGTGACGGGGTGTTCGACCTGCAGGCGGGTGTTGACCTCGAGGAAGGAGACGGTGTCGCCCTGGACCAGGTATTCGACGGTGCCGGCGCCGTAGTAGCCGGCCTCTTTGCAGATGGCCTTGGCGGAGGTGTGGATGCGGTTGCGTTGGTCGTCGGTGAGGAACGGGGCGGGGGCCTCCTCGACGAGTTTCTGGAAGCGGCGTTGCAGGGAGCAGTCGCGGGTGCCGGCGACGATGACGTTGCCGTGCTGGTCGGCGATGACCTGGGCTTCGACGTGGCGGGCCTTGTCCAGATACTGTTCGACGAAGCATTCGCCGCGGCCGAACGCGGCGACGGCCTCGCGGGTGGCGGAGTCGAACAGTTCGGGGATTTCCTCGATGGTGTGGGCGACCTTCATGCCGCGGCCGCCGCCGCCGAACGCGGCCTTGATGGCGACGGGGACACCGTATTCCTTGGCGAAGGCGACGACCTCGTCGGCGTTGCGGACCGGGTCCTTGGTGCCGGCGGCCATCGGGGCCTTGGCTTTTTCGGCGATGTGCCGGGCGGTGACCTTGTCGCCGAGGTCGCGGATCGATTGCGGGGAGGGGCCGATCCAGATCAGGCCGGCGTCGATCACGGCCTGGGCGAAGTCGGCGTTTTCGGAGAGGAAGCCGTAGCCGGGGTGGATGGCGTCGGCGCCGGACTTGCGGGCGGCGTCGAGGATTTTGTCGAACACCAGGTAGGACTCGGCGGAGGTCTGCCCGCCGAGGGCGAATGCTTCGTCGGCCAGGCGCACGAACGGGGCGTCGGCGTCGGGTTCGGCGTAGACGGCGACGCTGGCCAGGCCGGCATCGGCTGCGGCCCGGATCACCCGCACTGCAATCTCACCGCGGTTCGCGACGAGCACCTTCGTGATGTGCGCGCTGGCATGACTGGGCACTGAGCCTCCTGTGGTTCGCATGGTCTGTCTCCGCGGTGGCTCCCGTGGGTGTCACCAGCGGTCGTTTACGGCATCACTTCGGAGTCTAAGCACCGAACCGATCCGTGTTGTCACCGGACCGAAATTTCCCGTCAAGGCTGTCCGACGCTCCGCAACCCTACCGAGGGGTAGCTGGTTGAAACCTGTTCCAGTTGCCGGCGGAGGCTCCCGACCCACGTGTGGACGCTCGCGGCAGCGATGTCGTTGCCCGGATAGCGGACCGCCAGATTGACACCTCGGGGGGTGCGATTGATCCAGGCGTACACGTCGTGGGTGTACTGCCGGCTCCTCAGCGCCCGGGCGTTGCGCTCGTGCCAGCGGCCCGCATCGGGCACGAACCGGACGTCCATGTAGGAGACGACGAAGCGAGGCCGGATGGGGATGTCGAGTTCCTTCTCGATGCGGTCGAACGGGACCACCGAGATCGGTTTCGTCCGGGCCACGCTCTCGGCGGCGTCGCGGGCGACGGCGGCGAACTCGTCCGACGTCACCTCGAAGTCGATCGGGCTGAGACCCACGAACCATCCGAGCGCGGACGCCCACTGCGGGGAGTGCCGGGTATGGACCGGAGTGACCGTCCGAAAGCGTTGATGCCCGGCCACTTCCGCCCCGGCCATACCCAGGCACGCGAGCAGGCCGGGGAAGAACCCCACATCCGCCTCGCGGCACACCGAGTTGAACGCCGCAGCCTGGTCGGCATCGAGAATCCAGGCAGACAGGTTCTGCTGGGCGTACGACGTGCGCGGACCGACCTCGAGCGGGAACTCGGGGAGTCCCGGTCCCTCGAGCGCCGAGCGCCACACGTCGAGCGCCTCACGTTTCACCTCGGCGTCGGTGGAGGTCTCACGCTCCTCACGGCCGAAGTCGATGTAGCTGCCGACGGGAAACAGGTTGGCCGTGCGTCCGGACAGTGCTTCCTCGTACAGGGCAGTCAACTCGTGGGCGACGAGCACGATGGAGAACCCGTCGATGATCGAGTGATCGGCCGCGAAGAACACCGTGAATCGGTCGCGTTGGACTGTTTCGAGCGTCGCGAAGACGTACGACGGCCAACTGTGCGGCGACGCGTACTCGTCGAACAGTTGCTGCAGGTGCGCGAAGTTGTCGCCGCCGGCGGCGTCGTACCCGTGGCTGACGACCCCCACGTGCAGCCCGCCCTGCGGCACGGTGCGCCGGTGCACGCGCTCGGTCTCCGCGTCGAACGTCGTGTGCGAGCGCAGCACCTCGTGACGATCGGTCCACTTCTCCAGTGCCGACCGGAAAGCGGTGACGTTCAGCGTGCCGTGGATCTCGAACGCGGTGCCCAGCCAGGATTCGCGACCACCGGAGTCGGAGCACCGGCGCAGGTGCGCCTCGTGGATGTACGAGGCGGGGCGGGGATCGTCCACCCATTCCGAGCGGGCGCACGGTAACCATTCGGTGAGCGCGCCCACCGGAACGGGATAGTCGGCAAGTTCGGTGAATTCCATCAGTAAGTGTTCAGACCCTGCCTAGCCGCGAAGATGCCGCTTGATTCGCGCGAGCATCGCGGACATGCCGCGCAGCCGCAGGGGACTGACGGCGTCGGCGAGCCCGAGCGCGGAATAGAAATCGTCCGGAATGCCGAGGATGGTGGCAGCACTGTGCCCGTCCAGGCCCTGGTGCAGGATCGACGCGAAACCCCGCGTCGTCGGCGCTTCCGCGGGCGCGCTGAAATGCAGCCGCACGTGGTCGGGATCGGAGTCGTCGACCGACAGGAACAACGGAGACTGGCACTCGGGCACCGGTTCCATGGCGTCCTGCTCGAGTTCGGCAGGCAGAGGCGCCAGTTCGCGGCTGAACTCCAGCAGCAACTGCAGCTTGTCCGAGCCGTCGACGGCAGCGAAGTCGTCGACGATCTCGGCAAGCGAATCGGGTAGTTCGGTCATGACGATGCGCCGGGAACGTCGCCCGGCTCTTCACCCCTGACGATCGGAACGCGAACCATGTTGCCCCACTCCGTCCACGAACCGTCGTAGTTGCGGACGGTGGGGTAACCGAGCAGGTGGGTGAGGACGAACCAGGTGTGGCTGGAACGCTCCCCGATGCGGCAGTACGCCACGATGTCGTCGTCGGCGGACACACCGCCGTAGATCTCGTTCAGTTCACCGCGTGAGCGGAACCGGCTGTCGGGGGCTGCGGCCTTGGCCCACGGAATGCTCAGCGCGCTCGGGATGTGGCCGCCGCGCAGCGCCCCCTCTTCGGGGTAGTCGGGCATGTGGGTGCGTTCGCCGGTGTACTCCTGGGGCGAACGCACGTCGATCAGCGGCCCCTTGCCGAGGTGATCGAGCACGTCGTCCTTGAACGCGCGGATCGGGGCGTCGTTGCGCTCGACCACCGGGTAGTCGGTGGGGGAGGTCTCGGGGACGTCGAACGCAGTGTCCCGGTTCTCGGCGATCCACGCGTCGCGGCCGCCGTCGAGGAGACGGACGTCCTCGTGTCCGAACAGCGTGAACACCCAGAGGGCGTACGCCGCCCACCAGTTGCTCTTGTCGCCGTAGATCACGACGGTGTCGTCGCGGCTGATGCCCTTGCGGCTCATCAGGTCGGCGAACTGCTCGCCGTTGATGTAGTCACGGGTCACCGGATCGTTGAGATCGAGGTGCCAGTCGACCTTGACGGCTCCGGGGATGTGGCCGACGTCGTAGAGGAGCACGTCCTCGTCCGACTCCACGACCTTGAGGCCGGGTGTGCCCAGATTCGCGGACAGCCACTCCGTCGACACGAGCCGACCGGGGTTGGCGTACTCGGCGAAGGACTGGGTGGGATCTGGCGCTACGGGCACGGGTGGGCTCCTGGGGCAGATGCGACGGGGACGGCGTCAATTCTAGGCGGACGCCGGAAGTTCTTCCGACCGGCGTTCACACTTACCGGCCGTGGATGGCGAGGGAGCCCGCCCAGGCGCGTAGATTCGCACCCGAACGGAGGCCTCATGCCCGACATCTCGACGCGCGCCGACCTGGAACTGCTGCTCCGGCACTTCTACGGCCGGACATTCGCCGATCCGGTCCTCGAACCGGCCTTCGAGACGCTCGCGGTGATCGGCCTGGACGACCACCTGCCCGTCATGTGCGACTTCTGGGAGACGGTCCTGCTGCGCACAGGCGTCTACCGAGGCAGCGCGTTCGCCGTGCACCGGGCGCTGCACGGCCGGCACGGATTCACCGACCGGCACTTCGACCGCTGGGTCGAACTGTGGACGTCCAGCGTCGACGAGTTGTTCGCCGGCGACGTCGCGGGGCGGGCCAAGGTCGAGGCAGTCAAGTTCGCCGACGCTATACGGCGACGACTGTTCGAGCCCTCCGGCGGTCAGACGACCGGAGTGCCTTCCAGGTTCAGCTGACTGGTCAGCTCCGCGATGGGAGTGACGCCGTTCTCGCAGATGTCGTGCATGATTTCGCGCAGCCGCACCAGGAACTCGGTGACCGCGCGGCGTGCCGTCGGCGTCTCGGGGAACCGCGACCGCAGCGCGAGACCGCGCTGGGTGCGGGAGATCCAGAATTGCGCGTCGTCCGCGACCGTCACGTTGCTGATGTGGTGGGCGTTCAGCTCGTCGTGATCGTCGGTGCCGGGCAGTTTGCGGTAGTCGATGTACGAGACCATGAACACATCCGTGCGGGTGCGGCGGTATCCGTCACCGAGCGCCTCCCGCACCTGGGCCATCGTCACGCCCTTGAGCGTGAGAGCCGTGCGGAACGAGGCGTGGGTGTGCGCCAGGGAGGACTGGAAGTCGCAGTCGGGTGTCAGTTCGACCGTCAGCGGCGCACTCGTCGTGAGCCACCCGATCGCATTGGCCCACTGCGGGTCCTGGCGAATATGCAGCGGAAACTGCAACGGCATCCGGGAAATGCCGTTGATCGAGTGCACTGCCATGCCCATCGCGGTGAGCGCCCCGGAGAACAGGCTTCCCCCCGAGTCCAGGCAGATTTCCTCGAACCGCTCGGTGTCGGCGGCGCCGAGAAGGGGGCGCACGTCCGCTCCCTGTGGTGCGGGCCTGCCCGCCTCGACACCCAGATCGAGCGGGAAACTGGGCGCGGTGCCGCCGCAGCGTTCGTAGAAGCGTGCCCATTCGCGCACCCGGGGGTCGCCGATCTCGGTGACGGGCGTCTCGGCCTCGAGTTCGCAGTACCGCAGGAAGCTCCCGGGATCGCCGAGTTCTTTCGTCAGGTCCGCTTCGGTGAGCGCGGCCGTGCCGCCGAGTCCGATGAGTCGCTGATAGATCTGCCGGAGTTCGCCCAACGCGATGACGAGCGAGTATCCGTCGACGAGAGTGTGATCGAACGCACTGACCACGGTGTAGTGCGAGTCGCGCTCGATGGTGGCGAACAGGTACGCGGGGAACGTCAGCGGGTCGCACGCCTCGGTGAACCGGTACCGCAGGTGGTCGCGGAGTTCGTGCGGTGACGTCGTCGCCGAGGACTCGGACGCGACGACGGTGATGTCTTCGGGGTCGAGATCCACGCGCGCCATCGCATCCGGGCTCACGTCGAAGCCGGTTTGCAGCGTGTCGTGACGCCGGATGAAGTGCACCAGCGCCTGCGTGAGAGCATCCCGGTCGAGTCGCCCGGGAAGGTCGAAAGCTGCTGCCATCCAGACGCTTCGGCCGACGCCGTGGGTGCGGGCGGTGTCGAGATGGAATTGCTGGTTGTACGAAGGCGGCACCGCGGACGGGGAGACCTTGCCCGGCGCGACGGACCATTCCGTCACCAGGCCGGGTTCGAGCATGTACCGGTCGATCGACGTGACGTGCACTACTCCACCCCTGCGGCAGTCGCGGAGTCCGCTGTCGGCGCGAACGATGTCACCGTATAATCGCCCTCGCGGGCAACGGTTTTCATGATGTTCGACAACCGTTCCGCATATGCGATCACAGACCGGTGGGCCTCGTCGGTGTCGGGGTGCGAGACGGCCATCCACGTGCCCTCGAGCATGCGGTTGACCCAGATCGACGCGATCTGAGTGTCCTTGCCACCCACGATGCCGGTCGCCCGGGTCGACACGAAGCTCTCGGTCTGCGGCAACCGCCGGCCGTCGATGTACGACACGATCGGAGGCGGTGCGAGCGTGGTGGCGTGTTGCGACATCGCCTCGGGGCCGGCCTGAGCGAGCACGGTGTCGATCACTTGCTGCACGGACACCTCGCCGAGCGCCTTGCCGGACCGGTAGGCGTCCTGCGCGCGCTGGGCCAGTCCCGTGAACGTCGTGGCGTCCTCGAGGGCGAACCCGACCGGAATGAGATTGATGAACCACCCCTGGGACCAGTAGAACTGCGGGTCGTTGCGGGTGGTGAGGGGGGACAGCGCCATGTAGCGGTCGCGCCCGACCAGTTCGTGTTCGGTGATCGCGAGAGCCGCGAACACGCCGCCGATGAAGTTGGAACCGTGGGCCTTGCACACGGCGCCGAACTGCTCGCACTCGTCAGCGTCGGCGAGGTCGAATCGGCTGCCGATGGCCGGCTTCGGTTCGTCGGACGCCCCGAGGTCGAGCGGGAAGCTCGGGAAGGTGCCGCCGTTGCGGGTGAGGTGACCGATCCAGCCGTGCACCTCGGGGGAGGCGAGGGTCAGTGTCACCGCTTTCTCCCGCTCCCGGCGGCTGTACTCCACGTAGCTCCCCGGATCGGGTAGTTCGGGCTCCACGCCGTCGAGTTCGGCCTGATAGATGATCCGCGTCTCGGCGAACGTGAGAATCATCGACTGCATGTCGGTGTGCGCGTGATCGACGGCGTGGAACAGGGTGAAGCTGTCCTCGGGCCCGGGAGCGCCGGCGTCGTGATGTTCCACGACGCCGAACACGAAAGCAGGCCAGGCCAGCGCGCTCGTGTCGTTCGCGAAGCGCGCGGCGACGTGGTCGCGGACCTGTTCAGGGGTGGTGAGGGTCTCGCCCTCGTGTGCGATCAGGGCGATGGAGTCGGCGGGCACGACGTGCCGCTGTACCGCGTTCGCGGTGTCCGTGGGGTCGGCATCCGCGTTCTCGAACGAGAACCAGCTGTGCAGGGTGTCGTGCCGCAGGATGTAGCGCTCGAGAGTGCGGGTCATCGCGGCGCGGTCGAGCCTGCCCGGGAAGTCGAAGGCGATGCCGATCCAGGGGGACTGCGTCTCGCCGTTGTTCGCCGCCAACCGGGCCCGCCGCAGGTGCCGCTCCTGCATGGTGGTCGGCAGCGCCGGATCCACCGGCGCTTCGACAGCCGCACGTGCACTCGCGTCCGTGACTTTCCACTCGACGACCCGCCCAGGCTCTGGCTTCCAGTGGGTGATCAAGTTCAAGTCCATCGAGCGGCTCCTGGTGTGTCGAATCGGTTGCGAGTTCGGTCGGGTGTGGCACGGACTTCTCGCAACAGGATGCGGCACCGAGTGCCTTACCGCGAGAGGTAAAGAAGTATGAGAGTGATTACAGGTCGGTCCCGGTCTAGTCAAGTGTCGGGCAAAAGGGTTCTACGCTGCAAGTTCCTCGCGTAGCATGCAGCAACCGCTGAACGACCTCACAGCGTTCTGTGAGCTTCGAGCCGCTAGCCTGTCCGGATGCCTGTGACGCAGCGTGACGCACTTTATCGAGGCGAACTCGGTCGGTGGGTCCCGTGGCTGGGACTGGCCACCAGCCTCGCCGCCGTGTTCATGCAACTCCTGGACGCGACCATCGTCAACGTCGCGCTCCCGAGCATCGCGGTCGATCTGGGTGCTTCGGTGTCGGCGCAGCTGCTGATGGTGAGCGTCTACACGCTGTCATTCGCATGTTCGCTGATCACAGCGGCACGACTGGGGGATCTCCTCGGCCGACGACGGGTCTTCCTCACCGCGCTGGCCGTCTTCATCGTTGCCTCACTGCTCTGCGGACTGGCCCAGTCGCCGACCGCTCTCGTGGTGTCGCGGGCGTTGCAGGGTCTCGCGGCGGGGTCGATGTCGGCTCAGACGTTCGCGATCATCTCGGGACTCTTTCCGAAACGCTCGCATCCGCGGGTGTTCGGCATCTACGGCGCGACCATCGGGCTCGCCACCATCTGCGGTCCGCTCGTCGGCGGACTTCTCATCCAGTGGGATCTCTTCGACTGGGGTTGGCGGCTGATCTTCTTCGTCAACCTCCCGATCGGGCTCGCGGCCCTGGTCCTCGGCTACTTCTATCTCGTCGACGCGAAGCCCGACGGCATCCGCCGACTCGACGTGGGCGGCGCTGTGCTGTCGGCGGCCGGGCTGTTCCTCCTGATCTTTCCGCTCGCGGAGGGCCGCGAACGCGGCTGGCCGACCTCGCTCGTGGTGATGCTGCTGTGTTCGGTGCCGGTCCTGATCGCGTTCGTCGTCTACGAGTGGCGGCTGGGGCGCCGCGGCGGCGACCCGGTGCTGCGCCTCGAGTTGTTCACCGACCGCGCGTTCTCGCTCGGCGCGGCCATCGCGTTCGTGTTCTTCGGGACGCTCACGTCGCTGATCTTCACCATCTCCCTCACCCTGCAGTTCGGGTTCGGGTTCTCCCCGCTCAGGGCCGGGGTGATGACGCTGCCGTGGGCATTGGGGACCGGTCTCGCCGCGCTGGCCTCCGCTGCCGTGTACCGGCGCATCGGCAACCTCGTCCTGCCTCTCGGGATGCTGCTCTTCGCCGGCTCCCTCGTCGTGCTGGCGGCGCAACTGCAGCACGAGGGCACCGATCCGCGGTGGTCGGCGCTGGCCGGGCCACTGTTCATCGGGGGAGCCGGACTCGGACTGTTCGTGGCGCCGCTCCAGACGGCGATCCTCGCGACCGTGCAACCGCAGAACGCGGGGTCGGTGTCGGGGCTGCTCCCGACCGTGCAGCAGGTGGGTAGTTCGATCGGGCTCGCGGTGATCGGTGTCGTGTTCTTCAACCTCGTCGCGACGCAATCGGCGGACGCGGTTCAGGCCGAGCGGCCTGCGCTGACCGCGCAGCTCGCCGAGGCCGGGGTGCCGTCGGCGCTGATCCCGCGTGCCGAGGAGACGTTCGTACGGTGCGCGACGGAGCAACTCGGGTCCACGTCCCCGATGAAGGTGCCCGACGAATGCCGTTCGCCGGCGTCCGGCGGTGCGGCGCTCGGCGCCGCTCAGCAGCAGATCGCCGACTCCGCGGTGGTGGCCGCACGGGAATCGACCCGTAATGCAGCGGGCGAGGCGTTTCTCCAGGCAGAACGCCGCATCCTCTGGATCATTGCGGCGGTGGCGGCGGCTATCGGTGTGGCGTCGCTGACGCTCCCGCGCCGGAACCAGCAGGTCGACGAACGGTCAGCCGACGCGGCCTGACGACGCCCACAACTCGGCGACGCCGACCCCGACCTCCGCGAGCAACCTCCGGACGAGCGGCAGGCCGATCCCGATCACGCTGGACGGATCGCCCTCGATGCGGTCCACGAACCAACCCCCGAGGCTGTCCAGGGTGAACGCGCCCGCGACCTGCAGCGGCTCCCCGGTCGCGAGGTAGGCCTCCAGATCGGCGTCCGGCGGGCTCCCGAAATGGACGACGGTGGCGCTGTGATCGTGTGCGTCACTCACCACCGCACCCTCCGCGATCCGCAGGACGCTGTGCCCGGTGAGCAGGGTCGCGCTACGGCCGGCCATCGCCGACCACCGCGCGCGGGCGACGTCGACGGTTCCGGGTTTGCCCTGCAGGGACCCGTCGATCAGCAGCATGGAGTCGCATCCGACGACGACGGCGTCCGAGATCCCGTCCCGTGCGAGAACGGGGAGGACGTCGTTGGCCTTGGCTCGGGCCAGTTCGGTGACGACGTGCTCGGGGGCGGCGTCGGCACCGAGTGCTGCGATGACGGCGTCCTCGTCGACTCCGGAGACTCGCACGACCGGCTCCACCCCGGCGCTGCGCAGGACAGCCAGCCGCGCCGGGGAAGCCGAGGCGAGAACGAAGGACGTCACCGGATCCTGATCAACGCCGGTACTCCGACACGTTCGGGAACGCGTACGGCGAGAACGGGGCGACGCTCCGGTGCATCCGCGTGGGAGCACCCCAGGACTCGGGTGGGAGGTGCGCATCCGGATCACCGCTGCCTGCGGCGGCGACCGCGGACAGCACCGCGACGAGCGCCGCGATCTCCTCGTCGGACGGTGAGCCCTTGACCACCTTCAGGAAAGGCTCACGGGCCGCATCGGCGGCTGCGCCGTCCGTGTCACCCGGCAGGTCGGTGGCCGCACCCTCGGCGAGCGTGGTGTCCGCTGCGGAACCGTTGACTGACGACGTCGCGTCGGAACCGGTCTCGGTGCGCACGTCGTCCTCGGTGATAGCGGTCATAGGGGGATGTTCCCATGCTTCTTGGGCGGGAGGGTGACCATTTTGCGTTCGAGCAGGCGCAGGGCGGCCACGATCTGTCCGCGGGTGTGGGACGGGGGGATGACGGCGTCGACGTAGCCGCGTTCGGCGGCGACGTACGGGTTGACGAGGGTGTCCTCGTATTCCTGTTGCAGTTTCAGGCGCAGCGCGTCGACGTCGTCGCCGTTCTTGGCGGCTTCGAGGAGGCGTTTGCGGTAGACGAAGCCGACGGCGCCGGAGGCGCCCATGACGGCGATCTGGGCGGTGGGCCAGGCCAGGTTGACGTCGGCGCCCATGTGCTTGGAGCCCATCACGTCGTAGGCGCCGCCGTAGGCCTTGCGGGTGATGACGGTGATCTTCCCGACGGTGGCCTCCCCGTAGGCGTAGAGGAGTTTCGCGCCGCGGCGGATGATGCCGTTGTATTCCTGGTCGGTGCCGGGCAGGAAGCCGGGGACGTCGACGAGGGTGATGATGGGGACGTTGAACGCGTCGCAGGTGCGCACGAAGCGGGCGGCTTTTTCGGAGGCGTCGATGTCGAGGCAGCCGGCGAACACGGTGGGCTGGTTCGCGACGATCCCGACGGAGCGGCCGTCGACGCGGCCGAAGCCGACGACGATGTTGCCGGCGCGTTCGGCCTGGACCTCGAGGAATTCGTCGTCGTCGAGGATGCGGCGGATGACTTCGTGCATGTCGTAGGGCTGGTTCGCCGAGTCCGGGATGAGGGTGTCGAGTTCGAGGTCCTCGGCGGTGAGGGAGTCGTCGATGGATCCGGTGATCGGGTCGGTGGGCAGCATCCGGGGGGCCGCGGCCTGGTTGTTGCTGGGCAGGTAGGACAGCAGGTCCTTGACGTAGTCGAGGGCGTCTTGTTCGCCGGAGGCGACGTAGTGGGCGACGCCGGATTTGACCATGTGGGTGTGCGCCCCGCCCAGGTCTTCCATGGTGACGTCTTCGCCGGTGACGGTTTTGATGACGTCGGGGCCGGTGACGAACATCTGGGAGGTCTGGTCGACCATGACGACGAAGTCGGTCAGGGCGGGGGAGTAGACGTGGCCGCCGGCGGCGGGGCCCATGATCAGGGAGATCTGCGGGATGACGCCGGAGGCCTGGACGTTGCGGTGGAAGATTTCGCCGTAGAGGCCGAGGGAGACGACGCCTTCCTGGATGCGGGCGCCGGCGCCTTCGTTGATGCCGATCAGGGGGCGCCCGGTTTTGAGGGCGAGGTCCATGACCTTGACGATTTTTTCGCCGTAGATTTCGCCGAGGGAGCCGCCGAAGACGGTGGCGTCCTGGGAGAACACGCAGACGTCGCGGCCGTCGACGGTGCCGTAGCCGGTGACGACGCCGTCGCCGACGGGGCGGTTGTCGGCGAGGCCGAAGTTCACCGAGCGGTGCCGGGCGAGGGCGTCGAGTTCGACGAAGCTGCCGTCGTCGAGCAGGGCGGTGATGCGTTCGCGGGCGGTGAGCTTGCCCTTGGCGTGGACCTTCTCGACCGCGGCTTCACCGCTCGGGTGCTGCGCCTCGGCCTGACGATTACGCAGGTCGGCGAGCTTTCCCGCCGTCGTGTGAATATCGGGCGTACTCGCCGACTCCGCCGCGCTCGGCTCCTGAACAGTGGTCATGACAGGTCAGCTTAACGAGAGCCGGCGAGCTTCTGCCAAGGGAGGTGGTCAGGCGGCGGGTTGCCCGGACCCGGCTACTGACCAGTACCTTTTCCTGCTCGTCCTAGGCTGTGGTGATGTGGACCGACCTGAACCGACCTCCTCTCAACGCCGACAATCTGCGGGCGGCGCTCGTCCGCGGTGACGACGACAGCGACACCCGCAGGTTCTGGGCGCGGCTCGACGTGGTGCAGGAGACCGGGTCCACCAACGCCGATCTTCTCGCGCGGGCCGCGGCGTCGACCTGCGACCGGCACGTGCTGCTCGCCGAATTCCAGGGCAGCGGCCGGGGCCGCCACTCCCGCGCCTGGGTGAGTCCGCCGCAGGCGCAGATCGCGGTCTCCGTGTTGCTGACGATGCCGGGGATGAGCGTCCAGGACATGGGGTGGCTGCCGCTGCTGACCGGTGTGGCCGTCGTCGACGCGCTCCGCGCCGCCGCCAAGGTTCCCGCGGAACTCAAGTGGCCCAACGATGTGCTCATCGACGGCCGCAAGGTCGCCGGCATCCTCGCCGAGGTGTCCGCCACGGCACCGGATCCGGCGGTGGTCGTCGGGATCGGTCTCAACGTGAGCCTCACGAGAGACGAGCTGCCCGTCGAGCATGCGACGTCGCTCGTCCTCGAGGGCGCCGAGGTCAGCGACCGCGACACCCTGGTGCGGGCGGTGCTGCGCGCCATCGCCGATCGCTGGCAGCAATGGCACGACTCCGACTGGGACGTCACGGAACTCGCCGAGGCCTACCGTGCCAGCTGCGGCACGCTCGGCCAGCGAGTGCGCGCCGAACTACCCGGCGGGCGTGAACTGATCGGCATCGCGACAGACGTCGACGCGGAGGGCCGAGTCGTGATCGCCCCCGACGGCCAGCCCGGCACGATCGCCGTCGCCGCAGGTGACATCACACATTTACGCCCGGTGCGCACCGAGTAGTGCCACACTGTGGTACATGAGTACCTCGATTCCGGAGTCCTCCGTCACCGCCGCCCGGCGCACGTTGACCGGTCTCACAGTGGTGCTCGGTCTGCTCACGCTGGGTCTCGGCATCGCGGTGCTCGTCTGGCCGCACGTGACGCTCACGGTGCTGGCCGTCCTGATCGCCATCCAGTTCTTCGGCTTCGGGATCGTCCAGATCATCCGGGCGTTCGCCGACGTCGAGGCCGGGGGAGCCGCACGGACCCTCGTGGGCGTATCCGGCGCCCTGGCAATACTTCTGGCGTTCCTCGTGCTGAGGAGCCCCCTCCAGACCGTCGTGATCATCGCGCTGGTCGTCGGTGCGTGGTGGGTGTTCCGGGGTGTCCTCGAAATCGTGGAAGGCGCCTCGGGTTCGGTCGCGGATCGCGGGCTGACCATCGTGCTCGGCGTGATCAGCGTCGTCGCCGGGGGCTTCGTGCTCCTGCAGCCCGAGCTGTCGCTCGAGGTGTTCGTGATCGTGGTCGGAGTGTGGATGGTGCTGTACGGCATCATCATCGTCATCACCCCGATAGTGCTCAGCCGCATGCGGTAGAGGCACACTCTTCGCATGGGATATCCGGAGGACGCCCTCGCCGAGGACGAGGAACTGCTGCTTCACCGTCATCCACACTGGAAGATGCTGCTGCTCCCCGCCGTCACCTTTCTGCTGGCAACGGCCGTGGCGGGTTTCGCGGCGGGTTTCGCCGAGAACAAACTGGACGGCTCCGCGCTGAACATCGTGCTCGTCGTCGTCCTCGCGGTGTGGCTGGGCCTCGTCGTATGGCGCTGTGTCGCGCCGTTTCTCAGCTGGAAGTTCACCCACTTCATCGTCACCGATCGTCGAGTCCTCATCCGCCAGGGTGTGATGACGCACACCGGGATCGACATTCCGATGGGGCGCATCAGCAACGTCCAGTTCCGGCACGGCCTCCTGGACCGGATGCTCCGCACCGGAACGCTGGTCATCGTGTCGTCCTCCGACGATCCACTGGAATTCGACGACATCCCCGACGTCCAGCGCGTCCACTCGCTGCTCTATCACCAGGTATTCGACGCGATGGATCTCCACCGCGAACGGGAGCGAGACGACCCGCGCGGCGACGCCGACACCGGCAAAGGCTGGTAACCGGTCACAGCCGTCTGCGCACCTCCGTACGCTGTGGAGGTGACTGCTGTATTGCTTGCCGAAGATGACGAAGCCATCGCCGCCCCGCTGTCGCGGGCACTGGGCCGGGAGGGATACGACGTCACCATCGAGCAGACCGGCCCGGCAGCGCTGGAGCAGGCGCTCGACGGAGCGTACGACCTGTTGATCCTGGACCTCGGGCTCCCCGGGATGGACGGACTCGAGGTCTGCAGGCAAGTGCGCGCCCACAGTTCGGAACTGGCGGTGCTCATGCTCACTGCGCGCACCGACGAGGTCGACTTCGTCGTCGGGCTCGACGCGGGCGCCGACGACTACGTGGGCAAGCCGTTCCGGTTGGCGGAACTGATGGCGCGGGTGCGCGCCCTGCTGCGCCGTCGCGGCGGCGGCGAGGATTCCGTCGTCGAGGTCGGTGGCATCCGGCTCGAACCGGCGGCCCGGCGGGTGCTCGTGAACGGAACCGAGATCGCCCTCGCCAACAAGGAGTACGAGCTTCTCCGGGTGCTGCTCGAACACGCGGGGCAGGTGGTGTCCCGCGACACCATCCTCGCGGAGGTGTGGGGCGACGTGGAACTGCGCGGCTCGAAGACACTCGACATGCACATGTCGTGGCTTCGCCGGAAGATCGGTGACGAGGGCCCCGCCGCCGAGCGTCGCATCGCGACGGTTCGCGGCGTCGGTTTCCGCATCAACACCGACTAGGCGGGGTAGTGCGCCGCAGAATTCTCCAGTCGATCCTCGCAGTCGTGATCCTGACAGCGCTGCTGCTCGGTGTGCCGCTCATCTACACGGCGTGGTTGTGGGTCGAAGATTTCAATCGGAGTGATCTTCAGGTCCGGCTCGATCGGATGGCGACGGAGATCATTACCCAGGAGGGCATCAACGGCGTCGTCGAGGGCGATCTCGACACGAACTCGCTGCGTCTGCTGACGCCCGCCGGGGGCCGCCTGGTGGTGGTCTATCCGACCACCGACGACGGCGCCGCGCGGGTGGACATCGGCGAATCGTCCGTGCCGTCGCCTCTCGTGGAATCTCTCGCCATGGGCACGTCCGGTTCGCTCCGCCTCGAGGTGCCGTCCGACGAGATGCGCACCCAGCAACGACAGGCGGTCGGTGCCGTCGCGCTGCTGGTGCTCGTGTCCATCGCCGCAGGCACCGTGGTCGCCTACGTCACGGCGAAGCGGCTCGCCGATCCGCTGCGGGACGTCGCCAACCGGGCGGCCCGGCTCGCGGAGGGTGACTTCCGGCCCGACGTGCGACGTCACGGCATCCCCGAACTCGACCGTGTCTCCGACGTCCTGGACTCCGCGACCGTCGAGATCGCGGGCCGGCTGCAGCGCGAACACGCGCTCGTCGCGGACGTCTCCCATCAGCTCCGCAGCCGCCTCACAGCTGTCCGTCTCCGGCTCGACGAGCTGTCCGTGCACTCGGATCCCGCGGTCGTGGTCGAGGCCGACGAGGCGATGGCGCAGGTGGACCGTCTGACCGTCGCGATCGACGAACTGGTCCGCTCGTCACGCAGCAACGGCACCGAGACCCACGTGTCGGTGATCCGGGAGCTCAGCGTGGTCATCGCGGACTGGAAACGGCCGTTCGAAGACGCGGACCGCGAGCTGGTACTGCGGGGAGACACGAACGTGATGGCGTCGACCACCGGTTCCCGGCTCCGCGAGGCCGTCGCGGTGCTCGTCGACAACGCGCTCATGCACGGGGCGGGGACGTGCACCGTCGCGGTGCGCCTGATCCAGGGTCAGAATCTCAGGACGCCCGGCGAGGAGACGTCGCCCCGCGAGACGATGGTGTGCGTCGAGGTGTCGGACGAGGGGGTCGGGGTCAGCAACGACCTCGCGCCACACATCTTCGACCGCGGGTTCTCGGGGGCCGGTTCGACCGGTGTGGGCCTGGCGCTGGCCCGTGCACTCATCGAGGCGGACGGCGGCCGGCTGGAACTGCAGCGTCGCCGCCCGGCCCTGTTCGCGATCTTCGTTCCCCTCGCGCGCGAACACGTGCCGACGCGGGTCACCGGGATCCGGGAACCGCGCTGACGATCAGGAGTGGCCGAACTCTTCCTCGACGGCCTCGTCGACGAGATCCGGATCGATGATGTGCACGTTCTCGTCGGGGAAGGCGAACCGGCGGAGTGCCCAGAAGCGGAACACCATCTGCAGCAGGTTTCCGATGATGTAGTTGAGCACGAAGTCGACGACCACCAGCGTGGTCAGGTTCTCCTGGCTGGCACGGATGTCGAACACGTTGTTGGCGATCCAGAGGGGCGCGGCGGCGAGGAGCACGCCGATCCCGCTGATCGTGAAGAACAGCAGGGCCTCGTGGTGTCGTTCACGCCCACCACGGTTCTTGAACGACCATTCGCGGTTGAGAATGTAGCTCAGGACGGTCGCGAGAATTCCGGACAGAACTTTTGCGACTACGGGCTTCTCTTCGAGGATCGTCAGGCTCAGTGAATAGAAGATCGCGAGGTCGAAGATCATGGTGGTGCCGCCCACAATCGCGAACTTGATCAGTTCGTGATGCCGCAACGCGAGAGCCCGAAAAGGCTGGGGAACGCGTGCTAGGACGCCGTCGACAAATGACACAACGGATGAGTTTACGAAAGTCCGACCGAATACCACCAATTGGCGGCGAGATCATCAGGAGAATCACAGAAACTGCGGTCCGGCACCTCGGCGGCGGAACCTCGCGCCGGACGTGACAAACTAGTGACCCGTGACCGGCAACTCTGACTCCACACCGCGTCCCACGACACCCCGCGATCTGACCGCCGGGCAACCCGTCGTGACGATGATCGGTGGCGGCCAACTCGCGCGGATGACCCACCAGGCCGCGATTGCGCTCGGCCAGACCCTGCGGGTGCTCTCCGGCACCGCCGACGAACCCGCGGCGCAGGTGAGCCCCGACGTCGTCCTCGGCAGCCACACCGACCTCGACGCGCTCCGCAGGGCCGCGGTCGGGTCGCACGCGCTGACCTTCGACCACGAGCACGTGCCGACCGAGCATCTCGACATGCTGGTCGCCGAGGGTGTCAACGTGCAACCGCCGCCGACCGCGCTCATCTACGCGCAGGACAAGCTGGCGATGCGCCGAAAGCTCGCGGAACTCGGCGCACCCGTTCCGGCGTACGCCGAGGTGACCTGGGCCGAGGACGTCGTCAAGTTCGGCGTCGAACACGGATGGCCGGTCGTGATCAAGGCCGTCCGCGGCGGATACGACGGTCGCGGCGTGTGGATCACCGACGATTCCGACGAAGCCGAGCGCATCGTCACCCAGCAACTCGACAAGGGTGTCTCCCTCATCGTCGAGGAGAAGGTCGAGATGCGGCGGGAGCTCTCCGCGATGGTGGCGCGGTCGCCGTTCGGCCAGGGCGCCACGTGGCCCGTCGTGGAGACGGTGCAACGCCACGGGCAGTGCGCCGTCGTCCTCGCCCCCGCCCCCGCACTGCCCGACTCGGTCGCCGAGGCTGCCGAGGAACTGGCGCTCCGCATCGCTTCCGAACTCGGTGTGGTCGGCGCGATGGCCGTCGAACTGTTCGAAACCACCGACGGCGCGCTCGTCGTCAACGAACTCGCGATGCGCCCGCACAACTCCGGCCACTGGACCATGGACGGTGCCCGCACCTCCCAGTTCGAGCAGCACCTGCGCGCCGTCCTCGACTACCCGCTCGGCGACACCGCACCGCTCGCGCCGATCACGGTGATGGCGAACGTGCTCGGTGCGCCGACCGCCCCCGAGATGAGCATGGACGAACGCGTCCACCACCTCTTCGCCCGGATGCCCGACGCGAAGATTCACCTGTACGGCAAGGGTGAACGCGAGGACCGGAAGATCGGCCACGTGAACATCGTCGGCGGACCCGGCTCGATCGACGACCCCGAATACGTGGCGCGGGTGCGCGAGCGCGCCGAGCGCGCCGCGCACTGGCTCTCGCACGCTGAATGGACCGACGGATGGGATGTACACGGTGAGTGACACGGCAGCACGGCAGGGCGCACAGGTCGGGCTCATCATGGGCAGCGACTCCGACTGGCCCACCATGGAGGCCGCCGCGGAGGCGCTCGCCGAGTTCGGTGTGCGCTTCGAGGTCGGTGTCGTCTCCGCGCACCGCACACCGCAGCGCATGCTCGACTACGCGAAGGACGCGGCCGGCCGTGGCATCCAGGTGATCATCGCCGGCGCCGGGGGCGCCGCCCACCTACCGGGCATGGTCGCGTCGGCCACCCCACTGCCCGTCATCGGTGTGCCCGTCCCGCTGAAATACCTCGACGGCATGGACTCGCTGCTCTCGATCGTGCAGATGCCCGCAGGCGTCCCCGTCGCGACCGTGTCCATCGGCGGCGCCCGCAACGCCGGTCTGCTCGCCGTCCGCATCCTCGGCGCCTCCGACCCCGCCCTGCAGCAGCAGATGGTCGCGTTCCAGGACGGGCTCGAGAAGATGGTCCTGGACAAGGACAAGGCACTGCGCGACAAGCTGCTGGGCTGAGTATCCTGCGCCCGTGAAACGCAGCCGCGGTGTGCCGATGATCCGCGCGTCGCGGGGGAACCCCCAGTCCGCGGCGATCACACGGCTCGCGTTGATGTATGCCCGGCTGTGGGGCGCCCGCATCACGTTCGACGCCGAGTACGGCATCTTCGTGTGCAGCCGGATGCGGGGTGGGTACGCGCGCAGCGGGACGACGATCGGCGGCGCATTTCTCACCGGCCGGGATCCGGCGAGAGCGCTCGTGCGACACGAAGCGGTCCACGCCGACCAGTGGGCTGCGTACGGGTGGACCTTCGCGCTGCGGTACCTGTTCGAGGAGTTGCGGCACCGCGGTTCCCGGAACAGGTTCGAGATCGCCGCGGGCCTCGCGGACGGCGGCTACCGGGAGAGCTGACGGGTGATCTTCTCGGTGTCCATGCGCCTCGACCGGGCTGCGTCGTCGGCGTTGGTGACCTGCACGAGTGACGCTCCGGCCGCGAAGACGGCCACCAGACCGTCGATCAGGGCGTCGGGGGAGTCCCACGCCTCTTCGGACAGCACCCGGTCGGTACCGGTGATCCCCTGCGATTCGGCGGAGACGAGCGCTGCGGCGAGAACGTCGTCGACGCTCTTGCCCGCCAGTGCGGGTCCGGCGACCGTCGGCCGGAACTGGTCGCCGTGGACGCGCACGGACGTGGCGTAGTCGGTGATGCCGACGGGGAGGTCGGGGACGGGCCTGCCGAACGCGTCCAGCGACAGCGCCGCTACCTCGGGGACGTCCTCGACGTCGCCCAGGTGCTGGGCCGAGACGAGTGCGATTTCGGCGTCCGCATCGGCTTCGAGGACGACTTCGGCGCCTGCCCACCATGTGCCGAGCAGAACCGCGGCGGTCTGCCAGTGCGCGGGAAGGAGCACCGCGACGCGGGCGCCGGGCTCGACGCCGAATTCGTCACGCAGCAGGTTGGCGGTCTTGGCCGCCCAGTTGGCGAGCGTGAGGGCCGAGAGTTCGACCCGTTCGCCGGTGGCGTCGTCGTAGAACGTGACGCGGGGTCCGGCCGGGTCGTTCTTCAGGATGGGGTCGAGCAGGGCGTCGGTCAGCGTGCGGGACGCATGGTTCATGGACACGATCCGTCTCTCGTTTTCTAGTTCACACAACGCGGGCCCGACGAGCCGGCATCGATGGGCGGGCCGGGCGGTGCCGGGGTGGGGGGCGTCCCGGCCGTGGACGCGGGCTCGAGGCCTGTCTCCGACGACTCGGATGACGTGGTGGTGCTGGTTGTCTCGGCGGACGTCGGGCCCTGGTAGTCACTCGACAGCACCACCCGCACCGAGCCTTCGGGCAGTGTCGCGTCGGTGTCGGTGGGGAGTCCGCCGAGTGCTGCGGCGACCGCCTTGGCGCTGTCGTCGTCCGCGGAGTGCGCGAAGACGGTGGTCTCGCTCACCGACGCGCCCGTGTAGTTGCCGACCTCACCCTGGCCGTAGCCGAGCGACGTCAGGGCGTCGGCGACGCCGTTCGCGAGGCCCCCGACGTCGCTGGCATTCGCGACGTCGACGGTGACGGTCGAGGCGTCGATCTTCGGGGTCTCGGACGTGGTGGTGTCTTCCGAGTCGGTGGGTTCCTCGCCGACGAGACCGGCCACGTACTTCTTCACGTCCTTCGGCTTGACCTCGACGATGGACTCGCCGTAGTCGGTCATGCCGTTGAGATCCGCGACCGGAATCGTCTCGAACTGCACCTTGCCGCCGGCGAGGTCCTGCAGTTGGGTGGCGAATTCGATGATGTCCCAGTCGTCGTCGAGCACGACCGAGCGTTGCACGGCGCCGCTGAGTTCGTTCAGTTTGCCCGGGTCGCTGAGAGTCTTCGCGGACAGCACCTTGCCGACGAGCGATGCCATGAACACCTGCTGACGCACGATGCGGTCGAGGTCGCCGCGCGGGAGGTCGTGGCGCTGACGCACGAAGCTCAGTGCGTCCGCACCCTTCAACGTCTGCTCACCGGCGGGGAAGTGCGCGCCGGACATGTCCTCGTCCACCGGTTCGTTGAGGCAGACGTCGACGCCGCCGACGGCGTTGGTGAGGAGGACGAACCCGAGCAGCCCGACCTCGGCGTAGTGGTCGACGGTGATCCCGGTGAGATCGGCCACCGATCGGATGAGCGCCTCACGGCCGGCCTTCGTCGACTCCTCCTCGGCTTCCTCGTCGGTGGCTCCGTCCTCGACGAGTTGGAGCCGCTCGGTCTCCTTGGTGGCGCCGTACGCGGCGTTGATCTTCGACATGCCGATGCCCGGCACGTCGACGTAGGAGTCGCGGGGGATGGAGATGGCGGTGGCGGAGCTTCCGTCGTTAGGAACGCGGATGAGGACGATGGTGTCGGTGTTGGACGCCACTTCTTCGCCGGCCCGCAGCGAGTCGAGTTCGTCCTGGGACAGGGGGTTGCCGTGGGCGTCGGTACGGCTGTCGGTTCCGACCATGAGGATGTCGACGGCGCCGTCGGCGCTTCCGCCGAGTCCCAGACCGCCCGCGGTTGCCAGATTGTTGCGCAGCGAGTCGATGCTCCGCCAGGCGAATCCAGTCACGACGAGGGCGAGCACCGACAGCACCGCCACAGCGATGTGAATCGGCCGCCGAGCCGTGCTCGGGGGTGCGTCTGGTGCGGGTTGCTCGTGTGACACGGAAACCAGGCTACTGGTCGACGCGCCGGGAGCAGGGAGGCGTCGATCGGCGTGCCAGACTGACCCCCGTGACGAACATCCTTGTGACCGGCGCCCGGGGACAGCTGGGCAGGCACCTTCTCCGGCGAGCCGAGGCGACCGGAATCCCGGCCCGGGGTGTGGGGTCGGACGAGCTCGACATCACCGACGCCGCCGCGGTGAATGCGCACGTCGAGGGTGGATCAGTGGTGATCAACTGTGCCGCGTACACGGCGGTCGACGCTGCGGAGTCGGATGAGGACACCGCCTTGGCGGTGAACGAGCTGGGGCCTGCCAACCTGGCGGCGGCGTGCGCCCGGGTGGGTGCCCGGCTGATCCACGTCTCCACCGACTACGTCTTTGCCGGGCAGGGTGACACGCCGTACGAGGTGGACGCCCCGACCGGTCCGGCGACTGCCTACGGACGCACCAAGCTCGCCGGCGAACGCGCCGTCCACGCGGCGCTTCCGTCCGCCCATGTCGTGCGCACCGCATGGGTCTACACCGGGGTCGGCTCCGACTTCGTCTCCACCATGCTCCGGCTCGAGCGCGCACGTGACACGGTCGACGTCGTGGACGATCAGGTGGGCTCGCCCACATTCGCCGGCGACCTGGCCGGCGCGCTGCTCGAACTCGCCGGTCGCAGCGACGTCGACGCGCCGGTGCTGCACGCCACCAATTCGGGCCGGGCGAGTTGGTTCGACCTCGCGCGCGCCGTGTTCGAGGAAGCAGGCGCGGACCCGCAGCGAGTGCGGCCGTGCACGAGTGCCCAGTTCGTGCGGCCCGCCCCTCGACCGGCGTTCTCGGTGCTGTCCGGTCGCGCCTGGGCCGACGCAGGGCTGACCCCATTGCGGCCGTGGCGAGACGCGTTGCATGCCGCCCTGCATGCAGCTGTGTGAGGCGGACCCTCTCTCAACGGCTACGCTTGCCCGCGTGAGTTCGAAGCTGGCCGTGGTGACGGTGACCTTTTCGCCAGGTGAGCATCTGGAGCAATTCCTGGGCACTCTCGCCGAGGCGACGAAAGAAGATCCGCAGGTCGTGATGGCCGACAACGGATCGACGGACGGCGCCCCCGAGGCCGCGGACGCGGCGCACGACCACGTGCGCCTGCTGCGCACCGGCGGGAACATCGGCTACGGCGGTGCCATCAACAGGGCTGTGGCGGAGATCGACGAAGAGATCGAATTCGTCGTCATCGCCAATCCGGATGTTCGCTGGGCGCCCGGATCGATCGACGTACTCCTCGCGGCCGCCGAGCGCTGGCCGCGAGCGGGGGCGCTCGGACCTCTCGTTCTGGAACCCGACGGGAGCATCTACCCGTCGGCGCGCCAGGTGCCCGACCTCGTGTCGGGGGCAGGGCACGCGATTCTGGGCACCGTGTGGCCGTCCAACCCGTGGACTGCCGGCTACCGCCAGGAGAACGAGACGGTCAGCGAGCGGTCGGTCGGATGGTTGTCCGGTTCGTGCCTGCTGATGCGGCGAGCGGCCTTCGACTCGATCAACGGCTTCGATTCCCGCTACTTCATGTACATGGAGGACGTCGACCTCGGCGACCGTCTGGGCAAGGCCGGGTGGCTCAACGTGTACGTGCCCTCCGCCGAGGTCACCCACGCGAAGGGGCACGCCGCGGGCAAGCATCCGGAACTGATGCTGCCCGCTCACCATCAGAGCGCGTACCGGTTCCAGGCCGATCGTCATCCCCACTGGTGGCAGGCGCCGCTGCGGTGGGCACTTCGGGGAGGATTGGCAGTGCGGTCGAAGATCGCCGTGGCTGCCGCAGTCCGGGAACGACGCACGAACCAGAATGAGGGGGGAACGACTCATGGCAATTGAGAAGACGACCGATGCAGTGGTGCTGGTCGGCGGTAAGGGAACGAGGCTTCGCCCGCTGACGTTGTCGGCGCCCAAGCCCATGCTGCCCACGGCGGGTCTGCCGTTCCTCCAGCATCTGCTCGCGCGGATCGGGGCGGCCGGGATCAAGCACGTGGTCCTCGGCACATCCTTCAAGGCGGAGGTCTTCGAGGAGTACTTCGGCGACGGCTCGAAGCTGGGACTCGAGATCGACTACGTCACCGAGACCGAGCCGCTCGGTACCGGTGGCGGCATCCGCAACGTTCTGCCGAAGCTGCGTGGTGACCACGCCATGGTCTTCAACGGCGACGTCCTCGGCGGCACCGACCTGGGCGCGATCCTCGACACCCACCGGAACCGGGACGCCGACGTCACCCTGCACCTCGTGCGGGTGGGGGATCCGCGGGCGTTCGGCTGCGTGCCGACCGACGCGGACGGCCGGGTGACCGCGTTCCTCGAGAAGACGCAGGACCCGCCGACCGACCAGATCAACGCCGGCTGCTACGTCTTCAAGCGCGAGATCATCGAACGGATCCCCGAGGGACGCGCGGTGTCGGTGGAGCGCGAGGTGTTCCCGTCGCTGCTGGCCGAGGACGCCCGCGTCTACGGACACGTCGACTCCTCGTACTGGCGCGATATGGGCACCCCCGAGGACTTCGTGCGCGGTTCCGCGGACCTGGTGCGCGGCATCGCACCGTCGCCTGCGCTCGACGGGCCCCGCGGCGAATCGCTCGTCCACCCGGGTGCGGGTGTCGCCCCGGGTGCGCTGCTGATCGGCGGAACCGTCGTCGGTCGCGGCGCCGAGGTGGGTGCGGGCGCACGACTCGACGGCGCGGTGCTGTTCGACGGCGCCGTGGTCGAGGCCGGAGCGACCGTCGAACGGTCCATCATCGGTTTCGGCGCACGCATCGGGCCGCGGGCTCTGGTGCGTGACGCGGTGATCGGTGACGGGGCCGACATCGGCGCCCGATGCGAACTCCTGCGCGGCGCCCGGGTGTGGCCGGGAGTGACGTTGCCCGACGGCGGGGTCCGGTTCAGCACGGACGTGTGAGAGATCAACGTACCCCAGCCCTGAAGGGCCGGGTTTGCCAGTCGCGTCCCCGACTGGCTGTCAGGTGCGCGCCGACTGTAGGCCGGTTGATTAGGCGGCCCAATAGCCGTGCGTCGTGGTCATGTACTTCACGTACCCCAGGTAGGCGATGTTCAACGCGGCATTGTGATCTGCCTGATCGACATGTCCACACACCCGGCACACAAACCGATCCTGTGTGATCCGGTTCGCCTTGTCGACGTGCCCGCACGGGTAGCACGTCCGCGAGGTGTTCCGCGGGTTAATGACCTCCACAGGGACACCCACCGACGCGGCTTTGTAGGTGACGAAGTCCCGCAACTGTGCATACGCCCACGAGTGCAGTTGTTGCCGCTGTGCCTTGGCCAGCCGTACCCGCTTGCGGATCCCAGAAAGGTCTTCCAGGACGATTCCGCGACCGGTGCGTTGCGCCTGAGCAACAATGGTCTTCGAAATCTGATGGTTGATATCGGTGGCGTACCGATGCTCCTTCTCGCGACGCCGTCGCAGCTTCCGCTTCGCCGACTTCGACCCGACCTTCTGCAAGGTCCGCCGTGTCCGCGTGTACTTGCCGCGGCGTGCGGTGACCGCCCCACCGGACCAGTCCGCCGACGCAGCGGTGTCATCGGAGGTGACCGCGAGGTTCACGATCCCCAGGTCCACGCCGAGGAACTCCTCGACCACTACCGGTTCGGGTGCCGGGACGTCGACAGTCGCGTGGAGGAACCACATGTTGTCGCGGAACACGAGATCTGTCTCACCACAACGGTGTTCCAGGAGTGCACGCTGCCACGGCGCGCACACGTACCGCACCGCTTTGAGTCGGGTGTCTCGGCACGGCATCCGCGACAGCAATTCCCCGACCACACCAGGGCAAACCTCTGCAGTCACTCTTCGCCACCATCATATTTCGCTGCCTCCGCCGGAGAGACCCCGCTATCAAACGTCGCCCCATACATCACCAACCAGAAACAGCCCTGATCCCGGGGGAGTCGTGCAGTCCCGGCTTTACCACGCAACTCTGATCGGCACCTCCGGCCATGAAGAGCCCGGCTTCCGCCGTAGCGCTGGTGAAGTGACGCACGGTTCTCACACGCTAAGTGGCGCTGGACGATTCGTTTACGGAGGGATCGGCGATCCGGACACGAGTCGTCCCAACGGATTACGCGGATGATCGGATCGGGTTGCCGAGCAACTTGCGGCCCGTTCGGGGGATCTCGGCTACGCCGACCCGGCGAACTGGGGAACATCCTCCGGCGACCGTATCTCGGCGAAACGCCCGACGTCGGAACAGCGCCCCTAGCGCAGTCCGGCCAGGTGCACGAGCTGGTCGATCGTGGACTTCTCCGCGTTCGGCGGCAGTGCGTCCACCGGCCACCAGCGGAGATCCGTGGATTCGGAGCTGCGCACGATGTGGGCGTCGGGACGCGCGCGGACGAGGAACCGGAGATCCAGGTGCCGGGTGGGTTGTCCGAGTGAGCACGTGATCGGGTGGGTGTGCGCCGACAGCAGGTCGGGATCGATCCGGAGGTCGGGAATTCCCGATTCCTCGCACGCCTCCCGCAGCGCGGCGTCGACGACGGTCTCGTCGGAAGGCTCGCAGTGCCCGCCCAATTGGATCCACCGGCCGACCCGGGGATGCAGGGTCAGAAGCACGTGACATCCTCCCTCGTCCAGGACGAGGGACGACGCCGTGATGTGTCCGGGTGCGTGCTCCCGCAGGCACCCGAGCGGCGCCGACGCGAGGAACGCGAGCATGGTGTGGCGCAACGATTCGTCGTTCTCGTCGAGCGTTTTCCAGCCCTCGAGCGCGGCGGTCGCGGTGCGGTGTAGTGATTCGGCGCTCATTGCGCGTGGGTCATCTCTCGATCAGGGCGTCGCCGGGGTCGGCGGCGTGTCGGGGTGTGAGTGGTTGAAGGGGGTGGCCGACGGCGACCGCTCCGAGCGGTTGCCAGTCGGCGGGGAGGTCGAGGGTGCTGCGGACGATGTCGGCGGCGAAGATCGTCGACCCGATCCAGCAACTGCCGATTCCCTTGGTGGCCAACGACACCAGCAGCCCCTGCACCGCGGCGCCGACCGCGACGGTGAACATCGTCGACTCCGCCGCCTGCCGGCGCTTGTCGGGGTAGGTGTGGGCGCCGTCGGGGACGCAGAACGGGATGATCACCTCCGGTGCGTCGAACAAAATGTTGCCGCGGGCCACCCGCGCCGCCACCGCGTCCGCGCCCATCCCGTCGGCGGCCAGGTCGGTGCGCCACTGCTCCCGCATCCGGGTCAGCAGGGCGTCTCGGAGGGTGCGGGTGCGGACCCACACGAACCGGACCGGTCGGGTGTGGTGCGGTGCGGGCGCGGTCAGGGCGTCCGCGATCGACGCCCGCACCGCATCCGGATCGACCGGGTCGGTCGAGAACTGGCGGACCGAGCGGCGCAGCAGCAACGCCTCCGCCCGGCCCAGCTCGACCGATTCGGCGGTGCCGAGCCAGAACAGGTCCTCGGCGCCACGCCGGATCAGATCCTGTGCCCGCGAACCGTCGTCGACCAGATCCAGACCACGCATGACCGCGACCGGTACCCCGCCGAGTTTGCCCTTCACCAGATCCCCCGCCGCGGCGATCTCGTCGGCGACCGCCACCTCCGTCACCACCAGTTCGTTGCCCTGACTGTCGCGGGACCCGGCGTACCCGTGCAACACCGGTAGCCCGACCGCGCCGATCGCGGCGTCGATCTGGCCGTTGCGCCACGCCCGGCCCATGGTGTCGGTGACCACCACCGCCACCCGCACCCCGAGCGCCACCTCGATCGCATCCCGCAGGGTACGGGCGCTGGCATCGGGATCCTCCGGCAGCAACGCCAGTTCGGAGCCCGCCACGTTCGAGCCGTCGATGCCCGACGCGGCCTGCACGATCCCGAGCCGGTTCTCGGTGATCAGGGTCCGGCCCTTGCGGGCCACGATCCGGACCGCTTCCTGCTCGACCAGCCGCCGCCGGGCGGCATCGCGTTCCTCCGGGTCGGTCGGGGAGGACACGATCCGGCCCTCGACCTTCGAGAACACCTTGCTGGTGACCACCAGCACGTCCCCTTCGGCGAGCCACGGCGCGGCCGCAACGATCGCCGCCGCCAGGTCGTCGCCGGGCCGGAACTCGGGCAGACCGATCACCGGGCGGATCTCGAGCGCACCGCCCGGGGCGTGATCGAGCCGGGCGGAACCGGTGGCGTCGCTCACAGCGCCACCCCCGCCACGTCCAGCGCCGCCCGCACCATCGCGGCGGTGGCGTCGGGGTCGGACATGATCAGCGGCACCCGGGCCACCTCCACCCCGGGAACCTCGGCGGTGTCGGTGTCGTGGACCAGCCAGCCGTCGAGGATCCCGGTCCCGGACCGGGCCCCGTACCAGCGGCCGATCGCCTCCGCGGAGGTGTCCACGCCGATCACGTCGAGGCATTCGTCGGCCATGCCCCGCAACGGTTTTCCGCCGATGATCGGCGAGATCCCGACCACCTTCGCCGCGGTGGTGCGCAACGCACCGCGGATCCCCGGCACCGCCAGGATCGCCCCCACACTGACCACCGGATTCGACGGTGCCAGCAGCACGATGTCGGCCGTCTCGATCGCCTCGAGCACCCCCGGCGCCGGGGCGGCCTGCTCGGCGCCGATGTGCGCGAAGCTGTGCGTCGGGACCTGGGCGCGGTACCGCACCCACCACTCCTGGAAGTGGATCGCCCGCTGCTCCCCGTCCTCGGGATCGGTGATCACGACGTGAGTTTCACTACGATCGTCGGTCACCGGCAGCAGCGTCACACCCGGCTGCCACCGGTTGCACAACGCCTCGGTCACCGCCGACAACGGATACCCCGTCCGCAGCATCTGCGTGCGGATCAGATGCGTGGCGATGTCCCGGTCACCGAGCCCGAACCAATCCGGTTTCGCACCATAGGCGGCGAGTTCGGCCTTGGCGTTCCAGGTTTCACCGGCATGCCCCCACCCACGCTCGGTGTCGATGCCGTCGCCGAGGGTGTACATGCAGGTGTCCAGGTCCGGGCAGATCCGAAGTCCGTGCATCCACACGTCGTCGCCGACATTGACGACAGCGGTGATGGAATGGCCGGAATCGGCGCCCGCACGACCGGGCGCATCGGCCCCGAGCAACCTCCGCACACCTTGCAGGAACCGGGCCCCGCCCACCCCGCCAACCAATACAGTCACGTTCACGGTGCAAGCCTAGGCGGTGGCCGACCGCCTCCTGTGAGCTGCTTCCCCGAAGCGAATCGAGAGCGCGAAATAGTAATCGACTTTCGACGGTTAGCTTGACCGCGACACGCTGGGCGTGTCTAATCACAAATATGTCATTCCGACGTTGTGGGCGTGGAATCACTTGCAGCGGGGATCAATTCGAACAGTTGTTCGAACGGGTGGCAGGGGTGTTCGGTTCGGGGTACATGATCGATCGAAATTTTCTGCGCTATCACAGGTGAGGAGGCGGAACGATGCCCAATGAGCAGATCGAGTCGGAGACTCGCTGGAGCACAGTAAGCGACGAACCGCAGACCAATTCCGAAGCAGGCGCAGCGGACGGCGTCTGTGTTCAAGAAGTCTGTGTGCAAGAAGGCAGTGTGAAAGAAATTCCTGTGCCGGAACTCGTCGCACAGGAAGTCGAGACGACGGGCCCCCGCCCGGCGTTGAGTCTGGTGACCGGTTTCGACGAACTGTTCGAGACCATCGAGGACCAGTGGCAGGAACGCGCGCTCTGTGCGCAGACCGACCCGGAGGCCTTTTTCCCTGAAAAGGGAGGCTCCACCAGGGAAGCGAAGCGCATCTGCCTGGGCTGCGAGGTGCGGGACGAGTGCCTCGACTACGCACTGGCCAATGACGAGCGGTTCGGTATCTGGGGTGGCCTGTCGGAGCGTGAGCGCCGGCGCCTGAAGCGGGGGATCGTCTAGTTCAGTCTTCGTCGCCCGGCAGATCCGGGTCGATGACCTCGGGTTCGACTCCGAGGTAAGTACTCACCTGCTGTACGAGCACGTCGTGCACCAGGTCGGTGAGGTCGTCCGGGTCCTTGGCGCGCTGTTCGAGCGGTCGTCGGAACAGGACGACTCGCGCCCGCGTCGTGGATCCGTGCCGGTCGATGCCGGCCGGGATCAGTCGGGACAGTGGCACGGGCCCGTCCGCCACGACCTCGGCGGGCCAGTTGACCGAATCCGGGTCGAGCGCATGAATCTTCGGGACCTCGTCGACAGCGATGTCCAGCTTCGTCAGGCGTTCGCGCCAGCGCGCGTCGATCGGCGCGAATGCCTCGAGCACCACCAGATCGAACTTCTCTGCGCGGCTCCGTCGTGCCGGCGCGTCCGGAGGGAAGACGGACCCGCGGATTCCCCGTCCCCGTCGGTCGACGGATCGGGTGGTCACGGGACGCCTGCGTCGTGCTCTGGACATGGTGTGGACATTACGACAGCCGCACACTCTCGGTGTGTCCGAGTAGGTGTCGGGCCTTCGTGGGGCTAGGCTTCCTAGCTGTGAGATCTCTGCGTCGATGCTGCCGCCCCGGGTGCAAGAACCCCGCTGTCGCGACGCTCACGTACGTCTACTCCGACTCCACCGCCGTCGTCGGCCCGCTTGCCACGGTCGACGAGCCGCACTCGTGGGATCTGTGCGAAACGCACGCGTCGAGGATCACCGCACCCAAGGGCTGGGAACTGGTTCGGTACGAGGGTGGGTTCTCGTCGAGCACCCCGGACGAGGACGACCTGACCGCGCTGGCGGAGGCCGTGCGGGAGGCGGGCCTCGGCGATCGCGGGCGGTCCGAACGGGCCCTGTCCACCGAGGATCGCGCGGAGACCGGCACCCAGCCCAGCCCGGCGCGCACCGGTCGTCGCGGCCACCTGCGGGTACTTCCCGACCCTTCCAACTGACGTCCAGCCTGTTTCCGGGCCTGCGGTCCGCGGCGTGCCGTGTCCGCGACGGGCAGGCATTAGGCTTGCGCCAGCACTGGTGCTCGTAAAGGAGAAACAAGAAGTGGCGCGATCAGCCGAGTCCGTACATGCCGTGATCAAGGCTTACGACGTGCGGGGTGTCGTCGGTGAACACATCGACGCCGCGTTCGTGCAGGACGTGGGTGGCGCATTCGCACGGCTCGTTCGCGAGGAAAGCGCCACGAAGGTCGTGATCGGCTACGACATGCGCGCGTCTTCCCCCGATCTGGCCCGCGCGTTCGCCGACGGCGTCACCGCCCAGGGTCTGGACGTCGTCCTCATCGGACTCGCGTCCACCGATCAGCTGTATTTCGCTTCGGGGCTGTTCGACTGCCCGGGTGCGATGTTCACGGCGAGCCACAACCCGGCGAAGTACAACGGCATCAAGCTGTGCCGCGCAGGCGCGAAGCCGGTGGGGCAGGAGACGGGCCTCGCCACCATTGCAGCCGAGGTCGTCGACGGGGTTCCCGCGTTCGACGGTGCTCCCGGCACGGTGTCCGAGGAGGACGTGCTCGAGCAGTACGCGAGTTTCGTCCGCGGACTGGTGAACCTCTCCGACCTCCGCCCGCTGACGGTGGCCGTCGACGCGGGCAACGGCATGGGCGGGCACACCGTCCCCGCCGTGTTCGAGCCGATGCCGGTGAAGCTGGAACCGCTGTACTTCGAACTCGACGGCACGTTCCCGAACCACGAGGCGAACCCGCTCGACCCGGCGAACCTCGTGGACCTACAGCGGTACGTCCGTGAGACCGGGGCCGACATCGGTCTGGCCTTCGACGGCGACGCCGACCGCTGCTTCGTGGTCGACGAACTCGGCAACCCGGTGTCGCCGTCCGCCGTCACGGCCCTGGTCGCCGAGCGGGAGCTGGCCAAGGAGCCCGGCGCGACCGTCATCCACAACCTCATCACGTCCCACGCGGTGCCGGAGCTGGTGACCGAGCTGGGCGGACACCCGGTCCGCACCCGGGTGGGGCATTCGTTCATCAAGCAGCAGATGGCCGAGACGGGCGCGATCTTCGGCGGCGAGCACTCCGCGCACTACTACTTCCGCGACTTCTGGGGCGCCGACTCCGGCATGCTCGCCGGACTGCACGTCCTCGCGGCACTGGGGGAGCAGGATCGTCCGCTGTCCGAGCTGATGGCGAAGTACGAGCGGTACGCGGCGTCGGGCGAGATCAACTCGACCGTCGCGGACGCCGCCGAACGGACCGCCGCGGTGCTGTCGGAGTTCGCCGAGCGCACCACGGACGTGGATCGGCTCGACGGTGTCACGGTCGCGCTGGCGGACGGCGCGTGGTTCAACTTGCGGGCCTCCAACACCGAACCGCTCCTGCGACTCAACGTGGAGGCGGCGACGGCGGCCGAGGTAGATGCACTCGTTACCGAGATACTGGGCATCGTCCGAGCCTGACTGCCATAGTTGGAAGTACAGGTTCTGCTCGTGCTGCGAATGTGGCTTGCACCGATGAAGAAAGGGGGTGCGGTGTCATGACAGCGCCGACGCCCCTGGTCGATCTGGACGACGGGGACGCACTGATTGCGGCGGACACCGAGGGTGTGTTGCGATCCGCCGCCATGGGGGGTGCCCAGATCCGGGCGACCCGGTCCGCGGTCGAGGAGGGGGCTCTCGAACGACTGCAGGGGCTGCGTCCGCGCAGCGTGGTGGTGGTGACCGGTGCGGGGCGTGCCAGCCGCGGGGCGGCGATCCTGACGGCGGTCCTCGCCGAACGGATCGGTTTCCCGCTGGTGCGCGCCACCCGGACCCCCGTGTGGGTGGGCCCGCTCGACGTGGTCGTGGTGGCCGGCGACGACGCAGGCGACCCACGGCTCGTGCAGGCCATCGATGCGGCGGTGCGCCGCGGCGCCGAAGTGGTGGTGGCGGCACCGGACGAGGGACCCTTGCAGGCCGCGGCGGCCGGACGCGTCGTCATGTTCGCGCCGCGGGTCCGGGCTCTCACCCGGCACGGTCTGCTGCGGTACTTCGCCGTTCTGCTGGCCGTCCTCCGGGTGGTCGGTTCGGAACGCTGGGGTGACGAGGTTCCCGACCTCGAGCAGATCGCCGACGCCGTCGACGGTGAGGCGCTGCGCGACAGGCCGAACAGCGAGGTGTTCCACAATCCCGCGAAATCGTTGGCCTCCCGCATGCAGGGACGCCGAATCGTGCTCACGGGCGATACGGAGAGCACGGTGGAACTGGCCCGGCACGGCGCCGAGGCGCTGCTGCACGCGGGCCGGGTGGCGACCGCGTCGGAGCTTCCGGACGTTCTGAGCGCGGCGGGCACGTTCCGTGTCGACCAGGCGCTCTCCGCGCACGACTCGATATTCCACGATCCCGAGTTGGACGGTCCACCGTCGGCGAGCCCGGTGCGCACGTTCGTGCTGTCGGCAGACGCCGATCGGATGCTCGTCGAACGCAGGATCGCCGCCCTGGGCGACGTCGATCTCGTCGTCGCGTCCTCGGACGAGGGTCAGGTTCCGTCGCAGCGTCCCGAGCTGGAACAGGCGGCGGTTCTCGTCGGCAGGCTCGACATGACTGCCGCGTACCTCCAGTTGATGGGCGGTATCTAGTGCACCGACTCGAAGGTGCGCTCCGGTCCTACGCGTGGGGATCGCGCACAGCCATCGCACAGCTGCGTGGACTTCCGGTTCCCACGGCGCATCCGGAGGCAGAACTGTGGTTGGGCGCGCACCCGGGTGATCCCGCCCGCGTCCTCACCGAGGAGGGGCCCCGGTCCCTTCTGGACCTGGTGCACTCGGAACCCGAACGCCAGCTCGGCAAGCGGAGTGTGGAGACGTTCGGAGAACGTCTCCCGTTCCTGCTGAAGTTGCTCGCGTCGGAGGAACCACTGTCGTTGCAGGCCCATCCGAGCGCCGAGCAGGCGTGGGAGGGGTTCGCCCGGGAGAACGAGGCGGGAATACCCCTCGAATCCTCGGTGCGCAACTACAAGGACGCCAGCCACAAACCCGAACTCGTCGTGGCCCTCAGCCGGTTCCACGCGCTCGCCGGTTTCCGGGACCCTCAGCGGACGGTCAAACTGCTCGAGGCGATTGCGGTTCCGGAGCTGCAGCCCTACGCCGGCCTGATCGCCGGGCAACCCGACTCGGACGGTCTCCGCGCGTTGTTCACCACATGGATCACGTTGCCGCAGCCGGTGCTCGGCGCGCTGATGCCGAGAGTGCTCGACGGATGCGTCGCCTATCTGTCGAACACCAAGGACGGTGAGTTCGCGGCGGAGATCCGCACCGCCCTCGAATTGAGTGAGGTGTACCCAGGGGATGCGGGGGTGCTGGCCGCGCTCCTCCTGAACCGGGTCACCCTCGAACCAGGGCAGGGCCTGTACCTCGACGCGGGCAACCTCCACGCCTACCTGCACGGGATGGCCGTCGAGATCATGGCCAACTCCGACAACGTGCTGCGCGGGGGACTCACGCCCAAGCACGTGGACGTTCCGGAGTTGCTGCGCGTCCTCGACTTCGACACCGTCGACATTCCGATACTGGAAGCGGAAGAACGCCCGGGCCGTGGCGAATTCGTGTACTCCACACCGGCGCCGGAATTCGTCCTCGCGCGGATCGATCTGTCGCCGGACGGCCCCACGGAGCACCGGCTCGACTCGGAGGGGCCGCACATTCTGCTGTGCACCTCGGGTTCGGTGGAGTTGCGGTGCGGAACCGATGCCCTCGACCTGTCCCAGGGCAACGCCGTCTGGATCGCGGCCGAGGACCCCGAAGTCGTGGTGACCGCGGGCACCGAGTCTGCCCAGTTGTTCAGTGCGAGGGTCGGCCCGCCGATCGCGTAGCCTGTGACCCGCCTTGCGATCCGAGAAGGGCTCCGCGGCCCGTCGTGAGGGTCGTGTGCGACCGAGAGGAGAAGTCAGTTGTCGGCTCATGGGGGAAAGAAGGCGATTCTCGCCGCGCTCGGCGCCAATGCCGGTATCGCGGTAGCCAAGTTCGCCGGCTTCCTGATCACCGGCTCGTCGTCCATGCTGGCGGAATCCGTGCACTCGGTGGCCGACACCTCCAACCAGGGCCTGCTCCTGCTCGGCCAGAAGAAGGCCGAACGCGCCGCCGACGATCTGCACCAGTTCGGTTACGGGCGTAGCCGCTACTTCTACTCGTTCGTCGTCGCGCTCGTGTTGTTCAGCCTCGGTTCGCTGTTCGCGATCTACGAGGGCATCCACAAGATCCAGCACCCCGAGGAACTCACGTCGCCCCTCGTGGCGGTGGTCATCCTGGTGATCGCCATCGGGCTCGAGACGTTCAGCTTCCTCACCGCCGCGCGGGAGTCGCGTCCCCTCAAGGGGAAGGCGAGCTGGTGGGGATTCATTCGCACGTCGCGCAGCCCGGAGCTTCCCGTCGTGCTGCTCGAGGACACCGGCGCACTGGTCGGTCTGGTCCTCGCTCTCGGTGGTGTCGGACTGACGATGCTCACCGGCGATCCGGTGTGGGACGGTGTCGGCACCCTCTGCATCGGCGCCCTGCTCGGAATCATCGCGATCATCCTCATCGTCGAGATGCAGAGCCTGCTGATCGGTGAGGGAGCCACCGCAGACGAGGAGGCGCGGATTCTCGCCGCCCTCGTCGACGGTGAGAAGATCGAGCGCGTCATCCACTGCAAGACGCAGTACCTCGGACCCGAGGAAATCCTCGTGGCCGCGAAAGTGGCCGTGGCCGCCGGATCGGACATCAGCGCCGTCGCCGAAGCCATCGACGAGGCCGAGGCGCGTGTGCGCGGCGCAGTCCCCGCGGCTCGCCGCATCTACATCGAACCCGATCTGTTCCGGGCAACCGAAGGCATAGGCTGAACGGCAACTTTCGATTGAGGAGGCTGATGTGGCCATCCAGGACAAAGGCAGCGGAGAACCGCACCTGAGCGGCAGGCCGACCGGATTGTTCCGCACCAAGTCGATCGAGCAGTCGATCCGAGACACGGACGAACCGGAAACCAAGCTCCGCAAGGATCTGACGGCGTGGGACCTGACCGTCTTCGGTGTCGCCGTCGTCATCGGCGCCGGCATCTTCACGCTCACCGCGCGCACCGCAGGCAACGTCGCCGGTCCGTCCGTGTCGGCGGCGTTCGTGATCGCCGCCATCGCGTGCGGGCTCGCCGCGCTCTGCTACGCCGAGTTCGCCTCGACCGTTCCGGTCGCGGGCAGCGCGTACACGTTCTCGTACGCGACGTTCGGTGAACTGATCGCGTGGATCATCGGCTGGGACCTCATCCTCGAATTCGCGCTCGCCGCGTCGGTCGTGGCGAAGGGCTGGTCGCTCTATCTCGGTGAGGTGATCGGCAACCACACACCGGTGGCGCAGCTCGGCTCGGTCACGTTCGACTGGGGTGCGGTACTCATCGTCGCGATCATCACCGTCGTGCTGGCGACGGGCACCAAGCTGTCGTCGCGGGTCTCACTCGTAATCACCTCGATCAAGGTGGCCGTGGTGCTCGTCGTGGTGGTGGTCGGCGCGTTCTACATCGACACCGACAACTACTCCCCGTACATTCCCCCGTCCGAGGCGGGCAGCACGGGCGAGGGCATCCACCAGTCCCTGTTCTCCTACGTCACCGGTGCCGGCGGCAGCACGTTCGGCTGGTACGGCCTGCTGGCGGCGGCGAGCCTGGTGTTCTTCGCGTTCATCGGTTTCGACATCGTCGCCACTACCGCCGAGGAGACGAAGGATCCGCAGAAGGCGTTGCCCCGCGGAATTCTGGGATCGCTGCTGATCGTGACGATCCTGTACGTGGCGGTGACGCTGGTGCTCACCGGCATGGTCGACTACCACGAATTGGCCGGGGACAGTTCCAATCTGGCCACAGCGTTCGGCATCCACGGGGTCACGTGGGCGAAGAACCTGATCTCGTTCGGTGCGCTCGCCGGTCTCACCACCGTGGTGATGGTGCTGATGCTCGGGCAGACCCGGGTTCTGTTCGCCATGTGCCGGGACGGACTGATGCCGAGGCGCCTGGCGCCGACCGGCAAGCACGGCACACCCGTTCGGATCACCGTGCTCGTCGGTGTCGTGGTGGCCGTGCTCGCGGGCATCTTCCCGATCGGCACCCTCGAGGAAATGGTCAACATCGGTACGCTGTTCGCGTTCGTCCTCGTGTCGGTCGGCGTGATCGTGCTGCGCCGGACGCGACCGGACCTGCCCCGCGGATTCCGTGTCCCACTGGTTCCGTGGGTGCCTGTCCTCGCCGTCCTCGCCTGCCTGTGGCTGATGGTGAATCTGTCGGTCGAGACGTGGATCCGGTTCATCGTGTGGATGGCGCTCGGCGTGATCATCTACTTCGCCTACAGCCGCCGCCATTCGATGATGGAGAGAAGAAGCCGCGGCGAGGTCTGACACGCAACGGGATTCGGCGTGCGGGGGTCGGAGCGGCAGTACCGGGCGAGTACCCCGGAGGTGGCGGGCACTAATGTCTTCGCCATGACTTCGTCGCGTGTCCGGGTGCCCTATCAGGAGGCTGCGCGGCTGCTGCTGCGTCAGTCGGTGCTCGATGCGATGCGGGATCTCCTGTTCGAGAAGGACTGGTCGGACATCACGATGTCGGATGTCGCGGTCGGCGCCGGGGTGAGCAGGCAGACGCTCTACAACGAGTTCAAGTCGCGGCAGGGGCTGGCGGAGGCGTACGCCCTCCGGTTGGCCGACGAACTGGTCGACGCGGTCGACGAGGCGCTGGCGGCGAACGTCGGGGAAGGCCGCGCCGCGCTGCTTTCCGGATTCACCGCGTTCTTCGCAGCCAGCCTGTCCGACCCGCTCGTGCAGTCACTTCTGCGTGGCGAGACCAAGCCCGATCTGCTGCGTCTGATCACGACCGAGAGCGCGCCGATCATCGAGCGGGCGTCGACGCGGCTCGCCGACGTCTTCCAGCGGGGCTGGGTGCGGGCGAACCCGTCGGACGCGGGGATTCTCAGCCGCGCCATCGTGCGCCTCGCTATGAGTTACATCTCGATGCCACCCGAATCCGAGGCCAACGTCGCCGAGGATCTGGGTGCTCTTCTGGGGCCTTCCGTGGACGAGGCGGTCGACGGGGCCGATCGGGAGTGACCGCCCCGCGGCGGAGCCTCACGTGAGTGTGACCCTCGGGCCGCAGTACCGATAGCCTTGACCGAAACAGCAGTCAACCAGGAGAGGCAGATGACGACCTCAGTTTCAACCACGCCCGTGGCCGAGAGCCGAAACGGGATCGATTTCAAGGTGGCGGACCTTTCGCTCGCCGAGTTCGGCCGCAAGGAGATCCGGCTCGCCGAGCACGAGATGCCGGGACTGATGGCGCTTCGCCGCGAGTACGCAGAGGTGCTGCCGCTCAAGGGTGCTCGCATTTCCGGTTCGCTGCACATGACCATCCAGACGGCCGTCCTCATCGAGACGCTCACCGCACTGGGCGCCGAGGTCCGCTGGGCCTCGTGCAACATCTTCTCGACGCAGGATCACGCCGCCGCCGCCATCGTCGTCGGCCCGCACGGCACGCCCGAGGAGCCGCAGGGCACCCCGGTCTTCGCGTGGAAGGGCGAGACGCTCGAGGAGTACTGGTGGGCCGCCGAGAAGATGCTCACCTGGCCGGACGCCGACAAGCCCGCGAACATGATCCTCGACGACGGCGGCGACGCCACGATGCTCGTTCTCAAGGGCGCGCAGTTCGAGAAGGCCGGCGTCGTGCCGCCCACCGACGACGAGCAGGATTCCGACGAGTACAAGGTGTTCCTCGCCCTGCTGCGTCAGTCCCTCGAAGCGGACAAGACCAAGTGGACCACGGTTGCGGAGTCGGTCCAGGGCGTCACCGAGGAGACCACGACCGGTGTCCTGCGTCTCTACCAGGTCGCGGCCGCCGGTGAACTCACGTTCCCGGCCATCAACGTCAACGACTCGGTCACCAAGAGCAAGTTCGACAACAAGTACGGCACCCGGCACTCGCTGCTCGACGGCATCAACCGCGGCACCGACGTCCTGATCGGCGGCAAGGCCGCGCTCGTCTGCGGTTACGGCGACGTCGGCAAGGGTTGCGCGGAGGCTCTGCGCGGACAGGGTGCCCGCGTCGCGGTCACCGAGGTCGACCCCATCAACGCTCTCCAGGCGCTGATGGACGGCTTCGAGGTGAAGACGGTCGAGCAGGCCATCGGCTGGGCCGACATCGTCATCACGTCCACGGGCAACAAGGACATCATCACGTTCGAGCACATGAAGCAGATGAAGCACCAGGCCATCCTGGGCAACATCGGCCACTTCGACAACGAGATCGACATGGCCGGCCTCGAGCGGTCCGGCGACGTCACCCGCATCAACATCAAGCCGCAGGTGGACGAGTTCCGGTTCAACGACGGCCACTCGATCATCGTGCTGTCCGAGGGCCGCCTGCTGAACCTCGGCAACGCCACCGGCCACCCCTCGTTCGTGATGAGCAACAGCTTCTCCAACCAGGTGATCGCGCAGATCGAACTGTGGACGAAGCCGGAGGAGTACGACAACGAGGTGTACCGCCTCCCGAAGCACCTCGACGAGAAGGTCGCGAAGATCCACGTCGAAGCGCTCGGTGGCACGCTCACCAAGCTCACGAAGGAGCAGGCGGAGTACATCGGCGTCGACGTCGAGGGCCCGTTCAAGCCCGAGCACTACCGGTACTAGGGGCCGCGGCGTCCCCCGGTCCGTCGCGCACGGGCCGGGGGATAGCCTTCTTCCTCGTGGGAAAACTGATTGCGTTGGAAGGCTTGGACGGCGCGGGGAAGCGAACACTCGTCGGCGCAGTGGTGACACGCCTCACCGAGCAGGGCCTGACGGTCGGCACCCTCGACTTTCCGCGGTACGGCAGGTCCGTGCACGCCGATCTGGCGTCCGAGGCCCTCAAGGGCGCGCACGGTGACCTCAGCGACTCCGTGCACGCGATGGCGGTGATGTTCGCGCTGGACCGGTCCGGTGCCGTCGGGGAGCTGTCGGCGCTGCTCGCCGAACACGACCTGGTGATTCTCGACCGCTACGTGGCGTCCAACGCCGCGTACGGTGCGGCCCGGTTGCATCAGGGGGCGGACGGGGAGTTCGTCAGCTGGGTGGGGAACCTCGAATTCGAGCGGCTTGGGCTGCCCCGGCCCGACCTGCAGCTGTATCTGGACGTTCCCGTGGCACTCGCCGAGCAACGCGCCCGCGGCCGTGAATCGGCGGATGCGAGCCGCTCGCTGGACGCCTACGAGCGCGACCGTGGACTGCAGGAACGCACCGGCGTGGTGTACCGGGAGCTGGCCGGGAAGGACTGGATTTCGCCGTGGTGGGTGCTCACCCCGGACACCGATCCGGTCACGCTCGCCGAAAACCTGGCACTCTTGAGTGACGACACGGCACGCCGTGACGAGAAAGAACACGGCACGCCGTAACGGCGAACGGGCTGTTACGGCCTCCGAAGATGCAACGATAGGGACATGAAGCCAAGGATTCTGGTTGTCGACGACGACACTGCGCTCGCGGAGATGCTCACGATCGTCCTCCGCGGCGAAGGATTCGATCCGTATGTGGTGGGGGACGGGACCCAGGCGCTCACCGCCGTCCGGGAGACACGCCCGGACCTGGTGCTGCTCGACCTGATGCTGCCCGGCATGAACGGCATCGACGTGTGCCGGGTCCTGCGCGCCGACTCCGGTGTCCCCATCGTGATGCTGACCGCGAAGACGGACACCGTCGACGTGGTCCTCGGATTGGAATCCGGCGCGGACGACTACATCATGAAGCCGTTCAAGCCGAAGGAGCTGGTGGCGCGGGTCCGGGCACGGCTTCGCCGGACCGAGGACGAGCCGGCCGAACTGCTCAGCATCGCAGACATCGTCATCGACGTCCCCGCCCACAAGGTGAGCCGGGGCGAAGAACTGATCTCCCTCACCCCCCTCGAGTTCGACCTCCTGGTGGCTCTGGCGCGCAAACCGCGACAGGTGTTCACCCGTGAGGTCCTGCTCGAGCAGGTGTGGGGTTACCGACATGCAGCCGACACCCGACTGGTCAACGTGCACGTTCAGCGTCTGCGGGCCAAGGTCGAGACTGATCCCGAGAATCCCGAAGTGGTTTTGACGGTCAGGGGGGTCGGCTACAAGGCCGGACCGCCGTGACAGGTGTTTCCCGATGGCGGCGTCGTGTCAACCGACGCGTTTCGCCGATCCTTCGGTGGGGTCACTCACTGAGCAATACCCTCGCGCACACATGGCGTCGTTCGCTGCAGCTGAGGGTCGTCGTCTCGACGTTGACGTTGTCGCTCATCGTCATCATCGTGCTCGGCGTCGTGCTGACGAGCCAGATCACCGACCGTCTGCTCGAAACGAAGATCAACGCGGCGACCGAGGAGATGGACCGTGCCCGCAGCACGGTCGAGGGGCAGCTGGCGGGGGCGGACGACAGTAGTTCGCCCACCACCCAGCTCGACGGTGCCCGGGCTGCGCTGACGAACCGGGAGCCCGACGCCGGTCAGGCGTCGGGGTCGGCGGGAACGTTCGATCCTGTGCTGATCGTGCCCGGTGACGGCCCCCGCGCCCCGACGTCCAGCGGCCCGGCGGACCAGATTCCGGAATCACTGCGGGCGTTCGTCCAGGCCGGTCAGGTGGCCTACCAGTTCGCCACGGTCAACGATCCCGAAGGCTATTCGGGGCCGGCGCTGATCGTCGGGAGCCCGACCGCATCCGCGATCTCCACGCTCGAGTTGTACCTGGTGTTCCCGCTGGCCAGTGAGGACCGCAGTCTGTCGCTGGTCCGCGGCACGCTGCTGGTGGGTGGTGCGGTGCTGGCCGTGCTGCTCGCGGCCATCGCGCTCCTCGTCGCCCGGCAGGTGGTTCTGCCGATCCGGTCGGCGTCCCGGATCGCGGTGCGCTTCGCCGACGGCCGGCTGAAGGAACGCATGCCCGTGCGCGGCGAGGACGACATGGCCCGGCTGGCGATGTCGTTCAACGAGATGGCGGAGAGCCTGTCCAAACAGATCACCCAGCTCGAGGAGTTCGGAAATCTCCAGAAGAGATTCACCTCCGACGTGAGCCACGAGCTGCGGACACCGCTGACGACGGTGCGCATGGCGGCCGATCTCATCCACGACGGCAGCGACGATCTCGACCCTGTGCTCCGGCGGTCGTCGGAGTTGCTGGTCGCCGAACTCGACCGGTTCGAGGGGCTGCTGGCCGACCTCCTCGAGATCAGCAGGCACGACGCCGGTGTCGCGGAACTGGCCGCCGAGCAACTCGACGTCCGGATGTGTGCGCGTGCGGCGGTCTCGACGGTCCGTCACCTCGCGCGCGAGAGCGGGACCGAACTGATCGTGGACCTGCCCGATCAGGCAGTCATGGCCGAGGTGGACCCGCGTCGCGTGGAACGCATTCTGCGGAACCTCCTCGCGAACGCGATCGATCACGGAGAAGGCAAACCGGTGCTGCTGCGCCTGCGCGCCGACGACAGCGCTGTGGCGTTCATCGTGCGCGACCAGGGCGTGGGTCTGCGGCCGGGCGAGGAGAAGCTGGTGTTCAACAGGTTCTGGCGGTCCGACCCGTCGCGGGTGCGGCGGTCGGGCGGTACCGGCCTCGGACTCGCGATCAGTGTGGAGGACGCGAATCTCCACGACGGCAGGCTCGAGGCGTGGGGCGAACCCGGCCAAGGCGCCTGCTTCCGGTTGACGCTGCCGCGGGTGCGGGGCCGCAAGGTCGTGTCGAGCCCGCTGCCGCTGAAACCGGGAACCGCGAAATACGTTCAGGGTCAGCCTGTCCCGGGCGACACCACGTTGCCGGTGCGCAACGAGAGCCCGGAGACGGTGGCCGACGAATCCCGCACGGTTCCGCAGAAGCGCGAGCGCGCGCACGTCGGTGACCGAGACGGTTCGCACCTTCCGGAGCAGGACCTGTGACGCCCCGGCGGCGATCCGCCCTGCTGTCGCGGTCGGTATGCGGAGCGATCGTCCTTGCGGTGCTCGTGACGGTCAGCGGGTGCGCGAGCCTCCCGGACTCCTCCACACCGCAGGCGATCGGCACGATCAACCGTGACTCGCCCGGATCGAGCGTCGCGGCCCCCGCGCCGGGGCGTGAACCCGACCTGCTGCTCCGCGACTTCTTCAAGGCCAGTACCGATCCGTCCAACCGGCACCTCGCGGCCCGTCAGTTCCTCACCCCCGGTGTGACCGGTAGGTGGGACGACGCGGCCAGCGCGACCATCGTCGACAAGGTCGACGTCCTCCCGGAGACGCGGTCGGCCGACAAGGCGACGTACACGATCCGCGCCAACAAGGTGGGGCAGCTCGAGCCCGGCGGACTGTACGTGGCGGAGGAGGGCAGCTTCGAGACGAAGATCAGCCTCGAGCTACTCGACGGGGAGTGGCGGATCTCCGAGCTCCCCGCCGGCGTGATCCTGGACCGGGCACAGTTCCTGAACACCTATCAGCGCAAATCGCTGTACTTCCTCGATCCGGCCGGGACGACGGTCGTGCCGGATCCGCGCTGGGTGTCGGGCGCCCAGGACCAGATGGCGTCGCAGTTGATCGGCTTGCTGATCGACGGGCCGAAGGCCGCCCTGGCCCCGGCCGTGCGCAACGAGCTCGGCGACGGCGTGTCGGTGCGGGGCCCGATCACGAAGGCCGACGGCCGCACCGCGCAGGTGGGGGTGGGGCTCGGCGGCATCCGGATCGATTTCGCCGGCGTGCCGCCCATGGACGCGCAGGCGAAGCAGCTGTTCGCGGCGCAGGTGATCTGGACGCTGGCCAACGCGGAGATCTCGGGGCCCTATGTGCTGCTCGCCGACGGCGAGCCCTTCGACGAGCGGTTCCCGAACGGGTGGACCACCGCCGACGTCGCGTCGATGAATCCGTTCGCGACCTCGAGCGCCACCGTGGGGCTGCACGCGCTGCGCGAGGGGTCGATGGTGAGCGTCACCGAGACCGGCGTCACCCCGGTGCCCGGGTACTTCGGTTCGGCCCGCAACATGCGTTCGCTCGCGCTGTCGCAGGACGGAAAGCTGGTCGCCGCGGTCGCGGACACGGGGCGTCCCGCCCCGGAACCCGCGAGTTCGCTGATGGTCGGCGCGTACGAGGACGGTGCCGCGTCGGTGCTCGAAGGCGGCGCGATCACCCGCCCGACATGGGCACCCGACAATTCGGCGATCTGGGCAGCGGTCAACGGCAACACGGTGATTCGGGTGTTGCGCGAGCCCGGCACCGGCCGGACGTCGGTGGTCAACGTCGACGCCGGCGCCGTCACCGCGCTGGGTGCCACGATCACCGAGTTGCGGCTGTCCCGCGACGGGGTGCGCGCGGCACTGATCGTCGACGGCAAGGTCTACCTCGCGATCGTCACCCAGATGCCCGGTGGTGAGTACGCTTTGACGAATCCCCGTGCGGTCGCGATCGGTCTGGGCAGCCCGGCGCTGTCCCTGGACTGGAGCACGAGCGACACGATCGTCGTCGCGCGCGCGGCCTCGGACATCCCGGTGGTGCAGGTGGCCGTCGACGGATCACGGATGGACGCGCTGCCGAGCCGTAATCTGACCGCGCCGGTGGTGGCCGTGGACGCGTCGACGACCACGGAGTTCGTCGCCGACTCCCGGGCGGTGTTCCAGTTGAACAACAACGATCCGGCGGGCGACCGGTACTGGCGGGAGGTTCCCGGGTTGACGGGTGTGAAGGCGATCCCGGTCCTGCCGGGCTGAGGCTGTCGGTGCGGTCGCCGATACTGCCCGCATGCGCGCCCTGCCCGGCCTCCGGAGCCTGCTCGACCTGATCCTGCCCGCCGAATGCGGCGGGTGCGGCGTGCCGGGCACGCAGTGGTGTGCCCGCTGCGCCACGGAGTTGGCCGACGATCCCGTGCTGCTCCGGCCCCGCGTGGATCCCGGGGTCGGGGTGTGGGCACTCGGACCGTACTCGGGTGCCCGCCGTCGCGCCGTGATCGCCGCGAAGGAACGCGGGCGGCGTGATCTCGCTGCGCCCCTCGGATCCGCCGTCGCGGGCGCCCTGGGCCGTCTGCAGCAGTGGGGAGAACTCGACCCGCCGGACGTCGCCCCGGTGGTTCTGGTGCCGGCTCCGACGCGTCCCCGGGCCGCCCGTGCACGCGGCGGCGACCCCGTCACCCGGATCGCCGTCGCCGCGGTGGGAGGCAGACGCGTGTGTCCCGCGCTCGTGATGCGACGCGCCGTACGCGATTCGGTCGGACTGAGCGCAGATCAACGTCGAGTAAACCTCGAGGGTGGCGTCCGGTTGACGCGCAGCGGTCAAGTATTCGCGCGGCATCTCGCGTCGGAACCGGCTGCACTCCAACGCATCTCGGTGGTACTACTGGACGACGTGTCGACCACCGGGGCGACCGCCGCAGAGTCGGTCCGGGTGCTGTCGCGAGTGGGTATCCGAGTGAGTGCGGTGGTCGTCGTGGCGGGTGTCAGATGAAATTCTGCCGAACAGTGGCACTCGCGCGCGTTACGTACTAGCGTCGCGGACACACCCGAAAACACAGGTAGGAGGTGGAACTTCGAACCTGGTGCCGGGCGGACCCCCTTCCGGCATTGCTCAAACTCGCCGCCGCCCATCAAGGGGCGGGGCCGTAATCGGGAGGTACGAGTGACGACCCCTTCGCAAGCCTCGGTTTTCGTCGACGACCGCACAACGGATGCACAAGAGAAGACGGATACCCCCAACGCCGAGATCGTCGTCAAGGGACGCAACGTCGAGGTACCCGACCACTTCCGCGTGTACGTCTCCGAGAAGCTGTCGCGCCTCGAGCGCTTCGATCCCTCCATATTTCTGTTCGATGTCGAACTTCACCACGAACCCAATCGACGCCAGAGGAAAAACTGCCAGCGCGTCGAGATCACTGCCCGAGGCAAGGGGCCGGTAGCCCGAGCCGAGGCATGCGCCGACAGCTTCTATGCAGCATTCGAGTCGGTGACCGCCAAGCTCGAGAGCAGGCTCCGCCGCACCAAGGACCGCAAAAAGGTCCACTACGGGGAAAAGACCCCGGTGTCGGTGGCGGAAGCCACCGCCGCACTCGCCGAGGACGACAGTCTCGGCATCAGTCCCGACATCTCCCTGGACGGTCAGATGCCGGACGAGCACACACCGGGTCATGTCGTGCGTACCAAGGAACACAAGGCCACGCCGATGACCGTCGACGATGCTTTGTACGAGATGGAGCTGGTAGGACACGATTTCTTCCTGTTCCACGACAAGGAGTCGGACAAGGCGACCGTCGTCTACCGGCGGCACGCGTTCGACTACGGATTGATCCGTCTGGCGTGATGTACTCCCGTTCCGCCTGACGATCCGAGCGGTCGGTCTACTCGTCCGATCGCGGAAGCGCCTACCATGGAATCCGGCCGGGGTTCTCGGACCTCCGGCCGGATTTTGTGTGTCACCCATCCACTGCCGAAGATTGAGGACGAACAAGACTGTGCCGTCGCTGTCGCTATCGAAGCTGCTCCGTGTTGGTGAAGGTCGCATGGTCAAGCGGCTCAAGCACATCGCCGACCACGTTTCCTCGCTGTCGCCCGAGGTCGAAGACCTGACCGACGAGCAACTCCGCGCGAAGACCGAGGAGTTCCGCGCCCGCTACCGCGACGGCGAGACGCTCGACGAACTGCTGCCCGAGGCGTTCGCGGTCGCCCGCGAGGCGTCCTGGCGCGTGATCGACCAGCGGCACTTCCACGTGCAGATCATGGGCGGTGCCGCCCTCCACTTCGGCAACATCGCCGAGATGAAGACGGGTGAGGGCAAGACCCTGACCTGCGTGTTGCCCGCATACCTCAATGCGATCGCCGGAGACGGCGTGCACGTCGTCACGGTCAACGACTACCTCGCCAAGCGCGACTCCGAGTGGATGGGCCGCGTCCACCGCTTCCTCGGACTCGACACCAGCGTGATCCTGTCCGGCATGTCGCCCGCCGAACGTCGCGCAGCCTATGCGGCCGACATCACATACGGCACCAACAACGAGTTCGGGTTCGACTACCTGCGCGACAACATGACGCACTCCCTGGACGATCTCGTCCAGCGCGGTCACAGCTTCGCCGTCGTCGACGAGGTCGACTCCATCCTGATCGACGAGGCCCGGACCCCCCTCATCATCTCCGGTCCCGCCGACGCCTCGAGCAAGTGGTACGCAGAATTCGCCCGCATCGCGCCGCTGCTCAAGCGGGACGTGCACTACGAGGTCGACATCCGCAAGCGCACCATCGGCGTCCACGAGGCCGGCGTCGAGCTCGTCGAGGACCAGCTCGGCATCGACAACCTGTACGAGGCCGCCAACTCGCCGCTCGTGAGCTACCTGAACAACGCCATCAAGGCCAAGGAGCTCTACACCAAGGACAAGGACTACATCGTCCGCGACGGCGAAGTGATCATCGTCGACGAGTTCACCGGCCGCGTCCTCGTCGGCCGCCGGTACAACGAGGGCATGCACCAGGCGATCGAGGCCAAGGAGAAGGTCGAGATCAAGGCCGAGAACCAGACCCTCGCCACGATCACGCTCCAGAACTACTTCCGTCTCTACGACAAGCTGTCGGGCATGACGGGTACCGCCGAGACCGAGGCCGCCGAGCTGCACCAGATCTACAACCTCGGCGTCATCCCGATCCCCACCAACCGGCCGATGGTCCGCGTCGACAACGGCGACCTGATCTACAAGACCGAGGAAGCCAAGTTCGACGCCGTCGTCGACGACGTGGTGGAGCGGCACGAGAAGGGCCAACCGGTCCTGATCGGCACCACCAGCGTCGAGCGGTCCGAGTACCTGTCGAAGCAGTTCACCAAGCGCGGCGTGGCGCACAACGTGCTGAACGCGAAGTTCCACGAGCAGGAAGCCCAGATCATCGCGGAGGCCGGCAGGTCGGGCGCCGTCACCGTGGCGACCAACATGGCCGGTCGTGGTACCGACGTCGTGCTCGGCGGCAACCCCGACATCATCGCGGACATCGCGCTCCGCAAGCAGGGACTCGACCCCGTCCACACGCCCGACGACTACGAGGCGGCGTGGGACGACGTCCTCGACCAGGTCAAGGCCGAGGTGAAAGCCGACGCGGACAAGGTTCGGGAGGCGGGCGGACTGTACGTCCTCGGCACCGAGCGGCACGAGTCCCGGCGTATCGACAACCAGTTGCGCGGCCGCTCCGGCCGTCAGGGCGATCCGGGTGAGTCGCGGTTCTACCTGTCGCTCGGCGACGAGTTGATGCGACGGTTCAACGGCGCGGCCCTCGAGTCGATCATGACCCGGCTCAACCTGCCCGACGACGTTCCCATCGAGGCGAAGATGGTCTCGAAGGCCATCAAGAGCGCTCAGACGCAGGTCGAGCAGCAGAACTTCGAGATCCGCAAGAACGTCCTCAAGTACGACGAGGTGATGAACCAGCAGCGCACGGTCATCTACAACGAGCGCCGCCAGATCCTCGAAGGCAAGGACATGGAGGGCCAGGTCGAGAAGATGATCACCGACGTGGTCACCGCCTACGTCGACGGTGCCACCGCCGAGGGATACGTCGAGGACTGGGATCTCGAACAACTGTGGACGGCCCTCAAGACGCTGTACCCGGTCGGCCTCGACTACAAGGAACTGGTCGGCGACGGCGACGACGGTGAGACCAACGACATCACCGCCGACGAGCTGCGCGAGACCCTGCTGAAGGACGCACACGACGCCTACGCCCGGCGCGAGGCCGAGATCGACGGCGTCGCCGGCGAGGGATCGATGCGCGAACTGGAGCGTCGCGTCCTGCTGAGCGTGCTCGACCGCAAGTGGCGCGAACACCTCTACGAGATGGACTACCTCAAGGAGGGCATCGGCCTGCGGGCGATGGCCCAGCGTGATCCGCTCGTCGAGTACCAGCGCGAAGGTTTCGACATGTTCGGCGGCATGCTCGAGGGTCTGAAGGAGGAGTCGGTCGGATTCCTGTTCAACCTTCAGGTCGAGGCGGCCGCCCCGACGGCGGCACAGGCCCCGGGCGTGAGCGTCACCGCGGCTTCCGCAGCGGCGACGGCGTCGGCCTCGCCCGCTCCGGCACCGCCGCGGCCACTGCCCACCCAGGAGGCGGCGCAGCAGGCGCAGGGCACGGCGGCACCGTCCGCCCTCCGCGCGAAGGGCCTGGACGACGGCGAGCCCCGCGGGCTCACGTACTCCGGGCCTGCCGAGGACGGCAACGCCCAGCTCAGCCGCCGCGGAGCCGCCGAATCGGACGATGCCGCCGATGCCGGAACCCGTCGTCAGCGCCGTGAGGCCGCGCGGTCGCAGTCGAAGAGCAAGAAGGCCCCGCGGACCAAGCGCAAGCGCTGACCGCAGAAGAGGACGATCAGCCGATCACCAACGAGGTGACGGTCCAGCCCGTGTCGGACTGCTGTTCGACACGGGCTGCGATCACGAAGATCCGCGGTCCCCGGCCGTAGGTGCCGAAGGCCTCGAACGCGCAGGGCTCCACCGCGCGCAGGTGCACGCGGACGAGCGTCGCGACACCGAGTCGCCGGGCGGGCGACTCCGACAGCGCGAGCGTGCGCACGACGTCGACGAGCGACGGCGTCACCAGCGGCCGCAATTGCCGTACGTTGCGGCGCCGATCCAGCACTTCGAGGACGAGCCGGAACGCCTGCTCCGTGAACCGCTGGACGTCCGGCGAGGGAAGAGGCAGCGTTCCCGGCTGCGTCGCGGCGGTGCGTGGCGACGCCCCCGAGTGGGGCGACGAGCGGTGCCTGCCGCGCCCGGACGCGTGCCGCCCGCCCGACGGCGCCGCCGAACGCCCCGGCAGAGGCGGTGCGGGAACGTCACCGGCCGCCGGCTCGAAGCGCGGCACCCGTGACAGGAACGTGTAGGACTCACTCATTTCTTACCCCCCGGTTTCGGCATGAGACGGCCGTCGTAGCGGTCATACTCGCACGGATCCCGTCGTCGTGTCGCCGAACCGGGGAGCGGACCCTAGGGTGGGGACGTGCGGGGATTGATATTGGACTTCGGAGGAGTTCTCGCGGGTCCCGGTTCGGACATGGACGGCCTGTCGTCCGTCCTCGCCGGTGCCCGGACTCGTGGGGTGCGGACCGCGATCCTCAGCAACGATCCCGGTGGTCCCGGCGCGCAGTGGCTGCGGGAACTCGGTGACGGCCGGCTGGTCGATCAGGTCGTGCTGTCCGGGGATGTCGGTGTCGCCAAACCTGATCCGCGGATCTACCGGCTGACGGCCGACGCGCTCGGTCTGGCCCCGGGGGACTGTATCTTCGTCGACGACCTGTCGGTCAATGTCCGGGGTGCGGTGGCCGTCGGGATGGTGGGTATCCACCACGTCGACGGCGGCGCCACCGCGGACGAGATAGCGATACTTCTCGAGGTCGATCGAGACGGGATGCAAGGGGGACAGGCGCCGACATGGTGACGAGACTGACTACGCAGGACGCGTCGTTCTATTTTCTCGAGGCGAGCAGTACGCCGATGCACGTGGGTTCGCTCGCGATCTTCCGCAAGCCGCGAAACGGGTTGTCCTACGAGGAATTACTGAGCCTCGTCGAGGAACGACTGAGTCTGGTCCCGCGCTACCGGCAGAAGGTGCGGGAGGTGGCGCTGGGACTGTCGCGGCCGGTCTGGGTGGACGACCAGGACTTCGACATCGAGTACCACGTCCGGCGGTCGGCGCTGCCGAAGCCCGGATCGGATGCCCAGTTGCACGATCTGGTCGCACGGCTCACGTCCCGGCCGCTCGACAACACGCGACCGCTGTGGGAGATGTACCTGGTGGAGGGGTTGTCGAACAATCGCTTCGCCATCTTCACGAAGTCCCATTCGTCGCTGGTCGACGGTGAGACGGCACTCGAGATCGGTCAGGTGATCCTCGACCCGGCGAAGACCCGGCGTCCCATGGCCGAGGAGCTGTGGATGCCGAGCCCCGCCCCCAGTGAGTCCACACTGATCGCCGGGGCGCTGGCGGAGATGGTGGCGCGGCCGGGCGAAGGGCTGGCGGCGCTGCGGATGACGTTGGGTGACATGGCGTCCGCGCTCGGTGAGACCGTACGCGCCGTCGGCAAGGTCGCCGCCGTCGTGCGCACCGCCACGCAGGTGGCGCCGGCGAGTCCGCTGAACGCGACCATTTCACGCAATCGGCGCTTCGCGGTGGTCAAGACCGAGCTGGGTGACTACCGGAAGATCCGCGCGCAGTACGGGTGCGAGGTCAACGACGTCATCCTCGCCGTCGTGTCGGGTGCGATGCGGTACTGGCTGCTCTCCCGCGGCGAGCCGGTGGCCGAGTCGACCACGGTCCGGGCCATGGTCCCGATGTCCGTGTACGCGACGGACCCCGAGACCGACGACGAGGAGTCACGCCGCGGCGAATGGGCGGATCCGCGAAGCATGGTGTCGTCATTCCTCATCGACCTGCCGGTCGGGGAACCGAATGCCGTGGTGCGGCTGTCGCACGTGGCGCACGCCATGGAGGCGCACGCCAAGCAGAGCCAGCGGGTCACCGCGGAGACCCTGGTGCGTTTGTCGGGATTCGCGCCCGCCACGCTGCACGCGATGAGTGCCCGTGTCGCGAGCAGCTTCTCGCAGCGGATGTTCAACCTGATGATCACCAACGCGCCGGGACCGCAGCTGCCGCTGTACGTCGGGGGAGCGCGGATGCTCGAGATGTATCCGGTGTCGCCGCTGCTGAAAAACCAGACTTTGAGCATCGGCCTGACGTCCTACGACGGCAACGTCTACTACGGTTTGAATGCAGACCGTGACGCCATGGCCGACGTGGACGTGGTGGCGGCGCTGCTGTACGAATCTCTCGAGGAGTTGTTGGATGCCAGCCGGTGAGAAGTCCGCGGTGCGAATGACGGGTGACGCATGACGAGGGTGTACGTTCCCGCGACGATCGAGATCCTCCAGCAGCTCGTCGCCGACCGGGAGTTCGATCCGATGAGCCGTACCGCCTTCGCCGTCACCCCCACGCTCCGCGAGGCGTACTCGTCGGGCGACGACGAGGAACTGGCCGAGGTCGCGATGGCCGAGGCCGCCCGCGCCTCGCTGCGACTGATCGCGGGCCGGGTGGGGGAGAGCGGAAGCGACGGGGTTCGCTTCCGTCGCGCCGTGGTCGCCGCGGACGTGGACGAGGTGACGCCGCGGCCGGATCTCGACGACGCCGTGGTCCGGTTGCCCGGTCCGGTGACGATCGGCACGGTCGCGTCGGTGCACGTGGATCTCGCGGAGGCGGAGCCGGACATCGAACGGGCCGTGTCGGCGATCGACGAGGCGGATCTCGGGGACCCCGACGCCGAGTTCGTTCTCGGTGACGCGGAGGATCATGTCCTGGCGTGGTACGCCACTCAGGAGCTTCCGTTCCTTCTCGAACTGCTCTGACCGGTACGTCCCCTTACCTTGGGGTAACCTACGGTACCGTAACTTGATAACCTACGGTAGCGTAGGTCATGACGGAAAAGGTGGAGGTCGGATGGGTCTGAAGGATTGGATCGAGGCGCCCGCAGCAGCGGTTGTGCCCGCCAAGCGGTCCAAGCTCAATTGGTTGCGAGGTGCGGCGGCACGGCTGACGACGCCGTTGCTGCCCGACGACTACCTGCATCTCGCCAACCCACTGTGGTCGGCTCGCGAACTGCGCGGACAGATCGTGGAGGTGCGCGCGGAGACCGCGGACTCGGCCACGATCGTCATCAAGCCGGGCTGGGGATTCGACTTCGACTACGAGCCCGGCCAGTACATCGGCATCGGTCTGCACATCGACGGACGCTGGCACTGGCGCTCGTACTCCCTCACCTCGCCGCCGAACTGGGACGACAAGCTCATCTCCATCGCCGTCAAGGCGATGCCCGAGGGGTTCCTGTCGAGTCACCTCGTCAACGGTGTGCCCTCGGGGACGATCGTGCGGCTCGCGACCCCCACGGGCAACTTCGCGCTGCCCGACCCGCCGCCGCAGCGGATCCTGTTCCTCACCGCGGGCAGCGGCATCACTCCCGTCATGGCGATGCTGCGCACGATGAACCGGCGCGGTCAGCTCCCCGACGTCTTCCACGTCCACTCGGCCCCCACCGACGCCGACGTGATGTTCGCCGACGAGCTCACCCGGCTTCACGAGGAGCACGACGACTTCCGGTGCAAGATCCAGCTCACCCGCAGCCAGGGCAAGTTCGCGCTGTCCTCGCTCGACGAGGTGTGTCCCGATTGGCGCGAACGGCAGACGTGGGCGTGCGGGCCGCTGCCGATGCTCGACGAGATCGAGACGCTGTGGCGTAACGAGGGCATCGAGGACAAGTTGCACCTCGAGCGGTTCGCCGTCTCCCGCGCGGACACGTCCGGCGAGGGCGGGACCGTCACGTTCGCCAAGGCCGACAAGACCGTGACGATCGACGGTGCCACCACTCTCCTCGAGGCAGGTGAGCAGGTCGGGGCACTGATGCCGTTCGGCTGCCGGATGGGTATCTGCCAGACGTGTGTCGTGCCGATCCTCGCCGGGCACGCCATCGACCTGAGGTCCGGCAAGCAGCACGCCGAAGGTGACCGAGTCCAGACTTGTATCTCCGCGGCGGCAGGGGACTGCACGCTCGACGCGTGAGCGTGGGCGTGTTGTTCACCTGACTCCGCTATTCTCGGACTCTCACCAGACGGAGGAGCACGGTGGCGATCACCGACATCAAAGAGTTCGCGCATCTGACCGAAGCGGACATCGAATCGCTCGGGCGTGAGTTGGATGCGATCCGGCTCGACGTGGAGGATTCGCGGGGCGTTCGCGACGCCCGCTACATCCGCCGGGCCATCAGGGCGCAACGGCTGCTGGAGCTCAGTGGCCGGGTTGCGTTGTTCGGAAGCCGCTACCGCCCGGCCTGGCTCGCGGGCACCGCGATGCTGTCCCTCTCGAAGATCATCGAGAACATGGAACTCGGCCACAATGTGATGCACGGCCAGTGGGACTGGATGAACGATCCGGAGATCCACTCCATGTCGTGGGAGTGGGATCAGACGGGCCCCTCGGAGCATTGGAAGCGGGCGCACAACTACTCCCACCACACGTTCACCAACATCGTGGGAATGGATTCCGATGTGGGGTTCGGCATCCTCCGGATGACCCGCGACGAGGAGTGGCGGCCGATCAATCTGCTGCAGCCGTTCGCCAACATCATCCTGGCCGCCACGTTCGAGTGGGGGATCGCGCTCCACGACCTCACCTTCGCGGCCGAGCTCGAGGGTGCGGAGAAGGGTCAGCTCAATTCCCAGGCCAACAAGGATTTCGGTCGCAAGATCTTCCGTCAGGTCGGCAAGGACTTCCTACTGTTCCCGGTGCTCGCGGGGCCGGCGTGGAAGTCGACGCTGACGGCCAACGCCACCGCCAATCTCGTGCGGAATCTGTGGGCCTATGTGGTGATCTTCTGCGGGCACTTCCCGGACGGTGCCGAGAAGTTCACGGTGGACGAGTACGAGAACGAGACCCGGCACGAGTGGTATCTCCGGCAGATGCTCGGCAGTGCCAATTTCGATTCCGGCAAGGTCATGGGTTTCATGAGCGGCAATCTCAGCTACCAGATCGAGCATCACCTGTTCCCGGACCTGCCGAGCAACCGGTACCCGGAGATCGCCGTGAAGGTGCGGGCGCTGTGCGAGAAGTACGACCTGCCGTACACCACGGGTTCGCTCGCCAAGCAGTACCTGCTAGCTCTGCGCACGATCCACAAGCTCGCCCTGCCCGACCGGTTCCTGCGGGCGACGGCGGACGACGCCCCGGAGACGTCCTCGGAACGCAAGTTCCGCGACGCCCGTGATGCGGGTGCCGCCATGGTCGAGACGTTGCGCACGGATCCCGTCACAGGGCAGCGGCGGGGTCTGCTGTCGGCGTTGCGCGCCCGCGCGGAGGCCAAGATTCCTCGACGTCGACGGTGATTTCACTCACACCTACACTCAGGTAACCTACGGTGTCGTAACTTACGGTACGGTAGGTCGAGTCAGCGCCTTTCGGGTGTGAACTGTCGACCCAGCCAGGAGGAGGTCCCCCATGGCGATTGCAGACGTCAAGGAATACGCACATCTCACCGAAGCCGACATCGAGTCGCTCGGACGCGAGCTCGATGCGATCCGGCGCGATATCGAAGAGTCCCGCGGGGAGCGTGACGCGCGGTACGTGCGAAACACGATCAGACTGCAGCGTTCCCTCGAAATCGGTGGCCGAGCCGTCCTCTTCGCGAGCAAGCGTCGTCCCGCCTGGCTGGCGGGTACGGCCATGCTGTCTCTCTCGAAGATCATCGAGAACATGGAACTCGGCCACAACGTCATGCACGGCCAGTGGGACTGGATGAACGATCCCGAGATCCACTCCACCTCGTGGGAGTGGGACGTGACGGGACCGTCCGCTCACTGGAAGCAGACACACAACTACATTCACCACAAGTACACCAACGTCCTCGGCATGGACGACGACGTGGGATACGGACTGCTGCGCGTCACGCGTGACCAGCGGTGGAAGCCGTTCAACACCGGCAATCTCCTGTACAACACGCTGCTCGCGCTGTTCTTCGAGTACGGAATCGCGGCGCAGCATCTCGAACTCGGCAAGGTCGCCAAGGGGCGCGTGCCGAGCGAGGAGACCCAGCGCAAGCTCCGTGAGGTCGGCGAGAAGGTCGGCAAGCAGATCCTCAAGGACTATGTCGTGCACCCCGCGGTCACGGGTCCCGCGTGGAAGAGCACGCTCACCGCAAACATCGCCGCGAACATGATCCGCAACGTGTGGACCAACGCGATCATCTTCTGTGGACACTTCCCGGACGGCGCCGAGAAGTTCACCAAGGCGGACATCGACAAGGAAACGCCGGCCCAGTGGTACCTGCGGCAGATGCTCGGTAGCGCGAACATCGAGGGTGGCAAGCTGATGGACTTCATGTCCGGCAATCTCAGCTACCAGATCGAGCACCACCTGTTCCCCGACCTGCCCAGCAACCGCTACTCGGAGATTGCCGTGCGGGTGCGGGAACTGTGCGACAAGTACGACCTGCCGTACACGACCGGGCCCTTCCTCGTGCAGTACGCGAAGTCGTGGCGCACCATCGCCAAGCTGTCGTTGCCGAACAAGTACCTCAAGGCGACCGCGGACGACGCGCCGGAGACGGCGTCGGAGCGCAAGTTCGGTGGAAACACCACGGCGACAATCGATCCCGTAACCGGTCGCCGTCAGGGATTGAGTACCGCGATTAAGCGCACCCGCAAGCGCCGCGGTCTTCGCGCGCTGCTGTCCCGCTAGAAAGTACCGCTATCGACGCGGTTCGTCCCTCACCAGGCTTCGTTGGACGCGATGGCCGTGAGGAGGTGACGGACCGCGTCGACGCGTTTGGCGGCCTTGCCCTCCAGCCGGTCGAGCGCGCATTCTGGGTCTGCGGGCGGCCCGAGGTGGGTGCACCCCCTCGGGCAGTCCTCGATGGCCGCGGCCAGATCGGAGAACGCGGCCACCACGTTCTCCGGGGAAATGTGGGCCAGTCCGAACGACCGGATGCCGGGGGTGTCGATCGCCCAGCCGCCCGTCGGAAGCGGCAGCGCCACCGATTGCGTGGACGTATGCCTGCCCTTGCCGACGCCGGAGACCACGCCGACGGCCCGGTCGGCGTCGGGCACGAGGCGGTTGACGAGAGTCGACTTCCCGACCCCCGAGTGGCCGATCAGCGCGGTGAGCCGGCCCGACAGCATCGACAGGACCTCGTCGACCGGATCGTCGCGACCGGCCACGACGACGGGGACGTCGAGGTCGGCGAACGCGCTCGCGAACTCCTCGGGCGGCTCGAGATCGCTCTTCGTGAGGCACACGATGGGACTCAATCCGCCCGCGTACGCGGCGACGAGCGCACGTTCGACGAATCCCGTCCGGGGCGGCGGGTCGGCGAGCGCCACGACGATCAGCAGCTGCTGGGCGTTGGCCACGACGATCCGCTCGTACGGATCGGTGTCGTCGGCGGTGCGTCGCAGCACAGTGGAGCGTTCGGCGACCCGCACGATCCGCGCCAGGGTGTCGGGCTTGCCGGACAGATCACCGACGACACTCACCTCGTCGCCGACCACGATGGGGGTGCGGCCCAGTTCCCGGGCGCGCATGGTGACGAGGGGACGCTCGGGGTCGCCGCCCAGCACGCAACCCCACCGGCCGCGGTCGACCGAGACGACCATCGCCGACTCCGCGGCGAGGTGCTCCGGCCGGGTCTTCGTGCGCGGGCGCGTTCCTCGGCCCGGGCGTACCCGGACGTCGGACTCGTCGTACTGCCTGCGACTCAGAAGCTCGCCTTCCGTTCGGTGCCCGCGGCTGCGGACAGCATTGTGGCCCACAGGTTCTCGAAACCGGGCAGGGTCTTGGCCGTGGTACCGACGTCCTCGATCTCGATGCCGTCGACCCGCAGCCCGACGATGGCGCCCGCGGTCGCCATCCGGTGGTCGGCGTAGGAGTGCCACGTCCCACCGTGCAGGTCCGCCGGGACGATCGTGAGGCCGTCCTCGGTCTCGGTGACGTTCCCGCCCAGCGAGTTGATCTCGTGTGCGAGCGCGGCCAGCCGGTCGGTCTCGTGACCGCGCAGGTGCGCGATGCCCCGCAGGTGCGACGGGCCGTCCGCGAGTGTGGCGAGCGCCGCCACGGTCGGGGTGAGTTCGCCCACGTCGTGCAGGTCGATGTCGATGCCGGTCAGCTGCTGCGGACCACGGACGGTGAGGTTCGCGCCGTCCAGCCGGACGTCCGCGCCCATCGCCAGGAGGATTTCCCGGATCGCGTCGCCTGGTTGCGTCGTCCTGCTCGGCCACAGGGGAACGGTCACCTCACCGCCGGTGACGGCGGCGGCGGCCAGGAAGGCGGTGGCATTCGACAGATCGGGCTCGATCGCTCGGTCGACGGCCCGGACGACACCGGGGCTCACCCGCCACGTGTCGGCCTCCCCGCCCGTCGCCGGGGTCGTGACCTCGACACCCGACTCGCGCAGCATCTCGACGGTCATGTCGATGTGCGGCATGGATGGGACCGTCTTGCCGTCGTGATGGACCGTGACACCCTCGTCGAACGCGGCCGCCGACAGCAGCAGCCCGGAGACGAACTGTGACGAGCCGGACGCGTCGATGGTGACCCGTCCACCGCGCAGCGAGCCCGCACCGCGGACCGTGAACGGGAGGGAATCGCCGTCGATGTCCGCGCCGAGACCGCGCAGCGCATCCAGGATCGTGTCGAGGGGCCGGGTGCGCGCCTGCTCGTCCCCGTCGAAGTGAACCGTTCCGCTCGCGAGCGCCGCGACCGGCGGAAGGAACCGCATGACGGTGCCCGCCAGTCCGCAGTCGACGGCACCGCCCCGGAGTCGTCCGGGGGTGACCCGCAGCGTCGTGTCGGCGTCGACCGTCTCGATACTGATGCCGAGCGTGCGGAGCGCGCCGATCATGAGGTCGGTGTCCCGGCTGCGCAGTGCCCCGGTGAGGGTGGACGGACCGTCCGCGAGTGCGGCGAGGATCAGCGCGCGATTGGTGATCGACTTCGATCCGGGGAGGGCGACCGTCGCGACGACGGGCGCTTCGGCACGGGGGGCGTTCCACAGGCTCAGGCTCACGGTCTCCATCTTCGCCTATCGGGCGGGTCGTGGGGCGGGGTGGGCGGCGTGTCGCGGGTGTCGGTGGTTCGTGCCACTCTGGTGGGCATGTGCGGCAGGTATGCGACCACTGCGAATCCGGCGACACTCGCGGCCGACCTCGATGCGATCAACGAGGCGGGCGAGGAGGAGAGTCCGCCCGACTACAACGTGGCGCCCACCACGCAGGTCCTGACGGTCGTCGACCGCCACGACGCCCGGCGGATCCGGCGGATGCGGTGGGGGCTCGTGCCGTCGTGGACGAAGGAGCTCGGCAAGGGGCCGGTGCTGTTCAACGCGCGAGCGGATTCGGTCGACAACAAACCGGCCTTCCGGAACGCGTTCAAGTACAAGCGCTGCCTCGTTCCGATGGACGGCTGGTACGAGTGGCAGACCGAGGTCGATGCGGCGGCCGCCGGGAAGAAGTCGGGCAAGGCGAAGAAGATCCCGTACTACATGTCGCCGGAGGACGGCTCGCGCCTGTACATGGCCGGGCTGTGGTCGGTCTGGCACGATCCCGCGGTCGCGGAGTCGCCCCCGGTTCTGAGCTGCAGCATCATCACGGTCGACTCAGCCGCCCAACTCGAGAACGTGCACGACCGGATGCCGCTGGTGATGCCCCGCGACCGCTGGACCGCATGGCTCGATCCCGAGCATCCCGCGTCGACGGATCTGCTCGAGGTGTCACCCGACGCCATCGCCGATATCACCGTCCGGCGGGTGTCCACGCTGGTGAACAGTGTGAAGAACAACGGACCGGAACTCCTCGACCCGGACGCGGCCGGTCCTGACGAGGCACAGGTGGGGGAGCAGATCAGCCTGCTGTGACCGCGGCGGTGACGGCGCCGCTGAGCCGCACCAGGTCGGCGGGCGCGAGTTCGATCTCGAGTCCGCGCCTGCCGGCGCTGCACAGCACCCGGTCCCAGTCGAGAGCCGACGCGTCGACGACCGTCGGGAGTGCCTTGCGCTGGCCGAGCGGTGAGATGCCGCCGAAGACGTACCCGGTGGAGCGCTCCGCCTCGGTGCGTTCCGCCATCACGGCCTTGCCCGCGCCCAGCGCCGCGGCCGCCGCCTTCAGCGACAGTTTCTCCGGCACCGGCACGACCGCCACCGCCAGCTTGCCGGTGTCGAGTTTGATCACCAGCGTCTTGAACACCTGGTGGGCGGTGACGCCGACCGTCTCGCCCAGGGCGTCGACGGCTTCCGAACCGTACGATTCCGCCCGCGCATCGTGCGCGTAGCTGTGCACGCTGTGATCGATGCGATGTTCGACGAGCAGCTTCGTCGCGGGAGTGGCAGTTCCGGCCATGGACAGACACTCTGCCACGCGGTCGGGAACACAGCGGACGGGAGGCGTGTTGGTACCTGCAGAAGAACAGTGCATCGAAGGGAGTGGTCCGTATCGTGATGTCCTCGGTGATGGAGCCCACGTCGCGTTTGCAGTTGGCGGTAACGTTGACGCCCACGGCGACCGAAGGGATCAGCGTGCAGGAACATGACCGTCCGACGGCAGACCAGGCCGAGCCACAGGACGAGTTGATCGCGCGTTTCGAAAGGGATGCGCTCCCACTTCTGGATCAGCTGTACGGCGCTGCTCTGAGGATGACCAGGAACCCGGCGGACGCCGAGGACCTCGTGCAGGAAACGTACGTGAAGGCCTACACGGCGTTCCGTTCGTTCCGCGAGGGCACCAACCTCAAGGCGTGGCTGTACCGGATCCTCACGAACACGTACATCAACTCGTACCGCAAGAAGCAGCGCCAGCCCGCGCAGTACCCCACCGACGAGATCACCGACTGGCAGCTGGCGGCGACGGCGGAACATTCGTCGACCGGTCTGCGGTCCGCCGAGGTCGAGGCCCTGGACGCGCTCCCCGACGACGACATCAAGGAAGCACTCCAGGCCCTGCCGGAGGAGTTCCGGATGGCCGTCTACTACGCGGACGTCGAGGGATTCCCCTACAAGGAGATCGCCGAGATCATGGGCACCCCGATCGGGACCGTGATGTCGCGACTGCACCGCGGCCGCAAGCAGCTCCGGGGTCTGCTCGCCGATGTCGCACGCGAACGTGGATTCAACCGTGGGGGCACCGACGAGGTGCCCGGCGACAGTGTAGTGAGCACGGAGCAGGAGGTTTCTCGGTGAGCGAGCAGGACGAATTCGAGCAGCTCGACTGCTCCGCCGTCATCGCGGACGTCTGGCTGATGCTGGACCGTGAATGCGACGAGGCGTCGAGGGCGCGGCTGCAGAGGCACCTCGACGAGTGCGGGTCGTGCCTCGAGGCGTACGGGATCGAGGAGAAGGTGAAGAGCCTCGTGAACCGCAAGTGCGGTGGGGAGCACGCGCCGGAAAGTCTGCGTCAGAGGCTCTCCATCGAGTTGCGGCGGACAATCCTGATCACGAACACCGAACCAGACGCATAACTCGTCAGAACAGCAATCAGGGGCCGGAAAGCATCGCTGCTTTCCGGCCCCTGGTGCGTTCTACGGCGCGTCAGGCGTTGGGACGCTTGCCGTGGTTTGCGGCGTTGCCCTTGCGACTGCGCTTCTTACGACCACGCTTACCCATGAGTAGATCTCCCTTCTTTTCACCACAGTCTTCCACGTGTGGTTGGGTGTCCTTGCAACAGGGCTTTCTCGACACCCGGGAGTGAAGGATCACAATGGCAGAAGACGTGCGCGCCGAAATGGTTTCGACGGTGTATCAGGTTGTGGTGAGCGCGGGTGACGAGGTGAAGGAGGGTGACACCCTCGTCATCCTGGAGTCGATGAAGATGGAGATCCCCGTCATCGCCGAAGAGCCCGGCACGGTCACCTCCGTGGACGTCAAGGTCGGCGACGTGATCCAGCAGGGCGATCTGATCGCTGTCATCTCCTGAGCTGACACCCACCGACGATGTCCACACTGAGTGACCTGCTCGCCGAACACACCGACCTGCCCGGCGAGGCCGTCGATCATCTCCAGCGCGTCGTCGGTGAATGGCAGTTGCTCGCCGACCTCTCCTTCGCGGACGTTCTGCTCTGGGTCGGAACGGATTCCGCGGCCACCAACCCCACGGGCACCGTGATCTGCGTCGCGCACTGCAGACCCACCACCGCGTCGACCGCGTTCCCGGAGGACGTCGTCGGGACCGTCGTGTCGGAGTCGGAACACCCGCAGGTGCTGCAGGCGCTGCTCGAGGGCCGCGTCGTGCGCCCCGAGGACGGCGGCGGGCACGAGGGTCTGCCGCCGCGCGGAGAGGCGGTCCCGGTGCGGTGGAACGGCGAGGTGATCGCGGTCCTGAGCCGGGACACCAACCTGTCGCACCAGCGGGCGCAGAGCCCGCTCGAGGTCGCTTATCTCGACTGCGCCGAGGATCTGTGCCAGATGATCAGCGACGGCACCTTCCCGATCCGGGAGGCCCGGTCGGACACCAACTCGAGTCCCCGTGCCGGCGACGGCTTCATCCGTCTCGACACCGACGGCAGCGTGGTCTACGCGAGTCCCAATGCGCTGTCGGCCTACCACCGGATGGGTCTGAGCTCGGACCTGATCGGTCAGAACCTCGCCGCCACCACGCGCTCGCTCGTGACGGACCCGTTCGAGTCGCAGGAGGTCGCCGGGTACATCCGCGACACCATCGCCGACAAGCCGGGTCGTCGCATGGAGATCGAAGCCAGGGGAGCGACCGTGCTGCTCCGGGCGCTGGTCCTCAAACCCGGCGGGAAGCGGGTGGGCGCCGCTGTCGTCGTGCGGGACGTCACCGAGGTGAAGAGGCGGGATCGCGCCCTGCTCAGCAAGGACGCGACGATCCGCGAGATCCATCACCGGGTGAAGAACAATCTGCAGACCGTGGCGGCGCTCCTGCGACTGCAGGCCCGGCGCACCAACAACGAGGAAGCCCGGCAGGCGCTGAGCGAATCGGTGCGCCGCGTCACCTCGATCGCCCTGGTGCACGACACACTGTCGATGTCGGTGGACGAGGAAGTGAACCTCGACGAGGTCGTCGACCGCCTCGTGCCGATCCTGTCGGACGTGGCGACGGTGAGCACGCCGATCAAGGTCCGCCGGGAGGGCAGCTTCGGGGTGTTCTCCGCGGAGCGGGCCACGCCACTGGTGATGGTGCTGACCGAACTCGTGCAGAACGCGATCGAGCACGCCTTCGAACCCGGCGCGCCGGGGACGGTCACCATGAGGGCCGAACGCTCCGCGCGGTGGCTGGACGTCGTGATCCACGACGACGGCAGGGGATTACCACCCGGTTTCAGCCTCGAGCGGTCCGACCGTCTCGGTCTGCAGATCGTCCGGACCCTGGTGGCCGCCGAGCTGAACGGTTCCCTCGGGCTGCATCCCGGGGCGGACGGTGGCACGGATGCCGTGTTACGCGTACCGCTGGGCCGTCGTGGGCCCCGGTACTGACCGGCGGGCAAGCAAAAGGCCCGGCACCATGTGGTGCCGGGCCCGTCTCCTTCTGAAGTGTCAGACGGTGGTGCGGGCACGCGTCCGAGCGTTGCGGCGCTTGAGTGCGCGTCGCTCGTCTTCGCTCATGCCGCCCCACACACCGGCGTCCTGGCCCGACTCGAGTGCCCACGAGAGGCATTCGGCGGTCACCGGGCAGCGGTTGCAGACAACCTTGGCATCAGCAATCTGCGCGAGGGCCGGACCGCTGTTGCCCACAGGGAAGAACAACTCGGGGTCTTCGTCGCGACAGATTGCCTTGTGGCGCCAGTCCATCCTTCTGCTCCTTAACTGGGTGCGAAATGCACCGTTTCGTCTTCATGAGTTCATGTGTGCGTAGAGAATGTTTCCGCACTGTTGCTTGTGAATGCTTTCACGAACTGGCGGGATGTCAATAGAAAACCGCCGCACCGTGGGGGAGCTCACGTACTTAGGCTGCCCTTCGAGGCGCGCCGTCCTTTGTACCCCGTGCAGGCACTTCCCGCTAGGTGAAAACGGAGATTCTCGAGAATTGCTCAGGGTCGCGCCGGGGCGACCACATCCAGCGCCTCGGGCACCGACACGAACTCGACGACATTGCGCAGTCCGATGTAGTCGCCGTCCATCTGCAGTCCGATGGGCTCCGACGCGGAGATCCGCACGGACGGCACGTCGTCGACCCGGACCAGCTTCTTCGCCTTCGGACGGGTTCCGGGAGTCAGCAGCTGGCGGGCCACCCGCAGCGTGGTGAGGATCGCGGTGGACCGCATCGCGAAGACACCGAGGCCCGTGTCGTAGGTGGTGTCGGGATTCGTGTGCACTTCCCGCTTGTTCAGATACGTCCAGGGACTCGCGTTCGACACGAATGCGTAGTGGACACCCTCGACCGGGTCGTGATCGGGAACCTCGACGGTGAGCGTCGGCTCCGCATATTTCGACCGGAAGAACACGCGCACCGCCGCGCGGACATATTGCGCCGGTGTGGCCGGGCGCCCGTTCTTGCGGTGCATGTCGACCGCCTCACATACCTGGGCGTCCCAGCCGAGGCCGGCGTTGAACGTGAACCAGCGGTTGTCGCAGTGCGCGAGCCCGATCCTGCGCCGCTGCCTGCGGGCGAGCAGATCGATGAGCTGGTTGGTGGCGTCCACCGGGTCCGGCGCGATGCCGAGCGAGCGGGCGAACACGTTCGCCGACCCGCCGGGGACGACGGCGATCGGGGGAATCGGCCCCACCGTCACCGCGCTCATCGACTTCGGTACCGGGGTGCCGAGCAGTCCGTTGACCACCTCGTTCACGGTGCCGTCGCCGCCGTGGACGATGATCAGACCCATCCCGTCCACGCAGGCCTGCTGCGCCAGTTCGGCGGCGTGGCCGCGGTGTGCCGTGTGCGCGACCGTCAACCGCACCCGGCTCGACAGTGCATGGGCGAGGAGATCACGCCCGGCCGGGGTCGTCGATGTGGCATTGGGGTTGACGATCAGCAGCGCGCGCACGGGGCCCAAGCCTAGCGGGGGCGGCACGTGTCACCGTCCGAGGCCGCCGGCGACGGGGTGTTCTAGGCTGGCCGACGTGCCGAAGCCGTCTCTCAGCAAGTCCACGCCCACCACGGTCCGCGCGGCGGGCGCCCTGGTGTCGCTCGAGGGCGCGGTGGCGGTCGGCGTCGCCGTGGTGCTGGTGATCCGGGGACTCCTCGGGCACGACCAGAGCGTCAGCAGTGGATACGGCACCGCGGCCTGGTTCGCGATTCTCGGCGGCGCGGTGTTCGCCGCCGGGCTCGCCCTGATCTTCGGCCGGCGCTGGGGGCGGGCGATCGCGATCGTCGCCCAACTCCTCCTGCTACCGGTGGCGTGGTCGCTGCTCACCGATTCGCACCAGCCGTTCTTCGGTGTGCTGCTCGGAGTCGTGGTCGTGGCGGCCCTCGGGTGCCTGTTCAGCAGTCCCACGTCGAAGTGGATGGCTGCCGAGTACGGCCAGGAGGCCGACGCCGACAACCCGTCGGACCGCTAACTCACCTCGGACGCGAGGCGGGCGAGCGGATCCCCGGTGAGCCGGTACGTGGTCCATTCGTCCTGCGGGTGCGCGTCCAGCGACTCGTAGAACGCGATCGACGGCTTGTTCCAGTTGACCACCGACCACGACAGTCGCGTGTAGCCGTTGTCGACGCACTCCTTCGCGAGTGTGGCGAGCAGGGCCTTGCCGTGCCCGGAACCGCGCTCCGACGGGCTGACGAACAGGTCCTCGAGGTAGATGCCGTGCGTTCCGTCCCAGGTGGAGAAATTCCGGAACCACACCGCGATCCCGACGACCCGGTCGTCGTCGTTCGCCGCGACGTGGGCGAAGGTCGACGGCTGCGGACCGAACAGGGCGTCGTCGATCTGGTCGGCGGTGACGGTGCACTCGTCACGGGCCCGCTGGTGTTCGGCGAGTTCGTAGATCATCGCGGTGATCGCGGTGACGTCCTCGGGTACTGCGCGTCTGATCATCGGGCACCTTCCTCGCTCGTGACGTTGTGGCTGACCACCTGTTGTGCCCCGTGCTCGAAGCCGAGGACGGAGTACGCACCCGGCGACATCGCGAACCGGCGTCCCTCGCTGATCGGAAGCTCCGCCCAGCGGGCGATGAGCGCGCGCGAGAAGTGTCCGTGCCCGACGAGGATCACGTCACGGTCCACGAGTTGCGAATGCGCGACGGACAGGACGAGGTCGCACCGGGTGTGCACCTGCTCGGCCTGCTCACCGCGAGGGCACGGGTGCGTCCACACGGTCCAGTCCGGCACCTGCTGCCTGATCTCGGGGGTCGTCATGCCCTCGTAGATCCCGTAATCCCATTCGGCGAGCGCGTCCCAGGTGCGCTGAATCTTCAATCCCGCCAGCTCCGCCGTCTCCCGGGCGCGTTGCCGCGGACTGACGATGACGAGGGGGTCGCGCAGTTCGAGGGCGTCCATCGCCGGACCTATCCGCCGCGCCTGGGCTTCACCCAGTTCGGTGAGGTGGACGTCGGTTCGACCGGTGTGTTTACCCCAACGGGCCCATTCCGTTTCGCCGTGTCGGAGGAGGACGATCCGACGGCCGCGCGGCGAATCACTGGGTGGCATCCATCCATCATGGCAGTCAATCTGCGTGTATGGCTCGCCTCCGGGGACGAAGTAGGTAAGGATCGAGCCGTGACAACGGTTCTTGCAGTGGCAAATCAGAAGGGTGGGGTCGCGAAGACCACCACGGTCGCTTCTCTCGGCGCAGCCCTCGTGGGGCTGGGCCAGAAGGTTCTGGTGGTGGATCTCGACCCGCAGGGATGCCTGACGTTCTCCCTCGGGCACAACCCGGACCGCCTGGACGCCTCCGTCCACGAGGTGCTGACAGGTGATCTGGCGGCGCAGGAGGCCGTGATCGACACCGAGGACGGTGTCGCCCTCCTGCCTGCGACGATCGACCTCGCGGGTGCGGAAGCGTTGCTGCTCATGCGTCCCGGTCGCGAGTTCGCCCTCAAGCGCGCTCTGGCGCCGCTGCTGGACGACTACGACACGATCATCATCGACTGCCCGCCGTCTCTCGGTGTGCTCACGCTCAACGGGCTCACGGCGGCGCAGTCGGTACTGGTACCGCTGCAGTGTGAGACGCTCGCCCACCGCGGTGTGGGGCAATTGCTGCGGACGGTCACCGAGGTACAGCAGATCACCAACCCCGACCTGGTGCTGCTCGGAGCACTGCCGACGCTGTACGACGCACGCACGACGCACAGCCGGGACGTGCTCTCCGACGTGTCCGACCGCTACAACCTGCCGGTTCTCGCTCCGCCGATCCCGCGGACGGTGCGATTCGCGGAGGCCACGGCGTCGGGTGCCACCGTGCTGGCGGGGCGCAAGAACAAGGGTGCCCAGGCGTACCGGGACCTGGCCGAGAACCTCGCCAAGCACTGGGCGGGATCCGAGCTCGCTACGTTTTCGCCTGGAAGTGCCGAGTAAGTTCTTCCGGCGTCGGATTCCACGCGGCGGGCCAATCCTGTTGGCGTAACTGGGCGTCCGTGCCCCCGTCGGCGAAGACGACGCTGCCGCAGAACAGTGTCGAGCCCGGTCCGAGCAGGAACTCGACGAGCGCGGCGATCTCGTCCGGACGTCCGCGCCTGCCCAGCGGCACCGGATAGAAGTCCAGCGCCTTCGCCAGTTCGGGGTCGAGGTCGTCGCCGCTGGTCATCGGCGTGTCGATCATGCCCGGCGCGATCGCGTTGAGTCGTATGCCGTTGCCGATCCACTCCGGCCGTACCGCTTCACGCCGAATCCACCAGGCCAGCGCGAGCTTGGACGCCGGGTACGCCGGGATGGCGGTCACGTCGTCGCCGATGCGCACCGCCTCCGCCTCGTCGCCGTCGAGGCACGCGGTCACCAGATTCTCGGGAATTCCCGGCTGCGTGGTGGTGCTGCTCGACGAGATCACCACCACCGAGGCTCCGCCAGCGCGCTCGAGGGCGGGCTTCAGCGCCGTCACGAGTTCCACGGCCCCGAAGTAGTTGACGGCGACGAGTTTGCCGCCCGGGACGTGCGACAGCGACCCGAGCCCGGCGCAGCAGACGAGACCGTCCACGACGCCGCCGCTCGCCTCGGACACGGCGTCGGCCGCCGCGGCCCGTCCGCCGGGGGTCGACAGGTCGGCGGTCACGTCGGTGTGCGCGAGGTCGACTCCGATGACGGTATGACCGGCGGATTCGAGTGTGCGGCGGCTCGCCGCCCCGATGCCCGAGGCGGCGCCGGTGATCACGTAGGTTGCCATGCCGTGAATTAGAACACGTTACAGATCGCGGTGGTGCGGACTTCGGCCCCCGATTCAGCGGAGCCGGAATCCGCGTCGGCATAGTGGGCGCGCAGGCCCGTGACCCCGGGCGCCCGGTCCTCGTGCAGCACGAACCGAGCGTCGTAGTCGCCGCCGTTCTGTGTGCGGAAAGGCAACGGCGCGTCGGTGAACAGGCCGGACAGGCGATCGATCAGCCGCGCCGCGACGCCGGGGTAGTGCTCGGCGGGCAACCGGTCCGCACTGTCGATCAGAACCGGGGGCACCACCGACATCCCCGTGTACCAGAAGATTCCGTGGTGGATCGGGAACAGGAGTTCGTCCATCTGTCCGTTGATCCCGCGCGGGCCCGCACTGTCGGCGCTGCCGCCGAAACTGACGACCGTCATCGCCCGCTTGCCGGCCAGGGTGCCGTCGCCGTACCGCCGGGTCGAGCCGTCCCCGCTGCGCAGTCCGTAGCCGTAACCCTCGACGAAGACCCGGTCGAACCAGCCCTTGAGGATCGCGGGCATGCCGTACCACCACAGCGGGAACTGCACGATCACCGCGTCGGCCCACGCGAGCTTGCGCTGCTCGGCGCGGATGTCGGGGGCCAGGGTGCCCTCGGTCAGGGCCCGGCCCGACCGCGCGCCGACGAGGAGGCGGTGGTGGGGGTCGTGTCCGAAATCGCCAGCCGTCACCACCGGGTTCCATCGCATCTCGTACAGGTCCGATGTCCGGACGTCGTGGCCGGCACCGCGCAGGGCCGCGAGGGCGTCGCCGCGGAGAGCCGCGTTCAGGGACTTCGGCTCGGGATGTGCCGATACCCACAGGATCTTCATGGTTCACCTTCCGCTCGGTCGTCCTGACCCTCCGATCATGGACGCGGGGCTGCGGTCGCGACAGTGGCCGATGAGACGATATGTGAAATAATCGGGCCATGTCCGAATCGAGAGGCGGGCGCCGTCATCGCGTGGTCGTGTTCGTGCGCGACGGTCTGCTCCCGATCGAGTTCGGGATCGTCCACCGACTGTTCGGTGAGGCGCGGTCGCGGGACGGCGAGCCGCTGTACGAGGTCCTCACGTGCGCCCTCACCCCCGGCGAGGTCCGGACCGACACCGACGTGACGCTCTCGGTCGAGCACGGTCCGGCGCTGCTCGGCACGGCCGACACCGTCGTGATCCCGGCATCCGATCAGGACTACGACCCTCCGGAGGGCGGACGCCTGCCCCGTCGCCTCGCGGACGCCCTCGCGCACATTCGCCCGGACACGCGGGTGGCATCGATCTGCACGGGCTCGTTCGTCCTCGCGGCGGCCGGCCTGCTCGGGAAACGGCGTGCCACGACGCACTGGAAGTCGGCGGACGCGTTCCGGCGGCTGTACCCCCACGTGCACCTGGACCCCGGCGTGCTCTACACACACGACGGCAGCGTGCTCACCGCCGCCGGCGTCGCATCCGGAATCGATCTGTGCCTGTACATGATTCGTCTCGACCACGGTGCGTCGGTGGCCAACGAGGTGGCACGGGGAACGGTCGTGCCCCCTCATCGCAGCGGCGGTCAGGCGCAGTTCATCACCGAGCCCGTCCCGGAGGCCGACGGTGCGTCCACGGCGCGAGCGCGGGCCCGGGCGCTGTCGCATCTCGATCAACCGCTGTCGCTGCGGGAGCTGGCCGCGTGGGAGTCGATGAGCGTGCGCACGTTCACCCGGCGATTCCGGGCCGAGACCGGGATGTCGCCGACTCAGTGGATTCTCGAACAGCGGATCATCCGTGCCCGCGAACTGCTGGAGAACACCGACCTGCCGGTGGACGGCGTGGCCGCGGCTGCGGGATTCGGCACCGCGACGTCGCTGCGACAGCACCTCTCGCGCACGGTCGGCGTCTCGCCGTCCGCGTACCGCGCAACTTTCCGTTGACGGCATGCTCATTCGTCCAAGTGCGGGGGAGTGCACGGCGCTAACGTCGGGGCCATGACAGTCTCGGATACGCCTCGAAGCAACACCCTGACGATGCGGGCGCAGCCGCTCCTCGCCGTCGACGACGTCGAACGCGCAGGCGAGTGGTACCGGAAGGTCCTGGACGCGCGCAGCGGCCACGGCGGACGGGACTACGAGCAACTCCTCGTCGACGGGCACATGATCCTGCAACTGCACCGGCTCGACGAGGGCCACCACCACGGCACCCTCGGCGACCCTGCGCTCCCGCGGGGAAACGGGGTGGCGATCTGGTTCGAGACCCCCGACTTCGACGGCACCGTCGCGCGGGCGCGGGAGGCAGGTGCCGACGTGGTCACGGACGTGCACGTCAATCCCAATGCGGGACATCGCGAGATCTGGATCCGCGACCTCGACGGCTATCTGGTGGTGTTCGCCGAACCCGCGTGAGGGGCGACCTCAGCGCAGCGCCACGACATCATCTCCGCGCTGTTCGAGCACGACGTCGCCGGCCACCGTCGTGATGATCGGCCCCGCCGCGGCGTCACGCGTCACCGGGATCGTGCGAAGCAACGCGCCGGTCGACAGGTCGAGCACGGCGATGCCGGATTCCACCGGGACCAGCAGGTTTCCGGCCATCACAGCTCCCGGGCCGAGAGCGCCGGGGAAGATCCAGCGCGGTGCGAGATCGGATGCGCCGAGCGACACCACGTCCGTACCGGTCCACCAGGTGACCACCGAACTGCTCGTCGACGTGACGGGATCCGGTCCGACTCGCTGGGAGAGCGCGTATTCGGACACGGCGTTGCCGGTGCCGTCGAACAGGCCGATCCGCGGTCCGTACGACGTGCCCGCGGGGAGGTAGACGGCCGTGGTCTCGCCCGACACCCCGAGGATGCGCGCACCCTCGACACCGGCATCCACCCCCGCCAGGACGCTCGACCCGTACTCCTCGGGCTCCTGATTGTCCTTCGGCGACGGGTTCATGACCGTCAGACGATCGGCCACCTCGCCGGGGCAGCGCTCGAGAACGGACAGCCTGCTGCTGCTCGAACCGACGTCGATCAGCGTGCATCCGGCGCGTGGCTGCTTCTTGGGATTCACGGGCGCGTCCACCCGTCCGTATTCGACGGTGCGGACGAGGTCGGAGCGCCACAATTCCAGCCTGCGGTCGCCGAGGGACGCCACATACGTTCCGTCGGCCTTCAGCGTCACCTCGGAATCGGCGTCGCTGCTCCGCTGGGCCAGGCGCTCGCCGGTACCCCCGTCGAGTTCGGTGACCTGGGAGCAACCGCGGTCGTCGCGGTAGACGGCCACGACCTTCTCCCACGACGCCGTCACACCGCACAGGTCGAGATCACGCTCGTACCGCCACAGCTCGGTACCCGAGATCCGGTCCCGTCCCACGACGTCCCCGCCGTCCGCGGTGACGACCGCACCACCGACGACGAGGGGTGCGGTGGTGGCGGAACTGGCGGAATCCCAGATCGGGTTCAGCGTCTCCGGAACCGTCAGGGCTGTGACGAGCGCAGGCGGCGGTTCGGCGGCGGTGACCGAGGTGGTGCCCCGGGCATCGCTGCGGAACCACACCACGGTGAGGGCGACCACGACCGCAACGGCGATTCCGGCAGCGACGACGAGATCGGCGCGCGAGCGCCGCTCAGGTGCCAGCACGGTGGCTGTTTACTCCGCGTTCGTCGCGGCGGCGCCGACCTTCGTGGTCCGGCGGCGACGACGCCGGCGGGGCTTGGAGGCACCCTCGCCGTCGGTGTCCCCGCTCGAAGCGGCGGATTCGGGTGCCGTCGGCTCCGGCGACACGGACTTGGGTCCCACGGAGTCCGCGGGGCGGCCACCACGGGTGCGGCGGCGGGTGCGGGTGCGGGCCGGACGCTCCGTGCGCTCGGCCTTCTCGCCCCGCTCGGAATCGGTGTTCTCGCTCTGCTCCGTGCCCGTCTTCTCGCTCGGCTCGGATGCGACCTTCTCCACCCGGGGGCGCTTGATCGTGCCGGTCGCGCCGGCAGGGATCGACAGCTCCTCGAACAGGTGCGGGGAGCTGGAGTACGTCTCCGCGGGATCGGGGATGCCGAGGCCGAGAGCCTTGTCGATGAGCTGCCAGCGGGGGATGTCGTCCCAGTCCACCAGCGTCACGGCGATGCCCGTGCGGCCCGCCCGGCCGGTGCGGCCGATCCGGTGGACGTACGTCTTCTCGTCCTCCGGGCACTGGTAGTTGATCACGTGGGTGACGTCGTCGATGTCGATACCGCGGGCCGCGACGTCCGTTGCGACCAGCACGTCGATCTTGCCCGTGCGGAACGCCTTCAGCGCCTTCTCGCGAGCGACCTGATTGAGGTCGCCGTGGACCGAGCCGACGGAGAAACCGCGCTCGGCGAGATCGTCGGCGACCTTCTGGGCGGTGCGCTTGGTGCGGGTGAAGATCATCGTCGCACCGCGGCCGTCGGCCTGCAGCACGCGGGCCACCATCTCCGCCTTGTCGAGCGCGTGCGCCCGGTAGATGTGCTGGCTGGTCCGGTCGTGCACCGCCGAGTCGTCGGCCTGCTCGGCGCGGATGTGCGTCGGCTGGGTGAGGAACGTGCGGGCGAGCGTGATGATCGGACCCGGCATGGTCGCCGAGAACAGCATCGTCTGGCGCTTGTCCGGCACCATTCCGAGGATGCGCTCGATGTCGGGCAGGAAGCCCAGGTCGAGCATCTCGTCGGCCTCGTCGAGGACGAGGACCTCGACCTTGCCCAGGATCAGATGACCCTGGTTGGCGAGGTCGAGCAGACGGCCCGGGGTGCCCACGACGACGTCGGCGCCCTTCTGGAGCGTCGCGATCTGCGTCTCGTAGGGGCGGCCACCGTAGATGGCGAGGACCTCGAGCTTGTTCTTCTCGCCCTTCAGGTACTTCGCGGCGCCCTCGAGGTCCTTCGTGACCTGAATGCACAGCTCGCGGGTGGGGACGATGACCAGCGCGCGGGGGGTGCCGTCGAGTGCGGCCGTCCCGGTGGTGCCACTGGAGATGCGGTGGAGCAGCGGGACGCCGAAACCGAACGTCTTGCCCATGCCCGTGCGGGCCTGACCGATCAGGTCGTCGCCGGCGAGGGCGAGGGGGAGCGTCAGCTCCTGGATCGCGAACGTGCGCTCGATGCCGATCTCGTCGAGAGCGCGGACGATCTCGTCACGAACTCCGAGCTCGGCGAAGGTAGGGGCGACGTGCGTGGAGTCGAGTTGCGCCGACAGCGTGGTCTCGGTTGCGTCGTCTTCATGGTCGACGGTGATCTTGCTCAGGGGACTGGCCTTCCTCGTAGCTGCACGCACGCACGAGGTAAGGGCCAGGCCGCTGGTCGGCCCGATTTCCCAGTCGACGCTCGTCGATGTCCTCTTCCGAGTCGATCCTGCCTCTGCCTCAGCGCAGAAATCGAAGATTTCGGCGAGGCGCGGCTGGGACCGTCGATCAGGTGCGCGCACATTATCGGTGGGAACCGCTGATCGGATCGTGATCGATCATCACTCAAACCGCGTTCTCCGTGGAGGCGAACGTGGTGACGAGCGGTTGCCCATGATCATTGTAGCCGGAGAACGCCCCAGAACCGGTTACGCATGGCAAACATCACTGGCCGACACACTAGGCTGTGGCGCCATGGAGCCCAACACGCCTGCATCCTCTGATTCCACCATTCCCCCTGATCATCCCGGCGTCAGTGAACTCTTCGCGGTCCTCGCGTACGGCGAGATCTCCGCGTTCTACCGGCTGTCCGAGGACGCGCAGATGGCGCGGACCCTGCAGGGCAAAGTGGCGCTCGCCAGCATGGCGGCCGCCGAGATGGGCCACTTCGAGATGCTCGAGAAGGCGCTGACCGCGCGTGGGTTCGACATCTTCGAGGCGATGGATCCGTTCGTCCGCGCCCTGGACAACTACCACGCGTCCACCACCCCGTCGACGTGGCTCGAGGCACTGGTGAAGGCGTACGTCGGTGACGGGATCGCCGCCGACTTCTACCGCGAGATCGGGCACTCGCTGCCCGCCGAGGTCTCGCGGACGGTCGAGGAGGTGCTCTCGCAGACCGGCCACTCGGAATTCGTCGTCCACGAGGTGCAGCAGGCGATCAAGGCCAGCAACCGCGACAAGGACCGCCTCATGCTGTGGGGCAGGCGACTGCTCGGCGAGGCCATCACCCAGGCACAGTTCGTCCTGGCGCAGCGGGAGGCGCTGACCGAACTCGTCATCTCCGCGTCCGGCGACCTCAACGGCGTCGTCGCACTCTTCGATCGCATGCAAGAGATGCACGCCGAACGCATGGCCGTGCTCGGGCTCGTGTGAGGTGTGACGGCATGTTCGCTCAGGGCACAGCCCGCAGACGCGCACCGGCGGCGGCCGCTGCATTAGCCTTGCCAGGACAGCTGATGTTTCTCGGAGAGTTCGGAGGTTGACCGTGGAGGTCAAGATCGGTGTAATCGACAGCCCGCGTGAGCTCATCGTCAGCAGCGAGCAGACCCCGGACGAGGTCGAGACATTGGTCTCGGACGCCCTCACCGGTGGCGACGGGATCCTGTCTCTGCAGGACGACAAGGGACGCAAGTACCTCGTGCAGTCCAGCAAGATCGCCTACGTGGAGATCGGCCCGTCCGATATCCGCAAGGTCGGATTCGCGCCGACCAAGTGAACACACGAGAAAGGGCCCGCAGTCGACTCGACTGCGGGCCCTTTCTCGTGCACGGTGCTAGCGCTGTTCGGGATGCAGCGGCACGCGGGACAGACCGCCCCACGCGAGCGTGACCGTCGTGTCGACCGCTTCTTCCTTCGGGATCGGGCGCGCCGCCTCGAGCCAGTACCGCGCGGTGAACTGGCTGGCGCCGACCAGGCCGACAGCGAGGATGCGGGCGCGGTAGGGGTCGAGACCGGAGTCGTGGCTGACGAGGTCGAACACGGCGTCCACGCACGCCTCGGTGGCCTGCTCGACGCGGCTCTGCACCTGCGGTTCACCCATGAGGTCCGACTCGAACACGAGCCGGAATCCCTGCGAGTCGTTGTCGACGAAGTCGAAGAACGCCTGCACCGCGGCGCGGACACGCTGCTTGTTGTCCGTGGTCGAGCGCAGTGCCTGCCGGACGCCGGAGATCAGGCTGTCGACATAGCTCTGCAGCACCGCCACGTACAGCTCCAGCTTGCCGGGGAAGTGCTGGTAGAGGACGGGCTTGCTCACACCGGCGCACTCGGCGATCTCGTCCATACCGGCAGCGTGGTATCCGCGTGTGACGAAGACCTCGCTGGCTGCGGCGAGTAGCTGCAGTCGCCGGGCGTCACGGGGGAGTCGCGTGCTGCGACGGGCCCCGGTGCCCTTTCCGGGGGTGGCATCGCGATCGGAGTTCGTCCGATCCGCGAGTTCAGTCATAGCGCTTCCAATCTGCACAAGTATTCCGCGTCACATTCTGTGTAACTGTGTGAACGATACCCGCGCGTAGCGAACCGTTCATGGTGGACTCGCTGGACTCGCCCGGTCAAGCATATTGCCTGACCGGTAACTGGGACCAGGTAGGGGGCGGGGGCGCCAGGTGATCCGGGTAGCCACGACGTTGCGGATCGCATCCGCGTGACACGCCGAATGACCTGCGGACGGTGCGCTGGGACGAGGCGGTGCCGGACTGTGAGATTCTGGGCTGCGTGACTGACCGAGGAGGACCGAGTGTTCGCGGCCGGGCTCCCCAGAGCTCCGAGGACGGGGAGCGACGATCGCGCAGCATCGACCAGCGTGACGTCCGTCCCCGCGCTTCGCAGTCGGCACCGAAGGCGCAGTCGCATCAACCGCTCCGCGCGCAATGGGACCCGACCAGCCGCGACGTCGGCAGGCCCCGGAACCCGCGCCCCGAGCGGCAGGCGAGGAAGCAGAGTCGCATCGGCCGGTTCGTCTCCACCTACGGTTGGCGGGCCTACGCGATCCCGATCCTACTGGTGGTCACGGTTCTCGTCGTGGTCGACGCGGTCCGGGACACCGGCGGTGGCAGCGAGACGACGGCCGAGACCGACACCCCCGGATTCGGCACCCTGTCCCGGGACACCGACGGTTCGAGCGTCATCGGGATCCCGCCGGAGGCCGACGGTAACTTCGCCGCCGAACTTCCCGCGGGCGCGCTGCCCGAGGGAGGTCCGTTCACGGCGGCCGGCGCTGGCACCTGGCACGTGGTTCCCGGAAGCGGGACCAAGGTCGGGCAGGGCACCGAACGCGAATTCACGTACAGCGTCGAGATCGAGGACGGGGTCGACACGTCCGGATTCGGCGGCGACGAGTCGTTCGGCCGGATGGTCGACCAGACGCTGTCGAATCCGAAGAGCTGGACGAAGGACCCGCGGTTCGCGTTCCGCCGCGTCGACCAGGGCGACCCCGACTTCCGGGTGTCGCTGACGTCGCAGATGACCATCCGCGAGGCGTGCGGCTACGACATCCAGCTGGAGGTGTCCTGCTACAACCCCGGCATCGATCGCGTCGTCCTCAACGAGCCGCGCTGGGTGCGCGGCGCCATCGCGTTCCAGGGCGACATCGGGTCGTACCGGCAGTACCAGATCAATCACGAGGTCGGGCACGCCATCGGCTACCAGGACCACCAGCCGTGCGAGACCGAAGGCGGCCTCGCGCCGGTGATGATGCAGCAGACGTTCGGGACGGCCAACAACGACATCGCGCAACTCGACCCCGAGGGAATCGTCCCGATGAACGGTCTGACCTGCCATTTCAATCCGTGGCCGTTCCCGAGGGCGTGAGCCGGGCCCGCCCCGCGCGACTGCCGGCGGGAGGGGAAGAATGGACCCCGTCGGAACGTTGAAGTCAATGCTGTCCGACACATCGGAAGCTGTCGCGCAATCGTCAGGAGTGGACCGTGTCGCTTGACCGTTCTGTGAAGACCACCGAGGCACTGCCGCCGCTGGTGGAACCGGACGCCGAACTTTCCCGCGACGAGGTGGCGCGGTACAGCAGGCACCTGATCATCCCGGACGTCGGCATGGCGGGGCAGAAGCGTTTGAAGAACGCGAAGGTCCTCGTCATCGGCGCGGGCGGCCTCGGGTCACCCGCTTTGCTCTATCTTGCGGCGGCCGGTGTCGGGACACTCGGCATCGTCGAGTTCGACGAGGTCGACATGTCGAATCTGCAGCGACAGGTGATCCATGGCCGGTCCGACGTGGGCCGTCCCAAGGCCGAGAGTGCGCGCGACTCGATCCGTGAGATCAACGACAACGTCGACGTCCGGTTGCACGAGTTCCGGCTCGAGCCCGACAACGCCGTCGCATTGTTCGAGCAGTACGACCTGATCCTCGACGGCACCGACAACTTCGCCACCCGGTACCTCGTCAACGATGCCGCCGTCCTCGCGCACAAGCCGTACGTGTGGGGCTCGATCTACCGATTCGAGGGCCAGGCGTCCGTGTTCTGGGAGGACGCGCCGAACGGTCGCGGACTCAACTATCGCGACCTGTACCCGGAGGCGCCCCCGCCGGGCATGGTCCCGTCGTGCGCCGAGGGCGGGGTGCTGGGTGTGCTCTGCGCGTCGATCGGTTCGATCATGGCGACCGAGGCGGTCAAGTTGATCACCGGCATCGGGGAGTCGCTGCTCGGGCGACTGATGGTCTACGACGCACTCGACATGACCTACCGCACCATCACGCTGCGCCGGGATCCGGCGCGGACCCCCGTCACCGAACTGATCGACTACGACGCGTTCTGCGGCGTGGTCTCCGACGAGGGGCAGGCGGCGGCGGCCGGTTCGACCATCACGGCCACGGAGCTGCGCGATCTCCTCGACTCAGGCAAGGACATCGAACTGATCGACGTGCGCGAGCCGGTCGAGTGGGACATCGTGCACCTGCCCGGTGCGGTGCTGATCCCGAAGGACCGCATCCTGTCGGGCGAGGCGCTGTCGGAGCTTCCGCAGAACAAGCCGATCGTGCTGCACTGCAAGACCGGGGTCCGGTCGGCGGAGGCGCTGGCCGCGCTGAAGAAGGCCGGCTTCTCCGACGCCACACATCTGCAGGGCGGCGTGATCGCGTGGGCGAAACAGGTCGACACCAGCCTGCCTGTCTACTGACCTTCGCCGTGGCGTGATTGCCCGTCCCCGGGCCAGCGCGCCTTGCGCTGTCCCCGGCCCACCCGGCGGTAGCGTTGAGTCCGTGAGCACAGGCCAACCCCCTCAACACGTGTGCTCCACGTTCGGCCTCCGGGAAGTCGAGCCCATCCCACTCGGTGCGGACTGGGACGGCGGGTGGCTCTGTGGAGACGTAGTCCTGTCAGCCGTCGCCGACCACGCGCGCGCCGCGTGGTCCGCCAAGGTCCGCGAGACGCTCGAGGTGGACGGGGTGCGGCTTGCGCGTCCCGTGCGGTCCACCGATGGCAGGTATGTGGTGTCAGGGTGGCGCGCCGACACGTTCATCGAGGGCACACCCGAGCCGCGTCACGACGAGGTCGTGTCGATGTCGGGGCGGCTCCACGCCGCGACCTCGCAGCTCGACCGTCCCCGGTTCCTCGTCCAACCCCCGGTCGCGCCGTGGGCGGAGGTCGACGTATTCGTGGCGGCGGACCGGGCCGCCTGGGAGAAGATCCCGCTGCGCAGCGCGAAGGGTGCCGAACAGCTCGAGACGCCGTCCCCCGACGGTCGCAAGAGCCTGGAACTGATCACCGGGCTCGCGACGCTGCGCAAGCCCGTCACCAGCCCGGACCAGTTGGTACACGGAGACCTGTTCGGCACCGTCCTGTTCGCCGGTGCCCTCGCACCCGGCATCACCGACATCACCCCGTACTGGCGTCCCGCGTCGTGGGCGGCGGCGGTGGCCGTGGTGGATGCGATTTCCTGGGGTGGAGCCGACGAGGCCCTCATCGGCCGTTGGGAAGATCTGCCCGAATGGCCGCAGATGCTTCTGCGTGCGGTGCTGTTCAGGCTCGCCGTCCACGTGCTGCACCCCCGCTCGACCGCAGAAGCGTTTCCCGGACTCGCCCGCACGGCCGACGTGGTGCGCCTCCTCCTCTAGGTGAGCAGCTCCGCGAACAGATCGCGGGCGGCCGTGGTCGCGGCGGACTCGTCCCCGTCGATCACCGCCTGGATCAGACGCCCGTGCTCGTCGTGGAACCCCGCGCCGGTCGCGTGCACGTGCCGGTCGACGGTCTGGGCGATCGAGGGCAGTAGCGAGTCGTAGAACTCCAGATACACGGCGTTGTGACTCGCTTCGACGATCGCGCGGTGCAGGCTGATGTCCGCCGCGACGGCGGCCTCCGTGTCGGATTCGGCCCAACACCGGGAGCGTTCGTCGAGGAGGTTCTGCAGGCGAGCGACGTCGCCCGGGGTGCGGCGCCGGGCGGCGAGGGCGGCGGCAGTGACGTCGAGCGCCTGCCGCAGTTCCGTGACGTCGCGCTCGTGCGCGCCGGCGAAGTACTTGCCGAGTGTGCCCCCGACATCGGAGGTGGCGACGACGTACGTGCCGGATCCCTGCCGCCGTTCGAGCAGCCCGGTGTGGACGAGCGCCTGCACTGCCTCGCGGACGGTGTTGCGTCCGGTTCCAGTGAGGTCGGACAGCGCGGTCTCGGTGGGGATCTTCTCGCCGACCGCCCACCGACCACTGCAGATCTCGTCGCGCAGCTGCTCGGTGACCTGTGAGATCAGACTCGAACGGCGCACGGGTTTTCCAAAGGTCATCCTGTCATCCTATGATTTATCTCGTGACTCTTCTACGCGGCCGCCTCCTCGTCTTCTGTGCGATCGCCATGTCTGCCCTCGTGCTGAGGCTGGCGGTCACCTCGTTCACCCCGCTGGCCTCGCAGATCCGGGAGGACATCGGGTTCTCACCGACCGTCGTCGGGGTGTTCGGGATGGTGCCGACGGCCATGTTCGCGCTGTTCGGACTGGGAACGCCGCTCATCGCCAAGCGGTGGGGCCTGGAACGGACCGCCCTCGTCGCGATGCTGATGGCCGCGGTCGGCATGCTCACGAGAGCCCTGATGAGCGACACCTGGTCGTTGCTGGCACTGTCGGCGCTCGCGCTGGCCGGCATGGGCATCGGCAACGTGGTGATTCCGCCGCTCGTCAAGCGTTACTTCTCCGACCGGCTGGCCGTGATGAGCTCGGTGTACATCGTCGGCGTGCAGATCGGCACCATCGCGCCCGCCTTCGTGGCCGTCCCGCTCGCCGAGGCCTTCGGCTGGCGATTGTCGATCGGCGTCTGGGCGCTCCTCGGCTTCGCCGCGGCGGTCCCGTGGATTCTCCTTCTCACCCGCGAACGACGTCGCGCCGTGGTCGTGACCGCGCAACCGCCCGCGGACGTGCCGGCCGACCGTCCCCACGGGAAGGCCTGGCGATCGCCCGTCGGCTGGGGAATGGCCGGCATGTTCGGGATGACGTCGATGATCACGTACTCGATGTTCACCTGGATCCCCGACATCCTGTCCGACGCCGGCGCGAGCGAGGCGTTCGGGGGAGCCATGGTGGGTCTGTTCTCGTTCATGGGTCTCGTCGCGGCGTTCGGGGCCCCCACGCTGTGTGCCCGGATGCGCAACCCGTTCCCGATCGTGATCGGGTGTGCGGTCTGTTACCTCGTGGCCTTCAGTGGACTGCTGCTCGCCCCGATGAGCGCGCCGATCCTGTGGATCGTGCTGCTCGGACTCGGGCCCAGCACGTTCCCGATGTCGCTGACGCTGATCAATCTCCGCACGCGCAGCCACATCGGCTCGGCGACGCTGTCCGGTTTCACCCAGGGAGTGGGTTACGCCGTCGCGTGCCTCGGGCCGTTACTGTTCGGGGTGTTCCACGATGCCTCCGGCGGGTGGACCCTGTCGTTCGGATTCTTGACGTTCGGTGTGGTGATCCTCCTCATCGCAGCGTTCCAGGCGTGCAAGCCGCGCATGCTCGAGGACAGCTGGCACGTCGATTCCGAGCCTGAGGACGCTCTCCGACACGCCTAGGAAACATGCAGGAAACCTCACATCAGCCTGGCTGAAAAGTGAGGATCAGTTGACGTTGCGGTCACCGACCGCAGCACCGCCGCAACACCGGTTTTCTACCTTTGGGTCTCCCACACAACGAGGAGGCCCGGGTGAAGAAGCACTACATCGAGCACTGGGACGCGGAAGACGTCGACGCCTGGGAGGCGGGCGGCAAGGACATCGCCAAGCGGAACCTGATCTGGTCGGTGGTCGCTGAGCACGTCGGCTTCTCCGTCTGGTCGATCTGGTCCGTCATGGTGCTGTTCATGCCGACCGACATCTACGGGATCGACGCGGCGGGCAAGTTCTTCCTCGTCGCAGTCCCGACCCTCGTCGGCTCGATTCTGCGCATCCCGTACACGGTGGCGACGGCCCGCTTCGGCGGCCGCAACTGGACCGTCTTCAGTGCCCTCGTCCTGCTCGTGCCGACGCTGTTCACCCTGTACCTGATGATGAACCCCGGCGCGTCCTACACGACGTTCATCCTCGTGGCCGCACTCGCCGGCGTCGGCGGCGGCAACTTCGCCTCGTCGATGACCAACATCAACGCGTTCTACCCGCAGCGACTCAAGGGCTGGGCACTCGGCCTCAACGCCGGCGGCGGCAACATCGGCGTCCCGATGATCCAGGTGATCGGCCTGCTCGTGATCGCCACCCTGGGTAACACGGAGCCCTGGATCGTCTGCGCCGTCTACCTGGTCTTCATCGCCGTCGCCGCGGTCGGCGCCGCCCTGTTCATGGACAACCTCGGCAACCAGAAGTCCGATCTCCGGTCGATGGCCAAGGCGTTGAAGTTCTCCGACTCGTGGGTCATCAGCTTCCTCTACATCGGCACGTTCGGATCGTTCATCGGCTTCAGCTTCGCGTTCGGCCAGGTCCTGCAGATCAACTTCCTCGCCGGTGGCGCCACCCCCGCCGCGGCCGCGCTGCACGCCGCGCAGATCGCCTTCATCGGACCGCTGCTCGGCTCCATCGCGCGGCCGATGGGCGGCAAGCTCGCCGACCGCATCGGCGGCGGCAAGATCACGCTGTACACGTTCGTCGCGATGGCGCTCGCCGCCGCAGTGCTGGTCACCGCGGGCACCGTCGACGACGGCACGCCCGGCGCGGCCACGGCCGGAGTGCTGGTGGCGTTCGTGTTCGGCTTCATCACGCTCATCCTGCTGGCGGGCATCGGCAACGGCTCGGTCTACAAGATGATTCCGTCGATCTTCGAGGCCAAGGCGCAGGGACTCGAGGGACTGAGCCGGGACGCCAAGGCGGCGTGGTCGCGCGCGATGTCCGGCGCCCTCATCGGGTTCGCGGGCGCCATCGGCGGCCTCGGCGGCGTCGGCATCAACCTGGTGCTGCGCGCGTCCTACGGCGGCACCGCGAAGTCGGCGACCATGGCGTTCTGGGTGTTCCTCGCCTTCTACATCGCCTGCATCTTCGTCACCTGGTTCGTCTTCCTGCGCCGCCCGTCCGTCACTCGTGGGCTCACCGTCTCCGACGGCGACGACGAAAAGGTGTCGGTCTCGGCGTGACCTCACGCAGTACCGCATGAACTCGAGTAATTCAGCTAGAAGGAGCGACGGTATGAGCCGCAAGTCAGCAGTGGTCATCGGGCACGGAATGGTCGGACATCGATTCGTCGAGGCGTTGCGTGCGCGCGACGAGTCGGACGACTGGTCGGTGACGGTGCTCTGCGAGGAGCCACTCCCCGCGTACGACCGGGTGGGACTGTCCTCCTATGTGGGGGCGTGGGACCCCAAGGAGCTTGCGCTCGCGGGTAACGACTACCCGGACGACGCTCTCGTCGATCTCCGGATCGGCCGCCGGGCCGCGACCATCGATCGGGAGTCCCGCAAGGTCACCACCGATTCGGGTGAGGTCGTGGCGTACGACGCTCTCGTGATGGCCACCGGTTCGTACCCGTTCGTGCCGCCGATCCCCGGGCACGACCGGCCGGAGTGCTTCGTCTACCGCACGCTCGACGACCTCGACGGCATCCGGAAGCGTGCCGACGCGGCCGGACCCGGCGCCGTCGGTGTCGTCGTCGGCGGTGGCCTGCTCGGACTCGAGGCCGCGAACGCCCTCAAGTTGATGGGCATGACACCGCACGTCGTCGAGTTCGCGCCCCGGCTGATGCCGCTGCAGGTGGACGAGGGCGGCGGAGCGCTGCTCGCCAACCTGGTCACCGACCTGGGTCTCACCGTCCACACGGGTGTCGGCACCGCGGGCATCACCGAGGGTCCGGACGGGATCAGCGTCGAACTGTCCGACGGTTCGGTGATCGAGGCCGCGCTGCTGGTGTTCTCCGCGGGTGTGCGGCCGCAGGACCAGCTGGCCCGCGATGCCGGACTCGAGGTCGGCGAGCGGGGCGGGATCATCACGGACCTCGGCTGCCGCACGTCGGACGAGAACATCTACGCGGTCGGCGAGTGCGCCGCGGTGGAGGGACGGTGCTACGGCCTCGTCGCTCCCGGTTACACCACCGCGGAGATCGTCGCGGACCGGTTGCTGGGCGGAGCGGCGGAGTTCCCGGGCGCGGACCTGTCCACCAAGCTCAAGCTGATGGGTGTGGACGTCGCCAGCTTCGGCGACGCGCACGCGCAGACGCCCGGAGCCCTGGAGGTGGTCCTGAGCGACGCCGCCAAGGGCACCTACGCCAAGCTGGTCGTGTCCGACGACGCGAAGACGCTGCTCGGCGGCATCCTCGTCGGCGACGCCTCCGCCTATGCGTCGCTGCGCCCGCTCGTCGGACGTGAGCTGCCCGGCGATCCGGCCTCGCTGATCTCGCCGGCGGGGGAGAAGCCCGGCGCCGGGTCCCTGCCCGACGACGCCGAGGTGTGCTCCTGCAACGGCGTCACCAAGGGTTCGATCTGCGGGGCCATCGCCGACGGTGCCTGCGACATCGCGCAAGTCAAGAGCTGCACCAACGCGGGAACGACGTGCGGCGGCTGCCTGCCGACCATCAAGCAGCTCCTCGCGTCGTCCGGCGTGGTGATGTCCAAGGCGCTGTGCGAGCACTTCGAGCAGTCCCGCGCCGAGCTGTTCGAGATCGTGCAGGCCACGGACACGCGCACGTTCTCCGCGCTGATCTCGAAGTACGGGAAGGGTTCGGGCTGCGACATCTGCAAGCCCGTCGTCGCATCGATCCTCGCGTCCACCGACTCGGACCACATCCTGCACCGCAACCAGGCGGGTCTGCAGGACACGAACGACCACTTCCTGGCCAACATCCAGAAGAACGGCACCTACTCCGTGGTGCCGCGGATGCCCGGCGGCGAATGCACCCCCGAACAGCTCATCGTCATCGGCGAGGTGGCCCGCGACTTCGGCCTCTACACGAAGGTCACCGGCGGTCAGCGCATCGACCTGTTCGGCGCCCGCGTCGAGCAGCTGCCCGCGATCTGGAAGCGTCTCGTCGACGCGGGCATGGAGTCCGGTCAGGCCTACGGCAAGTCGCTGCGCACCGTGAAGAGCTGCGTCGGATCCACCTGGTGCCGATACGGCGTGCAGGACTCCGTCGGTATGGCGGTCGACCTGGAGAACCGATACCGCGGCCTGCGGTCCCCGCACAAGATCAAGTTCGGTGTCTCGGGCTGCGCCCGCGAATGCGCCGAGGCGCGCGGCAAGGACGTCGGCGTCATCGCCACCGAAAACGGCTGGAACCTGTACGTCGGCGGCAACGGCGGCCAGTCTCCGAAGCACGCCCAGTTGCTCGCCGGCGGGCTCGACGACGAGACCCTGGTCCGCTACATCGACCGGTACCTCATGTTCTACATCCGCACCGCGGATCGTCTCCAGCGGACCGCGCCGTGGGTCGATTCCCTCGAGGGCGGGCTCGACCACCTCAAGGCCGTGGTGTGCGAGGACAGTCTGGGCATCGCCGCCGATCTCGAGGCGGCCATGGCCAAGCACGTTCTGGGATACAAGGACGAGTGGGCGGGCGTGCTCGAGGACCCGGAGAAGCTGTCGCGGTTCGTGTCGTTCGTCAACGCGCCCGAGGAGGCCGATCCGACCGTCTCGTTCGACGACACGGGCGTCCGGAAGGTCCCGGTGTTGATGGGAATGCCGAAATTCGCAGCTTCTACACCGGAGTAATCCCCGCTTAACGCTGCGGAAACACCGACCCCGAACGATGTATCCAAGCACGGATACACACCAGCCCGAAGGAGGACTGTGATGACCGTCGTCGACATGAACGTGCACAGTGCCAGTGGAACCAGGCGTGAAAGCGTCCAGTCAGGCCGTCTCGAATGGACGTCCGCGTGCCCGCTCAGCCAGCTGATTCCCGGTCTCGGGGTGGCGGTGCTACTGCGGGGCGGGGAGCAGGTGGCACTGTTTCTCCTCGAGGACGGATCGCTGCGCGCCGTGGGCAACATCGACCCGTTCGGGCGCGCGGCCGTGATGTCCCGCGGCCTCGCGGGTGACCGGGCCGGCGAGCCCACCGTGGCGTCGCCGCTGCTCAAGCAGGTGTTCTCGCTGGTCGACGGACGCTGCCTCGACGACGAGTCGGTGCGGCTGCCCGTGTACGACGTGCGGGTGTGGGCCGGCGTCGTCCAGGTTCACAGCACGAACGCGTGAACGACGACACGCCGCTGTGCGGGTTCACGATCGGAATCACGGCGTCCCGGCGTGCAGAAGAGTTCGCCACGCTGCTGACGCGGCGCGGTGCCACCGTGGTGCACGCCCCGGCCATCCGCATCATCCCGCTGGCCGACGACACGGAACTCGAGCGCGTCACGCGCCAGATCATCGACAACCCGCCGGAGATCGTCGTCGCGACGACGGGGATCGGCTTCCGCGGCTGGATGGAGGCCGCGGACGGCTGGGGCGAAGCGGAGGAGCTGGGCCGGGCACTGGCCTCGAGCCGCCTGCTGGCCCGCGGACCCAAGGCGAAGGGCGCGATCCGGGCCGCGGACCTGCGGGAAGAGTGGTCACCCGCCTCGGAGTCGTCGGCGGAGGTGCTCGATCACCTGCTCGGTGAGGGCGTCGAAGGCAAGCGCATCGCGGTCCAGTTGCACGGTGCCACCACGGAATGGGAGCCGGTCGCGGACTTCTGCGAGGTGCTCCGCTGTGCGGGCGCCGACGTGATCGCCGTCCCCGTCTACCGGTGGACGCCGCTCGAGGACCAGGCCCCGATGGACCGGATGATCGAACTGATCGCCTCCGGCGGGCTCGACGCGGTCAGCTTCACCAGCGCACCGGCGGTGGCCTCACTGCTGACCCGCGCCAAGGAGACCGGAATGATCGAGATGGTGCTGCACTCGTTCCGGCACCGAGTTCTCGCGGCCTGCGTGGGACCGGTGACCGCGGGACCGATGCGCGAACTCGAGGTGCCGACGACGATGCCGGCGCGCTCGCGGCTGGGGGCACTCGCCCGGCACATCGCCGACGAGCTGCCGAGGCGGGCGAACAAGATCCAGACCGCCGGGCACGAATTGAGCATCCGGGGCGGCTGCGTCGTCGTCGACGGCGAGGTGCGGCAGCTGCCCCCCGCTGCGATGTCGCTGATGCGCACGCTCGGCGCCCGGCCCGGCCGGGTCGTCCCCCGCGACGAACTGCTGGCGGCGCTGCCCGGTGGCGGCGGCGATACCCACGCCGTCGAGACGGCCGTGGCCAGGCTGCGGGCGTCCCTGGGTGCACCGAAAGCCGTCCAGACGGTGGTCAAGCGGGGATACCGCCTCGCTCTCGACCCCGTCGACTGCGTCGATTCACGTGAGGAGGGACAGCAATGAACGAGACAGCACTGGTACTGGTGGCACACGGCACGCGGAGTCCCCGGGGCGTGGAGATGATCGCCGCGCTCGCCGACGCCGTCGCCGAGCAGGTCGGACCCACCCGGGTCTCCTTCGTGGACGTTCTCGGGCCGTCGCCGGCCGAGGTACTCCGCGACATCACCGGGCCCGCCGTCGTGGTCCCGGCGTTCCTCGCGTCGGGCTACCACGTCCACACCGATGTTCCGCGGGAAGTCGCGGACAGCGGTCACCCCTCGGTGGCCGTGACCCGGGCGCTGGGACCGGACCCCGTTCTCGCCGAGGTCCTGCTGCGGCGCCTCGTCGACGCGGGCTGGCGGCCCGGCGACGCGGTCGTGCTCGCCGCGGCCGGCTCGTCCGACCCGCGGGCCCTGCGCGAGGTCCGGCGCGCCGCGGCGCTGCTGTCGGAACTCGTGGCGTCGCGGGTCCGGATCGGCTACGTGGCGACGGCGCAGCCGCGCGTCCCCGACGTGGTGGCCGGATTGCGTGCGGACGGCGAGAAGCGCGTGTTCGTCGCGTCGTATCTCCTGGCCCACGGACTGTTCCACGCGCGTCTCGCTGATGCCGGTGCGGACGGAGTGGCCGAGCCGCTCGGTGTCGATCCGGCCATCGTCGGCCTCGTGGCGGAGCGCTACCGCAGCGGAATTCCGGCCGCACAGCGCACCCTGTCGTTCCAGCGCTGACCCGTCAGCGCGGGAGCGGCACCAGCTCGGCCAGATCCCCGTCGGCCGCGCCCGCCGGGACCAGCGCCAGCGCTTCGCGGTCGATGAGGCCCGCGAGATGCGCGGTCCGGACTCCGGGGTCGACGCGCCACGTGCCGTCCGGTTGCGGGACGGCGGGCAGGATCCGGGTGGCGTCGCCACTGACCTCGGACGCATTCGCGATACGCGCCAGCTGACGCGGTGCCGGAGTGCGACCCGTGAGCGCGGCCGCGATGGACGGAACCGTGGTCAGGAGCGTCGCGACCGCGGCGTACGGGTTTCCGGGCAGCCCGAGCACCACCCGTCCGTCCGGCAAAAGGGCGGTCACCTGCGAACCGCCGGGGCGGCACCGCACCCTCCCCACCACGATCCGGGCCTCCGCCCGGTCGAGCGCCGCACGCAACTGGTCGGCCGCGCCGCCGCCGGTCGCCCCGACGATCACGATCAGGTCGGGCCGGCGGACTTCCCGGAACAGTTCGTCGAAGCTGTCGGACGTGTCCCGTAGGTGCGTGTCCGCGACCGTCCGGATGCCGCACCACAAGAGGAACTGGGGGAGAACGGGTCCCAGAGCGTCCCGCGTCTGCCCTCGTCGCAGCGGACCTTCCCGCCGGATCTCGTCTCCCGTCACCACCACGTGCGCGCGGACGGGGCCGCGGACCCCCGCGGTGGTCACCTCCGCGCTCGCGGCGGCGGAGACGAGTGCGGGCGTGACGGCCGTGCCTTCCACGGCGAGCCGGTACCCCTCGTGCCAGTCCTCGCCGCGCCGCCGCGCGTCGTCGCGCACAGGGGCGTCCTGGCTGCGGGACAGTCGCGGTCCCTCGGAAGTGTCTGTCGCCACGGCGAATTCGTCCCGCACGACGGCGGTGGCGCCGCTGGGGAGGTGCGCACCCGTTGCGATCCGGGCCGCCTCGCCCTCCGCCAGCTCGAGTTCCTCGGAGCTTCCCGCGTACCGGATGTCACCGCGCAGCAGCCACGGACCGTCGCCCGCGACGGCGTATCCGTCCATGGCGGAGACGGCGATGCGCGGCAGAGCCTCGGCGGCGAGCAGCGGCTCGGCGAGGGTGGCGCCGAGCGACGTGCCGAGCGCCGCGGACCGCGGTGGGAGCGGGGGGACCGCGGTCAGGATCGCGTCCCTGGCCTCGGCGATCGTGACCGGCGCCGCCGCGGCCCTGCTCCGGGCCCGCTCGACGTCCGCCGGTGTGTCGCAGTCGGTGACCCCGCGGAAGAGGACCGTGTCGAACGTGTCCGGAACGAGCGCCTTCATGGGCTGATTGACCGCCGACCCGAGCGAGCGCACGCGGTCGGTCAACGCGCCGACACGCCACGCGGACAACAGGAACTGCAGGCGGCCCGACTCGTCGACCGCGAACACGGTGTCGGCGTCCTGCACGGCGGCGGCGAGGGCCTCCACCATCGCGGGTTCCGCGAACGGCAGGTCCGACGCGAGCAGTATCACCCGGTCTCCCGGTTCGGCGTCGAGCACCGCCAGTCCGGCGGCCACCCCCGCGACCGGCCCGGCGCCCGGTGGCGTCTCCTGCGTCTGGAGCACCGTCGAATCGAGGTCGGCGCGCCGAGGTCCCACGACAACGATGCGTTCACAGTCGTCGACGGCGTCGAGCGCGGTGTCGAGCATCCGGCGTCCGCCGACCACCACGGCCGGCTTGTCGACGCCGCCCATCCGAGTGGCTCGTCCACCGGCGAGGACGATCGCGTGAACGGGTGCGGCATAGTTCATTCCCTCATGCTGCCGCACATCCTCAGTCGCTGTGCAGGTGGCTGCGCGGGGGTCCGGCGAGCCCGGACCGTCCGCCGTGCGCCGTGCTGACACAGAGCCAGGCCACCGACGCCAGGCTGAGGGTCAAGAGGATTCCAATTACCAGCATGTATCGATTGTCGGTGCAAAGTGGACCGCGATTTCCAGTCCTCTGTGGGAAAGTGGCCTGTATGAGTGTGGAACCAGTCCGAACCGTCTCGGCAGCCGAGTTGGCGGTGCTGCTCGGTGCGGCGCCCACCGGCGGGCAACCGCTGTACCGCGGGCTCGCCGACGCCCTCCGCGAGAAGGTCGCCGACGGATCGATGGCCGTGGGAGTCCGGCTGCCCGCCGAACGGGCCCTTGCGGAGGAACTCCGGCTCAGCCGGGTGACCGTCAGTGCCGCGTATCGGGAACTGCGCGAGGCCGGTTGGGCGTCGGCGCGACACGGATCGGGCACATTCGTGGCGATGCCGTCGGGTCCGCCGGCGTGGGGGAGCATGGTGGGTGCGCCGGTGGACGGTGTCGTCGACCTCGTCAACGCCGCGCCGGCCGCCGCCCCCGAACTCAGGGAGGCCTATCTGGACGCCGTCGACGAGCTGCCCCATTTCATGCCCCAGCACGGATACCACCCCGGCGGGCTGGCGACGCTCCGCGCGGCGATAGCAGGCCATTACAGGAGCCGGGGTCGCCCGACCACCGCGGACCAGATCCTCGTCACCGGCGGCGCGGGCGATGCCACCGAAGTGGTGTTCGAGGCTCTGGTCGAGGCGGGCGACCGGGTCCTGGTCGAACATCCGACCTATCCCGGCGCGGTCGAGTCCGTGCAGGCCGCCGGCGGCAGGCCTGTTCCGGTGCCGATCGATGCGACCGACCCGGACGCGTTCGTCGCCGAGACGGACCGGGCTGCGCGGCAGAGCGCCCCGACGGTGGCGTACCTGATGCCGGACTTCTCCAATCCGTCGGGAGCCAGGGCGACTCCCGACGGCAGGCGGCGGCTGGCCGCGACCCTGGTCCGCCACGGCGTGGTGACCGTCGTCGACGAGGTGGCGGCGGAACTCGTGCTGGACGGCTCGGACGACCTCGAGCCGTTCGGCGTCCCGGTCCCGGAATCGGCGACCGTGGCGATCGGCAGCCTCAGCAAGACCGTGTGGGGAGGTATCCGCATCGGCTGGGTGCGCGCCGAGGCCGCCCGCACCGCGCAGATGGCCAAGATCATGGCGCGCAGGCAATTGTCGGTCTCGGTGCTGGATCAGCTTGCTGCCGTGCGCTTGTTCGCCTGGCACGACCGTCTGGTCGCGCAGCGCCGCCGCGACCTCCTGGTGCAGCGGGACGCGCTCGCGGCGGCCGTCGACGAGCAGTTGCCCGGGTGGGACTACGTGCTGCCCGCCGGGGGTCTGTCCCTGTGGTGCACGCTCCCCGGCGGAACGAGTTCGACGGAACTCGGCGCTGCAGCACGGTCGAGGGGCTTGCTGCTGGCTCCCGGGCCCCGATTCGGCACCGGCCATCTTTTCGACGACCACCAGCGGTTACCCTTCACGCGGCCGGTGTCCGAGCTGACTGCGGCCGTGAATATCCTTGCCACCCTGGTCGTGTCCGGCGACGCCTCGATGTCCGCGACGCCGACGCTCGTCGTGTGACATGCGGGTGTTCGGCGCGAAAGTACCTGTGAATCGAAGTATCGGTCAGAGATCACTTCGGTACCGGGAAAGCGGCTGATCTTTATCGAGGCTCTGGCATAGTGATGCCGTCGACCCGCTCGCTGAATTGTGGGGTAAGTCATGGGCTCGTTGTTCCGCAGATCCTTCGGCACCGCTGTACTCGGCTCGGTCCTCGCGCTGACTGCCGCCCTCGTGGGCGCAGGTACCTCCGCGGCACAACCACCATTGCTGGTGCCCCCCTTGCTGTCCCCACCCGCCGCCGACGCCATCTTCCCCGTCGCCGACCCGGACCCCTTCTACATCCAGCCCGCGGACGTCGCCGACCATGCTCCGGGCGAAGTCCTGAAGATCCGCCAGCTGCCGCCGTCGTACTACTTCCCCGGTAGCGCGATGTGGGAGCTGCTGTTCCGGACCACCGACTCCGAGGGCAAGCCGATCGCGGCGAACACCACGTACGTGCTGCCCCCGAACCACGTCCCGGACGGCCCGCTGGTGTCGTACCAGCACATCATCAATTCGCTCGGCAACAAGTGCAAGATCGTCACCGAGCTCTACACCACCGACCCCCTGCACCAGATCCGCGAGGCCGCCGGACTCAACATCGCACTCGCGCGCGGGTGGGCAGTGGCGCTGCCCGACCATCTGGGACCGAGGATGGCGTACGGCGCGGCGAAGCTCGGTGGCCAGATCACCCTCGACGGCATCCGCGCCGTCCAGCGAGTCCCCGAACTGCAGGTGCAGAACAGCAAGGTCGGACTGGGCGGATATTCCGGCGGCGGCATGGCCACGGCCTGGGCGGCGGCGCTGGCACCGAGCTACGCCCCCGAACTGAACATCGTCGGCGCCGCCGAGGGCGGAACCCCGATGAACCTGGTGAAGATGGCGGAGGCCCTGGGCACCAACCCGCACCCCGCGTTCGGTCTCGCGATGGCCGCCGCGCTGGGGCTGGAGCGCGAATACCCGGACCGCATCGACGTCAGCGGCCAGCTCAACGATCAGGGCCGCTGGATGAAGCAGATGATCGGCAACGGATGCACCAACGAGATCATGCTGTTCGGAATCGGGCGCAGCGCATCACAGATGACCGACAACAAGAATTTCATGGACGATCCGGAAGCGTGGAAGGTGATGGAGGAGAACAGCCTGGAGCTGTATCCGGGCGTGCCCACCACGCCGATCTTCGAATGGCACAGCCCGACGGACGCACTGATCCCGGTCGATTCGATCGACACCACCCTGCGGCGGTACTGCGACGCGGGCACTCCGGTGCAGACGCTGCTCACTCCGACCCCCGACCACCTGTCGGCGGCGGCGCTGGGGCTGCCGCAGGGGCTGGACTGGATGGACGCCCGGTTCCGCGGTGATCCCGCGCCGAGCACGTGCTGAGGCGGGCGGGGCGTCAGCCGGACTGATCGAGCCGGTGCCGGGCCGCCGCGAGATCCACGCGGCCGTCCCGGATGGGAACACCCTCGAGTTCGAGCTTCGCGATCTGCCGGTGCGCGAGATGCGGCGCCGGTCGTCCCGACGCGCCCAGCACCCGGTGCCAGGGGATATCGGCGGAGTCGGTGCGCATGATCCAGCCGACCGTCCGCGCACTGGACAGCCCTGCCGCCGAGGCGATGTCGCCGTACGTGGCCACCCGTCCGGGCGGAATCGACGCGACCAGTGCGCGGACCGCCTCGACCTGTTCCTCCGTCGTCGCGACCATCACGCGACCATCAGAGGAGCGTGCGGACGAGCGCGGCGACCTCGTCGGGCCGGGCCTGCGGCACCATGTGATCGCAGTCGAGGTCGACGGCGGTCAGATTGTCGCCCAGATGGTCGGTGAGAGCCTTGCGGAATTCGGGTGTGACATACGGCGGCTGCACCTTCGACGCCTGCACGAGGACGGTCGGCAGGTGCGCGGGCGGCAGGACGGCCTCGCGTGCGAGTTCGCCCCACGCCGTGACGACGGCGGGGGTGGACAGCCGCCAGATGACCCGGCCGTTCGCCAGCGGCACCAGGTGTTCGGCGATCTCGTTCTCGAGGACGTCGCGGGCCACTTCACCCCACGAGCCGTGCACCTTCTCGGATCGAGCCTCCGCGACGTCGGTGTAGTCGGGGGACGAGATGGTGAGATCCGCCACCGACTGCATCACCTCGGGATCGAGCCCGATCGCGGGATCGAGCAACACGAGTCCCCGGACGCGGTCGGGGACGGCGCGCGACAGGTGCAGTGCCAGGGCGCACCCGAACGAGTGGGCCACCACCAGGACGGGTCCCCGCGCATACGCGTCGAGTGTGTCGACGAGGCTCGCGACGTGGGATTCGAGGTTCCACGGCGGCGCCCACGTGGAACGGCCGTGCCCGAGCAGGTCCGGGGATATCCAGCGGGCGTGCGGCAGTTGGTCGGTGGCCAGCGCCTCCCACCGTCTGCCGTGACCGGTGAGTCCGTGCAGGGCGAGGATCTCCGTGCCGTCCTCGGCGCCGAACAGGTACGTATGCAGTGCTGACACGTGACCCATGATGCCGGATCGGGTCGCCGCACGAGATGTCGGACCGTTCTGGTGGAATGCCACCCATGACGGAATCGGCGGTGCGCACCAGGACGTCGGTTCCCCGTGCCCGGCTCGTGCACCGTCAGAACCCGGTCCGCGAGGCCCGGGTGTGGGACGACGCCACGCAGCGGGTCCTCACCGCGTCGCCCCTCGGAATGGGCTGGAATCCCTGGCAGGTGCTCGGCGGCCCGGGAACGGGCAAGACGTCGCTTCTCGTGGACGTCGCGGTCGACCGGATCGCCGGTGGCGAAGACCCGGAGTCGGTGCTGGTGCTGACGCAGTCGAAGCGAGCGGCCGGCCGGGTGCGCGAAGAGGTCACCGCCGCGCTCATCGGCCACGACGAACACCACGGCCCCCGTGCCACGCGCGAACCGCTCGTACGCACCGTCCACTCCTACGCCTTCGCGGTACTGAGGCTGCAGGCCGCCGCCCACGGAAACCCGCCCCCGCGCCTCATCACCGGCGCCGAGCAGGACGCCGTGCTGCGCGAGATGCTGCACGGAGACATCGCGGACGGCGGCGAGATGTGGCCCGAACGTCTGCGTCCCGCACTGGCACTGGGCGGCTTCGCCGTCGAACTGCGCGACCTCATGCTGCGCTCGAGCGAGCGCGGCCTCGGCCCCGAAGACCTGATCAAACTGGGTCGGCGGCACACCCGTCCCGAGTGGGTGGCGGCGGGAATGTTCGCCGCCCGGTACGAGCACGGCATGCTGCTACGCGGAGCCGTCGGTGTCGAGGCCCCCGAGGCCACCGCGCCTGCGCTGGACGCCGCCGAACTGATCGGTGCGGCCCTCACCGCGTTCGCCACCGACCCGGACCTGCTGCGCACGGAGCGGGCCCGGGTGCGGCACCTGCTCGTCGACGACGCTCAGCACCTCGATCCGCAGGCCGCGGAACTCGTCCGGCTCGTCGGCACCGGTACCCGCACCACGGTCGTCGCCGGCGACCCGGACCAGTCGATCTACGGCTTCCGCGGGGCCGACCCGACATTCCTCGCCGAACTGGCCGACAAGGGTGATCCCCGGCAGGTGTTGCTGCCGGTCAACTTTCGCAGTAAGGCGGAGGTCGCGACCACGGCAGCCCGGATCACGTCCCGGCTTCCGGGGCATCTGCCGCATCGGATCTGGAGCCCGGCGCGGGACGGCGGACGGACGTCGGTCCGGGTCCTGAGCACGGCGGCGAAGGAGGCTGCGCTCATCGCCGACACCCTGCGTCGCGCCCACCTCCTCGACGAGGTGCCGTGGTCGGAGATGGCGGTGATCGTGCGCTCGGTGCCGCGCGCCCTGGCGCCGCTGCGTCGTGCCCTGCTGGGTGCAGGTGTGCCCGTCACCACCGCGGCGTCCGAGTTGCCGCTGGCCCGTCAGCACGGGGTGTCGGGACTGATGCTGGTGCTGCGGGCACTGTCGGGGCAGGAATTCACGGGCGAGGACGCACTCGCCCTGCTCGCCGGCCCCGTCGGCGGCGCAGAACCCGTGGCGCTCCGGCGTCTTCGCCGGGGACTGCGGCGCGCCGAGCTGGCGTCCGGCGGCGACCGCGACTCGGCCGAGCTCCTCCGTCTCGTGCTGGTGGGCGAGACCGACAGCACCCGCAGGGTCACGGCCAAGCTGACCGACGTCGAAGCGGCATCCCTGAACCGGGTGCTGTCCGTGCTGCGCAAGGCGAAGGTGCCCCTGGACCGTGGGCGCGGCATCGAGGACGTGCTGTGGGCGACATGGCAGGCCACCGGACTCGAACGCCGCTGGTCGGCGGCTTCCGCCCGCGGAGGTCCGATCGGGGCACAGGCCGACCGCGACCTCGACGCCGTGGTCGCCCTGTTCGACGCCGCGGCGAGTTACGTCGACCGCCTCCCGCGTGCACAGCTCGCCGGGTTCGTCGACTACCTCACCGGGCAAGCCATTCCCACCACGCGGAACGTCTCCGCCGTCCCGGTCGATGCCGTCTCGGTGCTCAGCGCCCACTCGGCTGCCGGCCGCGAATGGGACGTCGTCGCGGTCGCGGGTGTGCAGGAAGGGCTGTGGCCGAGCCTGCGGGCGCGCGGCAGCCTACTCGGCACCGAGGCGCTGATCGACCTGACCGCGGGAGTGTCCGACGGCAGCGAGACGGCCGCCGACCGGATGTCGCGCACCGCACCGCTCCTCGCCGAGGAACGCAGGCTGTTCCTGGTGGCGTGCAGCCGGGCGAGGCGGAGCCTGCTCGTCACCGCGGTCGACTCGGCCAGCGGCGACGCCGATCTCGTTCACTCCCGTTTCGTCGACGAGTTGCTCGCCGGAGACCAGGATTCGGACGTCGAGGAGGCGGTCGTGCAGGCGGAGGATCCGGCGACCCGGGTCCTGGCCCTGCCTGCCCTCGTCGCCGAATTGCGCAGCGTGGTCTGCGATCCGGACGTCGCGGAATCCGATCCCGCCCGGCAGGACCGCGCGGCGCGGCAACTCGCCCGGCTCGCCGACGCCGGAGTGCGCGGCGCACACCCGGACCAGTGGTACGGCACCGCCGAACCGAGCACCGGCGTGGCGTTGTGGAACGAGGAGGACGGACCGGTGTCGTTGTCGCCGTCCACCATCGACCTGCTCAACACGTGCCCGTTGCGGTGGCTGCTCGAACGCCACGGCGGGACGGACGGCGACAACACCCACGCCATCGCCGGAACGCTCGTGCACACGCTGGTGCAGGCGCTCGCCGGCCGCATCCCGCCCGATCAGGTGGAACGCGCACTCGAGAACGCCTGGGATTCGATCGATCTGGGATCTCAGTGGTACTCGCGGCGTGAACTCGACCGCACCCGGGACATGCTTGCCACGTTCACCGCCTGGCTCGGGAACACCCGATCCGAACTCACCGAGGTCGGTGTCGAGGTGGCAGTCGACGGTGTCCTGGAACCGCAGGAAGAGGGTTCCCCGACGATCCGGTTGCGGGGGCGGATCGACCGGCTCGAACGCGATGCCGAGGGCAGGCCCGTCATCGTCGACGTGAAGACCGCCCGCTCACCGGTCACCAAGGACGACGCCCAGCAGCACGCCCAGCTGGCGGCGTACCAGGTGGCGGCGGCGACCGGCGCGATCGACGGGGAGCCGGCGTCGAAACCCGGTGGGGCGCGGCTGGTCTTCGTCGCCAAACCGCACAAGAAGGAAGGCGCCACCCAGCGGGTGCAGGCACCGCTGTCGGACGAGGACCTCGAGACGTGGCTCGCGGTGATCCACGCGGCAGCGGCGGCCACCAAGGGACCGGAGTTCCTCGCCCGCGTCAACGACGGTTGCCGGCACTGCCCGGTGCGCACGAGTTGCCCCGCGCACGACGAGGGACGGCAGGTGACGTCGGAATGACCGTCCGTATCGACCCGGTGGAACTCGCCATCGGCCTGGGGCAGCATCCACCCACCCCGGAGCAGGCCGCCGTCATCGCGGCCCCCCTCGGCCCGACCCTCGTCGTCGCGGGGGCGGGCGCAGGCAAGACCGAGACGATGGCGGCCCGCGTCGTGTGGCTGGTGGCCAACGGTGTCGTCGACCCCGAGGCGGTGCTGGGGCTGACGTTCACCCGGAAGGCGGCGCAGCAGCTGACCGCCCGGATCAGGAAACGCCTCGCCCGGCTGGCGGGTTCGGACCTGCTCCGCAGGGTCGACCCGAGCGGCGACCTGCGGTCGCGGATCCTCGCGGGCGAACCGGAAGTCAGCACCTACCACTCCTACGCCGGGCGACTGCTGTCCGAGCACGGGCTCCTGCTGCCCATCGAACCCTCGGCGACGCTCCTGTCGGAGACGGAACTGTGGCAGCTGGCGCACCGGGTGGTCAGCTCGTGGGACGGCGACCTCGACACCGACCGGAATCCGGCGTCCGTCACCGAAGCCGTGCTCGCGTTGTCCGGGCAGCTGGCCGAGCACCTCGTCGAACCGGACGATCTGCGGGAGGCGCACACCGAGCTCGACAAGCTCGTCCACACCCTGCCCGCCGGACCGAGACAGCGCGGCGGCCCCGGCAAGGAACTGCTCGACATCCTCGACACCCAGCACCGGCGGGTGGATCTCCTTCCCCTGGTGCAGCGTCTCGCGGACACGCTGCGCCGCGAAGGTGCGCTCGACTTCGGCAGCCAGATGTCGCTCGCGGCACGCGTCGCCGCGGACCACCCCGAAGTCGGACTCGCCGAGCGCACCCGCTTCCGGGTGGTGCTGCTCGACGAGTACCAGGACACGGGACACTCGCAGCGGGTGCTGCTGTCGTCCCTGTTCGGCGGCGGTCTCGACGGTGAACTCGCGCTCACCGCGGTGGGCGACCCCATGCAGTCGATCTACGGGTGGCGGGGTGCCTCGGCGGCCAACCTGCCCCGCTTCGCAACGGACTTCCCGCTGACGAACGGAGATCCGGCGCCGACCCTGGAACTGCTCACGAGCTGGCGCAACCCGCCGGAGGCACTGGCGCTGGCCAACATGGCGTCGGCGTCCCTGCGTGAGCGGGGCGTGTCGGTCAGCACTCTGCGGGCGCGACCGCAGGCCGTCCCGGGTGATGTGCGGCTGGCCCTCACCGGTGACGTCGTGCAGGAACGCGAATGGGTGGCCGACCGCATCGCCGAACAGTACGCGGACGCCACGAGCCGGGGCGAGAACCCGCCGACCGCCGCGGTGCTGATCCGTCGCAACGCCGACGCCGCACCGATCGCGGAGGTGCTGCGGTCCCGCGGTCTGCCGGTCGAAGTGGTCGGTCTCGGTGGACTGCTCCACACCCCCGAGGTGGCCGACGTGATCGCGATGCTCCGGGTGGTCGCCGACCCGATGGCGGGCAGTGCCGCCGTGCGAATGCTGACCGGGGCGAGATGGCAGATCGGGGCCGCCGACCTGACGGCGCTGTCGCGGCGAGCCTCCGAACTGGCCATCGGAACCGGCTACGGCACCACCGGCGCCGTCACCGATTCGTCCGCTCTGGCCGACGCCGTCGGCGAGGCGCTGCCCGGTGAGCACGCGGAGCAGGCCGGGCTGGCGGATGCACTGGCGGATCCCGGTCCCGCCGAACGCTATTCGCAGGTCGGTTACGCACGGATCACCGCCGTCGCGGCGGAGTTGGCGTCTCTGCGTGAGCGGATCGGGCAGCCACTCACCGAGCTGGTGGCCGAGGTCGAACGGGTGTTGGGTATCGGCATCGAAGCACAGGCCCGGACGCGTCGGTCGGCGCGGGGGAGTGCGGGCCGCGAACATCTCGACGCCTTCGCCGACGTCGTCGCCGGGTACGCGAGCCGCACGTCGGCCACCGTCACCGGACTGCTCGCCTTTCTGTCGGCCGCGGAATCGGTCGAAAAGGGTTTGGCTCCGGGCGAAGTCGAGGTGGACCCGCACCGCGTCCAGGTGCTGACGGTGCACTCGGCCAAGGGGCTGGAGTGGGAAGTGGTGGCGGTACCGCACCTGACGGCCGGCGTCTTTCCCTCGCGGACGGCGTCCGGGTCCTGGCTCGGTGCCGTCGGTGAACTGCCGCCCTCGCTGCGCGGAGACCGTGCGCGGCCGGGGGAGTCGGCCGACGGCGTGCCCGTTCTCGAGCTCGAGAACCTGTACGACCGGAAAGACCTCGAGGAGGCCGTGAAGACGCACAAGGCGGCGCTGGCGGCCCGCAAACTCGACGAGGACCGCCGGCTGTTCTACGTCGCACTCACCCGCACCGAACGGGTGCTGTTCGCGTCGGGTCACCACTGGGCAGAATCCGGAACGGAGCCCAAGGGTCCGTCGGAGTTCCTCACCGAACTGCGCGACACGGTGACCGACGAGGAGCACGAGGGAATCGGGATCGTCGACATCTGGGCGCCCGCACCCGAACCCGAAGAGCAGAACCCGCTGACCAGTACCCCCAAGTCGGCTGCGTGGCCGCGGGATCCGCTCGGGCTCCGCCGGGAGTCGGTCGAGCGCGGCGCGGCGTTGGTCGTGGCGGCGCTCAAGAGTGCAGGCGAGACGGCACCGGCAGGCGGGGACGACGATCCCGAGAACTGGGCAGCCGACGTCGACGCCCTTCTCGCCGAGCGGGAGGCGCGGGCGAACGCCCGCACCGAGGTGGTGTTACCCGGTCAGTTGTCGGTGAGCCAGCTCGTCGAACTCGAAGCCGACCCGGACGCCCTGGCCGCCCGGCTGAGGCGTCCGCTGCCGTACCCGCCGAATCCGCTCGCGCGGCGCGGTACCGCGTTCCACGCCTGGGTGGAGCGCCGCTTCGGGGCCACCCGGCTGCTCGACCTCGACGAGCTGCCCGGTGCCGCCGACATCGGTGCGGGCCCCGACACCGACCTCGCGACCCTGCAGGACGCGTTCCTGCGCTCGCCCTGGGCCGACCGCAACCCGACCGAGGTCGAGGTGCCGTTCGAGACGTCGGTGGCGGGGACGGTGCTGCGCGGCCGGATCGACGCGGTGTTCACCGATCCCGACGGCGGGTGGACGGTGATCGACTGGAAGACCGGCGCCGAGCCGAGCGCGGCCAACGAGAAGGCCGTCGTGATGCAGCTGGCCGCGTACCGGCTGGCGTGGGCCGAACTGATGGACGTTCCGATCGAGCGGGTGCGCGCCGCCTTCCACTACGTGCGGACCGGGCGGACAATTGCGCCGGATCACCTGCCCGACGCCGACGCGCTCGCCCGTCTGCTCCGTTCCGCCGGTTCTCCCGAAGAGGAGATCAGGCCCGACGCCGAGCCTTCAGCGACTCGGTGACCAACGGGATCTGCAACGGAAGACGCAGCAGCACTCCGGCTTTCTGCACGTTCGTCGTCTTGGAGCTCTTCAGCCAGTCCACTGCCATGTTGACGTTGGCGGGGAAGACGGCGACGAACAGGAGAGCAGCGAGGCCGCCACCGAGCCGGCGGGTTCGCGGCACGGCGAGCGCCGTGCCGATGGCGAACTCGGCGATCCCCGACACGTACGTGTAGGTGCGGGCATCGCCCGGAAGCTGGGTGGGGACCGTGGAGTCGAAGAACTTGGGGGCGACGAAGTGCATCGTGCCCGCGCCGAGCAGAAGCGCGGCAAGGCGGAGTGCGGGCTTCTGGCTCGGTCGTGGTGTGTGGCTCTCTCGTTGCATGACGTCAGCTTGCCCGAACAACTCGGTTCGCGACAACGAGGCTCCGACGTGTCACCGACGGGGCAATCGGGGTTAGGCTGCCTGCCGATGTCGGAGTTCAGTGCAACGTGGAGACGAACATATGGCCGGTAGGCTGCGTGAGAGATTGAGCAGGTCGGACACCCTGACCGACCGGCCCGACTTCGCGTTGGTGGGTGTACTCCGGATTCCGGAGCTGCAGACCAGTCCGGCGCGGGCGATTTACCGTCGCGTGGGTATCGCCCTGGCGGCGTTGGCGTTGGCGGTTCTCATCGTGTACATCGACCGGGCGGGCTACCGCGACGCGCAGGACAACGAATTGTCGCTGCTCGACTGCATCTACTACGCGACGGTGTCGTTGTCGACGACGGGCTACGGCGACATCACGCCGTTCACACCGTCCGCGAGGCTCGTCAACGTTCTCCTGATCACGCCTCTTCGAATCTTCTTCCTCATCGTCCTGGTCGGTACGACTCTCTCCGCGCTCACGCAGAGCTCCCGGCAGGCGTTCAAAATTCAGCGTTGGAGGCAGCACGTGCGCAATCACACCGTGGTGATCGGCTACGGAACCAAAGGACGCACCGCAATCGACGCGATGCTCGGCGACGACGTTCCGCCGTCGGAGATCGTGGTGGTCGACACCGACCACGCGGTGCTCGACTCGGCGGCCAGCAAGGGCCTCGTCACGGTCCACGGGTCCGCCACCAAATCGGACGTGCTGCGGTTGGCGGGCGCGCAGAACGCGTCGGCGATCATCGTCGCGGCCAACCGAGACGACACCGCGGTGCTGGTGACGCTGACGGCCCGCGAGATCGCACCGAAGGCGAAGATCGTCGCGGCGATCCGCGAATCCGAGAACACGCATCTGCTCCGGCAGTCCGGCGCCGATTCGGTCGTCGTGTCCTCCGAGACCGCCGGCCGGCTCCTCGGCATCGCCACGAAGACGCCCAGCGTCGTCGAGATGATGGAGGACCTCCTGACTCCGGAGGCCGGTTTCGCGATCGCGGAACGCCCCGTGGAGCGGGACGAGATCGGCGGCTCCCCGCGTCACCTCGCGGACATCGTGCTCGGTGTGGTGCGGGAAGGGCGGTTGATCCGGGTCGGCTCGCCGGAGGTCGATTCGATCGAGGAGAACGACCGACTGCTGTACATCCGTCGGGTCGCCAACTGATCGGCAGTAGTGTCGACGGCGTGACTGCATTCCGGCTGAACGACACCCCGCTCCTGTCCCGCTCCGCCGTGGGGCGGGCCGAGGAATTGCGTTCGGACACGGACGCGCTGCGAGCGGGCTGGCAGGATGCGCTGCTACTGCGCGTCAATCACCGCGGACAGGTGCGGGTGGGCGACGACGGGCTGGTGTTCGCGGACGCCACCGAACTCGGCCCCGAACCGCAACGGGGCGCGGTCTTCCTCGGCATCCGCAAGGATCGGCACGTGTGGGCGGTGCGGGTGCAGGCGCTGACCGGCGAGCTGGCCGATCTCCGGATGCTGGGCGGGACGCTGGACGACGCGGACGCCGGGGTACTCACCGGGGCGCTCGCGATGCTCAACTGGCACGACAGCGCAGGCTTCAGTGCGCTCGACGGCGCGCCGTCGGAGCCGACGATGTCGGGATGGTCGCGGATCTCGACGAGCACCGGGCACGAGGAATTTCCCCGCACCGATCCGGCGGTCATCTGCCTCGTGCACGACGGCGGAGATCGCGTCCTGCTGGCCCGGCAGCCCACGTGGCCGGCGCGGCGGTTCTCGATCCTGGCCGGATTCGTCGAGGCCGGTGAATCGCTCGAAACGTGCGTCGTCCGGGAGATCAAGGAAGAAGTGGGTGTCGACGTCCGTGACGTGCGCTACCTCGGCAGCCAGCCGTGGCCGTTTCCCCGTTCGGTGATGATCGGTTTCGCGGCCGTCGGCGATCCCGACGCCCCGCTGACGTTCGCGGACGGCGAGATCGCCGAGGCCCGGTGGTTCACTCGGGACGAGGTGCGCACGGCACTCGAACTCGGCGACTGGGCGTCGGACACCGACGCCCCGCTGCTGCTCCCCGGCTCGATTTCCATCGCTCGCGGGATCATCGAGTCCTGGGCGGGAGCAGCGACGGAGTCCTAGACGCCGAGGAGTTTCTTGACCTGCGACAACGACGGGTTGGTCGCGGTGCTGCCGTCGGCGAACTTGACGGTGGGGACGACGTGGTTGCCGCCGTTGACGCTGCCGACGAACTCCGCCGATGCCGGATCGTCCTCGATGTCGATCTCCACGTAGCCGATGCCGGATTCGTCCAGCTGCGTCTTCAGGCGCCGGCAGTAGCCGCACCAGGTGGTGGAGTAGATGGTCAGGGCGGGGGTGTCGGTAGCAGTCACGGCGGATATAACACCACGACTCCGTCGTGTGTTCCCACTGCGGTGTTCGTCCGCTTCGCGCCGTGTCGGTCGCCCCTGTCATGATGGACGCCATGTCAGCAGCCGGCGCAGCAGAGGTGACGAGTACCGGTCTCGATCCCGAACAGTCCGCAGCGGTACTCGCTCCCCGGGGTCCGGTGTGTGTGCTGGCGGGGGCCGGAACAGGGAAGACCCGGACCATCACCCGGCGTATCGCGCACCTCGTGGCCAGTGGGCACGTCGCCGCGGGGCAGGTGCTGGCGGTGACGTTCACGGCTCGCGCGGCAGGCGAGATGCGCGGCCGGCTGCGCAGCCTGGGGATCGGCGACGGGGGAGCGCAGGTTCAGGCGCGCACGTTCCACGCCGCCGCGCTGCGGCAGCTGAGGTACTTCTGGCCGCAGGTGATCGGCGACACCGAGTGGCGGCTGCTGGACCGCAAGTTCGCGGTCGTGTCGTCCGCCGCCGGACGGGTCGGACTGTCCACCAGCACGGAGAGCGTCCGCGACCTGGCGAGCGAGATCGAATGGGCCAAGGCGTCGCTGATCGCGCCGGAGGACTACCCGCGCGCGGTGGCGAAGTTACGCCGGGAGGCGCCGGTCGACGCCGCGAAGGTCGCCGAGGTGTATCACGGCTACGAGCAGCTCAAGGCCCGCGGCCAGGACGGGATGCTCCTCGACTTCGACGATCTCCTGCTCCACACGGCGGCGGCACTCGAGGAGCATTCGGCTGTCGCCGAGGAGTTCCGCGACCGGTACCGGTGCTTCGTCGTGGACGAGTACCAGGACGTCACTCCGCTGCAGCAGCGGGTCCTCGACGCCTGGCTCGGGGAGCGGGACGACCTCACCGTCGTCGGCGACGCCAACCAGACCATCTACTCGTTCACCGGCGCCACACCCAACTACCTGCTCGACTTCTCGCGCCGGTTCCCGGAGGCCACCGTCGTCCGCCTCGAGCGCGACTACCGTTCCACTCCCGAGGTCGTGTCGATGGCGAACCGCGTGATCGGAGCGGCCCGCGGCAGGATCGCGGGCACCCGCCTGCAGCTGATCGGGCAACGCGACTCCGGGCCGGAGCCGAGTTTCGTCGAGTTCGACGACGAGCCGGCCGAGGCCGCCGGGGTGGCGCGCACGATCAAGCGGCTCATCGCGTCCGGCACTCCGGCCGCGGAGATCGCGGTCCTGTACCGGATCAACGCCCAGTCCGAGGTACATGAGCAGGCGCTGACGAAACTCGACATCCCGTATCAGGTCCGGGGCGGTGAGGGATTCTTCACGCGCACCGAGGTGCGCCAGGCCGTCGCGGCGCTGCGCCAGGCCGCAGGTCGCGACGACCTGCCGGATGCGGTCGGCGCCGACCTGGTCACGCTCGTCCGCGCCGTCCTCGCTCCGCTGGGGCTGACCGACGCGGAACCGGCGGGTGCGCAGGCTCGCGAACGGTGGTCGTCGCTGTCGGCGCTGGTCGCGCTCACCGAGGAACAGCTGACCCAGGATCCGGAGTTGACCCTCGACGCGCTGTTACGCGAACTGAGCCTGCGGGCCGAGGCGCGGCATCCACCCGTCGTGCAGGGTGTGACACTCGCGTCCCTGCACGCCGCCAAGGGGCTCGAGTGGGACGCCGTGTTCCTCGTCGGGCTCACCGACGGAACGCTGCCCATCCAGCACGTGCTCGGCGACTCCAACTCGGCACCGGACGAGGCGGCCGTCGAGGAGGAGCGCCGGTTGCTGTACGTCGGCGTGACCCGCGCCCGGGAGCACCTGCAGATGTCGTGGGCACTGTCCCGGAACGAGGGGGGCCGCAAGTCGCGGCGCCGTTCGCGGTTCCTGCACGGACTCATCCCCGAAGATTCACCTGCCTCGCGGATCGCGGCGCCCGTCAAGAGCAACAAGAAGCGTCCACGGTGCCGGCTGTGCGGAAAACAGCTGATCGGGACGACCGCGACCATGCTCGGTCGTTGCGAGGGCTGCCCGTCCAATGTCGACGTTGAGCTGCTCGAATCGCTGCGGTCGTGGCGGCTCGAGAAGTCGCGGGAGCTGAAGGTCCCGGCGTACGTGGTGTTCAGCGACAACACGTTGACGGCTCTCGCCGAGCAGCGGCCGCAGGACGATCGCGGGCTCGTCGCGATCCCCGGGATCGGTGCGAAGAAGCTCGAGCAGTTCGGCGAGGACGTCCTCGGTGTGATCAAGGGAAGCGGTAGTCCCTGAACGACTCTCACGCAGCAGGGGGTAGCGCGCATAACTGCAGGTCAAAAATAGGTTGTGCGGTTCTGGAGAATTGCCTACTGTGGTTTCAGTGCGCGGGGAGACCCGTGTGGTTCACATCGGATCGAGAAGAAATGGAGGTGGCAGTGAAATGACGAAGTTCCAAGCACATGAGACGGCAGTCGCTGCTGCCTCCGCGCTGTTCGGCATGAACGCGGCGGAAACGGCACCGGCGATTGTCTGGTCGGCAGCCCGTCGTCGTCCCGCAGCAGCAGTCGAGTCCGTGTATCGGAGTTGTCGAGGAATTCCTCGGTAGATCAACTCCCACCGTCTTTTCAAGGCCACGGACCCGCATCGCGGACCGTGGCCTTTGTAGTTCGAGCTCTTTTCCCGCTCGCAGCCTCGGCTCTGGTTCGCACCCACTTCATCGAACCGAAGAGATTGACCGTCGCAATGAGAGCAGAGGAGAAGGACGTGTCTACCGTGACATGCCGAGGGGTATCCGAAACCTCAACCGCCACAAGCGGATTTGTTCAGATAGTGTCCGCGCGTGGTGACCTGCCCTGCCGGGTCGATGATCCCGACCTGTGGTTTGCGGACTCTCCCACCGAGCTGGAACAGGCGAAGGCGCTGTGCGCGTCCTGCCCGATCCGCTCCCGCTGCCTCGACGCGGCCCTCGATCGGGGTGAGCCGTGGGGCGTGTGGGGTGGGGAGATCTTCGACCAGGGCGTCGTGATCGCCCGCAAGCGTCCCCGGGGACGTCCGCGCAAGACGCAGACTCTGGTCTGTGCGTAGAAACCGGTACGGGGCGGGAGAATTCGGGCGTTCGCCCGGCCACTCACATGAGTGGCCGGGCGAACGCCCGTTCTGTGTTTACGGGCTCAGACGGTGTCTTCGTCCTCGGGGGCGGGGTCGGCGAACCCGGGGAGCCACCGCGTGAGGATCTCCATGTACGGCGCGTATGCGTCCAGCTGAGCGCAGATTCCCACCGAGCCGACGAGAACCCGGAAGATCATCAGATACTCCGCGGGCAGATTCAGTGCCCGGGCCGTCCGGAACTGCGCACTGTTGAAGTCGGTCGCGGAACCCGCGGCCTTCTGCAGCCAGGCGCGGGTGAAGTGGAACGATTCGGTGCGGATCGGGTCGGTGACGGGACGCAGGTAGTCCGCGATCTCTTTGTCGGTGACCGTTCGGCCGGGCAGGACGAATCCGTTGGCGTGCAGCAACTCCGTCAGTTCGTCGAACTGCTCGTGGAGTGCCAGCCGGACCATGGACCCGAGCACCGGGGGAAGCCCGTGCGGAAACGGTGCGGCGGCACCGAAATCGATGACACCGAGGCGGCCGTCGCTGTGCAGCATGAAGTTACCCGGGTGCGGGTCGCAGTGAAGCAGGCCGACGCGGGTGGGGGAGGCGAAGTGGAACTCCGCGAGCAGTGCACCCGCGGTGTTGCGTTCCTCGGGGGTGCCGTCGGCGATGATGGCCGACAGCGGCTTCGCCGACATCCATTCGGTGACCACGACCTTGGGGGCACTGGCGACCACGTGCGGAATCGCGAACTGCGGATCCCCGTCGTACACCTTGGCGAAGCGGCGCTGATTGTTCGCCTCGATCCGGTAGTCGAGTTCTTCCTCGGTGCGGGCCGTGAACTCGTCGATGACCGGGCGCACGTCGACGCCGGGCATGACCGAGGCGAACAGTCCCGCGAATCGGCCGAGCGTCTTCAGGTCGGCGCGCAGCGCTTCGTCGGCGCCGGGGTACTGAACCTTGACGGCCACGTCGCGACCGTCGGCCCAGACCGCGCGGTGTACCTGGCCGATGCTGGCCGATGCGGTCGGGGTGTCGTCGAACGACTGGAACCGGTCACGCCACTTGGTGCCCAGCTGCTGGTCGAGCATTCTGTGGACGGCCCGCGCGGGCAGGGGAGGCGCCTGCGCCTGCAGCTTGTTCAGCGATTCACGGTAGGGCTCCGCGAACTCCTCGGGGATCGCCGCCTCCATGACGCTGAGCGCCTGCCCGAGTTTCATGGCGCCGCCCTTGAGTTCGCCGAGGACCGCGAACAATTGCTCGGCGGCCTTGGCGCTCAGCTGGGCGTCGATCTCGTCCTTGTCGCCGCCGGTCAGCTTCCGGCCGAAGCCCATCGCAGCACGCCCCGCGATCCCCAACGGGATGCTCGCGAGTTTGGCGGTGCGGGTGGAACTCCTGCGGGGGATGTCGGACACCCCACCATCATGCATCATGACCGAAGGCGGTTCGATTCGCCCGCAGCGGGTGCCAGATACGTGCAGCTGCAGCTCGCCTGCCGCGGCCAGCGCCGGGTCACCAGCCGGTGCGCCCCGAGATCGATCTCGAGCGTCGCGTCGAGGCTGCTGGGCGGCGCGCCTCGCGGCGCGGCCAAGACGGCCTCGAGCTGGCCGAGGGCGACTGCGGCCGTGGCCATGATCACGGCGGGGCTCGCGTGCCCGACCGTCCCTAGGAGCTGAGCGGACAGGTGCGGCCAGTCCTCGTCGTACGCGGCGCGGAGGAGATCGGCGCACCGCAGGCAACTGGTGTTGCCCGGGAGCACGAGAGGGCCGACGACACCGCGGCCGTCACGCAGCCGGACCTGCAGGTGCGGTATCGCGTTCTGGACCAGATCCGCGACGAGCCGAGGTTCCGCCACCAGATCGTCCGCGAGCACGACGCACAGGGCGTTCCACCGCCGGACGTCGCTGTCGGCGGAATAGCGGAAGGAGCGGGATACCCGGATGCCGCCGTCCGTGAGCCCGGCCGACACCGCATCCGACAGCGGGCCGCGCCCGTGCACGCGGATCGTGATCGTGTCCGCGACGGGGGATGTCCCGGCGACATCGATCAGACCTGCCCGGTCGAGGTCGCCGAGAAGTTTCGACATGTCCGTGGGCGCAATGCCGTACCCGACGGCAGTCCACAGGATGTGCGGCCGCGAGTTCTTGCCGTCGAGCAGTCGGACGACGGCGAGGAGTTGCTCGGTCCGGACCCCGGGAGGCGGGGCGAGTACGAGAGCGCGCTCGGGATCCCAGCCGAACTGCAGGCGCCCGTCGGGGCGGACGAGTACGGCGATCCTGGGATCGAGAGTGACACCGACGTGTCGCGTGGGCTGGATGGTCACACGCTGAGGATCGCAGGCCACGACCCGGCATCAGCGCCGAAAACGCGGGTTGTCCACAGGCCGAAACGTGCTTCGACCTGTGGATTTCCCGCTATCGAAAAGTTGGTGGGGTCAGAAGGTCAGGACTCGGGGTCGTCGTCCTTGCCGGACTTGCCGCGCTCGGCCTCCTCGGCCCGCTCGCGGGCCTCGGTTGCCTCCAGTTGTGCCATCGGATTGTCGAAATCGCCGCCGTCGCCGCCTCCGAGCACACGTTCGACGAACGCATCCGGGCTGTCGAGATCGGACGAGTCGGGCAGCAGGTCGGGGTGGGCCCATACGCCGTCACGGGCGTCGATGGTCGACTCGGACGTGAGGCGAGTCCACAGCTGCGCGGCCTCCCGGACCTTGCGGGGACGCAGTTCGAGTCCGACGAGCGTCGCGAACGTCTGTTCGGCGGGTCCGCCGGTCGCACGCCTGCGGCGCAGCGTCTCGCTGAGGGCGGCGACGCCGGGGAGTCGGTCGTTCAGTGCCGACGCGACGACGACCTCGACCCAGCCCTCGACGAGGGCGAGCAGTGTCTCGAGTCGCTCGAGGGCCTGCTTCTGCTCGGGTGTGGTCTGGGGTTCGAATGCGCCCTGCTGCAGGATGTTCTCGAGCTGCGACGGATCGGTCAGCGCGGACGGGTCGAGTCCCTTCGCCATGTCCTCGATGGCCGAGAAATCCATCGTGATGCCGCGGGCGTATTCCTCGACGGTGGCGAGGAGACGCTGACGCAGCCACGGGACGTGGCTGTACAGGCGCTGGTAGGCGGCCTCCCGCGCGGCGAGGAACACGAGGATCTCGCGGTCGGGCTGTTCGAGCCCCTTGCTGAACCGCTCCACCGCGGCGGGAAGCAGTGCGCCCGTGCCTGCCGGACCGAGGGGGAGACCGATGTCGGTGGAGGTGAGCACCTCCTTCGACAACTGGCCCAGGGCCTGGCCGAGCTGGGAGCCGAACGCGAGGCCACCCATCTGGCTCATCATGCCGATCATCGGGCCGGCCATCTGCTGCGCTTCCTCGGGCAGCCCCTGCACCCACATGCCGGACACCTTCTCCGCGACCGGGTCGCACAGCCGTTTCCAGGTGTCGAGGGTGTTGTCGAGCCAGTCGTTGGGCGTCCACGCGACGGTCTTCGTCGCGCCCGCCGGCAGCGTCGTCGCGGCGTCGAGCCACAGTTCCGCGAGCCGTGAGGCATCGGCGATCGCCTCGGAGTTGCCCTGGGTGATGGGCGCGACCGACCCCATCTGCTGGCGCGCGAGTTTCTTCGCGATCTCGTAGTTGACCGGGCCGCTCTGCTCACCGGACCCCATCGACGTGCCCATCCCGCTCAGCATCTGGCCGAACTGGGTCAGCATCTGGCCGAGGGAGGCCGGGTCGAAGCCCCCGGCGGGGAAACCACCCGCCCCGAAACCGAAGTCGCCGGAACCGCCCGCGTTCTTGTCGCGGTCGGGCCCGTTCTGATCCCCCGTGTTCTTGTCACGATCGGGATCGTCGTCGGGTTTGGAGAAGCCGAAGGGCGGATTGCTCATGACTCAACGGTACAAGGCGCATGGTTCGGTGGCTGTCCACCTCGTCACGCTGACGGCGAACACGCGGACGGCCGACAGTCGTGTCCGCGGGTTCGCGCTCTACGCTGGTCCAGGTGAATCGACGGATCGTGACGCTTCTGGCTGCGCTGGCCCCGATCGTGGTACTCGGAATTCTCGGCACGGTGATCACGGTGCCGTACGTGGCCCTCGGGCCGGGACCCACGTTCAACACACTCGGCGAAGTAGGTGGTGAGGAAGTCGTCGCCATCGAGGGAACGGAGGTCGACGACACCACCGGCCACCTCAACATGACGACGGTCGCGGTGCGCGACGACCTCAACGTGTTCGAAGCGTTCGGATTGTGGGCCAGTGGGCGCCAGGGCATCGTCCCCCGCGAGGAGGTCTACCCGCCAGACAAGTCGAAGGACGAGGTCAAGCAGGAGAACGACGCCGACTTCCAGCAGTCGGAGGACAGCGCGGAACTCGCGGCACTCCACTTCCTGGGCAAGCCGGTGGACCTGCGGATCGCCAAAGTCGGTGAGGACGGCCCCTCCCAGGGACTGCTGCGCGAGGGCGACGTGTTGGTGAGTGTCGACGGAAAGCCGGTGTCGACGGTCGGTGGCGTGCAGGCGGCCGTGGCCGATGTGCCCCCGAACACGGAGGTGCCGATCGTGATCCGCCGCGACGGCGCCGAAACGACGGTGCGGGTGGTGCTCGGCGCACGCCCGGACGACGAGTCCAAGGGCTACCTGGGGATCACTCCCGAGGAGATCCCGGACGTCCCGTTCACGATCGACTTCAACCTCGCCGACGTGGGCGGCCCCTCGGCAGGGCTCATGTTCACCCTCGCCGTGATCGACAAACTCAGCCCGGGCGAACTCAACGGCGGCAAGTTCGTCGCCGGCACCGGCACGATCGACTCCGACGGCGACGTCGGGCCCATCGGCGGCATCAAGTACAAGTTGATCGCCGCGGAGGAGGCGGGCGCCGAGACGTTCCTCGTGCCGGCGAAGAACTGCGACGAGGCACGCCAGGGTGCGCCCGACGGGCTGCGGCTGGTGAAGGTCGAGAACCTCGACGGTGCCGTCGATGCGCTCGAGGCCATCGATACCGGAGCCGACGCGCCGCACTGCTGAGCGGTCAGTCCTCCTCGGTCGCGTCGAGGGTGGCGTACAACGCGCTGATGAGATTCGGTGCCAGATCCTCGTAGGTGAGTAGTTCGATCCCGGCGTACGGGTCGGCGTCCTCGTCGGGGCGCAACTGCATCAGGCACAACGACGGTCCGTCGCGCAGCACGGCGGCGATCAACCGGGCGGACCGGCGGTCGGGATGCGACTCGGCCGCGGCCCGCGCGGCGTCGTCGGCGGCGTCGCGATCAGACAGCAGGGGGACGAGCGCGTCGTCGAGATCGGACTCCGCCTCGGGTGGCAGAACGACGATCTCCTGAACGAGTGCGCACCCCACCACGGACTCCGGCCAGCTGGTGGTGGCGAGGAACTCGTCGAGTGCGCGCGACCCGCCGTCGATGTCGTCGGGGAACGGATCCTGTTCCACCGGGGTCAATTCCGCGCCGTCGGCGAGTTGGTCGAGCAGGCTCGGCTCGGCGGCCGCGAGCAGTTCGGTCGGGACGAGTGCGAACATCTGGGGCGGCTGATCCCACCCTCCGGCATCGACGAATTCGACCACCTCGCGCACACAGCGGGCGAGGGCGTCCGTCTCTCGGTTCACATTCTCTTCACTCACGAGACCCATCTTCGCACCCCCGGAACACGACCGACGGCCGCATCTCTCGGTTGTTACGTAGAGTGGGACGAAACGGTCACGCCCTTGCTGTTCGGGCGTGGACGAACGAACGGTGCAGTTGATCGCGGCGCGACAGCGTCGCCGAGTTCTTGGAGTGTGGCACGTGGGCATGCGGCCCCCCGCAGGTTTACCGTCGTTGTCCAAACGCAGCCGAGTGCTGCTGGTGCTGGCGCTTGTCGTCGCCGCCCTGTTGCTGGTGGGCCCTCGGCTCATCAGTACCTACACGGACTGGTTGTGGTTCGGTGAGGTCGGATTCCGTGGTGTGTTCACCACGGTCCTCGTCACCCGTCTGCTCCTCTTCCTCGTAGTCGGGGTCGTGGTCGGCGGAATCGTCTGGCTGGCACTACTGCTCGCCTACCGTTCGCGGCCGGTGTTCGTCCCGGTGTCGGGTCCCAACGATCCGGTGGCGCGGTACCGGACCACGGTGATGACTCGGCTGCGCTTGTTCGGCCTGGCCATTCCGATCGCGGTGGGACTGCTCGCCGGGCTGATCGCCCAGTCCAGCTGGGTGACGGTGCAGTTGTTCGTCAACGGCGGCGCGTTCGGCGTCGCCGATCCCGAATTCGGCCTCGACGTCGGCTTCTACACGTTCGATCTGCCGTTCTACCGTTTCGTCCTCAACTGGCTGTTCGTCGCGGTTCTGCTGGCGTTCTTCGCGAGCCTGGTGACGCACTACATCTTCGGCGGGCTGAAGCTGGCGGGCCGGGGCGGGGCACTGACCAATGCGGCGCGAGTCCAGTTGGCGGTACTCGCGGGAACATTCATTCTTCTCAAGGCCGTCGCGTACTGGTTCGACCGTTATTCGCTGCTGTCGAGCAGCCGCAAGGAACCCACGTTCACCGGTGGTAGCTACACCGACATGAATGCGGTGCTGCAGGCGAAGCTGATCCTGCTGGCCATCGCGGTCATCTGCGCGGGCGCGTTCTTCGCGGCGATCTTCCTCCGTGATCTGCGGATTCCCGCAATGGCGACAGCGCTTCTCGTGCTCTCCTCGATCCTGGTCGGCGCGGTGTGGCCGCTCGTGGTCGAGCAGTTCTCGGTGCGTCCCAACGCCGCCGACAAGGAGAGCGCGTACATCGAGCGGAACATCGCCGCCACGCGGCAGGCGTACGGCATCACCGATGACAAGGTCGAGTACCAGGACTATCAGGGGTACGGAACGAAGCCGCCGCGGGACGTGCCCGCCGACGTCACGACCATCGAGAACACGCGACTGCTCGATCCGAACATCCTGTCGCGGACGTTCACCCAGCAGCAGCAGTTGAAGAACTTCTACGGCTTCCCGCCGACGCTCGACATCGACCGGTACGACATCGACGGGCAGTTGCGTGATTACATCGTCGCGGCCCGCGAGTTGTCGTCCAAGAGCCTGACGGGTAACCAGACGGACTGGATCAACAAGCACACCGTCTACACGCACGGCAATGGACTGGTCGCGGCCCCCGCGAACCGGGTGAACGCCGCTGCCGGCGAGTCCGCCGAGGAAGCCGCGAACAGCAACAGCGGTTACCCCGTCTATATGGTCAGTGACATCGCCTCGCAGGAGGCGGGTACCCAGGTCATCCCGGTCGAGCAGCCGCGCATCTACTACGGCGAGGTCATCGCCGACACGGACGCCGACTACGCGATCGTCGGCGGATCCCAAGGGGCGGATCCGCGGGAGTACGACACGGACACCTCGCGATACACGTACACCGGTTCGGGTGGTGTGCCGATCGGCAACTGGTTCAACCGGCTGGCGTTCGCGGCCAAGTACACCGAGCGCAACATCCTGTTCTCCGGTGCCATCGGTTCGGATTCCAAGATCATCTACAACCGGGACCCGCGGGACCGTGTCACGCACGTCGCCCCGTGGCTGACCGCGGACGGCGACTCGTACCCGGCCGTCGTCGACGGCAAGGTCGTGTGGATCGTGGACGCCTACACCACCCTGCAGGACTACCCGTACGCCCAGCGAAGTTCGCTCGACGGACTCGTCGAGGACAGCATCGACCAGAACACCGGCCGCCTGCTGCCCCGTAAGGAGGTGTCCTACATCCGCAACTCGGTGAAGGCCACCGTCGACGCGTACGACGGCACCGTGAAGCTCTACCAGGTGGACCAGAACGATCCGGTGCTCGATGCGTGGATGGGTGTCTTCCCGGATGCGGTTCAGCCGGCGGATTCGATTCCCGACGAACTGCGTGCGCACTTCCGCTATCCCGAGGACCTGTTCAAGGTGCAGCGCGAGATGCTCGCCAAGTACCACGTGGACGATCCGAAGGAGTTCTTCACCAACAACGCGTTCTGGTCGGTGCCGAGCGATCCCACGATCGACACGAGCGCGAACCAGCCGCCGTACTACGTGCTGGTCGGTGATCCCGAGACCGGGAAACCGTCGTTCAATCTGACCAGTGCGATGGTGGGTTACAGTCGCGAGTTCCTGTCCGCATATCTGTCGGTGAAGTCGGATCCGGAGAATTACGGCAAGTTCACGGTGCTTCAGTTGCCGACGGACACGCAGACCCAGGGCCCGCAGCAGACGCAGAACTCGATGATCTCGGATCCCCGGGTGGCGTCGGAGCGAACCCTGCTCGAGAGATCGAACAAGATTCAGTACGGCAACCTGCTGACCTTGCCGATCGCGGACGGCGGCATCCTCTATGTCGAACCGATGTATACGGAGCGAAGTTCGACGGGCCCGAACACGTCGACGTTCCCGCAGCTGTCCCGAGTGCTGGTGAGCTACCGCGAGCCACCGCCGAGTAACAGTGTGCGTGTCGGGTACGCCCCGACATTGGCGCAGGCGCTCGACCAGGTGTTCGGTGCCGGCACGGGCTCGGTGGCGACGGCACCCAGTGCGGAAGAAGGGACGCCCCCGGAGTCCGGCACCACGCCGCCGGTCGATCAGGGTGCAGCACCGGCGCCGACTGCCCCGGCGACACCGCCTCCCGGCACGGATGTCTCGGCGGCCGTGGCGGAGTTGGACGCGTCGCTCAACGCGTTGACGTCGGCGCAGCGCAGTGGTGACTTCGCGGCCTACGGCGCAGCGCTTGCTCGCGTCCAGAAGGCGGTCGCCGCGTACGAGGCGATCCCGAAGTAGAGGCGCTTCAGCCGCAGACAGAACGAGGCCCTGTCATCCGGAACCGGATGACAGGGCCTCGTCGTACGAGCGGAAGATCAGCGCAGTGCGTCGACCAACTGCGGGTTGGTGTCCACCAGCTGCTGGAACTGCTGTCCGTAGCCGTTCTGCTCGGCGACCTGACGCGCGGCGTCGAGCGCCTGCTGTGCGGCGGGCTGGACCGGGGCGGGTGCCTGAACCTGAGCCGGAGCGGCGGGGGCGGGGGCCGGGGTGGGCTCCGGGGCGGGGGCCGGAGCCTCGGCGACGTCGCCGCCACCGGTGGACAGGTACTGCCCGCACACCGGCCATGCACCCTGGCCCTGGGTCGCGAGAACATTCTCGGCGACGCGGACCTGCTCGGCCTTGCTGGCGTTCGATGCCGAGCCGGTGCCGCCGTTGGCCTCCCAGGTGCTCTGCGAGAACTGCAGGCCGCCGTAGTAGCCGTTTCCGGTGTTGATTCCCCAGTTGCCGCCGCTCTCGCACTGGGCGACGCCGTCCCAGTTGTGGGAAGCGGCGGAGGCGGTGCCGGTGCTCAGTCCGAGCGGGACGGCGACGACGGCTCCGGTGACGGCGATCCAGCCGAGGGCACGCTTGCTGATGCTGTGATTGGTCATGCGGGGTCAATCCTCTCCGCGCTTGCTGGCGTGGCCGGCCTGCGGGCGACGACGTTCGCGTCGTCACGCCGGGCTGCGATTCTGTGCCGCGTCCCTGCCCCTCGAAGGTTTCGGGGATTCCGAACCCGCGGGGCAGAGCTAGCAGCGGCGGGCCGGCTTTCGCCCGGTTGTTTCGGGCCGAGAGCGACCGTACGGGAGCTTTGCCCGCACTTCACCTGGCGAAAATGGTGGACAGCTGTCCGGCGGCGACGGCGAAGTATCGCTGTCTTTGCAGGTCAGAGCGTCTCGATATCGTTTCGGCGTCTATTCGTTACCCCGCTGTTATGTGGTGGGGATCACCACGATTTTGTGCAGCGGCTCACGTCGAAATGGCAGGAAAGCGGGTCCCGGTGGTGTAAGACGAGGACTCGCTATTCAGAAGTGCCCCGCGCGCAGTCGTGCTGCGCGCGGGGCACTTCGAGCAAGGTGCGGATCAGAGGTACTGTCCGCAGACCGGCCAGGCGCCGGGTCCCTGGGTTGCCAGGACGTTCTCGGCGACGCGGATCTGCTCCTCGCGCGATGCGTTGGCCGGCGAGCCGGAGCCGCCGTTCGCTGCCCAGGTGCTGTCGGTGAACTGCAGACCGCCCGAGAAGCCGTTTCCGGTGTCGGCGCCCCAGTTGCCGCTGCTCTCGCACGCTGCGACGGCGTCCCAGTCTCCGGAAGCGGCCGATGCGGTGCCGGTGCTCAGGCCGAGCGGCACTCCGATGACTGCTCCGGTGAGTGCGATTGCGCCCATGGTCCGCTTGACGATGCTGGAATTGGTCATGTGGTTGTTTCCTCTCCGCGCCTGCTGACGAGGTGTTGGTGGTGCGGTAACGGCTGGTGTGCCGACCCGGTGGTCGATCTGTCCTCGTCCCTGCCCCTCGAGGTGTCGGGATTCCGAATCCCGCGGGGGCAGGTCGAGCTGCGGCGGGTCGGCGTTGCCCGGTAGTTTCGGGCTGGCAACGAACGTACGCGGTGATCACGGAATGGTCACGGGTCGATTTTCTGTGACGGGCGTCCAAATACTGGGACGAACGACCGCTGTTTTCCCAGGTCGTCCCCGAAGTTTCAGGTCTCGGCAGCGTTACAGATTTCGCCCGAAATGTGACGAGCGTCATAACATTCAGGTAACGGATGTGACTCGAGTGGTGCTGAAAGGTTGCTATTCGGATGCTTTCCGGGCGATTTGCAATCCGTTCGTTCGCTCGTGTAACTTCGTTCATGCAACGCGGGGTGGAGCAGCTCGGTAGCTCGCTGGGCTCATAACCCAGAGGTCGCAGGTTCAAATCCTGTCCCCGCTACCACTGAAGAACCGGCGTCCTGGAATCCAGGACGCCGGTTCTTTTTTGTCTGCTCGCCCCCGTCGAGGGCGGCTCTCACATCCGCGTCGTTCGTACCAGCAATCCCGCCACATGGGCGCATGCTGCAGCCCGCGCTCCGACCGCGTCACCGGACTCGATGGCGCCGACGATCCGCTCGTGCTCGGTGACGGCCAGTCTCCGATTCAGATCCGCACTCCACATGTCCGACCGGTACAGATGCGATTGCCCGTCCAACCGCAGGAGGGCTTCGCTCAGTGGCTTGTTGCGCGCGGTTTCCCGGATGAGGGTGTGGAATTCGAGGTCGAGCCGTGAATCGCGGCGCTGATCGGCGGGACCGTCCAGCAGCTCACGTTGGACCTGCACCATCTTCTTCAACTGCTGCACCGTCTTGTGGGTGGCGGCGGCAGTCGCATGAAATGCGGCCAGTCCGTCGAGCACCTCGCGGACCTCGAAGACGGCGCGGATCGAGTCCGCGTCGAGAGAATCGACCTTGGCGCCCGCATTGCGGGTGTAGACCGCGATGCCCTCGTAGATGAGTTGCTGCACGGCCTCCCGGACAGGGGTACGGCTGACGTTCAGTTTCGCGGCCAGCGACGGAACGCTGAGTGGCGTACCAGGAGGCAGTTCGCCGGAGAAGATCTGTTCACGAAGAGTGTCGTGAACGGATTCGGTGAGCAGGGCTCGTTCCGTGTGTGTCATCGATCCTTCCGAACCCTTTCCTCGAGGCGGGTCGTGCCTTCGCCGCCCGGCCCGGCTCCTGCGTCGAACTCTATTCGATCGCCGGCGGGAGGGCGCCCCACCGACTGATGCTGCCAGCGGGTGGACAGGACCCGCGCGGCTTCGCGAAGTGCCGCAGTCGGTTTGACGCCCGCTTCAAGCCGGCGACCTTGGCGCGATGTTCTCCGCGACCGTGATCGGCGGATATCCCGGCGCCCCGTCGACGAGAGTCCCGGGAGCGGTTCGATCACGGCGTCGTGGTCTCGGCTCCCACGACGAAGGCTTCGTAGAAGTCGTTCATCCGATTCGAGACTCATGCTCAGGGACTCGGACGCGGGGTCGAGTGCACTGGCCAGCCGGTCGACCGTCGCTCCGGGAATCCGGTGACCGACGATCTGGACGAAACCGACCTCACGGCAGGCGGTGTCGAGTTCCGCCGCCACACGTGCGCATTCGGCACTGTTGTGGGCGCGGGCTCCCTCGGCGAGATACGGCGTGATGTCGACGGTCGGGGCGGTGAACGGGGAAGTGGGCATGACGGCCTTTCGTGAAGGTGTGCTCAGGATTTGTGGCCGCACGAGTGCCAGCTGCCGACGAGCAGTCGGGACAGGATGCCGAACGCGGAGAACACGGCGACACCGGACGCGATCACGATCGCGGCGACGAGATCCTCGGATTGGAGCCGGCTGCGGAACACGTCGAGAAGCGTGCCGATGCCGGGCTCGCCCTTGGCGAAGAACAGGTCTCCGATGATCGTGCCGACCACGACGAGGCCGGACGCGATGCGAATGCCGGTGAGAACGGCGGGCAGTGCCGTCGAAGTTCCAGCTTCACCAGGCGATCTCATCGGGATGCCCGGCCGAGTGTGAACAGGTCGTGGAGGCCGCGGTCGACGGACTGGAGTCCGAAGTGAGTGTTGGTGATGATGGGAAAGGCGGCGATAAGGACGCACACGAGTGTGCGGGCCGCCATCCCGTAACCGAAGCACAGGCCGATCAGCGGGACGCGGGCAGTGACGGCGAGGGCCTCGAGCATCGGGGACGGGTGCTTTCAGTCCAGGAGCGACTGCGTGAGAACGCGATTCGGCGGAGGAAGGAGGAACTGCCGTTCGGGGGAGAGGACGAACCAGCTCACCGCGGACCACAGGGCGAGTGCTCCCGCCGGCGACAGCACGGGAAACTGCAGGCCCGCGGCCATCCTGACCGTTCGCGGCCGCCGCGCCGAGGGGCCGCTCGTGGCCGTGACGGCCGGGGTTCGCGCGCTCGCGACGGGAGGACTCGGGCTACATCTACGCGTCCATCGTCTCCGTCCGCGCGGACAAGGTGGAATCGCTGACGCCGTGCCTGCAGAAGCTGGTGCCGATCATCCAGCAGTCCACCGCCGACTACGTCACCGCTCCCGAGTCCACCAACGAGGCCATCGTGGACGTCGTGTCCCAGGACTCCTCGTTCTCGCCTTATACCGAGGGTGAGGCGGAGTTCAGTGCGACACTGCTGAAGGACGAAGGGCTGATCGCGAACGAGGCCGACGGATCGGTCGGAACGTACGACATGGCGCGAGTGCAGGGGACGGTCGACGAACTGAAACCGATTCTCGTCGCCGGGGGTGCCGCGATCCCGGATCCGCCGACCGCGGAACAGATCTACACGAACCGGTTCACCGATCCCGCGATCGGGATCAGCTCTCCGTGACGTCCATCTCGATCAGGACGCGACGCAGCAACTTGCCCGTCGCGTTGCGGGGAAGTTCTTCGATGAAGATGACCTCGCGGGGCACCTTGTACCGCGCCAGGTTCGACTTGACGTGGGCCTTCAACTCGTCGGCGTCCTTTGCGGATCCCGGGCCGGCTACCACGAAAGCTCGGAGTCGATGGCCGAATTCGGAGTCCTCGACACCGATCACAGCGGCCTCGAGCACGTCCTCCCGGTCGGCGAGCAGGTTCTCGACCTCGAGAGGGTAGACGTTCTCGCCGCCGGACACGATCATGTCGTCGTCCCGGCCGTCCACGAAGAGGAGGCCGTTGCGGTCGAAGTGGCCGACGTCGCCGGTGGACAGCAGACCGTTGATGCGCTCCTTGTCGCGACCGTCGGTGTATCCGGAGAAGCTGAGACCGCTGGCGACGAAGATCCGTCCGACGGTCTCGGGTTCGGTGATCCGCTGACCCGACTCGTCATAGAGTTCCACGTGACAGGTGACGGGTGCCCGCCCCGCGGTGCCCGGCGCCAGCGCAAGGTCGGCCGGAGTCGCGACGGTGGCGACGGCGACTTCGGTGGAGCCGTACAGGTTGTGGAGCACGTCGCCGAAAGCGGCGGTGGTGCGTTTGCAGAGGTCGGGGGAGAGGGCGGACCCGGCCGCGAAGATGATCTTCAGGCTCGACGTGTCGTACTTGGCCAGGGTCTCCGGCCCGAGGTCGATGATGCGCTGCAGCATGGTGGGAACGACGACCAGTGTGTCGCAGCGGTGCTTCTCGACCAGGCGGATCGTGTTCTCCGGATCGAACTTGCGATGCATCACCACGGTCTGGCCCAGTGCCAGTGCGAGTGCGAACTGGGAGACTCCCGTTCCGTGGAACGCGGGGGCCGCCATCATCATCGTCTGCCCGCGTCGCAGCGGAACCCGGTCGAGGAACTGGGCCGACGCGAGCGGCGACGTGTGTCCGCGGGGAGCGCCCTTCGGTGTACCCGTGGTGCCGCTGGTGAGGAGGACGAAACCGCCCTGCGTGGACGGCGCGGGCAGCGAACTGCGGTCTCTGCCCTCCATCACGTCGTCGAGTGTGCGGACCTGGGACGTCGAATCGTCCTCCGCCCAGGAGCGATAGGCGATGACCTCGTCCGGGAGGGCCTCGGCGACCGCGTGGAACTCGTCGTCGTACACGAACGCCTGAACCTGCTCGCGGGCGGCGACGTCGACGAGTTGGGGCCGGGCGAACCCGGTGTTCATCAGCACCAGCTTGGTGCCGTTCTTGGCGGCGGCGAGCATCGTCAGGACCAGGCCGCGATGATTGCGGCACATGCATCCCATGACGGAACCGGGAGTGATGCCGTCGGCCTGCCACGCCCGCACCAGGGCGTTGGACTGCTCCTCGATGTCGGTGTAGGTGAGCGGGCCGCGCTCGTCGATCAGGGCCACCGCATCCAGTCCGGCCTCGGCATTCGCGTGGACGGGCCCGGCGAACGGACCGTACTTCCGCACGGCCAGGATCGATCGGACGCCCTGGTCGACGCGGGGAAAGGGAACGAGGCCTGCGCGGTTCATCACCCGCACAGCTCCCACGGTGTCCGTGATCTTGGTGAGGAAGTGCTGAGCTGGCATGGAGAACCCCTCCGGCTGCAGTGACGGATTTCCCGTCCAGCGTAGATGACGTGAGGGGTCCGGCCGCCCGGTCCGGTGAAGCCGGTCGCTCAGCACGAAGAAGCCCCCGCCGCAGGTGAGTGCGGCGGGGGCTGCACCCCTCGATGAAAGTCCCCCTCGAACTGCTACTTCAGCTCAGCGGACGACTTTCCGAGCAGACGGCGAGCGACGATCAGCTGCTGGATCTGCTGCGTTCCCTCGAAGATGTCGAGGATCTTGGAATCGCGCGCCCACTTCTCGAGCAGCGGGCGCTCCGAGTAGCCCAAGGTGCCGGCAAGTTCGACGGCCTTGAGGGAGATGGCGGTTCCGGTGCGACCGGCCTTCGCTTTCGACATGGATGCTTCGAGAGAGTTCGGCTTCTTGTTGTCCGCCATCCACGTTGCGCGCAGCGCGAGCAGGTAGGCGGCTTCCCAGTCGGCCTCGAGCTGCAGGAACTCGGCGGCGGCCGCGTGCTGGTTGTACGCGGGAGTGTCGTAGGAGATCTCGACACCGGCGTCGGAGAGGATGCTGCGCAGTTCCTCGAGCGCGGCGCGGCCGAGGCCGACCGCCATGCCGGCGACGATCGGACGGGTGTTGTCGAACGTCTGCATGACGCCGGCGAAGCCCTTCTCGACGTTGACCTCCGGCGTGCCGAGCAGGTTGTCCCTGGGGATCCGGCAGTCCTGCAGCAGCAGGACCGCGGTGTCGGACGCCTTGATGCCCAGCTTGTGCTCGAGGCGGGCGACGCTCAGGCCCGGGGCGTCGCGCGGGACGACGAACGACTTGATCGCGGCGCGGCCCTTCGTCTTGTCGACGGTGGCCCACACGACGATGTGCGTGGAGCGCTCGCCGGCCGTGACGAAGATCTTCTCGCCGTTGAGCACGTACTCGTCGCCGTCGAGCACCGCGGTGGTGGTGACGGCGGCGGAGTCGGAACCGAAACCGGGTTCGGTGATGGCCATCGAGGCCCACACCTTGCCGAAACGCTCGAGCTGCTCGTCGGTGGCGACGGCGGCGATGGCCGAGTTGCCGAGGCCCTGGTACGGGATCGCCAGTGTGAGACCCACGTCGCCCCAGCAGGTTTCGATGACGTTCATCAGCGACGACATGTTGCCGCCGTTCACGTTCCCGATGACCTTCGGCTCGTCGCCCCGTCCGAGGGCGGCGCCCGCCGCGCCCTTACCGGAGTCGTTGAGTCCCTCAACCATGGCGGCCATGGTGTCGAGTTCCTTGGGGTAGGCGTGCTCGGCGAGATCGTACTTGCGGGAGATCGGCCGGAAGATTTCCGCGGCGACCTGGTGCGCCTGATTCGCGGAGGCTTTGAGCTTCTTGGGAAGTTCGAGGTTGATCATGACAGTTTCCTTAGTTCGAATCCGGCCGCTCAGATCAGGACGATGCCCTCGGCGACGCCGATGGCGCGCAGATCGCGGTACCAGCGCTCCACGGGATGTTCCTTGGTGTAACCGTGGCCACCGAGCAGCTGAACGCCGTCGAGGCCGATCTGCATGCCCTTCTCGGACGCCAGCTTTCGGGCGAGGGCCGACTCGCGGGCGAAGGAGAGCCCCTGCTCGGCGCGCGAGGCGCCGCGCAACGTCACCAGACGCAGGCCGTCGAGCTCGATGCCGATGTTCGCGACCATGAACGCGACCGCCTGACGGTTGCTGATCGGTTCGCCGAACGCGACCCGCTCGTTGACGTACGGGATCACGTAGTCGAGGACGGCCTGTCCGGTTCCGACCGCGAGCGACGCCCAGCCCAGGCGGGCCAGCCGGATGGCGTCGGCGTATTCGGCCTTCCGCACGTCGGCGTCGGCGTCGCCGAGCAGCCCCGACTCGGGCACGGCGACGTCGGTGAGGTTGAGCCGGCCGAGGCCCGCGGCGCGCAGACCCATGCTCGGGTCCGCCTCGACGACGAGTCCCTTCGTGTCGGCCTCGACGATGAAGAAGGAGGGCTTGCCGTCGAGTTCGGCTGCCACGATGAACAGCTCCGACGAGGCGGCGGCGGGAACGAGGCTCTTGACGCCGTTGAGTTTGTAACCGCTGGGCGAGCGAACCGCCTTGGTCTGCAACGCGAACGGATCGAACAGTGCGCGGGGCTCGGAGACGACCACGGCGGCGTTCGGAACCTGCTCGCCCGTGAACGAGGGCAGGTAGGTCTTCTGCTGGGAGTCGGTGCCCCACTGGGTGAGGGCGACGGCGACGCCGCTCGGCGCGAGGATCGGCAGGGCGAGTCCCATGTCGCCGTGGGCGAGAGCCTCGGCGACGAGGGAGTTGGTGACGGCCCCGCGCTCACTGGCGGCCCCGTCGAGTTCCTCGGGAACATTGATCAGGGTGATGCCGAGTTCGGCGGCGCGCTTCACGAGATCCGCAGGGGCAGCGGCAGCAGCGTCGGCGTCGTGGCCCGCGGGGCGCAGGATCTCGGCCGCGAACTCGCGCACGGTCTCGACTATCATCTGCTGCTCGTCGCTCGGGGTGAGGTCGAAGTAGCCGGCCTTGGCGGTCGGGTTGTCGGGGAGGCGTTTCGGCGCACCGCCGCCGGACACCTTCTGGAACCCGCGGGTCGCGGCGCCGAGCGTCTTGAAGCCGGTCTTCGTGCCTTCGTAGGTCACCCGGTCGATCGTCTGGCGAAGGTTGTACTTCTCGGCCAGATCGGAACCGGTGATCTTGGTCAGCACGCGCATCGCGGCACCCATGGCGTCGCGCTTGACCGGATTCAGTCCGACGGCGGACGTGTCGCGGGGCTTCCGCTTCGCGCTGTCGTTGGGGGCAACAGTGTCTTGCTTGCTCATGATCACCAGCTGTTTCTCGGTGTTCGGGCGTGGACACGATCTATCTTACTCAGGAGTAAGGTGGGTGTCTACTATTGAGTAAGTTCGAGTGCCTGCGACCGTCCGCGGAAGCGTCCCGGCGCATGTTCGGGGAGGAGGTGGCGGCGAGTCCGCTCACCTAGGGCGACACGATGATCGATATCCCCGGATTCGTCGGCTCCGTCACCGCCGGGTCGAGTCGAGGGGCGGCGCGAGCGAGGGCGAAGTCGGCTCGGACCGAGCAGCGGTTTCGCCGTAACCCCAGGTGGGGTCCAGCGACCAGGCAGGATCCCGGACGTGCCCGCGCGTGCGGTGGGCGTGAAGTAGCGGCCCCGGAATCGTCGACGGTGGACGCGGCCAACCGCGGAATCGGGGAGTCTCGGGGCCGAGGAGGGCGGAGGCGGACTCCTCCGCCGGAGTCCTGTCAGAACCCGCTGTCTGAATTGACTCCGACGTCAGTTCGAATTGACTCCGACGTCAGTTCGAGCGCAGACGGGACAGCGCCTCGTCGTGCAGCAGCGTGTTGGTGGCCAGTGCGCTGCCTCCGTGCGGGCCGTCGGCGCCGGCGAGGTTGGTGAAGCGGCCGCCGGCCTCGCGCACCAGGACGTCGAGGGGCGCGAGGTCCCACAGCGACACCTCGGGTTCGGCGGCGATGTCGACGGCGCCCTCGGCGAGCAGGCAGTAGGAGAAGAAGTCACCGAAGCCGCGGACCCGCCACACGTCGTCGGTGAGGGAGAGGAACTGTTCGCGGATGCCCAGTTCCTTCCATCCCGACAGGCTCGAGAACGTGAGGCTGGCCGATCCGAGTCGGTCGACAGCGGAGACGGCGAGGCGAGTGGGCTCCGACCTGTCGAACGTCGACCAGGCGCCCGCGCCCGAAGCGGCCCACCAGCGGCGCGCGAGTGCCGGGGCGCTCACCACGCCGACGGTGGGAACGCCGTCCTCGAGCAACGCGATCAGGGTGGCCCAGATCGGGACGCCGCGGACGAAGTTCTTGGTCCCGTCGATCGGGTCGACCACCCACTGGCGTCCCGTGAACTGAGCGTTGCCGCCGAACTCCTCACCCAGGACGGCGTCGGCGGGCCGCTCGGCTTCCAGCGTCGCGCGCACTGCCCGTTCCACGGCCAGGTCGGCGTCGGTGACCGGTGTGAGGTCGGGCTTGTCGTCGACCGACAGGTCGAGCGCCCCGAATCGCGCCCTGGTGATCGCGTCCGCTTCGTCGGCGATTCGGAGGGCGAGCTGCAGGTCGGCGTGGAGGTCGGTCACGGTCGCACAGATTACTCGTAGTGCTTATTCGTACCGCGCCGGCGCGAACTCAGTCGAACTTCACTTCGGCGAGCTTTCCCGTGGCGACGTCGAAGACGAACCCGCGAAGGGACGTGGTCGCCGTGATGAACGGGCTGGACCGGATGCGGCGCAGCGACTGCCGGACGTCCTCGTCGAGGTCGGAGAACGCCTCGGCCGACCAGGCCGGTTCGATACCGACCTCGTCCTGGATGGACTTCTTGAAGTCGTCGTCCGTGAACGTGAGCATCCCGCAGTCCGTGTGGTGGATGAGGATGATCTCGGTGGTGCCGAGCAGTCGCTGGCTGATCGCGAGCGACCGGATCTCGTCGTCCGTCACCACACCGCCGGCATTGCGGATGACGTGCGACTCACCCTCCTGGATGCCGAGGACCCGGTAGACGTCCAGACGCGCGTCCATGCAGGCGAGGACCGCGACGTGCTTGCTCGGGGGAAGGGGGAGCGGCCCGGTGAATCGGGCGGCGTACTCCTCGTTGTTCTTCAGGTACTGGTCGGTCACGGTCATCGTCGACTCCGTCCGGAATGGCGGCACAAACAAGTGCGTACTCGTGCATGCAACAAGGAGTGCCCGGGGTGCGCAAGGGTTCGACTCGGCGCGATCGGAAGGGGTGACTTCGGCTGGGAAGCAGGGGTGAGAGGGTCCGCGCGCGCACCCGGTAACCTTGGGAACCGTGCATCCCGACGTATCCGCAGACCTCAGCGAGCTCGACACCACCCTCCGTACCGTCGAATCGGTGCTGGACGTGGAGGAGTTGCGCCGCCGCATCGACGAGCTCGAACACCAGGCCGCCGATCCGGAGCTGTGGAACGACCAGGAGCACGCCCAGCAGGTCACCAGCCAGCTCTCGCATTCGCAGGCCGAACTGCGCCGCGTCGAGGAACTGCGGTCGAGGCTCGACGACATGCCGGTGCTCTACGAACTCGCCGAGGACGAGGGCGCGGAGGCCATCGCGGACGTCGACGCCGAGCGGCACAGCCTGCGTGAAGACATCGCCGCGATGGAAGTCAAGACGATGCTCTCCGGCGAGTACGACGAGCGTGATGCGCTGGTCAACATCCGCTCCGGCGCCGGTGGCGTCGACGCCGCCGACTGGGCCGAGATGCTGATGCGCATGTACGTCCGCTGGGCGGAGAAGCACGGCTACGGCGTCGAGGTCTACGACACGTCCTACGCGGAAGAGGCCGGCATCAAGAGCGCGACGTTCGCGGTCAAGGCGCCGTACAGCTACGGAACCCTGTCCGTCGAGATGGGCACGCACCGGCTGGTCCGGATCAGCCCGTTCGACAACCAGGGTCGCCGCCAGACGTCGTTCGCCGAGGTCGAGGTCCTGCCCGTGGTCGAGACCACCGACCACATCGACGTCAACGAGAACGACGTCCGCGTCGACGTGTACCGCTCCTCGGGCCCCGGTGGGCAGTCCGTCAACACCACCGACTCCGCGGTCCGGTTGACGCACATCCCGACCGGCATCGTCGTGACCTGTCAGAACGAGAAGTCGCAGCTACAGAACAAGGTGTCGGCGATGCGCGTCCTGCAGGCCAAGCTGCTCGAGGTCAAGCGCAAGGAGGAGCGTGCCGAGATGGACGCGCTCAAGGGCGACGGCGGCAGTTCCTGGGGCAACCAGATGCGGTCGTACGTGCTGCACCCGTACCAGATGGTCAAGGATCTGCGCACCGAGTACGAGGTCAACAACCCGTCGGCGGTGCTCGACGGTGACATCGACGGATTCCTCGAATCGGGCATCCGCTGGCGGATGCGCGAGAATCAGGCGTCCTGATACCTATGGAAGCGACGGCGGCAATGTTCGCTCCCACCCAGAACCTGCTCGACTGGCTCTCGTCGACGGGGCTTGCGGTGTCGCTCACCGTCCTCGGAGCGATCCTGATGGCGCGATTCGTCAATTGGGGCGGCAGCAAGGTCACCGACCGGATCGACAGCAACTACATGCAGGGCGACGCCCTCGTGCGGTCCGAGGCGACCAAGCACCGGCATTCGGTGGCGCAGGTGATCACCTGGGTGATCATCACCATCATCTACGTCATCGCGACGATGAAGGTGCTGGACCAGCTGAGTCTGCCGATCGGCAGCCTGGTGGCCCCGGCCACCGTGCTCGGTGCGGCGCTCGGTTTCGGCGCGCAGCGCGTGGTGCAGGACATCCTCGCCGGCTTCTTCATCATCACCGAACGGCAGTACGGGTTCGGCGACACCGTGCAGCTCGCGGTGACGGGGTCGTCGGAAGACGCCGAGGGTGTGATCGAGGACGTCACGCTCCGGGTCACCCGGATGCGGAACTCGGACGGTGAGGTCATCACCGTTCCCAACGGCCAGATCGTGAAGGCGATCAACCTGTCCAAGGACTGGGCGCGTGCCGTGATCGACGTTCCCGTCCCGGCGACGTCGGACATCAACCGGGTCAACGAGGTGCTGCACCAGGTCGGTGTCGAGGCCTTCGCGGATCGCGGACTGAAGAAACTACTGCTCGACGAACCGACGGTGATGGGAGTGGAGAGTCTGACGGTCGACGAGGTCAGCGTTCGCGTAGTGGCGCGAACCCTGCCGGGTAAGCAGTTCCAGGTGGGGCGCGCACTGCGCGTGCGGATCGCCACCGCGATGAGACGGCAGGGGATCACTGTCGAACCGGACCTCCAGACGGTCCGGGCAGCGGAGGGCGAGGGATGACCGACGAACCGCGGCGCGGACTGGACCGGATTCTGCACTCGTCGTTCCTTCCCGCGAAGATCTTCGGCGGACGGGTGCGGACGTCGACGCTGGTGCTGTGCATCCTCTGGGTGGTGCTGTACACGCTGTACACGTACCTGAACCCCGTCGAAGAAGTGGTCCAGGGACCCGTCGCGCCGGCTGTCGTGCCCACCCGGGAAGCGCCCCTTCAGGAGACGACGCTGCCGACATCGGAGATCGAGACGACGACCGAGTCGACGTCGGAGACGGTCACGACCACCGAGGCGACGCCCGAGCCGACCCCGCAGGAGACGGCGCCCACGGGGACCAGCCAGGTGACGTCGACCCCGACGTTGCCGTTCGGGATTCCCAACCCGTTTCCGCCTCCGCCCACGGGCACCCCGCCGACCACGTCTTCCGTCCCGACGACGTCGGCGACACCGCCGAGTGGGCGATGAGGTCCGCGCGTCGCTCCATTTGGTCACTGTTCGATAACGTCTAGACTGGCTCCTCGTGATCAGCGTCGAGAATGTGTCGAAGTCGTACAAGACCTCCACGAGGCCCGCCCTGGACAAGGTGAGCGTCGAGGTGGACAAGGGCGAGTTCGTCTTCCTCATCGGCCCGTCGGGCTCGGGAAAGTCGACCTTCATGCGCCTGCTCCTCAAGGAGGAGTCGCCGACGTCGGGTGACATTCACATCGCGGACTTCCACGTCAACAAGCTTTCCGCCCGGCGCGTGCCGAAGCTGCGGCAGAGCATGGGCGTCGTCTTCCAGGACTTCCGGCTCCTGCAGAAGAAGACCGTGTCCGAGAACGTCGCGTTCGCGCTCGAGGTGATCGGGAAGCCGCGCGCGATGATCTCCCGGACCGTGCCCGAGGTGCTCGAGATGGTCGGGTTGTCCGGGAAGGCGGATCGTCTCCCCACCGAACTGTCGGGCGGTGAGCAGCAGCGTGTCGCCATCGCGCGGGCGTTCGTGAACCGGCCGCTGGTGCTGCTGTGCGACGAGCCCACCGGAAACCTGGACCCGGAGACGAGCCAGGACATCATGCTGCTGCTCGAACGGATCAACCGCACCGGAACGACGGTGGTGATGGCCACCCACGACCACCACATCGTCGACTCGATGCGCCGTCGGGTGGTGGAGCTGGACCTCGGCAGAGTGGTGCGCGACGAGGCTCGGGGTGTGTACGGCGTGGGGCGTTAGCCGCCCTCCCTGCACTCCAGCTTCAGTATTGTCCCCAAGTCTCCTACGAAGGACTCTGATTCCCCGATGCGTGCCAGTTTCATTTTCAGTGAGGTTCTGACAGGACTCCGTCGCAACGTCACCATGACCATCGCGATGATCCTCACCACCGCGATCTCCCTCGGCCTGTTCGGCAGCGGGTTGCTGGTGGTGCAGATGGCCGGCAAAACCCAGCAGATCTTCCTGGACCGCGTCGAGGTGCAGATCTTTCTCACCGACGACATCTCCACGTCGGACCCGGGGTGTGAGGGGGAGATCTGCAAGACGCTGCGCACCGAGCTGGAGGAGACGCCGTCGGTGGTGTCGGTGGAGTATCTCAACCGGGACGACGCCGTGAAGGACGCGACGGAGCGGGTCTTCAAGGATCAACCCGAGCTCGCCGCACTCGTCAGCCCCGACAGCTTCCCGGCCTCGTTCAAGGTCAAGCTCAGCGACCCCGAGCGGTTCGGCGTGATCAACGAGAAGTTCGGCACCCGCCCGGGAGTCGAGAGCGTTCTCAACCAGCGCGAGCTGGTGGAGCGGCTCTTCAGCGTCCTCAACGGCGTGCGCAACGCCGCGTTCGCGATCGCGATCGTGCAGGCCGTCGCGGCAATCCTGCTGATCGCGAACATGGTTCAGATCGCGGCGTTCACCCGGCGCACCGAGGTCGGCATCATGAGGCTGGTCGGCGCCACCCGCTGGTACACACAGTTGCCGTTCCTGCTCGAGGCGGTGGTCGCCGCACTGGTGGGTGCCGTTCTCGCCATCGTGGGCCTGTTCACCGCGAAGAACATGTTCATCGACGACGTGCTCGCGGACGTGTACGAGGCCAACATCGTGGCCCGGATCTCCAACAGTGACGTGCTGTTCGTCTCACCGGTGCTGATCCTCGTGGGCGTCGGAATGGCGGCGGTCACCGCGTACGTGACCCTGCGCTTGTACGTCCGCGAATAATTCGGTTTGCCTCCTCTCCTATGCTGGAGGGTACGAACTGTTCACCTCGGACATCGCGGACTGAAAGGCCCGGAACGTGAAGGAAAAGGGCCGCAAGGTCATTGCGACCAATCGCAAGGCGCGTCACAACTACACCATCCTCGACGTCTACGAGGCGGGGATCGCCCTCGTCGGTACCGAGGTGAAGAGTCTGCGCGAGGGCAAGGCGTCGCTGGTCGACGCGTTCGCCACCGTCGACGACGGTGAGGTCTGGTTGCGCTCACTGCACATTCCCGAATACACGCAGGGCACGTGGACCAACCACGCGCCGCGCCGTACCCGGAAGTTGCTGCTGCACAAGCGGGAGATCGAACACCTCGTCGGCAAGACGCGGGAGGGAAACCAGACTCTGGTTCCCCTGTCGATGTACTTCTCCGACGGCAAGGTCAAGGTGGAGCTCGCGCTCGCGAAGGGTAAGCAGGACTACGACAAGCGCCAGGATCTGGCCAGGCGGACCGCCGAGCGCGAGGTGACCCGCGAACTCGGCCGCCGAGTCAAGGGCATGCGCTGACGTCCATCCTGCTCGCGCTCGTGGCCGCGATCGGTTACGGCGTGAGCGATTTCATCGGGGGAGTCGCGTCCCGCAGGATCGCGGCGCTACGCGTCGTCATCGTGTCGTACCCGCTGTCGCTGCTGATCGTGCTCGTGATCGCCCCGTTCGCCGGCGGCACACTCACCTCGTCGTCCCTCGTCTGGGGCGCCGTGGCGGGAGTGGCCGGTGGCGTAGCGGTCTGGTGGTTCTACCTCGCGCTGGCCTCGGGACCGATGTCGGTGGTGTCGCCGCTGACGGCCGTGCTGGTCGCGGGCATTCCGGTACTGATCGGGCTCGCGTTCGGTGAGCGACCCGGGCCCATCGCGTACATCGGGATCGCCGTGGCCCTCGTCGCCGTCGTCCTCGTCAGCAGGGAATCTCCCGACGAGACCGCGGGAGAGGTCGCCGGGGGCAGGGTGCTGCGCTTCACCCGCACCGTGGCGCTGCTCACCGTCGGATCTGGCATCGCGTTCGCGCTCTCCTTCGTCTCGCTGCATCAGATCGGTGACGACGGCGGGATGTGGGCGCTCGCCGTGTCCCGTGCCGCGGCGACCGCGGTGGTGTGGCTCGTCGCATTGTCCGCCGGCCACTTCGTGCTGCCGCACGGCGAACCCCTCAAGCTCGCCGTGTACGTGAGTTTCCTCGACGTCCTGGCCAATGCGGCCATGATGTACGCGTTCCAGGGCGGTCTGCTGTCGCTCGTCAGCGTGATCGGATCGCTGTACCCCGCCGCCACCGTGCTGCTGGCGATGGTGATGCTCGGTGAACGGGTGAGCAGAATGCAGCAGGCGGGAATGCTCCTCGCCCTCGCGGCCGTCGGAATGATCGCCGTGGCCAGCTGAAATACGGTCGCCGACACTCGGGAGGAAAACCGGGATGAATCCGGACCGGGTTCGCGTTACACTAGGTGGCCCCGCGAGACTCGTGGGGCACGTACGGGGCTGAACGGTTTCGACTGCGTACGTTGAGGTAGGGGAAGCGTGTCGGTGCAGGCAAGAGACCACCGTAAGCGTCGCTGCAAACATATAAGCGCCGATTCCAATCAGCGCGACTACGCACTCGCTGCCTAAGTAGCGACTGCGTGTCTGTCAGTCCGGGTTCGCCCTCGGCCCGGGTACTGGCATCAGCTAGAGGGCTTTACCGTTCGACTCGGTCGCGGAGTCGAATGGGACAACCAACAGCGACTGGGATCGTCATCCTGGCTTGTTTGCGAGACTGGGAGATCCAAGTAGAGACATAGCAAACTGCACACGGAGAAGCCCTAGCTTTGCTGCGGAGGACCCGGGTTCAATTCCCGGCAGCTCCACCGAGTCCGGGCCGGACACCACCAGGTGTCCGGCCCGGATTTTTTGTGCCCTGCGAGTTCGAACGGCCCCGCCCCTCAGCCGTGACACGATGTGTGCCGTGTCCCTGACGAAACCGGTGGCCGTGGTCGCCCTGGGCGGTGCGCTCGGTGCGTCCGCGAGATTCCTGCTGGCCGCCCTGTGGCCGGGCATCTGGACCGTCCTTCTGATCAACGTGGTCGGGTCGCTCTTGCTCGGTTACCTCGCCGAGACGGTCGGGCCGGACCGGTTGTGGCGACTGTTCCTCGGAGTCGGCGTCCTCGGCGGCTTCACCACGTTCTCGACGTTCGCGGTCGACGCGGTGCGGGAGGACGCCGTCACCGCGACGCTCTACGTAGTGGCCACCCTGATACCGGCCCTACTCGCGGCGCGGCTGGGGATGCTCGTCGGTCACCGGCACCGGCTGGCGCGACAGGCGGCGGCATGACCGTCCTCCTCGTAGCCCTCGGCGCCGCGCTCGGTGCGACGACGCGGTACCTCACCGGCCGGTACGTCGACTCGTACCGCAGCTTTCCGGTGGCCACCTTCCTGGTGAACGTCGCCGGGTGCCTGATCCTCGGACTGCTGTCGGGGGCGTCGATGTCCGTGCAGACATTCGCCTTGCTGGGCACGGGTTTCTGCGGCGGACTGACCACGTACTCGACGTTCGCGGTGGAATCGGTGGGACTGCTGCGGATCCGGCGGGCGCTCCCGTCCGTCGTCTACGTGGTCGCGAGTGTGGCGGCCGGACTGGCCGCCGCCTGGCTGGGATTCCGATTGACGTCTTGAGGGCAGACTCCGGTGCGAGGGTGCAGGATGGGTGGGTAGTCGAGTTCGATCCCGATGAGTTTCCAGGAGGTCTCGTGGCGCACGACAGAGCGGGTCAGGTGGCACTGCCGGAGGATCTCGTAGACATCGCGCACCTGGTTACCGCGTACTACAGCGGCGTGCCCGACCCCGAGAATCCCTTGCAGCAGGTGGTGTTCGGGACATCCGGGCACCGCGGGTCGAGCCTGGACAACGCATTCAACGAGGCACACATCCTGGCCACTACCCAGGCCATCGTCGAGTACCGGGCGTCCCAGGGCATCGACGGGCCGCTGTTCGTCGGGCGCGACACCCACGCCCTGTCGGAGCCGGCGTGGACGTCGGCTCTCGAAGTGCTGGCCGCGAACGACGTGACGGTGCTGATCGATTCGCGGAACCGATACACCCCGACTCCCGCGGTCAGTCACGCGATTCTCCGCTACAACCGCAGCGGCCCGGAATCGCAGGCCGATGGCATCGTCGTGACGCCGTCCCACAACCCACCCCGCGACGGCGGCTTCAAGTACAACCCGCCGCACGGAGGCCCCGCCGGCTCGGAGGCGACGACGATCATCGCCGATCGTGCCAACGAGTTACTCCGCCGGGACCTCTCGGGGGTGCGGAGAACTTCCGCGGAGCGGGCGATCCAGCGGGCCGAGCGGTACGACTTCCTCCGCTTCTACATCGACGACCTGCCGAGCGTCCTCGATCTCGACGCCATCCGGACCGCCGGAGTGCGGATCGGCGCCGACCCGCTGGGCGGAGCGAGCGTCGACTACTGGGGTGCGATCGCCGACACCCATCGACTCGATCTCGAGGTCGTCAACCCGCTCGTCGATGCCACGTGGCGGTTCATGACGCTCGACACCGACGGCAAGATCCGCATGGACTGCTCGTCGCCGGACGCCATGGCGTCGCTGATCGGAGCCCGGGACCGGTTCGACATCTCCACCGGAAACGACGCCGACGCGGACCGGCACGGGATCGTCACTCCCGATGGGGGACTGATGAATCCCAATCACTATCTCGCGGTTGCCATCGACTACCTGTTCTCGCACCGCAGGGGGTGGGGTTCGACGGTGAAGGTGGGCAAGACACTCGTCAGTTCGTCGATGATCGACCGGGTGGTCGGGAGCCTCGGCCGCGAACTGCTGGAGGTGCCGGTGGGTTTCAAGTGGTTCGTCCCCGGACTTCTCGAGGGCTCGCTCGGCTTCGGTGGCGAGGAGAGTGCGGGTGCGTCGTTCCTGCGCCACGACGGCGGGGTGTGGACCACCGACAAGGACGGGATCATCCTGGCCCTGCTCGCCTCGGAGATGACGGCGGTGACCGGCAAGACACCGTCGGTCCGGTACGGGGAACTGGCAGAGCAGTTCGGCAGCCCCGCCTACGCGCGCATCGATGCCCCCGCCACCCGCGAGCAGAAGGCGGTACTGGCGAAGCTGTCGCCCGAGCAGGTGTCGGCCACCGAACTGGCGGGGGAGCCGATCACCGCGACACTGACGAGTGCCCCGGGTAACGGGGCGGCCCTCGGCGGGCTGAAGGTCACCACCGAGTCGGCGTGGTTCGCGGCGCGGCCGTCGGGCACCGAGGACGTCTACAAGATCTACGCCGAATCATTCAAGGGCCCGGACCATCTCGCGGAGGTGCAGGCGGCGGCCAAGGAACTGGTGGCCGACGTCCTGAAGTAGGTGTTCGGCCGGGGGTAGGTGCCGCCGCCGCTGCGGGGGCACCTACCATCGGACTCAACTATGAACACTCGCGCAGCCGGGCTGCCCGCCGGGCGCAGCCCGCGGCTCCCTTCGGAAATCTGGGTGCTGGTCTCGGCCAGCTTCGTCATCGCACTCGGATTCGGGATCGTCGCACCCGCCCTCCCACAGTTCGCCCGCAGTTTCGACGTGAGCGTGACGGCGGCGACGGTGGTGATCTCGTCGTTCGCGTTCATGCGCCTGGTCTTCGCCCCGGTCAGCGGCCGGCTCGTGCAGAAACTGGGGGAGCGGCCGGTCTACATCACCGGACTCCTGATCGTCGCCGCCTCGACCGCCGCCTGCGCGGTCGCGGGGGACTACTGGCAGTTGCTCGTCTTCCGCGCGCTCGGGGGCATCGGCTCGACGATGTTCACGGTGTCGGCGATGGGCCTGGTGATCCGCATCGCACCGGTGGACAGCCGCGGTCGAGTATCCGGGCTCTACGCGACGAGCTTCTTGATGGGGTCGATCTCCGGACCCCTCGTCGGCGGGCTGCTCGTCGGATTCGGACTGCGGGTTCCGTTCGTCATCTACGCGATCGCCCTCGTCATCGCGGCCGCGGTCGTCTTCGTGAGTCTGCGCGGTTCGCACCTGACGGCGCCGGACGCCACCGCCGCCGGAGCCGCCATGACGCTCCGGGAGGCTCTCGGGCAGCCCGTCTACCGCGCCGCGCTCGGCTCCAATTTCGCGTTCGGCGGGGTGATCTTCGGCGTGCGGGTCGCGATGGTCCCGCTGTTCGTCGTCGAGGCGCTGCACCGCGACGCCGCCCTCGCCGGCATCGCCCTCACCGTCTTCGCCGTCGGCAATGCACTCGTCCTCATCGTGTCCGGGCGGTTGTCCGACGTCTACGGCCGGAAGCTGTTCGTCCTGCTCGGACTGCTGGTGTGTGGCGCCAGCACCGTCGGGATGGGACTCAGCGAGAACCTGCTGGTATTCCTGGTGCTGTCCGGCATCGCGGGCATCGGATCCGGAGTGATGAGTCCCGCGCAGCAGGCCGCGGTCGCCGACGTCGTGGGCGCGAAGTCCCGGGGTGGTCCCGTGCTGGCGACCTTCCAGATGGTCGCCGACGTCGGCGGAGTCCTCGGCCCGGTCGGCGCGGGTCTGCTCGCCCAGCACCTGTCCTACGCGGTCGCATTCGGCGTCACCGGCGGGGTCATGCTTCTCGCCGCAGTGGGCTGGCTGCTCGTGCCGAACAAGCCGGCGCCCAAGGTGTCGGTCGAGGCGGTCTGACCGACGCCTTCGGTACGCTCGTTCGAGTGTGGATCAAGGTCGTCTCCCTTCTCGCCCGGCTGTCTCTCGCTGCCGTCTGGCTGGTCTCCGGCGCACTCAAAGTCGCCGACCCCGCCCAGACGATCATCGCGGTGCGCGCCTACCAACTGCTTCCCGAGGACCTCGTCCGGCCCGTCGCCAACACGTTGCCGTTCCTCGAGATCGCGCTCGGGCTGCTCCTGCTGATCGGGCTCGCCGTCCGCGCCACGGCCGCGGTGTCCGCCGCGCTCCTGCTCGTGCTCATCGCCGTGATCGTCTCGGTGTGGGCCCGCGGGCTGTCCATCGACTGCGGATGCTTCGGCGGCGGTGGTGCGGCCGACGTGAACGGCTGGGACTACACCAAGGAGATCCTCCGGGATGGGGGCTTCCTCGCACTGGCCGTGTGGCTGATCGTGTTCCCCCGTTCCCTGTTCGCGCTGGGGCTCGGCTCCAGCGCCACATTCTCAGTGACCCCTCAGCAGGCGGTGGCAGAGTAAGCATTCGGTAAATCGATCCGACGTCGAAGGACTGCATCCACGTGAGCTCGAAGAACAAGTACAACCCGCAGCCGGAATCCAGCCGGTCCACCTACATTCTCGGTGGGCTCGCGGTACTGGTCATCGCCGTACTGGTCATCGGTGGTGTGATCTGGCAGAGCAACCGCAGCAAGCCGCGCAACGACGGTTACGGCGGGGTCCAGAACTCCGAGGTCCAGGTGGCGCTGCAGGACGACGGTGTCGTACTTCTCGGCCGCCCCGACGCGGCCACCACGGTCGACCTGTTCGAAGATCCCATGTGCCCGTACTGCGCCGAGCTCGAGAACAAGAACGGCCAGGAACTCGCGCAGGCCATCGACGACGGCAAGGTGGCCGTCCGGTATCACGTCCTGAACTTCCTCGACCAGCTCTCGGCCAGCGGTGACTACTCCACCCGCGCCGTCGCGGCATCCGAGTGCGTCGCAGAAACCGGTGACGCAGTGGCGTATTCGGCGTTCCACGCGGCGCTGTTCTCCCCGTCGAACCAGCCGAAGGAGAACGGCAGCTCCGATCACACCAACGAGGAGCTCGCGCAGATCGCCGGCGACGCCGGAGCGTCCGACGAGGCCGTCCAGTGCATCACCGCCGGCGCGAAGGTCGAGCAGGCCCGTGCGCACGCCGAGGCGGGCCGTCAGGCCCTCGCCGCGAGCGGCGCTACCGGCACCCCTGCCGTGGTCGAGGACGGCACCGTGATCGATGCACTCTCCAACGAGAACTGGGTGTCGCAGCTGTAGGTGGCTCCGCCGCCCGTGCGCCTTTTTTGTAGCTGGAACAACCAGAAAGGCGCACGGGCGCGAAGCGCCTCTGACCAGGCGATTTGTTGGCCCGGTCGGCAATGGTGTAACTTTCTTCGAGCACGGAGGAAGTCATTCCGAGTGCGGAGAATAACCGAATACGGGGCTATGGCGCAGCTGGTAGCGCACCACACTGGCAGTGTGGGGGTCAGGGGTTCGAGTCCCCTTAGCTCCACCCACGAAAACGCAGGTCACACACCCTCACGGGGTATCGACCCGATCCATCTCTGAGGGCCCGTTGCCTACAGATTGCCTTGAATCTCGGCGAAACCAAGCCGCGGAGGCAACGGGAACCTCAATCACACCGCTCCGCCCGGTACAGCTGGACAAGCACGGGATCGACCTAGCCACCACCAACGGCCAAGCAATTCCCCTCGCCGACTGGCACCAAAGCAACCACGCCGAAGCCCTCAGCGTCGGCCTCTGGCGCTACGTCGACGTCGACCCGGACGGCACCGATCGCTACATCACCGTCGAGAGTCTGGACCGCGACTCGAACCCCAACGGCGACGCATACATGCTCACCGCTGCAGGAGCGCTCCAACTCGCCACCGACCTCACAACGGCAGCGATGTTGCTCCTCGCGGACGCGGACGGGCCCGACCATGCCAGACACGTAGTTTGCGCCGAAGAACGCGCCGATCGGGGGAGGGTCGTTGCTACGCCTCGTGTCCAGCGCTGTGGCATAGCTCGATAGTCCCCACCGTAGTCACGGCAGCCATAGTGGGGGAGGCCGTGACTACGACCCTGCGTGGTGGCAACACACCAACGCCCGGATGGGGCGACGAAACAGATATCGGGGTCCGGCTCTTGATCATGGAGATCGTCATGGACCTTCTCTTCGTTCCCATCCTCGGCTGGCTCGCCTGATGAAAATGCCGTGGCTGTTCTGCACAGACCGCATCATCCATCGTCCGACGCGTCGATGCTCCGTCGCAACGTCGGACGCGCCGCACCCGCACGTACCGCCGTTTGTACATCCGATTGAGGGCCTCGATGGGGGAAGCCGCGTCAGCGAGGCGGAAGGTTGCCGTTACTCCTCGACGAGCTCCCCTGAACCCAAACCGCGAGTCTGTAGCGATCTGTTCTCTCATTCCGATATCAGAAGTAGTGAGTTAAATCACAGTTGCGATTGGGCATGACATGACGAATTCAGAGATGGGCTGGGGCGATCCCGAGCGGCCACAGCAGCGTCCCCAAGGTGAGTGGCCACAGCAGCAGCCTCCACAAGAACCCCCGTGGCATGGACCCGCCGGCCCTCCTTCGCAATACGGCAACTATCCGCAGCCGTCGCTGAACTACGTACAGGCGCAGGGCCTGAACCGGCCGGCCGCATATGGGTATCACCCCGTCACAGGTCTTCCGTACTCCCACAAGTCGAAGACCACTGCCGGACTGCTGAGTATCTTCTTCGGGTTCTTCGGCGCCGGCCGTTTCTACGCCGGGCACACCGGCCTCGGTTTCGCGATGCTCATCGTGAACATCGTCCTTACTGCCGCCACGCTCGGATTCTGGCTGGCTCTTGCGTGGATCTGGCCGCTAATCGACGGCATCTGTCTACTCGCTGGCGAACCGAAGGACAAGAATGGGCTGCCGCTGCGCTAGGGATCAAACCAAGAACGCCTACGGCGGCCGAGCTAAAGAAAGGCCACGCCCACCAGGCGGATGACGGAGAAGTGGCGCCACCAGGGGGACGCGGCCCGGCGGTGGTTGAAGCCCGGTGATGGCCATGTTCCCTGGTCCGCTACCCGCCGGACGCGATCAAGACGTGGCTGGCGTTCGTCGTGAACAGCAGCGCATCGGGGGTCTGGCGTGCGGCTGGGTCGCCCGTCGGTGCCGGACCGGCGAGGTCGCCGCCCGTATCGTGGCCGAGCGTGCCAAGGGCCGGGTCTGTGCGTCATCGGCGCAGGCGGCGAGAGGGCCTGCTCGTCGAACTGCGCGACCGCGATGTCCTCGACCCGCAATGGTCTTCGCAGGCGGTACCGACACAGCGGTACCGACACACCGGCGCGACCCGGTCAGATGAGGTCACGATTAAGTGCCCGGACAAGGAGAGCTGGAACTGCTTCGCATTCGACTCTGGCTTCAACTTCAAGACCTGGTGTCGGAAAAGCTGAGCGGCTTCACGGCGGGCAACGTAACCGCCTTCTGCTTTCGGCAACGTGTCCCCTTCTTCTTCACTGGGAGCGTGGCCGTGAGGTTAACCCGACCTCCCATTTGCTGCTCCGACGCCGGCATGACGTCTCCGATGTCGACACACCCGCGTCCCGGCCTTTGCTAGTGAATGCTCAGCCGGTCGGGCCACTCTGCGGGGTTCGCGAGCCATCCTTGACGAACCGAAAAGCGGACGCCGACCAGTCGCGGAGCTGGGGTTATGCAGAGGTGTGGAGGATGCTGGGGATACCGATCGGTATTGCTCTCCAGGGCTTGGGAGAGCGCACTCAACTTATGTTGGCGTTGAGACCAGAGCGGTCAGCGTGGCTCGAGCGCCTTCGCGGTAGGCCCGTTCGGTAGCGGAGGCGTGCAGTGCGCAACAACACAGGTCACAAGCTCAGAGCACCCGCTAACTCGAGATAACCTCGGCTGTCTTGTTCAATTCCCGTACTCGGCGGCGGTCCTGCCGTTCAAAATTTCGCAACCACCTGTCCATCTTTCGTTGCCAATCTTCTTCTGTTCTCGGTACGGGTTTGTGTCTGGGCATGATCATTGCTCCAAGTCTCGTTCCGTGAGCGTGACGGCTGAGCCGATGGGGGATCGCTGACCGAGGACGGAAGCTACGTGCAAGCCGCTCTGCGAGACCCAATGGCGGTCCTGGAATACGTTACAGCGCAGTCAGATCTACTTCATCCCCTTGAATGTCTCCCCGGCGGCTTCTTTCTTGCGGGTAACGCAGACGCGGCCTCCAGCGAGGATCAGAGTGTGGCTAATGGCCCACCCGGATAAAGATAAGGTCGTCACATGGCTCGCCTCACCCTTCCTCAGCTCGAACGCCATCTCTTCTCCGCCGCCGACGTCCTTCGCGGCTCGATGGAGGCCTCGGCGTACAAGGAGTACATCTTCGGGATGCTGTTCCTGAAGTACGCCTCGGACCAGTTCGACGCCGAACGCGAGAAGGTGATCGCCGACCAGATCGGCAAGGGCCGCGGCCAGGCGGACGCCGAGAAACGCGCTGAAAACCCCGCCTTCTATGACACCTTTTACGTGCCCGAACGCGCCCGCTGGCCCTATCTGCGCGACCACGCACACAAGCAGGTCGGAAACGAGCTCAACAAGGCCTTGACGGCACTCGAAGAACGCAATCCGTCGCTCGAGGGCGTACTGCAGCACATCGACTTCACCCGAAAGGTCGGGCAGTCGCAGATGTCGGACAAGAAGTTGCGTGAGCTCATCATGCACTTCAACAAGGAGACCTTTCGTCGGGACCGATTCGAGTTCCCGGACCTTCTTGGTTCCGCGTACGAGTACCTGATCGCCGACTTCGCCGATTCCGCCGGCAAGAAGGGCGGCGAGTTCTATACGCCCCGCCCGGTGGTTCGACTGATGGTGCAGATCGCCGACCCAAGGGAAGGCATGAGCGTGTACGACCCGTGTAGCGGGTCGGGCGGCATGCTGATCCTGTCCAAGGACTATGTCGAGGAAACCGGCGGAAACAGTCGCAATCTCGCACTCGCCGGCCAGGAAAAAGATGGCAGTGTATGGGCCATCTGCAAGATGAACCTGCTGCTGCATGGCATCCCCGACACCGACCTGCGCAACAACGACGACGGCACCCTCGAAGACCCCGCTCACATCCAAGGCGGCGAACTGATGCGCTTCGACCGCGTCATCACCAACCCGCCGTTCTCGCTGAACTACAGTAAGAACGCCATCCCGTTCCCCGAGCGGTTCCGTTACGGCTACACCCCCGAGTCCGGCAAGAAGGCCGACCTCATGTTCGTCCAGCACATGCTCGCGGTCACCCGCACCGATGGCATGGTCGCCACCGTCATGCCCCACGGTGTGCTTTTTCGCGGCGGTGACGAGGGGCGTATCCGCAGTGGGCTCCTCAACGATGACATCATCGACGCAGTCGTCGGCCTGGGCCCACAGCTGTTTTACGGCACGGGCATTCCCGCGTGCATCCTGATCCTGCGTCACAAGGGCTCCAAGCCAGCCGACCGCCGTGGCAAGGTGTTGTTCATCAATGCCGACCGCGAGTACCGAGAGGGTCGTGCCCAGAACTTCCTCGAGCCCGAGCACATTGAGAAGATCGTCTCGGCGTACCGCGAGTTCGGCGACATCCCCGCGTTCGCCAAAGTCGTCAGCCGCGAAGAACTCGCCGGCAACGACGACAACCTCAACATCCGTCGCTACGTCGACACCACCCCGCCACCCGAACCCCAAGACGTGCGCGCACACCTTCGTGGCGGCATCCCGAGGTTCGAGGTGGACGCGAAAACTGAATTGTTCACCGCCCACGCACTCGACATTAACGATCTGCTTGACACCGACTACATCGATTTTACCCCCGACGTCGACAATCTCGAATTCACTTCCAGCACCGACTACCTCAGATTCGCCGCTGACATCGACTCCAAACGCCAGCTCAAGGGACTGATTGAATCAAACACTGGGGTCACCGAATCCGAGGCTGCGGTCACGCAAGCGATTGAGAGTTGGTGGAAAGCAGAGCAGGACCGCTTCGCGCAACTACGGTCGACCGCTGATCTAGTGGACCTGCGCCAGGAGCTGGTCGGCACCTTCCAGACAGCGCTCGCGCCGATCGGCATGCTCGACCGATTCCAAATCAGCGGCATCATCGCCAGCTGGTGGGGTGACAACCAGGCCGACCTCAAGACCCTCGCCAACATCGGATTCAAGGGCCTGATCGACGCGTGGGTCACCACCGTCCTCGATGCCCTCGAAGAAGAGAAATCGAAGATCGATCCCCTCGACCACAAGGTCGCACGAGCACTCCTACCCGAGTACCTCGAAGGCCTGGCAGCACTTGAGGCCGAGGCAGCCGAACTCGGTGCAACGGTCAAAGCGGCAACCGCGAATCCGGAAGACGACGACGCGGGTGAAGCCGAAGTAGAACTGTCCCCCGCCGAGCTCAAAAAGCTGAAGTCGAGACTCACCGGCACCAAGAAGCGACTCAAAGCTGACAAAGCTGCCTTCGAAGAGAATTTGCGCGTTGCAAGTGAAGCGCTCGATGACACCACGGCGCGGGCACTCGTGCTCGACCTTTTCCGGTTCGATCTCCTCGAAGTCGCCAACCGGCGTGTCACAAGGCATCGGCGACTCATCATCGAATGTTTCGAGACCTGGTGGGACAAGTACTATGTGACGCTCGCCGAACTGGAGACCGAACGTGATTCAGCGGCCAGGAAACTCGCCGAATTCCTCGTGGAGCTCGGTTATGAGTAGCGCGTCGAATACTGGCGCTCAATCACCGCTGAAGGTGCTCAGCGGATTCGCCTTCCCCTCGAGCTATTTTTGCGGACATGATGAGGGTATTCCACTCGTCCGCATCCGTGATATCAAGTCCGGATCCACCGAGGTTAACTTTAAGGGCCCGTTCGATAGAATTTATTTGCTAACTGATGGTGATTTGATTGTTGGAATGGACGGCGACTTCAATGCCGTGAGGTGGACTGGTGGTCCAGCATTATTGAACCAGCGAGTCTGCAAGATTGTCGCTGACGGAAAGTCCATAGATCAGGGATTCCTCTTTCACTTCCTGCAACCGCAACTCGACTTAATTCATCGGCGAACCCCGCAAACTACTGTACGTCACTTATCGACAGGCGCTTTGTATGGGATTGAGTTCCCCGAGTTTTCTCTATCTGAACAGCAGAAAATTGCGGAGATTCTGGACACCTTGGACGACCAGATCCGCGCCACCGAGCAGATCGTTGAAAAACTCAGACTAACCAAGAAGGGGCTTGTCAATGATCTACTATCGGGCGGCGGGTCTACTGTTCGCCTTGGAGGCCTAGCCAGTATGATTACATCGGGTTCCCGAGGATGGGCACGCTACTACTCCGATGAGGGCGCAAAATTCATTCGGATAGGCAATCTAACGCGTGATCACATCAATCTTCGATTCGACTCTTTGGTCCATGTCAGCATTCCGTCTGGCGGAGAGGGGAGTCGGACCGATCTGAGAGAAGGGGATCTCCTTATTTCGATCACGGCTGACCTTGGGATAATTGGTGTTGTTCCGCGCGATCTCGGCAGTTCATATATCAATCAGCATATTGCTTTGGTGCGATTCGACAGTGCGGAGGTAGATTCTAGATGGGTCGGTCACTTCCTGAGTTCTACCCTTGGGCAAGCGCAGTTCGTGCGTCTGAATGACCAGGGTGCAAAGGCTGGCCTCAATCTTCCAACGGTCGCAAATTTGGAAATTCCACTGAGACCGGTAGCGGAGCAGCGCAAGGTTGTTGCGGTTCTGGACGCGGTGGACTCCCGCATCGCCCTTTCTCAACGCGAAATGCAAAAGCTGAAGCGACAGAAGCAAGGTCTGATGAGTGACCTCTTAACTGGCCGCGTTCGCGTTCCGACGGAGGGTCCCTCATGAGTACAAGGACCGAGTATTCAGAGTCTGAAAAACCACTGCTGGATCAGCTGGTAGGTCTTGGCTGGTCACATGCCGAGGGTTCGACCTTTGATCCTAGCGTTACGGGTCGCGAGTCGTTCCGTCAGCCGCTCATCGAGACGCGGCTTCGGACCATGTTGCGAAAGATCAACCCCGGACCCGATGGACAACCGTGGTTAGATAGTTCGCGGTTGTCGGAAGCCGTGTCCTCGCTGACTCGCACAGAGGCCGGCAAGCTGATTGAGATCAACGAGCACATGTCCGAGAGGCTCCTCGAAGGCGTGTCAGTTGCCGGGCTTCCGGGCTGGGACCAGGGCCGCAGCCAGACGATCAGGTTCATCGACTTCGACCACCCGGAACGCAACGACTTCCTGGCGATCAACCAGTTCCGGATGGATGAACCCGGTGGACAGGCGAAGAAGTTCGTCGTGCCAGATGTGGTGCTGTTCGTCAACGGCATCCCGCTGGTGGTGATCGAGTGCAAGAGCCCGTATGTCACGGACCCGATGGTCGAGGGCATCAATCAGCTGCGCCGCTACGCCAACCAACGTGAACTGGGTTCTCAAGAAGGCAACGAGCGACTGTTCTGGACAAATCAGTTCGTCGTTTCCACCTTCGGGGACAAGGCCCGCGCCGGCACGTTCACCTCCGAGGCCGAGCACTTTTTGGAATGGAAGGATTCCGCACCGCTGAGCCGCGATCAGCTTGCCGAGCAGCTCGGCAAGCCTGCCGTAGCGCTCACCGGGCAAGAGCTGTTGGTGGCCGGCATGCTCGCCCCGGCGAACCTTCTCGACATCGTCCGGCATTACACGCTGTTCACCGAGTCCGGCGGCCGGCGCATTAAGATCGTCGCCCGATATCAGCAGTACCGCGCCGTTCTCAAAGCACTCACGCGACTCCGCACCGGTAATACCCGCAAAGTCGACGGTGAACACGACCGCCGGGGTGGTCTGGTCTGGCACACTCAGGGATCAGGTAAGTCGCTGACGATGGTGTTCCTCGTCCGCGCCATGCGTTCGGACCCAGTGCTCCGCGCATTCAAGGTCGTCGTGATCACTGACCGCACCGATCTCGAAAAGCAGCTGGCAGCGACCGCGAATCTTTCCGGTGAAACTGTGCAACGAGCCCGAAAGGCAGCCAAGCTCCGCACCATGCTGGCCGAGCACGGGCCCGCCCTGGTATTCGCCATGATCCACAAGTACCGCGACACCGATACCGGCAAGGCCACCGACCAAGGGCTGGCGGGTGAGGAGGGCGTTGAGGCTTTTGGCGTGCTCAACACCGATGAGTCGATCCTGATTCTAGTCGACGAAGCTCACCGCTCGCAGACCTCGACGTTGCACGCCAATCTCATGGCGGCACTGCCGAACGCCGCCAAGATCGGTTTCACCGGCACACCCATCATGCGTCAGGGCAAGAAACGTACGGAGTCCATCTTCGGCGAATTCATCGACAGATACACCATCCGCCAGGCGGAAGCAGACGGTGCGGTGGTGTCCATCCTCTACGAAGGCCGCACCGCAAAAGGGGCGGTTGTAGGTGGCAGTGACCTCGATGAGCTCTTCGAGGACATGTTCGCGGATCACAGCGACGCCGAGATCGAAAAGCTCAAGACCCGCTACGCGACGACCGGGTCGGTGATGGAAGCACCCCAGTTGATCGCCGCCAAGGCCAAATCGATGCTCTGGCACTACGTCTCGGCCGTCATGCCCAACGGATTCAAGGCCCAGATCACGGCGTCGAGTCGGTTGGCGACCGTGAGATACCGCGAAGCGTTGCTGGTTGCGCGTGACGAACTGGTCGCCCAGATCGACGCACTGCCCACGCGCCTACGTAGCATCGACCCCGAGACTGCTGCAGACATCGATCGACTCGACCGTAAAACCCAGGTACTCGTTCGCACTGCCGACCAGCTCGAACTTCTCAAGGCAATCGAATTCGTGCCGGTGATCTCTGGCAGCAACAACGATGACCCGACGTGGGTGAAGTGGACTGATAAAGCACAACAGGACTCGGCGATCGAGAACTTCAAGAAGAAGCTCGGGGTACCTGGCGAGAAGACCAGCCCGGTGGCGTTCCTGATAGTGCGCACCATGCTCCTGACCGGCTTCGATGCACCGCTCGAACAGGTGCTTTACCTCGACCGCTCGATTCAGGACGCCGAGCTACTGCAGGCGATTGCCCGGGTGAACCGAACCGCTACCGGCAAATCCGCTGGCCTGCTGGTCGACTACTACGGGGTCGGGGCGCACCTGCAAAAAGCCCTTAAGGCCTATGCCCCGGAAGATGCGGAGGATGCCATCGGCGCGCTGGCATCGATCAAAGAAGAGCTGCCGAAACTGCGTGACCGCCACGCACGAGTGATCGCTATATTCGCCCAGGCCGGTATCGACAACTTCGACACCGATGAAGACGTCGAAGCATGTGTGCAGTTCCTGGCGGACGAAGCGCTTCGTGCCCGGTTTGGTGCCCTACTCAAACAGTTCCTCACCACCATGGACACCGTCATGCCGCGCCCTGAGGCCCTGCCGTTCGTCCAGGACGCCAAACGGCTGGGTCTGATCTCCCTGGCTGCCAAGCGGCGCTACCGCGACGCCGGGCTGGCCGACTTCGACAGCTCCCTCTACGGCGAGAAGGTCCGCAAACTGATCGACGAGCACGTCATCGCCCTCGATATTGCAACCAAGATTCCGCCGGTGTCGATCACCGACCCAGACTTCGTCGCCAAGATGCAGGGCCTCACCTCTGATCAAGCCAAAGCATCCGAGATGGAGCACGCCCTGCGCTTCCATATCCGCAAAAACTTCGATGAGGATCCTGCTCGCTATACGAAGCTGTCGGAGCGGCTCGACAACATTCTCAAGAATCTGAGCGGACAGTGGGATCAGTTGGCCATGGCGCTGACCGAACTGCTTGGTGAGGCGCAGAACGACGAGGACGACCGCGCCAATCATGCCGATCCGCTCGTTGCGCGGTTCTACGGGCTCCTGGAGGCCGAATTGTCGACGGATGCGTCTCTCCCTCAGCAAGTGCAGATCGACGTCGTTCGCCTGGCCGAGGAAGTCGTTGTGGCCGTCGCGACGAATGCCAGCATTGTGCGGTTCTGGCACAACCCCCATGCGCAGGAGACTTTGCGTAAACAATTGATCCACATACTTGACGACCACGACGTGATCCCGTTCGAGGAGCAAGCGCCGCTCGCTGACAAGCTGATGGAGCTGGCCAGGGCGAATCAGGTGTTGATCACCTCAAGGAGGCGGTGACGTATGGATACGATGACGCTTCGGTTCGACGAGATGATTGTTCCCGTTGTTACTGGTGGCAAGAGTCGCAACGCGAAGCTGACCATCGAGCGAGACGGTAGCCTGCAGCTCAAGGCCGCTCCCGACGTCGCGCAATGTGAACTCGAGCAGTTCCTGGCGTCCAAGCGAGATTGGATCTACCGCAAGCTCGCCGAAAAGGAAACACTTACTTGTGATCCGGTCATCAAGGAACTCGTGAACGGGGAGGGCTACCTCTACCTGGGCCGAAGCTACCAGCTCCGCATCGTTGAAACGGATGATCGGCGCGTCCGATTGCAGCGTGGAAAGCTGATACTTCCGCGATCACTCGTCAATTCGGGCTTCGAACAGATCGTCAATTGGTATTGCGTTACCGGTTTGGCGTGGCTTAAACCGCGTGAGAAGGATTGGGCCTGTCGGTTGCGGGTTGATCCTCGGACAATCGAAGTTGCCGACCTCGGCAACAAGTGGGGATCGGCGCTGCCCAGTGGTCGCCTGCGCATCCATTGGGCCACGATGCAACTACGCCCTGCGCTTGTGGAGTACGTTCTGGCGCATGAGCTTGCACATTTTCGCGAGGCCCACCATGGGCCGGCGTTCTGGCAACTGCTCAGTAGGGCGATGCCGGACTTCGACCAGCGTAAGTCTGAGCTGGCCTCTGCTGGACCAACTGTATGGCAGGGAGCTGTCTGAGGGCCGCAGTTAGTGGGCTGGAGAAAATCGGCGTCTCCCCGCCTGCTCACCTAGAGCGTGTCTGCCAGATATTGGCAGTTGGATGCTCGAGACTGTCCCCGTGTTGCGTGCCAACGAGATTTCCGATGCCCTGTGGGCTGTGATCGAACCCGTCCTTCCTTCTCTGGCGGGACGGAGGGGACGTCCGTGGAACGATCATCGGTTGACGCTGGAGGGAATCATCTGGCGATTCCGTACCGGGTCACCGTGGCGCGATCTGCCCGAATGCTTCGGCCCGTGGCAGTCGATCTGGGAACGTCATCGCCGCTGGTCCGACGACGGCACGTACGTGCGGATGTTCGCCGTGCCGCGGTACGGGCCGCGGCCCCCGAACGAGAGGAACAGCTCGAACGTCTGCTGTCGATCGATTCGACCGTTGTCCGCGCCCACCAGCATTCGGCCGGTGCGCTGACCGATGCCCACACAGGGGGCTCGGTCGAATGACAAGAATCTGGCAGGCGAACCCGCCGACCACGCACTCGGCCGCTCCCGCGGTGGGCTGAGCACCAAGATCCACGCCCTGACCGACACGTTCTGCTGCCCGCTGACGCTGCTGCTCTCGCCGGGGCAGGCAGGCGACAACCCCTACCTGGCACCGCTGCTCGACGCGCACCGCGCTCACGACACCGAAAGGTTCCGGCTGCTGGCCGACAAGGCGTACTCGCACCCGAGCACTCGAAAGCATCTGCGGGAACGCCGAATCTCGCACACCATTCCCGAACGCAGTGATCAGATCCGGCGCCGCAAGGCCAAGGGACCGGATGGAGGTCGACCGCCGGCATTCGACAAGGACCTCTACCGTGAACGCAACACTGTCGAGCGCGGTTTCGGGCGACTCAAGCAATGGCGTGGCATCGCCACGCGTTACGACAAGTACGCCACCACCTTCCTCGGTGGCGTACTCCTCGGCGCGACTGTTATTCATCACCGTGTCCGCAAATAGCAGACACGCTCTAGTCGGCGGGTCAGGAGACCACCCCTGGCTTGGCCTTACCAGTTGGGTACCGAGACCCATCGACATAGACAACCGGCGCGGCGGGGCGTTGCGTCTATGGGCGGCGCAACCACGTCACGGGCTGTCCACAACAGCGTGCACATGATGGCATTGAGCAAACTGTGTTGGTCCCTCCAGGGTCGAGCTGCCCGGCTCGGGCCTGGCGGTACGCGCCGGGCAGAATACCGGCAGCGCTTCGCGTCGAACTGGTAACCGTCACGCTGCTGGCCAGGAATTTCGCCGCAGGCAGCGGCATTCGGGAATTGCTGTCGACCAAGCGGTATCGCCTGTAACGGACCGAGCAGTATGCCCGATTCGTTGAGTGCAGCGTGCGGTAGCTGCTCCAGAGGAGGGTGAGTCGGGAATGACAGGCTACGGCTTCAAGCTATTCAAGCTTGAGTTGAGGAAGCGTGACGGGCGCACATCCAAAGAGTGGCGGTGGACACCAGAACGCGCCGAAGGCGCGCCCTCAAGTGAAGAGTTCTTCCTGGATACAGTCGAGAAGTTGTTGGCCGGTCACCTTCATGCACCCGAGCGGGGTCTTCCTCTTGGCCCCGACGCAAGACCGCTGTCACCACGTGAGCAGAAACAGAGGCCTGTCTTCCAGGTCGAGGATGTAACTCGGCAAGGGCAGCACTGCATTCTGGTTCACCTGCGATATGGTCGCCACAAAGACGAGGACAAGGGGTTGCCGGCCTCTGAAGGGATAACAGGCGAGGTCGACCTCACGGAGATCGCCCCAACGAGGTCTTATCGAGTCGGTATTATCGCCCCGTCGAGCGGGAAAACCGGATTGTTGGTCGTTGAGAGCATCGCGGGTGCGTGCCCAAGTCGATACTTCATCAAGTGGTTCCGTCGGTGGATGCTTGACTCTGTGACCGATGCGGCAGGCAAGACGTCCGACGAGTGGTACAAGCTCGCCGCATACCCCTCAATGGATCCCGATCTTCTTCAGAAGTACGTCAGGCAGGCTTCCGCGGACAAGGTAGTGCTCGTCCAACGCAGCTCTGGCCCTTCACGACTTCGCCGCGACGAGCGCTTCCGAATCGAGGCCGCCGTTTACGGTAATCAATCGCAGGCTGTGATGGATTTAGTTTCACAGGCAATCGCCAGCGAAACAGGGGAGGAAGACGCAGACTCGGCCTATGCCGACGAGCTTGCCGACATTCTCGGCGCTGATCTGTCCGAGCTCGAATTGGACGACGGCTGGGTCGTCATCGAGACAGCTTCGGGGAAGCAGAGCATCAGCCCCAGTCGCGTTCCCGAGATTTTCGTCTACCCGATCGACAATGCGCAGCCCACCGACAAGCTATTCCGGGCCGAGACCAAGCGTGAGATACTGCGGCTACATCGATCGCTGGGAGCAACTGTCGACCTGTCGGGATGGTGACGGGGAAGCCCGCCAACCAAGTCTGCGATGGGAAGGAGGCTCGCGATGACAGACCGGTTCTCCGTAACGAGCGTGCTGAGAGCGCACTGGAAGGGGCTCTCTAAGCCCAGCGAGGAAGGCCACCGACCAGAACCTGATCGCATCGCTAGGTTGGTGCTCGCGCTGGTACCGTTGTTGACCGGAATTGCCACTTTCGGGCTTGGTGTCAAGCTGTCCTCCCCAGGAACGCTCGTGGCCGCGCTCTCTCTCCTGACGGGCACACTCCTTACGGTGTTCGCGCAGTTGTCGACGCTTCGCCTCAAACTCACAGAATGGTTCGAGAAAGACGATGTCGGCTCGCGAGGTGACAAAGATGCGATAGACGAGAGCGTGGCGCACGTACTTGTAGCGGCGCTTCTCTCTCTAGTAGCAACTGTTGTCACAGTCGCTGGCATTGTTTTGGAAGACAGTCAGTCGCCAGTTCTGCAAGGAATAGTGGCGGCCGTCGTCATCGCTTTGATCACGTATGTGCTCCTGCTCTTGATCATGCTCATACCGCGGTTGTACGGCGCCTACGTGTCGGTCAACGACATCGAGGACAATCTGAACGGAAGGTTCGTCGATCGCACCGAAAAGCCGATGCGGCGGTTGGATGGGCACTGATACCTGCCGCGCCATGTGTCCCCTTGCCGAATGATGGGGCGCGTCGCAGTACACGTCGACAGCGTGCCCTGGCGTTGAGACCCAAAGTGTCAAGGTGCCAGGTCGTCGATGCATGTGTCTTCAGGTCGCATCGTCATACAAAATCACCGCGACTGGTTGAATACGAGGTCGGGACCTTGTGCGTTAGGCGACCCCAATAGGTCGGGACACCACCACTGCAATTCCGGAGCGGAGCGGTGGTGATGCCTCAGGCCGGAACGCCCTGATCGACACACTGAATGGAGATAATCCGATGGCCAGCTTCCCCACGACGACCGTCCGAATCATTGTCCGATCATCTGAAGGTGACATCACAGTCGAAGTCCAGCCTGAAATGCGTCAACTGTCCGACAACGAACCTGACGTCATCAACCAGCTCCTTGTCGACGCAGTGACGAAGGTGCGCCGCGCATACGGAATCGACGAGTGAACATGTAGATCGACCGCCACCGGGGCGGGATGCTGCCTGAACGAGGAGCAGATGTATGCGCCGCGGGTCGTGGCGGGTCTCCGTACCGCGTTGGGGCGTACCAACACTTCGCGGGCTGAGGCTTCGCGGGGCGTGTGCGACCAATGGTCCGAGAAGCCGTTTGTCGGTGGCTGTCGGTTGCGGTATTCAGCGACCGAGTCTTCGCCGGGTGCGGGCGGTCAGCCTGCTGTGTCACGCGCATTGGCGCGGTCCAAGGCGCGACGGACCGCACGCCACGCATTGCCCCTGCTCGCATAGCCGAGAGCCTCGGCGATCTCCTGGTACGTCGAACCTTCCTGTACGCGCATCATCAAAGCGTCCTCCTGCCGCTCCTGGGCCGGTGCCGGTGCGCACGGCGGGTTACGGTCCCACCCCCTCCACACAGCCCGGTAGGCGCCGCTGCGGGTCTTCCACCCGAGCCGGTCGGCGATCTGCTGATACGTGCAGCCTGCGGCGTGCAGCTCGGCTGCCTCTAGGTCGCGGGCCAGCTCGGCGGGGGTCGGTAGAGCCGGATTCTGCGGTCGGTTGAACAGTGGCCGGTGCGGGTGATAGTTGTGCGGCGTTTCGGACATTGTGCGTGCCTAGTCGGGCAACGATGGAAAGTCGTCGTCGGGCAGGTCTGGTAGGTCGGAGAATGGGTCCGGGAGCCCGTCGATGAGTGCCCACTGTCGTTCTTCCTCGTCTTTCGCGGACGCTGCCAGCTTCCTGCGCCGGTTTTCCTTGGGCACCCATTCTTGTTCGGCCTGCGCGGCTCGTTCGGCCCCGCTCATGCCAACCAGGGCGAGCCGCGAAGCGGACCTGCGGGCCTCGTCGAGGGCGGTCTCGGCCGTGTCGAACGCGGCACCGAGACGGCCCAGGGCAGCCCCGACAGCGGAGAGCGCCTCGGCCGGTGCGAGAGGGTCTCCGAGGGTGTCGACGCGGAGCCTGCCGACGTCGAGGAGGCCGTAGTCGTGCACCAGGTCCGCGAGCGTTCGCCGTGTGTCGTGCAAGAACCCGCCGAGGTATTCGATGTCGTCGCAAAAATCGGCGGGTTCGTAAGCGGTTGTCATGGGGCGTTCCCTCCACTTCCGGCGAAGATGTGCGACGCCTCGCACGGCGGCGACGACGTAGATGGTGCGGCCCCGCCTGCGGCTTCGGCCAGGAGTGCCGACTGAGCGCGGCTCGCCCACCACGAGTCACAGTTGTCGGATGCCGCGGCAAGTCCTTGTCGCCCTCGCCGCTTAGACTCGTTGTCGTTGCTGATGTTCGATCTGTTGTAGTGTTGCCCGGCCGCTCCAGCACGGCCGGGGGCGCATCTCTTTCAATCACTGCCGTTCCCTTCGATTACGGCTGTCCCCAGGTTTTGTCCTTCTGGCATAGCTACGTGCCGATCAGCCCTTTTGGCCGGCCGCGGAAACATCCGTCAGGGCCGGGACCGAGATAGTCGAGGGTGGCGAGGTTGACCTCGGCCCCCGCGTTCTCCTCCGGCGTCTGACATCGAGGGCAGAGATACGACTCGATGTGACCTTCGCGCATCACGACGTTCCACTCGCCCACGTTCCGCATCCGCCGGTGGCAGCGACCGCACTTGATCACGGTGCGGCTCATTGGACGTTCTCGTCGTAGAGGTCGCTCGGGACCACGGGGTGTACCGATCTCTCGGCGTCGCGGGGGTCGATGCGGATAAGGCGGCCGACGCGGTAGGCCCGCAGTTCGCCGCGGGCGATTCGTTCCCTGACGGTTTGGTCGGCGACACCCCACCTGACTGCCAGCTCCTGCACCGACAACAGGCGCACACCGCGAGGTGTGGCATGGTTGCCGGCCTTCGAGCGGTCGCGGGTGTTTGTCCTTTTCAGCGGTGTCATGCGTGGGGCCTTTCTGGTTCAATCTTCCGTGTTTGGCACGCTAATGCGCGGGGGTGCACGTCTTGTTCTGCCCGGCGCTACCTTGTCCTGCGGCATGGGGCGGCAGAAACCGGCCATGTGTGACAAAACCATTGCGCTACAACATGATTGGCCGAAGCATGGATGGGAAGCAGCGGCGAGGGCGACCGGCCGGAGTCCGAACAGTATCGAACGGGCAAGGGAGGTCGAGATGCCCCCATACGCGCAGGTCGGAGGTACTGAACGTATCGAGTACGGGGTGCATACTGGCAGCGGCGCAGCGGCGCAGCGGCGCGGGAGATGCACCCTGCCTCCTTAGCGTGACGGCCTGCGGCCACAGAGTTTCGCATTCCGATTACCGTCGACGGTTCGGATTTCCAATCCAAAGTGATCCGCTCCGTCATGGCGGCGCGGCGATGGGCGATGTCCTGACCCCAGGTCCGCGAATCGATGGGCGACGTCAACGCCGCGTCGACGCCAACTCAGGGCTTGTGAAGCCTCGATACGTTGTGCCGGGAGAATCCGGCCATGGGGGCCAGTGCATCCTCCAGAATTGATAGTGCCCGACCGGTAGTCATTGTGTTTCCCTTCTTTTGGTGAGTTCATCGAATCGCTTGCGTAAGGGGTTGTCTGGGTCGTCGAGGTTCGCCGCGAGGTCGTCCAGTAAGCGGTGAACGAACTGGGCATAGGTGAGTGGTCGGCCATCGTCCGACCACTCACACAGGTGCAGCGGGCTCACGCAATTCCCGTTGACCGAGAACACACAGTCAGCCTCGACGACGATCCCGGGCAGGACGTCCGCAACAATCAGGTCACCCTGCCGCTTCATGAAATCCTCCTCTGGGTGGGAACCGTCGTACCCCGCCAGACGGCCCTATCGCTCTGTGTTACTTCGGAATCTGTCTGCGCTGCAGCTTTCTGCGTTGATGCTTGCTGCTGCTTGAGCTCCTTCTCTTCGGCGTAAATATGACTGAGACATACAACCGTCCGATACTTGGCCGTCAACGTTCGCCCGCACTGGGCGCATACGGTCGGCCACCTTTTCGCGGCCACGCATTCCAGGCAGATTCTGTACGGGCGCTGATCGTCGTGCTCTTGCCCGCACTGGGGGCAGCGAAGGCGGGCAGGGGTCCCACAGGCCTGTGCAGGGGCCCCAGGCCTATGGGTTCGGGGGGTCCCACAGGCCTGTGCAGGGGGTCCCACATACCCGTTTACGGGTATAGGACTTGGGGGTGCCGGACTGAGGGTAGGCACGGTCAGCTCGTAGATGTTGGACCTCGACCGCCGAGACCGAGGTCCCCGGGGTCGGCCCCTCTCGACCAAGGCAAGCATCCCCTTGCCGACCAGTCCATCGAGTGCGGTCCTGACACTTCGCTCCTTGAGCCCGGTCGCTTCCATGACGGCCCGCCGGGGAAGCGTGTGCCTACACCTCGCCCTTTCGTCGGTCAACGCGATCACGTGTCTGAGGATCTGCCGCTCGTTGGCCGTGAGGTCGGCGCGGGGTTTGCCCATCAGTTCGCGGGCACCGCGGGCGCGGGTCCTCGCCATCTCGGAGATCTGCTCCCGCGTCCAGGCGGGGCTAGAGTCGGCGTTGCTGACTGCCATGTCCCACGCTTTGATCAAGGTTTTCTCCACGGCGGCCTTCGAACTCCTGCTCCCGAGGCGGACCTGTCGACCGAGCTCACTCGCCGGCTCGGTCACGAAATCCGCCCACTCCGGATAACCCCAGCCCCGTTGATAGGCGCTCATTGCGCTCGAGACGAGGGGGCCGAAGGTGGCCTTCCGCCCTCTCTCGGTCAGGTTCTTGGGTGCTACACCGTCGCGGACGAGGTCGACATACTTGGATCTCAACGCTCGGTCGGTCATGTCGTCCGCACCCCTCGCCACGTCCTGAGGACCCCGCCCTGACGCTGCGGGCGGCGGCTGACCGCGAACCCGCACGGCGTGATCACACCCTCCCGGTGGGCCACCTGGAACGCTGCCCCCCACCGGCACGGCCGATCTGGCTCGCCGAGGCTGTACGGTTCGTCGCGCAGGTCGTCGGCGGAGAAGACGCGGTCTGTCGCGGCGAGGGCGTCGATCACAGCCCGCGCCCGACTCGCCCACCAGGGGTCGCCGTTCTCGACCGCCGCCTCGAGTCCCTGTCGTACCGGCCCGGTAGGATGATTACTGCTGTTCGATGTGGTGTTTCGTGGCGGTCCGGCCGATCCAGCACGGCCGGACGCTTCATCTTTTTCAGTCACTTCCCGCCTCCGTTGATCGGTCTGGTCGCCGATATCGCCACCACCGCACTTCGACGTCGCCCGGAACCTGCGCATGACAGCGACCTCGGGACCGTGTGCGGTGTGCAGGAGCTGCTCGAGGTCGGCGGCAGCGCGGACATACGGTCGTCCATTGACGCTGCCGGTACAGGCGGGCGGCAGCGGCAACAATTCCGGTTCGCTGGTCCACCAGGTGCGGCGCTTGAGGACGCCGAGGAGGGCCTCGACGGTGGTGGTGTTGGTGTTCACCGGTCACCACCACCGATCTCGGATTCGTCAGCCTCGATCAGTCGCAGCAGCGCCTTGACCGGCACCATGCGGGTGCCGCCGAAATGCACTGTGGGGATGTCGCCGCTGTTGGCGCGGCGCCATGCAGTGGAGCGGCTGATGCCGAGCAGAGGTGCCGACTCTGGCACGGAAATCGCGAGTCGGTTGTCCAGATCAGCACGGGTGAGCGGTCTCACGCGGTGTTGTGTGGTTTCTGTCATACGCAGACTGTCGCAAATCAGGGTGCACGCCTTCCTTTGCAGGTCAGACGCCGATTCAGGCGGCCCTGGAGCTTCGCGGGGCGTGACCGTTCCAGCTGTTCTAGTACACTGGGACACATGGCAAGGTTGACGTGGGGTGAGGTCGAGAAGATTCAGGAGCTACGCAGGGATGGCAAGTCGATTCGCGCCATCTCCGATGTGACCGGCCACGCGGTCGCGACCGTCCACAAGTACGCCGATTCGGAATACGACTCGGACGAGACGGTTACATGTCCCGAGTGTGGACACGAGTTCCACGCGGGCGAAGAGCAACTCAAAGAGCAACTCAGCAGCGGCGCCGTCCTGGTCGCCCACATTCAGGCGCTTCATTCACGCGGCCAGTCCGTGCGAACCATAGCGGCCAAGACCGGGGTTCCAAGGTCCACCGTCCATCGCATCCTCGGGGGCACCCGATGACCCGCGATGCAACGGAACCTGTCCGGAAGCTGCCCGACGGGCGGTGGCGCACCCGCGCCACGATCGGCTACCACCCCGTCACAGGCAAGCAGATCCGCAAGATGCGAACCTTTCCGGCGAACCATAAACGTGAGGCACTCAAGTGGTTTCGCGAAAACTCCGTGAGTACCGACAGCTCTGTCGCCTACGCGAAGATGACCGTCTCCGACGCCGTGGACAATTGGCTGAAGTCTCTCGCGATCGCAGACAAGCACCCGAACACGCTCCGCAACTACCGCGACGCTATCGGCTATCTGCGTCGTGACATGGGCTCGTCGAAACTGACGGCGGTCGGCACCACCAACCTGATCGGCTGGGTCGAGGAGCTACGTAAGTCCGGGGGGTCACGCGGGCAAGCACTCTCGTCGGAAACGGTCAGGTTGGCAGTGAACACGGCGAAGATGGTGTTCGAGTTCGCGCACACCGCGGGGTGGATCAGCCGCGACCCTGCCGCCCCTGTCCCGACACCGTCGCAGAAACGCACCCCGCAGAAGCAGCAGCAGAAGAAGCAGAAGCAGTGGAGGGGGTGGACCGTGGCGGAGCGTGATCTGTTCCGTGCCGCCGCGGCTGATCACCGGTTGCACGGTTTGTTCTTGCTCTCGACGCTCGGGTTGCGCCGCGGGGAGGTGGCCGGCCTGCGGTGGACCGATATCGATTTCGATGCGAACACGATCGCGATCGAACGGGCGCGGGTGGAGATCGCGCCGGGAACCGACGAAGAGGTGCCCACGAAAACCGAACGTTCCGACCGCACCCTGCCTCTGCCCGAGGACCTGGCGGGTGTGCTGCGGGTGATGAAGCGGCGGCAACAAGAGGAACGTCTCGGTCTCGGGGTGTCGTGGGCGGACGACAGCTATCTCATGAGTGTGGAGACGGGGGAGCCGATGCGGGTCCGGTCCTACTCGCAGACATTCGCGAGGATTGTGAAGCGCGCCGGGTTGCCGCCGATCACCCTGCGTGACCTCCGGTCGGTGTCGGTGTCGCTTATGCGGTCGGAGTACCCAGCGCATCTGATCGCGGCGTGGCATGGACATTCCGAGACGCTGATGAAGGACACCTACACGAACGTGCATCGTGACGACTTGGCGGCGATGGCACAGACCATGCGCGTCGTGGCGCACGAATAGCGGCCTGTTCGTGTCCTGCAAGAGACCGTATTGCCTACGGATTGCCTTAGATTGATGAAACGCCAGGCAACGAATGAAACCGCCTGAAACGTCAAATGCCTTTACTACCAGGGAAGATGGAACACTATGAAACACACCGAAACCCCCTCGACCACACTGGCAGTGTGGGGGTCAGGGGTTCGAGTCCCCTTAGCTCCACTTTCGGGAGAAGCCTCTCATCCGCAGACAATGCGGGTGAGAGGCTTTCCTCATTCCCCCCTTGTCCCGGTGGGACACTGGCGTCATGACATTCACTGTGACGCATCGATCATTCGACCAATTGGCGGAGTTCGCCGTCACCGACTTCGGCGACGACGACAGCTACAGCATCCACGAGTCCGGGGCGCTCGTCATCGTCCGTGCCGCCCGGGAGCTGATCTACGCCCCCGGGAGCTGGTTCCTGGTGGAGCGGGAGGACGGGCAGGAGGACGGTTCGCCCGGTAACTACATGTGACCGACCAGCGCAGCGACGGTACTCGAGGTCGAACTCGTACATACGTTCGATAACCGGGTAGATTCGACGTTGTGGCCGCCAGAACCGAAACCGCGCCGGGGCGCTGTCCGAACGGGCACACGCTGGCCGCCAACACGTGCCTGGTGGGATGGGAGGTGTGTGGGTGCGCGACGTCGAACAACGGTGGGCACCGCACCCATTTCTGTCGGCGGTGCGGCGCGACCGTCCGGACTCCGCCGTGCAGTGGCGCGGCGTCCGGCGACGGTCGGTGAAGCGCGGGGCTATCGGATCGGTTGCCTCGCGGCCGTGGGGTTGCCCCAGATCGTGTCGGATTCGTCCTGGAGCACGAGGGCGACCAACCTCTCGGTGCCTGCCGTGAACGTGGACGCCGCGACGCGCACCCAGATCCAGTGGCCTTCCCGGTGGCGGATTCGCAGATGTGCTGTCGCGCTGGTTCTTTCCGTGCCCAGGACCCGGGCGAGCATGGTTCCCCACAGTTCGGCGTCGTCGGGGTGGAACAGCTGCTCGTGCTCGAGGTCTGCGAATTCTTCGGTGTCGTAGCCGATCAGGGCCGCACAGGCGGGGTTGCTGAACACGAGGTTTCGTTCCCGGTCGTGAACGCTGATCGCGTGGGGGATGGATTCCATCAGTGCAGCGAATCCGTCGCTATCCAGTTGTCTCACTGTCCCCCCTCGGGCATCTTCGATGGCGCCCACATAGTACGCCGCGTCTCGGATCTTCGGGCGGTGTCGCAGTTAACGACGAGCAACGTCCGGTAGTGGACCTGACGCTTGGGGATAGGGTGACGGGATGCGGTTCGTCACCATCGTCCAGGCCTCCGCGTTCGTCCCCGTGTGGCTGCGGGTTCTCCTGCTGATGGCGGCAGGCGCGAAAGTGTGGGGGGCCGGCATCTGTTCCGGCTGCCACTTCGGCAGCAAGGACGTCACGATGGGGCTGGGGACGTTCGTCAACCGCGGAGTGCTGTTCGACGGCACCGCGCCCATCACGCTCGGCAGGCAGGTTGCTGTCGGGCACCGGGCCCAATTCATCACGAGCACGCACGAGATCGGTCCGAGCTCCGGCCGGGGCGGGCGGGTGGTCGACCGTCCGATCGTAATCGGCGACGGATGCTGGATCGGCGCAGGCGCGATCATCCTCCCCGGAGTGACGGTGGGGGACGGATGTGTCATCGGGGCGGGCACGGTGGTCACCCGCGACTGCGAGCCGAACGGGCTCTACGCCGGGTCGCCCGCGCGTCGTGTCCGCGACCTCGACTCGTCGCCATCCGTCCGCTGAGCACCGGCCCGGCGTTCGACGGCGACCGCTCGGTTCACGCCGTCGAGAAACCGTGAAATGGTAGCTCTTTCGACAGCGTCGAAGTCGCGGAGGACGGAGGCCGTCCGGTCGATGAGCGGTCCGAAGAACGTCTGACCGAGGTCGACGGCGCGGGGTGTGACGGCGAGCAGCGACCTGCGACGGTCGTCGGCGTCCCGGTCGCGCCGGATCAGGCCGGATTTTTCCATGCGGTCGAGGAGGGCGGTGACCGAGGCGGAGTTGATGCCGAGCTGACCTCCGAGCCATCCGGGTGTGGCGGCGAGGCCCGCCCGGTCGGCGTCGAGGATGCAGATCAGGGCGCGCAGATCGGTGGTGTGCAGTCCGTGCAGTTGCGCGAATTCGGCACCGAGCAGGTTCAGCTCGACTGCGAGTGCACGCAGTCGGTGCACGGTCTGTGCGCCGTCGTCCGGGTTCACGCCCTGCAATCTACTGCGACTTTTCGTTCGATTGTCTAGTATCTCGATCATCGAGATAATTCGAGGAGGGCTGATGTCGGTAGTCGACGACTTCGTTGCCGCCTACGACGCGCTGCTGGACGACTGGCCGGTGAACGTCACCCCCGTCGACGTCCCCACACCGTTCGGGTCCACCCGGGTCAACGTGTGCGGACCCGCGTCGGGGGCGCCGCTTCTCCTGCTTCCCGGAGGCGGGGCGACGTCGACCGTGTGGATCGCGAACGTCGCGGCGCTCGCCCGCAGTCACCGGGTGCTCGCGGTGGACGTCATGGGCGACGTGGGGCGCAGCGTGAACGACGGTGCACCGCTGCGCACGGCCCTGAACCTGTTCGAGTGGCTGGACGCCGTGCTCGACCATCTCGAGGTGAACGCGTCCGCAGTGGTCGGCCATTCGTACGGCGCGATGATCGCCCTCGCCTACGCGCTGCACGGTTCCCGTCGCGTCGACAGCCTGGTGCTGCTCGACCCGACGTCCTGCTTTGCGGGCATGAGCCCGAGATACCTGCTCCGTGCGGTGCCGGTGCTGATCAGGCCGACGGAGAAGCGGCAGCGGAGCCTGATCGGCTGGGAGACCGCAGGCGCCGGGGTCGACCCCCGGTGGCTCGGCGTCACCGCGCTCGGGACGGCCGCCTTCGGCCGCACCACGCTCGTGGTGCCCCCACGCCCGAAGCGGGACGCGCTGGCGCGGCTGACCGCCCACACGTCGGTGGTGCTGGCCGGGGCGAGCCGGGCGCACGATCCGGGGAGGGTGGCGGCGAACGTTCGCCGGTTGCTCCCGTCAGCCACGGTCACGACGATTCCCGGAGCCACGCATCATGCGCTGCCGATGTCACCCGCTGCCGTCGTCGACGCGGCGATCCTCTCCGCGGGGGTGGGGCGCTAGGATGGGCGCCCGGTAGATCGTCGAGGTCCCACGGAGGTCGCAGCGTTGGCGAAGAAGCGGATTCCCGTCGTCATCGTCGCCGGATTCCTCGGTTCGGGAAAGACCACCCTGCTCAACCACGTGCTGCGCAACAACCGCGGGGTCCGGGTCGGCGTCATCGTCAACGACTTCGGCGCCGTGAACATCGATTCGATGATGGTGGCCGGTCAGGTCGATTCCATGGTGTCGCTGAGCAACGGCTGCATGTGCTGCGCCGTGGACGTCAGCGACATGGACGAGATGCTGGACCGCCTGGCGCATCCCACGTCGCAGATCGACGTGATCATCGTCGAGGCGAGCGGACTTGCCGAGCCGCGCAACATGATTCGGCTCGTTCTCGGCAGCACCAACCCGTACGTCGTGTACGGCGGTCTGGTCGTGATGGTGGACGGTGAGCAGTTCGAGGACATGTCGGCGCAGCACCCGGACCTCGGCAAGCACGTCACACTCGCCGACCTCGTGATCCTGAACAAGACGGACCGCATCGACGACGGCCGGCGCGCCGCCGTGCAGGCGATGGTCCGCGACTACAACGACCGCGCGCCCGTCCTGACGACCGACCACGGCCGGATCGAGCCCACCCTGTTGTTCGACCGGGAACCCGGGCGTGAACCGGCGGCGGGGGAGCAACTCACCCTCGACCAGCTCCTGCTGGACCAGCACGACCACTGCGAGGACCACGATCACCTCCACTCGTCCTACGAGGCACTGGATTTCGCCTCGGACGACCCGATCGATCCGCGGCGGCTCGTCGAGTTCCTCGAGAAGCGACCGGTCGGGATCTACCGGATCAAGGGATTCGTGCACTTTGCGGTGCCCGGGCAGTCGCGGAAGTTCGAGGTGCAGACGGTCGGTCCGCACATCAGATTCACGTCGACGCGCTGGGAATCCGGCGAGGAGCGGGCGACCCAGCTGGTGCTCATCGGCGCCGACATCGAGGCCGAGCAGGTGCGGACCCGGCTCGCGGACTGTGTCGTGGCGGAGGGAGAAGAGGCGGACCCCGGCGCGATGCTGGGCGTGCACCGCTATACCGTGACCGCGTGACCGAGTCTGTGTGTAGTCCTGAAACGAATCCCGAGCCCGCGCTGTCCGTGTACGACGCGATCCGTCGTCGCCGCGACGTGCGGGCCGAATTCACCGGAGAGCCGATCGCGGCCGACGTGCTCGACCGCATCCTGGGCGCGGCGCACTGCGCCCCCAGCGTCGGCAACACTCAGCCCTGGGATTTCGTCGTCGTGCGCGACACCGAGACATTGAGCACGTTCGCCGACCACGTGGCGGGCGCGCGGCGGCGTTTCGCGGACTCGCTGCCCGAAGACCGAAAGAAGACGTTCGATCCCATCAAGATCGAAGGGATCTGCGAGAGCGGTATGGGCATCGTCGTCACCTACGACCGGAGCCGCGGCGGCGAACACATCCTCGGCAGGCACACGGTCGACGACACCGGTCTGTTCTCCGCCGTGCTTGCGATCCAGAATCTGTGGCTCGCCGCGGCCGCCGAGAACGTCGGCGTCGGCTGGGTGTCGTTCTACGACGAGCCCTATCTCACCGAATTGCTGGGAATCCCCGACCCGGTGCGCCCCATCGCCTGGCTGTGCGTGGGGAAGGTTGCCGAGTTCCAGCAGGTACCGGACCTCGAGCGCTTCGGGTGGCGGGGGCGCCGGCCACTGGCCGACGCCGTCCACCTCGAGAAGTTCTAGCCCTGACGGCGGCGTGAGCCACCGGCGGACGCCGTGCGGGTGCCGCCGCCCGTGGACGCAGCGGCGCGCGGGCGTCCGGCCGCACCCGAGCGGGAGCGACGCGCCCCGCCGCCCTGGCCGTGTGCGCGACCGCCCTGACCGCCGCGTCCGCCCTGGGCGCCGCCCGGTCGCTGGTTGCGTCCGCCACCGTTGGACGCCGGCGCCGCCGCCTTGGGGGCGGGGGTGACGTGCGGCGCGATGTCGCCGACCAGGTCGAGCACGTGTGCGGACTCCGCGGTGCTGCGGACGGGCGTCACCTTGATCGCGGCCTTACGCATCAGGACGGCGAGGTCCTTACGCTGCTCGGGCAGCACAACCGTCACGACGTCGCCGGCGCTGCCCGCGCGTGCGGTGCGACCGGAACGGTGCAGGTATGCCTTGTGCTCGGCGGGCGGATCGACGTGGACGACCAACTGCACGTCGTCGACGTGGACGCCGCGCGCGGCGACGTCGGTGGCCACCAGCACGCGTGCCTCACCGGCGGAGAACGACGCGAGGTTGCGGTCACGGGCCGCCTGCGACAGGTTGCCGTGCAGGTCGACCGAGGGGATTCCCGCCTCGGTGAGCTGACGGGCCAGCTTGCGGGCCTGGTGCTTGGTGCGCATGAACAGGATCCGGCGTCCGGTTCCGGACGCCAGCCGCTCGACCAGCTTCCGCTTGGCTTCGACGCCGTCCACGTCGAACACGTGGTGCGTCATGGCCGCGACAGGCGAGTTCGCCTCGTCGACCGAGTGCAGGACCTCGTTCTTCAGGAACCGCTTCACCAGCTTGTCGACGCCGTTGTCCAGGGTGGCGGAGAACAGCAGCCGCTGCCCCTGCTGGGGAGTCGCGGTGAGGATGCGGGTGACGACGGGCAGGAAGCCGAGGTCGGCCATGTGATCGGCCTCGTCGAGCACGGTGATCTCGACGGCGTCGAGGCTCACGAACTTCTGCTTCATCAGGTCTTCGAGCCGTCCGGGGCACGCGACGACGATGTCGACGCCGGCCTTGAGAGCGCTCACCTGACGGTTCTGGGAGACACCACCGAAGATCGTGGTGACCCGCAGGTCGTAGGCGGCTGCGAGGGGCTCGAGGGTTGCGGTGATCTGCGTGGCGAGCTCGCGGGTGGGGGCCAGGATCAGGCCCACCGGGCGGCCCGGGCGCCGCTTTCCGCCCGACAGTTCACCCGCGAGGCGGGACACCATCGGGATGGAGAAGGCCAGCGTCTTACCGCTGCCCGTCTTGCCCCGGCCGAGCACGTCGCGGCCCGACAGCGTGTCGGGGAGGGTGTCGACCTGGATGGGGAACGGGGAGGTGATCCCCTTGTCGGCGAGTGCTTTCACCAGTGGTTCACGGACACCGAGCGCGGCGAACGTGGTGTCGGGAGTATGTGTATCAGACAAGTGGTCAGGCCTTTCGGGCACAGGGTTGTGCCCGGAGGGCCGATACGGAAGGTCTCCGTCGGAGCTCGAGCACAGGTTGGCGGCGTTGCCGGTCGGCAAGCTTCTTCGCCGTAAGAAGAGCGGATGCGGTGGTGCACATCCAACAGGATTCGGGTGACCGAACTGAATGCGTTCTACGACGCTGGATGACCGTCGTGGTCACCTAGTGATCGCCACTCTACCCGGTGGCAGCCGGACGGTCCGACCGAGGAGTCACAAACCGACCCATTCCGAGGCCCCGTCGGCGAATTTCTGCCGCTTCCAGATGGGTACCTCGTGCTTGATGCGCTCCACCAGTTCGGCGCACGCGGCGAACGCCTCGGCGCGGTGGGGTGCGGCGACCGCGGCGACCACCGCGAGGTCGCCGACGGTGAGGGATCCGACCCGGTGGATGGCCGCCACGGGCAGTCCGGTGGACGCCGCGACCTCCTCGCACACGGTACGGAGGAAGCGTTCGGCGTCCGGGTGCGACTGGTATTCGAGGGCCGAAACGGATTGTCCGCCATCGTGATTGCGCACGACGCCGGTGAACACCACGACGGCGCCGTGCTCGGGCCCGGCCACGGCGGCGTCGACGACGGCGGGATCGAGGGGTTGATCCGAGATCTGGGCGAGGATGTCAGGCATCGTGCGCACCTCCGCCGGCGACCTGAGCGAGGAGATGGTCGACGATGGGGTCGAGGACGGACAATCCGTCCTTGACGCCGCCCGGCGAACCGGGCAGATTCACCACGACTGTGCCGTTCGCCACACCCGCGAGTCCGCGGCTCAGCGAGGCGTGCGGGGTGACCTCCGTCCCGCGACTCCGGATGGCGTCGGCCACACCGGGCAGTTCGCGGTCGAGCACCGCGCGGGTGGCCTCCGGGGTCGCATCCGTGGGGGAGACGCCGGTGCCGCCGGTGCTGATGATCAGCGCCGGATTGCCGGACAGTGCGTCGGCGAGGCCGGCCGCGATGTCGGCGTCCGCGTAGACCAGCGGACCCCGGGTGGTGAAGCCACGGTCCTCGAGCCACGCGGCGATCACCGGGCCGGTCGTGTCTTCCCGAGTGCCCTTCGCGCCGCCGGTCGAGGCGACCAGAACGGCCGCGGATCGCGATGTCACCGTGGGGATTCCGGTGCTCTGCTGCTCACGCGTCCAGTGTCCGCGTTTGCCGCCGTCCTTGGTGAGCAACCGGACACCGTCCAGGGTCGCGGCAGGGTCGACGGCTTTCACCATGTCGTGCAACGTCAATCCGGCCACCGCCACGGCGGTGAGGGCCTCCATCTCGACACCCGTCGGGCCCTTCGTCTTCGCGGTGGCCTCGATCGTGATGGCATCGTCGGTGAAACCGAACTCCAGCTTCACCGAGGACAGTGCGAGCTGATGGCACAACGGAATCAGCTCGGACGTCTTCTTCGCCCCCGAGATCCCGGCGATCCTGGCCGTCGCGAGAACGTCCGCCTTGGGTAGATCGTCGGCCCGGACCAGCTCGATCACCGCGGGTGTGGTGACCAATTGCCCCGCGGCCACCGCGATTCGGGTCGTGTCCGCTTTCGCGCTCACATCGACCATGCGGGCGCGGCCCTCACTGTCGAGGTGCGTCAGGTCGCTCATAGGGGTATCACCTTCACGAGTTGGCCGGCGTCGAGCGCGGTGACGTCGGCGGGAACGTCGACGAGGACGTCCGCCCATGCCATCGCGGCGACGAGATGGGAACCGGGGCCGGACACGAGTTCGACTCCGGCATCGGTGCGGCGTGCGCGGAGGAACTGCCGCTTGCCGGGAATGGAGGTGACGGCCGCGGCGAGCGGCAGCTCCTCGGGTTCCGTCGCGGGGAGCCCGGCCGCGCGCCGGATCTCGGGACGCGCGAACACCTCGAACGAGACGAGCGTGCTCACCGGATTCCCGGGAAAGTTGAGGACGGGCGTGCCGTCCACGACGGCGGTGCCCTGCGGGCCGCCCGGTTGCATCGCGACGTGACCGAACTGTGCGCCGAGCGGTGAGAGCGTCTCCTTGACCACCTCGAAGTCGCCCATCGACACCCCGCCGGAGGTGAGGACGAGATCGGCGGTGGTGGTCGCCTCCGCGAGCAGGGTCCGGAACTCGGCGGGGTCGTCGCCGCTGCGGGTGATCGAGACGACCTCGGCGCCGTTGGCCCTGGCGCTCGACGCGAGGGCGATGCCGTTGGAGTCGTAGATCTCGCCGGGGTGCAGTGTGGTCCCGGCGTCCACCAGTTCGGCCCCCGTGGTGATCACGGCGACGCGGGGACGCGGACGCACCGGGACTCGCTGCAGGCCGACGGCGGCGAGGACGGCGATGTGCCGGGCGGCGAGAACACTGCCTGCGGGCAGCAGGAGCGTGCCCTCCCGGACGTCGCTGCCGCGCTCGCGCACGAATTCGCCCGCGGCGCGCGAGCGTTCGATGCGGACCTGCCCGTCCGTGGCCTCCGTGTCCTCGACCGGGACGACGGCGTCGGCGCCGTCGGGGATCGGGGCCCCGGTCATGATCCGGTAGGCGGTCCCGGGAGTGTGGGTGGTGGCGCCGGCCGGTCCCGCGGCGATCACGCCCAGCACCGGCAGCACAGCCGGCACCGACGTGACGGATGCGGCGTCGATCGCGTATCCGTCCATCTGCGAATTCCGGAACAACGGCAGGTCGACGGGGGAGTGGACGTCGGCGGCGAGGGCGCGCCCCAGTGCCTCGCCGAGCGGAATCTCCTCGGCCGGGCGCTCATGGAGCGTCGCGAGGAGTTCGGCGACGTGCTGGATGTGCTGCTCCACAGAGCGTGCGGTCACGATGTTCCTCCGGCCATGGTCACCAATCCTAGGCATCCCTCCGAGAGGGCGACGAGGGCACCGCGCCGGACAACGGTCACCCCCTCGCGGCATACTGGACAGATGCAGCGAAAGGCAACTCGATGACGGCGGTGGCGATGGGAATCCCGACCGTCCGGTCGTCGGTCTCGCTTGCGGGCAGGCCCGACGTCGACCAGCTGGTCGACCGGTTCGGCCGGGTCGCGCGTGACCTGCGGGTGTCCATCACCGAGAAGTGTTCGCTGCGCTGCACGTATTGCATGCCCGAGGAAGGCCTGCCCGCCATCCCGGCGGAGAACCTCCTCACCGCGGACGAGATCGTCCGGCTCGTCGACATCGCCGTCCACCGGCTCGGTGTGCGCGAGGTGCGGTTCACCGGGGGCGAGCCGCTGATGCGCGTGGATCTCGAGCAGATGATCGCCGGGTGCGCCGAGCGCGCGCCGGGGATCCCGCTCGCGATGACCACCAACGCGGTAGGTCTCGAGCACCGCGCGGCCGGGCTCGCCCGCGCCGGACTGACGCGGGTCAACGTCTCCCTCGACTCGGTCGATCGTGAGCACTTCGCGAGACTGACACGGCGCGACCGGCTGCCGTCGGTGATCGCCGGTATCCGCGCCGCCGCCCGAGCCGGGCTGGCGCCGCTGAAGATCAATGCGGTGCTGATGCCCGAAACGCTCAGTGGAGCGGCCGATCTCCTGGAGTGGTGCTTGAGCGAGGGCGTCGCACTGCGGTTCATCGAGGAGATGCCGCTGGACGCCGACCACGAGTGGGCACGCGAGAACATGGTCGCCGCCGACCGGTTGCTGGCCGTCCTCGGCGAGCGGTTCACCCTCACCGAACACGGGAGGGAAGATCCGTCGGCGCCCGCCGAGGAGTGGCTCGTCGACGGCGGACCGGCCACGGTCGGGATCATCGCGTCCGTCACCCGCTCGTTCTGCTCCGACTGCGACCGCACCCGCCTCACGGCCGAGGGAACGGTACGGTCGTGCCTGTTCAGTGACCAGGAGATCGACCTGCGGGCGGCCCTGCGGTCGGGTGCGGGCGACGAGGAGCTGGCGCAGTTGTGGCGCGGCGCGATGTGGAACAAGTGGGCGGGCCACGGAATCAACGCGGACGGCTTCGCGCCGCCGCAACGCAGCATGGGAGCAATCGGTGGTTGACGTGACGGGCATCTCGGTTCGGTATTTCGCGGCCGCCGCCGACGCGGCGGGCTGCACCAAGGAAACGCTCGACCTCCCGGCCGGCGCGGATCTCGGCCAGGTGAAGGCACTTCTCCTCGCCAAGTACGGTCCCGACATGCAGCAGGTGCTGTCGGTCTCCGCCTTCCTGGTGGACTCCGAGCTGACGCGCGATCTGACCCGCACCGCCGGCACACAGGTGGACGTGCTGCCGCCGTTCGCCGGCGGCTAGCGGGCCGCGTTCACGGAGTCGGCCAGCCACCGGTCGAACGTGATCGTTCCGAACCGATTGTCGGGCACCAGGTTCGACCCGTCCCGAAAGAACTGACCCATCGCGCCGGGAAGAGGCACGTTCACGACGAACCCGTGCGTCCCGGTGGCCTTCTTCCACGCCGCCGTCAGATCGCGGGCGGTGCGAACCTCCGGGCCACCGATCGTGATCGGCTCCTCCGGCGCCGGTTCGGCGGCCAGGGCGGCGTCGACCAGCGCGGTCGCGACGTCTCTGGTGTCGATGGTCTGGAAGCTCGTCTTGGAGAAGGCGGGGATCAACCCGGTCCGGCTCGCCGGCTTCGCGATCATAGGAATGAAGTCGTGGAACTGGGTCGCCCGGACGATCGACGTCTCCATCGCGGCACTCTCGTAGACCCGTTCCTGCTTCCGCTTCGCCCGGTAGTAAGGGAATTCGCTTCGGTCGACGTTGACGATGGAGAGCAGGACGGCGCGTCCGACTCCCGCGCCGTCCGCGGTGGCGAGGAGGTTCTCGGCCCCCTTCTCGAGCACGGCCCGGGTTCCGCGGGTCTTGCCGTCGGTGGTGTCCACCACGACGTCGACACCGTCGAGGGCCTCCGCGAGGCCGTCACCGGTGACGAGATCACCGTGGAAATGGGCGATCTCGCTGCCCGGCGCGCCGCCGTGCCGGGTCAGGACCCGGACGGAGTGACCACGCGCGAGGAACTCCTTGACCACCTGCCGGCCTGCAGTGCCGGTACCGCCCGCGACCAGCGCCTGGACCATCGGGTCACCGCCACCACGTGTCGAGCGGGGTCACCGGGACCGTGCGCTTGTGGCGGGTATTCAGGAACATGGTCTCGAGCTTCTGGGCGACGGCGTCCGGCACGTCCTTGCCCTCGAGGTAGTCGTCGATCTGTGCGTACGTGACGCCGAGCGCTTCCTCGTCGGGGAGGGCGGGGCGATCGTCCTCGAGGTCGGCGGTGGGGACCTTCTTCCACGTGCTCTCCGGTGCGCCGAGTTCGCGCAGGAGTTCGGCGCCCTGACGCTTGGACAACCCGGTCAACGGGGTGACGTCCACGCCGCCGTCGCCGAACTTGGTGAAGAAGCCGGTGATCGCCTCGGCGGCATGGTCGGTGCCGACCACGAGGTATCCGAGCTGGCCGGCGATCGAGTACTGGATCACCATGCGTTCGCGGGCCTTGATGTTTCCGCGGACGAAGTCGCGGAGTTCGCCGCCGTCGCCGATGATGTCGCGCAGCGCCTCGGACGACTCCTTCGCGGTGGCGTCCGCGCCGGGCTTCACGTTGACGACCACCGACCGGTCGGGCTTGATGAAGTCGAGGGCGATCTGCGCGTCGGACTCGTCGGCCTGGGTGCCGTAGGGCAGCCGCACGGCGACGAACTCGGCGTCGTGGCCCTCGTCGCGCAATTCGCTCGCCGCGAGCTGGGCGAGGCGTCCGGTGAGGGTGCTGTCCTGACCGCCGCTGATGCCGAGGACGAATCCCCTGGCCGGGGTCGACAGCAGGTAGTCCTTCAAGAACTGAACACGTTTGCGGATCTCGTCAGCCGCATCGATGGTGGGCTGGGCACCGAGTTCCTCGAGGATCTGCGCACGTAGATTCGCCATGACAGAACTCTAGCGAGTGCCCCTGACGAGTGCAGGGTACGGTTCCGCGCATGAGTAGATCGGGCGTTCTGGTGGTCAGCGCGACCAAGGCGGAGGCGGTGCACGTCCCGTCCGAGTTCGAGGTCCTGATCACCGGGATCGGCAAGGTGAGCGCCGCCGTGGCCGTGGCGTCCGCACTCGCCGACTACCCGCGAACGGACAAACCGCTCGTCGTCAACATCGGCACCGCCGGTGCGTTGCACGAGCACCACAGCGGCCTGTTCACGCCGTCGACCGTCCTCAACCACGACATCAGTGGCGACGCCATCCGGGCGCTCGGGCACGAGGTGGCCGATCTCCTCGCCCTGCCGGACGGTGACGGCTCCGTGCTCGCGACCGGCGACCTGTTCGTGTCCGACGCCGGTGTGCGCGACGTGCTCGCCCGCAGAGCCGACCTCGTCGACATGGAGGGCTTCGCGGTCGCCTATGCCAGCGCTCGCGGCGGCGCCCGGTGCCGACTGGTCAAGCACGTCAGTGACACGGCCGACGACTCGGCACTGGACTGGCCCGCCCGGATCGATGCGAGCGCCCGGGAACTCGGGCGCTGGCTCGCGGCTCTCTAGGCCGCCCGCAGTGTCAGCCCGATCCCGTCGCTGTTGACCAGTCGCAGCGAGTCCGAATGGACGCTGTAACCGGTCTCCCCGGTCAACGCCGCGAGTACGGCACGCTCGACCTCCGAGACGTCCGGGGGGCACGCCATCCGGGTGGTGGCCCAGGGGCTGAACAAGATCGAACTCTGCTGCACGTCCGCGGTCCCGGTCATGCGGTTGCAGCCGGTGAAGCCGGACGCCGAACCGTCGCCGGCGATCAACAACTGGGGTGCCGTTCTCTCCAGTGCCGCCGTCGTCGTGACCGCGTCCGGGCTGATCAGCGCGGTGACCGTCCAGGTGGTCCCGACGACGGGCCGATCCGGCCGGACGACCTTCTCGTCCGTCAGCGTCACCGAACCGGTGGGCGTGGTGAGGGTGAGCGTGTCGCCGCCGAGGGTCCAGTTCGGCTGCGCGTCGAGCAGCGCCGCCACCCAGGCGTCCGCGCCGGCGGCCTCTCCCGGACACGCCATCAGCGTCATCGCGAGCGGACCTGCCACGACCTTCCCGCCGGACAGGTCGACGTCGGCGCTGCCCTGATTGCATCCGGCCTCGACGGAGAGGCGTCCGGGGTCGGTGAAGCCGAGCACGAGCGGCCCACCGCCGGGAATGGGATCGCCCTCGACGGAGGTGGAGATGTAGGTGCGGCCCGCGGGATCCGGCGGCGTGGTCTGCGCGTCCCCGTCGCAGGCGGTGAGCGAGGCGAACGTCAGGAGGCCGAGAACGGTGGCGGTGGTGCGCATTCCCCGAGGTTAGACAAATTGTCCGGATTCGGGATCAACATCGGGTGACGCGCCGGATCAGGTCCTCCCACGCGTCGCCGAGACGTTCCACGGACATCCCGAGGTCGCGCAGTTCGTGCAGTACCAGCGTGGCCTCGAGCGGTGCGAGCAGGGAGCAGGCGAGCAGTTCGTGGTCGCCGTGCACCCCGGCCGCGCGGAGCAGGGACACGACGTGGCGCACGGACACCGCCCGGGCGGGTGCGGCGAAACGGAACTCGAGGGAATTCTCGGCCGCGCGCTGGACCTCACCCTGTACCTCGACGATCGCGATGCGGGCGTGCCCGAAGGCGATCAGCCGGTCGATCGGGTCGGCGCCCGGACCGAGCGGCGGTGGACCGAACATGAAGGACTGCTGGAGTTCCCGTTCGGTGTGGTCGAGGAGTGCGTGCATGAGGCCCGACCGGCTGCCGAACCGGCGGAACACTGTGCCCTTGCCCACACCGGCCTTGCAGGCGACCGCGTCCATCGTGACGGCGTCGACGCCGCGCTCCGCGACCAGCAGCGCGGCCGCGTCGAGCAGAAGACGCCGATTACGTGCGGCGTCTCCGCGTTCGGGGGGATCGACCCCGATCTGGGGCAGGAGGGGACTGGTCACGCCTCGCATCCTACCGTGACGGGAACATAAGTGGACCGCGGTCCGTTTAGTTGCTATACATGTTCACGAGTCGCCCTACGCACCATCGAAGGATTATTGACATGTCACAGACCAACGTTCTCGTTCTCGTCGGCAGCCTGCGCGCCGCCTCGGTCAACCGTCAGCTCGCGGAGACCGCGATCGCCGTGGCGCCCGAGGGTGCCGAGGTGACCGTGTTCGACGGCCTCGGAGACGTCCCCTTCTACAACGAGGACATCGACGTCGCCGGTTCCATCCCCGCCGTCGAGGCGCTGCGCGACGCCGCCGGCCGGGCCGACGCGCTCCTGCTCCTCACGCCCGAGTACAACGGCACCATCCCCGCCGTCCTCAAGAACGCCATCGACTGGATCTCCCGGCCGTACGGCACCGGTGCCGTGAAGGACAAGCCCGTCGCCGTCATCAGCGCCTCGCCCAGCGGCAACGGTGCCCAGTGGGCGCACGAGGACACCCGCAAGGCCGTCCGCATCGCAGGTGGCAAGGTCCTCGAGGACGTCACCCTCGCCATCGGCGGCACGATCGACAAGTTCGGCGACCGGCACCCGCGCGAGAACGCGGAGGTCGCGCAGCAGGTTGCCGACGTCGTCGCCAGCCTCGTCGACGCCACGAAGCAGCTCGTCGACGCCTGACGATTCCGCTCGCGCGCGGCGCCGCCGTCGCTACAGCCCGGTCCGATCCAGGGCTGCGTCGACGGCGTCGCGCACCGAGTCGAAGTCTTCACCGGCCGCCAGGGCAGAGTCCCTGGCGGCTTCTATCTTTTCGCGCACCGTCTCGTACCGCGCGACCCACTCCTCCTTGTTGTCGCGCCAGTAACCGATGACGTCGTAGCGGTCCGCATGCCAGCGCAGGTCGTGGCGCAACCAGCGTCGCACCGCCCGCGACACCCTTGCCTCGCCCGCGAACCACACGTATCCCGGTGCATCCGGTCGCGGCCAGTCGCGGGCCGCCTCGGCGAGCAGACTGTTGCCGGCGCCGTTTCCGCTCCCGTCCAGCCACGTCACGGTCAGCGCGGCATCGGTGGCGAACTGCTGCCGGTCCTCGGGGGTGGTGACCTCCGCGATCACGTGTACCCGCGCCGAGCCGGGTAGCTCCTCGACGATCCGGCCCACCGCGGGCAGTGCCGTCATGTCGGCGACGAGGAGCTGCCACTCGGTGTCGGCGGGCGGCGCGTACCACCCCGAGGCGGTCGAGAACCCGAGCGTCTCGCCCGGGTGCGCGCCCGCGGCCCAGTGTGCTGCGGTCCCGCCCGCATGGACGGCGAAATCGATGTCCATCTCCAGTGCGTCCGGGTCCCAGCGACGCACGGTGTAGCTGCGCTTCTCTTCGCCGTCGGGCGGGAAGGCGAGGAGCAGGCGCTCGTCCGGCCTTCCGCTGGACTCGAATCGACCGAGATCTCCGCCCGCGAGGGTGATCCTCTGCATGTTCGGCGTCACCCGCCGCGTGCGCGCCACGGGTGCCGACCAGTCGAGGTGGTCCAGGGAGTCGTCGGACATGCGCTCACGGTAGCGGGACGGCCCGGCAGTTACCGGTCGGCAAGCGTGGGGGGCGCGTCGTACGCGACCCCCGGTGTGCCCGGCCGCAGGCGGCCGGGAAGCGGCGCCTCCGGGTGTGACGAGTACGCCGCTCGGAGGACGCCGCCGTGGGCCGGCGGAGTCCTCTGCGGCCGGTCCGGACGGTGCTCTCCCGGGGCCTGCGCCGCGGATGCGGGCGTGTCCTCGGAGGTGACGTAAGCTCCCGGAGCCTCCAGTGCACGAGCGCGATGCGAGGGGTGTTCCGCGTCACGCCGAAAATGTGATGTGTGACACGCCGGAGCGAGCACGAAATTTATGGTCCGCGGGATGACGACCTGGGAATTTCATCAATGTGACTCACAACATCTCGGGTTAAGTGTTTCTGTCGGCCACTAGGTGTAGTGTCTTGAGCACTGAGAGACCACAACGAGAACCGACTCGGTGAGCATCTCCATCGGGGGTCACCGCCATCTCGATCAGGGGAAGTCTCAGTGCGCTGAACACACACTTCGTCAGCTCCATTCGGCAGTGGAAAGAGGGACTTCATGAGCATCACCGTCTACACCAAGCCCGCTTGCGTTCAGTGCAATGCCACCTACCGGGCCCTCGACAAGGCGGGTATCGAATACTCCGTCGTCGACATCACCGAAGACCCCGAGGCCCGGGACTACGTCATGGCACTGGGATACCTGCAGGCGCCCGTGATCGTGGCCGGTGACGAGCACTGGTCGGGCTTCCGCCCCGACCGCATCAAGACCCTCTCGGCAAACGCTGCTTGAAGCGAGGCGATCGCACCGCCCGAGGCAGAATTCGATCCGATTCCCGGGCGGCAGTAAACGGTAGTACTAGTCCGGATGGTGGAAACCGATGACATCGCTGGTGTACTTCTCCAGCGCCTCGGAGAACACGCACCGATTCGTCCAGCGGCTCGGGCTGCCTGCGACGCGCATACCCATTCACGACCGCGAGGGCACCTTCGAGGTTCGCGAACCCTACGTGCTGATCGTCCCCACGTATGGCGGGGGAACGACGGCCACGGGCCGCGACACCAGTTACGTCCCGAAGCCGGTCATCCGATTTCTCAACAACACACACAACAGGTCGCTGATCCGAGCAGTGATCGCGGCAGGAAACACCAATTTCGGTGAGTCCTATTGCTTTGCAGGAAACATCATTTCTCAGAAATGCCACGTTCCCTACCTCTACCGCTTCGAACTCATGGGCACAGCCGAGGACGTCGAGCGGGTCAGGGCCGGTCTGGGTGAATTCTGGGATCACTTAGACGACGAGGAGCACGAGAAGTGGCGCCGACCATCACAGACACCATCGACGCGGGGAGCGTAGAGCGCGACGCGCGCGGTGGAGACTCGACGAACGGTCTCGATTACCACGCACTCAACGCAATGCTCAACCTGTACGGCCCCAACGGCGAGATCCAGTTCGACAAGGACGTCGCCGCCGCCCGCCAGTACTTCCTGCAGCACGTCAACCAGAACACCGTCTTCTTCCACAACCTGGACGAGAAGCTCGACTACCTCGTGGAGGAGAACTACTACGAGCCCGAGGTCCTCGACCAGTACTCGCGCGCGTTCGTGAAGTCGCTGATCGAGCACGCCTACTCGAAGAAGTTCCGCTTCCCGACGTTCCTGGGCGCGTTCAAGTACTACACCTCGTACACGCTGAAGACGTTCGACGGCAAGCGTTACCTGGAGCGATTCGAGGACCGCGTCTGCATGGTCGCCCTCACGCTCGCCGCCGGCGACGAGGAACTGGCGACCAAGCTCGTCGACGAGATCATTGCCGGCCGGTTCCAGCCCGCCACCCCCACGTTCCTCAACTCCGGCAAGAAGCAGCGCGGCGAGCCCGTGTCCTGCTTCCTGCTTCGCATCGAGGACAACATGGAGTCCATCGGCCGCTCCATCAACTCGGCGCTGCAGCTGTCCAAGCGCGGCGGCGGAGTTGCGTTGCTGCTCAGCAATGTTCGCGAGCACGGTGCCCCGATCAAGAAGATCGAGAACCAGAGCTCCGGTGTCATCCCGATCATGAAGCTGCTCGAGGACTCCTTCTCGTACGCCAACCAGCTCGGCGCGCGTCAGGGCGCAGGCGCGGTGTACCTGCACGCGCACCACCCGGACATCTACCGCTTCCTCGACACCAAGCGGGAGAACGCCGACGAGAAGATCCGCATCAAGACGCTGTCGCTGGGTGTGGTCATCCCGGACATCACGTTCGAGCTGGCGAAGAAGAACGAGGACATGTACCTGTTCTCGCCGTACGACGTCGAGCGCATCTACGGTGTCCCGTTCGCGGACGTCAATGTCACCGAGAAGTACTACGAGATGGTCGACGACAAGCGGATCCGCAAGTCGAAGATCAAGGCGCGCGAGTTCTTCCAGACCATCGCCGAGCTGCAGTTCGAGTCGGGCTACCCGTACATCATGTTCGAGGACACGGTGAACCGGGCCAACCCCATCGAGGGCAAGATCACCCACTCCAACCTGTGCTCGGAGATCCTGCAGGTCTCGACGCCGTCGCTGTTCAACGACGACCTCTCGTACAGCGAGGTCGGCAAGGACATCTCCTGCAACCTCGGCTCGCTGAACATCGCGAAGACCATGGACTCGCCCGACTTCGCACGCACCATCGAGGTGTCGATCCGCGCCCTCACCGCGGTGTCCGATCAGACGCACATCTACTCGGTGCCGTCGATCGAGCAGGGCAACAACGACTCCCACGCCATCGGCCTCGGGCAGATGAACCTGCACGGGTACCTGGCCCGTGAGCGGATCTTCTACGGCTCCGACGAGGGCATCGACTTCACGAACATCTACTTCTATACCGTCGTGTTCCACGCGGTGCGGGCGTCCAACCGGATCGCCATCGAGCGGGGCACCCACTTCAAGGGCTTCCCGCAGTCCAAGTACGCGTCCGGCGAGTACTTCGACAAGTACACCGATCAGGTGTGGGAGCCGAAGACGGAGCGGGTGCGGCAGCTGTTCGCCGAGTCCGGTGTGCACATCCCGACGCAGGACGACTGGCGCGAGCTGAAGGCGTCCGTGCAGAAGTACGGCATCTACAACCAGAACCTGCAGGCCGTCCCGCCGACGGGGTCGATCTCGTACATCAACTACTCCACCAGCTCCATCCACCCGGTGGCGTCGAAGATCGAGATCCGCAAGGAAGGCAAGATCGGCCGCGTCTACTACCCGGCGCCCTACCTGACCAACGACAACCTGGAGTACTACCAGGATGCCTACGAGATCGGGTACGAGAAGATCGTCGACACCTATGCCGCGGCGACGCAGCACGTCGACCAGGGGCTGTCGCTGACGCTGTTCTTCAAGGACACCGCCACCACCCGCGACATCAACAAGGCGCAGATCTACGCGTGGCGCAAGGGCATCAAGACGCTGTACTACATCCGGCTGCGTCAGATGGCTCTGGAGGGTACCGAGGTCGAAGGTTGCGTTTCCTGCATGCTGTAGGCGGCTCCGCCGCCCGTGAGTACTTGTCAACCGCCGGCGGTTGACAAGTACTCACAGCCGAACGAAGTGAGGAATCAATGGTCAAGCTGGTGAGTCGCGTATCCGCGATCAACTGGAACCGCGTCCAGGACGAGAAGGACGCCGAGGTGTGGGACCGTCTCGTCGGCAACTTCTGGCTGCCCGAAAAGGTGCCGGTGTCCAACGACATCCCGTCGTGGGGGACGCTCACGCCGCAAGAGAAGCAGCTCACGATGCGGGTGTTCACGGGGCTGACGCTCCTCGACACCATTCAGGGCACCGTGGGCGCCGTCAGCCTCATCCCCGACGCCATCACCCCGCACGAAGAGGCGGTGTACACCAACATCGCGTTCATGGAGTCGGTGCACGCCAAGAGCTACAGCTCGATCTTCTCGACACTGTGCTCCACCCGCGACATCGACGACGCCTTCCGCTGGTCCGAGGAGAACCCGAACCTGCAGCGCAAGGCCGAGATCGTCATGGACTACTACCAGGGCGACGAGCCGCTCAAGCGCAAGGTGGCATCCACCCTGCTCGAGAGCTTCCTGTTCTACTCGGGCTTCTATCTGCCGATGTACTGGTCGTCGCGGGCGAAGCTCACCAACACCGCCGACCTCATCCGCCTCATCATCCGCGACGAGGCCGTGCACGGGTACTACATCGGCTACAAGTACCAGAAGGGGCTCGAGCAGCTCACCGAGGCCGAGCGCGACGACCTCAAGAACTACACGTTCGAGTTGCTCTTCGAGCTCTACGACAACGAGGTCGACTACACCCAGGACCTCTACGACGAGGTGGGCCTCACCGAAGACGTCAAGAAGTTCCTGCGGTACAACGCGAACAAGGCACTGATGAATCTCGGCTACGAGGGTCTGTTCCCCAAGGACGAGACGGACGTCAACCCGGCGATCCTGTCGGCGCTCTCACCCAACGCGGACGAGAACCACGACTTCTTCTCCGGCTCGGGCAGCTCCTACGTCATCGGCAAGGCCGTCAACACAGAAGACGAGGACTGGGACTTCTAGATCAGCTCGCGACTTCCAGAGCTGTCGCCCAATGTCACACCGGTTCAGTTCGATTGCACCGGTGTGGCATTGGGCGAACTGCGTTCAGCGGCGGAACCACGCCTCGGGCTCGTCCTGCAGCGCCTTGTCGAGCCGCAGCCGCGACGACGGGGTGAGGTCCGGCGGCAGCGCGTCGGGGAAGAACCAGGCGACGTCGTGGTTCTCGTCGTCCGACACGGCAGCCTCCCCGCTCAGGTACCGCGCGAGGAAGCACACGTCGAGATACTGCGCGACGTCGCCGTTCGGGTAGGTGATCGGGTCGGTGACGTCGACGCTCGTGATCCGGACCAGTTCCGCGTCGACGCCGGTTTCCTCGCGCACCTCACGCAGGGCGGCGGGTCCGGGTTCCTCCCCGGGTTCGAGGATGCCGGACACGACGGCCCATTTGCCGTTGTCGACGCGCCGGGTCAGCAGCACCCGGCCGTCGGCGTCACGCACGACGACACTCACCCCGGACAGCCACAGCGGCCCAGTGCCGACGTGGCCGCGCAGGGCGGTGACGAACTCGGGGACGGGCACCGGGCCTCCTAGCCGACGTAACCGTTCAGCGTGTTCCGCAGGTCGGTGAGCATCGCGCGCGCGGCGACGACACCGTTTCCGCCCCACACGTCACCCTCCACGGCGAAGACTCGCTTGTCGGAGGCCGCCTCGAGGTCTTCCCAGGCCTCGCCGGACATGACGTCCTCCGCGTGCGCGGTGCCCTCCTCGCCGTCCAGGACGGCGTAGATGAGGTCCCCCTCGGCCTGATCGATGTCGGATTCGGAGATCGGTTCGGTGACTGCGCCGTCGAGGTTCTGATACGCAGGTCGCCGCACACCGGCGTCGGTGAGGACCTGGCCGGCGAACGTGGCCGGACCCTCGACCTCCATGCTGTCGGCGCCGAAGCGGACGACGGAGGCCTGCGTCTGCGCGGCATCGATGTCGACGCCGAGTTGCTTCGCGTCCTGCTGGTACAGCTCCAGTGCGGCCGTCGCCGCGTCGGCCCGGCCCAGGGCGTTGCCGGCGAGGAGGAACTGCGCCTTCCAGTACACGGGGTCGGAGCCGACGAACACGGTGGGCGCGATGGGGGAGAGCGCGCCGTCCAGCTGGTCGGACGCCGGACTCGATCCGAGGATCAGGTCCGGGTCCGCCTGAGCGATCTTGTTCACGTCCGGGGCGTCGACGGATCCGACGCTCGGGATCTCGGAGATGCCCGTGCCGAGGTATCCGGGTTGCGGCGAGTCCCCGTCGACGGTCGCCGCGCCGACCACGTTCTCCCACAAACCGAGTGCGCACACCGCGTCCAGCGCGGCGCTGTCGAGTACCACGATCCGCTGCGGATCGGACGGAACCTCGCTCTCGCCCTTCGTGTGGACCACCCGGTGCGTCGAGCCGGCCGCGAGTGCGGCGTCGACCGGGGCCGGCTCGGCGCAGACGGTCGTGGTGTCCCTCTCGATGCCGACCACGCCGGCTCCGGCGATCTGCGTGGTGGTCCGGACGATGGACGCCGCGGGATCGTCGTCGGACGGTTGAGAGCAGCCGGCGACTGCGAGCGCAGCGACGGCGGCGACGAGACCGGTGGACGCGCGGCGGGCGGAAAACCTACGAGGGGACAATTCGGCGACTTCCTGTGTGTGCGGGCGCGTTCAGGTTAGCCGCTGTGCTTGTCCACCCCGAACGTGTCCGACAGGTCGTCGAGGATGAGATGCGCGCCTTGGATGCTGACCGGCGACATCCACCGGGCGTCGTCGACGTCGATCTTGCGTCCCTTCAGCGTCTGCCACAGCGGGCTCTCCAGGAACGGCTTGGCCGCTTCGGCGCTCTTGCCGGCCGGGTCCTGCCAGGTGCTGACGAAGATGGCGTCGCCCTCGGCCTCACTGATCAGCTCGGGGCTGATCGCTTGCATGATGTTGTCCGGATCAGCCGGATCGGGGCCCTGGCTCTGCGGACGGGCGAGCCCGGCGTCCGAGAGGACGATCCCGCTGAACGAGGTCGTGCGGTAGAGGCGCGCCGTCGGCTCGCCCGCGAACCGGACGACCGAGATCACCGGATTCGACGCCGTGTCGTTGATCTCCGCGCCGACGGCGGCGGCCCGCTCCTCGTAGGCGCCGATCTCCTGCTCCGCGAGTTCCTCCTTGCCCAGTGCCGTGCCGACGAGCCGGATGTTGTCCTTCCACGTGGGCCCGGTCGTCTCGGTGAAGATGGTCGGCGCGATCGCGGACAGTTGCTCGTAGTTCTTCGCGTCGCGCACTTCGGCGGAGATGATCAGGTCGGGTTGCAGCGCGGCGATCTGCTCGAGGCTCGCGTTGCTGACCTTGCCCACCGATTCGGCTTCCGCCGCGAACTCGTCCCGCGAGGAGCCGAGGTAGTCGGGCAGGCCGGGTTCGCGGTAGTCGACGTATCCGACGAGCGGCGCCTCGAGGAGGAGGACGGCGTCGGTGAAGCTGTTGTCGAGTGCCACGATGCGCTGCGGCGCGGCCGGGATCTCGGTGCTGCCGCGGAAGTGGTCGACGGTGCGGGGGAACTGCCCGGTCGACGAGGTGGTGCTGGACGCGGCGGCGAAGTCGTCGCTGCTGGAGCAGGACGCGATCGAGAAAGTGGCTGCAGCGGCCAGTGCGACCGCGCCGGCGACGACCCGGCGTCGGGAGAGAACGTTCACATGGAGCTCCTGGTAGAAGTTAGGTGAGCGAAACCTTAGCACCGGGGTTTCGGCGTGTCGGACCGTCCGGGGTCCGTGTCGACCGGTCGCGTGCGACACGCCGGACCGCGTGACAGTGAGCACTCCCCGGGGCCACAAACCGCAGGTCGCGTGCGCCACAATTTGCTCTGAGTCCGGGTAAGTACGACAGTGGGTAGGACCCAGTCGGAGGCCGCTCAGGGCACGGTCTACGATTCGATGAGCGCAAGCCAGAGACCGTTCGCCTCGCAGCCCGGGGACGGACGCGCATTCAGGAGGATCAGTGACTGCCGTAGCGCCCCAGCCAGTCCCCGCGATAGCTGCAGCCAGGCCTTACCCGCCGCGGCAGGGACCCAAGGGCTCGTTCATCTTCAAAATGATTACGACCACCGACCCCAAGGTGCTCGGAATCATGTACTTGACGACCTCGATCGCGTTCTTCCTCATCGGTGGTCTCATGGCCCTGATGATGCGCGCCGAGCTCGCTGTGCCCGGTATGCAGTTCTTGTCGAACGAACAGTTCAACCAGCTGTTCACGATGCACGGCACGATCATGCTGCTGCTGTACGCGACGCCGATCGTGTTCGGGTTCGCCAACTACATCCTGCCGCTGCAGATCGGCGCCCCCGACGTGGCGTTCCCGCGACTCAACGCGTTCAGCTACTGGCTGTACGTGTTCGGCGCGATCATCACGACCGCCGGCTTCATCACCCCCGGCGGTGCCGCGGACTTCGGCTGGACCGCCTACACGCCCCTGACGAGTGCGCTGCACTCCCCGGGCGTCGGCGCCGACCTCTGGGTCATGGGCCTCGCGGTCGCCGGCCTCGGCACCATCCTCGGTGGTGTCAACATGATCACCACCGTCATCTGCCTGCGTGCCCCCGGCATGACCATGTTCCGCATGCCGATCTTCACGTGGAACATCTTCATCACCAGCATCCTGATTCTGCTGGCGTTCCCGCTGCTGACCGCTGCCTTCATGGGCCTGTTCGTGGACCGTCACCTCGGTGGCCACATCTTCGACCCGGCCACCGGCGGTGTGCTGCTGTGGCAGCACCTGTTCTGGTTCTTCGGTCACCCCGAGGTGTACATCATCGCGCTGCCGTTCTTCGGCATCGTCTCGGAGATCTTCCCGGTCTTCAGCCGTAAGCCCGTGTTCGGTTACAGCGGCCTGGTCTACGCGACCCTGGCGATCGCCGCCCTCTCCATCGCGGTGTGGGCGCACCACATGTACGCCACGGGCGCCGTGCTGCTCCCGTACTTCTCGTTCATGACGTTCCTGATCGCCGTCCCGACGGGTGTGAAGATCTTCAACTGGATCGGAACCATGTGGAAGGGGCAGTTGACGTTCGAGTCGCCGATGCTGTTCTCCATCGGCTTCCTCATCACGTTCCTCTTCGGTGGTCTGTCCGGCGTCATCCTCGCGAGCCCGCCCCTGGACTTCCACGTCACGGACACCTACTTCGTGGTCGCCCACTTCCACTACGTGGTCTTCGGCACCGTCGTGTTCGCTACCTACGCCGGCATCTACTTCTGGTTCCCGAAGATGACCGGACGCATGATGGACGAGCGTCTCGGCAAGTGGCACTTCTGGACCACGTTCATCGGCTTCCACGGCACGTTCCTCGTCCAGCACTGGCTGGGTAACGAAGGTATGCCGCGTCGCTACGCCGACTACCTGCCCTCGGACGGCTTCACGTTCCTGAACACCTTCTCGACGATCTTCGCGTTCGTCCTCGGTGCCTCGACGCTGCCGTTCATCTGGAACGTCTTCAAGAGTTACCGATACGGCGAAGTCGTGACCGTCGACGACCCGTGGGGTTACGGCAATTCGCTCGAGTGGGCCACCAGCTGCCCGCCGCCGCGGCACAACTTCACCGAGCTGCCGCGCATCCGCTCCGAGCGTCCCGCGTTCGAGCTGCACTACCCGCACATGGTCGAGCGGATGAAGGCAGAGGCGCACGTCGGACCGGGCCACGGTGGCAAGCACGCCAGCACCGTGCTCGAGAAGGAACGCCACGAGCCGCTGACCGTCGGCGACGAAGGCGACCCCGGAACCGACACCGGCCGCTGACACATCAGTTTCGGAAAGGCCCCGCCCCCACACCGGGCGGGGCCTTTCAGTTGGCACAATGGGTGCCGGACAAGCCGCGCGAGCAACATGATCGGAGTACATCGGTGGGTGCAGCAGACACCACTGTTCTGGTGACCGTGACGGGCCCCGACCGACCCGGCGTCACCTCGGTGCTCTTCGGGTCGCTCTCCCGCCACGACGTGAGCCTTCTCGACGTGGAGCAGGTGGTGATTCGTGGGCGACTGACCCTCGGTGTCCTGGTGGCCTGCCCCGAGAACGGGGAAGCGCTGCAGGAGGAACTCGAAGAGGCGATGGCCACCGTCGGGATGTCGGTGGACGTCGAGATCGGTGCCGATCCCGGCAGGCAGTCGCTGTCCACCCACGCCGTGGTCGTCCTCGGTAGCCCGGTGTCCGCTCGCGCGCTGCGCTCGGTGGCCCGGGAGATGGCGACCCTCGGGGTCAACATCGACTCGATCCGGGGTGTCGCCGATTACCCGGTGACGGGCCTCGAACTTCTCGTGAGCGCTCCCGGCACGGCGGAGGCGGACAAGAGTCTGCGCACCGTACTGGCAGAAGTGGCTGTGCGCGAGAACGTCGACATCGCGGTCGAACGCGGGGGACTGGCCCGTCGGGCCAAACGGCTCATCGTGTTCGACGTCGACTCGACCCTCGTCCAGGGCGAGGTCATCGAGATGCTCGCCGCGCGGGCGGGCGTCGAGGACGAGGTGCGCGCCGTCACCGAATCGGCGATGCGCGGCGAGATCGACTTCACCGAATCCCTGCACCAGCGGGTCGCAACCCTCGCCGGCCTCGACGCGTCCGTGATCGACGACGTCGCGGAAAACTTGGAACTGACACCGGGCGCCCGCACCACCATCCGGACGCTGCGCAGGCTCGGCTTCCACTGCGGTGTGGTGTCCGGCGGTTTCCGGCAGGTCATCGAGGGCCTGGCCCACGAACTGGAACTGGACTTCGTGCAGGCCAACACGCTCGAGATCGTGGACGGCAAGCTCACCGGCCGGGTGATCGGCGACATCGTCGACCGGGCCGCGAAGGCGACCGCACTGCGCAAGTTCGCCGCTCAGGTCGGCGTCCCGATGGAACAGACGGTGGCGGTCGGCGACGGCGCCAACGACATCGACATGCTCAACGCCGCCGGGCTCGGAATCGCGTTCAACGCCAAGCCCGCTCTGCGCGAGGTCGCGGACACCGCACTGTCGCACCCCTTCCTCGACGCCGTGCTGTTCATCCTCGGGGTCACCCGCGACGAGGTCGAGGCCGCCGACGCGGTGGACGGCGTGGTGCGACGAGTCCCGCTGTCGTGACGGAATCGTGCCGCGGTGCGGTCACCGGGGAGACCGGTGACGACACCCTGTGGGCGGCGCGTCACGCCGTCCTCGCGGCCGGATACGGCGGCCGGCCGGATCCGGACGACCCGGCACAGGTCCTCGCGATGCCGATCGTGCTGCACATTCCGAAGGCCGACCCCCCGCCCCGTAGTGCTCTGCTCGAAGCTGCAGCCACCGCGGCCGTGGCGTTGTGCCTCGACCCCCGCGTCGGCCCCGATGAGACGGGCGCGCCCGGACCGTGGCAGGAGGATTACCTCGCCTGGATCGGGTCCCGGATCCGCAAGGTGACGCGGCGGGCACGGGGAGCCGGGTGGCGTGCGGCGCAGGAGGTCGATGGGATCACCGTCGACGTCGACGGTGCGCAGGCCCGCGCGCTCGTGCCCGTCGCCGTCGGTGCGCTCGATCCCCGCATCCGGAAGTTGCAGATCGGCGGGACCGATCTCGACCACGACGACCCCGGAGAGATCCCGGACGGGGATCCGGTGCTGTGGATCAACTCCGCTCTGGACATGACGGTGGGGAAGGCCGCGGCCCAGGTGGGCCACGCGTCGATGCTGCTCGCCGGTGCGATGACCACCGAGCAGGCCCGCGCGTGGGCGGCCACCGGCTACCGCTGCACCGTGCGGGACGCCGACGTCGGACTGTGGGAAGAGTTGACCATCGAGGTGGTGCGGGGCCGGGCGATCGCAGTGCGCGACGCCGGCTTCACCGAAGTGGCTCCCGGATCGATGACCGTGATCGCCTGCCCCTGAGCGTGGTGGCCGACGCATCGACAGTCCAGTGCCTGCGTCGTGGCTATGGGGTGCGGCAGGATTTCCCGGAACACTGACGGGCATGCTCGCTCGACGCCTGATCGCTCTTTTCGCCGGACTGTGGCTGTACGGCTTCTCGATGGCCATGATGATCACCGCCGGCCTCGGTCTCGACCCCTGGGATGTGTTCCATCAGGGGGTCGCGGATCGCACGCCACTCAGTTTCGGTGTGGTGACCGCGCTGACCGGTGTCGTGGTGCTGGCGCTGTGGATCCCGATCCGCCAGAAACCGGGATTCGGGACGATCGCCAACGTCGTGGTCATTGCCGTCTCGGTGGACACCTCGCTCGCGTTCCTCGAACCCGCCGACTCCCTTCTCGTGCGCGTCGTGGTGATGCTCGGTGGCGTGGTCCTCAACGCGCTCGCCACCGTGCTGTACATCGGTGCGGGGATGGGTCCCGGCCCGAGGGACGGTCTCATGACCGGTCTGGTCGCGCGCACCGGGCTGTCGGTGCGGGTGATCCGCACGTCGATCGAGGTGACGGTGCTGGCCACCGGCTGGTTGCTCGGCGGCACCGTGGGGGTGGGCACCGTCGTCTACGCGCTGGGCATCGGCCCGCTCATCCAGCTGATGATGCGCTTCGGTGGCATCTATCCGACCGCACGAAAGACGAGCAGCGTCGGACCGGACAGTGCGATCGTGGAGTCTCCGGAGATCGGGCCGCCCGGCGCGGGTGCGCCGTCGGGGGACGCCGAGTCGAATTCGGCGAGCACCGTGCCGTAGAACCATTCGGGACAGCCAAGGGTGATCACGGTGGGTCCGCCCGAGTGGAAGACGAGAAGCCAGCTGTCGTCGGTGAGCTGGTGCCCGTCTTCGGTGTGGGAGCGGATGTCGGAACCGTCGATCCACGCCTGGAGGGTGCGCCTGGAGTCGTCGTACCACGCGCGGTCGTCCATCTCCGCGCCGTCGGCGCCGAACCACACGAGGTCGGGATGGCCGGTGGGGGTGCGCCTGCCTTCGAAGAATTCCGGCTGGCGCAGCGCGGGGGAGGCGCGTCGGAGGTCGAGGGCCCGGGTGACGAATGCGGTGAGAGTCGTGTCCCCGGTACTCCAGTCGAGTGGCCAGGAGTCTTCACGCGGGGTGTCTTCGGGGACGCAGTACGCGTTGTTGTTGCCGCCGAGGGTGTGACCGAACTCGTCGCCTGCGGTGAACATCGGCGTGCCGGTCGACAGTGCGAGCGTGGCCAGGAGCGCGCGGACGTGCCGGGACCGCGCCTCGATGATCGACGGATCGTCGGTGGGGCCTTCGACGCCGTGGTCGACGGAGTCGTTGTGATCGGCGCCGTCCCGGTTGTCCTCGCCGTTCGCCTCGTTGTGTTTGCGGCGGTACGACACGAGGTCCGCGGCGGTGAAACCGTCGTGCGCGGTCACGAAATTGACGGACGCCCACGGGCGCCGGTTTCCGAACACGTCCTCGGAACCCGCCACCCGGGAGGCGAGATCGCGTACCCCGGTGCCGCCGTTCCAGAACCGTCGAACGGTGTTGCGGTACTTGTCGTTCCATTCCGACCACTGAACGCCGAAGTGCCCGACCCGATATCCGTCCGACGTGGCGTCCCACGGTTCGGCGATCAGTTTGCACCGGGAGAGAACGGGATCCGCCGTGATCGCGGAGAAGATCGAAGCGCGGGAATCGAATCGGCCGCCACCGGGCCGGCCGAGAGCGGACGCGAGGTCGAACCGGAAGCCGTCGACCCCCATCTCGTGCGCCCAGTAGCGCAGGCCGTCGCCGATCATCCGGACGGCGACGGGCGACTGTGCGTCGACGGTGTTCCCGCAGCCGGTGAGATCGATGTCGCGACCGTCGGAGTCGAGCAGGTAGTAGCCGGGGGCGTCGAGGCCGCGCCAGCTGAGGCTGATGCCGTCGACGCCCTGTTCGCAGGTGTGGTTGTACACCACGTCGAGGACGACCTCGATCCCCGCGGCGTGCAGCGCGTCGACCATCGTGTGGAATTCGGTGATCTCCTCACCGGGCACCACCGCATAACCCGGGTGAGGGGCGAAGAACGCCGCGGTGGCGTACCCCCAGTGGTTGCGCATGCCCCGCGAACGCACGGTGGCTTCGGAGACGTACGCCTGGACGGGAAGCAGTTCGACCGCGGTCACCCCGAGACGGACGAGATGACCGACGACGGCGGGTTCCGCGAGACCCAGATACGTTCCGCGGTACTGCGGCGGCACGTCGGGGTGCCGTGCGGTGAACGATCCCACGTGAAGTTCGTAGACAACGGTTTCCTCCCACGGCCTTTCGATCCGCGGTCCGCTCGTGCGGGCGTGGTCGGCCGTCACCACCGACAGCGGGGTGTGGCCCAGGCTGTCGACGCGCGACGGGCCGCCGAACGGGTCGCCGTCGTGGGAGACGAGTGCGTCGTGGTCGCCGAGTTCGCCCGTGATGCCGGTCGCCCACGGATCCAGAAGCAGCTTGGCGGGGTTGAGGCGCACGCCGCGTGCGGGGTCCCAGCGTCCGTGCGCGCGGTAGCCGTAGCGCTGTCCCGCACCGACGCCCTCGACGATGCCGTGCCAGATGCCGTACGTCCGCTGGACCAGGTCGATCCGCGTCTCGTCGCCGTCCCCGGAAATCAGGCACACCTGTACGAGTTCGGCGTCGGGAGCGTGGACCGCGAACTGCGTTCCGGTGCCACGCACATTCGCTCCCAGGGGAAACGGTGATCCGGGCAGCCGCAGACTCGGCGGGAGCGACGACATCTCGCCGGGGTGCGAATCGATGTGAGGCGACACGCAACTGATCCTGCCGTGAATGCTCGGAAGATGTGCGGGAAGATGGGTCCGTGCATGAACCTGATCCTGATCTCCTCATCGAATTCGACGACGTTCTCCTCCGCCGCGGGGGCAACACTCTGGTGGGCCCGGTCACCTGGAAGGTGGAACTCGACGAGCGGTGGGTCGTCCTCGGACCGAACGGGGCAGGGAAGACGTCGTTGCTCCGGATCGCGGCCGCAGAACTGCATCCCACGAGCGGAAGCGCCTACCTTCTCGGCGAGCGGCTCGGCCGCGTCGACATCAACGAACTGCGTCCGCGGATCGGACTGTCCTCCTCGGCGCTCGCCAACCGGGTGCCGTCCGAGGAGATCGTGACCGATCTCGTCGTCTCCGCCGGCTACGCGGTCCTCGGACGCTGGCGTGAGCGCTACGACGACATGGACACCGACCGTGCCGTCGAGATGCTCGAGAGTCTCGGTGCCGAGCACCTCGCCAGACGCACGTACGGCACCCTGTCCGAGGGTGAGCGCAAGCGCGTCCTCATCGCCCGTGCGCTGATGACCGACCCGGAACTGCTGCTGCTCGACGAGCCCGCCGCCGGTCTCGACCTCGGTGGGCGCGAGGAACTCGTCGCGCGCCTCACCGATCTCGCCGCCGACCCCGACGCCCCCGCGACGGTCCTCATCACCCACCACGTCGAGGAGATCCCGCCGGGCTTCACTCATGCACTGCTCCTCAAAGAGGGGGAGGTCGTCTCGCAGGGGCTCCTGGATCAGGTCATCACGGCCGAGAACCTCAGCGAGGCGTTCAGCCAGTCCATCAGCCTGGACAAGGTCGACGGCCGGTTCTTCGCGCGGCGGACCCGCGTCCCCGGCGCGCACCGGCGAGGCTGAGGACCGGCGGTCACACCGGGGGACCGACTGCGACCCGCGTCACCCGGCGGCGTAGGTTCCGAGACATGGTCTCGAAGCAAGAGCAGGCGCCCCGCGACAGTACCGACGTGGCACCCAAGGACGCGTCCACGGTCATCCTCATCCGTGACGCCGCGGCAGACGTCGCGGCGTCCGGTATCGAGGTGTTCCTCCTCCGCCGGGTGAAGGGGATGGCGTTCGCCGGCGGCATGACCGTATTCCCCGGCGGCGGGGTCGACCCGTCCGACGCCGAAGCCGAGGTCGACTGGGCGGGACCGTCCGTCGACTGGTGGGCCGGGCGGTTCTCCACCGATGCGGCGCGCGCGAAGGCCCTCGTATGTGCGGCGGTGCGTGAGACATTCGAGGAATGCGGCGTGCTCCTCGCGGGACCGAGCGCGGACACGGTCGTGGCGGACACGTCCCGCTACGCGCAGTCCCGAACACAGCTCGAGAAGCGGGAACTGTCGTTCAGCGACTTCCTGAAGCGCGAGAACCTCGTCCTGCGGGCCGACCTGCTGCGGCCCTGGGCCAACTGGATCACCCCGGTCGGCGAGGGCCGCCGCTACGACACGCGTTTCTTCGTCGCCGCCGCACCGCACGGCCAGATCGCGGACGGCGCGACGTCCGAGGCCGAGGAGGTGCAGTGGCAGAGTCCCGCCGCGGCGCTCGCGCACTGGCAGGGCGGCGGAAGCATTCTGCTGCCGCCGACGTGGAGTCAGCTCACGGCGCTCAGCGCGTTCGGTTCGGTCGCGGAGGTGCTGGCCGCGGAGCCGGAGATCCCGGTGATCCTGCCGACTCTGATCACGGACGAGGAGCAGCTCCGCGTCGAGTTCCCGGGGCAGGACGGCTACTACGAAGCCGGTCCGCATCCGTGGGCGTCCCGCGACTGATCGCGATGCGGCGGGCCGCGAAACCGGGTCGGAGGCAGACAAGTAGCCTTTTGCCTCATGGCTGAGTTTGTCACTCTCGAGGTATCCGAAGGCATCGGCACGATCCGGCTCGCGCGCCCCCCGATGAACGCCCTGAACCGCCAGGTTCAGCAGGAGTTGCGGGCAGCGGCGCGGGAGGCGACCGTCAACGCCGACGTGAAGGCCGTCATCGTCTACGGCGGCGAGAAGGTCTTCGCCGCGGGCGCGGACGTGAAGGAAATGTCCGAGATGGACTTCGGGCAGATGTCCGACGTGATCGGCGACCTGCAGTCCGACCTCGCGGCGGTCTCCGAGATCCCGAAGCCCACCGTCGCCGCCATCACGGGGTACGCGCTCGGCGGCGGCCTGGAGGTCGCGCTGTCGGCGGACCGGCGCATCGCGGGCGACAACGCCAAGCTCGGCGTGCCGGAGATCCTGCTCGGCATCATCCCCGGCGGCGGCGGCACTCAGCGTCTCGCCCGGCTGATCGGACCGTCCAAGGCCAAGGATCTACTGTTCACCGGCCGGTTCGTCGACGCCGAGGAGGCTCTCGCGATCGGTCTGGTCGACGAGGTCGTGGCGCCGGACGACGTGTACGAGGCGGCCCGCACGTGGGCGTCGCAGTTCACGAAGGGAGCGGGCCGCGCCCTGGCTGCGGCGAAGGCCGCCGTGGACCGTGGGCTGGACGTCGACCTGGGGACAGGGCTCGCGGTGGAGCGTCAGCTGTTCACCTCGTTGTTCGCCACCCAGGACCGCAAGATCGGGATGGAATCGTTCATCGAGAACGGCCCAGGTAAGGCTCAGTTCACGGGCGAGTAGTCTGGAGCCCGAAACTAGAACCTGTTCACTCTTACCAGCGAGTAGGATTTGCCGCATGACTGCAAGCGCCCATGACGACCCAGCTCCTCATCCGCACGCCACCGCCGAAGAGGTAGAGGCTGCGCTGAAGGACACCAAACTCGCCCAGGTGCTGTACCACGACTGGGAAGCCGAGACGTACGACGAGAAGTGGTCGATCTCGTACGACGAGCGGTGCATCGACTACGCGCGCGGACGTTTCGACGCCGTCGCGGGCGATCAGCCGCTGCCCTACGAGCGGGCGCTCGAACTGGGCTGCGGCACCGGATTCTTCCTCCTCAACCTGATGCAGGGCGGGGTCGCGAAGACCGGTTCGGTCACGGACCTGTCGCCCGGCATGGTGAAGGTCGCCCTCCGCAACGCCGAGGGCCTGGGATTGTCCGTCGACGGCCGCGTCGCCGACGCCGAAACCATCCCGTACGAGGACGACACGTTCGACCTCGTCGTGGGACACGCTGTCCTGCATCACATCCCGGATGTCGAGCAGTCGCTGCGCGAGGTTCTGCGCGTCCTGAAGCCGGGCGGGCGTTTCGTGTTCGCCGGTGAGCCGACCACGATCGGCAACTTCTACGCCCGCTGGCTGGGTCGCGCGACGTGGGAGGTCACCACCCGGGTCACCAAGTTGCCGTTCCTCGCGGACTGGCGTCGCCCGCAGGCGGAATTGGACGAGTCCTCCCGCGCGGCCGCGCTCGAGGCCGTCGTCGACCTCCACACGTTCGATCCGAGCGACCTCGAGAAGATCGCGAAGTCGGCAGGCGCCGAGCAGGTTCACGCGGCCACCGAAGAATTCGCCGCCGCTCTGCTCGGGTGGCCCGTCCGCACGTTCGAGGCGGCTGTGCCCCCGGAGAAGCTGGGCTGGGGCTGGGGGCGTTTCGCGTTCACCGGATGGAAGACGCTCAGCTGGGTCGACGAGAAGGTTCTCCGGCACGTGGTTCCACGGGGATTCTTCTACAACGTCATGATCACCGGCGTGAAGCCCGGCAACTGAATTGGGCTATGCGTTCACTGCCGGGGACGTGGAGTTCCTGCAGAGCCCGGACGGGGCAGCCGCTCTCGCGGAGGTGGACGGCTTCGCATTGACCACGTCTACGCGCCTGGCCGACATCGGCCGGGCGCGTACGCGTTTCGGCTCACACGTGGCGTTGCTGGTGGAGACCGTGCTGTTGCGGCGGAAGGCGGCCGCCAAACTTCCCGGCACCGAAAACTGGTTTTTCACCGACGACGCCCTGCAACAGGCGACACCACGGGCGGTCGCCGCACACCGTGCGACGCGGCTGAAGGACCGGCACGTCCACGACGTCACGTGCTCCATCGGCGCCGAACTGGACGCGGTGGCCGGGACGGCCGCAACCGTGATCGGCAGCGACCTCGACTCGGTCCGGCTCCTGATGGCGCAGCACAACGTTCCCGGGGCGGCCGTTCTCCGCGCCGACGCGCTCGTCCCGTGCACCCGCGGCACCGTCGTGCTCGCGGATCCGGCGCGACGGTCCGGCGGCAGGCGCACACACGACCCCGCCGCGCTGGAGCCGCCGCTGCCCGATCTGATCGACGCATACCGTGGACGGGATCTCGCGGTGAAGTGCGCCCCCGGACTCGATTTCGACCGGCTCGGCTGGGACGGCGAGGTGGAGGTGGTGTCGCTCGACGGCGGCGTGCGCGAGGCGTGCCTGTGGTCGCCGGGACTGTCCGGAGCCGGTGTCACCCGGCGAGCGAGCGTCCTCGGCTCCGACGGCACCGCGTGGACGGTGACGGACGCCGAGGACGACGACATCCCCGAACGCGCGCCGGGCGAGTGGATCATCGACCCCGACGGCGCCGTCGTGCGTGCGGGCCTGGTGCGGCACTACGCCGCCCGGCACGGGCTGTGGCAGCTGGATCCCCGGATCGCCTATCTCACCGGCGATTCGGTCCCCGACGGCGTGCGGGGCTTCCGCATTCTCGAACAGGTGAAGTATTCGGAGAAGTCGCTGCGACAGGAGCTGGCGCGGCACGACTGCGGGGTGGCGGAAATCCTCGTGCGCGGCGTCGACGTCGATCCCGCGGTCCTGCGTCCCAAGCTGAAGCTGCGCGGAAGTCGTTCGCTCAGTGTGGTGATCACGCGGATCGGCCGAGCCGGCGTCGCCTTCATCTGCGCTTCGCGCCCGTGAGTACTTCTCAACCGCCGGACGTTAATAAGTACTCACGGGTCAGCGGAGGACGAACAGCTCTCCGAGCAGTGTCGGCGTGAGAACTTCACCCTTCGGCCCGACGGACGTGCCGACCGTGAAGCCCTTCGCCCCGGGCAGGGTGTCCTGGTCGAGGGTTTCGCCGGTCCCGGTGTCGAACGTGAGCATCGCCAGTCCGTCCGTACGCTCGCGGACCACCGCGTAACCGGTGGACCCGGCCGTCTGGGCCGGGACGCCCAGCTGCAGCAGATCCTTCCGCTCCCAGACAAGTTCGGCGTGATCGCCCTTGTCCTGCAACGCCAGCAGGTGGCCGTCGAGTCCGCCCGCGGGGATGATCAGACCGTCCGCGGACGTCGACGGGCTGCCGGCGGCGGCATACCCGATGTCGTAACTCCACTTCGGATCGCCGGTCGCGGAATCGATCGCCCACAACGTGCCCCAGTTGTCGTTGGTGTAGACGACGGAGCCGTCGGCCGACAGATCGGGACTGGACGCGCTGCCGCCCGGCAGTGCATCGCTGGACCATTCCTGGGTGATCGCGGGGTTGTCGCCGCCGGAGTACTTCATTGCGACGAGTTCCGCCGCGGGTGCTCCTGGGGCGAAGAACGTGAAGTAGAACTTGCCGGACTCGAGGTCGATGGCCGGCATGTTCGCCACCGGGCAGTCGGGTGCGCCGAAGAAGCAGCCGCTGAGGCCCTTGTCGTCGGGCAGGATGTCGACGTTCGCGCCCTCGGCGACGGACGGCGGCGGGACGAGATCGTACGGCGCCACGACCTTCTGACCGGTCTGCGTGTCCACGACGTTGATCTGGCCGAGCTGGGTGATGAAGAGGAGATTGCCGTCGCCGGTGAACTGCGCCGACAGCGGCGTCCCGACCACCGGTGTGCGCCAACGCAGCTGGCCGTACTCGTTGAACGAGTTGATGGCGCCGTTCTCACCCACGTACACGTTGGCGGCGCCGTCGACGATGGGCGTGGAGGCCACGGCACCCGGCGCGAGCTGACGGCACCAGCGTTTGCGGCCGCTGTCCATCTGGTAGGAGAAGAGGTTGCAGCCCTTCTCGGTGCGGGCCGTGATGAAGATCTGGCCGCTGGCGGCCACCGACGCGTAATTCGCCACCGGACCGCCGAGCGGCCGCGACCAGGCGAAGGAGAGTTCGCGGGAACCGGTGACGGGGCTGGTGTCGCTGTTGCGGGCGTCGGCGTGCATGCCGGGCCACCCGCCCGCGGAGAAGATGTCGTCGACCTGCGTTCCGCTGCTGCAGCCGCTGAGGACGACAGCCGAGATCGTCGCCAGCGCCAGTACTGACGAACGTAGGACCCGCCGCATTACTTCTCCTCGTCTTCGATAACGCTCGGCCCAGAGACTATCCCGCCGAGGCTGCGCCGATCGGCACACCCCGATGCCGGTGTCGGAGTCCGGACGCACCCGACCGGGGGCCCGAGCTGTGAACGTAGGCTGACAGGCTATGACGAGCATGTGGGGCGCACCGTTGCGTACGAGGTGGCGAGGATCCCGGCGGAGCGACAGCGAGCAGGCCCGCTTCCTGACACGCGACTCGCTGCGATGGGTGCTGGCGAACAAGGCGTACACGCCGTGGTACCTCGTGCGGTACTACCGGCTCGCGAAGTTCAAGCTGGCCAACCCGCACGTGATCCTGCGTGGCATGGTGTTCCTCGGCAAGCGGGTGGAGATCCATTCGACCCCCGACCTGTCGCGGCTCGAGATCGGCCGCTGGGTGCACATCGGCGACGGCAATGCGATCCGCTGCCACGAGGGGTCGCTGCGCATCGGCGACAAGGTGGTCTTCGGCAAGGACAACGTCGTCAACACGTACCTCGACATCGAGATCGGCGCGTCGACGCTCGTGGCCGACTGGTGCTACATCACCGACTTCGATCACCGCATGGACGATGTGAACGTCCCGATCAAGGATCAGGGCATCGTGAAGGGCCCGGTCCGCATCGGACCCGACACGTGGGTGGCGGCCAAGGTCACGGTTCTCCGCAACACGCGGGTGGGGCGAGGCTGTGTTCTCGGCGCGCATGCCGTCGTCAAGGGTGACATCCCGGACTTCAGCATCGCCGTCGGCTCGCCGGCCAAGCCCGTGAAGAACCGCAAGGCCGAGTGGGAGGCGGGTGCGTCCGAACGCGCGAAGTACATCGCGGCCCTCGAGGACATCGCCCGGAAGAAGGCGGCGCAGGAGAACTGACCGGCGCGGTGGCATAGTCGGCAGCATGACCGCGTCGGACAGTGAACTCGAGGAGCGCATCCGGGCGCTCCTCGACGCGCGGTCCGCGAGTTCGAGCATTTGCCCGTCGGATGTCGCGCGGGCCGTCGCACCGGACGACTGGCGACCCCTCATGGAACCGGTCCGGGAGGCCGCCCGGCGCCTGGTCGACGCCGGCGAGGTCGAGGTCACTCAGAAAGGTGCCGTGGTGGATCCGCGATCGGCACGGGGTCCGATCCGGATCCGGCGGGCCCGCGCGGACTGAGGGCCACGTCAGCGACCGGGCAGCGGACGCTCGGGAATCTCCGGCCTCGCCAACGGGTGCCGCACGCGGCGCTTGGCGCCCGCGTAGACGTGGACGGTGTCCTCGGCCACCTTGTGCCAGTCGAAATCCGCGGTGAGACGGTCACGGGCGGCCAACGCGCGCTGCTGGGCGCCTGCCGGGTCGTCGAGGACCTCCCGGACCGCGGACGTGAGCCCGGTGACGTCGCCCGGCTGGAACGACATGCCGGTCTCGCCGTCGACGACCGCTTCACCGAGGCCGCCGGCGGTGGACGCCACGAGCGGGGTGCCGGAGGCGGCGGCTTCGAGTGCGATGATGCCGAACGGCTCGTACCGGCTGGGCAGGACGATGGCGTCGGCGCCGTGCAGCCACCCGAGCAGTTCGATGTGGTCGAGGTTGCCGAGGAAGTTCACGGCACGGGCGACGCGATGGGTGCGGGCCTGCTGGTAGAGCCAGGTGAACTGGGTGCCTTCACCGGCGATCGACAGCGTGGTCCCGGGGTGGCTGCGGCGGATGCGGGGGAGCGCGGCGATGGCGTCCTGCACGCCCTTCTCGTATTCGAGGCGGCCGACGAACAGTAGTTTCGGCGGTCCGGACCGTGGCGCGCGCTCGCGGAAGCTCCAGGTGGTGAGGTCGATTCCGTTGCGGATCACCGTGATCGGTGGGAGCTGCGGACCGTAGAGTGTGGTCACTTCGTCCTGCATCGACGCGGAACAGGTGATGAGCGCATCGGATTCGTTGGCCAGCCACCATTCCACCGAATGCACCTGCCGGTTGATCCGGCCGGACACCCAGCCGCTGTGCCGTCCGGCCTCGGTGGCGTGGAGTGTGGAAACCAAAGGGACGTCGTAGAATTCGGCCAACGCGATGGCGGGGTGGGCCACGAGCCAGTCGTGTGCGTGCACCACGTCCGGCTGCCAGCCCTCCCCGACACCGGGCTTGTGCAGGGCGACGCCGGCCCGCACCATCGCGTGCCCCATCGCGAGTGTCCACGCCAGCATGTCCTCGCCGAAGACGAAGTGCGCGGGGTCCTCGGCGACGGCGACGACCAGCACGCCGTCTTCGATGTGGGTGACGGTGGGATGGGTGGAGGCGTCGGTGCCCGACGGCCGCCGCGACAACACCACCACTTCGTGTCCGGCCGCCGCGAGTTCGGTGGCCAGGTGGTGGACGTGGCGGCCGAGACCGCCGACCACGACGGGTGGGTACTCCCACGACACGATCAGGATCTTCACGACGCCCCTCCCTCGGTGCCCGTCCGCCGGTGCTCCCTGCCGGGCAGACGCCGCGCGTCGAGCCCGGGGAACAGGCCGTCGGCGCGGTTCCATCCCTCTGCGAGCCGGTTCGCGGCCGCGTCCTTGCCCGCCGACACCGCGGCCGCGATTTCGCGGGTGGCATGTGCGTGCTTGTGTGCCCGGTCGCGGGCATATCCGGCCGCGGAATCCTTGCTGACCATGAACGCCCAGTCGCTCGACACCGTCATGAGTGCCTCCCGCAGTATCTGATCGTTCACGCGGTTCCGGAGCGCGGGACGTCCGGGGGCAGCATCGGTGTCGCGGGTCTTGTCCACGGTGTCGAGGGCGGTCGCGACCACCTCGGAGTTGAGTTGCACCAGGTCCGAGACCTGATCGCCGGCCCACACCCGCCAATCCTTGCCGGATCCCCACGACGATTTCTCGAGCTGGACGGGTTCGCCCACGTAGCCCTGCCGCCGGGCGTCATCGAGGGTGCCGACCCGGATTCCGGCCTCGGGCAGCGCCCGCAGCACCTTCTCGAGCCACTCGGGGCCCTCGTGCCACCAGTGCCCGAACAGCTCCGTGTCGAACGCGGCGACGACGAGCGCGGGCCGTCCGATGCGCTCCGACTCGTCGCGCAGGCGCCTGCGGACGGTGGCAACGAAGTCGGCCACGTGCCGGTCGACCGCGGCCGTAGCCAGGGCGGGGTCGTATGGCGCCTTGTCGGCCGAGTCGACCGTGCGGCCGGTCACCCGGGCCGGTTTGAGGCCGGTGTCGTGGTCGTACGTGTGGAAGTCGCGGTAGGCGCCGTGCCCGGGGTAGCCCGACTTCGGCGACCACACCCGGTAACTCACCTGCAGGTCGCGTCCGAACGCGACCACGTCGGACTCACGGACCGGTCTGCCGAGCGACGTGTCGCCGCGCAGGGCGGGACCGTCGACCATGAAATGAGTGACACCCGCCTCGGCGTATCCGGTCTCCATGCCGGGGGTGTACCCGCATTCGGGCCCCCAGATACCTGTCGGCGTGCAGCTCCACCGCGCGGCGGCGTCGGCGAGCCCCTCGCTGAGGGAGAAGGCGCGCAACCGCGGGTCGAGCAGCGGCTGGAACGGGTGGGCAAGCGGCCCGCCGAGCAGTTCGAACGCCCCGCGGTCGAGAAGGTCGCGCAGTACCGGTGAGCCGCCGTGCCGCCAGCGCAGTTCGAAGTCGGCGAGTGCGGCGGCGGACGCGCGGTGCTCGCGGGCACCGAGATCGCGGTGCGCGTCGTCGGGCATGCCTGCCGCCTCGTGTGCGCGGATCTGCCAGTTCCCGAGCCAGTGGTGCATCCCCGCCAGACAGTGCGGATCGTCGAGCTGAGCTGCGAGAACGGGGGTGATGCCGAGGGTCAGCAGGTGTGAGCGACCCTCATCGGACAGCCGCCGCAACATCGCGGTGAGAGGGAGGTACGACGCCGCCCACGACTGGTACAGCCACTCCTCGCCCACCGGCCACCGGCCGTGGTTGGCGAGCCAGGGCAGGTGGGAGTGCAGAACCAGGCAGAACATGCCCGGTTCCGTCGCGTCGCCCGCTCCGGTGCGGTTGTCGGATTCGGTCACCGAACAGGATCTTTCACCGCGACGGCCACCAGGTCGAGGCTGTCGTCGATGTCGCCCTCGTGCAGGGCGAAATCGTCGACGGTGATGCCCTCGACGTCGCGGGTCAGTTCGTCGGGCCAGGGTTCGCCGGCGAGTGCGCGGTCGATCTGCGCGCCGATGAACGAGCCGCCGTGCTTCGCGTCGAGGGACTTCAGCCGGTCGCCGTGATGGACGCCGGTCATGAGGGCGACCCTGAATCCGGCCTCCTCGAGCAGTTCGGTCAGCTCGGCCGCGTCGAGTTCGCGGGTGTGGAACGGATTGAGGGGCGTGTCGCGGCCCGGCGAGAACGTGATGCGGTTGGGGGTGCTGACGAGCAGTTCCCCGCCGGGCGTCAGCACCCGGAAGCATTCGCGCAGGAATTGCGCCTGGTCCCACAGGTGTTCGATCACCTGGAAATTGACGACGGTGTCTACGGATTCGTCGTCGAGGGGAAGCTCCGCGAGGTTGCCGTGCAGCATCTCGACGCGGGGGTAGCGCGCACGGACGTGTTCGACCGCGGAGATGTCGTAGTCGAGTCCGGTGACGCTCTGTGCCACGTCGGCAATCATGTTGGCGCCGTAGCCTTCTCCGGATCCGGCCTCGAGTACCCGGCGTCCCGTGCAGCGGGGGAGGAGGTCGCGGTAGACCACCTCGTGCCGCCGGAACCAGTAGTTCTCCTCGGGGATCCCGGGCACGGTCCGCTCGCCCGTGAGGGGCAGTTGCTCGTCGCCGGTCGATGGCAATTGCTCGTGACCGAGCGGGGGTAGCGGTGCGTCCTCGCGGTCGCCGACAAATGATTCGCTCACCGCTGCGAGGTTAGTGCCACCGGCAAGGTCGCTCGTCCAGGTGGTCTACATCACAGGGATGAAATGCGCATTCGGCCGTTATGGTGAACGAGACTTTCACGCAAGTTACCGACCGGTAACTTAACGTGGGGTAATCTGTCGCAGAGCCATCGTGCGACGAAATATCGACAACGAGAGCTCGGCCCACGCGGAGCAACTCACGATAACCACGCAAGAACACACAGGAGGTCGACGAAGACCCATGACGAACATCGTTGTTTTGATCAAGCAGGTCCCCGACACGTGGTCCGAGCGCAAGCTGACCGACGGTGACTACACGCTTGACCGCGAGGCCGCCGATGCAGTGCTCGACGAGATCAACGAGCGCGCCGTCGAAGAAGCGCTCCTGATCAAGGAGGCTCAGGGCGGCGAGGTGACCGTCCTCTCCGCAGGTCCGGACCGCGCCACCGACGCCATCCGCAAGGCCCTGTCCATGGGTGCCGACAAGGCAGTGCACATCAACGACCCGGCCCTCCACGGCTCCGACGCGGTGCAGACCGCGTGGACCCTGGCCGCGGCGCTCGGACAGATCACGTTCGAGAACGAAGAGCCTGCCGACCTGATCATCGCCGGTAACGAGGCCACCGACGGCCGCGTCGGCGCCGTTCCGGCCATCATCGCTGAGTACCTGGGCATCCCGCAGCTCACGCAGCTGCGCAAGCTCACGGTCGCCGACGGCACCGTCACCGGAGAGCGCGAGACCGACGAGGGCGTCTTCGGCCTCGAAGCGAGCCTGCCGGCCATCGTCAGCGTCACCGAGAAGATCAACGAGCCCCGCTTCCCCTCCTTCAAGGGCATCATGGCCGCGAAGAAGAAGGAAGTTCTCGTCTACACGTTGGCCGACCTCGGTGTCGACCCGGAGACCGTCGGTGTCGCCAACGCGGGCACCACCGTCACCGCCTCCACCCCCAAGCCCCCGCGTACCGCTGGTGAGCGCATCGTCGACGAGGGCGACGGCGGCAGCAAGATCGCTGCCTACCTCGTGGGCCAGAAGATCATCTGATCTCGCCCCTCTACAGACCAGCAGACACATACAGGGAGAGTTAGACATGGCAGAAGTACTGGTGCTCGTCGAGCACGCAGAGGGTGCGCTGAAGAAGGTCAGCACCGAACTCATCACCGCCGCTCGCGCGCTCGGTGAGCCGGCCGCAGTGGTCACCGGTCCCGCCGGTACCGCCGACAAGCTGGCCGAGGGCCTCGCCGCCGCAGGCGCGGCCAAGATCTACGTCGCCGAGTCGGACGACATCGACGGCTACCTGGTCACCCCGAAGGTCGACGTGCTCGCGTCGCTCGTCGAGTCGGCCGCGCCGGCTGCGGTCATCACCGCCGCCAGCGTCGAGGGCAAGGAGGTCTCCGGACGTCTTGCTGCCCGCATCGGCTCCGGTCTGCTCGTCGACGTCGTCGACGTGAAGTCCGACGGCAGTGCCGTGCACTCCATCTTCGGTGGCGCATTCACCGTCGACGCCAAGGCCAACGGCGACGTCCCGGTCATCTCGGTCCGCCCGGGTGCCATCGAGGCGAAGCCCGAAGCCGGCGCAGGCGAGAAGGTCTCCGTCGAGGTCCCGGCCCAGGAAGAGGGCGCCGTCAAGATCACCTCGCGTGATCCGATCGTCGGTGGCGACCGCCCCGAGCTCACCGAGGCGACCGTCGTCGTCTCCGGTGGCCGCGGTGTCGGCAGCGCCGACAAGTTCACCGTCGTCGAGGAACTCGCCGACTCGCTGGGTGCCGCTGTCGGTGCCTCGCGTGCCGCGGTCGACTCGGGCTACTACCCGGGACAGTTCCAGGTCGGTCAAACCGGCAAGACGGTCTCCCCGCAGCTGTACATCGCGCTCGGCATCTCCGGTGCCATCCAGCACCGCGCCGGTATGCAGACGTCGAAGACCATCGTCGCCGTGAACAAGGACGAGGAAGCCCCGATCTTCGAGATCGCGGACTACGGCATCGTCGGCGACCTGTTCAACGTCGCTCCGCAGCTCACCGAGGCAGTCAAGGCCCACAAGGGCTGATTCTCGGCCGACGGCGGCCCCGTTCCCTTACCGGGAGCGGGGCCGCCGTCGTATCTTCCGTCGTTCATCCGGGCTGCATCGACACGACACCCGGGCGATGCCCTCACGCCGCCCCTGCTCGGTAAACCTGCGCCATGACAACTTCGTCAGTTCTCCGCGCACCGAGTGAGACCGCCGATTCTGTTGTAACCGCGCCCCGATACTCCCTGGTCGTCTCGTCCGACCGCGAACACCGCGTTTCCGCCCAGCGGCTGCGCTACCGCGTGTTCGCCTCCGAACCCGGATTCTCCGTCCCCGCGCACGTGGACGCCCTCGACGCCGACCGGTTCGACGACTTCTGTGACCACCTCCTCGTCCGCCACGAGGAGACCGGCGAGTTCGTCGGTTGCTACCGCATGCTCCCGCCCGACGCCGCTGCCCAGGCCGGTGGCTATTACACCGCCACCGAATTCGACATCTCCGCGCTCGACCCCGTCGGCAACCGCATCGTCGAGATGGGCCGGGCGTGCGTCGACCCCGACCACCGCTCCGGTTCGGTGCTGAGCCTGATGTGGGCAGGCATCCTCCACTACCTGCAGCTCACCGGATACGAATGGGTCATGGGATGCGTCTCCGTGCCGATGCGCGAGCATCCGGACGCGGTGGCCGGATCCAACGTCCGAGGGGTGCGCGACCTGCTGCTCCGCAAGTACGGCAACGACCCGGCCGCGCGGGCCGTGCCCAGGAACCCGGTGCGCGTCGACGGGCGGTCGCTCGACGAGATCGAGCCGCCCGCCCGGCCGACCCTGCCGCCGCTGCTCCGGGGCTACCTGCGCCTCGGCGCCAAGGTGTGCGGTGAGCCCGCGCACGATCCGGAGTTCGGTGTCGCCGATTTCGTCGCACTGCAGGGACTGCACGGCGCCAACGAGCGCTACCTCGAACGCCTGCGTTCGGCATCGGCCACTCTCGAGGCGGGAGCACGAGCATGAGCACGGCGGTGTCCGAGTCGCCCGAGGTGACCGTGCACTCGTGGATGCCGGCGAGTCCGTGCGGCGTGGGATGTCTGCCCGCGGAGGCGAACGGAGTGTCGATCCCGACCGTGGTCGTTCGCTGGTGCCTCGTCGTGTCGGCACTGGCGACGGCGCCGCTCCTGACCGCGGGATGGCTGCTGCCGCGGTCGTGGCGGACCGGTCTGCAGCGGCGGTACGCAGCGATCCTGTTGCGCTGCGTGGGAATTCGCCTCGTCGTCGTCGATCATCGTGGAAAGCGCCGTCACACCGGCGGGATCCTGGTGGTGGCCGGCCACGTGTCGTGGACCGATGTGCTGGTGCTCAGCGCGCTCGCCCCGGCGAACTTCGTCGCCCGCGGGGATCTGCTGGACTGGCCGGTTCTGGGGTCGCTCGCGCAGCGGATGAGGGTCGTCCCGATCGAGCGGCAGAACCTGCGCGCACTCCCGGACACGGTGGCGACGACGGCGGGCAGGCTGCGCGACGGCGAACGAGTCGTGGCGTTCCCGGAGGGCACCACGTGGTGCGGACGGGCGTACGGCGGTTTCCGGCCTGCGCTGTTCCAGGCGGCGATCGACGCGGAATGTCCGGTCCAGCCGATCTCGCTGCGGTACACCGGCCGGGGCGGGGACCTGACGACCGGGCCGTGCTTCGTCGGCGAGGAGACGATCGGTCAGTCGATCCGGCGCATCATCCGCCAGAAGGGAGTCACCGCGGAGGTCCGGCTGGCGCCGATCGAGTACCCGGGGGACTGCCGCCGCGATCTGGCGACCCGGTGTGAGCGCGCCGCGCGGGGCGACGAACGGATCGATCTCGCAGCGCACGACATCGTCGATCCGCTGCAGGGTGTGGTCGGGACGGCGGCCGTGGGCATCGAGGCGGCGGAGCGTCTCGTCGCCTGAGCTATCCTGGTCACGTCATGACCTCTGCCCGCAGTGCCGATCACCCCGTCTACCTGGACCACGCAGCCACCACTCCCATGGTGCCCGCTGCCGTCCGGGCGATGACCGACATCTTCACGACCGTGGGCAATGCGTCCTCGCTGCACGGTTCCGGACGCGCCGCCCGCCGTCGCATCGAGGAGGCCCGCGAATCCATCGCCGCCGACCTCGGTGCCAGGCCGTCCGAGGTCATCTTCACCTCCGGCGGCACCGAGAGCGACAATCTCGCGGTCAAGGGCATCTTCTGGGCCCGGCGGGACGCCGACCCCGACCGGGTGCGGATTCTCGCCAGTTCCGTGGAGCACCATGCGGTTCTCGACGCGGTGGAGTGGCTCGAGAAGCACGAGGGTGCCCAGGTCACGTGGCTGCCCGTCGACGAACTGGGCCGGGTGTCCCCGCAGGCGCTGCGCGACGAACTCGCCGTCAACGCGGACGAGACGGCCCTGGTCACGATCATGTGGGCCAACAACGAGGTCGGCACGATCATGCCGATCACCGAACTCGCCGCCGTGGCGGCCGAGTTCGGTGTGCCGATGCACAGCGACGCCGTCCAGGCCGTCACGCACATCCCCGTGGACTTCGCTGCGAGCGGGCTGTCCGCGCTGAGCATCGCCGCGCACAAGGTCGGCGGACCGCAGGGCGTCGGTGCGCTGCTGCTGGGACGGCAGGTGCCGTGTGTGCCGCTGCTGCACGGCGGGGGACACGAGCGCGACCTGCGTTCGGGTACCCCGGACACGGCGGGCGTCGTCGGTATGGCGGCGGCGCTGCGTGACACGACCGCCGACCTCGACTCCCGCGCGACGGAACTGACCGTCCTGCGCGACCGCTTGATCGAGCGCGTCGGCGAGACCGTTCCCGATGCCGTGCTGAACGGGCCGGTGGGCAGCGCGCGGCTGCCGGGCAACGCCCACTTCACGTTCCCCGGCTGCGAGGGCGATTCGCTGCTGATGTTGCTCGACGCCGCCGGGATCGAGTGTTCGACCGGGTCGGCGTGTACCGCCGGAGTCGCTCGTCCGAGCCACGTCCTGACCGCGATGGGCGTTGATTCCGCGACCGCGCGGGGATCGTTGCGCTTCTCGTTCGGGCACACGTCGACGGTCGCGGACGTGGATGCAGTCATCGCGGCACTGCCGCAAGTTGTGGAGCGGGCCCGCGCCGCCGGGCTCGCCGGTGTCGGAGCGCGTGGAGGGGATCGTTGATGCGAGTACTGGCGGCCATGAGTGGCGGCGTGGATTCCGCGGTGGCGGCGGCACGGGCGGTCGCTGCCGGGCACGACGTGGTGGGCGTGCATCTCGCGCTGTCTGCCGAGCCGGGCACGCTGCGGACCGGATCCCGGGGCTGCTGCTCCAAGGAGGACGCCGGTGATGCCCGGCGTGCCGCGGACGTGCTCGGAATCCCGTTCTACGTCTGGGATTTCGCCGACCGCTTCAAGGAAGACGTGATCGACGACTTCGTGGCGTCGTACGCCGCGGGGGAGACCCCCAACCCGTGCCTGCGGTGCAACGAGAAGATCAAGTTCGCGGCGCTCGCCGACCGTGCGATCGCCCTCGGGTTCGACGCGGTGGCCACCGGCCACTACGCGCAACTCGAGAACGGCGTGCTGCGCCGCGCCGTCGACGCGGACAAGGATCAGTCGTACGTGCTCGGTGTGCTCACCGCCGAGCAGTTGTCGCGGGCGATGTTCCCGGTGGGGGACACCCCGAAGGGCCAGATCCGGGAGGAGGCCGCCGAACGCGGCCTCGCCGTGGCGAACAAGCCCGACAGCCACGACATCTGCTTCATCCCGTCCGGCGACACCCGCGCATTCCTCGGTGCCCGCATCGGTGTTCGCCCGGGCAGTGTGGTCGACGCCGATTCGGGTGAGGTGCTCGCGGAACACGAGGGCGTGCACGGTTTCACGATCGGCCAGCGGAAGGGCCTCGGCGTCCAGGGTCCCGCAGCCGACGGGCAACCGCGGTACGTGACGTCCATCGAACCCGACACCGGCACCGTCCGCGTCGGTTCCGCACGCGACCTCGAGGTGCACGCGATCACGGCGGACCGCGCCGTGTGGACGTCCGGGAGCACGCCGACCGGGCCCCTCGAATGCACCGTCCAGGTCCGGGCCCACGGCGGGCTCGCCGACGCCGTCGCCGAAGCGGTCGACGGCGGCATCGCCATCTCCCTTCGGGAGCCGCTCACCGGCGTCGCGAAGGGGCAGGCCGTCGTGCTGTACCGGACCGACCCGGCAGGCGACATCGTGCTGGGCAGCGGAACCATCTCGGGTACCGACGCGCGTCCGAACACGCAGTGACGCAGGGTATCTCACTGGCCGGAGCCGTCACCGGCGTCGGCTCGTGGCCGGGCACGGATCCGCGTGAAGCCGCCACGATCGTTCTCGGTGAACTCGGCCGGCTCCCGCACCTCGTCGAGTTGCCCGCCCGCGGGCTCGGCGCCGACATGATCGGCCGCGCCAGCGCTCTGCTCGTGGATCTGCAGCTGGACGTGTCCACGACGGCCTACCGCGTGGTGCAGCGTCGCGGCTCGGTCGCCAAGCGGGCGACCGACCTTCTGAACCAGGATCTCGACGCGCTCGAGGAGGCGTGGGAGAGTGCGGGCCTCGTCGGCGCCGACCACGTGGTGAAGGTGCAGTCGGTGGGTCCACTCACGCTGGCGGCCGAGGTGGAACTCGGCACCGGCCGGCGCGTGCTCACCGATCCCGGCGCGGTGCGCGACTTCGCCGAATCGCTGGGCGAGGGGCTCGCGCGGCACGCCGCGGAAGTCACGCGACGTCTTGGCGCGCAGGTGCTGGTCCAATTCGACGAGCCGCGACTGCCCGCCGTGCTGGCGGGCACACTGTCCGGTCGGTCGCGGCTCGAGACCGTGCGGGCGATGCCGGAACCGGAGGCTCTCGCCGTGCTCGAGGCCGCCCTCGCCGGCTGCGGCGCGGTGACCATGGTGCATTGCTGCTCCGCCGACCTGCCCACCGACCTTCTGCGGCGCAGCAGTGCCCGTGCGGTGGGTCTGGACGTGTCTCAGCTGGCGTCCGCGGACCTGGACGGCATCGGCGAGTTGCTCGACTCGGGCAAGGAGCTCGCACTCGGCCTCGTCCCGACTGACGCTCCCGCGGTGCCTGCCACGTGGCGCGACCTGGCCCGACCTGCGGTGACGCTGATCGACCGGCTCGGATTTCCGCGCACGACGCTGCGGACCCAGGTCGCCGTGACTCCCGCCTGCGGACTCGCGGGCGCAAGCGCGTCCTGGAGCCGGGACGCGCTGAAGTTGTGCGCCGAGGTGAGCAGCGCGTTCACCGACGACCCCGAATCGCTCTGAGTCCGGCGTTCGGTGTCGGCTGGACCGGTTAATCTTCGGTAGTGAGTGAATCGACCGAAGCCCCGACACCGGCCCCCGGACACATTCGGGAGCACTGGAACGAGCTGGCCGAGGAAGTGCGGCAGCACCAGTTCCGCTATTACGTCCGCGACGCGCCCATCATCTCCGACGGAGAGTTCGACGTGCTGCTGGGCGAGCTGAACGACCTCGAGAACCAGTACCCCGACCTGCGGACGCCCGATTCGCCGACACAACTCGTCGGCGGCGGTTTCGCCACCGACTTCGCCTCCGCCGATCATCTCGAGCGGATGCTGAGTCTCGACAACGTCTTCGCCACCGACGAACTGCGCACCTGGATCAGCCGGGTGGAGCAGGAGACCGGCCCAGACCTGCACTACCTGTGCGAGGTGAAGATCGACGGAGTCGCGCTGAACCTGGTCTACGAGAACGGCCGGCTCGTCCGGGCCGCCACGCGCGGCGACGGCCGAACCGGTGAAGAAGTCACTCTGAACGCGCGAACCATCGACGACATCCCGGAAAAGCTCACCGGCACAGATGAATACCCGGTCCCCGCGCTCCTCGAGGTGCGTGGCGAGGTGTTCTTCCGGCTCGAGGACTTCGCGGCACTCAACGCGGCGCTCGTCGAGGAAGGCAAGGCGCCGTTCGCGAATCCCCGGAACTCCGCGGCCGGGTCGCTGCGGCAGAAGAATCCGGCCGTCACGGCCCGCAGGCGCCTCGGAATGATCTGCCACGGACTCGGCCGCAGTGAAGGATTCGAGCCGGTCTCCCAGTACGACGCGTACAAGGCACTGGCGGCGTGGGGCCTGCCGGTGTCGACTCACACCGCGCGTGTCACGGGCGCGGACGCCGTCGTGGACCGGGTGCAGTACTGGGGCGAGCACCGGCACGACGTGGAGCACGAGATCGACGGTCTGGTGGTCAAGGTCGACGAGACGTCGCTGCAACGCCGGCTCGGGTCCACCTCCCGGGCGCCGCGCTGGGCGATCGCCTACAAGTACCCGCCGGAAGAGGCAACCACCAAGCTCCTCGACATCCGGGTCAACGTCGGTCGCACCGGCCGGGTAACCCCGTTCGCCTACATGGAACCGGTCACGGTCGCCGGCTCCACCGTCTCACTCGCCACCCTGCACAACGGCTCCGAGGTCAAACGCAAGGGCGTGCTCATCGGCGACACGGTCGTGCTGCGCAAGGCCGGTGACGTCATCCCCGAGGTCCTCGGGCCCGTGGTCGACGCCCGGACGGGCGACGAGTACGAGTTCGTGATGCCCACCCACTGCCCGGAGTGCGACACGCCGCTGGCCCCTGCCAAGGAGGGTGACGCGGACATTCGCTGCCCCAACCAGCAGTACTGCCCCGCGCAGCTCCGGGAACGCGTGTTCCACGTCGCGGGCCGCGGCGCGTTCGACATCGAGGTCCTCGGCTACGAGGCCGCAACGAGCCTGCTCGAGGCCAAGGCGATCGGCGACGAGGGAGACCTGTTCTCGCTCACCGAGGACGATCTGCTCAAGACGTCGCTCTTCCGGACTAAGGCCGGCGGGCTGTCGGCCAACGGCCGCCGGCTGCTCGACAATCTCGATTCCGCCAAGGACAAGCCGCTGTGGCGGGTGCTGGTCGCGCTGTCCATCCGTCATGTCGGACCCACGGCGGCGCGTGCGCTGGCCGGTGAATTCGGGTCGCTCGAGCGGATCCGGCAGAGCTCCGTCGAGGAACTCGCCGCTGTGGACGGGGTCGGCGGCACCATCGCCGCGGCCGTCGCCGAGTGGTTCGGTGTCGACTGGCACCAGCAGATCGTGGAGAAGTGGTCCGCGGCCGGGGTTCGCATGGAAGACGAACGCGACGAATCGATTCCGCGCAATCTCGAGGGACTGTCGATCGTCGTCACGGGTTCGCTCGAGACGTTCTCGCGCGACCAGGCGAAGGAGGCGATCCTCGTCCGAGGCGGTAAGGCCGCGGGTTCGGTGTCGAAGAAGACTGCATACGTGGTGGTCGGCGAATCGCCGGGTTCGAAGCACGACAAGGCCGTCGAACTCGGAGTGCCGGTCCTCGACGAGGACGGGTTCCGTCGACTGCTGGAGGGCGGACCGGACGCGGTCGCGGATTCCGGAGTGTGATCGGAACCTCACTCCCGCATTTTGGGCGGCGTGAGCAGTCCTGTCATAGTTCTGGACATGATCGAGATTCGGAATGCGACGCCGGACGAGTACGAGGCCGTCAGTGACCTCACGGTGATCGCCTACGTGGGCGGCGGATTCGTCGAGGCGCACGATCCGTACACGAACCGGTTGCGCGACACCGCCGAGCGGGCGGAGAAGGCGGATGTCCGGGTTGCCGTGATGGAGGGCCGGATCGTCGGTTCCGTCACGATCGCGGAACCGGCTTCCCCGTACGCCGACGTCGCGCGGCCGGGTGAACTCGAATTCCGGATGCTCGCCGTGTCACCCGACGCCCGCGGTTCCGGGGTCGGGTCGGCGCTCGTGCGGCACGTGCTGGACACGGCATACGACCGCGGGGACCGCGCGGTCGTGATGTCCACCCAGCCGGACATGGAAGATGCCCGCCGGATCTACGACCGCAACGGTTTCGTGCCTGTGCCCGAACGGAACTGGGTGCCCGTGCCGGGCGTCGAGCTCACCGTCCTGGTCCGCGAGCTCGTCTGAGGCGACCACCACCGGACCTCCCGGCCCGGGACGGTGGTCAGCTCAGAACCGTCGCGATGATGCCGGCGAGGTAACCCAGCCGGGCGATCTCGGACGGACGGAACTCCGGGCCGCCGGGGCGGCCGAGCATCAGCACGCGGCCGGTGGTCCCGAGGGGAGCCGCCGCGAGTGTGGTGTTCATGTCACGCCACACCTGCGGCACCCAGTCGCCCTCGCCGTCGAGCGCCGTGGGCTTCTCCAGCGGCATCCACGGGATCTCGGTGGCATGGGTCTCGGGAGCTCCCGAGCTGCCGACCACCCGGTATGCGCCGTGCGGACCGAGGTCGGCGACCACGGACCAGCCGACCCGGAGCACGCGCGGCGCTCCGTCCACGAGGACCTGCAGTCGATCGTCCGCCGCGGTGGCGACCTGGTCGATGAGCTCGAGCTCACGGTGGGTGTCGAGGATACCGGCGTACGGCCGGATGGAGTCGACGGTGACGCCGGGCAGGTTCTCGGCCGCCGTGATGAGGGTGTCGGGGAGCGATCCCGGCTCGACATCGACCACGAGGTCGTCGATGGCGAATCCGGCACCCCGTTCCACCACGTCGAGCGACAGAATGTCAGCACCCACCGACCCCAGGGCGACGGCGAGAGAGCCGAGGCTACCGGGACGGTCGGGAAGCTGGACGCGAAGCAGATACGACACGTGCGTCCCTTTCACCACGAGATAGACGCGGGAGTACCTGCGACCCCCGTCGCTCACCATCCTTGCACTTTCGTTCCCGAGTATGCGGTCCCCCCTGCGGCTTCGCCGGGGACGGGACGGGGACTCGCAGGTCGCGCTCGATTCGTGACACTGCGGATACGAATTCGCCTCGTCCGCGAAACACGCCAGCCCAAACATGGGTGCATGAACACCACGGAAACGGGAGTGACGACGTCCGTCTCGCGGCGGGTGGCGGCGGGCCGGGAACAGGAATTCCTGCGCTGGACGGACGCCGGGATGGCGATGGCGGGCACGTTCCCGGGGTTCCTCGGCGGGGGCTGGCTGCGCGCGGCGTCCGATCCCGAGCAGTACCACGTGGTGTACCGGTTCGCGGACGAGAACACTCTCGACGCGTGGACGACGTCGCCCGCCAGGAAGGTGTGGGTGGGACGGGGGACGGGTCTCGCGCAGGACACGGTCACGCACCGGCTGACCGGGGTGGAGGGCTGGTTCGAACCGCAGTCGACGCTCACGCACGCCGTGCGGGTCACGCCGCCACCGCCGAGGTGGAAGCAGGCGGTCACCATCTGGCTCGGCTTCTTCCCGATCTCACTCGTCATCGCGTTGTTCGTCACACCTCGGCTCACGGCCCTGGACGTCGTGACCCGCACCCTGGTGGCGTCGGTGGTCACGACTCCGGTGATGGTCTTCGTGGTTCTGCCGTTCCTGACGGGCAGGTTGCGGCGCTGGCTGCACGGCTGATCGGGCCACGCTCTAGGCTGGGACCTACTTGTGTACGTCCGAACCGAAAGGGGCCCCGCGGTGCCTGCCATCTCCCGTGACGAGGTCGCGCACCTCGCGCGGCTGTCTCGACTCGCCCTGACCGATGCCGAGCTCGACGAGTTCGCCGGTCAGCTGGACTCGATTCTCAGCCACGTGAAGGTGGTCACCGAGGTGCCCGCCGAGGATGTTCCGCCGATGGCGAACCCGAACGCGGTCACCAACGTGACCCGTCCCGACGTGATCGTTCCCGGCCTGACTCCCGAGCAGGCGCTGTCCGGCGCACCCGCTGTCGAGCAGAATCGCTTCGCCGTCCCGCAGATCCTTGGAGAGGGCGAATGAGCGCCGAACTGACCACCCTCGACGCCGCAGATCTCGCGTCGAAGATCCACAGCCGTGAGGTGTCGTCCGTCGAGGTCACCCAGGCGCATCTCGACCGCATCGCCGCAGTCGACGGGGAACTGAACGCCTTCCTGCACGTGGCAGGCGAGCAGGCCCTCGTGTCGGCGAAGGAAGTGGACAGCAGCCTCGCCGCGGGCAATGCGCCCGCCTCCCCGCTCGCGGGAGTTCCGTTGGCGCTCAAGGATATCTTCACCACCACCGACATGCCCACCACGTGCGCGTCGAAGATTCTCGAAGGCTGGATCGCACCGTACGACGCCACGCTCACGAAGAAACTGCGCGACGCCGGCATCCCGATCCTGGGTAAGACCAACCTCGACGAGTTCGCGATGGGGTCGTCCACCGAGAACTCCGCCTACGGCCCCACCCGCAACCCGTGGGACACCACGCGCATCCCGGGCGGCTCGGGCGGCGGCAGTGCCGCGGCCCTCGCGTCCCGGCAGGCCCCGCTCGCGATCGGCACCGACACCGGCGGCTCGATCCGTCAGCCCGCCGCCGTCACGGCGACGGTCGGCACCAAGCCGACGTACGGCACGGTCTCCCGTTTCGGCCTCGTAGCGTGCGCGTCCTCGCTCGACCAGGGTGGTCCCTGTGGCCGCACGGTCCTCGACACGGCGCTCCTGCACGAGGTCATCGCCGGGCACGACCCGCGCGACTCCACGTCGATCGACGCGCCCGTGCGCCCCGTGGTAGCGGCTGCGCGTGAGGGTGCCGGTGGCAACCTGAAGGGCGTGAAAGTGGGTGTGGTCAAGGAACTGCACTCCGACAGCTACCAGCCCGGGGTCATCTCCTCGTTCGACGCCGCCGTCGCGCAACTCACCGAACTCGGTGCCGAGGTCGTCGAGGTGTCGTGCCCCAACTTCGAATACGCGCTCGCGTCGTACTACTTGATCCTGCCGAGCGAGGTGTCGTCGAACCTCGCGCGCTTCGACGCGATGCGCTATGGACTGCGCATCGACGAGGGCGACATGAGCGCCGACCAGGTGATGGCCGCGACGCGTGCCGCCGGCTTCGGCCCGGAGGTCAAGCGCCGCATCATGATCGGTACCTACGCGCTGTCCTCCGGCTACTACGACGCCTACTACGGTCAGGCGCTCAAGGTGCGGACGCTCATCGCGAGGGACTTCGAGAAGGCCTACGAGAAGGTGGACGTCCTGGTGTCGCCCACCAGCCCGTTCACCCCGTGGAAGCTGGGCGAGAAGGTCGGCGACCCGCTCGCGATGTACCTTTCGGACCTGTGCACGCTGCCGACCAACCTGGCCGGGCACTGCGCGATGTCGGTTCCGTCGGGACTGTCCGCGGACGACGGTCTGCCGGTGGGGCTGCAGATCATGGCTCCCGCACTGGCTGACGAGCGGCTGTACCGCGTCGGTGCCGCGTACGAGGCCGCACGCGGTCCGATCGGCTCGCCGAACTAGGAGCAGTCGGGCAGGGCGGTGCCCTGCTCGCTGCCGTAGCGGTGTCCGTGCCCGGCCGCGAAGTTCAGCGCGGACACCAGGTCGACACTCGTCTGCAGGAACGTGATGCCCGGAATCCATTGGGGTACCGGCGCATCGCGTACTGCGAGCGAGAGGTCGGGTCGGCGCACGATCAGGTCGGGGGACCACCACACCACCGGGTCGGACGTGTTCGCCAGCACCGTCGCCCCGTCCGTCAGGACGGAGCCGGCGGGCGGGCCCGCCCACAGTGCGCCGCAGACACGCTCGCGGAGTTGATCGGCGTCGGTGAAAAGTGCACTGCCGCCCACGGATCCGAGGCTCTGGCCGTACACGTAGAGAGCCGGGCGCAGGAGGTCGGGCAGGTCGGCGATCCGCTCGGCGACGGCATCGAACAACGCGGCCGCCGATTCGTCGGCGGCGGAACGTCCGAACACGAACGTGATCCAGCTCGGCAGGTACGAGTACTGCATGCCGACGATGGCGACGTCGTCGGCGAAGCGTTCCTCGAATCCTTCGGCGGCGTTCTCGTCGATCCACCCCGAGCCGGTGGGCACGGTGACGACGATGGCGGACCGGGTGAATCCGCCTGCCCGCTCGAGCTCCGAGACCGTCAGTGCCGCACGCGATTCGACGTCCGGCGCCGAATCCATCCCCACATATGTGCGGATGCCGGCCGACTGCTCGCCCGCCGCCACGAACCGTCGTCCCTGGCGCCCGAGCGACTCCCAGCTGATCGCGGAGTCCGGGCTGCCGGACAGTTCGGCGGACATCGGTCGGTGCAGGGACACGTCGACGAGCGCGTTGGAGTCGCTGTAGGAACGGGACATCATTCCCCACAACGCGGGTCCGGCGACCAGTTGCAACCCGGTCGCGAGAACGACGGCGGTGGTGGCGCTGCCGATCCAGCCGAGACGGCGGGCGACGGTGCCGACGACGTTGCCGATGCCGGCGAACAGCAGGAACGTCAGCGCTGCCCCGATGATCGCCTGCATCCAGTGGTCCGGCCCGATGCCCGGCATGCCCATGGCGGCACGCAGTGAATCCTGCCAGTGGTCGGCGAGCACGATCGCCCAGGTCACGACGATCATGGCGCCGATCAGGGCCAGCAGACGGACCGAGTCCCGCGGAGGGTGGTGGCTGCGTGAACGCGTGACGAGGTGCCACAGTCGACGGACGAGGACGACGAACCCGAAACCGCATGCGGCGAGGACACCGGTGAACAGAGCCTGCGTCAGCGCACTCCGGGGGAGCAGTGAGGGAGCGAGAGACGCGAGTGTGACGGCGGTGACGACGATCGTGGAGGAGAGGCGGGGGAGGGCGGAGACCGGGATCGTCGTGACCAGTGTGCGGCGCAGGGCATTCGGCTTCGTTCGCGAGCGACTGTGCACCGTGCTCCGTCCGGGACCGGACAGAGCGGTGATGGTCATGCGACGGCTCCGACCGGATGCGGGCGGCGGCGGATCGACCAGGCCGCGCCGGCGAGGAGCGCGACACCGACACCGCCGGCCAGTACGTACGGGAGCCCGGATTCGGTGACCGGTGCCGAATAGCTTTGGCGCCAGCTGTTTCCGGTGACGAAGGTAGCCGCGACGTTCGCCATGACGAAGCACTGCGCCCGTGCCTGTTCGTCGGCGCGGGTGTCGCACGCCGCGTGCATGCGCTGATCCAGCTGCGCGTCGAGGCTCTGCCGCGCCCAGGGACCCAGGTCCTCGCCGGACCGGGACGCGTACCGCAGAAGGTCGTAACCGAGGTCGTGGGCCTTGCACGACGTGTCGAACTCGAGTGGCAGCGGCACGGGCGACGAGCAGTCCCCGCCGGGATTGGCGAGCATTCCGTCGATCCGCACCGGCGTGTACCCCATCACGGAAGCGAAGTCCGCGGGAACGGAGTCCTCGGTGAGCTCGGCCGGTGCCGTGAGGGTGTGCACCGCGGCGGAGGCGGCGACGTTCTCGTGCCGGGGCGTGCTCGCCGAGCCGGTGCCTGCGAATCCTGTCGTGGTCAGTAGTGCGGTTGCGGCGCATGCCACAGCGGCCCAAGTCGTTCTCCGTGTCCCCGTCTTTCGCATGACGAGAACGTTATGAATTCGTGTTGCGCAGCCACATCACCCCGGAGTCCGGTTCGATCCCTGGTCTCGTGGTGCGAGGGGGCCCCGATCTCATACTCCGGGGCTACGCCGACATGAGCCCGGGGTATGAGGACACTCCGTGACCACGGTTTCTACTGTCGACAGTGTGAAGACGAAGACGCGCATCCGGAGAGCCGCCGAAGGCCAGTGGCTGAACGTGGCAATCGTCGTGGTCACGGCGATTTTGTTCGCCGTGGCGTGGCCGACCCTGCAGCTGACCCACCAGGTCAGTCCCCCCATCCAACCGTTCGTGGCGGCGCTCGCGACGTTCCCGTTCCTGCTCATCCGCTCGAATCCGGCGCTGGCCTGGGCCGTCTCCGCGGTCTCGGCGCTGGTGATTCCGCGTGTCTTCGCACTGCAGGACGGCTACGACTACCCCTGGCAGGTGGTCCACATCCTGGTGATGCTCGCCCTGCTGGCCGCCGTCAGCATGCGGGCCGCGATTCCGGTCGTGGGTGTGGCATGGATCTCGACCGTCCTGCTGTTCCTCGCCGACACCCCGGGCACCAACGGCCGCGGGTGGGCGGTGGGCCTGACCGCGATCGTCGTCTTCGGCCTGCTGATCCGGTGGCTGGTGCTCTCCCGCCGGCAACTCGCGCAGCAGGAGGAGCTGAGTGAGCTCGAGCGCACTCGCCGGACGGTCCTCGAGGAGAAGGCGCGCATCGCCCGGGACCTGCACGACGTCGTCGCGCACCACATGTCGATGGTCGTGGTGCAGGCGCAGAGCGCGCCGTACCGCATCGCCGACATGTCGGACGAGACGCGGGCCGAGTTCGAGTCGATCGGAGCCGCCGGCCGCGCCGCGTTGAACGAGGTGCGCGGACTGCTCGGAGTGCTGCGCAGCGACGGCCAGCTGGCCGAGCATGCGCCCCAGCCGGGGGTTCAGCAGATCAGCGAGCTGCTCGAGGGCAGCCGCAGGGCAGGCATTCCCGTCTCCTGGCACGTCGACGGCGACCCGACGCTCGTGTCGGAGTCGGTCGGGCTCGTGATGTACCGCATCCTGCAGGAATCCCTCGCCAACACGGCCCGCCACGCGGCGGGCGCCGCAGTCGAGGTGAAGATTGCGTACGAGTCGCCGATCGCGTCCGTGTCGATCGTCAACGGGCCGCCGAGGCGGAGCCTCGTCTCCGCCCTGACCAGGCACGAGTCGACCGGCGGCAACGGCATCATCGGCATGCGTGAGCGTGCGCAGGCAGTCGGGGGCGTACTCACCACCCACCTGCACGACAACGGCGGATTCGACGTCCACGCCGAGTTCCCGGTCGCCTCCGCCTAGGCTGGCTGGGTGGCCATCACCGTATTCATCGCCGACGACCAGGCTATGGTCCGGCAGGGCTTCGGAGCCCTGCTCGCCTCACAGCCCGACATCAGTGTCATCGGTGACGCTCCGGACGGGGCCGTGGCGGTGAGCGAGGTCCGGCGTCTGCGACCCGACGTGGTCCTGATGGACGTCCGCATGCCGGAGATGAACGGACTCGACGCTGCCCGCGTCATCCTGTCGGCCGGTTTCGATCCGCCGGTGCGCGTACTCATGCTCACGACGTTCGACGTCGACGACTACGTGTACGAGGCGCTGAGCATCGGGGCCAGCGGCTTCATGCTCAAGGACGCGCCCGCGGAGGAACTCATCCGCGCGGTGCGGGTGGTCGCGGACGGCGAGGCGCTTCTCGCGCCGACCGTCACCCGGCGTCTCATCGCCGACGTGACCAGCCGCCGCAGCACGGCGCGCCGCAAACCGGCCGCGCTGTCGGCGCTGACGCCCCGCGAACGCGAGGTACTCGAACTCATCGCCCGCGGCATGTCCAACACCGAGATCGCGGAGCGCCTGTTCGTCGCCGAGCAGACCGTCAAGACGCACGTCGGCAAGGTGCTGTCCAAGCTGGATCTGCGCGACCGCGCACAGGCAGTGGTCCTGGCGTACGAGAGCGGTCTCGTCACGCCGGGCTGAGTGAACCTGCCGGTCCGAGGTGCCCGAACACGGTTCGAGCGGCAAGATGGGTGATGAGAACCACCATCACCACACGAGACGACGAGGGGTGCTTGGATGCGGATCGGAATGCTCACCGGAGGCGGAGACTGCCCCGGACTGAATGCGGTGATCAGGGCGGTGGTTCGCACCGCCGCCGGCCGATACGGCAGCTCGGTGGTGGGATTCCGTGACGGCTGGCGCGGCCTGCTCGAGGATCGCAAGGTCGTGCTGTCCAACGACGACCGGATCGATCGAATCCTCACCCGGGGCGGCACCATCCTCGGTACCGCGCGGGTCAACCCCGACAAGTTGAAGGCCGGCCTCGACCAGATCCGGCAGACTCTCGACGACAACGGGATCGACGCGCTCATCCCGATCGGCGGGGAGGGCACGCTCACCGCCGCGAGCTGGCTCGCCGAGAGTGGGGTGCCGGTGATCGGGGTTCCGAAGACGATCGACAACGACATCGACTGCACCGACGTGACGTTCGGTTTCGACACCGCTCTGTCCATCGCGACCGATGCGATCGACCGCCTGCACACCACCGCCGAATCCCACCAGCGGGTGATGCTCGTCGAGGTGATGGGCCGGCATGCGGGCTGGATCGCGTTGCACTCCGGGCTCGCGACCGGTGCGCATCTCACTCTCGTTCCCGAGGTCCCGTTCGACGTCGGCGAAGTCTGCTCCCTCGTGAAGAAGCGATTCCAGCGCGGCGATTCGCATTTCATCTGCGTCGTCGCCGAGGGTGCCACTCCGACCCCGGAGTCGATGAGTCTGCGTGAGGGCGGTATCGACGAGTTCGGTCACAAACGATTCACCGGCGTCGCACAGCAGCTCGGCGACGAGATCGTCCGCCGTATCGGCAAGGAGGTGCGGACGACGGTGCTCGGGCACGTGCAGCGGGGCGGCACCCCGACGCCGTACGACCGGGTGCTCGCCACCCGCTTCGGGGTGCACGCCACCGACGCCGTCCACCGCGGCGACTTCGGAAACATGGTGGCTCTGCACGGCACGTCGATCGACCTCGTGCCCCTCCAGGAGGCGACCCGGCGCCTCAAGACGGTGCCGCGGGAGCGCTACGAGGAGGCGGCCGCATTTTTCGGCTGACCGCGTTTTTCGGCGAACGGCCGGACGCATAAACTCTGTGGCATGACTGCTGTCGACGCTCCGGACCTCCTCGACTACGACGAAGTGCTCGCCAAGTACGAGCCTGTTCTCGGCATGGAGGTGCACGTCGAGCTCGGCACCGAAACGAAGATGTTCTGCCCGTGCCCCACCGAGTTCGGCGCCGAGCCGAACACGCAGGTGTGCCCGGTGTGCCTCGGTCTGCCCGGGTCGCTGCCCGTCGTGAACGAGGCGGCGGTCGAGTCCGCGATCCGGATCGGACTGGCACTGAACTGTTCGATCACCCCGTGGGGCCGATTCGCGCGGAAGAACTACTTCTACCCGGATCAGCCGAAGAACTACCAGATCTCCCAGTACGACGAGCCGATCGCCACCGACGGCTACCTCGACGTCGTCCTCGACGACGGCACCACGTGGCGCGTGGAGATCGAGCGTGCGCACATGGAAGAGGACACCGGAAAGTCGCTGCACGTCGGCGGTGCGACCGGGCGCATCCACGGCGCCAGCCACTCGCTGCTCGACTACAACCGCGCCGGGGTCCCGCTCGTCGAGATCGTCACCAAGACCATCAGCGGCGCCGGTGCCCGCGCCCCCGAGGTGGCCCGCGCATACGTCACCGCGCTCCGCGACCTGCTGAAGTCGCTGAACGTCTCCGACGTCCGCATGGACCAGGGTTCGATGCGCTGCGACGCCAATGTGTCGCTGATGCCGATCGGGGCGACCGAACTCGGCACCCGTACCGAGACGAAGAACGTCAACTCCCTCAAGAGTGTCGAGGTGGCGGTCCGGTACGAGATGCGCCGGCAGGCCGCGGTGCTGGAGGCCGGTGGTGAGGTGATCCAGGAGACCCGGCACTTCCAGGAGGCCGACGGGACCACGTCACCGGGCCGCCGCAAGGAAACCGCCGAGGACTACCGCTACTTCCCGGAGCCCGATCTCGAGCCGGTCGCGCCCAGCGCGGAATGGATCGAGGAGCTGCGTGGCACCCTGCCCGAGCTGCCGTGGGTCCGCCGCGCCCGGATCCAGGCCGACTGGGGTGTCTCCGACGAGGTCATGCGCGACCTCGTCAACGCGGGGGCCCTCGACCTCGTCATCGCCACCGTCGAGGCCGGCGCCTCCCCGGAGGCCGCACGATCCTGGTGGGTGTCGTACCTGGCGCAGCAGGCGAACACCCGCGGCGTGGAACTCGCCGAGCTGCCGATCACGCCGGCTCAGGTCGCGCAGGTGGTCGCGCTGATCGACAGCGGGAAGCTCAACAACAAGGTGGCCCGCCAGGTGGTCGACCACGTCCTCGAGGGTGAGGGCGACCCCGAGCAGGTCGTCGCGAACCATCCCGAGCTGGTCGTCGAACGCGACGACACGAAGCTGAAGGCGGCCGTCGACGAGGCTCTGGCCGCGAACCCCGACATCGCCGAGAAGATTCGCGGCGGCAAGGTCGCGGCCGCGGGCAAGATCGTCGGCGACGTGATGAAGGCCACGCGCGGTCAGGCCGACCCGGCCCGCGTCAAGGAACTGGTCATCGAGGCCTGCGGCTGAACCCCTTCTGCACCAACGGGACGTTCGTTCGGATCAACCGAACGAGCGTCCCGTTCGTTTCGACGGGGGTGGGCCGTCAGTCGAATCCGCCGCCACCGGACGGCAGGGGCATCTTGATCACGCGGTCGTCGTTGGGTCCGGGCTGACCGCCGGTCTTGTTGACCGTGCTCACCCAGATGAGACCGTCGGGTCCGAGTGCGGCGCCGCCGAGTTGGCCGTACCGGTCCTGGACGATGACACCGGGGGCGGTGGTGACGGCTCCCGTGCCGGGGTCGGCAGCGAGTGCGGACATCGCCTTCGTGGTGCTCAGTGACACCGCTACGACGTCACCGGCGGCGACGCAGCCGCCGACGCCGGGCCGCTCCGGCCACGTCCACACCGGAGACGACACCGCTCCGTCGGCGCTGACCCGCAGCAGCCGATCCTCCAGCGGGGTGCGGTCGGTGACCCACACGGCGACACCCGGGTCGACGCACACCCCTCCGGCGGTCCCGATGCCCGACAGCACCACCTGAGGGCGGGGCTGCGCCGGAGTCGGTGCGGGCGACAGGGCGGTGACCTTCAGCAGTTTCCCGGCGAGGGACGCCGGATCGGCGGCCGCGGCGGCGTTGCCCGCGTTGCCGGTCAGGACCATCAGTTCGTCGCCCGAGAATTCGAGCGAACCCGCATTGCCCGCGTCGCCGCGCGGAATCCCGCCGAGAACCTCCTTGGCGGAGTCTCCCGGTGCGATCCGCACCACCCGGTTGTCGGTCGGGGTCGTGACGTACGCGTAGATGAGGTTGTCCTCGACGAAACTCGGCGACAGCGCGATGTCGAGGAGTCCACCGTCGGTGGTGCCGTCGACGTCGACGTGCGCGATCTCCTTGGGGGTCTGCCCCTGAGCGACCTGCAGGATGCGTCCGGTCCGCCGCTCCGCGACCAGGGCGGTGGCCCCGTCGGGGAGGACGACGAGTCCGCCGGTGGTGTCGAGACAGGTGGCGATCACGCTGGGGTCCGGGTCCTGGCACGGTCCGAGCGGCCCGCTCGGCGGTGGGGTGGTGGTCGTGGACGGCGGCGGATTCTCCGGCTCCACCTCGGCGCCCGACGCACCCGTCGGCTCGGGTGTGAAGGGTGAGGACGCGGAGTCGTCGAATTTCGCGCACCCGGCGGCGAGGACCGCCGTCACGCACAGCGCGGACATCGCCATCTTGCGGGACGCCGTGCGGCGCCGCCCACCCACCATCATGATGGAGACGTTACGGAAGAGTGCGAGGTCGCCGCCACGCCGGTTCCGCCTACGAGCGATGTCCGGCCGATCGACCTAGGCTTGACGGTGTGACTGACATGCGGAAAGACCCCAGCGAGTCGTCGGACCAGGGTGCTGCGGACCAGAGCCCCTCACCCGGCTACGGCAAGGTCTCGAGCCCTTACGACCTTCCCACCGAGCGCTTTCCGTCGGCCACGCCGACGTCCGGATCCAGGGGGCAGGGCCTGCCGCACACCGACGACGAACTCGACTACGGCGACGCGCGCGGCGCGGGCCTCCCCACCGAGCAGATCCCCGCGTACCGGCAGTCGGGGGCGTCCGACATGCCGGACCAGCCGACGCAGGTGATCGGCGCGGGTTCCGGCGCGTCCCTCGGGGCCACGGCTGGCGATCCGTCGACCGACCGGATCGGCGAGGGCGACGTGAAGATCGGCCGCGGCACCCTGGACCTCGGACTGCTGGCCCTGCGACTCGCGGTCGGCGGAACGGCACTCGTGCACGGTCTGCAGAAGCTGACGGGGATGTGGAACGGTCCGGGACTCGACGGGTTCGAAGAGGTGCTCGTGAACTCGGGGTTCCAGCAGGCGAAACTGCTCGCGATCCTGGGTGCCATCGGTGAGGTCGCGGGCGGTGCGCTGCTGATCCTCGGTCTCGTCACCCCGCTGGCCGCCGCCTCGGTGCTGGCCGTGATGATCAATGCGTGGGCGTTCCGGCAGATCGCGGAACCGGGGCTCGAGTACTTCGCACCCGGAGGCACCGAGTACGAGACGCTGCTGGGTGTGTGCGCCGGCGTGATCATTCTCACTGGGCCGGGGCGTATCTCGCTCGACGGCCGTCGCGGCTGGGCGACGCGCCCGTTCATCGGGTCGTTCGCGGCACTGATCCTGGGTATCGGCGCCGGTGTGTGCGTGTGGATTTTCCTGAACGGCGCCAACCCGCTCATCTGATCGTTTCGTACATTCCACGACTGTGCCGCACTCCCGGATCGGGAGTGCGGCACAGTCGTTTTCGTCAGATCAGCGCTGGACGAGTTCCGGGATGTTCTCCTCCTCGGGCGGACCGGCCTGTGCGGCCAGCTTCTGTCCGAGGACCGACTTGCGCCGGCCGTAGGCGAGGTACACGACGACGCCGAGCGCCATCCACACGAGGAATCGGATCCAGGTCTCGACCGAGAGGTTCAGCATCAGCCACCCGCAGGCCAGGACGGCGAGGATGGGAACCAGCGGGACCAGCGGAACGCGGAATCCGCGGGGCAGGTCGGGACGCGTGCGGCGGAGGATGATGACGCCGATGCAGACGAGGACGAACGCGAAGAGGGTGCCGATGTTCACCATCTCCTCCAGCGTGCCCATCGGGAAGAAGGCGGCGAGGAGTGCGACCACGGCGCCGACGAACAGGGTGATGCGGACCGGGCTGCCGTTCTTGCCGGTCTTGGCGAGACCGCGGGGCACGAGTCCGTCGCGGGACATGGCGAACAGGACGCGGGTCTGGCCGAGCATCATCACCATCACGACGGTGGTGAGGCCCGCGAGCCCGCCGAAGTTGATCGCGGTCTGGGCCCAGGTGATGCCGTGTGCCTCGAAGGCGGTCGCGAGGGTGGCGCTGCTGTCGCCGACGAGCGGGCTACCGGTCTTGAGGTCGGTGTACTTCACCATGCCGGTGAGCACGAGGGTGACGGCGACGTAGAGCACGGTGACGATCGCGAGCGAGCCGAGAATGCCGCGGGGGAGCGCTTTCTGCGGGTTCTTGGTCTCTTCGGCGGTGGTGGCGACGACGTCGAATCCGATGAAGGCGAAGAAGACCAGGCTTGCTGCGGCGAGGAGGCCGTACCAGCCGTAGCTGCTGCCGTCGGCTCCGGAGAGGAAGGAGAAGAGGGTCTGGTGCACACCCTGCGCGGCGCTCTCGTTGCTCTCGGCCGGCGGGATGTACGGGGCGTAGTTCTCCTTCTTGATGTAGAACACGCCGACGGCGATGACGAGGAGGACGACGGCGATCTTGATGGCCGTGATGACGGCGGACACGCGTGAGGACACCTTGGTCCCGATGGCGAGCACGATCGTGATGCCGCCGACGATGATCAGCGAGCCCCAGTCGAAGTCGACGGGACCGAGGTGGGCTGTGGTGGATCCGCTGAACCCGAGGACGTTACCCAGATACAGCGACCAGCCCTTGGAGACGACGGCCGCCGCGAGGGCGAATTCGAGGATGAGGTCCCAGCCGATGATCCAGGCGACGAACTCGCCGAAGGTGGCGTAGGAGAACGTGTACGCACTGCCCGCGACGGGGACGGTGGATGCGAACTCGGCGTAGCAGAGGGCGGCCAGGCCGCACGCGATGGCGGCGAGGACGAAGGCGAGCGAGATGGACGGCCCGGCGACGTTGCCTGCAGTCCGGGCGGTGAGCGTGAAGATACCGGCGCCGATCACGACGGCGACACCGAAGACGGTGAGGTCCTTCGCGGTGAGTTCCCTCCGCAGCCGGGTGTCGGGTTCGTCGGTGTCCGCTATCGATTGCTCAACGGATTTCGTTCGCCAAATGCCGACTCCTGGCATGTGTCGCTCCTAGGTTGTGTTCCCGATGGCCTCGTGGGCCGGAGATGTTCCGGTGGTGCTGCCGATTGTGATGTAGGTCTCAACGGCCAACTGAGGGAACCACTACTGAGCGCCGTGTGCAAGAAGCGCGGGCTCAACTGATCAATTCGATCAGTAGAACGTGTTCTGGGGTGTTGCCGTCTGAGCGAGTTGATCATCCGTGAGCGCGGTCACATTCGAGGCGGAATCCGTGAGCGCCCCGACGATGGAAGCCGGGTGCCGCGGCAGGAAGCTCCTGCTGCGGCACCCGGCTTCGTGTCGGTGTGCCCGGTGCGGGGTGCGTCAGGGGACCTGACGGACCGCGCCCTTGTCGGCGGACGTGGCCAGCGCGGCGTACGCGCGCAGGGCCGTGGTGACGGTGCGTTCGCGGTTCACCGGCTGCCACGGACGCTCGGACGACTCCATCTTCGCCCGGCGCTCGGCGAGCACCGCGTCGTCGACGAGGAGCTTCAGCGTGCGGGTCGCGATGTCGATGAGGATCTGGTCGCCGTCCTCCACCAGGCCGATGGCGCCGCCGCTGGCGGCCTCGGGGGAGATGTGGCCGATGGACAGTCCCGAGGAACCGCCGGAGAATCGGCCGTCGGTGATCAGCGCGCACTTCTTTCCGAGGCCGGAGCCCTTGAGGAATGCGGTGGGGTGCAGCATCTCCTGCATGCCCGGGCCGCCTGCGGGACCCTCGTAGCGCACGACGAGGACTTCACCGGGCTGGATCTTCTTGCCGAGGATCACCGACACCGCCTCTTCCTGCGACTCCACGACGCGCGCGGGTCCCTGGAAGTGGAACAGGTCTTCGTCGATGCCCGCCGTCTTGATGACCGCGCCGTCGACGGCGATGTTGCCGCGCAGCACGGCCAGGCCGCCCTCGACCGTGTGCTTGTGCTCGAAGTCGCGGATGCAGCCGTTGGCGGCGTCCGTGTCGAGCGACGACCAGCGGTTGTTCGTCGAGAACGGCTCGGTGGTGCGGACGCCGCCGGGCGCGGCGTGGAAGAGTTCGACGGCTTCGTCGGATGCCTTGCCGGACCGGATGTCCCACGTGTCGAGCCACTCGTCGAAGCTCTCGGTGTGCACGGTCGAGACGTCGCTCTCGAGCAGTCCGGCCCGGCGGAGTTCGCCGAGGATGGCGGGGATTCCGCCCGCCCGGTGCACGTCCTCCATGTGGTAGTCCGAGTTGGGCGAGACCTTCGACAGACACGGCACCTTGCGGCTGATCTCGTCGATCTTGTCGAGGTCGAAGTCGTAGACCTCACCCTCCTGCGCGGCCGCGAGGGTGTGCAGCACCGTGTTGGTGGAGCCGCCCATCGCGACGTCCAGCGCCATCGCGTTGCGGAACGCGGCAGGCGTCGCGATGTTGCGGGGGAGGACGGAGTCGTCCTCGTCCCGGTAGTACCGCAGCGCGGCTTCGACGACGGTGGTTCCCGCGCGGGTGAACAGCGCGCGACGGGCCTCGTGGGTGGCCAGCGTGGAACCGTTGCCCGGCAACGCCAGACCGAGCGCCTCGGTGAGGCAGTTCATGGAGTTCGCGGTGAACATGCCCGAGCACGACCCGCACGTCGGGCAGGCGCTGCGCTCGACCTCGGACAATCCTTCCTCGTCGACCTGGTCGTTGGCGCTCGCCGAGATCGCCGTGATGAGGTCGGTCGGTGCCTGGGCGACACCGTTCACCACCACCGCCTTGCCGGCCTCCATCGGTCCGCCGGACACGAACACCGTGGGAACGTTCAAACGCAGTGCGGCATTGAGCATTCCCGGGGTGATCTTGTCGCAGTTGGAGATGCAGACGAGGGCGTCGGCGGTGTGCGCGTTGACCATGTACTCGACGGAGTCGGCGATGATCTCGCGGCTGGGAAGGGAATACAGCATGCCGCCGTGCCCCATCGCGATTCCGTCGTCGACAGCGATCGTGTGGAACTCGCGAGGTACACCACCGGCGGCGCGGACGGCGTCGGCGACGATGTCGCCGACGTTCTTGAGGTGGACGTGCCCGGGAACGAACTGCGTGTACGAGTTCGCGATCGCGACGATCGGCTTCCCGAAGTCGGAGTCGGTCATTCCGGTGGCGCGCCACAGTGCGCGGGCGCCTGCGGCATTTCGTCCTGCGGTGGTGGTTCGGGACCTCAGCGGGGGCATGAGCGTATTCCTTAGTCAGCGTACGGAAGTACTGACAAACGCTACTCGCGCACTATTCGCCGTCTGTGTCCGGCCGGTTCTTCACCGGCTGCTCGCCGTTCGATTCGGTGTCGGCGTGGTGGGCCGCTTCGTCCGCCGCGGCGGCCGCCGCGTAGGGGTCGGTGATGCGGCCGCCGCTCGCCTTGGCGATATCGGGAAGCCGGTCGAATGTGACGACGGGAAGGGTCACCTCGCCCCCGTCCGTCAGCGTGGCCCGGGCCCAGCCGCGCCCCGGGAAGCGGAATCCCGTGATCTCGGACCACGCCAGCGACCGGCCGCCGAACAGCCGGCGCACCTCGAGTCCGTCGGGCGTGACCGTGGTCCGCACCCGCGCGACCCACGCCACCGCGACGATCGGGGCGATCACGAGCCAGCCGAAGGCGGCCGGCCAACCGAAGATGGGGAACGACACGGCGAACAGGAGGAAGGCGCATCCCAGATAGGCCAGGGGAGAAATCCGGATGACCTGCTTGGGTGGGTTCGTCGTGTGGGATGATGATTCTGGTGGCACGGGCTGCTGCGGAGTTGACACCTCTACATCTTCGCACCGCAGCCGATGTATCTCATATTCTGGGACGGCCGACTCACCAAGTTGACTGTTCACTATTAGCGCGCCTACCGTCGAGCGCGTGAAACAGAATGAGTTGCTCGTAATCGGCCGGCGCGTCGTCGCCTGAGTCGATTCCTTCAACTCGCCAGATAACGACGCGCCACCCTCGTACAGCATCAGCTGACGGGGGTTTTTTGTTGCCCGGAGCCAGAATCAGAGGATTTCCCAGTGAGCGCACCAACCGCACGGCCTCAACCCACGCCGCGCAAGTCGGGGGCAGCAAGCCCGACGACCGCGGCCGCCGCGACTCAGACCGGTAGCCGCCGCCAACTCGCCCCCGAGCGGGTCAGCGGCGCCCAGTCCGTGGTCCGAGCCCTTGAGGAGCTCGAGGTCGACACGGTATTCGGCATTCCGGGTGGTGCCGTTCTGCCTGTCTACGACCCGCTCTTCGACTCGAAGAAGGTCCGGCACGTGCTCGTCCGTCACGAGCAGGGTGCAGGCCACGCCGCCACCGGGTACGCCCAGGCGACCGGCAAGGTGGGCGTCTGTATGGCGACGTCCGGTCCCGGTGCGACCAACCTCGTGACGCCGCTCGCCGACGCGCAGATGGACTCCGTTCCGGTCGTGGCCATCACCGGACAGGTCGGCCGCGCGCTCATCGGCACGGACGCGTTCCAGGAAGCCGACATCTCCGGCATCACGATGCCGATCACCAAGCACAACTTCCTCATCACCGACGGCGTCGACATTCCCCGGATCATCGCGGAGGCGTTCTACCTCGCCTCCAGCGGTCGTCCCGGCGCGGTGCTCGTCGACATCCCGAAAGACGTTCTCCAGGCGCAGACCACGTTCTCGTGGCCGCCGGAGATGCGGTTGCCCGGCTACCGTCCCGTCACCAAGCCGCACGGCAAGCAGGTCCGCGAGGCGGCCCGCCTGATCGCCGACGCGAAGCACCCGGTGCTGTACGTCGGTGGCGGCGTCATCAAGTCGGAATCGTCTCCGGAACTGCTCGAACTGGCCGAGCTCACCGGCATTCCGGTGGTCACCACGCTGATGGCGCGCGGCGCATTCCCGGACAGTCACACGCTGAACTGCGGCATGCCCGGCATGCACGGCACGGTCGCGGCGGTGGCGGCACTGCAGCGCAGCGACCTGCTGATCACGCTCGGCGCGCGTTTCGACGACCGGGTCACCGGTCAGCTCGATTCGTTCGCCCCCGACGCCAAGGTCATCCACGCCGACATCGACCCGGCGGAGATCGGCAAGAACCGGTACGCGGACGTCCCGATCGTGGGCGACTGCAAAGAGGTCATCGTCGAACTGATCGAGGCGATCAAGGCCGACCTTGCCACCGGAACCACGCTGGACCTCACCGAGTGGTGGGCGTACCTCGACGGCATCCGTCGCACGTACCCCCTCAGTTACGACCGTCCCTCCGACGGCGCGTTGTCCCCGGAGTACGTGATCCAGTCGGTCGGCAAGCTCGCCGGTCCCGACGCGATCTACTGCGCCGGCGTCGGCCAGCACCAGATGTGGGCCGCGCAGTTCGTCAACTACGAGAAGCCGCGCACCTGGCTGAACTCCGGCGGTCTCGGCACGATGGGTTACGCCGTCCCCGCCGCGATGGGTGCAAAGATGGGCATGCCCGACACCGAGGTGTGGGCCATCGACGGTGACGGCTGCTTCCAGATGACCAATCAGGAACTCGCCACCTGCGCGCTCGAGGGCATCCCGATCAAGGTTGCGCTCATCAACAACGGAAACCTCGGCATGGTGCGCCAGTGGCAGACGCTGTTCTACGACGAGCGCTACTCCAACACCAATCTCGGCACGCACGGCGCGATCCGCATCCCCGACTTCGTCAAGCTGGCGGAGGCGTTGGGCTGCCACGGGATTCGCGTCGAGCGAGAAGAGGACGTCGAGGCGGCGATCCGTGAGGCGCAGGCGATCAACGACAAGCCTGTGGTGATCGACTTCATCGTCGGCGCCGACGCTCAGGTGTGGCCGATGGTCGCGGCGGGCACGAGCAACGACGAGATCATGGCGGCGCGGGGCATCCGCCCGCTGTTCGACGACGACGAGGCGGCCGCCGAGCCGGCCGTCATTCACGAGGCCATGGAGCGCGAGCAGCGTTCGGGCATGGCCGCAGCGGCCGGGGAGGAAGATCAGTGAGTACGAGCCACACCCTCAGTGTTCTCGTCGAGGACAAGCCGGGCGTGCTGGCCAGGGTGGCCGCGCTGTTCTCCCGTCGTGGGTTCAACATCGAGTCGCTCGCCGTCGGTGGCACCGAGCTTCCCGAGATCTCCCGCATGACCATCGTCGTGACCGTCGACGAGTTCCCGCTCGAGCAGGTGACCAAGCAGCTCAACAAGCTCATCAACGTCATCAAGATCGTCGAGCAGGACGGTGAGGCCTCCGTCGCCCGCGAGCTGCTGCTCATCAAGGTGCGAGCCGACGCCAGCGTGCGCACGCAGGTGATCGAGACGGTGAATCTGTTCCGCGCCAAGGTGATCGACGTCTCCCCGGAGTCGGTCACGATCGAGGCGACTGGAACGCGATCCAAGCTGGATGCGCTGCTGCGGATGCTCGATCCGTACGGTATCCGGGAGATCGTGCAGTCCGGGGTCGTGGCCGTGGGACGGGGGCCGAAGTCCATCACGGCCACTCGCTAGTACTTTAGATACGCAAATCCAAGAAAGAGGTTGAACTGTGGCAGTCGAGATGTTCTACGACGACGATGCCGATCTGTCGATCATCCAGGGCCGCAAGGTCGCTGTGATCGGTTACGGAAGCCAGGGCCACGCGCACTCGCTGAGTCTGCGCGACTCGGGCGTCGATGTGCGTATCGGCCTCAAGGAAGGCTCGAAGTCCCGCGCGAAGGCCGAGGAGCAGGGCCTGACCGTCGGCACCCCCGCCGAGGTCTCCGAGTGGGCCGACGTGATCATGGTGCTCGCACCCGACACCGCGCAGGCGTCGATCTTCACCAATGACATCGAGCCGAACCTGAAGGACGGCGACGCGCTGTTCTTCGGACACGGCCTCAACATCCACTTCGACCTGATCAAGGCTCCGGAGTTCGTCACCGTCGGCATGGTCGCCCCCAAGGGCCCCGGCCACCTGGTGCGTCGTCAGTTCGTCGACGGCAAGGGTGTTCCCGCGCTCATCGCGATCGACCAGGACCCGAAGGGTGAGGGCCAGGCCCTCGCGCTGTCCTACGCCAAGGCCATCGGCGGCACCCGCGCCGGCGTCATCAAGACCACGTTCAAGGAAGAGACCGAGACGGACCTCTTCGGCGAGCAGGCCGTGCTCTGCGGCGGCACCGAGGAACTGGTCAAGACCGGTTTCGAGGTCATGGTCGAGGCCGGCTACGCGCCCGAGATGGCGTACTTCGAGGTGCTGCACGAGCTCAAGCTCATCGTCGACCTCATGTACGAGGGTGGCATCGCCCGCATGAACTACTCGGTGTCCGACACCGCGGAGTTCGGTGGCTACCTCTCCGGCCCGCGCGTCATCGACGCCGGCACCAAGGAGCGCATGAAGGCGATCCTGGCCGACATCCAGTCGGGTGAGTTCACCCGCCGCCTCGTCGCCAACGTCGAGAACGGCAATACCGAGCTCGAGGGCCTGCGCAAGGCCAACGCCGAGCACCCCATCGAGGTCACCGGCAAGAAGCTGCGCGACCTGATGAGCTGGGTCGACCGCCCGATCACCGAAACCGCCTAGGTTTCACTGCTTTACAGTTCCACCGAACCACCGGCCCGATGTCGCATCGGTCTCGTCAGAGGCCCCCGATGTGACATTGGGCCGGTGTTGTTTCGTGTCCGATTCCGTTGTTGCAGGCGTCCACTATGTGGTATCGCAGACCAGGATGCGGTTTCCCTGTGAGGGCGGACTAAGCTGTGTGTGATTAAAACACCCCCACACCCACCTACTCAGGGAGTTTGCACGTGAGCCAGCCAGGCCGTCCTGTAGTTCTGATCGCCGACAAGCTCGCGCCGTCCACCGTCGAGGCATTGGGCGACGGTGTGGAGGTGCGATGGGTCGACGGACCTGATCGACCGGCCCTGCTCGCGGCGGTGCCCGAGGCCGACGCGATCCTCGTCCGTTCCGCCACCACCGTGGACGCCGAGGTCCTGGCGGCCGGTACCAAGCTCAAGATCGTCGCCCGCGCCGGCGTCGGTCTCGACAACGTCGACGTACCCGCCGCCACCGAGCGTGGTGTCATGGTCGTCAACGCCCCGACGTCCAACATCCACACGGCCGCCGAGCACGCCGTCGCGCTGATGCTCGCCACCGCCCGCCAGATCCCCGCTGCCGACGCCACCCTGCGCGACCGCGAATGGAAGCGCAGCAAGTTCAACGGTGTCGAAATCTTCGGCAAGACCGTCGGCGTCGTCGGCCTCGGCCGCATCGGCCAGCTGTTCGCGCAGCGTCTCGCCGCGTTCGAGACGCACGTCATCGCGTACGACCCCTACGTGTCGGCCGCCCGTGCCGCGCAGCTCGGCATCGAGCTCGTCACCCTCGACGAACTGCTCGAGCGCGCCGACCTCATCTCCGTGCACCTCCCCAAGACTCCCGAGACCAAGGGACTGCTCGGCACGGAGAACCTGGCGAAGACCAAGAAGGGCGTCGTCATCGTCAACGCTGCCCGTGGCGGCCTGATCGACGAGGCCGCGCTGGCCGAGGCCATCAAGTCGGGTCACGTGCGCGCCGCGGGCCTCGACGTGTTCGAGACCGAGCCCTGCACCGACAGCCCGTTGTTCGACCTGCCCGAGGTCGTCGTGACGCCGCACCTCGGTGCGTCCACGAGCGAGGCTCAGGACCGCGCCGGAACCGACGTCGCTAAGTCTGTACTGCTCGCTCTCGCAGGCGATTTCGTTCCCGACGCCGTCAACGTGTCCGGTGGCGCGGTGGGCGAGGAAGTTGCCCCGTGGCTCGAGATCGTCCGCAAGCAGGGTGTGCTCATCGGCGCCCTGTCGGGTGAACTGCCCGTCAACCTCTCCGTCGACGTGCGCGGCGAGCTCGCCTCCGAGGACGTCGAGGTGCTCGCGCTCTCGGCTCTGCGCGGTGTGTTCTCCGCCGTCATCGAGGACGCGGTCACGTTCGTCAACGCTCCCGCACTCGCGGAAGAGCGCGGCGTCACGGCCGAGGTCACCAAGGCCGCCGAGAGCCCCAACCACCGCAGCGTGGTGGACCTGCGCGCCGTGTTCGGCGACGGCAGTGTCATCAACGTCTCGGGCACGCTGACCGGCCCCCAGCAGGTCGAGAAGATCGTCAACATCAACGGCCGCAACTTCGAACTGCGCGCCGAGGGTCTCAACCTCGTGGTCAACTACACCGATCAGCCCGGCGCGCTCGGCAAGATCGGCACGCAGCTCGGCAACGCCGGCATCGACATCCAGGCTGCGCAGCTCAGTCAGGACGCCGAAGGCGAGGGTGCGACCATCCTCCTCCGCGTCGACCGGGAGGTGCCGAGCGAGGTGCGGGACGCGATCTCCACTGCCGTCGGCGCCACCAAGATCGAGCTCGTCAACCTGGCCTAATCCCCACTGTGCGCGTGTCACGACCCCCCTTGTCGTGGCACGCGCACAGCTCTATGTGAAGTGAGGCGTTCATGAAGCTTGCGGTCATTCCGGGTGACGGCATCGGTGTCGAGGTCACGGCCGAGGCGCTGAAGGTGCTGCGGAAGCTCGTACCCGATCTCGAGACCACCGAGTACGACCTCGGTGCCCGTCGATACAACGCCACCGGGGAACTCCTCCCGGACGCCGATCTCGCGGCGATCCGCGAGCACGACGCGATCCTGCTGGGCGCCATCGGCGACCCGTCGGTGACGCCGGGTGTGCTCGAGCGGGGTCTGCTGCTGAACATGCGATTCGCGTTGGATCATCACGTGAATCTGCGTCCGTCGCAGCTCTATCCGGGATCGAAGTCGCCGCTCGCGGCGCAGCCGGACATCGATTTCGTGGTCGTGCGCGAGGGCACCGAGGGTCCGTACACCGGCAACGGTGGCGCGATCCGCGTCGGCACCCCGCACGAGATCGCGACCGAGGTGTCGATCAACACGTGGTTCGGTGCCGAGCGGGTGGTGCGTTACGCGTTCGCGCTCGCGCAGACCCGGCGTAAGCACCTCACCCTGATCCACAAGACGAACGTCCTCTCCAACGCCGGTGCGATCTGGACGCGTGCCGTGGAGACGGTGTCGGCCGAATACCCGGACGTGGAGACGGCGTACTGCCACATCGACGCGGCCACCATCTACATGGTCACCGATCCGTCGCGCTTCGACGTGATCGTCACGGACAACCTGTTCGGCGACATCATCACCGACCTCGCGGGTGCGGTCACGGGAGGCATCGGACTGGCGGCGTCGGGGAACATCGACGCGTCGGGGACCAACCCGTCGATGTTCGAGCCGGTGCACGGCAGCGCCCCGGATATCGCCGGCCAGGGGATCGCGGATCCCACGGCGGCCATCCTGTCTGCGGCGCTGCTGCTGCGTCACCTCGGCCGGGACGGCGATGCCGCGCGCATCGAAGCTGCCGTCGAGGCCGATCTGGCGTCCCGTGGTGACTCGAAGGTCGTCACGTCGGAGGTCGGCGACCGGATCGCCGCCGCCCTCTAGGACCGCGATTCGATCTTTTCTCCCTCGATCCCCGTGGCCCGGTCTTCGGGCCGGGCCACGGGGATCAGTGGTATCGAGGCGGCCGGAAATCCCGCAGCTATGGCGAAAGTCACCGGGAAGCCGACGATTCCGATCAGTGCGCCGAACACCGGGGGGACGATCGAGGCCGCGACGAACTGACCGGTGTTCTGGACGCCGAGCGCGCGCCCGCCCCAGAACGGACCCGCGATCTCGGCGACGGCGGTGAAGGCGAGGCCGTTCGGTGCCACGGTCGCGACGGACGCTGCCAACAGCGCCGCGATCGCCAGCGGCGAGTCCATCGCATCCGTCACGGCGAGCGCCGCCATCGACACTCCGCCTGCGACGGCGACCCAGCGAAGCGGACGCATGCGACTGCCCACCACGTCGGACCAGAAACCGACTCCCATTCGGCCGAATGCGCCGAGGATCTGGGCGACGGTCACGACCAGGCCTGCCGCCGTTGCTTCCCAATGCCTTTCGGAGATCAGCCACACGAGCGCGTACGTCCATACCGTGTACTGGGGCACGACGAGCAGCACCGAGACGGCGTGGATGCGCCACAGTGTTCCGCTGTCGCGATACGGATTCGCGAGCATGCCGAGATCCTTCGCGGCGCTTCGGCTCGGCCTGGGCGGATCGACCACCCAGAGTGCACAGGCCAGCGCGGCAGTCGCGCACAGGGCGGCGGGCAGCGCGAGCGCCCATCCGATGCCGTGGTCGTGTGCGACCGAGGGGAGCGTCAGCGCAGCGCAGGCAATGCCCAGCGGCAGCGACATCTGCCGGATACCCATCGCGAGTCCGCGGCGCTCGGGCGGGAACCATCCGACTACGACGCGCCCGCTCGCGGCATTCGCCGAGGCCGCGGCCATGCCGCCGAACAGAAGGAAGGCTGCGGTGGCCGTGAGCGATCCGGACAGGGCCGCGCCGATTCCCGCGGCCGCCGTGGACGCCATTCCGGCGGCCAGCACTCGGCGTTCGCCGTAGCGGTCGGCCAGGGCGCCCCACGCGATCAGCGTCAGCATGACTCCGAGGGTGGGTGCGGCGACGAGGAGTCCGGTGCGGGCGAGGCTGAGCCCGTGGTTCTCCTGGAGTTCGGGGATCAGGAAGGCGACGCCGTTGACGAAGACCGCCTGTGCGGCCTGGGCGAACATCCCGAGGGCGAGCATCCACCATCTGCGGGCAGTTCCGACGGCGGACGGCGTGTCGATCGATGCAGTCATGTCATCTCAATATCTAGGATTTAAGTCTCATATATTGGGGAACATGCGGAGTCTATACCTCGCGTCCCCCGGCGTCCCGGTACGGCGGTGAACCGGGCCCGATAGACTTGGCGCCATGCGTCTTGGTCGAGTGGCAAGTCCCGATGGTGTTGCGTTCGTCAGTATCGAGGGGGACGAGGAGTCCCGGATCGCGAAGGAGATTGCCGAGCACCCGTTCGGCACCCCCACTTTCACCGGCCGGAGCTGGCCGCTCGCCGATGTGCGACTGCTGGCCCCGATCCTCGCGAGCAAGGTCGTCGCGATCGGAAAGAACTACGCCGCCCACGCCGCCGAGATGGGGGGAGAGGCGCCTGCCGATCCTGTGATCTTCCTCAAGCCCAACACCTCGATCGTGGGCCCCGACGCCGCAATCGTCCTGCCGAAGTCCTCCAATGAAGTTCATTACGAAGGAGAACTCGCGGTCGTCATCGGACGCCCCTGCAAGGACGTGCCCGCCGCCAAGGCTCTCGACGTGGTGCTCGGGTACACGGCCGCCAACGACGTGTCGGCCCGCGACCACCAGCGCCACGACGGGCAGTGGACGCGGGCGAAGGGTCATGACACGTTCTGTCCGCTGGGACCGTGGATCGAGACCCAGCTCGACGCCTCCGACGTCGACATCACCACCGAGGTGGACGGAGTGGTGAAGCAGCGGAGCAACACTTCGCTTCTGCTGCACGATATTCCGAAGATCATCGAATGGGTGTCGGCTGTCATGACGCTGCTCCCGGGCGACGTCATACTCACGGGCACCCCCGAAGGTGTCGGTCCGATCGTCGACGGCCAGAGCGTGAGCGTGACCATCGGTGGCATCGGCACCCTCACCAACCCGGTGACTGCCAAGCGCTGACGGCTCTCGTGTCGAAATCGGGAGCGGACTAGCCTGTAGGAGTCCGTTTTCCCAGCGTCGACCCAAGTGAGCCATGACCACAAGCGAAGTTCGCGTCCGTTTCTGCCCGTCGCCCACCGGAACCCCGCACGTGGGGCTCGTCCGAACCGCCCTGTTCAACTGGGCGTTCGCCCGACACAACGGTGGGTCGTTCGTGTTCCGCATCGAGGACACCGATGCTGCCCGTGACAGCGAGGAGTCGTACCAGGCGATCCTGGACGCGCTGCGCTGGCTCGGATTGAACTGGGACGAGGGCCCGGAGGTCGGGGGACCGTACGAGCCCTACCGCCAGTCCCAGCGACGGGACCTGCATCTGGATGTCGTCGCGAAGTTGCTCGCGGCGGGCGAGGCGTACGAGTCGTTCTCGACACCCGAGGAGGTCGAGGAGCGGCACAAAGCGGCCGGCCGCGATCCCAAGCTCGGCTACGACAACTTCGATCGTGATCTGACACCGGAGCAGCGGCAGGCGTTCCTCGACGAAGGCCGCAAACCCGTGGTCCGCCTCCGGATGCCGGATCACGACCTGACGTGGGACGACCTCGTGCGCGGCGAGACGACGTTCAAGGCCGGAACCGTTCCCGACTTCGCCCTCACCCGCGGCAACGGGATTCCGCTGTACACGTTGGTCAACCCCGTCGACGACGCGTTGATGAAGATCACACACGTCCTGCGCGGCGAGGACCTGCTGTCGTCGACGCCGCGGCAGCTCGCCCTCTACGAGGCGATGCAGCGGATCGGCGTGGCCGAGTTCACTCCGAAGTTCGGGCATCTGCCGTTCGTGATGGGGCAGGGCAACAAGAAACTGTCCAAGCGCGACCCCGAGTCGAATCTCTTCATCCATCGCGATCGCGGTTTCGTCCCCGAGGGACTGTTGAATTACCTGGCGCTGCTGGGCTGGGGTATTTCCGACGACCACGACGTGTTCTCGCTGGACGAGATGGTCGCCGCCTTCGATATCTCCACGGTCAATTCCAATCCGGCCCGGTTCGACCAGAAAAAGGCCGACGCGATCAACGCCGAGCACATCCGGCTGCTCGAGCCCGCTGATTTCGCCGCGCGGCTGCGCGCGTTCCTGACGCTCCACGGCCATCTCGGGGAGACCGTGGACGAGTCCGTCTTCGCGACCGCTGCCGAACTGGTTCAGACGCGCATCGTCGTCCTGTCCGACGCCTGGGATCTGCTGAAGTTCCTGTTCGTCGACGAGGCCGACTTCGCGATCGATCCTGCCGCCGCTGCCAAGAACCTGGGCGCCGACGCCGTACCCGTACTGGACGCCGCCCTCGCGTCGCTGGACGCAGTCGAGGCGTGGGATGCGGCCTCACTGGAAGAGGCCCTCAAGACCGCTCTCGTGGACGAACTGGGCCTCAAGCCACGTAAGGCGTTCGCTCCGGTGCGGGTGGCCGTCACGGGCTCGCACATCAGCCCGCCGCTCTATGAATCGATGGAACTGCTCGGACGCGACGTTTCGTTGTCCCGGCTGCGCTCTGCGCGGGCCGGCATCGCTGGCTAGAACGCCGCTTTCGGGCCGAAAAGGGTGCAAAAACAGCCTCTGACCATACGATTTGGTAAATCCCGGCAGTAGGCTGGTAATCTCTTCTTCGGCCCGAGGCGGGCCGCAGAGCCCAGAAGCTCAGCGGTTCGAGAACGGCCATTGGGGTATGGTGTAATTGGCAACACAGCGGTTTCTGGTACCGCCATTCTAGGTTCGAGTCCTGGTACCCCAGCGGAAGTTCGGCCGATTTTGACTCCGAACTTCTGGAAGCTATGCTTGCTGAGCTTCCAAGGCAAGACAAAGTTCCTGGCCCCGTCGTCTAGCGGCCTAGGACGCCGCCCTCTCAAGGCGGTAGCGCGGGTTCGAATCCCGTCGGGGCTACAAAAAGAAACACCCTCCAAGAAATTGGAGGGTGTTTCTCTTTATCCGGACGATGTGTCGTTTATCCGGTCTTGCGGCGAAATTCGCGTTTGTGGTCGGCAGGCCCGTGGGCCTCGTGCGCCTTGGAATGTCCGTCCTTGTGATCGGTGGACAGCCCGGCCTGATGATTCTTCCGCTCGAGTGCTTCGCGGAATTTCTTTTTCGTGTCCTCGTTACTGGCGTCAGTCATGGTGAACTCCCTCGGGTAGTCGGTTCACTCTGTGAAGCTACGCCGAGGGCACCGAGAATGCTCCCGTTTTTCTGCCCGGGGTCAGGCGCGGCGGTCGGCCGTCTCCAGGTACGCGGCCGTGGTCCCGCCCACCGGCATCGCGGGCATGCCGAGCTTGGCGTGATCCCAGCTCCTGATGCGCTCGGGAACGATCCGCACGACAACCCGCTTGTACAGCAGCTGATCGATGGCGGGACGCAGATCGTCGGTGTAGGGGCCGGTGTAGCGTTCCCAGACGCTGACCCCGACCGCGAACATCGCGTCCGGGTCCTCCACGATCTCCGCCCGGCCCTCGATGGAAATTCCGCGCAGGGTGTCGTACGTCTGGCCGTCCTCGATCAGGACGGTGACCCGATCGTCACGGCGCAGGTTGACCGCCTTCTGCGATTTCGACTTCGTCTCGAACCAGATCTCGCCGTCGATCACGGCGTACCACATGGCGACCAGATGAGGTCTGCCGTCCGCTGCCACCGTTGCGAGCGTGGCGATCCGGCTCCGATCCACGAATTCGGCGATCTCCGAATCCGTCATCGTGATCTGCGATCGTTGGTTCTTCCCCATCGGCTTCTCCTGTCGCGGTGAACGGCGGTCGTGAGTGGTCAGAGTCTCTTGTGCAACGCCTCCGCTGCGGCGAGCAGGTCGGCCGCCCACCGGGCGCCGGGGCGCCTGCCCATTCTGTCGATGGGTCCGGACACCGAAATCGCTGCGATGACAGCGCCGCCGGCATCCCGTACGGGTGCGGCGACACTGGCGACACCGGGTTCCCGCTCGGCGGCGCTCTGCGCCCAGCCGCGTCTGCGGACCTCGAGCAGCACGCGTTCGCCGAACGCCGCGTCGGGAAGAATCGCGCGCTGGGTCTGTGGGTCGGCCCAGGCGAGAAGGACCTTGGCACCCGAGCCGGCGCTCATCGGCAGTCGTGCCCCGACGAGAACGGTGTCGCGGAGGCCCGTGGGCGGCTCCATCGCCGCCACACAGATGCGCTGCGTGCCTTCCCGGCGGTACAGCTGCACGCTCTCACCGGTGATCTCGCGCAGTCGTGGAAGGACGAGCGCCGCCGCCGAGACGAGCGGATCGTTAGCCGTTGCAGCGAGTTCGGCGAGGCCGGGTCCAGGGCACCACAGCCCGTCGGAGTCGCGGGTCAGGAGGCGGTGAACCTCGAGCCCGACGGCCAGCCGGTGGGCGGTGGCGCGGGGGAGTCCGGTGCGCGAGCACAGTTCGGTGAGGCTGCAGGGCTTCTCGGCCACGGCATGAAGCACGCCCACCGCTTTGTCAAGGACCCCGATGCCGCTATGCTGTCTCATAGGTCGATACCACTTTCTCGCATTCTGGGATCATAGCGCACCTTCGCCTCACGTCGAGTGCGTGTCCGGGAAGAGGGTAACGACATCAGGCGCACGGCGGACCGGCCCGAAGCCCGCGGTGCGAGAAGACACACAGAGGTGGAGAAGATGGCGGAGAAAGCACGCACCCTGGCAGAGAAGGTGTGGGAAGACCACGTCGTGGTCCGGGGTGAGGGAGACAACCCCGACCTCATCTACATCGACCTGCATCTCGTTCACGAAGTGACGAGTCCGCAGGCCTTCGACGGACTCCGGCTGGCGGGGCGCCCACTGCGCCGGCCCGACCTGACGATCGCCACCGAGGACCACAACGTCCCCACCATCGACATCGACAAGCCGATCGCAGACCCCGTCTCCAAGACTCAGGTGGACACGCTGCGGCGCAATTGTGAGGAATTCGGTGTCCGGCTGCACCCGATGGGAAACATCGATCAGGGCATCGTTCACGTCGTCGGACCCCAGCTGGGGCTCACCCAGCCCGGTATGACCGTGGTGTGCGGTGACAGCCACACGTCCACCCACGGCGCGTTCGGCGCGCTCGCGATGGGTATCGGGACCAGTGAGGTCGAACACGTCATGGCGACGCAGACGCTGTCGTTGCGTCCTTTCCGGACGATGGCGATCACCGTCGACGGCGAATTGCCCGAAGGCGTGACGAGTAAAGATCTCATTCTGGCTGTCATCGCGAAGATCGGAACGGGCGGAGGCCAGGGCTACGTCCTGGAGTACCGCGGCGAAGCGATCCGGAAGATGTCGATGGAAGCGCGGATGACCGTCTGCAACATGTCCATCGAGGCGGGTGCGCGAGCAGGCATGATCGCCCCCGACGAGATCACCTACGAATTCATCAAGGGACGACCCCACGCACCGAAGGGTGCCGACTGGGACGCCGCGGTGGAGGCCTGGGAGCAGTTGAAGACCGACGAGGGCGCGGTTTTCGACAACGAGGTCCACATCGACGCGAGCTCGCTGACGCCGTTCGTGACCTGGGGCACCAACCCGGGGCAGGGCCTGCCGCTCGGCGAGGCCGTGCCGAATCCGGCCGAGATCGTGGACGAGAGCGAGCGTCACGCCGCGGAAAAGGCGTTGACCTACATGGGTCTCGAAGCCGGAACTCCGTTGCGTGAGGTTGCGATCGACACAGTTTTCGTGGGTTCGTGCACCAACGGCCGGATCGAGGATCTGAGGGCCGTGGCCGACGTGTTGCGCGGCCGCCACGTCGCCGACGGGGTCCGGATGCTGATCGTGCCGGGCTCGATGCGCGTTCGCGCGCAGGCCGAAAAGGAGGGCCTCGGCGAGATCTTCACCGCCGCGGGCGCCGAATGGCGGCAGGCGGGGTGCTCGATGTGCCTCGGGATGAACCCGGATCAGCTCGCGCCCGGGGAGCGTTCGGCCTCCACGTCCAACCGCAATTTCGAAGGCCGTCAAGGCAAGGGTGGCCGGACTCACCTGGTTTCGCCGCTGGTCGCCGCCGCGACCGCAGTCCGGGGAACACTGTCCGCGCCGACAGATCTGGCCTAGGACCCAAGGAATTTAGGAGATTTTTCGATGGAATCCTTTAGCACACACAAAGGTATCGGCGTTCCGCTGCGGCGATCCAACGTGGACACGGACCAGATCATTCCGGCGGTCTACCTGAAACGAGTGACCCGCACCGGTTTCGAGGACGGTCTGTTCGCCGCATGGCGGAACGATCCGAACTTCGTTCTGAACGTCGCCCCGTACGACAAGGGCAGCGTTCTGGTGGCCGGGCCCGATTTCGGCACGGGCTCCTCCCGGGAGCACGCCGTGTGGGCGCTATCCGACTTCGGATTTCGGGTCGTGATCGCGTCTCGCTTCGCCGACATCTTCCGGGGCAACGCCGGCAAGGCCGGTCTGCTGGCCGCTCAGGTGGCCCAGTCGGACGTCGAACTTCTCTGGAAGTTGCTCGACGAGCAACCCGGTCTCGAATTGATTGTCGACCTCGAGAACAAGACAGTGACCGCCGGAACCACCGTGGTGCCCTTTGCGATTGATGACTACACACGGTGGCGTCTGATCGAGGGTCTGGACGACATCGGATTGACATTACGGCAGGTAGAAGCCATTTCCGAGTTCGAAAAGTCAAGGCCTTCTTGGAAACCTGCGACTCTTCCGGAGCCCACTCCGGCCGACTGAAAGTTGGAATCGGAGCCCTGTCTGCCAGATAATAAGTTCCTGAGAATGGTGCCGCGTTGTATGAGAATTGGCGTGGCACATAGACTCCTGCGGTATTCAGGTTTACCGTAGTTCGTAGTCGGTCCGATGATGGACCATTAGTTCGCGGAGGAATTTCAATGAATAAGGCAGAGCTCATCGATGTTCTGACCGAGAAACTGGGCACGGACAGGCGCACGGCAACGGAAGCTGTCGAGCATGTCGTGGACACGATCGTCCGGGCAGTGCACCGCGGCGACAGCGTGACCATCACCGGTTTCGGTGTCTTCGAGCAGCGTCGTCGCGCGGCACGTGTCGCACGTAACCCGCGCACGGGTGAGACCGTCAAGGTCAAGCCGACGTCGGTGCCGGCGTTCCGTCCGGGCGCTCAGTTCAAGGCGGTTATCGCTGGCGGCCAGAAGCTTCCGGCCACCGGCCCGGCAGTCAAGCGCGGTGCAGCGGCACCCGCCACCAAGGCCGCCGCCAAGAAGGCTGCTGCCAAGAAGACGGCTGCCAAGAAGGCCGCCGCCAAGAAGGCAGCTCCCGTCAAGAAGACGGCAGCCAAGAAGGCTCCGGCCAAGACCACGGCCGCGAAGAAGACCGCGGCGAAGAAGGCTCCGGCCAAGACCACGGCCGCGAAGAAGACCGTGGCGAAGAAGGTGGCTCCGGCCAAGACCACGGCCGCGAAGAAGACCGCGGCGAAGAAGGCTCCGGCCAAGACCACGGCCGCGAAGAAGACCGCGGCGAAGAAGGCTCCGGCCAAGACGGCAGCCAAGAAGACCGCAGCAAAGAAGGCTCCCGCGAAGCGCGCCAAGTAATACAGCGCACACGGGACTGCCCGAACACAGACAGGCGCCGACCCTGGGGGTTGGCGCCTGTCTGTGTTCTCCTGCCGTCCCGGTGAACTCCGGCCTGCGGGTCTCAGTCCTTCCGGGTGGGAGGCAGCGGACTGTCGATGTGGTCCGCGGCGATGAGTTTGCCACCGGACAGCGAGAGCACCCAGGTGCTCGCCTTTCTGTTCCGCGCCGGGGGAAGCGCGATACCGTCGACCTCCGCCCACCAGTCGAGCAGATCGGGAATGACGCCACCCTGACTGCAGATCACCTGCACTCCGCCGAGAGCGGCGATCTTGCGGACCCGTGTGCGAGTGGCCGCCGGGTCGGCGGTGTAACTCTCCTCGGACAGCAGCGGATCCAACCGGACGGTCGTGTCCAACGCGCTTGCCAGCGGCTCGACCGTCTGAGTGCACCGCGTCCGGTCGGCCGACGTGATGTCCGTGGCTCCGAACGCCTCGAGCTGCGCGACGAGCGCTTCGGCCTGGAGTTGGCCGTTCGCATCCAGGGGCCGGGTTGTGTCGTCACCCTTGTACCGTTTCCGGCTTCCAGCCTTGGCGTGCCGGACCAGTAGCACGGTCGCGGTGTCGGGTGGCTGAGCCGTGAATCGACGGAGCATCTTGCGATCCATGGGGTACGACAGCTGATCGGCGACCTCGGATACGGGAAGCCACCGCATTTCGTCCACTTCGCTGTTGGAGACGAATTCGCCGGCACGGGCTTCTGCCGCCCAGTATTCGACACGTTTCAATCGGCGGTGGCCCGGAATCGGATACGTCAACGCGCCGAGATGCCGGCCGAGACGCCCGCGAATTCCCGTCTCTTCTTCCACCTCACGCAGTGCGGCCACCACGGCAGTCTCGCCGGGGTCGAGCTTTCCCTTGGGAAATGACCAGTCCTCGTATTTGGGCCGGTGAATGAGCGCGATCTCGATCTCGTCGGGATTACCGGGAGATTTTCGCCACAGCACGGCGCCCGCGGCGAAGATATTGGCTTTGACCGGTTTGCCGGGTGAACTGCTCACCGAGTTCCTTCCTTCTTCCGCGGATTCGCCGCGATCAGGATCCGGTGCCCATTCGTTTGCGCATCATGGCCTCCTGGTGGTCGCGAACCTCCTCGCCGTGGGCAGGCGACGGAACCCACCGGCCGTCGGCCCCGAGCACCCAGCACCGCGTGACGGGATCGAGCGCGGAATCGATGATCTCGCCTATCTGAGCAGTGAGTCGAGGATCTTTCACCTGCGCCATGACCTCGACACGTCGGTCGAGGTTGCGGTGCATCATGTCTGCGCTGCCGATCCAGAATTCGTCGGCGCCGCGGAAATGGAAGACGCGGGAATGCTCGAGGAAACGTCCGAGAATCGACCGGACGTGGATGTTCTCGCTCAGGCCGGGAACTCCGGGTTTGAGGGCGCAGATGCCACGCACGACGATCTCGACGGGCACACCGGCCTTGGATGCGCGATAGAGCGAGTCGATCACCTGTTCGTCGACCAAGGCGTTGGCCTTCAGCAGGATTCCGGCGTCCTCGCCCCGCAGCTTGTGCGCGATCTCACCGTCGATCCGCTCGATGATTCCCCGGCGGACGCCGTACGGCGCGACGAGGAGGTTGCGGTACTGCGTCTTCCGCGAGTAGCCGGTGAGGGAATTGAACAGGTCGGTAAGGTCTGCGCCGATCTCGGGTGCCGCGGTGAGCAGGCCGATGTCTTCGTACAGCCGGGCGGTCTTCGGGTTGTAGTTGCCGGTACCGATGTGGCAGTAACGCCGGATGGTGGACCCTTCGCGGCGGACGACGAGGCACGTCTTGCAGTGGGTCTTGAGCCCGACCAGTCCGTACACCACGTGCACCCCCGCGTGTTCGAGCTTGCGGGCCCATTTGATGTTCGCCTGCTCGTCGAATCGCGCCTTGATCTCGACCAGTGCCACAACCTGTTTGCCCGCCTCGGCGGCGGTGATCAACGCGTCGACGATGGGGGAGTCGCCCGAAGTGCGGTAGAGAGTCTGCTTGATCGCCAGAACCTGGGGGTCGGCCGCAGCCTGTTCGATGAAGCGCTGAACACTCGTGGAGAACGAGTCGTACGGGTGGTGGACCAGGACGTCGCCGTCGCGGAGGGTGGAGAAGACGCTCTTGGGCGTTTCTCGCTCGCCGAACGCCGGATGCGTTGCCGGGACGAACGGTGCGTCCTTGAGGGCCGGCCGGTCGACCGCGTACACCTGCCAGAGGCACGACAGATCCAGCAGTCCGGGTACCTGGATGACGTCGCCGGGATCGACGTCGAGTTCGCGCAGGAGGAGTTCGAGCATGTGCTCGGTCATGTCGTCCGCGACCTCGAGTCGCACCGGTGAACCGAAGCGGCGGCGGGCCAACTCACGCTCGAGCGCCTGCAGGAGATCTTCGTCGCGGTCTTCCTCGACCTCGAAATCGGCGTTGCGTGTAATCCGGAATGCATGGTGCTCCACGATCTCCATGCCCGGGAACAGCATGTCGAGGTGTGCGGAGATCAGATCTTCCAGGGGCAGGAACGCGTCGATGGAGGAGGGAGTCTCGTCACGGCGGACGCGGACGAACCGGCCCACGTTGTCCGGAACCTTGACCCTCGCAAAGTGTTCGCCACCCGTGACCGCATCCTTCACCGTCACCGCGAGGTTGAGACTCAGGCCGCTGATGTACGGGAACGGGTGGGCATGGTCGACGGCAAGCGGAGTGAGTACGGGGAAGATCTGGTCCTGGAAATGCACCGACAGGCGCTCGCGGTCGTCCTCGGTGAGATCGTCCCATCCGATGATGGAGATCCCTTCGGCGGCAAGCGCGGGACGAACGGAGTCGAGGAAGACCCGGGCGGCCTTCTCCGAGATCTCCTGGGTCCGGATCGCGATCAGCGAGAGCTGTTCACGGGGGGAGAGACCGTCGGCGGACCGCACGGACAGCCCGGTCTCGTCGCGGCGCTTGAGTCCGGCGACACGGACCATGAAGAACTCGTCCAGATTGGACGCGAAGATGGCGAGGAACTTGGCGCGTTCGAGCAGCGGCAGCGACGTGTCCTCGGCGAGGGCGAGAACCCGGGCATTGAAATCGAGCCAACTGAGTTCGCGGTTCAGGTAACGATCTTCGGGGAGCCCGTCGGTCAGAGCGCTCGTGAGGGCACTCGTGGCAGCGGGGGGCGCCATGGGAACGTTCGTGGGATTCGCCGTGACGATGCCGTCGCGGGTTCCGTTCTTTCCGTCGACGTCGGTCTGCTGGTCGAGTGCTTCTCGGTTACTCACCCCACGATCATCCCTCGAGAATTCGGCCGCGGACAATCGATGGGGCAAATTCACGCGGGGTGCGTTGCCTACTCGTTTCCGCAGCGCGAGGGGGCGGTGTGTTCGAGCGCGTCGAGTGCGGCACGCGTCGCAGGTCCGACGCCGAGAGCCTGCGCGGCATCGAGATCGTCGGCGGTGTCGACGTCGGTCCGCAGACCCGGCCAGTGCCCGTCGAGGGGACGGGCCCCGGATTCGAGATGCCGCTTCGCCGATCCGGGTCCGAACCGGGGATCGAGCGGAACTTCCGGGTCGCAGGAGAACAGTGCGGCGGTTCCGGTGCCGTGATGATCGACGACCACCGACCTGCCGCCGGTTCTCGCCGCGGCGAGTGCTTCACCGAATTCGCCTCCGCGCAGAGACGGAAGATCGGCCTGGAGTGCGACGACGTCGACTCCGCGCTCGTTGCTGCGGACGTGCTCGGCCGCCGCCGACAGCGCCGCATTGAGACCGTGCTCGGTGCCGGCCTCGTCCGGCCGGTCTTCGGTGGAAACGGGTGCGGGGTCGGCGTAGACATGCGCGCCGACGCTGCGTGCGAGCCGCGCCACCGCGGGGTCCGGCGTGACCACGGTGACACCGACGACCGTCGCGACATCGCTGACGACGGCGAGGGTGTCGCGCAGCATCGACAGCACCAGTCCGGTGCGGTCGTCCGTGTCGAAGACACCCGACAGCCGCGTCTTGGCCGCGTGGAGTTCCTTCACGGCGACGAGTACGTGCGCGCGCGGCGCCACGGATCGGGTCGCTGTGCTCATGCGGATATCTTGCCAGCCCGCGCGGGGTGGTGCTCCGGACGCCCGGTCGCCGCTGAGCAGCGAACGAGTTCGGTAGCGGGGCGGCGCTCGGCCTCGGCATCGGCAATACTGTGGACGACGCATCGGGTAACGAACGACGAGGGGGCTGTGTGAGCAAGGCTGCGGTACTGGGAGCGGGTTCATGGGGGACTGCATTTGCGAAGGTCCTGGCCGACGCCGGGACCGATGTCACCATGTGGGCGCGACGCGGTGAGGTCGCCGAGTCGATCGTGTCGCGGCACGAGAACACGGACTACCTGCCGGGCATCGCCCTGCCTCCGTCGTTGACCGCCACCGACGACGCGCGGGCCGCACTCGACGGCGCGGACATCGTCGTTCTTGCGGTGCCGTCGCAGTCCCTGCGCGACAATTTGCAGGTCTGGAGTCCGATGATCCCCGAGAACGCCACCCTCCTGAGCCTCGCCAAGGGCATCGAGACCGGCACCCTCATGCGGATGAGTCAGGTGATCATCCAGGTCACCGGCGCAGACCCGGGGCGGGTCGCCGTCCTGTCCGGGCCCAATCTGGCCCGGGAGATCGCGATCGGTCAGCCGGCGGCGACGGTTGTTGCGTGCACGGATTCGACGCGGGCGCTGGAACTGCAGAAGGCTTCGGCCACCGGATACTTCCGTCCGTACACGAATTCGGACGTCATCGGGTGCGAGGTCGGCGGCGCCTGCAAGAACGTCATCGCCCTCGCCTGCGGTATGGCATCGGGAATCGGTTTGGGAGAGAACACGATTGCGAGCATCATCACTCGAGGTCTGGCCGAGATCATCCGGCTGGGAGTAGCGCTCGGTGCGAAACCTGCCACCCTCGCGGGTCTCGCGGGAGTGGGCGATCTGGTTGCGACGTGCACGTCGCCCCTGTCGCGCAACCGGTCGTTCGGTGAACGCCTCGGCCAGGGTGGTTCGATCGAGAGTGCCCAGGCGGCCACTCACGGTCAGGTCGCCGAGGGCGTCAAATCGTGCTCGTCGGTGCGGGCTCTCGCCGCCAGTTACGACGTCGAGATGCCGTTGACCGATGCCGTGCACCGGGTGTGCCACGAGGGCCTCGTGGTGCAGGACGCGATCGGTCAGCTGCTCGGTCGCCGCACGAAGCCGGAGTGAACTCGTGAGTGGTGATTCCACCCGCTGCGTCAAAGCCGTTGCCGCAGAGAATGTTCCCGGCTCACCGATGCAGAGGGGGCCGGTTTTCGCTGCCCCCTATCAGCTGAGCGCGGACGAGGGAACCGAGTCCGACACCTACGCGCGTGCCTCCAATCCGGGCTGGCGCGACCTCGAATCGGCGCTGGCGACGCTCGAGGGCGCCGCGGGCGCACTCGTCGTCGGCTCCGGGATGTCGGCGGTCACCGTCGTGCTGCGGAGTCTGCTCACCGCCGGTGACACCGTGGTCGTTCCGTCCGACGGTTACTACCAGGTGCGTGCGTACGCGCGGGAGCGCCTGGAGCCGATGGGCATCACCGTGCACGAACTGCGGACCGCCGACATGGCCGGCGAGGCGGCCGCCGCACTGCTGGCCTCCGCCGAGGGGACGACGGTGGTGGTGGCCGAGACTCCGGCCAACCCGTCCCTCGACGTGGTGGATCTGCGCGCCGTGTCCGAGCAGTGCGCCAACGCGGGCGCCGTTCTCGTGGTGGACAACACGACCGCCACCCCACTCGGCCAGCAGCCGCTCGAACTCGGCGCCGACGTGGTAGTCGCCAGCGGCACAAAGACTTTGAGCGGTCACAGTGATCTCCTCATGGGGTACATCGCCGCGTCGGACGCCGACTTCCTGGCCGGAATGGAACGCGAGAGGGCGCTGTCGGGCACGGTGCTGGGGCCGTTCGAGACGTGGCTCGCCCACCGGAGTCTCGGGACGGCCGGTCTGCGATTCGAGCGGCAGTGCGCCAACGCCCTGGCCCTCGCGGCCCTGCTCGAGTCGCACCCGGCGGCTCACCGTGTTCGGTACCCGGGGCTGCCCGAAGATCCTGCGCACGCCGTCGCCGCCGGTCAGATGCGTAGATTCGGCGGGCTGGTGAGCTTCGAGGTGGACTCCGCCGAACAGTTCCACCGACTCGTGGCCGGAAGTGAGCTCCTCGTGCCTGCGACGAGCTTCGGCGGCATCCACACCAGCGCCGACCGCCGGGCCCGGTGGGGTGACCCCGTGCCCGACGGGTTCGTGCGGATCTCGTGTGGAATTGAGGACACCGAAGACCTCGTCGCCGATCTCGAGCGTGCCCTGTCCGCATTGTGAGTGCGGCACCCGACGTGTCGTGAGGTCGGCGAAGGAAATGTGAGGAGAGGTGGGTGCGGTGAGCGGGTCCCGGCGACGGTACGGTTTGTGTCGTGAGTAAACCGCGTACCCGGGTAGCCGTCATCTTCGGTGGCCGCAGCAACGAGCATTCCGTGTCCTGTGTGTCGGCCGGAAGCGTCCTGAGGAACCTCGACCCGGAACGGTACGAGGTGGTGCCGATCGGCATCACCACCGAGGGCTCGTGGGTTCTCGGCTCCACCGACCCCGAGACACTGGCCATCCGCGGCCGGGCACTGCCCAGCGTCGATGCCGACGGGTCCGCACTGGCCCTCACCGCCGACCCGACGCGGTCCGGTGACCTCGTCGCCCTCGACGACGGCGAAGCGGGCAAGATCCTGGCCTCGGTCGACGTCGTCTTCCCCGTCCTGCACGGTGCCTACGGCGAGGACGGCACGATCCAGGGCCTGCTCGAACTCGCAGGTGTCCCGTACGTCGGTCCCGGCGTGCTCGCCAGCGCTGCCGGTATGGACAAGGAATTCACGAAGAAGCTGCTCGCCGCGGAAGGCCTGCCCATCGGGTACCAGGTCGTCCTGCGCCCCGGCACCGCCACGCTGACCGACGAACAGAAGTCCCGCCTCCACCTCCCGGTATTCGTGAAGCCGGCCCGCGGCGGATCCTCGATCGGCATCACCCGGGTGGCCGAGTGGGCCGCGCTCGACGACGCCATCACCCACGCCCGTCTGCACGACCCGAAGGTGATCGTCGAATCCGGGATCGTCGGCCGCGAGGTCGAGTGCGGAGTCCTCGAGTTCCCGGACGGCGACGTGCGGGCCAGTGTCATCGCCGAGATCCGGATGCCGGAAGGCGCAGGCGACGACGAGGCGTTCTACGACTTCGACAGCAAGTACCTCGACGACGTGTGCGAGTTCGACGTGCCCGCGAAACTCGACGAATCGGTCAGCGAAGAGATCCGTGAACTCGCGGTGCGCGCGTTCTCCGCGCTCGACTGCCAGGGACTCGCGCGGGTCGACTTCTTCGTGACCGCAGACGGCCCGGTGATCAACGAGATCAACACGATGCCCGGATTCACGTCGATCTCGATGTACCCGCGCATGTGGGGTGCGGTGGGCGTCGACTACGGCGCCCTCGTCTCGACCCTGGTCGACACCGCCCTTGCGCGCGGCGTCGGTCTCCGCTAGAGAAACCGCGGTCCGGCGCTCAGGGATTCGCCACGGGCGCCGGATCGAGGGGTTGCTGCGGCAACGCCTGCGACACCGCACCGGAAATGTCCTGAAGCGGCGTCGGTCCCACCCCGGTGGGAACCGTGAGTCCGATGTACACGCCGCGGTCGACGGCGAAATAGCTGCTCGCGTCGATTCCGGCGCTCGCGCCCGAGATCTCGAACCACTGAACTCCGTCGATGACCTGCAGCGGCGAAGCCTGATCGAACTCCGCGGGGCGGTCCAGACCACAACGCAGGACGAGTGGTTCGCCCTCGGCCGGTTGCCACGCGGCGGTCGCCTCGGGAGCGGGTTCGGTGAGTTCGGCGCGCGTGTAGTCGCCCAGAGCCTCGGGCAGGCCCGCCATCAGGGTGGCGCACTCCGCGGAGCCGGATGCGGGCGCGGGCACGGGGCCCAGCGACACGGGTTCCTTCACCGGGTTCCGGCCGGCGAACACCGCCGCGACGACGATGCCGATGACCAGGGCCACGGGGAGCGCAACGGCCGTCGCGATGAGTGCGGGATTGCGCCGCTCCCCGGGAACCAGGTCGGAGTTGCAGGCGGGTGTGTTCTGTTCGGGTTCGAGGTCGGACATGCTCAATTCTTGTTCGCAGACTTTTCGGGGACGTCGCAGGTGAGGGTGCGAGTGATGCCGGAGACCTGACGGATCTCCTTGACGACGGGGGCGACATCGTCAGCGGACACCCGCACGATGACGTCGTACGGTCCGACCACGTCCTCGGCGGTCCGGACTCCGGTGATCTTCGCGATCTCGGTCGCGATCGCCGCGGCCTTGCCGACTTCGGTCTGGATCAGGATGAACGCTTGCACTCTCGCTCCGGCCCTTCCCTGCTCCGCGCCGCATGATCTCGGTAGAGTCGCGGGTGCTTCGGCGCGCTGATCGGTCACGTGCCGAGAAGTCCCGGCAACAGCTAAAAGGTACCGCAGTCGCACATTCCGTCGACCGGACCCACGGCCGCTGCCCGGGCCACCCGACACTGGAGGCACACCATCACACCGACGGATTCCCCGGACCCGAACCCGCCCCTCACCGTCGCCGACGTCGGCGAGTTCGCCGTGATCGGCCGAGCGGTGGAGGGACGGGTGCAGCCCCTGTCCACCCTGATCGGCCCCGGCGACGACGCCGCCCTCGTCCGGGCGGCCGACGGCCGGGTGGCGGTGTCCGCCGACATGCTGGTGCAGGACAGGCATTTTCGGCTCGACTGGTCGTCCCCGCGAGACGTGGGCCGCAAGGCGGTGGCACAGAACGCAGCCGACGTCGCGGCGATGGGGGCGCGCCCCACCGCTTTCCTGGTTTCCCTCGGCCTGCCGCCGGACACGTCGATCGACGTGGCGGACGGCATCTCGGCGGCAATCGGGGAGAGCGCCGAGGAACTCGGGGCCGGCGTCGTGGGCGGTGATCTCGTGCAGGCCGGGCAGGTCGTGATTTCCGTCACCGTCCTCGGTGATCTGGGTGGCAGGAGCCCGATCCGGCGGTCTGGCGCGCTGCCGGGCGACGTCGTCGCGGTGGCCGGCGAACTCGGCCGGTCGGCGGCCGGACTCGCGCTGCTGCTCGGCGGGTCCTCGGATTTCCCGGATCTTCTCGCCGCACATCGTGTCCCCACTCCACCGTATTCCGCCGCCTGGGCCGCCGCGGACGGGGGTGCCCACGCCATGACCGACATCTCCGACGGGCTGCTCGCCGATCTCGGTCACATCTGCGACGCCTCCGGCGTCGGAATGTCCCTCACCCGATCCCACATGGCCGTCTCACCCGAACTGGTGGCGGCGGCGAAGCTTCTCGGCGCCGACCACTGGGAATGGGTGCTCACCGGGGGAGAGGACCATGGCTTCGCCGCCAGCTTTCCTGCCGACGTCCCGCTCCCCGCGGGGTGGACGACGATCGGCGCGGTGCACGAGGGGTCCGGCATCTCGGTCGACGGCGAGACCTGGCCGGGGGCCGGCGGCTGGCAGAGCTTCTCGGTATAGGTTGCACGCATGGCTATCTACGCGCTCGGGGACCGCGAACCCGACATCCATCCGGACGCCTACGTCCATCCCGACGCCGTGGTGATCGGGAACGTGACCCTGGCGGCAGGAACCTCGGTGTGGCCACAGGCCGTGCTCCGCGCCGACTACGGCACCATCACCGTCGGCGCCGACACGAACATCCAGGACGGCACCGTGATCCATTGCACGATGGTCGATCCCACCGTCATCGGCTCGGGGTGCGTCGTCGGTCACGCCGCGCACATCGAAGGATCCACGATCGGCGACCACTGCCTGATCGCGTCCGGATCGATCGTGCTCAACGGTTCGGTCATCGGTGCCGGTTCGGTCGTCGGAGCCGGCGCCGTCGTTCCGTTCAAGTTCGAGGTTCCACCGCGAAGCATGGCACTCGGCGTCCCCGCGAAGATCCGGCAGGGTTACGAGGTTCCCGAGGGGCACCTCGCGATGAACGTGAAGATGTACGCCGCGAACGCGGCCTACTACCGCGACTCGCTGCGCAGGCTCGACTGATGGCGGCGCCGCTGTCGGACCTCGTCGAGGCCGGATGGGCAGACGCACTCGAACCCGTGTCCGGGCGGATCGCGGAGATGGGCGAGTTCCTGCGCGCGGAAATCGCCGACGGGCGTGAGTACCTCCCCACGGGAGAGAACGTCCTGCGGGCGTTCACCCACCCGTTCTCCGAGGTCAAGGTCCTGATCGTGGGTCAGGACCCGTACCCCACACCCGGGCACGCGGTCGGTCTCAGTTTCTCGGTGGCCCCGGACGTGCGCCCGGTGCCGCGCAGCCTCGGCAACATCTTCACCGAGTACAGCAAGGACCTCGGCTACGAGACACCCACCACCGGGGACCTCACCCCGTGGTCGCGCCAGGGAGTGCTTCTGCTGAACAGGGTTCTCACCGTGCAGCCCGGACTCCCGGCCTCACACCGGAAGAAGGGCTGGGAAGCGGTGACCGAGCAGGCCATTCGCGCTCTCGTGGCGCGCCCCGAACCCCTCGTCGCAATTCTGTGGGGCCGGGACGCGTCCACGTTGAAACCGATGCTCGGCGACGTGCCGACCATCGAGTCGGCCCACCCCTCACCGTTGTCCGCGTCGCGCGGATTCTTCGGATCGCGGCCGTTCAGCCGGGCGAACGAACTCCTCGACGGACTGGGTGCCGAGCCGGTGAACTGGCAGCTGCCGTAATCGGCGAATTTCCCTACTGCACAGACGAGAAGTCGGCACGCCGCTTCTCGACGAAGGCGTCGACGCCCTCGCGTCCCACCGGGCTGTCGGCCGCGGTGGCGATCGACGCGGCCTCCGCGTCGAGTTGCTCGGCGAGCGTGCGATATCGGGAGGCGCGGACGAGCGTCTTGATCCCCGAGAAGGACGGCGTCGGGCCGGCAGCGAGCGTGCGGGCGAGCCGGAGTGCCTCGTCCTGAACGACGTCGTCGCCGACGAGGCGGCTGAGGATGCCCAGGCGGACGGCCTCGTCACCGCTGAGAACGGCGTCGGTGATCAGGATCTCGCGCGCGCGAGCGTCGCCGACGATGCGCGGAAGGGTCCAGGACATGCCGCCGTCCGGGGTGAAGCCGATGGACGGGTAGGCCGGGCGCAGCTTGGTGCCCGGGCCGCCGATGGCGACGTCCGTGAGGCAGACAAGGCTCATACCGGCGCCCGCAGCCCACCCGTGAACACCGGCAATCACCGGAACGGTCACGGCGTCGAGCGCACGAACGAATTCGTGGAACACGCGCGCCACCTCGGCGACGTATTCGCTTCGCACGGGTGCGGACGCGAAGGCGTGGACGTTGCCGCCCGCGCAGAAGTTCGGGCCCTCCCCGACGAGGAGGACGCTGCCGATTCGGTCACCGACCGCTTCGAGTGCCCGGGCACCCTGCACCATGCCCTCGCCGTCCAGCGAGGTGCCGTTCTCCGCCGTCGCGATCGTGATGCGAAGGACGCCATCTTCGAGCTGTACTTTGCTGAGTCCATCGAGAGAAGTCACCGTTGCACCTTACGCGGGCCCCTGCCGGTGCCCGACGTGCCCCGATGCGCTGCGACGATGCCGAATCGGACAAGGTGCGGCGGCATAAAAAACTGCGCCCCCGACACCGAAGTGTCGGGGGCGCAGTGACATCGCACGCAGCGTCGGGTCAGCCCCGAGCAACCTTTCCAGCCTTCAGGCAGGAGGTGCAGACGTTGACCTTCCGGGTGTTTCCGGGGGCAACCTCGGCACGAACAGTCTGAATGTTCGGGTTCCAGCGACGGTTGGTACGCCGGTGCGAGTGCGAGACCGACTTACCGAAGCCGGGCCCCTTGGCGCATACGTCGCAGACGGCAGCCATAGTCGCGAACTCCTTCAAGATAGTGAACTGTGAAATTTGCTGGCCTCGTGGAGACAGGGCACAGCAAGCGCGCCCTGTACGAGGCAACCGTGCAAGAGTAGCCGCTCGAGGGCGGATTGGCCAAACCCGGTCCCGAAGGGCTCGGACCGCGGGCCCGATCATCGTCCCCCGACTAGTCTGACGGCACCTTCCCATTCCCCTGGCCGGAGAGGACGACAGTGGCCCCTGAGCTCCCGATGGACGGTCGAGTCCTCGAATCGTGGGCGCGGACCGCCGTCGCGGGTCTGGAAAAGCGGTGCGAGGAGATCAACAGCCTCAACGTCTTTCCGATCCCGGACTCCGACACGGGTACCAACCTGCTGTTCACCATGCGGGCGGCGCTGGGTGCGATCGACGAGTACGCGGGCACTGCAAGCGGCACCAAGGACGTCCGGCAGGTTGCCATCGCCCTGGCTCGGGGCGCGGTAGCAGGCGCGCGCGGGAATTCCGGAGTGATCCTGTCCCAGGTGCTGCGAGGGGTCGCGGAAGCGGCCGTCACCTCCGCCGTCGACACCCGGACGGTCCGGACCGGACTGCTGATGGCCACCAATCTGGTGACGGACGCGGTGAGCTACCTGGTGGAGGGCACCATCGTCACCGTGCTGCGCTGCGCGGCCGACGCGGCGGCGGAGTTCCCGGACGAGGCGCCGATCGCGGTCACGGCACGCGCAGCCGCGGATGCGGCGGCGTCCGCGCTCACCAGGACGCCGTCGCAACTCGACGTGCTGGGCACCGCGGGCGTCGTCGATGCGGGAGGGCTCGGCCTCGTAGTGATCCTCGACGCTCTCGTCACGGCCGTGACGGGTGCGCCGCCGGATCGCGCACCGATCGCGCTCCACGTTCCGCGCCGCACTCCGTCCACGCATCGCGCAGAGCCCGTCCCCGTTGTCGCGCCGCCCGCGCCGCAGGGCCCGCATGCGCATCCGGGACCCGGACCCGACTGCGACGAGGGCTCGGATCAGGACTTCGAGGTGATGTACCTGGTCGCGGAGTCCGACGAGGCCCGCATGGGGGAGTTGCGCACCACGCTGAACGCCCTCGGGGACTCGATCGTGATCGTCGGCGACGGCGGCGGAGGCTGGTCGGTGCACGTGCACTGCACGGATGCGGGCGCCGCCGTGGAGGCCGGACTGTCGGCGGGACGCATCCACGGAATCCGGGTCAGCAGCTTCCTCGTGGATGCGCGGGACGAGGGGTTGCTCGTTCCACCGGTCCGGACCCGGCCGGATCAGGGGGGGGCGGGGAATCGTCGCCGTCGTGGCCGGGGACGGCGCCGCCGAACTGTTCGCCAGCGAGGGCGCGACCGTCCTCCGGTGCGACGACGCCCCCGTCACCCGGGCCCAGCTCCTCGGCATCATCAGACAGATGGGACGCACCGAGGTGCTCGTCCTCCCCAACGGCGCGCTGACGGCCCAGGAACTCGTCGCGGTCAGTGCCGCGGCGAGGGACGCCCGCCACGAGGTGCTGCTGCTCGCGACGTCCGCGATGGTGCAGGGACTCGCGTCCCTGGCAGTGCACGACCCCGAGCGTGAGGCGGTGGACGACGCGTTCGCGATGTCGGAGGCGGCCGCGGCCACCCGCTGGGGATCGCTGCGCATCGCCCGGGAGCGGGCTCTCACCTATGTGGGCACGTGCGAACCGGGCGACGGCATCGGACTGATGGGTCACGAAGTGATCGTCATCGAACCGGACGCGGTCGCGGCCGGACGGCGACTCGTCGACCTCGTCCTCGGCGCGGGTGGCGAACTGGTGACGCTCCTGATGGGGTCGGAGGCACCGGAGGGGCTGGACACGGAACTGGCCGATCACATCTCGCAGCGGCACCCCGGCGTCGAGGTGATGATCTACCACGGTGGACAACCTGGAGATCTGTTGCAACTCGGGGTGGAATGAGGAATTCGATGGCCACATTGTCCGACCGGCTCGATCATCTGCTGGGGAAGAAGACCGCCGACGCGCTCGAGGAGGCGTTCGACATTCGCACTGTCGAGGACCTGCTGCGGCACTACCCGCACCGGTACGCCTCGCAGGGCCGCGAGCTCGCGGAGAAGGATCCGCCGGAGGGCGAGCACATCACGATCATCGCCCGGGTCACGTCCGCGGCCGTCGTGAAGATGAAGAACCGGCCGGGCAGCATGCTCAAGGTGGTCCTGTCGACCGACACCCAGAACGTGGACGTCACGTTCTTCAGCCCGCAGAAGGTCAAGCACGTGATCAAGCCGGGTGTGCGCGCGATGTTCTCGGGAACGGTCAAGTACTTCCGCCAGAAGTGGAGCCTCACCCATCCGAGCTACCTCATCCTTCCCGAGCCGCGTGCCGGCAGCGAGGACCCCGTCGTGAACGTCGACAGGATCCGCGGTGCCGGGGATCTCGCGGGAATCGCCCGGGCGTCGCAGGAACCCGGTGCGGGGGTCGACCTGTCCGTGTTCGACCGGGCGCTGATCCCGCTCTATCCGGCCACCCGGGACGTGGAAAGCTGGACGATCATGAAGTGCGTCCGCCAGATCCTGGACCAGCTCGATCACGTCGACGACCCCCTGCCGGAAAACATCCGGGCCGAACGCGACCTGATCGGTCTCGACGAAGCCCTCCGGTCGGTCCACCTGCCCGACACCCGCGAGGACGTGGAGAACGCCCACGACCGTCTGCGGTTCGACGAGGCGACGGCGCTGCAGCTGGTTCTCGCCCGTCGCCGCCACGACAACGCCGAGCGAGTCGCGCCCGAGTGCCCGCCGGTGCCCGGCGGGATCGCCGACGTGTTCGAGAAAATGCTTCCGTTCCAGCTCACCGACGGTCAGCACGCGGTCGCCGACGAGATCTCGGCCGATCTGGCGCAGCCGCACCCGATGAGCAGGCTGCTGCAGGGTGAGGTGGGTTCGGGTAAGACGATCGTGGCCCTGCGCGCCATGCTCCAGGTGGTCGACGCCGGCTACCAGTGCGCCCTGCTCGCGCCGACCGAGGTCCTCGCGACGCAGCACGCCCGGTCGCTGCGGGCGATGCTCGGCTCCCTCGCGACCGCGGGGGAGCTCGGGGCGCACGAGAAGGCCACACGGGTGGCGCTGCTGACGGGGTCGATGCCGGTCGCCGCCAAACGCACGGCTCTGAACGAGGCGATCACCGGCGACGCCGGGATCGTCATCGGCACGCACGCCCTGATCCAGGACAGCGTCGAATTCTTCAATCTCGGGATGGTGGTGGTCGACGAGCAGCACCGGTTCGGTGTCGAGCAGCGCGACCGGCTGCGGTCGAGGGCGCGGGAGGGCCTGAGCCCGCATCTGCTGGTGATGACGGCGACGCCGATTCCCCGCACCATCGCGATGACGGTGCTCGGCGATCTCGAGGTGTCGACGCTGCGCCAGCTGCCGAAGGGGCGGTCACCGATCAAGAGCAGTGTGGTACCCGCGTCCCAGAAGCCGCAGTGGGTCGCGCGCGCGTGGGAACGGATCCGCGAGGACGTGGCCGAGGGGCGGCAGGCGTACGTCGTGTGCTCGCGCATCGGAGACGGCGAGAAGGGTGACGGTGAGGACGCGTTCGACGAGAAGGCGCCCGAGACGAAGTCCGCCGTCGAGGTGTTCGAGGAGTTGAGCGGCAGCGTCATGCCGGACCTGCGGGTCGGTCTGCTGCACGGCCGGCTTCCCGCGGACGAGAAGGACGCGGTGATGCGCGACTTCACGGCCGGCGACATCGACGTCCTCGTGTGCACCACGGTCGTGGAGGTCGGTGTAGACGTCCCGAACGCGACGATCATGGTGATCGTCGACGCGGACCGTTTCGGTGTGAGCCAGCTGCACCAGCTGCGCGGACGCGTCGGCCGTGGCAAACACCAGGGCCTGTGCATTCTCGTCACGAAGATGAATCCGGGCGGTCCCGCCTACGAGCGATTGTCGAGCGTGGCGTCGACCAACGACGGCTTCGAACTCGCGCAACTCGACCTCGCCACGCGCCGCGAGGGCGACATTCTCGGTGCGGCGCAGTCGGGCACGACGTCCACGTTGCGGCTGTTGTCGCTGCTCGGCCACGAGGACGTCATCGCCGCGGCGTCCGAATTCGCGCGTTCGGTGATCGCGGACGACCCGCGCCTCGAGAACCATCCCGGACTGTCGGCGATGGTGACGTCGGCGCTCGACGCGGACCGCATCGAATATCTGGAGAAAACGTGAGAACTTACTTCGCTTCACGTAAATCTTTGCTCGTCTGTTTCGGGTCTGTTGCAGAATTCGCACACGTCAGGGGGGTCTTTGTGAAGTTTGTGGACGATCCTGAAATGTGGGATGCCATTTATCCGCGGCCGTCGACGGCGGGGTAGTTTGCTCCAATGTTCTCCAAAGTCCTGGTCGCCAACCGTGGCGAAATTGCGATCCGCGCTTTCCGTGCCGCCTACGAACTAGGTGCTGGAACGGTCGCGGTGTTCCCGTACGAGGATCGGAACTCGATCCACCGTCTGAAGGCTGATGAGAGTTATCAGATCGGCGAGGAGGGACACCCGGTTCGGGCGTACCTCTCCGTCGACGAGATCGTCTCCGCGGCCAAGCAGGCAGGCGCCGACGCCATCTACCCCGGCTACGGCTTCCTTTCCGAGAACCCGGATCTCGCCGCCGCGTGCGCCGAGGCGGGCATCACGTTCGTGGGTCCGTCCGCCGAGGTACTCGAGCTCACCGGCAACAAGGCGCGCGCGATCGCCGCGGCGAAGGCCGCCGGTCTGCCGGTGCTGGCGTCGTCGGAGCCGTCCGCCGACGTGGACGAGTTGCTGGCCGCGGCCGAGACCATGCAGTTCCCGCTGTTCGTGAAGGCCGTCGCCGGCGGCGGTGGCCGCGGCATGCGGCGCGTCGCCGAGCGGGCTCAGCTCAAGGAGTCCATCGAGGCCGCCGCGCGTGAGGCCGAGTCGGCGTTCGGCGACCCGACGGTGTTCCTCGAGCAGGCCGTCGTCGACCCGCGTCACATCGAGGTCCAGATCCTGGCCGACGGTCAGGGCAACGTCATCCACCTGTTCGAGCGCGACTGCTCGCTACAGCGCCGTCACCAGAAGGTGATCGAGCTCGCGCCCGCCCCGAACCTCTCGGAAGAGCTGCGGGCGAAGATCTGCGCGGACGCCGTCGCGTTCGCGAAGGAGATCAACTACTCCTGTGCCGGCACCGTCGAATTCCTCCTCGACACCCGCGGCAACCACGTCTTCATCGAGATGAACCCCCGCATCCAGGTCGAGCACACCGTCACCGAAGAGGTCACGGACGTCGACCTCGTGCAATCGCAGTTGCGGATCGCGTCGGGGGAGACCCTCGCGGATCTGGGCCTGAGCCAGGACAAGATCACGCTGCGCGGTGCGGCGCTGCAGTGCCGCATCACCACCGAAGACCCCGCCAACGGGTTCCGCCCGGACACCGGTCGGATCACCGGCTACCGCACCCCGGGTGGTGCCGGTATCCGCCTCGACGGCGGAACGTCGGTCGGCGCAGAGGTCTCCGCGTACTTCGATTCGATGCTCGTCAAGCTCACCTGCCGCGGCCGCGACTTCGAAACCGCCGTCGCCCGGGCGCGCCGCGCGGTCACCGAGTTCCGCATCCGCGGCGTGTCGACGAACATCCCGTTCCTGCAGGCGGTGCTCGACGACCCCGATTTCAAGGCCGGCCGGGTCACCACGTCCTTCATCGAGGAGCGCCCCCAGCTGCTCACGCTGCGCAGCTCCGCGGACCGTGGCACCAAAATCCTCACCTACCTCGCCGACGTGACCGTCAACAAGCCGCACGGCGAGCGGCCGTCGGCTGTGTACCCGCGCGACAAGCTGCCCCAGATCGACCTGTCCACCCCGCCGCCGGACGGCAGTCGCCAGAAGCTCCTCGCCCTCGGCCCGGAAGGATTCGCCAAGGCACTGCGGGAGCAGAAGGCCCTCGCCGTCACGGAGACCACGTTCCGCGACGCACACCAGTCGCTGCTCGCGACCCGCGTGCGCACCAGCGGTCTGCTCGACGTCGCCGGACACGTCGCCCGGCTGACCCCGGAACTGCTCTCCATCGAGGCGTGGGGTGGTGCCACCTACGACGTGGCTCTGCGGTTCCTGCACGAGGATCCCTGGTACCGGCTGTCGGCGCTGCGTGAGGCCGTGCCGAACATCTGCCTGCAGATGCTGCTGCGTGGCCGGAACACCGTCGGGTACACCCCGTACCCGGAGAAGGTGACGCGGGCGTTCGTCGAGGAAGCCACGAACAGCGGCATCGACATCTTCCGCATCTTCGACGCCCTCAACAACGTCGACCAGATGCGGCCGGCCATCGACGCCGTCCGCGAGACCGGCACCGCGCTCGCCGAGGTCGCGCTGTCGTACACGGGCGACCTGTCGAACCCGAACGAGAACCTGTACACCCTCGACTACTACCTGCGCCTGGCGGAGGAAATCGTCGAGGCCGGTGCGCACGTCATCGCGATCAAGGACATGGCCGGACTGCTTCGCGCCCCGGCCGCCACCACCCTGGTGACGGCGCTGCGCAAGAACCTCGACCTGCCCGTGCACGTGCACACCCACGACACCCCGGGTGGTCAGCTCGCGACCTACCTGGCCGCGTGGCAGGCAGGCGCGGACGCGGTCGACGGGGCCTCGGCCGCGCTGGCGGGCACCACCAGTCAGCCGGCGTTGTCGGCGATCGTGGCGGCCGCCGCGCATTCGGAGTACGACACCGGCCTGGACCTGCAGGCCGTGTGCGACCTCGAGCCGTACTGGGAGGCGCTGCGCAAGGTCTACAAGCCCTTCGAGTCGGGGCTGCCGGCCCCGACCGGACGGGTCTACACGCACGAGATCCCGGGCGGTCAGCTGTCGAACCTGCGCACCCAGGCCGTGGCCCTCGGTCTCGGCGACAAGTTCGAGGAGGTCGAGGCCAAGTACGCGGCCGCCGACCGCATGCTCGGCCGCCTCGTGAAGGTTACCCCGTCGTCGAAGGTCGTCGGCGACCTCGCCCTGCACCTCGTCGGATCCGGTGCCTCCACCGAGGAATTCAAGGACAACCCGGCGAAGTTCGACATCCCCGACTCGGTGGTCGGATTCTTGCGCGGCGAACTGGGCACCCCGCCCGGTGGCTGGCCCGAACCGTTCCGCACCCGGGCACTCGAAGGCCGCGGCGAAGCGAAGCCGGAGGTGCCGCTGTCCGCGGAGGACGAGAAGGCCCTCTCCGGCACGTCCGCGGAACGCCGCGCGACGCTCAACCGGCTGCTGTTCCCTGGCCCGACGAAGGAATTCCTCGAGCACCGCGACAAGTACGGCGACACGTCGCAGCTCTCGGCCAACCAATTCTTCTACGGCCTGCGCCGCGGCGACGAGCACCGGGTCCGCCTCGCGCAGGGTGTCGAGCTGATCATCGGGCTCGAGGCCATCTCCGAACCCGACGAGCGGGGATACCGCACCGTCATGTGCATCCTCAACGGGCAGCTGCGTCCGGTGTCGGTGCGCGACCGGTCCATCTCCAGTGAGATGCCCGCCGCGGAGAAGGCGGACAAGAACAACCCCGGCCACGTGCCGGCGCCGTTCGCCGGTGTGGTGACCCTCGCCGTGACCGAGGGCCAGCACATCTCCGCGGGCGACACGATCGCGACCATCGAGGCCATGAAGATGGAAGCGGCCATCACCGCCCCGCGGAGTGGCACGGTCTCCCGGCTGGCCATCGGATCGGTCCAGCAGGTGGAGGGCGGCGACCTGCTCGCCGTCGTGGCGACAGGGGAGTCCGCGAGCGAGTGACTCGGATCATCGCGGGACTCGCGGGCGGTCGACGCCTGCGGGTCCCGCCGAGCGGGACCCGGCCCACCTCGGACCGGGTCCGCGAGGCATTGTTCAGCGCACTGCACAGCCGGATGGACCTCGAGGGCGCGTCCGTCCTCGATCTCTACGCGGGATCGGGGGCGCTCGGCCTGGAAGCGCTCTCCCGGGGTGCGGACCGCGTCGTCCTCGTCGAGTCCGACGCGAAAGCGGCGGGCATCATCAAACACAACGTGACGACCGTCGGTCTACCGGGCGCGGAAGTGCGCGGCGCTCCGGTGGCGGCGGTGCTCGCGGGCGCCGCCGACCGGCCGTACGACCTGGTGTTGGCGGATCCGCCGTACGCCGTCGACGACCAGGCGGTGCAGACGGTGCTCGGCCACCTGCGGGTCAACGGCTGGGTCGGCGACGGCTCGATCGTGGTGCTCGAGCGGTCGTCGAGGTCACCCGAGACGGCCTGGCCCGAAGGCTTCGCACCCGTCAAGGCGAAGAAGTACGGCGAGGCGAGAATCGAATTGGCGACCTGCTACGGTCTGGACTCATGACTGGCGCTGTCTGCCCCGGATCCTTCGACCCCGTGACCAATGGCCACCTTGACGTGATCGGCAGAGCTGCCGCGCAGTTCGACGAGGTCATCGTGACGGTCATGGTCAACAAGAGCAAGCGTGGCCTGTTCACCGTCGAAGAGCGCATCGAGATGCTCGAAGACTCGACCAGTGAGCTGCCCAACGTGCGGGTCTCGTCCTGGCACGGCCTGCTGGTGGATTACGCCAAGCAGCAAGGGATCACAGCGATCGTCAAGGGCCTGCGCGGCGCCAACGACTTCGACTACGAGCTGCAGATGGCGCAGATGAACCAGAAGCTCAGTGGTGTCGACACCCTCTTCATCCCGACCAATCCCACGTACAGCTACCTGTCGAGTTCGCTCGTGAAGGAAGTGGCCACGTTCGGTGGCGACGTCTCCGACATGCTGCCCGAGAAGGTCCACGCCCGTCTTCTGGCGAGGATCGCCGAGCGCGCCGCCGAGAGCAGCTGATACCCGACACACCGGCTGCCACGACACACCCTCGGCGTCCGGTCGGGCAGACTTGCACGGAGAAGGCTGCGCCGACCTGCTGAGGGTCATGGATGATTGGGGTTGCTTGTGTACCGGGTATTCGAGGCGCTCGACGAACTTGTCGCGATTGTCGAAGAGGCACGCGGCGTACCGATGACCGCCGGCTGCGTGGTTCCACGCGGTGACGTCCTCGAACTGCTCGACGACGTGCGCGATGCGATTCCCGGTGAACTCGACGACGCCCAGGACGTCCTGGACCACAAGGACAAACTGGTGGGGGACGCGCGGTCCAACGCGGAGAAGACGATTTCCAGCGCCAACGCCGAGGCGAACTCCACCATCGAGAACGCGCGAGACGACGCCGACCGCATTCTGGCGGACGCGAAGGCGCAGGCCGATCGGATGGTCGCCGAGGCCCGCGCGCACGCCGAGCAGTTGGTCACCGACGCGCGCGCCGAGGCCGAGTCCTCGGTCGCGGAAGGCCAGCGGGAGTACGACGCACTCACGGGTCGCGCGCGGGCCGAGGCCGATCGCATGATCGAGTCGGGCAAGGCCTCGTACGAGAGGTCCGTTGCGGAGGGCACGGCGGAGCAGGCGCGCCTCGTCTCGCAGACGGAGGTCGTCCAGGAGGCGCACGCCGAGTCGGCCCGGGTGATCGACTCCGCGCACGCCGAATCCGATCGTCTCCGCTCGGACTGCGATCTGTACGTCGACACGAAGCTCGCGGAATTCGAGGACTTCCTGAACGGCACCGTCCGGTCCGTCGGCCGGGGACGTCAGCAGTTGCGGACCGGTTCGGGTGTTCCCGACTACGCCTCGGACTACGACGTCGACGACCGCCGCGCCGAGCGTCGCCGCTGAGCGACGGTCGGGTCGCCGCACTCGATCGAATTTGGCTCCACCGCGTAGATTGCGTATCGTGGGGTGGTTGCCCTTTGTCGTTTCCCTTTTCTCGAAAGTGAAGTTTGTTGTCATCCCATCGCCACAGCTCATCGCGTTCCCGACGGGACGCGGACTTCGTGCTGGACACGGTCAAACTCGGCCGTCGTCCCGGTTCGATGCGCACCGTGGAACGGGTGGTGACGGCGCCACAGCGCATCGGTCTCGACCTGATCGCCATCGAGGAAGGATCGGAGATCCATCTCGATCTCCGGTTGGAGGCCGTATCCGAGGGCGTCCTGGTCACCGGTTCGTTGCGAGCCGACACCGTGGGGGAGTGCTCGAGATGTCTCGAGCCGTTCTCCGACACGGTGGACCTGACTCTCACGGAGCTGTTCGCATACCCGGACAGCACTACAGAAGAGACCACGGAGGAGGGGGAGGTCTATCACGTCGTGGACGACGAGATCGACCTCGAACCCGTCGTGATCGACGCCGTCGGCCTCGCACTGCCATTGCAGCCGCTCTGCAGTGACGACTGCCAAGGATTGTGCCCAGAATGTGGCGTTCGCCTGGCGATTGCCGAATCTGGCCATGGGCATGCCATACTTGATCCTCGCTGGGCTGGTCTTGCAGCCAAATTTGGCGTGGAATCAGAACCCAGCAAGAATCTTGTGAACACCGAAGCCGAGGAGAAGTAGAAGTGGCTGTCCCCAAGCGCAGAATGTCGCGATCCAACACGAGGTCGCGTCGCAGCCAGTGGAAGACCACTGTGCCTACCCTCGTCACCTGCCCCAACCGTGGCTGCGGCGAGAAGACGCTGCCCCACGTCGCGTGCCCGTCGTGTGGCACATACAAGGGCCGCCAGGTCACTGCCGCCGTCTAGTTCTCCGCGGAGAGGCGTTGTGACGAGCGACATCAGTAATACACCCGCCGGCGGCGAGGAGGATCATACATCCCTCCTCGCCGCCCTCGGCGTAGAAATCGAGCCTTCGCTGCTCACCTTGGCGTTGACGCACCGCTCGTATGCGTACGAGAACGGTGGTCTCCCCACCAACGAGCGTCTCGAATTTCTCGGCGACTCCGTGCTCGGAGTCACCGTCACCGAGAAGCTCTACCTTGCGCATCCGGACAAGTCCGAGGGCGACCTCGCGAAGATCCGGGCGAGCATCGTCAACATGCACGCGCTCGCGGAGGTGGCCCGCAGTCTCGGTGAAGGCGGCCTCGGTGCCCATCTCCTGCTCGGTAAAGGCGAGGAGATGACCGGTGGCCGTGACAAGCCGAGCATCCTGGCCGACGGCATGGAGTCGATTCTCGGCGCCATCCACCTCGAGCACGGCATCGACACGGCGCGACGCGTCGTACTCGACCTCTTCAGCGACCTCCTCCAGCGGGCCCCCCGTCTCGGTGCGGGTCTCGACTGGAAGACGAGTCTGCAGGAGTTGACCGCGGAGCGTGGCGTCGGCGTCCCGGCGTACGAGATCACCGCGACCGGCCCGGACCACGACAAGGAATTCACCGCCACCGTGATCGTCGGCGGCAAGCCCCTCGGCGTCGGTATCGGCCGCTCCAAGAAAGAGGCCGAGCAGAAGGCTGCGAGCACGGCGTGGAATGCGTTGTCCGACGCAGGCCCCGACGTAGCGGCCGACGACGTCAGTGCCTGAACTACCCGAAGTCGAGGTGGTCCGGCGCGGACTCGAACGCCACATCGTGGGGGCGTCGATCGATTCCGTCGACATCCTGCACCCGCGGGCGATCCGGCGTCATCTGCCCGGCGCCGCCGACCTCGCCGGACAGCTCACCGGCGAACGCATCGCGAGCGCCGACCGTCGTGGAAAGTATCTGTGGCTGGTCCTCGAACCCAGCACGGTCGCTCTCGTGGTGCATCTCGGCATGAGTGGTCAAATGCTCGTGCAGCCACCGGAATTGCCGACCGAGAAGCATCTGCGCATCCGTGCCCGGCTCGATTCCGGTCTCGACCTCCGGTTCGTCGACCAGCGGACGTTCGGGGGCTGGGCGCTGGCACCGCTCGTCGACGTCGACGGCTCGCTCGTGCCGGACTCGGTGGCGCACATCGCCCGTGACCCACTGGATCCGCGGTTCGACCTCGCGGCGACCGTGAAGGTCGTGCGCGGCAAGCACACCGAGATCAAGCGTGCGCTTCTCGACCAGACCGTCGTCTCCGGCATCGGCAACATCTACGCGGACGAGGCGCTGTGGCGCGCACAGATCCACGGAAATCGGCTCACTGACAGGGTGAGTGGTCCCAAGGTCCGTGAACTGCTCACGGCCGCCCGGGAGGTCATGCGTGAGGCACTCACGCAGGGCGGCACGTCCTTCGACGCGCTCTACGTGAACGTCAACGGCGAGTCGGGCTATTTCGACCGTTCGCTGTCCGCCTACGGTCAGGAGGATCGCCCGTGCCCGCGGTGCGGCACCGCGATCCGGCGGGAGAAATTCATGAACCGCTCGTCGTTCAGTTGCCCGAAGTGCCAGCCGGCACCACGGAGAAGCCCGGCGAAATCGTCTGTGTGAGTTCGGCGGTCACGGGCTCGTCGGCGAACTGTCCGTCGGTGTCGTGGCGCGGTGTCGCCTTGGCGTCGAAGTAGTCGCCGCCCTTGCGTTTCACGTCGTCGGTGCCCCATTCGCGGTGGCGGGGGACCGGTGCCATTCTCGGAATGTGCTTTCGGCAGTGGATGTATGCCTCCTCCACCTCCACCACCACCCAGCGTTCCGGGATCCGGCCGTTCGTGTGGTCCGCAGGCAGATCCGCGATGTCGGAGCGGAGGACCGGGTCTTCGACGATCCGGGCCGAACCGTTCACGTGCAGTCCGATGAGGTCCTGCACGAAGTCCACGAGAATGATTCCGACGTGCGGGTTTTCCCGGATGTTGCCGAGGCTCGCCATCACGCCGTTGCCGCGGTACTCCGGGTACGCGAGGGTCTTCGAGTCGATGACGTGCATGAATCCGGGTGTCCCGGCGCGCAGACTGTTGTCGCATTCGCCGGACGCGTCGGCGGTGGCGATGAAGGCGATCTCCTGGCGTCCGATGAACTCGATCATCGTCGGATTGAGATGGTCCAGCATCTGATCCGCGTAGAACTTGGCGGCACGATCCTCGGTCCCGTACTCGGACTGAAGTTGGCGCTCTCCGGCACTACCGATCTGGCCCATCTGCATTCCCCGCTACGTCTCGGCGTCATTGGTCGGTTCACCTTACGGCCCACCGGTTCCCTCTGCTGAGAATCCTCGTTCACAATTGCGCGGAAACCACTGCCGCCCACCCACCTACCTGGTGGTGCGTCGATCGGTGGCAGGATTGAGCGCATGGCAGAACAGACTTCCGACACGACGGCGCCCACCTCACTGTGGGTCGAGCGAACGGGCACCCGGCGGTACACCGGCCGCAGCTCGCGCGGCGCCGAGGTCCTGATCGGCTCCGAGGGCGTGGAGGGTGTGTTCACCCCCGGGGAACTCCTGAAGATCGCACTCGCCGCGTGCAGCGGAATGAGCTCGGACTTCCCGCTGTCGTGGCGGCTGGGCGACAACTACGACGCCACCATCTTGGTGTCCGGTGCCGCGGACCGGGAGAACGAGGTGTACCCGCAGCTGGACGAGGTCATGGAGCTGGACCTCAGCGAACTCGACGCCGATGCGCAGGAGCGTCTGGTGGCGCTCGTGGAACGGTCGGTCGACAAGGTCTGCACGGTCGGGCGGACGCTGAAGGCCGGGACGAAAGTGACGCTGACCGTCGAGAGAGAAGCATGATGCGGCGAGAGCTGGCCGCGCTCGCGGGCGGGGCGGCGCTCTGCGGGGGTCTGCTCGTGGTCGCGCCCGCGGCCGCCGGGCCCGCGTTCTCGCCGCCCGGCGGCGCGTGCACCCCGTGGTCGGTGTCGGAGGTGACGTCCGGGGCGGGGGTTCTCGAGAACCTGGCCTTCGACGGGGCGGGCACCATGCTGGTGTCGCGAACAGGCCTGGTCGGCGGTGGAGCCCTCGACGGGGTCGCCCCCGACGGCACCGTCACCCCGATCGTGCCCGAGGTCGAGTCGCCCGGCGGAATCGCCGTGGACGGTGCCGACGCGTACTTCGCCACGGGGAACTCCTTCGCCGCCGGGGTCACGGGCTCGGCGAGCGGCACGGTCGACGTCGTGAACCTCGCCACGGGTGACACACGAACCGTGGCCGAGGGGCTGGTCATGCCGAACGGGCTGGTCCGGCTGAGTAACGGAGACATTCTCACCGCCCGGAATCTGGGCTCCGGGGCGGGACTGACCCGCGTTCCGGCCGCGGATCCCCACACGCCGGAGGTCGTGCGCACCGATCTGGGAACGGTCGACGGTCTCGCCGCGCACGACGGCAACGTCTACACGGTGACGACGTTCGACACGACCACCGCGCTGCGCATCCTCCGCGAAGACGACCTGAGCGGTCCCGTCGTGTCGGTCGAACTGCCCGGCTCCGGGCCCCTCAACGCGGCCGACGATCTCACCGTCGGACCGGACGGCATCGTCTACGTCGCCTACAACGGCGGCGGCAAAGTGGTGCGGGTCGATCCCACGACGGGGGAGAGTTGCGCCCTCGCGTCCGGGCTGCCGCTGGTGTCGTCGGTGCGGTTCGGCGCCGGGCCGGGCTGGGATCCGGACGCGCTCTACGCCACCAGCTTCACCGGGAAGATCTACAAACTCGAACGGTTGTGACGGACATGGAGAGAATGACCGCGTGGGTGCACGGATTCGTGCAGGGTGTGGGATTCCGGTGGTGGACCCGCGCCCGCGCGCTGGAACTCGGCCTCGTCGGATACGCGGCCAACCAGAAGGACGGCCGCGTGCTCGTCATCGCCGAGGGGCCTCGCGAGAAGCTGGAGACCCTCCTGACGCTGCTGCGGTCGGGAGACACGCCGGGCGCGGTGGATCTCGTCGTGGAGCAATGGGATCCCGCCCGCGGCGACCTCACCGGGTTCGTGGAACGGTGAACCGCAGGTAAAGTTCTCCGTCATGCATCTGAAGAGTCTGACGCTGAAGGGATTCAAATCCTTTGCGTCCGCAACGACTCTGCGATTCGAGCCGGGAATCACCTGTGTCGTGGGGCCCAACGGGTCGGGTAAGTCCAACGTCGTCGACGCGCTCACCTGGGTGATGGGCGAGCAGGGGGCGAAGGCGCTGCGCGGCGGCAAGATGGAAGACGTCATCTTCGCCGGCACCGCCGGGCGGGCGCCCCTCGGACGCGCCGAGGTCACGCTGACCATCGACAACTCCGACGGCGCCCTGCCGATCGACTACTCCGAGGTGTCGATCACCCGGCGCATGTTCCGCGACGGAGCCGGCGAATACGAGATCAACGGCAGCTCGTGCCGGCTGATGGACGTGCAGGAACTGCTCAGCGACTCCGGCATCGGCCGGGAGATGCACGTGATCGTCGGTCAGGGCCGCCTCGCCGCCATCCTCGAATCCCGTCCGGAGGACCGCCGCGCGTTCATCGAGGAAGCAGCCGGCGTCCTCAAGCACCGCAAACGCAAGGAAAAGGCGGTCCGCAAACTCGACGCGATGCAGGCCAACCTGGCGCGCCTGAACGACCTCACGGCGGAACTGCGGCGCCAGCTCAAACCACTCGGACGGCAGGCCGAGGTGGCACGCCGCGCCCAGACCGTGCAGGCCGACCTCCGCGACGCGAAGCTGCGGCTCGCCGCGGACGACCTGGTCACGCGACGCGAGGACCTGGCCAACCAGGCTCAGGACGAGAAGGTCGCGCGAGAGCAGCACGACCAGGTCACCGAGGCACTCGACGAAGCCAATCTCGAGCTGGGACGGCACGAACAGGAACTGTCGAGGCTCACACCGGGTGCGGAAGCGGCCGCGCAGACCTGGTTCCAGCTGTCGGCACTCGCCGAGCGCGTCAACGCGACCATCCGCATCGCCCGCGAGCGGGCGCGTCACCTCGACGCCGAGCCCTCCGCGAACCGCGGTCAGGATCCCGACGAGATGGAGGCCCGCGCCGACCGGATCGCCGCGGAGGAAATGGAGCTCGTCGAAGCCGTCGAGATGGCGCGCGCGGCGCTGGACGCGGCCAAGGAGCAGCTGGCACTGGGGGAGGAGACCGCCGCCGAGGCGGAACGAGCCCACATGGCAGCGGTCCGGGCGATCGCCGACCGCCGTGAAGGCCTGGCCCGGCTGTCCGGCCAGGTCGACACGCTGCGCACCCGCGCCGACTCCGTCGACGCTGAAGTGTCCCGGCTGACCGTCGCGATCGAGGAGGCCCGCCAGCGCGGCGACGCGGCACAGTCAGAGTTCGAGGTCGTCCAGGACGAGATCGGTGACCTCGACGCCGGCGAGCTCGGACTGGATTCCCACCACGAGCGTGCCGTCGAGGCACTGCGTCTGATCACCGAACGCGTCACCGAACTCCAGGCCGAGGAGCGCGCAGCCGGGCAGGAAGTGGCATCCCTGCGTGCCCGGATCGACGCACTGTCGATGGGCCTCGAACGCAAGGACGGCGCCGGCTGGCTCGTCGAGAATCGCGGCGAACACGGCATCCGCGGACCGATCGGTGGCCTCATCACCGTCGAGAAGGGGTACGAGGGCGCCGTCGCGGCCGCCATGGGCCCCGCCGCCGACGCTGTCGTCGCCGAATCCCTCGACGCCGCCCGTAGCGCAGTCGGTGCGCTGAAGGAGACGGACAGCGGTCGGGCGTCCCTGGTCATCGGAACCGATCTGGCGGCGCCGAACGGCGGACACCTGGACTCCGGCGCCCGGTGGGCCGTCGACGTCATCGACTGCCCGGCCGAACTGCGGACCGGACTCGCGGCGCTCCTGGGTGGAGTGGTCGTGGTCGATTCCCTCGACGACGCCGTCGAAACCGTCCGGCGCAGGCCCGACGTGCGCGCCGTCACCCGCGACGGAGATCTCCTCGGAGCGGGCTGGATGAGCGGCGGGTCGGACCGTCAGCCGAGCACCCTCGAGGTCCAGGCCGCCATCGACAACTCGGTGCAGGATCTCGCCCTCGCCGAACGTCGCGCCGAGGAACTGTCCGCGGCACTGTCCGGCGCGGTCGCGGAACAAGCCGACCGCCAGGAGAACGCCGAGCAGGCACTGGCCGCGCTGAACGAGTCCGACGCCGCGATGTCCGCCATCTACGAGCGCCTCGGCCGCCTCGGCCAGGCCGCGCGGGCCGCGCGCGCCGAATCCGATCGGCTCATGGCGCAGCGCGACAAGGCCGAGAGCGGTCGCGAGGACACGCTGACCGCGCTCGCCGAACTCGAGGAACGGCTGCGCCTGGCGGAACAGGACGGGTCGTCCGCCGGCGCCGACACGGGCGGTTCCGACACGACGAGCATCGATCGTGAGATGGCGGCCGCCGCACTGGCCGAAGTGCGGGCCGTGGAAGTGGAAGCCCGGCTGTCCGTGCGCACGGCCGAGGAGCGCGCCGAGTCGGTGCGCGGCAAGGCCGACTCCCTGCGCCGCGCCGCACAGGTGGAACGCGACGCGCGCGCCCGCGCCGAACGCGCGATGAAGGCCCGCCAGAACGCGGCCGCCGTCGCGGCGGCGGTCGCCGAGTCGGGACAGCGGGTCGCCGAGCACCTCGGTGACGTCGTCGACGCCGCGATGGCGCACCGTGACGGACTCGCCCGGGCCCGCACCGAGCGGACGACCCAACTCGAACAGGTGAAGGAAAAGGTGCGTCAGCTGACCGGACAGCTGGCGTCGCTCACCGATGCCGTGCACCGCGACGAGGTGGCTCGCGCCCAGGCCGCGCTGCGCATCGAGCAGCTCGAGGAGGCGATCCTCGAACAGCACGGGATCGGCCTGGACGATCTGATCGCCGAATACGGCCCCGATGTCGCGCTGCCGCCGTCCGCACTCGAGATGGAGGAGTACGAGCAGGCGAAGGAGCGCGGCGAGCAGGTCACGATGCCCGCACCGATTCCGTACGACCGCGCGACGCAGGAACGTCGCGCGAAACGTGCCGAGAAGGACCTGGCGACGCTCGGCAAGGTCAACCCCCTGGCACTCGAGGAGTTCGCCGCACTCGAGGAGCGATACAACTTCCTCTCGACTCAACTCGAGGACGTGAAGACCGCGCGCAAGGATCTTCTCGGTGTGGTGGCCGACGTCGATGCCCGCATCCTGCAGGTGTTCACCGAGGCCTATTCGGACGTCGAACGCGAATTCGTGCAGGTGTTCGCGAAGCTGTTCCCCGGTGGTGAGGGCAGGCTGGTGCTCACCGATCCGTCGAACATGCTGACGACCGGCATCGAGGTGGAGGCCCGCCCGCCCGGCAAGAAGGTCAAGCGGCTGTCGCTGCTGTCCGGTGGCGAGAAGTCTTTGACGGCGGTGGCGATGCTCGTGGCGATCTTCCGGGCCAGGCCCTCCCCTTTCTATGTGATGGACGAGGTGGAGGCCGCGCTGGACGACACGAACCTGCGTCGTCTCATCGGGTTGTTCGAGCAGTTGCGGGAGAAGTCGCAGCTGATCGTCATCACCCACCAGAAGCCGACGATGGAGGTGGCCGACGCGCTCTACGGCGTCAGCATGCGCGGCGACGGCATCACCACCGTCATCTCGCAGCGGCTCCGTGGCCAGGACATGGCGGCCGCGGACGCGTGATTTCGACCCGCTCCGGGACGGCGCGGGCGGGAAGGCAGTGCGCGACGAAATCCGGAGCCTGAAACAATGGGCGGCGTGACTACCGGAGCTTGGATTGCCATCGCGGCCGCACTGGCCGTACTTCTCGTCGTTCTCGTCGTCGGGTCCCTGCTGTATCGGCGTCGCCGGATTTCCCTGAAGGCGCCGGACACCCCGCAGGTCACCACGGCGGAGAAGGACCGTTCGGGCAGTTACCGGGCGGACGGCGGGTTCAACTTCAGCCAGGGGTCGACGGCGACGGCACCGCCGCGTCCGCCTGCGCCCGAGCCGGTTCTGCCGAAACCGGCGCCCGAACCCGAGGTGGCCGCGCCCGAACCCGAGGTCGTCGCGCCCCCGGCGCCGGAGAAGGCCCCTGAGAAGGCCCCTGAGAAGGCCCCGGAGAAGCCGACGGCCCCGGCGGAGCCGGTCACCTACGAACCGGTCGTCGCGCCGGAGGTCGAAGCGGAACCCGAGGTCGCGCCCGCACCCGAACCCGAACCGGCTGCCGCCGTGCCGGTGCTCGACGTCATCGCCCCCACCGAAGGACGGCTCGACCGCTTGCGGGGGCGGCTGTCCCGTTCCCAGTCCGCGGTGGGCAAGAGCCTGCTCGGACTGCTCGGCGGTGGTGATCTCGACGAGGACTCCTGGGAAGAGGTGGAGGACACGCTCCTCATCGCCGACCTCGGCTCGGCGACCACCACGAAGATCGTCACGTCGCTGCGTGAGCAGATGGCATCGCGCAGCGTCCGCACCGAGGCCGATGCCCGCGCGCTGCTGCGTGAAGTCCTGGTCGCCGAACTCCGGCCGGAACTCGATCGCTCGATCCGTGCCCTGCCGCACGACGACCACCCGGCGGTCCTGCTGGTCGTCGGTGTGAACGGCACCGGCAAGACCACCACCACCGGCAAGCTCGCACGGGTGCTCGTGGCCGACGGCAGGCGCGTCCTGCTCGGTGCCGCCGACACGTTCCGTGCCGCCGCCGCGGACCAATTGCAGACGTGGGCCGAGCGAGTGGGCGCCGAGGTGGTGCGCGGGAAGGAAGCCGCAGATCCGGCGGCCGTCGCGTTCGACGCCGTGTCCAAGGGAATCGATACCGGCGTCGACGTCGTGCTGATCGATACCGCCGGCCGGCTCCACACGAAGACGGGACTGATGGACGAGCTCGGCAAGGTGAAGCGGGTCATCGAGAAGAAGGCCTCGGTCGACGACGTGCTCCTCGTCCTCGACGCGACCATCGGCCAGAACGGCCTCGCGCAGGCGCGGGTGTTCGCCGAGGTCGTCGACATCACCGGTGTGGTCCTCACCAAGCTCGACGGCACCGCCAAGGGCGGCATCGTGTTCCAGGTTCAGCACGAACTGGGGGTTCCCGTGAAGCTCGTCGGGCTCGGTGAGGGCGCCGACGATCTGGCGCCGTTCGAGCCGGGCGCCTTCGTCGACGCGTTGCTCGGCTGACGCAGCGATTCGGGGTCGTCGCGGGGTCCCGGACCGCTCCGGGGCGATGAAACCGACCGCAAATCGCCTGGCGAAACCTGGACGCAACAAAATAGGCCGATGCGTTCACGAGCGCGAAACAGTGCAGTGGCATAGCCGAAACACCAACTGAGCACCCTTCTTCTCAGGTCGTCAGCCGCTACCGGCTGGGCAGAGAAGGAGGAGGCTCAAGGTGGATTTCCCCACTATCGGTGCACCGGACACCGGGGACACAGCGTGGATGCTGACCAGCGCCGCGCTCGTGTTGCTCATGACTCCGGGTCTTGCGTTCTTCTACGGCGGCATGGTGCGGGCCAAGAGCGTGCTGAACATGCTCATGATGAGCATCAGCGCGATGGGTGTCGTCGGCATCCTGTGGGTTCTCTACGGCTACTCCATGGCCTTCGGTGAGGACAAGGGAAACCTTGTCGGTGATCCGTTTCAGTACTTCGGACTCAAGGGACTGTTCGGCGGGTCCTACCTCGCCGAGACCGACGACGCAGGTTCGGTCATCGCCGATTCCGCGATCCCGCTCGTCGGCACCATCCCCGCGACGGTGTTCGTCGCGTTCCAGGCCATGTTCGCGATCATCACCGTCGCCCTCATTTCGGGTGCCGTGGCGGATCGCCTGCGCTTCGGGCCCTGGCTGCTGTTCGCCGGCCTCTGGGCGACGGTCGTGTACTTCCCCGTGGCGCACTGGGTGTTCGCCTTCGACGGTGTCACCGCCGAGACCGGTGGCTGGATCGCCAACAAGCTCGCCGCGGTCGACTTCGCGGGTGGTACCGCCGTCCACATCAACGCCGGCGCCGCCGGCCTCGTCCTCGCGATCATTCTCGGCAAGCGCAAGGGATGGCCGGGAACCCCGTTCCGCCCGCACAACCTGCCCTTCGTGATGCTCGGCGCCGGCCTCCTCTGGTTCGGCTGGTTCGGTTTCAACGCCGGTTCGGCCGTCGGGTCCAACGGCATCGCCGGAGCAACCTTCATCACCACCGTCATCGGAACGTGCGCGGCCATGCTCGCCTGGCTCCTGGTCGAGCGGATTCGCGACGGCCACGCCACCACACTCGGCGCGGCGTCCGGAATCGTGGCCGGCCTGGTTGCCATCACGCCTTCCTGCTCCTCGGTGAACGTCCTCGGCGCACTCGCCATCGGCGTCGTGGCAGGCGCACTCTGCGCGCTCGCGGTCGGACTCAAGTTCCGCTTCGGATTCGACGACTCGCTCGATGTCGTCGGTGTCCACCTCGTCGGCGGCATCGTCGGAACGCTGATGGTGGGCCTGGTCGCAACGGCTGAGGCGCCCGCGGGTGTTGTCGGACTGTTCTATGGTGGAGGCCTCGACCAACTCTGGCGTCAGGCAGTGGGCGCCGGAGCAGTACTGCTTTACTCGCTCGTCGGTACAGCCGTCGTCGCGTTGATCGTGAAGTTCACGATCGGTCTGCGGCTCAGCGACGAGGGTGAATCACTTGGAGTGGACGAGTCGGAACACGCAGAAACTGGCTACGATTTCGCCGCTCTCGGCGGAAACTCGGCAACTGCTCGTGTATCCGGCAAGGAGGGATGAGGAAATGAAGCTGATCACAGCAATTGTCAAGCCGTTCACTCTGGAGGACGTGAAGACGGGCCTCGAGCAGGCGGGCGTCCTCGGGATGACCGTCAGCGAGGTTCAAGGGTACGGCCGGCAGAAGGGCCACACCGAAGTCTACCGAGGTGCCGAGTACTCGGTCGATTTCGTTCCGAAGGTCCGAGTCGAGGTCGTCGTGGACGACGCTGCTGTGGACAAGGTCGTCGAGGTGATCGTCGAGGCGGCACGCACCGGCAAGATCGGTGACGGCAAGGTCTGGGTCTCACCGGTCGAGTCGGTGATCCGGGTGCGTACCGGGGAACGCGGCGCCGATGCGCTCTGACCCCAACGGGTCCGGTAAGACCGGCCCTGGTCCCGTCGCCAAGGCGACGGAACCAGGGCCGGTTGCGTCAGGCGGATCGGACCAAGCAGCGGACCTGGCCCGCGCACGTAGGCAACTGCTCACCGGTGGCTCCGAGACCAGCCCCGGCGCAAGGAATTCCGCAGGTCACGGGCGTCGACTCGACGCAGCCGCGCTCCGTCACGCGCTCGTCGACCTGCACGAGTTCTGGTTGACCACAAAGGGTGCCGAGCTGGGCATCAAACCCGACAGCGGCTTCGCGCTCGTCGCGGTCGGTGGGCTCGGTCGCCGGGAACTCCTGCCGTATTCGGATCTCGACCTCCTTCTGCTTCACGACGACATGGATCCGACGGTCGTCTCGCAGGTGGCCGACCAGCTCTGGTATCCGTTGTGGGACGCGCACATCAAGCTCGACCACAGCGTCCGCACCATCCCTCAGGCCCTGCAGGTGGCGGACACGGACATCACCGCGGCGCTGGGAATGCTCGAGGCCCGTCACATCGTCGGCGACGTCGAGCTGACCAATCTGCTCATCAGCGGGGTGCGCCGGCAGTGGCGCACCGACATCCGCAACCGTTTCGACGGCCTCATCGAGCAGACCCGGTCGCGCTGGGAACGCAGCGGCGAGATCGCCCACCGCGCAGAGCCCGACCTGAAGAGCGGTCGCGGTGGACTGCGGGACGTACAGTTGCTCAACGCGCTGTCCATCGCGCAGCTCACCGACGGCATGCCCGGGCTCGGTCCCGAGTCACCCGGCGGGGGACTGGCACTCGCACATCGCCGGCTCCTCGACGTCCGCACCGAACTGCACCGGGTCGCAGGCCGCTCCCGGGATCAGTTGCGAGCGCAGGACGCCGACGAGATCGGCGCCGCACTGCGGATCGGCGATCGATTCGACCTCGCGCGCATGCTCAGCGACGCCGCGCGCACCATCAGCTATTCCGTCGAGGTCGGTGTGCGGACGGCCGGACACGCCCTGCCGCGGCGCGGTCTGGCGCGGTTGCGCCGACCACCGGTGCGACGGCCCCTCGACGAGGGTGTCGTCGAGCACGCCGGGGAAGTGGTGCTGGCGCGCGACGCCCGGCCGGCGAAGGACCCCGGCCTCGTGCTGCGGGTCGCGTCGGCGTCGGCGACGACGGGGATGCCGATGTCGGCGTCCACTCTGAATCGCTTGGCCGACAACGCCCCCGAGCTGCGCGAGCCGTGGTCGAAGGAGGCGCTGAACGATCTGCTGGTGATGCTCGGCTCGGGTAGCCGTGCCGTCGCGGCGATCGAGGCTCTCGATCGGACCGGGCTGTGGGGCAGGCTTCTTCCCGAGTGGGGTGCCGTCCGGGATCTGCCGCCGCGGGACGCGGTGCACACGTGGACCGTCGATCGTCATCTCGTCGAGACCGCCGCCTACGCCAGTGGGTTCACCACCCGCGTCGCGCGCCCGGACCTGCTGATGCTCGGTGCGTTGCTGCACGACATCGGCAAGGGCCGCGGCGGCGACCACAGTGTGGTCGGCGCGGAACTGGCCACCCAGATCGGTAAGCGTCTCGGATTGTGGCCTTCGGACGTCGCGCTGCTGACGGCGATCGTGCGCCACCATCTGCTGCTGCCGCACACCGCGACGCGGCGTGACCTCGACGATCCCGAGACGGTCGAGAAGGTCGTGGAGGCACTCGGCGGTGACGGCGTTCTGCTGGAGTTGCTGCACGCGCTGGCGGAGGCGGATTCACTGGCGACGGGTCCCGGTGTGTGGGGCGACTGGAAGTCCTCGCTGATCGGGGAACTCGTGCGGCGCTGCCGCATGGTCATGGCGGGCGAGGTTCTTCCCGCACCCGATCCGCTCGATCCGGAACACGTCGCGCTTGCGGCGTCGGGTGGCGTGCACGTCGCGCTGGTCCCCGCCGACAGTCCCCACACGTACGTGGTGACGGTCATCGCCCCCGACCAGCGTGGTCTGCTGTCGAAAGCGGCAGGTGTGCTCGCGCTTCATTCGCTGCGGGTCCACTCCGCGTCGCTGGGCAGTGCCGAGGGGTCGGCTGTCAATTCATTCGTCGTGTCTCCGAGATTCGGGGCGCCGCCGCAGGCGGGTCTGCTGCGGCAGGAACTGATCCGCGCGCTGGCGGGAGAGCTGAATCTGCTGGAGATGCTCACGGCCAAGGAAGAGGAGGCTCGCGAGAGCCAGCGCGTGGCCGCCGTGGAGGAACGGGGCGAAGCCGCGGTTCCGGTGCAGTACGCGCAGGCGCCGCCGCGGGTCATCTGGTTCGACACCGCGTCGCCCGGCGAGGTCATCCTCGAGCTCAGGGCCGAGGATCGGCTCGGGCTGCTGTCCAGGCTGGCCGACGCGTTCGACTCGTGCGGGGCCGACGTCCGCTGGGCGCGGGTGACCACCCTGGGTTCGTCGGTGATCGACTCGTTCTGCCTCGATCTCGGCGGCGGGGACACCCGGGCGAGCCGGGAACAGGTCGAGAGCGCGATCCTCGGCGTCGTTCCGCTGACGAAGCCGAAGAAGCAGGAGGGCAGCGGGGGAGAATGAACGGCAGGACGTGAGCGGCTAGGCTGGTGCCCGAGAATATCCACCGCACACTCGTATGACTTCAGGAGCGCACTCGGTGTTCGAATCCCTTTCCGACAGGTTGACCGGAACCCTCAAGGATCTGCGTGGCAAGGGTCGACTTTCCGGAGCCGACATCGATGCCACCTGCCGTGAGATCCGGTTGGCCCTGCTCGAGGCAGACGTCGCGCTGCCCGTCGTCCGCGCGTTCATCGCCAAGATCAAGGAACGCGCCAAGGGCGTCGAGGTGTCGGCGGCGCTGAACCCGGCGCAGCAGGTCGTCAAGATCGTCAACGAGGAACTCGTCGGGATCCTCGGTGGCGAGACCCGCCGTCTGGTGTTCGCCAAGACGCCGCCGACGGTCATCATGCTCGCCGGTCTGCAGGGTTCCGGTAAGACGACGCTCGCCGGCAAGCTCGCGAAGTGGCTGCGCGACCAGGGGCACACCCCGCTGCTCGTCGCCTGTGACCTGCAGCGTCCCGGCGCCGTCACCCAGCTGCAGATCGTCGGCGAGAGGGCGGGCGCCACGGTGTTCGCTCCGCACCCCGGTACGTCCATCGGCGGCGGCGACAACGAGCTGGGCATCACCGCGGCCGACCCGATCGAGGTGGCCCGGGCAGGTGTCGAGGAAGCCCGCAACAAGCAGTTCGACGTGGTCATCGTCGACACCGCGGGCCGCCTGGGTATCGACGCCGATCTGATGGCGCAGGCGGCGGGTATCCGCGACGCCGTGAACCCGGACGAGACGATCTTCGTTCTCGACGCGATGATCGGTCAGGACGCGGTCAGCACGGCTGAGGCGTTCCGTGAGGGTGTCGGATTCACCGGTGTCGTGCTCACGAAGCTCGACGGCGACGCCCGCGGTGGTGCGGCGCTCAGCGTCCGCGAGGTCACCGGGCAGCCCATCCTGTTCGCGTCCACGGGTGAGAAGCTCGAGGACTTCGACGTCTTCCACCCCGATCGCATGGCCAGCCGCATCCTCGGCATGGGTGACGTCCTCAGCCTGATCGAGGCGGCCGAGCAGCACTTCGACGCCGAGCAGGCCGAGGCCACCGCACAGAAGATCGGCTCGGGCCAGCTCACGCTGGAGGACTTCCTCGAGCAGATGATGGCCGTCCGCAAGATGGGCCCCATCGGCAACCTCCTGGGCATGCTCCCGGGTGCCGGACAGATGAAGGACGCTCTCGCGAACGTCGACGAGAAGCAGCTCGACCGGGTGCAGGCCATCATCCGCGGCATGACCCCCGCCGAGCGCGACGATCCCAAGATCATCAACGCCTCCCGCAGGCTGCGGATCGCCAACGGTTCGGGCGTCAAGGTCTCCGACGTCAACCAGCTCGTCGACCGTTTCTTCGAGGCCCGCAAGATGATGGCCGCGATGGCCGGGCGGATGGGCATGCCCGGTTCACGGAAGCAGCAGCGCAGCAAGAAGGGCAAGAAGGGCAAGAAGGGTGGCAAGGGACCGACGCCGCCGAAGGTGCGCGGAGGATTCCCCGGCGGTCTGCCCGGCGGGTTCCCTGGAATGCCGCCCGGCGGTCTTCCCGCGGGGATGCCGGATTTGTCGAACATGCCGAAGGGCCTGGACGAATTGCCGCCAGGACTCGAGGGCATCGACCTGTCCCAGCTGAAGCTGCCGAAGAAGTAGCCGATGGCTGCACTGCACTTCCGGGGGACCGGTCTGCCCGACGAACAGCCGGTCGAGTTCTGGGTCGACGGCGGTGTGATCTCGACGGAACCGGTTCCCGGCGCCGAGACCGTCTGCGAATCGGGATGGATCGTGCCCGGTCTCGTCGACGCTCACTGCCACGTGGGCATCCGGTTCGGCGGTGGGGGCGGCGAGAGCGTCGAAGGGTTGATCGCGCAGGCGGAGACCGAGCGCGACTGTGGGGTCCTGCTGATCCGTGACGCGGGTTCGCCGGTCGACACCCGGTTCGTCGACGACCGCCCCGACCTGCCGAGGATCATCCGCGCCGGGCAGCACATCGCCGCGCCCAAGCGGTACATCCGCGGACTCCCGGTCGATCTGGAGGACGAGTCGCAACTGCCGGACGAGGTGGTGCGCCAGGCCCGGGCCGGCGACGGATGGGTCAAGCTCGTCGGCGACTGGATCGACCGCTCCTCGGGCGACCTGGCGCCCTTGTGGAGCGACGACATCCTCGTCGAGGCGATCGCGGCCGCGCACCGCGAAGGGGCTCGTGTCACCGCGCACGTCTTCGCCGAGGATGCGCTTCCGGGCCTGATCAACGCCGGAATCGACTGCATCGAGCACGGCACCGGGCTCACCGACGAGACGATCGAGCTGATGGTCTCGCACGGAACCGCCCTCGTCCCGACGTTGATCAACATCGCGACGTTCCCGGACATCGCCGAGTCCGCCTCGCGGTTCCCGATCTACGCCGCGCACATGCGTGACCTGCACTCGCGGGTGAAGGACACCATCGGTGCCGCGCACGACGCGGGGATCCCGATCTACGCCGGCACCGACGCCGGCGGATCGATCGTCCACGGACGCATCGCCGACGAGGTCGAGGAACTGAAGGCGGTCGGACTGACCCCGTCCGAGGCGCTCGGCGCCGCATGCTGGGACGCGCGCGCGTGGCTCGGACATCCGGGAGTGGAAGCGGGTGCGCCCGCGGATCTGCTGGTATTCCGGAACGACCCGCGCGCGAGCAGCGACGCCCTCGCCGCGCCCGATGTCGTGGTGATGCGGGGCACCGTCGTCAAGACCCGATGACCTGGTTTCCCCCTGACGGTGTTCGTCTGGCAGAATGAACCGCTGTTCGTCGCATCCGGTCACGCACCGCGCGGCGGTCACAGGTTAGAGGCAAAACCGGGCGCGCTATTCCTGCGCGTCGCCGAATTGCACGTGACACGTGGGCACACTCGTGTGCGCACTGAAGGAGAAGTACAGCAGTGGCTGTCAAGATCAAGCTCACCCGGCTCGGCAAGATCCGGAACCCGCAGTACCGCATCGTCGTCGCCGACTCCCGCACCCGCCGCAACGGCCGTGCGATCGAGACCATCGGCAAGTACCACCCCAAGGAAGAGCCCTCGCTGATCGAGGTCGATTCCGAGCGTGCTCAGTACTGGCTCGGCGTCGGCGCCCAGCCCACCGAGCCCGTTGAGGCCATCCTCAAGATCACCGGTGACTGGCAGAAGTTCAAGGGCCTGCCGGGCGCCGAGGGCACCCTCCGCGTCAAGGAAGCCAAGCCCTCCAAGCTGGAGCTGTTCCAGGCTGCGCTCGCGCAGGCCGAGAACGAGCCTGTCGGCGAGGCCATCACGCCCAAGAAGAAGAAGGCGAAGGCCGAGGACGCCGAGGCTGCTGCCGACGCTCCCGCCGAGGCTGCTGCAGAGTCCGAGGCTGCTGACAAGTGAGTGCCGTCGTCGCCGATGCCGTGGAGCACCTCGTTCGTGGCATCGTCGCCAACCCCGACGACGTTCGTGTCGAGCTGATCACCGGGCGTCGGGGGCGCACTGTCGAGGTGCACGTCAACCCTGACGATCTCGGCAAGGTCATCGGTCGCGGTGGCCGCACCGCGACCGCTCTGCGGACGCTGGTCTCCGGTATCGGTGGCCGCGGGATCCGTGTCGACGTCGTCGACACCGATCAGTAGAGGCCTTACAGCAGTGGAGCTCGTCGTCGGCCGTGTCGCCAAGTCGCACGGCATCAAGGGTGAGGTCGTGGTCGAGGTTCGCACCGACGAACCCGAGGATCGATTCGCCGTCGGTGCCGTGCTGCGGGGGCACAAGCCGCGCGAGCAGACTGTGAGCACATACACGGTGGAAGCCGCCCGGGACCATTCCGGGCGGCTTCTGCTGCGCCTCGAAGGGGTGTCGGACCGCACCGCGGCGGATGCCCTGCGGGGCACGCTGTTCGTCATCGACAGCGCCGAACTCGAGCCGTCCGACGACCCTGACGAATTCTACGATCACGAACTCGAGGGACTGTCGGTGCGCCTCGCGGACGGCACCGAGGTGGGAACCGTCATCGAGGTATTGCATTCCGCGGCAGGCGAATTGCTCTCGATCCGCCGGGCCGGCGAACAGTCCGGCGAACTTCTCGTCCCGTTCGTGGCCGCGATCGTCACGTCGGTGTCCGTCGCCGACGGCGTCGTCGAGATCGATCCGCCGGAAGGGTTGCTCGATCCCGACTTCGGTGAATCCGCCGACGGGAAGTGAGTCGGTAGCCATGCGTCTCGACGTGGTCACCATCTTTCCCGAGTACCTCGAACCGCTTCGAGCGGCGTTGCTCGGCAAGGCCATCGACAAGGGCCTCATCTCCGTCGACGTGCACGATCTGCGGGACTGGACGCACGACGTCCACAAGGCCGTCGACGATTCTCCGTACGGCGGCGGGCCGGGGATGGTCATGAAACCCACCGTGTGGGGGCCCGCGCTGGACGATGTCCTCGCCGCGGGCGACGGCGACTCGGACACGCTGCTGGTCGTCCCCACACCGGCCGGTGTTCCTTTCACGCAGGCCACCGCCGAGCGCTGGGCAGGGGAGAAGCACATCGTCTTCGCCTGCGGACGTTACGAAGGCATCGATCAGCGCGTGTTCGACGACGCCGCCCGCCGGGTGCGCGTCGAAGAGGTGAGCATCGGCGACTACGTCCTCATCGGGGGCGAGGCGGCCGTGCTGGTGATGACCGAGGCGTTCGTTCGGCTGATCCCCGGAGTGCTCGGCAATCAGCAGTCGCACCAAGAGGATTCGTTTTCCGACGGCCTCCTCGAAGGACCCAGCTACACGCGGCCGGCGACGTGGCGCGGACTCGACGTCCCGCCCGTCCTGCTGTCGGGCGATCACGCGAAGGTGGCTGCGTGGCGACACGAGCAGTCGCTGCAACGCACCGCCGAACGCCGTCCGGACCTGTTGCCCTGAACCGATTTCCGGTCCTGCCCGGGCGCTAGCCCTGGGGATGTGCCCAGTCGTCGACGACACCGGTGGGGAACAGGGACTTCACGAATCCGGTCATCGTGTCCCGTGCATGCCGGGCGCTGGAATCCTCGGTGACATCCGTGGTCGCGGTGTCCGGGTACGACTCCTCGTCGTCCTCGTACCGGATGTCCTCGCGGGACGCGACGGCCACGATGTAGCGGTTGTCGTCACCGATCAGGCCCGTCGACACGTGGATCCACCGATCGCCCACACAGCACATCCAACCCTGCTTCACCCCGACGGTGTTCTCGCCGGGCAACCCGTCGGGTATGCCGAACCGCTGGTCGTAACCGTCGATGCCCTCGGGTGTCGACGAGCGCAGGTAGTCGACGAACTCGGCGATGCGACCCGGGCCCAGGCCGTCGCGGTCGTCGAGAAGCCCGGCATAGAACGTCACGAGGTCGGCGGCGGTCGTCTCGGTGTTCCACCACAACCCGTCCCAGGGCGGTGTGGTGGCGGCGAGTCCGTATCGCCCGGCGACGTCGACGACGACGTCCGAGCCGCCCAGATCGTCCCAGAGAGTGTTGGCCGCGTCGTCGTCGGACGCCTCGAGCATCCGCTTCAGGAGGAGGCGGTCGCAGTCGGACAGTGTCCGCTCACCGACCGCGTCGAGGTGGTACATCTGGGCGGCGATGAACAGCTTGGCCAACGACGCCGTTTCGACCGGTTCGGCGGCGGCGCCCTCCAGATAGCTGCCGGCGGCGCGGTCCAGAACGGCGATAGACACGTCGGCGCCGCGCTCGGTGGCCGCCGTCGCGACCGCCGCCGAGATGCGTTCGGCGAGGGGTGCGGTGACGGGGACTCGCGCGGACGGGAACGGCTCGGGGCTCACGGTCACGCCGTCACCCGCCGGCGGTTCGTCGGCCGGGAGGAGGTCGGGGGTCGCGACGGCGGGTGACGTCGCCGGGATGTCGACCACGGAGTTCGTCTCGGTCGGGATGGTGCAGGCCGGCGGCGCAGCCAGCAGGAAGACCAGGACCGTCAGGCAACGGATCAGCCTGGACATGAAATTCTCCCGAGATTTCCGTGACGGCCTCACCGCCGACGATATTGTCTCAGGGTAGCGGTAGGGTCCATTTCCGTGACTCTCAAGACCGTGAACCAGCGCATTGCCGAGGAGCTCGACGTCCGGGAGGGACAGGTCGCGGCCGCCGTGGACCTCCTCGACGGTGGAGCCACCGTGCCCTTCATCGCCCGGTACCGCAAGGAAGTCACCGGAACGCTCGACGACGCTCAGCTCCGCCAGCTCGAGGAACGCCTGCGTTACCTGCGGGAACTGGACGAGCGCCGGGTTGCCGTGCTCGAGTCGATCGACTCGCAGGGCAAGCTCGACGACCAGTTGCGTGGGCAGATCATGACCGCCGACACGAAGGCGCGCCTCGAGGACATCTACCTGCCGTTCAAGCCGAAGCGCCGCACGAAGGCGCAGATCGCCCGCGAAGCCGGGCACGAGCCCGTCGCCGACGCGCTGATCACCGATCCCTCCACCGATCCGGCGTCCTACACGGCCGAACAGCTCGAGGGTGCGCGCGCGATCCTCGTCGAGCGTTTCGCCGAAGACGCAGACCTGGTGGGTGAGCTCCGCGAGCTGATGTGGACCCGTGGGCAGCTGGTGTCCGCGGTCCGCAAGGGCAAGGAGACCGAGGGCGCGAAGTTCGCCGACTACTTCGAGTTCTCCGAGCCGTTCGGCAAGCTCCCGTCCCACCGCATCCTGGCGGTGCTGCGCGGCGAGAAGGAAGAGGTGCTCACGCTCACCCTGGCACCCGACACGGAGGAGCCCGTCCCCGGCGAGCCCACCGTCTACGAGGGCCGGATCGCCGGCCGGTTCGGCATCGCCGACCGCGGCAGGCCGGCCGACCGGTGGCTGCTCGACACCGTGCGGTGGGCGTGGCGCACCAAGATGATCGTCACGCTGGGCATCGACACCCGGATGCGCCTGAGGCAGTCGGCGGAGAAGGACGCCGTCGACGTGTTCGCCAACAACCTGCGCGACCTGTTGCTGGCAGCGCCTGCCGGTACCCGCGCCACGATGGGCCTCGACCCCGGTTTCCGGACCGGTACGAAGGTCGCGGTCGTGGACGCCACCGGCAAGGTGGTTGCCCACGACACGATCTACCCGCATCAGCCGCAGAACAAGTGGGACGCCTCCCTGGCCACCCTCGCCGGTCTCGTCGCCAAGCACGGCGTGGAGCTCATCGCCATCGGGAACGGCACCGCCTCCCGCGAGACGGATGCACTCGCGACCGAGCTGATCGCCAAGTCGGGCACCACCAACCTGACGAAGATCGTGGTGTCCGAGGCCGGCGCGTCCGTGTACTCGGCGTCCGCGTACGCCTCGGCGGAGTTGCCCGACCTCGACGTGTCGATCCGTGGAGCGGTCTCCATCGCGCGCCGACTGCAGGATCCTCTCGCCGAACTGGTGAAGATCGACCCGAAGTCGATCGGCGTCGGGCAGTACCAGCACGACGTATCGGAGACGCTGCTCGCACGGTCGCTCGGCGCGGTCGTCGAGGACGCGGTGAACGCGGTCGGCGTCGACGTGAACACCGCGTCGGTGCCGCTGCTGTCCCGCGTGTCCGGTATCGCAGGTTCGCTGGCCGAGAGCATCGTCGCGCACCGGGACCAGAACGGCCCGTTCCGCAGCCGCAAGGGGCTCAAGGATGTCGCGAGACTCGGTCCGAAGGCGTTCGAGCAGTGCGCCGGCTTCCTGCGCATCCCGAACGGGGACGACCCGCTCGACGCGTCCAGCGTTCACCCCGAGGCCTACCCGGTGGTGCGCAAGATCGTCGGCGCCAGCGGCACCGACGTGCGCGAGATCATCGGCAACACGTCCGCGCTCCGCAGCCTGAACCCGGCAGACTTCGTCGACGACCGGTTCGGCCTGCCCACGGTCACCGACATCATCGGTGAGCTCGAGAAGCCCGGCCGCGACCCCCGCCCGGAGTTCAAGACGGCCACGTTCGCGGCCGGCATCGAGAAGGTGTCACACCTGAAGCCGGGGATGACGCTGGAGGGTGTCGTCACCAACGTGGCGGCGTTCGGCGCGTTCGTCGACGTCGGCGTCCACCAGGACGGCCTCGTTCACGTGTCCGCGATGTCCCACAACTTCGTCAAGGACCCGCGGGACGTGGTGAAGTCGGGCGACGTCGTGAAGGTGAAGGTCCTCGAGGTGGACGAGGCCCGTCAGCGCATCGGGCTGACGCTGCGGCTCGACGACGAGGTCGGGGCCGGCCGCAAGAACGACGGTCCCCGCGGCGGCGGGCAGCGGCCGGACCGACGCGGTGGCGGGCAGCCGCAGGATCGGCGCGGCGGCAAGCCGCAGCAGCAGGATCGGCGCGGCGGCAAGCCGCAGCAGCAGGGTGGACGCGATCGCGGGCGTGACTCCCGCACGGCGCCCGGCGGTTCGATGGCCGACGCGCTGCGGAAGGCGGGATTCGGAAAGTAAACATGTCACCATCCCGACACGAGCCACCACTTTTCGATGGAGTGACCAGTTCTTTACTGGGATAGTGGATGCCGATGTACGAATGGCTGGATCGGGAAATCGTCGGGCACGGGCGGCTGCCTCTGCTCTTTTTCCTGCTCGGGTTTCTCGCGGCTTTCCTGTTCATCCGGTTGAGCGTGCGGATGATCCGCGCCGAGGTGTCGTGGTGGCCGGGCAACGTGAAACCCGGCGGGCACCACGTCCACCACGTGGTGTTCGGCGTCGTCACGATGCTCGTGTCGGGCGTTTCCCTCATCGCCGTGTACGAGGACGGCACCCAGACCACCGGCGCCGTCCTCGCCACGTTCTTCGGGATCGGCGCCGCGCTGGTGCTGGACGAATTCGCGCTGATCTTCTACCTGCAGGACGTGTACTGGGCGGATGAGGGCCGGACTTCGGTCGATGCCGTGTTCGTGGCGATCGCGGTGACGGGTCTGCTGCTCCTCGGACTCCGGCCGCTCGAACTGATCAACGTCACCGACTTCCGGGATTCGCCCGATCCGTGGGTGCGGGTCGCGATCGGGGTGTCGTCCGTCATCAACCTGCTCATCGCGGCGGTGGTGCTGCTGAAGGGGAAGATCTGGACCGGGCTGCTCGGCCTGTTCATCTTCCCGATCCTGCTGATCGGGGCGCTCCGATTGAGCCGGCCGAGCGCGCCGTGGGCGCGGTGGCGGTACACCTCCAAGCCGAAGCGGATGCTCCGCGCACTCGAACGGGAGCGAAAATGGCGTCGGCCGGTCATCCGGGCCAAGATCTTCGTGCAGGACTTCATCGCGGGGACGCCTAGCGCGGAGCACGTGAAGGAAGCCGCGGAGCATGCCAGGGTGGCGGCGGAGGTGGAACTCGACCATGTGGTGCATGCGGCGCCACCGCCGATTTCTCTTCACCCGGTGGCGTCTGGCACAATGGACGGGTTGCCTGGACCAGGCAGCAATACTTGATCTGGGCACGAACCAGACGAGCACCGGTGTTCTCCGAACGTCCGGGTGCCGCTCGGTTCCTCTGCTCCTGCGAAAACGCAAGGATGGAACACCGATGAACACTCTCGATTTCCTGGACAAGAAGTCCCTCCGCGACGACATTCCCGAGTTCCGTCCCGGCGACACCCTCAACGTGCACGTCAAGGTCATCGAAGGCTCGAAGGAGCGCGTGCAGGTCTTCAAGGGCGTCGTGATCCGCCGTCAGGGCGGCGGCGTCCGCGAGACCTTCACCGTCCGCAAGGTCTCCTTCGGTGTCGGCGTCGAGCGCACCTTCCCGGTCCACAGCCCGAACCTGGCGCAGATCGAGGTCGTCACCCGCGGTGACGTCCGGCGCGCCAAGCTGTACTACCTCCGCGATCTGCGTGGCAAGGCCGCCAAGATCAAGGAAAAGCGCTGACCTTTCCGATGAGCCCGGCACTGCGTACTCGCAGTGCCGGGCTAATCTGACTTCGTGACAGATTCTTCGAAGGAGCGGGCATTGTCGTCGGAATCCGAGACCACCGGCGATTCGGCCGCCACCTCCGCCGTGAACGGCGGTACGGCGGAGCCCGAGAAGAAGCCCCGCTCCTTCTTCCGCGAGTTGCCGATCCTGATTCTGGTCGCGCTCGTTCTGAGTTTCCTGTTGCAGACGTTCGTCGCCCGGGTGTATCTCATTCCGTCCGAATCGATGGAACCGACGCTGCACGGGTGCGCGGGCTGCACCGGCGACCGCATCGTGGTCGAGAAGATCGGTTACCGCTTCGGTGAACCGCAACCGGGTGACGTCATCGTGTTCCGAGGCCCCGATTCGTGGTCGCAGGATTTCGTCTCCACCCGGTCCTCCAACGTGGTGATCCGCGGTGCGCAGGAACTCGGTTCCCTCGTCGGACTCGTCCCCCCGGACGAGAACGACCTCGTCAAGCGGGTGATCGCCACCGGCGGTCAGACCGTCGAATGCTGCGACGACCAGGGCCGCATCCTGGTCGACGGCACACCGCTCGCCGAGCCCTACGTCGTCATGGACTTCCCGTTCGTCCCCGGCTCGCAGGCCTGCGACACCGCGTTGAAGTCGGCACGCTGCTTCGGTCCGGTCACCGTCCCCGAGGGCCACCTGTGGGTGATGGGCGACAACCGCAGCAACTCCGCGGACTCGCGGTACCACGTGGGCGACGACATGCAAGGCACCATCCCGCTCGACAACGTGATCGGTAAGGCGGTCTTCATCGCGTTGCCGCCGGCGCGGATGGGCACGATCAGCTCACCCGATATCCAGGGCAAGTGACTTCCTGGCCTCCACGCATCGTCATTCGCAGGTCGTCCGGTCTGCGGACGATGGAGTCGGCCCTGGTCCGGAGCGGCCTCGGGCCGGTGGCCGGTGTCGACGAGGCGGGCCGGGGTGCGTGTGCAGGCCCGCTCGTCGTGGCGGCCTGCGTGCTCGCACCGAAGCCGTATCCGGCACTGGCGCGCCTCGACGATTCGAAGAAACTCACCGAACGCACGCGTGAAGAGCTGTTCCCGGCCATCACCCGGCTGGCAGTGGCGTGGAGCGTCGTGTCTTTCCCGGCCGAGGAAGTCGACCGCATGGGTGTCCACGTGGCCAACATCGAGGGCATGCGACGTGCCGTCGCCGGCCTCTCGACCACCCCGGGTTACGTTCTCACCGACGGCTTCCGCGTCCCGGGGCTCCCGGCCCCGTCGCTGCCGGTGATCGGCGGCGACGCCGCGGCGGCATGCATCGCGGCGGCGAGTGTGCTGGCCAAGGTGTCTCGTGACCGGGTGATGGTCGCGATGGACGAGACACATCCCGGTTACGGTTTCGCGATCCACAAGGGCTACAACACGCCCGCGCACCTTGCGGCACTCGAGGAGCTGGGCCCGTGCCCGGAGCACCGCCGCTCGTGGTCGAACGTCGCGGCGTTGATACACCGGGTGGATAACAGTTCCGGAAGTGCGAGATGATGACAATTCACACCAGAGCAGGAGGACTCCGAGACCGATGAGTGCCGAGGATCTCGAGAAGTACGAAACCGAGATGGAGCTGTCGCTCTACCGCGAGTATCGGGACATCGTCGGTCAGTTCTCCTATGTCGTGGAGACCGAGCGCCGGTTCTATCTGGCCAACTCGGTGGAGTTGCTGCCCCACAACGCGGACGGGGAGATCTATTTCGAACTGCGCATGTCCGATGCATGGGTGTGGGACATGTACCGTCCCGCGCGCTTCGTGAAGTATGTCCGCGTCATCACGTTCAAGGACGTGAACATCGAGGAGCTCGACAAGCCGGACCTGCGGCTCCCGGACAACGGTCTGTCCTGACGGGCGAAGTCCTCGTCCGCGTAGGATCGTTCGATGACCGGACGGAGGCGCGTCGCGCTGGCTCTGGGTAGCGGCGGCGCACGAGGGTACGCCCACATCGGGGCGATCCAGGTACTCGAGGAGCGCGGATTCGAGATCGTCGGTGTCGCGGGCTCGTCGATGGGCGCCCTCGTGGGTGGCCTCCACGCCGCGGGAAAGCTCGACGATTTCACCCGGTGGGCGATCAGCCTGACCCAGCTCGACGTCGTGCGGCTTCTCGATCTGTCCGTGTCCGCGCCCGGTGCCATCCATGCCGAGAAGATCCTGCAACGGGTCAGGGAGATTCTCGGCGAGATCCGCATCGAAGACCTTCCCATTCCGTATACGGCGGTGGCCACGGATCTCGCTGCAGGCCGGTCGGTGTGGTTCCAGCGAGGACCCGTCGACGCGGCCATCCGTGCGTCGATCGCGATTCCCGGCGTCATCACGCCGTATGTACTCAACGGCCGCGTCCTCGCCGACGGCGGGGTGCTCGACCCGCTGCCGATGGCCCCGCTCGTCTCGGTGAGCGCCGACCTGACCGTCGGGATCAGCCTGGGCGCCGAGGATCGGGACGGTCGCTCTCTGGCACCGGAGAACGTCAGCGCGGACTCGCGGCCCGTGGACGAGTGGATGACACGTTTCCGCCGGAGCGCTGCGCAGCTGCGCGACCTGGACATCGTGCGGTCGGTCGTCGGACGGTTCGGCGCCGCGCAGACCGATCCGGATCCGTCGGACGAGCCGGACGGCCAGGCGATCGACGGTCAGACGGTGGTCGAGGACGATGCGGTGGCTGTCCCGAAGTTCAGCCGGTTCGCGGTGATGAACCGCTCGCTCGACGTGATGCAGGCGACGTTGGCTCGATACCAGCTCGCCGCGTACCCGCCGGACGTGCAGGTTCGCGTGCCTCGGAACGCCTGCCGCAGTCTCGATTTCCATCGCGCCGCCGAGATGATCGAACTGGGTCGTGCGCTCACCGAGCGCGCCCTCGACGACGCCGGACTCACCTCGACGACCGTCGCCGTCTCTCCGGCAGATTCGGACGGCGAACCCACCTGACAGGAGAAGGGGCCGGTGCTGCCCATGCTGCACCGGCCCCTCCGAGTCATGGGGTGTTCAGTTCGAGGCCGGTGTCCGGGCGGCGCCGAGGTCGCTCACGGACTCGCCGTCCACGTGATCGACGTGCTGTGGTGCCGCGAGCAGGCAGAGGATGCTGACCGCGCACATTCCGATCAGGAGCCCGATCACCGGCCACACGCTGCCGGTGGCCTGGTACATGAGGGTCGAGACCAACGGCGACAGCCCACCGAAGAGTGCACCCGCCCCCTGGTAGGCGAGGGAGATGCTGGTGTACCGGGCCTGCGGCCGGAACATCTGCGACAACACTGCGGCGATCGGACCGTATGTCGCGGCCAGGACGAGTCGCATGACGGCGAAGGTCAGGAAGATCAGGACCACCGAGCCGGATGTCAGGACCAGGAACTGTGGTGCCGCGAGCACCGCGACGGCCAGCAGCCCGTAGATCACCACGCGGATCCGGCCGATCCTGTCACCGAGCCACGCGACTGCGAGGGTGGCGATCAACTCCACCACGGCGGCGACGCTGAGCGCGTTGAGGACGAGGGTCTCGGACAGTCCGACGTCCGGGTCGGTGGCGTAGGCCGTGATGAACGTCGTCACCAGGTAGTAGCCACCCACCGCGACGGGCAGGATGCCCATGCCGAGCAGAATCAGGCGCCAGTTCGTGACTATGGCGTACTTCAGTGGCAGCGCTTCGGGGACGGTTGCCGTCTGTACCTCGGATTCGAAGACGGGGGATTCCTCCACCTTCAGACGCACCAGCAGCCCCACGCCGATCAGCAGCGCCGAGCACAGGAACGGCAGGCGCCACGCCCAGTCCCGCAGGGCGTCGTCGCCGAAGGTCGAGAGGACGCTGAAGAACCCGGTGGCGAGCAGCGCGCCCGCGGGGTTACCCAACTGTGCGAATCCGCCGTAGAAGGTCTTCTTGTCCTCGGGCGCGTGTTCGACGGCCATCAGCACGGCCCCGCCCCACTCGCCGCCCACCGCGAAGCCCTGCACGAACCGCAGAATGACCAGCAGCAGCGGCGCCCAGAATCCGATCTGCGCGTACGTCGGCAGCGCACCGATCAGGAACGTGCCCGCGCCCATCAGGGTGAGCGTCACGACGAGTGCCGTCCGCCTGCCGATCCGGTCGCCGACGTGTCCGAAGACGATGCCACCGAGTGGGCGGGCGAAGAAGCCCACCGCGTAGGTGGCGAACGCAGCGGCGATGCCCGTCAGGCGGTCGGTGTCGGACGGGAAGAAGATCTCCCCGAACACCAGGGCCGCCGCCGTGGCGTACACGTAGAAGTCGTACCACTCGATGGTGGTGCCGACGAAGGCCGCGAAACCCGCCTTGCGGGCCTTCGCGATCTGAGTGTCGTGACTCATGACTGATCCTCGGTGGTTGCGGTGGTCGAGAATAGGTCGCTGCGAGTGGAATGCGCCAATTCGCCGTCGATCCAGGTTTCACGGACCTCGATTTCGGCGATGGTGTGCGGGTCGACGGTGAGAGGGTCGGCGCCGAGGACCACGAAATCGGCGCGCTTGCCGGGGGAGATGCTGCCGAGTTCGGATTCGCGCCCGAGCGCGCGGGCCCCGTTCAGCGTGTGCGCGGTGAGGGCCTGGGCTGCTGTCAGTCGCAACGCGTTCGAGCCGAGTTGATGTCCCTGCCGGGTGATGCGGGTGACCGCGGCCTGAATGGCCTCGAGAGGCTTCGGCTCGGCGACCGGCGCGTCGGAACTGATCGTGACCGGCACGTCGGCTTCGACGAATTCGCCCAGGGGATTGAACCGCTCACCCGGGGTGCCGATGGCCGCGGTGACGCCCTCGCCCCAGTTGTAGTAGTGCTGCGGCTGGTTGACGGGGTACACCCCGAGTGAGTGCATCCGACTGATCTGCTCGGGGGTCGGCAACCCGCAGTGCTCGATGCGGTGACGGGCGTCGGCGTCGGGATGCGCCTTCTGCGCGGCGTCGATCGCGTCGAGGACCATGTCGATCGCGGTCGGCGACTGCGCGTGTGTCGCAGTCTGCAGTCCGACGGCGTGCGCCTTCGCGATCAGCGCCGCATAGTCGGCGGGCTCGTGATAGAGCTGTCCGGTCCGGCACGGGTCGCCCACGTACCCGTCCGGGAAATACGCGGTCCAGCCGCCGAGAGTGCCGTCGGCGTAGAACTTGATCCCGCCGAACGCGAGACGTGAGTTGCCGAACGCACCGTGCAATCCAGTGTCGAGCGCGTGATCGAGCAAGTGGCTGAGCAGGTACATGCTTACCCGGGTCTCGAGCCGGCCCTGCTCCGCCAGGCGCAGGTACATGTCGAACTCGCGCCGCGTCACCTGGCAGTCGCCGATCGTGGTGACGCCGCCCTCGAGGAACTTCTCCTGCGCCACGGAGAGCTGCCGCAGATGTTCCTCCGGTTCGTCCTCGAGGTGGAAGTTCGGGCCGTGGTGACCGACCTTGACGCCGTTCACACCGGTGAGGATGTTGCAGGCGGCGTCGGACAGTTCGCCGGTCAGTTCACCGTCCGCGTCGCGGAAGAACTCGCCGCCGGGCGGATTCGGGGTGTCGCGGGTGACGCCGTGGAATTCGAGGGTGAATGTGTTGACGACGCCGCCGTGGCCGCTCGCGTTCATCAGGTACACCTCGCGGTCGGTACCGACCTGATCGAGTTCTTCCTTCGTGGGATGACGGCCCTCGACGAGGTTGCGGTGCTCGTAGCCGTACCCGCGCACCGGGATCCCGGAAGGCTGGTTCCGGGCCGCTTCCTGCAGCAGAGCGACGATCTCGGGGATGGTGCGCGCCTTCCCGGGGCCGCAGTCCACCCAGCTGAGCATCTGGCCGTACATCAGGGGGTGAGCGTGCGGATCGACGAACCCGGGCACGACGGTCGCCCCGGCGAGATCGATGACGTCCGTGGTCCGGTTGCCGATCTTCCGCGCTTCCTCACGGCATTCCGCAACGGTGCCGACGGCGGCGAACCGGTTACCGAAGACGAGGAAGGCCTCGGCGCCCTCGGTGTCTGCGTCCACGGTGCGGAGCGTGCCACCGGTGAAGACGGTGGCGGTGGCGTCGAGGGGGGACGCCTCGTGGTGAAACAGCGTGCGCATGGGGATCCTTCACGATGGTGGTGTGGGTCACGTTCGGCTGGGAGGCAAAATTACGCCCTGACCAGCGGCTGCGCAATACATCAAAGTTCCGGACCAAGCGGTACACGACAAATGTGTTCAGCTTTCCGAGCAGATTTGCACTGATTCGCAGAATCTGGCGATGTGTGCGATTCTTCTTCTCTGTCGGGAGTGCAGAAAGAAATCGAGAAATCTCGGGGCATCATGAGTGTCGAACTGGATTCCAAGCTCATCGCGGCGTTGCAGTCGAATGGTCGCGCGACTTATCGGGAGCTCGCCGCGACCGTGGGCGCACCCCGTGCCGCGGTGTCCACGCGCGTGCAGACGCTGCTCGACACCGGCACGGTGAGCGTCGTTGCCGTCGCCCATCCCGAGTTGCTGGGCCTCAAGGCGATGGCTCACGTGTCCGTCGCCGTGTCGGGTCCGGTGGGTCCCGTGGCCGAGGCGCTCTGCGCGTCGGAGGCGGCCGTCTACATTTCCGCGGTGAGCGGGCAGTACAACATCATTGCCGAGCTGCGCGTCCCCAGCCAGCAGGACCTCTACGACGCCATCGCCGCGATCCGTGCGGAACCCGGTGTCCGCACCGTCAACACGCTGTTCTACGCCGATGTCATCAAGGGAATCTTCATGCCCAAGAGCGCATTGCGCGCCGATGTTCGACTGGACGCGAAAGACGTCGCGCTCATCGAGTTGCTGGAAAGGAACGGGCGGATGCCGTTTCTGGAACTGGCCGAACGCACCGGGCTCTCGCCCAGTGCGGCGCGGAATCGAGTGAACCATCTGATCGACAGCACCGCGTTGCGCGTCGGAGCCGTCGTGAAGCGCCGCGGCGGCGGCAGAACACTCGCCATGGGCATCGGCGTCGGCCTCGGATCGCGGGACCGGGAGGCGTGCGCGCAGATCGAGGCTCTGCCGGGTATCGAGTTCCTGGCGCGCACACTCGGCCGATTCGACCTGATCGGAACGGTCGCCGCCGATTCATCGGGTGACCTCTACTCTCTCGCCGAGCACATCCGGACGATCGACGGAGTGAGGGCCCTGGAGGTCTGGACGCATCTCGAGGTGTTCAAGGAGCACTACGCCCGCAGCCTCGACGTCCGCGGATAGGAGCGTGCCGGAAGCGAGTCACTTGGGCCGGGCAACTGTGAGACGATCAGCCGATGCGCCTCGGGTTGCACGCACTCGGGATCGGCACCGGCGCTCGTCGCGCGGTGATCGACTCGGTCGCGGTTGGCGCCGAGAACAACGGATTCGCCACGCTGTGGGCCGGCGAGCACGTCGTGATGGTGGACCGGTCGGAGTCGCGGTATCCGTACGCGGACGACGGCCGGATCGCGGTCCCCGCCGTCGCGGATTGGCTCGACCCGATGATCGGGCTGAGCTTCGCCGCCGCTGCCACCCACACGATCGGCGTCGCCACCGGTGTGCTGCTGCTGCCCGAACACAATCCCGTCCTCATGGCCAAGCAGGCGGCCACGTTGGATCTGATGAGTGGTGGCCGGCTGACGCTCGGCGTGGGGATCGGCTGGTCCAGGGAAGAATTCGCTGCGCTCGGCATTCCGTTCGAGGGCCGTGGCGCGCGGGCGGCCGAGTACGTCGCGGCGATGCGCACGCTGTGGCGTGACGACGTCGCGACGTTCGAGGGTGAGTTCGTCCGTGTCGACTCGGTGCGGGTCAATCCGAAACCCGTGCGCGATCGCCGGATTCCGGTCGTGCTCGGGGGCAACAGCGACGCCGCGCTCCGCCGGGTCGCGGCGTGGGGCGACGGCTGGTACGGGTTCAACCTGGACGGCGTCGACGCCGTCACCGAACGGATCCGGACGATCCACGCACTGTGCCGGGACGCGGGGCGCGACGGCGAGGAGTTGCGCCTCGCCGTCGCCCTGCGGGAGGTGGACCCCTCCGAGGTCGAGTCGCTGGTCGATGCGGGAGTCGACGAACTCGTCCTCGTCGAGTCGCCACCCGGGGATCCCGGTGAGGCCGCCGACTGGGTGGCGGCTCTCGCGCGCCGATGGATGCCTGCGCTCGGCTGACCGTCCGATTGCAGGCTTGACAGCCCTGGCCTGCGCCTATGGAGTGATCCCGGGCCGCGGAGTGCCGAGTTGTCCACAACGTGCACTTCATCCACAGCCCAGTTCGTTCGCCCAGTTTGAGTGCCTCTTCCCGGAATCAGGTCGGGCACGGTGGTGCGAGAGGCGCGGTTCGCATCGGTGGGCCGCCGGGGGACGGGGTGGAGGCTGCTGTGGCGCACAATCTCGCGCTTGGAGCACATGGGGAGGATCTGGCCGCCCGGTATCTCACCGAGGCGGGCATGGAGATCGTCGACCGAAACTGGCGGTCCCGATACGGAGAAGTCGATCTCATTGCAGCAGAGGGAGACTGGCTCGTGTTCGTGGAGGTGAAGACACGGCGCGGCCTGGGATACGGCAGCCCGGCCGAAGCGGTGACGTTCTCGAAACAGCGCAGGATCCGCCTGTTGGCCGTGGAGTGGCTGCGGGACTCGGGCCGGCACTGGTCGCGGGTGCGGTTCGACGTGGTCGCGATCATGATCGGGCACGGTCCGCAGCCCCAGATCGAACACGTCCGGGATGCGTTCTGATGGCACTGGGGCGAGCACATTCGGTGGCGGTGACCGGGGTCGACGGTCAACTGGTCGAGATCGAGGCCGATATCGGCCGCGGGCTCCCCGCGGTGCATCTGGTCGGGCTGCCGGACGCTGCGCTGCAGGAGGCTCGGGACCGGATCAGGGCTGCCGTGGCGAATTCGGGCGAGGAGTGGCCGGATTCGAAGGTGATCCTCGCGTTGTCGCCGGCGACGCTGCCGAAGGTCGGGTCGGTCTACGATCTCGCGCTCGTCGCTGCCGTGCTGGACGCGGCCAAGCAGGTGAAGCGGCAGCGGCTGCGCGAGACCGTTCTGCTCGGAGAACTGGCGCTGGACGGGCGGCTCCGGTCGGTGCGCGGGATCCTGCCCGCGGTGCTCGCGGCGAAGAATGCGGGGTGGGCGACGGTGGTGGTCCCGGTGCAGTCGCTGCCCGAGGCGGGACTGGTCGGTGGTGTCGAGGTGCTCGGCGCGCACGATCTGAGGGCGGCGATCGCGTGGCTGCGGGAGGAGCGCGATCTCGAGTACCCGGAGCCGGCCCAGTGGGTCGCGCAACCGGTGCGCGCCGATCTGAGTGAGGTGGTGGGTCAGGCCGAGGCGCGCTGGGCCATCGAGGTGGCGGCGGCGGGAGCGCACCACCTGATGCTCACCGGCCCACCCGGCGTGGGGAAGACGATGCTGGCGCAACGACTTCCCGGGGTTCTGCCCCCGCTGACCGAGAGTGAATCGCTCGAGGTGACTGCCATCCACTCCGTGGCCGGGCTCCTGCCGCCCGAGCGTCCCCTCATCGACGTGCCGCCGTTCATCGCACCGCACCACACCGCGTCCGTGAGCGCGCTCGTCGGCGGCGGAAGCGGTGTCGCGAAGCCCGGCGCCGTCAGTCGCGCCCACCGTGGGGTGCTGTTTCTCGACGAGTGCGCCGAGATCGGAACCAAGGTCCTCGAAGCACTGCGGACCCCGCTCGAGGACGGGGAGGTGCGTATCGCGCGCCGGGACGGGGTCGCCCGCTATCCGGCGCGCTTCCAGCTGATCCTCGCGGCCAATCCCTGCCCGTGCGCGCCCGCGCGGGAGGCCGACTGCGTGTGCGCGCCGACCGCCCGGCGACGCTACCTCGGGAAGCTGTCGGGACCGTTGATGGATCGGGTGGATCTGCGGGTGCGGATGCAGGCCGTCGCGACCGGGGCGTTCATCGACGAGGTCGGTGAGAGCACCGAGGACGTCCGGCAGCGGGTGGCCGAGGCGCGGGCCGCCGCCTGCGAGCGGTGGAGCGACTACGGGTGGCGCACCAACGCGGAGGTGCCCGGACCGGCCCTGCGGCAGAAGTTCCGGTTGGCGCGGCCCGCGCTGGCGCCGGTGGAGCGAGCGCTGCGGAAGGGACTGATCACGGCCCGAGGCGCCGATCGGGCGTTGCGTGTGGCCTGGACGGTGGGCGATCTGGCGGGGCTCGACATGCCGGGCCCGGAGCAGGTGGTCACCGCGTTGGGATTTCGTGATCGGAGCTTTCAGTGACGGTGGAAAGTCGTAGTGGTGCAAGCGATCCGAGTGGGGTTCAGGATCCGCGGCGGTTGGCGTGGGCGTATCTGTCGAAGGTGGTTCAGGGGCCGTGCCCGGCGCTGTCGCGGCTCGTGGAGGAGGTTGGTCCGGAGGAGGCTGCGCGCGCCGTGCGGGAGCGGGACTTGTCGGAGATGCTGGGGGAGCGCACGATTGCCCGGGCACATGTCGATACCGCCGCACACGATCTCGAACTGGTGGCGGGGATGGGTGGCCGGCTCGTGACGCCGGACGACGACGAGTGGCCGCAGTGGCGGTTTCTCGGTTTCGGGAATCTGTCCCGGTCGCGGGACGAGGGCCCGCCGTTGGCGTTGTGGGTGCTCGGTTCGCGGCCGGTGGCCGAATTGACCGATCGGGCGATCTCGATCGTGGGGACGCGGGCGGCGAGTGGATACGGCGAGCACGTGACTGCGGAGATTTCCGGTGATCTCGCCGTCGACGGGTGGACGATCGTGTCGGGTGCGGCGTTCGGGGTCGATGGTGCCGCGCATCGTGCGGCGTTGGGTGTCGGGGGGCTGACGGTCGCGGTGATGGCGTGTGGTGTGGATCGTGCGTACCCGGCGGGGCATGCGCGCATGCTGCGCCAGATCGCGCAGAACGGTGCGGTGATCAGTGAGTACGCGCCGGGCACGACACCGGCGAAGCATCGGTTTCTGGCGAGGAATCGTTTGGTTGCGAGCCTGTCCGACGGGCTGGTCGTGGTGGAGGCGGGGTGGCGCAGTGGCGCGCGGAACACGGCGAGTTGGGCCCGCAAACTGGGGCGTCCGGTGATGGCGGTACCGGGGCCGGTGACGTCGGCGTCGTCGATGGGATGCAATCGGATGATTCGGGAAGGGGAGGCGCGGTTGGTCGCGAATGCCGGTGACGTGGTGGAGGAAGCCGGACCGATCGGGCTGCCGGAAGGCCTCGACGTGGTCCGCGATCTCGATGCGCTGTCCGGTGCTGCCCTGCTGGTGTACGAGGCGTTGCCTGCGGTCGGGCCGCGTGGGGTCCGGGAGTTGTCCGAACTGTCCGGCGTCGCGGTGGAGCAGGTTCGGGCCGTGCTGCCGTTATTGGAGATGGAGGGCTTCGTCGGATCAGACGACACCGGATGGTCACGGCAGAGGTGACACCTGAGGCCGAGCCCGTCGAGAGTCCGCTCGGCGCACTTCATCGTGCTCGGAAGTCCGAAGTGCGAGTCGAAGCGACCCATCGACGACAGGTTGGGGTAGAAACTTTCGTAGAACGCACCTCACAACCACACGAAGGAGCGAGATATGGGGTCAGCCGAGGACTTGTGGCGGAACTTCGTCGCGCAGGTGTTGAGCCTGTTGATTGCTTCCGGCTCGTAGCGGAGCTACTACCTCCTCACAGCGCCTCCAGTCGGTTCTCCGATGCAGCGCCGGGTCGGTGCACGTACGGTCTCCGGTGAGGCAACTACCGGCGCGCCGCGAGTGCAGTCCGCTCGAGGGTGCGTCTCGAGGAGGGAACGTCCACCACGTCGCGCCGAGCGAAGAGGCGGCGTTCGCGTGGGTGCGGGGTATCTCGGCTTCCTCCCGGCCAGCAGGCACGAAGAAGCGCCGATCGTGAACCCGGGCCTCGAACCCGAGATCACCGACAACGATCTGGCGTTGAACGAGTTCATGCCGGACGCCGACAACGCCGCCTACGACATGCACGACCTGCTGCTGAACATTTTCGACGACGGCGACTTTCACGAACTCGCCGCGCAGACGGCACCGAACGTGATCACCGGATTCTCCCGAGTGGACGGGCGATCCGTCGGAGTCGTCGCCAACCAGCCGCAATTCCTCAGTGGGCACTGGATCAGGTCGGCGCAGACAAAGCGGCCCGCTTCGTGCGGATCTGCGATGCCTACGAGATTCCCCTCGTGTTCGTCGTCGACACACCGACCGCACGCATCGCGGTCATAGGCGCCGAGGCGGCGATCAGTCTCCTCTACCACCGCGAGCTCGAAGCCGCCGGCGAGGAACAGGACGCGATGCGGCAGCAACTCGTCGACGCCTACAACGAGAACGTCGTGACACCGTATTCGGCCGCCGAGCGCGGCTACATCGACGCGGTGATCGAACCGTCCGCCACCCGGCTCGAGATCCGGCGGGCGCTGACGTTGCTCCGCGACAAGCGCTCCGCCCGCGGCGAGCAGAAGCACCACCTGATTCCGCTCTGACTGCCGTCGGCAGTCACTCCTGTACCGTAGTTAGGTAACACTAACCAACTTGAGTTCATTGGAGAGATGCCTGTGGCAAAGCCAACTGCGACACTGACCGTGCTCCGGACCGAATGGCTGACCCCGCACATGGTGCGGGTATTCCTCGGCGACCCGGGATTCGACAGCTTCGTTCCCAATGCCTTCACCGATGCGTACGCGAAACTCGAATTCGGAAGTCCCGAAGAGCCCGTCCTACGCACGTACACGATCCGGTCGGTGGATCCGGTGAAGCGTGAGATCGCCATCGACTTCGTGGTGCACGGCGACGCCGGTGTCGCCGGGCCGTGGGCGGCGTCCGCGACGGCCGGCGACGTCCTCCGGCTGCGCGGCCCCGGAGGCGCGTTCGCGCCGGACCCGGCAGCCGACTGGTACCTGCTCGCGGGCGACGAGACCGCAATCCCCGCCATCTCGGCGTCCGTCGAGAAGCTGGACCCGTCGGCGGTCGGACGGGTGATCATCGAGGTCGCCGGCCCCGAGGACGAAATCGCCTTCGACTCGCCCGCGGGCGTTGACGTCACGTGGATCCACCGCGGCGACACGTCGGACCGGATCGGGGAAGAGGCGTCGGGGGACAACGCACCCCTCGTCGCGGCAGTGCGCGACACCGCATGGCTGCCCGGAACGGCGCAGGTGTTCATTCACGGTGAGGCGCAGGCCGTGATGCACAACCTGCGCTCCTACGTGCGCAAGGAACGGGGCGTTCCCGCGTCGGCCGCGTCGATCTCCGGTTACTGGCGTCGCGGTCGCACCGAGGAGGGCTTCCGGGTGTGGAAGTCCGAGCTCGCCGCGAGCGAAGGTGCCTCGCGCTGACTCACTGCGGCGGACGCGCTACGAGATGTGCGTCCGCCGCGTCAGCACCAGCAGTGACAGCATCGCCACGGCGCCCGCCGACGGGATCGCGACGGCCATCGGAATCGCGGTGTCGGGGCCGGCGATGCCGACGAGCGGCGAGACCACCGCGGCGAGGCCGAACTGGCCGGCACCGAGGAGCGCAGACCCGGTGCCGGACGCCCTGGTCACCTCGCCCTGAGCCAGCGCCGTCGCGTTGCCCATCACGAAACCGATGCTCGACACCGAGACGAACAGCGGAATCAGGATCGCCCACCAGGGCGGCGAATCGATCAGCGTCGCGGCGAGCAGCAGCACGAGGCCCGCTGCCAGGAGCAGCGTGACCCCGAAACCCAGCAGCTGCCGCGCATGGAATGTGCCCACGAGCCGCGTGTTGACGATCGCGGCGCCCACCATGCCCGCCGCGTTCACCGCGAACACCACGGAGAACTGCCCCGGGCTGAGCCCGAGGACGTTCTGCACGACGAACGGGGACGCGGAGATGTACGAGAAGAGCGCGACGAACCCGAACATGAACGTGAACGCGTAACCCAGATAGACACGGTTGCCGACGACGTAGCGCAGGTTCCGGACCAGTGCAGTGAGCCCGCCGCCGTGCCGGTTCTCCACGGGAAGCGTCTCCGGGACCAGGATCAGCACCCCCGCGAACATCACCACACCGGCGGCGGTGAGAACCCAGAAGATCCCTCGCCAGCCGACCGGCCCGAGCAGGGCGCCGCCCATCAGCGGCGCGACGACCGGCGCGACCCCACCGATGATCATCATGATGCTGAAGAGCCGGGCAGCGCTGTCTCCGCGGGCCCGGTCGGCAATGCAGGCGCGTGCGAGCACGATCGCCGCGCCACCACTCAGACCCTGGAAAAGGCGTGCAGCGATGAGGGTTTCGACGGTCGGTGCGAGAGCGCACGCCATCGCGGCGAGGGTCGTGACGACGGTGGCGCCGATCAGCAGGCGCCGGCGCCCGAGGCCGTCCGACAGCGGTCCCACGACGAGCTGACCGATGCCGAGCCCGGCCATGAATGTGGTCAACGTCAGCTGCACGCTCGGCGCGGACGTGTTCAGGCTCTCCGTCATCAGGGGGAGACCGGGGAGATACATGTCGGTGGCCAGGGGAGCGATCGCGGACAGTAACGCCAGGACACACAACATCGGGATGGAGATCGTTCGCGGCACAAAAGAACTCTAGCGGCGCGGCTGCTTGATTTATCTCCCGCCCGAGTCGACTGTTGCCTTTATGAGCAGCGACCTGCCGGCACCGTTGGAGCTGGTACTCGAGGAGTACGCGCGGCATCTCGGGCTCGAACGCGGCCGATCGCAGCACACCGTGAAGGCGTACGTCGCGGACGCGAAGTCGCTGCTGCAGCACTGGTTGTCGACGTCACCGGAGGCACACCTCGGCGAGCTCGACATCCAGGTGCTGCGGTCGTGGCTCGCGGGCCAGTCCGCGGCCGGCATCGCCCGGACGACCCTCGCCCGGCGGACGTCGTCGGTGCGCAACTTCACAGCCTGGCTGCTGCGGACCCGGCGTATCGCCACCGATCCAGGCGCCCGGCTGGGTGCCGCGAAGGCCCACCGCACGCTGCCCCCGGTGCTGCGGCAGTCGCAGGCGGCCGATGTGATGGATGCCGCCGAATCGGGCGCGCAGCAGAACGATCCGATCGCCTTGCGCGACCGTCTCATCGTGGAACTGCTCTATGCGACGGGAATACGGGTGGGGGAGCTGTGCGGCCTCGACCTCGGTTCGGTGGATCGCGAGCGGTGGCTGCTGCGTGTGATCGGCAAGGGAGACAAGGAGCGCTCCGTGCCGTATGGGAAACCGGCCGCGGACGCCGTGGACCTCTGGTTGCACGTCGGCAGGCCCGCTGTCGCGACGGACAGTTCCGGGCAGGCGCTACTCCTGGGCAAACGAGGTAAGCGTCTGGACCAGCGGCAGGCGCGCAGCGTCGTCCACGAGGTCCTGTCCGCGGTCCCCGGCGCACCGAACCTGAGCCCGCACGGCCTGCGCCACACGGCCGCGACACACCTCCTCGAAGGCGGAGCGGACCTGCGCGTCGTGCAGGAACTCCTCGGGCACGCGAGCCTCGCGACCACCCAGCTCTACACGCACGTGTCCGTCGCGAGGCTCCGCGCGGTGCACGATCAGGCGCATCCCCGGGCCTGACCCGGTTTGGTAGCGTCGCGCCACGAATCTGCAGTTGTTTCTGCACTATCCCGGGGGAAGTAGTGGACCGCGAAGACTTGACTCGACCGCAGCCGTCCTGGCTGAACGATGGTGGCGGCGCCCCGGTGGGCGACACCGCGGCAGATCCGTGGGGGCAGCAATCCTGGGACGGTCCCGCCCCGGAGCCGAGCCGGCATCAGGTGACCAGTCAGGATCTGGTGGCGGATGCTCTCCTCGAACGGGCACGCAGGGCGCCGAGCCGAGGGTGGCGGCGCGGACTGCACCGGCTCACCGGGGGATCGGTGAATCCGGGAGAGTCGGCAGGTGAGGCGCGCGACGCGGCACTGCTCGACCGCATCCGGCAGCCGATCCAGGGGGACTATCGAATTGCATTCCTGTCCTTGAAGGGCGGCGTCGGCAAGACGACGACCACGATCGGGCTGGGATCGACGTTCGCGTCACTGCGCGGCGACTGTGTGATCGCCGTCGACGCCAACCCCGATTTCGGGACACTCGCGCAACGCGTGCCGCTGCAGACGCATTCGACCGTCCGCGATCTCATCGCGGCGGAGTCGACCATCCGGCGTTACTCGGATGTACGGGCCCACACGTCGCAGGCGCCGAGCCGTCTCGAGGTGCTCGCGAGCGAACAGGACCCGGCGATCTCCGAGGCGTTCAGCGAGGACGACTACCGGCGGGTGATCGACATCCTGCAGGTGTACTACAACATCATCCTCACCGACTGCGGCACCGGCATCATGCATTCGGCGATGAACGGTGTTCTGCAACTCGCCAATTCCCTGGTGCTGGTGAGCTCGCCGGCAATAGACGGCGCCCGCAGTGCCGCCGCCACACTGGACTGGTTGCAGCACCACGGTTACGGGCACCTGGTCTCGCGGACGGTCGTCGTGATCAGCGCCGCCCGGCCCGGCTCGAGCACGATCGACATGACGGAACTGACCAATCACTTCCTGCTCCGGTGCCGGGCCGTGAAGGTGGTGCCGTTCGACGAGCACCTCGCCGAGGGTTCGGTGGTGGATCTGGATCTGCTGCGCCCAGCGACGCGGAAGGCGTTCGTCGAACTCGCGGCGATGGTCGCGGACGACTTCCCGGAGTCGGCAGGCAGGCACGCCGTCGCAGAGTGGCGCTAGCCGCCGACGGGTTCGAGCCGTACCGGAGTCACTCGGACGAGTCCGAGCGGGTCGAGGTATTCGCGGTCGCGGCGAAGACCCCAGTGCAGGCACGCGGCGACGGGTGCGATGCAGCCCGGGTGTCCGGGTTCGAGCGTGCCGAGGACGGTGCCGCGACCCACGCGCTGTCCGGGGGTGACCCGGGCGGTCACCGGTTCGTACGTGGTGCGGAGCCCACCCGGGTGGTCGACGGAGACGACGGGCTTGCCGGCCACCGTGCCGGCGAATACCACCACACCCGCACCTGCGGACAGGACGGCCTCGTCGGGCACGCCACCCAGATCTACGCCGCGATGGCCGGGAAGCCAGTCGTGCTCGGGGTTGTCGAACGCCCGGACCACCCGCGGTCGTGGGTGCAGCGGCCAGTCGAAGTCGCCGCTCGGCGCGGCATCGGCGGGCGGGGCGACGAGCGCCGCGGCGGTCAGCAGTGTGGACGCCGTGGCCGTCGCCGTGAGCGCCCGCAGAATCGCCCCGAACTTCGTCATGGACGAACGATCCCGCACGTCCGGGTCGATGAACGGGCAGTGGACGAGAATGTGGATCGAATGCGCTTTGTCCACAGATCCCGCAAAACCCTTGCACGCGCGGCCGCGGTGTGGCAGGGGCGGTTAGGGCGTTCGGCGTGGAGGCCGTACACTGATCGAGCGGTCTGTGCTCCCACAGTCCGACTTCGCGCGCCCGCGCAGGTTATCGGCCATCGGCTGGTCTCGCATCTCGGTGTGAGTCCGATGGTCTGCGGGCGCCAGGGTGGAGCGTCTCGAGACGCTCTGCATCAACCGGCAATGAAAGAGAGATACACAGCCATGGCTGTCGTAACAATGAAGCAGCTGCTCGACAGCGGCACGCACTTCGGTCACCAGACCCGTCGTTGGAACCCGAAGATGAAGCGATTCATCTTCACCGACCGCAACGGCATCTACATCATCGACTTGCAGCAGACGCTGACGTACATCGACAAGGCGTACGAATTCGTCAAGGAGACCGTTGCCCACGGCGGCACCGTCCTGTTCGTCGGCACCAAGAAGCAGGCCCAGGAGTCCATCGCGGCCGAGGCCACTCGCGTCGGGATGCCCTACGTCAACCAGCGTTGGCTCGGCGGCATGCTCACCAACTTCACCACCGTCCACAAGCGTCTTCTCCGCCTCAAGGAGCTCGAGGCCATGGAGCAGACCGGTGGCTTCGAGGGTCGCACCAAGAAGGAAATCCTCATGCTCACGCGTGAGATGACCAAGCTGGACCGCACTCTCGGTGGTATCCGCGACATGGCCAAGGTCCCCTCCGCGGTGTGGGTCGTCGACACCAACAAGGAGCACCTGGCCGTCGCCGAGGCTCGCAAGCTGAACATCCCGGTCATCGCGATCCTGGACACCAACTGCGACCCCGACCTCGTCGACTACCCGATCCCGGGCAACGACGACGCCATCCGCAGCGCCGCCCTGCTGACCAAGGTTGTTGCTTCCGCAGTGGCCGAGGGCGTGCAGGCCCGTGCCGGACTGAGCGCCGACAAGGACGCGAAGCCCGAGGCCGGCGCCGGCGAACCCCTCGCCGAGTGGGAGCAGGAACTGCTCTCGCAGGCAGCGCCCGCCGCTGAGGCTGCGCCCGCCGCAGAGGCCGCTCCCGCAGCTGAGGCACAGGCGGCTCCGGCTGCCGAGGCCCCCGCAGCAGAGGCACCCTCCACCGAGGCCTGATCCGATGCACACGGCCCTGACCAGAGATCTTTTGGTCAGGGCCGTTTCACGGTCTGGTCCGAGTACTACCCTGACTTACGTCCCGACAGACATATGAGGAGGCTCGCTCACCATGGCGAACTACACCGCCGCTGACGTCAAGCGGCTCCGCGAGCTCACCGGCTCCGGAATGATGGCCTGCAAGAACGCTCTCGCTGAGGCCGAGGGTGACTTCGACAAGGCTGTGGAGCAGCTGCGCATCAAGGGCGCCAAGGACGTGGGCAAGCGTGCCGAGCGCACCACGGCCGAGGGCCTGGTCGTTTCCAAGGACGGCGTCCTGCTCGAGCTCGACTGCGAGACGGACTTCGTCGCGAAGAACGAGGACTTCCTGAAGCTCGCCGAGTCGATCGTCACGGTCGCCGCGGCAGCGAAGCCCGCCGACGTCGACGCGCTCAAGGCGCTCGAACTCGACGGCAAGACGGTCGACACCGTCATCCAGGAGCAGTCCGCGAAGATCGGCGAGAAGCTCGTCCTGAGCAAGATCGCCTCGTTCGACGGACCGGTCGCGGTCTACCTGCACAAGCGCAGCGCCGACCTGCCGCCCGCCGTCGGCGTCCTCGTCGAGTACACCGGTGAGGGCGACGCTGCTGCGGAGGCCGCTCGCGGTGCCGCCATGCAGGTCGCGGCGCTCAAGGCCAAGTACGTCACGCGTGACGAGGTCCCCGAGGACATCGTCGCCAACGAGCGTCACATCGCCGAGGAAACCGCTCGCGCCGAGGGCAAGCCGGAGCAGGCTCTGCCGAAGATCATCGAAGGCCGCGTCAACGGTTACTTCAAGGACGTCGTGCTGACCGAGCAGTCCTCGGTGCAGGACTCCAAGAAGTCCGTGAAGGCGATCCTCGACGAGGCCGGCGTCACCATCAAGCGCTTCGTTCGCTTCGAGGTCGGTGCTTCGAGCTAGTCGTGTGAGTCGTATGGCCCCGTCGGACGAGTGCGCTCGCCCGGCGGGGCCTACGTATACCGCCACCGTCCTGATGAGGCAGGATGAAGATGGCCGTCTGAATGGGTCGAGTAGGCGCGTGGGTGCGCTCGGCCGCTGTCGAAATCGACGAGTGCTGTGGAACTGAGGAGAGCAATGTCCGAACCAGCCAACGAACGTACAGGATTCCATCGAGTCCTTCTCAAACTCGGCGGAGAAATGTTCGGTGGTGGCAAGGTCGGTCTCGACCCCGACGTGGTGACCAAGGTCGCGGAACAGATCGCCGAGGTCGTGCGGTCCGGGGTGCAGGTGGCGGTGGTCATCGGCGGCGGCAACTTCTTCCGTGGTGCGGAACTGCAGCAGCGAGGTTTGGACCGCGCGCGTTCCGACTACATGGGCATGCTCGGCACCGTGATGAATTGCCTTGCTCTGCAGGACTTCCTGGAGAAAGAGGGCATCGACAGCCGCGTGCAGACGGCGATCACCATGGGACAGGTGGCGGAGCCCTACATTCCGCTGCGCGCTCAGCGTCACCTCGAGAAGGGCCGCGTCGTGATCTTCGGCGCCGGCATGGGCATGCCCTACTTCTCGACCGACACGACCGCGGCGCAGCGCGCACTCGAGATCGGCGCCGAGGTCGTCCTGATGGCCAAGGCCGTCGACGGCGTATTCACCGCGGACCCGAACCTCGACCCGACCGCGACGATGTACACGCAGATCACGCACCGTGAGGTCATCGAACAGGGGCTCAAGGTGGCCGACGCGACGGCCTTCAGCCTCTGTATGGACAACGAGATGCCGATCATGGTGTTCAATCTGCTGACCGAGGGGAATATCGCTCGGGCAGTATCCGGTGAGAAGATCGGAACGCTCGTCAAGTCATGACGCGAGTGACACGCTCGACACAGGGTTTTCTCGAAACAGAGGCAGTGACGAATCGATGCAGAACGACATGGAGGAACAGCCGTGATTGATGAAGCTCTCTTCGAAGCCGAGGAGAAGATGGAGAAGGCTGTCACGGTGGCCAAGGACGATCTCGGATCGATCCGCACGGGCCGCGCGAATCCTGGCATGTTCAATCGCATCGGAATCGACTACTACGGCGCGTTCACCCCGATCACGCAGCTCGCCAGCATCAACGTGCCGGAAGCGCGACTGGTCGTCGTCAAGCCGTACGAGGCCTCGCAGCTCGGCGCCATCGAGACGGCGATCCGGAACTCCGACCTGGGCGTGAACCCGTCCAACGACGGAAACCTGATCCGCATCTCCGTCCCCCAGCTCACCGAGGAACGCCGCCGCGAACTGGTCAAGCAGGCCAAGTCCAAGGGCGAGGACGCGAAGGTGTCCGTGCGGAACGTGCGCCGCAAGGCGATGGACGAGCTGTCCCGGATCCAGAAGGACGGCGAGGCGGGCGAGGACGAGGTCGGTCGGGCCGAGAAGGAACTCGACAAGACGACTGCCCGGTACGTCGCGCAGGTCGACGAACTGGTGAAGCACAAGGAAGCCGAGTTACTGGAAGTTTAGTCACGAGACGAGGAGTGGATCGGGGACAGTGACCGTGCCAGCAGAACACGGGACCCCAGGGGGACCCATCTCCGAGGGCGACCCCTCGGAACCGGTCTCCGAGGGTGCGCCCGCGCCGGAGGCGGCCCCGGCCGCGAAGTCGAAGGCCGGGCGTAACCTCCCCGCCGCGATCGGCGTGGGCGTCGGTCTCGGCGTCGCGCTGATCCTGATCCTCGTCTACGTGCCGCTGGTGTGGATCGGCGTGGTGGCCGTCGCGATGGCGGTCGCCACCTGGGAGGTCACCAAGCGCCTGCGGGAGACCGGGATCAGCGCCCCCCGGATCCCGCTGCTCGCGGGCGGTCAGGCGATTCTGTGGCTCGGGTGGCCGTTCGGCCCGGTCGGGGTGCTCAGCGCCTTTGCGGGGACCGTGCTGGTCTGCATGGTCTGGCGGCTGTTCGACCACGGGCTGAAGGCGACACCGCAGAATTTTCTCCGGGACACCGCGATCACCGTGTTCGTCGCCTCCTGGATCCCGCTGCTGGCGTCGTTCGCCGTGCTGATGGTGTTGCAGGACGACGGCGCCGGGCGGGTGCTGTGCCTGATGATCGGTGTGGTCTGCTCCGATGTGGGCGGCTACGCGGCGGGTGTGTTGTTCGGCAAGCATCCGATGGTGCCGGCGATCAGCCCCAAGAAGTCGTGGGAAGGGTTCTTCGGTTCGCTGCTGTTCTGCGTGATCGGCAGCCTGCTCACGGTCACCCTGATCCTCGACGAGAACTCGATGATCGGCGTTCTCCTCGGCGTGGTCCTGGTTGTCACCGCCACCCTCGGCGATCTGATCGAATCCCAGGTCAAGCGAGAGCTTCGCATCAAGGACATGGGCACGCTGCTTCCCGGCCACGGCGGGATCATGGACCGTCTCGATTCCCTGCTGCCGTCGGCGTTCGTGACGTGGCTGGTGCTCACGGTCCTCGTCTGACCGCCCTGCCGTGACGATCCCCAGCCCGAACATCTGGCACTGGCCGGAGTGGTATGAGGTCGAGAATCGCGCCCAGGACGTGGACGAGGCGATCTTCCGGCACCTGCGCGGGGCCGTGGACTGGACGGGCGGCGCCGTCGCCGACGTGGGCTGCGGCTCCGGCTTCCACCTCCCGGTCTTCGCCGAGGCCGCTGCCGCGGTCTACGGAATCGAACCGCATCCGCCGCTACTGGAGCGTGCCCGCGCACGCGTGAGGCATCTGCCGAACGTCCGCGTGGCCGAGGGGTCGGCCGAGGGCATGCCCCTGGGTGACGCGAGCGTGGACGTCGTGCACGCGCGGACCGCCTATTTCTTCGGCCCCGGCTGCGGCCGCGGAATCTGCGAGGCGATGCGCGTGCTGCGCCCCGGCGGCGCGCTCGTGGTGGTCGATCTCGACGCGACGGCACATCCTTATGGCGAATGGATGCGGGCCGACCTGCCGCAGTACAACCCGGCGGCCGTCGAAGCCTTCTTCGCGGCGCAGGGGTTCGACATGGTGCGCGTGGAGACGCAGTGGCGATTCCCGGATCGGGAATCGCTGCGCGGGGTCCTCGGTATCGAATTCACCGAGAAGACGGCATCGAGGGCGTTCGCGCAGACCCCCGGCGTGGCTCTCGACGTGCGCTATCGCGTCCACGTCCGCCGAAAGCCCGCCGGGCTGCAGATTCGCTGACCGGCGTCGTCTACCGCGGTGCGATGTGGAAGAGCTTCGCGAGCGCGTTGATCTTCTTGGCCTTCGCCAGCTTGGGGAGGTCGCTGCCGTCCCGCACGCCGGAGCCGTCCTCGCCGAGGTCCGCGATCACGTCGCGCGCCCATTCGGCCTCGGCCGGGGACGGGCTCAGTGCGTCGTTGACCGGGGCCGTCTGCGCGATGGTCATGCACAGCTTCCCGGTCATGCCCATCGACAGGGTCAGCGCCGACGCGCGGACCAGGGCGTCGACGTCCGTGCCGAGGGTGGGGCCGTCGATCGGCGGTGCGATCCGGGCGGCCCGGCTGGCGACCGTCAGCCGGGAGCGGGGATAGGCCATCGCCAGCGGCGAATCGTCCATCCCGGTGTCGCGACGGAAGTCGCCGCTGCCGAACGCGAGCCGGAACGTGGCCTCCGTCCGGGCGATCTCGGGTGCCGCCTCGAGTCCCATCGCGGATTCGACGAGGGCGAGCACCTTCGTGCCCTCGGGGAGCCGCTCGGCGGTGGCGTCGACCTGCATTCCACTCTCGGTCTTGGCGAGCATGACGCCCTCGAGCCCGGGAACACCGTTCAGGGCTGCCAGATCGTCCGCCCAGTAGGGGGTGGTGGCGTCGTTGATCCGCACCCACGCGCGGCGGTTCTCGCCGAGCCAGGCGACGACATCGGCGCGCGCCCGGGGTTTGCGGTCGGGGGTGACAGCGTCCTCGAGGTCGAGGATCACGGCGTCGGCGGCGCTGGCATGGGCCGCCTCGAAACCCTCGGGTTTGCCGGCGGGAACCAGCAGCCAGGATCGTGCTTGTTCAGCCGCGATACGCGGTGCCACAGTCGTCTCCATGTCGGCCTTCACAGTCGTGCCGTTCCGGTGATATCCACGACAGTAATTCTGCTCGCTCAGTGTCTGCGCAATCCACTTGCGTAACTAATGTTCAGTTAGAAATTACTGTTCAGGCGCCGCTGCCGGTTCGCTGCCCGACGGATCTGGATGATGCGGACCCCGCCCGCGAGGGCCATGATCACCGCGCCTGCGATCGCCGCGAACAACAGTGTGACGCCCAGCGGGAGGGTGAATTCCCAGGCGAACATTTCGAGGGTCACGCTGTCGAGGTTCTGCAGGATGAACACGAGAAGCAGTACCAGAACGACGATTCCGATCACCAGACCGGTCCACGTGGCGCCCACCCGGGTGTGCTTGATGCCCTTGCGGCGTGCGACGTCGGGATGCTCGGCGCCGGCCGGTGTCGTGTCGGAGTGCGGCGGGTGGGTGGGCACCGGACCGGTGCTCGGACCACGGTGTGCCGGAACGTCCGGAGGGAAGTTCGAGGGGTCGTCCGGTGTTGTCGACATAAGTTGATCTTCACCCACCTCGGCGGGTTCCGCATGCGCATCGGGCGGCGAAACGACGTCGATCAGGCATCCGCACGACAACGACCCCCGAATCAATGGGACAATGGAGAAACTATGGCTGTCTCGCTTCCCCTCGTTTTCACCGCGCCCCGGCGTGGGATGCCGCCCAAGCATCTCGCGGACCTCGACTCCGCCGAGCGGCGGGAGGCGGTCAAGGAGCTGGGTCTGCCCGGGTTCCGGGCTGACCAGCTGGCCCGGCAGTACTACGCGCGGCTCGAGGCGGATCCGGAAAAGATGACCGATCTCCCCGCCGCCGTGCGCGAGCAGGTGGGCGCGGCCCTGTTCCCGACGCTGCTCACCCCCGTGAAGCACCTGGCCTGCGACGGCGGAGACACCCGCAAGACGCTCTGGAAGGCGAACGACGGGACGCTGCTCGAAAGCGTCCTCATGCGCTACCCCGACCGCGCAACGCTGTGCATCTCCAGTCAGGCGGGATGCGGAATGGCGTGCCCGTTCTGCGCGACCGGTCAGGGCGGGCTGCAACGCAACCTGTCGACCGCCGAGATCGTCGACCAGGTGCGTGCGGCCGCGGCCGCACTCCGCGACGGTGACGTCCACGGCGGTCCGGGCCGGTTGTCGAACGTCGTCTTCATGGGGATGGGGGAGCCGCTCGCCAACTACAAGCGAGTGGTCGCCGCCGTCCGTCGAATCACGTCACCCGCCCCCGACGGTCTCGGGTTGTCGCAACGCTCCGTGACGGTGTCGACGGTGGGTCTGGCGCCCGCGATCCGCAAGCTCGCCGACGAGGACCTCAGCGTGACGTTGGCCGTGTCGCTGCACACCCCGGACGACGAACTGCGCGACACCCTCGTGCCCGTGAACAACCGCTGGTCGGTGGCGGAGGTCCTCGACGCCGCCCGCTACTACGCGGACAAGTCCGGCCGGCGCGTCTCGATCGAGTACGCGTTGATCCGGGACGTGAACGATCAGCCGTGGCGCGCCGACCTGCTGGGCAAGAAGCTGCGCAAGGCGCTCGGACCGTTGGTGCACGTGAATCTCATTCCGCTGAACCCCACACCGGGCAGTGAGTGGGACGCGAGCCCGAAGCCGGTGGAGAAGGAATTCGTCCGGCGCGTGCTGGCGCAGGGTGTGTCCTGCACCGTGCGGGACACCCGCGGCCAGGAGATCGCGGCCGCCTGCGGGCAGCTCGCCGCCGAGAACTGAGCGTCTGCCGAACAGGCAGAAACGACGAACCCCTCGCCCGAGTGATCGGGGCGAGGGGTTCGCTCGTGGTTCGTGTTACCGGGGCTTGCGCCGCAGGACGATGTCGCGAACGAGGATCAGGACCATCAGGGCCGCGCAGCCGATCAGCCACAGGTCCTCGACCAGGCCCCTGTGGTTTCCGATGATCATGAGCAGCAGGAAGACGGCGAAGAACCATCCGAAGAACCGGAACGTCTTCGGCGCCTCACCGCTCCAGCCCCATGCCGCCGACGGGACCTCCGCGGTGTCGATGTGTGCGGCCACGATGGGGTCGCTGGACGAGGGCTCCAACTGGGTACCGGCCACGATCGATCCTCCTGCAGATTCGGTTGCGCTACTCGACATATCGTGACATACGACTGCCCGTCGTATGTAGCGGGGCCATCCGTGGCGGGCGGTCCGCATTTCATCAGGAACAATGGGTGGGTGGATGAAAACAGGCCCACTCGCGTCCTGCTGCTCGGCAGCACAGGTTCGATCGGTACCCAGGCGTTGGAGGTGGTGGCCGCCAATCCGGACAAGTTCACGGTGGTGGGACTCGCGGCCGGCGGCGGAAACGTCGAACTGCTGAACCGGCAGATTCGTGAGACGGGTGTGTCCTCCGTCGCAGTCGCGGATCCGCGGGCGGCCGCATCGCTGGATCGGCCCGGCGTGCTGAGCGGACCGGACGCCGTCACCGAACTCGTGCGGACCACGGAAGCGGACGTCGTGCTCAACGCGCTCGTCGGTTCGCTGGGACTGGAGCCGACCCTGGCCGCGCTCGAGTCCGGTGCGCGGCTCGCCCTGGCCAACAAGGAGTCGCTCGTCGCCGGCGGCCCCCTCGTCACCGCAGCGGCGGCCCCGGGACAGATCGTGCCGGTCGACTCCGAGCACTCCGCGCTGGCCCAGTGCCTGCGGGGCGGCAGCGCGGACGAAGTGGATCGGCTGGTTCTCACCGCCTCGGGCGGACCGTTCCGCGGCTGGACGGCCGATCGGCTCGAATCGGTCACACCCGAGCAGGCCGGTGCCCACCCCACGTGGTCGATGGGGCCGATGAACACGCTGAACTCCGCGACACTCGTCAACAAGGGCCTCGAACTGATCGAGACCCACCTGTTGTTCGGCGTCGACTACGACCGGATCGACGTTACCGTTCACCCGCAGTCCATCGTGCACTCGATGGTCACGTTCACCGACGGGTCGACGCTGGCGCAGGCCAGCCCACCCGACATGAAACTCCCGATCGCCCTGGCGCTCGGCTGGCCGCACCGGGTGGCCGGCGCCGCCGCGGCCAGCGACTTCAGCACGGCGTCCACCTGGGAATTCGAGCCACTCGACTCGCAGGTTTTCCCTGCCGTCGACCTCGCCCGCGAGGCGGGCAAGGGTGGAGGATGCCTCACCGCGGTCTACAACGCTGCGAACGAGGTCGCGGCTCAGGCATTCTTGGACGGGATCATCCGGTTCCCGCGCATCGTCCGCACCGTCGCCTCCGTGCTGTCCGAGGCGGACGAGTGGTCGGCGCCACCGGCTACCGTGGAAGACGTACTGGCCGCCGACGGCTGGGCACGTGATCGAGCACGTCAGCTCGTGAAGCAGGAAGGCTAGAACTGCATGGTGTTCGCAGTGGGCGTTGTTCTCTTCGCCCTCGGGATCGCGCTGTCGATCGCACTTCACGAAGCGGGGCACATGTGGGTGGCGCAGGCCACCGGCATGAAGGTCCGCCGGTATTTCATCGGTTTCGGACCCAAGATCTTCTCCTTCCGCCGCGGTGAGACCGAGTACGGGCTCAAGGCGCTCCCGCTCGGCGGGTTCTGCGACATCGCCGGGATGACGGCGCTGGACGAACTCGAACCGGGCGAAGAAGACCGGGCCATGTACAAGAAGCCGACCTGGAAGCGCCTCGCGGTGATGTCCGGCGGCATCGGCATGAACTTCGTCCTCGGGCTCGTGCTGGTCTACGTCCTCGCCGTCGGGTGGGGGCTGCCCGACCTCAACCGGTCCACCGACGCGGTCGTCGGCTCGGTCGGGTGCGCGGCGCCGACCCAGGGTCCCGGCCCCGACTACGCCCTGTCCGAGTGCACCGGACCGGGCCCCGCCGAGCAGGCGGGCATCAGGACCGGCGACGTCATCACCGCGGTCGACGGCAAGGACACGCCCTCGTTCGCCGACGTCGCCGCCGCCACGCGTTCGCTGTCCGGTCCGGTGGACTTCACCATCGAGCGGGACGGCGAAGAGCAGACGATCGTCGTCCCGGTCCAGCAGGTGCAGCGCTGGGTGCAGGAGGAGGGGGAGAGCGAACCTCACGAGGCGACGGTCGGCGCGATCGGCATCGGCGCGACCCCGAGCGTCGTCGAGCACTCGGCCCTCTCGGCGGTGCCCGCCTCGTTCGACTTCACCGGCGACATGTTCGTGATGACCGCCGAGCGGCTGGTGCAGATGCCGAGCAAGGCCGTCGACCTGTGGCACGCGGTGACGGGCGGCGAACGCGACCCGGAGACCCCGATCTCCGTGTACGGCGCCAGCGTCATCGGCGGTCAGATCGCCGAACAGGGCATCTGGGAAGCGTTCGTGCTGCTGCTCGCGAGCCTGAATTTCTTCCTCGGGATGTTCAACCTCCTGCCGCTGCTGCCGCTCGACGGCGGGCACATGGCGGTCACCGTGTACGAGCGGGTCCGGGACTGGTTCCGCAGCAGGCGCGGCCTTCCCAGCGGGGGGCCCGTCGACTACATGAAACTTCTGCCCGTCACCTATGTGGTGATCGTCATAGGCGGCGCATACATGCTCCTCACCCTGACCGCCGACATCGTCAACCCGATCAAGCTCTTCCAGTGATCGCTAAACTCGGACTTGAAGCTACGAAAGAAGGCACCCACGTGACCAGCCCTGTCGGATTGGGTATGCCCGAAGGCCCGGCCGCCGTTCTCGCACCCCGCCGCAAGACTCGCCAGCTCCAGGTCGGAACTGTCGGAGTCGGCAGCGACTTCCCGGTATCCGTGCAGTCGATGTGCACCACCAAGACCCACGACGTCAACGCCACCCTGCAGCAGATCGCCGAACTCACGGCGTCGGGCTGCGACATCGTCCGTGTCGCCTGCCCGCGGCAGGAGGACGCCGACGCGCTCGCGACCATCGCGAAGAAGAGCCAGATCCCGGTCATCGCCGACATCCATTTCCAGCCCCGGTACATCTTCGCCGCCATCGAGGCCGGCTGCGCGGCCGTCCGTGTGAACCCCGGCAACATCAAGGAGTTCGACGGACGCGTCAAGGAGGTCGCGAAGGCCGCGGGCGACGCAGGCATCCCGATCCGCATCGGCGTCAACGCCGGTTCCCTCGACCCGCGGCTGATGCAGAAGTACGGCAAGGCGACGCCGGAGGCGCTCGTCGAGTCCGCGCTGTGGGAGGCGGGACTGTTCGAGGAACACGGGTTCGGCGACATCAAGATCTCGGTGAAGCACAACGACCCGGTGATCATGGTCGAGGCGTACCGGCAGCTGGCGGCGCAGTGCAACTACCCGCTGCACCTCGGGGTGACCGAGGCCGGTCCGGCGTTTCAGGGCACGATCAAGTCGGCGGTGGCGTTCGGTGCGCTGCTGGCGGACGGCATCGGCGACACCATCCGGGTGTCGCTGTCCGCCCCGCCCGCCGAGGAGATCAAGGTCGGCACGCAGATCCTGCAGTCGCTGAACTTGCGACCCCGGAAGCTCGAGATCGTGTCCTGCCCGTCGTGCGGGCGCGCCCAGGTAGACGTGTACACGCTCGCCGACGAGGTCACCGCCGGTCTCGAGGGCATGGAGATCCCGCTGCGCGTGGCCGTCATGGGGTGCGTCGTCAACGGTCCCGGTGAGGCCCGCGAGGCCGACCTGGGGGTCGCGTCCGGTAACGGCAAGGGGCAGATCTTCGTCAAGGGCAAGGTCATCAAGACGGTGCCGGAGGCGCAGATCGTCGAAACCCTCATCGAGGAAGCGATGCGGATCGCCGAGGAGATGGAGGGTGATGCGACGTCCGGATCACCCGTCGTGACGGTCAGCTGAGTCGGCGCAGGCAGCGGGCAACGAAACGTCTCCCGTTTCCGGCGAGTTCATGGCAATCTGGTGGGCAGGTCCACTAGCTGACAAGGTTGGGTAGATGCTCAAGCTCCTCGGTGCCAAACAGTTGAGCAGTCGGGACGCAGCACACGTGCTCCGCGTTCTCGACGCCGATCCTGTCGCCGCCTGCATGGTTGCCGCTCGCGTAGAAGAGGGCGGCATCGATCCCCGGATGATCCACGGAGAGTTGTGGAGTCGGGGTGGGCCGCTCGAGTCGTTGTGCTTCTCGGGCGCGAATTTCGTGCCGCTGCGCGGCAGCATCGACGACATGCGGGCGTTCGCCGACCGCGCCTGTCGCACCCCGCGCATGTGTTCGTCGCTGGTCGGCCGGGCCGAACTGACACTGCCGCTGTGGGAGATGCTCGAGATGGATTGGGGGCCTGCCCGCGAGGTCCGGCCCGACCAGCCGCTGCTGGCGCTGGCGAGTACTCCGCAGTGCCGCCCGGACCCCCTGGTCCGGCAGGTGCGGATGCACGAACTCGAGCAGTACCTGCCTGCCGCGGTCGCGATGTTCATCGAAGAGGTCGGCATCGATCCCCGCGCCAACGACGGCGGACGAGGGTACCGGCGCCGCGTCGCCAATCTCATCGCCGCAGGCCGGGCGTGGGCCAGATTCGACGACGGTCAGGTGGTGTTCAAGGCCGAGGTCGGCTCGGTGTCCTCGCGGGTGGGGCAGATCCAGGGTGTTTGGGTGCATCCGATGTATCGCGGGCACGGGTTCGGGGCGGCGGGTACCGCGACGGTCGCGGAGGCCGTCATCGCGGAGGGCCGCATCGCCAGCCTCTACGTCAACAGTTTCAACACGGTGGCCCGCAGCGCGTACGCGCGCATCGGCTTCAGCCAGGTCGCGACGTTCGCCACAATTCTTCTGGACTGACTCGCTGTCCGCTTACCGGGTCGGCGGCGTCCGCCGACATAGCATGGGCGGCGATGAACCTGCGGCCATATTTTCGCTTACGCGTCGTCCAGTCGATCGCCCTGTGCGGCGCCGCTGTGCTGACGGTGGGTCTCACGGCGTGCACGCCGAGACCGGACGGTCCGGAACCGGCGGCGCAGGCGTTTCTGACGGCCTTCGCCGAGCAGGATTCGGAGCAGGCCGCCGATCTGTCGGATCGTCCCGACGTCGCCCGCCAGGCCCTCGAGTCCGCGTGGACGTCGCTGCAGGCCGAGTCTCTCGACGCCCGGACGACGGACGTTCACGTCAGCGGTGACACGGCCACCGTCGGGTACACGTACGAGTGGCATCTGCCGAAGGACCGGGTGTGGACGTATTCGGGTGAACTTCAGATGGGGCGGCGCGGCGGCGACTGGGCCGTGCGCTGGAGTTCCACCAACGTCCATCCCCGGCTGGGGGACCGGCAGACGATGTCGCTTCGTTCCACGGCTGCCCCGCGGGCGCGGGTCAATGAGCATTCGGGGTCGGACGTCCTCGTCCCCGGCGTGGTGTACCGCGTGAAGTTCGATGCGGCGCAGTCGGGCAACGTGATCGGCAGCGCCCAGTCCCTCTCATCGGCGCTCGCCACGTTCGACAACACGCTCACCGCGCAGTCGATCGCCGAATCGGCGACGGCGGTCAAGGGCGACTACCTCGTCACGAGGCTGCGGTCGGACGACTACGAACAGGTCGCCGGCGTGCTCGGCGCCATTCCCGGTGTGAGCGTGTCCGACGAGGCGGATCTCGTGGCCACCGACCGGAACTTCGCACCCGATCTGGTCGGTCAGGTGAAGAAGACCGTGATCGACGAGGTCGACGGCAAGGCCGGCTGGAGTGTGGTGACGGTGAACCAGAACGGTGTGGACACGGACGTGCTCACCGAGACGGCGCCGCAGACTTCCCCGTCGTTCTCGATCAGCCTCGACCGTCCCATCCAAATCGCCGCGCAGAACGCCGTCAATGCTCGCACCGACCAGACGATGATGGTCGTCATCCAGCCGTCGACCGGCGACGTCCTGGCCGTCGCGCAGAACAAGGCCGCGGACAGGGACGGTCCGGTCGCGCTCACCGGCCTGTATCCGCCCGGTTCGACGTTCAAGATCATCACCGCGGGCGCCGCGATCTCGTCGGGGATCGCGACACCCGACACGATGGTGCCGTGTCCGGGACGCATCGAGATCGGTGAGCGCAGCGTTCCGAACTACAACGAATTCGCGCTCGGCACCGTGCCGATGGCCACGGCGTTCGCCCGCTCCTGCAATACGTCGTTCGCGAAACTTGCCAGCGAGATGCGTCCCGACGCACTGACGGTCGCTGCGTCGCAGTACGGAATCGGCCCCGACTACGAAGTGGTGGGCCTGCCGACCGACTCGGGTTCGGTGCCGCCGGCCGAGGATCTGGTGCAGCGAACCGAGGACGGATTCGGTCAGGGCAAGGTGGTGGTGAGCCCGTTCGGGATGGCGTTGGCCGCCGCGACCATCGCACACGGTTCGACGCCCGTGCCGCGGTTGATCGCCGGACGGGAAACCACGATCGACGGCGAGCATCCGCAGATCAGCCCGGAGATGGTCGACGGGCTGCGCGGAATGATGCGTCTCGTGGTGACGAGCGGTACCGCGGAGCGGATCGAAGACCAGGGCGAGGTGTACGGCAAGACGGGTGAGGCCGAGGTCGAGGGCGGTTCGCACGCCTGGTTCGTCGGCTACCGCGGCGACCTCGCGTTCGCGACGCTGGTGGTGCGCGGCGGCAGTTCCGACAACGCCGTCGCCGTCACCCGCGACATGTTCGCCGCGCTGCCCGAGGGGTACTGACGCGGGCCGCTGTCCACCGATCGGGGGACGCGGAATTCATCCTGGTCAGGGGCTGATCAGTGGACAGACGCTGCCGCCGGTGCGGTCCATAGTTGGTTGCAGACGGAAGAACCCGCACAGTCGGGATCGAAAAGCCAACGTGGACAGGAAGTCGGACCATGACCATCAGTGCAGAAGTGAACGGCCTGGAGACAGTGAACGGCACCCGGAGGGTGTTGTTCGTCGGGCGCCCGGGCGCCGGCACCGAGCTGACGCGGTGGGTTGCGTTGCGGCAGTGGGCTTCCGACCGCGGAATCGAATCGATCAGCGATTGCGAGGGTGACGTCGTCTGCGCGATCGTGACAGAGGACGTCCTGGACGGACTCTGCTCGCCGTCCGATGCGATGGCGATGCAGCTGGCGCGGGCTCGAGGGGTGCCCTGCGTCGGCGTTCGCGACGCACATGTTCTCGAGGATGCGATCTGACATGGGCTTCGAGATCATCGAGCGCGGCGAGACCCTGGTGGCCGGTCTGCCCGTGCGAAGCCCCCAGCGCGCGTTGGGGAAGCTGAGCGACCCTCGCCTGGACCGCGCATGGACGAGAGTGCTCCACCACGAGGTCGGGGGGCCGCTCGCCTCCACCTACATCGACTTCGCTCCCGACGTCGAGTCGTATTACACCCAGATCGTCGGGTACGAGTGTGCGACGGTGGACGACGCCACGCGGGGTCACGTCATTTCGCGGATCCCGCCCGGCACGTACGCCAAGTTCTCCTCGCGGGGAATGTTTCCCGACGTGATGCTGCGGCTGTGGGCGCAGGTCAGCGAGGCGGAGACGAACGGCGACATCGAGCGGACGTACACCGGTGACCTCGAAGCGTATCCCCACGCCTACGCCGTGGACCTGTACATTCCGATCCGCGTGGACGAGTCCGGGGCGCCGTCGAGTGCGATGGGTGAGAAGCGATGATCGAGATCGTCAAGCGGCAGGCCGAAACGTTTGTGGGCCTGACCATTCCCGAAGGCAAACCCGGGCGTCCCGGGCCGGGCCGGGAACTCGTCGACTACACGGTGGAACGGATCAGGGATCGGGGGATCTCCGAGATCTTCGTCATCTACGCGGCGTCCCCGCCGCCGCGCACGTTCACGGTGGTCGTCGGATATCCGTGCGATTCGCCCGACAAGATGGAGCCCGGCGACGTCCTGGTCGGCGTACGTGCCGGCTATTTCGCCCGATTCTGTTGCGAGGACGAATCGGAACCGGATGCGCTCGCCGAGACGTGGAGCGTCGCCGACTACGCGGCGGCGCGCGGCCGAATCGAACGTGCCTTCACCGAGGACCTCGAGGTGCATCATCCGGACGGGTCGGTCGATTTGTTCCTCTCACTGCACTGAGCGGCAACCGGGCGGGTCACTCGTGCTCGGCGAGTTTCTCGGGGTCGATCCGGGGCCCGCCCTTGCCGAGCCTCTTGTTCACGAGGACGGTCCCGGACCACAGCACGACACCGATTCCGAGGAGAACGCCCGCGATCTGGTACTGCACCGCGGGACGGTCGGCGAAAGGAGTGACGAGGAAGCCACACGTGAGGGCGCCGATGATCGGAAAGATGGTCGGCACCCGGAAATGCTTGTGCTCCACCGGTTGTTTGCGCAAAACGAGCACGGTGATGTTGACGATGGTGAACACGCCCAGCAGCAGCAGCGCGGTGGTGCCGCCGAGTTCGGGGACCTCACCGACGAACGTGATGAGGCCGAACGCGAGGATCGTCGTGAAGACGATGGCAACGTACGGTGTGCGCCGCGTGGCGTGAACCTTGCCGAGCGGGGGAGGCAGGATGCCCTCGCGGCTCATGCCGTACAGCAACCGGCTCGCCATCAGCATGTTGATCAGTGCCGTGTTGGCGACGGCGAACATGGTGATGAACGCGAAGATTCCGATCGGGAACGCGGGCGCCCCGGCCTGAACGACCTTCAGCAGCGGAGTGTCACCCTCGCCGAGCTCGCTCACGGGTACGAGGGCGATCGCGGTGATCGACACGAACACGTAGATGCAGCCGGTGATGATCAGGCCGGTCAGTAGGACCTTGGGGAAGATGCGGCTCGGTTCCTTGCATTCCTCGGCCATGTTGACCGAGTCCTCGAACCCGACCATCGCGAAGAACGCCAGGGCGGTTCCCGCGACGACCGCGCCGAGTGCGGATCGGTCGCCGGTGTCGAACGTGGCCACCCGGGAGAAGTCGCCGTCGCCGACGCCGAGGGCCCACAGCCCGATCATGATGATGATCAGGAGACCGGACAGCTCGACGCAGGTGAGTACGACGTTGGTCTTGACGCTCTCGCTGACCCCGCGGAAGTTGACGAGACCCACCAGCGTCATGAAGCCGAGACCGAGCAGGGTGATGCCGATCCCGGTGGAGAAGTCGAGGTCGAACGCCTCGACGAAATTGGCGGCGAACGCCCGCGACGCCGTCGATGCGGACGTGATTCCCGAGCACATCACCGCGAACGCCACCATGTACGTGAGGAAGTGCACCCCGAACGCCTTGTGCGTGTACAGCGCGGCGCCCGCGGCCTTCGGGAACTTGGTGACCAGCTCCAGATAGCTGAATGCGGTGATGATCGCGACGACGAACGCCACCAGGAACGGCAGCCACACCGCGCCCCCGACCTGATTGGCCACCTTTCCGGTGAGCGCGTAGATACCGGTGCCGAGGATGTCTCCGACGATGAACAGCAGGAGCAGCCCCGGGCCCATCACCCGCTTGAGGCTCGGCTGTTCGGGCGAATTCGAATCTGGTGCATTCGAACTCGTGGCGTCCGCTGTCGATCCCATGATCCACCGCCTTTCGCTACCGCCTGCGTCCCTCGTTCGAGAAGACTGTGTTCGCTAGGGGAGCAGCCCGAGCCTGCGCGCGGTGACAACCGCCTCGTGTCGCGACCGTGCGTCGAGTTTGCTCATGGCACTGCGCAGGTAACTCTTGACCGTCTCGGGTCCCACCGAGAGGCGCTGTGCTGCTTCGCTGTTGGTGCATCCCAGGGCCACGTGGGACAGGACGTCGATCTCACGTGGAGTGAGGTGGACGCCGGGGTCCTCGTCGCCGCCGTCGGCGTCCGGACGCAGAATGCCCGCCAGTCGCTGCGACAGCCCGCGGAGACGGGCCTGCAACGACGTGTCGGCGACGGTCTGCGCCACACTCCGCAGCTCCGCGTGAATGTCGCGGAGCTCCTCGGTGGTGGCGCCTCCGGCACCGCCCACGTCGAGCGTCTTCATCATCTCGACGCGGCGATCGACCTCGTCCCGGATGGCGATCTCGGTGCCGAGGCGCCGGGATGCCGCGACGACGATGTCGGCGGTGCGGTCGCCGATCGGTGCGCAGTCGCGGATGGCGGCGTAGAGCACGGCGCGCGAGCTGCCCCGCACCATGACCGGCACAGCGAGGATGGACCGGAGTCCCTCACTGAGGACGGGCCGGTCGTAGTGGTGGGTAATGGTCGAGGAGCGGCCGTAGTCGTTGACCGCCACCGGTGTGCGCTGGGCGACCACGCGGCCACCGAGACCGGAACGCGAGGGGATCGCGAGGCCCTTGAGGTTGTTGGTGCGCGTGCCGACGAACTCGCTGAGGTGCAGTGTGCCGTCCTGGACCTCGCCGCCGAACAGGACCGGCGCGAGGCCGTGAGCTGCGATGGAGCGCAGCTCACCCCGAAGTGCGTCCCCGTCCCGAGGGCGCAGCAGCGACGGTGCACGAGCAACCAAGTCGGTCACCCCTTTCCGGGGGTAGTCACAGCGGTCTGTGAGCTAGATCATAACCGTAGTGAGTTCGGGCGACGGCCCGACCATCTGTCACGGGCCATGAGAGCACAAGGAGTACCGCATGACCACCGATCCCACCGCACGCGTGCGTGAGCTGCTGGACCAGTACGACACGCCGACGGCGTCCGCCGCGGAACTGCTGTGTGATCGACACCCCGCCGACGACGTGGCATTCACCGTCGTCGAATCGGATCTGTCGTCGACGGACCTCACCTACGGCTACCTGCGCGAGCAGTCCACGCGATTCGCCGCCGCACTCGCGGACCTCGGCGTCGAGCCGGGTGACCACGTCGCGACGCTGATGGGCAAGTCGGCCGAACTGGTCGTCGCGCTGCTCGGCATCTGGCGGCGGGGTGCCGTCCACGTTCCCCTGTTCACCGCGTTCGCGCCGCCCGCGATCGCGTTCCGGCTGGGTGCGAGCGGGGCGAAGGTCGTGGTCTCCGACGCCAACCAGCTGGACAAGCTGACTCCCGGGGAGGACATCCCCGCGGACGCGTCCTGGCAGGTCGTCGTCGTGGGCGGGGCCGGCGCCGACGCGCTCGACTTCGCGACGCTCGTGGAGTCGCACGACGCCGCGGATGCGAGGGGTGCGGCCGTCACGGTCGGCGGTGACGGACCCCTCGTCCAGTTGTTCACCAGCGGCACGACCGGCACACCGAAGGGGGTGCCGGTGCGGCTGCGGGCCCTGGCGTCCTTCCACGCCTACCTGGAGTTCGGCCTCGACGTCCGCAAGGACGACGTGTTCTGGAACGCCGCCGACCCCGGCTGGGCCTACGGCCTCTACTACGCCCTGCTCGGACCCCTCGCCGCGGGCACCCGCAGCATCCTGCTGCACGCCGGATTCTCCGCGCCCCTCACCTGGCAGGTGATGGAACGCTTCGGCGTCACCAACTTCGCCGCCGCGCCGACGGTCTACCGCAGCCTGCGGGCCGACCCCACGCCGATCCCCGAGACGGTGACACTGCGACGCGCGTCGTCGGCGGGTGAACCGCTCACTCCCGATGTGATCTCGTGGGCCGAGGCCAACCTGAACGTGTTCGTGCGCGACCACTACGGCCAGACCGAGCACGGCATGTTCATCGCCAACTCCTGGGCCGACGGACTGCGGGAAGAGGTGCGCGACGGGTCCATGGGCAAACCACTGCCGGGGTGGGCGTGCGCCGTGCTCGAGGACGACTCCGACGCGATCGCCCCGCCGCGGACTCCCGGTCGGGTGGCGATCGACACCCTGGGCAGCCCGCTGATGTGGTTCACCGGCTATGTCGACGCCCCGGAGAAGACCGCGCAGCGGTTCACCGCCGACGGCCGCTGGTACCTCACGGGCGATGCCGGGCAGACCGACGAGGACGGCTTCTTCTTCTTCTCCGCCCGCGACGACGACGTGATCATCATGGCCGGCTACCGGATCGGGCCCTTCGACGTCGAGAGTGTGCTCGTGATGCACGACGAGGTCGTCGAGGCTGCGGTCGTCGGGATGCCCGACGAGTTGCGGGGTGAGGTGCTCGAGGCGTTCGTGGTCCTGCGCGACGGCGTCGACGGGACCGACGAACTGGAGGTCGAGCTGCAGACGCTGGTGAAGAAGAAGTTCGCGGCGCACGCCTACCCGCGCACCGTGCACTTCGTCCCCAACCTGCCGAAGACCCCCAGCGGCAAGGTGCAGCGCTACCTGCTCCGCCAGAAGTAGGCCCTCCGGGCCCGTGCGCCTTTCCGGTAGCTCCAGCTACCAGAAAGGCGCACGGGTGCGTCAGCGCCTGCGGAGGCGGCCGACGACCAGCAGGGCGAGGAGGGTGACCGCCAGTAGCAGGGTGGTGTCGGCGGCGGCGAGGAACACCTGACCGCGGTCGGTGAGCCCGAAGATGCTCACCGGCAACGTCTTCCAGGTCGCGGGGTACACCATCACGGTGGCGCCCAGTTCGCCCATCGACAGCGCGATCGACAAGCCCGCGGCGGCGCCGAGCGCTGGAAGCAGGAGCGGCAGCGTGATCCGCAGCAGGACGCGAGTGGGCCCGGCGCCGAGGGATTCGGCCGCCTGCCGGTAGGCCGGGTCGAGCCGGTCCAGTGCCGCCGACACGGCACTGAACGTGAAGGCCAGCATGAGGATCGTGTGTGCCAGGATCACGATCCACTTGGTTCCGCCGAGCAGGAGCGGTCGCGAGTTGAACGTGATCAGCAGGCCCAGACCGATCGCCACGGACGGGATCGCGATCGGCAGGTGAAAGACGGCGTCGGTGGTGCGGCGCAACCACGTCGGCGCCTGCCTCGTAGCGAGTGCCGCCCACGTCCCGACCGCCAGCGCCAGTGCGCCCGCGACGAACGCCGTCTGCAGGCTGACGGTGAGGCTGGCGAGATTCTCGTCGGACAGCGCCGCCGCGAAGTTCCGGCCGCCGAGGTTCGAGGGCAGTGGGCCCGTCCAGGATCCGGCCAGCGCGGCAGCGATCACGGTGACGATCGGTGCCGCGAACACGACGGTCACCACCAGGGCGAACAGGCTCAGGGTCAGCGCCCTAGATCTTGTCGTCCACAGCAGCACGGCTGCCTCCCGTCAGCTTGGCGAACACGAATCGGTACGTGCAGTACAGGGTCAGCGACAGCGCCACCTGGACGGTGGCGATCACGGCGGCGCCCGGCAGGTCGAACGTGACGATGCCGCGCGTGTAGATCAGGACGGGCAGCGTCACCACGTCCTTGGCGCCCGTGAACAGGACGATGCCGAACTCGTTGAGGGTGAGCAGCAGCACCAGCGATCCACCCGCCAGCAGTGCGGGCCATGCCTCGGGCATCACCACGGTCCGGAGTACCCGCAGCGGCGACGCCCCGAGACTGGCGGCGACGTCGAATTGTTCGCGGGGGATCTGGGTGAACGCGGCGAGCAGGGGGCGGACGACGAACGGCGTGAAGAACGTGATCTCCGCGGCGATCACCCCCAGTGGGGTGCCGAGGAAGTTCAGCGGTCCGTCGGCGTCGCCGGTGATCCGCGCGATCAGCGCGTTCACTGCCCCGGCCGTGCCGTAGAGGAACGTGAACGCCAGCGTGATCAGGAACGACGGCAGCGACAGCACCGCGTCGATCAGCCGTCCCACGACCTTCGATCCCGTGAACGGGACGAACGCCAGCACGAGCGCCAGGAACGTGCCGAGGATCAGGCAGCCGACGGTGGAGAGGCCGGCGATCTGCACCGTCCGCCACAGCGCGGTGCGGAACAGTTCCGACCGGAGGACGCCGGACCAGTTGTCCAGACCCGAACCGGTTTCGGAGTCGAGGGATTCGGTGAGTACCCGGGCCATCGGGTAGGCGGCGAATCCGAGCACGAGCAGCAGGGGTGGGAGCGTCCACGCGATGCCCCGCCACCGGACCGGCTCGGGGCGGGGCGGGGCCGCCGCGGCGGACGGACGCTCGAGTGTCGCGGTCATGTCGCCGGCACCAGGACGCTGCCGTCGGACGGGAACTGCACGCCGACGACGGTGCCCAGAGCGCGCTGGTCGTGACCGGGCACGTCCGCGTCCACCTGCACTCCCTCGAAGTCGTCGACGGCGAGCGTGATCCGCGTGGTCGATCCCCGCCACACCGTCGAGACGATCCGTGCCGAGAACGAACCCCGCGCGCCGGGCGCCGTCAGCGTCACCGCATGCGGGCGGACACACAGGAACGCGGGCAGGTCCGACTCCCATTCCACGTGCCCGATGTCGGGTTGAGGGGCGGTGGCAGTGACGGGCACCCCGCCGATCGACACGAGCGCCGACGTCCCGATCACCCGGGTGACGGTGCACGGCAGCAGGTTGGCACCGCCGAGGAATTCCGCGGTGAAACTGCTCGGTGGCCGCTTCCAGAGGTTCTCGGCGGTGTCGATGTCGGCGAGCCGGGAGTTCCGCATGACGGCGATCCGGTCGGCCAGCGCCAGCGCCTCGCTCTGATCGTGCGTGACGTAGAGCATCGCGGTGTCGGGCAGGGCCGCACGCAGTCGCGAGAGCTCACCGAGCATGTTCTCGCGTAGTTGTGCGTCCAGCGCGGCGAGTGGTTCGTCGAGCAGCAGGACTGCGGGCCGGATCGCGAGGGCCCGCGCGATCGCGATCCGCTGCTGCTGTCCGCCCGACAATTCGCGGGGCAGGCGTTTGCCGTAGGCGGCCATGCCGACCATGTCGAGGGCCTCGGCCACCCGCGCGCCGATCTCCGCGCGTGGCACGCGTTGGCAGCGGAGGCCGAACGCGACGTTGTCGGCCACCCGCATGTGCGGGAACAGCGCATAGGACTGCACGACGACGCCGATTCCCCGTTTCGCGGGCGGTAGGTCGGTGACGTCGCGGGATCCGAGCCGCACGGAACCCGAAGTGGGGCGGACGAATCCCGCGAGCGCCGCGAGCGCGGTCGACTTCCCGGAACCGCTCGGGCCGAGCAGGGCCACCGTCTCACCGCGGCCGACGCGCAGGTTGAAGTCGATCAGGGCGTGGGTGACGCCCTTGCCGCGGCCGTAGCCCACGGTGACGCGGTCGAACGTGATAGCCGGCGCGGAGAAGTCGGTGGCTCCGCGGACCGCGGTGGTGTGCGACGGGTGTGCCCGCCTGGCTGGAAGTCCCGACACGATCAGCTCCCGGTGGCCTTCTGGTATGCGGAGACGTCCGAATCGAGTTCGGTGAGTACGTCGTTCCAGTTCGGCGACCACACCTGGACCCCCTGCAGTGCCCGTGCCGGGGCGCTCTCGCCCGCCGCGGCGCGCACGTCCTCGCGGACCGGCATGCCGAGCGCCTCGTCGGCGACCGTCTTCTGCGACTCCTCGGAGAGCAGGAACTCCATCAGCTGCCTGCCTTGCTCGCTGCGGGGCGCCCCCTTCGCCAGACCCATCACGTACGGCAGGGCGACGGTGGTGCGGGTGCCGTCGGCGGCAGCGGGGAAGAAGAGCTCGAATTTCGAGCCGTCGTCGGCGATCGACGTGAGGTTCATCTGCACGTCACCGTTGGCCACGAGCAGTTCGCCGTTGCTGACCTTCGGCTGCAGCTTGCCGGTCGAGGACGACGGTCCCACGTTGTTGGCCTGCAGCTTCGCGAGATAGTCGAGCGCGCCCTCCTTGCCCCTCAGATGCTGGAGGAGCAGTAGCACCGCGGTGCCGTCACCGGCCTGGCCGGGGCTGGAGTATTGTATCTTGCCCTCGAACTGGTCGGACAGCAGGTCGTCCCAGGTCCGGGGAGCAGGTGAGGCCGCCGGGTTGGCGATGAAGGACAGGTAGTTCTCGACGACGGGAACGTAGTGACCGGCCGCGTCCTTCTCCGCCGCGGGAACCGCGGAGGTGTCGACACCGCTCGGAACGAGGAGTCCCTGGGAGTCGGCCTTCTGGATGAACGGCGGCAGCGTGACGACGACGTCGGCCTGTGGGTTCGACTGTTCCTTCTCGAGACGGGAGACGACTTCGCCGGATCCGGCCTCGACGAGGTTCACCGCGATTCCGGTCTGTGCGGTGAAGGCGTCGAAACGCGACTGGTACCAACCGGATAACCCGTCGGCGCTGTACACGGTGACCGTGTCGGTGCCCGAATCGGCGGCGGTGCCGGTTCCGCCGCAGGCGGTTCCGAGGGTGAGGAGGGCCGCGGCCAGCGCGGCCGCGACGATCCGGGGACGAAGACGCATGGGGTGTTCCTAACGATGAGGGGACTGTGAAAAGGAGATTGCCGTTTGGTCTAGACCATTGGGCCACCGCGTGGAGAACGACAGGTGAACAATTGGTATAGACCATTTTTCGGGTACGCTCGGCCGCATGAACGACGACGGCAGCGCGTCCGGAGAGTCTGTGCTGATCGATACTGCCGGGGCGCTGTGGTCGCTGCGCGGCGTCTGCGAGGCACGTGACTGGCTCACGCCGCGATTCGGGGAACGCGTCGGGTGGCTCGCCGGGGCGCACGTCGCGGCCAAGCGCTATCTGGTGGCCACCGAATCCGGTTACGCGGCAACCCTCTCCGCGCAATCGGTGGCCACGCTGGAAAAGCAGGGCGGCGCCGTCGTCGACGCCGAGTTCACCAAGCATTCCTACTGGCCCGACGCCGTCCGGCTCCGGCGTTACGACGACGCCGCGAAAATCCCCGGGGCGCAGGCCCCGAGCGTCCACGACGTGATCGCCGTCGCGCACAGGGTGCGGCTCGCGGTGATACCCACGCCATGACGGAAACGCCGAACGTCCCCAAGTACTACCGGGTCCGCACCGAACTCGAGTCGATCCTCGCCGAGCTCGAGGTGGGGGACGCGATCCCTGCGGAGCGGGAACTGGCCGTCCGGTTCACGGTGTCCCGCGAGACGGTGCGGCAGGCCATCCACGAACTGCTGGTCGAGGGTCGCGTCGAGCGTCGCGGCCGCGGCACCGTCGTCGCCAGCCCGAAGCTCGTGCAACCGCTGTCGTTGCGGTCCTACACCGAGGGTGCGGTCAGCCAGGGCCGGGTGCCCGGACGCGAACTGGTGACGTTCGAGGAACACGGCGCCGACGCGGATCTCGCCGAGGCGCTCGGTCTCGCGTTCGGAGCGCCGGTCATCCACCTCGAACGCGTCCTGCTCGCGGACGACGAGAAGATCGGGCTCGAGAGCACCCATCTGCCCGCCGGCCGGTTCGGGGAGATGGCGCGCCGATTCGATCCGGGTACCTCGCTGTACGCGGCGATCCGCGAGACCGGCGTGGTGTTCGCGTCGGCGACCGAGCGGATCGAGACCGTGCTGGCCTCCCCGCGGGAGGCCGCGCTGCTCGACTCGACCACCGCGATGCCGATGCTGCGGCTCCACCGCGTCTCGCTCGACACCGACCGCGTGCCGATCGAACGGGTGCGTTCCCTCTACCGCGGCGACCGGATCGCCTTCCTCACCACACTGCGGGAGTGACGTCGACGCGCCCGACGGGTCCGGAGGCGCCCGGGCCGCGCACGGGGCTAACCTGGTACCCATGTCTGTCCGCACAGCACTGAGCCCCGGAACCGTGTCTCCCGTCCTCGCCGTACCGGCGGGGATCGAGCGTCCCGAGTACGCGTGGAAGCCCACGGCGAAGGAAGGCAACGAGCCGTGGGTTCAGACCCCGGAGACCATCGAGGCCATGCGGGTGGCGAGCAAGATCGCCGCCCAGGCCCTGCAGGAGGCCGGTAAGGCGGTGGCGCCGGGTGTCACCACCGATGAGCTCGACCGCATCGCGCACGAGTACATGATCGATCACGGCGCCTATCCGTCGACGCTCGGCTACAAGAGTTTCCCCAAGTCGTGCTGCACGTCGCTGAACGAGGTGATCTGCCACGGCATCCCCGACTCGACGGTGATCCAGGACGGCGACATCGTCAACATCGACGTCACCGCCTACATCGGCGGCGTGCACGGAGACACCAACGCCACGTTCCTCGCCGGGGACGTTGCCGAGGAGAACCGGTTGCTGGTGGAGCGGACCCACGAGGCGACGATGCGCGCCATCAAGGCCGTCAAGCCGGGCCGCGCGCTCAACGTCATCGGCCGCGTCATCGAGTCGTACGCGCACCGCTTCGGCTACGGCGTGGTCCGCGACTTCACCGGGCACGGCATCGGCACCACCTTCCACAACGGACTCGTCATCCTCCACTACGACGAGCCGTCCGTGGACACGGTCATCGAACCCGGCATGGTGTTCACGATCGAACCGATGATCAACCTCGGCGACATCGGCTGGGAGATCTGGGACGACGACTGGACCGTCGTCACCAAGGATCGCAAGTGGACGGCTCAGTTCGAGCACACCATCGTGGTCACCGAGACCGGCAACGAGATCCTCACCCTGCCTTGAGCGAGAGCCGGTGGAAGGGCGCCCTGCTCGTCGCCGGCACCACGTCCGACGCGGGCAAGAGTGTGCTCGTCGCGGGACTGTGCCGGATGCTCGCGCGGCGAGGTGTCCGGGTGGCGCCGTTCAAGGCGCAGAACATGTCGAACAACTCCGTCGTCACGCTGGACGGCGGCGAGATCGGCCGGGCGCAGGCCCTGCAGGCCGCGGCCTGCGGACTCGAGCCGAGCGTCCGCTTCAACCCCGTGCTGCTGAAACCGGGTAGCGACCGCACGTCGCAACTGGTGGTGCGCGGCCGCGCGGTGACGTCCGTCGGAGCCCGCGACTACATCGAGCACCGGCAGCACCTGCGCGCGGTGGTGGCCGAGGAACTGGCGTCGCTGCGCGCCGAGTACGACGTGGTGATCTGCGAGGGAGCGGGCTCACCCGCCGAGATCAACCTGCGAGCGACGGACCTCGCGAACATGGGACTCGCCCGGGCCGCCGACCTGCCGGTGGTCGTCGTCGGCGACATCGACCGCGGTGGAGTGCTCGCCCACCTGTTCGGCACCGTGGCCGTACTCGCACCGGAAGACCAGGCGCTGATCGCGGGATTCGTGATCAACAAGTTCCGCGGCGACGTGTCGTTGCTGGCGCCGGGCCTCGAGCAGTTGACGGCCATGACGGGACGCCCGACGCTCGGGGTGATTCCCTTCGCCGAGGACCTGTGGCTCGACGCGGAGGATTCGCTCGGTGTGGTGGGGGACGCCCCGGTCGGACGTCCGGCACCACCGATCGGCGACGACTGGCTGCGGGTGGCCGCGATCCGCCTGCCCCGCATCTCCAATTCGACGGACGTCGAGGCGCTCGCGTGTGAACCCGGGGTGTCGGTGCGCTGGGTCACCGACCCGTCGCGGCTGGAGGACACCGACCTGATCGTCCTGCCCGGAAGCAAGTCGACCGTGTCGGATCTGGAGTGGTTGCGCCGCAACGGCATCGCGGATGCGATCGCCGTGCACGCGAAACGCGGCGGTCCGGTGCTCGGCGTGTGTGGCGGTTACCAGATGCTCGGTTCCGTGATCGTCGACGACGTCGAATCCGGCCGGGGCGCGGTGCCGGGCCTCGGACTGCTCGACCTCGAGGTCGAGTTCGCCCCGGACAAGGTGCTCGCGCAGGTGCGCGGCGACGCCCACGGAGTTCCGGTGTCCGGGTACGAGATTCATCACGGCCGGGTGCGGCGCAACGGCGACCAGCCGCTGCTCCACGCGGGCAGCGGCGCCGCGGAAGGCAGTATCCGCGGCGCCGTCTACGGCACGCACTGGCACGGACTGCTCGAGACCGACCGTTTCCGTCGGCTTCTGCTGGACGACGTGGCCGAACACGCGGGGAGAACCGGTTTCGTCACCGCGCCGGACACGGATGTCGCCGCGATCCGGGCGGCTCAACTCGATCTGCTGGCGGACCTGGTGGAGCAGAATCTCGATCTCCGCGCCCTCGGGGACCTCCTCGGGGCGGGCGCCCCGGAAGGTCTCCCGGCCATCGCGTCGACCCTGGTGCGCTAGGCCGTCGCGCGGCGGACGAGCGCCCACGCCGCGACGATCCCTGCCGCCGCGACCAGTGCCGGAAGCCACACCAGCGGCACCGATCGGGGTACGTCGGCGAACCAGTGGCCGATGTCCGGCCACGACTGCTGCCACGTGATCACGAACGCGGCGGCGCCCGCGGCGAGGAGAGTGCCGACGCCGAGCGTGAAGAGCCCCACCACCCGCCACCGGTGATGCAGTGCGCCCAGGAACATTCCCGCCGCCGCGGTCAGCGACAGGAAGGCGAAGTCGGCGCCCAGCTGAATCGCCGGGTCGGACGTGAAGTAGTTGGGTATCGCGAACATCCGCATCCCCACACCCCAGCCGCCCGTGGCCTCCTCGATCAGCGACAGTCCGTAGAGCATCACCCCGAACACGAGAACCTGGACGGCGGTGACGATCAGGGTGGCCGCGAAATAGTCGCGCCGGGTGACGCTCATCCCCAGTGCGAACGGGAACGTCTGTGTCATGGCCTGCAGGTAGAACGCGAGGGCGATCCCGAACAGGGAGAAGACGCCGCCGGTGAAGTTGGTATCGCTGCCGGTGTCGCCGACCATCGCGAAGATGGCCGCCGCGATCGTGAACGACGCGACCAGCACGCCCAGTGGCCACGCGACGAGCAGGGGCCAGGCGACGGTGTGGATGCGGGAGACGGTCAGGACCCGGGTTGTCATCGTGCCTCCTCCTTGGTGGCCGTGGTGCTGCGGACCACGAGTTGTTGAAGGCTGAGCGGCTCGAAATGCAGGCCGTGGTCCACCGCCCGGTCCCGTTCGGAGTCCGACAGGCTGGCCTGCACGGTCGCCCGTTCGTGATTCCCCAGCGATTCACGGTGCAGGACGGTCTTGTTCGAGGTGAAGTCGGCGACGAGCGAGGCCAGGCCGGAGACGACGACGGCGCCTTCCCGAAGCGCGTCGGTGTCCTCATCGAGGACGATTCGTCCCTTGTCGATCAGGATCACGTGTTCGATCAGGTCGCCGATCTCGTCGATGAGGTGTGTGGAGAGCACGACCGTGCGCGGGTGTTCGGCGTAGTCGGCGAGAAGCCGGTCGTAGAAGAGGTGCCGTGCCACCGCGTCGAGGCCGAGATACGGCTCGTCGAACAGGGTGAGCGGTGCGCGGGAGGCCAGACCGACCGTCACACCGAGCGCGGACGTCATGCCCCGCGACAACTTCTTCACCTTGCGGCACAACGGAAGATCGAAATCCTCCAGCAGTGTCTGTGCGAGTTCCTCGTTCCAGTGGGGGAGTAGGTGCCGTGCGGTCGCGAGGACGTGCCCGACCCTGAAGTCGTCCGGGTACTTCTGGCTCTCCTTGACGAAGCAGACATCGGTGAGTACCCGGGAATTCTCGTGCGGGGCCTGACCGAAGATCTCGACCACACCCGAAGTCTGGAACTCCTGCCCGGTGAGGATCTGCATGAGCGTGGTCTTGCCGGCCCCGGTTCGGCCGAGGAGACCGTAGATCTTGTTCTCCTGCAGGGGGAAGTCGATCCCGTCGAGTGCGACGAAGTCGCCGAATCTCTTGCCGAGGCCCCGCGCCGAGGCGACCGTCTTCGTGTCGAACGCTGTGCCGATCATCGTGCTCCCTCCCGTTGGTCGAGCATGGTCTTGAGTTCGGCGATGCTGACGCCGAGTTTGTCCGCCTCGGTGACGAGCGGATCGATGAACTGGCGCGCGAACCGCTCGCGTCGCCGGAAGCGCAGCGCGTTCCGGGCGCCGGAGGTGACGAACATTCCGATTCCCCTCTTCTTGTAGAGGATCCCGTCGGCGACGAGCTGATTCAGTCCCTTGGCTGCGGTCGCCGGGTTGATCCGGTGAAAGGCGGCGAGCTCGTTGGTGGACGGCACCTGGCCTTCCTCGGGAAGGGTTCCGTCGATGATCGAGTTCTCGATGAGCTCGGCGATCTGCTGGAACAGCGGTCTGCCGTTGTCGATCATCGACGCCCGCCCCGCCGGTTGATCGGTTCATTACTCATGTAATGAACCATAGAACCTGGGAGGTCCGAGCGCAAGACGTCCCCGATCGCGTAGTTTTTAGCCCATGGAACTGACGCACGTGGCGGTGGGAAATGGAACCTGCACGGTCCGCATCGACGGACCGGAGAGCAAACACACCGTTCTCCTGCTACCGGGGGCCGGCGACGGACCGGATGTCTACGACGGCGTCTGCGAGCGCCTGCACAATTCCGATCTGCGCACGATCGTGCCCGAGGACATCACCGGTCTCGACGAGACGACGATCATGGCGCTGCTCGACGAACTGAAGGTCGGGTGGGTCAACCTCGTCGGCAGCCGGGAAGGAGCCGAACTGGCGTGGTCGCTGGCGGCTCGCCAGTTCGGACGCTTCGCCAGCCTCGTGGTCGCCGACCGGGGGCATCCGGCCGCACCCGACGGCGCCGGTGCGGTTCGCGGATCCGACTGCCCGCCCGTCGAACTCCCCACGACCGTGATGATCGGCAGCCCCGACCGGCGTGCCGAGGCGGACGCGAGCGGACGCTTCGTCTACTCCGACTTCCGCGTCGTTCAACTCGACGACGTCACCAACGTCCCGGCGGCCGCGGCGGCCGAGCTGGCCACCGAGATCGTTCTCCGCACCAGCCCCTGGTAGATCCCGGCCCCACGCCGAGCACGACCGTGCTCAGCGTGGGGCGTACATGATGACGGCCATGCCCAGCAGGCAGATCAGGGCGCCCGAGACGTCCCAGCGGTCCGGGCGGAAACCGTCGGCCACCATGCCCCAGATCAGCGAGCCCGCGACGAACACCCCGCCGTACGCGGCGAGGATGCGGCCGAAGTGGGCGTCCGGCTGCATCGTCGCGACGAACCCGTACGCCCCGAGCGCCGCGACACCGGCGCCGACCAGATCCGGCCCCGATGCTCGCGGACGCCCTGCCACACCAGCCAGGCGCCGCCGATCTCGAACAGCGCCGCGACGGCGAACAGTGCGACGGACTTGGCGACCGTCACTCGGCCGGTAGGTCGAGGCCGAGGAGAGCGTTCTCGACGACCTCGGGCAGCGCCGGGTGGATCCAGTACTGCCCCCGCGCCATCTGCTGCGCCGTCAGCCCGAAGCTCATTGCCTGGATCAGCGGCTGGATCACCGTGGGCGCCTGGGCGCCGATCACGTGCGCACCGAGCAGCCGCCCGGTGCCGCGTTCGGCGATCACCTTGCACAGGCCCTCGTCGTCCTCCATCGCCCACCCGTAGGCGACGTCGCCGTACGCCTGCACCTTCACCGTGATGTCCCGGCCCGCCTCCCGGGCCTCGGCCTCGGTCAGCCCGACGTGCGCGATCTGCGGGTCGGTGAACACGGCGGCGGGAACGAACCGGTGGTCCGCGGCGCGCAGGCCCGACGTGTCCTTCCACGCGCCCTGCAGGAGATTGTGCTGAACGACTCGCGCCTCGTGATTGGCGACGTGCTTGAGCTGGTACGGCGAGGAGACGTCACCGAGCGCGAACACGCCTTCGGCACTGGTCCGTTGGTAATCGTCGACCACGACGCGTCCCTCGTCGTCGAGGTCGATGCCACCTGCGGCGGCCCCGATGGCGTCCCCGTTCGACTGCCGCCCGGTCGCCACCAGGAGAACGTCACCCGAGACGACGGTGCCGTCCTCGAGTTCGACCGCGACGCCGTCACCGTCGCTGCGCACGGCTGCGACGGCGCTGCCGCGGTGCACGTCCCATTTCTTCTGGGCGAGATCCGTGAACCGGCGGGAGACGTCCTCGTCGAGGTGCCGCAGCAGGTGAGAGCTACGCGCGATCAGCGACACCCGGGTGCCCAGCGCGGAGAACACGTGTGCGAACTCGGCGGCGATGTATCCCGCACCGATGATCACCATGCGCTCGGGCAGCTCCGGCAACCGCATGATGTCGTCGTTCGTGTAGTACCGCACGTCGGATTCCCGGACCACGTCGGGAATGATCGGGCGGGATCCGGCCGCGATCACCACCTGATCGGCGGTGATGACCTCCCCGGTTCCGGTGTCGAGGGTTCGTGGGCCCACGAACGTCGCGTGCCCGCGGAACAGTGTGGTGTTCGGGCTGTCCTCGGCGCGGTAGCGCTCCCCGCCGGCCGAGATCGGTTCGATGCGGCCGAAGACCCGTTTGACGATGTCCGGCCAGCGCACCCCCTCGAGCTCCGCGTCGACGCCGTACTTCGCGGAATTGCCGACGGTGCGGGCCACCTCCGCGGCGTAGACGAACATCTTCGTCGGGATGCAACCCACGTTCAGGCACGTCCCGCCGAACGTGCCCTCCTCCAGGATCGCGACCGTCTTGTCCGCGAACCGATCGTCGGGCAGCGAGTTGCCGGACCCCGAACCGATGATCGCCAGATCGAAATGTGTCATCGGTTGGCCTCCGCGGCGTTGTGGCCGTGCAGCCAGTCGAGCCAGAGGTCCACTTCGGCGAACGCCTCCGCCCGGGGCTGGTCGGCGGACAGGAACACGTCGTGCCGGGCGCCCGCGATGGGCACGATCGTGGTGCGATCGCCGAGGCACCCCGCCCAGCGGGCGATCTGCCGGACGTCGAGGACGGCGTCGGCCGTGTCGACCCTGGGGTCGTACCGCGGCGCGAAATACGACGCCTTGGATCGGAGGATCAGGGCGGGAACCCCGATGTCGAGACCCCGGTGCAGTTGGGCATGGCCGCGGCGTACTGCGCGCAGCCACCCGAACGTGACCGGGAAACCGCTCAGCGGCTTCCAGTCGAGGTTGTAGTTCCAGATGCCGTTGCCCTCCACGTGCAGGCTCACGCCGTACGTGTCGAGCCCAGTCTTCGGGATGATCGACTTACGTTTGACGCGCCCGAGCGCATCGACGGCCACCGTCCCCACGTTCCGCAGGTACGACGGACCCTGCAGGTCGAACCACGGGCTGTTGAGGATGACCCCGCTGATGCCGAGTGCGGCGGTGCCGCCCGGCTTGCGCTGCAGGCGGTGCAGCCACAGCGGCAGAACCAGACCGCCCGTCGAATGCGCGACCAGCAGGACCTCGCCGTCACCGGTCTGTTCCCGGACCTGGCGCAACGCCTCGTTCAATTCGGCGTCGTACAGTGTCAGATCGGAGACGAAGTGCGGCGTCTGGCCCGGTTCGAGCGAGCGCCCGCACTTGCGCAGATCGAGTGCGAAGAACGCGTAACCCTGTTCGGCGAAGTGCTCGGCCAGGTGCTTCTGGAAGAAGTAGTCGGTGAATCCGTGGACGTAGAGCACGGCGCGGCCGGTCTTCCTCGTCTCCTGCGCGGGCTGGTAGCGGATCAGCGTCGCCTTCACCTCGCCCTCGCCGTCGGGGTCGGTGCCGAGAGGGATGGTCAGCTGTTGATAACCGTCGCCGAGAACGTCGGGAGCCCATGTAGTCACAGATCACAATCTAATGTGCGATTCGGGGGCGCGGGGAGGCGCACAATTGGGGCAGGTGATTCTCGCTCATACGCGCGGGTAACCTATCCGGCGAACACGGCAGGCGTATGCGCGTACGGCTATGGACAAGGAAGTCGATACTCCAGTGTCAGATCAGAATGCGGTAGAGACGAAAACGGATGTAGTGCTGGTGGGCGCGGGCATCATGAGCGCGACGCTGGGGGCGATCCTGCGTCAGGTGCAGCCCGATTGGTCGATCACCACATTCGAGCGGCTCGACGCAGTAGCCGCCGAGAGCAGCGACCCGTGGAACAACGCGGGCACCGGCCACTCCGCGCTGTGTGAGCTCAATTACACCCCGCAGAACGCCGACGGCACCGTGGACATCACGAAGGCCGTCAACGTGAACGAGCAGTTCCAGGTGTCGCGGCAGTTCTGGGCGCACGGCGTCGAGAGCGGTGTGCTGACGCAGCCCAAGGAGTTCATCAACCCCATCCCGCACGTGAGCTTCGTGCACGGCGAAGCCAACGCGAAGTACCTGCGGGCCCGCTACGACGCCCTCGCCGGTCACCCCCTGTTCGCGGGCATGGAGTACATCGACGCCCCCGACGAGTTCACCCGTCGCCTGCCGTTGATGGCGAAGGGCCGCGACTTCAGCGATCCCGTCGCTCTCAACTGGACCCAGGACGGCACCGACGTCGACTTCGGCGCCCTGACCAAGCAGCTCCTCGGTTACGTCGGCGCGTCCGGCGGCGTCGTCCACTTCGGGCACGAGGTCACCGACCTCACCAAGCAGTCCGACGGCACCTGGGTGGTCAAGGTCACCAACCGCCGCAACGGTGTGAAGAAGGTCGTGCGCGCCAAGTTCGTGTTCGTCGGCGCCGGTGGCGGTGCGCTGCACCTGCTGCAGAAGTCCGGCATCGAGGAGGCCAAGGGCTTCGGCGGGTTCCCCGTGAGCGGCGCGTTCCTGCGCTGCACCAACCCGGAGCTCATCGACCAGCACCGCGCCAAGGTCTATGGCAAGGCCGCCGTCGGCGCGCCGCCGATGTCGGTTCCGCACCTCGACACTCGCGTGATCGGCAACAAGCCCGGACTGCTGTTCGGCCCCTACGCCGGCTGGTCGCCCAAGTTCCTCAAGCAGGGCCGCGTCACCGATCTGCCCAGTTCGGTCAAGCCGAACAACCTGCTGTCGATGCTCGGGGTCGGCGTCAGCGAACTCGGTCTCGTCAAGTACCTGATCAGTGAGCTCGCGATGTCCGAGGCCGGCCGGATCGAGACCCTGCGGGAGTTCGTCCCGAAGGCGCTCGGCAAGGACTGGGAGCTGATCACCGCGGGCCAGCGCGTCCAGGTCATCCGTCGAGCCAAGGGCAAGGGCGGTGTCCTCGAGTTCGGCACCGCGGTCGTCAACGCCGCCGACGGCAGCATCGCCGGACTGCTCGGCGCGTCGCCGGGTGCGTCCACCGCGGTGCCCGCCATGCTCGACGTGCTGCAGCGCTGCTTCCCGACCCAGTACGAGTCGTGGAAGCCGAAGCTCCAGGAAATGGTTCCGTCGCTGGGCATCAAGCTCTCCGACGACACGGCACTGTTCTCGCAGGTGTGGGACTGGACGTCGAAGGTGCTCCAGCTCGACACCAGCAAGGTGGAGGACGCGTCGGTCGCGGTCTGATGCACCGCCCGGCCCGGGTCCACGGGCGCGCACACTTGCCGGTGCTGTGCGATAGTTGCCTGTCATGACGGCAACTGCAGCACTCAAGCGTTCGTGGGCACTCGATCTCGACAACAAGACGCTCTACGAGTTGCTCAAGCTCCGCGTAGAGGTCTTCGTCGTCGAGCAGGCGTGCCCGTACCCGGAACTCGACGGCCGTGATCTGCTGGTCGAGACCCGCCACTTCTGGCTGGAACAGGACGGTCAGGTGGTCTGCACCCTCCGGCTCCTCGAGGAGCACGCCGACGGCACCACGTCGTTCCGCATCGGTCGGCTGTGCACGTCGCGGCCGGCGCGCGGTCAGGGACACACGACGCGTCTGCTGCGCGCCGCGCTCGCCGAGGTCGGCGACGCGCCGTGCCGCATCAACGCGCAGACGTATCTGGTGGACATGTACGCCAAGCACGGTTTCAAGCCGGACGGCGAGGAGTTCGTCGAGGACGGCATCCCGCACGTCCCCATGCGGCGCGGCGGCGGTGCCGCCCATGGTGTCGGCGGCGGTGCCGCCCATGGTGTCGGCGGCGGTGCCGCCCATGGTGTCGGCGGCGGTGTCGCGTACGAGGTGGCGGAGGCGGCCCCGTCGAGCGCCGGGCAGTAGGCCCCGACTAGGGTCGTCAGGTGAATGTCCGCGGGGAAGTCCTGTTCGAATCAGGCGCGGTCCCGCCACTGTGACGGATCTCTGACCGGCTGCCACCACCCTGGTTGCCGATCGGTCTCCCAGCCAGATTGCCGCGGCGTTCGTACCGGCCAAAGCTCTCGGCGAGGAAACCGGGACGTGAAGGGATGCAGCGTGCGTACGGATCGTGAAGTGGACCAGGTTCGACCCGACTTTTCGTGGGGATTCCCGTTCAGCGCGGTGGTCGGTCAGGACCGGTTGCGGCTGGCCCTCATCCTCTGCGCGGTCCATCCCGGTATCGGCGGCGTCCTCGTCCGCGGTGAGAAGGGGACGGCCAAATCGACGGTGGTCCGTGCTCTCACCGCGCTGCTGCCGGCGGTGCACGACGAGCACGGGACCCGCCCGGCGCGACTGATCGAACTGCCGGTCGGAGCCACGGAAGACCGCGTCGTCGGTTCCCTCGACCTCGAGAAGGTCCTGCGCGACGGTGAGCGCGCGTTCCAACCCGGACTGCTGTCGGCCGCCCATCAGGGTGTTCTCTATGTCGACGAGGTCAATCTTCTGCACGACCATCTGGTCGACGTGCTCCTCGACGCGGCGGCGATGGGCCGCGTCCACATCGAGCGTGACGGCATCTCGCACTCGCACGCCGCGCGGTTCGTGCTGGTCGGCACGATGAATCCTGAGGAGGGCGAGCTCCGGCCGCAGCTCCTCGACCGGTTCGGGCTGGCCGTCGACGTCGCCGCGTCGCGGGAGGTGGACGTGCGCATGGAGGTGGTCCGGCGTCGACTGGACTTCGAGCGTGACCCCGCACGGTTCGCCGAGCGCTACGCCGAGCAGGACGCCGCCTTGGCCGCCGCCATCCTCGAGGCCCGCGACCGGCTCGACTCCGTCGAGCTCGACGACGTCGAGTTGCGCCGAATCTCTTCTCTCTGTGCGTCGTTCGACGTGGACGGCATGCGCGCCGACCTCGTCCTCGCCCGGACCGCGACCGCGCACGCAGCATGGCGGGGCGCCGGCGCCGTCACGGCGGAGGACGTGCGGGTCGCCGCCGAGCTGACTTTGCCGCACCGCCGCCGCCGGGATCCGTTCGACGAACCCGGCCTCGATGAACAGCAGCTCGACGACGCTCTCCGTCAGGCCGACGAGGACGCCAGGTCCGGTGCCGAGGAACCGCCGGAGCAGGAGCCGGGACCTCCGCCCGGGACCCGGCCCGGACCGGACGGCGGGGACACCGACCCCGAGGGGCCCGACGATCCAGACGGTCCCGGAGGCGGGGCTCCGGCACCCCCCGAACGCCCGGCCGGGCCGACCGGCACCCAGTTCACCACCAAACTCCTCGAGGTACCCGGAGTCGGCGAGGGCGCGCCGGGCCGGCGTTCCCGTTCGCGCTCCTCCCGCGGTCGCGCGGTGCGCTCGACCGCCGAACAGGGGCACGGACTCCACCTGGTGGGCACGCTCTTCGCCGCCGCCGAGCGGCAGGTGGCCCGCGGCCGGAGCGCCGGTCGGATGATCCTCGACTCCGCCGATCTGCGCGGGGCGATTCGCGAGGGCCGCGAGGGCAACCTCGTGGTGTTCGTCGTGGACGCGTCCGGGTCGATGGCGGCCCGTGACCGATTGTCGGCTGTCACCGGTGCCGTCGTCTCACTGCTGCGCGACGCCTACCAGCGCCGCGACAAGGTGGCGGTGATCACGGTTCGCGGACGAGCCGCGGAACTGGTCCTGCCGCCCACGTCTTCGGTGGACATCGCCGTCCGCCGCCTCCGAGGAATGAAGACTGGAGGCAAATCCCCACTGGCAGAAGGATTTCTGCGTGCGCGTGAGGTCGTGTTGCGGGAACGTCTCCGCGATCCGCAGCGTCGCGCGCTCGTCGTCGCACTGACGGACGGGCGGGCGACGGGCGGCAAGGACGCACTGCACCGGGCCAAGGTGGCCGCGGGGCTGCTCGCCGACAGCTCGGTCGCGTCGGTGGTCGTCGACTGCGAGACCGGCATGGTCCGGCTCGGGCTGGCCGCGGAGCTGGCCCGCCGGCTGCAGGGCGGCTACGTCCGCCTCGGTGAATTGTCCGCGCAGCACGTCGCGGGCGTCGTCCGCGCCGCAGCGTGATCCGGACGCGGATTCGGTAGGGGAGAGAGAAGACACATGCCCAAGGGTGTTCCCGAGAACGTTCCGAACGACGGCCTCACCACACGTCAACGACGCAACGCTCCGGTGCTCGCGGTGCACACCGGACCGGGCAAGGGGAAGTCGACGGCCGCGTTCGGCATGGCGCTGCGTGCCTGGAATCAGGGATTCGATGTCGGCGTGTTCCAGTTCGTCAAGAGCGCCAAGTGGAAGGTGGGGGAGGAAGCAGCCTTCCGCGCCCTCGGCAAACTGCACGAGGACACCGGCGTCGGTGGCGCGGTGCAGTGGCACAAGATGGGCGAAGGCTGGTCGTGGACGCGCAAGCACGGCAGCGAGGAAGACCACGCCGCCGCGGCCGCCGAGGGATGGCGCGAGATCGCCCGCCGGCTGGGAGCCGAGGAACACCGGTTCTACGTGCTGGACGAGTTCACGTATCCCCTGAAGTGGGGGTGGGTGGATGTCGACGAGGTGGTCGAGGTCCTGCGGAACCGGCCGGGCAACCAGCACGTGGTGATCACGGGCCGCGACGCCCCGCCGGCGCTGATCGACGCCGCGGATCTGGTGACGGAGATGACCAAGATCAAGCATCCGATGGACGCCGGCCGGAAGGGCCAGCGGGGCATCGAGTGGTGACCACGCTCTCCGCGGCGCCCGCGGTGGTCATCGCAGCCCCCGCATCGGGTAGCGGAAAGACCACCGTCGCAACCGGTCTGATGGGAGCGCTGCGTGAGTCGGGCTGCGCGGTGGCACCGTTCAAGGTCGGCCCCGACTACATCGACCCCGGATACCACGGGCTCGCGGCTGGACGGCCGGGACGCAATCTCGACCCGGTCATGGTGGGCGCGCAGCGGATCGCCCCGCTGTACCGGCACGGCAGTTCGGGATGCGACCTCGCGGTCGTCGAGGGCGTCATGGGCCTGTTCGACGGCAAGATCGACGCCGCGTCGCAGGAGCCGTCGGCCGAGGGATCGACGGCCCAGGTGGCGGCTCTGCTCGGCGCCCCGGTCGTGCTCGTGGTCGACGCCCGCGGACACAGTCAGAGCCTGGCCGCGGTCCTGCACGGCTTCTCCACCTACGACTCCGGGGTCCGCATCGGCGGGGTGATCCTCAACCGGGTGGGAAGCCCGCGGCACGAACAGGTGCTGCGGCAGGCATGCGAGCGCGTCGGACTTCCCGTGCTCGGCGCCGTGCCGCGGATGGCCGAACTGGAGGTCCCGTCCCGGCACCTCGGGCTGATCCCGGCGGCGGAGCACGGAGCCGACGCGGTCGATGCCGTCGACGCGATGACCCGATTGGCCGCCCGGCACCTCGACCTGCCCGCCATCCGCGCGCTCGCGGCCTCGGCGGTCGACGGGCCGGTGTGGGACCCCGCCGCCGAGGTCGGGCCGATTCCGCCCGGTCCGCGCCCGACCGTGGCGATCGCCGGTGGCCGGGCGTTCACGTTCGGGTACGCCGAACACCGCGAACTCCTGGGTGCCGCCGGTGCCGACGTGATCACCTTCGATCCCCTGCACGACGCGTTGCCGTCCGGCACGAGCGGCGTGGTGCTGCCCGGTGGTTTCCCCGAGGAGCACGCCGTCGCCCTCGCGGAGAACTCCGCGCTCCTGACACTGATACGCGCACTCGCGACAGCGGGGGCGCCGATCCATGCGGAATGCGCCGGTCTGCTCTACCTCGCCCGAAGCCTCGACGGGCACGCGATGGCCTCCGTGGTCGGGGTCGACGCCTCGTTCGGGTCCCGTCTCACCCTCGGGTACCGCGAGGCGGTGGCGGTCACGGACTCCACACTCTTCGCGGCAGGTGAGCGGGTGGTCGGCCACGAGTTCCATCGCACGTCGCTCGCCGCGGCCGAGGCGGACGGCTTCGCACCGGCCTGGGGTTGGCGACCCTGGGACGGCGACCCTGCGCGTGAGGGTTTCGTGCGCGGCGGCGTGCACGCGTCGTACCTGCACACGCACCCCGCGGGTCACCCGGAGGCGATCACCCGTTTCGTGGCCGCGGCCCGGACCTTCGCCGCGCATGGGTGACGTCAGCGTCGGCGTCGGGTTCCGTGCGGCAGCGGGCAGCGCGGACATCCTGGCCGCCGTCCGGCACGTGCTGACGTCCACGAACCTGGGTCCGGACGCGACACTGGACTGCCTGTGCACCCTCGACCGCAAGGCCGCGGATCCGGCTGTCCGCGATGCGGCAGCGGCGTTGGGTGTCCCCGTCCGCGGATTCGCCGCGGGGGAACTGGCCGCCGTCGAGGTGGCGAACCCGTCGGACCGGGTGCACTCGGCGACGGGATCGCCGAGCGTCGCGGAAGCGGCGGCGGTGCTCGGCGCGGGCGGAGGGCCCCTGATCATGACCAAGTGGTCCGCGAATGGCGTCGTCGTCGCGGCAGCCCGTAAAGTTTCGTAGGTTCGAGACGAGACGTGCAGGATTTTCTGGAGAAACGGGGAGAGCGCGTGACTGCTGCCACCGGAGACGAGACCAACTACCTGGTCGGACTCAATTTGGCCGATCGTCGTGTGGTCGTGGTCGGTGGCGGAACAGTGGCACAGCGCAGGCTCGGGCTCCTGATCGCATCGGGGGCGCGGGTGCACCTGATCAGCCGCGCGGTCACGCCGGCGGTCGAGGGTATGGCCACGGCGGGACAGATCACAGTGGAACTTCGCGAATACCGGGACGGCGACCTCGCCGACGCCTGGTACGCCATTGCGTGCACGGACGAACCGGACACCAACGCGGCGATCGTCGCCGAGGCGGAGCGGAATCGTGTGTTCTGCGTCCGCGCCGACAACGCCCGCTTCGGCACCGCCGTCACTCCGGCGAGCGCGAGCTACGACGGGATGAGCATCGGCGTGCTGGCCGGCGGTGACCACCGGCGGTCCGCCGCAGTGCGCACCGCCCTCGTCGAGGGCCTGCAATCCGGTGTGGTCGCAGACACCGCCGAGGCACCGGCGGCCGGTGTCGCACTGGTGGGCGGCGGTCCGGGCGACCCCGATCTCATCACCGTGCGCGGCCGGCGACTGCTGGCCCGGGCCGACGTGGTGGTCGCCGACCGCCTCGCCCCGCCGGAACTGCTCGCCGAACTGGGCTCCGACGTCGAGGTCATCGACGCCGCGAAGATTCCCTACGGCCGTGCGATGGCGCAGGAGGCGATCAACGCCGCCCTCATCGAGGGCGCGAAGGCCGGCAAGTTCGTGGTGCGGCTCAAGGGCGGCGACCCGTACGTGTTCGGGCGCGGCTACGAGGAACTCGAGGCGTGCGCCGCGGCGGGCGTGCCCGTCACGGTCGTCCCCGGAATCACCAGTGCCATCTCGGTGCCGTCGGCCGCCGGCATCCCGGTCACTCACCGGGGCATCACCCACGAGTTCGTCGTCGTCAGCGGTCACGTCGCCCCCGACCATCCGGATTCCCTCGTCGACTGGTCGGCGCTGGCCCGGTTGAAGGGCACGATCGTGCTGCTGATGGCCGTCGAGCGCATCGAGGCGTTCGCGACGGTCCTTATGGAGGGCGGACGTCCGGTGGACACCCCGGTCACGGTCATCCAGGAGGGCACGCTGCGCACGCAGCGCACCGTGCGCGCCGATCTCCAGACCGTCGCCGCCCGGGTGAAGGAAGAGCAGATCCGGCCGCCCGCCATCGTGGTCATCGGGCCCGTGGCCGGGTTTTCTGTGGACGCTGGGTAACGTGAACCCTCGTGTCTGAATCCCGAGTGCCCGAAGGCGCATCCGCGTCGAACAAGTCTGCGGCGAGAGCCACGGTGAATCCGCCCGCCGCCACCCGTGTGATGGGGCTTGCGATCATCGTGCTGAGCGGGCTGCAGATGATGGTGGTCCTCGACGGCACCGTCGCCAACCTGGCGCTCGCGCCGCTGCAAGCCGATCTCGGTCTCAGCGACAGCGGCCGCAACTGGGTGCTGACGTCCTACGCGCTGGCGTTCGGTGGCCTCATGCTCCTCGGCGGACGGCTCGGCGACGCGTTCGGCCGGAAGAAGATGTTCGTCGGCGGTGTCGCCCTGTTCACCGTCGCCTCGCTGCTGTGCGGTCTCGCGGTGGGCGAGTTCATGCTGATCGCCGCCCGGTTCCTGCAGGGTGTCGGCGCCGCGGTGGCGTCCCCGACGGCGCTGGCCCTGGTCGCGACCACGTTCGCGGCCGGACCTGCGCGTAACCAGGCCATCGCGATCTTCGCGGCCATGACGGGCATCGGATCGATCGCGGGCTTGATCATCGGCGGCGCGCTCACCGAGGTGTCGTGGCGACTGATCTTCCTCATCAACGTGCCCATCGGTGTCGTCATCGTGGGGTGCGCGTTCGTGGCATTGAAGGAGACCGCGGGCGAGCGCCTGGCCCTCGACGTTCCCGGGGCGGTTCTCGCCACGGTCGCGGCGACGGGCGTCGTATTCGCGCTGACCGAGGGTCCGGAACTCGGCTGGGGGAGTCCCTACGTGATCGGGGCGCTCGTCGCCGGACTGCTGCTGTTCTCCGCGTTCCTGTACGTCGAACGGACCGCCGACAACCCGCTGCTGCCGTTCTCCCTGTTCCGCGACAAGAATCGGGTGGCGACGCTCGTCGCGATCTTCTTCGCCGGTGCCGTCATGTTCACCGTCGCCGCCTTCGTCGCGTTGTTCGTCCAGGACATCCTCGGCTACAGCCCCCTCGAGGCGGGCCTCGCGTTCATCCCGTTCGCGTTCGGCCTCGGCGGCGCGGCCGCGGTGGCGTCCAAGCTCGCCGTGCGGATCCAGCCCCGGTGGCTCGTGGTCGCCGGTGCGGCGATCATGGTGGTCGGGCTGCTCTACGGCTCGACCCTCGACAGTTCCGCCACCTACCTCGGCAACCTGTTCGTGCCGGTCATCGGGATCGGATTCGGTGTCGGACTTGCCGTCGTCCCCCTCCCGCTGTGCGCCATCGCCGGAGTGTCGGAGACGGAGATCGGTCCGCTCGCCGCCATCGCCCAGGTGGCGCAAACCCTCGGCGGACCCCTCGCCCTGGCTGTCATCGGGGCGATGGCCACCTCACGCACGCTGTCCCTCGGCGGCATCTCCGGCAAGGTCGCCGACATGAATCCGACGCAACTCGAGGCGCTCGGCAACGGGTACACCTTCGCCCTCGTCGGCAGCGCAGGCTGCGCCCTCATCGCGGGACTGGCCGCGATGTTCATCCGCTTCACCCCGCAACAGGTCGCGCAGGCGCAGGCCGCCGAGAAGGCCGCGCAACAGGCGTGAACGCGGTCCGGTCCGGTTTCGGCCCGGTTGTCGGACGCCGTCGATAGCATCCGGTCATGGATTACAAAATCGAGCTGATCATCTTGCCGGTGTCCGACGTGGACCGGGCCAAGACGTTTTACGCCGACCAGGTCGGCTTCGTCGTCGACCACGACCACCGCGTGAACGAGAACGTGCGTTTCGTCCAGCTCACACCGCCCGGGTCGGCGTGCTCGATCGCCGTCGGTGAGGGCCTGGTCGACACCCCGCCCGGCTCGGTGCACGGGTTGCAGATCGTCATCGACGACGCCGATGCCGCCCACGCCGAGCTGTCGGCCCGCGGCGTTCCCGTCAGCGAGGTGCAGGACCTGGCGTGGGGGCGCTTCGTGTACTTCGCCGATCCCGACGGCAACGAGTGGGCGCTGCAGCAGCTTCCGCCACGCAGCTGACCCGGCGGCCGGTAGCAGAAATCCGCCTACCCGAGCGCGACGAGCGGAGCATGATGATCCTGTGGTCACGCCCTCCCGCCCGTCCGTCACGGGGGCAGCCGCGGTGGTCCTGCTCCTGGCTTCCTGCGTAGCCGGGGGTTCGGCTGCCGCCGCGCCTGCGCCCGACGCACCGGATCCTCGCGTCGGCCCGCTGTTCCTGGCCGGCACACCGCTCCACGTCTGCACCGGATCGGTTCTGGACAGCGCGGACGGCGACCTCGTGCTCACTGCCGCTCACTGCATCGCGGGGTCCGGGGGTGCGCTGTCGTTCGCACCCGGATTCGATCGTGGCGTGTCCCCGTTCGGACTGTGGACGGTGTCCCAGATCTACGTCGACCCCGCCTGGCTGGAGTCGCAGGACCCTCAGCACGACTACGCCGTTCTCCGGGTGGCCCCGAGCGGAACCACTGTGCCGGCGTCCGTCGAATCGGTGGTCGGTGGGGGATTCGAGTTGGCGTCCGCGCCCGAACCCGCGACAACCGTGGCCGTGACCGGCTATCCGACCCTCGGTGACGGTCCGGTGTCGTGCACCGCCGCGACCACATCGACGGACAGCTACCCCACGGTGGTCTGCGACGGGCTGGGCGAGGGAACGAGCGGCGGCCCGTGGATCACGGGTTCGCGGGTCGTCGCCCTCGTCGGCGGCCTCGACCACGGCGGGTGCACCGACTCGGTGTCCTATTCGCCGACGTTCGGTTCCGGAACGCTCGCCCTGCTCGACCGCGCGGAGCGCCGCGGTGCCGGCGACTCGACACCGTTCGCCCTCGCCGGCGCCTGCACCCGATCCTGACCGACCGTGTCAGCGTGGGGCAGGCCGGTACCGGCGGACGGGCCTGCCGGCGCCCCCGTATTCGAGCCGGACCTCCAGGAGACCCTCGGACAGGTAGTGCTCGAGGTAACGGCGCACGCTGACCCGGGACAGTCCGGCGAGTTCGGCGCATTCGGTCGACGACAGCTCGCCCTTCGACCGCACGATGTCGAGCACCAGGCGCCCGGTTTCGGCGCTGAGCCCCTTGGGGAGCCGGCTCGGTTCCGGATTCTTTCCCTTCCCCCCGAACAGGGAGTCGATCAGGGATTGGTCTGCGCCGGACTGTGATTCGAGGGCGCGGGCCCGGCGGCGAAAGTTCTCGAGTTTCTCCTGCAGCTGCGTGTAGTCGAACGGTTTGACCAGATAATCGGAGGCGCCGCCGTGTAGTGCGCGGCTGACGGTGTCGATCTCCCGGGCGGCGGTGATCATGATGACGCCGACCGCGTTGCCCTCCGCACGCAGTCGTTGCAGGACGTCGAGGCCGGACATGTCCGGCAGGTACACGTCGAGGAGCACGAGGTCGGGGTGTGCGGTGCGCACCGATTCGAGGGCCTCGGCGGCGGTACGCGCCACCCCGACGGTGGTGAACCCCGGTGTCTTGTCAACGAATCGGCGGTGGATCTCCGCGACCATGAAGTCGTCGTCGACGACCAGGACCTCATACATCGCCACGCCGTCCCGTCATGATCGGAGAGTCTAGCTACGCGGCACGTGGACGGTGAACAAGGCACCACCGGTGCCGGGTGCGTCCGAGACGGCCGCGGAGCCGCCGTGCTGGGAGCTGACGAGACGGACCAGGGCGAGCCCGATTCCGCGGCCACCGGGTGTGCCCGGCTTCGACGTGACACCGCGCGAGAAGATCTCCTCCCGCATCGTCTCGGGAACGCCGGGGCCGGAATCGGCGACCTCGATGAGAATGCCGTCGTCGTCGGTGATCCGGATCGAGATCCGCGCGTCCCGGCTGCCCTCGGACACGTCGACGGCGTTGTCGATGAGGTTGCCGAGGACGGTGATCACGTCGGTGGCGAGCTCGGGGTCGAGGGCGTGCAGGTGCGAGTCGGGTTCCAATGTCAGCGACACCCCGGTCTCGGCGGCGAGCGACGTCTTCGCGATCAGCAGTGCGGCGACGGCCGGATCCGAGATGCGTTGCGTGACAGCGTCGCTGATCTCCGCTCGACGGCGGGTGAGGGTGCCGACGAATTCGGTGACGGCGTCGTAGTCGCCGAGCTGCGTCAGACCCGAGATCGTGTGCAGCTGGTTGGCGAACTCGTGCGTCTGCGCGCGCAGGGTGTCGGTGACACTCTTGTGCGAAGACAGCTGGCTCTGCATGGACGCCAGTTCGGTGCTGTCGCGCATCGTGGTGACGGTGCCGATCTTGTGCCCCTGGCTGGTGGCTGCTCGCCGGCTCAGCGCGAGCATGCGCGACGACGTCGACAGCACCACGTCGCGGCCGTCCTCCCCGTTGAGGAGGTACTGCCGGACGGCGGGGTCGAGCGCGACGTCGTCGACGTGACGGCCGACGGCGTCGTCGGTGAGGTCGAGAAGTTCCTGGGCGCTGTCGTTGAGCACGGTGATCACCCCGTCGGGGTTCACCGCGACCACACCCTCGCGAATGCTGTGCAACAGGGCCTCGCGATGGTCGGCAAGGCTTGCGATCTCGGCGATTTCGAGTCCACGGGTGTGGGTCTTGATCCGGCGCGACAGCAGCCACGAGCCGAGAAGCCCGAGACCGGCACCGATTCCGAGATACAGGAGCAGGCGCGCCCCGGCGCTGCTGAGCAGATCCCAGACCGACGGGTAGTCGTCGCTGACCGAGACGACCGCGAGGACGTCCCCGGTGGCGGACAGGATCGGGACGTGTCCGACGATGGCGCGGCGTCCGTCGACGTCGACGTCGCCCGACCAAGCCCGCCCGGTCATCACATCGCTGGCGCCGAGTTCCGCGGGCACCCCGAGCCGCGTCGGATCGGACGACACGGTTACCGCCCCGCTCGGCGCGACGATCTCGGCGAGTGTGGCGCCCGACAGGTTGACGGCGCGATCGACCTCGGGCGCCAGCACGCGCTCGACCGAGCGGTCCGACAGCTGGTCGCGCACCACCGGCGTCGACGCCACGTTCTCGGCGACCGCGATCATGCGCTGCCCCTGGAGGTCACGGAACTCCACGGTCGACTGGTGCACCGACACGGCGGCCACCGCGAGCAGCACGACGCCGACGACGACGAGCTGGAGGAGCAGGACCTGGCCCGCGAGGCTACGCACGCGGGGATGAAGTGGTGACCACAATGAACTTAAGTTCCGTTTCGTTCGCATAGGTGACGTGCATCACCCCTGGGGTTCAGTATTGCGGAAGATCACATTCATGGCGAAATGAGGAACGATGTCGAGAACAGGTAGCGGGAGCAGGGTACGCGCGCTGCTCCTGCTCGCGCTCGTAGGCCTCCTCGTGGCCGGCTGCGGGGTCACCCGCGGCGAGGACGAGGGCCTGCACAGGGTGCGGATGATGGTTCCGAACAGTCCGGGCGGCGGCTACGACCTCACGGCGCGCACTGCGGTGAAGATCATGGAAGACGAGGGCATCACCGGCCGCGTCGAGGTCTTCAACGTGATCGGCGCAGGTGGAACGGTCGCGATGGCCAGGCTGATGAACGAGGCCGGCAACGACGATCTCATGATGATGATGGGCCTGGGCGTCGTCGGCGCCGGCTACACCAACGGATCCACCGCACGCGTGTCCGAGGCCACCGCGCTGGCCAAGGTGGTCGAGGAGCAGGAGGGCATCCTCGTGCCCGCGGATTCACCGTTGCAGACCATCGACGACTTCGTGGCCGCATGGCGCGCCGACCCGGCGTCGATCACCATCGGCGGCGGTTCCTCGCCCGGCGGGCCGGATCACCTGTTCCCGATGGAGACGGCGCGCGCGGTCGGAGTGGACCCGAACGCGGTGAACTACGTGTCCTACGACGGCGGTGGCGATCTGCTGACGGCGCTGCTCGGCCAGAAGATCACCGCGGGCACGTCGGGACTCGGCGAGTACGTCGACCAGATCGAGGCAGGCCAGGTCCGGGTCCTCGCGGTGTCGGGGAACGAGCGGGTCGAAGGTATCGACGCGCCGACACTTACGGAGGCCGGGGTGGACCTCACCTTCACCAACTGGCGGGGAATCCTGGCGCCGCCCGGACTGTCCGACGGTGCCAAGGCCGACATGGTCGAGGCGCTCGAAAAGTTGCACGACACACCGGAATGGAAGGAGGCCCTGGTGAAGAACGGTTGGAGTGACGCCTTCACGACGGGACCGGAGTTCGAGCAGTTCCTCCGGGACCAGGACGAGCGGGTCTCGTCCACCCTGGCCGAATTGGGGCTGGCATGACCGCGCCCGCCGAACCGTCCGCCGTTTCCGCGGACACGGCGCCGGCGCCGAAGCGGAGGGACTACGCACAGTTCATCGTCTGCGCGGTGATGGCCGTGATCGGGGTGTTCCTCATCGTCGACGCACTGTCGCTCAGCGACGGCTTCGCGAAGGTCGACCCGGTGGGTCCGCGACTGTTCCCGCTCGTCATCGGTGGGGGACTGCTGGTCTTCGCCGTGCTGCTCGCCGTCGCGATCACGAGGGGGTCCACCGGGGAAGCCGACGGCGGCGAAGACGTCGATCCGGAATCCCCGGGCGACTGGAAGACGGTGGGCCTGCTCGTCGGGTTGTTCGTGGTGACCATCGCACTCGTCGACTTCCTGGGCTGGGCGATCATCGGCACCATCCTGTTCGCCGGGGCCGCAACCATTCTGGGCAGCCGGCACTGGGTGCGGAACATCGCCATCGGGGCCGTGCTCGGATTCGGCAGCTTCTACGCGTTCTACGTCGGGCTCGGAATACCGCTGCCCGCAGGCATTCTGGACGGAATTCTCTGACATGGACAATCTGAACTGGCTGCTGCAGGGGTTCGAGCAAGCAGCCACCCCCATGAATCTGCTCTACGCGTGCATCGGCGTCCTTCTCGGCACGGCGGTCGGCGTCCTCCCGGGCATCGGACCAGCCATGACCGTGGCACTCCTGCTTCCCGTCACCTACAACGTCAGCCCGAGCGCAGCGTTCATCATGTTCGCCGGCATCTACTACGGCGGCATGTACGGCGGGTCGACGACGTCGATCCTGCTGAACACGCCGGGGGAGTCGTCGTCGGTGATCACGGCGATCGAGGGCAACAAGATGGCGAAAGCCGGCAGGGCCGCGCAGGCCCTGGCGACCGCCGCGATCGGGTCGTTCGTCGCCGGGTCGATCGGCACGATGCTCCTGGTGCTGTTCGCGCCCATGGTGTCGAGTTTCGCGGTCACCCTCGGAGCCCCGTCCTACCTCGCGATCATGCTGCTCGCCCTCGTGGCCGTCACGGCCGTCCTCGGAACCTCGAAGCTCCGCGGATGCATCTCCCTGCTGCTCGGTCTCGCGATCGGGTTGGTCGGCATCGACTTCCTCACCGGCCAGCCGCGTGCCACGTTCGGCATCCCGCAGCTGTCCGACGGGATCGACATCGTCGTCGTCGCGGTCGCCGTGTTCGCACTCGGTGAGGCCCTCTGGGTGGCCGCTCACCTCCGCCGCAAGCCGGCCGAGGTCATTCCCGTCGGCAGGCCGTGGATGGGCAAGAGCGACTGGAAGCGTTCGTGGAAGCCGTGGTTGCGGGGCACCGCCTACGGGTTCCCGTTCGGCGCACTTCCCGCAGGCGGCGCCGAACTGCCCACCTTCCTCTCCTACATCACCGAGAAGAAGCTGTCGAAGCACAAGGACGAATTCGGCAAGGGCGCCATCGAAGGTGTCGCCGGTCCCGAGGCCGCCAACAACGCGTCCGCGGCGGGCACACTCGTGCCGATGCTGTCGCTGGGCCTGCCGACCAACGCCACGGCCGCGGTCATGCTGACGGCATTCGTGTCGTACGGAATCCAGCCGGGACCGACGCTGTTCGAGAAGGAGCCGCTGCTGATCTGGACGCTGATCGCGAGCCTGTTCATCGGCAACTTCCTGCTCCTGGTGCTCAACCTTCCGCTCGCACCGTTGTGGGCGAAGCTGCTCCGCACGCCGCGCCCCTACCTCTACGCGGGCATCCTGTTCTTCGCCGCGCTGGGCGCGTTCGCCGTCAACCTCCAGTGGCTCGACCTCGCACTGCTGCTGACGTTCGGGCTGATGGGTCTGATGATGCGGAGGTTCGGGCTGCCGGTGCTGCCGTTGATCATCGGCGTCATCCTCGGACCGCGCATCGAACGGCAACTGCGGCAGAGCCTGCAGCTCGGTGGGGGTGACTGGGGCAGCTTGTTCACCGAGCCCGTCGCGATCATCGTCTATATCGTGATCGCAGTGCTCCTCATCGCACCCCTCGTCGCCAAGGTCGTCCGCGCCCACTACCCCGTCGCGGCACCCGATTTCCCCGACGGACCGGCCGGTGGCGACTCCACCGACACCAGAGAGAAGGCACACGCATGATCGTCGTCGGATACACCCCTGACCAGTTCGGAGGGGCGGCCCTCGAACACGGCGTCGCGGAGGCGCAGCTGCGCGGTACGTCGCTGCTCGTGATCAACACGTCGAAGGGCGATTCCCTCGCCGACCAGTCGTTCGCCGACAACGCCCACCTGGAGGAACTCGAAGGCAAGCTGGCCGCGAGCGGGGTCGACCACGAGGTCCGGCAGATCGTGGGAGACGAGACCGTCGACGTGATTCTCGAGGCCATGACGGCGCCCAGCGCGGAACTGCTCGTAATCGGCATCCGCGACCGCACCCCGGTCGGGAAGCTCCTGATGGGCAGCACCGCCCAGCGCCTGCTGCTGTCCTGCCGCAAACCGGTCCTGGCAGTCAAGCCCGAATGAAGCCCCTGTGAGTACTTATCAACCGCCGGCGGTTGATAAGTACTCACAGGTCAGTCGGTGAGGATGATCAGCTCGCGGTCCGACGCCACCTCGACGCGCAGGCCCGCCTTCGACGCCACCCGCGCCACCCCGCGCACGTCCTGGGGTTCGGCGCGGGAGACGGTGAGCGCACGCGCCAGCAGACCCTTGTGGTGTTTGTTGAAATGACTGACGACGGTGCGGGTGCCGTCCGGCTTCTCGGTGAGGACGGTGGCGATCACGGCCTCGGGGATCGGTCCGAGTTGCTGGTACGTCCCCGACCGCAGGTCGACGACGAGGCCGTCCGCTTCCGCGGCGATCGCCCGGCTCAGTTCCGGTTTCCACAACGCGCGGAGAGTGCCCAGCCCCGGGAGCTTCGATCCGCCCGACAATCGGTAGGCGGGGATCAGGTCACCCGCGCGCACCGCACCGAACAGCGCGGACCCCATTGCCAGCCGCGACAGCGCCTTGGACTTCTGCGCCTTGGTGAACGACTTCGCGTCGAGCGCGTCGAACAGCACACCGGTGTAGCGCTCGAGTGCGGGCCGGGTGGGGGAGACCCATAGTTTGGCGTTGCGCTCGATCTCGTCGGCCTGGGTGGGGCCGAGGCCGAGCGCGAGCTGCGACGCCTCCCCGTCTGCCGCCAGCGCGACCAGCGCCTGGACCAGCACTTCGCGGGTTTCGGTGAGCTGCGGCATCGACAGCTCGGCCAGGTCGAGGGGCGCGTCGGCGCCGCCGTCGGACTTGGTTTCGGAGGGAGGAAGTAGCACCAGCACGCACGAAACCCTACCGACGCGCCCCTCCCCGTCCCAGCCGACTATTCTGGTATCCCGTGATTACCCGCCTGTCCCACCTGTTCCTCCGCACTCTGCGCGACGACCCCGCCGACGCCGAGGTCCCCAGCCACAAGCTGCTGGTCCGCGCCGGTTATGTGCGTCGCATCGCGCCCGGCGTCTACTCGTGGTTGCCGCTGGGTCTGCGCGTGCTGCGTGAGGTCGAGCGGGTGGTGCGGGAAGAGATGAACGGCATCGGTGCCCAGGAGATCTCCCTGCCCGCGCTCCTGCCGCGCGAACCGTACGAGGCGTCCAACCGCTGGACCGAGTACGGCGACGGACTGTTCCGGCTGAAGGACCGCAAGGGCGGCGACTACCTGCTCGGCCCCACCCACGAGGAACTGTTCGCGCTCACCGTCAAGGGCGAGTACAACTCGTACAAGGATTTCCCGGTCACCCTGTACCAGGTGCAGACCAAGTACCGCGACGAGGAGCGCCCGCGGGCAGGCATTCTCCGCGGCCGCGAGTTCGTCATGAAGGACTCGTACTCCTTCGACCTCACCGACGAAGGACTCACCGAGTCGTACCGGGCGCATCGCGACGCCTACGAGCGGATCTTCAGCCGGCTCGGCGTCAAGTACGTGATCGTGTCGGCGACGTCCGGTGCGATGGGCGGCAGCGCATCGGAGGAGTTCCTCGCGGAGAGCGAGATCGGTGAGGACACCTACGTCCGCTGCCTCGAGTCGGGTTATGCCGCCAACGTCGAGGCGGTGAAGACGCTGGCTCCCGAGCCGGTGCCGTTCGACGGACTGCCCGCCGCGAAGGTGTACGACACCCCGGACACCCCCACGATCGCGACGCTCGTCGAGTGGGCCAACGGCGCCGACCTGGGCAGGACCGTCACCGCCGCGGACACGCTGAAGAACATCCTCGTCAAGACCCGGCAGCCCGGTGGCAAGTGGGAACTGCTCGGCATCGGCGTTCCCGGCGACCGCGAGGTGGACGACAAGCGTCTCGGCGCCTCCCTCGAGCCCGCGGAGTTCGAACTGCTCACCGAGGCCGACTTCGCGGCCAACCCCTTCCTGATCAAGGGATACGTCGGACCGAAGGCGCTGCAGGCCAACGGAGTTCGCTACCTCGTCGACCCCCGAATCGTGGACGGCACCAGCTGGATCACCGGAGCCGACGAGAAGGGCAAGCACGTGGTGGGGCTCGTCGCGGGCCGCGACTTCACCCCGGACGGCACCCTCGAGGCCGCCGAGGTCCGCGACGGCGACCCGTCCCCCGACGGCGCCGGTGCGCTCGTCGCGGCGCGGGGCATCGAGATCGGTCACGTCTTCCAGCTCGGCCGCAAGTACACCGACGTGTTCTCCGTGGACGTGCTCGGCGAGAACGGCAAGCCCGTCCGCCCGACCATGGGCTCCTACGGCGTGGGCGTCTCCCGCCTCGTCGCCGTGATCGCGGAACAGCACCACGACGAGAAGGGCCTCCGCTGGCCGGCCGAGGTGTCGCCCGCCGACGTGCACGTGGTGATCGCCAACAAGGACGAGACCGCCCGGGAAGGCGCCGAGGGACTCGCCGCCGAACTCGACAAGGCCGGTCTCGAGGTGATCCTCGACGATCGCAAGGCGTCGCCCGGCGTGAAGTTCAAGGACTCCGAACTGCTCGGTGTCCCGCTCGTCGTGGTCGTCGGCCGCGGCTGGGGCGAGGGCAAGGTGGAGGTCCGCGACCGCTTCACCGGCGAGAGCCGCGAGGTTGCCGCCGAGTCCGCGCTGAGCGAGATCGTCGAGACCGTCAGGGGCTGATCAAACCGCCCCACGCCTTTCGTCCGGACTGTTAGCTTGGCCTGACACGTCCGGACGAAAGGCCTGCTGTGACGAATTCCCTGCTGTTCGATCCGACCTCCTACGATCCCGAGCATTTCGATCCGGAGACGCGCAGACTGCTGCGGGCGCTGATCGAGTGGTTCGAGTCGCGGGGCAAGAAGCGGTTGCTCGAGGACGATCTCGAGGCCGTGTGGCCCGACGACTTCCTGGAGTTCGTGAAACGGGAGAAGCTGTTCGCGAAGTTCCTCACCCCCGCCGACCTGGCTGGCGGCGATCCGGACAAGCGCTGGGATGCCGCACGCAACGCCGCCCTCAGTGAGATATTCGGTTTCTACGGTCTCGCGTACTGGTACGCGTGGCAGGTGACCATCCTGGGTCTCGGCCCCATCTGGATGAGCGGGAACCGCGCCGCGAAGGAACGGGCAGCGACGCTCCTCGACGACGGCGGGGTGCTGGCGTTCGGTCTGTCGGAGAAAGAGCACGGCGCGGACGTCTACTCGACGGACATGCTGCTGACCCCCGCCGACAACGACCCGGATCTGGCGTTCACCGCGAGCGGCGACAAGTACTACATCGGCAACGGCAACGTCGCGGGCATGGTGTCGGTGTTCGGCAGGCGCACCGATGTGGAGGGCAGCGACGGGTACGTCTTCTTCGTCGCGGACAGCCGCCACCCGGCCTACCACCTGCAGGGCAATGTGGTGCACGGCCAGATGTACGTCAGCACGTTCCGGCTCGAGGACTACCCGGTGCGGGAAGAGGACATTCTCCACACGGGGGTTGCCGCGTTCGAGGCGGCGCTCAACACGGTCAACGTCGGCAAGTTCAACCTGTGCACAGGATCCATCGGGATCTCCGAGCACGCGTTCTACGAGTCGATCACGCACGCGCACAACAGGATTCTGTACGGCAACCCCGTCACCGACTTCGCGCACGTGCGCGGAAACTTCGTCGACGCCTACAGCCGGCTGATCGCGATGAAGCTGTTCAGCGCACGCTCGGTCGACTACTTCCGCAGCGCGAGTCTCGACGACCGCCGGTACCTGCTGTTCAACCCGATGACGAAGGCGAAGGTCACCTCCGAAGGGGAGAAGGTGATCGCGCTGCTGCACGACGTGATCGCGGCGAAGGGCTACGAGAAGAACACCTACTTCCGCGAGGCCGCCCAGCTGATCGGCACTCTGCCGAAGCTCGAGGGCACCGTGCACGTCAACGTCGGCCTGATCCTCAAGTTCATGCCGAACTACCTGCTCAACCCGGCGGAGTACCCGGTGATCGGCACCCGGCTCGACGCCGCCGACGATGCGTTCTTCTGGGCCCAGGGCCCGACCCGCGGTGCCGGCAAGATTCAGTTCCACGACTGGACGAAGACCTACGAGGCGCACTCGGACGTCCCCAACGTCGCTCGCTTCCACGAGCAGGCGACCGCGCTGAGGGAACTGCTCACCACCGCCCCGCCCGACGCGGCCCAGCAGAAGGATCTCGACTTCCTGCTCGACCTCGGGCACTTGTTCTCGCTCGTGGTCTACGGGCACCTGATTCTCGAGCAGGCCGCGATCACCGGCGTCGACCGCGATCTGATCGACCAGATCTTCGATTTCCAGATCCGCGATTTCTCCGGTTATGCCGTTGCGCTGCACGGAAAATCGTCTGCCACCGAGGCGCAGCAGAAGTGGGCGCTCGGCGCGATACGCCGCCCGGTGGTCGACGCGGAGCGGTTCTCGCGGGTGTGGGCGCAGGTGGAGAACTACGACGGCGCCTACGAAATGCGGCCGTAGACACGGCTCTACGGGGGTGGGGTGGCGTCATCCCTCGGGGTGCCGGTTGCGCCCCCTGGGGTACCTGGTCGGGTGGGTCCGATCGGCGCATTCTTATGTGGCAAGCAAAACCCCACCCCCACAGAAAGATCCACACATGACACACACCCTCAAGCGCACCCTTTCCGCTCTCGCCATCGCGGGCTTCGCCCTCACTGTCGGAGCAGGAATCGCCTCGGCCGACCCCGCTGGTGGAGCCGGCGGTGCCGGGGCTCCGGGTAGTTCGCAGGGCGGCGCCGGCGGCGCAGGCGGTAGCGCCAACGGCGGCTCCGCAAATGGCAACGTCGACAACTCCGGCGGCGTCATCATCGGTGGCGCAGCGGTCGGAGACGGTGCAACGGTCAACACGAACGTCGGCAACGGCGGCAACGCCAACGGCGGCAACGCCAACGGCGGCAACGGTGGAAACGGTGGTCCTGCCACCGGTGGTGCGGGTGGCGCCGGCGGCGCGGGCGCCGGGGACAGCACCGAAAACTGCTCGTTCATCTTCTGCATCTGACCGCGTCGTGACTGCGCGATCTTCCTGAAGTTCGAGGGGCCGCCACCCGCGGGTGCCGCCCCTCGGCGTCAGTACTGCCCACCCCGCCTCCCCGGCACCACACACTGTGAAAGGTTCTTTCATGTCGATGTCCTTCGACTTTCCCACTGCTCTGACGCGCACGGGTGCCACCGTCGCCGCCGCATTCTTCGTCCTCGCCGCAGGCGCCGGCATCGCGTCGGCGGCACCCGACGCCCCCGCCGACGACCCGTCCGTGAGCAACCTCGCGCCCGGACAGAACCCTCAGGGCGGCACCGTGACGATCGGCGGAGCGGCTGTCGGCACCGTGATCGCGATCGACGGCATCAACGCCGGTCCGGACGGAGCGAGCGTCGGCGGCTACGACTTCGGCGGCGGCCAGGGGCAACCCTGGGGGTGACGGGATTCGCACCCCAGGGTGCCTGGTCGCGCCGGTCCGTGCACCGCATTCTGAAGTGGCAGTAGAGAATACCCTCCAGTCGCGAGCGGCCCCGACCGGTCGGTACGTCGCGGCGAGGACCCCGGAACCGGACCTCACAACGCGAAGATTCCAGGGTCCTCCCGAACTGGCACTCTCGGGTGTCGAGTGCTAAATTGGCGATGCACAGTGAATCTGGCTGCCCGTCGGGGTGGCGGGCGCCTCGAGTGATGCAGGAGGTGTGTTGCTGTGCTTCGCTTCGATCCTTTCAATGACCTCGAATCCATGACCAAGAGTCTCCTCGGCACGGAATCCGGAACCGCGCGGGTACCACGATTCATGCCGATGGATCTGTACAAGGTCGACGACCACTACGTCCTGCACGCCGACCTGCCGGGCGTCGATCCCGGTTCCGTCGACGTCAGTGTCGACAACGGCACGCTCACCTTGACGGCTCATCGCAGCGCGCCGTCCGAGGAGAACGTGCAATGGATCGCCTCCGAGCGGTTCAGCGGAACGTTCCGGCGCCAGCTGTCGCTCGGCGACGGCGTCGACCCCGACCGCATTTCGGCGTCCTACGAGAACGGTGTCCTGAGCGTGACAATCCCGCTCGCCGAACGGGCGAAGCCGCGGCGGATCGAGGTCTCCAGCCTCGGAACCGGTGAGCATCGCACGATCGAGGCGGGTCCCGCGAGCGAGACGACCTGACGCTGCGGCGGGAACATCTGCTGTGCGGAAGCCCCCTCGCCGAGGGGGCTTCGGCGTGCCCGCGTCCACCCACCCCAGGGGTGGAAAGCACAACACCTCCGGGTGCACCGGCCACCACTGGGGGTCCTGGTCGGGTCGGACCGTGCGCGGCACAGTAGAGGACAAGCAAGAACGTAACGCTTTACCAGCCGCGAGCGAAGAAACCGAGGAGGCCATCATGACGAACACCCCGGTTGCACACGAGCACGAGGGCCGTCGCCTCACGGTTCGGACCGACGACGGGATCGCGCTGGCGGTTCGCGAGTTCGGTTCGCCCGACGCAGCCACCACCGTGGTGTTCGTTCACGGTCACTGCCTGCGCACCGAATCCTGGTGGGCACTGCGTGAACAGCTGGTTCGTTTCTGGCGCAACGATGTTCGTATGGTCTTCTACGATCACCGCGGACACGGAGAGTCGGGGGAGGCGCCGGCCGCCACCTACACGATCGATCAGCTCGGCCGCGACCTCGGCTCCGTGCTCGACGCCGTCGCACCGCATGGTCCGGTCGTCCTCATCGGGCACTCGATGGGCGGGATGACCGCGCTGTCGTACACGCGGCAGAACCCGCACACGATCGGTTCGCGGATCGTCGGCATGGCCCTGATCTCCACTGCGGCGTTCGATCTCGCCGAGGCCGGTCTCGGTCGTCACCTGCGTAGCCCCGCGGTGTCGCTGTTCCGCACCGCGGTGCGCCGGGCACCCCGGGTCGTGCACGGATCGAAGCGAGTGGGACGCACCGTCTGCACGGCGATTGCCCGCGCGGCGAGCGCCCGCAATCGGGCCGTCGATCCGAGGCTTGCCGCTCTGGTCTCGGCCATGGTCAACACGACGTCCGTCGTCACCATGTCGAGTTTCCTCGAATCCCTGCTCGGGTTCGACGAGCGGCACTCCCTGGCCGCACTCGCTCACATTCCGTCGCTGATCCTGTGCGGCTCGGTGGACATGCTCACCCCGTTCCAGCATTCGGTCGCCATGGCCTCGAAGCTCCCCGCTTCGGAACTCGTGAGCGTCGACGGAGCCGGGCACTCGGTAATCCTCGAGCGCGCCGCCGACGTCGCCCTCGCGATCATCGGCCTCGTCGAGCGCGTCGCGCACGGTGAGACCGCCGCTTTCGACCGCGAACTGATGGCCGTCGGCTGATCAGAGATCGCGCTCGTTGATGATGCCGCTGCGCATGGCCCGCTCGGCCAGGCTGACCCGCTTCTGATTCTGCGGGAGATCGCCGACGCCGAATTTCGCGAACAACGCCCGGAGGTGAGTCTTGATCGCGTCGACGCTGAGGAACAGTTCCTGGGCGATCTGCTGATTCGACGCGGGATTCGCGAATGCGGCGCCGTGCTTGTACGGCCGGCACAGCGCCGTGAGGACCGCGCGCTGGGTGTCGGTGAGGGACCGGACCTCGGGCATGTCGGTTCCCATCCGGGTGGCCTCGTCGAGAGAACCGCCGAATTCCAGGTACCGGATCTTCGTCCCGCCGATGCGGATGCTGTCGCCCTGGCGGAGCCGTCGGCGCCCCGCCAGCCGTTCGCCGTTGACGAACGTGCCGTTGCGGGAGAGCCCGTCGTCGAGGATGGTCCAGTGCGAGCCGACGCATTCGAGGACGGCATGGAGCCGCGAGACCTCGTCGTCCTCGGTGAGGAGCAGATCGGAACCGGGCGACCGTCCGATCGTGACGCGCGCGGAAGCGGGGGAGAGGTCCACGGTGTGGTGGTGACCCTCCCGGTCGGAATAGCTCAGTCGAGACTCAACGGCTCGGTCCACGGCGACGCCCCTTCCGCACGCTTCCATCGTGCCCCGCCGTGTGTCCGATGAGCAAGATCAAGAGCGGAAATCGCCGATCTCGGATGCGTTCTCGGAGCCCGCGGCGTCCAGGGCGTTGCCGAACGCGCACACGGCGAGCTCCTCGAGCGCCGGATCCTGCCCGGCGTGCTCGGGTACCTGCATGGCGAGCAGGGTGTTGAGCAGCATTCCGTTGGCGATGAAGGTGCGGGCCTGTTCGGGGCAGCACCCGGTGCGCGTTCGGATCTGCGTGTAGAGCCGGGACATCCAGTTGCGGGCCAGCGCGCCGATCTCCGGGTTCGCGCCGGACGTGAAGCCGTGCATCATCACGAGCAGGAGGTCACGGTCCTCGAGCAGTTCGGTGTACGCGATGCCCATCGGGAGCCACGACTCGTCGTTCTCCGGGTCTGCGGCGACATCGTCGAAGTACGGCTCGAAGGTGTCCATGATCCGACGCATCGCGCGGTCGAAGACGTCGGCGAACAGCCGGGACTTCGAACCGAACATGCGCACCACGTAGGGCTGGGACACCCCGGCCTCGCGTGCGACGGCGTCGGTGCTGGTGCCGTGATAGCCGTCCCTGGCGAACGCGCGGGAGGCTGCGGCCAGTACGAGTTCGCGACGTTCGGTCGCGCTCATGCGGGTCTGTTTCACGGGCGATGCCATGTTGACATGTTATCAGTCGATTACTAGTCTTCGAAATAAGTAATCATCTGATGCTTACAACTTCTTCTTCCCGTGCTCACGACCCGGATGCGAGGACCCGTCATGACGACACTCTCCGAACGCCTGGAACACGAATCGGCGGCGCCTCCCCCCGGGTGGGGCCGCGGCCGGCGGGTGCCGGTATGGCTGGCGATCGTCGCCGCCTCGATACCGATGTTCATGGCCACACTCGACAATCTGGTGATGACCAGCGCCCTCCCGGTGATCCAGCGCGACCTCGGCGCGTCGGTGGGGCAGTTGCAGTGGTTCATGAACGCCTACACGCTCGCCTTCGCGACGTTGATGCTGACGCTGTCCGCGCTGGGCGACCGCCTCGGCCGTCGCCGTGTATTTCTGTGGGGCATAGTGCTCTTCGCGCTGGCGTCGATCGCGTCGGCCCTGTCGACCACCTCCGAGATGCTGATCGCCGCGCGCGCCGTCCAGGGCGTCGGCGCGGCAGCGATCATGCCGCTCTCCCTCACCCTCCTCGCCGGTGCCGTGCCGCTCGCCAAACGCGCGCTCGCCATCGGGATCTGGGGCGGCGTCTCCGGACTGGGCGTTGCCCTCGGCCCCGTGGTCGGCGGCGCCGTCGTCGACGGGGTGTCCTGGCAAGCCGTGTTCTGGATCAACGTCCCCGTCGCAGCGGTCGCGATCCCGTTGGCGCTCTATGCGCTCGGCGAGTCGAAGGGAAAGCGGCAGCCGCTGGATCCGCTCGGCGTCGTCCTGGCCGGAGCCGCCGTGTTCCTCGGAGTCTGGGGCATCGTGCACGGCAACGACGACGGCTGGACCAGCGCCACGGTGCTCGGTGCTCTCGTCGCATCGGCGGTGCTGCTCGCGGCGTTCGTGGTGCGCGAGTTGCGCACCCCCTTCCCCGTGATGCCGCTGCGGCTGTTCCGGTCCCGGCAGTTCTCCCTGGCCAACGTGATCGGGCTGACGTTCACGCTGGGAATGATGGGCGCCGTCTTCCTCCTGTCGCAGTACCTCCAGATCGTCATGGGGTACTCGCCGTTCGAAGCCGGCCTGCGGACCTTGCCGTGGACGGCCGCACCCATGCTGGTGGCGCCGATCGCAGGCCTGCTCGCGCCGCGGCTGGGAGTCCGGACCCTCCTCGTCACCGGACTGGTCCTGCAGGGGTTGTCGCTGCTCTGGATGGCGTCGCTCATCGTCCCCGGCGCCACGTACGGCAGCATGATTCCGGCGTTCGTGATGGCGGGCGCAGGGATGGGTTTGACGTTCGCCCCCAACGCGACCGCCGTCCTCGCCGACATGCCCGACGCCGACCACGGCACGGCCAGTTCGACCAACGCAACGCTCCGTGAGATCGGCGTCGCGCTGGGGATCGCGCTCCTGACCGCGGTGTTCCTCGGTGCGGGCGGCAGTCTGACGCCGACGGGATACATCGACGCCCTCGCGCCCGCCCTGTACGTGGGAGCCGGATTCGTGGCGGTCGCGGTCGTCGCCGCCGCCCTCATGCCGGGACGATCGAAGGCGGTCCTGGCGTCGACGTGACCCTGCCGGAATGCGGGCGGGCCCGGACCGTGAGGTCCGGGCCCGCATCAGTTCCAGGGCAGGGAGGAACGCATTCGGAGAGTTCGCCGGGAACGGCGTGCTCGCCGCACCTGCGCGACCTGGCGGGTGTCCCACGCCGGAAATCCGACGTCACCGCCCCGACGAGCTTGGTCACGCCCATACTCGACCGCGAGTACCAGGGCGGTTTGTTCGCCGAAGCCGATCAGCGACTCGGTGAGCCGAATCGGCCGATCGGCCGAAGGGCTTCGTCACCGCTAGACCCGCGACACGGGTGCATTCGACCACACCGTCCAGGTCACCGATCCGTGCGGTGGGCGCGATCGACGGGCTGTCCTCGCCGAAACCCGCAGTGACGACAACAGCGCGTGGACGTTGCCGATCGCGTCGCGGCTCGCGAACTTGATCGTGGACAGCTCTTCCTGGGACCTTTCGGGTCTGCTGTCCCACAGCTCGAGTGAGACCGAGGCCTGCACGTGATCAGTTAGAGGCTGTGTGCGAGAACATCGTGCAGTTTGCGGGCGATCGCGAGGCGCTCCCTGCTGGCGCATCGACACTGCTCGTCCAGGGCGCTGCATTCCGCCGCCTCGGCACGTTGCCGGCGGGCGTCGAGTGTCCCGCGCAGCTGCCGGATGATCGCGGCGGCGGGGAGGGAGCATCAGCCAGCCGCGATACCCGTGAGGACGCACAGCGACGGCGACTCGGCAGACTGCGCAGCCGGCACGGCGAAGACGATCCGGACGTAGCCGATCGCAAGGACCGGGTAGGTGCGCCATCGGGACCCGGCAGTCATGGTGCAGAGAAGCGCGACCACGAGCGAGAGGAACACCGGACCGTACCTGTAACCCCGGGTCACGTAAAGCATCGTGACGGCCAGCACGACGAGCAAGACCGTGACGGGAAGCCGGCGCCGTGTGCGTCGCTCGCGGCGGGTCGGCCGTCGATGTGCTTGCGGGCGAACAGAAGTGGTCGGCTAGGGGAGGCGGTGGGTGCGAGGTGAAACGGATTGTGGTGGTCAAGCTCGTACCCACTGCTGATCAGTTTGCGGCGCTGGAGTCGACATTGGTGTTGTGCAATGAGGTTGCCAACGAGGTTGCCGGGGTGGCTCAGTCGAGGGGACTGCGGTCGCGGCGGGCGTTGCAGGTCGCGCTGTATCCGATGGTGAAGACGCGGGGGCTGTCGGCGCAGCCGGCGTTGAATGTTCTGCGGAAAGTTGCCGACGCGTACGCCACCCGGCAGGCGACCCTGACCCACGGAAACTGCGGTCGGCCGGGGCCGACCCGGTATACGGCAGTGGCCGGTACCGCGGTCGCATTCCGGCCCTATGCTGCCCAACCGTTCGACGACAGGTGCCTGTTGTGGCAAATGGACGTATCGACCGTGTCGATCTGGACCACGGCTGGGCGGATGCGGGGTGTGCGGTTCGTGTGTGCGCCGTAGCAACGCACACTCCTCGCCGCCCGTAGGGGGAAACGGACCTCGTCTACCGCGACGGGCACTTCTACCTGTATGCCACCGTCGACGAACCGTCACCGGAACCGGCCCCGCCGCCGGACACCGCCGAAGGCTGGTCGGGTGTGGATCTGGGGATCGTGAACCTCGCCGTCACCACCGACGACGATCCGGCCACCCTCGACGTGCGGTGGTCCGCCGGGGCGGTGACGGCGCGCAGGACGAAGAACGCCGCGATGCGCGCGAGTTTGCAGCGGGTCGGCACGAAATCGGCGAAACGGAAATTGAAGGCGCCGTGACGAAAGGAACAGCGGTTCGCCACCGATATCAACCATCAACTGTCGAAGATTATTGTTGCCAAGGCGCAACGCACCGGTCGTGGGATTGCGGTGGAAGATCTGTCGGGTATCCGCGACCGGGTACGGCTAGCCCGGCAGCAGCGGACCCAACTCCACTCCTGGGCATACGCTCAGCTGCGAGCGCAGATCACCTACAAGGCTGAGAGGTCTGGGGTGCCCGTCGCTGTCGTCGACCCCCGGAACACCTCGCGAACCTGCTCACAGTGCGGGTACTGCGACAAAGCGAACCGGGTCTCGCAAGCAACGTTCCGATGTCGACACTGCCAGTGGACCGGTCACGCCGACCACAATGCGGCCCGCAACATCGCCGCACTCGGACATCGCACGTACAGGGCCGCCCGATCAACCGCGCCCATAGCAGCCACCCCTCCCGCAGCCAGTGGGAACGTGAGCAGCAAACCCGGCCCTTCAGGGCCGAGTAGTTGATCTACATCACTTTCACGACCGGCGGCACCACCGACATGGCGTCGTCCGCACCCCCGGACGTGCTGCTCGCGCAGATGCTGCCCTCGGCGCTGCCCCAGGTGTTCACCCAGGGCATGGCCATGTTCGGGGGCGCGCTGATGCTCATCCTCGGCGCCCTCACCATCGGCAGCGGCTACGGGTGGGGGACGTGGAAGACCGTGTTCACCCAGGGACCTCCACGATCGGCCGCGCTCACCGGAACCCTGCTCGCTCTGCTGACCGTGGTGATCGGACTCGTTCTCACGGTGGCGGCCGTCGATCTGGAGGTGGCCTCGGTCATCGCCGTGGTCGAATCGGAGTCGGCGAGTCTTCCTGCCGCGGAGGCGATGCTGAAGGCGCTCGCCTCCGGGGTGCTCATCCTCGGGATGTGGACCGCCGCCGGTGTCCTCGTCGGCGCTCTCGCACGGGGGCCGGCATTGTCGGTCGGTCTCGGACTCGTGTGGGTGCTGGTGGTCGAAAACCTCCTCCGCGGGGTCGCGGCCGTCCTCGACCCCGTGTCGGTGGTGACGGACTTCCTGCCCGGCACCGCCGCGGGCTCGCTCGCCGGATCGCTCCGCGACTTCGGCGGTGACACCACCCCGGCGTCCTGAACATCCTCGACGGCGGCACGTCGGTGCTATTCCTGGCCGGGTACGTCGCCGCGTTCGCGCTGGGAACGGTCTGGCTCGTCCGCCGGCGCGACGTGAACTGACCGCGCGAGGTAGCGGCTCAGAACAGGGGGCCGCCGCCGAACGGTTCGCGGTGTGACGGCGGGGTCCGGCCCTGTGTGTCGGTGATGCCGTATTCGACGGCCAGCTCCGCCGTGACGAAGGTGTGGCCGCTGCGCTGTGGGAGGGTCGGGTCCGAGTGCAGGGCGCAGATCACCTCGCCGATGAACTCGGGGGACTCGGCGTCCGCGACGGGGAACCCGGCGATGGTCTCGAGGCCGCTGGCGACGATCATCTCCGTCCGGACGATGCCCGGCCACAGCGAGACCGCACGCACGTCGTGCGGAGCCAGCTCCGCCGCCATGTCGCTGGCCATCTTGTCCAGCCCGGCCTTGGACATGCCGTACAGCACCGAGTGCAGATGCCCGCGGGTCCCGAACGACGAGATGTTCGCGATCAACCCGGAGCGGCGGGGCACCATCAACCGCGCAGCCTCCACGGACGCGACGTAATGGGCGCGCAGTCCGACGCCGATCAGCGAGTCCCAGTCGTCCAGTGGGCGCTCCCAGAACGGGGTGCTGAACCCGCCGAATCCCTTGGGGGCCGCCCACACGTTGTTGACCAGCAGGTCGAGTCGGCCGGCCTGCTCGTCCGAGATTCGGGCGAACAGGCAGTGCACGTCCTCGTCGTCGCGGTGATCGCAGGCCACCGCGATGCCGGTCCCACCGGCGCCGGTGACCCTTCGCGCCGACGCCGACAGCGGGCCGCCCTCCGTCACCGGGCCGCGCCCCGTGACGTAGACGGTCCACCCGGCGGCGCCCAGCGCCGTCGCCACGCCCTTGCCGACGCCGCGGCTCCCACCGGTGACCAGAGCTACCCCGGCGCTCACTGGACCACCACCGTGTCCTGGGTGAGCGGACGGGTGATCGACCATCGAGTGGTGAAGTGGCATCGCGACATTCGCCAGCCGCCGTCCTCGAGACGGTAGGCGTCGTCGTACTCGCCGGAGGACACGGTCTCCGTCCGCTTCAGCAGATCGACCTGGCGGAACTTCAGCGTCCACGCGCCCGACGCCTCGGTGTCGCTGTGCAGCACGATGTCCGGATGGAAGCCGTGGTGCATGTCAAGGATCACGTGCTTGCCGTCCACTTCGTGGAGCGCGATCCTGCGGAAGATGTCCGTGAGCCGGTCGGCGTCGTCGAACCGGCCGAGCGGGCCGAAGTCTATCGACGCACCGGACGAGACGAAGCAGGCACGGAACGCGTCCGGATCCTTGCCGTCGCACGCTCGCCAGTAGCGGTACTTGAGCGCCTTGATCGCGTCGATCCGCTCCAGGTCCGCCAGACGCTGCTCCACCGAGCGTTCGTCCACGCCGCCGTCCTCCCGTTGCCGTTCACCGTGTCGGGAGAGACGCTAGGCCGGGAACGCGCCGGGTGGGTGCAGAATCCCGGTGGGCGGGAACCTGCGCGTCGTCAGGGCTGGCCGGGGAACGGGTCGGTCACCGGATCGGTCCCGAGAGCCACGCGCCAGGAGGCTTCCCGGACGGCCGCCTCGGTCAGCGCGGTGACGCCGAGCGTGCGGGTGTCCTCCGTTTCGCCGTGTTCGACGACCGCCCGCCACGCGACGGCGGTGTCGGTCTCGACCTGGGCCGCCAGCTGCGCGGCCGTGATCGGGTCGGTGACCGGGAAGGGCAGGGTGTAGCCCGCCTCGGCGGCCGGGGCCGTCAGTCCTGCCGCGGTCAGCGTGTCCAGGAGTCCGTCCCGGCGAGCCCGGTGGGCTGCGGCGGCGGTGGCCACCTGGGTGGCCCGGGTGGGATTCGAGAAGGCGGCGACCACTCCGTAGGCGAACACCGCGGAATGTTCGGCGGTCAGCGCGTCGGCGAGGCTCTTCCCCTCGGCTTCCGTGGGTGTCGTCACGGCAGCACCACCGCCAGGTACGTTCCGCACGCGGCGCTGATCGACGCGCACAGCCCCGCCCGGTGGGCGGTCAGCGCGCGCGCCGAATCGGCTGCGCTGCGCTGCGACTCGGCCAGGTCGGCGCGCAATTGATCGAGACCGGGCGGCGGCGCCGGTGCGGTCGGAGTCGGCGACGGGGGAGCGGACGTGGTCGGTGCGGTGCCGTCAGGGTAAGTTCCTGCAGCCCTGGCGATTTCGGCATCCAACGCGTCGGCGTGCGCGGTGCGCTGGGCGCGGACGAGTTCGAGTGCCGCGCCGCGATCCGGCAGCAGCGCGATCGTGGCCGCCGCACCGGCGGCGTCGCGACGAGCCAGACGCGACTGCGCGACGAGTGAATCGACCTCGGTGTCGGAGTCCGCGTCGTCGGCGCACCCCGCCAGCAGGGGGACGCTCGCGACGCCGAAGGCCGAGGCTGCTGCGAACCGGAGAGCGGTGCGCCGGGACACGGCCGGACCGGATGTCGGGGGCCGGGAGACGGTGGGCATGAGCACCGGTCCATGGTGCCAGGTCGGGCCGCGATCCCGGGAATCGAGCACCGGGGCTGGTCACGGGCGCCTCGAATCGGCGTTACTCTTAGATGCTCGAACCCGTCCCGGCGGGTTCGCGGTGCTGCGTGCGCGGCACGATGACCTGCCAGACCACGACATACGACGAGCGACAACTGAAACGAGGAGCTTCCCCGATGCCGGTTCCATCCAAGGAGAGGGTGACGGAGCTCATCTCCGATCTGGTGCAACGCCAGGGCTACGACTTGGAGGGCGTTGCGGTCACCCTCGCGGGTCGGCACAGCGCAGTCCGGATCATGGTGGACAGCGACGCCGGACTCGAACTCGACGCGGTTGCGAACCTGAGCCACGAGATCTCCGAGGTCTTCGATTCGGTGTCCGATTTCGGGGAATCGCCGTACACACTCGAGGTCACGTCTCCCGGTATCGACCGGCCGCTCACGCACGAGCGGCACTGGCGCCGGGCCCGCGGCCGCAAGGCGCGTATCGACCTCGCCAACGAAACCGTCGTGGGTCGGATCGGCGTCCTCGACGGCGACTCGGTCGCGGTGGTGATCGGCTCGCGCACGGGCCCGGAGGTTCGGCGCGTCGCGCTCCCGGACATTCAGAAAGCTGTTGTGCAGGTGGAATTCTCGAAACCCGACCCGAGAGAGCTGGAACTCGCGGGCGGGATTCCCGAGGGTCGTGTGGCACCCGCGGACGCAGACGCGTCGGAAGATGAAGAAGTAGTAGAGGGGTTGGACAAGTGAATATCGACATTGCGGCGTTGCGCGCCATCGAGGCCGACAAGGGCATCTCGATCGAGACCGTCATCTCGACCATTCAGACCGCGTTGCTCACCGCCTACCGGCACACCGAGGGGCATCAGCAGCACGCACGGATCGACGTCGACACCAAGAGCGGCATCGTGCGGGTGATGGCGCACGACGTCGACGCCGACGGCAACATGGTCGGCGAGGAATGGGACGACACCCCGGAAGGCTTCGGCCGGATCGCCGCGACCACCGCCCGCCAGGTCATCCTCCAGCGGCTGCGCGACGCCGAGCACGAGCGGAGCTTCGGTGAGTACGCCACCCACGAGGGTGAGATCGTCGGCGGCGTGATCCAGCGCGACACCCGCGCGAACTCGCGCGGCATGGTCGTGGTGCGGATCGGCAGCGAGGCCAGCGGCGCCGAGGGTCTGATCCCGCCCGCCGAGCAGGTGCCCGGCGAGAACTACGAGCACGGCGAGCGGCTCAAGTGCTACGTCGTCGGTGTGGCCCGTGGACAGCGCGGACCGCAGATCACGCTGTCGCGCACTCACCCGAACCTCGTCCGCAAGCTGTTCGCGCTCGAGGTTCCGGAAATCGCGGACGGTTCGGTCGAGATCATCGCCGTCGCCCGGGAGGCCGGGCACCGGTCGAAGATCGCCGTCCAGTCGCGGGTGCAGGGACTGAACGCCAAGGGTGCGTGTATCGGGCCGATGGGCCAGCGGGTGCGCAACGTGATGAGCGAACTCGCCGGCGAGAAGATCGACATCATCGACTTCGACGAGGACCCGGCCCGGTTCGTCGGCAACGCGCTGTCACCGTCGAAAGTGGTCTCCGTCACTGTCGTGGATCCCGAGGCGCGCGCCGCGCGTGTCGTCGTCCCCGACTTCCAGCTGTCGCTCGCCATCGGCAAGGAAGGGCAAAATGCCCGTCTTGCTGCGCGCTTGACCGGGTGGCGGATCGACATCCGCAGTGACGCCGCACCCGCCCCCGAGTCGGCAGGCGGACCCGCCGCGACCAGTCGTTGAGCCGGGAATGCGGAGATCGGGGCGAGTCGGCGGTACAGTGGTCAATGGTTCAGCATGAGCATCCCGATTCCGCGCGCGTTCCTACCGGTTCACCGGTGCGAACATGCATAGGATGTAGGGAGCGCGCGCTGGCTGTCGATCTGCTCAGGGTTGTGGTTAGTGAGAGCGGGCCGCAAGGTCATGTTCTCGCCCCGGACCCGAGGCGCAGGCTTCCCGGTCGAGGTGCGTGGCTGCACCCCGCCGAGGCTTGCCTGAGTCTCGCGGAACGACGCCGAGCATTCGGCAGAGCGTTGCGAGTGTCCGGAAGTGTTGACGCGTCAGAAGTCGACCACTGGGTACGAGCAGGGCACCCACCCAGAGCAGTACCTCTCGAACAGAACAGGCACAAGCACTCATGAGCACACCGTGAAGCACCAGCGATGATCGTCCATCGGAGATAACCCGAGGTCGTGCGGGCCCCTCTCAGGGGAGCCTCCTGCTCGACCTCATCAGTGAGGAGAGCAGTGGCAGGCAAGGCCCGCGTGCACGAGTTGGCTAAAGAACTCGGTGTCACAAGTAAAGAACTACTCGCAACGCTCAAGGAGCAGGGCGAGTTCGTGAAGTCGGCGTCCTCCACGGTGGAGGCGCCCGTCGCCAGGCGTCTGCGGGAATCCTTCCCGTCGGCGAAGTCCGCCGATTCCGCAGCCCGTCCGGCTGCGAAGCCCGGCGCGCCCGCGCCGAGCACCCCGGCGACCGCAGCAAAGCCGGGCGGTCCCCGTCCCGGCCCGAAGCCGGCAGCCCCGGCTCCGGCTCCGGCTCCGGCCGCACCCGTAGCGGCAGCCCCTGCGGCCACCCCCGAGGCGCAGGCCCCGGCTCCGGCCGCACCCGCAGCAAGCGCAGCCCTCCCGGCTGCACCGGCGACCAACGCTCCCAAGCCCGGCCGCCCCACCCCGGCTGCCCCGGCTCCGGCCGCACCCGCAGCCCCGGCTCCGGCCGCACCCGCAGCCCCGGCTGCCAGTGCCCCCGCGGCTCCGTCCACGGGCGCCAAGCCCGGCGGACCCCGTCCCGGCCCGAAGCCCCCGCGTGTCGGTAACAACCCGTACTCCTCGGCTCCCGCCGAGCGTCCGGCGCCCCGCCCGGCTCCCGGCGCACCGCGTCCGGGTGCACCCCGTCCGGCTCCCGGTCAGGGTGGACCTCGTCCGGCTCCCGGTCAGGGCGGTCCCCGTCCGGCTCCCGGTCAGGGTGGACCTCGTCCGGCACCGGGTCAGGGCGGTCCCCGTCCGGCTCCCGGTCAGGGCGGACCCCGTCCCAGCCCCGGCTCGATGCCTCCTCGCCCGAACCCGGGCGCGATGCCCGCTCGTTCGGCACGTCCCGCTCCCGGCGGTCGTCCCGGCCGTCCCGGCGGAGCCCCCGGCGGTCGTCCCGGTGGCGGCGGCGGTGGATACCGCGGTGGCGGAGCTCCCGGTGCCGGTGCAGGTGCGCCCGGTGGCGGAGCACCCGCAGGTGGTTTCCGCGGTCGTCCCGGTGGCGGTGGACGCCCCGGTCAGCGCGGTGCGGCAGCAGGTGCGTTCGGTCGCCCCGGTGGTGCCCCGCGTCGTGGTCGCAAGTCGAAGCGTCAGAAGCGCCAGGAATACGATTCGATGCAGGCGCCCGCCGTCGGCGGCGTCCGGTTGCCCCGTGGCAACGGCGAGACCATTCGCCTCGCCCGCGGTGCATCCCTGTCGGACTTCGCGGAGAAGATCGACGCGAACCCCGCAGCGTTGGTGCAGGCACTGTTCAACCTCGGCGAGATGGTGACGGCGACCCAGTCGGTCAACGACGAGACGCTGGAACTGCTCGGCGGCGAGATGAACTACGTCGTCCAGGTCGTCAGCCCGGAGGACGAGGACCGCGAGCTGCTCGACAGCTTCGACCTCACCTACGGCGAAGACGAAGGTGGCGAAGAGGACCTCGAGTCCCGTCCGCCGGTGGTCACCGTCATGGGCCACGTCGACCACGGTAAGACCCGACTGCTCGACACGATCCGTAAGGCCAACGTCCGCGAGGGCGAGGCCGGCGGCATCACTCAGCACATCGGTGCCTACCAGGTGCTGACCGAACTCGACGGCAACGAGCGTCTCGTGACGTTCATCGACACCCCCGGTCACGAGGCCTTCACGGCCATGCGTGCCCGTGGTGCCAAGGCCACCGACCTCGCGATCCTGGTCGTCGCCGCCGACGACGGCGTCATGCCGCAGACGGTGGAAGCGATCAACCACGCCCAGGCGGCCGACGTGCCGATCGTGGTCGCGGTGAACAAGATCGACAAGGAAGGCGCGAACCCGGACAAGATCCGGCAGCAGCTCACCGAGTACGGACTGGTCGCCGAGGAATACGGCGGAGACACCATGTTCGTCGACATCTCGGCGAAGCAGGGCACCAACATCGACGCACTGCTCGAAGCCGTGCTGTTGACGGCGGACGCTGCCCTGGACCTGCGGGCCAACCCGGACATGGACGCTCAGGGTGTCGCCATCGAGGCGCACCTCGACCGCGGACGCGGCCCCGTCGCGACCGTGCTCATCCAGCGCGGAACGCTGCGGGTCGGCGACTCGATCGTGGCCGGCGACGCATACGGACGTGTGCGCCGCATGGTCGACGAGCACGGCGACGACGTGCTCGAGGCCCTGCCTTCGCGTCCCGTCCAGGTGGTCGGCTTCACGTCGGTCCCCGGTGCAGGCGACAACCTGCTCGTGGTCGACGAGGACCGCATCGCCCGTCAGATCGCCGACCGGCGCAATGCGCGTAAGCGCAACGCACTGGCCGCGAAGAGCCGCAAGCGCATCAGCCTCGAGGACCTGGATTCGGCTCTCAAGGAGACGTCGCAGCTCAACCTCATCCTCAAGGGCGACAACTCGGGAACCGTGGAGGCCTTGGAAGAGGCCCTGCACGGCATCGAGATCGACGACGAGGTGCAGTTGCGGGTCATCGACCGTGGTGTCGGTGGCGTCACCGAGACCAACGTCAACCTGGCGGCTGCGTCGAACGCGATCATCATCGGGTTCAACGTCCGCGCCGAGGGCAAGGCGACCGAGTTGGCGAACCGCGAGGGCGTCGACATCCGGTACTACTCGGTGATCTACCAGGCCATCGACGAGGTCGAGAAGGCTCTCAAGGGCATGCTCAAGCCGATCTACGAAGAGGTCGAGCTGGGCAAGGCGGAGATCCGCGCGATGTTCCGTTCGTCCAAGGTCGGCAACATTGCCGGTTGCCTCGTCACCTCGGGTACCATCCGTCGCAATGCGAAGGCCCGGCTGCTGCGTGACAACACGGTTGTCGCCGAGACCGTCACCATCTCCTCGCTGAAGCGGGAGAAGGAGGACGTTGTCGAGGTACGCGAGGGTTACGAGTGCGGTTTGACGCTCACCTACTCCGACATCAAGGTCGGTGACGTCATCGAGGCCTACGAGCTTCGGGAAAAGCCGCGCGACTAGTCGCCATCCGTTTGGGGTGACGCAGCAGCGTCATCCGGCGTGCGCTTCTCCGGCCGACTCGATCGGCCGGGGGAGCGCACGTCTCCCCGAAGGAGGAAAGTTTGTACGTCGGTGCGCTCGAGCTCGACATCTTGCTCGGTGACGTGCGATCTCTGAAAGAGAAGCGTGCAATGGTCAAACCGGTTCTGGCGGAACTGCGACGCTACGGCGTCTCGGCGGCGGAGACCGGAGAACAGGATCGGTATCGCCGGTCGATGCTCGGCGTCACGATGGCGAGTTCGGCGGTCGATCACGTACACGAGGTACTCGACACGTGCGAACGGCACGTCGCCGAGCTGCCGGAACTGCAACTCCTTGCGGTCCGGCGAAGGATTTTCGGCCCCGAGGACTGACTCGGAGTGCCCTGCCCGCCCCGCCGCATCTGCGGCCCGGCGTGCAGAATGAACTACAGCTACACACGCAACTTCACAACTTATCCAGCGGCCAGGGAGAGGAGTCTGATTGTCATGGTGGATCCCGCCCGGGCACGCAAACTCGCCAAGCGCATCGGCACGATCGTCGCGACAGCGATCGACCACGAAATCAAGGACCCTCGCCTGGCGTTCGTCACGATCACCGATACCAAGGTGACGGCCGACCTCCACGACGCCACCGTGTACTACACCGTGATGGGCGCCGACCTCGAGTCCGAACCCGACCTCGCCTCCGCAGCCGCAGGGCTCGAGAAGGCGAAGGGCGTTCTGCGCTCGAAGGTGGGTGCAGGCACCGGAGTCCGGTTCACGCCGACGCTCACGTTCGTCGCGGACACGGTCCCCGACACGGCACGGCACATGGAGGAACTCCTCGCCCGCGCTCGCGCCGCCGACGACGAGGTCGCGCGTGTCGCGGCCGGTGCGTCCCCGGCCGGCGACCCCGACCCGTACAAGGAGCCCCGAGCCGAGGACGCGGACGACGCCGACGTCGACGAGCCCTCCGGTTCCCGCCAGGCGGACTGATACGAACCGATATGACCCACACTCAGGAGACGTCCCTGTCTGATCTCGATCGTCACGAGGTGTTCCTGCCGCAGGCGGTCGCTGTTCTCGAGAACGCGACGTCGGTGACGGTTCTGTGTCACGTCCAACCCGATGCCGACACGATCGGCAGTGGGCTCGCCCTGGCGTTGGTGCTCGAGCGCAAGGGAATTCCGGTGCAGGTCGCGTTCGGCGCGCCCGACGAACTGCCGGAGTCGATGCGTGAACTGCCGGGCACCCACCTGCTGGTGCCTGCGGATCAGGTGCGCCGCAACGTCGATCTGCTCGTGACCGTCGACTGCGGCAGCGCCGGGCGGCTCGGGAAGCTCGCCGACCGGCTCGCGCACGCGGGGGAGACCCTCGTCATCGACCACCACCGGTCCAATACCCGCTTCGGTCGCATGAACCTGATCGACGAGTCCGCGGAGTCGACGACCGCGGTCGTGGCGCAGATGTTCGACCTGTGGGGTGTGGACATCGACGCCGACCTCGCGCACTGCCTGTATGCGGGACTCGTGACCGACACCGGTTCGTTCCGCTGGGTGCAGCCCGGCACTCACACGCTCGCCGAGAGGCTGCTCGCCACCGGAATCGACGGGGCCCGCATCGCGCGGCGCCTGCTCGACACCCACCCGTTCGGCTGGTTGCCCATGCTGTCCTCGGTGCTCGGGTCGGCGACCCTCGTCCCCGACGCAGCGGGAGGGCGTGGACTGGTCTACGCCGTCATTCGGCAGGCCTACGTCGGAGACCTCCGCTCGGAGGAGATCGAAAGCGTCATCGACATCGTCCGGACGACGTCCGAGGCCGAGGTCGCCGCAGTCCTCAAGGAGGCCGTGGACGGCACCTGGTCGGTATCGCTGCGATCGAAGTCCGACGTGGACGTGTCGGTCGTCGCCGGATATCTCGGCGGCGGCGGTCATCGGTTCGCCGCCGGCTACACGGCCGAGAACTCGGCGGACGAGATCGTGACCTCGCTCGTCGAATCGCTCGGCTGAGGTCCGAATTCGTTGGCTGAAGTCTCGGAAGTCACGGGAAACGCGACCGCCCGGACGGTGTTCGGGCTGGCGTTGCCCGCGCTGGGCGTCCTCGCTGCCGAACCGATCTATCTGCTCTTCGACATCGCCGTCGTCGGTCGGCTGGGCGCTTTGGCGCTCGCGGGCCTCGCCGTCGGCGGTCTCATCCTCGCCCAGGTCAGCACGCAGCTGACATTCCTGTCCTACGGTACGACGGCGCGCGCGTCCCGCATGCACGGGGCCGGCGACGAGCGCGGCGCGGTCCGGGAGGGCGTGCAGGCCACGTGGCTGGCGCTGGGGATCGGCGCGCTCGTGATCGCGCTGGCCCACTTGTTCGCGCGGCCGGTCACGTCGGCGATCGCGGGCGGCTCCGACATCGCGGCGGCCGCCGAGAGCTGGCTGCGGATCGCGGTGTTCGGGGCCCCGCTGATCCTCGTCGCGATGGCGGGCAACGGGTGGATGCGTGGTGTGCAGAACACGGTGCGACCGCTGCGGTTCGTGATCGCCGGTCTCGTCCTGTCGGCCGTGGCTTGCCCGGTTCTGGTGCACGGATTGTGGGGTGCGCCGCGGCTGGAACTCGAGGGATCGGCGGTCGCGAACGTGATCGGGCAGGCGGTCTCCGCGAGCCTGTTCATCGGAGCGCTGGTGGTCGAGCGGGTGCCGTTGCGTCCGCGGTGGCACGTCATGCGCGCCCAGATGGTGCTCGGCCGGGACCTGATCCTGCGGAGCCTGGCCTTCCAGGCGTGCTTCCTGTCGGCCGCCGCCGTCGCGTCCCGGTTCGGTGCCGCCGCGGTCGCCGCCCACCAGGTGGTGCTGCAGCTGTGGAACCTCGTCGCCCTCACCCTCGACTCCCTGGCGATCGCCGCACAGGCGCTGGTCGGTGCCGCGCTGGGCGCCGGACACGCCAAGGGCGCCACGCGACTGTCGTGGCGCATCACCCGATGGTCGACGATCTTCGCGACAGGGCTCGCCCTGATCTTCGCCCTCGGCCACGGGGTGATCCCCGAGCTGTTCACCTCCGACCAGGCCGTGCTCGACGAGATGGCGGTGGCCTGGTGGTTCTTCGTCGCGATCATGCCGGTCGCCGGAGTGGTGTTCGCCCTCGACGGGGTACTGCTCGGTGCCGGCGACGTCGCCTTCCTCCGGAATGCCACACTGTTCTGCGCGTTGGTCGGATTCCTGCCACTGATCTGGCTGGCGATGCTGCACGACTGGGGCCTGGCGGGAATCTGGACGGGACTCACGGTGTTCATAATTCTTCGGATGCTCGCGGTCGTGTGGCGCGTCGGAACGGGCCGCTGGGCAGTGGTCGGGGCCGACCTGCAGACACGGCACGGATCGGACAGCGATCCCGCGGCGGAACACGATCGGAAAGGTGGTTGACGTGGCACCCAAGCTGATGGCGGTGAGCGACGTCCATGTGGGGCACCGGGGCAACCGCCCGATCACCGAGGACATCTATCCCGACTCGCCCGAAGACTGGCTGATCGTCGCGGGCGACGTCTCGGAGAAGACCGACGACATCCGGTGGGCGCTGAAACTCCTGCGCAGTCGTTTCGCCGAGGTCATCTGGGTGCCCGGCAACCACGAACTGTGGACGACGGCGAAGGATCCGGTGCAGATCCACGGCGCCGCCCGCTACGACTACCTGGTCACCATGTGCCGCGAGATCGGCGTCATCACCCCCGAGGACCCGTTCCCGGTGTGGGAGGCCGAGGACGGCCCGATCACCCTGGTCCCGATGTTCCTGCTGTACGACTACACGTTCCTCCCCGACGGCGCCACCACCAAGGAGGAAGGTCTCGCGATCGCGCGCGAGAAGAACGTGGTGGCCACGGACGAGTTCCTGCTGTCGAGTGAACCGTACGGAACCCGGGATGCCTGGTGTCGCAACCGCGTCGAGACGACGAAGGCCCGGTTGGACGCCCTGCCCGCCGGAACCCGCACCGTCCTGATCAACCACTTCCCGTTGGTGCGTCAACCGACGCAGGTGCTGTGGTACCCGGAGTTCTCCTTGTGGTGCGGCACCGAACTGACCGCGGACTGGCACACCCGGTACAACGCCGTCTGCGCCGTGTACGGGCATCTGCACATTCCGCGGACCACCTACTACGACGGGGTGCGGTTCGAAGAGGTGTCGCTGGGCTACCCGCGGGAGTGGCAGCGGCGGGGACTCCCGGACCGCCTCCTGCGGCAGATCCTCCCGGTGCCGGAGTACCCGCCGGGAACCCTGAACAAGTGGGGTGGCCACTTCAAGGTCACTCCCGAACAGGAAGCCGAAGTGGAGAAGATGCGGGCGAGGGGGGCCCTGTGATCGAGAGAATTCTGCCTGCCGGAGTGGTGTCGTCGGAACTGTTCGAGGATCCGCCCGGCCTGCGTCCGCACCCGCAGGAGGAGGCGCTGATCGGCAGGGCCGTGGAGAAGCGGCGCCGCGAATTCACCACCGCACGGCACTGCGCCCGCCTGGCGATGACGAAGCTGGGCGTGGACCAGGCCCCTGTTCTGCGGGGCGACAAGGGTTCCCCCGTGTGGCCGCGCGGCGTGGTCGGGAGCCTCACCCACTGCGACGGTTACCGCGGCGCGGTGCTCGGCTACGCCATGCAGGTGCGGTCCGTGGGGATCGACGCCGAACCGCACGAGGCGCTGCCCGACGGTGTGCTGGACGCGGTGAGCCTGCCCGCCGAACGCGACTGGCTGTCGGGCACGGCGGACTCCGGGCAGTGGCGCTCCGCCACCGGCGGTCCGGTGCACCGGGACAGGCTGCTGTTCTGTGCCAAGGAGGCTACGTACAAGGCGTGGTTCCCGCTCACCGCCCGGTGGCTCGGGTTCGAGGACGCGCACATCACGTTCGAGGCGTTCGGAGACGGCACGGGCACGTTCCATTCGGATCTCCTGATCTCGGGCGAGACCGTCGACGGTCCACCCCTGGCGTCGTTCGACGGACGGTGGATGGTGTCCGACGGCCTGATCATCACCGCCATTGCGGTGCAGTGATTTCGGTACTGTGCGGTGCACTGATTTCGGTGCGGTGACGACGGCTGGCAGAATCGGGCCTCGTGTCTGCACGTGAAAAGCCTTCTTCCGGTCTCGTCGGCGCCGGACTGCTCATCGTCGACAAGGACGCGGGCGTCACCAGCCACGACGTGGTGGCCCGGTGCCGGAAGCTGCTCGGCACCCGGAAGGTCGGGCACGCGGGCACTCTCGACCCGATGGCCACCGGGGTGCTGGTGCTCGGGGTGGAGCGGGCGACGAAGCTGCTGGGGCTCCTCGCGCTGACCACCAAGGCGTACACGGCCACGATCCGGCTGGGTCAGGCCACCACCACCGACGACGCCGAGGGCGAGGTCGTCGCGTCGGCCGATGCGTCCGGCGTGACGGACGAGGAGATCGCCGCGCAGGTGCACACCCTCACCGGAGACATCCAGCAGATCCCGTCGAGCGTCAGCGCCATCAAGGTCGACGGCCGGCGGGCGCACGCACTGATCCGTGCGGGCGAGGAGTTCGAACTCGCTGCCCGGTCGGTCACGGTGTCTCGGTTCGAGGTCGTCGCGAGGCGAACCGAGGGCACGTTCGTCGACCTCGACGTCGAGGTGGAGTGTTCCTCCGGCACCTATGTCCGGGCGCTCGCGCGTGATCTGGGGATCGCGCTGATCGGCGTCGGCGGGCATCTCACCTCGCTGCGACGGACCCGGGTGGGACCGTTCACGCTCGAGCACGCGCGCACGCTGGAGCAGCTTGCCGAGGAGCCGGGGGTCAGCCTCGACATCGACGCCGCTGCGCAGACCGCGTTCCCGCACCGGCAGATCGACGCGGCCGAGGCCGAATCGATCAGTCAGGGCCGGTGGCTCGAGCCGATCGGAATCAAGGGTGTCTACGCCGCCATCGATCCGAGCGGGCACACGATCGCGCTGCTCCAGGAACGTGGACGGCGGGCCAGCTCGGTGATGGTGGTCCGCCCCGCGACCCTGAGATAGCGGTTCACACCAGCCAGATGGCCTGGGCTGCGGGGTTTCCGAGCTCTATGGAGTCGTCGTGGGCGCCGAGCCGGATCGACACGGTTCCGGCGTAGTCGCGTCGCTCCAGCACTGTGACCGTGACGTCCAGTGCCACACCGACCGAGTCGAAGTACCGCAGCATCGCCGGATCGGAGTCCGAGATCCGGGCGATGCGCCCGCTCTCGCCGTTGACGAAGTCGCTGAGCTGTCGTGCCGGGGGAGTGGGCACCGAGCCGTCGACCGCGGGAATCGGATCGCCGTGCGGATCGCGTTCGGGATGGCCGAGCTTGGCGTCCATCCGGGAGATCATCAGATCCGAGACGGCGTGTTCGAGTACCTCCGCCTCGTCGTGCACCTCGTCCCAGCCGTACCCCAGTTCGTGCACCAGATACGTCTCGATGAGGCGGTGCCTGCGGACCATTCCGACGGCGGCGACGCGCCCCGCCTCGGTGAGGGCGATCGACCCGTACCGGGCGTGATCGACGAGACCCTGGTCGGACAGTTTCCGGATGGCCTCCGACACGGTGGACGCCGACACCCCGATCTTCTCGGAGAGCAATTTCGTGGACACCCGCTCCTGCGACCACTCCTGAACGGTCCAGATGACCTTGAGGTAGTCCTGCGCCACTGCCGAGAGAGCCCCGGTCTCGGAGGTCGAATCCTCGGTCACGCTCTGGTCATTCTTGTTCACGGCCACGCCAACGAGCTTAGGCAAGTCTTACCGGCGAGACACATCGACACACCTGATCCGCCGCCGGGGGACGGCCCGGGCGACCGCGAACCGCGAGGTCGTGGCGCTTCCCCGGCGCGCGGGGCGGCCGGACACCCGGTCCGGAGATGAACATCGGCGCGCGGCACCGTAGGCTGCCACTCGTGCTGAGATGGCGTGGTCTCGACGAGGTTCCTGCCGACTGGGGTCGTTGTGTTCTCACGATCGGCGTATTCGATGGCGTGCACCGAGGTCACGCCCAACTGATCAGTCGAGCGGTGGCGGCTGCCCGCACGCGTGGAATACCCAGCGTGCTCATGACTTTCGATCCTCATCCGATGGAAGTGGTTCGTCCGGGCAGTCATCCCGCCCAGCTCACGACGCTCGCCCGCAGGGCGGAGCTCGCGGAGGAGCTGGGCATCGACGTGTTCTGCGTCATGCCGTTCACCGCCGAATTCATGAAGCTGACGCCGGAGCGGTACGCCCACGAGATCCTCGTGGAGCGCCTGCACGTGGCGGATGTCGTCGTCGGAGAGAACTTCACGTTCGGCAAGAAGGCTGCGGGCAACGTCGACCTGCTGCGTCAGATCGGCGAGCGGTTCGGGTTCGCGGTCGACGGTGTGACGTTGCTCGCCGAGCACGCGGTCACATTCTCGTCCACCTACATCCGTTCGTGCGTGGACGCCGGCGACATGGCCGCCGCGACGGAGGCCCTCGGCCGCCCGCACCGCGTGGAGGGTGTCGTCGTCCACGGCGACGGGCGTGGACGGCAGCTCGGCTATCCGACCGCGAACGTCGCGCCGCCCATGTATGCCGCGATTCCCGCGGACGGCGTGTACGCCGCCTGGTTCACCGTGCTCGGACACGGGGTCGACCTGGGCACGGTCACCTCCGGCGAGCGGTACATGGCCGCCGTCTCGGTGGGCACCAATCCCACGTTCTCCGGGCGGACGCGCACCGTGGAGGCCTTCGTCCTGGACCGGGAAGCCGACCTGTACGGCCAGCACGTGGCCGTCGATCTGGTGGAGCGCCTCCGCGGGATGGAAAAATTCGATTCGGTCGACGACCTGATCGTCGCGATGGGCAAGGACGCCGAGCGTGCGCGTGCGATCCTGGCGGCGTCGGAGGACGTGCGGTAAAGCCGTCCCATTTCAGCTGGTAAAGTAGACCGCTGGCGTGCGCTGCGGTTCGCGGCGGCCGCGCCGAGTTTCGATCCTTGCACGCGAACGTCATCACCAGGAGTGAACCAGTGGCATTGACCACCGAAGAGAAGAAGCAGGTTCTGAGCGAGTACGGCCTGCACGAGACCGACACCGGTTCGCCGGAGGCGCAGGTGGCCATGCTCACCAAGCGCATCGTCGATCTCACCGAACACCTCAAGATGCACAAGCACGACCACCACTCCCGCCGCGGCCTCCTGCTGCTGGTCGGACGCCGTCGTCGTCTGCTCAAGTACGTCCAGAAGGTCGACATCGAGCGTTACCGCTCGCTGATCGAGCGTCTCGGTCTGCGTCGCTGAGTTTCGCACACAGCGGTCATTTCGATCGCAAATCACTCCGGTAGCCGGCCGGGCCTTGCTTAGACTGGGCCTCGCTGGCTATCGGCGTTAGCTGCCGAGGGCAGCACTACCGTATGCACCCGAGAATGTGGTGTCGGTCTTCGGTAGTGGTCTTCCGGACACGGTCCGGGGGACTTCGATCGACGGCCGCCTCCGCACAGCGACATCCCGAGAACTCGAGAGGGGGATGTCCCTCAGGTGCGCAGTTCTCGCCAGGAGGGTGAGAACGCCCCCGCGGGTACGGCGAAGACGAGAGGGAAGTGAAAAGAAGAGATGACAGAGAATTCCGCAGTAGAGGTCGATGAGGGCGTGTTCGAATCCACCGCCGTGATCGACAACGGGTCCTTCGGAACCCGCACCATTCGTTTCGAGACCGGTCGCCTCGCGCAGCAGGCCGCCGGCGCCGTCGTCGCCTACCTGGACGACGAGACGATGCTGCTGTCCGCGACGAGCGCCAGCAAGCACCCCAAGGAGCACTTCGACTTCTTCCCGCTGACGGTGGACGTCGAGGAGCGCATGTACGCGGCGGGCCGTATCCCCGGCTCGTTCTTCCGTCGTGAGGGCCGTCCCTCCACGGACGCGATCCTGACCTGCCGCCTGATCGACCGCCCGCTGCGCCCGTCGTTCGTCGACGGTCTGCGCAACGAGATCCAGGTCGTCGTCACGGTGATGAGCCTGAACCCGCAGGACCTGTACGACGTGGTCGCGATCAACGCCGCGTCCGCCTCCACCCAGATCGCGGGACTGCCGTTCTCCGGACCCGTCGGCGGTGTGCGCGTCGCGCTCATCACGTCGGACGAGAACAAGGCCGGCCAGTGGGTTGCATTCCCCACCGTCGAGCAGCTCGAGAACGCCGTCTTCGACATGGTCGTCGCGGGCCGCATCGTCTCCGGTAGCGGTGACGACGCCGACGTCGCGATCATGATGGTCGAGGCCGAGGCCACCGACAACGTGATCTCCCTGATCGACGGTGGCGCACAGGCTCCCACCGAGGCGATCGTGGCCGAGGGCCTCGAGGCCGCCAAGCCGTTCATCGCCCGCCTCTGCACCGCGCAGCAGCAGCTCGCGGCCAAGGCGTCCAAGCCGACCGGTGACTTCCCCGTCTTCCCGGCGTACCAGGACGACGTGTTCGCAGCCGTCGAGGCCGCCGCTGCGGAGAAGCTCAGCGCGGCACTGACCATCGCGGGCAAGCAGGAGCGCGACGACAAGACCGACGAGGTCAAGGTCGAGGTCCTCGAGCAGGTTGCCCCGAATTTCGAGGGTCGCGAGAAGGAACTGGGCGCGGCGTTCCGCTCGTTGACGAAGAAGCTGGTCCGTCAGCGCATTCTGCGCGACCAGTTCCGCATCGACGGCCGTGGCATCACGGACATCCGTTCGCTGTCGGCCGAGGTTGCCATCGTTCCGCGTGCACACGGTTCCGCTCTGTTCGAGCGCGGCGAGACCCAGATCCTGGGTGTCACCACCCTCGACATGGTGAAGATGGCGCAGCAGGTCGATTCGCTCGGACCCGAGACGACCAAGCGGTACATGCACCACTACAACTTCCCGCCGTACTCCACCGGTGAGACGGGACGCGTCGGTTCGCCGAAGCGCCGCGAGATCGGTCACGGCGCGCTGGCGGAGCGGGCACTCATGCCCGTGCTGCCCAGCGTCGAGGAATTCCCGTACGCCATCCGCCAGGTCTCGGAAGCTCTCAGCTCCAACGGCTCCACCTCGATGGGCTCCGTGTGCGCGTCGACGCTCGCACTGCTCAACGCCGGTGTGCCGCTGAAGGCTCCGGTCGCCGGTATCGCCATGGGCCTCGTCTCCGACCAGGTCGACGGTGAGACCCGTTACGTCGCGCTCACCGACATCCTCGGTGCCGAGGACGCGTTCGGCGACATGGACTTCAAGGTCGCGGGCACGAAGGACTTCGTCACGGCCCTGCAGCTCGACACGAAGCTCGACGGCATCCCGTCGAAGGTCCTCGCCGGCGCGTTGTCGCAGGCCAAGGACGCGCGTGCGACGATCCTCGAGGTCATGGCCGAGGCCATCGACACCCCCGACGAGATGAGCCCGTTCGCCCCGCGCGTCACGGCCATCAAGGTCCCGGTCGACAAGATCGGTGAGGTCATCGGTCCCAAGGGCAAGATGATCAACTCCATCACCGAGCAGACCGGCGCCAACATCTCCATCGAAGATGACGGCACCGTGTTCGTCGGTGCGACGGACGGCCCGTCCGCGCAGGCCGCGATCGACATGATCAACGCCATTGCCAACCCGCAGCTGCCGAAGGTCGGCGAGCGCTTCCTGGGCACGGTCGTCAAGACCACCGCCTTCGGTGCGTTCGTGTCGCTCCTCCCCGGCCGCGACGGATTGGTGCACATCTCGAAGCTGGGCAGCGGTAAGCGCATTGCCAAGGTCGAGGACGTCGTGAGCGTCGGCTCGAAGTTGCGTGTCGAGATCGCCGACATCGACAACCGTGGCAAGATCTCGCTGATCCCCGTCGAAGACGACGGCGCCGCGGCTCCGGCCGAGCAGAGCGAAGAGGCGGCTGCCGAGAAGTAGTCTTCTCCCGGTCATCACGCCGGCGGCCCCGCACGGATCTCGTGCGGGGCCGTCGGCGTCTTCCTGTCCGGTGCCGGTGCGCGTGTCAGGAGGTCGGTGCCGCGGTGAACCGTCCGACATACCGACGCTGCCACGGTGTCTCGACCGCGTGACGGTGGTAGTGCTGCCGGACGTACGCGACGGCGTCCCGCGCCGGGATCCCGTCGAGCACGGCAATGCAGGCGAGGGCTGTGCCCGTCCGGCCGTGACCGCCCCCGCACGCCACCTCCACCCGCTCCGTCGCGGCGCGGCGCCACACCTCACCGAGCGCATCGAGGGTGTCGTCGCGGTCCCGCGGCAACGCGAAATCGGGCCAGCGGACCCACCGCGAGTCCCACTGCACCGGCGGCGGCGTTCGCCCCAGCAGGTATACGGCGAAATCGGGGAGGGGACCCTCGGGGAGCGGTCGCCTCAGCCCCCGGCCGCGGACCAGGCGCCCGGACGGCAGGCGGAGGACTCCAGGCGCGTCGGCGTCCCAGGTATCGAACATGGCGCCCACTTTATTGCGAAGCCGTTCGGAAGACCCGATCTTCGAGGACCGGGACTGCGGTGCTCCGGTCCACCTCGGCGGCGATTGCGACGTCCTGCGGGTATCCCGAGGCACGCAACTCCCGTCCCGACGCACACGCCGCGAGGGACTGCGGGAGGGTCTGCCAGGCGATCATGGCCGCCAGAGCTTCCGGCGAAGAGTCTGCGCCCCACCCAGGTCGCCGACAGGGCGGACAGCACGGCGCCCGCGCCCCACAGATCCTCGATCGCCGGCCGGAGTTCGCCGCCCGGCCATTTCTCCCCGGCGGCGATCACCGACACCACCGACGTCGACGTGCAGTGCCGGGCGATCCAGTCTGCAACAGCGGTCGCATTCCGTAGGGACGCCCCGATGCACACGCCGGTTCCGGTGCCGAGCTCGAAGCTGATGGTCGATCCGTTCGGCGAGGGAAGCACCAACCTGCGCGGAGCCGCGGTCCGTCGAATCGTATTCGGCGACAAGCTGATCTGCCCGTTCGTCACCCGGCTGCGTCCGACGGCTTTCGCCCCCGGCAGGCCCCAGTCGAAACGGAGGCCGTAATCGTGTTGGAGATGTTCGCGGTTCACGGGGTCTCCCCGCTCTCCGTCGAGGTGAGCGTTATGAGGGCAGCGATAACCGTGGTGACCGCGACGCTCGGGGGACCGGGTAGGCGCGCGGCACCGATGTCGCGGAAGGCCCGGGGATCGTCGAGGCGAATCTGCGCGCACCCGGGTGGGGGAGTGTCCGTGGCCGGCACGATGCCCACACCCAAGCCGGATGCGACCAGGCCGTGCACGGTGTGCACGTCCTCTCCTTCGAACGCGATCGTAGGTAGGGCACCGGCTCGCGCGAACAGGTCGTCGAGCGATCCCCGCAGCCCGTAGCCCGGCTTGAGGGTGACGATCGGCTCTGAGGCGAGGTCGCGGATCGTCGTCGAGGTCGAGGTGGCCCGCGGGTGCTCGGAGGGCACCAGGACGACGAGCGGCTGTTCGAACAGCGGCGTGACCGTGAGGCCCTCGGGCGGTGGGGTGAGACGGGAGGCGAGCGCGATATCGGCCTCACGGTTGAGGAGGGAGTCCAGGCACGTGCGGCGCGCGCCCTGACTGAGGACGAACCGGATCGTCGGATCCGTCGCGCGGACGGTGCGAATCAACTCGGGCACGAGGTGCTCGCCGAGCGACGTCTGAAAGGCGACGCGAACGGTGGCCCGCGCGTGTCGGTCTTCGGACTGCACGGCGTCGAGGCCGTCCACCACCGCTTCGAGTGCGCGTTGCGCGTAGGGCACCAGTGTCCGCCCGGCATCGGTCAGGCGCACGCCGCGGCCGTCCGGTTCCAGGAGCGGGATGTCGAGTTGCCTTTCGAGTCGGCGGACTATCCGGCTGACCGTGGGCTGGGGCATCCCGAGCATCGCGGCAGCGACAGTGACGTGTTCGACTTCGCCGAGCGCGACGAGCACGGGAAGATGCGGCAACAGCGCCTTGACGGACTCGCTATTCATAACTCAACTGTATGAGTCCGTGGATTGATCTGCATTGGATTCATCAGTTCTTCGGATCTACCGTCGACTTCATGTCGGCCACCCACCTCACGGAGAAGGACACCCGCGCAGCGGCTGCCCTGCAGAACACGCTGCCGACGGGAAATCCGGACCGCAGACTCTCGGCGGCCCTGTGGTGTGCCGGCGTGGCGACCTTTGCCCTGATGTACGCGCCTCAAGGTCTCCTCACGCAAATCGGGCACGACGCCTCCGTGAGCCCGGCTCAGGCTTCACTTCTGGTCTCCGCAGCCACGCTCGGGCTGGCGTTGTCGGTTCTGCCGTGGGCCCGGTTCTCGGATCGAGTGGGGCGCCCCACCGCGATGCGGTACGCGGCGGCAACCGCGGGACTGCTCGCCGTGGCCGTCCCCTGGCTCCCGACGTTCGACGCGCTGGTGGCGGGACGATTCGTCCAAGGCGTGGCGCTCGGTGGACTACCAGCGCTCGCGATGACACTGCTCCACGAGGTCGCGGCGCCGGCCCGGACCACAGCATTGGCCGGTTCCTATGTGGCAGCAACATCGTTGGGTGGTTTGAGTGGTCGCCTTCTGGTCGTCCCGGTCGCCGATCACCTCGGGTGGCGCCCGGCACTGGCGATCCTCGGCGTCGGTCTGGCGATCCTGATGACCATCCTGATCGTGCTGCTACCCACCGGGCGGGGCCGGCGAGCGCTCGTCCCGTCCGCAGGGATCCTTGCCATCCACCTGCGGGATACCCGCCTGCTGGCATTGTTCGGCATCGGCGCGCTACTCGTCGGTGGCATGGTGGCCGTCTTCAACTACCTCCCCTTCCGCCTCGAGGCCGCTCCGTACCACCTCGCGCCGACAGTGGTGTCGCTGATCTTTCTCGCCTACCTGGCGGGCACGGCGGGTTCTCGCGCCGCCGGCTGGATGGTGGGCCGGCTCGGTCACCGAACCGTGCTCATGCTGGCCTGCACTTTCATGGCAGGCGGGACGGTGCTCAGCGTCGCCGGACCGCTGGTCCTGATCCTCCTCGGCGTGGCCGCGATCACCGCCGGGCTCTTCGTCGGCCATGCCGTCGCATCCGGCATGGTCGGCGCCCACGCGAAAACGGGTCGCGCACAGGCAACGGCGCTGTACAACGTCTCGTACTACGCCGGATCCAGCCTGTTCGGCTGGGTCGGAGGAATCGCCTGGGCGAGCGGACAATGGCTCTACGTGGCCGTCCTGGTCCTCGTGCTGACGGCGCTGGCCCTCATCCTCGCGCTCCTCCCATCGACAACCGCACGTCGCGTCGTCGCCGTCGAGTCCTGCTGAAGCGGGAGTTGGGATCTGTCCGGCAGGCCGGAGCCCGTGTCCGGGTGGGGGCCTGCTGTAATGGGGCCAGGACAGAGGGGAGGGTCTGATGAGTGGAATGTTCCTACTCGGTGCGGTGTTGGCCGGCAGTGGAGGTGTTCTGGGGTTGGCAGTCGCACTGTTCGGAGGTGCGGAACCAAGCCGCCTTCGCCTATGTGCGTTGGACGGCCACACCGAAGCCTGTGATGCGCCTCGGGCTTGACCCGAGAGTCGGTCGGGTCGTCGGCCGTCTGGCGCGAAATGCGTGAAGATCAGCTGCGACGGCGGGCAATGTGCAGGACCGCGCCGAAGTGCCGCCGGATGCGGTGATCGGGCCGCTCGGCGATTCGGCGACGAATCTCGCTGTAGAGCCGTTCCCGTTGCCACTTCGCCATGGCGATGTGACCGGAGAAGGTGTCGAGAAGGTCGAGGTAGCCGTCCACGTCGTAGCTGACTTCCCAGTCGAAGTGACGGACCACGACATTGTCGAATAGTCCGCACTCCCACATTTCGGCCCGATGATCGGCGAGTTCACCCGGGCGCGGCCACGTCGCGGCATCTGGGAGACCTTCGCCGATCTCCTCGTAGACGGGCTGAATGTCACGAAAGATCGGGTCCCCACCTTCCGGGAACACGTGTTGTGCACCCCAGAAAGCCAGATGTCCTTCGGGGCGAATGAGGCTGGCCGCCTTGATGTATCGCGTCGAGGGATCGATCCAGTGCCAGGAGGTTGCCGCGAACACGAGGTCGTAGGTCACGCCTGGCGCAGGCCTCCATTGCTCGAAATCGGCGCAGACCACCTCGGCGTGAGGGAACGGCGCTACATTCGCACGCGCGATCGCTGCCAGGTCATGCCCGAGTTCGACCGACGTGACGGTGAAGCCCCGCCGCGCGAGCTCGACGGTGGCCTTGCCCGTACCTCCTCCGATCTCCAGTAGCGAGTCACCTGGGCGCAGCCCGGACGTGAGGACGAGTTCGTCGTAGAGCGCTGACGGATAGCCGGGCCGTGCGGCGTGGTACTTCCCGGCGGCCAACTCGAAGGTGCTCCGAAGCGTACGGCGATCCGTTGTCATGATTCGATCATCTCTGCTCCTCTGCAGATCGATCCAGTTCTATCGGCGATTCGTGGGCTTATCGCCGTCTACCAGCGCTTTGATGCGCTAACCATCAGTGACAGCGACCCGCACAGAGAGGAAGATCAAACAGACCGGTCTCCAGTCTTCTGGCTGAACGTCGCCTGAGGAGCGTGAAGAGGTCGGTCGAATCCGATCCAGCCACCACCAAAGGGATGATCACCATGCCGGTTGTCGAGCAGTCCGTCGTCATTGCCCGTCCTGCGTCGGAAGTGTGGAGTTTTGTCACCGTTGCGGAGAACTGGCCGTCGTGGGAGGCGTCCACCGTTGAATGCGAGCAGCTCACCGACGGGGAACTCGGGGTGGGCACCCGGTGGCGCGGGGTAACCCGCATTCTGGGTAGGCGGCTCGACTGGGTCACCGAATTCGTCGAGTACGAGCCGTTGAAGGTGGCTGCGTCCAGGTCGGTGGAGAGCAAGATCGCCTTCACCGCGACGACAAGGCTCGAGGAAGTCGACGGCGGCACCCTGTTCACCTATCGGACCGACAGCGAAAGTGGCCTCGGAGGAATCTTCGGCAAGCTGGCTGACCCGATAGTCGCGAAGGCGTACTCACGCACGGTGCGAGCAAGCCTGGACAACCTCGCAGACCTGCTCACCATCGACAGCTGACCATGCGGGTCGGCTCTCATTCGGTCGTTCCTCGAGCAGCGATGAGTTTCCGTGTCTCGACGAGTCGTACCTTGCATACGATGTGGCCGACCGAAGGAGCGAGCTGTGGAAGATGTCTGGTCGATGGTGCACGCGGAGCGTGCGGCGCTGATCGACGACCTCGGGAATCTCGACGCCGCGCGGTGGGACGAGCCCTCGCTCTGCGGCGAGTGGACCGTGCACGACGTGGTCGCACACCTGGTCGACACGGCTCGGACGACGCGCCTCGGTTTCATGCTCGGCCTCGCCCGGGCGCGATTCGACTTCGACCGCCAGAACGCACGCGGCGTGGAACGCGAGCGTGGCGCCTCACCGCAGGAGACATTGGAGCGGCTTCGTCGGGCAGCGTCGCGCACGTCGACGCCTCCGGCACCCCTCGACAGCAGGCTCGTCGAGGAGATCGTCCACGGTGAGGACATCCGTCGGCCCTTGGGACTCACCCGCTCCTACCCGGCGGAGGCCGTGGACAGATCGCTCCGCCTCCAGACGCGCACCCCGGCGTCCTTCGGCGGCGCCAAAGAGCTTGTGTCCCGTGTCCGGCTGACGGCAGCGGACGCCGACGTGTCGATAGGCGACGGCCCCGAGGTGAGCGGCACCGCCCTTTCGCTTCTCCTGGCAGTCTCCGGTCGGAGAGTGGCGCTCGACGACCTCGACGGACCGGGCGTGGAGGTCCTCGCGGCGGCGATCTGACGATCCACCGTCCGGAAACCGGGCGACGGTCCACTGGCGGGCGTGATCTGGGCTCCGTATCCCGGGACCTGATCGGGGACCCGGTGACGTCGTCGTAGCAAGCCGGTCCGCGATTGTCGAGCAGGCGCGGCTCGTGTCGCCGGCCTGGATCGGCGGAGCCGTGTCGCCCTCGGGAACGATCAGCGACACATAGCGTTCGCCGAATAGCGTCGCGGGCAGCAACCGCGCCGTCGCGGTGGACGGAAACAGCTGCGCCTTGTCCGGCTGGATCGCGAGATGGCGATTTCATGCGTTCGTTGCACCATCGAGTAGTTCGTTTGACACAGGGAGGCACCGCTAACTGACAGCGTCGACGAGGTAGGTGTTGAGAACTCGTGCAATGTCCGCCAACGCTCGCGGCGTGGTCATACGAATATGCGTGGCATCGATGGGATAATAGTCGATTGAACCAGTTATATATGGTTGCCAGCAACTTTCGGCAACCTCCTGGGTCATCTCGCCAGGTGCGGCGGCGAAGAAAAGCATGTCTCCGTCGAACACGGCGGGGTGGTAGTCGGCGACCAACCGTGGCGCGTCATTGAAGGATTCGACGATCCGCTTCACGTGTGATGGCTGGAGAAACTCGAATGCTCCGGTTCGCAGATGAATCAGTTCGGTCGCTTGTTCAGCCGACATGGTTTCCCCCGCGGCATCGAAGTCTTCGGCACCGAATCCAAACAGATCGGCTAGCTCGACCAGGATGTCTTCAACAGTGAATTCCTGGTTTGCAGTCGATTCCGCTTCGCGGAACCGGCTGTCCAGCATCGCCAGCATCGAGACCTGTTTCCCGAGAAGGCGAAGTCGTGTGGCTACGGCGTGGGCAATAACTCCGCCCAAGGACCAGCCGAGCAGGTGATATGGCCCATCTGGTTGCACGGCCTGGATCTCCCGGACGTAGTGCTCCGCCAACTGTTCGATCGAACGGGGATGCGGGTCGTCTTCGACGAGTTCGGGGGATTGCAGCCCGTAGATTCGCCGTCTCGGTTCGGTGTATCGAGCCAAACCTGCGTAGCACCAAGCCAATCCGCTAGCCGGGTGTATGCAAAAGATCGGGTCGGAATCGCCAGCTGATGTGATCGGGAACAGGACATCGAATGCCGAAGGTCCGGTCGGCACAATAGGTGTCGACCCGTCGGAGACCGCCTCGACTCTACTGGCGATCGCTTCCACCGTGGAGTCACTGAAGAGCCATGTTACTTGCATCTCGACGTCGAGAGCCTCGCGCAGCCGCGCACTGACCTTTGTGGCGAGCAGCGAGTTGCCGCCCAGGGTGAAGAAGTCGTCGTCGAGTCCGATTCGGTCGTGGCCGAGGACGTCGGTGAAGACGTCGGCGATGGTCTGTTCGGTGGGGGTGACCGGTGGTCGGAACTGCCGCTTCAACGGTGTTGGTGCGGGGAGTGCTCGCCGGTCGATCTTGCCGTTGGTGGTCAGGGGTAGTGCGTCGAGGATGGTGATGGGGGTGGGCACCATGTAGTCGGGGAGGTGGTCGGCGGCGAAGGTGTGGATCGTGGTGGGGTCGAGGGGGGTGTGGTTGCGGGGGACGACGTAGCCGACGAGTCGGTCGCCGGTGTGGTGGTCGTGGTGGACTGTCACTGCGGCGTGGGTGATGTCGGGGTGGGTGGTGAGGGTTGCTTCGATTTCGCCGAGTTCGATGCGGTGGCCGCGGATTTTGACTTGGAGGTCGCGGCGGCCGAGGTATTCGAGGTTGCCGTCGGGGTGCCAGCGGACGAGGTCGCCGGTGCGGTACATGCGTTCGCCGGGTGGGCCGTAGGGGTTGGCGACGAACCGTTCGGCGGTCAGTGCGGGGCGGTTGTGGTATCCGCGGGCCAGCTGGATCCCGGCCACATACAACTCGCCCACCACCGCCACCGGTACCGGATGCAGGCGGTGGTCCAGCACGTAGGCGTGGCAGTTGATCTGGGGTGTGCCGATGGGCACCACGCTCTCTTCGTGCTGGGTGCAGCGGTGGCAGATGACGCTGACGGTGGTTTCGGTGGGCCCGTACTGGTTCCATACCGTCGCCGGACCGAACTCCGCCAACCGTGCGACCGTCTGCCCGGACAGCGTTTCACCGCCGAGGTAGACCACCCGCACGCCGCGGAGGACGTCGGGTGATCGGCTGGCCATCAGGGCGGTCAGTACCGTCGGCACCGACGCCACGTGAGTGACCTTCTGTGCCCGGATGAGTTCGGCGAGGTAGTCGGGGTCGTGTTGGCCGTCGGGCCCTGCCAAGACCACGCAGCCACCGACCTGCAGCGGTGCGAAGAGGTCGGGGGTCGATGCGTCGAAGGTCACCGCGTTGCTCTGCAGAAGACGATCACCGGCACGGTGATCGAACGCCTCGACCACCCACTGCACCTCGTTGACGATCGCGCTGTGCGCCACGGTCACTCCCTTTGGGCGGCCGGTCGATCCCGAGGTGAACATCACGTAGGCCGTGTTCTGCGGGCGTAGTGGTGCACGACGGTCCGCGTCGGTCACCGGCGCCCCGGACAGCGGTGACAGATCGATGGTGTCGAGGTGGAGGACCGGTACCGGGTCGGGCGGATCGTCTTGGTCGTCGTGGGTGGTGGTCAGCATGCAGGTGGGTTGTGCCACTGCGAGTATGAAGTGTGTGCGTTCGGCCGGGTGGTCGGGGTCGATGGGCAGGTAAGCTGCACCGGCGGTGAGGGTCGCGTAGACGCCGACGACGAAGTCGATGGAGCGGCGCATTCGTAGTGCCACGATGGTTTCCGGGCCCACACTCTGGGTGATCAGGTGTCGGGCGAGGCGATTGACGCGTGCATCGAACTCGGCGTAGGTCAGTGTTCGGTTTCCGTCCACCACCGCGGGCGCGTCGGGTGTGCGCGTCACCTGCGCACCGAACATCGACACCAGTGTGTCGGTGGTTGTCGCCTGATCGGTGTGGTTCCAGTCCTCGAGGATCAGCTGTTTTTCGGTGGGGTCGAGGAGGTCGAGGTCGCCGACTGGGCTGTCGGGATCGGCCACCGCTGCCTCGAGGAGTCGGGTGAATCGGTCGGCGAATCCGTGGACGGTGTCCTCGTCGAACAGGTCCTGCGCGTAAGTCAGTGCGGCGGTCAAACCTCGAGCGGCACCATCGCGATCGACGCGTTCGCTCACCACCAGCGTGAGGTCGAACTGGGTGGCGGTGTGGTCGATGTCCTCGATACGGGCGGTCAGTCCCGCCAGTTCGAGGTTCGGGTGCTCTTGGTTCTGGAAGACGAGCATGACCTGGAACAGTGGGTGTCGGGTGGTCGATCGTGTCGGGTTGAGGGCTTGTACCACCCGTTCGAACGGCACGTCGGCGTGCTCGAATGCGGCCAGGTCGGTTTCTCGCACCGTCGTGAGCAGTTGGGTGAAGCTGCTGGCAGCATCGACCGGGGTTCGCAGTGCGAGGGTGTTGACGAACATGCCGACCAGGTCGTCGAGGGCCGGGTCGCCGCGGCCGGCGACGGGGGTGCCGATCGCGATATCCGCGGTGCCCGATGTTCGGGCCAGGAATATCGCGAATGCGGTGTGCAGCACCATGAACACGGTCGCGGTGTGTTGTCGTGCGAGTTCGGCTGCCGCGCGGTGGGTGGGCGTGTCGATGGTGAACGTGTGTGTTCGTCCACTATGGGTGACGGCGGGCGGCGTTCGGTTCCCGGGCAGTTCGAGCTGTTCGGGCAGCCCGTCGAGTGTGGAACGCCAGTAGGTCAGTTGCTGCGCGAGCAACGAATCGGGGTCGTCGTCGGAGCCGAGTAGTTCGCGTTGCCACAGGGTGTAGTCGGCGTACTGCACAGTCGGTGCGCTCCAGGCGGGTGGGTTCCCGTGGGTGCGCGCCGTGTAGGCGGTCATGAGATCCCGGGCCAGCGGGGCGATCGAGGAGCCGTCGGCGCAGATGTGGTGCAGCACCACGGCGAGCACGTGCTCGTTGTCGGCCGTCTCGAACAAGGCGGCCCGCACCGGCACCGAGGTGGTGACGTCGAACTCGGCGGAGGCCATCGACAGCAGTCGCGTGGCGAGCTCGTTCTCGGTCACCGCGGCCGATTCGACCGCCCCGCTGACCTCGGCCGCCGGGACGACCACTTGGTGCGGGCCGGTCTCGGATTCGGGGTAGATCGTCCGGAGGGTCTCGTGCCGGTCCACGACGTCTGCGATCGCTGCCAGTAGTGCGGCCGTGTCCATGGTTCCCGACAGGCGCACGGCGAATGGAATGTTGTAGACCGGTGAGTGTGGGTCGAACCGGTTGAGGAACCAGATGCGTTGCTGCGCATACGATAGCGGGATGTGTTCGGGTCGGGTCCGCGGAACCAGGGGTGGGTGTGCACCCGCCGTCGCCCGGGACTCGAGCCACGTCGACAGTGCCTGCACCGACGACGCCTCGAACAGCACCCGCATCGGTACCCGCGCATCCATTGCTGCACCCAGCCGGGACACCACCTGCGTCGCGAGCAGCGAGTTGCCGCCCAGGGTGAAGAAGTCGTCGTCGAGCCCGACCCGCTCGCGATCGAGGACATCTGCGAACACGCCGGCAACGACCCCCTCTGCCACCGTCACCGGCGCCCGGTACTGCGGCACCGGAAACACCGGTGCCGGCAACGCCCGCCGATCCACCTTCCCACTGGCCGTCAACGGCAAACGATCCAGCACGGTAATCGGTGAGGGCACCATGTAGTCGGGGAGGTGGTCGGCGGCGAAGGTGTGGATCGTGGTGGGGTCGAGGGGGGTGTGGTTGCGGGGGACGACGTAGCCGACGAGTCGGTCGCCGGTGTGGTGGTCGTGGTGGACTGTCACTGCGGCGTGGGTGATGTCGGGGTGGGTGGTGAGGGTTGCTTCGATTTCGCCGAGTTCGATGCGGTGGCCGCGGATTTTGACTTGGAGGTCGCGGCGGCCGAGGTATTCGAGGTTGCCGTCGGGGTGCCAGCGGACGAGGTCGCCGGTGCGGTACATGCGTTCGCCGGGTGGGCCGTAGGGGTTGGCGACGAACCGTTCGGCGGTCAGTGCGGGCCGGTTGTGGTATCCGCGGGCCAGCTGGATCCCGGCCACATACAACTCGCCCACCACCGCCACCGGTACCGGATGCAGGCGGTGGTCCAGCACGTAGGCGTGGCAGTTGATCTGGGGTGTGCCGATGGGCACCACGCTCTCTTCGTGCTGGGTGCAGCGGTGGCAGATGACGCTGACGGTGGTTTCGGTGGGCCCGTACTGGTTCCATACCGTCGCCGGACCGAACTCCGCCAACCGTGCGACAGTCTGCCCGGACAGCGTTTCACCGCCGAGGTAGACCACCCGCACGCCGCGGAGGACGTCGGGTGATCGGCTGGCCATCAGGGCGGTCAGTACCGTCGGCACCGACGACATGTGGGTAATCGCTCGGGTGCGGATGAGTTCGGCGAGGTAGTCGGGGTCGCGTTGGCCGTCGGGCCCTGCCAAGACCACGCAGCCCCCGACCTGCAGCGGTGCGAAGAGGTCGGGGGTCGATGCGTCGAAGGTCACCGCGTTGCTCTGCAGAAGACGGTCACCCAAGCCGTAGTCGAACGCAACCCACTGCACCTCGTTGACGATCGCGCTGTGCGCCACGGTCACTCCCTTTGGGCGGCCGGTCGATCCCGAGGTGAACATCACGTAGGCCGTGTTCTGCGGGCGTAGTGGTGCACGACGGTCCGCGTCGGTCACCGGCGCCCCGGACAGCGGTGACAGATCGATGGTGTCGAGGTGGAGGACCGGTACCGGGTCGGGCGGATCGTCTTGGTCGTCGTGGGTGGTGGTCAGCATGCAGGTGGGTTGTGCCACTGCGAGTATGAAGTGTGTGCGTTCGGCCGGGTGGTCGGGGTCGATGGGCAGGTAAGCTGCACCGGCGGTGAGGGTCGCGTAGACGCCGACGACGAAGTCGATGGAGCGGCGCATTCGTAGTGCCACGATGGTTTCCGGGCCCACACTCTGGGTGATCAGGTGTCGGGCGAGGCGATTGACGCGTGCATCGAACTCGGCGTAGGTCAGTGTTCGGTTTCCGTCCACCACCGCGGGCGCGTCGGGTGTGCGCGTCACCTGCGCACCGAACATCGACACCAGTGTGTCGGTGGTTGTCGCCTGATCGGTGTGGTTCCAGTCCTCGAGGATCAGCTGTTTTTCGGTGGGGTCGAGGAGGTCGATGTCGCCGACCCGACTCCCCGCATCGGCAATCATGGTTCCGAGGACACGCAGGTATCGGTCCAGCAGGGCTTGGACGTATGGTTCGTCGAACAGGTCGTGGAGGTATGTCAGGGTTAGTCGGATTTGGGTGTCGTCGGTGATTTTCAGGGCGAGGGGGTAGTGGGTGTTGTCGTTGGCTCTGACGCCGGCGAGGGTTATGCCGTCGGGTGCGTCGGCCTGTTCGGTAAGTGTGGTCTGCTCGACGGGATATGATTCGAACACCGTCAGCGTGTCGAACAGGGCGTCGGTTGTCCCGGCGGCTTGCTGAATGTCGGTGAGCCCGAGATAGAGGTGGTCGAGCAGGTCGGCCTGTTCACGGTGCATCCGCGTCAGTAGTTGGGTGATCGACTCGTCCGGGTCCGCCCGCACCCTGACCGGCACCGTGTTGATGAACAGTCCGATCATCGATTCCACGCCTGCGAGCTGGGGTGGCCGTCCTGACACGGTGCTGCCGAAGACTGTGTCGTCGCGGCCGGTCATCCGCATCGTCAGAATTCCCCAGGCAGCCTGCATCACCGTGTTGACGGTGACATCGAGCCGGGCGGCCAACTCGGACAGGGCACGTGTTTTGTGCTCGCCGAGATCGGCGGTTACTTCACCCGCCCGCGAGGAGATCTCTCGGCCCGGGTCGGCGGGGGCGAGCAGAGTCGGGCCCTCGACACCCTCGAGTGCCGCCGCCCAGACCCGCCGCGACGTCGCCTCGTCCTGTTCGGCGCGCCACTCGAGATAACTGCGATACGGACGGGCGGGAGGCAACGCCGACGCCTGGTCGCCGGCGGCATAGAGTGCGAGCATGTCCGTCATCAGCAGTGGCATGGACCATCCGTCGAGCAGGATGTGGTGGTTGGCGACGACCAGCTCGTACCGGTCCTCGGCGACGGTGACCAGTGTGAACCGGATCAACGGCGGTGCGGTCATGTCGAAGTGTGTGGCCTGGTCGTCGGCCAGCAGTCGCGTCAACGCGTCCGGGCGAGTGGTGTCGTCGACGTCGCGGAGATCGACCTCGCGCCATGGCACCGGCACCTTGTCGAGGACCAGCTGCACGGGTATGCCGTCGGCTCCCTCGACGAACGCCACCCGCAAGTTCGGGTGCCGATTCAGTACCGCCTGTGCCGCCCTATGCAACCGGGTGGCGTCCACCCGGCCTGTGAGGGTGAACACGACCTGCATCGAGTACACGTCGACCGACGACGCGGCCAACAGAGCGTGGAACAGCAGACCCGACTGCAGCGGCGTCAGGGGCCACACGTCCGTGACCGCCGGATACGCCGCTTCCCAGCGGTCGATGTCCGATTGACGTGTGGTGACCAACGGTAGATCCGACGGTGTCAGCCCGCCGGCGTCGGGGGTCTGCGCATGGGTGGCGAGCGCGGCGAGCGCAGCACACCATTTCTCCGCCAAGTCCTGCACATCGGTCCGCCCGATTGCCCCCGTCGGGAACGTGAACGTGGCGCCCAGCACCGGACCCTCGCTGCCGTCGGTGACGATCGCATTGATGTCGACGACGCCGTTCGCCGGCATGTCGGCATCTCCCGGGGCGGCGATGTCGCCGAGATGGCCGCACGGTGCCCACTGCGCCCCCGGCATCTCGTTCGGAACACCACCGCCGGACACCCGGCCGAGGTAGTTGAAGCTGATCTGGCCGACCGGCAGCGACCGCAGCTGCTCGGCTGTTTCCCGATTCAGGTAGCGCAGCAGCCCGTAGCCGATTCCCCTGTCCGGTATAGACCTCAGCTGCTCCTTGATCGACTTGACCACCACACCGGCCGCGGCGCCACCGGTGAAGGCCTCGTCGAGGTCGGCGGCCCCGATATCCAGACGGACCGGCAACACTGTGGTGAACCATCCCACCGTCCGAGACAGATCCGCTCCCGCGGCAATCTGCTCCTGACGGCCGTGTCCCTCGAGTTGGATCAGCGTCGAGGATTCGGAGACCTTTCGCGCGCGCCGCCACCGGCAGACGGCTAATGCCAATGCCGCCAACAGTCCATCCTCGACGCCGCCGTGGAACAGTGTCGGCAAGGTCGTCAGGAGTGATGCCGTCACCGGCGCCGGTACGCTCACCTCGACCCGGTCGAGGGTGGATCCCACATCGATAGCCGCGTTGAACGGGCGGAGGCCCAATACCGGGTCGGGCGCCTGCAGCAGCGCCTGCCACATCGGCAACTCCGCCAGCCGCGCCGGGGCCGACGACTCCTCGACCAACGCGTGCGCCCACCGACGCATCGACGTTCCGGCGGGATCCAACACCGGAGTGTGCCCAGCGGACACCTGCGCCCACGCGGAGGCCAAGTCCGGCAGGATTATCCGCCACGACACCCCGTCGATCACCAGGTGGTGCGCGACGATCAGCAGCCGGCCCGGCCGCTGCGCGGTGCTGCATCCCGACCGGAAATCGAGCCACACGAACTGCACCATCACGCCCGTCGTCGGCGCCAACCGCCCCAACGCCGCATCCAATTGCGCCGCCGCCAACGCCGCCGCGGCTTCCTCGTCGAGATCGGCGGTGACCTCCACCCGACGAACAAGGCCGTCCACATCGATGGCATCCAACCCACCGACTTCCAGACCCCACCCGCGTTCGTCGCCGACAAGTCGCGAACGGAAAATGTCGTGGTGATCGAGGACGGCCTCGACCGTCGCCACCAGCTCACCGCGCTCAATTCCGGGCGGCAACTCCACCAACATGTGTTGCGAGAATCGACCGAAGCCACCGCCCCGCTCGATCAGCGCCCGCGCGACCGGGGTCAGCGGCATCCACCCGATACCGCCGCCCGGCAACTCCTCGAGCGCCACCGGCAGTCCGGAGTCCTCGGGACGCTGCGCGACTTCAGCCAAGCCGCCGACAGTCCTGCGCTCGAAAACATCGCGTGAGGAGAACACCACGCCCCGGGCTTTCGCGCGCGAGACCAACTGAATCGCGACGATGCTGTCGCCACCGAGAGCGAAGAACGACTCGTCAACCCCGACGCGGTCGATGCCGAGGACGTCGGCGAAGACGTCGGCGATGGTCTGTTCGGTGGGGGTGACCGGTGGTCGGAACTGCCGGTTCAACGGTGTTGGTGCGGGGAGTGCTCGCCGGTCGATCTTGCCGTTGGTGGTCAGGGGTAGTGCGTCGAGGATGGTGATGGGGGTGGGCACCATGTAGTCGGGGAGGTGGTCGGCGGCGAAGGTGTGGATCGTGGTGGGGTCGAGGGGGGTGTGGTTGCGGGGGACGACGTAGCCGACGAGTCGGTCGCCGGTGTGGTGGTCGTGGTGGACTGTCACTGCGGCGTGGGTGATGTCGGGGTGGGTGGTGAGGGTTGCTTCGATTTCGCCGAGTTCGATGCGGTGGCCGCGGATTTTGACTTGGAGGTCGCGGCGGCCGAGGTATTCGAGGTTGCCGTCGGGGTGCCAGCGGACGAGGTCGCCGGTGCGGTACATGCGTTCGCCGGGTGGGCCGTAGGGGTTGGCGACGAACCGTTCGGCGGTCAGTGCGGGCCGGTTGTGGTATCCGCGGGCCAGCTGGATCCCGGCCAGGTGCAGTTCTGCGGTCACGCCGGTGGGGACGGGCCGGAGTCGGTCGTCGAGGACGTAGGCATGGGTGCCGCGGATCGGGCCGCCGATGGTGACCGGGCCGCCGGGTGGCAGTGGTCCGCTGCAGTTGCTCATCACGGTTGTTTCGGTGGGGCCGTAGCCGTTGAAGAAGCGGCGGGGTGCGTGGGTGGGGGAGGTGTCGGTGTGTGTGGCCCAGCGGGTGAGCAGGTCGGGGGTGCAGGCCTCGCCGGCCGAGAGGACGGTGTGCAGGGTGTGGAGGTGGGTGGGGTCCATCGTGGCCAGTGCGGCCGGTGTGATCACGGCGTGGGTGACGTGGTTGGTGTGGAGGAGTTGGGTGAGTTCGTCGCCGCCGAAGACGGTGGGTGGGGCGATGACCATGGTGGCGCTGGATCCGGCGGCGAGGAGCAGTTCGAAGACCGAGGCGTCGAAGCTCGGGGATGCCACGGCCAGGGTGCGGGAGTCGGGGGTGATGGTGAATCGTTCGCGTTGTTCGGCGGCGAGGTTGGCCAGCCCTTGGTGGGTGACGACGACGCCTTTGGGGGTGCCGGTGGAGCCGGAGGTGTAGAGCAGGTAGGCGGTGTTGGTGGTGTGCAGGGGTCGGAGTCGGTCGGTGTCGGTGATCGGACCTGAATCCATGGTGTTGCAGCGGGTTTCGAGGTCGGGGGTGTCGATGACGAGCCAGGGCAGTGGTTCGGGCAGGGTGGTGGCGTGCTCGGTGGTGGTCACTCCGAGTGCGGCTCGGGAGTCCGAGAGCATGTGGGTGATGCGGTCTTTCGGGTAGTTCGGGTCGATCGGGAGGAACGCGGCGCCGGTTTTGGTGGTCGCCCAGACTGCGAGGATCGCTTCGGGGGAGCGGGGGAGTGCGATGGCGACGGTGTCTTCGGTGCCGATGCCTTCGGCGATCAGGATCCGTGCCAGTTGGGAGGATGCGGTGTCGAGTTGTTCGTAGGACAGGTGGTGGTCTTCGTATGTCACCGCCGGTGCGGTGCGGTTGTGTGCTGCGGCGGTGGTGAGCAGTTGTGGCAGTGTCGTTGCGGGGTGTTCGGGGCCGCCGGTGCGGTCGAGCAGGTTCCGTCGTTCGTCGGCGTCGAGGAGGTCGAGGTCGCCGACCCGACTCCCCGCATCGGCAGAAAGGAAGCGGTCGAGAAAGGACAACAAGCGGTCGTGATGACATTTGAGAACGTCGTCGTCGTACAGGCTTGGGTTGGCTTGGAAGTCGATGTGCGTCGTGGTGCCGCCCACGCTCGGGTAGATGTTGACGAAAAGATCGTCGACGAGCCCGGAGGTCAACACGTGCAGTCGGCCGAGGTGCGGGCCCAGCCGGATCTCTCGGTCGGCCGGCATGATGTTGAGAGTCGGACCAAACGAGCGATTGCGGCTGATGTCCGTGCCGAGATCACGGCAGATGTCCTCACGGCGGTACCGCTGCCGCCGCAGCGCCCCGGTCAACTCGAGCTGGGCGGAGTGGATCAGTGTCCCGATCGTCACGTCCGCGCCCACGTCGAGCTGCAGCGGCACGACATTGGCCACCATCCCACCTGAGCGTCGCAGCGGTGCGGTCGTTCGGGCCGAAACCGGCAGACTGAGTACGATGTCCGATCTGCCTGTCATCCGGCACAGGAAGCCGGCAAGAGCAGCGACCAAGACCGTTGCTGCACTCGAGTTGTGCTTCGTTGCGACCGAATCGAGCAATGAGGCTACGTCGTGTGACAAGGCCGCGCTGGCCACTCGCGGATGCGCCTCGACGGGCGCCGACCGCCCGGCCAGGCTCGCAGGTTCCGGCAGTCCCGAGGTCCGTTCCGCCCAGTACCGCCGATCCGCCTCGAAGCGATCCGAGTTCCGGTAGGCAGCATCGATTTCAACGATCTGTGCGAGGTCCAGCACGCGGAGCGGCGGGGCCTCGACACCGGCAACTGCGGCCGTATACAACTCGGCAATACGCTGCATCAGCGTCATGGCGCCGTAGCCGTCGAGGGCGATGTGGTGAACGCGTGAGTACCAGTAGTAGTGCCGGTCGTCGACTCGGAGGATCGCCGAGACTGCGAGCGCATCGTGGAGGAGGTCTATCGGGGTGCTGAACTCGCTGCGCATCCACTGCTGCGCGACGACGCTCGGGTCGTCCTCCGCGCGAAAGTCGATTCGCCGGACCCCGCTGTCGGAAGAGTCGTCGACCAGTTGATAAAGCTCACCGTCGTGATCGACCAGGCGTAAGAACCCGGAACCGAACTCCCTGGCCGCGACGCGACTGGTCGCCTCGAGCAAATCGATATCCAACTCGCCGAAGACCTCGACGTACTGCGCGATCGTGATCGGGAGCTCGCCGGCCAGTTGCTGGGCGAACCAGATTCCCTTTTGCGCGGCCGATAAACGGCATGCCTCGGACGGAAGGGCTCCCGAGCACATTTCAATTCCTGGAATCGGTGGCGGGACGGCGTCCACGACTCTTCTCCGATCTGCTCTTCGCACCAGGAGGCGTGCAAGGGTTGGGCTCGGGCCCGACCTCGGCGTGCTGGAGTTGCATGGATGTCCGCGCGCACGTGGTGTAGGCCGCTTCTCCCGCCTGATCGAAATGTGTTGCCACGTTGGCGAAGAACTTGTTCTCGTTGAGTAGTGCGAGCACTGTCGTGTAGCGGTCGGGACGGTGCTCGACGACGAGGCTGCCGCCCGCGTGCAGGAGCCGTGCCGCCGCAACAATCGTTTGCCGGGCGAGCTTCAGCCCATCCGTGCCGCTGACCAAGGCCGGTCGGCGGTACTCGCCGCACTGTGAGGGAAGGTCTTCGTCGTCGGGAATGCACGGTGGACGGGCGAGGACCAGATCGGCCGTTCCGGCAAGGCCGGACAATAGATTGGGCGTGCTGACGGCGCTTTCGTGAAGCACGATCGGCCTCTCGCCGAGGCGGATCTGACGTTCGATGTTGCGTCGCGCCACGTTCAGGGCTGTCGGATCCGCATCCACGGCATGTACACCGGCATCGGCTCGGGCATGCGCGATTGCCAGGGCGATTGCTCCCGAACCGGTGCACAGATCCACGACCACTGGAGTCGTGACATGTGAAATATCGGCGAGGGCCTCGGCAAGTACAAGTTCGGTGTTGGCCCTGGGTGCTGGCACACCGGGGTAGACCCACACTTCTATACCGCCCAGTTCGGCCCGCGAGAGTCGTCGCCTAGCTCGATCGATGGCGTCACTCGAGGTCTGCGGACCAACGCTGTGGGCGAGGGCGGGGGATCTGCCGGCGCTGATCGTGAGGGCCCTGCGCATGGCGGCCGCCTTCACCAGGGTCTCGGTGAACTCTTCGTCGGGGTCGGATAATGCGACGATGGCGCCCCCGATCCCGAAGCTCACTGTCCCGTGCCGGGACACCATGGTTCGGATGACGATGCTGAGGTCGGCGGTGCCGTTGATGGACAGCCAGCCGAGGGCGCCCGAGTACACGCCTCGCGGCCCCTCCTCCAGCCGATCGATGATTTCCATGGTGCGTATCTTCGGTGCTCCGGTCATCGAGCCACCCGGGAAGCAGGCGCGCACGCACCCGACTGCAGTCGCGTCGCTGCGCAGCGTCCCACGCACCGTCGACACGAGTTGGTGGACCGGTGCGTAGGTTTCGACGTCGAACAATCGCGGTACATGCACCGAACCGGGAGTGCAGACCCGTGAGAGATCGTTGCGCACGAGGTCGACGATCATGAGGTTCTCGGCCCGGTCCTTCTCGCTCGTCAGCAGGTCCTGGCGGAGCGCGTCGTCCGTCGCAGCGGTTGCTCCTCGCGGCCGGGTGCCCTTGATCGGCTTGGACTCCACTACCCGGTCGGCGTCCACGCGCAGAAACCTCTCGGGGGAGGCGCTGAGTATGTCCGCTGCCTCGAACCTCAGGAGTGCTGCGTAGGGCACTGGAGTGATCGATCGGAGGTAGGCGAAGGTTTCGACGGGGTCTATCTCGACATCGATCTGGGCGTGGTTCGTCAAGCACACTTCGTAGGTTTCGCCGACCCGAATGTTCTCCAAACAGGTACGGATCTTGTCGAGGTAGGTTTCACGGTTGTGGCGCAGCGTCATGCGCGGGTCTGCCGCGGACCTGATGAGCGGCCGCGCGGGAAGCGCATCGTCGGTCGTGACGGGCAATCGGTTGATTACCTGGGCCGTACGGCGCATCCAGTCGCGGGTTTCGGGTTCGTGGGCGTGCTCGCTGAGCGCCAGCAGGTAGCAGCTGCCGTCGACGTGGTCGATCACGACTGCGCGGTCGGCGAAGACCAGGGCAGCGTCCGGTGTGTCCGCGGAGTGTTGCGCATTGCCGTCGGCTTCGGCCTTCAACTCGTAGCCCAGGTAGCCCACGTAACCCAGATTGAACGAGAACGGCAGGTCCGGCGATGCCGGCACAGCGCGGGCCCGCAACTGTTCGTCGAGATAGTCGAAGAATCGCACGCGTCGTCTGCCGGCCGGAACGCCGGAACGGTGCACCAGGACGGTGCCGTCCGCGACGTCGTACGTGATGTACTCGGCGCGTGGGCCAGATGCGTCGCCCATGATGGTGAAGCGGGCGTCCGACTCCACTGTGGAGCTGCCATCGAGCCAAAAACTGTTGGGGCCGTCTGCGAACAGGCGCTCATACACCGTCTGTGGGTCGACTCGCCGATCTATCCGTCGTGTTTCCACCACGTATGGCGATAAGGTCCGCGGCCGACGCCGAGGCTTCGGGGCGGATCCGTTCCGGCGGGTCGGGGTGAGGTCACGGAAGTTGGCGAGGAGTTGACGTCCATGAGCGGTGCAGACCGACTCCGGATGAAATTGCACCCCCCACAGCGGGCGCTCGCGGTGCCTTACCCCCATGAGGATCCCGTCGGATGTCCACGCAGTTGGCTCCAGCGCATCAGGGAGATCTTCGACGGCGAGAGAGTGGTACCGGACGACCGACAGGGGCGAGGGGAGGCCCGCGAACAATTCTCTTCCGTCGTGGAATACCTCTGAGTTGCGACCGTGCCTCGGCTCTGGTGCCAAGACGACATGCGCACCGAACAGTTGGCATAAACCCTGATGGCCGAGGCACACTCCTAGCGTTGGAAGCCCACCCTGCAGAATGGCCCGCGAGCTGATGCCGAAGTCGCGTTCGCTTGCGGGACGACCGGGCCCCGGAGAGATCACGATATTGTCGAACTCGGTCAGTTCGATCGCACGCCAGTCGACGTCGTTGCGCACCACCGTCGGCGGGCACCCGTTGACCTCGCTGAGAAAGCTGTAGAGGTTGTATGTGAAGGAGTCGTAGTTGTCGATCAACAACGTCTTGGTAAACATCGTTCGCCCGGTTCTCGGCGTGTGAGGGATGCGACACTGCGGTGTCACTCGCCGGTGCACCGATGTGAAGAGGTCCCTCGACTTATTGCAGGAGCTTTCGTCTGAGCGCGCACCACCCGTGGCGCCCTCCTCCAGCACGGGGAAAGCTCGTGTGATTCATTGACTGGGGGCGTTGCCACCAAGACCTCTCGACGTGTCGGCCCCGTTGGGAGGCTCCGCCGACCTGAGGAAAACTGACCGGCTGCGCCTGAGTGCCGGCGATGCCCGCTCGTGCATTCTTGGGGACGAGCCGGCCGGGGGACAACTGGGTCCTTGTACCGTCGATACGGTGGGCCTGATGGACATGATCAATCCTTAGGAGGGCTATTTAGCCTGTCTATCAACGCAACCCGCCCAGACCCCGACACGCCGCGCGAGGCGCGCACTCCACCTTAAGTCACGAAAGTCTGTGGATACAAGGGCACCCAACCGGGTAAACCACAGAGCAAATGGTCGGTTCCATTCGCGGAGGGCGACGGTGTGACCTGGGGCCTCTGGCGCACGAAAGTGATTGCGTCTCTTGACCTCAGGGGTGATGTGTCTGCTGTATTGATCACGAGGATGGAACGGCCGACCGCGACGATGGCGGGCGCGTTTCCCCGTTTCGCCGGTTGGGGACGGCGCAGCCGGGATTGCATCGGCATGAAGCTTTCTGTACCTCGTGCGCGGTGGTATCGCCTGGCGGCAATGCCGATCGAGTTCCCCCGGCCGGGACGGTGCACGCGGTCTTCGCCCGCTCCAGTCGAGCGGCGAGGACCTGGTGGGGGAGTGGGCGAGGTTGCGGGCACCAGGCGGAGGTCGGGCGAGATCCGCAACAGCCACGTCGTCGAGGCGGAAGTGAGCGAAGAGACCGCGCAACCCTCGGGACCGTTGAGAGGCGAGATGTCGAGTCTCCCACAATTTGCCGATAACAATTGGTACGTCAACTACCTATCTGAACGCGAACTGTCCCAACAGCTTCCGTTCTCGGTGTTGCGCGAGCAGGCGGGAATGTCAGGGGTGTGGGCGCATGGTTTCGAGCATGTAGTCGAGTTCGGCGATGGTGCGGTGGGGTGGGAGGGTGAGGATGGGCATCTCGGCGCCTGCCGTGTACCAGTGCTGGAGCTGGTCTCGAGCGGTGTCGGGTGTGCCCCAGACGGTGAGCTCGTCGAGCAGAACATGGGCTGCGGCTGGCACGTCAGCGTCGTCGTGGGTAGCGGCGGCAGTGAAGTGGGCGGCAGTCCGGGAAGCTGCAGATCCGCCGGCAGGGTTCCCGGCAACAGCTCGACTCCCGGCGCGGTCGTGGAACCGGGTGTCCCCGGCACCGTGGCCGGCAGTTCGGTGGTCTGTGTCGGCGCGTCGTGGTGGTGGTTCCCGGCGTCGTCGCCGCGGGCGGCGTGGTGGGAGCGATCTTCTCGTCCTCCGCGGCGAGCTTCGCACGCCACACGTCGAGTTCGTTGCGCAGGTCGGCGTCGAGCACCCCGCCGGAACGGTCTGCGGCGCCCTCGAGCAGGTTCTTCGCCGCCTCCGCGTCGCCCGCGGCGATCAGCCGCTCGGCCTCCTGCAGCTGCGACGTGGTGTCGATCTGCGCGACGGTCGAATCGGCCTGCTGGCTGAACACGACCGACTTGACGCTCCACAGCGGATCGCCGGGTGCGGCGTTGTACGAGAAGATGGTGGCGCCACCTATGACGACCGCGATCGCGGCGGCAGGGCCGGCGATGGGTCGCAACAAGCGGAGCTTGCCGCGGGCAGCGCTGCGTGCGGAACGGGCGTCCGAGGCGTCGATCGCCGCGATCACGTCGTCGAGCAGCGGCCCGGTCGGCATCGGCGTCGCCACGATGTCGGCGCGCCAATTGGTCAGCAGAAGCGCGAGCTCGTACTGCTCCGGCGAATCCGTCGCGACAGGACCGCCACCGGCGATCGCGTCGATCACAGCGTCGTCGCGGCGCACTCGGGCGGTCCTGAGGCCCTGGGCCGGGGTCGACGTTCTTGCGAGGGCATTGCTTCTTCGGGGTGGAAGATCCTCCTAGGTGGATTATCCCACCAGCGGCCGGTACTCGGCGAGGCTCAGCAGCTGCCACACCTCATGCGCTTCGGCAAGCGCGGTCGCGTCGTCCAGCGTGGCCAGTTCGTCGACACCGGCCTTGCGAGCCACCGCGATGCAATCGATCAGTGCGTCGAGCCGTGGTGCCGCTGTGTTGTCACCGGGTTGTTGTCGGTTGATGCCTCACGGTCGGTCGTGGTCGTCGGTGTCGACGTCTCGTTGGTCCGATTCTGCGACTGTGAGGACGACGTCGACGATATGCGGGTTGCGTTTGAGCTCGCGTTCGGGTTTTCGCAGTGTGTGGGCAATATGGGACTCGGCATGGTCGCCGACGAGGTCGACGCTGGCGACGAGAAAGATCTGTTTCGGACCGGGTTGACCGACTCGCGCGGCGAAGGTCCACCAATCTTGACATCGCGACCAAATCGCCCACTCCCGTCCTCGCGCGGGTGCGGTCGCGAACACTGGTCTGGGGCGATATCTGTGCGCTGAACACTTTCGTGTTCGCGGTCTGCGCATCCGTGGCAGGGGTCATGTTTCTTCGCTGGTTCACTGACCTCCCGGCCTGGCTGATGGGTCCATGCGGCGACGACTGTGCTGGTGGCGGGCACCATCTCCGTCGCTTACACGTTCCGTCTGTCGACGTTCTACGTCGTTCGCTGTGTCTATCCCATCTATCTGCGCCACGGCCTCACGACTACGCACGACACCGTCGTTCTTCGCGGGTTGCGCCGACGTACCGGAAGCTCGATGCCGACGTGCGCGCGCTGGAGCGGGTGGTCTGGCGCAGCCGTTCGATCCCGATGAGTGCCATGCAGTCACGCTCGTGGTGCCCACATTCGTCTGCGCACGCAAGAAGCCGCCGGCACCTTACGGTGTCAGCGGCTTCGCTTCCTTCCCAGGCACGCTACGCAATGTAGGTCTGACCCGGGCGGGTGGTGACGGTGCCCGCCAGTGCGCCTCTCGGCAAGTGGTCGCTCGAAGCGACAATTCTCAATGTGGTACCCGGGGCATTGGGTCGAACACCGTCGAGTGTGTCAACGGTTCGCGGGGCAGCGGTATTCCTTCCCCGGTGGGCAGCTTTCAGTGGTGCGCTTCGGCCAGGCGGCGCGCAAACTGGAACCGGGAGGTCAGGAGGTCGTCATGCGATTACACGGGGCCTGCTCGACGTGGTGCTGGGCATCCTCACGGCCATTCTCGGCACGGTGCTGGGCATTGTCGCGGCGGTGGTATGGCTTGTCGGTGGGGTGCTCTGCGTGACAGTCATCCTGCTTCCTCTGGGCCTCCCCGTGGTGAGGCTGGCGCGCCGCCTCTTCACCCTCGCCAGGAAGCTGATGCATCTTCCCTGACGCGCAGTGTGAAGAAGATGAACGGTGCCTCACGGCTGAGCCGCTCGAAGTGTTCGGGGGAGCGATCGTGCACCGCCGCACCGGGCCGCGGCTCCGAAATACGTTCGACGGTGAATCCCGCTGCGGTGAATGCGTCGAACATGGCGTGCAACGGCCTGTGCCAGAACTTCATGTGGAACGTCTCTCCGGACTTCACCCATTCCTCGGTGAACTCGTACGTTCCGAGATAATCGCCCTGCCCGGCAAGCCTGAAGTCCACGAACGGGTGATGGGTCGAGATGACTACGTACCCGCCTGGCGCGAGTACCCGGCGGAACTCGGTCAACGGTCTCGACCAATCGTGGACGTAGTGCATCACCAACGACGCGACGACGACATCGAAGATCGATGACCGGATGGGTAACTGCTGGTTGAGATCGGCCCGGATCAACGACACGTCGAGACCCAGGCGCGTTCGGGCGATCGCGAGCAGACCCGTGCTGAGATCGACGCCGGTGACGGCGGCACCGGCGGCGACGAGTGCACGCGACAGCGCACCGCTGCCGCAGCCCGCATCCAGCACTTTCCGGCCTGCGACGTCGCCGACCAGCGCCAAGGTCGCAGGTCGCTCGTACAACGCGTTGTACACGTTGTTCTCGGTGTCGGCGTCATACGCCGACGCGTACGTGTCGTAGTCGTTGAACGTTGCCACGGTGTGATCATTGCGGATCGGCGCTACCGTCGTGCCCCGGCCGCCGCGGCAGCCCTGGTGCCGCCCGGGTCATCCTGCAATTCGACCGGACTCACCACCCGGTGCCGACTGGCAGAGCGCCCCGGTGGGGGAGTCAACGCGCCCCGACGTATTCCTCCCTGCGGTGCAGCATGGCCGCTGCCATTGCGGGGCATCAGCACATGGCCGGCGAGCATCAGGCCGTCGCCGGCGAGCAGGCCGAGCCAGAGCGGCGGGAACAGCACGACGAACGCGAGATACATCGCCACCCCCATCTCGGCGATCGCCGGCCACGAATGCCGCCGCCGTGCCATCCATGCCGTCATCGGGGTGGCCATCGGCAACGAATGCACTTCGACGCGCGCATCGTGGCATGCACGGATGGCCGCTTCGTCGGAGGAGTGAAGCGTCCGGAGGGGCCTGCCCGAAATCGCTTGAACAGTATTGTATTGAAAACTTGTGCGTTCTAGGATTGGGGTATGGCGACGGTCGAGTACGGCTCGGCGGAGCCGGGCGGATCTGGGACCCGCCGGTACCGCTCTCCGCTGCGTCGGATGCAGGCAGCTCAGACGCGGGCGGTCGTACTGGAGGCCGCCACCCGGCTGTTCGCCGAGCACGGTTGGGTCGGCACCGGCATGAGGGATGTCGCGCGGGCCGCGGCGGTTTCCGTCGAAACCGTCTACACGACGTTCGGCTCCAAGGCGGACCTGTTGAGGTCGGCGCTGGAGGTCGCCATCGTCGGCGATGATGCTCAGGTGCCGTTGGCCGACCGGCCCGTCTACACGGCGATCGGTACGGGGCGGACGACTGGCGATCGCATCGAGGTGGGTGCGCGCATGATCGCCGTGATCAACGAACGCATCTACCGCCTGGCCGTGGCAATCCGCCAGGGTGCGACGGCGGATGCCACACTTGCAGCGGCGGCCGCCGACCTGGAGGGGCAGCGCAGGCGCTCGGTCGCCGACGTCGCATATTTGATCACGGGCCACGACGCCGATCCTGGTCAGGTCGACGAACTGTGGGTTCAGACCGGCGACCAGGTCTATGCCCTGTTCGTGGACGAATGCGGTTGGAGTCGCGTTCGCTACGAGTCATGGTTGATCGACCGCATCGAAGAAATCCTCGACCGCCCGGTGTGACACACGGGCGCCATCGTCTGGAGTAGGTCATGACAACCGACACTCTGTCTCCCGCCGACACTCGTATCATGCGCATCGTCCACAGCGCGCTGCGCCGCGACATTGCTCGCGCCGCGCAGGTGCTGCACACGTCACCTCCGCCCGCGCGGACTCAGCGGGTCGCCCTCGCCGATCATCTCGTGTGGATGATGCATTTCCTGCACCTGCACCACAGCGGCGAGGACCGTGGGCTGTGGCCGCTGGTTCGTGAGGTGAACCCGGCTGCCGGAGCGCTGCTCGACGTGATGGACGCCGACCACGCGCGAATCGGCTCCGAGATCGAGCGGGTCACCGTTGCGGCAACGCAATACCATGCGGATCCGGCGGCCCGAGAAGACCTTTCGCGTTCCCTCGCCGCCCTCGAGCACGTTCTGCTGCCGCATCTGCAGCGCGAAGAGGACGAGATGATGCCGGTCGTCGCCCGCACCCTGACCTGTCGGCAGTGGGATGACGTCGAGCAGCAGGTGTTCATCGCCTCGAAGACCAAGCGGGAGCTGGGGATCGAAGCTCACTGGATCGTCGACGGTGTCGATCGGGACGACTACGACGTCACCGTCCGCAAAGTCGATCCCGCCACCCGGTTCATGCTGCTCCATACGTTCAAACGACCATATCGGCGGGCATGCGCCGCACGGTGGGGCGCCGACCTCGACGTGAGTCCCCGGCTCCACCAGCCACTCCGCACCGAGGGTTCGGCAGAACTGTGGATCGACTTCCCGGCCCGGCAGTTGTACGACGCGGTCGCCGACGTCACCCGCATCAGCGAACGCAGCCCCGAGTGCCGCAGCTGCGCGTGGCTACCGGGACGGTCGCCGGGGACCGTGGGCGCCCGATTCCGGGGGCACAACCGCGCACATCACATGCGCTGGTCCCGGGTCTGTGAGGTGACCGCCGCCGATCCGGGAAGGACGTTCGAATTCCACACGGTGTCGGATCGGCGCAATCCGCTGTACCACGACTCGACCACCTGGTCATACACCTTCCGAGCGGACGGCTACGGGACCCGGGTGACGCACTCGTATCGGATCGACGTATTGCCGTATCGCCCGCTGCTCTCGGTCTACTCACGCCTGCAGCCGCAGCACCGGGACATGCGGCCGCAGATGCGGCAGAATCTGGAGGCGCTGCGGCGGCAGGCGCACGCCGGCACGCCTGGAGGGTCGTCCCTGCCCCGAACGGCCTAGCGCCCGTTACTCGCTGTCATCTGCAGGTGGGGCGTCAGTGTTGCGGTGAGTCATGCTGTGGTCGGCCAGGGTCGGGCGTGTGTCGGCGGGTGCGGATTTTCGCGCCTCGCGACTGTCGCAGCCGCGCGTTTCGCCGGAGACTTGTTGCTCCCAGTACGCATCCGATCGTGCCCGTGGTGCCCACGGAACTCCCATGCGAAGTCCTCTCTGTGCGTGTGGCTGGGGGAGATCGCTCTTCCTGTCACGTAGATCGCGCGGGTCGGCGCTTGTCCCGTCATTGCCGAGCCTCATGGGTGTCTTTCCTTTGTACGCCTCAGCAGTGAGGTCTGTCGTGCCCAGCGGGCCGGGTCGGTGGCCTGTGCACCGCGGTTACCGGGCGAGTGGGAAGCGTCGGCCGGGAGCGCTCGAGCCCAGGTTCGTTGCCTTATCCGGATATGCGGGGTAGACCTGAGGTACGGATCCACGGCAGACCAAGGTTGGACCGGAAGAGAAGATTCCACCTCTCGGTCGTGGCGCCCAGCACGAGTTGTAGGCACCCACGCACAAGCACGGCCCACTAACTGGGCTCAGCGCGGTGGGCTTGCGTCAGGCGGGGGGATGTCTGACGCCGAGGCCACATTTCACCCCGCGCAACAATGCAGCTTGGTAACCAGACGTTCGTGCTCGCGGGCGGCGTCCCCTTGATCAGGGGCGCCGTCCGACGTGTGTCTGTGGAACGCCGCGAAGTCTTCGATGCCCAGAGAAGGAGAGCACATGCTGGTGGCATTCAGCGTCAGCCCGATGGGCGGGGATTCCGACAGCGTCGGTGCCGCGGTCGCCGCGGCCGTGCGGGTGGTCCGCGAATCCGGGCTGTCCAACGAGACCACGTCGATGTTCACCACCATCGAGGGTGAGTGGGACGAGGTGATGGCCGTCGTGAAGCGTGCAACGGACGTTCTGCTGGAACAGTTTCCGCGGGTCAGTCTGGTTCTCAAAGCGGATATCCGGCCGGGGCGGAGCGATCAGCTGCGAGCGAAGGTCGAGACGGTCGAGCGCTACCTGGCCGACTGACGCTCGGTCATCCGCCCGCACCATGCTCGCCGGCATACTGGTGGGCGAGTTCCGTGCCGATCCGGGCGAGCTCGGCCCGGACCGATCGAGGTTCGAGCACCTCGACCATCGACCCCCAGCCGGCGAGGTTCCGGGCGATGTCCAACGGGGTCGGTGCGGCGAGACGGATCCGGGCGCGACCGTCGTCGTCCGCACCGTCGGGGTGGCAGTGCCGCCCGAAGTGATCGCGCAGGATCGGCACGAACCTGGCGTCGATGAGCACGGTCGCCCACGTCGTCGAGCGCCGCTGTTCCACCTCGCCGACCACTTCGTCCCACGCCGCGGCGAGTGTGAAGTCGTCGGGGCGCTCGGCGGGCTGCTCCGTCGATTCGGCGTGGACGATCCGGTCGACCCGGAAGGTCCGCTGTCCCCGTTCGGTCCCGGCCAGGAGATACCAGATGTCGTCCTTGTCGACGAGACCCCACGGGTCGACCAGTCGCTCGGACCGTTGCCGGGCGCTGTTCGTGTACGTCAGGCGCACTTTCCGGCGCCGAATCACGGCGGCCTGCAGCAGGTCGACCATCTCGGGCCTGCGGCGATCGCGTTCGCCCCACCGGGTGGGATCGATCATGGTGGCACTGGCGGCGGCCTCGGCGTCGGCCCGGAAGGTCTGCGGCAGCGCCCGCACCAGTTTGCGCAGCGCGGCCTTGGCCTCGCCCGAGACGGCGGCCGCCGGGCCGACCAGAAGGAACAGCGCCTGCGCCTCCGTCGCGGACAACCCGCTGAGGTCGGTGCGGGCGCCGCCCACCAGCGACCACCCGCCGCCGCGCCCGGACTGTGGGTATACCGGGATCCCCGCAGCGGACAACGCTTCCAGGTCGCGGCGAGCGGTCGCGACGGACACCTCGAGTTCGTCCGCCACCTCGGCGGCGGTCACTCGACCCCGGGACTGCATCAGCAGAAGGTGGCGACGAGTCGGTCAGCGCGCATGTCCTCAGTTTCCCTCGAAAAGTGCTCAATTGGTGAGCACTTTGAGTCGGAGGATGAATGTTGTCACCGACCGAGGAAGGGTACTCACCCATGTTGCGAGGACTCACCACCGTCAACTTCTACGCCGACGACCTCACCGCCGCCCGGGCCTGGTACACCGACTGCTCGGAATCGAGCCGTATTTCGTGCGCTCGGTGGCGGGGGCACCCGCCTACATCGAATTCCGGATCGGCGACTGCCAGCACGAACTCGGCATCATCGACAGCCGATTCGCGACGCCCGACCGGTCACGCGAAGCCGAGAACACGATGACCTACTGGCACGTCGACGATCTGGAGGCGAGCGTCGAGCGGCTGCTGTCCCTGGGGGCCACCCTGCACGGAGAGCCGGTCGAACACGGGCCGGGATTCGTCACCGCATCCGTGGCCGACCCGTTCGGGAACATCCTCGGCGTCATGTTCAACCAGCACTACCTGGACACTCTGGCTGCGAAGGCTAGCGCGTGATGGACACCCACGACGTGAACACCGTCGTCGCTCGCACGACGCGCGATGGCGTGCCTGGCTTTCGGAGAACTGCCGGACCGAGACAGAGGTCTGGCTGATCATCCACCACAAGGACAGCGGAACGCCGAGCGTCCGCTACCACGAGGCGATCGAGCAGGCCCTGTGCTTCGGGTGGATCGACGGCCTGCACCGCAGACGGGACGCCGACAGTTCTCAACTGCGTTTCACGCCGCGCACCCCGCGCAGCACCTGGAGCCGGGTGAACCGACGGCGCGCGGCGGACATGATCGAGCAGGGACTGATGACCGAGCACGGTTACGCCGCCATCGATCTGGCCAAGGCCAAGGGGACCTGGGAGAACACGGCCGACGGGGACAGCTCGGTCGTCCCCGGCGATCTGCGGGCAGCGTTCGGGCGAAACGACGCTGCACGCGCGAACTTCGACAAGTTTCCGCCGTCTTCGACATGGCTGATCCTGGAATGGATAGCGTCAGCCAGGAAGCCGGACACGAGGCAGCGGCGGATCGAGCGGACGGTCGCGCTGGCGGCGATGAACCTCCGGGCAAATCATCCGGGGGTCCGGGTCCCGGACGGTGTGCGGTAGCCGTCTCGAGATCGACGTCCGATCGGCGACAAGGAGAGGGGAGTCAGGACATGGACTGGCCGCACGAACTTGCCGATCAGCTCAGCTGGCACTGGCAGCATCAGTTGCGTCCCCGGCTGGAGGGGTTGACCGACGAGGAGTATTTCTGGGAACCCGCGCCCGATGGCTGGAGTGTGCGCCCGCGCGGCGAGTCGCCGGCGCCAGTCCAGGCCGGGAGTGGTGTGTTCACCATCGACTTCGCCTTCCCCGAACCGGACCCGCCACCGGTCACCACCATCGCGTGGCGGCTCGGGCATGTGATCGTCGGCGTCTTCGGGGTGCGGATCGCCAGTCACTTCGGCGGGCCGCCGCTCGACTATCAGACGTTCGAGTACGCCGGCACCGCGGCCGAGGCGCTCGCGCAACTCGACGAGAACTATGCGGCCTGGTCTGCGGGTGTCCGGAACCTCGGAGTCGAGGGGTTCGCCCGGCCGTGCGGCCCCAGCGAGGGACCGTTCGCGGATTATCCGATGGCGGCGCTGGTGTTGCACATCAACCGGGAGGTCATCCATCACGGCGCCGAGGTGGCGCTGCTCCGCGATCTCTATCTGCGCCGGCCGGTAATCTGACCGGAATCCTGGCCCGCTCCACGGTTTTCACACCCAGTGGCCGCCCGCATCTGCCAAGCTCGGGTATGACACCGAACCGGCGGGTTCTCCTGTTGACGTGCGTCCTCGCTCTCCTGGCCGCGTGCACGTCGAACACCTCGTCCTCCGATTCTTCCTCCTCGGACGCGAGCAACGGTTCTGCCGTCTCGTCGGCCGACCCGGCGCAGGCCGATGCGGTGATGAAGATCGTGCGCGACACCATGGCGGAGAGCCACCTGAAGGCGGTGATCGTGCGTGTCACGGTCGACGGCAAGGAGATCGTCACCCAGGCGCTCGGGGAGTCGATGACCGGGGTGCCCGCCACCACCGACATGCACTTCCGCAACGGAGCCGTCGCCATCTCCTACGTCTCCACGCTGCTGCTCCAGCTCGTCGACGAGAAGGAGGTGAGCCTCGACGACACGGTGTCGAAGTGGCTGCCCGACATTCCGCACGCCGACCGCGTGACGCTCCGTCAGCTCGCCCAGATGACCTCGGGCTACGTCGACTACGTCATCGGCAACACCGAATTCGCCGAGGCCCTCTACGCGGCGCCGTTCCGCAACTGGACGCCTGAGGAACTCCTGGCGTTCGCGACGTCGAAGCCGCTTCTCTACGAACCCGGGACCAATTGGAACTACGCTCACACCAACTACGTCATCCTCGGGTTGGCTCTCGAGAAGATCACCGGTCAGCCGATGACGGAACTCATGCAGGACAAGGTGCTCGGTCCGCTCGGCCTCGACGACACCACGGACCCGGGGACGGCGGCGATCACCGAACCCGTCCTGCACGCGTTCTCGTCCGAGCGGCGCGAGGCCCTGCAGATCCCAGCCGGTGCGCCGTTCTACGAGGAATCCACGTACTGGAACCCGTCCTGGACCATCACCCACGGAGCCATCCAGACCACGAACATCTACGACCTCCACGACACGGCCGTCGCCATCGGCACGGGCGAACTTCTCTCGTCCGAGTCCTACGAGGCCATGGTGTCGACCGACCTGCGCGGCAAGACGACCACCCTGCCCGGCTGCACCACGTGTTTTCCGCAATCGGAGGACTACACCTACGGGCTCGGACTGCCGATCGTGGGCAACTGGCTGATGCAGAATCCGCTGTTCAGCGGATCCGCGGCGGTGGAGGCCTATCTGCCCTCGCAGAAGATCGCCATCGCCGTCGCCGTCACCTACGAGGCGGCCGCCTTCGACGACACGGGGGCCTACAAGAACGAGGCCGACAGGCTGTTCCGGAAGATCGGCGCTCAACTCGCTCCGGACGACGCGCCGCCGATGGCCGTCGGCTAGCGTTCGCCCGCGACGCGGGCGAGTCGACGGACGAGAGTTCGCACCACCGGGCCGTAGGTGGCGGCGAGCACCGAGTCGAGGGGACCGGGAGCGGACATGGTCATCGTGATCCGCGAGCCGGCACCGTGGGCCTCGACGGCGTGATCGAGCGTCATCGGTCCCACCCGCCAGGCCCAGGAACGGCCCGGTGTCTTGGCCGAGATCGACGCGGGAACAGGCACGATCCAGAGCAGTCGCGCCGCTCCACGCCGGCCGGCCTGAACCTCGGGGGACCCGAGACCCCACGCGCCGCGCACGTGCGGCGCCCACTCGGACCAGCGCGAGGGCCGAGCGACGAGGGCCCACGCGACGCCCACCGCGGCGTCGGAATCAGCCGAGAAGGAATGCGGCACTGCGAACGAATACCCGTTTTCGACCCCGGCAGACACCGCAGACGCGGCTCGGGGAGGGGTCGGACGTGAACACCGGGTGAATTGGCCCGTGTCGAGTTGCATGTAACTCGGGGTACTGGCCACGCTTGTAGGGAACGGCGAGGGAGGGAGCCGATCATGCTCGTTCGTCTGCCCGGGGTGTATCGTCCCCAGCGTGACACCTGGCTGCTCGCCGAGGTGCTGGCGGCCCGAGATCTCGGACCGGGCACCCGTGTGCTCGATCTCTGCTGTGGCACAGGGGCGTTGAGCGTCGAGGCGTGCGCTGCGGGGGCGGGGTGGGTGACTGCGGTCGATGTGTCGCGCCGGGCCGCGATCAGTACCTGGCTCAACGCCAAACTGAACCGCCGGACGATCCGCGTCGTGCGGGGCGACCTGGTGGACTCCGTCCGGACCCTTCGCTTCGACGTGGTCGTGGCCAATCCGCCCTACGCGCCGGCGACGGACGACGGCAGGCCGGGCCGGATACTCGCGCGGGCCTGGGATGCCGGCGTCGACGGGCGGGCCGTGCTCGATCGGATCTGCAGCGAAACCCCCGACCTTCTCGCTCCCGGCGGTATCCTGCTCCTCGTCCAGTCGACGCTCAACGGGGTGGACAAGACACGGGCGATGCTGGAGGAACGGGGACTTCGGGTGGACGTGGTCGCGTCGGCGGACGTGCCGTTCGGTCCCGCCCTCTCGTCCCGCGCGAGGATGCTGGAGGCGAGGGAGATGATCCGGCCGGGCCAGCGCACCGAGCGCATCGCGGTGCTGGCCGCGACCGACCTCCGGTCCGGCGACGCCCCACGCCGACCCGGACACTGACTGCGGCGTCGAACTGTTCTCGCCACGGCGCGCTGGTGAGTGGTTCGAGTGCCTCGCCGCAACCCGGGACACGATGCCCAGGATGTTGTTCGCGCTGTGGCCGTCCTCGGGAACAGCGACTGATCGGGTTCGCAACCACATCGTCGACGCTGGTGAACGACGGCTGGATGCCGCGTGTAAAGTTTGCCGTTCGACGACGCCCAGCTTTCGAGGACTGCTGAACCACTACATGGCCAAGATCGATCGCAGCCGCACTGCCGCACTGACCCAAGCGCCGACCCTCCACGAGCCGGATGCCGGCGTCCGGCGCTCCGTGCTCCCCGGCGGACTCCGGGTGGTCACCGAATACGTTCCCGGTGTCCGATCCGCGTCCGTGGGCGTCTGGGTGGGTGTCGGATCACGCGACGAGCAGCCCACGGTAGCCGGGGCCGCGCACTTCCTCGAGCACCTCCTGTTCAAGGCCACGCCGTCGCGCAGCGCCCTCGACATCGCGCAGGTGATGGATGGCGTCGGCGGCGAGCTCAACGCGTTCACGTCCAAGGAACACACCTGTTTCTACGCGCACGTGCTCGACGACGACCTGCCCCTCGCCATCGATCTCGTCAGCGACGTCGTCCTGCGGGGCCGTTGCCGGTCCGCCGACGTCGACGTGGAACGCCAGGTGGTCCTCGAAGAGATCTCGATGCGCGACGACGACCCGGAAGACCTCCTCGGCGACGCGTTCCTGACCGCGCTGTACGGCGACCATCCCGTCGGCAGGCCCGTCATCGGCAGCGTCGAATCGATCGAATCGATGACCCGCACCCAACTCCACTCGTTCCACGTGCGGCGCTACACGCCGCCGCGCATGGTGGTGGCCGTCGCCGGCAACGTGGAGCACGAACCGACGGTCGAGCTGGTCCGGCGCGCGTTCGCCGGGCACCTCGAATCGGCGTCCGAACCTGCCCCCCGACGCGCAGGCACCCTGCGCCTGCGGACGGAGCCGACACTCAGCCTGACCAACAGGGACAGCGAACAGGTCCACCTCTCCCTCGGGGTGCGCGCGTTCGGGCGGCACGAGTCGCACCGCTGGGCGCTGTCGGTGCTCAACGCCGCGGTCGGTGGCGGACTCAGTTCCCGGCTCTTCCAGGAAGTGCGGGAGATCCGGGGCCTCGCGTATTCCGTGTACTCGGGCATCGACACGTTCTCCGACACGGGTGCCTTCTCGATCTACGCCGGGTGCCAGCCCGAGAACCTCGGCGAGGTCACCACGGTGATCCGAGAGGTGCTGTCGAACGTGGCCGCCGAAGGCATCACCGACGCCGAGTGCGCCCGCGCCAAGGGATCGCTGCGGGGCGGACTGGTTCTGGGACTGGAGGATTCGGGTTCCCGGATGCATCGCATCGGTCGCAGCGAGCTCAACTACGGCAATCACCGCAGCATCACCGAAACCTTGAGCAAGATCGACGCGGTCACCACCGACGAGGTGCGCGACGTCGCGCGAGTTCTGCTGCAGCGCCCGTTCGGTGCCGCCGTCGTCGGACCGTATCGTCGCAAGCGTGACCTGCCGGCCTCGGTGCGCGGCATCGTCCGGTAACGAGGATTCGCCGACAACAAGAGGAGAAGCCCGAGATGAAGATCCGTGGAGCGGTACTCGAGGAGATCGGGAGAACGCGCCCGTTCGCCGAGTCGGCACCGATCTCGATCTCCGAACTCGACCTCGACCCGCCCGGCGAGGGCGAGATCCTCGTCCGGATCGAAGCGGCGGGCCTGTGCCATTCCGACCTGTCCGTCGTCGACGGGAACCGGGTGCGCCCGGTCCCGATGCTGCTCGGGCACGAGGCCGCGGGGCGGATCACCCGGCTCGGAGCCGGGGTCGACGACGTCGCGGTCGGACAGCGTGTGGTCATGACGTTCCTTCCTCGCTGCGGTGAGTGTGAGGGCTGCGCCACCGACGGCCGCATGCCGTGCGTGCCGGGGACCAGTGCGAACAACGACGGAACCTTGCTCGACGGGGGAGCGCGACTGCACCGCGGCGGCGACCCCGTGCACCACCACCTCGGGGTGTCCGGATTCGCGACGCACGCGGTGGTCAACCGCCGCTCGGTCGTTCCCGTCGGCGACGACGTCCCCGCCGATGTGGCGGCCGTGCTCGGATGCGCCGTCCTCACCGGCGGCGGTGCCGTCCTCAACGCGGGCGATCCGCAACCCGGCCAGGCCGTGATGGTCGTCGGGCTCGGTGGAGTGGGGATGGCCGCCATCTTGACGGCGGTCTCCCGGGGTGCCGGCGAGGTGATCGGCGTCGACGCCGTACCCGAGAAACTGCAGATCGCACGCGAACTCGGCGCGACGGCCGTCTACACCCCCGCGGAGCTGGAGGAAGCCGGTATCCGGGCGCCCATCGTCATCGAGGCCGCGGGGAACGCGCGCGCATTCGAATCGGCTGTTCGCGCAACCGCTCCCGGTGGTAAGACGATCACCGTCGGCTTGCCGTCGCCCGACGCGCGGTCGTCGATCTCCCCGCTCATCCTGGTGGCCGAGGCCCGCACGATCATCGGCAGCTACCTCGGGTCGGCGGTGCCGTCCCGGGACATCCCGATCTACGAGGACCTCTGGCGCGCCGGGAAGCTTCCCGTGGAGAAACTCATCTCCTCCCGCATCACCCTCGACGACATCAACCGCGGCATGGACGAACTCGCCGACGGCAGGGCGATCCGGCAGATCATCGTGTTCGACTGACCCGGCGGGCCGGTCATGGGCAGAACTCTGCCCATGAGGTTCCGCACCACCATCGAGCTGGGCGGCAAGACCGCGACCGGTTTCCGGATCCCCGAGAACCGGGCAGGTGCGGGGGTCGCGGCAGGCGACGAGGTGGACGTCGACGTCGAGCTCGACACCGAACCCAGGTTCGTCACGGTTCCGCCCGACTTCGCCGAGGCGCTCGACCGGCAGCCGGACGCGCGAAAGGCGTTCGACGCACTGTCATACAGCAACCAGCGCCGGCACCTGCTGTCGGTCGAGGGGGCCAAGACGGACGAGACGCGGCAGCGTCGGATCGGTAAGGCCGTGGACGCGCTGCGGCACGGCTGAAGGGGAGCCGGCGCGAACTCCGTCAGGTGGAGTCGCCCGGGCGCCCGGTGACGTCTTCGACCGGCAGTGCCGACAGCGCGATCAGGGCGGACACGAAACCCTCGCGGTCGCGCTCCGGCAACCTGGCCAAGAGTCGCTCCTCGCCCTGCCGGATCGCCGCCTGCGCCGAGTCGCGCACGTCGTGCCCGTCCGGGGTCAGCGACAGCAGGCGGGCTCGGCGGTCCGCGGGATCGCGCTGACGGTCGATCAGGCCACGGTCCTGCAGGTCGTCGAGCACGCCGATGATCCGGGTCTTGTCGGCGCCGATTGCCTCCGCCAGCGCGGCCTGGGTGCGCAGCGGGTGCTCGTCGAGTGCCAGGAGCACGACGTATCCCCACATGGTCAGCCCGTGCTCCGCGAGCACGGGAAGTTCCGCCGCCACCAGCGAGCGGTTCAGGGCGGTCGTCATCGCCGCGAGATCGGGGCGGGTGCGTTCGTGCTGTCCGTGCGTCGGGTCGCGGCTGGGCATACCGCAGAAAATACACCTTGACCGATCATCTACTGAGGTAGATGATAAGCGAACGCGTATCAAATCGATTCGAGTGACGAGGTGTCGACGATGGATGTGGACGAGGTCCGGCGCTGGGATATCCGCGCCGTGCAATCGAGTGTGGAGTTCGTGTCGCAGGTGACGCGCGACGATCTGAAGCGCGCGACACCGTGTGCGCAGTGGACTCTCGGGGAACTGCTGGACCACATGATCGTGCAGCACCGGGGATTCGCCGCAGCGGCAGCGGGCGGAGGTCCCGACCCGTCGAACTGGCGGCCGCACGCGTCGGCGGATCCCGTCGCCGCGTACCGCTCGGCGGCCGACACCGTCATCGAGGCCTTCACCCGGGATGGCGTCGGGGAGCGGCAGTTCTGGTTGCCGGAGATCAGCACCGAGTTCCCGTTCCCCGCAGCCATCGCCGTCGGGTTCCACTTCCTCGACTACGTGGTCCATTCGTGGGACGTCGCCCGGTCGCTCGGGCTCGACTTCGCGCCCGAATCCGGCATGGTGGCCGCGGTTCTCCCGATCGCACGACTCGTCCCGGACGGGGCGGACCGGTTGCGCGAGGGGGCCGCGTTCGCGCCCGGCCTGCCGACCGACCCCGACGCCGCCGATTTCGGCGCGGTGCTGTCGCTGCTCGGCCGATCACCGCGCTGGCACCCCGAGTACGAGGCCGGCCGCGTCTGACGGCGAGACGTAGGTCTCCCGCCCCGCCCCTGCGCACCGGCCGGCACCCGTCGGTTGCGTAGGCTTTCGGGCGAATCGTTGTGACTGGACGGAGCGTGGAGAAGTGAGCGCAGCAGCACCCATCAAGGTCGGGGTTCTCGGAGCGAAGGGCAAGGTCGGCCGAGCGATCTGCGAGGCGGTGGAGCAGGCACCGGACCTCGAACTCGTCGCGGAGGTCGATCACGGCGACCGGCTGGAGACATTCGTCGAGGCCGGCACGCAGGTCGTCGTCGACTTCACTCACCCGGACGTGGTGATGGACAACCTGAAGTTCCTCGTGTCCAACGGTATTCACGCGGTCGTGGGCACGACGGGATTCGACGACGCCCGGCTCGACACGGTGCGGTCGTGGGTGTCGGAGCGGCCCGAGGTCGGTGTGCTGATCGCCCCGAACTTCGCGATCGGTGCCGTCCTCTCCATGCGCTTCGCCGAGGCGGCAGCACGATTCTTCGATTCCGTCGAGGTCATCGAGTTGCATCACCCCAACAAGGCGGACGCGCCGTCCGGCACCGCCTACCGGACCGCCGCCCTCATCTCGGAGGCACGCCGCAAGGCGGGCGTCGGACCGAGCCCCGACGCCACGACCACCGAACTGGACGGTGCGCGCGGCGCCGACGTGGACGGCGTGCGGGTGCATTCCGTGCGGCTGGCAGGGCTCGTCGCCCATCAGGAGGTCATCCTCGGCACACAGGGGGAGACGCTGACCATCCGGCACGATTCGATCGACCGCAATTCCTTCGCCCCCGGCGTCCTGCTCGGGGTGCGGGAGATCGGCTCCCGTCCCGGCCTGACCGTCGGTATCGACCCCCTTCTCGACCTGTGAAGGACGGCTCGACCAAGACCGTCGTCACGATCGGACTGCTGGTCGCGGCGCTGGTGTTCTACTTCGTCCTTCTCGGTCGACGCGGGATCGAGCTGATCCAGGCCGACGGAGCGGCCGCGATCGGCCTGGGTGTCGGCGTCCTGATCCTGCCGTTCCTGGGCGCCTGGATCGTCTACGCCACGCTGCGTGCCGGATTCCAGCATCAGCATCTGTCCCGCCGCATCGCCGACGAGGGGCTCGAACTGGACGTCAGCGATCTGCCGAAGCGCCCCTCGGGCCGCATCGACCGGGACGCCGCGGACGCACTGTTCCAGCAGGTCAAATCCGAATGGGAAGCAGAACCGGACAATTGGCGGAACTCGTACCGCCTCGCCCGCGCCTACGACTACGCCGGCGACCGCGGCAGGGCCCGGGAGACGATGAAACGGGCCGTGGAACTCGAACGCGTCGAACGGGAAGGCGAGCCCGGCCGATAGGAAGCGGGCCCGGTCGTACGCTGACGACTGTGAAGTCACTACTCGTCGTCCACCACACGCCGTCGCCGGTGACTCGTGAGTGCCTCGAAGCCGTGCTGAAAGGCGCGCGGGACCCCGACATCGACGGGGTCGACGTGAAGTCGATTCCCGCTCTCGGCGCGACCGTGCCCGACGTCCTGGCAGCCGATGGGTTCCTGTTCGGGACGTCCGCCAACTTCGGCTACATGTCCGGTGCGCTGAAGCACTTCTTCGACACCGTCTACTACCCGTGCCTCGACGCGGTCGCGGGCCGCCCCTACGGGCTCTGGGTGCACGGCAACAACGACACCGCCGGGGCCGTGAAATCGGTGCAGAAGATCGTGACCGGGCTGGCGCTCACCCAGGTGGCCGAGATCCTGGAACTGACCGGATCGCTCGACGCGAGCGCGCGGGAGCGGTGTTACGAACTCGGTGCGACGGTCGCCGTGACGCTGGCCGAGGACGTCTGACGTCGCGGTGGAACGTGTCGGTGGTTGATGGCAGGCTGCGGGCATGCGTGAGATGACCGCTGCCGCGGCCCGGAGATCGGCGCTCTGGGCGCAGGGGTTCGCCGACCGGAAACCGGCCGGGGCGCCGACGCGCCGGCACGTCCGTTCGGTTCTCGACCGGGTACGGCTGTTCCAGATCGACTCGGTGTCGGTGGCCGTGCGCGCCCACTACGTCCCGCTGTTCAGCCGTCTCGGCGTCTACGACCGCGGGCTGGTCGATTCGGCGGCGTGGTCACATTCGGCCCGCGCACCCCGGATGCTGGCGGAGTACTGGGCGCACGAGGCGGCGTTCATCCCCGTGGAGGACTGGCCGCTGCTGCGCTGGCGGATGCACCGGTACCGGCACGGTCGCTGGTCCGGCGAATCCCGCGTACTCGATCGCAATCCCACGCTCGCCGCCGACGTGCTCGACGTGATCGGCGCCGTCGGTGCGTGCAGCGCGAGCGATGTGGAGAAACACCTCGAGGTCGACCGGCCGGACCGCAAGGGGCCGTGGTGGGATCGCAGCGACACCAAAGTGGTGTGCGAGCAACTGTTCGCGTCCGGCGCGCTGGCGGTGGACAAACGGGTCGCCTTCACCCGTCACTACGACCTGAGCGAACGTGTGCTGCCGAAAGCGATACTCGCCGAGGAAGTCTCGGAGGAGGATGCTGTCCGTGGCCTCGTCCAGCGGTCCGCGCGGGCCCTCGGTGTGGCCACCGAACCCGATCTGCGTGACTACTACCGACTGTCGCCGGCGCAGACCGCCTCGGCCATCGAGGAACTCGTCGAGGACGGGGTGCTCGAACGGGTGGGGGTCCGCGGCTGGGATGCGCCGGCATTCGTCCACCGCGACGTCCGGGTTCCCCGGAAGGTGGAGGGGGCGGCGCTGTTGTGCCCGTTCGATCCGCTGGTCTTCTGCCGTCCCCGGACCGAGCGGATATTCGACTTCCGGTACCGCCTCGAGATCTACACCCCCGCGCACAAACGTGTCCACGGGTACTACGTCTTTCCGTTCCTGCTGAACGGTGAACTGGTCGCGAGGGTCGATCTCAAGGCCGACCGCGCGTCGGGAACGCTCGCGGTGCGATCCGCGTTCGTGGAACCCGACCGGAATCCGGGGCGTGTGGTGGAGGCGCTGCTCCCGGAACTGCGAAGAATGGCAACGTGGTTGGGTCTGGACGACATCCGGGTGGACGATCGCGGCAACCTCGGTGCCCTCCTCGCGGCCGCGACGGCGCGGCCGCGAGGAGAGTGAGGACTACAGGCTCTCGACGAACTTCGTCAGGCCCTTGCTCGCCGTCTCGAGTGCCGTCTTCTGCGCCTTCTTCACGAGGAACCCGGGCAGCGGAATCTTCGGGTCGACCGTCAACTCGAACGTGACCTTGGTGCCTGCGCCGGACTCGGTGAGGACGTACGAGCCGTCCTGGGCGTTTTGCTGGCCGCTCTCGACGAGGTGCCATGACACGGTGTCGTCGCCCTCGAACGTGTAGTCGACGACCTGCTCGTCGTTGATCCCGAGGATGGAGACGCTCATTCGGACACGATGGGGGCGGCCGTCGTCGTGTGTGCTCTCGATGGTGACCGACTTGTGGGCCGAGGACCACTCGGGCAGGCGATCCACCGCAGCGATCGCGGCCATCACCGTGGCCGGATCGGCCTTGATCTCGAATTCCTTGACGCCGGAAACGGCCATGTTCTTCGCTCCTTCGAGCCCGTGGCGACTCTCACCGTGTGGCTGATGCGACGTAATTACATCACCGCCGCCGACGGAGGCGTGGAGTGAGTGCGCCGGTGCTCAGAAATTGTCTCTCCCGTTGCGGCGCATCTGGTCCTTGAGTGCGCCCTGGACCGCCTGCGACACCCAGGAATTGAGCGACACCCCGTTCTGGGAGGCGGCTTCCTCGGCCTTCGACTTGATCTGATCCATCAGACGCAGAGTGACGCGGCTGATGTCACCGGTGACGTCATCGAAGGCGGCACCGAGGTCCTCGGCTGTCGTGGTTCCTTCCCCCTCCGGTCCGGGCGCGGTGGGGGTGCGATGCACGTCGACCGCCACCTCGCTGCCGTCCAGTCGCACACCGACGGTGCGATTGCCGAGTTCGGACGTCACCTCACCTGCAAAATCGGTGAGCGCCGAGAGCAGGAGCAGCCGGGCGGCGGGTTCGACCGCGGCGGCGAGCGCCGCTGCCGTCGCCCGCGTCTGCTCGTCGCCGAGCGCGGCTGCTGCGTTCAGGTCGTCTCGCAGCCGGGAGACGTAGATGCCGAGGTCCATGACGCCAGCATGGCGTCATCAGTGACGTCAGTCAAGTAGGCGTGACTTCAGATGGGCGATGTCGCCCTGCCGCGCGCTGTGCCGGACTCTCGGCGTTCGCCGGACCGCCGCGCGCGGTCCGGCGAACGCCGGGGGAGCGGCCCCGAGAACCGCTGTCCCGAGAACTGCGATCACGACGGCGCGTGCGCGGCCTGTCCGGTACTGCACAGGAAGTCTCCCGGCGAATCTGCGGTGTCACCGAAAGTGTGGGCGAGACGAGACTGACACGCGCGGGTGAACACCGCGGGTGAACTCACGGCAACCAGGCCGCTGCCGGAACGGGGCACGCCGAGACCCCGATCACCGCTGCGACTAGGGTCGATGCATTCAGGAGGGACTCCCGACCAGGGAGTTCGGTAGGAGGAACAGCGCAGTGCCGCAGACCGTGCCGCTCAGGGTGCAACTCGTCGCGAAGACGGAGTTCTTTCCGCCGGCGGACATTCCGTGGGAGACCGACGCCGACGGCGGCGAAGCGCTGGCGGAGTTCGCGGGCCGGGCGTGCTACCAGAGCTGGTCCAAGCCCAACCCCCGCACCGCAACCAACGCCGGATATCTGCGCCATCTGCTCGAGGTCGGGCACGAGTCGGTCCTCGAACACGGCACCGTCAGCTTCTACATCACCGGCATCTCCCGGTCCTGCACCCACGAGTTGATCCGGCACCGCCACTTCTCCTACTCGCAGCTGTCGCAGCGCTTCGTGCGTGAGAACGACGGCAATGTCGTCGTTCCGCCCGCGATCGCCGGCGACCCCGAACTCGAGGAACTCTTCGCGAAGGCCACCGACGCGAGCCGGGCGGCGTACGGCGCACTCCTCGAGGCCCTCGAAACGAAACTGGCGGACACCTCCAGCGTGCCGCTGCGCAACAAGCAGGCGAGGCAGGCCGCGAGGGCCGTCCTGCCCAACGCTACGGAGACCCGCGTGGTGGTCACCGGCAATTACCGGGCGTGGCGGCACTTCGTCTCGATGCGGGCCACCGAGCACGCCGACGTGGAGATTCGCCGCGTCGCGGTCGAGTGCCTGAGGCAGCTGCAGGCGGCCGCGCCGAATGTCTTCGGCGACTTCGAGGTACTGGACTGGGGCGACGGCACGGAGGTGGCGCGGAGCACGTTTTCCGCCGACGCATGACTGGTGTGCAAAAGTACCTGGGTCACCGGGTAGCCTTCTGACCATGACCTACGGTGATTCCGCTTCTCCCGTCGAGCGTCCGTTCGGCACCGTGTCCACAGCGATGGTGACGCCGTTCACCTCGGACGGAAAGCTGGACGTCGACGCCGGTGTCCGCCTCGCGGCGTACCTCGTCGACAACGGATGCGACTCCCTCGTCCTCGCCGGTACGACCGGTGAGTCGCCGACGACCACCGAGAACGAGAAGCTCGAGCTGCTCCGGGCAGTGATCGACGCGGTGGGCAACCGCGCGAAGATCATCGCCGGCGCAGGCAGCAACGACACCGCGCACAGCGTCGAACTCGCCCGTGACGCCGCCCGCGCGGGCGCGCAGGGCCTCCTCGTCGTCACCCCCTACTACTCGCGTCCGCCGCAGGCCGGACTGTTCGCGCATTTCACCGCCGTCGCCAACGCCACCGACCTTCCGGTCATGCTCTACGACATTCCACCCCGCTCCGTGGTCCCCATCGAGACGGAGACCATCCGGCGCCTCGCCGAGAACCCGCGCATCGTCGCGGTCAAGGACGCCAAGGGCGACCTCAACGCGGGCGCCGAGCTGATCGGCACCACAGACCTCCAGTTCTACTCGGGTGACGATCCGCTCAATCTGCCGTGGCTGTCGGTGGGCGCGACGGGATTCGTCAGCGTCATCGGGCACCTCGTGCCCGGCCGGTTGCGTGAACTGCACACGGCATTCGCGGCCGGTGACATCGCCCGCGCCCGCGCGATCAACCTCAGCCTGATCCCGGTCATCCGCTCGGTGGCGCGTCTCGGCGGCGTCAGCGCGTCGAAGGCGGGTCTGCGCCTGATCGGCCTGGACGTCGGCGAACCCCGGTTGCCGCAGGTGGCGCCCACCCACGATCAACTCGACCTCCTGGCCGCCGATCTGCACGCTGCGGGGGTGCTCGCGTGACCCGACCGCCTCGTCGTCGCAGCGCCAGCCGTCAGGCCGGTCCCCCTTCTCCCACCGCGAGCGAGCCGACCAAGGCGGCGCCCGTGGCCGCAGAGCCGCCGAAGTCGGCGCCGGTCGTCGCAGAGCCGCCGAAGTCGGCGCCCGTCGTCGCAGACCCGCCGTCGGCTCCGAAGTCAGCGCAGGCGAAGTCCGCGCCGGTGAAGACCTCCTCCACGAAGGGCGGCGCCGCCAACAAGTCGTCGTCCCGGTCCGGCAGGCGCGGCGGCGGCAACAAGCGTCAGGACGCCCGGCCGGCTTCGGTCGATCCGACGGCCCGGCTCGGCGCCCCGCCGAAGGCTCCGTTCAAGGGTCTGCGGGTGGTGGCGCTCGGCGGTATCGGCGAGATCGGTCGCAACATGACCGTCTTCGAGCACCAGGGCAAGCTGCTCATCGTCGACTGCGGTGTGCTGTTCCCGGAAGACCAGCAGCCGGGTGTCGACCTGATCCTCCCGGACTTCCGGCACATCGAGGACCGGATGGACGACGTCGAGGCCGTGGTCCTCACGCACGGCCACGAGGACCACATCGGCGCCATCCCGTTCCTGCTGCGCCTGCGGCCGGATCTGCCCGTGGTGGGTTCGCGGTTCACGCTCGCACTCGTCGCGGCCAAGTGCCGTGAGCACCGCCAGCGCCCCAACCTCGTCGAGGTCGTCGAGGGGCAGCGCACCGATCACGGTCCGTTCGAGTGCGAATACTTCGCCGTCAACCACTCGATCCCCGACGCCATCGCCGTCGCGATCCGGACCGACGCCGGAGTCGTGCTGCACACCGGTGACATCAAGCTCGACCAGCTGCCGCTCGACGGCAGGCTCACCGACCTCGCCGGCTTCTCCCGTCTCGGCGACGAGGGTGTCGACCTGTTCCTCGTCGACTCCACCAACGCCGAAGTGCCAGGCTTCGTCACCCCCGAACGTGAGATCGGGGGAGTGCTCGACAACGTGATCGGCAAGGCGAAGCAGCGCGTGATCGTGGCGTCCTTCGCCAGCCACGTGCACCGCATCCAGCAGGTGGTCGACGTCGCCCACCGGTACAACCGGCGGGTCGCGTTCGTGGGCCGGTCGATGGTCCGCAACATGCAGATCGCGCAGGATCTCGGATATCTGAGCGTGCCGGACGGCCTGGTGGTCGACATCGACACCGCGGCCAACCTGCCCGACGACCGGCTCGTCCTGATCTCCACCGGCTCGCAGGGCGAACCGCTGTCGGCGTTGTCGCGGATGGCCCGCGGTGAGCACCGGCAGATCAACATCCGGGCCAACGACCTCGTCGTGCTGGCGTCCTCGCTGATCCCCGGCAACGAGAACTCCGTGTTCGCCGTCGTCAACGGACTCGCCAAGCGCGGCGCCACCGTCGTCACCCAGCAGAGCGCGAAGGTGCACGTCTCCGGTCACGCGTCGGCGGGCGAGCTCCTGTATCTGTACAACGCGGTCCGGCCCACCAATGCCATGCCGGTCCACGGCGAATGGCGTCACCTGCGCGCCAATGCCGCCCTCGCGAAGGCCACCGGCGTGCCGGAGGACCGGATCGTGCTCGCCGAGGACGGGGTGGTGGTCGACATGGTCGACGGTCTCGCCGAGATCGTCGGGCAGGTTCCCGTCGGACACGTCTACGTCGACGGACTGTCCGTCGGCGACGTCGGTGACTCCACGCTGTCGGACCGGCTGGTCCTCGGCGAGGGCGGGTTCATCGCCATCAACGTCGTCATCGACGACCACACAGGACGCGCGGTCAGCACCCCCGAGGTGTCCGGACGCGGATTCTCCGACGACCCCACGGCCCTCAAGGACGCGGCGCAGCTGGTCGAGGCGGAACTCCTGCGCCTGGCCACCGAGGGCATCAACGACGCCCACCGCATCGCCCAGGCGATCCGGCGCGTCGTCGGCAAATGGGTGGCGGACAAGTACCGTCGCCGGCCGATGATCGTCCCGACCGTCATCGCGGTTCCGTCGGCCGAGGGCAAGTAGTTCTCCGGCAGGTAGATTCGGACGGGTGACCTTCGCCCGAGATGAACGCCTCGCCCTCGTCGACTCGATGGCCGAATTCGGTCCCGACGCCCCGACCCTCTGCGGGACGTGGACCAACCGGGACCTGGCCGCCCACCTGATCGTGCGCGAACGACGCCTCGACGCTGCCCCCGGCATCGTCGTGGGTCGGCTCGCCGGCTACACGGAGCGCGTCCAGAACGACACGGCGACGCGTCCGTGGAGCCGACTGCTGGACGAGGTCCGGTCGGGTCCGCCGATGTGGTCGCCGGTGTACTGGGTGGACGCACAGGTGAACCTGGGGGAGATGTTCGTCCACCACGAGGATGTGCGCCGCGCCCACGACGGCTGGGAGCCGCGGGTCCTGCCCGACGAGCGCCAGGACGCGCTGTGGGGTCTCGCACGCAAGGTCGGAAAGCTCGGCTACCGGCACGCCCCGGTGACGGTCGTGCTCGAGCGGCCGTCCGGGGAGCAGGCCACCGTCCGCAAGGCCGGTGCCGGCCGGGTGATCCTGCGCGGCGAACCGTCGGAACTCGCCCTGCACGCGTTCGGCCGGGACCAGGTGCGCATCGAGACCGACGGTGAGGCTGCCGACATCGACGCCGTGACCTCCCTCGACCGGGGGTTCTGAGGGCATTTCACCGCAGGTCCCGCCGTGTTACGGGTGTTGCGGATGGTCCGGAAGGTGCCGTAGCGACTAATCTGAGAACCATGGCAGGTAAGGCGAGCGCCCGCGGTTCGAGCACGACGACGTCCACGGCGAGGACGGGCGTGCGAGGCGGCTCGACCCCGTCCAAGCCCAAGTCCCGCACGACCCGGACGGTCAGTACTCCGCGTAAGTCCACCTCGCCGCGCGGCGGCAGCTCCCGCGGCGGCGCCCGGAGGCCCGCCGCGAAGAAGTCGTCCGCGTCCGGCCCCCTGAAGTCGGTGGGCCGGGGGATCGGTGCCGGCTGGTCGCTGATGGCCAAGGGCGTCGGGGCCACCACCCGCACCGTCGGCAAGGCTGCCGAGATCGAACAGGGTCACCGGCGCGACGGCATCGCGCTCGGGTTGATCGCGATCAGCGTCGTGGTCGCCGGCGGAATCTGGTTCTCCGCGGGCGGTCCGGTGGGCGAGTGGATCGAGACCGGAGTCCGTGCCGTGTTCGGTGGGGCGTCCGGCGTCCTGCCCCTGATCGGTGTCGCCGTCGCGGTGATCCTGATGAGGACCGAGCCGAAACCCGAGATCCGGCCGAGGCTGGTCCTGGGGTCGCTGCTGGTCGGTCTGCCCGCTCTCGGTCTCTGGCACATCGCGACCGGTTCGCCTACCGACGCCGAGGGCAGGGCACGCGGCGCCGGTTTCGTCGGGTACGCGGCGGGAGGTCCACTGACGGACGGCCTGACCGTGTGGCTCGCCGCGCCGCTGTTGCTGATGGCGGCACTGTTCGGTGTCCTGTTGCTGACCGGAACCACGGTCCGCGAGGTGCCCGGCAAGCTGCAGTCGTACTTCGGGACGTCGTTCGGCCGCGACCACTACGCCGACTACGACAGCGAGTACTACGAGGACGGCGAATACGACCCCACACTGTTCGACGCCGACGGCTACCCGGTCGACGACTACAAGACCGGGACTCGGGGTGCACCGGCCGACAACTATCCCACCGACGAGTACGACGTCAGCGATACCGCGAAGACGGAGGTGCTCGGTCTGTGGGAGACCGAGCCCGCCACGGAACCCGTGCCGGCGCCGGCGCCGAAACCGGCGCGTGCCAAGGCCAAGCCGGTCGTCGCCCCCAAGCCGGAACCCGAACCGGAACCGCTGCCCGACGTCGACAAGTTCGTGACCGACCGGGTCGTCGAGGGCGACTACACGCTGCCCCCGACGTCGCTGCTCATCGAGGGCGATCCGCCGAAGAAGCGCAGTTCCGCCAACGACGCGATGATCGAGGCCATCACCGAGGTCCTCGAGCAGTTCAAGATCGACGCGGCCGTCACCGGATTCACCCGCGGCCCGACCGTCACCCGCTACGAGGTGGAACTCGGACCGGGCGTGAAGGTCGAGAAGATCACCGCGCTCGCCCGCAACATCGCGTACGCCGTCGCCACCGACAACGTCCGCCTGCTGGCACCGATCCCCGGCAAGTCCGCGGTCGGCATCGAGGTCCCCAACTCCGACCGCGAGATGGTGCGCCTCGCCGACGTGCTCACGGCCCCGAGCACCCGCAAGGACCACCACCCGCTGGTGATCGGTCTCGGCAAGGACATCGAGGGCAACTTCGTCAGCGCCAACCTCGCGAAGATGCCGCACCTGCTCGTGGCGGGTTCCACCGGTTCCGGTAAGTCGAGCTTCGTGAACTCGATGCTGGTGTCGCTGCTGTCCCGTGCGACACCCGACGAAGTGCGGATGATCCTCATCGACCCCAAGATGGTGGAGTTGACGCCCTACGAGGGCATACCGCACCTCATCACGCCGATCATCACCCAGCCGAAGAAGGCCGCAGCCGCGCTGGCCTGGCTGGTGGAGGAGATGGAACAGCGCTACCAGGACATGCAGGCCAACCGCGTGCGCCACATCGACGACTTCAATGCCAAGGTGAAGTCGGGGGAGATCACCGCGCCGCTCGGCAGCGAACGGGTCTACCGGCCGTACCCGTACATCCTCGCCATCGTCGACGAACTCGCGGACCTCATGATGACCGCGCCGCGTGACGTCGAGGACGCGATCGTGCGGATCACCCAGAAGGCGCGCGCCGCCGGTATCCACCTCGTGCTGGCCACACAGAGGCCGTCGGTGGATGTCGTGACCGGTCTGATCAAGACCAACGTGCCGTCACGGCTCGCCTTCGCGACGTCGTCGCTGACCGACTCGCGGGTCATCCTGGACCAGCCCGGCGCCGAGAAGCTGATCGGTATGGGTGACGGGCTGTTCCTGCCGATGGGCGCAGGCAAGCCGACACGCCTGCAGGGTGCGTTCATCACCGACGAGGAGATCTCCGCGGTCGTCGATTTCAGCAAGAACCAGGCGGAGCCGGAGTACACCGACGGCGTCACCGCCGCCAAGGTCGGGGAGAAGAAGGACGTCGATCCCGACATCGGCGACGACATGGACGTGCTGTTGCAGGCGGTGGAACTCGTCGTCTCCAGCCAGTTCGGGTCCACGTCGATGCTGCAGCGCAAACTGCGTGTCGGGTTCGCGAAGGCAGGCCGCCTGATGGACTTGATGGAGACCAGGGGAGTGGTGGGTCCCAGCGAGGGCTCGAAAGCCCGTGAGGTGCTCATCAAGCCCGAGGAACTCGACGGTCTGTTGTGGTCGATCCGCGGCGGCGATCCGAACGTGGCCCCGTCCGACCAGGAGTAACCCCCGTGCGCGTGTCCGAAATGGGCGATTCTCGCGCAGTGTGGTTGAATGGTCACCGAATTGGAGGGGAGTATCCCCACCTCTGTGACTGCATCGTCAACACGATCGGCACCATTGCCGATCCGGTGCTGTCAGTCGCGCGGACAAGAGGTTCCGGCGCGGCGGGAGAGACCTCCGGTACCCGCTAGGTCTACCGGAGGTCTGTGTTCATGCATGTGTCACCGCTGGTCTGGGTCATCACCTGTGTGGTGATTCTCGGACTGTTCGTCTTCGACTTCTTCGCGCACGTGCGCACCCCGCACGCCCCCACCTTCCGTGAGTCGGCGTTCTGGTCGTCGGTCTACATCGGTGTCGCGATCCTGTTCGGCCTGGTCGTGATGTGGTTGTGGGGAAGTCAGTACGGCGGCGAGTATTTCGCCGGTTACGTCACCGAGAAGGCGTTGTCGGTCGACAACCTCTTCGTGTTCGTCATCATCATGGGAACATTCGCGGTGCCGCGGGAGTACCAGCAGAAGGTACTGCTGATCGGCATCGTGATGGCACTGGTGATGCGCGGCATCTTCATCGGGGTCGGTGCCGCGGCGATCAACGCCTACAGCTGGGTGTTCTACCTGTTCGGTGCGTTCCTCATCTACACCGCGTACACGCTGGTACGTGATCACGGGCACGAGAAAGAGGTGGAGGAGGAGCGCGACAGCAAGATCGTCGCCGTCGCGAAGAAGATCCTCCCCACCACGGACACCTACGACGGCGACAAGCTCGTCACGCGGATCAACGGCAAGCGCGTCGTGACGCCGCTACTGCTCGCGCTGGTCGCCATCGGCTTCACCGACGTGCTGTTCGCACTCGACTCGATTCCCGCGATCTACGGACTCACCCAGGAGCCGTACCTGGTCTTCACGGCCAACGCGTTCGCGTTGATGGGTCTGCGTCAGCTGTACTTCCTCATCGGCGGCCTGCTGGACCGCCTGGTGTACCTGTCGTACGGCCTGTCGATCATTCTCGCGTTCATCGGTGTCAAGCTCGTGCTGCACGCCCTGCACGAGAACACGCTGGGCTTCATCAACGGCGGCGAGCACGTGGCCGTACCGGAGGTGTCCACGGTGTTCTCGCTCGCCGTCATCATCGGTGTGCTGGCAGTGACCACCGTCGCCAGCCTTCTCAAGACGCGGAACACGACGCCGGTGAAGTAGGTCCGCCGGACGTCGTGCTCGAGGGTGTCCGGTGCTCGGCGAGTCAGGAACTGAATTCGCCGAGTACCGGAACCCATTCCACGATCCGCGAGGCCGCCACGAGTCCGTTGCGGGCGAACGGGTCGTGGGTGAAGAGCAGTTCCACGGTCTCCGCGTCGGCGGCGTCGACGATGATGAATGCGCCGCTGCCGTCGGCGAACGGGCCGGACGACACGACGGTCTTCCGCTCGGCGAGCTCACCGAGCCACTCGCGGTGGGCGGGGCGATGCTCGTCGCGTCCTGCGACGGTGTCGGCCGAATACGTGTACTCCACTACGAACAGGGACATGTTCTCGCTCTCTCGGGACGGGTTCGTCGAACAAAAATGGGATCAGGGCACTTCTGTCTCACGCACTGGGATTTCAGAGGGTGAGAAGCATTCGGGTATTGCCGAGGGTGTTCGGCTTGACATAGCTCAGATCGAGGAATTCGGCGACACCGGTGTCGTACGAGCGGCACATCTCGGCGTAGACCTCGGCGGTCACGGGTGTGCCGTCGATTTCGACGAATCCGTGCTTGCCGAAGAAGTCGACCTCGAACGTGAGAACGAAGAGACGCTCGAGTTCGAGTTCCCGCGCGACCTCGATCAACTTGGCCACCACGTGGTGTCCCGCACCCTGGCCCTTGGCCGACGGATCGACCGCGATCGTGCGTACCTCGCCGAGGTCGGCCCAGAGCACGTGCATTGCGCCACAACCGATCACGTTGCCGTCGCGTTCGGCCACCCAGAACTCCTGGACGGATTCGTACAGGGTCACGAGGTTCTTCTCGAGCAGGATCTTGCCGGAGTAGATGTCGATCAGGCGCTTGATCTCGGGAACGTCGGAGGTTCGTGCTCGCCGCACGATCAGCTGATTGTCGGCAGTGTCCGGCGTCCGAGAAGTCATGTCGTGAACATTAGCCAACGGCCGTACCGATATTCTTAGGCACGTGCCGGTACGACCTACGATTCCTCCCCACTCCCCGCTGCGTCCCGGGGTGCAGTTCTCCGCTGCGGTGCTCCGATGAGCACGCAGCGCGAGGATTGGACGGCCGCCGGCCAACCGGCGGCCCCGGACCCGTCGGTGGAGCCTGCGAGTGAGACGGTCGTACCCCTTCTGAACATCGCGAACATCCTGACGATTCTCCGGATCCTGCTGGTTCCGGTCTTCCTGGTCGTGCTGTTCGTCGGCGACGGACACTCGACGACGTGGCGCCTGATCGCCACCGGCGTGTTCGCCGTCGCGGCCATCACCGACCGGATCGACGGGCAACTCGCCCGCAAGTACGGCCTCGTCACCGATTTCGGCAAACTCGCCGATCCCATCGCGGACAAGGCGCTGATCGGAGCGGCCCTCGTGGGGCTGTCGATCCTCGGAGACCTGCCCTGGTGGGTGACGGTGGTGATCGCGGTCCGGGAGCTGGGCATCACGCTGCTCCGATTTGCGGTCCTGCGACACGCCGTCATTCCCGCGGGCCGGGGCGGCAAGCTCAAGACTCTCGTGCAGACGATCGCGATCGGCTACTACCTGCTGCCGCTGCCCGACGGGTTCGAGGTCGCCGGCTGGATTCTGATGGGCGCCGCCGTGCTGCTGACGGTGGTGACCGGGCTGGACTACGTCGTGCAGGCGGTCCGCCTGCGAGCCGGCGTGCACAAGGTCGAGGCGAACGCGAGCACCGGGGCATGACCGACCCACTGGTGGACGGCACGCGGGCCGGTGACCTGGTTGCCGTGCTCACCGACCGCGGCGAGACGGTGGCCACCGCGGAATCGCTCACCGCGGGACTGCTCACCGCGACCATCGCCGGAGTGCCCGGCGCCAGCAACGTGCTCCGCGGCGGGCTCGTCGTCTACGCCACCGACCTGAAGGCCACCCTCGCCGGGGTCGATCCCACCCGACTGGCCGCGGACGGGCCCGTGGCGGCATCCACGGCACGCGCACTCGCGGACGGGGCCCGCGCCCGCTGCGGCGCCGACTGGGGCGTCGGACTGACCGGTGTCGCCGGCCCCGACATGCAGGACGGACACCCGGTCGGCACCGTGTTCCTGAGCATTTCCGGGGCATCCGGAACGGTCGTCCGCGAGCTCGGATTGACCGGGGACCGGTGGCAGATCCGTAAATCTGCGGTGTCCGCCGCCGTGTCGGGACTCCTCGATCGTGTGCAGGAAACATCCGCAAGCTAAGGTCGGGAACCAATCGGTCCTGTTCGCGCGTTGAGATAGGCGAGACAGGTGACGGATGAAGGAGGAGCGAGATGGCGCTGCTATTGCGTGAGGCAATCGGTGACAGTCTTCGGCGTACGCGCGTTTCGCAGAGCCGGACCCTGCGTGAGGTCTCCAACAGTGCTCGTGTGAGCCTCGGATACTTGTCCGAGGTCGAACGAGGGCGCAAGGAAGCCTCGAGTGAGCTCCTGGCGGCGATCTGCGACGCGCTGGAGGTCCCACTCTCCGATGTGCTCGTCGACGTCAGCGAATCGCTGTCCGACGGTTCTTCGGCCAAGCGTGCGGACACCGACCGGCACGCCGTCGAATCCGCGCCCGCCGAGGCCCCCGCCGCGAGCGCACGACCGGGTTCGACGACCATCGCCCGCGACACCCGGGTGGTCATCCCTGCACCCGCGCAGGCGCTGGCTGCGGCGTAGCAACACACGTGCCGAACCGATAGATTTCAGTTAACCGCCGGGCTCGTTGTCGGCGGGGCAGACAGGCAGTCGGGGCGCAGCCCTTGTTCCGGTGCGTGACGGTCGCGTATCGGGTCGCGCATCGCGCGGCGCAACAGATGGAGGCAGGATCAAACCCATGGCTAATCCTTTCGTCAAGGGATGGAAGTACCTGATGGCGCTCTTCAATTCCAAGATCGATGAGAAGGCTGACCCCAAGGTTCAGATTCAGCAGGCGATCGAGGATGCGCAGCGCCAGCACCAGGCCCTATCGCAGCAGGCCGCGTCGGTCATCGGCAACCAGCGCCAGCTCGAGATGAAGCTCAGCCGGCAGCTCGACGAGGTGGAGAAGCTCAACGTCAACGCCCGTCAGGCCGTCAACCTGGCCGACCAGGCCCACGCCGCGGGCGACACCGAGAAGGCCATCCAGTACACCAACGCCGCCGAGGCGTTCGCCGCGCAGCTCGTCACCGCCGAGCAGGGCGTCGAAGACCTCAAGGCGCTGCACGACCAGTCGCTGCAGGCGGCCGCACAGGCGAAGAAGGCCGTGGAGCAGAACGCGATGGCTCTGCAGGCCAAGGTCGCGGAGCGCACCAAGCTGCTCAGCCAGCTCGAGCAGGCCAAGATGCAGGAACGGGTCAGCGAGTCGCTGCGCTCCATGGACAGCACCCTCTCGGCTCCCGGCAACACGCCCAGTCTCGATGCCGTGCGCGACAAGATCGAGCGCCGCTACGCCGACGCCCTCGGTTCCGCCGAGCTGGCACAGAACTCGGTGTCGGGCCGCATGATGGAGGTGCAGCAGGCGAGCATCCAGATGGCCGGACACAGCAGGCTCGAGCAGATCCGGGCCTCGATGAAGGGCGACGCCCTGCCGTCCGGCGGTGCCGCCAACGCGCCTGCGACCCCGGCAGCAAACCCGAACCTCGACAAGCAGCCGCCGGCAGCGGGCCAGGCCGGCTCTGCGTAGTAGCCGAACAGTATTCGCATGAGTTCCACCCGACGTGGCCGACCTGGACGCGCAGTCCGGTCGGCCACTGTCGTGTCCGGACTCGCCGGGATCCAGGGCGCGCTGCGTGACGCCGGTGAGTCCGTCGCGGACGCAGCGCAGAAGTGGCGCGACCCCCGGGAACGTCTGCTGCGGAAGAAGCGGCGGGCCAGGCGTCGCGCGAAGCGTTACGGCATCGTGTCCGGGTCCTCTGCCACCGGTGCCGCCGGTCTCGCTCTGATGGCCGCGCCGGAGTGGTCGATGCTGATGGCCGGCGGCGGCGCCGTCGTGTTCGCGGTCCCCGCCGTGCTGGCCGTCAGCCGATACCGCAAGCTCGACGCCGTGACGTTGCCACCGGGCCTGCCTGCCCGCCGGGTCCTTCCGGCGCCGTCCTCGGCCGCCCGCGAGCCGATGGAACGACTCGTGCACGGCGAGCGCGCACTGCACGGCATCCTCGGTGTGCTGTCCCGGTCCGGGACGATCAGCGGTGAGGACATCGAGGACACCCACGCCACGGCCCGCTCCGCGGCAGCCGCCCTGCAGGCGGTCGCCCTCGACATCACGTCCATGGAGGACGCCGCCCAGGGCAGCCGTGCCGCGGCCGCACCGCTCCACCGGGCGATCACCTCCGCAGCCGCGCAACTAGACGACGGCGTCGACCAGTTCGAAGAACTGGTGGCCGCTGCCGCCGAGGTCGCCGTTCCCGGAACCCCGAGTGCCGTCGGCGAACTGGCGTACGAACGTGCAGAACTGGTGTCTGCGACGGAAAAGCTCGCCGGCCTCGCGGCGGCTCTCGGTGAGATCGACGACATCGTTCGCCGCTACCGCTGATGTCGTCGATCGACCGGTCCGGTGACTTTCGGTACATCGTGTGGGGGAGAACCCTGATCTTTCCCTGATCTTTAGGCTGACCTGGTGATTACCCCGCTCCGCCGTGCCACGCTGGTGTGCGAACCCGATAAGTGGGGTCGACCAGATGTCGGGCGCAGAAATCGATCGGGGAGACGTGAGTGGAGGAAATCATGTTCTGGAAGATTGTTCTGGCGGTCGCGGCGATCTGGATCGCATTGGCGGTCGTCGGTGCCCTCGTCAAGGGTCTGTTCTGGATTCTCGTGGTCAGCGCCGTGGTGTTCGGCGTGTACCTGTTGATCAAGGCGATGTCCGGATCCGGCGAGAAATCGGACATCACGCGGAGCTGACAGGCATGCTCTACCCATGGAACCGGTACCCGAGGACTGGCATCGTGGGCTCGTCGTCGTCGCGCACCCCGACGACATCGAATACGGCGCAGCGGCGGCCGTGGCGCGCTGGACCGAGCAGGGCAAGGACATCCGCTACGTGCTCGCCACCAGCGGGGAAGCGGGGATCGCGGGCCTGCACCCCGCGGAGTCGGGCCCGCTCCGGGAGGCGGAGGAGCGGCGTTCCGCAGCCGTGGTGGGAGTGACCGACGTCGAGTTCCTCGGGTACCCCGACGGCACTCTCGTGGAGAGTCTCGCGCTCCGCCGCGACCTTGCGAAGGCGATCCGTCGTCATCGCCCGGATCTCGTGGTGACGGCGAACTTCGCGGACACGTGGGGGCCCGGCCAGCTGAACAGCGCGGACCACCGCGCACTCGGCCGTTCCGTTCTCGACGCCACCGCGGACGCCGCGAACGAATGGATCTTTCCCGAGCTGGGGGAGTCGGGGCTACCGCCGTGGCGCGGTGTCCGCTGGGTCGCCGTCAACACGATGACCCCCACCCACGCGGTGGATGTCACCCACACCGTGGATCGGGCGGTGCTCTCGCTGGCCGAGCACACCCGCTATCTCGAAGCGCTGAGCGACGTCCCGGTGGGGCAGCAGGCGAGGGCCCAGGTCGAGATGGTGACCGGGCCGCAACCGGGATTCGACGCCGAACGCGCGGTGGGATTCGAGCTCTACTTCTTCGGCTGAGGTCGCGACCGAGAACGAACGTGGCGACGCTCCGGTCTGGCAAAAAAATCCGACCCGGACGGAACACAAGAATTATCCGAATAATTGAGTGGTTGCCTTCTGCTTTTCTCCGACGCGCGGAATCTTGCTGTCGACTCGCCCTCTGATCGCGTCTGCGCTGCTCACATCCCCGAGGTCGAAGGAGTGGGGACGGCATCGTGCGAGCCTGGCGATGTGCTTCGAGTACCGATTCGGTGCCGCAGGGGATTCATGCGTTACGGTGTTACACACAATGTCTATCCGTAATTCTCCGTCGCGTGACGACACCTCAGCGAGCGTCGAGGACTCCATTCTCGACGCCGCACGCTCGTGCATCCTCGATTTCGGACTGCGCCGCACCACACTGGCGGAGGTCGCCCGGCGCGCAGGCGTCAGCAGGCCGACCGTCTACCGGCGCTGGTCCGACACCAGGGCCGTCGTCGCCGATCTGATGACCCGCGAGATCGCTGCCGTGATGCCCGAATTCTCCGCCGAGGAATCGGTCCACCGCCAGCTGGTCGACGCCGTGGTCCACGTGTCCACCGAGGTGCGCGACCATCCGCTGTTCGTGAAGATCCTGCGTTCGGATCAGGAACTGTTCACCACCTACATCCTCGAGCGGCTGGGTACGAGCCAGCGGGCGATCATCGACCAGGTTGCGTTCGCGGTGTCGACGGGTCAGGACCAAGGCTCGATCCGCGCCGGGGACAGCCGTCAGATCGCCACGATGGTCCTGCTCATCGCGCAGTCCGCGGTCCAATCGGCCGTGATGGTGGCCGAGGAACTTCCCGGCGACGCCCTGACGGAGCAACTCCGGCACGCTGTCGGCGCCTACCTGGCACCGGACGCCGCCGGCAACCACCCGACAGAACGAGGAGACCGGTGAACCACCCGAACACGCCGCCCGCGAGCCGCTCGTCGGCTCTGAACGCCGCGCGAAGGGCGCGCGAACTCGACCGGCTGTCGGACGGTGCAGTCGTCGACGTCCTGGTGATCGGCGGCGGAGTGACCGGTGTCGGTGTCGCGCTCGACGCGGCGTCACGCGGCCTCGACGTCGTGCTCGTGGAGAAGCGGGATCTCGCGTTCGGGACCAGCCGGTGGAGTTCGAAACTCGCCCACGGCGGGCTGCGGTATCTGGCATCGGGCAACGTCGGCATCGCCCGCGAGAGCGCGGTCGAACGCGGAATCCTCATGACCCGCACCGCCCCCCATCTCGTCCGGGCGCTCCCGCAGCTCGTCCCCGTTCTCGATTCGACGACGCTGTTCGGCAAGTCCCTCGTCCGCACGGGCTTCCTGGCCGGTGATCTGCTGCGTGCAAGTGCTCGCACACCATCGTCGGTGCTGCCGCGATCCCGGTCGGTCCGAGCCGACCGGGTGGTCGAACTCGCCCCCGCGGTGCGGCGGGAAGGCCTGCGCGGCGGTCTGATGGCATTCGACGGCCAGCTCATCGACGACGCCAGACTCGTGGTGTCCCTCGCGCGCACCGCCGCGCTCCACGGTGCGAAGGTGCTCACCCGGACGGGCGCGTACGACGTGACCGGGACGTCCGCGACCCTGCGCGACGAGCTGACCGGCTCGGAACTGCCGATCACGGCGCGCGTCGTGGTCAACGCGGCGGGCGTGTGGTCGGGTGAGATCGATCCCGGGATCACGCTGCGGCCCAGTCGCGGCACACATCTGGTGCTCCCGGCCGAGCGGCTCGGGAACCCGACCGCGGCGCTCACGGTTCCGATCCCCGGTGAGACCAATCGCTTCGTGTTCGCGCTGCCCGCACAGCTCGGCCGCGTGTACCTCGGCTTGACCGACGAGGCGGCGCCGGGACCCGTTCCGGACGTCCCGGTGGCGTCGGAGCAGGAGATCGACTTCCTTCTCGACACGGTCAACACCGCGCTCGAGGTTCCGTTGCAGCGCTCGGACGTTGTCGGGACCTTCGCCGGGCTGCGACCTCTGCTCGACACCGGGGACGGATCCACCGCGGACCTCTCGCGCAATCACGCCATCCTGCGTTCGGACACGGGTCTCGTCAGCGTGGTCGGCGGCAAGCTCACCACCTATCGCAAGATGGCGGAGGACGCCGTCGACGCCGCGGTCGAGGTGGCAGGACTCGACGCGGGCCCGTGCCGGACGCGGGCCCTGCCGCTCGTCGGTGCCGCGACACCCGAAGCGCTGCGGAAGGTCTCGGCCCCGCCGGCGCTGCTCGCCCGCTACGGAACGGAGGCGGCGCTGATCGCCGCCGCCGACCCCGAACTGCTGGCGCCGATCGCCGAGGGTGTGGACGTGAGCCGCGCCGAGCTCGAGTTCGCGGTGACTCACGAGGGGGCACTCGACGTCGACGACCTACTCGACCGGCGCACCCGGATCGGACTCGTCCCCGCCGACCGTGCGCGGTCCCTCGCCGCCGCCGAAGCCGTGTTCGAGAAACGGTGACGCCGACCGTGTGACACTCTGTGATTCGTGCGAGTCGCCGTGGTCGCCGGGCCTGATCCCGGACATGCCTTCCCTGCCCTTGCGTTGTGCCTCGCCTTCATCGAGGCCGGAGACGATCCGGTCCTGTTCACAGGTACACGGTGGGTCGAGCCCGCACGGGCGGCCGGTGTGCCTGCCGAGTTGCTGAAAGGTCTCGCGCCCCGCCCGACGGACGACGACCTCGATGCGGGCGCGCGCATTCACGCCCGCGCCGCGCACATCTCCACCGAGTTGCTCCCCGACCTGCGCGCGATGGGACCCGACCTCGTCGTCTCGGACATCCTCACCGCCGGCGGGGGCATGGCCGCGGAGCGGCTGGGGATCCCGTGGGTCGAGCTGTCCCCGCACCCGCTCTACGCCGCGTCCAAGGGGTTGCCGCCCATCGGAAGCGGTTTGGCCCCGGGTGTGGGAATTCGGGGCAGGCTCCGCGACACGGTCATGCGTACCGCGACGGCGCGGTCGATCCGGCAGGGTGAGCGGCAACGCTCCGAGGCCCGGGTCGGCGTCGGACTGCCTGCGAAGGACCCGGGGCCCGTTCGGCGGCTGATCGCGACACTCCCCGCGCTCGAGGTGCCGCGACCGGACTGGCCCGCCGAGGCGCACGTGGTCGGGCCGCTGCTGTGGGAACCGACGAACGAGGTGCTCGAACCGCCGGACGGCGCCGATCCTCTGGTCATGGTGGCTCCGTCGACTGCATTCACCGGCGCCGAGGGCATGCTCGAGACGACGCTCGCGGGGCTCGACGGGGCAGGTGTTCGTGTGATCGCGTCGATACTCGACGGATCGCCGGCCACGGTTCCGCCCTGGGCGCGAGCTGGTCTCGGCCGTCAGGACGCGATGCTGCGCGAGGCCTCGGCCGTCGTCTGCGGCGGCGGACACGGAATGCTGGCCAAGGCCCTGCTCGCAGGGGTTCCGGCGGTGGTGGTTCCCGGCGGCGGCGATCAGTGGGAACTCGCGAACCGGGCCGCGCGGCAGGGGAGCGCCGTCGTGGTGCGTCCCCCGAGCGCGGAAGCCCTCCGCGCGGCAGTCGAACAGGTGCTCTCGAACGGTGCCCACGCGGACGCCGCGCAACGGGCGGCGCGGAGTATCGCGGATGTCGCCGATCCGGTGGAGGTGTGCCGCGCCGCGCTGCGGTGAGGGCCCGGCACGCGGTTCGGCTAGCGTGGACGTGTGCGACTGACCGAATTTCACCAACTCGTCCGCGAAGAGTTCGGGCAGATGCGCGGCGACGCGCTGCTCGTCGACCACGTGCTGCTCGGTCTCGGGGGCAAGACCGCCGCCGAAGCCATCGAGGACGGCCGGGAACCCCGCGAGGTGTGGCGTGAGCTTTGCGTCGAGTTCGACGTCCCGCCGCAGCGCCGGTAGAAATCCGGCGTGTCGAACGGACCGACCGCACATATCGAACACACGTTCCCCTATGCTGGGGATGTTCGGTGGTCACGGTTCTTGTCGGTACCTGGATCTAACCTGACCGCAGATCACTGATGAGACTCGAGGAATGGGGACGACGATGGCACCACAGGCACACGATCGAGACAAGGCGCTCGACCTCGCGCTGGCGCAGATCGACAAGAACTTCGGCAAGGGCTCGGTGATGCGCCTGGGCGAAGGTGTCCGTCAGCCCATCGCCGTCATCCCGACCGGCTCCATCGCGCTGGACGTCGCCCTCGGCATCGGCGGGCTGCCCCGCGGCCGTGTCGTCGAGATCTACGGCCCGGAGTCCTCGGGTAAGACCACCGTGGCTCTGCACGCGGTCGCCAACGCCCAGGCTGCCGGCGGCATCGCCGCGTTCATCGACGCCGAGCACGCGCTCGACCCCGACTACGCCCAGAAGCTCGGCGTCGACACCGACGCGCTGCTGGTGTCGCAGCCCGACACCGGTGAGCAGGCGCTGGAGATCGCAGACATGCTGATCCGCTCCGGCGCCCTCGACATCCTCGTGGTCGACTCCGTGGCCGCTCTGGTCCCGCGCGCCGAGATCGAGGGTGAGATGGGCGACAGCCACGTGGGTCTGCAGGCGCGTCTGATGAGCCAGGCGCTCCGTAAGATGACCGGTGCGCTCAGCAATTCCGGCACCACCGCGATCTTCATCAACCAGCTGCGCGAGAAGATCGGCGTCATGTTCGGTTCCCCCGAAACCACCACCGGTGGTAAGGCATTGAAGTTCTACTCGTCGGTGCGCCTCGACGTGCGGCGGATCGAGACCCTGAAGGACGGCACCGACGCGGTGGGTAACCGTACCCGCGTCAAGGTGGTCAAGAACAAGGTTGCGCCGCCGTTCAAGCAGGCAGAGTTCGACATTCTCTACGGCCTGGGAATCAGCAAGGAAGGCTCGCTGATCGACATGGGTGTCGAGCACGGGTTCATCCGCAAGTCGGGTTCCTGGTACACCTACGAAGGCGACCAGCTGGGACAGGGCAAGGAAAACGCCCGCAAGTTCCTGTTGGAGAACACCGACATCCGGGACGAGATCGAGAAGAAGATCAAGGAAAAGCTCGGAATCGGCGCCGACGTCACTGCTGCTACGGATGACGCCGCCCCGGTCGAATTCTAAGGCGCCGCCGTGCGTCCGACGGGCGAAGGTGGGACGGAGACGCAGGCCAAGGATTTGTGCCTGCGTCTCTTGACGGACCGTGCCCGGAGCCGAGCGGAATTGGCCGAGCGTCTGGCGAAAAAGGGCTACTCGCCCGAGATCGCTGAGCGTGTGCTGGATCGCCTCACCGAGGTCGGACTCGTCAACGACGCCGACTTCGCCCAGCAATGGGTGCATTCGCGGCACACGTACTCCGGCAAGGGGAAACGTGCGCTCGCACTGGAACTGCGCCGCAAGGGCATCGGTCAGGAAGACGCCACCGAGGCGCTCGCTCAGATCGACAGTGAAGACGAACGAGCGCGAGCCACCGAACTGGTCGAGAAGAAACTGCGGACGGTGTCCGCGGACGATCGGGACCGGGCGGTCCGCCGACTGGTGTCGATGCTCGCGCGCCGCGGATTCCCCCAGGGCATGGCGTTCGAGGTGGTCAAGGAACAACTCGATCGCGCGGGTGCGGAAACCGACGGCCTGTTCGACGGGACTTGATTACGACGAGACGACAACAACACTGACGAGACGTCGACAACACTGACGAGACGTCGACAACACCAACGAGACGACAACACTGCGGTCGGACGGAACAGAGTTCCCGTCCGACCGCAGTGCTATTTCGGGGCGAATGTCACATCACAACCGCTTGTCGGTGATGTCCATACCCGGAACCGACACCGCCGGAAGCTCGGGAACGGCCCCCTTGGGGCCTCCGCCCTTGCGGCTGGCCCGGAGTCGCTTCTCCACCTTGGTCGCCACCACGGTGAGCGTGTAATTGAGGACGATCATGATGATCGCCACCACGATCAGGGCGGGAAGGTAGTTGCCGTAGAACGCACCGAGCTGCTGACCGGACCGCACCACTTCGACGTAGCCGATGAGGTAACCGAGCGCGGAGTCCTTCAAGGCCACCACCATCTGCGAGATGATCGCCGGGAGCATCGCCGTGACGGCCTGCGGAAGCAGGATGGTGCCCATGACCTGGCCCTTGCGCATACCCAGCGCCATGGCGGCCTCGCTTTGCCCCTTGGGGAGCGAATTGATGCCTGCCCTGACGATTTCGGCGATCACCGAGCCGTTGTAAAGCGTGAGGCCCACGATGACCGCGGCGAGCGCAAGGTATTTCGACTTGAAGACCTCGTACTCGGCGAACAGCTGGTACGAGAAGATCATCAGGATCAGTACCGGGATGGCGCGGAACAATTCGACGATCCCGCCGGCGACCCATCGCACCGGCCGGTGGTTCGACAGGCGTCCGATGCCGAGGATCGCGCCGAGGATCAACGCGAACAGGATCGATACGGCGGCTGCCACGAGGGTGCCGCGGATACCGGGGATCAGATATGTCGTCCACGACGTCGATTCGAGGAACGGATCCCATTTCGCCGCCGTCAGCTGACCTTTGTCGTCGAGCGCGGCGTAGACGAGGTAGCCGATTCCCAGTAGCGCGACAGCGACCACGACCGAGATCAGGCGATAGATGTTCTTCGCCTTCGGACCCGGTGCGTCGTAGAGGACGGTGGCGGCATTGCTCATCGTGCAACCTCGAATCGCTTGCTCAGGTATCCGAAGAGAAGCCCCATCGGCAGGGTCAGGATCACGAAGCCGAGCGCGAAGATGCCACCGACGACGAAGATGGCGGCCTCGTTCTCGATCATTTCCTTCATCAGGAGCGACGCCTCCGCCACGCCGATCACCGAGGCGATCGTCGTGTTCTTGGTCAAGGCGATCAGCACACTACCGAGTGGGGCGGTGACCGCGCGGAAAGCCTGCGGCAGCACGATCAACCGCAGATTCTGGGAGAACGTGAGGCCGAGCGACCGGCCCGCCTCCGCCTGTCCGACGTGCACCGTGTTGATACCGGACCGCAGGGACTCGCAGACGAACGCTGCGGTGTAGACGCTGAGGCCGAGCACGGCGAGCCGGAAGTTGTTCTCCTCGAAGAACGTCGGCGACTGCTCGGGGGCGAGCTTGACGCCCATCGTCTGGAAGAGCCCGAAGGAGCAGAAGATGATGATGAGCGTCAGGGGAGTGTTGCGGAAGATCGTCACGTACGCCGTGCCGACACCACGCGCGACCGGGATCGGTGACACCCGCATCGCCGCGAGGATGGTGCCGAGTATCAGAGCACCGACAGCCGAGAACGCGGTGAGTTGCACCGTCGTCCAGAATGCGTCGATCAGCTGATCGCTGTATTTGCTCAGTAGGTCCACTTACCGTCTCCCCAGGTGACCGGTGGTTGGTGTCGAACCGGGCCGGACGATTCCGCGAATGGGGAGTCGTCCGACCCGGATGAGTGAGTTGCTCAGTACCGATCGACGGTCGGCGGGGCGGGGATCGGGTAACCCGACGCGCCGACGGTCTCGTTGAACGCGCGCTCCCACGAGCCGTCCGCGATCATGGCGGTGATGGCGTCGTTGATCTTGGCGCGGGTCTCGTCGTCGCCCTTGGCCAGGCCGATGCCGTAGCGCTCTTCGGTGAACGGCGCGCCGACCACCTTCAGCTCGCCTGGGTACTGCGCCGCGTAGCCGGCGAGGATGATGTCGTCGGTGGTGACGGCGTCCACCGCACCGTTACGCAGTGCCTCGACGCACGCCGAGTACGTGTCGAATTCCTGCAGTTGCACGTCCTGCGCGTACGTGTCCTTGACCTTCTGCGCCGGGGTGGACCCGGTGACGGAGCACAGCTTCTTTCCGCCGTTGAGCGAATCGGGGCCGGTGATGTCGGTGTTGTCGGACTTCACCAGGAGCGACTGTCCGGCGATGAAGTACGGCCCGGCGAAGTCGACCTTCTCCTTGCGGGCGTCGGTGATCGAGTAGGTGGCGACGATGTAGTCGACCTCACCGTTCTGGATCAACGTCTCGCGCTGAGCCGACGGGGACTCCTTGAACTCGATGTTCTCGGGCGCGACACCCAGCTTGCCGGCCACGTATTCGGCCACCTCGACGTCGAAGCCGCTGAAGGAACCGTCGGGGTTGCGCAATCCGAGGCCGGGCTGGTCGTACTTGATTCCGACCGTGAGCTTGCCCTCCGACGCGCTCTGGGATGCGCTCTTCTCTTCACCTCCGCCACAGGCAGATGCGACGACGGCGAGCGCCATGACGCCGATTCCCACGCGAATCGCGCGATTGATTCTCATCGAGTTCCTCCAATTGAAGTGACGGGTGTTGCGTGTGGAGCACGGTCGACCGAGAGCACCGCAGCGGCGCTCCTTCGGGTCAGTGGCTGAGAATCTTGCCGAGAAAGTCCTTCGCGCGCTCGGATTTGGGAGCGGTGAAGAACGTGGTGGGCTCGGCGTCCTCGACGATCTGGCCGTCGGCCATGAAGAGAACACGGTGGCCGACCTTGCGGGCGAAGCCCATCTCGTGGGTCACCACGAGCATGGTCATGCCGTCCTTGGCGAGTGAGGTCATGACGTCCAGGACCTCGTTGACCATTTCCGGGTCGAGTGCGGACGTCGGCTCGTCGAACAGCATGACCTTGGGGTTCATGGCGAGTGCGCGTGCGATTGCGACTCGCTGCTGCTGACCGCCCGACAACTGCGCCGGGTACTTGTCCGCCTGGTTGGCTATGCCGACCCGCTCGAGAAGCTCGTAGGCCCTCGCCTTCGCGTCGGCGCTGCTCTTCTTCCGCACCTTGACCGGTGCGAGCATCACGTTCTCGAGGATCGTCTTGTGGGCGAACAGGTTGAACGACTGGAACACCATGCCCACGTCGGCGCGCAGCGCCGCCAGGGCCTTGCCCTCGGCCGGTAGTACCTTCCCGTCCACCGCGATCTCACCGGAGTCGATGGGCTCGAGGCGGTTGATGGTGCGGCACAGCGTCGACTTACCCGAGCCGGACGGTCCGAGGACGATCACGACCTGTCCGCGAGGGACTTCGAGGTCGATCTCCCGGAGGACGTGGAGGGCGCCGAAGTGTTTGTTCACCGATTTCATCGAGATCATGGACGGGGCCGCGCCCGTGGAGGGTGTCGGCGTCGCGTCGTCGGCTTGCGTCATAGTCGATGACCCTATGTGTTGGGAGCGGGAGCACCTGCCATTTGCCCCGAGAATCCTCGGGATGTCACGGAAACTTTACTGTCCGGCTTCGGGTGTGTGTCCGGGCGCACACCGGCCGCGACGAGGCGATCTGGCGCGGGCCGTACCCTGGCATACGTGGACACGATCGACCAGACCCCTCACCGCAGCTACGAGGTGCGCACGTACGGCTGCCAGATGAACGTGCACGACTCCGAGCGGCTGTCGGGGCTCCTCGAGGACGCCGGCTACACGAAAGCGGCCGCGGGGCAGGCGCCCGACCTCGTCGTCTTCAACACCTGCGCGGTGCGGGAGAACGCCGACAACAAGTTGTACGGCAACCTGAGCCACCTCGCGCCTGCGAAGGAACAGAACCCCGACATGCAGATCGCGGTCGGCGGGTGCCTGGCGCAGAAGGACCGCGACGTCGTCGTGAAGAAGGCGCCGTGGGTGGACGTCGTGTTCGGCACCCACAACATCGGTTCGCTCCCCGCGTTGCTGGACCGGGCCCGCCACAACCAGCGGGCCGAGGTCGAGATCCTCGAGGCGTTGGAGGCGTTCCCGTCGACGTTGCCCGCCAAGCGGGAGTCGGCATACGCGGGCTGGGTGTCCATCTCGGTGGGATGCAACAACACCTGCACGTTCTGCATCGTGCCCGCGCTGCGCGGCAAGGAGGTCGACCGGCGCCCCGGCGACATCCTGGCCGAGGTGCAGGCACTGGTGAACGAGGGCGTCGTCGAGGTCACCCTGCTCGGGCAGAACGTCAACGCGTACGGCGTGTCCTTCGCCGATCCCGACCAGCCCCGCGACCGCGGCGCGTTCGCCGCGCTGCTGCGCGCGTGCGGAGAGATCGACGGGCTCGAGCGGGTGCGGTTCACGTCTCCGCACCCGGCCGAATTCACCGACGACGTCATCGAGGCGATGGCCCAGACCCCCAACGTGTGTCCCCAGCTGCACATGCCGTTGCAGTCCGGCTCGGACCGTGTGCTGAAGGCGATGCGCCGCTCCTACCGGAAGTCGCGGTTCCTGGGGATCATCGACAAGGTCCGCACCGCGATGCCGCACGCGGCCATCACCACCGACATCATCGTGGGCTTCCCGGGTGAGACCGAGGAAGACTTCCAGGACACCCTCGACGTGGTCCGGCAGGCACGCTTCACCAGCGCCTACACCTTCCAGTACTCCAAGCGTCCGGGCACCCCGGCAGCGGAGATGGACGAGCAGCTGCCCAAGGCCGTCGTCCAGGAACGGTACGAGCGTCTCATCGCGTTGCAGGAACAGATCACCCTCGAGGAGAACCAGAAGCTCGTCGGCGCCGAGGTGGAACTGCTCGTCGCCGCCGGGGAGGGCCGCAAGAACGCGGAGACCGCCCGGATGAGCGGGCGCGCCCGCGACGGCCGCCTCGTCCACTTCCGGCCCGCGGGCAACCTCGACGGGAATGTCCGGCCCGGCGACGTCGTCACCGTCGTCGTCAGTGCCGCCGCCCCGCACCACCTCGTCGCCGACACCCCGGTCCTGACCCACCGCCGCACCCGCGCGGGCGACTTCTTCGAGAAGGGCGTCACCCCGAAGACCCCGCCGATCGGCGTGGGACTCGGACTGCCGCAGATCGGTCCGCCCGCACCACTACCCGCCCAGATGGGATGCAACGCATGACCACCCCGTTCGACGACAAGCGGCACGACGGAAACCGGACCGGCGACAACGGTTCGGGTTCCGAGAGCGAGCCGATCGAGAGTTACCTGAAGGATTTCGACGCCGCCGAGAAGAAGGTGGCCGGCGAGATCGATCCCGGCGCGCGTGCCCTCGTCGTCGCGGTCGCGGTGGTCGTACTCCTCGGTTCGCTGACGTTGCCGCACTCCGGCATCGCCAACGGCTGGGAGGTGCTGGTGTACGGGGACGACGCCCGCGCGGAGACGATCGCGCTGCCGTCGCGGCTGTTCGTGTGGTTCGAGGTGGTGTTCGGGGTCGTCGTGTCGATGCTCGCGCTCGTCACCCGCCGCTGGGCGCTCGCCTGGGTGGCCCTCGCCGGAACCGCCGTGTCCATCGTGTTCGGCATGCTCGCCATCTGGTCGCGGCAGACCCCGGCGCCCGGCGTCGAGGCGGCCGGACCGGGGATCGGTCTGATCATCGGCTGGCTCACCGTCATCGTGCTCACGTTCCACTGGTTGAAGGTGGTCTGGAGCCGCACCGCCCTGCAGCTGGCCGCGGAAGAAGAACGCCGCGCCGCTGCCGCCGAAGCGGAGCGACGCGGCGACTGGAACGTCGGCTGATCGTGCCTACGGGCCGCTGACGGCGCCCTCGGCCGCCTCAGCCCATTCGCGCCACTGCTGGGCCTGCGCGAGGGCGCTCTCGGCGTCCTTCGTCTTGCCCGCGGCGGTCGCCTTGGCGGCCTGCTCCTCGAACTGCGTGACCCGCTCCCGGAACTGCGCGGCCCGGGCGAGGGCCTCCGGGTCGGTGCGGCGCCATTCCTCGTCGGCGGCGTCGCGAACACGCTTCTCGATGGCGCGCAGCTTGCCCTCGAGGTCGTGCATCCGCTCGCGGGGCACCTTGCCGATGGCGTCCCACTTCTCCTGCAGGTCGCGGAGCGCGGCCCTCGCCGCGTCGATGTCCTTGGCCGGATCGATGTGGCCGGCGTTCTTCAGCAACTCTTCCTTGGCGACGGCGTTCTCCTCGAACTCGGCGTCGCGTTCGGAGGACGCGGCGTTGCGGGCGGCGAAGAACACGTCCTGAGCGCCCTTGAACCGCCTCCACAGGTTGTCGTCGGCTTCCCTCGGTGCGCGGCCCGCGGCCTTCCACTCGGCGAGCAGATCACGGAACGCTCCGGCCGTCGGACCCCAGTCGGTGGAGTCGGACAGTGCCTCGGCCCGTTCGACGAGCTCTTCCTTCTTGGTCTTGGCGGCGGCGCGCTCGCGGTCGAGTTCGGCGAAATGGGCGCCGCGACGCCGGTTGAACGCCTCCCGCGCCTTCGAATACCGCTTCCACAGGGCGTCGTCGACCTTCCGGTCGATACCGCGGATGGTCTTCCACTCGTCCAGGATCTCGCGCAGCCGGTCGCCGGCGGCCTTCCACTGCGTGGATTCGGCACCGATCTGTTCCGCCTCCGCGGCCAACGCTTCCTTGCGTTCGGTGTGCGCCTGCCGCGACAGTTCCTTCTCGTGCTTGGCATGGGCCGCAGCCTCGTCGGATCCGGCGATGATGACGTCGAGCCGCGCAGCGAGAGAATCGATGTCACCGATCACCGCGGCGGTCGGGAGGGATTCGGCGAGTGCTAGCGCGGCCGCCTTGGTCTTCTTCGCGTCGCCAGCGCCGGAACTGAGCCGGGCCTCGAGGAGTGCCACTTCCGTTGCCAGATCGTCGAAGCGCCGACCGAAGTGCGCCAGACCTTCCGCCGCGTCCCCGGCCTGCCACGACCCGATCTGCCGTTCGCCGTCCGCGGTCTTTACCCAGGCGGTGCCGTCGTCGTCCACGCGGCCGAACTTGCTCGGGTCACTGTGGGCGGGGGCGGCGACGGCGGGGGCGGAGAGGGCGTGTGTCGGTGTGGGGTGGGGCTTGGGTGCACCCGGTTTCGCGGCGGCACCGGGCTTCGGGACGCTGGGCTTCGGTGTGTCGTGCTGCTGAGCGGCAGGCTCCACGGCGGGCTTCGCGTCGCTGCTGTCGGTCATCGGTTCCTCATCTCTGCCGCGCGTCACGGCTGCCTGAACGCATATTGGCTCCATACGACCCGGGACGGGTGCTGGCTCCATTCAACCCGGTACGGGCCCTGTGGACTATTGAATCAGGTCGGACGGTCCGCGTTGGTACCGATTGACGGCACCGCCCGAATCGGATGTCGGGTCCGCACGGACGGTCGACTAGCGTGACTGTGTGTTCACCGCCGCAATCCTCGTGCCGTCTCCACCGCTACTGGTACCCGAACTGACCGGGGCGGCCGCTGCGGAGACGGCGCCGTTGCGGGATGCGGTCCAGACGGCGGCGAAGGCGTTGTCCGCGCTCGCCACCGAGTGGGTGGCGGTCGGAGCGGCGCCCGCCGCGGTGGAGGTACGTTCCGACGCCCAGGGCACCTATCGCGGCTACGGCATCGACGTGCGGGTCGCGTTGCGGCCCGGTCCGGCAGGCGATCCCGACCCGGACCTGCCGCTCGCGGCGCTGACGGCCGGGTGGATCCGGGGGACGTGCGCGCCGGACGCCGTCGTCGACGCGCGGATCCTCGCCGCCGACCTGTCGCCGCACCAGTGCGCCGAGTACGGCGCGGAACTGCGCGCCCTTCTCGACCGGGATCCGGAGCCGCGGGGTCTGGTGATCGTTGCGGACGGGGCGAACACTCTCACGGCGAAGGCGCCGGGCGCGTTCGACCCGCGTGCGGAGGGCGTGCAGGCCAGGATCGACGCCGCGCTCGATACCGGCGACTGCGACGCGCTGCTGGCCCTCGAACCCGCGGAGTGCGATTCCCTCGGCATCGGCGGACGCGTCCCGTGGCAGGTTCTCGCCGGCGTGTTCGACGCTCCACCCGCTTCCTGCCGGACGCTGTACAGCGCGGCACCCTATGGAGTCGGTTACCACGTGGGGGAGTGGCGTCCGTGACGTCACCCGTGCCGATCGCCGTCGTCGGACCGACCGCAACCGGAAAGTCGGATCTTGCACTGGACCTGGCCGAACGTCTCGGCGGCGAGATCATCAACATCGACGCGATGCAGCTGTACCGGGGAATGGACATCGGCACCGCCAAACTCGCCCCGGCCGAACGCCGCGGAATCCCGCACCACCAACTCGACGTGCTCGACGTGACAGAGACGGCCACCGTCGCGAACTATCAGAAGGCGGCGGTCCGCGACGTCGAGGCGATCGCCGCACGCGGCGCAGTGCCGGTCATCGTCGGCGGATCGATGATGTACGTGCAGTCGCTGCTCGACGAGTGGAGCTTCCCCGCCACCGATGCGTCCGTGCGGGCGCGGTGGGAAGCCGTCCTCGCCGAGAAGGGCGTCGCGGCCGTCCACGCCGAACTCTGCCGGGTGGACCCCGACGCCGCCGCGTCGATCCTCCCCACCGATGGCAGGCGCCTGGTCCGGGCCCTCGAAGTCGTGGAGATCACCGGGAAGCCGTTCGCGGCGTCGGCCCCGCGGATCGGCGAACCGCGCTGGGGCACACACATCGTCGGTGTCGACCGGGATACCGCCGAACTCGACGACCGGATCCGGCTCCGCACCCGGCTGATGTTCGAACGGGGACTCGTCGACGAGGTGAACGGGCTGATCGAGCTGGGACTGCGCGACGGGGTCACCGCACCCCGGGCCATCGGCTATGCACAGGTCCTCGCCTGGCTCGACGGCGAATACGACCTCGACGAGGCGCAGGAACGCACATTCATCGGCACCCGGCGCTACGTGCGCAGGCAACGGTCGTGGTTCCGCCGCGACACCCGCATCCACTGGGTCGACGGAAGCGACCCCGACCTCGCGGACACCACGATCCGCACCCTCGCGACCCGAACACTGGGAGAACGATGAGCCGCGCACCGTCCGGACGCAACCGTCCGGCCCCGTCCCTGCTGGTGACCACCCGCAACGCCCGCTTCCAGCAGTGGCAGTCGTACCTCACCAACCGCGCCAAGCGAACGAAGGCGGGACGCTTCCTGATCCAGGGCGTCCGTCCCCTCAACCTCGCTCTGGAACACGACTGGCCGATCGAATCGCTGCTGCACCGCATCGACGGCCCGCCACTGTCCGACTGGGCACGGGAACTGCTCGACACCCGATCCGTCGAACAGATCGGTGTCAGTGCCGAACTGATGGCCGAACTGGGTGAGAAGACCACCACCGCGCCGGAACTCATCGCCGTCGCGAAGACACGAACCCCGCGACTGAAGGACCTGAGACTGCAGGCCGTCCCACTGATCGTCGTGTTCGACCGGCCCGCCTCACCCGGAAATCTGGGCACCCTCGTCCGTTCCGCCAACGCGTTCGGCGCCGACGCGGTCGTCGTCGTCGGCCACGGCGCAGATCCGTTCGACCCCCGGAGTGTCCGTGCCTCCACCGGATCCCTCTTCGCGATGCCCGTCGTGACGGTGTCGTCCGTCGACGAGATCCTCGCCTTCCGCGACGCCCGGCGGGCGTCCGGAACCGACCTGCACATCGTCGGCACCGACGAGACCGGCTCCGTCATCATCGACGCCCACGACTTCGGCGGCGGCACCGTGCTCGTCATCGGCAACGAGACCCGCGGGATGAGCGCTGCCTGGCGCGACGCCTGCGACACGGTGGTCAACATCCCGATCGGAGGCGCCGCGAGTTCACTCGGCGCCCCCTCCGCCGGCGCCGTCGCCCTCTACGAAATCGCCCGGCAGCGTAAATGAACCGCACCGCGGTCGCGTAAATGAACCGCACCGCGGTCGCGTACATGAACCGCACCGCGGTCGCGTAAATGAACCGCACCGCGGTCGCGTAAATGAACCGCACCGCGGTCGCGTAAATGAACCGCACCGCGGTCGCGCAGATGAACAGCACCTGCTCGACCGTTGGTTAGAGTGGTGCGCATGGATTTCAGCAAGGGACATGGCACCGAGAACGACTTCGTGGTCCTCCCGGATCCCGATGTCCGCATCGACCTGTCGGCCCCGCGGGTAGCGGCGCTGTGCGACCGCAGGCGTGGGCTCGGCGCCGACGGAATCCTGCGCGTCGCGAAGGCCGGTGCGCTGGCCGCAGCCGGTGTGCTCGCCGAACTCCCCGACGGCACGTCCGAGGACGACTGGTTCATGGACTACCGCAACGCCGACGGCTCGATCGCGGAGATGTGCGGCAACGGCGTCCGTGTCTTCGCGCACTACCTCCGCGCGGCGGGGCTCGAGACACGCGACGAGTTCGTGGTCGGCAGCCGGGCCGGCGGCAAACCGGTGATCGTGCACTCGGCCGACGGCGCCTTCGGCGAGGTCACCGTCGACATGGGTGTGGTGCGGGATCTGGGAACCAGTGCCGCGACCATCGACGGCAAGGTGTTCAACGGGATCGGCATCGACGTCGGCAACCCGCACCTGGCGTGTGTCGATGCGCACCTCACGGCGGCGTCCCTGTCGGCCCTCGACCTGACGGCCGCACCCGGGTTCGATCCCGGCTTCTTCCCGCACGGCGTGAACGTGGAGATCCTCACCCGCATCGATTCCGGTGCCGTGAACATGCGGGTACACGAGCGCGGGGTCGGCGAAACACGGTCGTGCGGCACCGGGACGGTGGCCGCGGCCACCGCCGCTCTGCGCTTCGACGGGGCCGACTCCGGTGAGGTGAATGTCCGTATTCCCGGTGGTCAGGTCACCGTTGCGGTGTCCGACGGCCGGGCGACGTTGCGCGGACCGTCCGTCCTGGTGGCGTCCGGAACCCTCGACGACGGCTGGTGGAACGGCCTCGCCTGATCGCCCTGCGCGAAATGCACGTGCGCACCCTCGACATTCCGTGGGATCATGAGGGTGTATGACGAAAACACATCGCACAGAAGAATCGCCGATCTCCGACTCCACTGAGTTCGCCTACGACGACGGGCGCCCGTCGGTCGGCGAGATGCAACTCGAGGACCGCAGCGCGCTGCGCCGAGTTGCCGGGCTCTCCACCGAGCTCACAGACGTCACCGAGGTCGAATACCGACAGCTGCGCCTCGAACGCGTGGTGCTCGTCGGTGTCTGGACGCAGGGAACCGCGGCACAAGCCGAATCCAGCATGGCCGAGCTCGCGGCTCTGGCCGAGACCGCCGGGTCCGAGGTCCTCGAGGGCCTCGTCCAGCGGCGGGACAAACCCGACGCTGCCACCTACATCGGTTCCGGCAAGGCCGAGGAACTCCGTGAGGTCGTCCTCTCGACCGGCGCCGACACCGTCATCTGCGACGGTGAACTCACTCCCGCGCAGCTGACCGCGCTGGAGAAGGTCGTCAAGGTCAAGGTCATCGACCGGACGGCCCTCATCCTCGACATCTTCGCTCAGCACGCGACGTCCAGGGAGGGCAAGGCGCAGGTTGCACTGGCCCAGATGGAATACATGCTGCCGCGACTGCGTGGCTGGGGTGAATCGATGTCCCGGCAGGCGGGTGGTCGCGCCGGCAGCAACGGCGGCGTGGGCCTGCGTGGTCCCGGTGAGACCAAGATCGAGACGGACCGCCGGCGAATCCGTGAGCGGATGGCGAAGCTGCGGCGTGAGATCAAGGGCATGAAGGCCGCCCGCGACACCAAACGCACCAGGCGTCTGCGGAGCGAGACCCCGTCCATCGCGATCGTCGGATACACGAACGCCGGCAAGTCGAGCCTGCTCAACGCGCTGACCGGATCCGGGGTGCTGGTGCAGAACGCGCTGTTCGCGACCCTCGATCCCACCACCCGGCGGGCGGCGCTGGACGACGGCCGCGAGTACGTCCTCACCGACACCGTCGGCTTCGTCCGGCACCTGCCGACGCAGCTGATCGAGGCGTTCCGCTCGACGCTCGAGGAAGTCACGGACGCGGATCTGCTGCTCCACGTCGTAGACGGTTCCGATCCGCTGCCCACGGACCAGATCAGGGCCGTCCACGAGGTGATCACCGAGGTGATCCGGGAGAACGACGCCGCAGCGCCGCCGGAACTCATCGTGGTGAACAAGATCGACGCGGCCGACCCGGTCACGCTGACCCAGTTGCGTGGCCTGCTGCCCGGTGCGGCGTTCGTCTCGGCCCGGACCGGGGAAGGCATCGCCGAGTTGCGCGCGCATCTCAGCGATGTCCTGGTCCGCCCGGAGATCGAGGTCAGCGTTCTCCTCCCGTACAACAGGGGAGATCTGATGGCCCGGATCCACTCGGACGGTCAGATCCTCGACTCGTCCCACGAAGAGGACGGCACGCGCGTCCATGCGCGGGTGCCCGAAGCGCTGGCGTCGGCACTGGTTCAGTACAGCGGCAGTGCCTGACCGCTCACGGTGGTCGGCCCGTGTCGCGGTCGCAGTTCTCGCTGCGTGCACACCGCTCGCGGCGGCGGGCGCCGGGTCCGCAGAGCCGTTCTTCCGCGATCAGACCGCCGTCGACGCGTCGGAATTCGGTCCGCTCTGCACTCCCGACGATTCGGGGGTCGGCACCCCGGACGAGGCCTCGCTGGAAGAGCTGTCGGGGCTCGTGTCGGCGGGGAGACTGCTCTACGCGGTCGGTGACAGCGGGTCCGATCGCGCGGTCGCGGTGATGGACGGGAACTGCGCCGTGCAGCGGTGGCTTCCGCTGCCGGTCGATCCGTACGACGTCGAGGACATGGCCTCCGGCCCCGACGGCCGGCTGTGGCTCGCCGACACCGGGGACAACGGACGCCGACGCGACACGGTGGCACTGATCGCGATGGACCGCGACACCGGCGCAGGGGAACTGCATCGGCTGACGTATCCGGACGGCCCGCACGACGCCGAGACCGTTCTCGTCCAAAACGACGGCACCCCGCTGATCGTCACGAAGGAAGTGTTCGGGGCGGGCAACGTGTACCGGCCTGCGGAGGGCGCCGGTGTGGGCGGCCTCGCGAGCCCCGGCCCGACCCCGCTCGAGAAAGTGGGGACGCTGGACGTCGCCGAGACGAACGGCGCCGACGACGCCACTACCGGGAGCGGCACCACGGCCCCGGCCCTGCATTCGACGATGTTCACCGGCGGCGCCGTGTCGGCCGAAGGAACCGTGGCCGCCGTCCGCAGCTACTCCGACGTGTTCCTGTTCTCGGCGCCGGACGGCGACCTGGCCGCCGCGTTCGCTGCGGGTCCGGTGGTGCGCGCACACGTGCCGCAGCAGCCGCAGGGGGAGTCGATCGCGTTCACCGAGAACGGCGACCTGCTGGTCGCCTCCGAGGCGCGGGAGGGTCCCGTTCCGCCGATTCAAGCGCTGCCCGGGGCGGTGTCGAGGGTGCAGCAGCAGGCCCGCACGGAGACAGTCGCGGACGAGGCGTCGGCGCATTCGTCGGGAACGTTGTGGGGGATTGGCATCTCCGGTTGCGCGGTCGTGCTCGTGGTCGGCGCCGGCTTCTTGGTCCGCCGCCGTGTCCGATAGGTCTGTTTTGCGAGAAATGTTGCGAGCCTGATTCTTTCGGTGGCCGGCACGGTGTGAATACTGGTGGGGTGCAGGCCCACGAGTTGTTGTCGCGTATCGCCCACCTGTCACTCGAGCACGGTCGCGCCCAGACCGCATCGACCGTCGCCGTGGTGGCGGGCACCGTCGTGATGCTCGCGGCGTCGCGTTCCGCCCGGCCGCCGATCCTCCGCGCCGCGGCGGTCGCGGTGCCCGTGACCGTGGTGATCGGGGGTGCCGTGTGGGCGACGTACCGGCCGCTTCCCAATCAGATACCGCCGGCGGGATACGCGTGGATCTGGCTCGCCGTCGGCACCCTCGTACTCGCAGCGGCTCTCCTGCTCCGGAAGCCCGGCGTCCGGCGCGCAGTGGTGATCGGGACGGCAGGTGCCATGGTCGCGGCCGCGGCGGTCGGGCAGGTCAATGCGGAGGTCGGCGTCTTCCCGACCGTCGGTTCGCTGGCCGGGCACCGCCCGCCGACGGTAGTCGAGCCGGTGTCGTTCGGTGCCGTCCCCGGGTTCGAGAGCGCCGTGCAATCCGGGATCCCGATGGACTCGGTGTGGACACGCCCGGTGCGCACACCCGGCTCCGGTGTGGTGACGGAAGTGGAGATCCCCGGCACCGAATCCGGATTCCCGGCCCGGCCGGCCGTGTTGTATCTGCCGCCGGCGTACCTGACGTCGCCCCGCGCCGTGCTCCCCGTCATGGTGATGATCGCGGGACAGCCGGGGCGCCCCCAGGACTGGTTCGCCAGCGGACGACTGGGGTCCACGGTGGACGCGTATGCCGCGCGGCATGACGGCCTCGCGCCGGTCGTCGTGGTGGTCGACGCACTGGGTTCGCAGGACGCGAATCCGCTGTGCCTGGATTCGGCGCTGGGCAATGCTGCCACCTATGTGGCCCGCGACGTGCCCGTGTGGATCGAGAAGTCCCTGCAGGTGTCGCGCGACCCTGCGCAGTGGGCGATCGGCGGCTTCTCGTACGGGGGAACCTGTTCGATCCAGCTGGCCGTGAACTATCCGGCGGTCTACCCGACGTTTCTCGACTTCCTCGGTCAGGACGAGCCCTCGCTGGGCGATCACGCGGGGACGGTTGCGGCGACGTTCGCCGGCGACGAGCGTGCGTTCGCGGCGGTCAATCCGGTCGACGTGCTGAGGACGCGGCAGTTCCCGGAACTGACCGGGGTGTTCGTCGCCGGGGCGGCGGACGACGAGTACCGCCCGCAGCAGCAGCGGATGTTCGCTGCCGCGCGGGCGGCCGGTCTGAACGTGCGGTACTACGAGCTCCCCGGTGGCCACGAGGGCGCAACCTGGGGTGCGGCGCTCGAGCGGGAGATGGACTGGACCGGCCGTCAGCTGGGTCTCACCAGCTGACCGCCGGATAGCGGTCAGGCGTCGAGGTCGGCCGCCACCAGCTGGGCCACCTTCTCGACGGCGTCGGCGTCGTCGCTGGTGACCGTGACGTCGGTGCCCTTGGTGGCGCCGAGCGTCATGATGAGCAGTGCGGAACCGGCGTCCACGGGTTCGCCGTCCGCCACGGCCAGCGTGACGGGCACACCGGCGGCGGCAACCGCTTCGGCGATGACGGCGGCGGGACGGGCGTGCAGGCCGATGGACGAACCGACGGCGACTGTGGTGCTGGGCATGGACTCTCTCCTCTGTCGGTGGGGGGTGGTGCGGGACGAGCGGGTCGATCTGTTTCTCTTACGCTGCGACTGTCGCAACGTCGGGGTCGAGTTCGGCGTCGGACGCGCCGGGCTTGATGAATTCCTTGGCGCCGACGACGCACAGTGCGGCGACGACGACACCGGCGGCCAGCGCCACCAGGAACCACAGCAGGTTGCCGATGGCGAAGAAGACGAAGATTCCGCCGTGCGGTGCGCTGAGGGTGACGTTGAACGCCATGATCAGGGCGCCGGTGACGGCGCCGCCGGCCATCATCGAGGGAATGACGCGCAGCGGGTCGGCGGCGGCGAACGGAATGGCACCTTCGGAGATGAACGCCGAGCCGAGAAGCCAGGCCGCCTTGCCGTTTTCGCGTTCCGCCTCGCTGAACAGGCTGGGACGCAGGACGGTCGACGCGAGAGCCATCGCCAGCGGCGGGACCATGCCCGCAGCCATCACGGCCGCCATGATCCGCAGCGAGGCGGGATCGTTGACGTTGAGGCCGGCCACCGCGAACGCGTAGGCGGCCTTGTTCACCGGGCCACCGAGGTCGAAGCACATCATCAGGCCGAGGATGATGCCGAGGAAGATGACGGAGCTGCCGGACAGACCGTTGAGCCAGTTCGTCAGTCCCGACGTGATCGAGGCGAGCGGACGGCCCAGGACCAGGAACATGAGTGCGCCGACGATCAGCGTCGCGAACAGCGGGATGATCACCACCGGCATCAGGCCGCGCAACCACTGGGGAACCGGGATCCGGCTGATCCACAGCGCGACCACGCCGGCGATCAGACCACCGACGAGGCCTCCGATGAATCCGGCGCCGACGAAGACAGCCACGGCGCCCGCGGTGAAGCCCGGCGCCAGACCGGGCCGGTCGGCGATGGCGAAGGCGATGTAACCGGCCAGAGCGGGTACGAGGAAGCTGAACGCCAGCGAACCCAGTTGGAACAGCACCGCGCCCAGGTACGTCGCCAGGCCACCCTCGGGGAGTTGGCCGAGGGAGTTGCTGAGGACGATGTCCTCCGCGGGACCGGAGATCTCGTACCCGCCGAGCAGGAAGCCGAGGGCGATCAGCAGACCGCCGGCGGCGACGAACGGGATCATGTAACTGACACCGGTGAGCAGCACCTGGCGCAGGTGGGTGCCCCAGCCGATCGATCCGGCCGGCTCGTCCGCCGCGCTGCCGGCGCTACCGGCGTCCACGGTGGCCGCGGACGGGTTCATGCCCGCGCGCAGTGCCTCGGTGATCATGGTGTCGGGCTCGTTGATGGCGCGCTTGACGCCCGACGCCACCACCGGCTTGCCTGCGAAGCGTTCCTTGCCCTTCACCCCGACATCGGTGGCGAAGATGACGGCGGATGCGCCCGCGATCACTCCCGGTGCCAGCGGTGTGCTTCCGCTCGAACCCTGAGTCTCCACGTGGACGACCACGCCTGCGCGTTCGCCGGCGGCGACGAGGGAGTCGGCGGCCATGTACGTGTGGGCGATGCCGGTCGGGCAGGCCGTGACCGCGACGATGTGCTTCGGTCCCTCTTCGGGCTCGGGTTCCTTCTCCGGGGTGACCGGTTCGGGCGTCGGAGCCGGGGCCGCGGCGGCCGCTGCGGGTGCTGCGGGTGCTGCGGGTGCTGGGGCTGCTGCGGGGGCCGCGGCAGCCGGTGTGGCGGCGGGTGCGGGTGCCAGGACGTCGTTCACCAGGGTGACGATCTCGGCGGGGGACTTCGCATCACGGAGCGCTCCGACGAAGGCGGGGCGAACCAGCGCCCGCGCGAGCGAGGAGAGCAGCTTCATGTGCTCCGTGCCCGCACCTTCGGGCGCGGCGATGAGGAACACGAGATCTGCAGGTCCGTCGGGGGCACCGAAGTCGACCTTCGGGGCGAGCCGGGCGAATCCGAGGGACGCCGCCACAACGGCTTCGGAACGGCAGTGGGGGATCGCGATCCCACCGGGAAGTCCCGTCGCCGATTGTGATTCACGCGCCAGTGCGGCGTCGCGGAGAGCGTCCGCTTCGGTGGCGCGACCGGCGTCGGCCAGACGCCGGGAGAGCGCGGAGATCACGTCCTCCTTGGAGGCTCCGAGGTCGGTGTCCAGGGAGATCAGATCTTCGCTGATGATCTGCGGCCCCGAATCGCGGTCGGGTGTCGAGTGAGACATGGTGTTTCCTTCTGGTTCAGGCCGGATCGGGGGCGGGGGAGATGAGGGCGGTGACAGTGACGGCGTCGATGTCGACGTGTTCGGGGGTCGGCAGGGTGGTGCCGGGAAGGGCTGCCGCCGCGCTGCCGTAGGCGACGGCGGATCGGAGGCAGTCCGCGGGGGTCGCGCCGGACATCTGCGCTGCCAGGTAGCCAGCCAGCGACGAGTCGCCGGCGCCGACGGTGCTGCGGGCAACGATCGGTGGTGGCGTGGCCCACCAGGCGCCGGCCTCCGTCACGAGAACCGCACCCGCGGCACCGAGCGTGGCGAGGACGGCTTCGACCCCGCGGTCCACGAGTTGCCTGCCGGCATGGGCGGTGGCCGTCGGGTCCCCGCGCAGCGCGGACTCCTCGAGCAACTGCCCGTCGGCGCCGGTGAGCTGAGCGAGTTCCTCGCTGTTCGGTTTCACGAGGTCGGGGGCGGCCGCGGGGAACCGTTCCGCGAGCGCGAGCAGCGGGGCGTCCGACGTGTCGACGGCGACTCGGCATGGTGCCGAGCGGAGTGCCTCGACGAGCGTGGCGTACCAGTCGGTGGGAATGCCCGGGGGAAGGGAACCGGACAGCACGACCCACTCGGCCCGGGACCCGCGTTCGATGATCTTCGACTGCAGATCGGCGAGGGACTCGGCCGACATGACGACGCCGGGTTCGTTGACCTTGGTGGTGGTGCCGTCGGGTTCGGTGATGGTGATGTTGGTGCGCGCCGGACCGGACGTCGCCACGGTCACGTGCTCGATCCCGTGCTCGGACAGGGCGGTGAGCAGGGGATCACCCTCGTTGCCCGGGAGTATTGCGACAGCGGCGACACCGGCCGACGTGAGCGCGCGGGCGACGTTGACGCCCTTGCCTCCTGGGTCGCTGTGGGTGGCGGCCGCGCGCAGAACGGTTCCTCGTTCGAGGCGCCCCACCAGGTTGACGGTGCGGTCGATGCTCGGATTGGCGGTCAGCGTGACGATCATGCGATCACCACCTCGATTCCCTGGTCGTGGAAGTGGGCTCGGTCTGCGGTACTGATGTCGGCGTCGGTGACGAGGATGTCGACGCTGTGGATGGGGGCGAAGCTCACGAGGTGTTCCCTCCCGACCTTCGACGAGTCGGCGACCACGACGACGTGGTTGGCGCACCGGACCATCGCGCGCTTGACCGCGGCCTCCTCGGTGTCCGGTGTGGACAGGCCGTGGCCGACGCTGAGCGCGTTGGTGCCGATGAACGCGACGTCGACGCGGAGGACGTCGAGGATGCGCAGCGCCTCCTCGCCGACGGCGGCCTGCGTGATGCCGCGCACCCGGCCGCCCAGCATGTGGAGCGTCACCGAATTGAGTCCCGCGAGCCGGGCTGCGATCGGCACGGAGTTGGTGATCACGGTGAGGTCCAGATCGGACGGGAGTTCCGGGATGATGCGCCCCGTCGTGGTTCCCGCGTCGAACAGCACGCTGCCACCGGACGGAGGCAGGTAGGCGGCGGCGCGCTTGGCGATCCGGTCCTTCTGCTCGGCGCGGGTGTGATCGCGCTCCGTCATGCCGGGCTCGGTGACCGTGAGGGACCCCGCAGGCACCGCGCCGCCGTGCACGCGGCGGACGTGGCCGAGACGCTCGAGAAGAGCGAGGTCACGGCGCACGGTCTCGGTGGTGACGCCGAATGTGTCGGAGAGGTCCGCGACCGACATGCGTCCCCGCTGCGAGATCAGCGTGGTGACCGCTTGCTGGCGTTCTTCCGGATACACCGTGACCCCGTTCCTGTTCTCGTCGGTGAAGTGTTCGGTGATGTGATCCGTTATGGTCTGCATCACACGAAATGTTGTGTCATGTTGTTTTACGCCCGAGTGTGTTGACATGTCAAGAGTTGAGAGTAATCTCCGTCACATAGTCGATTCGCATTTCCGACTGTGTGAAGACAGAACGAGCCGGCCAGGAGGACCCGATGACCGAAGACCGTGAAATCGTGCGAGGTACGCCAGTGGTACCCGGCATTGCCTACGCGCCGGTGATCTGGCCGGCTCCGCGGCCGGAGGTCGCACCCGGATCGGCCCGGATCGACGAGGCGTCGCGCGACGCGGAGAAGGTCCGCTTCGAGGAAGCTGCCGCCGTCGTGTCAGAGCGACTCCGCGACCGCGCGGCGAGCGTCTCCGGGGCCGCGGCAGAGGTGCTGCAGGCGAACGCGGCGATGGCTGCCGACCGCGGCTGGCTCGGTGCCGCGCAGAAGCTGATCGCCGGTGGAGCCCCGGCCGAGGAAGCGGCGGCCGAAGCCACCGAGCAGTTCGCCACCCTGTTCACCAAGATGGGCGGGCTGATGGCCGAACGGGTGACCGACCTGCGCGACATCCGGGACCGCGTCGTGTCCGAACTCCTCGGCCTGCCCGAACCCGGCATCCCCGTGCCCACGACACCGTCGATCCTGTGTGCCCAGGACCTCGCGCCCGCCGACACCGCCGGTCTCGATCCCGAATTGATCGTCGGACTCGTGACCGTCCTCGGCGGCCCGACGAGCCACACCGCGATCATCTCGCGGCAGCTGGGCATACCGTGTGTGGTCGCGGTGCGTGACCTCGAATCCGTCGTCGCGGGCACCCCCGTCCTCCTCGACGGGTCGGCGGGCGAACTCGTGGTTGAACCGGACCCCGTGGAGGCCCGTGCCGCCGTGGAACACGGCCGCGCCGAACGGATCCGCATCCAGTCGTGGGAGGGGCCCGGCCGCACGAGCGACGGGCATTCCGTGTCGATTCTGGCCAACGTCCAGGACGGGGCCGGTGCGCGCTCGGCGGCCACGACCGCCGCCGAGGGCGTCGGACTGTTCCGCACCGAGTTGTGCTTCCTGGACCGCGATTCCGAGCCCGGTGTCGACGAGCAGGCCGAGATCTACGGAGAGGTGCTCGACGCGTTCGCCGGCCGGAAGGTGGTGATCCGGACCCTCGACGCGGGATCGGACAAGCCGCTGCGCTTCGCCAACCACGCAGAAGAGGCGAACCCGGCGCTCGGGGTCCGCGGAATCCGGATCGCCGAACAGAACCCGGGAATCCTCAGCAGGCAACTCGACGCCGTCGCCGCCGCGGCGAAGCAGACACAGTCGCAGCCGTGGGTGATGGCGCCGATGATCTCGACTCCCGCCGAGGCCGAATCCTTCGCGACGGAGGTCCGCGCCCGCGGACTCGTGCCCGGCGTGATGGTCGAGGTACCGGCCGCCGCGCTTCTGGCCGACCGCCTCCTGCGCCACGTCGACTTCCTGTCCATCGGCACAAACGACCTCGCGCAGTACACGATGGCCGCCGACCGGATGTCCTCCGACCTGGCATCGCTCACCGATCCCTGGCAACCGGCGGTCCTCGCGCTCGTCGCCCGCACGGCCGAGGCGGGCATCGCGGCGGGCAAACCGGTCGGCGTCTGCGGCGAGGCGGCCGCCGACCCGCTACTCGCCTGCGTGCTGATCGGACTCGGGGTCACGTCGCTGTCCTGCGCCGGTGCCGCCGTGTCCGGTGTCGGGGCGAAGGTGGGATCGGTCTCGCTGGACGACTGCCGTCGTGCCGCCGAGGACGTGCTCGCCACGAGTGATCCGGCGGAGGCGCGGGCCGCGGCGGTACGGGTGCTGGGCGCGTAGTCCCGGTTTGCCGCGGGATCCGGTCCCGAAGACGCGAAACTCCTAGATCGTGCCTACTATTGGCGAACTGTGACGAAAAGAGAAACCGACGCCCCCGACGGTCCGGCCGGCGGCTCTGCCGGCCCGTCCACCCCCACGCGGGCGTTCGGGTGGACGATGCACGGCGACGGCAGGCGGATCGGTGAGGGTGAGGTGGTCGCTCCCGGCGAGCGCCTCACCTGGCCGCGCACGGTCGGAATCGGGATGCAGCACGTCATCGCGATGTTCGGCGCCACCCTCCTGGTGCCGACCATCACCGGGTTTCCGGTCACCACGACACTGCTGTTCTCGGGTATCGGTACGGCCCTGTTCCTGCTCATCACCCGCGGCCGCATCCCCAGCTATCTCGGGTCGTCGTTCGCGTTCATCGCGCCGCTGACGGCGTCGCAGAGTTCGGGTCCCGCCGCGCAACTCGGCGGCGTCGCCGCCGCGGGTCTGTTGCTGCTCGTGGTGGGCATCGCGGTGAAGCTGGCCGGATCGCGGGTCATCGACGCCGTCATGCCACCCGTCGTCACCGGCGCCGTGGTCGCCCTGATCGGGCTCAATCTCGCACCCACCGCGGTGGATTCGTTCGAATCGCAACCGCTGATCGCAGGGGTGACCCTGCTGGCGATCCTGCTCGTGACAGTGCTCGGTCCGGGACTGCTGGGCCGTCTCGGAATCCTCGTCGGTGTCGTCGTCGGCTGGGTGTTCGCCGCCGTGATCGGCGGGCTCGCCGAGGAGCGGGTCACAGCGCTGCGGGAGGCGGCCTGGTTCGGTGTGCCCGAATTACGGGGGCCGACGTTCGAATGGTCCGTGATCGCGCTGACCCTGCCGGTGGTCATCGTCCTGATCGCCGAGAACGTCGGCCACGTCAAGGCGGTGTCGGCCATGACGGGTCGGTCGCTCGACGACGTCGCCGGCGACGCCCTCGTCGCGGACGGACTGGCCACCACCCTCGCCGGATTCGGCGGCGGCTCCGGGACCACCACGTACGCCGAGAACATCGGAGTCATGGCCGCGACGCGGGTCTATTCCACCGCCGCCTACTGGGTCGCGGCCGCCACCGCCGTGGTCCTCGCGTTCTCACCTAAGTTCGGTGCCCTCGTGTTCACTGTGCCGAACGGTGTCATCGGCGGCGCCACCCTCGTGCTGTACGGACTGATCGGTGTCCTCGGTGTGCGCATCTGGATGGACGCCGAGGTGGATTTCACCGACCCCGTGAACCTCACCGTGGTCGCCGCGGCGCTCGTCGCCGGCATCGGCGACCTGACGCTGACGATCGGATCCGTGGAACTCGGTGGCATCGCGTGGGGTTCGGTGGGCATCCTCGTCGCCTACCCGGTGATGCGCTCGCTCGCGCGGTTCCGCAAGCCCTGAGACCGTGACCGGATGGGTCACGAATCCCGATCACCTGGGTCATTCACCACGTAGTTCCTCGCCTCTACCGTCGAACGAGACGTACCCAGATAGTTGATACGAGGAGTCGGCGTGGAGCGCACCCTGTTCGAACCGGAGCACGAACTGTTCCGGGAGTCGTACCGCAAGTTTCTCGCACAGCACGCCGAGCCGAACCACGCCAAGTGGGAAGAGCGGAACATCGTCGACCGCAGCCTGTGGGTCGAGGCCGGCAAGCAGGGCTTCCTCGGCATGGCCGTGCCGGAGGAATTCGGTGGCGGCGGCGTGCGCGACTTCCGGTACAACGCGATCGTCACCGAGGAGACCACCCGGGGCGGGTACAGCGGCATCGGCTTCACCCTGCACAACGACGTCGTCGCGCCCTACCTGCTCGAACTGAGCAACGAGGAGCAGAAGCAGCGCTGGCTGCCCGGCTTCGCGTCGGGTGAACTGATCACAGCCATCGCGATGACCGAGCCGGGCACGGGCAGCGACCTGCAGGGCATCAAGACCCGTGCCGTGCGCGACGGCGACGACTGGGTTCTCAACGGTTCGAAGACCTTCATCACGAACGGCATCAACGCCGACCTCGTGATCGTCGTCGCGTGTACCGATCCCGATAAGGGGGCGCAGGGATTCAGCCTCCTGGTCGTCGAACGGGACATGCCGGGCTTCGAACGTGGCCGCAACCTCGACAAGATCGGTATGAAGGCGCAGGATACCGCGGAACTCAGCTTCACCGATGTCCGCGTTCCCGCCGCCAACCTCCTCGGCGAGGAGGGGATGGGCTTCCTCTACCTGATGAAGAACCTTCCCCAGGAGCGGCTGTCGATTGCCGTGGTGGCCGCCGCCGCAATGGAATCGGCACTGGACATGACGATCCAGTACTGCCGCGACCGGAAGGCTTTCGGCAAGTCGATCGGCAGCTTCCAGAACACCCGCTTCGTCCTCGCCGAACTCGCCACCGAGGCAACGGCCGTCCGAGTCCTCGTCGACAAGTTCATCGAACTGCTCAACGACGAGAAGCTGTCGGTGCAGGAAGCGGCGATGGCCAAGTGGTGGACCACCGAGGCGCAGGTCCGGCTGATCGACCGGTGCCTGCAGCTGCACGGCGGCTACGGATATATGAAGGAGTACCCGATCGCCAAGGCGTACATGGATTCTCGTGTCCAGACCATCTACGGCGGTACCACCGAGATCATGAAGGAAATCATCGGTCGCGGCCTCAATCTCTGACGAGGCACGGCCTGCGTATCCGGGGTGGATGCGAGGAGGGCCCCACGGCAATCGCCGTGGGGCCCTCCTTGTGCCGGGACTAGATCTTGCGCATGACCGTGACGACCTTGCCCAGAACGACCGCGTCGTTGCCGGGGATCGGATCGAACAGCGGATTGTGCGGCATCAGCCACACCTCGTTCTCGGTGCGCTTGAACGTCTTGACGGTGGCTTCGCCGTCGATCATCGCTGCCACGATGTCTCCGTTCTCCGCCACGTTCTGCTGACGGACCACCACCCAGTCGCCGTCGCAGATCGCGGCATCGATCATCGATTCGCCGACGACCTTGAGCAGGAACAGCGAGCCCTGGCCCACCAGTTCGCGGGGAAGCGGGAAGACGTCCTCCACTGCTTCCTCGGCGAGGATCGGGCCACCGGCCGCGATCCGGCCGAGGACCGGGACGAACGTGGGTTCCGGCAGGGGTGCGCCGTCGGCGCCGGACTTGACCGCGGCCAACCCGACGGCGGCGCTGGCGTTCGCCGCGGCTCCCGCCGCCACCTCGTCGAGGCCGCGCACGTCCACGGCGCGCGGACGATTGGGATCCCGGCGGAGGAAGCCCTTCCGCTCCAGCGTGCGCAGCTGATGAGCGACGGACGACGTGGAGGTGAGCCCCACGGCGTCGCCGATCTCGCGGATGCTCGGCGGATATCCGCGCTCGTTCACGGACGTGCGAATCACCTCGAGGACACGGCGCTGCCGGTCGGTCAACCCGGCGGCGGAGCCACCGCTCACACGTGGAGTCGAACCGTCGGTCGAGCTGTCGTCCTTCATGGCGAGGTGCCTCCGTCTGTATGTGGATCTTCTCGGTATGGGTCGCATGTGACTGCTGTGCCGCGTGACACGAATCTATCCCGCTTTCCTCGGAGTTTCAAACATCTGTTCGACACGTGTCGCGAGAAGTAGAGACATTGTCGGAGGGTCGTGGTAGAAATCGAACATGTGTTCTTTCGAACGCGTGATCGAACACCCGGAGCGATCGGACACCGACAGGGTCGGTAGCGGATACGACAACGGATACGACAACGGATACGAGCAGCGGAGGTACCGATGAGCAACGCAGTTCTCCATCGGCAGGCAGTGCTGAACCGGCAGGCCCTCGAACGGGGTGTCGTCCGTTCCGGGGCCGCACGGTCGTACCGGACCGAGCCGCGCCGCCGGCGCACCGACGGCGAGCTTCGGCGTCCCTCGTCCGGTGCCGTCGCGTACCGGCCCACCCACACCGGTGTCTCCCGTGCCGATCACGCGCGCGGGGCGAACGACGTCGGCTGGCGGATGGTGCTCGCGAGTGTCGTGATCACGGCGGGTGTGTTGTGCGGGCTCGTCGGGGTGGCTCAGCTGGCCACCACCGATGGTGTGAGCGACTCGGCGGCCACGGAGGTCGTGCAGGTGCAGCAGGGGGAGAGTCTGGCAGCGCTCGCGGCACGGATCTCCCCGGAATTGCCGGTGGCGCAGGTGGTCGAGCGGATCATGGAGCTGAACGCTATGTCCAATTCGGCGCTCCACCCGGGCCAGAGTCTGATCGTCCCGTCGTCCTCTACCCGGTGACAGGGGTGGCTCTGCATGTCTGTCCCATCGGGCGGCCGAGTAGTCTCGGATGCTGTCAGTCCCACCACTTCGTGTGGTCGCGTCGAGATCGTGCATCCGCTGCGTGAATCCGTTTTCGACGGTTCGCCATCGGGGGAGGCGAACAGTTGCGGCCACGACGGCTACAACGAAGGAATCGCCATGCACTGCCCGTTCTGCCGGCACCCCGATTCACGTGTGGTCGATTCGCGAGAAGCCGACGAAGGACAGGCCATCCGTCGCCGCCGTTCGTGCCCCGAGTGTGGTCGCCGATTCACCACCGTCGAGACCGCCGTGTTGTCGGTGGTCAAGCGCAGTGGTGTCACCGAACCGTTCAGCCGGGAGAAGGTGGTGCGGGGTGTGCGCCGCGCCTGCCAGGGCCGGCAGGTAGACAACGACGCACTCAATCTTCTTGCCCAGCAGGTCGAGGACGCGGTCCGGGCGTCGGGCTCGGCGGAGATCCCGAGCAACGAGGTCGGCCTCGCCATTCTCGGTCCGCTTCGTGATCTCGACGAGGTGGCGTACCTGCGCTTCGCGTCGGTGTACCGGTCTTTCAGCTCCGCCGAGGACTTCGCCCGCGAGATCAAAGAGCTACGCGAACACCGCGAATCCCGAGACGACGTCTGAGCCTGCGCGTCAGCGCACCTTCTCCATGGCCTTGCGCGTCAGCGCACCTTCTCCATGGCCTTGCGCGTCAGCGCACCTTCTCCATGGCCTTGCGCGTCAGCGCACCTTCTCCATGGCACTGAGCACGCGTTTCTCCGAGACCGGGATCGGTGTCCCGAGTGTTTGAGCGAACAGGCTGACGCGCAACTCCTCGATCATCCAGTGAATCGCGTCGACCTCGGGTGAGTGCTGTCGTTCTTCCGGCAGGCCCGCGAGCATGCGTTCGTATCCGGCGTACACCCGGTCGAGAACGTCCATCCCCTTCTGGTCGCGCGGTGCGCTCCCCGGAAGGGCTTCGAGACGTGCCGCCGCGGCGGCGAGGTAGCGGGGGAGTTCGCGGAGGCGAGTGGTACCGATGTCGGCGACGAATCCGGGAAACAGCAGCGACTGCCGTTGTTCCCGCACGTCGTCGGCGGCTTCACCGGTGGCGCGTTCCAGCACGACGGCGAGCCGGTGGTCCGCTTCGAGCACGGGCGACACCAGTCGTAGGAGCACCGCCACGTTCCGGGCCATCTCCGCGCGCGCCGTCGCCATGAGGGCGTCGAATTCCTGCGGTGTGCGCACCGGCGCGCCGTGTGCGGCGATCAATTGGTTCGCGGCGGCGTTGCGGCAGTCGTCGATCAGGGCGTCGAGGCTGCCGTCGGGGTTCTGCCCGAGCGCCAGTCGCTGTGCGTTGCTCAGGCCGGACGTGACCGTCTTCGCCTGGGTGGGAACGGCAGCGAGGAGCAGCCGGCGCGTTCCGGCGCGCATCGCGGTTCGTTGTGCCGCGGCGGTGCTGAGCACGCGGACGGCGACACCGTCGCCCTCCGGGACCAGGGCGGGGTAGCCGGTTACCTTCTGGCCGCCGAGTTCGCGGGTCACGGTGGCCTCGAGCGAACCGAGGGTGGCGGGTGTCCACGTGAGTGCGGGCGGCCGCTCCGAGTTCGAGGCCGCCTTCGCCACTTCCACCTGGACGCGGGGAGCGAGCGACTTGCGCAGCGACACGAGGTCCTTGTTCCGGCCGAGGACGGCACCCTTCTCGTCCACGGCAGCGAACGTCATGCGCAGATGTTCGGGGAGCGCGGTGAGGTCGAAGTCCTTGGGATCGATGCGACAGGCGCCGAGCCTCGACAGTTCGCGTGCCATCGCCGTGGTGAGAGGTTCGGAGCGGGGCTTCACGGCGGCCAGCGCGGCGGCCGCGAAATCCGGTGCCGGAACCACCTGTCGGCGAAGGGTCTTCGGGAGCGTCTTGATCAGGGCGGTGACCAGTTCGACGCGCATGCCGGGGACCAGCCAGTCGAAGCCGACCGGGCGCAGGCCCGCCAGTAGCGCGATCGGGATGCGGGCGGTGACGCCGTCGTCCTCGGTGCCGGGCTCGAACTGGTAGGTGAGGGGGAACTGCATGTCGCCCTGGCGCCAGGCGTCGGGGTATTCGCCGCCGAGTACTGCGGCCGATTCGGCGTTGACGACCGTCGCCTGGGTGAACGTGAGCAGGTCGGGATTCTTGCGGCGGGCGACCTTCCACCAGGAGTCGAAATGCCGGGCCGAGACAGCTTCCGGGCCGACGCGCTGGTCGTAGAAGTCGTAGAGGGTGTCGTCGTCCACGAGGATGTCGCGCCTGCGGGCGCGATGTTCGAGTTCTTCGACGTCTTCGAGGAGTGCGCGGTTGGCGTGGAAGAACTTGTGCTGTGTCTGCCATTCACCCTGCACCAGGGCGTGGCGGATGAACAGGTCCCGGGACGTTTCGGGGTCGATGGTGCTGTAGGTGACGGCACGCCGGGCGACGAGCGGGATGCCGTACAACGTGACGCGTTCGTAGGCCATGGCGGCGCCACGCTTCGACGACCAGTGCGGTTCGGAGTAGGTGCGTTTCACGAGGTGCGGCGCCAGCTTCTCGGCCCACTCGGGTTCGATTCCGGCCGACATCCGCGCCCACAGCCGGGACGTCTCGACCAGCTCGGCGGCCATGACCCATCGCGGGGGCTTCTTGAACAGGCTCGAGCCGGGGAAGACCGCGAATCGGCTTCCGCGGGCCCCGAGGAAGTCTCGTTTGTCACCCTCGCGGAGCCCGATGTGCGACAGCAGCCCCGCGAGCAGGGACTGGTGGATCGCCGCCTCACCGGCCGGGGTGTCGGTGGTGTCCCAGCCCAGCCCACGGGTGATCTGACGGAGCTGACCGTGCAGGTCCTGCCATTCGCGGATGCGCAGCCAGTGCAGGAATTCGTTTCGGCACATCTTCCGGAACTGGTTGGACGACAACTCGTTCCGCTGCTCGCGCAGGTACTTCCACAGTTCGAGGAAGGCGAGGAAGTCGGAGTTCTCCACAGTGAACCGGGCGTGCTTCTCGTCCGCTGCCTGCTGGAATTCGGCGGGACGTTCCCGCACGTCCTGGATCGAGAGGGCGGAGACGATGACCAGCACCTCGGACAGGCAGCCGTTGCGGTGCGCCTCGACGAGCATCCGGGCCATGCGCGGATCGACGGGGATCTGCGCGAGTTCGCGTCCGACCGCGGTGAGGACGGGCTGCTCGTTCTGGGCTTTCCGTTCGATGGCCCCGAGTTCCTCGAGCAGGCCGATGCCGTCGCGGACCGCCCGGGGGTCGGGCGGCTGGACGAACGGGAACGCGGCGATGTCGCCGAGGCCGAGCGCCGTCATCTGCAGGATGACGGACGCGAGGTTGGTGCGCAGGATCTCCGGTTCGGTGAAGGCGGGCCGCGCCTCGAAGTCCTCTTCCGAGTAGAGGCGGATGCAGATGCCTTCGGCCACACGGCCGCAACGCCCGGAACGCTGGCGGGCGGATGCCTGTGAGATCGGTTCGATGGGCAGGCGCTGCACCTTGGTGCGCACCGAGTAGCGGGAGATGCGGGCGGTTCCCGGGTCCACGACGTACCGGATGCCGGGCACGGTGAGCGACGTTTCCGCGACGTTCGTCGACAGCACCACCCTCCGCCCGGTGTGGGGCGTGAACACCTTGTGCTGTTCCGCCGCCGACAGCCGGGCGTAGAGGGGCACGATCTCGGTGCCGCGCAGTCTGCGGTCTCGGAGCGCGTCGGCGGTGTCGCGGATCTCCCGTTCGCCGGAGAGGAAGACCAGGATGTCGCCGTCGCCCTCGCCGGAGAGCTCCTCGACCGCCTCGCACACCGCGTCGACGGGGTCGCGGTCGAACGTCTGGTCGCCCACTTCCACCGTGAGTGGGCGGTACCGCATCTCGACGGGGAATGTGCGCCCGGACACTTCGACGATCGGCGCGGGCAGGCCGTCGGTGGCGAAGTGCTGCGCGAAGCGTTCCGGATCGATCGTGGCCGACGTGATGATCACTTTCAGATCGGGCCGGCGGGGGAGTAGCTGTCGCAGGTACCCGAGGATGAAGTCGATGTTGAGGCTGCGTTCGTGGGCCTCGTCGATGATCAGCGTGTCGTACCGGCGCAGCATCCGATCGCGTTGGATCTCGGCGAGCAGGATTCCGTCGGTCATCAGTTTCACCAGCGTGCCGTCCGACACCTGGTCGGTGAATCGCACGGTGTAGCCGACGGTCTCACCGAGTTCGCTGCGAAGTTCCTCGGCGATCCGTTCGGCGACGGTCCGCGCCGCGAGACGGCGGGGCTGGGTGTGTCCGATGAGGCCGCGGACGCCGCGGCCGAGTTCGAGGCAGATCTTCGGGATCTGCGTCGTCTTGCCGGATCCCGTCTCGCCGGCGACGATGACGACCTGGTTCTCGGAGATCGCCTTCGCGATGTCGTCGCGGCGCTGGCTGACCGGCAGCGTGTCGGGGTAGTCGATGGCGGGGACGCTGTCGAGTCTTCGTGTGATGCGTCCGCGGGCGGCGGCGATCTCGTCGGACAGGGATGCGAGTGCGTCGGGTGTGCGCGCACGGTCGAGTCGCCGGCGGAGCCGGTGTTCGTCGCGCAGTGTGAGTTCGCCGAGGCTGTTCTTCAGTTCCCGCCGGCTGGGTGCTGTGGTGGACATGCTGGACCCCAGCCTAGCCAACCGGTGGATCGCCCTGTGCCGCGCCCGCCCGTGTGCGAATATCGGCGGATGGACGCTGCCGTCGTCACGGACCTGCGAGGTCAGAGGATCGTTCGGGTTCTGCGGGCGGTCTTCGCCGCCTACGGGCTGATCGCGTTGCTGTGGATTCCCCTCCGCAGCGCCGGCAGCGGCGACTTCTCACTGGCCGATTTCCTCAGCTACTTCACCATCGAGAGCAACATCCTCGCCGTCGTCGTCCTGTTCGTCGGCGCGATCCGGGATCCGCAGTCACGGGGCTGGCAGCTGTTCCGGGGTGCGACCACGCTGTACATGGTCATCACCGGAATCGTGTACGCGGTGCTGCTGGCGAACATCGACGTCATGCTGCAGGACGCCTGGATCAACACGGCCCTGCACCGTCTGCTGCCGCTCGTCCTGCTGCTGGACTGGGTGGTGGCCCCGTCCCGGGTGCGGATCTCCGAGGCGCAGAGCCTGAGCTGGCTGGTGTTCCCGGCCGTGTACGGCGCCTATTCCCTGATACGGGGTCCGATCGTCGACTGGTATCCGTACCCGTTCCTGGACCCCCGGCAGCAGGGGTACCTTCAGCTCGCCGTCACGGCGGTCGTGTTGTTGCTGGCGATGGCGTTGATGGCGTTCGCCGTCAACGCGGTGGGACGTCTCGGTGCACGCCGGCGGTACGACGAGGATCGGTAGCGGCGAAGGTGCGCGCGGACGATTCGCGGACCGCGCTATCCTCCACACGACAGGCGTCCGCGCGATCAACCGTGACTTCGGCAACGGCTGGGAGACTATGTTCGACGAGTTCGCAGGCGAGACCTTCGACCTGCTCGGCCGCGACCGCGGCAGTGTCGTGGCCGCCGACGACGGTGTGCCGCTCGCGGTGCGCGAGGTGGGTCCGGCGTTCGCGCCCTTGACGGTGGTGTTCGTCCACGGCTTCTGCAACAGGATGACCGGGTGGCACTTCCAGCGGGTTCAGCTCGAGGAGGCGTGGGGCTCGACGATTCGCATGGTGTTCTTCGACCTGCGGGGGCACGGCGACTCCGGGGTGCCGCGGCGCGCCACCTGCACCATTCCGCATCTCGCGCAGGACGTCGACGCCGTGATCCGTGCGCTCGTGCCCGAGGGGCCGATCGTGCTGGTCGGCCATTCGATGGGCGGTATGGCGGTCCTGTCGTACGTCGGACAGCATCCCGATCTGATCGGGTCCCGCATCGTCGGGGTGGGCCTGATCGCCACCGCGGCGGAGAAGCTGGGTGACGTGGGGCTCGCGCGGACCCTCAACACGCCGGTGGTTGCCGGATTCAGCACCGCGGCCCGCCACCTGCCCCGGGTCGTCCAGAGCGGTCGCGGCGCGAGCAAGAGGGTGCTGGCGCCGATCCTGAGGTCGGCGTCGTTCGGTGACCGCAGCATCAGCCCGGCGATCGTGTGGCACTCCGAGCAGATGATCAACGACACGTCCCTCAAGACGCTCGTCGACTTCCTGCCGTCGTTCAAGAATCACGACGAGACGGCGGCGGTGCCGTTGCTCGCACCCATCGAGACGCTGGTGGTGTGCGGCGACCGCGACCTCCTGACCCCCTTCCGGTATTCGAAGGCGATCGCCGGGCATCTGCCCGACGCGGAACTGGTGAAGGTCCCCGGTGCGGGGCACATGGTGCAGTTGGAGCGCGCAGAGCTCGTCTCGGACGCGATCGATCGTCTCCTGACCCGTTCGGTCGAAACCCTTCCCACGCCGAGTGCCTGGAGTGAGTGGGTCCGGGTGGCGACGGATTACGTGGACCACGCACGGCACTGGGTCGCCCACGGCGGGCCCGCCGCCTGGTGGCGAGGGCTACGTGGTCGTCCCGTCGTCGGCCCCACGTTCCGGTAACACGCAGAATTCGTTGCCCTCGGGGTCTGCGAGGACCACCCAGGGAACATTCGGGTCGTCGCTCAGCCGGCATGCGCCGAGCGAGAGGAGCCGCCGGACCTCCTCGTCGCGGGTACCGGACGACGGCGCGATGTCGAGGTGCAGGCGGTTCTTCCCGGACTTCGGGTCGTCGACGGGCTGGAACACCAGTGACGGGGACCCCGGTGCGTTCGATTCGACGTACTCGAGCCCGTACGAGTCCTTCCAGCGGCGGGTCGACGGATAGCCCAGGGCGTCGCACCAGAATCGTGACAGTGATTCCGCGTCACGGCAGTCGACGGCGATGGCGATGATTCGGCTGGTCATGGGTTGCGGATACCCGCGCGACGGTGGTCGCACACTGTCACGGGGACGGCTCGGGCGCGCCTCCGTGGCGTGTCTGTAACAGGCAAACGCGCGACAACACGTGCCACTCGGGCCACAATGAGTGAACGCGAAACCGGCCCCGAGGAGACGGGATCACCATGGCATCTGCGAGTTCGTCAGCCGAGCAGGAAACCCTCCCACCAGGTGTTCTCCGTCGCGCGATCGCGGCGTCGGCGATGGGTAACGCCACCGAATGGTTCGACTACGGCGTCTACGCGTTCACCGTGTCGTACATCTCGGCCACGTTCTTTCCCGGCGACACCGGTTCGGCCACCTTGTACGCCCTGCTCGTGTTCGCGGTGTCGTTCGTCGTGCGACCGCTCGGCGGCCTCGTGTGGGGTCCGCTGGGTGACCGGCTCGGACGCCGCCAGGTTCTGGCACTGACGATCATCCTGATGGCGGGTGCGACGTTCTGCGTGGGCCTCGTGCCGGGATACGACGTCATCGGTTTCTGGGCGCCCCTGCTGCTGGTGCTGCTGCGCATGATCCAGGGCTTCTCGACGGGCGGCGAATACGGCGGCGCGGCAACGTTCATGGCCGAGTACTCGCCGGACCGCAAGCGCGGTTTCTGCGGAAGTTTTCTCGAGTTCGGCACGCTCGGCGGGTATGCGCTGGGTGCGATCGTAGTCCTGGCGGTGGAGTTGTTCTCCAGCGATCCGTTCATGTCCACCTGGGGCTGGCGTATCCCGTTCCTGATCGCCGGACCGATGGGTCTGATCGGCCTCTACCTGCGGACCAAGCTCGAGGAGACACCCGTGTTCCGGGAACTGGACGCGGAGGGCGAGGTGGAGTCGACGCCGACCCACGAGTTCAAGGATCTGGTGACCGAGTACTGGAAGCCGTTGCTGCTGCTCGGCGGCCTCGTCATCGCGTTGAACGTCACCAATTACACCCTGCTCAGTTACATGCCGACATATCTGGAGACACAGATCGGCCTGACGTCCACCGCGTCGCTGTCCCTGTTCATCGTCGGGCAGCTCGTGATGATGGCCGTCATTCCGTTCGCCGGCGGGTTGTCGGACCGGGTGGGCCGAAAACCGTTGTGGTACGGCTCGCTCGTGGGGTTAATCGTGCTCGCCGTCCCGATGTACCTGCTGATGCGTCAGGGTTTCGGATGGGCGATCCTCGCGTTCGCGGTGCTCGGGTTGCTGTACGTCCTGCAGTTGTCCACGATTTCGGCGACGTTCCCGGCCATGTTCCCGACGCACGTGCGGTTCGCGGGTTTCGCCATCGCGTACAACGTGTCGACGTCGTTGTTCGGTGGCACCGCACCCGCGGTCAACGAACTGCTCATCGAATGGACCGGCAACACGCTGATGCCGGCGTTCTACATGATGGCCGCGTGCGCGATCGGCCTCGTTGCGCTGTACTTCGTGGCCGAGACGGCGGGCGCGTCCATCCGTGGTCGCGGGATACCGGGAATCGACACGGAGCCACACCCCACCGCCCTGGCGGAGAAGTAACGCGTGTGGGTGTGCCCCTGACGCCTGTCAGGGCGCGGCGCCCTGACGCCTCTCAGGGCGCGGCGAACCCCCGACGTGCCGCCATCGCGCCGGCGAATGTGGTGGAAGCGATGGTGACCAGCGCGCCGAGGATCAGTGCCGAAGGCTCGCCTGGGCCCAGGAGATGCGATTGCGTACCGATCGCCGCGGCGGCCACGGGCACGCCGAGTTGAGCGGCGGCCAATACGCCGAGGGGCAGCGGCACACCGACCAGCCGTGTCAGGCAGTGGACGAGAACGGCAGCGAGGCCGAGCGCAACGCCGAGCAGTATCAAGGAGGGGTCCGCCCCGAGGTCCCGGACATTCAATGATGCGCCGAGCCAGACGAAGAACAACGGCCCGAAGAATCCTTCGGTGATCGAGAACAGCTGCTTGGCCAGGCGTCGCGGCTCGCCCACTGCCGCGATCACCAGTCCGAGTGCGAAACCGGCGAGCATGATCGACACGTGGGAGTGAACGGCCAACGCCGCCAGGAGACACAGGACCCCGAGATTGATCCGCAGTTCCAGTGCGAAGCCGCGTTCCTTGGACTCGTGATGCAAGCTGTGAAGCCAGCCGCGTTTGTCACTCGCACGGAGGACCGCGTAGAAGACGGCGGTCGCCCCCGTCACGGCTACCGCGCCTGCTGCGGCGCGTGGGGCCTGCGCCGGATCGATCACGAGCGGCAGAGCGACGATGCACGCGATGTCGGCAACCGCGACCTGGGCTACGGTCTGCACGATCGGTGTGCCCGCGAGGCCGAGCGAGTCGATCAGGGGTAGGACGAGCGCTGCGGACGACGACGCGATGAGGACCGCGTACAGAGCGGCGTGGCCGGTACCGAATGCCTGAGCGATCCCGAACCCTGCCAGGGTGGCACCGACACCGACGAGAACAGCCCGAACCACGCCGTTCGCGAGCGCAGGCCGGATGCGTGCGTCCCGGATCGGCACATGTGTGCCGGCCACGAACATGACGAGTGCGAAGCCGATGTCCGCGAGGAATGTGAAGGTGGGATCGCCGGGATCGAGTATGCGCAAACCCGTAAAGCCGAGGAAGATTCCGGCAAGCAACTCGCCGAGAACGACCGGTAGATGCCAGGTCCGGCGACTCGCGAGCACGGGGCCGGCCAAGGCTGCGGCGGAGATCAGCGCGAGTACTTCGAAGGACATGCGCATGTCAGTTCGGTGCAGTCGAGCTCGACGGCCGGCACGGGGTCTTCCAGTTCTCGCGACATCTCACTCCAGGCATGGAGAGATTGTGCCTGCCGAAGCCCGCGGTCCGACTCCGACCGAGGCAAGGAGGTTGGGCCGACCAGTCGAGGGACGCGTGAGTCGGGCGAGGGGATTCCCAGGCCGCATGGCATAGTCGGCTCGGGGCGGGTTTCACGAAGGGATGAGCATGGCGTCGGCACTGTGGCACGGATTCGCGGACATGGGCGCGGTGGAACAGAAGGGGCCCTTCGTGGTGTCCCGCGGCGAGGGCGCCTACATCTGGGACGACCGCGGCAACCGTTACCTCGACGCGACGGCCGGGCTGTGGTTCACCAACGTGGGGCACGGCCGTGCGGAGATCGCGGACGCCGTCGCGCAGCAGTTGCGGACCGTGGCTCATTTCTCGAACTTCGGCGACTTCGTTCCCGAGACCACCGCGACCCTGGCCGATCGTCTCGCGACCATCGCGCCGGTGCCGGGCAGCAAGATCTTCTTCACGTCCGGTGGTTCGGATTCCGTGGACACGGCGGCCAAGCTCGCCCGCCGCTACTGGCACGAGATGGGCAAGCCGTCCAAGACGATCGTGGTCGGCCGCCAAAAGGCCTATCACGGGATGCACGTGGCGGGCACCGCCCTGGCGGGAATTCCCGCCAACCGTGAGGGTTACGGCGAGTTGATGGCCGACGCCGCCACGGTCGCCTGGAACGACGCGAAGGGCCTGCTCGAGTTGATCGAGAAGATCGGCGCCGACACGATCGCCGCGTTCTTCTGCGAACCCGTCATCGGTGCGGGCGGCGTCTACCTGCCGCCGGAGGGCTACCTCGCGGAGGTCCGCGACATCTGCCGCGAGCACGACATCCTGTTCGTCGTCGACGAAGTGGTCACGGGATTCGGTCGCATCGGCGGCGAATGGTTCGCGTCGACGCGATTCGACCTGCAGCCCGACATGATGACGACGGCAAAGGGTCTCACCTCCGGATACGTCCCGATGGGGGCGGTGTTCATCGCCCCGCGTGTGGCCGAGCCGTTCTACGCTGGCGGGATCTGGTGGCGGCACGGCTACACCTACGGTGGGCACGCGGGTGCCGCCGCGGCGGCTCTCGCCAACCTCGACATCATCGAGCGCGAGAACCTGCTGGCAGAGTCGAAGCGGCTCGAGTCGTCACTGCACGAGCACCTCGCGCCCCTCACCGACCACCCGCGGGTCGACGAAGTGCGCAGCGGTCTCGGTGCGGTCGCGGCGGTGCAGCTGGCCGATCCGGCGGAAGCGCTCCCGTTCGTGAACACGCTGCGCGAACACGGGATCTCGGGGCGCGCCGCCGGTCAGGGTGCCATGCAGATCTCGCCGGCATTCGTGATGACGGACGAGCAGGTCGCTCAGCTCGCGGACGGAATCCGCCGGGCCCTGGGCTGATCGGTCCAGGTGCCCCGCCTGCGGAGGCGACGCAGGGCACCGGTGACCTGGTCCCGCCAGGTGGGCGGGGTCAGGTCGATCTCCTTCTGCCCGTCGTGCACCGCATACGCGCGGGTGTAGCGCTCATGGAGACGCGCCCGGACCTCGTCCGGCGTGTACGCCTTTCGTTGCCGATCTGCGCGCACCGCGACGACCCCGGTCGCGGCGACACCCACCACACCGGCGAGTCCGAGAAGTTTCCACCATTGCCTGCCACGGGGTCGCATGCTTCTAGGCTAGGGCCCATGGACGCGCCACCGCACACGGACGCACGACGACACGGCTCCACCATCGACCTCGACACCGCGGTCGAGGTCACCCGCACCGGCGACATCTGGATCTTCCGGGGAGAGTCTCCGGCAGACAGGGCCATTCAGACGCTGACGAACAGTCCGGTCAACCACGTCGGCATGTCGGTGGTCCTCGAGGACCTGCCGCCGCTGATGTGGCACGCCGAGCTGGGACATTCGCTTCAGGACATGTGGACGGGACGCTTCCAGCGCGGTGTGCAACTCCACGACCTGCGCGGCGCGGTCCAGGTGTGGGGTGCGCGGTACGGGCAGCGGGGATGGCTGCGCCAGCTCGCCGAACCCGCGACGTCGCAGCAGGAGGACGCGTTGCTGCGGACGATCGCCCGGCTCGACGGAACCCCGTTCCCGTCCACCGCGAAACTCGCGTCACGGTGGTTCGGCGGGCGCCTGCCCGGGGCGGGGCGCCGGCGGGAGAAGTCGGGCGGTCTCGAAAGTGCCTATTGCGCCGAGGTGGTTGCGCAGACGTACGAGAAGATGGGACTGATCAGTGGGCGCAGGCGCACCAACTGGTACGACCCCGGCAAGTTCTGGAGCGGCGACAGGCTTCCTCTCGCTCCCGGTGTGACGCTGGGCCGGGAGATCGAGGTGACTCTGAGCGAAGCCGACCTCACCGCGGGGCGAGGCCGGCGGCCGTCGTCAGAGGGTGCGTGACTTCTCGGGGTGGACTCGTCCGCCGACCTCGATCCAGCCCGCGGGATCGTAGGTGGTGCGCAGTTCGGATCCCTTGCCCTGGGTGATCAGGAGGGCGTGCCGGAGGTGCGCGGTGATCCGGACGGCCGCGGCACCGGTGGCCTCGTCCTCGGTGATGCCCATGTCCGGGGCGAACATTCGCGACCGGATCGAATGCTCGACCTTGTCGGTCCAGGCCCACAGATAATGGTGTCCGGCACCGAACTTCTTCGGGTCCGCAGACTGAACCTCGCGCACGCTGTTCATGGGGTACAGCGAGAACTCGGGCGCCCACTCCGGCCGGGCCCGCACCCAGGTGAAGGCGCCGGAACGGCGGGTGGCGACCGGGCCCGCGGGCACGTCGAGTGTGGTGACCGCGGCGCCGCGCTCGTGCAGCCACCAGGACAGTCCGACCGTGGGGTGTCCGGCGAAGGGCAATTCGGTGGTGGGGGTGAAGATCTGGGCGCGCGCGTGCTCGTCGCCGGGTCCGGGTATGTCGACGAAGATCGTCTCGCTGTATCCGAGTGCGGCAGCGATGGACTGCCGGTTTTCGGGCGGGACGGCTGAGGAGTCGACGATGCCGAGCGGATTGCCGTGGCGTCCTTTGTCGTCGGTGAACACCCGGACGACATCTACGTGGATGGGCATTGACGCACCCTATCGCTCGTCGACCTCGAGGCAGTGCCTCGACGGTGGAGAGTTCGCCACCGGCCCCGGGTCAAAAGGCAGAGGTGATGGATAACGCTAGGCTGATAGGCATGGCTGATCAGAGTTATCAACCCACACTGTCGCAGCTGCGTGCGTTCGTGGCAGTCGCGGAATACCGCCATTTCGGCACGGCGGCAGCGCGATTGAGTGTGAGTCAACCCACACTGTCGCAGTCGCTCGCCGCCCTGGAGAACGGGCTCGGCGTGCAGCTCATCGAGCGCAGCACCCGACGCGTCCTCGTCACCACGGCGGGGGAGCGGCTCCTCGGTCAGGCCAAGGTCATCCTCGAGGCCGCGGACGGTTTCGTCGCGACGGCCGCGGGTGTCGGCGACCGGTTGGCCGGACCGCTGCGTATCGGGCTGATCCCCACCGTGGCCCCGTACGTACTGCCAGCCCTGTTGCCGGCGCTGCGCGAGGAGATGCCCGCCCTCGAGCCGCAGGTCATCGAGGACCAGACGGCGCGACTTCTGGAGGCGTTGCGTGTGGGTGCGCTCGACGTCGCGGTGCTGGCGTTGCCGAGTGGTGTCAGCGGTCTCGTCGATATTCCTTTGTACACAGAAGATTTCGTGATGGTCGTCCCGGAGGGACACGCACTCGCGGGTCGCACCGACGTCTCGCCGCAGATGCTGGACGCGCTTCCTCTCCTGCTGCTCGACGAGGGGCACTGCCTGCGCGACCAGACCCTCGACCTGTGCCGCTCGGTCGACGCGCACCCGGTTGCGGGCGACACCCGCGCCACGTCTCTGTCGACGGTGGTGCAGTGCGTCGCCGGCGGGCTCGGCGTCACCCTGGTGCCGGAATCCGCCGTCCAGGTGGAGACCGGACGGGGACCGCTCGCGACCGCCCGCTTCGCGGCTCCGGCGCCCGGCCGCACGATCGGCCTCGTGTTCCGCTCGTCCAGTGCACGTGCGGATGGCTACGGGCAACTCGCCGCCCTCATCACGAAGACGGCGTCGGTCGGCGCGCCCGCCTGACGGTCGGACCTAGGACCGCCGCCGCGGTTTGCCCTTCTTGCCACCCTTCGCTCCGGAGCCCGACCGGGACGTCCTGGCTCCCGTGGCCGGTTTCTGGCGTGCAGTCGCCGCGGCGGGACGCTTCTTCTTCGGCTGCGCCGGCGTCGGGGTGCGGCCCCGGGAACTATTGACGGTCCGGCCTCGGACGATGCCGATGAACTCCTCCACCAGTTCGGTGGTCTCGTCCTCGGGCCACGACAGCGCGATCCGTGACTCCGGGCCGTCCGACACCGTCCGGTAGACGAGGTCCTTGCGGTGGTGGAGCCGAGCGAGCGACTGCGGGACGACGAGCAACCCGATCCCTGCAGCGACCAGTTCGATTGCGTCGGCCGTCGTGGCGGGGCGGTCCTGCGCCGGCAGTCCCGGCACGCTGTCCCAGACGAGGACGTCGTCGAGCGGGTGCAGCACGATCTCGTCGGCCAGATCCGCGATCGACACCTCGTCCACCGCCGCCACCACGTGGTCCTTCGGCGCCACGACCACGGGGATCTCGGTGTACAGGGGGATGGCGCTGAGACCGGTCCGGTCGATCGGCAGCCGCACCAGGCCCGCGTCCGCGCCGCCGCCGCGCAATTGGTCGGGTGCGGCCGCGGCCGCTGCCGGGACGAGGGTGAGCGGGACGTCGGGCAGCCGTTCGTTCCAGATCCGCACCCACTTGGTGGGGGTCACGCCCGGGACATACGCGAGCCGGAACGAAGGGGATGCATCCGCGTCTGTCACTCCGTCAGGCTACCGGCCTTGGTCAACGACGCCGCACACGCTCGTTACTCTTGACACCATGACGTCGCACAAGAGCCCTCAGACTATGAAGCCCGCCACCGCGGCGAAGAAGCTGGGTGTGTACCTCGAGGCCACCCCCGCGGAGTTCCAGGAGGGTCTCGTCTCCCGCGACGAGCTGAGTGCACTGCAGAGCGATCCGCCGGAGTGGTTGCTGGAGCTGCGCCGCAACGGCCCGCACCCGCGGCCGGTGGTCGCGGCGAAGCTGGGGGTGTCCATCGCGGGCCTCGCCCGAGGCGGCGTCACCGAGGCGCTCACCACCGAGCAGATCGACGCGCTCATGGCCGATCGACCCGAATGGCTGCAGCAGGAACGTGCCACCCAGGCCGAGGTCCGCAAAGAGACCGTCCGCATCAAGGAGAAGAACGCGGCGCGGCGTGATCAGCCCCGCCGGCCGCGTTCCTGACCGCTAACCCTCGACGATGCTGAGCTCGTCGAAGATCACTTCGCCGGCCGCGTCGGACTCGGGAAGGTCGACGACCGCCGTCAACGCCCACCCGTGATCGCCCTGCGGGTCCTCGAGGACCTGCCGCACCCGCCACAGCTCGGGCGCGGTCTCCACCTGGAACAGTTGGGGGCCGCGCGCCGAGGGGCCGGTGCCGAGGGAGTCGTATTCGTCGAAGTACGGCTGGAGCTGGTCCTCCCACTCCTCGGCGTCGATGCCGTCGTCGAGTCCCTCCAGTTCGGCCCACCGCCGCCGCGACGCGAGTTCGATACGCCGGAACATGGCGTTGCGCACCATCACCCGGAATGCCCGCGTGTTCGCCGAGATCGGGCGCGGCACATCGGCGCCGAACGCGACCTGCTGGTCGTCTCCCTCCGCGCCGGGGTCGGTGAGAGATTCCCATTCGTCGAGCAGGCTCGAATCCACCTGGCGGATCAGCTCGCCCAGCCACTCGATGAGGTCGTCCAGCTCCTCCGTCCGGGCCTCGGTCGGAACGGTCTGGCGCAGTGCGCGATACGCGTCCGCGAGATACCGCAGCACGAGCCCCTCCGAACGGGCCAGACCGTAGTGGCTGACCATTTCGGCGAACGTCATGGCCCGCTCGACCATGTCGCGCACTACCGACTTGGGCGACAGCGCGAACTCCGTGATCCACGGATGCCCACCGCGGTACATCTCGAACGCCGGGAACAGCAGGTCCGCGAGAGGCTTGGGCCAGGTGACCTCCTCGAGCAGTTCCATTCGTTCCTCGTACTCGATCCCGTCGGCCTTCATCTGCGCGACCGCCTCACCGCGGGCGAAGTGCTGCTGCGCCATGAGGACCTGCCGCGGGTCGTCAAGGGTCGACTCGATCACCGACACCACATCCAGTGCATAGGAATCGGATTCGACGTCCAGGAGTTCGAGGGCGGCCAGGGCGAACGGGGACAGCGGCTGGTTGAGTGCGAAGTCCCGCTGGAGTTCCATGGTGAGCCGGGCCATGCGGCCGTCGGCGTCGGGTTCGTCGAGTCTCTGCACCACGCCGGCGTCGATCAGCCCGCGGTACAACGACAACGCTTTGAGGATGTGCTTGCGCTGCGCGGGTCGCGACTCGTGGTTGTCCTCGAGGAGGTGCCGCATGGACTCGAAGCAGTTGCCCGGTCGCGCGATTACGTTGAGCAGCATGGAGTTCGACACGGAGAACCGTGAGACGAGCGGTTCGGGTGACGCGGCGACGAGCCGATCGAACGTGGCCTCGCTCCACGACACGAAGCCGTCCGGCGCCTTCTTGCGCTGCACCTTCCGGCGCTTCTTCGGGTCGTCGCCCGCTTTGGCGAGTGCACGCAGATTCTCGACCTCGTGTTCGGGGGCCTGCACGACCACGGTGCCCAGGGTGTCGTAGCCGGCGCGTCCGGCGCGTCCCGCGATCTGGTGGAACTCGCGGGCGCGGAGGTGCCGCGTGCGGGTGCCGTCGAACTTGGTCAGCCCTGTGAGGAGCACGGTGCGGATGGGGACGTTGATCCCCACACCGAGGGTGTCGGTACCGCAGATGACCTTCAGCAGACCGTCCTGCGCCAGCTTCTCGATGAGACGGCGGTATTTCGGCAGCATGCCCGCGTGGTGGACGCCGATACCGTGCCGGACGAGACGCGAGAGCGTCTTGCCGAATCCGGTGGTGAACCGGAAGCCGCCCAGCGCTTCGGCAATGGCGTCCTTCTCCTCGCGCGAGCAGAAGTTGACGCTGGTCAGGGCCTGTGCGCGTTCGAGGGCTGCGGCCTGGGTGAAGTGAACCACGTAGACGGGGGCCTGATTGGTGGTCACCAGTTCCTCGATCGTCTCGCTCACCGGTGTCGTGGCGTACGAGAACATGAGGGGAACGGGACGCTCGGTGCCCGCCACCACGGTGGTGGGGCGGCCGGTCCGGCGGGTGAGGTCGGACGAGAAGAAGTCGACCTCCCCGAGGGTGGCCGACATGACCAGAAATTGGGCGTGGGGGAGTTCGACGAGGGGGACCTGCCACGCCCAGCCCCGGTCGGGTTCGGAGTAGAAGTGGAACTCGTCCATCACGACCTGACCGATGTCGGACTCGGGGCCCTCGCGCAGTGCGAGGTTCGCGACGATCTCGGCGGTCGCGCAGATGATCGGTGCCCGCGAGTTGACGGCGGCGTCGCCGGTCATCATGCCGACGTTCTCCGCGCCGAACACCTCGCACAGGGCGAAGAACTTCTCGCTGACAAGGGCTTTGATCGGGGCGGTGTAGAAGGTGCGCTTGCCGGTGGCCATGGCGTAGAAGTGGGCGCCGACCGCCACCATCGACTTGCCGGATCCGGTGGGCGTCGCCAGGATCACGTTGGCCCCCGACACCAGCTCCATCACGGATTCTTCCTGGGCGGGGTAGAGCGTCAGACCCCGTTCTTCGGTCCAGGAGGTGAAGGCGTCGAAAACGGAATCGGAATCCGCGTTCTCGGGGAGCAGGTCGGAGAGAAGCACTGCTACAGGCTAGCCGGAAGGCGGTGCACCGCTGCCGGGCCTATGTCGCGCTGCGTTCGTCCGATCCCATCGCGTCGAGGACCGCCATGCGGGTGGACGCGCTGCCGGTGATGGTGCTCTCACCGACGCCGGTGACGAGCATCTGCCGCCACTTCGCTTCGTCGAACTGCAGGGGATGAGTCACGGACAGGAACTTCTCGATGGTGCGCAGGAACCGCATCGGGTCGTCGCGGAACGGGAAATGGCCTGCGCCGCGGAAGATCTCGAGATGAGAGCCGGGCATCGCCGCGTGCGCGAGGTGGGCGTGGCTCACCGGAATGACGGCGTCCTGATCGCCCCAGATGAGCTGCACCGGGAGATTCTCGGTCAGATAACATCGGTCGAGCATGGTGACGACCTGGCCGCGCCAGTCGACCACCGCGCGCAGGGTGCGCAGATATGCCTCGTAGGCCGTGGGGTCGTACAGCTCCGCCAGTACGCGCACCAGGTCGGGTGTGTCGTGCAGCATCGCACCGGGACGCAGTCGCGTCCCGTTCAGCTGGCTCAACACGTTGCCCACCAGACGCACGGTGGGCATCGCGCCGGGAATGCGCAGCAGTTTCAGCGCTTCGTTGACCACCGGCACCGACGCGAGCCGCAGCAGCGGGTGAACGTCCTTGGTGACGCCGCCGGCCGAGACCAGGACGAGCCGGTCGACCATCTGCGGGAACTGGTAGGAGAACTGCATTGCGACACCGCCACCGAGGGAGTGACCGACGACGGTGACTTTGTCGATCCCCAGGGTGGACAGCAGGTCGCGCATGCCGTTGGCGTACGCCGCGACCGAGTAGTCGGCCCGCGGCTTGTCGGAGCGTCCGTGACCCAGCAGATCGGGGGCGATGACGGTGTAGTTCTTGGCGAGGTGCGGGATGATCTCGGTCCAGGTGGACGAGTTGTCGCCGATGCCGTGGATCAGCAGCAGCGCGGGACCCTCACCTGCCATGCGGAACGCGCGGCGGTAGCCGTGGATCGTGCGGAACATCATGCGGGTTTCGGCGTTCGGAACGGGCCTGAGCTTACGAATGCGAGTGTCGCTCATGTCGCCTCCTGAACTGGGTGCACTCCCGAATGTTGACAGCTCAATCATCCGCTTGGTCTCGACGCTATTGCACCGCTCTCGGCCGAACAACTGGACCGTGCGGTCGCACAGTGTCCGAGTGGCGACCGCACAACAGCTCCTCGGTCACGCCCCGCCCCGTGATCCCCCCTCCTCCTCGGAACCGCCGTCCTCGCCGTCCTGCAGGGCCTGTTCGGCGAGGAAACGCTCGAATTCTGCACCGAGTTCGTCACCACTCGGCAGGTCTTCTTCGCTGGCCAGGAGCGTGGACTGCTGTTCTTGAGCTGTTACGTACGCATCGTACTGGCGTTCCAGGGCGTGGACGACGGTTTGTACCTCCTCGTTACCTGCGATGTGCTCGTCGACCTGTTCGCGGACGCGTGCGGCGGCCTCGCCGAGCGCGGCCAGCGGCAGGTCCAGGTCGGTGACGTCACTCACATTCTCGAGGAGGGTCTCGGCGGCGCCCGGGTAGTCCGTCTGCGCCAGGTAATGAGGGACGTGAACCGAGAACCCGACCGACTCGTGCCCGTGCTGCGCCATCCGCAACTCGATCAGCGAGGACGCGCTGCCGGGAACCTGCAGTTCGCCGGACCAGCGCTGGTGGTCCTTGATCAGGTCCTTGTTCGTCGAATGCGCGGTCACCCCGAGCGGGCGGGTGTGCGGGATGGCCATCGGAATGGCATTGATGCCCACGGTCCGGCGTACACCGAGCTGCTCGGCCAGCAGGCGCACCGCCGTCGTGAACCGCTCCCAGCGGAGATCGGGTTCCATGCCGGCCAGCAGCAGGAACGGGGTACCCGCCGTGTCCTTCAGCGCATACAGGTTCAGCTCGGGCTGGTCGTAGTCCGAGAAGTGGTCGGCCTTGAACGTCATGGTGGGCCGACGGGAGCGGTAATCGACGAGTTCGTCGACCGCGAAGGAGGCGACCAGCTCGCTCTCGAGGCTCTCTCGGAGATGCGTCGTGGCGAGTTTGACAGCGTGGCCTGCGTCGGAGAAGCCCTCGAGTCCGTGGATCAGTACAGGTCCCTGGCCGTCCGCGGAGGACAGCTGCGGTGCCGGGAACTCCAGCTCGTACATCTTCGACTGTTCGTCCATTACAGACCTCTTCTCCTTCGTGCCTGGCCTCCAGTGTCCCCTATCGTCTCCGGCATCGATACGTCGGACTTTGCTCTCGGAGGTCCCGCTCTGGGGGAACACGGCGCGGGCGACCGATAATTCCCGTCCGGGGCCTTCCGGTGTTCGCCCACAGCGAGATCCCGCGCACGGTCTGTGGCAATGTGAGGAACGGCATGGGCCGAGACGGACGAGATCCTGGAGGTGCACGATGTCTGCACGGGTACGAAGAATTGCGCACCGGGTTCGGCGATCGGCGGTCGAGTCGTGAGCGTGCGCATCGACCGAGTGGTCACCTCCGGCACCTTCAGTCTCGACGGGGGTACCTGGGACGTCGACAACAACGTGTGGATCGTCGGCGACGACTCCGAGGTGGTGGTGATCGACGCCGCGCACACCGCCGCCCCGATCGTCGAGGCTGTCGGCGGCAGGCACGTGCGGGCCATCGTCTGCACGCACGGCCACAACGACCACGTCACGGTGGCGCCGGAACTGTCCACGGCGCTGGACGCCCCTCTCTACCTCCATGCGGCCGACGACGTGTTGTGGCGACAGACTCACCCCGCGGTCGTCTACACGCCGATCGAGGACGGGCAGGAGATCGCCGTGGCCGGGACCGACCTCCGCGTGCTCCACACGCCCGGGCACTCGCCCGGCTCCGGCTGTCTGTATCTGCCGGAGGCGGGGGAGTTGTTCAGTGGTGACACCCTGTTCTCGGGCGGACCGGGAGCCACCGGGCGCTCCTACTCGGACTTCCCGACGATCATCGGGTCCATCCGCGATCGTCTGTTCGCGCTACCGCCGTCGACGACGGTCCGCACCGGGCACGGCGACGGAACCACCATCGGGACCGAATCCCCGCATCTGGAGGAGTGGATCGCCCGCGGCAACTGAGCCGCAGCCTCCCCGCTGTCGGTGCGCCGGCGTGGCAGAGTGGCGGAAAGGCTCCCCGGGCGGGGGCACCACACATCCGACACGGGAGGTCGACGGTGAGGTCTCGGCGCACAGCGGTACGGACGGCCATCGTTGTCCCGGTGGTCTCGCTGGCCGCGGTGACGATTCTCTCCGGGTGTTCCTCGACGGTCTCCGGTGTCGCGCAGCCGAGCACGACCATCGCGGCCGGTTCGCCGTCCGGAAAGGGACTGTCGAAGCTTCTGGTCGATCCGGCCGACTTCCCGGCCCGGTACGAGGCGATCGTGCTGCCCGCCCAGGCCGTGTCGATGGCGGCACCCGACCTGACGGGAGTACCGCAGGGCGCGGTGGTCGACCCTGCGGACTGTGCGCCGCCTGCGCAGGACTACGGACCGACCGGCACCGTCATGGCGGTGGGCACGGACAACGCGAGCCGTTCGACGATCTCGGTCGAGCTCACCAGAACCGATACACCCCTCGACGAACTGGCGGCACAGACGAAGAAGTGCGGCGAGGTCACCGTGACGGACAGTGGGGCCGAGTCCACCGTCACCACCGCGGTCACGCCGGCCCCTCCGGTCCGGGCCGACGACACCCTCGCGCTGCGGCGGACCGTCAAGTCCGGCAATGAGAGCGACAAGGTCACCCAGTCGATGGTCACGTTGATCGCGCAGGTGGGAGACGTGCGGGTGTCCGCGACCTTCATGTCTTTCGGCGACGCGAAGGCCGACACGGTCGCGCTCGACGAGTTGTTCACCGCCGCGGTGCAGAAGGTGCAGAACAGCTGAGCGGGCCCTAGCACAGGGCTCCGACGACTTCTCGGTCGATCGGCGCGTCTGCGCGGCGCGGCGGCCCGGTTGTCCACAACCGACGGCCCATCCACAGCCCTCTGGATTTTCCCAGTTCGCCCGCCGTGCGGCGACGCGTCGACCCGTCAAAGTCTGATGCATGACGACACCCGCATTCCCGCACGGTTCCGGTTTCTCCGACGATCCCGGCGGGGGACCGCCCCCGCACCAGCACACCGTCACGTTGTCCGCCCCGGGCGACCTACTCGCCTCGGTTCCCGCACTGCTCGGATTCCGGCCCGCCCGCTCGATCGTGGCGGTGTGTCTGTCCGGGGAGCGCAACCCGTCGGTCGGAGCCGTCATGAGACACGACTTGGTCCTCAGCGGCGGCGACGTGCCGACCCCGCCGATGTACGCGGCGTTGGGTCAGTTTGCCACCGTCTGTGAGAGGGAGCAGGCCACCGGGGTGCTCCTGGTGCTCGTCGACGACCGCTTCACCGACCCGGCCGCGATCGCCCTGGACGAGCTGTCCGCGATCGTCGAAGAATTCGAAGAGCTCCTCGACTTCACACCGACCGAACTTCTCGACGTGTTCGTCACGGCGGAGATCGCGGCCGGCCGCGAATGGTTCAGCCTCCTCGGCGGCGGTGAGTGCGGAGCCCAGTCCGACCCGACGTCGTCCCGGGTCGCGCTCGCGCGGGTCGTCGAGGGCAGGGCCATCCGTTCTTCGCGCGAGGAGCTGGAAGCCACCATCGAGGTGGGCCCGGTGCTCGAACGGATGCAGATCGCCGCCCTCATCGAACGTGGCCGTCAATCATCGCTTCTGCGAAGGGAATTGGCAGGACGATCGGCCACGCCAGAGCGTGGTCACCGTCTCGAACTCGAGCTCGTGCTGACACACGTCGCGCGGGTGTCGTCCGGGGAGCGGCTCCTCGCGCCGGAGTACGCGGAACTCGCGCTCGCACTAGAGAACGTCACCGTCCGGGACAGCGCGCTCGCTCTGGCCGTCGGCCCGTACGCCGACGACGCGGAGCAACTGTGGATTCTCCTCGCCCGCAACCTCCCGGATCCGGAACGCGCGAACCCGGCGGCGCTGCTCGGATACAGCGCCTACCTTCGTGGCGACGGGCCGTTCGCCGGCATCGCGCTGGCCGCCGCCCTGGACTCGGAGCCGGGGCACGTACTGGCCACCCTGCTCGACGGTGCACTGCACTCCGGACTCCGGCCGACCGAGGTGCGGGGCCTGGCCGACGTCGGTTACGAGCGAGCCGAAGCGATCGGCGTCGTGCTGCCCCGCTGAATCGCGGCCTGAGCCGGCGTCACCGGCGTGCCGCGTGCGACCGGTCGCCCAGCTCCTGCAGGTAGGCCCACGCGTCGGCGACGATCTCGTCGAGGTCGGTGTGCTCCGGCCGCCACCCGAGCTCCGCGATTGCACGATCACTCGACGCCACCAGCACGGCGGGATCGCCTGCCCGGCGCGGTGCGTCCTCGACCGCAATGGGGAGACCGGTGACCCGCGCGCACGCCGAGATGACTTCGCGCACACTGAAACCCGCACCGCTGCCGAGATTGTAGATGCGGTGCCTGCCCTCGATCGACGACTCCAGTGCCAGCACGTGCGCCTCGGCGAGGTCGAGCACATGGATGTAGTCGCGGATCGCCGTTCCGTCCGGAGTCGGCCAGTCGGTGCCGAAGATCGAGATCTTCTCCCGCTGACCGAGCGCCACCTGGAGCACGAGAGGAATCAAATGCGTTTCGACGACCCGGTTCTCGCCGGCCGACTTGTACGCTCCCGCGACGTTGAAGTACCGCAGGCTGGTCGCCGCGAGCGAATGGGCCACCGAGTACGACGTGATGGCATGGTCGATCGCGAGTTTCGTCGCCCCGTACGGATTGGTGGGACGGGTCGGATCGGCCTCCGTGATCGGCGAGTGCTCCGGCTCGCCGTACGTCGCGGCGGTCGACGAGAACACGAGTTTCCGTGTCCCCGAATGCCGCATGGCCTCGAGAAGCTCGAGCGTGGTGACGACGTTGCCGCGCCAGTACTTCTCCGGGTACTGGACGGACTCGCCGACGAGCGACTGCGCCGCGAAATGCAGGACGCCGTCGAAGCGGGGTGTGCCGCTCGTGCCGAGCAAGTCCGACACCACCTCCGCGACGTCGCCCTCGACGAACTCGGCACCGAGCGGCACCGCGTCGGCGTTACCCGTGGACAGGTCGTCGATGATGACGACCTCGTGTCCGCGTTCGAGCAGGACCGTGCTGCAGACGCTGCCGACGTAGCCGGCGCCGCCGGTGACCAGAAGTTTCATCGACTATCCCTGTACCTGCTTCACCTGGACGGCGTGTGCCATCTCCTCGGACAGATCGAACCCGCTGTGGCCGGGCACCGTGATGGTGACCGAACCGGGCTTGGTCTCGACGGTGACGCGCGCGTCCGGAACGACGCCCGCCTCGCGCAGCTGCCCGATGACGTCCGGATCCGACTGCACGTGCTCCGCGAGGCGCCGGACGACGACAGCGGTCGGCTTGCCGGGCGGCACGTCCGTGAGCCGGATGAGCGTCTCGGGGGCGTCGACCGGGCGGTCCAGCCCGAGCAGCGCGAGCCCGGGAATAGGGTTGCCGTACGGCGAAGTAGTGGGGTTGTTGAGCACCTCCACGAGACGCCGCTCGACTTCCTCGCTCATGACGTGCTCCCAGCGGCACGCCTCCGCATGGACCTCTTCCCACTTGAGGCCGATGACGTCGACCAGCAGTCGTTCGGCGAGGCGGTGCTTGCGCATCACCGACACCGCGAGTTCGCGGCCCTTCTCCGTCAGTTCCAGGTGGCGGTCACCGGCGACCAGGAGGAGACCGTCACGCTCCATCCGGGCAACGGTCTGGCTGACCGTGGGACCGCTCTGCTCGAGTCGTTCGGCAATACGTGCTCGAAGTGGGACGACGCCCTCTTCTTCCAAGTCATAGATCGTCCGGAGGTACATCTCCGTGGTGTCGACCAGATCCTTCACACTCACACCCCTTCGTCTCGGTTGATTCTACCGGTGATTGCCCGCCACCGGCGCCGTCCGTCCCCGCAGCGCGTCGGTGCCGGTCGTGCCGGGGTCTGCTCGCACCCTCCGCGGGGGACCAGTAGCGTGAGTTCATGACCGCGTCGTTCAGTTCCGGGGAGGATTCGGCTGCACTGGTATCGCACCGTGCAGTCGTGTGGAGTCCGGACTATCTCAGTTATCGGTGGAGTGCGGACCACCCGATGAATCCCACCCGGCTCGAGCTGACCATGTCGCTCGCCCGCAGCCTCGGGATTCTCGAAGGGGTCGAACTGTTGCGGCCCGACGCCGCCTCGGACGCAGACCTGTTGCGGATCCACACTCCCGCGTACGTGGAAGCAGTCAAGCAGGCCGGGCACTCGGCGACGTCGGGTGTGCTCGGTGCGGACGCCCCGCACGGGCTCGGCACCGAGGACAATCCGGTCTTCCCCCAGATGCACGAGGCGAGTGCGATCCTCGCCGGCGGTTCCCTCGCCGCGGCGCAGGAGATCGCAGCGGGACGCACACGCCGGGCGGTGAGCATCGGCGGTGGCATGCACCACGCGATGCCCGACTGGGCCTCCGGCTTCTGTGTGTACAACGATGTCGCCATTGCGATCTCCTGGCTGCTGGACCACGGTTTCGACCGGATCGCCTACATCGACGTCGACGCGCACCACGGGGACGGGGTGCAGCACGCGTTCGCGCACGATCCCCGCGTCCTGACGATCTCGCTCCACCAGCATCCGGCGACGCTCTGGCCCAACACAGGGTGGTCGAGCGAGGTCGGTGAGGGATCGGGGGAGGGCACCGCCGTCAACCTCCCCGTGCTGCCCGGCACCGTCGATGCGTTGTGGCTGCGCGGTTTCCACGCCGTCGTCCCGGGCGCACTCGCGTCGTTCCGGCCCCAGATCGTGATCAGCCAGTGCGGTGTCGACAGCCACCGCGAGGATCCGCTGGCCGACCTCGCCCTGACGGTCGACGGCCAGCGGGCCGCGTTCCTCGCGATGCGTGATCTCGCCGACCGCTACGCCGAAGGACGCTGGCTCGCCGTCGGCGGCGGCGGTTACGGCCTCGTCCGCGTCGTCCCGCGCGCGTGGACCCACCTCATCGCCGCCGCGCTCGACCGCGAGATCGACACGCGCCGTGCCGTACCCGAGGCCTGGCAGGAGCGGGCGCACGCGCTCGCACCCAGCGTGGACCTGCCGGACACGATGGGCGACGGCGGCGAGGTCGACTACCGGCCCTGGGACGGTCCCGGTGGCACACCGGAAACCGGGATCCCCTCGGTCGATCGCGCCCTGACGCGGATCGACTCGGCCGTCATCGCCACTCGCCGCGCCTGCTTCCCGCTACTCGGACTCGACCCGGAGGATCCCCGTGACTGAGCCGACGGACGGCAGCGAGACCACCGACGGCATCCAGACGTCGGAGAGCGCGGAGACGTCGGGCGGCGCCGGGGCGGCGGTCACGACCGAGGCGAAGGGGAAACCCGATGCCGCGCACAACTACCCGCGGCACTGGGTCGCCGACGTGCTGGCGGCGGACGGCGGAGCGGTGGCGTTACGGCCGATCGTGCCGGAGGACGCGGACAAACTCGTCGCGTTCCACTCGAAGCTTTCCGAACGCACCCGCTATCTGCGGTATTTCGGCCCCTACCCGACCATGTCGCAACGGGACATCGTTCATTTCACCACGGTCGATCACCACGACCGGGTGGCGTTCGTGGTGCTGCTCGGGGACGAGATCATCGCCGTCGGCCGGTACGAGCGGCTCATCGGCGAGGGGGACGGCAAGTCCGCGGAGGTGGCGTTCGTCGTCGCCGACGCGCATCAGGGCCGCGGACTCGGGCCCATCCTGCTCGAGCATCTCGCCGCGGCGGCCGCGGAGAACGGCCTGACGATGTTCGTCGCCGAGGTTCTCGCCGAGAACCGGAACATGGTGACGGTGTTCCGCGAGGCGGGATATCAGGTGAGCCGCAGCTTCGAGGGCGGAGTACTCAAGCTCGAGTTCGCGATCGACCCCACCGAAGCGATGGTGTCCGTGCGCAATTCCCGCGAGCGGGCCGCCGAGGCGCGCAGCATGCGCAACGTGCTCAGTCCGCGGTCGGTCGCGGTGATCGGTGCGTCCACCGACCGGGCGAAGGTCGGCAACGCCGTGCTGACCAACCTGCTGCGGGCGGGATTCACCGGCCCGGTGTACCCGGTCAACGCCGAGCACCGTTCGGTCCACGGAGTGCGGGCGTACCCGTCGGTCCGCGACATCCCCGACGAGGTGGATCTCGCCGTCGTCGCGGTACCCGCCGAGTCGATCAACGCCGTCCTCGACGACTGCCTGGACAAGGGGGTCAAGGCACTCGTCGTGGTGTCGTCGGGATTCAGCGAAACCGGGCTGGACGGACGGCAGTCCGAACGTCGCCTCGTCCACGCCGCCCGAGCGCACGGGATGCGGCTGATCGGTCCCAACGCGCTTGGTGTGGCCAACAACGACAGCGAGGTCTCGTTGAACGCCACCCTCGCACCGGTGCTGCCCAGCCCGGGCAACGTCGGATTCTTCTGCCAGTCCGGCGCACTCGGCATCGCGATCCTCGACGAGGCCGCGCGGAGCCGAATCGGATTGTCCGCCTTCGTCTCCGCGGGAAACCGCGCCGACGTCTCCGGCAACGACCTCCTGCAGTACTGGGATTCGGATCCGGCCACCGAGGTGGTGCTGCTGTACCTGGAGAGCTTCGGCAACCCCCGCAAGTTCTCGCGCATCGCGCGCCGAGTGGCGCGGAACAAGCCGATCGTCGCGGTCAAGAGCGGCAGGCACGCCGTCCCGCCCGCATTGGCGGCCAGCGGTGGCGAGATGGACGATTCGATCGTCCGCGCCCTCTTCGAGCAGGCCGGTGTCGTGCAGGTCGGGTCGATCTCCCAGCTGTTCGACTGTGCGCTGCTGTTCGGATATCAGCCGCTGCCCGCGGGACCCCGGCTCGCAGTGGTCGGGAACTCCACCGCCCTCGGTGTGCTCGCCGCGGATGCGGCACGCAGTGAGGGTCTGCAGGTCGGCGACCCCGTCGACCTCGGTCCGCAGGCCGGTCCCGAGGAGTTCGCGGCGGCCGTGCGGACAGCGCTCACGTCCTTCGACGTCGATTCGGTGATCGCCGTGTTCGTACCACCGGTCGCCGTTCCCGTCGAACCCTATGCCCAGGCGCTGCGGGAGGCGGTGCGGGACGCCGACAAACCCGTCCTCACGACGTTCCTTGCGGCGGAGGGTGTGCCCGACGTCCTGGCGGTCCGGGGTGAGGACGGGCACCCGACGCGCGGTTCGGTTCCCTCCTATCCCGGTCCGGAACGCGCGGCGCTGGCACTGGCACGCGCCTGGCGGTACTCGGCGTGGAAGAGCAAACCGTCCTCGAAAGTGGTGCGCCCCAATGGGATCGATCCGGAGCGGGCGAAGACGATGGTCGACGGCTGGCTGGGGACGTCGTCCGGACGCTGGCTGTCAGACTTCGAGGCATCGCAACTCCTCGCGTGCTACGGCGTGAATGTCGTGGAATTCCGTTCCGCCACCACCGAAGACGAGGCCGTGCAGGCCGCCGAGGAGTTGGGGTACCCGGTCGCGGTGAAGGCGACGGGGGAGCAGTGGCGGCACCGGCCGGACCTCGGTGGCGTCCGCCTCGATCTGGTCGGGCCCGATTCGGTCCGCTGGGCCTACCGCGACCTCGCCGCCGCGTCCGGTGAACCGCTACTCCACGTGCAGCGGATGGCCACGAAGGGAATCGGCTGTGTGGTGGGCGTCCAGGACGACCCGTCGTTCGGCTCGCTCATCTCGTTCGGGCTCGCCGGCGTGATCTCCGACCTCCTCGGCGACCGCGCCTACCGGGTCCTGCCCCTCACCGAGGACGCCGCAACGGAACTGATCGACGCACCGAAAGCCGCACCGCTGCTGTCCGGCTACCGCAGCGCGGTCCCAGTGAACAAATCGGCTCTCGTCGACCTCGTGCAGCGGATCTCGGCTCTCGCGGACGACCTCCCGGAGGTGCGGGAACTGGCCTGCGAACCCGTGCTCGCATCGGCCGAGGGCGCGCAGATCACCGATTCGCGTGTTCGGATCGGCCCGGAGCCCAGCGTCGCCGACCTCGGGCCCCGCCGCCTTCGCTGACCGGTCACCCGGCCTCGCAGACAGCGCAACGCCGGTGCCGGTCGCGTACGACCGGCACCGGCGCTGATTCCGGTGGAGGTTCTCGTCAGCTGGCGTAGGAGCGCAACCGCTCGGCGCGGTCGCCCTGACGCAGCTTGCCCATCACTTCGCGCTCGATCTGGCGGACCCGCTCGCGGGAGAGCCCGAAGAGCTTGCCGATCTGGTCGAGAGTGCGCGGCTGACCGTCGTCGAGACCGTAACGCAGCCGGATGACCTGCTGCTCACGCTCGTCGAGGGTGGCCAGCACGCTACGCACGTCGCTGTGCAGGAGACCGGCGATGACGGCGTTCTCCGCCGACGTGGCCTCGGAATCCTCGATGAAGTCGCCCAGGGGCGCTTCCTCGTCGTTGCCGACCGGCATGTCGAGGCTCACCGGGTCGCGGCTGTGGTCGAGGAGATCCGCGATCTTGTGCGCCGGGATGCCCGACTCCTCGGCCAGCTCGTCGTCCGTCGCCTCACGCCCGAGCTGCTGATGCAGCTCACGCTTGATACGGGCCAGCTTGTTGACCTGCTCCACGAGGTGCACTGGGAGCCGGATCGTCCGGCTCTGGTCGGCCATGCCGCGGGTGATCGCCTGACGAATCCACCAGGTGGCGTACGTCGAGAACTTGAACCCCTTCGCGTAGTCGAACTTCTCCATCGCGCGGATCAGACCCAGGTTGCCCTCCTGGATGAGGTCCAGCAGGGGCATGCCGCGTCCGGTGTACCGCTTGGCGAGCGAGACGACGAGCCGCAGGTTGGCCTCGAGGAGGTGTGCGCGGGCTGACTGTCCTTCACGGACGACCGTCGCGAGGTCGCGCTTCTTGGCGGGAGAGAGTCGCTTCCCGGTCTCCAGGATGTGCGCGGCGTACAGCCCAGCCTCGATTCGCTTGGACAGTTCTACCTCGTCTGCGGCCGTCAGCAGAGCTGTGCGGCCGATTCCGTTCAGGTAGACCCGGACCAGGTCGGCAGCGGGGCTCTGGGCGTCCAGATCGGCAGCGCTGGGGCGAATGCGAGTAGTGGTGCTGGGGCTTGTCATGACTTGCCTCCTCATCGGTGGTGTCTCATATGGATCAACGCACCGAAGGCCTGGGAAAGTTCCCGGCCGGTAATTTGCGAAGGCGCTGTGACCTGCGGGTTCCTCGATTCAGTCCTGAGAAGTTGCTGAGAACACGTATAAGGGGCACGGATCGGGAACCCGGCGGCTACGCGGGAAGCACGAGTCCGTGCCGGACGAGAGCGTGCACGAGCGGCACGGCCGACTGCGCGAGTTCCTCGGCGTCGACGCCGTGGGCGGCGGCGAGAAGCTCGATCAGTTCGCCCAGCACGAGGCCGTCACCGCGCATGCCCGCGACGAGCGAGGCGACGAGATCGTCGACCTCGTGCTGCCACGCCGGGCCGTTCCCCCGGTGCAGCCGGGCGACCACCTGGTTCCATCCCTCGTCGCCGGGCAGGAACACCCGCTCCAGGGCGGTGCTCTCCTCCACACGGAAACGCGCGGTGAGCACGTCGTGGTCGCGCAGCCACGCCACCCGCTCGAAGTACGCGAGCGCCTCCGCGCCCAAGGGGTCGCTGAAGCCGTGGGTGAGATCCTCCGCCATCAGATCGGTGGGTGCGTCGGTCCGGCGCAGGTAGACGAACCCGAAGCCGACCCCCTCGACGTTGGCGCTCGCGAGGTGATCCAGCCAGTCCTCGGCAATGGTCGCGGTGGCCGGGTCCCGAGTGTCGAGGCCGCCGTCCCGCATCCAGGTGCCGACGTACAGGGCCGGGTCCGCGACATCCCGCTGCACCACCCACGCGTCGATCCCGTGGGCGGGAAGCCAGGAGGCCACCCGGGCGCGCCAGTCCTCGCCCTCGACGTGGATCCAGGACGCCAGCAGCGCCGCGGTGCCGCCGGGCGCGAGATAGTCGGCCACGCGGGAGATCATCAGCTCACTCGCGCCGTCGAGGTCGAGTCCGGAGTCGCGGTAGGTGTGACCCACCCGGGCGCGGCTGACGACGAACGGCGGATTGGCCACGACCTGATCGAACGTGCGGCCCTCGACCGGATCGAACCACGACCCGGCGAGCAGTTCCATCTCTTCCTCGTTGAGTGCCGCCGTGACGGCCGCCAGATCGACGGCACGGACGTTCAGGTCCGTGGCCGTGACCGAGTCGGCGTAGGACGCGCCGTGCAGGGCCTGAATGCCGCAACCGGTCCCGACGTCGAGCAGCGTCCCGACCGGCGCGGTCGGGGTGGCCTGCAGCAGCGACAGCGACGCGTGCCCGACGCCGATGACGTGGTCGACGGGGGTCTCGCGGGGGCGGAGTGAGCCGTCGAGGTCGGAGAGCACCCAGCGGTTGCCCCCGCCGATGTCCATCGGACGGAGATCGAGGGCCGCCCGGACGACGTCGCCGTCGGATTCGAGCAGGCCGGCCGCCACGGCGTCCTCGACCGGCAGCGGGGACAGCGCCGCGGCCACCTCACCGACGGGACAGTCGTCGGTGAGAAGGAACAGGCGGATCAGGGTGCCGAGTTCGCCGCAGGCCGCGCTGGCCCGGCGTACCGGGACCGGCTCGTTGCGGCTCAGCGCCGCATGGACCTCGGGGCCCAGCGCATCGAGCAGGGTGTCCGTGTCGTACCGGTTGCGGCGGAGGGCCGAACGCAGAGAGGGGCAGATCGACAGCAGCTCGTCACGGTTCACCCGTGCATTGTTGCAGCACGCCCGACTGTGTCAGCCCTCGATCGTGTGGTGCGGCGGCGCGGGCAGCGCGGTGGACGGCGACTCGCGGTGGTCGTACCGGCTGGGCTCGTCCTTGGTGCGCGGCGGGCGGTCGTTGGCGATGAGAACCGCGATCCACGGCAGCGGGATCGACACACCGATGATCGCCATCGAGATCCACGGGTTCTCCCAGATGCCGTACGCCACCGCCGCGAAAATCAGCGCGGGGAACCGGAAGGACATGATGAGCAGGTACTTGCGGACACGGGCGCGATGTTGATCCTCGATGGATCGCGCCGCCTCGGTGATGAGAACCGGATTGCTCGGGGAGCCGGCGTCGTGGGACCCACCGAACCCTGCACTTCGTGCCATGACTCCACTGTTCCACTGTCGGGCGGCAAATGCACACAGGGGTGGGTTCGTCGGCCGGTTGCGGCATTATTGAGGGGTGAGCACTCAAACCAAGGAACGGCCCGACGTCACCACCGACGAGTCGACCGATGACGACACTCCCAAATTCTTCCACTACGTCAAGAAGAACAAGATCGCGGAGAGCGCCGTCATGGGCACTCACGTCGTCGCGTTGTGCGGCGAAGTGTTTCCGGTGACGAAGTCCGCGAAGCCGGGATCGCCGGTCTGCCCCGACTGCAAGAAGATCTACGAAGGATTACGCAAGGGCGACTGAGGCTTCACCGGCGCTCGTCGCACACCCGGCGGCTCGGGAGGTTCTCGTACCGGGCCGTCGGGCTCGTCGTCGTTCCCGGGCTCCGGCTCGCCCGCATCCGGACGGGCACGGTCGCCGACGACCTTGATCGGACCGGTGGCGATGCGACGTGTGAGGCTGGTCACCGGACCTGTCGACGGCGAACTCTCGGCCTGTGCGGCGATCCAATCCCGCATCTGGTCGATGCGGGTGGCACGGGCGGGCCAGAACTCCTGGACGGTGGCGTTGAACTCGGCGCCGAGCACCACCGCGAAACCCAGGAAGAACGTGAACAGCAGGAACGCGATCGGCGTGGCCAGCGCCCCGTACGTGTATCCGGTTCCGGCCACCCAGGAGAGGTAGCGGCGCAGGCAGGTGCTCGCGCCGAGGAAGAAGACCCCCGCCACGAGCGCGCCGCCGAGCAGCCGGTGCCAGGGCAGCGACCGGGGCAGTGCCACCTTGTACAGCGTCGTCAGGCCCACGATGAGCAACAGGCCCACGCCGGGGTAGTAGAACGTGTCGACGATCTCCGTCCCGATCGTGCGCCACGCCTCCGGGAGCACCCTGCCGACGAGCGTCGGCCCCAGCGCGACCAGCGGCAGGGTGAACACGGCGAGGATCAGGAACATCACGTAGAGCAGCAACGCGAACACGCGCTGCCACACCGGGTGCCGCGCCTCCTGCTGGCCGTGGGCCTCGACGATCGAGTCCACGAACGTGGAAATGGCGGAGGAGCCGGCCCACAGGGACAGCAGGAAGCTCAGTGACACGATCTCGGGGCGCCCACGTTCGAGTACGTCGCCGACGGTGGGGCGGATGATCTGTTCGACGACGCTGTCGCTGAACACCGTCCCGCTGAAGTTGATGATCTTCGACTGGATGATGTCGACGGTGTCGGGCCCGAACCAGCCGCCGACGTAGCCGAGCATTCCGAGGAGCCCCAGCAGGAGCGGAGGCAGCGACAGTGTCTGCCAGAACGCCGCCGTGGCCGCCTTTCCGAAGATCGAATCATCCCAGGCCTTGCTCGCTGTGCGACCGATCACGCTCAGTGCACGACGTAGCGGATGCCACCCGGACCGGGGTGGGTCACCGCCACTCTGCGGCGTTGTCGAGGGTGTTTCGGTCATGATGTTTCCAGCATCCCTGACGACACGCCCGGTTGCCCACCGCTGCTGTCCTCGTGTCGCGACAAATCTGTCACTATCGGAACTCGCGAATGCGGTCCGCGTCGGATCCGGACGCTAGGCTCCTTGACGGACAGCGCCTTCGGGTCTGGACCCGGACATGTCGATCGAATACCGAGGAGTGCGAGCAAACAGTGCCATGCCAGCGGAGGGCAGCCCGTGAGTGCTGAGACAGTGGGCTCCCAGTCGGCGCCGAGAATGGAGACCGAGGCAGCGCAGATCGTGGGCACCGAGGCCTACCTCGCACAGACCGAACCTGCCAGACCCGCAGGATCACTGCGCGCCTGGCAGCGTCGTGCGCTGACGAAGTATCTGTCGACCGGACCGCAGGACTTCCTCGCGGTCGCGACGCCGGGCGCCGGTAAGACCACGTTCGCGCTGCGGGTCGCGTCGGAGTTGCTGCGCGACCGCACCGTCGATCAGGTGACCGTGGTCGCACCGACCGAGCACCTCAAGCACCAGTGGGCCGAGTCCGCTGCGCGCAACGGCATCGCGCTGGACTCGTACTTCTCGAACTCGACCGGGCAGACCTCCAGCGACTACCAGGGTGTCGTGGTGACGTACGCGCAGGTCGCCTCCCACCCGTTCAAGCACCGGGTCCGCACCGAGAGCCGCCGCACGCTGGTCATCCTCGACGAGATCCACCACGGTGGCGACGCCAAGAGCTGGGGTGACGCCATCCGGGAGGCGTTCGGTGACGCCACCCGCCGCCTCGCCCTGACCGGTACGCCGTTCCGCAGCGACGACAGTGCGATCCCGTTCGTGACATACGAACCCGATCGCGAGGGTCTGATGCGCTCGAAGGCGGATCACTCCTACGGGTACTCGGACGCCCTCGCGGACGGCGTCGTCCGGCCCGTCGTGTTCCTCGCCTACTCCGGCGAGGCACGCTGGCGGAACAACGCGGGCGAGGAGTTCTCCGCGCGACTCGGTGAGCCGCTCAGCGCGGAGCAGACGGCCCGGGCGTGGCGAACGGCCCTGGACCCGTCGGGCGACTGGATTCCCGCGGTCCTGCACGCCGCAGACACCCGGCTCGGCCAGCTGCGCACGGGCGGCATGCCCGACGCCGGAGGTCTCGTGATCGCCACCGACCAGACCGTGGCCCGTGCGTACGCGCAGACCCTGAAGGCGGTCACCGGGGAAGACCCGGTCGTGGTGCTCTCCGACGACCCCACGGCGTCCAAGCGGATCGCCGAGTTCGGGGCGAGCACCCAGAAGTGGATGGTCGCCGTCCGCATGGTGTCGGAAGGCGTCGACGTTCCCCGCCTGGCCGTCGGTGTGTACGCCACCAGTGCGTCCACCCCGCTCTATTTCGCGCAGGCGATCGGGCGTTTCGTGCGGTCCCGTCGCAAGGGCGAGACCGCGAGCGTGTTCCTCCCGTCGGTTCCGGTGCTGCTCGACCTGGCCAGCCAGCTCGAGGCGCAGCGCGACCACGTGCTCGGCAAGCCCCATCGGGAGAAGGACGGCTTCGACGACGATCTTCTCGCCGACGCGAACAAGCAGAAGGACGAGCTCGGCGAGGAGGAGAAGGCGTTCACCTCGCTCGGCGCGGACGCCGAGCTCGACCAGGTGATCTACGACGGGTCGTCCTTCGGGACGGCCACGTTCTCGGGCTCCGACGAGGAGGCCGACTACCTGGGTCTGCCCGGACTGCTCGACGCCGATCAGATGCGCGCGCTGCTCCGTCAGCGTCAGTCGGAGCAGCTGGACAAGCAGGAGCCCGTGCACACGCCCGTGCCCCAGGTCGCGGACCGGGTGGCCGCCGCCGGACAGCTCGCGCAGCTGCGCCGGGAACTGAACAGTCTCGTCGCGATGCACCACCACCGGACCGGCAAGCCGCACGGCACCATCCACGGCGAACTGCGTCGCGTCTGCGGGGGCCCGCCCACGGCGATCGCCACCGTCGAGCAGCTCACCGAGCGGATCTCCACCCTGCGACAGTGGTGACCGCCGTCACCCGGTGAGTGGACGTAAAGAGAGACCGGCGAGTGCATTGCACTCGCCGGTCTCTTTGCTGAATAGGTGAGCCTGGGACGGGTCACCCGGGCTGACGTATCAGATTGCAGCTTCGGCTTCGGACACGATCGTGGCGTTCATCTCGCGAAGGCGGTCTGCGTGCTCGTTGGCGTGGTGACCGCAGAAGAGCAACTCTCCTCCAGTCGGAAGTACCGCGCGAACGCGGGCTCCCGCACCGCACCGGTCGCACCGGTCGGCTGCGGTCAACGGGGGGCTGGTCAGTGTTCCGGGCATGACTCCTCCGTACTGGCTTCGACTGACGCCGAGTGCCTGGGGCCTTGGTCCGCCGCGTCGGGGGTGGCGCGGTGGATCTACTCTGTCAGACGTTTGGGGTTTACGCGTTGTTCCCATCGGCGTTTCTCAGTGTTGCATCACACACGAAACCCGCCGGAAACGCCCAGTCAGGTGCGTGACGAGCGCAGATGTGAACAGACCGCGCGGTCCGAGTTCGCTGACAGCTGATTCGTTCCGGAGCGTGACGCTAGTCTCACCGTGTGAAATCCGAAGACCAGCTGGTCCACATCTGCAGCCGCGAGGAATGGCGCACCGCGGAACGCGAAGGCAGTCGAGTGCCCGCGACGTTCGCCGCGGACGGTTTCGTGCACCTCTCGACGCCGGCCCAGGTGCATCTGCCCGCCAACAGGTTGTTCGCCGGGCGTACGGACCTCGTCCTGCTGAGGCTCGACCCCGCCGCGCTCGGTGCGCCGGTGAGGTGGGAGCCGGGCGTGCCGGCGGATCCGGCGTCGATGCTGTTTCCACACCTGTACGGGACGCTGCCCGTCACGGCGGTCACCGCGGTCGAGGATTACCGCCCCGACGCCGACGGAATGTTCCCGGCCCGGCACTGACGCGAGCCTTCCGCGGTTGGTCACACCGATCGGTCTACCGTGGAGGCATGAACGTTGAAGTGACGCCACTACCGGGTATCGGGGTGCGTAAGGACTTCGAACTCGCCGCCGGTCGCCGCATCGGTGTCATCACCCACCGCGACGGTCGCACCGATCTGATCGTCTCGAAGGCCGACGATCCCGATGCGTGCGTTGCGTCCGTGCCGCTCACCACCGAGGAGGCGGCAGTCCTCAGCAACCTGCTGGGAGCACCGCAACTGGTGGCGCAGCTGGAGGAGGAGCACCGGGACCTGCCCGGAATCCGCACCAAGCAGCTCTACATCAAGGAGGACTCCCGGTTCGACGGCCGCCCGCTCGGCGACACGGCGATGCGCACCCGCACCGGAGTCTCGATCGTCGCGGTCATGCGGGCCGGTCAGGTGTACCCGTCACCGAAGCCCGACTTCCTGCTCACCTCCGGCGACCTCCTGGTCGCCGTCGGAACCACAGACGGACTGGACGCGTCAGCCAAGCTCCTGGCCAACGGCTGACGGTCCCGTGAACACCACGACGCTCGCGCTCATCGAATTGGGCGCGGTGTTCTTCGCGCTCGGATTGCTGGGCCGTCTGGCAGCTCAGTTCGGCATGTCGCCGATCCCGTTCTATCTCCTCGGCGGACTCTGCTTCGGCAGCGGCGGATTCGTCAATCTCGGCGACATCAGCGAGTTCAGCCACCTGGCGGCCGAGATCGGCGTGGTTCTTCTCCTGCTTCTGCTGGGGCTGGAATACACGGCGTCGGAACTCGTCACCGGGTTGCGACGGTCGTGGATGGCCGGGGTCGTGGACGCCGTCCTCAACGCCGCGCCAGGAGCGGTCGTAGCACTGATGCTGGGGTGGGGACCCACCGGCGCGGTCGTGATGGCCGGCGTCACCTACATCTCGTCGTCGGGCATCATTGCGAAGGTGCTGAGCGACCTGGGTCGGCTCGGTAACCGCGAAACGCCGGTCGTGCTCTCGATTCTCGTATTCGAGGATCTCGCGATGGCCGTGTACCTGCCCATTCTGACGGCACTGCTCGCCGGCGTCAGTTTCGCCGGTGGACTCGAGGCGGTGGGCATCTCCCTCGTCGTCATCTCGGTCGTCCTCGTGATCGCCCTGCGGTACGGCCGCTACGTGTCCGCCCTGCTGGACAGCCCGGACAGCGAGACGCTGCTGCTGAAACTGCTCGGCGCCGCGCTCCTCGTCGCGGGGATCAGCTCGGCGATGCAGGTCTCGGCCGCCGTGGGGGCGTTCCTCCTGGGAATCGCGATCTCCGGTACGACCGCCCACAACGCGAGCCGCGTCCTCGAACCGCTCCGCGATCTGTTCGCCGCGATGTTCTTTGTGGTGTTCGGACTCAACACCGACCCTCGGGCGATTCCACCGGTTCTCGGCTGGGCCGTCCTACTCGCCGTCGTCACCGCGCTGACGAAGATGGTCACCGGCGCCTGGGCGGCGAAACAGCAGGGCGTCGGGCGGCTGGGCCGGGCCCGGGCGGGAGTCGCGCTGATCGCGCGCGGCGAGTTCTCCATCGTCATCGCAGGCCTGGCATTGTCGGCCGGAGCGGTGGAGAGCGAACTCGTGGCACTCGCCACCGCGTATGTCCTTCTGATGGCCGTCATCGGCCCGGTGGCGGCACGGGTGGTCGAACCGGTGGCGGGTGCCTGGATCCGGGTGCGCACCAGCGCGTAGCGAGACCCAGACGACGATGCCCCCGGACTCGCTCGGAGTCCGGGGGCATCGAGGTGTGTACGTCAGTCCAGGTAGTCGCGCAGCACCTGCGACCGGGACGGGTGGCGCAGCTTCGACATGGTCTTGGATTCGATCTGACGGATGCGCTCACGCGTGACCCCGTAGACCTGTCCGATCTCGTCGAGGGTGCGGGGCTGTCCGTCGGTCAGGCCGAAGCGCAGGCGCACGACGCCCGCCTCACGCTCGGACAGCGTCTCCAGCACCGACTGCAGCTGATCCTGCAGCAGGGTGAACGACACGGCGTCGACGGCGACGACGGCCTCGGAGTCCTCGATGAAGTCGCCGAGCTGGCTGTCGCCCTCGTCGCCGATCGTCTGGTCGAGGGAGATGGGCTCACGAGCGTACTGCTGGATCTCCAGCACCTTCTCGGGCGTGATGTCCATTTCCTTGGCGAGCTCTTCGGGAGTGGGCTCACGGCCCAGGTCCTGCAGGAGTTCACGCTGGATGCGGCCGAGCTTGTTGATGACCTCCACCATGTGCACCGGGATGCGGATGGTGCGGGCCTGGTCGGCCATCGCGCGGGTGATGGCCTGACGGATCCACCACGTGGCGTAGGTCGAGAACTTGTAGCCCTTGGTGTAGTCGAACTTCTCGACGGCACGGATGAGGCCCAGGTTTCCTTCCTGGATCAGGTCGAGGAACGCCATGCCGCGGCCGGTGTAGCGCTTGGCGAGCGACACGACGAGGCGGAGGTTCGCCTCGAGGAGGTGGTTCTTGGCGCGGTTTCCGTCGCGGCAGATCCAGCTCATGTCCCGGCGCTGGGCGGCGGGGAGCTTCTCGCCGGAATCGGACAGCTCCTGCATGATCTGGGTCGCGTAGAGCCCGGCCTCGATCCGCTTGGCGAGCTCGACCTCCTCTTCGGCGTTGAGGAGGGCGACCTTGCCGATCTGCTTGAGGTAGGCACGGACCGAGTCGGCGGACGCGGTCAGTTCGGCGTCCTTGCGGGCCTGGCGGAGCGCTTCGGACTCCTCCTCGTCCCACACGAAGTCGCCGGAGGCCTTGTCCTTCTCGGACGGCTCCTCGGTCTCCTCGTCCTCGCCGACTGCGACGACCTCGACGACATCGGACTCGACCTCGGCGAGATCGCCCTCGGTGATGTCGATGTCCTCCATGTCGGCAGAGTCTTCGTCGAGGTCTTCGCCGTCCGCACCCTTAGCGGCCGTGGCCTTCTTGCCGCCCGCCTTCTTGGCCGCCGCCTTCTTGGCGGGGGCCTTCTTCGCTGCTGCCTTCTTGGCGGGAGCCTTCTTGGCCGCCGGCTTCTTCGCGGGAGTTTCCTCGGCTGCCGGAGCGGTGCCGGTGGCTGCCGCCCCGACTGGTGCTTCCGGTCCTGACTCCGAAGTCGAATCAGCAGTCTGACGTGTATCGGTGGCTGCCACGTACGCCCTTTCGTGACGGTGTCGTGCGGCGTCACGCCAGAGTGGTCATCCGGCGGAGAGGTCTACTGGTTTCGCCGGCGCGCAGCCGGGCTCTTCCATTGTAACGACCCATCCGAATTAGTTACGGAGCGATGCCCGTTTCCACTGCGAGCGCCGCACCGACGATGCCCGCCGTATTCAGCAGCGCAGCAGGTACGACGGGTGTCCTGTTGGTCAGATGCGGGATCCACTTCTCGTTCTTCCGGCTGATTCCGCCGCCGGCGATGAACAGGTCCGGACACATGAGGTTCTCGAACCGGGTGAGGACACGGCTCACTTCGCCGGCCCATTCCTTGTACGACAGGTCCTTCTTCTCCTTGACCGAGGACGCCGCCCGGTGCTCGGCTTCCTTGCCGTCCACCTCCATGTGCCCGAACTCGGTGTTGGGAAGCAGGACGCCGTCGTGGAGGATCGCCGAGCCGATGCCGGTGCCGAACGTGAGGAGGATGACGACCCCTTTCGCGTCCTTGCCGGCGCCGAGCGCGTCCTCGGCGATCCCCGCCGCATCCGCGTCGTTGAGGACGGTGACGAGCCGGCCGCCGAGTGCGTCGGAGAACAGCTTGCGGGCGTCCGTCCCGATCCACTTCTTGTCGATGTTGGCGGCGGATCGCGCCACACCGCCGGTGACGACGCTCGGCAGGGTGATACCGACCGGTCCGTCCCATTCTGCTTGGCGGATGATCTCGGCGACGGTCTCCGCGACCGCCTCCGGAGTGGACGGCTGGGGAGTGAGGAGTTTGATGCGGTCCCCGACCAGCTGGCCCGTCTCGAGATCTACGACGCCACCCTTGACGCCACTGCCTCCGACGTCGACACCGAACCCCGTTTTGGTCATGGCGTGTGCTCCTTCGTGTCGACGACGACGTGTTCTCCGGCGCTCTTCTGCTGCTCGTCACACTAGTGTGTCGACGCGTGTTCGGTGGGTGATGACACCAGTTGTGCGAAACGTCAGCGGTGGTGTGAGGCAGCGAAAGTGTGTTCCGATGGGTGGGTGCATGCACCCCAGAGTTCAGAGTCCGCACCAGGCCACGTCGGCACCGATCCCAGGCGACTACTCGAGGTCGCCGTGGCGGTGGCCGAGGAGGCCGCCGCCCACGTCCGGGCGCGACGGCCCGAGGTCTTCGGAATCGTCGGCAAGCGAGCGGGATCCGGCGATTCCGTCGCGTCGAAGAGCACCCCGACCGACCCGGTCACGGTGGTCGACACCGAGAGCGAGCAGGTCATCCGCGACCGGCTCGCGGAGCTTCGCCCCGACGACGCGATCCTCGGCGAAGAAGGTGGGGGAGAGGAGGATTCCGTCGCCGAGGTGCGGTGGATCGTGGATCCGATCGACGGCACCGTGAACTTTCTGTACGGCGTCCCCGCGTACGCGGTCTCCGTGGCCGCTCAGATCGACGGCGTGTCCGTCGCCGGGGCCGTGGTCGACGTGGCGGCCCGATCGACCTACGCGGCGGCACGTGGCGGCGGGGCGACCCTCACCGACGCGGACGGGCGGGTGAGCGACCTCCGGTGCAACCCGGTCACCGACGTGTCGATGGCGTTGCTCGCCACAGGATTCGGGTACGGCGCGGCGCGGCGCAAGGCACAGGGCGCCCTCATCGCGGACATCCTGCCGAGAGTGCGCGACATCCGCCGGATCGGTTCGGCGGCCCTTGATCTGTGCATGGTTGCGGCCGGTCGTGTCGACGCTCATTTCGAACACGGGCTGAGCCCGTGGGACTGGGCCGCGGGGTCGCTGATCGCGACCGAGGCGGGGGCCCGCGTACGCATCCCTTCCCCGCAGACGTCGAGCGCGGACGGCGAAGTGGTGGTGGCCGCGGCCCCCGGCATCGCCGACGCCCTGGACGCGCTGTTCGCCGGGATCGGGGTGGACGCCCCGATCCCGGAACGGTGACCGCCGGTCAGCAGCGGGCGGTGCGCGCCGCCTTCAACAGGTCGATGTCGAGGGGGGCGGGCTGGCTTCCGGGCGGCGGATCCTTCAGGGACCGCAGGACCTCTTCGGCGTCGGTGTTCGGCGAGATCTTGCGGAAGTAGGTGCCGAGCGCGAGGTCGACCGTGTCGTCGGTCCGGGTGTCCTGGATGAGTTCGGCACACGGGGCCACCAGCCAGAGTGCGCTCGCGGCGGCGGCGCCGTTGGGTCCGAATCGCAGCTGCCCCTGGCACTGCATGTTCTGGTCGACGTAGACCGGGTCGTTGCCCGCCTGGACGTCGGGCGCGCTCGCGAACCCGTAGTCGCTGAGCTGTGCGGCCACCTGCGCCGCCTGGCCGTGCTCGCCGTTGGCGTTGAACACGCGGACCTTCGTGGCCGACAGCGCGGCAGGCTCCACGTCCCGCAGGGTCGAACCGTCGACCTTCTCACCCAGTGCCTGCTGCGGCGGGGCGGCGGGGTCGACGGGTTGCGCGGCGGGCTGGGGAGGGTTGCAGTCGACCGTGGTGGCCAGATCCTCGTCGTCGCCGAGGACGCCGATCCACACGACGGCGCCGAGCAGGGCGAGGACCGCGAACACCACGAGGATCGGCATCGCCCGCCGCCGCCGGAACGGACGACCCTTGTCGTCGAGCGGGCTGCCTTCGGTGATCAGTGAAACCACAGTGTGCCTCGACCTCCTACGAACTGCGCTTCGTACGTTGCACCCGTGCAGCGCACCGATACAGGGCCCGGCCACACGTCGTGGCGCAGGTTCGGCACCTACCTTAGATCCCTGGCACGTCATAACCCCGAACCCGTCCCCGTTGTGGAATGTCACAGCTTGCTGTGGTGTTGGTGACGATTAGCAGACAATTTGCGCGATCGGTCGATTCGGTTACGACTTTTGTACTTCCTTCGGCTACTGTCTGGCGGCCCCAGTCGTTCAAAGCGTGCAGAACGAGGGTCGGCAGAAGATGACAAAAGAGGCGTAGATCATGTTTCCGGGGCCTGGTTCCGGGCACGAACCCATCCGCTGCAGCGTTGTGCAGCCGCAGGGTGTGATCTGCGCCGAGGCGGTTTTCGTGTGGGCGGTCGACCAACGATCGGTTCGACGTACCGCACGGGCCGGGATACACCGAAGAGGATGAGGGGAAGGCGACATGGCAACTGACTACGACGCACCGCGGCGAACAGAGTCCGACGAGGTTTCGGAGGATTCGCTGGAGGAACTGAAGGCGCGACGCAACGAGGCTCAGTCGGCTGTTGTCGACGTCGACGAGTCCGACACCGCGGAATCGTTCGAACTGCCCGGCGCGGATCTGTCCGGTGAAGAGCTCTCGGTGCGGGTCGTGCCGAAGCAGGCCGACGAATTCACGTGTTCGAGCTGTTTCCTGGTGCACCACCGCAGCCGGCTCGCCAGCGACGCGGGTGGAGTGCTGGTGTGCAGGGACTGCGCGGCCTGAGCGGCGGCGAGTACGAGAGGCGGACGGTGGGAGGCCACCGTCCGATCAGTCTCCGTCCGCCTGCGGGCGGGCACGGTTGACGGCGGCCAGCAGCTCGGCCGGCCGTCGTGTACTGATCAACCAGTAGGGGGTCGGGTCCTCGGGGTCGTCGAGCACGATCAGTGCCATCGGCTTGACCCACACCCGGTGTTGCACGAACGCGGCGGGGTCGAGCTGGCGACCGAGAGCCGCGCTCTTCGCCGAACCGGGCACTTCGGCGACCCGCGCGATGACGTCCAGCGGCAGATGCGCCTGGCCGACCCTCAGGTGGACACCGTTCGGTTCCTCGACGACCTCGACGCGGAGTCGGCTGAGCCAGACGAGTCCCCACACGGGCAGGGGAAGCAGAAGTACGTACGGCAGCCAGGCACGCAGACCCGGCGCACCCATGTGCACCTCCGCGGCGAGCAGACCGGCGACGAACAAGCCCACTGCCCACCACCAGACGGGCACCCACAGGCGCTCGGAGTACAGCACGGGCGAGGTGTTATCGGTGGGCGCGACTTCGGGCCGGGACGTTTGTGACACCCGACCAGGATAGTCGGTGTCTGAGAGTAGGCTCGGTGCACGTGAGCGACCTATCTCCCGGCCTTTCTCCCGCCGCGACCCCCGCCCTTCCGCCCGTCGCCCTCCAGCGGCTGGACCCCGACATTCCGGTACCGCAGCGTGCGCACGACGGCGACGCCGGTGTCGACCTGTGCAGCACCATCGATGTGACCATCGAGCCGGGGCGCCGCGTCCTCGTCGGAACCGGCATCGCGATCGCGCTGCCGCAGGGCACGGTCGGGCTGATCCATCCCCGCTCCGGGCTGGCCGCAAGATCGGGTCTGTCGGTGGTCAACACCCCCGGCACCATCGATGCCGGGTACCGCGGCGAGATCAAGGTGTGCCTGATCAATCACGACCTCGAGACCCCGATCGAGATCCGCCGGGGCGACCGGATCGCCCAACTGCTCGTCCAGCGGGTCGAACTGGTGTCGTTCGTCGAGGTCCCGTCGCTCGACGGCACCACCCGCGGCAGTGACGGACACGGGTCGAGCGGAGGCCACGCGAGCCTCGTCGGCAATGCCAGTGAAGGAGCCTGATCATGTTCGGACGTCGTAAGAAGAAGGAAGCCGAGGACGACCGGCCCGGTTTCTTCGAGGACGCCGAGACGGACGCCGAGGCCGGCGACGCCGAGGCGGACTACGAGGACGACTACGACGCCGTGACCGAGGTGGACGGCGGTCCGTACGACGCCGACGACCTCGAGTCGGGCGCCGACCTCACCGTCGGTGAGGTGGGAACCCGCCTCGACCTCGGTTCCGTACTCGTCCCGATGCCGCAGGGCGCCCAGTTGCAGGTCGAGATGGCGCCTGACGGGTCGCCGCAGGCCGTGCATCTCGTCACCCAGCACGGGCGCATCACGGTGGCCGCGTACGCCGCCCCGAAGTCTCCGGGCCAGTGGCGGGAAGTCGCGGGCGACCTCGCAGAATCGCTGCGCAACGACAACGCGACGGTGAGCGTCGAGAGCGGACCGTGGGGACGCGAGGTCTTCGCCGTCACCCCGAACGCCGACCTGCGCTTCATCGGCGTCGATGGCTACCGGTGGATGGTGCGCTGCGTGGTCGCGGGACCGAGCGGTGGCAACACGGCCGACTCGGAGCTCGTCGCGACCGCCAGGGCGATCCTGCGCGACACCGTCGTGAAGCGGGGCAACGAGCCGAACCCGGTGCGGACGCCGCTGCCGGTGGTCCTGCCCGAGGCCCTCGCCCAGCAGCTGGCCGCCGCTCACCAGCAGCAGCTGGCGCAGCAGCAGGGTGCCGCTCCGCAGCAGCCCGCGCCGCAGCCGGCTCCGGCGGGTCCGGAGGGCGAGCAGCAGGCGCCCCCCGCGGAGGCACCGCCGCAGCCGCAGCAGCGTCGCGGCGAATCGGGTTCGGCGATGCAGCAACTCGGTCGCTGATCCCGGTGCCGGAGATTCGACGCTCAGGTCCTGTGCAGGACCGAGTCGAGTGCATCGAGGCTGGCGTAGCCGAGAATCGCCGGGTCGGCGCCGATCTCGTCCAGCGACATCGTGACGAGGCCCGCGTGCGGTAGTCGTTCGGACCACTCGCGGGCGACCTCGAGGGGATGCACGGCGTCGTCGGTGGCGGCGGCGATCCCCACCGGCACCGTGATGCGCTCGAGGTCGCCGACACCGGGGGCGTGGTACTGGGACGCCTCGTCCAGTGCGGCGGGAAGGTGCGGCCACTGCGATCGCCACGATTTCGCCAGTTCCCGGCCCAGCCAGGGCGGGCTGGAGGCGATCATCTCGGCAGTGACCTGTTCGAGGCCGTCCGCCCGCAGCCGGGCCGCGGTGAACCGGGCGCTGGCGGCGGCGGGAGCGTCCGCGGCGGTCCCGGTCCACGCGGGCAGTGCCGCGAGGACGCCCGCGACGCGATCCGGGTGTGATCCTGCCCACTGCAGTGCCACGGCGGCCCCGATGGAGACCCCTCCGACGAGGATGCGCCCATGTCGCGCGGCCGCGGCGTCGAGCGCGTCGACGTAGCTTCCGACGACTCGCCGGGGGTCGGGTTCGACTGCGGCCGTGCGCACTCCACGGCAGGTCAGGGGCTCGGTGAAGGCGCGGGCCACGAAGTCCGCGTCGGATCCCGTACCCGGGAGCACAACGGCCACGGACGGCCGGTCATCAGAGGGCATGTGACGATCCTGCCTCGTCCCTCACGGTGCGCCTCCGGTGGTGTGGTTGCCGGGAACCAATGGGTCTACAGTGGCGAATACACAGCCCTACGAGCGGCGCGAAGATCTCGCGTCGCACATGCTCCAGGAGCGCGCAATGGCACCCGCCACGGCAGGATATTTTCGTCGGCTGACTCGCAGGCTCACCGAGGACCTCGAGCAGCTGGACGCCGAGGAAATGGCCGAGACGTCTCAGGCGTCCGGCGCACAACGTGCCTGCGACTGCAGCCGCGGCGAAGAGGTCACCATGCTGGGACGGCTCCGTAGTGTCGAAGCCTGTCCGAAGTCCGGGAACGCCAGCATCGAAGCCGAATTCTTCGACGGCACGGAACAGATCAAGTTGGTGTGGATCGGCCGGCGGAGGATTCCGGGTATCGAGCCGGGCAAGACTCTGCTGGTTCGTGGACGTGTCGGCGAACGCGACGGCCAGAAGGTGATCTTCAACCCGTATTACGAGTTGCGCGGCGAATCATAGGGGCCGCCCCATGTGGCACTCTCGTTGAGTGACCGAAACGAAGCAGCAATCCATACTCGAACAGCTCGGTGGGATCAGCGGGCTGATCTATTCGACCCTGCCCATCCTGGTCTTCGTTCCGGTCAACGGTGTGTGGGGCCTGGGTCCGGCGATCTGGGCGGCCCTCGGTGTCGCCGTCGCCATTCTCGTCTGGCGCCTCGTCCGCCACAGCCCCATCCAGCCCGCGGTGTCCGGGTTCTTCGGCGTCGGCATCTCCGCGTTCATCGCCTACCGCACGGGCGATGCCAAGGGATACTTCCTGTTCGGGATCTACACGAGCCTCGCGTACGGAGCGGTGTTCCTGCTCTCGATTCTGGTGCGCTGGCCGCTCGTCGGCCTGATCTGGGGATTCCTCAACGGCCACGGCAACCTCTGGCGGCGCCATCGTGGCGCGGTACGGGCCTACGACGTGGCCACTGGCGCCTGGGCGCTGGTGTTCGCGGCCCGCTACCTCGTGCAGTCGCAACTTTACGATTCGGACCAGACCGGGTGGCTCGCGTTCGCGCGCATCGCGATGGGCTGGCCGTTGGCGGGATTGGCGCTCCTGGTGACGATCTGGGCTGTGCGCCGGGCTGACCGGATCGTCGAACCGGGACCCTCCGACGAGGCCGGCGAACCGACGGACGACACGGAAGCAGGCGGCCCCCGGGACGAGCCCGGCCGCGCCTGAGCACGGCGCCCCTCGTAGGGGCCGCGGGGGCGCTGACCGGTTGTGCCGGAGACGAAGTCGCCGAATCGATCAGGCCACGAGGTCCTGGTACTCCGGATGCTTCGACACGAAGTTCACGACGTACGGGCACACCGGGTGCACCCGCAGTCCACGGCGGCGCAGATCGTCCAGAGCCGCACCGACGAGCGTCCGGGCGAGTCCGAGTCCCTCGTACCGCGGATAGATCTCGGTGTGAACGAAAACGCGTACGTCCCCGTCGACTTCGTATTGCTCGATTCCCGCGAGTTCACCGTCGGCGTGGATCTCGTACCGGCTCTGCTGCGGGCTGTCGGTGACGACTGTGCTCTCGGGTGTTTCGGTGGTACTCAACGGATCCTCCCGGGTGTCGATCGGTCCCCGCTGGGTCAGGAGAGCCCGACGGCCGCTCGAAGGTCGTCCTCGACGTCCACGGACGCGACGAACAGCAGTTCGTCGCCGCCCTCGAGCGGATCGTCCTGCTGCGGCACGATGACCCGTCCGCCGCGGAGGATGGTGACCAGGGCGGCGTCGCGGGGCAATTGCAGCTTGCGGACGGGTTTCCCGGCGAGCGGGGTGTTGTCGGGCAGCGTGACCTCGACGAGGTTGGCCTGCCCCTGGCGCAGCGTCATCAGCCGCACGAGATCGCCGACCGACACCGCCTCCTCCACCAGCGAGGCGAGCATCCGGGGGGTGGAGACGGCGACGTCGACTCCCCAGGACTCGTCGAACAACCACTCGTTGCGGGGATCGTTGACGCGGGCCACCACTCGGCTGACCCCGAACTCGGTCTTCGCGAGGAGGCTGAGGACCAGGTTGGCCTTGTCGTCACCGGTGGCCGCGATCACCACCTCGTAGGTTTCGAGGGACGCCGTTTCGAGGCTGCTCAGCTCGCACGCGTCGGCGTGGACCCAGGTCGCCTCGGGCACCGACTCCTGCTCGACGTGCTCGAGCTTGCGTTCGATCAGCATGACGTCGTGTTCGCTGCGGACCAGTTCGCGGGCGATCGAGCGTCCGACTGCGCCGGCTCCTGCGATTGCGACTCTCATCGATTGCTTCCGTTCGGGTGGTCGATCGTGAACATTCTCACTGCCGTCTCAGTCGTCCGAAGGCGGGGGATTGCCCGCGAGCGCGACGGCCTCGGCCACCGTTCCCGACACGGCCGCGATGTACACCTGGTCGTCGGCCTGGAAGACCGTCTTGCGGTCGGGAAGGACGCCGGTGCCGAAGCGGATGATGAACGCGACACGCGAATTCGTCGCCGCCTCGAGTTCGGCGACGGGCCTGCCGATCCAATCCTCGTGCAGGGACAACTCGGTGACCGCGACGGTCCCGGAGGGATCGCGCCACTTGGCGGTCTGGCTGTCGCGGGTGAGGGTGTGCAGGAAGCGGTCCGTCGACCACGGGACGGTGGCGACGGTGGGGATCCCGAGCCGCTCGTACACGGCGGCACGCTTGGCGTCGTAGATCCGGGCGACGACGCGCTCCACGCCGAAAGTCTCCCGGGCCACGCGTGCGGAAATGATGTTGGAGTTGTCTCCGGACGACACGGCGGCGAATGCCTCTGCACGCTCGATACCGGACTTGACCAGCACGTCACGGTCGAATCCCATGCCGACGACGGTGCGTCCGGGGAAGTCGGGTTCGAGACGTAGGAATGCGGCAGGGTCGCGATCGATGACCGCGACCTCGTGGCCGATCCGGGTCAGCGAGCCAGCGAGGGATGAGCCGACCCGGCCGCATCCCATGATGACCACATACACCTTGTACTCCGTTCATGGGCTCTGGCGTCACGTCTCGAGTACGTGCGTACCGAATCGAACCGTACAGTGCCCAGGCGGAAGAGCAACCGAGACAGAGATCGCAATCCGGACACATTGGTGGGTGAGGGTCCAGGTTTTCTGCGGACGGCTTACGCTTTGGCAGTGTCAAAGCTCTCGACCGCCACAAAGCGGCTACTGCTAGGCAGACCCTTCCGGAGCGACAAGCTCGGGCACACGCTGCTTCCCAAGAGGATCGCCCTCCCGGTCTTCGCCTCCGATGCGATGTCGTCGGTGGCCTACGCCCCCGAGGAAATCTTCCTGGTGCTGTCGGTGGCGGGCATCTCCGCCTACGCCTACACCCCCTGGATCGGACTTGCCGTCGCCGCGGTGATGGCGGTGGTGGTCGCCAGTTACCGGCAGAACGTGCACGCCTATCCGTCGGGCGGCGGCGACTACGAGGTCGCGACCGTCAATCTCGGTCCCAACGCGGGTCTGACCGTGGGCAGCGCCCTGCTGGTGGACTACGTCCTCACGGTCGCGGTCTCCATCTCGTCGGCCGCGTCCAACATCGGTTCGGCGGTGCCGTTCGTGGCCCAGCACAAGGTGCTGTTCGCGGTCGCGGCCATCGTGCTGCTGACTGCCATCAACCTGCGTGGCATCCGTGAATCCGGTGCCGCCTTCGCGATCCCGACATATGCGTTCATCGCCGGCATGGCCCTGATGCTGCTGTGGGGGTTCTTCCAGATCTTCGTCCTCGGTGACGACCTGCGCGCCGAATCGTCCGGATTCGAACTCGAGGCCGAGGACTCCCACCTGTACGGGATCGCGTTCGCGTTCCTGATCGCGCGGGCCTTCTCCTCCGGCTGTGCGGCACTGACCGGTGTGGAGGCGATCAGTAACGGTGTTCCCGCCTTCCAGAAGCCCAAGTCCCGCAACGCGGCCACCACGCTGCTGCTGCTGGGATCGATTGCCATCGTGCTGCTGATGGGCATCATCATCCTGGCCCAGAAGATCGGGATCGTGTACGCGCACAGCCCGGCCGACCAGCTGATCGGCGCCCCCGCCGGGTATCACCAGAAGACTCTGATCGCGCAGATCGCGGAGACGGTGTTCGGTGGTTTCCCCATCGGCTTCTATTTCATCGCGATCGTGACGGCCCTGATCCTCGTGCTCGCCGCCAACACGGCCTTCAACGGGTTCCCCGTGCTCGGCTCGATCCTCGCGCAGGACCGCTACCTGCCCCGGCAGTTGCACACCCGCGGCGACCGCCTGGCGTTCAGCAACGGCATCCTGTTCCTGTCCGGGGCGGCGATCGCGTTCGTCGTCCTGTTCGGCGCCGAGGTGACCAAGCTGATCCAGCTGTACATCGTCGGCGTGTTCGTCTCGTTCGTGCTGAGCCAGACGGGCATGATCCGGCACTGGACCCGGCACCTGAAGACCGAGAACGACCCGGCTCAGCGCCGGCGGATGCACCGCTCCCGGGTGATCAACTCCATCGGCCTCGCCATGACCGGCGCCGTCCTGATCATCGTGCTCATCACGAAGTTCGCGGCAGGCGCCTGGATCGCGATCGTGGCCATGGTCGCCATCTTCGTGGTGATGAAGATGATCCGGAAGCACTATGACAGCGTCGCGCGGGAGCTCGAGGAACAGGAATGGGACGGGGTGCTGCCCAGCCGGACTCACTCCATCGTCCTCGTCTCCAAGCTGCACATGCCGACGATGCGCGCGCTCGCCTATGCCCGGGCCACACGGCCGGACACCCTCGAGGCGATCACGGTGAACGTCGACGAACCCGACACCCGGGCGCTCGTGCGCCAGTGGGAGAAGACCGACATCGCGGTGCCGCTCAAGGTGATCGAGTCGCCGTACCGCGAGATCACCAAACCCGTGCTCGACTACGTGCGGCGCGTCCGGAAGGACTCGCCGCGGGACGTCGTCACCGTGTTCATCCCGGAGTACGTGGTGGGGCACTGGTGGGAGCAGATCCTGCACAACCAGAGTGCGCTGCGGCTCAAGAGCCGCCTGCTGTTCCAGCCGGGTGTGATGGTCACCAGCGTTCCGTGGCAACTGAACTCGTCCGAGAAGGCGAAGACACTGAACATCGAATACACGGCCGGGGCGTCACGCCGCGGCTACGAACCCGACGACAAGTGACGGGCGAGAAGCGTTGAGTGAGAACTGGTCGGACCGCCGCCTCGAACTGCGGCTGGGAAATCCCGGGCACGGCGGTTTCGTCGTCGCCCGCCATGAGGGCCGCGTGGTCTTCGTCCGGCACGGACTGCCCGGCGAGCGGGTGATCGCCCTCGTCACCGAGGACCGCGGCGGGTCCTACTGCCGGGCCGACGCGATCGAGATCCTCGACGCGTCCCCGGAACGGGTCACCCCGGTGTGCCCGGTGTCGGGTCCGGGCGGCGCGGGGTGTTGCGACTTCTCGCACGCGAGCCTGCACGTGCAGCGGGACATGAAGGCGCAGGTCGTGGCCGAGCAGTTGGCGCGGCTCGCGCGGGTGCAGCGGGACGTGGACGTCGAGGAACTGCCCGGCACCGGAGACGGCACCGGCTGGCGCACGCGGGTGCGGCTCGCCGTCGACCCGGACGGCCGCCCCGGCTATCACCGGCACCGCAGTTCCGGGATCGTCACGGATCTGGCGTGCCCGCAGATCGAGTCGGCCGCCTACGACGGTGTGAGCGAACACGATTGGAAGCCCGGCAGCGAGGTGCAAATCGTTCTCGACGGCGCGGGGGAGCGGCACGTGGTCGAGATCGCTCCGCCGAAGGTGTCGCGGACCGGCCGTACGAGTCGAGGGCGCCGCGGTGCCATGGCACGCCGCGCCGCCAGCGGTGCGCCGCGCGCCGAGCGGGTGGTCGTCGGATCGGGTCGCCCGGTGGAGCGGGTGCGCGACCGGGAATGGGCGCTGGCCGCCACCGGGTTCTGGCAGGCGCATCGCGGGGCCGCGGAAACGTATTCGGCCGTGGTCTCCGAATGGGCCGGGATGTCCGCGGGTGAGACCGCATGGGACCTGTATGGGGGAGTGGGTGTGTTCGCCGCCGCCCTCGCCGGCGGCGCCGGGCCGTCCGGGCACGTGGATTCCGTCGAGTCCTCGCGCCAGGCCGTCGCGGACGGGAAGACGGCACTCTCCGACCTGCCGCAGGTGCGTTTCCACCCCGACCGGGTAGAGCGCGCCATCTCCGGGCTCGCCTCGCCGCCGCAGGTCGTGGTGCTCGATCCGCCGCGTGCGGGTGCCGGACGTGACGTGATCGGTGCGGTCGCCGCCGCGGGCGCCGAACGGGTCGTGCACGTGGGATGCGACCCGGCGTCGTTCGCTCGCGACATCGGTCTGTATCTCGCGCAGGGATATCATGTCGACGAGCTGCGCGCGTTCGATGCGTTCCCTCTCACCCACCACGTGGAGTGCATCGCGTTGCTGACGCGCTGACAGCGGCGCATCGTTACCGAACGCAACAAAACGTTATAGTCGGCCCGCAAGTAGTGGGTGTGTGGGACGGGGACTGGATGTCGGTACAGGCAGATACTGCGCAAGCGCTCGTCGATGCGGTGTTCGCACTCGGGCGGTCGCTGCGGGCGGTGGTCTCCGCGAGCGGCGAGACCCCTATCCCGCCGGCGCTGACGAGCGTGCTCTTCGTGCTCGCCGCGCGCGGGGAGTGCCGCCAGAACGAACTGGCCGCCGACCTGTGCGTCAGTCAGTCCTCGCTGAGCAGGCAGATTTCCGAATTGGTCGACGCGGGATACGTGTCGCGCGCCGCCGATCCCGACGACAAGCGTGCCTCCCGCATTCGGGTGTCGCCGAACGGGATGGACATTCTGCGCGAGACGACCGAGCGCCGGGCCGAACGGCTGCGCGGCATGCTCGAAGGCTGGTCCCAGGAACAGGCGCTCGCGGCGGTGACGTCGCTGACGCAGCTCAACGACACGTTCGCCGCGTCGGTCCAGCAGCGGGCCCCCCGGGCCTAGACGAGACGCCACCGCACGCGGACGTCGACCCGCGTCGGTTTCTCGCCGCGTTCGACGGCGATCGGGGAGTCGGCCGCCGCGAACGCCTTCGCGACCGGCCGCGGGGACACGTCACCGATGTCGACTTCCGCGATGTCGAGCACCTCGCCCAGCACACGACGCGACAGCGAGGCGTACTGCTCCGCCTTGGCGAGAGCATCGGCCCAGGCCCGGTCCCGGGCTGTCGCCGTCAGCGCGGCAGGATCGGCGAAGTCGAATTCGAGTCCGCCGAGACGGATGTCGTCGCCACCCGCGCCGACGCAGGCGGCCACCACCTGCGCCGGTGACGATGCGGCCGCCCCGGCCTCGCGGACGGTGATCTGCAGCGTCGTCGCGGCGGTGTAGCCGGTCACCTCGCTGCCCCGGCCCTCGGTCCAGGTGGTCTCGGAGTGCACGGAGAGCCCGGTGGTCGCGAGGTCGGGCCCCGAGACGCCGTACCCGCGCAGGGTGTCCGTGACGGCGGTGGTGGACCGGGCGACGGCCTCGAACGCGTCGGCCACCGCGGGACGTGTCGCGGTCACGGTGACGGTGGCGCGGACGAGATCCGGAACCGCCGACACGATTCCGGATCCCCGCACCGTCACCGATCTCTCGGCGTGATCGGTGGCCGCCACCGTCACGACTTACGGTTGTACAGGCGCATCGTCAGCGGTCCGAAGATCACGACGAACCCGGCGCACCACCCGAACACGACGGCGAGATCCGCCATCTCCACCGTCCCGGCCATGAGCCCGCGGATGGACGTCACCAGCTTGCTGATCGGGTTGACGCCGACGAACGCCTGCAGCCAGCCCGGCATGGTCGCGGGGTCGACGAAGATGTTGCTGGCGAATGTCAGCGGAAACAGGATGAACATCGACACACCCATGACCGTCTGCTCGGTGCGCATGAGCATCGCGAACATCGTCCAGATCCAGGACAGGCTGAACGAGAACAGCAGCAGCAGGCCGATCGACGCCACCACACCGACGAGACCGCCGTCCGGACGGAATCCCAGGACGAGCCCGAGGATCAGAACGATGATCGAGGCGATCGTGTAGCGGACGACGTCACCGAGCAGCGCGCCGACGAGTGGGGACGGACGCCAGATCGGGAGCGACCGGAACCGGTCGAACACACCCTTCTCGATGTCCTTGTTGAGCGTCAGCCCGGTGTACATGGTGATCATGACGACCGTCTGCACGAGGATGCCCGGCAGAAGGAATTGCACGTAGGCACTGGTCGAACCGGCCAGCGCGCCGCCGAAGAGGTACGTGAACATCAACGTGAACATGATCGGGAACATCGTCACGTCGAACAGTTGCTCGGGCACGTGCTTGATCTTGAGCAGGGCTCGCCAGCCGAACGAGAGCGAGGTGGACCACGCGGTGGGTCTCGCGGGCCTCGGGCCGGGCATCTTCAGGACGTCGGCGACAGCGGTGGCGGTGTCGGCGGTCCGGTCGGTGGTGGAGGTCATCACGCATGCTCCTCGGTGGGTCGACCGGTGAGGGAGAGAAAGACTTCGTCGAGGCTCGGTTGCCCCAATGCGAATGTGCTGACGGCGATTCCGGCGTCGTCGAGTGCGGGCAGCGCCCGCGAGACCCGGGCCGGGTCGTCGATACGGGCGGTGAGGGCGGCCGGATCGGCTTCTTCGACGATCGGCACCTCGAGTACGTTCCTCAGCAGCGCTGCCGCCGCGGGACGGGTTGCGGTGTCGGTGACCCGCACGTGCAGGGCCCCCGACCCGACGGAGGCCTTCAGTTCACCGGTGGTGCCCTCGGCGATCACCTTGCCGTGGTCGATGACGGCCACCCGGTCGGCGAGTTGATCGGCCTCGTCGAGGTACTGCGTGGTCAGCAGCACCGTCGTTCCGCCGGCCACCAGCGCGCGGACGATCTCCCACACCTGATTGCGACTGCGCGGGTCGAGACCGGTCGTGGGCTCGTCCAGGAAGATCATCTCCGGAGTGACGATGATGCTCGCCGCGATGTCGAGTCTGCGGCGCATACCGCCGGAGTAGTTCTTCACCTGCCGGTTGCCCGCCTCGTCGAGCCCGAACGCGGTCAGCAACTGTTCGGACCGGGTGCGGGCCGCCGCGCGGGAGTACCCGTACAGCCGGCCGAGCAGCAGCAGGTTCTCGCTGCCCGTCAGATCCTCGTCGAGCGAGGCGAACTGTCCCGTGAGGGAAACCTTGCTGCGCACGGCGTCCGGTTCGCTCGCGACGTCGTGCCCCAGCACGGTGGCCGTTCCACCGTCGAGGGGCAGGAGCGTGGCCAGCATCCGGATCGCGGTGGTCTTGCCCGCGCCGTTCGGTCCGAGGACGCCGTACACGCCCCCGAGGGGGACGGCCAGATCCAGGCCGTCGACCGCGTGGGTGGATCCGAACGTCTTGACGAGTCCCGTCGTCTCGATGGCCAGCTTTGTCGCTGAGAGCATTGCACCCTGCTTTCGATTCGAGCGTCGTCGATTCCGAGCCCCAAGCCTGTCCGATTTTTCCGATTCGGGCAATCGCATTTCCTGTGGGCGGTCCTGGATCAGGGCCGCAGCAGCGACCGGAGCACCACGTCGAGTTGCTCGTAGGCACCGGCAGCAAGCCGTTCGAGGAGAGCGAGTTTGAGGCCGGGCTCGTGGGCAGCCATGTCGGCGTACCGTTCCGCGGGGAGTACGGCGACGGTGACGTCGGAGTCGGCGCACACGTCGTTGAGGAAGTGCAAGTCGAGCAGCATCGTCATCTCGCCGAAGGTCATGCCCGTCGACAGCGTCATGATCCGGTACACGGCACCCCCGGAATCGGTGACTCTCATGCTGACCCGGCCCGACAGGATCAGAAACAGCCCGCACGCCCGGTCGCCCCGGTGGATGATCTGCTCGTCGCGCGTGAACGTGCGGATATCGAGGTCGCGGGCGAGTCGCCGCAGCTGCTCCGGTGGAAGTCCGGCCAGCACCGGATGTTGCGTGACGTCGATCGATGCCGGCTGGCGGAGGGCGGCGCAGTGCAGGTCGAGGAGGGTGTCCTCGGACCACTGCAGTGCGGCGTCGAGGTCGGCGAACACCCGCCCGCTCGTTCCGGTGAGATCCGACCGCGTGTAGCCCAGCAGCCCCGCCGGATCGACGAGGGCGACTGCGCAGCCGCGACGGGTGAGTTCGTCGCGCAGACTGTCGAGCATGCGGCGCGCGATGCCGCCGACGTCGTCGACCCGCCGGACGTCGATCACCACGACCTCGAGCTCGGTCTCGACCCCCCCGATCTCGCGCACCGCGGACTCCGCGCCGGCGAAGAGGAGGTCGCCGTGCAGCTCGTAGATCCTGCTGCGCTTGCCGACGTCGTCGAGGGCGGCCCGCTCGGCGGGAGTGCGCCGCATCCGCGACGGACCGTCGACGACGGAGTAACTGGCACGGATCGCCGAACGGGCGGCACGGGTGACATGGAGGAAATGCAACTCCAACTCGGCCGACAAGGCCCGGCACGCCTCCACCCCGCGCACGCTGTTGCCGTGCTCGTCGAGGCGCGGCGAGTAGACGGCGATGCCGATCTGCCCCGGCAGGACCGCGATGATGCCGCCGCCGACGCCGCTCTTGGCCGGCAAACCCACCTCGTACACCCACTTGCCCGCGGCGTCGTACATGCCGCATGTCGACATCACGCTCAGAACCCGCTCGACGAGGGCCGGGTCGAGAACGGTCTCCCGGGTGACGGGGTTGACGCCGTTGTTCGCCATCGTCGCAGCCATCACGCTCAGGTCCCGGCACGTCACGTCGACGGAGCACTGGCGGAAGTAGAGGTCGACGGCCTCGTCGGGGTCGCCGGTGATGATGTCGAACGAGCGCAGCATGTGGCCGATGGCCCGGTTGCGGTGCCCGGTCCGTGACTCGGACTCGTACACCGACCGGTTGAACGTCAGGTCCCGTCCAGCGTAGCGGGAGTACGCGGCCCGGATTCGTTCGAACCGGGTGTCCAGGTCCGGTCCGGCCACCAGCGACGCCGCGGTGATCGCCCCGGCGTTGATCATGGGATTGCGCGGTCGCTCCGTCCGGGGGTCGAGGCTGATCTCGTTGAACGGTTCCCCGGACGGTTCGACGTCGATCTTCTCGGCGACGGCGCCGGACCCGCGATCGGCGAGCGCCAGGGCATACGTGAACGGTTTCGAGATGGACTGGATCGTGAACGGCAGGCGGGTGTCGCCGACCTCGTACACGAAGCCGTCCACGGTGGCGATGCAGATTCCGAACGAGTCGGGGGCGACCGCGGCGAGTTCGGGAATGTAGTCGGCGAGCTCGCCGCTGCGGTTCTCCCGGGTCGCGGCGAAGACTTTCCCGATCAGCGCGTCCACGACGGTGCTCATGAGTCGACCCTAGAGGCTGTTCACGACGCTGTCGGGTGTTCCGACGGGCCCGTCCGGCGGCACAATTGTGTGAAGCCGGTCACGGCCGTGGCCGGGATGCCCGAGGACGAGCCCACGATACGGGGCCGCACCGGCCCATACCGTGTGTCCCGCGCTCCGGCGGCTCCGTAGACTGGGTTCCACTGTGACGTGACACGAAGCCACGGCAGAGGCACGCAAGGCGGCGTGCATCACGGAGGGAGCGATCTCGTTGGGTGTTCTTGCCCGTATCCAGACGCCTGACGATCTTCGTCAGCTGAATTCGGCGGAGATGAAGCAGCTCGCCGCGGAGATTCGTGAGTTCCTCGTGCAGAAGGTCGCGGCGACCGGTGGGCATCTCGGCCCCAACCTGGGCGTCGTCGAACTGACCCTCGCGTTGCACCGCATCTTCGAGTCGCCCGCCGACCCGATCATCTTCGACACGGGCCACCAGGCGTACGTCCACAAGATCCTCACCGGCCGCAAGGACGATTTCGACTCGCTCCGCAAGCAGGGAGGCCTGTCCGGATACCCGTGCCGGGCGGAGAGCGACCACGACTGGGTCGAGTCCTCGCACGCATCGGCGTCGCTGTCGTACGCGGACGGCCTCGCGAAGGCCTTCGAACTGACCGGTCAGGACCGCCACGTCGTGGCCGTCGTGGGTGACGGCGCACTGACCGGCGGCATGTGCTGGGAGGCCCTGAACAACATCGCGGCAGGCAAGGACCGCTCGGTGGTCATCGTCGTCAACGACAACGGCCGCTCGTACGCGCCGACCATCGGTGGTCTCGCCGACCACCTCGCGGCTCTCCGCCTCCAGCCGGGATACGAGCGCATCCTCGACAGCGGCCGCCGGATGGTGAAGAAACTTCCGTGGGTGGGCCGTACCGCCTACTCGGTCCTGCACGGCATGAAGGCGGGCCTCAAAGACGCCGTGGCCCCGCAGGTGATGTTCACGGACCTCGGCATCAAGTACCTCGGGCCGGTCGACGGACACGACGAGGCCGCGCTCGAATCCGCGCTGCGCCGCGCGAAGGCATTCGGTGGCCCGGTCATCGTCCACGCCGTCACCCGCAAGGGCATGGGGTACGCGCCCGCCGAGAACCACGTGGCCGATCAGATGCACTCGACCGGCGTGATCGACCCGATCACGGGTAAGTCGGCCGGCTCGGCGTCCGCCGACTGGACGTCGGTGTTCTCGGCCGAGCTGATCGATCAGGCGAGCCACCGGCAGGACATCGTGGCGATCACCGCGGCGATGGCGGGCCCGACCGGTCTCGCCGCGTTCGGCGAGAAGTATCCCGACCGGATGTTCGACGTCGGGATCGCCGAGCAGCACGCCGTGACGTCGGCGGCCGGCCTCGCCCTGGGGGGTCTGCACCCGGTGGTCGCGGTCTATTCGACGTTCCTCAACCGCGCGTTCGATCAGCTGCTGATGGACGTGGCGTTGCTGAAGCTTCCCGTCACCCTCGTTCTCGACCGCGCGGGTATCACCGGCAACGACGGCGCCAGCCACAACGGCATGTGGGACATGTCGCTGCTCGGCATCGTCCCCGGTATGAAGGTCGCGGCTCCCCGCGACACCGCCACCCTGCGGGAGGAACTGGACGAAGCGCTGGCCGTCGACGACGGCCCGACCGCGCTCCGGTTCCCGAAGGGCACGGTCTGCGACGACGTCCCCGCGCTGAGCCGCGTGGACGGTGTCGTCGACATCCTTCGCGCCCCCTCCGGGCGGAACGACGTGCTCATCGTGTCGGTCGGCGCGTTCGCCGGTCTCGCGCTCGCCGCGGCGGAACGCCTGGAACAGCAGGGCATCTCGACGACCGTCATCGACCCGCGGTGGGTCCTGCCAGTCCCGGAGTCGCTGGTGAAGCTCGCCGAGGACTACACGATGGTCGTCACCGTCGAGGACAGTGGGCTGCACGGCGGTGTCGGTTCCACCGTGTCCGCCGCGCTGCGGTCGGCCGGGGTCGACGTCCCCTGTCGTGACCTCGGTGTTCCGCAACGGTTCCTCGACCACGCGTCGCGCGCGCAGATCCACGCCGAACTGGGCCTCACCGCGCAGGACGTCGCCCGGCAGATCACCGGATGGTTCGCCGGCCTCGGGAACCTGCGCCCCGGGCAGCAGAACGGTGTCGTCGCCGACCTCGATGCGCAGCGCGCGGAGAAAAGCGGACAGTAGTACCGGGCGCCCCACACAGAGATCCGGCCGAATCACACTGTGATTCGGCCGGATCCGTTCGTGCCTGGGTCAGGTGTGCATCTCCTCGAGTTCCATCCCCTTCGTCTCCCGGACCTTCGACCGGACGAAGAAGAAGGACAGCAATGCGAAGAACGCGAACAGCCCGTACAGGAACCACAGCCCCACCGAGCGGGTGAGCGGCGGGAACGACAGCGTGACCGTGAAGTTCGCGATCCAGTTCGCCGCCGTGCTGATGCCGAGTGCGTAGGCGCGCATGTTGTTGGGGAACATCTCACCCAGCATCACCCACATGACCGGGCCCCAGGTGGAGGCGAAGAAGATCACGAACAGGTTGGCGCCGATCAGCGCGACCGCCCCCCACGGGCTGGGGAGCACGACGTCGTCGCCGCTGCCCGTCGCCTGGGAGAAGGCGATTGCGGCCATGAGCAGGCTCGCGAACATGCCGAGCGAGCCGACCATGAGCAGGATTCGCCTGCCGATCCGGTCGACGAACAGGATGGCGACGAACGTCATGCCCACATTGATGATCGCGGTGATCACCGACGTGGTGAACGACTCGTTCTCGGTGAAGCCCACCGACTTCCAGAGCGTGGTGGAGTAGTAGAAGATTGCGTTGATGCCCACGAACTGCTGGAAGATGGCCATGAAGATGCCGACCCAGACGATTGGCTGCAGCCCGAACTTCGGGCCGCGAATGTCGTCGAACGACGCCGTGGATTCGTGGCGGAGGGTCAGCCGGATCTCGGTGACGCGCTCGTGCGGGTCGACTTCACCGGTGATGTTCGCGAGGATGTCGGCCGCTTCCTGATCGAGGTGCTTGCCGACCAGGTAGCGGGGTGACTCGGGAATGAGCAGGGCGAGAATGCCGTACACGACCGCGGGGACCACACCGACGATGAACATCCAGCGCCAGGCTTCGAGGTTCAGCCACAACTCGTTGGAGGCGCCGCCCGCGGCGTTCTGCAGCACCGCGTCCGACAGCAGCGCGGCGAAGATGCCGAGAGTAATGGCCAACTGCTGCAGCGACGCCAACGCGCCGCGGTAGCGGGCCGGCGCGATCTCCGAGATGTACGTGGGCGCAATGACCGACGCGATACCGATGCCAAGACCGCCGAGGACGCGCCACAGCATCAGGTCGGGGACGCTGAACGCGAGACCCGCTCCGAGCGAGGACACGACGAACAGCACCGAACCGAGCAGCATCACTTTCTTGCGGCCCCAGCGGTCCGCGAGGCGGCCTGCAAACCATGCGCCCACAGCACATCCGAGCAGGGCGATCGCCACGGCGAAGCCCGTGAAGAACGACCCGAGTTCGAAATGGCCCTGGATGGAGTCGACGGCACCGTTGATGACCGAGCTGTCGAAACCGAAGAGAAATCCACCTACCGCGGCGGCGACGGTGACGCCGATGACCTTCGCGGTGTGTCTTTCGGACATCTGCGTCATCGCATACCTGCTTTCGGCGAGCGTTCCTGATGCGGGCACAGCGGAAATTGGTGTCTCGGATTACGCTACGCCCGACACCGCCTGTCAGGCGGGAGTTCAGGCACCCGCTTTCTTCGCGGCCTCGCTCAGCTGAGGTGTCAGCTTGTCCAGAACCCACGGTGTCGCGAGGACGCTGGTCTGGCTGAGCCCCGAGATGATCTTCGTGTCCGACAGCGCGACCGCGGTTCCACGCCCGATGGCACCGAGATTCGCGTACGCCGGGTTCGCGGCGACGGTGGTGTTCTCCGGGACGAACGCGACCACGACGTCGGCGTCCACATCGGAGATGTTCTCCACGGAGATGTCGGCGAAGAACTTGTCCGGATCATTGGCCGCAGCCAGCTTCTGGACGCCGGGTGACACGGTGAACCCGAGCTGGGTCAGCACCTGGACGCGGGGATCGGAGGGCATGTAGACGTTGACCGTCGCGGCGTCGGTGTCGAAGTTGATCACCGAGATCGACTTGCCGGCGAACTCGGGATGTGCGGCGGCGGTCTGGGCGAGGGTGTCGTCGAGACCGGCCACCAGCTGCTCCGCCTCGGCGCTCTTGCCGAGTGCCTGTCCGACCAGCGTGGTCTGGTCCTGCCACGTGGTCTGCCACGCCTTGTCCGGGTACGCCACCGTGGGGGCGATCCCCGACAGCTTCTCGTACGTCGCCTGGTCGAATCCCTCGTACGGGGCGAGGACGGCATCGGGCGCCAGCGAGGCGACGCCCTCGATGGGGGTGGACGTGGCCGTGTCGAGCAACGTGGTCCGGAACGGATCGAATCGGTCCTGCAGCCAGGGCATCACACCGTTCGCCTCGGCGCCGTACGTGTACTTCGGCATCCCGACCGGTGTCTCGCCGAGCGCGTAGACGACGTCCTGGGCGTTCCATCCGAGCGTGACGATGCGTTCGGGCGCCGCGTCGAGGGTGGTCGATCCGAACGTGTTCTCGATCGTGACGGGGAACCCCTCACCGGACGCTGCCGTGCTGCCTCCGCTGTCGCCGGACGAGCACGCGGCGAGGAATAGGGACGAACTGGCCACGGCGAGTGCGACGGCGAGCTGACGTCTAGCGGTGGGTGCGAACACGGCAACGACTCCTTCGGGACAAAGAAAGAAGGTAAGCCTAACCTAGACTTGATCGCTCGACGGGCGGACGTCGCGACTTCGAATCACCCTGATTGAAAGTTCCCGACCCGGCCCGGCCTGGCGCATTGCCGGGTCGTTGCCGTGTTTCCGCTGGTGAGGCGTTCCGGTCCCGGCGCGGACCCGGCCGATTCGCGGGGGCGCCCCGAGCGGCTGTTCGCGGCGACTCCGTGTCCCGCCGAGTGCCGTTAGCGTTTGTCTTCGTCCAGCTCACACACACTATCGATGAAGGAAACCACGGTGGTGAATCCGACTCCCCTCCAGACGGCGTCGCGCAGTTCCCGCGCGGACCATGCGCGCAGATTCGCCGACCTGCTCCGTCAGCAGATCCACGCGGACTCCTTCGCCGAGCGCGGATTGCCGTCGGAATCGGAGTTGGCCGCCGAGTTCGGCGTGTCGCGCAATGCGGTACGCGACGGGCTGGCGCTGCTGAAGCAGGAGGGGCTCATCGACCGGGTCCCGCGCGTGGGAACGCACGTGGCGCAGCGCAAGTACGACCACGGTCTCGACGCCCTGCTCGGGTTGAAGGAGACGCTGAAGGGGCACGGCGAGGTCCGCAACGACGTCCGCGCCGCCCTGGAGATCAGCCCGCCGCCCGCCGTTGCCCGCCGCCTGCAGCTGGAGCCGGGCGAACCTGCCGTCTACATCGAGCGGGTGCGCTATCTCGGCGACCTGCCGCTCAGCCTGGACCTCACGTACCTCGTTCCCGACATCGGAGCCGAGATCCTCGGCCACGACCTCGAAACCAACGACGTGTTCGCGCTGATCGAGGAGGTCTGCGGTCAGCCCCTCGGCTCCGCCGATCTGGCGATCGAATCCGTGAACGCCGACGCCCATTCCGCCGCGAACCTCCAGACGCCCGAGGGTGCGGCGCTCCTGTTGCTCGAACGCCTCACCCGGCTCGTCGACGGACGTCCCGTCGACCTCGAATACATCCGCATGCGCGGTGACCGAATCACCATGCGCAGCAGCCTCGTCCGCCGACCCGACATCACGAACTGGGAGCTCATCTCATGACCTTGGTCAATCAACGAGCCGACGTACCCGTCACCATCGACGAGTCGCTGTGCATCGAGGGCTGCACCCTGTGCGTCGAGATCTGCCCGCTCGATTCGCTGGCCATCAACCCGGAGAACGGCAAGGCCTTCATGCACGTCGACGAATGCTGGTACTGCGGGCCCTGCGCGGCTCGCTGCCCGACCGGCGCGGTCACCGTGAACATGCCGTACCTCCTCCGCTGAGCGAAAGACCACACAGATGAAGCGACGCTCTTCCACCTTCGCGATCGCCGCCACGGCACTGACACTCGTGGCGACCAGTTGCTCCCTCGGACCCTCGGCCGACAACGGTGACGCGGTCACGCTCGTGATCGGGTACCAGTCCAAGACGATCAACACCGTCACCGCCGGAACGCTGCTGCGCGCACAGGGATACCTCGAACAGCGCCTGCAGGACGTGACCGAGCAGACCGGGACGAAGTACTCCGTCGAGTGGCAGGACTACGACACCGGGGCGCCGATCACCGCCCAGATGGTGGCCGAGAAGATCGACATCGGATCGATGGGCGACTACCCCATGCTGATCAACGGCTCCCGCACCCAGGCGAACCTGCGCTCGAAGACGGAGATCGTCTCGGTCACCGGCTACAACCCCGAGGGCGCACTGAACATGGTGGTGGTGCCACCGAATTCACCGGCGACCACACTCGGCGACCTGGCCGGCAAGAAGGTGTCCGCGAGCGTCGGCTCCGCAGGCCACGGCACCCTCGTCCAGGCACTCGACCGCGCCGGAATCGACCCGGGTACCGGCGTCGAAGTGCTCAACCAGCAGCCGCAGGTCGGATCCTCGGCCCTGGAATCCGGTCAGGTGGCGGCGCTGTCCCAGTTCGTCGCCTGGCCCGGGCTTCTCGTCTTCCAGGACAGGGCCAAGCTGCTGTACGACGGCGCCGAACTCCGAACCCCGACCCTGCACGGTGTGGTGGCCCGTGAGGCGTACGCGGACGAACACCCCGAAGTTCTCGACGCATTCCTCCGGGCGCAGCTCGACGCCACGCGGTTCGTCCAGACGCAACCGCTCGAGGCGTCGCGGATCGTGGCCGACGCGAGCGGCCTGCCGCAGGAGGTCGTGTACCTGTACAACGGCCCGGGCGGCACGTCGTTCGACACGACGCTCAAGCCGGACCTGATCGGCGCGCTGAAGAACGATGTGCCGTACCTGAAGTCGATCGGCGACTTCGCCGACCTCGACGTCGACGGTTTCGTGAACGACGCTCCGCTCCGGTCCGCGTTCGAGGCCGACGGGCAGGACTACGACGCCACGCTCGCGTCCACGGCCAACCCGACGTCGGTCATCGGCACTGATCCCGTGTGCGCCACCGCCCCGAGCGATCCGGCACTGGCCGGCGAGGTCTGGTTCGACGGCGCCACCGGGACGCAGCCGGCCGCGAACCCGACGTGCCTGCTCCGGGCGGTGAAGCAGGCCCAGGCCGAGGGACGCGCCGTGCGCGCCGCCTACGTTCCCGACGCCGAACTGGGCACCCGATGGTTCGCGGACAAATCGGTGTGGGTGCGCGACGGCGACAACTTCCTGCCCTTCACCACCGGCGCCGCGGCAGACCGCTACCTGCGCGCGCATCCCACGGGTGGCGTGGTCGTCACGTACGACCGCGCGGTCGAGGAGGTGCGCCAGTGACCACCCTGCAACGGTCGACGGTCCTGGTCGACACCGAAGCCGCTGTCGAAGAACACGATTCGGCATCGACGCGCCGGCGAACCTCGCCGTGGCGGTCACGCCTCGTACGGATCACGTCCGTGATCGCGGCAATCGTCGCGTGGCAGTTGCTGACCGCCAACGACGTGCGGGTGTGGTTGCGGTTCGACACGCTCCCCACCGTCACCGACGTCGTGTCCGCGTTCGGTACCCACCTGCAGAGCGACCTGTTCTACCTCGACCTCGGGCAGTCGCTGATCCGCATCCTCAGCGGATTCGGACTCGCGACCGTGGTCGGTGTGGCCACCGGAATCGCCCTCGGCAGATCGGAACTGTTCGCCGACGTCCTCGGTCCGCTGACGGAACTCGCGCGGCCGATCCCCGCCATCGCGGTGGTGCCCGTCGCGATCCTGCTGTTCCCCAGCGACGAGGCCGGCATCGTGTTCATCACGTTCGTTGCCGCGTTCTTCCCGATCATGGTGAGCACCCGGCACGCCGTCCGGGCCCTCCCGATATTGTGGGAGGACTCGGTGCGCACGCTCGGCGGCGGACGCTGGGAAGTGCTGTCCCGGGTGGTGCTGCCCGGAATCCTGCCCGGCGTGTTCGGTGGACTGTCGGTCGGGATCGGGGTGGCGTGGATCTGCGTGATCTCCGCCGAGATGATCTCCGGCAGGCTCGGTGTCGGCTACCGCACCTGGCAGGCGTACACGATCGTCGACTATCCCGGCGTCTTCGTCGGCATGATCACCATCGGCATCCTTGGATTCGCGACGTCCGGCGCAGTCGAACTGCTCGGCAGGCGCGTCACCCGCTGGCTGCCACGAGGGGAGCGCGCATGACCGCCACCGCCGGGGCGTCCGTGACTGCCGGCATGTCGCTGGTCCTCGACGACGTCACCCTGTCCTACACCGGGAACCCCGTCATCCGTTCGCTGTCGCTGACCGTGGTCCCCGGCGAGATCCTCGTGCTCACCGGACCTTCGGGGTGCGGCAAGTCCACCGTGCTGCGCGCACTGGCCGGTCTGCTGCCGCCCGATTCGGGCCGCGTCGTCGCCGACGGCGCGGCGGTGGAGTCGACGTCCCGGGACCGGGCCGTCGTCTTCCAGGACAACGCGCTCCTCCCGTGGCGCACGGTGCGCTCGAACATCGAGCTGGCTCTCGCGCTCCGCGGCGAACCCCGCAAGGGACGCCGTGAGACCGCCGATCGCTGGATCGCGGAGGTGGGTCTGACCGGGTTCGGCGACTTCCTGCCCAAGAACCTGTCCGGCGGCATGCGGCAACGAGTGCAGTTGGCGCGCGGACTCGCCGGGGCGCCGCGGGCCGTGATGATGGACGAGCCGTTCGGCGCCCTCGACACGCCGACCCGCGGCGTCATGCAGCGACTGCTCGTCGACACGTGGAGTACTCACCCGACCACCGTGGTGTTCGTGACCCACGACGTGGACGAGGCGGTGCTGCTCGGTGATCGCGTCGCGGTGCTCGGCCGGGCCGGCGAGCCGCTGCGGGCGCTCGTCGACATCCCGCACCCCCGGGACCGCGACCACCTCGACCACCCCGACACCCGTGCCGCGCGCGCCGACGTGCTCGCCGCACTGAACCACACTTCGGAGACCTGATGGACATCCCCGACCTCGCGGACACCGTCCGTCTCGATTGCGACGTGCTCGTCATCGGTGGCGGCACCGCCGGCACGATGGCGGCACTGACCGCCGCCGAGAACGGCGCGAACGTGCTCCTGCTCGAGAAGGCGCACGTGCGCCATTCCGGCGCGCTCGCAATGGGAATGGACGGCGTCAACAACGCCGTCATCCCCGGCAAGGCCGAACCCGAGGACTACGTCGCCGAGATCACCAGAGCCAACGACGGGATCGTCAACCAGCGCACCGTGTACCAGACGGCGACCCGCGGTTTCGCGATGGTGCAGCGCCTCGAGAAGTACGGCGTGAAGTTCGAGAAGGACGAGTACGGCGAATACGCGGTCCGCCGGGTGCACCGCTCCGGCTCGTACGTGCTGCCGATGCCCGAGGGCAAGGACGTGAAGAAGGCTCTCTACCGGGTGCTGCGGCAGCGGAAGATGCGGGAGAAGATCCGCATCGAGAACCGCCTGATGCCCGTCCGGGTGCTGACGGAGGACGGCCGCGCCGTCGGGGCCGCGGCGCTGAACACCCGCACCGGTGAGTTCGTCGCGGTCGGGGCGAAGGCGGTGATCCTCGCGACCGGTCCGTGTGGCCGGCTCGGGCTCCCGGCATCGGGGTACCTCTACGGCACGTACGAGAACCCGACCAACGCCGGTGACGGTTACTCGATGGCCTATCACGCGGGAGCCGAGCTGAGCGGTATCGAATGCTTCCAGATCAACCCGCTGATCAAGGACTACAACGGCCCGGCGTGCGCGTACGTCGCGAACCCGTTCGGCGGCTACCAGGTGAACGCCGAGGGGGAGCGGTTCGTCGACTCCGACTACTGGTCGGGGCAGATGATGAGCGAGGTCAAGAGCGAGATCGAATCCGCTCGCGGGCCCATCTATCTCAAGGTCAGCCACCTCCCGGAGGAAACGCTCGACACGCTCGAGTCGATCCTGCACACCACCGAACGCCCCACCCGCGGCACGTTCCACGCGAACCGCGGCCACGACTACCGCAGCCACGACATCGAGATGCACATCTCCGAGATCGGCTTGTGCAGCGGGCATTCCGCGTCCGGGGTGTGGGTGGACGAGCACGGCGCGACCACCGTTCCCGGCTTGTACGCGGCAGGCGACCTCGCCTGCGTCCCCCACAACTACATGATCGGCGCCTTCGTGTACGGCGACCTCGCCGGATCGCACGCCACCGGCACCCTGCCCGACGTCGAGGCGCCGGCCGCGCTGCCCGCGGAGCAGCTGGCCGCCGCGCACGAGCTGATCTACCGGCCGCTGCGCAACCCGGACGGGCCGCCGCAGCCGCAGGTCGAGTACAAGCTGCGCCGCTTCGTCAACGACTACGTCGCGCCGCCGAAGACGGCGACGAAGCTGTCGATCGCCGTCGAGACGTTCGAACGGATGGCTGGGGAGATCGCCGGGATGGGCGCGACCACCCCGCACGAACTGATGCGCTGCGCGGAGGTCACGTTCATCCGGGACTGCGCGGAAATGGCGTCCCGCAGTTCCCTCACCAGGACCGAAAGTCGCTGGGGGCTCTACCACGAACGGGCGGATCTCCCGGAGCAGCGGGACGACGAATGGGGATACCACCTGAATCTGCGGCGCGGCGAGAACGGCGACATGGAATTCCTCAAGCGCCCCGTCGAGCCGTACTTCGTGCCGGTGCCCGGTCTCGATTCCCTTCCGCCGGTGGACCGGACGGTCGTACCCGTCGCGCAGCCGCCGCTGGTCGGGGGGCGTGCCCCGGTGGAGGAGCGCTCGCGCATCGCGGCGCCGGTCCGGCAGGAGCCGTCGTCACCGGCCATCGTCGCGGTCCTCGGACTCGACGCGCCGAGCGTCGCCGAGCTTGCACCGTATCTGGGCGACGCCGACCCGCAGGTCCGCGTCACGGCACTCTCGGTGCTGACGGAAGGAACCCCGGACGGATTCGGGGCGGCCCTCGTCGACGCCCTCGGCGACAGTGCGGTGACGGTGCGCCGCGCTGCCGCCGACGGCCTGCGCGAACTCGTCGAGGTGCTGCCGTCCGCCGACGGACTGGCCGACCACCTGGGGTCGGGTGACGCCGTGGTCCGCGCCGCCGTGGTCGACGTTCTGCGCGCGTTGCACGCCGGTTCGGCGGAGCAGTTCCTGACGGCGCTGTCCGACGGCGATCACCACGTCCGGATCGAAGCGGTGCGGGCGCTGGTGTCGCTGGACCGGTGGGAGTCGGTGGCGGCGGGCGCGCACGACGAGAACCGGGAAGTGCGGATCACCGTCGCACACGGCCTGGCCACCATCGGGCTCGGCGGTGTCGACACCGTGCGCTCGCTGGCCGGCGACCGCGATCCGCTCGTGCGCGCCGCCGCGCTTACGGCGTTCGCGAGTCTGGGCTGCGCCGGCGACGACGTGACCCTTGCGGCGGCGGCGCTGCGGGAGTCGGTCTGGCAGATCCGGCAGGGCGCCGCGCGGGCACTCGCCGGAGCGGATCCCGAAGTCGCGGTGGCCGCGCTGGCGGACGCCCTGACGGATGCGCACCTCGACGTGCGCAAGGCCGCCGTCCTCGCACTCGGCCGGTGGCCGGGCGACCGGGCCGCCGTCGGCGCGCTCACCACTGCCCTCGAGGACACGGACGCCGACGTGCGGGCGTACGCCCGCCAGGCGCTCACCGCCGCCGATCACATACCCGTCCCCTGAGCAGGTGAGTGGCGACGTGTGCCGGGGCACACGTCGCCACTCACCTCCGGGTCAGACGCTCGCGACGCCCGGCGCCAGGAACCGCTTGCCGTTGACGGCCTCGGACGTGCCGGTGCGGTCCAGGTACGGCGTGATGCCACCGTTCCAGAAACCGAACCCGCCGCCCAGGATCAGGCAGAGGTCGATGTCCTCGGCCGCGGCGACGACACCCTCGTCGAGCATGATCTGGATCTCTTCGGCGAACGCGCGACGCGTGCGATCCAGAACCTCTTCGGACGTGGACGCCTTGTCGCCCTGCTTCCACAGTTCGGCGACCTCGGGGTCGACGACCTGCTTGCCGTCGGCGCCGTAGCTCCACACCGCCGACTTCTTGGCCTCGACCAGCGCCTCGAGTCCGGGGGAGTTGTGGAAGCGCTCGGGGTACGCCTCGGCGAGGGTCTCACCGGTGTGCAGCGCGACCGCCGGCCCGACGAGGGCCAGCAGGGTGAACGGGGTCATCGGCATGCCGAGTTCGGCGATGGCGTTGTCGGCCACCTCGAACGGGGTCCCCTCGTCGACCGCGTTCATGACCTCACCGAGGGTGCGGATCAGGAGCCGGTTGAAGACGAACCCGGGCAGGTCGGCGGAACCGACGGCCGACTTCTTGAGCGCCCTGGCGGTGGCGAATGCCGTTGCCAGCGTGGCGTCGTCGGTCTTCTCGCCCTTGATGACCTCGAGCAGGGGCAGCACGGCGACCGGGTTGAAGAAGTGGAAGCCGACCACCCGCTCGGGGTGCTTCAGGTCCGCGGCCATCTTGGTGATCGACAGCGAGGACGTGTTCGTCGCCAGGATGGTCTCGGGGGCGATGTGCTCCTCGAGTTCCGCGAAGATCTTCTTCTTCAGATCGAGGTTCTCGAACACGGCCTCGATCACGAAGTCGGTCTTCGCGAACGCGGCCTTGTCCAGCGAGCCGGACACGAGACCCTTGAGGCGGTTCGCTGCGTCCGGCGACAACCGGCCCTTGCCCTGGAGCTTGTCGATCTCGCCGTGCACGTAGCCGACACCCTTGTCGATGCGCTCCTGGTCGATGTCGGTGAGGATCACCGGCACCTTGAGCTGACGGACGAACAGCATCGCGAGCTGGCTGGCCATCAGACCGGCACCGACGATGCCGACACCGGTGACCTTGCGGGCGAGGGACTTGTCCGGTGCACCGGCGGGACGCTTGGCACGCTTGTTCACCAGGTCGAACGCGTACAGACCTGCGCGGAGCTCGTCGGCGAGCAGCAGGTCGGCGAGCGCCTCGTCCTCGGCGGCGAAGCCCTTGTCGAGCGACGTGGGATCGGTGAGATCGGTGGTCCGGGCCAGCTCGAGGAGTTCGACGGCCTTGACCGGTCCGGGGGCGTTGTTCTTGGTCTTGCCCTCGACGACGGCCTTCGCGCGGGCGATCGCGTCGTCCCAGCCCTTGCCCCGGTCGATCTCGGGACGCGCGGGGGTGATCTTGCCGGCCAGGACCTGCGCGGCCCAGGCGAACGACTGCTCGAGGAAGTCGGCCGAACCGAATACTGCGTCGACGACGCCGAGCTCGAGGGCCTTCTTCGGGTTGAGCGTCTTGTTCTGGTTCAGCGCGTTCTCGAGGACGACGGTGACGGCGTTCGAGGGGCCGATGAGGTTGGGCAGCAACTGCGTTCCGCCCCAGCCCGGCACCAGTCCGAGGAACGTCTCGGGCAGACCCAGGGCGCCCGCGCTCTCGGATACGGTGCGGTAGTGGCTGTGCAACGCGACCTCGAGCCCGCCGCCGAGTGCGACGCCGTTGACGAACGCGAACGTCGGCACGGACGATTCGCGCAGCCGGCGGAACACCGTGTGCCCGAGCCGGCCGAGTTCGAGCGCCTGGTCACGGTTCGTGATGCTCGGAACACCCTTGAGGTCCGCGCCGGCGGCGAAGATGAAGGGCTTGCCGGTGATCGCGATCGCGACGGGATGGGCGGCGAACGCCTCGTCCAGTGCGGCGTCGAGGGCCTTCAGGCCGCCCGGGCCGAACGACGACGGCTTGGTGTGGTCGAAACCGTTGTCGAGGGTGATCAGCGCGACCGGGCCCTCGATGCCGGGTACGGCGACGATCTTGGTGTACGCGTTGGTCACGACCTCGTCGGCGAATGCCGTTGCAATGTCGGTCATCTACTTGGCTCCATCGAAGTTCGGGTTCTCCCAGATCACGGTTCCGCCCATGCCCAGACCGATGCACATGGTGGTCAGGCCGTAGCGGACGTCGGGGCGCTGGGCGAATTGGCGGGACAGCTGGGTCATCAGGCGGACACCGGAGGACGCGAGGGGGTGGCCGCACGCGATGGCGCCGCCCCACTGGTTGACTCGCGGATCGTCGTCGGCGATGCCGTAGTGCTCGAGGAACGCGAGGACCTGAACGGCGAAGGCCTCGTTGATCTCGAACAGACCGATGTCCTCGATCTTCAGGCCGGTACGGGCCAGCAACTTCTCGGTGGCCGGCACCGGGCCGATGCCCATGACGGCGGGGTCGACGCCCTGGAACGCGAATCCGACCATGCGCATGCCGATAGGCAGTCCGAGTTCGAGCGCGGTGTCCTCACCGGCGAGGAGGGCGGCGGTCGCGCCGTCGTTCAGACCGGCGGCGTTACCCGCGGTGATGCGGCCCGCGGGACGGAACGGCGTCTTCAGCTTGCCGAGGTCCTCGAGTGTGGTGCCCGGACGCGGCGGCTCGTCCTCGGTGGCCAGACCCCAGCCCGCGGCGGAGCGGATGGCGACGGGCACGAGGGTGTCGGCGATGAAGCCGGCCTTGCGGGCGGCCTCGTACTTGTTCTGGCTCGCGACGGCGTACGCGTCGGTGCGGTCCTTGGTGATGGTCGGGAACCGGTCGTGCAGGTTCTCGGCCGTGTTGCCCATCACGAGCGCGCTGGGATCGACGAGGCGATCGGCGAGGAACCGGGGGTTCGGGTCTGCGCCCTCGCCCATCGGGTGGCGGCCCATGTGCTCGACGCCGCCGGCGATCACCACGTCGTACTGGCCGAAGCCGATGCCCGACGCGGTGGTGGTGACGGACGTCATGGCACCGGCGCACATGCGGTCGATGGCGAAACCGGGGACGGTCTCGGGAAGCCCGGCCAGGATCGCGGAGGTGCGGCCGATGGTGAGACCCTGATCGCCCGTCTGTGTGGTCGCGGCAATGGCGACCTCGTCGATGCGCGCGGGGTCGAGCTGCGGATTACGGCGAAGCAGCTCGCGGATGGTCTTGACGACGAGGTCGTCCGCGCGGGTCTCCGCGTAGATGCCCTTGGGGCCGGCCTTGCCGAACGGAGTGCGGATGCCGTCGACGAACACGACGTTGCGTTGAGTTGTGGTGGATGGAGCCACGCGAATTCCTCCTGATGGAGCAGTTTGGTTCCGGATCACGGCCAGGCGTCCGGCCTCCAGACCAGCGTACCCCTACCGTTACTCGCGGGTAACTTAATGGGTACCTCATCGGGAATTCACGCGCTCACCCCGCGTGTCGCTGCTGTCGGTCAGTCGCCGCCGGAGCCCTTCCGCTCGGCCGCGGAGAGCAGTGCGCTCGCCAGCGCGGGCACGGTCAGCATCCGCTGCCAGGGGCGGGCCCCGCCCTCGCCGAGCACCCGGTCGATCGCCGCCTCGACTTCGCCGTCCTCAGGGTCCGTCCAGTCCCAGCACAACCTGCGGACGAGTTCCGGGGTCACCAGGTTCTCCACCGGCACCGACACCTCCGTGCCGAGGGCGGCCAGCGCGGCGCGGGCCGCGGTCAGCCGCTCGGCGGCCTCGGGGTCGTGCCGCGCCCACCGGCTCGCCGGCGGCGGTCCCGTGAACGGCGGGGTCTTCGGAGGAAGCTCGGTGTCCGGCAGTGCCCGGGCATCCTCGAGCGCCTGCAGCCAGAGCCGGGAGTGCCGCCGCTGGCGGGGACCGCCGAACACCGGCAGCGCCCGGAGTGCTTCGATACCCCGGGGGTCCTTCGTCGCGGCGTCGATGATCGCCGAATCCGGCAGGACCCGGCTGGGGGAGACGTCGCGTTTGCGGGCGAGGTCCTCGCGGGCCTGCCACAGGGACCGTGCCGCGGCGAGTTGCCGCTGCGTCTTCAGCGACGTGATGTGCGATGTCCGCCGCCAGCGGTCGGCCTTGGGCTTCGGTGGCCCCGCGAGCCGGATGTGCTCGAACTCCTGTGCTGCCCACTCGCTCTTGCCCTGCTCGTCGAGTTCCGCGGCCATCACGTTCCGCAACTCGACCAGAACCTCGACGTCGAGGGCTGCGTAGTTCAGCCAGGAATCGGGCAGCGGCCGCTTCGACCAGTCGGCGGCGCCGTGGCCCTTTCGGAGTTCGAGGCCCAGCGTCCGCTCGACGATCGCGGCGAGACCGACCCGTTCGAACCCGGCGAGGCGCCCCGCCAGTTCGGTGTCGAACAGTGTCGCCGGCGCCAGGCCGATCTCGGCGAGCCCCGGCAGATCCTGGTCGGCGGAGTGCAGGATCCACTCCAGCGGATTGATCACCTCCGCCAGCGGGGCGAGATCGGCGGCGGTGGGGATCGGGTCGAGGAGCACCGTCCCCGCACCCTCCCGGCGCAGCTGCACGAGATACGCCCGCGCCGAATAGCGGAAGCCGGACGCCCGCTCGGCGTCGACCGCCAGCGGCCCGGTGCCCTCGCTCAGTGCGGCCGCGGCCTTCGCGACACCCTCCGCCGTGGTCACGACGTCGGGCACGCCGTCCCGGGGTGCGAGCAGGGGAACGATCTGCCGGCCGGACTCTTCGGCGGGGCCGGGTGACGAGGCGTCGTCGGTGACTTCGGACATGACAGCTGACTCTACGTCGCTTCGGGATTCCCGCAGCGCACCGGCGGGTTCACGACCGTTTCCCCGCTGCCTCGACGAGCTCGTCCAACGCCGCGGGAAACGCGTCGACGAGGTCCCAGAGGTGGGGTGCCAGTTCCGGGCAGCTCATCAGGCCGACGTCGAGCTGACCGTTCAGCGACATCACCGTCACGTTGAGTCCCGCGCCGTGGAAGATCGGTCCCAGCGGATACATCGCCTTGATCAGGGCGCCCAGGAAGTACAGCGGGACCGACGGTCCGGGCACGTTGGAGATGACCAGGTTGTGGACCACCGGATGCCGCTCCGCCAGGCCGAGGGTCGAGTAGAGGCGCATGGCGGTGCCGAACACGGCCTGCCCGGCGAACTGGGACCAGTCCTGCAGCAGGCTCGCGCCGAGGGTCTCGTTGTGTTCCTTCGAGGTCGAGTTGTGCTCGCCGATCGCGAGCAGGCGTTCGGCCGGATCCTCGATCTGGGTGCCGAGCTCGGTGAACATGCCCGACACCTGGTTGGTGCCCGGCCGGTCAGACTTTCCGTGGACCGACACCGGGACGATGGCGACCAGCGACTTGTCGGGCAGCTCCCGGCGGTGCTGCAGGTACTTCCGCAGCGCGCCCGAGCACAGCGCGAGCACCACGTCGTTGACCTTGACGTCGAACGCGTCCTTGACCGTCTTGACCTTCTCGAGGTCGAGCTGGGTGAACGCGAGATTGCGGTGACTGGTCAACGTGCCGTTCAGGGACGTGCGCGGCGCGGTGAACGGTGCGGGCATCGCCTCGCCGCGGCGGGCCCGGCCGATCCAGCGGGGTAGCAGAGTCAGGCTCTGCGGGACGATCCTCAGCAGTTTCGCGGGCCGGGACGCGACCGCGAGCAGCCCGCCGACGGCGATGTCGAGTGTGCTCGCCTGCCCCGCGCTCTCGGCGGAGTCGTCGGGGTCTGGGCGTGGTGCGTCCGGTTCGAGTCCGCACAGCTGGGCCATCATGTTGGCGCCGGTGATGCCGTCGACCCCGGCGTGGTGCATCTTCGACATCACGGCGACGGAACCGTCCTCGAGGCCCTCGATCACCCACATTTCCCACAGCGGCCGGGCGCGGTCGAGGGGAATGCCTGCGATGTCGCCGCACAGCTCGGCCAGCTCGTCGCGGCCGCCGGGAGCGGGGAGTGCGACACGATGGCAGTGCCGGTCGATGTCGAAGTCGGTGTCCTCGACCCACACGGGGTGGTCGAGGTTGAATTTCGAGTCCTGCAGCTTGCGCCGGAACGAGGGAATCGCCTCGGTGCGCGCGCCGAGCTCCGCCTTGAGCTGGGCGAACGTGTAGCCGCCCGGAACCGTCGAGACGTCGAGGATGATGACTCCGCAGACGTGGAGGAGTTGCGTCGACGTTTCGAGATAGAGGAAGGACGCGTCGAGACCGCTGAGTCGCTGCATGATCCGATACTAGAACACGTTCTAGAATGTGGTCCATCGAATCGTGGAACTGCGAGGTCGGCGCATGCCCCACCCCGGGAGGCGGCACGCCGCCTCGTTCTCGACCCGGCGCCCGCGGGCCGGGTGGGCAACCGATCGATTAGAACATGTTCTACGGTTGGAGGTATGACCCGAGGCTTCGTTCTCCGGCAGGCCGTCGGCGCCGCACTCGCCGCCAACGCCCTGCGTCCCCTGCCCGGTGCGCCCACCTCGGTGGTCGCGTTCTTCTCGGGGTGGCTCACCACCGAACTCGCGCCGCACCTCCTCGCCGTGACCGCTGCCGACGCTGCCCAGCACGCCGCGCGTCACGGAACACGGACCCGAAGCGACCGCATCGGCCTCGCGCTGGCCGCGGCCTCCGCCGCCGGGCTCGCGGCCGTGATCGCCGCCGGCCGGGGAGCCGGAGCAGAAGCCGAATCCGCGCTCATCGAAGCGCTCGGTGAGAACTACACCGACCGCGACAGCGCCATCGAACATTCGGGGCAACCCGTGTGGCGGCAACTCCTGAACCCGTTCTGGATGCGGAACGAGGCGGTCACCCGGGTCCGCAACCTCGCGTACGCGCCGGGCGGGCGCCGCGCCCGCCTTGACATCTACCACCGGCACGACCTGCCGTCGAAGAGCCCGGTCCTCCTGCAGATCCACGGCGGGGGATGGGTGATCGGGAACAAGGATCAACAAGGTCTGCCGCTCATGCTCGAGATGGCCTCGCGGGGTTGGGTGTGCGTGGCCGTCAATTACCCGCTGTCGCCGAAGGCGAAGTGGCCCGAACACCTGATCGCGATCAAGCAGGCCCTGGCCTGGCTCCGGGAGCACGTCGAGGAGTACGGCGGCAACCCCGACTTCATCGCCGTCACAGGTGGTTCCGCGGGTGGCCACCTCGCCGCCATGGTGGGACTCACCGCGAACGACAGTCGACTGCAGCCGGGGTTCGAGGACGCCGACACGTCGGTTCAGGCGTGTGTCCCGTACTACGGCGTCTACGACTTCGCCGGCGACACCGGACTCAAGGCCGTCCTCCAGCGCGTGCACTCCGGACTGATGCCGATGGTGCTCGGCAAGCACGCCACGTTCCCCGACGACTACCGGGCCGCGTCGCCGCTCGCGCACCTGCGGGCGGACGCACCGCCATTCTTCGTGATCCACGGCACGAGCGATTCGCTGGTCCCCGTCGCCGAGGCGCGGATCTTCGTCGACGAACTCCGGCAGGTGTCGGACAACCCCGTCGTCTACGCGGAACTGAAGGGTGCGCAGCACGCGTTCGACGTGTTCCCCTCGATCCGCAGCATCTCCGTCACCCACGCGGTCGGGCGTTTCCTGGAATGGTCACGCAGTGCCACCACCGACTTGCCCGCGGCGGGCACGGAATCGGCCTGACTACTCGCCGCCCAGCGTCCGCAACTGCGACACCCCGGCGGGCGGCAGACCGGCCGCGTACGCCAGTACCTCGCAGAACGCCTCGACGTGCGTAGCCAGTTCCACCGACGTCGCCGTCCACGACGCGCGCAGTTCCAGCTGGTGTGCATGCGGGGGGCCGGCGATGTCGCCGTAGCGCACCGACGTCGTCGCGGTCACCGTCCCACCGAGCGCGTTGAGCGGTTCGTGGCGCGACTCGAGTGCGTCGACGAGCCAGCTCCACGCCACCTCGGGAAGGAGGGGGTCGGACGCCACGGCGGCGTCGAGATCGGCCTGAATGTAAGCGACCAGCCGCATCGTGCCGTTCCAGGCCTCGTCGCCCTCCGGGTCGAACAGGAGGATCAATCTGCCGAACGCGTCACCCTCGCTCTGTTCGGCGACGACCCCGGTGTCCTCGTGCACGACCTCTGCGCCGACGGCGTAGCTGTACGGCGCCAGCCGTTGCGGGGGCCGGATGGGGCCCAGCTCGATGTCCGCGCGAACCTGCGCGGAATTCATCGCTTCGACCGCGGCGCGGAACTCGGCCGGTTCGGCGGGCGATCCCGAAGTCGTCACAGCTCGGGACGTTAGACCCGGACCCACACATCTCGTCGGAGGCGCGCCGAGCAGGGCCGATCGGCGGCGGAGTCCCGGCATGGCAGCATGAGAGCTGCCGAAATTCGAGCAGGCAGAGAGCGCGAGGACCGATGAGCGGGTTGGAAAGCACCAATGCAGGCATGAGCGAACGGGCGACGTACGCCGCGAGGCGGGTGCTCCCCGACGCACCCCTCCTGGCGGCCGCGGAAGGCCGCACCCCCGGCCGTCGCCCGGTGTGGTTCATGCGGCAGGCCGGTCGCTCGCTTCCCGAGTACCGCGAGATCCGGTCGGGGATCGGCATGCTCGAGTCGTGCTTCGATCCGGCACTCGTCTGCGAGATCACTATGCAGCCCGTGCGCAGACACGGCGTCGACGCGGCGATCCTGTTCTCCGACATCGTGGTACCGCTCAAGGCCGCCGGGATCGATCTCGACGTCGTCGCCGGCACCGGTCCCGTCGTCGCGAACCCGGTCCGGTCGATCGCGGACGTCGCCGCCCTGCCCCGTCTCGTACCCGAGGAAGTCGGCGCCGTCGCCCAGGCAGTGCAGCTGCTCACCGCGGAACTCGGCTCGACGCCGCTGATCGGCTTCGCCGGAGCCCCGTTCACCCTCGCCTCGTACCTGGTCGAGGGCGGTCCGAGCCGCAATCACGAGCGCACGAAGGCGCTGATGCATTCCGACCCCCGGACGTGGCACGCGCTGCTCGGCACCCTGGCCGACACCACCATCACCTTCCTGCAGACCCAGTTGCACGCCGGCGTCGACGCGATCCAGCTGTTCGACTCGTGGGCCGGCGCGCTGTCCCTCGCCGAATACCGGGAGTTCGTGCTGCCCCACTCCGAGCGGGTGTTCGCCGAGGTGGAGAGCGCGAAGGTGCCGCGCATCCACTTCGGTGTCGGAACCGGCGAACTGCTCGGCGCGATGGGCGAAGCCGGCGCCGATGTGGTGGGCGTCGACTGGCGCATCCCCCTGGACGTGGCGGCGCGCCGGGTCGGCCCGGGCAAGGCGCTCCAGGGCAACCTCGACCCCGCGGTGCTGTTCGCGGGACCGGCGGCCGTCGAGAAGCAGGTTCGCCGCATCACCGCGGAAGCGGATGCCGCCCTCGCCGCCGGCGCCACGGGACACATCTTCAACCTCGGGCACGGCGTCCTGCCCGACACCGACCCGGGCGCGCTGACCGCGCTGGTCGAGCTGGTGCACTCACTGTGACCGGGTCGTCGCCGAACGTTCTCGTCGTCGGCGGCGGCATCTCCGGGCTCGTTGCCGCGTACCGCCTGCGGCAACGGCTCGGCCCCGCGGCCCGGATCGTCCTCGCCGACGGCGCGGACCGGCTCGGCGGCAAGCTGCGCACGGTGGACCTGGCAGGGGAACCCGTCGACGTCGGGGCGGAAGCCTTCATCGCGCGGCGCCCGGAACTGCCCGCCCTGCTCGGCGAACTCGGCCTCTCCGACCAACTGGTGCATCCGGCGGGTCTGCGGCCGCTCATCTGGTCCGAGGACGCGCTGCACCCGCTGCCGGCCGGCACCCTCATGGGGATACCCGCGGACGAGAACAGTCTGCGCGGTCTCGTCGACGACCGGACACTCGCGCGGGTGGCGGGGGAGCGGACGGTGCCCCTCGACTGGACATCGGGCGCGGACATCGCCGTCGGTGCACTGGTCGGCGACCGGTTCGGCACGCAGGTGGTCCAGCGGTCGGTGGATCCGCTTCTCGGAGGGGTCTATTCGGGTCTGGCGGACACGATCGGCGTCCGCGCCGCGCTCCCCGCGCTCGCGGCGGCGCTCGACCGCGGCGCCACGAGCCTGTCCGCGGCGGTGGCGGACGCCCTCCCCGCCCCGACCCCCGGGCCGGTGTTCGGGGCGCTGCGCGACGGCTACGGGGTCCTGCTGCGCGCCCTGACGGAGGCCGCGTCGGCGGAGATCGTGCACGAGCGGATCCGGACGCTCGCCCGGGACGGCGACGGATGGTCGGCGGACCCGGTGGGCGCCGTCGACGGGGTCGTGCTCGCCGTGCCCGCCCCGCAGCTTGCCGACCTGCTCGCGGGCATCGCCCCCCGCGCGTCGGCGGCCGCCGCGGACATCCCGCTGGCTTCGTCGGCGGTCGTCGCGCTGGCGCTGCCGGTCCGGGTCGACCTCCCGCAGAACTCCGGGATCCTCGTCGCCACCGACGCCGCGCTCGGCGCGAAGGCATTCACCCTGTCGAGTCGCAAGTGGCCGCACCTCGCCGAGCGGGAGGTGACCCTCGTGCGGGCGTCGTTCGGGCGGTTCGGCGACGCCGCCGTCGTCGACGCACCCGACGACGAGCTGATCGCCGCGGCCCGGCGGGACCTCGCGACCGTCACCGGGGTGTCCGCGGAACCCGTCGCGGTGCACGTCCAGCGCTGGCACGGCGGCCTGCCGCAGTACGGTCCCGGTCATCTGGGGCGGGTGGCGGTGATCGAGCAGGAAGTCGCAGGTCTGGACGGTGTGGAGGTGTCCGGGGCGCTGCTGCACGGGGTGGGTGTTCCCGCGTGCGTGGCCGCTGCGACGACGGCGGCTACACGGCTCGCGGGGCGAGTGGCACGATAGACCCATGGCACGCCTCGACTTCGACGCATTGAACTCTGAAATCCGCTACCTCATGTTCTCGGTGTTCCAGGTGGAACCCGGTGTACTCGGGGACGACCGGGAAGCTGTGATCAAGGAGGCGCGGATCTTCTTCGAAGGTCAGGCCGACAAGGGCGTCGTGGTGCGCGGGCTCTACGACGTGGCCGGCCTGCGTGCCGACGCCGACTTCATGATCTGGACGCACTCGGCGAGCATCGAAGCCCTCCAGGCCACCTACGCCGACTTCCGCCGCACCACCGCCCTGGGCCGCGCGAGCAAGCCGGTGTGGAGCAACGTCGCGTGCCACCGTCCCGCCGAGTTCAACAAGAGCCACATTCCGGCGTTCCTGGCCGGTGAGGACCCGGGCAACTACATCTGCGTGTACCCGTTCGTCCGGTCCTACGAGTGGTACCTTCTGCCCGACGACGAGCGACGCAAGATGCTCGCCGACCACGGCATGGCGGCCCGCACGTACAAGGACGTCCGCGCCAACACCGTGCCCTCGTTCGCGCTCGGTGACTACGAGTGGATTCTCGCGTTCGAGGCGCCGGAGCTGTACCGCATCGTCGACCTCATGCGCGACCTGCGCGCCACCGAGGCCCGTCTGCACGTCCGCGAGGAGGTGCCGTTCTTCACCGGCCCGCGGGTGGATGTGGAGAAGCTGATCGCCGCTCTGCCGTGATCTGACGCAGCACCGATGAATGACGCCGACGGGGCTCGCACCGCGCCCCGCTACCAGCACATGTCGCACTGGGGCATGTTCGAGGCCGAGGTCGCCGACGGAGACGTCGTCGCCGCCCACCCGTACACCGGTGACGCGCACCCGTCACCGGTGCTGGGCAACATCGCCGGGTCGGTCCGCAGCAAGGCGAGGATCACCGGCCCGGTGGTGCGCCGCGGGTGGCTCGAGAACGGCCCGGGCCCCGACAGTTCCCGAGGGTCCGACGAGTTCGTGTCGGTCGACTGGGAAGAGCTGACCCAGCGGCTCGCGAACGAACTGCGCAGGGTCGTCGACACGCACGGCAACAGCGCGATCTACGGCGGTTCGTACGGCTGGGCCAGTGCGGGACGGTTCCACCACGCCCAGAGTCAGGTCCACCGGTTCCTGAACACCCTCGGTGGCTACACCCGTTCGGTGCACAGCTACTCGCTGGGCGCGACGGGCGTCATCATGCCCCGGGTGGTGGGCACCCACTGGAAGATGTTCGCCCGCTCCACGTCCTGGAAGATCATCGCCGAGCACACCGATCTCATGGTGTGCTTCGGCGGCGTCCCCCTCAAGAACACCGGCGTCAATCACGGCGGGACCAGCGACCACCCCACCCGCGACGCACTCGACGACCTCCGGCGGCGCGGCGGGTCCGTCGTGTCGTTCAGTCCGCTGCGCGACGACGTGCACGGCGCCGCCGAACGGCACGCCCCGGTGCCCGGCACCGATGTCGCGATCATGCTCGCCCTCGCGTACGTCCTCGCGACGGAAGACCTGCACGACAGGGCATTCCTGGGCAGCCACTGCGTCGGCTACGACCGCTTCGAGGACTACCTCCTCGGGCGTTCCGACGGCGTGCCGAAGTCGCCCGCGTGGGCCGAGCAGATCTCCGGCATCGCCGCCGCGGACCTGGTGACCCTCGCCCGGCGGATGGCGGCGGGCAGGACGATGGTGACCGTCACGTGGTCGCTGCAGCGGGTCCGGCACGGTGAGCAGGCCCCGTGGATGGGGGTCACCCTCGCCGCGATGCTCGGCCAGGTCGGCCTTCCCGGTGGTGGTTTCGGCCACGGCTACGGCTCCATGAACGAGCCCGGGCTCGCCCCCGTCCCGTACCCGCTGCCCACGCTTCCCCAGGGGCTGAACCCCGTCCGCGACTTCATCCCCGTGGCCGCGATCTCGGACATGCTCCTGAACCCGGGCGCACCGTTCGACTACGACGGTCAGCGGCTGACGTTCCCGGACATCAGGATGCTGTACTGGGCGGGCGGCAACCCGTTCCACCACCATCAGGACATTCCCCGGCTGCGCCGGGCGCTGGCCCGTCCCGACACGATCGTGGTCCACGACCCCTACTGGACGCCGATGGCCCGGCACGCGGACATCGTCGTCCCGTCCACCACGTCGCTCGAGCGGGCCGATCTCAGTTGCACCCGCAACGACCCGTTGCTCGTCGCCATGCACGCCGCCGTCGGGCCGTACGCCGACGCGCAGGACGACTACGACACGTTCGCCGCGGTCGCCCGGAAACTGGGTGTCGGGGAGAAGTTCACCGAGGGCCGCTCGTCCGAGCAGTGGCTCGAGCATCTGTACGGGCAGTGGCGGGACTTCGTCCGCGCGGACGGCGGTGCCGCCCCGAGTTTCGACGACTTCTGGACGCAGGGCCATGTGCGGATGCGGACCGAGGACGACCTGATCCTGTTCGGCGACTTCCGGGCCGATCCGGTGAAATTCCCCCTCGCGACCCCGAGCGGGCGGATCGAGATCTTCTCCGCCGACATCGACGGATTCGGCTACGACGACTGCGCCGGGCACCCACGCTGGTACGAGCCCGAGGAATGGCTGGGCGGCCGCCGGGCACGGCAGTTCCCTCTGCATCTGATCGCCAACCAGCCGCGCACCCGCCTGCACAGCCAACTCGACCACGGCGGCACCAGCCAGAAGTCGAAGATCCGGGGCCGCGAACCGCTGCGAATCCATCCGGACGACGCCACCGACCGCAGACTCACCGCCGGCGACATCGTCCGCGTGTTCAACGACCGCGGCGCCTGCCTCGCCGGTGTGGTGGTGGACGACGGCGTCCGCCGCGGTGTGGTCCAGCTGTCGACGGGAGCGTGGTACGACCCTCTCGACGCCACCGACCCGGATTCCCTCTGCGTGCACGGGAACCCCAACGTGCTGACCCCGGACGTGGGCACGTCGTCACTCGCCCACGGCTGCACGGGCCAGCACGTGCTCGTCGAGATCGAACGCTACGAGGGCGAGCTACCGCCGATCCGGGCGTTCGATCCACCGACGATCATTCGCCGGTCGGTTCCAGGGTCAGCGAGATCGAATTGATGCAGTACCGCTGATCGGTGGGGGTCGGGTAGCCCTCGCCCTCGAAGACGTGGCCCAGGTGGCTGTGGCACGTCCCGCACACCACCTCGACGCGACGCATACCCAGCGACGTGTCCTCGCGGAGGACGACGGCGTCCGAGTCGGCCGGATCGAAGAACGAGGGCCACCCGCAGTGCGATTCGAACTTCTCCGTGCTGCGGAACAGCTCGGCGCCACAGGCCCGGCAGTGGTAGACGCCTTCCGTCTTCGTGTCGGTGTACTCGCCGATGAAGGGGCGCTCGGTACCGGCCTGGCGCAGCACCGCGTACTCCTCGGGAGTCAGTTTCTCGCGCCACTCGCTGTCGGAGAGAGCAACCTTCGGGGCGGATTGCGTGGGATCCTGCTGCTGCGAACTCATGGCTCCACGCTAATACGTTTCGTCGATTCCGGCCGCGACGCCCGGCGCGTGAGGGGGCCTACGTTTTGGCGGTGGCCGACTCGACCTGCGGCTGCTCGTCCGGTTCCGGTTCCCGCGGCGAGATGTCGGGGGCGGCCTTCTCGCGCGGTTCGAGGAGGAACGCCGGGTCGATGCCCCGGTCGAGTCGCCCCTCGCGCCGCGCCGAGACGTAGCGGACGGTCAGCACACCGAAGACCACGAGCAGCATCAGGCTCCACCCCAGCGTGGTCTTCATGTACTCGGCGGTCCGGCCGGCCTCGATGAACCGGCTCGACAGCCAGCTGTCGTAACTCATGAACCCGTACACAGCCAGCCACGCCGGCCAGTTCCGCATCACCGAATTCTTCAGCACCACGGACATCAGGAGCGGGAACAGCATCATCGAGTAGTACATCTGGCCCAGCGAGCCGAGCAGCCACGACGCCGTCAGCAGAACCCCCGACGTGGTGACGACGAAGAACAGCTCGTCGTGGCGGTAGTAGCGGTAGAGCAGCCACAGGGAGCTGAGCACGATGGCGGTGAAGACACCGCGCAGGGCCCAGATCAGGGCGGTGGGGAGGCCGTAGTACTTGCCGTTGCCGACGATCGCGCTGTTGAAGTAGTCGCGCGACTCCATCAGATACGGCACCGTGTGGCGCACGAAGTCCATCGGGTCAGCGGACAGCGGCCACGCGACGGCGGTGAGGATCAGCGGGATGCCGATCGCGGTGACGAACACCTTCCACTGGCCGCGCACCAGAGGCAGCAGCAGGAGTGGGGCGAGGATCGGTTTCACCGCGAACGTCAGTCCGATGGCGACACCGGACCACATGTCCTTGCGCTTCATCAGCAACACGAGGAACGCGATCTCGCCGAGCAGGACCAGGCCGTTGATGTTGGTGAAGACGAGGGTGTTGGTGACGGTCTCGGAGGAGAACGTGGCGAGCAGCAGGATCGGGGCCGCGATGGAGTTCAATCCCAGGCCGAACAGCCGCAGGAGCAGGTACAACGCGATCACGATGGCGATCGCGTTGGCGATGATGAACAACCACCGGGACTTCTCGGGGTCGATCACCGCGATAGGCGCCATCAGCAGCGTGCCGGACGGCGGATACAGGTAATGCGGATCGACCCAGTTGAAGTTGGCGGTGTAGACGGGCCGCCCGTTGAGGAAGGCCAGCGCAGCGTTGTAGACCGGGCGGAAGTCGTCGGTGATGTACCCGTTGACCGCCTTGACGACCACTCGATGCAGCACTGTCATGACGGCGATCGGCCACAGCGCGAAGTTGATGACCTCGTTGGCAGTCCGCCCGGTGCGCGGTTCGAGTTGTCGAAGGAACACCACGGCACGGTACACCGAGAAGCTCTGACGTGCGGTCACGCACCCCCTGTGGGTGTCGGGCGGGCCACCTCGGCTAGGCGGGGCAGGCGCTGCCGTCCGGGGGCAGCACGCCGTCCGCGACGTAGGTGACGATCGACTTCTGCGCGCAGTCCGAATGGGTGGCGGGGTGGCCGCTGCCGTGCCACGTCACCGTCGCCGTCGCGGCGCCCGCGCTCGACACGGCCCCGGTCACCGTTCCCACCCCGGCGTTCCCGACGACCGGGTCGGCGGTGCCGCTCAGCACCAGGACCGGCAGCGTCAGCTCGCCGGGCAGGGCGGGCGGCGCGGTCGCGGGCCAGGAGGTGCACGCGAGCAGTCCGACGGCGGCGTTCGGGCCGAACAGCGGGAACCGCTCGCCCCACAGCTTCTGCAGTTCGCGGACCCGGTCGGGTGCGGGCCACTGCTGGCCGTCCGTGCAGCGGGTGATGAACTGGCCGTCGCTCTCGTAGGCCGCCTCGGCCTGCGCGACCGCCGCGAGGATCGGTGCCGTGTTTCCGGCGAGGGCGGCTGACACCGCATCGGACAGGGCGCGGACGCGGCCCTGCTGGTCGCCGCCCGCCGCGGCGAGCGACCCGGACACCGCGGTGAGGAGGGCGTTCGCGGAGACCCGCGGGATCTGGCCGTTCGCGGCGCGGGTGACGGCGTCGGTCATCGCGGCGCGGGGATCGGCGCCCAGGGAGCAGTTCAGGGCGGTGCACTGGCGGGCGAACGAGTCGAACGCCGCCTCCTGACCCGCGACCTGCTGCTCGGTGACGGTCGCGGCATCCACCGTGGTGACGGCGGGAGAGTCGAGGACGAGCCGGCCGACCCGATCGGGGTACTTGGCGGCGTAGCTGAGCGCGACGGCACTGCCGTTGCCGGTAGCGAGGATCCCGAGCGCATCGACGTCCCAGGTGCGGCGCAGTTCCTCGATGTCGTCGGCGGCGTGGGTGCTGTCGAACGCGAGTTCCTGCGGCTGCAGGTAGTCGGTGCACGCGATGGTGGCGTCGCGGCCCAGCGCGGTCACCTTGTCGATCTGGTCACCCGTCCCCGGGTCGAACTGCCCGAGATTCGCCAGGCTGCTGCGGAGCTCCGGGGTGAGGCATTCGATCTCCTGCGAGGAGGCGATCCCGCGGCGGTCCACCGCGACCACCGGTCGCGTCGACAGCAGCGATGTCAGACCGCCGGTGCTCAGCGCTGCGAGCGTCGCGGTCGACGAGCGGTCCGATCCCGACGTGAGCACCAGCGGGGCCGCGTTCTCGGGGGTGTCGGCGAGTCGTGCCCGCATCGCACCCATCGTGAAGGAGCCGGGCAGGGTGCCGCTCTCGTCGACGGCCGACTCGTACGAGCCGCATTCGAAGACGAGCCCGGCCGGCGGTGTCGTTCCCGGGCCCAGGGCGCCGAGCGTGCTCTGCGTGCAGTCGGTCCACGCCAGATCGTTCTTCGGGGTCTGCAACACGGGCGGGGGAGCGTCGGGGTTCTCGGTCTCGGTCGCGGTGGGTTCGCTGCCGCCGCCCTCGCGTTCGACCGCCACGTGCGGCCGGTTGGACGGTCCGGCTCCGCACGCGCTGCACACCACGAGAACCATTGCGAGCAACACCGATCTGCGCATGGCGACCACCCTGCCAGGTTCTTCTACGGGCGGGGCAGCCGCACCCATCGGGTGAGGACGGTGCCGTCGGTGTCGGTGAGGATGTGCGCGGGAGTCATCGCGGTGATCCGGGCACCCGGCGAGGTGGCGACGCGACCCGCGGTCCCGCCGACGAGCACGGGCGCCGTGGTCAGGCAGACCTCGTCGACGGCGTCGTCCGCGGTCAGCTGCCCGAACAGGCTCGGGCCGCCCTCGCAGAGCACGCGGCGCAGTCTGAGATCCTCGAGGGCGGCGATCAGCCCGTCGCCGGTGATCTGCCCCTCGCCGGCCGTCACGATCCGCGCACCCGCGTCGGCGAGAGCCCGGACCCGCGCCGGGTCGGCGTCCGTGCAGGTGACGACGATCGGGGCCACCTCGGTGTCGGTGAACAGGCGTGACTGCGGGTCGAGGTGGGCGCGAGCAGACACGACGGCGATCGGCGGGACTTCCGGCATTCCCGACGCCACCCGGCGTCGCCTGCCCTCCGCGCCGACGCGCGCCCCGCCGTAGTTCTCCGCCCGGACGGTTCCGGCCCCGACCAGCACGACGTCGGCCAGCTCCCGCAGGGTCTCGAACACCAGCCTGTCCGCGGGTGTGCCGAGCGCCCCGCTGACGCCGTCGACGGAGATGGCGCCGTCGATACTGCTCACGAAGTTGACGCGCACCCACGGCCGCGCCGTCTCCGCCGGGTAGGCATACAGCTCGCGCAGCGCGTTCGCGGTCGATTCACTGGGCTCCTCCCGAGCGGGCGGACTGTCCGGTGTGAAAAATGTCGCAATATGTACGCGGTGCATGTTGGTGATCACAACACGTGGATACCCTGCTTGTATGCATGCACGTCTTGTCGATCGCAGCCCCGTGGTACCGGCTGATCAGTTGGTAGCTCAGATGGTGCCCCCGGCCATGTTCGACGAGGTGAGCTTCGCGTCGTACATCCCCGATCCCGCCGAACCCAGCCAGGCCGCCGCGGTCCAGACGGCGGAGGAGTTCGCGAAGAAGGTCGTGAAGATCCGCAGTGGCGGGCGACGCGGCCTGTTCGGGAAGAAGACGCAGGCCACCGGTGCCGGTCTCTACCTCGACGGCGGTTTCGGCGTCGGTAAGACCCACCTTCTGGCCTCGATCTTCCACAGCGTCGCGTCGCCCAAGGCGTTCGGCACGTTCGTGGAGCTGACGCACGTCGTCGGTGCCCTCGGGTTCAACAAGGCCGTCGAGCAGCTGTCCGACCACAGCGTCCTCTGCATCGACGAATTCGAACTCGACGACCCGGGCGACACCATGCTGGTGTCCCGCCTGCTGTCGGAATTGTCGGCGCGCGGCGTGTCGATCGTGGCGACGTCGAACACGCTGCCCGGCCAGCTCGGCGAAGGCCGATTCGCCGCGCAGGACTTCCTGCGGGAGATCAAGAAGCTGGGCTCGATCTTCGAGACGATCCGCGTCGACGGACCCGACTACCGGCACCGCGACCTGCCGCCGGCCCCGGACCCGATCTCCTCGGAGGAGCTCGCCGAGCGCGCCGACAGCGTCCCCGGCGCCACGCTCGACGACTTCGACGCGCTGTGCAAGCACCTCAGCACGCTGCACCCGTCCCGCTACAACAAGCTGGTCGAGGGCATTCCGGCCGTGTTCCTGGACGGAGTCCACCCCGCCGAGGACCAGTCGGTCGCGCTGCGCCTGGTTGTCCTCGCCGACCGCCTGTACGACGCGAGCATCCCGGTCACCGTGGCAGGGGCCAAGCTCGACGCGATCTTCACTCCCGAGATGCTGTCCGGCGGGTACCGGAAGAAGTACCTGCGTGCCACGTCGCGCCTGCTGGCGCTGTCGCGCTTCGAGGTCGCCGCGAGCTGACGCAGCCCGTCACAGTGCCCGCTGCATCACGAAGTCGTGGTGCAGCTGGGTGCCGACGAGGAAGGTCTTCGTTCCGACCTGCGTGAATCCGTGCTTCGCGTAGAAGCGCTGAGCGCGCACATTCTCCTGGTTGACGCCGAGCCACAACCCGGCGCACCCCGCGGCGACGGCGCGTTCGACGATGGCGTCCATCAGGGCGGACGCGACGCCGGTCCCGTGGTTGCCGGGCAGCACGTACAGCTTGCTGATCTCGGTGGTCGGCCGGAGTGTCACGGCCCTGCCGACGTCCGGGTCGGCGGGTTCACCGTCGATCAGCATCGCGTAGCCGACGATCGCCCCGCCGTGCGTGACCTTCAGGACGGTGCGGTTCGGGTCGGTGAGGTATTCCGAGAACCGTTCGGCCGACAGCACGTCGTCGATGAAGGCGGCGATGTCGTCCTGTGTCGCCCCGGGCGGGCACGCGAGCGGGAACGTTGCCGCGGCGACGTCGGCGATCGCCTCGGAATCCCAGATCCCCGCCGGGTCTATTTCGACTGTCACAGCTGGTCCACCGCGTCCTTCGCTTCCCGAAGTGTCATTCCCGTACTGTCCCGCAGCAGGGTGATCGCCGCAATGGTCTTGCCCTCACTCTCGAGGTCGCGGAGCCTGCCCTCGATCGGCGACGTTTCTCCGCAGGAGCGGATTCCGGCGGGGACCGGCCGGGCCTGGAGCCGGCCGTACTCGACCGTGGCCTTCGCGTGCCGCACGCCGATCCCGTCCCGCGCGACGAGAATCTTGATCGCCTCGATCGTCCGGCCCCGGTCGAGCAGACACGTCACCTCGTCCCGGGCGGCGTCGTCGAGGTGACGCCACGTCGATGCGGGATGCAGGTCGTGTGGGGTGTGTGAGCCGCCACGAGCGGATCGTGACGAGACCAGAACTGCGACGTAGACGATCGCCACGGCGATCACGAACCATCCCCAAGTCGGCATGTCCTAAGTAGAACATCTGCCGTCAGTCGCGATCCGGGACCCACTCGGATTGCTTGTCCCGGTCCCGGTCCGGGGCGAACGCGGGGGCAAGCAGGACGAGCCCCACCGCGAACAGGAGCGGGACCACGAACCCGATCCGCAGGCTGGTCGCCGCGGCGACGCCGCCGACGATCGCGCCGCCCACGAGGGTTCCCACGTAGTTGAACAGGTTGATCCGCGCCACGACGTCGTCCACCTGGCCGGAGGGTGCCAGCCGCCCGGCGGCACTGAAACACAGGGGAGCGACGACCGGCACGCCGAGGCCCACGACGAGGAATCCGGCAATCGCGACGACCGGCGACGGGGCGAGGACGACGACCGTCAATCCGGCGACACCGACCGCCGAACCCACACGGAGGACGGCAATCTCGCCGTACTTCGCCACCCAGAAGTCGCCGGTCAGTCGCGACACCAGAGCCGCACACTGGTATGCGGCCAATGCCAGGGCGGCCGTGCCGGCATCCGCGAGCAGAACGTTCCGGACGTACAGCGCAGACCAGTTGCCGACACCGAAATCGATGGCGTAGAACAACGCCATCGCGGTACCGAGCGCGAGCAGTGCTCGAATCGGAACCGGCACGGGCGCAGGGCCGGTCGCCGGCACGGCGGTGCCCGCCGACTGCTGACGGACGAGGAGCCGGGGGCTGCAGACGGCGAGACCGACGGCCACGACGAGCGCCGCCACCAGTTGCGCGGCGGCGACGCTCACGCCGAGGGCCGAGGCGGCGGCAACGAAGAGTGCACCCGCAATCGCGCCGACGCTCCACACCGCGTGGAACGACGACAGGATGAAGCGGCCGTACGCGTGCTGGATCGACACCGCCTGCATGTTGGCGGCGGCGTCGACGATGCCCAGTCCGGCGCCGTACACGGACAGGCAGACGAAGAAGGCCGTGGTATTCGGGCCGAAACCGAGCGCGCCACCGGCTGTCGCGATGGTCGCGAGCCCGAATTGCAGGGCCGACCTGCTGGAGAATCGGCGGGCCAGGTGCTCGGCGAGGACGCTTCCCGCCCCGGCGATGAGAGACACCGTCACGACGGCGACCACGATGACCGTGTCGTCGAAACCGAATCGGTCCTGGTACTGCGGCAGTTGCGTGAGGACGGCCGCGAGGAGAAAACCCTGCAGGCCGAATGCGCCCGCTGCGGCGATCTGTGCCGAGCGGTGGTCCGCGGACGCATCTGCCCCTGGTGAATCCGTCATGGGTATCGGCCTTCGGTCGGGAACATCCGATTGGACGAGTGTCCAATACTTTGCGGGGATGTGCAGCGTTCTCCGATTCGACGGACGAAATGTCCTGAAAGCACGGGACGCGTGAGGTCCCGGAGCAAGACTGAGCCCCAGCCTTGGATGGGGGGTCATGGCTGGGGCTCATTGCCATCGGGGGGGTGGATGGCACGTTCGACGATACATGAGGATTTCCTCACGTTCCAGATGCGGTGGTAACGATTTCGTCACCCGCCCGTCACCGGGTGGCCGGCGCGACAGCGTGAACGGGGTTGTCTCTGCGGACGGTTGTCGCTTACAGTGTCATCCATGCAGCGCATTCTCGTAGTTCTCCGCCGTAGCGGGGTCTGATACGGACCGACCCCTCGCTGCGGGTCGTTGAGCTACGCGTTGGTCCTCCCTTCTTTCAGGAAGACCACGAGAATGAGTACCAACCCTTCTTTCGCTTCACCCTTTCCCTCGGCGACACCGGCCGCCGATCCCTTCGCCGCGCGCCACGGCAAGCCGCTGCCGCGGGAACTCCGCACCGAATCCGCCGGAATGGCGTGGTCCGCGTTCGAGGCCGTCTACGCGCCGTCCAGCGGACCGTTCCGTCTGGGCAGTTGGTCGGAAACGAAGACGGGCCCCGGAATGTGGGATTTCGAAGCGACACTCGGTATCGGCGAATCGATCCGCAAGACCGCCGCGAGCGCGCCCGGCCCGGTGGCCGCCATGACCTCGATGCTGTACGGCGCGGGGTGTGCGATGGAGATCCTGTCTTTTCATCAGCACGAGATCGGGCACCGAACCGCGACATTCCTGCTCTGCGAGCGCGACGGCATCCGGCTCTGGGCGATGGGAATCGGTGAATCCCACACGGAATCGACTCTGCGCGCGATGATCTCCGGCGCCAACCGGCTCCAGCCCGCCTGACACCGGAACGACAGTGCGGCCCCGGTCGATGACCGGGGCCGCACTGTCGTGAACTGTTCGGTTGAAGTGAACTGGTGCGCGATACTGGGATTGAACCAGTGACCTCTTCCGTGTCAGGGAAGCGCTCTCCCGCTGAGCTAATCGCGCGGGATGGAGAAAAGAGAGCGGACGACGGGATTCGAACCCGCGACCCCAACCTTGGCAAGGTTGTGCGCTACCAGCTGCGCCACGTCCGCATTCGTGAAAGCCCCCGGGCTGGGGGCCGTCACTGGTCGAGCAAGTAAAACAGTCGTGCATCTATCATCTATCTCGGTGCGCGATACTGGGATTGAACCAGTGACCTCTTCCGTGTCAGGGAAGCGCTCTCCCGCTGAGCTAATCGCGCGAGGTGGAGACGGGAATCGAACCCGTGTGCACGGCTTTGCAGGCCGTTGCCTCACCACTCGGCCACTCCACCGTGAAGGTTGAGTCCAACCTCTCGAGCGGACGACGGGATTCGAACCCGCGACCCCAACCTTGGCAAGGTTGTGCGCTACCAGCTGCGCCACGTCCGCATGCACCGTGTAACTCGCGGAGAATGTTCTCCGTGGTGCGGTTGAGAACATTAGCCGACCATCCGCGATAGTTACAAATCTGCAGGTCAAGGCATCAGACAGTGAACTATGCATGAACGACGCCGCACCGCGGACGTGCCGCGGGCGGGGGTCGACACGAATCCCAACGACGTGATTTTCGTTCGGCCGCTCGGTCGTGTTAATGTTCCAACTCGTTCGAGCGCGAGTGTTTGGCGCGCTTCGGTCCCGTGGCTCAGTGGAAGAGCGTCCCGTTCACACCGGGGAGGTCGCTGGTTCGATCCCAGCCGGGACCACAGACAAGAAGACAAGAAGAGGGCGTTTCCGAAGGCGGAAACGCCCTCTTCTTTTTCGTGTGCCCACCCCGATAATCGGTTGTTCCGGCTCATCGGGGCGGCGGACAATGAACTCAGCCGGCCGAAATTTCCCGGGTGATCCGCTATCGAAGGACTGAGTCCCATGTTCCCCGTGAGGCTGGAAGGCACCACCGCGCCCACCTTGATGTGGGCGGAAGAGTGGACCATCGAGCAGGCTGCGTTGCAGCAGCTGCGGAACATGGCCGACCTGCCATGGGTCCACGGGGTGCGGGTCATGCCCGACGTCCATGTCGGCAAGGGTGCGACGGTCGGTTCGGTCATCGCGATGCGGGCGGCGGTCGCCCCGGCGGCGGTCGGCGTCGACATCGGGTGCGGAATGACGGCGGTCCGGACGGATGTGACCGCGAACGATCTGCCCGACAGCCTCCGGTCGATGCGGTCGCGCATCGAGCGTGCGGTGCCGGTCGGGTTCGCCATGCACGAGCGTTCGGTGAATGTCGGCGCCCTCGATGTCACGGACGCCGGGGGAGTGAAGAAGGGATGGCACCGCTTCTGGCAGGAATTCGGTGACCTGCATTCCGGCGTCCAGTCCCGCGAATCCAAGGCGATGAAGCAGATCGGCACGCTCGGCGGCGGCAATCACTTCATCGAGGTGTGCCTGTCCGACGCCGACGAGGTCTGGCTGATGCTCCACTCCGGGTCGCGCAACATCGGTAAGGAACTGGCGGAGCGGCACATCGCGGTGGCGCGGGCGTTGCCGCACAACCAGCGGCTGGTCGATCGCGATCTCGCGGTGTTCCTCGTCGGCAGCAAGGAGATGGACGCATACCGCCACGACCTGACATGGGCGCAGGAGTACGCGGCCCGCAACCGTGCCGTCATGCTCACCTTGGTGATGCAGGCGTTCCGGCAGGCCCTGCCCGGCAGGACGGTGCGGTTCGACGAGCCGATCTCCTGCCACCACAACTACGTGTCGGAGGAGATCATCGACGGCGAGCCGATGCTCGTCACCCGGAAGGGCGCGATCCGGGCCGGCCGGGGTGATCTCGGACTCATCCCCGGCTCCATGGGCACCGGTTCCTACGTGGTGCGGGGCCTGGGCTCCGAGCTGTCCTTCAATTCGGCGTCACACGGGGCGGGACGGACGATGAGCCGCACGAAGGCGAAGAAGCGTTTCACCGTCGACGACCTCGTGCGGCAGACGTCCGGAGTCGAATCGCGCAAGGACTCGGGCGTGATCGACGAGATCCCCGGCGCCTACAAGGACATCGAGCAGGTGATCGAAGCCCAGGCCGATCTCGTCGAGGTCGTGGCCCACCTGCGGCAGGTCGTCTGTGTGAAGGGATGACCCGCGAGCGTGTGTGGCGGTGCGACGACGCGCCGCCGCAGGTCGCGGTCGGTAGGGTGGACTGGTGACTAGCGGAGAAGCTCGGCCGGGACCCGCGCCCGAGAACGTGGACGACTCGGATCTGTCCCCGTTCCAGGAAGTGGAGAGCCGCTGGCACCGGTGGCGAGCACACATCGCCGCGCGGCCGAGCCTCAACCTGGCCTACCGCATCGCGGTGGGGGTGATCGGCGCTCTCGTGCTGGCCGCCGGGATCGTCGCGATTCCCTATCCCGGCCCCGGCTGGCTGATCGTGTTCGCGGGGCTCGGGATTCTCGCATCCGAGTTCGCGTGGGCCCACCGGCTGCTGCACTATGCGCGCCGGCGATACGACAAGTTCATGGACTGGTTCTCGCGGCAGTCGCTGGTGGTCAAGGGGGCGGGTGCGCTGCTGACGTGTGCCGTCGTCCTCGCCACGCTGTGGTTGCTCGGCACGTTCGGTCTCGTCGGAACGTGGATCGGCCTCGACTACCCGTGGCTGGAGAGCCCGCTCTAGCCGGACGCGTGGTTGGGTGTGACTGCTGGGCCGATAACATGGGCTGGCACATTCACCATGTCTGCACCGCACACCTCACCTAGGAGAACATCGCCGTGAGCACCCCCGCATCCGCCGCCCCAGCCGCCCTCGTCCGGGTGCCCGCGGGGACTACGGCCGGTACCGCGGTTCGGGAGGCCGGCTACCCGAGCAAGGGCCCGGACGTCGTCGTCGTGGTCCGTGACGCGGAGGGCCAGCTCAAGGACCTGTCCTGGGTGCCCGACACCGACGTCGAGGTCGAGCCGGTCGCGTCGAACACCGACGACGGCCGCAGCGTCATCCGCCACTCGGCGGCCCACGTGCTCGCGCAGGCCGTCCAACAGGAATTCCCCGAGGCGAAGCTGGGCATCGGTCCGCCGATCAAGGACGGCTTCTACTACGACTTCGCCGTCGATCGCCCGTTCACCCCCGACGACCTCGCGAGCCTCGAGAAGCGGATGAAGAAGATCATCAAGGGGTCGCAGCGGTTCTCCCGCCGGGTCGTCGAGTCGCTCGAGGAGGCGCGCGCCGAGCTGGCGAAGGAGCCCTTCAAGCTCGAACTGATCGACGACAAGTCGGGAATCGACGATCCGGAGATCATGGAGGTGGGCGGCAACGAGCTCACCATCTACGACAACCTGGACCCGCGGACCGGCGAGAAGGTGTGGGGAGACCTGTGCCGCGGCCCGCACATCCCCACCACCAAGCACATCCCGGCGTTCAAGCTCACCCGCAGCTCGGCGGCATACTGGCGCGGTAACCAGGACAACGCCGATCTCCAGCGCATCTACGGCACCGCGTGGGAGTCGTCGGAGGCGCAGGAGCAGCACCTGGAACTGCTCGCCGAGGCGGAGCGCCGCGACCACCGCAAGCTGGGGTCGGAACTCGACCTGTTCAGCTTCCCCGACGAACTCGGCTCCGGACTGCCCGTGTTCCATCCGCGGGGCGGGATCATCCGCACCGAGATGGAGGATTACTCCCGCAAGCGGCACGTCGAGGAGGGGTACGAGTTCGTCAACACCCCCCACATCACCAAGGGGCATCTCTACGAGGTGTCGGGTCACCTGGACTGGTACCGCGACGGCATGTTCCCGGCGATGCACATCGACGAGGAGCTGAACGAGGACGGCACCGTGCGCAAGCCGGGCCAGGACTACTACCTCAAGCCGATGAACTGCCCGATGCACAACCTGATCTTCCGCTCCCGCGGCCGGTCGTACCGCGAACTGCCGTTGCGGCTCTTCGAGTTCGGCTCGGTCTACCGGTACGAGAAGTCCGGTGTCGTCCACGGACTCACCCGCGTACGCGGCATGACGCAGGACGACGCGCACATCTACTGCACCCGCGAGCAGATGCGCGACGAACTGGCGACCACCCTGCAGTTCGTCCTCGGCCTGCTGAAGGACTACGGTCTCGACGACTTCTACCTCGAGCTGTCCACCAAGAACCCGGACAAGTTCGTCGGCGACGACGCCGTGTGGGAGGAAGCGACGGCGACGCTCGCCGAGGTCGCGGAGTCGTCGGGGCTGAACCTCGTCCCCGATCCGGGCGGCGCCGCGTTCTACGGACCGAAGATCTCGGTGCAGGTGCAGGACGCCCTGGGCCGCACCTGGCAGATGTCGACCATTCAGCTCGACTTCAACCTGCCCGAGCGTTTCGACCTCGAGTACACGGCCAACGACGGCACCAAGCAGCGTCCGGTCATGATCCACCGCGCCCTGTTCGGTTCCATCGAACGGTTCTTCGGCGTGCTCACCGAGCACTACGCGGGTGCGTTCCCGGCGTGGCTGGCGCCCGTCCAGGTGGTCGGTATCCCGGTGGCGGAGACGTTCGCCGACCACCTCTTCGACGTGGTGAAGCGGCTGAAGGCGGCCGGTATCCGCGCCGAGGTCGACGCGAGCGACGACCGCATGCAGAAAAAGATCTTCAACAACACGGCGCAGAAGGTGCCGTTCATGTTGCTGGCGGGTGCGCGCGATGTCGAGGCGGGCGCCGTCAGCTTCCGATTCCGCGACGGCACCCAGGTCAACGGGGTACCCGTGGACGACGCCGTGCGCATCGTCACCGACTGGATCAGTCGCCGCGAGAACGCCTCGCCGACGGCGGAACTGCTGCAACCCGGTAAGGAAGGGTGACGCACATGACCGGAGGTGACGACGTGACGGCCGACGAGATGCTCGGCGGCCCCGGCCGCCTCGTCGACCGTGGCCCCGGCGAACCCGATCACCTTCAGCGGATCTGGTCGCCGCACCGCATGTCGTACATCGCCGAGGCGCCGAAGTCGCGGGACACCCCGAACGAGCCGTTCATCGACATCCCGAAGATGGACGACGAGGACGGGTTGATCGTCGCCCGGGGTGAGCACGTCTACGCCGTGCTCAACCTGTACCCGTACAACCCGGGGCACCTCATGGTCGTTCCCTATCGCAAGGTCGCGGCGCTCGAAGACCTGACGGAAGAGGAGAGCGCCGAGTTGATGTCGTTCACGCAGCAGGCTCTGCGCGTGATCAAGCGGGTGTCGCGACCGGACGGTTTCAACGTCGGCCTCAATCTCGGTGCGGCGGCGGGCGGTTCGCTTGCCGAGCACCTGCATCAGCACATCGTTCCGCGCTGGGGCGGGGACGCGAACTTCATCACGGTCCTCGCCGGGGTCAAGGTCATGCCGCAGTTGCTGCGCGAGACCCGGGGGCTGCTGGCGAAGGCCTGGAATGAATGACTCGATAGATGAATGACGCGCGAGTCGCTGACTCACGCGTTCGGGGTTCCTGGCAGGAAGTGAAGAACGGGGTGGAGAGGTGCTGAGCTTCTTCGGACGGGCATCCGTGTCCAAGGTGACGGCGCCATTGGGGAAGGCCCTGGTGAAGACCGGGCTCACTCCCGATTCCGTCACCGTCATCGGCACCGTGGCGACCGTGGCCGGCGCGGTCACGCTGTTTCCCAGCGGACATCTGTTCTGGGGAGCGATGTTCATCTGGCTGTTCGTCATGTTCGACATGCTCGACGGTGCCATGGCCCGCGCCCGCGGCGGTGGCACCCGGTACGGCGCCGTTCTCGACGCCACCTGCGACCGGGTGGCCGACGGTGCGATCTTCGCCGGTCTCGCCTGGTGGGCGGTGTATCACGAGAACAGCAAGCCGCTGCTGATCGCGACCCTGCTGTGCCTCGTCACCTCGCAGGTGATCTCGTACGCGAAGGCGCGCGCCGAGGCGAGTGGATTGTCCGCCGACGGCGGACTCATCGAACGACCCGATCGGCTGATCATCGTGCTGGTCGGCGCCGGCGTCACGGGGCTCGGAGTCCCGTGGGCCATTCATGTCGCGATGTGGTTGCTGTCGGTGGGCAGCATCATCACCGTGTTCCAGCGGGTATTGGCGGTCCGCCGGTCGCCGGGCGCGCGCGACGTGCTGCCCCTGCCGCCGACGGACACGACGCCGGCAGACGGACAGGCGAGCGAGCAGTGAGCGGCGTGTCGGAACGCATCAGTGACCTGGGGTACGCGATCGGCTGGCGGCTGGTTCGCGCGCTGCCGGAGAAGGTCGCGGTCGCCCTGTTCGACAGGGGAGCCGACTTCGCCGTCCGGAACGGCGGACCGGAGCAGCTGCGCCGCAATCTAGCCCGTGTGCTGGGTGTGCCAGCCGCGGAGGTGCCGGACACCCTGATGCAGGCCTCGATGCGGTCCTACGCGCGCTACTGGCGGGAAGCTTTCCGGCTGCCTTCGATGGACCTCGTGAAGACCGGCGCGGCCCTCGACGAGCTGATCGAAGGGCAGAAGCACCTCGATGCCGCGAAAGAAGCCGGCCGGGGCGCGATTCTGGCGCTGCCGCACAGCGGAAACTGGGACATGGCGGGTGTGTGGTGCGCCCAGCACTGGGGCGGTCTGTCCACGGTCGCCGAGCGGTTGAAGCCCGAGTCGCTGTACCAGCGGTTCGTCGACTACCGCGAAGGGCTCGGTTTCGAGATCTTTCCGCTCAGCGGGGGAGAGCACCCACCGTTCGTGGAACTGTCGGCCCGACTGCGGGACAACGGGATCGTGTGCCTCCTCGGTGAACGAGACCTGGCGAAGAAGGGTGTCCCCGTGACGTTCTTCGGGGAACCGACGCGGATGCCCGCCGGTCCCGCCAAGCTGGCGATCGACACCGGCGCGCCGCTGCTGCCGGTGCACTGCTGGTTCACGGACGGCGGGTGGGGTTTCCGCATCGACCCGCCGATCGACACCACCGCGGGGGTGGCCGCGGCGACCCAGACACTGGCGGACCGGTTCGAGGCCAACATCGCGGCACATCCGGAGGACTGGCACATGCTTCAGCCGCTGTGGCTCTCCGACCTGTCCCAGGCAAGGCTCTCCCGCATGGAGAACTCGTGAAGATCGGGATGGTCTGCCCGTACTCGTTCGACGTCCCGGGCGGAGTGCAGGCTCACGTCGTCGACCTCGCGGAGGTCCTGATCGAGCGCGGGCACAAGGTGAGCGTCCTGGCGCCGGCCTCCGACGACATCGACCTGCCCGACTTCGTCGTCTCCGCGGGCCGCGCCCTCGCCATTCCCTACAACGGCTCGGTGGCCCGGCTGAGTTTCGGCCCCGCCGCGAGCGCCCGCGTGCGGCGCTGGATCTCGGACAACAACTTCGACGTCCTGCACATCCACGAGCCCAACGCGCCGAGCCTGTCGATGCTCGCCATGCGCGTGGCCGAGGGGCCCATCGTGGCCACCTTCCACACGTCGACCACGAAGTCGTTGGTGCTGAGCACGTTTCAGGGTGTGCTCCAGCCCTACCTGGAGAAGATCAGCGGCCGCATCGCGGTGTCGGAACTCGCGCGACGCTGGCAGGTGGAATCACTCGGCTCCGATGCGGTCGAAATCCCCAACGGCGTCGACGTCTCGGCGTTCGCGAACGCCGAGCCGCTGCCCGGCTACCCGCGTCCCGGAAAGACCATCCTCTTCCTCGGACGCTACGACGAGCCCCGCAAGGGCATGGCGGTGCTACTCAAGGCGCTGCCCACCCTGGTGGAGAAGTATCCCGACCTCGAGGTGCTGGTGGTCGGCCGCGGCGACGAGGACAAGCTGCGCCGGGAGGCCGGCCCGGTCTTCGGGCACCTGCGTCTGCTCGGCCAGGTCGACGACGCCGAGAAGGCGTCGGCGCTGCGGAGCGCCGACGTGTACTGCGCACCCAACCTCGGCGGTGAGAGCTTCGGCATCGTGCTGGTCGAGGCGATGGCCGCGGGTGCCGCCGTCGTGGCGAGCGAACTGGACGCGTTCCGCCGCGTCCTGCGGGACGGGCAGGCGGGCGTCCTGGTGCCGGTCGGGGATGCGGCGGCGCTGGCCGCCGGGATCGACTCGGTGCTCGGTGACCCCGAGCGGAGCGCTGCGCTCACCGACTTCTCTCGGACGGTGGTCACCGAATACGACTGGCCGGTGGTGGCCGAACAGATCCTGCGCGTCTACGAGACGGTCACCGTCGGCCGCGACGGCGTCCGGGAGGTCGGCTCGTGACGTTCTCCGCCCTCACGATCCTGGTTCTCGCCCTGGTCGCAGCCGTCGTCCTGGCGATCGGCCTGTGGGCGTACGGGACGGCCAACCGCCTCGACCGACTGCACGTCCGCTCCGATCTGTCCTGGCAGGCCCTCGACGCGGCCCTCGCGCGCCGGGCGGTGGTCGTGCGGGCGGCCGCCGCGGCGATGGACCCACCCGAGGGCAGGTCGCTGGCCGCGCTGTCGGCCCGGGCGGAACGGTCGGACCGGGCAGACCGCGAGATCGCCGAGAACGCACTGTCCAGTGCGCTCTCCTCCCTCGACCCGGACACCCTGCGCCCCCAGCTGGTGGCGGAACTCGCCGATGCGGAGGCGCGGGTACTGATCGCCCGCCGATTCCACAACGACGCCGTCCGCGACACCCTCGCACTCCGCACCCGGCGACCCGTCCGATGGCTGCACCTCGGGGGCACGGCCCCGCTGCCGACCTACTTCGAGATCACCGAACGCTCGTCCGCCGCGGCGGTCACCGAGGGTCTGTCACTCGACTCCGTCCGGACCTCGGCCCGGGTGGTGCTGCTCGACGGCCAGGGCCGGGTCCTGCTGCTCCGGGGTCACGACCCCACCGTCCCCGACGTCTACTACTGGTTCACGATCGGCGGCGCCGTCGAGAAGGGGGAGAACCTGCGGGCGGCCGCTGTCCGGGAGATCGCCGAGGAGACCGGGCACACCGCGTCGCCCGAACAGCTGCGCGGACCCATGTGGCGTCGGGTGGCCATCTTCTCGTGGAACGGGCAGCTCATCCGCTCCGAGGAGCTGTTCTTCGCGCTGCGCACCGACGGGTTCGAGCCGCACCACGGGGGCTTCACCGAACTCGAGAACCGCACCATCACCGGTCACCGGTGGTGCACCGCGGACACGGTTCGTCAACTGGCGGCGGCAGGTGAAGCCGTGTACCCGCACGATCTCGCGGATCTCCTCGACGAAGCCGGCGCGGTCGCCTCGGCCGCGGACGAACCCGAGGTGCGCGCGATCACCTGAGCCGCCCGGGAGTCCGAAGAAAGCCAGCAATCGCGGACTGGCTACGGATGTGGACTGCCGCTCGTCCTAGAATCGGGTACTGCAGCGTGAACGTCGTCGTTCACGCGTGCCGCTATCGAATCAATCCACGCCACAACCCAGGAGTTCGCTGTGAGCACCCCCGACACCACCCCCACCACCGGTACGGCGCGCGTCAAGCGTGGCATGGCCGAGATGTTGAAGGGCGGGGTCATCATGGACGTCGTCACCCCCGATCAGGCGAAGATCGCCGAGGACGCCGGTGCGGTGGCGGTCATGGCGCTCGAGCGGGTGCCCGCGGACATCCGGGCGCAGGGTGGGGTGTCCCGGATGAGTGATCCGGACATGATCGACGGCATCATCTCCGCGGTGTCGATCCCGGTGATGGCCAAGGCCCGGATCGGGCACTTCGTTGAGGCGCAGATCCTGCAGTCCCTCGGGGTCGACTACGTCGACGAGTCCGAGGTGCTGACCCCGGCCGACTACGCCAACCACATCGACAAGTGGAAGTTCACCGTCCCGTTCGTGTGTGGTGCCACCAATCTGGGTGAGGCGTTGCGGCGGATCACCGAGGGTGCGGCGATGATCCGGTCCAAGGGTGAGGCCGGTACCGGTGACGTGTCGAACGCGACCACGCACATGCGGACGATCGGTGGGGAGATCCGCCGGTTGACCTCGCTGAGTGAGGACGAGCTGTATGTGGCGGCGAAGGAGCTGCAGGCGCCGTACGACCTGGTCGTCGAGGTGGCCAAGGCCGGGAAGTTGCCGGTGACGATGTTCACCGCCGGTGGCATCGCCACTCCGGCGGATGCGGCGATGATGATGCAGCTCGGTGCGGAGGGTGTGTTCGTCGGGTCGGGCATCTTCAAATCCGGTAATCCGGCGGAGCGGGCCGCGGCGATCGTGAAGGCGACCACGTTCTTCGACGACCCGGACGTGCTGGCGAAGGTCTCCCGCGGGCTGGGTGAGGCGATGGTCGGCATCAACGTCGACGACATCCCGGTCCCGCACCGGCTCGCCGAACGCGGCTGGTGATCCCCACGATCGACCTGTGATCGATCGCGGCGCTCCCGGCGCCGCACTGCTTCCGTTCGCACCGCACGAGGCCCTCACAGGGGCCTCGTGCGGTGCGGTGCGCCGGTGCCCGGGACCCGTGTGAGAGTGTCAGCGGACGAGCATCGGAAGGGGCCGTGGATGGCGACGATCGAAGAGATCCTGGAAGTGGAACGCCTCGAGGAGAACATCTTCCGAGGCATAGCGAGCGATACCATGCTTCCCCGGACGTTCGGCGGGCAGGTGGCCGGTCAGGCGCTGGTGGCGGCGGTCCGCACCGTCGACCCCCGCTTCATGGTGCATTCGCTGCACGGATACTTCCTCCGCCCCGGAAACCCCACGATGCCGATCGTGTACCTCGTGGACCGCATCCGGGACGGTCGGTCGTTCGTCACCCGGCGGGTCAGCGCCGTCCAGGACGGTCAGGCGATCTTCACGATGTCGGCGTCGTTCCAGGTCGAGGACGAGGGCATCGAGCACCAGGACGAGATGCCCGTGGTGCCGCCGCCCGATACCCTGCCGTTCGCCAGTGACTCCGACGACCCGGAAATCGCCTGGCTCGCCCAGGAGTGGTCCGACTGGGACATCCGGATGGTCGGCCACGGGGAGGTCGACCGCCGGCGCGGTGCGGCCGCTCAGCAGCAGGCGTGGTTCCGGTCCCGCAAGACGCTGCCCGACGACCCCGTCTTCCACGTCTGCGCACTGGCCTACATGAGCGACATGACGCTGATCGGTTCCGCCATGACCCCGCACCCCGGTGTCGAGATCAACGGTGCCTCACTCGATCACGCGCTGTGGTTCCTGCGACCGTTCCGGGCCGACGAGTGGCTGCTGTACGACCAGACGTCACCGTCCGCCGGTTTCGGTCGGGCGCTCGCGCAGGGCCGGATCTTCGACCGGAAGGGCAACCTGGTCGCTGCCGTCGTGCAGGAAGGGCTGACCCGGTTCCTGCGCACGACGTGAGCGGACTCAGCTGCCCGCCCGGACCGCGGGCCTCGGCGGATGGTCGTACCGCACCAGCAGGTCGGGTTCGACCGTGACGTCGGCCGCACGGCGCAGCAGGGCGGGCACGGTCCATCGTTGATCGGCCGGGGTGCGGCGCATCAGGGCTCCCTCGCCCAGATGGAGTTGCACCGTGACGTCGAAGTCGAGGTCCCGGCCGAGCAGCATCGGGCCGGCGACGAGAAGCACCTGACCGTCGGCCGCGGGAACGCGGGCGCAGCGGGCGGAGCGATCCTCGTTCTCGTCCCACAGGCGCGGCAACCACCGGCGGTCGGTGCGGACCGACCGCACCACCTCGCGGTTCAGGGCGTCGTAGTCGAACCAGAGGGTGCGGTAGCTGAGTTCGTCGTCGCGTCCGTGCTCGAACCGCAGGGAGGCGGGACGGACGTAGTCGTGGAGGGATACGACGTCACAGGGGCGGCCCTGCTCCCGCAGCGACGCGCACACCGCGTCCGCGAGGGGCAGGGGCTGCGCGCCGTCGGGCGCGTCGATCGCGACGACGGCGGTGCCGTGAACGGCGAGGCAGCGTTCGGTGACGAGGGCGACGAGACCGTCCGGGCTCGTCGGTGTGAACATCGTCATGGCACCCATCGTGCCTCGAGCCCGAACCGGGCGGATAACCTTGACCAGGCACAGAAGGAGGGCTCATGGCGAGCATCGAGGACGTTCTCGAACTCGAAGCGCTGGAGAAGGACATCTTCCGCGGCGCGGTTCATCCGTCTGTTCTGAAGAGGACGTTCGGCGGGCAGGTCGCGGGTCAGTCGCTGGTGTCCGCGGTCCGTACCGTCGACGAGGCGTTCAAGGTCCACTCCCTGCACGGGTACTTTCTGCGCCCCGGAAATCCCGCGAAACCCACCGTGTACCTGGTCGACCGGATCCGGGACGGCAGATCCTTTTGTACGCGGCGCGTCACCGGAATCCAGGACGGCAAGGCGATCTTCACCATGTCGGCGTCGTTCCACAGCGAGGACGAGGGCATCGAGCATCAGGACACGATGCCGTCCGTCCCCGCCCCCGAAGAGCTCGTCGACGCACAGACCCTCGAGGAGTTCGCCGCCACCGATCTCTACCGGGAGTGGAAGGAATGGGACGTCCGCATCGTTCCGGCCGACTCCACCGGGAAGACGCCCGGAATCGCCGCGCAGCAACGGGTGTGGATGCGGTACCGCAGCAAGCTGCCGGACGATCAGGTCTTCCACATCTGCACCCTCGCCTACCTCAGTGACATGACGCTCCTCGGCGCGTCGAAGGTCCCGCACCCGGGAGTGGTCACGCAGACGGCGTCGCTCGATCACGCCATGTGGTTCCTGCGCCCGTTCCGCGCCGACGAGTGGCTGCTCTACGACCAGACCTCACCCTCCGCCGGCTTCGGCCGCGCCCTCACCCAGGGCCGCATGTTCGACCGGAACGGCACCATGGTCGCCGCCGTAGTCCAGGAGGGGTTGACCCGCATCCAGCGCGATCAGGACAAGCGCGACATCGAGACAGGAAACATGGCATGACCCGTCCCCTCGTCGGAGTACTCGCCCTGCAGGGCGACGTCCGTGAACACCTTGCTGCACTGAACGATTCGGGTGCCGACGCCGTCGGCATCCGGCGCCCGGAGGAGCTCGAGAAGATCGACGGGCTCGTCATTCCGGGCGGCGAGTCGACGACGATGAGCAAGCTGCTGCAGATCTTCGAACTGCTCGAACCGCTGAAGGCGCGCCTGCACGACGGGTTGCCTGCCTACGGGTCCTGCGCCGGGATGATCCTCCTCGCGAGCGAGATCCTCGACACGAGGCCCGACGCGCAGCACCTCGGTGCGATCGACATGACGGTGCGCCGCAACGCCTTCGGTCGTCAGGTCGACTCCTTCGAGTCCGACCTCGAATTCGAGGGCATCGTCGGCGACCCGATGCGGGCCGTGTTCATCCGGGCACCGTGGGTGGAGCGCGTCGGCGACGACGTGCAGGTCCTCGCCCGCGTGCCCGAGTCGGGTGGCGCGGCCGCCGGACGGATCGTGGCCGTCCGGCAGGGTTCCGTGGTGGCCACGTCGTTCCACCCGGAAGTGACGGGCGACCGGCGGGTGCACGAGTTGTTCGTCGACATCGTCCGCGGGGTCTAACTCGCCGGACGGGGCGCGACGAGTGTGTTGAGGAGCGCCGCACCCTGCGCGGCGCCGTCCACGGTGACCGCGAACGGGCGGCCGCCGGTGCGGGTCACCACGATGCCCTCGCCGGCGCGGATCACGACCGCGGTCCCTCGCGGCGTGAAGCGGTAGCCCCAGCCGCCCCATTCCGCGGGGCGGATCTCGGTGACCCGGGCCTCGTCGATCGAGTCGAGCGGGATCTTCCGCCAGCGGACGTTCCACGACGAGAGGGTCAGTCCCGTGCGGTCGATCTGCACGGTCACCGAGGCGAAGCCGCCGCCGGCGATCGTCAGGACGAGGAACAGGACGGCGAGCCAGAGCGCTCCCACCAGCGCGGAGACGACGGCGGCCACGGCCATGGCGAGAGCGAGCACGCCCGCCCACCGTCCGCGGGCATATCCGGTCCAGGCTGCCCGCTCGCCGGGCGCCAGGGGGACGGGCAGCGTCGGCGCTGCACCGTTCTCTGCGGAGTGCGACGTCCGGGGGAGCAGGGCGAACGTGGCGATCGCCCACACGATTCCCAAGAGGGGAACGATGATCCACCAGCCCAGCGTCGCCGCTTCGGGCGAGCCCGCCTCGATCGTGGCGGCGACGCTGACGATCCAGGCCGTGGCCACCGTCCACCCGATGAGAACGGTGGCGGGAAGCCAGAGCGCGGCGTCGGTGCGGGCCCGCGCCGCCACGGCGCCGGCGATCGCGGTGGCGGCCGCGCAGACGGCGGCAGCGATCCAGAAGTAGGTGGTCGTGTCGCTGAATCGGTCGGGTTCGGTGCCGGACCAGTGGCTGGCCACCACCGGCGGCAGTTGCCCGCTCCAGGCGAGTCTCGCGATCACGAGCGCGAGGAGGGGCACCGCCGAGGTTGCGGCGAGGAGGCGCGTTCGGGAGGTCGTCATTGTCTGGTGGTCTCCTTGATCACGTCGAGCATCTGTTCGGTGTCGAGTCCGAGGCGTCGTGCCTCGGACACGAAAGTGCGTGCGGCTTCGGTCAATCCGGTGTGTACCGGGTCCGTGTCGGCGCGGACGACCGCGCCCCGGCCCCGGCGGAGGTCGATCAGGCCCTCGTCGCGCAGCGCGGCGTACGCGCGCAGCACGGTGTGGAGGTTGACGTCGATGGACTCGGCCAGCGCCCGGGCGGAGGGGAGCCGATCGCCCGCGCCGATCTCGCCGCGCAGGAACGCGCCGCGCACATTGGCGGCGATCTGTTCACCCAGTGGGGTGGTGGAGCTGTGATCGACCCGCATCAACATGTTTGCATTCTATGCAAACAATGCCGACTTATGCGAGTTGTTACCCCGGGAACGCGCAGGGGTGGCCGGGCTGCGGGTAACATCGTCAAAGCTGAAACCGCGCATTCGGCGTGCCAAAGGCAGCAGGAAAGGGGCTTGAATCGCATGAGCGGCCACTCCAAATGGGCCACCACCAAGCACAAGAAGGCTGTGATCGATGCCAAGCGTGGCAAAGCCTTCGCGAAGCTGATCAAGAACATCGAGGTGGCGGCCCGTACCGGCGGTGGCGATCCTGCGGGAAACCCCACCCTGTACGACGCCATCCAGAAGGCCAAGAAGACGTCGGTCCCCAACGACAACATCGAGCGCGCCCGCAAGCGCGGTGCCGGTGAAGAAGCGGGCGGCGCCGACTGGCAGACCATCATGTACGAGGGCTACGGACCCAACGGTGTCGCCGTCCTCATCGAGTGCCTGACCGACAATCGCAACCGTGCGGCCGGCGAGGTACGTACCGCGATGACCCGCAACGGCGGCAACATGGCCGACCCCGGTTCCGTGTCCTACCTGTTCACGCGCAAGGGCGTCGTCACTCTGGAGAAGGGTGACCAGACCGAGGACGACGTGCTGATGGCGGTCCTCGATGCGGGTGCCGAAGAGGTCACCGACCTCGGCGACACGTTCGAGATCGTGAGCGAGCCCACCGACCTCGTCGCCGTCCGGAGCGCACTGCAGGAGGCGGGAATCGACTACGACTCCGCCGAGGCAGACTTCCGCGCGTCCGTCGAGGTCCCGGTCGACGCGGACGGAGCCCGCAAGGTGTTCAAGCTCGTCGACGCGCTCGAGGAGTCCGACGACGTTCAGAACGTCTACACCAACGTCGACCTGTCCGACGAGGTGCTCGCGGAACTCGACGACTGATCGCACGACGCACGGGGCGGGGGAGCGGTGCTCGCCCGCCCCTCCCCGTCCTGCGTGTTGATGCGCCGACTCGTCCGACCCCACGGCTAAGCTATCGAACAGCTGTTCGGCGTGGGAGAGGTGGCTTTGCGTGCGTGTGCTGGGTGTGGATCCCGGTCTGACCCGGTGCGGATTCGGAGTGGTGGACGGCGGGAGCGGCCGCACCGTCACCCCGATCGCCGTCGACGTGGTCCGGACCCCGGCCGACCTCGAGTTGGCGTCCAGGCTGCTGCGCATCTCCGAAGCGGCCGAATCGTGGATCGATCTGCACCGGCCCGAGGTCGTGGCGATCGAGCGGGTGTTCTCCCAGCACAACGTGCGCACCGCGATGGGCACCGCGCAGGCGGGTGGAGTCGTCGCCCTCGCCGCCGCGCGCCGCGGCATCCCCGTGTGTTTCCATACCCCCAGTGAGGTCAAGGCCGCCGTCACCGGGAGCGGCTCGGCAGACAAAGCTCAGGTGACGGCGATGGTGACGCGCATCCTCAAACTGACGGCCGCACCCAAACCGGCCGACGCGGCGGACGCGCTGGCACTGGCGATCTGCCATTGCTGGCGGGCTCCGATGATCGAACGCATGGCCCGCGCCGAAGCCGCCGCCGCCGAACAGAAACGTCGCTACCAGGCCCGACTGGCCGAAGTGAAGAAGGCAGGTACACGATGATCGCGTCCGTCCGCGGAGAGGTGCTCGAGATCGCCCTCGACCATGCGGTGATCGAATCCGCCGGAGTGGGATACCGCGTGAACGCGACGCCGGCCACCCTCGGCGGACTGCAGCGAGGAACCGAGGCCAGGCTGGTCACGGCGATGATCGTCCGCGAGGACTCGATGACGCTGTACGGGTTCCCCGACTCGGAGTCCAAGGAGTTGTTCGGGCTGCTCCAGACCGTGTCCGGAGTCGGCCCGCGCCTGGCGATGGCGACCCTCGCCGTCCTCGAACCCGACGCGTTGCGGGCAGCGCTGGCCGAGGGCAACGTCACGGCGCTCACGCGGGTGCCGGGCATCGGCAAGCGCGGGGCGGAGCGGATGGTCGTCGAACTGCGCGACAAGGTCGACGCCGTCGCGTCCACGGCCGGGGCGGCGCCGGTCGGTGTGGGCGGCGGCGGATCGGTCCGCGACCAGATCGTCGAAGCCCTCGTCGGGCTCGGATTCCCCGCCAAGCAGGCCGAACAGTCCACCGACGCCGTCCTCGCCGAGGCGCCCGAGTCGACCACCTCGACCGCACTGCGCTCCGCCCTCTCCCTGCTCGGGAAGACCAGATGAATCCCGAACCCGGCGGCGACTACGACGAGGAGTCCCCGGTCTCGGCCGATCTCGTCGCCGGCGACGGAGACATCGAGGCCAGCCTGCGGCCGAAGAACCTCCACGACTTCATCGGGCAACCGCGGGTCCGGGAGCAGTTGCAACTCGTCCTGACCGGCGCCAAGATGCGCGGCGGCACCCCCGACCACATCCTCCTCTCGGGCCCGCCCGGGCTGGGGAAGACCAGCATGGCGATGATCATCGCCGCCGAACTCGGCTCCTCGCTGAGGCTGACGTCGGGTCCGGCGCTGGAACGGGCGGGCGACCTGGCCGCCATGCTGAGCAATCTCGTCGAGGGCGACGTGCTGTTCATCGACGAGATCCACCGCATCGCCCGGCCTGCCGAAGAGATGCTCTACCTCGCGATGGAGGACTTCCGGGTCGACGTCGTGGTCGGCAAGGGGCCCGGCGCCACGTCCATTCCCCTCGAGGTCGCGCCGTTCACCCTGGTCGGGGCCACCACCCGCTCCGGGGCACTCACCGGACCGCTGCGCGACCGGTTCGGCTTCACCGCCCACATGGACTTCTACGAACCCGCGGAGCTGCAGCAGATCCTCATGCGGTCGGCGGGCATTCTCGGGGTGCAACTCGGCGAGGAGGCCGGCGCCGAGATCGCGAGCCGGTCCCGGGGCACTCCCCGCATCGCGAACCGCCTCCTCCGCCGTGTCCGCGACTACGCCGAGGTCCGGGCGGACGGCGTCGTCACCCGCGAGATCGCCCATGCGGCTCTCGCCGTCTACGACGTCGACCAGCTGGGACTCGACCGCCTCGACCGGTCCGTTCTCAGTGCCCTCGTGCGCAGCTTCGGCGGCGGCCCGGTCGGGGTGTCCACCCTGGCCGTCGCGGTGGGTGAGGAGCCCGCCACCGTCGAGGAGGTGTGTGAGCCCTTCCTCGTCCGCGCCGGAATGATCGCCAGGACACCCCGCGGCCGTGTCGCCACGGCCGCCGCGTGGACGCAACTGGGCCTGACCCCGCCGCCTGACGCTGTGACCGGCGGAATCGAGGTCCGCGTCAACGAGCCGCAGGCCTCCCTGTTCGATCCGGAAGATCCCTGATCGACCCCCGGAGAAACGCCCGCGTCGTGCCGAGCGAACCGGTGTCCGGGCCGGTGATGGCACACTGGTGTATTGCATCGGTCCAACCGGGACCAGTGCTTCGGACCGTGCGACATACCTCGAGGTTGACTTACAGATGGATTTTCTCTTCCCGCTCCTGATTCTGGCGCTGCTCGTCCCCATGTTCCTGGGGATCCGCCGACAGAAGAAGGAGGCGGCCAAGGTGACCGCTCTGCAGGACTCGCTCTCGGTCGGCGACCGCGTCCTCACGACTGCCGGTCTGCACGGCACCGTCGTCGCAATTGGTGACGAGACGATCGACCTCGAGATCGCTCCCGGCGTGGTCACCACATGGTCGCGTCTCGTCGTCCGCGAGCAGATCGTCGACGCTCCGCTGCAGGGTGACGGTTCCATCGACCACGAATCGATCGACGCCGAGGCCCCCGCCACCGACATCGTGCGCGAGGATCGCGAGAACGGCGGCGACAGCACGCCGCGGCTGAACAAGGATTGATCGACGCTTCCGCGGCGTAATTGCGCAGCCGTCGCGTCGCAGGCGCCCCGCGCGCGGCAACCGGGGCACAGCCCTGCGTCTGCCGGCCTGGTGCGCTGTGAACGTTCCCACCCGAACTGCACGTACTGAGGAGACATAGAGATCGTGGCACCTTCCACAGGATCGGTGCATCCCGTCCGCTACCTCACCGTTTTCGCGGTGCTCGTGGCGGTTCTGTATGCCCTGGTGTTCTTCACCGGCGACAAGTCCGCGACACCCAAGCTGGGCATCGACCTGCAAGGTGGGACCCGAGTCACCCTCACCGCACGCACCCCGGACGGCAGCAAGCCGACGCCGGACAGCCTGCGGCAGGCCCAGGAGATCATCGAGACCCGTGTGAACGGACTCGGCGTGTCCGGCTCCGAGGTGGTCATCGACGGCGACAACCTCGTCATCACCGTCCCCGGCGACGACAGCGCACAGGCGCGTTCGCTCGGCCAGACGGCGCGGTTGTACGTCCGTCCCGTCCAGACGTCGCAGGCCGCGGCTCCTGCCGGCACACAGGCACCCGCCGCCGGTGAGACGCCCGCCCAGACTCCCGCCGGAACCGAGACTCCCGCGCCCCAGAACCGGCCGTTCCCGGCTCAGGATCCGTCCACCTCTCCCGAGCCGGCTCAGACGGCGGAACCGGCGCCCGCCGACGCGTCCGGTACCGAGGCGGCCGACGAGATCGCGGCAGCGCGGGCCACACGTCAGAGCACCGACCCGGCCGTGCAGCAGCAGGCCATGGCGACACTCGACTGCAGCGTGCCCGACCCGCTGCGCGGCAACGACGACCCGGCCCTGCCGCTCGTCGCGTGCTCCACCGACGGCCAGGCCGTGTACCTGCTCGAACCGGCGATCATCGACGGACAGGAGATCGCCGACGCGACGTCCGGCTACAACTCCCAGCAGTCGCGGCACGAGGTGAGCCTGACGTTCAAGTCCGAGGGCAGCAACACCTGGGCCACGTTCACGTCGCAGAACATCGGCAAGCAGGCCGCGTTCACGCTCGACTCCAAGGTGGTGAGCGCACCGGTCGTCCAGGGCGCGACACCCGCAGGCAGCTCGACGTCGATCACCGGCTCGTTCACCGCGGAAAGCGCGAAAGAACTCGCGAACACCCTGAAGTACGGCTCGCTGCCGCTGTCGTTCGCGGCGTCGGAGGCGGAGACCGTGTCCGCGACGCTGGGTCTCGCCTCGCTGGAGGCCGGTCTCATCGCCGGTCTGGTGGGTCTGGTCCTGGTGCTGCTCTACTGCCTGCTCTACTACCGCATGCTCGGGGTGCTGACGGCGCTGTCCCTGGTGCTGTCGGGTGTGATGGTCTACGCGATCATGGTGCTGCTCGGCCGGTACATCAATTTCACCCTCGACCTCGCGGGCATCGCCGGTCTGATCATCGGAATCGGTATGACCGCCGACTCGTTCGTGGTGTTCTTCGAGAGAATCAAGGACGAGATGCGGGAGGGACGCAGTTTCCGGTCCGCGGTTCCGCGCGGCTGGGCCCGTGCACGCCGGACCATCCTGTCCGGTAACGCGGTCAGCTTCATCGCCGCCGCGGTGCTGTATGTCCTCGCAATCGGCCAGGTGCGCGGCTTCGCGTTCACCCTCGGCCTGACCACCGTCCTCGATGTCGTCGTGGTGTTCCTGGTGACGTGGCCGCTGGTCCACCTGGCCTCGAAGTCGCCGTTCTGGTCGAAGCCCGGTGTCAACGGGCTGGGTGCCGTGCAGCAGATCGCCAAGGAACGCAAGGCTGCCGCAGCGTCGGCGAAGGAGTCACGAGTATGAGCGAATCGACCAAGTCCCAGTCTGCGTCGCAGACGGACCCCGAGTCTTCGCTGTCCGATTCGGGCGTCAACCAGTCGTCGATGCCCCAGCACAGCCTGCTGTCGCGGCTCTACACCGGAACCGGCGCCTTCGAGGTGGTCGGGCGTCGGCGCTTCTACTACATCCTGACCGGCACGATCGTGTTGATCTCGTTGCTGAGCATCCTCGTCCGCGGGTTCACCCTGGGTATCGATTTCGAGGGTGGATCGCGGATCCAGTTCCCCGCCGGCGGCGGGGTGGAGACCGCGCAGGTGGAGGAGGTCTACTCCGAGGCGCTGGGCATGGATCCCGTCTCGGTGCAGACGGTGGGCTCGGGTTCGAGCGCGACCGTGCAGATCCGCTCCGAGGCACTCGACGCGGCGCAGGTGGTGACGCTTCAGGACGCGTTGTACGACAAGTTCCAGCCGAAGGACAGTGACGGCAACGTCAGCAAGAACGTGATCAGCATCGCCGACGTCAGCGAGACGTGGGGCGGGCAGATCACCCAGAAGGCGCTGATCGCGCTGCTTGTGTTCCTGGTGATCGTGAGCGTGTACATCGCCGTCCGGTTCGAGCGCGACATGGCGATCGCCGCGATCGTCGCGCTGTTCTTCGACATCGCCGTGACCGCCGGTGTGTATTCGCTCGTCGGCTTCGAGGTGACCCCGGCGACCGTCATCGGTCTGCTGACGATTCTCGGTTTCTCGCTCTACGACTCGGTGGTGGTGTTCGACAAGGTCGAGGAGAACACGCGCGGGATTCTGCACCTGACCCGTCGCACCTACGCCGAGCAGGCGAACCTGGCGATCAATCAGACGCTGATGCGGTCCATCAACACCACCCTGATCAGCGTGTTGCCGGTGCTCGCGCTGATGGTGGTCGCGGTCTGGATGCTCGGTGTCGGAACGCTGAAGGACCTGGCGCTGGTGCAGCTCGTCGGCATCATCGTCGGCGCCTACTCGTCGATCTTCTTCGCGACACCCCTGCTGGTCACGCTGAAGGAGCGGTGGGGTCCGGTGGCCGCGCACACGCGCAAGGTCCTCGCTCGCCGAGCGACCCTGGCACAGGGCGGTGCCCAGAAGGCCGGTACCCCGGCCGCCGAGGTCGCAGCATCCGCGGCCGACGCCGCCGTCCCGCGCCGCCGGTCGGCGGCGACCGCACCCACTCCGGGCTCACGTCCCACCGGGAAGCGCAACAAGAAGAGGCACTGACATGCCCGCATCGCACAGCACCCGGCGCGGTGCGCACACCCGACGCGGCCGGATTACGGCCGTGTCGGGTGCCGGCCTCCTCGCGACCGTGGTCCTCGCCGGATCGCTCGTCGGATGTTCCGAGGAGGGCGAGCAGATCCCGTCGATCGGCTACGTCATCGACAACACCGTCACCACCTACAACGCCAACAGCGTCGCGGGTGCGGTGTCGGGGGCGCGTCAGGCGTTCGCGCGGGTGCTGCCCGGGTTCAACTACACGGGGCCGGAAGGCGGACCGGTGGCCGACACGGACATCGGCACCGCCAACGCGATGCCCGGGGACGCCCTCACCATCCAGTACAAGCTCAATCCCAACTCCGTCTACTCCGACGGCGTGCCGATGTCCTGCGACGATCTGGTGCTGACGTGGGCGGCGAACAGTGGCCGTTTCCCGATGTTCGATGCGGCGAGCACCGCCGGCTACTCGGACATCGACCGCGTCGACTGCCAGACGGGCGCGAAGGATGCCGTCGTCAGGTTCAAGGCGGGACGCAATTTCACCGACTGGAAGTCGCTGTTCGGCGCGACGTCGATGATGCCGGCGCACGTGGTCGCCAGCGCTGCCGGCGTGCCCGACATCGTTGCCGCCGTGCAGAATTCGGACGCGGACGCACTGACGCGCGTCGCGGACTTCTGGAACGACGGATGGACGATGGCACCCGGCGACCTCGACCTCGCCAAGTTCCCCGCGTCCGGCCCCTACAAGGTCGAATCGTTCTCCGAGGACGAGGGCCTCGTGCTGGTGGCCAACGACCGCTGGTGGGGGAACCGTCCCGCCACGTCCCGGATCGTGGTGTGGCCCAAGTCTTCCGACGTGAGCGCGCGGATCGGTGACGGCTCGGTCGAGGTGGTCGACGTCGCCGCCGGATCTGCGCCGGACCTGGATCTCGGCGGGTTCGACGTGACGGAGGTGCCGTCGCGCAGCGTCGAGCAGTTCGTCCTGTCCACCTCGGGCCTGTTCGAGAACGCAGTCGGACGGCGGGCGTTCGCGGCGTGCCTGCCCCGCGAGGAGCTGGCGTCGAAGTTCGGGATCGCCACGGAGTCGGACGAGGCCGGTGCCGCGGCCGGGGGCCCGGTCGACACCCGGGTCACCGCACCCGACAGTCTCGTTCACGAGTCGGTGGCCGGTGCCGTCGGCGGGCGGTACGAGACGCCGGACACCGCAGCGGCGGCGGACGCACTGGCCGATACCGGCAACACGTCGGCGACCGTCCGTGTCGGATATCTGGGACCGAACCCGCGCCGCGCCGAGATCGTGTCGGCCGTGGCAGCGGCGTGCGCCCCGGCCGGTATCACCGTGCAGGACGTCGCGTCGCCCGAGTTCACGCCGACGATGCTGCGCGACGGGCAGGTGGACGTGGTGCTCGCCGGCACGGCCGCCGCTCCCGGCGCCGCGGGCACAGCGGCGGCCACTACCGCGATGTACGCCCTCCGCAGCGGAATTCGATCGAACTTCGGGGACTACAGCAACGGCCGCGTCGATCAGATCGTCGATCAACTCGCGGTCGACAGCTCCACCGCCACCCAGCTGTCGTTGTCGACGGAGGCGGAGAACATCCTGTGGTCGGACGTGCCCACGGTGCCGCTGTTCGACCAGCCGCGGACCGTCGCGTTCGCAACAGGTTTGCAGGCAGGAGCAATCAATCCGACGCGTTCGGGCGCCGGCTGGAACATGGACAGGTGGGTCTTGCGCAGGTGATCGACCATAATTCGGCGCGTGACGCCGTCAACCGGCTCACCCGGTGGGCCGACGACTTTCCGCAACCCGGGGTGCGGTTCGCCGATCTGACGCCGGTCTTCTCCGACGCGGACGGTTTCCGCGTCGTCGTCGACGCGCTCGCCGCCTGCGCCCCGGAGGCGGACGTGATTGCCGCTGTCGACGCACGGGGGTTCCTCCTCGGCGGCGGCGTCGCCCGGGAACTGGGCTCCGGTGTGGTGGCCGTGCGGAAGTCGGGCAAACTGCCGCCGCCCGTGCTGTCGCAGTCGTACACCCTCGAATACGGAACGGCCACGCTGGAGATTCCGAGCGGATCGATCGGTCTGGACGGGCGCTCGGTGCTCGTCGTCGACGACGTCCTGGCCACCGGCGGAACCCTCGACGCCACGGCACGACTGGTGGAATCCGCAGGTGCCCGGGTGATCGGTGTCGCCGTGGTCCTGGAGATCGCCGCGCTGGGTGGCCGGGAGCGGCTCGGAAAGTACCCGCTCACGTCCCTCGTCACGGTCTGAGTACTAAAGTTGTGCCTGGTGGTCGTCACGGCCACCGGGGCGCATGCCCGAGACCAACCAGGGCCGCACGGCCCGAGCCATTTCAGTGGTAGGAGGTGACGGCATGACTTCGAATCTTGATCGGTCGCAGAACACGGGATCAACCTCGTCTGCGCAATCCGATGCCGAGTCACCTGCAGCGAACCCGGCTTCCGGTAACAACCGTGGAGCACAGGGATTCGCGGTTCCGGCGTCCGCATCGCGCCGGGTACGAGCGCGACTCGCCCGGCGCATCACGGGTCAGCGGAACACGACCATCCGGCCGGTTCTCGAACCGCTCGTCAGCCTGCATCGCGAGCTCTATCCGAAGGCGGACCTGGCGCTCCTGCAACGCGCCTACGACGTCGCGGAGGAGCGGCACGCCAGCCAGCGCCGCAAGTCGGGCGACCCGTACATCACGCATCCGCTCGCCGTAGCCAGCATCCTCGCCGAACTGGGGATGGACACGACCACGCTGGTCGCGGCCCTGCTCCACGACACCGTCGAAGACACCGGCTACTCCCTCGAGCAGTTGACCGACGAGTTCGGCGAAGAGGTCGCCCACCTCGTCGACGGCGTCACCAAACTCGACAAGGTGGTGCTCGGCAACGCCGCCGAGGGCGAGACCATCCGCAAGATGATCATCGCGATGGCCCGCGACCCCCGCGTGCTGGTGATCAAGGTGGCCGACCGGCTCCACAACATGCGGACCATGCGGTTCCTGCCGCCCGAGAAGCAGGCCCGCAAGGCCCGCGAAACGCTCGAGGTGATCGCCCCCCTGGCCCACCGGCTGGGCATGGCGACAGTGAAGTGGGAACTCGAGGACCTGTCCTTCGCGATCCTGCATCCCAAGAAGTACGACGAGATCGTGCGGCTCGTCGCAGACCGTGCGCCGTCCCGCGACACCTACCTCGCGAAGGTTCGCGCGGAGATCAACGCGACGCTGACGGCGTCGCGCATCAACGCCGTCGTCGAGGGCAGGCCCAAGCACTACTGGTCGATCTACCAGAAGATGATCGTCAAGGGCCGCGACTTCGACGACATCCACGACCTGGTCGGCGTGCGAATCCTGTGCGACGAGGTCCGCGACTGCTATGCGGCCGTCGGCGTCGTCCACTCGCTGTGGCAGCCGATGGCGGGCCGGTTCAAGGACTACATCGCGCAGCCGCGCTACGGCGTCTACCAGTCGCTGCACACCACCGTGGTCGGGCCGGAGGGCAAACCCCTCGAGGTGCAGATCCGCACCCACGACATGCACCGGACCGCCGAGTTCGGTATCGCCGCGCACTGGCGGTACAAGGAGACCAAGGGCAGGCACTCCGGTGACGTCGCCGAGGTCGACGACATGGCGTGGATGCGTCAGCTCCTCGACTGGCAGCGTGAGGCCGCCGACCCGGGGGAGTTCCTCGAGTCGCTCCGCTACGACCTCGCGGTCAAGGAGATCTTCGTCTTCACCCCCAAGGGCGACGTGGTGACCCTGCCCGCCGGGTCGACACCCGTCGACTTCGCGTACGCCGTGCACACGGAGGTCGGGCACCGGTGTATCGGCGCCCGGGTCAACGGCAGGCTGGTGGCGCTCGAACGCAAGCTCGAGAACGGCGAGGTTGTGGAGGTCTTCACGTCGAAGGCCGTCAACGCAGGCCCGAGCCGCGACTGGCAGACGTTCGTCGTCTCCCCGCGCGCCAAGACGAAGATCCGGCAATGGTTCGCCAAGGAACGTCGTGAAGAGGCGCTCGAGGCGGGCAAGGACGCCATCGCGAAGGAGGTGCGGCGGGTCGGGCTGCCGCTGCAGCGCCTGATGAACGCCGAATCGATGGCGTCCATCGCGCACGAACTGCACTACACCGACGTGTCGATGCTGTACACGGCCGTCGGTGAGAGCCACGTGTCGGCGCAGCACGTCGTCCAGCGTCTGGTGGCCCACCTGGGCGGTGTCGGCGACGTCGAGGAGGAGCTGGCCGAGCGGTCGACTCCGTCCACAATGCCGATGCGCCCTCGGAGCACCGGCGACGCGGGCGTGCTCGTTCCCGGCGCGGAGGGTACGGTCGCCAAGTTGGCCAAGTGCTGCACACCGGTTCCCGGCGACGAGATCATGGGTTTCGTGACCCGGGGCGGCGCGGTCAGTGTTCACCGCACCGACTGCACCAACGCGGGCTCTCTGCAGGAGCAGTCCGAGCGCATCATCGAGGTCAAGTGGGCGCCGTCGCCGTCGTCGGTATTCCTGGTGGCCATCCAGATCGAGGCGCTCGATCGGCACCGGCTGCTGTCGGACGTGACGAAGGCGCTCGCGGACGAGAAGGTCAACATCCTGTCCGCGTCCGTGACGACGTCCGGCGACCGGGTGGCGATCAGCAAGTTCACGTTCGAGATGGGCGACCCGAAGCACCTCGGGCACGTGCTGAACGTGGTCCGCAACGTCGAGGGCGTGTACGACGTGTACCGGGTGACGTCCGCCGCGTAGCAATGACGAACGGGACGGTCGTTCGATCTGATCGAACGACCGTCCCGTTCGTGTAGCCGGGGGGAGAGGGTCAGCCGACCTTCACGGTCTCGATCTGGACCGGGGTGTTGGGCTTGCCGCCGCCTGCGGACATGGATCCGTCGTCGCCGTCCGCCGCGATCTTTTCGACGGTCGCGAGGCCCTCCTCGGAGATCGTCCCGAACACGGTGTAGTTGGGCGGGAGCACCGAGTCGGCGTAGACGAGGAAGAACTGGCTGCCGTTGCTGCCGGGTGTTCCGCTGTTCGCCATCGCGACGGTGCCGCGCGGATAGACCACCGGATTCGCGAGTGCCGGATCGTTCGGCGCGAACGCCGTCTCCGGGTACTCGGTGGTGAATCCGTAGCCCGGTCCGCCGGTGCCCTTCCCGCTGGGATCGCCGCACTGCAGGACCTGCAGGCCGAGCTCCGTGGTCAGCCGGTGACAGGGCGTGTCGTCGAAGTAGCCCTGCTGGGCCAGGCTCGTGAAGCTGTTGACCGTGCACGGGGCTTCGGCGCGGTCGAGGACCAGGCCGATCGGTCCGGCGCTGGTCTGGAGGTCGACCGGGACGGTGCCTTCGGTGGAGACCCCGGAAGTGGGCGGCGGGGTGACGTCCTTGGCGGCGGGCTGCCCGGCCGGATACGTGCAGTCCACGGTGGCCGCGGCCGGCGCCGGGACCGGCGGCAGCGTGCCGAACTTGGACAGATCGAGCGACTGTTCCGCCGCGCTCGTGGGGGCCGCCTTCGACGAGGTGCCGGTCGACGTGCCGCCGGAGTCCGACGAATCCGAACAGCCGGCGAGGAGGACCGCGAGGCTCACGCCTGCGACGAGGATCGAGGTGCGTTTCATCGGTCCATCCTCACACGAGACTCAGTCCATCCGGACGGACGTGATGTCGATAGGCAGGTTCGGCTTGCCGCCGCCGGCCTGCATCGATCCGTCGTCACCGGCCGCCGCCACCTTCTCGATGGTCGCGAGACCGGTCTCGTCGACCTTCCCGAACGCGGTGTACTGCGGGGGCAGTTGCGAGTCGGCGTAGACGAGGAAGAACTGGCTGCCGTTGCTGTCGGGCTGACCGCTGTTGGCCATCGCGATGGTGCCGCGCGGGTACGTCACCGGCACCTGCAGGGACGGATCCGATGCCTCGTACTGGTCGGTGGGGAATTCGTTGGCGAAGCCGTAACCGGGACCGCCGGTGCCTGCGCCCGTGGGATCACCGCACTGCAGGACCTTCAGTCCCTCGGACGTGACGAGCCGGTGGCACGGGGTGTTGTCGAAGTAGTTCTGGCTCGCCAGGCTCAGAAAGTTGTTGACGGTGCACGGGGAGTCGGCGTTGTCCAGGATCAGGCCGATGTTGCCCTGCGTCGTCTGCATGCTGACGCTGACTTCCTGGAGGGTGGTGTCGATGTCGTCGGTGCGCGGCGGGTTCACCTGCTTCGCCGGCGGCTGAGTGCCGGGGGTGTACGTGCAGGACACCTTCTCGGGCAGCGGTTCGGACCGGCCCGCCGGCATCACACCGGGCGACTGCGGCGACGCCGACACCGACTCGGCCGCCGACGCTTCCGTCGCGTCGTCGTCGCTTCTGGTGAGGGCGAAGACGACGGCGCCCGCCGCCACCACGAGCACGACACCGAGCACCGAACCGGCGATGGTCAGCTGCTTACGCTTGCGTGCTCTGTCGGCGCGGCGTTCGAGCTGACGCTCGAGCTTTCGTTTGGCTGCTTCCCGGCGCTGCTCGTTGCTCGGCACTGCGGTGGTCCTCCCGTATCGGTCTGTCTGGCAGTCGGTCGATCGATATAGCAGTTGGTCGGTGCGAACTACCCCCGGCACACGACCTCCAGAGTCTGCCATCCGAACCTGAGAACATCCTGCCGGGGCGGCGGCTTAGGCTGTAGCGACTGCAATGTCCACTCGAACAGGAGCCTCACAGGTGCTCGTCACAGGATTCCCGGCCGGGATGTTTCAGACCAACTGCTACATCCTCGCGCAGGACGATGCCCAGGAATGCGTCGTCGTCGACCCAGGACAGGACGCCGCCGAACCGCTGTTCGAGTTCCTGGACCAGTCGAATCTCACGCCGACCGCGGTCCTCCTGACCCACGGTCACCTCGACCACGTCTGGAACGCCTACGACGTCTGCGAGAAGTTCGGGATCCCCGCGTACATCCATCCCGAGGACCGGTACATGCTGTCGGACCCCGGCCGCGGCATCGGACCGACGATGAAGCCGTTCATCGAGGGCATGACGTTCGTCGAGCCCGGCGAGGTGATCGCGCTTGCCGACGGCGACGTGATCGAGCAGGCCGGGATGTCGTTCGCTGTGGACCACACCCCGGGGCACACGCAGGGGTCCGTGGTCTTCCGGACCCGCTTGGCCACCGAGAACGGCCCCGTCGAGATCGCCCTCACCGGTGACACGCTGTTCCAGGGGTCGATCGGTCGTAGCGACCTGCCCGGCGGCAACCACGAACAGTTGTTGCAGTCCATCGCCGACAAGCTTCTGATCCTCGCCGACGACACCGCGGTCCTGCCCGGGCACGGCGGGTCGAGCACCGTCGGCGCCGAACGTGGGTCGAACCCCTTTCTCGTTGGACTCTCGGGATCGAAATAAGGAAAAGTAACGACAGTGAGCAAAGCCAGCACCTTCTCCGCCCCCAAGGGCGTCCCCGATTACGTCCCGCCGCAGTCGTCCGAGTTCGTCGCGGTCCGTGACGGACTCACGCGCGCTGCGCGACTGGCCGGATACGGCCACATCGAACTTCCCATCTTCGAGGACACCGGGTTGTTCGCCCGCGGCGTCGGCGAGTCCACCGACGTCGTCAGCAAGGAGATGTACACGTTCGCCGACCGCGGTGATCGTTCGGTGACCCTGCGGCCGGAGGGCACGGCGGGCGTCATGCGGGCCGTGATCGAACACGGCCTGGACCGCGGCCAGTTGCCGGTGAAACTGAGCTACGCCGGACCGTTCTTCCGTTACGAGCGCCCGCAGGCCGGTCGTTACCGCCAGTTGCAGCAGGTCGGGGTGGAGGCCATCGGTGTCGACGACCCCGCCCTCGACGCCGAGGTCATCGCCATCGCCGACGCCGGTTTCCGCGGCCTCGGCCTCGACGGGTTCCGGTTGGAGATCACCTCCCTCGGTGACGACACGTGCCGGCCGCAGTACCGGGAACGGTTGCAGGAGTTCCTGTTCGCGCTTCCCCTCGACGAGGAGACGCGTCGGCGGGCGGAGATCAACCCGCTGCGCGTGCTCGACGACAAGCGCAAGGAGGTGCGCGAGATGACGGCGGACGCACCGCTCATGCTCGATCACCTCTCGGACACGGCGAAGGCGCACTTCGACGAGGTGCTCGCACACCTCGACGCGCTGGGTGTGCCGTACGTGGTGAACCCGCGAATGGTCCGCGGCCTCGACTACTACACGAAGACGACGTTCGAATTCGTCCACGACGGTCTCGGCGCGCAGTCGGGTATCGGTGGCGGCGGACGGTACGACGGTCTGATGGCTCAGCTCGGCGGTCAGCCGCTGTCCGGCATCGGTTTCGGGCTCGGTGTCGACCGGACCGTCCTGGCGCTTGCTGCCGAGGGCAAGACCGCAGGCTCGACCGCCCGCTGTGAGGTCTTCGGCGTCCCGCTGGGCGAGGAAGCGAAGGCGAAGCTGGTGGTGATCGCACAGCAGTTGCGCGCCCAGGGGATTCGAGTCGATCTCGCGTACGGCAACCGCGGGGTGAAGGGCGCGATGAAGGCCGCCGACCGATCCGGCGCCGCGCTGGCACTCGTGCTCGGCGACCGCGACATCGCCGACGGGACGGTGGGAATCAAGAATCTCGCCACCGGAGATCAGGAATCGGTCTCCTCGGCGGATGTCGTCGCACGCGTCGGAGCCATCCTTGGCGCGTGATGACACCGCGCCGGTGTCACTCGACCTCGTTCCGATCGAGTTGATCGCGCCGCGACTCAAGCGGGTCGCGGCGATCGCCGTGCTGATCGGTGTGGTGGTCGGCGTCATCGTCGGGTTCTTCGGGCCCGTGTGGGTCGGTGTGACGGTCGGGGCCGTGATTGCGGTCCCGACCGCCGCCTCCGCGCTCCTCACGTTGCGGCGTCGAGTCACACTGCAGACCGGGCGAATCCGGTCGACCGGGGGACTGCGCAGCCGGCACGTCGACGTCACGAGGGCGGTCGCGGCGGAACTGGTGGTCCGTTCGGCTCGGGTCAGCGAGGTGAGCGTGCGGATCACGGACCCCGACGGGAGCCTCGCGATACCGCTCGCCCTCTACACGACCGACGGCGGCCGTGAACTCGAGATCCTCGGGCTCCGCAGGCTGGCCGACGCCCTGACGACGAGCGAACTGGTGCCGGCCGCCGCGATCGCGTCGGTGCTCATCGAGCAGCTCCGTGCGGAGGCGCGCGGCGCGGGCCTTCCCGAACGCCCCCTGTTCCGGGCCGTGGAACTGGTGCGTTCGGAAGGCCGCGTGCCCACCACCACGCTCACCGATCACGAGGTGGCAGCGCTCCTCGACTGAGCGATCAGCTCTGGTCGCCGAACGGAGTGTCGTCCAGGTCTTCGCCGCCGATCACGGCGGGCGCGACCATGGGGAGGTCGCCGACGAACGCGTTGTTCTCGCCGGCGTTGACGAGGTAGCTCGGTGTGGACCGCCCGCTCAGCTGGTCGTCGCCGCCGCGCCCGGCGCCCGCCATCCCCGCCCCGCCCATCCCGCCCGTGGCTCCGCCGGGTGCGAGAGGGGACGAGTCGGCGGCCGGAGCGGCGCCGGGTGCGGGAGCGGTCCCCGGTGTCGCCGGGGGCACAACCGGCCCGGTGATCGTTCCGCCGGGTACGGAACCGCTGCCCGCGGAGACGCTTCCGCCCGCGCCGCCGCCGCCGTACATGCCGATGCCCGCGCCGCCGGCGATGCCCACAGCACCCGGAACTCCGCCTGCTGCCCCGTGTGCGGGGGTGACCGCGGATTTCGCCGACCGGGCGTCGGCAGGCAGGTCCGACGAGGAGACGCTCGCCGCCTGGGTGCTCGCCGACACCAGGTCGCCGACACTGTCGGTGACGGTGGAGATCATCGGTTTGCCCACACCCTCGATCACGGTGGAGGCGATGGCGAACGGTGACGTCGGTGCGGCTGCCGCCACGGCTCCGGGCGCCGGGGGCGACGGTACCGGAACCGGGGCGGCCAGACCGTTCATCGTGAGGGTCTGTTCGTTGAGTTCGGTGCGCGTCTGCGTCACGACCCCGATAGCAGCCTTGAGGTGCTCGGCCGCGGACGCGAGCAGCATCGCCTGCCCGGGCGGCGTCATCACCATCGGCGCGGCGGCGACCGCGGTGGCCGCGAACGACTCCGAAATCGTCATGAGGTTCGCGTTGCCCCGCGCCACGGACGCGGCGGCGGTCTGCGTCGTCGTGGAGATCTCCGTGCCGCGTTCGCTCAGTTCCGTGCCGCTGGACTGAGCCTGCAGGCCCTGCGACTGCGCCGCCTGTGCTGCCTGGCTCTGCCAGATCTGGTCGAGCACCTTCAGCCCCGACATGCTCATCGACATCGCCTGGTCGATCATGTCCGAGGACATGTCGAGGAGGGAGGTCGGATCGAACGAGCCGAACGTGCCGGTGCCGAAACTCCCGGCGAGATCGGTGAGCGGCTTGAACAACTCGTCCACGCCCGGCAGTCCGGGCAGCCCGTGACCCTGCAGCAGCGCCTCCACGGGGTTCGGCGGCAACGGCGGCAGTGGAGGTAGCGGCGGAAGGGCAGGCAGCGGCGGCAGGTCACCGAGCGGCGTATCGAGGAACGGACCGAGCGGTGAGTTCTGCAGGGCCTCGAGTGGAGTGCTCGGCAGTGGCGTGGCGAGCGCGTCGCCGACGGGCGTTCCCTGGATCAGGTCGAGGATCGACCCGTGCTCCCCAGGATTTCCGGTGGATTCGGGGGACGTCATGCGAGACCTCCGATCCCGTCGCCGACGCCGCCGAGCGCAGCGCCGTTGGCGCCGTCGACGGAGTCGTAGGAATCGGCGGTGGCATGGGCCGCGACCGCGGTCTGCGCGTAGTGAGACGCGAGTTCGGCGACCGACTTGGCGTGATTCGCCTGTGCGGCGGCGAAGGATGCGAGAAAGTCGGCGCCGATCGGGCCGAACACGGGCGCGAGTGCCGCGAGATTCGCGCCGAGGTCGAGTGCGGCGGCCCCGCTGATCTGTTCGGCGGCCTGTGCAGCGGTGGCGCCGTAGTTCCTGATGCCGTCCGTGACGACAAAGACATCGCTCAAGATAACCCCCCAGTGATAAGCGTTCGCCAGACTTTATCTCACGGGACCGACGTGCACGGCTAGAGGCGAACGGGTGTTCCGCCTGCCGCCTCGGCGAGCAGTGCCCGCGACTTCGCCCGGATTTCGTCCATCGGCTTCGTCCATCCGAGAGCGCGGAGGCAGGTGTCGGCGAGGAGTCCGGCGGCGCCCTCGTTCTCGGGTCCGGGGAGCAGTCCGCGTTCGATGTCGGCGCGGGTTGCGATGGCGCTCTCGACTATTCGGAACGGCAGGTCGGTCAGGGCGGGGGAGGTGTCGCCGGAATCGTCGGTGATTTCCGTGAGGGCCCGGTCCGCCAGCTGCCGGTAGTGCCGCCGCAGCAGGGTTCGCTGGGCACGGAACGGCTCGAACCGATCGGTCAGCAGTTCCGGAAGAAGATACAGCGCACCGAGATTCCATTTGGTGGTGGTGAGTTGCGTGACGTCGTAGGTGGCCAGCGCGTGCAGGCGCACCGTGGCGGGCGCCGCGGCGTCTGCGAGCCGTCCGGCGGCGGCGAGCGCTGGGGACACCGTCTCCTCGAGGAGGGCCACCAGGATCTCCTCCTTGTTGGGGAAGTGGTGGTAGAGCGATGCCTGCCGGATGCCGACCATCTCGGCGATCTGCCGAGTGGACGTGGCTGCGAAACCCTTGGTGGTGAACAACTCTCCGGCGGCGTCGAGTATCTCCTCGGGCGTGGTCTGCCCTGGTCTGCGCTGACTGGTCAGTCGGGGTCGTCCCGGCCCTGTGGTCACCGCTCCATGATGTCAGGTCGCTCTCGGGACCGGCGGTCTCCACCCGCCGTGAGGGTTTCGTCATGCTCCCGAAACGTAGGCAACGATGCTGTTACGGCCGGCCGCGATCTGGATACGCGGGCGTCACCCATCGAGGCCTCTCCGCGAGAAAACTATCGAGCGACAGATATTGCTCTCGCCGAAGGAGTAAGCACTTGAGTACACCCACAAGGACTGCGCAAGTGCTGACCGCGCCTGCCGCACCTCCCCGCCCGTCCGGCGGAACCGGCGTCGACGACACGGGCGACCTCGGCGAATTCGGCTACGAACAGCAACTTCACCGTTCCCTCGGCAAGTTCGCGTCGTTCGCCGCCGGCTTCTCATTCGTCTCCATCCTCACCACCATCTTTCAGCTCTTCGGGCTCGGATTCGGATTCGCCGGCCCCGCCTTCTTCTGGACGTGGCCGGTGGTGTTCGTCGGCCAGTTCATGGTTGCGCTCAATTTCGCCGAACTGGCCGCCCGGTACCCCATCTCGGGGGCGATCTACCAATGGTCACGCCGGATGGGCGGTGAGGTGGTCGGCTGGTTCGCCGGATGGTTCATGATCCTCGCGCAGATGGTGACGGCCTCCGCCGCGGCCATCGCCCTGCAGGTCGTGCTCCCGAACGTGTGGAGCGGATTCCAGATCATCGGTGAGGACAGCACGTTGACGTCCGCGAGTGGCGCCGCCAACGCGGTGCTGCTGGGCTCGGTCCTCCTCGTGCTGACCACATTCATCAACTGCATCGGCGTCAACTGGATGTCCAGGATCAACAACATCGGTGTGACCTGCGAGATCGTCGGGGTCATCGCGGTGATCGGCATGTTCCTCACCCACGCCCAGCGCGGACCGGAGGTCGTGTTCGACACGGGCACGGCCGGGGCGTCACCCGGGTACGGATGGGCGTGGATCGTGTCGGGTCTGATGGCGGCCTACGTCATGGTCGGATTCGGTTCCGCGGGCGAACTCGCCGAGGAGACGCGGAATCCGCGCCGGGTGGCGCCGCGCACGATCCGCCTCGCGCTGTCCGTGTCTGCGCTCGGCGGTGGACTGATGATCATCGGCGCGCTGATGGCCGCGCCGAGCCTGACCGACGGCCGGCTCGCCGCCGAGGGCCTGCCGTACGTACTCTCGTCGATCCTCAGCTCGCCCTGGGGCACCCTCCTCCTCGTCGACGTCGCGATCGCCGTGTTCGTCTGCACGCTCGCCATCCAGACGGCGGCGTCCAGGCTGGTGTTCTCGATGGCCCGCGACGGACGGCTGCCCGCCTCGCAGATCCTGTCGACGGTGAATGCCCGCACCGGAACGCCCATCGCGCCGTCTGTTCTGATCGGCCTGGTCTGCATCGGCATCCTCGCGGTCAACGTCGGGAACTCCGCGATCTTCGCGACGCTGTCGAGCGTCTGCATCATCCTGATCTATCTCGCCTACCTGATGGTCACCGTGCCGCTCCTGCTGCGCAGGCTGAAGGGCTGGCCGCACGGTGGACCGCAGGTCGATGCGGACGGCCGGACGCTGTTCTCGCTCGGACGGTTCGGACTGCCCGTCAACATTCTGGCGGTCGGCTACGGCGCGCTGATGGTCGTCAACCTGTCCTGGCCGCGCGCCGAGATCTTCGACCCCAGCGGGGACTACCCCCTCCTGCGGTGGGCCGCCCCCGTCACCGTCGCCGCCGTGGTCGCGCTCGGAATCGCGTGCTTCCCGCGCGGCCGCACGACCCCCAACCCCGTCACGATCGGAGCCTGACATGACCTCAGTGGACACCTCGACCACCAGCGCCGCGAAGGAACACGCGCGTGCCCAGTCGGGAGTGGTCACCGACTCGATGCCGGTGGTCCCGGCGTCGTCCTGGCCCACTCCACCGTCCGACATCGATCCGGCACTGCTCACGTGGGCGGAGACGGTGCCCGGTGGCCGGTACACCACGAAGGTGCTGGGCCGTGGCACACGACTGCGACTGCGTGACCTCGACGGCCGGGCCTGCGCCCACCTGCTGCTGTACCGGGCGGACGCGCCGTGGGAGCGACTCAACGTCGCCGACACCGTGAAGGTGCCATGGCAGGCGTACCTGGGGGCGGGGCATCCGTTGCTCTCCGATCAGGGGCGCGTGCTCGCGACGCTCGTGTCGGACGGGTCCGGGCGGCACGACGCCCTGTGCGGCACCACGTCGCTCGCCTCGAACACCGCGAGATACGGTGACGGCAGCCTGCATTCGGCGTCCCCGGCCGGCCGTGAACTCTTCACCGTGGCGGCGGCGAAGCACGGACTCGAGCGGCGCGACCTCCCGCCCTCGCTGTCGTTCTTCCACGGGGTGCGGGTGGGGGAGGACGGGTCGCTGAGCAGCATCGGATCCGCCGGCGCGGACACCGCGATCGACCTCGTGATCCACCTCCCGGTGATCGTCCTGATCGCCAACACGGCGCACCCGCTCGATCCTTCCCCGACGTACGACACGACCGCGCTCGAAGTGCTCGCCTGGACCGGCGCCGACGTGGCCGAGCCCGTCGACGCCGATCCGGAGTACCGACGCGCCTTCCTCAACACCGAAGACGTCTGGGCTGCAGCGCAGCGCCAGGGACGGGAGCAGGCATGACCACCACCATCGAGACCGCACCGCTGGTACCGGGAACGGTGATCCTGGACGAGGAAGTCGGCGCCCGCGGACCCTGGTCCACCGTCGTCGTGGCCGGTGACGTCCTGACCATCGTGGATCTGTGCGGCAACCAGGCCGTGGACACCCTGATCTATGCGGCCGACGATCACCGGCAACGCTACTCGGCCGCCGCGACGGTGTCGGCGCAGCGAAATCTGTTCTTGACCACGGGAAGTGTGCTCCGCACCGACGATCACGACGCGCTGATGACGCTCGTCGCCGACGAGGTCGGTTCCCACGACACGGTGGGCGGCGCCTGCTCGCAGGAGTCGAACACCCTGCGGTACGGCCACCACACCAAGCATCAGCACGCCTGCGTCGAGAACTTCCTCGCCGAAGGATCTCGGTGGGGGATCGGCAAGCGGGACCTGGTGTCGAACATCAACTTCTTCATGAACGTTCCCGTCGACGCCGACGGCACGCTCGGAATCGTCGACGGCCTCTCCGCACCCGGCCGCCGTCTGGCACTCCGCGCGGAGCGTGACGTTCTGGTACTGGTGTCCAATTGCCCGCAGATCAACAACCCCTGCAACGGTTTCGACCCGACCCCGGTGCGGATGATCGTGACCCGGCCGACGGGAGCGCAGGCATGAGCGCCAAGATCACCGTGCACCGGCCCGGCATGCTCACCACGGTGCAGGACTTCCCCGGACGGACCGGGTACTGGCACGTCGGTGTGCCGCCGTCGGGGCCGATGGACGACCTGTCGTTCCGGCTCGGCAATACCGCACTGGGCAATGACGAGGGCGCCGCCGGAATCGAATGCGCCATGTCCGGTCCCGCACTGCAGTTCGACGAGGACACGGTGGTGTGTGTGACGGGCGCGCCCGCCCCGGTCACCGTCGACGGAGTGCTGCAGGCGCAGTGGCGTCCGGTGCGGGTTCCGGCAGGCGCAGTCCTGGACGTCGGCGCGGTGGCAGGACCCGGTCTCCGCATCTACGTACTCGTCCAGGGCGGGCTCGACGTCGACGACTTCCTCGGCAGCGCCTCGACGTTCACGCTCGGCAAGTTCGGCGGACATCAGGGCCGCACGCTGCGGCAGGGCGATGTTCTCGCGGTCGGCGAGCACACCGGCGCCCGCGCGGCCGCCGTTCCCGCCGAATACGTTCCGGCCCTGTGCAGTCGCTGGGAGATCGCGGTCACCGAGGGCCCGCACGGCGCGCCCGAGTTCTTCACCCGCACCGACATCGACACGCTGTACCGGACCGACTACGAGGTGCACTTCAACTCGGACCGCACCGGGGTGCGGCTGATCGGACCCAAGCCCGACTGGGCCCGCACGGACGGCGGCGAGGCGGGACTGCATCCGTCCAACATCCACGACAACGCGTATTCGGTCGGCGCCCTGGACTTCACGGGGGACACCCCGATCCTCCTGGGCCCGGACGGACCGAGCCTCGGTGGGTTCGTCTGCCCTGTCACGGTCGTCTCCGCGGAACGCTGGAAGCTCGGACAACTGGCCCCCGGCGATACGGTGCGTTTCGTGCCGATCAAGGCCGACCGGGCCGCGTCCGCCCGGACGCTGGGGCCCGCACGGCGGGCGGCGCACTCGACGGTCTTCTCCACCACCGGTGACCGCGACGACGGCGTGATCGCCCGGCGCGACGGCGAGACCGCCGTGACGTACCGGCGGTCCGGCGACGACAACGTCCTGGTCGAGTACGGCGACATGACCCTCGACCTCGCACTGCGGGCCCGCGCGCACGCGCTACACCAGCGTCTCGAAGTCGAGAAGCCGGCCGGGCTCCTCGACCTGACGCCGGGCATCCGCTCGCTGCAGGTCCGGGTCGACCCCGACGTGCTGCCGATCCCGAAGCTCATGGGGCTGCTCGGCGAGGCGGAGGACGCCCTGCCCGCGGCGAACGAACTCGTGGTGCCGAGCCGGTCCGTGCGGATGCCGCTGTCGTGGGACGACCCCTCGACGCGTGAGGCGATCCAGCGTTACATGCACGGTGTCCGTTCCGACGCACCGTGGTGCCCGTGGAACATCGAGTTCATCCGCCGCATGAACGGGCTCGGCAGCGTCGACGACGTCTTCGACACCGTCTTCGGAGCGGAGTACATGGTGCTCGGGCTCGGTGACGTCTACCTCGGCGCACCCGTCGCGACACCACTCGACCCGCGGCATCGGCTGGTTACCACGAAGTACAACCCGGCCCGCACGTGGACGCCGGAGAACGCGGTCGGTATCGGCGGGGCATACCTGTGCATCTACGGAATGGAGGGTCCGGGCGGCTACCAGTTCGTCGGCCGAACCACCCAGGTGTGGAACCATCGGCATCCCGAGAAGTCGGGCCCGTTCGAGGACGGTACCCCCTGGCTGCTGCGCTTCTTCGACCGGATCTCCTGGTACCCCGTGGAACCGGACGAGTTGATGGACCTGCGATCCGACGTCGCAGCTGGTCGCGGCGGCGGTATCGAGATCACCGAGGGCACGTTCTCGCTCGCCGAGCACCAGCAGTTCCTCACGGCGAACGCCGAATCGATCGGCGACTTCCGAGCCGAGCAGACCGTCGCGTTCGCCGCCGAGCGGCAACGATGGTCCGCGGCAGGGGAGTTCGCGACGGTGGGCTGATCCGCGTTACGTGAGCGTGTCGGTGAAGCTGTCCGGCCTGGGTGCGTCCGCGCGTTCCCTGGGCACGTAATGCAGTTCGACTACCCCGTTGCCGTACGACTCGGAGCCCACTAGTCGGAGGTCACGCTGGTCGGATATCTCCGAGAACCAGGGAACGCCGGGCGACGCTACCGGATAGACGAAGAAGTAGAACTCGTCCACCAGCCCCAGCGCGAGGACCGATCGCGCGAAGGACGATCCGCCGGACAGGTGAATGTCCTTGCCCGGCCGGCTCTTCAGATCCTCGAGGTACGCCGCCAGCTCGTCGTCGTTGGCCACGACGGCCTGTTCGTTGTCGGCCTCCTCCGTTACGCCTGTCGCTCGGCCAGTTCGGCGAGCTGCTCCGTGACGGTGCCCCAGCCGTCGTAGAAGCCCATTTCCTCGTGGGTGTTGCGGTCGGCGTTGTTCTTGTGCATCACGTGGGAGACGTACTCCGTGCCCGTCGGATGGTCGTTCAACGTGATGATCGCGGTCATGAACGGCTGTTCGGCGGGTCGCCAGCCACCGACCAGCGAGTTGGTGAACACGATGCGTTCGAGTTCGTCGACGGCGAGGAAGCAGCCACTGATGTGCGGCACGAATTCTCCACCGTCCTCACTGATCTGGGTCGTGAACGCCCCGCCCGGGCGTAGTTCCATGTCGACGACCCGGCACCGCGACGGCGCGGGGACCCACCATTGCTCGAAGCTGGCGGGGTCGGTCCAGGCGCGCCACACGACCGGACGGGGTGCCCGGATGATGCGCGAAATCGTGAGGTCGAGATCGGGTCTCGCAGTGTCGGTCATCGCGGTGTGTCCTTTGCGGGTGTCGTGACGGTGTGTTCGGTGACGAATTGTTCGAGTCGGTCGGTGCGGCTCTCCCACAGTTCCTGTTGCTCCGCGAGCCACGCCTCGACGGCCGTGAACGGTTCCTTCTCGATCGCGCACGCCCGTACGCGGCCCTCCTTGTGCGTCCGGATCCATCCGCTGTCCTCGAGGAAGTGGATGTGCTTCATGAAGGAGGGCAGGGCCATGTCGAACGGTTTCGCCAATTCGCTGACCGTCGCCGGGCCCCGGCTCAGACGGCCCAGCACGGCCCGCCGGGTGGGGTCGGCGAGCGCTTGGAAGATGCCGTTCAGCTGCTCCGGATACTGAGCCATAAGGCAAAGTATCCACCGCGACAATGGTTAGCACAAGGGCTAAGTGTGGCCCTCTGGGTGGTGTCCCCTCTGGGTGGTGTCAGCCGAGCTTGCCGTGACCGGGGGTGAGCGGGACGTCCAGGGCGTCGTAGAGCCCCGGCGCGGCCGTCCGCAGCCACGGGATCGCGTTGACCAGGCGCCCCACCGCGGTGGCGTTGCCACCGGCCGCTCGGTTGCCGCCCTCGTCGGTGGCCTCCACGTTCATCTCGATGCGCGGTCGTCCCTCGATGATCACCTTGTGAGCGCCGTCCCCGCCGTCGGGCGGCACGGGCCAGTCCGGGGCGCACGAGGGGTGGATCCGCGTGACGTGCTCGATGACGATCAGAGCCTCGCCGTCCACGATGCCCTGGACTTCGAAACGCAGCGCCCCCTGGGTGCCGGCCTCGAACTCGCCCATGAGATCGGTGGTGATCGTCTCGTCCAGCGGCCGGCGCAGCAGGGTCTCCCGGATCTCGTCGAGCTCCACACCGAGGGCCCGGGCGATGAGCCGAATCTGGCCGCCCCACACCATCGTCGGTACCGTCGCCGCGACCATCGGCGGTTCGTAGTCCATCGGCTGGCCCATGCCGACGAGGTACCGCACGGAATCGTGCTGGTCGTACGTGGTGTAGTCGAAGATCTCCTGGCAACGGATCTGATCGATCGTGCCGGCCAGGCCTGTCAGCAGGATCGGCAGGATGTCGTTGCCCCATCCCGGATCGACGCCCGACACGAACAGGGCGCCGCCGCCGGACTTCGCGGCCGCCTCGATCGGGTCGCGCAACTCGGCCGGCGCGTTGCGCTGGTCGTAGAGCGCATAGATCGACGGGGTCACGACGACGGCCCCGGCGGAGAGTGCGCGGGTGATGTCCGCCGCCGCACCGTCCGGGCGGATGTCACCCGACGCGGCGTAGACGACAGCGGCGGGGGACGTCGCGAGCACGGCATCGGCATCGTCGGTTGCTGCCACCCCCACCGAGCGGCCCAAGCGGGCGAGGTCGCCGGCATCGCGTCCAACCTTCTCCGGGTTGGCGACGATCACCGCCGTCAGCTCGAGTCCGGGGTGTGCGTCGATCGCGCGGATCGCGGCCCGTCCCGCATTCCCGGTGCCCCACACCACGGTCCGGATCTTCCCCTGGTCAGCCATGGAATCGGACCCTACCCAGTTTGCGAGGTGGGCATTGCCCGAATGGGGCAACATCGGGTCCCCTGGAACTGTACGAAAAGGCTGGAGGGTGAGCTTCGGGCTTGCCGAGGCGGCAGACACGGAGTGGGCCCGCCCGTGGGGGTGCTTCGCACGGGCCGGCCTTTCCCCGACACGCACCGGTCGGCGGTGCGTCCTTGGGTGCAGCACTGATCCCTCATAAGGGGGCGCATGTTGCCTGTCTGCGCGGGTGTGCTGCCTGCGTGACTGCGAGTGAAGTTGTGGGTCGGAAGCTTTGTCCGGCGGCCTCCTTGCTGTGGTTCGGTGTCTCGGTTGGTCACAATTGTGGGTTGACCTGCGCGCTTTCACATGGGTCGTTCGGCGGATGTGGGTACCTGTCTTTCGCGTTGCTTCCAGGTGTGGCCGTGTTCAGGTTCAGGTGGACAATGGGGAGATGCACCCGCACGGGACGCTGCCCGGTTCGGAAACAGGTCTGAGCAGAGCCGAACTGCTGGCCGCGGTATCGCTGGCGATCGACCTCGGTCTGGGTCAACCGATGGAACACATGCTTCGGTCGTCGTTGATCGCGACACGGATCGCGGAGCGGATGGGACTCGGCCCGCAACAGCGAGCTACCGTGTACTACGCCAATCTGGTCGGGTGGATCGGTTGTCACGCCGACTCCCACGAACTCTCGGCGCTCTTCGGCGACGACATTGCCTTCCGGGCCGACACCTACGCGGTCGACATGACCGGCCTGCCGTTTCTGCGCCTGATGATGAGTCACGTGGGACGCGGATTGCCGGGCTGGGAACGCGGCATCCGTGCCGCCGGCCTTCTGGTCGCGGCTCGCAGCCAGGTTGCCACACTGATCCATTCGCATTGCAGTTCCGCCGGGGTCCTTTCGGATCGGATGGGCTTGGACGGGCAGGTCGGAAAGGCGCTGGCCTACGTCTTCGAGCGCTGGGACGGCCGGGGGTTGCCCAACGGTTGTCGCGGAGAGGGTATCCCGGTCGAGATCCACATCGCTCACGTTGCAGATGTCGTCGAGGTGCATCTGCGGACGGGTGGGCTCGAGCACGCGAAGGGCGTTCTCCGTTCCCGGCGCGGCAGTCAGTTCAGCCCGGCCGTGGCGGACGTATTCGAACGTGACGCGGCGGCGATCGTGGACGGATTGCTCGAAATAGACGTCTGGGTTGCGGCGTTGGCTCGAGCACCCGATCGTGATCGAACCCTGAAGGCCGACGAGAGCGACGAGTTGCTCAGGGCCATGGCCGATTTCGTCGATCTCAAATCTCCGTTCACTCTGGGGCATTCGCGTGGTGTCGCGAACCTGGTGGCCGGGGCGGCCCGCCACCTGGGCATGTCGCCGTCGGACATCACGCATCTCTACCGTGCCGGCCTCGTGCACTGCCTCGGTAAAATGGGAGTGTCCAACCAGATCTGGGAGAAGAAGGGGCCGCTCACCACGGCTGAATGGGAACGGGTGCGGATGTATCCGGATCTGACCGGCCGGATACTGAGCCGGGTCAACGGCTTGGAGTCGGTGGTGTCCGTCGCGATGAAGCACCGGGAACGGATCGACGGGTCCGGCTTTCCCCGGGGGATCGCCGGCGCGGAGCTGACCGCGCAGGACCGGCTGCTTGCCGCGGCGGAGGCTTATCAGGGACTGCTCGAGCCACGTCCACACCGGCCGGCGCTCGATCCTCGCGGCGCTGCCGATCGGTTGAGAGAGGAGGCGCGCGCCGGACGCCTCGACGCCGCGTCGGTGGCAGCCGTGCTGTCGGCGGCCGGGCAGCGGCTGTCGCGGCGGACGCCCTGGCCTGCCGGGCTGACCGACCGCGAGGTCGAGATCCTGCGACTGGTCGCGCAGGGCCGGTCGAACCGAGAGATCGCGGCCGAACTGTTCATCGCCGAGAAAACGGCACGCAACCACGTCGAACGTGTCTACACCAAGCTCGGGGTGAACAACCGCACGCAGGCCAGTCTCGCCGCGATCGATCGGGGTCTGGTGGGCTTCCCGGTCAACGCGGCCGTGGGGAAGTGACGCATCCGCCATCTGGTGGGACCGGCCGTGCGGGGTCGTCATCGCCGGGATGCGCCGGGCCGGGACCGCCGGTCCAGGACCCACACCGTGGCGAGCGTGAGGGCGACGGCAAACGAGGCGAGCGCGATGAGGCTGGCGCCGGTGCCTCCGTGGAAGGTGTCGCCGTATGCGGACATCGCCGGAAGCGTGGCGCTGTACCGGTCGAGATCCAGGTCGCGACCCAATGCTTCGAATGCGTGGCGGTTGGATAGGCCGAGGCTCATCAGGCGGCCCGGGACGGCCATCTCGTCGACGGGGACGATGGCGCCACCGAACAAAACCTGAGGAAAGCAGAGCATCGGCAGGGCGAGGGCGGCCTGCGCGGCGTTGGACACCGCGGCCGAGGCGAGCAAGCCGAGGGCCAGCGCCGAGGTCGCCTCGATCACAATCGTCACGAACAGGAAGGCGGACACGTCCCATCCGACGGCGGGGAGCCGACCGAGCGCCCGCAGAACACCGAGCAGCAGCGCGCTCACTCCAGCCAGCACCGGAAGCAGCGCTGTCACCTTGGATGCCACGTAGGCGCCCACGCTGAGCCCGGCCAGTCGTTCCTGCCGGAAGACGGCCATCTCCCCGACGATCTGGAGCAGGCCGTACGTGAGGCCGAAGAAGAAGCCTGCGAATGCTATCCAGAACACGATCTGGGCCGGGCCGAGGTCGGCTGCGCTACGCGGGTCGAACGCGCCGCGCTGGAACAGCGTCGCCATCATCGCCGTGACCAGCACCGGAGAGCCGAGCAGGACGGCCAGGGTCAACCGGTTGCGAAGGAGGACATCAACATTGCGTCGTGTGAGTAGCCACCATTGCCGCATCATGCCTGTGCGGTTGAGGTCTGATCGGGTGGCCGCGATGGGCGGGACAGACGGTAGCGCCGATCCGGGCGGGGCTTCCGACGTTCCAGCACTGTCCGCGAATCGCTCGGCCCAGATCTGAGGGGTGTGCTCACGAGCCAGCCGGTCGTACACCTCGGCGAGATCCTCCACACCGAAGTAGCGCCGAGCCTCGGTCGGGCTGCCGGTGAAGGCCAGGTGGCCGTCGCGAGCCAGGAACACAACCCGGTCGCACCGGTCGATGCCGGCCGGTTCATGCGTCGTGAGGACGACCGTGACCCCGCGCCGGCTGAGTCGGCGCAGCAGGCGCATCACGTCGGCTGCGGTGGACGGGTCGAGCCCGGAGGTGGGTTCGTCGAGGAAGAAGAGGTGTGGCCGGGTCAGTAGCTCCACGGCGATACTGGCCCGCTTGCGCTGGCCGCCGGACAGCGCACGGACCGGCACCTCGGCCCGATCGGCCAGGTCGAGGTCCTGCATGGTCTCCTCGACTATCCGGTCCGCTTCGGCCGCCGATGTGCCCGCGGGGAGCCGGAGCCGCGCCGCATACCGCAGCGTGCGGCGCAGGGGCATTTCGAGGTGGATGATGTCGTCCTGGGGCACGTAGCCGATACGGGAATCGGCGCTGACTCGGGCACCGCGAACGACGCCGTCGTGTCGAACCTGCCCGGCGGACGGTGGTTGCAGTCCCGCGAGGATTTCCAGCAACGTGCTCTTTCCTGCTCCACTGCCGCCGGCAATGGCGACCAACTCGCCGGGTTCGACCGACAGCGACAGCTCCTGGAGGATCCGCCGCGCCCCGACCTGCCGGCTCACGTCGACTGCATCGACCCGCCCCACGGTCGGTGGTTCCAATGTCGATGCGGTCGTGTCGGGTGATCTCAGTGATTCCTGAACTCGCTTTGTCATGCCCTGATCATCGGCCCGCCGGTTCCGTGGCCGCATGGGGCGTTTGCCTCAAATCGGACTCCCGAAACCGATCCAAGGCGGAGCCGATGAGGCAAGCTTCAAGAGATCGATACCGAACGCACGGATTGGGGAGAGGGGTGGCACGAACATTCTCGGGGCGGCAGATCGTCGCCATCTTGGCGCTCTCGATGACAGGACTGGCGGGATGCGGTGAGTCGGCAGTTCAACCAGCCGGACCTGGTGCACAGCTCACCGAGACGATTCCGGGGGCGATGGAGCACGCCTCGATTCCCGGGGCCATCGTCGGTGTCTGGCAGGACGGCGCCGAGCCCTACGTCCAGGCGTTCGGGGTGCGCGAAACGGCCACCGGCGACCCCATGGCGCCCGACCTGTTCATGCGCATCGGCAGCGTGACCAAGACCTTCACCACCACCGCCGTGCTGCAGCTAGTCGATCAGGGAAAGGTCGGCCTCGACGATCCGATCGACAGATATGTGCCCGACGTCCCCAACGGAGACACGATCACCATCCGCCAGTTGGCGGCCATGCGCAGTGGGCTTCCCGACTACTCGGACGTGGTGATCCCGGCGCTCCCGAGTCAGCCGCAGCGCCAATGGACGCCTCAGGAACTGCTCGAGATCAGTTTCAGCCGTCCACCGCTGTTCGCACCAGGCACCGAGTTCGACTACTCCAACACCAATACCGCGCTCCTGGGTCTCCTGGTCGAGAAGGTCTCCGGCCAGCCGCTGAACGCGTATATCGACGAGTACATCGCGCGACCCGAGAATCTCGGCCACACATCGGTCCCGACCGATGCGGCCTTTCCGTCACCGCACGCTCACGGATACACGAAAACACCTGACGGCGAAACGGTGGACGCGACCGACTGGAACCCGTCCTGGGGATTCGGTGCGGGAAACATGATTTCCACCCTCGACGACCTGCGTATGTGGGTGCGCGACTTGGCCACCGGAACGTTGCTCTCGCCGGCAACTCAGCGCGAGCGGGAGCAGTTTCAGCCGGCACCGTCGGAAGGTACGGGTTCGATGTACGGACTGGGGGTCGAGTACCAGAACGGCTGGATCGGCCACAACGGAAATATCGCGGGCTACCAGACCTACGCCTATTACCTTCCGCCCGAGGGCAAGACGGTGGTAATGCTGGTCAATACGAACGTCGACCCGCTGGGCGTGTGGAACTTCTTCGCTGAGATCGTGAAGATCATCAGCCCCAACCATCCCTGGCCGGCGCCTCCGTCGTAGAGGTCGGATGAAAAGGATTGCAGCCGCGCAGATCAGATACGTCTTCGCATTCGAAGTCGGGCTCTCCGACAGGTGGCAGGCAGTGGTGGCGCGGACGGCGGACCTGCCTTCAACCAGCTGACATCAGCAATCCGACGAGTGCAATCGCAATCGCCGAGGCGGCACCACAGATTGTCCAGGCCCGCACAGCGGTCCGGCGCCAGCGGGGATGGCGGAGCTGGGTGGTCGGCCCGGGGGCAGAGCCTCGTCCACCGACACTCGACGGTTCGGGTTCATATCCGTGACGGTGCGACATCGCATCCGCGGCGAGCGCTGCGCTGAGAGAGGCGACCACCACGATCAACGTCACGGCGATGACCACAACAGTCCAAGGCATATTTGTACCGGGCCTTTACGATTCCTGGGATATCGGCGGGATGCGGTCGACGTCGGCCTGTTTCCGGTCGCCGTCATCCGTCGACGTGGAATGGGACGCCGCGCGGGCGGCGTCTTCGGGGCGTGGGTCATGGAGAAGGTCGGAGCATCACAGCTGCCGCGATGAGGCCGGCGAATGTCGCGGCGACGATCGCCGCGGTGGCCCACAGTGAGTTGGTGACCATCCACGCGGGCATGGCTACGGATAATGAGGCACCGGCACCGATGACTGGCTGTGTGAGGCGTTCTGTACCGCCGGGTATCCACTGGTTCGTGGGTAGCGAGGGATGCATTCCATGCTCCTTTCGCAAGGGGTAGGTGCAGGCGATGTCGGGTCGGATCGGCGGGGCCGCTTGCGAGGTTTGTCTGTCTCCTCCGGTAACGATTATGAGTGATTTGGGTCACAATTGAGTTGCAGGGCTCGTTTGTACCGCATTCCTGTCGGGAGCGCCACTAGGCAACCGTCCATGTTCGGGAAAGTCCCGAAACCGTCCGGTGTGACTCGCGGTAACCGACATCGACCGCGAGCGGGAGTTTCTCGGCGTTGACGGGGTGCTGTGACGCGGATATCAACAACGGGACTAAAGACCCTATCCGCAAGTGCTTTCGCCGAGCTTACGATTCCGCGTGTGACACTCGGCTCCCTGTCCTTGGCCCTTCTACGCGTGAACTACCGCCTTGCGCGGCTTCCGCTGCAACTGATCGAAGACGTGGCGGTGTCTCGCCTCGACCAACGGGAGCCGGTCCGGCTCGCCTACGAGCAGATCCTGATCGACTGCGACCGTGCCGCGGCGTACCTGCTCGACGATGAGAACGCGGCCAGGCGCGCGGCCGAGCTGGAACGGCGGACCACGTCGGTACGACTGCTGATTGCCTGTGAACATCACCGCGTCCAGTGTCGTGGTGTGATCTTGCTCGATGAGCAGCGCGAGCGGTTTCATCAACGCCGTCAGCAGGACGCGGGTCCGCCGACATGACGTGCATGACGTCCGTCGATCACTGACCATCGGTCCACCTCTCGGTGGTGCGAGAAAAGTGGCGTTGATGGTGGTTTTGGGCAGGGTGGAGCGTACGGCGGGTCGCCGGAGCGGAACGCGGTACGGGAGTGGAAGGCGGATGAAGTGCGATCAACCAAAGTTACTGGAATATAACAACTGTCACAGTCGCACCCGAATCGGTGGTGGTCGGCGATCTACGACGTCCTCTCGACCGTTGGGCTCACAGAGCAGAGAAGTTCCCAAGGGTGGCCGATCACGCGGACGGGTCGCGGGGGTGGTCAGGTCGGCTGCGGTGTCGATCGTTCTCGATGTCTCACTCGGTGTCGAGTGATGCGTGGAGCCACCTGCGGTGGACATATTCGCGAAAGTATTCGACGTGGGGGGCGTCGACGATCCCGGGTAGGACGAATGTCCACAGTCGCTCGGTACGGATCGGGAGATCTCGAGTTGTGTTCCCGTGGGTGGACCACATTCGGACGCCATCGAACGCGGCGACGAGGAAGTTGGCGAAATCTTCGGAATCGGTGTCCGGGAGGAGGTCTCCGTCATCGATCGCTCGATCGGCGATCGTCGCCACCAGCTCCACCCACTCCCGATGGGGATCGGCTACCGTCCCGCGCGCATCACCTATCTCGCCAGTGAGTCTCACTCCGGCCCGTATCAGGGGACTCGTCAGCAGTTGGTCGACCCAAAGGAGCGACATGCTGATCAGCGATTCGAGTGGCGGAAGAGCGGTGTCCAACAGGTTCCGGCACGCCGCCATCGACATCGCGTGTTGTTCGTCGATCGTCGCCCGCGCGAGCGTCTCCTTGGAGGCGAAGTGGAAGTAGACTGCGCCTTTGGAGATTCCCGGGTGGCTGATGATGTCGGCGAGGTTGGTGTTCGCGTATCCGTTCGCCGCGAACACCTCCGCGGCCGCCTCGATGGTCGCGCGGCGTGTCGCCTCGGCGCGGGACTGTTGTGTCATTCTCTCAGACTCCATCGGCCCGCCCCTCGATGCGACCTGCGTCCCCTTGCATCATGAGCAATACCGGCACAAGGGCATCGCGGCCCGGGCCGCGGAGGTGCTGATTCCGGCGGAACGCGCGGCGGTCCTGTTCTGATGGCGGTGTCATCCTGGGATTCATCCGATACCTCTCGATCCCGGATCTGCCTGTAGCCCAATGGCAGATCTTTGGCCCAGCTGCACTCTGCCTGATCGCTGACATCTGATGACTCCACGGTCCTGTGTGGCTTCACGATTGCTTTACAAACAATCTTACGGTATGTAACATCGCGAAGATACAGACAAGCAGTTTGTTTCAGTGTCAGGTCCACGGGATCGAGGCATTGCATCCCCGACGCACAGTGGTCGCGACGGGCCTGGCACCAGGTCGGCGCGTCACGGCACGGATTTCCTGATGCCCGGGGGAGCGTTGCGGCTTGCACGCGCCTGACACAGTAGACGGTGGGCCCGCCCATGTATGGTGATGCGTTGTTTCATTCCGTCCTAGCGCATTTCGCGTCGGTGCAGGAGTGCGGGGACGAGGTCCCGGCGACGTTCGACGCAGTAGTCGAAGGCGTGGCGGCCCGGACTCCCGCGCTCTCGGGCCCGAAGCCTGACTTCTTCCCCGGGGCCAGCCTCCGCTCACAGGTTTTGGCGCACGCACTGCGGATGACGGTCAAACCGCTGCTCGCGGTGTGGGCCCAGTGTCCGAGTCCCCTGTGGCCGGCCGGACTGATAGACCCCGCCGCCCGAATCGTCCCGCCCCTCCGTGGGGTCGGCCGCCAATCAGTGCGCCTCGAGAACTGCGACGCCGAATTGATCGACGCCGGCAACACGGGAACAGCGACAGTGGTGTTGTACCTGCATGGTGGCGGCTTCCTGACCTGCGGGTTGAATACCCACCGCCGGCTGGTTTCACGGATCTCCGCGTCCGCCGGGGCAGCGGTGCTCAGTGTCGGCTACCGGATGATGCCCAGACATCCGATCCGTGATGCTATTGCCGACGGGGTCGACGGATACCGCTGGCTGCTCGGGCAGGGGTTCGACGCGGAGAAGATCGTGATTGCCGGTGATTCCGCCGGCGGCTACCTGACCTTCATGACGGCGTTGACGCTTGCCGACTTGGACCTGCCGTGTCCGGCGGGCCTGGTCGCGCTGTCACCGCTGACGGACATGGATCCCGCGGGGAAGCTTGCACACCCGGGCGCCGACCGGTGTCCGGTCTTTCCGCGTTCGGTCCTCATCACGTTCGCCGGCTTGCCCGATCAGGGCGCTCGCCGCCGCACTACCGGTAAACCGCGCATCTCGCCGGTTGACTGCATCCTGGCCGGCCTGCCGCCGGTGTTGATCCAGGTCGGGTCCACCGAGATGCTCTACCCGGATGCGGAGCTGATGGCCGAGCGCCTCGCGGCCGCCGGGGTGCCGGTCACCCTCGAGGTGTGGGACCGCCAGGTCCATGTATTTCAGGCGGCCGCCGACCTCATTCCCGAGGCGGACCATGCGATCCGGCAGATCGGCAACTTCATCCGCACGGCAACCACCGCACGTACCCTTCACCGCGATCGCGCCGACGAATGGTGGCATTGCGAAATATCCGCGCCCGCCACGTCATGCGCACCACGCCCGTACGAATGCCAGTGAGACATCTCGGGTAAAGACTTCGAGGGCCGGCCGACAGCGTGGCGCTGGCACATCACTCGAAGTGCGGGGCGCTGCCGCCGCCCCACAGTTGTTCGGTCACATCCTGGAAGCAGACGAGCATGACCGGGTCGTCGTGTCGCTCGAGCGTTGACCGACTGAGTGCGGCGCGCACGGTGGAACCGTCCCGATGCGTGAGCGCGACGATCTTGCCGGCCGACTCGTGCAGTTCCGTCACGGCCGATCGAGGCGGAGACACCGTGTGGACCAGGTCTCCGATCACACACTCGCGGAGCGCGCCCTGCGGATACCCCAGCATGTGTTCGAAAGCCCGATTCATGTAGATGACGAGACCGTCCTGAGCCACAGCCAGGACCGGCACCGGCAGCCTGTCCAGAAGCACGAGGACGGGGAGCTGCTCGAGGTAACCCAGCGTGGTGTCGGGATTCGGGCGTCGTCTGTCCATACTCGATCTATCGAGCGCAGAACCTCCCTGTTACGCCGACCCTCCGCAGGCACGCGATGAGGGCGGTGGACGGGAGACTCGGTGGAGGCGTTCGCGGATCCGGCGTGTGCGGGGGCAGTCCGATGTTTCGGGACGGATGGCGACGGGCACGCCGGGAGTATGACGACCGAACACGGAACTACGCATGCCTCCGCATCCGGGTCGGCGGGGGATTGTCCGCTTCCGCCGCTGAGGTCCGGTGGCCGGTTGCACATCGTCGAAGGTCGGCCCTGGCGTCGGGCGCTCGACTGTGTTGCAGTCGGAGGTACGGAGGGGAAAAGGCCATGGCACGGGGTGACGCAACCTCACGATATGGACTTGCTGCTTGTCGTGCTCTCGACAGATCCCCGCATGGTGTTGTGTCTGGAGGTTGTGGACGGAGGTGCGGCCCACCGCGGCGGGAACATCGTGGTGCGCCCTTCCTCGACGGTTCTGTTCCGTCACGGCATTTTGTTCGATGCAGTGAAAAAGCGTTCAGGACTTCATGTTCGAATGTACGAGAGCTACCGCGGGGCTGACGCGCATGCGATCTTGGACGCCCTCGACAAGGAGTACCACCTCGATACACCGTGGTTCACCCCCGCGCGGTGGCTCGAGGGCCACGGGGTCGACTTCTAGCTGTGTGCCCAGTCGGGGACCGGCGGCGGTACGAGCCGTCGCCGATCCGCTGGACCGACCGGGCAGTAAGGGCGCGCGTGCCCCGTCCTGTGCCCTGAAGCTTCTCGTCGTCGGTGTCCGTCTCGAATGACGGCCACCGGTGCGGCAGCCGCAAGAACAGGATGGGGTTGTCCTTCTCGACAGTTCGGCAGTTCGACAGTTTCACGCCATTTCGGGGACGTGCAGATGCGCGATGGCCAGCTCGAACTCGCAAGTATCGAGCACCTCGGAGTTCGCCTCGCGAACTCCTTCGTCCCGGATGCGGTCGATGCGGTCCCTATTGCGTTCCATCGCCTCGGCGCTGTCGAATGTCAGCGACGACACCCCGCGACCCGCGGCGTGGTCGAGCATCAGGCTGGCGCTGCAGAAGCCGTCGAGTTCTTCCATCTTGGGTAGTGCGGCCATCTTCCACACGTCGACGGCGCGGTCCATGTGGGCCGGCTCGGTCTTGATCCACGTGACCCGGCAACAGGCTCCGCGATCCGAATGGTGGTCGCGATGCATGACAGCGATGTCCCACCGCGACACTTCCGTGGTGCCGTGGAAGACCTTGGCTGCGTCGTCACGCAGTTTCAGCACCGGTCCCTCGCTGGCGCGTAGCGATTCCTCGTCCCGCCACGAACTGGTCGCGATGCACCGGCCCGAGTCGCGATCGACCAGCAGGGACATTCCGAGGCAGCCCTCGGTGTCCGCCAGCGCCGGCATCACGGTGTCACGTACGTGCTTGATCCCGGCGTCGATGTACGACGGATGCGCTTGAATTGTGGTTGAGCGTGCGAACACGATCGGCACCCTTCTCGTCTGGGCGGCGCCGACGCGGCGTCGCCGGTCATTTCCCCGTGTTTCACACTGCTCCCCCTGTCCGTCGGAGGCAATGGGGTGGCCGATGTCGGCGGCGAGGATCCGCCGCAGCTGTGCGGTTCCGACCCCTGACATGAGGTCGCGATTGAGCCTGAAACGAATTCGTGCCCCCGCGAACGATCCTGGTGTCAGGGGGAGGCGGTGCGGGCCGCGATGTCGAGGTCGGTCAGGGCGGTGTCGAGGTGACCGATGATCCGATGCAGGTGAGGGACCGCGGTGCGGTCGCCGACGACCGTGACGTGCAGTTGCCCGGACCGGCTGGTGAGGGTGATGCTCAACGCCTGGCCGCGCGCGAGGGTCGGGATCGGGTAGACGGCGTCGAGATGGGCACCGTTCCAGTACCGCGGGCGGGTCGGTCCCGGGGTGTAGGAGATCATCACGTTGAACGGCGGCGGGATGTCGTCGAGGACCCGGCGGACCGGGTCGAGCATGATCGGACTCAACATCAGGGCACTGACCAGTTGGAATTGGGTTCGGCTCAGGGCGGCGACAATGCCACTGGTATGGGCCACGGAGTCGGCGATCCGCGCCAGGCGGGTGAGTGGGTCGTCTTCGTCGGTGGCCAGGGACACCACCATTGCGCCGATCCCTCGGTTGCCGCCAGGCCCGATGCTGGGCGACTCACCGAGGTCGAGCGGGACGGGGAGCATCGCGGTCAACGGCGCCTCGGGGAGGGCGTACTGCTCGAGCAGATATGCGCGGAGGGCTCCCGCGCACATCGTCAACACGACCACATCCAATGGGGCACCGGTGCAGGCGGCGAGGCGGCGCAGTTGGTTCAGAGGCCAGGATCGGGCGGCGACCTTGCGGGCGCGGCCGGTCGGGGCGTTGAAGATCGTCGGCGGGGACTGCAGTGGCAACGTCAGGTGTTCTTCGGTCAGGCCGTGGTAGCCGGCGCAGATCAGAGTGGGGACGGTTGCCGTCAGCTCCCGCGTGGTGACCAGGCCGGACCGCAGCACCCCGCGGGGGTCGCGGGAGGGATGGCGAGTGGGGGCCGCGACCGACGGGCTCCACGGCGCCGGGCAGTTCTGGAGGTCCGGTTCGACTGTGAGTGCGCGGTGCAGCAGCCGCATCCCGGAGGCTCCGTCGGTCAGCGACAGGTGGAACTTCGTATACACCGCGGTGCGCCCGTCTGTCAGGCCCTCGATGACGTGCATCTCCCACATCGGGTGTTGGGGATCGAGCGGCATCGAATGCATCTGCGAGACGAGCGACAGCAGCTCGGCCATCGTGCCCTCACCGGGAACGGCAGTGTGCCGCACGTGATATCCGAGATCGATGTGCTTCTCGAGCCGCCACCACGGATACCCGTGCAGCGGACGGGAGGGACGTTTGCGGAACAATTCCGCCACCTCGGCGTGGGCGCGCAAGCGCTCGACCATCTCGGCGGCGTGGGCACCGGGTGCGGTGCCGCGTGGGGGATCGAACAGGGTCAGGGTAGCCACGTGCATCGGGTGCGATGGGGATTCGAAGAGCACGAACATCGCCTCGGTCGGGCCCATCGGCACCAGTCCACCGACCCCAGCTCGCACACCGCACCTCCCCGCTTCCGTGTGGTCTCAGCAGAGCACACCGCACCCGCGATGACCGTGCTTTCCGCAGAGACGACGACACTTGGCGGCCGGGATTCCACACCTTCGAGTAGGTCCGCGGGCTCTCAGGTGGTCGAGGGCCGGCCGAGTACCTGGTCCCACCAGTCGGCGAGCGGGCTGGGGTCGGGCCAGATGATCGGATCGTCGGGTATCGACGAGGATGTGCTCGGGTCCGTGTCCACTGGTTGTCGATCCGGATCGGCGTCGGCCAGGGGTCGCCGCACGGCCCCGCACTGGCCAGTCGCAACGGTCGGTGACCGGTCCGGGCGAGTCGCTTGTCGGATCGGCGGCGGATCGGCGGGCGGGGACGGGATGCGGACCACTGGGTGGATTTCGTTCTCGAGCACGAACGTTTGCTCCTTCGCTGAACGCATCGGCCACCGGGCATGTGGTGTCTGCCGGTCCCATCGCGAGGGTGATCTGCCCGCGTCACTGTCGATGCCCTCTCAGTTGTATCCGACCCGGCTCGCCCTGTCAGCCAAACCGCAGACACCGCCGAGGGCAGGGCATTCCCACTTCGGCGAGCCGTGGATTCAGTGCGAGCGTTTGTCATGCTGTCAGCGGGGTGATGTCGGCGATGGCGAGTCGATAGTGGTTCTGGAGATTGCCACTCGGCGTCACACAGAGCCGCCTCGCCACACGCATCGGCGTTCCACCGCGACAGATCAACGGGATCGACCACGGGAAACGGTCGATCACGGTTCTACCTACCGGTCTTTTCCCGGTGGCTGCATCCAGGCCAGCAGCACGGGCGCCGCTTGCCTTCAGCCAGTTCGGTGTGCGTCCTTCTGATGCGACGCGCTCTGGCTTCATCGAGCTTGGCATCCTCGACCCAGCAGATCCACTCATTGCGTGCCAGTGGTGTGATGTCATTCCACGCGGCCAGCGCCGGGCCGTCGTCGGCCAACGCCTTTCGTAGATCCGCCGGCACTCTGTGCACCGTGCCGCTCGGGACCGAGGCCTATGGTTCGACGGGGTGGGAGTTGTTGATACTGCCGGCGTCGTTGATGTTGGGGCAGGTTGTGGTCGCATCCGGCCTGATCTCGGCCGTGGTGACCCGCCGCAGAGGCATCGACGCCGAGTCGGGCAAGGATGTCAGGTCGTGTGACGCGCTGTCCTCTGGAAGCGGTTGTGCGTGACGATTCGGTTGACGATGGTGTGGAGGCCTACCGATGGGCGGTGGGCTGGAACAGTTCGATCAGATTGCCGGCGGGGTCGGCGAGCAGGATCTGGCGACCACCCGGCCCGCTGAACACATCACTACGGAAGGCGACACCGGCAGCGCGCAGTCGGGTGATCTCGGCGTCGAGGTCGCTGACGACGAGGTGGATACGGTTGCCGCCCGGCCCGGTCACGTCGGTGGGGGTGGCGCGCGCACCCGAACTGGCTGGGCCGGACAGCAGTAGTCGCAAGGGGCCGCGGATCACGTCGGCGAAGGCGGGGGCGGGGTTGGTGTGCAGGGTGAAGCCGAGGTGGCTGGTGTAGAAGTCGATGGCTGCGGGCACGTCGTCGACGAGGTAGCGGACGCTGGCGTATTCGTCGGGTGGGGTCATCGGGCACTCCTTTTCACGGTTCGGTGGTGAGGGTCGGAAGCAGGTACCGGATGCGGGTGTCGATCTCGGCTGCGGTGGCCTGGAAGGTCGGGTAGGTGTCCTCGCCGGCGCCGCATTGGGTCGGGTCGGGGATGCTCCAGTGGATCCAGTGCGTGTCGTCGCCGAACTCCGGGCAGACTTCGCGGGCCTTGTCGCACAGGGTGACTACCGCTTGGAACCGGCGGTCGGCGAGTGTGTCGAGGTGGCGGGGATGCTGGTCGGAGATGTCGATCCCGAACTCTTCTCGCAGCACCCGAACCGTATTGGGATGCATGCCCGGTTTGGGGCAGGTGCCGGCGCTGATTGCGTCGACTCGGCCGCTGGTGTGCTCGCGCATCAGAGCTTCCGCGATCGCGGAGCGGGCACTGTTGCCGCTGCACACGAACAGCACGGCGAGGGGTGTCTTCGGGTCGAACGGCGGGGGTGTGGAGGTCCGGCCGAGTGTCGGGTGTAGTGCGGTGCCGGTACCGGCCAGCATCTCGGTGCAGCGATCCAGATCCAGGTGGTAATAGCTGTCGCGGCCGTCAAAGGTGCTGCGTGTGGCCGTCACCAGCCCACCGTCGCGCAGCAGGCGCAGGTGGTAGGAGATCAGGTTCTGCGACTCACCCACCAGCGTGACCATCTCGCGGACCCGGTAGTCGCTGCCGGACAGCACCGCCAACAGCTGCCACCGCAGCGGATGAGCGGCCAGCTGCACGAATGACGGGACGGGTTGACGCAACAGCACCACCTCACGAGGGTAACACCAGATGTATCAAATCAGTTTGATTCAATTTGCCGACCGGGCTGGATCGGGAGAGTGTCCGACCAGTTCTCCAGGTGCTTCGCTGCGCACATGACGACGGGCAACGCTCTGCTCCGAAATGATGGGGGAGTGCGGCATTGGGGCCGAACGTCATCTGAACTCGTGCGCCAGAGATAATTTACCGAAATTCGGATTGTCCCACAGTCGCGACGCAGCACCGGGGGGGTGCACACGAATCCCCACACCGGGAGGGAGCCGCGGCCTAGGGTCGAAGGTAACCGGTCTTCCTCGGCGTCGTGGAAGGAGGCGACAATGGTACCTGCGACACTGGTGTGCCTGCCGTACGCGGGCGCGGGCGCCTCCTTCTTCCGCGATTGGCAGGGTTATGCGCCACGGGGGCTGGACATCCTCCCGGTGCAGCTCCCCGGCCGTGAGGAACGCTTCGGTGAGGACCTGCTCACGACGGTCGATGCCGCCGTCGACGACATCGCGCCGCGCGTGCTGCCGGTCGTCCGGGAGTCTGCCGGGGTGGCTGTGTTCGGGCACAGCTTGGGTGCGGTCCTGGCCTACGAGCTGGCGCACCGCCTGACCGCCGACGGGGGCGTCGCGTTGACCCGCCTGTTCGTGAGTGGATCGCCCGGACCGGCGACCGTGCGGGAAATCCGGGCGTCGTCGTTGGCGGATGCGGAGTTCCTCGCCCAGGTTGGTGATCTGGCCGGGTACTCCCATCCCGCGCTGGCGAACCCGGAACTGCGGGAGCTGCTGTTGCCCGTCGTCCGCGCCGACGTCGAGATGCACGAAAACTATCGGCCGCCACCGCATCCGCCGCTGGACGTCCCGATCACGGCTCTGCGCGGGCGTAGCGATCACCTCGTCGGTGTCGCTCAGGTGGCGGAGTGGGCGACGGCGACGGCCGCCGGGACTTCGGTGCTCGAGGTGGACGGCGGGCACATGTATCTTGCCGAGCACCCGCACGCGCTGGTACGACTGCTTGCCGCGCAACTCGGCGAGGGCGCTCGGTGAGCGCCGACCTCGCCGGGAAGACGGCCTTCGTGACCGGCGCGGCGCGGGGGATCGGCCGTGCGTGCGCCGTCGAGTTCGCAGCGGCCGGGGCTGATCTCATGCTCGTCGACATCACCCGGAACTTGCCCGGGGTGCCGTACCCACTCGGTTCGCAGAGTCAGCTCGACTACACCGCCGAGTTGTGCCGCGAGCACGGTGCGACGGTGGTGACCCAGGCGGTGGATGTCCGTGAGCTCACGGAGATCAGGGCCGCGGTGCAGGTGGCCCACGAACGATTCGGTCGTCTCGACGTGCTGCTCAACAATGCGGGCATCGCCGCACCGTCCGGGAAGGTGGCGCACGACATCGCCGAATCGGAGTGGCGTCTGATGCTCGACGTCGACCTCTCCGGGGCGTGGCGGACGATCGCGACGGTCGGCCGGATCATGGTGACCCAGCGAAGCGGAAGCATCGTCAATGTCGCCTCGACGGCCGGGCTCGTCGGGTATCGCCACTTCGCCGGGTACGTCGCGGCCAAACACGGCCTCGTCGGACTCACCAAGGCCGTCGCCCTCGACTACGCGCCGAACGGGGTCCGGGTGAATGCACTGTGCCCGGGATCGGTGCGGGACAGCAGTGAGTACGAAGGGCGGATGCTCGCAGAGATCGCGCGCTCCCTGGGAGTCGGCGTCGACGAGCACGAGTCGGTCTTCGTGCAGGCCCAGCCGACCAACAAGCTCGTCGAACCCGGTGAGGTCGCGGCAGCGGCGCGGTGGCTCGCGTCCGACGATGCGCGTGGAGTCACGGGTGCCGTGGTGACGGTGGACGGCGGTTTCACGGCACGCTGAGGGTGACTCGCGCGCGTTCGCGGTGGAGGCACAAGCTCCGGTCGCCGCGCGTTTCTCGACTAGGATTGCTCTATGCACCAATCCCGTTGGGGGAGGTCCGGGCCGGTGCGCACGTCGTTCGGCCATGCGATGACGGTGCGCCTGCCCAGCGGGGTGCGGTCGGAGACTCTCGCGGCGCGGTGGGACACGGCGTCCCGTCGCTGGTGGGAGCCCGCGACCCGGCCGACTCGTTTATGGGTGGAGGACGTGCCCGCCGTCTCGGCTTCGGAGGAGGCACGGCGCCGGCTCGTCGCCGAGTGCCGGCGGCCCGTCGCGGTCGACGGTCCGGTGGTGCGTGCAGTCCTGGTGCGGTACACCGACCAGGTAGCCGATCTGGTCGTGGTCGCCGACCGGCGTGATCTCGACACGGCCTCGCTCACGCTCCTGTGCGACGTGCTCGTTGGTGCGATCGGCGCCGACACGGTGATCGCGAATCCCGTTCGCCGTCATCGGCACGGTCGGACACTGCGTGGATGGAGGGCGGCAGTATTGCATTCCACTCACCCGCTGAGCCGGGCCCGCGAGGACGTGACAGCGACGGTGGCCGCCGCCGCCGCGGTCGTCACCGGCAGATGCCACGGCCTCCGCTCGGTGACGATCCCGGTGTGGCGGGGCGACCGGACGCGGCCACCCCGAGTGCTCGGCGGGTTCGAGAACTGGGTCGACCTGACGTTCGACACCTCCGGGAACCGTTCACCCGCCGAGCTGATCGACGAGGTGGAAAGCGCACGGCGACAGGAAGTGCCCCGGTATTCCGCGGAGATCGACGAGATGAGCAATGCGACTACCGGTGTGCTGGAGACGGTTCTGCGTGACCCCGGACATACGTACCTCCCCTGCCAGTCGGCGCCGTTCCCGCTGACACTCGTGCCGATAGTCGAGACCGGCGGGCACACCACCCTGGAGGTCTACGCCGACCCCGCATCTGTGGACGCCGATACCGCCAGGCGGTTCGGGCAGTGGGTCGTCCGTGTGGTGAACGGACTTTGCGACCCGTCCCCCCGACGACGTGGTGTGTTCGGCGAGGCGGTGGCGCCGCTGGGTGCCGGTGTGCGAGCGCCTGTCTCCGGTGGGCGGATCGAGCACCTCGTCGCCCGGCACGCGCACGAGCGTCCCGATGCGGTCGCGGTGACCCACGGCCGGCGCACACTGACCTACGGTGCACTCGACGAACAGTCGATCTGGGCGGCACGGGGTCTTCACGATCGCGGAGTCGGGCCGGGAGACCGGGTCGGAATCTGCCTGGATCGGTCGGTCGATCTCGTCGTGATGATGCTTGCGGTGTTGCGCGGCGGTGCGGCGTTCGTTCCGATGGATGTGCGGCATCCTCCGGATCGTCTCGTGTACACGGCGCGTGACGCCGATGTCCGATTGGTCGTCACCGAACTCGAGATTGGAGGCGGGTGGGACGGCGTACCGGTGGTGACGCCGGCGGAGCTGTCGGTGTCGGCATCGGTGCCGGGTGACGTGGATTGGGCCGTAGGCGGCGACGGCGCCCCGGCCTACGTGGTCTACACGTCCGGGTCGACCGGCCGGCCGAAAGGCGTGGTGATTCCGCATCGCGCCCTTCCGGCACTGATGGCGTCCACCGCAACCGAATTCGCGCCGACACCCGGCGACACCTGGTCGATGTTCCATTCGCCCGCCTTCGACTTCTCGGTGTGGGAGATCTGGGGCGCGTTGTCGTCCGGTGGCCGCCTCGTGATCGTGCCGTACTGGATCTCGCGGTCCCCGGTGGAGTTCCACACGGTGCTCGCCGACGAACACGTCACGGTCCTCAGTCAGACGCCGTCGGCGTTCGTGCACCTGGCCGCGGCCGACCGGGATCTCGAGCCGCTGTCCGCGCTCCGCCTGGTCGTCTTCGGCGGCGAGACCCTCGATCCTCGTGTGGTACTGCCGTGGCTCGATCGGTATCCGGAATCGCGATGCCGGCTGGTGAACATGTTCGGGACGACGGAAACCACCGTGCACGTCACCGCGCACACCGTGACACGGCGCGACGGCCTGACCGGAACACCAACGGTGGGGCTTCCACTACCCGGCTGGGAGGTGGTGGTCGCGGACGAGAACGGTCATCCGCTGCCGCCCGGAGTGGCCGGCGAGATCTACGTCGGCGGAGCCGGTGTCGCGCTGGGGTACCTCGACCGTCCCGGATTGACGGCCGGCCGCTTCGTCGCGGCACCCGGCGGGGCCCGGTGGTATCGCACGGGCGATCGCGGAAGGATCCGTGACGACGGCCGTCTCGAGCATCTCGGTCGACTGGACTTCCAGGTCCAGATTCGCGGATTCCGTGTAGAACTCGGCGAGGTGCGGTCCGTGCTACTCGACGACCCCGTCGTCGCGGCAGCGGCCGTGGTGCCGTCGGGGAGGCCGGAGGACCCGGCCGGAATCGCGATCGACGCCTACGTCGTTGCGGCCGGGCCGGCGACGGAGACCGAGACGGAGACGGTCGCGGCGATACGGGAACGCGTCGCCCGATTCCTACCCGAGCATATGGTGCCCCGCACGATCACGGTGGTCGACGCGTTGCCGCTCACCCTCAACGGAAAACTCGACGTGACAAGGCTTCCCGCGCCGGTCCCGCGGTCCGTGTCGCACACTGCCGTCGAACCGCAGGACGGCCCGCTCGCCGAGGTGGGAACGGCGCAGACGCTCACCGACATCTGGGAGTCGGTGCTGGGGGTCCCGGTGTCGCTGGACGACAACCTCTTCGAGCTCGGAGGTAACTCGCTGTGCGCGATCAAGGCCGACGGCATGATGCGGCGGCTCGGCCTTCCGGCTGTCCCAATGCGGGAGCTGTACCGGCATCCGAGCATTCGCGGAATCTGCGGCACTCTCGCGCGGCTCTATCCGCCCCGACCGGATACGTAGGTTTCGACGAGTACGCCGATCGCCCGTGCCGGACCCGGTTGCATCATGTCGTTGTGTGCGCAATCGACGCGTTCGTCCTGCACGGTGCCGGTGATCGAGTGGCCCAATCCGGCGTTGACGGACGGCGCACCGACGGCGCGGGAACTGTCCGCTGCGGTGAGCAGGAGCGCGTCACCGCGGAAGACTCTCGGGGCGAATCTCGTCGACAGCCGGGTCGACCGGGCATATCCCTCGGCGATTCGCCGCAGCTGGTCTGCCGTCAGAGCCGCGGCGGGACCGTAGGACTCGCCGAGACGGCGGCCGACGTCCGCGTACGTGAGAGACCGGGCGTCCTCGTCGGGGCTGCCGTCGACTCCCAGACCACGCAGAAGGTCGCCGGCGTCCAAGGCTTCGGGATCGGCTGTCGCGCCGCCAGGGTAACTGTCCAGGAGCACGAGGGACCCGACCTCCTCACCCCGGTCCTGCAGCTCGGTGGCCATGGCATGCGCGATCAGCCCGCCGAGCGACCAGCCGAGCAGATGATACGGTCCCGCCGGCTGGACGGTACGGACCTCGTCGAGGTATCGGTGTGCCAGTTCCTCGATGGAGTCGTACTCGGGACCGCCGCCCAGGGAGGGCAGTTGCAGTCCCCACACGGGCCGGTCCGGTGAGAGATGGCGGACCATGCCGGTGTACGCCCAGGCCAGGCCCATTCCGGCATGGACACAGAACAGTGGTGCGAGCCGACCACCACGGCGCAGCGGCACGACAACCCGGAGCGCGTCCTCGACCGACGCAGGCAGCGCTTCGGTCGTGAGGCGGGCCGCCAGACCTGCGGGAGTGGGGTCGAGGAAGAGGGCGGGAAGCGGCACCGGCCGGCCGAGTCGCCGCTGCAGGTCCGCGGCGACGCGGACCGCGGACAGTGACGTGCCGCCGAGCGTGAAGAAGTCGTCGTCCACTCCGATCGCGCGGTCCTCGCCGGTGTCGACGACTTCCGCGAAAGCCTCGACGACGGCTCGCTCCACTGCCGTGGACGGGGCCCGGAATCGTTCGGGCCGGGAGCCGAACTCGGGTTCGGGGAGGGCCGAGCGGTCGAGCTTGCCGGCCGGGGTGAGCGGCACCTCGTCGAGTACGACGACCGCGGCGGGAACCAGGTACGGCGGAAGCTGCGCGGACAACGCCGTGCGCACCGCACTCGCGTCGACGTCCGCGCCGGTCGCACCGCGGGCGTAGGTGACGAGTATCGTTTCCCCGTCTGGTCCGGTTCGCCCGGCGGTGGCCGCGAAACCGATGTCCGCGCGCGCCGCGAGGATCGAATCGACCTCGCCCGGCTCGACCCGGAATCCGCGCACCTTGATCTGGAAGTCGGTGCGCCCGAGGTGTTCGAGCGTGAGGTCAGGCCGGGTGCGTACCAGGTCACCGGTGCGGTACATTCGCGACCCGGGGGCGGCGAACGGGCAGGCGACGAAATGGGTCGCCGTCGTGGCCGGGCGGGCGTGGTAGCCGCGGGCCAGGCCGGGCCCTGCCAGGTACAGCTCACCCGGGGTGCCCGGGGGAACGGGATGCAGCCGGGCGTCGAGGACGGCGGCGGTGAACCCGCGGACGGGGCGCCCGATGGTGACAGGTTCCGCCGGTGCCAGCGGTTCACTGACATGCGACCAGATCGTCGTCTCGGTGGGACCGTACGCATCGAGCATGCGCCGGGCGGACGCCCATCGCCGGACCAGGTCCGCCGGGCATGGTTCACCGGCGACGGTGAGGACCTGCAGCGAGTCGAGCCCCGTCGGATCGAGCGATGCCAGCGCGGTCGGGGTGATGAACGCGTGGGTGATCCGCTCGCCGGCCAGGATATCCGCCAGCGCCGCACCGCCATACGTCAGCGGGGGGACGAGCACCACCCGCGCCCCCGCGCAGAACGCCATCGTCAACTCGAACAGCGCCGCGTCGAAACTGGGGGACGCGAGATGCGAGACCCTCGCATCGGGGGTGACCTGCAGGTGGTGACGTTCTTGCTCGAACAGGTTCGAAAGACCCCGATGCGACACCACAACCCCCTTCGGAGTGCCGGTCGATCCGGACGTGTAGATCAGATAGGCGGGGTTGTCCGGGTGCAGCGGACCCGCGCGGTCGACGTCGGTCACCGGGGTGGCAGGAAGGTGCCGCATCTGCGTCTCGAGGTCGGGATCGTCGAGCACCAGCCACTCGACCGTGTCCGGCAACTGTGTGCGGTACCGGGCGACGGTGACGCCGAGTACCGCTCCGCAGTCGTCGAGCATGTGGGTGATCCGGGTGGGCGGATACGTCGGGTCGACGGGTACCGACGCCGAACCCGAGCGGGCGACCGCCCACACGGCGCGGACCCACGCGAGGGATCGCGGCAATGCGAGGGCGACGAACCTTTCCGGTGCGGCACCCCGAGCGATGAGCAGCCGGGCGAACTGCGCGGAGTCGGCGTCGAGTTGGCGATAGGTGAGCGTGCGACCGGCGTCGCACACGGCCACCCGGTCGGAGTGCCGCTCCGCCGCCCCGGCCAGCAGGTCGGGCCACACCCGCGCCGGGAGGCCGGGCGGTCCGGAGACCGATGCGTCCTCGTCCTCGTCGCCGAGCGTCAGATCCCCGACCGGGTCGTCGGGGTCGGAGACGACCGCCGCGACGAGACGGGTCAGACGATCGGCGAAGCCCTGCACGGTCGCGGCGTCGAAGATGTCGGTGGCGTAGGTGAATCCGGCGGCGATCCCGTCCGGGGCACCGGACTCGTCGAACGTCTCGGCGACCACCAGTTCGAGATCGACCTTGGCGACGGGCGGCGTGTACTCCGCGACCGTGACGGTCAGGTCCGGCAGCGTGATCTCGGGTCGTAGGACGCTCTCGAATTCGAGGGACACCTGGAACAGCGGTGAGCGGGAGGTCGACCGCGGCGGGTCCACGGCCTCGACGACGCGCTCGAAAGGCAGGTCGGCGTGGAGGAAGGCACCGAGGTCGACGTCCCTGGTGCGGTCGAGTACCTCGGTGAACGACCGGGAGCCGTCGACAGGTGTGCGCAGGACGAGTGTGTTGACGAACATGCCGACGAGTTGGTCCAGCCGGGGATCGGGGCGGCCGGCGACGGGGGTGCCGATCACGATGTCGGAACTGCCGCTGAGGCGGGCGAGGAGGACAGCGAATAGCGCGTGGATCGCCATGAAGAGCGTCGAGTTGTTCTGCCGCGCGAGCGTCGATAGTGACCGGTGCAGGTCCCGTCCGATGCGGAACGCGACCCGGTCCCCGTGGTGGGTGCGGTGGGTGGGTCGGGGTCGGTCGGTGGGGAGGGGGAGGGTGTCGGGGAGGTTGGTGAGTGTGGTGGTCCAGTAGGTGGTTTGGGTTTGGGTGGTGGGGGTGGGGTGGTCGGGTGTGCCGAGGAGTTGGTGTTGCCAGTGGGTGTAGTCGGTGTAGGTGAGGGGTGGGGGTGTGGGGTGGGGTGGTTGGTGGTGGGCGGTGTAGGCGGTGTAGGCGGTGGTGAGGTCGTGGGTGAGTGGGGTGAGGGAGTGGCCGTCGGCGGCGATGTGGTGGAGGACGAGGGTGAGGGTGTGGTGGGTGGTGTCGAGTTGGTAGAGGTGGGTGTGGAGGGGGGTGTCGGTGGTGAGGTCGAAGGGGTGGGTGGTGTCTGCGTTGATGTGGTGGGGGAGTTGGGTTTCGGTGGTGGGGGTGGGTGTGAGTGGTGGTGTGGTGGGGTGGGGGTGGATGTGTTGGGTGGGGTGTCCGTGGTGGAGGGGGTAGGTGGTGTGGAGGGGTTGGTGGCGGTGGATGAGGTCGGTGAGGGCGTGGTGGAGGGCAGTGGTGTCGAGGTGTCCGGTGAGGTGGAGGGTGAGGGGGATGTTGTAGGTGGGGGTGGTGGTGTCGTATTGGTTGAGGAACCAGATGCGTTGCTGGGCGGGCGACAACGGTGCGAACTCCGGCTCCCTCGCGGCGGCGGTCAGCGAGGGGCGCGGCTCCGATTCGGTGTCGTCCAGGAGCAGTCGCGCCAGAGCACGCGGGGTGGGGGCATCGAACAGACTGCGCACGGCGAGGTCCGTGTGCAGGGTCGCGTTCACGCGGGCGACTGCCCGGGTCGCCGTCAGTGAGTCTCCACCTGCTGCGAAGAAGTCGTCGTCCACCCCCAGACTCGACAGGTCGAGTGACGCGGCGAGGATTTCCGCGACGGTCTGTTCGAGTGGGGTGGCCGCCGAAAGCTGCGCGGGAAGCGGGGTGGATCGGAGGGTGCGGAGCGCGTCGCGGTCGAGCTTTCCCGACGGCGTCCGCGGAATGTCGTCGATCTCGACGACCGCGGACGGAACGAGCTGTGCGGGAAGCCGACTCGTCAGGTAGTCGCGGAGTTCGCGGGGTCCGGTCGCGCCGGTGGTCGTCACGTAGGAGACCAGTGTCGCGTCCTGTCCGCTCGTGTCCGGGCCGCCCGTCGAGGGGAGCGTCACGCTGAACGTGACCGCCGGATGACCGGACAGCGCGGCGTCGATCTCGCCGGGTTCGATCCGGTACCCACGCACTTTCACCTGCGAGTCACTGCGACCCAGGTATTCGAGGACGGCACACCGCTCGCTCCCGGTGTTCCAGCGGACGACATCACCGCTGCGATACATGCGACCGCCCGGTGGGCCGAACGGATCGGCCACGAATCGGGTGGCGGTGAGTGCGGGCTTGCCGTGGTAGCCGCGGGCGATCGCATCGCCCGCGATGTACAACTCCCCCCGGGCCCGGATCGGGACCGGTTGCATCCGGGCGTCGAGCACGACCTCGGTGACGCCGTGGATCGGGCCGCCGATCACATTCGCACCGTCGGTGGCCGGATCGTCCGAGATATCTGCCGCCACGGTACTTTCCGTCGGTCCGTACGCGTTGATGAGTCGACGGTGCGGAGACCACCGGCGGATCACGTCGGGGGTGCACTTCTCCCCGCCGGTCACGACGCACTCGAGGTCGTCGAGGCCCCCGGGGTCCAGGGTGGCGAGAGTCGTGGGGGTCAGGAAAGCATGGGTCACCCGGCTGTCGGCGAGATGCCGACGCAGTTCATCCCCGCCGTAGATCGTGGTGGGCACGATCACCGCCGTGGCTCCCGCAGACCACGTGAGCAGATACTCGAGTACCGACGCGTCGAAGCTGGGAGACGCGAAATGCGCCACCCGGGACGCTGCGGTCACCCCGGTACGTCCGCGCAACGTGGTTGCGAGAGAGTTCAATCCACGGTGACCGACCACCACGCCTTTCGGAACCCCGGTGGACCCGGACGTATAGATCAGGTACGCCGCATTGTCGGGGCGGATCGTGGGCGCCTGACGAGCCCCCGTGTCACCGGTGTGCGGTGTCCGGCCGGCATCCGTGCCCTCGATGTCGATCCACGTGACGGTGTCCGGCAGCGCGTCGCGACGACTGCTCGTGGTGAGGCCGACGAGGACTCCGGAATCGGTGAGCATGTGCTGGATGCGGATCTGTGGATACGTCGGGTCGACGGGCAGGAACGCGGCGCCGGTTCCGGCGACGGCCCAGACGGCGAGGACTGATTCGAGGGACCGCGGTATCGCGATGGCGACCACACTTTCCGGACCGACGCCCGTCTCGACGAGGCGGTCGGCAAGGATCAATGCGCGGGCCTGCAGCTCGGCGTACGTCAGCCGGCGGGCCCCGTCGTCTACGGCGATGGCGTCGGGCGAGCGCTCAGCGGCGTCCGCGAGGATCGCGCCCAGAGTCCGCGGCTCGTCGGCTGCCTCGCCCCGGGCCGGCACCACCGCTCGGTGCTCCGCGGCGTCCAGCAGGTTCAGGCGGGCGATCGGCAGGGACGCGTCGGATCCCATGGCGACGAGCACACGTGCCAGTTGCCCGAGGATCGCGTCGACGCTATCGGCATCGAATGCCGACAGCTGGTAGATGCACCGCAGGTGGAGTGTGGTGTCGGTGGTGGTGGCGGCGAGTGCGAGGGGGTAGTGGGTGGCGTCGGTGGCGGAGGTGGTGGTGATGGTGAGGTCGGTGGGTGGGGTGGTGGTGTGGTGGGGGTAGTTCTCGTGGACGGTGATGGTGTCGAAGGTGGTGGCGTGGGGGTTGGGGATGTGGGTGAGGGGGAGGTGGTGGTGGTCGAGGAGTTGTGTGTGGGTGGTGTGGGTGTGGTGGAGGAGGGTGGTGAGGGTGTCGGTGGGGTGGAGGGTGATGCGGACGGGGATGGTGTTGATGAAGAGTCCGATCATGGTTTCGATGCCGGGGATGTGGGGTGGGCGTCCGGAGACGGTGGTGCCGAAGGTGATGTCGGTGGTGCCGGTGTGGGTGGCGAGGACGAGGGCCCAGGCGGTGTCGAGGATGGTGTGGAGGGTGAGGTCGTGGGTGCGGGCCACGGTCCGCAACGCATCCGTCTGGGCGGTCGTCAGTGTCACCACGCGCTCCGCGCAGGGACCCGCGTCCCGGTGAGGATCGAGACCCGGTGCGAGCCGCGTCGCGTCCTCGACACCCTCGAGCGCACGATCCCACGCGGCGACGGACGCCGAGACATCGCGCGTGCCCAGCCATTCGAGGAAATCACGGTACGGCCGCACCGGCGCAAGCGCATCGGGATCGGCGTGGTGCTCGTAGAGCTGGAGGAGTTCGTGCAGCAGTAGCGGGGTGGACCAGCCGTCGAGTACCAGATGGTGGTTGGTGAGCACCAGGTGGTGGTCGTCGGGACCGGTCGTGACAAGGGTGAATCGCAGGAGAGGAGGCTCGGCCGGGTCGAACGGCGCGGCGCGGTCCGCGGTGAGGATGTCGTCGAGCTCTGCGGCGGGACGGTGTGCGGTGGTGACGTCGTGGTACGCCCAGGCGAGAGCAGTGGTTGTCACGACCTGTACCGGTGTGCCGTCCGGCGTGTGGGTGAAGGCCGCGCCCAGGTTCGGGTGACGGCCGAGCAGGGCTGCCACGGCGTCGCGCAGGCGGTCGTGGTCGAGGGGTCCGCTGATGTCGAGGACGAATTGCACGACGTAGGCGTCGGCGGCGGGCCCGCCGAGTTCGGCGTGGAACAGCAGACCGGCCTGCAAGGGGGTGAGGGGCCAGACGTCGGTGAGGGTGGGGTAGTGGTGGTGGAGTGCGTCGAGGGTGGTTCGGTCGAGGTGGACGAGGTCGAGGTCGCTGGGGGTGAGCCGGCCGGCGCCGGGTCGGCTGATGTGGTCGGCGAGGGCGGTGAGGGCCTCGGTCCACAGCTCGGTGAGGTCGTCGACATCGGTCGCGGCGAGCACACCGGAGGCGTAGGACCACGTCGCCGTCAGCCGTGCAGTGCCCTCCGTGACGACCGTCGCGGCATCGATCGTCAGGACCGCGGCAGCCGCAAGGTCCGAGTCGGGGTGTCGGCCGAGATCCACATCCGTCACGGGCGTCCAGCCCGCGTCCGCACCTGACGGCGGGTAGTCGAAGCGGCCGAGGTAGTTGAGGGTGGTTTGGGGTTGGGGGAGGTTGCGGAGTTGGGTTGCGGTGTGGGGGTTGAGGTAGCGGAGGGGGCCGTATCCGGTGCCGTGGTCGGGGGTGTTGTGGAGTTGTTCTTTGATGGTGGTGAGGGCGTGTCCGGTGGCGGGTCCGCCGGTGAGTGCGTTGTCGAGGTCGATGTCGGTGAGGTCGAGGAGGGTTGGGTGGATGGTGGTGAACCAGCCGATTGTTCGGGTGAGGTCGGCGCCGGGGATGAGGGGGTCGGTGCGGCCGTGGCCTTCGATGTTGACGAGCAGTGTGTGGGTGGGGGTGTGGTGGCGGTGGCGCCAGGTGGTGATGGCGAGGGCGAGGGCGGTGAGGAGGGCGTCGTCGATGCCGCAGTGGTAGGTGGTGGGGAGGGTGGTGAGGAGGGTGTGGGTGGTGTGGGGTGGGAGTTCGATGGTGGTGTGTGTGGTGGTGTTTTCGGTGTCGTGGGTGGGGTCGAGGGGTCTGGTGCCGAGTGGGGGGTCGGGGGTGGTGAGGATGTTGCGCCAGTGGGGGAGTTCGTGTTCGCGGTGTGGGGTGGTGTCGGTGAGGGCGTGGGCGTAGCGGCGTGCGGTGGTGGTGACGGGTGGGAGTGTGGGGGTGGTGCCGGTGGTGTGGGCGTGGTGGGCGGTGGCGAGGTCGGGGATGAGGATGCGCCAGGAGATGCCGTCGGTGGCGAGGTGGTGGATGGTGATGAGGAGGTGTCCGGGTTGGGTGCGGGGGTCGAGCCAGACGAGTTGGAGCATGATCCCGTTCTCGGGATCCAAACGTGCTGCGGCAGCACGGGACTCGACCTCGGCCCGGCCCCTCAGGTCGGCCGCATCATCGAGTGCGACCCGGCGGATCAGCGACTCGACCCGTGGAGCCTGGTCGGCGGCCAGGACCTCCAACGCCGTGTCTTCGTCCGTTGTGCCGCGCCGGAGGCGGGCTCGGAGCATGTCGTGGTGGTCGAGGACCGTCTGCACGGTGGCGGTGAGGGTGTCGGTGTCCAGGTCGGGTGGTGCGGTGAGCAGAACCGCTTGGCAGTACGTGTCGAGGTTGCCGCCGCGTTCGAGCAACCACCGCGCGGCCGGTGGCAGCGGGAAGGAGCCGATCCCGCCGCCGGGTAGTTCGGGGAGGGCCGCCCTCGGCTCCGGTCGTGTCGAGATCACGCGCGCGAGCCGGGCGATCGTCCTGTGCTCGAACACATCCCGAGGAGTGAGTGCGAGTCCGGCGGTCTTCGCGCGAGCCACCAACTGGATGGCCATGATGCTGTCGCCACCGAGTGCGAAGAAGGAGTCGTCGACGCCTACGGACTCGAGGCCGAGCACGTCGCCGACCAGCGACACCAGCGCGTCCTCGACAGCTGTTCCGGCAGCGCGGAATTCCGCGGCGCGGGTCGTGAAGTCGAGAGCCGGGAGCGCGTTCCGGTCGATCTTTCCGTGGGACGTGAGCGGCAGCGTGGACAGGGGGATCACTGCGGACGGAACCATGTGCGAGGGGAGAAGGGACCTTGTGTGGTCGATCAGTTCCTGCTCGGCCACTTCGGTGCCGGGGACCGGTACGACATATCCGACGAGGTGGTCTGCGCCGTTTCGATCGGCCCGCAGCACGACGACGGCCTGCGCGACCGCGGGGTGACGTAGGAGGACGGACTCGACCTCGCCTGGCTCGACGCGGTAGCCGTGCAGCTGTACCTGGAAGTCTGTGCGGCCGTGGTACTCCAGCCGCCCGTCGGCGTTCCAGCGGGCTAGGTCTCCGGTTCGGTACATGCGGGAGCCGGGGGCGCCGAACGGATTCGCGACGAACCGGCCGGCGGTGAGCGCGGGCCTGCCGAGATATCCCCGGGCCAACTGGGCACCGCCGAGGTACATTTCGCCGGTCACCCCGGGGACGACGGGGTGCAGACGATCGTCGACGACGTAGACCTGTGTGTTCCACACCGGCGTCCCGATGGGCGCCGTGGTGTCGGCGTGGTCGGTCGCGATGTCCTGGTACGTCGCTGTCACGGCCGCCTCTGCGGGACCGTACATGTTGCCGAGACGGACGCCCTGCGCGAGCACGCTGCTCGCCGTCCGTGCAGTGATCGCCTCACCCCCGGTCAGGACCCGTCGCATCGACCCGGGGAAGGCGTGCCGGTGATCGTTGACGAACACGTCGAGCAGGGAGGGCACGAACTCCACCAGCGTGATCTGCATGTCGTCGAGGAGGCCGGACAGGTAGTCGAGGTCGAGCTGCCGTTCCGGGGGCAGGAGAACCAGGACGCTTCCCGAGCACAGAGCCGCGAAGCACTCCCAGATGGCGACGTCGAACGCGATCGGCGCCTTCTGTACCGTCCGGTCACCCTCGCGCAGTGGCAGCAGTGCCTGCGACCAGGCCAGCTGGTTCGCGATCGCCGCGTGGGATACCGCCACCCCTTTGGGCGTGCCGGTCGAGCCGGACGTGTAGACCACGTAGGCCAGGTTGTCGGGGCGCAGCGGTGCGCCGCGGTCCACGTCGGTGACCGGTGCGGTGTCTCGGGCCGAGAGGTCGATGTCGTCGAACCGCGCCACCGGAACCCCGGTCGGAACGGGTGGATCGGCGTCGGCGGTCGTGACGACGAGAGCAGCCGACGAGGATTGAATCAGCGATTCGATGCGGTCGGCGGGGTGGCCGGGATCGAGGGCGAGCACCGCCGCACCGGACTTGACCACCGCATACATCGCCGCGAGCATCTCGAAGGAGCGCGGGATCACCAGGGCCACGACAGATTCGGCGCCGATCCCGCGGACGAGGAAGGAGCGCGCCAGCCGGGTCGACCAGGTATCGAGTTCGGCGTAGGTGAGGGTTCGAGCCTCACAGCGGACGGCAGGCGCGTCGGGTGTCGTCGCCACCCGTGCCTCGAACAGGTCCACGATCGTCGCCGCCGGAAGGTCGTGGGCCGTGGCGTTCCAGCGGTCGAGGACGAGCCCGCGCTCGGCGTCGTCGAGGATGTCGATGTCGCCGACCACGGCGTCGGGGTCGGTCAGGCCCGCAGTGATCACCCGAAGGAGCCGGCCGGCGAATGCACTGATCGTGTCGGCGTCGAACAGGTCGGTGGCATAGACGATCTGCCCGCTCATCCCCGACCCCGAATCGTCCTCGGCCGGTTGTTCGTGCAACACCACATTCAGGTCGAACGGCGACACCCGGGGGTCGAGGTCCGCGACAACTACCTCGAGGCCGGGCAGTGCGAGGCGTGGCGGCTCGATGTTCTGGAACGTCAGCATCACCTGGAACAACGGATGGCTCCCCGCCGAACGCGGTGGGTGGAGTTCGTCCACGAGGGTTTCGAACGGAATGTCGGCGTGCGCGAACGCCGCCAGGTCTGCTCCCCGCACCGCCGCCAGGACGTCACCGAACGGGGCCGCGGGATCGATTGTCGTGCGCAGAACGAGTGTGCCGACGAACATGCCGACGAGGGGGTCGAGTTCCTGTTCGCCGCGGCCGGCGGTCGGCGACCCGACGACGACGTCCGTGGTGGCGGTGAGCCGGGACAGCAACACGGCCAGGGCCGCGTGGATGACGACGAATGTCGTCGTGTCGTGGGCTCGGGCGAAGTCGACGAGTCGGCGATGCGTCGTCGCGGGCAGAACGAACGGAACCGCTGCGGCCCGGTACGATGCGGTGGCGGGGCGCGGCCGATCCAGCGGCAACTCCAACCGTTCGGGGAGATCCGCGAGCGCCGTCCGCCAGAAGTCGAGTTGCCGTGCCACCCGGGACGCCGGGTTGGTGACGGACCCGAGGATCTCCCGCTGCCACACCGTGAAATCCGAGAACTGCACGGGCAACGGGTCCCACGCGGGTGCACGGCCGGCGCGGCGCGCGGTGTAGGCGGTGGAGAGGTCGCGGGCCAGGGGAGCCAGCGAGGACCCGTCGGCGACGATGTGGTGCACGACGACAGCCAGGACGTGGTGGCTTTCGTCGAGTTGCCACAGTCGGACTCGAACCGGCGGACGGACGGTCACGTCGAACCCCTCGGCGACGGCCTCCTCGACGAGGCCGGAGACATGCGCTGCGTCGGCCACCGGGGACGGCGCCAGATCGACCGAAACACTCTCGGCGGGGACGACGACCTGCACCGGTCCGGTGTCGGTCAAGGGATAGAGGGTTCGCAACGGTTCGTGCCGGACGAGAACGTCGAGAAGGGCAGCGCGCAGCGCGGTGACGTCGAGGAGTCCGGTGAGCCGGACCACCATCGGAACGTTGTAGACGGCCGACGTCACGTCGAACTGATTGACGAACCACATCCGCTGCTGCGCGAACGACACCGGTGCAGGTTCGGTATGCACCCGGGGTCCCAGGGCAGGTCGATCCGGGTGTACATCGCTCGCGTCGAGGACGGCGGCCAGTCCGCGTACCGTGGGCGCCTCGAACAGGGAGCGGATCCCGATCCGGGTTCCGAACGCCGAATCGATTCGGGCGACCACCTTCGCCGCGTCGAGCGACGTGCCACCCAGTTCGAAGAAGTTGTCGTCGACACCGACGCCACCGACACCGAGAACTCGCCCGATCACCCTCGACACCGTCTCCTCGGCCGGAGTGGCGGGGGCACGGTAGACGGGCGAGTGCCGCAGTTCCTCGGGAACGGGAAGGGCATCGAGGTCGACGTTTCCGGTCTCCGTGACGGGCAGCCGGTCGAGGACGACGACCGTGCCCGGGACCCAGGGCGGAGGCAGGATCATGGCGGCGTGAACGCGGACGTCGGAGATGGCCGGCGCGGCTCCGTCGGCCGGCACGACATACGACACGAGCGCGGGCTTTCCGGAGCGCGGGGTGTGGTCGACGGTGACTGCGTTCGCAACGTGCGGATGCGCGGTGAGGACGGCATCGATGTCGCCGAGCGGCATGCGGTAGCCGCGCAGTGCGGCCTGGAAGTCGCGGCGCCAGAGAATGTTCAGGTTTCCGGTCGGCGTGAGGCGAGCGGCGTCGCCGGTGCGGAGCATGCGTCCGCCGGGCGGGCCGAAGGGACTCGCCACGAAGTGGGTGCTCGTCGCGGCGGCCCGGCCGTGGTAGCCACGAGCCAGTGCGGGGCCACCGACGTACAACTCGCCGACGACGTTGGGCGGGACAGGCTGAAGGCGGTCGTCGAGAACCGCGAATCTGCGTCCCCGCCCGGGCCGGTACTCCATCCGGTCGGCACCGGATTCCGGTGCACGATCCCCGGCAACGGCGAACCATACGGTCTCGACGGACGCGTACACGGCAACGACTCCGGGGGCAGCCACGACCGCGGCGTCGACGGGGTCACCGGTGAGCAGGACCGATCGACGTTCGTCCGCCCCCGGCGCGGATTCCCCTGCGCGGGAAAGGTACTCGTACGCGGCCGGACTCTGGGAGAGCATGGTCACGCCGCGCCGGTACAGCAGGTCGGCGAGGGCGGCCGGTGACGAGGCGGTGGTGTCGTCGACCACCTCGAGCCGGCCTCCGTGGAGGAATGCGCTCCACGGAGTCAGGACGGTGACGCCGGCCGTGAAGGCCGGGACCATTGCCCAGACATCCTCGGTCGTCACGGCGTGCGCGGGACGCGCCAGTGCGGAGAGTACTGCGCGGTGACTCACCGACACCGGTTTCGGCGGCGTCGTCGATCCGCGCGTGAGCAGGACGTACGCGGCCGCGTCGGGGGTGGGGCCGGCGCCACCGTCGACGGCGGTCAGCGGGAGACCCGACCTGCCTGCGAGGGCGGCGACGGTGCCCGGCGCGTCGAGGACGAGGGTGCGCAAGTGCCCGTGGGGAAGCCGTTCCGCCAGAGCGGACGTCGTCACGAGGACGGCGGCATGGACGTCGGTGATCAGCCGGGAGAGTCGCGCGGGCGACGCCCATCCGGGATCGAGCGGGAGGCATACACCTCCTGCCGCGAGTACGCCCAGTGTGACGGCGACGTAGTCCACGGAGCGGGGCATCACCACGGCGACGAGGCGTTCCGGTTCCACTCCGTGCTCGACGAGAAGCCGGGCGATTCGATTCACCCGTTCGGCGAGCTCACCGTACGACAGCGTGTCACCCGCGAACGACAGCGCGACGGCGTCCGGTTTCCTGGCCGCCATACGCGCAAACTCCTCGGGCAGAGTCGTCCCGGGGTCCGGTTCGTCCGGGGCGGCCCACGAACGGAGGGCGATGTCGCGTTCCCCGTCGGAGAGCAGATCGATGTTCCCGACCACGGCGTCCGGCTCGGTGGTCACGACGCCCAGGACGCGGACGAGTCGGTCGGCAATTCCACGCACCGTCGCTTCGTCGAACAGATCGGTGGCGTACACGATTCCGCCGTCGATTCCCTGCGGCGCCCCGTCGTCATCGACGCGTTCACTGAGCCACACCTGCAGGTCGAACTTACAGATCTTCGGGTCGTAGGCGACGGCCGAGACGTGCAGACCGGGCAGGTCGAGCTCACGCGCCTCGTGTCCGGCCGGAAGGATGTGCTGGAACTCGAGGAGAACCTGGAACAACGGTGAACGGCTGTCCGTGCGTTCGGGTTCGAGGGCGTCCACCAGTTTCTCGAACGGATAGTCGGCGTGTGCGAAGGCGCCCAGGTCGACATCCCGCACGGTGCGTACGGTGTCCGCGAAGCCCGCCGCGGGATCGATGCGGGTGCGCAGCACGAGGGTGTTGACGAACATGCCCACCACGTCGTCGAGTGCGGGCTCCCCGCGGCCCGCGACAGGGGTGCCGATGCTGACATCGTCGGTGCCGGCGAGCCTGGCGAGCACGACGGCCAGCGCCGCGTGACACGTCATGAAGAGTGTCGATGTGCAGGTTCGGGACAGTGCCCGCATGCCGGCGTGCAGGTCCGGAGGCAGGTGGAATTCCACTCGGCCGCCGTGCAGGGACAGCCGCTGCGGGCGGGGACGGTCGGTCGGCAGCGCGACAAGGGGCGGCGATCCACGGAGCGACTCACTCCAATAGTCGAGTTGCCGCGACGTGAGGCTGTCGGGATCGGTGGGCTGACCCAGCAAGGCGTGTTGCCACAAGGCGTAGTCGACGTACTGCACGGCCGGCGGTTCCCAGGCCGGGGCGCGTCCGCCGACCCGGGCTCGATAGGCGGCGGAGAGGTCACGGGCCAGCGGACCGGCCGACGCACCGTCGGCCGCGATGTGATGGATCACCAGCGCCAGTACGTGGTCGGTGTCGCTCATCGCGAACAGAGACGCGCGCAGCGGCGCGTCGACGGTGACGTCGAACGGCGCGGCCGCGGCCCGGGCGACGTGCTCGTCGAGGTCGGACGGACCGTCGACGTGCACGATCTCGACCCGGGGCAGCGCCCGCTCGGCGGGCAGGATCACCTGATGTGGTCCGTTGTCCGAGGCCGGGTACACCGTGCGAAGCGACTCGTGCCGTTCGACGACGTCGCCGATCGCTGCGGCGAGGGCGACGACGTCGAGGTGCCCGGTGAGCCGGACGATCAGCGGAATGTCGTAGGCGGGGGAGTGTGGGTCGTACTGGTTGACGAACCACATGCGTTCCTGGGCCGGGGAGAGCGCAATCCTGGCGGGACGCGGGAACCGGCGGAGTGGAGGCCGCCCGGAGCCGCCACCGCGTCGGCTGTCGACAACACCGGCGAGTGCGGCGACCGTCGGATGCTCGAAGAGATCACGGACGTCCAGCGACGTTCCCAGGGCGGAATTCAGCCGTGCCACCACCCGGGTCGCCGCCAGGGAACCTCCGCCGAGATCGACGTAGTCGTCGTCCACACCGACGCCGGTGACACCGAGCACGGTCTCGAACACCGACGCCACCGTGTCTTCCGTCGGCGTGCGCGGCCGGTGGCCGGTGCCGCTCCGCGGTTCGAACGTCGGCGCGGGGAGCGCGGCACGGTCCAGCTTGCCGCTCGGGGTACGCGGAATGACGTCGAGGGCGACGACCGCGGCCGGGAGCATGTGCGCGGGCAGCGTGCGCGCCAGCCGACGGCGCACTTCCTCGGCATCGACGCGCCACCCCTCGGCCGGGTGAATGTAGGCGATCACCGCGGCATCTCCCGTGTGCGGGTCGGTCGCGGCCGTCGCGACGGCGTACGTCACATTGGGATCGGCACGCAGGAGTGCCTCGATCTCCCCGAGTTCGATGCGGAACCCGCGGACCTTTACCTGGAAATCGCTGCGCCCGACGTAGACGAGGTCGAGGGCGGCGGGTGTGTCCTCTTCGTGCCGGCCGCGCCATCGCACCAGATCGCCGGTCCGGTACATTCGCGTCCCCGGTGAGCCGAAGGGGGCGGCCACGAAACGGACGGCATCGAGTCCGGCACGGTCTCGGTACCCGCGCGCAAGGCCTGGGCCGGCGAGGTACAGCTCGCCGACGGTGCCCGGTGGAACCGGGTGTAGCCGGTCGTCGAGCACGACGACCTCGAACCCGCACACCGGCGCACCGAGGGTGACCGGCTCATCCGGCACGAGCGGTGTGCTGAGGGTCGACATGATCGTCGCCTCGGTGGGCCCGTAGGCGTTGAGGAGGCGGCGCCCCCTCGCCCATGTCGACGCGACTTCTGGCGGGCAGGCTTCGCCGGCGACGGTGAGATGCGACAGGGTCGGCACGCCAAGGGGATCGAGCGTGGCGAGGGTGGTCGGGGTGAGTACGGCGTGGGTCACCCGATGCTCGGTGAGTACTCGCTCCAGTTCCACGCCCCCGACCACTTCGGGCGGGACGATCACCACGCGCGCTCCGGATCCGAAAGCTGCGAGCAGTTCGAACAGGGAGGCGTCGAAGCTCGGCGACGCGAACTGGGCCACCCGCCCGGTCGGCGGCACGTCGAATCCTTCACTCTGTGCGGCAATCAGATTCGCGATCCCGCGGTGGGTCACGACCACCCCTTTGGGGGCGCCGGTCGATCCCGAGGTGTAGATGAGATAGGCCGGATGGTCCGACCGCAGCGGTCGGGGGCGGTCGGCGTCGCCGACCGGTGTGGTGATCCGGTCGGACAGAGCGCCCTCGACGTCGCGGTCGTCGAGTTCGATCCACTCGACGTCGCCGGGCAGGGCGTCCCGGTGGCGGCCGACCGTGACCCCGAGAGTCGCCGCGGAATCGGTGAGCAGGTGCGCGATGCGGGCTTCGGGGTATCCGGGATCGACGGGCAGGAAGGCGGCCCCCGACTTCGCGACCGCCCACACGGCGCGGACGAAATCCGCGGATCTCGGGAGAGCCAGGGCGACCACGGTTTCCGGGCCGGCGCCCCGGGAGAGGAGCAGTCGGGCGAGCCGGGTGGAGTCGTCGTCCAGCCGACGGTACGCGATGCCGGTACGGTCGGCACCGCCGGCAGCGTCGACGACGGCGATCGCGTCCGGGTCACGGTGTGCCGCGTCCGTCAGCAGGTCCGGCAGCGTGCGCGGCGGAACTCCCGGATCACCGCGCGCGGGCACGAGCCGGCGCCGTTCGGCGGAACTCAGCAGGTCGAGATCGGCGACCGCGATGTCGGGGTGCGCCGTGACCTGGGCGAACACTCGGACCAGACGGTCGGCGAATCCCTGGATAGTCGACGGCTCGAAGAACTCCCGCGCGAAGGCCAGCCGGAGGTCGAGTCCGGCACGATCGGGGTGTTCGACGATGTGGACCCAGAGGTCGGGGCCCTCGTCGGACCGCCCATCCGGCTCGCGCGAGTGGTCGATGGTCTGCACGTCGAACCCGACCTGGAACGGGTGCCGGCCGCGGGAGGGTGCTGGAAACCCGAGTGCCGCGGCGACCTCGTCGAAGGTCACGTCGGCGTGTGTGAACGCGCCGAGTTCGGCCGTACGCGCGCGCTCGACGAGCTCGGTGAACGATTCGGTGCCGTCGACCCGGATACGCAGAAGCAGAGGCGATCCGCCTGAGCCCGCGGGTGTCCCGAGGACGACGTCGCGGATCCCGCCGAGATGAGCGAGCAGTGCCCCGAGCGCCGCATGCGTGACGGTGTACGCGGCGAACGGGCAGTCCCGTCCGAGGGTCTCGATCCGGTGATGCAGTTCCGCGGTCACGTGCGCCTCGACGTGCTCGCGCCGGCGGTCGACGGTACCTTCGCGGCGGGTGTAGTCGCGGGCAAGAGGCGTGTCGTGAGGAAGGTCGGCGAGCATCGTCCGCCAGTAGTCCAGATCTGCTGTGCGCCTGCGACTCCGCAAACCTTCGTGTGCGGTCTCCGCGTGCACCCCTGCCATGGGATCGCCGGGATCTGCCGCGAGGAACTCCTCGAGGAGGCTCACGAAGGACCGATGGTGACGAGCCAGTTCGTCCCGGGAGTAGCGGTGGGGGTTCCCGCGGAACTCGACGACCATCCGCCCGGCAGCGGCGGTGCGGTACACATTGACCAGCAGATCCTCCACCGGCCCCGAGGTGACCACGTGAAAGTCTCCGGTGAGCGGTCCGAACAGGATCCGGGGGCGGAAGAGCATGACGTTGACCAGCGGCCCGGACAGCGAGTCCGCCGCGTCGGCATCGCGCCGGATATCCTCCAGGGTGAACCGCTGATGACGGAGAGCGCCCAGAATTTCGTGGTGGACCCGGCGGGTGAGAGTGGCCACCGTGTCGTCGGGTGCGGTGGAAACCTGCAATGGAGCGAGTCCGACGAGCATCCCGCCCGATCGCTGCAGCAGCACGGTCGTGCGGCCCGACACCGGGAGGTCGACGAGCACGTCGTCCCGTCCGGTCATGCGGGCCAGATACGTGCCGAAGGTGGCGATCACGACGGTCGCCGGCGGCACACCGAGCCGTTCGCCGGAACTGTCGAGTCGCTCCGTCGCGGACGCAGACAAGGTGGCCGTCTCGAGGATGCTTTCCGCGACGGCGGGTGCCACCGTCGGGGACAGGCTCGAGTTCGAACGGCGGCCGGTGAGGTGCTCCCGCCAGTAGGCGCGATCGGACTCGTAGCGCGTCGACGACCGGTACGCCTCGTCGAGGCGGTGAAGGGTGCGCAGATCTGCGGCACCGGCGGGTTCCGGCGTCCGGGCCTCCATACGGGCGGTGTACAGCGCGGCGATCCGGTTCACGAGCGTCATCGCCCCGTACCCGTCCAACGCGATATGGTGAATTCTGCTGTACCACAAGTAGTGATCGTTACCGACTCGTAACACCGTCGACGTAGCCAGCTGGTCCCGGGTGGGATCGAGCGGCGCGGTGTAATCCCGCGTCATCCACGCGTGAGCGGCCGCAGTGGGATCGTCCTCGCCACCGAGGTCGACAAATCCGGTCGACAGGTCGATGGTCGGGTCGACGGTCTGGAACGGCTCCCCGTCGATCTCGAACACCCGGAGGAACGCCGACTGTAACTCGCGGCCGGCGGTCACCGACGCGTCGTCGAGGACGGCGAGGTCCAGGGCGCCGTGCACCTCGACGTACTGCGCAATGCACGTCGGGACGTCGGGAGCGAGGCGCTGGGCCAGCCAGATTCCGCGCTGCGCGCACGTCAGTGGGAAGGCATCGGGACGACTGCGAGCGGTCGCGTCGCTCCTGTTCGTGGTATCCACTTGTTCACACCTCCCGACGGCAATCAAGAAGATGGCCCCTGGGGTCGGATGTTTTCGGCTTAGCTGATCTATATCGCGGCCGCAACCAGGTCCGTTACTACCAGTATGTGCTGTCACCTGCGGCGATGCCCCGTCCGCCGCGCTGTGTGCCGTCGTTCGGGACTCGCCCGGTGCCCGCGATCGACCCGTGCGTAGGCGGTCACGGTCAGGAAACGGTGACGACGGTCGCGAGTCGCAATCGGCGAATTGGCATAGGCCCGTGCGAACTTGCGCGCGCTTCCTACAACTAAACCTCCTTGTCACGCGCGTTTACGGGCACGTAACCCACGCCATGGTTTCCTGGCATTATCTTCAGTTTCATCACATGGTGATCGACTACCGATCGCGCAATCCCATCCCCAGGAGGACCCCAATGACCGTTGCCGATTCGAGTGCGATCGGACAGACCGTCGCACCGTTCCGCGTCACCGCAGATTTCTGGAAGTCTCTGCCGCAGATGCCGGTTGCGGAATACCCGGGCACCGAAGGCTTCATCGATGACGTCTACGCAAACCCGGACGGGTCCGAGATGTCGGCCGGCTACTTCGAACTCCGGCGCACCGACGATCCCCTTGACTACCTCTACGAGTACGACGAAATGAAGGTTGTGCTCGAGGGCGAGTTCGTTCTCGAGAACCTCGACACCGGACAGAAGGAGGTCGCCAAGGCGAAGGATGTGATTTTCTTCCCGAAGGGATCGCGGATCCGATTCAGCACCCCTGAGGGTGCGTTGGCGTTCTACGTCGGTCACCGCTCCTTCGCACCGTGATCAGCGATGGCAATGAGCATGACAACCAGCGTGCGTCGCTGGACGACCGCGTCGCTACAACGCGATGGTGATCGACAGCGAATTCCGTTGTGGCGGTTGCCGAGAAACGCTGACCGTCTACCACCACTTCTCCCGCCGTCACCATGCCTATCTTGGCTGTCGAGCAGATTCGGAGGACCTCACGTGACCGAAGTAGTCGAGGCCGCGACAACCAGCGCCGGGGCAGGGAGCGACCTTTCCGTCGTCGTTGCCGACACCACGATGCTGTGTGAGGACATCTGTCAGGTCGTCCTGGCGCCAGTCGGTGGCGGAGCGTTGCCGTCCTTCACCCCGGGCAGTCACATCGCGGTCACCTGGAAGCCGGGGACACGCAATTCCTACTCCCTGACCGGCCCGGCGATCGAACCGGACCACTACTCGATCTCTGTTCGACTGGACCGGGCCGGTGCCGGCGGGTCGCGATGGGTGCACAACCTCGCCGTCGGCGACCAGGTGACCGCGTCCCGTCCGCGCAGTGCGTTCGCTCCGGTTCCGAACGCACGCCACCATGTCCTCGTCGCCGGCGGCATCGGGGTCACCCCCATTCTGTCGCACGTGCGTGCGGCGGTGCAGTGGCGTCGCTCGTTCGAGGTGATCTATTCCTTCCGCTCCGGCTTCGGCGCACACGTCGACGACCTGATGGAACTGTGCGGGGACCGGTTGACGATGGTGGAAACCCCGGAACAGTTCTGGGACCACGTGACACCAACTTTGACCCGCCAGCCGATCGGCACCCACCTCTACACCTGCGGGCCGACGCCAATGATCGACGCCGTCACCGAAGCTGCACTCGCCCAGGGCTGGCCGCTCCAGCGTGTGCACTCGGAGCCGTTCTCCTCCGGCATCTCCGCCGGGGGTGAACCCTTCACTGCGACGCTGGGTCGCACCGGTACCGCCGTGACGGTCGGACCCGACACCAGCTTGCTCGACGCGCTGCTGGACAGCGGCTTCGACGTGCCGAATCTGTGCCGGCAGGGCGTGTGCGGCGAATGCAAGCTCCCGGTGCGCGGCGGTCAGATCGAGCACCGCGACCTTTATCTCACCGATGAGGAGAAGTCCACCGGTGACGTGATGATGCCGTGCGTGTCCCGGGCCGTTGGCGCGGATCTGGAGCTGGACCTATGACCTCCGCGGCATCAGACACCAGAGGGAATGTCATGACAAGCATCGACGACTCCGACAGCAACACCGCGCAGGTCGGCGTTACCGCCGCCAGCATGGACCTATCCGGCCGGCAGTACCTCCTGATCGCGATCGGTGATGCCCCCGGCACCACCGCCAAGGTCGACAAGTGGGCGCGGGATCTCGCCTCCGCCCACCAGGCAGTGGCGTTGTACAGCCTGCCCGACGGTGCGGGTGTCGAGGACCTGATCGACGCCAGCACAGTCGGGGTCCGCATCATGATTTCCGGGGCGGAGGCCGAGGTGATGAGGGCCGTTGCGGTAGCGCGGGCCGCGGGAATTCTGCCGTGCGAATTGTTCATCCACATCTCACACGTGGACGTGATCAACGTTTTCTGCCCGCACTGCGACACCGCCACCCGGGCCCTCGCGCGCCCAGACCACACCATCGAGTGCTCGGGCTGCGCCCGCGACCTCCTCGTGCGCCCGCACACCTCCTCGCATCGTGCGATGTATCTGGCATCGGTTGCCTGACGACCGACTGGAGATCACCCCTGCACTTCCATTCCGTCCCGACTCTGGAGCGAAGTACCGTGACCGAACTGCTCACAAGCGACCTGACCTGTTTGCCCTGGCCTTTCCCGGCAGGGGACGAAACCTTCCGCTACGCGGTCAATGTCGAGCCTGCACCCCGATATACCCCCACCCTCGCCGGGGGTTGGGGCCGACACGTCGTCGACCTCGGACTCGAATACGTGCCGATGATGCAGCTCAAACGGGAGATCCTGGCGAAAGATCCAGGGCGAGTGCAGATTTTGCCGCACATGATCCCTGCGTGTTGGGACGTCATGCTCTATCTCATGCGGCAGATGGCCGACTCCTACCCGGAGACCATGCAGCTGACCGGCCAGGGCAACCACCACCACTGGCGCAACGCATTGCTCGACATCGACCAACACTTCGAAATGGGTGATCTGGCCACGCTGCCGGAGGACCCGCTGACCTTCATCGGTTGCCAGGTGCCTGACGACATCCTCCTGCTCACCGAGCGCCACGACCAACTCTGGTTCGACGCGGCCATCGTCACCTTCGCCGCCGACTGGTCGATCAAGTTCGACGTCGGGATGAACTTCAACGAAATTCACCGCCCCGTACCCGGGCTGACCAGCGGCGGCATCACCAGCCGTGCGCAGCAGTTCATGCGTCATCTCACCACCGACCGCATCTTCCGCCGCGCCAACTGGACCTTCTCCGCCGTCGGCTCACCGCACCGCGACACCAGCCTCGAAACCCGGCCCGAATGGGAAGACGACATTCCGAATCTCATCGCCGACGGAGACTACGGACGCGTGCAACTGCGCATCGAACTCGAACACCTCATCCGCCTGCCCCTCACCGGAGCACTCGTCTTCAACATCCACACCTACATGGCGCCACTGTCGGACATCGCCACCATCCCCGCGTGGGCCGAGCAACTCGCCGACATCATCACCGAACTTCCCGCCGACATCGCCACATATAAAGGAATCGACAGTTACCGCCACCACGCCGCCCGCTGGCTGCGGACACAGTCGTCGGCTTCCGCCTCCACCTGAGACAACCGAGGTCTCAGGAACACCGCGTCCGTCGATTCGGCACCGTCTGCCAGTGATCCCCGATATCACCGCGGAGTTCGACGCCGTGAGGTCGCGGCTCAGCGCCCTCAGATCAGGGTCGGGCCCTTGGTCGCTGACAGCGCGTCGAGAAAGGCGCTCGGGACCGGCGCCCACTCCGGCCGCCACAGCCCGTGCAGTTGATCGTCGCGGAGGCCGCGCAGGGTCGACACGACATACGGTCCTCCGTCGAGGAGGTACCGGATCATGTCGCGATCCGCGCACTGCGCCGCGATCGACGCCAGCACCTGTTTCGCTTCGTCGTTTCGGCCTGCGGCCGCAAGGCAGCTGACGAGCAGTCGATTGGCATGCAGTAGTGCCCGGTGCCGTCCTCGGCCTTGGATCCTGTGTACCCATTCCCCGGCCCAGATGCAGGCGGCCGCGGTCGTCTCCGCCGACTGTTGACCGAGGAGAACGGTGATGGCGGTCCCTCGCAGGCACCGCTCGACGTGGGTGTTTGTCCAGGATAGTCCCCGAGCCCAACGGTCAGTCGTCGGATTCGGCCTCGCTGTGACGCGTACCCAGACCGGGTCGGCGCACTCCACCGCTTCGGCGCCGAGAACCTGGGTGAGCACCGTGAAAGGCGAGGTTCGCGGAAACTCCGAGCACACCAAACACCAACACCACCGATAGCGCCTCGGGCGGTCTGCGGCTGAGCGCGTACCCATCGGGGAGCGTGTAGCCGCCGGTGGCTACGCCCGAAGTAGGCGGGCGATGTCTTCGCGGGCGGTGCGTGCTTGGCGGATCAGGGGGAAGAGGGCGTAGTCGTGCTGCATCCCGATTTCCTCGGTGTAATCGACGGTAGCGCCGGCATCGCGTGCTCGCTGAGTGAGGGCGCGGGAGTCGGTGACGAGGATGTCGTGGGTACCGGTGTAGACGCTCATGGGCGCGAGGCCGGTGAGGTCGCCGAAGAGGGGGCTGACGCGCCAGTCGGTAACCTCGAGGTCGCCGGCGTAGAGTCGGCCGGCTTCTTTCAGTCCTCCGCGCGCGAGGAGGATGTCGCGCTTCTCGATGGTGGCTTGGGCGGGGTCACTCATGGTGACGTCCAGCCAGGGGGAGAGAAGGATCAGCCGCGATGGCTGTGGTGCGCCCCTACGTTTGAGTTCTTGTGCCGCGGCGAGCGCGATTCCGCCTCCGGCGGAATCGCCGATCACCGCAACGTTATCGGCGCCTTGGGTGGAGATTGCCGATTCGACGATGTCGGCGGCATCGGCGACGGTGCGGGCGGCGGTCCGGTGCGGGGCTAGGGGGTAGATCGGCAGCAGGAGCCGGACCGATGCCGCAGCGGTAATGGTTCGCGCGAACAGCCAGTGGAAGGACACTATTTCGCGGACATAGGCACCACCGTGGAAGTCGATCACAGTCTTTCCGTATCGCCCGCTGTCCGGTTCGATGGTGAAGACGGGAAACCCGCGCGTGCGGTCGGCGGAGAGCCGCACCCCGGGCAAGAGTGGAGATGGTGGCGGGTTGAACGATGCCGGCCGCAACGATGTCGCGTGGACGTCGCGGCGTGTGTCCTCGGCGGTGCGGAGTTTGGTGCGGCCCATCAGTATCCGTACTCCCGTGTGGACGATTGCGGGGCGGATGTCGGGAATGTTCACGCCACTCATTGTGACTGGGTTTGACGGATTCGGGTTGGTTTGCTGCGACGGGCGCGTATTGCGTTCCCGATGCGGCTACAACTAGGCGGAGTTGCGTTCGACGACACACTCGACGCAGGAATGCCGGGAGCGTTTCGAACTCGTCCAGAGACACATGCTGCACAGCAAAACTCGATCGTGCATGTCACGGCTTCGAACATTGCTTCCTGGAAATGTCCGAACTGATCGCCGCCGGTGGAGCAGATGTCACCTAGATCGCCGCAGTTGCCGAGCGCTACGGTCTGCACTTCGGCGAACCCGACTGGTTGCCCGACGTGATCGCCCGATACGCCCTGACACCGTCGTGAGCCTTGCTCGAGCCTCGACGCTTGCGGTGTCGTTCACTGGTCCAGCGCAGACCAGAACCCTGACCATCAGGTCGATGCGCCGCGCCGCGCCGGGGTGACCGCAGAACATCCATGTCGACCACGCGGGCCGGGCGACAACCTCGCGGCCAACTCGATCTGGTGCTGCCGCGACGACGTGAGGACGACGTCCTGGCTATAACCCGCCTGGACCGGCCGCGGCTCGCGCGATCAGTCAGACGAATTCAGCTCAGGTCGAGTTCGGGTGCGGTGGCCAGGTATTCGATCTGCTCCAACGTCACCGGGACGGTGGAACCCCTGATGGGGGTGGTGCTGATGATGACCTGTTGGGTGGAGGGGAGGGTGATCGAGAAGTAGGCGCTGCCGCCGTTGGCGGGTAGTTCGCGCGGGTGACGGTGGATCCGTCCGGCGACGTGGTGGTGATGCGATTGATCTCGTTCAGGTACTCATCCTGCGGTGACGGCGCGGGCCGGCCACTGACGACGACGATATCCAGACGCCCAGCGGCCCTGGTGGGGGATACCACGGTATTCACCTCGCAGACGTTCTCCCTGCCGAAGTCGGTCAGCCGAAGTGATCCGATCGGCCGATCCAGGGTGAGATGGCGGAACTAGATCGAATTCGGTGAAGCTGGTTGGTGTGACACCGGCATTCCGACCATCGCCCCGCACCGGAGCCCGGTGCGGGGCGAGCGTCGGGGTCTAGCGGTGTGTGAACTCCGGCGCGCGCTTCTCCACGAATGCGGCCATGCCTTCCTTCTGGTCCTCGGTGGCGAAGGTGGAGTGGAAGACCCGCCGTTCGAAGCGGATCCCTTCGGTGAGGGTGGTCTCGAATGCCCGGTTGACTGCTTCCTTCGCCATCATCGCGACGGGCAGTGACATCTCGGCGACGGTGGTGGCGGTCTGCAGTGCTTCGTCGAACAGGTCGGCGGCAGGGACGATGCGGGACACGAGTCCGGCGCGTTCGGCTTCCTCGGCGTCCATGGTGCGGCCGGTCAGGCACAGTTCCATGGCCTTCGCCTTGCCGATGGCGCGGGTGAGGCGTTGTGAGCCGCCGATGCCAGGGATGACGCCGAGTTTGATCTCGGGCTGACCGAACTTGGCGGTATCGGCGGCGAGGAGGATGTCGCACATCATCGCCAACTCGCAGCCGCCGCCGAGGGCGTATCCCGCCACTGCGGCGATGATGGGTGTGCGTGCGGCGGCGATGCGGTCGCCGATGGAAAAGAAGTCCCCCAAGTAGACGTCCATGTACGACTTGGTGTGCATTTCCTTGATATCGGCGCCGGCGGCGAACGCGCGGTCGGAGCCGGTGACGAGGATGGCGCCGACATCGCTGTCGGAGTCGAGTTCTTCGACGGCGGAGACGATTTCGCGTAGAAGCTGGGTGTTCAACGCGTTGAGTGCTTTCGGGCGGTTGAGGGTGATGATCCCGACCCGGCCTTTGCGGTCGAGGAGGATGGTGTCGTAGTCGGTCACTGGTTGTCTCCGGTGGTGGTGGGTGGGGTGAGCCCGAGTTCGAGGTCGCCGAGTGGTGCGAAGAACGCGTCGACCTGCGCTGGGTCGACCTCCTCGATGGTGGCGGGCGACCATTGCGGGTTGCGGTCCTTGTCCACGACCTGCGCCCGGATGCCCTCGACGAGGTCGGGCGAGTTCAGGCAGGCGACGGACACCCGGAACTCGTCGTTGAGGACTTCCTCGAGACTGCCGGCCTGCCGGGCGCGGCGCAGCGATTGCAGGGTGACCGCGCACGCGGTCGGCGACTTCGAGCGCACCTGCTCGGCCGCCTTCTGAGCCTCGGGCACCCCACTGCCGCGCAGGCGGGCGACGATGTCGGCGACACTGTCGGCGGAGTACGCGGCGTCGATCCAGCCCTGCTGGCCCAGCAACTCCGATGCCGGTGCCGGTTCGGTGAACGCGCCGAGCGCCTCCTGAACGGACGTCGTCGACAACGCCTCGATGAACTGCTCGATCTTCTCCGACGGAATGAAGTGGTCGGCGAACCCGCACGCGATCGCGTCGCCGGCACTGAGCCGGGCGGTGGTCAGGGCGATATGGGTGCCCAACTCGCCCGGGGTGCGGGCGAGCAGGTAGGTGCCGCCGACGTCGGGGACGAACCCGATCCCGGTCTCGGGCATCCCGATCATCGACCGCTCGGTGACGATCCGCACGCTGCCGTGCGCCGACACCCCGACCCCGCCGCCCATCACGATGCCGTCCATGATCGCCACGTACGGCTTGCCGTAGCGCGCGATGGCCGCGTTGAGGAGGTACTCCTCGCGCCAGAACTCCCGCGAACCGGTGCCCCCGTCCTTCGCGTCGTGATAGATCGACACGATGTCGCCGCCCGCGCACAGGCCCCGCTCCCCGGCACCGGTGATCACCACCGCCCGGACCGTGTCGTCGCCGGACCATTCGGCCAGGGCCGCCGCGATCTGCCGGACCATGCCGTGATTGAGGGCGTTGATCGCCCGGGGCCGATTGAGCACGATCCGGCCCAGCCCGCCCCGCTTCTCGATCAGAACGTCCGGTTCCGTGGGTACCGCGTCGGTCATGCCGCTCCTCTGTTTCCGATGACGCTGCGGGCGATGACCACCCGCATGATCTCGTTGCTGCCCTCGAGGATCTGATGCACCCGCAGGTCGCGGACGATCTTCTCGATTCCGTACTCGGCAAGATAGCCGTACCCACCGTGCAGTTGCAGCGCCCGGTTGGCGACCTCGAAACCGGTGTCGGTGGCGAACCGCTTCGCCATCGCACACAGTTCGACGACATCGGGGGCGCCGTCCTCGAGCGCCGCCGCCGCCCGCCACAGCAGGGTGCGGGCCGCCTCCAGTTCGGTGCGCATGTCGGCGAGCTGGAACTGCAGCGCCTGCGAGTCGATCAGCGGCGACCCGAACGCCTTCCGGTCCGTCAGGTAGGCGACGGCCCGCTCCAGCGCGGTCTGCGCGCCGCCCACCGAGCACGCCGCGATGTTGAGCCGGCCACCGTTCAGGCCCGCCATCGCGATCCGGAAACCACCACCCTCGGACCCGAGCAGATTCGCCGCCGGCACCCGCACGTCCTCGAAGATCACCTGCCGGGTGGGCTGGGCGTTCCAGCCCATCTTCACCTCGTTCGGCCCGAACGACAGACCCGGCGACCCCTTCGGGACGATGAACGCCGAAATCCCCCGCGGCCCGCTCTCCCCGGTGCGGGCCATCACCACGTACACATCCGAGGTGCCCGCACCGGAGATGAACTGCTTGACCCCGGTCAGCACGTAGTCGTCGCCGTCCCGGACCGCCCTCGTGCTCAACGCCGCCGCATCCGAACCGGCACCCGGCTCGGTCAGGCAATAACTGCCGAGCTGATCCATCGAACACAGCCCCGGCACCCACGCACGCCGCTGCTCGTCGGTGCCGAACCGGTCGATCATCCAGGTGACCATGTTGTGGATGGAGATGTAGGCGGCGATCGACGGGCACCCCTTCGCGAGCTGCTCGAAGATCCGGGCCGCGTCGACACGAGTCAGCTCGGATCCACCCACGTCCTCGCGGATGTAGATCCCACCCATCCCCAGCGACGCCGCCTTCCGCAGGACATCCACCGGGAAATGCTTGGCCTGATCCCACTCCACGGCATGCGGCGCGAGATGCTCGGCCGCGAAGTCGCGGGCAGTGTCGCTGATCGCCCGCTCGTCATCGGTCAAGGTGAACATATGAATCGACCCTTTCAGATCGGAGAAGTTGGAAGTACTATAGTTGGATATCCAGGTAAATTGCCAATGGGTGTGACCGACTCCAAACCGAAACACTTCGACACGGGAAGTGCCGACACAGCCCCGTCGCCGAACGCGAGTTTCGCGAAATACACACTCAGGACGTTCATTCGATGCCCATTCCGGACAACTAGGAGGCTTCCGGTGGCCACTGCGCAACCACCCCATTCGGTGCCGGCTGCCGAATCTGTGCCGCCGTATACATCGCTGATCGCCGCCGTACTGCAGACGCAGAAGCTGATCACCCATCACCTCAACTCCACGTTGCGACCACTCGGACTGTCGTTCGCCCGCTACGAGGTTTTGGCCATGATGGTCGCCGCGCACGCTCCACTGCCCATGGTGCGAATCGTCCGTGCTCTGGACAGGCATCCCACCACCATCGGAACGTTGATCGACGGACTGGAAGGTTCCGGATTGGCCTTTCGGACGATCAATCGGTCCGATCGCCGTTCGACCCTCGTCACGATCACCGACAAGGGTCGCGAGGTGGCAACCTCGGCGACGCGCGCCCTCGATGCCGTCGCCCTCGCGGACCCGAAGGTCATGCGCCGTCTCCACGAGGACCTGCAGCAGCTACTCTCCGCAACCCGGCGTGCATCGACCGCCGCACGGGGCGGACACCACACCATCACGGCCGACCTACCGGGAGGCCGGCCGTGATCGACGTCCGCAACATCCGCTCGGATGACCTTCGGTACCTGCTCGCCGTCGCGCGAACCGGACGCCGCCAATCCGCGGCGCTGGACCTGGGCGTCGACCACACCACCGTCTCGAGGCGTGTGCGTGCGCTGGAGAAGGTCCTGGGTGTCCGTCTGCTGCAGCGCAGTGCCGACGGATGGGAGCTGACCGATGTCGGCCGATCGATCGCGGAGAAGGCGCGACTGATCGAGGAAGCCGTTCAGGAAACCGCCGACGTGGTCCTCGGTATCAGTGAGAATCCACTCCGGGGAACCATCCGGATCACCGCTCCGGACGGATTCGGGTCGTTGTTCGTCGCTCCCGCATTGGCGAAGCTGCGGATGAGTCACCCGCACCTTGTCGTCGAGTTGATCACGGATACAAGGCAACTGAATCTGTACCAATCAGGATTCGACCTCGCTGTCGCGGTGGGCACACCGATCACCAGTCGGCTGGTCTCCGAACGTGTTTGCCAGTACTCGCTGGGGTTGTACGGCAGCGAAGGATACTTCCGCGAGCACGGTGAACCCGGCAGCCTGGACGAGCTGACAGCGCACCCGCTGGTCTTCTTCGTCGACTCCTTGCTGCAGGTCGGGGATCTCGACCTGAGCCGGCATCTGCCCGGTGTCGCGGCAAAGTTCATGTCCACCAACATCTTCGCTCATGTTGCTGCCACGCGTTCCGGCGGTGGCATCGGGCTGTTGCCGGCGTTCATGGCGGACCAGCACACCGATCTGCGCAGGATCTTGCCGGAGGCCGTCGATGTTCGCCTTGCCTTCTCCCTGGCCGCGCGCCGCGAAAGCCTCACCAATCCGGCGGTCCAGGCCGTCCGGCAAGCGATTCAGGAAGAGGCGCGCAGTCGGCGAGACGAACTGGTCCCCACTGTGTAGGTTCCCGGCGCACCCGGGGCGGTGTTGCAGGAGGCAGACTCCTGCAACACCGCCCCGGTGTGCCAGTCGGACTCTCACCGAGTTCACGCCTGCGCGGGCTCCATCGCATCGAGCGGATCGGTGGCGTCGACCGAGTCGAGCCAGTCGAGAATCTGTTCGGTGTGCTGTCCGAGCACCGGCGGGGCAACATGCGCGGACCGCACCAGCGACTCACCGCCTGCCGTTTCCATCCGCAGGGACGGACCCGGCAACTGCACCGGCCCCACCACAGGGTGCTCGACCTCGAGGAGCAGGCCCTGACTGCGGGTCTGCTGCCACTCGTAGACCTCGTCGATCGTGCGGATCGACCCGGCGGGAACACCCGCGGCCTCGAGCGCGGCGAGGACGTCAGCCCGAGGACGTCGGGCGAAATCGGCTTCGATCGCGGCGATCAACGCCTCCCGCGCCGCGACCCGGTCCCGGTTGACGGCGAACCGCGGATCCCTGGCTGACAGCCCGGCCACCGGGGCGAATTTCGCCCAGATCGCCTCGCTGCCGACCGCGATCTGAACGTATCCGTCCGCGCAGCGGAAGCTTCCGTACGGCGCGATCTGCGGGTGGTGGTTACCGGACCGCTGCGCGACCTGCTCACCGACCGTCCACTTGGTGCCCTGGAAGGTGTGGGCGCTGATCGCGGCGGCCAACAGGGACGTCCGGACGACCATGCCCTTGCCGGTCTTTTCCCTCGAGGCCAGTGCGGCCGAGACTCCCGTGGCGCCGTGGACACCGGCGAGGACGTCGGCGACCGGGACTCCGATCCGCGTCGGCTCCCCGTCGGGGTCACCGGTCACCGACATCAGCCCGGCCTCGCCCTGGGCGATCTGGTCGTAGCCGGCGCGGGATCCCTCCGGGCCGTCGTGCCCGAAGCCGGTGATCGACAACGTGATCAGCCGCGGGTTGAGCTCTTCGAGGACGTCGGCCGGAAAGCCCAGCCGGTCGAACGCGCCCGGCCGCAGATTCTCGATCAGCACGTCCGCCCGCCGGATCAGGCGACGGAGTGCATCCTTGCCGTGCTCGGATTTGAGGTCGAGCACGATCGATTCCTTGTTCCGGTTCGCCGACATGAAGTACGACGACTGCGGGTCGTCGGCCGGCCCGACGAACGGCGGCCCCCACGTGCGGGAGTCGTCGCCGGTGCCCGGGGCTTCGACCTTGATCACCCGGGCACCGAGGTCACCGAGCATCATCGCGGCGATGGGCCCCGCCAGCGCCCGCGAGAGGTCGAGCACGAGGATGTCGCCCAAGGGTCCGACAGTCATGGTGCGCTCCCTTCTCAGAGTGTGCGCAGGCGCACGTTGACCTGCTTGGTCTGGGTGAATCCGGCGATCATGCCCTCGAGCGACACTTCGCGGCCGAGGCCACTCTGCTTGTATCCGCCGTACGACTGGCCGACCATCTGGCCGCCGCCCTGGTTGACCTGCACCCACCCGGTTTCGAGGGCATGGGCGGTGGACAGCGCCAGATCGAGGTTGTGTGTCCACACGTATGCGGCCAGACCGTAGTGCGAGTCGTTGGCCATGTGGATGACGTCGGAGTGGTCGTTCCAGGGGATCGCGACGAGCGCGGGCCCAAAGATTTCCTCACGGGACAGGCGCCAGGAGTTGTCGGCGCCGGAGAACACGGTCGGTCCCATGTAGTAGCCGTCGGGGTTGCCGAGCTTGTCCGGTGAGCCGTCGAGGACGGTGGCAACCTTGGTCGAGCTCAGGCCGTCGTCGAGGAATCCGCACACGGAGGCGAACTGTGTCTCGTTGATGATGGCGCCCATGTCCGTGGACTCGGCGAGCGGATTCCCGACCTTCAGCCCGGCCAGGGTGTTCACCAGCCGGTCGAGGACCTCGTCGTAGACGTCCTGGTGCAGGAACAACCGGGAACCGGCGGTGCAGCTCTGTCCCTGCCGGTGTACCCGGGTCGAGAGCAGCAGTTGATTGATGAAGTCGTCGTCGATGTCCACGTCGGGGAATACGATCGAGGGGTTCTTGCCGCCGAGTTCGAGGGAGACGTGTGCCAACCGGCCACCGGCCTCACGGGCAACATGACGTCCCACTTCGGTCGAGCCGGTGAAGGAGATCTTGTCGACGTCCGGGTGCTGGACCAGTGCTTCACCGGCCACCCTGCCGGATCCGGTGAGGACGTTGAGCACACCGGCCGGCAGGTGTTCGGCGCAGATCTCGGCGAGCAGCAACACGCTCAGCGGAGCCGCCTCGGCCGCCTTGACCACGACGGTGTTTCCCGCGACGAGGGCGGCGGGGATCTTGAATCCGGCGATCATCAGCGGGGAGTTCCAGGGCAGGATGCATCCGATGACGCCGAGGGGCTCCTGGCGGGAATACTGGAGCTGATCGTCGCCGGCGGGCAGAACCGTGCCCTTGATCTCGCCGGCGACACCGGCGAAGTACCGGAACAGGTTCGCCAGGGTGGCGACCTCGGGGCGTGCCTGGGTGCGCAGCGCGTTTCCGGTGTCGAGGGCGGTGAGACGGGCCAGTTCCTCGGCGCGCGCGTCGATGGCGTCGGCGATCTGGCTCAGGATCCGGCCTCGCGCCGTGAAATGCTGAGACCGCCACCGAGGGAAGGCTTTCTGCGCAGCACGCACCGCGCGATCGACGTCCTCGGTGCCCGAGGACGGGACACGGCCGATCACGTGCTCACGAAGAATCGGGGTGGTCACCTCACTCCACTGACCGGAACTGGCGTCCACCCAGGCCCCGTCGACGAACATGGGGTAGTCGCGGGCCTCGGGAATATGGAGCTCAGCGAGTGAGGTTTGCGTGGAGGTCATGTCGGAATCTCCTTGATATACGGATGGCTCTGCTGGGGTGCAGGGAACAGCGTTCAGATGGACGGAGCGACGCTTCCGCGCTCGGACAGCGCGCCGATCGCGAGGGCGTAGACCTCGTCGACCTCACCTTCCGCATCGACGGCCAGCAGAAGCGGCGAGTAGTAGTCGAGCAGCGGTCGGGTCTCGTCGTGATAGACCCGCAGACGTCGACGAATGACGTCCTCGGTGTCGTCGGCGCGGCCACGGGCCAGCATCCGTTCGACGACTGCATCGTCCGCTATCGAAAAGTCCAGGACGGCGTCGATCTGGCTCAGCTGTCGGCCAAGGAACTCATCGAGGGCGATCGCCTGAACCACGGTGCGGGGGAAGCCGTCCAGAATGAATCCTGTGGCCGTGTCGTCGGCCGCGAGGCGCTCCGCGACCATCCCGATGGTGACCTCGTCCGGGACCAGTTCGCCGGCATCGAGGAACGATTTCGCCGTCCGCCCCAGTTCCGTGCTCTGTGCGATGTGGCTGCGGAACAGATCGCCGGTCGAGATGTGGGGGAGCTGCAGCGCCGTCGAAAGCGACTGCCCCTGTGTACCTTTGCCCGCTCCCGGCGGCCCTGTCAGAATGATGCGCACAACGAATTCCTTTCACATCGAGCAGCGTCTCACTCCCGCGGCACGGGGCGAGGTCTACGTGGGAGGGGCTACGACTGTTGTGCCTGCACGTCATATGCACCGGCACGGATTGCCGTCACGATCGCAGAGAAGTCACGGCCTGGGCCGTCCTGGGCGACGAACTGTTCGTAGAGTTCGGTGGCGCGCCGTCCGAGCGTCGTTTCGACACCGTTGTCCGTCGCTGCGGACTGCGCGAGTCGGAGGTCCTTGAGCATCAATGCACTCGCGAACCCGCCGGCATAGTCGCGGTTGGCGGGGCTGGTCGGTACCGGTCCGGGAACCGGGCAGTTCGTGGTCAACGCCCAGCACTGACCGGACGCGGTCGACGAGACGTCGAACAGTGCCTGGTCGGTCAGGCCCAGCTTTGCGCCAAGCGCGAAGGCTTCGCTGACGGCGATCATGGAGATCCCCAGGACCATGTTGTTGCAGATCTTCGCAGCCTGACCTGCTCCGGAGTCGCCGCATCGGACGATACGGGACCCCATGGCGTCGAGCAGTGAGCTTGCTCGGTCCACCGCCTCGGCCGGGCCGCCGACCATGAAGGTGAGCGTTCCGCCGTCCGCGGCGACCGTGCCTCCGGACACCGGGGCGTCCACCGCCTGATGCCCGGCGCCGACAGCCAGTTCAGCGGCGGCTCGCGCGTCGCCGACATCGATCGTCGAGCAGTCGAGGAAGAGGGTTCCCTGCGATGTGGCCGGGACCAGGTCGGCGTAGACGTCGAGCACGTGCTTGCCGCTGGGCAGCATGGTGATGATCACGTCGGCACGCTCCGCTGCATCGACAGGAGATGCAGCAGAGTCGATTCCGTGTGATGACGCCTTCTCGGATGCCGCTGGGGAGGGGTCGAATCCGATGACTGTGTGGCCGTTGCGCACCAGATTCGTGGCCATACCCAAGCCCATGTTTCCGAGGCCGAGGAAAGCGATCTTGCTCATCTGTACTCCTAGCGGTGTGGTAACCGACGTTCAACGCGCGGTCCGAGTCGATGCCGGCAGGCGACGTCGACTCGGACGAGCCGATGGGATGGACCCCGGGAATCTCTTCGCTTCGCGCAGTTTCCGGCGGGGACGAATACAAGTGTGCCCGGGTATGGAGGCCGGGGGAATCACCTAACCTGCAATGGGGTTGTGCAATATTGCATCACCGCGCGCCGACAGCAGACCCGAAACCGCCATCTTCGTCGGAAGGGGGCGATCACCTGGGACCGTTGGGCGGTGGGCCGAGGTCGACGGAGAATTCCACGCTCCCGAATCCGAGGTAATCCACTCGCAGCCCGCCCAGCCTCAGCGTGGCGGTCGCTTCCTGTACCTGGGTAGTCAGCCGGTGAAGCCGGGCGCGGTCCCATTCCGGCGTGTAGGTCGTCGTTGTCGAGCAGGAACGCGAACAGCTCGTCCAGGGCCCGCCGGAACTCGCGTACGTCCTGCCGGGCGGCGATGTGCTCGACCACGGTCCTCACCTCTGGTCGGTGTATCGGCGCCGGCTCTTCGCGCGTTGCACAACGACAGGAATCACCGGGTACGGCAATCGCACACCCCCGGTCGGACTACCCCGCGTCGGCGCGGTGCGCGGTGCCGAAGCGGCGTTGGTAGGCAGCCGGTGACATCGACAGCTCCCGCACGAAGACTCTTCGTAGGCTCTCGTAGCTCGGGAAGCCGGCGAGTGATGCTGCCTGTGTTGCGTTGTGTCCCTGGTCGAGCAGCGCCTTTGCCATGTCGAATCGGACCAGCTCGACATACCGGGCAGGTGTGGTGGACAGCTCGGTTCGAAAGAGTCGCGTGAGGTGTCGAGGGCTCACGTTGAGGTGTCCGGCGAGTTCGGCGAGCGAATGCTTCCCGGCGGGGTCCGCCGTCACCAGATCCACAATTCGGCGGAGGGCTGGTGTGCGCGGCGGTGGGCCTTGGAGTGGGGCAGAGAACTGCGATTGTCCGCCCGCGCGCTGCAAGTAGACCACCAGGCGTCGGGCGACGTCGCGCGTCAGATCGGGGCCATGGTCTTCCTCGACCAGCGCCAGCGCCAGGTCGATGCCGGCGCTCACGCCCGCGGACGTGTACGTGGTGCCGTCGCGAACATAGATCGAGTCGGGTTCGACGAGGGTTGTCGGGTGCCGGGCGGCAAGTTCGTGTGCGACTTTCCAGTGCGTGGTCGCGCGTTTGCCCTCCAGGAGGCCGGCCGCCGCGAGGATGAACGCGCCTGTGCAGATGGAACCGACCCGAGCAGATCGCGTTGCGAGCGTGCCCGTTGCCTCGACGAGGTCGCGGGAGATGGCGGTTCGAGGGTAGATGTCGCCGCCGGCCACGAGGAAGGTGTCGGGTGCCGGCTCCGATCCTGCGTCGCCGTCGACGGAGATCTTTATCCCGATAGACGACGCAACACCGGCACCGGTCGGCGACAACAACACGATCTGGTAGTCGGCGCCGCATCGATTCGCCTCCGCGAACACCTCGGCGGGGCCGGCGACATCGAGCAGCTTCACCCCGTCGTAGACCAGGACCGCGACCCGATGCGGGTGGGGGCTCGTACGCACGCTCACCGCCTGTCCGAATTCGGGTGATTCATGGCCGGACCGAGGCGGCGCCGGACGCTCGATGTTCGGCACCGTAGAGGGACGGACACATCGTCTGTTCTACAACATCGAAACCTGAAAGTGCAGGGCTCATGACCGAGATCATCGCAGGAGTAGAGATTCCCGAGACACAGGCGGCAGCCGAAGCCACTCGCCTCGTCCAGGATGCGACGAGCCCCCTGATCTTCCATCACTCTCGGCGCGTGTTCCTCTTCAGCACACTCCAGGCTCGCGAGCTCGGCCTGCAGCCAGACCCTGAGCTGCTCTACCTCGCTGCCCTCTTCCACGACACTGGCCTGCTCACGCCCTTCTCGAATGTCGAGCAGCGGTTCGAGCTCGATGGGGCCGATCATGCTCGCAAGTTTCTGCTCGACCGCGGTTTCTCCGCTGCCGCCGCCGAGGTGGTCTGGACGGCGATCGCGCTGCACACCACACCCGGGATCCCCGGCCGGATGGGGGACGAAGTCGCCGCCACCCACTTCGGCGTCCTCACCGATGTAGTCGGGCTGGGTCTGGCCGGACTGAACCCGGACCGGGTCGAGGAGATCACCGCTGTCCATCCGCGGGGTGACTTCAAGAACGAATTTCTGCGTGCCTTCGTCGACGGGCTCAGCCACCGGCCGGACACCACCTACGGCACCGTCAATGCCGACGTACTGGACCACTTCGTTCCCGGCTTCCGCAGCATGAGCATGGTTGATCGCATCACGGGGTCGCCGTGGTCTGCATGACCGGGACGCACCGGAAGACAGCGCGCGATCTTCAGGCAACCTCGTTCAGCACCATCGGTGCGGGCGCCCGGACCCACAACCATTCGACAACCTACTCAGTAAGGAACGTCATGACCAGCGTGAATCTCGGCAAGCAGCACCCGTCCGTCTATCGGAGCCTGACGACGCTGGACGCGGAAGTGAAAGCTGCTCTGGAAACGGCGGGAGTGGACCCGCTCCTGGTGGAGTTGGTGAAGATCCGCGTCTCCCAACTCAACGGCTGCGCCTTCTGCCTTCGCTTGCACACCCGCGACGCCCTCGCCAAGGGAGAGACGACGGATCGACTGGCCGTCGTCGCAGCGTGGTGGGAGTCGCAGTATTTCAGCGACCAGGAGCGCGCGGCTCTCGCTCTCGCCGAACAGGTCACCGCTCTCGCCGTTCCGGAAGGGCGAACCTGGGATGACGGCTCCCTCACAGATGAGCAGATGTCCGCGATCAGCTGGCTGGCAACCGTGATGAACGCCTGGAATCGGGTCGCGATCACCAGTCACTACCCGGTTGCGCCGTAAAGTTCTCGGCCCTCGGCCCTCGGCGCTGTCGCCGAGGGCCGGCTCTCGGAAGGGCCTGCGACGACCAGCTCGCCCTCTGAACGAAATCCACCGAAAGCGCTGCCGCACCCTCATCCAAAGCGGATGGGAAACCATTTGTGGTTGGATCCGACGCGCTGTTGAGGTCGACCTGGGATCGATAACCAACGAAATATGCTCTACGACGGAGCTTTTGGAGATTCGAGAGTTTCCGGTGAGCCAGTGCTGGCGAAGGAAGGAGAGAGCGTCGAAGATCGCTGTCGAGTGGAGTTGAGTGGTGACCTTGTCGCGTGCTTCGTCGCCGCTCGGCCTGCCGAGCGATGCCGCGACGGGCCGTGCCTTCCTTGACGAGTTGCTCGCCCCGCTGCGCGAGCTCCGGGACGGTCTGCGACTCGACGAACATGTTCTTTCCGCGACGCCGATCGTGCGATGTAGTCGGTGAAGGCGCGGACGACGTGCCGAATCAGATCGTGTGGCTGCGTGCGGCGTCTTGTGAATGTTGACATCGACCGCTGTTGACAGCGTTTGATGTCAGTTCTAGTGTCTTCGGCATGCGCGGCATCAACGAGGAGGGCGCCCGAATGGTCAGGTCTGCAATACCGGTGGAGCTTCCGGTCGACAACGTCGATCAGGCACCCGAAAGGGTCGACGTACTCATCGTCGGCGCGGGATTCGGTGGGCTGGGAACTGCGATCAGACTGAAACAAGCCGGCATCGACGACTTCGTCGTGCTCGACCGTGCGGAGGACATCGGCGGAACGTGGCGGGTCAATACCTACCCGGGAGCGCAATGCGACATCCCCTCGATCCTCTATTCATTCTCTTTTGCTCCCAACCCGAACTGGACCAGGCTCTACCCGCTGCAGCAGGAGATCCACGACTATCTGCGCGCCTGCGCTGAGAACTTCGGCGTCGTCCCGCACCTGCGGATGGGTCATGACGTGCAAGACGCGACCTGGGAAGACGACTCGCAGGTGTGGCACGTGACCACCAGTCATGGAAACTGGGAGGCGCGGATTCTGGTCGGGGCGATGGGCCCGTTCAGTGAACCGGCGGTACCGAACCTTCCCGGACTGGCGAGCTTCCAGGGCGCTGTCTTTCACTCCGCCGCCTGGGACCACGAGCACGATCTCGCCGGGGAAAGGGTCGCGGTGATTGGAACCGGTGCCTCTGCGGTGCAGATCATCCCCCGAATTCAGCCGAGCGTCGGTTCGATGACGGTGTTCCAGCGGACCCCGACGTGGATACTTCCGCACCCCGACCAACCGATGACCGGATGGCCACAGAGATTGTTCGCGCGGGTACCTGTTGCCCAGCGGCTGGCGCGGGCCGGTCTCGATCTGGTCCAAGAGGCGATGGTTCCGGGTTTCGTGTACAAGCCGGCGCTGCTGAAAGGGCTGGCGGCGCTCGGCCGCGCCCACCTGCGCCGCCAGGTCCGCAACGCGGAGCTGCGGACAAAACTCACGCCCACCTATGCGTTCGGTTGTAAGCGACCGACGTTTTCCAACTCGTTCTATCCGGCGCTCGCGCAGCCGAATGTGGACGTGGTCACCGACGGAATTCGTGAAGTGCGATCGAACGGGATCGTCACCGAGGACGGCGCTCTCCACGAGGTCGACACGATCGTGATGGGAACGGGCTTCCGGCTGACCGACAATCCCGCGTTCGATGTGGTGCGAGGGCGCGACGGTCGTACCCTGGCCGAGGCGTGGAACGGCAATGCCCGAGCCTATCTCGGCACCACAATCAGTGGATTCCCCAACTTCTTCATGTTGCTCGGCCCCAATTCCGTCGTCTACACCTCGCAGGTGGTGACCATCGAAGCTCAGATTGCGTACATCCTCAGTTGCCTGCAGGAAATGAAAGCGCAGGGGGCGGCGAGTATCGACGTCCGCCCCGAGGTTCAGCAGGCATTCGTCGACGAGGTCGACAAGAGGCTACAGACCTCGGTGTGGAACACCGGTGGGTGCACCAGCTATTACCTCAGCGGCGAGGGCCGCAACTTCACCTTCTACCCGGGGTTCAACCGCCGCTTCCGCGCGCGGACCCGGCGGGCGGACCTCGACCAATACATCCTCAGCGGGGTCGGAGCCTCGGCAAAATCGACAGTGAGGACAGCAGGATGATGTCGTTTCCCCGGATAGGCCGAAACCCTGTGGTCGATCCGGTCGGTGCGCGGCGATACACGGACGAAGCGCACGCGATCACCGCTCGTGACGTCGAGTTCTCCTGGGACGGAGTGCCGTTGCACTATGTTCCCGGCGAGCCGATGGCCACGCATGTCATCAACTTCATGCACTTGGTACTTCCCGAAGGCGAGCGCGCGATGTCCGCGACGTTGGCCGAGGCGCTGCCACTGATCGAGGACGAGCGGCTCCACGAGGAGGTCGTCGGGTTCGTCGGCCAGGAGGCGACTCACGCCGCGTCGCACAAGGGGGCCCGTGAACACCTCGCGGAACTGGGCATGGACATCGAACCGATGTCGAAGAAGATGGACTGGCTCGTAGACCGGATTCTGGGAGATCGAGGGCTGTCCGGCCGTGCGAAACGGGCTTGGCTGTGTGAGCGGCTGGGTTTGTTCGCCGCCATGGAGCACTACACCGCCGTGGTGGGGGAGTGGCTGCTGACGGACCCCGCACTGGAGAAGGCGGGCATGCACCCGATGATGCTCGACATGGTCCGGTGGCACGGCGCCGAGGAGGTCGAGCACCGCAACGTCGCCTTCGACGCCTACATGTACGTCGACGGCAGCTATGCCCGCCGCGTACGAACGGCACTGATCGCCAGCCTTACCCTCATCCTGCTGTTCCTGACATCGATGAACTACCTCTTCCGCACCGATCCGTCGGCGGACAAGGGGCACTTCTGGCCACTGCAATTGATCCGTGCAACAAGGCGGGGGCTCGTGCCCAACATCAAATTCCTGATCACGGAAATCCCGCCGTACCTCCGTCCCAGCTTCCATCCCTCGCAGATCGGTGACATGGATGTGGCGATGCGCTACCTCGCACAGTCGCCTGCCGCCAACCGTTCCTACCGAGAAAGCGACTCATGACAATGACGACGTCGGACAGTTCCGCAGGCTCGGACTCGGATACGCCCGACTTCGAACCCTCCAGGGTTCTCCGGCTGGCTGCGCGGGCGACGGTCACGTACCGGCACGTGTTCGCCGCCAGTCGCGCTGCTCCGTGGCTGTCGAGGCCGAAGCCCGTGCGTCACTGGGGCTTCGATATGAATCTGATTGTTGCGGAGGTGCGGACCGAGGCGGCTGATGTCGTCAGCCTGACAGTGGTGTCGCCGGACGGGCGCGACCTCCCGTCCTGGATCCCAGGCGCGCACCTCGACCTGATCCTCCCGTCGGGAAAGCAACGGCAGTACTCACTGTGCGGCGACCCCGACGATCTGTCGTCCTACCGCATCGCGGTGCGTCGGATCGACACCGGCCTGGGTGGTTCGCGGGAGGTCCACGACTCCGTGCGGACCGGGACCCCGATCACCGTGCGGGGGCCTCGCAATGCCTTCCCACTGGTTGCCGCGGAATCGTATCTGTTCGTCGCGGGCGGAATCGGAATCACTCCGATCCTGCCGATGGTGAAGAGATGCCACGACCGTGAGTTGCCATGGAGGTTGGTCTATCTCGGACGCTCCCGAGAAACCATGCCGTTCCTCGACGAACTCGCCCGGTACCCCCGTGGCCAGGTCGAGATCCGGCCGGACGACGAATTCGGTCCTCCTGATGTCGCCGGCATCGTCGCCACGGCTTCCCCTGGTGCCGCCGTCTACATGTGCGGCCCGACACCGTTGATGACCACCGCGCGTCGGCTGATGTCCGAGATCGACCCGACCGGATCGCTTCACACCGAACGCTTCTCACCACTTCCGGTGGTCGGTGGCCGTGAGTTCGAGATACGACTCGCCCGCCGAGGGACGACTGTGTCGGTCGGGCCGGACGAGACCGCGCTCGCGGCGATCCGCCGGGAGGTCCCGGGTGTCGCCTACTCGTGCCGGCAGGGCTTTTGCGGCACCTGCCGCGTGCGCGTCCTGGCCGGCGAGGTCGATCACCGCGACAAGATCCTGACGCACAACGAACGGGAGAATTCGATGCTGGTCTGTCTGTCCCGCTCGGCCGGTGGATCGCTGGTGATCGACCTGTGACGCGCTGGTACCCACTCGCCGCCACCGACGACGAGTTCCTGCAGACCGCCCGATTCCGGCTCGTGCACATCGTGAACGTGTCGACGGACACCGACCACGTGTGGAGTGTGTTGACCGCACACGACGCACTGGTGTCGTGGGCGCGGCTGATCACGGCAAGCGAGTGGACGTCGTCCCGGCCCTTCGGTGTCGGTACCACCAGAACCGTGACGCTCGGTCACGGCGCCGCGGCGCTGAGGGAACGCTTCTACCGCTGGGACGAGGGCAGACGGATGACCTTCACCGCCGAGTCCGCCAGCAGACCCGGATTCCGCCGGTTCGCCGAGGACATCACCCTGGAACCGACGTCCGACGGAACCCGGCTCACCTGGACCTTTGCGATGGACACCACGCCCGGGTTCGCCCCATTCCTCGTACTGTCCCTGCCAATCCTCCGTCGGGTGACACGGGGATGGGCGCGCGCGCTCGCCGACAAGACGCTCGACGAACCGAAGGGAACCCGCCGATGATCACCACCACGGCTGCGGCCGACATGTTCGATGTGATCAGTCCGGCGACCGGGCGGTTGGTCGGAACCCACCCACGTGGGTCGGCCGACGACATCGACGACGCGGTGCGCCGAGCGCGCGAGGTCGCCGGCTGGTGGGGGTCGTTGGGATTCGACGAACGGGCCCGGCGACTCGACGCGTGGCGGGGCATCATCGCCCGTCGGGCACCGGAACTCGCGGAGCTCACCCACATCGAGATGGGTAAGCCGCGCGCAGACGCGATGCTCGAAATTGCGATGGCCTCGGAACACCTGGCGTGGGCGGCAAAAAACGCCGCCCGCGTACTGGGTCGGCGCCCGGTCCGCTCCAGCCTGCTCACCGCCAACCAATCGGCGAGCGTCGAATATCTCCCCGTCGGAGTCGTGGGGGTGATCGGACCGTGGAACTACCCGATTTTCACCCCGCTCGGTTCTTTGTCCTTCGCGCTCGCAGCCGGGAACACCGTTGTCTACAAGCCCAGCGAGTACACCCCGGGCGTCGGTGTGTGGTTGGCCCAGACATTGTCCGAGGTCGTGCCGGAACACCCTGTTCTACAGGTGGTCACGGGTGACGGCTCCACCGGAGCCGCGCTCTGCCGATCGGGCGTGGACAAGATCGGGTTCACCGGTTCCACCGCGACCGGAAAGCAGGTGATGACCGCGTGCGCGGAGACACTCACCCCGGTTCTGATGGAGTGCGGCGGAAAGGACGCCTTGATCGTCGATGCTGACGGCGACCTCGACGCGGCAGCCGACGCGGCCGTGTGGGGTGGGTTCTCCAACGCCGGTCAGACCTGCCTCGGGGTGGAGCGGGTGTACGTGCACGAAAAGGTATTCGACGCGTTCGTCGATCGGGTGGTCACTCGTGCACGCGCGATCCGGGCCGGTTCCGGCGGGAACGCCCAGATCGGTCCCATCACCATGCCCACGCACATCGACGTCATCCGTCGCCACATCGACGACGCGATCGGGAGGGGTGGCCGCGCTGTACTCGGAGGGTCGGACGCCATCGAGGGCAACCTCGTGCAGCCGACCATTCTGGTGGACGTGCCGGAGGACAGTGTCGCGGTCACCGAGGAGACATTCGGGCCGACCATGACCGTGACCAGGGTGCGGGATATGGACGACGCGGTCGACCGAACCAATGCGAGCCGATACGGATTGGGGCTGAGCATCTTCTCCCGCCGACGCGGCGAGGAGATCGCGACGAGAATCCGCACCGGCGCAGTGTCGGTCAATTCGTACGTCATGTACGCCGCCGTCCCCAGCCTGCCGCTGGGTGGTGTCGGTGATTCCGGATTCGGCCGGGTCCACGGCGCTGACGGGTTGAGGGAGTTCACGTTTCCCCGTGCGATGACAAGGCAGCGATTCCCGTCGATTCTTCCGCTCACCACGTTTCGGCGCACACCGCGGATCGACACTCTGGTGCGCGTTCTCGTCAGACTGCTCCACGGAAGGCATTGATGATGGCCACGTTCAGAACCCGATCGACGATCGCTCGCACCCTGAGAGACCTGGGACTCCCACTTCCAGGTCGAGGCGCCGAGTACAACGTTGCCGGAAAGGTGGTCCTGATTACCGGCGGTGGCGACGGTATCGGACTGGCATCGGCGCGAGCACTGCATGCCCGCGGCGCGACCGTCGCGCTGATCGATGTCAACCAATCCGCGCTGACGGCAGCCGAATTCGCGCTCGGACGACGGCGGGTCCTCACCCTGATCGCTGACGTCCGCGACCGTCGCGGCATGGATGCAGCCGTACACCGGGTGATCGAGCGGTATGGGCGGCTCGATGTGGTGATCGCGAACGCCGGAGTGACCCCGCCCCCGTCCACCCTCCGCCAGATAGATCCGGCGGGCTTCGACCGCGTGATCGACATCAACCTCACAGGCGTCTTCAACACCGTCCATCCTGCGATCGACGAAGTGATTGCGCGACACGGCCACATCGTGGTGGTGTCGTCTGCGGCGGCCTTCGCACCCGGTCTCGGTGGTGCGTCCTACATGATCAGCAAGGCCGCCGTCGAACAACTCGGCCGGGCACTCCGTCTCGAACTCGCCGGCTACGGCGCCTCCGCGGGTGTCGCGTACTTCGGGATGGTCGACACACAACTGGCTCGGGCAACGCTGGACGACGACGAGATCGGCAGAAGGCTCGATGCGCGTCTTCCTCGTCCGCTGCGCCGCCGCATCAGTCCGGAGGATGCCGCGACTGTGATCGCGGATGCCATCGCTCGCCGCGCCGGACGCACCCTCGCTCCGGCGGCATGGCAACCGTGGGCACTGGGACGAGGACTGGTGAACGTGCTCGCCGACGGTTACCTGGCGGCCGATGCCGAATGCCACCAACTGATCCGCGAGCTCGAAGAACGCCCCGTCACCACATATCCGAGTGGATCCACAGCAGCCGGTCCTGAACCGAGGAGAACGCCATGACCATCGATGAAGCGCCCCACACCCTGTGCGCAGCATTTCAACGCACCGCCGCCATCGACCCGGACGCCATCGCACTGCGAACGGTCGGCGATTCACAGACGTTGACCTGGCGGCAATACTCGAGCCAGGTCCGCGAAGTGGCGGCCGGATTCGCCGCACTCGGAGTCCGCCGCGGCGACACCGTCGCCTTGATGATGGCCAATCGCGTGGACTTCTACCCCGTCGACGTCGGAGCGCTACACGTCGGGGCGACGTCGTTCTCGATCTACAACACGCTTCCTCCATCTGCCATCGCATACGTTCTCGGCAACGCCGAAGCCAAGGTCGTGGTGTGCGAGGCCCAGTACGTGGAGCGAATCAGGGAATCCGGCGCACTGCTGGAGCAGATCGTCGTGATCGATGCGGAGGCAGGAATTGCCCCGGCCGGGACGCTCACCTTGGACCAGATGAAGGCTCTCGGCTCACCGGAGTTCGACTTCGACGCCGCGTGGCGCTCGGTGCGGCCCGACGATGTTGCAACCCTGATCTACACCTCCGGCACTACCGGCAACCCGAAAGGGGTGGAGTCGACTCATGCCGCATTGCTGTTCGAGGCCGGCGCGGTGTGCTGGATCCTCCCGATCGAGTTCGGGGACCGCATCACCTCTTTCATGCCGTCGGCACACATCGCCGATCGGATGACGGCTCTGTACTTCCAGATGGTGTTCGGAACGCAAGTCACCGTGGTCGCGGACGTACGGCAGATCGCTGCCGCACTTCCCGACTGCCGGCCGACCATCTGGGGCGCGGTACCGCGGGTCTGGGAGAAGCTGAAAATCGCGGTCGAACGGGCGGTGGCGAACGAGCCGGACGACGCACGACGGCGCGCGTTGCAGTGGGGCCTCGAGGTCGGCGCGCGCCGGATCGAGTTGCTCCGGGTAGGTCTCCCCGTACCGGAAGAACTGGAACACGAGTTCGTCAAGGCAGAATCGATGGTGTTGGCGCCGATGCGCGCCGAACTCGGATTCGACAAGCTCAGATGGGCCGTGTCAGGAGCGGCACCGATACCCGCCGACACGCTGGCGTTCTTCGCGGGACTCGGGCTGCAGATCTCCGAGATCTGGGGGATGTCGGAACTGACCTGCATCGCCAGTGCGGCCCCGGCCGATCCCGCCAAACTGGGAACGGTCGGCAAGATCGTGCCCGGCATGGACATGCGGGTCGCGAACGACGGTGAGCTTTTCGTTCGTGGTCCCCTCGTCATGAAGGGGTACCGGGGAGAGCCTGCCAAAACTGCCGACGCCGTCGACGCCGACGGATGGCTGGCCACCGGTGACGTGGTGTCCATCGACCGGGACGGATACCTCACCGTCGTCGATCGGAAGAAGGAACTGATCATCAACTCCTCGGGGAAGAATATGTCCCCAGCCACCATCGAGAACGCAATCAAGGCCACCTCCTCGCTCATCGGCGGCGTGGCCACTATCGGAGATGCGCGGCCGTACAACACGGCCCTGATCTCGCTCGACCCCGAGGCCGCGGCTAATTTCGCCGCGGCGAAGGACATCCGGGTCGATGCCGCTTCCCTGGCAGCGGACCGCGACATGATCACGATGATCGCCGCCGCGGTCGCGATGGCCAACACCGGCCTCTCTCGCGTGGAGCAGATCAAACGCTTCCGGATCCTCCCCACCTTCTGGGAGCCGGGCGGTGACGAACTCACCCTGACGATGAAGCTGCGCCGTAAACCGATCGCCGAGAAGTATGCATCGGAGATCGAGCTGCTCTACCGCGAACTCCTCGCCCAAGGTGTGTATGAGCCCGCCGCCGACCGGACGTCGGAGGTCCCGGTCGGGACCTGACATCGCTAACCCATCGTGACTTAATCGCAACAACTTTGGAGACGAACCCTTGACTTCTTCCACTGTCACCACGGAAAGCGGCGCATCCCCATGGATGGACGACGAGCTCGACGCAGTTGCCGAACTCGCACGCAACTTCTTCGCCAAAGAGGTCACCCCCCACCAACGCCGGTTCACCGAACAGGGCTTTCCGGACAAGGAGGTCTACGGCACCCTGGGTAAGCTGGGCTTGTCGGGTATGTCGATTCCTACGGAGTTCGGTGGAGGGGGAGGAACTTTCGCCCACGATGCCGTGCTCTTTCACGAACAGGTGATGGCAGGTGACCACTCGTTGCAACTCGGTGTGCACTCGGGAATCGTTCCGCACTACCTGAACGCGTACGGAAGCCACGAGCAGAAATCGCGATGGCTTCCCAAGCTCACAAGCGGTGAATGGGTCGGTGCCATCGCCATGACCGAACCGGGAACCGGCTCAGATCTGCAAAACATCACTACCAAGGCCGTGCGCGACGGGGGCGACTATGTCATCACCGGCGCCAAGACCTTCATCTCGAACGGTCGCAACTGTGACCTCGTCATCATCGCGGCCAAGACCGATGCCACGCTCGGGGCGAAGGGGGTGTCTCTCATCGTCGCCGAGGTGAACGACGACACTCCCGGATTCTCGCGCGGACAGATCTTCGACAAGCTGGGCCAGAAGGGGCAGGACACCACTGAACTGTTCTTCGACGGTCTTCGCGTCCCCGTGGACAACCTGCTCGGAGAACGCGAGGGTGCCGGATTCGTCCAGCTGATGCAGCAACTACCACAGGAAAGACTGATCTGCGGCGTCGCTGCCGTCGCCGCGATCGAACGCGCGGTAGCCCTCACCATCGAGTACACCAAATCGCGGACAATGTTCGGGAAGACACTGTTCGATCTCCAGAACACGCGCTTCGAACTTGCCGAATGCGCTTCCCTCGCAAGGGTATCGCGCACCTTTATCGACGACTGCATCGGCAAACACCTTCGCGGCGAACTCGACGTCACCACCGCCGCGATGGCGAAGTACTGGTTGACAGATCAACAGTGCGCCGTGATCGACCGCTGTCTACAACTGTTCGGAGGATACGGCTACATCCTCGAATACCCCATCGCCCAGATGTACGCCGACGCCCGCATCCAGCGCATCTACGCCGGATCCAACGAGGTCATGAAGGAATTGATCTCGAGAGCGCTGTAGCAAGCAGTCCGCTCAGCATCTTCGCGTAGTGGCCGATGCCACCAGTTCCTGGGTCACGGCGGCGGCGACGGCGGCTTTCCCACCTCGGCGGGGGCGACGACGGGCACGATCGTGACTGTGGGATCGCCGAGGAGTGTGAGAACTTCCGCGACGTCGGCCGCCCGCCCGACGTGACCGGTCGGCGGCGGCACAGTGCGCCGCGAACATCTGGGTCCATGGGAACCCCTCTTCGTCGAAGGTGCCGTGCGCAGCGGAGATGTGGATCGAACGGTGTGCGATACCGGATCAGCGGGACCGTTACCGCTGCCGGCGGTGGCTATTCGCGGGTGAGAGCCCTCCATGTCGAGAATGCTGCGCCGGCGAGGAGCCCACCGGTCAGCACGAAGACGGCGTCGGTCCCGGTGGAGCCTGCGATTGCGCCTGCGGTGAGCGGGATGAAGACTTGTCCGAGCCGATTGCCGGTCAGGCGAAGTGAGAGCGCCGACGCACGGTTCGAGGGAGGTACCAGTCCCGCAACCCAGGTCATGGTGAGGGGCTGTGCGAGGCCCCAGAAGAAGCCGGCAACTGCCATGAGGATGCCGACGATGATCGGTTGAGGCACAGCCGGTATCAGGGCGACTGGCAGTGCCGAGCACAATGTGCCGGAGATCAGGAGCCACCGGCGCGGTGCCAATTGTAGAAGGCTGGTCAAGAACACACGAGAAACGATCGCGGCGATCGAGCGGGCTGTCAGGATCGCGGTGACCGTCAGTACGGAAAATCCGTACTGCTCCCCGAGGACCGGCAGGTAGGCGGTGGTCAGGTCCATCGAGGTCAGCACGATCAGGCTGCTGAAGACGGCGGGGCGCATGCCGGAGGTGGACAGTATCGCCATCGTCGACTGGCGTACGGGAGCTGCGGATTTTCGCGGTGTCGCGGTCTTGGGTGTCCGTAGGTGCGGTGACAGGCTCGCGGTGGCTGCTAGTGCCGCGAGCACCAGCATCGCGAGTAGCGCGCCGTTGGTTTCGACGTGTCCTTCGTGGCTGCGGGATGCGATGATACCGGCCACCGGAATGCCGATGGACTGTCCCACGGAGATCCAGACGGTCAGGCCGCCGAATCTGCGGTCGTATTGATCGAGGGAGGACATGAGCGGTACGTATCCCTGGCCGGATACCAGGGTCAGGATGTGGCCGAATCCGAGCAGGATGCTGCCGGCGGCGAGCACGACCAGGTCAGTGCTGGTGATGATCACGACGACCGCGACGCCGGACAGCGCTGCGCCGAGTCGCAGTACCGCGGCCGCGTGCCTGCCGTCCACGGCCCGGCCGATGGGGATCGCTGCGACGAGCGGGACGAGCGAATACAACGCGGTCAGGATCCCCACGGTCGCGCCGTTACCGCCGAGCTCGAGGGCTCGGTACGAGATCATCACGCGCACTGCCGCGTATACGGCCTGAAGAAGTGCGGTGACGAGGCAGAGGGAGACGAACCAGGACTTCACGAGTGAGTAGAAGAGATTCGGCGCCTGACGAACTCAGACATTCCCGAAGTCTTCGCGCTCGTCCGATCCGGCCGCGCGCAGTTCGGGTTGGCTCTCCCGAATCTTGTAGGCGCGCTGGATGTGCTGTGCCATGAAGTCACCAGCGGCCTGGGCGTCTTTCCGCACGATGGCCTCGAGGATCTGGTCGTGATCCTTTTCCAGTTCGTGGGCGTCGGGTGGGTGTCGCCACACGGTGGTGCTGGGTGTCAGTCTCGACCACAGCAGTTCGATGTGCTGGACGACCAGGGGAGAGGTCTGGCTGTAGATGGCGAAGTGGAAGGCCCGGTTCATCAGGGACAGGTCGGCCGCGGTTGCTGCGCCGTCGCGTTGCGCCCGGTCGAGGGCGGCGTGCTTTTCCCTGATGGTCTCGAGCCCTGCCGGTGTCATCCGTTCGACCGCCATCACGGTGGCCTCACGTTCGGCGGCGGCCCGCAGCCGGTACAGGTCGCGGGCGGTGTCCGGGGTCATCTCCCGTACGGAGGCGCCCTTGTGTGGGGAATAGCTCAGAACCCCGTCGGCAGCGAGTAGTCGCATCGCCTCCCGAACGGGTGTGGCGCTGACCCCGTACCGCTTGGCCAGTACGGTCTGCTTGATCAGTTCGCCCGGTTTGATCGCGCCGGAGGCGACGTCCTGCTTCAGTCGCTCGGCGACGTATTCCGTCCGGCTCACCGGAGGGGCTGCTCCCATGTCACTCGACGTCATGACGGCTCCTTTCGGGAGCAAACCGAGCAGCGAAACCGCCACTCTATTTTCTGTACTACATAGTGTCTATCAGCCCGAACCGGAATGCGCCCATTCAGGCGGCTTTTCTATCGATAGTAGACAACACTCTATAGAGTATGTAACTTGAGTCACGCAGACACGCCGATGTGATCGGAGCCTCCACGGGGCTTCTCGGATCGCGGCCCGGAACTACTGATGGAGACCCCATGACCTCCTCTGATCGCCTGACCTGGAACATTGCCGAGTGGATCGTCGACCAGCAGCAACGCCCGCTGCCCGAAAGAATGGATCACCACGTCAGGCGGCTGCTGCTCGATCACCTTGCCGGTGTCGTTGCCAGTTCGCCGGGTGCGGTGTCCGGGGCAGTCGGCGAACACGTGCACCGCATGTACCCCGGCACCACGGCGACCGCCATCGGTCACGGCCGGAGCTCCGCGTTGGGCGCGGCCCTGATCAACGGCACCAACGGGCATGGCATCGAGACCGATGAGGGGTACACACCCGGCAGTATGCATCCCACCTCGGTGATCTTCCCGGCGGTGTTCGCGGTCGCCCAGGAGAAGGGGATCAGCGGGGATCGTGTGCTGACCGCGGCGGCCATCGGGATGGAACTGTCCTGCCGGATCGCTGCCGCCGGTCACCCGGCCACCCGGAACCGGCATTTCCACAACACCGCCATTGCGGGTGTCTTCGGGGCCGCGGCCGCAGTTGCGGTACTTCTGGAGCTCGACGTCACCGGAGTGGCGAACACCCTCGGTATCGCCGGCTCACATGCGAGCGGATTGTTCGAATTCCTCGGCCAGTCGGCGGAGATCAAACGATTCCATCCCGGCAAGGCTGCCCGTGACGGCATCACCAGCGCAGATCTCGCACAGGCAGGGTTGACGGGCCCGACCACGATCCTCGAAGGCAAAGACGGATACTTCGCCGCCTACGCGGGAGTCGAGGGCACCGATTGGGACCCCGGGATCCTCCTGGGCGGCCTGGGGGAGGAGTGGGTGCTGCTCGGGACCTACGTCAAGCCGTACCCGTGCTGCCGTCACCTGCACGGGGCAATCGACGCCGCCCTTCACCTGGTCAAAACCCACACCATCGACCCGGCCGACATCGCATCGGTCACCGTCGGCACGTTCGCCATCGCCACCCGGCACGCAGGACGACAGCTCGACACCATCCTCCAAGCACAGTTGAGCCTTCCGTTCACCGTCGCCGTCGCGTTGCTCCGCGGCGGGGTGACCCTGACCGACTTCAGCGAAGACACTCGGTCGAACATCGCGGTACAGGCACTGATGAACAAGGTGCAGGTCGTCCTCGACGACGCCGCCGACGCGGCATACCCGAAGTCCGGCCGCCCGGCCGATGTCACCGTCGTCATGAACGAGGGCACCCGATACCAGCACCGCGTCGAACAGCCCTACGGCGAACCGTCGAACCCGCTGTCCGACAGCGACCTCGAAGGCAAGGCCCGTGCTCTGGTCGAACCCGTCATCGGCGCCGACGGCACCAAGAACCTGATCGAGTCGTCGTGGAACTTCGACTCCCTCGAGTTCCTCGATTTCCTCGACTCCGCGGTCCGCAACGCCGACCCCCGATAAACGCCACGGCCCACCCACCAGCTCCACTAGGAAGGGACCTCTCATGGAGGTTGTAGTACAAGATCTCGAACTCGCCTACGGCGACTTCGTCGCGATCAAGAGACTCGATCTGACCATTCCAGACGGCGAATCAGTGGTCCTGCTCGGCCAGTCCGGGTGCGGAAAGACGAGCACCATGCGGTGCATCGCCGGACTCGAATCACCCACCGGTGGAAGGATTTCCATCGGAGACCGCACCGTATTCGACGGCGCCAGCGGAAAAGTCGTCCCGGTGTTCAAACGCAACGTCGGCATGGTCTTCCAGTCGTACGCGGTCTGGCCCCACAAGACGGTCCTCGAAAACGTCTCGTTCCCGCTGAAGATGAAGGGCATCGCCCGGGCAGACCGCCGCCGCCAAGCCCTCGAGGTCCTCGAGATCGTCGGCCTGGCGCACCTCGCCGAACGCGGAGCCAGCATGCTTTCGGGCGGACAGATGCAACGAGTCGCGCTGGCGCGCTCGATGGCAATGTCGCCCAGCGTGCTCCTGCTCGACGAACCCCTGTCCAACCTCGATGCACGTCTTCGCGACGACCTGCGCGTCGAACTGCGCCGCATCCAAACCGAACGCGGCCTGACCAGCCTGTATGTCACACACGATCAGCAGGAGGCGCTCGCGCTGGCCGATCGGATCGCGATCATGCAGGAAGGCCGCATCACCCAACTCGGCACCCCCGAGCAGATCTACGGATCTCCCGTGAGCGCATCGATCGCCGGCTTCCTCGGCGTGACCAACATCTTCCCCATTGCCCCCTCGTCAACACCTAGCTCACTGGAGCTGACCGACCACGACATCACCCTGCGAAGCACCTACCCGGTTCCCCGCACTGCTGCCAGCGTGTGCATCCGGCCCGAGGACATCACGGTGACGCTCGAACAACCGACCGACCGGGTGGGTCACGACGCCGACACCAACTACCTCAGCGGCACCGTCGAAGTTGCGGTGTTCCAGGGCGCATCCATCCGCTGCAAGGTGCGCACCGACAGTGGCCTGCCACTCGACGCAATCTGCGCACCGCCCGCCGTCGGGACCTTCGCACCCGGCGCCCGTGTGTCCATCTCCATCGACTCGAACCGGGTGAAGGTCCTCCCGAACGAGGCACCGGTCAGCGACATCCCGCAGGCGGTGGCGGCATGAGTTCGACCAGCGTGCTCGAGCCTGCACCACCGATGACACCCCGGCCGCCGGCACCCACGCGGCGACGCGCCCGTCGCATCGGCCGGCGAGGAAAGGTGGCAAGCCTGCCGCTCCTCGCGGTGGTCGCCTTCCTGGTGCTGGTCCCCGCCGGGTTCGTCCTCCTCGCGGCATTCAGCAAAGAGGTACCGAGACCAGGCAGCATCGGCCTCGATCTGACCCTGCAGAACATCCGGGTTCTCACCGAAGCGGGCGTTATCGGCGCCACGCTGAACTCACTCATCATTGCGTTCTCGGCAACTCTGCTGGCCTTGACGATCGGTGGATTCCTGGCCTTCGTGACCGCGCGGACCAATGTCCCCTGCAAGGGATTCATCTTTCTGATCGGTCTCATGCCGCTGTTCCTGCCGTCCTACGTCGGCGCGCTGGCCTGGTCGCTGCTCGGCAGCCCCGGCGCCGGCCTGATCAACGTCGCCTTCCGCGATCTCGGTATGGGCAATCCGGTCAACGTGTACACCATCGGCGGCGTTGTCATGGTGATGGCGATGTACTACGCGCCCTACGCGTTCCTGCTGATGCACAGCTCGATGTCCCTGATGAATCCCGACCTCGAAGACGCCTCCAGCGTCCACGGCGGATCCACCTGGCACACCATCAGATCGGTCACCACACCCCTTGCCTTGCCTGCCATTCTGGGATCGGGCCTGCTGATGTTCATCCTCATCCTGGAGAACTTCCCGGTCGCGCAGGTCCTGGCCACCCCCGGACAGATCGACACCCTGCCGACGTTCATCTACCGACTGATGAACACCTCACCCTCACGCGGCAACGAAGCCTCCGTGATTGCCATCGTGCTGGTGGCCGCGGTCGTCACCATCACTCTGGTGCAGCGGCGCATCCTGGCCAAGCGCTCCTACACGACCATCTCGGGCAAGGGCGTCAAGGCCCGCACCCTGCCGCTGGGACGATTCAAGACACCCGTCGTCGCTGTGGCCCTGGTGTACTTCCTGCTCGCGATCGTGTTGCCGCTGCTGGCCCTGTTCCTCTCGGCGATCCGCAGCTCCCCGTACATGCAGTCCTTCGCCAGCCTGACCGAGCCCGCCGCCCTCGACATCACCTCCTTCGCGCACGTGTTCACCTCCGAGGTGTTCACCACCGCGGCGACCAACAGCGTGATCGTCTCCCTGCTCGCCGCGCTCGGCGGCACCATCCTCGCGTTCTTGGTCGGCTACACCGTCTACCGCACCAGCTCCTACGCACGCGGCCTCCTCGAGGCGCTGTCGATGGTGCCCCTGGCAATCCCCGCGATCGTGCTCGGTATCGGGTTGCTGTGGACCTGGCTCGTCATGCCCATCCCGGTCTACGGCACCCTGTGGGTGCTGATCATCGGCTTCGTCGCGGTGCAGATGCCCCAAGGCTTCCGCGGCATCGCCGCCGCCATCCAGGCCACCGACCGCGACCTCGAGGACAGCGCCGTGCTCCTCGGCGCCCGCCGCACCCGCGCCATCGGCTATGTCACCATCCCCCTGCTGCGCGTCGCGGTGTCCTCGACCTTCCTGATCCTGCTCATGCTGAGCATGCGCGAGCTGACCGTGCCGCTGTTCCTCTACACCACCGACACCCGCATCCTCTCGATCGCCATCTACGACCAGTTCGAGAACGGCGGCGCACTGCAGGAAGCGTCGGCGATGGCCCTGATCTACTGCGCCATCATGTTCCTCCTCAGCTACCTGCCCCGCCGATTCGGCGCCAAGAACGGAGCCGGCGGTGCCTGAGCGAACCCCCTCGAACACCGAAAGGAACACCATGCGCAGCACCACACGCCCCGGTGTGCGCCGGTGGCTCACCGCGGCCGCCCTGGCCGCCGCGACCGTCCTGACCGTCACCAGCTGCGGCTCACCCGACGGCGGAAAAGACGACCAGGCGCGCGAACTCCTCCCGCCGTCCGCCGTCGACACCTCCGACGGCCTGCGCATCGACGGCGAACTCGTCGCCGACAAGCAGCTCTACGACGCCGCCAAGAACGACACCGTCATCTTGTACTCGGGTACCGGCAAGGAAGCCGAAGACCTGACCGCGGCCCGCTTCATGCAGGAAACCGGCATCAACATCGAACTGACCCGCCTGCCCACCAACAAGCTGGCCGAGCGCGCGCTCTCCGAACACGGAGCCGGCCAGCTGCCGGCCGAGATCATCCGCATCACCGACCCTCGGGTCGCCCGCGAGTTCGAGAAGCAGAACGTGTTCGTGCCCTACCAGACCCCGTTCCACGACCTACTGGTCCAGCAGAACACCGGTGTCCGCGACACGTTCGTGAACTGCTACTACTTCGTCAACGCGATGGGCTACAACTCCGCGATGATCGAGGACGACCAGCCCACCAAGTGGGAGGACCTGACCGATCCGCGCTATTCCGGCAAGCTCGGCGTCGTGTCGGTGACCACCGGCGGCACCTTGAACGCCCTCGCGCACTTCCAGATCGAGACCCTCGGCGAAGACTTCCTGAAGGCGCAGGGCGCGCAGAACCCCCGCATCTTCGACTCCACCTCCACCGAAGTCGACGCCCTCGCCCGCGGCGAGATCGCAATCGGTTCACTGAGTTTCAACAACGCCTTCGCCGCCCAGCTCGCGGGCGCCCCGATCAAGCTGGTCATCCCGGACAAGGGTGTCTCCGGATCGGAGAACCTGATGGGAATGACCGCCAAAGGTGCGCAAAGCCCGGCCGCGAAGGTCTTCATGAACTGGACCATGTCGAAATCGGGCCAGAGCTTCGCCGCCGCACAGGGATTCGTCTCGGCCCGCACCGACATCGGGCCGGTCAAGGCCGGTGAATACCAGCTGCCGCAGGCGAACTCGCCGCAGTTTCACCTCTTCACCGAGGAGCAGTTCGCGCAGTATGCGGTCCGTGACGAAGAGATGTGGAAGAAGGCCTTCAACTACATGGGCTGACAAGACCGTCCGCACGATTTTTCCGCCGTTATCCCTACCCACTATCTCTATAGAGTATTGACTTAGGAGTGATCATGACCGCCGTACTGACCGAACGTGAGGCCCTGCTCGACTCGGTGCGTTCGTTCGCCCAGCGACATCTCGCCGACGGGGCGCTCGCACGCGCCCACGACCCGAACTACTCCTGGGACATCGCCCAGCTCCTCGGCGCCCAGGGCCTGCTCGGGCTGACCATTTCTGCCGAGGACGGCGGCCAGGGTGCCGGACTGGCCGATGCGGTCGCCGTCATCCAGGAAGTGGCGATGGTCTGCCCGAAGAGCGCAGACATTCTGCAGGCCGGCAACTTCGGTGCCATCCGCACCTTCGCCGAGTTCGGAACACCGGAGCAGAAGGCCAAGTACCTGTCCGATCTGATCGCGGGCCGGACCCTCATCGGTCTCGGGATGAGTGAGCCCGAGGCCGGGTCGGCGGCGACGGAGTTGACCACCAGCGCCACCGAGGACGGCGACGGGTACCGGATCAACGGCACCAAGATCTGGGGGACTCACAGCGTCGATGCCACCTTGTTCCTGGTCTACGTCCGATTCGGACCCGGGACCGGCAACATCGGCTCCATCCTCGTCGAACGCGGCGCGAAGGGGCTGACCCTCGGAACCCCGTCGACGTACATGAGCGGTGAGCAGTGGGCACAGCTGTACTTCGACGACTGCTGGGTGCCGAAGGGGAACGTCCTGCTCGGGCCGGGCGGATTCAAGAAGCAGATGAGCGGATTCAACGTCGAGCGCATCGGCAACGCCTCCCGCGCTCTCGCTCTCGGCCGTCTCGCGTTCAACCTCGCCCGCGACCATGTCAGCGAACGCAGCCAGTTCGGCCGCACCCTCAACGAATTCCAGGGTTTGCAGTGGAAGTTCGCCGAGGTCGCGGTCGCTCTCGACTCGGCCGAGTTGCTCCTCGATCGGGCCGTGCGGAACGCCGCCGCCGGGCTGCCGTCCGCCTATGAGACCTCGGTGGCGAAGCTGGCCGCCAACGAAGCCGGTTTCAAGGCCGCCAACGAGGCTATGCAGGCCATGGGCGCACTCGGTTACAGCACCGAATCCCTGGTCGAATACTGCATGCGCCGGACCCGCGGCTGGATGATCGCCGGCGGCTCCATCGAGATCCTGAAGAACCGGATCGCCGAGGAGATCTTCGGCCGCCGCTTCAGCCAGCGTCGATGACCGGAAGGACACGCTCCATGACACAGCAGGTGTCCCCACTTTCCCTCGGCACCACCCCGGTCACCTACACCGTCGAAGACCGGGTGGGGGTTCTGACCATCGACAACCCCCCGGTCAACGCCAGCAGCGCCGCGGTACGCGCGGGCCTGATGTCCGGACTCGAGGTGGCCGAAGCCGACGACGACGTCGACGCGATCGTCCTGATCGGGGCGAGCGCCAACTTCGTCTCCGGATCCGACCTGCGCGAGTTCAGCGGCCCGGTCCCCGAACCGCAACTGCCGTCCGTCATCGCCGCCATCGAGGCCAGTGCCAAACCGGTCGTCGCGGCGCTGTCAGGCGCCACACTCGGGGGCGGCTTCGAACTCGCGCTCGGATGCGACGGCCGGATCGCACTTGCCGGTGGGGTGGTCGGGCTCCCCGAGATCCCGCTGGGCATGATCCCCGGCGCCGGCGGCACCCAGCGGCCGATGCGCCTGGTCGGGCCGGCCCGCACACTCGAACTGGTCACCTCGGGGGAGCGGCTGCCCGTGGAGCAGGCTCACCGCGAAGGACTGATCGACGAGGTGGTCACGGGCTCCCCTCGCGCACAGGCGATTCGCTTCGCCCGTGCGCTGCGAGGCAAACGCATCCTGCGGAATCTGCCCGTTCGCGGTGCCGATCCCGGTGAGGTAGAGCAGGTGGCAACCACGGCGCTCCGCAGATCGGCCCGGCCGCAGACCGTCGCCGCCGTCGGTGCGATCCTCATGGGTGGCTCCGCGCCAGCGGACCGGGCCTTTCAACATGAGCGCGCGGAGTTCAACAGGCTGCGGAACGGCACCGAATCGTCTGCGCTGCGGCACCTGTTCTTCGCCCGCCGGGCTGCCCTGAAAGCTAACCGGCCGGCTCTGCCGCGAGAACTGAAGTCGGTCGGTGTCGTCGGCGCCGGGACGATGGGTGCGGGCATCGCCCGCGCCTTCGTCGAGGCCGGTGTCCCGGTGGTCCTCGTCGATCAGCAGCGCCAGGCAGCGGCTGCGGCGGCCGAACGGCTGCAGCGCACCTATCAGGGCATGGTCACTCGCGGTCGACTCACCGAATCCGATGCTCAGCACCATCTTTCCCTGCTGACTGCCGGGACAACGATCCGCGACCTCGAGGAAACCGATCTGGTGATCGAGGCCGTCTACGAGGACCTGGAGGTCAAGCAAACGGTCCTGCGCCAGCTCGAGGCCGTCCTGCGCCCGCACGTGCCGCTGGCGACCAACACCTCGTACCTCGACGTCAACGAGATCGCCGCTGCGGTTGCCCGACCCACCCGGGTGCTGGGGATGCACTTCTTCAGCCCCGCCCACCGGGCCGCAGTGCTCGAAATCGTTCGCGGCGAGAAGACCTCGACAGAAGCACTGGATGTGGCACTGACCGCCGCGAAGGTACTGGAGAAGATGCCGATCCTCGCCGGTGTCTGCGACGGGTTCATCGGCAACCGGATCTACAACGCCTACCGCCGACAGTGCGAACTCATGCTCGAAGAGGGCGCACTCCCACAGCAGGTCGACGCGGCTCTCACCGAATTCGGTTTCGCCATGGGACCCTTCGCGGTCTCGGACATGTCGGGTCTCGACATCGCCTGGCGGATGCGCAAGAGCAAAGCGGGTGCCCGCGACCCCCGGGAACGGTACCCGGACGTCGCGGACGCGCTGTGTGAACTGGGCCGATTCGGGCAGAAGACCGGGGACGGCTGGTATCACTTCGAGCCCGGATCGCGCACCCCACACCCGGACAGCACGGTCGAGGCCCTCATCGAGCAGTCCTCGCAACGCAAGGCCATCACACGAGCGGCGTTCACCTCTCAGGACATCGTCACTCGCGCGTTGGTCACGATGGCCAACGAGGCCGCACTCCTGCTCGCGGACAAGATCGCCGACCGGCCCTCGGACATCGACCTGATGCTCACCCTCGGATACGGATTCCCCACCCACGAGGGCGGGATCACCCACTGGGTCGGGCGACAGGATCGCCGCTTCCTCGAACACGAACTCGACGCCCTGGCAGCCCGCACCGGGCACGGCTTCACCAAGGGAGAGCTCGACCTGCTGCGTTCCTGAGAACGACGAGTCGCCCGGTGAGCGGCCACCACCGTCCGAGACCGGCGCCGTCCGGGGGGATGCCCGACGATCCACTGGCGGCCCCACGGTCGCGATGCCGTGCACGTCGACCCGAACCAGACGGGTCACGCCCAGGGCGCCGGTGCTGGGGTCACGCTGGCGGAACAGCAGCAGAAGCCCGTCGTCGATGGTGTTCATCGACTCGATGTCGCCCCACCCGCTGGCACTGCTCGATACCGCATCCTGATCCGGTCGGACCAGAAACAGCTCGGCCGCATTACGGCTCGGCACCGCCACGGCGAGCAGGACCTCGCCGTGGGCGGCGCCGTCGCGGATCGGCGCATCGCTGACCTTGGCCGCGGTGCCGTCCAGGTTGAAGTGGTAGATCCCGTCCCAGCCACCGACCCAGCACCCTCCCGCATGCGCCCACACGCGCCGGGTCCGGACTGCCGGAGGGTTGTCGAAGATCTGCCCGGAAAGTGTGTACTCGGCGACGTGGCGGTGGGAGTCGAGACGGACGACCAGGGGGCAGCTCACGGTCGACCAGCCACAGGTCGGTGCCGTGTGCGACACGGCGCCGGGGACCACACTGGGGCGCAGCGGTGGCGGTGGGACGTCGGTCAGGTCCAGATCGACCAGCACGCCCACCTCGCAGTTGCCGTCTCGGTGGTTCGGGTGACACCGGCGAAGAAACGCGGTGCGGTGGTGACCTCGCGGTAGTGGCGGGCCCCGGGCATCTGCTTCCACGGGGAGTGCGGGATATCGTGGTCTCGGTGGTCTCGGTGGTATCGGTCGGCGGCCACCTGGACGCGGATGATCCGACCGCGGATCCGTCCGGTGGTGGCGTACGCGAGGTCACCGATCAGTCGCCCCGTGACTTCGACCTGACCGAGTACCGGACGGCGGGTGTATCAGGTGGCCGTCCAGCCGGCACCACGCAACAGCACAGCCCAATCCCACCACTGCTCACCGGTTCCGGGTTGCTGGCGTGCGGGTTTGCCCGAGTGCAGAGGTTCGGCCGAGGCGCGGAGCGTGACGATCGACAGATCGGCGGGGTCGGTGGGGAACTCTTGGGACAGCAGCGGAAACTCGCCGATCACCCCCGACTTCCGGTGGTGGTGTCTCGCCGTCCTCGACCGACGAATCCGTCACCAGCACCGGCAGGTGCGTTGGTGGACGCCACTTCTCGTGCTGATCGGTCACTCTGTCAGCTTGCACGAGGTAGTGCTGTCCTCACCGACTTTCCGAGGATGGAGCGTCGAGATGAGCCAACGCACCGATCGTCGGCAACGAGGTGCCGGTCAAGGATCGCTCTTCGACCCGCGTGAGCGTACTGGTCCGAGTCGCCCTACCTGGGCATACCCACGCGCCGGCGGTGGCCGGAGCCCCTGTCCCAGGTTCCGCTTCCCGAGGTGACGGCGGTTGCACTCCGATCTGGTCCGCCGCACCGCCGAGGTCGACCGCACCGCGGCAACCGCTCTGGCCCCTATCCGCTGTGGTGCGCCTTCGCGACGGTTCTGTCCGCCAGCATCTGGCACCGCAACCGGAGCCGCTGATCGGGTTTTCCGCAGTTGCACAGGGCGCACAGGCTCCGCGATAGAGCCTGGAAATCAGTGATGACGCAGCTCGTCGATCAGCTCACCCTTGCGCTTGGACGAGTACCCCGACATCCCCAGCTCTTTGGCCCTCTTCTTCAGCTCGTCAACCGTCCAGTCCTCGTATGATCCGGACTTGCCTCCCTTACGGCCGACGATAGAGCGTCCCTTCTTCGCGGACGCGTTGGCGATCCGGGCCGCTTTCTGTTTCGATGCACCGTCGTCCCGTAATTCCTCGTATTGCTTCTCGTCTTTGATCGACGACCTGGCCATGAGTCGACTCCTCCCGTGCAACGTCTGACGTCCGGCGAGTACCCGCATTCGGTGGAGATACGCCCGCTGCGAACACATCAGGGTGTCTGCAACCAGCCCGGCGGGAACGAACAGGGAGGCACCTCGGTCAGCCCCGCCTTATTCCGATGGCCCCCACCCGCCAGGTGAGACACGAACATGAGACGGAATCGGGCGTCGGTCGAGCGCACCCGCGCGAACAACGTCCGCAAGGGGATTCCTCGAATACCGTGCTCGTCAACGGCTCCTGCCGCACTAGTCATTCCGTGGCCAGGACCGGGTCGGCAAGCGCGCCGCAACCTCGGCCGCGGACGTCCGAACGGGCGATTCGCCACGCCACGTGACGACGGGAGTACGGTCGATCTACTCTTTGTGTTCGAACCCGTGCCGCACCACCTCTATCCCGTCGGAGGTGGATTCCCCGACTGGCAAAGAACTGGGTTCAATCATGGCCGTTCTTGTTCCGGCTGCGTTGAGCTACAGGAGTCCTGCGATGGACATCAGCGGTTGATCATCGATGTCTGCGTTGGCGGGCCCGGCACCAAGGCCTCCGCAGTCCGCTGGACGCCGCGGCGTCTCGGCTCGTCGAGACTCTGTTGGTGATTGGCGATGGAGACTGGAAGACCCGTCGGTAATTCAGGCTACCGCGCGAGTCGCCGCATCGAGACAGGTCGGGGGTGGAAATTCCTGTTCAGCGGCATCGGGTGTGATCGCGGTCGCGTTCTCAGCGGCTCCTCAGCTACCGGCGCCGATACTGCGGCCGTGAGAGATGCAGGACAAGTCTCGGTGTCATTGGCGTCGGTGCTCGGCGCACCGGTCCATACGAACCTGGTCGGGCGGGCCCACGACACGGTTGCCGAACTACAACAGAACGGTGCCGCGACGCTCGCCCTGGCCGTCCTGGCCGTCCTGGTCGGGGGTGTGGCGATGTTCCTCGGAGCGTCGATGTGGCGGAGTTGGTCAGGTGAGCGGCGTGCGACCGGATCTGCGCTGGTCGGTCTGCAATGTGCCGGATTGGCGGCGGCGCTGATCGCGCTGGCCTACCAGGTCAGAGTAGGGGCCTGGTTGATTAGTGCAGACCCGGCGGTCCTGGGCTGGTTCGCCGAGCACAGGTCGAACTCGGTGACCGGCCCGGCTATCGCGGTCACCGATGCCGGCGGACCGGCGGGCACCATTGTCCTCGCGGTCGTGTTCGGGGCGGTGCTGGCCCGCCGGGCCCGCTCACCGATCCCCGCGCTGGTCCTCATCGGGACCGTGGGCGGCGCGGCCCTGGCCTCCACCATGACGAAATACGTTGTCGGGCGGACTCGCCCACCGATCGTGACGCAGGTGCTGCTCGAGATGGACCACTCCTTCCCGTCCGGTCATGCGACCGGGGCGATGGCGTTGTTCACCACGGTCGCCGTCATGGTCGGGTACACACTGCCGCCGATCCGTCGAGCCCTGCTGCTGATAGTGGCCGCGGCGGTGACGGTCGTGGTCTCTGCAACCCGCCTGTACCTCGGCGAGCACTGGCTCACCGACGTGATCGGCGGCGTGCTCCTCGGCGGCCTCGCCGCGGTGATCGGCGGTGCGCTCTACACGGCCTGGATGGACCGCACCCGCACCCACGGCTGGCAGTCGACGACCCCGAATGAGAACGCCGCGCACCCTGACCACACCAACAAGACGACGGCGGGACGCGCAGGATGAATGTGGCACTGGGGTTCGCGTTGCCGGACGTGGCCAGAACCTGGCGAGCTCATACCCGGCGGCCTGCGCCCATGTGCGGTGGACGCACTTTCAGCGTACTTTCAGCTTGCATGTGTGACGATCTGGCAAAGTGACATCAACAACCGAACAGCGACAGCGGTTTCGTCCCGCGCGCCATGCACGACATTGCTTCGGCATGGTGATCCGAGCTGTGAGCGCTGAACGCGCACTTCGATCAGAGTTGGATCGCTGCGCTGACGGGAGGCTGGGAGGAAGGGGGGCGTTGGTGATCTTTCGTTTTCCGGGTGTGTATCGGCCTCAACATGATTCGCGGCTTCTTGTGGATTCGCTCGGCGACGAGCAGGTGGACGCGGGTACGCGGATTCTGGATTTGTGTGCGGGTGCTGGGGTGGTCAGCGTGTGGGCGACTCGGTCCGGTGCGCGCAGTGTGACCGCGGTCGACGTTTCGCGTCGGGCGTTGGTCAGTACCTGGCTCAATGCGGCGGTTCGCGGGCACCGTGTGCGGGTTGTTCGCGGTGATCTGGTGTCGCGAGTACGTCACCGGCGGTTCGACTTGATCGTAGCGAACCCACCGTATGTTCCTGCCGAGCACGATGGGCTGCCGGCGAGGGGTCGTGCGCGGTGTTGGGACGCCGGGCACGAGGGGCGGGCGTTGTTGGACCGTATTTGCGGCGATGCCCCGGACCTCCTTGACGAGGGGGGCCGGTTGATTCTCGTGCAATCGACGCTGAGCGGCACGGAGAAGACGCGAGTGATGCTGGGGGAAAGCGGCTTACATGTTGAGGAAGCACGCCGTGTCCGCGTCCCGTTCGGTCCGGTGCTGCAAGCACGACGGGATCTTCTCGTTGATCGCGGTTTGATCGGGCCACAGCAGTGCACCGAGGAGCTCGTCGTGTTCCGGGCGGTCAAATGAGCACCCAGCTGACGCATTCCAAGTCGTCCGGCCGGTTGGTGCCACTGACCGCGGCGCAGCAGGCGATCTGGCTTGCGCAGCAGCTGACCCCCGAGGTGCCCTACGTCATCGCTCAGTACGTGGATCTGAGCGGGCCCATTGAGGTGGAGAAGCTGTGCGAGGCGCACACGCGGGCGATGGACGAACTGGGCGCGGAGGTCGTGCTGGTCGACGTCGACGGACACCCGTATCAACGTGAGAGGATTCGATCGGCAGGTCAAGTCCTGGTTTTGGACTTCCGCGCCGAACGCGACCCGGCCGAGTTCGCGCGGGAGTGGATGCGACGTGACTGCACGGTCCCACTCGCGATGGGCGATGACTCGCTGGTCTTCTCGCGTGTTCTGCGGGTCGGTGACGATCGTGTGTTCTGGTATGCGCGTGCCCACCACCTCGCATTGGATGGATATGCGGCGATGCTGCTGATGCAACGGACCGCGCAGTGGTACGTCGCGGCTCTCGGCGGCGGCGAGCCGGGTCCGCACCGGGTGGTGGGGCCCGAGCAGTTGAGCCGAGCGGATCGGGACTATCGATCGTCGGGGCGGTTCGATGCCGATCGTGAGTACTGGGCCGGGCTCGCCCCTGATCTGCCACCGGTGGTCAGTCTTGCCGGGCGGAGCGCTGCGCCCCGGCCGGCTGTCCGGGTCACCGGCGACCCCATTGCGGTGTCTTCCATGCCGATGCCGGGGGGCCGGTCCGTCCTCGATCGCACCGCTGTCCTCGTGGCGGCGTTCGCCGTCTATTTGGCACGGATGACTGACGTCGACGACGTCATGGTGTCTCTTCCGGTGACGGCCCGCACCACCGGATCGTTGCGGGCGGCGGCGGGCTCGGTCTCGAATGTGGTGCCCTTGGCACTGCCGGGGATCGGGGCCACGACCGTCGAGGAAGCGATCGGAATCGCCCGGGCGGCACTGATCGCGGCGTTGCGCCATCAGCGGTATCGGCGTGAAGACATTGGTCGTGAGCGCGGCACGGCCATTGGTGAGCTCGCCTCGTTCGGCCCCGTGCTGAATTTGATGCTGTTCGAACCGGACATCAGCCTCGGTGCGGTCACTGGTCGCGTGCACGTTCTCACGACCGGTCCGACCGCGGATCTGGCGGTGAACATCTACCCGGGCTCCACGGATCTGATGCCGCGGATCGACTTCGAAGCCAACCCCGCCCTCTACGGCGAGCGGGAACTGAGCAGCCACCACCGCCGGTTTACCCATTTCCTGCAGACATTCGTGACCGTTATCGGTGAGGACTGCGCCGTCGCCGACCTGGAGTTGTTTCTGCCCGGGGAACGCGAGGTCCTGACACCGGCGCGCGGCCCGGCCGATGTCGAATCGGCAACCCTCACACAGTTACTCGCCGCCGCTACCGGTGCATCCGGTGAGCGAATGGCGGTCCGCGACCGCGGACGATCCTTCTCCTACCGGGATCTCGGCCGTCATTCGACCGCGTTGGCCGGCAGGCTGCTGGGTGCCGGCATCGGTCCGGAAGATCTCGTGGCGGTTGCCGTACCCCGTTCGTACGAATCGGTGGTCGCCGTGTGGGCGGTCGCCGCCGCCGGCGGAGCCTATGTCCCCGTCGACCCGACGTATCCGCGTGCACGCATCCAGTACATGCTCGACGACTGCACACCTGTTGTCGGCCTGACCTCCTCCGACACTCGGGACCAGCTGCCGGCAACGGTGCGATGGCTCACCGTCGACCTCGATACCCTCGACGTGCCGCCACCGCGCCCGGTGCGCCCGGTGCGTCGGGAAAATGCCGCGTATGTGATCTACACGTCCGGGTCGACCGGCGCACCCAAGGGTGTCGTCGTCACCCACGACGGCCTGGCCAATCTCGCGCAGGAAATCCGCGACAACTACGCGCTCTCCGCCACCTCGCGGATCCTGCATTTCGCTTCCCCGAGCTTCGATACAGCACTGGTCGAAGTCCTCGCCGCCGCCCTGGCCGGCGCCACCTTGGTGGTGACCCCACCGGACGTCGTTGGCGGCCACGAACTGGCCGATCTCCTGCGCGACGAACACGTCACCCACGTGCTGTCGACCCCGTCGGCGCTGGCGACGGTGAACCCTGACGGCCTCGACGACGTGGAACTCGTCCTGGTCGGCGGTGAGGCGTGCCCACCGGAACTGGTGACGCGCTGGGCGCACCACCGGACGATGCGCAATGCTTACGGCCCGACCGAAACCACGTGCAGTGTCACACTCAGCTCCCCGATGGCCCCGGATCGGCCGGTGACGATCGGTGCACTGATGCGCGGCGTCGACGCGGTGGTGCTGGACCGGCGCCTGCGGCCGCTTCCCTCCGGCGCGGTCGGCGAACTGTATCTCGGCACCACCGGGTTGGCCCGCGGTTACGCGCACCGAGGGGGGATGACCGCCGGCCGGTTCGTCGCCAATCCGTTCGGCAAACCCGGCTCGCGCCTGTTCCGCACGGGCGACCTGGTCCGATGGACACCCGAGGCGACACTCGAGTACGTTGGCCGCAGCGACGACCAGGTCAAAGTCCGCGGGTTCCGGATCGAACTCAGCGAGATCGACACCGCCCTGCGTGGCCACCCAGATGTGGAGTTCGCGACGACCGTAGTCCATAACAGGGCGGGGGATGCGCTGCTGGTGTCGTATGTGCTGTTGCGGACGTCGTCGGAGGTGACTCCGGCGATGCTGCGGGCAGCGGTAGCCCAGCTGCTGCCGGACTACATGGTGCCCGCGGTGATCACCGTCTTGGACGACGTTCCGCTGACGCCGACGAAGAAGCTCGACCGGGCTGCCCTGCCGGCCCCCGAGTTCGGCTCCGTCGTTCCCGCGGCGCGGCCGCCGCGCACACCCGATGAACACGCGGTGGCTGGCGTGCTCACCCGGGTACTGTGCACCGACGTCGTGGACGCGGAATCGTCCTTCTTCGACCTCGGTGGGGATTCGCTCTCCGCCACCCGGGTGATCGCGGCACTCAACGCCGATTTCGGCGCCCAGTTGGGGGTGCGCGATCTGTTCGAGTTCCCCACCGTCGCCGCCCTCGCCCAGCTTCTCGCAGAGGAACACCCGGAGTCCGGTGGACTCTCCTCGCTGCGCGCGTTCGCAACACAATTGCTGCCCCAAAGGGTCCCACTGGCCCCAGCGCAGCAATTCCTCGACCGCACCGCAACCCGCCCAGCCCTGTACAACCTCCCGTTCACCGTCACGATCCGCGGTGTCCTCGACATCGAGGCGCTGCGCGATGCCACCACCGACGTGCTCGACCGGCATCACCCCCTGCGCACGGTGTATCCCGATTCGGCGGACGGCCCCTGCCAGCGGTTCCTCGACGTCACCGACGCCGTCCCCGACCTCACCCCGATACACGTCACCGCCTCCGAACTTGCGCAACACATCCGTTGGCTGCTGCACCGTGGCTTCGACGTTCGTACCGAACCGCCGTTGCGGGCCACACTGTTCGCCACCGGGCCCGAGGAGCACCTGCTCGCGTGCGTGATCCACCACATCTCCGCGGACGGGTGGTCGCTCGCAGTCCTCGCCCGCGACCTGTTGACCGCGTATGCGTCCCGTGCTGCGGGCACCGCGCCGAGGTGGGCGCCGCTGCCGGCGCAGTACGCGCACTACAGTCTCTGGCGGCACGACCTTCTCGGCGACGACGCTGATCCCGGCAGCCTCACGGCTCGTCAGATCGAGTTCTGGAGAGCCGAACTGGCACGGTTGCCCGGGGAACTGACGCTGCCGGCGGACCGACCCCGTCCACAACGGTGGACGTATGCGGCCGGCCGGCTGAGCTTTGCGATCGACGAACAAACGCACCGAGCACTGTTGCATGTCGCCCACGCGCGGCGGGCGACCATGTTCACCGTGCTGCATTCAGCGCTGGTACTGCTCCTCGCACGCCTGTCCTCCCAGCGCACGATCGCGATCGGCACACCGACAGCCGGCCGCACCCACCCCGACCTCGATGACGTCGTCGGCATGTTCGTCAACACTCTCGTTCTCGGCTCGACGGTCGAGCCAGACACATCCCTTGCCGACCTTCTCGACCAGTCCCGCGACACCGAGCTGAATGCGTTCGCGCACGCCGACGTCCAATTCGAGCATCTCGTCGACGTGCTCGACCCGCCCCGATCACCGTCGCTGCACCCGTTCTTCCAGGTCGCGTTGTCCCTGAACAACTTCACCGCAGCCACCCTCGACTCCGACGGACTGGAGTTCGAGATCGCACCGCAACCGCTGGATATCGCCAAATGCGATCTGCACTTCCACTTCACCGACCACCACAATGCCGATGGTGACCCGGCCGGCATCGACTGTGAACTGGTGTATTCGGCCGATCTGTTCGACCGCGACACCGTCGCCGGATTCCTCCCCGTGCTGCGCGCCATCCTCGCCGAGGCCGTCGCATGAGGTTGGGCACCGCACCGGCACCGGGGCGGCGGATGCGGTGTCGGTCAGACTGAACACCATGGACCGCCGCAGCCTGAACCCCGGAAACTGGAATGTGCGGGTGCGATCCACCGCGGCCGCGGTCCTCGCCGTCACGGTGTGCCTGCTCCTCGCCGGCGGGGCACTCCTGTTCGTGCTGTACCGCAATCTCGAACACTCCGCCCGAGCCGCCGCAGACTCACGGTCCCACCAGATCACCGAGCAATTGCGCACTCAGCCGCCGCAGGAACTCGACGCATCGCTACTCGCCACCGACGGCCAGATCGGGGCCGTCCAAATCCTCGACAGCGCCGGAAACGTGCTCGCCACCTCGGCCGGGATTCCGTCGTCACCGGTCCTCGCCGCCCCGCTGCCACCCGGCGAGTCCGCCTACCTCGGAAACCTCCACTTCGGGCACGAACGCGACTACTGGGTGGCCGCCCACGGCACCATGTCCCTCAACGGGCCGGTCACCGTGGTCACCGGTGCCGACCGCGAACCGGTTGAAGGTGTCCTGGCCACTGTCGCGGCGCTGCTCGCGATCGGTGCGCCGGTCGTCCTCGGCTTCGTCGCCGTCGCCACGTACCGGCTCATCGGCGCGGCCCTGCGCCCGGTGGAGAGGATCCGCGCCCGTGTGGCGGCGATATCGACCGATCAACTCGACGAGCGGGTTCCCGTGCCGGCGGCCCGGGACGAAATTGCCGATCTCGCGGTCACCATGAACAGCATGCTCGCCCGGCTCGAGGCCGGGCATCTGGCCCAGCGGCGTTTCGTCAGCGACGCCTCGCACGAACTGCGCAGCCCGCTGGCGACCATCACCGCCGCACTCGAACTCGCACAATCCCGTCCCGAATTGATCGACATGGCCCTGGTCGACGAGTCGTTGCTTCCCGAAGCCCGACGAATGCATGCGTTGGTCGAAGATCTTCTCCTGCTCGCGCGTGCCGACGAAGACTCACTGACCCACCTGCGCGTCGACGTCGATATCGACGATCTGATCCTCGCCGAACGCGCCCGCCTCCGGGGCCTTCCCGGCATAGCGGTCTCAGCCACCGTCGACCCTGTCCGGGTGGCCGGGGATCCGCAGCAGTTGGCCCGGCTGGTCCGCAATCTCGTCGACAACGCCGTCCGCCACGCACACACCCGAATCACCCTTGCCTGCCGCAGGTGCGAGGGGAACGCCGTCATCGACGTGACCGACGACGGGCCGGGCATCGCTCCGGCGGACCGGGCCCGGATCTTCGAGCGATTCGTCCGCCTCGACACTCCCCGAACCCGCGAATTCGGTGGTTCCGGACTCGGTCTCGCCATCGCCGCCGAGATCGTTGCCGCACATCACGGGTCGATCGATATCCGCGATCATGAAGATGCGGGTGCGCACTTCGTGGTCACGCTCCCGATCGGCGACGACCCCTATGTCTCCGACGGCATCGAATAGCCCACGCCGCGGACGGTGTCGATGCTCGTCGTGCCGAACGGGGCGTCGATTTTGCGTCGAAGGTAGCCGATGTAGACCTCCACGATGTTGTCGTCGCCCTCGTAATTGACATCCCAAACAGATTGCAGAATATCGTGTTTGGTGACGACCGCACCGGCGTGGCGCATCAGGTATTCGAGCACGCTGTACTCGCGGGGGGTGAGCTGGAGGCGGGTGCCTCCGCGGGTGACCCGCCGCATGGCCGGGTCCAACTCGAGCCCCGCAGCACTGAGAACCGGGGGCCGCGGCGGAGCCCCACGTCGCACCAGCGCCCGCAACCGGGCCACCAGCACCACGAACGAGAACGGTTTGACCAGATAGTCGTCGGCACCGAGGTCGAACGCATCGGCGAGGTCGTATTCGCCGTCCTTGGCCGAGAGCATCAACACCGGCGTCCACACCTGCTGCTGCCGCATCTCCCGGATCACGTCGTACCCGTGTTTGCCGGGCAACATGATGTCGAGAACCACTACATCGAAGCCGCCACTAACCGCGGCCGCCAACCCGGCCACACCATCGTGCTCGACCTGCACGGTGCATCCATCAGCCGTCAAGCCGCGCCGCACCGTCTCAGCCAGGCGCGTTTCGTCCTCGACCAACAACACCCGCACCGCCGCCTCCTCCAACATCATTCCGCAATCAGTGGACCCCAACGGTACGACCGGCAGCGCGGTTACCGCCCTACCGGACCCGGACCCGGACCGGTCGAAGGTGCTGCACCTGCAAATTTCCGGACCAGCACCGGAAGGATGACGCGCCCGTGCGAAGGTCGGAGTGTCGGAGGCCCCCAAGATTGCCGGTGTTGCGGTGAGCGCCTCGGAGTCGCAAGGGAGCCTGGTGTGCCTTGGTGATCGACAGTTCATCGACGGCGTAAATGCGGAGGACTCCCGTACCGTGCGCACTTCAATCGACCCTGGGGCACCACCATCACCTGGTTTTCCAGCGCCGTCGCGCCGGTCTGCTCATGTCCGCACCCGGGCTACATCGACCCCCGTGTCCTGGGCGAAGTCGTCCCGGGCTGTGTCCGGTGCCATCCCGATAGTCGCCAAACCCAGCAGTACCCCCGCCAGCGCAAGCACCAGCGGCGCGGTTGCCGGGGTACCACCGACAGCGCCGGTCGATGCCAGCCACAGATGTTCCCAGGCAGGCAGCTCCGCCCATGCGTACTTGTGGTTGAGGACCCTGGTGTCGAGGTTCGCGCTCACGTGCTCATACACCCCGAACAGAGCCGCCGGAGCGGCGCACAGAGCGATGATCCGGGCCTGCACGATGGCGATCCGTGAACGGTTGAACACGACGATCAACGCCGAGCAGACAAGCACACCCAGCACAATCCACGGCACGATCTGCTCCGAACTCTTCCAGTGCCGCAACGATGCCAGCTCAACCGCGACGAATGCGGATGAAAGCACAGACAGCGCGAGCAGTGCCGCCTGAAACCGCGCGACAAGCCGTGCTGGACGTGCGCCTCCGTGGTCCGGGGCAACCACCTCATCGTCCATGCCCGCTCATCTCCTACTGTGGGGCCAGAACACTCAAAATCGTGTCCAGCGTCTGTTGATCGATTCCGTATTTGCCCAATCCCGTCGCCAGGGTGTCGGACATCGTGTCGGGACTATAGGGGCCGTACTCCGTGACCTCCTTCGCCCACTTACCCGCGTTGCTGACGCCAGCTGCCTCGAACGCCGCCTGAATCTGACTCTGGCTCGCCGGGTTCGGGTCGACCTGAGCCACTCCCGCGGCACCGCCGCCTGGGGTCATGGTGGAAGACGCAACCACCGACGTTGTCGGACTCGGCGACGACCCGGTGCCACTGTCGTTGGAGCTGCATCCTGCAAGCAGGCCGGCAGAAAGCAGAAGCGGAATGCCGAACTGGACGATCTTTTTCGCATAGTGGTCAACCTACTTTCGGTGTCTCGGCAGCGCCCTGGCTGTCGGCTGAGAACAAGCTGGCAGAGCACGCCACGGGCCGCGACCGTCTCGCGAGGGAAATGCTCCCCGATACCCGACCGACATGACCGCCATGGTTCGCGCTGGCCGCTGAAGAAATGCTGAAAGCAGTGCCTGACGTCGACTTGCGCCATCGACCGGCGGACCCCGCCGCCGACACCACCGTGCCGTAGCTCGGTAAGCGGTCAGCCGCGACGGTAATCGTCTGCTGGCACCGACACTGACAACGTCGGGATCGACACCTGATCCGCCGAGACCGTGCACGGATTACAGATCAACATATTGACCAATCTCAGGTGGTCATCGCGTTGGGCAGTGGACTTTGGGGCTCGCGCAGAATTCACTGGTAACTGATGGATTCGATGAGCTGCGCACGCAATCCGCGAGTTGCCAGCGGATTCCGAGACTCGTCGGCCGAGAGGCAACCGACCTCAGCGCACCGTTCAACGCACCAGCCGGCGATCTTCACCGGACGGGTCAAATGGCGATCCGCCAGCTCAGACCGATGCCGGGTGAATGCCCCTGTCTGGGACGATGCCGGTCAGTGTTCGGCATTCGGGACGCCTGCCAAGGGAGAACCGGCAGTCCGGAGGCCGCCTCGGCAAGCACCCGCATGAGCAGACGGGTCTTGCGGTTGACGGTGGCGTCGGCCTATTCGCTCGACTGTCGACACGATGATCCCTTCGGGTCCGCGCACGTAGGCCATCCACCAGATGTCCTCGTACTGACCGATCCCGCCGACCAGGCCGTTGCCGTCTGCGGCCACTCGGTGGAGGCCGCCTGGAGGTCGTCCACCTCGAGCGCCACGTTGCGTATTCCTAATTCGGTGGACATAGCCTTCGCTGACAACCGGCGTAGCGAAAAGTTCTCGGAAGAAGTTCGGGAGGTGGTGTCGGATAGGGGCGGTGGCGTTCGTAGTAGGGGTGAGGCCGCCCACAAGGGGAAACGCCAAGGTGAGGAACCGCGATCAACGCCCGCGCGAGGCGATCACCCACGCCCACCACAAGGCCATCGACCGGATCCGGCGCGAGAACAAGCGCGACGACAAGCACAAGGAGGCTCAGATGGTGTACGACGATGACCCGAGTCTCTCGGCGCCATTGACGACGACCGGCTCCGGCTGATCCGGCTGATCTTCACCTGCTGTCACCCGGCGCTGGCGATGGAGGCCCGGATCGCGTCACCACTCATCCCGACCAGACAGAGGACGCCGCCGCCCGCGGCGGCACACCTCGCACCTGCAACCGGCCGTCGGGACTGCCGCGTTCTGTGTGCTGATCGTGACCCTGCCCCCGGTCGGGCTGGGCCTGGGCATCATCGGGTTGATCCTCGGTGTCCTCGGCCTGCGGGCGGCCCGCGGGTGGGGGGGATCACCGGCAAGGGCGTGGCGATCGCCGGGCTGGTGCTGAGCGGGTTGGCGATCGTCATTTCGATCGCCTTCGCCGCAGGCGTTGTCACCGTCCTCAACAATGACTCGGCTGTCGAGAGGATCCAGCAGCAGGTGGACAAGATGCGCGACAAACTCCCCACCACTGTCGAGGTGCCGCAAACCCTGACATCCCGGTACGGATGCCCCAGGGTGTCCTGCACCGGTTGACCCGGATGAGCGACGAATGCCGCACAGGTTTCGCGTTCGGTCGCGAATCGACGAAGGTTCGCGGTACGCATGCCCCGGTGCCTCCGCAGCTCAGGTGGTGTTGCCTGCAGCGAATCAGGCTTCTGAATGTGGTTGGGGGGCAGGGCCGGTGGTGTGATCGCGCTGCGATCGGGCGTTTTCATGATCGACGATCGCGTCCTGCCAGTGCAGCTCGGAGCAGTCGCAGCGGCGGTGTGGTGCAGGGACCCACACCCTCGTAGGGGTCGGGCTCGCACGCCGGCTCGGGTATCCCGAACCGGTCGGCGATCTGCGTCCACGACGCACCCCGTATCAGGGCGGCCGCCGCCGCTCGGGCGAGGAGTTCCTCGCCCCACTCGCCCAGCGTCGGGAGGGCGCCGCGGGCGTTGTCGTGGTGCAGCTGGTGCGGCTGGTCCCGTCGGTGGCGGGGGACTGGCTGATCCCTCAGGTGACTGTAGCGAACCGCCGGCCGGGCAGGAAGGTGTATCGCCTTCCATACGAACAACCCGGGTGCGGCGAACAGCCGCGGAAGTGGTGGGGGCTGTGGGACATGGTTCGGCGCTCCGGGGTGATCACCCCGGAGCGCCGATACTCGTGGTGGATACGTCCTGGTCAGCCGACACCCAGATCGATCCCGAGCGCGACGCTCAGGAACTTGAGGAACGCGTCGAAAGCCAGACTGAAGTCGATTCCTGCCGAGCCCATAGCGGGTCACCTTTCCGTCGAAATTGTGTTTCTTTTCCATCCCCCGCCTATTGGGACTATCCGTCGGGGAACCCCGAATGTTTCACATTTTCGGGGATTCCTCGAGGAATTATTTTGAACAGTCGACCAAATGATTGAATGTTCAGATCGGTGACAGGGTTATCTGTCTGAGTTGGTGCATTTCAGGGAAATTCGCAGAGGTCCCATGAGACGAGTGGGTCCGTAGTCGGGGATTCTCGAATGAGGTGAATGAGCCATGACGAGGAAGATGGCAGTGCGTGCGGCTGTGGCGTCGGCGGTGATCGCCCCGGCGATGGTCTTCGTGGCCGGTGGTACCGCAACGGCGGTCCCGGCGCTGACTGCCGGTGCGGCCGGTGAGGTCACGGTCACGGTCCCGGCGGGGGAGAGTTGGACCTGCTTCGGATTCGACTCGGCGTTCAATTTCAAGACCGGTGCGTTCGGTCCCGGGATGCCCGGCAAGCTCAGCGGCTTCGCGAAGGGTAACGCCACCGTCTTCTGCTTCGGCGGTACGGCACCGTTCTTCTTCACCGGGAGCGTGAGCGTGTCGTGACCAGGCCCCAGCGGCCCGGACTTCGTTGGCGTGCGAGCAGACCCGTCCGCCGACGGCAATTGAAAACGGCAACAGCTCAGTAACATTCGGTTCCCGAGCGGCGCTGACCCACGGGTCCACCCCCGCCCGCTAGGTCTACGGCCGGGGTGCGGTCCGGTGTGGTTCTCGCCGGAGCGCGAACTGGTGGAAGTACTCCAGGGCGGCGGGTTCGGTGACAGCCGGGAGCAGCAACTGCCAGGCCTGGGTCATTCGGTGCGGGAGGTTGGCGACCGCGGCGGGGCTCCCGGCGAGCACGCGGGAGCCGAATGCGGTGGCGACGACGGCCGCGGCGAGGGAGCCGGGGTCGGTGCCGGGCCGCAGGTGGCCTTCGGCGGCGGCGCGGGCCGCCAGGTCCCGGCAGCGGGCGGTCCAGGTAGCGAACAGGGCGGGCCGTGCGGGGGTAGGGTGGTCGCCGAGATCGAGGACCAGTCGGAACGCGGCGCAGATCAACGGGTCGGCGTGGCCGTGGTCGACGAGCGCGTAGTTCGATGAGCTGATCGAGCGTGCTGTTCTGGTGTGCCGCCCGCTCGGTGCAGCCGTCGTCGAACCGGGTCAGACCGACGTCAGTCACCTGCCGGGCGCGGTCCCGTTTGGACCGGAAGTGGAAGTAGAGGCCGCCTTGGCGGCGTGCGAAACGTACCGTGCCGATCGAATTGCTCCGCCGCCCGCGCCGAGATGGTGGTTCGGGTCAGTTGGGCCCGTCGTTGCATGACGGACCTCGCTTTCGCATAGTGTCCTCTGCTGTCGCGGGAAGAATCAGAAGGAAATCGGTGCGGCCCCCCTGAATTATTTCACTTCGCGGCGCATGGTGTCATCTACGAACAACGCTACGGACGTCACCACCAGGTTCCTCACGCAATTCCTGCGTCGCCCACCGGAATGGCGCCGCGACCGCGTCGATTGGACGAGTGGTCAAAATGGAATTGGACGACTGATCAAAATAATAAAGAAAGTTTATGGGCCAATCGGTGAAACACGATGAGCCCTACCGGCGATACACGACCGGGCGGGACCGAGAGGTGGCCCATCGCCGAGCGGGGAGACCCGCGGAACAAGGAAGTTCGAGTTGCCGGTATGAATGTGTTCTGGATGGTCGAAGTCCTGGTGGTCACGTTGTGCGTGATCGCGGTGTCGCTCGCCGCGGCGGTGACCGCCGATGCGGTGTCCGGACGCTCTCGCGAAGGGGGACCGGACCGGGTCGACGCTGCGGTCTCACCCTCGATATCGCCGGTCCTCACTACCCGGGAGGTGCGCCGCGACCGGGACTGGCACCGGGTCGCGACACGGGCGTGGACGATCTGCATCCTCGCCTCCGTGGTCGCGGTCGCGGCCGTCGGGGTGCTGATCGTCGTGGGATAAAGCCCCCGGCCCCGACCGCCGGACGCTTACGCTCGATTGATGGCGAAGAAGCTGCCCGCCGATGAGCGCCGCGCCCAACTTCTCGAGGCGGCGTTGATGATCGCGGCCGAGCAGGGCGTCGACGCACTGACCCTGCGCCCCCTCGCGGCCGCCGCCGGGGCGTCCCCCGGCATCGTGCACTACCACTTCCACGACAAGGACACCCTCCTCACCGAACTGGGACAAACCCAGATCTTGCAGGTCAACGACGGGATGCGACTGGCATTCGGGCAGTACACCGAACCCTCCGGGCTGACCGGGATCCCGGCCCTCGAGGATCTGCTGCGCGCCGGAATCCGCGGTCTGTGGCCGATCGTCGAAGCCACCCCCCACCACCAGCTGCTGACCTACGAGCTGACCGCCCACGCGCTGCGCCGCCGCAGCGCCGGCAACCTGGCGGCGGGGGCGATCGCCGAGCGGCAGTACTCCGCAATGGACGCCGAGACCGTCGCGTTCCTCACCCTGTGCGCGACCCGCGCCGATGTCACCTGGATCACCCCGGTCGAGCAGGTCGCCAGGTTCGCGCTCGCGTGCATGAACGGATTGGTGCTGCGTTGGCTCGTCGACCGGGACAGCGACGCCGCCCTGATCGCCCTCGACGACCTCGTACAGATTCTCACCAGCAAAGCTCGCTGACTGTCGCGGACGTTCTGTCCCTGCGCGCGGTTGACGCATCGGGTCACACCGCAGCGGGCATGAGAGGAAGAGCCAGGGGCATGTGAGTGACTTCTCGCGCGGGGCCGCGGGGGTGTGTGAGTGACTTCTCGCGCGGGGCCGCGCGGGGCCCGAGGGGGTGAGCGCGATCGTTCGTCCGCGGTCCACGCGCGGCGGGTGACGGCCCTCGATCGAAAGGGGGAGTCGACAGAGGGTCTCGCCGCCCGCGGACAGCCGTCGAGCCGTCGGCAGCGTGTGGGTGGAGTACCCCGAATCGGTCGCACTATGTGTCCAACCCATGACCGGATTCTTGGTGACTTTGCTGTTTCAGCGAAGTTTCTGCTGCCGATATCTTCGTGGCGATATTCCTTGTGGCGGAGGGGCCCTCGATCGTCGCGGGCGATGGTATTGGTCGCCCGGGCGGGTAGACATCGACGGCGGTTTCGAGGCGCATGCCCGCCCACGCTGTTCGCCAGACAGCGGCTGACGGATTGACCGTCGCCGCCACTGTGCAGCGGTTTGCCCACTCTGCCACCGCAGATCAGCGCGAGACCAGAGCGGTCAGCTCATCCGAACGGTCTCGCAGTCGCCGGGAGGGAGGGGATAGCTCGGTGCACGCTGGGAGGGTGCTCGGTTAAGCGTGTGCGTACCCGGGTAGTCGCGGCGGAAGACTTGCTTTGATCCGAAGGTCGGGCGCCGGAGAGTGGGCGCTATCGGCTGCATCTCGAACGCACGCGTAGCAGCCGGTAGGGAAACCGGAGAAGGGACAGCGTGAGACCGCCGAGCGTCACACCGCGGATCGTATCCGGATCGATGTGCCTGGGGCCTGTTGATGCGGAAGTCGGGGGGTCGGCTTGCGGCTCGCAGGTGGGGTTCAAGTCGCGCTGGCGCGGGTAACCCGAGCCAATCCGAAACAACACCCGCGTACGGCTGCCCCCAACCAGGACCGATCCGACATGACCTCACACCGGCACATCACCACCGATCACGACGAGATCCGCGGTTGGATTCAGGCGCATCACGGCGTACCGGCACGAACGGCGAGGACCACCGACACCGCAGCCGCCCTGCACATCGACTTTGCCGCGGTTCGCCCCGGCGAGCTCGAGCACATCTCCTGGGAGGAGTGGTTCACCGCGTTCGATGCGCAAGGCCTCGCCCTGTGCTACCCGGATCCGCATCTGCGCGGCGGAGCGAGCGCGTGGTTCGAACTCATGCCCCGCGGCGGCGGGATCCACCCGTGAGGTGAGCGGCGTGGCAGGCGTACCGCGGCATCGACGCGGGTACCCGATCCGGGTGGGGCAAGCCGATGTCGATAGGCCCCGCGTGAATGTGGTGATTCCGACAGCCAGTGGAGACTGGCAGTATGGCGAGCGAATGGCAGGATTCGGACGTTCAGTACGACGTGTCTGCTGGGTACTGGGTTCGGGACGGCATCGAAGTGACTCGGAAGACCACTGTGGCCTCACTAGTGCCCGCCGGGTTCGAAGCCTACGGTCGCGTGCTGCAACCGGTGGAGACGGTCGACGACGGCGGGTATGAGCGGTGGTTGCGCTGGGCCGACGTTGCCCGGGTCACGGGCGCGATCGTGCATCCTTCGATGGAGCTGGAGACGATGCTCAAATTCGCTCCGCCGGGTACATGCAGTCGACCCCGATCGTCCCGGAATCCCCCGTCCCACCGTGGCAGCCCCAGCAGCTGACGGCTTTGGGTGAGGTGCTCGCGCAGCACACCACCACCCCTGAACACTGTTGGTTCGGGTTCTGGGAGGGCAACACCGCATTCGACGGGATCCCCCGCGACGTTCCGAAACTGACGATCGCAGGCTTCCGCTACTACCTTCTACGAGGTCGGTCGCTCGGGCAGCCGACACGTTCCACGGGCTGGAGGCTCACCTGTGGTGGCCAGACGATAAAGCCTGGTACGTGGCAACGCATTTCGACTTCCCATGCGCCTATATCGGCGGCAGCACACGATGTATCGATGACGTGCTGCGGTTGCGTCGTCGAATGAGAAAGAGATCGGTGCGATCGCGCATGGTCCAGTACTGCTCGCCCGTGTCGAGGGTGTCACGGTCGGATTGCGCTCGATCATGGCTTACTCGGCCGGCCTCGAGGTCGCGGTGACCGTCGTCGGCAGCGGCATCCACGCCGAAGCGATGAGACGCGAATACACGGCGCCAGCTGTCATCGACCCTGAGACGGGTAAGCGCAGTCACGGCCAGGTGCACGGTCGTCCGATGCGACTTCGTGCACTCGTAGATTCGATTCTCTAGCCAGTGCCTCGTAGTGACAGTCGCGGTTGGTACAACGGCCAGGACCTCTACCAGCGCGAGTACCTGTACGAAGTAACCGGGTTACCGCAAACACAAAACCTGCCGCTGATCGCTGAGTGGCCCGAGGTCGGACTCGAACCTGTGACCACGCACCTGGTGCTTCCGGACCCGTCAGAGCTCGCCGCCGCGATCATTCCTCTGCCTTAGTGGAATCTGACGACCCGTTGGTGGATCGTCGAGCGGGACAGGATTACCGCTGTCGACTCCGGATCCTGCGCCGTCGATGCACTTCGACGGAAGCAACGGTCCGCGGCCAACTGCATGCCCAGTGCGGGTGGCAGTGTGTGTCCGGGGGAGTCAACCGTGCCCCGAGGATGGCTTCCTCCCGCGTTTGTACAGGACATAGGCGATGACGCCGACCAGAATGACGATTCCGATAATTTCCACAGGGATTGGATACCCGATCGGTGCGTTCCCCACGCGGTACACCCGCCGATCCGAGGGGAAGCCCGTTTCCTACCGAAGGAGGCTGATCGCCGATCACTGGGTTTAGCCGCGGGGGAGGGGTTCCCTCAACGGCGTGGTCCGGTTACCGTCAGGGGCAGAGGTTGAGACAGCAGCCCGGCAGTCCACCCACCATCGCGGCCGGTGCGCCAAACCTCTTCGAGAGTTCTCATTCCGCAGGTTCGGTCTCCGTCGCACGCCCGGGAGCACCCATGGCTTACCTTCGTTCCATTACCGATACCACGCAGCATTTTTGTCTGGCGATGGCTCAGACCGCGGCCTGGGACCAGGCCGATCCCGACGAATACGGCTTCGCCCTCCAGATCGACGAACCCCCCGGCGGTCCGGTCGTGCTGCGCGTGACCGGGGACCTCGACGTGGTCACCGCACCGGTACTCGGTGCCTGCCTCGACGAGGTCGTCCTGCGTGGGCGCAGCGTCGTTGTCGACCTGCTTCCGACCGGTTTCGTCGGATGCGCGGCGCTGTCCGTCCTCGCTGCCGCCGGGAACCGGCTCCGCGACCAGCGCAGCCGGTTGACCGTTGCCGCACCCGATGACCTGCGCCGCATCATCGTCGCGGTCGGGATCGACGCGGTGCAGTGCTTCGCCAGCGTCGCGGAGGCCTTTACCGCCGCCCACCCCACCAGGGCAGGCTCCGCGGTCAACAGGGTGCCGCCGCTGCCGATGCTCGATCGGCCGACCCCATCCCGCCACCGTCCGGTCGCTGCGCGCCGCCCTACCCAACCTGTTGGATGACCTCGGTTCCCGCGAGGGCGATCGCGGGGCGGCGGGCGGCCATGCCTCACGGACCTTCCGTTTGGCCTGCAGGCCGCCGCGGTGAAGTGGCGACAGTGGAAGTGCTGGAGGGCATCACACGGTGCGAAGCGTCGAGAAGTCGATTCGGTGGGCGTTCCGATCCGGACCTCGCGTCGGGTGAGGCCCTGATGCTGCGGTCTGTGTGAAAGCAATGAGCGCGGCGGCGCGGGCGAACCGCTCCCACGCCTGATCCGACACCGGCAACCGACCGGACCACCCAGCGTGTGCCTCGGAGCGCAGCAGCCTCTGCGAAGATCGCCGCCCGGTTGTCTCGACGCGAAGCAGCGGGCATCTTCATCCATGAGCTGAACGCGCCCTGTCCTTGCGTGAGCCCGACGGCCCTCGTGTTCCTGGCGGGGCGGCACACCGGTCGGAGGGCAGCCTGTTAGTGAGGGGCGCGAGTGGGTAAAGCGTAGGCACGGCCGTCACCGTTCTGGCGTGCTCCATCCGATTCCCATCTGGGAGGTACTCATGTCGACTGATGCGATCGTGATCTTGAAGAACGATCACAAGGAGATCCGGAAACTTTTCCGTGACTTCCGTGGTGCGGGATCGGGCGCGGAGGTGGAGAAGGGCCGCATCGTTGACAAGATCATCGAGGCCCTGACGGTGCACACCTACATCGAGAACGAGGGTATGTACCCGAAGGTCCGTGAGCTCGTCCCGGCCCTCGAGGACGACATCCTCGAATCCTACGAGGAGCACCACGTCGCGGACATGTTGGTCGTCGAGCTGGCAGCGATGAAGCCGGGGGACGAGCGGTTCGACGCGAAGACCACCGTGCTGATCGAGAACGTCGAACACCATATCGAAGAGGAACAGCAGGAGTGGTTCCCCAAGGTACGGGAAGCGCTGGGGCGTAAACAGCTCCGGGAGATCGGTGAACGGCTGCTCGAATTGAAGGAGAAGGCGCCCACCTCTCCCGCCCAGCCGTCGGCGCTGAAGAAGACGGTCGACGCCGTCCTGAAATAGGGATCGAGCGGACGGAAGGACCGGGAGCGGTGGAACGGGCAGGCAGACCCTACATAAGGTTCGAATGGTGCTCGTGGGGGTCCCGTTTCGGATCGCTGCTGCGTTGCGGGGCGGCGCCCGGGTCTTCCATCCGCGCGGCCTGGTCGCCACCGGGCACATCGAGTTGCACACCCGGTGGTGGACGTTGGAGTCGGGGACCACGACGAACGTGGTGGCGAGGCTGTCCGGGGGAGTGGGAACACCGACGGGAGTACCGGACGTGCTCGGGCTCGCGCTGAAGATCCCGCTCGATCCGCTCGATCCGCTCGATAGCGAGTGGGATCTGCTGCTGGCCAGCTCCGGCACCTCGGCGGCGCGTCCAGCGACGTCGACGCCGGATGGGGTCCGACCGGCACGGCCAGCACCCACCTGGTGTCCGCACCGTTCGACGAATAGGGCATCAGGCTGCTGTACCGGGCGCCGTCCCAACTCGCCCCGGGGAGCGGGAGCACCCGTGTTACCGCTGCGCGAATCCATCGCGGTAGCGCCACTGAGGTTTCGGCTCGAACTCGTCTCGGTGACCGGTTCGCCCGTTCCCGCCGGGCAGGTGACGCTGACACGGGTGCAGGAACTGCCGGACGACGCGCAACCCATCTTCGACCCGGTCCTCCACTGTCCACCCTGGTTGGCGCTTCGGACTGCCTGGCTGGCCGGGGTGCGGGTCGGCGCGTACCGGGGGAGTCGCCGCGGCCGCGGCGACCGGTCCCCGTAGACCCCGTCGCCGGGAGCGTCTATGCGTCCTGTCGGCCGCGGATCACCACAATCTCTTCGCTGCGCTGATCGGCGGAGATAACACCGCGCGACTCCAACATGCGGCGACGTCCGGTCAGGACGGGGCCGAAGGGGATCTCCCGCCGAGCGGCGACGTCGACCTGCAAACCGTGCTCCTCGAGCATGACGAGGGTCTTGTCGACCCCACTCAGTGCCGACTGGGCGAGGAGCAGCGTTCCCCCAGGTGCGAGGACGTCGGGTGCCTGCGCGCAGATCCGGTCCAGGAGCGCGCGCCCGTCGGTGCCGGCATCCCAGGCCCGCGCGATGCCGGTGTCGGGAATCCGGTCGACCTCGGCAGGCACGTATGGAGGGTTGGAAATCACCAGATCGAAGCGTTCCCCGCGGACAGGCACGGTCAGACTTCCCTGGAGCACCCGGATGGTGCGTCCGTGCCCGCGGGCGTTGAGCCGGGCGGTGAGCACGGCGCGGTGGGAAATGTCGATCGCGGTGACACTGCCGGCGCCCAGCTGGGCTGCCCGCAGGGCGAGCGCCCCGGTGCCGGTGCAGATGTCGAGGACCCGCGTGCACGCATTCAGTGGTTGTTCGGTCAGCGTGTCGGCGAGCAGCCACGTATCGTCCTGTGGGGGATAGACACCCGGCATCCGTAGCAGCATCGACCACTCTTCACGCTCTCCGGACCGAAACCAATGCGCGCCCAACCGGCGGAGCGCGTCTTCGAGCAGGAACAGGGCATGGGCGGTGGTCGCCTCCGCCACGTCGCCGGGATCACCGTCGAGGTGCCGTAGTTCGGTGCGAGCGGCACCCGCCGGGTGAAACCCCGAACCACACGGTGCCTGGTGGTTGTCCGTCCTGGGGTTGTGGTCTGCCGGCCCCGGTGACGGCCACCGCCAGATCCGCGCCGAGCAACCCCGCGCCGAGCAACCCCGCTGCCGTTGTCGCCATCGCACGCGTACTGGGTTCGCTGACCACCGGGCCGTCGGGAACCTGCAAAAGCCAATTGTTTCACCGTGCTGGCGTAGGCGACGATGCTGCCTCGATACCATTCGGACGACGATGGTGCGGCACCGAGAACCGAGGAGATTCTTCTGCCGGTCAGCGATTCCGCGGTGGCGACGGTGAGTTGCCGATCGCGCGCTGCGGCCGAGATCCGTTCCGCACGCTCGTCACAGTGACTCATGCGGGGTTCTCTACGGTGCACTCCGGCGACCGATACGGTGAAGTGCGGAGGCGCCCGCCATACCCGTCGCGAGCACGATCATCAATAACGCCACGTTGAGCATCTGGCCTCCACCGTCTCGATACGCAACCTTGCTGGTGCGCTCCCTCGGACTGTAGCTACCCCTCGCAGTAGGCCGCTGGTCTTCGCCTCAGACGCGTCGAGATCATGCATCCGGTCGTGCGTTGGGGCGGCCCACCGGCTATTGGCTGAACCGGGGAGCCTGGCCGGCACCGCGTCCGGACGCGGGTGACGACATGTGTACCGGAGTACCCAATCCCGACCCGAAGCAATCCTTGAGGTGCAGCGCCGTCGGCGCTTTCGGCGAGGCCCATCCGGTTGACCGGGGGGCCGCCTAGAACCGGCCTGTCGGGTCAGCGTTGCCCGTTGGCTGCCGTCTCGTTGCGGCGCTTGGCCTTTTCCGCCTCGGCCAGCTTCTCGGCGCGGTCGGCACGAGCACGTTTGTCCGCTGCCTCGTCCTGCTTGTTCGCGGCGTCCTTCAGCTGGGCCTTGGCCGGCACTGCCGCCGCTTTCTCGGCTTCCCGGAGTTCGGTCTGCTCGGCGCGGTGCTCGGCCTCCGCCGCCTGGGTGCGTTGGGCGGCAAGTTGATCGGCGTTCTTCTTCGCGACCTGCTTGCGTTGCTCGGCGTCCCGCACGGCCGCCTGTTTGCGCTCGACCTCACGTCGGCGGGCCTGTTCGACGTCCCGCTGCTTCGCCTCCCGCGCCGCCGCCTGCTTGTCGTGGACCTGCTTACGCTTGGTTTCCAGTGCAGTGTCGGCCTCGGCCTCGGTGCGTGCAGCCTCTTCTTCGAGTTTTGCCGCCCGGGCCAGTGCGTCGCTGCGCTCGGTCAGTGCGTCGCCGCGCCGCTCGGTGTCACGGTCCCCGAGTGCACTGCCGACGGCGCCGTCGAGCACGCCCAGAGTGCGCTCGTACATCAGCCGGGCCGGCGATTCGGTTGCCAGCCGGGACATCAACTGGTCTTCGACGAGTTGCAGAGGAATCCGCAGGATCGTGTACTGCAACCGAAAGAGCGTGATGGGGACGGTAAGGACGTTCATGGAATCTCCGATTATTCGTAGGGAGTGGATCAGGACAGGCCGGCGTCGTTGCTGAGGCCCTCGGCGGCGCGCCGAACTCGTTCTGCCTCGTCGCGGGCGGCGTTCGCTTCACGGACAGCCCGCCGGTGTTCGTCGGTGGCGTCGACGGCTTCTTCGGCGGCGGCGACCGTCTTCGCCCGTTCGACGGTCTCCGCCCGGGCCGCTTCGTCGCGGGCGTCGGCCGCCGCGCGGGACTGCTCCTGCGCGACCTGGCGGTGCTGTTGCTGCTCCGCGGCCCGGTGCACTGCTTGCTGCCGGTTCCGGGCAGCTTCTTCGGCGGCCGCCGTCTCCGCGCTGATCGCAGCGCGTTCCTCGGCACTCTCACGACGCACCTGGCCGAGTTCCTCTGCGGCCTGCGAGGTTTCCGCCCTGGCCACGGCCTCCGCACTGTTCGCCTCTCTACGTTGCTGCGCCTGCGCCTGTTGCAGCTGTCCTTCGGTGGCCAGCGAGTCGTTGCCGGTCACGGCCCCGGCCACTTCCTTCACCTTGCCCTTGACCGAGTCGAGGAGACCCTTGCGCGCTTGTCCGGACGTGTTCTGCTCATTCATGAGAATGTTCTCCTGGTATTCGGGCGGGCGACGGTACTGCGGCCCGCGTATGGGGTGGCGCCAGACGGCCTTCATCGCGTCGACGCGGTTCGGCCTGCCTGGCGCCCACGCCCGATCAGTTGATGCCGACGACTTCCTGCGCGATGGCGGCGAGGCGGATCTGCGCTGCCGATACCACCCCGTGGCGGTGCTTGTTCGCCTCTTCGTGGGCGATGATGATGCGAATATCGCCAGGTACGGTGAGTTCCTTCACCGCGGCCACCGCACCGGAGACATTGAGTTCCGTGTAGTCGGAGATCGGGAGCTCTTCGTCCTCGAGAGAACCATTGACGGTTCGGGCATTGCGGATGGCATCCGCGACACCGGACGCGCCCTCTCTGCGGGTCACCTCTTCGGCCGACTCGAGTGCCGCGTCGCGACTGGCGACGAGCGTCTTCGTGGCCACGTCACCGGCGTGGGCACCGCGGCTCAGAAGCGCACCGATCCGGTCCGGGGTGGCCCGGACGGTGTCGATGGCGCGATCGATACCGCGCGCCGACCACGTCGCCGGGACGGTGATCAACCGGATCGCGGTCCCGGTCGCGGCCTGCATCGGGGTGCGTCGCAATGCCGCCGGGCCCCCGAGGGCGTCCTCCGCCAGCACCGTCGTCAACCATTCGACTGTGGCGGTGTGGGCGGTGATCAATCGTCCGGCCAGTGCAACGACGCCGGTGTGCTGCGACGCGGTCGCCAGTGCCCGGAGGTAACGCGCCCGGTCGAGGAGCTGATGCTCGAGGATCAGATCACCGAGCAGGGCCTCGTCGAACGGCTGCGCTTGCTCGGCCATCGCCTTCACCATCGCAGTCGCGCGACCGAGGAACGGGCCCACGACGTCGGGAAGTCCACCGAGGTCCCGGATCGCTTCCTCCACTGCGCCGGCGCGCTCACGCGCATTGCCGGCATTCTGCGACAGCTCCCGGCGGACCGCTTCCGTTCGAGCTTGCGCGATCCGGGTCTCGGCGACCCGAATTTCGATGTGCGTCAGGTCCAGTACGACTCGCAGCTGGTTGATCACTGTGGCGGTGTTGTCGATCATGCATTACTCCTGAGGTCGAGTGAGTCGGGTGTGCGGTGTGCGCCGGCCGGACGCGTGGTGGCGTCATCGGCGCCGGCCCGGTGGCGGGCGAACCGCGAGATTCCGAGCAGGCCGCGTGATGTGGTGGTCGGTTTGCCGGCGCGGCGTTCGAGGTGGTTACCGAGTCGGGACAGTACGGCGGCCACGAGGGTAAGAGCGAGAACGATCATCTTCCATCGGCGTAGCAGACGGCTGACGAGAATCCACATGGGATGAACCTTCCTTATCGAGCAGTCAAGCTGCGGCGCAACGCAACCCGGGTGCCGATCGCGGAGAGCAGACCGAGGGTCGCAACTGTGAACGACGTCGTGGCGGCCACGGCAACCGACAACATGGTGAGCGCCGCGAGGTCGAGGACCCGCCGGACGCCGGGTAGTTCCACCAGGGACGGATGCACCGCGTGGATGGCGGGAGCGGTATCGATGCTCGGCGGCTCTACGTCGTCAATGAGTAAGGGCGAGAATAATTTGGACACGATGTCGATCCCACTGTCTGGTGGTGCACGAAAGTCTGATACCAGGTGTGCTGTCGTTTCTCGCCGAGAAGGTGCGGTGAGGATGTCGCGCAGTCCGAGATCCTGGGCCCTAGTCCCTCATTCGAGAGCGGGGCACAACGGCTGAATGCCTGGCCCGATGTGGGTGTCACGGAGTCGACCGCCGTCGTCGCCGCGGGGCCCGGCACACTCGGCGCCGGGACCCCTGCGCTACGAAGAGAGTTAGACGCCGTTGTGCCGATCGGTGTCCGTGTAGTGCTCGCGGCAACCCGACTTCGCGATACCCCGGCTGACGATGTAGGCGATCGTCAGAATGACGATGTAGAACCAGGCGCGGTCCGCCCGGAAATAGTCCTCGTGCGCGTCGGTCGTCTGCACCAGATACGAGGCGATGAAGACTCCGATGACTGCGGCGATGTAGACGAAGAACTCGGTGGTCTTGAACGCGGCCTTCGTCTCGGTGCTGCGGCGCGAATCGAGATGAGCGCGCGGACCGGAAGCTACGGCGCCGGTGTTGCTGCCGGTGTTGCTGTGGGTGGCAGGGTTAGTGGAGGTCATGGATGACTCCTTTAATGGGGTGCCCGGTATTTGCAGTCTCGGGTCACCATGTACGTCTCCTCGAATGAGGTGGACGTTGGTGAGCGCGACCCTCTGCTGGAGCGAACCCATACACCGCAAGTATACCCATTAGTAACTACAGTGCAAGTGTACGGTGTAGGTAAGGGCTGCATAAGACGCGATCCGGCGTGGACGCATCTCTTATGGTCCGTCTCACCTGAGGAGGCAGTGATGAGTGCGCGCACGGACTCGGACGAGTCGAATACGACGAAGGCCCGTCCCCGAACGCGGACTCGTTTGACCCGCCTGACCACCGAGCAGGTGCTGGCCACCGCCCTCGAGATCGTCGACCGTGAGGGCGTCGATGCCCTGTCGATGCGCCGGTTGGCGCAGGCGCTCGACCGGGACGCGATGAGTGTGTACCGCTACGCGGAGAACAAGGCGGCGCTCCTCGACGGTGTCGTCGAACTGGTACTCCGGGAACTCGTCATCGACCCGGACGCGCAGGACTGGACGCAGGAACTGCGGTTACTTGCCCACCGCTACCGTGACCTCGCACTCGCGCACCCCAATGTCGTGCCACTACTGGTGACCCGCCCCCTCGCGACACCGCTGGGCTTACGGCCCCTGGGCACGCTGCGCCCGCTCGAGGACTTCCTCGAACTGCTCATCCGGGCCGGCTTCTCCCCACCGAATGCGTTGCGCTCCTACCGGCTGTTCTTCGGGTTCCTGCAAGGGCACATTCTCGATGAGCTCCAGGAACTGATCGAGGACCCCGACGAGTCGGAGGATCTTCTCCGACTCGGACTGCACCGCCTGCCGCGCAGCAAATTCCCCCGGTTACGCTCCCTCGCTTCCGAACTCGCCGACTACGACGGTGCGCAACTTCTCGACGAGGGCCTCGATGTCACCATCGGCGGCCTCGAGACCCTCTTCCAGACAACCACCTCCGCAACCGGCACATGAACGGGCTCCTCCGATCCGTCCGTGCTCGGCGTGGTCATCGCACGCCTGGGTGCCGCGGGTCCGGGGGAGCGGTTCATCCTCGACCTGCGCTTCACGGACGGCGGGTACGTCGACGTCGACAACTTGCCGGCCTCGGCGCGTTGGGTGCTGCGGACGGTGTCGGCCTTCCTCGTCGAGGATCACGCCGAGGTGGAGCGGTCGCTCACCGCCGCCGAACAATTCGACCTCACCATGCGGGCGGAAGCCCCGGCCGACGCGCTCATCTGGCTCGACTTTCTTCTCGATGTCGACCTCCCCGACCCACCCGACCTCACCACCGCGTAGGGAGGGTCCCCTTGTCGGGGAAGCGATACGGGTGGCGGAGATTCGTGCTGCGGGTGGGTCTCGGTCCAGGTTCCCCGCGGTGAGGCTTATCGCATGAGACCGCCGGTCAGTCCGGTGCCATCGGCTGGGTGTCGGGATGCTTGTGTGCGGTCAGGAGCAGGTGGTCGAACTGGGCGCGCGACGACGCGGGGAGGGTCGCCTCGGCGGCGAGGGCGTCGACGAAGCGCTCGGCCAGGGTGTGGAGTCTGGTGTTGGTCTCCTGGGAGCGCCAGGTGAGGATGCCGAAGGCTCGTTCGGAGGAGATGCCGTAGACGAGCATGAGAGCACCCTTGGCCTGCTCGATCACCGCCCGCGATTGTTCGAGTTCGGCGACGGCCTCGGTGAGCGCCGCGTTGAACTCACGGAGGTCGGTTTCCAAGGCTTCGGTGATGTCGATGTAATACCCCGATGTGCCGACGACTTGGTTGTTCTTGTCGAGCATGCGATCGCCGACCACGATGACGTGGTGGATGCGCCGTTCGGTGTCGATGATGCGGTGCTTGCTGCTGAACGGTTCGCCGCCGTGGATCATCTTGTCGAAGAGTGCAGCAACCGGTGCTTGGTCGTCTGGATGCTTGTGGGAGAGCAGCAGTTCCGTGGTGGGGGTTATCTCGCCTGGGTGGTAGCCGTGCATCCGGGCGACGGGGTCGGACCATTCCCAGCGCTGGCCGTCGAGGTAGAACCGGAAACTTCCGCCCTGTGGGGGCGCATTCGAACCGAGGAGCTCATCACTGTCCACAGCTACACCCATGGCCCTGCGTGCTCCACGCCTCGGATGCCATCGCCACAGTATGCCGAGCACTCTGATCGGAGTGCGCAGAAATTGTCCACACCGCTGCATCCGACGATGTCAGTACGCCGGAAAGGGCAGGGTTTCCCTCGGTGACGGCCACGGTCGCCGCGCGCACTCCCCGGCAGGACGGGTACCCGAACCCCGACGGGGAAACACCCTCCCGCCTGCCCTTTTCATATTTATTGCTATGCGCAACGCAACAAGGTCTGGTGCCCTGTCCTGGGGGTGACAGCGACGCCGGGTAACAAGATTAGGCGCGTGATCCGGCCTGCGCGAGTGCCGTCGAGACCAGTACCGGCCCGAGGAGGAGTCCGAGGGCCAGGAGGAGAATAAGGGCGATCTTGGCGTTGGTGCTCAATCCGGAGGCCAGACCTTTGATCGCGGCCCACACCGGATTCTTCCCCGTCAGGGCGGCGCGAATGCCCTCGAGTCCGGCTTGCATGCCCACCCCGCCGTGCGCGACCTCGTCGACGAGGGTGTTGATCCACTCCTGGATCTTCTGCTTGATTTTTCCGTCAGCATGGCGCCACGGTCCCGCGCCGTCTCCAGCAGTTGGTGAATGTGGGTTTTCAGCCATTCGATGGCGGCCTCGACCGACCGCAACACCAGGCCCGGGGTGGTGTCGGAGGGCCCGCCGCGGTGGGTGTCCTTCGCTGACGAGTCCGGTCGGTGTGTGCGAGTCGGGGCGGTGGACCGCGAGTGCGCGGCCGTGCGGGATACAGCACCTCGGGATGCTTGCGGGCCGCCGGCTTCGCGGTGGTGGCCCGCACCGGCACACGCCCGGAGGGCGCCTCGCTGTCGGCGCGCCGCCGACCGTGTGCGCCCGAGGATGATTCGCCGGTGGCGTCCGTTCGCGTTCGTCGTGGCGTCGGTTCCCTCCCCGCCGCGGGCCACTACGCCGGGAGGTCTCCGGTCGATGTCGTCGCCGCCGGCCGCCGGCGCGGCAGCCGCCCGCCTCGGTCGTGGCGGTCGCCGCGAACCTTTTCGCCGCCGTGGATCTCCGGGCCGCCGCCTTCGGTTTGGAGGTCGCAGTCAGGTTGTCACCGCCGGAGGTCTTACCGTGGCCGACTGTGCCGCCACGGTGCGATGCGACCGGTGTCCGGCCGTCCGTTCTCGCTCGTGCACCCATGCACCGCAAGTACCCTTGGGTCGATCCTGGGAAACCAGATTCGGCGCCGGAACTGCATGAGGTACCCCGACGCGGCCTCGCCGTCGCTATTCGACCTCGTCCACACCCCGGTATTGAACAATCATGCGCGGCTACGTAGTTCCTCATCTGTCACGTCAATCAGACGCGGGAGTGCGGCCGCAGGCGCTCCGCGTCCCGGTGTCGACTCACTGCGACTGCGCGGGGCTGCGCGGCGACTACATCTTGGCGTATCGGGCCATGGCGAAGCTGTAGAGGCCGTAGGTGATGATGCCCACGCCGGCCGCGATGAGCAGGGCCGCTCCGTAGGGTTGGGCGCCGACGGTCTTGAAGGCGCCGTCGAGTCCGGAGGCTTTGTCGGGCTCGGATTGGCTGACGGCGAGGATCACCAGCAACCCGACCGCCGCGATGGCCAGCCCTTTCGCGATGTAGCCGACCGTGCCCAGGCGTCGTACGAGTGGGCTGGTGTTGCCTTCGAGGTCGTCCAGGAATTTCTGACCGGCGCCCTTGTAGACGTGGTATCCGCCGACCGCGATGATGACCAGCGCCCCGGCGATGAGAGCGATCGTGCCGGCGGTGGTCTGCATCAGGCGGGCGGTGATCCCCGCGCTCTGGCCGCTGCTGGACTTGCCGCTGCCGCGGGCGAATCCGAACGCGGAGAAGGCGAACGCGAAGTAGACCACCGCCAGAGCAAATGCCTTGAGACGATCGATCACTTCCGATTTCTTGCTGTCGGCGTCCGGTCGGGACGAACTGCCGAGTGCCGCCTCGGCGAGCCGCCACAGTCCCATGATCGCGAACGCGACCACGCCCACCCACAGTGCGGCGACGCCGCCCGGCTTGGCGGCCAGTTCGGTCATGGCACCGGATTGGTCGGCGGTGCCGGCGGCGCCGCCGAGGGCGAGCCGGATGGCGATGTAGCCGATGATCAGGTGCACGATGCCGCTCACCACGAACCCTGCCCGGGCGAACCGTTCGAAGAAGCTGTTCTGGGCCACCACGATCGGCTCTCCACAGCGACGAACGTCGACGCTGCGATCGGGGCGCCCGTTTTCCGAGTTACGTGAATCCAGCTTCGAGCGCCTCGGTGGGTGGGGTCAGGTCGCTCTGCTGGTTGAACAACGAGACGGGAGGGCACAGTGTCGCCACGCAAGCTCGAGGCCGTGTACGAGTACCACAGGGGGTCCCGCTCCGACGTCGACGAACCTGAGGACATCGTGGTGCTAGCGCGGCGCAGCATTTCTCGAAGTTCGAGTCGCTTCCGGCGCTGCTGGTGTGGGGTGGCAGAGACAGAATGATTCCCGCCTCACACGCCGAGAACCTGCGCCGCGTCGTACCCCACAGTCGCGTCGAGATCTTTCCCCGCGCAGGTCACTTCCCTCAACTCGACGAACCGGCATTGTTCTTCCGCGTGCTCGACGAATTCCTCGATTCGGCTTCAGAATTCCCCCGTGGCCGCTGATGAATCCCCGTACCACCACATCTCAGTGGCGCACTTCGAGCCCAACAGCTTCCCGCAGTGATCCGCGGCCGTTCGAAGCTCGGGGTGGGTCGTCGAACGCGGACGATGCCCGCAGCGCGGCCATGACATTGAGTTTCCCTTGCGAGGCCTCGCTCGCGCGGCGGCCGTGTTCCCGAGCAATACCACCAACAGCAGCGTGAAAACGCTCGCAACGGTATGAATGGCGACTTGCCAGGTCTTGAGGTCCGTCCACCATGGCAAGCTGATCAGCCACGCCAGAACGATCCCGGCACAGACGAAGAAGAACGGTGCCTGACTGACTCGCAGCTCGGCCTGCTCGACGAACCGGTTCGAACGCGCTGGCCCCTTTCGTAGCGACCTTTTGCCTCTCAGGGCGCCAGAATTCGAACATCGGACTTGCCGGTGGTCGCCGCACAGATTGGTGTCCCGCCGACCTGCGGGGTGCAGCGCAATCGCCGTTTCCGAATAGGCCGTTCGGGTATTCGTCCGAAGGACGAGGAGGTCTCAAAGAAATGCCTATTTGGGGATGGATCTTGATCGCGGTTATCGTCGTGATCGCCGTGGTGGCGGTCATCGCCTCCCGCTCGGTGAGCAGTCGTCAGCGGACGGAACGGCTGAGGGGACGGTTTGGTCCCGAATACGAGCGCACTGTGGGACAGGTCGGCGACCTAGACGCCGCGGAGGACGAACTGGCCGCGCGCGAACGAAAGCGGGAGAAGCTCGATATCGTCCCGTTGACGCCCGAGGCGCAAGCGAAGTACGCCGACTCGTGGCGGACGGTGCAGATCGAGTTCGTCGACAATCCGTCGAGCGCGGTGGGTGCTGCGGACCGGCTCGTGATCCAGGTCATGCGCGAGCGCGGCTACCCGATCGACGACTTCGATCAGCGGGCGGCCGACATTTCGGTCGACCATCCGAAGATCGTCGAAAACTACCGAACTGCGCACGGCATCTACCTCGCACAGGAGCAGGGCGACGTCGGTACCGAGGACCAGCGCGAGGCATTTGTGCATTACCGGGCGCTCTTCGAGAAATTGCTCGAGACGGACGAGAACAAGGACAAGCCGAAGGAGGCGCGCGCATGACTACCCAGGATCAGCAACCCGAGGGGATCGGCTCGACCAGGGGGGTCGAATCGTCGACCGAGACCACCGGCTCGATCGGGACCGAGCCCTCGGTCGGGACAACCGGCTCGTCGAATGCGGGGGCTGTCCCGTCGGCTGAGGGAACCCACTCATCGACCGAGACAGCCGAATCGTCTTCCCGGCAATCGCTTTTCGCTGAGGACGAGTTGTCGGTCCTCCGTTTGCGTTGGGACGAGGTTCAGGCGGGCTTCGTCGATGATCCCAGAGAGTGCGTTCAGAGGGCCGATGGTCTCGTGTCCGATGTCGTCGACCGGCTCACGACCGGGTTCTCGGAGGCGCGTTCGCGGCTCGAGGAGCAGTGGGCTCGGGGCGAAGAGGGCTCTACGGAGGATCTTCGTATCGCGCTCAAGCGCTACCGCGAGTTCTTCCAGCGGCTGCTCGCGCTCTGAGGAGTACAGAGCCGGGGCAACGAGCTGCGGAGTTCCCCCGAAGACCACCGCATCCTGCCGCGGTCTGGCCAACTGCGTTTGCTTGGGCTGGTCGTGTCCGCCCGGCGTGCGGGACGGGGGCGCCGAAGGGTCCCGGCCACCTCGGCGAAGGACACGGCCGATAACGGAGATTTGTCAACGGAAACCTTGAAGTGATTGCGCACCAGTACTTTTGAATCACCGTCAATGTACCGACGACGCCGGGCGTAGAGCCCGATCCCCGGCAAGTACGACCTGATACACAGTGGAGGCTGGCCATGCAGACATTTCGGACAGCGTTCTCAGGTACGGGTCGTAGGGTCACGCAGATCATCCGGGCCGGCTCTTTCCGGCTTCACTCGACACATCTGGTTCGACAGAGAGAATCCACTATCACCAATCCGCACCCCGCCGGAACGTCACCGAGAACAGATAATCTTCGCCACGCAGCTGCTGGCACGGCCTGGGTACTTTCGTTCGCTTACTTGTTGGCGGAGGTGTTCACCGCGGCGGCGTGGAGCACGCCTTACAGCTTCGCGCAGGACTCGATCAGCTCCCTGGGCGTGACGACCTGCGAAGTCGGATCCTGCTCGCCGATGCACGACGTCATGAATTCGGCGTTCGTTGCGCTCGGGGTGCTCACCCTCCTCGGTGCGTTGTTTCTTCATCGGCACATAAGAAGTGGCCGGGACAAGAAGTGGATATTCTCGCTTGCCGCGATCATCGCGGTCAGCACCGCTGCCACCGGACTGTTTCCGGCGAACGATGGAACGCTCATCCATTGGTCGGCGGTGTTGCCGGGCTTCGTGGCGCGCCACGTGGTGCTCGTGCTCATCGCCTGGCATATGTGGCACGAGAAGCGGCTGGTTGCCCTGTGGTCCGCGCTGTGCGCACTCGCGGGCCTGGTCGGCGCCGGCCTCATGCTGGGTCAGGCGCTGCATTTCGGCCTGGGGGAGCGTCTCGCTCTCTACCCGTTGCCGATGTGGATGGCCGTGACCGGCATGGCGGTCCTGATGGGGCTGGCACGCCGCACGGTGTTCCGCAATGTCGAGTTCTCGCTGCGTGCTTTCCACCCGCGCACCGCTACTACGCGGTCCCGCTACCGGAAGCCCCCTGACCTGCCGTTGTCCCGTAGAGGTAGCCCGTTGGCCATCTCCGTAACCCCACCCCGTCCGGCGGCTACCTACCACTGTTCGTCGGTAGGCGCTCCGGCGCGCACCGAGATCCCTTGCTCCTTCCTCCTGAAGGCGGAACGCTGCTGTCACCGCGATAGACAAGCACGGCGGCCACCATCACGCCGGCACATCCCGTTCGTCGAAAATGCCACGTCGGACATATTTTCGGCACGTGGTCTGTCGGTGGTGGCCGGTGGGTGCGAGGCCGTGACGATCGAATAGACCTCTCCGCCGCCCCGCATTGCTGCCGGTGCGTCCGTGTCTGAGTGGGGGAGTGCGCCGGTGTTGCCGGAGGCGGTGGTGTCCCGGATCGCACAGGCGGTGTCCACTTCCCGCGCGGAGGGCACCCGCTGCACGTATGCGTCGGCATGGCGGCGATTCGAGGCCTGGTGCATCACGCACGGGCACACCGAGCTCCCGGCGCATCCGGTGACGGTCGCCGCTTATCTGGTCGATGCCGCCGATACCTATGATGCGGCGGGGGAGCGGGCGCATGCGCCGATGTTGTTGGCGTATTGGGTTTCCGCCATCGGCCACCACCACCGGACCGCGGGCCATCCGACGCCGCACACGCACGACCTGGTGCGCTCGACCCTGTCGGGGATCCGCCGCAATTACGCATCGAACGGCGACCGGCCCCGCAGCCCGCGGGTTCCGTTGCTGGTCGACGACGTCGTCACCATCGTCGGATCCGCTCGGCAGGCTGTTACCGGCTGGGCGGCCGAGGTGCACGAACGCCGCGACAGTGCCATGTTGTTGATGGGTTTGCCGGCGCGTTCCGGCGCAGCGACCTCGTCGCCCGGCACTGTGGGGACGTGACCGTGCACCGACTCGATGGGGTGCACGTGCGGTTGCGGCGGTCCAAGACCGACCAAGAAGGCACCGGCACGGTGCGGGCGCTGCCGTTCACCACAAACCCTCACAGTTGCCCACCGTGTGCGTACGTGCGGTGAGCGCAGGTCGTCACCGCATACGACATCGCCGGCGGCCCCGGGGTGATCCGGTTGCTGCGCACCGCACCACCGTTCGAGGGCATGTATGTCGATCGGCGTTGCCGCGCATGCGCGCTCGTGCGCCGTTGTTCCGACGCCGACGAAAATTCCGCGCCCGTGCAAATCGCAAAATCGGTGACCACCAGCGGTGAAGAAAGCCGGAGTTGCGCGGTTCGCACCGCCACGCGGCGGGCCTACCGACGTTGCGAATTCAAGAGCAAGATGGACCCATGAAGGTGCTGATCACCAGCTCGCGGATGCCGTTCGCCTTGGGTATGGTGCGTAAGCTTGCGGGCGAGGGCCGCGAGAGTTACGCCGCTGACGATCACTTCCTGTCACCGGGGAACCATTACCCATTCGAAGTACCTCACCGATCATTTCGTTTATCCGTCGCTGCGGAGCGACACGGCGGGATTTCTCGCCGAACTCGAGCGGATCGTCCGCGAGCACGAGATCGACGTGATCATCCCCACCTACGAAGAGGCCTTCTACATCGCGACACAGATCGAGCGGCTCAGTCTGGCCACGAAGGTTTTTACTTCGCCGTTCGCCACGCTGGCACGTCTGCATAACAAGGGGGCGTTCGAGCGGCTGGTCAAGCACCTCCCGGAGGCGGTGATCGCCGGGCTGCCACCGGATTCGCGTCCGCTTCCCACCGTCGCCCCCTACGACGAGTTGCTGCGGCGGCGACCGCCACCGTCCTCGGACGCCGTCTCTGCATGTGAAGGAGCATCATCATGACCGGGCCGACCCCCACCTCCACCGGCCGCCGTACGGCGCCGACGTGGACTGACCCCCGAAGCCGCCGCCACCGCGATCGAGCAGGCCTGCAGTGATCTGCGGCGACCGACGGTGCGCACCCGGTTCGAGGACATGCTCACCGTCGCCCACAAGGAGCAACTGACCTACGAGGGTTTCCTCGCCGACCTGCTGCTCGCCGAATGCGACGACCGCGCCCGCCGTCGCAGCATCCGCCGGGTCAAGGCCGCCGGATTGCCACACCAGAATGGTTGGCGGACTTCGACTTCGACGCCAACACCAACGTCAACCCGGCCACCATCAACAGCCTCGCCAGCTGCGTCTGGGTCCGCAAGGGCGAACCGTTGTGTTTGATCGGGGATTCCGGCACTGGCAAATCGCACCTGCTGATCGGCTTGGGCACCGCCGCCGCCGAGGCCGGCTTCAGGGTCTGCTACACCCTGGCGACGAAACTGGTCAACGAACTCGTCGAGGCCGCCGACGAGAAACTGCTCGCCAACCTCGGGCTTTCACGCTGGTCATGCCCGGGCCGCGTGTGATCATGAAGAAAGGTGCTCTGAACTGGGAGAATACGGCTTGCTGAGGGCCGATAATCACTGCGTTCGAGGAGCACCTTTCTGGTGGGCAAGTCTACTTCGTGTACCCGTCGCTGTCCGTTGACCCCGCCAGAACTGGTGTCGTGTCGCACGCCGGGGCGATGTTGTATCTGCCTGTGCTCCTCCTCGCGTACGCACCCGGTCGTACGCCGCTGCAGTCTCTGAGCACGCTGGGCACGGCCGAAACCCATCCTAACGTCCTCTCGGCCAGTACCCCCGACGCAACGCTGCCACCTGCCCGATCCCCTGGGGATGTGGCAGGTGGCAGCTGGCAGCTGGCAGCTGGCGGGGGAAGTTCGTCAGCTTCGTGCAGGCACCGCCACGGACTCGGTGGCCGCGGACGCGCCCGCGGCCACCGGGATCCGCCGAACGAGAGCGTCGAGCGCAACCACGCCCCCGCCTGCGGCACCGATCGACAGCGGGTTCACCTCCGCCTCGAGGACGTCGGGATCGTCGATCGCCAGCCGGGACAGGCCGACGATGGTCTCCGTCAGGGCCGCGACGTCACCCTCGGGCAGACCCCGGTATCCGGTGACGACCGAGAGTCCCTTGACCTCGTCGATCATCTCCCGCGCCGTCGCGGCATCCACCGGCGCGAGCCGCACAGCCGAATCGGCGAAGATCTCGGCGAGCACGCCACCGGTCGACAGCACCACCATCGGCCCGACATCGGGCGAGACCCGGTATCCCACGAGAGCGTCGGCCAGACCCTTCGGCGCCATCTTCTGGACGAGCACTCGGTCGACGACCACGCCCGGGTCGTAGCCGGCGACGTTGGCCACGATCTCCCGGGCCGCGCGCCGCACTCCCTCGTCATCGGTGACCCCGAGTACCACGCCGCCGGCATCGCTCTTGTGCGGCACCTTGTCCGAGAGCACCTTCACGACTACCGGATAGGCGAAAGGAAGCCCGAGGTCGCTGTCGAGTTCGTCGACCGACACCGCCACCGACGGCGCGAAGGCCACACCCTGGCGCGTCAGCAGATCCGCCGACACCTTCTCGTCGAGGACTTCGGTGTTCGCGGCCGCATCGACGGCGAAGCGAGCACCCTCACCGATGGTCGCCGACACGCGTGTGAACGCCGCCGCCACCACATCGGCGCACGACTCAGGAGTCCGGAACGCCGGGACTCCTGAACGATTGAGGAGTTCGGCGGCCTCGGGCGCCTCGGGCAACGCGAACGCCACCACCGGGACCTCGTGCCCCCCGCTCTCGGAAATCGCCTGCACGGCCAATTCCGGGTTCAAACGGGCGGACGAACCGATGACGAAGACGATCAGGTCGAACTCACCGCTGTCCTGGAGCAACCGCAGCGCCGTGGTCACCACGTCGTGCCGGGCCCCGGCCAGGCCCAGGTCCGCAATCAAGCTGTGGGGGATGGGAGCCCCTGCCGCGTTCATGTCGGCGACCAGCTGCTCGCTCGGACCGGCGATCGTCATTCCCCGAATAGCCAACTGGTCCACCATGATCGCCGCACCGCCGCCTGTGGTGGTGACTACACCGATCCGGGGTGTCCGCGGCTGGTCGGCCGGCCCGACCCGCTTCAGCAGAGCCGGCGCCTCGACCAGCGACTCGAAGTTGTTCACGCGGGCGAAACCGCAGGCCCGGAAGAAGGCCTCCGACTCGCTGTCCTCACCCGCAAGCGCGCCGGTGTGTGACACCGACAGTGCGGCAGCCTCTTCCGAGCGTCCCAGCTTATACACCGCAACCGGCTTACCGGCCTTCTGGGCGGCATGTGCGAACGACGCCAGGTCCTCGGAATGGCGCAGCGATTCGAGGAACAACGCATACGAGGTCACCCCAGGATCGTCGAGGGTAGCCTCGCAGATCGAGCCCAACGACAGATCGGCCTCGCCACCGGTCGACACCAGGCCGGCGAACCCGATTCCCCGACCGCGTGCCCGGCTGACCAGGGACCCGATCACGCTGCCGGACTGCGATGCCACGAAGATGCCGCCCTTGGGGATGTCCGGTTCGCCGAACGCGGCGTTACCCGTGAGCATCACACCGTTGCGGGGATTGACCACGCCCAGGCTGCTCGGACCCACCACCCGCACGGTGCCTTCCGCCGCCGCGGCACGCAGGCGATCTTCCCGTTCCTGCCCCTCCGAGCCTTCCTCGGCGAAACCGGACGAGAGCACCGTCGCCACAGCGACGCCGAGGCGGGCGCACTCGCGGACCGCCTCGATCGCGGCCTCCGCACCGGTCATGATGTACACGTGCTCGGGAACCTCCGGCAGCGAAGACAAACTCGGCCACGCCTTCACTCCCTGCACCGTCTCCCGCCGCGGATTGACAAAATAGGCCTGCCCCTCATATCCGGCCTGCGCCAGGAACTGTTGCGGTCGGGCCGTCGTCTTCGTCGGATCATCCGAGGCGCCCACAATGGCCACACTCTTGGGCGCGAGCAATGGTCGCGCGATAGCCGTATCTGACTGCTTCTGCATAACTGTCAACTCCTGTGCAGCGAATAGTGCGAAAGGGGTGATGCACCCCATGCCCGAAGCGGCACAGCGACCGGATTCGGATTCGAGGTGCGCCGAATCACCGGCCTCCATGCCTTGTGACCATAGTTACATACTCTATAGAGTACTGTCTATGGAGACAGGAAGCAGCGTTCGACGAGCCGATGAGAAACTGACGGGACCCACCGATTGCGTAGATGGCGACGACTCATCTATCCGCGGCATGGTGAATACGACCTCACTCGCCGACCGACTGGCGCTGACTGCGGTCGCTGCGGATCGCTTCGTCGGACGTCCACCAGACGGCTTCGATCAACGAGTATTCGGCGGGCATCTACTGGCCCAGGCGCTTCTCGCGGCTACCGGCACGGTGGACGACAGCCGAATAACGAACTCGCTGCATGCATACTTCCTGCGTCCCGGACGGCCGGGGGAGTCCATCAACTATTCCGTCACCCGTATCAGGGACGGAAGATCTTTCTCGACCCGATCGGTCACCGCACACCAGGGAGCTCGGGAACTGATGACCTTCCAAGCATCCTTTACCGAGGCTCGCCCGCTGCAAGAGGTGATCTCCAAGTCCCCACCGCCGTCGCCCGATCCCGAATCGTTGTTGCCACTTCATCAGCGGCACCGGGACCCCTCGGTACCTCCGGACGGGATAAATTGGCCGACCCGCACCCGGTGGCGCACCGCATCCAGGCCGTTGGATGTGAGGTACATAGACGACGCTGACGATCCGGCGCTTCGGCGCTTCTGGTTCCGTGCCGAAGCGCTCAGGTCTACGGCATCACAAAATCTGCACCGGGCGATTGTGGCGTTTGCTTCCGATCGGTCGTTACTTCCTGTAATCGCGAACACACGTGGTGACCTTCGCCGTTCCGGCGAACAGAAGGTGGCAAGTGTGGACCACGCCTTGTGGTTTCACCAAGACGTGCACATAGGTGAATGGTTGTTGTACGTTCAGGACAGTCCACACAGCACCGCACACGGGCTAGGTACCGCACGCGGTCTGATCTACTCCGCCTCAGGGGATCTCGTCGCCACAGTCACCCAACAGGGGTTTCGGCAGTGAGATGTCAATTCCAACCCGAGTTTGACAGGCCCTCGTCGACTATCGAATTCGAGGCCTCCCAATCGCACCGGCCCTCTGAAAATGATCTGTCCGATTTTCCTCGGAGACCGGATCTGCAGTCCGATCAGTACAGAATCGTCATCGAAGTGGCCCACTTTTCGGGGCTATCGCGGTGAAGCCGGGGTCTGGTCGGTGTTCATCAGCCGATTGTTGGCGGCGTTTCTTGAAGCGGTGGCCGAAGATCTCGATATTGCGTTGATTCAGAATCTCGCTCGACCCACTGGCGATCATCACGTTGCGTGTGCGGGCTATGCAGGCGTACATCGATCCTGATCACACCCGAATGTCTGTGCCAACTGGATTCGCTTCACCCTTGGATCGGTGACGTCCTTGGCGGTCGATTGTCGGCGTGGTGGTTGGGGATCTCGCTCTGTCGGAGGGCTGCTAGCCGATTCTGCGGAACCGGTGCGTTTCGTCCCTGCGTCCGTTGGGGGTTCAGGCATGGCCCACCGCGTGGTGTAGTGCACCCGCGACGTCGCAGAGTGCGAAACCTCTCTTGCCGACTGTGTTCGGTCGGATCCCGTGCTTGCACGCGCATACGCGCTGGCACACGGCCTTGTCGGAGCACCTCAAACGAGTCCATACCGTCGTCGAGTGCAATCGCTCGCCGGGTCGCCAACCCACACCACCAGGCACGGCTTGTCGTAGTTCCCGGACCGATACCACTGAATGAGGTCTTGTTTCATCGCATCCATCTCGCGGTAGTAGTCCTCGGAGGCCTCACGGAACTCCCACGAACCGAAACGCCCGCACATTGAGCGACCGGTACGGCGGAACGGGTTGCCGACCCTGGTGCATGAGACCATCGTCGATGGAACCTTCCCTCCGAGATCGCGGCTGTCCGAACCAGAAATATGCTCTGCTGTGGGGGTTTCCCGAAATACTCTGCGCGAGTCCTTCCATCTGAGCATCTGTCGATGACTCGATGTGCGGGACAGAGCGGGATCTTCGAGTTGGAGGCTTGGTCGTCGGGCTGGTCCTCGTGCCGCACGAGGCCCGCGCTCCCAGAGCACAGCTGGGCGATCATTCCCAGTGTGTGGGGACATTGCGCTCGAGTTCGTCGAGCCAGATGCGGGCGGAGGCGTCCGAGGGCGCGCGCCAGTCTCCCCGGGGGGACAGTGATCCTCCCAGGCTGACCTTGGGACCGTTCGGCATCGCCGATCGCTTGAATTGGCTGAACCCGAAGAAACGTTCGACGAACACCGTCAGCCACTGCCGGATGTCGGGAAGTTGGTAGGCGACTCGGGTAGAGGGCGGGTATCCGGGTGGCCAGTCGCCGCCGGCTGGGTCGTGCCAGGCGTGCCAGGCGATGAAGGCAGTCTTCGAGGGGGTGAATCCGTAACGGAGTGCGTGGAAGAGGAAGAAGTCGTGGAGGTCGTAGGGTCCGATCGTGGTTTGGGTGCTTTGGGGCGGCTCACCGGGTGCGGCGGGAATCAGCTCGGGGCTGATCACGGTGTTCAGTACTCGCGCGAGGGTGTGTGACACGTCATCGGAGAATTGGTTGGTCGTCACGACCCATCGGATGAGGTGTTGTATCAGGGTCTTCGGGATTCCCGAGTTGACGTTGTAATGAGACATGTGATCGCCCACCCCGTAGGTCGACCAGCCGAGTGCGATCTCGGAGAGGTCGCCCGTGCCGAGGACGAGTCCGCCGCGTTGATTGGCGGCGCGGAACAGGTAGTCGGTGCGCAGACCCGCCTGAACGTTCTCGAAGGTGATGTCGTACAGCGGAATTCCACGGGCAAAGGGATGGCCCAGTTCGCTGAGCATGAGCCGTGCCGTCGGCGTGATGTCGATCTCGGTGAGGTCGACGCCGAGTGCCGCGCTGAGCCGGCTCGCGTTGGTGCGTGTTCGGTCGCTGGTGGCGAAGCCGGGCAGGGCGTAGGCGAGGATGTCTCGTCGTGGCCGGCCGAGGCGGTCCATCACCTTGGCGGCCACGATCAGCGCTTGGGTGGAGTCCAGGCCGCCGGAGACCCCGATCACGACCTTCGATCCCGGTCGCGCCCGCAGTCGTTGTTCGAGCCCTGCGACCTGAATGTTGTACGCCTCGTAGCAGTCTTGTTCGAGCCGGGCGGGGTCGGCGGGTACGAAGGGATACCGGCTGATTCGGCGGTGCAGGCCGATGTCCTCGGAGGGGGGACGCAACTCGAAGGTGATGCGGCGCAACGACTCGACTCGTGCGCTGTGTTGCCGCCGGTTGTCGTCGAACGTCCCCATGCGGGTCCGCTCACTGCGCAGAAGCTGCAGGTCGATGTCGGCGACGGCGCGTTGGCGCCCCCGCGAGAACCGTTCTGCCTCTGCGAGCGGCACCCCGTTCTCGTAGATCAGGGTCTGTCCGTCCCAGGACAGGTCCGTGGTCGACTCGCCCGGACCTGCGGCGCAATAGATGTACGCGGCCAGGCAGCGGGCGGACGCTGACCGAACCAGCAGTCGGCGTTCTTCGGCCCGTCCGATTGTGACGGGACTTCCGGAGAGATTGGCCAGCACGGTGGCACCGGCCAATGCCGCCTCGGCGCTCGGTGGAATGGGAACCCACATGTCCTCGCACACCTCGACATGAAACGTGAATCCGGGAACGTCGCCGGCTTCGAACAGCAGGTCGGGGCCGAACGGCACCTCCGTTCCGCCGAGCCGGGTCGTGCGACCGCGCAGGTCGTCCCCGGGCGCGAGCTGCCGTCGCTCGTAAAATTCACGGTAGGTGGGCAGATACGACTTCGGGACCGCACCCAGTAGGCGTCCGCGATGAATCACGGCGACAACGTTGTACACCCGATGCCCGTGGCGTGCGGGCAGGCCGACCAGGAGGACGGGCAACAACTCCGCCGAGCCTGCTACTACCTCACCCAACGCCTGCTCGGCGGCGTCGAGCACGGTGTCCTGCATCAGAAGGTCGTCCACCGAGTAACCCGAGAGTGTCAGTTCCGGGAATACCGCCAACCCGACGCCCTCGTCATGGCAGGCGCGTGCGGCACGCAGAACGGACACCGCGTTCACCCCGGGTTGGACAATTGCCGTGGGAATGGTGCAGGCTGCCGCGCGGAGGAAACCGTGCCGATAGCTGGAGCGGAAGTTCATCGATCACCACCCTTGTCCCGCCGTGTGCGGCCGTGCACCTGCACGTATCCACGATAGGACGTGCGGACCGGATTGGAGACGATCCCGCATCGCGCAGGTGCGCGGCAGCGAGACCGAAAGCGCCGAGACCACGCTGTGGTCACCAGCACCACCCACTCGTCCACCACGACCTTGCTGGTCGTCAGTTCCTCTGCGGCCGCGACGAATGCACCTGACTTCCGATACGTGTCGCCAACGAAGTTGTGTGCGCTGTCGAATTTTTCTCCCGGAGCGTGTGCAATCGGCCTCCGAAACCGACAGTCGGCGAGTGCGCACAATTCATGAATGACACAGGCGGGTAGCGGGGAGCGTCCCGGCTCCCAAGCTTTCGTGTCGGTTCCGTACTCCTGTCGGTCGGGCAAGAGCTGAGCCATGACGTGGGCCGACGGGTCGAGGTCAGGAACGTGCGATGGAGAGCAGTGGCTCTGGTCCGGCAGCGTAGGCGAACGATCCGAGACGCTTCCCCAGACTCCCCTTACACCGCGACGGGACTGAATGACGGCGAATTGCTCTTCGTGTTTCCGCCGGCGGCGCGGCCGAGCGAGATTGTGCGGTCCCTGGCCGGCGTATCGATATGAACGTCTGACAAGTGCGGTATCAGCGTTGCCGTGACTGCAGGACGCATCGTGCCGATGCCCCCGGCTCCGTTGCGAGCCAGATGAAAAGGCTGATGGCAATTGCTGCGACGACTGCGCCGACGAGAACACCACCGGGTAGGTGGCGAATCCACGTATACGAGGGATCGGTGCACCGTCGCCGTCGGTATGCAGTGTCGGCGACAGGGTGTGGGTACTGTCTTTCGGGCATGACTGTCGGTCCGCTTCCGCTTCCATCGAGCTCCGCAATTGGCGTTAGTAGTACAACTGTGCGGTTGTTCGTCCTCCCGCCGGAAGAGTCCTAGGTCATCTCCATGCCGGATCGTGCCGCCCCCGCCCCTTGCATCGCATCAGATGTTTTCTCTGGTTTGAGCCCAGCTCAACTCCGCGAGGGCCTCGGCTTGCCCCGGCCCGCAACAGCGTTCGGCGAGGACGATCGACTTCGCAGGAGCGCCGTCGGCGTTTGCGTCTGCGATGTTCAGTGCCGGCCCGCCATGGCTTCCGTTCGGCGACCGCAGTGACAATGTCGTTCGGCCTGACTGTGTTGTTGTTCGAGAGCGGGTATGAAGGTGAAGTGTGCCGATTAGTGGACGACGATGAGCGGACAACTGACCCAGTGGGTAAGCGTTCTGCTGGTCGATCCCAGCAACATGCCCGGGAATCCACCGCGACCACGGCGACCCACGACGAGCAGTTGCGCGGTTTCTGCGTGCTTGCGCAGATTGTGTGCCGGGCGGTCCGCGACGACCACCGGTCGAACCTTCACGTCCGGGTAATCCTGTACAGGCCCTGCCAAGCCCTCGGAGACTGCGGCGGTTTCACGCGTGCGAACGGTGTCCCATGCGAAATCGCGACTGCCGCGGACTTTGTGCAGGTCAATGTCTGACCATGCGTGTACGGCTACAAGGTCGACATTTCGGAGTGCTGCTTCTTCGAACGCGAGGTCGATCGCGGGTATGCTGCTTGCCGTCCCGTCGACCCCGACCACGACTAGACCGGGTATCTGGTGTGGCTGTACATGCGGGAGTTCGCGTACGACCGCCACGGGACAGTGGGCGTGCGCGACAGCGGCGGCGCTGACCGACCCGAGAATCAGCCGCTCGACGGGCCCATGCCGGTGAGTTCCCACAACCAGCATCCGAGCTGATTCCGCCCGCGCGAGCAGTTCGGGTACGGGTGATCAATTGCTATGCACCGAAGTGATCTCGAGTGAGCGCCCTTGTACGACTGTCATCGCGATCGCCTTGGCTCGCGCCAGAAGCGTTTCCGCGTCCTCGTCGGCGCCCTCGAAGACCCCGGCGGGCGCCTCGATCGGGACACCGGCGGAACCGGGGCGGGCCGTGACGGACACCAGCGTCAGGGACGCGCTCGCAGAACCGCTTCCCGCGCGGCCCATGTGACTGCAGAGAGGGCCGAATGTTGGTCGACTCCGACAACGATCGGATCGGCCATGGTGTCCTCCTCCGTGAGTGTGCGCTGGTCGCCTGATCGTGTGATCTCCCGGTGCGGCCCGACTTCACCAAGCATCCCGCAGACGATTTGGGGATGTCAGGAGTCGAAGGTCCTCGCCTGCCGGGCGGCGGGGGGCGCTTCGTTCGCGCCCGGGTGGGCGGGCCTTTGCGGGGCACGCGTTGCCGGAACAGGTGTACACGGCCACCGCGATCGGCGGTGGCCGCATACGCTCGGCGCTTTGGACGGAACCGAGCGCGGTGCCGAAGCGGTGTGGTGCGTGTTCGAGTACCCCGTCTCGTCGGTGCCCCGGTGGTCGCGGTGGGGGTCGATCACGTGGTGCCCGCGCGCTACTGTGCTCGACCGCCCTGCGACTGTCGAGCACAGCGCCTGCCAGGTCATGGTCTGTCCAGCCCTCCCTCACCTCTGATGCGCACCGTGCCCACCGAATCCGGGGAGTGCGCGATGCCGGTGACAGCGGGAAGGGCCTGCGACGAGCCGGCAGGTGATGGCCGGCGATCAAGTCGTTCTGCGAGCGGTCACGAGTCCAGGGTCGATCGGTAGCGCTCCGGATGCGCCGGATGCAGCCTCGCCGCGGAGCCAGATGGCTGCTCAGGGTAGCGGCCTGCGCTCGCGAGATCGGCCGGGGCGAAAATTCCCGTCCGCGAATGCGGTGCCGCCGACCGGTGACCCTGTGGGCGACGGTAGTGACCTATGGCCTCTGTCGGTGTGCTGTTGCGGGATCTAGCGTCGATGTCACCGTGTCGGGTGTTGGCGCGGTGGAAGTTGTGGAGGTCGTCATGGTCACTGATTACGACGCACCGCGGCGTACTCGCGTCGAGGATGTCGATACCGACGATGCGGTGGAGGAGCCGCCTGGTCGCCGGCAGTCCCCGATGCCGGTGATCGATGAGGACGCCGACGACGTCGCGGTCGAGGAGGCGTTCGAGTTGCCGGGGGCGGACCTGTCGGGGGAGGGGGAGTTGACGGTGCGAGTTCGGCCTCGGCAGGCGGACGAGTTCGTGTGTTCGGGTTGTTTTCTGGTACATCATCGTTCGCGGCTGGCGGCGACGAAGGATGGAATGAAGTTCTGCCGGGACTGCGCAACCTGAGCCGGCTTGTCGGATCGATCAGCCGGTGCGCCTTCGGGGTCAGCGGCGGTCACCGCCGGGGCGGGGCAGGGTGAGGTGGTGCCCGCGTCATTCGATGACCGGCAGGTGCCGACATCATGCCCGAGCCCATTCGGTGGCGGTCACCGTCTCGGTCGACGACGACCTGACGATCGACGTCGCCGATGACGGTGTCGGTCTTCCTCGGGCGGTGGCGCGGAGCGGGCTGCACAATCTGACTGTTCGGGCCGAGCAGGCCGGAGGTACCTGCACCGTGGCACCCCACGAACCCACTGGCACCCGTCTGACCTGGACTGCTCCGCTGCCGGAACCGTGACTGCGCACCGCCCGGACGGTGGTCCCCTCCGTGTTGGTCCTTGGAGGTGACAGAAGTCCGCCGGTGCCATCGGTACGGCAACGTACACCCGCCTGACCGACCAGGCGCACCAGGCTGCTACCAGCGGGCAACAGGTGCCCGCGGCGTTGCTCGACGATCCCCGCCCACCGATGGGGGAACCTCCGACCCGGGGCCCGACCGGACAGGACCAGGTCCGCGCCCGGTGGGTGGTCGACGGAGCCGAGCACACCGGCATCGTGGACAGCGGCGTCGGGGCCCGGGCCGGCCAGACGGTCACCGTCTGGGTCGACGAGGACGGCAACTACATGCAAGCCCCGAACACCGGCACCGACAACGCGATCGGGGCCCTTGGTGCGGCACTCGGGTTCCTGGTACTCGGAACGGTCGGCTGCGGCCTGCTCCTGATCGGATTTCATTGGCTGCTCGACAAACGCCACCGCGCGCAGTGGCAGCGGGAATGGCAGAGCCTCGGACACACACCGGGATGGTCGATCAGCTGACGGTCGACGCACTACAACTGCGCAACACTTGGTGCCCGTGGGTGGTCCTTGACAGTGGCTGCCAGCAGGTCAGTGTTCGCGGAGGCCGTGAGATTGGAAGGGTACCGAACCGCGCAGGTTCCGATGGGATTCGACGATCGCACCGATGCCGACCACCGCTACCGCCTCGACCGACAGGTCGGATGGGTGCGACGCCTCGCGACGACGGTACACGAGACCGAGCAGGGGCTTGGATTCTCGCAGCTGCTTCGAGTTCGGAGCCCGCGGCATGCCGTGTGCAATAGCGCTGATCAGCTTGATGATCCGACAGTAGGGGTGCCTCGAAATCGGGAGGGATCTCGCCGGTGGTCGAGGACGAACGTTGCTTGGTCCGCACATCGAGTTCTCCGCGGATGTTGCGCCAGTGTGTTGTCCCATATGCCTCCGGTGGGAGCAGTCGGACGCGTTCCGGACCCGGTCGAGGGAGCCGGAGCCCTTCCCCACAGATCGACTCCCGCAGAACCCGACCCGCTCCAGGGCGTTGAGTTGGTATTCAGCGGGTGAAGCGGGCGGGTAGCGTTGGCGCATGCCCAGACAGGCGGCGGGCGGTCCCCACGGAGCAGGTCGGACGGCGCTGGTTGTCGCGGGGGCAGGGGCGCGCGGCGCCTACCAGGCGGGTGCAATCACGACCCTGCTTCCTCGGATGGCCCCGCACAGCGCGACTCCGACGATCTTTGTCGGCACGAGCGCCGGTGCGCTCAACGTGGTGGGGCTCGCCGCATTCGCCGACGACGGACTATCCGTTGCCGCGGAGCGGATCGTCGAATTGTGGACCGACGTCGAGTCGTCCGATGTGTACTCGTTGGTCTCCAGTGTCCTCGGGACGGGTGCGGCATTCTTGGGGCAGGCAATCGGTGTGCCCCGGGCACGGCTGGTCAGCCTGCTCGACACGTCCCCGATCCGCGCGACGCTGCAGCGGCTCGTCCCGTGGGGCCGGCTGCATGCGAACATCCGCCATGGACTGGTGGATGCGGTCGCCGTCACCACGACGTCCGTCGAAACGGGCGGAACAGTGGTGTTCGTGGAGAAGAATGACTCGGTCGCCCTGCCCGAGTACGACGCACGGCGAAATATCAGTTATGTTGCGACGACACTGACCGTTGACCATCTCCTCGCGTCCGCGGCCGTCCCAATCCTGTTCCGGCCCATCTACATCAGCGACGGGTGTGCGCCTGAACGCTCGGGCTGGCACATCGACGGCGGTTTGCTGCTCAATACCCCGATCAAACCGTCGCTGGTGCTGGGTGCGAACCACGTGGGTATCGTCGCAACGCAGCCGAGGGTGTGGCCACCGGCCGTCGCGGAAGGTAGTCGGCGGCGCCGGCCCGTATCTCCTGACGTGGCGGGTGTAGCCGCGCTGGCACTGCGGGCGATGCTCGGATATCGCATGATCGAGGATCTGCATGAACTCGAGTTCCGTAACGCGTTGGTCGCGCAGGGCCTGGCGGTCTCGCCCGCCGACCGTCCCATCGGCATCGATTTCGCCGGCCCACCGCTCGAACAGGCAGGACGCATCGGCGAGATCGCGGAGGAGGTGACGGGTGGCCGTTCCGCGTTGCGCAGGTTCCTGCGCAACCCGGCACCATCCGTGATCGCGCGGCTGGTGGGTGGGGATCACGAGGACCGCGGCGACTTACTGAGCTTCTTACTGTTCGATCCGGAGTTCACTGGTCAGATCGCCGAGTTGGGTCGCAAGCATGGCACAGACCCTGGCGGAAAAACGGTGTAGTCCGCGTACGAAGCTCCGCGTTGTCGACCGCCCACAGAGAACGCAAACCACGCGAACGTGAAGTTTCGTTACCGCCAGCCTGCCTATCGTGACGAAGAGTAGTGGTCAGAGCCCTTGGCCCACCCACACCGTCACCGCCTCGGACCTCGTCCTCACCCACCTGATCCCCGCCGGCGCACCACGAAACGCGAGCGCCGCCGACTCCGCGCCCGAGACGCTGTATCGGGTCCGTTCCGGCGGCGTCGCCGCAAGATCTTCCTGGGCTCGCTGTCGACCCTCGTCGCCGAGACGCAGCACCTGCCGAGAAGACCGACGCGGAGACGGCGATGCCAGAGGTTGTGCCTGGGCCGTACAGGGATCACTCGTCGAGCTAGAGTCGGCGTCGGCATACTCGCAGCATCTCCGAAGCCTCGGACTGGGTGATGGTGTCGGGTGGGTCGGTTTCGAGAAGATCCTCGAGGCGCCGGAAGAACGTGGTCGCGGGCAGCCCGAACTCGGTTCGGATGTCGTCGGCGGGTCCACCGCCGTGGCGGTACCGTCGCCGTTCGAAGTCGACCATCTGCACCGCTTCGGTACTGTGCATGATCGTCGCCTTTCACCGTTCAGTCCGGTGCGCCGACATGAGGAGGTGCTGGCGCAAGTTGTGCTCAGTTGCGCACACCGGGGCCGGGCCGTGCTTGCAGTCAACGTATGGCGATCATCGGGGCTCGCTCTAGAGTCCGAAGTCCTCGCCCGAGAAGGTCGGAGGGCTTGCCGTCGTGGTGGTGGGTCACCGGCCGATGTCGGGTTCCCCACAGTGTGCGGCTATCGCGGCGTGTGCCTTTCGTTCGAGCACTGTGGCGGCGGTCCAATCGTTCCCGACAGGGAGGATCGGCTCGGCGACAGCGAGGTGGATGGCTCCACGGTGGATGATCGTGCCTCGGTCGGGCCACATCATCGCGCGGGTGCCCGAGATCGCGACCGGCACGACGGGAAGACCGGCTCGAGCGGCGATCACGAAGGCCCCCATGTGGAAGGGGCGCAGGCCCGGCACCGGAGAGAGGCTGCCTTCGGGGAATACCACCAGAGGTTCGCCACCAGCGGCCGCTTCCTCGAGGTGACCGGTGTCGGCCACGCTCTGTTCGCGCTCGGTCCGCTCGACGAATCGAGTGCCGATCCGCCTCAGCAGGAAGCCGACCAGCGGTTTGTGCTCGAAGACTTCACCTGCCACGAAGGTGAAGTGGTGGGGAAGGATAGTGGACATCGCAAAGCCGTCGAGGAAGCTGGCGTGGTTGGCGACCACGACACAAGACGTCACCTGCGCGAGCCGGTCGACTCCGTTCGCGGTCACCGGGGTGCCGGTGAGCCGGGCGAGGCTGCGGGCGGCCGCGTGCACGACAACCCTGCGGGCGCCGAGGCCGGGAACGAGAGCCACGGCGATCAGGGTCGGCAGGCCCACCGCGACGACCACCGACCAGCACCACAGGGCGTACGCCCCGGTCAAGGTGATCGCACCGGCGCGCCGTAGGCGAGGGAGCACACCCCGTGCCCCGAATCTGGCCAGCTGCCACCACACCGGGCGGGGACGAGCCCGCACGTCTCCCTGCTCGTAGTGGTGACGGGTGGCGGCGCGCCGGAGTTTGCCGCTGGAGGTCTTCGGCACGGTACCGGGTGGTGCGAGCACGATGTCGTCCGGTGGTGTGCCGAGCAGGTCGATGCTGATCCCGATGATGCGTTCTCGCAGTCCGGTGAGCGCGGCATCCGCGGTCTGCCGCGTTTCGGCGAGCACCACCAGGCGTTCGGTGCCGCCGGGGTGCCCGGATGTCGCGAAGACGACGACGCACCCCTTCCTGATACCAGGGATATCGCCCACCGCCCGCTCGAGCTCTTCCGGGTGCAGGTTCCGGCCTGCCCGGATGATGAGGTCTTTGATCCGGCCGGTCACGTAGAGTTCTCCACCGTCGAGATAGCCGAGATCGCCGGTGTCGAGCCATCCGTGCCGCAGCAGCGCCTTGGTGGCCCGCGGGTTGCGGAAGTATCCCGTGGTGGCCGAGGGTCCGCGGAACTCGATCCTGCCCTCGCGCCGGTCGCCGAGCACATTTCCCGCCGAGTCGACGACGCGGATCTGATGATTGGGAATCGCCTGGCCGCAGCCGACGAATCGGAGCGGATCCAGGTCGGCATCGGCGGCCCGTATCGCCCGTCCGGTGCGCAGGAAACGCTCGCGGTCGACACGGTCCACGACCGGACCGCGCCCCACCGGGGGGAGAGTGAGGCCGACGCACGCCTCCGCCAGTCCGTAGACCGGGGCCTGGGCCTGGCGGCGTAAGCCGTAGGCGGCGAATCGCTCGGCGAACCTGGTCACGGTATCCGCGCTCACCGGTTCGGCGCCGTTGAACACCATCCGCAACGAGCTGAGGTCGAGCCCGCCGAGCTCCGTGTCGGTGATTTTGCGCATGCACAGCTCGAAGGCGAAGTTCGGGGCCGCGGACAGCGTGCCGAGGTGGGCATCGATGGCCCATAGCCACCGCGCGGGCCGGGCCAGGAACTCCAGCGGCGACATCACCGCCAGCGGCACACCGAAGTACAGGCTGGACAGCCACGCACCGATCAGGCCCATATCGTGGTACAGCGGCAGCCAGCTGACGAAGACGTCCGATGTGGAGACTCCGGTCGCCGTGCCCATCGCCCGGATGTTGGACAGGAGGTTCGCGTGGGTCAGGGTCACCCCCTTGGGGTCGCCGGTGCTGCCCGAGGTGTACTGCAGCAGAGCGATGTCATCGGCGCCCCGGACCGCGCCGGCCGCTTCCCCGTAGCCGGTCAGTTCGTTCGGGGTGAGGACGTGGCGCACTGACTCCACCTGGCTGCGTACCAGCCGGGCCAGGCGCGCGGCTTCCGGATCGGTGACCAGCATGCGGGCCTGCGCGTTGCCGAGGATGTGGACCTGGCGGCGCAGGTGCTCGGCGAGTTGCGACGGACGGGCAGGCGGGTAGACCGGTACCGGGACGCCGCCGGCGAGAAGCACGCCGAGGAAGGTGGTGAAGTAGTCCCGGCCTGTGGGCAGCATGATGGCTGCCCGGTCGCCGGGCCGGAGGTCGCGCGCGAGTAGGGCGGCGGACACGGTGGCGGCGGCGGACTGCAGCTCGCCGTAGCAGACCTCGTCCTGTGTTCCCTCGTCTTCCGTCCCGCCGGAAAGGATGCGCAGGTGTACGCGATCGGGGTGGGTGCGGGCATGCCACGACAGCGCCTCGGTGAGGGTGGCGGTCGCGTCCGGAGTCCGCGCGATCGGCGGTGGCGCGGGGTGCCGCACGGGTATCGACGGCAGATGGCTCCGCGACGGGGCGCGGCGCACGGCGGTCATAAGATCACGGGGCGTCTCTACGGTGGCGAGGACGCCGCGGTCCAGGCTCACCCCGAACGCATCTTCGGTACGGGCGAGCAATTCGGTGACACCGAGGCTGTCCAGCCCGAGGTCATGGCCGAACTCGCTGTCGAGCGTCGCGGGCGCCGCACGATCGACGGTGCGCCGTTCGGCCACGAGATCCCGGACAACCGCGAGCAGCAGGTCCTCGTCCTGCCCGGAGGTCGTCACCGGTCATCCATCATGGGACCACCTCGTCGCGTGCGGTGGAGGAGGTTGTCCCGCTGCCCGTCACTGTGCAGGCGGGCGATTGCCTCGGCCGGCAGAGGCGCGAGTGAACACAGTTGCCGCGGCGACGCAGTGTCCCGTTGCGCCACGATGTCGGTGGCCGGAACGTGGCGCATGTCCAGCCCTCGAGCGCGACGTCCGCGAGCGGGCGGTTGGCCGTACCGGAGTCAATGTGAAGAGTCATCGGGTCCCGGACCCGGTTTGCTCGTCCGATCGAGTCGGCGCCAGGTGCTCGGCGAACCAGTCGCGGGCGAGGACGGCGACCTGTTCGAGGGTGCCCGGCTCCTCGAACAGGTGGGTGGCGCCGGGCACCACCGCAAGCGCGCTCTCGCATGTCAGGGCCGCCTGCGCCCGCCGGTTGAGTTCCAGCACGACGTTGTCACTTCCGCCCACGATGAGCAGTGTCGGTGCGCGCACGGCGGCCAGCTCGGCGCCGGCGAGGTCGGGCCTGCCGCCGCGGGAGACGACGGCGGCGACGTCGACCTGTGGGTCGGTCGCGGCCCGGAGTGCCGCGCCGGCGCCGGTGCTCGCCCCGAAGTAGCCGATCCGGAGATCGTTCACTTCCGCTTGGGTGCCCAACCACCGGGTCACCGCGACCAGCCGCTGCGCGAGCAGCTCGATGTCGAAGACCCTGGCCCGGTGGGTTTCCTCTTCCGCGGTGAGCAGGTCGAACAGCAGGGTACCCAGCCCGGCCCGGTTGAGCACCGAGGCGACGTAGCGGTTGCGCGGGCTGTGTCGGCTACTACCGCTGCCGTGTGCGAACACGACGATGCCGACCGGATTCTCGGGGACGGTGAGGTGCCCGGTCAGCGACACTTGCCCGGCCCGAACCGTTACCTCCTCGTCCCGCAGCAAGGGGTCGGCTGCCGGTGGCGGAACCGGTTCCGGGACGCGTTCGGCGGCGCGGCGTAACAGGTCGCAGACCTCGTCGTCGGAGGTTTGCCCGAAATGGACGTACCACTGCCCGACGGCGTCGAACCACGTCGGAGCCTCCAGCGAGATCACCTCGTCGGCTTCTCCGGCCAGGTCGTGGATCGCCTCGCGAGATCCCACCGGAACGGCCAGCACCACCCGCGCCGCGCCGTGTGCCCGGGCCACCTGGCATCCCGCGCGGGCGGTGGCGCCGGTCGCCATCCCGTCGTCGATGATGACCGCGGTCCGCCCGGTCAGCGGAACCCGTGGGCACGCGCGCCTAAATCGTGCGCTTCTGCGTTGCAGCTCGGCCCGCTGGGTTCGCTCCACCATCGTGAGCTCCTCGGCGGTGACGTGCGCCATGCGAACAACGTCGTCGTTGAGCACGCGCACCCCGTCCTCGCCGATCGCGCCGAAGGCAAACTCGGGCTGGTAGGGAACGCCGAGCTTGCGTACGACGATCACGTCGAGAGGGGCGTCCAGCGCGCGGGCCACTTCGTAGGCAACGGGAACACCACCTCGCGGCAAACCGAGAACCACGGTGTTCTCGTCGCGAAAGGCCTGGAGTCGCCCGGCCAACCGACGTCCTGCGTCGCGGCGATCGAGAAACGGCATCGGGAGCCACCTCCTACCCAGGTTGTTCACCACCCTGCGCCCGATCCCTCTCCCTCGACAGGGCCAGCCGTTACCAACCGGTGTGACCTTGGTCCTTCACGAGAACGCATCACCTCACCGACAGGCAGGACTCGACGGGCATCCACGTCCGGCGGTGAAGTCCGGAACGCAACCCAAAGTCCCGATTCCGGGAGCATGAAGTCAGCATCGCAGGGTCCGGTCGCATGACGGGGCTGAATGTGCCGGGCGCCCGGACCGCCAGGCGTGGCCGGGTATCGAATCAAGTTCGGAGCGCGAGGTGCCCTCTGCGCACCGCGGGTGATGGCGGCCAGGCAGTGCCGTGCCGAAGGTCGTCGGCTGTTGGTGACGATGGACCCTGATGTCCCCGGCCACTGACGGGTTCACTGGAAGACAGCATCGTTCCAGGAGAGGTTGGAGTCGTCGTGACAGCCACCATCGTCATTGTCGCCATCGTCGTCGTTGTCGTCGCGGCACTGCTGCTGTCGGCCTCGATACGTGTGGTGAAGCAGTATGAGAAAGGGGTGCACTTCCGGCTCGGCAAGATCATCGGGGTGCGCGAGCCCGGCTTGAGGCTGATCATCCCGGTCGTCGACAACCTCACGAAGGTGTCGATGCGGATCGTGACCATGCCGATTCAGTCCCAGGGCATCATCACCCGGGACAACGTCAGCGTCGACATCGCCGCGGTCGCGTACTTCCGGGTCATCGACGCGAGGAAATCGGTGGTCGTGATCGAGAACGTCGACAGCGCCATCAACCAGATCGCCCAGACCACGCTGCGGAACGTCGTCGGGCAGCATTCTCTCGACGAGGCCCTGTCCGACACCGCGGTCATCAACGGGAGCATCCGGCAGATCCTCGATACCACCACCCTCGAGTGGGGCGTCGAAGTCACTCTCGTCGAGCTCAAGGACATTCAGTTGCCCGACACCATGAAACGGGCGATGGCCCGCGAGGCCGAGGCCGAACGGGAGAAGAGAGCGAAGATCATTGCCGCCGAAGGCGAAGCGCGGGCGGCCGCGGCGCTCGGCGAAGCCTCGGACACGATGATGGCCCACCCCCTCGCCCTGCAGTTGCGCAACCTGCAGACCCTCCTCGAGTTGGGCGTCGAGAAGAACACCACGGTGGTGTTCCCTGCCCCGCTGATGAGTGCGATCGGCGAAGTCGCGGCGTTCCTGTCCCGCGAAACGGCCGCCGCCGCACCCCTCACCCAACCGGTCATGGGGCAGTCGAACATCGACACCGGGGACGGCAACCCGTCGACGACTTCGCCCTACTCGGCCACAGCCGCACCCACCGTCAACTAGAAGAGACATTGCGAACATCGCGTGTGGTCGCTGCGAATGCCGACAGACACCTCGCCGTAGAGGGGGAGTACCCGGCATTCCTGCCGCAAGGTGGCCAATCCCTTCGGCGATAACGCCTGTGTGGACCGCGGTTCGGGTTTTGGCGCCTGCTCGGCACAAGCGAATGAACGGGGTATCCGTCCTGTTCGGTTTGAGGGTGTCCTGTGCGTGGTGAGTGGAGGAGTTCACTTGTGGGCCATCGCAGTCTGGAAGCAGGCGGCGTGTACCGTCGCGATCGCTCGCCAACTTCCGGCGACCGGTGTCGACGGTCACCCGTGGTTCCTCGCGCACCTCGGATCAGCGGGGGCTATCGGGAGAACGGCTGCCCGGTGCGGCTTCGGCGAGGGTGTGGGCTGACCAATGGCCGGTGACCCAATCCGCGTCCGGGGCCCGGTGGTATCCCAACGTGAGCAATGCCGACTCCAATGCGGCGAAATCGATGGATCCTTCCGACAGCAGACCCCATCGCGGCGGCTTCTCGATGCGGTGCACCACCTCCCCGGAGGAGTCACGGACGATGAGGACGGTGTGTGTGGGGTCGATGTTGGCGCACACTTCGAACAAGCCCATGAGTTGATCCTGCGCGCTCGCGCTGCGGATCGGTAGACCTCGACAACCCCGGCCTTTCGTCGAGCATGCCCCGGGCCAGGATGGTCGCCGTCCTGGGGAAGTTCTCGAGGTAAGGACCGTTGGCCCTACTGCCAGATCCCGAGGGGGAGTGGACTCGGAAAGGTCAAACAACCACCTCCCAGTTTCTGGAGTCAGCCATGAGTATTTTGTCCCCCCGCCGTCCCAGCCAGTCGTCGTGGCCGGCATTGCCGGATTGGTCGGATCTGATGGCCCGATTCGAGTCGATGCCCCCCTGGACGTCCCTCGAGGGTCACATGATCCGCGTCGAGGAACACCTCGACGAGGGCCGGTACACGTTGCGCGCCGAACTGCCCGGGATCGACCCCGCCAAGGACGTCGACATCAGCGTCCGGGACGGGCAGTTGACGATCAAGGCCGAACGCACCGAACAACACAAGGAAGGCACCCGGTCGGAATTCCACTACGGCAGCTTCTACCGGTCGATGCCGCTGCCGGCCGGGGCGAAGGAAGACGACATCGACGCGTCCTACACCGACGGGATCCTGACCGTGACGATGCCGGTCACCGAATCCCCGACCCCGGAAAAGCACATCGAAATCACGAAGACGGCCGCCGCCGGCAACGGCCACAACTGACGCGCGGTCGGCAACTCGGGACCAGGCTGATCACCACCACCATCGCCCCGGTCCCGGTGGGTGACCCCGCATATCGAGCACAGCATGCCCAAGACGATCATCCCGATGATCCCGATCATCGCGGCCTTGTGGTTCGTGCTCGCCGCGATCGGCGCCTGGAGCACCGTCGCGTTCGCGATCGCCGCGCTGGCCGCCGTCGTGCTGGGCTGCTACCTGCTGGCCAGTGCCGTCGTCGGGTCCGGGAACCGGTGACATCCCGACCCCGGGCCATGACCCACCCCCGGACCATCACACCCATTGTTTTGCAACCATTTCGGAGGCTATTCACCATGACCACAGCACGTGACGTGATGCACACCGGTGCAACCTGCATCGGCGAACACGACACCCTCACCACAGCCGCACAGCGCATGCGGGAGTTGGATGTCGGGGCGCTGCCGATCTGCGGTGACGACGACCGCCTCCACGGCATCATCACCGACCGGGACATCGTCCTCAAATGCGTTGCCGCCGGACTGGACCCGACCACGATGACCGCGGGTGATCTCGCACAGGGCAGTACCTACCACGTCGATTCCAGCGCGAGCGTCGAACAGGTCGTCACTGTGATGGAAGAACACCAGATCCGCCGCCTGCCCGTCCTCGACGAGCACCGGCTGGTCGGCATGATCAGCGAAGCCGACATCGCCCGGCACCTGCCCGAACACGTTGTCGGCGCATTCGTCGAAGCCATCTGCGCCCCGAAAGCCCTCCCGAGTCACTGAACCCCGTGGCGGGGAGGCCCGTGCGGGCCCTCCCCGCCGCCCAGTAGGAGTGGAGAACAATGTCGTCCTCGACACACATCCCGATCCACACCCATCCGGACATCGTCGCGTTGCGCCAACGCTACGACCAGGCGGCCGAACAGCCCACCGCCCAGGTCGCCGACGGGCTGATGTTGCTGTCCGGACTGTACGGTGCGGCGTCCGCCTGGATCATCGGCTTCGCCGACCAGACATCGCTCACCATGTCGAACCTGATCGCCGGTCTCGCGGTCGCGCTGTTGGCGGCCGCGTTCGGATCGGCCTACGGCCGCACCCACGGCATGACCTTCGTCGCGCCGGTGCTCGGGATCTGGTTGGTCGTATCCCCCTGGCTCGTCACCGGTGTGACCACCAGCACGGCGATGATCTGGTCCAACGTTGTCGTCGGGGCGGTGGTGTGTGTACTGGGCCTGGCCGCCATCGCGGTGGGAACCGACCTCCTTCGGCGATCATCATGACCAGCGGCCTGCGCAGCCGTTCCCAATACGAGGAGCCAACGCGCGAACACGGAGTCGTCCACTGGTTCAACCGTGAGCAGGGGTTCGGTCTCATCACCCCCGATGACGGCGGCGCCGACGTCTTCGTGCACTTCTCGGAGATCGCCGGAGACGGCTTCGGCACCCTCCACGACGGTGAGGTGGTGGTCTACGAGATCGACCGCACCGACCAACCGCCCCAAGCCCGTAACGTGCACCCCCTCGGGGCGCAGGCGCAGTCCCGCCACACTGCTTGACGAACGAGGTGGGAGTCGAGCACGGCACCGCCCATCGCGCACATGCGTGGCGGCGGGGACGATGACGGGGGACGTCGCAGCCGGCCTCGAATCTCATCGAGGAAACTCATGCTTGCACACGAACAGGCCCCGATCGTGGTCACCGTGGACCAACCACCCATCGGGCGCGACGCCGCACTGTGGTCCGCCGCCCTGGCCGAACGCCTGCACTGCCCGCTGCGGATCGTCCACATCGTTCAGGGCGCCGACCACAGGTGGGCGGACATCACTCACCGCCCGGCCGCCGGGGCACCGTATACGAGCGCGACCGCAGTCGTCGACGATGCGATCGCGGTCGTCCACCGCCGGTTCCCCGATCTCGACGTCAGCGGTGCGCTGATCGAGGAAGCCAGCAGCAAATGCATCGACCCGTCCACCATGCGAGCACTGGCCACCGCAGGCCAGGGCGCGCGGATGGTGGTACTCGGGCACCCGGACGCCGGAAGCACCGACGTGCTGGCGGCGACCTCGCGGGCCGGCACCGTCACCGAACACACCTCGTGCCCGATCATCATCTGGCGGGGGCAACCGGGACAGCTTCCCGACCAGCGGCCCGTGGTCCTCGGAGTCGACACCGACACCGACAGCGCCGAAGCCGCCCTGATGGCGTTCGAATACGCGGACCTGTTCGGCGCCCCACTGATCGCCGTACACTCCCAGCCCGCCGCGCCGGCACCCGAGCAGGCCACAGGTCTGGACACCCTCGAGGGCATCCTGTCCGCGGCACGGGCGGCGTTCCCGGGCGTCGCCGTCACCGCGTCCGTGGTGCCCGGCCCGCCGCGGGAGGCGCTGAGCGAACGCGCAGCGGGCGCGCAGCTGGTGGTCATCGGAACCCACGGGCGACGACCCACAGCTGCGGCTGGGGCCGGTGAATCGGTGAGCCCGTACCTGTTCCACCACAGCCGGTGCCCGACGATGGTCTGCCCACCCCGGCCGCCACCGGATGAACCCGGCCGGGCGCGCCGGCCGACCGCGCAAGCCAGGGTGGTGCCCGCGTCGGCGACGGACACCGCGATCCCCGGTGTCACCACCCGCGCGCTCGGCCCAGACGATTGTGACGCGGTGGTGCAGCTGCACGAGCAGCTGTCCGACGAGGACGCCTATCTGCGCTTCTTCGCGCCGCGGCCGAAACACCTCGGCGAGTTCGCTTCCCAGATCTGCCGGCAGGACTACGCGCACCTGTCCCTCGGCGCGTTCGAAGACGATCACCTTGTCGGCGTCGCCAACTACGTCGTCACCGACACCACCCCCGGACACATCGGCGCCGAGATCGCACTCGCGGTCACCGGCCACGAACAGCGGCACGGCATCGGCACACAGCTCGTGCGGGAATTGGGAACGGCCGCCTACCTTCACGGTGTGGCACACCTGACCGCGGAAATCCTCGCGGAGAACACCCTCATGCTCGCGATCATCACCGAACAGGGCTGGACCGACGCACTGCACCACGACGGAGCAACGGTGCATTTCGACCTCGAACTGATCTCACACCGGGAGTTGCACCCGCAGATCCCCGAAATGCCGCAGGACGGAAATCCAGGACGAGTCATCCGGAAAGGAAGCCTCTGAACGCGGAACCCGAATCGCAGTGGGCGACGGAGGTCAATTCCAAGGGCGAAGAGGCCGTCGGGTAGGCGCGGCTCTCTCACCGACGTGACCGGCTAGGCCACCGGCCGAGCACCGACGGCCTTACGACGCTGCCGCACTCGCTTGTGGGTGTAGTCGGCGAGGAGCACTGCCGGAATGGCCAGGACCGCGACGACGAACCCTTCTGTGGGCGGCACCGTGTGCCCCAGAAGGTCCGCGACGGGAGTGACGAGCAGGAAGAACACCAGTGCGCCGAGCTCGGCGAGGACCGCCCACAGCAGCAGTCGATTGGTCGTCCACCCCATCGCCCACGGCGGTCGGCTGGTGCTCCGGCACGCGAACGCGGTCCCGATCTGTCCCAGCACCACTGCCGTGAACGCGGCCCCCGATGCGGCCAGTAATGCAGGGCCGGTGGGGAACTCGCCGCCCGGCCGCCACCCTGCCACCATGAGGGCAACGAGAAACGCCGTCATTTCCACCAATGCCTCGGTGGGACCGAGAACACCGAAGACCCTGGTGAACAACGACGTGTCCACCAGATGCCGGCGTTCCGGTGGCCGTTCGAGGACCCCCTTACTGGGCGCCTCGCCGCCTAATGCAAGGGCGGGTAGGAGGTCGGTTCCGATGTCGATGCACAGGATCTGCAGCACGCTCAATGCCAGCCGGGAACAGGCCACCGGACAACCCCCACAAGGCGAATGGCGTCAACTCCGCCACGTTGTCGGTCAGATGGTAGGTGAGGAACCGGCGGATGTTGGCGTATGTGGCACGTCCCTGTCCGACTGCGGTCATGATGGTGGCGAAATCATCGTCGAGTAGCACGAGATCCGCGGCTTCGCGGGCGACGTCGGTTCCGCCCCGGCCCATCGCCACCCCGATGTCGGCCTGACGTAATGCCGGACCGTCGTTGACTCCGTCCCCGGTCATCGCCACGATGTGTCCACGGGCCTGCAGAGCCTTGGCGACGCGAAGTTTCTGTTCCGGAGACACCCGGCTGACGACTATCCCGTCGCGATCGAGGAGGGCGCCGAGGATCTGATCGTCCGCGGGCAGGTCCGCGCCCTGGACAACCATGTCGTCGGGGCCGAGCAGGCCGATCAAGCGGGCGATGGCGTGCGCCGTCGACGGATGATCGCCGGTCAGCATCGCGACTCGGATGCCGGCGCTGCGCGCCGCCGCAAGTGCCCGGGGCACGGTCGTGCGCGGCGGATCTTCCAAACCGAGCAACCCCAGCAACTCCAGATCGCGCTCGATGAGGTCGGGCGAGGCGTCGGGGCCGGGGTCGTCGAGTTCACGGCGGGCCACCGCAAGCACCCGTAGGCCTCGGGAGGCCATGTCCTCGACCGCGGAGTGGGCCTGGACGAGCAACGCCCTTCCGGCGGCGCAGCGGGGAAGCACAGCGTCGGGCGCTCCTTTGAGGAACAGCTGCCCGCGCACGATCACCGATTCACGCCGTCGTCGCGGGTCGAAACCGAAACGTCTGACCACCTCCTCTGCCGGCACCGGTGAATCCGGCGATAAGAGACGCGCCGCGAAGGCCGCGATCGCCGCCTCCATCGGATCACCGACCGGGTGCCACTCGCCGTCCTTGTGGACGACCGGTCCTTTCGAGGCCGCGACTCCGGCCCTCACGGCTTCCGCGGCTCGAGCGATGGCCGACGGCGCGCCCGCCACCGAACCTGTCGGTTCGTATCCCTCGCCGTGGACCGACACGGACCCGTCCGCAGTCCACACTTCGACGACGTTCATCTGGTTCTGGGTGAGAGTCCTGCCTTGTCGGTGCAGATGAAGGTGGTGGCGCCGAGTGTCTCGACGGCCTCGAGGTTCCGGACGAGTGCGTCACTGCGTGCCATGCGCTGGGCCCCCATCGCGAGGGACAGCGTCACGGTCGGGAGCAGGCCCTCCGGCACCAGCGCGACCGTGATGCCCACGGCGAAGAGGAAGGCATTCGTCCAGGAGATGCCCACGAGCAACGACACCGCGAAGAAGACGGCACCGACACCGACGGAGACGAACGCGAGCGTGCGTACGATTCGCTGGATCTCCTTGTCGAGTTGGCCGGGCGGACGACGGACCGAGGTGGTCAGCGCGGCGATCCCGGCGAGACGGGTACGGGCCCCGGTCGCCTTCACGACGCCCTCGGCCTCGCCCTCGACCACGAACGTGCCCGCGAGGACTGGGGTGCCCGTCGCCCGGAACACCGGCTCGCTCTCACCCGTGAGTGTCGACTCGTCGAACGAGCACCGCTCGGACACGACCAGGGTGAGATCCGCCGGGACCCGGTCCCCGCCACCGAGCGCGACCACGTCACCGACCACGAGATCGCGGGTGTGCACGGGGCTCAGTTCACCGTCGCGTCGCACGACGATCGAGGTCGGGAGCAGTTCCCCGAGCTGTCGGCGGCTTTTTCGGCCCGCTCCTGCTGAGCGAAGGCGAACAGTCCGTTGACGACGATCACCACGACGATGGCGATGCCGAGTTCGGGCATTCCCGCTACGAGGGCGAGAACGGCCGCGAACCACAACAACAGCGCGAAGAAATGTGTCAACTGGGCGAACAGCCTTCGCCACCAGGGCACTCGGCTCGGTGCGGGGAGCTGATTCGGGCCGTCCCGGCGCAGGCGCGCGGCCGCTTCGGAACTACTCAGGCCACTGCGGGTGGCCGTCTGTGCTGTGCGGTCGCCGTCCACGCCGCCTCCTCGGCTCGGTTGGTCGTGGTCTCCCGAAACTGCTCCGTGGTGCGAAGGGTCAGGCGCCTGCCCAGGCAAACTGCTTGCCGATCGCCCCCATGGCAGCAGGACCCGGATTACGCGGATCATAGAGTCCCCACCGTCGTCGCCGCTGCCGTGATGGCGCCGTAGGGGAGAAGGTCCTCACCTTGGCGGGCTGCTCGAGGAGTGAGGGCGGGGACGCGGACCGGCGGAGCGTAGTGCCGTCATGTGTCGGTGGTGAACCGTCCGTTGGTCTGTTCCGGGGCGAGGTGATGATCTGCTGCCCGCCACGTTCAGTCGAGTCCGCCGCCGCTGCCGGGGGTCGTCGGGTGGTGGCGGAGGGGAAGTCCGAGCGCGGTCCGGTCGCACACCCGCACGAGGTCGGTGGCCGTGACGATACCCGTCAGGCGCTGCCCACCGTCGACGACTGCGATCAGATCCAGACCCGGTCGGAGCAGTACCGCCGTGGCCACGTCCGCCAGCAGGGCATCACTCGTCACGATGTCGGCGTCGGGCAGGGGCCGGGCGAGTGATCCGATGGTTGTCCGGCTTCGCGCCGCCGGGGCTGTCCGGGCCAGGTCACTCAGGGTGATCACTCCGATGGGGTGCATGTTCGGGTCGACGACCGGGAAGAGCCGGTGGTGGGACGACGATGCCGCGGTGGCGAGGAATCCTTCGACGGTGTCGCCCGCGGCCGCGGCGAGGGGAGTGGGTGTCATCGCGTCGGCTACGTGAAGGTCCCCGAGTCGGTGCCGTGCCGATGCGGTCATCAGTTCCACATTCGCCGCCGTGCGGAGAAACCACCCGAGCAGCATCAACCACAGCCCGCCCACGCTTCCGAGCAGTATTGCCTGTGCTCCGCCGAGCAGGATCAGCGCCAGTCCGAGGGTCCGTCCGCTCCGGGCCGCGGACGTGGTGGCAGCCAGTCGGTCGCCGCTGCGACGCCACAGGACGGCACGGAGCACCCGGCCGCCGTCCAAGGGTGCGCCGGGCAGCAGATTGAATATCGCGAGGATCAGGTTCGCCGTCCCGAGCCAGATGAGGCCAGCGGTCACGAGCGGACCGGTGAACTGTTCGACCGAAAAGGCCACGACGAGGGACGCCACACCGATGAGCAGGCTGGTGATCGGTCCGGCGAGGGCGATGTGGAGATCTGCCTGCGGATCGGGTGGTTCGTCGCGCAACTCGGACATCCCGCCGAGCAACCACAGGGTCACCCGGTCGACGGAGACGCCGTGGCGGCGTGCGACCACGGAGTGAGCGAATTCGTGTGCGACGAGAGTCAGGATGAACAGTGCCGCGGTCACCGTGCCGATGATCCAGTAATGCGACGTGGGCCGCCCGGCGAGCTGCATGGGCAATATCGACAGCGACAGCAGCGAAGCCAGCAGCGCCAGTGTCGCGATGAGCGACCAGTGCACCGAGATCCGGATGCCGGCTATCCGGCCGACGGGAATCGCTCCGCGCAACATCGGGGGACCTCCTGCTGGAAGCCGTGGTCGCCGGACGCGACCCGAACCGTTCCATTCCACCCCGGACCGGATCGGCACGGCAGGGCCATTGGTCACGTTCGCCGGGACTGCAACCGGCGCGCGGTCGATTCGGTCTCCGCACCGAGTTCGGTCAGCCGTAGGTCGCCCGAACGTGACTTCAGCGTGTCGTGTGGTGCAGAAGGGACATCGGCCCGTCTAGCTGATTCCCGACAGAAGACGTCGCGGAATCTGGGCCGCACATCTCACGGTGGTGCGTGGTGACGTTGTTTCGCAAGAAACGGGTTCAGCTCATCGAGTGGGTAGGCATTGATGATTTCGGTGGGGGAGGCCCAGCCTCGTTGTGCTGTCGCCACGCCGAACCGCATGTTGTCCAGGTGCGGGACCGCATGGGCGTCGGTGGAGACCGCGAATCGCACGCGGAAGTGGCGCGCTCGCCGAACCAGATCGCCGCTGAGATCGAGGCGGTCGGGTGACGCATTGATCTCCAACGCCGTGCCGGTGCGGGCTGCCGCGCAGAATATCGCGTCCAGGTCGATATCGATGGGTGCCCGGGTCCCGATGAGGCGGGCGGTGGGATGGCCGATCACATTGACGCACGGATGTTCGATGGCGCGCAGTACTCGGGCGGTCATCTCGTCGCGCGACTGGCGGAACTGGGAATGCACCGAGGCCACGACAATGTCGAATGTGGACAGAAACTCGTCGTCCCAGTCGAGGGACCCGTCGGGCTGAATGTTCAGTTCGGTGCCGTGCAGCAGCTGGATCCCCGTGCGGCGTTCCAGTTCCCGGATCCGTTGCCGCTGCGCCAAGGCCTTCGCGGTGGTCATGCGCTGCATGTAGAGCAGCGGTGCGTGGTCGGTGATTGCGTAGTATTCGTACCCGCGGGCCTTTGCCGCCGCCACCATATCCTCGAGCGTGGCCACCCCATCGGTCAGATCGGTGTGGGTGTGCAGGTCGCCACGAATGTCTTTCAGCTCCAACACTTCCGGCAGTCTTTGGTTGCAGGCGGCCTCCACCTCGCCGGCGCCTTCCCGTAGAGTCGGCGGAATCCACGGCATCCCCAGCTCGGCATAGACCACTTCTTCGGTCTCGGCCGCGACGAGCCTTCCGGTTTCGATGTCGAACAACCCGTACTCGGACAGCTTCATCCCACGCCGTCCGGCCAGCTCACGGACCTGGATGTTGTGCGCCTTGGAACCGGTGAAGTACATCAGTGCGGCACCCCATACCGAGGGATCGACGACGCGGACGTCGACCTGCATCCCGGTCGTGGTGATCACCGATGTTCTGGTCGGGCCGTGAACGAGCACCCGGGCGACCAGCGGCAGTCCGACGACAGCTGTCATGATCGGCTCCGAGTCCTGCGCGGCTACCAGTAGATCGATATCCCCGACGGTGTCTCGCATCCGCCGCAGCGATCCGGCGTACGCGGCGCGGCGCACCTGCGGTATCCGCGAAATGCTGTCCAGCAGCTGCGTTGCGAGTCCCAGCGCGAACGCCAGCTGTACCCGGCCGCCCGCCGAATGTGCGGCGCGCAGAGATTCGGCGAGGTTCTCCTCACTCTTGGCACCCCAGCCGCGAAGCTCACGCAAAACGTGGCCGTGCAGGGCCTGCAGCAGCCCCTCGATAGAGGTGATGCCAAGTTCTTCGTAGACTTGATGCGCCCGCTTCGGACCCAGCCCAGGAACTGTGAGCAGTGTGCGCAGCCCTTCCGGCACCCGGGATCGCAGGTCCACCAATTCCGTGACCGAGCCGGTGTCGAGAAATTCGCGGACCTTGCGGGCGATGTGACTGCCCACGTTCGGAATCTTCTCGAGCGCCTTCGCATCCATCCCCGCGATCTCGGCCGGATGCCCAGCGACTGTGCGCGCGGCCTTCTCGTAGGCCCGAACCTTGAACGGTGCTCTGCCGGAGATCGCGAGTAGCTCGGAGTACTCCTGCAGCATTCCCGCGACTGCGTCGTTGGATCGCGGCATCTGCGCACCTCCCTTGCCCTCCATGCCCACCATCGGCCAGGTGGATGCTGGCTTCAAGTGACTTATGGCCTCGATCCGGACGCCGTACGGCCCCTGTATCGCACACGCGTCCGCGCGAGACTGAGGCAATGAGCGAGCCCCGTCCCGGGGGCCGCCGCGACCGGGTGACCGATCTCGGACAGCGGCAGTTCAGCCCGGCCGCAGCAGCAGTGCTGAGCGAGCGGTACCTTCGCCGCGACGAGCACGGCAGGACCGTGGAGTCACCCGAAGAGATGTTCGATCGAGTCGCGACCTTCGTTGCGGGCGTCGAAGATGATTTCCAACCCGGGTCCTCCACGCAGTGGGCGCCGCAGTTCTCCTCTCTGCTGCGTAGCCTCGAATTCCTGCCGAATTCACCCACACTGATGAACGCCGGCACCAGGCTCGGCGTTCTCTCGGGTTGTTTCGTGCTCCCCCTCGAGGATTCGCTGCCCTCGATTTTCCGAACGCTCGGACAGACCGCCCTCTTGCATCAGGCTGGCGCCGGTACGGGCTACACCTTCGGCCATTTACGTCCCGCGGGCGACCTTGTCGCGAGCACCGGCGGCACAGCCAGCGGCCCGTTGTCGTTCCTCCGCCTGTTCGACACCGCGGCGGACGTCATTCAGCAGGGTGGCCGTAGACGGGGCGCATCCATCGCGGTACTGGACGTCTCCCATCCCGATGTCTTCGACTTCGCCGCCGCCAAGGAGGCGACCACCGGCGATCTGCGTCACTTCAATCTCTCGGTCGCCGTCACCGACGCCTTCCTGCGAGCAGTCACGCACAACCGGACGCACCGGTTGGTCAATCCGCGCACGGAGCGAACTGTCGCGGAGGTGCCGGCCGCCGACCTCTTCGACACGATCTGCACAGCGGCCCACCGCAGCGGCGATCCCGGCTTGCTGTTCCTCGACACGGTCAACCGTGCCAATCCGCTGCGAGAGCGCATCGAAGCGACCAACCCGTGCGGGGAGGTCCCATTGCTGCCGTATGAATCGTGCAACCTCGGTTCGGTGAATCTCGCCCTGCTTACCCGGGACGGTGAGGTCGACTGGGACCGGTTGGCTGAAGTCGTGCGGTTGGCGGTGCGGTTCCTCGACGATGTCATCGACGTCAGCCGCTATCCGTTCCCCGAACTCGCCGACGCAGCGCAGGCAACCCGCAAGATCGGGCTCGGCGTGATGGGCCTCGCGGATCTGCTCGCCGACCTCGGCATTCCCTACGACAGCGAACCGGGTGTACGCCTCGCGGGGCGGATCGCGCAACACATCCAGCACATCGCGCATGCTGAGTCGGCGGCCCTTGCCGTCACGCGCGGACGGTATCCGCGGGCCGCCGACAGCAGGTTTGCCAGTACCCGCCACCTACGCAACGCGCAGGTCACCTCGGTCGCTCCGACCGGCACCCTTTCACTGATCGCCGGAACGTCCTCCGGAATCGAGCCGTTGTTCGCCCTCGCCTACGAGCGCAGAGTTCTCGGTCGTCGCGTTCTGGAGATCAACCGGGGTTTCGAGCGCCTCGCCCGTGAACGCGGCTGCTACAGCGATGAACTGATTGCCGACATCGCACACAGGGGAGGCGTGCGCGGCAATCGCCACGTTCCGGAGGACCTGCGGGCCGCCTTCCCCACGGCGCTCGAGATCGCACCTGAATGGCACTTGCGGGTGCAGGCGGCGGTTCAGCGCCACGTGGACGCCGCCGTGTCGAAAACGGTGAACCTGCCCGAGTCTGCCACGGCCACTGACATCCGCGACCTCTACTTGACCGCATGGCGGTATTCGCTGAAGGGCATCACCGTCTACCGCTACGGCAGCAAAGAGGACCAGGCCCTGTCATTCGCCACGCACGAACCAGGGCTCTCGCGGACGGACATCGGCTCCACCGGAGGTTGCGCCGGCTGTGCCTGCGAGTTCTGAACAGTGCCCTCCAGAAACACAGTGCCTCCAGAAACCGGACACTATGAGACGGACGATCCCACCGGATTGAGGCCGAGCGGCGGATCTGCCACTCGCGCACCTCCGAGGCGTGGTCAGAGGGCGAAGGGGTAGGTCTCGGGCCGCTCGCCCTCGACCCACAGACTCGTGTACTCGAGGGGTTCGAGAGCGTGGGTGGTGTCGATGTGGATCACCGCATCGAACTGGTCGGACAGCCTGGTGTGGAAGTAGTGACTCTGTCTCTCGGTCTCGGGCAGGTAGATCACGCCGATCGCCCGTTCCAGGCGTGCGGCCCGCAGGGTGTCGGCGACCGACCCGTCCTGAGTCCGGATGAGGAATGACGACTTGCCGACCTCGTGGAACAGTTCCTCGACGCTGCTGGGCAAGGCGGCGCGGACCACCTTGCGTGCGGCGAGCCCACCCCACTCGCCGGCGGCGGTGACAGTCCCCGAGTAGGTGCTGAAGCCGATCAGGCGGCAGGCGTCGCGGTAGCGTTCGCGGACCAGCTGTCCGACCGTGAGCTCGCCCTGGGTGCCGACCTCGGTGGCACGGGCATCGCCGACGTGCGAGTTGTGGGCCCACACCACGACGCGGGCGGGGCCCTTCGATCCTCGGTCGAGGTGCGCGATCAGCGCGTCGAGGGTGTCGGCCATGTGACGGTCACGGAGGTTCCACGACGCGACCCGGCCCCGGAACATGGTGCGGTAGTACTCCTCGGCATCGTGCACGCTCCAGGCGTTGCGTTCGGCGTAGAACTGGTCGTCCTCCGCTGTCGCACCGTCGCCACGTAGATAGTCGACCGCGTGGCGTTGAAGGTCCATCAACTGCTCGACCACCTCGGTCTCGCAGGATTCGCCGGCACCGAATGCCGCGGCGTAACCGTAGGCCTGACCGTCCTCCCCGGAGACGTGGTCGAAGCAGGAATACCGCGCCCGAGCGCGGCGTGCCGCCTCCGGATCGACACGATCGAGGTACTCGACGACCTCATGCATGGACCGGTGCAGGCTGTAGAGGTCGAGTCCGTAAAACCCCGCCTCACGGTCCCGACCCGGCGCACAGCCGTCGTTGTGTTCGCGTAGCCAGGCCACGAAATCGCGGACCTCGGTGTTGCGCCACATCCAGGCGGGGAACCGTTCGAATCCGCGTAGTGATTCCTCCGCCGATGTGTCCGGGCCCTGTCCGCGCACGTACCGGTTGACCCGGTAGGCATCGGGCCAGTCGGCTTCTGCGGCGACGGCGGTGAATCCCTTGTCTTCGATCAGGATTCGGGTCATCTCGGCACGGGCGGCGTAGAACTCCCGAGTGCCGTGGGAACTCTCCCCGATCAGGACTACACGTGCATCACCGACGAGGTCGAGCAGGTCGGCGCGAGAGGGGACACCATTCGGTGCATCCCTGCATGCGAGCCGAACGATGCCTGCTGCGGATGTGAATTCGAGTATCCGGGCATCTCGGGTTCCTTGTCGGCGAGTCGAGGTGGCCAGGAGTCTGCGTACTTCCTCGTCCGTCACCTGACTGAAGTTCCAGAACGAGACACCGACCGCCCGGAAGGGGAAGGGCATGGTTGCGCATACGACGTCGTCGACCATCGCTCCCAATGTGCGGCACGTCGATTCCGGCGCGGCGGGCACCGCGACGACGATCTGAGCCGGCTCTTGCTGCCGCAGCGATTCGATTGCGGCAAACATGCTGGCCCCGGTGGCCAGACCGTCGTCGACGAGTATCACGATCTTGCCCGTGACATCGAGCGGTGGCCGATTGCCGCGATATGCCGCTTCTCGCCGCACCAGCTCACGACCCTCCCGGTCCACGACCTCGCGCAGCTGCTGCGGGGTGATGGCGAGATCGCGCAGCAGATCGTCGTTGAGAACGACCGCCCCACCGCTCGCGATCGCCCCACCGCTCGCGAGCGCACCCATGGCGAACTCGTCGTGGCCGGGCACCCCGAGCTTGCGGACGACGAAGGTGTCGAGCGGCGCATCGAGCGCGGCCGCGACCTCCCAGGCGACGGGGACCCCTCCGCGGGCGAGGCCGAGCACGACGACGCGAGGGTTCGACCGGTACGCCTCGAGGAGCTCACCCAGTACCCGCCCTGCTTCGCGGCGGTCCTGGAACACGTGTTCGGGCCTACCTTCAGGAGTTTCCGTGGAACTGCTCATCGGGTCCTCACTCCTCAATACTTCGTCTGAGTCTTGAACATGGGTGACTCTTCGATCGTGGCTTTCACGGCTTCGGCGGCGACAGGGCCGAAGGGCACCAGCGGTAGCACGGGATCACCGAGCCGGGCGCCCGGCGAACTACACTAGTCACCGGCGTCGTGGGGCCCGCCGATCATCCCAACTCCGGAAGACTTGTTCACCAGCCACAAGTGCTGCACTCCTCGAATCATGGCGGCTTCGCCGGTCGTTTTCGCCCCTGGCGCGCGGAGCCCTCGCGTAGTCGCGGTGGGAGTCGACCAGACGGGGGACTGTCAGGAAATCGGTTGAACTCGATCGGGCCGACACGCCGAGCTAGCTTGGCGAGAAGGGAAAGGCGATGACCGAAACACTCGATCCCATGGATCAGCTGAAGATGGACCATCAGCAGTTGGCTCAGCAACTGCTCGCGCAGGCAAGAGCCGGGGGCGTCGAGTTGGTTGGCCCGAACGGGCTTCTCAACCAGCTCACAGCGAACGTTCTGGAACCCGCGCTCGACGCCGAAATGGATGAACACCTCGGATACGAGAAACACCATGTCAAGGGGAGAAATGCAGGGAAACGGGCGACGAGCGAAAACGGTGCTCAAGGAGATCGGCCCGGTCGAGATCGGAGCTGACCGAATGGTCCGTCCGCCCCTGGGCCCGGCGTATCCGGTGCCAAGTTCTGGATTGCCGTCCTGACGGAAATCCTTGGGCCGCGGCGTCGCCGACGTGTGCATCGCCGTCTGCGACGGGCTCAAGGGGCTGCCCGAAGCGATCACGACCGAGTGGCCACTGACGGTGGTTCAGACCTGCCTGATTCATCTGCTGCGCAACGCCTTCCGGTATGCGTCCCGTCAGTACTGGGACGAGATGTCACGCGACCTGCGGCCGATCTCTCCCCCGAGCACTGCGTGCAGGGAGGTGCCCCCACCGCAGTCAACGAACCAGCGGCCAAGGAACAGTTCACCGAGTTCGCCAGCAAATGGGGACCGAGATATCCGGCGATCGTCCGACTGTGGGACAACGCGTGGAGCGAGAACGCGGCCGTTCCTCGACTACGACCCCGAGATCCGCCGGGTCATCTGTTCGACGGATGTAATCGTCAAGTCTCCACTCGTTCAGCAGGACCGTTCATTACATCCATTGCGCGGTCGGTTCAGAGCAGCTGTGTGGGCGGCCCCAGGTCCGTGGTCAGGGCTGGCCGCAGGCCACCGCGCAGCGGTGTGCCTTGACCTCGGAGTCAGCCACCCTATGATCCGTTGGATCGACCCCGGAAGGCTGCGGGCGCGTTGTGATTCGGCCGCCGCGGCTGCCATCCTGCGATAAGTGCTTCGTGGGCGCGTTCGGCAACCTCGATCACTTCTCGCTCGTGCCGGCGCAACTGTTTGTCGTTGTAGTCGTAGCCGGGACCCCGGCGGGCGTGCGCGCGGAGCGCCGGCGGTGAGGGCAAGCTTGCGCTCGACAACCCGACCACCGCATCGACTCCGGGGATGGTCATCAAGTGGCGCACCACCGGATCGGCGAGCGCCTCGATCGCCAACTCGCGGTCTGCGGTGGCGAGTTCGCTGCCGAGAAAGTCCAGCTGCCGTAACAGCGCTCCGATTGCGTGATGCTCGTCCTCGGGCAACTCCTGACGGAACAGCCACCGGCGCCCGGCGGCGCCGAACAGATCGCTGACCGGTGGGCGCGGCGTCAGATTGCGGTGCAAAATCGCCTGCAGGCCCGGCGGATGGTCGATGATCGCGTTCGCCGATCGGTGGCCGTCGCGCAGGCCTCGCATACCGGGCGGAGTTTGCGGTCGCGGATCTGCCGGGTCAGCGTGGGATACGACAACCGGTACCCGAGCTCTTCGAGCTCGTCGCACAGGGTGCGAGCCCACAGGTGCGGATCCTCGGCCAGCCGGCAGGTGACGTACTCGACGAACGGCCCGAACGGGCCCTCACGTGCGGGTTTGCGGACACCGGGCGTGGTGACGCCGTTGATGTAGTTGCGGATGGTGCGACGGTTGCGTCCGGTGTGTCGGGCGATCGCCGAGATCGTCCAACCCTGCTTGTGCAGTGCGTGTACTTCCACGTCTTCCGCCCCTGTCAACATGAGATGCGGGTCTCCTTCGCGGGCGCTGGTGCGTGGTCAGAGACCACCAGCATCGAAGGAGACCCGCCCTCATCGGCGAAGACACACGGGTGAGCACTTTCGGTAAGCAGAACTGAGAATTTTCAGCGAGCGCCATCAAGCTCAGAATTTCGGGATGCGAGGTGCGCGTGCACCCAGCTTTGAGCACTCAGAAAGTGTCCGAGACACGCGAAGTATCTCGGTTCTCAGGTGCAGTCTCGGCAGATCCGCTGCTCGCTGTCGGCGAGGCGGCTGCGGTGGTGGACCAGGAAGCAAGTGGTGCAGGTGAATTCGTCCATCTGCCTGGGGATGACGCGGACGGTGAGTTCTTCGCCGGACAGGTCGGCGCCGGGCAGTTCGAAGGACTCTGCGGTGTCGGTGTCCTCGACGTCCACCGCGGGGGACTGGGTGTCCTTCCGGCTGGCGGTCAGCTGTTCGAGGGACGTGTCCGTCGACTCGTCGGATTCGGTGACTCGTGGTGCGTCGTAGTCGGTGGCCATGACTGTTCTACCTTCACGCTCTGGGTGTTCGGATCCGCCAGGTTAAAGGGTCCGGCGGCTTGCCACACTCACGGGGTCGGGCCGGGAGGCGGGTGCGTCGGGTGAGGCGGGCGCGTTCGTTCTCGGACAACCCACCCCAGATGCCATAAGCCTCGGTGGCGGTGAGGGCATGGGCGCGGCAGTCGGCGAGCACGGGGCAGTTGTGACAGACCTGTTTGGCGGCGTGCTCACGCTGGGCGCGGACGTTGCCGCGTTCACCGTCGGGGGAGAAGAACATTTCGGTGTCGGAGCCGCGGCAGGAGGCGCGGTGTTGCCAGTCCCGGTCGCGGGGGTGGTGGAAATGATGAGGCACAGCGGAATGGTCGCTTTCGGAGTGGAGCAGTGAGCCGATCCGTCGGCAAGGGCGGCGCGGCGCGTGGGTGTGGCCGGCGGGCCTGGGCTTGTTGCCGAGGGTGTGTGCAGGGCAGGCCGATGTGGCGGCGTGGGTGGGATGGACCTCCTTGGAAGCAACCGGGTCGGACCGGGCGCGTACTGTCGTGCAGTCTGAAAGTGTTGTGCGACATGACCCCTCGACACATCGCGGTTTCACTCCTGATGCCCGAGAGTCAGCAGTCGGGTAGCGGCAGCGACAGGCCGGGTTCCGGGACTGTAAACGGTGCGGCACCACGTCCACAGGGCGTGTCGGTGCGTTGATGCCTGGGCTCGACATCGGTGGGACCGGGACGAACCCGGAGGATCCACCCTTGCAGCCTCTCGAGAGGTGGTAAAGGGTGTGCTAACGATGGTAGCGACCCGGCGCTCGATGCTGAAGGGAATCGCTCGAAAGTAACTGGCATCACATCCGCAGTCTCGTCGCGAGCATCGAGGCGACCGGCTCGGTCGGCAGTTCGGCGCTTCTCCGACGTTGTCCGAGACGGCCACGATGCGGGCGGTGCCCGGGTCGCCGGACGGCAGAGCCTGGACGGTACCTCCCCTGCGGCCTTCCTGTAGTGGGGTATCGCGACGAGGGTGCCACCATCGCTGATGGACGCACCGACCCGGTCTCGACCCGGGCGATGGGGGGAGGGTGAGCGCCGACGTCCCGACAGGGTTCCTGGACAGGGGAGTGGCGGCCCCGTCGCCCAGGGGAGGTCCGGCGTGCGAGTGCAGTCGGTCGACGCGGGTGGCGGAGAACGTAACACTATTGCGTGTGAATCAGATCACATGTGTGCGTGGTTGCTGACAACACCTACGCGGCCGCTCACGGCGGCGCCCCCAAGAAACAGCGACGAAGGCAGACTTCTCATGGCAACACCCACGAACCCGACGATCTCCGTGTCCACGCCCCGCACGCTGCGGCGGCCCAGCACGATGAGCACCGCCGAAATCAAAGCGAGAATCGAAGCCATGTATGCCGAGGACCGCCTACCTGGCACTCGCACTGCTCGCTGACACACCGCTGGTGGGGCACGGAACTGAAACACCACCTCTACACCTCGACACCTCGATGGGACAGCCAGGATGAAATCGGCAGCGACGACGCTCGCCTTTTGCTCATGGTGATCGAACGTGCCCAGAACCTGGTCGCCGTCTCCAACTACGACAGTGGTCGCCTGCGCTATCTCAACCCCGCTGGGAGGCACCTGATGGGGTTGGCCGACGAGGCCGCGGTCGGGGCGCGCAGGGCGCCGGAGTTCTTCACCGATGTCGGGGTGGTGCAGGCCCCGGAGATGGAAGCGGCCCTGCTCGAGCGGGGCCTGTGGGAGGGGAGGTCGGAGTTCCGGCATTTTCTGACCGGGGAACCGATCCCGGTGACCGTGTCGATCTTCGTGGTCGAGCACACCGACGACCATCGCCCGGCGGTGATCGCCTGCATCGCCCAGGACCTGCGGGCGGCGCAGGAGCACGAACAACGCCTGCACACGGCGATGGAGGCGGCGGCGTACCGGGCCCGCGAACAACAAGCTCTTGCCGAGCTGAGTCGGCTCGCCGTGGACGGTGACCTCGACGACGTACTCGCGGGCGCGGCGGACGCGGCGGCTGCGTTGATGGGTGTAACTGCGCCGCGGTGGCCCGGGCCGGCGACCCGGGCGGCGTATTGCGGGTGCTCGCCTACCGGGGGCAACCACCCGCCCCGCAGACCTTCGCCGCCGGCGCCGATTCCCAACTGGGATATGCGGCCGCGGTCAACGAGACATCGTCTGCTCCGACCGGTACGGAGAGAACCGATTTTCCACCGCCACCATTAAGACCGGCGGATTGCGGTCCGGGGTGTGCGTTCCCATCGGCCGCGCCGGGTCGGTGTGGGGTGTGTTGACCGCGTTGAGTGCTCGCCCCCGGGAGTATTCCGATCGGGAGGTGATGTTCCTCGGCCATGCGGTGGGCGATGACGCCCTGATCCAGTGGGCCGAACGGCTGGAGTCGGTGGTGCGTCCCGCTGACACCGTGGCCGGTTCGGGCGGGCGCGGTCTTCGGTTCACCGCCAGCGTCGGCATCGCACTCGCCGGTCCGGACGGAACCCGAGAGTCGCTGATCCGGCGCGCGGACGCGGCGATGTATCAGGCCAAGGCCGCCGGGAGCGGGTACGCCGTGGCCCCCTGACCTGAATCCCGTTGCCTCTGAGACGATTCTGCGCTGACATCGGGGTGCTGAAGGAGAGTCTTGTCGTCAGCGTGGCGGCCCGCCGTGGGAACGAGGTACCCGCACCTTGCCGTCCGCCCGGTCGGTGCGGTCCGGCGGACGATCGGGCTTGCCGATGCTGTGAATGGATATGGTCGATGTCGTTCTGCGGCGCGAAGGTCCCGGACTGAACGGCGAAGACCGCCCCGAACCGACCATTGATGTCCGTCCGAGGGCGGTTTAACCTGGAGGTGCGGGCCGTATCCCGTCGGGTCGAGATTAGGCAGTCCGGGATACGACTCGCCGCGGGCTTTTCGAGGAAACCGTCGGCTCAGGGAGCGGTTCCGTTCGAGTGCCCGACCGGCTGGACCGGTGCCCGACCGCGGTCGTGACTCGGTCGGGGTTCTGCGGGTTGGCCACCCAGCCCGGCGGGGATGCCGTAGACCAGCATCAGAGGGCCCTCGGCCTGCTCGATCACCGCCCGTGATTGCGCGTCAGCTGACCGGTGTCGTCGTGCAGGCGGTCCAGGACTCGGGCGGCGTTCGGGTGCTCGTCGGGATGCTTGTGGGCCAGCAGCAGTTCGGTGGTCGGGTCACCTTGCCGTTTGGTGGCCGTGAACCCGCGGCCACGTCCCATAAGTGCCGTTGCAGTACTAGTTGCGTCCCGTTCTGCCTAGGGGGGTCGAGTGTGCGGATCGTTCGTCCGGTGGTTGCTCTGGGGTGATGTCCTCACGTGGTGTAGCGCAGCAGAGAGACGCCGATCGGGAAACCGCGGGCCTCCACCAGCTCCAGCGTCGGCAACGCGTACCCGTTGGGGAACAGCCGTCGTCCCCGACCCTGGACAGCGGGGTACACGAACAGCCGGTACTCGTCGACTAGGCCAGAGACGATCAGGGCGTGGGTCAGCGTGATGCTGCCGGTGACCACGATGTCGCGGCCCTCCTTCCCCTTCAGGTCCCGTACCTGGGTGATCCAGTCGCCCGTGAGCACGGTCGAGTTCCGCCATTGGGGGTCGGCCATGGTCGAGGAGACGACGTACTTGTGGATCTGGTTCAGCTCGTCGGTGATCCCCGTCGGGTCGTCGGTCTGTTGGGGCCAGTAGCCGCGGAAGTCCTCGAACGTCTGCCGACCCAACAGCATCGCATCCGCGCGCTCGGACTGCCGCCGGGTCGCCTCGCGCAGTTGCGGATCCTGGTCCGCGGGATCGAACCAGTCGCCGAGCATCTCGATGGAGCCGTCGAGGGTGATGTTCTGGGTGATCGCGAGTGTCCTCATATCAAGTACTGACCCCGCTTCGGCCGGAAAATCATCGCCAGCAGTAAACAGCCCCACCCGTGCCGTTGCGATCCAAGCACTGACGGCCCTCGACTTCATCGCGGTGCTAGGGGCTTGTCTGGGCTTCAGGTCGACCGGCATTCTGTAATCGGGTCACCATCTGGATCTGGTGAACTGGCCCTTGGACGGTTCTTCCACCCGTGCCCCGGGCGATATCTGTCTGCGCGAAAGGCTCCCGGGCGGTGGATGGTTACTGACTCAGCCCCTGAGTCTGAAGGAGGTCGGTGAGGACAAACACGTGTCAACCCCGACCGCTGCCCCGGCCAGTAGCAGTATCCACCACATCAGGTTTATTTCGGAGAGCGCTGCGTCCGACGCCGTCGAATTCGGATTCGGATTCGGATTCTAGAGCTAGCCACGAAGGGCGAGACAGCGGTCTACGCGTCCGCACTCGACCACGTGATTGCTCCCGTTCGGCGAGATCGGTCGGTGGCAGATTCTCGATCCCGGACTCGCATCGGAGAAGGCAGTCCGCTTCCGACAAGAACCTCCAAGCCCACTGCACCAGCCTAGAAAGCAACTCTGGGAAGAATTCGTTGGTGTCCGGGGCGTGGGGGATGCCATGGTGCTCGGTGAGGAGGTTTTCACGCCGTTGAGCGGGCGGGTTTGCGCTTCGAGCAGATGGCGTAGATCGTATTCAGCAACGGCTACCAGGAAGCGGCCTCTCGAGAAATATCAGGAGTTGGCCGATTTCCCGAACGGCTGAAACGAACACCGGATTTCCTGGCCCACAATCGGATGGCTGTCTGGTTCAGGCCTCGTTCCGGAAACACGCAGATACGCGTTCCGCCCTGAGAGATGCGGCTCGATATCGCTGATCCGGATCGGAGCGACTCGGCCTGATGGATACCGCCGGACCTGAAGTGCAATTCTAAAGCCTGTCGTCGCTGCGGCCAACCAATGTTGTTAATTGACAAGGTAAGCCGCGCTCGTTCTGCCTGAAGCTTGGGGCGTCGTGAGTGTGGAGCTCCAAGGGGATCGTGACTTCCTGCCCAGATCGGCGATGAGCTGGGGACGGTGAATTGTCAATTCGGGTGAGCTTCCTGATTACCGGGAGAAGCCGCCTGCCGTTACTGTGTGCGTTCGACGGTTGCCCGGCGAAGAAGGAGACACATGGCGGTATCACCGAGGGGTTCAGAAGGTTCGGCGAGGAAGACAACAAGTGAGATTCGTAAGTGGGCGATCGGGGAGGGGCGCGAGGTGTCATCCCGGGGCCGGATCTCGGCCGAGCTCGAGCAAGCCTTCCATGACGCTCAGGCGAAGAAGGCTCAGACAAAAACGCCGCCGGTAAAGAAGACGGCCGTGAAGAAGCGGGTCGCGGCGAAGGCGCCGGTCACGAGGACGGCCGTGAACAAGGCTCCGGCGAAGAAGTCGTCCAGGGAGATTCGTGAGTGGGCTATCGGGGCGGGTCACGAGGTGTCTTCTCGCGGCCGGATTCCGGCCGAGCTCGAGCAAGCCTTCCATGACGCTCAGGCGAAGAAGGTTCAGACGAAATCGGCGCCGGTAAAGAAGGCGGCCGCGAAGAAGACAGTTGCGACGAAGGCGGCTGCGGAGAAAACGGTCGTGAAGAAGCGGGTCGCGGCGAAGGCGCCGGTCACGAGGACGGCCGTGAACAAGGCTCCGGCGAAGAAGTCGTCCAGGGAGATTCGTGAGTGGGCTATCGGGGCGGGTCACGAGGTGTCTTCTCGCGGCCGGATTCCGGCCGAGCTCGAGCAAGCCTTCCATGACGCTCAGGCGAAGAAGGTTCAAGCGAAAACGGCGCCGGCGAAAAAGGCCGCTGTGAAGAAGATCGTCGCGAAGAACGCTCCGGCGCGGAAGACAGCCGTGAAGAAGCCAGCCGCGGCGAAGGCGCCGGTCACGAGGACGGCCGTGAACAAGGCTCCGGCGAAGAAGTCGTCCAGGGAGATTCGTGAGTGGGCTATCGGGGCGGGTCACGATGTGTCTTCTCGCGGCCGGATTCCGGCCGAGCTCGAGCAAGCCTTCCATGACGCTCAGGCGAAGAAGGTTCAAGCGAAAACGGCGCCGGCGAAAAAGGCCGCTGTGAAGAAGATCGTCGCGAAGAACGCTCCGGCGCGGAAGACAACCGTGAAGAAGGCAGCCGTGACGAAGGTCCCTGCGAAGACGACGACACCCGGGAAGACACCCGCGAGGAGGGTGGCCGCGAAGACGACGGCTGCGGAGAAGACAGCGGTGAAGATGGCTTCGGCGAAGAAGTCGTCCAGGGAGATTCGTGAGTGGGCGATCGGGGAGGGGCGCGAAGTGTCCCCTCGTGGCCGGATTTCGGCCGAAATCGAGCAGGCCTTCCTCGACGCTCAGGCGCAGATGCCGGTCGCGGTCGGCTGAAACGGTGGTGTCCACCATTAGGGCCTGATTCATCGGCGCCTGTTCGTCGCGGTTGATGTGGGCACCGCGCTCGGCCGAGCAGACCGCGACTATGGCACCTGCGTCGCGTGTGTGGCAAGGCACGGGCCGCGTGCACCGATCGAATTGTCTCCGATGGCTCACCTTCAGCAGACGGCCCACCCCACCCGGTTGCCGGGTGGGGTGGGTGTGGTGGTCGGCGGGTCGGCTGGCGTGGTTGTGTTGGAAGCGACCGAGACGGTGTCGTATTACCGTGATGTACGCGTCGACGCTGGTGGGTGTGGCGGCGATGAGTTGCCCGTGCTCGGTGATCCGGACCGTCGCGATGATCGGGTGGGTGGCGGTGTCGATGACGCTGACCGCGGTGGTGGGCGTGCTGTGGGCGACGTAAGCGGTGTGTTCGTCGGGTGCGATTACGTCAATACCGCCTGCGTCAGCCCAACGGGAATGGTTGCGGTGACAATAACCTGTTGGCGGATCACGGCGACCACTGCTACTTTTCCGGAGGCCGTGCCAGAGAACGAGGAGGTGGTACCCGTGAACGCAGTATCGACATGGGTGCTCCCCTCTGGGGTCACGGCCGGGCGATAGGTCGTCCGGGAGCGCCGTTCAAGAGCACTCTCGAAAGGTACGACAATGCAATTCACCTCCGAACAGCGCCTCGACGACGGCGTCCTCGAACGCGAATTCACTCTCGGCGAGATCCCCGGCATCCTGTGGACGCCCAAATCTGCATCCGCACCGGCACCGCTGATCCTGGTCGGCCACCCCGGCGGACTGCACATGATGTACCCCCGGTTGGCGGCCCGAGCCCGGCACGCCGCGGCGGAGGGCTTCGCCGCGGCCACCATCGAGCTCCCTGGGAGCGGTGCCCGCCCCCGTTCCGCCGCCGCCGAGCAGGCCCGCGCCGACCTGCGCCGGGCGCTGGATGCCGGCGAGCCGGTCGACGACGAGATCGTCGACCGGCTCCTCCTCCCGCTGGTCAAAAAGGCGGTCCCGGAATGGCGGGCCGCCCTGGACGCCCTCCTTTCGCTGCCCGAGATCGAGGGCCCGGTCGGGTACTCGGGAGGGGTGATCGCCATCGGCATCCGCCTGGCGGTGGTCGAACCGCGCATCTCGGCCGCCCTTCTGTTCGCCGGGAGTTTCGTGCCCCGCACCATGTTCGAGGAGGCCCGGCAGGTCACCATTCCGCTGCAGGTCCTGCTGCAGTGGGACGACGAAGGTAACGACCGGCAACTGGCCCTGGACCTGTTCGACGCATTCGGCTCCAAGGAGAAGACGCTGCACGCCAATATGGGCGGGCACACCGGCGTCCCGCAGTTCGAGGGGGACGACGGGAACCGGTTCTTCGCTCGGCACCTGAAGTGAGGCCGGTCCGTCAGGCCGGCAGCAGACGATAGGAGCTGTCGGCCAGCAGAAGCACAACCCCCCGAATGCGTCGGTGCCGGCCATCGGCCGGTCGGGGCGGCGCGGGACCACCAGCGGCCAATCAGCTGGGCCTACGCCGTGATCTGCTCAGCGCCAATGGCTGTTACCCGTTCACGGCTCGGGTGCATAGTCCGGGCTGTGAACGAAACCCGTCCGGTCGGTCAGCGAAGGGGCGACCGACACCGGTGATGGAGGATCGGCCGAGCGGCCCGACCGCGCACTCGAACCGCGGCAGTACCTCCGCGGCGGTACCTCCGCGGTCGTTCACAAATCCGACATCGCCACACGGTGTCTCTCCGGCAGGCCGCTGAGCGATCCGCTTGCGGAACCACCGGTCCGGGGCGGGCTGTCGGCCAGAGTGTCTCGCTGGTGGTCAATTCTGCGGGACGCCACGGGCGTGATCACTCCAGCGCAGATATTCCGGGTCCTTCGAGGTCATCGAGCGCCGACTTGCGCCCTGATATTGCCATGAGCAGTGACAGTGCCGGGCCGCGGACTTCTGGGCCATCTCCGATCGACACGTCTGCGTCGGTGGCACGCAACTGGACCGAGGCAATGAGTTGCTTCGCTCCGCCCAGGGATACCGGGGTGCGCGCCTGATACTGCAACGACCTGATGACCGCCTCCGACGGATATGTACGGGTGATGCCCAGCGGCCGTCGGATGTCTTCGCCGTGGACGACCTCTTCGACCAGCCTGCTGTCGAGCGGGGCCGGCGGCGTCGATGTACGTGTTGCTACCTGCTCGAGCCGGGCGAGCGTTTGGCGGGGCGTGGCGCCGCGTTCGCGTTCGACGCCCTGGGCGTTCTGGCGATCGAAGTTGAAGCGCGCCCGGGCCATGTTGCGCACGATGCCGAGGCGGGTGGTCTTCGCGTTGTTGATCAAGTGTGCGGCGACGTCGTGCACGGTCCAGTCACCACAGAGTGAGGGGTGGGCCCACTGGTCGTCGGTGAGGTCGGTGAGGTCATCGATCAGCGCCGCACGCTCCGCGTGCACGATCGGCCAGACATCATTCATGAAACCAGTGTGACAAATGCTGCCCGTCACCGATTGCATTGGGCCCGACGCCGTCCCGCCCCAACGCCGAGGACGATTGAGGCCGTCGTGCCGCAAGCAGGATCGTCGTGCGGAACGCCGAGCGGAGCACCGGATGACGATTCACTTGCGGAACCAACCATCGCCCGGCTACAAACGGCCGAATTTTCCCCGCTGGTGGCTCCTCAATCGAATCCAACCTCCAGGAACTCGGCGATATGATCGGTCCGTGCTCAATCGTCTGATGGAGTCATGACACAGCGTCTACTGACGGTGCCGATTGTGTTCAAGTCCGATGCGCTGCCCTACACCGCGCCGTTCCATCTGGGAGGCCAGATCGGGGTCCATCTGTCCTGGACGCCCACGCTGGGACGGTGGTGGCGCAATCTTGCGGAGTGATGGCACCTCACCCGCGTGTTGCCGATCTGACATGTGCGGGATGAACCCCCTCCGGACCTCCCCGTCAGGATCCGCTTTCGACGGAAGGACTTGTGATGATCGGTGACCGATGGGGCGTGACCGATGACGAGGTTGCCCGTCGTTACCCGTGCGACGAGCTGATCCCAGTTCCCGTGCTGCAGGCTTGGCGAGGCGTCACCGTGCACAGCACGCCCGACGGCCTGTGGCCGTGGGTCGCGCAGATCCGACTGGCGCCGTACTCCTACGACTGGATCGACAATCTCGGGCGCCGATCGCCACGGCAGCTGCGCGCATTGCCGGAACCCACAGCTGGTCAGCACTTCACGGCCTCGGGGAATCGTCCCCTCGGGCGCATCCTCTCCGTCTCCACGGCGGAACAGCTCACCGGCGGGATCATGGGTGCGGTGATGTCGTACGTGCTCGTTCCGAACGGCGACTCGACGCGCCTGCTGCTGAAGATCGTCATGGCGAAGGGCCGCTGGCTCGCGCCACTGATCTCCGTCGGCGACCTCGTCATGGCCCGCCGTCAACTGCTCAATCTCAAGCGGCTGGCCGAGCAACCCACGGCCCCGTCGGCCTGACGTGGAACTGAAGCACTGTCATCGTCCGGGATCCGCTATCGGTGACGGATCGCTGCCTGAGCATCTGTTGCCCGTTCTGACCAGAGCCAACGTTCGCCATGCTGTTTCGTCGGGTACACGACCCACACCGATCAAACCGCACTCGAGGAGAACGACATGACCGCAACCTACACCTTCGACGTCTTTTCCAGCCTCGACGGCGACGGCGGGATCAGCGGCGGCGACTGGGGCGGCTACTGGGGCAAGCTAGGCCCCGATCCGACGTGCGTGATCCGTGGGTCACCTGGATGAGGAGCCTGCCGGCAACGGTGGTGTCGACTACCCTGCGTGGACCTCTCGACTGGCCGGACGCGACCGTCGTGAGTGGTGACGCCGTCGACATCGTCGCCAGGCGCGAGCAGGAGTCCGAGGTGCCGTTGCGCTCGCACGGCAGCCTGTCGATGAACCGGGCGCTGATGGCCGCCGGCCCGGTCGACCGCCTGCAGGTGACGCTCTTTCCTGTGATCACCGGTCAGGCCGGTGATGACCCGATCTTCCAGGGTGCGGCCGGTGAATGAAGCACGACCGCTCGACTGGCGAGCTGATCGGTGGATCGTCGTGTCCCTGGATGGGTAGGGTGTGCCGGTGATTGTCGCTGTCGAAGGGCCCAGTGCCGCCGGGAAAACCACGTGGTGCCGCGCGGTGCCGGGACAGTTCGTCGCCGAATACATCCCGACAGGGCAGGAACCGGACGGATCCGATCCGGCGGAGCAGGCGGCCTGCTGGCCGCAGGTCAACGCCAGCGGTGGAGACGGGCGCTGACCTTGGAGGACGCCGGCGGTGTGGCGGTGTGTGACAGTGACCCGCTGAAACTGCATTACAGCTGGTGCCTGGCCGCAGTGGGTGCGGCACCGGTCACGCGGTTCGAGCACGAACTCGCCGCAGTCCGGCAGATGTTCACGGAGCGTCGTCTCGGATTCGCCGACGTGGTGCTGTTGTCGATCCCCGACCCGCAGCAACTGGCGACCCAACGCAATGGTGACTACACCCGCCGGCGCGGTCATTTCGACTTGCATGCCCGACTCTCCGAACCACTGGCCGAATGGTACGCAGTCCTGGACCGACTCGACCCGGGGCGCGTAGTCGACGGCTTCCCGTCTGAGCTCGGCGTAGCGATGCTGGCACCACCGCGCCCAGACCGCCACGACACGGAGCTGTTGGAAGTATTGGTCGACGAGCTGCCCACTCTGTGATGCATCAACACCTTCGCTGACTCTCTGAATCGTTCGCCGATCCGCGAGCGGGTGAGTTCATCAGTGGACTCGCAGAGCGGCTGCTGCCGTTGATCGTGCAAACGCCGGCCGCCCGGTGCGCATGTCCTGCTCCTTCTCCAGGAGCCATGCGTGCGTTTCATGGTGGAGGCATACCCGGCTGCTAAGACACTGTCCGCCAAGGGTATTGACGCAAACGATAACACGTGTTGTCGCACTCCAGTTGCGTGCATGAACGCTATTAGGTTGGTAGTGAATGTATTTCACGTGCCGGCTGCACCATCGGGTGTGCGGAGGTTTCGCACCTGTCAAGATCGGTGATCATTGTGCTTACCGTGCGACTATCGGCGCGTGGTGGCGAACAGGTGAGCGAACTGACACCGCCGCTGGGCGACTCGCCCAGGTGTGGGAGATCGATCCGCTATCGTCGACGGATGAGCGATGACGCGACTCCGTCCGGTCCAACCCGCGCTCCGACGAGCACCCGGCGGGCGGTGCTCAACACGATGAAGGGCTCGGCAGGAAACCTCGTCGAGTGGTACGACGTGTACATTTACACGGTCTTTGCCACGTATTTCGAGGCGCAATTCTTCGACGAGAACGACGAAAACTCCACGCTGTACATCTATGGAATCTTCGCGGTCACTTTCGTCATGCGACCGGTGGGGTCCTGGTTCTTCGGCCGGTTCGCCGACCGTCGTGGCCGCAAGGCTGCCCTGATGCTCAGTATCACCATCATGTCGTCGTGCTCCTTCGTGGTGGCGGTCATGCCGACACGCGAAGTCATCGGGTATTGGGCGGCGGTGGTTTTGGTCCTCGCTCGGCTTGTTCAGGGATTCGCAACGGGTGGGGAGTACGGCACCTCGGCGACGTACATGTCCGAAGCGGCGACCGCGAATCGGCGCGGCTTCTTGTCGTCCTTCCAGTACGTGACCCTCGTGGGTGGTCACGTCCTCGCGCAGTTCACGCTCCTGATCGCGCTCAGCGTTCTCGATGTCGAGGCGTTGAACGATTGGGGATGGCGGATCGGCTTCTTCATCGGCGGCATCGCCGCCCTGGTCGTGCTGTGGATTCGGCGTTCGATGGACGAGTCGCTCAGCGAGTCGCATCTGAAGGCCATCCGTGCGGGTGAGGACCGGACGGCGGGGTCATTGACGGCGTTGTTCACCGAACACTGGCGTCCGCTGCTGCTGGTGTTCCTCATTACCGCGGGTGGCACGGTCGCGTTCTACACCTACAGTGTCAACGCGCCGGCGATTGTGAAGTCCACCTTCGGGGCCGACCAGGCGCTGACGGCGACGTGGATCAACCTGCTGGGGCTGATCTTTCTGTTGCTGCTGCAGCCGGTCGGCGGCCTCCTCAGCGACCGCGTCGGGCGCAAGCCGCTGTTGATCTTCTTCGGTGTGGGTGGTGTCCTCTACACCTATGTCCTGCTCACCTTTTTGCCGCAGACCACTTCGCCGCTCTTGGCGTTCGCGCTGGTTGCGGTCGGCTACGTCATCCTCACCGGGTACACCTCGATCAACGCGATCGTGAAGGCGGAACTGTTCCCCGCCGACATCCGTGCCCTGGGTGTGGGACTGGGCTATGCGCTGGCGAACTCCGTCTTCGGCGGTACGGCGCCGGTACTTTTCCAGGCGTCCACATCGGCCGGGCATGTCGGCTGGTTCATCTCCTACGTGACGGTCGTGATCGGGGTCAGCTTGCTGGTCTACATCTTCGGGCTGAAGAACAAGGCGGTCACGGTGCTCGATCGCGAGCAGGGTAGCGCCTGGGGCGTGCGGGTGTCTTCGGAGCTCCGCTGAGTTGATGCCCGCGGTCCGGGGTACCGGGGATCGGTGCCGGCACCGATCCCCTGTGTCGAGCCACTACCGGCCTGGAGTGTCTCGACCGAGGTCGACATTTCAGCGAGGTGGGACGCGGAGACCCCGCTCCTGGTCCGCACGCCTACACCGTGCACGAGGGGGCTGTCGTCACCCCCTACCATTCTTCGGTGACCGATTACGACGATCTCGACATGTTCGGTGGCCTCGACGCCTCCACCCTGCCATCGCGCCAGCAGCGGGTTCTGGCAACGATCCGGGACTGGGTGGCTGCTCACGGATGCACACCGAGCACCCGACAGATCGGGGACGCGGTGGGCCTGCGGTCGACGTCGTCGGTGTCGAAGCATCTGAAGAGCCTCGAGGAAAAGGGCTTTCTGCGAAGGGGCACGGCTATGGCTCGGCAATTGGACGTGCGCCCGTTCCTCGCCGAGGCGACGCGAGGTCGCTCGTCCGACAACAATGTGACGGTCCCGGTCGTCGGCGACATCGCGGCAGGCGCACCGATCCTGGCGGAGGAGCACGCCGATGAGATCCTGACGCTCCCTCGCGAGCTCGTCGGTTCCGGCACCGTGTTCGGGCTGCGGGTCCGCGGTGAGTCGATGATCGACGCCGCGATCTGCGATGGCGATGTCGTCGTGGTTCGTCGCCAGGACGAAGCCCATTCCGGCGAGATCGTTGCCGCGATGATTGATGGCGAGGCCACCGTGAAGGTGCTCCGGCGCCGCGATGGCCACGTCTTTCTCGAGCCCCGTAATCCTGCTTATGCCGTGATTGACGGTGACGACGCAGTCGTGCTGGGCAAGGTGGTTTCGGTGATGCGCCGGATCTGAGGATCGGGCAACCTCAAGGGTGCCACGCGCCTCGGGGCTGGTTCTGCAATCGTGTCCACTTCCTCGACAGCTGCTGCCCGGCCACACAAGAATGGTCGGGCAGGAGTTCACCGGCGGACCGCAGTCATCACGCGTCGTCGTCTCACCCGCCCTGATCGGCCGCCGGCGCAATGCCAACCGAGGCGGGCGCGGGGGCAACCGGAGCCTCCTCCGACGACTTGTCCACGATCACCGGCATTGCCTGCCGCCACCGGCTCGACGGGCTCGTCGTCAGGATCCACTGCGGCTCCCGCCCACCATCGGAGTTCGGGACTGCTGGTAGCCCCGCGCAGCGCGTTGCGCGCGGAGGCGATCCTCAGGCCCGGGTTCTGCGTGACGCCAGCGGCTCGCGAGGAAATCCTCGCGCAGGATTTCGCCTCGTGATCGGCCACGATTCCCCGGAACAACTGCGTGTTACTTGAATTCTCATGAAAACGCCGAGACATTCAACATCAATTCAGTGGATGCGGCGACCTGAGCGTCGAGTCGGTGGCGAGGTACGCTGCTGGTTCTGCGATTGCTTCCGTAACCGACTAATGTGCCGGGCGGAACACAGTTGAGGCAGAGCGCAAGGGTGAGTTCTGGCACCCGGGATAAACACAATTGCTCTCTAATCGATTCGAGATTCGATTGGAACAGGATATAGGAGTAAAAGAAAGGATGACGACATCCGGAAGCGATGCGATATTCGATACTCTCTTGGAATCGGCTAAGCGCCTCTCATTCGATCCCCGGGACCCCGTGGTTTGCCAACCCGATGCAGATGGCGCCGAATTTCACGGGATGACACCCGAGTGGTCGCCTCTCTTCGGCACCGCTACGTGGGACTCCATGACCGAGTCGGAACGCGTCCGGCTCACCAGAAGCGAGGTCGCGCAGTTCCTGGGCGTCGGAATCTGGCTGGAGGTGGGATTGCAGGTGGCATTGCTGCGGGCCAGCCACAGTGCGGACCCCGCCCGCTCGGACGTCAAGTTTCTGTTCAACGAATGCGCCGACGAGAACCTGCACTCGTTGATGTTCGTCAACGTCATCGACAGCATCGGATCGCACTTCTATCGACGCGACCGCTCACTGGATTTTTTCGGATGGCTGTTCAGGACCATCGCATGGGACGAGGTGGCGTACGGAATCGTTCTGGCTGGCGAAGAGATCTTCGACGTCATGCAACGCGACTGGATGGCGAGCGAAGACGTCGCCGCGCCCATCCGCAGGGCTTGCTATATCCATGTTGTCGAGGAATCCCGGCACATGGCGTACGCGCGTCAGAAAATCCGGACTCGGTTGATAAAGATTTCGCGCGTTCGACGGTTTATCAGCACCCTGATCATCGCGATGGGAACGCATCTCGTCGCGAAGAGCCTGATCAATCGTCGAATGTACGAGGACCTCGGCCTGGATTGGAAGGTAGTGGGGCCGGAAATCGACGCAAACGAACACCACAGGATAATGTTCCGCAGGGCCGCAGAACCGTTTATCGAATTCCTGAGCAGAGAAGGGCTGCTGAATTTCGGCGCGCGATGGATCTACCGAAAATCGAATCTTCTCTGAGCAAGCAGGAGTCGTTGTGACCCACGTTGTCCTGGGGCATTGTTGTAAGGATGCCTCGTGCGTGCGGGTGTGCCCGCAGAATTGCATTCACCCTGCTCCCGGCGAAGCGGGTTTCGAGTCGGCCGAGGCGTTGTTCATCGACCCGCGCTCGTGTATCGATTGCACCGCCTGCGTCGAGGCCTGCCCGGCGTCTGCCATCAAACCCGAGTGGACGTTGACCGTCACCGAACGGCCCTACGCGGCCCGCAACGCAGAGTTCTTCGAGCAGGCTCCCGCCAAGTCCCGGCCCCGGTCGCGACGGATCCGCTTCGAGCACCCGCTGGGCAAGCCCAGCGAGATGCGGAAGATCGCCGTCGTCGGATCCGGGCCGGCGGCGATGTACACGATTCGCGAACTCCTTCGGCGATCGACCTCGGTACGCATCACCATCTTCGAACAGCACGGCGAGATCGGGGGCCTCCTGCGCCGGGGCGTCTCCCGGGACCACGTCGGCGTTCGCGACATGATGCGGCTCTTCGACGTGCCCTTCAACGACGATCGCGTCACGATCCTCCACAACACAGAAGTCGGTGTGGATGTCTCGGTCGAAGATCTTCGGACCAGATTCGACGCCATAGTGCTCGCGTGTGGCGCTTCGCAGCCGCGGCGACTCGGACCCACCGCGGATCGCGGCGAGGGTGTCTATGAGGCCCTCGACATTCTGGTGGCCGAGAACTGTGAGGCGTCCGGCTTTCGCCCGCGCGGGTCACTGGGGCCGAGATCCCTCGTGATCGGGGCGGGCAACGTCGCCTTCGATGTCATCCGATGGATGGCCAGGGCACGCGACCGAGGTGCCGCGGCCCAAGCGGTGACGGAGGTGGTGGTGTTGTCGCGATCGGCACCCGATCGCGCCTCCTTCACGCCGTCGGCATTCTATGAGCTTCTGGACCTCGAGAACGCCGAGGTGCTGATCGACCGCGCCGGCCGTCGGCCGGGCGCCGGTGCCGACGCCCCGCTGCTACGTGACATTTCCGCCCTGCCCGCTGCCGACATTTCCGCGGCAGATGGCCGGACCACCACGGACGTAGGCAGGCTGCGCGTTGTGTTGTCCTTCGGACAGGAGGTGACCGATCTCGGGAAGACAGTGGCCGGCGGCGTCGCCGTCACCACGACGACCGGTCGGACCTTCCTCGCGGACTCCGCGATATGCGCCACCGGATTCACGACGAAGCCGCTCGACGGCATCCCCGTGGACGAGCGGGGGGTCGTGCCCAACCGCCGAGGTCGTGTGATCTCTCTCGAGACGGGCGAGCCGCTCGAGGGACTGTACGTCGTCGGATGGGCGAAACGAGGCGCCGTCGGCGGCGTCGGCGACAACCGTAGCTGCGCCGCGGGAACCGTGACGCAACTCGCCGCAGACCTGCACTCGCGGGTGTGACCGGGCGCCCGATTCGACTTCGATGGCGCAGCCGCCGCAATGAGTCTGCTGGTCGAGGACGGCCGGATCACCCGCATCTACGCGATCAGCAACCCCGTACAAACTGGGGCGGTGACCGTCCTGAGGTGGGTGTTCGACTTGGAGTACACGGCTCGTCTACGGCGACGAGCCGGACTGTGCGGGTCGGGTCACGTCATGGTCACGCTCCCGGTGACGAAGAACGGCGCCATGTTGCCGAAGCAGAAAGACGGTCACGTTGGACCTCTTCGTGAGGCCGCCCAGTTTGCCGAAGCCGGCGGTCACGGAGTGTCCGTGTGTGGCGTACGAAGGGCGCCGAGATGTCGGATTGTCTTGTTCCTGAGCTGTCGGTTGTTCTTTGGTTCCCGTGCCGACTTCTGGTCTTCGATCTGCCGGATCAGCTCATGCTTCGCTGCGCCGAGAGCCTGAACCAGGTGGGGATCGGTGGCGGCCGCCACCAATGGCGGAAGGCCGGGGAGCGTCGTGCGTAACGTGACTCGCTGTTCTTTGCCGCCCCGGTCTTTCACCGAGATTTCCACGTCCACATCGCTGGGGTCCCAACGCCCGAGGTGCGGTGCGAGCGCCGACAACACCTCTCGCACGTGCGCGCGGTCCTTCTCTTTGAAGCCCGCGCCCATGTGGAGCGTGTGCTCGTCGAGGACGTCTCGTCGCTTGTCATCCGTTGTACTCACCGTGGCCTCATCTCTGGACTCTCACCTCGACGGTAGACCCTTTCCGTGGATAGTCGTGCGAGGTGTGAGTGCGAAGTGCGACCGGAGCAACCGCAAATCGGTTTCGCCAGTGGCCGCTCCGAGCGATCCGGGCACATCCTCACCCAGGCATTTCCCAAAAGAGTTAGCCACCGCATAGTTATGCATTGATCCGGCTCATCTCTCGTTCAGTCGATTCCGGAGCATTGATCCGCGAGAGACCTAATGCAGGAGTTGACTTGCACTGCATCGCAATCCGGCGGCGGTGCGGATAGGGAGCATTCATCCGACGGGTGGGCACTGTCCGGTAAACGTGTGTCGCCTACGGCTACGGGTACGGCGACCGTGCGGCGAGCCCCTGTGCGGCCGCCGCGGCGCGCACGGCGTCGATCACCAGTTGCAGCGGCGGTCGATGCGCGGCCGTCCCCCGATGGGCGATGGAGATCGTTCGAGTGAGCGGTTCGGTCAGCGCGACGACGTCCATTCCTGGCGGGCGCAGCGTCAGTCCGAGATCGGAGACAAGGGTGACTCCCAGGCCCGCCGCAACCATCGCGAGTGCCGTCGCCTGCTCGCCGACCTCATGGTTGATCCTGGGTTCGAATCCGCAACGCTGACAGGCCAAGCGCACCGCGCGGCCGAAATGCGACTTGGGTCCCGCAAGGATCCAGGGATGCTCAGCGAGATCCGCCAGCGCCATGGTTCTGGCGGACACCGTTCCCGGAGGCAGCGCTGCGTGCAGTCGTTCCACCGCGATCACCACTCTGGTCAACTCCGGGTCCCACTGCATCGGGTAGTCGGAATAGTCGATCACGAACGAGAAGTCCAGCGAGCCGTCCTGCACTGCCACTGCGGTATCTTCCGGCGCGAGCTCCCTCGTTCGCACCTCGATGCCGGGATGCTCGGCGGCCAGCAACGTCAGCGCACTCGGCACCAGGCTCGACGCGACGGACGCCCACACTCCAACGGTCAATCGGGCGGTGACCCCTTCCTGTGTTTGCTCGAGAGCGGTCGTCGCGCGGTCCACCGATCGCATGATCTCCTCAGCGTGCTCGGCGAGGAGCAGACCGATCTCGGTGAGCTGTACCCGCCGACCGCGCCGCTCGAATAGCTTTGCGCCGACGTCGCGTTCGAGCTGGGTGAGCTGTTGCGATACCGCGGATGTGGTGTAGTGCAAGGCCAGCGCCGCGGCTGTCACGGTGCCTCGGCGGTGCAACTCCCGAAGCATCCGCAACCGGCGCAATGACAGCTCCATGCCGCCAGCCTAGGCATCCATTCCCAACCGTCCAACCGGACCACGCGTTGCGCTGTGTAGAAAGCGTGAACGCAATCATCCAAGATTCGTAACTGGACGCCTGGTCACCAGCGCGCGCACTCTGGCGTCATCGGCTGAGTGGTCGTGGCGACGAAGATTTTCTGAGGACGATTGGGGTAAATCGAGGTGACTACGACGACGGAATGCGGGTTCGGGCGCACCACCGAGCACCGGGAGTATGACCACCGCGCGAACACTGCGACGCAGCGCCACATCGATGTGGCGACCGTGCACCGCGGTGAGCCCCTGTTACGTGTGACGTGGTCTGATCCGGTCACCGGAGCTCATGGTTACCTCGTCGTGCACACGTTGGTGTCCGACCTGGCGACCGGGGGCACCCGGATGCGGGCAGGCTGCACGATGTCGGAGGTCGAGGATCTGGCCAGAGGCATGGCTGCCAAGACCGCGGTTTTCGACTTGCCTGTCGGCGGCGCGAAGGGTGGCATCGACTTCGACCGGAAGGACCCCCGCGCCGTCGGTGTTCTGGAGCGGTTCTGTCAGGCGATGCGCCCGTGGCTGGCCGCGCACTGGGTGACCGCGGAGGATCTGGGGGTGCCGCAGCATCTGCTCGACGACGTCTTCGCGCGACTCGGCCTTCAACAGTCCTACCATGCGGCGATCAGCCGTGCGGAGGATCCGCAGGGGACCCTGCGCCGGGTACGGGCCGCGTTGAACGCCCCGGTGCCCAGCGGTTTTCTGCTGGGCGATGTGATCGGCGGTTACGGAGTCGCGCAGGCCTGCATCGGCACGGTGCAAGCATGTGGGTGGCCTCAGGCCGAAACGACGGTGGCCATCCAGGGCATCGGGACCATGGGGGGCGGCGCGGCCTGGTATCTGTACGAGGCCGGAATGCGCGTGATTGCTGTCGCCGACGCCCTCGGCACGCTGTACTGCCCTGACGGCCTGGACGTTCCCGCGCTGCTCGACCTGCGGGACGGCTACGGCGAGATCGACCGCTCCCGCGTCCCCTCGCATGTTCAGCGGTTGCCGAGCGCGGCTGTGATCGCCACTGAGGCAGACATCCTCGTCCCGGCCGCGATCTCATATGCGATCACGACGGACAACGTCGACCAGGTCGCCGCGAAAGTCGTGATCGAAGCTGCGAATGCCGCGACGACCCCGTGCGCCGAGGCGGTGCTCACCGGCCGGGGCATTCCGGTGGTCCCCGACTTCGTCGTCAACGCCGGAGCAGTCGCCTGGGCCTGGTGGGTGCTACTCAGTCAGGTCGGCACCGATCCGGAGGATTCGTTCCTGCGGTTGCGTACCGAGATGCTGGCCAAGGTCGCGTTGCTGCTCGGCAAATGGATCCTGGACGGCGTGGCGCCACGGCAGACCGCGTGGGACCTCGTCGCGGACAACCGCAGTGCGCCGGCTCCCGCCGATTCTCCGGCAGTGCCGGCGCTCACCATCCCGTGAACGGTGGGCGGTGCGGTCCCGTTGGCTTCCCGGATCATCCCTCCCGGTGGGCTCGCCGCGTGTGACGGATCGGCTTCCTGCGGCGGTCGTGCAGTAGACGGCGACGAGTCCTCGATTTCCTGAAAGTCATTGTCCAGGATCGGGTCGTGCCTGCAGCGCCGGCGCGGCGGCGGCCAGCAGCGCGTCGCGGTCGCAGTTCAACGGGGGATAGATGCGTTCGGTGTTGATGGTGACCTTGGTGGCTTTGGCCTGCGCGCCGCGCGACACCACCTGGCGGTCCCACCCCTCGGTGTACACCGCGCCCGCCGGTCCCAGGTCGAGAACGGTGGCGTACCAGGGGATCCGGAGCGGGAGCATCGGCTCCCCGAGCAGGTCGCCGATGACGTTGTAACCCGCGTAGCGGCCCATCGGGCGCCCGTGCTGGCACGACATCACCGACAGGTGGTCGTCGTCCACCCGCGCCGCGGCGACGTCACCGGCGGCGAATACTCCGGGCGAACCGATCACCCGCAGGTAGTCGTCGACCGGCAGGCGACCGAGCCGGTCGTGCTCGCCACCGAGCTGTGCGGTCAGCGGATTCGCCCGCATGCCCGCACACCAGACGACGGTGCCCGCGGCCAGCACCTCTCCGGAGGAGAGCGTCACGCCGTGCTCGTCGACAGATGCGACGCCGACACCGGTCATCGTCTCGACGCCGTTGTCGGACAGCGCCGCTTCGATCACCGGTCGCGCCGATGAGCCCATGTCGGAACCGACGTAGGGGTTGTGGTCGATCAGCACCACCCGCGGTTCGACGTTGCGTCCCGCGCACACCTTTGCCAGCCTTCCGGGCAGCTCGGACGCAGTTTCGATGCCCGTGAGGCCGGCGCCGACCACCACCGCGGTCGCCGCGCTCACGTCCGCTCCGCCGTCGGACAGCGCGGCCAGGTGGCGCTGTAGCTTCATCGCGCCGTCGTACGTGTCCACGTCGAAGCCGAATTCCCGCAAACCGGGGATATCGGGCGTCGCCACGCGACTGCCCAGAGCCATGACCAGACGGTCGTACCTCTGCGTGCGCTGTGCCTCGCGGCCCGAGACGGTGACGCTGCGCGCCGTTGTGTCGATCGCTGTCACCTCGGCGGCGATGTGCCCGATGTCGACCGGGTCGAGCACATCGCTCAGCGGGATGCGGCACGCGCTCAGGTCTGCCTCGTAGTTGCGGACCCGGATGTCGTGGAACGGCTGGTACTGATCACCGTGACATCGACGGTGCCCGTCGCGTGGAGTTCGTCGAGCCGCCGCGCCGCCCCCAGCGCGGCCCATAAGCCGGCGAATCCCGAGCCGAGGACGAGGACGCGGTTGGGTTCAGTCACCCTGCCATCGTGCCAGGTCTAGGGCGGGTGGCGGGTCGGCTCGAATCTGTCCGTGGCTGAAATCTATGCCGCACCACACCAGGAAGATCAGCATGGTCCACAGTGGGGGCTATGGCGGCGAGCGGGGGTGGGGGTTTGTCAGGCGTGCGCAAAGTCCAGGATCTTCCTTGCCCGTTCCGCGACGGGGAGATCGACGAATTCGCCCGTGGGCAGTCGCACCGCGGCTCCGCCGGCGTTCTCGAATGCCTCGATGACTTGTCGAGCCCAGTCGATGTCGTTCTGTCGCGGACTGAAGGTGGTGTGGATGGCCGGAAGCTGAGCGGGGTGGATGGCGGACTTGCCGAACAGGCCGAGGTCACGGCTGTGGGTGGCCTGGCGGACGAGTCCGTCGGTGTCGTCGATGTGTGGGTAGACGCTGTCGATCGGTGGGGCGATGCCGGCGGCGCGGGCGGCGACGACGAGGTGGGAGCGCACGTACTGCATAGGTGCGTCCCCTTTCCCGGTGCCGAGGTCCTTCTGCAGGTCGATACCGCCGAGGGCGATATGGGTGACCGCGGGGTGCTCGGCGATCGCAAAGGCGTTGGCGACGCCTTTCGCGGTTTCGATAGCACAGATCAGGGGTCTTCCGGGGGCGCGGTCCGCGACCCAGTGGATGTCGTCGAGTGTTTCGACCTTGGGGATGCGGATGCCGTGAGCCGATGAAGCGACAGCATCGAGGTCGGCTCCGGCGAGTTCGGTGCCGGGCGCGTTGATCCGCACCCATGCTGTGTGGGTGGTGAGGACGAATGCGACATTGTCCCGCGCCGTCGACTTCTCGGCGGGCGGCACCGCGTCTTCGAGGTCGAGGATGACGGCGTCTGCGCCGGCGTCGAAAACCTTGCCGAGGAGTTTTCGGTTGTGGCCCGGGGCGAACAGGTAGCTGCGGTCCATCAGAGGACCCCCTTCTCGGCGAGTTCGGTCAGTCGGTCCGGGTCGATGTCGAGGGCTTCCTTGTAGAACTGTTGGTTGTCCTGGCCGAGTCGGCGGCCGGCGAAGTTGATCGCACCGGGTGTTCCGAGCATGCGGATCATGAGGTTCTGCATCTTGATCGGGCCGAGGTCGTCGTCGTCGACGGTGGTGATGCAGTCGCGGTGTAGGACGTGCGGATCGTTCATCAGTTGCGCGACGTCGTAGATCGGTGCCAGTGCGGCGCCCACGCGTTCGAATTCGGCCGTGACTTCGTCCAGCGGCCTGTCTGCGATCCATTTCGCGACGGCCTCGTCGAGAAGGTCGCCGTTTCGGCTGCGTTCGCCGGCGGAGTCGAACCAGGGTTGTTCGACGACGTCAGGGCGGCCGACGAGGTGCATGACGCGCGCGGCGACGGAGGTGGCGCTCGCGGAGATGGCGACCCACCGCCCATCCTTGGTGAGATAGGTGTTGCGTGGGGCGTTGTTGGGGGAGCGGTTGCCGTTGCGACCGGCGATGGTGCCGAGCTGGTGGTACGCGGTGGGGCCGGGGCCAAGGATCCCCAGCAGCGGTTCGAGCAGAGACAGGTCGATGACCTGCCCCTTTCCGTCGCTGTCCGGGCCGTTGCGGTGCAGCAGCGCGGTCACCACACCGAATGCGCCGGCGAGTCCGGCGACACCGTCGGCGAGACCGAAGGGCGGCAACGTCGGCGGACCGTCTTCGCCACCCGTTTGGTGCGCGAATCCACTCATCGCCTCGGCGAGGGTCCCGAATGCTCGGCGCTCGGCGTAGGGGCCGGATTGGCCGAAGCCGGTGACGCGCAGCATGATCAACCCGGGGTTGAGGTCGTGGAGCCGGTCCGGTCCCAATCCCCACTTCTCGAGGACACCGGGGCGGAAGTTTTCCACCAGAACGTCGGCATCGACGACGAGATCGCGGAGCATCTGCTGACCCTCGGCGGTGCCGAGATTGAGGGTGATGCATCTCTTGTTGCGCGAGATCACCTTCCACCACAGACCGTGGCCGTCCTTGCGTGCTCCGTGTGAGCGGGCGGGATCGCCTGTGGGGTGCTCGATCTTGATGACGTCGGCGCCGTAGTCGCCGAGCATCATGGCAGTGATCGGTGCGGCGTAGACGGTACTGATGTCGAGGACGCGAATGCCGTGCAGGGGGCCACGCGTCGGAGAATGGCGGTTGCCTGTGCTGGCGTCGGCCTGGTCGTCAGGCGAATGGACGTCACTCGGGTGTGCAGTCATAGGCTGTCCTCACGCGTGGGGGAGTAGATACGGTGGGCGGCACTCGACATCCGTCGCCGTGGACGAGCGTCGTCCGACGGGGCCGGTGCGAGCCGGTGTCACGGTGCGGCCGGAGAGTGTTGAGCTGCCACTGCCGCCATCTCAGACTGACACTCGCACGGTTCAACTACAATCACGGATGTATCGACAGGTGTTAACTTTCTCTAAAGCCACAGGAGGTGGGTGGGTGCTGGACACGACCAGGATGTTCACGCTGCGCGCGGTCGCCGAGCACGGGTCGATCACCGCGGCAGCGTCGGCGCTCGGGTACACCACTTCGGCTGTCTCCCAACAAATCGCCAAGCTGGAGAAGGAGGCCGGGCAACCGCTCCTCGAGCGGCACGCGCGCGGCATCGTGTTGACCGAGGCGGGGCGGTCGGTGGTCAAGCACACCGAACGCATCCTGATCGAACTCGAGGCCGCCGATGCCGAACTCGCGGAGATCAAAGGGCTGCGTGCAGGTGTGCTGGCGCTCGGCACCTTCCCCACGGCTGGGTCGTCACTGCTGCCACTCGTGGTCAAGGAGTTCAAGACCCGGCACCCGGGGGTCGAGCTGAAGGTGCTCAGTGGCCGGTTCGCGTACTTGGTCGATGCGCTTCGCCGCCGGGAGACCGAACTGTCGCTGTTGTGGGACTACGAGTGGAATCGGGTCGATGACCCCACGTTGACGTACCACCACGTGATGAACGATCCGACCGTGCTGCTGGTGTCGGAACGGCACCGTCTGGCCGACCGCGACTCGATCCGGATCGCCGAATTGCGCGACGAATCGTGGGTGGTCCGCGCCGACGATCATCCGGTCGCGCAGACCCTCGAAAAACTCTGTCAGCAAGGTGGTTTCACGCCACGCACGAGTGTCTTCGCGCACGACTACGGTGAGGTGCAGGCGATGGTGGCTGTCGAGCTCGGCGTGGCTATTGCTCCGCGACTGGCCGTACTCAACCTTCGGCCCGACGTCCGGTCGATTCCCCTCGCCACCCGTCCGCCGCAGCGCCGGATCCTGGTCGCGCATCTGACCGAGCGGCGGCTCAGCCCGGCCGCGCAGGAAGGGATCGCGGTGTGCACTGCCGCCGCCCACCAGTTGCAGGAGGGATTCGAAACCGGATAGGACCGGTCAGCTCCGGCGGATTCCGAACGCGTTGGCGAGGCGGATGATCTTCTCGGCCCGACCGAGCCGGGGCGGGTCGCTGCCGTCGCGGACAACGCGGCCGCGGGCTTCGAAATCGGCGAGAAACTCCCGCGCCCAGGTTACGTCCGAGGGCGTAGGGCTGATCGACTCGTTGATTACCGGCAGTTGTTCGGTGTCCAGGCACAGCTTCCCGGTCAACCCGAGGGACACGGACACGGCCGACTGTTCACGTAGCACGGTGTGACTGTTGCTGACGGTGGGACCGTCGATCGGTCCGGGCAGGTTGCCGATTCGGCTGGCGACCACCAGTCTGGAGCGGGGGTAGGCCATGGCGAGGTCGTCCGCGCTGGTGCCGGTGTCGCGGCGATAGTCGCCGCTGCCGAAGGCGAGTCGGAAGACGCCGCGGGCGCGGGCGATATCACCGGCCTGGTCGATTCCGAGGGCGGATTCGACCAACGCGAGTACCGGGGTGGCTGCGCCGAGTCGGTCGAAGGTTTCGGTGATATGTTCTGCGGCTTCGGTTTTCGCAAGCATCACGCCCGCCAGTCCGGGAAGCCCGGCGAGGCGATCGACGTCATCGCTCCAGTACGGCGAGGACCGGTCGTTGATCCGCACCCAGGCCGAGGTGTTCTCGAGCCAGGCGGCGACCTCCTCCCGCGCGGTGGATTTGAGTTGAGGGTCGACGGCGTCCTCGATGTCGAGGACGATCTGGTCTGCGCAGGAGCGGTCGGCCTGGTCGAACAGGTCGGTTCGGGTGCCGTTGACCAGGAGCCAGGATCGGGCGATCCGCGTGTCGATCGGTCTGGGCGCGATCGCGATCTTCTCGGGCATCAGGATTCCTGTCGCATCGCGGGGGCGGGGCTGTGCGGAGTCCTCACCGCGCGGAGCCGACCAGTGCCGGAGCCGGCGCCGGGGCGGTGACGAACAGTTCCGCCGATGCGATACGGCGGGCCGCCCGGTGCAGGGTGACCGATTCGAGTACCCCGTCGAGGGAAACGGAGAGGTCGACATCGAGTACCCCGGCAGGTGTTCCCACCCGAAGCGATCCCGGCCACCGGACCTGTGTGTTGTCGGTGACGACACCTCCGGTCACGGTGGAGGCCGCGGCGACGGCGACCGCGGAGGTGAGCCCGATCGCCGGGTGCGGGGCGAGCATCGACAGCATCCGGACCGAGATGTCGTAGTCGTCACCGCGGATGTCGACGCCGGCGCTGGTGCGGTAGTCCGCCGGCGGACCCACGACACCGACTTTCGGAATCGCATGGGAGACGGGATCTCCCGGCTTGCTCAGTCCCATCCGCAACGACGCTTCCTGTCGCAGCCGGAGAAGCAACGGCAGGTGTTCGGCGATCGTGTGGTTGTCCTCCGCACCGGTCAGCCCGAGGTCGGCAGCGTTGAACAACGCAGCCGGGGCGCCGGCGACGACCATTGTGGCGCGGTACGTGTGGTCGGCAATCGAGATCTGATCGGCGGCGGCGCCGGTGGGCAGCAGTGTGGCCGCACCGGCGGCGAGACCGGTGAAGGTGAGCCCCACCGGGACACCCAACGCGCTGGTACCGGGCACGGCCGCGTCGCCTTCGGTGGGGATCATCCCGCCCGGAGTGGCGATCTGGGCGTCCAGGATCGCGCCGGTGTTCTGGTTCCGCATCCGCACGGTCGTCGTCGCGGAGTCCACCGGAACGAACCCGGACTGCAGCGCGTACAGCCCGATCGCCGTGGCGCAGTTTCCGCAGTTGCTGCCCCATTCGACCTGACGGTCACCAATCGCGACCTGAGCGAACAGGTAGTCGACGTCGATTCCGGGCTCGCTGGAGCGGCGCACGATCGCCGCCTTCGATGTGGTCGAGCTGCCGCCGCCGACACCGTCGAGCTGACGCGGATCACCCGAGCCGAATGCCGACGTCAAGATGGCATCCAGGCCGCCGGCCTGAGCAATGAGCGGATCGACGTCGAATGCGTTGAACAGCCAGCACTTGCTGGTTCCTCCCCGCATCCAGGTTCCATGAAGTGTGAACACGGTCCGGCCCACCTTTCGGGTTCGAAGAGTTTGTGAGGCACCGCTGGAGGCTCTGATCGGATGGGGAGCGTGCTTCCCAGCGGTGTCCCACTGCCCACCCTGACCTACATCAGGGTGGAGAACAATGGCGAATAAATCGATGAGGGTTAACTTCAGTTAAACCCTCGCGGGTGCTGTCTGCGCGTCAGACCAGAGTCGGGACGACCACCAGCACCAGCCAGCACAGGGCCGGCGCGATCGCGACCACGATGCCCGCGTTGAGGAGCAGTTGCCGGTAGAACCGGGGACGCTCGATGTTCTGGGCGTTGGCGAGGACGAGTGCGCCGTTGGTCGAAAACGGGGAGACGTCGACGACGGTGGCGGAGATGGCGAGTGCTGCCACGACTCCGACGACCGGCAGCGCCCCGGTCTGCAGCAGAGGAAGCGCGAGCGGGATGACCGCGGTGAGAAGCGCCGTCGACGATGCGAACGCCGAGGTGACGCCGATGACGTAGCAGAGGACGACGGCGACCAGCAGCGGTGCGCCGATGGTGATCGCCATCCCGGCGAGATGGTCGATCGTGCCGATCTCTTCCATGAGCGAGATGTAGGTGACCATGCCGGCGACGAGCAGGACCGTGGACCAGCTGATACCGGCGATGGCCTCACTCTGCTTGGACAGGTCGGTGAAGGCGAGGATCGCACCGGCCGCGATGGCGACGAAGCTGATCGGCATATGCAGGACCAGGACCAGCACCAACACCCCGGCGATCAGGACGAGCGTGAGTTTCTGGACCCCGGTGACCGGCTGCACGTCGTGGTCGGTGCCGACCTCGGTGCGCGGCGTCCGGATGAGTACCTGGGTACCGCCCCGGCCGGACGATCCGCCGGCCGGGATTCCACCGGGTCCCGCAGTGGGGGTGCGTAGTGCGCTCCCGACGCCGTCGGAGTCGATTCCGGCGCTGGAGCCGGTAGCGGTGAACTCGAGGTTCCGTACCCGGGCGAGGACGGCGTAGCCGACCACTGTGAGGACCGAGAGCAGCAGATTGATGCCGTAGCTGGCGAAGAACAGGGTCCAGGGCGCGATCGTCAGGCCGCTCGACTCGACGATGTCACGGACCAGCACACCCGAGACCGAGATCGGCGAGAACGCTCCGGCGTGCGCACCGTTGATCGTCATGATGCCCATCACCAGCGGACTCATCCGAGTCCGCGCGGCGAAGGACATCGCCGCCGGCGAGATCAAGGCAACGGCAGCCGGGCTGAACGTGCCCAGGGCTGTGAGCACCGAGGCGCAGAAGAAGAACACCCACGGGACGATCGTCACCCGTCCACGAACACCACGTATACAGGCATTGACGAGGAGGTCGATCGTCCCGTTCTTCTTCGCCATACCGAAGAAGTAAGTGACGCCGATGATCGTCAGCACGATCGAACTGGGGAACTCGGCGAGGATTTCCTTGTCGTCGTAGCCGAGGATGAAGGCGCCCACGACGAATGCGCCGATGAACCCCAAGATGCCGATGTTGATGGGGAAGAAGGTGGCTATCACGAACATTGCCACCAACGCGATCAGTGGCAGTATCTCGATGGAAGTCATGGGCGTACTTTCGGTTCGCTGCGGGGCGGATCGAACGGCTCCTGGGCGGCAGCCGGTCGCGACGGACGGACGTGAATAGAATTGGGAGACAATAGGCGTGGGGCGGGGGTTGTCTCTTCCGCCACCTCGCCGATGCCGGCCGGCGCGACGAGCAGTGAGCGCACTGCGTGATCGACGGCGTCGTCGGGGCGATTCCGTGCCGTGATCCCGTGCGGGGGAGTAGCGATCGTCTGCATGTCACATCCTTCACTTGATCATTACGCAGATCACACTATGAGCGGGTTATGTTTATGACAATGTCGTATTTCTACGCCGGGGTTTAGCAGGATTAAAGGCTTGTTGGAGGTACCGATGCGCAACTCGTTCGACGTGGTGACCCTGTTCCTGCTCCTCGACATCGACGAGGCCGGATCGCTCACCAGCGCCGAACGCGCCAACGTCACGCCCTCCGCCGCGTCGCAGCGCATCGCCAAACTGGAACAGGAGATCCGGCAGCCGGTACTGACCCGCCTGCCTCGTGGCGTCCGGTTGACGGAAGCCGGCGAAATTCTCGTCACGCGTGCGCGGCTGTTCCGTCAGGAAATGCGCGCCGCCCACGGCGACCTGGAAGCTCTGCTGGGACTCGAGCGCGGCACCGTCCGACTCGGCTCCTTCCCCACCGTCAGCGCCTCACTGCTCTCGGACGCGCTGAAGAACTATCACGCCCACTGGCCGGGCATCGACGTGCGCGTCCAATCCGCGGTCCGCCCGCGGCTGCTGGAGATGCTCCATTCGAGCGAGGTCGAGATGGCGTTGCTCTGGAGTTACGACTGGACCGAGGAGACCGAGAAATCCCTCGCCCTCGTGCCGCTGATGGAGGACGAAACAGTCCTGCTCGTCCCGTTCGACGCGCCGTACGCCGACGATGTCACGGTGGCATCGCTGCAATCGGCGAAGTGGATCATCCGCAACGCCGACCCGGCGGCCGAAGTGCTTTACCGCAGCTGCGACACGGCCGGATTCACCCCGAACGTCGTCTATGAGGCCCATGACTACCAAGAGATCGAAGCGATGGTCGCAGCGGGAGTCGGCATCGCCATGGTCCCGCGGCTGGCCGTCGCACATCATCGCCCCGACGTCTACGCAGTCCGATTTCGTCCCACCGACCGGGTCCCGACACGCTCGATCTACATCGCCTCGCTCGCCCGCCGGCAGTACACCCCCGGCATGCACGCCGTCTCCCGCGCGCTGCACGACGCCGCCGACGCCATCGCCACACAGGCGTAGAACCGGCCTACCGCTGATCGACCACTCCTTCAGGACAAGGGGCGCGAGTGTCGATGACGCTGACGAGCGGCGTTTCGCCCCAGCCCTGCTCGATACCTCGTTGTGGTGTCACCGCTTGTCGCTACCGACCCCGACGGGCTCCTGCCCCCGCGACCATCCGCTCGCGCCACCGGACCCGGAACATCCGCACGCCCGCCGGTGCGGTCACCACCTCCCGGACGGCCCGGTCGGCGCGGACGGCCGCTGCGTCTACACCGTGGGTGTAGACGCTCGAATGAGCGGGCACAGAGCTGATTTCGGGGAACGATGTACTTCTCCGGCGTCGACCCGCACGGAGCCAGCGGCTTGCCCGCTGTGGAAGCCGGGTTCGCTGCTAACACTCCCGTCTCGATGCGCGTGCGGGCGCGCGTCGGCTTGCGGCGACAAGAATTCGGCTCTCGTATGGGTCGATCGGGCAGCACGGGACCGGAACTTCCGAACTCAGCCCTGCGTGAGCCTGGCTACCAGGTCGACGTAGCCCTGCTTGGCGTCGGCGCTGCTCGTACCCGCCAACTTGGCCCAGGCGTCGTACTTGGCGCGGTTGACCATGTCCAACCGACCGGGCCGCTTGCCCTCGACATCACCCTTCGACCCCTGCTTGAACAGCGCGTACAGCCGCAGTAGCTCATCGTTGGCAGGCCTCGAGGTGAGCTTCTTGACGTTCTCCTGTGCATCGGTAAACGCCTGATCCAGATCCGGCATGGGCACCCCTGGCTCTCGGACGGACTCGTTGACGCCATCGTAACGCCGGAGCCGAGGGCGCCTGATCCGTTCGCTCCGAGTTGGCTGTGCGCCATCGCGGTCGGCGCGTGAAGCCGAGCGGCGTTCAGAGGCAGGGTTATGCCGAGCGGGAATCGGTGTGAAGGTGTGCGGCAACGGGGGTTTCATCGATATGGTCGACGAGGTGGGTTTGCGGGACGTTGGTGCGGGTCGACAGTCCTGTGCGCTGGTCGGACCCCGAACTTCGACGGAGGTGTGTATGACGGTCGCTGACACGGTGGCGCCGCTGGTTCGTGCGGTGGTGGGTGCGCAGGTCCCGGTGGGGATCAGGTGTTGGGACGGTAGTCGCAGTGGGCCTTCGGACGCGCCGTGGCAGGTGCACATCGTCAATCGGCGTTGTCTGCGGCGGTTGCTGTGGGCGCCCAACGATCTCGGTTTCGCTCGGGCCTACGTGTCCGGCGACATCGACATCGAGGGAGACCTGCTCGCCGGGCTGGACGTGTTGGAGCAGGTGTCGGACCCGAGCAGGGGTCCCGGTGTGCGGATCGACAAGCAAACGAAGAAGGCACTGGCGACAGCGGCGCTGCGTCTGGGGATCATCGGCCTGCCACCGAAGCCGCCGGCGGAGGAGATGAAACCGGCGCGCGGGCACCGGCACGACAAGGATCGTGACGCCGCCGCGATCAGCCACCACTACGACGTCGGTAACGACTTCTATCGACTGGTGCTCGGTGAGTCGATGACCTACTCGTGCGCGTACTGGGCGGAGCCGAGCGCTGATCTGGACGCGGCCCAGTACGCCAAATGTGATCTGGTGGCCCGCAAACTAGGCCTGACCGCGGGGATGCGGGTCCTCGACGTCGGCTGCGGGTGGGGGACCTTCGCGCTGCACGCGGCGCGCAACTACGGCGTGCACGTCGTCGGTGTCACCCTGTCCCACGAGCAGGCGGAGTACGCCGGCAAACGGATGGTCGACGCGGGTGTGGGGGACTTGGTGCAGATCCGAGTCCAGGACTACCGCGACGTCACAGACGGTCCCTACGACGCGATCTCGAGCATCGGCATGGCCGAGCACGTCGGTGCCGCGATGCTGGCGACCTACGCCGCGGACCTGTTCGCGCTGCTGCGCCCGCGGGGGCGGTTGCTCAACCACGCGATCTCGCGACGACCAGGCGAACCCGCTGCCAAGTTCTCCAAAACGTCCTTCATCGATCGCTATGTGTTCCCCGACGGAGAAATCGAACCGATCGCACCGATGATCGAGGCGCTCGAAGGGGCCGGGTTCGAGGTGCGCGACGTCGAGTCGCTGCGCGAGCACTACGCGCTGACCCTGCGGGCCTGGGTGGGGAACCTGGAGGCGAACTGGGACGAAGCGGTGTCCCACAGCAGCGCCGGGCGGGCACGGGTATGGCGGCTGTACATGGCCGGCGCGGCGTTGGCTTTTGCGGCGAATCGGCTCGGGATCAACCAGGTTCTGGCAGTCAAATCCTCCGAACGGGGTGACAGCGGCATGCCCGGCACCCGCGCCGAACTCTTGCAGTCATCCGCACCGATAGCATCTTGGCCGGGTCGCGAACAGTGAAACCCGTCGGGAAGTAGATAATTCGACCGACGACGGCCGACACTCAGATTGTTCGGTATGAGCGCGCCTCACCGGATCCTTCGACTTCTCGATCCACCGGACTGCCAAGGTATCGAGTGATCGATTCGCAGCCGACGTCGACGATCAACAACGACAGACGGATACGGACACCAGACTCCGGCCGTGGCAATGCAGCCTTTCCGCAAGCCGAACGCCTATCGGCGTACCCGATTGGCGATCGCTGACCGGCGACCTGTTGCGAGCACGTAGGGCATGATGTGTCCGCGTCGCTCGGTGCGGTAACAGCATCGTGACGAGACCCCCGAGTGTGAGGAGGACGCGTGCGGTTCGCGCTGGACGATTTGTCGGCTGACGTGCCGGCGGAGCAGGTCGATGAAGCTCGGAGCTTCTACCACTCGCGGCCAGCTGGACGTGGCCCCGGCACTCTCGAGGAGTTGAGGGACGTGCGGGCGAGGCGGTCCGGTCCTTCTCCCGCCGATCCACCGGCGATCGAAGAGATGGTCGAAGCCGCGGGAGCACGCGTCCCGGTGAGGATCTTCACTCCCACCGACGGCCGAGCGCGGGGCGTCTATCTGGACATACACGGTGGCGGCTTCTACATGGACTCCGCAGCGCGAGATGACGCGCGCAACCGTGAGCTCGCAGACGCTCTCCACATCGCCGTCGTCAGCGTCGACTACCGGCTGGCACCGGAGCACCCGTGGCCGGCCGCACCCGCTGACTGTGAAGCGGCGGCGCTCTGGCTCGTCGGCCACGCTGATGCCCGCTTCGGATCATCACGACTGGCGATCGGGGGGCGATCGGCGGGAGCAACACTCGCTCTGGCAACCCTGCTCCGACTGAGGGACAGAGGGACCGTCGGCGGGTTCACCGGCGCCGCGCTCCAATTCGGCACCTATGACTTGAGCGCGCAGACCCCGGCCGGACGTCGGATCGCAGACGAGTATTTCATCCAGGCCTACGTCGGCCACGTGGAAGATCGCACCACTCCGGACATCTCTCCCGTCTACGGCGACCTCCACGGCCTTCCCCCGGCGCTGCTGGTCGTCGGGTGCAATGACGTGTTGTTGGAAGACAACCTCGCGATGGCAGGTCGGCTCTCCGCCGCCGGCAATGACGTCGAGCTCCGGATCTATCCCGAGTCGCCCCACGGGTTCACCGGCCACCCCACGGCAATGGCCAGGACGGCGCTCACCGGCATCGATTCATGGCTCCTCGAGCGGCTCGCCCAACCGTAGGACTACTCGACGGCCTTCTGTGCTCGGGCGGACCGCGACGGCGGGCCGACCGGCAGATATCTAGCGGTCGGGGGTCCGAGCCCGGGACGTCGGTGCGGCAAGCTCGGCCAGGTGGTGCAGCGAGTTGGTGAGATGGTCAGGACCGAACGGCGGGAACTGGAGGTACTCCCGGATGGACTGGCGGCACCGCCGACCAGTCGTAGGTGAGCGTGACCGCAGTCTCGGAGGGACCACGTGGCACCAGGTCGTAACCCGGCTGTCGGGACGTGCCGGTCAGCGTTCGGCATCTGGAGCACGCCATCGACGATCATTGACGGCATGGCGAATACGAGCGCCCGACCAGGCGACACCGTCCGAGAGTCATACTCGGCCAGATCTCGGGAGTACGTGGACCTCTTTGGCTCCGTGACTTCGACACACCCATCGGATCGGGCCCTGGTGAGCAGCTGGGCCGCTACCCTGACTGGTCCCGTGCTCGACGCCGGCTGTGGTCCGGGGCAGTGGACAGACTTCTTGGCGGCGTGCGGACTGGCTGCGAGCGGGATCGATCTGGTTCCTGAGTTCGTCGAACGAGCTCGTACGCAGTATCCAGAGCTCCCGTTCGAAGTCGGCGGCTTCGAGGCATTGGACGCCGAGACGGAATCACTGGGTGGTGTGCTTTCCTGGTACTCGCTCATTCACCACAGTCCGCAGGACATCCACACTCCGCTCGCCGAGTTCGCACGCGTGATCCGGTCGGGCGGAGGGTTGTTGGTGGGCTTCTTCGAAGGAGCAACCGTAGGGACTTTCGACCATGCCGTCACCGCTGCCTATCGTTGGCCGGTAGCGGAACTCAGCCAGAAGTTGGTCACGGCCGGCTTCGAGGTGATCGAGACACATACACGAACGGGGAGCGGTCACAGGCCTCACGGCGCAGTCACCGCACGCCGTTTGCCGTGATCGGGCCCCGGGTTCCGCTCGGCGAGCACGCCCGAACGCAGCCGAGTCGCGCGGCTCGAACGCAAGGATGGCTTCGTCGAGGCCGGTCGGGGACAACCCGAGCCCGTCCCGGTAGAAGCGGAGCGATCGGTGGTCCAGATCGACGATGGGAAGTGAGACGACGACGGTCTTGGGTTTCACGTCTACTCGGCTTTCTCCGGTGAGCGGTCGAAGGGAACGCTGATCGAGGTCGAGCGTGGGCGGTTGCCCGGCCGGAAGGTCCTCAGTTGGCCAGCCGCTCGAGGATCGCTTGTAGTGCCGCGTCACCGCTCTCGCCGTCGAAGATGTTCTGCGCGTGGGCGGAGCCCGGCAGAAGGATCATCTCGTTGTCGACGCCTGGTGAGCTGTCGGCGAGCTGCTGCGACACGTGGGCGACGGGCTCGTCCTCGCTGGCGATGACCAGCTTGGGCTCCCCGCCGAGGCCGTCGACAACCCGGTTGGGGGAGAGCAGTACCAGCTGATCAGGGAGGTCGGGCTGCTGGGAGGCAAGTTGCAGGATCGCATCGGCGCCGGCACTTCCGCCCACCAGTGCGACGTCGGCATGCCCGTCGTCGTGGAGCTTTGCGACGGCGGCCGCGATCGACTCCGGCGCGATGTCCTCGACTGCGACGACAGTGGCACCCTGGTCGGCGATCGCTGTGGCTTGATCCTCCCAGCTGGCGGCGTCGAAGACGGCACCGTGGGCCAGCACCACGCCGTACTCGCCGTTGCCCCACTGCAACGCGCCGCCGCCGCCGATCTCGATCGTGGTGCCGACGGGGTCACCGCCCGTCGATGGTGGGTCGTCCTTGTCGTAACCCGCCCGGTGCTTCGATGACGGAACGTCTGTCGGAGCGTTTCTCTTGCCTGCTGCCCTCGGACCCTCACACACCGGCGACTCCGCCGGGGACCGCACCACTTAGTTCTGTGTGCGGAAGGAGTCTGTATCACGCAGAGAACGAAAACGGGTTGTGCCCCGACCCATCATCTTTGAGTACTGGCCTGACCGACCTCGAGGAGAGTGCTTGTCGTGATTCGTGCACGTGGGCTCGTCCAAACCTTCCACACCCGCCATGGACGGGAGAAATCGGAGGTTCGCGCCGTCGACGGGGTGGATCTCGATGTCGCCGAGGGCGAGGTCGTCGGGTTCCTCGGCCCCAACGGGGCGGGGAAGACCACGACGTTGCGGATGCTGACCACCCTGCTGCGGCCGACCGCAGGCGAGGCCACAGTCGCCGGATACGACGTGGTCCGCGAATCCACGCAGGTGCGGCGGAGCATCGGCTACGTCTCGCAGAGCGGTGGGGTCTTCAGCGGCGCCCGGGCAGGGGAGGAGGTGATGGATCACGGAATGCTCTGCGGCCGCTCCCCGCGGGACGTCGAAACCCGCGGCAGAGAATTGTTTTCGCAATTGCAGCTGGACGGGCTGTGGGAACGGATGCCGAAGACGATGTCGGGTGGGCAGAAACGCCGACTCGACATCGTCATGGGCCTGATTCACGAGCCGAGCCTGATGTTCCTCGACGAGCCGACGAGGGGCCTCGATCCTCAGGCGCGGGCGAACCTGTGGGAGCACATTTCCGAGCTGCGGACCCGCCGTGGTGCGGCGGTCTTCCTCACCACCCATTACCTGGACGAGGCCGACATCCTCAGCGACCGCATCATCATCATCGACCGTGGTCGAATCGTCGCCTCGGACACGGCGGAGAACCTCAAGGCGCAGGTCGCCGGCGATCTCGTCGACCTCGAAATCGCCGACCTCGACATGGTGCCGCTGGTGAGAGACAAGCTGGGCACGATCGCCGAGGCACCGCGGCACGGTCTGGCCGGTGTGGAGGTGGACGGCCATCATGTCCGTGGTCGGGTCCAGCGTGCGGGGCGCGCGATCCCGGGACTGCTGCGCGACCTCGACCGCACCGACGTGACCCTGGCCTCGATCGAGGTGCACCGGCCGACCCTCGACGACGTGTTCTTGACGTTGACCGGACGGTCCCTGCGCGACGCCGACACCGCCGCCTCCGATACCACCACCGGGGACCCTGAATCCGAGTCCACCCCCGCCCCCGCGCTGACCACTCCAGGAGCAGGCCAATGACGTTCGCCCGTGAGAGTTTCATCGTCTTCCGCCGCCAGCTGCGGATGAATCTGCGCAACCCCGCCTGGGTGATCATCGGCCTGTTGCAGCCGGTCATGTACCTCGGCGGGGCCTGTGCGGCGGCGTCGAATGCATTCGCCTTGACCACCAAGAGCGAAGACGTGATGGCTCCGGTGATCAGTATGGTGATGATGCCGGTGTTGCTATTGTCCGGAATTTTGTTGCCGATGACGATCGGTCCTGCCTGGTTGCAGACGGCCAGCGATTTCATGCCGATCCGCCATGTCGTCGACGCCGTGCGGGATTCGTTCTTCGGTGACTTCGCGAACTCCGCGATTGTGTGGGGAACCGCGTGGGCGGTGGTGTTGTTCGTCGTCGCGGTGTGGTGGGGAACCCGTACCTTCCGCAAGGAAAACGCCTGACCGAGCGCACCCGCACTGCTGGAAGTCGATGTGCGCGTTGGGTTTGCCGGCCGACGTCGAGATCCGCGTCTCCACCCCCCGGGAGAGAGGCCCCACCGGCGCGAAACACGACTGACGCGGCCGGTGAGGCACTTGTGTTACCGCGCGGGCTCCCGCCCGCGTTACAAGGAGACAGGTGAGATCCAGCTCGCCGTCAGATGTTCTCCTGTCTGCACGCTGGAGGACCACCCACCGGCCCTCCAGTCAGCGAGCGAAGCGCGGGTCGATCGGAGGCAGGGTGGTGGGGCCGAAGTTGTTCGCGATCGGCATCATCGCCGTGAACCAGGTGCGGGCCGGCTCGGTGCCGCCGAACAGGTTGCCGTCCCCACACGAGCGGAGTGGGCTGGTGCAAATCTGTCCAGGGGTCGGTGAGTCCCCGAATACGTAGACGCTGCCGGCCAGGTTGTTGGTGTACCCGATGAATGCCGACGACATGTGCGATTCGGTGGTCCCGGTCTTGCCGGACATCGGCAGCTTCCACCCGGCGGCCGCGGCCGCGGCCGACGCCGTGCCACCGGGCAGGTCGTCCTTGCTGAGCCCGTTGGACAGGGTGTCGGCCAGGCCGGGATCGATGACCTGCTCGCAGGCTTGCTGGGTGAGGGGGACCGGCCTGCCCTCGCGGTCGACGATGGAGTCGATAGGGGTCGGTGGGCACCACTTGCCGTGTGAGGCCAGGGTCGCGGCGACATTCGACAATTCGAGCGGATTGATCCACACCGGACCCAGGGTGAACGACCCCAGATTCTGGTCCTTCTGCATGTCGGCCAGGCTCTGGTCCCCGAACCCGGAGGTTCCCGGTTCGGTGTACGACCGCATGCCGAGGCGCACCGCCATGTCCACCGTCGCATCCACGCCGGTGGCCTGGAGAAGTTTCACGAACGCGGTGTTCGGGGACTGGGCGAGGGCGTCGGTGACCGACAGCGCCCGCGGATACGGGGCGGCGTTCTGCACGCAATAGGTCGCCGCAGGGCACCCGGGGGCACCGCCGTCGCCCATCCCGCGGGCGTCGAACCGCCCGGGCACGTCGAGGATCGCGTTGAGCCGCAAGCCCTTCTCCATGGCTGCTGCGGTGGTGAAGACCTTGAACACCGATCCGGCGCCGTGCCCGGACAGTGAATAGGGCAACTCCTGGACCGTCTCCGCGGCGGCTGCGTCCAGGCCGTAGTTGCGGCTGCCCGCCATGGCCAGGACTCGGTGTTGGTCCTGCCCGGGCTGCACGACGTTCATCACGCTCGCGATGTCCGGGAGTTTCGGGTCGGCGTAGGTGGACACCGCCGCCTTCACCGAACCCTGCACGGCCGGATCGAGGGTGGTGCGGATCAGGTAGCCGCCCTTTTCGAGTTGCTCCCGGGACAGCCCGGCGGTCTGGAGGTACTGCAACGCGTAGTCGCAGAAGAACCCGCGGTCGCCGGCGGCGATGCATCCGCGGGGCAGGTTGTTCGGTGTCGGGAGCACCCCGAGCGGCGTTTCCTTCAGGGCGCGGATCTCGGCGGCCCGGTCCGGAACATTCACGACCAGGGTGTCGAGAACGACATTGCGGCGCTCGAACACCCCCTCGGGGTTGGTGTAGGGGTTGAGCGCGGAGCTGGACTGCACCATGCCCGCGAGCATCGCCGACTGCGCCAGGTTCAGGTCCTTGGCGTCGATGCCGAAGTACGTGCGGGCGGCGTCCTGCACCCCGAAGGAACCGTTGCCGAACGGCACCAGGTTCAGATACCGGGTGAGAATTTCCTCTTTGGAGAGTTCCTGATCGAGGGTCATCGCCATCCGGATCTCCCGGATCTTGCGGACCGGCGTGGTCTCGATCGCGGCACGGCGTTCGGCGTCGGTCTTGGCAACCACGTGCAGCAGGTAATTCTTCACGTACTGCTGATTGATGGTAGAGGCACCCTGTTCGATCTGACCGCTGGTGGTGTTGGTGAAGAACGCCCGCATCGTGCCCTGCCAGTCCACCCCCTGATGTTCGCCGAACCGTCTGTCCTCGATGGAGAGAATCGCCAGTTTCATCTCGTTGGAGATCTGGTCGCTGGGAACTTCGAATCGGCGCTGGTCGTACAGCCAGGCGATCGGGTTCCCGGTGATGTCGGTCATCGTCGTCACCGCCGGCACCACTCCGTCGGCCAGTTCGGCCGAGGAATTACCGACGCTGTCGGCAGCACGGTTGGAGGCGTACCCCAGCCCGGCGGCGACCGGGAACATCACCCCGGCCAGCATCACCCCCGCGGCCACGGTGGCGCCGGCGAGTTTGAGAACGGTCCTGGAATGCAATTACGGCACCTCATTCCGACGGGGTGCACCGGAACGAATCTACCGGTGCTGGAACGATAATCGGGCCGCGCGGCACGGTCGGGGGAGAGGTGTGGCGCGCGTACCCGTGGCGGTCACGAGAGGGTGGCGGTGGCGTCAGATCCGATGATGGGACGGTAGCCGGTGCCCGTCGGTCACACCCGCAGCACACAGGTGCTGTTCCGCACGGACATGGGCGACTCGGCCGAGGTCGATGACGGTGCCCGGGCGCGGCCCGGCAGGGACAGCCGTGTGCCGACGGCACCGCGCCCCGGAGTGCGGCGCCGCGCGAGCGTCCCGACGAGATCTGGGAGGGTCTCGAGCACATCGCCCGCCGCATTGGTTTGACCGATCCGCACGACCATCCGCTCGGCGGCGATCACCGCCAGCACGGTGAGCAGCGCCGTGCGCCGCCGCGAGGATTGCCGACCGCCACACACAGGGCTCAAGGTAACACCGATAGCGCGTTCCCCAACGGGTTCCGGGGTCAGAGCATCAAAGGCGGTGAAGCGGTGGGCGATCCGCCACCGCTAGGGGAGGGCGGATCAGCGACCACGCCGAAACGGCCGGCCGAAACGTCACCGGAACCCGCGTGCGTCGATACGCTATGGCGGACACACACCGACAGAACGGTCAGGAATCGAGAAGAGCCCGCCCTCGCGCGCACAAAGCGTGGTTGCTGTCATCGCCGACGAGGCGGTCGCCGATGACCGCCGTAGCCCGAGGAGACGAACATGAGCCCCACGATCCGCAGCCTGGTGATCCCCGTGTCCGACCTGAACGCCGCCAAGGCGGTCTACACCGCGCTGCTCGGCGCACCTCACACCGACGAGTCCTACTACGTCGGGTACAACGTGGACGGCTTCGAGGTCGCCCTGAATCCAGGTGACGAGACCGCCGGACCGGTTGCCTTCGCCGACGTCGAGGATCTCGACGCGACACGCGAAACCCTGCTTGCCGCCGGCGCAACCGAGCGCACCGCGCCGCGTCACGTCGCACCCGAGACACGGATTTGCGTGCTCGCCGATGCCGACGGAAACCCGTTCGGGCTGCGCGGCCGATAGACGTCGGCGTTGCCGGGCGCGAGCGGCGGCGCGGTCTCCGGTGGCTAGTTCGTCGAGGAGATCGAGATGGTGGTGCTGTGACGCCGAGCAACACGCACAATGTTGAGCGTTCGACGCTCAATTCTTCGCCTTGACCTCGATTTCTCCCTGGGGGAAAATTGAGTCGATAACACTCAAGTTCGGTGGGTGTGATGCCGAACGATCGGCGGAAGCACCACACCCACCCGGTGTGGTGCTGGAGGCGGTCATGGCTCGCGCGGTGGGTATCGATTTGGGGACCACGAACTCGGTGGTGTGCGTGCTCGAGGGCGGCGACCCGAAGGTGGTCGCCAACTCGGAGGGTGCGCGCACGACCCCGTCGGTGGTGGCATTCGCGAAGAACGGTGAGGTGCTGGTCGGCCAGCCCGCCAAGAACCAGGCAGTGACGAACGTGGACCGGACGGTGCGCTCGGTGAAACGGGAGATCGGCACCGACTGGCATGTGGCGATCGACGACAAGAAATACAGCGCGCAGGAGATCAGTGCCCGGGTGCTGATGAAACTGAAGAGGGACGCGGAATCGTATCTGGGTGAGGACATCACCGACGCCGTGATCACCGTCCCCGCGTACTTCGAGGACGCCCAGCGTCAGGCCACGAAGGAAGCCGGCCAGATCGCCGGTCTCAACGTCCTGCGCATCGTCAACGAGCCCACCGCGGCCGCCCTGGCCTACGGCCTGGACAAGGGCGACAAGGAACAAACCATCCTGGTCTTCGACCTCGGTGGCGGCACCTTCGACGTCTCGCTGCTCGAAATCGGTGAGGGCGTCGTCGAAGTCCGGGCCACCTCCGGTGACAACCACCTCGGTGGTGACGACTGGGACGACCGGATCGTGAAGTGGCTCGTCGACAAGTTCAAGGCTCAGAACGGCATCGATCTGACCAAGGACAAGATGGCCCTGCAGCGTCTCCGTGAGGCCGCGGAGAAGGCCAAGATCGAACTGTCCTCCTCGCAGAGCACGTCGATCAACCTGCCCTACATCACCGTCGACGCGGACAAGAACCCGCTGTTCCTCGACGAGCAGCTGTCGCGCAGCGAGTTCGAGAAGATCACGTCCGATCTCCTCGACCGCACCCGGGCCCCGTTCCAATCGGTGATCAAGGACGCGAAGATCGCCGTCAAGGACATCGACCAGGTCGTGCTCGTCGGTGGTTCCACCCGTATGCCCGCCGTGACGAATCTGGTGCGCGAGCTGACCGGCGGAAAGGAACCGAACAAGGGGGTCAACCCGGACGAGGTCGTCGCCGTCGGCGCTGCCCTGCAGGCCGGTGTTCTCAAGGGCGAGGTCAAGGACGTGCTGCTCCTCGACGTCACCCCGCTGTCCCTCGGCATCGAGACCAAAGGTGGCGTGATGACCAAGCTCATCGAGCGCAACACCACCATCCCGACCAAGCGTTCCGAGACCTTCACCACCGCTGACGACAACCAGCCCTCGGTGCAGATCCAGGTGTTCCAGGGTGAGCGTGAAATCGCCTCGCACAACAAGCTGCTCGGCTCGTTCGAGCTCGCGGGGATTCCGCCGGCCCCCCGTGGGGTGCCGCAGATCGAGGTCACCTTCGACATCGACGCCAACGGCATCGTGCACGTGACCGCGAAGGACAAGGGCACCGGTAAGGAGAACACGATCAAGATCCAGGAGGGCTCGGGCCTGTCCAAGGAGGAGATCGACCGGATGATCAAGGACGCCGAGGCGCACGCCGCGGAGGACGCCCAGCGCAGGGAGGAAGCGGAGGTCCGCAACCAGGCCGAGTCGCTGGTATACCAGACCGAGAAGTTCATCAAGGACAACGAGGACAAGGTACCCGCCGACGTCAAGGAGAAGGTCGAGTCGTCGATCGCGAATGCCCAGGAGAAGTTGAAAGGCAGCGATGTCGCGGCGATCAAAACGGCCATCGAAAAACTGGCCACCGACTCGCAAGCCTTGGGCCAGGCGATCTACGACGCGCAGGCGAAGGACTCGGCCGCCCCCGGCGGGGGGAACGGGTCCTCTGAAGGCACCGATGAAGTCTTCGACGCTGAGGTGGTGGACGAACCTGGACGGGAGGACACCCGATGAGTAGCAGCGAGCGCCGTAACGGCGACAAGCCGCCGCGGGAACCGATCTCGATCACCGACAAACGCCGCGTCGATCCGGAGACCGGCCGGGTACGTGGGCACACCCCGAGCGAGCCTGTCACCCCGACCCCACAACGGGAACCCGACCCGACCACGCCGGACGCCGAGATGCACCCTGGTGACCGGACCGATCGAACCGCGGGCGAAGACCCTGATCGAGTGACGGAGTTGACCGCCGACCTGCAGCGGGTGCAAGCCGAGTACACCAACTACCGACGCCGGATCGAACGCGACCGGCACGCGGCCGTCGAGGCCGCGACGGCGTCGGTGGCGGCGAAATTTCTCGGGATCCTCGACGACCTCGACCGCGCCCGCGAGCACGGCGACCTCGAAAACGAACCACTGCGTGCGATCGCGGCCAAGCTCGGTGCAATCCTGAGCGGCCTGGGAGTGGCCGCATTCGGCGAAGAGGGCGAGCGCTTCGATCCCACCCTGCACGAAGCGGTCCAGCACGAAGGCACCGGGGGTGATCCCGTTGTAGACCGGGTGCTGCGCCGCGGCTACACATTCGGTGACCACAAGGTGCTGCGGACCGCGACGGTCGCCGTCGTCGAGGGGGTGGCCCCGCCGGGAAATGTCACGGGCACGGCACCGGCCGGCGATTCCTGAGACGCCGACCGACAGCCTGACGGTGCCGGTCTCGGAGCGCACGGCGCTCTCGCGCAGCGGCCCCGCGAAGGAAGGAGGATGCCAAGTGTCGCAGCAGGAATGGTTCGTCCGTGACTTCTACGCCGCCCTGGGTGTCCCTTCGACGGCGTCGGCCGAAGAGATCAAGAAGGCGTACCGCAAGCTGGCGCGGGAGCTGCATCCGGACGCCAACCCGGACAACACCGAGGTGGAGGAACGATTCAAGAAGGTCAGCGAGGCGCATGCGGTGCTCTCGGACCCCGCCAAACGCAAGGAATACGACCGCATGCGCAGGCTGTACCGATCCGGGGCGTTCACCGGGACGGGTTCTCCTCCGCGCGCCGGGTCGGGCGGCTTCGACTTCGGGGACCTGTTCGGGAGCGGTTCACCCTTCATCGTGGGCGATCCTCTGGGCGGGGTCGGTGACGTGCTCGGGGACCTGTTCCGGCGCGCCGGAACCCGAACTGCGTCGGCCCGGCCGAGGCGGGGCAGTGACGTCGAGACCGAGACCCGGCTGTCGTTCCGGGAGGCGGTCGCCGGGATGGTGTTGCCGCTGCGGGTGAGTGGGCCGATGGTGTGCACCAGCTGTCACGGCTCCGGCACACGACCGGGAACCCGGGGCACGGGATCGATCGTCGACGCCCCGTGTCCGGACTGCCAGGGCGCCGGGATCGGGGACCGCACCCGCACCATCTCCGTCCATGTTCCGCCCGGGGTGAGCGACGGGCAACGCATCCGGCTACCGGCGCAGGGCGAACCTGGTCTCGGCGGGGCGCCGTCGGGGGACCTGTACGTCACCGTGCGCGTGGACCCGGACCCGGTGTTCGCCCGCAGCGGCAATGACCTCACCGTTACCGTTCCCGTGTCGTTCGCCGAACTAGCCTTGGGGACAATGCTGTCCGTGCCCACCCTCGAAGGTCAGGTCAGTGTGAAGATCCCGCCGGGCACCCAGTCCGGGAGAACGTTCCGGCTGCGCGGACGCGGGGTGCCCCACCGCGGCGACGCGGCGGGCGATCTGCTGGTCACCGTGGAGGTCTCGGTCCCGCCCGATCTCGGCCACGAAGCCGCTGAGGCGCTGCGGGCGTACGCCCGCGCAGAGGAAACAGGCGGATTCGACCCCCGCGCCGGCTGGGCCGACGGTAAGTGATGTCGGGAACGATAAACCGGGCATGCACCCCAATACGGTGCGGGTGCTGCGAGAGGACCTCGGGATCGACATCTCCGACCAGCATCCCCGTCACCTCGACGCACATTCAGCCGAGGGTGAGCTGGTGGCGGTGGAAGTCGAAGTGCAGGCCAGGGTAGCGGTAGAGCTGTTCGGCGGTCATGTAGTCGTCGAAGAACGGATCCCAGCGGACTGGAAAGTACATGCCACGGTGCAGGTTCGCGTCCGTCTCCCGAGCCAAGGAACGTTGCAGCGACGCAATGAGGCGGTCGAAGTGGCGGCCCATCCGGCGTCGGTTGTAGACGCGCGCCGCCAGGGCGGAGCCTCGATAGTTGACCTCGTCGAAGACTGGGGTGGCGGCATCGAGCGCATGCGCGAACCGTCGGCTCGCCCCCTCAGGCAACCAGGAGAACATCCGGATCAGCAGGAGCAGCCGGCGAACCACCATGTAGCCGAAGACCATGTGGAACAGCAGCTGCTCGTTGGTCCACCGGGTACCGGACGAACGCCGCGAGAGCTCGACGGAACTCGCGGCGTCGAGCAACTCGTGCAGCACGCTGCGGGCGCGCTCGAGGTCCGCGGCGATCGCGGCACGATCGACAGGTGGCTGCTCGGACATGATGCTCCCCAACTGATTCGGAAGGTCAGCCGGCGACGGGGGAGCGGCGTTCGAGGACGACGGTGTCGCGCCAGATGCCGTCGAGTTGGGCGATACGTTCGCGGACACCGAGGGTCCGGAATCCGGCGGAGTGGTGCAGGGCGATGCTGGCACGGTTCTCCGGGAAGATCGAGGTCTGCAAGGTCCACAGCCCGGCCTCGTCGGCGGCGATCACCTGGGTGCGCAGCAGGACTTTGCCGACACCGCGCCCGCGCATCTCGTCGGCGACGTAGATCGAGTTCTCGGCCACCCCGGCGTAGCAGGCCCGCCCGGACGTCGGGGACAAGGCGGCCCAGCCGACCACGACGTCGTCGATCTCGGCGACCCACCGATGCCCGGGAAGCCATTGCGCGTCCAGGGTTTCCCGGGCGGGGACTTCGGTGGTGAAGGTGGCGTTGCGGGTGGCGATGCCCTCGCCGTAGATCCGGCGCACCGGCTGCCAATCCTCGTTGCGCATCGGGCGAACCGTGACGTCTTGGGGCATGTCGTCCGGGCAGCAGGGGCGCGCGGTCAGCACCCCCATCACTGCGTCGGCGGCGTGCGGCAGACCGGTGCAGCAGGACGGGTTGACCATGACCACGGTGCTGGTGCCGTTCTTGTGGACGGACAGGAACCCGACATCGGCGAGCCTGCGCACGTGGTGCGAGACGGTGGGCTGGCCGATGCCCAGTGCCTCGGCCAGCGCGCCAACGGTGATCCCGGCCGGGCGGGAGGCGACCTGATGCAGCAGCCGCACCCGGGTGGGATCGGCCAGGCAGGCGAACCACCCGGCGTAGGTCAGCGCGTCCTCCGGCGCCAACGCATCCACCTGATCGGCGCCGGGGGTGTGGACGGCCGGCGTGTCCAGGGAAGTCATGCCCTTCACTATATCGATATTGATCGATGGTTGCCTTCATTGACACGCATCGATACTCTCTGGGATCAGAGGATCGATAAACATCGATGGAACGATGATCGAGATGAGCACCTTGCCCGTAGTCGTCGTCGGCGGCGGACCGATCGGCCTCGCTGCCGCGGCGCAGCTGTGTGAGCGCGGCCTGACCCCGCTGGTCTTCGAACGCGGCGGCCGGCGCGGCGATCTCCGAGTGGAACCACGTGCGGCTGTTCTCCAGTTGGGCTGAGCTGATCGACCCGGCCGCCCGCCGCCTGCTCGACACCACCGACTGGACCGCCCCTGACGACGACGCGTACCCGACCGGCCAGGACTGGACCGACAACTATGTGCAACCCCTCGCCGCCGCCCTCGGCGACATCGTGCAGCTGGGCACCGAGGTGATCGGCGTGGCCCGCCGCGGCCGGGACCGGGTCGTCGACGCCGGCCGCGACACCGAACCCCTGTCCGTGCACATCCGTCGCGCCGACGGCACCGAGGACCGCGTCCTCGCGCAGGCTGTCATCGACGCTTCCGGCACATGGGGCACCCCCAATCCGCTCGGTGGTGAAGGCCTGCCCGCGCTCGGCGAGCGCGCCGCCACCGAGGTCATCGAGTACCGGGTCCCGGACGTCGACGACCCCGAGGTGCGGGACCGGTACGCGGGCAAGCGCATCGTGATCGCCGGCAGCGGCCACTCCGCGCTCACCGCGATCGTGGCGCTGGCCGATCTGGAGCCGCAGGCCCCGGGCACCCGGATCAGCTGGGTGCTGCGCCGCGGCGACGTCGGCTCCACCTTCGGCGGCGGCGACGACGACGAGCTGCCCGCGCGCGGCGCCCTCGGCCTACGCGCCAAGCGGGCGGTCGACGAAGGACTGCTGACGGTGGTTCCCGGGTTCCGCACCGCCACCATCGAACCCGACGGCGGCAGCGGCCGGGTGGCGTTGATCTCCGACACCGGCGCCCGCATCGAGGACGTCGATCAGTGGTGGTGCTGACCGGATTCCGGCCCGACCTGTCCTGGCTCTCGGAAATCCGCCTCGGCTTGGATCCGGTGCTGCAGGCCCCGGTCGAGTTGGCGCCGCTGATCGACCCGAACGTGCACTCCTGCGGCACCGTCTACCCGCACGGGGTCGCCGAACTGTCCCATCCGGAGCCGAATGTGCCTGGTCGGGATGAAAAGCTACGGCCGCGCCCCGACGTTCCTGGCGATGACCGGGTACGAGCAGGTCCGCAGCATCGCCGCCGCCCTGGCCGGCGACCACGACGCCGCCGCCCGCGTCGAACTCACGTTGCCCGAGACCGGCGTCTGCGGTGGCGCCGGGGTGCCTGCCTGACCGCGCCCGGTGCCGCGGCTGATCGAACGGGGGCTCCGTCCCGTCTCCGGCCGCTCAACCGGCATCCCGCAATACCGGCGCCTAGTTCTGCGGCAGGTGCGTCCAACTCGAAGTTGGTTCGTCTGAAGAAGCGGACTCTCACTCACCAACGGGTGGGAGCACACCTTCCGAGAGGAACTTCCGATGACCACCCACCCGATTACCCGCCCCGCCCCTTACCGGTTCAGGGGTGTGCGATGAGCGCCCCGGCCGTCGTGGTCGAAGATGTGCACGTCGCCTACGGCACAACGTGGGCTCTCGACGGCGTCGACCTGGTGGCCGCCGCCGGGACCACGCTCGGGGTGCTCGGCCATAACGGTGCCGGCAAGACCACCCTGATCCGCACCCTCACCACCCTGGTGCGGCCCACCATCGGCCGCGTGCAGATCGAGGGCCTGGACGTTGTCGCCGACGCCACCGAGGTCCGTCGCCGGATCGGGGTGACCGGCCAATACGCCGGGCTCGACGAATTCCTCACCGCCCGGGAGAATCTGGAGCTGATCGGCCGCCTGACCGGGCTGCGGCGCACCGCCCGAGCGCGGGCCGACGCGTTGATCGACCGGCTCGGTCTGGACGAGTACGCGGCTCGGCGGGTCGGGGAACTCTCCGGGGGCTCGCGCCGCCGGATCGATCTGGCCGCCAGTCTCATCGGATCCCCGTCGGTGCTTTTCCTGGACGAGCCGACCACGGGCCTGGACCCCCTCGCCCGCGCCGGGCTGTGGGACGTCGTGGACGAGCTCACCGAGGCGGGCACCACGGTCGTGCTCACCACCCAGTACCTCGAGGAGGCGGACCGGCTCGCCGACCACATCGTGGTCCTCAGCCGGGGCCGGGTCGCCGCCCGCGGCACCCCGACCGATCTGAAACGGATCGTCGGCGGCAAGGTCGTCAGCGCGACCGTTCCCGCCCATCAGCTCGCCGCGCTGCCGTTCATCCCGGACACCGACCGGGTCGACGACAACCGGGTTCGGGCGTCGGTCACCGTCGACGACGCCCCCGCCGCGATCGCGCTGGTCGCCGACCTGCACGACCGCGGCATCGAGGTCACCGACCTGGACGTAGCTTCCCCGAGCCTCGACGACGTCTTCACCCACCTCGCCCACAGCACCGGAGCCCACAAATGACCACCATTCGCACCACGGCCGAGCGGTCCCCGATCGGGGACCAGCTCGCCGCGCTCACCGTCCGGAACCTGCGCACCAGCTCGCGTGTTCCGCAGCTGTTGATGTTCTCGCTGACCATGCCGATGGCGATGCTGGTGCTGTTCAGCCAGGTGTTCCGCAGCGTCGCGGCCGGACCCGGCTTTCCGGCCGGGGTCAGTTACATCGTCTTCCTCACTCCGGCGATGCTCGCCGTCTCCACCGTGATGGCCGGCACCAACGCCGGAGTCTCCGCCGCGATCGATCACACCAACGGTGTGCACGACCGCTTCGCTGCCCTGCCGATGCGGGCGGCGTTGCCGGGGGTGGCCCGCACGATCAACGAGGCCGTCTTCACCCTCGCCCGGGCTGCGTTGCTCGGGATCGCCGCCGTGGCTTTGGGTTTCGAGTTCCACGGCACCGCAGGTGATGCCGTCGCCGCGGTCATCGTGCTGGTGGTGCTGGCCGGGGCGATGAGCGCCCTGTTCGGGCTGATCGGGGACCGGCTCCGCCGCCCGGACGTCGTCCAGTTCGCCGGGATGATGGTGATGATGCCGCTGATGTTCGTCTCGAGTGCGTTCGCGCCGATCGAGACCATGCCCGGCTGGATGCAAGCCATGGCCACGGTGAATCCGGTCGCGCACGCCACCGACGCCCTGCGCGGCCACGTCCTCGGCACCGCCACCGCCGGCGACACCGCCGCAGCCCTGGTCGCGGCGATCGGGTTGTGGGCGGTGGTGACCGCCGTGCCCGTGCTGACCCGCCTGGTTCGGGCGGCACGCACCCGCTGAACGACGAACCCGCCCTGCCCATCCCGCAACGGGAGGGGCGGGGCGGGTTTGGTGTGCGCCCTCCTGGTCCGGAGCCGGGCACTCTTCTGGCCCCTACCCCGGTGGAGTGGGGTAGAGGCTGGGAGAGCGCTGTGGTCAGCGGATGCGCCCGGTGCGGGCGTCGACGGCGCTCATGCGGCGGCGTCGAGCAGATGCAGTTCCTCCGCCACGATCAGATCGACCTCTTCGCTGGTCAGACCCGACAACAGATGTGTGGTCAGCATCGCTCTCACCTCCTCACCGCGCTTCTACTGGTACGTCGAACCGGAGAACCCGGAATCGACATCGACACCCATACAGACGAGGAACTTCGGATTCGGACGCACTGCGTCCGATCGCGGTCACTGTCGTCCGTACCTCTGGAAGGACCCGGACCCGAGAGGTCGCCACCGCGCCTCGGGGCGAGGATCCTGTAAGACGGAGAGGAACCACAGATCATGAACGAGGACACGGCCACCACCGCGACGACACCAGCGGATCTCGACCAGCTCTGGCGCCGCTTCTCGAGCGACTTGCGGGCCTTCATCGCCCGCCGGGTCTCGCGTCCCGAGGACGCCGACGACATTCTGTCGATCGTGTTCCTGCGGATGGCCAAGAGCCTGGACAACCTGCGCGAGCAGGACCGCCTCCTCGGCTGGATGTATGCGATCACCCGCAACGCGATCACCGACTACTACCGGTCCGCGCCCCATCGCCGCGAGCTGGCGGTCGATATCGTCCCCGACAACCCCCTCGACGGTGAACCGGACGCCGACGAGACGGCGGAGAAGGAACTCGCCTCCTGCCTGGTACCGATGCTCTCGAGGCTGCCCGCCGAGCAGGCCGCGGCGGTGAAGATGGTCGACCTCGACGCCCGAACCCACGCCGCGGCCGCCGGGGAGGCCGGGATCTCGGTGTCCGGGATGAAATCCCGGGTCCAACGCGGCCGCGCTGCCCTCCAGTCCCAATTGCACGCCTGCTGTCAGATCAGCCAGGACCGGACCGGTCACGTGCACGACTACCAGCCTCGCAGCGGATCCTGCGCCTGCGGAGCCACACCCACGGATGGCCGGTAGACCGGAGCATCGGCTCTGCTGACAGCGATCGCACCGCCATCACATACAGACGGCGGTGCGGTGCGAGCCCATCTTCGCTCGCACCGCACCGCCGTTGTTGCCGAACTAACGGCTACTGGCAGCCGCATCCGCCGCCCGCCGTCGCCGCCGGACCGCAGCACGTCGACTTCTCACTGTGATCGCAGCAGGTGGCTTGTCGTTCGGTGCTGCAACACGTGGGCGCCGCAGCCTGAGGGGTTGCGTCCGTCCGATCCGTCGACGGGTTTTCGAACTCATTGGGGTTGGTCATGGTGACTCCTCGATCCGTGGGGATGGGTACCAGAACAGACGAAGGAGATCGAGGATGGACGCACTGGCCCCTCGGCAGTAGCCGGTCAGGTGAGCACAGCAGCGGGTGCACCGCCCGGTGCGCCGGTGACGGCATACACGGCGCCGTCGGCGTAGGCGGTCACGTACAGCGTGCCGGCGGTGTCCGGATCGACGAGCAGGAATCGGTGGGGTCCGAACGACCCGGAGGTCGAGTAGTCCGCGCCGGAGACGGATAGCAGATCGCCGTCCGCGACGTCCCACAGGTCTCCGAACGGTCTACGGCCGAAGAGTCAATGCCGAGCGTCGTACTCGCGGGACGGTCGGTCACGGGTGGGGTGCTGGGAGCCGAGTGGTCGGCGCTCACCGCGGTGGAGTCGCTTGGTGTGCCTTCGTCGGTCCGTTTCCGTCATGCCACCCCACACACCATAGGGTTCACCCACCGCGAGTGCGTGATCGCGGCACTGTTCGAGCACGGGGCAGGGCAGGCAAATCTGCCGGGCCTGTGCTTCGCGCCGGTTGCGGGCGTGGCCGCGTTCAGCGTCGGGTGAGAAGAACACTGCCAGATCGTTACCACGGCACGCGGCACGTGCCTGCCAGTCACCGGAATCGCGTGTGACGTTGTCCCTGCGGGTGGGGGAATCGTCGAGGGGCGGAGGATGCGGCATCGTGTTCATTCGAACACCGCCGGCGTCGTGGGCGCCGCACGTTGCGGAGGGACCGCAATGCGAGGTTCCTGCTGCTCTCTCCGGCCGTCAACGGCCGATGGCCTGGACAGGACGTGCTCGGCCGCGTTGGCCACGCTGGCGTGGTTGCGGCGGGCAATGTCGAGGAGAGCATCAAAGGCGGCATCCCGGCTGCAGCCATAGTGCTCGGCCAGGAGTGTTGCCGCGGCGGACAGTTGCGGTGCCCGCGCGTTGTCCGAAGGGTCCCGTCCGTCTGCGGCAGCGGTGTCAGTGGGCATGGAGAGTCCTTTCGCTGCGTACGCGGTCCAGGCGGCATGGGCGGCCACGCATCACCGCCGGCGCGGCGGGTTCTCTCTCCAGAGTCGTCGGCGAGACGATCAGAGAACACCGACATTCACCTAGTCGTACCTAGGCGCGTGGTACGACGAGATTCAGCATCCGGCCACGATGCGCCACGCGTTGCAGTTCACCGACGCCGTTCGATACGGCGAGTCTCGGCGATCGCCGTGCTGGTCGACTCGGCGGAAACGACTCGTCCGGCGGTGGTCGGGGGCCGACACCGCCGATGATTGTCGGTGTCGACGAGGTGACCAACGGGACGGCGCCGTCAACACCTGGATGCTGGGCCGCAACCGGGTGGGTTGACGCAGAACCGACAACGGTCAGCCGGTGCACCGGGGCCGGATCCATCGTGCTGACACCTCGTTGCGTGGCGACCGAAAGTCCGCACACCGACTGCACATTCCTCACCGGTGTCTGTCGACGACGCGCCCAGACAGTCGTCGATCCACATGCGGGTGGACCGGTGCGACCAGGACATAGGTCAGACTCCCGATGATGGGCACCGGGTTGACGGTGTCGCTGTCCCACGTTGCCGTCTGATCGGGAGTTGGCGGGGAGTGCTTCAAGTTCAGGGGCGGAGAGTACGGCCTCGACGCAGCCCGCTGACGCACAGGGGTAGGTCGTCATGAGGTCGATGGCGACCGCCACGCACCATGCGTGATCCTCGGGCCACCACAGATGCGCGCTCGTTTCGCGAGCGGTGATGCGGCCGGGTTTGGTGCGTGCCCATTTCTGGACGAATGGCGCGGTACGAGCTGATCGAGCTGCAACGGCAGTGGATGGGCCTGAGCTGACCCACGTGCCACGGCGACGGAAGACCGCACCTTGCGACTACCTCACACACCAGTCGTCGCGTTCGGGAGATACGGGATCTGCACTGCCCGAAACCCGAGCTCGCTGATGGTGGCCCGTGCTCGGCCGCACCTCCTCGACCTCGGACCCGCTATGGTGCCGCCCGGTCGGAAGTCGAGACGGTGCTGATCACGCTGTTGCGTGCGGCGTGAGCGTTGGGTGAGGGGCCGCCTCCGAGTGGGTCAGTCGCGGATGACGGCGTCGGCCTCGATCTCGATGAGCAGGCCGGGGGCGATCAACGCGCTGACCTCCAGGATCGTAGTGGCGGGACGGATTTCGCCGAAGACCTCGCCGTGAGCGATGCCGGCCTCTTCCCACCGGCTCATGTCGGTGAGGTACATGCGGGTGCGGATGACATCGGTCGTGCTCGCGCCGGCCTCGGTGAGTGCTGCCCCGATTCGGCGCAGTGCCTCCCGGGTCTGTTCTCCGAGATCGTCTCCACCGACGGGACCGTCGGGGCCTGAGGCTGTGGTGCCTGACACGGACACGAGCTGGCCGATCCGCACGGCTCGGGAATAGCCGATCTTGGCTTCCCACTCGGAACCGGACGAGACGTTGTTTCTGTTCGACATGAGCGACATTGTCGCAAGCGCCGATCCGGCGCTCACCAGCGCGGTCGTACTCGACGGTCCGGTCTCCTCACGGGTCGAAGTCTTGACACCGGTTAGAACAAATGTTCGCATGTACTCATGAGGTGGGATGGGCAAGCGGTCGACGCCGACGACGGTGCATTGCCGGGGCTGGAGCGCGCCGGGCTCGTGCGCAGCGTGCAGACGCCCGAGTTCGACGGCATCACCTTCCACGAGGTGCTCTGCAAGAGCGCGCTGAACAAGATGCCCGAGGAGTCGCAACTGCCTTTCCGCTTCACTGTCAACGCTTTTCGCGGATGCTCACACTCGTGTCGCTACTGCTTCGCACGGCCCACCCACGAATACCTCGACCTCGACGCGGGCCGCGATTTCGACAGTCAGATCGTCGTGAAGACCAACGTCGCGGCGGTGCTGCGCAAGGAACTGGGGCGTAGGTCGTGGAAGCGGGAACACGTCGCTCTCGGCACCAACACCGATCCCTATCAGCGAGCGGAGGGCCGGTACCGTCTGATGCCCGGCATCATTCGGGCGCTGGCCGAATCCGCCACTCCGTTCTCGATACTCACCAAGGGGACGTTGTTGCGGCGCGACCTCCCGCTGCTGACGCTCGCAGCCCAGCAAGTGCCGGTGAGCATCGGCGTGTCGCTGGCGATCCACGATCCCGACCTCCAGAAGTCGATCGAGCCGGGCACGCCCTCGCCGAAGGCGCGCCTCGATCTGATCCGGGCGATCACCGACGCCGGACTGCCCTGCAATGTGATGGTGGCCCCCGTCATTCCCTTCCTGACCGATTCGGTACGGCATCTGGACGGTCTACTCGAATCGATCGCCGACGCCGGCGCCTCGGGTGTGACCGTCTTCCCGATGCACCTGCGGGGCAGCACCAAAGGCTGGTTCATGAACTGGCTGTCGACGGAGCATCCCGCGCTCGTCCGTCAGTACCGGCAGTTGTACGGGCGGGCGGCCTACGTTCCGCCCGAGTACAAGTCGTGGCTGAAGCAGCGAGTCGACCCACTCGTCGACCGGTACGGTCTGGGCGGCGGGGCGAACCATCGGGAGGCCGGGCGCACCGAGGCCGTCGAGTCCGATCGCGGTGAACTGGTCGGTGTCGGTCGTCCCGGACCGGCGCTCACTCTGTTCTGACGTGAACGGTCCGTCTCGGCTCGTACCATTCGGCGCCGGCAGGTTCTCCCGCCATGTTCCAGCTCCACGAGATGGTCGGTGCGATGCGCACGTAGAGACCGGGACCGACCATTCCGTCCCGTTCCACCGGCTGATCGGCCGTGCCGTAGACCCGGATGGATCGCGCGACGAACGGCTCGAACGACACCAGGTCGTCGACGACCAGCGACACCTTGTCGTTCCCGGCCCGGATGTTCCGGAACTTGCGGGTACCGGTGACGGACGGTCCGGAACCTCCCACCCAGAAGTCCGTTCCGTCGAACTCGAACGCGAGTGGAACCACGTCGGGTTGCCCGTCTGCGCCCACGGTGGCGACGCGGGCGATCGGCTGCGACCGCAGGTAGGCGATCTCTTCGTCCGTGAACGACATGGAAACTCCTCGAAGTCAACCGATGTTCCTGCGTCGACACTAGCCAAGCGGACGAGTAACGCTCTCCGCATTCCCGGAGACAAGGGGAGAGGGGTTCGCCCGACGCACAACGACCGAGGAGCGCCATGCCTGTGGGAAATCTGGTTGTCCGATCGGCGGTGGCGGGTTCGCTCGCCGCGGCCGCACTGCTCGGTGCACCGGCCGCCGCCGCGGCGGATACGGCGACCCTGACCCCCACCTACACGATCGGCCACGGTCTGAGCCCTGGCGACATCAGCGTGTGCGGAGGGCGGATCGACGCCCAGGCGTCGTCCGGCCACCCGGAGCCGCACGGGCCGAACTACGTGCTGTTGAAGACGTACTTCGTGGGCACCTCCCGGGTCTGCCTGGTCGACGGAACCCTGCACTGGCGCAACCTCGACACCGGCGCCTCCGGAACGAAGCAGTGGGCGTTGAGCGGATGGGACGGTCCGGGCGCACCGACAGCCGTGTACTTCGATCCGGGCCCCGGCCGGGTCGGCATCGAGATCACCACCAGCACCCCGAACATTCCGGGTCGGGGCGAGTTCACCGCGTCCTGAGCGTCGGTGCCGCGGGTTCAGGCGAACACGTTGTCCAGCCAGGACTTCCACGCGTCCTGCGACTTCTCCTGGTCGGCACCCGCGGCGAACAGGTGGTGCGCCGCGTCGACCGTTCCGCCGAAGGCGTTGCGGCCGTAGAACCGGTACAGCGCGTCGTCGGTACGGATGCCGATGAAAAGCGGCGTCAGATAGTCGACGACGCCGTCGACGACACCGAATCCGGGGACGTCGACGGACACGGCGGCGCCGGCGGCGGAGGAGTCGGTCAGGCCGAGCGCCCCGCGGAGGGTTGCCATCGCGTCGGGACCGGTGGACGTGTCCGGGCCGCCGGTCGTGATGTAGCCGGCCGCGCGGCCGGCGAAGTACTGGAGGTACTGGCCGAGGCTGTGGAGGTAGAACGTGGTGTGCTTGTCGGCGCCGTCGTACTGCGAGTCCCAGTCGTCGGTGAAGATGCCGCTGTGGACGTAGCGCAGCGTCGCGGTGCCGCCGTCGCGGGCGTCGATGAGGTATTCGAGGGCGTTGAACCAGCCGCCGGGACCTTCCTGGCGGACGGCGAACTTGTGCGGTGGCTCCCACGCGACGACGGTGGGGTCGTCGGGTCCCTCGCGGCCGACGCCGGGATCGAGGTCGGAGGGGAACATCCAGCCGCCGGTGCCGGTGGTGACGGCGGCGAACACGTCTTCCGGGGTCGCGTTCAGGACGACCTCGCGGCGAATCTCGAAGTTCTGGGACACGGCTAGCTCTCCTCGTGATGGTTGTCGGGTGACTTCGCTTGCGCGGGTGGTATTTTCAGGCTGGGATGCAGGGCGACGACGAGTCGGTGCCTGCGCCCGTTCGGGGCGTTCTCGTCGTGGTACCGGGCCACCAGCTGTTTCACGGATTCGCCGAGTTCGTCGGCAAAGGCGGACCGGTCGGCGGCGGACGCGAACCGGATCTCGCTGTCGATCGCGTAGGTGGCCAGCGGCTGACGCGCCGCGGTGGCGCCTGCGATCAGCTCGCCGACCTCACGCACCAGTCGCGCGGCCAGTGCCACCAGCCAGTGGGCCGACAATTGGTCCGGTGCCCGGTCGGGATCGGGCGCGAGTGCGGCGAATGCGGCGGGGGAGATGACGTACGACGCCGCCGTGGCCTGGAAGACCCGCTCGGTGACGTTGCCCTTCTTGCGTTCCTCGACGAGTTCGACGAGACCGTGCTCCTCCAGTGCCCGCAGGTGGTAGTTGGCCTTCTGCCGCGTCAATCCGACCGCGGCGGCGATGGAACTCGCCGACCCGGGTTCGGCCAGCGCCGCGAGCAACCGCGCCCGGACCGGGTCCAGGGAGATCTCCGCGGCGGCCGCGTGATCGATCACTGCTACGTCCAGCATGCGTCCACTGTCACACCGACGGTAAATTCTGTCAAGACAAAAATAATTGTCGGGTGTGGTCAGCGTAGCGCGGACGGGTTGTTCAGATCGCGCGCCGAATAGGTGTCGCAGGCCAGGACCTGACCCGTCCGGTACCCGGTGGTGAACCACTTCTGGCGCTGCTCCGAGGAGCCGTGCGTCCAGCCCTCCGGATTCACCCGGCCGCCCGCGGACTGCTGGATCCGGTCGTCACCGACCGACGAGGCGGCGGACAGGGCGTCGTCGATGTCGGTGTCGGTGAGTGTGTTCAGGAACGGCGGCCCGCCGTCGGGGCCCGGGAGGGTGTCGGCGTAGTGAGCCCACACACCCGCGTAGCAGTCGGCCTGCAATTCGGTTCGCACCGCGGCCGAGTCGGCGCCCCTCGGGTCGGCCTGCGCGCGGCCGATGTCACCGAGCTGGTTCTGGATGTGGTGACCGAACTCGTGCGCCACGACGTACTCCTGCGCCAGCGGTCCGCCGCTGGACCCGAAACGGTCGACGAGGAGCTGGAAGAAGCTGGTATCGAAGTACGCCGTCGAGTCCGCCGGGCAGTAGAACGGTCCGACCTCGCTGGTGGCGTTGCCGCAGCCGGTGTCGACCGAACCGGAGAACAGCACGACCTCCGGCGGCACGTACGCGGTGCCGGTCTGTTTCGCGAGTTCCTGCTCCCACACGGAGTCCAGACTGCCCGCGGTGAACACCACCCGGCAGTTCACGTCGCGGTTGGCGTCCGCGCCGGTCTCACATCCGGCGAGGCCGGCACCCGAATTCGGGCTGGAGGAATCCGTGGTGCCGCTGAGGCCGCCGAGCAGCGAGCCGGGATCGCCGCCGAGAAGCAGGGCGAGGACCAGCACGATCAGACCGCCGGCGCCGCCGCCCATCGCGAACTTTCCGCCGAGACCACCGCCGCCCCCGCCACCGACCGACACCCGGCCGGAGTCCATGCGGGCGCCCTCGTTGAAGGTCATGTGTCGTCGCTTTCTCTTCAATTTTCCGGTGTGTGCCGATCCAGCCTCGCACGTGAAGCGGGTATGCGTTTCCGCTCACGCACAGTGTCTCCGTAGGATCTCAGCCAACGAAGTAGCTTGCCCCATGTTTCGAAAGGAATCCCGTGCTGCGCACACATCTCGCCGGTTCATTGCGAGCCGAGCAGGCCCAGCAGACCGTAACCCTCACCGGTTGGGTTGCCAGGCGTCGTGATCACGGCGGGGTGATCTTCATCGATCTACGTGACGCGTCGGGTGTCTCCCAGGTGGTCTTCCGGGAGGGTGCCGCCGCCGAGCAGGCTCACCGGTTGCGCGCGGAGTACTGCGTCAAGGTGACCGGTGTGGTCGAGGTGCGTCCCGAGGGCAACCAGAACTTCGAGATCCCCACCGGGGCCATCGAGGTCAACGTCACCGACCTCGAGGTCCTCAACGAGAGCGCGCCGCTGCCGTTCCAGCTGGACGATCAGGCCGGTGAGGAAGCGCGCCTGAAGTACCGCTACCTGGACCTGCGCCGTGAGGGACCCGGTCACGCCATCCGGTTGCGGTCCAAGGTCAACGCCGCGGCACGCGCCGTGCTCGCGCATCACGAGTTCGTCGAGGTCGAGACACCCACGTTGACGCGGTCGACGCCGGAGGGCGCCCGCGACTTCCTGGTTCCCGCGCGACTGCAGCCGGGCAGCTTCTACGCGTTGCCGCAGAGCCCGCAGCTGTTCAAGCAGCTGCTCATGGTCGGTGGCATCGAGCGCTACTACCAGATCGCGCGCTGCTACCGCGACGAGGACTTCCGCGCGGACCGCCAACCCGAGTTCACTCAGCTCGACATCGAGATGAGCTTCGTCAACCAGGACGACGTCATCCTCCTCGCCGAGGAGGTGCTGTCGTCGCTGTGGAAGCTGGTCGGGCACGAGATCAAGACGCCGATCGCGCGGATGACCTACGCGGAGGCGATGCGACGCTACGGCTCCGACAAGCCGGACCTGCGTTTCGGTGTCGAACTGGTGGAGTGCGCCGAGTTCTTCAAGGACACTACGTTCCGGGTCTTCCAGCAGGAATACGTCGGCGCGGTGGTCATGCCCGGCGGTGCGAGCCAGCCGCGTAAGCAGCTCGACGCCTGGCAGGAATGGGCGAAGCAGCGCGGGGCCAAGGGCCTGGCGTACGTGCTCGTCGGCGAGGACGGCACGCTCGGCGGACCGGTGGCCAAGAACCTCACCGACGCCGAACGCGAGGGGCTCGCCGCGCACGTCGGCGCGAAGCCGGGCGACTGCATCTTCTTCGCCGCCGGCACCACCAAGTCGTCCCGTGCGCTGCTCGGCGCCGCGCGCGGCGAGATCGCCCGCAAGCAGAACCTCATCGACCCGGACGCGTGGGCGTTCGTGTGGATCGTCGACGCACCGCTGTTCGAGCCGACCGCGGACGCCACCGCGAGCGGCGACGTCGCGCTCGGCTACAGCGCCTGGACGGCGGTGCACCACGCGTTCACCTCGCCCAAGCCGGAGTCTTTCGACACGTTCGACACCGACCCGGGTTCCGCGCTCGCGTACGCCTACGACATCGTCTGCAACGGCAACGAGATCGGTGGCGGCAGTATCCGTATCCACCGCAAGGACATTCAGGAGCGAGTGTTCAAGGTGATGGGCATCTCCCACGAGGAGGCCGAGGAGAAGTTCGGCTTCCTGCTCGACGCGTTCGCATTCGGCGCCCCGCCGCACGGCGGCATCGCGTTCGGCTGGGACCGCATCACCGCCCTGCTGGCCGGTGTCGACTCGATCCGTGAGGTCATCGCGTTCCCGAAGTCGGGCGGCGGCGTCGATCCCCTGACCAGTGCTCCGGCTCCGATCACCGCGCAGCAGCGCAAGGAGTCCGGGGTGGACGCCAAGCCGGAGCCGAAGGGCGAGGCCGCGGCGGCCAAGCTCGACGCACCCGCAGCCAAGTAGGCGGGCCCGCCGGCGCGATCTGCCGGCGGGACTCGATTGACCGGACGATGCGGAACAGCCGGGGGACACCATGTTGCACCTGCGAGTGATCTGTCCGGCCGAGCACACTGAGGACGTCCTCGGTGTGCTCGCCGCGGAGCCTGGCGCCACCCACGTGGTGGTGCTGCGCGCTGCCGCGATCGACCCTGCCGGTGACGCGATCCAGACCGACGTGGCCCGCGAGGCCGCGAACGACGTGATCGACGCGCTCGAGGCCCTGGGAATCGACCGCACCGGTGCGATCACGGTGGAGCCCGTCGACACGGTGCTGTCGAAATCCGCACACGACGCGGAGAAGGCGGCTCCGGGTGATCCCGCGGACAGCGTCGTGTGGGAGGAACTGGTCAGCCGGACGCGCGAGGAGTCGACCCTCAACGGCACGTTCCTCGCGTTCCTCACCATCGCCTGCCTGCTGGCCGCGGTGGGGGTGGTGACCGACTCGCCGATCACCGTCGTCGGGGCCATGGTGGTGGGGCCGGAGTTCGGTCCGCTCGCCGCACTCGCCGTCGCGCTGATGAGGCGCAAGCTCGGTCTGGCCCGGCGGTCGCTGATCGCCCTGCTCTTCGGTTTCCCGTTCGCGATGGTGGCGACGCTGGTCGCGACGCTGCTGATGGAGCGGGTCGGCTGGATGGAGTTCGAGAGCATCGAGTCCCTCGACCAGGTCGATTTCATCTACCGGGTCGGACCGCTCTCACTGATCGTCGCGCTCCTCGCCGGCGCGGCCGGCATGCTCGCGCTCGTGTCCGCGAAGTCGGCGGCACTCGTCGGGGTCTTCATCTCGGTCACCACCGTTCCCGCGGCGGGATTCGCCGTCGTCGCGGTCACCGTGGGCGAATGGCGCGTCGCGGCGCTGGCGGCGCTCCAACTCGGCGTCAACATGGTGGGCATCGTGATTGCAGGCGTTCTGGTTCTGGCACTGCGATTGCGCAGCGGCGGCGATCCGCGCCGGCTCCTCGAACAGGCACGGAAAGAGCGCTCGCCGGCACAGAGGCGGAGGGCCTGATGATCGTCTCACCGCACGACGGCGCGGGCTACGACGAACTCTTCGACGACGGCGGCGACGTCCGGGAACCGTGGGCGGAGTTGGCGCAGGACTTCACCGGCGGCGGGCCGGACTCCGTCCGCCGCCTGCAGTCCCGCATCCGGCTTCTCGTCGACAATCACGGGATCACCTACAACCCCCTCGACGGGTCGGACGCCCCGACCGCGCCGCCGCGGTGGGAGATCGACGCGGTCCCGCTGATCGTCGCGGCCGAGGAGTGGGAGCAGCTCGCGGCGGGCTTCGTGCAGCGCTCTCGCCTCCTCGACGCGGTCCTCGCCGATCTGTACGGACCGATGGCGCTCGTCCGGAGCGGCGCAGTGCCGGCCCGCACGGTGTTCGGGCACCCGGGTTACGTCCGTGCGGCGCACGGCATCACGGTGCCGGGCCGCCATCAACTGTTCCTGCACGGACTCGACGTCGGCCGCGGGGCGGACGGCACCTTCCACGCGCTGCGCGACCACACGCAGTCCCCGGCAGGCGCCGGCTACGCGATGGCGGACCGCCGCGTCGTCGCCCGGGCGATGCCCGGCATCTACGAGACGGTGGGCCCGCGCCCGCTGTCCTCGTTCGCCCAGTCGATGCGGCTCGCGGCAATCGATGCCGCCCCCGCGGGCACCGAGGACCCCCTGGTCGTGGTCCTCAGCCCCCGTACCCGGTCCGAGGCGGCATTCGATCAGGCGTATCTCGCGACAGTCCTCGGCTTCCCGCTCGTGGAAAGCGCCGACCTGGTCGTCCGCGACGGCCACGTGTGGATGCGCTCCCTCGGCAATCTGGAACGTGTCGACGTCATCGTCCGGCGGGTGGACGCCGACCTCGCCGACCCGCTCGACCTGCGCCCCGACTCCCGGTCCGGCGTGGTCGGGCTCGTCGAGGTGCTGCGCCGGGGAGCGGTGACCGTCGTCAACCCCCTCGGCAGCGGAATCCTCGAGAACCCGGCCCTCACCCGGCTGCTCCCGGACCTGTGCCGTCGTCTCTTCGACGAGGACCTGCTGCTGCCGTCCGTGCCGAGTTTCTGGGGTGGCGACCGGTCGGAGCTGTCGCACATCCTCGCGAATGCCTCGTCGATGGTGCTGCGTGCGGTGCACGGGGGTTCGCCGATCGTGCCCGCCGAGCTCGGTGACGCCGACCGGGACACCCTGCTGGACCGGGTGCGGGCCGAACCCGAGCGGTGGGTCGGGCAGATGGTGCCGGACCCCTCGTATGCGCCCGCGGCCGACGGATCCGGGGACGTCTTCCTCGCACCGGTCGGGATGCGGCTGTTCGGTGTCGCGCAGCAGGTGGGATTCACCCCGATGGCCGGAGGTCTCGGGACGTCCCTGGTTCCCGGGGCCGAGCGCGGGGACCGGCGCCACGCCGGTGCGAAAGACGTCTGGATCCGGCTGGCCCAGCGCACCGCGTCCACCGATCCGGGGGACGGCGCCGACCGGGACGGGGAAGCCCTGCCCACGTATGCGGCGACGACGTCCGATCTGATGACGTCGCCGCGCGCACTGACCGAACTGTTCTGGATGGGCCGGTTCGCCGAGCGCGCCGAGGGTGCGGCGCGCCTGATGACCGCCGTCGGCGAGAAGTACCGCGACTACCGCCTGCGACCGTGGCTCGCGGGCGGGGGAAGCCTCCCGATCCTGCTGGACACGGTCCTGCGGGTCGCCGACGCCGGGAACCGCCCGGAGGGGCCCGGTCACGGCGCCGACTCCGGCTCGGATCCGGCCGCCGACCAGCGGCGGGTGCGCTCGGAATTCCGTTCGCTGACGATCGACCCCGACCGGGACGGGTCTCTCGCGCACGCGGTCCGCGGCGTCGAGCAGGCCGCGCGGGCCGTGCGCGGGCAATTGTCGAACGACATCTGGGCCGTCCTCAGTTCCGTCGAACGCGCGCTCGGACAGGTCGCCGCCGACACGGTCGACGACGGGTCCGTGCTGTTCGAGGCGCAGTCCGCGGTGCTCGGCGGGATGCTCGCCCTGTCGGGAGTCGCTGCGGAATCGTTGGTCCGCGACACCGGCTGGCACGTCATGGACATCGGCAAACGGATCGAACGGGCATCCACCCTGATCGCGCTGGTGGAGTCCACGCTGCGACGGAAGACGGATCCGGCGACCGAGCGGGCGGTGATCGAATCGCTTCTCGTCGCCACCGAGAGTTCCGTCGTCTACCGCCGCCGCAATCGGAGCATCCGCCCGGCCGCCGTGGCCGAGTTGCTGCTGTTCGACGTGAAGAACCCGCGGTCGCTGGCGTTCCAGCTCGAGGCGCTCCGTGCGAATCTGGCCGCACTGCCGGACGCCTCGGGTGCGTCGCGTGCGGAGCGGCTCGTCGAGGAGATGGTCAATACCGTGCGACGCGTCGACCCCGCTCGACTCGAATCGGTGGACGCGAACGGGTCCAGGAAGGAGCTGGGTGGGCTGACGACCACGATGCGCGCACTGCTGAGCGAACTGTCCGACGTGATGCTGAAAGGTCAGCTGTCGCTGCCGGGTGGCACCCAGCCGCTGTGGGGCAGCGGGACGACGTGGAGCGCCTCGCAGGGAGGGGTTCCCGCATGACCGACGCGTCGCCCCGTACGGACGAGGCAGCGGAACGGCCGGTGCTGCGCCGATACAAGATCACCCACCGCACCACGTACACGTACTCGGGGCCGGTGTCCTCGTCGTACGGCCGGGGTTACCTCCTGCCCCGTGACACCGAGGAACAGCGGTGCGTGAGTTCGATCGTCGACATCTCGCCGGTGCCCGCGGACCGCTCCACCGGGTCCGACGTCTACGGCAACCGGGACCTGTACTTCCAGGTGAGCGCGCCGCACGAGGAACTGGTCGTGGCGGCCGAGTCCGAGATCGAGGTGTACGGTCCGGACAAGACCAGGCTCGCCGCCGCACCGGCGAACGCGCCGTGGGAGTTGTCCCGCCCCGTGGGAACCGAGGGGGCGATGGCGCAGGAGTTCGTGCTGGACCTCGAACCCCCCGAGATCAGCGATGCGGTCCGCGAGTACGCGGCGCCGAGTTTCCCGCCGAAACGGCCCCTCGTCGACGCGGTGGTCGATCTCACCACGCGCATCCACCGCGACTTCCAGTACAAGTCGGGCTCGACGTCGATCTCCACGCGTGTCGCGGAGGCGCTGGAGAAGCGGTCGGGGGTGTGCCAGGACTTCGCCCGGCTCGCCATCGCCTGCCTGCGGTCGCGCGGACTCGCGGCCCGGTACGTGTCCGGTTATCTTGCGACGCAGCCGCCGCCCGGCAAGGAACGGATGATCGGCGTCGACGCGACCCACGCCTGGGCGGCCGTGTGGATGCCGGGGGACCGGTGGCTCGCTTTCGACCCCACCAACGACCAGCTGGTCGACGAGCGGTACACCGTGGTCGCGTGGGGTCGGGACTACGCTGACGTGCCGCCCCTGCGGGGTGTCATATACACAGAGGCACGAAACAGCACCATTGCGGTGTCGGTTGACGTGGCGCCGATGGAAGTGCTCGCGCCGGATCAGCCGAAATGCTGAAATTCATCCGGGCTTCCGGTGGAGGACTCGATGATCCGTGTCACTAGCAGGTAAGTTGGTCCGCGATGACTGCAATACTGGCAGACCCCGTTTCAGAGGTAGTTGCCGCAGCCGAGAAGCTGCTCACCCGTCGCACAGGGGCACCCGTGACACTGGTGGATCCCGTGGATCTCGGCGGTAGTGGCCGCACCATCGTGCTTCGTGTGCGCGTGGCGGAGAATCCGTTCTCCCTGCCGCGGACGTTGGTGATCAAGCAGGTCCGTGAGGAGTCCGGGGTGTCCGGCGCGCGGGCCGTCGATCCCGACGATCTCGCCGGCGACAGCCGCAGCGCCTTCCTCCGGGAGGCCGTCTCGTACCAGTTCGCCACGGCGCTGGCGACGGACAGCCGCCCCGGAGCCGAGCTGCTCGCCTCCGACCTCGACGCCCGGCTCCTCGTGCTCAGCGACCTCGGGGACGCCACCCCGATCAGCGCCCTCCTCGAGCACTCCGACTCCGACACCGTCACGAACACCTTGATGGCCATGGCCCAGGCACTTGGGCGCATGCACGCGGCCACCGTGGGCCGCGAGGAGGACTTCACCGCGCTGCTGCGCCGCGCCGAGGTGGCGCACTGCGACGACACCGTGGCCGAGCAGGTGGAGCGTGCGGTGCCCGCCGTGCCCGGCCTGCTGTCCGAGATCCTCCGCGTCGACGTCTCGCCGGACCTGACCGATCAGGTGGCGCGTGCCGCGAAGCTGTTCGAGAGCGGCCGGTTCCGGGCGTTCAGCCCGTCCGACCTGTGCCCGGACAACATCATCGTCAACGACGAGGGCGTGCGTTTCCTCGACTACGAGTGGGGCGGTTTCCGCGACGCCATGCTCGACATCGCGTACGCGCTGGTCTCGTTCCCCGGCTGCCTGTGCAGCATCGACCTGTCCGAGGACCGGACGCAGGCGATGATCGAGGCCTGGCGCGCGGAGGTCGTGGGGATGTGGCCCGCGCTCGCCGACGACAACGTGCTCGCCGCCCGCATGGTCGAGGCGCAACTGATCTGGGTGTGGCTCAGCACCTACCTGTTCCTGCCGGAGAACCACACGCGGATCGCCGCCGTCCGCGAGCACCACCTGTCCGTGCCGCGGTCCGAGGCGCTGACCCAGCGCTGGGACAAGCTGGCGCGTTCGGCGGATCACGCCGGGAACACGGTGGTCGCTCACCACGCCCGCGTCATCGCCGACAAGATCCGGGGACTGTCCGTCGGCTGACCCGCGGTCCGGCCGGACTGGGTCGGACGGTGCGGTTCCAGTAGCGTCGAACTTGTGAGCGATCTTTTCGGTTCGGATGTCGGCGAGGACGAGTCGGCAGGCCTGTTCGAGACGGCGCAGCCCGACGAGGCGGCGGCCCCGCGATCGGTTCCCGGTCCGGTGTCGGCCGACCACCACGCACCGCTGGCCGTGCGCATGCGTCCTCGCACGCTCGGCGAGGTGGTCGGGCAGCAGCATCTCCTGGGCCCCGGTGCGCCGCTGCGACGTCTCGTGGAGGGGTCGGGGGCCGCGTCCGTCCTCCTGTACGGTCCGCCCGGCACGGGCAAGACCACGTTGGCGTCGCTGATCTCGGGGGCCACCGGCCGCCGCTTCGAGGCGCTGTCCGCGCTGTCCGCCGGGGTGAAGGAAGTGCGCGGTGTCATCGAACTGGCACGCCGCCGCCTCCTCGCGGGCGAGCAGACGGTGCTGTTCATCGACGAGGTGCACCGCTTCTCCAAGACCCAGCAGGACGCCCTGCTGGCGGCGGTGGAGAACCGGATAGTGCTGCTCGTGGCCGCCACCACCGAAAACCCCTCGTTCTCCGTGGTGTCCCCGCTGCTGTCCCGCTCGCTCGTCCTGCAACTGCAGTCGCTGACGGCGGACGACATCGAGAACCTCTTGGAGCGGGCCCGCACCGACGAGCGGGGTCTCGGCGGGGAGATCGAGATCGCGGGTGACGCGATGGATCATCTGGTGCGCCTCGCGGCCGGCGACGCCCGCCGGGCGCTCACCGCGCTCGAGGCGGCGGCGGGTGCTGCGCTCGACCAGGCCGGTGACGCGGACCGTCCGGTGCTGCTGGACCTCGCGACCGTGGAGGCGAGCGTCGACAAGGCGGCCGTCCGCTACGACCGCGACGGCGATCAGCACTACGACGTGATCAGCGCCTTCATCAAGTCGATCCGCGGCTCGGACGTCGACGCCGCCCTGCACTACCTGGCGCGGATGCTGACCGCGGGCGAGGACCCCCGCTTCATCGCGAGGCGCTTGGTGGTCCATGCCAGCGAGGACATCGGGATGGCCGACCCCACCGCGTTGCAGACGGCGACCGCCGCGGCGCAGGCGGTGCAGCTGATCGGTATGCCCGAGGCCCGCCTGGCCCTCGCGCAGGCCACGATCCACCTCGCGACCGCTCCCAAATCGGGGGCCGTCATCGCCGCGCTCGGCGCCGCGATGGCGGACGTCGCCGCCGGAAACGCCGGACTCGTCCCGCCGCATCTGCGCGACGGCCACTATGCGGGGGCGGCGAAACTCGGCAACGCCGTCGGGTACCGCTATCCCCACGACCACCCCGACGGGGTACTGGCGCAGCAGTATCCGCCGGACGAGCTGGTCGGTGTCGACTACTACCAGCCCACCACTCACGGCGGTGAGCGGGACATCGCGGGGCGCGTGGACAAGTTGCGCGCCATCGTCCGCGGCACGAACCGTCAGGGTGGCCGGTTAAGCTGAATGTGGCCGAACCGCCGGGTGTGCCCGGCTGCCCGGCGACCGCATCAGCGGCTGGACCCCGGTTCGACCCTGTAGTTCGACCCATCGTTGCCCTCGAGACAGACAATAAGGATCACTGACGTGCAGACCCACGAGATTCGCCGGCGCTTCCTCGACCATTTCGTCAAGGCAGGCCACACCGAGGTACCCAGCGCCTCGCTGATTCTCGACGATCCGAACCTGCTGTTCGTCAACGCCGGGATGGTGCAGTTCGTGCCGTTCTTCCTCGGCCAGCAGACGCCGCCGTACCCGAGGGCGACCAGTGTCCAGAAGTGTGTGCGCACCCTCGACATCGAGAATGTGGGCATCACCACACGGCACAACACGTTCTTCCAGATGGCAGGCAACTTCTCGTTCGGCGACTACTTCAAGCGCGACGCGATCAAGCACGCGTGGTCGCTGCTGACCTCGAGCGTCGACGACGGGGGTTACGGCTTCGATCCCGAGCGCATCTGGGTGACGGTCTACCTCGACGACGACGAGGCCCGCGACATCTGGCGCGACGAGGTCGGCGTTCCCGAATCGCGAATCCAGCGCCGCGGCATGGCCGACAACTACTGGTCCATGGGCATTCCCGGCCCCTGCGGCCCGTGCTCGGAGATCTACTACGACCGCGGCCCCGAGTACGGCAAGGAAGGCGGCCCGGAGGCCGACGAGGACCGCTACATCGAGATCTGGAATCTCGTGTTCATGCAGAACGAGCGTGGCCTCGGCATCAGCAAGGACAACTTCGAGATCCTCGGCCCGCTGCCGAAGCAGAACATCGACACCGGCATGGGCGTCGAACGCGTCGCGTTCCTGCTCCAAGGCGTCGACAACGTGTACGAGACCGACCTCGTGCGCCCGGTCATCGCGAAGGCCGAGGAACTGTCGGGCCGCAAGTACGGCGCCGTCCACGACGACGACGTGCGCTTCCGGGTCATCGCCGACCACGCGCGCACCGCCGCGATGCTCATCGCCGACGGCGTGAACCCCGGCAACGACGGGCGCGGCTACGTCCTGCGCCGCCTGCTGCGGCGCATCGTCCGGTCCGCGAAGCTGCTCGGCGCCGACAAGCCCAGCATGCGTGAGTTCATCACCGTCGTCCGCGACACGATGGCACCGTCGTACCCCGTCCTCGACACCGACTTCGGCCGCATCGAGACGGTCGCGGTGGGGGAGGAGACCGCGTTCCTCAAGACCCTCACGTCCGGCTCGAAGCTGTTCGAAGGCGCCGCCGAGTCGGTGAAGGCGTCCGGCAAGTCGACGATCGGCGGCGACCAGGCGTTCGCGCTCCACGACACGTACGGTTTCCCGATCGACCTGACCCTGGAGATGGCGGCCGAAGCCGGCCTGACCGTCGACGAGGAGGGCTTCCGCACGCTGATGGCGGAACAGCGGCAGCGCGCGAAGGACGACGCCCAGGCCCGTAAGCACGCGCACGCCGACCTGACCGTCTACAAGGAACTCCTCGACCGCGGACCCACCGAGTTCACCGGATTCCACGAATTGGTCTCCGAGGCACACGTTCTCGCGCTGATCTCGCAGGGGCAGCGGTTCCCCGTCGCGACGGCCGGCCAGGACGTCGAGGTCATCCTCGACCGCAGCCCCCTGTACGCGGAGGCGGGTGGACAGATCGCCGACCTCGGTACCCTCACCGGCCCGGGACTGCGGGTGAAGGTCAACGACGTCCAGAAGATCGCCAAGAAGCTATGGGTCCACAAGGTGACCGTGCAGGAGGGTCAGCTCACCGAGGGCGACGTCGTGCTCGCGCAGGTCGACGCCGCGTGGCGCAAGGGTGCCACCCAGGGGCACTCCGGCACGCACATGGTGCACGCCGCGCTGCGACAGGTGCTCGGCCCCAATGCGGTTCAGGCCGGCTCGCTGAACAAGCCGGGCTACCTGCGTTTCGACTTCTCCTGGCAGGGCGCGCTGACGGAAGCGCAGAAGCAGGACATCGAGGTCGTCGCGAACGAGGCGGTGGCCGCCGACTACTCGGTGAACACGTTCGTCACCGACCTCGACAAGGCGAAGTCGATGGGTGCGATGGCGCTGTTCGGCGAGAACTACGGCGACGAGGTGCGGGTAGTCGAGATCGGCGGACCGTTCTCGATGGAGCTGTGTGGTGGAACTCACGTGGGCAGCTCCTCGCAGATCGGCAACGTCACACTGCTCGGTGAGCAGTCCGTCGGTTCCGGTGTGCGCCGCGTCGAGGCCTACGTCGGGCTCGATTCGTACCGTTACCTGGCCAAGGAACGCGCGCTCCTCGCCGGTCTGTCGTCGTCGCTGAAGGTGCCCTCGGAAGAAGTGCCTGCCCGCGTCGAGGCGCTGGTGGAGCGACTTCGGGTGGCGGAGAAGGAACTCGAGCAGACCCGTGCGCAGGCGGTTCTCGCCGCGGCGGGCACGTTCGTCGACAAGGCGCAGCGGGTCGGGCCGGTGCTGCTGGTCGCGGACTCCGCCCCGGCCGGTGTCGGCGGCAACGACCTGCGTGGGCTCGTCACAGACATCCGCGGCCGGTTCGGCACCCAGCCCGCCGTGGTCGTGCTGCTCGGTGACGTCGACGGCAAGGTTCCGTTCGTGGTGGCCGTGAACAAGGCGGCTCAGGAACTCGGCGTGGCGGCCGGCGACCTCGTGAAGGGATTCGGTCCGAAGATCGGCGGCCGCGGAGGCGGAAAGGCCGACATGGCACAGGGTTCCGGTTCCGACACCAGCGGAATTGCGGCCGCCCTCGACGCTGTCCGGGGACAAGTGGCGGACAAGGTGGGGAGCCAGTAGCGGTGGATCACGCGGAACAGGGTCCGGATCGACCGGGAGTCGACGACCCTGGGCGTGGTCGGCGCATCGGCATCGATGTGGGCAGCGTCCGGATCGGCGTCGCGTCGAGCGACCCCGACGGGATCCTCGCCACCCCCGTGGAGACGGTGCCCCGGTCCAAGGAGCGGGGACCCGACGCGCCGGATATCCGGCGCATTGCCGACATTGTCGAGGAATACGAGGCCGTGGAGGTTATCGTCGGTCTGCCGCAGACCTTGCGGGGTGAACGGGGGAAGGCCGCCTCGATCGCTACTGTGTTCGCGAAGCGATTGCGAAGGAAGGTCGACCCGGTACCGGTGCGGATGGCGGACGAACGTCTGACGACCGTCACTGCCGCGCGGGCGCTTCGCGAGAGCGGTGTCAGTGCGAGGGGCCAGCGTCCTGTGATCGACCAGGCTGCGGCGGTGGCGATCTTGCAGGGATGGTTGGACGAGCGGAGCAGGTCGGTGAATGCAGGGGATTCAGGTGGGGACGTGCAGCTACCGGAGGGAGGCCAGTGAGCAATCATCGGCGACCCGTAGGTGAGCGACCCGAATTCCAGTACGTCCCCCGCGAACCCCGACGGCACCGCTACCTCGACGAGGACGACGACCAGGTCGACTACGCGCCGCCCCCCGAGGACGACGACGTCGTCACCACGGGGCGCCACGCGGTGGTGTACGACGACCGTCACGTCGACGAACCCCACGCCGACTACACGGAACCGGTGTACGAGCAGTCCGCGTACGAGAACCCGGTATACGAGCAGCGGTTCGACCCCGAGCCCGTCTACGAGGACGGATACGGTGCCCGTTCGTACGGCGACGCCCACGCCTACCGGGCACCGGCAGTCGACGACCGCGCGTACGACGAGCCCGCCTACGCCGACGAGCCGGTGCATGTCGACGAGCAGTACGAGGCCCACACCTATCCCGACGACCGCTACGACACACCGCCCGACGAGCCCGATGTCGCGTTCGCGGAGGCCGAGACGCAGATAATCTCGGCGATCCCCGAGGAGATCCCACCGACGCGCGCCCACGCCCGCACGCAGGCCCGCCGCCGCAAACAGGCCAAGGGCCGCGCACGCCGAGGAAAACTGTTCGGCGCCCTCGCGGCCGCGACGGTCCTGATAGTGCTGGTCGGCATCGTGTTCGTCGGCGGCAAGATGTTCTTCGGCGGTCCCGACGCCCCCGCGGACTACGCGGGCCCGGGTGGTCCCGAAGTGGTCGTGCAGGTCCATCCGGGCGACACCGCCGAGGAGATCGCCTCCACTCTGGCCGAGCGGGACGTCGTCGCCAGCGGATCGGCCTTCTTCAACGCCGCAGTCCAGAGCAACGCGATGAACTCGGTGCAACCCGGCTTCTACAGCCTCTCGACCCAGATCCCGGCAGATGATGCCGTGCAAGAACTGGTCGACCCTGCCTCCCGCGTCGGGCAGATGATCATCTCCGAGGGCAGGCAACTCCACGACACCACCGATGTGCAGACGGGGGCCAAGAAGAAGGGGATCTACACCCTGATCTCCGAGGCCAGTTGCATCGGTGAGGCCGGCCAGGAGCAGTGCATCGGTTACGACGACCTCAACGCCGCCGGTGCGGGCGACCTGTCCGCGCTCGGGGTTCCCGACTGGGCGAAGGACGCGGTCGCCGGTGTTCCGGACCGCGATCGTCAGCTCGAGGGACTGATCGCCGCGGGCAGCTGGGATTTCGATCCGACCGCCGGCCCCGCCGCCATACTCCAGAGGCTGGTCACCGAGAGTTCCGCGAGCTACGAGAAGACCGGCATCCTCACCGCGGGCAACCAGGTCGGCCTCACGCCGTACAAGATGCTGATCGCGGCGTCACTGGTGGAGCGGGAGGCGATGCCGGACGACTTTTCGAAGGTCGCTCGCGTCATCCTGAACCGGCTCGCCGTCAACCAGGCGCTGCAGTTCGACTCGACCGTCAACTACGCGCTCGACACCACCGAACTGGCCACCACCGACGCCGACCGCGCACAGGTGACACCCTGGAACACGTACGCCAGCCCCGGGCTGCCTGCGACGCCGATATCCTCGCCGAGCATCGGGGCGTTGCAGGCCGTCGAACAACCGGCGCCGGGCGACTGGATCTACTTCGTGACGGTCGATTCGAAGGGCACGACCCTGTTCACGAAGAGTTACGACGAACACCTGGCCAACATCGACCAGGCCCTGAACAACGGGATTCTCAACAGTGGACGATGAAGTGGTGACCGCACGCAAAGCTGCGGTGCTGGGCAGCCCGATCGCGCATTCGCGCTCGCCGCAACTGCACCTCGCGGCGTATCGGGCGCTCGGTCTCACCGGGTGGACGTACGACCGGATCGAGTGCGACGGGGAGCGGCTGCCCGGCCTGGTGTCCGGGCTCGGCCCGGAATGGGTCGGTCTGTCCGTCACGATGCCGGGCAAGATCGCCGCACTCGAATTCGCGTCCGAGCGCACCGAACGGGCGGTGGCGATCGGCTCGGCGAACACCCTCGTCCGTATCGAAGGTGGCTGGCGTGCCGACTGCACCGATGTCGACGGGGTCAGCGGTGCGCTCACCGCGGGTGGTGTCGGAACCATCGCGGGCGCCGAGGCGGTCGTCGTCGGCGCCGGGGGAACGGCGAGGCCCGCGCTCGTGGCGCTCGCCGACATGGGCGTGAAATCGGTGACCGTGGTGGCACGGGACGCGGGTCGCGCGGCAGGTGCACTGGGGTGCGCGGAATCGGTGGGGCTCGACGTCCGGTTGCTCGGCTTCGACAGCCCGGAACTCGGTGCCCGGTGCGCGGCGGCGTCCGCGCTCGTCAGCACCGTTCCGTCCGCCGCGATCACCGAGTACGCGGACATTCTCGGGCGGGCGCCGTTCGTGCTCGACGCGATCTACGACCCGTGGCCGACCCCGCTGGCCGCGGCGGTCGAGGCGGCCGGGGGAACCGTCGTCGGCGGGCTCTCGATGCTCCTGCACCAGGCGTTCGGGCAGGTGGAGCAGTTTACCGGTCGCCCGGCGCCGCGCGACGCGATGGCAGCCGCTCTGGGCTAGTTGTCCACAGGCCGGACCGCCATCCACAGGTCGGTTGTCGTGCCAGGTCACGGTGATCGACACCGTGACCCGGTCACGCATGCTGCTCGGCATGTGGTGGCTGATCGCGGCGAGTGTGGTGGCAGGTGCGGGTGCGGGATGGGCAGCCCGGTTGACGTCCGGCCTGTTCGTGGGAAGGGTGCGGCCTGGCTGGTGCGAGGCGGTGTGCGCCGTCGGCGTCGCCGTCACGGTCTGGGCCAGCTCCGCCGCATCGGCACCGTGGGTGCTGCCGTGTGCGCTGGCGTTCTGGTGGTGGTGTGTGAGTCTCGCCGCCACCGATCTGTGTGCGCGGCGGCTGCCGAACCTACTGACCCTGCCCGGATTCCTCGCGATCGTCGTCGGCGGTGCCGCGACCGGATCCGCGGCCGCGGCCGTGATCGGCGGGTTCCTGCTGGCGGCGGCGTATCTCGCCCTGTACCTGGGCGCACCTGGTGCGGTCGGTGCGGGTGACGTGAAACTTGCTCTCGGAGTCGGCGCGGCCGCCGGGCTGGCCGGGGGAGAGGCCTGGGTGCTCGCGGCCGGGCTCGCGCCGGCGCTCACAGCGCTGGCGGGCGGCACCGTCCTCGCCGTTCGGCGTTCGCCGTCGCCGCTCCCGCACGGCCCCGCCATGTGTGTCGCGACACTGGTTGCGCTGTTCGCCGCGCACGTCGCCTGAGCGGGTCCGCGCCCGGCACGCGGTTGGGAGGACCACCGTCACTGCCGGGCGCGGCGACATGGAAGGATATTGGGCGTGCTGCGCTGGATAACTGCCGGAGAATCCCATGGTCCCGCCCTCGTCGCGATGCTCGAGGGGATGGTCGCGGGCGTCGAAGTGACGTCCGAGGACATCTCGACCCAACTCGCGCGACGCCGCCTCGGCTACGGCCGCGGTGCGCGGATGAAGTTCGAGGCCGACAAGGTCACCATCGTCGGTGGTGTGCGCCACGGGCGGACGCTCGGCGGTCCGATCGCCGTCGAGGTGGGCAACACGGAGTGGCCCAAGTGGGAAACCATCATGTCCGCGGACCCGGTGGACGCCGAACTGCTCGCCGATCAGGCGCGGAATGCGCCGCTCACCCGTCCGCGCCCCGGACACGCCGACTACTCGGGCATGCTGAAGTACGGATTCGACGACGCCCGCCCGGTTCTCGAACGCGCGAGTGCACGCGAGACCGCGGCCCGGGTCGCGGCCGCGACGTTCGCCCGTAGCTTCCTCCGCCAGGTGTTCGGCGTCGAGGTGCTGTCCCACGTGATCTCCATCGGCGCGTCCGACCCGTATGTCGGCCCCGAACCCACCGGGTCGGATCTGGCGGCGATCGATGCCAGCCCGGTACGCGCCTTCGACAAGGCCGCCGAGGAATCGATGATCGCCGAGATCGAGGCCGCCAAGCGTGACGGCGACACCCTGGGCGGTGTCGTCGAGGTCGTCATCCACGGCCTCCCCGTGGGTCTCGGATCGTTCATCAGCGGCGCGGACCGCCTCGACGCCCGTCTCGCGTCCGCCCTGATGGGAATCCAGGCCATCAAGGGTGTCGAGGTCGGCGACGGCTTCGAGACCGCGCGCCGTCGCGGCAGCCAGGCGCACGACGAGATGCGTCCGGGCCCGGACGGAATCCTGCGTTCGACCAACCGCGCGGGCGGTCTCGAGGGCGGCATGACCAACGGGGAGGCGCTCCGCGTTCGCGCGGCGATGAAGCCGATCTCGACCGTCCCGCGCGCACTGGCCACCGTCGACATGTCGACCGGTGAGGAAGCCGTGGCCATTCACCAGCGGTCCGACGTGTGCGCGGTGCCCGCCGCCGGTGTCGTGGCCGAGGCGATGGTCGCGTTGGTCGTCGCCCAGGCGGCACTCGAGAAGTTCGGGGGCGACTCGGTTGCCGAGACGACCGCCAGCTACGAGCGGTACGCGTCGGGCGTCGCAGCTCGGCTCGCGCGATGACCAGCCGGTCTGCCGTCGCGTCGGGGCGGTGACGGATGATGGCACCGAAAGCCGTGCTCGTCGGCCCCCCGGGAGCGGGTAAGTCCACGATCGGGCGGCGCCTCGCGCAGGCCCTGGACCTTCCGTTGTTCGACACCGACGTGGCGGTCGAGGAAGAGGCGGGACGTACGATCGCCGAGATCTTCGTCCAGGAGGGCGAACCCGCCTTCCGTGCCCTGGAGGAAGAGATCGTCCGGAAGGCCATCGAGAGCCACGAGGGGATCGTGTCGCTCGGCGGTGGATCCATCCTCTCCGAGCGCACCCGGGAATTGTTGAAGGGCCACACCGTGATCTATCTCGAGATCAGCGTGGCCGAGGGGCTCAAGCGCACGGGGACCAACACCGCGCGCCCCCTTCTCGCCGGTGGCGACCCCCGCCAGAAGTACACCGAGTTGATGCGCAAGCGCCGACCGCTGTACCGGCAGGTGGCGTCCATCCGGATACGCACGGACGGTCGGAGTCCCGCTCGTGTGGTGCAGCAGCTGGTGGCGAAACTCGCCGAGTGATCGGCGACCCCGGCGGAACAGAGACATCCGAGAATCTCGGACAAGACGGAGCGGAGCAGCAGACAGTGACCGAACCGGTACGCGTACAGGTGCAGACGGCGAACCCCTACCCGGTCATCATCGGGCGCGGATTGCTCGGCGAGCTGGTGGACGAACTCACCGGCACGAGGACGGTGGCGATCTTCCATCAGCCGCCGCTGGCGGAGACGGCGGAGGCGGTGCGCGCGGCGCTCGCCGAGAAGGGAATCGATGCGCACCGCATCGAGATTCCGGACGCGGAGGACGGCAAGGATCTGGCGGTGGCCGGCTTCTGCTGGGAGGTCCTCGGCCGGATCGGGCTGACCCGCAGCGACGCCGTGGTCAGCCTGGGCGGCGGCGCGGCCACCGACCTCGCCGGGTTCGTCGCGGCGACGTGGATGCGCGGTGTGCGCGTGATCCACGTGCCCACGACGTTGCTCGCGATGGTGGATGCGGCGGTCGGCGGCAAGACCGGTATCAACACCGAGGCCGGCAAGAACCTGGTGGGGTCGTTCCACGAGCCGTCGGCGGTGCTGATCGACCTGGCGACGCTCGAGACGGTGCCCCGCAACGAGATCGTTGCCGGGATGGCGGAGGTCGTGAAGACCGGCTTCATCGCCGACCCGGTGATTCTGGATCTCATCGAGAAGGACCCCGAAGCCGCTCTCGACCCCACGGGAACCGTTCTTCCCGAACTGATCCGGCGGTCCGTGGAGGTCAAGGCGAAGGTGGTGGCCGCCGATCTGCGCGAGTCCGATCTGCGCGAGATCCTCAACTACGGGCACACCCTCGGACATGCGATCGAGCGGCGTGAGCGCTACCGCTGGCGCCACGGTGCGGCGGTCGCCGTCGGGCTCGTCTTCGCGGCCGAGCTGGGGCGTCTGGCGGGACGACTGGACGACGCGACGGCGGATCGGCACCGCACCATCCTGGAACTGGTGGGTCTGCCCACCACGTACGACGCGGACGCGTTCGGCCAGTTGGTCGAGGGAATGCAGACCGACAAGAAGAACCGGGCGGGCGTCCTGCGGTTCGTCGTGCTCGACGGGCTCGCGAAGCCCGGACGGCTCGAGGGTCCGGATCCGTCTCTGCTCGTGGCCGCGTACTCCGCGGTGGCGCGGGAGGAGAAGCCGGGCACCGGCGGTGGCGTCCTGCTGTGACGTAGCGGCACGAAAGCGAGAGGCGGCGGTGTGAGCGAGTGCGCTCACACCGCCGCGTCGTCTGTCGGTGTGGTGAAGCCGAGGGCTGTTACTCGCCGCGGCGCTGGTCGTCGGTGGTGCGCTTCCCGAGGTCGACAGGATCCTGCCATCCGGTGTCCCCGCCCTGCGGCTGATCGAGGTCGGACGTGTCCTCGCGGTAGTTGTGCACCGGTTCGAACACCGCCGTGTCGGCGTCGGACCCGGCGTAACCGGTGTCCGTGGTCTGCTCGTAGGCCTGGCCGGGGTAGTTCTGTCCGTAGCCCTCGTCGTCGGCGACCGCTGCTGCTGCGGTTCCCCCCGCTGCGGCCCCTGCGGCCGTTCCGGCACCGTGCACCGCCGGCCGACGTTCGCTGCGGTCCTTCTCCGTCTTCCTGGACTCGCGGCTGACGAAGAACCGGCCGAGGAACACGGCGAGCATGGCCGGCACGAAGATCAGCAGGACCGTGAACGCGGCCCCGGACGTGATCTCGAAGAAGAACGAGTTCTGGGTGACGTTGAGGGACGGAATCAGGTTGGCCAGCCAGCTCCCCACACCCGCGACGACGCCGCCGAGCAGGGCCGCCTTCAGCCACAGCATCGTCAGGTCGGCGCCGTCCTCCGGCTCGGGGTTCCGGCGACGGTCCCGGATGCCGTCGATGCCGGCCCAGATCAGTGCCACGAACACGACGATCAGCAGAGCGAGCCATCTCAGAGCGGAACCCTGAAGGGGCCACTGTGTGATCGACACACCGAGGATCACACGAACGAAAACATGTATCAGGGCCATGCCGAGGCCGCGTACCACCCACGCATTCATGGGCACAGCGTAACGAGCGGGTTTTCACCCGTGTGGTCTAACCCACACGGGCGCGCTCTGAAACCTGTTCTCGCCACCGGACGGGTGCCGTCTATCCGCGCCCTCCGGGTGACGATTTGCCGGTACGTTTGACGACATGCCTGCTGATCATGGTTCTCGGCGCGCGGCGCTACGCGCGGCCCTCGCCGCCCGGGATCTCGACGCGCTTCTGGTGACGAATCTGGTGAACATCCGCTATCTCACCGGGTTCACCGGGTCCAACGCCGCCCTGCTCGTGCATGCCGCCGATGCCGAGGGTGCCGAGGAGCGCACCGTCATCTGCACCGACGGCCGCTATCTCACGCAGGTCGGGGAACAGGTTCCCGATCTGCGGGCCGAGATCGCCCGCGCCAGCGCCGCGCACCTCATCGAATCGGTGGGGCGGCGGAGTCCGTCCTCGCTGGCGTTCGAGAGTCACGTGGTCACGGTGGACGAGTTCGCGGCCTGGTCGGTGCTCGCGCCGGACGCGCGGCTCGATCCCGTTCCTGGTCTCGTCGAGGAACTGCGGATGGTGAAGGACGATTTCGAGGTCGGCTTGCTGCGGGCGGCGTGCACGGCCGCCGACTCCGCGCTCGCCGAGCTGATCGAGCGTGGGGGCCTGCGCCCCGGGCGTACCGAGAAGGAGGTGGGCCGGGAACTCGAGGCGCTGATGCTCGCGCACGGCGCCGACGGCATCTCGTTCGAGACCATCGTCGCGGCGGGCGCCAACTCGGCGATCCCGCACCACCGCCCGACCGAGGCGGTGCTCGTCAGCGGTGATTTCGTGAAGCTGGACTTCGGCGCCGAGGTCGGCGGGTACCACTCGGACATGACCAGAACGTATGTCCTCGGGCAGGCCGCCGACTGGCAACGGGACGTGTATTCGCTGGTCGCGCGGTCGCAGGAGGCGGGACGGGACGCGCTGCGGCCGGGCGCGGAGGTGTCCGCCGTGGACGGTGCCGCCCGCCGGGTCATCGAGGACGCGGGCTACGGGGAACTGTTCCTGCACGGGCTCGGACACGGCGTCGGCCTGGAGATCCACGAAGCTCCGGGAATCGGCAAGCTGGGCACCGGTACACTTCTGGACGGTGCGGCGGTGACCGTCGAGCCGGGCGTGTACTTCTCCGGGCGCGGAGGCGTGCGGATCGAGGACACGCTCGTGGTTCGTGAGCAGGGACCGGAGCTGCTCACACTCACCACCAAAGACCTGACTGTCGTGTAGACGGTTTCGACCTTATCGAGGAGACGCGAAGCAAGTGGCTTCCACTAGTGATTTCAAGAACGGCCTGGTCCTGCAGATCGAGGGCCAGCTGTGGACGATTACCGAGTTCCAGCACGTGAAGCCCGGCAAGGGTCCCGCGTTCGTGCGCACCAAGTTGAAGAACGTGCTCTCGGGCAAGGTCGTCGACAAGACGTTCAACGCCGGCGTCAAGGTGGACACGGCCACGGTCGACCGCCGCGACATGACGTACCTGTACCACGACGGCACCGACTACATCTTCATGGACGGCGACACGTACGACCAGATCTCGATCAGCGAGGCCACGGTCGGCGACGGTGCCCGCTTCATGCTCGAGAACATGGCCGTGCAGGTTGCGACGCACGAAGACGTTCCGCTGTTCGTGGAACTGCCCGTCACCGTCGAACTGGTGGTCCAGCACACCGATCCCGGTCTGCAGGGCGACCGCTCCACCGGTGGCACCAAGCCGGCCACCCTCGAGACCGGAGCCGAGATCAACGTTCCGCTGTTCATCAACACCGGCGACAAGCTGAAGGTCGATTCCCGCGACGGCAACTACCTCGGGCGTGTGAATTCCTGAGTGTCCGGTACGCATAAGAAACTCGGCGCACGGCACAAGGCCCGCAAGCGCGCCGTCGATTTCCTCTTCGAGGCCGAGGCGCGAGATCTCGATCCGGTCGATCTCGCGACCGAACGCGCGGACCTGTCCGGTAAGGACGATTCCGTGGCACCGGTCGCTCCGTACACCGTCACCGTGGTGACCGGGGTCGCGGAGAACCTGGACCGCATCGACGAGGTGATCTCGTCCCACCTGCAGGACTGGACGCTCGAGCGGCTGCCCGCCGTCGACCGCGCCATCCTGCGCATCGCCGTGTGGGAGCTGTTCCACGCCACCGACGTGCCTCCGGTCGTGGCCGTGGACGAGGCGGTGGAGCTGGCCAAACAGCTGTCGACCGACGAGTCGCCGGGGTTCGTGAACGGCATCCTCGGTCAGGTCGTGCTGGTGGCCCCGCAGGTGCGGTCGGCTGCGGCCGCGACGTCGCGGCGCGCCGAGACCGCCGGCGGCGAGTCGACCGACGCAGGCTCGTAAGTTCGTGTCCCGCTGCGGGCCCGCGACCACGGGCCCGCAGGTCAGGGGTCCGGGCCTGGCGCAGTCGACGCGCTGATAAGCTGTCCGCGTCAGGCATCCTTTAACGATCCGTCCAGTGAGGCGGAGAAGGAGGTCGTTGTATGCGCGTGCCCGAAGGGTCTCGCCCCGCCGGGGAACCGGCGGATTCAACACCAGAGTCGTCCCCGTCCGTCGAACCCGCACGCGAGCTGCTGTCCGCAGCCGATGTGGGACGGACCATTGCGCGAATCGCGCACCAGATCATCGAGAAGACCGCGCTGGACGCCGCCGACGGTGACGCGCCGCGTGTCGTCTTGATCGGCATCCCCACCCGGGGCACGACGCTCGCAGCGCGCCTCGCCGGGAAGGTCGAAGAATTCTCCGGGGTGCGCCCAGCGGTCGGCTCCCTCGACATCACCCTGTACCGCGACGACCTGCGCACCAAACCGCACCGCCCCCTCGAGCGCACGTCGGTGCCCGAGGGCGGTGTCGACAACACTCTGGTCGTGCTGGTCGACGACGTGCTGTTCTCCGGCCGCACCGTCCGCTCGGCACTCGACGCCCTCCGTGACCTCGGGCGGCCGCGCGCCGTTCAGCTGGCCGTCCTCGTCGACCGCGGTCACCGCGAACTGCCGCTGCGCGCCGACTACGTGGGCAAGAACGTGCCCACCGCCCGCACCGAGGACGTCAAGGTGCTCCTGAGCGAACACGACGGCCGCGACGCGGTCATGATCTCCGGGGGGAAGAGCTAAGTGAAGCACCTGTTGTCGATCGCGGACCTGACACGGGAATCGGCTGTCGAACTCCTCGACGAGGCCGAACGCTTCGAACAAGCCCTCCTCGGACGTGAGGTGCGGAAGCTCCCGACGCTGCGCGGCCGGACGGTCATGACCGTGTTCTTCGAGAATTCGACCCGGACCCGCGTGTCGTTCGAGGTCGCCGGGAAGTGGATGAGCGCGGATGTCATCAACGTCAGCGCCTCGAGCTCGTCGGTGTCCAAGGGCGAATCCCTCCGGGACACGGCGATGACGCTGCGCGCCGCCGGCGCCGACGCGCTGATCGTGCGCCACCCCGCGTCGGGTGCGGCCCACCAGATCGCGAAGTGGACCGGGCATCAGGACGACGGCGGACCGGCGGTCGTCAACGCCGGCGACGGTACCCACGAACATCCCACCCAGGCGCTGCTCGACGCGCTCACACTGCGTCAGCGTCTCGGCGACATCGAGGGCAAGCGCATCGCCATCGTCGGCGACATCTTGCACAGCCGGGTCGCCCGGTCGAACGCACTGCTGCTGTCGATGCTCGGCGCCGAGGTGGTCCTCGTCGCGCCGCCCACGCTGCTCCCCGTGGGGGTGTCCACCTGGCCGGTGTCGGTGGCGCATTCGCTGGACGCGGAGCTTCCCGGCCTCGACGCCGTCCTCATGCTGCGCGTGCAGGCGGAACGGATGAACGGTGGGTTCTTCCCGTCCCAGCGGGAGTACTCGATCAATTACGGCCTGTCGGAGAAACGGCTCGCGCTGCTTCCCGAGCACGCGGTGGTTCTGCACCCCGGTCCGATGCTGCGCGGCATGGAGATCGCGTCGGCGGTGGCCGATTCGACGAGAACCGCCGTGCTGCAGCAGGTGACCAACGGTGTGCACATGCGGATGGCGGTGCTGTTCCGGCTGCTGGTCGGAGCGGAGGAAGTTGCGGGATGAGTGACAGTGCAGTGACAGGAGAGACAGTGCTCATCAAGAACGTGTTGCTGTACGGCGAGGGCGAGCCCACCGACGTTCTGCTCGGTGACGGCGTCATCGTCGCGATCGGCGCGGACGCGGGCAAGGACAGCGCGCCGGACGTCGAGGTGATCGACGCGGCGGGGCAGATCCTGCTCCCCGGTTTCGTCGACCTGCACACCCACCTGCGTGAACCCGGCCGCGAGGACACCGAGACCATCGATTCCGGTTCGGCTGCCGCCGCGCTCGGCGGGTACAACGCGGTGTTCGCGATGGCCAACACCAGCCCGGTCGCCGATTCGGTGGTCGTCACCGATCACGTGTGGCGCCGCGGTCAGGAAGTCGGGCTCGTCGACGTGCACCCCGTCGGCGCCGTCACCGTCGGACTCGAGGGCAAGCAGCTCGCCGAGATGGCCACGATGGCGTCGGGGACCGGCCGGGTGCGGATGTTCTCGGACGACGGCCATTGCGTCTACGACCCGCTGATCATGCGCCGGGCGCTCGAGTACTCGAGTTCGCTCGGGGTGCTCATCGCGCAGCACGCGGAGGAACCGCGGCTGACCGTCGGCGCCGTCGCGCACGAGGGCCCCACCGCCGCCCGGCTCGGTCTCGCGGGCTGGCCGCGCGCCGCCGAGGAGTCGATCGTCGCCCGCGACGCGCTGCTCGCCCGCGACGCCGGGGCGCGGGTGCACATCTGCCACGCCTCCACCGCGGGCACCGTCGAACTGATGAAGTGGGCACGCGGCCAAGGCATTTCGATCACCGCCGAGGTCACCCCGCACCATCTGTTGCTCGACGACTCCCGGCTCGAGACCTACGACGCCGTGAACAAGGTGAATCCGCCGCTGCGGGAGGCGAGCGACGTCGCCGCGCTCCGGGCCGGACTGGCCGAGGGGATCATCGACTGCGTCGCGACCGATCACGCACCGCACGCCGAGCAGGACAAGTGCTGCGAGTTCGCGGCCGCCCGACCCGGAATGCTGGGTCTGGAGACCGCACTGTCGATCGTCGCGCAGACGATGGTCCGCACGGGCCTGCTCGACTGGCGCGGCGTGGCCCGGGTGATGAGCGAGCGGCCCGCCGAGATCGTCGGGCTCGACGACCAGGGTCGCCCGATCGAGGTCGGCGAGCCCGCCAACCTCGTGCTGATCGACCCGGACGCCGAATGGACGGTCCGCGGCCCCGATCTCGCCAGCGTCGCCCACAACACGCCGTACGAGTCGATGACACTGCCGGCGCGGGTGACCACGACGATCCTCCGTGGCCGGATCACCGCGAGCGACGGCCAGGCCCGCGTCCCGGTGCGGAACGGCAGGGGATGACGGTGGAGAGAATTCTGTGGGTAGTCGGCCTCGTCGCGTTCTGGGCGCTGGCCATCTTCCTCATGTACATCGGGTGGCGCGGTCGTGCCCGCCGTCAGGCCGACCGGGTCGGGCAACTTCCCGCCGTGCCCGCGCACCTCGGCGAGCAGACGATCGCCCCGGCCACCGGACTGTATGTGGGCAGCACCCTGGCCCCGAGCTGGCAGGACCGGATCGCGGTCGGCGACCTCGGTTTCCGGGCGACGGGGGAAATCTCCCGATACGCGGCCGGGATCCTGCTCGAACGTGACGGGGCGTCGGCGATCTGGATTCCGCAGGACGCGGTCCGCGCCGTGCGCACCGAGCGCGGTCTCGCGGGCAAGGTCATGAGCAAGGACGGCGTCCTGGTGATCCGGTGGGAACTGCCGACGGGCACCGAGATCGACACCGGTTTCCGGAGCGACGACAAGTCCGTGTACCCCGCCTGGGTCAGCGCAGGGGAGCCGGACGGCAAGACAGACAGTGAAGATTCAGCGAATGCGGCGAGCTCTGGTGAGGTCGAGCAGAACGGAGAGAACGCATGAGCGGCTACGACACCGACTCTGCAGTACTGGTCCTCGAGGACGGACGGATATTCCGGGGCACCACGTTCGGTGCCGTCGGCCAGACCCTCGGTGAGGCTGTCTTCAGCACCGGCATGACCGGCTATCAGGAGACCCTCACCGACCCCAGCTACCACCGCCAGATCGTCGTGGCCACCGCGCCGCAGATCGGCAACACCGGATGGAACGACGAGGACGACGAGTCCGTCGGTCCCACCGGCAGCAGTGCCGAGGCGAAGATCTGGGTCGCCGGGTACGTCGTTCGCGACCCCGCCCGCCGCACCTCCAGCTGGCGCGCCACCGGCTCCCTGCAGGACGAGCTGGTGAAGCAGGGAGTCGTCGGGATCGCCGGCATCGACACCCGCGCACTGGTCCGCCACCTGCGCACCCGCGGCTCCATGCGCGCCGGTGTGTTCTCCGGCGACGCACTGGCCGACACCGACGTGCTGCTCGACCGCGTGAAGAGCCAGCCGTCGATGCTCGGCGCGGATCTCGCCGGTGAGGTCAGCACCACCAGCGGTTACGTCGTCGAGCCGACCGGGGGAGAAGCGCGCTTCACCGTCGCGGCGATCGACCTCGGCATCAAGACCAACACCCCCCGCATGTTCGCCGAGCGCGGCATCCGGGTGCACGTGCTCCCGTCCAACGCGACGCTCGAGCAGATCCTCGACCTGAAGGCCGACGGCGTCTTCCTCTCCAACGGTCCCGGCGACCCGGCGACCGCCGACGGTGCCGTGCACCTCACGAAGGAAGTCATCGGGCAGGGCCTGCCCCTGTTCGGCATCTGCTTCGGCAACCAGATCCTCGGGCGGGCTCTGGGTCTCGGCACCTACAAGATGAAGTTCGGTCACCGGGGCATCAACATCCCGGTTGTCGAACACGAGACGGGACGCATCGCGATCACCGCGCAGAACCACGGGTTCGCGCTCGAGGGCGAGGCCGGGCAGGAGTTCGACACCCCGTTCGGCAAGGCCGTGATCAGCCACACCTGCGCCAACGACGGTGCCGTCGAGGGGGTCCGCCTGCTCGACGGATCCGCCTTCTCGGTGCAGTACCACCCCGAGGCCGCGGCGGGCCCGCACGACGCCGCGTACCTGTTCGACCGCTTCACCAGCCTGCTCGAGGGAGTCAAGAACTAATGCCACGCCGTACAGATCTCTCCCACATCCTGGTGATCGGCTCCGGGCCGATCGTCATTGGCCAGGCCTGTGAGTTCGACTACTCCGGAACCCAGGCCTGCCGGGTGCTGCGCGAGGAGGGCCTGCGGGTCAGCCTCGTCAACTCCAACCCGGCCACGATCATGACCGACCCCGAGTTCGCGGACGCCACGTACGTCGAGCCGATCACCGCCGAGTTCGTCGAGAAGGTCATCGCCCTCGAGGCCGAGAAAGGCCACCCGATCGACGCCGTCCTCGCGACCCTCGGCGGCCAGACGGCCCTGAACACCGCGGTGGCGCTGCACGAGCAGGGCATCCTCGAGAAGTACGACGTGGAGCTGATCGGCGCCGACTTCGACGCCATCCAGCGCGGCGAGGACCGGCAGAAGTTCAAGGACATCGTCGCGAAGGTCGGCGGCGAGTCCGCGCGCTCCCGTGTCTGCTACACGATGGACGAGGTCCGCGACACGGTTGCCGAACTGGGCTTCCCCGTCGTGGTGCGGCCGTCGTTCACGATGGGCGGCCTCGGCTCCGGCATGGCCTACGACGACGAGGACCTGACGCGGATCGCCGGCGGCGGTCTCGCCGCGTCGCCCACCGCCAACGTGCTGATCGAGGAGTCGATCCTCGGGTGGAAGGAATACGAGCTCGAGCTGATGCGCGACGGCCGCGACAACGTCGTGATCGTGTGCTCGATCGAGAACGTCGACCCGGTCGGCGTGCACACCGGTGACTCGATCACCGTCGCCCCCGCCATGACGCTCACGGACCGCGAGTACCAGGCGATGCGCGACCTGTCGATCGACATCCTCCGCGAGGTCGGAGTGGACACCGGTGGCTGCAACATCCAGTTCGCCATGGACCCCACCGACGGGCGCCTCGTCGTCATCGAGATGAACCCGCGCGTGTCGCGGTCCAGTGCGCTCGCGTCCAAGGCGACCGGCTTCCCGATCGCGAAGATCGCCGCGAAGCTCGCCATCGGCTACACCCTGGACGAGATCGTCAACGACATCACCAAGGAAACCCCGGCGTGCTTCGAGCCGACCCTCGACTACGTCGTCGTCAAGGCTCCGCGGTTCGCGTTCGAGAAGTTCCCCGGCGCCGACGACACCCTCACCACCACGATGAAGTCGGTCGGTGAGGCCATGTCCATCGGCCGCAACTTCACCGAGGCGTTCGGGAAGGTGCTGCGCTCGCTGGAGACGAAGCGGGCCGGGTACTGGACGGGCCCCGAGGTGGAGGCCACCGACCTCGACAGCCTCCTGACGGAACTGAGCATCCCCCGCGACGGCCGCGTCTACGGCCTCGAGAAGGCGTTCGCTCTCGGCGCCACCGTCGAGCAGCTGTTCGACGCCACGAAGATCGACCCGTGGTTCCTCGACCAGATCCTGCAGATCCACGAGCTCGGCGACACGCTGCGTGAGGCGCCCGAGGTGACCGAGCGGGTTCTGCGCCGCGCCAAGCACCACGGCCTGTCGGATCGGCAGATCGCGGCCCTGCGCCCCGAGATCGGCGGCGAGGACGCCGTCCGGGCGCTGCGTGAGCAGTGGAACGTCCACCCCGTGTACAAGACGGTCGACACCTGCGCCGCCGAGTTCGAGGCGAAGACGCCGTACCACTACTCCACGTACGAACTCGACCCGGCGGCCGAGTCCGAAGTGGCCCCGCAGACCGAGCGTCCGAAGGTCCTGATCCTCGGCTCCGGGCCGAACCGCATCGGTCAGGGCATCGAGTTCGACTACTCCTGCGTCCACGCCGCACTGACGCTGTCGGAGGCCGGCTACGAGACGGTGATGGTCAACTGCAACCCGGAGACCGTCTCCACCGACTACGACACCGCCGACCGCCTCTACTTCGAGCCGCTCACGTTCGAGGACGTGCTCGAGGTGTACCGGGCCGAGTCGCTCTCGGGCACCGTCGCCGGGGTGATCGTGCAGCTCGGCGGCCAGACCCCGCTGGGCCTGGCGAAGCGGCTGAAGGCTGCGGGTGTGCCGATCGTCGGCACCAGCCCGGAGGCGATCGACCTCGCGGAAGATCGCGGCGAGTTCGGCAAGGTGCTGGTCGAGGCCGGTCTGCCCGCTCCCAAGTTCGGCACCGCCACCACGTTCGCCGGGGCCCGCGAGATCGCGGCAGGCATCGGGTACCCGGTGCTGGTGCGCCCGTCGTACGTCCTCGGTGGCCGCGGCATGGAAATCGTCTACGACGAGGCGTCGCTGGAGAGCTACATCTCCCGCGCCACCGAGATCTCCGACGACCGGCCCGTCCTGGTCGACCGGTTCCTGGAAGACGCCATCGAGATCGACGTCGACGCACTCTGCGACGGCTCCGAGGTGTACCTCGGCGGCGTGATGGAGCACATCGAGGAGGCCGGCATCCACTCGGGCGACTCGGCCTGTGCGCTGCCGCCGATCACCCTCGGCCGCGCCGACCTGGAGAACGTCCGCCGCTCCACGGAGGCGCTCGCCAAGGGCATCGGCGTCAAGGGCCTGCTCAACGTCCAGTACGCCCTGAAGGACGACATCCTGTACGTCCTGGAGGCGAACCCCCGCGCCAGCCGCACCGTGCCGTTCGTGTCGAAGGCGACGGCGGTGCAGCTCGCCAAGGCCTGCGCCCGCGTCATGCTGGGCGAGTCCATCGTCGATCTGCGTGCGAGCGGTGTGCTCCCGGCCACCGGCGACGGCGGTTCGACCCCGGCGGACGCCCCCGTCGCCGTGAAGGAGGCCGTGCTGCCGTTCAACCGGTTCCGGCGCGCCGACGGCACCGGGGTGGACACCCTGCTGAGCCCGGAGATGAAGTCGACCGGCGAGGTCATGGGCATCGACGCCGACTTCGGCACCGCGTTCGCGAAGAGCCAGACGGCCGCGTACGGCTCGCTGCCCACGTCGGGTTCGGTGTTCGTCTCCGTCGCCAACAAGGACAAGCGGTCGCTGATCTTCCCGGTCAAGCGTCTCGCCGACCTGGGCTTCCGGATCCTGGCCACCGAGGGCACCGCGGCGGTTCTCCGCCGGAACGGGATCACATGCCAGGAGGTGCACAAGCACTCCGGTGAGAAGCTGGAGGCGGGTGAGCGCACCATCGTCGAGATGATCCGCGACGGCGAGGTCGACATGGTGATCAACACGCCGTACGGCAACTCCGGGCCGCGCGTCGACGGTTACGAGATCCGCAGCGCGGCCGTCGCCATGAACATCCCGTGCGTCACCACCGTGCAGGGCGCGTCCGCCGCGGTGCAGGGCATCGAGGCCGCGATCCGCGGCGACATCGGTGTCCAGTCGCTCCAGGCGCTGCACGAGCGGCTGCGGTCGCCCGCCGTGGTCGTGGCTCCCGCGACCGGGTCCGCGTCGTCGTGAGCGGACACCATCACCACCACTCCTGGGTGCATCGGCTGATGTCGGCGGTCGAGCACCGGGGGCGGTTGTGCGTCGGGATCGATCCGCATCCGGGACTGCTCGAGGCGTGGGGATTGCCCGTCTCCGCCGAGGGGCTGGAGACGTTCGCGGAGATCTGCGTGGAGGCCTTCGTCGGTGAGGTGGCCGTCGTGAAGCCTCAGGTGGCGTTCTTCGAAGCGTACGGCTCCGCCGGGTACGCGGTGCTCGAACGCACCATTTCGGTCCTCAGAGAGGCAGGGACGCTCGTCGTCGCCGATGCCAAGCGCGGGGACATCGGGTCGACGATGGCGGCGTACGCGCAGTCCTGGCTGGGTGCGGAGTCGGCTCTGTCGTCCGATGCCGTGACGGTGTCGCCGTATCTGGGGTTCGGTGCGCTGGACCCGGCGCTGTCGCTGGCGGCGGAGCAGGGCCGCGGGCTCTTCGTGCTGGCCCGGACGTCCAACCCGGAGGGCGGCGACCTGCAGGCGGCGGAGACCGCCGGGGGAGTGTCCGTGGCCCAGTCCGTGGTGGACGCGGCGGTCCGGCACAACGACGCGCAACCCGGTCTGGTGGGTCTGGTGGTGGGCGCGACACGCGGACACGGCCTGGATTTGTCGAATTTTTCCGGACCGATTCTCGCGCCCGGTCTCGGCGCCCAGGGGGCGACTCCCGGTGATCTCGCCGACATTTTTCCCGATTCTCGAAAACTGTTGTTACCGAACAGCTCTCGTGGTGTTCTCGGTGCCGGACCGTCGGTGACGGCACTGCGTGAGGCGGCCGTCACGGTCCGCGACGAGATCGAGTCCGCACTCTCATAGCCCACCCGAATCCGGCTCTGACCTCGGGGGGTGGGTTCGCAATCGGCGCCGGGCGTGAGTACGGTCGCTATCGCTGCTGGTTATCCAGTGGTTTGGACTATTTGCCAACGACGAGACGGAGGAACCGTGGCCCTTCCCCAGTTGACTGATGAGCAGCGCGCTGCTGCTTTGGAGAAGGCAGCTGCTGCCCGCAAGGCCAGGGCTGAGCTCAAGGAGCGCCTGAAGCGTGGTGGCACCGACCTCAAGCAGGTTCTCAAGGACGCCGAGGACGACGAGATCCTGGGCAAGATGAAGGTGTCGGCACTGCTCGAGGCGCTGCCCAAGGTGGGCAAGGTCAAGGCGCAGGAGATCATGACCGAGCTGGAGATCGCTCCGACCCGTCGCCTCCGTGGCCTCGGCGATCGGCAGCGGAAGGCCCTGCTCGCCAGGTTCGACTTCGAGGCCTGAGCACGACAGTGGTAGCTGACGCACAAGTGTCAGAGAGCAAGACCGCAGTGCGGAGGGGTCGGCTGGTAGTACTGGCCGGCCCCTCGGCCGTCGGTAAGTCCAGCGTGGTGCGACTCCTGCGTGAACGGATGCCGGAGCTCGTCTTCAGCGTGTCCGCGACGACGCGCGACCCACGCCCGGGCGAGGTGGACGGCAAGGACTACCGGTTCACCTCTCGTGACGAGTTCCAGCGGATGATCGAATCCGGTGAGCTGCTCGAATGGGCCGAGATCCACGGCGGACTCCAGCTGTCGGGAACCCCGGCCGCACCCGTCCGCCGGGCGATCGAACAGGGCAAACCGGTGCTCGTCGAGGTCGATCTCGCCGGGGCGCGGGCCGTCCGCGCCGCGATGCCGGAGGCTCTGCTCGTCTTCATGGCGCCCCCGAGCTGGGACGTGCTGGTCGAGAGATTGACCGGCCGGGGCACCGAATCCGCCGAGGTCGTGGAGCGGCGTCTCGCGACCGCGAGAGTCGAGCTGGAGGCGCAGGACGAGTTCGACGCGGTCATCGTGAACGAGGATGTCAGCCGATCGTGCGACGAGTTGGTATCCTTGTTGGTTGGACGACCGGAACAGTCCGAGTCGACCCACTAGATCTCACATCAACTAGCCAGAACTATTTCAGGAGATACCGAGTGAGCAGCACCCCCGCAGTAGCGTCCGCAACACCCAGCCACGGCGCCCTGCCGGCTTACGACACCCCGCTCGGCATCACCAATCCTCCGATCGACGAGCTTCTCGCTCGCACGTCGTCGAAGTACGCGCTGGTGATCTACGCGGCCAAGCGGGCGCGTCAGATCAACGATTACTACAACCAGCTCGGTGACGGCATCCTCGAGTACGTCGGCCCCCTCGTGGAGCCGGGCCTGCAGGAGAAGCCGCTGTCCATCGCGCTGCGTGAGATCCACTCCGATCTTCTCGAGCACACCGAAGGCGAGTGAGCGGAGGATCTGCCGTGCCTGAACAGGCAGCGGGCCCGGTCTCCGGGCACGTGACGGATTCACCGGAACCGGTTCCCGCGGGGGCAACGCGCAAGCGGATCGTGGTCGGTGTCGGCGGCGGCATCGCCGCGTACAAGAGCTGTGCGGTCATTCGGGCCTTCACGGAGGCCGGGCATCATGTGCGGGTCATCCCGACGGAGTCCGCGCTCGAGTTCGTCGGCAAGGCGACGTTCGAGGCGCTGTCGGGCAACCCCGTGCACACGGGTGTGTTCACCGACGTTCCGCAGGTTCCGCATGTTCGTCTCGGGCAGGAAGCGGATCTCGTCGTCATCGCGCCCGCCACCGCCGACCTCATGGCGCGCGCTGTGGCGGGACGCGCCGACGACCTCCTCACCGCGACGCTGCTCACCGCGCGATGTCCCGTGGTGTTCGCTCCCGCGATGCACACGGAGATGTGGGAGCACCCGGCCACCGTCGCGAACGTCACCACGCTCCGCGCACGCGGCGTGACCGTCATCGAACCCGCATCCGGCCGCCTCACGGGCAAGGACACCGGCGCAGGCCGGCTGCCGGAACCCGACGAGATCGTCGGGTTGGCGTCGTTGCTGGTCGAGCGTCCCGACGCGCTGCCCCGTGATCTCGAGGGCCGGCGGGTCCTCGTGTCCGCGGGCGGCACCCGTGAACCGCTCGACCCGGTGCGGTTCCTCGGTAACCGCAGTTCGGGCAAGCAAGGCTACGCGATCGCCCGGCTCGCCGTGCAGCGCGGGGCCGAGGTCACCCTCGTCTCCGGCTACACCGCCGGCCTCGCCGACCCGGCCGCCGTCGACGTGGTGCACGTCCGCACGGCGGAAGACATGCGGGTGGCGGTCGCCAAGCACGCGCCCGGATTCGACGCCGTGATCATGGCCGCGGCAGTGGCCGATTTCCGGCCGTCGACGACGGTGGCGAGCAAGATCAAGAAGGGTGCGGGCGAGCCCGACTCGATCGCACTCACCAAGAACGAGGACATCCTCGCCGGCCTGGTGCAGTCCCGGCGGGACGGCGAGATCCCGTCGAAGACCGTGATCGTCGGATTCGCGGCCGAGACGGGCGACGCCGACGGCGACGTCCTCACGTACGCGCGGGCCAAGCTCGCGCGTAAGGGCTGCGACCTCCTCGTCGTCAACGCGGTCGGCGAGGGCAAGGCGTTCGAGGTCGACCACAACGACGGGTGGCTGCTCGGAGCCGACGGTTCCGAGTCCGCGCTCGAGCACGGATCGAAGGCGTTGATGGCGAGCCGGGTGCTCGACGCCGTCGACCAGCTGTTCCGGACGCTCTGACGGAAAATCCGGCAGAGTTTCGGTGATTCGAAAGGTGTCACTCCCGCCGGGGTGGCGCTAGGGTCGTTCGCGGTATTACGCAGCTAAGCTGTTTTCAAGTGCTGTTCAGGACAACTGTCGAGAGGGAATTCTGTGAGCCAGTCCGGTAGTCGGCTATTCACCAGTGAGTCTGTGACCGAGGGGCACCCGGACAAGATTTGTGATGCGATCAGCGACTCCATCCTCGACGCGCTCCTCACCGACGACCCGCGCGCCCGCGTCGCCGTCGAGACACTCGTGACCACCGGACAGGTCCACGTCGCCGGCGAGGTCACGACCACCGCCTACGCCGACATCCCCAAGATCGTGCGCGACACCGTGCTCGAGATCGGGTACGACTCCTCGGCCAAGGGCTTCGACGGCAACTCCTGCGGCGTCAACGTCGCGATCGGCGCACAGTCCCCGGAGATCGCCCAGGGCGTCGACCACTCGCACGAGGTCCGCACCGGCGAACTGAGCGACGACGAAATCGACCGTCAGGGCGCAGGCGACCAGGGACTGATGTTCGGGTTCGCCACCACCGACACCCCGGAACTGATGCCGCTGCCGATCGCGCTGGCGCACCGCCTGTCGCGTCGTCTCACCGAGGTCCGCAAGTCCGGTGTCCTGCCGTACCTGCGCCCGGACGGCAAGACCCAGGTCACCATCGAATACGACGGCGACAAGGCTGTTCGCCTCGACACCGTGGTCATCTCGACGCAGCACGCCGCGGACATCGACCTCGACAACCTGCTGACCCCGGATCTGCGGGAAAAGGTTCTCGGATCGGTTCTCGCCGAAATCGACATGCCCGAACTCGACGTCTCGGACATCCGCCTGCTCGTCAACCCGACGGGCAAGTTCGTGCTCGGCGGCCCGATGGGTGACGCCGGCCTGACCGGTCGCAAGATCATCGTCGACACCTACGGCGGCATGGCCCGCCACGGCGGCGGCGCGTTCTCCGGCAAGGACCCCTCGAAGGTCGACCGGTCGGCGGCCTACGCCATGCGCTGGGTGGCCAAGAACGCGGTCGCGGCAGGCCTCGCGGACCGGATCGAGGTCCAGGTGGCGTACGCGATCGGCAAGGCGGCGCCGGTGGGTCTGTTCGTCGAGACGTTCGGTACCGAGAAGACGGATCCGGCGCGGATCCAGCAGGCCATCACCGAAACGTTCGACCTGCGACCCGGCGCCATCATCCGCGATCTCGACCTGCTGCGTCCGATCTACGCGCAGACCGCGGCCTACGGTCACTTCGGTCGCACCGACATCGACCTCCCGTGGGAGAGCATCGACCGGGCGGAGAAGCTGCGGGCAGCCGCAGGCCTCTGATCGGTAGTCACGGCGCGGCGGGCGCCGCTGCGGTAGGGGCCGCGGAGTGAGCGCGGAAAAGGTTGCGGCAGAAGTAGATCCGGTTGCCCGGGTGCTGCCGCTGCTTCCGCTTGCCCACCTCGACCGCGAATTCGACTATCTCGTTCCGAAGGACCTCGACGAGCAGGCGCAGCCCGGGGTCCGGGTGCGCATCCGGTTCGCCGGACGTCTCGTCGACGGGTTCGTCGTCTCCCGGAACGCGACCAGCGACCATCAGGGCCGTTTCGGCTGGCTCGAACGGGTGATCTCGCCCGAGCGGGTCCTGACCGAGGAGATCACCCGGGTGGTCGACCTCGTCGCCGGCCGATACGCGGGGACCCGCGCGGACGTCCTGCGACTCGCGATCCCGCCGAGACACGCCCGCGCGGAGTCCGAGGCCGCGTCCGAACCCTCCGAGGTGCCGGACATCGCGATCGACACCGGCGCGTGGGACCGGTACGTCCACGGCGGCGCTTTCCTGACCGCACTGTCGGCGGAGCGTGCCCCGCGTGCGGTCTGGCAGGCGCTCCCCGGCGAGGACTGGCCGGCGCGTCTCGCGGAACTGTCGGGGCTCGTGGCCGCCACCGGGGCGAGCACCGTCGTCGTCGTGCCCGATCAGCGCGATCTCGACCGCGTGGTCGCGGCGGTGGAGAAGCTGCTGGGCAAGGACGCGGTCGTCGGACTCGCCGCCGGTCTCGGTCCGGCCCTGCGCTACCGGCGCTGGCTGGCGGCGCTGCGCGGAACGGCAAAGGTCGTCGTCGGGACCCGGAGTTCGGTGTTCGCGCCGACGCCGCGCACCGGGCTGATCGTGGTCTGGGACGACGGGGACGACAACCATTCCGAGCCGCGCGCACCGTATCCGCACGCCCGCGAGGTGGCGCTGCTCCGCGCGTACGCCAGTGGCTGCGCGGTGGTACTGGCCGGACACGCGCGTACCGCGGAGGCACAGGCGCTGGTCGACTCGGGGTGGGCGCACGACCTCGTGGCCTCCCGGGACTCGGTGCGGGCGGCCACCCCGAAGATCACCGCACTCGCGGACAGCGACCACGCCCTGGCCCGCGATCCCGGCGCACGCGCCGCCCGGCTGCCCGCGATCGCGTTCGCGGCTGCCCGGGAGGCGCTCGGCGCCGGCCGCGGAGTGCTGGTCCAGGTGCCCCGGCGCGGCTACGTGCCCAGCCTCGCGTGCGGCAAGTGCCGGGCGCCCGCGCGATGCCGACGATGCAACGGACCTCTCGCGCTGCCGTCCGCGGCCGGCCCGGACGGGGCGGGGACCCCCGCGTGCCGGTGGTGTGGCGTCGCCGACGCCGCACACCGCTGCCACGCGTGCGGAGCGAAGGCGCTGCGGGCCGTCGTGGTCGGTGCCGGACGGACCGCCGAGGAACTGGGACGCGCGTTTCCCGGGGTCGCCGTCCGGATGTCGGGGGGCACGGACGTCGTCGACGAGGTGAAGGAGGGACCCACCCTCGTGGTGTCGACGGTCGGGGCCGAACCGGTGATGCCGGGCGGCTACGGCGCGGCGTTGCTGCTCGACGGCTGGGCGCTGCTGGGCCGTCCCGATCTGCGCGCCGCCGAGGAGACGCTGCGGCGGTGGATGACGGCGTCGTCACTCGTACGCCCGTTCGCCGAGGGCGGTCAGGTGGTCGTGGTCGCCGATTCGGGGATTCCGACCGTGCAGGCGTTGGTTCGCTGGGATCCGGTCGGTCACGCCCGTGCGCAGTACGAGGAGCGGGCGGAGGTCGGATTTCCGCCCGCCATCCACCTCGCGGCGATCGACGGCAGCGCGAAGGCGATCGCCGACCTCCTGGAGCTCGCCGATCTGCCGGCGAATGCGGAATTGCTGGGCCCGGTCGAGTTGCCGGCGGGGGAGCGGCTGCCGTTCACCGGCGACGCGCCGGAGCCGGCGGACGTGGAGCGGATGCTGATCCGGGTGCCCCGTAGCGAGGGAAAGCCGCTGGCCAAAGCGCTGGGAGAGGCGCAGTCGGTGCGCAGCGCGCGTAAGGACTCGCAGCCTGCCCGGGTCCAGATCGACCCCATTCGGATCGGCTAGTTCCGCCCCCCGGGGGGGACACAAAGTCCCCCGGGGGGACACAAAAGGAATGGCAAGGAGGTAATACACTCCCTGCCACTTTCACCATATAACGCACCGGGGGCCTTGCGGCAAGACCCCGGTCGTGCCGCAGAATCTCCCACCGAAGCCAGAACCTGCGGAAATCGGTTCGCGGCGTATGTGGGGGTCTTCATGATTGACGTGATCGTTGCCGGCGGCGGACCGACCGGCCTGATGCTGGCCTGCGAGTTGCGGCTGCACGGCGTGCAGGTGCTCGTGCTGGAGAAGGAGGCCGAGCCGACCAGGCATGTCCGGTCGCTGGGCCTGCACGTGCGCAGCGTCGAGGTTATGGACCAGCGCGGTCTGCTGGAGCGATTCCTCGCGCTCGGCAAGCAGTACCCCGTCGGCGGCTTCTTCGCCGGTATCAGCAAGCCGCGGCCCGACCGGCTGGACACCGCACATCCGTACATCCTCGGCATCCCGCAGCCCGTCACCGAGCGCCTGCTGATCGAGCACGCCACCGAACTCGGCGTCGAGATCCGGCGTGGCTGCGAACTGGTCGGGCTGAGCCAGAATGAGGACGGGGTGACCGCCCTGCCGACCGACGGCACACAGCTGCGCGCGCGCTACCTCGTCGGTTGCGACGGCGGCCGCAGCACGGTGCGCAAGCTGCTGGGCGTCGGCTTCCCCGGCGAGCCGACCCGGGTCGAGTCGCTCCTGGGCGAGATGGAGGTGGCCGCGCCACCGGAGACGCTGGCCGCCGTGGTGGCCGAGGTCCGCAAAACCCACAAGGGGTTCGGCGCCGGGCCCTCCGGGGACGGGGTGTACCGCGTCGTCGTGCCCGCCGAGGGGGTGGCCGAGGACCGGTCGGTCCCGCCGACCCTCGAGGAGTTCAAGCAACAGCTGCGGGTGTTCGCCGGCACCGACTTCGGCGTGCACTCACCGCGGTGGCTGTCCCGCTTCGGCGACGCTACACGGCTGGCCGAGCGTTACCGGGTCGGCCGGGTGTTGCTGGCCGGCGACGCGGCGCACGTCCACCCACCGCTGGGCGGGCAGGGCCTCAACCTCGGCGTCCAGGACGCGTTCAATCTGGGCTGGAAACTGGCCGCCGAGGTCAACGGCTGGGCACCGGAGGGGCTGCTGGACAGCTACCACACCGAACGGCACCCGGTAGCCGCCGACGTGCTGAACAACACCCGCGTGCAGTCCGAGCTGCTGTCCACCGAGCCGGGTCCCCAGGCGGTGCGCCGGCTGCTGTCGGAACTAATGGACGTCGAGGAGGTGAACCGGTACCTGACCGAGAAAGTCACCGCGATCGGTGTCCGCTACGACTTCGGTGAGGGGCACGAACTGCTCGGCCGACGGCTGCGCGACATCGGGCTGAAGCGGGGGCGCCTCTACGAGCTGATGCATGGTGGCCGCGGCTTGCTGCTCGACCAGACCGGCCGGCTTTCGGTGGCGGGCTGGGCAGACCGGGTCGACCACGTCGTCGACGTCAGCGAGGAACTGGACGTGCCCGCGGTGCTGCTGCGGCCGGACGGCTACGTGGCATGGGTCGGGGGAGACCAGCAGGATCTGGTCGGCCAACTGCCCAGGTGGTTCGGCGCGGCCGCCGGCTGAGCGCGAACGCCTCCGGCCACAGCGCCCTTCGGGTACGGGGCCGACTTGACGACCGTCACAGAAGGGGGCCTTGTCGAGTTCTAATTGACGATATATCGTTGATGCATCAGCGATACAGAAGGAGGCTGATGATGGAAGACTTCCATTTCGAACACAGGGGTCCCCGACGGGACCGATTCACACGCGAACGGACGGGACGGCCCGAGGGGCCCCACCGTCACGGACACCGGCGAGGCCGCTTCGGCCCCGAGGGCGATCCCGCCTTCGGTCCGGGAATGCACTTCGGGCGCGGACGCGGACGGGGTGGCAGGGGACGGCGCGGCGATGTCCGCTCCGCGATCCTGCTGCTGCTCACCGAGGAGCCGATGCACGGCTACGAGCTGATTCAGCAGATCGTCGAACGCAGCGACGGGGTGTGGAAGCCCAGTCCCGGTTCGATCTACCCCGCGCTGTCACAGCTCGAGGACGAGGGTCTGGTGCTCATCGAAAAGGTGGCGGGCCGCAAGACCGCACGCCTGACGGACGAGGGCAAGGCCTTCGTCGAAGCGAACAAGACCGAACTCGGCACCCCGTGGGACGACGTGCGGGAGAGTGTCGGCCGGCCCGCCGAGGACCTGCGGGGTCTGATCGGGTTGCTGATGGGTGCCGCGGGTCAGGTCGCCGCGGTCGGTGACGACGACCAGGTCCGGCGTGCCGGCGAGATCCTCATTGACGCGCGGCGCGCGATGTATCGCCTTCTCGCCGAAGATGATCAGAGCGAAGCCGGCAAGGATGACACCGACTCGTAGGGCGCCACGGCTCACCGCGGGCCCGCCGACTCGACGCGACAGCGCGTGCACATTCTGGGAAGGTTCACAGAAATGTCACGGCGAAGTCGGGAGGGATCATGAGGTTTCGGGGTGCCGGTGCGGTCGTCACGGGTGTCGTCCTGCTGATGTCCGGCGCAGTGTCCACCGCCCACGCGGACGACGCCTCACCGCCCCAGCCCGTCGTGCCCACCACGGCCGGGCTTCCTCAGAACGGCCGTAGTGCCGCCGCCGCGTATGCGCACGAGCACCCGGACAGTGCACCCGCGGGATCGAACGACTTCTCCTGCACACCGTCCCCGGACCACCCGGAGCCGGTGGTGCTCGCGCACGGCACCGACGCAAGCGCCTACGCGGACTGGGCCGCCCTGTCGCCCATGCTCGCCGCGGACGGCTACTGCGTGTTCGCGCTCAACTACGGCGGAGCGCCGGGTGCCGATTCCTACGGCACCGAGGACATCGTCGCGAGCGCGGAGGAGTTCGGCCGGTTCGTCGACCGGGTCCGCGACGCGACCGGCGCCGACAAGGTCGACACCGTCGGATACTCGCAGGGTGCCAACGTCACGCGGTACTACGTCAACAAGCTCGGCGGCGCCCCGTTCGTCGACGACTGGGTCGGACTGGCGTCGCCCAGCTACGGGGGAGTGATGTACGGCCTCGTTCCGATCGTGCAGGCACTTCCCGGCGGACCTGACTTCGCCCGCACGGTGACGTCGGTGGCCGTCAGCCAGCAGATGCAGGGCTCGCCGTTCATGAACGCCCTCAACGCGGGCGGTGACACCGTGCCCGGCGTCGCGTACACGACCATCGGGTCCCGGTACGACGAAATGATCCAGCCGTACACGAACATGGCGCTCCGCGGCGCCGGGGCCGACAACATCCTGATTCAGGATCGATGCCCCCAGGACGGCACCGGACATTTCCAGGCGCCCTACGATCCGTTCGCGCTCGACCTCGTCCGTGCGGCACTCGACCCGAACGCGACTCCGCTGGCTCGCTGCGAGTTCGTCCCGGTCGGCGCGGGTATTCCGCAGGTAATTCTCGACAGCAACAGATAGACCCACAACGAAGCGGGGAGCCGTGCGCTGCACGGCTCCCCGCTTCTGTGTGTGTGTGCTACTCCGCCAGTGTCGCGACGGCCTGCGCCCAGAGGAAGTACTTGTTGGTGCCGAGGTTCTTCACGGTCTTGATGTCGAGTGCGGCCGCGAGGTGTTCGGCGTCGGAATCGCTCACGCCCTGCAGGGCGGCGACGACAGTTCGCCGAGTGTTACGGCCCGGGTCCGACTCCCTAGACTGGTCGGCACATCGTCGATCAAAGGGGAGCTTTCTTCGTGAGTATCGTTTCGGCCCGCGCAGCGGTCCACCGTCCGTTGTGTGGGTCGCCGACGTGCGCATAGTCTTCGCCGGAACCCCCGAGCCCGCCGTTCCCTCGCTCGAACGCTTGATCCGTTCGCCGCGCCACGACGTCGTGGCGGTGATCACCCGCCCGGACGCAGTCGCGGGCCGCGGACGGAAGGTGGTCCGTTCACCGATCGGTGAACTCGCCGACTCGAACGGCATCGAGGTGCTGACTCCCGAGCGGCCCTCGGAACCGGAATTCCTCGCACGTCTCGCCGACCTCGCCCCCGACTGCGCGCCCGTCGTCGCCTACGGGGCGCTGCTGCCGCAAAAGGTCCTCGACATCCCGGCGCACGGCTGGGTGAACCTGCACTTCTCGCTGTTGCCGGCGTGGCGCGGGGCCGCTCCGGTGCAGGCCGCGATCGGTGCGGGTGACGACATGACCGGTGCGAGCGCGTTCCGGCTCGAGGCGGGGATGGACACCGGGCCGGTCTACGGGGTGGTCACCGAGAGGATCCGCGACACCGACACCGCCGGGGATCTCCTGGGCCGCCTCGCCGACAGCGGTGCGGTCCTCCTGGAGTCGGTTCTCGACGGGATCGAGGACGGCGCGATCAGCGCGGTCCCGCAGTCGGCCGACGGGGTGTCGCACGCGCCCAAGGTGACCGTCGAGGCGGCCCGGATCCGTTGGGACAGAACAGCTGCCGTGGTGGACCGGCACGTCCGATCGGTGACCCCCGCGCCCGGCGCCTGGACCACGATCGGCGATCTGCGCGTCAAGGTCGGCCCCGTCACTCCGACGGAGGAGCGACTGGAGCCGGGGGAGATCTCCGTGACCAGATCCGGATTCCTGATCGGCACGTCCACGGTGGCGGTGCGGCTCGACCGCATCCAGCCGCAGGGCAAGAAACAGATGGCCGCCCTGGACTGGGCGCGAGGCGCACGACTCGACGCGGAGGTACGGGCACAGTGAGCGAATCGAGAAGGCCCGCACGTCGCGGCCAGTCCGGCTCGGGGGCCCGCAACAACCGTCCCCGCCAGGCGCGCCGCCCCGACGCATCGCAGTCCGGTCTCGATCAGCCGAGGCTGGCCGCGAGGGACGTGCTGCGTGCCGTCCGGGAGCGCGACGCCTACGCCAACCTTGTGCTACCCGGACTGCTGCGTGAGCGGCGCCTGGACGGACGTGACGCCGCCCTCGCCACGGAACTGGCGTACGGCGCCGCCCGCGCCCGTGGGCTCCTCGACGCCGTGATCGCCGACTGCGCCGGCAGGCCGATCGCCGAGATCGACGGACCGCTCCTCGACGTCCTCCAGCTGGGCGCCTACCAGCTACTCCGCACCCGCGTCGCCCCGCACGCCGCCGTCGCCACCTCCGTCGATCTCGTGCGCGCGGAGGCCGGTCCAGGGAAGGCGGGCTTCGTCAACGCCGTGCTACGCCGGGTGTCGGAGCGGTCCGAGACGGAATGGGTGGAGCGCCTCGCCCCGGCCGATCCGGTGGGGCGGCTGGCGTTCGCGCACGCGCATCCCGTGTGGATCGCCCAGGTGTTCGCCGACGCGCTCGGTGCCGACGCCGGGGAACTCGAGGATGTCCTCGTGGCCGACGACGCCCGGCCGGCGGTGCATCTCGTCGCCCGCCCCGGAGAGATCTCGTCGGAGGAACTCGCGCTCGCCACCGGCGGCGAGGTGGGGCGGTACTCGCCGTACGCGGTCTATCTGGACGGCGGCGACCCGGGGCTGCTCGACGCCGTCCGCGAGGGGCTCGCCGGAGTACAGGACGAGGGCAGTCAGCTCGTCGCCCGGGCGCTGTCGCTGGCGCCGCTGGACGGCCCGGACGCGGGCCGTTGGCTCGACCTCTGCGCGGGCCCGGGCGGCAAGGCTGCCCTGCTCGGCGCCCTCGCCGGAATCGAGGGCGGACGCCTCGACGCCGTGGAGCCGGTGGCGCACCGTGCGGACCTGATCCGCAAGACGACGAAGGAACTGCCGGTCGACGTGCACGTCGCCGACGGGCGGGATCCCGGGTTGGAGGGCGGGTACGACCGGATCCTGGTCGACGCGCCGTGCACCGGACTGGGTGCGCTGCGCCGACGTCCGGAGGCCCGGTGGCGCCGCCAGCCGTCGGATGTGGCGGGTCTGGCGAAGCTGCAGCGGGAACTCCTGGCGTCGGCCGCTCGGCTGGTTCGTCCGGGTGGCGTGATCCTCTACGCGACGTGTTCGCCACATCTGTCCGAGACGGTGGCCGTGGTCGCGGACGCGGTGCGCCGCTACGGGCTCACGGCGCTGGACACGCGTGAACTCGTACCCGGTGTGCCGGAGCTGGGTGACGGTCCGGGCGTCCAGCTCTGGCCGCACCGGCACGGCACGGACGCGATGTTCATGGCCGCGTTGCGCAAGCCGTAGGGCGGTCGCTCCCCGCTACCTGGACATCTGCCCGACTATTGGTAGAACCTGTTTCACTTTTGTGTGAAACGTGTTCTAATTCTTCTCGCGACAGAGACGTACGTCACGAAGCGAGTGGAGGACTTCAGATGAATCGGGTAGCGGGGAAGGTCGTTCTGATCACGGGAGCGGCGCGGGGTCAGGGTCGTAGTCATGCAGTGCATCTCGCCGACGAGGGCGCCGACATCATCGCCTTCGACCTCTGCGAGGACAGAGCATCGAACGAGTACCCGCTGGCGACCGAGGCCGACCTCGAGGAGACGGGACGGCTCGTCGAGAAGGCGGGGCGCCGGGTCGTCACCGCCAAGGTGGACGTGCGTGACCGCGCGGCACTGCAACGCGAACTCGACGCCGCGGTCGCGACGCTGGGACGGCTTGACGTCGTGGTCGCCAATGCGGGGATCGCGCCCCTCGGGAACGACGTGCCCGTCGAGGGATTCGTCGATGCGTTCGACGTCGACTTCGTCGGAGTGATCAACACGATTCACTCGGCCCTTCCGCACCTGGACGCCGGTGCGTCGATCATCGCGACGGGATCGGTGGCCGGGCTGGTCCCGCAGACGGGCCTGAACGGTCAACAGGCCCTGCAGGGGCCGGGCGGTGACGGCTACGGGCTCGCGAAGAAGATGCTGTGGACGTACACCAACTCGCTCGCGCTCACCCTGGGCCCGAAGTCCATCCGCGTCAACGCGATCCACCCCACCAACTGCAACACGGACATGCTGCAGAGCCCTCCGATGTTCCGCACGTTCCGCCCCGACCTCGAGAACCCGACCGCCGAGGACGCGAAAGTCACGTTCCCGTTCATGCAGGCGATGCCAACCCCGTGGGTCGAGCCCGAGGACATCTCGCACGCGGTGGTGTTCCTCTCGTCCGACGAGTCCCGGTTCGTCACCGGTCAGCAGCTCCGGGTCGATGCGGGGGCGGGCCTCAAGCTCGGCGTCTGACGCCGATCCGATGAGGGTCCGGGCCGGCGTGCGGGCGCCGCCCGGGCCCTCGCCATTCTCGCCAGGTCTGGTCGAACCGCTTGCGCAGCTTCGCCGGTGCCTTGATCCGCCAGGCGTCCTGCAGCAGCTCGGTCAGCTGCGCGACGTCGACACTCTCGAGGTCGACGAGGATCGAACCGTGACCGTCGTAGTGCGGAGTGGTGTAGAACGGCGCGCCCTGGGCCAGTAGCGCCGCCTTCTCGTCGAGGTCGCACATCACCACCAGGCCCCCGTCCGACTCGGCCCGCAACCGGGCGAGCAACGTGCCCGCCACCTTCAGCGCCGGAGTGCGGTACGACGTGCTCTCCTGCACCTCCGGCAGGGACGCACCGATCGCCACGACGTCCGTCCAGGTCGGCATGAGCTCAGTATGGACCGCGGGATCCGGCCCCGGCACGCGTACGACTAAACTGCGGCGCGTGGCAACCCCGATGATCGCACCGTCCATTCTGTCTGCCGATTTCGCGCGTCTCGCCGAGGAGGCGGACGCGGTCGCCGGTGCCGACTGGCTGCACGTCGACGTGATGGACGCACATTTCGTGCCCAACCTGACGCTCGGCCTGCCTGTCGTGCAGAGCCTGCTCGCGGCGACGGACATCCCGCTCGACTGCCATCTCATGATCGACGACCCCGGCCGCTGGGCGCCGCCCTACGCGGAGGCGGGCGCGCACAACGTCACGTTCCACGCGGAGGCGACCGACGACCCGCGGTCCGTGGCCCGGGACATCCGCGCCGCCGGCGCCAAGGCCGGTCTCAGCGTCAAGCCCGGCACGCCGATCGAGCCGTACCTCGAGATCCTGAAGGACTTCGACACGCTTCTCGTCATGAGCGTCGAGCCCGGCTTCGGCGGTCAGTCGTTCATCCCCGAGGTGCTGTCGAAGGCGAAGGCCGTCCGCAGGCTCGTCGACTCGGGTGAGCTGAGGCTGGTCGTGGAGATCGACGGTGGCATCAACGCCGACACCGTCGAGGCCGCTGCCGAGGCGGGCGTCGACTGCTTCGTCGCCGGGTCCGCCGTCTACGGCACGAGCGATCCCGCGGAGGCCGTGCGTGCCCTGCGCGCCAGCGCTGCCAAGGCGTCACCGCACCTGAGTCTGTCGCGGTAACGGCGCTCCGGCACATCGTGAACTCTCACGTGCGGCACGAGAATTCGGCTGCGGATCTCGACGCCGCGATGCAGATCGCCATCGGTGCCGCGGAGTCGGCGCGCGGATTCACCAGCCCCAATCCGGCGGTCGGCGCGGTGGTCCTCGACTCCGCGGGGCGCATCGCCGGTGTCGGGATGACGCAGCCTCCCGGCGGTCCGCACGCGGAGGTCGTCGCACTGCGGGAGGCGGGTGACGCCGCCCGCGGCGGCACCGCCGTCGTCACGCTGGAACCGTGCAACCACCACGGCCGGACCGGGCCGTGTTCGCAAGCGCTCCTCGATGCCGGTGTGATCGCGGTGCACTATGCGGTGGGCGATCCGAACCCCGAGGCCGCGGGCGGCGCGGAAACCCTCGTCTCGGCGGGGGTCGAGGTCACGTCCGGGCTGCGGGCCCAGGACGTCGAACGCGGGCCGCTCCGGGCCTGGCTGCACCGGCAGCGCACCGGACGGCCACACGTCACCTGGAAGTACGCGGCCACCCTGGACGGGCGCAGCGCCGCCGCCGACGGCACCAGCCAGTGGATCACCGGACCCGAGGCCAGGGAACGCGTCCACGCCGACCGGGCGAAACTCGACGCGATCGTGGTCGGCACCGGGACGGTGCTTGCCGACAACCCCCGGCTGACCGCCCGGATGCCCGACGGATCGCTCGCCGCTCACCAGCCGGTGCGCGTCGTCGTCGGACTCGGCGACATCCCGGCGGACGCCCGGGTCCTCGACGACTCCGCGCCCACCCTGCTGCTCCGCACGCGCGACGTGGACGAGGTCCTCGCCGCACTCGCGGAGTACACCGATGTGCTGCTCGAGGGCGGGCCCCGGCTGGCGGGCGCGTTTCTCGCCGCGGGCCGCGTCGACCGCATCCAGGCGTACCTCGCCCCGCTGGTCCTCGGCGCCGGCACGCCCGCGGTCGCGGAGGCGGGTGTGCACACGATCGACGGCGCGCTGCGGTTCCGTCACGAGTCGGTCGAAACAATCGGCCCCGATTTGTTGTTGAGTCTGGTTCCAGCAGTGTCCGAAAACCCTGACAGCCCCCAAACGTAGGAGAAGCCACAGTGTTCACCGGGATCGTCGAAGAGTTGGGTGAGGTCGTCGCCAAGGAGGAACTGGCCGACGCCGCACGGTTCACCGTGCGTGGTCCGGTCGTGACTTCCGACGCGTCACACGGTGATTCGATCGCGGTGAACGGGGTGTGCCTGACCGTCGTCGAGGTGCTGGCCGACGGCTCCTTCACCGCCGACGTCATGCAGGAGACGCTGAACCGGTCGAGCTTGCAGAAGATCGACGTGGGCAGCCGCGTCAACCTCGAGCGGGCCGCTGCCCTGAACAGCCGCCTCGGCGGCCACCTCGTCCAGGGCCACGTGGACGGCACCGGGCACATCATCAGCCGCAGCCCGTCCGAGAACTGGGAGGTCGTCCGCATCGCGTTGCCCGACGCCATCTCCCGGTACGTCGTGGAGAAGGGCTCGATCACGGTCGACGGTGTGTCGCTGACGGTCTCGGCGCTCGGCGGCGAACGCGGCGAGGAATATTTCGAGATCTCGCTCATCCCGACCACGCTGCAACTGACCACCCTCGGGGCGGCGTCCGTCGGGACGCCCGTCAACCTCGAGGTCGACGTGATCGCGAAGTATGTGGAGCGGCTGCAAGCGGCCGGCCGCTGAGTCGTACTGTTGAGGAGCATCCACGGATGCATCCGTTTGTATTCGAAGATGCCTAAGTCAAGACTTTGGAGACCGAGCACGTGACCAGGTTCGACAGTATCGAGCGCGCCGTTGCGGACATCGCCGCAGGCAAGGCAGTCGTCGTCGTCGACGACGAAGACCGCGAGAACGAGGGCGACCTCATCTTCGCCGCGGAGAAAGCCACCCCCGAGTTGGTTGCCTTCATGGTTCGATACACGTCCGGCTATCTCTGTGTGCCGCTCGACGGCGCCGACTGCGACCGCCTCGGCCTGCCCCCGATGTACGCCACCAACCAGGACAAGCACGGCACCGCGTACACCGTGACCGTCGACGCCCGGGAGGGCATCGGCACCGGCATCTCCGCGTCCGACCGCGCCGCCACCATGCGGTTGCTGGCCGACCCGTCCAGCGGCGCCCAGGACTTCACCCGGCCCGGCCACGTCGTGCCGCTGCGCGCCAAGGAGGGCGGCGTGCTGCGCCGTCCCGGTCACACCGAGGCGGCCGTCGACCTGGCCCGGATGGCGGACCTGCGGCCGGCGGGTGTGATCTGCGAGATCGTCAGCCAGAAGGACGAGGGCCATATGGCCCAGACCGACGAGCTGCGGGTCTTCGCCGACGACCACAACCTCGCTCTGATCTCGATCGCCGACCTCATCGCGTGGCGCCGCAAGCACGAGAAGCACGTGGAGCGGGTCGCGTCCGCGCGGATCCCGACCCGGCACGGCGAGTTCACGGCCGTCGGCTACCGGAGCATCTACGACGACGTCGAGCACGTCGCCCTGGTTCGCGGCGACCTGCCCGGCCCGGACGGCGACGGCAGCGACGTGCTCGTGCGCGTGCACTCCGAATGCCTCACCGGCGACGTGTTCGGTTCGCTGCGCTGCGACTGCGGGCCGCAGCTCGACGCCGCCCTGGACATGGTCGCGCAGGAGGGTCGCGGTGTGGTCCTGTACATGCGTGGACACGAGGGCCGGGGCATCGGCCTCATGCACAAGCTGCAGGCCTACCAGCTGCAGGATGCGGGTTCGGACACCGTCGACGCGAACCTCGAGCTCGGCCTGCCCGCCGACGCCCGCGACTACGGCATCGGCGCGCAGATCCTGGTGGATCTGGGTATTTCCTCGATGCGGCTGCTGACCAACAACCCGGCCAAGCGGGTCGGGCTCGACGGTTACGGACTGCAGATCACCGAGCGGGTGTCGATGCCGTTGCGGGCGAACGCCGAGAACCTGACGTACCTGCGCACGAAGCGCGACCGCATGGGCCACGACCTGATCGGGCTCGACGACTTCGAAGCGGGAGAAATGCTGTGAGTGGTGAGGGACTGCCGGAGCTGCAACTCGGTGAGGCGGGCGACCTCCGGCTCGCCATCGTCGCCGGCAGCTGGCACGCCGAGATCTCCGAGGCGCTGATCGCCGGCGCGCAGCGGGTGGCGGCCGAGGCGAACGTGAAGAACGTCACACTGGTCCGGGTCGCCGGTGCCATCGAGCTTCCGGTGGTGGCGCAGGCCCTGGCCCGCACGCACGACGCCGTCGTCGCGCTCGGTGTCGTGATCCGCGGCGGGACTCCGCACTTCGAATACGTCTGCGACGCCGTGACGGCCGGTCTGACCCGGGTCTCGCTGGACGAGAGCACCCCGGTCGGGAACGGTGTGCTCACCACGGACACCGAGCAGCAGGCCGTCGACCGCAGTGGCCTGCCCGGCTCCGTCGAGGACAAAGGCGGTCAGGCCTGCGCGGCCGCGCTCGACACCGCTGTCACGTTGGCGCGACTGCGCCGCGCCGAGGAGTCCTTCGTATGATCCGGATCCATTCATGACCACTCCCGAATCCGAGTGGACACTCGTCGCGACGCCACGCAAGTCGCGTCGGTACGCGATCGGTGTGGCGATCCTTCTCGTCGTCGTGCATGTGACGTTCGCAATCCTGCTGCGCGGCGATTCGACGGGCGTGTACTTCCGGCTCGCCGACCAGCTGGCGTTCGCGGGCATCGGCTGCCTCCTCGCGGCGGCGGTCCTGCTGCTGACCCGGCCCAGGTTGCGGGTCGGGCCCCGCGGCATCGCCGTCCGCAACGTCCTCGGGGAGCGCATCGTCGACTGGGACCTGTACGAGGGGCTGTCCTTCCCGGACGGCGCGGCGTGGGCCCGGATCGAGCTGCCCGACGACGAATACCTGGCCGTGATGGCCATCCAGTCCAACGATCGCGAATACGCCGTGGACGCTGTCGACCGCTTCCGCGCACTCGCGTCGGAGTACGCACCGTCCTGAACCCGGGGTCGCCCCTCCGCGACGTCGCGGATGCGGGGTTGGTCGGTGGCGCCGACTAACGTGGAGGGGTGCCCGATCCTTCGACATATCGCCCCGCGACCGGAACGATTCCGGTCGACCCGGGGGTGTACAAGTTCCGCGATCCGCACGGCCGGGTCATCTATGTCGGGAAGGCGAAGAGTCTTCGATCACGGCTGAATTCCTATTTCGCCGACGTCTCGACGCTGCACCCGCGCACCCGCCAGATGGTGACCACGGCCGGCAGCGTCGAGTGGACCGTCGTGAGCACCGAGGTCGAGGCCCTCCAGCTCGAGTACAACTGGATCAAGGAATTCGATCCCCGGTTCAACGTCCGCTACCGCGACGACAAGACGTACCCGGTTCTCGCGGTCACCCTGAACGAGGAATACCCCCGGCTGTTCGTCTACCGCGGTCCCCGGCGCAAGGGTGTCCGCTACTTCGGGCCCTACTCGCACGCGTGGGCCATCCGCGAAACCCTCGACCTGCTGCTGCGGGTGTTCCCTGCCCGCACCTGCTCGGCCGGGGTGTTCAAGCGTCACAACCAGATCGGCCGGCCCTGCCTGCTCGGCTACATCGACAAGTGCTCCGCGCCGTGCGTCGGACGCGTGTCCGCGGCCGAACACCGCAAGATCGTCGAGGACTTCTGCGACTTCCTGTCGGGACGCACCGACAAGCTGGTCCGGCAGCTCGAGGCCCGGATGCAGGAGGCGTCGGAAGAACTCGACTTCGAAACGGCGGCGCGGTTGCGCGACGACGTGGGCGCGTTGCGGCGCGCGCTCGAGAAGCAGGCCGTCGTGCTCGGGGACGGCACCGACGCCGACGTCGCCGCGTTTGCGACCGACGAGCTCGAGGCCGCGGTGCAGGTGTTCCACGTCCGCGGTGGCCGCGTGCGCGGTCAGCGCGGTTGGGTGGTCGAGAAGGCGGGTGACGTCATCGACTGGGCCAGCGTCGATTCCGAGGCGGGATCGGACCTGCCGCTGCTCGTCGAGCAGTTTCTCACCCAGTTCTACGGTGAGCAGGCGGCGCTGTCGGGCGCGACCGACCAGGAGGCCGGCACCAGCGGCGTGCCGCGGGAGGTCCTGGTGCCCGTGCTGCCGCCCGACGCCGAGCAGGTGCAGGAGTGGCTCAGCGGTCTCCGCGGATCCGCGGTCCGCCTCCGCGTGCCGCAGCGCGGCGACAAGAAGGCTCTCGCCGAGACCGTGCAGCGCAACGCGATGGAGGCACTGCAACAGCACAAGCTGCGCCGCGCCGGCGACTTCACGTCGCGGTCGGCGGCCCTGCAGGGCATCCAGGAGGCCCTCGACCTGGACTCGGCGCCCCTGCGCATCGAATGCGTCGACATCAGCCACGTGCAGGGCACCGACGTGGTGGCCTCCCTGGTCGTCTTCGAGGACGGCCTGCCCCGCAAGTCCGACTACCGGCACTACGCGATCAAGGAGGCCGCCGGTGACGGTCGCTCCGACGACGTCGCCAGCATCGCGGAGGTCACCCGGCGGCGGTTCCTCCGGCACAACCGCGACGTCGGGGTGCTGCGCGCCGAAGCGGCCGGGGCGGACGCCGACCAGGTGTCGGGCGGGGACGGCGGCGACCTCGCCCCGGAGGCGGCGATCGATCCGCAGACCGGCAGGCCGCGGCGGTTCGCGTACCCACCGAACCTGTTCGTCGTGGACGGCGGAGCCCCGCAGGTGGCCGCGGCGTCGGCGGTGCTCGACGAACTGGGCATCACCGACGTCGCCGTGATCGGGCTGGCCAAGCGGCTCGAGGAGGTGTGGGTGCCGGGGGAGGAGGACCCGGTCATCCTCCCGCGCACGAGCGAGTCGCTGTACCTGCTGCAGCGGGTGCGCGACGAGGCGCACCGTTTCGCGATCACGTTCCACCGCAGCAAGCGGTCCCGCCGGATGACGGCGTCCGCACTCGACTCGGTCCGCGGGCTCGGCGAGACCCGGCGCAAGGCCCTGGTGACGCATTTCGGATCCGTCGCCCGCCTCAAGCAGGCCTCCGTCGAGGAGATCACCGCGGTCCCCGGCATCGGAACGGCCACGGCGAAAGCGGTACTCACCGCTCTCGGGGCGGAGGAACCGTCTGCGGACGTCGCGGGAGTGGGGGATGATGAACCAGATCGGAACGGGCCGGGCACGGCAGAACAGAACGGCGCGGACATTCCCCGCGAACCGGTAGCACAGCACGGCCCGGCGGCACAGAGCGCATCGCAACGGACAGGTGTCGAGTGAACGAGCAGCACGCGCAGAGCGACCGTCCACCCACGGTCCGGCCGATGGACTTCCTTCTCGTCACCGGGCTCTCCGGGGCGGGTCTGCAGACGGCGGCGAAGGTCCTCGAGGACCTCGGGTGGTACGTCGCGGACAACCTTCCCCCGGAACTGATTTCCCGGATGGTGGATCTGAGCCTGGAATCCGATTCGCGGCTCGAGCGGCTCGCCGTCGTCATCGACGTGCGCAGCCGGTTGTTCACCGGCGACCTCGGCTGGGTTCTCACCGAACTGGAGAGCAAACCCGTGCACACGCGGGTGCTGTACCTCGACGCGTCGGACGAGGTCCTGGTGCGCCGTTTCGAGCAGGTGCGCCGCAGTCACCCGCTGTCCGGGGGAGGCGCCGAGGGCACCCTGTCGGAGGGCATCGCCGCCGAGCGCGATCAGCTCGCGAAGGTGAAGGCCGCCGCGGATCTGGTGATCGACACGTCGTCCCTCGCCGCCCACCAGTTGCGGCAGAAGATCGAGGACGCGTTCGGCGACGCCGAGAACCGGACCATGCAAGTAACAGTCCAGTCGTTCGGTTTCAAGTACGGTCTTCCGATGGACGCCGATCTCGTCTGCGACGTCCGCTTCCTGCCCAACCCGCACTGGATTCCCGAGTTGCGTCCGCACACCGGGCAGAGTGCGGACGTGCGGGACTACGTGTTGTCGCAGGACGGTGCCGAGGACTATCTCGCCACATATCACCACCTGCTGGATCTGACGATCGCGGGATATCGTCGGGAGGGGAAGCGCTACATGACCATCGCGGTGGGATGCACCGGAGGGAAACACCGGAGTGTCGCGATGTCGGAGGCCTTGGCCAGCCGCCTCGGACAGGACTCCGGGCTGAACGTGCGTGTCGTCCATCGTGATCTGGGGCGCGAATGAGGCCGGTGCACCAGCCGCCTGCGATCGTCGCGCTCGGCGGGGGCCACGGGCTGTTCGCCACCCTCAGCGCCGCGCGCCGGCTCAGCCGTGACGTCACGGCCGTCGTCACCGTCGCGGACGACGGCGGATCCTCGGGACGGCTGCGCGCCGAACTCGGCGTCATCCCGCCGGGGGATCTGCGGATGGCGCTCGCCGCACTCGCCGCGGACGACCCCGAGGTGCAGGACTGGACGGACACCATCCAGCACCGATTCGGCGGAATCGGCGCCCTCGCCGGCCACTCGGTGGGCAATCTCATCCTGGCCGGCCTCACCGAAGTGCTCGGCGACCCCGTCGCCGCGCTGGACGAACTCGCGCGGCTGCTGCGGATCAACGGGCGCGTGCTGCCGATGTCGCCGATCGCCCTGGACATCGAGGCCGACGTGCAGGGCCTCGAGGCGGACCCGCGGGTCAGCCGCTGCATCCGCGGTCAGGTCGCGGTCGCGACCACGCCCGGCAAGGTGCGCCGCGTGCGGCTGCTGCCGGCGAATCCGCCCGCATGCCCGGACGCGGTCCGGGCTATCGACGTCGCCGACATGGTCGTCCTCGGCCCGGGGTCGTGGTTCTCCAGCGTCATCCCGCACGTCCTCGTGCCGGAACTCCTCGACACGCTGATCGCCACTGCCGCGCGGAAGGTGCTGGTGCTCAACCTGGCTCCGGAGCCGGGCGAGACGGCAGGATTCTCCACCGAGCGTCATCTGCACGTACTGTCCCAACACGCACCCGAACTCACCGTCGACTTCGTCGTGGTCGATTCGGGTTCGGTGCCACCGGGGCGCGAGCGCGAGCACCTCGCCCGCGCCGCCGGACAGTTCCAGGCACGCGTCGTGTACGCCGACGTGTCGGAGCACGGCACCCACACGCACCATGCAGGAAAACTTGCGTCCGTTCTCGAACAGCTCTGGAGCGACCCCGATGCGGGGTCTCGGGGGAGCGAAGTGGCCGGGACACCAGAGGAAAGGGAGAGCGCTTCGTGGCAATGACAGCAGAGGTCAAAGACGAACTCAGTCGTCTCGTCGTCACTCATGTGAGTTGCCGGAAGGCCGAGGTCTCGTCGCTGCTGCGGTTCGCCGGGGGATTGCACATCGTCGGTGGCCGGGTCGTGGTCGAGGCAGAAGTGGATCTGGGGTCCACGGCCCGCCGGTTGCGCCGCGAGATCTTCGACCTGTTCACGTACAGCGCCGACGTCCACGTTCTCAGCGCGGGCGGGCTGCGCAAGTCGTCCCGCTACATCGTGCGGGTCGCGAAGGAGGGCGAGGCACTCGCCCGCCAGACCGGTCTCCTGGACCTGCGGGGGCGCCCGGTGCGCGGGCTTCCCGCGCAGGTCGTCGGTGGCAGCGTTGCCGACGCGGAAGCCGCGTGGCGCGGCGCGTTCCTGGCGCACGGTTCGCTGACCGAGCCGGGTCGGTCGTCGGCGCTCGAGGTCAGCTGCCCCGGCCCGGAGGCGGCGCTCGCGCTCGTCGGGGCGGCGCGCCGGCTGGGCATCTCGGCGAAGGCCCGCGAGGTCCGTGGCACCGACCGGGTGGTGATCCGCGACGGCGAGGCCATCGGCGCACTGCTCACCCGGATGGGCGCCCAGGACACCCGCCTCGTGTGGGAGGAACGTCGCATGCGCCGGGAGGTCCGTGCCACCGCCAACCGGCTCGCCAACTTCGACGACGCCAACCTGCGCCGGTCCGCGCGGGCGGCCGTCGCGGCCGCTGCCCGCGTCGAGCGGGCCCTCGACATCTTGGGTGACGAGGTTCCCGACCATCTGGCGGCGGCCGGTCACCTCCGGGTGGAGCACCGGCAGGCGTCCCTCGAGGAACTCGGCCAGCTCGCCGATCCGCCGATGACGAAGGACGCCGTCGCCGGCCGCATCCGGCGGTTGCTGTCGATGGCGGACCGCAAGGCCAAGGAAACCGGCATCCCCGACACCGAGTCGGCCGTCACCGCAGACCTTCTCGACGACGCCTGACCGTCGTCGGCGGTCCCCTCGCACCACCCCCACTCCCGGACGAACGGGACGCTCGTTGCGTCAGATCGAACGAGCGTCCCGTTCGTTCGGGTCGGGGCGGCCCGGAAACGGGTGCCGGAGGTGACTGCGCGCGCGCGTGGCCCGCGCACTAGGGTTAGAGCCACATCGACCGATGAACCCTCGCGCCGACCACCCGTCGGTGGTGTCGTAGCGGCGCGGGAGCAGAGCTGCACAACCAGAATCATGCGCAAAGGAGCAGATTGTGACTGTCCGGGTAGGCGTAAACGGTTTCGGCCGTATCGGACGTAACTTCTTCAGGGCGGTGGACGCGCAGAAGGCGCTCGGAACCACCGACATCGAGATTGTGGCGGTCAACGACCTCACGGACAACGCTACGCTGGCGCATCTCCTGAAGTACGACTCCATCCTGGGTCGTCTCCCGCACGACGTCTCGCTCGAGGGTGAAGACACCATCGTCGTCGGAAACCAGAAGATCAAGGCCCTCGCCATCAAGGAAGGGCCCGCGGCGCTTCCGTGGGGTGACCTGGGCGTCGACGTCGTCGTCGAGTCCACCGGCATCTTCACCGACGCAGCCAAGGCGAAGGGCCACCTCGAGGCCGGCGCCAAGAAGGTCATCATCTCCGCCCCGGCCAAGGGCGAGGACATCACCATCGTGATGGGCGTCAACGACGACAAGTACGACGGCAGCCAGAACATCATCTCCAACGCCTCGTGCACCACCAACTGCCTCGGTCCCATCGCCAAGGTGCTCGACGACGAGTTCGGTATCGTCAAGGGCCTCATGACCACGGTCCACGCCTACACCCAGGACCAGAACCTGCAGGACGGCCCGCACAGCGACCTGCGTCGCGCCCGCGCCGCCGCACTGAACGTGGTCCCCACGGGCACCGGTGCCGCCAAGGCCATCGGCCTGGTCCTCCCGCAGCTGCTCGGCAAGCTGGACGGCTACGCGCTGCGCGTCCCGATCCCCACGGGCTCGGTCACCGACCTCACCGCGAACCTGAAGAAGTCGGCCAGCGTCGAGGACATCAACGCCGCGATGAAGGCTGCCGCCGAGGGACCGCTCAAGGGCATCCTGAAGTACACGGACGCTCCGATCGTGTCGTCCGATATCGTCACCGACCCGCACAGCTCGATCTTCGACTCCGGCCTCACCAAGGTCATCGACGATCAGGCCAAGATCGTGTCCTGGTACGACAACGAGTGGGGTTACTCCAACCGTCTGGCCGACCTCATCGGTCTCGTCGCCAAGTCTCTCTGAGCGAAGGTCCGGTAACAGTGGCAGTTCAGACTCTCGACGACCTGCTGAACGCTGGGGTCGAGGGGCGCGCCGTGCTGGTGCGCTCCGACCTCAACGTTCCGCTCGACGGTGACCGGATCACCGATCCCGGGCGCATCATCGCTTCCGCGCCGACGCTGAAGGCGTTGGCGGAGGCGGGCGCGAAGGTAATCGTCACCGCCCATCTGGGTCGCCCCAAGGGTGAGCCCGACCCGCAGTACTCCCTCGCACCGGTCGCGGTGAAGCTCGCCGAGGTGCTGGGACGCAACGTCCAGCTCGCCGGCGACGTCGTCGGGCAGGACGCTCTGGCACGTGCCGAGGGGCTCACGGACGGCGACGTTCTCCTGCTGGAGAACATCCGCTTCGATCCGCGGGAGACCAGCAAGGACGAGGCCGAGCGGACGAAGCTCGCCAAGGCCCTGGTCGAGCTCGTCGGCGACGACGGCGCGTTCGTGTCCGACGGGTTCGGTGTCGTGCACCGCGCGCAGGCGTCGGTGTACGAGGTGGCCAAGCTGCTCCCGCATTACGCGGGCAGGCTCGTCGAAGCCGAGATCAAGGTGCTCGGCAAGCTCACCGAGGAGCCCGAGCGGCCGTACGCGGTCGTGCTGGGTGGGTCCAAGGTGTCGGACAAGCTCGCGGTGATCGAGGCGCTGGCCCCCAAGGTCGACACCCTCGTCATCGGTGGCGGCATGTACTACACGTTCCTGGCGGCGCAGGGCGTGTCGGTCGGCAACTCGCTGTGCGAGGAGTCGATGATCGACACGTGCAAGGCGCTGCTCGAGCAGTACGCCGACGTGATCCACATTCCGCAGGACGTGGTCATCGCCGATTCGTTCTCGGCCGACGCCGAGTCGAAGATCGTTTCCGTGCTCGAGATCCCGGACGGCTGGATGGGTCTCGACATCGGACCGCAGTCGGTTCGCCGGTTCGCGGCGATCCTGACCAGCGCGAAGACCGTGTTCTGGAACGGCCCGATGGGTGTGTTCGAGTTCGCGAAGTTCGCCGCGGGCACCAAGGGTGTCGCCGAGGCGATCATCGAGGCCACCGGGAAGGGCGCGTACAGCGTCGTCGGTGGCGGTGACTCCGCCGCGGCGGTGCGCCAGCTCGGTCTGCCCGAGGACGGGTTCTCGCACATCTCCACCGGTGGCGGCGCCTCCCTCGAGTACCTCGAGGGCAAGGAACTCCCCGGCATCGCAGTTCTGGAGGCCTGAGACATGGCACGGAAGCCGATGATCGCCGGCAACTGGAAGATGAATCTGAACCATCTCGAGGCCATCGCGCTGGTTCAGAAGATCGCCTTCTCGCTCCCGGCGAAGTACTTCGACAAGGTCGACGTGACGGTGATCCCGCCGTTCACCGACATCCGCAGCGTGCAGACCCTCGTCGAGGGCGACAAGCTCCTGCTCACCTACGGTGCGCAGGACGTGTCGGCCCACGATTCGGGTGCGTACACCGGCGAGATCAGCGGCTCCATGCTGGCCAAGCTGGGCTGCACGTTCGTCGTCGTCGGGCACTCGGAGCGCCGGACCCTGCACTGCGAGGACAACGACACCGTGCTGGCCAAGACCAAGGCCGCGCTGAAGAACGGGATCACCCCGATCGTCTGCATCGGTGAGGGTCTCGACGTCCGTGAGGCCGGCGAGCACGTGTCCTACAACGTCGAGCAGTTGCGGGGCTCGCTCGCCGGACTGTCCGCCGAGGACATCGCCAAGGTCGTCGTCGCGTACGAGCCGGTGTGGGCCATCGGAACCGGCCGCGTGGCCAGTGCCGCGGATGCGCAGGAAGTGTGCGCCGCGATACGCGCCACGCTCGGTGAGCTCGCCTCGCCGGACGTCGCGTCCGGTGTCCGCGTTCTGTACGGCGGCAGCGTCAACGCCAAGAACGTCGGCGAGATCGTCGGCCAGACGGATGTGGACGGCGCCCTGGTGGGCGGCGCCTCGCTGAAGGCTGACGAGTTCGCCACGCTGTCGGCGATCGCCGCGGGCGGACCTCTGCCGTAAGGCGCCTTCGGCGCCCGTGCGCCTTTCCGGTAGCTGTAGGTACCGGAAAGGCGCACGGGCGCGGAGCGCCTGTAGGGTGTACGAGGTCGTTGTTGTTCCTACTGGATGGGTGGACGTAGACAGACATGGAACTGTTCCTGGATATCTTGCTGGTGGTCACCAGCTTGCTGCTGATTCTGCTGGTGCTGCTGCACCGCGGTAAGGGCGGCGGTCTGTCCAGCCTGTTCGGCGGCGGTGTCCAGTCGAGCCTGTCCGGTTCCACCGTGGTCGAGAAGAACCTCGACCGGCTCACCGTCTTCACCGGCCTGATCTGGTTGATCGCCATCATCGGCATCGGCCTGGAGATCAAGTTCGGCTGATCTGCTTCACCATGCAGACGGGCCGTCACCGGTCGATACTGGATGCATGATCGAAACCCCACGTGAGGCCACTGAACCACTCCGCGAAGACATTCGGCTCCTGGGCGGCATCCTCGGTCAGATAGTGCGGGAACAGGCCGGGGACGGCGTCTTCGACCTCGTCGAGAAGGCCAGGGTCGAATCGTTCCGGGTTCGTCGTTCCGAGATCGACCGCGCGGATCTGGCGGACATGTTCACCCAGGTCTCCACGAGCGACACCATTCCCGTCATCCGGGCCTTCAGCCACTTCGCCCTGCTGGCCAATCTTGCCGAGGACATCCACCGCGAACGCCGGCGTGCCGTCCACGTCGCCGCCGGTGAACCCGCCCCCGACAGCACCCTGACCGCCACGTTCGCCAAACTCGACGCCGCGCACCTCGACAGCGCCGTCGTCGCGGACGCGTTGCGCGGGGCGCTCGTGTCGCCGGTCATCACCGCCCATCCCACCGAGACCCGCCGCCGGACGGTGTTCGAAACCCAGTCCCGGATCACGGAACTGATGCGCTACCGCGAGCGCACCGCCCTGACCGAGACCGAGACGGCCGACGTCGACGTCCGGCTGCGGCGGCAGATCCTCACCCTCTGGCAGACCGCACTGATCCGGTTGTCGCGGTTGCGGATCCAGGACGAGATCGAGGTCGGGCTGCGGTACTATGACGCGGCACTGTTCGAGGTCGTCCCGAAGATCAACGCCGAACTGCGCACTGCCCTGCGGTCGCGGTGGCCGGACGCGGATCTGGGCGGGGAACCGATTCTGCGTCCCGGGTCGTGGATTGGCGGAGACCGCGACGGCAACCCCTACGTCACCGACGAGGTGGTCCGGCAGGCCACCACCCGTGCCGCGGCCACCGCCCTCGAGCATCACCTCGGCGAACTCGAGACGCTCGAGCGCGAACTGTCGATGTCGGCTCGCCTCGTCACCGTCACCCCCGGGCTCGACCTCCTGGCCGCAGCGTCGCAGGACGATTCCCCGTTCCGCGCCGACGAACCCTACCGGCGCGCGGTGCGGGGCATCCGGGGGCGTCTCACGGCCACCGCGCACCGCATTCTCGGTGAGGCACCCGATCACGGGCTCGACCTCGGCCTCGCACCGTACGACACCCCGCGGCAGATGCTCGACGAACTCGACATCGTCGACGATTCCCTGCGGCGTGGTGGCGACGGCACCATCGCCGACGATGGGCTGGCGAACCTGCGGGATTCGGTGGCGGTGTTCGGTTTCCACCTCTCCGGTCTCGACATGCGGCAGAACTCGGACGTGCACGAGACCGTCGTCGCCGAGCTGCTGGCGTGGGCGGGCGTGCACGCCGACTACCCGTCGCTGTCCGAGGACGAGCGGGTGGAGCTGCTGTCGGCGGAGCTGTCGACCCGGCGCCCACTGACCACCGCGAACGCGAAGTTCAGCGAGCTGACCGCGAAGGAGCTCGCCATTCTCCAGGCCGGCGCCGACGCGGTCCGGACACTCGGTGCGGGTGCCGTGCCCAACTACATCATCAGCATGTGCACCTCCGTCAGTGACATGCTCGAGGCCGCGGTGCTGCTGAAGGAGGTGGGCTTGCTCGACCCCGGATCAGGGGAGGCCCCGTCCTCTCCGGTGGGCATCGTGCCGCTGTTCGAGACGATCGAGGACCTGCAGCAGGGTGCCGCCACCCTCGAAGCCACCCTGGAGGTGCCGATCTACCGGGCGCTGGTGAGCTCGCGCGGCGACTCCCAGGAAGTGATGCTCGGGTACTCCGACTCCAACAAGGACGGCGGCTACCTAGCGGCCAACTGGGCGCTGTACCGCGCCGAGCTGGATCTGGTGGACGCCGCACGCAAGGCGGGAATCCGGTTGCGGCTCTTCCACGGTCGCGGCGGCACCGTGGGTCGCGGCGGCGGCCCCAGCTACGAGGCGATCCTGGCGCAACCGCCCGGCGCGGTGGCCGGCTCGCTGCGGATCACCGAACAGGGCGAGGTGATCGCCGCCAAGTACGCGGAACCCCGCCTCGCGCAACGCAATCTCGAAACGCTACTCGCCGCGACCCTCGAAGCCACCCTGCTCGACGTCGAGGGACTTGGCGACGACGCCGAACCGGCGTACCGCATCCTCGACGAGCTCGCTGCGCTGGCCCGCCGCGCCTACGGCGAATTGGTGCACGAGACACCCGGATTCGTGGAGTACTTCGAGATGTCGACTCCGGTCGCGGAGATCGGGGCCCTCAACATCGGCAGCCGGCCCGCCTCACGGAAGCAGACCACGTCCATCTCCGACCTCCGGGCCATCCCGTGGGTGTTGTCGTGGAGTCAGTCCCGGGTCATGCTGCCCGGGTGGTACGGCACGGGTGCGGCGTTCGAGGAATGGACGCAGGGCCACCCCGAGAGGGTGGCCACACTGTCCCGCCTGTACGCGAAGTGGCCGTTCTTCCGGACCGTGCTGTCCAACCTGGCCATGGTGATGTCGAAGTCCGACATGGGCCTCGCCGCCCGCTACGCGGAGCTGGTTCCCGACGAGGAACTCCGCCGACGGGTGTTCGGCAAGATCGCCGAGGAACACGAGCGGACGATCCGGATGTACAAGGCGATCACCGGGAACGACACCCTGTTCGCCGACAACCCCGGCCTGGAGAGGTCGGTGCACAACCGGTTCCCGTACCTCGAGCCCCTCAACCACCTGCAGGTGGAACTGCTGCGCCGCTACCGGGCCGGGGACGACAGTGATCAGACGCGCCGCGGCATCCAGCTCACGATGAACGGGCTGGCGACCGCGCTGCGCAACAGCGGGTAGCCGGACGGGTTCCCGCGCCCCGTGAGATTTGCGTGAACTTTCTTGCGGGGCGGGGGAACCGAACCGTCCGTCGCTGCGTCAAAACGGGAAAGAGCACGAATGTTTCCGAGACGAATTGGGGCGACGGATGAGACGCTGCGCGGGCAACCCGGACTATTGGCGCGGGGGAATCGGACGGCGGGGGACGAGCACGGCCTTTCCGCGTCGTGCCGGTCGGATCGTCACCGACTGCCGGGTCACCCGGTCACCGGTCGAGCAGGACCCTCGGTCGCCCGCCGGGTTACCGGCGGACGACGAGGACCCCGCCGGATGAGAGCGTCAGTTCGGCAGCCGGGACGCGGCCGACGTGTCGAGCAGCCACCGGGTGGCCGACAGTCCGCGCGCCCCGGACGCCGGGATCTCGACGGGGGGAGCGCCCGCGATCGCGGCGGCCACGGCCTCGGCCTTCGCGTCACCCGACACGACGAGCCACACCTCGTCGGCGTGCCGGACGGCGGGCAGCGTCAGCGTGACCCGCACCGGCGGCGGCTTGGGGGAGTCCGTCACCGCGACGACGAACCGGTGCTCCTCGCGGACCGCGTCGGTGTCGGGGAACAGCGAATTGACGTGTCCCTCACCACCCATGCCGAGGAGGTGGACGTCGAACACCGGAACCTGCTTGCCGCCGGCATGCGCCCCGAGCACCTGCGCGTACGCGACGGCAGCCGCCTCCGGGTCGTTCTCGTAGATGCCGTCCGCGACGGGCATGGTGTGCACCCGGTCGGGGTCGACGTCGACGTGGTCGAGCAGCGCGGCCCGCGCCTGCACGTCGTTGCGTTCCGGGTCGCCGGCCGGCAGGAACCGCTCGTCACCCCAGAAGATGTCGATCGAACGCCAGTCGATGTCGCCCGGGTTCTGCCGGACCTTCTCGAGCAGGCCGATCCCGGTGCCGCCGCCGGTGAGGACCACCGCCGCCGTACCGCGGTCTTTCTGGGCGGCGACGACGGTGTCGACGAACAGCTCCGCGGCCTTCGTCACCAGCGTGTCGGTGTCGGGGTGGACTTCTACGTGGATGTCACTCATACGTCACCTTCGTCAGCCCGGCGAGTGCGGTCTCGTAGACCTCGTCGGGGTCGAGTCTGCGTAGTTCTTCGGCCAGGCATTCGCTCGTTTCCCGCCTGCGGAGCGCGACCCGCGCATCGGGCTTGCCGGTGCGCGAGAGCGTCGCCGTGGTGCCGGTCTGGGGGCGGCTGATGGTCAACGCACCACCGTCGGCGAAGTTGATCTCCACGAACAACGGGCCGACCCGCCGCGTGACGGGGACGTCGACGCGGCTCGCCAACCACCCCGCGATCATGTCGACGGCAGGCTCGTCCACCAGCCCGGACACCACCGCCGACGTGATCGGCGAATGCGGCGGTTGGTCGACGGCCGAGGTCAGCAGCGCACGCCAGTAGGTGATGCGACTCCAGGCGAGATCCGAGTCACCGGACGAGTACGACGCGAGGCGGCTCTTGATCTCCGCCGCCGGATCCGCGCGATCGGTCGCGTCGGTGATCCGCCGGATCGCCAGCTTGCCCACCGGATCCTCGGCGGGGATCTCCGGGGCGGTCTCCGGCCACCACACGACGACGGGAGTGTCGGGAAGGAGGAACGGCACGACCACGCTGCTCTCGTGGTCGGCGAGTTCGCCGAACAGGCGGAGCACGACGACCTCCGACGCGCCGGCGTCGCCGCCCACGCGGATCTGCGCGTCCAGGCGGGGTTCCGCGTCACGGGACCCCCAGGCGACGACGATGACGCGGCACGGATGCTCCCGGCTCGCCTCGTTGGCGGCGTCGATGATGTCCTCCGAGTACTCACTGTCCCGGGTGCATACCACCAGCGTGAGCACTCGTCCCAGGGTCACCGCGCCGCCGGTCTTGCGCAGCTCCACCAGCTTCTTGTTGACCTGCCCGGTGGTGGTCGCGGGAATGTCGGTGATCATCTACGGCCTTCTCCATTCGCGACCGGTGCGGTGCATCATTTCGTCTGCCGCCGGCGGGCCCCACGTGCCGGCCTCGTACGGTTCCGGCCTGCCGTCCGCAGCCCAGTGCGCGAGCACGGGGTCGAGGATCTCCCAGGACAGTTCCACTTCGGCGTTGACGGGGAACAGCGAGGGCTCACCGAGGAGCACGTCGAGGATGAGGCGCTCGTACGCCTCGGGCGACGACTCCGTGAACGCCTGACCGTAGCTGAAGTCCATGTTGACGTCGCGGACTTCCATGCTCGATCCCGGGACCTTGGACCCGAACCGCATGGTCACACCCTCGTCCGGCTGCACCCGGATGACGAGGGCGTTCTGCCCCAGTTCCTCGGTCATCGTCTGATCGAACGGCAGGTGCGGTGCGCGCTTGAAGATCACGGCGATCTCGGTGACCCGACGGCCGAGTCTCTTTCCGGTGCGAAGGTAGAACGGCACCCCCGCCCAGCGGCGGGTGTCGACCTCGAGGGTGATGGCCGCGAACGTCTCCGTCGTGGAGTCCTTCGAGAACCCTTCCTCCTCCAGCAGGCCGACCACCCGGGTGCCGCCCTGCCAGCCGCCCGCGTACTGGCCGCGCGCGGTGGTCTCCTCGAGTGGCTGGGCGAGTTTGGTGGCGGAGAGCACCTTGATCTTCTCCGCCTGCAATTCGGACGGTTCGAAGCTGATCGGCTCCTCCATCGCGGTGAACGCGAGGAGTTGGAGCAGGTGGTTCTGGATGACGTCGCGCGCCGCCCCGATCCCGTCGTAATACCCGGCACGCCCACCGAGACCGATGTCCTCGGCCATGGTGATCTGGACGTGATCCACGTAGTGGGCGTTCCAGATCGGGTCGAACAACTGGTTGGCGAAGCGCAACGCCAGGATGTTCTGAACCGTCTCCTTGCCGAGGTAGTGGTCGATCCGGAAGACGGTGTCCTCCGGGAAGACCTCGTTTACGACCGCGTTGAGCTCACGTGCGCTCCCGAGGTCATGACCGAACGGCTTCTCGATGACCACCCGACGCCACTGTTGGTCGTTCGACTGCGCGAGACCGGCCTCGGACAGCTGCTTCAGGACCACCGGGAACGCGTCCGGCGGAATCGCGAGATAGAACCCGTGATTTCCGCCGGTCCCGCGTTCACGATCGAGCGTCCCGAGAGTGTTGGCGAGTTCCTGGAAGGCCGCCGGGTCGTCGAAGCTGCCCTTGACGAAACGCAGGCCCTCCGACAGTCGCTCCCAGACATCCTCCCGGAACGGTGTGCGGGAATGGTCGCGCACGGCATCGTGGACGATCTTGCCGAAGTCCTCGTCCGACCAATCCCTGCGGGCGAACCCGACGAGAGCGAACCCGGGCGGCAGAAGACCACGATTGGCCAGATCGTAGATGGCGGGCATCAACTTGCGCCGGGCCAGGTCGCCGGTGACACCGAAGATCACCAACGCACACGGCCCGGCGATGCGTGGTAGGCGCTTGTCCCTACTGTCGCGGAGTGGATTGACCCATTCGTCTGACGCTGCGGGCTCGCTCACGTATCAGCTCTTCTGCCCTGCTGCGCGCAGCTGCTCCGCGGTGGCCTCCAGGAGCTCGTTCCAGGACACCTCGAACTTGTCGACGCCCTCGTCCTCGAGGACCTTGAACACGTCGGTCAGATCGATGCCGACGGCGCTGAGCTTGTCGAACACCTCCTGCGCCTCGACCGCGGTGCCGGACACCGTGTCGCCGGCGACCTCACCGTGATCGGCGAACGCGTCGAGAGTCTTCTCGGGCATCGTGTTCACGGTGTTCGGGGCCACCAGTTCGGCGACGTACAGAGTGTCGGGGTAGTCGGGGTTCTTGACTCCCGTCGACGCCCAGAGCGCGCGCTGCGGGCGGGCACCGTCGGACAGCAGACCCTGGAACCGCGGCTGCACCTCGAAGACCTGCTGGTACGCCGCGTACGCGAGCCGGGCGTTGGCGAGCGCCGCCTTGCCGCGCAGCCCGAGCGCCTCGGGGGTGCCGATCTTGTCGAGCCGCTTGTCGATCTCCGTGTCGACGCGGGAGACGAAGAACGAGGCCACCGAGTGGATGCGGGACAGGTCGTGACCGGCTGCCTTCGCGGCCTCGAGGCCGTCCAGGTAGGCGCCCATGACGAGTTCGTAGCGTTCCACGGAGAAGATCAGCGTGACGTTGACGCTGATGCCCTCACCGAGCACCTTGGCGATGGCCGGGATACCGGCCTCGGTGGCCGGGATCTTGATGAACAGGTTCGGGCGGTCGACGATCTTCCACAGTTCGACGGCCTGCGCGACGGTCTTGTCGGCGTCGTGCGCGAGGCGCGGGTCGACCTCGATGGACACCCGGCCGTCGACGCCGTGGCTCGCCTCGAACTGCGGGGCGAGGACGTCGCACGCGGCGCGCACGTCGTCGGTGGTCACCGTGCGGATGGTGGCCTCGACGTCGGCACCGCGCTCGGCGAGCTCCCGGACCTGTGCGTCGTAGACGTGGCCCTTGCTGAGTGCGGCCTGGAAGATCGACGGGTTGGTGGTGACACCGACGACGGACTTGGTCGCGATGAGCTCGGCGAGATTTCCGGACTCGATGCGGTCACGGGAGAGGTCGTCGAGCCACACCGACACGCCTGCTTCGGAGAGCTTCTGGAGGTTGGGGTTCTGAGTCATGGCGTTCTATCCCTTCACGCGTGCGAGTGAGCGCTGTGCGGCGGCGGTGACGGCTTCGGCGGTGAAGCCGAACTCGCGGAACAGGGTCTTGTAGTCGGCGGAGGCGCCGAAGTGCTCGATGGAGACGATTTCGCCTGCGTCGCCGACGAAGCGGTGCCAGGGCATGGCGATGCCGGCTTCGACGGAGACCCGCGCCTTGACCGTCGGGGGGAGGACGCCGTCGCGGTAGGCCTGGTCCTGGGTGTCGAACCATTCGACGCAGGGCATGGACACGACCCGGGTGGGGATGCCGTCGGCCTCGAGGGTTTCGCGGGCGGCGACGGCGAGCTGCAGTTCGGATCCGGTGCCGATGAGCACGACCTGCGGTGCGCCGGTGGAGGCGTCGGCGAGGATGTAGCCGCCGCGGGAGACGCCCTCGTAGCTGGTGCCCTCGAGGACGGGTAGGTCCTGGCGGGTCAGGGCGAGGCCGGCGGGAGCGCGGGTGGCCTCGTCGGCGCCCTTCTCGAGGACGGCGCGCCAGGCGTGGGCGGTCTCGTTGGCGTCGCCGGGTCGCACGACGTACAGGCCGGGGATCGCGCGCAGCGCGGCGAGGTGCTCGATCGGCTGGTGGGTGGGCCCGTCCTCGCCGAGTCCGATGGAGTCGTGCGTCCACACGTAGGTGACCGGGGTCTTCATGATCGCGGCGAGCCGCACGGCGGGACGCATGTAGTCGCTGAAGACGAGGAAGGTGCCGCCGTAGGGGCGGGTCGGTCCGTGCAGCGCGATGCCGTTGAGGATCGAGCCCATGGCGTGTTCGCGGACCCCGAAGTGCAGGGTGCGGCCGTAGGGCTGGGCGGTCCACATCCGGGTGGAGATGGTTTCGGGGCCGAAGGAGTCGGCGCCCTTGATGGTGGTGTTGTTGCTCTCGGCGAGGTCGGCGGAGCCGCCCCACAGTTCGGGGAGCACCGGTCCGACGGCGTTCAGTACGGCGGCGGACGCCTTGCGGGTGGCGATGCCCTTGGGATCGGGCTCCCAGGTGGGGAGCACGTCGGCCCAGCCGGCGGGAAGGTCGCGGCCGATCAGGCGGTCGAGGAGCTTCTTGCCCTCGGGGGCGCGGTGGGTCCACTCGTCGTACTGGGCCTGCCAGTGCTTGTGTGCCTGGGCGCCGCGCTCGACGACCTTGCGGGTGTGGGCGATGACCTCGTCGGCGACCTCGAACGTCTTGTCCGGATCGAAGCCGAGCGCCTTCTTCACGGCCGCGACCTCGTCGGCACCGAGGGCGGCGCCGTGCGCCGCGCCGGTGTTCATCTTGGTCGGTGCGGGGTAGCCGATGATGGTGCGGAGCAGGATCAGCGACGGCTTGTCGGTGACCTCGCGGGCCTTGTTCAGGGCCTCTTCGATGGCGACGACGTTCTCGCCGCCCTCGACGATCTGCACGTGCCAGCCGTACGCCTCGTAGCGGGCGGCGGTGTCCTCGGACAGCGCGATGGCGGTGTCGTCCTCGATGGAGATCTTGTTGTCGTCGTAGATCAGGGTGAGGTTGCCGAGCTGCTGGACGCCGGCGATGGAGGAGGCCTCGGAGGTGACGCCTTCCTCGATGTCGCCGTCGGAGGCGATGACGTAGATGTGGTGGTCGAACGGGCTGTCGCCGAGGGCGGGCTCGGGGTCGAAGAGGCCGCGTTCGCGGCGGGCGGCCATGGCCATGCCCACGGCGGAGGCGAGGCCCTGACCGAGGGGCCCGGTGGTGATCTCGACACCGCGGGTGTGGCCGTGTTCGGGGTGGCCGGGGGTCTTCGAGCCCCAGGTGCGCAGCGCCTGCAGGTCGTCGAGTTCGAGACCGTAGCCGGCGAGGTACAGCTGGATGTAGAGGGTGAGGCTGGAGTGCCCGCAGGACAGCACGAACCGGTCGCGGCCGATCCAGTCGGCGTCGGTGGGGTCGTGGCGCATGACGCGCTGGAAGAGGGTGTAGGCGAGGGGGGCCAGGCTCATGGCCGTGCCGGGGTGGCCGTTACCGACCTTCTGCACCGCGTCCGCGGCGAGCACCCGGATGGTGTCGACGGCCTTGGTGTCCAGTTCGGTCCAGTCGGCGGGGTGAACCGGTTGCGTGAGGACGTGGATGTCGTCTGTGATCGACACGGGCAGAAGTCTCCTGACATGGGTGAACGTGGAGCCTGAGGATGCGTGGGCCTCTTGTGCGACTCCAGCCTAGTGTGCGGTCGTATCCGGGTCGATTCGGTTCGCGCATTACGGCGGTCTACCATCGTTTGTAGTAGACGGCCGGCCGTCGCGAAGAACTTCGGGAGCAGACGCCGGCATTCGGATGTGGAATTACGCGTGGTGCGAGGAGAGAACGTGCGGACAGGGCATCAGCCGAGCGGACACGGCTTCGGCAGCCCCAGCCCCGCCCCCCGCGCGACCGACACCGGTACGGTGCTGGGTCGCGTCACGGGCAAGGTCCTGGCCTACATCGCATTGACCAAGCCGCGGGTGATCGAGCTGCTGCTGGTCGCCACCATCCCGGCAATGCTGCTGGCGGATCGCGGCAACGTCGACATCGCGCTGATCCTCAGCACGCTGTTCGGCGGATGGATGGGTGCGGCGAGCGCGAACTCGCTCAACTGCGTCGTCGACGCCGACATCGACAAGGTCATGAAACGCACCGCCCGCAGGCCGCTGGCCCGCGACGCGGTCCCGACGTCCCACGCGTTCGTGTTCGGGATGACTCTCGGTGTCGCGTCGTTCCTGTGGCTGTGGTGGCGGGCCAACCTGCTCGCCGGCTGCCTGGTCGTCCTGACCATCGCGTTCTACGTGCTCGTGTACACGATGGTGCTCAAGCGCCGGACCTGGCAGAACGTGGTCTGGGGCGGCGCGGCGGGCTGCATGCCCGTCATGGTCGGCTGGTCGGCGGTCACCGGGTCGCTGAGCTGGCAGCCCATCGTGCTGTTCCTGGTCATCTTCTTCTGGACGCCGCCGCACACGTGGGCCCTCGCCATGCGCTACAAGGAGGACTACAAGGCGGCCGGTGTCCCGATGCTGCCGGTGATCGCCACCGAGGAGCACGTCACCAAGCAGATCCTGCTGTACAGCTGGGCGATGGTGATCACGTCCCTCGTGCTCGTCCCCGCCGCGGGTGTCGTGTACGCCGTCGTGACGCTCGTCGCCGGTGCCTGGTTCCTGCTGATGGCCCATCAGCTGTACCGCAGCGTCCGCGGCGGAGCGGCCGTGAAACCGCTCCGCCTGTTCCTGCAGTCCAACAACTATCTGGCCATCGTCTTCGTCGGTCTCGCCGTCGACTCCGTGCTGGGACTGCAGACCGTCGGCAGCCTGCTGAGCTGATCCTCCGCGTCAGGGCCGAGTTGACGCTCCGCGTCAGGGCCGAGTTGACGCTCCGCGTCAGGGCACCAGCACGATCGATCCCGTCGTCGCACGCGCCTCCAGGTCGCGGTGCGCGTCCTCGGCCCGCTCGAGCGGGTACTCCGCGCCCACCCGGACCGTCAGCGAATTGTCGGCCAGGGCGGAGAACACGTCGCCCGCCCGCCACGTCAATTCCTCACGGTTGCGGATGTGGTGCGCGAGCGTGGGCCGGGTGAGGAACAGCGAACCGGCCGGGTTCAGCCGTTGCGGATCGAACGGCGGCACCGGGCCGCTCGCCGCGCCGAACAGCGCGACCGTCCCCCGGATCCGCACCGACGCGAGACTGGCCTCGAACGTGGACGCGCCGACACCGTCGTAGGCGGCTGCGACGCCCTCGCCGTCGGTCAGTTCTCGCACCCGGGCGGCGATGTCGTCTTCGTATCGCAGCACCTCGTGTGCGCCGGCGTCGCGGGACAATTGTTCCTTGGCGTCGGAGGACACGGTGGTGATCACCCGCGCGCCCAGCGTGGTCGCCATCTGGGTCAGCAGCAGGCCGACTCCGCCCGCTCCGGCGTGGACGAGGACGGTGTCGCCGGACTGGATCGGGTAGGTCGAGTGGGCCAGGTAGTGGGCCGTCATTCCCTGCAGCAGAGCGGAAGCGGCCTGCGGGGCGGGCACGGAGTCGGGGACGGCGATCGCGGCCGCCGCGGGGACGACCACCTTCTCGGCGTAACTGCCGGGGGCGGAGCACCAGGCCACCCGGTCGCCGGGAGCGATACCGGTCACGTCGCCGCCGACGGCCTCCACGACTCCGGAGCCCTCGTCTCCGGGGATGTAGGGCAGCGGCCGCGGATACAGCCCCGTCCGGAAGTAGGTGTCGATGAAGTTGATGCCGATCGCCTCGGTGCGAACCAGAAGATCCGTCGCTCCGATCCGGGGTTCGGGAACCTCCGCCGGTTCGAGGACGTCGGGACCACCGAGACGGGAAACCTGTATAGCGCGCATGGATTCAGTTCTACACGGCGAGTGCCGCCGTTCCGAGCCTGGCGGACACGACGCCACTACCGCCCAGTATTCTCGGGGTCATGAGTACCGACACCCACGCGGATCAGGCGCCCGCGAGCCCGGCGCCCTCGCTGCCGTCCCACACGGTCGACGCGATCAAGAAGTTCGTGGCCGAGCACGGCGGTTCCGCCAGCGCCGTCATCCAGCCGATCGGACTCGCCGGCGTCCGCATCACGCTCGTCGGCGCCGACGGCATCCTCGGTGACCAGGTGGTCAAGGATCTCGCCACCGCCAACGCCGTCGTCGCATCCTTCGACGACGTCACCGTCTCTGAGTGGGACCGCGCGATCACCAGCATCGTCACGCCCCGCAAGGGTCACTTCCAGAAGATGGCCGGCTGGGTCGCGCGGCAGACGCGGTTCCCGAAGGCCCGCAACGAGCGCTAGACGCTCGCGGTGTCCGGCTGCGTGACGTACTCGCGGGTGCGTCCCGCAGCCCACACCGCCGCGGTGGCCGCGGTGCACAGCCCGGCCCCCGCGACGTGGAATGCCACCAGGGCCGCGGGAACGTCCGTGAAGAACTGGACGAGTCCGATCAGCGCCTGCGCCACCACCAGCGCGAGCAGAACCTGCACGCGGATCTTCACCGCGCGGGTGGCGTCCACGGCGTACAGGCCGAAGCACAGGCCGACCAGCAACGCCAGGTAGCCCACGAGCAGCTGGGCGTGCAGGTGCACGAGCGTGACGATCTCCACCTCGAAGCGGGGAACCACGCGGTCGAGACTCTTGTCTCCCGCGTGCGGTCCGGCGCCCGTGACCAGCGTTCCGGCGGCGAGCACCCCCGCCAGCGCGACACCCGACAGCGCGGTGAGCCACCGCAGCGGGGCGGGGATCACGTCGATTGCCGGTGCGTCGTCGGGTTCGCAGATCTTCGCGTACATCACGGTCGCCAGCCACACCATCGCCATCGACGCGAGCAGGTGTACCGCGACCGTCCACCACAGCAGTCCGGTGAGCACCGTGACACCGCCGATGACGGCCTGCACGACGGTGCCGAGGGGCATCATCCACGCGTAGACGAGGACCTCTTTACGGCGGCGGGCACGGGTGACCGCGAGGACGATCAGGGCCGCGGCCACGACGACGACGAACGTGAGCAACCGGTTGCCGAATTCGACGGCCTGGTGGATGACGGCGACCTCGCCGTGCCCGACCGGCACGAAGCTGCCGGGGAAGCACTGCGGCCAGGTGGGGCAGCCGAGGCCGGACGCGGTCACCCGCACGACGGCTCCGGTGACGGCGATTCCGCCCTGCGTGAGGATCACCGCGAATGCGATGACACGCTGCACGGTCAGCGACGGAAGGGGGAGACGGTCTACCAGGCTCAGAAACCCGCGATACAGCACGACGTCGATGGTAGAGGGCCGTCAACTACAGCGTGTCGTTGGGCTGGTGGCGGCGCGCTCGACTCCGTGCTACTCACCGCGAATCCGCAGGATGCCGGTCACCGTACCTTGCCAGAAGTCGCCGGTGTCGGTGACGAGTCCGGACATCTGGAGGGTGTCGTTGACCGCGGTGCCGGGGAGTGGGCTGGTGTGCTCGACCGAGCCGTCCGCCGGATCGATCACCGCGAACGAGAAGCCGTCGAGGGGTGTCGTGACGTCGAATCCTTGACGGATCACGGTGTACAGCAACCCGTCACCGGTCGAGAGGTGGGGCACCGCCGCGCTGCGGACGTCGTTGCTCCACACCTGGTGGCAGCCGATCGGGTCGATGTCGACACGGGTCATGCCGCCAATGAAGGGGGCGTTCGTCGGAACCGCAGGGCCCGCGCCGTCCGGGACGGCGGGATACGGGTAGCCGTACGTCCCGGCGACGTACACCGAATTGGCGATGCCGATAGGCGAGTTCTCGCTGCCGCCCGGGTTGCCGAGCACGGGGAGGGAGCAGATCTCGTCACCGGAATCGGCGCGGAAGACCCGAAGACTCACCTGCGGGTCGGCGTTGTCGACGATCGCGACGAAATCGCTGCCGGTCGACGGCCCGAAGTAGGTGGGGGTGGAGCCGGTGCCGCGGCTGAGTTGCCCGGGTTTACGGTCCGGACCGCGGTCGTATTCCCGCCGCCAGTCCACACGCACCGCGCCGTCGCGGAGCGTGAACTGGTACAGGGCGTGCGTCGTCGCGACCGCGGTGCCGGCGGGCGAGGTGGAGATGCTGTTCTGGACCTGTTCGCCCGCGGCCAGCGGCAGGCTGTGCGCGACGCCGGCGCGATCCACCGCCCCGACGACGCCGCCGCCCGTTGCGAACCAGACGTTGCCCTGCCAGTCCGGCGTCAGCCCGGTCACGTTGTCGCCCGGCGGAACACTGCCGGACAGGTCGACGCGCGAGTCGACGGTGATCCGCCAGCGGCCGTCGGGGTCCCGCGAATGCCCGAGGCGTAGTAGCTGACGGTTGCCGTCCACCGCGACCAGTCTGTTGTCGTTGTCGAGGAACGCGTACACGCCGCCCAGGAGGCTGCCCTTCGCCAGTGCGAACGTGGCGAGCGAGGCGCCGAACGGGGCCGCGGGGGCGGCGGGGTCGATCAGGTGCACCGTCGGGACCTGGCCGGCCACGGACGTGCACAAGGCGACGACGAGCCGGTCGGAACCCTGCAGGAGGGTCGGGCACGCCGACACCAACGGGTACGCGGACAGGGTGAGCGGGCCGGTGCCGGGACCGGGCAGCGGAGTGACGTCGGTGGACCCGGCGTCGCCGTGCATCGTGGACGTGCCTGCGGGTCCGAGGAACGGGTTCGGCGCGGCCGGTGGTCCCCACTGCGGTGCGGCGCCCGCGGGCAGGGTGCCGCAGCCGAGAACGGCGAGCAGGACCGCCAGAACGGTGCCGACGGTGCGGGCGCGGCGGGCTGCGTGTCGGCGGCTCACGTGAATCGGAACGTCCGGGACGCCAGGGCTCCCGCGGCCGCACCCCAGACGACGAGGACCACGACGCTGAGCAGGTCCACCGACCCCGACAGTGCGGCGTCGAGCGCGTGTGCGAGCGCACCGGACGGAATCAGCCGGGCCCCGGTGTGCAGGAGCCAGGGCAGGTCGCCGGTGGCGAACACCACGCTGCCGACGCCGACCATGACGAACCACAGGATGTTGGCCAGCGCGAGGACGATGTCGGCGCGGAGGGTGCCGCCGAGCAGCAGTCCCATCGCCGCGAACGTCACGGTGCCCAGGGCGATGATCACGGCGCCGAGGACGAGTCCCCACGCACTCGGACGCCAGCCGAGCGCCAGTCCTATGGAACCGAGGAGCACCGATTGCAGGGCGACGACGATGACCACCGCGGCGCTCTTCCCGGCGATGATTCCCCACGTCGGCAGGGGAGTGGCGCCGAGCCGTTTGAGGGCCCCGTACCGGCGGTCGAAACCGACCGCGATGGCCTGGCCGGTGAACGCGGTGGACATCACCGCCACCATCATGACGGCGGGCACCACCTTGTCGACCCGCGACGTTCCGAGATCGCCGATGGGCAGCAGGCACAGGCCGATCAGCAGCGTGATCGGGATGAACATGGTCAGCAGCAGCTGCTCCCCGTTGCGCAGGAGCAGCTTGAGTTCGAGCGCAGTCTGCGCCCGCAACATGACCGCCGCGCCGCTCGGGCGGGGATCGGGTGCGAACGTGCCCGGGGCGAAACGATTCTCCGTCAAACGGTCACTGGTGCTCATCGTCATCCCCTCAGTTCCCGGCCGGTGAGTTCGAGGAACACGTCCTCGAGGCTGCGCTGGTCGACGCGGATGTCGCTGATCAGGGCGTCCAGATCGGCGCACCACGACGCGACCGACGCCACCACCTTCGGATCGATCGGCCCTTCGACGAGATAGGTGCCCGGTCCGGATTCGGCCACCCGGAAACCGTCGGGGAGGGCTCTCGCGAGGGGTGCGGTGTCCAGACCGGCGGGCGCGCTGAGCCGCAACTGGCCTTCGGCGCCGCGGCTGGTGACCTCCGCGGGCGTACCCGCAGCGACGATCGACCCGTGGTCGATGATGACGAGTCGGTCCGCGAGTTCCTCGGCCTCGTCCATCAGGTGCGTCGTCAGCAGCACACTGACGCCGTCGCGGCGCAGGGCGTCGATCAGTTCCCACACCAGCAGGCGGGCCTGGGCGTCGAGTCCGGCGGTGGGTTCGTCGAGGAAGACCAGTTCCGGCCGGCCGACCAGCGCGCAGGCCAGGGACAGGCGCTGCTGCTGCCCGCCCGACAGCCTGCGGTAGGGGGTGCGACGGGAATCCTCGAGTCCGAGGCTGCGCAGCAACCAGTCGGGGTCGAGGGGGTCGGCCGAATAGGCCGCGACGAGGTCGAGCATCTCACCGGCGCGGGAACCGGGGTAGGCGCCGCCGCCCTGCAGCATCACGCCGATCCGGGCCCGGACGGCGCCGGCGTCCGCGACGGGGTCGAGTCCGAGGACGCGGACGGTGCCGCTGTCCGGGCGGACGAAGCCCTCGCACATTTCGACGGTGGTGGTCTTACCCGCGCCGTTGGGGCCGAGCAACGCGACCACCTGTGCCGGTTCGACGGTGAGATCGAGTCCGTCGACGGCCCTCACACCGTCGAAGGCCTTCACCACGCCTTCCAGGCGTACAGCAGGTTGCGCCGATCCGGGCGTTCGCGAGGTCACGGGGAATCAGCGTAAGCCTTGGCCTGGTGTGACCCGGCCGGTGCCCCGGCTTTCCGCGTCGGCGTCGTCCCGGGGCGGATCCTGGGGGTCCGGCACGGTCGGCTGCTGCTCCGAACCGACCCGCCAGGGCAGCCGGTTGCGGGTGATCACGATCAGCGTTCCGGCCGTGAAGATGGTGGCGATGGCGGCCTGCACGATGACGAAGGGCTGGTACTCGCCGCCGTTCGGCATCAGGATGACGCTGACGATGGACGAGAAGACGATGGCGGGGACGCGGAAGGCGGGTGCTGTGGCCCACGCCGCGAGCGGCAGGACCGCCCACAGCAGATACCAGGGCTGCACCACGGGGAAGAGGAGGACGACCGCGCCGAGGGACAGCCCCAGCGCGCCGACCGCGTGGATGCGGCCGACGAGCGTGGCGACGAGCATCCGCAGTGTGATGAACGCCGCAGCGACGGCCGCGATCGGCCGGGTCAGGCTCAGCACCGCCGTCGTGTGGTCGCCGAGGCCCAGGAGGACCCCGGCCAGTCCGGTGCCCAGTCCGAGGAGCGTGGGGATGGACATCCAGCTGCGGACCGCGTTCGCGGTGCCGAGGGTGTGTACCCAGCCGATGCCGAGTCCGCTGGACGTACTGATGACGAGGGTGACCGCCAGGGCCACCCCGCCGAGCAGGGCGGCCGCCGTGAGCACGGCCTTCAGGGTTCCGCCCCACCTCCGGGCCAGCGCCATTCCGACGAATCCCAGTGCGAGGAGGGAGGGGATCTTGATCGTCGACGACAGGGCGATGAGCGCCGCCCCCGACAGCAACAGGAGCAGGGACTGCCCGCGGATCGGCTCCGACCGTTCGACGGCCCGCAGCGCCAGCTCGATCCCGGCCAGCATGAGGCCGAGCATGAGCGCCTCGTTGTGAATCCCCGCGACCAGGTGGAACAGCAGCAGGGGGTTGGCGGCGCCCAGCCAGAGGGCGCTGACCTCGGCGACGCCGCAGCGTCGCGCCAGCCGGGGGAGCGCCCACACGATCATGGCCACACCGGCGAGGGCCAGCAGCCGGTGCAGGAAGATCCCCGCGACGATGTTCTCGCCGGTCAGCCAGCTGATACCGCGCCCCATCCAGAGGAACAGCGGACCGTACGGCGCCGGCGTGTCGCGCCAGATCGTCGGCACGGTCCGGGTCAGGACGTGATCGACGCCGAGCGCACCCGCGGGACCGATGGCGTAGGGATCGAGCCCACGGGCCGCGATCTCGCTCTGCGCGAGGTACGAGTACACGTCCTTGCTGAACATCGGCGGCGCGACCGACAGCGGGATGATCCACAGCAGCAGGGTGCGGTCGAGCTGGGACCGGTTGAGGCGACGCACCGCCCCCGACTGCAGACTGCCGATCGCGAACCGTCCGAGGAGGAGCCACGCGAGCACGATCATCACGGTGCCGGTCATGGTCAGCGTCAACGCCACACTGGGGATCCGGGCGGGCAGACCGATGACGCGAAGACCCTGGACAGGGTTCTGCAGTACCGGCTGGGCGCCTGCGCCCAGCGCACCCACCGCCATCAGGACGGCTCCGGTCGCACCGAACCGGCGGATCCCGCGGAGCTGCGCGGTCTCCTGCTCGTTCAGGCCCGCGGTTTCCGGCTCGTCGCCGTGCAGCGCGGCCGCCACCGAGGGTCGCGGGGAGCGGCCGTCGATGCCCAGCGCCCGCCGGGCGAGCTCGGCCGGATGTCGAAGAGCGGCGCGAGCCGTGAAGGTCGGCTCCGCGCGGGTCGGCTCCGGGTTCTCGGGGGTCTGCGGCACACAGGCAGCGTAGCGGTGCGCCGAACACAGTCGGTTCGGCCAGTATTCCCGGGCCCGAGCCGCACATAATCACAGGTGTAAGGCAGGGCACCCTTAGTAGACCTGCGATCCGAATTCCGTCACACTGGTGTTGTGAAAACGGATACGACACCACGTGCAACGAAGGAAAGCGCAGTTCATGCGCCTTCCTCGGCGGCGCCTGTCGAAACCGCGTCACCCGTCGCCGTCGGCCACGAAGGCCACACCCGAGCTGCCGTCGTGAAGCTCCTCCTCGAGGAGGGGCCGATCACCGCGTCGGAAATCGGAACCCGCCTCGGTCTGAGTGCCGCCGGTGTCCGTCGTCACCTCGACGCGCTCCTGGACTCCGGCGAGGCGCGCGAGGCGTCCTCCGTCGCGGTGCGTCACCGCGGACGGGGACGACCCGCCAAATACTTCCAGATCACCGCCAAGGGCCGCGGCCGGCTCGGCCACGCGTACGACGACCTCGCCGGCGCGGCGATGCGTCAACTGCGGGAGGTCGGGGGAGACGCCGCGATCACCGATTTCGCTCGTCGCCGAGTCCAGGCGATCGTCGGAAACGTGACCCCGGCAGCCGATCACAGCGCCGAGGGCCTCGAAACCACCGCCGACGCCATCGCCGACGCGTTCACCACCGCAGGATTCGCGGCATCGACGCGCCCGGTCGGCAACGGCGTCCAGATCTGCCAGCACCACTGCCCGGTCTCGCACGTGGCCGAGGAGTTCCCGGAACTGTGCGAAGCCGAGCAGGAAGCGTTCGCCCAACTTCTCGGCACCCACGTCCAGCGGCTCGCGACCATCGCGAACGGTGACTGCGCATGCACCACTCACGTTCCACTCGTCCCGCCGTCCGGTCCCAAATAACAACGCTTTCCCGATAGACCCCCTAGTCAGCAACCTGTTTTCCACCGGCGACCAGCCCTCGCCGGTCTCGTAACAAGACTCCGGAAGGAGCTCGCATGACCGTCACATCAGACCAGGTGACATCCACTGCGTCGGCCAACGCCGAGCCGCTCACGCAGGAAGAGACCATCGCGTCACTCGGGCATTACGGGTACGGCTGGTCCGATTCCGACGAGGCCGGTGCCAGTGCGCAGCGCGGTCTGTCCGAAGACGTCGTGCGCGACATCTCGGCGAAGAAGAGCGAGCCGGACTGGATGCTCGACATCCGCCTGCGCGCGCTGAAGACCTTCGACAAGAAGCCGATGCCGAACTGGGGTTCGAACCTCGAGGGCATCGACTTCGACAACATCAAGTACTTCGTGCGCTCGAGCGAGAAGCAGGCCGAGAGCTGGGAAGACCTGCCCGAGGACATCAAGAACACCTACGACAAGCTGGGCATCCCCGAGGCCGAGAAGCAGCGCCTCGTCGCCGGTGTCGCGGCTCAGTACGAGTCCGAGGTGGTGTACCACTCGATCCGTGAGGACCTCGAGGCGCAGGGCGTCATCTTCCTCGACACCGATACCGGCCTGAAGCAGCATCCCGAGCTGTTCCGGGAGTACTTCGGCACGGTCATCCCGGCCGGCGACAACAAGTTCTCCGCGCTGAACACCGCGGTGTGGTCGGGTGGCTCCTTCATCTACGTCCCGCCGGGCGTGCACGTCGACATCCCGCTGCAGGCCTACTTCCGCATCAACACGGAGAACATGGGCCAGTTCGAGCGGACTTTGATCATCGTCGACGAGGGCGCCTCGGTGCACTACGTCGAGGGCTGCACGGCGCCGATCTACAAGTCGGACTCCCTGCACTCCGCGGTCGTCGAGATCATCGTGAAGAAGGGCGGCCACTGCCGCTACACGACGATCCAGAACTGGTCGAACAACGTCTACAACCTGGTCACCAAGCGCACCAAGGTCGAAGCCGGCGGATCCATGGAGTGGATCGACGGCAACATCGGGTCCAAGGTCACCATGAAGTACCCGGCCGTCTGGATGATGGGCGAGCACGCTCGCGGCGAGGTTCTCTCCGTGGCATTCGCCGGTGAGGGACAGCACCAGGACACCGGTGCCAAGATGCTGCACCTCGCGCCGCACACGTCGTCGACCATCATCAGCAAGTCGGTGGCCCGTGGCGGTGGACGCGCGTCCTACCGCGGACTCGTCCAGGTCAACAAGGGTGCCCACGGTTCCAAGTCGACGGTCAAGTGCGACGCGCTGCTGGTCGATCAGATCAGCCGCTCGGACACCTACCCGTACGTCGACATCCGCGAGGACGACGTGACCATGGGCCACGAGGCCACCGTCTCGAAGGTGAGCGACGACCAGCTGTTCTACCTGATGAGCCGCGGGCTCACCGAAGACGAGGCCATGGCCACGGTCGTGCGCGGCTTCGTCGAGCCGATCGCCAAGGAACTCCCGATGGAGTACGCCCTGGAACTGAACCGCCTGATCGAACTGCAGATGGAAGGGGCGGTGGGTTAGTGACCACGCCAGAAACTGGTGTCCAGAATCTCGGAGTCGCGGGAGCCGTCGCAGGCGAGAATCCGCGGATAGCGCGGACCGCCACCGGTTCGCCGATCAAGAACAAGGGTGAGGTCTTCACCTCGTTCGACGTCAACGCGTTCGAGATCCCGGGTGGTCGCGACGAGGTCTGGCGGTTCACCCCGCTGCGCCGACTCCGTGGACTGCACGACGGAACGGCCGTCGCGAACGGCACGGTCACCGTCGACGTCGCCGGTGCGGACTCCGTCCAGGTCGAGACCGTCGGGCGTGACGACGACCGGCTGGGCAAGGCCGGCGTGCCCGCCGACCGGGTGGCCGCACAGGCCTACTCGGGTTTCGAGACGGCCACCGTCGTGACCGTCGGCCGTGAGGTCGAGGTCGCCGAGACGATCAACATCACGGTCACCGGCCCGGGCGAGGACAAGGTCGCCTTCGGGCACCTGCAGATCCGGCTCGAAGCCTTCGCCAAGGCGACCGTCGTCATCGACCAGCGCGGCAGCGGCACATTCGCCGAGAACGTCGAATTCGTTCTCGGCGACAGCGCGCGCCTCACCGTGGTCGCCGTCCAGGACTGGGCGGACGACACCGTCCACGTCGCGTCGCATCACGCGCGGCTGGGCCGCGATGCGGTACTGCGGCACAACGCGGTCAGCCTCGGCGGCGACCTCGTCCGCCTGTCCGCGACCGTCAAGTACGACGGTCCCGGCGGCGACGCCGAACTGCTGGGCCTGTACTTCGCCGACGCCGGACAGCACTTCGAGCAGCGACTGCTGGTGGATCACTCGCAGCCGCACTGCAAGTCCAACGTGGTCTACAAGGGCGCCCTGCAGGGTGATCCGAATTCGGGAAAGCCCGACGCCCACACCGTGTGGATCGGCGACGTGCTGATCCGCGCCGCGGCCGAAGGCACCGACACGTTCGAGCTGAATCGCAACCTGGTCCTCACGGACGGTGCACGCGCGGACTCGGTTCCGAACCTGGAGATCGAGACCGGTGAGATCGTGGGTGCCGGCCACGCCAGTGCCACGGGTCGATTCGACGACGAGCAGTTGTTCTACCTGCGCGCCCGCGGGATCCCCGAGGACGCGGCACGGCGACTCGTCGTGCGCGGGTTCTTCCACGAGATTATCAACAAGATCGCCGTCGCCGAGATTCGCGAGCGCCTCGAGGCGGCTGTCGAGGCCGAACTCGCCGCAGTCGGCGTGTGACCCGCGCCGCCGGACCACTACTTCCCATTTCTTCGAAGGATCACAATGTCTACCCCTGACGCTTCCACCCCCGAAACCTCGGTCCTGGAAATCAAGGACCTGCACGTCGACGTCGCGAACACCGACGAGAACGCCGAACCGATCAACATCCTCAAGGGTGTGAACCTGACGGTTCGTTCCGGCGAGACCCACGCGATCATGGGACCCAACGGGTCCGGCAAGTCGACGCTGTCGTACGCCATCGCGGGTCACCCCAAGTACCAGATCACCTCGGGATCCATCACCCTCAACGGTGAGGACGTCCTCGAGATGAGCGTCGACGAGCGTGCCCGCGCGGGACTGTTCCTGGCGATGCAGTACCCCGTCGAGGTTCCCGGCGTCTCCATGTCCAACTTCCTGCGCACCGCGGCCACCGCAGTCCGTGGCGAGGCCCCGAAGCTTCGCCACTGGGTGAAGGAAGTCAAGGAAGCGCTGACCGAGCTGGACATCGACCCCTCCTTCGGCGAGCGCAGTGTCAACGAAGGTTTCTCCGGCGGTGAGAAGAAGCGCCACGAGATCCTGCAGCTCGGTCTCCTGAAGCCGAAGATTGCGATCCTCGACGAGACCGACTCCGGTCTCGACGTCGACGCCCTGCGCGTCGTCTCCGAGGGCGTGAACAAGTACAAGGAACGCGAGCACGGCGGAATCCTGCTGATCACGCACTACACGCGCATCCTCCGGTACATCAAGCCGGAATACGTCCACGTGTTCGTCGGCGGTCGTGTGGTCGAGTCGGGCGGACCGGAACTGGCCGACGAACTCGAGGCGAACGGCTACGAGCGCTTCACTCAGGCTGCAGCAACGCAAGGAGCATAAACGCAGATGACCACCTCGGTGCGCGTATTCGACGTCACCCGGATCCGGGAGGACTTCCCGATCCTGGCGCGTACGGTCCGCGACGGAAAACCGCTGGTGTACCTCGATTCGGGCGCGACGTCGCAGCGCCCGAACCAGGTGCTCGACGCCGAGAGGGAGTTCCTCACCACCTGTAACGCGGCCGTGCACCGAGGCGCTCACCAGCTCGCCGAAGAGGCCACGGACGCGTACGAGAACGCGCGTGCGACGATCGCCGCGTTCGTCGGTGCCGACAGCGACGAACTCGTGTTCACCAAGAACGCGACCGAGTCCCTGAACCTCGTCACCCACGTCCTCGGCGACGATCGCTTCGAGCGGCACCTCGGCCCCGGTGACGAGATCGTCATCACCGAACTCGAGCATCACGCCAATCTCGTGCCGTGGCAGGAACTCGCGCGCAGCACGGGCGCCGCGTTGCGCTGGTACGGCGTCACCGACGACGGCCGGATCGACCTCGATTCGCTCGAGCTGACCGACGCCGTCAAGGTCGTGGCGTTCACCCACCAGTCCAACGTGACCGGAGCGGTGGCACCCGTCGAGGAGTTGGTGCGTCGCGCCCGCGCGGTCGGCGCGCTGGTGGTGCTCGACGCATGCCAGTCCGTTCCGCACATGGCGGTGGACTTCCACGCGCTCGGTGTGGACTACGCGGCCTTCTCGGGGCACAAGATGCTCGGCCCGTCCGGCGTAGGTGTTCTGTACGGGCGCCGCGAACTGCTGAACGCGATGCCTCCGTTCATCACGGGTGGATCGATGATCGAGACCGTCACGATGGAACGCACCACCTACGCGCCGCCGCCGCAGCGGTTCGAGGCGGGCGTTCCCATGACGTCGCAGGTGGTCGGGCTCGGTGCCGCGGTCCGGTATCTCGGGGAGATCGGGATGGACGCGGTGGCGGCGCACGAGCACACCCTGGTCGAGGCCGCACTGACAGCGCTCGGTGCCATCGACGGCGTGCGCATCATCGGACCGACGACCGCCGAGGACCGCGGCGGTGCCGTGTCGTTCGTGGTCGACGGAATCCACGCCCACGATCTCGGTCAGATCCTCGACGACGAGGGGGTCGCCATCCGCGTCGGCCACCACTGCGCCTGGCCCCTGCACCGTCGTTTCGGTGTCGCGGCCACGGCGAGGGCGTCGTTCGCGCTGTACAACACGGTCGACGAGGTCGACGCTCTCGCGGCAGCGGTGCGGCGCGCACAGGAGTTCTTCGGGGAGGTTCCTGCATGAGAATGGAACAGATGTACCAGGAAGTGATCCTGGACCACTACAAGCATCCTCACGGCCGCGGCCTGCGCGAACCGTTCGGCGCCGAAGTCCACCACGTCAATCCCACGTGCGGTGACGAAGTGACGCTGCGCGTGCAGCTCGCCGACGACGGCACCGTGGTGGATGTGTCGTACGACGGCCAGGGCTGCTCCATCAGCCAGGCGTCGACGTCGGTGCTCACCGATCAGGTGGTGGGGATGCCGGTCGAGAAGGCACTGCAGACCGTTGCCGCATTCAACGAGATGGTCAGCAGCCGCGGTACCGTCGAGGGGGACGAGGACGTCCTCGGGGACGGCATCGCCTTCGTCGGCGTCTCGAAATACCCGGCCCGCGTGAAATGCGCGTTGCTGGGATGGATGGCATTCAAGGACGCGGTTGTTCAGATAGTGGACGACCGGGTCGTGGACGAACGGGATTCGGCCGTTCCGACAGCGGACGGCGAACCAGCTCGAATCGGAGGACAGGCATCATGAGCGAGACGCAGACGCCGGAGGCGGACGCCACGGCCGTACCGGAGCAGGCGGCGGCCGACCAGGGCGGCGAGACCGCTACCGCATCGTCGAGTGCGATTACCGACCCGAAACGCCTCGAGGAACTCGAGGAGGCGATGCGTGACGTCGTCGACCCCGAACTCGGCATCAACGTCGTAGACCTCGGTCTCGTGTACGGGATCACCGAGGAAGAGGACGTCGTGACCCTCGACATGACGCTCACGTCGGCGGCCTGCCCGCTGACCGATGTCATCGAGGACCAGTCGCGGGGTGCGCTCGTGCGCAGCGGTCTGTGCAACGAACTGAAGATCAACTGGGTGTGGCTCCCGCCGTGGGGCCCCGACAAGATCACCGAGGACGGCCGCGAGCAGTTGCGCGCGCTCGGTTTCACGGTCTGATCACCCACCACTGGTGACACGGAGGGGCTCGGCGAGAATCGTCTCGCCGAGCCCTCCCTCTTGTGCCGATCTCGGGCCGGGAGTCGTTGCGGGCCATCCGGTGTCGGCGACGGTACCGAACGCGAGGACAATCGACGCCATGGCGTATTCGGAGCGGGGCATGACCACTACACTGCTGTGATGGCGGCGAAACCGCGGCACGCGCGGGTCGAAGATGTCCACGAACTGGCCCTGCGGATGCCTCACGCCAAGGTCGAGTATGGGCCCCGCGGCAACCCCATCTACCAGGTGGGCGGTAAATCGTTCGTGTTCTTCCGAACCCCGCGCCCCGACGCCGTCGACCCTCGTACCGGAGAGCGATACACAGACGTGATCGTGTTCTGGGTGCCGTCCGAGTCCGACAGCGAGCAATGGTTCAGGACGCGGCGTCGCCGTTCTTCACCACCCCGCATTTCGATGGACACCCTTCGATACTGTTGCGGGCGAGCATGGTTGGTGATCTCACGCTGCAGGAATTGATCGAGGTAGTCCAGGACGCGTGGCTCGCCCGCGCCTCGCCCACCCGGGCCGCCGCTTGGCTCGGCGGACAGCGTCGCACCTAGCACCTAGCACCTGGCCGCGGGGTCGGCGCGGACGACAGCATGCTCCCGATCGGTCAGGTCGACACAGTCGCGGCGGCCGACGACCACGTCGGCGATGGCGCATGAGAAAACGCTGGGGGAGGCCTCCCTCGAGCTGCGAAGTAGGCGGGCGTAGCGACTCGCCCTCGTACAACCACGGCTGGGGTCGATGACCTCACCATCCGAGTTCGTGCAGCCGGGCGTCGTCTATACCGAAGTGATGACCGACCTCGTGGACGACGGTCCGGCGCACCTGCTCCACAACCTCGGCGTCGCTGCGGCAGATGGCGCAGATTGCGAGGCGGTAGATCGTGATCCTATCGGGCAAGACACCGGCGTACCGCGTCGTGCGGTTGGTCAGTGGGACTCCTTGGTACAGACCTAGCAGACCCGCCGGACCGGCGTCGTGTTGGACGGTGACGGCTACGTTGGCCATCACTCGACCCAGCCCCGCCGGCAAACTGTCGAGAGCCCGGATGACCATGTCCTCGAACCGCTCGCGTTCGACGTCGATCATGAACCTATTGTCCGGCACACCGGCCTGCTCGGCGCCGCACAACTGTCGCCGACCTCCTGCCGCCAGCCGACACCGCGGGTTCGTGCGGCCTTGTCCACCCCGTACCGCTTGTCGGTGACGAAGGAAAACGCCTGCACGTCTATGTCGTCATCGTGCCGCTGCGGCGGAGGTACCGTGGTTCGCGGGGGTCCGCGCGATGAAAGTGACGGCTTCATGCGTTCCGGTGGTAAGGCGGACGTGGGAATCTCCCCCACGAATTGACGAGTCTCGTCGGTCGGCGCCGTGAGGTCGCTGAGGTTCGCCGACTGTGTGGTCGGTCGGGTTGGGCGAACTGCACGATCCAGACGCGGTCGTCGATGCCGTGTCGTCGGCATTGACACTGCGCGAGGGCCAGGACGCTGCACCCGAATCACCACTCGTCGAGTACCTCGCGGAACGGAAACTGTTGCTTGTACTGGACAACTGCGAGCACCTCGTCGAACCGGTGGCCGAACTCGCTGGAACCCTTCTCCGCGCGCCTGCCCGGAACTTCGGATTCTCGCGACCAGCCGGGAACCCCTCGGCATTGGGGGAGAAGCCACGTTTCGGGTTCCGTCGCTGACGATGCCGGAATCGGACAAGCGGTCGGCGCCAGCTGAGCGACTCGGTCACTACGAGGCGGTGAACCTGTTCGCCGAACGCACGGCGACGGCGGTCCCGGGCTTCGCTGTCACCGAGAACAATCAGGATGTGGTCGCGGCGATCTGCCGTCGCCTCGACGGTCTGCCGCTCGCGATCGAACTGGCGGCGGTGCGTGTGCGGGTGATGTCGGTGGAGCAGATCCTGCATCGGCTGACGGACCGCTATGGCCTGCTGACCACAGGTGCTCGTGATGTGCCGGCCCGGCAGCAAACTCTGCACTGGTGCATCGACTGGAGCCACGAGTTGTGCACTCCGGCCGAGCAAGCGATGTGGGGACGGTTGGCGGTATTTTCGGGCAGCTTCGAACTCGACGCTGTCGAAGCCATCTGCGCCGACCCCGTGGCGGCGGACCAGGTTGTGGATGTAGTGGGTTCGCTGATCGGCAAGTCGATCCTGATTCGCGAAGCGGACGCCGCGGGGGCGGTGCGGTACCGCATGCTCGACACCCTGCGCGACTACGGTACGGAACGGCTGCAGGAGACCGGCGAGTTCGGATCGCTGTTGCGGCGGCACCGGGACTGGTACGAACACGTGGCGCTGCGGGCGGAGTCCGATTGGATCAGTTCCCGGCAGGCAGCCTGGATCGTACGTCTCGACGCCGAGCAGCCCAACATCCTTGCAGCACTGCAGTTCTGCCTCATCGGTTCGAGTGAGGCGGATGCGGGGATTCGCATGGCAGCGGCGTTGTACCCGTACTGGCGTGTGCGGGGCAGGCTGCGTGAGGGTATGCGGTGGCTTGCGCAGCTACTGGCTGTTCAGGACGGCACACCCAATGGACAGAATCAAGGCGGTTCGTGTGCTCGGTGTGCTGTCCGGGCTGCACGGCGACCCGGAGGCGTCGGCACTCTACGTGGAACGTGGTGGCGCGCTGGCAGCGCAGCTCGGCGATCGGGTCGCCGAGGCGCTGATGGCCGATGCCGCCGGCCATCACGCACTGGTCGCCCTGGGCTACGCGACGGCATGCCGACACTTCGAATCCTCGCTCGCGGTTTTCCGCACGGACGGCAACCTGCTGTATCTGATCTCGTCCCTGCTCGGGCTCGCTCTGGCCAGTGACGCGGACGGGAACCGGACGCGGAGCGAAGTGTGTTGGCAGGAGATCCTTGCGCTCACCGAGGCGCGCGGCGAGTCCGTCTACCGGGATGGGCGCTTTGGGGGTTAGGGCTGGGGGCGTGGCAGCGGGGCGAGCATTCCCGTGCGAAGGATCTGGTCACGCAGGGGCTGCACCGTGCTCGGTCAGTGGACGACCGCGTCAGCGCAGGGGTGTGTATGGCGGTTCTCTCGTGGGTCGCGGTGGATGGGGGAGCTCCCCGGCGCGCCGCCAGGCTGATGGGTGCGATCGCGGCGCTCGTCCGTCCGGCGGGGAGTGCGAGCATCAACTACCCAGATGTGGGGGCTCTCCACTCCCAGTTGGAGCAACGCGCCCGCCGGGCGATGGGTGACCGCGCGTTCGAGAACGGAGTTCCGTGATGGCCTCGGGACGCGATTCGAAGAAGGCGCAGCGTACGCACTCGACGAGATAGGGCGGCCAGACACCTCCGCAGAGCCCGGACCCACGACTCTTTCGCGGCGGGAGCAGCAGGTAGCCGAACTCGTCGCCGAGGGCCTCACCAACAAGGCGATCGCTGGGAAACTCGTCATTTCGCAACGTACCGCCCAGGGTCACGTGGAGCACATCGTCTCCAAACTGGGATTCACCTCCCGTTCTCGGATCGCGGCATGGGTCGTCGAGCAGACGCAGGGGCAGTCCTGATAGCGCCTCATCGTCGATCAGGCGCGCTTGCGTTCCGAACTGGATGACTTCGCTGTGGCCTTCTTCGCGGCGGTCTTGGCCGGAGCCTTCTTCGCCGGCTTCTTCTTGGCGGGTGCGGCCTTCTTCCCGGCGGCGTCGACGCTGCGCTGCAGTGCGGCCACGAGATCCACCACTTCGGCGTCCTCGCCGCTCTTCTCGACCTCGGCGACGGGGATGACCTTCTTGCCGCCGGACTCGATCATCTCGTCGAGCAGTTCACGCAACTGCACCTGGTAGTCGTCGGTGAATTCGGTGGGGTCGAAGTCGTCGGCCATGCTGTCGACGAGGGTCTCGGCCATCGCGAGTTCCTTCGCCTTCGGCTTGTCGACGCCGTCGAGTGAGGAGAATTCCGCGGCGCGTACCTCGTCCGGCCACAGCAGCGTTTGAATCACCAGCACCCCGTCCCGGGAACGCATCGCGGCCAGTCGGGTGCGCTGCCGGAGGGTGAAGTGGACGAGGGCCGTGCGGTCGCTGTTCTCGAGGGCTGTCGCGAGTAGGACATATGCCTTCGGAGAGCTCGAATCCGGTTCGAGGAAGTAACTCTTCTCGAACAGAATGGGGTCGATCTGTTCGGTTGGCACGAACTGCAGAACGGGAATCTCGTGTTTCTCGGCGGCGGGCAGTTTCCCGAAATCATCGTCCGTCAATACCACGCGCACGCCGTCGTCGGAGTCGTAGGCCTTGTCGATATCGGCGTATTGGACGACGTTGCCGCATTCGGAGCAGACGCGGTTGTATTTGATCCGGCCGCCGTCCTTGGCATGGACCTGGTGAAACCTGATGTCGTGATCCTCGGTTGCCGAATAGACCTTGACCGGCACATTCACGAGTCCGAACGCTATCGAGCCCTTCCATATCGACCGCATGCGTTCCATGATGGTCTCCTTTTCGCGTTCGCGCGACAGTTCATCGAACTTCCCGGCGAAGCGTCGAACGGAGAATCACATTGCGGATATCGCCGGAGGACGCTCGAAACATCCGCCCCATTGCGGACAGGGTTCCGCGCGGATTCGACCGCTCGGACAGGTACGCCGCCTGGAGTTGTGGCGGCAGATCGAAGAAATGCTCGAAGAATTCGGGGACGTGTTCGGAATCCAGATTGAGGAGGACGCGTAGGCCGACCGATCGCAGCGACGCGACGGTGCGTGCCTTCCACGGCCACAGTCGTGCGTTCGAACCGTCACGAAGATCGCGGGCCAGAACATCTGCGCACAGGAGCGACGCTGCGACGCTGTAGCCCGTCCCTGGGTGCATCAATCCGGCGCGGGCTCCGAAGCGCACCTGATCCGAGCTGTGGGCACGGCCGGCCTCGGGTGGTGGCTCGACGGCGAATCTGACCCTCTCGACGTCCGAACGGGACGGCACGGTGACGCCCCGCTGTCGGAGTCGGTCGTGGAGTCGGGTGGCGAGTTCCGAGATCGGGAGTGGGGGGCGACCGACCAGGCAGGTCTCTTCGAGCAGGAAACGGTCCTGCGCGAGCGGGACCCCGTAGAGGAACGACGGCGCGTCCGAGGGTGAGGTGCCGTTGTCGCGGCGCCAGTCCATGAACACCGCGGCCTCGCCGGCCAGCGCATGTGCGGCCGTGTCGGGGTCGACCACGACGCCGTATGCCGTCTGCTGGGCGAGGTCGGGGCTGTCGCCGGTGCCGCGAGCATCGACCACGACGTGCGCCTTCAGCGTCGAGCCGTCGTCCAGCTGGACGGAAGTGGGGGAGAGGTCTACGGCTCTACCTGCAAGAACGGTTCCGCATCCGCTGCCGAGTATTGATTGCAGTACTGACGTATTCAAAACGCAATATGTGCGGTCGATGGTATGGCGACGGGTCGTCCAGGCTGTCGGGCGAGGAGTTCTCGTGACGACGGCGTCCCGAGGGAGCCAGTCGGGGAGTTCGTCTTCCCAGGCCGCATACGTCGCGGTCCACGATCTACGGGGGAGTGGATCGACCGAGACGACTGTCGAACCGAGAGCCGTGGCCCGGTGGGCGAGGGCGCGGCCGGCAGGCCCGAGGCCGACGATCGCAACGTCCCAGATCGCTGGACGGGGAGAAACTGTCACGCCGCCAGCCTGTCACGGCGGCGGAATTATCGGCTGAAACGAGACCCGGTTCCATACTCGGACGCCGACGGAACAGCAAAGTTTTCCGAACTTCGCGCGGTATGTTCCGGCTATCCCGGGGTAGTGGAGGCTCCACAATCACAGGTCGCGATCTCCTTAAACCACCACAGCGATCCCAGACCGGGGGAGGTGAGGTCAGGGGAGCGTGCGCCGCGGCCGGGTGGGGCGGCTGCGGGGGAGCGTGAGCGCTGAACGCGCCGCAGTGGCGCGGGTGGGGCGAGCACGAAGCGCCCTGCGATGTCGCGAAAGGATACCGGCTGGGCTCTCGAGCCCACCAGGTTGCCGGCCGAGGAAATACGTCGGGCCGTGACGGAACGCCGAAGTTTCGCGAACTATCGCCGTGGAGATTTTCTCGTTTACCCCACGGGCTCACCACAGTTGCGCATCTCACCACCACGCAACTCACCTTCCATCAGGCACCTGGACAAGGGCCGGAGAGCTTCCTGCGGGTCGGATACGGCGGCGAACGTTAGCGGGATCACCGGCAGGCGTGTTCCGAGTCGCCGACGGTCGGGTAAAATTGCTGGTTCGTGTGTTCTTTGCGCAGTTTTTCTCATACAACGCGAGCGTCATTTTCCTAGGAGTCTTGTTGATCACCGCTACCGACCTGGAAGTTCGAGCTGGAGTGCGGACGTTGCTGTCCGCGCCCGGACCGGCTTTGCGGGTACAGCCCGGCGACCGCATCGGGCTGGTCGGCCGTAACGGTGCCGGCAAGACGACGACCCTCCGCATCCTCGCGGGGGAGGGGGAGGCGTACGCGGGTGCCGTGGTGCGCACCGGCGATCTCGGGTACCTCCCGCAGGACCCGAAGGAAGGCGACCTGGACGTCCTCGCGAAGGACCGAGTGTTGTCCGCGCGCGGACTCGACTCGCTGCTGCGGGACATGGAGAAGCAGCAGATCCTGATGTCGGAAGTCGTCGACGACGCCGAGCGTGACAAGGCCGTGCGCAAGTACGGCAATCTCGAGGACCGCTTCTCCGCACTCGGCGGGTACGAGGCCGAGAGCGAAGCGGCGCGCATCTGCAACAGCCTCGGGCTGGCCGACCGCATCCTCGGTCAGCAGCTGCACACCCTGTCGGGTGGTCAGCGTCGCCGTGTCGAACTGGCGCGCATCCTCTTCGCGGCGTCGGACGGTAGCGGCGGACGGTCGGACACGACCCTTCTGCTCGACGAGCCGACCAACCACCTCGACGCCGACTCGATCACCTGGCTGCGGGGATTCCTGCAGAACCACGAGGGTGGTCTGATCGTGATCAGCCACGACGTCGATCTGCTCAACGACGTCGTGAACCGGGTGTGGTTCCTCGACGCCGTGCGCGGCGAGGCCGACGTGTACAACATGAGCTGGAAGAAGTACCTCGACGCCCGCGCGACCGACGAGCAGCGTCGCCGCCGTGAGCGCGCCAATGCGGAGAAGAAGGCCGGCGCGCTGCGCGCGCAGGCCGCGAAGCTCGGCGCGAAGGCCACCAAGGCGGTGGCGGCACAGAACATGGCGAAGCGCGCCGACAAGCTGATGTCGGACCTGGACGCGGAACGCGTGTCCGACAAGGTGGCCCGGATCCGGTTCCCCGAGCCTGCCGCGTGTGGCAAGACTCCGCTGATGGCGGAGAACCTGACCAAGGTTTACGGTTCGCTCGAGATCTTCACCGGAGTGGATCTGGCGATCGACCGTGGGTCACGGGTTGTGGTTCTCGGTCTCAACGGTGCCGGTAAGACGACGCTGCTGCGCATTCTCGGCGGTGTCGAGACGCCGGACGCAGGCGGGCTCGTCCCCGGTCACGGGCTGAAGATCGGCTATTTCGCGCAGGAGCACGACACCCTCGACGACAACGCGTCGGTGTGGGAGAACATTCGTCACGCGGCGCCGGACACGGGGGAGCAGGAGCTGCGTTCGCTGCTCGGTGCGTTCATGTTCACCGGCCCGCAGCTTGAGCAGCCCGCAGGCACGTTGTCCGGTGGCGAGAAGACGCGCCTCGCGCTGGCGGGTCTCGTGTCGTCCGCGGCGAACGTCCTGCTGCTCGACGAGCCGACGAACAACCTCGATCCCGTCTCCCGCGAGCAGGTGCTCGATGCGCTCCGCAGCTACACCGGTGCCGTGGTGCTGGTGACGCACGACCCGGGCGCGGCCGAGGCCCTCGACCCGGAACGGGTCATTCTCCTGCCCGACGGCACGGAGGACCACTGGTCGCAGGACTACCTGGAACTGATCCAGCTCGCCTGAGCACTGCGCGTAGATATCGCCGTCACGGGGCTCTACCGTGGAAACCACCGTCGCTCGCCGACTGGAGGAGTTCATGGCTGACATCGGGGTCTTCGCCAAGAGCGCTCGGATCACGGGACCGTCGCGCGCCGATCTGCAGGCGGAGCTGAAGGAGCGCTACCAGGCCGGTGCGAGTATCCGTTCCCTTGCCCGGGAAATGGGGAGATCGTACGGATTCGTCCGCAACATCCTCGCGGAATCCGAGGTGGAGCTCCGCGGACGAGGCGGAGCTCACCGTCGCAAGACCTGACCGGTGTCGGTGGGGAGTGCGGTGTCAGTCGCGGCGTCGGACGGATTCCTCGACGAGGTCGAGGACGGCCGACAGGTTGTCGCCGGCGTGCCCGGAGGCGATGCGTGCGACGAGGCCGTCCAGAACCAGGTCCAGGTAGCCGATCAGCACGTCGGTCGGGACGTCGTCGCGGAGGCGGCCCGCGGACTTCTGCCGCGCGAGACGCGCCATGGTCGCCTCGGTGAGTTCCGCCGACCGTTGTGACCAGCTTCTGCGGAAGTCGGGATCGTTCCGCAGCCGTCGGGCGATTTCGAGCCGGGTTCCCAGCCAGTCGAACTGTTCGGGCTGGGCGAGCATGTCCCGCATCACCTGGACGAGGCCCTCGTGTGCGACCACGTCGGCCATCCTGGTCGCGTCCTCGTGGGCGAGCGCCAGGAACAAGCCGTCCTTGTCCTTGAAGTGATGGAAGATCGCCCCACGTGACAGTCCGGTCACTTCTTCGAGCCGGCGGACGGTGGCGCCGTCGTAGCCGTATTCGGCAAAGCAACGGCGGGCGCCGCTGAGGATCTGACTGCGCCGTGCCGCGAGATGGTCTTCACTGACCTTGGGCAAAGTGCCTCCTTAGTCGGCCTGTCAGTGTTTTTCGGCCCTCGACATGTGAGGGCCACCGAAAGCGCGAAGCGCGCACGACCACCTCGATCGGGACAGCGGCGAAGCTCCCCTGAAACTGGTCGTGCGCGCTTCGTGCCTGTCATGGCCGAAAACACTCACAGGTGCGTAGCGCCTGTGGGCCGAAAGCTCGCACAGGCGCGATAGCGCCTAGCCCTTGATCATGTTGCGGAGCACGTACTGCAGGATGCCGCCGTTGCGGTAGTAGTCGGCCTCGCCGGGCGTGTCGATACGCACGACCGCGTCGAAGACGACCTTCTCACCGTTCTCGCGGGTTGCCGTGACCTTGACGGTCTTCGGCGTGACACCCTCGTTGAGCTTCTCGACGCCTTCGATGTCGAAGACCTCGGTGCCGTCCAGCTTCAGCGACGCAGCGGACTCGCCGGCCGGGAACTGCAACGGCACGACGCCCATGCCGATGAGGTTGGAGCGGTGGATGCGCTCGAACGACTCGGTGATGACGGCCTTGACGCCGAGGAGGCTGGTGCCCTTGGCGGCCCAGTCACGGGACGATCCGGAGCCGTACTCCTTGCCGCCCAGCACGACCAGCGGGATGCCGGCCTTCTGGTAGTTCTGCGACGCGTCGTAGATGAACGCCTGCGGTCCGCCGTCCTGGGTGAAGTCACGGGTGTAGCCACCGGAGACGTCGTCGAGGAGCTGGTTGCGCAGACGGATGTTCGCGAACGTGCCGCGGATCATCACCTCGTGGTTACCGCGACGCGAGCCGTAGGAGTTGTAGTCCTTGCGGTCGATGCCGTTCGCGTCCAGGTACTGCGACGCGGGCGTGCCGGCCTTGATGTTGCCGGCCGGGGAGATGTGGTCCGTGGTGACCGAGTCGCCGAGCAGCGCGAGGACGCGGGCGCCCTTGATGTCGCTGACCGGGGTCGGCTCCTTCGGCATGCCGTCGAAGTAGGGTGGCTTCCGCACGTAGGTGGAGTTGGCGTCCCACTCGAAGGTCTTGCCCTCCGGGGTGGGCAGTCCGCGCCAGCGCTCGTCGCCCTTGAAGACGTCGGCGTAACCCTTGACGTACATCTCCTGGCTGATCGAGGAGTTGATGGTCTCCTGGATCTCCTGGGGAGAGGGCCAGATGTCCTTCAGGAACACGTCGTTGCCGTCGGCGTCCGTGCCGAGGGCGTCGTGCTCGAAATCGAAGTCCATGGTGCCTGCGAGGGCGTACGCGATGACCAGCGGCGGGGAGGCCAGGTAGTTCATCTTCACGTCGGGGGAGATGCGTCCCTCGAAGTTGCGGTTACCCGACAGCACCGCGGTGGCGGTGAGGTCGTTGTCCTGGATGGCCTGCGAGATCTGCTCGTCCAGCGGGCCGGAGTTGCCGATGCAGGTGGCGCAGCCGTAGCCGACGAGGTAGAAGCCGAGCTTCTCCAGGTACGGCCAGAGGCCGGACTTGTTGTAGTAGTCGGTGACGACCTGCGAACCGGGTGCCATGGACGTCTTGACCCACGGCTTGGCGGACAGGCCCTTCTCGACGGCGTTGCGGGCGAGCAGGGCGGCGCCGAGCATGACCGACGGGTTGGACGTGTTGGTGCAGGAGGTGATCGACGCGATCACGACGGCACCGTGGTCGAGGATGAACTCGCCCTTGTCCTCGGACAGAACCTTGACCGGCTTGGTCGGGCGGCCCTCGGATCCGTTGGCGGCCGACTGCACGTCGACTGCGCCGTCGTCGGCGAACGACAGGGCGGCGGGATCGCTCGCGGGGAACGACTCCTCGACGGCCTCGTCGAGCTGCGAGTGACCCGCGGGGTGGTGCTCCTCCACGTAGTTGTGGATGTCCTTGCGGAACGCGTTCTTCGAGTCCGACAACAGGATTCGGTCCTGCGGGCGCTTCGGGCCTGCGATGGACGGAACCACGTCACCGAGGTCGAGTTCGAGGTACTCGGAGTACTCGGGCTCGTGGTCGGCGTCGTGCCAGAGGCCCTGTTCCTTCGCGTACGCCTCGACGAGTGCGAGCTGCTCCTCGGAGCGGCCGGTGAGGCGGAGGTAGCTGACGGTCTCGGCGTCGATCGGGAAGATCGCGGCGGTGGAACCGAACTCGGGGCTCATGTTGCCGAGCGTCGCGCGGTTGGCCAGCGGAACCTCGGCGACACCCTTGCCGTAGAACTCGACGAACTTACCGACGACGCCGTGCTTGCGCAGCATGTCGGTGACGGTGAGGACCACGTCGGTGGCGGTGACGCCGGGCTTGATCTCACCGGTCAGCTTGAAACCGACGACGCGCGGGATCAGCATGGAGACGGGCTGGCCGAGCATGGCGGCCTCGGCCTCGATGCCGCCGACGCCCCAGCCCAGCACGCCCAGGCCGTTGACCATGGTGGTGTGCGAGTCGGTGCCGACGCAGGTGTCGGGGTACGCCTGGCCGTTACGGACCATGATCGTCCGGGCCAGGTGCTCGATGTTGACCTGGTGGACGATGCCGGTGCCAGGGGGGACGACCTTGAAGTCGTCGAACGCGCCCTGGCCCCAGCGGAGGAACTGGTAGCGCTCACCGTTGCGGGAGTACTCGATCTCGACGTTGCGCTCGAAGGCGTCGGCGCGGCCGGCGACGTCGATGATGACCGAGTGGTCGATGACCATTTCGGCGGGTGCGAGGGGGTTCACCTTGTTCGGGTCGCCGCCGAGTGCGGTGACCGCTTCACGCATGGTGGCGAGGTCCACGATGCAGGGGACGCCGGTGAAGTCCTGCATGATCACGCGGGCAGGCGTGAACTGGATCTCGACGTTCGGGTCGGCCGACGGATCCCAGCTCGCGATGGCGCGAATGTGGTCGGCGGTGATGTTCGCGCCGTCCTCGGTGCGAAGCAGGTTCTCGGCGAGAACCTTCAGTGCATAGGGCAATTTTTCGGTGCCGGGCACGGCCGAGAGGCGGAAGATCTCGTAGGAGTTCTCACCGACCTCGAGGGTGCCTTTGGCGCCGAACGAATCAATACTCGTGCTCACGTCAGCTCCACTCGTCTATGAGGGTCGCCGCCGACGGGGCTGTGTCGACGGCTGCAGGCACTGCGGGCACGACTGATCCGTGTGCGCTGTCGTGCTAGCGATGACGGAATCGGCCCATACCGCGGTACCTCCGATAGTCTAACAGTACGCTTGTCCTGTGAGAATTCGGGGGGGGAATCGAGCGTGTACCCCTCGGCGATTCTCCTCGATCCCGACGTGGGACGCGCGCGGACGGAACGGAACTTCGGGGACTCCTCACGTAGTGTTCACGCGAGGCTTTACGTTCCTACAGCAAACCCGGATGAGAGATGCCTGCCCCTATCGCCACCGCACTTCCTGCCAGTGTCATGCTCCCCGTCCATTCGGCTCTCCCGTTGTCGACGGACCTTCCGGAAGACATCGACGTCTCCGACGTGGTCGCGGACGTGTCCGACGACGGCGTGTCGGCGCCGTCCGACGAGGCGAGTGAACTCGCCGCCGTGGTCGACCGCGCGGCCGAGCACGGGATCAAGCTGAGCATCGTGGTGCTGGACGAGGATCCCGGCCGCGATTCGCAGCTGCGCGACCTCGCGACCGAGGTCGGGGCGGAAGAGGGTGGCACCGTTCTGGTGCTGAGTCCCAGCTGGGTCGGCACGTACAGCGATTCGATCAGCCGGGTCCTGCTCGAATCGGGTCAGGACCGCACCTACACCGGCGATGCGGTGGTCTCCGCGAATCACTTCGTCGACGAGGTGATCGAGCCGGGACCGCCGTGGGCCTTGTTCACGGCCGTCATCGTCGCGATCGTCGTGATCGCGTCGGCTGCCACGTTCTTCGCGAAATCGCGCCGGGCGTCCGTATCTCGAGACGACACGGCAGAAAAGGGCGACAGCGCTTCGGGGGCCGGCACGTCGTACGAGCGGCCGAAGCCCTGACTCCTCCCGAATTCCCGGGATAACTCGGCGGCAATTTCACGATTCGCCCACGCGTGGCCGCTGCCTGCGTCGATGCGCGTAAATAGCGCCGACGATTCACAGTTCGACATTTCCGCTGGTCAAATTACTCATGTGTTATTTGTGACTAAAGTTTCCATAGAGTCCGGAAGTGTCGTACGGTGCATTTGGCGCTCTTGGGGAAGAAGTGTCGCAGGCTGGTGATTGACGTCCAAAGTGACGGCGATCCGGTGTATATCGGTGTCGCCGAAGCGCGGGAAGGTGTGGCTGCCGCAAATTTCTCCCCACGACGAGCACGGCGCGGTGTGCGTGATCGGTGCAGAACCGAGGGAGAGAGTTGTGAAGCGACAAGCACGAGCTGGAGTGGGGCACCGTAGCTTCTCCCGCGGGCGCACTCGCACGGCGCGACTCCTGATCGGATTGGGCATCGTCGGAGCCCTGATCACCAGCACGCCCGGCCTGGCCGCGGCGGTGCCACCCCCGCCGCCGAATCCGTCCGACAACGACATCGCGCAGGCCCAGACCCAGGTGTCGGCGGGCCTCGGGCAGGTCAGCGAATTGATCAACCAGGTCGCCTCCGCGGATCAGCAGCTCGCTCAGCTCGACAACGAGGTCGCCATCAAGCGCGAGGACGTGAACCGGGCCCTGGTCGATCTGCAGAACGCCCGCAGCGCCGCCGATCTGGCGGCCGGCGTGGTCGGGGCCTCACAGCAGGCGCTGCGCGACGCCGGCGCGCAGATCGAACTCGCGCAGAAGGACTTCGACAAGTACGCCCGGTCGAGCTACACGCAGGGCACCAACGTCTCGTCGATCTCGACCTACCTGGGCGCCCAGGGGCCCGGCGACGTCCTGGATCGGGCGCAGGTTCTGAAACTCCTGGCCACCAGCCAGAATGCAGTGCTCGAGGGTCTGCAGCGGGCACGGACCGCGCAGGCCAACAAGGATTCCGCGGCCCGCGAGGCGAAGCAGCAGGCGGACGTGGCCGCCGATCAGGCCGCGTCGAAGAAGTCGCTGGCGGAGCAGGCGATCGCGATCGCTCGGTCGGCGCTGCAGGACCAGGCGGCCAAGAAGGCGCAGATCGAGAGCAACCGCGCCGCCGCCCAGGCCCAGCTCGACGCCGCCCGCGGGAACGTCGCGGGGTTGCAGGGGCAGCGTGAGGCATACGCGACGTGGGAGGAGCAGAAACGCGCCGAGGACGCGCAGAAGGCTGCCATCGCAGCCGCGGCCCGGGAGGCCGCGACGCAGGCCGCGGCGCGGGTGGCCGCCAACGAGGCGGCTCGACAGCGCGCCGCGGAACTCGCCGCGGGGCAGCGCGCGCACACCACGATCGAGGAGGACTCGGAAGACGAGGACTCCGACTCCTCGGCCGACGGCGGGACGACCACGCCGAAGTCCACCCCCAAGTCGAAGCCGTCGACCAGCGGTGAGGACCTGACCGGCAGCGAGGCCATCGAGACCGTCATCGATCGGGGACTGTCCCAGATTGGTGTGGAGTACGCGTGGGGCGGCGGCGACGAGAACGGCCCCACCCTCGGCATCCGCGACGGCGGTGTCGCCGACAGTTACGGCGACTTCAACAAGGTCGGTTTCGACTGCTCCGGTCTGATGATCTACGCGTTCGCCGGGATCGGCATCTCCCTGCCGCACTACACCGGGTATCAATACACCGCGGGCGAGCAGGTTCCCTCGGAGGAGATGCAGCGCGGCGACATGATCTTCTGGGGCCCGAACGCCAGCCAGCACGTCGCCCTGTATCTCGGAGACGACCAGATGCTCGAGGCTCCCGAGTCGGGGGATGTCGTCAAGATCTCCCCGGTGCGATGGGACGGCATGACCCCTTACGCTGTCCGTATGGTGTCGTGATCCATGATGTCGATGAAGTAGTTCGCAGTGCGGATCGTGCTTGGTTGCGGCGGGGGTTGCTTGCACCTGGAATAGTTGAGCAAGTACGTGAACGGGCGGAACGATCTAGGTGAAAGCGGTGGATTCTTGGTGACCTCACGTGATGATGCGGTATCGGAGGGTGCAGCCCGGAAGGAGTCGCCCGCGAAGGCCGCTCCCGAAGGTGTGAAGAACGGGGGTGCGGCCAACGGATCGGGTCCCCAGAACGTCACCGCGCCGAATGCACCCTCACAGAACACGGGCCCGCAGAGCGCGACGGCGAAGACTGTCGCGCCCAGTCTCGCCGCCGACGTCCAGACGCTGGAACGCGCGATCTACGAGGTCAAGCGCGTGATCGTCGGGCAGGACCGGCTCGTGGAGCGGATCCTGGTCGGTCTGCTCGCGAAAGGGCACGTGCTGCTCGAGGGTGTGCCGGGTGTCGCGAAGACCCTGGCCGTCGAGACGTTCGCGAAGGTGGTCGGCGGATCCTTCTCGCGTGTCCAGTTCACCCCCGACCTGGTGCCCACCGACCTGATCGGTACGCGCATCTACCGGCAGGGGCGCGAGGAGTTCGACACCGAACTCGGTCCCGTCGTCGCGAACTTCGTGCTCGCCGACGAGATCAACCGCGCGCCGGCGAAGGTGCAGTCGGCGCTGCTCGAGGTGATGGCCGAGCGGCACGTCTCGATCGGCGGCAAGCGGTACCACATGCCCGACCCGTTCCTGGTGATGGCGACGCAGAACCCGATCGAGAACGAGGGTGTGTACCCGCTGCCGGAGGCGCAGCGCGACCGCTTCCTGTTCAAGATCCTCGTCGACTACCCGACGGTGGAGGAGGAGCGCGAGATCGTCTACCGGATGGGTGTCGATGCGCCGGAACCTCACCAGGTCCTCGATCCCGAGGAGCTCGTCCGCCTGCAGAAGGTCGCGAGCGGTGTCTTCGTGCACCATGCGCTCGTCGACTACGTGGTCCGGGTCATCGCGGCCACACGCACGCCGGCCGAGTTCGGTCTCCCCGAAGTCGACGGCTGGATCGCGTACGGCGCGTCTCCGCGCGCGACGCTGGGCATCATCTCCTCGGCCCGGGCGCTGGCGTTGCTGCGCGGGCGTGACTACGTGGTGCCGCAGGACGTGCTCGAGGTGATCCCGGACGTGCTGCGTCACCGTCTCGTGCTGTCCTATGACGCTCTCGCAGACGAGGTCAGCCCGGACGACGTCATCTCCCGCGTGCTGCAGACCGTGGGTCTGCCGCAGATCGCCGCACAGCCGACGACGGTCCCGGCCGCTCCCGCCGGTCACCACGGACCGCCGGTCCCGTCCACGTCGGTGCCCGGACCGACGGCGATGAGCCAGCCACGGTGAGTGCGCGTACCGCCGGTGCGCAGAGCTCCGGCCCGCCGCCGTCGTTTCGTTCCGGCGAACTCCGTGATCCCAAACTGTCCGCGGCGCTGCGGACGCTGGAACTGACCGTCCGCCGCCGGCTCGACGGCGTGCTGCACGGCGACCACCTGGGCCTGATCCCGGGACCGGGCTCCGAACCGGGTGATGCGCGCGAGTACCAGCCAGGCGACGACGTGCGTCAGATGGACTGGTCGGTGACCGCCCGGACGACGCACCCGCACGTCCGGCAGTCGGTGGCCGACCGGGAACTCGAGACGTGGCTCGTCGTCGATCTGTCGTCGAGCCTCGACTTCGGTACCGCCGGCTGCGAGAAGCGGGACCTCGTGGTGGCCGCTGCCGCCGCCGTCACGCACCTGACCAGTGGCGGCGGGAACCGGATCGGGGCGATCGTCTCGACCGGCGCCCGGACCACCCGGATCCCGGCCCGCGGGGGCCGCATCCACGCGCAGGCGATGCTGCGTCAGATCGCGACCACCCCGCACGCCCCGGACGGGGTGCGGGGAGACCTGCAGGGTGCGGTGGAGTCGTTGCGCCGGCCCCAGCGTCGCCGCGGTCTGGCCGTCGTCATCAGTGACTTCCTCGGACCGATCGACTGGGAGCGGTCGCTGCGGGCGATCTCGGGCCGCCACGACGTACTCGGTGTCGAGGTGCTCGACCCGCGAGATCTGGAATTACCCGACATAGGGGATGTAGTGCTGCACGATCCGGAGTCCGGACGGACCCGCGAGTTCACGACCACACCGCAACTGCGCGCCGACTTCGCGCGGGCCGCCGACGAGCACCGCCTGCAGGTGGAGCAGTCGTTGCGGCGTTGCGGCGCACCGCTGCTCAGTCTGCGGACCGACCGGGACTGGATCTCGGATGTCGTGCGGTTCGTGTCCGCCCGGAAGCACAGTTACGGGACCGCGACGAACCAGAGGTCCCGCCGGTGAGCCTTTCCCAGTTCACCTCGCCGTGGTGGCTGCTCTTCCTCCTGATCGTCGTGGCACTGGTCGCGGGATACGTGTGGGTGCAGCGTCAGCGGCAGAAGCACACCCTCCGGTTCACCAACTTCGCGCTCCTCGAGAAGGTCGCGCCGTCGAGGCCTGGCCGGGCCCGGCACATTCCGGCGCTGCTGATGGTGCTGGCGCTGGTGTTCTTCAGTGTGGCGCTGGCCGGGCCGACGGAGGACAAGCGGGTTCCACGGAACCGGGCGACCGTGATCCTCGTCATCGACGTGTCGTTGTCGATGAAGGCGACCGACGTGGAACCGACCCGGCTGGCCGCCGCGCAGGACGCCGCGAAGTCGTTCGCCGACGGGCTCACCCCCGGCATCAACCTCGGTCTCGTCGCGTTCGCCGGCACGGCCTCGGTGCTGGTGTCGCCGACCACCAACCGGGAGGCGTCGAAGGTCGCGATCGACAATCTGCAGCTGAGCGAGCGGACCGCCACCGGTGAGGCGATCTTCACGTCGCTGCAGTCGATCGACACGCTGGCCGCGGTGCTCGGCGGCAGTGATCAGGCGCCGCCCGCCCGCATCGTGCTGCTCTCGGACGGCAAGCAGACGGTGCCCGAGAACCCGGACGATCCGCGCGGCGGGTTCACCGCGGCCCGGCAGGCGAAGGACAAGGACGTCCCCATCTCGACGATCTCGTTCGGCACCAGCTACGGCAAGGTCGAGATCGAGGACGAACGCATCCCCGTGCCCGTCGACGATCCGTCACTGCGGGAGATCGCGGATCTCTCCGGGGGCAGCTTCTTCACGGCCTCGAGCCTGGAGGAACTGCGCGACGTCTACGACACCCTCGAGGAGCAGATCGGGTTCGAGACCACCCGCGGCGACGCCAGCCGCCCCTGGCTCGTGCTGGGGGTCCTGTCCGCCACGGCGGGGCTGATCCTCGCGCTGGTCCTGCGTCAACGGCTGCCGTGATCTGCGTTCCACCGCGGCCCCGCGCTTCCACTCCTGCACATCTGAACAGATAGGTTGATCCCCATGTCTACCCCACAAACTACTGACGCGTCAGTTGGGACGGTGTCCACTCCTCGGTCGGTGCTCGTCACCGGCGGCAACCGCGGGATCGGCCTCGCTGTCGCGCAGCGCCTCGCGGCGGACGGCCACAAAGTCGCGGTCACGCACCGCGGTTCGGGTGTGCCCGACGGCCTGTTCGGCGTCCAGTGCGACGTCACCGACACCGAGTCGGTCGACCGCGCCTTCAAGGAGGTCGAAGCGCACCAGGGTCCCGTCGAGGTTCTCGTCGCGAACGCCGGCATCACCGACGACACGCTGATCATGCGGATGACCGAGGAACAGTTCACCTCCGTCGTCGACGCCAACCTGACCGGCGCGTTCCGCGTCGCGAAGCGGGCGACACGGTCGATGCTGCGGGCGCGGTTCGGCCGGTTCGTGTTCCTCGGGTCGGTCGTCGGTCTGGCCGGTGGTCCCGGCCAGGTGAACTACGCGGCGTCGAAGGCCGGCGTGGTCGGTATCGCGCGGTCGCTGACCCGTGAACTCGGTTCCCGTTCGATCACCGCGAACGTGGTGGCCCCGGGATTCATCGACACCGACATGACCGCGGTACTCGACGAGAAGTACAAGGACATGATCACCGGCGCCGTCCCGCTGCAGCGGCAGGGCAAGCCCGAGGAGGTCGCCGCGGTGGTGAGCTTCCTGGCCTCCGACGATTCCGCCTACGTCTCCGGCGCGGTGATCCCCGTCGACGGCGGCCTCGGCATGGGCCACTAGCTCTCCCCACTCCACTTCCCGGACTTTTTCTTCACAGGAGGACACCTCATGGGCGGATTGCTCGAAGGTAAGACCATTCTCGTCACCGGCATCATCACGGACGCGTCCATCGCGTTCCACGTCGCCAAGGTCGCCCAGGAACAGGGCGCCAAGGTGATCATCACCGGCTTCGACCGTCTCCGGCTGATCGACCGCATCGCGCAGCGCCTGCCGCAGCCGGTGCCGCCCGCGCTCGAACTCGACGTGCAGAACCCGGAGCACCTCGCCAGCCTCGCCGACCGCATCCGGGAGATCGCACCCGAGGGCGTCGACGGCGTCGTGCACTCCATCGCGTTCGCGCCGCGGTCCTGCCTGGGCAGCCCGTTCTTCGACGCACCGTGGTCCGATGTGGGAGTGGCGTTCGAGGTCTCCGCCTACTCGTACGCGTCGCTGTCGAAGGCGCTGCTGCCGGTGCTGAACGACAATGCGTCGATCGTCGGCATGGACTTCGATCCCGCCCGCGCGGTGCCGTTCTACAACTGGATGGGTGTTGCCAAGGCGACCCTCGAGTCGGTGAACCGGTATGTCGCCAAGGAGGTCGGCGAACGCGGTATCCGCTCCAACCTCGTCGCGGCGGGCCCGATCAAGACCCTCGCCGCCAAGGCCATTGCCGGCACCGCCACCGACGACGCCAAGCAGATGAACGAACTCAACACGGCGTGGGACGAGCGGGCGCCCATCGGCTGGAACGTCGACGACCCGGAGCCGGTCGCGAAGACCGTGTGCACCGTGCTGTCCGACTGGCTGCCCGGCACCACCGCGTCGATCATCTACGTCGACGGTGGCGCCCACGCGATGGCCGGCTAGGGCACTACCCGGGGAGTGCGCCCCGAACGGCACCACGGAAGATGGGGATCATGATCGCTGCGAATTCGACGGACGGTTCCGGTTCCCGGTTCGATGCCCTTCTCGTGTTGTCGTTCGGGGGTCCGGAGCAGCCCGCTGACGTGCGCCCGTTCCTGGAGAACGTGACCCGGGGCAGGGGGGTGCCGCCCGAACGTCTGGACGCGGTCGCCGAGCACTACCTGCATTTCGGGGGCGTGTCGCCGATCAACGCTCTGAATCGCGACATCATCTCCCGCGTCGAATCCGAATTGGTAAGCGCTGGAATCGATCTGCCCGTATATTTCGGTAACCGGAACTGGCACCCGATGGTCGAGGACACCGTCGCCCGGATGGGTGAGGACGGGGTGCGGTCGGCCCTCGTGTTCCCGACGTCGGCGTGGGGCGGGTACTCGGGCTGCAGGCAGTACCACGAGGACGTCGCGCGGGCGCGGGCCGCGGCCGGGGAGGGGGCTCCGCACCTGCTGAAGCTGCGCCAGTACTACGACCACCCGCTGCTGATCGGGGCGTTCGCCGACGCCGTCCGCGAGGCCGCGGCGCAGCTCCCCGCCGGGCGCCGGGCCGACGCGCGGCTGGTGTTCACCGCGCATTCGGTGCCGGTGTCCGCGGACGTCAACGCGGGACCGCCCGCGGAGGGTGGTCGTCTCTACAGCCGGCAGGTGGCCGAGGCGGCCCGGCTCACCGCCCGCGCCGCCGGCTTCGACGACTTCGACCTGGTGTGGCAGTCCCGGTCCGGGCCACCCCAGGTGCCGTGGCTCGAACCGGACATCTGTGACCACCTGGACGCCCTCGCCGGCCGCGGTGTGGGCGCGGTGATCGTGTGCCCGGTGGGATTCGTGTCCGACCACCTCGAGGTGGTGTGGGATCTCGACACCGAGGCCCGGGACAAGGCGGCCGAACTCGGCATCGACTTCGTACGCGCGGCCACCCCCGGAACGGATCGGCGGTTCGCCGAACTCGTCGTCGCACTCGTGGCCGAGCAACTGGCCGGCACACCCGCCGCGCGGCTCGGTTCCGAGCCGCTGCTCGGTTCGACCCTGGACGGTCGGTCCTGCGCGGTCGACTGCTGCAAGGCCGTGGTCAGGCCGTCAGGCCGTCCCGCGCACACGCGTTGACGGCGGCGGTGCGCGCCGAGCGCACCGCCGAACGCAGGGGCCGCAGCAGATCCTCGAGCGTGGCCGCACCCGACGCGGACACGGTGCGCGCGGGGGCCATCTGCTCGGCGACCGTGAGGATCGCAGCCACCTGATCGGCCGAGTCCAGGATCCGCAGCGCCCGCGGGGCGATCGTCGCCGGATACCGGTGCCGTGCGGACTGCGCCAGCGCGTCGGCGATCAGCGCGCGCGGGTCGGCGCCGAAACCGGAATCGAGCATGTGCAGCGCCTCGAGCGCAGCTGCAGCGTCCCGCACCGCCTGCCGCATCGTGAACTCGGCCTCGCCCAGTCCGGTGTGGTGGGCGTCGAGGGGAAGCCGCTCGATCGTCGACACCGTCCAGCGCAGCACGTCCGGACCCTCGACGTGCGGGACCAGCCCCGTTCCGGACCGGCCGGGCGGTCCGACGAGCACACCCTCGCCCGCGCTGATCGCGGCGGACGCGAACTCGGTGCCCGCGGGAAGCCCGCGCACGTCGCCCGGCCCGGGCAGGACCAGCCGGATCTCGGTCTCGGGTTGCGACACGGAGCGGCGCATCGTCTGGAGCAGCGCCGTCACCCCGGCGTCCTGCGGGTGGGGCCACGGCAGCCCGGTGCGGCCGGCCGTCCCCTCGTCCTCGGCGCAGGCCAGATGCATCGGCGCCCACGCGTGGAGGGCGTCGATGACGTCGTCGGGTGCACTGTTCCCGGCGAGCCAGGAACTGGCCCACACGGTGAGAGTGGCGCTGGGTGAAGTCACGATAAACGAGCATATGTCGGCGTGGCGGCGTGTGCGTAACGGCGCCGCTGGCATAGCGTCAGCGCCCGTGAGCGGAGGCGACAGATACGGCGACATCTTTTCCGGACACCCACGCGCGAGGAAGCCCGTGACGCCGACGGTCCCGGCCGAGCGGGACCTGGTGGTCGAGGACGCGGGCACCGGTTTCTGCGGGGCGGTGGTGGGGTTCGAGCGCACCTACGACGGCGATTTCGTCCGCCTCGAGGACGGGGCGCGGCGCACCCGGTTGTTCGCGATGCGGGAGGCGGCGTTCCTCATCGACGGGAAACCGGTCACCCTGATCCGCCCGGCGGCCAAGCCCGCCGGACCGGTGACCACCCGATCGGCGTCGGGATCCACCAAGGTGGAGGGGCTGCGGGCCCGGACGGCGCTGGCGAGCCGGATCTGGGTGGAGGGCGTGCACGACGCCGCCCTCGTGGAACGGGTGTGGGGGCACGACCTGCGCGTCGAAGGTGTCGTCGTCGAGCACCTCGAGGGTCTCGACAATCTCGGGGAACGGCTCGCCGAGTTCCGGCCCGGCCCCGGACGGCGCGTCGGTGTCCTCGTCGATCACCTCGTCACCGGATCGAAGGAGACGCAGCTGACCCAGGGGCTCGGGCCGAACGTGCTCGTGACCGGGCACCCGTTCATCGACGTGTGGGAGGCGGTCCGCCCGTCGGCGGTGGGCATCGAGGCGTGGCCGAAGATCCCGCGCGGTGAGGACTGGAAGACCGGGGTGTGCCGCGAATTGGGGTGGGGGACACCGCGCGACGGCTGGCGCCGGGTCTATTCGGCCGTCAACTCGTTCCGCGACCTCGAGGCACCACTGATCGGGGCGGTCGAACAGCTGGTCGACTTCGTCACCGTCGGTTCCGGAGATTCTGGTTAGATGGTGTTGTGGCTGCATTGATTTGGCTGGTAGCGGGGGTGCTGCTCGCCGCCGCGGAAGCGTTAACGGGGGACTTCTTCCTCCTCATGCTGGCGGGCGGTGCGCTGGCCACGGCCGGGGTTACCGCGATCACCGACTTCCCGGTCTGGGTCGACGCGGTCATCTTCGGCGTGCTGTCCCTCGCCCTGATCCTCGGAGTGCGGCCGGTGTTGTTGCGTAAGTTCGAGACCCCGCCACCGACCCCGACCGGGATCGAGGCGCTGACCGGCAAGCAGGCCCTGGTGCTCGAGGAGGTCGCCGAACACGCAGGGCAGATCAAGCTCGGCGGCGACGTCTGGACGGCCCGCCCGCTCGACAGCACGGAAGTGTATCCACCGGGTACGACCGTGACGGTAATGCAAATTGACGGCGCGACCGCCGTCGTATGGAGGGGACCGTAGATGGCAGCGCTCATCGTGTTGATCGTGCTCGTGTTGTTCGTCGCCCTGGTGGTGGCCAAATCGGTGGCGCTGGTGCCGCAAGCCGAGGCCGCGGTGATCGAGCGACTCGGCCGGTACGCGCGGACCGTGTCGGGCCAGCTGACGTTCCTGATCCCCTTCGCGGACCGTATCCGGGCGAAGGTGGATCTGCGTGAACGGGTGGTGTCGTTCCCGCCGCAGCCGGTGATCACCCAGGACAACCTGACGCTGAACATCGACACCGTCGTGTACTTCCAGGTCACCAACCCGCAGGCCGCGGTGTACGAAATCAGCAACTACATCGTCGGTGTCGAGCAGTTGACCACCACCACGCTGCGCAACGTCGTCGGCGGCATGACGCTGGAGGAGACGCTCACCTCGCGTGACTCCATCAACGGGCAGCTGCGCGGTGTGCTGGACGAGGCCACCGGCCGGTGGGGTCTGCGCGTCGCCCGGGTCGAACTCAAGAGCATCGATCCGCCGCCGTCGATTCAGGAGTCGATGGAGAAGCAGATGAAGGCGGACCGCGAGAAGCGGGCCACCATCCTCACCGCCGAGGGGCATCGGGAGTCGGCGATCAAGACGGCGGAGGGCGACAAGCAGTCCCGCATCCTCGCCGCGGAGGGCGCGAAGCAGGCGTCGATCCTCACCGCGGAGGGTGAGCGGCAGTCCCGCATCCTGCGGGCGCAGGGCGACCGCGCCGCGAAGTACCTGCAGGCGCAGGGCCAGGCGAAGGCGATCGAAAAGGTGTTCGCCGCAATCAAATCCGGCAAGCCCACCCCCGAACTCCTCGCCTACCAATATCTGCAGACGCTGCCGCAGATGGCACAGGGCGACGCGAACAAGGTGTGGCTGGTGCCCAGCGACTTCGGTGACGCCCTCAAGGGGTTCGCGAAGACCCTCGGCGCGCAGGGGCAGGACGGGGTGTTCCGGTACGAGCCGTCCACCACGGAGGAGGATCTGCCCAAGCCCGAGGACGATTCGGAAGAAGTCGCCGACTGGTTCGAGACCAAGTCCGACCCGGCGATCGCGCAGGCCGTCCGGGCCGCGGAGGTCGAGGCCCGTCGTCCAGTCGACGGTCCGGGACCGCTCGCGACGTCCGGTGGCGCCGACGAGCATGCGCCGCGGGATCCGGGGGGAGCGCCCGGGCAGCTGCCGCCGCCCGTCACCCCGCCGACTCACTGACCGACTCCGACACGGCGTAGCGACGCAGTAACGGGCGGAGCACGCCGAAGAGGTGTTCGGGTGTGTGCTCGAGGTAGAAGTGATCGCCCGGCATGATGTGCACCTCGCGCAGCCGGGTGGTGTGCCGCTCCCAGGCGTGCAGATCCCGCTCGCCGACCAGCGGATCGGCGTCCGCGCCGAGCACATGCACCGGACAGGAAAGCGGCGGGTCGCCCGGATCGCGGTAGCCGGTGCAGAGGCGGAGATCGTCCCGCAGCGCGGGGAGGCAGCGGTCCCGCCACGCCGGCCGGGCCGGGAGGTCGGCGGGCAGACCGCCCGTGATGCGCAGCAACTCGATCAGTGGCGCGTCGTCCAGGTCGTGGACCGGTGGCAGCGGCGAGGGTAGGTGCGGCGCCGAGTACCCGGAGAGCAGCAGCGCCCGTGGGAGCGGCTGCCCGGCCGCGCGCCGGCGGCACGCGAGCCGGTACGCCACCAACGCACCCATGCTGTGCCCGAAGAAGACGTGCGGCTCCGTGAGGTGTTCGACGAGTTCGGAGTCGAGTGCGGTGACGAGGGACTCGACGTCGGTGAACCCGGCCTCGCCGGCACGGCTCTCCCGTCCGGGCAGCTGCACGGGCCACACCGACACGTGCGGGCTCAGGGCGCGGTGCCAGTGGCGGTACGTCGAGGATCCGCCGCCGGCGTGAGGGAAGCAGAACAGCCGGAGGGGGCCGGGCACGGCGCTACGCCGCCGCGACGAGCGTGGCGAGTTCTTCGGCGAGAGCGGCCACCGTGGACCGGATCTGGTCCTCCGTGTGGCACGAGGTGACGAAGAAGCGCAACCGCGCGAGGTCTTCGGGCACGGCCGGGTAGAGGATCGGGTTCACGTTGATGGCGCGCCGGAGCAGGGCGTTGGACAGTGCGAGGGTGCGGAGTGAATCCCCGACGATGCACGGGATGACCGGGGTGTCCTCGGTGTCCCCGGTATCGATTCCGGCGTCCGTGGCGAGCTGCAGGAAGAGCCGGGAGTTGCGCCGCAACCGGTCCAGGGCTTCCGGTTCGGCGCGCATCTGCCGGATCGCGGCCAGGGACGCCGCGGCATTCATCGGCGTGATCCCGACGCTGTAGACGAAGCCAGGCGTCGTGTACTTCAGGAAGCGGATGAGCTCGGCGTTGCCCGCCACGTAGCCGCCGCAGCCGGCCAGGGCCTTCGACATCGTGCCGGACCACAGCTCCACGTCGTCGCGGTCGACGTCGAAGTGCTCGCCGATGCCCCCGCCGGTGGCGCCGAGCACCCCGATACTGTGCGCCTCGTCGATCATCATCAGCGCCCGATGCTTCTTCTTCACCGCGATCATCGCGGGCAGGTCGGGGATGTCGCCGTCCTGGCTGTAGACGCCCTCGATGACGATGAGGACCCGCCGGTACTGCGATCGGATCGCGGTGAGGAGGGCGTCCAGCGCGGCGTGGTCGTTGTGCGGGAAGGGACGCCGGGTGGCGCCGGACAGGGCGCAGCCCTGCAGGATGCTGTCGTGCGCGAGGCTGTCGTGAATGACCAGGTCACCCTCCCCGAGGAGATGGCCGATCACCGTGACGTTGGTGGCGTGTCCGCTGACGAGGGCGATCGCGTCCTCGGTGCCGAGCAGGCCGGCCAGTTCGGCCTCGAGTTCCTGGTGTACCGGTTTCTCCCCGGACAGCAGCCGACTGGCCGAGCAGGAACTGCCGTAGCGGGCGACCGCGTCCTGCACAGCCGAGACGACGGCGGGGTGCCCGGACATGCCGAGGTAGTTGTAGCTGGAGAAGTTGACGACCTCTGCGCCTCCGATCGTCGACGTGTCCCGGGTGACGCCGTCGTTGACGAGGAAGTACGGGTTGGTGACCCCGAGCCCCTCGGCCGTGTTCAGCCGTGCGGCGAGCGCCTGAACCTCCGGGAACTCCGCGATCCGGAACTCGGGTGCCACCGTCTGTTCCGGTTCCGGGACAGCCGTCACCGTGCGGCGCGACCCGGGTGCGTGGTGCGCGGTCACGTGCTCGATGACATCGCCGAGTGTGCGGCTCGGTGAGAACCAGTGCGGTTCGACGACGAGACCGGGGAAGGCGCGGCTCACCCCGGCGAACAGGTCGGTGATCATGATCGAGTCGAATCCGAGGTCGCCGACGATCGTCTGTGTCGTCTTCAGTGCGGCTGCGGGGAATCCGCTGACCCGGGCGACTTCCGTGCGGATTCTGGTCGCGACGTCGCCGACCGCTGTTGCGGGACCCGCTCCGACGTCCGGCGTCGCGGGGGCGGGGAGGGCTACCGCGGGTACGCCGTTGGCGGCGGCGGCGAGAACGGCGGCCTGTTCCCGGAAGAGCGCGATCAGCTGGTCCATGGTGGTGTCCTCGGGTTCTCGTGTGACGGTAGTCGATGCGGTGCCGGTGGCCTGCACTGCGGCGGCGGGTGCGTCCTCGGGTGTCCAGAAGCGGGCGGTGGTGGCGAAGTCGTATCCGCTGAGCCGCAGCCGGACCCGTGAGCCCGGCTCGTACAGCGCATCCCACGCGGGGCCCAGTCCGTCCCGGTACAGGGCGGCGAGGGTGTCGGGGAGTTCGGTGCCGGTGGCGGCCGGGCCGGGGCACGGCGCCAGGTGCCGCGCGGGCGACTCGGGATGGGCGCGGGCGGTCAGCGGCAACAGGATTCGTGCGGGGCCCACTTCGATCAGGTGGGTCGGATCGCAGGTGAGGGCGGCCGCGGCGGCGTCCGCGAACCGCACGGTCGCCGTGATGTGGTCGGTCCAGTAGGCCGCGTCCATCGGTTCGTCGACGTCGAGCAGCCGTCCGCGTGTGGTCGAGAAGATCGGGATTGCGGGCGGCCCATAGCTGCAGTCGGCGGCGACCTCCGCGAACGCGTCCTGCATCGGCGCCACGGCGGGGGAGTGGAAGGCATGCGAGACGGTCAGCCGGCGGACGAGGAATCCGGTCGCGGTCAGGGCGGCGCCGAGGCGTTCGAGCGCGTCGGCCGCCCCCGACAGCACCACGTCCCGCGGCCCGTTCACCGCCGCCAGCGCGGCCGCGGGTTCGCCGGCGAGCAGGTCGGCCACCTCGTCCGGGGTGGCCCGGACCGCGAGCATCGTGCCGCCCGCGGGCAGTTGCTGCATGAACCGTCCCCGCGCGACGATCAGCCGGCACGCGTCGTCCAGGGCGAACACTCCGGCGTGCGCCGCGGCCGCGTACTCGCCGACACTGTGACCGATCAGCCACGCCGGTTCGACACCCAGCTCGCCGAGCGTCCGGGCCAGCGCGTATTCGACCGCGAACAGGGCGGGCTGCGCGAACTCGGTCCGATGGATCTCGTCACCGGCATCGAACAGCATCTCCCGCACCGAGCGGCCCAGATGCGGTGTCATCCGCTCGTCCACGTCGGACAGTGCGCGCCGGTAGCCGCCGTGGTGCTCGTGCAGTGCGCGGGACATTCCCGGGTACTGCGCACCCTGACCGGTGAAGAACCAGCCGATGCTCACCGGGCGGGCCGCGCCGGACAGCGACGCGAGCAGGTCTTCGCCGTCCGCGACCGCGCGCAGCGCCGCGACGGCGTCCTCCCGGTCGTGCGCGGTGAGCGCGAGGCGGTGGCGCCCGGATGCCTTGACCGTGTTGGTGGTCCAGCAGACCCGGCCCAGGTCGACGCCGGGACGTGCGAGATCGTCGGCCAGGACGGCGGCGTTGCGGGCGAGGCCGTCCGGGTTGTTCGACGACAGGGTGAGCACGCCGCCTCCGGCGCTCGCCGCGGCGGGGTCGGGGGCCGGCGCGGAGGCCAGCAGCATGTGGGCGTTGGTGCCGCCGAGCCCGAAACTGCTGACGGCGCCGTGCACATCACCGCCGGGCAGCGTCATCGGCTCGGACAGGAGCCGGAGGCCGTTGTCCGCCAGCCGGAGTCGCGGGTTCGCGTCCTCCGCGTGGCGGCTGGGCGGTACCACCCGGTGGTGCAGGGACAGGGCTACCTTGATCAGACCGGCCACGCCGGCCGCCCCCTCCGTGTGGCCGAGATTGCCTTTGATCGATCCGATCGCGCACGGCTGTGGCCGGGTCACCCCGTGGACGTGACCGAGGGCCTTGCTCTCGATCATGTCGCCGAGCACCGTTCCGGTGCCGTGGGCCTCGACGAACGCGACCTGGGCCGGCGTGACACCCGCACGGCGGTAGGCCGTCTGGACGACCTGCTGCTGGGCCCACCGGTTGGGTGCGGTGATTCCGTTGCTGCGGCCGTCGTTGTTGACGGCGCTGCCCTTGATCACCGCGTAGACCGGCAGGCCCTCGGCCTGCGCGTCCTCGAGCCGGCGCAGCACGAGTACCGCGACACCCTCGCCGCGACCGATGCCGTCGGCAGTTCCGCTGAACGGTTTGCACCGGCCGTCCGGCGCGGACAGCCCGGCCTGGGTGTAGAAGACGTTCACCGTCGGGGTCAGGGTGAGGTTGACGCCCCCGGCGAGGGCCTGATCGCAGTCCCCGGACCGCAGTGCCGCGCAGGCCAGGTGCACGGCGACGAGGGACGACGAGCAGGCGGTGTCGATCGCCATGCTCGGGCCCTGCAGGTTCAGGTGGTAGGACACTCGGTTGGCGGTCATGAAATAGCCGTTGCCGCTGCCGAGTTGGGGGGTGATACGCGAGGCGTCACGCATCTGGAGATTCCACTCGTTGGCCATGACGCCGACGTACACGCCGGTGTTCGACCCCGCCTGCGCCCGCGGGTCCAGGCAGGCGTCCTCGAAGGCCCGCCACGCCGCCTGCAGCAGCAGCCGCTGTTGCGGGTCCATCGCCGCGGCCTCGCAGGGCGCGATGCCGAAGAATTCGTGGTCGAACGCGTCCGCGTCGGCGAGGAACCCGCCGCTGCGATTGTTCACCGAGCCGGGACCGCCGGCGGCGTCGTAGACGTCGTCCGCGTTCCACCGCCCGGCGGGGACGCCGGTGATTCCGTCGCCGCCGCCCATCAGCAGCGTCCACAACGCGTCGGCGTCGGGTGCCTGCGGAAAGCGGCAGTCGAGGCCGACGACGGCGACGTCGGTCATGAGGCCGTCCGGTACCGGGTTGCTTCGCCGACGACGAAGACGGCCATCTCGGCAATGGTCGGATAGTCGAACACCACGGTGGGGTCGAGTTCGAGGTTCCAGCGGTCCTCGATCTCGCCGCACAGGCTCACCGCGGACACCGATTCGATTCCCAGTTCGGCGAGGGGCAGGTGGGGGTCGATCTCGCGCACCGGTTGTTCGGTGTGGAAGGCCACCCGTCCGGCGAGCCAATCGATGACGGGTGCGTGGTCGCGCGGGGTGCTCTGTTCGGGGATACGCATCGGGGTTCTCTCTGGTCGGTGATCGGGGGTCAGGCGGGCGCTGCGACGGCGGTGGCACGGAGGCGTTGCACCGCCGGGTCGATCTCCTCGTGCAGCACCGCCTCGACGCGGGACTGCAGGAACGACGCGCGCATCGATCTGCGCTGGACCTTCCCGCTCGTGGTGCGATGCACTCCGTGCCGGTCGACGAGCACCACGCTCGGCGCGTGGACGTCGAAGTCGCGGGCGACGGCGAGCCGGATCCGGCGGGCGAGGCCGGGCAGCGTCAGGTCGTCGATCAGCGCGGTCTTGACCTCGTGGATCACCAGCAGCCGCTCGTGCTGCCCGGTATCCATCGACAACACCACCCCGGCGGCACCGGTGAGCGCCGGATGCAGCTCCCGCACGGCCTCCTCGACGTCCTGCGGGTAGAGGTTGCGGCCGTTGACGATCAGCAGGTCCTTCAGGCGGCCGGTGACGTAGAGGTGACCGTCGTCGTCGGTCACCCCGAGGTCGCCGGTGCGCAGGTACGGTCCGTCGTCGGCGAGGGTGGCGCGGAACTTCTCCTCGGTCTCGTCGGGCCGGTTCCAGTAGCCGGCGGCGACGCTGCCACCGGAGATCCAGATCTCCCCGACCCGGCCGTGCGGCAGCTCCCGGCCGGTGTGCGGGTCGACGATGCGGATGTCGCACCCGAACGGCCGGCCGCTGCTGACCAGCCGGACACCACCGGCCCTCGGGGTGAGCTCGTGGCGCTCCAACGCGTCGGCGTCGACGTCGAGATACCTTGGGGCGCAGCCCACCTCGCTCGCGGTCGCGAGCAGGGTCACCTCGGCCATCCCGTACGCGGTCAGGAACGCGCCCGCCGGGAAGCCGAAGGGTGCGAGCCGGTCGGTCACGGCGTCGAGGGTGCGTGGCCGGATGGGTTCGGCCCCGTTCAGCGCGACCCGCACCGAGGAGAGATCCAGCCCGGCCAGTTGATCGTCGGAGATCCGGCGGGCGACGAGGTCGTACGCGAAGTTCGGGCCGAGGGTCATGTCGGCGCGGTACCGGTCGATCAGCTGCAGCCACCGCACCGGCCGCTTGAGGAAGGACATCGGCGACATGAACACGAGATTGCCGCCCACGTAGATCGGCAGCAGCAGCATCCCGATCAGACCCATGTCGTGGAAGTGCGGGAGCCAGCCGGCGCCGGTCACCGTGTCGTCGGCGCCGTTGGCGCGGGTCATGGCCGCGGCGTTGTGCAGCAGATTTCCGTGGGTCACCATCACCCCCTTCGGTTCGCTGGTGGAACCGGAGGTGTACTGGAGGAAGGCCAGGGTGTCGCCGTCGAGGTCGGGGAGCCGCCAGTCGTCGGGATCGCCCGGTTCGGTGGTGTCGGTCGCGGCGACGGAGACCGTGCCGGCGAGCCCGGAGTCGCGGATCCAGGTGTCGAGCGGCTCGGCGACCGCGGCGGTGGTGAGGACGAGGCGCACATCGGCGTCGTCGAACATCGTGGCGACGCGCTGCATGCTGCGCACGTCGTGCGGGACCGGGGCGGGGACGGCGACCACCCCGGCATAGAGGCAACCGAGAAACGCGCGGAGGAAGTCGATTCCGTCGACGTACAGCAGCATCACCGGATGCTCGGCCTCGGGCCGGGTCGACAGCCACACCGCCAGCGCGCGTGCGTCCCGATCCAGGTCGCGGTAGGTCACGTCCTCGGCGACGAGTTCGCGGCCGACCTCACGGTGGTAGATGTAGGACCGGTCGTCGCCGTACGTGGCGACCTGGGCGCGGACGTGTGACACGAAATCGGTAGGCACGAAATTTTTCTCCCTCGATGCGGACGAGTACGACTCTCGTCCGCATCGGGCAGCGCTCCCACCACCCCCAGGGCTGGTTCTGTGCCCCCCGGGGGTGAATGTCCCGCACCGGTGGCGGGGACGGCTAGGTGATGAGTGCGCGTCCCGTTCCGCACACCGCGATCGCCCAGAGCACGCTGGTGAACGTGCCGATGATGAATTGTTCCGACGCGTGCGGTTCGCGCAGCTCGGGGTAGCGGGCCAGTCCCTTGACCGCCAGGACGACGGCGATGCCCTCCGGCCAGCCCGCGAGGATCGAGGCCGCGACGGCGGCACGCTCGAGGAGTCCGATGATCCGTCCGCCGCGCAGCGGCCCGGCGTCGGGCCGCTGGTCGGATCCGGCGTCGGGCTGGCGGCGCGCGATGCGGAACGCGGCGAGCACGAGGGGTGCCCCGCCGGTGGTGGCGGCCGCGACGCACAGGACGAGGGTCGCGGCGAGCGCGAAGCCCGTGACCGGTGTGGTGGCGGAGGCGGCGAGCGCGGCGACGGCCAGGGCGAGCGCGACCACGATCGGCGCCGCCCACTGCGACATCCAGCGGGGGCTGTGGGGCGCCGCGAGGGCCAGGGGTGCGGCGGCGGCGACGCCGAGCGCGATGAGTGCGAGGGTCGTCACGTGTCCGCCTTGCGTAGGAGTCGTTCGGCCAGTCGTCGTCCGGCGGTCTCGACATGCCAGCCTGCGGTGGAGAGTCGTTGGGAGACCGCCTGTTTGCTGATGCCCAGCGCGCGGGCCGCCTCGGTCTGGGTGGATCCGTGCCGCATCTGTTCGACGGCCTCGCGGCCCTCCTCGGTGCGGCGCGCGACGAGGACCGCGACGAGGGTGAGGGCGGTGTCGGCGTCGGCGGCGCTCTCGGGGTCGGAGCCTTCGACGGCCACCCGGCCGGGGGCGCTCTTGGCGCGGTCGACGGCGACCCGTGCGGATTCGAACGCGGGGCCGCGACCGGCCCGGGTCTCGGCGGGGAGGGGTTCTTCGACGGGTCCGGCGCCGATGCCGATGCTCCAGTGTTCGCGTCCGACGAGGTCGAGTGCGAGGTCGACGACGGTGGCCGGGTCCGCGACGACGGCCTGGACCTCGTCGCCGGCGGTCCGCTGAAACGGGCGGACGAGGTCACGGTTCGCGAATTCGGTGAGGAGTTGGGCGACGCGGTCGACGTCGCGGCGGCTTCCGCGCTGGTCGACCGTCAACACGAACATGGGTCAAGGTTAGAAACTAGATATTAATATGTCAAGACTCAAAGCTTGACTAGCTGGGTTCAAGGCTGCGCTATTGACTCGTCCTCGGCGGGGCGGTCGACAGCCACGTCCGGCATCGTGTCGCCGGAACCGTCCAGCGGCCGCCGAGAGTCCACCACCAGCCCGGCGATTCCGATGACGATGCACACCGCGGACAGCACGAGAAGTCCCGGCTTCGTCTCCCCGGTGAGGGCGTCGCCGAGAACGACGATGCCGACGGTCCCCGGCAGCACACCGACCACCGTGGCCAGCACGTACGGGACCAGCCGGATCGAGGACACCCCGGCGCAATAGTTCACCACGGAGAACGGGACGAACGCGATCAGTCGCAGCGAACCGACGGCGAGCCAGCCGCGCCGGGCGATCCGCTCGTCCACCCGGCGGATCGTCGGATTGGAGATGCGCTGCCACACCACGTCCCGGCCGACGGCGCGCACCACGTAGAGGGCGAGCACCGCACTCACCGTCGATGCCAGCACTGCGATCGCGATGCCCAGCCACGCACCGAACAGCAGACCGGCACTCAACGTGAACACCGTGCGGGGGAACGGGAACACCGTCACCAGCGCGTGCACGGCGAAGAAGACGAGCGGGAAGGCCGGCCCGACCGACCGCGCCCATTCCCGCACCTGCAGCACGGACGGGTGCGGGGCCAGCAGCGCCACGACGACCAGCGCGACTGCCAGTACGGCGACGCCGATCACCCTGCGGTCCCCGAGGCGTCTCTTCACAGGGCATCAGGCTACCCGGGTGACCGGGGCGGGGCGCCATGAGCGCCGGTCAGGACAGGCGTCGGCGCCCGGTCACGGTCGCCTCGACGCAGATCCGCCCGCCCGAGGTCCCGGCCACCCGGGCCACCGCCACCGAGCGGCCCGCCCTGACCACGTCCGCGGTGAACGTCGTGTCGCGATCGAGGGGAATCGGACGGAAATAGTTGATCCGCACAGACGCCGTGTCCATATCCGCGCCGGCCCGGCTCAGGGCCGCGTTCGCCGCGAGGTCCATCGCGCAGCCTTGGACGCCGCCGTGCATGAACCCGAGTTTGTTCGCGACCAGCGGGTTGGCCGGCACCACGACCCGCACGTCGGGTCCGTCCTCGATCCGGCCGCCGATCCAGTCGAGCGGCGCGACCCCCGGTTCCGGGAAGTCGGGGAGGGCCGACCCGTCCGCGCCCGGCGCCGGCCGGTCCACGAAGTTGCCCCACAGGGTGCCGGTGGCGATCAGGGTGCCCGCCGAGTCGTGGACGCGGGCGGTCGAGGTGCCGCCGTCCGCGGTGAGTGCGAGGAGCCGGCTCTCGGCCTGCAGCGTCGGTCCCTGCCACCGCCGGGGTGTCACGACGTCCACCGACAGCTCGGCCGAGACCAGGCCGTCGCGTGTTCCGCGCCGGTCCCAGACGGTGAATCCCAGGAGATCGTCGAGCAGCACGGCGAGGACGCCGCCGTAGGCGGTCCGGGCGGTATTCGGGGCGAGCGCGCCGATGTCCATGCTCATACGATTGAGGGGTTCGCCGCGGTCGTCGACGTCCCGGGTCGGCGCGCCGAGGCCGAACAACCGTTGCGTGGCGGTGCGATCGGTGACCACCGGTTCCTGCGCAATACTCATGACCTGAGGTTATGCATCGTGTGGTGATCCTCACGATAGGGGGCGCCGAACTGCGGCTAGCATCACAGTCACACAATGTATTGATCGATCGCTCATCAGGGAGAGGAAGCCGACACCGTGTCATTAGCTTCAGAAGCCGAGGAAGCTGCGCGGGCGTACGCCGACTGGCAGCACTCCGTGGCCGGAGTCCTCGCGAAGTCGCGTCGGATCGACGCCGCGGAACTCGGTCCGGAACCCCAGAAGCTCCTCGAGACCGTCACCTACGACGGTGTCACCGTCGCGCCGCTGTACAGCCAGCGCGACGAGCGTCCGGAGCAGCCCCTGCCCGGCACCTTCCCCTACGTGCGTGGCGCGGACGCCACCCGGGACGTGAACGCGGGCTGGCTGGTCAGCGCCCGCTTCGGCGAGGGCGCGGAGGCGGCGGACGTCAACCGCTCCGTCCTGGACGCCCTGGAGAACGGTGTCAGCGCGCTGTGGCTCGCCGTCGGAGGCGCCGACCTTCCGGTCCGGTCGCTGGAGACGGCGCTCGACGGGGTGCTCCTCGACCTGGCCCCGCTGACCCTCGACGCCGGAACGGACGCGCCGCTCGCGGGGCGGGCACTGTTCGCGCTGCTCGACGCGCGTGCCACGGCGGGTGACGGGGTCACCGACCGCACCGCAGTCCGCGTCGACCTCGGGACCGCCCCGCTCACGAGCGCGTTCTCCGGTGCCGCCGACGTCGAACTCGGCGATGCGGTGGCCCTCGCGGCCGAGTCCGCGGCGCGTTCGGAGAGCGTGCGGGCAATCACCGTGGACGGCACCGTGTTTCACAACGCCGGTGCGTCCGACGCCGAGGAACTCGGTGCGGCGATCGCGGCGGGCCTCGAATATCTGCGGGCCCTCACCGAGAGCGGCCTGACCATCGGGCAGGCGCTCGGGCAGCTCGGTTTCCGGTTCTCGGCCACCGACGACCAGTTCCAGACCATCGCCAAGTTCCGGGCGGCGCGGCTGGTGTGGGCGCGGATCGCCCAGGTGTGCGGCGCCTCCGACTTCGGCGGCGCCCCCCAGCACGCGGTCACCTCGGCCGCGATGATGGCGCAACGCGATCCGTGGGTGAACATGCTCCGCACGACGCTCGCCGCGTTCGGTGCCGGTGTCGGCGGCGCGGACGCCGTCACAGTACTGCCGTTCGACGCCGCACTGCCCGCCGGGGCGCTGGGTGTGTCGAAGACCTTCGCCGCCCGCATCGCCCGCAACACCCAGCTGCTGCTGCTCGAGGAGTCGCATCTCGGCCGGGTGCTCGACCCGGCGTCCGGGTCGTGGTACGTCGAGGACCTCACCCAGCAGGTGGCGGCCAAGGCGTGGGAATTCTTACAGCAGATCGAGGCGGCGGGCGGCTACGTCGCCGCGCTCGATGCCGGTCTGATCGGCGACCGGATCGCGTCCACCCGCGCCCAACGTGATTCGGACATCGCGCACCGCAAGACCACCGTCACCGGGGTCAACGAGTTCCCGAACCTCGCGGAAGCCCCGCTGCCCGCGGGCGCCGCCGAGACCGGGAGCGTCGCCCGGTACGCCGCGGCGTTCGAGGCGCTGCGGGACCGCTCCGACGCCTACCTGGCGGCGCACGGGGCGCGACCCGCCGTCTTCCTGGCCCCGCTCGGCCCCGTCGCCGAGCACAACGTGCGGACCACGTTCAGCACGAACCTGCTGGCGTCGGGCGGCATCGAGGCCCGCAATCCCGGTCCCCTCGCCATCGGTGACGGCAGCATCGCCGCCGCCGCGAAGGACTCCGGCGCCGGTATCGCGGTGATCTGCGGTACCGACAAGCGGTACGCCGCCGAAGCCACCGCCGCGGTGGAGGAACTGCGCGCGGCCGGTGTCGGCACCGTGCTGCTCGCCGGCCCGGAGAAGGTCGTCGCCGACGCGGACGGCTCCGCCCGGCCCGACGGATTCGTCACCGCCCGTATCGACGCAGTCTCGGTCCTGTCCGGCCTGCTCGACACCATCGAGAGCTCGAGTGACTCCTCGGGCGACACAGGGAGCAAGAAGTGACTACTCGCGAGGTCAAGCACGCGATCGGCAGCTTCGCCGACGTGCCACTGGAGGATCCGCAGTTTCCGCAGCCGCCCGCCCCGACCCCGGAGCAGACGGACGAGCTGATCGCATCCGCCGCGGCCGCCAACCACTACAGCCCCGAACAGGTGGTGTGGTCCACCCCCGAGGGCATCGACGTCAAACCCGTCTTCACCAAGGCCGACCGCGACGCCGCCGAGGCCGAGGGCTACCCGGTGGGCAGTTTCCCGGGCGCCGCACCGTTCGTGCGCGGACCGTACCCCACCATGTACGTGAACCAGCCGTGGACGATCCGCCAGTACGCGGGCTTCTCCACCGCCGCCGAATCCAACGCCTTCTACCGCCGCAACCTCGCGGCCGGGCAGAAGGGTCTGTCGGTGGCGTTCGACCTGGCGACGCACCGCGGCTACGACTCCGACCATCCGCGGGTGCAGGGTGACGTCGGCATGGCCGGGGTGGCGATCGACTCGATTCTGGACATGCGTCAGCTGTTCGACCACATCCCGCTCGACAGCGTCAGCGTCTCGATGACCATGAACGGTGCGGTGCTGCCGATCCTCGCGCTGTACGTCGTGGCCGCCGAGGAGCAGGGTGTCGCCCCGGAGCAGTTGGCCGGAACCATTCAGAACGACATTCTGAAGGAGTTCATGGTCCGCAACACCTACATCTATCCGCCGAAGCCGTCGATGCGGATCATCTCCGACATCTTCGCGTACACCAGCGCGAAGATGCCGAAGTTCAACTCGATCTCCATCTCCGGCTACCACATCCAGGAGGCCGGGGCCACCGCCGACCTGGAGTTGGCGTACACCCTCGCGGACGGTGTCGAGTACATCCGTGCGGGTCTCGACGCCGGCATGGAGATCGACAAGTTCGCGCCCCGGTTGTCGTTCTTCTGGGCGATCGGCATGAACTTCTTCATGGAGGTCGCGAAGCTGCGGGCGGGTCGCCTGCTGTGGAGTGAACTGGTCGCGAAGTTCGAACCGAAGTCCGCGAAATCGTTGTCGCTGCGCACCCACTCGCAGACGTCGGGCTGGTCGCTGACCGCGCAGGACGTCTACAACAACGTGGCCCGCACATGTGTCGAGGCGATGGCGGCGACGCAGGGGCACACCCAGTCGCTGCACACCAACGCGCTCGACGAGGCCCTCGCGCTGCCGACGGACTTCTCCGCCCGCATCGCCCGCAACACCCAGCTGCTGCTGCAGCAGGAGTCGGGGACCGTCCGTCCCATCGACCCCTGGGGCGGATCGCATTACGTCGAGTGGCTCACTCACCAGCTGGCGAACCGGGCCCGCGCACACATCGCCGAGGTCGAAGAGGCCGGCGGCATGGCGCAGGCGATCAGCGAGGGCATCCCGAAGCTGCGGATCGAGGAGGCCGCGGCCCGCACGCAGGCCCGCATCGACTCCGGCCGGCAGCCGCTCGTCGGCGTCAACAAGTACGTGCCGGACGAGGCCGACGAGATCGAGGTCCTCAAGGTCGAGAACTCGCGGGTCCGCAAGGAGCAGCTCGAGAAGCTGGACCGGCTGCGCGCCGACCGCGACTCGGACGCCGTCGAGGCGGCGCTCGCCGAACTGAGCCGCGCCGCGGCCACCACGGAGGGCGGCATGGAGAACAACCTGCTGGCCCTGGCGATCGATGCGGCCCGCGCGAAGGCAACGGTCGGCGAGATCTCCGAGGCGCTCGAGAAGGTGTACGGGCGTCACCAGGCCGAGATCCGGACCATCAGCGGTGTGTACCGGGACGAGGCCGGAAAGGTCGACAACATCAACAAGGCAACGGAACTCGTCGAGAAGTTCGCGGAGGAGGAGGGCCGGCGTCCCCGTGTCCTCATCGCCAAGATGGGGCAGGACGGCCACGACCGCGGCCAGAAGGTGATCGCCACGGCCTTCGCGGACATCGGATTCGACGTGGACGTGGGACCGCTGTTCCAGACCCCGGAGGAGGTCGCCAACCAGGCGGCCGACAACGACGTCCACGTGGTCGGTGTGTCGTCGTTGGCCGCAGGTCACCTCACGCTGGTGCCTGCGCTCCGGGAAGCCCTCGCCGCAGTGGGACGTCCCGACATCATGATCGTGGTCGGGGGCGTCATCCCGCCCGGCGACTTCGCCGAACTGTACGAGGCGGGTGCCGCCGCGATCTTCCCCCCGGGGACGGTCATCGCGGACGCCGCCAGCGGCCTGCTCGAGAAGCTGGCCGCGCAGCTCGGCCACGACCTGACGGGCACCCCGGAATAACATGGGGCGGCCTCCAGTCGACATCGATGCGCTCGCCCAGGCCGTGCGCGCCAATCAGCGCGCCGGCCTGGCGAAGGCCATCACCCTGGTCGAGTCCACCCGCACCGACCACCGGGAGGCGGCGCAGCGGCTGCTGCTCGAGCTGCTGCCGGAATCGGGGAAGGCGCACCGGGTCGGGATCACCGGTGTGCCCGGCGTCGGGAAGTCCACGTTCATCGACGCGCTCGGGATGCACCTGATCGGGCAGGGGCACCGGGTGGCGGTCCTGGCCGTCGACCCGTCGTCGACGCGCACGGGCGGGTCGATCCTCGGCGACAAGACGCGGATGGCGCGTCTGACCGTCGAGAAGGACGCCTACATCCGGCCGTCACCGACGTCGGGCACCCTCGGCGGTGTCGCGAAGGCGACCCGCGAGACGATCGTGCTGCTCGAGGCCGCCGGATTCGACGTGATCCTCGTCGAGACGGTGGGTGTCGGGCAGTCCGAGGTGACGGTCGCGAACATGGTGGACTGCTTCTGCTTCCTCACCCTGGCCCGCACCGGCGACCAGTTGCAGGGCATCAAGAAGGGTGTCCTCGAACTCGCCGACCTCGTCGCCGTGAACAAGGCGGACGGCAAACACGAGCGGGAAGCGAAGGGCGCCGCCCGGGAACTTGCGGGTGCGCTGCGGCTGATCTACCCGCACGACGCCGTCTGGACGCCGCCGGTGATCACGATGAGCGGTCTCGAGGGTGTCGGTCTCGAGGACTTCTGGAACACCGTCTGCCGGCACCGTGAGGTGCTGACCGCGGCCGGGCAGTTCGAGGAGAACCGGCGCCGCCAGCAGGTGGACTGGACGTGGACGATGGTCAACGACCAGCTGCTGCGCCGGCTCGCGTCCAACACCCGGGTCAAGGCGATCCGCGGCGAGATCGAACAGCGGGTGCGGGACGGTTCCCTGACGGCGGCCCTGGCCGCCGCCGAGATCCTCGACGCGTTCGACGGCCCGGACGCGTCAGCCGACTGATTTCGCGAAGCGCCCGACCCGGTCGACGAGATCGTCGAAGAACGCGACCGGGTCGGTGCTCACCGCGATGTCGACGTTGGGTTCCCGGTTCCAATGACCCACCCAGTCGGCGACCGTGGCGCCCCGGGTCAGCCGGCCGTGCAGTTCGACGTCGACCGTAGCGGGTCGGGTGCGGGCGATCGCCGGGTTCAACGCCACCGCCGCCGCGAACGGGTCGTGCATGTGCGCCAGGAAACCCTGGTCGTGGGTGCGGTGAAAGTCCATGTAGAAACGGATGGCGTCGGACAGGTGCCGGATCACCGGGTTGGAGGCGGTCGAGCGCACCTGCGGTCCGTCGTCGGGGGAGATGATCTCGGCGGGTGCGCTTCCCGCCGCCTCCGCCAGCCGCCGGACGTGGTCCGGTGTCATCTCGATCGTCTCGGTGACGTCCAGTCCGCACAGGATCGGACGCCGGCCCTCCGGCAGCCCGGAGAACGCGTCGAACACCTCCTTGGCCGCCTCCGGATCCACCGACACGTTCCATTCACCGGTGGGGGTGGTGTTGCCGGGGTGGTTGAACGCCCCACCCATCACAACCAGTCGCCGCAGCAACCGGGGCAGTGCGGGTTCCTCGCGGATCGCGAGGGCCAGGTTCGTCAGCGGCCCGGTCACCAACCCGGTCAGCTCGCCGGGGTGGGCGCGGACCAGGTCGACCCACAAGGTGGTGGCGTCCCGCTCCGACAGCGACCGCCCGGACGGGGGGAGGACGGCGTACCCGATGCCCTGGGGTCCGTGCGTGTCCTCGGTGGTGCGCAGCGGGCAGTCCAGCGGCACCCGGGCGCCGAGCGCCACCTCGATGTCGGGTGCGCCGCACAGGGCGAGCCAGTTCAGGTTGTTCGCCGCGACCTGCTCGACGGGCACGTTGCCCGCGGTGCTGGCGATGCCGGCGATCTCTGCCTCGGGACTGGCCAGCAGGTACAGCAGCGCGAGGGAGTCGTCGATGCCGGTGTCGACGTCCACGATCAGTCGCTGCCTGCTCACGCCGTCACCACCGTCGGCCGGTGGTGCACGGGGAACGCGACCGACCGGGCGATGAAGCACCTCGCGTGCGCCCGGGCGTGCAGCGACTCGGCGCGCGCGGCCATCGCCGTATCCGCGACGGTCACCGTGGGATGCAGCACGACCTCGGTGAACTCGCCCGCCCCGTCCGGGTGCTCGACCATCGTGCCCGTCGGGTCGTCCCGGTAGTCGACGACGACCACACCGGCCGCGGCGGCCAGGCCCAGATACCAGAGCATGTGGCACTGCGACAGCGACGCGACGAGCAGTTCCTCCGGATTCCAGCGGGTGGCGTCGCCGCGGAACGACGGGTCCGCGCTGCCCGGCAGATCGGGTTTCCCGGCCGCCGCGATCACGTGGTCGCGGTCGTAGGCGTCCGGGCCCGACGTTCCCGCGCCGCGGTTGCCGGTCCAGGTGACCGTCAGCGTGTAGTCGTGTGTGCTCACCCGACCATTCTTCACGGCTGCGCGATGAGTTTCGCCGGCGGGCACGGTCTGCCTACGTAGAGCACGACACGGCGACCGGAGGAGACGGACATGGCACGGGACACGGCACCGGACTGGGTCGCAGGGGAGCGGCGCGACCTGGCGTCGATGCTGGCGCGACTGACGCCGGAGCAATGGGACGCGCCGTCGCTGTGCGCGGGGTGGCGCAGCCGGGAGGTGATCGCGCACATCACCATGCCGTACCGCCTGTCGACGCCGCGGATCCTGTTGAAGATGGTGAAGGCGCGCGGAAACTTCAACCGGATGTCGGACGCGCAGGCCCGCGAGGACGCACGGACCCTGACCGCGGACGCGCTGCTGCACACCCCGGAGGAGAACGTCGCGCATCCGTGGAAGCCGCCGGGCGGCGGCTTCGAGGGGGCACTGTCCCACGACGTGATCCACGGTCTCGACGTGTCGGTGGCGCTCGGCCTGGGCAGGCGGGTCCCGGACGACCGCCTCGACCGGGTCCTCGGCGGCGTCGGCCCGAAGCACGTCAAGTACTTCGGCACCGACCTGGCGGGCGTGCAGCTGACGGCGGACGACCGCGCCTGGACCTACGGTGCGGGCGCGCCGCTGCGCGGTTCCGCCCAGGACCTGCTCCTCGTGCTGTGCGGACGCCGGTTGCCGCCGGGACATCTGACCGGGGAACCGAGCCCGCGGTTCACGGCGACGGTGTGACACCGGACCAGCCGGGGGTGTCGCCACCCCAGGGCCGGGCCGGGAACGGGTAGTCGTCGAATTCGGCCAGGGCGGGACGGGCGGTCACCAGGTCGCCGTGCGCGGTGAGGCACCGGGGCCCGGGCACCGCGGCCGGCGGCGGATCCTCGGATCGGCCGTCCGCGGCCAGCAGCCACGCGCCGGTGCGGGCGAGTGACACGTCGACGGAGCGGCCGCGTCCGTCGACGTGCCCCGCGGCGAGGGCGTCGACGATGCCGGCGGCGAGCAGATAGCCGGCTGCGTGGTCGAGTGCCTGCGCGGGCAGCGCGCCCGGGGTGTCGTCGCCGCCCTCGATCGTCGCGATTCCCGACGCCGCCTGGACGATGCTGTCGAAGCCGCGGCGGTGCGCCCAGGGGCCGGAGCCGCCCCACGCGCACACCCGTCCCCGCACCAGATGGTCGGGGGCGTCGTCGAGTAGACCGTCCAGCGCGCCCGGCCGGTACCCGGTGACGACGACGTCCGCCTCGGCGAGCAGGCTGTCCCACAACAGTCGGCCGTCGGCGGACCGCAGATCGAGCAGCGCGGACCGCTTGCCCTGCCCGGTGTCGAGGTGCTGCACGACGATCTCGGGGATCGCCGGCGGATCGATCCGCAGCACGTCGGCGCCGAGCAGCGCCAACGTGCGGGTGGCGACGGGACCGGCGATCACCCGGGTCAGGTCGAGGACCTTCACCCCCGCCAACGGCCACCTGCCGGATTCCCGGCGGGAGCGTTGCCGTGTCCCGGGACGGGAGCTCGCGGCGTGCACGACGGTGGACACGAGGTCGCCGGACGCCGCGGCCGCACCCTGCGGGCTCGCCGCCCACTCCGCCGCGGTCCGCACGCGCACGGCGATGGCCTGCGCCGCGGCGGCACGGTCCTCGACGTCGGCGGCGGTCAGGTTCCCGACCCGGGCGGCCACCGCGTCGCGGCCGGCGTCGTCGGGGAGGTCGAGTGCCGCCAGCAGTCTCGCGCGGTGATGCGGGTAGTTGGCGTGGGTCCGCACCCAGCCGTCCGCGGCCGCGAAGAACCCCGACAGCTCCGCGAAACCGGACACCGGGGCGCCCGATACCCGCAGTAGCCGGTCGCTCGCGAACGAGGCGGCGATCCGCTCGGGATCGAGCCGCCACGGCCGGGGGGCGCGGCCCACCGCGCTGTCGAACCGGTCGACGGCACCGGTGAGCGCGGCCACCGAACCGGCCGCCAACGTGAGGACGGGGAGGCGGGCCGCCAGGTAATCACCGGGGAGTTCGGTCTGCGTGACGATCTCGGCACAGTAGCGGTCGTAGCCCGGGAGAGTCATGGGCTCACGGTAGCGAGCAACCGGCGGCACCGGTCACGCAGCGCGGCACGAAGCGGTGCGGCGCGGGCGGCCAGCGCCGACTGCTCCCGGACGTACTCCGCGCGGCCGTGCGGGGTCTCGATTGGGATCGGAGTGTACCCGTAGGCGGTCAGGTCGTACGGGCTGGCCCGCATGTCGAGTTCCCGCGCGGCGAGCGCCAGCTCGAAGCAGTCGACGGTCAGGTCCGAGTCGATCATCGGCGCCAGCTTGTAGCAGTACTTGTACAAATCCATGGACGCGTGCAGGCACCCGGGCTGTTCCCGCCCGAGCTGGTCTTCGCGGGTCAACGGCTCACTGTTCCGCGGTTCAGCGGCGGGGGTGAAGAACCGAAACGCGTCGTAGTGGGTGCAGCGCAGGTGCAGCGACTCCACGACGGAGTCGGTGCCGCCCGGCCCGAGCCGCAGCGGGACGCTGCCGTGCCGAACCTCGTCCGATCGGTAAACCATCGCCCACTCGTGCAGGCCGAAGCAGGACAGGTGGGTGGGACGCCCGGCGGTCGCCTCCATCAGTCGTGTGGTGAAGGCGACCGTGTCCGAGCGGCGCTGCAGGAACTCCGGGTCGACGGTGACCCCGGCGTCGGTGCGGTGATACCCGCGGAGTTCGGCGTACTCGTCCCCGCCGGCGAGGACCGTTCCCCACCCGGGGTGCCAGCGCAGCAGCTGATTCGGCCGGTAGCTGTAATAGGTGAAGAGGAAGTCGATCACCGGGTGGGTCTCGCCGCGTTCCCGGCGCTCCAGGTGCGGTCCGATCAGCGCGGACACCCTCGCCTGGTGCCGGTCGCGGCGAGGGATCCACTCCGACGCATCCAGAACGTCCATCCGATCAGCTCGATCGCTGTCCCGGATTGACGCCGTTGACGCGGTGGGTGCCGTCGCGGACGGTGCCCACGTATTCCTCGACGAGGTCCTCGAGGGCGACGATGCCGACGATCTGCCCGGACGGGTCCGCCGCCGCCCCCAGATGGGAGCTGGCGCGGCGCAGACTCGCCAGGGCCTCCGCGAGCGGGGTGGCGGTCGACATGCACGGCAGCGGACGGATGTCCGACCGCGGGATCACGGTGTCGGGTCCGGCCTCCTCGTCGAGGATGTCGTCGAGCACGTCCTTGAGGTGCAGGTACCCGACGAGTGAGCCGTCGTCGGCGCGCACCGGGTATCGGGAGTACCCGGTCTCGACGACGGCCTGCTCGATGGCGCCGAGCCGGGTTCCCCCCTCCGACAGGGGGATGGTCCGGGCCTTGTCGAGGGGGATCATCACCTCGCTGACCGTGCGGTCGGTGGTCTCCAGCGCCTGGGTGAGCCGACGATGCTCCTCCGCGTCGATCAGTCCCTCGGAACGGGATTCGCCGATCATCTCGGACAGTTCCACCGCCGACACGGTGACGTCGAGTTCGTCCTTCGGCTCCACCCGCAGCAACCGCAGCGTCAGGTTGGCGCACAGGTTGTAGAAGGAGATCAGCGGGCGGGCCAGCTTGATGAACAGCAGGTGCACCGGGACCAGCAGCATCGCCGTCCGCTCCGGGCCCGCGAGTGCGATGTTCTTCGGCACCATTTCACCCAGCAGGATGTGCAGCACCACGACCAGCGCCAGCGAGATCGTGAACGCCACCGGGTGCAGCAGCCCGGCGGGCAGGCCGACCGCGTGGAGCGGGACCTCGAGGAGATGCGCGATCGCCGGTTCGGCGACCTTGCCGAGCAGGATCGAGCAGATGGTGATGCCGAGCTGCGCGGCCGCGAGCATCAGCGACAGGTTCTCGCCCGCCGTGATCACGGTGCGGGCACGTTTCTTGCCCTGCGACTCCAGGGCCTCGAGCCGGTCGCGGCGGGCCGAGATCAGCGCGAACTCGGCGCCGACGAAGAAGGCGTTGCCCCCGAGCAGCACGAAGGTGAGCAGCACACCGAAGAGGTCACTCATCGTCGTCCTCCTCGCTGTCGGTGTGGGCGGTCTCGTCGGGCTTCGGGGTGAGCAGCACCCGGTCGATGCGCCGGCCGTCCATGTGGGTCACGGTGGCGACCCACCGGCCACCGGGGTCGTGCGCGCCCTCGGGCAGTGGGAGTTCGACCTCGTCGCCCTCGTCGGGAATCCGCCCGAGTTCGGTGAGGACGAGTCCGCCGAGGGTTTCGTACTCGCCGTCGGGTGCGGTGTAGCCGGTCGTGTCGGAGACCTCGTCGACGCGGAGCAGCCCGGAGCAGGACCAGCCGTCACCGACCCGCTGGACGTCGATCTCGGATTCGTCGTGCTCGTCGCGGACGTCGCCGACGATCTCCTCGATCAGATCCTCCATCGTGACCATCCCGGCGGTGCCGCCGTATTCGTCGACGACGAACGCGACCTGCATGCCGTCGGACCGGATCCGCTCCATCAGGGCGTCACCGTCCAGGCTGGAGGGCACCACCGGGACCTTCTGGGCGAGCGAGTTGAGGCGGGCGGTGCGGCGGCGATGGGCGGGCACCGCGAACGCGTGCTTGATGTGGACGACGCCGACGGCGTCGTCCAGGTCCCCGTCGACGACGGGGAAGCGGGAGAACCCGGTGCGGGAGGCGGCGTCGATCAGGTCGGCGACCGTGTCCGTGGTGGACAGGGTCTCGATCTTCACGCGCGGGGTCATCAGTTCCTCCGCGGTGCGTTCCCCGAACCGCAACGAGCGGTTCACCAGCAGCGCCGTGCCCTTGTCGATGGCGCCGCGCTGCGCGGACGTCCGCACGAGCGACCCGAGCTCCTGCGGGGACCGCGCCGACCGCAGTTCCTCGGCCGGTTCGATGCCGAGGCGGCGCACCAGCCAGTTCGCGGATCCGTTGAGCCCGTTGATGGCCCACTTGAAGATGAGCGAGAACGCGGCCTGCATGCCAGCCGTCGCACGTGCCGTGGGCAGGGGGTGGGCGATGGCGAGGTTCTTCGGCACGAGTTCGCCGAACACCATCGAGAACGAGGTGGCGAGGACGAGGGCGATCACCAACGACGTTGCCGCGGCAGCGGATTCGCTGAACCCGATCGCGGACAGCACCGGGGTGATGAACCGGGCGAGGACCGGTTCGGACAGGTAACCGGTGATCAGCGTGGTGATGGTGATGCCGAGCTGCGCCCCGGACAACTGGAAGGACAGGGTGCGGTGGGCGTGCTGCACCTGCCGGGCCCGGCGGTCACCGTCGCGGGCGTGCGAGTCGACGGTGCTGCGTTCGAGGGCGGTGAGGGAGAACTCGGCCGCCACGAACAACGCGGTGCCCGCGGTCAGGGCGAGAAAGCCGAGCAGAGCGAGAATGCTGAGCGCGATGTCCATGTGTCAACGCCGCCGAGCTGAGGAACGGGGGTCGCCGGGTTTGTCACCCGGCTCGCTAGAGGAGCCCTCCGAACCGGCGGAATCGGAATCCGATTCCACGGAGCAGGAGGCGACGGCACTCCCGGAGACGGCGGGTGGGGCGCTTGCTTCGTGTGTGGGTGCCGCGGGCACCGGAGTCCTCTCGTTCGGCCTCGACGGCCCGGACGGGTCCGGCGCCGAGAACTGGTGTGGTTGAGCGACCCATGATACCGGTGGATGTCCGGTTCCGTGGAACAGGACACCCACCGGCACATCAGGATGCGGTCGTCACCAGCCGGCCGGCAGGGGGCGGCCCTCGGCGAACCCGGCGGCGGACTGCACACCGAGAACGGCCCGCTCGTGCAGTTCCGCCAGCGTCCGCGCGCCCGCGTACGTGCAGGTGCTGCGCACACCCGAGCAGATGTGGTCGATCAGGTCCTCAACGCCGGGGCGGTCCGGGTCCAGCCGCATCCGGGAACTCGAAATACCCTCCTCGAACAGGCCTTTCCTGGCCCGGTCGAACGCGGTGTCCGTGGCGGTGCGCGCCGCGACCGCACGCTTGGAGGCCATGCCGAAGCTTTCCTTGTACGCGTTGCCGGACTGGTCCACCCGCAGGTCGCCGGGTGATTCGTAGGTGCCCGCGAACCACGACCCGATCATCACGTTCGACGCGCCCGCGGCGAGGGCGAGAGCGACGTCGCGGGGGTGACGGACACCTCCGTCGGCCCACACGTGCGCACCCATCGCGCGGGCCTGGGTGGCGCATTCCTCGACGGCGGAGAACTGCGGCCTGCCCACCCCGGTCATCATCCGGGTGGTGCACATCGCGCCCGGTCCGACACCGACCTTCACGATGTCGGCGCCCGCGTCGATCAGGTCCCGGGTGCCGGCGGCGGACACGACGTTGCCGGCGACGAGCGGGACACCGAGGTCGGCCTTCTTCAATGCACCGAGCACGTCGATCATCTTCTGCTGGTGGCCGTGCGCGGTGTCGACGACCAGCAGGTCGGCCCCCGCGTCCACCAGGGCGCGCGCCTTCGCGGCGACGTCGCCGTTGACGCCGACGGCCGCGGCGATCCGCAGCTTCCCGTTGCCGTCGACGGCGGGCTGGTAGATGCCGTCCCGGATGGCGCCGGTGCGGGTGAGGGCCCCGGCGAGGGTGCCGTCGGGGTGGACGATCACGGCGAGGGAGTCGTGTTTGCCCTCGAGGAGTTCGAATACCTCCCGCGGTGACGCGGAGTCGGGGGCGGTGACGAAGTCGGTGAGCGCCACCGAGCGCAGTCGCGCGAACCGGTCGACGTCCGTGCAGGAGGCCTCGGTGACGACACCGACGGGGCGGTCGTTCTCGACGACGACCACAGCGCCGTGCGCCCGCTTCGGCAGCAGCGCCAGGGCGTCGGACACGGCGGCGTCGGGGCCGAGCGTGACCGGGGTGTCGGCGACCAGATGCCTGCTCTTGACGAACGACACGGTCTCAGCGACGGCAGGCGCCGGAAGGTCCTGGGGGAGGACCACCAGACCGCCGCGGCGGGCGACCGTTTCCGCCATGCGGCGTCCCGAGACCGCCGTCATGTTGGCGACGACGATCGGGATGGTGGTGCCCGACCCGTCCGAGGTGGCCAGGTCGACGTCGAATCGCGAGGTGACCTCGGTGCGGTTCGGCACCAGGAACACGTCGTCGTACGTCAGGTCATAGGGAGGGCGATGCCCGTCGAGGAACTGCACATGTCAGGACGATACCGGGGAAGTTGCGGTGGTGTCGGATGTCCGCTGGGCCTGCGACCTGGACAGTCCGATCGTGGCCACCAGCATCACCGCGACCGCGCAGCCGACCACCACGAGTCCGGGACCCGACACCCGCAGCCGCTCGTCGAGGACGGTCATGCCGAGGAAGACGGCGGCGAGTGGTTCGGCGATGGTCAGTGCGGGCAGCGACGCGGACAGCGGACCCACCTGGAACCCGCGCTGCTGCAGATACACCCCGAGCAGGCCGGCGGCGACGAGCGCCCACGCCTGCCAGCTGCTCAGCACCGCCAACAGCCCGCGGGGCACCAGTTCGACGACGTACTTGGTGAACGCGACCGCCACCCCGTACAGGATGCCGCCCGCCCCACCGAGCAGCAGCGCCCGCCATCCGGGGTCGATCTTCGACATCCCCGCGGCGGCCGCGACCGCCACCACGGCGAGGAGGATGCCGAGCGGCACCACCCATTCGCGGAACGGGGCGTCGATGTTGCCCTCGGTGGGGTCGCCGATCACCAGGAAGACCGCGAGCGCGACAGCCAGTGCGACGGCGAGGGCCCAGGTGGTGCGGCTGAGCCGGTACCCGGAGAAGTTCGCCGACAACGGCAACGCGAACAGCAGCGCCGTCACCAGCAGCGGCTGCACCACGAGCACCGACCCGAGCGCCAACGCCACCGCCTGCATCGCGTACCCGCCGCCGTCCCCGACGATGCCGGCCCACCAGCGGGGACTGCGCAGCAGGGTGGTCATCAACGCGGCGTCCTCGGGGACCGCGGACGCCGCGCTCTGCTGGGCGACCGACGCGCACGCGAACAGCAGTGCCGCGATCAGCGCGCACACGATCGACGCGAACGGCAGGGACATGCCTCTCAGTGTGCCCCGCGGTTGCGGTGTCCGTGCGGAGTTGACGCAGGTCCGGGTTTCCGGCCGCGTCGGGCACCCGCCCGCGGTGCTCCGCCGTCCCCGGGCCGGCCGCGGCGGGCCGGGCGACCGCCGGTGTCGTGCGCCTGCCTGCCCTTCTTCGGGGTGTCCTGCGCCGGTGCCCGGGTGTCGGGTGCGGGGACCGCCTTCCCGGTCGGGCGGCGGGCGCCGGTGATCTCGGCCAAAACCGTGTCGCCGGGCCGCACCCGCACGCCGTCCACCTCGATCCCGGCCTTGCGGGTCAGCTTCTCCACCTCGGCGCGTTCGTCCTCGGTGACGAGGGTGACCACCACACCGGACTCGCCGGCGCGGGCGGTGCGGCCCGCGCGGTGCAGGTAGTCCTTGGGGTCGGCCGGGGGGTCGACGTGGACGACGAGTGAGATGTCGTCGACGTGGATGCCTCGCGCCGCCACGTCGGTGGCGACCAGGACGGGGGTGGTGCCGTCGGCGAACGATTCGAGGGTGCGGGTGCGGTTGTTCTGCGCCTTGCCGCCGTGCAGGGCGCCCGCGGAGATGCCGGCTTCGTGGAGTTGCTGCGCGAGCCGGTCCACCCCGTACTTGGTGCGCACGAACATAAGGGTGCGTCCCGCACGTGAACCGATATGTGCCACCACGGATTTCTTGTCGACCCGGTCGACGAACAGCAGGTGGTGGCGCATGGTGCCCACCGACGCGGTGACCGGCGCCGTCGAGTGGGTGACCGGGTCTCGCAGGTACCGGCGGACGAGGGTGTCGACCTCCCCGTCGAGGGTGGCCGAGAACAGCAGCCGCTGACCGCCCGCCGGGGTCTTGTCGAGGATCGTCGTGACCTGCGGCATGAACCCCAGGTCGGCCATGTGGTCGGCCTCGTCGAGGGTCAGCACCGTCACGTCGTCGAGCGACACCGACCCCTGCGCCACGTGGTCGGCGAGGCGTCCCGGCGTCGCGATCAGCAGGTCGACACCCCGCGACAGGATCTCGACCTGACGTTTGATGGGAATCCCGCCGACGACGTTCGCCACCCGCAACCCCACGGACAGCGCCGGCTCGTCCAGGGCGCGCTCGATCTGCAACGCCAGTTCACGGGTGGGCACCAGGACGATGCCGCGCGGGAAGCCCCGCCTGCTCGCGGCGCCCTTGAGCCGCACGAGCATCGGCAGTCCGAACGCGAGGGTCTTCCCGGAGCCGGTCGGGGCGCGGCCCAGAACGTCACGGCCGGCGAGGACGTCGGGAATGGTGGCCGCCTGGATCGGGAACGGCGCCCCGATGCCACCACGGGCGAGGGCGTGGGTCATCACCGCGGGGAGACCGAGCGCGAGGAACGTCTCACCCACCGGTGCGGGGGAGGAGAACTCGTCGTCGGGCATATCGAGAAGGCTACCGCCTCCGAGCAGGGGCCTCCGACGCCTCGGCCGTGACGTACACGCGGTACGTCACGGCCGGGGACGGGCAGTCGGCGAGGCTCAGACCTGCACTTCGCTGCGGTCACCGCTCCACAGGGTGTGGAACTTGCCCTCCGCGTCGACCCGCTCGTAGGTGTGGGCGCCGAAGAAGTCGCGCTGCCCCTGCGTCAGGGCCGCGGGCAGCCGCTCCGCGCGCAGGGCGTCGTAGTAGGACAGCGACGACGCGAACGCCGGCACCGGGATCCCGAGCAGCGTGGCGGTGGAGACCACCCGGCGCCAACTGTCGATGGCCGTCTCGATGGCGTCACGGAAGTACGGGGCCAGGATGAGGCTCGGCAGCGTCGGGTTCTCGTCGTACGCGTCCTTGATGCGGTTGAGGAACCGGGCGCGGATGATGCAGCCGCCACGCCAGATGGTCGCGAGGTCGGCGGGGTGCAGGTCCCAGTCGTATTCGGCACTACCGGCCGCGATCTGGTCGAATCCCTGCGCGTAGGCCACGACCTTCGACGCGTACAGGGCCTGCCGGATGTCCTCGGTGAACTGGGCGGCATCGGTGGGCTTGTCGGCGAGCACGCCGGACGCCAGCCCGACCGCGGCCTTGCGCTGCTCGCGGGACCCGGACAGGGCGCGGGCGAACACGGCCTCGGCGATCCCGGTGACGGGGACACCGAGGTCGAGCGCGGACTTGACGGTCCAGCGGCCGGTGCCCTTCTGCTCGGCGGCGTCGACGATCACGTCGACGAGCGGCTTGCCGGTCTTGGCGTCCTTTTGCCGCAGCACCTCCGCGGTGATCTCGACGAGGTAGCTTTCGAGGTCGCCGCCGTTCCATTCGGTGAACACGTCGGCGATCTTCCCGGCGTCGTAGCCGAGGGCGGACCCGAGCAGGTTGTACGCCTCACCGATGAGCTGCATGTCGGCGTACTCGATGCCGTTGTGCACCATCTTCACGAAGTGACCGGACCCGTCGGGGCCGATGTGCGTGCAGCAGGGGGTGCCGTCGACCTGCGCGGCGATCGACTCGAGCAGCGGGCCGAGGGCCGCGTAGGACTCCTTCGGTCCGCCCGGCATGATCGACGGGCCGTTGAGCGCACCCTCCTCGCCGCCGGAGATGCCGGCGCCGACGAAGTGCAGGCCACGCTCCCGGAGGGAGGCCTCACGGCGGATCGTGTCCGTGTAGAGGGCGTTGCCGCCGTCGATGATGATGTCACCGGGCTCCATCGCCGCGGCGAGTTCCTCGATGACGGCGTCGGTGGGGTCGCCGGCCTTGACCATGATCAGCACGCGGCGCGGCTTCTGCAGCGCGCCCACGAACTCCTCGATCGTCTCGGTGCGGACGAAGTCGCCTTCGCTGCCGTGCTCCTTGATGAGGGCGTCGGTCTTGGCGATGCTGCGGTTGTGCAGCGCGACCGTGTGACCGTGCCGGGCGAAGTTGCGGGCAATGTTCGAGCCCATGACGGCCAGTCCCGTGACGCCGATCTGGGCGCGGGCACCCTCAGTGTTGTCGATAGTCATGGATACAGCATTCCCTCTCGCTCGGCGGTAGTGAAATCGGCGGCTACGAAAACCTCAACCGCCTAAGCCAAACATACGAAGGCCGGCCGTCGCACACGCGACGGCCGGCCTTCACTCACACTTCGTTATTCGGTTGTCCGATCAGCGATCGATCAGCTGCGTCGCTCACGCCGCGGGCCGTCGAAGCCGTCGTACGAGCGACGATCCGTGCGGCTGCGGAACCCGCCACCGGTCGACGCGGGGCGCCGCTCCGACGCGGCCGCGGGCCGACGGTCGTCGCGGCGGTCGTCGCGACGGAACCCGCCCGCCGCACCGCGGTTGTCGCCGAAGTCGCGGCGCGGGGCGCTGCGGTCGAAGCTGCGCTCGCCGGTACCGCGGTGGCTGTCGCCGCGGTCACCGAAGTCACGGCGCGGGGCGCTGCTGCCGCCGCTGTACTCGCGGCGGGGTGCACTGTCACCGAAGTCGCGGCGCGGGGCCCGATCGGTGAACGTCCGGTTGTCCCGGTCGCCGCGGTAACCGCCGCCACGGTTGTCACCGTCACGCTGCGGGCGGTCGCCCCGGTAGCCGCCGGACCGGTTGTCGGTCTGGTCGCGGCGCGGGCCACGACCCTCGAAGCTGCGACCACCCGACGGACGGTCGCCGAAGCTGCGCTCACCGCGGTCACTGCGATTGCCGCGGTAGCCGCCGCCGTCGCGGCCGGCGTAACCGCCCTCACGGCGGGGTCCGCGGTCGCCGAACTTGCGGTCGCCGCCACGCTCGCCGCGGGAGTAGGTGTCGCGCACCGGTTCTCCGCTGGGCGCCTTGGCGCCGGTGATGCTGGCCAGCTTCTCCGAGCCGGGGGTGACGGGCACGGCGGTGGCGTCGACGCCGGCCATCCCGGTCAGGCGGCGGAACGTGCGCTTCTGGTTGGGGAGCACGATCGCGACGACGGTGCCCTTCTCGCCGGCACGGGCGGTCCGGCCTGCGCGGTGCAGGTAGTCCTTGTGATCGGCAGGCGGATCGACGTGCACGACCAGGTCGATGCCGTCGACGTGGATGCCGCGGGCGGCGACGTCCGTCGCGACGAGCACCGGGGTGCGGCCGTTCTTGAACCGTTCGAGGACACGGGTGCGCTGATTCTGCGCCTTGCCGCCGTGCAGCGCCTCGGCGGCGATGCCTACCGCGCGGAGGCGGTCGGTGATGCCCTCGCAGCCGAGCTTGGTGCGGGCGAACATGATCGTGCGGCCGTCGCGGGCACCGATCTCCGCGAGGACGTTGTCCTTCTGGCCGCGGTCGACGAGCAGCACGTAGTGCTCCATCGTGTCGACGCTGGCGCGACCGTCCTCGGTGGAGTGCTGCACGTGGTCGGGCAGGAACTGGCGGACCAGCGACTGCACCTCACGGTCCAGGGTGGCCGAGAACAGGAGACGCTGGCCGTCGGCCCGGGTCTCACCGAGGATCGCCCGGACCTCGGGCAGGAAGCCCATGTCGGCCATCTGATCGGCCTCGTCGAGCGCGGTGATCTCGATCGAGTCGAGGATGCAGGTGCCCTGACGCAGGTGGTCGTTCAGCCGGCCGGGGGTGGCGACGAGGATGTCGACGCCGCGCCGCAGCTGGTCGACCTGCTTGGAGAACGGGGTGCCGCCGACGGCGGGGCGGACGGTCAGGCCCATGGCCCCGGCGTACGAGTTGAGGGAGTCGACCACCTGGAATGCGAGTTCCCGGGTGGGCACGAGCACCAGTGCGCGGGGACGCTTGGGTGCGGGCCGGTCCTCGTGGCGGGACAGGCGGGTGAGCATCGGCAGGCCGAATGCGAGGGTCTTGCCCGATCCGGTCTGTGCGCGGCCGAGGACGTTGGTGCCGGCCAGCGCATCGGGCACGGCCAGCGCCTGGATCGGCGATGGGACGGTGATGGAGTTGCGGGCGAGGGCCTGGACCAGGGGAGCGGGCAGGCCGATCTCAGCGAACGTCACGGTGGCGTTCTGATCAGGGGTTTCGGTCTCGGTCTGCTCTAGTGGGGCAGACGTCGTCTGGACAGCGTTGGTCACGCAAATACCTCTCCGGGCATAGGGCGCGTCGCGGAGCGGGGGCTGTCATGCAGCACGCACAAAGGGACGAGCCAGGGCACATGTCACCTGGTCAATCCATTCGCGGAAGTGCGGGGAATTGGGCTGTGTGCCGTTTCAGTGTTGATGGGCCGCAGTGGCGACCGTCGACCAGTGTACGCGACGGGGCACCCGGTTATCGAATGCGGCGGGTTGTGAGCTGGGTGACTATACGGCTCTGAACAACCGGCTCAGTTCGGTGAGCCAGGGGACGGCGACGGCGATGGTCGGCACCACGAGGATGGCCACCGACGCGGCGTAGGCGGCGAGTGCCACCGGGGTGCCCGCCTCCGAGGAGGACAGGCGCTGCACCCGCAGCAGGGTGCTGGGACCACCCGCGGCCATGGCACCCTTCGGGGCGATCGACCCCGAGCAGGCGACGAGTGCGCGGGCCAGTGCGGTCGGCCCGGTGGCGCGGACGGCGGAGTCGTCGGCCAGCATCTCGACCAGCAACTGCACCGACCCCAGCGCGGACTTGCTGCGCACGACGGTGGGGAAGGCGGCGTTGACGGCGGTGAACGCCTCGAGGACGAGGTCGTGCCGGGCCCGCAGATGGGACCGCTCGTGGGTGAGGATTGCGGTGATCTCGGCGTCGTCGAGGTTGGTGAACGTGCCCTGGCTCAGCACGACCCGCTGCCGCAGACCGGGCAGGCAGTAGGCGATGGGCTCGGTGACGTCGAGGACCCGCAGGTCCGGGGTGCGGGCGAGGGGCGACGACGAGTCGCAGCGGTCGAGGAGGTCGACGAGCATCCGGTGCCGGGCGCGTCTGCGCCGGGTGCGGACCCCGACCTGCACGATCGAGAAGATCAGTTTGGCGCCGACGAGGAGGGTGAGCGCGAAGACCACCACGTACAGCAGCCACAGGGGCAGGCCCAGGGCGTCGATCTCGGCGACCGGTGCCGTGGTGGGGCGCCCGTCCGGTCCGGGGACCAGCAACTGGCTGGCGATCGCGAGACCTGAACTGAACGCGGACAGAACTGCGGCGAGGGCGATTGCCTGCCACAGCACGAGGGCTGCTCGGGGGGCGCGATGCGGCCATCGGGCACGACTCAGCAGCGCAGGGACAGGCCCTGCGAGAAGAAGTGCGAGTACTCCGAATACCAGCGCGGTGGTGGCGTCCATGTCCTACTCATCATGCATGACGAACGTCAGCCGGCGCGAACGGTTCCCGACTGATTGTCTCCGGTGGATCGCTCCTTGGCCTCGAGCGCGGCGAGGGCCTCGCGGAGCGCGTCGGCCTCGTCGGCGCCGACCTGCCCCACGAAGTGGACGAGTGCGGCGGCGCGACTTCCGGACTTGTCGGCCTGCTGCAGGGCGTCCACCATGAGGCTCGCGACGAGTTCCTCGCGCTGGTGCACCGGCAGGTACCGGTGGGCGCGGTCGTCGCGCTGCTGAATGACGAGGTGCTTCTTCGCCAGTCGCTGGAGCACTGTCATGACAGTCGTGTACGCGAGTTCACGGCGTGCCGCCAGTGCCTCGTGTACCTGCCGTACCGTCTGCGGTTCCGAAGTGGACCACAGGTGATCCATCACTGCGCGTTCGAGTTCGCCGAGTCCAGCCATAAATTGATTCTACGGATACGACGACGCAGATACGTACTACTGGTAGTAGTAAAACTGCGTCACGGCGTGTGGTATTGGCCATACTCCGAACGGGTGGATTACGGTCGGGTTGGCAGCGGCCGACCCGCCGGGCAAGCGTTCGTTCTCGACATCGCGGAGAGTGGGGGACCTGGCGGATGAAGACCGACGACAGCGCGGCGACCGGACACGATGCGGCGGCCAGGGTCAAGGGTCAGACCGGGCGGGCAGCGGAACGGGTCTGGGGCGGGGTGCGGGGTGCACCGGTCAGCATCGCGCTGCTGGTCGTGATCTGGATCCTCGCGATCGCCACGTCCAGTGTGATCAGCGGTCCCTCCCACGACCTGTCCCAGCACGTTGCGATCGGGATCCGGGCGTTCCAGAACGGCTGGGTGTGGACCCTGTTCACCGCCGGGCTGTGGGGCGACGACGTCCTGGCGTACCTGTCGACGACCGTCCTCGTCTTAGTGGCGGCCGCACCGCTGGAACGTCGCATGGGGTCGGCGCGGTTCGTGCTGGCCGCGGTCGCCACCCAGGTACTCGGCGGGCTGCTCGCACTGTCGGTGGCCGCCGTCGCGAAGGTCGTCGACGCGAACTGGGGTTTCCGGCTGCACGTGGGCATGGCCGTCGGTCCGAGCACGTGGATCGTCGGTGCCGCGATGGTGGCCAGTTCGAACATGGGCACGCTGTGGCGTCGGCGGATCCGCGTCGGCGTCCTCGTGTTCACCATCACCCTGGCACTGTTCAGTGGTTCGCTGCAGGACGTGGTCCGGCTCGCCGCGGCCGTCGTCGGCCTGGTGATCGGCCGCTGGATCGTCGGCCGCTCCGCCCGCGGCGAACGGATCGCGGGCACCCAGCGTGAGGGCCGGGTACTCGTCGCGATCATCGTGGCGGCCAGCGCGATCGGCCCCATGATCGCGGCACTGTCCGCGGAGGCGGTCGGTCCCCTCGCCGTGCTCCGCGACCTGTTCCGCGGCATCCCCTACACGGCCGGCGAAGTGCGCGACCTGTGCGAGGTGTCGGCGTCGGACCCCGAATGCCGGCGCGGGCTGCTCGAACTGCGCCTGTCCGGGGTCGGACCGACCCTGCTGAGTCTGATGCCGTCCCTGTTCCTCCTCACCCTCTGCGACGGCCTCCGACGGGGCCGTCGCTTCGCGTGGGTCGCGTCCGTGATCGCCCAGGTGATCCTGCTGGTGCTGTCGCTGCTGAACTTCGCGGTCCGGTTCGTCGACTCCCTCGACGAGGACTCCCTGTTCTACGGTCTCGCCGACCCGAACCTGTACCGGACGCTGGTGCCGTTCCTGACACCGCTGGCGATCCTGATCGTGCTGCTCGCCACCCGCCGGTTCTTCGATGTCGCCGCCCCGGCCGGAACCTACCGCCGGCTGGCGATCGTCCTGGTGTCGCTGCTGGCCGGTCTCGCCGTTCTCTACGTGTTGGGCGGATTGTGGGCGCGGCATGGGTTCGATCCCCGGCCGGGGTTCACGACGCTGCTCGCCGACTTCCCGGAGCGGCTGATCCCGCCCGTATACCTGCAATGGCTCGACCCCCGGCTGCTGCCGGAGAGCATTCCCGCGACCCTGCTGTACGAGTGGACCGGGGTGGTGTTCTGGGTGGCGGCGTGCGCGCTGGTCGCCGCGACGTTCCTCAGTCCCGCCATCGGATCGGACTCGGCGGCCGCCGAACGCGCACGCGCCCTGCTGAAGTCGGGGAGCGGAAGCCCGCTGTCCTGGATGACGACGTGGCGTGGCAACCACTACTGGTTCTCCGCCGACGGCACGAGCTACGTCGCGTACCGGGTCCTCGCCGGGGTCGCCCTCACCACCGGTGACCCGGTCGGCCCGCCCGACCGGCTGCGGGACAACGTCGAACACTTCGCCGAATTCGCCGCCGCCAACGGGTGGATCCCGTGCTTCTACTCGGTGACCGGCGAGGTCCGCGCCGTCACGGACGCCCTCGGGTGGAGCGGTATCCAGGTCGCGGAGGAGACGGTGCTGGATCTGGGGCAGATCGCGTTCACCGGCAAGCGGTTCCAGGACGTCCGGACCGCCCTGAACAAGGCCAAGAAGTCGGGGATCACCGCGGAATGGGTCAGCTTCCCCAGCGCCCCGCGGTCGATCACCGACCAGATCACGGCGATCTCCGAGGAGTGGGTGGCCGACAAGGGGATGCCCGAGATGGGGTTCACGCTCGGCGGACTCGACGAGGTCGACGACCCGGAGGTGCGCTGCCTGATCGCCGTCGACGAGGACCGCACCGTCCACGGCGTCACGTCCTGGTTGCCCGTGTACCAGGATGGGCGGGTGGTCGGCTGGACCCTCGACTTCATGCGGCGGCGCTCGGAAGGGTTCCGGCCGGCGATGGAGTTCCTCATCGCGTCCGCGGCGCTGAAACTGGAGGAGGAGGGTGCGCAGTTCCTGAGCCTGTCCGGCGCCCCGCTCGCCAAGGTCGAGCAACCGGACAGCGACGCCGACGAGCGGGAACGGTCGGAGTCGTCGAGCCTGTCGGCGGTGATGGACAGCGTGCTGGATCTGCTCGGCCGGACCCTGGAACCGGTGTACGGGTTCCGTTCGCTGCTCGCGTTCAAGTCGAAGTTCCAGCCCCGGTACGTGGCCATGCACATGACGTTCGCCGATCCGGCCGCCCTGCCGAGCATCGGCAACGCCGTCGGCAGGGCGTATTTGCCGACGGTGTCGCTGGGGCAGAGCTACCGGCTGGTGCGGACGATGATCGGCGGCCGGCGCTGACGGCCGCTACTTCGGCTCCGGTCCGCCCACCGCCCCGTACACGTGGCGGGTGCCGATCGGCACCACCAGCGGGCGATCGGACACCGGGTCGGCGATGACCGCGGCCTCGAGACCGAACACCTCGAGCAGGAGTTCGGCGGAGATGATGTCCTTCGGCGCGCCGGCCGCGACGATGGTGCCGTCCCGCATCACGATCAGCTGATCGCTGTAGCGGATCGCGAGGTTCAGGTCGTGGAGCACCATCACCACGGTGCGGCCCAGCTCCTCGTGCATCCGGTCCACCAGGTCGAGCACCTCGATCGAGTGCGCCAGGTCCAGGTAGGTGGTGGGTTCGTCGAGCAGGAGGATATCGGTTCCCTGCGCGAGGGCCATCGAGATCCAGGCCCGCTGACGCTGACCGCCCGACAGCTGGTCGACGGGGCGGTCCGCGAGGTCGGACACCCCGGTCAGCGCGAGCGCCTCCGCGACCTCGCCCTCGTCGTCGGACGACCACTGCCGCAGCCACGACTGGTGGGGGTGCCTGCCGCGGGCCACCAGGTCGGCCACCGTCAGCCCCTCGGGGGCCAGCGGCGCCTGGGGGAGCATGCCCAGCGTGCGGGCGACGTCCTTGGTGCGCATCGATCCGATGGCCTTGCCGTCGAGCAGAACCGAACCGTTGCGCGGCTTCAGCAGCCGCCCCAGCGCACGCAGCAGGGTGGACTTGCCGCAACCGTTCGGCCCGATCACGGTGGTGATCACCCCGGTCCTCACCTCGAGGTCGAGGTTGTCGACGATGACCCGGTCGCCGTACCCGAGGCTCAGGTTGTCGGCGATCAGTCGAGAGTCAGTCTGCACGGTCATGCCGAGACCTTCCGATTGTTGCGAACCAGCAGATACAGCAGGAATGGGCCACCGAGCGCCGAGGTGACGATACCCACCGGCAGCTCGACGGGCAGGATCGTGCGGGCGACGACGTCGCTGCCCACCACGAGCACGGCGCCGGTCAGCGCCGACGCGATGAGCGGCGGGCCCGCGGACCGCACCAGCCGCAGCGCCACCTGCGGCGCGGCGAGCGCGACGAAGCCGACCGGACCCGCGGCCGCGGTCGCGATGCCGGCGAGGGCGACGGCCATGAGCAGGAGCCGGGCCTGCGACCACTGCAGGCGCACACCCAGCGACACCGCGTTGTCGTCGCCGAGGCGGAGGGCGCCCATCGTGAACGACGAGATCACGGCGTAGCCGCCGACGAGGACGACGGCGATCGTGACGGGCCACACCTGACTCCAGGCGGCGCCGTTGAGGGAGCCGTTGAGCCACACCTGGGCCCGCGACGCGTCGTTGATGTCCGCGGAGATCAGGAGCCAGCCGGTGACCGCGATCAGCATGGCGTTGATGCCGATGCCGATCAGGATCAGCCGGTATCCCTCCACTCCGCCGCGCCACGCGAGCACGTAGATGACCAGCGCGGTGAGAAGTCCGCCGAACAGGGCGGCCAGCGGTATGCCCAGGGTGGCGAGGAGGCCGACGAAGCTGCCGCCGCCGCCGAGGACGATCAGCGCGACCGCGGCGGCGCTGGCACCGGACGTGATGCCGAGGATGTCCGGGCTGGCGAGGGCGTTGCGGGCGATCGACTGGGTGATGGCACCGGCCAGGCCGAGGGCCATGCCGATGAACACACCGGTCAGCGACCGCGGTAGGCGCAGATCCATGACGATGAAGTTCTGGGCCTTCGTGCCGCCGCCGAACAGCACCCTGGTGACCTCGGGGATCGACAGCGGGTAGTCGCCGCGGCCGATGTTGAGGCACAGCACCAGGAACAGCGCCACCAGCAGGGCCACGTTGACGGCGATACCGAGGGGCCGCAGGACCAGGGAGATCGGTCCGAGCCGGAACGCGGGGCGCGCCGGGACGCGGGACGCCGGGGCGGCCTCGAGGTCGGGGCGCACTTCGTCGCGAGTGCTCACAGGCTTGCCAACTTTCTGCGCCGAACCAACGCGATGAAGAACGGTGCGCCGAACACGGCGAGCACGATTCCCACCTGCAACTCACCCGGCCGGACCACGACGCGTCCGATGACGTCGGCGGTCACGAGCATGACGCCGCCGAGGAGGCCGGCGTAGGGGACCAGCCACCGGTAGTCGGGGCCGGTGATCGCCCGCGCGACGTGGGGGACCACGAGACCGATGAATGCAATCGGGCCGCACGCCGCGGTGGCCGCACCGGTGAGGAGGGTGATGGCGACGATGCCGAGTGCGCGGCTGGCCGCGATGTTGGTGCCCAGCGACCGTGCCACGTCCTCGCCGAGGCTGAGCACGTTCAGCCCGGGTGTGCTGACGAGGGCGAGGATCAAACCGATGATGAGGAACGGCAGCACCTGCCAGAGCACGTCGAAGCCGCGGCCGGCCACCGACCCGACCACCCAGAATCGGTAGGAGTCGAGGCTGGACTGGTCGACGATGATGATCGCGTTGGTCATCGCCTGCAGGAAGAACGCGACGGCTGCGCCGGCCAGGGCCAGGCTCAGCGGGCTCGCCGCCCCGTTGCCGATCGACGACAGCCCGAACACGACCACGCCGGCGGCGAACGACCCGGCGAACGCGAACCACAGGTATTCGCTGGGCGCGCTGAACCCGAACAGGTACATCGACAGCACGACGAGGAACGCGGCGCCCGCGTTGAGGCCGAGGAGTCCCGCGTCGGCGAGCGGGTTGCGGGTGTGTCCCTGGATGAGGGCGCCCGCGACGCCGAGCGCCATCCCGACGACGAGTCCCAGCGCGGTCCGCGGGCCGCGGAGCGTGCGGACGATGATGTCGGTCTGCGAACCGTCCGCATCGAACAGTGCGTGGAAGATCTCCGCGAACGACAGTGGCCGCGCCCCGACCGCGACGCTGGCGAGCAGGACCAGCCCGAGCAGGATCACGAGGACACCCAGCCCGACGAGCCGACGACGCCGGATCGCCGCGACGGACACGTCCTTCTCGCGGACGGTGAAGCCTTCGTCGGACGCGGTGCTTTCCCGGACGACCTCGGTTCCGGAGCGCCGGAACACCCGCTGCAGAGACCGTTTCGGGCCGATCGCGTCGTGGGTGTGGGTGTCGCGGGTGACGAGGCCGACCCAGCCCTTGCCCGAACTCTGCCCGGTGTTGCCTTCGCGGAATCCGCGGTTCCACAGCGCGAGGCCGAGTGCGATCGCGACGGCGGCGCCGCCGAAGACGACCCGGTCCGCCTGCCCGCCGCCGTTGTCGTCGCGGAGGGAGTCGACGATGTACCACCCGAGGACGAGGGGGATGGCCACTGTCCCGATGTCGAGCAGTCCCGCGAGTGCCCGGAGGTACAGCGGGGCGGGACCGCGCGGGACGTCGCGCTTCCCGTAGGGCTCGTCGGTCGGCAGGTGCGGGATGTCGCTGCCGAACTGTCTCGTCGTCGTCACTGGCGGGGGAAGCTCCTGACGTGTGTGCCTGTGCACCGGATCTGCACCGAATTTAACTACTTAGGTTACGGAACCCTATCCCTGATGCCACATCCGGCGGCACGTCCCGGGCGTTGCGGTCGGCGGGGGTGCCTCACATCACATGATGTCAAGTCTTGATATTTGGTTAGGCTCACCTATGTTTGGTGGTGTTCCATCCCGACCGATTGGAGTGCACGGTGACTTCGACCCTGTCCGCCCCCGCGACCGCACTGGACGTGTCCTGTTCACGACTTCGCGCGCTGAACGCCGAATATCCGCGCATGTACGCGGTCGCGACGATGGCAGACGAGGGTAAACGCCGGTGGTGGTCGCTGGCGGAAGACCTCGACGGCGACCGGGTGTCCCGGATGTGGGCCCGGTCGCTCGAGGACGTTCCCGACCCGGACGTCGCCGCGATGCAGGTGGCCACCGCGCTCATTCACGCAGTGGTCGGGCGTGTCACCGCGCTCGTCGTCCTGCAGGGGCGCGCGTGGGACCCGGGGCTCGAGAACCTGTGGATCCACATGGACAGCGACGAGGGAATCGACTGGGCGGGTGTCGCCGACGACACCCTGCGCGTGCTGCCGGACGACCCGTATGCCGGCGCACCGCGGACGGTCACCGTGCCCTGCGAGCGGGCGCTGCTGCTGTGGACGGTGCACCGCAGTCTCACGTCGCTGCATGCGGTGTTCGACGCGATCGCCCGGTTGACGCCGATCGACGCGTCCCGATTCTGGGGGCTCGTGGGGGAGGCCGTGCTCGGGGCCGCGACGTACGTGCCAATTCTCGCCGGTGGCGGCGAGGCTGCCGCGCAGCGCCGCGGGCAGGGGATCCTGGACGCGTTCGTGGCGGCCGGGGTGCCGGTCCGCTGCAAGAGCCGGATCGCGCGCCCGCACTGCGGCCGACTCGGGCAGGCGAGGAAGCGCTTGCTTAATTAGGGCAGCCTTGCCTATACTTGTTCCAGGCGTCGAGTAGAAACACCGACGCCGAGGACCGAACTACCGGACCGCGCCGGAGTCCTGAGGGCTGCAGAGGCTCCCAGGTCCATCCCACGGCGGGCCTCACACTGACACAGTGCGGGGCCCGCCGATCCGTTTGCCCCACCTGCTTTCCCCGCCTCCCTTCCCGTCGTGTAGGCAGGAGATCGGGTGCGCCGCGAGAGCGCACAGTGATCCGATGGAGAGTGTGATGGTGGATTCCGGGGAACAGCAGGCATCGAACGGTGACGGGCGGATCGACACCGCCGCGCTGGCCGATCAATTGGGCAAGGGCTTCGACGCCCTCATCGGACTCGAATACACCGAACTCTCACCCGACCGCGTGCGCGCGCAGTGGACCGTCACCCCCGACCTGCAGCAGCCGGCCGGAATCCAGCACGGCGGCGTCTACTGCTCCGTCATCGAATCGGTGGCCAGCGCAGCGGGCACGGTGTGGCTCGGCGGCCGCGGACACGTCGTCGGCGTCAACAACAACACCGACTTCCTTCGGGCGACGCGGGAGGGCACGCTGACCGCCGAAGCCAGTCCCGTTCACCGCGGACGCACTCAGCAGCTGTGGGAGGTTCGGATCACCGACGAACAGGATCGACTCGTCTCCAAGGGGCAGGTCCGGCTCGCGAACATCACCGACACCGGACGTCTCGGCAACTGAGACACCCCGCGCACGGCGGAGGGGACGGACCCGACAGGTCCGTCCCCTCCGCTCTGTTCACGTCAAATGTGAAGCGGTGTCACCCCGCGGCTTTGCGCTGCGCGCCGCCGGACGACTTCTCGGCGGCCTCTTTCTCCCGCTCGTGCCGCTCCAGCTGCTCCATCGCATTGCGGGCGAACACCCACTGCTCGGTGGACGCCATCTGCGCGCGCCCGCGGCCGAGGAACGTCACCGTCCACGACAGCAGAGTGGACAGCCGGCTGCGGAACCCGACCAGGTACATCAGGTGGATCGCCAGCCAGGCCACCCAGCCGATGAAACCGCTGATCTCGAGCTTCCCGACCTTCGCCACCGCACTGAATCGCGAGATGGTGGCCATGCTGCCCTTGTCGAAATACTTGAACGGCGGCCGGTCCTCCGGCTTCTGACCGCTCAGGCCGGCCTTGATCTGCTTGGCCGCGTACTTGCCGCCCTGCATCGCGACCTGCGCCAGACCTGGCAACTTGTCGAGCGCCATCATGTCGCCGATCACGAACACCTCGGGGTGGCCGGGCACCGACAGGTCCGGGTTGACCAGGACGCGACCGGCCCGGTCGATCTCGGCGTCCGACTGCTCCGCGATCTGCTTGCCCAGCGGGCTCGCCTGCACACCGGCCGACCACACCTTGCACTGCGACTCGATCCGGCGCTGCGTGCCGTCCTTGTCCTTGACGACGAGGCCGTCCACATCGACGTCGACGACCATCGCCCCCAGCTGGATCTCGATGCCGAGCTTCTCCAGCTGCTGGCGGGCCTTACGGCTCAGCTTGCCGCCGTAGACGGGCAGCACGTCGTCCGCGCCGTCCAGCAGGATCACGCGGGCCTCACGGGGATCGATGTTGCGGAACGCCCCCGACAGGGTGCGCCGCGACAGTTCCGCGATCTGGCCGGCGAGCTCGACACCGGTCGGACCGGCGCCGACGACGACGAACGTCAGGAGCCGGGCGCGTTCGGCGGGATCACTCGACAATTCGGCCTGCTCGAACGCGCCCAGGATGCGGCCGCGCAGTTCGAGGGCGTCGTCGATGGTCTTCATGCCCGGCGCGAACTCGGAGAAATGATCGTTGCCGAAGTAGGACTGGCCTGCGCCCGCCGCGACGATCAGGCTGTCGTACGGGGTGACCGTGGTCCGGTCCAGGAACCGGGAGGTGATCGTCTTCGCCTCGAGATCGATCTTGTCGACATCGCCGAGCAGAACCTTGGTGTTCTTCTGCTTCCGCAGCACCAACCGGGTGGCGGGAGCGATGTCGCCGACGGAGAGAATGCCGGTCGCCACCTGATACAGCAACGGCTGGAACAGATGGTGAGTGGTGCGCGCGATCATGGTGATGTCGACATCGGCATTCTTCAGCGCCTGTGTGCCGAACAACCCACCGAAGCCGGATCCAATGACCACGACGCGATGGCGGCGTGACTCTACCGACTTGATACTCATTCCGTGCTCCTCGAAAAATAGACGACTCCTGTCACGGTAGTCGCCTTGTCCCCGAGCGTCTCAGTAAGCGTTGCTTCGCCCGCCGGCACAGCGGAATCGATCCAGAAACCGGCGGCCCGTCCATACGTGAAGGCGGGCAGCCCCTCCGTGAGGAACTGCCCGCCTTCCGGTGCGTACGCGGCTATTCCGCCCTGCCGATCCGCTTCCGCCCCGTGGGAGTCCCCGGGGATTCCGGCGGAATGAAATCCGATTTGATCGAGAACACGAACAGTGCCGACACCCCGACCACGACGACAAGAATGGTGAGGACTACGACCACGTAGCCGAAACCGACACCAATTGCTGTCAAGTCCATCAGACCTACCTCCTCAGTCGCTGCTCACGCTACTGCGGAGGGTAGCCGCTGTCACCGCATCGGCGGGGAAGAACGATTCGATGGCCAGCTCCGCGACCGTCACGTCGAGGGGAGTGCCGAACATCGTGGTCGTGCTGAGGAACGCCAGCGCCGTGTCGTGGTGCCGGATCCGTAACGGCACGACGAGCGACCCCGGCAGTTCGGCGCTGCCGACGGTGCCACCGGGGTAGCCCTCCAGCTCGCGCAGCAGGTCACGCAGTCCGTCGTCGCCGGTGACCGCGATTTGGTGCCGCAGCCGGTGCAGGAGATGCCCCCGCCACTGCGCCAGGTCCAGGATGCGCGGTGCCATGCCGTCCGGGTGCAGGCTCAACCGCAGGACGTTCACGGGCGGCTCGAGCAATTCCGCGGCGCACCCCTCGGTCAGCACTGCGACCGCGTCGTTGGCGTCCACCATGTTCCAGTGCCGGTCGACGACCACCGCCGGGTACGGGGAATGCGCGGTGAGGATCTTCCCGATGGCGTCGGCGATCGACGCCATCGGCATCTCCGACAGTCTGTGCTCCGGGAAGGCGGGCGCGAAACCGCCCGCGAGGAGCAGTGCGTTGCGTTCACGCAGGGGAATGTCGAGATGCTCGCTGAGGCGCAGCAGCATCGCCCGGGTGGGATTCGACCGTCCGGTCTCCAGGAAGCTGACGTGCCGTGCCGAGATGTCCGCCCGGTTCGCCAGTTCCAGCTGACTGAGCCGGCGGCGTTCCCGCCACGTCCGCAGATGGGTACCGACATGCAACGTTCGCCGATCGTCGAGGGTGGTCATGCGGCCAGCCTAGGTCGGGCGGATCGCCGCGACCATTACCTCGGACGTCGTGGTCAGCGGTCACGTCAGGTGATCGAACTCCCCGGTCACCCACGCGCAGTGACGGGTGGCCGAGTATTCGAGCGCCTCCCGGCCGTCGCTGTCGATCACGTTGTCGAAGTTGCCGATGATGCGGTCGAATTCGAGGTGCGACAATTGGTCCGCGATGCGCCGCACCACCGCCGCGGACAGCGGCAGCCGGTTGGGGTACGACCGGAGGAACGACACCGTGCGGCGGTCCGGGTTGGGGAACACGCCGTCCCCGGTGAGGAGGACACCCCGGCCGTCGGCGCCGTCCCGCCAATGTGCGACGGCGCTGCCCGGGAAGTGCCCACCGATCTGGTGCAGGGTCAGACCCGGCGTCACCTCGTGGGTGCCGGACCAGAACACGATCGGGCCGTCGGACCGCGCCAGCCATGTGCGGTCCGCGTCGGCCACCAGGATGGGCACGTCGCCGAGCGCCTTGGACCACTGCGTCTGGGCGCCGAACATGTGCGGGTGGCTGCCCGCGACGGCGAGGACCGGGCCGTGCGCGGCGACGGCGGCGACGGCGGCCTCGTCGACGAACCCGATCGGATCCCACAGCAGTGACCCGGCGGGGGTGCGGATCACGAGGGACTGCTGGCCGATCGCGGTCTTCGGGTCGACGTACAGGCCGTGCAGCCCCGGCTCGACCTCGTGCTCGACCGCGCGGTACCCCGCACCGGCCAGCTTCTCCACGGTGGTCCACTCCTGACCGCCCAGCGGAATGTACTGCCGTTCGTCCGCGCAGATCGCGCACTCGTCGGGGAGCGGGGTGTTCGGGTCCTGTTCGACGCCGCACGTGGCGCAGAGATGAAATAACACCCTTCGATCATGCATCCTCACGGCACGCCGAGGAGCCGCAATCCGGCAGCGGTGGCGGCCGCGGACAGGACGACGACGACGAAAGGCGTCTTCCGCCAAGCGAGTATGCCCGCGACGACGACGCCGGTGGGACGTGCCACTCCGGCGAGGTCGTGACCTTCGGTGAGCGCCGTCGTGCCGACCAGCGCGGTGAGCAGAACCACGGCGGCCGTCGCCATGGTTCGCTCCACCCAGGGCCGGGTGGCGATCCGCGGCCGCAGCGCCGGGCCCGCGAATCGGAATGCGAAGGTGCCTGCCGCGAGAACCCCGACCGACCCGATCAGCACGAGGTTCCCGGTCAACGCAGCATCTTCCGCCGCACACCCGCGAGCAACCCGACCAGTGCCGCCAGCACCGGAAGCCCGGCGGGCAGGAAGGGAGTAGTGGCCAGGGCGACGACCCCGCCGGCCAGCGCCGGCACCCGCACAGTCCGATCGCGCAACGCCCGCAGCACCAGCGCCAGCAGCACCGCCGGGAACATGGCGTCCAGTCCCAGCACGGCGGGGTCGCCGATCGCCGTGCCCGCCACCGCGCCGAGCAGGGCCCCGAGCGGCCAGCACACCGCGATCCCCACACCGCACGCCCAGTACGCGGCGCGCCTGCGGCCGGGGTCCGTCTCGCCGAGTGCGAACACCACCGACTCGTCGTTCATCGGATGAGCGCCGAGGACGCGTCGCAGCCCGCGCCCCAGCACGTCCCCGACCGCCAGACCGAACGGTACATGCCGCGCGTTCACCAGAAGCCCGGCGATCGTCGCCGCGATCGGGCTGCCGCCTGCCGCGACGATGCCGATGAACAGGAACTCCGCAGAACCGGCGAGGACCAGCACCGACAGTGCGACGGGCAACCATGCGTCCAGGCCCGACCCCACCGCGATGGCGCCGTACGACATGCCGACCAGTCCGTCGGCGAGGCACACCAGCGCGATGTTCCGGAGGACCCGCGAATCGAGTGTTCGCTTCATCGAACGCATGACTTCTATACTGAACACATGGTGCGGTGTTCGTCAAGACGAACGCAGCGCCCAGAATAATGAACACAATGTCGGAAGTCGGGAAGGGAAACCATGGCAGGGCAGTCCCCGCTGGGATATATCGGACCCTCGCTGCGTCGCGAACGGGAACGGTCGGGCATGTCCCTGACCGAGGTCGCCCGCCGCGCCGGGGTCGCGAAATCCACTCTGTCCCAACTCGAATCGGGGGGCGGCAACCCGAGCGTCGAAACCCTCTGGGCCCTCTGTGTCGCACTGGACGTGCAGATGTCGCAACTCCTGGACCCGCCCCGGCCCCGCGTCCAGGTCATCCGGGCCGACGAGGGCCCGGAACTGACGTCCGACCGGTCCGACTACCGCGCGACTCTCGTCGCGTCCTGCCCGCCGTCCGCGCGCCGGGATCTGTACCGCCTCGCCGTCGAACCCGGCCCGGCGCGGGAATCCGAACCGCACATGCCCGGCGTGGTCGAACACGTCATCCTCAGCGCCGGGCGCGCACTGGTCGGCGTGGCGGGCGATCCGGTCGAACTCGGACCCGGCGACTACATCGCCTACCCCGGCGACGTCGCACATGTGTTCGAAGCGCTGGAGGCGGGCACCCGCGCCGTCCTGGTGTCCGAGCACAACTGAGGTCATTCGGCGAAAATCCTCCGTGCAGAGTGTCGAATCGGAAGGGTGACGTTCGTATAGGAGGTGAGGGCCGGCCACATCCGAAGGTGCCGGCCTGCCGATCCGAGGAGGAACCCGAGATGACCCAGTACCTGTTGAGCGTGTACCAACCCGACGGCCCCGCCCCCGAACCCGACGTCCTCGCGAAGATCGGCGACGATCTCGACGCCCTCAACCAGGAGATGGTGTCCGCAGGCGCGTGGGTGTTCAGCGGGGGACTGTGCGCCCCCACCACCGCGACCGTGCTGCGGGCCAGGGGCGGTGACGTGCTCGTCACCGACGGCCCGTACACCGAGGGCAAGGAGCATGTCGGCGGATTCACCATCGTCGAGGCGCCCGACCTGGACGCCGCCCTCGAATGGGGTCGCAAGCTCACCCGGGCGACGACCCTCCCGATCGAGGTCCGGCCGTTCGCTCACCACGACGGAGCCGGCGACTGACGTGATCGCGTCCGCCGACATCGAACACGTGTTCCGTGAAGAACACGGTCGCGCGGTGTCCGTCCTGGTCGGGGTGTTCGGCGACATCGACATCGCCGAGGACGCCGTCCAGGACGCGTTCACCGAGGCGGTGCGGCGCTGGCCGTCGTCCGGGCTGCCGCCGAGCCCGGCCGGATGGATCATCACCACCGCCCGGCGCCGCACGATCGATCGGCTCCGGCGCGAGGCCTCCCGGCACGACCGCCACGCGCAGGCCGCCCTGCTGCTCGCCCGCGACGAACCGGTGGAGGAGGGCGTCGTGCACGACGACCGGCTACGCCTGATCTTCACGTGCTGCCACCCTGCGCTGGCCCCCGCCGCCCAGGTCGCGCTGACCCTCCGCCTCCTCGGGGGGCTCGGCACCGCGGAGATCGCGCGCGCATTCCTGGTCGCCGAGCCGACCATCGCGCAGCGCCTGGTCAGGGCCAAGGGGAAGATCCGGGACGCCCGGATCCCGTACCGGATGCCGAACGAGGCCGATCTTCCGGACCGCCTCCGCGCCGTCCTTGCCGTCGTCTATCTGATCTTCAACGAGGGATACACGGCCAGTTCGGGGGACCGGCTGACGCGAGCGGACCTGTGCGCCGAGGCCATCCGCCTCGGCCGGGTCCTGGCCGCGCTGATGCCCGACGAACCGGAGGTCACCGGGCTGCTTGCGTTGATGGTGCTGATCGAGTCGAGGCGAGACGCCCGCACCGACGGCGACGGCCGGCTCGTGCTCCTGCCCGATCAGGACCGCAGTCGGTGGGATCGTGACCTCGTCGCCGAGGGGCAGTCGCTGGTGCGGAAATGCCTGCGACGGAACACGCCCGGGCAGTATCAGATTCAGGCCGCGATCAACGCCGTCCACAGCGACGCGGCGACGGCCGCCGACACCGACTGGTGGCAGATACTGCAGCTGTACGACCAGTTGATGCCGCTGGCGCCGAGTCCGGTGGTGGCGTTGAACCGGGCGGTCGCCGTGGCCGAGGTCAGGGGACCGGAGGAGGGGCTGGCGCTCGTCGACCAACTCGACCTCGACAACTACCACCTGTACCACGCTGTGCGGGCCGATCTGCTCCGCCGCCTCGGCCGTTCCGGTGAGGCGGCGCGCGCCTACGATGCGGCGCGCGACCGCACCGAGAACGTGGTCGAGCGGGAATTCCTTCGGGTACAGCGCGATTCGCTCCGGTGATACGGGCTGCCGGTCAGAAACCCAGCCCCGGTGGCAGGCACACCGAGCCGAAACACGTCTCCGTGCGCACAGTGACGGGGAGAGGGTCCGCCGTCGCCGGCTTCGCGTACGCGGTCTCCGGGAGCGGCGCCGAACCCCACACCTCGTCGCCGGGGCCCGCGTTCTCACTGCAGATCCAGTGGATCAGGTAGTCGCCGTCGGGCACCGCGTCGAACACGAAGTCCCGCGGTCCCGGCCCGATCACCACATTCGATTCGTGGAACACCGCCACGGATTCGGGGTTCACGATGTCGTCCGCCGCATGCAGTCCGCCGAAGCCGCACACTACGTCGGCACCGGTGTCGTTCGTGATCGTCGTCGTGACGGTACTCCCGGCCACGGCGGCGGTGAGGGTCACATCGGGCGGGTCCGCGGCGGCGGGAGCGGCCAGGAACAGGGCGAGGGGGCCTGCGGCGATCAGCGTGACCGCGGCCCGGGGCACGAGTGTCATCAGCGGAACCTTCGTTCTCGGCGGTCTCACTCCGGACGTCACGGTATTGATACCCGCCGGGTGGGCGTATAAACGGCGGCGGGCGACACGTCAGTTTCCGCCGGCGGATCATTCGACGGCACCCGCCGGGGATCGGAGCAGTCAGTGTCGGCGGCGTTTGGCGCGGGCGGCGAACTCGTCCAGCATCTGGACCACGTCCTCGGCCTGCCAGATCCGGTTCCGTCGCCCGTCGGTGGTCTGGGCGAGTATCCCGGCGTCGACCAGGCGGTCGATCGCGATCTGCGCGTCGAGGGTGCAGCCGTTGGCGACCGCACCGAACGATGCCTCTGCGATCGACCGGACGATCGGCTCGACGTTCCCGGACCGGTACTCGCCGAGCGCGTCGCAATACTCTGCGGTGTCGTGTAGGAGGCCCGCGGACACCGGAACGGCAACGCTGCGGGTGAGCTGTCCGCCGCGCAGCATCGCCTGGATCAGGGCGCGTCCGACACGCCCGTTGCCGTCCAGGAACGGGTGGATGGTTTCGAACTGCGCGTGCGCGACCGCTATCTGCGCGATCACGGGCACATCGACGCGGTTGGCGAAGACGATCAAGTCGTCGATCAGTTCGGGAACCCGGTCATGGGGCGGGGGGACGAATTGCGCGGTGTGCGGTCCGAGGCTTCCGCCGCCGATCCAGACCTGCTGCTGCCGCCATCGACTACGACTTCGGTTCCGGCGCCCAATCACGTTCCTCGTGAATCTCGGTATTCCTGTGTTCGTCACGTGGTGTCCGGCGTCGCCGGGAGGCGGTGATTCGGCGACCGATGATTCCGTGCTGGGGTGCGAACAGGTAGACCAGCGCGAATGCCGCGCCCTGGGACAGCACCACCATGCCGCCGCTGGCGGTATCGAGGTGATAGCTCAGGTACAGGCCGATGACGGCACAGGCCGCCGAGATCGCCGGGGCGATGACCAGCATGCGGTGGAAGCTATCCGTCAGTAGGTACGCGGTTGCCCCGGGAATGATCAGCATTGCGACGACCAGGATGACGCCGACGGCCTGCAGGGCCACCACCGCTGTCAGGGCCAGCAGCCCCAGGAGCGCCGCCCCGAGTAGGCGCGGGTTCAGGCCGATGGCGTGGGCATGGGTGGGGTCGAAGGCGTACAGCGTGAAGTCGCGCCGCTTGACGATCAGTGCGATGAACACGAAGGCCCCGAGTACGGCGATCTGGACGAGGTCGGAGCGGCTCACGCCCAGCAGGTTGCCGAAAATGATGTGGTTGAGATCGGTTTGGCTCGGGGTGACCGAGACCAGCACCAGTCCGAGCGCGAACAGGGTGGAGAAGACGATGCCGATCGCGGCGTCCTCCTTGACGCGGCTGGTGTCGCGGACCACCCCGATCAGTGCCACGGCCAGGAATCCGAAGATCACCGCGCCGATCGCGAACGGGGCGCCGACGATGTAGGCGAGGACGACGCCGGGCAGGACGGCGTGTGAGACCGCATCACCCATCAGTGACCAGCCGATCAGAACCAGCCAGCACGACAGCACCGCGCAGACCACGGCGGCGATCAGGGTGGTGATCAGTGCGCGGACCATGAAGTCGTAGCGCAGCGGGTCGACGAAGAAGTCGATGACGTCCATTGATTCTCAGGTCCTTGTCATGACATCGAGGCCGAAGGCGGCCGCCAGGTTCTCCGGTTGCAGCACGACCGTCGGGTCGCCGTGCATGAGAACGGTGCGCATCAGCAGGATCGCCTCGTCGGCCAGGGTGGGCAGCGCGTGCAGGTCATGGGTGGAGACCAGGATCGCCGCGCCCGCTGCGGCGAGTTCACGCAGCAGCGCGGTGATGGTGGCTTCGGAGCGTTTGTCGACCCCGGCGAACGGTTCGTCGAGGAGAAGGATGGTGGCGCCCTGCGCGATTCCGCGGGCGACGAAGGTGCGTTTCTTCTGGCCTCCGGACAGTTGCCCGATCTGCCGGTCCGCCAGTTCCGTGAGTTCGACGCGTTCGAGGGCGTGGTCGACGGCCTCGCGGTCAGCTCTGCCGGGCCGCCGGGTCAGGCCCATGTGTCCGTACCGGCCGGTCATCACCACGTCACGCACCGAGAGCGGGAACGTCCAGTCCACGTCCTCGCTCTGCGGAACGTAACCCAGCACACCGGTCTTGCGGGCCGCGGCCGGCGCCGTGCCGTTGATCCGGACCGTTCCGGAGTCGGGTTTGACGGTGCCCATGATCGTCTTGAACAGGGTGGACTTTCCGGAACCGTTCATGCCGACGAGGCCGCAGACGCGTCCGGGCTGCAGGGCGAGCGAGACCTGTTCGAGCGCAAGGACATCGCCGTAGTGGACGGTGACGTCCTGTACCTCGACGGCCGGCTGGGTGGTCATGATTGCTGCCCGTTCAGTGCGGCGGTGAGGGTGTCGGCGTCGTGCCGGATCAGATCCAGGTACGTCGGCACGGGCCCGTCCGCCTCGGACAGCGAGTCGACGTACAGAGTGCCACCGAACGCGGCGCCCGTCGCTTCGACGACGCGTTGCATCGGCGCATCCGACACCGTGGATTCGCAGAACACCGCCGGAACCCGATTGTCCTTGACGAACTCGATCGTCGAAGCGATCTGCTGGGGCGTGGCCTGCTGTTCGGCGTTGACCGGCCAGATGTACTTCTCGGTCAGCCCCGCGTCCCGGGCCAGGTACGAGAACGCTCCCTCGCACGTGACCAGCGCCCGTTCGTTGACCGGCAGCGCACCCAGCTCGGCCACCAATTCGTCCTGCACCTTCTGCAACTGCGCCTTGTAGGCGTTGCCGTTGATGCGATAGTCGGCCGCATGCGCGGAATCGAGTTCGCTGAACGCGGCGACCATGTTGTCGACGTAGATCTGCACGTTCAGTGGTGACATCCAGGCGTGCGGATTCGGTTTGCCCGCGTAGGCGTCCTCGCCGATGGCGATCGGCTCGACGCCGTCGCTGACGACCACGTGCTCGACGTCCACACCGTCGACGAACTGGGCGAACCACGCCTCCAGGTTCATCCCGTTGTCGAGAATCAGGTCGGCCTGGGCTGCCTTCTTGATATCGCCCGGGGTGGGCTCGTATCCATGGATTTCGGCGCCCGCCTTGGTGATCGATTCGACCGTCACGTGTTCACCGCCGACGTTCGCGGCGATATCGGCGAGAACGGTGAACGTCGTCAACACCACCGGTTTGTCGTCTGCCGGCCCGTCGCTCGTCCCGCACCCGGACAGCATCAGCGCTGTGGCAAGAGCTGTCAGTGCTGCGGCAGCCGTCGCCGACCGCCGTCGCACACCCACCTTGAAGCCCGTTGTTTTCACGGTCGAATCATAATGTTCGGCTCGCCGAAACCACAAGGGTGTGGCGCCCACGCAACGCCGTGAGATGCCGCAGTCCGGCGGTGAGGGGCCCTGCCAGCGGCGGGGGAGATGACCACTGGCAGGGCCTCCGCAAACCAGTCCGCAGGTGCTCGTGATCCGAGTCCCCGCAGCCAGCCGCGTTCACCGATCAGCGGCCAGCACTGCCGCGAGGCCTTCTCGTAGATCCTTGACGAAATACTCGGGAACCTCCAGCGACGGGAAATGTCCCCCGGATTCGGGCGACCTCCATCGGACGATGTGCCGGTACCGCGCCTGCGCCCAGGGGCGCGGACACTTCTCGATGTCGCGGGGATACATTGTGATTGCTGAGGGGACGTCGACCCGAAGTTCGGGGTCGAGCGAGTTGTGACTTTCGTAGTAAATGCGGGCCGACGATGCGCCGGTCCGCGTCAGCCAATACAGGGTGACGTTGTCAAGAACGCGGTCTCTCGAAATCGCCTCGAACGGGCTGTCTTCGGTATCTGTCCACTCGGCGAACTTGTCGAGAATCCAGGCAAGAAGCCCGACCGGTGAGTCGACGAGCGAGTAGCCGATGGTCTGCGGGCGGGTCGCCTGCTGCTTCGCGTACGCCGCGCGGTGGCGCCAGAAATCACGGGTTTCCTCGGTCCATTTGCGCTCGACCGCCGTCAGCCCGTCCGTTGTCAAGCCGGGCGGTGCCTCCGCGAACGTTGTGTGGATGCCGAGAACGTGCGCCGGGAACCTGCCGCCGAGGACGGTGGTGATATTGCCTCCCCAGTCGCCGCCTTGGGCTGCGAACCTGCTGTAGCCGAGCCTTCCCATCAGTTCCACCCATGCGGCCGTGATCTTTTCGGTTCCCCATCCGGTGGTGGCCGGCTTGTCGCTGTAACCAAAGCCTGGTAACGACGGCACCACGACGTGGAACGCCGGCGCGTCTGCATCTTTCGGATCTGCCAGCTCGTCTACTACATCGATGAACTCGGCAATGCTGCTTGGCCAGCCGTGCGTCACGATCAGAGGAGTGGCATCTGCGCGCGCGGATCGGCGGTGCAGGAAGTGGATTCCCAGATCATCAATTGTCGTGCGGAACTGGCCGATACGGTTGAGGCGCTCTTCGAACGACCGCCAGTCGTACCCGGTGCGCCAGTAGTTCACGACATCGACGAGGTCGGCGAGAGGAACGCCCTGTTCCCATCGGCGAGGGTTGGGCGCGGCGCGATAGACCGTCTCGGCCTCCGGTAGCCGCGCCGCGGCTAATCGCGCGCGCAGATCATCGAGGTCGGCGTCAGTTGCGTGGGCTTCAAATGCTTGCACGCCGCTGGTTGGACGGGGCATGAGACCTCCTGGCCATCGCGGAACCGGCAACGACCTATCGTGAACCGGCTAAGACGGTTCTAGCATGCCCGGGAGCCGGCATGCAACCTGCTAAGGTGGTTCCATGCGCGCTCGATTCCCTGACTTTCGTCTCGGAAACGTGCTGGCAACCAGCTTCACGGCGACTCTGACGGAGCGTCGTGGCGACGCCGTGGAGCGCATTCCGACGCCGCAGCGACTCGTCGACTGGCTGGCAGTGAACGGCCTGACCGTGGAGTCCTGCACCACCGCCCAGCTCGAACTCGCTCGGGAACTGAGGGAATCGATTCACGCCGCCGCGACAGCGACCGCGACCCAGGACGCTCTCCCTGCGTCTGCCATCCACACCATCAATGACTGCAGCATTCGGGGTCGGGCCGCGGCGATCCTGACGCCCGAGGGCAATCGTCAATGGCGACTGAGCTCGGCTACCTGCGTAGAAGACGCCCTGAGCGTGATCGCCGCCGACGCGATCAGCATCATCGCAGGCGAACGGGACGGGAAAATGGCCCTGTGCGCATCGCCAACCTGCCAGGCCGCCTTCTTCGATACCAGTCAAAGTCGCACCCGCAAGTGGTGTGACATGAACACGTGCGGGAATCGTCAGAAGAAGGCGCGGTTCAATGCCAACCAGCGCAAGAACGGGACTGCCGCACGAACGGGTGTCATCTGATCCGATTGGGCCGTCGCACTGAACTGATCACTTCGGCGTCCAACCTCGGGCCCGCCCGATCGTGGGCGCGAGCCGCCACAATCCTGCGGCGGCGAGAACATGCCACAGCGCGTGCCCCTGCAGGACACTGCTCGGCTGGCAGATCGACGTCCGGTCGCCGATGGTACCGAGTAGAGCGCCGGACGCGAGAAGCAGCCCCGCGACGATGGTCGCGCGCCGCAGTTGCGGACGGATGCGGGCGCGTTCCAGACCGAATCCCACGGCGACCGCGGCGAGCATTGCCTGCACGATCGTGGATACCGTCGGGCCGGCCGCCACGGCAGGAATCATCACGACCGGGACGACGAACCACCACACCGGCGACAGTCGACGGCCGATCCGGTCGGAGGCGGCGTCGACGGCGATGTAGGTGAGCAGTGTCGCGATCGGGATGTCGTGTGCGTACGCCTGCCACGGCGGGTTGGGTCCGTGCGCAACGAGCGACCCGGCGCCCACTGCGACGACGAGCAGACCGTAGGTGACGGTCGGTGCGCCGTGCGGACGACGTGCGACGACCGCGAGGCCGGCAACTACGAAGGCCAGGCTGGTGACAGCGGCGGCCGGCTGCCCGATGAAGCCTGCGTCTCGATACAGCTCGCAGGCGTTCGCCAACATCATGGATGCTGGTCGGTCGACGCCCATTCTTTCGAGGTTTCCAAAGTGGTCCTCCGGTCGCAATCGCGCTCGGCGTGATCGCGCCTCGATGCACACATCTGTCGGACAACATGGCCGCGCCCGGCCGGGGGTTGGGCGGACAGTGCCTGGATCCGCGTGGTTGAGCTTCGTCGCATGGGGATTCGGGAAGACAAGGCCTCGGTCAGTGGTGCGTCAGCTCGCTCGCGCGACGTCGGCTTCCGTGTCCTCGATGCGGCGTTCGAGGTAGTGCAGCTGCGCGATCGCGTTGCGGGCGGTGATCTGCTGGTGGGTGTTGGTCAGTTGACCGCGCCAGGTGCCGAGGAAGGTCCAGGCCCACGAGAGCAAGGTGGCGAGGCGGCTGCGGAAGCCGACGACATAGACGACGTGCACGGCCAGCCACATGATCCACGCGAGGAAACCGGTCACCTCGAGGCCGCCGATCTCGGCGACCGCGTTGAATCGGCAAATCGTTGCCATCGAGCCTTTGTCGCGGTACCGGAAAGGGGTCCGTTCCGGTGCCGGGCGCCCCTTCGCCGCAGCGGTGACCTCGGCGGCGATCTGTTTCGCGGCGTAGCGGCCCCCTTGGATCGCGACCTGGGCGACGCCGGGAAGACGATCGCGCGACATCATGTCGCCGACAACGAACACGTTCGGATTGCCCGGCAGGGTGAGGTCTTCGTCGACGGCGACGCGACCGGCACGGTCGATGTCGGCACCGGACTGTTCGGCGAGCCGGCGACCGAGGGGACTCGCTGCCACTCCCGCGGACCAGACCTTGCAGACGGACTCGATGCGGTGCTCGGTGCCGTCGGCATCGCGAACGGTCAGTCCGCCGGCGTCGACGTCGGTCACCGACGCACCCAGCCGCACCTCCACACCCAGCTTTTCGAGGGTTTCCGCCGCCTCGGAACCGAGGTTGTCTCCGAACGGCGGCAGTACCGCCGAGGCTGCGTCGAGCAGGACGATCCGTGCATCCCGCGGATCGAAGTTGGAGTACGCCCCGACGAGCGTGCGGTGTGCGAGCTCGGCGATCTGGCCGGCCATCTCGACGCCGGTGGGACCGGCGCCGACCACGACGAAGGTGAGCAGGCGTGCCCGCTCCTGCGGGTCGGTGGTGACCTCTGCCTGCTCGAACGCGCCGAGGATCCGGCCACGGAGTTCGAGGGCGTCGTCGATCGTTTTCATGCCGGGTGCGTGTTCGGCGAAGTGGTCGTTGCCGAAATAGGACTGCTGAGCGCCGGCGGAGACGATGAGGCTGTCGTACCCGGTCACAGTGGTCTGTCCGAGATGTTCGGACGTCACCGTACGTTCGGTGAGGTCGATGGTGGTGACGTCGCCGAGTCGGACGGCGGCGTTGGCCTGGTCCTTGAGGATCATCCGCGTCGACGGGGCGATCTCGCCTTCGGAGAGGATGCCGGTGGCAACCTGATACAGGAGCGGTTGGAACAGGTGGTGGGTGGTGCGGTCGATCACCGTGATGTCCACGTCCGCGCGGCGGAGGGCTTTGGTCGCGAACAACCCGCCGAAGCCAGATCCGATGACGACGACGCGGTGACGCGCGGGCGGCGGCTGGTGGTTGCTCATGGTGAGCCTTTCCGATCACGCTCAGGGGCGACGATCTCGGTGTCGGGGAGACGGGGGGGGGTGTGTTCGCTTGCGACCAGAAATTCGACCAATAGGCATCAATAGTGAACAAGCGGCGCAGAGAATCCAAGGTAAGGGAACAAAATTCTTTAGACTGAGCCGATGAAGAAGAATGTTCCGAGCAAGCCGTATTCGGAAGGCTCTGTATCGAACGATGTTCGGGCGGGGGCGCCGATCGATGACATCGACCGGATACTCCTCGATCAACTCTCGCGGGACGCACGTACCCCGAACAACGCCCTCGCCGCCCTCGCGGGCATCGCCCCCTCGACCTGCCTGGGCCGCGTGCGGTCCCTGATCGACCGCGGAGTGATCCGCGGCTTCCATGCCGACATCGATCCCGCCACCCTCGGCAGGGACCTGCAGGCAATGATCGCAGTTCGAGTGCAAGCCAACGCAAGACAGCATCTCGGGCAGCTCGCCGAGCAACTCGCCACCGTCGACGAGGTGCTGAACGTGTACTTCATCGCCGGTGCCGACGACTACCTCATCCACGTCGCCACCGCGAGCAGCGAGGAGTTGAGGCGCTTCGTCCTCGACCACCTCAGCGCGCATCCTGCGGTCGCCTCGACCGAGACCATCCTGATCTTCGAGCACGTGCGTCCACGACATCGAGCGCCGGGGACCGAGCACTCCTCGGGCCGCTGAGGATCTCCCCGTGGGCGCTGCGTCGTGTCAGGGCGCCGAGGCCCGGACCTGTCAGGCTGCGGCGAGCGCTTTGATGCGGTCGAGTCGTGGGCGTCGGAGTCTCGCGTGATGTCGACGATTGTGTAATCGAGCCCCTCGTTGTCCAAGGCACGGTAGGTGGCGGTGCATTGCACGCAGGCTGGTCTGCTGTAGATCGTGATGGTCAAGGTGCGCTCCGCTCCGTGTGTGACGACGGGGGACCGGAAGCATATGCGCTCCGGCCCGGGTTCGCGCGGTGCGACGGAGGTAGCGACAGTCCTTCACACTGATCGAACATGAGTTCGACTATCTGTTATGGTGACCGTTCGGTGTCAGTGGCGGTGTAGGGAAGACTCCGTCGCTGGCACCGTCAACGAGACCGGAAACTGCGAGTAGCGTTGCTGCTCAAGGGTTATCGGCTCGTAGTGACGGGCTGGTTCAGTCACGAGTTCGCGTGCGGATCGGTTTGCAGACTCTCGGGTCTTCGGAGTGTCTCGGATCGCCGGGGCAAGGTCTGGTCGCTGAGCCGTGCTTCCCGGGCATTCTGGTGGGCGACTATTGCGTCCTGCCAGTCATGATCGGTCACGGCGGCGTGCTCGCGGGCGGCTGGGGGACTGGTACGCCGGGGTGTGCTGGTGCTGGTGTGTTGCGGGGCTTCCTTGACCCCGCCGGGGGGTTCGGTTCCGGCGGGGTACCGGGCCACCGCGCGATGGGCGCGGCAACACCATCAACGGTAGCGGTGTGGTCGGCGGCGTGCTTGTTGCGCAGCGAGATCCGCACCATCTCCACGTCGGCCAGCGACAGCGTGATCTCGCCGGTGATGACGACCCCGCCACCGAGCACCGGTCGAGCAGGTCGACCAAGGCGATGCGGCGAGTGTCGTCCGCGGGGGACCGCGGGAACCATGTCGCTCACGGGTTCGCCTGATCGATCCCCGCGAAGGCGTACGGGGGCCACGGTCCGGTCATCTCCAGTGTCACACCCTGATGTTCGGTGTCGTTGCCCTCTCGGAGGTGATGCCGTCCGGCCACACCCCGTCACTCTCGGTCATCGTCGTCTCGTCGCCTGCCCTCCACCTCGATTGGCGTACCCGCCTCCATCTGGGGACGCACCGACCGGTCGGACTCGAGTGCGGCAATGCGCTCCTTCAGTTTTCGATTCTCGAGCTCGAGGTCGCTGCTCTTGCCGGTCAGCCATGGATCGTTCTCCCACCAGTTGATCCCGACCTCCTTCGCGGTTTCCAGCGAGGCGATGACCAGCCGCACCTTGATGGTCAGCAGTTCGATGTCGAGGAGGTTGACTTGGATGTCCCCGGCGATCACCAGGCCCTTGTCGAGTACCCGCTCGAGGATTTCCCCGAGATTCGTCGACTGGTGTCCGCCGCCGCCCAGCCCCCCGGCGGGACTCTGCGGGAGGCGTCCGGAGTTGCCGCCGGACAGGGTCATGACTGCCCGCCCACGCTGTATCCGGCACCGCGGCTGTAGCGGCGGGTTCTGCGGTAGGACAACAACTCTCCGTCCAGATCCAACACCACCTCGTACAGGGCGAGCATGTCCGTCGTGGACGGGATGCGCCGATCCTCGACCACTTCCACTTCCACGGTCCATCCGTCGTCGGTCGGCATCACCGACGTCGCACCCAACGGTTTCTTGCCCGTCAGCTGGGTGATGTCCCGCAGCGCGAGCGCGGCGATGTCCTGCGCCGGCAGGGGCGGTGGCAGCTCCCGCGCCATGACCTTTTCACTCCCTCTCCGGAGTGGCCGTCGGTCCCGGTCCCGGTCCCGTTCCGGTCATTCGGTCCAGGATGGCCTGCTGCGCCTGCTCTTCCTCCTCGGCGGAGATCTCACCCCGCTCGCGGGCGTCGTCCAACTCCTCGAGCGCGCGGCGGGCGCTGGCGGGATTGTGGAGTTCCTCCTCGACCTGCCGCTGAATCAACTCGGCCAGCGAGATCACCCCGCGCACCGGCGCGAGTGGCAGGGTGACGATGAACGAGAGCAGTCCCATCGCCTCAGCCCTCCGGTGTCGGGGACACCACGAAGTCGTAGGCGGCGAGCGGGCCGAGCAGCCGCATCTCGACCCGGCCGTCCCACCGCTGCGCCAACGCGCCCACCGCCTGCTCGAGCTCGTCCTGCCGGGCGACCTCGACCAGGACGGCCACCTGGGCGGCGTCCTCCTCGTGGGTGGGTTCGCGGACGTTGACCGCGTCGGCCAGCGAGTCGAGTGCCTCGACCACGGTGGCCGTATCTTCCTCCCGCTTCGCGACGATCGCGTTGGCCACGATCTCGCCGAGGGCCATCCGGGCGTCGCGGGTGGTGGCCTCCGGCTGGTCGCGGATCGTGTCCCGCAGTGCGCTGGCCCGCTCGTTCTCGCCGATCACTTCCCACAGGATGGCGTGTTCGACGTAGCGGGCCTTCACCACGTATTGGGCCTTACCTTCGAGTTGCTCCATCGCGGCGGCGAACTCGTCGGCGTGCGCGGTGAGCAGTTCGTCCTTCACCGCGTCGGTGTCGGTCAGCACCGCCCCGAACCGCAGGGGCAGTACCGGCGCCACCCGCGCGGCGCCGTCCAGCAGGTGTGCGTGGGCCTGAAGGTCCGCGGGTTTGCCGAGCGGCCGGTCCACCGATATTTCACTCACCAGCGCCGCGATGTCACCGTGTCTGACGGTGCTCACCTGGGAATCGTCGACGCCGACCGCGTCGTCTTCGGTCTCCACGTCCGCGGGCACGATGCCGTAGACGTAGACGCCGGTGGTGCGCGGCTGTTCGGGCGCATCGGTGGCCTGGTCCGACGCATCGGCCTGCTTCGACGTGGACATCACTTGTCCCCTCTGCTGGATTTGCGCGACACGCGCTCGGGCTCCTCTTGTCCGCCGCCGAGGAGGTCACCGAGTTTGTCGCCGGCGGCCTCGAGCGCGCCCTTGGTCTTCGACTTGGCACCACCTTCGGTCACGGACCCCACCAGATCGGTCAGGCCCTTGGGTTCGCTGCCGATCTCGAGCCGGTTCACCGCCTCCGCGAACCGCAGATACGTGTCGACGCTGGCGACGACGATGCGGGCGTCGATGGTCAGCAGTTCGATGCCGACCAGCGAGACCCGCACGTAGGCGTCGATGACCAGGCCCTTGTCGAGGATGGTGTCGATGACGTCGGCGAGGCTGCTCGAGCTGGGTCCGCCGGTGGTCATCGGCGGGCTCCGCGCTTCGAGGCGGCGGACTTTGTGGCGGCGGTCTTGCGTGGTCGGCCGCGGCGTGCCGGTGCCGGCGGTTCACTCGCGGCGGCGGTCTTGCGTGGTCGGCCGCGGCGTGCCGGTGCCGGCGGTTCACTCGCGGCCGCGGTCTTGCGTGGTCGGCCGCGGCGTTTCGGCGGGGGCGCCTCGTCCTCCTCGGCCTCCTCGTCGACCGCTTCCTCGCCCTCGTCTTCCTCAGCCTCGGGCTCCTCCTCCTCCTCAGGCTCCTCGTCGACCGCTTCCTCGCCCTCGTCCTCTTCAGCCTCGGGTTCCTCTTCCTCGGCCTCGTCTGTTTCCTCCGGCTCCTCGTACTCGTCCTCGTCTGCCTCGGGCTCCTCGTCCTCGTCGCTTTCCTCGCGCTCTTCCGATTCCTCCGGCTGCGCCTCGTCCTCCTCCCGCTCGACTACCTGACCGTCCCGGATTTCTCCGCGCCAGCCCTCGACGTCGTCGGGATGGAGGATTGTCTGTGTCATGACATGGCGTGCAAAGTGCTTCAATTCCAGCCGTGCTCGTCGTCCCTGTGCACGCCAGAGGTTTCCCGTCTTCTCGAACAGTCCCTTCGGGTGATACTCGAGGATGAGAACGATGCGGGTGAGATCGGGGGTCACCTCGTGGAACGTCACCGCCCCGTCGATGAAACCTTTGGCGCCCTTCGAACGCCACACGATCCGCTCGTCGGGAACCTGCTCGAGGATCGTCGCTTCCCAGGTTCGGTGCGACAGGAAGATCTGTGCCTTCCATTCGAGCTTTTCGTCCGATTCCTGTTCGACCCGTTCGACCTTCTTCATGAACGACGGGAAGTCGGCGAATTGGGTCCACTGGTTGTAGGCCAGCTGAACCGGGACTCCGACGTCGATCGTTTCGACGATGTTGGTCAATTTCAGCTTCTTGCCTTTTCCGCTACCGCCACCGCCCCCGCCGGTGACGGCGTCCTTGACGTCGGAGGCCTTGTCCTTGACCATCTGCTTGGCGCCCTCCCACCAGCCACCGCCGGTGTCGGACTTGTCCGGCGACTCGTCGTCATCCGTTTTCTCGGAACCGGTGAGCGCGGCGAGCAGCCCTCCTTCGCCGCCGCTCTCGGCGTAGTCGGTGAGCCGACCGGAGGTGTTCGACACCTTGTCCGAGACCGACGACAGTGCCTTCTCGGCGACCGTGCCGAGCAGCGTCTGTATCGAGTCCTGCAGCACGCTCGACGCGCCGTGCCCGTCACCCGGTACGGCCTCTTGTAGTTTCTTCGCGGCGTTCGTCATCGCCGTCACCTCCGTGCCCGTCGGACGGGCGCGGAGTCCGTCGTGGCCTTGGCCCGTGTCCTGCCTTTGCGGGCCGGAGTCTCTTCGTTACCATCGTCTTCATCTGACTTCGCGGTCCGCGACCTGCTCGCGGGCCGGGTGCTGCTGGTGCTCGACGCGCGGCGGCGCGGCGTGGGCCGCTTACGTGGGGCCGGCTGTTCGTCGGCCGCTGCCTCGTCTTCGTCCTGCTCCTCGAAGTCGTCGGCCGCGTCTTCCTCGCCGGGGGAGTCGTCCTCCGGCTGTTCGTCGGTACTGGGCTGCTCGTCGTCGTCCCGCGAACGAGTCCGCTTCTTGCGGCCGAATGTGCCCACCTTGGTGACATCATTGACGTTGTCCGGGAGATCGCTGACGGTGCCCGTGATCTCCTGGCCGCCCGATTGGAGCCGGTTGCTCAGCGAGTCGATGCGCTGGCTGGCAGCGGTGACCGCTGCGGCCTTCGCCGCGCTGACTAATTCTCCCCGGACCGTGTCGCCGAGTTTGGCGACTTCCGGGGAATTCGCGAGCATCTTGGTGCCGAGTGTGAGCAGCTCCCGCGGCCCGCCGCGAAAGCGCCCGGTCGTCCCGGCCCCGGCGAGCATCAGTGCCAGCTTCATCCGGCGGGTGCGGCCTAGCAGATAGCCCGCACCGATCGCGGCCGCCATCTGAGTCTTGTTGTTCATCATTGAACCCCTTTTTGCCGAGTAGTCACCACGCACCTCTCGCCAACCTCGGAGATGTGTCGCAAGACCGTTTTCGGAGATGTGCCGCAAGACCGTGCGCGGAAGGGGATACGCATTGTCGGACTACCCCAACCCGGCAACACTCAATCACCAGCACAAACACTGTTCGGGCCGACTTCACGGACACCCGTTTCTCGGTTGCGCAGAAATTCGATGTTTCCGCCCTTTCCCGCAGCGACCGTGATGAAGCGAGACGGCCTCACGCGGACGGACCTCTCGAAGATATTGCTGCGCAAGGCATTAAGCACTGTGCGGTGGTTCCGTGAGGGTTCGTCGAGCAACGGAAGGTCGCTGGTGTTCAATGGTTGCGCAATGCCGCGATGAATTTTTTCTGTGGAGCGTCGTGTGCCGCCCGCTCGCGAAATCGGCCCTGCCACCCGCCGATCAGGTCAGTCTGCGGCGGCTGCTCGCACTGCGGCGACGATCGCCATGACAAGCAGGGCCAGCAGCAGGACCACGAGCAGCACAGGCCCGAGGAGGAGTCCGAGGACCAGGAGGAGAATAAGGGCGATCTTGGCCTTGGTGCTCAATCCGGAGACCAGACCTTTGATCGCGGCCCACACAGGATTCTTACCCGTCAGGGCGGCGCGAACGCCTTCGAGTCCGGCTTGCATGCCCACCCCGCCGTGCGCGACCTCGTCGACGAGGGTGTCGATCCACTCCTGGATCTTCTGCTTGATCTTTTCCGTCAGCATGGCGCCACGGTCCCGCGCCGTCTCCAGTAGCTGGCGAATATGGGTTTTCAGCCATTCGATGGCGGCCTCGACCGACCGCAACACCAGGCCCGGGGTGGTGTCGGAGGGCCCGCCGCGGTGGGTGTCCTTCGCTGACGAGTCCGGTCGGCGTGTGCGAGTCGGGGCGGTGGACCGCGGGTGCGCGGCCGTGCGGGACCCCGCACCTCGGGGATGCGTGCGGGCTGCCGGCTTCGCGGTGGTGGCCCGCACCGGCACACGCCCGGAGGGCGCCTCGCTGTCGGCGCGCCGCCGACGGGGTGCGCCCGAGGATGATTCGCCGGTGGCGTCCGTTCGCCTCGGTCGCGGTGTCGGTTCCCTCCGCCGCGGGCCACTACGCCGGGAGGTGGCCGCAGTCGATGTCGTCGCCGCCGGCCGCCTGCGCGGCAGCCGCCCATTCTCGGTTGTGATGGGCGTCGTGGACCTTTTCGCCGTCGTGGATGTCCGGGCCGCCGGCTTGGTTGCGGTGGTCGCGGTGGGGTTGTCGCCGCCGGCAATCGTGCCGTGGCCGACTGTGCCGCCTCGGTGCGAGGGTGTCCGGCCGCCCGTTCTTGCTCGTGCAGCCATACACTCAAACTACCCCCGGGAGGTGATCCCCGGGAACCGGATTGGGCACCGGAACACTGCACCCCCGGGGAGCACGGGCGTTGGGATGACCGAGAGGCCGAATATCGACGATCGGCGGTCGCGCTCGGTTGAGCGGATCGTTGCCCGAACACTGATCTGTTCGAGGGAAATGTTGGAACGTCAACCAAAATCCGTTGCGGGAACACCATTCCACAGCAATTCGGTGACGTCGTGGAAGCAGGCGAGTGTCACCGGGTAGTCCCGGTGCCCGAGCACCGACTGGGCTGACGAAGGCGCGAACGGTGGAACCGTGGTCCTGCTGCCCGTGGATCACCAACCGGGCCGCGGCATCCGGGACGGCCGCGTACTCCGCCGCACCATCGGCTTCCAGGGGGTAGCTGGTCAGTTGGTCGCTGAGCGCCTCGACGTCCGCGTCGGTGAGGTGCGCGTATTCCTTGATGTCGGATATCGCCATGGCGTCCTCCAGGTTCCGGACGAGCTCCGTCCCGGAACGCTGGGGTGCGCACGTCCGGTGCGGCTTCGGACCGGGTCAGTAGTAGTGGCGTCGGCCCGCAACCGCGTGGCCGGTCATGCCCATGGTCTCGAGGACCACGCCGATGACGATGAGCGCGATACCGACGTACAAGAGGACGGGGATGCCGGCCACCGCGCCGATGATGGCGAGGATGATGCCGAGAATGATCATGACGGCGACCTGATTTCGGGATGGAGACTGGGGGATTGGGGGATCGGACGGTGTGTGAGCGGGTCAGTGTTTGAAGGGGTGCCTGATCTTCTGCTTGAACTTGTCACCGGTTTGCTTGGCGTTGCCCTTGGCCTGCTCTGCACTCCCCTCGGCTTCCATGCGTTCATTTCCGAGGGCCTTGCCGACCGTCTTCTTGGTTGCGCCCTCGGCGGCCGGCCTTGTGCCGAAGCTTCTTCGCGATGCTCATGGCGGTGCTTCTTCTCTCTTGGGTGATCGGACGGCGCGGCTGCGGCGGCGGATGTCTGTGGGGCCCGGTGCCGGGGTGTCCTCAGCGTGCGACGTCATGGGTGGTGGTGGCCTGAGTTGTTCGGTGGCCGAACGGGTGCCGCCAGTCGCGTCCCCCGGCGGGCCGGCGACCGCGATCGACACCGTGCGGTGACGCGTGGGCGGTGTCCGGGTCCGCGGCGACCATGTTGCGCTGTTCGGCGAGGCGGTCCCGATCCTGGTACGCATCGGCTGTTTCGCGGCGCGATTCTGTCAGGTCGTGGCGGGCGATGCGGCCGCGCCGGGAGGTGCGCCGGGCGCCGGCCAGGAGCAGGCCGAGTCCGATGAGCCCTACCGCGCCGACAACGATGCCGTAGAGGAACAGCGTGCCGGTGGAACCGGTGACGTGATAGCCGAACACGGCGAACCCGTCGGTGAGGGCGTGGCCGTCGCCGCTGTTGCTCAGCACGCCGGTGAGTCCGACGATCACGGCGGCGAGAAGGACGACGAGTCCGAAGATGATGATCATGACGGCCTCCAGTGGCCCACGGTGTATTACCTAGTCAACGCCGCATTCGCCCTCGCGTCAACAGCGTAGAGCTACGGCTTAGCGCTACAGTGAAACGGCGTAGGGAAGGGGGTAGTGATGGCCGATGTGCCCGCTCCTCGCGCGACCCGGCCCGGCCGTGGGCGCGACCCCGGCGGTGATCCGATCACCCGGCAGCGGGTACTCGCGTGTGCGCTCGGGATCGTCGATCGCAGTGGCATCGACGGGCTGTCGATGAGGCGCCTCGGCAAAGCGTTGGGCCGCGACCCGATGGCCCTGTACCGTCACGCTCCGAGCAAGGCGGCGCTCCTCGACGCGCTCGCCGAGCGTGTCCTCGAACAATTCGAGGTCGACATCGGCGACGTCGACTGGGCAACTCAGCTGCGGGAGGTCGCGCGGGGCTTCCGCCGGTTGGCGCTCGCCCATCCTCAGATGGTGCCGCTCCTGGTCACCCGGCCGCTGTCGACACCGCTCGGGCTTCGGCCGCTGGGCACCGTGGCACGCTCTCGGTATGCGCTGTCGCTCAGCATCGACGGTAAGCCGGAAAACGCTGCTCGAGCCCTTCGAGATCGACCCTGAACGGGCTGACCCCGAGATGGCGACGGACTGCAACGTGGCGCCCCAAGACCTCCCAGATCCTGATCGCGACGACGAGCAGCCCAAAGGCAGCTACGCAACTTCACATGGGGACTTCTACCGAACTGGCAAGTCGACCCGGGGGGCAGGTCGACAAGCGACTGCTCAGGGAACAGTGCCTGCTCGAGGGCTATCGGCTCGATTCCGACAATCGGCGCGGGGGAGAAGCGACGGGATACGGCCTGCACGAAGCCGCGGTGTGTTGAGCGCGATGTCGTCCCGGCCGCCGGTAAAGGGCGGTGGCAGCACGCGCCCGTGTCTTCGTGTCAGGTTCCTCGCGAGCGAAACCGGTGAATTCTCGACGAGGATGTCGCGGCCGGCTCGGCCGGATGTTCTCCCGTCCAAGCGGTTCTGGTCGTCGCGTCGTTCGACACAGAGATCGCCGGTGGCGCGGCGCGGCGGAGGATGGGCGGGCCGGATGGGCCCGGCATATTGCGGGGGCGGCCCCAGCGATCCACTAGTTGACATAATGTGGATTATCGGCAAAAAGTGGCGTTTTGTCGCCGCAGGTCAGAGGGCCGGATTCGGCCTGCCTCTATACCGACAGCCTGTTCTGCGACTGCCTGGTGCCCGGGTCCGTCCGGCGCTCGTTCGTCACCCATTCGGCTCGGTGCGTCGACGTCGAACCGTCGCGGCGCGATGCGTCCGTCGGCGTGCTGAATAATATTCACGTCGCCGGATGTGCGGCGCCGGACCGCTAAAGCCAATTCGGCGTCGTCGCCGAGTGGTCGACTCTTCCGAATGAATGTTCGGTTTCGGGTGTCCCCTCCTCCCGCCCACCCTCCTTATTTCGTCACTGTGACGTAACGACCGTGGCTTGGTTCATGTGGAATGTGGCCGGTGTCGGATAACGCGCGCCCCCTTGCCGTGCCAGGATCGAAGGGCATTCACAACACGTCCGGAAAGGGTGTGCCGGTGTCCGAATTGCTGGCCTTCGACGATGAGCCCGAACCCAGGACTGCGCTCCGGCACGCCTGCATGCGGGTTCCGACCGCCGCCCCGGGCGACTCGGTGACGGCCGTACTGAGCGATATGGCCACCAAGCGATATGACTGCGCTTCGGTCGTCGCCGTACTGGTCGCCGGCCGGCTCGTGGGTGTCGCACCGATCGAACGTATGTTCGGTGCCCCCGGCTGTGCGGAGCTACGCGACGTCATGGATCCGAATCCGCCCGCGGTCCGACCCGATACCCACCAGGAACGGGCCGCGTGGCAGGCGGTTCAGCACGGGGAGCCGGGGCTGGCCGTGGTCGATGACGACGGTCGGTTCCGTGGTCTGATAGCGCCACAACAACTTCTCACCGTGCTGCTCCAGGAGCATGAGGAGGATCTCTCACGCCTGGGTGGCTTCCTCCATTCGGTCAAGACCACCCGCGAGACGAGCGTGGAGAGCGTGCGGCGCAGGCTGTGGCACCGTGTTCCTTGGCTCCTCGTCGGATTGCTGGGTGCCATGGTCTCGGCCGTGTTCATGGCGGCGTTCGAAGTCACTCTCGAAGCGAACGTGGCCGTCGCCTATTTCATACCCGGAATCGTCTATCTCGCGGACGCGGTGGGGACGCAGACCGAGACCCTGGCGATCCGTGGCTTGTCCGTCGGAGTGGGAATTCGACGTATCGTGCGGCGCGAAGCGCTCACCGGTCTGTCGGTGGGTGCGCTCCTCGGAGCCGTGATGCTCCCGGTCGTCAGCCTGATGACCGGTGACACGATGCTCGCGGTCGCGGTGGCCGCAGCGGTTCTCGCCGCGAGTGCGATCGCCACTATCGTCGCCATGGTGTTGCCGTGGCTCCTGCAGCGACTCGGCAAGGACCCGGCATTCGGCTCCGGTCCACTTGCGACTGTCGTACAGGACCTGCTGTCGATCATGATCTATTTCGCGGCCGTCACGGCGCTCGTCAGTTAGATCCCCCTGTCCGAACCTGCGGCGAGGAGGCGGGACACCGAAAGCGCCTACCCTGCAAGGACCTTGAAAAGGTCGTAGACCATCCACGCCGGCCAGAACAACCCTTGGATGATCGCGAGAACATACTCCCAGAATGCGTCCGCCTGCTGCCAGAACCACACCCAGGCTCCGAAGATGCCCAGCGCGTAGATCGCTCCGCCGCCCGCGGCGCCGGTGTTGCCGTCGCTCATGGTCACATACCTTCCCCAGGCCGAAGTGCGTGACACCGGATCGCGAGAAACACGATCGGGGCGCCTCGTCTCAGTGTCATCGCCGCCGGTCTGCGGTGACAGAGTCATTGGTCACCCGCGGCGCTGCGGCTTTGCCGTAGGGAATGGGGTCCAGGGTCTCAGCCTGGTGACCTTCTCCCCTACGGGTATCACCCGTGGGCCGCAACGATGAAGATCGAGGCAGAAACTCGGCGCCAGGAACCCGTAGGAGTGCATCATGTCCGGCCACCGCCCGATCGTTGTAGGGATCGACGGCTCCCCATCGTCGCTGCAGGCTGTTGCATGGGCGGCGAGGGAGGCCGCGCTCCGCAGCTCGCCCCTGTCACTGGTCACGACGATGTTCGTTCCCGGAAGGTACGGCGTCCCGATCGGTGTGCCTGCCAGCTTCTTCCAGGACGAGGAGCGCGACGGTAAGGACAGGTTGGACCGCGCGGCGCAAACCGCTCGTGCCGCAGTGCCCGAACACCACATCGAGATCGAGACCACCGTCTGCTCCGGGACGCCGGCCGGTGAACTTCTTGAACGTTCGGCGGATGCCACGATGCTCGTTGTGGGTGCGAACAGACGGGGAATCGTAGAGCGCGCCGTCCTGGGATCGGTCAGTTCGGCGGTGGCGACCCACGCCTCATGCCCGGTCGCGGTGATCCGCGGTGAACCTGATCGCAATATCAACGACATTTCCGGACCGGTTGTCGTGGGTGTCGACGGATCACAACACAGTGAACCGGCCATCTCGATGGCCTTCGAGGAAGCATCCCTACGGCAATCGGAACTCGTCGCCGTTCACGCATGGTCCGACATCGTCTTGGAACTCTCCTTGGACGGAGGCAGCGAAGCCGAGTGGACGCGGGATGCGGCCAACGAAACGGCCCTGTTGTCCGAGAATCTCGCCGGTCGTGCGGAGAACTATCCGGATGTGAAGGTTCGCACCATCGTGGTCAGGGATCGCCCCACCCGGCACCTGCGTGAGCAGGCCGAGAATGCGCAGCTTCTCGTGGTGGGGAGCCGGGGGCGAGGAGGGTTTTCCAGCATGCTGCTGGGGTCGACCAGCAGGGCGTTGATGCATTCGGTCGTCTGCCCACTCCTCATTGTTCGCTAGCCCTACCGCGGGGATGCCGCCCAGGAGGAGATGTATCGTGCACGACCCCAGCCTCGGATCAAGCCTGATCGAGTCCCAGCTGCCGAGGTATGAGCAACGCATTCTGCGCACGCAGGTCGTCCGTGCGTCTGCGCCGACGACCTTCGCCGCCATCCGCCGCGTCGACTTCTTCCGGTCGCCGGCGGTCGCGCTCCCGAACCGGGCCCGAATTGCGATCGACACCGTCCGCGGACGTCGGGGCGCCCATATCCAGCGGAGTCGGTCCGAATTCAGGTTCGACCAGCTGCTGGAACCCGACGGCGGGTTCCATCTTCTCGCGGAGGAGCCGGGACACGCGATGGTGCTCGGGTTCATCGGTCGCTGGTGGGAGAAGGGCTACGGCCGCGTCGAGTGGTCGCCAGCAGACTTCGGCCGGTTCGCCCTTCCCGGATATGGCATCGGCGCTTGGGGTTTCACAGTTCTCACGTACGACGCCCACACGTCTGTCCTAGTCACCGAGGTGCGCGTACACGGCACGGACGACAAGGCACGGCGAAGTTTCCACGGGTATTGGACGGTGGTGGGCCCGTTCGTCAAGGCGATGGGTGGACCGGTACTGCGCCTGATCCGGGACGAGGCCGAGTCTCTCTGAGTCGCGGCCCAGCTCGTCACTCGATGGCGGCCCGGAATTGTTCGTGCAGAGCTGCGGCGAGCTCGCGGACCTCGGGTACGACGTCGGGGTCGACGATGATCGTTACTGTCAGCGTGCCCGCATAGGATAGTGCCGCGAACGCGACGCCGACGTTCCCCGCGGTGACGGTGATCGGGGTGATGCCTGTGATCGGTGCCCCGGCGATGACGACTTGCCCAGGGGGACCCGGGAGATTCGTCAGGAACGAGTTGACGAGTCGCTGACGGTCGACGAACCACCGAAACAACCGCAGCGCGGCCAGGATCCGGAAAAGTGGTCCGATCAGTGCGGAGGACGTACCTCGGGTTCGCATCTTCTGAACGCGGGTGACGCCCGAAACAGTGGTCAGCCGTTCCTGGAAACTTCCTACCAGCGGTACACGTACCGGCATTACACCGACCTGGTTCCCCAGGTGCCCACTCGTTGCCGAACTCCGGGCCGAGACGGGCACCGACACCACCAGCTCCTGCGGAAACTCCATCCGCTCACGTAGGAGTTCGGCCAATGCCCCAGTGACGGCGACCAACAGAACATCGTTGACGGTGGCACCCGACCTCCGCCCCGCTGCCCGGACACCGTCGAGACCGACGTCGACGGTCATTACCCTGCGACGGGGGCCGGTGGCAGCGTTCAGGGAACACCGCGGTGCCCACCCGCCGCGCCCACGACCGAGTTCGGCCCAGCCGCCTCGTATACGAGCAACCCTGTGCGGAAGTCGGCGCAGCGTGCGGCACCGTTCGGAAACGCGGTCGACGAACCGGCCCCGAGGCGGTGCCGCGGTATCGTGGGCCGGCCCAGCCGCGTCCGCGCCGTCGACCAGGCGCGCGAGCACGGCGAGCCCACCGATCCCGTCGGCCACGACGTGATGCAGCACCAGCACCAGACCGGTGCGATCGTCGATGAGACCGGTGACGACGACCGCCCGCCACAATGGTCGTGACCGGGGCAGCGGCCGGATCACCGCGTCCACCGCGATTGCCAGCGCAGCGTCACGGTCCCCCGGGCTCGGGCACCGGACTCGGGCCACATGGGCGCGGACGTCGAAATCGGAGTCGTCGACCCAGTACGGCCGTCCCAGGCCCCGCCGTGGCGTGGCCAGGCGCTGTTGCAGGCGCCGAATGCTGGTGAGCCGCCGTGCGAACGTGGCCTCGACGGTCGCCGTATCCACGTCACCTCCACCGGCAACGAAAAGTATCGCGCCGACGTTCATGGGTACCGGTCCGACGTCCGAGACGAGCGTGATCAAGTCGCCCGAGCCGAGTTGCTCGCGACGGTCGCCGGCCGTCATTCTGAGGCTGCGTCAGCCGCGCGCGACGAGGCGAGGAGAATCAGGACACCACGTTCTATGGAGTCGGACAGGTCGGTGAGGTCCGGTGTGGTGTCGTAGTCCCCGGTGAGACCGAAGGCGAGATGGTCGCTGTAGCTGAGGATCGCGATCCCGATCCGCAGCCGCAGCGCGATCGGCACGTACGGAAGGATCTCGAGGATGGTGCGGCCCATTACGTGTCGTGTGGCCTTCGGTCCGGGGACGTTGGTTGCGACGGCGACGACACTGTGCTGAGGAAACCGGGTGGCGAGTCGAACGGCCCAGGCCATGGGCATGAACGGCCCGTACTGGGCCACCGCGGTGAACGCCTTGCCCCCTTCCGCTTCCTTGCTCGCCTTGTGCGTCGTGAGGCGTTCGTGGACGGCGACCAACTGCTCGACCGGGTCTTCGATGTCGACTGGCAGAAAGGGCAGCATGAGCGAGACCTGATTGTGGATCGCATGTTCCTCGGTTGCGGAGCGGACGGACACGGGGACGAGCGTGCGGACCGTGTGGGGTTCGGGACGCTCGCCCCGTTTCAGGAGCAGCTGCCGTAGTCCGGTGGTGATCGCCGCGAGTGCGACGTCGTTCACGGTGACCTGGTACGTGGCGCAGATTTCGCGAACGTCATGCATCCTGACTCGCGCGGCGCAGTAGCGGCGCTGGCGACCGATCGGTCCGATCAGCGAAGTGTCCGTGGATGAGGTCAGTATCTCGGACAGCAGGTGGGTGAGGCCGGTTGCGACGCCGATACCGGCTGCCGTCAGCCGACGTGGAATTGCCAGTGCCGCCGAGACGAGCCGGAGTTGCCGCACCGGGGACAGGAATTCGATCGTCGAGCGGACCAGGCTCTCGACGCTCTCGAGGCGTGTGCCGACGGTCGGTACCGGTACCGGTACCGGCTCGGCGTCGGTGTCGGGCTCTGCGGTCCCCGACGTTTCGGCCACGACTTCGTCGCACATGGCCTCGAACAGTTTGGTTCCGGTGATCCCGTCCGCCATGCAGTGATGAATCTTGGTCAGTATGGCCCAGCGGTCGTCGGTGAGGCCTTCGACGACCCAGCATTCCCACAAGGGGCGGTCACGGTCGAGTCGGTGTGCCATGACTCGGGCGACGAAACCGAACAGGGACTCCTCCTCCCCTGGTTCCGGGACGGCGACCCGTCGCAGATGATGGCCGAGGTCGAAATGCGGATCCGGTGACCAGGAGGGTGGGCTGAAGTCGAGTGGGACCGTGTGAACCCTGTCTCGGGCGTGCGGGAGCTTCGCGAAACGTGCGGCGACTGTGTCACGAAATTCGTCTTGCCCGGGAACGGGGCCGTCCATGATGGCGAGAGCACCGATCGTCAGGCTCGCGTGTGGGTCGGAGTCCTCCGTCTCGAGAAAACCCGCGTCCAGGAAGCTCAAGTTGTCGTCCACTGGCTCTGGCCTCACCATTCGGAAATCGTCGTCGTCTTCTTGTGTTCGACATCGATGGGCGTCAGCTGACCGGCCACCCGGGGGCCTTTCCGAGGTTCCTCCACTCGCGGTCCCACTGTGACATCCGGTATCTGGTTCCTGCCCAGCGAATTCCGATCAACATCGTGAGACAGATCGTCGCACCCGTTGTCCACAGTGCGAGTGCGGCGCCCACGGCCTCGAATGCGTTCTCGGTGCCTGTCTTCGGCGCATCGACGATCTTGCCGGCCGGGTCGATCCACATGCTGATCGTTTGTCCCGCCTTCGCTTCCGGCGCGGTCAGTACCTGGCCGGTGCGTGTGGTCCCATCCACCGCCCACCGGGCCTGTGCCTGCCCCGTGGCACCCGTTGCCGGGGTGGTATCCGCCAGGTTCACAGTTGGGTCCTCGAGGAGCACTGCCGCGATCTGATGCCGGTTTTCGCGGTCGGCGCGGGATTGGTCGTCGAGGCGTGTGTGAGTAACGGTTCCGAAGGCTGCGGCGAGGGGAACCAAGATCAGCACCAGGGCGACGACGGCGAGGAAGACCGAGGATTCGAGGCGATAGCTTCCCCGCATCAGTCTGTTCCCGCTCCACGGCCCCAATCGCCACATCCGCGATACCAGTGTCTGTTCCCCGATCATGACGACCTCCTGCGATTGCTCCTTCGAGTGTCGCGCCGGGACAGATGCCGATGTAGGGCCCAAGGTCATCGCTCTGGTCGGATCGGTCCGGCGATCAGGAGGGGACACGGGGTTATGTGCACCAAGGCTGCGCTGGTCGAGCCGAGCGTCATCCCGGAGAAGCCGCCCCGTCCACGGCTGCCGACCACGATCATCTGGGCTTCGTCGGCCATTTCGAGGAGGTGGCGAACCGGTCGGTCCCGAACGAGGGTCTGTCGCACCCGGACCTCGGGGAATCGTTCACACCATTCGGCGACGCCGGCTTCGAGCACTGACCGCTCCATGGTCTGCTCTTCACCGACGGGGAGTTTCGACAGGTCCTGGTCGGACCACGCGTGCAGTGCGATCAGTTCCGTGCTGTGAAGGGAACACTCCTCGAACGCCAGCCCGACGGCCCGTGCATTGCTCGGAGATCCGTCGACGCCGACGACGACGGGTCCCGTGCCGTCCGCGACTCTCGACCAGCCGTCGATCACTGCTACCGGGCACTGCGCATGACGCGCCACGGCCGAGGTCACGGAACCGATCAGCCCGTCGGTGAACTCGCCGAGTCCGCGCCTGCCGAGTACGACCATTATTGCGCCGGCGGATCGGTCGACGAGTGATCCCGGGGCGTTCTGATGGGACACTTCGGCCCGAATGTCGATGTGTGCGTCTGCGGATCCGGCTCGGGCGGTCTCGAGTGCTTCGGCAAGGTCCCGCTCGGCTCGGGCGTGGAGGATTTCAGCGAGTCGCGGCCCATCTTGTGCACCGCGGTACGTGATGCAGGACAACAACAGTAGCGGCGCCGCGCGCACTGTAGCCTCACGTGCGGCCCACCGCACCGCATCCAGCGACGACCGGGATCCGTCCACTCCCACAACGATCCCCGGATCGACCATGGTGACCTCCTCATCGATTCCGCTCGCTGCCCGAACCTCATTCGTGTCATCGATCTGCGTCGCATCGTTGGGTTGACGCTCGTCGTATTGCCAGGGGTGGCAGCCCTCCCCTACTCACCGGACAGGTTTCCCGGCGCGGGCCGTTCTCGAACCAGGACTTCCGATAACGGGCGTCTGGGTGTGGGCGACGGTTCCCCCACCCCGGTGCCCGCTCCCACCCTGATCAGAACCTGCGGCATCCCGTCCCCGGAAGACAGCTCCCGGAGCATTGTCCGTGTCGCGGCGCGTTCGGTCAGATGGGTGACGGGGCAGGTGGCGAGTCCGCGGTCCGTGCAGGCGAGCAGAACGGCGGAGAGTGCTTCGCCGCTCCGTAGCCAATCAAGTCTCGAATCCGTGGATGTGGAGAGCAGGAGGATCGCGGCGCGGTCTTCCGACGGGCTGCCGTCGGGTGTGCTCGCGCGGCCGGGTGGAAACTCTCGTGAGAGGTGCACCGAGTGCTGCTGCGAGTCGGACGGACGCGCCTGCTCCGGCACTCCGTCGGGGAACAGTCCGCGCCCCGACCACCACCGCAGTTCGGCTTGGTAGGTGGGGTCGTCGTGCCGTAGACCGGTCATCCGGCGTGATGCGTCCTCGAGTGCGGGACGGCTTCGCTCGCCGAGGTCTTCGAGTTCGACGCCTGTTCCTGCAATGATTCGCACCAGCTGCTCGAGTGTCTCCGTCCACGCGGACGGTGCGTCCAGTGGCAGTCGTTCGGTTCGCCTTCGTTCGATCGCCGCCGCCATTCGGGCGACGAAATCTGTCGGTGTCGGAGCCGGGACGAAGCCGACCGTCGACAGGAGTTGCCGGTCGGAAGAACGCGGCAGCCGCTCGATCACAGGACGCCAGCGATTTGCCGTGAATGCGTACTCGAGGTGATTCAAGGCCGCACCGCAGGAGATCACCATCTGACGGCCAAAGCCATCGGTGGCGGGCAGCAGCCGGTCGGGATCGCTGTACAACCGCAAGTTAGTGCCCATCACCCAACGCCACGGTTGGCTGTTGTGCAGCGACGGCGCGCGGCACGCCAGCGCCACAGCTGATTCGACGGTACGCCGGTCGGGTACCACGGGCAGCTCTCGCGTGTTCACAGTGTGTCCGTGTGTGTGGTGGATGCTCCGCCGGTCATCGTGTGTCTCCTGCTTGTCCTGGCTTCGAGTGTTGTGCTCGCGGCTCGGTGGCTCTAGGGCCGTAGGTCATCGACACCGTCCGGCGGAGACGGCACGGTCCGACCAGCGCATCTGCGGCTGATCACTGGATGAGCACGACCCACACGGTCGCGGCTGTCACAGCGACCGGTGGGGCCAGCCACGCCGCCAGCGTCACGGCGAACCGGAACGAACCGGCAACGGCGGCGAGGACCAGTTTGGTGAGCAGGTTCGTTCCGACGGCGACAACCGCCGCCACGGTCGCGGTGTCGACGGTGATCTCGGCACCCGCCGCGGACGCCGCGGCGAGCGACGAGGAATGGGCATCGGCCAATCCGCCGACAGCCGATGCAGCGACCACACCGCCACCTCCGAAGCTGTCCGCGGCGCCCTTTGTCATGACGAGGAGGACGAGCAAAATTCCTGCCAATGAGAGTGTTGCCGGAACCGAGATCGGGCGGTCGAGCAAACCCGTGGCCGGCTGTGTCCCCTGGGCGCGGCTGCCCGACGATCGGTCGTGCGAGCCCCGGAGCACGAGAACGGCGGTCTCCGCGACGACGAGTGCGGCAGCTCCGCCGAGTATCAGTGCCAGCTGTGCCGACACCTCGGAGTTGACGACCCAGGTGATACCGACGACGAGCAGGATGGTGGACAGATTCACGATCAGTGCCGCAGGTAAAGCATCCGGCGAATCCCGTTCTCGGCGCGCTGTCCGCGCCATGACGGCGGTGGTCGCAGCGCCGGAGACGAACCCGCCGCCGAAGCCGACGATCAGCAGTCCCCAGCGTGGGCCGAGGATCCGGGTGGCTACATAGCCCACCCAGCCGATCAGGCTCAGCATGAGCACCAGTCGCCCGATCGTCGCAGGGTTCAACGCGCCGTAGGGCCCGACGTCACGGTCTGGAAGTAGGGGGAGGACGAGGAAGCCGATCGCGAGCAGTACGCAGAAGTCCGTGATGTCGCGTTCGTCGATCATGTGCTCCGCGAATTCGTGCATGGGGTATTTGACGGAGAGGAGGACGAGCACGATCACGCCGAGCGCAACGGCGAGTGACGGATAGTGCCAGGCGAGGGCACCGAGCAGGAAGGCCACCAGGGCGGCGAACGCGGTGGTGGTCCCGACGTCCGGTCGCGGCGGGATATGGGTGCGTACCCAGTACCACCCCACGACGAGGGCCGCGATCCCCACGAAAGCCGCCGTGACTACGGCGGTGCCGAGGTGCGCTGCGATGGCGCCGGCGAGGGCTATGAGCGGAAAGGTACGTGCGCCGGGCAACTCCCAAGACCCCGGGTCCGCACCGTCGGGTGGGGTCCGGGCCGCGTGTTCCCGCTCGATTCCCAGCCCGAGCCCGATCAGCAGGGCGGCGGCGTAGCCGTAGGCGTGGAACTCAGCGATGTCCACGGTCGCCGAACTCCGTGGCGTGATCATGAACCGAACCGGTGTCCGGGTGCAGTTTGCTGATCATGACCGGACAGCGGGCCCGGTGAAGCATGTCCTGGCTCGTCGACCCGAGGATCGCACGGCCGAGCGCGCCGTGCCCATGGCTTCCGACGACGAGAAGTTGCGCGTCCTCACACCAGCGGAGCAATACCTCACCTGCACCACCGGACTCGACAATCTCTCGCACGACCACGTCGGGATATCGCTCGACCCAGCCGGCGAGACTTTCCGCCAGAACTGCCCCTTCCCGTCGGCATGCCCCGACCCCGACCGCGTCGTTCTCGGTATCGTGTGGAAAATCCGACCTCCACGAATGCACCGCGATCAGCGGCGCGTCGAATTGCCCGGCGAATTGGAAGGCGTCGGCCACGGCGGCGACGCTGCACCGGCTGCCGTCCACACCGACGACGACCGCGCGTCGGTCGGGAATCGCGTGCTCTTCGGCTCCCCGCCACACCACGACCGGGCACGGTGAGTGATGGGCGAGTCGCAGCGCCGTAGCGTTCAGATACCCCTCCACCGGGCCTCGTGCCGTCGACCCGATCACCACCATCGACGCTGAGTCCGCCAACGGCAACAGGATGTCGGCCGCCGTCGACCCGGTAGGTGAGGAACACTCCACGGCGAGGGCACGCCGGTCGGCCCTGATGCCGCGCAACGCACCGGCCAGGAACGTTTCCGCGGCGATGCGGTCCTCGTCTTCCGACGGCAGGGGACGCGGTTCTGCGTAGAAGACGGGGGGTGGAGGGAGCACGTGAACCAGGTGCAACGTTGTTCCCTGCTTCTCCGCGACCGCGGCGGCCCAGCGCGCCGCAGCTCTCGCTGCCGTCGAGCCGTCGACTCCGACGACAACCGGCTCGAGAGAAGGTGTCCTCGCGTCGGTCACGGTTATCTCACCACATCGCGCTGGGCGAACCCCACGAGCGCGACTCCGAGCAACACTGCAATTGTGAGTAAGGAGACGGATGCTGCCGCGAACGAGAACCCATGGCGCAACGGATCATGGCCGGCGTACTGATAGAACGGTGAATATCGTTGCCACGGCGCCAACCACGACACCACAGGCCCGAGCCCGTTGAGCACATATGCCAGTATCGCGGCCACGGCAGGAACCGAACGACTCAGTGCGGGGCGGCCGGTGACGGCGCCGATCGCGAATGCGAGTGCGCCGAAGACCAGCGCCAGAAGCGCCAGGTGAGTCATTGCCGCCGCGACGTTTCCCACCGGCAGATCCATGTCGGCGAGTATCCCCTCCCCGAGCAGGGCGAGTCCCATGACCGCCGACAGTGCCACGGTGCCCACGGCGAGGGCACCGAATTTCTCCGTCAGGATTCGCCCGCGGCTCAGGGGCGTGACGAGCAACTGATCGAGCGTTCCCCGCTCCTCCTCTCCGGCGACCGCCGCCGCGCCCGTTCCGACGGCATAGATCAGAAGCAGCAATGGACCCATGAACGACAGCAGTTCGATCTCGATGTATCCGACCGGGGTAGACATGTCGGCCCCGGACATCGCGAACAGGGCGCGAAACGCCTCGGGCATTTCGTCGAGGAACTGATTCATCGACGGCTGGTCGCGAACACTGGGCCAGATCGCCACGTACATCGCCACCAACAGCGCGAGCCCGACGACCCATGCAGGGAACGCGCGGCGCTGATCGTACAACGTCTTGGTGAGCACGCTACGCAGCATGTCGGTCTCGACTCTCGTAGAACGCCATGAATGTCTCCTCTAGGTCGGCCTCGGCGCACTCGAAGTCGACGATGCGGAATTGCGAGATCCGACGAATCAGGGCGTCCAACGCTGACTGCGGTGCACTGCACGTGAGCGACGTGCCCGCGACGGTGAGGTCGCGGAGGCCGGCCACTTCGCGGAAGTCCGATTCCCGGATCGGCGTCGCACATTCGGCGATGACATGGTGCAGCGACTTCTGGCGTAGTTCGTGAAGACTCTCGACGGCGATGAGGCGACCCTCCCGCAGTACACCGACGCGGTCGGCTACTTGCTGAACTTCGCTGAGTACGTGAGACGACAGCAACACCGTTCCGCCGGATGCGGTGTGCTCGCGAACGATCGCATGGAACTCGTGTTGCACCAGCGGATCGAGGCCGCCGGTAGGTTCGTCGAGAATGAGCAACTGCGGGCCGGACATGAGCGCGAGGACCAACGCGAGCTTCTGGCGGTTTCCTTTCGACATCGTCCGGACGGTTCGGTCGAGGTCGAGATCGAGCCGATCGGCGAAAACTGTCGCCGCTTTGTCGCCCGGCTTGCCCCGTAGGTGTCCGAAGTACGTGATGTGCTGGCGGCCGGTCATGCGGTCGTACAGTGCCATTTCACCGGGGACATAGCCGATCAGACGATGAACCGCGGGCGCCGCCGACCATGCGTCGAGACCGAACAGCTGGGCCGATCCGGCAGTCGGACGCAGCAAGCCGACGAGCAGACGCAGCGTGGTCGACTTTCCAGCGCCATTGGGGCCGAGATAACCGAAGACCTCACCCTCGACAATATTCAGGTCCACCGCGTCCAGGGCGAGCACGGAGCCGAACCGCTTGGTGAGGCCGACCGTGCGAATGGCGATGTCGCTGGACATCTTCTCAGGCTTACAGCGGGCAGTTGCCGTCAGTAGGGTCTTCCGGCCCGAATCGTCTGCGGGTGTCCGGCAGTGACCATCGGCCCTAACCTCAGGCCACCCAGAAGGCGAACACTGAGGTGAACGCACCGACTGTCCGACCCGGGTCTGGGCGGAGTGCGATTCACCGAGGAGGCGATCGTGGACACCACCATTCCCGACGAGAACGTCGTCCGCATTGCCGTGGACCTCGCCTGCCGGGCACCGTCGGTACACAACAGTCAGCCGTGGCAGTGGACGTACGCCGACGGGCAGCTCGACCTCTACACCGAACGCGGCCGGCTCTTGGCTTCCACGGACCCGTCGGGCCGGCAATTGGTCGTCAGTTGTGGTGCGGCGCTGAATCATCTCCAGACGGCATTGACCGGGCTCAAATGGTCGGTGGACATCCGGCGCGTCCCGGAGGGTCCACACTCGGGGCATCTGGCGACGATTCGGTTCCGCCACGACGCCCGGCCTCAGTCGCACGACTTCGATCTGCTTGCAGCGATCCGGCACCGATATTCCGACCGCAGGCCCTTCGGCCCGGTCAGCGTGAAAACCCCGCTGCCCGCGGCATTGACCGATATGGCGCGGGGCATGGACGTCCACCTGACGGTGCTGGGACAGGACGCTCGTCCGACACTCGCGAAGGCGACGGAGCTGACCGCGGCCGCACGGAAATACGACTCCGCCTACCAGGCCGAACTCCACTGGTGGGCTGGTCATTCCATTCCTCAGGGTGGAATACCGTCGGATTCCCTCGCAACCGCGGAGAACCGTGACCGCGTCGACATCGGACGCCGCTTCCCGGCAGGCCGCGACAATGACGCGAGAACGGCGATCGACCGCTCGACGGTTCTCGTGTTGAGCACCGACACCGACGGCCGCGGTGCGTGGCTCCGGGCCGGTGAGGCCCTGTCCGCGGTGCTGCTGGAGGCTACCGTCGGCGGTCTCGCGACGTGTCCCTTGACGCACACGACCGAACTCCGTCAGAGCCGGGAGATGATCCGCGAACTACTCCCCGACCGCGGCTTCCCGCAGGCCCTGATTCGGGTAGGCACGACTGAGAAGAAGTCTCCGCCGCGGCAGACTCCGCGACGCCCCGTCGAGTCGGTGTTCTCGATCGGCCGCCGCCACTCCACTCGTTGACGATTCCGGCGACACCTGCGCACGGTCAGGACATTCGGTCGGAGTGCTCACCGATCACCGACAGCACCGCCGACACCGCCGTGTCGACAGCTCGACCCACCGCGGGTGAAAGCCCGCGGCCACCACCCAGATCAGCGACCTCCACCGCCAGGACGATCATTCTGTGGGGCAGCCGATCGAGCACGGCGCCGAGGCGAACGGTGTGGTCGAGCGCGATTCCGTGCGTGCTGAACGTCCCCGCCCGAACGTCGCCGAGTTCGTCCGGAGTGAGCCGATAGACGGTGCCGGGTCGCGGCGGGTCGCATACGACGGCGTCCACGATGACGGCCAGCTGCGCACCGGTCCACGCTTCGAGCAGAGTGGCCGGGTCCCCATCGGATACCGACACGCACACGTCCGGGGCGACGTGGTCCGCGACCTGCCGCGCAACCGTCGGGCCGATCCCGTCGTCGCGGCGGAGATCGTTTCCCAGCCCGATCACTACGACGGTCATCGGCGGTCGACTGTGAGGGTCAGAAAGTGGGTGGCGCAGGAGATGCACGGATCGTAGTTGCGGATGGTTCGTTCGCACAGCGTTGTCAGATCGTCATCGGCCAGCATGAGATTTCCGTCCACCGCGCGCCGTAGATCGTGTTCGATGGCAGCCTGATTCTGCGAGGTCGGAGGAATGATGGTGGCGGCGCGGATCAATCCGGTGGGATCGAACTCGTATCGGTGATACAGCAGTCCACGGGGTGCCTCGCTGACCCCGTGCCCGACCGTGCGTATCGGTGGCCCGGCGGTGAACGGCTCCGCAGGCCGCTCGTAGCGGTCGATGATCCGCAAGGCTTCCTCGACGGCGTAGACGACCTCGACGGCGCGGACGACGATGCTACGGTACGGGTTCCGGCACTGCGCGCCCAGCCCGGCGTCGGCGGCGGTCTGCGCCGACACTCCGGCAAGCTGCGACGAATTGAGTGAGTATCGAGCCAGTGGTCCGGTGAGGTAGCGGCGGCCGTCGAGCTCGGCGTGGAGTGCGGTCGAGTGCGGCACCTGACGCTCGACCACGTGTTTCGGGAATTCCTCAGCGGTGCAACGTAATCCGGTCGACGACCAGATATCGCCGTCGTCGATTGCGTAGCGGGAGTCGTCGTGAAGTGCGAGGAGGTCGTGGTCGAGTTCGACGTCGGGGAAGTCGAAGGACGACACCCATCGGACGGTGGCCACGGCGTGATCGAGTGCCGTGCGCAGTTGGTCGGACAGGGGAATCAGTTCGGCTGTGGTCGGCATCCGGTGGAACCCACCGATTCGGACGTTGACCGGGTGGATCGGTCTGCCACCGATCACATCGAGGATCGCGTTTCCGGCCTTCTTCAACGACAGGCCCCGCTCGACGGCCTCCCGATCGCGCCGGGCGAGGGCAATCGAATCCGGGAGCCCCAGAAAGTCGGGTGCGTGCAGGAAGTAGATGTGCAGCACGTGACTGGCAATCCACTCGCCGCAGTACAGAAGTCGCCGCAGATCCCTCACCGCGTCGTCGAGTTCGAGTTCGCATGCCTGCTCGATGGCATTGCATGCGCTCACCTGGTAGGCGACCGGGCAGATACCGCAGATACGCGAGGTGATGTCCGGGGGTTCGAGAAAGTGGCGGCCGCGGAGGAAGGATTCGAAGAAGCGGGGCGGCTCGTAGATGTTGAGTTCGACGCGTTCGGCTCTCCCCTCGCGCACGGTTACGTCGACTCGGCCCTCACCCTCGACCCTGGCGAGGGCGCGCACGGTCAGTTCCCTATTCCGGGGCGCCACGGTCGTGCCCTTCGGATCCGTAGGCCGCTACGTTGAACGTGGCGAAGATGCGGCCGATGGCGTCCTCGTTCATCCCGCACGTGCGCAGCCACCCGCTCATCGCGGCGAGATTCGGGTCGGTGGTGGGACCGAAGCAGCCGTAGCACCCGCGGGAGACCGACGGGCACAGCGCGCCGCACCCGGAGTGGGTCACCGGGCCGAGGCACGGTGTGCCGTCGGCGACCATCACACACGTCAGTCCGCGCCGCTTGCACTCGGTGCACACGCTGGTGTCGGGGATGTTCGGTCGCCGGCCCGCCAGGTACGCGGTGATGACCTCGAGGAGCTGACGCCGGTCGATCGGGCAACCGCGTAGCTCGAAGTCGACGGGGACGTGCGCCGAGATCGCGGTCGAGGTGGCGAGGGTGTCGATGTACTCAGGCCTCGCGTAGACCACCGACAGGAAGTCGTCGATGTCGGCGAAGTTGCGTAACGCTTGGATGCCGCCGGCCGTCGCGCAGGCCCCGATCGTGACGAGAAACCGGGACTGCGCCCGCACTGCGCGGATGCGGTCCCGGTCGGCGGCCGTGGTGATCGACCCCTCGACCAGCGACAGATCGTACGGGCCCGCGGTGATCGTGTCGGACAACTCCAGGAAGTGGGAGATCTCCACGGCCTCGGACAGCGCGAGTAACTCGTCTTCGCAGTCGAGCAACGTCAGTTGACAGCCGTCGCAGGAGGCGAACTTCCACACGGCGAGTTTCGGCTTGGTGGTCGGTGGTGCGCTCATCACAGCTCCGGTACCCGTAGGAGTGGTTCGGCGGTGGCGTAGTCGACGACGGGACCGTCCCGGCACAGCAGCAGTTCGCCGAGCTGGCAGTGTCCGCAGGCCCCGACGCCGCATTGCATGTTCCGTTCCACGGACACTTGAATGTCGCGCGGACTCACCCGGTGGTCCGTCAACGCCCGGGCGCAGAACCGCATCATCGGCTCCGGCCCGCACAACAGTGCGGTGGTGTGTTCGGGGTCGACATCCACCCGGTGCAGGGATTCGGTGACGAATCCGACGCCTCCCGTCCATCCCGCGATCGGCTGGTCGATCGTCAACTCCACGGTGAGGTCGGTGCGGGCCTGCCATGCCGCGAGTTCGCTGCGGTAGAGGATGTCGGCGGGGCTGCGCGCGCCGACGACGAGAGTGAGTCGGCGGAACTTCTCCCGGGCGGCCAGTGCGGCGAGGACCACGGGGCGCAGAGGCGCCAACCCCACTCCCCCGGCGACGATCACGAGGTCGCGGTCCGAGCCGGCCGGCAGGTTCCAGCCCTGCCCGAAGGGGCCCCGCACGCCGATGATCGTACCGAGCGGGGCGTCGTGGAGTGCCTGGCTCACGGCCCCGACGTCGCGGATCGTGTGGACGAGGGTTCCATCGGTTCGGGAGGGGTCTCCGGACACCGAGATGGCGACTTCGCCGACCCCGTGGGCGTACAGCATCATGAACTGGCCGGGGGTGAACCGCGGGAGCGGCATCGGAGGTTCAGAGGCCGGGACCAGGGTCATGGTGACCGAGTCGCGTGTCTCCACCGAACGGGACACGACCCGGTATCCGGTCGGCAGCATGCGGTCGGTGGGCACGACAGTCACCGTTCCCCTCGGTTCGCGTAGAGATCGAGCAGGCGGGCGCGGGTGGACTGCAGTCGGGCGATCAGCACCCCGGACAACGCGCGGGTGACGGCGTACCCGAAGTCGGGTTGGGAGAGCGCCATCTGCTCGAGCGCGGCGACGTCCACTTCCGCGGCGTCGGTGGTCGTGGTGGCCTGTGCATCGAACTGCCACAGCTGCCGGGTGCCGAGCCAGGACCAGCCGAGAACGTCACCGCCGTGCAGGGTTTCGAGTGCGACGGTGCCGCGGCCAGGTACCAGCGTGGTCAGGACGACACTACCGGTACCGAGCAGCCAGCACCGGGTCGCCGGCTCGTTCTCGCGGAAGACGAATTCCCCCGCGGCGAATCGAACCGGTGTGCTGAGTTCTGCGAGCCGGAGCCGGTGCCCGTGGCCGAGGTGGCCGAGGGCAGGGGGCAGCGGCGCTTCGTCGGCGTTCACCGTTGCTCCCGGTCGTCCTCCGGCCGATACGCCGGCATGAGCTGGACGAGCCGTGCGGCCTCTTCGGTGATGTCGATACCGACTGGGCACCAGTCGATGCACCGTCCGCATCCCACGCACCCGGAGCTGCCGAACTGGTCGAACCACGTGCCGAGTTTGTGGGACATCCACTGCCGGTACCGACTCTCCCCTGACGTCCGGACGTTCCCGCCGTGGACGTGGCTGAAATCGGGTTCGAAACACGACGACCAGTGCTGCCAGCGCTCGGCGTGCTCGCCGGTCAGATCGGTGACGTCCTCACTGGTGGTGCAGAAGCAGGTGGGGCACACCATGGTGCAGTTTCCACAGGTCAGGCACCGGCTGGCGACGTCCTCCCAGACGTCGGCTCCGCGCGCGTCGCGGAGGAGGTCATGAAGATCCACCTCGGGCATTGCCCGTCCCATCCGGCCGGCTGCGGTGCTCACGGCGTTCCGGGCCTCGTCGACCTCTGCGGTCGCGGCGGTGCGGTGGGCGACCTCGGCGAGGACGGCGGCACCGGATTCGGTGCCGGCCTCGACGACGAAGCGGTGACCGTTGTCGTCGATGCGCTCGGTCAGTGCCAGGTCGTATCCGGGCCCGGCCGCCGGTCCGGTCCCCATCGAGGCGCAGAAACACACACCTCCGGGTTCGGTGCAGTGGGCGGCCACGATGAACAGTTGCCGGAACCTGCGGGCGGTGGTGCTGTCGGAATCGGGGTCCGGGCACAGCACCCGCCGCAGGACCGCGATCGCCGCGAGATCACAGCCTCGGACCCCCACGAATGCGTAGGGCCGCTCGTCGGGTGCCGGTGCGATGAAGGCACCGTCCCGGTCGACGGACCACTGCTGCTGTCGTGGCGGATGGAGGAAGCGTTTCCACGACTGCGGGCCGGCCGAGTGGCCGAAGACCGCGGCGTCGTCCCGCCGACGCAGCCGATACGTCCCGGGTCCGGTCGTCACACCCCAGCCGGACGGCAGCTGCGCGCCGGATTCGAGTTCGGCGAGAACGATGGCCGAGTCCTCGACGGTGGGACCGACGACGCAATAGCCGCGGGCGCGGAGTGTCTCGATCAGTTGGTCGAGGCCGCGGCGATCCAGAACACTCGCATCGGGGTGGACGGTCGGTTGCCCATCCATGCGCTCACTCCTTTGCCGACCCGGCGGGTGTGGGCCCTTCGTCCATTGAGCCAGGCGCATCACCCCGGAACCAGGGCCGTTCGGCCTTTCCTCGGTTCGTGTCGAAGCCCACCCCGGCGGGCCCGGTTATTCGGTGAGGTGAACGCTGCTGTGAGTGGCCGCTTCCACATCGGCGGCGGTGAGCTCGATCAATTGGTGGGCAAGGTCGGCCAACGCACGTGCCGTGGCCAGTTCGTCCCCGATCTCGGGGATCTCGGTGTCCGCGGGATTCCGGCGTGCGAGCCCGACCCCGACGAGGGTGTGGGTATCGCGGGTTCGGAGCCGGGCCTGTGCCCGGGTCTTGGATCCGCCCTCGTCGGCGTCGTGTTCGTCGATGACGATCTCCACGGACCACTTCTTCTCGTTCATGTTCATCGGCCTCCGTTCGGTGTGGACGCGGTGTCGCGCCCTCGATGTGGTTCTCGGTATGGGGTGTGCCGCGATCACGAGGCCACGACCACCCTCGTATCGGTTGTCTTCGCGCACAGCCCGAGGACGGAGCGAAACCCGTCGGCTATCGAATCGGTCAAGGCGGCGAGATCCGGGACGGCATCGGCGTCGGCGTTGATCCCGACACAGCATCGTGAGGTGTAGGACATCAAGGTGATGTTGAACGCCGATCCGAGTGTGGGACTGAACGCGTAGTAGTGCAGAATCTCCGACCCGGCGATGAACAGTGGCACCGGCGATCCGACGACGTTCGAGGCGACGAAGTCGACGTGTTTGAGCATGTTTCCGAGTGTCGAGGCCGGAAGCAGGTTCAAGGCGCCGGCGATCGTCGGTGACAGCGGAATCGCGGACTCGTGGCGCCAGGCATCCACCGTGGCGTGCACCCGGCGCATCAACTCGGCGGGGTCGTCGACGTCGGTGGGTAGTGCAAAACGTGCCAGGGTGATGCGGTTGCCTCCCATCGGGTCCGTCTCGGCACGCAGGCTGATCGGCAGCGTCATCCGCAGTTCACTGATCTCGGCGCCGTGCAGTCGGTGGTACTTCGCCATTCCCAGCAGGACAGCAGCGAGAAACGCGTCGTTGAGGGAACAGGCACCCGCCGCGGCCGCCTGAGCGAGCGCGTCCACCGGCACGTCGAGCACCGCGCAGTGACGCCGCGTGCTGCGTTTCGTCATCACCGGGGACAGTGTGGAGACCACGGGACGCGTGAGGCGCAGTGTGGAGCCGGCCAGGGCGACTGCGTCGCGCCAGGCGGCCCTCGGAGTCCGGAACAGTCGAACACCGTTGCGGCCGAGCGTGTTCGATGCCCGACGGGCCACGTCCGTGGCCGTGTCCCGGTACCAGGAGAGGCGGCCCGGCGGGTCAGGCGATTCACCGTCCGGCGTGGCGGTCCGTTGCTCGGTCCGGTCCGGCCGTGCCCCCCCGTCGCGGGTGAAATCCACGATCTCGCGAGCAATCTGCATTCCACTGACACCGTCGGTGAGAGAGTGATGCACCTTCATCACGAGGGCGGACTTGCCGTCGTGTAATCCGTCGAGAACGGTGAACTCCCAGAGCGGACGGCGCTTGTCGAACGCGGTCATCTCGGCGGTCCGGGCGAAGTCGAGAACCCCGTCCCATGTTCGGGGTTCGGGAAGGGTGTAGCGGCGCAGGTGCCAGCTGAGATCGAAATCCGGATCGTCTGCCCACCTCGGCGGCGCCAAGCCCATCGGTGCCTCGATCGCCGCCCGCCGGAAGAGGGGTACCAGGTCGACCGCCCTCCGCATCATGTCGACGAATCGGCTCTGATCCGGACTGCGGTCGAGTAGCGCGACCGCCACGATGGTCGAGCGGAGGATCGGATCCTCCTCCATCCGCCACGACATGAAGTCGGTCTGGGTCATGTATTGCTGATGCGTCGTGCTCACGTCGGTCAACTCGCTCGTGCTCGGGTCTGCGGTCGGTCTGGGTCGATGGGCTCGGGGTGGCCGCCGGGGACTCGATCCCTGTGGTTCCCGGCGGGCGACGAGTCACATCGGCATCATGTGCATGGGTGGGAGAACACCCATGCTGTGCAGCCACATCATGAACATGTGGAACATCGGCATCGCATCCATCACGGTCACCTCCTTCGACGTGTGCTCATGTCAGGGTGTCGTCCCGGCGCGCAGAATGGAGAGGCGACTCCGGTATTCCTGCTCGTCGATCTCGCCGCGTGCGAACCGCTCGGCAAGGACCGCCTCGGCACTGCGAAGCGGCGGTGCCCCACCGGGCGGTGCCGGGAACGGGTGACTCACATAACGGATCAGCAGGATGATCCCCACGATCAGTAGGCCCCAGAACAGCGCCATCCCGGTGAACATCAGTGCATACCCCCAACCGCCGAAATCGTTGTCGTACATCACGGGGCGGCCTCCTACGGTCTGTTCGGCGGCGTGCGTCCAGGTCGGTCCGCCGTACTACCAGTGTCCAACCGTGCGAGGGGTCGTTCACAGGGTCTTTCGGCCGTTTCCGGTGGTTTTAGCGCCGGCGGAATCAGGGCGCCGTATCCGGCGTTGTATACAAGCATCGGTGGTGGCATCGGGCGACCGCCGAAGGATAGAAGACGTGCACACCATGACGAACCCTCGCGAACTCGCCGCAGGAAGTCCGCCGGCCCGCAAGCGTACGGTGGCGCGTCCGGACCTGCCCACGCCCAGCATGATGCTCGTCGATCCTCGGTTCGGTGAGCTGGCCGGTCAGTTCTTCCGACTGTTCGGGCAGCCCACCGACGGGGGTGGCGCCCTCGCGCTCTACCTGCACGGTGAGCCCGTGGTCGACATCTGGTCGGGATGGGCGGCGCGCGACACGCGCTGGCGATCCGACACCGTGTCGGTGTCCTTTTCCACCGGCAAGGGTGTGGCGAGCACGGTGCTCCACCGGCTGGTGGACCGCGGGCTGATCGACTACGACGCACCCGTTGCCACGTATTGGCCGGAGTTCGCGAGTGCAGGCAAGGAGTTGGTGACGGTACGGGAGCTGCTGACCCACCGGGCCGGGCTGCACCGTGTGCGCGGACTGGTACCGGGGCCGTCGGCCCTGTTCGACCACGACAGCGTCGTCGGCGCTCTCGCATCCGCGGCACCGGATCGCCGCCGCGCCGTCATGCCGGGCTATCACGCCGTCACGTTCGGATCACTGGTCGCGGAACTCACCACTCGGGCGACCGGCTCGTCGTTCACCGACCTGGTCCGCACCGAGATCGCCGAACCCCTCGGAATCCGCGAGTTCTGGTTCCAGGTTCCCGCGGAGGAACGTCACCGCATCGCGAAGTCCTTCCCTCGCATCACTCCGTTCGGGGTGCCCTGGGAGACGGCGTCCTTTGCTCTGTCGTGCTTGCCTGTGCTTCGGAACATCGCACACGCAGGCATGCCGGAGGGGTTCGACGAACTGGTCCGCAATCCGGCCATTCACGACTACGTGATGCCCGGCTGGAACGGTGTCTTCAGTGCCCGCGCCCTCGCCCGCATGTATGCGGCGATCGCGAACAAGGGCATGGTGGGCGGCAGGAGGTTCCTGACGGAGGAAACTCTCGCGCAGATCGGTGAGGTGCAGACGACGGCACGCGACTATGTGCTCGGTATCCGGATGAACTGGCGCCTGGGCTATCACGCGGCGTTCGTCGCCAGCCGCAATCAGTATCCACACGCATTCGGCCACTACGGACTCGGTGGTTCCGGTGCGTTCGCGGACCCGGAGACGGGGCTGTCGGTGGCGTTCGTGACGAACAGGATGGGCGGTGCACTGACCCCGCTCGCCGACCTGCGGCTGGCGAAACTGGGCGCGCAGGCAGAATCGATCGCTCGGCGACTGTAGGCGTGGTGCCGCAGCCGTGGGTCTAGCTCGCCCGGCGGCAGATCGTGATCGGGCAGGCGACGTGATGAAGCAAATTCTGACTGGTCGATCCCAGAAACGCGCCGGCCAGACGGTTGTGGCCGTGGCTGCCGACGACGACCAGCTGCGCGTCGCGGGCATATTCGAGGATCAGCTCGGCCGGATTGGCCTGTTCGACGACGGTGGTCAGTTGCAGATCCGGACACTTCTCGCGCCAGCCGGCGAGATTTTCCGCCATCAGAACGGATTGTTCTTCTTCGACGACGGCCCAGTTCACCATCGGCAGGGCGGCAGGGCGCTCCGAGAGGTCGCCGGCGCCCCAGCCGTGCACCGCGAGGAGCGGTACCTCGAAGAACGTGGCGAATTCGACGGCCGTGGTGATGGCGAGTGAGCTCAGTTCGCTGCCGTCGACTCCGACGACGACAGGACGGTGGTCGGGTACCGGGGACGGTGCCTCCGATCGGAACACGGTAACCGGACAGTGCGCACGGTTGACCACCTGCATGACGGTGGAGCCGGTGACGAGCGTTTCCAGCGCCCCCGCACCGGTGGAACCCACCACCACCATCTCGGCGTGCGCGCTCAATCCTGCGAGTGCCGGTCCCGCAGGGCCGGGATGGGTGCTGCACGAGACCGTGACGTCGGGGAACGCGCTCTTCACGTGCCGTTCGGCCCGATCCAGGATCTCGTGGGCAGACTTCTCGACTTCCTGGGCGAACTCGTTCTGGAAGAGAAGCGCGGCTTCGCTGTAGTGGTATCCCGGACTCGGCAGGACGTGAGCCACTCGCAGTGGCACGGACTTCCGCTGAGCGACCGCCGCTGCCCACACAGCGGCTCTCATCGCTCTTTCCGAACCGTCGACACCGACGACGATGGACTTTCGTTGCGCGAGAACGCTCATATTCTCAACTCCTCCGGTCACCGTCACGGTCTCAGACGCGGCAACGGCGCCGGTAGAGGCATAGGTCATCTGCCTGCAACGCGGCGGTACCCGACACCTGCGCACGCGGCAGGGGCGTGCAACGTCCCGGAAAGTGACGGTAGACCCTACTCGGTGGGCGACATCGTTGGTTGAATCCGAAGTGACACGACACCTCGGAGTTTGCCATGAATCCCCCACCTCACCATCGTCGACAGGGAAGTCGGTCGACGACGAGACGAACACAGCCATCCGCGCCCGATACTGATGACGATCGGATCGAATGGCCCGATCCGAGTCCGCTGGCCGACTGGTGGGCACGCGTGATGTTCGGTGCACACCAGTCGACTTGACACCATCGGCCGGAACATCCTCGTGCACGGAGCGCCGGGACCGAGCGGTACCACCCATAGAAGGAGTCGACATGCGAACACTTGTGGTCTACGAATCGATGTTCGGAAATACCCGGCACGTGGCAGAGGCGATCTCCCGCGGTCTCGAGTCCGCGGGCGCTGTGACGGCGATCCCGGTCGCCCGAGCCGGCGACGAAGACTTGTCCGGTTACGATCTCGTGATCGTCGGCGGTCCCACGCACGTCCACGGGATGAGCCGCGAGTCGACCCGCCACGGGGCCGCCGTGACCGCCCACAAACCGGACAGCACTGTGGCCTTGGAACCCGACGCGGAAAGCGAAGGCCTCCGCGAGTGGCTCGACGGGCTCCCCCCGAGCCATGGGAAGGCGGTGGCCTTCGACACTCGGTCAGGCGGCCCTGCGCTCCTGACCGGCCGAGCATCGAAAGGTATTTGCCGAAAGCTGCGCCTGCGCGGGTTCGATCTCGTCGCCGAGTCCGAGAGTTTCCTCGTCGACAAGGAATCGCGGCTCGAGGAAGGCGAGGAGACACGCGCCGAGCAGTGGGGTCGGACACTCGCCCAACAGGTCAGTTCCACTCCCGCGTAGCACATCCCGCGTCGCCCGGGCTCGTTATCGGCCCGTGACTGCGACCGCGTTCGCCACCCGGGAGCTGAGCCCATGGCACAGACTGCGATCGATCTGCGTCGGCACGATGCGGTGATCCTCGACCTCGACGTCGTGACGACCGAGTCCGCCGGGGCCGACACCACGATGGCACTCGTCCGTCGATTGCAGAGTCTCGGGGTGGCGACAGCGATCTTCTCGTCCGATCGCGACGTTCAGCCGATGCTCGACTCCGCTGGGATCGCCGAGGTGTTTCCCGTTCGGGTCGCAGGCGCGTCGCCGGCCGACGCCGCCGATCGGCTGGGGGCGCGTCCGGGCAGTGCGGTGGTCGTCACGACCTCAGGAGCAACGGCAGCCGCGGCCAGCCGTGGCGGCTTCGCTCTCGTCATCGGGGTCGCTCCCGACCGTCGCGCCGACAGGCTGAGTCGATGTGGAGCAGACATCGTCGTCGCCGACACCTCCGAGATCCAGGTCCGCGCAGGCGATCTCCGGTTGTCCGAGATTCCGGACGCGCTGACGTCTCGGCACGAACTCACCGCCCTCCTCCGTGTCCGCCGGCCCGCTGTGTTTCTCGACTTCGACGGCACCCTCTCGGATATCGTGTCCGATCCGTCGGCGGCCGTTCTGGTCGACGGTGTGGCCGCCGAGTTGGCCCGGTTGACACGCGAATGCCCGGTGGCCGTGATCAGTGGACGCGACCTCGCGGATGTGCAGGCACGGGTCGGCATGGCGGAGATCTGGTACGCGGGCAGCCACGGCTTCGAGTTGGCGGGGCCGCAGGGGCAGTACTACGAGAACCCTGACGCTCTCGCCGCGGTACCGGTACTGCATCACGCCACCCGCGCGCTCACCGACCGCCTCCGCGACGTGCCGGGCGTGTTGATCGAGCCCAAGAAGTACACCGTCGCCGTGCACTATCGCAATGTTGCCGCCGACCGGATCGACGAGGTCGTCGCCACGGTCCGTGACGTCGCCACGTCCGGGGAGGTCCGGCTCAGAGTCACCGGTGGGCGCAAAGTAGTCGAACTCCGTCCCGACGTCGATTGGGACAAGGGACGCGCACTGAACTGGGTCCTCGAGCACATCCACGACGCGAGATCCCTACTTCCGATCTACGTCGGTGACGATCTCACCGACGAGGACGCATTCGACGCCGTGTCGGCGACCGGGGTGGGGATCGTCGTCCGCAGCAGTGAGATCGGGGATCGACGGTCGGCGGCAAAATTCGCCGTGAACGATCCGGCTCAGGTTCGCGAACTGTTGCAGCGGCTGGGGGATCTTCTCGGCCGCGACCCCGAGACCGCGTCCGCGGCCGATGCATGGATGCTGTTCTTCGACGGCTACGAACCCGCGACCGAGAAGCTACGGGAGGCCATCTGCACTCTGGGGAACGGCTACTTCGCCACTCGCGGGTGCGCCCCCGAAGCAACCGCCGGCACCGTCCACTACCCGGGCACCTATCTCGCGGGTGTGTACAACCGCTTGAGCGACGAGCGTGGCGGGATGGCGATCGTGAACGAAAGCATGGTGAATGCACCGAATTGGCTGACGACGACCTTTCGTATCGAGGGCGGGCCGTGGTTCGACGTCGATACCGTCGACCTGCTCGAGTACCGCCAGTACCTCAATCTGCGTCGCGCCGTGCTCACCCGCCGGTTTCGGTACCGGGACGACGCCGGGCGCACGACGTCGGTCATCCAGCGGAGATTCGTTGCCATGCACTTACCCCACGTCTGTGCGCTGCAGACGACGATCATCGCGGAGAACTGGTCCGGCTCGTTCGAATTGCGTTCGGCTCTGGATGGTTCGGTGCGCAACACCCTCGTCGAGCGGTACCGTGATCTCGCCGCCGAGCATCTCGTGCTACTCCGTTCCGGCGCGCTGTCGGCGGACTCCGTCCTGCTGGCGATGCAGACCAATCAATCGGGCATACCGGTGTCCATGGCGGCACGAACCACGCTGTCGCCCCACGACCGACACCGCGCGTCCACGTACCGTCTGCTCGACCGCGACGGCCGCATAGGCCACGACATCACGGTAGACGTCGGCGAGGGTGAGTCCGTGACGTTCGAGAAGATGGTGACAGTGTTCACGGGGCGCGATCACGCCCTGTCCGAGCCGGCCGAGGAAGCAGCACGCTGGGTGCCGTCGATCGGCGGGTTCGAGGAAGTGCTGGACGGTCATGTGCTGGCCTGGGAGCACCTGTGGGACCGTATCGGCATCACCCTCGGTGATTACCAGGACGTCCTGCGCATCGCCAGGCTCCATCAGATGCAACTGCTGCAGACGGTGTCGCCGAACACTGCCGACCTGGACGTCGGTGTGCCGGCCCGAGGACTGCACGGCGAGGCGTATCGGGGGCACGTCTTCTGGGACGAATTGTTTGTTTTCCCGGTCCTGAACCTGCGGGTGCCGACCTTGACCCGGTCGTTGCTGCGCTACCGGTACCGTCGCTTGCCGGAGGCCCGCCGCGCTGCGCGGGCGGCCGGCTACCGCGGCGCGATGTTCCCGTGGCAGTCGGGTAGCGACGGCCGGGAGGAAAGCCAGCAAGTGCATCTCAACCCGCGGTCCGGTCGCTGGCTCCCGGACCCGAGTTGGCGTCAACACCACATCGGCATCGCGATCGCCTATAACGTGTGGCACTACTACCAGGTCACCGGGGATCTGGAGTTTCTCAGTGATTTCGGCGCCGAGATGCTGGTAGAGATAGCCCGATTCTTCGCCGGCCTCGCCTCCTACGAGGGGACCCGCGGTCGCTACACGATCCGCGGAGTCATGGGACCGGACGAGTTTCATTCCGGCTACCCCGAGGCACCGCACGAGGGAGTCGACAACAACGCGTATACCAACGTCATGGCCGTGTGGGTGATCCTCCGGGCGATCGAGGCGCTCGATGCGATTCCGACCCAGAACCGGTCCGATCTCGTCGACTCTCTGAGCTTGGATTCCCACGAGATGGCGCGGTGGGCGGACGTGAGCCGCCGAATGTTCGTTCCTTTCCACGATCGGGTCATCAGTCAGTTCGAGGGGTACGAAGAGTTGGCGGAACTGGACTGGGCCGGCTACCGGGAGCGGTACGTCGACATTCAACGGCTCGACCGCATCCTCGAGGCGGAGGGGGATGACGTCAACCGGTACCGGGCGTCGAAGCAGGCCGACGTTCTGATGCTGTTCTACCTGCTGTCCGCCGACGAACTGCGTGATCTGTTCGAGCGACTCGGATATCAGTTCGAACCGGAGGCAATACCGCGCACCATCGATTACTACATCGCCCGGACCTCGCACGGTTCGACGCTGAGCGCGGTGGTGCATTCCTGGGTGCTGGCCCGCGCCAATCGTGACAAGGCCATGGAATTCTTCGAGAAGGTGCTCGCGTCCGACATCACGGACATCCAGGGAGGTACGACTTCCGAGGGGATCCACCTGGCGGCGATGGCGGGAAGCATCGACCTGCTGCAGCGCTGCTTCACGGGACTGGAAACGCGCGGTGACCGCCTCGTGTTCAGCCCGGAATGGCCGCACACGCTCGGTGCGCTCGAGTTTCCGATCGTCTATCGCGGGCACCAGCTGTGGCTGACGATCAGCGGTCGGCGCGTTCAGGTCAGCGCGGGCGCCGGAAATCAACGCGCGATCGAGATCTCGTGTCGCGATCAGGTCGTTCGGCTGGAACCGGGGTGCACGGTCAGTCTGGGTTAGGCATCGTCGAGGCGGGCCGTTCACGACCGGCGCGTCGGTCGGTCAACTGACCGGCCATCCCGGTGTGCGACCGAGATCGTTCCATTCCCGATCCCACTGCCGCATCCGGCTTCGGCCGCTGATCCACCGCACCCCGGAGTACAGCAGGAGGGCGCCGACCGCCGCGCCCGCCCACACCGACAGGGCCGCGCTCACGGCGATCGCCGCGTTCTGCATTCCCGACCGGGGCTCGGCGGCGACGTTCCCGTTCGTGTCCACCCACACCGTGACCGTGTCGCCGCGGTGCGTCCCGGGCGCGGTCTCCACGTCGGTCGAGCGGAGGGTGCCGTCCGGTGCCGTCCACTGCGCTGTCGCACGGTCCTGCGTGTCCGGTGAGCGGCTGTGCGCGTCGGCGACCACCACCGGCCGTGGGTCCTCGACGAGAACGGCGGACTGTGCGTGCCTGGTCTGCAGTTCGGCGTGAGACCGTTCGGCCAAGCCGGTGTAGGTCACGGTTCCGAACGCCGCCGCGAACGGGACCACGATCAGGACGAAGGCGATCAGGACGGCCGCGACGACGGAGTCGACACGATCCGTGCCCCGCATCAGAGGGTTTCGACTCCACGGCGCCAGACGCCACCAGCGCAGTGCCTGATCGATGGTCATCACGCCCTCCTCGGAACGGTCCTCCTGTGTTCGAGTCTTGCGCGCACGAGGTGAACGGCCTAGGGCACAAGGTCATTGGCAGGGACGACCGGGCCGGACCGGCATCGGAGGCCCGGCCGGGCGTCACATGTCGTTGGTCGCCCGCAAAAACCCGGCAACACTGACCTGGTGACTTTCGGCCCTGGAAACGCGCGCGCCGTTATCGCACCGTTGTGGAAGAGGCCGACACACCACATCGGAACCACCCGTCGGCGAAGGAGTGAGGACCGCATGTTCGAACGTCACCCCACCGCACCGCGGCCGCGCGAGGACCGTCGCCCGCGCGACGGCGAACCCGGCGAGTTCCTGTACCTCCACCCGATCGGGCTGGTGCTGGCGTTGCTGTCGGGGGCGGTGACCGCAGGCCTGGTCGTCCTGCTCGGCGCCTGGCTGGCGACTCCCCTCGTCGGAGTCGGCGCGGCCGCGACACTGGTCGCCACCGTCGGCCTGGCGGTGGCGATGTTGATGCCCCACCGACCACGCCGGCACGGGATGCGCCCGGTTCGTCCCGCCACTCGATGACCGTCGGTGGCCCCGCGCCGGCGCTTCTGGCGCCACCTGATCCCGGCGTAATCTGATCTTCCGGAGCGATCACACAGCACGACTGGAGGTTGCGGCATGATCAACGTCTTTCTCGTGGACGATCACGAGGTCGTCCGGCGCGGAATCGCGGACCTCCTCACAGCCGACCCCGATCTGACGGTCGTCGGTGAAGCCGCGTCCTACTCCCAGGCGATGGCACGAGTGCCGGCCTTGAAACCCGACGTCGCGGTCCTCGACGTGCGGCTCCCCGACGGCAACGGAATCGAACTGTGCCGCGAACTGCACTCACTGATGCCGGAGTTGCACTGTCTCATCCTGACCTCGTTCACGGACGACCAGGCGATGCTCGACGCGATTCTCGCCGGGGCCAGCGGATACGTCGTGAAGGACATCCGCGGTATGGAATTGACCCAGGCGGTCCACGACGTCGGGGCAGGAAAGTCGCTCCTCGACAGCCGTGCGGCCGCTGCCCTGATGATGAAGATCCGCGCGGACGCCAGTGAGAAGGACGGAATCTTCGGGCACCTGACCAATCAGGAACGGACGCTCCTCGCCCTGCTCGGTGAAGGGCTGACCAACCGTCAGATCGCTGCACGGATGTTCCTCGCGGAGAAAACCGTCAAGAATTACGTCTCCAGGCTGCTGACCAAACTCGGAGTCGAACGCCGGACTCAGGCAGCGGTACTTGCCACGAAGATGCCGTCGAGACCGTCCGACACCTCACAGTCGAGGCCCTGAGCCCGATCACGGCTTCCGACCCGCAGCGCACCGGCGACGTGGGACAATGCGTGGTGTGACCCGTCAAGCCGATGAGCGTGACCCGGGTCCGCTGCTCGGCAGCCTGTCCGAGCTTCGGCTCCGTGAACTCCTGACCGAAGTGCAGGAACGCATCGCGCTGATCGTCGATGCCCGCGAGCACGTCGACGGACTCCTCGAGGCGATGCTCGCGGTGACCTCGGGCCTCGACCTCGACAACACGCTCCGCACCATCGTCCACGCCGCGATCAACCTGGTGGACGCCCGATACGGTGCGCTGGGCGTGCTCGCCCCCGGTGAGGGGCTGAGCGAGTTCGTCTTCGAGGGCATCGACGAGGAAATGCGCGAACGGATCGGTGACCTGCCCCGTGGCCGCGGGGTCCTCGGATTCCTCATCACCAATCCCAAACCGGTCCGGTTGGACGACCTCTCCCATCACGCCGCCTCGGTAGGATTCCCCGACCACCATCCGCCGATGAAAACGTTTCTGGGCGTTCCTATTCAGATCCGGGACGAAGCGTTCGGGAATCTGTATCTCACCGAGAAGGCGAACGGTGCACAGTTCACCGAGGACGACGAGGTCCTTCTCCGCGCACTCGCGGCCGCCGCCGGGATCGCGATCGAGAACGCCCGCCTGTACGAGGAGTCCCGGACGAGGCAGGCGTGGCTCGAGGCGACGCGTGAGATAGCGACCGAACTACTCGCGGGCAGCGAGACCGCCGAGGTGTTGCAGGTGATCGCCGACGACGCGCTCTCCCTCACCGATGCCGACAGCGCTTTTCTCGCGGTGCCGGACGACCCCGACATCCCATCGGACGAGGTCACCGAACTCGTGGTCACCGCGTCCGCCGGAACGGTGTCGGCTCGCATCGGCCGAACGATTCCACTCGAAGGGTCGACGTCCGGCGAAGCCTTCCGTGATCGGACACCGCTCCGCGTCAACGCTCTAGCCTTCGATCCCGGGTTCGAGACGGGAACCCGGTTCGGTCCGGCGCTGGCGTTGCCGCTGCGTGCAACGCAATCGGTGGCCGGTGTGCTGGTGGTGCTCCGTCATGCCGACGCAGCGCCGTTCACAGAGGACCAGCTGGCGTTGATGTCGGGGTTCGCCGATCAGGCGGCCGTCGCGCTGCAGCTCGCCAACAGTCAGCGCCGAATGCACGAATTGGACGTGCTGTCCGATCGGGATCGGATCGCGCGGGATCTCCACGACCACGTCATCCAGCGGCTCTTCGCGGTCGGCCTGTCGCTCCAGAGCACTCTGCAGAGGGCGAAGTCACCCGAGGTCAAGCAGCGACTCGTGCAGTCGGTCGACGATCTTCACGATATCGTGCGTGACATCCGTACCGCGATCTTCGACCTTCACGGCGGTTCGGGTGCCGTGACCCAGTTCCGGCGGCGGTTGCACGAGATCATCGCCGAGATCACCGCGGATTCAGGGCTGCGCACGACCGTGCACATGTCCGGGCCGCTGTCGGTCATCGATGCCGTGCTCGCCGAACATGCCGAGGCGGTCCTGCGTGAGGCACTGAGCAACGCGGTGCGCCACGCAGCGGCCGGCACAGTCACCGTCAGCATCTCCGTCTACGACGATCTCGTCATCGAGGTCGCGGACGACGGCAAAGGGTTTCCGGAGGGCGTCTCCCGAAGTGGCCTGGACAATCTGGCTGCCCGAGCACAGGAAGTCAACGGGCGCTTCACCATCGACACCACCCCCGGCGGCGGAACCACTCTCCGGTGGTCGGCTCCACTGCCCTGAGCCGGGATCGGCTCGCCCGTCCGCCGAGGTGGGGACCTTCTCCCCTACGCCGGCGTCGGAGGCACCGTAACGATGAGAGGTAGCGGCAACTCCTGCCGCGCGTTGCCCCCGAGGAGAACACCATGACCGCCCGCCGCCCGATCGTCGTCGGAACAGACGGTTCACCGTCGTCCCTCCAGGCAGTCGCGTGGGCCGCACAGGAGGCGGCGTTGCGTAATGCGCCACTGTCGGTGGTCTCGACCACGTTCGTGCCCGGCGCCTACGGTGTCCCGATCGGCATGCCGGAGAGCTTCTTCGACGACGAGGAACGCAACGGGAAGAACCGGCTGGCTGCCGCGGCGGAAATCGCCGCCCGAGCGGTACCCGGGCATTCCCTCGACATTCACACCACGCTCTGCACCGGAACGCCGGCCGGTGAACTCCTCGAAAGATCGAAATCCGCCGCGATGGTCGTCGTCGGCTCGAACCGGCAGGGAATCATCGAGCGCGGCTTCCTGGGATCGGTCAGCGCCGCGGTCGCCACCCACGCACCGTGCCCGGTGGCGGTCATCCGCGGGCTTCCCGATTCCGAGGTCACCCGACTCGAGGGGCCCGTCGTCGTGGGTGTGGACGGGTCGGCACACAGCGAGCCCGCCATTTCGATGGCGTTCGAGGAGGCCGCCCTGCGGCAGTGCGAACTGGTGGCCGTTCACGCCTGGTCCGACGTCGACCTCCCCGTGCACCACGAGGGCGGTAGCGTCTCCGGGTGGAAGCAGGTCGTCACCCAGGAAACGGCCCTCCTGTCGGAGAGTCTCGCCGGCCGGGCCGAGGATTTCCCGGACGTCAAGGTTCGGACGATGGTCGTGATGGACCGACCGGTGCGTAACCTGCGCGAACAAGCCGACAACGCGCGACTTCTCGTCGTGGGCAGCCGCGGACGCGGCGGCTTCACCAGTATGTTGTTGGGATCCACGAGCAGGGCCTTGATGCACTCCGTCCGCTGCCCGATCCTCGTCGTCCGGTAGCGCCGACGGCTGTCAGTGCTCGTCGTCGATTCTCGGGGCGAGGGCGAAGTAGTCCTCTTCCTCCTGGGCGAAATGCAAACGCAGCACCGCATACAACCCGTACAGGCAGGCGAGAAGGTCATCACGCTGGTCCGGGCGGACTTCGCCGTGCGCCTCGACCGCGCCGAGGTGAGTTCCCAGGCGCCGGCTGAGTCGATCGATCTCCGCATGAGCCCTACTCATCGGGGCGGTGGCTTCCGCCGTTCCGAAGGCGTCCGCCAGCGCGGGATACAGTTGGGTCTCCTCGGCACGTTCATGGGGCAGGACCTGCTCCACCAGGACGGTGTGTGCTCTACGCACCGCCGCCAGTGTCTCGGTTCCGGGTTCGGCGGTCACCCGCTCTGCAGCGTCACGTATCAGCGCCAGCGCTCCCCGCAGATCGTCGTGCTCGCGATCGAAACGCTGCAATAGCAGGCCGGTTTCTCGCGTCACCGTGAGTTCGGAGGACCGGCCGCCGCGAAGGGCGCGCAGGGCGTTGAGGATGACCGCCACGTCGATTCCTTCCTGCAGCAGGGCGCCGGGCGCGGGAGCGATCCAGCCGAACGCCGCGGCGATCATCGCCAGCAGCGACAGCGTCATGCCGATCCCGGCACTCTGGATCGCGATCCGCCTCGACCGTCGTGCGATCTCCATCGCGTCCGCCAACCGGGCGAGGTGATCGGTCGTCAGCACGATATCGGCAGCCTCCGAACTGGCCGTGGCTCCCCGCGCCCCCATCGCCACTCCGACCGACGCCGCCGCCAGGGCGGGGGCGTCGTTGATCCCGTCCCCCACCATGATCGTGACAGCCTTGCGCTTCTCCGCCTGAACTGCTGCCACCTTGTCCATGGGAGTTTGCTCCGCGAGCACGGCGTCGAGTCCGACGATGGATCCGATTTCGAGGGCGGGCGCCCGGCGGTCTCCGGTCAGCATGATCAGTCGGTCCAGTCCGGCTGCCCGCAATCGCCGCAATGTGCGAGGCGCGTCTCGACGAAGAGGATCCCGCAGCAGGATCGCCCCTACCAGTGCGTCGTCGACCTGTACCCAGGCCACCGCCGCGCCGTCCAGGGCCGATCGCGTCGAGACGGCCTCCGCCCAGTCCGGCAACACGCCGTGATCCGAACCGACCTTCACCGCACGACCGTTCACGATGCCGGTGACCCCGGTCCCCGCCTGCTCGCTGACATCGGTGGGCAGTGGAAGCGGACAGCCCCGTGCCCTCGCGAAGCGGACGATCGACTCGGCGAGAACATGGGGTGACAGCTGGTCGACGGCTGCGGCGAGTTGGAGTACCTCGTCGGGATTGTGGCCGGGGGCGGTTGCGACGTCGAGTCCCGATGGCCTGCCGGTCGTCAGGGTTCCCGTCTTGTCCATCACCAGGGTCCGAGCTCGCCCGAGTGTTTCCAGTGCTCCACCGCCGCGGATGACGACACCGATCCGTGAGGCGCGGGACAGCCCCGACACGATGGCGACAGGGGCGGCGAGCAGCAACGGACACGGGGTCGCGACCACGAGAACTGCGACCGCGCGCACGGCGGAACCGCTCAGCCACCATGCGACGGACGACACCAGGAGGGTCAGGGGAAGGAACCAGACGGCGAAGCGGTCCGCGATCCGTACGATCGGTGCCTTGTCGGCAGCGGCCTCCTGCGCCAGTCGGACGATGCCCGAATAGGTGCTGTCCGCGGCGCTCGCGGTGGCGCGCAGCTCGATCGTCGATCCGACGTTCACCACCCCACTGCGCACCGACTCCCCGACCTGTCGTTCGACGTGGAGAGACTCCCCGGTGAGCGCGGACTCGTCGAGGACGGCCGATCGGTCGGCGACGACGACGCCGTCGACGGGGACAACCTCTCCGGAGGCGACGACCAGCAGATCGGTGGGCTCGACCTCGTCCAAGGGGACGAGGACGACGTCGTGGCCGATCCGTTTGTGTGCTCGTCGTGGTGCGTGTTCGAGGAGGGCGCGCAGATCGCGTGACGCGCGCCGCTCCGCCGCGGATTCGAGCGTGCGCCCCGTCGCGAGCATGAACCCGATGAGGGCACCTGCCAGATACTCGCCGACCGCGAGTGTTCCCGCGAGGGCGAGCACGGCGATGAGGTCGACACCAGCTGTGCGCTGACGGAGTGCCACGACGACCCAGCCCACAGCGGGCGCCAGGGACACCACCGTGCCGATCGCCCAGCACGCGTCCGCGACGCTCGGCCGACCGAGCGAAGTGGCCACCACGCCGGACACGAGCGCCACCGACGTGACTGCGAGCAGGGTGGGTGCCAACAGCCTCGTCAGGCGCGCATTCCACGTTTCGCGGGTTCGTGTGTCGTGCATATGCCTTCCCTCGTCGAGGGCCGACGCGTGAGGACGCGTGTCTCCATCGTCGCAGCCCGGACCCGGTTCGGGCTGCGTGCGACCGTAAGAGAGGACCAAGGTCCCTTTCCCCGCAACCGTCGATGGCGCACCGTCGGAGAAGAACCCCGCCGGGCCCGTCCCACGTGATCCCTACCGGATCGACCCGACGACCAGGAGCGCGCGATGGTGACGCCGACGAAGACAGCTCGCGTGGACCCTCAGGAGTCGACCGACCGGCTACTGCGTGACCTCCGCACCAGACGGGATGGACTGTCACGGAGGGAAGCGGAGCGACGAACACTCGTCTACGGGACCAATGAACTGATTCGGCATCGCGGGCGCACCTGGCCCCGGCAGTTACTGCGGCAATTCACGCATCCGTTGGCGCTGCTCTTGTGGATGGCTGCCGTACTCGCCGTCTTCAGCGGCTCAGCGCCGCTGGGTGTCGCGATTGTCATCGTGATCCTGCTCAACGCCGCGTTCGCGTTCGTGCAGGAACGACACGCCGAGCAGGCGGTCGAAGCACTGGCGGCGTTTCTGCCAACCAGGGCGCGCGTCGCCCGTCAGGGAACGACGGAGACGGTCGACGTCCGGTCGCTCGTGCCGGGCGACGTGATCTTCCTGACCGAAGGCGACCGCGTGTCCGCCGATGCGCGACTCCTGTCGGGATCGCTCGAGGTCGATCTGTCGACTCTCACCGGTGAGTCCGTACCGGTTTTGATCCGATTCGACGCCGGGTCGACGACGGGACCGTTGATCGAGGCCGCGGACATCGCCTTCAGCGGCACCAATGTGGTGGGCGGCGATGCCACCGCGGTCGTGTTCGCGACAGGAATGCACACCGAACTCGGACGCATCGCGGCTCTGTCACAACGCGTGGGCCATGAGGAAAGCCCCCTCGAAAAGCAGGTGAAACGCGTGGCCTGGCTGATCGCGGCGGTTGCGGTGGCGATGGGTCTGGCGTTCATCCCGCTGGGGACGCTCATGGCGGGGTTGTCGCTCGACGATTCGGTCAATTTCGCAATCGGGCTCCTGGTCGCCAACGTGCCGGAGGGCCTACTGCCGACGATCACGTTGGCTCTCGCGGTGGGCGTGCGTACCCTCGCCAGACAGGGCGCCCTGGTCAAACGTCTCTCCGCTGTGGAAACACTCGGCTCCACCAGCGTCATCTGTACCGACAAGACCGGCACCCTGACCATGAATCGGATGCGTACCACCAGGTTGTGGACCCCTGACGGGGTCGTGACGTTCGACGGTGCCGTCCCCGTTCCGGCACCGGACGCTTCGGCAAGTCGGACGGCCCGGGCTGTCGTCGCGTGCTGTAGCGCGGAGATCCGCATCTCGAGTACCGGTGCCGAATCCGGTGATCCGACGGAGGTGGCATTGCTGCACGCAGCGCTGTCCTTGGGAGCCTCGACAGAAGACGCTGACGGAATCCGGGTGTCGCAGTTCCATTTCGACCCGGAGCTGCGCCGGATGTCCACCGTCGATCGTATCGGTGACACGCTGCACATCCATGCCAAGGGAGCACCCGAAGAGATCTTCGACCGGTGTACCCGAATCGCCGGTCCCGCTGGTGTGGACCCGGCCTTCACCAGTTCCGATCGGGAGTTCACCGCGAATCTCGTACGCGACTGGGCTCGCGAAGGTTTGCGTGTGCTTGCCGTCGCCGAGCGCGACACCGACGCGGGCACTCACCCGGGACTGACGCGGGAAGAGGCGGAGAGCGATCTCACCCTCCTCGGAATCGCGGCAATGCTCGATCCTCCGCGTCCGGAGGTAGCGGCGGCCGTGGCCAGGTGTCATTCTGCGGGAATTCGGATCATCGTCGTCACCGGTGATCACGGCCTCACCGCGCGAGGGATCGCACAGAGCGTAGGGATCGGGCACGCAGGTCTACGGGTCGTCACCGGCTCGGAACTCGAGCAGATGCCGGAACCCGATCTCGACAGGTTGCTCGCCACCGACGTCGAACTCATCTTCGCGCGCAGTTCACCAGAGGCGAAGTTGCGGATCACCGATGCCTTGCGCGACAGCGGGCAGGTCGTCGCGATGACGGGTGACGGCGTCAACGACGCACCGGCGTTGCGCCGTTCCGATATCGGTGTGGCGATGGGTAAGTCGGGCACCGATGTCGCGCGGGAGGCCGCGACGATGGTCCTCACCGATGACAATTTCGCGACCATCGTCAGCGCCGTCGAGGCGGGACGGAGGGTCTACGACAACGTCCGCAAGTTCATCGTCTACATCTTCGCGCACGCCACCCCCGAGGTGGTGCCGTTCCTCGTCTACGCACTGTCCGGCGGACAGGTACCCCTTCCCCTCACGGTGATGCAGATTCTCGCCATCGATTTGGGCACCGAGACCTTACCGGCGCTGGCGTTGGGCCGTGAGAAGGCCGAACCGGGCCTGATGGATCGGCGTCCACGCAAGCGCACCCAGAACGTGGTCGACAGGGGGATCCTCGTCCGGTCGTGGGGTCTGCTGGGAGGTGTGTCGGCAGTATTGGTGATGACGCTCTTCTTCGCGACACTTCTCGAAGGTGGCTGGTATCTGGGTGCCGATGTGGGTGCCGGAATCCTGCACCACACCTGGCAATCGGCGACGACGATGAGCTTCCTCGGCATCGTCGCCTGCCAGATCGGCACTGCGTTCGCCTCGCGAACCGAGCACGCATCGCTCGCAAAGGTTGGAGTCGCGTCCAACCCCCTGTTGCTGTGGGGAATCGCCTTCGAAGTGTGTTTCGCCGCGCTGGTCGTCACGGTGCCGGTGCTTCGACATATCTTCGGAACCGTGATTCCGCAGTGGCATCAGGTGCTGTGGCTCCTTCCGCTGCCGTTCATCGTCTGGGGATGTGACGAAGCGTGGCGGTGGCACCGGCGACGGACACCCGGGAGCGTTGCGCCCCGGTCGCCCGCCGAGGTCCCGCAGTAGCCGCGTCGCCCTCAGGTGTGTGTTTGCGAGGCAATGTATTCGACGATGTCCTCCACGGTCACCAGTGTCGCGTAGTCGGATTCCGGGATATCGACGCCGAATACGGCATGCAGGCGCACGAGGAAGTTCAGCCAGTCCATCGAATCCAGATCGACCTGATCGCGTAACGGCACATCCGAGGACAGTTCCTCGTCCTCGATCTCCGGCGCGATCTCCCGCAATGCGCGTATGACTCTCGAGTCGATCGTCTCGCTGTTCATCTGTCGTCCTCACCACTTGTCCGGCTGTTGGAGCAGTTCGTTGATTCTGGTCAGGAACTGTGCGCCCCGTGTTCCGTCGCTGGCACGGTGATCGGCGGCGAGGGTAGCTGTCACGACCGTCGCGACCTGCAGATCTCCGTCGAACACCCAGGGGCGTTCACTGGGCCTCCCGAAACCCACCAACGCCACCTGAGGCGGATAGATCACACCGAAAACCGAGGTGACCCCACGTTCCCCGAGGTTCGTCACGGTCAGCGTCGGGTCCGACATCTCGGAACTGCGCAGCGAACCGGCACGGGCCCGGGTCACCAGATCGCCGAGTTCCACCATCAGCTGGGAGAGGGGTTTGTCGGCGGTGTCGTGGACCGCGGGAGCGACCAGACCTCCGTCTCTCAGAGAGATCGCCACCCCGAGGTGGATGTGGGGTGCCGGCCGGAACTCGCCGTCCAGCCAGAACCCGTTGAGGTCCGGGAACTGCTGGGCAGCGAGCGCCACCGCCTTGAGTTGCACAGCGGCGAGGAGGACTCGTTCGGTGATCGGGCGGGCGGCATTTTCGGTGCGCAACCAGTCCGTCGCCGTCCGCAGTGGAATCTCGTCCATCAGGTAGTAGTGCGGGATCTCCCGCTTGGAGCGGCTCATGGAAGCAGCGATCGCGCGACGCATATCGCGGGTCTTGGCCTCGGCCTTGGCCTTCGCCTCGGACGGTCCAGGCTCGATGCTGTGGGCTGCCGCGCGCTGAACGTCGTCGAGCGTGACCGCAGCACCGGCGCCTGTCCCGGTGACACCGGCGAGATCGATCCCTGTCCTTTCCGCTTCCCTGCGCGCCCTGGGCGAGACCTTGCGCCGTGGTGCCGGTGCCGGTGCCGGTGCCGGTGCCGGTGCCGGTGCTGGTTCCGGTGCCGGTGCTGGTTCCGGTGCGGTGGCGACCGTGGTGGTGCCGGGCACCGCATCGGCAGACGGCCGCTCGGGCGGTGGTGATTCTCCGGGACTCGACAGCGTTGCCAACGGGGTTCCGACCGACACGGTCGTTCCGGGCTCGACGAGCAACCGGTGAACGGTGCCGCTCTGCCAGATCTCCACGTCCACGGCCGCTTTCACGGTGTCGACCGTCGCTATCGCCTGACCGCGCTCGACCTCGTCACCGGGTTTGACCAACCAGTCCGTCAACGTTCCCTCATCCATGTCGGCGCCCAGGGAAGGCAGCGTGAAATCAAACATGGCTATGCCTCGTTCCTACCGATCGCCGATCACATTCCACGCCGTGGACACAATGGTCTCGACCTGAGGAAGGGTCGCGTATTCGAGATGCTTGGCGTACGGGACCGGGACCTCGGCGCTGCACACGCGGCGAGGTGGCGCGTCGAGCTCGTAGAATTCGCGTTCGACGATCTGCGCCATCACTTCCGCCGCGAAACTGCCGGTGCGCCAGCCCTCGTCGACCACGACGGCACGGTGTGTCTTCCGGACCGACGCGGCGATGGTGTCGGTGTCGAGGGGGCGCAGCACCCGAAGGTCGACGACCTCGGCGGCGATTCCCTTCTCTGCCAGTACGTCGGCGGCGGCGAGGGCCTTGGGCAGCGACCCGCCGTACGTGATCAGGCTGATGTGGCTTCCCTCCCGGCGTACCGCTGCCGAGTCGATGTCGACCGGGACGGGCCCCTCGAGGTCTTCCGACGAGTTGTACAGCTGGGTGTGTTCGAAGATGATCACCGGATCGGGGTCCGCGAGGGCCGGTCGGAGCATGCCGCGCGCGTCCGCCACTGTCGCGGGCGCCAGGACCCGGATTCCGGGGATGTGGGCGTACCAGTTCTCGAGGCTGTGCGAATGCTGCGCGGCGAGTTGCCTGCCGGCGCCGGTCGCCATGCGCACCACCACGGGGACGGAGAATTGTCCGCCCGACATGTGCCGGAGCGACGCCGCGGTGTTTACGATCTGGTCGAGCGCGAGCAGGCTGAAGTTGACGGTCATCACCTCGATGATCGGGCGCATCCCGCCCACGGCCGCCCCGATCCCCACTCCCACGAAACCCAACTCCGAGAGCGGAGTGTCGCGGATCCGCTCGTCCCCGAATTCGGCGAGCAGGCCCTTGGACACCGCGTACGTGCCGCCGTAGCGTCCGACATCCTCACCCATGAGGAACACCCGCGGATCGGAGTGCATCGCCTCACGGATCGCTTCCCGCATCGCGTCCCGGTAACTGATCTTCACGACGCCTCCTCTGTTCGCGCCGGCGTGAGCACGTCGCGCAGGAGGTCCCCGGGCGCCTCCCAGGTGCCTGCCTCGGCGAAGTTCACCGCGGCATCGACCTCCGACATGACGCGGTCGTCGATGCGGAGGAACTCCTCCTCCGAGAACAGCCCGAGCGCTTTGAGCCGCGCCGAGAAGGTGTGAATCGGACCCCTCTCCTTCCAGGACTCCACTTCCGCCTTGTCGCGATACAGTTCCGGGTCGAACATCGAATGGGCACGAAATCGGTACGTCTGGAATTCGATGAAAAATGGGCCGCCGGTCGTGCGGACGTGCGCGGCGCCGGAGCGGGCCGCGTGCAGGGTGGCAATCACATCCATGCCGTCCGCCTTGAGCGTCGGGACGTCGAACGACGCGGCTTTGACGCACAGATCCGTTTGAGATTCCGAGCGGGACAAGGCCGTGCCCATGGCGTACAGGTTGTTTTCGCAGCAGAACAGCACCGGCAACTGCCACAGCGATGCGAGATTCATGGTCTCGTGAAAGGCGCCCTCCGCCATCGCGCCCTCGCCGAAGAAGCAGGCCGTCACTCGGCGCTTACCCTGCATCTTGTCGGCCAACGCCAGACCGGCCGCGAGCGGCAGACCGCCGGCGACGATCGCATTGCCCCCGTAGAACCGGGTGGCGGCATCGAACAGATGCATCGATCCGCCTCGCCCCCTCGAACAGCCTTCGCGTTTCCCGAACATCTCGGCCATGATCGAGTTCATCGGGACACCGTGCACCAGCGCGTGGCCGTGCTCGCGGTAGGTCGCGACCACCGCATCGCCCGGAGACAGGGCATGCAAGGCCCCGACCGCGACCGCTTCCTCCCCCACATACAGATGCAGGAACCCGCGGATCTTCTGGGCGCCGTACAGCTCCGCAGCCTTCTCCTCGAAGCGTCGAATGCGCAGCATGTCCGTCAGCAACTCGACCGCGAACGCCTTGTCGTAGGGAAAGTCCGGGGCAGTCATCCGCCCACCTCCAAAGTCGATGTGTCCCCCTCCGGCAGACCCAGTTCGCGTGCCTTCAGCAGCCTGCGCATGATCTTGCCGCTCCGTGTGTGCGGGAGAACCTCCACGAACTCGATCTCCTTGGGGGCGACCGAGGCGCCGAGTTTCTTGCGGGAGTACCCGAGAAGTTCACGGCGCAGGGCGTCGTCCGCGTTCCAGCCCGTCTTCACGGACACGAAGGCTTTGACCACGGCACCCACGATCGGATCCGGCTTGCCGATGACTCCCGCTTCGGCGACCGCGGGATGCTCCATGAGGACGTTCTCCACCTCGAACGGACCGATGAGGTGACCCGCCGATTTGATGACGTCGTCGGCCCGACCCACGAACCAGTAATAGCCGTCCGCATCGCGCTTGGCCAAGTCGCCGGTCAGGTACCAGTCGCCCGCGAAGGCGCGCCGGTACCGGTCGTCATTGTGCAGGTAACCGCGGAACATCGAGGGCCAGCCTCGGCGTATCGCGAGTTCCCCCTCCACATTCGGTGTTTCGACGGTTTCGATGCCGCCGTCCCCTGTGCGTCGGACGATGGCGGCGTCGATGCCCGGGAGGGGTCGTCCCATCGATCCGGGTTTGATGGCGAAACCGGGTGTGTTGGCGATCATGATGCCGCCCGTTTCGGTTTGCCACCAGTTGTCGTGGATGGGCCGACCGAGCACGTCTCGTCCCCACAGAACGGCGTCGGGGTTGAGTGGTTCGCCGACACTGGCGATGAGCCGCAGGTGGGGGTAGGAGTATTTGTGCGCCAACTCCGGCCCGGACTTCATCAGCATGCGGATCGCGGTCGGCGCGGTGTACCAGACCGTGACGGCCTGCTCCTCGAGGATGCGGTACCACCGTTCGGCATCGAATTCGTTGCTGTCGACGATCGACGTCACGCCGTGCAGCAACGGTGTGATCACCCCGTACGACGTGCCGGTGACCCAGCCAGGATCCGCCGTGCACCAGAATACGTCCGATGGATGCAGGTCCAGGGCGAACAACCCGGTCGCATAATGGGTGGCCACGGCGCCGTGGACATGGACCGCGCCCTTCGGGGTACCGGTCGTTCCGCTGGTGAAATGTAGCAGGGCAACATCGTCGGCGCAGGTCGGGGTGATATCGCAGTCCCCGTCGGCGTCCACCATCATGCTGTGGAAGTCGAGCGTGTCCGGAACGTCGGTGATCGAACCGGCATCCCCCACCACCAGCACGTGGCGCAAGGACGGCAACGAGTCGCGGATCTTCTCCACCCGCCGCCGATACAGCTGCTCGGTGGTCACCAGGACTTGGGCGTCGCCGAGCCGAAGTCTCGTGGCCAACGGCTCGGGGCCGAAGGCGGAGAACAACGGCGAGACCACGCTTCCGTTGCGCAACGCCCCGAGGATGCTGACGTACAGCTCCGGGATACGACCGGTGAACACGAAGACGGGGTCGCCCTTCCCCACGCCGAGTCCGCGCAGCACGGCGGTGAACTTGCGGACTCGGTGCGCGAAGTCACCGAAGGTGACCTCGGTGACGGGTAGCTCGCCGGCGCCCTTGTTCGGACCCACGAACCGGAACGCGACCTTGTCCCGCTGCGGCCCACAGTCGTGGCGGTCGACCGCGTAATACGCGATGTTGCAGCCACCGGGGGCCGGCCCGAGTCGACGCTCGATGGCAGACCACGAAAACCGGGACCGTTCATCGTCGTAGTCGGTGAAGTTCGGTGCCACCCCACTGGTGGACGGCGATGTGGGAGTGATGCTCATGGCCGCTGATCACAATCCGCGTCCGCATGCAGCCGCGTCCTCTGTGGCTGCCAGCTCGAACAATTGGTGCGCCAAGTCGGTCAATGCACGAGCAGCGGCCATCTCGCGGCTGACCTGTACTGTGCCGTGTCGAGAGTGGCAGCTGGCCTCTCCCCGTCCCTCGAGGAGGGTCTTGTCGTGTGTACGCAGGCGCGCCCTGGCCCGGGAACGGGTCGGCTCCGCGTCGGGTTCGTATATCTCGATCTCCACAGGCAACATAGTCGCGGGCAGCGGTCTGGTCACCGCCGCTCCGGGCCCCTGCACATCGCGCCCGTGCCACTGGTCCGTCATGGCCACTCCTGTTCGATTGCTGTGTGGTGACGCTCGGTAACGGGGCCCGGTCCCCCGGATCGGTGGGCCACGATCACTCGGTTGCGCGGTGTGGGATCACAACGCTCGGACGGCGACCGTTCAGGATGCCGTTCGAGTGCCGTGAAGAGCCGTTGCCGGGCAACTCGCTCGGCCAGTTCCGGTATGTCGGCGATCGGCACCCCCGCGAGATCCGAAATGCTGCCCGCGACTGTCCGGGCAATCGCGTCCCGCGTGAAACTCCCCCCGAACTCGGGAATCAGCCGCTCCACCACCGGGGCCTGCGCGTGCACCATCGACGTGGTCTCCCTGTCACTGTTCGTGCTGGTCATTGCGTTTCGAGGATCCTTCGATGCCGGGTGGGCGTCCTTGGTTTCCTTCAGCATCGCGAACCCACCGACACCGGCAATAGAGGCGAAGGACCGTAGTCGAGGACCAAAGGCTCTGACGCCGCGTCCGCCTCCCACGCTTGAATGAATTCCGACGGCCGACGACGGAGGTGACGGTGCATGAAAACCCGGATGCCACGCGCGGTCACCACGGGTGTCGTCGTGCGTTCCCTTCGACCTACCGACCGAGACGACGTGCAGTCTCTGCACGAGCGGATGGACCAGCACGACGCCTACCTGAGGTTCTTCGGCGCCCGTCCGACGCATCTCGGGGATCTGGCCGCGTCACTGTGCCGGCAAGACCCCGGGCATTGCGCACTGGGCGCCTACATCGGTGGCGTCCTGGTAGGAGTCGCGAACTACGTGAGCCCGGTACACCAGTTGGACAACGACGCCCCGTTGGTCGAATTCGCGCTGGTGGTCGATCACAATTACCAATCGCACGGAATCGGAACGATGCTGCTGACCCGGCTCGTCGACGCAGCGAGGGCGCACGGTATCGGGCGGATGACGGCGGAGGTGCTGGCGCGGAACACCGTGATGCTCGAGGTGATCCGAGAGCGGGGGTGGGCCCACGCGCTGCGTCGTGACGGGACCACGCTTCATCTCGACCTCGACCTCGATGAGGACGCGCAGGCTGACGGACCTTCGGCGCTGCCCCGGCCCGTCGTGATGTGACGCACCATCATGTCGGCGACCGAGAGAACTCAGAGGTGTTCGCCACCGCAGGCAGTCGGTGGCCTCGAGATGGACGGAGTCGAGACGCACACGGCCTATGTCGTCATGGTCGGTGATGTCGTCTTCAAGGCGAAGAAGCCGATCCGGACGGCGTTCGCCGACTTCGGCACCGCCGAAAGGCGTCGCGCGGCCTGTGAGCGTGAAGTGACATTGAACCGCAGGCTGTGCCCCGACGTGTATCTCGGAGTCGCCGATTTGACGGACCCGGCGGGAGGACCGACCGAAGCGCTGGTCAAGATGCGCCGGATGCCGTCGGACCGACGACTGACCCGGCTGCTCGGCGGGGGCGGTGACGCCACCGCACACGTGGATGTGATCGCCGCCGTCGTCGCCCGATTCCATGCCGGAGCGGACCAGTCCGCGGACATCGATCGTGACGCCATGCCCGGAGCGGTGGCCGCGCGGTGGTGCGCCAACGTCTCCGAGGTGACGAGTTACCGGTGCGATGTCCTCCCGGCGGCGGACGTCGACGAGGTGGAGCGACGGGCCCTCAGGTATCTGCAGGGGCGGAAATGCCTGTTCGAGAACCGTATTCGGGAAGGCCGGACAGTCGATGGTCACGGCGATCTTCTGGCGGACGACATCTTCTGCCTCGACGATGGGCCGCGCATTCTCGACTGTCTCGACTTCGACGACCACCTACGCCACGTCGACTGTATCGACGACGCGGCATGCCTCGCCATGGATCTCGAGTACCTGGGACGCGAGGACCTCGGGTTGCGGTTCCTCGATCGATATTGCGCCGCGGCACACGACCAGCCCCCGACATCGTTGCGGCATCACTACATCGCCTATCGGGCGTTCGTCCGCGCGAAGGTGGCCTGTTTGCGGTACACGCAGGGCTCCCGCGTTGCCCGCGAGGATGCCCGGGCGCACTGCCGCCTGGCCTTGCGGCATCTGCGCGCCGGAACCGTGCGAATGGCTCTGGTCGGTGGGCTGCCCGGCACCGGAAAGTCGACGCTGTCACGCGGATTGGCTGACGTCACCGGATCCGTCGTCATCTCCAGCGACCGCGTCCGCAAGGAACTCGCCGGCCTCGATCCGCATTCCGGTCAGGTGGCCGGATTCGGTGAGGGCCTGTACAGCCGCACCATGACCGACCACACCTACGCCGAGGTGCTGCGGCGCGCTCGCGACCATCTCACGGCGGGAAGGTCGGTCGTGCTGGATGCGTCGTGGACCCACCCGATGCTCCGGGAGCGCGCTGCGCTCGTCGCTTCCTGCACCCACAGCGATCTCGTCGAACTCGAATGCAGGGCACCACGCGCCGTGGCGATCGCGAGAATCGGGAGCCGTCCCACCGGTGACTCGGACGCCACCCCCGTGGTGTACGACGCGATGGCCGCGAGTGCCACGGCGTGGCCCTCGGCCACCGCGGTCGACACGGACACGGCCGCCGGGGACAGCGTGCAGACGGCGGAGCGGATCTGGCATTCCACGTCGGGGTGGCGAGATGAGTAGTCACAGCTACCGTTCGCCGGTAACCGCCCGGCGTGCCCGACGACAGGAGAGCCCATGCCCGACATCGTGACGTTGACGATGAATCCTGCGCTCGACATCACCACGAGCACGAATCGGGTGGTGCCGACCGACAAGGTGCGCTGCGGCGCACCTCGCCGCGATCCCGGCGGCGGCGGACTGAACGTGGCCCGAGTACTGCACGTTCTCGGAACTCCCGCGACGGCGGTGTTTCCTTCGGGCGGCCATACCGGCCGGGCCCTCGAGGATCTCGTGGCCACCGAGGGTGTCGAGATCCGGAGCCTGACGATCCGCGGTTCCACACGGGAGAGCCTGACGATCAACGAGAACGAGACGGGTCTGCAGTACCGTTTCGTCCTGCCGGGACCAACAGTGACCGCAAGGGAACAGGTGGCCTGTCTCGACCTGGTCATCGAGGTCGCGTCGGGCGCCGACTATGTGGTGGTGAGCGGAAGTCTGCCGCCGGGTGTGCCCGCCGATTTCTACCAGCAGGTGGCGGACGTCGTCGGCGACCTCGGTGCGCGAGTCATCGTCGATACGTCCGGTCCGGCCCTGAGACAACTTCGGGGTGGTGTGTTTCTCGTCAAACCGAGCATTCGCGAACTCCGGGACTGGACGGGGCGGGAGTTGTCGGCGATCGACGACCAGGTGGCTGCGGCTCGGGAAGTCATCGACCGGGGGATCTCCCAGGTCGTCGTCCTCTCGCTCGGTGCCGATGGCGCTCTGCTGGTCACGCGAGACCGCGACGAGTATTTCCCGTCGGTCCAAGTCCCGGTGGTCAGCGGTGTCGGTGCGGGCGACAGCATGGTCGCCGGTGTGGTGTGCGGCCTGGCACACGGTCGTTCGTTGAGCGACTCGGTGCGGTACGGGATCGCCGCGGGGGCGGCCATGCTGCAGACACCGGGCACCGCCCTGTGCCGGCGATCCGACGTCGAGAGGTTCTATCAACTGCTCACCGACGGATCCGCCGCGGGCACCATCGTCGGATAGTCAGGCGTGTGCGAGATGGAGACCGGCCGCGCTCAGTTCCGCGTAGTTCGGATCGCATCGTGAACCATCCAGCGCGAGTTGACAGTACACGGCGTCATAAGCTCGTGGGTCACCTGTCGAGGCGATGGGACGGGTGCGGCGCTCCAGCATGGTGGCGCCGGGCCATCTCGACTGGATCGCCTCGGCGAGGTGCGCCCCGTCGATATCGGCGACGATGAGCGGACCGCCCTCCCCCACCACGACCACCTGACGGGCGTCGGGCAGCTGCCACACGGCGACCGGCAGCACCGTGTCGGTGCCACCGGGACCGTGCACGGTGACGGAGTCGCCGGTGCTGCTGATCAGTGTCGCGACGGGTTCGCTCATCGGGTTCCTCCTCGCCGGTCCCCATCCGCGGACGTTCGCAGGTCTGACCTCGCTCGGTCGAGCAGGATCCTGCGTTCCGCGGCCGCGATGTTGTGGCGCGTAATGGCGGCGACGTCCGGTGCCACTGACACCGAGGTGATGCCGTTGCGTACGAGATGTTCTGCTAGAGCGGGGTTGGTCGACACTGCCTGCCCGCACAGGGAGGTGGTGAGCCCGGCACGTGTGGCACGCTCGATGATGACGTCGATGGTGTCGAGTACGGCGGGGTCCATGGTGTCGAACAAATCCCGGCAGATCTCGGAATCCCGATCGACTCCCAGCACGAGTTGGGTGAGGTCGTTGGTACCGATGGAGACGCCATCGATGCCGAGGGCCGCGTACTCCGGAATCCAGTACGCGACGGAGGGGACCTCCGCCATGATCCATCGGTGCATGCGGCGATCCGCGCCCAGTGGATGGGAGTCGAGGTCGGCAAGGCACTGAGCGAGCTCCCACCGGGTGCGGACGAACGGGATCATCAGATGCACGTTCGGGTAGCGCTTCCTGACGGTGAACAGCACGTCGAGATCGAGGTGGAACAGTTCGGGTTCGCGCACGTAGCGGAAGCAGCCGCGGTAGCCGATCATCGGGTTGTCTTCGTGCGGCTCCACGTCGCCACCGGAAAGGTTGGCGAATTCGTTGGTGCGTAGATCGATCGCCCGGTAGATGACGGGGCGCGGCGTGAACGCGGCGGCGATGCGTTCGACCGCCGCCGCCATCTCGGCCACGTACTCGTCGCGGCGTCCCTGCGCGATCATCGCTGCCGGGTGTGTCCCACCCAGCGCGTCCATGATCATGAACTCGGCGCGCAGCAACCCCACTCCGTCGACGTCGGAAGCGGCCACACGGTCGGCGGCGTCCGGTGTGGCGAGGTTGACGTACACGGAGGTGGCCGTCGCCTCCGGTGCGGACCCCGTACCGGTCCGCTCCGTCGCCGGTCGCGGTGCGGAAACGGCACCCTTCGCCGAGGACTCCGGTGCAGAGGCGGATACCGCTCCGTCGTAGACCACTCCCGAATCACCGTCGACCGTGACGATCGCCCCCTCCACGAGTTCGGTGGTGGCGGTCCGGGTACCGACGACCACGGGACGTCCCAGTTCGCGACCGACGATGGCGGCGTGACAGGTGATCCCGCCGCCGTCCGTGACGATTGCCGCCGCACGGCGCAGCACGGGAAGCCAGTCGGGGCGTGTCATGGGTGCGACGAGTATCTCTCCGTCGGACAACCGGTGGGCGTCGGACACGGACCGCAGGATGCGGACGCGGCCGGTCGCCGTTCCGGGGCCTGCGCCGAGCCCGTGGACGAGGGCCTTGCTCGTCGATTCGCGGTGTTCCTCCGTGCGAGCCCGGGGCTGTCCCAGAGTCGTGATGGGGCGGGTCTGGACGATCCACAACCGATTTGCGGCGAACGCGAATTCGAGGTCCTGGGGGACGTGATAATGGTCTTCGACAGCGACGGCGAGCAACGCCAATCGTTCGAGCTGCTGGTCGGTGAGAACGCGTCGGCCTCGTGCCGTGGCGGGAATCTCTACCGAGTGCTCCCCTTCGTCATCCGCGGTGATGGAGAAGGACTGTGACCCGATGTGGGCGTCGATCACTGCGAATCCCGACTTCGCCACCACATAGGTGTCCGGCTCCACCTGGCCTCCCACCACGACCTCGCCCAGTCCGGTCGCGGCTTCGACGACGATGCGATCGCGTGCGCCGGTTCTGGGATCTGCGGTGAAGACCACGCCCGACTGGTCGGCGTCCACCATCAACTGGACGACGACCGCGATCGACGGCTCGTCGGTCACTCCCTGAACGCTGCGGTAGGTGAGTGCGCGCTCGGACCACAGCGACGCCCAGCATTTGCCGATTGCCTCGATCAGCGCGTCGTCACCGGACACGCCGACGAAGCTGTCGTGGATACCTGCGAACGAGGTGTCGGCCGCGTCTTCGGCGGGGGCGGACGAGCGGACCGCGACCCTCGGCGCCCCCGCGCCGAGCTCACGGTACGCAGCGAGAATTTCCGCTCGCAGGGCAGCGGGCATCGGAACGCCGAGCACGGTCGACCGCAACTCGTGCGAGGCTGCGGTGAGGGTGTTGTCGTCGGTCCCGGCTTTCGGCAACCCGTGTTCCCGAAGGGTGTCGCGCACTCCCGCCTCGTCCATCGCCCCCAGGTAGCCGTCCGCGGTGACGGCAAATCCTGGGGGGACCGGATAGCGGGCGCGCGTCAGCTCACCGAGATTGGCCGCCTTGCCCCCTACCGATGGTGCGTCCGCCAATCCGAGTTGATCGAGCGGCTTGACCCAACGGTGCTCGACCACCGTCTGTTGCACGTTCATGAGGTCTCCTCGTCGTCATGGTCCAGCGAACACCGTCGACTTCGGACCGCACAGGGTCCAAAGTCACCGCCACTTCGCGCGGGGCCGAAATACCCTGTCGAACTCCGGTCTGCGGCTCGATGATGGGACGTAACCTCGACCGACAGGAGGCACCGTCGTGACGCGCTCGGCCGTCATCCGGCAGTCCCTCGGTGGTGCGGTGTTGATTGCGACGCACGTGCTCCTGACGAAACCGCTGCGCCGGCGGCGCACGACGTGGGGCGCGACCGCAGCGGAGGCGGCGGCAGCGCTGCCGGGAGACGAGCTGATCCCCCACCCCGCATGGTGCTACACGCACGCCGTCACGGTCGACGCGCCGCCGGAAGTGGTGTGGCCCTTGATTGTCCAGCTGGGTCAGGGCCGCGGCGGCTTCTACAGTTACGTCGGACTCGAGAACCTCATCGGTTGTCGCGTGCGTAACACCGACAAGGTACTTCGGGACTACCAGAACCTGGACACCGGCGACGAAGTGCGGCTGCACCCGAAAGCGCCCCCGCTGACTGTCGCGTCGGTCGAACCGAATGCACGCCTGGTCCTCCATGCCCGCGACCCCCGCACCGGCGACGCCTCCATCTGGGCGTTTCATCTTCTTCGCGACCAGGCTGGGCGCACCCGGTTGATCGAGCGGGGCTGCAGCTCCTGCGGCCCCGGACTCGTCAGCCGTCTCTTCTTCGGGCCTCTGCTGATGGAGCCGATCGGCTTTGTCATGAGCCGGAAGATGCTTCTCACGATCCGGGCCCTCGCATCGGCCGCCGGCACCGAAGCTGCACGGCCGACCTGAAGCGAACACTCGCCGCACCCATCTGGAGGATAACCTCGTGAGAACAGGTGCAAACCCGGCATCTCCCGGCACGGATCGCAGCACTCCACTTCCGCCGCCCATCTCCCTCGGTGGCGCCGCGACGAGCGACAGCGACAGTGTCCTTCGCGACGTGGCTTCTTCATTTCACGGATTGGCCTCGACCGACGCCGAGCGGCGGCTGGGTCTGTGTGGACCGAACACCGTGCGAACCTTTCGCGTCAACGCACTCGCCGTCCTCGGACGCCAACTTCGCAGCGCCCTGCTGCTCCTGCTCGCGGCAACGGCCGTCGCGTCCTACTTCCTGGGCGACCACAACGATGCCGTCATCATCGGAACGATTCTGGCGGCGAGCATCGGGGTGGGGTTCGCCAACGAATATCGCGCCGAACGCGCAACGGCGGCACTCCATTCGCGCATGCGGCACACCGCGGTGGTTCTCCGAGACGGCACCCCGAGCCGGGTGGACGTCATCACCCTGGTGCCGGGTGACGTGGTGCGACTCGTGCTCGGCGAGGTCGTTCCCGCCGATCTGCGGCTCCTGAACGCGGTGAACCTCGAGTGCGACGAGAGCGTACTCACCGGCGAGTCCGAACCGGCCGCGAAGTCGACTGCTCCCGTCCCGGCCTCACGCTCCCTGGCGGACTGGTCGAACTGCGCGTTCATGGGGACCGTCGTGCACGCCGGGACGGGTACCGGGGTGGTCGTCGCCACCGGGGTCGACGCCGAATTCGGTCGCATCGCAGTGGGACTCGGTGAGCGTGAGCCGGAAACCGAGTTCCAGACGGGTCTGCGGCGGTTCTCCGTCCTCCTGCTTCAGGTCGCGGTCGCCCTGACCACAATGATCATGGTCATCAATCTGTCGTTGCACCGCTCGCTCATCGACTCGCTGCTGTTCTCGCTCGCGATCGCGGTGGGGGTGACCCCACAACTGCTCCCCGCTGTGGTGAGCACGGCGCTCGCCGAGGGGTCCCGCCGGCTCGCCAAGCGAAAGGTGCTGGTCAAACGGCTGGTGTGCATCGAGGATCTCGGGGATATCGATGTTCTCGTCACCGACAAGACCGGCACCCTCACCGATGGCCGGGTCAGCTTCGTCGCTGCCCTGGATTCACGCGGCGCCCCGTGCCCGGACGCCCTTCTGCACGGGCTGCTCGCCACCGAGGTCGAGGAGACCGGAACCGGCCATCTGGGTACGAACCCTTTGGACACCGCACTCTGGGCGGCTGCAGGGGCCGCCGGGTCCGTGGCCGATGCGTACACGAGGGTAGCGAGCTGTCCTTTCGACCACCAGCGGCGGATGTCGTCGACACTGGTGTGTGCACCGAGCGGTCGGCGAATGATCGTCGTGAAGGGCGCACCGGAAATCGTGCTCGACCGTTGTGTGGCCCTCGATTCCTCCGCGCAGGTCACGCTGAACACCCTTTTCGCCGAGGGAAGTCGCGTCGTCGCCGTCGCGACCAGGGGTGCGGACGAGGACGACCGGCTCGACGTCGATCACGAGGACGCGCTGACCCTCACGGGTTTCCTGGTGTTCCTGGACCGCCCCAAGGCCTCCGCCGCAGCGTCATTGCGGCGGCTCGCCGAACTGGGTATCACCGTGAAGGTGGCGACGGGTGACAACCCGCGGGTGGCCGAGAAGATCTGCGGTGAACTTGGTGTGGTGTCCGGCGGCAGCGTGACAGGTCCGGAATTGGACGCTCTCGACGAGAAGGCGTTCAGTGCGACCGCCGCGCGGAGCACAGTGTTCGCCCGAGTCTCCCCGGAACAGAAGGCGCGCCTCGTCGCCACCCTGCGCACGCACGGTCGGGCAGTGGGCTTCGTCGGTGACGGCGTGAACGATGCGCTGGCCCTGCACGCCGCGGACGTCGGCATCTCGGTCGATTCCGCCACCGACGTGGCCAAGGACGCCGCGGACGTGATCCTGCTCGAGAAGGACCTCGGGGTGCTCGCCGACGGCGTCGTGGAAGGGCGCCGCACCTTCACCAACACCATCAAGTACGTCCTGATGAGCACATCGAGCAACTTCGGAAACATGTTCAGCGCTGCCGCAGCCTCTGCTGTGCTGAAGTTCTTGCCGATGCTGCCGGGGCAGATCCTTCTCAACAATCTGCTGTACGACACGAGCCAACTCGCAATCCCCAGCGATCGTGTCGATCCGGAGCAGTTGCACGCGCCGTCACATTGGGACATAGCGTTCATCCGACGTTTCATGTTGTTCTTCGGGCCGATCAGTTCACTGTTCGACTTCGTGACCTTCGCGATCATGCTGGGTGTGTTCCACGCCGGCCCGGAGTTGTTCCGCACCGGGTGGTTCGTCGAGTCGCTCGCCACTCAGACACTGATCGTCTTCGCGATCCGGACGCGGCGAATCCCCTTTCTGCGCAGCCGCCCGAGTCCGGGTCTGGTGGCGACCGTCGCCGGGGTCCTCGCCGCCGGTATCGCGGTTCCCCTGTCGCCCTGGGCCACGAGTCTTGGATTCGTTGCTCTTCCGGTCGGGTTCTTCCTCGTCCTGGTCGCCCTGGTTGCCGGGTATCTGGTGTTGATCGAATTCGGGAAGCGGATCTTCTACTCCGAGCCGATTCGGCCCGCACCGCCGCCGCGATGGCGCGACCATCGGCACCGCGTACATCGGCGCGCAGCACGGTTCAGCTCGGCCGGTCCTGTCACCGCTGCTACGGGGTCCCCGTCGGGCATCGACCGCACACGTGACGAGTGAGGGCGACCGGGTCGGACCCCCGGGCGGACCGCGGAGGCTGCCGGAAACAGAGGCCTTTTGATCCTTGTCGCCGAGTCTGCCGCCGGACGAGCATCGAGAGCAGGCCGCCCACACAGAACCGGCGACACCGATGACGGAGAGTCCCCCATGACTGAAGACAACGCGCTGGTCCTCGTCGCCGGCTATCAGGACCTCGACCGTGCACGTGAGGACTTCGACGCGCTCACCGCTCAGGTGCGCGGCAAGCAGATCACCCTTCGGGGTGCAGTCCTGGTAACGAAGGACCCGGACGGGAACCTCACCGTGATCGACACGGGCGACCATCTGGGCCGTAGAGGCGCCGGCTGGGGTGCGGGCGTCGGCCTGGTGGTGGGGTTGTTCGCCCCGCCGATGCTGGCTGCAGCCGCCGTCGGCGCCGGTGCCGGCGCGCTGGCAGGCAAGTTCGCCTCACACCGCATCACGAGCGGTCTCGAGACCAAGATCGGTGAGGCGCTGGCCTCCGGGACATGCGTGGTGATCGCGGTCCTGCCGTCGGGCAGCCGGCTGCAGGTGGAGCAGGCACTCGGCGGCGCTCCCCTGAAGTCGGTCGCGGAATTGGATGGTTCGAGCCTGAGGGACCTCGAGGCGTCCCTGGCCGCGGCAATGGGGAAGTTCGATCCGGACCGCACGCGGCTACCGATCCCCAACCGAACCTTCGGGGGCACCATTGGCCGCACGGTGCAGGACTCCGTACCGGATTGGACGATCGTGCCCGGGCCGAAGCCACCGGACGGTGCTCCGAACGTGCTGATCGTGCTGATCGACGACGCCGGTTTCGGTGGCCCGGACACCTTCGGCGGTGCGATCCGCACCCCCACCTTGAGCCGGGTTCAGCAACAGGGATTGACCTACAACCGCTTTCACGTGACCGCGGTGTGCTCGCCCACCCGGGCGGGGCTTCTCACCGGCCGCAACCACCACCGCGTGGGATTCGGCTCGATTGCCGAGTATCCGGGCCCCTTCCCCGGATACACGGCCGTGCGGCCGAGAAGCTGCACCGCACTCCCCCGGATTCTCAGCGAGAACGGGTACGTGACCGGCGGGTTCGGCAAGTGGCACCTCACCCCGGACAACGTGCAGGGCGCCGCCGGACCCTTCGACAACTGGCCGCAGGGGTGGGGCTTCGACCACTGGTGGGGCTTCCTCAGTGGTGCGGCCGGACAATACGATCCGATCGTCACCCAGGACAACTCGGTCCTCGGCGTCCCCGAGGGCAAAGACGGTCACGGCTACTACTTCCCCGACGACCTCACCGACAAGGCGGTGGAGTGGCTCCACGGTGTCCAGGCTCAGGACCCACAGAAACCGTGGTTCATGTACTACTCCACCGGGTGCAGCCACGCCCCGCACCATGTGGCCAAGGAATGGGCGGACAAATACAAGGGGCAATTCGACGACGGCTGGGACACCTACCGCGAGAAGACGCTCGAGCGTCAGAAGGTGCTCGGTATCGTTCCCGCGGACACCGAACTGACCGAGCGACCGGACCTGTTTCCCGCCTGGGATACGTTGTCCGACTCCCAGAAGAAGCTTTATGCCCGACAGATGGAGGTGTTCGCCGGGTACTCCGAGAACGCCGACTGGAACGTCGGGCGGCTGCTCGACTCGATCGAGGGCATGGGCGATCTCGACAACACGCTCGTCTTCTATATCTGGGGTGACAACGGCGCCAGCATGGAAGGCACGATCACCGGCTCCTTCAACGAGATGACCTTCCTCAACGGGGTGGTACTCGACGCCGAACACCAGTTGAAGCTGATCGACGAATACGGTGGGATCGAGGCGCTCGGCGGCGACCACACCGCTCCGCACTTCGCCGCCGCCTGGGCGCACGCGAACAACACCCCGTTCCAGTGGGGCAAGCAGATGGCCAGCCACCTCGGCGGCGACCGCGACCCGATGGTGATCGCGTGGCCGAACCGGATCACCCCCGACTCACAGGTGCGGGGGCAGTTCACCCACTGCATCGACATCGCCCCCACCGTGCTCGCCGCGATAGGGCTGCCCGAACCGACCACCGTCGACGGGATCGACCAGGAACCCATGGACGGAACGAGCTTTCTCCCCACATTCGCCGACGCCGACGCCCCCGAACAGCACACGGTGCAGTACTTCGAGATGTTCGGCAGCCGCGCGATCTATCAGGACGGCTGGTGGGCGTGCACCCGCCTGGACAAGGCCCCCTGGGACTTCTCCCCGGAGACCATCAAACGGTTCGCACCGGGTGTCTACAACCCGGACGACGATGTCTGGGAGCTCTACTACCTGCCCGACGACTTCTCCCAGGCCCACAACGTCGCCGCCGATCACCCCGACAGACTGGAGGAGCTGAAGCAGCTGTGGTGGCGTGAGGCGGAACGCAACCGGGCTCTCCCCCTGCTCGGGGGGATGTCGATCTTCTTCGGCCTGCTGCCGCCGATGCCGACGACCACCCGATTCACCTTCAAGGGCGACGTCCAGAACGTGCAGCGCGGCATGGTCCCTCGTGTGGCGGGACGCTCGTACGCCATCGAAGCGAACGTTCACGTACCCGAGGACGGCGCCGAGGGTGTCATCGTTGCCAACGCCGACTTCATCGGCGGCTTCGCACTGTGGGTCGACGGCACCGGCATACTCCACCACACGTATTCCTTCCTCGGTGTGGAGACCTACAGGCACGCGTCCGAGCAGAAGATTCCGACCGGTGATGTCACCGTGAAGATGCTGTTCGAGACCGACGAGCCCAAACCGGGCAGCGGTGGTCACGTGTCCTTGTGGGCGAACGACGAACTGATCGGGCAAGGTGACATGCCCCGGACGGTGCCCGTGGCCTTCAGTTCGTACGCGGGAATGGACGTGGGCCGCGACAACGGCCTGGTCGTCGACCGCGATTACGAGGACAAGGCCCCGTACCGGTTCACCGGGACCGTCCACGAGGTCGTGTTCGATCTCCAACCGGCACACCACGAGGCCGAGCTCGCGCTGCACGAGCACGCGGCGATGCAGGGTGTCGGGCACGGCGCGGCCGGCTGACCCGACGATGCCTTTGCCCGGGCTCAGGGGTGTTCGCTGTGGCTCAAGGGTGTTCGCTGTAGAGGGCGGCGCCGGCGGTGACCCCTGCACCCACGGCGATGATCAGGACTCGGTTCCCGGCCGGGATACCACCCGTCCGGCGGTCCAGGGCCGCCACGAGGGACGCGGTATGCATCCGTTCGTCGTCCGCGACAACGATCTGTGGCACGGGGACGCCCAGGTGCTCGGCGAGCGTCGCGCGGAACTTCCGCCGGGCGGGAGCGGCCACGATCAGATCGACATCGGCGAGGTCGAGGGAGGATGCTTCCAGGCATTCCCGTGCCGCCTGCGCTCCGGCGGTCGCGAATCGCTCGTCCATCGAATCCGATTCCCGGAACCGCAGTACGTTCCGGGCGTCCTCGAGTCCGACGGTGGCGCAGAAACTTTCACCGGCATCGTAGCGATTCACCCAACGGACGGGGCCCAGGCCGAATTCGTCGTCGGTCCAGCGGCAGAGAATGGCTCCACCCGTCGGCGCGAACGGAAAGTGCTCGCTCATCCCACGTCCGGGATCGGCGTCACTGGCAACCACCAGCGCCCAGTCGATCGTGTGCGACCGCAGGAATCCGTCGACGATCTGCAGACCGTTGAGAGCCCCACAGGATCCGTTGGCGACATCGAAGGAAAAGGTCCCGTGCGTGTCGTCGTGGGGGTCCTCCGGGTGGGCACCGATATCATCCTGGATGAGCGCCGCGAGGGCGGGCTCTCCCAGATTCCGGTCGCGGTACAACCCGACGTTGACGAGCAGATCGAGGTCGTCGGCATTCCGACCGGCCCGTTCGAGGCAGGTCTGGGCGGCCGACACCGCGAGATGCAATGCACTGTGGCGGGTACGCCAGCCGCCTCGTGTGACGTCGAGCCGATCAATGACTGTGCCCATAGCGTGCCACCAATTCCTCGTCCAGGGTCAACAGAACGACGCCGATCTCCAAACCCGATGCGAGGGCGATCAACGCCACGTTCTCACCCGCTCGGATGCGGCCTGCTTCGAGTTCCTCGACCAGCGCGACGGTGTGGGTCGTCGAGGCCGTATTTCCGTAGCGGTCGACGGTGATGACGGCGTCGTGCCGTGGAGAATCGCCCAGCGTGGCGGTCACCTCGGCCATCCCTTTGCGGATCGCCCGCGCCGAGGTTTGGTGTGTGATCACGTGATCGATGTCGTGGAGGGAGATCCCGGCGGCGTCGAGCACCTCGTGCAACAACAGTGGGGTGTCCGCGATCGCCGCCCGCTGGATCCCCCGCGAATTGGTGAACATCCGGGCGCCGGGGTCGCCGCCCTTCGGGTACGCGAGACAGAGCCGACTGTAGTCGGCGACGGTGGTGAATCCGGCCAAACCGATCCCGGCCGATCCGGCAGGGGCACGTTCGAGGAGCAGCGCGGCCCCGGCGTCGCCGAGCGTGAGGGACGCAAGCTCCTTGCTCATGATGTTCCGGATGTGCTGGGCAGCATTCTGTCCGAGCTGCGAAATGTACTCACCACTGACGACAAGTGCCCGTTCGACGATTCCCTGACGGATCCAGTTGTTCATCACCGTCACACCGGTCAACATGCCGGCGCACGCGTTCGAGAGATCGAAGGTCATCGCCCCCTGCGCGCCGATCGCCTGGGCGACCGCACTGCTCATCGTCGGTTCCAGCCATTGGGTGAGACCGCCGTGAAACTTGGTGATGCTGCAACTGACCACCACGTCGATCGACCCGGCGTCCCGGTTCGACCGTTCCAGGCAATCCAGTGCCGCCGAGATCGCCAGTGTGTAGGAGTCCTCGTCCCCCACCGACACCCGGCGCTCACGGATCCCGGTGAGCCGCTCGAGGTCGATGTGAGTCGAGTGACGGGTGGTCGACATCAGGTCCGTGGTCGTGAGATGTGTCACGGGTAGATGCCGGCCGGCCCCGGCGAGACGCGTAGCGAACGGCATTCGCAGGTCGCCGTTCTCGGTCTCCATGACCAGCCAACGCTTGACCATTCTTTCCACCTCCGTGCTCACTCCACAATCGCGCACCGGCGATCTCGTCACCAGGGCATTTGGACCCTTCCGGGGAATCGTTCGAACCAGCACCGAGGAAAGCGACGAGGTGAGGTCCTAGGACCCTTGTCCGGTGACAGTGGCACGCCGACGCTGAGGGACGAGGAGAGGAGTCGTCATGCAGGCACGACACGTCATGAGCAGCCCGGTCACCACGGTGGACCGATCCACCTCGGTGGACGAATGCCTTCAGTTGGTCGGAAGTTCGGGCTTCACGGTGCTTCCGGTCGTCGACGAGCGGAAGCATCTCGTGGGCATCGTGTCCGAGGGTGATCTCCTCCGTGCACGATTCCGTGAGCTGGGCGGGGCCGATTCGCAGCCGGACGAGATGACCGCAGGCGACGTGATGGCCAGTCCCGTGGTGGCGATGACGGCCGACGCGGAGGTCAGCGAACTCGCATCCGCCATGCTTCGATCTCGGCTGCGCGGCATCCCCATCGTCCACGACCACGACATCCTCGGGATCGTCACCCGTCCCGATCTCATCGCCGTCCTCACGACCGACGACGCTCAGGTCGCGAAGGAAGTGCAGCACCGCCTCGACGTCTACGGTGGAGCCGGCCGATGGCGCGTAGACGTTGCCCACGGCTCCGCCTCGATCTTCGGCGTCACGCCTCACGACCCGGAACGAAATGTCATCGCCGCCCTGGCCGACACCGTGCCGGGCATCGCCGAGGTGCACTTCCCGCCCGAATCGACATCTCCCGGTGGGAGGTAGCAATGCAGGCAAGATATCTCGAAGCCCGAGACCTGCGATGGCCATGGGTCGCCGCCGCCACCGTCGTGGGCCTCGCGGCATTGTCGGTGACGTCTCCCCTCACCGTTCTCGGGGGCGCAGCAGCGATCGTCTTCATCGGACTCGGCATCTTCCGCAATCCACACCACCGTGTCGTCGGCGCCGCGACCGTGTCGGTCGGTGTCGGACTGATGGTCCCGGGATTGCCCGCCCTGCTTCTCCACGGTGTGAACTCGCTGTGAGCGGCCGCCCCGCGATCCGAAGAGGGCTGTGTGCCCTCTCGAGACGGTCACGCGGCGGTGGCACATTCTCGACCAGGCCTGCACGAACGAACAGAGACGAGGAATCGACATGCCGACAGATTCACCGATCGTCGTAGGTGTGGACGGATCGGCGCAATCGCTCGACGCCGTGCGCTGGGCAGCCGACGCGGCCGTCCACCACCGAGCCCCGCTACTTCTGGTGTCCTCCCTCGTGAAGGCGCCCGGCACGTTCGGCGACGCCGTCAACCTGTCCGCAGGCGCATTCACCGGCGTCGAATACGGGGGTACCCAGCGGCTCGCCACGGCCGCCGAACTCGCCCGACGGAGCGTGCCCGGCAACCATCTCACCCTCCGGACGGCGCTACGCCACGGCTCGGCCGCGACGGTCCTGCTCGACGCCGCGAAGTCGGCTCGCATGCTGGTCGTCGGTTCCCGTGGCCTCGGAGAGTTCACCGGCGGCCTGGTGGGATCGGTCAGCTCCGCGGTCGCCAGTCATGCAGCGTGCCCGGTGGCGGTGATCCGCGGAATGCCCGAGACGGATGCGCCGCCATTGGACGGTCCGGTGGTGGTCGGTGTCGACGGTTCGCCGAACAGCGAACCGGCCATCGCGGCTGCCTTCGAGGAAGCCTCTCTGCGCGGCGTCGATCTCGTGGCGGTGCACGCGTGGAGCGACTTCAGCCTGTTGACCGTTACCCCCGCCGATCTCAGCGACAACGATCTTCCCTGGTCGGCAATCGAAACCGCCGAACAGGCCGTCCTGTCGGAGAGCCTCGCCGGATGGAAGGACAAGTATCCGGACGTGTCCGTCCGCAAAGTTGTCGTCCGAGATCGACCGGTTCACCACCTGCTCCAGCAAGCACGGGAATCGCAGTTGGTGGTGACAGGCAGCCGGGGGCGTGGTGGTTTCGCCTCACTGTTGCTCGGTTCGACCAGCCGGGCGCTTCTGCACTCCATCACCTGCCCGCTGCTGATCGTCCGCCATTGACGTAGGTCGATGCGTCCGCTGGCCAAGACGACGCGTCGGCCCTGCCGCCTGTCGGCGCCCGATTGCAGCGCCGGTTTGTCGAAAGGAAGGAGCTGTCATGCAAGCGCAACAGATCATGAGTAGCCCGGTCACCACTGTGACTCGGTCGACCCCGGTCGACGAATGCCTCCGCATCATTGCGAGTTCGGGGTTCACCGTCCTGCCGGTCGTCGACGAGTCGCAGCATCTGGTGGGCATCGTCTCCGAGGGCGATCTGCTCCGCGAAAAGTTCGCTACGCTCCCCAGAGCCGATGTCACAGCGGCCGAGACGATGACCAGCCCAGTCGTCGCTATGACAGCGGACACCGACGTCAGCGACCTCGCGTCTGCGATGCTGCGCTCAGGTCTGCGCGGGATCCCCATCGTCCACGAACACGACGTCATCGGAATCGTCACCCGGCGTGATCTTCTCGAGATCCTGACGATGGACGACACGAACATAGCGAGGGAAGTGCAACACCGCCTCGATGTGTATGCGGGATCGCGGCGGTGGACGGTGCGGATCGCAGACGGCAAGGTGACGATCGCCGGGCTCGCGCTCGACGATCCGGAACGGGGGGTAGTGACTGCCCTCGCCGAGACCGTGCCGGGCGTCGCAGACGTTCAGCTCACCCAGTCCTGATCGATATCAGGACTTTCGGGGGCGGGTTCGGAGAGTCCGCTGCTCGATGTGCGGTTTCCCGGCAATGGCGTCTTGGAGCGCGGAAATGCGCCGCCGCTCGTGACTGTCCTCCTCGCTCTTCGCAGCGGCCGTCACCACATGCGCGTCCGGGCCGGGGAACACGAGCGCCTCGTGATCGTCCCGTATCCACCTGACGAGGTACGGCGGCGCGCCGTCGGCGCGGCGAACCTCGACGATGTGCCCGACCTCGTCCGGGCTGTCGACGACCGTGCCTTTCACCACCAGCCAGTCCCCTGGTTCTGCATGCATGTCGATCTCCATTCGTCGCGATCCGACACGGGCGACCCGTGCGTGTGCCGTAGTTCGATCGTCGTGGTCCGTGCGATTTCCGTGACGGTGCTGTCGAGGCGGGTGAGGTAGTGGGGGCCGACCCCCTTCAGAGTCCACTCGCCTCGGGTGGTGACGGTAGGGCCGAGGGTCCTCGGTTCGGACTCGCCACACCTGTCACCACCCGCTACGCAAATCGGTGAGGTCAGTCTGGCGGATCGTCGACATGAGTGTCGACAGTCGCGGCCACAACTTCGCCGAAGTACGTGCTCGACGAGGCACGGCAGGCGGTGTCGCTCTGAGCCGAGTGTGCGAGACAAGGGTCAGGCCGCCGACCGCAGTCCGCGAATTGAGGACCGTCGGCCCTACTGGCTTCACCCGATGACGAGTGGACTCGAAGACGCCAGCAACCACTTCAAAATCCTCTGGAGTCAATCATGAGCATTCTGTCCCCCCGCCGCCCACACCAGGCCCTGCTCCCGTCCCTGCCGGACTGGTCCGACCTCATGGCCAGATTCGAGGCGATGCCCCCCTGGACCTCCCTCGAAGGCCACATGATCCGCGTCGAGGAACACCTCGACAAGGGCCGCTACACCCTGCGCGCCGAACTCCCCGGAGTCGACCCCGCCAAAGACGTCGACATCAGCGTCCGCGACGGACAAATGACGATCAAAGCCGAACGCACCGAACAGCACAAGGAAGGCGCCCGATCCGAATTCCACTACGGCAGCTTCTACCGATCCATGCCCCTGCCCACCGGCGCCAAGGAAGACGACATCGAAGCCACCTACACCGACGGCATCCTGACTGTCACGATGCCCGTCACCGAATCCCCGACACCGGAAAAACACGTCGAAATCACGAAAACCACCCCCACCGGCGAAAAGACCACCTGACCGCCGGTTCGAACCCACCCGTGGCCCATCGAGGACAGCATGCCCAAGACGATCATCCCCGTCATCGGAGCCCTGTGGCTTGTCCTCGCGGCGATCGGCGCCTGGAGCACCATCGCCTTCGCGATCGCCGCGCCGGCCGCCGTCCTCCTGGGCACGTACCTGCTGGCCAGTGCCGTCACCGGCTCCAACGGCCACTGAAGCCTCAGCGCGGACCATCGAAACAATTGTTTGCAACCTTTTGGAGATCACCACCATGACCACAGCAAGTGACATCATGCACACCGGTGCGACCTGCATCGGCGAACACGACACCCTCACCACCGCCGCGCAACGCATGCGCGAGCTCGACGTCGGAGCGCTGCCGATCTGCGGAGACGACGACCGCCTCCACGGCATCATCACCGACCGGGACATCGTCCTCAAATGCGTCGCCGCCGGCACAGATCCCAACACGATGACCGCCGGCGACCTCGCCCAGGGCAGCACCTACCACGTCGACGCCGCAGCCACCGTCGAACAAGTCGTCACCGTCATGGAAGAACACCAGATCCGCCGCCTGCCCGTCCTCGACGACCACCGGCTCGTCGGCATGATCAGCGAAGCCGACATCGCCCGCCACCTCCCCGAACACGCCGTCGGCGCGTTCGTCGAAGCCATCTGCGCACCGAAAGCCCTCCCCAGCCACTGAAACCCACCACGATGAGGAGGCCCCACAAGCCCACGCCGTGGCAATCGGTCTCTACCTGCCCTCCGGTCGGATTTCGTTGCCGCCGGGGGTGTCGGCGGCCCCGACTATCTGATCGACCCGCTCGTGGAAGATCCGCCAGCGTCGCTCGTTCTCGTGCGTGAGCACCGCGCTGCGAGCCGCGAGATCCGCGGCATAATCGAGCATTTCCGAGGCCGAGAACAGATACCGCGGAACGACACGGTGCGCAGTGAGGTCCGCACGCAGGGCGGCCGGGGTGAAGTCGACCCGCCCTAGGATCGCGACCGCGCGGTCGAGGTTGCGGGCGATGAGTTCGGCCATCGACGCGCACTGCCAGTCGTTGCTCACGATACGGTGCCGTTCGGCCAGCAGATCCGCAAGTTCCGGGTAGCTCAGCAATGCCTCCAACATGTCCCATGCCGCCGACATCGCCGACGCCAGCCACTGCCCGATCGCCCGGTTCGCCTCCCCTAACGCGCTGAGATCACGTTTCAGATTCGTGATCTCCGCGGGCTCGCCACCGCCCTCCATGAACAGGATCCCGAGCGTCTCGGTGGCGCGATCATCGTTGAGGTCGGAAGCGCCCGCGAACGGGCTGAGGGACGTCTCACCGGACGGTGCGACCACCGACCACCGTTCGGCCAATGCCTTCAATGCCCGTGAGTTGCGTTGCAACCGGATCACGTCGTGAAATGGTGATTCGGAATAGAACTTCTCGTGTTCCCGGTGAAACCGTGCGAGGTTGCGCACCGTGAGCAGCAGCTGGTCTCGCTCCGTCTGCATCGTTCGAGCGTGGCACAGCACGACGGGACATCGCCGGCGAATCGGCGAACTCTCGCATCGTCCGGGGTAATACTCCTCGCGAGTGGATCAGTCCCGGTGCCGTGACGCCTCGAGTGACCGCAGCGTCTGTTCCATACCGCGGGCAACCACGTCGACCTCGGGGCATACGGCACCGTCACCGACAACCGTGATCGTGAACTGCCCCGCATAGGAGAACGCGCCGGCACCCACCGCGATGTTTCCCATCAGGGCCACTACCGGGACGATCTCGCGCACGGCGGCCCCGAAAAGGTAGAGGGGGACGGGCGGGCCGGGCACGTCGGCGACATACGTGTTCATCATTCGTTGCCGAGACAGCAGAGTCAGGGCAATCCACCGGACGGTCCGGCCGCCGACCACGGCCCCCCGGCGCGGACGGACACCCCGCTTACGGGTGGCGGTGTCGGCGGCTATCGACACCAGTCGGCGGACGGGATCGTCGATCGAGAGCGGGAGCGGCACGATTATCTGCCCAAGCAGATTCCCGCGCGCCGGCCCCGGCCGCTCCCGATGCAGCGACACGGGCACGACCGCACGCAACTCGAGGTTGTCGACCGGTTCCCCTCGACTGCGTAACAGTTCACGCAGGCCACCGGCGAAGACGGCAAGCAGCACATCGTTGACCTTCACACCGTACCGATCGGAGATCCTCCGCATCGTTGCGAGTTCGGTTCGTACGACAGCGAACTCACGAGCAGCACCGATCGGCCGATTCAGGCTGCATCGCGGCGCCCGTCCCCCGGAGACCATCTCCCGCACCGATGCCCACGCACGCCGGGTACGACACACGATCGTCGCTGGCCGTGTACACGCCGCCAGCATACGAGCCACCGCAGCCCGGCGACGCCGGAGGTTGTCGACGATCAGCTCGTTCGCCGCCGGCACCGGGGCCGGCATCCACGGCTCGACCCGAGGAGCCGGACCGTCGGGCGCAGAGTCGAACAGTGCACCGAGCATCGCCACCCCGGCCGGGCCGTCGGCGATCACGTGGTGGACCCGGACATAGACCGCGGTCCGGCCGCCCGCCAGGCCGGGTACGAACCACATCTTCCACAGCGGCCGGGAGCGGTCGAGCGGACGCCGACGCAACTCCTCGACCACCTCGAGTAGCCGCGCCTCGTCAGCGTGATGCACCGGCGGGACGGCACACACGTGGTCTCGAACATCGAAGGCTGCCGCATCCACCCACAGTGGCCGTCCCAGACCCCACCGAGGCACGTAGACCACCTGCCGCAGACGCGGCGCCAGTTGCAACCGCGCCTCGATCGATGTCCGGACGTCCCCGAGTAGATTCCGCCCGTCCGCGTCGACGAGGTCACAGGCGTCGAGCAGGGCCACGAGACCGATGTCCTGCGACCACCCGGCCTCGTCCGGCCACAGAGTCATCACGTCCTGTGCGGTCAACCGCTCCATGAGCCTCACCCCATCAGTGCAGGAACGTCGATCCCGGACCGACCACGACTACCACGCCCTCGCGAGGTGTCCTCCTTCCACCAGTGTCGATCCGGGAGTGCGCGGGAAAATAGGGTCACAGGTCAACGCCACGGGCGAACCCGGGTTCGACACGATGCCAGCCGAACGATTCGAAAACCGTCTCCCCGCGGCAGCCCCGTCGACGTCCCGGCATCGGCCCGTGCCGGACATGTCGATGGAACACAGTCGTCACTCGATGACCATCGGCCCTAATCGTGAACTCCCAACCGGCGAACACTGAAGACGGAATGCCCCGGGCCGTCAGAGCAACTCGGGCAGGCGGTCGAGGAGACGACAATGCAGCCTACTGTCCCCGATGACGATCTCATTCGGATCGCCGTCGGCCTTGCCTGCCGAGCGCCGTCGGTACACAACACCCAACCGTGGCGGTGGCGCTATGACGGTGGTGTGCTCGATTTGTCTGCCGATTCCCACCGCCGACTCGCCTCGGCGGACCCGTCGGAGCGGCAACTGGTGGTCAGCTGTGGAGCGGCCCTGCATCATCTGGGCACCGCATTGACCGCGCTGGGCTGGTTGGCCGACATACGCCGACTACCCGACCAGGCGAGCCCGTCCCATGTCGCCCAGATCCGGTTCCACCATTACACCCGAAGCCCGCAGTCGCACGATCTCGATCTGCTTTCCGCGATTCGCCGCCGCTATTCGGATCGGGGCCCGTTCGATCCGGTCGATCCGAATACACTGTCACCGGCCTCGCTGAAGGACATGGTTCGCGGGCACGGCGTTCACCTGACGGTATTGCCGCACAGCGCCCGACCAGTGCTTGCGGCCGCCACCGAACTCACCGCCGCCTCCCGGCGGCTCGACCCCACCTACCAAACCGAACTCTACTGGTGGGCAGGACATTCTCTCCCCGAGGACGGAATCCCGACAGAGGCACTGGCCACCGCGGACAATCAGGCCCGCGTCGACATCGGGCGCCGATTCCCCATCGGCTCCGACAGCGGTTCCATCCTCCATCCCGACCAAGCGACGGTGCTCGTCCTCAGCACCGACGGCGACGACCGTGGAGCGTGGGTGCGCACCGGCGAAGCCCTATCGGCCGTACTGCTCGAAGCCACGGCCACCGGACACGCAACATGCCCGCTGACCCACATGACCGAGTTGCCGCAAAGTCGGAGAATGATTGGCAGCCTGCTGCCGGACTCGGGTGTACCGCAAGTCCTGATTCGAATCGGTTCGACTGGCACGCAGGTTCCTCCACGACAGACACCCCGCCGCCCGATCGAGTCGGTTCTCACCATCGTCCCCCGACCCGGTCAACGTTGCTGACCGGCTTGGCGCAGAGATCGCAGGGGGACCGTTCGGGGACGCAGTTCGGGGCAGGAGGGCGACTCCCACACCGCGCCCGGGTCGCGCAGCCGGGCGTACCCCCGAACCCGGGCAGTGCCGGGGCGTGGACCCGCATCCAGAGGCGGGCCGAATCAGTGACTTATTGCCCTGTGCAGCGGGGACCCCTGCACGTAATCCTTGCAGAGGGTGGTGGAGCACCGTATCCCCGATAACCGTCGGTGGCCGGCGACCCCACCCGTCCACGCGCCGATCTGAAAGATGCCGTCCTGGGCGATGAGCAGTATCCGATTACCGAACTTCCGGCGCCGCCCGAGGGCCGACGCGACCATCGGACGACCATCGGGCACCGGATCAACATGTGTGGCGGCCAGCGCCGCCGTCCTCGTGTCGGGCTGTGTCGCGCTCGCCGCGGTGCTGATCTGACCCACCCGCGGTGGTGCCTCGCGCACCGCACCGCCCCGACCCGGAGGCCTGAACATATGAGCAACCATCCGATACACCGGCTCGATCAACTCCTGCCACCCCTGCGATCGATCAGTAGCGCGGAGATCAAGACCCGCATCGACGCGATGCTCGCCGCCTCAGGCACCCCACGACGGTCGGAGCCGAGAGACGACAGACGACGCCGGAATCCGGCGACCGCGGAGGACTACCTCGAGCAACTTCCCGCCCTCGTGTTGCTGCGACGGCTACCGGTGCCCGCTCTCGCGGTGGACAGGCATGGTGTGATCTCGCATGCGAATGGGGCGCTGGAGCGGATGCTGGGTTACGGCGAGGGCGGGCTCGGTGATGGTTCGGTCGCGGATTTCGTCGATCCGCAGTCGTCGCCGAACGATGCCGAGGCGGTGGCCATCCTGCACGACTTCGCCGGGAAGGTGATCGAACTCGCGCATCAGGACGGGTTCGTCGTTCGTGCACTGGTGAGCAGGTCGGTACTGCTCAGGCACGACGATCCGATCACGCTCGTGTGCTTCGAGGACGTCACCGAACGATTGTGGGACGGCGGTCGGGTTCGCGCATTCGAGTGAACGCCGGTGCAGGACACCTCGCGCGAGCTCGACGGCTGCTGGTACGCCACACCGCCGCTACTACGAGTAACTCACCCGCGGCCTGGAGGTGACGGGAGACCCTACCGGCCCGCCTGCCCTCCGATGTTCACTCGAATCGTGAGAGCCGTGCGATACAGGCAAGGGCACCGGTCCCGGATGCTGGGAGCGAGTGCATCAGAGTCTGGATTTCGTCGCTGCCTCGGCAGGGCAGCGTCGTGTCGTTCGACACCCGCGCGCTTCGGCCGGAAGCCAGATCAAATACGAGGAGCCTCGCATGGCGAATCACGTGAACCTCACTTTTCACGGTGCTGCGAAGACAGTGACCGGCTCATGCATGGAGATCGAGTCGGAGGGCACGCGCATCCTGGTGGACTGCGGCCTGTTTCAGGGATCGCGCACCCTCGAGACCTTGAACTACGGTGCCTTCACCTTCGCGCCGGACACGATTGATGCAGTCGTTCTCACCCATGCGCATATCGATCATTGCGGCCTGTTACCCAAGTTGGTGGCGCAAGGCTTCGAAGGGCCGATCTTCTGCACCGACCAAACATCCGACCTGCTGCAATACATGCTCGCCGACGCCGGGCGTATCCAGGAGTTCGAGGCGCAACACCGAAACCGACGACGCGATCGTGCCGGAGAGGCGACAATTACCCCGCTCTACACCGAACACGATGGGCTCACGGCGTGGCGGCAGACCCGTCCTGTGCCGTTGGAGGAATGGTTCGAGCCCGCTACAGGCTTTCGAGCGCGGCTGTGGAATGCCGGTCATATTCTGGGCGCAACATCGGCGGAGGTCGACGCCGGGGGCGTGCGCCTGCTCTGTTCCGGTGATCTCGGTCCTCAGTACAAGGCGTTTCACGCCGATCCGGAGGGTCCATCGGGGTTGGACTTCGTCGTCTGTGAATCGACGTACGGCAGCCGAACCCGGGTGCGACTGAGCATCGACCAGCGGCGTGACCTGCTGGAAGAGGAGATCAACAAGGCCATTTCGCGTGGTGGAAATCTCGTGATCCCTGCCTTCGCGTTGGAACGAACGCAGGAACTGCTGCTCGACATTGCGTATCTCGCCGACGCGAACCGCATCCCCAACGTTCCGGTCTTCGTCGACTCTCCGCTGGCCAACCGCGCGACCAGCGTATTCGCCAGGCATGCAGGCGAGCTCGAGGATCTCGGGGGCAAGGACATCTTCCACCATCCCTCGATCCACTATGTCGATGATGCTTCCGCCTCGATGCGGATCAACAGCATGTCGGGGGTCATCATCATTGCGGCTTCGGGGATGTGCGAGGCGGGACGCATCCGCCATCACCTCGCACACAATCTGCATCGCCGGGATTCGACGATCTTGTTCGTCGGATTCCAGGCCCAAGGCTCGCTGGGACGCGTCATCCTCGAAGGCGCACGGCAAGTGAAAATTTCGGGCACCGACGTCAATGTGCGAGCGCATATTCGGCGGCTCGACAGCTATTCCGCCCACGCAGATCAGGCCGAACTGCTGGACTGGATCAAGGAGCGGAAGCCTATCTCGGGCAGCCTGTTCCTGACCCACGGTGAACCGGGGGCAATCTCGGCGCTGACCGAACTGGCGTCGGAAGACGACCCTTCCCTTTCGATCGTCACCCCGAACATCGGGGAAAGCTACCAACTGCAGTGCGGCACCCCCGCGAAGCTGATCGGCACCGCCCGCACAGATGCTGCGCAACTGATCGGGCGCGACTGGCAGAACGACTACGCCGACTTCGCGGTGAGCCTCAAGCGTCAACTTGCCCAGATCCCGGATCCGGTGAACCGCCAGAAGGCCGTCGCGGATATGCGCAAAGTTCTGGAACGGTACGGAATGTGATGACCTTCTCCTCTACGGCGCCATCACGGCAGCGGCAACGATGGTGGGGACTCGATGATCCGCGTAATCCCGAGGAGACATCATGACCACCCGCCGCCCGATCGTCGCCGGAGTAGACGGATCGGAGTCGTCCCTCCAGGCCGTGTCGTGGGCGGCGCGCGAAGCCGCATTGCGGAATGCTCCGCTGACCTTGGTCACCACCATGTTCGTCCCCGGCGCCCACGGTATGCCGGTCGGGGTGCCTGCCAGCTTTTTCGAGGAGGAGGAACTCGAGTGCAAGGCGCGGCTCGTCCGGGCCGAGGAGGTGGCCACCCGGGCCGTACCGGGGCACACCCTCGAGATCGACACGGCGTTCTGCATGGGCGCTCCCTCCGGTGAGCTGGTCGAGCGGTCGAAGTCTGCACTGATGGTGGTTGTCGGCGCGAACCGACACGGAATCATCGACCGTACCGTGCTGGGATCGGTCAGTGCGGCGGTCGTGACTCATGCGCACGCGCCCGTCGCTGTCGTGCGAGACCTGCCGCACACCGAGATCAATGACGTCGCAGGGCCCGTCGTGGTCGGTGTCGACGGCTCGGCGGACAGCGAGCCGGCGATCTCGGCGGCGTTCGAAGAGGCCGCATTGCGTCAGGTCGAACTTGTTGCGGTACACGCCTGGTCGGATGTCGAGCTGCACGCCCCGTTCCCCAGTGACGTCGACTGGACGCAGGTCGAAAGCCGCGAGGGGGCGCTCCTGTCCGAGAGCCTGGCCGGTCGCGCCGAGGACTTCCCCGACGTGCAGGTTCGGCCGGTCGTGGTCATGGACCAACCTGTTCGGAATCTGCGCGAGCAGGCCGAGCGGGCGCAACTCCTGGTGGTCGGGAGCCGTGGTCGAGGTGGATTCGCGAGCCTGCTGCTGGGCTCGACCAGCAGAGCCCTGCTACACACGGTGACGTGTCCCCTACTCATCGTCCGTTCAGTGCTCCCGAGTTCCGCGACGTAGGCCTGTCGGTGTCGGCGCGGCCCGACGGCAGTGGTCGGACGACCTGGCAGGCGAAGCACGGGACCAGCGCGCCACGACCCGGGGCGAAACTGGAGGGTCACAAGGATTCTGGAGGAAGGTGGTGCCGATGACCGGACAGGCAGAGACGCACCGATACAGCTTGCTTCACTCCGCGATGGACGAATTGCTGGAGGGAACACGCGCCGTGACCCGCCTCATGGGAACAATGGGAGGCGAGGCGGTCAGCGCAATACCTGAGCCCGTCGCGGTGCCGGTGACCCGGATGCTGGAGTCGCTTCAGCAGTTGGTCGAGCTGGCCCCACCGTTGGTCGCGGAGTTCGACGTCCTGGTCGAGGAACTACACGCCCAGCGGTTGACAGTGCAGGCATTGCAGGCAGAACTGTCGGCTTTCGACCATCAGATCGAACTAATCGAGCAGGCACTGGCGCCCCTGCAGGGCTGGACCCATCAGTGGTCCCGTCTGCGTCAATCGCTGATCCGGACACCACACGCGGATGCACCGCAACCCGGCTTGCCGGAGAGCTGAGCACGGCCGATGTTCGGAGCCTGCGGCGAGACGAGCAATTACGTTCAGAGACTGCCCTTTTCGGATGCCGCGGGCTGCGGTTCCTTCGTGCGGAATTGCCGGGAAGGTCGGGGTGCACGCCTTCCTTGTGTTGTTCGGTGCGTTCGGCTTTGATCGTCATGTGTCCGTCGTGGACGCTGATGTCGACGTCTGTGGCGGGGTCGACTCCGGGGAGTTCGGCGCGCAGGGTGTAGCGGCCCTTGTCGAGGTGTTCCTCGACGCGGATCATGTGGCCTTCGAGGGAGGTCCAGGGGGGCATTCGGGTTCTATCGTTGCGTACTGCGGCGCAGGGGGTGACAGCGTGGACGGGAGGTGTGTGGTGAACCATTCGCGGGCCAGTACTGCAGCCCGTTCGAGGGTGCCGGGTTCTTCGAACAGGTGGGTGGCACCGGGCACGATCTCGATCCGGCACGTGCCCGGGATCACGGCCTGCGCGCGGCGATTGAGGTCGAGGACGGTTTCATCGCGGGAGCCGACGATCAACAGTGTGGGGGTTCGGACCTCGGTCAGACGCTCACCGGCGAGGTCGGCTCGGCCACCGCGGGAGACGATCGCCTTGATATCGACGTGGGAGTCGGTGCCCGCGCGCAGTGCTGCTGCGGCGCCCGTGCTGGCCCCGAAGTATCCGATCGGCAGACCGACGGTGTCCGATCGTGTCCCGAGCCACCGGGTGGCCGCGACGAGCCGCTCGGCGAGGAGGTCGATGTCGAATACCAGCGTGCGGTCGCCTTCTTCTGCGGCGGTGAGTAGGTCGAACAGGAGGGTGGCAAGTCCGGCCCGGTTCAGGATCTGGGCGACGTAGCGGTTGCGAGGGCTGTGGCGGCTGCTGCCGCTGCCGTGGGCGAACACGACTATCCCGATGGCGTCTTCCGGGACGACGAGGTGCCCGGCAAGCCGGACCCGGCCCACGTCGACCTCGATGTCGTCGTCGCGAATCGGCGGATCGTCACCGGTGTCCGGTGCCGTGGCGGCGGGTTCTCCGAAGCCGCTGCGTGCACGCTGCAATAGTTCGGTCACGTCTTCGTCGGTGGTCTGGGAAAACTCGTAGTATCCCTGTCCGACTGCGGAGAATCCTTTCGGGGTCTGCATGCACACGACCTCGTCGGCGTCCTCGGCGAGGTCGTCGATCCGGCGCGGCGACCCTATCGGGACTGCGACGACGACCCGCGCGGCACCCTGTGCGCGCGCGACCTGGCACGCGGCCCGCGCGGTCGCACCGGTCGCCACGCCGTCGTCGACGATCAACGCAATCCGTCCCCCCAGCGGGATCCGGCCGAACTTCTCCCGCACTCGTTCAGCGCGGTGACGAAGTTCCGCCAACTGGGTGCGTTCGACGGCGGCGATATCGGTGACGGTCAGACCGACCCGACTGACGACTTCGGTGTTGACCACCCGTACGCCGCCTTCGCCGATCGCGCCGAAGGCCAGTTCGGGCTGGAACGGGACACCGAGCTTGCGGACCACGATCACGTCGAGAGGGGCGTGCAATGCCTTCGCGACCTCGAATGCGACCGGCACTCCCCCTCGGGGTAACCCCAGCACCACGACGTCTCGTCCTCGAAACTCGCGCAGGCGTCTGGCCAGGCGTCGTCCCGCATCAGCGCGATCGGCGAATCCCATCAGAACCTCCTCGGGCCGGAACATTCTCAGGCCTGTTCCGAACCTACTTCCGTCCGACCCAGGCATTCCAGGGCCATTGGTCGCCAATCGCGGTCCTCAGCCGGCGCCGAACGGAGATGCCGCAACGTCACGTCGAGCGTGCCGGAGACGCTCCGATCAGTTCCAGCCACTCGGCGGCCCCCTGAGTGTCGGAGCCGCTCCGAAACCCGACGTATCCGTCTGGTCTAACGATCACGATGCCGGTACCCGACCAGCTGCGAATTCGGTGGACCTGTAGCCGTCCGTCAGGCGCCGGCGGCATTCCCCACTGCGTGTCCCGATGTAGGAGCACCTGTACTGCCGGCGTCGCGATCAGGTCGTGCAGACGTTGCCGGCCGCCGTCGACGGTCACCTCCTCGTCCGGGATCCGCTCACCGGCCGGGGCGGCGACGCCGGAATCGCCGGAGCCCTCGACCGACAGTGGACCGCGCCGATAGTGCCGGCGAAGCTGGGCGAGCACTCGCACCGCGTGCGCGACGAGCCGACGCCGCCGCAACAGCACCGGGACCAGCGGTGCCCCTGCGGAGGAGAAGGCGCCGCGTAGAAGCGACGGCACCCGACCGCGGCCGGCCTCGGCCCAGAACAGCATGTGGGTCAGCAGCAGCACCTGGTGGGCGGCGGGCCGACGGTCCTCCGCATACGACCGCAACAGGGTGGCGTCGCCACCGGGCCGGAGGTGTGCCGCGAACGCGAGTTTCCACCCTAGGTCGGCAGAGTCCTGGATACCTGTGTTCATGCCCTGGCCGCCCGCCGGGGAGAAGGCATGAGCGGCGTCCCCTGCGAGAAAGACCGGCCCGCATCGATACCGGGACGCGACGCGGTGCTGGACCGGTACCCGCTCCGACCAGGCGATCCGGGTGATGCGGGCATGCACGTCAGCCCTGTCGAGGATCTTCTGCAGGTGGTGTCGGTCGGTCGGGGCCTCCGCGCAGTTCGGGGGTTGGGCGGTGAGCACCCGCCAGCGAGCGGTTTCGCCCAGCGGCAGCAGGAACAGCAGCCCCTCACGGTGGACCGCGACGTGTGCGACGCCGGTCTGGACCTCACCGTCGAGTTCGACGTCGGCGAGGAGAATCTCGTGCGGGTACACCGACCCGTCCCAGGAGATGCCGGCCGTCGCGCGCACCGTGCTGGTGCTGCCGTCACACCCGACGAGGAACCGGGCCGCGACTTGTCGGCGGATGCCGTGATGCGTCACATCGCAGACGACTCCGTCGACTGCCCGGAAGGACTCGTACTGCGTCTCCCACTCCACCTCGACGCCACGGCCGCGGAGTGCTCGTCGCAGAACGGCTTCCACGTCGGCTTGCCGCACGAGCAGGAAATTCGGGAATGCGGTGTCCGGCAGCCGTATTTCACCCACGTGGACGGGCACACAGCGCCGACGCAGGTGGAGGTGCACCTGCGGGTTGGAGTCTCCGAGCGCGAGGAGTTCATCTGTCACACCGTGCGGCCGCAGTACTTCGAGGGTCCGGGACTGGACGAGGAAAGCCCGCGAGAATCGGGGTGCGTCGGGTCTGCGGTCGACGATGCGCACGTGTGCGCCGTGATCGTGAGCGATCAGCGCCGCGGCGAGTCCGGTCGGGCCTGCGCCGACGACGAGCACGTCGAGAGGCTGCCCGTCCGGCGCGGTCATCTCGGTTTCGTCTCCGTCCGGACGAGCCGCCACCACGCCGTGTCAGGCTGTGCGGTGCCCTCTCCTGACTCGGCGCGTTCGAGAACGTCGTCGCGAAGACGACCGGGCAAGATGCAGTATCGGATCGAGGACCGATGGCTAACCAGCGCGAGAGGCCACCACAACACCCGGACGTACTCCTCGGCGGAGCGAGCGCCGTCCCACTGGTAGAAACCGCGGTACCGGTCCTCTTCGTCCGCGGTGAGCCACAGCTTCGACACGAATCCGGGGAACCCCGCGAACAATGCTGTGTTGAGCAGGCTTTCGGCCCTGAACAGCGGGTGACCCCAGCCGTGGACACCGCGCAGTCGGAAGGAGACGACGAGGACCGCCGGATCGGGTGGAGACTCACCGCACATGACGGTTTCGCGGTAGACGACTCCGGTGGTGCCGTCAGCGAAGGTCATTCTAAGGCCCCTGTGCCGTTTCGGTTGGTGAAGACGGCGGCGGGCGAGGAGGTTCGCCGTACGCGCGGCACACCGGAACAATCTCGGCGCCGCAACCCGCAAGGGCACCGGTCGTGGTTCGGCGTCACGGATGGAGTGCTCTGCACCAGGATTGGAAGCTGTCGTCGTCTCGTCCTCACGCGCGACGGCCTCGCCGCCTCGCCCCTGACCCCGGTTCACCGCGGGGTTCCGTTCGACTTCGTATGCCATACGTCTACCATCGACGCTGCCTGCGGGGCGGCGCGAGGGCCGAAGGTCCCCGGCGGCCACTTCGCCGTCAGAAGACACCGAGATGTCGTTCGTCCGGGCTGCGCCCGGCGCGGGCGTCGCCAGGGTAGGACTCCTCACGGAGGGTATCCAGGACGACGGAGCCGTCCACGGTTTCCCTTTCCTCCAGCAGCGCAGTGAGGCGATCCAGGGCGGTGCGATGGCGGACGAGAAGATCGGTCGCCCGGGCTTCCGCCGCCCTGAGCAGCGCCGCCACCTCTTTGTCCACGACGCGCTGGGTCTGCTCGGAGTAGGGCCTGGTCAGCGCGGTGGCCGGGGGGTCGGCATGCAGGTACTCGGAGCTCTCCGACGCATATCCGACCGGGCCCAAGGCTTTCGACAGGCCGAACTCACGCACCATCCGTGTAGCCACGGCGGTCGCGCCGATCAGGTCGTTCGCGGCGCCGGTGGAGCCCTCACCGAACACGACGAGTTCCGCGGCCCGCCCCGCCACCCGCACGGCGAGCAGATCGGCGAGGTAGCTCTCGCTGTAGAGATGCCGTTCGACCTCGGGGAGCTGTTCGGTGGCGCCCAGCGCCATTCCGGCGGGCAGGATCGTCACCTTCGCCACCGGATCCGCGTGCGGGCACAGCGCGGCGAGAAGTGCATGACCGGATTCGTGGACTGCCACCGAATGGCGTTCCTCCGGTAGCAGCGCGTTCGTGGTGTCGCGCCGCCCGAGCAGGACCCGGTCGCGTGCGGTGGCCAGATCCTGCGCGGAAATGACAGTCCGGTCTCCACGTACGGCGTTGATCGCGGCCTCGTTCACGACGTTCGCCAGGTCGGCGCCGGAGAATCCGGGGGTGCCCCGGGCGACGATGGTGAGATCGACGTCCGGACCGAGATGCTTGCCTCGGACGTGAACTGCGAGGATTGCTGCCCGTTCCGTCTGATTGGGGAGTGGAATCGTCACCCGGCGGTCGAACCGGCCGGGCCGCAGGAGCGCCGGATCCAGCGATTCCGGCCGGTTGGTGGCGGCGAGAACCACGATTCCCACGCTCTGGTCGAAACCGTCCATTTCTGCAAGTAATTGGTTGAGGGTCTGTTCGCGTTCCTCGTTCCCGCCGAAACCGGCCCTGCCGCGCCGGCTGCCGATGGCGTCGATTTCATCGATGAACACGATTGAGGGCGGACTCTTGCGGGCCTGCGCAAATAAGTCGCGGACGCGGGACGCGCCGACACCGACGAACATCTCGACGAATTCGGACCCGGTGACCGAGAGGAACCGGACGCTCGCCTCCCCGGCGACCGCGCGCGCCATCAACGTCTTACCCGTTCCGGGCGGTCCGATCATGAGGACTCCCCTGGGCCCCTGCGCTCCGGCCGCGGCATACTTCGCGGGATCGCGGAGGAAGTCGACGACCTCGCTGACTTCCTGCTTGACCCCTTCGTAGCCGGCGACGTCGGCGAAACGGGTGGTTGGGCGTTTCGCCTCGATCACTCGCGCCTTGGAGCGGCCGAATGCGCCGGCACCACCGACTCCTCCGCTGAACGCGTGCTGCGCCCGCCGGGTGACCCAGAAGAACAGTGCGCCGAGAAGCACGAGCGGAAGCAGGCCACCCAGCAGGGCCCCCCACCCGTTGCCGGTCGCCTTCTTTGCGGTGATCTGGATGTTCTTGGCCTGCAGGCGCTGGTCGAGACCGGTCACATTCAGGGCCGTCGGGAGTTGGGTCACGAAGGATGTGTCGTCGGTGAGCGTTCCGTCGACACCGCCGTCGCCGTCGATGGTCACCGTCTTGACCGATCCGGAGTCGACCCTGCCCAGGAAATCGCTGTATGACAGTGTCTGGCCGCCCGAGCCTGCCAGCGAGGCCACCAAGACCACCGCAAGCAGCATCCCGAAGAAGGCGAGCATCGGCCACCACGAACCCGCCGACGGGGCCGGCGGCGGGCCGGGGTCGGGTGGTGGGCCCGATCGTGCCGAACGGGACAGATTCCGGGGCGAGAATCGCAGTCGAGTGATCACGTCCGCTCCCGTTGCTCGTCCGAGCGTGGTCGCCCACGACCCAGAGCTGATCGGGTGCACGCCGCGACCCCTTGTTCGTTTTCTCGGTGCCCTCTCAGCGTCGCCGGACCGCGGCCCGGAAGACAGGGCCGAATGTCATCTCGCGGCCGAGGACGTCTCCGGTCGGATCGCGTGGCGCGGGTGCCACAAGTCGATGCCTAGTGGCCCCTCGGTAAAGGACCAAGTCCTCTCGGCCGGCCCGCGTACACCGGGTTCGATGGAACATAGACACGGGAAGACACCCCACGACCCACCCCGACCAGGAGATACGTGAGGCGCCCGGCTCGGCTGAGGGAGATGGGATCGATGCTGCTGTTGCACCTTCTCGGCGGCTTGACCGATGAGGAAGTCGACCTCGTTGTCGCAGAGGAACTCGAACTCCTCGGATGCCCTGCCTGACAGACCAGCTCACGGGCTCGCCCCGTTCGCACCGCACGGCCTACACATGGACGACCGGGACCGGTTGCTAGAACGCCGAGGGATAGGTCTCCGGTGTTTCGCCTTCAACCCAGAGACTTGTGCGTTCGAGGGGCTCGACCGCCCTGGTCGTGTCGATATGGATTACCGCATCGAACTGATCCGAGATCCGGGTGTGGAAGTAATGACTCTGCCGCTCGGTCTCGGGTCGGTAGATCACCCCTATCGCCCGCTGCAGTCTCGCAGCCCGCAGTGTCCTCGCGGCAGCGTTCCCCTCGTCTGTGCGCACGAGGAAGGACGGCTCTCCGAGTTCGTGGAAGAGTTCCTCGACGCTACCGGGCAACGCCGGGCGCACTTCCTTGCGTTCGGCCGGTCCACCCCACTGACTCGCCGCGGTGACCGAACCCTCGAACGTGGTGAACCCGATCAGCCGACAGGCGTCGGGATACGCTTCCCGCACCAGTTGCCCCACAGTCACTTCGCCGTGGGTTCCGGCCTCGGTTGCGCGCGCGTCGCCGGCGTGCGAGTTGTGTGCCCACACCACTATCCGAGATGCTCTACCCGAGTGTCGGTCGAGGTGCGAGACGAGGGCTGCCAGTGTCTGAACCATATGACGATCCCGTAGGTTCCACGAGGACACGCGGCCACTGAACATCGTTCGGTAGTAGCCCTCGGCATCGCACACACTCACCGCGTTGCGTTCGGCGTAGAACTGCTCGTCCTCGGCGGCCATTCCGTCGCGCCGAACATACTCCAGGGAATGGCGTTGCAGCTCGACGAGTTGTTCGACAACCTGCTGCTCGCACGACTCCCCTGCACCGAATGCCGCTGCGTAGCCATATGATTGGCCGTCGTCGCCACTGAGGTGATCGAAGCAGGAGTAGCGGTCACGCGCACGACGAGCAGCCGCGGGGTCCACCCGATCGAGGTATTCCAGGACCTCACGCATCGATCTGTGCAGGCTGTACAGATCGAGACCGTAGAACCCCGTGAGGGTTCGTCCTTGCGCCCTCGAGCGGTCGTTGTGTTCCTTCAACCATCCGACGAAGTCCAGTACCGGGGCATTCCGCCACATCCAGGACGGGAACCGCTCGAACCCACGGAGAGCTTCTTCGGCGGTCGTGTCGTGACCACCACCGCGCACGTAGCGGTTGACGCGGTAGGCGTCCGGCCAGTCGGCCTCCGCAGCAATCGCCGAGAATCCCTTGTCCTCGACGAGCCGTTTGGTGATTTCCGCGCGCGCCGCATAGAACTCGTGAGTGCCGTGCGAGCTTTCGCCGATCACCACGATCCGGGCGTCACCCACCAGATCGAGAAGCACGTTGAGCGAGGGGACACCGTCCGGGGCATCGAGCGCCGCAATCCGTACAGCTGTTGCTGCCGAACCGAATTCGAGCGCCTTCGCATCACGAGCTGTCCCAGCGGAAGTGGGCGTGCGCAGAAGCGTCAGGACCTCGCTGTCGGTGACCTGTGCGAAGTTCCAGAACGACTCGCCGACTGCGTGGAAGGGAAACGGCATCGTTGCGCACACCACGTCGTCGACCATGGCGCCGAGGTCGCGGCAGGTGGACTCCGGTGCGGCGGGCACCGCCACCACGATCTGGGCAGGTTCCTGTCGGCGCAGTGAGTCGACGGCAGCGAACATACTCGCGCCGGTAGCGAGGCCGTCGTCGACGAGGATGACGATCTTGTCGGCGACGTCGGGAGGCGGTCGGTTCTCTCGGTAGACGGCTTCCCGTCGCAGCAGTTCCCGGCCCTCGCGATCGAGCTCCCGGCGGATCTGTTCCGGCGAGATTCGCAGGTCTCGTATCAAGTCGTCGTTGACCACCACGGTTCCGCCGCTGGCCAGTGCGCCCATCGCGAACTCCGCGTGGCCCGGCACACCGAGCTTACGCACGACGAAGGCGTCGAGGGGGGCACCCAACGAGGCTGCCACCTCCCACGCCACGGGGATGCCTCCCCGCGCCAGCCCGAGCACGGTGACCTTGGGGTTGCCGCGAAAGCCCTCGAGGAGTCCTGCCAGGACCCGTCCGGCCTCCCGTCGGTCTTGAAAGACTTGCTCCGGCCGCTCCGCCGGCGTCGCTGTGGTCGCGCTCATGTCACCCTGCTTCCCAGTGTCCGGACGCGTGTGTATTCCGTGCCCCAGATCGATCCTTGCGGTGTCGATCCGGGCTGGAACAGGGCCGAAGTGCCTCTCTCCGCGAACCACCACCCTTGACGAAATGCCCCAACTAGTGACCGTCGGCCCTACTGCCATGCCGCCCAGCCGCCTTCGATGTAGACGTACCCCTTCGTCGACGTCGGAGCCGTCATGCCTGCCGTGATCATTCTCGCCGTAGTCGTTTCACGCGGGCTTCTCCTTGCCCTCTCCATGCGTGTCGTGACTCAGTACGAGCGAGGTGTTCATTTCCGACTCGGCTGCGGATCGTGACGATGCCGATCCAGTCTCAGATTGCCCAGACCACGCTTTCGCCCCGAGCCGATCCAGAGAAACGGAAAATGGAATGAGTGACGCCGCCCATCATCCTCGTCACATCGTTGTCGGGATCGACGGTTCGCGCGGTGCGCTGAACGCCGCCGCGTGGGCGACGGAAGTTGCTGCCCTTCATCGTGTTCCGTTGCGGATGCTCTTCGTGCACGATCCCTCCGAAGGTGGGCGACGGGGCGAGGCACACCACGGGGAGCACGAGCGACAGCGAGCCCAGGACGCGCACATGCACCTCACCGAGGCCGCAGAAGTCGCCCGCCACGTCGCCGCCTCCGGACCCACGCGGCCCGGGACCACCGAAATCAGAATGGAGATGCGGGCGGGAACGTCCTTCACAACACTCCTCGAGGCCGCGGACGCGGCCGAACTGCTGGTGCTCGGCGCCAGGAGCGACTCGTCCTCCGCACCCGCGTCGCTCGTGACGACCGCGGCGCTGATCGCACGCTCCGCCTGTCCAGTTGCGGTGGTCAGGCCTGGGTTTCGCCGCACCGGAGGGTCGATTGTGACAGGAGTACGGTCGGACGGCGAACCGGACGTCCTGCACTATGCATTTCGGCACGCACAACTGAGCGGGACCGTGCTGCGCGCTGTGCACTCCGTCGCGACCGGACCGAATTCGTCGATACCGGACCCCACCGCAGGTTCGGACGAGGCGCGAGATCGTCTCGATGCATGGTTGGCGCCGGAGAGGGGCCGCTTCCCCGAGGTCGTCGTGGATCCGATCACCACGGAGGCGCCGGCGGATGAAGTGTTGGTCCGCTACTCGTCGTCGGCCGAGTTGCTGATCGTCGGACGCGGTGTCCCCGCTGCACCGCGCGGAATCCTCGGCCGCACGGCCACGGGCGTCCTCATGCACGCGACGTGCCCGGTCATCTTTGCCGGTCCGCACCGCCGCCTTCGGTACGCAGGCAAGTGACCGTGGCACCCCACGACGGGCAGGCAGGGAGGACCGTGATGAGTCCCCTCCTGAGGATCGGCCGCGCACTGGGGGCCTTCGGGTTCGTCGTCGTTGCAGGCACGGTCGGGTATGTCGTCCTGGGCTTCGGCATTCTGGATGCGCTGTACCAAACCGTGACGACGATCAGCACGGTCGGGTTTCGTGAGGTCCACCCACTCGGTGCAGTGGGCCAGATCTTCACGATCCTGCTCATACTTGCGGGTGCCGGTACGGCCCTGTACACCTTCGGGGTAATCCTCGAAGCACTCATCGAGGGACATCTACGTCAGCACATGGAGCGTCGGCGAATGGACAGACACATCAGCCGGATGACCGGGCACGCGATCATCTGTGGTTTCGGCCGGGTCGGACGGGCCGGAGCGCAGTACCTGGCCACGCTCGGGATGCCGGTCGTCGTCGTCGATCGAGATCCGGAGCGCCTCGCCGACCTCGACGTCCCGACAGTAGTCGGGGATGTCACTGACGACCAGGTTCTCGAAGCGGCGGGAATCGGCCGTGCCCACGCTCTGATCACGGCGCTCGACACCGACGCGGACAATGTCTACGTCACCCTCTCGAGCCGCGCGTTGCGGCCGGACCTGATCATCATCGCCCGAGCCCGCAACGACGGTTCGACATCCAAGCTGATTCGGGCGGGAGCAAACCGAGTCGTCAACCCTCAGCTCATCGGGGGGCGCCGGATGGGTGCCTTCGCGCTCCAGCCACACGTCGCCGAGTTCCTGGACGTCGTGATGCACGACGAGACACTGGACTACCGGATCGAGGAGGTCGAGGTCTCGGCTGGTTCGCCGCTGGCCGGGCGGACGCTGGCGGAAGCGGACCTCGCGGCGGCCACCGGCTCGCTGTTGATGGCGTTGCGGTCACCGACGGGGCAGTTCATTGCCAATCCCCCGCTGGAGCGACGTCTGGACCCGGGCACCATTGTCATTGCACTCGGAACGGCGCCGCAGCTCGATGCGCTCCGCCGCGAGGTCAAGCAGAGCGAGGGAATCGGTTCACCCTGAACGGTTTCCGGCCCTTCATCGTGCCTCCTCCGGGGTGCGGCGAGCCCACCGGAAATACGCAATGGGTCCGATGAAGTTCACCGCAATCACGGCAGCCCACATCGTTCGGCTCCCCCTGATCTCGCGGGGATCACGCTTCGCCAGATCTGCCCAGGCCGCCACGGCCAGCCCTAATTGCACCGCCGCCGCCACGGCCAGCGCGGCGCGCTGCGGCGTTGTCAGACTCGCCCACGTCACACGCCTCTTCACTGGACTCATCGATGCTCCTCCGATCTCACCTCCACCGGCCCGGCACCGCGAGAGCAATGCCTCCGCGGCGCCGACCACTGGATCTAGGTCCGTCTTTCCGTGTCCCGGGTCGATTCGGCGGCGATGGTGCCTGCCCACGCGCACACGTCCGACCAGTCCCGGGCGTCGCCGTAGTGCCCGCCCATGAGCGTGAAGACGACTCGCCCGAATCCTGGCCAATCACCCGGGGCGATCGCCCCGGCGAAGAATCGGTGGTCGCGCACGTCGGCCGCATCCCGCAGCAACTGCACCGCTCGAGGCTCCGGTGTCATGCGACGCAGAAGACGCGCCAGCCGCTTGGACAGGGTGGTGCTGGTGACGCCCACCGACGACACCGAGAACGCCCATACTCGCTTCCCCTCGAATTGCGACCGCAGGCGCTCGACCGCCTCGGAGGCGTCGGCGAGCCACTGCCCGTCATGGATCGCGCTTCCGAGAACGATCACGTCGTAGGAGTGCACGTGTGACACATCCGCGGCCGCCCGCACATCGACTTCCTGCCCGAAACCTTCGATACACGACCCGAGTCTCTCGGCTATCCCGCGGGTCGAGCCCTTCGCTGTCGCGTACGCCACCAGTACTTTCATGGGCACGGCCTTTCCGGAGAGGTGTCGGCACCGGAATCGTCACCGCTCGAGTCAGGCCTGGGCTCCTCTGGCTCGAACGGTCCCTGATCGAGGCGGAACGGTGGGTACTCGTCCCGCATCAGGGTCGCGTAGGCCGCGACGCGAAACGCCCAGCGGTTGATGCCCATCACGAAGTCGAAAAGACCGTGTGGATACCGTCCGGTGAAGAGAAGCGCAATTGCCGAGAAGGTCACCACGAGACCGAGCAGAGAACCGAAGAGCCACGTCTGCCCGTAGTGCGCACCGTCGGTGGCGAACGCTCCGGCACGCCAGCTCCCGAACCACCCTCCCGCGAGTAGCGACAGGATCAGGTAGTGCGGGATCGCCAACAGCCACCACTTCACGAGCACCAGTCCGCGGGACAGCCGCACGGGATAATCGACGTCGAAGTCCGCCGGATAGTCGGTACGTTTCAGGGTGAAGGGTGGGTAGCGGTCCGTCGCCAGGGCCGAGTAGGTATAGAACTGCACGCGCCACCACCACCGGAGAACGCCGACGCCGAAGTCGAAGAGGGCCCGCGGATACCGCGCCGTGAACAGGATCACGAATCCGGACACCAGGGTGGTGACGACGAACGCGACCCCGAGGAAGAAGAGCACGAAGTAGTGCGGGATCGCCAGTAACCACTTCACCAGCCACAGCCATCGCGACAGTGGCTCGTCGAGTTCACCCACGAGACGAGTGGGATAGACGGTCCATGGAACCTGGGGGTGGGTGACGTCGCCGGCGAACGTGTCGTCGGCTGCGTCCGGTCCGACGGGATGCGGTTGCGGCGGACCGTGCCGACCCAGACCGATCGCTCCTGCCACGATCAACGGGATTCCGATGATCAGAAAGACGACTGCGCCGATCAGGACACTCAGAGCGAGCGGTCCGAGGAAAGCGAGGCGTGCCCCGGCCTGAATGTCGGCAGACACCCCGGGGGCGGCGTCGGCATTCATCACGACAGCCGTCCAGGCACCCTGCTGCAGCTCCCAGCGCACTTCTTGTGTGCCGGGACCCGCTGAAGAGGTCGACCAGAACGACTGCGCCCCTGGTGCTTCCGCGGGCCGGGTTCCAGGAATCTGCCGATAGGTCGGTCGGAACGGATCGAAGTGCACGTCTGTCACCTCGGTGCGAGCAACGTCGGTGAAGTACTTGTCGACCTCGTCACGAGGGCCGATCCCGATGAAGATCTCCTGGCTGGGATCGGTCGCGGTGGCTCGCAGCAGTACCCGGCCGAGGTCCTCGGTGCTGAACCCTTCCGGCAAGTCGGCGCCCTCGAAGAGATCGACCTTCTCCGATACCAGGGCACTTTCACTCGTCTCGAAGTGCTCACGCGGCGAGGTGAAGTGCCCACCGTCGCGTTGCATGAAGTAGGCCCACCCCAGAAACACCGCGGCAGTGAGCAGCGCGAACCCGGTCAGGGCGCTCAGACAGCCCAAGACGAGAACAGCCACTCTGCCGGTTCGCACAGGAAATTCCTCCCGGTCCGTGTCCCCGAAGTCTCAGTGTGGGTCCTGGCTCCATCGGCGCGTCAGGGTCATTGGTCACCACCTCGCCCGACCGGTTGCGCGTGGTTGCGGCAACGAAAGAACGCGGACGAAAGGCCCTAGTACACCGGCCGGTGGATCAGCGACAGTTGAGCAGGACAGGAGCTGACATGCACCACGTCATAGAAGTGCACAGTCTTCACAAATACTTCGGTCACGTTCACGCACTGGACGGGTTGGATCTCACCGTCGACGCCGGCGAGATCCACGGTTTCCTCGGGCCGAACGGTTCCGGAAAATCCACCACCATTCGTGTACTGCTCGGGATCCTGCGTGCCACGTCGGGTCTGGCCAGGATGCTCGGTCGCGATCCGTGGTCCGATGCAGTCGCGCTTCACCGTGAAGTGGCCTACGTGCCCGGCGATGTCACACTGTGGCCGTCCTTGTCCGGTGGCGAAACGATCGACCTGCTGGCACGATTGCGCGGCGGACTCGACGAACAACGCCGCGGAGAACTCATCGATCGGTTCGATCTGGATCCGCGCAAGAAGGCGCGGAGCTACTCCAAAGGTAACCGGCAGAAGGTAGCTCTGGTGTCGGCCCTCTCGTCGCACGCCAGGGTTCTGCTCCTCGACGAACCCACCTCCGGTCTGGATCCATTGATGGAGCAAGTCTTCCGCGAGTGCGCCCGCGAAGCGGTCGACCGCGGCGCCACCATCCTGTTGTCGAGCCACATCCTCTCCGAGGTCGAGGCGCTCTGCCATCGGGTGACGATCATCCGTGAAGGCAAGACAGTCGACAGCGGCGCCGTCGACTCGATGCGTCACCTCAGCCGCACTTCGATCACCGCCGAACTGCTCGGCGACCCGGGCGACCTGCACCACATCCCCGGCGTCGCGGATATCGTGATCAACGGCAGCACGCTGCATTGTCAGGTCGACAGCGGAGGCCTCGGCCAGCTGATCCGGGTGCTCGGGGACACGGGCGTCCGAAGCCTGGTCAGCACGCCGCCCACGTTGGAGGAGTTGTTCCTGCGGCACTATCGGGTGGGTGGCGCCCCGGACGAGCCGTCAGCCGGCAGGGTGAAGGAGCGGACATGACCACCGCGTCCGTGACCGGCCCCCGCGACGCTGCCGGGGTGCGCGCGGGTCTCACTGCGGACTTCGCCGGCACACTGCACCTTCTTCTACTCTGCCTGCGCCGCGACAGGGTCGTGCTTCCGTTGTGGACCGTGATCATCGGCGTACTGATGCCGATCACCTATGCCGGCAGCATCAAATCGGTCTACCCGACGGCTGCCGATCTGGCGAAGTTTGCGGCGGCGACCGCCGCCAGTCCCGCCCAGATCGCCATGTACGGACCCATATTCAACCCCAGTCCCGGGGCGGTGGCGATCTGGAAAGCCGGGGCGCTGTACACCGTGATCGCCGTCGCGGTGATCCTGACCGTGATCCGGCACACCCGGGCCGAGGAGGAATCCGGTCGCGCCGAGCTGATCGATTCGACCGCGGTCGGCCGATACTCCGGACTGACCGCCGCGATCGTCGTGGCCGCGGGTGCGTCGATCGTGACGGGAACCGCATTCGCCGTCGTGTTGCGCATCTTCGACCTGCCGCTGGCCGGCTCGATCGGCTACGGAGCCGCCCTGGCCGCAAGTGGTCTCGTGTTCACCGGCGTGGCCGCCGTCGCCGCGCAGTTGACCACCTCCGCCCGCACGGCCCGCGGCGTCGCGCTGGGCGCACTCGGAGTGTTCTTTGCACTCCGCGCCGTCGGTGATGCCGGTTCCGGGACATTGTCGTGGTGGTCGCCGCAGGGGTGGTCGTTGCAGCTGCGCCCGTTCGCCGAGGAGCGGTGGTGGGTTCTCCTGCTGCATGTGGCAGCGACCGCGGCGTCGACCGCCGCCGCCTACGTGCTGCTTGGCCGCCGCGACGTCGGTGGCGGACTCATCGCGGAACGCCCCGGCGGCGAGACCGCCGGGCCGGCTCTCGCGGGGCCCGTCGGTCTGGCGTGGCGGATGCACCGCGGGACACTGCTCGCGTGGACCGTCGCCCTGCTCCTGTACGGACTGTTGTTCGGCACTGCGGCCCACGGACTCGGCAACCAACTCGGCGACAGCCGGACGATCAACGACTTCCTTGCCCGCCTCGGCGGAAATGCAACCGTGGAGGACGTCTTCGTCGCCTTCGCGCTCACCATGCTGGGCATCGCCGCGTCGGCATACGCGATTTCCGCCGCCCTCCGGCTCCATTACGAGGAAACCGCGCAACGCGGCGAGCCGGTGATCGCGGGAGCGGTCGGCCGCGTCCGGTGGGCACTGAGCCACCTGCTGTTCGCGGTGCTCGGCCCAGCCGTCGCCATCGTCGTCGCCGGGGTCGCCGTCGGAGTGACGTACGGTGCGTCCGTCGGGGACATCTCGGACAAGCTCCCCGCGACGGTCGCCGGCGCACTGGTTCAACTTCCCGCGATCTGGATAGCGGCCGGAGTAGCCGTGGCACTGTTCGGACTGCGGCCCCGCCTCGCGCCCGCCGCATGGGCCGTCTATGTAGCGTTCATCCTGATCTTCACGGTCGGCTCCCTCACCGGCCTCCCGGCCTGGGTCCTCGACCTGGAACCATTCGGTCACCTTCCGAAACTTCCTGGTGGGGCGTTCGACCCGGCACCGATCGTGTGGGAATCGGTCATCGCGGCCACACTCGTCACAGTCGGATTGATCGGCTTCCGCCGACGCGACCTGAGGTGACCGATCTCGGTAGCGATTCTCGGCGGCGAACGCGGGACGTCAGTTCAGCGCAGCCCGCACCACCAGTGTGAACGTCGGCCGCGGATCCGTGGTGTCCCACCGGGCGATGCGATGCAGGATCACCCCCTCTGCGCAGGCCATGACCGCGGTGGCGGCGGTCTGCGGATCCCGTGCTCCCAGCCGGTGGAATGCCGACACGGCCGACGCCTCCATGGCTGTGCGTCCGCGCGCCAGCGCTTCCCGGAGAGCAGGGTCGTGGCTGGCCTCCAGGAACAGGACCAGCCGGGCGGCGGTGACGGTTCGGTTGGTGACGGTCGTGTAGTCGATCAGACGGCAGAGCGCATCGACGAGGTCCTCTGCGGATGTCGGTGCCAGCACGCCGACTTCGGACATCTCGCGTTCCACGATCGCGTCGACGGTGCCGGTGAGAAGCGCCGCCCGGGTACGGAAGTAGTTGGACGTGGTTCCCTTCGGGAGGTCGGCGCGTTCGTCGACCCGGGCGTGGGTGAGCGATCGCAGACCCTCGGTTCCGACCAGGTCGATCGCTGCGTCGAGCGCTCTCGTTCTCGTTGGCGTCACACCGCTACTATAAACATAGTGATTTGGCACTATGATCGTAGTAACGTGAGGTCATGAGACACGCGGCCCGCGAAAACGACAGACTTTCCGGCCCGAACGGCGAGCCGGACAACACCTTTCCTGCATTGGACGGTGTCCGGCACCGCTACCTCCGACTCCCCGGCCTGCGCATGCACGTGGCCGAGGCCGGTCACGGCGAACCGGCGGTGCTGCTCCACGGTTTCCCCCAGCACTGGTGGGAGTGGCGCGGGATACTCCCGGGGCTGGCCGCGCACTACCGGGTGATCTGCCCGGATCTTCGCGGCGCCGGCTGGACCGACGCCCCGCCCACCGGATACGACCGCGAGCAGTTGCTCGCCGACGTCGTGGCGCTGCTGGACGCGCTCGAACTCGACCGGGTCTGCCTGATCGCGCACGACTGGGGCGCACTGCTCGGATACGAGCTGTGCCTGAGCGCGCCCCACCGTGTCCGGAAGTACGTGAGCCTCGGTGTCCCTCACCCGTTCGTGCGGTTCGACCCACGGCTGCTGCTGACGATCGCCCGGCACGGCTGGTTCCAACCCGTGATCGCCGCACCGTTCTTCGGTCCACGCCTGCTCGGCCGGGGACATCAACGGCTGACCTACCACCTGCTGCGGGGTTTCACCACGAACCGGAACGCCTGGTCGGAGCGGGACATCGAACTGTTCGCCGAACGGCTGCGCGAACCGGCCCGCTCCGACGCGGCGTCCGCTCTCTACCGCTGCTTCATCATGCGCGAGGCCGCGCGGATCATGACCGGCACGTACAGGCACTGCCGGCTCAGCACCCCCACCCGGGCGCTCATCGGCGCCGAAGACCCCATCGTGCGCCCGGAGTTCCTCGGCGGATTCGAGGAGCGCACCGACGACTTCGGTGTCGAGTTCGTCGACGGCGCCTCACATTTCCTCGTCGACGAGACGCCGGATGTCGTGCTCGAACGGGCGCTCGAATTCTTCGCGCAGCCGGGTCCGTGTCACGAGGCGGCGACAGGCACCTGACGGACGGAATCGATGCTCCCCGGACGTTCGACCTCGCCGAGCGCGAATCCCACGCCGCGCACGGTGTGGACGACGTACGGCGATCCGACGGCCACCAGCTTCCGCCGCAGCGAGCAGACATAGGCATTGAGGACGTTCGTCTTCGATTCGACCGTCACACCCCACACCATGAGCATGAGGTCGCGGCGGGTGACGACTCGGCCGACATTCTGCGCGAGCACGGTGAAGAGGACGAATTCCGTCCGGGTCAGGGTGGTGCGCAGCCCGTCGTGGTCGGGTTCGTGAGACTCCTCGCACAGGCAGACGTCCTGCGCGCCGGGCTGTGCCTGTGCGGACACGTCGGGCTTCACCCGGCGGAGGATCGCGCGGAGCCGTGCGACGAGTTCGTCCGCCCCGACCGGCATCTCCATCACGTCATCGGCGCCGGCCTCGAGGAGGTCACTGCGGCGGTCGCCGGAACGGAAGGTGCCGATCACCACGATGGCGAGCGCGAATCGCATCGCTTTCAACGCCCGCACCGTGGTGTCGGCGTCGAGATGCGGCGATCGCGCGTCGACGATGACCACGTCGGGAGGTTCGATCCGCGATCGCACCGGTTCCGCGTACGTCCTCGTGACGAAGAATCCCCCATCCCGAAGGCGGTCGACGAGAGATGTCTCGACGTCGGCGTCGATCAGCAGAACACGCGGACGAGCGATGGCCGGGCTCGACACAGAGTTCATGCGGGTTCCTCCTGTTTTTCGAGCCTTGTTTGGGGTGCCAGCTAGATCAACCGGGGGCTGAGATCAAGTTCCCACGCCGCAGTTGATGACGATATCGAGCGAAACTCCCCTATCGTTACCGAAGAGGCCGCAGCATCACCCGATCGGGAGGTCGTTGTATGTCCCAACTCCAGCACCTCGCACTGCACGGGGAGGCAGTCGCATACCGGATGAGCGGTGAGGGCGAGGCGCTGCTGCTCGTCCACGGGATGGCGGGAAGTTCTGCGACGTGGCGTGCGATTCTTCCGCAATTGGCGCAGCGGTACCGGGTCCTGGCGCCGGACCTGCCCGGCCACGGTGATTCCGCGAAGCCTCGCGGCGACTACTCGCTGGGCGCGTTCGCCGCCTGGCTGCGCGACCTCCTGCACGAAGTGGACATCGAACGGGTGACCGTGATCGGTCAATCCCTCGGCGGCGGGGTGGCGATGCAGTTCAGCTACCAGCATCCCGAACTGTGTGACCGACTGGTCCTCATCGGCAGCGGCGGACTGGGACCGGACGTGAACTGGACCCTGCGGTTGCTGGCGGCGCCGGGGTCCGAGTTTCTCCTGCCATTGGTGGCGCCCCCGGTGGTTCGTGACGCCGGCAACAAGGTCCGTGGCTGGCTTTCGGCGGTCGGAATCCACTCGGTACGCGGTGACGAGATGTGGAACGCCTACTCGTCACTGTCCGATTCGGCCACCCGGCAGGCGTTTCTGCGGACGCTCCGCGCAGTCGTCGACCATCGGGGGCAGGCGGTGAGCGCGCTGAGCCGCCTGTACCTGAACGAGGGTCTCCCGACGCAACTGATCTGGGGCGATTCGGACGGCATCATCCCGGTCGCGCACGGATATGCGGCGCACGAGGCGATTCCCGGGAGCCGGCTCGCCGTCCTCGACGGGGTCGGGCACTATCCCCACCTGGAGGATCCCGCCGCGGTGGTCGAGATCATCGACGACTTCGTCTCCACAACGCCGGCGCGGACCTGAGCGATCGGTCGGCGACCGCGCTCGCGCGGCGTCCGGGGACCAGAATGTAGACGCTGACCAGCAGCACCCACGCCGGGAATGCCAATGTCGTCCACAGGCTGAAGTCGACGATCACCAGCAGAGCCAGAGCCAGCAAATACGTGGTCACGACGAGCCATCGCGGCATCAGGCCGGTCCGCAGCCAGATCGTCCCCAGCGAGATCATGAACACCGCGGCCATACGCAGCGCGTAGACGTGGTTGATCTGCAGCATGATCTCGCGGCCGAAGTAGACGATCTCGTTCGCGGAGCTGCCCGAGTGGCGGGCAATGGCGAGGACGCCGCCCGCCACCCCCATCGAGACGAAACCCATCGCGAGAAACAGCAATCCGCTGCCGAGGAACACCGTCGCGAAGAATCGGTCCTCGAGGTCGCCGAGCCGGTCGCGGATGACGCCGATGAACCAGAGGAAGGCGATCCCCGCGAACGGAGCAAGCAGCAGGGCGGCCTTGATCCGCGTCTCGCCGCTCCCCACCCAGGGGGTTTCGTCGAACGGGTCCGCCGGCAGCGCGGTCCGCAGCAGAACGAGGCTGGTTGCGAACAGCACGGCGAAGACGATCCCCGCGACGGCCGCCGAGCGTGGCGTTCTCAGCCGGTGGAACTCCTTCTCGCGCTGTGTTTCGGCCATGAGTCGATCCTCGCTCGAGTGGGGACCGGGAATCACCGATTCGCGTCAACCGGCGAACACGCACTCCGGTCGGTTTCCCGCTGGGCGGAACGCCGCATGGCGTGCCGCATCCCCGAGAACTGTGATGTCAATTACACATTCACGAGACTTCGACCACCGAATGTGACCACCCACCCCCACCGCCCGGCTCGGGTCGCCGCTGTGCCGCGGCACCGCCCCGAGTCCCGGGCAGGTATTCGAAAGGACCCGATGATGGTCACCCATGCGACCACCGAGCGATGGACGCCCCGCCTGATCTTCTCGCTCGCCTCGATCGTGTTGCTTCTGGAGATGCTCGCGGTCAGCTACATGATGATCTCGATCGCATTGCCGCAGATCGTCACCCACTACCGGACGACCCAGGGCGCGTGGTTGCTCACGTCGTTCCTGCTGGTGGGAGCGATCACCTGCCCGCTGATCGGCAAGCTCGCCGACACGCACGGCAAGCGCAAGCTCCTGCTGACGGCCGTGTGCCTGTCGGCGCTCGGGTCGCTGATCTCGGCGATAGCACCGACGTACGCAGTGCTGATCGCCGGCCGCGCACTCACCGGTCTGCTCGTGCCCTGCCTGTTCCTGAGCTACTCGCTCATCCGTGACGTCTTCCCCGCCCGGACGGTGGCGTTGGCGGTCAGCATCGCCACGAGCGGCATGGGACTCATCGCGATCCCCGCGCCGTTCTTCACCGGCCGGTTGATCGACAATTTCGGCTTCCGGAGCATCTTCTGGTTCTTCGTGGCCGGCCTGGTGATCCTCAGCGTCCTGATCCGGGCGACGACCGGGGAGTCGCCCGTGCGCCTGCGTTCCCGCATCGACCTGATCGGTGCGGCGCTCCTCGGCGCCGGACTCGCCGGCATCCTCGTCGGGGTGAGCTTCGGGCCCTCGTGGGGCTGGACGTCGGGGTCGACGATCGGATTCATCGCCGGCGGTGTGGCCCTGCTGGTGGCGTGGATCGTGTCCGCACGCCTGCTCGCGGACCCGCTGATCGACATCCGGTTCTTCGGTAAGCGGCCGGTGTTGCTGACGGCGCTCGGCGCGGGCTTCTGCTACGGCACGTCCTCGGTGTTCACGATCATGCTCCCGATGATGTGCATGACCCCGGCGATCCTGGGTCTCGGTTACGGATTCGGCATCAGCGCAGAGGGATTCGCGATCTTCCAGGCACCGTTGGGTGGCGCCGTGGTAATCGGCGGACTCATCGTCGGAACCCTGGTTCCCCTGAACGTCCGCCCCCGGGTCCTGATGGTCGTGGGCATGCTCGTGATGGCCGCCGCCTGCCTGCTCACGGCGATGATCCACGACGACAAGGCACTCCTGATCGGATTCGCCGCACTCCTCGGCGTGGGAATGGGCATGGGGTACGCCTCCATCCCGAACCTGCTCATCGCCGCGGTGCCGCCGCAATTGCAGGCGACGACGGCGAGCATGGTGGCGGTGTTCCAGAGCATCCTGCCCGCCATCCTTCCGGTGATCGCCTTCTCGGTGTTGAACTCGCACATCGCGACCGTCATGCAGGGGGCGGTCTTCTACACGGACACCGGCATCACGATCGCGTTCGTGATCGGCGCGATCTCCGCACTAGTGGGCGCGATCGTGGCCTTCGCGTTGCCCCGCCGGATTTCGCAGCTGAGCGCACCCGGTTCGGGGTCAGCGGCCGCCGCCGACACGGACGGGGCCGTCGTCCTCGCCCACTGAGCCGCCGGTCACGCACCGTCGTCGCCGCGGCTCCGCGAGGGCGCGGCGACGATCAGCAGGCGCCCCTGCTTCGTCGAAACCGCTCCCGGCCGTCGACCGAGTGGGAGGCTGAGGAGGGGAACAGTTCTCTGGTTCGACCCGGACGACAGGAGACCACCATGCGACTGACCACACTCGGCGACCTTCCCGCGCGCATCGCGACGGGGGGTTTCATCCTCCATACGGGGATACAGAAATGGTCGGCGGACGAGCAGACCGCCCAGGGGATTCACGGTATGGCGGCGGGAGCGTTCCCGTTCCTGAACGCGATTCCTCCGGAACGATTCATCAAGTTGCTCTCGGTCGCCGAGATCGGCACGGGCGCAGCACTACTCGCACCGTTTGTGCCCTCCGCCGTGGCCGGGGCGGCGCTCACCGGGTTCTCCGGTGGCCTCGTGGCCATGTACGCGAGGACGCCCGCGCTGCGTAACCCCGGCAGCATCTGGCCGAACGAGAACGGCATCGCCGTCGCGAAGGACGTGTGGATGCTCGGCATCGGGTTGGGTTTCGTGCTCGGCGGGTTGTCCCGTTCCCGCTGCCGCTGACTATCTGGCGTCGATCGGACCGAGTTCGGAGACTCCGTCGGCTATTGCTCGGGCACGACGCAGAAGTCGCTGTCGGAGAACCCCGAGGGCCGGACACGAGCGCCTGATTGAGACGTCCGCGGTGGTTCTCCCAGGCGATGGCCGCGGCGAGTTCGGTCAGTTGCGCCTCGGAGAACTCGGCGAGCAGTGGGCGTCGCAGGGCCTCGCCGATGTGGGCGGGTGTGCGGGTGATGGCCTCGGCGAACTCCAGCACCAGCTTCTCGGTGTCGTCGAATTCGCTGCTCTCACGAAATGTCGGGAGAGCGCGTAACTGCGCGTCGCTCACTCCGAGAGCACGGCTGAACGCCGATCCGATGTCGAGGCAGTACTCGCAGTTGGTCAGCGCGGCCGCCTTGATCTCGCCGAGCGCTTTGAGGCGGGGATCGACCCTGCGCTCGTCGCGAGCGCGAACTCGTGGAACCCGACGGCGGCGAGTAGCTGCGGTCGGCGCCGCAACCAGCGCAACAGGTCTGCCCGGTTACGGCGGGCGGTGGGAAAGACGCGACGAAACGAGTCCATCTGACCGAGGACGCTCATGCTGTCGGTCTGCACCCATCGCCGGGACGGGAACCCCTGTGGCGACCATTCGGCAATCGTGGTGTGTGGGCGTCGGGAGTGTTCTACGTTCGGAGCGGAGGCCCACCGCGCCGCACCCGAGGAGCCCAGCATGAAGGCTGTCATCTGCACCGAGACTCGCCTGGAGCTGGGTGACATCCCGGCTCCGATCCCGGCCCGGGGTCAGGTGCTGATCGATGTGTCCCGGTGCGGGATCTGCGGCTCGGACCTGCACGCCCGCGTGCACGCCGACGAGATGGCGGAACTGGCGGCCGAGACCGGCTACCGCGACTTCATGCGCTCCCACCAGCGAGTCGTACTCGGGCACGAGTTCAGCGGCACCATTGCGCACTACGGGCCCGGCTGCCGGAAACGGTGGCCGGTGGGTACCGCGGTGGTTGCGTTGCCCGTCGTCCGCACCGGTTCGGACATCCACCTGACCGGGCTGTCGGCCTCGGCGCCGGGCGGCTATGCGGAACAGGTGGTGGTGCAGGAGTCGATGACCCTGCCTGTGCCGAACGGGCTGTCGGCGGAGAAGGCCGCACTGACCGAGCCGATGGCGGTGGCGTGGCACGCGGTGCGGAAGGGTGACGTCGGCAAGGGCCGCGCCGCGATCGTCATCGGATGTGGCCCGATCGGTCTCGCCGTGATCAGCATGCTGAAGGCGTCCGGTGTCCGCACCGTGGTCGCCGCCGACTTCTCCACCCGTCGGCGGGAACTCGCCCGGCATTGCGGGGGCGACGTCGTGGTCGATCCTGCCGCGGCGTCGCCCTGGACGTCGTATCCGCGGCGCAGGGAGACGACCTCCATCACGGAGGTGCTCGCCCTCGGGCTGGACACCATGGAGAAGCTGCGTCGCATCCCGAAGCTGCCGCGGTGGCATGCCTTCACCCTCGCCGACGCGGTGGGCGCAACACCGTCCGGGCCGGTCGTCTTCGAGTGTGTCGGGATGCCCGGAGTCATCGACGGCATACTGGCCGGGGCGCCGCTGCGGTCACGTGTCGTCGTGGTCGGGGTCTGCATGGAGTCCGACTCCTTCCGGCCCGCACTGGCGATCAACAAGGAGATCGACCTTCGCTTCGCCATCGCCTACGATCCCCGCGAATTCCGCGACACACTCCAGATGCTCGCCGACGGAAAGGTCGATCCGACGCCGCTGATCACCGGCACGGTCGGGTTGGCCGGTGTCGAATCCGCGTTCACCGCGCTCGGCAGCCCCGAGGTGCACGCGAAGATCCTGATCGACCCCGAGAACGTCTCCGTCTCGTTGTGATTCGCCGAACGCCCATGAATGCCCACCATCCCCGGCTCCAGTGGGCCGTGCCGGCGCTTCTCCTCGCGCTGATCTACGCCGCGTCGCTCATCGTGTACGGGTTGAGCAGCCGCACCGGCGACGACGACGAACCGTTCGAGATCGGTAGCGACGAGGTCGTGGTCCTCGTGACGGCGAAGTCGCTGCAGCCGACGACCGACCGGGTGCAGGCCGAGGTGACGATTACCGTCGGTGAGAATTTCCTTCACGCCAACGGCGACACACTGAACCGGGACATCACGCTGCTTCTCATCCCGAGCACCAGCCACGAGGAGATCGTCTTCCGGGCGGGCGCCTCGGCCACGACCTTCGATACCGAGTTCATCGCCACCGGCAACGCGGCGTACTGGCCGTTCGACCGGTTCGAGGTGAATCCGATGGTGGTGGAGGCGTATCAGGGGCTCGGCGCCGACCGTGAACTGGTGCCCACGGCCCTGTTGCTGGAGGGCCGGGTCGACGGGTGGAAGGCGCGCGCCGAGGCGGTGGCGGTCGACACGGACCTCTCCCGGAACGGCACCGGCGCCGCGCTGATGTTCGCGCGCACGGGCGGGAACCTGATCTACGCCGGAATCCTGCTGCTGATGATGACGATCCTGGCGGGCCTCGCCGCCTTCGTCGCGCTGCAGACGTTCCGCCGCAAGCGCGCCGTCAACACCGACATGCTGGGCTGGATGGCCGCGATGCTGTTCGCCGTCGTGCCGTTGCGCGGAATCCTGCCGGGAAGCCCGCCGATCGGGTCGTGGGTCGACATCGCCCTCACGGTGTGGGTGGTCTCCACACTCGTCGCGTCGCTGGCCCTGTTCGTGTTCTGCTGGTGGCGGGACAGCGAGCCCGGACGGCACGAGGTGGTTGCCACGAGAGCGCCGGGTTCGGAATAGTCGAGGACATGGTGCGCCGGACCGGAAGAGTGCTGCCGCCCTGGTATCTCGCCCACGTCAACAGGGTGATCGTGGGCCTGCATCGCTTGGGCGTACCGATGCCGATGCCGGCGCTCACCGTCCCCGGCCGGAAGACGGGCGTGCTGCGGTCGACGCCCGTCTCACCGTACGAGGTGGACGGCCGGCGCTACGTCGTCGCGGGATACGCCGAATCGGACTGGGCGAAGAACGCCCGGGCCGCCGGGCGCGGTGAGCTGACCCGGGGGCGGCGACGCGAGCGTGTCCGACTGGTCGCGCTGCCGGTGTCGGAGCGGGGCCGGATCCTCCGCGAGTTCCCGACCCGGGTGCCGCACGGGGTCACCATGTTCCTCAAGGCCGGGACGGTCGCGAACTCCTCCCCGGAGGCGTTCGCGGCCGCCGCGGACCGGTGCGAGGTCTTCCGCATCGAGCCGCTCGACTGACGGGATCACCGAACCTCGAGCGTGCCCACCATGTTCGGGTGATAGGTGCAGTGGAACGCGAACGTGCCCGGCTGACCGGGGACGGTGAACGTCGCGGTCGCACCCGGTTTAACCTCCACGTCGAACAGGTCGCCGGTGTCCGCCGTCACGGTGTGTTCGGCGGTGTCGTCGTTGCGGACGGTGACCTCTTCTCCCGGCGCGAACGTGCCGGGCAGGGTGTACGTGAAATCGGAGATCACGATCTCCCGCTGAGCCCCCGCAGGCATCGACATCGGCATCGACATGGACATCGACGGCATGCCGGACATGGGATGGTCCCCGCCGTACGCCGTTTCCGCCGAACCGGACGAGTCGTCACCGTCGCTTCCGCACGCGGCCAGCGCGAAGACGGCCAGCAGGATCGGCAGGACAAGTGTCAGAACGCGTTTCATGGTGTCGCCTCCGGATGACGGTGAGAACGGATGCCCGACGCCCCGCTCCTCGCGGGAGTAGTACCCGTTTTCACGGCCTGCACCCTTCGTGTGCCCCGTGACTCGTCAGCCGCCGTTCAGCGCCTCCTGCGTCTCGAGGTTCGCCACCGGGGTGCGGAGCGAGGCGACGGCGTCCGCGTAGAGCGAGGACTTGATCTCACCGAGTGTGCGTCCGCGGGTCGCGACGAGGCCCTGCGCATGTTCGACGGCCCTGGTGAGCACGTGCTGCTCGGGGGCGACCTCGTCGACGAACCCGAGCTCGCTCGCCGCGACGCCACCGTACCGACGGCCGGTCACCAGGGCGGTGTGCACGGCCCGCGCGGGCAGGCGGGCCGCGAGCAGCGCAATGCTGCCCGGCGCGTAACTCGCCCCGATGGTGATGCCCGGCAAGCAGAAGTAGCCGCGGTCCTCACGCATCACCCGGTGATCGTGGGCCGCCGCAAGGATTGCGCCGCCGCCGAAGGTGTGCCCGGTCAGGGCGGCCACGGTCGGCAGGGGGAAGGTGAGGATCCGCGCGAACAGGGCCTGCACACGGTCGATGTAGGAGTTCAGCTTGTCAGTGTTGGCGACGACCCAGGCGGTGTCGAGACCGGTGGAGTAGAACTTTCCGAGTCCCGTCGTCACCAGTGCGGCGGGACCGTCGTGTTGCTCGACCTGATCGAGCAGGCCCTCGACCTTGTCGATCCAATCCGGGTGGAAGGCGTTCTCGCTGTCCGGTTCCCCCTCCTCACCGAAGTACAGGACGAACACATCTCCCGAGCGCTCCACGTAAGGCATGCGGCGAGGCTACCCGGAGACGGGCGCGTCGCGCCCCTCGAGCACGCACACCTCGGTGGGTGAAGTTTCAACTGTCGCGGGGCCGGGTATGTCGATCGTCAAATAGCTGAGGCGGTGGACGATGAAGAGCGGAACAGGCATTGCCGACACCCGCACCGTTCGGGACTACATCCACACGGTGGCCAGGAGCGTTCACGCCGACTCCATCGACTGGTGGGACAGCGACAGCATCGAAGTCGTCCTCGTTCTGCCGCTCCGGTTGCACTATCTGCCGGGACGCAACGCGGTGCTGGCGTGGAACCGGACCTTCGGCTGGTCGCTCGGCGTCGAAGGATTGGGCCGCCGCAGCGTCATCGTGATCGCCGGCCTCGGTATCGGGCGGATGCCGTCACCCGCCGTGTGCGCGGAACACGCGGTGGAGTTGATCGACGACTACTGCCGCTCGACACCCGCATCGCCGGTTGCGCCGACAACCGGTCCCGGCACGTCGACCGCCGCGGATCGGTGTCCTCGCATTGGGCGGGACGCTACCGGCAGCGGACGGCGGGACAGAGTCGTCCGCCGGCCGTGACCACGGCCGCCGGGGGCCACGACGACAGCGTGGCCCAACCGCATTCCCCCGCGCAGGAGCAGCCGATCATCGCCGCGGAGGAGGGCGCGGCGCGCATCAGCACGGCGGCGCATCCGCTCGGGAAGCCCGGACCGCGGTTCGATCGCCGGTCCCCGTTCTTGATCGGGATGGCCGGAGCCGCCGGTGTCGCCGTCACGTACGCCCTGATCGAGGTCGTTCTCGCGGCCCGCGGGGTGCTGGTCCTGATCGCCGTCGCCGCATTCCTCGCGATCGGCCTCGAACCCGCCGTGTCCTGGTTGGTGCGGCACGGATTTCCCCGATGGGCCGCGGTCGCAACGGTTTTCGTCCTCTCTTTCGCCGTGCTGGCCGGGTTCCTGGCCGCGGCGATCCCGCCGATGGTGACGCAGGGCGGCGCCCTCGTGCACAACGCCCCGGACTACCTGGGGCACCTCGAGCAGAACTACCCGGTGCTGGGGGAACTCAGCACCCGCTTCCATCTGCAGGACGAACTGCGCCGGGCACTCGATGCGGGCAATGTACCGATCGTCGTCGGCGGGATCGTGGGTGCGGGCAAGTTCGTGTTCAGCGCGATCAGCGGCACCGTGATCGTGGTCGTGCTCACCGCCTATTTTTTGGCCGACTTCGCGCACATCCGGTCGTCGATCTACCGCCTGGCCCCGAACTCGCGGCGTCCACGCACGATTCTGATCGGCGACGAAATCTTCGCGAAGGTCGGCGGATACGTGCTCGGGAACCTCCTGATCTCGTTGATCACCGCCGTCCTCACGTTCGTGTGGCTGGTCGCCTTCGACGTCCCCTACCCGTTGCTGCTGGCCGTCCTGGTCGCCGTGCTGGATCTGATTCCGGTGGTCGGATCCACCCTCGCCGGTGTCGTGGTGGCGCTGGTCGCCCTCACCGTGTCCCTGCCGGTGTCACTGGCCACCATCGTCTTCTTCATCGCCCTCCGCCTGTTCGAGGACTACCTTCTCGTTCCCCGCATCATCGGCCGAACCGTCAAGGTGCCCCCGATGGTCACCGTCGTCGCCGTCCTCATCGGCGGCGCACTGCTGGGGATCGTCGGGGCGCTGCTCGCGATACCTGTCGCCGCCGCCGTTCTGCTTCTCGCCCGCGAGACGGTGTTTCCGCAGCTCGACCGCGGCTGAGCAGGCGGGGCACGAAAACGGCCGTGCGGAAGAAGTTTCCGTGTTCTGCTTACCCTGGAGACGTGGGATGCGCCGGGGCATGCTCGGGCCGTGTTCCGAGCATGGAGAAAGAGGCGCTGAATGTCGGTGATGAGTCCCACCGAGGCGATGTTCGTGCTGTTCGAGACGCCGTCGCATCCCATGCACGTGGGTGCGCTCGAACTGTTCGAACCGCCGCCCGAGTCGGGGCCCGATCATGCCCGGGCCATGTTCGAGGCGTTGATCTCGCACGAGGGCGCGTCGGACACGTTCCGCCGGCGCGCCGTACGTCCGCTCCGGGGCGCCAGTTATCCCTGGTGGTCGTTCGACGACCGCATCGATCTCGGCTACCACGTCCGGCACACGGCGGTCCCGGGCCGGGGCCGCATGGAGGATCTGCTGTCGCTGGTGTCCCAGATGCACGGCATGCCGCTCGACCCGCAGCACCCGATGTGGGAGATGCACGTCATCGAGGGGCTCGCCGACGGACGGACGGCCGTGTTCTCGAAGATTCACCTGTCGCTGATGGACGGACCGGCCGGGCTGCGACTTCTCCATCACGCCCTGTCGACCGACCCCGACGCCCGCGACTGCCCCGCACCGTGGACGCCCGGGGTCGCCGGCACGCCGCGGCGGGAATCCGTGCTGCCGGTGGCCATGGTCCGGGCCGGCGTGCGGGCCGCCACCAGCATCGTCGGGGTGTTGCCTGCGCTCGCGAAGGTCGCGTACGACGGCGTCCGCGAGCAACATCTGACCCTTCCTCTGCAGTCACCGCCCACGATGCTCAACGTTCCGGTCGGCCGGGCCCGGAAACTGGCGGCACGGTCGTGGCCGATCCGGCGCCTGGTGTCGGTGGCCACCGCGGCCCGCACCACGATCAACGCGGTGGTGCTCGCGATGTGTTCGGGGGCGCTGCGCCAGTATCTCCTCGAGCAGTACGCGCTGCCGGACGCGCCGCTGACGGCGATGCTGCCCGTGCCCCTCGACCTCGGCGGCACGATGATCGGTCCGCGCGGCCGCGATCACGGCGTCGGCGCGATGGTCGTCGGCCTCGCCACCGACGAAGCGGATCCGGCGGCACGCCTGGCTCGCATCAGCGAATCGGTCGAGCACACCAACCGTGTGTTCGGCGCGCTGAGCCACACCCAGTTCCAGCTGATGAGCGCGCTGGCGATCAGCCCGATCCTGCTCGAGCCGGTCCGCCGGTTCGTCGACGACACTCCCCCGCCGTTCAACGTGATGATCTCGTACATGCCGGGCCCGTCGAGGCCGCGGTACTGGAACGGCGCCCGCCTCGACGCGGTCTATCCGGCGCCGACGGTCCTCGGGGGTCAGGCGCTCAGCCTCACCCTCACCAGTCGGTCCGGTCAGCTCGACGTCGGCGTCGTAGGCGATCGGCACGCCGTCCCCCATCTTCAGCGGATCATCACGCACCTGGAGACGTCGCTCAGCGACCTCGAGCACGCGGTCGCCGCGTCCGGCACCTGACCCTAACCGGGTGGCTGCCGCAGGGACGTGCGGTTCTCCTCCCAGCACCGGGTGACGTGATCGCCGACGAGGTCGTCGAAGGCCAGGCAGGCCGCGGCCCCCAGCAGGATGTCGTCGGCTACTGCGGGCCGTGCCGCGACCAGCCCGCCGGCGAGGTCGCGGCAGACGATCTGTTCGTGCACGGAGTCGGCTTCCACGTGCTCGTCGAAGAACAGGGTGGCCGCCTTCCCGAATCCGAGGCGGCGCAGTCCGGCGGCGTACTTCTTGCTCGGCAGTGCGGACGTGGTCTCCACCGCGCACAGGTGCCCCACCAGGGCCCCGAGACGGCCGCGGTGCAGGCCGAACAGGGACAGCGCGTTGAGGGACGCCAGCGTCACTGCGGGCACCGCGTCGATGTAGTGCGCGTAGTCGCCGGACAGCCCGAGCTCGCGCATCGTGGTGGCGAACAGCGCCGAGTGCATCCTCTCGGGCCTGCCGCCGCCGTATTCGTCGGACTGCACCTCCACCAGCGCCGCTTTCGGTGCACCCGCGAGCCGCGGAATGCCGAGCGTGTGCACGTCGGCCTCACGCAACTGGTTCAGCGAACGGTGGATCAGCAGCTCCCGGAACTGGGTGAGATCCGCGTCGTGGGCCATGTGACCGGACAGCCCCGGCGCCGTGCTGGGGGCGGTCATCGCCCACAGCGCTGTCACCACGTCTTCGGCGCCGGTCGGCGCGTCGGCGACGTCACGGATCGCGGCGTCGAACGGGACCTCGAGCGCCGATCGGGCGGCGATCAGGTCGCTGTTCCACTCCCACTCGTCACCGACACCGGTGATCCCCTGCAGGTGCAGTTCGTAGAGCGCGGTCAGGCAGATCTGCGCGTCCTCGTCGACGAGGAACGCCCGGGGACTGTCGCGCGCCGACGAGGCGAGGGAGCGTGCCGCCGCCACGAACGGTTCGGCATCGGCGCCGTCGGCGCGCAGAATGGAGAACAGGAGATCGCTGACGGGACCGCGCGGCTTCGGGAAGGGCATCGACGTTCCCGATTGCGCCACCGTGTCCGACATCGACCGAGAGTGCAAAGTAGTCATATGAACTCCATTCCCATTCCCGGGGCCGACGAATCTGCCGGGGCCGACGAGTCCGACGTCACGATCACCGTCTGCCCTGATGGTCCACTCCTGGTGCGGGGTGCTGCGCGGATCCTCGACACCGACGGTAACCCGCTCGGCGGCGATCGGGCCACCGTGGCGCTGTGCCGGTGTGGGCGGACGAGCATCGCTCCCTTCTGCGACAGTTCGCACAAGAAGCGGCGTCGCCCGTAGGACTGTTCCGCATCAGTTCTGCTTCCGACTCTGCGCACGGCGGCGCGCGATCACGAACGTCACGACGCCGACAAGGATCACGATGGCGATGATTTCCATCCGTACCGGTTACCCACTCCGCGGAAAAGCTACGCCGGGCTCCCGCTGTGCCGCCGGACGTGCCGTCGAGAAGTGCAGTGGGACAACCGAAAACGCGAACGGCGCGACATCGGCGGTGATGGTGGGGTGAGAAACGCGTCCCCGTTATTGACACCATGGGGTAACGTCAGAGTCCTGCACGGTTGAGCCCCCAGCCGCAATGGACGGGCACGGTTCACGCGCCTTATTTCGTGCCTGTCTCCTACGTCGCTCGATCGTGAGGAAACGACATGAAATCTGTTCTCAGTGCGCTGCCGACACGCTACGACCCTGCCGACAATTCGACGCTGTTCAGCTGGGCCGTCGAGCCTGAGCACGGGCGGCTCTCCGTCGTCAGTGCGCCCGGTGCCGGCGGAATTCTCGTCGTCCGGATATCCGGTGACATCGACGTCACCACCCTCCACACCTTCGGGAACCACCTCGACGAGGCGATCAACGAACGACTTCCGTTCGTGCTCGACCTCACGGACGTGCAGTTCTTCTGCGCGTCTGCCCTACCGATACTCGACATCATGGCCGGTCGCGCCCGCAGGCTCGCCGTGCCGTGGGCGGTGACCGGCAACACCGCTCTCCGCAGGCCGTTGACGGCAATGCACATGGCTGCACAAATCCCCTTCTGCGCCGACCTCGAGGACGCCTTCCGGCTGGTCGCCGAGGCAATTCACCAGGGTGGGCGCTCGGCGTGAAAGACACTGCTCCGTACGGCACGTCCGACTTCGTGGTGGTCGCCAACCGACTGCCCGTGGACATGGAGACACTCGACGACGGGACGACACGCTGGAAGCGGAGCCCGGGAGGCCTCGTCACAGCCTTGGAACCGATCCTTCACGACCGGGAACGCGGTTCCTGGGTGGGCTGGCCCGGTGTGCCCGACACGAAGGTCGAACCGATCGTCTCCGGCGGGATCGACCTGTACCCGGTGGAGCTGAGCTCGGCCGAGGTCTCGCTGTACTACGAAGGATTCTCGAACGCGACGCTGTGGCCGCTGTACCACGACGTGCTGGTGGCGCCGGTCTTCGACCGGGATTGGTGGCACTCGTACCTGGACGTGAATCGCCACTTCGCCGAGGAGACCGCGCGCACCGCGGCCGAGGGCGCAACGGTGTGGGTGCAGGACTACCAGCTGCAGCTGGTGCCCCGTCTGCTGCGGGAGCTGCGCCCCGACCTGACCATCGGGTTCTTCCTCCACATCCCCTTCCCGCCCGTCGAACTGTTCATGCAGTTGCCGTGGCGCAAGGAGATCGTGGAGGGGCTGCTCGGCGCTGACCTCATCGGCTTCCACCTGCCCGGCGGCGCCAACAATTTCCTGTTCCTGGCGCGCAGGCTGCTGGGACTCGACACCACCACCGCAGGCGTCGGCGTGCGCAGCGCACTCGGCCGGGTGACACTCGACGACCGGGTCGTGCAGGTCGGAGCGTTCCCCATTTCCGTCGACTCGCGGCAACTGGTCGAACAGGCCACCGATCCCGCCATCGTCGAACGGGCCGCCGAGATCCGCCGCGAGCTCGGGAACCCCCGCAAGATCCTCCTCGGAGTCGACCGACTCGACTACACGAAGGGCATCGACCTGCGGCTCTCGGCGCTCGGCGAACTGCTCGACGAGGGCCGGCTCGATCCGTCCGACACCGTGATGGTGCAGCTCGCCACCCCGAGCCGTGAACGCGTCGAGCACTACATGAAGATGCGCAGTTCCATCGAGGAGCAGGTCAGCCACATCAACGGTGATCACGGTCAGATCGGCCGGCCGGTCGTGCACTACCTCTATCAGCCGGTCGATCGCAGCGAGCTGATCGCGCTGTTCCTGGCCGCCGACGTCATGCTGGTCACCCCGATGCGTGACGGGATGAACCTCGTCGCGAAGGAGTACGTCGCCTGTCGAGCGGATCTGGGTGGGGCGCTGGTGCTCAGCGAGTTCGCCGGTGCCGCCGCCGAACTCCGGGGCGCCTACCTGGTGAACCCGCACGACCTCGACGGAGTGAAGAACACGATCATGGCCGCCCTCGACCAGGAGCGGGAGCAGGGACGGCGCCGCATGTCGCGGCTGCACCGCCAGGTGCTCGACCACGACGTGCACCGCTGGGCGCAGTCGTTCCTCGGCGCGCTGTCTCCGGTCGCCGGCGACTGATCAGTCGCACTACCCCCGTCGTATCTCGGCAGAGGCCGAAGGAGTACCCATGATTCGCGTTGCCTCCGTCCCGGAGTCACACGTCTACGTTCGTCATCTGGCCGACCCGGACGGAGGCGGCGACGTCGTGCGTCTCCCCGATCCGGTCCCGGCGGACGGTCGCAAGGTCCCCGGCGGATGGTGGCCACCGCTCATGCTGGATCCGGGATGGATCAGCCGCCACCATCGCGACTTCGACGTGTTCCATATTCATTTCGGGTTCGACGCCATCGATCCGGCCGAGATGAAAGACATCGTCCACGAACTGTCCGTCCGCGGAAAGCCGCTGGTGTACACGGTGCACGACCTCCGCAATCCGCACCACCCGGACCCCGAGCCGCACCTCGAGATCCTGGACGTACTGGTGCCTGCCGCCACCGAACTGGTCACCCTCACCGACGGCGCGGCCGCGGTTGTCGACGCGAACTGGGCCCGCATCGCGACCGTTCTCGACCACCCGCACGTCGTGGAGCGGCCTCTGATCGAGCGTCCCCGCCCGGACTCGGACGACTTCGTGGTCGGCGTCCACGTCAAGAGCCTGCGCGCCAACATGGATCCGTTCCCGGTACTGGACACCCTGGCCCGGACCGTCTCCGGGCTACCTGGAGCGCGTCTGCAGATCGACGTCCATGACGAGATCTTCGAACCGGGCAATTACTGGTACGCGCCGGACGCGGCGGCGCGACTACTGCAGTACCGAGATGCCGACTGCGTCGAGGTGCGTGTCCACCCGTATTTCTCCGACGACCAGTTGTGGGACTATCTGTCGTCGCTGTCGATCTCGGTGCTGCCGTACCGCTTCGGCACCCACTCCGGATGGCTCGAGGCATGCCACGACCTCGGCACCGCGGTGGCTGCGCCGACGTGCGGCTTCTACTCGCAGCAACAGGACTGCGCCACTTACGGATTCGACGAGGAATCCTTCGACGCGACCTCGCTCGATCGAGCCATCCGCACCCTGTACGGGTCCGAGACGGCCCGGGCGACGTGGGACGCGCGCGCAACACAGCGGCGCCTCCTCGCGCGTGCACACCACGACCTGTACGAAAGAGCGCTGTCGTGGCGTGCACTGCCGTGAACGGCGATGCGCTCCGCATCGCCCTGATCGCCTCGAGTCGGCACCCCATCCGGCAACCGTTCCCCGGCGGCCTCGAATCGCACGTCTGGCATCTGGCGCGAAGCCTGTGCGCCGACGGGCATCGGGTAAGTCTCTTCGCCGGACCAGGATCCGATCCGGGCCTCGGTTGCGCCCACCTGACGGTGGAGACCTTGGCGACGAGTGTCGCCGCCCAGCAGGACGTGTCCATGCCACCGATGGACTTCCTGCGGGAGCACCATGCGTATCTGCGGTTGATGCTCGATCTCGCCGGGCCGCTGGCGGGGTCGTTCGACGTGGTGCACAACCACAGCCTGCATTACCTTCCCGTAGCCATGGCCCCCGCGGTTCCGATACCGGTGCTGTCGACCTTGCACACACCGCCCACTCCGTGGCTCGAATCGGCCCTCGCCGTCCGGGCCGGCACCGACGCACATTTCGTGGCCGTGAGCAGGCACACCGCGGCAGCGTGGAGTCACACCGTCGACCGCATCGATGTCGTGCCGAACGGTGTCGACGTCGACGGCTGGCCCGAAGGGGCCGGCGGCACGGACCTCATCTGGTTCGGCCGACTGGTACCCGAGAAGGGTGCGCACGTCGCGGTCGCGGCGGCGCGCCGCGCGGGCTTCGCGATCCATCTCGCCGGACCCATCAGCGATCCTGCCTACTTCGAGAGCACGATCGCACCCCTGCTGGGTGCCGACGTGACCTATCTGGGGCACCTCACCCAGCCCGAGTTGGCGACAGCGATCGGTCGTGCGGCGGCGGCCGTGATCACTCCACTGTGGGACGAACCCTACGGGCTGGTGGTGGCCGAGGCGCTCGCCTGCGGCACACCCGTCGCCGCGTTCGCGCGCGGCGGTATCCCCGAGGTGGTGTCCGCCGACTGTGGTCGCCTCGTCCCGCCCGACGACGTCGATGCCCTCGCCGACGCGATACCGCGGGTCGTCGCGCTGCCACGTGGGGCGGTGCGAGCGCACGCCCGGGCGCACTGCTCCAAACGCCGCATGGTGGATGCCTACGTGAGTATCTACCGTCGGCTCGCGGCGAACCGTGTCCGCGCCGACGGCGAGCGGCGGGAGGCGTCGTGATCGGCTACTACATCCACCACCACGGGTCGGGGCATCGGATGCGCGCGTCGAGCATCTGTGCGGCTCTGGACACGCCCGTCACCGCGCTGTCCTCGGCGCCGATCGCTCCCGGCGCCCCGTTCGCCGACAGCGTCTCACTGGCGCGCGACGACCGTGGTTCCTCCCCCGAGAACCCCACCGCCGACGATGCTCTGCACTGGGCACCCGTGCACGACGTCGGGTTGCGGACTCGCATGTCCCGCATAGCGTCGTGGGTCGACGAGACCCACCCCAGCCTGCTCGTCGTCGACGTATCGGTGGAGGTGGCGGCGTTCGTTCGGCTGCTGGGCGTGCCCGTGGTGGTGATCGCGATGCCCGGCGAACGCACAGATCCAGCCCATCACCTCGGCTACCGGCTGGCCGACCACATCGTCGCCGCATGGCCGCAGGCAATGTACGACCCGGAGTGGTTGCGGGAATTCGCGCACAAAACCACCTTCGTCGGAGGAATCAGCCGGTTCGACGGCCGCGCACCCGCCGGCGGCCCCGACTCGGCCCGCCCGCGGATACTCGTTCTCAGCGGTGCCGGGGGCACAGCGGCGACGCTCGCCGACGTCCGTCGATGTGCACACCGTCACCGCGGATACCGATGGCAGGCGCTCGGGGTTCCCGGGGCACCGTGGGTGAACGACCCGTGGCCGGAGCTGTGCGGTGCCGATGTCGTCGTCTCCGATGCCGGCCAGAACTCCCTCGCCGAGATCGCCGCCGCGCGCCGCCCTGCGATCGTCATCGCCCAGCCGCGGCCGTTCGGGGAACAGGAGGCCACAGCGGACGCACTCGCCCGCGGAGGACTCGCCGTGACGGTACCGCAGTGGCCGGAGCTGAACCGGTGGCCGGCCCTCCTCGACCGGGCACTCGCCCTCGGCGGCGAACGCTGGGTGTGCTGGCAGACCGCGGGTGCCGCCCCCCGTGCAGCGGCAGTCATCGACAGTCTTGCGAAACGGGCGGAATCGGTGACATGAAGGTCGCGGTCGTGACGATCGCCGCGCACCGGGACCGTCACCTGCGGATGCAGCTGCGTTCCCTCGGACGGAGCCGGCGCGCCTGCGACGACCACGTCGTCGTCGCAATGGGTGACCCGCGGACGATGGACGCCGTCTCCGCACATGGACACGCGCGGGGAATCTGGTTGGACCATGACGAGGGACGACTGCCACTGGCGGCCGCACGCAACATCGGCGCGGCCGCCGCGCTCGCCGGCGGCGCCGATCTACTGGTCTTCCTGGACGTGGACTGCATGGCCTCCGAGGAGCTTCTGGACCGCTACGTGTCGGCGGCCGAGCATCCGGGCAATCGGTCGGCCCTGCTGTGCGGCCCCGTGACGTACCTTCCGCCGCCCGGTCCCGGAGGATACGACCTCGACGGGCTCGACCAGCTGCGATCCCCGCACCCGGCGCGCCCCGCACCGCCGAACGGGTCCGTGACGGCCGGAACCGATTTCGATCTGTTCTGGTCACTGTCCTTCGCGCTCGGCCGCGCGACCTGGCAGCATGTCGGCGGGTTCTGCACCGACTACTCCGGCTACGGCGGGGAGGACACCGACTTCGCGCAGACCGCCCGCGCCGCGGGCGTCGGTCTGAGATGGGTGGGCGGAGCCGACGCGTTCCACCAGCATCATCCGGTGTCCGATCCGCCCGTCGAGCATCTGCGTGACATCCTCGCCAACGCCCGCACCTTCCACCGCCGCTGGGGGCGGTGGCCGATGCGGGGCTGGCTGAAAGCGTTCGAAGCCGGCGGTCTGATCGAGTACGACCGCGACCTCCATACGTGGGTGAGGACATGACCTCACTCGGGATTCGTCGTCACCGATTCGACGATGCGGCGCGCCACCTCCGCCAACTTGATGTGTTCCTGCTGCGACTGCGCGACGAGGATCTCGAACGCCTGGTCCGCGGAAACGCCCCGCAGCGCCATCACGATGCCCTTGGCCTGCTCGATGACCGCGCGGGACTTCATGGCCCTCGTGAGGCCCGAGACTTCGTTCCGGGCCAGCTCCACGCTGCGGGCGCTTCTCAGCAAACCCTCGATCGCCGTCGTGTAGACGAGCAGCACCACGGCGTCGAGTTCGCTGAACCCGTGATCCCCCCGCCCGTAGATGTTGAGGGTGCCGGCGAGGGCCTCGTCGACGGCGAGCGGCGCGGACAGGAAGCTGCGCATACCGGCCTGGTCGAGATTGTCCGCGACCGACGGCCACCGGGCCGCGGCCTCCCCGAGCCGGGCCTTGACGACCTTCCGTGTTCCTGCGACACCGAAGTAGTCGCCGTCGATGGCCTGGAAGTTCTCGATGTCGATCTCACGGATCGCCTCGTCCGTGTACGCGACGGTCACTACCCGCCCGTCGCGTAGCAGCGATATCCCGGCCATGTCGGCGTCGGCGATCGCGTCCACCACCTGTTCGCAGACCCGCTGAAGCAGCAGGCTCATCTCCACCTGCGAACCGGAATTGCGATTGAACTCGTCCAACGCGGTTGCCAAGGAGCCCAATTGGGCAGCGATCGTCGCGCTGTCGAGATCGGGGGACATCGACTCAGGGTGCTCACCCACAGTCTCGGCCATTCTCGGATACACCTCAAATTCCGGGTGTAACCGACAGGACACCCACTGAACGAACGCAGCAGTTGTCTCTACCGTCGAGAAGACTTTACTCGACCCCGGGACCGTCCTCGTCCACCGATCCCGTCCCGGACGGCGAGCCGGGAGATTCCCCGGTCAGCAAGCTCAGCGCCGCCGCACACGGCCGGAGGATGCTGCCGGCGCTCATCGACGAACCCCGGGTCAGACCGCTGTGGGAGGCACCGCATCCTCGAAGTTGCCGAGCCGTTCCTCCGCCGTCCGGCGGGCGGCGACGTGAGCGTCGCGGCTGTCGGCGAAGGCGACTTCGGATCGGATCACCTCTGCCAGAGCCTCCACGAAACGACCGCCTGTCCCCACCTCCTTCCGGCGGCGACCGGACCGGCGGCGCGTCGCACGTTGGCGCGCGCTCTCCGCCGTCCAGGCCACGGCGTCGAGGGCGTCGTCCAGTTGCACGCGCACCTGCGCCGACCGTTCGGCCCAACGATCGGGCCGTCCACCGGTTCCGGCGCCCACCGCGACCGCCAGGATGCGGTCGCCGAGCATCGCCGGCTGATCGGAATCGCCGTACGCCCACGAGCACAGGCGCCGGAGCGCGGTGATGCAACAGCCTTCTCTCCCTTCGTGCGACGACGACTGCCGGGTGCCCGACTCGCGGCAGCATCAACCGGCGGGGTTCGAACGCGGTATGTCCGGGTATGCCGGGCACTATGAACACCCACGTGACCGCGACCCACCTGCAGACACTTCTCGATTCGCCACTGCCGGATCCCGCCCTGATCCTGCAGAGCGGCGCCCCCACCATCGTCGATTCGGGTGAGCTGGGCGACGAGCATCAGTCCCTGGTCATCGTGACCCGGGACGAGTTGCGCGAGCAGCTCCCGAAAGACCGCGACTGCTCGCAGAGCGATCTGGAGTTCCACGCCGCGTCGCTCGAATCGACTGTCGCGGGTTTGGGTGGGTGACGCGTGGTCAGCCGCCGCCCAACTGCTCCCGTAGCCCGGACAGAGTGCGCGCCAGGATCCTCGAGACCTGCATCTGCGAGACGCCCACGCGCTGGGCGATTTCCGTCTGGGTCATCGATCCGAAGAACCGCAACATCAGCACGCGGCGTTCGAGCGGCGGAAGTTTCTCCAACGCCGGCCGCACGGCGGCGTGACTTTCCACGTTCGCGAGCTCCGGATCCTCCTCACCGAGAGTCTCGGCGAGGGGAAGGTCGTCGGGATCATCACCCATGGCCGCATCCATCGACAAGGTTTGGTAGGCATTCTTCGCAAGCAGGCCCTCGGACACTTCCCGGACGTCGAGTTCGAGTTCGGCGGCGATCTCACTGGCCGAGGGCGACCGTCCCAGTTCCTGCGACAGCTCGTCGACGGCCTTGGTGATCAACGCGTGGAGTTCCTGCATGCGCCGGGGCACTCGCATCGACCAGCCGGTGTCACGGAAGTACCGGCGAACCTCCCCCATGATCGTGGGCACCGCGTAGGACACGAAGTCGAAGCCGCGGTCCGGATCGAAGCGGTCGACGGCCTTGACCAGCCCGAGCCGGGCGACCTGCAGCAGATCCTCGTGCGCCTCGCCGCGCCCACCGAATCGGCGGGCGATGTGATCGGCGAGGGGAAGGCAACGTGTGATGACTTCGTCGCGCAGGACGGACACGTCCCCGGACGACGCGTCCAAGGCTCGCAGGCGCGCAACCGCGGGCGCCACGTCCTTGTAGTCGTCTCTGCCGAGACGGTGCCCTTCGCCGCGTTCCGAAACCGGAGACACTAGATGGTGCCCCGGTATTTGACCAGTTCCACCGCCACGGTCCGTTCGACGGACCCGTTGCCGACGGGTCCCGCCGATACCGAAACCGCATTCATCAACGTCTCGAGCACGTGCCAGCCGAAGCTCTCCCGGTTGGGCACTCCGCCTCGGGTGAGGGGTGCACTGATCGTCACGTGCAACCCCGTCTCCGTGACGGCGAACGAACATGTCAGTTCGGCGCTTCCCGGCGCAGCCGCGATCAGTTCCGAACACACTTCGTCCACGGCAAGTTTGATATCGGCCACGTCGTCGAGCGTGAAGTCTCCCAGCACGGCGAGAGTTTCCGCGACGGCGCGCACCACAGGCAACTGTTCGAACTCCGCCGCCACACGAAGTTCTACGGGCACACCGGATCTCGTTTTCATTCGTCTAACCTCGTCGACCTCGGCCATCTGCACTCCACGTCTGTGTCGTCGGTTTCTGCGACTCTCGGCAGCGTACCCAGCTGCCGCGACCCTCAACCCGTCGGCGAACGAAAGTGCGAGCTGGGCCGAAATGCGACCCGACTTGCCGGTTCGACGGACTCGATTCGGAGGGCTCAGGCGACCCGGACGTCGCGCGCCTGGTTGCCGGTCTCGGTGCGGCAGACGGTGAAGCTGACGTGCTGCCCTTCCTCGAGAATGCGGTGACCGTCTCCGGCGATTTCGGAGACGTGCACGAAGATGTCGTCGGATCCGTCGGCCGGAGCGAGGAAACCGAAGCCCTGTTCGGCGTTGAACCAGCGCACCGTGCCCGTGCGCAGTGCCTCCGACTGCCCGGCAGGCAGTGTGTGCCCGGCGCTCATCGTTCCGCCCTTCGATCGGCCAGGCAGTGGAGGGCAGCTCCGCCCCACAGACTCGCAACGAGCAGAACCACAAGCAGAGCCACGTTGAGCATTGCTCCTCCTCGGCGTATGCACGGTCGACCCCTGGTCGAATCAGACCGAAAATAATGCCTCTCTTGCGGGTACGGGGCGATTCGGGCGGAGCCTATGCACAATCGAGATCTGCCGGGCCCAGCGCATCCTCTCCGAACACCGCAGAAGATCTGATTTGCCCGACATAGATTTTGTAGTACGGTCGAGTGGTCGGAACTTCAGCAGTCGAATCAGAAACGTTGGTCGACGCGAGCGCGGGTTGCGGCGAGGCAGGTGCTGGTGATTCGAGACTGCTCACCACGGGTACGCGGTGAGTTCAACCGGCGCCCCGCCTCCCGAGCAACCGACGGGGGGCACCGAAGCCTCGAAGTTCCGCCGGCAGGTATGTAGCGAAAGAGAGGACCGAGAATGTCGAAGTTCACCGTGCCAGGTCTTTCCGACGATCAAGGCGCGCGAGTCGCCGACATACTTCAGAAGCGGCTCAGCGCTTACAACGATCTGCATCTGACGCTCAAGCACATTCACTGGAATGTGGTGGGTCCGAATTTCATCGGCGTGCACGAGATGATCGACCCGCAGGTCGAACTGGTGCGCGGCTACGCGGACGCCGTCGCCGAACGCATCGCCGCGCTGGGGAAGTCGCCCGACGGAACCCCGGCCGCCATCGCCCGCGACCGCACCTGGGACGACTACTCGGTGAAGCGCGATACGGCGCAGGCGCACCTCGGAGCCCTCGACCTGGTCTACAGCGGTGTCGTCGAAGACAACCGCAAGGCGATCTCCGAGACGGGCGATCTCGACCCGATAACCGAAGATCTTCTCATCGGGCAGACCGGCGAACTCGAGAAGTTCCAGTGGTTCGTCCGCGCCCACCTCGAGAACTCCGGGGGCAGCCTGTCCAACAACGGCGCGCACTCCGAGAAGCAGGCAGCCGCGCAAGCGCGGTGAGCACTGCCGAATCTCCCGTCCACAACCGAAAGGTGACGAACATGGCTGAGAACAACAGCGGTCCGGCCGAGGCCGTCAAGGGCGTCGTCGAAGACGTCAAGGGTAAAGCGAAGGAAGCCGCGGGTGCGGTGTCCGGTCAGGACGATCTCACCCGCGAGGGCAAAGCGCAGCAGGACAAAGCCGCCGCCCAACGCGAGGCCGCCGCAAAGGAAGCCGAAGCGGAGAAGGCCCGAGGCAAGGCCGAAGCGCAGGAAGCACGCCAGCGCGCCGAACAGTGAGACGGTGCGGGCCGGATCACGACCGGCCCGCACCGAGCGTCTCTTCACCGAGTGGAATCGGCCGGCGCCGGTCACCACTCCCCCCCGAAAGGACTGATACGTGCTAGGACTGGGAATTCTGGGCTGGATCATCATCGGCGGCCTCGCCGGATGGATCGGCAGCAAGATCATGAAGACCGACGCTCAGATGGGAATCATCCTCAACATCGTCGTCGGAATCATCGGCGGCCTCCTCGGCGGCTTCATCCTCAGCCTCTTCGGCACCGACGTCGAAGGCGGCGGTCTCTGGTTCAGTTTCTTCACCTGCCTACTCGGCGCGGTGATACTCCTGTTCCTGGTCAAGCTCGTGACCGGACGGAGCACGGCCGGGCGACGCTAGTCGGCCCGTACTCCGGAACCGGGTCTGCCCATCGCACGATGGGCAGACCCGGTTCTGTGGCTCTCTCCCCGTATTCCCCGCGAAATAGTGCCCTCACCGCCGGTGATCGGGTACTCCAGAGGGATGGACAGTCGAGGACTGGATCGCGACGATGCGCACTGGAACTTCCGCGCCCGGCACGAGACCGAGACTCAACGGCTCGACCGGAACTGGAGTGGCCTTCTCCAGGAACTGCGTGTCGTGCAGACCGGCGTGCAACTGCTCACCGGCTTCCTGTTGACGTTGCCGTTCCAGCAGCGTTTCGAGGACCTCTCGAACAGCGAGGTCGCCATCTATCTGGCGACCGTCGCACTGTCGGTGACGTCGACCATGCTCCTGGTGGCCCCTGCCGGCCTGCACCGCATGCTCTTCCGCCGGCACGCGCTCCCGGATCTCGTCTCTGCCTCCCATCGCCTCGCGATCTGCGGCATCGCCACCCTCGCGCTGGCGCTGATCGGTGTGGTGGCGTTGATCTTCAGCTTCGTGATCTCACCCCTCGTCGGAGCCCTCGCCGCCGCGGTGGCCTTCGCCATGTTCTGCGGACTGTGGGGATTCGCTGCGATCCTGCAGTCGCGGCATCGCTCGACCGACGGCGACTCCGCAGACCGGTGAGCATGGCGGAAGACCATCCTGTTTCGCTCGGAACGCTCCCGGGTAGGCGGAGCGGAGACGAGGAAGGAGCACGGACATGACCGATATCCATCGCGCCGATTCCGCGCGGGTCCAACCGCCCGGCGCTGCACACGATCTCGACGAGCTGTCGACGGTCCAACTCGTCGAACGACTCACCGATCAGGTAACGGGACTCGTACGGACCGAGATGACCCACGCCCTCACCGAAGTGAAAGACAAAGGAACGCGCTTCGGGATCGGAGCAGGTGTCTCCGGAGTAGGCGTGCTGCTGCTGCTGTACGGATTCGGGGCCCTCGTCGCCACCGTCATTCTGGGACTGGCGACGACACTCGATCCGTGGCTGGCCGCGTTGATCGTGGCCGCCGTGCTGATCATCGTGGGCAGTGTCGTCGCGGCGGTCGGAGCCCGCCGCGCCAAGAACGCGCTGCCGCCCGTGCCCGAGCAGATGGCCGACAGCGTTCGCGCCGACGTCGACACCGTGAAGGAAGGTCTTCGATGACCGACCCACAGCCGCAACCGGAACCTTCCGTCGCCGAACAGCGAGCCGCACTCGCATCCACTGTGGATGCGCTACACCGCAAGGTGGACGTGCCCGCACGCGCGAAAGCCGGCGCGCGTCACGAACTCGACAGGATCCGGCAGCAACCCCGCGGTGCCGTGGCGGCCGGACTCGTCAGCGCATTCGTCGTTGCCTACCTCGCCGTACGACAACGCCGTCGGCACAGCCACTGAAGGAGAGCGTGATCATGACCAAAGACACTCACGGCGGGACGGACGAGCCCAAGGGTGGCCGTCCCGGTCCCGCCGATCACGGCAAGGACGGCGGCATGGCGACGAGAGAGAACGCACCCGAGTTGGCGGACGACTCCGCCGACGCCGAAACCGAGACCGACTGATGAAACTCAGATCACCGCTCGAGCACAGGAGGACTGCAGTGACGTATCAGCCGGACAACGGACCCAGCCATGAGTTGAACTCCGAGCACCACCCGCAGGACGATGCCCACACCATGCGCAATCACGCCGGCGAGGCAATCACCGACAGCCGGAACTGGCCGGGCTACATCCTCATCGCCGCAGGAATCGCCGTGCTCGGATTGACGCTGGTCGCGGCCGGGTACGGATTCGAGGGCTGGGCGCTGATCGGTGGGATCGCCTGCGTCCTCTGCCTCGTGCTCGGCACGGGGCTCGTGCTCCTCGAACGGCGTCGCGTCAAGGCGCTCGAAGGCAAGGACCTAACCGATCAGGAAGGGCATTGACAGGTCCGAAGGTGGACCTTCACCGCTACCTCCAAGCTGGACGGGCTGTCCGAATACGTTCGGCCGATCCGTCCAATTCCCACCGCGGGTGACCGATGACGCCGAAGACATGGACATGTGGGCGACCCCCGACGAGTCACGCGAATACATCGTCGGGCAGTACCGCACACAGCATGGGCGCACGCGGACGACACCATCCGGACTCTCCCGCTCGACGCGACGGTCGGACTTCGGCCCGACAACACCAACGTGCCCGCAGAAGACCGGACGTGGTGGCAGAGCTACCGGACCCGCCTCGTGCTGCACGCGAAGCCGAGCAACACTGACGAGGGGTCACCCGGCCGCCGGCGGAACCGTTGTCGTGGTGACGACCGGCGTGGTGGTCGTCGGTGACTCCGATGCCGTAGTAGCGTTGGGTTCCGCCGTGGTAGCGGTCACCACGGATGTGTCCGCTGTTTCCGCGGCGGCCTGAGGAGCCGAGGTCGCAGGGTCTGCGGCTACCTCGACGACTGTCGTGGGTTCCGGTGACGTAGTCGTCGCGACCGTCGTCGTCGGTGTCGGCGAACTGCTGGTCGTCGTGGTCGTGCCGACCGGGTTACTCACCAACTGAGCCTTTTTCGCGCTGTCGGTGGTGGGGGCGACCTGTGACGCTTCCGTTTCCTTCGTGGACGCAGCGGCGAGCTTCGCGGTCGACGGTTCCGCAGCGGCCGCTCGCGCTTCGCCCTTTTCCGCTTCCTGCGCCAGGTGCGTCAACCAGGCCGCAGCGTACTGGGCGGACGTCAGCGGTTTCCCGCCGGCGGCGTTCGCATCACGCCAGTAGTCGAAGTGATGGCCCGTCCCCTCCCCCAGCGTCTGCTGATACGGGTCGCTCATCGCCACCTGGATCGTGTTCTGGTTGTCCGCGATGAACCCGATGATCTCGTTCCGCACTTTCGCGGGCAGGTAGACCAGGTCGACCGCTTGATTCGACGAGATCGGACCAGCTGACGTGTCCGATTGCGCCGCAGCGGCATCGAGCTTGTACGCCGGATCCGACACCTTGACCAGGACGTCGAGGAACGTCTCATCGGACTGCATCCAATTGTCTTGCGACTGAATGTCCGCGAACGCGGCGAGGGCGAGCTGCCCGAGCACCACCGCAAGATCCTGTCCTGTCGCGGGGGTCAGCCCATCCTTCTGCAGAGAGTCGACGTTCAACTGCCGTCCCACGTTGATCGCGAGTTGCAGTAGCGCAATGTTCTCGGGTGCGGAGCAGGTCAGGTCGCCTTCCGAGCAGAACGATGCCACCTTCCCGTCCAGGGCACCGAAGCTGCCCGACGTGCCCGGCAATGCTCCCCGCCCCGACGTGCCCGCCTGCCCCGACTGGTACGCAAGGTCGAAGCCGTCGGGATTGCGGAATTCGTTCTCCGAGCCGGGAAATGGCCCTCCCCCGAGGTTGCGGCCGGCATCCGCCAGGATGACGACACCGACAACGGACGCGGGATCGAGAATGTCGTACGAGCCGTCCTGGCCGTCCTGGTTGCCGACCTCCATCGCAACCCGCCGTGCCACATCGGCGCCCTCGCTGTAGCCGACGATCGAGAACTTCGTGTCCGGACACGACGCGTGGATCGACCGCATCACGGTTTCGGTGTTGTCGACGCCGGCGTTCACGGCGTCCTCGTACGAATTCATGTTGGCCGGATACTCGATGTAGACCGCGGCGTAGGACCCTCCGCCGACGGATTGCTGCGGCGCATTCACCACCTCGTCGATCCAGGGGCTGCTGTAGTCGCTGGAGTACGACGCGGGAAGGCGTGTGCCGTCGGGCGCCACGAGCATCCGGTTCCCCTCGCGTGGGGTGTCACCGCGGCCGGCAACGGCGATACTGACCATGTCGTAACACGCATCCGAGGCCGCCGCCGTCAAGGCTGTCGCCGTCGTGGCCGGTGAACCCGGGTTCGACCACGGTGTCGCGAGCAGCGCCGCCAGCCCCAACGCGCCGGGCGCGATCAGACTGCCTGCGATCCTTCGTCGATGTGCGACCTTGCGTGCTGAAACGCGACGTTCCATGGTCTACCCCATCCGTTCGTAGCCCGTGTCGAACACCCGAGTAGGTGTCAACGCGTTAACAGACAAGTCGCACATTGCATCAGCGGCGTTACACCTCCGCCTCGGAAGGTGTCGTTCAGGAGGCGCGGAGGTGTGTGCTCACAACAGTTTCGACCTCCGACTGTCGTCCAGCTGCGGGGAGCGGTGGGGCCGCCGACCGGTAGTGGTGTCCGGTCGGGGTGCCGAGGTCGATGAGGGGGGTGCGGCCGGGGTTGTGCACCGGTCGGGCCGTCCACCCCGGTGCTTCCTTCGCGTAGTTGCAGGCCTCGCACAGTCCGGACCCGTTGTGCACGCTGGTCGCCCCGTGCTGTCGGCGGGAGCGGATGTGGTCGTGGTGCCGGATCGGGTGCATCGCACCACGGCGTACGACACGTGCGGTCGCGGAGGTCGATCAGCTTCCGCAGGCTCATCGGGAACGTGCGCGACTGCGACTCCATCGCCGTCAAAGCACCCGACCGCGGGCAGGAGTACACCCGCCGCAGCGACGTCTCGGTGCCACGATCGACGGCGTCGGCCACCAGCTGCCGGGCAATCCCGGCCGGCACCGGCCCGAAGCCGTGCAACTGCGCGGCCTCGTGCCCGCCGGCCAGCAACGTCTCGTCCGAGAGCACCAGATTCACCGCCACCGGAACACCACCAGCAGCGGTCTGCCCGGTGCCGCGGTCGAACAACAGATCCACCATCAACTGATTGCGGGTGCGACCACCACTGTTCCCGGTCGCGATCAGACTGTCCGCATCCCGGCCCAGGGTCGCCTGCAGACACACCGCCTGCTCGACCGGCATCAACGCACTCAGATACGCCATCGAATCCGGCGCCGGCCGCGTCGTCACCCGACGCTCGGACACCGCCTTACGATGCCGGGCCACGACCGCCGCGGCATCGAGTTCCACCGCCAACGCCTTCGCCCGTGCGATCAGACCGCGGTCACCGACCCCGTCGAGAATGGCTGGATCCGAGCACAACCGGCGGTCCACGATCGCCCGATCCGTGGCCGACAGGCACGCCGTTTCCCGCACCAACAGGGTGGCCCGCCATTCGTTCAACCGCGCGGTCTGCAACATGGCGAGGGTGTGCGGCATCTCGTGCACCAGAGCCTGCGCGAACCCCAGATGCCGACCGCCGCGGTTCGGGGATTCCCTGCGCGCCAACGCAATCTGCGACGCGATACCCCGGTCCCACTCCACCCGCGGCAACCCCCGAGCCCTGCGGTCCGCACGGATACTCGTCGCGACGCCGTCGGTGATCACCGCCTGCACCGCACACCCGACCGACTTCAACGCCTCGATCGCATCGAGCCACTCGATCCCCAACCCCGCGTCCCCACCCGCCTCGACACATCGCAGCCGCGCGGTGAACGCACGCAACTCGTCCAAATCCGCTGCAACCAGAGCCCCCACAACCAACCTCCCCCAAGGTCGTTCGAATGCATGTTCGAGTCTAGCGAGTCGCCGCACGCGTGGCAATACTCGGACGGAAGACTCACCGCGCGCGAGGGCGGCCACCCTCGGCCCGTCAGGGGTCGTTACCGTTCTGGCAGAATTGACCAGACGTCGCGAGAACTGCGGCGCCGGTTCACGCCGCGTTGGTGCACCTCGGGAGGCGAATGATGCCGAATGATCCTTCGGATATGACGCGTGCCGGAGACGACGGACCCAGCGCCGTCTTCGCGAAGCTGGCCGAGATGGTGTACAACGGCGACGAGTTCGCTCAGGTCTACCAGGCCATCTGCGATGCCGCCGCCACCCTGGTACCCGGGTGTGACCACGCCAGCCTCATGCTGAAGGAGAACGATCGCCACGTCACCGTGGCCGCGAGCGACGACATCGCGGCCCGGGTCGACGCCCTCGAGCGAGCCGAGCAGGAAGGGCCCTGCCTCGATGCGATCGAGAACGATGCACCGCAGGTCGAAGCCGAGCTGGCCCGTTCGACCCAGTGGCCACGCCTTGCCCGTCGGGCAACCGCCGAAACCCCGGTCCGGGGCGCTGCCGGGTTCCGGCTGATGATCCGCGGCCGCAAGGTCGGCGCACTCAATTTGTTCTCGGACAAACCAGGAGAATTCACCAACGAATCGGTCGATCAGGCGATTCTGATCACGGCGTTCGCGGCGGTGACGCTGACAGCGCTCCACGAACACCAGGAAGCGCAGACCCTGCGTGAGGGCCTGGCCAGCAACCGCGAGATCGGAAAAGCGATCGGATTGTTGATGGCCTTCCACGACATCTCCGAGGGTAGAGCCTTCGACTTGCTTCGCAAGACGTCGCAGGACATGAACATCAAGCTCACGGGTGTCGCGCGGGAAGTCATCGCGCATCACAATTCGAAGTTCGACTGACACGTCCTCGGCTCACGAGCGGGACCCCCACCTGCCTCCGTTAGAGCGCGTTGGCAATCGGTTGATGCCGATCTGGTGGAGACGTAGTGTTGATCGCGCGTGGTTGAGAACACAGCTGCAGATTGTCCGGAGGCCGCAGCAGTGCGCGGTGGACAAATATTGTGTGCACTCCCACTGCGGTCTTGGTGCCGCTGCGCTCCATTCGGCGCGCCGACACCAACTGAGTGCACGCGATCGGAGGGTCATGAAACCATCACGCACGTCGTTCCGGGTCACTCCCCTGACCGCAAAGCCGACCGGCCACGTCACACGGGATGCGCTCAACCGTGACCGTGGATTGCGGATGGCCGTCGAGGTCGCGCCGGACGCCGACGCCACGGTGGGACGAATCTATGGCGACATCGATGTGCTCGCCGCTCCTGCCTTCGCGCTCGCTCTCGCGCACCTGACCGACGGGGGCTCCCGTTCACGCATCATCGTCGACATGACTGCAGTCGACTTCGTCGGAACCTCGGGATTGTCGATCCTGTCCGAGTTTGCGGAATCTGCTAGGCGGCAGCACATTGCATGGGTGCTGGCGGGCAATCGAGCGGTGCTCCGACCTGTCGAGGCCATCGGCCTCGACGCGATGATCCCCACGTGCCGCACGGTTCGCGACGCCTTCGAGAGGGTGGAGAAAATCGCACACAGCTGATCGGAGTCGACATGTCCGGGAAGCAGCCCACTCGTGGGCGTCAGGAGGCAAGCGTCGCGGAGACCGCGCGTGCACTTCTCGACAACGCCGGCCCGACGTACGCGTCCGCGTCGCACGTGACCTTGAAGGACACCCCGACGCCGCTCTTCCAACTGCTGACACTGTCTTTGCTGCTGAGCACGCGGATCTCCTCGGAGATCGCTGTCGCGGCGGCCCGGGAACTGTTCCGAGCGGGCTTGCGCAGCCCACGCGCGGTACGCACGGCGGACCGTCGCACCATCATCTCTGCACTCGGCAGAGCGGGTTAAGTGCGCTATGACGAGAGCACGGCTACCCGTCTGCACGCCGCCGCAGTTCGAGTCGACGACGAGTATGGCGGCGACCTGCGCCGGCTGGCCCGAGCCTGCGATCAGGAGATCTCCGGAGCAGTTCGGTTACTGACGGAGTTCGATGGAATCGGCCCGGTGGGCGCCGACATCTTTCTCCGGGAAGTTCAGGACGTGTGGCCGTGGGTACGGCCTTACTTCGACACTACTCCGCTCTGATCGCCTTCGACTCGCGCTCGTCGTCCTCGCGGAACATTGCTTCGATGCGGTTCTTGATCTCCATCGTGCTCATCGAGCCACGAGAGGGGGCGAAGCCGCGATTGCGAGCGGAGGTGGGCGTGGTGAAGGTGTTCATGTGAGTGCTTTCTGTCTTCTGCGCCGGCGAGTGCCGCGTGGTGGTCGAAGGGTGCGCCCGCGAGGCGGACGGTTAGATCAGGAGCGCGGCGAGTACTAGGGGCACGGCCGGAGTACGCCGGAAACGGGCCTTTGACGGGTAGCTGCCGACGATGAGAGTCACAGCAGGCTCCGTCATCGACGGTGATTGCCGCAGACGAGTTCCGGGGTGGTGGTCCATCCATGGTGTTCGAGCCAGTCCAGGATGGGTTGTGGCGGTTGGGTACTGGCCGGGTCTATGCCGGTGACCAGTGGTCCGTCGCCGCAGCGGGAGCAGCTGATTACCAGGACGTGGTCGTGGGGCTGGCATCGGGCGCAGTGGTGTTGCTCGCGGACCCGGCGACGGCGCTCGTCGAGTTGCAGCCAGATGGTGGCCAGGTCGTCACGGTGCGGAATGGCCTCGCTGCGGGTGGCAGGACGATGCCCGCACGTGGGACACACCAACGTGCCGCGTTCGGCGCGTGGTTGTCCCGCAGAAACGGTGGAGGCGGAGCCTGTTCGGATGCCGCCGGTACTCGCGGTGGCCGCGGTGACGGGATCGGTTTCCCGCGGCGGGAGGTGTCGGTACAGAGTCGAGCGGGTCAGCCCGGTCTGGGCGGTGATCTCGGCGACGGTGGCGCCACCCTCGCGGAGTTGGGTGGCGTAGGCGAGCTGGGCGTCGGTGACCACGCTCGGCCGGCCGGTGCGGCGCCCCTTGGCGGTGGCCACGGTGCGGGCGTGGGCGGCCCGCTCGACCGCGTAGGTGCGTTCCATCTGCCCGAACAGCGCCAGCAGCACCACCGCCAGCTGCCCCATCGGATCGTCCGGGTTCGTGGAGTCGATACGGATCGGGTCCGCCAGGTTCCGGAACCCGATGCCGCGCTGGTGCAGGTCGTGGATCAGGTTCAGCGTGTCGCGCACGGTGCGGCCGAGCCGGTCGAGGGTGTGCACCACGATGACATCGCCCGGCCGGGCGTAGCCGAGCAGCGCCTGCAGCCCGGGCCGGTCGGTGGTGGTCCCGGACTTCTTGTCCACGTAGATGTTCGCCTGCTCGATTCCGGCCTTGGTGAGCGCGTCGATCTGTCGATCGAGGTCCTGCTTGCTCGTCGACACCCGCGCGTACCCCAGCTCCACGGATTGAGCGTACCGAAAGTCATGACTGCACGGCTGTTGTGACACGGAATTGTGGAATTAACTTTTGGGATGCTCTGACCAGGCGCTTTGCAGGGATGCTTCGGCGGGTGGGTGACCGTCTCATTTCCTTGGATGTGGGACGACGAGGCAGGGACGCGGCTGACTCGTCCCCACGTACTGCACGTGAAGTACACGGCAAGAAGCCCGCTACCAAAAACCTCCTGTAGCGGGCTTCTTGTCGATATTGGATGCTGCCGAAGCCGATCACCTGACGTGTTCTGGGTAAGGGGCTGGTGGCAAAAATTCTGGGCGAATGAACCTGATCAGGTCAGGTGTGTCCCAGTCGGACCTGTGTACGTGCGCGCGTGTGGGGTAGCTGATCCATTCACATGCCCAGACAAGGCCGATGCGGTGGACTATCGGGTCCGGTTGATCGTCGACTGTGACCGTGACCTGCACTTCTGGGTCGGCGTAGCCGTACATAGCCCACCACGATGGCCGGTCTAGATCTCCAGGAGGTGCCTCCTCGAATCCGACCACCTGTCGTTCGGTGAACGGTGGGTGCCAGATCGAGCCAATAGTGTCCGGCCGGGCTTCTAGCCGCGGCAGGTCTTCCTCCCGCGCTACGTAACTCATCCCGTCTTCACGCCACTGAACCACTACGCGTGACTTCTCAAGGACGAGAGTCGTGATATTCATCTCCCGTTCTCCTCAGTTCAGGTCATTGCGTGGTGCGGGTCGTGTGCTCACCATTTCCAGTCTCCCCCCACGGGGTTACCTGGTAGCTGATCGGCTCCCATGAATCTGTAAATGTCGTTCGGGTCGTCGTCGTCGTAGTGCGCAACGGGGCTGCGTACGTAAAAGTACCAGTAGCCTGGCCATTCGCTGAATTCTACCGATATCTGTACGACGTAGTTATGGTCACGCATCCGTCGGTCTTCGAGTTCCATACCTGAGGGATTCGGCAAGCCGACGGCGCGTCCCGTCATGTGCGGTCCCGGCGCGAACTGCGGCTGGGTGGAATGAATGAGGGATCCACCATTCGCAACTCCGACGGCACCATTCTGAAGCGCACCAGCAAATACGACGCGTCCCATAACGGCATCGTTCGAGCTGACGGTTGCCCGTGTGATCTGAGTGTAGGGACCGGCTAGCTTCCATTCCACGACTACGGAGCCGTTGCCTATGATCTGCGGACCCGCGCCGAACACAACGTCGCCTTGATAGTCAGCGCGGAAGTCGTCATAGACATTCCAGCAACCGCCGAAGTTGACGTCGCAATATTCACCCGGACCGTTGAACTGGGGAGGTGCCGGAAGAGCCGCAGCTGCACCACCTGCTTTTGTGCATGTCCACGCACCGACGCGAGACCCCAGCGGTGCGGCACATTGGGCGGCCGCGGGTGCCTGCATGTAGTCCTTATATGCGGCATCTGCTGCAACCCGCTTCGGTGAGTACAGGATGCCATTCTGGAATTGTTGTTGTCGCGCAATATCTTGCAGTGTTACTTCGTCGGCAGTGGGGTAGCCGTACGCTCCAGTTTCGTAACCTGAAGCGGTCCATTGATCGAGGATTCCGCTCACTACTGGGTGGGCTCCATGGGAGGGGTGCCAGTAGAGGACGCCGCGTTCGAAGCGGTTCATCCGGCCCTGCCCGTCGGGTAGGACGATCTCATCAGAGAGTGGGTACCCGAGGAGGCTGCCTGGCCGCGAAGAAGTGGTTCACCACCGGGTGGGCGCCACTGGCGGCGGACCAGTAGATCGGTCCGTTGACGAATACGGATCTGCGTCCAAATCCGTCGGGGTTCGTGAGTTCGTTGGTGGTGGGAAAGCCCAGGAAGCTGAACTGTGCGCCGAGTGAGTTGTATTTGTCGCGGATGGCACCGCAGACCTGGAAGTCCGACGGCCAGTACACCTGGCAGCCGGGGGCCACCGCGGCCCGGAGGCCGCTAGCTTGTTTCTGTAGCTCCGCTTCCTTCATCTCGGCCTTGTCGGCGTCTTCCTTTGTGAACCCTTCGGGCAGCTCTTCTCGATCCGAACGCATCTTGCCCGGGACAATGGTCGCGTTGGGGTTCTCGGTCGGTAACCCTGTGTAAGGGATCTTCTTCCCATTTGCAGGGGCTGAGCTGGGGGTGGTGGATTCGCTCGGTGTCGTTGTCGGCGCACTACTGTCGGTTTGGGCGCTCCCCGATGGCGCCGGCGTTGTTACGTCGGGTGCGGCAGAGGCCTCTGGCGTCGACTCGACGGCGGGTACCGTTCCCGACGGGGATGCCGGCGGCGACGAAGGAACAGTGCTGCTCGGGGTTACACGCTCCGCAGTGGTCTCCGTGGGCGTCGGCGATGTCGGTGTGGTGGTGGTCGTGCTCGGTGTGGGTGTCGGTGTGGTGGTGGGTTGCGCTGCGGCGATCCCTCCGCCGGTCGCGAACAATACCGACGCTAACGATGCGAGGATCAACGTTTTTGCTGGTGAAGCCCGCTTCGGGCGCGGCAAATTCAGGTACTTCGTCACTCTGGCCATCTGACATCCGGTTCCTGTGAGGGGACTTTCGGTCAGCGGCGGGCCCACTCGCTGAAAAGCAACCTATGCGACGAACCCCCAGGAATCTCTCAGGAAGGCAAGCGCCGATCCGGTTACACATGCAAGTCCGGCCGGTGATGTTGCGCTGACCTGGACGTTTGACCGGCACAGGAACGACGGAGGGTCGATGTGCGCGGGCGTGTCGCGATGAAACAGGGAGTTGCCCTGTTTTGCAAGGAGTTTCGGACTTCATGTAGCACTGCAAGGGAGTGCATTTCGCATCAGGGCTGCCGCCGAGGAGGAGTGGGGACTATGCGTGGTCGTCTTGGGGGGAGGGCTGAGTTCGTGGATTCAGGTGTGGTCCGGGATGCCGGTTGTAGGGTGCGAGAATGGAACTGGTCCCGCAACCACCACCTGATGACGATGAGTTCGTGTACGAGCTGACCGAGCGGCGGCGTCGCGCGATCATGGCCACTGCCGCCGTCTTGGCGGCCACGGCGTACGGCGACACCGAGGCCCTGGGCGATCAGGTGATCGAGTCCGAGGACCACGGATCACTACTCGCTGCGCTGCCGCCCTGCACCTGGGGACAGGACGCATCGTGGAGGCGGCAGATGGCGCGGGCGTTCGACGACCTCGCCGGCGATATCACCGCCGGGACGGACCCAGAGCCGACCTGCACCGGGGAGGAAATGGCGTTGCACATCATTTTGACCCGCGCGAGCAGCGATCACCTCGCCGGTCACCTCGACCAGATGCTGGCCAAGGCGCCGGCACACGACAATGACACCGACTGGGCGGCGCCCACCAGTTTCTTATTCCAGGACCATGATGTGCTGACTCTGTACGACGAGGACGGCGTCCCGGTCCGCGATGGGGTGAACCTCGAACCCGAGGACTGGTTTCTGCCCTTCGGCGATGCCGTCGCCCGGGACCCGGGCCGCGGTTTCCGGTTCTGACCGCGTCCGAACAGCGTCGAAGGCATCAGCTCTGCGTCGGGCCGCGGGTGCAGTTGGTGTTCGGGAGATGCCGGGCGCCCGGCACCGGTGCCCGGGTCGACGGCACTCGTGCTGTCAAGCCGGGGCGGCCCGGAACAGCACCCGAGGCTCGAGGTCGAGTCGGGTGGTCGGGGTCTGCTCCGGTGGGGTGAGGTTGATGACCCAGTTCCCGAAGCGGCGCACCGTGTGCGTGATGTAGGGGGCGATGGTGGCCAGATCGTCCGGGTCGACCGGTTCGCCGTCAGCGGCGATCTCGTTGGCGGCGTCGGTGATGTCGCAGGCGGTGGAGTATATGACGCAGTTGGCGATCAGTTCGTTGAACTTGATCACCTTCTCCTGGTGGTCGGGGTCGTTGTGGCCGATGAGTTTGCCGCCGAACATCAGCCAGTCGGCGAAGCCGTGGAACGCCTCATTGCGGTTGGTGATCGCGGTGATCTGTTCCCGCAGCTGCGGTTCGGACAGGTACCGCAGCAGGGTGATGGTGCGTATGACCCTGCCGAGTTCGCGGAACGCCCGGTATAGGCGGTTCTTGCGGGAGTGGTTGCCCAGGCGGCGCAGCAGGGTCACCGACGACAGGCGGCCCTCCCGGATGGAGATGGTGGTGCGCAGTAGGTCTTCCCAGTGGGTTTCGATCAGATCCCAGTCGATGCTCTCGTCGCCGAAGAGCCGGTCGATGTGCTGGTAGCGGGACCGTGGGTCGGGGCGGTAGAAGGTGAGGTCGTGCCAGTTGCGGATCCGTGGGAGCAGATCGAAACCCAGCAGCGTCGCGAGCCCGAACACCGGCAACGACTGGCCCTGGGTGTCGGCGTGCACGGTGTCGGGTTGGATGTCGGAGTCGTTGCGCAGCAATCCCTCGACGATGTACACCGCCTCCCACACCCCGCACGGGATGAAGTGGCTGAACAGGGCGATGTAGGTGTTGGAGATGTGCCGGTAGGCGATTCCGCCGTAACCGCCGTAGCGGATGTGGGATTCGGCGAGCAGGTTGTTCTCCCAGGTCTCGACCTGCGTCCCATCCGCCGCGGCGACCTTCCCGTCGCCCCACATGCCGGCCACATCCAGCCGGTGGAACGCGTTGATCACCACCGTGGACGCTTGGTCGATTTTGGTGGCGGTGGTGTGCTTGTTTCCGGCCAGCGACAGCTCGTGCACGCTGACCTGCCCGCGCATGTGCGCGGCGACCTGACTGGGCCCGAGCAGGGTGCCGTGAGCGAACACGGTCAGCACGTACCGTCCGAGGGCGTCCCGGATTTTCGGGTCCGAACCCGACGCGGGGCCGAAGTGACGGTGCCAGCCCAGCAGGAACGCGGTGCGGGTGAGAATGTCGAGCAGTGCGCGGTGCGGGAGCCGGTCGTGGATGGCCCGCTCCAGCGCCAGCGCCTCCGGGCACCGGTCGGCGCCCTTGCGGCGGCGCAGCACCGGCCGCCCGTCCTCGAGCATCAGGTCGGTGTTGCCGGGGTAGCCGGCGTCCACCGCCGCGGCGGTGGCAGTCAGTTTCTCCCGGTAGAACGCGGTCAACGCGCTCGCCTCGGCCGGGATGCCGGCCTGAGCGCAAAACGCCGGAACCAGCGGTGCGCACTCGTCCCAGGACATCAACTGAGCGTGCAGGTTCGCGAACGAGTCCGACCCGGCCACCGCGACGTCCCCGGAACGGAGCTCGGCGGCCAGCGCGGAGAACACGCACACCTCGAGATGTCGCCGCACGAGCAACCCCGGCCGGTCCCTGTCCCGCAGGATCTTGCGCCACGCCGCCGACGCGAACACCCCGACGTCGATGGTCAGCGTCACCGTCGAGGGGGCACCGTCCGCCCCGGGCTGTTCTACGGTGACATGCTCGGGGATGAGGTTGGCGCGGGTGTTGCGGTGCGCGCGCAGGAATTCCACCGCGTCGAGCACGCTGCGATCGGCGCTGGTCGCTTCGAGCTCGAGGCAGTCCAGCAGGGTGAACAGCGCCGACCGGTGTGAGCGGTAATGCCGCTCGAGCAGCGGCAGATAGTTGTTGCCGTGATGGGCGGTGACCGCCTCATGGGCGCCCACGAGGGCGTCCATGCCGCCAGCCCGGGCCAACGTCTTCAGCACCAGCCGTCCGGCCTGCTCGGCCACCGCCTCCATTGGCCGGGCCGAGGCGGCACCGGCGTCCGCGGACTCACCGGGGCGGATGTCCGGGCGGCCATCGCCGGTGGTGGGGTCGAGGGCTTCGCGCACCGCGGTCAGCACGTCGCCGAATACGCCGAGTAGTCGTTCGGATTCGGCGCGGTGCTCCTCGCGCAGTGCCTCGAGGTGCTCGCGGCCCTTCTTGTGGAGGGCGGCCATGCGTTTGCAGAACATGGTCACCACCTCGTCGCGCGCCCCGGCGCGGGCGGTGTGCAGAAGGCTGGCGACCAGGGTGATCCGCTTGTCCTCGCCGACCTTGCGCAGATCGGCCACGTCGGTCACCTTCGCCTCACCGGCGAAGTGTGCGACCTTGCCCGGCGGGACATCGGCGAGCCATACCTCTGTCGGCCCCAGATCGTCAAGTTGTCGCAGGTAGTCAAGGCGAGCCTTGAATTTACCGAGCGAGGCGGCCTTGGCGGTGTCCTTGACCCTGTCGAACTCGCTGCGCCGGGTGATCGGATCGACCAACAGCAGTCGCCCCAGCCGGGACCGATCGGCCGGACCGAGACGGCCGGCCACCTTGGTGAACAACGCGGTGTTGACCTCGGCCCGGATCGTCGATGCCATCGCGTCCAGGGTGGTGAAGCCGGGCAGCTCACATCGGGTGCGGACCAACTCTTCGAGCGCCACGTTAATCAGATCCGCGGGGTTGTCCTTCGTCTGCACCGCGTCGCGAATCGCCCGCTCTGCGATGTCCCGGACCCGCGCCGGCTCATACGTCACCCCCAACCGGTCCCGCACCCACTGACGGTGCCGCTTCGCCGTCCGTTCCGCGTCCTGCACCAACACGGTCCCCGCCGGCAACTCCAGTACCCCACACAGGTGCGCCGCAACCACCTCGGGCACGTCGACCAGCTTCGGGAAGTAGCCCAGACGCTGAAACGATTTCAGCCACACCAGCAGAACCAGCAGGTGCTGCGCATCCCGGGTACGGCCACGAGCCCACTCAACCTCCTCGACGGACGGCGTGAACGCCTCGGCCAGCTCCCCCACCGACACCATCCGCGAGAACCGCGGATAGGCGGTGCGATCGATCGACGCCACCCACACACCCCAGAGATACGATCACCAACATGACGTGAGCGACACTAACCGGCCCCCGCTCGACAGGCACTTGATCACCCCGATACCAGCATCGAGAAATCCCGAGTGGCCCGTTTCTGCCGTACTCCGGCCGACCCCGTACTACGGCGGCGAGCATTGACACGGAGGTGGCGACGGCGACGAGCACGGATCCCGTCACGACGACTGCGGGCGCGGTTGCGGTTGCCGCCGAGACGGAGGCGATGTACACGGTCGGCCGCAGCGTGTGGCGGCGTCGCGGCTCCTCGACAGAGGGCGGCGACATCGTGCGCTGATCGTCCTGGTGCACCGTGGTGCGGGTCATGAGTTGGCGTACCCCGTTATAGCAGCTGAGTGACTTGAGTCACAAACTTACGAGTATGTTGTACATCACAACACGCCCTCGCGCCAGTCGGTGCCATCGACACCATGCGCAGGCCGGAGGGGATCATCGTCGAACGGTGGAGCAGCTGACCGTCCGTCACGGATCGCGACGATCGAAAAGAATCCGTGCAGGGATGTCGAGAACCCGCGCGTCGCTTCGTCCCCGGAGTGAACACGGCCAGAATGGGCCGCACCGCACCAAGGAGAACATGATGGCCAAGTACCTACTGCTCGAGCACTACCGTGGCGCGCCCGCATCGATCAACGACGTGCCCATGGACCAATGGACGCCGGAGGAAATCTCGGCCCACGTGCAGTACATGAACGACTTCGCCGCCCGGCTCGAGAGCACCGGCGAGTTCGTCGACAGCCAGGCACTCTCCGCGGAGGGCACGTTCGTCCGCTACGACGGTGAGGGGCGACCGCCGGTCACCGACGGCCCGTTCGCGGAGACCAAGGACCTGATCGCCGGCTGGATGGTGATCGACGTCGAGACCCGCGAGCGGGCGCTCCAACTGGCCGGCGAGTTGTCCGCGGCCCCGGGGGCGGGTGGGAAACCGATCCACGAATGGCTCGAGGTGCGCCCGTTCCTGGCTGAGCCCCCGACCATCACGGAGTGACGGTGGACGACGCACTTCTGCGGACCCTCACCCCCACCGTGATCGGCGTCCTCGTCCGGCGCGGAGCCGACTTCGCGGCGGCCGAGGACGCCGTGCAGGACGCCCTGATCGAAGCCGTGCGCGCGTGGCCGGACAATCCGCCGCGAGACCCCAAGGGCTGGCTGGTCACCGTGGCCTGGCGCAAGTTTCTCGACGCCACCCGCGCCGACAGCTCCCGCCGAAACCGCGAGGTGCTCGTGGAGGCAGAGCCCGTACCCGGCCCGGGCGAGGCGGTGGACGACACGCTCCAGCTGTATTTCCTGTGCGCGCACCCGTCCCTGACACCGGCCTCGGCCGTCGCGCTCACGCTGCGCGCCGTCGGTGGCCTGACCACACGTCAGATCGCGCAGGCCTACCTCGTGCCCGAGTCGACCATGGCCCAGCGGATCAGCAGGGCCAAGCGGACCGTCTCGAGCGTCCGGTTCGACCAGCACGGCGACGTCGCCACGGTGCTGCGCGTGCTCTACCTGGTCTTCAACGAGGGCTATTCCGGGGACGTCGATCTCGCCGTCGAGGCGATCCGGCTCACCCGACAACTGGCGGCCATGACCATCCATGAGGAGGTCGCGGGCCTGCTCGCGCTCATGCTGCTCCACCACGCCCGGCGTCCGGCACGAACCCGCACCGACGGCAGCCTCGTGCCCCTCGCCGAGCAGGACCGCAGCCTGTGGAACACCCGCCTGATCGCCGAGGGCGTCGACGTGCTCCAGACAGCCCTCGCCCGCGACCGACTGGGCGAGTTCCAGGCCCAAGCTGCCATCGCTGCGCTCCACGCCGACGCCCAGAAGGCCGAGGAGACCGACTGGGTGCAGATCGTCGAGTGGTACGACGAACTGGTCCGCCTCACCGACAGCCCGGTGGCCCGCCTCAACCGCGCCGTCGCGGTCGGCGAGGCGGACGGCCCGAGAGCAGGCCTGGCTGCCCTTGCGGGGCTCGATTCCACCCTTCCCCGGTACTCCGCGGCCGCAGCGTACCTACACGAGCGCGACGGTGACCCTGCGACCGCAGCGCGGCTCTACGGCGAAGCTGCCCGGTCGGCGCCCAACCTCCCCGAACGCGACCACCTCACACGACAGGCCGCGCGGATCAATACCCAGCTGCGAAGCTGAGCCGCGTCGTATGTGCTGGTTGTCGAGGTGATGAACGGGAGGGAGGAACGCCAGTGGTTGTGGTGAGGACGGTTGGTTCTCGCTGACGTAACACTGCTATATTCGGTAAATCATGGTGTTCCGTCGCGGTCCGAGTCACATACCGAGAGGGATGACAAACGAATGGCAATGACCGGGGCTTGCGCGATTCGGGATCGTAGCGCTCCCCGACTCGCCTGAATGTCGGGCGGTTTGTTGCACTCCCCCTGTGGTCGCTCGGCCGACCCGGTAGTGCCCTCTCCCCTACTGCGGCATCTGGCTGAGGCTCAGGGTCAAAGCAATTCGGCCAGGTTGTGAATGGAGTCGGGAGGTGCAGGTGGTAGTCCCACTACCCCGGCAACGTGAAACAACCACACAAAAAGTCGGGTAATTACGGTGTTCCGTCCGAGTCGGAGTCTGACACAGTCGTCATACCGTCGGACGCGCATTGTCGGGGGTATGCCGCGTCACGAATGCGGCTGTTGCCTCACCAGAACTGCCCACCGAGTCCTCCCCCGCGACAGGCGCGTCCTGCGGCCGAATCCACCACTCCCCCGACAAACCAGCCTCATCGCACCCACACGGCGGTGTGACGAGAGAGGAGACTGAGGAGGTGGCTGACGACAGGACTGTGCTGGTTGTGGTGGACGCTGCGAACGTCGTCGGCTCGCGACCCGACGGTTGGTGGCGTGACCGTGCCGGCGCGGCCCGACGATTACTCGCCGAGCTCGCCACCTTCGAACAGCGCCTGGATCAGCCCGCCGAGGTGGTGGTCGTCCTCGAGGGCGCGGCGAAGGCCGCCGTCACCGGAGCGACGAGCGCGGAATTCGAGGGCCTGCGGGTGGTATCGGCGGACAGTTCGGGCGACGACGCGATCGTCGACGTGGTGGCCGCAGCCGCCGAGGCGGACGGCGACCGGCCGATCATCGTCGTCACCGCAGACCAGGGACTCCGCAACCGAGTCGAGGCGCTCGGGGCCCGCACGTTCGGTCCGCGCTGGCTCCTGGACCGTATCGACTCCTAGCAGTCCCGCCGCTCAGCGTTGGTGCGCGGACCGCTTACCGTCGGTGACCACGAGGTCGAGGATGCGGCCGCGGACCTTCCTCCGCACCAACCCCCACCGTCCGTGGTCGGCCAGCGCGGCACGGGCCGCGTTGTACCCACACATACCGTGGACACCGCCGCCCGGGTGGGTGGCCGAGCTGGCCAGGTACAGCCGGCCGATCGACGTGTCGGGCCCGGACGAACCGGGGGTCGGGCGGAAGACGAGCTGCTGGTACAGCTGGGCGGTGCCGCCGTTGACGGCGCCGCCGTGCAGGTTCGCGTTGCTCGCCTCGAGGTCGCCCGGACGCTGCACGTTGCGCCCGACCACCCGCTCGGCGAATCCCGGCGCGTGCGATTCGAGCATCGCGTCCACCCGGTGCGCGAGCAACTCCGCCGACTCGTCGTCCGTGATTCCCCGCGGCAGATGGGTGTAGGCCCAGGCACTTTCGGTTCCCTCGGGCGAACGGCTTGGGTCGGATGTCGTCATCTGTCCGAACAGCAGGAACGGGTGTGTCGGGATCACGCCTGTGGTCAGGTCGGCCATCCACCGGACCAGTCGGTTGTCGTCGGCGCCCAGATGCACGGTTCCGGCGGATTCGAGGCTCCGCGAGCGCCACGGAATCTTGCGGTCGAGTGCGTAGTTCACCTTGACGACGGGGGTATCCCATTCGAACTTCTCCAGGTCGGCTCGGACGCCCGCCGGTACCACGGAGGAATCCAGCAACCGTCCGTACAGTGCGGGCGCGGAGACATCCGCGAGCACCGCGCGTCTGGTCAGATAGCGGTCGCCGCCCGCAGTCCGAACCTCTGTCGCCACTCCCCCGGTGACCTCGATCGACGTCACCTCCTCGCCGCAACGAATTTCTGCGCCGTTCCGTCTCCCTCGTTCCGCCATCGCGGCGGAGAGTGCGCCGGCCCCACCGACCGGGACGACGTACCCGTCGTCCTGCGCGAGCATGGTCAGGAGATATCCCATGACTCCGCTTCCGGGTGCGTCGACCGGTGTGTCGGCGTGCATTGCGTTGCCCAGCAACAACACCCGGGCGGATTCCCCGTCGAACAGCTCGTGCGTCATCCGGCGTGCGGGCAGCATGAGGAAACGCACGAGCCGGAGTGCTTCCGCGGTGCCGAGCTGCGACAGCAGTCGTCGTGGTCCGCGGACGGGGGGAAACGGGCTGAACAGGGTGTCGAGGAACGGTTCCTTGACGTCCTTCCACTGCTCGAAGAGCCGGAGCCACGCCTGTCCGTCCCCCGGTTGCCTGCGCTCGAGGTCGGCCGCTGTGTCAGTTGGGTCCCGGTGGATCAGCGGGGCATCGTCGTCGTCCGGGTGCCTGGGGTGCCCGACCGCAGCGGGCGCCTGACTCCATTGCAGACCCACACCCTCGAGGTCGAGGTGCCGGATCGCCGGCGACACCGCCGCCAGCGGATAGAACGCACTGAACAGGTCGGTACGGAAACCCGGGAAGAGTTCGGCCGACCTGACGGCGCCACCCGGTTCCGGTTGCTGTTCGAGGAGGACGACATCCCAGCCGGCCTCCGCCAGGGTGGCCGTCGCGGCGAGACCGTTGGGCCCGGCTCCGATGACGACGGCGTCGACTGTCCGCACTGTCACGGCGTCAGGGTTTCGTGTTTCGCTCGGCGAGGAACGAGAGCCGGCGCAGGCACTCCAGATTTCGGGGGAGGACCGCGAGGTCTTGCGCCGTCCGCGGAACCCACTTCAGCGGTACGGAGGCTGCGGCCTCGGACATCTGGAGGTGGCAGCCGGATCCACGCGGCTCCAGTCGCAGTCGCACAACGGCCTTCGTGGGCGTCACCTGGGCCAGCAGCCGCAGTTCACGATTCTCTTCGGCGAACAGGACCTCGGTGGAGTCGTCGATCAACGCGGGCCAGGCACCGACCGAGTGATGCAAACGGCTTCCGACGGCGGGCCAGTCGGCGGAGACGGCACGCATGCGTGACGCCCCGACCACCCAGGACGGGTACAGCCATCCGTTGGCGAGAACGGACCACACGTCCGAAGCCGAAGCCGACGTGTCGCAGTGTGCTTCGATGACGACCACTCCCTCGAACGAGTACCTCATGGACTCCCAGCGCTTACCCACGTTCCCCGGATCGAAAACGTGAGCTACGCAATGGTCGCCACGCACCGGGCACTGTGGTTTGCTCGAGCCTATGTCTTCGGAATCCTCTACCGCCGTGAGAGCAGCGCTGTTCGACGTCGACGGCACGCTGGTCGACTCCAACTATCTGCACGTGCGAGCGTGGCAGCGAGCGTTCCGGGAGGTCGGGCACGACGTCGACGCGTGGCGGGTGCATCGCGCGATCGGACTGGATTCGTCGCTTCTCCTGGAATCGCTACTCGGCGACGACGCGGACACGCTCGGGGACCGCGCGAAGGACCTCCACAAGACGTATTACCTCGGCGCGCGGGACAGCATGCGGCCGCTCGCCGGCGCCCGGGAACTGATCCGCGAACTGCACGGGCGTGGTGTGCAGGTCGTCCTCGCCACCTCCGCTCCCGAGGAGGAGCTGGACGTGTTGCGGGAGGTCCTGTCGGTCGACTCGTACATCGCGCACACCACGTCGTCCGAGGACGTCGCTTCCGCCAAACCTGATCCCGGAGTGGTTCGCGCAGCGATGGACCGCTCGTCCACGTCCTCGGGCACTGCGGTGATGGTGGGCGACGCGGTGTGGGACGGCAAAGCGGCGTCCCGCGCCGGGGTCACCTTTGTCGGTCTCCTCAGCGGCGGAATTTCCCGCGCCGAATTGACAGAGGCCGGCGCGGAGGCGGTGTTCGAGGATGCACAGGACCTACTGGACCACCTCGAGTCCAGTCCGCTCGCGAGGCTGCTGGGGTCCTAGGCTCCGCGGGACGACCACGCCTGCGCGATCTCGGGATACGCGTCAGCGATCTCGTCGACACGCTCGTCGGTCGCGGAGTCTATCTCGGCGCGATGGCGCTGAGCTGTGACCAACGGCCCCTCCGATCCCCCGGATCCCGAACCTCCGGCAGGCGCGTTCGCCTCCCATTCGTGGATCACCTCGTCGAGGCGAAGTGCGACGAATTCCTTCTTGCTCTCAGTCATCATCTGTTCCTTTCGTTGCGTCGTGCCGAAAACGCCGTGGTTTCACGACTGTGCCCCTACGCCCTCACCTGCTGCGAACCGCGAATCCGAATCGTTGACCAGCCCGATCGACACGAGTGGGCGGGGGAAGAGCAGATCGGTGAGGTAGGCGAGAGCGACCGCCCAGCGGTTGGCCGCGTTCGGCATCGCGTAGAGGTGGTAGGCGCGCGTGACCACCTTCGCGAGGAACCCCGACAGCTGAATGCCGAAAGGGTTCGCGACGGCGAACCCCGGGCCGAGATCCACGACGAGACCCATGTCGCGATGGCTGTACGGTTTCGGGTCGCCGACGCCCAGGCTTGCCGCGACATTGCGGGCCAAGGCCTGTCCTTGCCGCACGGCGTGCTGGGCGGTGGGAGGGGTGACCGATCCGCTGTTCTTCGGGTCAGGAACAGCCGCGGCGTCGCCGCCCGCGAAGACGTCGGGATGCCCGTCCACCGAGAGGTCGAGGCGGACCGTCAATCTCCCCTTCTCGCTGGGTAACCCGAGCGTGTCGATGAGCGGGCTGGCGGTCACACCCGTCACCCAGGCGACGGTGCGGGTGGGGATCACGGTGCCGTCGTCGAGCGTCACGTGTTCGGGTCCGAGTTCCGTGAGAGTGGTTTCCAGGCGCACGTCGATGCCCCGGGAGCGCAGCACGTCCAGAACTTTGCCGCCCAGCTTCTCCCCCACCTCCGGCATCACCTTGTCGGCGGCGTCGAGCAGCAGGAACCGGATCTTCGCGGGGTCGAGTTTTCGCCGTGCGGCCGCTTCGTCGGCGAGGGCGCGCAGTTGCGCGGTGAGTTCCGTGCCCGCGTAGGACGCACCCACGACGACGACCGTTCGGCGGGCATCGGCAACCGAAGGGTCGGTGTCCCGCTCGGCGAGTTCGATCTGGGTGAGGAGCTGGTCGCGGAAGTACAGCGCTTCGGCCGGCGTCTTGAGCCCCCTCGCGTGCTCGGCGAGCCCGGGAATGTCGAACAGGCGGGTCACCGATCCGGGGGTGAGCACCACCCGGTCCCAGGCCACGTCCTCGACGCCCTGCTCGCAGTCGGTCACGTGCACGGTGCGGGAGTCGAAGTCGACGGAATCGACGCTGCCCTTCACCAGTTCGACGTTCGGCAGCGCCTCGGACAGAGGAACGGTGACGAACCGAGCGTCCAGGATTCCGCCCGCCACCTCCGGCAGGAGCGGGGTGTACAGCATGTAGTCGTGTGGCGAGATCATGGTGATGCGGGCATCGGTCCCCCGGAGACGCCGCGCGAGAGCACGTGCGCATTCGAATCCGGCGAAGCCGCTTCCCACCACTACGATGCGAGTTGGCTCTCCAGCTGATTCGTTGGTCATACAGAACACTGTCCCCGCCCTGGGCTCGAACGAAACAATCGCCGGCGTCGCTGCACCGCGGTGTGAGGACGGGGAATACGGGTACTCGCCGTACCGAGAGCGATCGATGGGATCGAATGCGAAGGGCGGGAAGATGAGTGCCGTATCGAAGGCAATGTACAAACCGTTGGCGCTGGCCGCGAGTGTCGCCGGCGGAATCGCGGCCAGTGCGGTTTTCGGTCAGGTGTGGAAGCGTGTCGCCGGCGAATCGGAGGCTCCCGACCCCAAGGATCTCTCACGCAGCGCCCGCGAAGTACTGATCGCGGCGGCCGTGCAGGGCACCGTATTCGGCCTGGTCAAGGCGGCGGTGGACCGCGCAGGCGCGCAGGGATACCGGAAGCTGGCGCACGCCGACCCCCGGTAGATCGAGGCAGTTGTCATAGAACCCCCTAGGCTGAGCCGATGCGTACTCGTTTCGCGGAAAACCTCGACAGCCTGTCCGGCGATCTCGCCTCCATGTGCCGGCTGTCCGTAACCGCGATGTCGGAGGCGAGCGACGCACTGCTGCAGGCAGACCTCGAGCTCGCCGAGCACGTCATCGACGTGAGCGGCGAGCTCGACGATGCCGCGGCGCAGTGGGAGAAGCGTGCCTTCGCCCTGCTGGCGCTGCAGGCACCGGTCGCGCACGACCTCCGATTCATGGTCGGCGGCCTCCACATTTCCGCGGATCTGCACCGCATGGGCGGTCTCGCTGTGCACATCGCGAAGATCGCCCGCCGACGGCATCCCGATCACGTCGTTCCCGACGAGGTCCTGGACGTGTTCACCGAGATGGGCGCCGTCGCCGTCGCGCAGGCGAGGGAAACCGAGCAGGTGCTGCAGCACCGCGATCCCGAGCGCGCACGCGGCTTGCTGACGGCGGACGAGGCGATGGACGATCTCCATCGGAGCCTGTTCACGATCACCCAGGCCGAGGACTGGCCGCACGGTGTCCAGTCCGCCGTCGACATCACCCTGCTCGGCCGTTTCTACGAGCGGTTCTGCGACCACACGGTCGAGATCGGCAGGCGCGTCATCTTCCTCGAGACCGGGAGCCTGCCCGAACAATGAGGGCGACGCCGGGTCAGCTCAACCCTTCCGCCGCGGCCACCGACGGCACCGGACCCCGGGTGTAGACGTCGAGGTGGAAGTCCGCGTCCCGGTACGCCCCGGCACGGTGGAGGCCGTCGGTCGCCGCGACCGTCTCGTGCACCGCGCGCCCGGTCTGCGGATACTCCGGTACCGGATGCTGCCAGTGGACCGCCACGAGGGTGCCACCCTCTTCGAGGGCGTCGACGGCACGTCCCAGCGTGGTCGTGAGGTCGGCGGGCGTCAAGTAGTACAGCACCTCACTGAGCACCACGAGGTCGAAGGCGCCGGGTGGCCACGGGTCGAGCAGCGATGCCCGGCCGAGTTCCACCCGGTCTGCCAGTCCTTCGCGACGCAGACGGTCCCGTGCGCTCTCCAGCGCACGCGGTACCACGTCGGTTGCGACGACCCAGTCGCAGCGTCGCGCCAGGTGCGCCGTGAGCACGCCGATCGAGCACCCCGGTTCGAACGCCCGCCGATAGTGCGGGCGGGGCAGGGCCGCGAGAGTGAGCGCGTACTTGCGGCGTTCGTACCATCGTTCGTCGAAGCCCCACGGATCCGCCGATTCGGCGTACATCGTTTCGAAGTAGCCGGGATCCATCGCGCTCACCACAGCACCCATTCCGTCGTCCGCATCAGTCTCGCGAGCACCCACGGCGGGAGGATCGCGGCGTCCCGCGGGTCTTCGGAAAGCGGGAGAATCTGGGTGCGGAATTCGTCGACGGCACGGCGTTTGCGTTCCAGGATCTCCGCGGCCGGGGTCAGGACGCGTATCCGGTTCCAGGGCACCGCCGGATCGGCCGGCCGCGCCCAGTGCCACATCCAGACCGGATACTCGATCAGTCGGTGACCGGTGATCGAACAGGCTTCTGCCGCAGCTCTTCCGGTGGCTTCGTGATCGGGATGGCCGTCGCCTCGCCAGGTGGCGAGCACCCACACCCTCTCCGCTTCTCCGGGGGTCGCGGTGAGCACGCCGACGAGGCGGGTGGTGAGTTCGTGCTCGTGCGCGCTCACCCCGCCGTCCGGTATTCCGAGTCGCAGTGGTTCGCCGACACCCAGCAGTGCTGTCGCCTGGTTCGATTCCGCGATCCGTGCGGCGGCCAGTGCGTCGGGCGTCAGCGTCGGCGAGTCGGGGTGGGACGCCGCACCGTCCGTCACCGCCACCACCACGACGGGAATACCGGCGGCCGCGGCAGTGGCCATCAGCGCGCCCACACCGAGTACCTCGTCGTCGGGATGTGGTGCGACGACGATCAACCGGTCGCACTCCGCGAGTGGTACCGGCAGGAAGGGGGTGGACGCCAGCCACGGCTGCCATTCGTCCTCCGGTGTGCCGCGCGCGGCCACCGGGAGCTCCCGGAATCTGGTGCCGTTGTCCACTGTCAGTCCTCCCCCGCGACGAGTGCGCCGAGTGTCGCGAGATCGCGCTCGGCGTGGGATTGCCGGATGTACACGAGGAGGTCCGCGACATTGCGGGCATGGCCGGCATCCGTCGCGAGGGGCGCGGCGCCCAGCGCGCGGCCGACGCGGTCGATCACGTCGCTCGCGGTCCGCTCGATCAGCGCTCGCACCCGGAACGCGCGCGTCTGGGCGGACCTCCGATCGAGGGGGCTCGCATCCACTTCCCCGGCCGCGGACTCGAATGCCCATCGTGCCGCGCTGACGGCGACGTCGATCGCGCCGAGGTGCGCGAGCTGGTGACTGTCCGCGCGGCCACTCCGGGCCTGCACCCGCAGCGGTTCGGCGACGGCGAGCGCGCCCCCGAACCAGCACGCCGCCACCCCGATGCCGCCGTGCCAGAACCCGGGACGGTCGAGGTACTCGTCCGCAGCGCCGACCGGTCGCGCGGGAACGCCGTCGAACGTCACCGATTCGGTGTCGGTCGCCGCCATGCCCGAATTTCGCCAGCCTCCGTGGCCCGCCGTGACACCCGATTCCCGCAGGTCGACGGCGAACAGCCGGGGTTGCCCGTCGACTCGTGCCGTGACCAGGGCATGCGTGCACATCGACGCCCCGGAGCACCATGCCTTCGTCCCCCGCAGGCGCCACCCGGCCGCGTCGTGGGAGGCGTCCAGCACGGGGTGCGGTGGCTCGCTGGCCCACACACCCCAGAACTCGTTCCGGCCGGCGCGGGTCCCGTCGACTTCGGCGAGGATCGCGTCCGCGTCTGCGTGCGCCTCGAGGAGCCGGCCCACCGAGAGGTCGTGGCGGCACCACTGCGTCAGCCGCGCCCACCGGGCTGCGGTCGAGCCGCCGCCCGGCAGCGGCAGTTCCGCGTCCCCCGAACGGATGATCGCCCGCACTGCTGCGGCGGCGGGGCTGCTGTCGTGGGTCACGTCGGCGCTCATCGGTCCTGCAATCCCTCGAGGTACGTGGCGAACCCCTGCGGGGCTCGGGCCTCGACTCGCGCCGACGTCTCCACCGGGGCGTCGATACTCCACACCACGTTCGCTCCCCGCCCGACCATCCGCTGCACCAGATCCACGTCCTCGTGCGCGGGCAGTGCGGCAAAACCTCCCACCGCCCGATACAGCTCCGCGGAGAATCCGAGGGACGCGCCGTGCACGTGCCCATGGGCGGCGCCGGACCGGTAGGCGCTGCCGTACCGCGACCGGACGTGGTCGGGCCACCCCGACCAGTCGGTGACCGCCACCGTGCCCGCCACCAACTGCGCCCCACGACTCGCGTGCTGCAGGTGGGACGAGAGCCAGTGGGCGGGGACCTGCGAGTCCGCGTCCGTCGTGGCGAACCATTCGTGTGAGCGTGGGGCGACCGAGTCGAAACCCGCACGACGGGCCGCGCCGACGTTCCGCGCACCCAGGACCACGACGTCGACGTCCGCCTCACGGACGACGGCTTCGCTGCCGTCGGTGCATCCGTCGAGCACCACCACCGTCGTGACCGGCACGGACACTTCCCGCGCGGCGGCACGCAACCCCTCCAGACAGTGCGGCAGCAGCGCTTCCTCGTCGTGGGCGGGCACAACCACCGTGATGTGCTCGACGCGCATGACGTCCCCCTCCTGATCACTCACTGTTTCCGGGTTCAGCAAGTACCCAGTCCGTCGTCAGGGGAACCACAACCGTTCGGCGTTGACGACGGCAACCTGGTGCGCGACCGGGACGGGTAGCGCACCCAGCAACGTACGGATTTGACGTCCCCGGGTCTTCACCGTCTCCGCCCTGCCCACGGTGTCCGTGCCGACGACGAATCGGTCGCGATGCCGGGTGATCACCTCCACCCAATCGGCGGCGACGTCGGAGCCGTCGACGATTCGATCCAGCAACACCCACGACAGTTCGACGGTCAAGTTCGGGTGCCGACCCAGTAGTTCGCGGACCAGGCCCAACTGACCGCTGGGGTCGACGCGGCGCGACACGCCCGCGTGGCACCAGACGACGGAGGTCGACCGATGCCGTTCGAGGGCTCGCTCGAGTGCGCCGATGTATTCGTGCCTGCCCGGCATTCCGGTCGAGGCGGAGTCGTGATGGAGCGAGATCGGCACCTCCTTCTCGGCGCAGAACGCGAGAACCTCGTCCATCGCCACGTGGTCGGGAGAGGGCACCTCGCCGAGCGTGAGATTCGTGAGGTCGTCGTGACGGAACATGACCTCACCGACACCGGCCCAGCGATCGGTGCGACTCCACACGAATTCGACATGCTCGACCGCGAGGCGGTCGGTGGGATCGAAACCACAGACGAGCGGCGCCACCGTCAACCGGCCGTCGGATTCGAGTTCGGGTAGCAGGTCGAGGACGATGGCGTCGGTCAGCGAGTGGTAATGACACGGCGCGTTGTCGTCGAGATGGTAGTCCGGCCGCACCGGCTCGGCCGTCGACCACTTCTTCTTCAGCGGGAGACCGAACACCACGGCGCGCTGCGCACCGGCGTCGACCAGGGTGTCTCTTAATTCGTGCACGGCGGCGGGATGTTGCAGGAAGTCCACCACATGCACGTGCGTGTCGATCCACTGAGCAGAGGCCATGTGGTCCGAAATACCAGCAATTCCCGCGGGAGCCGACTCTGATTCGGGATCGGTGCCCGCGGGTAACCTCCCGCCATGAATGTCGCGGACAGCCCCCGCTACCGGAAGATTACCCTCACCGTGGACGGTGAGGAACGGACACTCGAAGTCGACACCCGCACGACGCTGCTCGACGCGCTTCGCGATCACCTCGGGGTGACCGCGCCCAAGAAGGGCTGCGACCACGGCCAGTGCGGCTCGTGCACCGTCCTCCTCGACGGCAGACGGGCCACGTCTTGCCTCACGTTCGCCGTCGCCCACGACGGGGACCGCGTCGTCACCGCGCACGGACTGGCCGACGGAGAGGTGCTGCATTCCGTTCAGCAGGCGTTCGTCGAGCAGGACGGACTGCAGTGTGGTTACTGCACGCCCGGTCAGATCTGTTCGGCGATCGGGATGTTCGACGAGTTCCTGGCCCTGCACCCGAGCGCCGTCACCGAGAACCTGACCGCTCCGCCCGAACTCACCGACGACGAGATACGGGAGCGGATGAACGGAAACCTCTGCCGGTGCGGCGCGTACCCGAACATCCTCGCGGCGATCAGGCAGGCGGCGGAGGCGTGATTCCCTTCGATTACGAGCGGGCCACCGACGTCGACAGTGCCGTCGCCACGGTCACGGGTGACCCGCGGGCGTCGTTCCTCGCCGGCGGCACCAACCTCGTCGACCACATGAAGCTGGGGGTGGCGCACCCGCATCTCCTCGTCGACGTGAGCCGTCTTCCCCTCGACGACGTCGCCGAACTTCCGGACGGCGGGCTCCGGATCGGGGCGGCCGTCCGCAACAGCGATCTCGCCGCGCACGACGTCGTCCGCGCCCGGTACCCGATGCTGTCGCGCGCGCTCCTCTCCGGTGCGTCGGGACAACTGCGCAATGTCGCGACCACGGCGGGAAATCTGCTTCAGCGGACCCGTTGCGTGTACTTCCAGGACGTCTCGACGCCGTGTAACAAGCGGGAGCCCGGCACCGGATGTTCCGCGATCGGCGGTTACGTGCGCTACCACGCCATTCTCGGCGCGTCGGAGCACTGCGTCGCCGTGCACCCGTCCGACATGGCCGTCGCGATGACGGCGCTCGACGGTGTCGTGGTGGTGCGCAGTGCCGACGGTGAACGGCGAATCCCGTTGAGCGAGTTCTACCGGCTTCCCGGGGACCGGCCCGAGCACGACACCGTCCTCGCGCACGGCGACCTCGTGACCGCCGTGGAGCTGCCCCCGCCGCCCGCCGGAAACCGGTCCGCGTATCGGAAGGTGCGCGACCGTGCCTCCTTCGCGTTCGCGCTGGTGTCGGTGGCCGCTGAGCTGACGATCGAGGATACGTCGATCACGTCGGCACGGGTCGCGCTCGGCGGGGTCGCACACCGGCCCTGGCGCGCCACGCTCGCCGAGGAGGTCCTCGTCGAATCGCAGCCGACGGAGGACACGTTCACCGAGGCCGCTGCAGCGGAACTCGCGGCGGCACAACCACTTCCGGGAAACGAATTCAAGGCCGAACTGACCCGGCGGGTGCTCGTGTCGGTACTTCGATCACTCACCGAGGAGGCGCGCCGATGACCCTCGTCGATCCGAAGGTGATCGGAACCTCCGCCGAGCGGCTGGACGCCCACGACAAGGTGACCGGTTCGGCGTTGTATGCGTTCGAGTACCCCGTGGAGGAGCCGACGTATCTGCATCCGATCCTGTCGACGATCGGACGCGGCCGGGTCAGGGCGATGCACACGGCCGACGCGGAAGCCCTGGACGGGGTGCTCGCGGTCCTGACTGTGTTCGACGCGCCCCGCCTCGCGGACACCTCGGACGGGGAACTCGCGATCCTGCAGGACCCCGAGGTTCACTTCCGCGGCCAGTTCGTGGGTGCGGTGGTCGCGGAGACACCGGAGGTCGCCCGGCACGGCGCGAGCCTCGTGCGCGTCGACTACGACGTGGAATCCCACGACACCGACTTCCATTCCGGCCGGGACGACCTGTACGCCCCCGAAGACGTGAACGCGGGGTTCCCGACCGACACCGAGGACGGCGACGTCGACGCGGCACTCGCCGCCGCCGCGGTCACGGTCGATCAGGTGTACTCGACCGCGATGGAACACAACAATCCGATGGAACCGCACGCCGCCATCGCCCGATGGACCCCGGGCGGCAGCGGACCGGTTCTGACGCTGCACGATTCGACGCAGGGCGTCCACTCCGTGCGGCAGACGCTGGCACCGATGTTCGGACTCGAAGTCGAGCAGATGCGGGTGATCGCCCCGTACGTCGGCGGCGGCTTCGGCTCGAAGGGACTGCCGCACGCGCACGACGTGCTCGTGGTGCTGGCGGCGCAGCGGGTGGACGGCCGGCCGGTGAAGTTCGCGCTCACCCGGCAGCAGATGTTCGCCCTCTCCGCGTATCGCACCCCGACGGTGCAGCACATCCGGCTCGGGGCCGATGCGGACGGACGGCTGACCGCGCTCTCCCACGAGGCGATCGTGCAGTCAGCGAAGATCAAGGAATTCGCCGAACAGGCGGCAGTCCCGTCGCGGCTGATGTACTCCGCGGGCACCCGGTACACCACCCACCGTCTCGCGTCCCTCGACGTGCCCGCCCCCTCCTGGATGCGTGCGCCCGGCGAGACCCCGGGCATGTTCGCGGCCGAGGTGGCGATGGACGAACTGGCCGAGGCCTGCGGACTCGACCCGATCGCACTGCGGATCCGCAACGAACCCGACGTCGACCCGAGTACGGGCCGCCCCTGGTCGGGTCGGCGCCTCACCGACTGCCTGCGGGAGGGCGCCCGGCGTTTCGGGTGGGCGGACCGCGACGCGACGGCGCGGGCCCGGTCGGACTCCGAGTGGCAGGTGGGGATGGGCGTCGCGTCCGCAACGTATCCTGCCAACACGTCACCGGGATCGGTTGCCCGGATCGTGTACGAATCCGACGGCACGTACACCGTGCAGATCGGGTCGGTCGACATCGGTACCGGCGCATGGACCGCGCTCACGCAGATCGCCGCCGACGCGCTGGGCTGTCCCCTCGACGCGATCGTCCTGCAGATCGGCGACACGAATCTTCCGTCGGCGACCGTCGCAGGCGGCTCCACGGGTACCAGTTCCTGGGGCAGTGCGATCGTCGCGGCGGCCCGGGCGTTCCGGGACCAGCACGGCACGTCACCCGCCCCGGGCGCGGCGACGAGTGCGGGGACGCCCGACAACCCCGACGCCGACAGGTTAGCGCTCCACTCGTTCGGTGCCCACTTCGTGGAGGCGCACGTCCACCGGGACACCTGCGAGATCCGCGTCGAACGCATGTTCGGGGTATTCGCGATCGGCCGGGTGATCAACACCCGCACGGTTCGGTCGCAACTCCTCGGCGGGATGACGATGGGGATCTCGATGGCCCTGCACGAGAGCAGTGTGAACGACCCCCGGTTCGGTCACGTCGTGACCCATGACCTTGCCTCTTATCACGTCAGCACGCACGCCGACATCAGGTACCTCGACGCGGTGTGCCTCGACGACGTCGACGAGCACGCCAACCCGATGGGATCGAAGGGCGCCGGCGAGATCGGCATCGTCGGGGCCGCGGCCGCGGTGGCGAACGCTGTTCGTCACGCCACCGGCGTCCGGGTCCGGAAGGTGCCGATCCACCTGGACGACCTGCTGCCCGGGTGATCGACCGGGTTTACCGCACGTCCCACGCCTGCGCGAGGGACGTGCGCAGGTGACTCTTCATCGCACGGATCTTCTGGACGTCGGTGGATTTCGGTGCGAGTCCCTCGAGCACGAGTTCCATGAAGCGTCGGCGGCTGACACCGAATCGCTCCAGCAGTTCCGCCGCGCTGGCACCACCGAACGGTGCCCACTGGATCGCGAAGCTGATCATCCACCGGGCATCCGAGCTCACCGAGTGCATCTGCGCGAGCAGATCGCACCGGCGAAGCGCCAGGCGCAGCCACTCGGTGCCGAACGCTTCCTCCGGTTCGTCCGCGGTCTGTGTCGTCACGCCGATCACCGCTGACCGGCGGAGCAGACCGCGAACACCGGCAACTGTTCCGCCCTCGACGCAGGGCGGAACTCGACGCGAACCGGACAGTCGGACGGTGCCGGGACGTCGCCGTCGATCCAGGTGTAGACCCACGGACCCTCGTCGAGTTCGACGATCGCGATCGTGCACGGGACGAGACCACGGTCCGCCCCGTTCACCTCACGGTGAACCACCTTCGAGGACACGATCGATCCGACGCCACACGACGGGACACGCTCGAGGTTCGACCCCTGACAAGCGGAGCAGGTGGCCATCAACGGCGCGAGCAGGGTCGTGCAGTTGAGGCAGCGTTGGATCATCAGCTCGCATTTCTGGGCGAGTCCCTGCCAGCGGGTCATGCCGTCCGTGGTCACGCCGTCACCCCCGTGAGTTCCTGCCCCACCACGTCGTCTGCCATTCGGTTTCCCCCGATCCACACAAGACACCGGTCGGTGTGCGCCCGACGGAGAATCGGGGGCCGTGGAAGTTGGGGGTCGGGCTTTCGGTGTGTTCGGGGATCAGTGGACATCGGGGGCCTCGGTCTGGAGCCGGATTGGGGGGACGCGTATGAGCATCCCGTCCGCGGCGGCGAAGTACAGCGGCTGAACGACCCGGGGACATACCTATTTCGTCCCGTGCAGGTGCCCGGTCAGGGGTGCGGGTCCTGTGCGTGTTCGACGATCCACGCCGCGATCTGGGTGCGCGAGTTGAAACCCAGTTTCGCGAGAATGTGCTCGACATGCCCCTGCGCCGTGCGCTGGGAGATCACCAACCGGGCCGCGATCGCCTTGTTGGTGAGCCCGTCGGCGACCAGTTCCGCGACCTGCCATTCGCGTCGGGTCAGGTGCGTCGCCCCGTTCGACGCCGACACCGCCTCCGGTCGCTGCTCGTCGAGCGCGTACGCGACCGCATCGTCGAACGACGTGTGCATACCGTGGTCGAAGGCGGCGTCGAACGCGCGGTCCCCGATCACGGCGCGGGCCTGCTGCTCGCATTCCGCGTGGTGGACGAGCAGGTTGGGGTAGACGGTGCTGGGGTTGCCGACGGTCTGCGCGACCGCCTCCGCGGCGCCCATCAGTTCGGCGGCCTGCTGGGCCCGGCCGGCGCCCACGGCGACCCAGGCGAGCACCTCGAGTGCCCCGCACGCGCTGATCCGGTCGTCGACCAGATGGGACAGCCGCAGCCCCTGCTTCACGTAGTCGTCGGCGAGGGCAAGGTGTCCGCGTTGCCACGCAGCCATTCCCGCCGCCCACAGCGACCAGCCCCGGTACACGGACTCGCCGTGGGCCTCGGTCAGGGCGAAGATCTCGGATCCACACATCTTCGCCACTGCCCCGTCGCCCTGCATGCCGCTCACCAGCGCCAACCCGAGCAGTCCCCACGTCAACTGGAGCAGGTTGCCCTTGTCGCGGAATTCGGCGAGCGCATCTTCGAAGCATGCCCGTGCGCGCGGGAGATCCCCGGCGAACATGGCGCAGCACCCGGCGGCGTGGACCACCAGGGCACGCATCAGCGTGTCACCGTTCCTGTCGGCGAGGACGGCGCCCTCGTCGACCAGTGCTTTCGCGGCCTCGCGGTCGCCGTGCATCCCCGCGAGCACGCTGTCGACGTACAGCGCCTCGATCCGTTCGCGGCTCGCGCCGCCCGGGTGCCGTCCCAGCAGCTGTCCGAGCCAGCGGCGACCCTCACGGAGCAGTCCGCGGGCGCGCCAGTACGGGTACAGGGCGGCGGCGATCCGCAGCCCCGTCTCGGCCTCCCCCGGCTCGGTCAGGCAGAAATGGAGGGCCGCCCGCACGTTCAGCGTCTCCGCGTCGAGCCGGCTGATCCACATCACCTGCCGGGGTCCGATCCACTCGGCCTCGCACTGCACCACCAGCTGTTCGTACCAGTCGCGGTGCCGCCGGCGCAGCGACACGTACTCCCCGGTCTCCTGCAATTTCTCACGGCCGTAGTCACGCACCGTCTCGAGCAGGTGGTACCGCACCGCCGGCCCCGACTCCTCGCGGATCAGGATCGATTTGTCGATTAACGACGCCACCACGTCGAGGACGTTCTCCACCGGCAGGTCGCCGGCGCAGATTCCCTCCACCGCGTCCAGTTCGAAGCCGCCGGCGAACACCGACAGCCTCGCCCACAGCTCGCGTTCCTCCTCGGTGCACAGCTCGTGACTCCAGTCGACGCACAGCCGCAGGGTCTGCTGCCGGCTCGGCGCGCCCCGCGATCCGACCGTCAGCAGCCGGTAGCGGTCGGTCAGCCGCTGCAGGATTTGTTCCGCCGACATCACCCGCAGCCGCACCGCCGCCAGCTCGATCGCCAACGGCAATCCGTCCAGCCGGCGGCAGATCCGGGCCACCGCCACATGATTGTCCTCGGTGAGTTCGAACTCCGGCACCGCGGTGGCCGCCCGCTCGACGAACAACGTCACCGCCTCGTACTGCGGCAGCCCCTGCAGGGACGAGCGTTCGGGTTCGGGCACCGTCAGCGGCGGCACCCGCAGTACCGCCTCGCCGCCGATAGCCAGCGGTTCGCGGCTCGTCGCGAGGATCCGTAACTCCGGGCAGCTCCGCAACAATGTCTCCGACAACGCGGCGGCCGCGGCGACCACGTGCTCGCAGTTGTCGAGCACCAGCAGCAGTTGCCGGGTCGCGAGGTACTCGGTCAGCAGCACCTCCGGGTTCCCGGAGCGCTGCTCGCGCAGTCGCAGTGCCGCCGACACGGCGTCGACGAGTGTCGTGTCGTCGTCCAGCTCCCCCAGCTCGACCAGCCACACGCCGTCCTCGAATGCGCGGCTCGCGTCGGCGGCCACGCGCAACGCCAGCCGGGTCTTCCCGACACCGCCGATCCCTGCGAGTGTCACCAGACGTGACACGGACAGCAGACGTCGCGCCTCGGCCACCTCACGGCGACGGCCGACGAAACTCGTCAGTTCGTGGGGCAGGTTTCCCACTGTGCCCTTCACTGCCGCCGGCATCACACCGTCACTCTCGACTCGCAGCCCCCTGCGCACACGGTACTCCCGGTGCGCGGCGGCAACGACGCTTTCGGCTGCGGGTCCGCGAGTCTCGGGGCCCTGCGAACCGGATCACCTCGTCCAGCGGGTGGGCGCCCAGCGACCGGTGTAGGACCGGATGCGGTTGGCGCGGCGGGCCGGCCGGCGAGTGGCGGCCTCGGTCAGGCTGTGCGGGATCATGGCGATCCGGCCGCCGTCGACCACGTAGGCGGCCCCGGTGACGAACATTGCGGCCGGCGCGGTCAGATACGACGCGACGGCGGCGACTTCCCGGTCGTCGGGGCCGGGCGATGCGAAGTCCGGTTCGACTGCGGGCACCATGACCGAGTTGACGGTGATCGAGTATCGCGCCAGTTCGGCGGCGAGCAGGCCGGTGAGTCCGCCGAGCCCGGACGACGATGGGGTGATGTTGACGATCCGGCCGCCCTCACCGCTCGCGATCATGTAACGCACGGCGCGTTGAATGCACTCGACGGCGGTGCTTCCGGGGCAGCTGACGAGAACGCCGATTCCGCCCAGCTCCCGGGCGAACTCGTCGACGGCGGCCGCGGAGTCGGGCAAGTCGGCCAGATCCATGCGCTGCACGGCCGCGTTCACCGATCTGGACCGGATGTCGGCGGCGGTGGACTCGGCGCTGTCCCGGTCCGCGGCGTAGGCGAGGCCGATGTGGAACCCGTCGTCCGCGAGCGCCAGTGCGACCGCTCGGCCCATCGGCGAGTCCGATCCGGTCACGACTGCGGTGCGTGTGCTGGGGTGCATGAGTTCGGAATACCCCCTGGTAGATCTGCCCAAACGCTTAACTTTTCGGACTGTGTACGGGCAGAACACAATCCGGGACGAGCCGCACCCGCAACCCGTCGCTGATCGCCGCCGCACCAATCAGCAGTTGGACGGCGCCGGGTCGCCCCGGAACCGGGCGTCGAGGTAGTCCAGGGCGGTCGGCAGGCCCAGCACGGCGGTGGTCAGGTGGTCGGGACTCGGGAACAGATCGGATTGCACCTTGGCGCCGGCGGCGCAGTATCGCGCGACGGTCGCCTCGATCGAGTCGACCGGGATGAGTACGTCTGTCGGGCTGTGCCATTCGAAGATCGGCGCGGTCGGAACACCCGGGTACAGCTCGACGCTGTTCTCGTTCAGCACCTCCCAGGCCTGCGGGCTGCTCATGAGGTCGGTGGTCTTGGCGACCTCCGTCGCGCTGCGACCGGCGCCGGCCGCCAGAATGCCGTTGGTGCACGCGTTGACCATCTCGTCGCGCATCGCCAGGCCGCGATCGTTGAGTTGCTCGCTGATCGGCAGGCGGTCCGGGTACTCACGCTCGAGTCCGAGTGCCGCCGCCATCGCGAGGCCGAATGCCGGATGCGGTTGCATGCCGAGTCCGTTGGCCATCTTGCCGATGTTCATGGGCACACCGCCCTCGGCGACACCGACGATGTTCAGTTCCGGCGCGTACGTGGGTGCGAGCGCCGCGGCCCACGCCGACGCCATGCCGCCACCGGAGTATCCGGCCAGTGCGACCGGGCTCTCCGCCACACCGAGTTCGGGCACCCGCTGAACCGCGCGGATGCCGTCCAGGGTGATGGTTCCGCCGAGTTTCGCGGCACCGTAGGCACTGTTCGGGCCGAGGTGGTCGGGAAGCGCGACCGTCCAGCCGCGCTGCAGTGCGAGGTTCAGTGCCGGCGCCTCCTTGATCTGGAGGTCGGGGTCGTTCGAGTACAGGGTCCGCGACGGCGCGCACCGCGGTCCGAGCGCGTTGATGATGTGCTGATACGACAGCAGCGGCCCGTTCACCGGCCGGGTGCGGGGTACCAGCACGGTGGTGACCGACGAGATCGGGTGGTCCTCCGAGTTGGTGGTGCGGTACTTCACCTGCCAGACGTCGGTGTCGGGGAAGGCGAGCAGCGGCGGCATCGGACGGACCGCGAGGGGCTCCCCGACCGCTGCAGCGGCCAGCCCCTGCGACTGCAGGTAGAAGGGGTCGGGGTCGGACGCGGGATAGATCGGCACGGCGGCCGCGACTCCGACGTTCGCGACGGTAGTGCAGGCGACGAACGCGGCACATAACGCACCCGCGGTGAGGCTCGTGATACGTGCGCGCTTCATGCCGCCTCCTGGTTTGCCTAGAGATCGATTGTTACCGAGTTCGCAGGAGATATCGGTATTCGGGCCCGCCCGTTACGGCAATGCAATGGACGGCGGGCCCGCCGCAACGAAATCGGGTCAATGCGTGCTCAGGTAATCCTCGAGGACCGGCCCCACCACGGCCAGAACCTCGGGTTCGATCATCTGGTTGTGCTCGCACTCGATCTTCACTTCCCGGATGCCTCCGGTGACGGAACTCCGCCACTCCTCGGGTGAATGCTGGTCCGTCGACGCCGATCCGGCGGCGGTGAAGAACAGCAGATCCCCGTCGAACACTTGCGGGCGGAAGTTGTTCATGATCCGCGAGGAGTTCGTGAATCCGGCGCTGATCCGCTCGAGGTGCTTCGGCGTCAGTCCCGTCTTCTGCCCGAATGCGTCGTCCAGCAACTCGACCGCGCGCTCGTAGGTGAGTTCCTCTCCGGAGACGGACTCGAGGTCCAGTCCGAGCCCGTGGAGCAACTCGGACACGGTGAGACTCTCCGGGCCCTGGTCGGTCCCGTTCGTCACGTAGCTGTCCATGACGGCCAGCGTGTCGACCGCCTCGCCTTCCCGCCGCAGTTCGACGGCCATCGCGTGGGCAATGACGCCGCCGAGCGACCAGCCCAGCAGGTGGTAGGGCCCGTGCGCCTGGACCTTGCGCATCTCCAGCACGTACTGGTGCGCCAGCTGCTCGATCGACTCGAAGCTCGGGCCGCCGCTGATGATCGGCAACTGCAGGCCGAACGCCGGCCGGTCCTGCGAGAGGTGCTGCAGGAGTCCCGCATAACCCCACGACAGGCCGATGCCGGGATGGATGCAGAACAGGGGCGGCTTCTCCCCTGTCGGCCGCAGCGGGATGACCACACCGAGCGCCTCGTCCACCGGCGACCCGGCCGCGTTCTCGGTGTCGACCCGCAGTGCCAGGCCCGCGGGTGTCGGGTCCAGGAACATGGACTGCAACGGGATCTGCCGTCCGAGGCGTTCCTGCAGCACCGTGATCACCCGGGTGGCGACGATCGAGTTGCCGCCGAGGTCGAAGAAACTGTCGGCGGTGCCGACCCGGTCGACGCCCAGCACCTCGGCGAAGGCCTCGACGATGATCCTCTCGGTCGCCGTCGTCGGGGCCCGGAAGGCCGCGCCGGTGGTGCCGAACTCGGGCGCGGGCAGCGCCTTGCGGTCGAGTTTGCCGACCGGGGTCATCGGGATCTGATCGAGGACGACCACTGCCGACGGGACCATGTGCGCGGGCAGGCGGTCGGCGGCGTGGGTACGCAACTCCGCCGGCTCGAGATCGTGTCCCTCGGCCGCCCGCACGTACGACGCGAGGAGCGTGTCCCCGGACGGTCCGGTGTGACCGATGGTGGCTGCGAACGCGACCGCGGGGTGGCGGGCGAGGACGGCGTCGATCTCACCGAGTTCGATGCGGAATCCGCGGACCTTCACCTGGAAGTCGGTGCGGCCGATGTACTCGATTGTGTGGTCGCCGCGCCAGCGCACCACGTCGCCGGTGCGGTACATCCGGCGACCGGGCTCTCCGAAGGGGCAGGCGACGAACCGCTCCGACGTCAGCGCCGACCGGTTGTGGTACCCGCGTGCCAGTCCGGGTCCGGTGATGTACAGCTCGCCGGGCACACCCACCGGGACGGGCTGCAGGCGTTCGTCGAGGACCAGCGAACCGAATCCCAGCGCGGGTGCGCCGATGTTCACGACCCCACCCGGACGCATCGGGGCGCTGACGCTCGCCTGGATGGTGGTCTCCGTGGGCCCGTACCCGTTGTGCATGTTGCGGTGCTTGCCCCAGATCTCCACCAGTTCCGGCGGGCAGGCCTCACCGGCCACCGCGAGGACGCGGAGCGATTCGAGTCCCACGTCCTCGATGGACGACAGCGCGGTGGGTGTGATGAACGCGTGCGTCACCGCGTTGCGCCGGAACAGGTCCGCCAGTTCCGTGCCACCGAAGACGGTGGGCGGCACGATCACGACCCGGGCCGACGCCCCGAACGCCATCATCAGCTCGAAGATCGACGCGTCGAAGCTCGGGGACGCCAGATGCGAGACCCGCGAGTCGTGCGTGACCTGGAACCGTTCGTGTTCCTCCGCGGTGAGGTTGGCCATGCCGCGGTGAGTGACGATGACGCCCTTCGGTTTACCGGTCGACCCCGACGTGTAGATCAGGTACGCCGGATTGGCCAGACGGAGGGGGCGCGGGCGGTCGGCGTCGGTGACCGGCGCCGAGGAGACGGCCGCGACCTGCTCGGCGAACGACTCGTCGTCGAGCACCAGCCACTGCACGGTGTCCGGCAGACTGTCGCGACGATCGGCGACGGTCAGGCCGACGGGCGCCCGGCAGTCGGTCAGCATGTAGTCGATGCGGTCCCGCGGGTAGGTCGGGTCGACGGGCACGAACGCCGCACCCGACTTCGCGACCGACCAGATCGACACCACTTCCTCGATCGATCGCGGCATACCGATGGCCACGAACGTCTCCGGCCCGACGCCTTGTGCGCACAGCACCCGCGCCAGCCGGTTGGACCATTCGTCGAGTTCGCGGTAGGTGACCTGCCGGTCCTCGAAGGACAACGCGATCGAATCGGGGTCGAGTGCCGCGGCGGCCGTCAGCAGGTCGGGCCACACCTCGGGGCGCACGTCGGGCTTGCCGCGCGCCGGGACCATCTCCTCGATCTCCGCGTCGTCGAGCAGCGGGAGGGCGCCGATCGGCCGGTCCGGGTCGGCGGTGACGGCCGCGAGGATCCGGACGAAGCGATCCGCGATCGAGCGTGCCGTGGCGGGGTCGAAGAGGGAAACTGCGAAGTCGAGTCCGCCGGCGACACCCGCGGGAGCGCCGTCCTGATCGAACCGCTCGGCCAGGATCACCTCGAGATCCTCTTTCACCACCTTGGTTTCGAGGTCGACGTTCTCGACCCGCAGGCCCGGCAGTTCCAGTGTCGGGTTCTCGTTGTTCTGGAATTCGAGGGCCACCTGGAACAGCGGTGAGTACGACGTGGACCGGGTCGGGTTGAGTTCCTCGACGAGCCGCTCGAACGGCAGGTCCGAGTGCTGGAACGCGGCCAGGTCGGTTTCCCGGATCCGTTGCACCAGTTCGGTGAACGTCGACGCCGGGTCGATCCGGTTCCGCAGGACCAGCGTGTTGACGAACATGCCGACCATGTCGTCCAGGGCGGCTTCACCGCGCCCGGCGACGGGGGTGCCGATGACGACGTCGTCGGTGCTGCCGAGCCGCGCGAGCAGCACGGCCAGCGCGGCGTGGACCGTCATGAACATGGTGGCGTTGTTGGCCCGGGCCAGTGCAGTCAGCCGCTGATGGATGTCGGCGTCGATCGCGAACTCGACCCGATCGCCCTCGAACGTCTGCTGGATCGGGCGCGGTCGGTCGGTCGGCAACTGGATGACGTCCGGCACACCGGCCAGCGTCTCCGACCAGAACCGCAACTGCTGGTTGATCATCGACTCGGGATCGTTCTCCGAGCCGAGTCCGGCGTGCTGCCACAGCGTGTAGTCGGCGTACTGGACGTGCAGCGGATCCCACTGCGGGCCGTCGCCGCCGAGCCGTGACGAGTACGCCACCATGACGTCGCGGGCGAGCGGCGCCAGGGAGAACCCGTCCGCGCTGATGTGGTGCACCACGATCGTCAGCACGTGATGGTCGGGCGCAATCCGGAACAGCGCCGCCCGGACCGGCATGTCGGTGCTGACGTCGAACCCCCGGGACACCAGATCCATGATGTGCCGCGGCAGGTCCTCCGCCGCCACCGCGACGGTGTCGACCTCCGGTTGCGCATCGGCGGCGGGCAGGATCCGCTGGGTCGGTTCGTTGTCGACGGTCGGGAAGACGGTGCGCAGCGTCTCGTGACGTTCGAGGACGTCGGCCATCGCCAGCCGCAGGGCGTCCTCGTCCAGGGCCCCGGTCAGCCGGACGGCCAACGGAATGTTGTAGGCCGGTGAGGACGTGTCGAACTGGTTGAGGAACCACATCCGCTTCTGCGCCAGCGACAGCGGAATCCGGTCGGGCCGTTCGACCGGCGCGAGCGCGGGACGGGCGCCGCCGCTCACGCTGTCGGCGACACGTGCGGCCAGGGACCGGACGTCGGGCGACTCGAACAAGGCGCGCACACCGATGTCGGTGTCGAGGGCGTCCCGCAACCGTGCCGTGACCCGGGTGGCGACCAGCGAGTTTCCACCGAGATCGAAGAAGTTGTCGTCGATTCCGATCCGTTCGATACCGAGGACGTCGGCGAAGATGTCCACGATCGTGCGTTCGAGATCGTTGGTCGGCGGCTGGAATTCGGTGGTGGTGACGTGAAACTCGGGCGCGGGCAGCGCCGATCGGTCCAGTTTGCCCACCGGGGTCAACGGGATCTCGTCCAGGAACATGACGCTCGTCGGCACCATGTGCGCGGGGAGCCGGGTCGACAGGTGCGCGGTCAGCTCGGCCGGATCGATGCCGCCGGCTGTGTTGGGCAGCAGGTAGGTCACCAGCACCGTGTCACCGGACGGGCCGGGAACACCGAGGGTCGCGGCGAAGCTGACCCCGGGGTACGTGGCGATCTCGTTGTCGATCTCGCCGAGTTCGATGCGGAATCCGCGGATCTTCACCTGGAAGTCGCTGCGGCCCACGTACTCGACGGTGTGGTCGGCACGCCACCGGACGATGTCGCCGGTGCGGTACATCCGCTCCCCCGCCTCCCCGAACGGGTTGGCGACGAACCGCTGGCTGCTCAGTTCCGGGCGGCGGTGGTAGCCGCGGGCGAGACCCGCACCGGTGATGTACAGCTCTCCGGGCACCCCGACGGGCACCGGCTGGAGACGTGAATCCAGCACGAGCTCACCGACTCCGCGGATCGGGCCGCCGAGAGTGATGGGATCGCCCACCGTCATCGGGTCGCTGATGTTGGCCATCACCGTGGTCTCGGTGGGGCCATATGCGTTGGACAGCTGCCGGCCGGGCGCCCAGCGGGTCACCAGTTCCGGCGGGCACGCCTCGCCGCCGAACACGACGTACTGGAACTCGTCGAGCCCCTCCGGGTCGACCGTGGACAGCGCCGCGGTGGTGACGAAGGCGTGGGTGACGTGTTCGGACCTGATCAGTTCGGCCAGTTCCGCTCCGCCGTACACCGTCGGCGGTGCGATCACCATCGTGGCGCCGACCCCGAACGCCTGCAGGTACTCGAACACCGACCCGTCGAAGCTGGGCGTCGAGAAGTGCAGTGTGCGGGACGTCTGCGCGGCGGCGAAACGCTGCCGCTGGTCCTCGGCGAAGTTGTCGAGGCCCTCGTGGGTGACCACGACACCCTTCGGCTTGCCCGTCGAACCGGAGGTGTAGACGATGTAGGCGGCGTTGTCGAGGCTTATCGGCGACCGTCGATCCGAATCGGCCACCGGCAGAGCAGGTTTCGACTGGCAGGCCTTCTCGAACTTGGGCGAGTCGAGCTGCAGCCACGGCACCGAATCGGGCAGCGCCTTCTCGTACGCGGCCATGGTCAGTCCGATGGTGGCACCCGAATCGGTGAGCATGTGCTCGATGCGGTCCATCGGGTAGTTCGGGTCGACGGGGACGAATGCGGCGCCCGTCTTTGCCACCGCCCACACGGCGAGGACCGACTCGATCGACCGGGGAATGCCGAGCGCCACGAACGTCTCCGGGCCGGCGCCGCGGGAGATGAGGACCCGGGCGAGCTGGTTGGAGCGTTCGTTGAGTTCCCGGTAGGAGACGTTGCGGCCCTCGAACGTCAGCGCCGTGCGGTTCGGATCCAGCGCAGCGGCGTCCTCGAAGATCTGCGGCAGCGTCCGGACGGAGAACCCCGGGCGGCCGCGTACCGGCGCGAACTCGGCGAGTTCGGCCTCGGTGAGCAGTTGCATGTGGGCCAGCGGAATCTCGGGCCGGTCGGCGAGGGCGTCGAGCACCCGCTGCAGCCGGTCCGCGATCTCGTCGACCGCGCTCTCCTCGAACACCTCGGGGAGGTACTCGAACTTGAAGTTCAGCCGCGCGTCCCCGGAGGCGACGACGGCGAGCGGGTAGTGCGCGGAGTCCTTGCCGTCGATGCCGGTGACGAACATCCCGGCGATGTCGGTCTGTTCCGTCAGTCCCGCCTCGTCCACCGGGTACGACTCGAACACGGTCAGCGTGTCGAAGGCACCGCCGCCGCCGACCGCCGACTGGATGTCGGTCAGGCCCAGGTAATGGTGATCGAGCAGCGCGGCCTGTTCGCTCTGCACACGTTCGAGCAGCTCGCCCAGCGACTCCCACGGGTCGAGGGTCACCCGCACCGGCAGGGTATTGATGAACAGACCCACCATCGATTCGATGCCCGCGATCTGCGGCGGCCGGCCCGAGACCGTCCCGCCGAACACTACGTCGGAGCGGCCGATCAAGCCGCCCAGCACGATTCCCCACGCCGTCTGGACGACGGTGTTGAGGGTGAGCCCGCGTTCCCGGCTCAGGTCCCGCAACCGGGTGGTCTGCTCCTCCGACAGTGTGAAGGCGGTTTCCTCCGCGACAACGGAGTGCGCCTCACCCCGCTCCAGCGGGGCCAGGAGGGTCGGCTCCTCGACCCCGTCGAGCGCGGTGCGCCAGGCGTCGAGGGAGTCCGTGGTGTCGTGGCGCTTCATCCACGACAGGTAGTCACGGTAGGAATGGACCCGCGGCAGCAGGCTGCCGTCGGCGTCCAACGCGTACAGGGTCAGCAGGTCGCGGATGACCAGCGGAGTCGACCAGCCGTCGAGCAGGATGTGGTGGTTGGTCAGGATCAGCCGGTAGTCGTCCTCGGTGAGCCGGACGAGGGCGAGGCGCAGCAACGGCGCGTTCGCCATGTCGAACTTCACCGACCGGTCCCGTGCCACGATCCGGTCGTATTCGCGGGTGGTTTCGTCGGGGTCGAGTGCCGAGAGGTCGAACTCCGACCACGGCAGTTCCACGTGCTGCTGGATGATCTGTGCGGAGGCCCCCGCACTGTCGTGGACGAACGCGGCCCGCAGGTTGGGGTGCCGGTCCAGCAGGGCCTGCCCGGCCCGGCGGATCCGGTCCGGGTCGACGTCGCCGCGCAGTTTCAGCGCCAGCTGCACCAGGTACGGGTCGACCGTGGCGTCCGAGAACTGGGCGTGGAACAGCAGCCCGGACTGCAGCGGTGACAGCGACCAGATGTCCGACAGCGCCGGGAACCTGGTCTCGAGCCGGTCGATCGCGTCCTGGTCGAGGGTGACCAGATCGAGGTCGGACGGGGTCACGCCGCCGGCGTCGGGTCGCGCGACGTGGGTGGTCAGCGCGGTCAGGGCCTGCACCCACAGGTCGGCGAGCGTGCGGACCTCGGACGGGGTGAGGACACCGGTCGGGAACGCCCACGTGGCCCGCAGCCGGTTGCCGTCGGCCCCGGTGCCGGTGACGGCGTTGATGTCGAGCGCCGATGCCACCGGGATGTCGGAGGCCGGAATGTCGTCGAGCTTCGTGTCCGTCACCGGAACCCAGGCGTGACCGTGGATGTCGGTGGACGTCGCGCCGCCCAGCCGGCCCAGGTAGTTGAACGTGACCTGCGGCTTCGCCAGCGCCCGCAGCTGATCGGCGCTCTCCGGGTCCAGGTAGCGGAGCATGCCGTAGCCGATGCCGTGGTCCGGGATCGCGAGCAGCTGTTCCTTGATCGCCTTGATCGCGGACCCGGCGGCCTTGCCACCGGCGAACGCGTCGTCGAGGTCGATGCCCGACAAGTCGAGGCGCACCGGGAACATCGCCGTGAACCAGCCGACGGTGCGGCCCAGATCGGCGCCCGGCAGCACCTGGTCCTCGCGGCCGTGGCCTTCGAGACTGACCAGCGACTCCCGGGTGAAGTCGCCGTGGGTGCGCCGCCACTGGGCCAGTGCCAGCGCCAGCGCGGTGAGCAGTCCGTCGTTGACGCCGCCGTGGTACGCCTCGGGGACACGGGTCAGCAGTGCCTCCGTGACGTCGGCGGGCACCTCCACCGTCACCTTCTCGACTGTCCCTGCCACGTCGATCGCGGCGTCGAGTGGACGCGATCCGATCAGCGGGTCGTCGGCTTCGAGCACCCGGCGCCACAGTTCGATCTCGTCGGCGCGGTCGCGTGTCGCCTCGACGAGTCCGTGCGACCAGCGTCGCATCGACGTGCCGACCGGCTCGAGGGCCGGTTCCTGACCCGAGGAGACCTGCGCCCACGCGGTCGCCAGGTCGGGGACGAGGATCCGCCACGACACGCCGTCGACCACCAGGTGGTGGGCGACGACCAGCAGCCGCCCGCCCTCGTCGCCGGCGTCCAACCACACCATCTGCAGCATCACGCCGGCCTCGGGGTCCAGTCGTCCTGCCGCGGCATCGAGTTCCCGGGTCGCGGTCTCCGCGAACCCGGAACCGACGACCGACGCGACCTCGACCCGGTGCAGCACGTCGTCGACGTCGACCGCGCCCACGGCCTGCACCTCGATCCGCCACTGCGGCTCGGCACCGAGGAGACGCGCCCGCAGCATGTCGTGGTGATCCACGACGGCCGCGATCGTGCGCTTCAGCAGTGTCTCGTCGGCCGCGGCGGGCAGGGAGAGCAGCGCGGTCTGGGTGTAGCGGCGGAAGTCGCCACCCCGTTCGAGCAGCCACGCGGTAATCGGGGTGATCGGCATCTCGCCGATCCCGCCACCGGGCAGTTCGTCGAGCACCACCACGTCGGCGGCGCCCGCCCAGGAGGCGGCCTCGGCGAGCGCGGCAACGGTCTTGGCCTCGAACACGTCCCGCGGGGTGAGGACCACGCCCGCCGCCTTCGCGCGGGCCACCAACTGGATCGACATGATGCTGTCGCCGCCGAGTGCGAAGAACGAATCGTCCACACCCACCGATTCCAGACCGAGCACCTCGGCGAACAGACCGGCGAGGACGGTTTCCATCTCCGTGGCCGGGGCGCGGCCCGTCGACACCCGGGCCCCGAAGTCGGGTTCCGGCAGCGCGCGGCGGTCGAGTTTGCCGTTGCTCGTCAACGGCAGCGCGTCCAGCACCACGAGGGTGGCGGGCACCATGTACGAGGTGAGCTGGGTGCCGACGAATTCGAGCGCCGAGGACACCTCGACGGTCGCGCCGGATTCCGGAACCACGTAGCCGATCAGCCGGTGACCGCCGTGCCCGTCGTCGCGGGTGAGGACGACGGCCTGGGCGATGCCGCGGTACCGGAGCAGCGCGGATTCGATCTCGCCGAGTTCGATGCGGAAACCGCGGATCTTCACCTGGAAGTCGCTGCGGCCCAGGTACTCGAGCTGGCCGTCGGTGTTCCAGCGCGCCAGGTCACCCGTGCGGTACATCCGCGCCCCGGGACGGAGCGGGTCGGCCACGAACCGGGTCGAACTGAGCCCGGCCCGGCCGAGGTAACCGCGGGTCACCTGGTCACCCGAGACGTACATCTCCCCGATGGTGCCCGGGGGAACCGGGTGCAGGCGCCGGTCGAGGACGTGTACGTGCAGCCCGGCGATTCCGCGGCCGATGACGCTGGCCGACGCCGACTCGGCGAACTCGCGGTCGAGCGCCAGATAGCTGACGTGGACCGTCGTCTCGGTGATGCCGTACATGTTCACCAGGGTCGGGGCGGAGTCGTCGTGCCGGGAGTACCAGCGGCCGAGCTGTCCGAGGTCGAGAGCCTCACCACCGAAGATCACGTACCGCAGCGCCAGTGCCGCGGCGTTCACGTCGATCTCCGAGACGATGCGGTCGGTCTCGGCGAGCTGATAGAACGCGGTCGGGGTCTGGTTGAGGACGGTGACCTGCTCGTTCCGCAGGAGTTCGTGGAACATTTCCGGCGACCGCGCCGTGTAGTAGTCGACGACGACGAGTCGGCCGCCGTAGAGCAGTGGACCCCACAGCTCCCACACGGAGAAGTCGAACGCGTACGAGTGGAACATCGTCCACACGTCGTTCTCGTCGAACCCGTAGAGCGGCTGTGTGTTCGCGAACAACGTCAGCACGTTGCGGTGCGAGACGACCACGCCTTTGGGGCGGCCGGTCGACCCGGAGGTGTAGATGACGTACGCCACCGACGAGGAGTCGAGCGGTGTCACCCGGTCGGCGTCGGTGATCGTCGCCGGCGACTGATGCACGAGGTCCGCGGTGGTCTCGGGGTCGTCGAGCAGGATCGCCGGGGTCTCCGAGTCGGGCAGGGCGGAGACGTCTCCCGTGGTGGTGATGACACAGTTCGGTGCGGCGTCCTCGAACACGAACGCCAGCCGGTCCGCCGGGTAGGTGATGTCGACGGGCAGGTAGCCACCGCCGGTCTTGATCACCGCAAGCAGAGCGATGATCAGATCGCAGGTGCGTGGGAGTGCCACGGCCACCAGCGTTTCCGGCCCCACTCCCTGGGCGATGAGCAGGCGGGCCAGCCGGTTCGACCGGGCGTCGAGCTCGGCGTAGGTCAGTGCCACGTCCTCCGACGTCACGGCCGTGGCGTCGGGGAACCGGGCCACGCTCTGCGCGAAGCGGTCCGCGAGGGTGTCGGTGCCCGCGTCGAGTCCGGCGGTGTTCCATTCGGTCGCCATCGCCGACCGCTCGGCGGCGTCGGTGATCACGATGTCACCGACCGGGGCGTGCGGGTCGGAGGTGACTGCGCCGAGGATGCGCAGGAACCGGTCGGCGAACGTGCGGACGGTGCCGGCGTCGAACAGATCGGTGGCGAAGATGAACGACGCGGCGATCCCCGACGCCACCCCGTCCGCGTCGAATCCTTCCTCGACGCTGAGCTGCAGGTCGAACTTGGCGACCTCCAGATCGAAATCGACGGCGGCCGCGGTCAGTTCCGGAAGCTCGAGCCGCGGTGTCTCGTTGTTCCGGAACTCGAGCAGCGCCTGGAACAGCGGCGAGTGCGCGGTGGAGCGCTCCGGCGCGAGGACGTCGACGAGCCGCTCGAACGGCAGGTCCGAATGGTGGAACGCGGCGAGGTCGGTGGCCCGCACCTGATCCATCAGGGCACCGAAACCCTCCGCCGGGTCGACGGCGCTCCGCAGCACCAGGGTGTTGACGAACATGCCGACCATGTCGTCGAGTGCCGCGTCACCACGGCCCGCGATGGGGGTGCCGACCGCGATGTCCTCGGTGGACGACAGCGCGGACAGCAGCACCGACAGGGCCGCGTGGACGGCCATGAACATGGTGGAGTTGTGCTTGCGCGCCAACGCCGCCAGCGCCCGGTGCACGTCCGCCGGAATCGTGAAGTCGACCTGCGCGCCGCGGAACGACTGCTGGACCGGTCGCGCCCGGTCGGTCGGCAGCTGCAGGAGTTCGGGCAGGTCGGCCAGCTGATCCGTCCAGTACCGAAGTTGCTGGGAGATCAGCGATTCGGCGTCGCTCTCGTCGCCCAGCAATTGGAGCTGCCACAGCGTGTAGTCGGCGTACTGCACCGACAGCGGGTTCCACTGCGGCGCGCTCCCCGCGATGCGGGCCGCGTACGCGGTCATGACGTCCCGGGCGAGCGGGGTGAGCGAGAACCCGTCGGCGCAGATGTGGTGCACCACGATCACGAGCACGTGATCGTCGGGGGCGAGTGCGAACAGCGCCGACCGCATCGGCACGTCGGCCGTCACGTCGAAGCCGGCGGTCGCGAGACCGGCGATGTGCCCCCGGAGTTCGTGCTCGGACACCTCGACGATCTCGAGGTTCGGCGTCCACTGACCGGGTGAGAGCACCACCTGAGTCGGTTCGCCGTCGTGGGACGGGAACACGGTCCGCAACGATTCGTGGCGGACGAAGACGTCCGTCACCGCTGCACGCAGCGACTCCACGTCCAGGTGACCGGTCAGCCGCACGGCCAGGGGGATGTTGTAGGCCGCCGAGGACGTGTCGAACTGGTTGAGGAACCACATCCTCTTCTGCGCCAGCGACACCGGCACGTGCGCGGGCCGCGGGACCGGGCCGAGCGGGATCCGGACGTGGGCGCCGTCCTGCGCGGGTGCGAATGCCGTCGACTCGATGAGGCGGGCCAGCTGATGGATCGTCGGTGCCTCGAACAGGGTGCGGACGCCGATGTCGGTGTCCAGTTCCGCGGTCAGGCGTGCGGCGACACGGGTTGCGATCAGCGAGTTTCCGCCGATGTCGAAGAAGTTGTCGTCGATGCCGACTCGTTCGATCCCCAGGACCGTCGTGATGACGTCGGCGATCGTGTGTTCGAGGACCGTCGACGGCGGGCGGAAGTCGTCCGACGTGGGCAGGAACTGCGGTTCGGGCAGCCCGGCCCGATCGAGCTTGCCGACCGGGGTCAGCGGGATCTCGTCGAGGATCATGATGCTCGACGGCACCATGTGCGCGGGCAGCAGGTTCGCCGTCCACTCCTTCAGTTCCGGCGGTTCGAGTGCCGACCCGGTCTCCGGCAGCACGTAGGACACGAGCACGGTGTCGCCGGCGGGGCCGGGGCGCCCGAGTGTGACGGCGAACGACACGGACGGATGCGAGGCGAGTGCGCTGTCGATGTCTCCGAGCTCGATGCGGAAGCCGCGGATCTTCACCTGGAAGTCGGTGCGGCCCAGGTATTCGACCGTGTGATCGGACCGCCACCGCGCGAGGTCGCCGGTGCGGTACATCCGGTCGCCCGGGTCACCGTAGGGGTTGGCGACGAACCGCTCGCTGGTCAGCGCGGCGCGGGCATGGTAGCCGCGGGCCAGGCCCTCACCGGAGATGTAGAGCTCGCCGGCGACGCCGACGGAGACCGGTTGCAGCCGCGAGTCGAGAATCACCTCGGAGACGCCGCGGACGGGGGCACCGATGGTGACCGTCTCCCCCACCTGCAGGTGGTCGCTGAGGTTGCTCATGATCGTGGTCTCGGTGGGACCGTAACCGTTGTACATGGTGCGGCCCGGTGCCCAGCGGGTCACCAGTTCCGGAGGAACCGCCTCACCGCCGGCGACCACGTTCTGGAACACCTCGAGCCCCTCGGGGTCCACGGAGGCCAGCGCCGCGGGGGTGACGAACCCGTGGGTGACGCCCTCGGTGCGGATCAGCTCCGCGAGTTCCTCGCCGCCGTACACGGACGGCGGCACGATCACCATGGTCGCGCCGACGGCGAACGACAGGAGGTATTCGAGGACGGAAGCGTCGAAGCTCGGTGAGGAGAAGTGCAACGCCCGCGACGTGGAATCCGTCCCGTAGCGGGTCCGCTGCTCCTCGGCGAAATTGTCGAGACCGCGGTGGCTGACCACCACGCCCTTCGGCTTGCCGGTGGAACCGGACGTGTAGATGACGTACGCGGGGTGTGCGAAGCGCAGGGGCGCGACGCGGTCGTCGTCGGTCACGGTGTCGGTGGACATCGCCCCAATGGCGGCGTCGGTGTCGGGGTCGTCGAGGGTCAGCCAGCCGACCGTGTCCGGGAGCCGGCCGTGATCGGCGTCCAGGCGGAGACCGAACGTGCACCCGGAATCCGTGACCATGTGCTCGACCCGCTCGCGCGGGTAGGTCGGATCGACCGGAACGAACGCCGCGCCGGTCTTGGTGATCGACCACACCGCGAGGACCGATTCGATGGACCGTGAGATACCCAGGGCCACGATGTCTTCCGGTCCGACGCCGCGGTCGATGAGCAGGCGCGCGAGCTGGTTGGACCGTTCGTCGAGTTCCCGGTAGGACATCCGGCGGTCGCCGAACACGAGGGCGGTGGCGTCGCCCGACGTCGCGGCCGTGTCGGTGAACATCTGCGGCAGTGTGCGCACGGAGCGGCCGGGCACGCCGCGGGCCGGAACCAGTTCGGCTTCCTCTGCCTCGGTGAGCAGGCGCAGCTGCGCGAGCTTCATCCCGGGGTGCTCGGCGAGCGCGATCAGTGCCCGGATGATCCGGTCGCCGATCCGCTCGACGTCGGCCCGGTCGAACAGTTCCTCGACGTACTCGAGCTTCAGCTGCAGATTCTCGTGCGCCGAGGCGATCAGCGCGAGCGGGTAGTGGGCGGCGTTCGCGCTGTCGTGCACGTCGAGGACGTGCATGCCGGCGATGTCGGTCTGATCGGTCAGCCCCTCCCGGTCGACGGGATACGACTCGAACACCGTCAGCGTGTCGAAACCGGCACCGGGACCGGCCACCGACTGGATGTCCGTCAATCCGACGTAATGGTGGTCCAGCAGCGCGGCTTGCTCGCCCTGAATGCGTTCGAGCAACTCCCCCAGCGTTTCCCGCGGATCGAGAACCACCCGCACCGGCAGGGTGTTGATGAACAGACCCACCATCGACTCGATTCCGGCGATCTGCGGAGGTCGACCCGACACCGTCCCACCGAAGACCACATCGGAGCGGCCGACCAAGCCGCCCAGCACGATTCCCCACGCGGTGCGGATCAGGGTGCTGAGGGTCAGACCGTGCTCGCGTGCGAGCACACTCAGCTGATCGGTGCGGTCGACGTCGAGTTCGACGAGCAGTTGACCGGACTGCGTGTCGCTCTGCACCGACGCGTCGGCCGGGGCGAGCAGCGTCGGCTCGTCCACCCCGGCGAGGGCACGCTGCCACACACCGAGCGAGTCCTCGGCGCTGCGGTGCGACATCCAGGCGAGGTAGTCGCGGTACGGGTGCACCCGCGGCAGCGCCGTGGCGTCACCCTCCGTGGCGTACAGGGTCAGGAGGTCGCGGATCAGGAGCGGCATCGACCAGCCGTCGAGCAGGATGTGGTGATTGGTGACGATCAGGCGCTGCTCGTCCCCACCGATCTGGATCAGCATGAACCGCAACAGCGGCGGGGTGGCCATGTCGAACCCGCGGCGCCGGTCGGCGTCGAGGAGTCGCACGATCTCGGCTTCGCGGCTCTCCGCGTCGAGACCGGACAGGTCGATCTCGGTCCAGGGCAGTTCCGCATACCCGTGGATCGCCTGGACGGGGGTGCCGCCCTCGTCGTAGACGAACGACGCCCGCAGGTTCGCGTGCCGGTCGAGCAGGGCCTGCCCGGCCACCCGCATGCGGGACGGCACGGCACCGCGCAGTTCGAGTGTCACCTGCACGGTGTACGAGTCGATCGTCTGATCGGCCAGCAGTGCGTGGAAGAGCAGTCCGGACTGCAGCGGCGACAGCGACCAGATGTCGGACAGCGCCGGGAAGCGCGATTCGATGCGGTCGATGGCGTCCTGGTCGAGACTCACCAGTTCGAGGTCGGACGGGGTCACGCCGCCGGCGTCGGGGCGGGCCGCGTACGTCGTGAGCGCGGTGAGCGCCCGGACCCACAGTTCGGCGAGTTCCCGGACCTCGGCGACGGTCAGGACGCCGGCCGCGTACGCCCACGTGGCGCGCAGCTGCGGCCGGTCGTCCACCTCGGTGGTGACCGCGTTGACGTCGATGGCCGAGGTGACCGGGGTGTCGAGGTCCTGCGCGCGGTCCATGTCGACTTCACCGGTCGGCGTCCAGCCGGCGCGGGTGGCCGCCTCGGACAGGTCGGCGGCGAAGCGTCCCAGGTAGTTGAAACTGATCTGCGGCAGCGAGCGGGCCGCGAGCAGCGGTCCGGTGTCGGCGTTGAGGTACCGCAGCATGCCGTAACCCATGCCGTGGTCCGGGATCGCGAGCAGCTGTTCCTTGATCGCCTTGATCGCGGACCCGGCGGCCTTGCCACCGGCGAACGCGTCGTCGAGGTCGATGCCCGACAGGTCGAGACGCACCGGGAACATCGCCGTGAACCAGCCGACGGTGCGGCCCAGATCGGCGCCCGGCACGACCTGGTCTTCACGGCCGTGTCCCTCGAGGCTCACCAGGGTGCCCTCGACGGACCTGCCGTGCAGGGTGTGGCCGCGGGAGCGCCGCCACTGGGTGACCGCCATCGCCAGCGCAGTGAGCAGTCCGTCGTTCACGCTGCCGTGGATCGCCTCCGGTAGAGCTGTGAGGACGGCCTCGCTGACCTCGGCGGGCAGCTGGACCGTGACGCGGCCGACGGTCGCGTTGACGTCGATGTCGGGGTCGAGCGGACGGCTGCCGACGAGCGGGTCCTCGCAGTCGAGGATGCGCTGCCACAGGTCCAGTTCGCCTGCCCGGTTCGCCGCCTCGTCGACCAGTCCGTGCGCCCACCGGCGCATGGACGTGCCGACCTGTTCGAGGACCGGTTCCTGGCCTGCCGAGATCTGCGCCCACGCGGTCGCGAGGTCGGGGACGAGGATGCGCCACGACACACCGTCGACGACGAGGTGATGCGCGACGACGAGCAGGCGGCCGCCGGATTCCCCGGAGTCGAACCACACCACCTGCACCATGACGCCGGCCGCGGGATCGAGGCGGTCCAGCGCGGCGTCGAGTTCCGCGATCACGGTCGCCGCGAACGCCCGGGTTCCCGGGGCCGTGGACACGGCGACCCGGCGGATCAGGTCCTGCGCGTCGACCGCACCGACCGGGCGGACGGCGAGGTGCGAGTCCTCGGCGGGGACGATCAGCTGCGCGCGCAGCATGTCGTGCCGGTCGAGGACGGCCTGGAACGTGGCGATCAGAGGTTCGAGTTCGCGGAGGTTCGGCGGTGCGGTCAGCAGCGCGGACTGCGACATCCGGTTGAACTCGCCGCCCCGTTCGAGCAGCCACTTCGTGATCGGGGTGGTCGGCATGTCGCCGACTCCGCCACCGGGCAGCTCGTCGAGCACGACGATGTCGGCGGCGCCCACCCACGACGCCACCGCGGCGAGACCGGCAACGGTCTTGGCCTCGAACACGTCCCGCGGGGTCAGCACCACACCCGCCGCCTTCGCGCGGGCCACCAACTGGATCGACATGATGCTGTCGCCGCCGAGGGCGAAGAACGAGTCCTCGACACCGGCGGTTTCCAGACCGAGGACCTCGGCGAACAGTCCGGCGAGCACCTCTTCCATCTCCGACACCGGCGCGCGGCCGGTCGATACCCGGGCCCCGAAGTCCGGCTCGGGCAGCGCGCGGCGGTCCAGCTTGCCCGCGGGAGTGAGCGGCAACTCGTCGAGGACGATCAGTGCGGACGGCACCATGTACGGGGCGAGGAATCCGCCGACGAAATCGAGGACCGCCTCCGGGTCGAGTTCCGCGCCCGCCGTAGGGACGAGGTACCCGACCAGCCGGTTGGCGCCGGTGCTGCCCTTGTGCGCGGACACCACCGAACGGGCGACTCCCGGGTAGCGCGTGAGGGCGGTCTCGATCTCGCCGAGCTCGATGCGGAAACCGCGGATCTTCACCTGGAAGTCGCTGCGGCCCAGGTACTCGAGCTGACCGTCACCGTTCCAGCGCGCCAGGTCTCCAGTCCGGTACATGCGGGCGCCGAGGCCCCCGTACGGGTTGGCGACGAAACGCTCCGCCGTCGTGCCCACCCGGTCCTTGTAGCCGCGGGCCAGACCGGAACCGGTGACATACAGCTCGCCGGTCACCCCGTTGGGCACCGGGTGCAGGCGTGAATCGAGCACCATCTCCCCGGTTCCCATCGGCGGACGGCCGATGGTGACGCCCTCACCGGGAAGCATCGGTCCCGTCACGCTCGACACGACCGTCGCCTCGGTGGGGCCGTAGGCGTTGAACATCCGCCTGCCCCCGGTCACCCACTGCGCCACCAGCTCCGGCGGGCAGACGTCGCCGCCGGTGGCGACGCACTCGAGCTGATCGAGGCCCGCGGGGTCCACCGACGCCATGGCGGCGGGGGTGATGAACGCATGCGTGACCCGGCCCTCCCGGAGCACGTCGGCGAGTTCGGTGCCGCCGATGACGGACGCCGGAGCGATCACCATGGTCGCGCCGGAGCCGACCGCCAGCAGCAGTTCCAGGATCGACGCGTCGAAGCTCGGCGACGAGAAGTGCAGCGTGCGCGACCGCGGGGTGACCCCGAAGCGGACGCGTTCGTCGGTCGCGAAGTTCGCCAGGCCGCGGTGGGTGACGACGACACCCTTCGGGGTGCCGGTGGACCCGGACGTGTAGATCAGGTACGCCGGGTTCTCCAGCGCGAGCGGGTGTGTCCGGTCGGCGTCCGTGACGACCGCGGCGGAGTGCGCACTCACCTCGTCGTCGAATCCGGGTGCGTCGACCACGACGTAGGACGTGCAGTCCGGCAGCGTGGGACGGAACTCGGCGACGGTGAGCGCGAGCGCCGCACCGGAGTCGCTGAGCATGTGGACGATCCGGTCGGTCGGGTAGTTCGGGTCGACCGGGACGAACGCGGCACCGGTCTTGGCGACCGCCCACAGTGACAGGACCGACTCCGGTGACCGCGCCAGCGCCAGCGCGACCACCGATTCGGGGCCGATGCCGCGCCCGATCAGCAAGCGGGCGAGACGGTTCGACTGCTCGTCGAGTTCGCGGTACGTCACCTCGCTGCCCTCGTAGGACAACGCGGCCGCCTTGGGGTCCACGGAGGCCGCGGCCGCGAGCAGTTCGGGCAGGGTCCGCGGTTCGGCGTCGGGCCCGTCCATCACCGGGGTGAGCGCCGCACGTTCGGACGCCACCATCAGGTCGATGTCACCGACGGCCACGCCCGGCTCGGACGTCACCGCGTCGAAGATCCGCTGCAGGTAGTCGGCGAAACCAGCGATCGTGGACGCGTCGAACAGGCTCGACGCGTACGTGAAGGCCGCGGAGATCCCGGCGGGCTCTCCCGACACCCCGAATTCCTCGGTGAGGGTGAGTTGCAGGTCGAAGTTGGAGATGTCGGTGGCCAGGTCGAGGCCGGTGACGGTCAACCCGGGCAGCTCCAGCCGCGGCCGCTCGTTGTTGCGGAACTCGAGCACCACCTGGAACAGCGGCGAATGCGACGTCGCGCGTTCGGGCGAGATCGCATCGACCAGTCGCTCGAACGGCAGATCGGCGTGGTGGAAGGCGCTCAGGTCGGTGTCGCGGACCGTGGACAGCAGGTCGGTGAACGTGTCGGCCGGTTCGACCGGCGTGCGCAGCACCAGGGTGTTGACGAACATGCCGACCATGTCGTCCAGGGCGGCGTCACCACGACCGGCGATGGGGGTACCCACCGACACGTCGTCCGTGTCGCCCAGCCGGGCCAGCAGCACGGCCAGCGCCGCGTGGACGGCCATGAACACACTCGAATTGTGTTCGCGGGCAGTCGTGATCAATCGGCCGTGCACCTGTGGGTCGATGCTGAACGAGTGGATGCCGCCGCGCATCGACTGCTGCGTGGGGCGGGGGTGGTCCGTCGGCAGCGCGAGCAGTTCCGGAAGCCCGGCAAGCGTGTGCGTCCAGTAGTCGAGCTGGGCGGCCAGCAGGCTGTCGGGGTCGTCGGCGTTGCCGAGTACCCGGTGCTGCCAGAGTGCGAAATCGGCGTACTGCACCGGCAGCGGCGTCCAGTCCGGTGCCTGTCCCCCGGTGCGGGCCGCATAGGCGGTCATCACGTCCCGGGCGAGCGGGGCCATGGAGAAGCCGTCGGCGCTGATGTGGTGGACGACGATGACGAGAACGTGCTCGCCGGGATCGGTCCGGAACAGGGCGGCACGCACCGGCACCGACACCGTGACGTCGAAACCGGCGCCCGCCAGTCGCGAGATGTGCTCGGGCAGTTCGGCTTCCGTTGTCACTATCGGCGACAGATCGGGCACCACGTCCTCGGTCGGCAGGATCACCTGGACGGGTTCGCCCTCCACCATCGGGAACCGGGTGCGCAGCGACTCGTGCCGGTCCATCACGTCGGCGACGGCGTCCTGCATCGCGTCCTCGTCGAGGTCACCCGTCAACCGCACCGCGAGCGCGATGTTGTAGGCCGGGGAGTCGAGGTCGAACTGGTTGATGAACCACATGCGCTTCTGCGCCAGCGAGACCGGCAGTCGGTCGGGGCGCACCCCGGCCACCAGCGGCGGGCGTTCGGCGCCCTGCACGGCCTCGGATTCGATCCGGGTGGCGAGGGTCGCGACGGTCGGGGCGTCGAAGATCTCCCGGACCCCGATCCGGCTGCCCAGCGCGGCATTGACCCGCGCCACCAGCCGGGTGGCCACCAGTGAGTTGCCGCCGAGGTCGAAGAAGCTGTCGTACACGCCGATACGGGGTGCATCGAGCAGATCCGCGAAGATCGACGCGAGGATCTCCTCGATCGGGTTGCGCGGGGTGACGAATTCGGCGGACGGGCTGAGGAATTCCGGTTCGGGCAGTGCGGCCCGGTCCAACTTGCCGGTGGCCCCGAGCGGGAACCGGTCGAGGACGATGATCCGGGTCGGCACCATGTAGGCGGGCAGCGCCTCCGCCGCCGCGTCGCGCACGACGGCGGTGTCGATGTCGGCGCCTGCCACGGGGATCACGTAGCCGACGAGGCTTTCGCCGGTGGCCTCGCTGCGATGCACGGTCACGACGGCCTGCGCCACCGACGGGTGCGCCAGCACCGCCGCCTCGACCTCGCCGAGTTCGATGCGCTGACCGCGGAGCTTGACCTGGAAGTCGCGGCGGCCGATGTATTCGATGTTGCCGTCGGCACGCCAGCGGACGACGTCGCCGGTGCGGTACATCCGCTGTCCCGGCGCGCCGAACGGGTTCGCCACGAACCGGTCCGACGTCAGATCGCTGCGCCCGACGTAGCCGCGGGCCAGCTGGATGCCGGCCAGGTACAGCTCGCCGTGCACCCCGACCGGCACCGGGTGCAGCCGGGAGTCGAGGACGTACACCTGCGTGTTCCACACGGGCGCGCCGATCGGGACCGAGGCCCGGTCGCCTTCCGTGCACTCCCAGTAGGTGACGTCGACGGCGGCCTCCGTCGGGCCGTACAGGTTGTGCAGCGCCGCGGAACCGAATTCCCGGAATGCGTCGGCGGTGGCGGGCGGGAGCGCCTCACCGCTGCAGAACACCTGACGCAGCGAACCGCAGAGTTCCGGTTCGGCGCCCGCCGTGAACACCGCCAACATCGACGGCACGAAGTGCATGGTGGTGACCTGGTGGTCGGCGATGATGTGGGACAGGTACGTCGGGTCGCGGTGTCCGTCCGGCGCGGCGAGGACGAGTCGCGCACCGACCTCGAGCGGCCAGAACAGTTCCCACACGGACACGTCGAACGTGACGGGGGTCTTCTGCAGCACCACGTCCGTGTGGTCCATCCGGTACGTGTCCTGCATCCACAGCAACCGGTTCACGATCGCGCGGTGGCTGACGGCGACACCCTTGGGCCGGCCCGTCGATCCGGACGTGTAGATCACGTAGGCGGTCGAATCGGGGTGGATCGGACCGCCCCGCTCGGCGTCGGTGATCGGAGTGCTCGGCCGCCGGGACAGGTTCAGGGTGTCGATCTCGATCACGGACGCACCGGCCGCGCCGTCGACGCCCTCGCACCTGTCGCGGGAGGCGGTGAGAACGCATGCGGGTTCGGCACTCTCGATCACGTAGGCGATCCGCGACGCCGGGTGGTCGGGGTCGAGCGGAACGTACGCCGCCCCGGTCTTCTCCACCGCGTAGATCGCGATCATCAGCTCGAGCGAACGGCGCAGGGCGACGGCGACCCGGGATTCGGGTCCGACGCCGCGCGCGAGGAGTTCGCGGGCCAGCCGGTTGGCGCGGGCATCGAATTCCGCGTACAGCAGTTCCTCTTCGGCGAACACCACGGCGACGGCGTCCGGGGTCCGTGCCACCTGCGCCTCGAACAGGCTGACCAGGGTCGCCGAGTCCGGTACGGCGACGTCGGTGTCGATCCACTGCTCGAGCATCCGGTGGGTCTCGTCCGCGCCGATCAGGTCGATGTCGCCGACCTTCGCGTCCGAACCGGCGGTGATGGTCTCGAGCAGGGTGACGAAGCGTTCGGCCAGCGCCGTCATCGTCGGCGGGTCGAACAGTTCCGACGCGTACGAGAATTGGACGTCGATCGCACCCGGGGCGCCGGATTCCTCGGTGTGCTCGGTGAGGATGACCTGCAGGTCGAACTTGGCGGCACCGGTCTCGAGGGCCTCGACCTCCACGTCGAGGCCGGGCAGCTCGAGCCGCGTGTTCGCGAATCCCTGCAGCACCAGCATCACCTGGAACAGCGGTGAATGCGCCTCGGAGCGGGTCGGCTTCAGTTCGTCGACGAGCCGCTCGTACGGCAGATCGGTGTTGCTGAACGCCTCCAGATCCACGGAGCGGGTGTGCGAGAGGATCTCGGGGAAGCTGCGATCGGGGTCGACGGTGGTGCGCAGGACGACGGTGTTGACGAACATGCCGACGACGTCGTCGAGTTGCCGTTCGCCACGCCCGGAGACCGGGGATCCGATCGACACGTCGGACGACCCGCTCGACCGGGACAGCAGGACCGCGAGGGCGGCGTGCACCACCATGAACAGGCTGGCGTCGTTGGCGCCTGCGATCTCGAGCAGCGCGGCGTGGATGCGCGCCGGGATGGAGAAGTCGGCGGTGGCGCCGATCATCGACTGCCGGGCCGGGCGCGGCCGATCGGTCGGCAGATCCATGACCTCGGGGGCGCCGTCGAGGGTGCGGGCCCAGAACGCCAGCTGCCGGGCGAGGAGGCTCGTCGGATCGTCTGGGGAACCGAGCAGCTCGCGCTGCCACACCGCGAAGTCGGCGTACTGCACCTCGAGCGGCGCCCACTGCGGCGTGTCGCCTGCGGCACGGGCGTGGTAGGCGACCATCACGTCCCGGGTCAGCGGTGTCATCGACAGGCCGTCGGCGGCGATGTGATGCACCACGAAGACCAGCACGTGATCGTCGGTCGCGGTGCGGTAGAGCTCCGCCCGGATCGGCGGTTCGACGGTGACGTCGAACCCCGCTGCGGCGTCGGCGATCAGGCGGGATTCGAGCTCGTACTCGGCCACCTCGACCGCGTCGAGGGGCGGGCGCACCTCCGCGACCGGCAGAACCACCTGGATGGGACCGTTGGGGGTGTTCGGGAACACCGTCCGCAGCGACTCGTGCCGGGTGAGGACGTCACTCACCGCTGTCCGCAGCGCCTCCACGTCGAGCGTGCCGCGCAGCCGGATACCGACGGGAATGTTGTATGCGGGCGAGGCGGTGTCGAGCTGGTTGATGAACCACATCCGCTGCTGCGCCAGCGACACCTGCACCGGGCCGGACCCCGCCCGCGGAGCGAGCACGGGCCGGGCGGAGGTGCGGGGCCCGAGAGCGTCCACGCGGGCACTGAGCAATGCGACGCTGGGCGCCTCGAACAGATCGAGCACCCCGATCTCCGTGCTCAGGGCCGCGTTGACCCGGGACACCACGCGGGTCGCGACGAGGGAGTCGCCGCCCAGGTCGAAGAAGCTGTCGTCGACGCCGATGCGCTCGACTCCCAGAAGCGCCGCGAACACCTCCGCGATCTGCATCTCGGTGGGTGTCACCGGCGCCCGGTAGACGGTGGAGGTGGCCTCGAACTGCGGCTCCGGCAACGCCTTCCGGTCGAGTTTGCCAGCCGGGGTCAGCGGGACCTCTCGAAGCACCATCACCCGGGCGGGCACCATGTGCGCGGGCAGCGCTGCTGCGGCGTGTTCGAGGATGTCGCCGACGACGACGTCCGTCCCGTCCTCGGGGAGCACGTACGTCACCAGCACCGTGTCGCCGGACGGTGCGGTCCGTCCGACCGTGGTCGCGAACGCGACACTCGGGTGCGAGCGGACGACGGCGTCGATCTCGCCGAGTTCGATGCGGAAACCGCGGATCTTCACCTGGAAGTCGGTGCGGCCCAGGTATTCCAGCTGACCGGCGGCGTTCCACCGCGCCAGGTCGCCGGTGCGGTACATCCGCTCGCCCGGCGCACCGTGGGGGTCGGCGACGAACCGTTCGGCCGTCGGGATCGACCGATTGTGGTACCCACGTGCCACACCGTCGCCGGTGATGTACAGCTCGCCGGGGACCCCTCTCGGGACGGGGTGCAACCGCGAATCGAGCACCAGCAGACCGCAACCGCGGGACGGGCGGCCGATCGTCACCGGTTCACCGACCGTCAACGGTCCTGCCACGCTCGCGACCACGGTGGCCTCGGTCGGTCCGTATGCGTTGAACATGACCCGCCCCGGCGCCCACTGTGCCACCAGCGCAGGCGGACAGCTCTCGCCACCGGTGACGACGCACCGGATGTGGTCGAGCCCGGTGGGATCGACGGATGCCAGCGCGGCCGGGGTCACGAACGCGTGCGTCACCCGTTCGCGGCGCAACAGGTCCGCGAGTTCGGTGCCGCCGTACACCGTCGACGGTGCCACCACCATCGTGGCACCGGCACCCACGGCGAGAAGCAGTTCCAGGATGGACGCGTCGAAACTCGGTGACGAGAAGTGCAGGGTGCGAGCCCCCACGGTCACGTCGAACCGCTGCCGCTCGTCCTCGGCGAAATTCGCCAGGCCGACGTGGGTCACGACGACACCCTTGGGTGTGCCGGTGGAGCCGGACGTGTAGATCAGGTAGGCCGGATCCGCGGTCCGCAACGGGCGGAGACGGTCGGCGTCGGTGACCGCGCCGGCCGCGTGCTTCGCCAGGTCCCGGCCGAACGACGCGTCGTCCATCACGAGCCACGGCGCGGTCTCGGGCAGCGACGACCGGTGCGCCGCCACGGTGAGACCGACGACCGCACCGGAATCGGTGAGCATGTGCTCGATGCGGTCGGCCGGATAGTTCGGGTCGACCGGGACGAACGCGGCCCCGGACTTCGCGACTGCCCAGGTCGCCAGCACCGACTCGATCGACCGCGCGATCGCCAGCGCCACAACAGAACCCGGCCCCACTCCGTGGCCGATCAGCATGCGGGCGAGACGATCCGACTGATCGTCGAGTTCGGGGTAGGTCAGCGTGCGCCCTTGGTAGACGAGGGCGTCCCCGGCGCCGCCCGCCTCCACGGCGCGCGCGAGCAGCGCGGGAAGCGTGCGGGGTTCCACCGAGGGCTCGTCGCGGACCGGCGCGAGTTCCGCGTACTCGACCTGCTCGAGGAGGTCGACGTCCCCGACCGGTGCGGCGGGGTCCGACGTCACCGCCTGCAGGATGCGGACGAAGCGCGCGGCGAGCGCCTCCGCGCTGTCACGGTCCCACACGTCCGTGGCGAACCGCAGCCGGCCGTTGATCCCGCCCGTCTCCGATTCGGTGAGGGAGAACACCAGATCCAGTCCCAGGGCCCGATGTTCGCGCTGGATCGGGCTGACCGTCACGTTCCCGGACGTGTCGTGCGGGTGCCCGCCGTCGGTGAATTCGAGCATCACCTGGAACAGCGGCGAGTGCGAGGGGTCTGATTCGGCCCCGAGGGCGGCAACGAGATCGTCGAAGGGCAGCGCCGCATGCGCGAACGCGGCCCGGTCGGCGTCCCGGATCCGGCTCAGGTGGTCGACGAACGACGATGCGACATCCACCTGCGACCGCAGGACGGTCTTGTTGAAGAATGCTCCGGCTTCCGGGTCGTCGGAATCGGACGCGTCGCGCCCGACGATCGGCGTTCCGATCACGACGTCGTCGGTGTCGCCCAGCCGGCCCAACAGGACCGCGAGTGCGGCGTGCAGCGTGGTGAAGATCCCGGTGCCCGCCTGCTCTGCCAGCTGCGCCGCGCGGCGCTGCACGTCGCCGTCGACGGCGAACCCGACGACCTCGCCCGCCCCGAGCCGCTCGGTCGGGCGGGGCCGGTCCAGCGGCAGTGCCGTCACCTCCGGCAGGCCCACCAACTCCCGCTTCCAGAACGCGAGCTGGGCCTCCCGCTCGAGGAACCGCGCGCCGAGGCGTGCGCTCTCGGCGTGGATGTCGGCGGTCCGCGTCTGCGGCTCGGCCGTGACGAACTCCTCGACCAGCTCCACGAACCTGCGGTGGTGTGCGCGCAACTCCTCCGAGCCGTACCGGTTGGGGTTGCCGCGGAAATCGAGGAGCGTCTGGCCGTCACCGCTCTGATAGATGTTGACCAGCAGGTCGTCCACCGGGCCCGACGTCACGATGTGGTACTCGCCCGTGACCGTGCCCAGCGTGAACGCCTGGTGGAACAGCATGACGTTCACCATCGGACCGGCGAGGCCTTCCGCGGTGCCGGCGAGTCCGGCATCGCGGCGGATGTCCTCGAGGCTGCACCGCTGATGGCGCAGCGCACCCATCAGCTCGAGCTGCGTCCGCTGCACGAGCTCGGCCACCGTGTCCTCCGGGCGGACGGTGATCCGCAGCGGGGCGACGTTGACGAGCATGCCACCGGACCGCTGCAAGGGCGCCGTGGTGCGCGCCGACACCGGCAGGTTGATGAGCACGTCCCGCTTGCCCGTCATACGGGACAGGTAACAGGCGAACCCGGCGAGCAGGACGGCCGCCGACGTGGCGCCGACCCGCTGATCCGACTCTCCGAGGAAACCCAGTGCGGTTTCGGATATCTTCGCGCTCTCGAGCCGGCTCTTCGCCGCCGCGGGCGCATCGTGGGTGGCGAGTGTCGAACCGTGCTCGATGCCGACAATGCGTTCGGCCCAGTACAACCGGTCGTTCTCGAATCGGCTCGACGCCCGGTACTTCTGGTCCAACTCGTAGAGGTCGCGCAGATCCAGCGCACGGTTCGGTTCCGGTTCGGTGCCCTCGACCGCCGCGGTGTACAGCGCCGCGATCCGGTTCACCATGGTCATACCGCTGTACCCGTCGAGCGCGACATGGTGAATCCTGGTGTACCACAAGTAGTGCTGATCGCCGACCTGCAGGACGGTCATCTCGACGAGTCGGTCCCGGGTGAGCCGCAGCGGCGTCGCGTAATCCTCGTCGATCCACACCTGCGCGGCGGCCATCGGGTCCGACTCGCCCCGGAAGTCGAGGAAGCCGATCGACGGGTCGATGCTGAAATCGACCGCCTGGTAGGGCTCCCCGTCGACGTCCAGCAGTCGCAGGAACGGCGACTGGAACTCCTGACCGGCCCGCACCGCAGCATCGCTCAACAGGTCCAGGTCGATCTCGCCCCGCAACTCGATGTACTGGGCGATGAACTTGGGAACCGTCGGGCTCAGTTGCTGGGCAAACCACATGCTCCGTTGCACCGAGGAGAGCGGGAAGGCCCCTTCGGGAACGTTCACATCTTCGGCGCCGTTATTCGGCTGCGGCGAATTCACACTCGTCATCGCGTTCCCCCAGCGGGTAGAAGACCTTGGATGCGCAAGTCCTGCGCGTGAGACGGACCAACCGACGCCGGTCTCCCACGCTGTACTGATCGTGCTGTACGCGTGGGCCCGGTGTGCGTCGATTCGTGATGTTCGTTTCGGAATCGCCATCGACAGGCGACGGTCGGACCGGTCGAGCAGAGTGCGTCCTGCGCTCCCCTGCCTCTGTCCGAGGCTCAGCGGAAGCGTTCGGCCTCACGCGCGAGTTGCACGAGGTCGGCGCACAGGGACTCCACCTCATGGGCCGCCGCACCTTCGGCAACGGCTGTCGCCACGTCCTCGGCAGCACATCGAACCTGGAAAACCCGGTCGACCATGGCGGAGGCTTCCTCCGAGGTGAGCACCACCGCATCGGCGGGGATGCTCGTGCCTTTGACCTGGTTGCGCTGCTCGTACGCGCGCTGCCGGCAGGATTGGCGGCAGTACCGGCGGCGCCGCCCCATCCCCGTCTCGGCCACTTCCCTCCCGCACCACACACAGGAATCGGGTCTGCGGGAGGCGCCGGTCATGGTCAACCACCTTACTGCGCGGCGCCTCGAGGCCCGCCCGGTAAGATGCCGAGGTTGCATCTGCGCGGCGTGCGGGAACCAATCGGGAGGCCGTGGCGTTGTAGATGAGTGTGAACGCTTGGTTCTGGTCCAGGCGTACTCGCGCGGAGACGATCGAGGAGAGGACACAACCATGGCAGATCGCGTACTTCGAGGAAGTCGACTCGGAGCGGTGAGCTACGAGACCGACCGTGACCACGACCTCGCGCCCCGTCGGATGGCCAAGTACCGGTGCGACAACGGTGAGGTGTTCGACATTCCCTTCGCCGACGATGCCGAGATTCCCGGCACGTGGCTGTGCCGTAACGGCCTCGAGGGAACCCTGGTCGAGGGGACTGCGCCCGAGGCCAAGAAGGTCAAGCCGCCGCGTACCCACTGGGACATGCTGCTCGAACGCCGTTCCAAGGAGGAACTGGAGGAGCTGCTGAAGGAGCGCCTCGACCTGCTGAAGGCGAAGCGCCGCGGAGCCTGACACAGGCAACCGAACCGTACGAACGCCGTCTCGGCTCTGCCGGGGCGGCGTTCGCCGCGTCCGGGGAAGTTGCGACCCCGGCTTCGGCGCGGACGGGGTGTTCGACACGGACAAGCTTCTGTTGGTCACTGGGCTGGTCACCGTCTCGACAGGACTCATCCAAGTACTCCGATCTGCTGAACGCGGGCGCGTTACATTCCGAGCACACAAAGCACCGAGCGTCACGCCCCGAACACGCAGTCGAAGAAACCACGTATGACCGACCTCTCGGGCTTCCGTACCATTTGAGAGGTAGGTCACATGACCGCTCTCAATCTACTATTCGGTACCGCGGAGTCAAGGGTTTGGTCTTCTCTTCGGGTAAATCTCACACCTGGAGTATGAAATCGGCACCCCGAAACCACGACCGGTCGGGCGTCCACGATATTCAGGGGTGGTCAACCGCCTTCTGTACAACCACTGACATTTCGTGGTATTCCCCCATCACCGCCCAAACCAAACCTTCCGGTCTGTCGGGCGGTGATGCGGTCAGCGCACCGAGTGCGGCCGGTTCGCGCTGTCGTCGGGATCGCTGTCGCTGCCGGTGTCGGGCGCGGCGTGCCGCGGCCGACGATGCGAATGCTCGAGGTGCGGTGCGATCGCGGCGAGAGCAGCCGGCGTCGTCATCGTCCAGTGCGTCGCGTCCACCGGATGCTCGACGATGCTCCCGCGCACGAACTGTCCCCAGCAGGTCACCGGGTCCACGTGGAAACCGTCGTCCAGGGCGGCGGTGAAGAACACCAGATCGCCCGCGAACACCCTCGGCCGGTGTGCGTCGATCAGTGTGGGGGCTCGCAGCGCATTGCCGTAGATCCGTCCGAGTTCCGAAGCGGTCAGCGCCGCCAGCGGCCCTCCGACAACCCGCAGCAGTGCCGCCGCACGCTCGGCGTCGAACTGCCCGTCCGGCGCGAGTTCGTCGAGCACGCTGCCGTCCGGGAGGTCCAGGCCGACTCCGCCGAGAAGATCCGCGGTGGTCGCGGAGTTCTCCACGCTGCGGTCGATCCCGACATAGCTGTCGAGGAGCCCCAGCAGACGCACCTCTTCACCGGCGTCCTGCAACTGCACCGCCATCTCGTGAGCGATGACTCCACCCAGCGACCACCCCACCAGGTGGTACGGGCCGTGCGGCTGGATCGAACGGATCTCCCGGACATAGCGGGCCGCGAAGTCGGTGATCGTCTTCAGGTGCGGCTCGTCCTCGGTCAGCGCCGGCGACTGCAGCCCGGTTCACGATCGCACCGTGGGTGACGGCGACGCCCTTCGGCCGGCCCGTCGACCCGGACGTGAAGATCACGTACGCCGTGTTGTCGGCGGTGAGCGTGGTCGAGATCGGTGCCGAGTCCTCGTCACGGAGGTCGAGGGTGTCGACGTTCACCACCGGTGCCGCGGTGCTGAAGGTGGTGTCGTCGGCAGCGCGCGTCAGCACGCACACCGGCTGCGTGCTGTCGATCACGTATGCGGTGCGCTCGGCGGGGTGATCGGGATCGATCGGCAGGTATGCGGCTCCTGCCTTCACGATCGCGTAGATGGCGACGAGCAGATCGAGTGATCGGCGCATCCCGACCGCGACGACGGACTCCGGTCCCACTCCGATTCCGATCAGGTTGCGGGCGAGGCGGTCGGTGTGCTTGTCGAATTCGGCGTAGGTCAGCCACCGGTCCTCGAATACCAGCGCCACGGCGTCGGGAGTGGCGGCGGCCTGAGCCGCGAACAACGACACCAGGGTATCCGCCGGTACGGGGTGGTGCGTCGCATTGGCCGCCGCGAGGGCGGACCGCTCGTCCGCGTCGAGCAGGTCGATGTCGCCGACCGAGACCGGCGGGTTGTCGACGACCGCGTCGAGGAGCCGGCCGAACCGTTCGCCGATCGACACGGCAGTGTCCTCGTCGAACAGGTCTGTCGCGTAGGACAGTTGCACGGCCAGCCCGGCGGGGGCGCCGGCGGAGTCGAACTGCTCGACGACGGTGAGTTGTAGGTCGAACTTCGCCACGTGGACGTCGATCTCGGTTGCCTCGACCTCGAGTCCGTCGAGTTCCACCCGGGTGTTCGCGGTGTTCTGGAAGGTGAGCATCACCTGGAAGAGCGGGTGGTGTGCCGACGACCGGGCGGGGCTGAGCACCTCCACGAGGCGCTCGAACGGGACGTCGCCGTGCTGGAACGCGGCGAGGTCGGCGTCGCGGGTGCGGGCGAGTACGTCACCGAAGGTGTCGCCGGGGTCGACGGTCGTGCGGAGCACGAGGGTGTTGACGAACATGCCGACGAGGTGGTCGAGCGCTTCCTCGCCGCGTCCCGCGACCGGTGTGCCGATCACAATGTCCGATCCGGCGCCGAGACGGCGGAGCAGCACCGCCAGCGCGGTGTGCGTCACCATGAACGGCGTCGTGCCGGTGCTCTGTGCGAGATCGACGAGACGCCCGTGCACGTCGGCCGGGATCGTGAACTCGACACGCCCGCCCCGGTGGGACATCTCGGCGGGCCGTGTCCGGTCGGTGGGCAGCTCGATCAGTGGCGGCACACCGGTGAGCGCTGCCTGCCAGTGGGCGATCTGCCTGGCGGACAGGCTGTTCGGGTCGTCTTCCGAACCCAGTAGGTCCCGCTGCCAGAGGCTGTAGTCGGCGTACTGCACCGGGAGCGGTGCCCAGGTAGGTGCGTGACCGGCTGCCCGCGCCGCGTACGCGACCATCACGTCGGCGGCCAGCGGCGTCATCGACCAGCCGTCGGCGGCGATGTGATGAACCACGAGGACGAGAACGTGCCGGTGGGGTGCCTCACGGAACAGCCCGGCGCGCAGCGGTCTGTCGATGGTGAGGTCGAATCCGGAACCGCCGAGTGCCGTCACTGCGGCGGTGAGCGAATCTGCGTCGACGTCGATCGGATCGTCGCCTGCCAGCACACTCACGGCGGGCATGATCAGCTGGTGGGGTCCGTCAGGGGTGTCGGGGAAGACGGTGCGCAGCGCTTCGTGACGTTCCTGGACGTCGTCGAGCGCCGCTCGCAGGGCATTGCGGTCGAGTGGGCCGGTGAGCCTCAACGCGATCGGCAGGTTGTAGGCGGGCGATGCCGTGTCGAACTGGTTGAGGAACCACATGCGTTGCTGCGCGACGGACAGCGGCACGCGGTCGGGTCGTTGCCGCGCTTCGAGCACCGGCCGCGGGTCGGGTTGCGGGCTCGTGTTCGCCACCGCGACCGCCAGTTGCGACACCGACGGCGACTGGAAGAGGTCCCGGACCCCGATCCGCACACCGAGGGCGGTGTTCGCCCGGGACACGACCTGGGTGGCCATCAGCGAGTTGCCGCCGAGTTCGAAGAAGCTGGTGTCGACGCTCAGGTCGGGCAGGCCGAGGACGTCGCGGAAGATCCCGAGGAGGATCTCCTCGGTGACCGTTCTCGGGCGCACGATGTCGGCCGAGTGTGCGCCGAATACCGGTGCGGGCAGGGCGTTGCGGTCGAGTTTGCCCGCCGGGGTCAGCGGCAACGACTCCAACACCACGATCGCCGACGGCACCATGTACCCCGGCAACCGCTCCCCGACGAACTCCGACAACACCCGGGTATCAGGTTCCGTACCGGGCGCCGGCAGCACGTACGAGACCAGGCGACTGCTCGCGCTCTCGTCGTCATAGCCGACCGTGTGGGCGAACTCCACCACCGGATGCGCTGCCAACGCGGCGTCGATCTCACCCAATTCGATCCGGAACCCCCGGATCTTCACCTGAAAATCACTACGCCCCAAAAACTCCAAAACCCAGGTGCCGTCCGCGGCGACCACCCACCGCACCACATCACCCGTGCGATACATCCGCCCGCCCGCACCGAACGGACACGCCACGAACCGCCCCGCCGTCAACCCGGCCCGACGCACATACCCCCGAGCCAAGCTCGAGCCGAGAACATACAACTCCCCGCGCACCCCGGCCGGGACCGGACGCAACCGGTGGTCGAGGACGACGAGGTCGACACCCACGGTCGGTGACCCGACGGTGACCGGCTGCCCGGGCACCATCGGTCCGGTCGCCGACGACATGATGGTGGTCTCACTCGGACCATACGCATTGACCATCACCCGACCCGGCGCCCACCGCGACACCAACTCCGGCGGACACACATCACCCGCCACCACCACCGTCTTCAAACGGTCCAGACCCCGATGATCCAACGACGCCAACGCCGCCGGCGTGCAAAACGCATGCGACACCTCATGTTCGGCAACAAACTCCGCCAACTCGGCGCCACCGAAAATACTGGTCGGCGCCACCACCAGCGTCGCCCCCGCACACACCGCCATCACCAACTCGAACACCGACGCATCGAAACTCGGCGACGCGAAATGCAACACCCGCGAACCCGCGCCCACCCCCAACCGATCCCGCTCATCCGCAGCCAGATTCACCACACCCCGATGCGTGACCGCCACACCCTTCGGCCGACCCGTCGACCCCGACGTGTAAATCACATACGCCGGATGATCCACCGACAACACACCCGTCCGGTCGGCGTCGGTGACCGCATCCGCCGGATACGAGGCAACGGCAGACACAAACTCCGCGTCGTCGAGCACGATCCACTGGGTCGCGTCGGGCAGACCCTCCCGCAACGCGGCGGTCGTGATCCCGATCGGCGCCCCACAATCCTCCAGCATGAACGCGATCCGCTCGAACGGATAACCCGGATCCACCGGAACGAACGCCGCCCCCGCCTTCGCGACCGCCCACACACTGGACACGGACTCGACCGACCGCGGCAGCGCCAACGCCACCACGACCTCCGGGCCGACCTGGAGGTCGATCAGTAGCCGCGCCAGCCGGTTCGACGTCTCGTCCAGGGCGCGGTAGCTCAGCGCGGCGGCGGACGTCCCGTGCCCGGGTGCGACGAGGGCATCGCCGTCCGGGTTGCTGAGGACGGCGCCGGCGAGTAGATCCGGCAGCGTGACGGGTGCGAATCCGGCGCGCCCGGTGGCCGGCAGCAGGCTGCGGCGTTCGTCCTCGTCGAGGATGTCGAGGTCGCCGATCCGTCGTGGTCCGTCGGTGTCGGAGATGAGGAACGCGCCGAGGAACCGGCTGAAGCGAGCGTGATGCGCGGCGAGGGTGTCTTCGGAGTACAGGTCGGGGTTGGCCTCGAGGTCCAGGTTGAGGCTGGTGCCGGCGACCCCGTGATAGACGTTGACCGCGAGGTCGGTGATCGGTCCGGTGGACAGCAGTTCGAGCCTGCCGACGATGCTGCCGAGGGTGATCTCGTTGTGGAACAGCATGACGTTGATCAGTGGGCCGTAGAAACCCTGATGATCGATGGCCGCGTCGCGACGGATGTCGATGTGCGGGTACCGCTGATGCCGGAGCGCCGCGGTGACCTCCAGCCGGACCGCCGCCACCAGATCCGTGTTCGTCATGTCCGGGCGCACGTGCAGGCGCAACGGGACGACGTTGGACACCATGCCGCCCGAGCGGCGGAGCAGCGCGGTGGTGCGGGCGGTGACGGGCAGGCTGACCGCGACGTCCTCGCGTCCGGTCATCCGGGAAAGGTACGCGGCGAAGGCGGCGATGACCTCGAACGCGGTCGACGAGTCGTGGCGGTCCGTCGCAGCCTCGAGGTGGTCGACAAGGGCGTCGGGGATCTGGCCGCCCGTCGTGCGGCTCCGCGCCCGCGCGGGGGCGCTCCGGTCGACGAGGCTGTGCGGTTCGCCGATGGTGGACACCCGCTCGGACCAGTACTCCCGGTCGGCCCGGCAGCGCGCCGACGTCCGGTAGTCCTCGTCGACCCGGGCGACGTCGGTGAGTTCGGCAGCCTTGGACGGCTCTACACCGCACCCCTCGACGGCTGCGGTGTAGAGCTCCGCGGTCCGGTCGACGAGGGTCACCGATCCCATGCCGTCGAGCGCGACGTGGTGGACCCTGCTGTACCAGTAGTGGCGATCCGGCCCGATGCGCAGAAGCGCCGAGGTCGTGAGCCGATCGCGGCACACGTCGAGCGGGGCGGTGTACTCCTGCCGCATCCACTCCTTGGCCGCGGCCCGCGGATCGGGCTCGTGCTGCAGGTCGACGAACCGGACCGATGCTTCCAGGGTCGGATCGACCACCTGGTAGGGAACCCCGTCGACCTCGACGAGTCGGAGGAATGCGGAGCCGAGCTCGCGGCCCGCGGTGATCATCGACTCCGATAGCAGCGGTACGTCGAGGGCACCCACCAGTTCGACGCACTGCGCGATGTTGACGGGTACGTCGGGATCGAGTTGCTGGGCGAACCACATGCCCTGCTGAGCGGCGGAAAGCGGAAATGCACCGTCCGGAAGGCGACCCTCGGTGGTCACGTCACCACTCGGCACAGCTTCGACCACCTTGTTCGTCCTCTTTCCCGCTCCGGCGGTGGGACGAACCCACCGGCCACCGAAGAAACTCATAGTGACCTGCGAACCTGGGAATTTACCGAACATTACCCGGGAGTACGCTTCAGGTTCCTATCGGACGTACGGTTCACACCGTTTCAGGGCGTCTCACAATGTGGACACCGCGCGGGTTTACCCACGTGGATCCTGTTTCCGGACCATAGATATAGCACTGCCCCACTCCTTCCGGGAAGGAGCGGGGCAGCGGTCGGCGCCGAGCCTTAGCCGGCTGTCACACCCTTGATCTTGGCGATTCGATTCCGCAGCCCCCACTGTGTGACCTTGAGGAGCGCCTCGCGGACGATCCCGCCGCTCATCTTGGATTCGCCGATCTCTCGTTCCGTGAACGTGATGGGAACTTCGCGGACGTCGAAGCCCTCCTGAATGGCCCGCCACGCCAGGTCCACCTGGAAGCAGTAGCCATGCGACTCCACCGCAGCGAGGTCGAGCTTCTCGAGCACCTCACGGCGGTACGCCCGGTATCCGCCGGTGATGTCTTTGATCTTCACGCCCAGGGCGAGCCGCGAGTAGATGTTCCCGCCGCGCGAGAGCCACTCGCGGTGCTTCGGCCAGTTGACCACCGTGCCGCCCGGCACGTACCTCGAACCGAGCACAAGGTCGGCGCCGGCGTCCACCTGGTCGAGGAGGCGATGCAACTGCTCGGGCGCGTGGCTGCCGTCCGCGTCCATTTCGACGAGGACGGTGTAGTCCCGGTCCAGGCCCCAGTGGAATCCGGCGATGTAGGCGGCTCCGAGACCGTTCTTCTCGGTGCGGTGCATCACGTGGATGCGGCCGGCCTCGTCGTTCGACGCGAGGGCGTCCGCGATGTCTCCGGTGCCGTCGGGGCTGCCATCGTCGACGACCAGAACATGCGTCCGCGGCAGCGCCGCATGCAGGCGGCCCACGATCAGGCCGAGATTCTCCCGCTCGTTATACGTCGGAATGATCACCAGAGTCCGTGCGCTCGGTGCCCCGCTCTGCCCGGAATCGGTCTCCGATGCCATGAGGATCCTCCCTGCCGGCAACTGCCGGCGCCTTCTCGGTACTGCGTTGAATCAGTGGGCGAACTGTGCGTCGTCGTTGCACCACGGCGAACGCGACGGCAGCGACGGCGCCGACACAGAGGAGAACCTCCGGAATCGGGCCGAGCCGACTTGCCAGCGTAGTACCGGTGCGGAGCGGCACCTGCGACACCAGGGCCGCGGGTACGAAAAGTGGGGTTTCCGCCGCCGTGGACCCGTCGGGGCCGATGATCGCGCTCACACCGCTGGTCGCGGCGACGACGACGGCGCGACCGTGCTCTACGGCCCGCACCTGTGACATGGCGAGCTGCTGGTAGGTCATCTCGGTGTCGCCGAACGTGGCGTTGTTGGTGGGGACGGCGAGCAGTTCGGCGCCGCTGCGCACCGACTGCTCGAACGCCCGGTCGAACGCCACCTCGTAGCAGGTCGCGACCCCGACGGCGATTCCGTCCGCGTGGACGACCCCGTCCCCGTCCCCGGGAACGAAGTTGCCCGCCCGGTCGGCATACGAGGAGAAGTGCCGGAAGAACCCGCGGTACGGCAGGTACTCGCCGAACGGCTGGATGATCTTCTTGTCGTGCTGCTCCTGCGGTCCCGCATCGCCGTCCCACACGATCACCGAGTTGCTGGTGGTGCGGTCGGAATTCACGAGCACCGCACCCACCAGAATCGGCGCACCGATCGCCTCGGACGCCCGGGAGATGTCGGCGGCGGCGTCGGCGTTGCGCAGGGGATCGATGTCGGACGCGTTCTCCGGCCAGACGACGAGGTCGGGTTGCGGCGCCGCGCCCGACGCGACGTCGTCTGCGAGTTCGAGGGTGCGGTTCACGTGATTGTCGAGGACCCGCTTGCGTTGGTCGTTGAAGTCGAGTCCTAGTTTGGGGACGCTGCCCTGGATCGCGGCGACGGTGATCGTCCGGTCTCCCGAGTCCATGCCCGGCAGCGTCGGCCCCAGCGCGAGCGACACGACCGTCGCGGCGAGTGCGACGACCAGACCGCCTGCGAGCGGCCGCGTCCAGTTCGTGGCGCCGCTCACCCGGGCCCGCACCGTCACGGCGACGGATGCCAGTCCGGCGCCGGTCAGCGCGACGGCGAAGCTGAGCAACGGGGCACCGCCAATGCTCGCGAGCGGTAGGAACCAGCCCTCCGACTGGCCGAACGCCAACCGCCCCCAGGGGAAGCCACCGAACGGCACGCTGGCGCGCAGCCACTCCGTGAGCGACCAGCACGCCGCGATCCACAGCGGGGCCCAGCGCAGCCGGGAGACGAGCACGGCGAGCACCCCGAACAATCCGATGTACAGCGACTCGACCGCGGCGAGGGCAAGCCATGGGAGGGCGCCGACGAACACCCCGATCCACGGAAGCAGCGGCACGAGGAAGCCGAGTCCCGCGAGGTAGCCGTAGCCGAAGCCCGCGCGCAATCTCCGTGCCGCACCCCCCGCACCGGTGAGGATCAGCGTCAGCAGGGCGATGCCGATGGGTGCGAGGAACCAGAGGGGACGGGGCGGAAAGCCGGCGAACACGAGGAATCCCGCGGCCACCGACAGGACGGAACGTACCAGCACGCCGCGCTTTCCGGTGGTCCAGCGAGACGCGGTGCTACCGCTCATGGACGACGCTCCCCCGGTGCACCGAACGCAGCAGCACGGGCGTGGGCGCGTCGTCCTCGAGCCGCGGCAGGGCTGGGACCCTGGACCGGGGATCGGTCGACCACCGCTGCACGGAGTCCTTGGGCGCGCTGACCACGAGTTCACCGGCATCCCACACGGCGTACGACGCGGGCGCTCCGGGGTCGAGCGTCCCGGCAAGACCGTCCCGAACCCCGCCGGCCCGCCACGCGCCGCGCGTGGCAGCCGAGAACGCCGCGCGGGGGGAGATCCCGCTGCCGGGCGTGCGGTGGTGGACGGCCGCGCGCAGCATCGCCCACGGGTCGACCGGGGTGACGGGTGCGTCGGAGCTCAGTGCCAGCGACACCCCGGCGGAGGCGGCGGCGGCGAACGGGTTGAGAGTGAGGGCACGCTCGGTTCCGAGGCGCTGCGCGTACAGGCCGTCGGTCCCACCCCACAGGGCGTCGAACGCGGGCTGGACGCTGGCGATCACACCCCACTGCGCGAGCCGCGCAGCGTCGTCACCGGTCAACATCTCGGCGTGTTCGAGTCGGTGCCCGGCCTTCGCGACCGCGGGACCGCCCAGTTCGTCGGCGACGACGGCGAACGCATCGACCGCGGCCCGGACGGCGGCATCGCCGATGACGTGGAATCCGGCCTGGATTCCGGCGATGGTGCAGGCGCGCACGTGTGCGGCGATCTCGTCGACTCCCAGGTAGCTCTTGCCGGTGCCGCCGTCCAGATCGGCATAGGGTTCGCTGAGCCACGCCGTGTGGGAGCCGAGGGATCCGTCGATGAACAGGTCGCCGCCCAGCGCGTGGGCGCCGGTGGTGTTCAACAGCTTCCTGGCCTCCTCGGCGTCGGCGACCGCCTCACCCCAGTAGCCGCGGACCTCGACACCGTGCGGGGTGGCGAGGAGTTCACGGAAATCGTCGAGTCCGGCGATGTCGGGGCCCCCGCACTCGTGCACCGCGACGATGCCGCGGGAGGCGATGGCGTCGAGGGCGGCGATGCGGGCGGCGGAACGCTGCTCGGCCGTCAGCAGCGAGCGCGCGACGGTGCGGGCGGCGTGGTGCGCCTCGAATGTCAGCGGCCCCTCCGGCGAGAAGCCGGCGGTGTCGCTCAGATCCGGGACCGACCGGCGCAGGGCCGTCGAGCAGACTGCCGAATGGACGTCGATCCGGGACAGATACACCGTGCGTCCGGGCGCGGCCTCGTCGAGTTGCGCCGTGGTGGGACCGGCGCCGTCCGGCCACGCCGATTCGTCCCAGCCGTGTCCCCAGATGACCGCGTCGCCGTGGGTGCGGGCGAAGGAGGCGAGCCGGTCCAGGCATTCGCGAAGCGATCCGACACCGACCAGGTCGAGTCCGACGATGTTCAGGCCGAGCGCTGTGACGTGCACGTGGGTGTCGACGAAAGCCGGGGTGACGAACGCGCCGCCGAGGTCGACCACCTCGGCGCCGGGGTGCAGCGCGCGGGCCGCGCGGTCGTCGCCGACCCACGACACGACGCCGTCGGTCACTGCCATCGACGTGGCGTCTGGAGCAAAGGAACTGTAGATTCGGCCGCCGACCAGCAGTTGTGTAGTCACAGGCAACCAGTCTGCCTGTTAGGGGAGAACGCGGGGATCACGGGTCGGGGTTCGGGGCTCCTCGTCGATCACTACGCCCTCGAAGACCTCGTCGACCACCTCCCCTTCGATGACCTCGCCGCCACCCCGCCGGGGTGCCCGCGCGAACGCCTCCGCCCCAGCCACGACGGTGGCGGCACGCCTGCCTGCCAGCAGCACCACGACGGGCCGAAGTGCCCATCGGGTGGGGGGAACGAGGAAGAGCAGCCCGAGCACCGAGGTGACCAGGCCGGGGACGAACATCAGCGCAGAGCCCAACGCGACGAGTGCGCCGTCCGCGACCGCCGCACCAGGAGAGCCGTCGCCGCTCGCCGCCCGGCGCAGGCCGTCCATCACACGACGCCACTGCGACCGCATCAGCAGCAGTCCGATCAGCGTTCCACCGAGCAGGAGGAGAACAGTCCACAGCACGCCGATCGCGTTACCGACCAGGACGAGCGCGGCGATCTCCACCACTACGTACAACAGGAACAGTGCGGCGTACATGACGCCCCCTTTCGGACGGCCGGGTCATCGAGGGTCTGGGTCAACCGTCTGATCGTTCAACGTTCGACGGCGCCGATTTTCTCCCGGCCGTTGATATCGAAGCGCTTACAATGCTAAACCTCAAGTTGACATTGAGAGTCTGCGCATGGTGCAGTTCACTGCGATGGGGGTCTTCCGACCCCGCGCACAACGAGGAGCCGATATGACTCGTTCCACCGTCTTCCGCCGAGCCGCAATCGTTCTCGCGTCCGCAGCCGCCTTCGGCATGCTGTCTTCGGGACCGGCATCGGCGGCACCGGTCGCCGACTTCGCGAAGGGTGCCGCCGAACTGCAGGCGCTGGCCACCGAGGTCTCCCCCGCCGCGACGGCCGCCATGGACGCTCTTCTCGGCGCCAGCGTGTTCATCCCGAAGGATGTGCTCGAGGTCGGACTCACCACACCGCAGGACTTCATGTACCCGTCTCCCACGCTCGGGTGCGGCGTCGCCGACAAGCCCGCGACGGTCACGCTGGCGAGCGCTCAGGGCGGACCGAACCTGTTCCCCCAGATCACCGCGAACCAACTCCGATTCCAGGCCATCCCCGCCTACGTGGCGATCCCGCAGTCGTCCGACCTCAGCGTCGCCTGGATCAACCTCACGACGTTCCAGGGCGGGATCGTCAAGCTCGACGACAAGCTTCCGATCATCAATACCCCGCTGCTGTCGAAGATCGTCGACACCGGCAAGGGAACCGTCCTCGCGACGATGTTCGGGACGGTCGGCTACGCCGACTCCGTCACGTGCACCGTGGTCCCGACCGTCGGCACCTTCACCGTCTAGCGGCAGTACGCTTCCCCAACCGCCGGCCTACGAGCCGGGTCGCACCAGGCCCGTCTCGTAGGCCAGCACCACTGCCTGGACCCGGTCGCGGACGTTCAACTTGGTCAGAATCCGGCCCACGTGCGATTTGATGGTCGACTCCGAGAGGAAGAGCTGACCGGCGATCTCCGTGTTCGACAAGCCGGTGGCGACCAGCTGCAGCACTTCCCGTTCACGCTCGGTCAGCACGTCGAGGACCTCCGGGTCACGAAGCGGACCGGGACCGTCGTCGAGGAACCTCGCCAGCAACCGGCGGGTCACCTTCGGCGACACCACTGCATCCCCCGCGGCCACACTGCGGATGGCCGACACCAGGTCTTCCGACGGGGTGTCCTTGAGCAGGAAGCCGCTGGCCCCGGCCCGCAACGCACCCATGGCGTGCTCGTCGAGGTCGAAGGTGGTCATCACCAGCACGCGACTCGCGACCCCCGACTCCAGGATCTGGGCGGTCGCGCTGACCCCGTCCACCACCGGCATACGGACGTCCATCAACACCACATCGGGTTCGAGTTTGCGGACCGCGGCGACGGCCGCCGCTCCGTCGCTCGCCTCACCGACGACAGTGATGTCGTCCTGAGCGTCGAGCACCATGTTGAGGCCCATCCGCATCAGTTCCTGGTCGTCGACGAGTAGCACGGTGATCGGCACAGCGCCAACCTAACACCGCAGTCCCGGTGGGCGCCCGACCCGCACACCGGCCCGCGGGACACGGCGGTCACGAGTAGATAACCAAACCAAGACCGGCAGAAGCGCTGGCATACGCTCGAAGTCTGCCTATGATCGAATCGGCGGCCAGTCGGAGTGCCCACAGATCGGGGTGTCCAGATGCGAATCGCGGATGTGTTGCGGAACAAGGGTCCGGCCGTGGTGACGGTCGATCCGGAGATGCCGGTCAGCACACTGATCGGCGAACTCGCCAGGCACAATGTGGGCGCCCTGGTGGTGACGGAGAACGACGCCGTCGTCGGGATCGTCACCGAACGCGACGTCGTGCGCCGCATCCACGAGCGCGGCCCCGACATCCTGAATGCCCGGGTCGTGGACATCATGACGACATCGGTGTTCACCTGTCTCCCGACCGACACCGTGGACAGTCTCGCCGAAACCATGACCGAACGCCGGATCCGGCACCTGCCGGTGATCGTGGACGGGCAGCTGGTCGGCATCGTCAGCATCGGCGACGTGGTGAAGAGCCGGATCGGCGAGCTGCAGACCGAACGCGACCAGCTCGAGTCGTACATCGACCACGGCTGAGCGAGAACCTGATGGCCCTGTTCGTCGTGGAATACACGTACAGCCCCGAGACGTCGTCCCTGCGCGACGATCATCGGACGCAGCATCGTGGATGGCTGACCGAACTCGTCCGCCGCAAGGTCATGCGTTCGACCGGCCCCCTCGCCGACGGCCACGGTGCGCTGTTCATCGTCGAGGCCGAGGACGAGGACGCCGTCGCGCGCCTGTTCGCGCAGGATCCGTTCGTACAGGAAAATCTGGTCGAGAAGGTGCAGATCCGCGAATGGACGCCCGCGATGGGCGAATTCAGCGAGTAGGACGCACGCCACACCCAGCCGAACAGGGCTCGGCTCCGAATCCCTCTAGCGGATCGTTCTGCGCACGCCGCGACGATCGGCTGTACGAGTCGTCGTCGGGGCGAGAGATTGAAGGAAGTACGCATGTCCGGGTTCCCCCTCGCACCGACCGACAGTCTCGGCCACGACGCGTTCACCTCGCTGGTGGTCTCTCTGCCGCGCCCCGTCTGCGTGTACGACGACCGACGGCGACTGGTGTTGACGAACCCGGCCCTGGCCGACCTCGTCGGCTACCGATTGGACGAATTCGATCGTGTGGACCTCGCCGGTTTGATGCACCCGTCGGACGCGCCGCGGTGGTTCGGCCTCGTCGGGGGTGTCCTCGATACCGGCACCGCCCAAGCGGGCTATGCCCGCGTCCGGCACAGGAACGGGAACTGGCTGTGGGCGCACGGGGTCGCTCCCGCGTTCACCTCCGCGGACGGCCGCTTCGTCGTGCTCGTGTGGCAGGACAGGACCGACGAGATCTGGAATAACCCCCGCTTGCTCGACACGGCTGAAGTCGCTTCGCTCGACGCCGTCCGTTCGCGGGCAGTCATCGAACAGGCCAAGGGTGCGCTGATGCTCGTCTACTCCGTCTCCGCCGACGCCGCGTTCGACCTCCTGACGTGGCGGTCACAGCAGACGAACACGAAGATCCGCGTCATCGCGGAGCAAATCGTTCTCGCATTCGGCGACGAAATCCACACGCCCACTTCGTTTCGCGACCGTTTCGACGCTCTGCTGCTCACGGCTCACGAGCGGCGCCGCCGATAGAAAAAGCCCCGGGGGCGGTCCCGCGACCTGGGGGCTCAACCCGCGGAACCTGGGCCGGTCGTGCCACCGGTGACGCTTCCGGCCCTGGGGCGTCGATTTCCCGTCTTCTCGAATGACTAAACAGTCGACGGGCACCAGCGAGTCCGCGCGGGAGGACATTTCCAGGGACTTGTGACTGTGTTGCCGTCGAGTTCGGTGGCTGCGAGCAGCGATCCCGGCTCCACTCTCTAGGATGTCGCGGTGTCCACAGGATTGCTGAACGAACCGCTCGAGCGGTCTGCCCCGCCACCGGTACCGAGCCCGTTTCGGACGCCGGCGATCCTCGCCGCGTCCGGCGCGGTGGTGGCGGCCGTGTTGTTCTGGATCGTCTCCGGCAGCCTGACGGACGACGCCTACATCAGTTTGTCCGCCGCCAGGAACCTCGCCGTCCACGGGGAGTGGGCGATCGTAAACGGACTGACCGCGAACACGTCGACGTCCCCGCTCAACGTGCTCGTGCTCGGGGCATTGACGTTCCTGACCCGATTGTGGGGCCCGGGCGATCCCCTGTTCGCGCTCGGAATGCTCAACGTCGCGGTCACCGCCCTGTTGGGCTGGGTGCTGGCGCGCACGTGCCGGCGCCTCGGCCTCGGGACCGTCTGGGCGGTGCTCGCCGGAGCGCTGGTGGTGTTCAACCCGTTCGTGTTGTCCGCGGTCGGACTCGAGGTGCTGCTGATCCCGGCGGCCGTCGCGGTGATGGTGTGGTTCGCGCTCGAAGGCAGGGCCGCCCGGTTCGGCGCAGCCGCGGGCATGGCGTCGCTGGTACGTCTGGACCTGCTCGTCTTCGTCGTGGTCATCGCCGCCCTGTCACCGGCGATTCGCACGCAACTGCGCCGCGCCCTCGCCGGCTTCGCCGCGATCGCCGGGCCGTGGTACCTGTTCAGCTGGATCGTCCTCGGTTCGGCTCTGCCCGACACCTTCCTGATCAAGCAGGGCCAGGCCTCCGATGTGGGCGGCTACAACTACCTCACCGGCCCGATCATGTACCTCGAGTCCAACCCGTGGCGGACCGTGGCGGCATTCGGTCCCGCGGCCCTCGCACTCGTTCTGATTCTCGTCGCGCTCGCCTCGTACGCCAGGCCAGGGAAGCGACCGGTGCCTGTGCCGCTGCTCGCGCTCGGACTGTCCGGTGCCCTCTACTACGCCGCCTACGTCGTGCTCGACACCGTGCCGTACCACTGGTATTACGTGGCGCCCGCGACCACGCTGGCGATGTTCGCCGTCCTCGCCGCCGGCATCCACTGGAGCGCCGCGCGCAACGCCACGGACCGCGCTGTCGCCGGCGCACTGGCCGGCCTGCTCGCCGTGCTGGGCGCCGGCGCCGTGTACTACGACGTCGAGAACGGTCTCCCGTGGGACGCACCCCCCATCTTCGGTAACTGGGCGAGCGCGCAGGACTACGAGCGGGTCGGCCAGGCGGTCGGGACCCTCGTCGGGGAAGCACCGGTGCGATCCCCCGGTGAGATCGGGACCCTCGCGTACTTCTGTGAATGCGTCATCGTCGACGAATTCTCCGACCGCGGATTGGTGGTCGAGGACCGGTTGGTGCCCCGTCTCGCGGAGGCCACCGAACCGGCGCGCACATTGCTGCGCGCCAACTACGCCTTCTTCGACTACCGGCTCGCACCCGTGAACCCCGCATTCGATCTCCGCTACCAGGAAGGCCGTGGTCCCGGCGGCCCGATGTCCTGGGACGTGTTCTCCGCCGCCCGCGGAGCCGGCCACTTCATCCTGGTTCCGCTCGCCGGCGGCTGACGCCGTCGCCCAGGCTGCCCTCGAAGACGTCGTAGCCGGGGGTGAGGACGTGATCCGGGTCGAACTTCTTTTTAGCCTCACCGAGGCGGTGAAACGCCGACCCGAAATCCGGCGCACACCCGGAGTTGCCGTGGATCGTCGGCGGCGGGTGGTCGATGGAGGCGTTCGACGGGGGCACACCCACCGCGCAACTCCTCGACACCGTCGTGCGGGATCGGCCGGTGTTTCTGCCCAACCGCGACCATCACGGAGCATGGGCCAACACGAGAGCTCTGGACCTCGCGGGCATCACTCGAGACACCCCCGATCCCGTCGGCGGACGTATCGAACGCGACGCCGACGGCGCGCCGACCGGCATGCTCCAGGAGTCTGCGATGGAGCTGGTCGGCTGCCACACCCCGCAGCACACCCCCGACGACCGGCTGAAGGCGCTGCTCCACGCCCAGCGGCACCTGCATTCGCTCGGCATCACCGCGTGGCAGGACGCGCTACTCGGCGACACCTCCGGGATCTCCGATGTCTCCGATGCCTACCTGACCGCGGCCGGCGACGGCTCCCTCACCGCGCGGGTTGCGGGCGCCCTGTGGTGGGATCGCGATCGGAGCGCCGAGCAGGTCCCCGACCTGCTCCGGCGACGGTCCCTTCTCCGCGTCGGGAGGATGCGGGCCGACACCGTGAAGATCATGCTCGATGGTGTCGCCGAATCCCGCACCGCGGCCATGATCTCCCCGTATCTGGATGGATGCGCCTGCGCGACAGCCCATTCCGGGACCAGCTTCGTCGACCCGGACGAGCTGCGCGGCTACGTCACCGAACTCGACGCCCTCGGATTTCAGGTGCACTTCCATGCGCTCGGCGACCGGGCCGTGCGCGATGCGCTCGACGCGGTCGACGCCGCTCGGACGACGAACGGATTCCGCGACACCCGGCCGCACCTCGCCCACCTGCAGGTCGTGGACCCGGGCGACATCCCCCGTTTCCGCGCGCTCGGCGTCACGGCCAACATGCAACCGTTGTGGGCAGCCCACGAGCCGCAGATGGACGAACTCACCATTCCGTTCCTCGGGGACGAACGCTCCCGTCGGCAGTATCCCTTCGGTTCCCTGCTGCGCTCGGGCGCAACGCTGGCAGCCGGCAGCGACTGGCCGGTCAGCAGCGCCGACCCGATCCACCGCATCCATGTCGCGGTCCAATCGCGTGCTGCCGGGCCGGGACGGGCAGGGGCGCCCGGTGTTCCTCCCAGAGCAGCGAATCGACCTCACGGCCGCACTCACCGCGTACACCGCCGGGTCCGCGTACGTGAACCACCTCGACGACACGGGGAGCATCGAGGTGGGCAAGCTCGCCGACCTGGTGGTCCTCGACCGGGATCCGTTCACCGAAACCGCCGACGCGATCGGCGAGACCCGGGCCGTCCTGACCTATGTGGGCGGTGATCGCGTCTACACGGCACCGGACGCCTGAGGACCAGCGGGAGGCAGCCCTGGTCGGCGGCGCGGATGCCGGTCGGCGGACCGTCGTGGCGCCGATCGGCATCCGCGGCCACACTGGAGGTGTCCCGCCGAAGTCAGGAGACAGTGATGGGCGACAACAGGCCGTTCGGGTTCGACCCCGACGATCTCGACCGCGTGATCCGTGAGGCCGGCGAGGAATTGCAGGGCGTCAAGGACCGGATCGTCAGGTTCCTGGACCAGGCAGATTCTCGGATTCCGTGGACGGGCGTGTTCGCGGACTTCGCCCGGTCGCCGCGCGGCGCGTCGAAGCCGGAAACGACGGGTGAGACCGGTGATGGTGTGTGGGCGATCTACACGCTCGACGGCGAGGGCGTCGCACGGGTCGAGCAGGTGTATGCCACCGAACTCGATGCGCTCCGCGCGCACAAGCACAACACGGATCCTCACCGGTCGGTGCGGTTCCTTCCCTACGGCGTCACCGTCAGCGTCCTCGACCAGCCGGAGGAAGCGACACCACCAGAGACGGAGTAGCCGGGGCCGCTCAGTCCTCGAGCTCGAGCGGCAACTCCGCGGTGACCCGCCAACTGCCGTCGGTCTGCCGTCCCGCCTCGAGGGTGCCGTGCAGCACGGCGACCCGCTCCCGCATCCCCAGCAGCCCGTTGCCCGATCCGAGCGAGAACTGCCCGGACGAGTTGCCGTTGTCGGTGATTTCGACGAGCACGTCCGTCTCGCGGCGCCGCACCCGCACCTTCGCGCGCGGACGTTCTCCGGCATGCCGCAGCACGTTCGTCAGCGATTCCTGGACCAGCCGGTGGACGCCGAGACTGACCGCCGGGCTGATGTCGTCCAACTCCCCCGTCAGCTCGAGTTCCACGGGCAGTCCGGCGCTGCGCATCATGTCGACCACCCGGGCGAGGCCGGCCGTGCCGTGCTGGGGCATGTCGTCGGTCGCCGGTTCGGTGCGCAGCAGCGAGACGGTGCGCCGCAGTTCCGCCAGAGCCTCCCGCCCGGTGCCGGCGATGTTGGTGAGTGCCTGCTTCGCGATGTCGGGGTTGCTCTTCAAGGCGTAGGACGCGCCGTCGGCCTGAACGATCATCACGCTCACCGCGTGCGCGACGACGTCGTGCAATTCCCGGGCGATCCGGGTCCGCTCGGCCGCCACCGCGTCCTCGGCGCGACGATCCCGGTCGTAGTCGGCGACGACGAGGCGCGCGGCGACCTCTTCGTCGTAGGCCCGGCGGGCGCCGAGGAACTCCGCCGTGATCCAGGAGAGTGCGAAGACGAGGACCGAGAACAGTCCGGCCGCCAGCAGTTCCTGTTCCAGTAACCAGATCGACAGGGCCGAATCCACGGCGAGGCCCACCGCGTACATGGCGGCGGTCCGGCGGTCGACGTAGGCGACGAGTGTGTACAGGGCGACGGCGAGCGCCAGCAGACCGGGATGCTCGGCGTCGAGGTCACCGATCGAGTAACTGACGAACGTGATCGTGATCGACACCACCAGAACGGCACCGGCCGCCGCCCGCGGATACTTGCGACGCCACGCGATAGGCAGGCACAGCAGGAAACCCATGACCAGCTGCACCCACGGCGAGCGGTCTCCCGACGCGGTGAACACGAACACCTCGAGGGCGAACAGGATCGCCGCCAACATCGAGTCCGCAACCGTCGGCTTTCCTCGCAGCCACAGACTGAACCTCCGCATGTGCACAGCGTAAGTACCTCAGGGTGGGTGTGGTTGAGTCTGCACCATGAATGTGGGTGACTGGGCGCTTCTTCTCACCGCTGCGACGGCCGCCGGGTGGGTGGATGCCGTCGTCGGCGGCGGCGGACTGATCCTTATTCCCGCACTGTTTCTCGTCGCACCGCAGCTGACGCCGCAGGCGGCGCTGGCCACCAACAAGCTCACCGCGTTCACCGGCACATCCGCCGCCGTCGTCACGTTCGCGCGCCGCATCCCCATGAACTGGCGGCTGCTGGTTCCCGCCGGCCTGCTCGCGGCGGTGGCGTCCGCGCTCGGCGCGGCAACGGTGTCACGCATCGACAAGGACGTCTTCATCCCGCTCATCATGGCGGTGCTCGTCGGCGTCGCCGTGTTCGTGACGATCCGTCCGCAGCTCGGCACCACGCTGGCGAAGGATCCGCCGACACGGCGGAAGGTAATCGCGGTCGTCCTGCTGTCCGCCGGTCTCCTCGGGTTCTACGACGGACTGTTCGGGCCGGGCACCGGGACATTCCTCATCATCAGTTTCGCCACGTTCCTGGGCACGGAATTCGTACGCAGTGCCGCGATGGCGAAGGTGATCAATCTCGGATCGAATCTCGGTGCGCTGGTGTTCTTCGCCGCCGCCGGCCACGTGCTGTGGGCGCTCGGCCTGGGCATGGCGGTCTGCAACGTGATCGGCGCTATCACCGGATCGCGGATGGCGCTGAGCAAGGGCGCCGGATTCGTCCGGATCACCCTGCTGATCGTGGTGATCGCGATGGTGATCCGGTTGGGTTGGCAGCAATTCGGCTGAGCGACCGACTACGGTGGTCCAGGTGACGGCTCCACGACAGGTTGATCCGGAATTCCTTGCCCTCCCCCTGCGTTCGCTGGCGGACGCGGCACTCGCCGCCGCCCGTGCGGCGGGCGCGTCGCACGCCGACCTGCGGGTGCATCGGCTCACCAGCCAGTCGCTGCGGTTGCGCGACGGCGAAGTGCAGTCGGCGGTGGACACCACCGAACTCGGCTTCGCGGTGCGGGTCGTCGTCGACGGCACCTGGGGTTTCGCCTCGCATGCCGAGCTGACCCCGGCGACCGCCGCCGCGACCGCGGAACAGGCCGTCGCCGTCGCCCGGGCGTTGCGTGGACTGAACCGGGAGCACGTCGAACTCGCCGCCGAACCGGTGCACGCGGACGTCCGCTGGGTGTCCGATTACGACGTCGATCCGTTCGAAGTTCCCGCCTCGGACAAGATTTCGCTGCTCGGTGAATACTCCCGCAGGCTCCTCGCCTCCGACGGCGTCGACCACGTCACCGCCGGATGCCTGCAGGTGAAGGAGCAGACGTTTTACGCCGATCTCGCCGGCTCGTCCATCGTGCAGCAGCGGGTGCGGCTGCATCCGCAACTCGAAGCCACCACCGTCGACCAGTCGGCCGGTGTGTTCGAGACGATGCGTACCCTCACTCCCCCCGTCGGCCGCGGATGGGAGTACGTCGCCGGCGACGGGGTGTGGAACTGGACCGACGAACTCGCCCGGATCCCGGACCTGCTGGCCGAGAAGGTGAAGGCCCCCACCGTGGTGCCCGGTCTCACCGACCTGGTGATCGACCCGACCAACCTGTGGCTGACCATCCACGAATCCATCGGGCACGCCACCGAGTACGACCGCGCCATCGGTTACGAGGCCGCGTATGCCGGCACGTCGTTCGCCACCCCCGACAAGCTCGGCACCCTGCGCTACGGGACGCCGATCATGCACGTCACCGCCGACCGCACCGAGCGGCACGGTCTCGCCACGGTCGGTTATGACGACGAAGGCGTCGAAACCCAGTCCTGGGACCTGGTCGCCGACGGGATTCTCGTCGGCTACCAACTCGACCGGGCGTTCGCGCCCCGTCTCGGGCTGGAGCGTTCCAACGGCTGCTCGTACGCCGACTCGCCCCACCACGTCCCCATCCAGCGGATGGCCAATGTGTCGTTGCAACCCGATCCCGGCGCCGATCGCAGCACCGACGACCTGATCTCCGGTGTGGAGGACGGCATCTACGTGGTCGGCGACAAATCCTGGTCGATCGACATGCAACGCTACAACTTCCAGTTCACCGGTCAGCGGTTCTACCGCATCCGCGGCGGGAAACTCGACGGACAACTCCGCGACGTCGCGTACCAGGCGACGACCACGGACTTCTGGGGTTCGATGGACGCCGTCGGCGGCCGCTCCACCTGGCAGCTCGGCGGCGCCTTCAACTGCGGCAAGGCGCAGCCCGGTCAGGTCGCGGCCGTCAGCCACGGCTGCCCGTCGGCACTCTTCCGCGGCGTCAACGTACTGAACACTCGGACGGAAGGCGGCCGATGATCGCACCGCAGCAACTCGTCGAGCAGGTCCTCGCCCGGGCCACCGTGGACGAAACCATCGTGATCGTCACCGATGCCAGCGAGGCGTCCCTGCGGTGGGCGGGCAACTCGATGACCACCAACGGAGTGTCGACGTCGCGCAGCTGGACCGTCATCTCGATCGTCCGGGTCGGCGAGGACGCGAAGGTCGGCATCGTCACGTCCGCGTCCGTCGACGCCGCCGACATCGACGGCGTGGTCCGCTCGGCCGAAATCGCCGCCCGCACAGCCACACCCGCGTCCGACGCGATGCCGTTGCTCACCGGCACCGACACCGACGAGCGGTGGGACGACTCGGCGGAGCGCACCGAGATCGGCGCGTTCGAACAACTCGCCCAGGATCTGAGCATGGGCTTCGACGGCAGCGACCAGCTCTACGGTTTCGCCCATCACCAGCTGCACACGACCTGGCTGGGCACGTCGACCGGAATCCGGCGCCGGTTCGCCCAGCCGACCGGGTCGGTCGAGATCAACGGCAAACGCGGCGACGCCAGCGCCTGGGTGGGCACCAGCACCAAGGACTTCACGGATGTGGCCAGCGTGAAGTTGCTCCAGGACCTGTCGACACGCCTCGACTGGGCCCGCAACCGGGTGGAGTTGCCCGCGGGCCGTTACGAGACAATCCTGCCGCCGTCCGCAGTCGCGGACCTCATGATCTATCTCATGTGGACCATGGAAGGCCGAGCCGCGGAGGAAGGGCACTCCGCCCTGTCTGCGCCCGGCGGCACCCGCATCGGGGAGAAGCTGAGTGCACTTCCCCTCACCCTCTATTCCGATCCGGCCGCGCTCGGCGTGGAATACACACCGTTCGTCGTCACCGGGTCGTCGTCCGAATCCGTGTCCGTCTTCGACAACGGGATGGACGCGGGCCGGGTCGACTGGATCCGTGACGGCACCGTCAACGCGCTCGCGTACCCGCGGGCGGCGGCGAAGGAATTCGGCGCCGACGTGACCGTGCCCGGCGACAACCTGATCCTCGACGCCGGCGGCTCGGTATCGCTCGACCAGATGGTGGCCGAGACCGAACGGGGGCTGCTGCTGACCACCCTCTGGTACATCCGGGAGGTCGACCCCGCCACCCTGCTGCTCACGGGACTGACGCGGGACGGTGTCTACCTCGTCGAGAACGGGAAGGTCACGGGTGCCGTGAACAACTTCCGGTTCAACGAGAGCCCCCTCGACCTGCTGCGGAGGATCACCCAGGGCGGAGCCACCGAGCGGACGCTGCCCCGGGAATGGAAGGACTGGTTCACCCGAACCGCGATGCCGCCGTTGCGTGTCCCCGACTTCCACATGTCGTCGGTCAGCAAGGCGCTCTGAGTCGCGGATCCTATGCGGACGCTCGTCTAGGTGACAGCCCGTACTGTTTCCGTTATAAATGCTGCAGACATCGCGCATATGAGATTGCTCACTCCAGAGCCGTTTCGCCGCGCATGTCATATTCAGGTCTCCAGAGAACGGGGCCGAAACTCACCGTAGCGCCGCGTGGCCGGCGCATGCGCCGAGTACGTCCCTTGCCCGTCTGACCAGGAGGTTTCATGCACTCCGATACCACCACCCACGAACTGCTCCACGACCACACCAAGGTCACGAGACGGTTCGCTCTCGCCGACGTGGCACTGACGACGTTCGTCTGCCTCGTCTGCGCCACCGGAATCGGCATCATCACCGGTTCAGTTCTCGCCGCCGCGACAGGAGGACTGATCGTCGCCCTCGCCACGGCACTGATGGTGGCAGCGGTATGACCGCGCCGAGACATCAGCGAAGCACCACAATCCAGGAGATCACAGTGTCGAACGACGTACTCGAGGCCGCACCGCCCGCACATCCGATTCCGCACCGTCACCCCGACGGACGCGAGGTTCTCGCCACCGCGAAAGGCATCCTCATCGCCACCCGCGGTTACGGCGACGCCGAGGCGTTCGAGGAGTTGCTCGACGTCTCCCGGCATCACCACGTCAGCGTGATTCGGGCAGCGAAGTCGTTGGTGGAGTTGGCGACTCGGCGACAGCCGTGCCCCTCCGTGACGACGCCCGCACCGTCGTACGCCCTCGAGTTCAAGGAATGGACGACATTGCTGGCGCGGTGACACCGTTCCTGTCCGCCCGGGTGAGACGCTGGTAGCCCCGGTGCGTGAGCCATTCGAGTGGCCCCCGATCGAACCGCCGCAACCACAGGCGTGACACGACGATCAGCGTCGCCGAGACGGCACCGAACAACACGATGGTCGCCGGAACGACGGTGGCGCCGTTCAACCGGGCCGCGAGGCCGAATCCCCAGCCGTAGCAGACGATCGAGCACAGGATGTTCTGCAGCACATAGCAACTGAGCGCAGTGCGGCCGACTCCCGAGAGCGCCCGACCGGCCGGGCCGGGTTCGCGTCCGCCCGCGTAGCGGTGCGCGATCGCGGCGAGTAGCCCCAACGCCACCACCGGAGCGGTCCCGTACCTGCCGAGGATCAGGCCTGCGTCTCCGCCGAACAATCCGAGCGCGACGTCCAGCGGAAGTGCGATTGCCAGGCCCGCGACCATCAGGCGCCGACGCAAGTCGCCGCGGTCCGGGTCGAGGACGCGCGCACCGTAGAGGTGTGCACCGACGAGGAACAGGGCGATCGACAGCGGCAGGATGAAGAGCACCTCGAGCCGGAACAGCAACACGTGGTCGGCGCGGAAGACGACGAGATCCCAGAAGCTGCCGTCCGCATAGGGGTTCGGTGACAGCGGCTGGGGCTCCCGCGCGGGCGCCGAGGACAACGCCGCGACGACGAGGCCCAGCATCGCCGCGTGGACGGTCACCAGACACGCCATCCAGACACGTTGCGCGCGAATGCCTGCGGTCAGGATGAAGGCGACGATCAATCCGGTGAAGGCGTATCCGGTCAGGACGTCGAACTCGGTGAACAGCAGAAAATGCAGTGCTCCATCGAGCATCAGCAGCCCCGCGCGCCACGGGTATCCGCCCGGCCACCGCCGGCCCTGTCGCTGCGCAGAACGCTGCTGGATGAGCAGTCCGACGCCGAACATGATGGTGAGCAGGCCGAGGAACTTGCCCTGCGCGAACTGCTGCAGCACAGCCTGCACCGGGGCCCAGCCGCCGGTGGCTCGTCCGGTGCCATCGATGTACCCCACCAGCCCCTCGACGTTGGTGAAGATCCAGATGTTGGTGGCGAGAGTGCCCAGGATGGCCGCACCGCGCATGACGTCGAGTGCGGCATAGCGGTGGGAACTCGACAGTTGCGACGTCATACCTTCAGCCTCTCCAGTACTTTTTAGTACGATCGTGCCAACAAGGCATCATGCTAGCACGGCCGTGTTAACATGGCGGGGTGCCGAAGCTCATCGACCACGACCGAAGGCAGCAGGAGATCGCCGAGGCCGTGTGGCGGGTGATCCAACGCGAGGGCATCGGCGCCGTGTCCGTACGCGATGTGGCCGCCGAGGCCGGAATCTCGAGCGGATCGCTCCGACACGTGTTCGCCAGCAAGGCCGAACTCCTCGCCTATTCGATGCGGCTCGTCGCAACGCGTGTCCGCGAACGAGCACAGGCCCACGCGTCGATCACCGACCCGTGGCAGCGCGCCCTCGCGGTGCTGGACGAAGTCCTCCCGCTCGACGACCGCCGACGCTGCGAATTGGAGGTGAACCTCGCCCTCGTCGCGGAAAGCCCCGCCCATCCACTACTGAAAGACATCGCCCTCGATGCCCAACGGCAACTCCGCGGTGCCTGCGCCGCGATCCTGACCGGCCTCGCTCAGCGGGGCCTGATCGCGCCCGACATCGACGTCGACACCGAGGCGATGCGCCTGCACGCACTCGTCGACGGCGCGGCGATGCACGTCCTGCTCGGGGACACCGACACCCCGGAAACCGCTCAGCGGATGATCGCCGAGCACCTTCGCGCACTCGCCTGACCGGAGCGCTGCCGATCAACCGACCACGCGCCAGCACTGGACAGGTTCCACATCACGGCCGCCCACGCCGAGCGGAGACCTGATTACCGGTCCTCGGCCGTGACGGCGAGTCCGATGGTTCCGGTCTTTCCTCGACGCAGGAGGCTGCCTTTCATCGTGAGCCAGCCGAGGATGCCGTACTTGCGGGCGATCACGTCCCTCGTGTGATCGGTGCCGGCGGCGTCGAGGATGACCGCGCGGGCGGGAACCTCGGGGCCTTTCGGCTTGCCGCGCGCATCGCACGCGGCCACCGTCACCTCCGGGTTGCGGCGGATGCGTTTGACCTTGTAGGAGTCGGTGACCGTCCACATCAGCAGGCGGTCACCGTCGGCGGCGGCCCACAGCGGTGTCGCCACCGCGGTGCCGTCTTTCCGAAACGTGGTGAGCAGGACGTACTTCGCGGACGACACCCGGTCGAATTCTGTGGTCACCGGCCCCATGCTAGACCGAACCGCGGAGCCCGACGGGTGCTCAGTCTCCTTCGAGTTCGCCTTCGGTCTCGAGGTACACCTGCCGCAGGCCGTCGAGGGTCTGCTGCTCGGGGTGCTCCCACATGTTCCGCTCGGCCGCCTCGAGCAGGCGTTCGGCGATGCCGTGCAGGGCCCAGGGGTTGGACTGTTCCATGAACTTGCGGTTCTGCTCGTCCAGCACGTACGACTCGGCGAGCTTCTCGTACATCCAGTCGGCGACGACGTTGGTGGTGGCGTCGTATCCGAACAGGTAGTCGACGGTGGCCGCCATCTCGAACGCACCCTTGTATCCGTGGCGTCGCATCGCCTCGAGCCACCGCGGGTTCACGACGCGGGCGCGGAACACCCGGGACGTCTCCTCCGACAGGGTTCGGGTGCGCACCGACTCGGGCCGGGTGCTGTCGCCGATGTATGCCTCGGGCGACTTTCCGGTGAGAGCCCGCACGGTGGCGACCATGCCGCCGTGGTACTGGAAGTAGTCGTCGGCGTCGGCGATGTCGTGTTCGCGGGTGTCGGTGTTCTTGGCCGCCACGGTGATTCGACGGTATGCGGTCCGCATGTCGTCGGCGGCGGGGGCGCCGTCGAGTCCGCGGCCGTACGCGAAACCACCCCACGTGGTGTACACGTCGGCGAGGTCGGCGTCGCCGCGCCAGCTCTTGGAGTCGATCAGCTGCAGCAGCCCGGCCCCGTAGGTGCCCGGCTTCGACCCGAAGATGCGGGTGGTCGCGCGGCGTTCGTCGCCGTGCTCGGCGAGATCCGCCTGCGCATGCGCGCGCACGAAGTTGCTCTCCGACGGTTCGTCCAACGCGGCGACGAGCCGGACGGCGTCGTCGAGCAGTGCCAGGACGTGCGGGAACGCGTCACGGAAGAAGCCACTGATCCGGACCGTGACATCGATACGCGGCCGGCCAAGTTCCTCGAGGTCGATCACCTCGAGGTTCACCACGCGGCGACTCGCCTCGTCCCACACCGGGCGCACACCGAGGAGCGCGAAGACCTCGGCGATGTCGTCTCCGGAGGTGCGCATCGCGGACGTGCCCCACACGGACAGACCCACCGAGCGCGGCCACTCTCCGTGATCGGACTTGTAGCGGTCCAGCAACGATTCGGCCATCGCCTGGCCGGTCTCCCAGGCGAGCCGGGACGGCACGGCCTTCGGGTCGACGGAGTAGAAGTTGCGGCCCGTCGGGAGCACGTTGATCAGCCCGCGCAGCGGCGAACCGCTCGGCCCGGCGGCGATGAATCCGCCGTCGAGCGCGTGCAGCACCTGGGCGATCTCGTTGTCGGTCTCGCGAAGGCGGGGCACCACCTCGGTGGCGGCGAAGCGCAGGATCTTCGCGACGGTGGCGTCGTCGGTGAGGGTGTCGGCGGCGTCCGGTTTCCAGTCGGCGTCGTGCATGCCCTGCACCAGTGCGTGCGCCTGCTGCTCGATGTCGTCGACGCGGGTACGGGATTCGTCGCCGTCCTCGCTGAGGCCGAGCGCCTCGCGGAGTCCGGGGACGTTCTGCTCGCCGCCCCACATCTGCCGGGCGCGGAGCATCGCGAGCACCAGTTCGACTTCCGCGTCGTCGCGGGGTGCGGCACCGAGGATGTGGAGGCCGTCACGGATCTGGACGTCCTTGATCTCACACAGCCAGCCGTCGACGTGCAGCAGCATGTCGTCGAACACGTCCTCGTCGGGACGTTCCTCGAGTCCGAGGTCGTGGTCCATCTTGGCGGCGCGCATCAGCGTCCAGATCTGCTGACGAATGGCCGGCAGCTTGGACGGGTCGAGCGCGGAGATGTTCGAGTGCTCGTCGAGCAGCTGCTCGAGCCGCGAGATGTCGCCGTAGCTCTCGGCGCGGGCCATCGGCGGGATCAGGTGATCGACGAGAGTCGCGTGGGCACGGCGCTTGGCCTGCGTGCCCTCCCCCGGATCGTTGACCAGGAACGGGTAGATCAGCGGCAGGTCGCCGAGTGCGGCGTCGGTGCCGCACGACGCGGACATGCCGAGTGTCTTGCCGGGCAGCCATTCGAGGTTGCCGTGCTTGCCGAGATGGACGACGGCGTCGGCGCCGAAACCGCCGGCGGCGGCGTCCGCGGCGATCCACCGGTAGGCGGCGAGGTAGTGGTGGCTCGGCGGTAGATCCGGGTCGTGGTAGATCGCGACCGGCTTCTCCCCGAATCCGCGCGGCGGCTGCACCATCAGCACGAGATTCCCGAACTGCATTGCGGCGATGACGATTTCACCGGCGGGATCCTGCGAGCGGTCGACGTACAGTTCGCCCGGCGCCGGCCCCCAGTGCTCCTCGACGCCCTCGCGCAGTTCGGCGGGCAGCGCCGAGAACCACTCGCGGTAGCGGGCCGCGGAGATCCGGATCGGGTTGCCCTCGAGCTGCTCCGCGGTCAGCCAGTCCGGGTCCTGGCCGCCGGCGGCGATGAGGGCGTGGATCAGCGCGTCGCCGTCCTGGGCGGCGAGACCCGGCACGGAATCCGGTCCGTCCGCCGGGCCGAGGTCGTATCCGGCGGCCCGCATCTCGGTGAGCAACCGGATCGCGCTGGCCGGCGTGTCGAGACCGACGGCGTTGCCGATGCGGGCGTGCTTCGTCGGGTACGCCGACAGCATCAGAGCGATCCGGCGGTCGGACGCGGGGATGTGCCGGAGCCGGGCGTGCCGGACGGCGATGCCCGCCACCCGGGAGGCGCGCTCGGCGTCGGGAACATAGGTGGAGAGACCGTCCGCGTCGATCTCCTTGAACGAGAACGGCACCGTGATCAGCCGGCCGTCGAACTCGGGGACCGCGACCTGGGTGGCGACGTCGAGCGGCGACAATCCGTCGTCGTTGGACTCCCACGATTCACGGCTGCTGGTCAGGCACAGTCCCTGCAGGATCGGCACGTCCAGCGCGGCCAGCGCGGCGACGTCCCACGCCTCGTCGTCGCCACCGGCCGAGACGCCGGCCGGCTTGGTGCCGCCGGCGGCGAGCACGGTGACCACCATCGCGTCCGCCCGGCGCAGCGTGTTCAGCAACTCCGGTTCGGCGGTGCGCAGCGACGCGCAGAAGATCGGCAGCGGGGTGCCGCCCGCCGCGACGACGGCGTCGCACAGCGCCTCGATGTAGCGGGTGTTCCCGGCCAGGTGCTGCGCGCGGTAGTAGAGAACGGCGATCGTGGGGCGGTCCGGGTTCCCGTCGGGAGCGAACGGCGCGACACCCCAGCTCGGCAGGTGGACCGGCGCCTCGAAACCGTGACCGGTCAGCAGCACGGTGTCCGACAGGAAGTGGTGCAGTTGGGCGAGGTTGTCGGCGCCGCCCTCGGCGAGATAGTTGTGTGCCTCCGCCGACACACCGGCAGTGACCGTCGAGCACTCCATCAGCTCGGCGTCCGGGGCGTGCTCGCCGCCGAGGACCACCACCGGCAGTCCGCTGGCGAGGACCGCGTCGAGGCCCTCCTCCCACGCCCGCCGGCCACCGAGGATGCGCACCACCACCAGGTCGGCGCCGTCGAGCAGTCCCGGCAGATCCTCCTCGACCAGCAGCCGTGCCGGGTTGGCCCAGCGGTAGTCCGCCCCGCTGGCGCGTGCGCTGAGCAGGTCGGTGTCGGAGGTGGAGAGCAGCAGGATCACGTGTGGAGCCTTCCTGGGGGTGTCGCGCCCCGTGGCGGTGGTTCTGTGCGGAACCGTAGGTCGGAGGACGGCAGGTGAGGGTCTGGCTCGCCCACCGGTTTCGGCGGGCTCACAGTGGCGCGACCGCACCGGATTTTCACCGGCTTCCTCTCCTGCTGTCGCAAGTGCTGGTGATGCTACCCGGGGCCGGACGTAACCTGGGACCATGGTCGACTCCCGTTCCCGCCCCGACGCATGCCCCGGCGCGCTGCAGGTCCACCGGGCCGCCGACGGTGCCCTCGCCCGGGTGCGCCTCCCCGGAGGTGTGCTGACCTCCACCCAGCTGCAGACCCTCGCGGAATCGGCCCGCGACCTCGGAAACGGCGAGATCGAACTGACCTCCCGCGGCAACGCGCAACTGCGGGCGGTCCGCGATCCGCAGGAGTTCGCCCGCCGCCTCGCCGACGCGGGCCTCCTGCCGTCGGAGACCCACGAGCGGGTCCGCAACATCCTCGTCTCGCCGCTGACCGGCCGGATCGGTGGTGTCGCGGACCTGCGGGATCTGGTCGACGAACTCGACCGAACGTTGTGCGCGGACGCCGCGCTGGCGGACCTGCCCGGCCGCACGCTGTTCACCCTCGACGACGGACGCGGCGACGTGTCGGCGCTCGGCGGCGATTTCGGCGTCCATGCGGTGAGCGAGACGGAGGTCGCCCTGGTCCTCGCCGGTCGCGACAGCGGTGCCCGGATCGCGGCGACGGAATCGGTGGCGGTGCTCCTGGACGCCGCCCGCGTCTTCCTGGAGCTGCGCGATCAGCACTGGCGGCTGTCCGAGATCGCCGACGGGGTCGAACGGGTCCTGTCGGCGTTGACGCTCGCACCGACCGCCGACCCGGTGAGCGGGTTCGACGACCATCGGCCGCCGATCGGGTGGCTCGACCAACCGGACGGCAACGTGACCCTCGGCGGCGGCCTCGCGTTCGGGATCCTCGATGCCCGGCTGGCTGAGTTTCTCGCCGCGGTCGAGAAGCCGGTGATCGTCACGCCGTGGAAATCGGTGTTGCTGTGCGATCTCGACGAGTGGTCCGCCGAGCAGGTGGTCCGGGTCCTCGCCCCGATGGGCCTGATCTTCGACGAGAACTCGCCGTGGCTGAACGTCAGCGCCTGCACCGGGCAACCCGGCTGCGAGAAGGCGCTCGCCGACGTGCGATCCGACGCGCGGAACGCCGTCGCGAGCGGCGAACTCCCGGTGGAGGGCCGGCAGCACTGGTCGGGCTGCGAGCGGTGCTGCGGGCGGCCCAAGGGTGAGGTCGCCGACGTCGTCGCCACGGAGACGGGTTACCGGGTGGAGGAGCCGTGACCTCGGTGCCTCTATCGTGAGCGGATGATCGAGTACATCCGAGACGGCGCGGAGATCTACCGCCAGTCCTTCGCCACGATCCGCGCCGAGGCGGATCTCAGTGCCTTTCCCGAGGACGTCTCGCAGGCCGTGGTCCGCATGATCCACGCAAGCGGTCAGGTCGACCTCGTGGACGACGTCGCGTTCACCCCCGGTGTCGTGAAGGCCGCCCGCGCGGCGCTGGCGGGCGGCGCCCCGATCCTGTGCGACGCGCAGATGGTCGCTGCCGGCGTGACCCGGAAGCGTCTGCCTGCGGACAACGAAGTCCTCTGCACGCTGCGCGACCCCCGGGTCCCCGTGCTGGCGGAGCAGATCGGGAACACCCGCTCGGCGGCCGCACTCGAATTGTGGGGCAGCAAACTCGACGGTGCCGTCGTCGCGATCGGCAACGCCCCGACCGCGTTGTTCTACCTGCTGGACATGATCGAATCCGGGGCACCCCGGCCTGCCGCGATCGTGGGCGGTCCGGTCGGCTTCATCGGTGCGGCGGAGTCGAAGGAAGCGTTGATCGAGCACCCGAGCGGACTGGACTATCTGGTGGTCCGCGGCCGCCGGGGTGGCAGCGCTATCACGGCTGCGGCTTTGAATGCGATTGCGAGCGAGATCGAATGAGCTCCGACGAGCGGGTGACCGGAAAACTGTGGGGCGTCGGCATCGGACCGGGCGACCCGGAACTGGTGACGGTCAAGGCCGCGCGGGTCATCGCCGAGGCCGATGTGGTGGCGTTCCACAGCGCCCGGCACGGCAAGAGCATCTCCCGCGCGGTCGCGGCGCCGTACCTGCGGGACGGTCAGATCGAGGAGCACCTCGTCTACCCCGTCACCATCGAGACCGTCGACCACCCCGGCGGGTACCAGGGGGCGATGGACGAGTTCTACGAGGAGGCGTCGCAGCGACTCGCCGCCCACCTCGAAGCCGGCCGGTCGGTCGCGCTCCTCGCCGCGGGCGACCCGCTGTTCTACAGCTCCTACATGCACATGCACAAGAGGCTGGCGCAGCGCTTCGAGGCGGAGGTCATTCCCGGGGTCACGTCGATCAGCGCCGCCTCCGCCGCGCTGGCGATGCCGCTCGTCGAGGGCGAGGAGATCCTCACCGTCCTGCCTGGAACGCTGCCCCGCGGCGAGCTGACGCGGCGCCTGCGGGAGACCGACGCCGCCGCGATCCTGAAACTCGGACGCACCTACCCGGCCGTCCGGCAGGCGTTGAAGGACTCCGGCCGCATCGACGAGACGTGGTACGTCGAGCGGGCCAGCACGACCCGGCAGAAGATCGACGCCGCGGACGACGTCTCGGACAGCGACGTCCCCTACTTCTCGATCGCCATCGTGCCCAGCCCGTCGAACGCGCGCCGCGACGACGCGGCACCGCAGGGCGAACTCGTCGTCGTCGGGCTCGGTCCCGGCGATCAGGCCTGGACGACACCGGAAGTGCAGCACGAACTGTCGCTCGCCACCGACCTCGTCGGCTACGGCCCCTACATCGACCGGGTCCCCGAACGTCCCGGCCAGCGCCGTCACTCCAGCGACAACCGCGTCGAGGCCGAACGTGCCGCGATGGCACTCGACCTGGCCAAGAACGGGGCCCGCGTCGCCGTCGTGTCGTCCGGTGACCCGGGTGTGTTCGCCATGGCCGCCGCGGTGCTGGAAGTCGCGGCCGAGGAGCAGTGGCGCGGCGTCCCCGTGCGCGTCCTGCCCGGCATGACCGCCGCGAATGCCGTCGCGAGCCGGGTCGGCGCACCCCTCGGGCACGATTACGCCGTCCTGTCGCTGTCGGACCGGCTCAAGCCGTGGGACGTGGTGGCGCAGCGCATCTCCGCGGTCGCGAGCGCCGACATGGCCTTCGCCGTCTACAACCCCGCGTCGAAGTCACGCACCTGGCAGGTCGCCGCGATGCGCGATCTGGTTCTCGAGCACCGCTCCCCCGACACCCCGGTGATCATCGGCCGCGACGTGGCCGGCGCGCAGGAGTCGGTGCGGGTCGTGCGGCTCGCGGACCTCGACCCGGCCGAGATCGACATGCGGTGTCTGCTCATCGTGGGCTCCTCCATGACGACCGTCGTCGAGAACGAACACGGAACGAGGGTGTTCACGCCCCGGCGTTATCCGGGCTGAGTACCTCAGTCGACACGGCCGGAGCGGAGTTCGGTCACCGCGATCCGGGCGGCGTGCCCGATCGCGGCATCGACCACAGGAAGCACGGGATCGGTTCGGGCGGCGCGGGTGAAGACGGCGACCGCGACGGGAGTCTCGCCGGGAAACGTCACGACGGCCACCTCGTTGCGGATGGCGCCGATTGTCCCGGTCTTCCCGGCGACGTCCACCTCGGAATACGGGAACCCGGACCGGATGCGGTGCTGCCAGATCTGCGCGGACATCACGTGCCGGACAAACTCGCCCTGCGGCCCGGGCACCGCCCTACCGGTCCAGATCGCGTCGAGAAGCGAGGTCATCTCCCGCGGAGTCGTCGCGCTCGCATACGACGGGTCGTAGGCGGACACGGTCCACGCCTCGTCGTTGTCGGCCAGTGCCGCGAATGCTTCGGCGGTGGTGTGCGCGTGGGCGTCGATCACCAGGCTGCGGTGCGCATCCGCTGTGCCGCCGATGATGCGCGTGCTCGTCATGCCCAACTCGGACAGCGCCCGCTCGACGCTCTCCAGTCCCACCTGCCCGAGAACGAGGTCGGCGGCGGCGTTGTCGGACACGGTCATCATCGACAGCGCCAGATCCCGCCAGCTCAGCACCACGGGATCCCGGAACGTCGACACCCCCGTCGGCCCCGGCGTGCAGTCGGCCGGATTGATCCGGACGGTCGCGGTCGGCGACAACTCCCCGGATTCGAAAGCACGGCACAGGGCTACGAGTAGCGGAAGTTTGTAGACCGACGCCAGAACCACGAGGTCGTCCGCGCCGACCGCGATGTCACCCCCGTCGTCGATCGGGGTCCCGACGCGGCGGGCGTGCAGCCATCCAGTGCACCCGGCGTCGGCGAAGACGTCACGGATCCGCTTCTCCGCCGACGCGGTCATCGATCGGCCCTCAGCAGCACCCGGTCGAGGGCGGCAGCGGACGGTGCGACGTCGGCCCCGGAGCGCCAGACGATGCGCAGGCGCAGCGCGAGATCTTCACGCAGCAGATCGACCCAGGCCACACCCGGCATGACCGTCGGTGCCGTCGCCGTCACCCCGAAATGACCGCCTGCGGCCACGTGCGTGAGAATCTCTCGCGGACCCGGTGCGACCACGATGTCCGGGTCCGCACCCCGGGCCCGCCACAGGTCGACGAACAGGTCATGGGCAGGCGGATTGTCCGACCGTGGACCGGTGGCGAGGGCCAGTCCGCGCAGCATCCGGACCTGCGCCTTCCTCGCGACCGCCGCCGGGTGGTCGTCCGGCACCACGACCCACCGTCGAAGCTTCAGCACCGGCCCGCTGTCGACGCCGGTGAGCAGAGCGGGATGTTCGACCACGGCGACGTCGAGACTGCCCGTGCGGACGGCGTCCACCAGTTCGGTGGTGGACGCCGTGGTCGTCACCACCCGGGTGGGCCGGGCCTCGTCCGCGTCGCGAAGAGCACGGACACACCGCACCACCACACCGTCGGCCACCGAGTGCGGGACACCCCACCGCACCACCGCATCGCGACCGCCGGCGATGCGGTGCGCCTCGTCCTCGAATCGGGCCGCGTCGGCAACGAGAAGCCGCGCACGCGGGAGCAATTGGCGTCCGGCATCGGTGAGCCCGACTCCTCGGGCACTGCGCTGGACCAGCTCCGCACCGAGTCGCTGTTCGAGCCGCCGCACTCCCTGTGACAGCGGCGGTTGCGTCATACCGAGCCGGGATGCGGCGTTGCCGAAATGTCCCTCTTCCGCAACGGCGACAAAGAAACTCAGGTGGCGGAGCAGATCCATGGCGACCATTGAACCAGTTCCGACCGCCCCAGTCGGGCGACCCCACCGATTCCCGGGCACAAAACATTGCCCTGAACTGCGGCGATAGCGCACCCGACTCGCGACCACGCCGCTGTCGTCTTTGCGCTATGAGTGTCCGCATCCGACATTGAATCCATGCCCACATACCGAAATCATCCGAAGCCCCGGCGCACCGGTCGTCGCGGTGCCATCACTCTCGCGCTGGCGCTGCCCCTGCTGCTCGGGGCGTGCACGGCCACCGCGGAACAAGCCCAGCCCACCACGTCGGTGGTTGCGGCACCGGATCGGCGGCCCCTCGACGCGACGATCGACGCCCTGGAGGCGCAGCACTCCACGCGGATCGGAGTGACGGCAGTCAATCCCGCGACCGGCGAGGTCTACAGCCACCGGGGCGACGAACGGTTCGCGATGTGCTCGACGTTCAAGGCCTACGCGTCCGCCGCGGTCCTGCGAAAGACCGAGGACGGGTCCACGTCACTCGACAAGACCGTCGTGATCGAACCCGGCGACCTCGTCGAGAACTCGCCGGTCACCGCCGCTGCGGCCGGCACCCCGATGACCTTGGCGCAGATCGCCGAAGCAGCGCTGACGCAGAGCGACAACACTGCCGGGAACTACCTGCTCCGGGAGATCGGCGGTCCGCAGGCGGTCACCGACCTCGCCCGAGACGTCGGAGACGGGAGCACACGGCTGGACCGGTGGGAGACCGAACTCAACACCGCATTCCGCGACGACCCCCGGGACACGACGACACCGAACGGCCTCGCGCAGGGTTTCCGTGCGCTGCTCCTGGGAGACGCCCTCGACACGGCCAGCCGTGACCAGCTCCTCGAGTGGATGCGGGCGAGCAAGACGTCGGACAAGAGAATGCGCGCCGGGCTGCCGACCGGATGGACTGCCACCGACAAGACCGGTGGCGGCGGCTTCGGCACCGCCAACGATGCCGGTGTCGCGTGGAGTCCGGACGGCGCCCCCATCGTCCTCGCCATCCTCACCGACAGCCTCACGAATCAGGAAGACGCGCAGGGAAACAACCAGGCGATCGCCGACACCACCGCGGCCGTCATCAAGGGCTTGACTGCACCTTGAGCCATCTGAGCAAGGGCAGGAACGAACGGGCGACGGCAGTCTCGCGTACCCGCACCGCATCTTGCTCTCGACTGTGCAGGTGACGCACTAGCTGGTGCGTCGACGGACGGAGCCAGCTGTCGCTAGCTCACGACGTCGTGACCGCGCATCGCGCGGCGCAGAGGCCTTCCCGTCGTGGCGACGCGCCGCCCGGCCACCGTCAACATCGGGCGCGGAATTCCGATGCCCATCACCGGCACGCCCGTCACATACCCTTCCCGGTAAAGATAATTCGACGCATCGGCCACCTCGTCCCGAGTCAGGGGCGAGGGCGCCCAGCCGACCGTCTCACCGATGGCATCCGCGTCCAGAATCGGACTTCGGTACCCTTCCGTCGCCTTCGCGAGAAGCCAACGCAGAACAGCGTCACGAACCGCCCATTGACGATCGGTAGCTGCATTCACATTTCAGTCCTCCGGTAGATGCCGTTGATGCTTGCATGCACCATAGCCACCGCACAGAAATAAGCAAGTTCGTGAGCGTTACTGCGGTTCTTGGGATCTCACGGATGATCGCTTCCGACACGGCACCCCGTTCGAGCCGGATGCCGAAGTGGACTTATCCACTTTCCTGGGTATGGTCAGGATCAGTTCGTGGTGGCCACTCGAAGATGGAGCGACAATGGCTGACAAATCCGCCGTCAAGAGCTCGAAACAGTCCGCACGCGCACTCAGGGAGCGCCGGGCGGAGAAGCGGGCGAAGTCCCAGGAGTCGACGAAGATCATCCGAAAGAGGAAGGGCTGAAGCAGCATTGAATATTCACGACGTGCTCAGCTGGCGATGAAGAGCACCACCGTCCCAATAGTCGGTGCTGGTAATGATGCGGTTGCCTTTCACTTCCAGCATCTGCACTCCGGCCAGGTGCACACTCTGCCCTTTCGGCTCGTACGGGCCCAGGCGGCCATTCAAGTGACCGGACAGTGCGTAGGTCACCACCGCACGGTTGCCACCGATGAGCGTGTCATCGAGGCTCCATTGCGCGTCGGGAAATGCTGCGAAGAGCCCGGCGAGGCCGGCGGCGATCTTCTCCGGTGTGCGATGGTCCGCGCCGGCTGCGATATCGCGGTGCCGACATAGCGGAGCGTAGAGCTTCGCGACGTCCGCGGGGCGGTGGTTGTTGTATGCCGTGTACAGATCGGTCACGATCTGGGTGAGTGAGTTCATGATCAGTGTCTCCCTTACTTGGCAGCCTTCGACGTGGGGGAAGACTTTGCCGTCACAGTGATTGGGGAAGCTCTCCGTTCCACGCATCGCGGAGGAGAGAGCGAATCGGTCGCAGATCCAGCGGCCGAGGACTGACAAGATTCTCGGCCACGGCCGCTTCCGCGACTGCATCGATCTGGTCCCGCGTGATGCCGATGGCTCGGAGCCCTGTCGGTGTGCCGACCGACCGGGCCAGCGACCAGACGTTGTCGGCGAGTGTCGTCGGGTCACATTTCATCACCTCGGCCACACGGGCGATGGTGTCGGGGATCGCAGGTTCCAGGTACCGGATGACGTAGGGCAGGACGATCGCGTGGGTTTCGGCGTGGGGGGCGTCGCACATTCCTCCGAAGAGATGACACAGCGCGTGATGCACACTGGTACCTACCGTGCCCAGCGCGATGCCGGCCAGGCAGGCGGCGAGGAGAACCTCTCCACGGGCTGCAAGGTCGGTTGTGGTGTACGCCCGGCGCAGGAAGCTCTGGAGTCGGCCGGCACCATCGAGAGCCAGTGCGTCAGTGATCGGGTCATGGTTCGTCGCCCAAAGGGCTTCGGCGCAGTGGGCCAAGGCGTTCATCCCGCTGGGGCCGACGATCGAGGCGGGCAGCGCGGTCAAGAGCCGCGGGTCGTAGACGACGATCTTCGGCAGGGCCGCAGGATCGCGGGCGGTCTTCTTGACCGTTCCGCTGGTGAGCCCGTAGATGGGCGTCATCTCGCTGCCGGCGTACGTGGTGGGGACCGCGACCAGGGGGAGGCCGGTACTCACTGCGACCGCTTTGCCGAGTCCGACGGTGCTGCCGCCGCCGATGGCGATGATCACGTCTGTGTCGGCGGTGCTGGCGGCGACTGTGGCGCGTTCGGCCAGATCGCGGGGTACATGCTGTCGAACTTCGTTCCACTCCAGTGCCATTCGATGGCCTAACGCGGACCGTCCGGGGACCGCAAGTTTCGGCTGGCGGGCCGAGACGATGAGCATCGCTCTGCGCAGGCTTCCGCCGTCCAGTTCCGGTGCCAGCTGGGCCAGTGCCCCGTCGCCGAAGACTATTCGACCGGGCAATGTTGTTCGAGTGAAAGCTATGGGGCTCGGCATGTCGCTCTCCGAAATATCCCAGGACACTGAAGGTTCCGCCCTATTCATCGATGAACTCCACTCGTAGCGTGGCACCCACCACTGCCGTCCGGTCGGCGTCGTGAACTGACGCCGACGCCCGCCCGTTGCGGGTTCGAGAATATTCACTCATTCCAGGTCGTCCGGTCCAACGGATGTCACAGATGCAATACATCGCTGGTGCCGATAGTGTGGACCAGATGAAGGATCTCCGTAGTGTCGACCTCAACCTGCTCGTTGATCTCGATGCCCTGCTGAGCATGCGAAGTGTCACCGAGGCTGCACGACGGTTGAATTTGAGCCAATCTGCGATGAGTGGCTCGTTGTCGCGGCTGCGACGATTGTTCGACGATCCGCTCATGGTCCGCAACGGCCGAGTCCTCGTCCTCACCCCCCGCGCGGAGGCCCTGATCCCGCCGGTGAAGGAGATCCTGCACCAGATCGACGGCGTCTTCGCACAGAGCGACGACTTCGATCCACGCACAACGACCAGATCATTCTCGATCAGCGCATCGGACTATGCGACGGCGGTCGTTCTGGCGCCCCTGCTCCGCGGACTCGCCGACGACGCCCCGAATGTCACGGTGAACGTACTGCCCCGCTCCCCCGACGTTCCTGCTGTTCTTCGCCTCGATTCCGCCGACCTTGTCATCGAACCCCGAGAGATGATGGGCGACTCGCCACTGCCCGGCGTCTCACTGTTTTCCGACCGCTGGGTATGCATGCTCGACGGCAGCATGCACGAACCGGCAGTGTTGGCTCGACTCGAGCGCGACCATTATCTACAGCTGCCCCATCTCGTGTATTCCATCGGCCAGGACAGGCAGTTGAACTACGCCGATCGCCATCTGGCCTCACTCGGGGTGCGAAGGCGAATAGAGCTCACGGTCGAAAGCTTTCTCATGGCGCCCCTCCTCATCCGCGGCACATCACTCGTCAGCTTGGTCCTCGAACGGGCCGCTTCCATGCTGCCGCTCGACGGCCTACGCCTCGTCGATCCGCCAATTCCGGTGCCGGGCATTACCGACGCGATGTACTGGAATCCGCGCCACAGCGAAGATCCGGGTCATCGGTGGCTTCGACAGCGCCTCGCCGACACCGCAGCCCGCCTCACCCCGACCGGAGACGTGTCGTAACGGGCGCGAGCGTTGAGCCCGTCTCGACAATTGCGGCACGGTCCTGCACCCCGACATATCGGCGCGGCCGATATTACCCATCTGCCACATCTGTTGGACTGAATCCGGATGGGGTTCTAGCGTTCTTCGTGTCAGGTAGATCACAGCCTTCCGCTCACACGGCGCAGGCCGCTCCACTCCGCCGACCGTGGCCGGGCGCTTGAACGGCCGGATCTAACCAGACAACACTAAATCCGGACAAGCCGACCCGAGGCCGAATGTTGGAGGATCCGATGAAACAGAATGTCCTGCAGCCCTTGGACAAAGCCGAATTCCGCAACGTTGTCGGACACTTCGCAAGTGGTGTCACGATCGTGACGGCTGCGCACGACGGCGTCCCCTACGGCGCAACGATCAGCGCGGTGACATCGCTGTGCGACACACCCCCCATGGTCCTGGTCTGCCTGAATCAGAAACTGGGGACGCACGCTGCAATCCGCAAGGCCCGCCATTTCACGATCAACATCCTCGGTGAGGATCAAGCGTCCCTGGCTCACACGTTTGCAACGCCTGGGGCGGACAAGTTCGCCGATGTAGCCGTGCACCACCGCCAGCACGGTCCCCGCCTGGCGGAAGCGTTGGCATACCTCACGTGCCGCGTCGTCGACGATCTCGAAGGCGGCACGCACCGCATTTTCGTCGCCGAGGTCGTGGAGGCCCAGGCGGGGACCGGCAATCCACTGTCGTACTACCGAGGCCGCTTCGGCCACTTCGTTCCCTACAGGAATGCGATGTGGCGAACCACGCAGGCCGACAACGCAGTTTCCCCCCACTGAGAGAGAAAGGTTCCTCCATGAGGACAGGACAGCAGTATCTCGAGTCGCTTCGAGACGGACGCCAGGTATATGTCGGTGGCGAACTGATCGACGACGTCACCACCCATCCCAAGACGAGTGGTTACGCGAAAGCGATTGCGGAGTACTACGATCTGCATCTCGACCCGGAGCATCAGGATGTTCTGACCTTCGTCGACGACGACGGTGTCCGGAAGTCGATGCACTGGTTCCTACCCCGATCGAAGGCCGATGCCGCGCGCCGCCGCGCCTACCACGAATTCTGGTTCCGGCACTTCCAGGGAGGTATCTTCACTCGGCCGCCTGCGGGAATGCATGTCGTGATGTACGCCCAGATCGACGATCCGGAGCCGTGGGGGGACAACGCAGTCGTCGCCGGCGGACGCACTATCTCCTTTGCGGACAATATCCGGTCTCAGTGGCAGCGGGTGACCACCGACGACGTCGCCCTGTCCCCCATGTTCGTCGACGTGCAGTTCGACCGCGGACGCGACGACGCGCTCGTCGAAACCCCGATGCTCAGCATCGTGGAACAGAACGACCAGGGAATCGTCGTCCGCGGCTGGAAAGCGATGGGAACATCTCTTCCCTTCGTCAACGAATTGCTCGTCGGCAACCTGTGGCGACCGGGGCAGACCTCGGATCAGACCGTGTACGCAATTGTTCCGGTCAACACCCCTGGGCTCTCACTGGTGTGTCGCCAATCGAACGCCACCCCGGATGCCGACCCCTACGACCATCCACTGTCGACCATCGGTGACGAACTCGACGGAATGGCGTACTTCGACGACGTCTTCATCCCGTGGGAGAACGTTCAGCACATCGGCAATCCCGATCACGCGAAGTGGTACCCGCAGCGCCAGTTCGACTGGGTCCACATCGAGACCCAGATTCGGCACGCGGTCCACGCCGAACTGATCGTCGGTCTCGCCCTCCTGCTGACCAACGCGCTCGGGACGAACAACAACCCGATCGTGCAGTCGCAGCTTGCCGATCTCGTCCGTTTTCGCGAAACCTGCAAGGCATTCGCCATTGCCGCCGAGGAGACCGGATTCACGACAGCGGGCGGGTTGTTCAAGCCCAACAACATCTACGTCGACCTCGGACGCGCCCACTACCTCGAGAACATCCACAACGCCGTCAACCAGCTGATCGAATTCTGCGGTCGCGGCGTGGTGATGTCACCGACGAAGGCCGACTTCGACCATCCGTTCCTCGGCCCCAAGCTGGAAGAGGCGTTGCGCGGCACATCGATCAGTGCGCGCGACCGCGTATCCATCTTCCGGCAGATCAGCGAACGCTATCTCACCCAGTGGGGTGCCCGCCACGAAATGTTCGAGAAGTTCAACGGCACGCCGCTCTACCTCGTGAGGTTGCTGACGATGCAGCGCACCGAGTACCAGGTCGACGGCCCGTTGACCGACCTTGCGCGACAGGTTCTCGGCTTCGGCGACACCGAGGCGCTCGCCGCGCGCGCGGCCGAGGTGGAGAAGAACTCCAACTGGGCGTCCGTTGCGTACCAACCCGAGTACGCGCGGGAGCAGGATGTCCGAGACGGCTATTACAAGGAGACCGAGAAGGTCTGATCAGCGCTGTCGGGCCGGGCATGTTCCCGGCCCGACAGTCCCAGCTCTGGGCCCTGCACATTCGGATGCGCCCAGGTTTTGTGAGAGGACTACCGATGCACACCACCGATACCGAAACGTTCGAAGAGCAGTTCGCGATCGAGCAGCGGCTCGTCGACAGTGTTGTCGCGTCATTCGACTCCACGACCGACCCGCGGCTGAAGGAGTTGATGCAATCTTTGACCCGGCATCTGCATGCGTTTATCCGTGAAGTGCGCCTCAGCGAGGACGAGTGGAGCAACGCCATCGCGTTCCTCACCGCCGTCGGCAACATCACCGATGACCGGCGCCAGGAGTTCATCCTGCTCTCCGACGTCCTCGGTGTCTCCATGCAGACCATCGCCGTCAGCAACCCGGCCTACGAAGATGCCACCGAGTCCACCGTCTTCGGACCGTTCTTCGTCGAGGATGCGCCCGAAGTTACCCTTGGCGGCGACATTGCCGGTGGCGCGACCGGGCAACCCTGCTGGATCGAAGGAACAGTCACCGACACCGCAGGCAACCCCGTTCCCGAAGCCCGCATCGAGGTGTGGCAGAACGACGAAGACGGGTTCTACGACGTTCAATACTCCGACGGTCGGGTCTCGGGGAGGGCGCACCTGTTCTCGGACGCACACGGACGCTACCGGTTCTGGGGGATGACACCTGTTCCGTACCCCATCCCGAGCGATGGTCCGGTCGGAAAGATGCTGGCCGCTACCAACCGATCACCGATGAGGGTCGCGCACCTTCACTTCATGGTCACCGCGGATGGCCTGCGGACCCTCGTCACGCACATCTTCGTCGCGGGCGATCCGCAACTCGAACGCGGGGACAGCGTGTTCGGCGTGAAGGACTCGCTGATCAAGGACTTCGTGGAGCAACCCCCAGGGACACCCACCCCCGATGGGCGCCACATCGGCGACCGGAACTGGGCTCGATGCGAGTTTGACATAGTCCTTGCACCAGAACAGATTTGATTCACGCTGCTCTGGCTCCATACCTACATCCGAAGGACGACGAGGCCGGCCCGGCCCGTCCGGCACACAGAACGTACACAACCCTTGACTCGGACACCTGTAATCCGAGTAAACTAGGACACTATAAATCCAAGTTAGGAGACGGGCATGAAGATCGTCATTTTCGGAACCGGACTCATCGGGAGTCAGGTCGCATCGACGCTGAGCAAGTCCGGGCACGACGTCGCGGCCCTCGGTCGCGGCGACGGTATCGACACCACCACCGGCAAGGGAGTCGCGGAGGCTGTGGAGGGCGCTGACGTCGTCGTGGACCTCACCAACTCGCCGTCGTGGGAAGACGACGACGTCCTGGCCTTTTTCCGCGAATCGACGAAGCACATGCTCGCCGCCGAAGAGGCGGCAGGCGTGGGGCATCATGTCGTCCTGTCCATCGTCGGCGCCGATCGACTCCCCGACTCCGGATACATGCGTGCCAAAGTCGCCCAGGAGGATCTGGTCAAGTCCGGCCCCATCCCCTACTCGATCGTGCGATCGACGCAGTTCTTCGAGTTCATCGCCGGCATCGCCGCGGCAGGCACAGTCGGCGAGACGGTGCATGCGACCCCGGCACATCTTCAGCCGATTGCTTCGAAAGACGTCGTCACCCGGGTAGCAGAGGTCGCCGTCGGTGCCCCGCTGGGCGGCACAGTCGAAATTGCGGGACCTGAACCGCTCGGCATCGATGCACTCGTTCGACGGCTGTTCGCCTCGACCGGCGACCAGCGGACCGTGACGACCGATCCCGACGCCGGCTATTTCGGTGCCAAACTCGATGACGCTGCGATCACCCCGACACCCGGCGCCAATGCCTGGATCGCACCGACCACTCTGGACGAGTGGTTGCGCGAACACGCCTGAAACGATGACGCAGTACCACCCCGCACCACTGACACAGGGGCATGGATAGAGTCGTGGCCATGAAGCTTTCCGGTGGTGTGGAGTGGGCACTTCACTGCTGCGTGGTTCTCAGCCAGGCCGAAAGCCCGGTACCCACGGCCCGGCTGGCCGAACTGCACGGTGTCTCGAAGACATACCTCGCCAAGCACCTGCAGTCGCTTGCACGTGCCGGCCTCGTACACCCCACCGAGGGCCGCGACGGCGGATACGTCCTGACCCGCGCACCCGAGGCCATCACCGTCCTCGACGTCGTCCAGGCCGTCGACGGAACCGAGCCCGCCTTTCGATGCACCGAGATCCGCCGGCAAGGAGTGCTCGCCGCCCCTCCAGAGCAGTGCCGCTCTGCGTGCGGCATCGCGAAAGTCATGGCCGGTGCCGAACAGGCTTGGCGCGCATCACTATCGGGTGTGACGATCGCCGACCTCGGCGCGACGATAGACCTCGCCGGCCTCAAACACATCTTGGCGACGCCCACGACCTGAGGTCACCCGCGGCAGACGGAACGCGAGATTCCTGACTTCCCAACCGTGAACCGCCCTACGATCGATGGATGGAGACCGGAACCGACGAGACCAAGACCTGTTCGTTCTGCCGCGGTCCGATCGGATACGAAATCAAGGACGCCCATGCCGGCTTCGCGTCGCTCCCCCCGGGCAAGCGGTATCGCGTCTTCCACTGCATGAATCGATGCCCACGATCGGCGCCCGACGGCCTCGAATGCGGACACCGCCACGAGTACCTCTGACCCGTTCGTCAATGCCGTCCGGAAGATTCAACCCAGCGAGTTCATACGCCGCCTAGCCGCGTGAGAGTCCGGGCTGGGTCTGGATCTGTCCGGGGCCGCCCTTGAATCCGCCGGCCTTGCCCACGGTCCATTCACCGTCCGCACCGCAGACCAGGGCACCGTTGCGGTCACCGGGCTTGCCGTACGTCACTGTCTCGTTTCCGTTCGAGTCCGTGTTCACGATCGGACACTGCCCACCGGTGGGACCGTTCGGGCCGATCGGCTCGGCATGAGCGACGGACGCCGCCCCGAAGGCACTCAAGACGGGAAGGGCAGCGAAAGCGATGCCGGCAATGGTGCGGCGGGCGTTGATCATTCAGTTTCTCCAGAGGATGGTCGGATAGTGCTTCGTTGACAGGTACAACTCTGCCCACTCCGGCTCCCGAACTGAAGCAACCCTCGGGGGGCTTCGCGGCACCCCTGGGAGTGGAATCACCCCACCCTGATGGAAATCGATGGCGACGTACCGACTGGCGGGATCCGTTCAGAGCCGGTTCGGTCCCGACCCCTCTACGGCGAGTTGGTCTTCGGGATTGAGCAGATAGCACGCCTTCATCGACAGGCAACCACACCCGATGCATCCGGTGAGCTCGTGTTCGAGGCGCTCGATTCGCTTGCGCTGATCCTCGAGCTGCACCCGCCACAGCTTCGACACGCGCTGCCAGTCGCGGATCGACGGCATCCGGTCTGCCGGGAGCGTCTCGAACACCGTTCCCACGTCGGCCAGTGGGATCCCGAGCCGTTTGGCCACCACGATCAGCGAGATCCGCCGGAGCATGTGCCGTTCGTACCGGCGTTGATTCCCGGACGTCCGCGTCGACGCGATCAGTCCGAGCTGCTCGTAGTAGTGCAGCGCCGAGACAGCGACACCGGTCCGACGGGACACCTCCCCCACCGACAGCAGATCCTTCGGATCCAAAGACATCACACCAGCCCCTTGACCTCGAGTCCACTCGAGATTTTAGCGTGGAGTGCATGACAACGACCGCCCCGTCACCGGCCAGCTGGTCCGAACTGCTCGGACCCCGCTACCGCTCCACGTCCGCAGTCCTCGCCGGCGGCGTGGGACTGCACGCCGTCAACATCTTTCTGACGACGAGCCTGCTGCCCACCGCCATCGGCGAACTCGGTCGCGAATCGCTGTACGCGTGGAGCGCGACCGTCTTCATGGTGGCGTCCGTGATCTCGTCGATGACCGTCAGCCGGCTGCTCGCGCATCGCGGGGCGCTCGGTGCATATCTGTTCGCTCTGGCTCCGTTCTTCGTCGGCACGATGATCTGCGCCGTCAGCCCGTCAATGGAGGTGCTCCTCGTCGGACGAGCGGTCCAGGGGCTCGGTGGGGGCTTGCTCGCCGGGCTGAGTTACGCGGTACTGCGCGAGGCGCTACCGGAATATCTGTGGGCCCGCGCGACCGCGCTGGTCTCGGCGATGTGGGGCGTCGGAACTCTGGCGGGACCGGCGATCGGAGGACTGTTCGCGCAACTCGGCCAGTGGCGTCTCGCGTTCGTCGCGCTGGCAGTGGTTGCCGCCGCCATCGCCGTGATCGCTCCCCGCGCGTTGCCGCGCACCGAGCGTGTGCGTGGCGGAGAACCCGTGCCTGCCACGTCACTCGTACTGCTCACCCTCGCGACGATCGCGATCAGCGTGGCGGGCATCCTCGGCAACCGGACCCACATGCTGGCCCTGATCGCGGTCGGGGCCGCGTTCATCGTTCTCTTCCTGGCCTGGGAGCGGCGATCACCGCGCCGAGTGCTGCCGCGGTCGACGTACACCCGGGCGTCGTCGCTGAAGTGGATCTACCTCACCATCGCGGTGCTCGCGTCCGGCACCGTGTCGGAGGCCTTCACACCCCTGTTCGGTCAACGGCTCGCCGGACTGGTGCCGTTCGCCGCGGGCTTCCTCGGCGCCATGATGTCGGTGGGATGGTCGGTGACCATGATCTTCAGCTCCGACATCTCCCGCCCGCGTGCGCAGACGGCGGCGAAGATCGCCGGACCACTGGTTCTCGCCGCCGGCCTGGTCCTCACAGCGGCCCTCTGGCGTGACGACGCCGGGCTGGGAGTGGTGATTCTGTGGGCGGGCGCCCTGGCCGCCGCCGGTGCCGGGATCGGCCTCGCCTTCCCGCACCTGATGGTCGCCGCGATGCGGAGCACCGACGACGAGCAGGAGGGGGCCAAGGCCGCGGCGGGGCTCAACACGGTCGAATTGATCGCCATGGCCGTCGGGTCCGCGGTCGCCGGGGTGCTGGTCAACCTCGGTGCGCCCTCGGCCCTCGCCTCGGCACGAGTGCTCTTCCTCGGCCTCGGCGTCATCGCGGCAGCCGGCGTGTTCACCGCGTACCGCGCGACCCGGCAGGCCGAGCACGAGGACGCCCGACCGTCCTAGGCCCGAGACGCGAAGTGGTCTGCGCGACGGAGAATGTCGTGGGCGCGGGCGAGCTGTGGCAGATGCCCGCCGTGAGTGACGCGGCTTCCGTCCGCACCCAGACGCTCGATCGTCGTTTCCGCCCACGAGATGTCGTCCGCATCGGGTGCCAACGCGGTATTGATCACCGGCACCTGGTCGGACGCGAGGGTCAGTTTTCCGGTCATCCCCATTTCGCGGGCCAGTCGCGTGTCGTCCCGGACGACCTCGGCGTCGCGAGACAGCGTCGGCCCGTCGATCGGGGCTCCGATCCGGGCAGCCCGGCTGGCATTGACGAGCCGGGATCGGGCGTACGCCAACGCCATCGGAGTTCGCCCGGCACCCGTGTCGCGGCAGTAGTCGCCGATCCCGAACGCGAGTCGACAGACGGGAGCGGTGCGAGCAATGTCGTCGACTGCCACGATCGCGGCCGCGGACTCGACGAGAGCGACCACCGGAACACCCGAAATCTTTTCAGCGGTGTCCCGCACCTGTTCGGGTGCTTCCGTTTTCGACAGCATCAGCCCGCGCAGGCCGGGCAGGCCGCGGAGCGCGTCGAGGTCGCGCTGCCAGTGCGGGGTGGTCGCGTCGTTGATCCGCACCCAACCTGCATTTCGGGCGAGCCACTCAGCGGTGCAGGCCCGCCCCTCGTCTTTCGCCGCGAACGGCAAACCGTCCTCGAGGTCGATGATCAGCGAGTCGGCGCCAGACGCAGCCGCGAGGACCTCGCTCCCGACCGCAGGGACCAGAAGCCAACTCCGCGCCATTGCGACGTCGACCTCGCTGCGCTGGGCTGCCTCGACACTCATTCTGCTCTTCCCTCGGCCATACCGAGGAGTCTGCGCGCGACCGGGAGGCGACGCACTCGACGAAGCGGAGTGCGCCGACGGTGCCCGGTCACCGCTTCGTCAGGTGCGCCTCCGATCCCGGCAGTTCACCTCAGAAGTCGAAGCCCCAGGAGGCCGGGTTGAAGACGACGCGGTACCAGACATTGGTCGGTTCATCGAACGTGCACGGCACGATCACGACTCCCGACGTCTGCTCGAGCGCCGCAGCCTTCCCGCAGAAGTATTCCGCACCTTCACCGGACGTCTCGGCACGATAAACGGGGCCGATGTGCCAGGGTTCGGCACTCGCGGTTCCGGCACCCACGGTGGCTCCGAGAACGAGAGGTGCGGACAGTATCCCGACCAATGCTGCGGTACGCCGAGCGGACTTCTTCTGCACGAGATCTCCTTCGTAGGCGACGACACGACCGTTCTGTGTGGTTAGTTCGCACAAGAACCGTCGGACGTTACCGGGGAGCCGACGCCCGCTCCTCGAACACCTGAGCCGACCCGTTCTGCTCGGCAAGTTCACGGGCGCTGTTCAGCGCTTCCTGGGCCGCCGCCTTCACCGCCGCCTTCACCGCCGCGGAATCGTCGACGGTCGCAGGAGCTTCGACAACGTCCGGCGTCTCGACTGGGTCAGGAGTTTCGATGGCCGGTGCAGGCGCAGGCGTGGTGTGGGGTACCTCGACGGGCGCTGTGCCGCCTTTTTTCAGATACTGTCCGCACACGGGCCATGCGCCGGGGCCCTGGGTCTTCAGGACGTTCTCGGCGACGCGGATCTGCTCGGCCTGACTGGCTTCCGAGGCCATGCCCGTTCCACCGTTGGCTTTCCAGGTTTCCGGTGTGAACTGCAGTCCGCCGTAGAACCCGTTTCCGGTGTCGGTGGTCCAGTCACCGCCGCTTTCGCACTCGGCGACTTCCTCCCAGTCGTGCGGGGCGCCTCCAGCGGTTCCGGCGCCCAGCCCGAGCAGAACGGTGACTGCCGCGCCGATCAGGGCGATCCAGCCGAGGGTGTGCTTCTCCATGTTACGAGTGGTCATGCTGGCTCAATCCTCTCCGCGCGTGCGGACGCGGCGTGCCGGCGACGACGTCTCGGTTGTCGGCCGTCCCTTTCGGTGCCTCGTCCCGCGCCTCGAAGGTGTCGGGATTACGAACCCGCGTCGGCAGATCTGCAGCGGCGGGCCCCCGAACGTGGCCTCCTCCCGAAATTCACACGGCATGAACAAGGTACGGATGTTCGACTATTGAGAAACGCGAGTGAAAATTGTGCTGTTCTGAGGTTTCGATACCGTTTCGACGTCATGTCGTGACAATTCCGTGACGCGTCAGAAGGGCTAGTGAATACCGCAGCGGCTCATCCATTCCCGCTTTGGGGCGGGGTCTCGATTTCGACACGGCGTCCGCGCGGCGCACCCGCCGCGGCCCGTAGTCGTGGCAGCACCCTGTCCGGACGGCCCATCCAGAGGAGATGAACAGCCCTCGCACGCAAGGAATCTCGGGATCAGCAACCGAGACGGCGGCACATCAGGGAAGCAAACGCAGGACGTCCACGACAGCTTCCTACCTGCTGCGCACCTCCCACTTGCCCACGAGATTGCGCATGTACGACTCGACGCTCAGCGACAGCCGGTCGGCGATTCGCGGGGTCTCGACGTGTCGTTCACCGGCACTCTCATATTCGGCGTACCCACCTCGGAGGGTAGCGGTGCCGGCGTGATGTTCCATAACGTCATCTTGGGCGTGTATCGCCCGTCAGAGCACCTTCACCACATCTCGGAGGTTCCAGTGTCCGGACCGACCCTCTCGCCCGCGAACCACACACCGCTCAGTCCGCTGCGCTTCCTGGAGCGCTCGGCGACGGTGTTCCCGGATCGGGTCGCCGTCATTCACGGCGACCGCCGCTACAGCTATCGCGAGTTCGGCGACGAGGTCGAGAGACTCGCCCGGGTCCTGCGGAGCCGGATCGAGCCCGGCGACCGCGTTGCGTTCCTGTGCCCGAATACCCCCGAAATGCTGTTCGCCCACTTCGCGGTGCCCCTCGCTGGTGGCGTCTTCATCGCGCTGAACTGGCGGCTGGCGGGCCGCGAACTGGAGTACATCCTCGAGCACTCCGGGACGAGCCTGCTGTTCGTCGACTCCGAACTCGTGGGATCCGTCGCGACCGCCCGCCACGCCGTCCCGAGTCTGCGCGAGGTGATCGAGATTCCCGACTCCACGATCGCGCGGCCGGTGGTCCCGGAGGGGATCGCGACCGGGATGTACGCCGACTTCCTCGCGGCCGCAGACGACGTGGACGACATCCCGTTGCACTGGGGTGTCGATGACGAACAGCAGGTGATCGCGATCAATTACACGTCCGGAACCACCGGGAAACCGAAGGGCGCGATGTATACGCACCGCGGCGCCTATCTCAATTCCCTCGGCGAAACGTTCCACAACGGCTTCACCGGGTCCACCAAATACCTGTGGACGCTGCCGATGTTCCACTGCAACGGCTGGTGCACCCCGTGGGCGGTCACGCAGGCCGCCGGCACGCACATCTGCCTGCGCGCGGTGCGTGCCGACGCGATCTGGGACGCCATCGACACCCTCGGGGTCACTCACCTGTGCGGCGCTCCCGCCGTGTGCTCCACCATTGCCGAAGCGCCCCAGGCACATCCGGTCGACGCCCTGCGGATCACCACCGCCGCGGCGCCGCCGTCACCGACGGTGATCGCCCAGTTGGAGGCGATCGGCGTCACCGTCGTCCATGTGTACGGGCTGACCGAAGTCTACGGGCCGTACACGATCTGCGAGTACCAGGAGTCGTGGAGCGAGCGCACCGCCGAGGAACGCGCGTCCCTGCTGTCCCGGCAGGGCGTGGGCATGGTGCAGGCAGAGAACGCCCGCGTCGTCGACGCGCAGATGAACGACGTCCCCGCCGACGGCGAGACCATGGGCGAGATCGTGCTGCGCGGCAACAACGTCATGCTCGGCTACTACCGCAACCCCGAGGCCACTGCGGAAGCCTTCGCGGGCGGCTGGTTCCACACGGGCGATCTCGGCGTCATGCACCCGGACGGCTACATCCAGCTCAAGGACCGCGCGAAGGACATCATCATCTCCGGCGGCGAGAACATCTCAACCATCGAGGTGGAGCAGGCATTGATAACGCACCCCGCCGTACTCGACGTCGCGGTCATCGGTGTCCCACATCCCAAGTGGGGCGAGCGGCCCAAGGCATTCGTCATTGTGAGGAAGGGGGCCACGGTCACGGCTGAGGAACTCGTCGAGCACACCCGTGGGCGTATCGCGAAGTTCAAGGTGCCCGATGAGATCGTCTTTCCCCTCGAACTCCCCCGCACCCCGACCGGGAAGGTCCTCAAGTTCGAACTTCGAAACTCGAATTGACTGTCTCGCAGGAGCGCGTGAGCGCGGAATCGGAGAACAAAACCCCCGTCGTTGCGATCGGTCGACGGCGCACCCTGTTGATCGAGGACGACACGGACGTTCTCTTCGAGGGCGTCGTCGTGCCCCCGCACGGGTGGATCGACCACGTTCGAGCCCTCGGCGCGGTCGGCGTGATCGCCGGGGCGGGCATCACCTCCAGGCCCGGCTGGGAACGGCAACTCCCCCGGTTGGCCCGCGAGAGCGAACTGCTCGGTTCCGTGGCCAGGGTCACCCTCACGAACGCCTTCGGTAGGAAGATTTCAACGCCTTTGCCTACGAGGTGATCTCGGCATTGCGGCCGGCACTGCCTCCCGCGGCGCTGCACGATGCGGGCTTCGCGCTCGAGGACGACCGGCCCCACCGCGCGGTCATCGAGGTCATGGCAAGTGCGGCGAGACACCAGGTGGTCGTCCCCGCACGAATCTTCGACATGGTCCACCGCCGCGCCACAGACCACACATCGTTCGGGTGGAGGGACTCCCGAACACTGAAACGGCTCCTGCGAAAGGTTCGCACCGACGAACGCGCACCGGCCGCCGAACTCTGAAAGCCCGGCCCGTTACGTTGGAAGATGCTTCTCCGCTGCCACGTCACCTCCGTGCTGAATAATGCATCCGACCCCCGGGCCGGCGGGGCTGACCCGCTCGGAGACTTGTGGGCACCGCGTTGGGTTCGCGCACGTGCCTGACGGCCCGTGCGTCGTTGTGCAAAACTCGGAAGGGTACGTACGAAAGTGCTGCGCCGGACCACTGTGATGCGGAGGCGTCATGTCCCGATCGGTTCCCGGAGGTGCTTCGGAAGACGCGGAGCACACGGCGTACGCGCGTGTGCGTGCCGGCCAGGTCAACGCGGTTCAGGCCGCACTCGAGGATCACATGGGACGCCTGGATTGGTCGAGAGATCAGATCGAGCGCTACCGTACCGAGCGGCTGCGGGCCCTCCTCGCGCACGCACGCGAGCGGTCGCCATTTCATGCCCGGAGACTTCGCGGTCTCGATCCGTCCTCGGCCTCGGTCGCCGACCTGGCGTCGCTGCCGATGATGACGAAGCGGGACGCCCAGGACGAGTGGGATGCGGTCGTCACGGTTCGCGACCTCGACCGCGAACGCGCCGAACGGATTCTGTCCGAGCAACAATGGTTTTCGTACACGTCGGGCGACGAGCAGATCTTCAGCTCGGGTGGGTCGAGTGGTGTCCGCGGCGTCTACGTCTGGGATTGGCAGTTCTACGTTTCGGCGGCGTGCCTTGCCTGGCGGGTACAGGCGCGCGAGGAACGGCGGGCGTCGTCGGTGCGGTCTCCTGCACGGCTGGCCGTGCTGGCGGCCGGTGTCCCCCCGCATGCGAGCACCCCTCTGTTCGACGTGCCGACCGCACCGGGGATGGAGACCGTCGTGATCCCGGTGGGCGCACCGTTCGACGAGGTCGTCGCCGCCGTGGCCGCTGCCCGGCCCACGCATCTGGTGGGCTATGCGACGGAGATCGGACGACTTGCCCGAGCGGCAGTGGCGGGTGACCTGAAGATCAGTCCCGTGCGGGTGAGCACGAACTCCGAACCCCTGCTGATTGAGGACCGGCAGGCCATCCGCGACGCCTGGTCGGTGCCGATCCACAACCTCTGGGGGTCGACCGAGATCGGCGTGCAGGCCGTGGGATGCGGATACGGCGAGGGCCTGCACGTGTGCGAAGACGAGGTTGTGCTCGAGCGTGTCGATGACAGTGGTGCTCCGGTCGCAGCCGATGCGCCCGCCGCGCGAACGCTGGCCACGGGTCTGGCCAACCGCACGTTTCCCTTCATCCGGTACGACCTCGGAGACCAGGTCACGTTGCTGCCCGATCGGTGCGCGTGCGGAAGCGCGTTCGCGCGCGTCGCCGACATCGGTGGGCGGCGCGACGACGACTTCCGGTACGGAACGACGATCGTGCCGGCGAGCACTTTTCGTTACGTCCTCGGCGCAGATCCGCGTATTTCGGAGTATCAGGTCAGACAGACGGTCGACGGAGCGGAGATCTTCGCGGTCGGCGACCCGGACGTCGCCGCGCTGGCGCCGGCTGTCGCCGCGGCGTTGCGTCGGCAAGGTGTGGCCGATCCGCAGGTCCGGATCGCGGTCGTCGACCATCTGCAGCGTCATCAGGCGAGCGGGAAATTGCAGCGGTTCATCGCACTGAGATAGACCCGAGGTGCAACCGCGGTACCCACTCGGGCGGTCGAGTCGGCCAGGGGTCGACGATCTGCACCCAAGGGTGTCTGTCTTCACGGCCACTCCCGTTCGAGGATGGTCGTACACGGTCACCCAGTCGAGGAGCAATGATGACGGACACTGATTGCGGGGCGGTCGCCGAGAACGCTGGGGGCGCATCACCTGCCGCCACAGATTTGAGTCGCGTTCACGCCGAGATCGCCCGCCTCGATGCGGAGATCCTGGATGCGGTCAATCGCCGTCTCGCTCTCGCACAGCTCGCGGCCCGAACCCGGGTCGAGTCCGGTGCACCGATGGTCGCGCTCGGCGGCGAGACGGACGTGATCCGCCGGTATCAGGACGAGTTGGGTCCCCGCGGCTCACTGCTGGCCCTGGAATTGCTCCGGCTGGCGCGGCCACCCTTCTCTTCGACGTACCGAACTCGGTAGCCCACCCACTTTCACCTCGGTCGATACCGAGCACGAGAGCAGTGCCCAGCAGTCGTCGTGACGCTGGGCACTGTTCGCCTGTCCAGCACAATCCGGGTGCGCCAGATCGGCCGCGACACCGAAAGCGCCCCCAACCGATGTCACCATCCCGGATCCTCCGACGGCGGATGCGACCGCGGCTGTCGAACTGAAGGCGGCATTCGAACAGATCCGCGACGCCCAGCGGCGAGGCGACTTCAGTGCGTTCGGTGCCGCCCTCGACCACCAGCAGGCGGTCGATGCCTCTCCCACCCCGGCCGACTGCGCCGTGCGCCCACCGCGAGCAAGGCCTACTTCCGTCGCCATGCGGTCCTTGGATTTCCTCACCGCATTCGGTCACCAGCCGAGCCGCTGGGGGTGCATCGTGAAGACCATGCGTGATTTCCGATTCTCGTTCAACGTCTTCGGCTTCGAGTCCCGCGACGCCCTTCTCGACCGATGCCGACTCGGCGAGAGCGCCGGCTACGACACCGTGTTCGCCGCGGACCATCTCGGCGCCCCGGCCCCGTTTCCGCTGCTGGTGGCCGTCGCCGATGCCACCCGCTTGCGTGTCGGAACCCTGGTGCTCAACGCACCGTTCTGGAATGCGGCCCTCCTCGCCCGCGAGATCGCGACGACGGACGTCCTCACCGACGGAAGGCTCGACATCGGACTCGGTGCCGGACACATGAAGTGGGAGTTCGACGCAGCTGGTATCGAATGGAAAGCCCTCGGCGGACGGGTCGAACAGTTGTCGGAGATGGTCGACGGCCTGCGCACCTTCTTCACCGCGGATCTCGACGAGTTACCCGAGGGCCGCGCCCTGCCACGACCGTTGCAGCGGCGCGGATTCGGCGGCTCGGGCCCACCACTGATCATCGGCGGCACCGGCGACCGGGTGCTGCGGGTCGCGGCGGCCCACGCCGACATCGTCGGCGTCGCGGGGGCACTTCAGATTCCGGGCCGACCCCCGGGCACCTTCCGCCTCGCTACCGCGAACGAGACCGCCGAGCGAATTCGGTTCGTGCGGACACACGCCGACGCGAGAGCTGAAGACATCGAGTGGCATCTACTGGTCCAGATGGTCGTCGAGACGGATGACCGCCGGGCCGCGGCTAGCGAGATCGCGGACCGGCTCGGTGGGACGATGTCAGTCGACGACGTCCTCGGCACCCCGTTTGTCCTCGTGGGGACCGTGGAGGAGATGGCCGAGCAGCTCCGACGCCATCGGGAGCGCTACGGTTTCTCGTACATCACCGTCCACGAACCGTATCTGGAGGTGTTCGCGCCCGTGATCCGTCAACTCCGCGAACAGAGCTGACGGACAACGACTCACGGGGTGTTGATGTATTCCTGAATGGCCTGCTGCGCCCTGGGGTTGCCCTGCCCGATACCGACGATCGCGCCGGTGATCGCCCCGATCGGCGTGCCGACGATGCAACCGGCGAGACTGCCGGGAAACATCGAGACACACCCGACGCCGAGACCGATGAGCGCGCCGATCGCCGTCCCGGCCGCTCCCCCGTTGGCCCAGCCGACGCCGAGCTCGTTGAGCATGTTCTCGAGGGCCTTCTGCTTGTCGACCTCGTGCCTGCCGGGGATCGCCAGGGCCGGCGTTCCCGTGTTCGGTAGGACCGGGTCGGCGTGGGCCGTACCCGCCCCCAGTGTCACCGTCGCTGCGACGAGGACCGACGCTGCCGATTTCTTGATCAAGTTCATCGCGATCCCACCCTGCTGAAGAAGGAAAAACCGGTTCTGACTGTAACCTGCGGCTGCATCATCGGTGGCGAAACCGCGGCATCGGAAGACTACCCCGGCGATTGTCCGCCGGCAGGGCTGAAATGTTCGGCTCGAGGTCTCGGTAAAAGATGAGTGTGCCGTCGTGGTGCCGCCCGTGGCACACAGCACGTCGCCGAGCAAGGGTTCAGGGCAGCGATTCGGGCAGCCCGAACGGCTCGAAGTGTTCCGGCCCGAGGAACGAAGTGAGGTCCGCGATCTTGGTGCCGCGCAGGGTCAGCACGGTGATCGACCAGGGCAGGTGGGTGCCGGCGTCTTCGTCCCAGAGGTAGAAGGCGACGGCGGGCTGACCGTTCGCACCGACCGGGAGGTGACGCCACGAACCGCACCCCGTGAGCGGGACCCGGACCGCGAAATCGGTGACCGCGTCGAGACCGCGGTACCAGTGCGCCATCGGTGGCATCGACCAGGTGACATCCTCCGTCAGCAAGGCAACCAGGGCGTCGGCGTCACCGCGTTCCAAAGCACTGGAGTACCCGGCGACGATGGCACGCAGACGCGTATCGTCGATCTCTCGCAAAGTGTGCGCCTGCGTGACCGGCGGAATCTTCTCGGCGACGATCGCCCGTGCCCGCTGCAGCGCGCTGTTCACCGACGCCGTCGACGTATTCATGGTGTCGGCGATCTCGGCGGCGGAGAAACCCAGGACTTCGAAGAGAAGCAGGGCCGCCCGCTGATTGCCCGGCAGATGTTGCAGTGCCGCAACGAATGCCAATTCGACAGCCTCGCGTTGCTCGTAGTGTGCGGCCGGCCCTGCCGATTCGGCGGTCGGACCCGCGTCAGCGTAGGGCCCCAGCCAGGCCACGTCCGTGAGCGGGACGTCACCGATGACGGCACGATCACTGGACGGGCCCAGGTCGACGGGCAGGGCCCGCCTACCGCGCGATTCGACGGTGTCCAGGCACGTGCGTGTCGCGACGGTGTAGAGCCAGGAGCGCAGCGTGCTTCGACCTTCGAACCGAGCAAAACCGCGCCACGCCCGCAACAAGGCATCCTGCAGAGCGTCGTCGGCGTCGTGACTGGATCCGAGCATGCGGTAACAATGCGCGTGCAGTTCTCGGCGCAACGGTCCGACGAGGCGGGTGAACGCGGCATCGTCTCCGTCGCGCGCCCTGGCCAGGTCGGCATCCTCGGCGTCTGCCGCGCCGGGTGTTCGTGCGGACATGTCGGTCACAAGGGACGATTCTGCCCGACCGCCGGCGGTCGCACCGGCGACCGGCAAGACCTGCCAGCGGCAAACGGGCCCTCTCGGTCTATCTCGAGCATCGGACCGTGGCACAGCGCACCACATCACCTGGTGGTGGTCGGAGCTGGTGTGGGCGCCAGCGACATCCCGGCGTAGACCTCGTCGAGAACTGTGGGCAGCAAAGCGTTCGCCGTGGTCTTGCCCTCGGGCGACAAGGTCAGGTTCGTCCAGATCACCAGCGTGACGTCGTTGTCCGGGTCGTAGCCGATGAACGAGTTGAAACCCGGCAGCTCACCGCCGTGGTAGTACATCGAGGCGTTCGGCCCGAAACGCTGATAGCTGATGCCGTACCCGTATTGCTGCCCGTCGGGTGTGCTCGGATCCTCGGGTTGCAGGCTGTGGAGCCATTGCTGCTGGTACTCGGGATTCAGGACAGTGCCCGACACCAGGGCCCGGATCCACGTGGCCAGGTCGTCTGCGGTGGAGATGGCGCCACCGGCAGCGGTGGCGTAGGAGGAATTCTGGTTGGTGTAATCGAGGGGTTGGAGCGTTCCCGCGCGTGCGGCGGCCTGCATGTTTGCGGGATACTCCTCGTCGACCATCGCGTAGGACGATTCGCCGTACATGTAGCCGTGCGAATAGCGATCCGGGATGGTCGCGGCGTCGTCGGCAGCGGGAAGCGAGGTTTGCTGCAACCCGAGGGGCCCGAACAATCGATCCCGCAATTGCTCGGCCAATGGGCGCGCGCCGACCTTCTCGGCGATCAGACCCAGCAATGCGTAGTTCGTATTGCTGTACTCGTAGGAGGTGCCCGGCGGGAATTCCGGCGGGTGCCGGAACGCGATATCCAAGACCTCTTGCGGCGTCCAGGCCTTCGCCGGGTCGGTATCCAGAGTGGCCGCGAATTCGGGCGAGTTCGTGTAGTTGTACAGCCCACTGCGCATCGTCAACAGCTCTGCGACGGTGATGTTCTCGCCGTTGGGCACATCCGAAACGTAGGTGGACACCGGGTCGCTGAACTCGAGCTTCCCGTCCTGGGCGAGGAGCACGGTCAGCGCCGCAGTCATGGTCTTGGTGTTCGACGCGATCCGGAAATGGGTTTGTTCGTCAGGCGGCGTCTGCGCGCCCAGTTCGGCCGTACCGACCACGGCGCCAAAGGTCCCCTGCGGGGTGCGGAGCTGCACCACCGCGCCGGGCACGAGTAGCTCCTCGGCCGCCGCGTTCACGGCGGCCTGGAATGCAGCCGGATCGATGGGTTTCAGCGCCGACCCCTCCGGTGCGGCCGCGCTCGTCGCGGCGGGCAATGCACCGTTGGACGTCTGCGAGGTCGTCGGCTCTGAACTGGTCGAGCAGCCCGCGATCGCAACGGCAACGCCCACCGCGAGCACAGCGGCGCGGGTGGCATTCGGTGTGCGGCACCGACGCCCTCCGGCCGTCCGGCTCGGCACGTTCTCCGCCGGGAAATTCCTCATCGCCGGCATCACCGCCTCTGCGGCAGAGTTCGATACCGCGCCGATGAGCGGTACCAGCTGGGCAGATCTCCTTGTGCATCCTAACCCCGATGCCCGCCCGCTCCTTCGACTTCACCGGAACAATCTCCCGCGAGAAAATACACTTCTCCACCTTCACGATGGGCCCCGAGGAGACAGAATGCGGGAACCGCACTGACACCCGATCACCGGTTCACCTCCTCCGACCCGCTCATCGTCACCCGCAACAACCCGCTCAGACGAACGCGGCGTCGGAGAGGGGTAGATCCGCCGCACCTGTAGCGCCCACTAGATCCGCTCCCGTTTCAAGAATGGTCGCGAGGGTAATTGCGGTGTATGGGTGCACGGGTGAGGACAAGCGGCCGGAGCACACCGGCCAGGCCTGACCGTGGAGGCACTTCCTCTCACCGCAAGACCGCGGACAACGACGAGCCGATGGCCACCGCCACGGCGGCGCCAGTTCGATCACACCAGATTTCGAGGAAGTCGACGCCGCCCTCCGGCGCAACCTCGGGGCGGTTGCCACGAAGACGACCGTTGCCCCCCAGGCGACCGGCAGCCGAAAAATCACCCTCCACGACACGCCACAGCGTCCCCGGGAGAAGGAAGCCGGCACCCCCACCGTCGCGAACGGACCGCGCCGACTCCGACACTACGAAGCCGACGACCCGGAAGCGTCCCCGAGACACAGGGTCCCACGTGACGGCGCGCCCTCGGTCCACCACGCCGACTCGTCAGCGCAGGTCTGACCCGATCTCGCAGGATACCGAACGCGGACTGTTGTCGCGGTCGGTCGAGGCGGTCATCGCATGGCTGAAAAACCAGGTTCACCGGCTCATGGACGCACTGCGAGAACGCGGCGAGACGGTGACGCAGAATATTCGGCAGAAGTTCCGGGAATGGATGGACACGCTCGTCGACACGATCGCGCAGAGCGACGCCGGGATCGACGCCGCAATCGCAGGCATTCGGGCCGCCCTGACCGGCAAGAGTCCTGTGTGGGCCGCGATCAAAGCGCTCGTGTCCGGGTTGAGCGGCAAGGCCAAGGTCGCCCTCGTTCTCGTCCTGGTCCTCGGGTCCCTGCTCGCGCCGGTACTGCTCGTGGTCGTCCTGCTGGTGCTCATTGTCGCGGCGCTGGTGGCGGCGGTGCGCGCCGCCGCCACGTGAACGACCAGAATTTTCACCGCGAACAGGGTTGACGCTGAGGAACTTTCGATTCTCGGCGCCAATTCGCCATCTCGATACAGTCCGCGTGGATGCGTGGCCGCGGAAAGCTGCCCGAACCGAATTTCTTGCTGGTGGTTGAGTGTCCCGCAGCTGGGGTAGTCGACAAGCGGCGCCGCTTACCGCGCACGGTTTTGCGAGACATTTCCGAGAACGGTCCTGCGACACATTGCCGAAGTGGGCGAGCGATGCGCCGGTGACTACTCGGTAAAGGGGTTCGACGATGAAGACCAAAGGTCAGGTGGCATTGGCCGTCGGCGCGGGATACATGCTGGGCCGTACACACCGAATGAAGATGGCACTGATGCTCGCGGCCGCGGGTGCGACCGGACGCTTCCCCGGCGGACCACGCGATTTACTGGAACGCGGTACGAAGATGCTCGCGAGCTCCCCCGAGTTCGCCAAGATCAGCGACTCGGTGCGCGAAGAGCTGGTCAGCGCGGCGAAGGCAGCGGCGGTCACCGCCGCAAGCCAACGCATCAATTCGCTCAACAACCGCCTCCTGTCAAGCGGCGGAGAAGTCGTCGGCGACGTAGGCGACACCGTGGACGACACCGCGAGCGGTGTCGGCAATTCCGTAGGCAAGCTCAGCAGGCTCGGAAAACTCGGTCGCAAGCGACGCGGCCGGTCCGAGGACGAGGAGTACGACGAAGCCGAAGTCGAGGAAGAGCCGGACGAACAGTACGCCGACGAGGACGACGAGTACGAGGAACCCGACGAGGAAGATGCCGCAGACGAGGAAGATGCCGCCGACGAGGAATCCGCGCCCCCACGCAAGCGCCCCGCCGCGCGTCGACGGACTTCCAGTAACGGCAGCTCTCGGCCGACCAGCAGATCGCGGAGCGCGAAATCCGACGAGGATGACGAAGAGGCCCCTACCAGGGTCCGAAAGACACGGGCCAAGGCCACGACTAATTCTGCGCCCGTCCGGCGCGGCGGACGGTGAGCACGATGACGAACGCCGCGAAGAAACTACAAGAGGCCGTACCGGGTGACGGGCACGGCGCGTCGAGCGTGCTGCAGGACTCGATACAGACGCTGCTCGGCACGGTCGCCGAGAAGGCACTGTCGTCGGTCTCGGACAAGGTGTCGAACACCTCCGGTCGGCTCACCGACTACGCCGAGAGCGGCGGCGAAGGAGGGCTGCTCGCCGCACTCACCGGTTCCGAGAAAACGGATGACGACGAGTCGCCGGACAAGTCCGACACCGGCGGCGGCTGGTGGGATGGCGCCAAGCAGATGGTCAAGGACAAAGCCTCCGACGTCAAGGACGCCGTCACCGGCGGGGGCGGTGGCGGTAGCGGAAAAGGCAAGAAGCTGAAATTGACCAACATCGTCGAAACGATCGACGTCGGAGTCCCGGTTCAGCTGGCCTACAACCAGTGGACCCAATTCGCCGACTTCCCGTCGTTCATGAAGAAGGTCGAACGGGTCGAACAGGAATCGGACGAAAAGCTCGAATGGAAGGCACAGATCTTCCTGTCGCACCGAACCTGGGAAGCGACGATCCTCGAGCAGGTTCCCGACGAGCGGATCGTGTGGCGCTCGAAGGGCGCCAAAGGTTTCATCGACGGGGCGGTGACGTTCCACGAGGTGACCCCCGATCTCACCCGCATCGTTCTCATCCTCGAGTATCACCCGAAGGGACTGTTCGAGAAGACGGGAAACCTCTGGCGTGCACAGGGACGACGAGCACGGCTGGAATTGAAGCACTTTGCACGCCATGTCATGACACAGACAATCCTCCATCCCGACGACGTCGAGGGCTGGCGCGGAGAAATCCGGGACGGTCAGGTAGTCGAGCGGGAGGAGGACGAGGCGCAGCCGGAGGAATCGGAGGATCTCGAGGAAGAGGAAACGGACGAGAGCGAGGGTGAAGAGCCCGAAGGCGAGGAGGCTGAAGGCGAGGAGCCCGAAGGCGACGAGGCTGAGGAAACCAACGAAGACGACACCGAGGAAACCGACGAGGACGCCGGCGAGCAAACGGACGAGGACGAGGAAGCACCGCCGCCGCGACGCCGAGGTCGCCCGCGCAAGACCGCGGCTGCCGCCGAGGACCAGGCCCCGAAACGGCGAGGTCGCCCGCGCAAGACTGCCGCGAAGACGGCGGGCTCGAGACAAGGAGCACGGCGATGACGGCGATACAACCGGCGGGGGGAGGTGGCGGCGGAGTCGGTGGCGGTCCCAGCTCGAGTAGCCTCGCCGACGTCATCGACACCATCCTCGACAAGGGTCTCGTCATCGACGCCTACGTGCGCGTCTCGCTGGTCGGCATCGAACTGCTGACGATCGACGCACGCGTCGTGGTCGCCAGTGTCGACACCTACCTGAGGTTCGCGGAGGCCGTGAACCGGCTCGAAATCGGCAGTGGCGAGCCGAAGGGCCTGACGGATCTCGTCGGGGACGTCACCGAGGGTGGTGCCAAGTCGAAAACCAAGGGCGCACTCGAGTCCGCGGGTGAGAAACTCGGCGACATCCTCGGCGGAGGGCAGGAAGAACCTGAGCGCGAACGCGTTTCGCGTAAGTCCACTCGAGGGGACAAGTGATGTCTACGTCAAAACAGAGCACCGACGCACCCGACGAGCCGCGCACCAGCGGTGTCTACGTGTACGGAATCGTGCCTGCCGATGTGGAAGCCGAAGAAGACGCGGTCGGCGTGTGTGACGGACCGGTCAGCACCGTCAAGCACGGCGACATCGCAGCGCTCGTGAGCGAAATTTCAGTGGACAGACCGCTCGGGAAGCCCGAGGACCTCCGAACCCATGCACACGTGCTGGACGGCACGTCTCGGGTGGCACCGGTGCTCCCACTTCGTTTCGGGGCGGTCATGACCGATGAGGACGCCGTCGCGGAGGAGTTACTCGCGGCACACGCCGAGGAGTTCGCCGCCGCGCTGGAGGAACTCGAAGGCCGAGCACAATACGTCGTGAAGGGGCGGTACGTCGAGGAGGCGATCCTCCGAGAAATAATCGAAGAGAACGAACAGGCGAGCAAGCTGCTCGGCACGATCCGAGATCAGCCCGAGGAGACCACCCGCGACGCCCGGATGGCCCTCGGCGAGATCGTGAGCAACGCCATCGAGGCCAAGCGCGACGAAGACACCCGGAAGGTGGTCGAGGCACTCGACTCGCTGTCCGATTCGGTCAACGTCCGGGAACCGACGCACGAGGAGGAGGCCGCGCAAGTAGCCGTCCTCGTCGAGGTCGCCCGGCAGGAAGAACTCGAGAAGGCAGTGGGAGAACTGGCCGAGCAGTGGGACGGCCGGGTCGACATGCGCCTGCTCGGACCGCTCGCCGCCTACGACTTCGTGGTGACGCAGAAACCGGAGGGCTGACCGATGGGTCTGCTGTCGTTCATCGCCACCCTGCCACTCGCCCCCGTTCGTGGGGTGATCTCGCTGGCCGAGTTGATCCAGCAACAGGTCGAGGAGGAACTCCACAATCCCGCGAGTGCGCGCCGCGCTCTCGAGGAGCTGGAGGACGCCCGTGCGGCAGGCGAGATCTCCGCCGAGGAGGAAGAGCAGGCACAGCAGGCCATCCTCGATCGAATGACCGGAACAGCACATCCCACCGGTCCGGAAAAGGAGTGACGGGCGATGGCAGACGAGGAGCCACCACCGTTGCCGGCACCCGAGATCGCCGAGATCGCGACGCGTGACATTGCGCAGTTGACCGGCAAGAAACCACTGGGTGCGACATCGGTCATGCCGACCGACGACGGCTGGACGGTGGAGGTGGAGGTAGTCGAGGACCGGCGAATACCGTCGTCGACGGACATGCTCGCGATGTACGAGGTGGTGTTGGATCTGGATGGAGAGCTCCTGTCCTACCGCAGAACCCGCCGCTACGTCCGCGGTGTCGGTGACAGCGGGAGCGCGCAGTCATGACCATCGCCGGCGGCGGCGCGAGCAACCTTCCGCAGAGTTCGGGCGGCGGAATGGGCGGCGGGCACCAGTCGACGAACCTCGGCGAGATCCTCGAGCGGGTACTCGACAAGGGGCTCGTGATCGCCGGAGACATCCAGGTCAACCTGCTCGACATCGAACTGCTGACCATCAAGGTCCGACTGGTGATCGCCTCGCTGGAAACCGCGAAGGAGGTAGGCATCGATTGGTGGGAGCACGACCCCTGGCTGACGGGCAGGAACAGCGACGTCGAACTCGAGAACCGGAAGCTGCGGGAGCGGATCGCCGAACTCGAGTCCGACAGGTCTGTTCATCCTGCCGTGGAGACCGCCGAAACGGTCGAGGTGGAGGCGAAACGTCAGGAGCAAGACGATGACCGCGGATGACGGCGTGTGGCTCTACAGCATCACCACCGACAGCATCGGCGACGCACAACTCGCCGGGGTCACCGGAGTGGCCGGCGAGCCGGTCCGCGCGGTGGCGTCGGCGGGTCTGGTCGCGGTGGTGGGGACGGTGAGTCTGAGCGAATTCGGGCAGGACCCGCTGCAGCGCAACCTCGAGGACCTCGACTGGCTCGCGGCAACCGCGAGAGCACACGACGCTGTGGTGGCTGCCGTACTGCGCCACGGTCCCACCGTTCCATTGCGGTTGGCGACCCTCTACCTCGACGACGATCGCGTTCGCCTCCTCCTCGACGAACGACAGGAGGAGTTCAGCACAACGCTGCGTCGGGTGACCGGACGAAGCGAATGGGGTGTCAAAGCGTACGGAGACGCGAAGGCTTTGGCGCAGAACGTGAAAGAGGAGCCTTCCGCGACGGGTACTGGGGGAAAGGGGACCGCGTATCTCCTGCGTCGTCGTGCGGAGTTGAGCGCACAGCAAGACGTGGAACGCAGGGCGGCCGGCCACGCGGACGAGATTCACTCCGCGCTTCTTGGCCTTGCCGTCGACGGGCTTCGACGGCAAGTCACCGATCCGGTGCTGACCGGCAAACGGGCCTGGATGATCTTCAACGGCACCTACCTCGTGGACAACGAACGGGTCGACGACTTCGCTGCGCTCGTGTCGGCACTCGACACCGAACGCCCGGGCATCACACTGGATCTGACCGGACCGTGGCCGCCGTACTCCTTCGCCGGGATCGACGGGTGAGCCCATGAGCGAGATGGTCCCCGCGGACGACACTCGCCGCATCGCGCTCGTCGACCTGCTCGATCGGGTGCTCGGCGGTGGTGTCGTCATCACCGGTGAGATCACCCTGTCGCTCGCCGACGTCGACATGGTCCGGATCTCGCTGCGCACACTCATCGCATCGGTCAGCGCACTCGTCCCCGACCCGGCCGGGCCGGACCCCGCCGATGACTGAGTCCGAGCCCGTCGATTCGGATGCCCCGACCGACATCGGTCGCCGGGTTCTTCCGCAGCGAATCGACGCCGACCCCGAATCCGTCGAGAAGGGCCTGGTCACGCTGGTCCTGACGATCGTCGAACTACTACGACAGTTGATGGAACGGCAGGCGATACGCCGCGTCGAACACGGCGATCTCAGCGACGAGCAGATCGAACGCATCGGCACGACACTCATGCTCCTCGAGGAGCGGATGGCCGAGTTGCGTGAGCATTTCGATCTCACGCCCGAGGACCTGAACATCGACCTCGGACCGCTGGGGCCGCTGCTGTCGAACGAATAGTCCGGACTCACCGAGGTTCGATCAATGTTTGAAGGCGTTCTTGATCTTCTTGCCCGCGTCCTTGAACTTGTCTCCCACCTGCTTGGTGTTGCCCTTGGCCTGTTCCTTGCTCCCCTCCGCCTCGAGGTGGGCGTTCCCAGTGGCCCTGCCGACAGCCTTCTTGGTGGCGCCTTCGGCGGTTTCGACCTTGTGCCGGATCTTCTTTCCCATGTTCATGACGACGTCCTGCTCTCTGCGATCCCTTCTGATTTGCCGAGATCACCACCTTCAGTCAACTCGCACCCGGTGTCGCTGTCGAGAAGCGCGGGCGCGGCGTCACCGTCGCAGCAACAGCGCACTGTCCCCGAACTCGTGCCAGAGGTAGCCGTGTGCCAGCGCCTCGTCGTAGGCGCGACGGACGGCCGCCTCCCCCACCACCGATTCGAGCAGCATCAGGTGCGACGCCCCCGGCGCGTGCCAGCCCGTGATCAGGCCGTCCACCACCCGTGTCGGCCTCGCCGCGCTCAGTACCAGGTCCGTCCAGCCGGCGCCCGCCAGCGACATGCCGTCCGAAGTGGCCTGGGTCTCGAGGGCCCTCGTCACGGTGGTGCCGACCGCGATGACGCGACCTCCGGCGGCGCGCCGGTCGTTGACCAGGCGCGCCGTCTGCTCCGGCACCTCGTACCGCTCCGGGATCGGTGGCTCCCCTCGCTCCGGCGACGAGACACCCGTGTGCAGCAGGATCGGCGCCACCACCACGCCCGACGTCACCAGATCGGTAACCATCGGATGGGTGAACGGCCGGGCGGCGCTGGCCATCTCGGCGCTTCCACGGGTGCGTCCGAAGATCGTCTGGTACGACGACAGGGGCCAGCGTTCGTGGACGTACGCGTAGGTGATCGGACGGCCCGAGGTGGCGAGCAGTTCCGCGGCTACGTCCGCGACGCCGTCGATCGAGGCCCGCCACAGCCTGGTCGAACCGAGGGGCCACGGTTCCACGAGCGTCGCAACAACGCCGCGCGGCAGAATGATCCGTGTTCCCGCCGCGACCGCGTCGAGGGCCACGGAGACCGGTCCCGGCGCTCGCACCTCGACCACCCAGTCCCCATCCTCGAGGTCGGTGGAGAAGTGCACGACCACGGGTCCTACCGTGTCGACGGTCCCGTCCACCGCCGCGGCCAACGTCGACGACGCGTTCACCACCACCACGTCGCCCGGCTGCAGGAAGCGCGGCAGCTCGTGAAATCTGGTGTGTTCCACCCTGCCCCGATCGGATACCAGCAGCCGCACCGAATCGCGCAGCAACCCCCGGCTCTCCGGTGGACCACTCGCCTCCAACCGCTGAGGCAGCACGAACCGGAACTCGGCCGCGGAGGCGACCCGTGCGCGCGTCACGACGACACCACCGTGTTCGCTGCGACCGCGAGGTCCGCCGCACGATACCGGCCGCTGGGTGGGCTCGTGTCGAGCAAATGCAGCAACGCTGGTACCACGGTCTCGGGATCGGGCCGATCCGAGATGTCCTCGCCGGGGAACGCCGCCTGATGCATCTCGGTGCGCATGTCGCCGGGATCGAAGGCGTAGACCGCCAGGCCGGGCTCCTCGACCGCCAGCACCGCGGTTGCGTGGTCGAGCGCCGCCTTCGCCGCCCCGTAACCGCCCCAGCCCGCATACGCCTCGACCGCGGCATCCGACGAAATGTTGATCACGGTCCCGCCCGCATTCCGCACATGCGCGATCAGCGCGGCGATCAAGGCCAGCGGTGCGAGCACATCGGTCGCGAAGACCTGCGCCAATGCGTCCTCCGGATACCGTGCGAGGGCGGGCATCGGGCTGGGTCCGAGCGCGCTGGCGTTGTTGAGCAACAGGTCCAGTCGCCCCCGCGCCACGATCTCGACGGCGATGCGCTCGCGCTGCCGCGGATCGGTCACGTCACCGGGGAGGGCGGTAATGGTGTGAGCCCGCGCGGCAACCCGATCGAGCGGTTCGACCCGCCTCCCGGTGACGATCACCTCCCAGCCGCGCTCCGCGAGCGCGAGTGCGCTCGCCCGTCCCAGCCCTGCCGATCCTCCTGTGATCAGCGCCGTCCTGGTGCCGTTCATCGCAGACTCCTTGCCTCCAGTGACATCTGCGACCCATCGTGAAACCTAAAGTCCACTTCATGTCAAGGGCGGTGGGTGGAATGTGCCGCCTGGCCGATTCACGCGGCGCACACCCGGGGTGGGATTTCAGGGTGGAGCGAACGATAATTGGGGTCCTACCGTAAGACGAATGCGTCGCGGGAGACGGCCTGCCGGAACCGGGCGAGCTGAATCCGGGGCGCCCACCGAATCGAGGGTGAATCGCATGAACACATTCGCAGTGCGCTCGGCGCTCGCGGCGGCCGCCGCACTCGCCATCTTCGCCGCACCCGGTGTCGCGGCCGCGGCACCGAATCTGCACGGGGATCCGAACACTCCGGGAACACAGGTTCAGGTCGAGAGCGAGCCGGGCGACTCGAACAGCTACACCTGCGGGGCAGTCGGCGTCGCGGGAGCCGGAGTCGGGTCGAATTCCTCCGGTGGCGCCGGTCAGGTCAACGGCGCGTACTTCGGTCCCGGCCCCGTCCAGGGCGGCTGCGTAGGTAGCGACGGGTCGGTCTACTTCCCGACCGGCAACGCCGAATGACGGCACACACGAACGAAATGTCGACCGTTCACCGGGCCGACCCACCCGCCGACTAGATCCGCTCGATGGTCGCGAACCAGGCCGGTGCGCCGTCGTCGTGGAATCTCGTCTCGATCCGGTCCGGCTCGACGGCGGCGACCATCCATCCATCGCTGGGGTCGAACGCCGCTCTCAGCTCGTCCCGGCGGACGGGGTGCGGGCCGGTATCGGGACCATCGTCGCTGAAGCACAACACATACACGGTTCCGCCGTGTTCGGTCACCGACGCCAGACTCGCCACGTAGCGTGGTCGCTCGGCGGCGTCGAACGTGTGGAACAGTCCGCAGTCCAGCACGGTGTCGAACCGGCGCCCCGTACTGTCCAACTGGAACGCGTCGGCCACCGCGAATTCGACCTCGATCCGACGGTCATCGGCCTTCTCACGGGCGATCGCCAGTGCCGTCTCCGCCACATCGACGCCCAGAACCTGCAATCCCAGCGAGGCGACGTGAAGAGCGTTCTCGCCGGTCCCGCATCCCGCATCGAGCACCGCTCCGGCGAATCCACCTTCGGATGCCACCCGCACGATCGCCGGCTGCGGCCGGCCGACATCCCACGGCGCAGGCCCCTCGTGGTATGACGCATCCCAGGGCCGTCCCGTCATCCGTTCGTGACTGGTTGGCTGCCGACCGCTGAACGGATCGTCGGCGTGGGGTCCTGATCGCTCCGGCAATGTCGTCGCCTCCCTGCAACTGATCGTGCCACCTCATCGTGGCATGGCACTGCGCGGTTCTCGACCCCCGACACCGCGACTTCCTGCTGTACAGGCACCGGGTAGTGAGTTCCCGCTCCGCCTCACGTGTCGCCCAGACCGCCGCCCGGAGTACCGGTGTTCTCGAGCCTCGGCGAGCTCATCGACTTCGACCTGGACGTGCCGGCACGCTCGAAGCCGGCACGACCGGCGGGTTGCTGCGCGACATCGGCGCACACGTCGTCGAAAAAATGCTGTGGTTGCTCGGTCCGGCAGAGAGGGTCGACGCCCACCTCGATTATGTCGACCGCCCGGAGGGGCGCACCGATGCCGGCTTCGTCGTCAACATCGCTCACCGCAGCGGTGTCTACTCGAGCGTCTCCCCGAGCATCGAGCGTCTCCCGGAGCAAGGTCAACCACCTCGAGGGACGACGGCTGCGGGCGTTCGGCAGCTTGGGCGCCTATCTGGCGGACGGTGCGGACGTGCAGGCACAGACTCTGTTCGCGGGGACGCGGCCCCTCGACGATCCCGCCGGGTGGGGTTACGAACGACGGGAACGGTGGGGCGTCCTCCACACCGCAGAGGGCGCGGAAACGGTCCCGCCGCAACGGGGTGCGTATCAGGACTACTACACGGAATTCACGACCGCCGTTGCCGCAACGGCGAGCAACCGGTGCCTGCCCGCACCGCGCTCGGCACCATCGCGGTGTTGGAGGCGGCGCGTGAGGCCGCGGGGATCGGCGGCACGGTCGTCGTGCGGTCCGCCGACTGACCGGTAGCGACCTCGGCGGCGCTTGCGACCGTTCAGGGCTCAGGACGTGGAATCGAGAAATTCGGCGACAGCCCTGTTGAACGAATGGGGTCGTTCCATGTTCGTCGCGTGGCCTGCGCGCGCGACGACGGTCGACGATCCATTCGGTGCGAATGCTGCGGCCGCTGCGGCGTGTGCTGACGGCCAAGACTCGCTGTCGGAACCGGCAACGAAGAGCACGGGAAGATCGCTCGCACCGAGCGTCGAACGCCAGTCGCGTTTCGCATGATCGTTTAACAGGGCGAGTTCCGGTGGCGACAGGGTTCGGTCGACGCGGCCGATCGCGGCAAGCAGGCGGACCAACCGCATGCCGCGTTTCCAGATCGGGGTGCCGTGGCCAGTCGCGGGAATCCCGTCCGCAAAGAATGTGTCGACCTTCTCCTGGTCGTAGCCGTAGAACCCGTACGCCCACTCCGGTGCATTGAGCATCCGCGGAGTCTGATCGACCACAACCGCGGCGCGAAGCCGCCCCGTGCCGTACGTGTCGACGTACGACCAGATCGTGCTTCCGCCCATCGAGCCTCCGATCATTGCTGCACCCTGCAGGTCGAGTTGCTCAATGAAGGCGTGCACGACGGCGCGTGTCTGCATCGTCGTGCCGGGCAGCATGGCGGGAGCCGTTCCGTGGCCCGGCAGATCCACCGCGATGACGCGGTGACCTGACTGGATCAGCGACGGGATCTGATACCGCCACGACGTGGCGGGGGCTGTGAAACCCGCCAGCAAAACCACGCTCGACGAGGATCGGCCGTCACCGTGCACGGTGTAGTCGATTCGAGCCCCGCCAGATTCGATGGAAGGCTCTGCTTCTCCTGTCCCCCACTGGTCCCGGCCGACGCGCCACGGTGCCCGCCTGCGGTCACTGCGACGGTAGTACGGACTCGGGAATCCATCCATGGAGAACATCTCCACAACGGGAGGGATTCACTGTGGAAACGAAATTCCTGGACCGTCGGGTGTAACGTTCCGGGCCTTCGCCGACACCATTCGAGTAGCTGTGGACGTTGGGCCCACGCATTCGAACAGGACACTACGAAATGCACACCTCACTTCCCCACTCAAAGACGTCGCACGCGGCGAATACTTCGGGCGCAGTGACTCGTCTCCCTCGAATCCGCCTGCGAAACCGGTTCGCCACGGCCGCGGTCGCCGCCGCGCTCGCCGTCATCCCTCTCGGAGCCACCACCGCCGTCGCGACAGCAGCCGACCATCCCGTCACGACAGTCGCCGCACCCACCATCCCCGGCGACCGCGATGACCACGGTGACGGCCCCCGCCACGACCGACAACGCGACCAACGGCAAGAACGCAGGGACCAGAGCATGACGCTCGACGAACTCCTCGTCGGATGGAACAGCAGCCAGATCTACCAGATGTGACGACGCGTGACCGAGGACGACGCCAGTTTTCGTCGTCCTCGGTCCCGCGCGCCTTTCTCGTATCAGCGTCGGGTGGATTCCGCTCGTCGCTCGTAGCGCGAGCGAGCGAGGGCGTGCGCCCCGCGCAGCAACTCTCGAGTGACTTCGCCGGCGCGAGAGCCAGGCTCGGTGACCGCCAGCCAGCCCAAAGGGCCGTAGACGGGATGCGCGATGACGGTGTCGGGCACACTGGCGTCGGCGACGCCCTGTCCCCGCAGTGCGTGGCCGGTTGCCTCGATGAATGCCTCCTTCCCGGCGTGGATGTTCACCCGGAACGCGCCCGCGCGGTCCAGACCCGAGCTTTCGTCGCCGGGGTAGTTCTTGGTGACGATCGTGGCGAAGGGCTGGGTCCTGTCGGGAACGATTCGATCCGGTGAGTAGTAGAAGAAGGTGTCACCGCAGCTGATCTCCGGCGAACCGTCGCCGGGGGCAGGCCTGAGCGTCAGAACGTCGCCGAGGCCTTCGACGAAGTCGATGATGTCGTCCATGGTCATAGCTTCCAGCGTTTCATTAAGGTGCTTGTGGAGACCTCGAAGAGCAAACGTTGGAGAAATACGGTGCCAAGTCTCCAATCGCGTCATTTGCGGACAGTCGATGTCGCCCGGCGTGCCGGGTGCTCCGTGCAGCACGTGCGCAACCTCGAACGCGATGGGGTGCTGCCTCCCGCAACCCGCACGGCAACCGGATACCGCATCTACACCGACGCGCATGTGCAGGCCGCGCTCGCCTATCGCGAACTCGCCATCGGCGCCGGCCCGGTCGAAGCCAAACGGATCATGCGCAGCGTGCACACGTGCCCGGCCGCGACAACGGTCGCTCTCCTCGATGCAGCACACGCCCGACTCCACGCGGAACGAACCGAACTGGCCCTGGCGAAGCAGGCCGCCGATGTGATCTCGACCGAACCGATCGACGACGTGCAGGCCTCGGACTGGATGAGCGTGAGCGAACTCGCCGTCGCCCTCGGCATCCGCCCCTCCACGTTGCGGCACTGGGACACAGAGGGACTCGTCGTCCCGGACCGGGACACATTCACCGGAGCGCGCCGGTACTCCCCGACCCAGGTCCGCGACGCTCGCGTCGTGCATCAGCTGCGAAAGGCCGGTTATCGCATCGCACCTCTCCGCGGGGTCTTGGCACAACTCGGGCGCACTTCCGGATCGGGTGACATCGGCGCCGCGCTGGCTGCCCGCGACCAGGCCACCACAGCACGCTCCCGAGCCTTGCTCGATGCAACCGCTGCCCTCACCGTGCTCCTCTCGCTCCAGGAAGGGGTGGTCAGTGCGCGCGCGAAAACACCGCGACGAGAAAGTCGGAATCCTCGGTGAACGGGCGCAGATCCCACGTCGACAGCAGCAGATCTGCCGTGAGGCCGTTGGCCTGAGCGTCCGCGAGGAATTGTGAGAACTCGTAGCCCCGGTCTGCACCGAACCCCACAACCACGCGACCGGTCGGGGCGAGATGGGAGGCGAATCCCGCCAGCACCGACTCGCGGGTCGACGGCGCAAGGAAAGTCATCACGTTGCCGGCACAGACGATCACGTCGAAATCGGCTGTTATGCCGTCGGCCGGCAGATCCAACTCCGCGAGGTCACCGACCAGCCACGTCGGACCGGGGTGATCCTCCTTCGCCACGTCGATGAGCACAGGATCCACATCGACCCCCACCACGACATGACCGGCATCGTGCAAATAGCCGCCGAGGCGGCCCAGTCCGCACCCCGCGTCGAGTACCCGACCGCCACGGCCGAGCATTGCATCGACCAGGCGCGCCTCTCCCACGATGTCCTTGCCCTGCGCCTCCATCGCCCGGAACCGCTCGACGTACCACGTCGAGTGCCCGGGATCGGCGGCTGTGATCTCCTCCCACTGGCTGGGGATGCGCTCCTTGGGTGTACGTGCACTCATTACCGATTCCTCCTCGATGCGGCCCGCCCGGCGAGCCACTGCCACCGTATGCGACCCAACCCTCGCACCCCACCCGCAGCCCGACGGTGTTACGCCACCGGACAGTCTCGATCAGCGGGATTCCGGGCCGACGCGGCCGGCCCTCCGAGGAAGATCGGGCCATGCCCGAGCCCGCTCCCGACCGCGTCCCGATCACCGACCGCCTGCACGTCGTGGCCGTCCTGCTCGACACGAAGGACTGGCCGGGGTTCGCGGCGACGCTCACCGAAGATGTCGTGGCCTACGGGCGGACCGGGCGGGCCGACGTGGTCGCCCGCGTCCGTTCCCACCTCGACGTCTGCGGCGCCACCCAGCACCTGCTCGGCAACATCCGCGTCGACGTCGACGGTGACGCGGCGCGTACTCGGTCCTATTTCCGGGCGTTTCACGTCGGCCTCGGCGACCGTGCCGGCACGACGTACGAGTGCCTCGGTGAGTACCGCGACGAGTGGCGACGCGGACCGTCGGGTTGGTTGCTGGCCGGGCGGGTGATCGACGTCGGCGCCGAAATCGGCGACCGCGGTGTCATCGCGCCTCTGAGCTGAACTCGCCGAGTTCCGCCCGGCTCAGCTGTGCTCCCCGCACACCGCGGATGCCGGATCCGGCGCACAGATCTGCTGCCACGTGTAGAAGCCGGAGTTGACCACGACCTGGAGGTTGTCCTTCGTGATGTTCTGCACGGGCAGGAACACCGTCGGCACGGCCATGTACTGGTTGTCGATCGTGCCGTTGATCATCTCCTCCGGAGGGCCTTCGCCCTGGAGGATCGATGTGGTCAGCTGCGCGGCGACCTTCGCCTGGTCGGACAGATTCTTGAAGATCGTGTTGTCGAGAGTTCCCTGCGCGATCAGTTGCAGCGCAGCGAGATTGGCGTCCTGTCCCCCGGTGACCGGGATCCGTCCGGCGAGCCCGCGGCCGGCCAGTGCCGCGACGATTCCGCCTCCCAGGTCGTCGTTCATGGTGACGAACAGCGCGATGTCGTTGTTCTCGCGGGTCAGGCATTCCTCCGCGAATGCCTGACCTTCGGCCGGGTCCCAGTCGTCGATCGCGGTCTCGCAGACCACGCGGATCTTGCCACTGTCGGCGAGTGGCTGCAGATACTCGTCCTGACCGAGCCGAAATTGACGGGTTCCGTATTCACCGAGGTTTCCCTCCACCCGGGCGATCTTCACACCGTCGCCGGGCATCGCGGCGATCAGATCCGCGGCGCGGCTCCCCTGCCGTCGGCCGACCTCGAGTGGATCGAAGATCACCTGAACGTCTGCCGGTCCACCGACCGCGTCATGGTCGTAGAGCACTACCGGAACGTTCGCCTCGGCGGCGGCAGTCAAGGCGCCACCCGAAAATCTCGCGTCCGCGGAGATCAGCACGAGCACGGACGCGCCGTCCGCGATCGCCGACTCGACCTGGCTCTGCTGACGGGCAGGATCACCCTCGGCGTTGCGGACCGTCACCGTCGCCTCCGGCGCGAACAGCTCCAGGAAGTCGGTGAATAGGGGTTCGTCTCGCTCCACGAATCGGGTGGTCGTCGTGTTCGGCAAGAAAAAGAAGACCTTCTCCGTTTCGTCGTCGGCCCGTGGCGCAGGGGCCGCGCAGGCCCCGAGCGCCATCGCTGCGACCGCGGCGGCGACGCAGAACGCGCGCACCCTTGTCTTCATGAGCTTGTCTTCATGAGCTTGTCTTCATGACCCGCGGATCTCCAGTCCGATCGTGCCCAGTCTGGAGGTACCCGCGGGTGAGGCCGGCTACTCGCGCACGTCGATGCTTTCGGTGTTTTCCGACCGTGATCGGCGCACACTGTGTGCAGGGATGAGGAGGAGACGGTGTTCCACCAGGACCGCGGCGTCGTATCCAGCGGAGATCGTGACACTTCGCCGGCCGAGCATCTCCTGAACGAATCCCTGCTCGTCGAACCCGAGGTCCGGCGGCGCCCCTGGCGCGAATTCCTTGCGTCCACACCCGGACGCCTCTCCCTCCTCGCCGTCGTCCTCGTCGCGGTCGCGCTGACGGCCGGCCTCGTGACGTCCGCCGTGGTGGCCGCGCGGCAGCAGCGCCTGGAAACCCTTCGCGCCCACACCGAACCGCTCGCGGACGCCGCGCAGAATCTGTTCAGTTCGTTGTCGATCGCCGACGCGGCAGCGACGTCGTCGTTCATCGCGGGTGCCATCGAGCCGCTGGCGGTGCGCGACCGGTACAACCAGGCGATCGGCGACGCGTCGAACGCACTCGTCACCGCGTCGTACGGCGTCACCTCCGGCGACGTCGAATCGCTGCGACTGCTCACCGAGATGTCGCGGCACGTCGCCGTGTACACGGACCTGGTGGCGACCGCACGGTCCAACGACTCCGCGGGAAATCCGGTCGGGGTGGCGTATCTCGGTACCGCTTCGGCTCTCATGCAGGACACCATCCTGCCTTTGGCCGAACGCCTCTACAACGACCAGGCCCGCGCCGTCGCCGACACGCAGTCCCACACTGCCAGGTTGCCCGCCACCGCCATAGTGGTCGCGTCGGCCGGGGTCGTCGTCCTCGCCGTCGCGCACACGTACGTGGCGCATCGAAGCCGCCGCCGGGTCAATCCCGGACTGGCGTGTGCGACCGTCCTGCTGGCTGCTCTCGTCGTATGGATCGTGGTCGCCGGGCTGTTGTCGACGTCGGCCAGCGAACGCGCACGGATCGACGGCGCGGAGCCCCTCGCGGCGGTCACGAAGGCGAGGATCCTCGCCCAGCAGGCCCGCGCCGACGAGACGCTCGGACTGCTTCGTCCGGGTTTCGATCCAGCCGGGAGCGACTACACCCGGCACACGGACGCACTCGCCGAAATTTTGAATTCGGAAGCGTCGCGGAACACCGTCGTCGCACCGACGATCGGCGGGGCGTCCGCCGCGTTCGACGGATGGCGGGGCGCGCACCGGGACCTGCAGCAGAAGCTCGCAAACGGCGACTACCAAGGCGCGGCGGACGTTGCGGTCGGTCCGGGATCGACGGCATCGACGGCCCAGTTCCGGGCCCTCGACGAAGCGCTCGAAGACGCCATCACGGCTCTGCGCACCGAGGAACTCGACGCGATGCGGGAGTCGTACCGCACGATGGCGGCGCTCGCCGTAGGGGGCATCGTGCTCGCCGTTTCCGCAGCGCTCGCCGTCGTCGCGGGGATCGAGCCCAGAGTGAGTGAGTACCACTGATGGTGCGACGACACCCGGAACGGCGACCGCGCTCCGCTCGGCTGCTCGGCAGCCTCGTGCTCGGAGCTGTCCTGATTGCCGGTTGCGGCGCGCCCGATGCACCCACCCCGAGGTTCTCCGGGGACTTCACGGAGTTCCCCCTGTCGGCCGGCGCCCAGCTCATCGCACCGTCCGAGGCGCCGCCGCCGGCCACGGAGCCGTCGGCATGTGCAGCACAGGCCAGTCTCCGTCCGGGGGATCCCAGCCTCGGTGGCACTCTCGGCGATATCCGTGCCCGCGGCACGGTGGTCGTCGCGGTCGACCAGAACACCAACCTGTTCAGCTTCCGCGACCCGACTACCGGCACCCTCACCGGATTCGGTGTCGACCTCGCGCGGGAGGTTGCACGTGATCTACTCGGCGATCCCACCAGGGTCGAGTTCCGGCCGCTCGGAACCGATGACGGCGCCGAGATGCTCGCCCGCCGCGACGCGGACATGGTCGTGCGTCCGGTTGCCCTCCCCTGTGAGGGTTCCCAGGACTTGGCGCTCTCCACGGTGTATCTCGAGGCATCCCGCCGGCTCGTGGTGCGGGACGGGTCGGGTATCTCCAGTCCTGCCGACCTTGCCCGGCGACGGGTCTGCACGCACCACGACCCCGCGTCGGTGTCGGCGCTGTCGCGTATCGCCCCCAAAGCCACGATCCTTGCGGTACCCGACTGGGACGACTGCCTCATGGCCATCCAGCAGCGACAGGTCGACGCGGTTGCAGGGGCTGCCGTCCTCGCCGGTCTCGTCGCCCAGGATCCGAATCTGGAAATTGTCGGTCCCGAAACCGATTCCGCCCGATACGCCATCGGCCTCGCTCCCGGACACGACGACCTCGTCCGGTTCGTCAACGGCACACTCGAACGGCTGCGCACAGACGGAACCTGGACTGCTCTCTACGATCGGTGGCTGTCGTCGCTCGGCCCGGCACCCGGACCACCGTCCCCGCAGTACCGGGACTGACCGGCCCCTCCGACGGCGGCGCCTCCTCTGTCGCCCCGAGTTCCACCACGTCCCGGTTCAGCTCGGATCGTCGTCAGCGACGGTCTTGGGCAGGCCGGTCCCCATCGGGTCGAGCAGGGCGGTCGTGCGGGAACCCCACCGCTCGTGCGCGGATTGACGGGTCATCCCGGCGGCCTTCCCGATGGTCGCCCACGTCGCTCCCTGAAAGCGCAGGCCGAGAACGGTTTCGACGCCGTCCAGCCCGGCGGCGAGCTGGATGCGAAGACTCAGCAGATGCCAGGCCAGGGTCCGCTTTTCGGGAATGTCCGTACCCTGCTCGGCGTCCCACTCCGCCGTACCGGGCAGCGGTCCGGTGCCGATGATTTCGTCAGCGTGACGGCTCGCTTCGGCGGCCGCCGCCGTTATCACCGCGCGAGCAGCGGCGTTGATATCCGCGCTGACGGCGCGTTCGACAAGTTCCATGACAACCTCCCATTTCTGTCAGGTATAGCCTGACAGAGGCGGAACGCGGCGTCAAGGATTACCTGACAGATGTGAGGCATGCGACCCGAAGGTTCGCCACTTCACCTGAACCCTGTCGATCCCTCACCGAGCTGCGCTGCGAGATGAGTGATGTCGGTGGCCGAAATGTCCCAGCTGCCTGTTGGCGCGAGATCGTCGGTCTGGTGCGGTCCGTGCTCGACGGGCCGGAGAATGAACGCAGTGGCCAGTCCCGCAGCGTGCGCGGCTTCGAGGTCGTCGTTGTGGGCGGCGGCGAGCATGACCTCGCCCGGATGAAGACCGAGAAACTGCGCCGTTTGCAGGTAAGCCTGGGGATCAGGTTTATATTTTCGGTTGATGTCGGAGCCGATGATCACGTCCCACGGGATTCCGGCGTTCTTGGCCATGTCGAGCAGAAGTGAGGTATTGCCGTTCGAGAGCGGGCCGATGATGTACTCGGCCTTGAGTGCCGTGAGACCTGGCACGCTGTCGGGCCAGGGGGTGAGCACATGCCAGGCGCGCGCGAGCTCGTCGAGCTCTCCGGCATCGTGATCCGAGGGGTCGATGCCCGATTCGCGGAGCGCGAAGTCGAGGTTCTCGCGGTGCAAGATATCGAGAGTCACGAACTCGCGGGTGCCGGAAAGGATGGCATCCATGGAGGGCTGGTAACGGGCACGCCACCGGTCGGCGAACGCAACTGCGTCCACCTCGAGCTGATGGCGCGCCGCGTAGTCCGCGACAGCGGCGGCGATACCGGAGCGCCAGTCGACAACGGTGCCAAAGGTATCGAACAACACGGCGCGAACATTGCGTCCCGTCGACGGGGACCGGAACTGCACACGAGCCATGGGCGTCCTTTCGACTCGAACGTACGACGTGGCATGAGAATAGTGCCGTCATGCAACGCCGTCGGCGAATCGAACGGACCGCCCGTGGGCGAGCGTCTGATTCAGTACCGGGAGTAGTGCTGTCCACTCACCTGTTCACCGGCGCAGATGCACTTACGATCGAGGCTTCGCGCCGAGGTCACGGCACAGAACCGAACCCCGAGCGCATCGTGGGAATCCGTGCTGTGTGGGCATGCCGTGCACGACGCCGCCGATTCCACCGCCGACACGGGGCTCGGTGACTCGGACACGAGTAAATTCGACACATCAGTCGGGTTCGACGCCATGGCGGCGCTCCAGTTCTCGGCCCTTGGACTGCGGGCCGGTGTGGGCGCCGAGGACGACATGGCATGACCGCGCATATTCGAATAACCCTCGACACCCACCACGCTACTCCCCCTACCGCCCACCACCCTCCGATCACGGGTGATTGCCGAGTCGTCAGGGAGCGTACGGCGCTGCGGGCGGCGTGACGACCTGAGCGGCCTACGTGAGACCTGCACCGAATCCGATGAGCAGTGCGGTGCCAGCGGTGTGCGTTCGACCGGTCCGTAGGAGTGTCTCCATGGCCGGAGGGAGGGAACGGAACTCTGTTGTAGCTCTTCTGCATTCGCTGTCGTATCAAGTCACAGGACTTCTCCGCTGTTGCACCCGAAACATACATCGGTGGCATCCGCCGGGTGCGACGCCAGACGCGGCCGAGTAGAAATCGCACACTTCCGCCCAGCGCCGGCGGGTCCGACAATAGGGAGCGTGAGTTCTCGACGTTCCGCCGCAGAGTGGGCGCGGAGTCAGGTCCATGCGGTGTGTGACGATCCTGCAGTCCGACTCGAGCTGATCGCCCGTACCTATCACGGTCCGATCGGTAACGCACCCCGGCACTTACCGTTCCGCCGGGCGGCTTTGTCGTTCATGCGCTGGCCGATCGGCCGCGGCGTGCTGGCGCCGCTCGGTGCGATGCCGCCCGGCAGTCCGTGGTGGCGAGCGGTCAACGAGCGGCTGATGCGCGACGGCTGCGAGGCTGTCGCCCGGAGCGGCTGAATGGGCGGGACGCCGTCCTCGCACACCGTCGATCTGTGGATGCTGTTCGTTGGCGATCCGACCGCACGCACGTGGTACCGGGCCCACAATGCGAGCATCGCCTCCGCCTACCTGGACCACCGCGACCTTGCCTGCACGGAGAGCCGTCCGGAGCGCTTCTTCCTCAACGTCGTACTGCTCCGTGTTCTCTATGCCCATGCCCTGGTCGCGGCGCCGCGTCTGGCGCTCGGGCGGCTCGCGCCGGCCGGCCCACTTCTCGGAGATCCCCGTCTCTCGATGACCGGGAACTTCCTGTCCCTCTCTCGGGTCCTCCCCGACCGATATCCCCTCGGGGACGACGTCGCGGCGTATGTCGCCGCTGAGCACAACGTCGGTGAGATGCTGGACTACGGCCTGATCGGGCCGCGGCTGCAGCAACTGTACGAATGGTCAGCCGACGAACTCGACGCGCCGGGGCTACTCGACTGCATTTGCGACGGTAGTCCTACTTATGCCTGGTCCTACTCTGATCGCGAGGTATGGCATCCGGCGAGCCCGGCCGTCACGATTCGCGCGGTTCGGCGGATATTGCCGGCGAACTAGGGGTCGACCTCGCTGTCCGTACCTCACCCGGCCGGATTCGGACGTCGCTCTGCAGCAGCGGTGGATACACGGTGGACGATTCCCCGTCCACCGTGGCGCCGGCGAACTGGAGCATCGCCCGCTGCTCGCCGTGCATCGGCGCCGGATAATTCAGTGTCGGCGCCGAGACTTCGTCGAGCGTGCGGAGGTGTTCGGGGCTGAGGGTCACCTCCAGGCCGGCGATGTTGTCCGTGAGGTGCTCGACGCGCCTGGCGCCGAGGATAGGCACGACGGTCCCGGACCGGGCACGCGGCCAGGCCAGCGCAACGGCTGCCGAAGTGGTCGCAAGGTCGTCGGCGATTGCGGCGACGGCGTCGATGACCACGAACTCGGCGTCGGTCGGACCGCCGACGAAGGCGGTGCGGGCGGAGTCGGTGACCTCTGTGCCGCGGCGATATTTGCCGGACAGGAAACCGTTCTTCAGTGGGCTCCACGGGAGTGCATCAGCGTTTCACCGGCACTTTCGAGGAGTCACGGCCATGAGCCCCTTGCAGTTTCAGAAACGAATTCGACTGCAACACGCCCGCTCGATGCTGGTCGCCCACCCCGGTGACGTCGCGGGCGTCGGGCATCGTGTCGGCTACGACAGCCCCTCACAGTTCAGTCGCGAATACCGCCGCCTGTTCGGCGCCTCCCCCGGCAAAGACGCTCACGGCATAGGCACGAACACCGCACTATCGCACGCCGGCCCCCTGCCCTGACGGTTTCCGGGTCCTCTCGAAGGGGTAAGCGTCGCGGGAAGCGCCTTTCACTGATTCGACGAAGTGATCAGTCCGGCTTGCCGATTCGACAGAAGACGAAGAAGGGTACGAGAATGGCCGACCAGTACGTCCGGCAGGATCCCACTACGCAGTACCCCGCCCCCGATCGCGAACACCAACCGGAGTTACCGCACCCGGGACTGACCTCCGACATGGTGACCGCCCCGGATCACGGCGAGAAGTCCTATCGGGGAAGCAGCCGCCTCGACGGTCGCCGCGCCCTGATCACCGGCGCGGATTCGGGCATCGGACGGGCGGTGGCGATCGCGTTTGCACGCGAGGGTGCCGACGTCGTGGTCAGTTGCCTGGAGGCCGAGGAGTCGGACGCACGGGAGACTGTGCGACTGGTGGAAGAGGCCGGACGACGAGGCGTCGTCGCGACCGGTGACATCACGTCGGAGGACCACTGTCAGGCGCTCGTGGATCTGACGGTCCGTGAACTCGGCGGTCTCGACATACTCGTCAACAACGCGGCCTTTCAGATGGTGCAGACGGGTGGTATCGCCGACATCACCACCGAGCAGTTCGACCGTGTCCTGCGCACGAACCTCTACGCGCTGTTCTGGTTGTGCAAGAAGTCCGTCGCGGTCATGGAACCTGGATCGACGATCGTGAACACCTCGTCGATCCAGGGGATGAATCCGTCTCCCGGGCTTCTCGACTACGCCACCACGAAGGCAGGGATCATCGATTTCACCAAGGGTTTGGCGGCCGATGTGGCGAAGCGGGGAATCCGGGTCAATGCCGTTGCACCGGGGCCCATCTGGACGCCGCTGATCCCCGCGACAATGCCCGCCGACGGTTATCGGCAGTTCGGGGACGACGTGCCTCTGGGCAGGCCCGGCCAGCCGGCCGAACTGGCACCCGCGTACGTATTCCTCGCATCGAACGAATCCAGCTACGTCACCGGAGAAGTGCTCGGCGTCACCGGCGGGACGCCCTTCACCTGAGCACCGCGTGGGCGACGGAGACCCTGCGAGGTCACTCCTTTTCGCGGGCGGCGACGATGGCGTCGAGGTTGGCGGCGATGTTCTCCTCGGCGCGAGCTTTGTCGACACCCAGTCCGGTGAGCACTCCGACCCCGTCCTCGACCTCGAGCAAGGCCAGCAGGATGTGCTCGGTTCCGATGTAGTTGTGCCCTAAACGTAGTGCCTCACGGAACGTCAGTTCGAGCGCCTTGCGTGACTGGGCATCGAAGGGAATGAGCGCGGGCACCTCCTCGACGGCGGGGGGCAGCGTCGCGGTCGCGGCGTGCCGGACCGAATCCAGTGTCACGCCCTGCGCGGAGATCGCTCGGGCGCCGAGTCCTTCCGGATCGGCCAGGAGTCCGAGGATGAGATGCTGGGGCAGGATCTCGGCGGTGCGTGCCGCCCTGGCCTCGTTCTGCGCGACCACCACCACCTGTCGTGCGCGCGGAGTGAACCGGCTGAATCCCTGATTCGGGTCGAGGTCGGAGGCCTGCCCGGGATCCTTGGGGACGAATCGCTTCTGCGCGGCCTGCTTCGTGACGCCCATGCTCTTGCCGATTTCGGTCCACGATGCCCCCGAGCGGCGGGCCTGGTCGACGAAGTGGCCGATGAGATGGTCGGCCAGTTCACCGAGGTGTTCCGCGGCGAGGACCGCGTCAGTGAGTTGCTCGAGCGGGGCTTCGGCGTGCACCTTCTTGATCGCGTCGATGAGCTCGTCGAGTCGGATGGGTGGGGTCGTGCGATCTGAAGTCTCCATACGTCAACTCTAGGTTGACGCACCGTGCGCGTCAACCCCAGGTTGTCGCTTTCGACTTCCGCGAGCTGCGCACCACCCGCGATCCGATCTGCTAGTTTTTATAACTAGCAGAGCTAGGGATAGGGGTTCTATGCATATCGAGAAAGATCTGGTGGCGGCTTCGGCCACTCCCCTCGTGCTCGGAATTCTCGCGGAAGGCGAGTCCTACGGGTATGCCATCTTGAAACGAGTGAACGACTTGTCCGGCGGACGGATTCAGTGGACCGACGGAATGTTGTACCCACTTCTGCATCGCCTGGAAAGGTTGGAATACGTGTCGGCATCGTGGGGAGCCTCCGACAGCGGGCGAAGGCGTAAGCACTACACGATCACCGCTGCGGGCCGGGAGATGCTCGCGGAACGACGCGCCCAATGGGACGTCGTCGCGGACGCTCTGAGCCAGGTGTGGCGCTCCGTCCAACTGCCCCCAGCCTCCGCCGAAGGATGGTCGTGATGGATACCGACAAGGAGCTCGAATCGCAGATCGGCCAGTGGCGGGGTTACGTCGAGCGCCGTCACGCGATATCCGCCGCCGACACCGACGAGATGGAAGACCATCTACGCGATCAAATTTCGGATCTGTCCGCCGCCGGACTGCAGACCGACGAGGCCTTCCTGGTCGCGGTCAAACGCATGGGCAACGTCGACGACATCTCCCGCGAGTTCGCGCGCGAGCACTCCGATCGGCTGTGGAAGCAACTCGTTCTGATGCCGGCCGCGTCGGATGGCGACGGCACTCGCCCCACACGTGAGCTGTTCGTCGTTCTCGGGCTCGCCGTCGGCGCGGCGCTGTCGGTCAAGGCAGGCGTGGCGACACTCGGCGAGCAGGACCTCGCACGCAACCTCAGCCTGTTCGTTCTTCCGTTCCTCGCCGGATACTTCGCCTGGAAGCGACAGGTCACGCCCCGGCTCGCCGCGGTGCTGCTGGTGCCGTTCGCCCTGGCGGCGGTTCTGTTGAACGTCTTCCCGTTCGCGTCGAACGGTGCCACCGAGGTGATCGCGGCGATCCACGCACCGATCGCGCTGTGGTTCGCCGTCGGCCTCGCGTATGTCGGGGGTCAGTGGCGATCGGATCGGCGGCGAATGGACTTCATCCGATTCACCGGCGAATGGGTCGTCTACCTGACCCTCGTCGCCCTCGGCGGCGGCGTCCTCATCGGCCTGACGATCGGTGCGTTCGACGCGCTCGGCCTGGTTGTCGAGTGGTTCATCGAGGACTGGGTGCTGCCGTTCGGGACGGCCGGCGCGGTCATCGTCGCAGCATGGCTCGTGGAGGCGAAACAGAATGTAGTCGAGAACATCGCCCCAGTCCTCACCCGCGTGTTCACCCCACTGACCACGCTCATGCTGCTCGTGTTGCTCACGGCATTCGCTACGACCGGCAGCGTCGTCGACGTCGACCGAAACCTGTTGATCCTGATGGATCTCATTCTCGTCGTCGTCCTGGGATTGCTGTTGTACGCGATTTCCGCCCGTGACCCCTACCTGCCACCCGACCTGTTCGACCGCCTCCAACTCGTCCTCGTCGTCAGTGCCCTCGCGGTCGACCTGCTGATGCTGTTCGCCATGCTCACTCGAATCGCGGAATTCGGCTTCACCCCGAACAAGGTGGCGGCACTCGGAATGAACCTGGTCCTCCTCGTCAACCTGACCTGGTCGGCTCATCTCATCCTCGGGTTCCTGCGCGGCCGTCGCGGTTTCAGCTCCACCGAACGCTGGCAGACCCGTTACCTTCCCGTCTTCGGCGTGTGGGCGGCGTTGATGGTCGGCGTTCTCCCACCGGTTTTCGACTTCGTGTGACCACGGAGCTGATCGAGATTGTTTTCCTCGCAAAGGGAATTCACGGCATACGGCCCGTCTTACTGGGCCATGATCGCGCTGTTCGTCGTGGGGTCCGCGATTCTGGTCTGGCGCGGACGCTGCCAGACCGAATCGCAGGCCCGACGCCTCGGCCGCGTCCTTGCGGTGTTGACTGCCGCGATCTACGGCGCGACACTGGTCTATTTCTCGCTTCCGCCCACCATCGGCGGTTCGGTACCGCTGCGCCTGACCGATCTCGCGACCGTCGCGGCGGCCTGTGCGCTGTGGTCCCGGGCGCAGTGGGCCTACGCGCTCACGTACTACTGGGGACTCGTGCTGAGCACCCAGGCGTTGATCTCGCCTGTTCTGACCGGTCCGGACTTCCCCCACTACCAGTTTCTCGCGTTCTGGGCGATTCACCTGCTCGTGGTCTGGGCGGCCATTTATCTGACGTGGGGCCGAAGGATGCGGCCCCGATGGCGCAGCTACCGGTTCACGGTCCTGGTCACGGTCGTCTGGGCGGCGGCTACCTTCACGTTCAACCGTGTCGCCGGAACCAATTACGGATTCCTCAACAGAAAGCCCGCCACCGCGACCCTTCTGGACGTTCTGGGTCCGTGGCCGGTGTACCTACTGAGCGCAACGACACTGATTCTCGTTGTGTGGGCCCTGATGACGTGGCCGTGGGAGCGGGCACGACGACGCGCCGAGGAAAGCCCCCTGCCGTCCTGACGTTGTCCCGGCGTCTTTGGTGTCACGCATTGTCTTCCGAACGACGCTGCCGCTGCGTAACATCAGATCCATCTCGCTGGAATCCCGATGGAGGCCGACGTGGGTGGACTTGGTATCGATCTCGGAACTGCCAACACTGTCGTCGGAACTCCCGACGACGGCATCGTACTGAACGAGCCGTCCTTCATGCTCGTTCGAACGAAGGATCCGCACCGTGCTCTTGCAATCGGCACGGAGGCGCGAAGTCTCGTCGGCCGCACTCCTATCGGAATCACGCCGGTTCGACCGTTGCGTGACGGGGTGATCGTGGACCTGGAGTCGGCGCGGGCATTCGTCACGGCCGTCATCAAACGGGTCTCCTCTGCAAGGCGATACGGGCTGCGGCCCAAGGGAGTCATCTCGGTCCCCGCGGGTGCCACCCCGCTCGAGCGTCGGGCCCTGCTCGAGGTCGGCCACGAAGCCGGTTTGAGGAAGGTGGGGTTAATACCGGAGCCGGTGGCGGGTGCGCTCGGTTGCGGAATCAACCCCATGGAACCACGCGCACACCTCGTCGTCGATATCGGCGGCGGCACTTCGGAAATCACCGCCATCTGTTTCGGTGGTATTCTCTCTCACCGCAGTTGCCGACTCGCGGGGGACGAACTGACCAACGCGCTATACCAGTACTTGCGGTCGGAGCACAAGATCGTGGTCGGCGAACTCACCGCCGAGCGGGCGAAACTGGGCGCACCGGAGACCGACGAAGGGCAGTCACTCGTCGTGGAGGGTCGCGACGCCGTTACCGGGCGGGCGCGATTCGTCACACTCGAGACCGAGGAGATCGTGGATGCGTTGCGTCCGACCACAACCGGAATCGTGCAGACACTGACCGAGTGTCTCGAGGACCTTCCTCCCCAGGCGATCGGTGACGTGATGTCGGAAGGGCTACTCGTCATCGGCGGCGGGGCGATGCTACGTGGCCTGTCGCAGCTGCTCGAGGAGGCCTTCGGGTTCCCGGTGAAGACGGCCGAACGCCCGCTCACCTGCGTCGCCGAAGGCGCCACGGCGTGTCTGGTTCATCCTGAGGTGGTTGCCGCGTACAGCAGCTGATCACCGATTCGGCGCCGGGACGGGTGGTCGCGGAAAGTAGTGTTCGAGAAGTTTCTTGACCACGGGGCCCGCCGTCGCCGACCCGAAGCCACCGCCGCGGATCAGCACCGACACCTGGATCTGGGGGGCGTCGAAAGGCGCGACCGCGGAGAACCAGGCGTTGAGTCCTTCGCCGGGCGCGGACGGGTCCTCCGCCGTGCCGGTCTTCGCGCCGGCCGGTACAGGGAGGTCCGCGAGTTGCCCGGCTGTCCCGGCCGACGCGGATGCTCGCATGCCTGCCCGGACAGGACCGAGTAGGTCTGCGAACGGTAGGCGCTGCGGTTCCGCTGTCGGGATGGGGGTCAGTTCCGACCCGTATGCCGCAGCGAGCTGAGGCGTCACCATCGCACCTGTGGCGATGCCCGACGTCCAGCGCGCCACCTGAATCGGGGTCGCGCTGACGGTGCCCTGCCCGATACCCATCAACAGGGTCGACCCGGGATACCAGGTGGCCCCGATGCTTCCGACGTTCTCCGGGGTGCCGAGGAATCCCTCGGCCTCGCCGGGCAGGTCGATCCCGGAACGTCGGCCGACGCCCAGTTGCCCCGCGACGTCCGCCATCTTCTCCGGGCCCAGGAGTTCACCGAGCTTGTAGAAGTAGACATTGTCGGACCACTGGATCGCCTGGAGCAGATTGTGCGGGCCCATCGGTTGCCAGTTCCGGAAGGTGTGGCCGCCGTAGGTGTAGGCCGCGCCCGTGTCGACCACCGTGTCCGGCGACAGCACCGGGTATTGGGTATTCGCCGCCGCGACGACGATCTTGAAGGTGGAGCCGGGCGGGACCGCGGTCTGGGTGGCGTTGTTGACCAACGGGCTCGGCCCCGGGGTCTGACTCTGCGCCGCGAGGGCGACGAGGTCGGCCGGAGGTCCGTAGACGTTGTTGTCGGCGCCCGGGACGCTGGCGAGGGCCAGCACGGCTCCGGTCCGCGCGTCCATCACGACGGCGGCACCGAGGTCGCCCTTGCTGGTTCGCATCGCCTCCACAAGTGCGTCGGTCGCCAGGTTCTGCACCCCGATGTCGAGGTGCAGGCGCAGATCATGGCCTCGCACCGGGTCCACGCGTTCGCCGGCCGCTACCGGATGCCCGGACGGATCGACGTACACGCACTGTTTGCCGTCGCTGCCGCGGAGCAGAGCGTCGTACTGCTTTTCGAGTCCCGCCTTGCCGACCCGGGACCCGAGCGCGAGATGCGGCCAGCGTTCCATGTCGTCTGCGTCGGCGACTCCGACATGCCCGAGGACGGAGGCGAGCACGGCACCGTACGGATACTGTCTGCGGCCGGACGGCACCACGAGCACACCGGGAAGTCGCGCATCCACGATGCGGCGAGCCTGGTCGGGCGCGACTCTGCCTACCGCCACCTGAGACTCCCCCTCGCCACCGGCCTCGATCAGGTCCGCCAACTCGTCGGGAGACGTGGCGAGCAGAGCGGCCAACCGGCTGCGGGTGTCGTCGTCGTTCTCCTCGAACATCCGAGCGACCACCGCCACGGCGTACTCGGCGACATTGACCGCGAGCGGAATTCCGTTGCGGTCGAGGATCAGTCCGCGCTCTGCGGGCAGGCGGATGCACCGCATCATCTGCTGGTCGCTCATCGCCCGGAATTCCGCACCCCGGTCGTGCTGCACCTGCCAGGCGAACACCGACATCGCGACGAGTGCCGCGGTCATCGTCAGGGTGCCCGCCGACATTCCGCGCGGGCGGCGTCGCCGTCGGGGATCCGGGGTCCACAGCGGTCGCGCGACGCCGTCTCGGCGCACCGCGAGCACCAGTCCGATGGCGACGAAACCGACGATGGCGGCGGTGCCCCCGTAGCTGAAGAGGGGAATCGGCATGCCGGTATGGGGCAGAAGCGACAGACTCTGACCGATCGACACCAGCGCGTGGATGCCGAACAACGCGCCGATTCCGGCCGCAACGAGTGCGGCCTCGCGAGTGCGCGCCGTGCGCGCGGAGAGTGCAGCCCGCCACACGATGACCGACGTTGCCACCACGACAGCCAAGCCGGCGGTCAAACCCCACCCGTACACCAGGCTGGCGAACGCGAGATCGTGCTCCGATTCGGGAAGATACTCGGCCCGCACCGCGTACATCGGGTCGCGCGCCAGCCCCCACAGGCCACCGCTGCCGATCGCGATGTTCGCTTGCAACTCGGCCCATCCCGCGCCGGCGGGGTCGGCGTTGCTCGACAAGAACACGTGGACCCGTTCGAGTTGGTAGGGGCGGAGGAAGAGCACGGCCAGCGGAAACGACGCGAGACCCAGCACGAACAGCGGAACCAAAGGCAGCAGCGGGACGCGGGCGAGGATGAGCATGAATCCCGCCGTCGCAACGAGGACGACGGCAGTCGACAGGTCGGGTTGGAGTGCGACGAGTGCAATGGGTACGCCCCCGATCGCCAAGGTCGCGACGAATCGTGCCGGCGTGAACCCACCGGCGAGCATGCTCGCGGGCACGAGAACCAGGGCGAGCTTGGCCAGTTCGGACGGCTGGACGGTGAATACGCCGAAGTCCAGCCAGCGTTGAGCACCCTTGGTCGCGACCCCCGCAAGCGGCACGACCGCCAGCAACACGGTGGCCACGGTGAACACTGCCCAGCCGAAGGCGCGGAGATCACTCATCCGCAGGCGGGACACCACATACATGATGCCGAGACCGGCAACGGCGAAGAGCGTGTGGCGAACAGCGTCTGCTGTCTTCCCTGTCGAGAGCAAATTCAGAAGGCCGAGCACGACGAGAACGATCGCCGCACCGACGATCCACGGGTCGGATTCGTGCTTGTCATCATGCTTGTCGTCGTGCATCCCACCCCTCCCCCGGCGCTCAGCAGCGAGCGTTTTCGGCGGGCACCAGCAGCGGCTCGGACGCGGCCGTCGCCGGGGCGCTGGTGACGGCCCCGACGGCGAGCGCGGCGCCCGGCGGCAGATCGGTCCGGACGATGCCGTACACCTGCTGCGACCCGGGCTGAACGGGCAGCGACACGTCACTCCCCGTCCGCACCTCGCCGGAACAGCGGTCGTACACGTTCACCCGCCAGGTCACGGCGCCGACAGCTGCCGCCGGATCCAGGTGAACGTCGACCCGGATCGCGCACACTTGCCCCGGGCGACACTCACCGTTGGCGCGCGTGGCCGTGACGAGCGTGATCGGGCCCGCGCTCCCGGGGGCACCGACGTCGACGGACGACGGCGCCCGGCCGACATCGGTCGTCGCCGGCGCGGCCTGATCAGCCGGGGGTTCCGGTGGAGGCGGCGACACGGGCCGAATCTGATTCTGCTCCGCGGGATTCACGGGATTCAGGACGGCGTCCCACCCCCGGCGCAGCTCGGACCACACCCGTGGAGCCATCAACGCCGCAGCGACGAGTATCAGGATCGCGATCAGACCGAGCGCTCCCTGCCGCCGCGACGGTCGTCTCCTTTTGCGATGCCACGGATTCCGGACCGGCGGGAACCAGCCTGACGGTGCGAGGGTGGATCCCTCCGCAACATACGGCCAGTCCTGTACTTCCGTCCGCTCCCCCACGACTCGACTGTCAGTACGCGGCCGTCCCATCGTCGCGGCGACGAGCCCGGCGAGTTGGCAGCGCTTCCTGCTCTCCTGTGCCGGGTCGACGTCGGGTGCGATCGCCTGACGAACCCGTTGCCCCAACACATCCAGATCTGTTGTTTCGGCGAGCGATTCGTGCAACCGGTCGGCCAATGCCGAACCGCGACAGTTCGTCGCGATACGCCGGACGAGCTCGGCCACCGCCTCGCTGATGTCGTGCCGTGACGCACTGCCCGTGCACCCGATCGTGAGCTGTCCACTTTCGGACACCGTCACGTCCCGGAGGTGGAGTGGGTAGGGCCCTTCGCTGCGCGCCGGTTCGAGCTGATCGAGCGCATCCGCGACGAGTAGCGCAGCCTGGGCTGGTGTCAGGGCCGCCACCGCAAGAAGTCGTCCGAGTCGGACACCGCGGACACGTTCGTCGTAATCGATGTGTTCGGGCGGGTCGGGGCGGGCATCGGCGGGCTCGGTTCTCCTCGCAAGGAGCCCTGTCACTGCTTCGATCATCGTGCACCCCGACGCTATGCCTCCCGCACGGTTGGGACGACACCGGAGCGGGCGGCGGCGGACCTTGAGTTGGGCTTACTCGCTGCCGAAATCCTTTACGCCTGTGTCATTCCATTTAACTCCGGGCCGCGCTCCGGCGTCCGAGAAATCGCCCCGACCGCTTCGACACAATTGTGTGTCGTCGATCAGACAGCTGGTTCGCCACGGTGCCGGTCAGCTCACGCTCGGCGGTACCCCGAACGCCCGCATCACGACCGCACCCCAGTCCCGCCACATCGGACACGGTGGAGAATCCCGGTGGTCCAGGAACCGGATCACCTCGTCGTCGAACGCAGCCGATGTCGGCAGCGATGAGTGTGCGGCGCGGACCGGGCAGCCATTGCGTTCGACGTCCAGCCGCCAGCCGTGCGGCATCAGTGGAAGATCGGCAGCCGAGGTGATACTCAGAACACGCACCTCCCCGGGCAGCGGCTCGCCGAGAATGGCCTGTGCACTGCCCGCGGTGCCGAGCAGTTGCCGCGCCGCGGGCGTATCGGGGTCGAAGTGGAAGAAGGCGATGTCGGTCGCGGGCGCCGCCCACCGCAACAGGTCGCCGAACACCCTGCCCCGTCGGTCGACGTCCGGAGGCGGAAAGCCGAGCGGTGTTTCCGGAAAGATACCCACCAGCACCAGCACGTCGACCCGCGCCCGACCCGTGGCAACCGCCTCCCACGCGATCCAGGCGGCATGGGAATGTGCGGCAACGATCAACGGCCGCTGCAGGTTCTCGGTCTGTTCGGCAAACAACGCGACCTGTTCCTCGACGGGGCGCTGGGTGTCGGCAGGTTCGTACGGGGCCCCCGATCTGATCGGACACGTCGAGTCGCGCTGAGGCTGCCCGTCGCCAGGGCCGGCGTAGGAGAAGTAATAGACCTGATCGCATTCGTAACCCAGCCGGTGCACGTCCGCCCGGTGGATGCTCCCCTGCCCCGAACGCGAATTGATTCCGGACATGATGAACAGCGAACCGGCCTGTCGTGACCCGGGTTCCGGATCGTCATAGCGTCGTGTCTGAACGAAGACCACCGACGCCACCGTCACCGCGACGAGGACGGCGACGAATGCGGTAACGGGCCGGGTGAGTGGCGCACGGTCCATCGCCCACACTGTCAGCCCTGTCGCCGCAGCCGAGGCCGGCACGAGCAGCACAGTGAGGGCCGGGGCCCGGTCGGCCAGAGCGCCCAGCGCGAGGACCGCCGCACAGTACGGCACCATCACCTCGATCCGCAGGCCGCGACGCCACGCCCGCGCCATCGCACCGCGTAGGGTGACCCCGCCCTGCCACGGGACCGAGCCGAGTATCAGGACCAGCAGCCCGACCAGCGCCACCGCCGGCCAAAACGCCCGCGAGTACAGCGTCGCGTAGGCGGTTGCGTCACCGAGCGTCGCCAAGAGGACGGGGCCGAACGCCACCGCATAGAACACTGCGGCGAAGCGGAGGCGTCGGGCATCGAGTCCACCGAGAAGCCAGGCCATCAGGATGACCCGCACGGCCGACACCACGGCCAGCAACATCAGGAACTGGGGCCACGAGGCGGTACGTACCAGCAGAAGTCGCAGGTCCGCGAACTGATCCAGCGGCGGCAGCGCAACCAGGTGCAGCAGTCCCGGCCAGACGGGAATAATCCCGCTCGCCGCGAGCACGACGACGAGCACCGCGACGGCGGCCAACGGCAACCACCGCGTCCCCTTCGTCGACGTCATATCATTCGCTGTACTCGCTGTTCGCGGTCCGGCACAACCCATGCGGCGACCACGCAGGACACGCTGTCAGGTCCGCGGCCTGGACAGGGCGAGTGCTCGACGGCCTCGCGAACGTGAGTGGTACAGCGCCCGGATGTACAGGTGCTCGTCGGTCATTGCAGCCCTCGCCGCATCGATGCGACTCGGATGTCCTCCCGCCCCTTTCCCCGGCGGTTGGGCAGGCTGGGGTGGCGGCTCGGCTGACCGCTCGACTCCTGAACATGCTTCGGTTCCGGGGCTTCATCCACTCCCCGAACTGAATCTTAACTAGCCGTCACGTTCTCAAACAGAATTATCTGCAGTTCTCTTGGCACTGAATTGGCTAATATTCATACTTGGTTCCGCGATCAAGTGATGCGCCTCACATTCACCGATCGCCGCGACGCCCGTCGCGCACAACAAACACCCACAGGCTCAGGAGCTTTACCCGTGAAGATCGGTATCCCCCGCGAAATCAAGAACCACGAATACCGGGTGGCCATCACCCCCGCCGGTGTCCACGAACTCACCGAACGCGGCCACGAGGTGATCATCGAAGCCGAAGCCGGCATCGGCTCCTCCTTCGCGGATGAGGACTTCAAAGCCGCAGGCGCCCACATCCTCCAGGCCGCCGACCAGGTATGGGACACCGCCGACCTGCTCCTGAAGGTCAAAGAACCCATCGCCGAGGAATACACCCGCCTGCGCCAGGACCAGGTGCTCTTCACCTACCTGCACCTCGCCGCCTCCAAGGACTGCACCGACGCCCTGCTCGCGTCCAAGACCACCGCCATCGCCTACGAAACCGTCATCGGCACCGACGGCTCCCTCCCCCTACTCGCCCCGATGAGCGAGGTCGCCGGACGACTCGCCCCACAGGCCGGCGCCTACCACCTCATGCGCCAGGGCGGCGGCCGCGGCGTCCTGATGGGCGGCGTCCCCGGCGTGCGCCCGGCCAAGGTCGTCGTCATCGGCGCCGGCGTCTCCGGCCGCAACGCCACCGCCATCGCCCACGGCATGCATGCCGACGTCACCGTCCTCGACCTGTCCATCGCCCGCCTCCGCGACATCGACGCCCTCTACCACGGCCAGGTCAAGACCATCACCTCCAACAGCCTCGAACTCGAACAGGCCGTCGAGGGCGCCGACCTGGTCATCGGCGCCGTCCTCGTCCCCGGCGCCAAGGCCCCCACCCTCGTCTCCAACAACCTCGTCTCGCGGATGAAGCCCGGCTCGGTCCTCGTCGACATCGCCATCGACCAGGGCGGCTGCTTCGAGGACTCACGTCCCACCACCCACGCCGAACCCACCTACCAGGTCCACGACTCCGTCTTCTACTGCGTCGCCAACATGCCCGGCGCCGTCCCCCGCACCTCCACCTACGCCCTCACCAACGCCACCCTCCCCTACGTCGCCGCCCTCGCCGACAAGGGCTGGAAAGAGGCCACCGCGACCGTCCCCGGACTCGCCGACGGCCTGTCCACCCACGACGGACAACTGCTGTCCGCCGAAGTCGCTGCCGCCCACGGCTACACCGCTCACACACCGGCCGCCTAGCCTCCGCCGGGGTGCGATTCCTCGACGCGATTGCGACGGCGCAGGCGCGCGGACTCGAACCGGAAGTCGTGCACCTGGCGAACTCGGCGGCCACCCTCACCGACCAGACCTGCATTTCGATCTGGTCCGACCGGGAATCGCCGTCTACGGGCTGACACCGATCCCGAACTGGGGACCTTCGGGCTGATCCCGGCGATGACGGTCCGGACGCGGGTCGCGTTGGTCAAGGAGGTCGCGGCCGGCGAGGGAGTGTCCTACGGGCACGGCTGGATCGCCCCGCGCGACACCGTCGTTGCCCTGCTGCCCGCCGGCTACGCCGACGGAATCCCGCGCGCTTTCGGCGGGAACTTCGACGTGCTGCTCGGTGGCGTCCGACGGCCGGGAATCGGCCGGGTGTGCATGGCCCAGGTGGTCGTGGACCTCGGCCCGGACGGCGGCGGCGTCCGGGAAGGCGACCACGCCGTGTTCTTCGGCAACGGCCGACGCGGCGAACCCGTCGCACAGGACTGGGTCGACCCACTCGGCACCATTCACTACGAGGTGGTCACCGGACTGCGAGGGCGGATCGTGAAGCGATACATCGGCGGTGGCTGAGGCCGGCCACCAGTTGCTGGTTCGGCAGTGTGATCAGGCGTCCAGGTTCACGAGGGCGCTGGACTACCTCTCGGAAGGCCTCGGGGGTGAGGGCGCCGATCGGTGAGCGTGGCTTCCGCGCTGGCGCGGACGCGTTCGATGACGGTCAGCTCGGGCAGGACCACCGGATGCCGAAGTTCCTGGGTTCCTCGACGGCGACGAGAAAGTGCAGGTAGGGGCGGACGTGGTCGGATCCGGTGCCGATGGTGGTGTTCACAGGTTGCCTTTCCGGGTGGCTTGGCGTGGTCGGAGGGGACGCAGGACGTCATGCCGGACAATGAGATTCAAGTATCCTCCGCCGCACCGAGACGGCCTGGAGATCCTCCGTCCCGCCCGTCGTTTCCGACCGAGCGCCCTGTGCGCGCGGTTCGTCGGAATTGTGACCGCATCCCGGGGGATGATCACCTCATGGAACGTGCGGAGGCCGGAAGCCACGGGACGCTGATGACGTTCGACCAGTTCGCGGACATCTTCCGGGACGTCGCCAGCCTCGGCGTCGTCAGAGACGATTTTCACCGGTTCGACGACGTCGTCACCGCGAAACTCTACGACCTGATCCTCGTCGCACAGGAGAGCGCGGCAGCCCAGCACCGGCACGTCGTCGAACCCACCGACCTGCCGATCACCCGAGGGTTACAGGAGAACATCGGATTGTTCCGCGAGCTCGGCCCCGGCCTCCGGGTAGACCCGATCGTCGAGCGACTGTCCGACTACCCGCCCCTCGACGGCATCCTCGCAACCGAAACTCGATTGGGGCTCCCCGACATCACCGGCGGACTCAGCGTCGCCCTCGCGCGCACGTTCCGCACCGTCTACCCCGAGTTGAGAACCGTGCGGGCACGAACCACGCACTGGTCGGTGATCAGTACCCTCGTCGACCTCTATCTCTGACCTCCCAACCACGGCAGGCCACTGCCTCTTCATGCATTCGGAACACACCCCGGGGTGCAGAGATCCACCCCTGGATGGATGGCCGCCCACCCCTTCAGGGGGCGTTGCCGGCCCCCCGTTCCGGCGAAGACTGGTGTTCGTCCACAAGGGACGCGGAAATTCACACACCACACTCAGGAGCAACGCAATGAACTCGACGAAGACACGCATCGCCGCCGTAGCCGCAACGGGCGCCGCCCTCGGACTGGGAATGTTCATGGCCCAGAGCGCGACTGCCGTCGCCGCACCCGCGCAGTCGACGTTCCCGCAAGTCGCCTCCCCCGAGTCCGGACTCTCCCCCTACAAGGTCGACGTCAGGGACCGTATCGGCTGCGCAAACGCATGGCCCATGGTTTCCTGCGACGCCCCCGACGAGGACGTACCCCCGCAGGTGACCCTCGTCGAGCCCGGCACCACCCTGGTCGAGCCCGGCGGCACATCCCTCTACGGACCCGCCGCCGCTTCCGTGAACTCCCAGCAGGCCGCCACCATCCACCAGGTCAACTACCCCCTCGAGCCCGACGACGGGGTGATCTCCCACTCGCTCGATCCGGACATGCCCTGGATCTGACATACGTTCGAGGCCGACTCACGCTCGGTCTCCAGCAGAGTCTCGCGGCCGCCGGTGCCATTCGCGCCGGCGGCCGAGACGTGTGCGATGACGTGTGCCTGCCGCATCTCGGAGTATTTAGAGAGACGAACCATCGATGACATCCGAATCCATGAGGTGGAGGATGAAACAGACCGGTCTCGCTCTGATCGTGGAACGGGTCTCGTTGTGACGGGTCGTTTCAAGCGAATCGACTTCTCCGCAGTTCCCGAGTGAACGTGAGGCGGCCGAGATGACGGCAGAAAACGTGATGGGCGCACAGATCGCCGATCAAGAATGTGAAGACTGCGGCTACAAACCGGAGCTGAAGCGAACTCTGGGCTCCTTTCAGGTGTTCGCTGTCTCGTTCGCATTCATCTCGGTGGCGGTCGGGATCTTCGGCACCTACGACGACGTACTGCGAGACGCCGGGCCGGTGGGGATCTGGCTCTGGGTCATCGTGGCGTTGGGGCAGACCCTCGTTGCGCTGGTGATCGCCCAATTCGCGGCCCGCATCCCACTCAGCGGCTCCTCCTACCAATGGGCCTCGCGGCTGGCCAACCCGAAAGTCGGCTGGTTGTTCGGTTGGCTGACCTTCTGTTACCTGGCGCTCGGCGTGGTGACGGTCGACAATGCGATGGCAAGCTCCGCACTCATGCCACTGTTCGGCATGCAGCCGGACGAGGGCACCGCGCGCGTGATCACGCTCGTCGTGGTCCTTGTTCAGGCGGTGCTCGTCGTGTTCTCCACGCGCCTCGTCGGCTTGATCACGTCGGGCGCGGTGGGGCTCGAACTGGTGATCGTGGTGGTGCTGGCGATCGGGCTCTTCGTCGCTGTGGCGATCTCGGGCGAGGGCTCGGTCGGCAACCTCACCTCGCGCGGTATCACCGAGGGCGCCCCCAACTATTTCGCTGTCGGCGGCGGGTTGATGGCTGCGATGATCATGGGGCTCGCCACACTCGTCGGCTTCGACTCCGCGGCGAATATGGCTGAGGAGGCCAAGGATCCGTTTCGCAGCGTCCCGCGCGCGATCGTGGGATCGGTCGTGGCGGCGGCGGTGCTGGGACTGGTGTTCCTGATCGCGCTCACGATCGCGATCAAAGATATCCCCCGGGTGAGCGACAGCGACACGCCGGTGGCGGCGATCCTGCGCGATCAGCTGGGTCCGGTGATGGAGAGGTCGCTGCTGGTCGCGATCGCGTTCGCATTCTTCGGCGCCGGGATGGTGACCCTGGCCACCTGCTCGCGGATGGTGTTCGCGATGTCGCGCGACGCACGTTTCCCTGCTCACCGGCTGATGCGTCGGGTCAATCCGCGCACGCAGACACCCATTCCGGCGACCATCCTGATCGTCGTCGTGGGGGTCGTCCTCATGGCCGTGCTGCCGGGTGGCGCCCTGCTGGAGTTGCTCACGGTAGGGACGGTCATCTCGGCAGTTCTCTACGGCGCGATAATCGTCCTCTATCTGGCGGTGCGAAGACGACTGGATCGGAAGGCGGGTGCGTTCGATCTCGGGCGCTTCGAGTTGCCGGTCGCGATCAGCGCGCTGGTGTGGTCGGCTGTCGTGTTGTTCGTGATCGTCTCGCCCTCGACTGCTTTGACCTCGATCCTCATTGCGGTCGGCTTGCTCGTCGCAGGCGGGTTGTACTTCGGCTACCTGTTGCTATTCAAACGCGAGGTACTGGACACCGAGCCAGGAGACGCCGATGTCTTCTCACACTGACCGACAGGTCAAGCCCCTGACTGCCGGGACCACCATGCTCACCGGTGACGTGGTGCGTGCGGGCGACTCCGGTTACGAGGCGGCGCGGGTCGGCTGGAACCGCCTGTATTCCCGCTACCCCGAAGCCATCGTGTTCTGCTGCGACACACAGGACGTGGTCAACGCGGTCCGCTGGGCACGCACGGAGGGGATCGCCCTGCGTGCCCGCAGCGGTCGCCACAGCCTCGAGGGCTGGTCGTCGATCGACGGCGGGCTGGTCGTGGACGTCAGTCGGATGAAGAGCATCGTGATCGACGAAACGGCGCGCACTGCGACGGTTGGGACGGGGCTGACGCAGAAGGAGACGGTCGCGGCGCTCGGGCAACGCGGCTTCGTCGTTCCGACCGGCTCGGAGGGCGGCGTCGGTCTCGGTGGGGTGATTCTCGGGGGTGGCTTCGGGCTACTGACCCGAAGCATGGGTTTGGCCTGCGACAACCTACTCACAGCGGAGGTCGTGGTAGCCGACGGCTCGCGCTCGGCGAAGGTCGTGGAGGCGACCGAGCACAGTAACTCCGACCTGCTGTGGGCGTGCCGTGGTGGAGGCGGCGGCAACTTCGGGATTGCGACGTCCTACACGTTGAGGCTGCACGAGCTCTCGAACGTCACATTCCTGGTCGCGAGGTGGACCGGTCACGGCGAGCTGGGCGCCCTACTTCGCGCGTGGCAGCGCGACGCGCCGGTCGCCGACGAGCGGCTGACCAGCGCGCTCGAGGTGGATTCGACCGCGGTCGAGCTGTCTGCGCTGCTGTACGGCGGTTCATGGCGAGAACTCGAGGACCAACTGCGCCCGCTGCTGACGATCGGCGACCCCGACGTGACTGTGACGGAGGACGCCTGGCCGACCGTGTACGGCGACGTCGACAGGGGCCCGGATGACGTCGCCCTCTGGAAGTTCTACTCGCAGTTCGTCACCCAGCCGTTCCCCGACGAGGCGATCGATCTGATCGTCCACTACATGGGCAACACGCCCAGCCCGCCGAGCAATTTCTTCTGCACGAGCTTCGGCGGGGCCGTACGGCATGCGCCGCCCGGCGGAACCGCGTTCCCTCACCGCGACGCACTGTTCTACTGCGAGCCGGGTGCCGCCTGGAACGACCCCGCCCTGAACTCGACGGCACTGGGCTGGGCGGCCGACTTCTGGCGCGCGTTGCGCCCCTATGGTGACGGCGCCTACGTCAACGTGCCCAACGCCGCCGCGGCGGACTGGGAACGTGAGTACTACGGCTCCCACCGCGAGCGGCTGCGCGAGGTGAAGGCCACCTACGACCCGGAGAACGTGTTCAACTTCGAGCAGAGCGTGCCCCTGTCACCGGCTGACCCGTCCCGCGTCCTACCCTGGGGCGATGGCGGTCAACCGGAGTCGCAGGGCCAGGGGCGCGCGTAAACGCAAGCGTCGGATGGAGAGTGTCGAGCACGATCTCACCGCCGAGCAGTGGAGTGCACTCACCGAGGCGTGGGGCGGCTGCGCGTACTGCGGCGCGACCGACAAGCCGCTGCAACGCGACTGCGTGCAGGCACTGTCCCGCGGCGGGCGTTACACCCTCGACAACATCGCCCCGGCCTGCGGCTCGTGCAACGCCAGTAAATGCAACGACGAAGTCACCGGCTGGCTGCGGCGCAAGCGGCTCGACGAGCGCGCCTTCCTGTTGCGTCACATCGAAATCAAGACAGCACTCGCGCTGCGGTTCCCCACGCAACCGGGCACCGAACTCGAGGCGCCGGAAATCACCGGCCCGTAATCGCAGACCCGTGTGACGACCGCGTCTACTACTTGGTGCCGAAGAGTCGGTCGCCGGCGTCCCCGATGCCGGGCAGAATGTACCCGTGCTCGTCGAGTTGGCGGTCGACGGCGGCGGTGTAGATCGGGACGTCGGGGTGCGCCTTGTGCAGGGCGGCAACGCCTTCGGGGCAGGTCAGCAGGCAGACGAACTTGATGGATTTGGGACCGCATTCCTTCAGCCGCTCCACCGCCGCGACGGCGGAGTTGCCGGTGGCCAGCATCGGGTCGATCACCACCACGTCGCGCTCCAGCAGATCGCCGGGCATCTTGAAGTAGTACTCCACGGCTCCGAGGGTTTTGGGATCGCGGTAGAGACCGATATGGCCGACGCGCGCACCCGGCACAATTGTCAGCATGCCGTCGAGGATGCCGGTACCCGCGCGCAGGATGGAGACGAAGACCAGCTTCTTGCCGTCGATGACCTTGCCGGTCGTGAATTCCAGCGGTGTCTCGACGTCGATCTCCTGCATCGGAATGTCGCGGAGGACCTCGTACGTCATCAACGCGGAGATCTCGTTTGCCAATCGTCGAAAGCTGTTGGTGGAAGCATCCTTACGGCGCATCATCGTGAGCTTGTGCTGCACCAGCGGGTGGTCGATCACGTGTACCGTGCCCATGTATTCGTCCTCGTTTCGTTCTAGAAGACCGTGCCGTCGCTGACGACGTTCAGCGGCGGCAGCCCACCACGCGAGCGCTGTGCCAGCGCACGGCCCGCCGCCCAGGTGCCGCCCTCCAGGACGCAGGCCAACGGCATCGCTCGGGAATCCACGCCCAGACGTGCGCGCACCAGCGGGGCCAGCTCGTCCAGGAGCGCTACCGTCAACGCGCGCCACTCGACCACCAATTCGTCTCCCGCCGTCCAACTTTGCGCAGCCCACGCCGGATCGTGCAGGCGGAGCACGCCGGTGTCGAGAAGCAGACCGCCGTTCCGGTACTCGGGCAGGCCGGTCAGCTCGTCCAACCCGACCACCTCGACACCGGCCCACTGGAAGGGCTCGAGCAACGAATAGCTCAGCCACTGCGACAGTTTGTGAAACGGCATCCAGCCCTGGGTCAGGCCCGGACCGGCCACCGCGCCATGGCGCCAGCAGTCGCCCAACGGCTCCGCGCCGATGGCGTTGCCCGCCGGCCAGATGCCCGACAGCGACGTCAGGAGCTGCGACAGGATGTCGTGGGCGGCGACCGTCGCCGGGGCCGCACCCTGCGGGGCGGCCAGAAGGTCGAAAAGGCCACCCGGCCGACCCTGCGGACCGAACACCTCGGGCTGTGCGGAGAGCGCCTCGCCCAGCCGTCGCAGCAGCAGCAGGCGCCCGTCGAGGCCTACCAGCGGATTGGACGGGCCGGCCTGGAACACCTCGGCCAACCGGTCCGTGTCCAGACCACGCAGTCCTGCCGCATCGACCTGCAGCGGGTACGCCGCGTCGCTCGAGAACAGGCCGCCCAGGAACGCGTGCCAGCTCGCGACGCCCAGCCCCTCGGAACGGGCGAAGCGCTGCCCGCCGGCAACCTCGTGGTAGTGCCAGTCTGGTCCGGCTCCTGCATCGAGCAGCACGCTGACCACGGCCAGGTCGATCATGGCGCGGGCGCGGCCCGGTCCATCCAGCGCGGTCAGCCGTGCATCCAGCTCGGCTTTACGGTCGACGCCGCCGGCTTCGAAATGGCGCCAGCGGCTGTGGTACGGGATCTTCAGGTCTGGATAGCGGGCACGCGTGACGTCGGCGACCTCGGCAGCGGTCGTCTGCAACGCGTCGTCGTCGACGTCGAACCAGAGTGAATCGCCCTCGCGGGCACGGGACAGCAGCTGTCGCGCGCGCTCCCGCACGGCCGACGTGGTACGCAGAGCCGCGACCGCGCCCTCGGCCCGCCCGGTATCCAGGGCAGGACCGACGCCGATCACGCTCATCCGTCCAGCTCCCGGCCCTTGACCTTCGCCAATTCGTCAGCGTCCGGCACCGCCCCCGGGGTGAAGTAACCGGCGGCCATCTTGGCATCGATCTCCACTCGCGCGTCGGCCGGGATCAGACCCGCGGGGAGGTCCACCCGCTCCACGACCTCGATACCCGAGCCGGTGATGGCGTCGTACTTCATGTTGCTCATCGACACCAGACGGTGGATCTTTCTGACGCCCAGCCAGTGCAGCACGTCGGGCATCATTTCCTGGAAGCGCATGTCCTGCACGCCGGCCACGCATTCGGTGCGGGCGAAGTACTGATCGGCCGTGTCGCCGCCCACTTGGCGCTTGCGCGCGTTGTAGACCAGGAACTTGGTCACCTCGCCGAGCGCACGGCCCTCCTTGCGGGAGTACGCCACCAAGCCCACGCCACCGCGCTGCGCACCCTGGATGCACTCCTCGATCGCGTGCGTGAGGTACGGGCGGCAGGTACAGATGTCGGAGCCGAAGACGTCCGAGCCGTTGCACTCGTCGTGTACGCGTGCGGTGAGCTCCACGCCAGGATCGGCAAGATCACGAGCGTCGCCGAAGATGTACACGGTCTGACCCCCGATCGGGGGCAGGAACACCTCGAGGTCCGAGCGCGTCACGAGTTCGGGGTACATGCCGCCGGTCTCCTCGAACAGCACGCGGCGCAGATCCGTCTCGCTGCAGTGAAAGCGCTCCGCCACACCCGGCAGGTGCCAGACGGGCTCGATGGCCGCCTTGGTGACCAGCGCAGCACCGCTGGGCAGCAGGAAGCGGCCGTCCGGGTACAGGCGACCCTTCTGGATGGCCTCCATGACCTCCGGCAGGATCACGTGCGCCTTGGTGACTGCGATGCTGGGGCGGATGTCGTGACCGGCCGCCAACTCGGCGGCGAAGACCTCGGCCACCGTGGCACCCCACGGGTCCAGGCTCACGATCTTGCCGGGCTCGCTCCACTGCGGGTACGGGCCGATGATGTTCGTGGGGGCGGTGTTGGTGAGGTCGGCCTTGTGATGGCGCGACAGCGCGCCCGACGCCACCGCCAGTGCCCGGTAGATGCTGTACGAGCCGCTGTGCGTTCCGATCACGTTGCGGTGGGCGCGGTTGGTGGTGGTGCCGACCACCGGTCCGCGCTCGGACGCCGTGGGTGCTCCCCAGCGGATCGGCAAGGCCCCGACACCGCCGCTGTGTGAGGTCAATCGGATGTGGCCGCCGGCAGAGTCGGGCGTGGCGGCGACGGATTCAGCGGACATGGCGTTCCTCCGTTAAGGAAGGCCCGGCGGCACGGCATGCCGCCGGAACGTGTCTCCGGCGCCGGATGCTGCCGACCACCGGAAACCGAAGCATAACCACTCTGTCGCCACAATGTCGTGTGGCGAACACGGGGACCCGTCCAGGCGATCCGGCAGCATGAGCGAACCGACTCGCGAGGCCCATCCTTCGCAGGTCACCGGCGTCATTCGCGCGTTCTGAACTGCCAGGGCCGACCTCAGGCGGACCGGCCCGCCGTCGTCGCGCAGCACCACCAGCTGGCCGATCCCATCGCGCGCGATGGGTTGGCGCCGACGAGCGGAAAGCCTCGAGGACCTGGGATAGTGTCGCCGAGGTGACGAAGAATCGAGCGCGAACCGTCGACCTGCGAACCCAGATCGAGGCGGACGACGTCTTCGCGCGTGGCGACGCGTTGCAGGCCACCGTGCCGTCGAGTGCGCACGGGAGCACCGCGGTCGGCGCTGGACGGCCGGATGTGCTCGATTTCGTCGAGGCCAGTAACCAGGGGAGGCTGGCGCATCTGATTCCGCTGCGAATCGGTCGAATGATCGCCTCCCCGTTCGCGTTCTTCCGCGGCGCCGCCGGCCTGATGGCGGCCGACCTCGCCACCTCTCCGGTCACCGGATTGACAGCGCAGTTGTGCGGTGACGCCCATGCGGCCAACTTCGGCCTGTACGGGACACCGGACGGTCAGATCGTCATGGACATCAACGATTTCGACGAGACCCTCCCCGGCCCGTGGGAGTGGGATCTCAAACGCCTCGCCGCGAGTCTGGTCCTCGCCGGACGTGAAGGCGGTGTGTCCGAGAACGGTTGCATCGAGGCCGCCGAAGATGCCGTCAAATCGTATCGGCGCACCATCCGCGATCTCGCCGAACTGCCATTCCTTCAGTCCTGGAATGCACTGCCGGACAAGTCGGTGCTCGAGCGGGCCAAGGCCGACGCCCTGCTCGACGACTTCGACAAGGCCGCGCAGAAAGCGCGACGCAATACCAGCGAGAAGGTGGCGGCGAAGTGGACCGCCCACCTCGAAGATCACGAGACCGGGATCCGCCGGCGACGGTTCATCGACGACCCGCCGGTCCTCACCCACGTCGACCGCGCAACCGCCGATGCCGTGACCGATGGTCTGGAACTCTATGTCGAGTCATTGCGCGAGTCCCGCAGGAACCTGATCGCCCGATTCGCCGTGGCCGACGTCGCGTTCCGGATCGTCGGAACCGGCAGCGTCGGTCTGCGCAGCTATATCGCCCTGCTGCACGGTAATCGGGACGAGGTGCTCGTACTTCAACTGAAACAGGCCCGGCCGTCCGCACTGTCGGCGTTCCTACCGGTCGACGAGCCGAAACACGAGGGCAAGCGGATAGTGCACGGCGCCCGGCTGGTGCAAGCGGAATCGGACATCCTGCTGGGCTGGACGACGATCGACGGCCTCCCCTACATCGTGCGGCAGTTCCGAAATCTCAAAGGGGACATCGATCCCACCGGTCTCGAGCAAGACCATCTCGACGACTACGGCCGGCTCGCCGGCGCCCTGCTCGCGCGTGCACATACCCGCTCGCTCGATCCGCGGGTGCTCGCCGGTTACTTCGCCGGCGACACGGAACTGGACGAGGTGATCGGGCGGTATGCCGTCAGCTACGCCGATCAGACCGAAGCCGACCACGCAACACTGGTCGCCGCGGTGAAATCGGGGCGAATCGCCGCCGAGCCGGCCTGATTCGGCACGCAAGCACCACGAGCAGCTGGTGGCGAAACCGAGAGAGGCCGCCACTCCCCAAGACACGAGGCGCAGGTGCACCTCGTATCCACCCGAGCCGAAACGCCTCGGATTCGTGAGTGTGAGTGGCGACCTCTTTCGTCGCAACGAGAACGTACCTCGCACCTCTGACATGATCTGCACCGAACTACTTGTTCCGACGCCGACCCCATCAATATTCACTGGATTCTGCGGCGGCAGAGCGCCGGCGCCGCCAGATCGTCCACCGGACGGACAGGGCAAGCACACGCGGCACGACGAAATACACCGCGGTCGGAACGACGACACCGGTGAGCGACAAAGCCCGCAGCCAGGTCGGCCAGGTGGCCGTGATCGGGCCCGACAAGGTCATGACGGTCATGCCCACCGTGACGAGCGGGAAGATGGACACCCAGGTGACGACCACCCGCAAGTGGATGGACGGGGCCCCCAGCGGCATGAGATCCCGAGGGCGCCCGTCGGCACGTTCCGTTCGTGGAGGCCGGCGCTTCGTGGTCGTCGGAGCGAGATGTTCGACCACTGTCGATGCGAGAGCAAGAGATTCCATCCTGAGTAGCCCTTCTCGTAACCCCAACTATTCAGTTGCCGTTCGACCGTAGGGGCTGGACATGCGGATTGCAACCAGACAGTTGGAGTTGTCGTAGGATGCAGCCGTGGCGTGGGATACCGAACGAACCAAGCGACTTCTCATCGAGGCCGGAGTTGCAGAATTCAGTTCGTTCGGTCTGGCCGGTGCTCGTGTCGATCGGATCGCCGAGAAAGCAGGCGTGAACAAAGAGCGCATTTACCAGTACTTCGGCAAGAAGGAAGCCTTCTTCAGCGCGGTCCTCGAACATGAACTCGCAACCACGCTGGCCGCTGTCGAACTGTCCGGTCACGGGGTCGCCGCCATCGCCGACTACGCCGGTCGCCGATTCGACTACCAGCGCGAGCACCCCACCTTCACCCGTCTGCTGTTCTGGGAGGGACTCGAACTCGAGGCACCTGTCGCGGAAGCATCGCGACAGAAGCACGCTCAGGCGATCGTCGCCAGCGCACGGGAAGCTGTCCCCGAACTTTCCGAGAGCGACGCCCAGGAACTGCTCATCACCGTGATCACGCTCGTCGACGGCTGGGTAGCTCTCCAGACCGCAGACCGGCTGTTTTCGACACCTCTTCCGCGTGGTCGCGACCGGGACGCGCGCCGACGCGATTTCATTGTGATGACGGTCGAGGCCGCCACGCGGGCCGCACTCACCCGAACCCCGTCGGCCCGGACCCAACTCGCCGCCGGCTCGCCGCGGATGGGTGATGCGGGTTCCGCATTGCGGTCCACCCGAGCGAATGGAGCTGGCAAGGCCTAATCATGGTGTTCGGGTGGCGGTCGGTCACTGCGGAGTGGCCGCTGGTGATACCACCGGTCTCCGTCGCGGTGCTGGGCCTGACGTGGGGCCGAGACATCGGCACCGTTCTGGTGCTCGTCGTGGCGGTGGTGCTGGTCGGTGCGGTGCTGGCTGCCGTTCATCACGCCGAGGTGGTTGCGCACAGAGTCGGCGACCGTTCGGATCGCTGATCCTCGCTGTCGCGGTCACCGTCATCGAGGTCGGATTGATCGTGACGTTGATGATCTCGGGTGGCCCGGCGACGGCCTCGCTTGCCCGCGACACGGTATTTGCTGCGGTGATGCTCACCGTCAACGGCATCATGGGGTTGTCGCTGTTCGTCGGCTCACGAAGGTACGGGTCGCGCTGTTCAATGCGAAGGTACCGGCGCGGCACTGGCGACCGTGGCGTCACTGGCTACCTTGAGCCTGGTGCTGCCGACCTTCACGACGAGCCGGCCGGGCCCCGAATTCTCCTCGGCTCAATTGATATTCGCGGCAGTGGCGTCGCTGGTTCTGTACGGGATGTTCGTCATCACCCAGACCGGACCGCATCGGCACTTCTTCCGGCCCGTCATCGCCGACGAACCTGTGAGCGTCGACGACCGGAACGCCGCACCCCCGACGGGCAGGATGGCGGGCATGAGCCTCGCCCTACTGGTGCTGGCTCTGTGCGCAGTCGTGGGATTGGCGAAGATCGAGTCCCCAGCGATCGAGGACGCGGTCGCGGATGCCGGATTGCCATAATCCATCGTCGGCGTGGTCATCGCACTGCTCGTACTCCTGCCGGAAACCCTCGCCGCGGTGCGGGCGGCGCAGAGAAACCGGATCCAGATCAGCTTGAATCTCGCCCTGGGATCGGCGATGGCCAACATCGGGTTGACCATCCCCGCCATTGCAGTCGCCTCGATCTGGCTGGACGGCCCACTCCTGCTCGGTCTCGGTCCCACCCAGGTCGTGTTGCTCGCCATCACCGTGGTGGTGGGCATGCTGACGGTGGTCCCCGGCCGTGCCACCCGACTCCAAGGTGGCGTCCACCTGGTGCTGCTGGCTGCCTACGTGTTCCTTTCCGTCAACCCTTGACCATCGCCCGGCGCGTCACCGCTCGCGGAGTCATCACCAGCGAACCTTCCCGATATGCGGTCGGGTAAGTTTCCGCGCATGAGAACCGCATCGTGGGTCAGCGCGGCGGCTGCGGTGCTGTTCGGTGCCACCACTGCCGCAGCGTGGCGGAAGGCAACCCTCGCCGATCAGGCCAGGCGCGAGGCCGAGGCTGCGCTGGACGCGGCGCTCGAGCAGGTCACCGCGTTGACCCGGATCACCGAAGCCGCGCAGCGAGCATTCCCACAGCCGCAGGACGTCCAGTTCGAAGTCCAGCGGATCCGCGGACCCGTCGACCGGTTCCGGCTCCGCAACGTCGGAACCGGTACCGCCAACGACGTGCGATTCATCGTCGATCCCGCCGAGGAGCAGAACCGTCGGATTCCCACGCCGCAATGGCTGCAGGAGGAACCCGTGACGTTGCTGCCGAAGGAAGGGGCCGATTTCGCCGCGAGCGCGTTGTCTCCCGTGGGCGGCTCGTGGCGAATAGTCTTTCCGGCCTTCGTCACCGTGATCTGCGACGAAGCCGGCCCTCCACGACGGGTGGATCTGCCGACCGCTGTCGTTGCCGAAGACGGCGTGATCGGCTGACTCTCCGAAACCTGCACCCGGCGAACAACGGGGCCGTCAGCGACTTCCCTGTCCCAGACGGTTCCCGACGCGATCGAACCACTCGAGTACCGCACGTTCGTACACGATCCCGAAGTCCAGTGTGGCCAGCGCAAATCGGTTGGATCCGTGCACTGCGGCCTCACGCTCGTATTCGGCGAGCTGACTCTCGTGCGCTGCACGGTGCGAGTGCAGCATCGCGGCCAACCTCTCGGGCGGAAGGTGCGCGCCGAACGCGACGGTGAGCAGCATCGGATAACGGATGTTCTCCGGGCCGGGGTCGCGCTCGATCCACTCCGCGAACGCCCGGCGACCGTCCTCGGTGAGCGTGTACGGCTTGCGCTCGCGGGCGCCTCGCTCCCCCGCCTCAATCAACCCGGCACGCTCCATCGCGGCCAGCTCCCGGTACACCTGGCTGGTCGTGATCGACCAGAATTTGCCGATGCGTTCCTGTGCGGTCACCACCAGGTCCCATCCCGTCTTGGATCCCTCGTGCAGGAATCCGAGGAGCGATGCCGCAGTGGCGTTGAGGGGGCGTTCGGCCATGGCACGGTCCTTCGCGCAGTCGGGGGTTGACATTCCACTGTGGCATATCGATCATGGTATAAGCGACATTCCACAGTGGAATGTCATCGCTGAGGAGGGTCCGATGCAGAACGCGGACAACATCCGGATATCCGATTCCGAACGCGAGCAGGTCGTTGGTGAACTCGGGCGGCACCTCACCGCCGGGCGACTGACCATCGGCGAGTTCGACCAGCGGGTGGCACAGGTATATCGATCGACCACCCAGCAACAGGCGCATCAGGTGTTGCGTGATCTTCCGCCGGCACCCCAGGCAGTTGCCACCGCCAGGCCCGGGGCACCGACGACCCGCCCCTCGCGTCGCCGCATCCCGGGGCACCAGCGGATCGAGTGGCTCGCCTGGCTCGCCGCCGGTGGGATCAACATCGCGATCTGGGGCATCGTCTCGCTCGCAACCGGCAGCCTGATCTACCCCTGGCCGATCTGGGTGATTGGCCCGTGGGGGCTGGTGCTGCTGGGCAGGACACTGCTCGGACGCGAGGGCGGGTGCAGCAAGATCACCGATGCTCTGCACGACGATCGGATCAGAGTCGTGGCGGGTCGCTGAACGCGCGCGGAACGAAGGGCGTTGAGCCCCGGTCCGTCGGTCACCCGGCGAAGCGCGCGATCCAGAGTCGGATCGTCTCGTCGGTGGCACCGTGCGCCCGTAGCCACGCGCGCACACCACCCGGGTGGGCGTCCCAGATGGCCAGGACACCCTCGATGGCCTCGGGGACGGCACCTCGGAGATCACGGTCGTTGGGATGCGCCTGACCCAGCTCGGGAGCGAAACGGGTGATTCGGGTCAGGACGGCGCCCATGTGCTCCTTGGTCGCTTCGTAGTCGGCGACGATGTCGTCGGGTTCGACTCCGGCCGTACGCAACAGCAAGGCCACCGCGACGCCGGTGCGGTCCTTGCCTGCGGCGCAGTGCAGCAGCACCGGGCCCGGGGCGGTGGCTGCCACCTGCAGGACGTCCACGAGTCGCTCCCCCGCGTTGGTCAGAATCCCGAGGTAGACGTCGGCGAGCCGGGCACCCTGGTTCGGCGCTGCGACCTCGGCATCGGACAGCAGCGAGATCTGGTGCACGACAGTTTTCTGCGACCGCAGCGGATGCCCCCGGGTCGCGTATTCCCGGGGACTGCGCAGGTCGACGACGGTGCGGGCCGGCCATTCGTCGACCGCAGTCGGGCGGGCGTCGCCCGGTGCCGGCAGAGCGCTGCGGTAGAGCACCCCGGACCGGGTCCGGCGCCCCTCGGCGAGCGGAAGGCCGCCGAGGTCGCGCAGGTTGGGGAGGACATCGAGGTCCGTGACGGTCATGGAGCTTCCTTCCGAGGCGAGAGGCCGTGACCAGGCCAAACGGTCCGTGTCCCCGCCGGACGCGGGCTGCGAGGACCAGAAGATAGGTATACCCCCCGGTGATTCGGCCGATGCGCCGTATCCCCGCAGTGGGCGACGATGTGACCTGTCTCATACTCACGAACCGGGGTCGCCCGTTGGTCCGACGCCGCCACTGACGGAGGGTGCTCGCACCGATGAATGCAGAACCGATTACCTGCGGTGACTACGTCACGGCGACCTTTGCGCGTGATTTCGTCGCCGAGGGATTCGACCACGACGCTGTCGAACGCATCCACAGCGGTCTGTTCGACGAGTGGAGTCACGCCCTTGCTCAATCGGGTCTGTTCACCAACCGAACCGTCGCGGCCGCGCTGCACTCCTGGCAGGACGATCCACACTCCCTCCTCGACGCCCTGCTCGCGAACGCGGACGAGATGACCCTCAAGCGCTACGACCTCGTCTGGGAGGCCCTGGAACGCGCCCACGTCGGTTCGGCCGAGCGCCTCTCCGAATACGCATGACGCGGCCGCCGGCGGCCGTGGCGCCGCGAAGTCCACCGCAGCCGTTTTCACCCCCACTTCACAGACACCACCGACCACACCGACGAACGAGAACAATGAGCACCAACACGTATCCCACCATCGAAACCATCCGCATCGGGCAGTCCGGTCACGAATGCCGCTACTGCGGGCACGCCGTCGCGAAGGACGGCCCAGGCTACCGGCACACCACTACCGGCCAGTACCGCTGCGATCCCGCCAGTCGAGCATTGAACGAAGCCCGTCTGTCCAACAGCATGGTTCGGAGCTGAGCACGATGAACGTGCAAGCGATGCAGGTGAGCGCGGCACCTGAAGGGCTCGGCCGGTACCGCGACGCGGTCGATGCGCTACGCGCCTTCGACAGTCCCGGCCACCGAACCGACCCCCACACGGCACTGCTGTTGGACAGTCTCACCGATGATCTGATCGAGGCAGCCCAGACGGCCGCCTGGGGCGACACGGTTCCACAGCGCGACATCTTCGCAGTGATCGACACCGCGATCTCCCGCCCACGCCCGTCACTCTGAATCTCCTACGCCACGAGAGTGGGCAGTGACGGTCAACTCGATTCCACTTCCCCGCCTGATGGTGTCGTAGATCGGGCAGGACGTCGCGAACTTCGCGGCCAGTGAGTCGGCCGTCGGCTGGTCACCCCGTGAATCTCGATGCGCACTTCGGTGAAGTCGGAGCGGGAGCGCACCATGAGTCCGTCGCAGGACGCTGCCCGAACGATTCCCGCAGTCCGTCGTCGACTTCTGTTGCAGTGCCGATGAATCCACCTTCGACACGACCGCCGTAGCGCTTCTCTACTGGCCATGGCTCTCGACGGCGGGTACCTCGACAAGCCTGGCGCTACACAACGAATGGCACAGCACGCTTCGCAGCGCGGCTCGCAAGAGGAAGCACAGGCTTCCTCCAATCTGCAGCAGATCGAAACGGAGCACCGAGATCCTGACCGCCGTGCGGAGCGGCGACGCCGCACCGTCGAGGATCCGGGCGTTACCTCACCGTCTACTACCATGCTTCACAGATGGGGATGCGCGGTCAGGGCGCCCGGTGAGACGAAGGATCGGCAATGACGAACGACCGCAGCGTGGACCCGAAAACTCGACTGTCCCCAGGACTGCGGCGCCTGCCCTGGCTGCTGCTCGCCGCCGTGGTGGTCGTCGTGGGAGCGGTCGCTGTCGTCGCCTACGCGTTGACCTCCGGAGCCGACGAGGGTCGCGAAGCCCACGAGTTCTCGCCGAACGCGGACAATCCTGACCCGTCACTGGGAATCGAAGGGATCGTCACCGTCGACTATCCGCCCGCCGCCCATGTGCAGGCACCGCAACGAGTGGCCTACGACCAGAGTCCCCCGTTCGGCGGCGCCCACGACCAGTACTGGGCAACGTGCACCGGCATTGTCTATCCCGAAGCCATCCGCAGCGAGAACGCCGTCCACTCCCTCGAACACGGCGCCGTGTGGGTCACCTACGACCCGGACCGGCTGGACGACGACGACATCGCGGCGCTGGCAGAGAACGTCGACGGCGCACCGTACACCCTGATGTCGCCGTACCCCGGTCTCGATTCGACGGTGTCCCTGCAGTCGTGGGGTCACCAACTGAAACTCGACGACGTCCACGATCGCCGCATCTCCGACTTCCTCACGGCCTTGCGACAGAACCCGAACACCTACCCGGAACCGGGGGCAACTTGCTCGACGGTGCGGGGTGGATTCGATCCGGCCGACCCGCCACCGTTCGATCCGTCCGCACCGGGTGCGGATGCATTTCCGGTCGACGGTAAGTAGTCGCTTCAGCGAACGTTTCCACACCACTTCGCACGCGACTGGGATCCTGTGGTCGAAGCCGAAAATTACCTACCCGAAAATGTGCTCCGTGTGTCGATATCGCGATCGCCGATTCGACGTATCAGTAGGAGCACATGAGGAGGTGAGAGCGATGTTGGCGGCACATTTGTTGTCCGGCCTGACCAGTGAAGAGGTCGATCTGATCGTGGCGGAGGAACTGCATCTGCTCGGCGCCTCCGCATGAGGGGCGTCGACGCCGTGTCGAATACCGACCGGTGACGAGCGGGCACTGCTAGACGGTGCCCGGTCGGGGGATATCAGCGTCGAGCGTGGCGGCGATCCGCGTCCTGATCGAACGGTAATCGAGGTCGGTCACGAATCGGTGTGCCGGCCCCCGTACTGGATTGACGCCCCACACGCCGGCGCGGCCGTCCTCGTGGATCACCCGGGGTCGGGCGTCGGTGGCGGACAGCACGACCGTGGGGTCGAGCATCACAGCGGCTGCGACGGAATCGTGTGCGGTGTAGATCGGAACCTCGGCACGATATGTGCTGGTGCAGTAGCGGTGATAGTCCTCGGTGATGTCGCGGACGAAGGTCGCCGTCTTTCCCACCTCCGAACGAGCAACGAGATCGGCCCAGGCCAATCGAAGTCGGCCGGTGACATTCATTCCCACCCACGTAATCTTTCCAGGCGCTGCAGAAACCACCGTCGCCGCGACTGGATCATGATTGGTGTTGGTGTCACCTTTCTCGAGAAACTGTGGTTGTACTGCGGCCTCGACGTCTCTACGAGAGGCGGGTCCCATCCCGCCCATGATGGTCACCGAACGGTAGCGGGTCAGGACACGTGGCTCGCGCGTGACGGCGGCGGCGATGTTGGCCAGCGGACCCAGGCACAGCAGGTCCACCGCACCGGGCTGCTCCGCGGCGACGCGCAGCAGTTGATCGACGGCGGACTCGGGCGCCGGGCCCACGCCGGGTCGTGGCCGATATCCGCGGTCACCGAGTCCGTCGAGTCCGTGTGGCGAACTGGTGGCAGGTGGTGGCCCGGGACGTGGTTGTCCGATGCACACCGGAACATCGCGTAGGCCGGCGACGGACAGAACGGTGAGGGCGTTCCGCGCGGCCTGCTGTTCGGTGCAGTTCCCGAACACTGTTCCCACACCGATGATCTCGGTTCCGGAGTGCTGCGCGATGGTGAGCATGGCGAGGGCATCGTCGACGCCGGTGTCGGTGTCGACGAGTACGTAGCGGTCGGTCACTCCCGGTCCTGTGTTCCGTGATCCATGATCGGATCGACTCGATTACATTCGCGCGCAGTGTAACCGGACCCCGGCCCCCGGCTCGTTCCGCCGGTCAGTAGCTGAAGGTGACCGCCCCTTCGTCGCCGATCCACTTCCACATCGGCACCGTCCCGGCGAGTTCGGCATTGGATACCAGTGCGTCCTTGTCGAGGTGCTTGGCCTCGAAGCAGATCGGACACACCATGTAGATGCCGCCCGCGGTCTCGAATCGTGCCGCCAGATCGGGAAGCGGCGGACAACCTTCGCAGGCCACGCCCTGAATCGTGCCGTCGAGCGCGAGCCGTACCGCTTCCTTCGTGAGAAACATCAGCGTCTCGCGCTGTTGTTCTGCCGCACCGACCGCGACCAGAAACGCAACCGTCACCTTCTCGGCGTCCTCGAGACCGGTGGTGAGACTGACCACTGCCTTATTACTCATGGATTCGAGTCTTCGCCGCGCGAGGACTGCCGACAAGGGGGCTCATCGAGTCACAGGACTCGCACGTCGAGATCGGTGGCGGTTGCCTGTTTCGACCGCACCCGCAACTGATTCTCGCCTAACCTGAGAACGTGTTCGAACAGCGTCCGTTTCAGCAGGTTTCGATGACGTTACGCCTCGCAGTCCGTCACGATGGCTCTACCAGCGCATCCGCCGACGAACGTATCGGGATTCACCCGCGGATTCTGACCGGGATCGGAGCCCAGCCGCGTCAGCAAGCTCGTGTGAACCATAGGGGGACGACCGCGCTGTTCACACTGATCCCAGACGACGATACGGAAGACGACACCATCCGGATAACGGAGGGGGGCTGTCGTCGGCTCGACGCGGAGCCGGGACAGACGGTGATTCTCGACCCTCGGTGCATCGCCACGGCGATGACCGAGGAAGAGGCCGAAAAAGAGGGTGAGTTCATCGAGCGGCTCGAAGACGACGGGCGACATCACCGTCTCGTGGTCCTGGCACCGCACGGTGGCGCCATCGAAACCCGAACGGACCAGCAGGCTGAACAGGTCGTCGGTTCGCTCGGATCGTGCGATTCGACGCTGTGGGCGTGTAAAGGCTGGCGACCGGTGGGCAACGCATATCGGGCTTGGCACATTTCCTCGAGCGATCTCAGCGTGCACAGCTTGCCGCTTCTCCGCTCCCTGTCCGCGAGACGATTCCAGTGGGCGCTGTCGTTTCACGGCTACCGAGGAAACGACGTCCTCATCGGCGGCCTTGCGCCCGCGCGGCGCAAGTCGGACGTCCGGGACGCGATCGCGAAGGCACTCGATGGAAGCGGAATCTGTGTTCGGCTCGCCGAACCCGGAGAACGACATAGCGGTGAATCCCGATCCAACCTGGTCAACCGCCTGACCATCGACGCCGCCGGCGGAATCCAGATCGAACAGTCCCGACCCGCGCGGACAGTGCACGGCCGCGCGATCGCTGCAGCTGTCAGCGAGGTCTACGACACCTGGATCGCCACCGACAACTGTCGGTGAGACTTCACGGGCCCGCGGGAGCCCAGCACGGCCCGTCCGGGGGCGGGGTGTGCTCGTAACCCGGGTAGCACGGCAGCACCTGCGGGGCAGGCGCGGGTGCCGGTGCCGGCGCCGGTGCAGGCGCGGGCGCGGGTGCCGGCGCATTCGCCGGTGGCGAGCCGGGCGGGAGACACGGACCGTCCGGTGGCGGGGTGTGCTCGTAACCCGGGTAGCACGGCAACACCTGCGGAGCGGACGCTCCCGGGGGCGGTGCCGGCACTACCGGTGGTGATTGCGGTGCCGGAGTCGGTATGACCTCCTCCTGAATGGGAACCTCCGCGACCGGTGCCTGCGTCGGTGACGGTGCTTGCACCGACGGCACCTGCTCGGCAGCGGTCGGGTTCGCCATGGTGGTCGGTGACGACGACGGCGATGCCGTCCCGGCCGCGCTCGACGACGGCGTAGGAACGGCGACTTGTGGCGATGGCGCGCGGGACCCGATGATCACGCCACCGACAATCGCGGCAGCGATGATCGCGGCGAGCGCAAGTCCGGAAACCAGGAGACGGCGGTTCCGGGCGATCGCAGGGGTCGCGGGAGTGGGATCGGCGGCAGGCTGTTGCGGTGGCACCGCGACACGAGCGGCAGCGGCCAACTCGCCCGCCGACCGATAGCGCCGCGCGGGGTCGACCGCCGTTCCGCGTGCGATGACGGCGGCCATCCCGACAGGCGGCGTCGGGATCTCCGACGTCGGGAACACCTCGCCGGTGAGGCACTCGTACAACACACAGGTCAGGCCGTAAACGCCCGACGCGGCGCCGAGAATCACGGGGAGCCCGACGTCGGTGAGCTGGATCAGTCCCCCGTCCTGCACGACGACGTTCGCCGACGACACTTCCTGCTCGACCAGTCCGGCCGCGCGCACTGCCTCCAGCGCCGACGCCAGCTGCTCGACGACGCCGACCGCGCGCGATACGTCCATCGGTCCGGTGGACTGAAGGAGCGTCCGCAGGTTCGTGCCCTGGGTCGGCGGCGTTGCGAGAAAGAGTCGGTTGCCGATCTGCCCGAAGTCGCAGATCGGTACCACGTGCGGGTTCCGGATGTGGGCCGCGATGCCGGCTTCCCGTTCGAACCGATCGCAGAATTCGTCGTCCTCGGTTGCGTCCGGCGGCAGTGCCCGCACCACGACGTGACGGAACGTGACGGTGTCGAACGCCGCCCACACCTCGCCGCTCACATCGACCGTCAGCGGACGGTCCAGCCGGTACTTGCCGAATAGCGTTCCAGCTTGCATTGCCACTCTCCGCGCTCGAAATTGCCGCGTCTGCGGAACTGTGCACCCGAAATTCTAGGCGGTGCCGGCCACAGGGTCTCGTTGGAGCCGGGTAGTGTGCTCGTATGCGCAGAACGCACCTAGGCTAGCTCCGGTCCGGGGCCGCCCCGACTCAGGAGAAGCCTGATGCGTACTGCATTCTGCAATAACCTCTTTCACGTTTTCGGTCACCGGATCTGTTGTGGCCGGATTCCCGAATGGACCGCACACGTCGGTCAGCCGTGGGACACCTACGACGTCGCACCGTGGAATCTGTACAACGCGATCTGGCGGATCCAGCACTGGATTCGCAGCGGCGTCGACGCTGATCGGTAACCTTGTTCCACTCTTCGGCGGCGTCCGATCTCGACTCGGGCGCCGCGGAAGGTACCCCGCCGGTCCCTAGTTCTCGTGCCTCGCGCGGGCGACGAGGACGTCGTCGCCGGCATCGATGCGGGTGCCGAAGCCGCGGCTGATCCCGTCGAGGACCCGCCGCAGCCATTCGGTGTCACCTGTCGACGCGCGTTGCAGTCGCATCTGCCGGGATTTCATCGGAACCATTCGCAGCTCGCGCAGTTCGTGGGTGGGCGCGTCGAGGGTCACCAGGTAGAGCAGACGCAGATCGTCGCGGAAGCGTTCGTGTCCCCCGATGCCCTCGTAGTCGTTGATCAGGTCGCCGCAGCCATACAAGATCGGATGGCCTCGGTAGATCTCGACCGGCCGCGGGTGATGAGACGAGTGCCCGAAGACCACGTCGACGCCACCGTCGACGAGCCGATGCGCGAACTCGACATGCGCATCCGGCACGTCGTATCCCCAGTTCGAACCCCAGTGCACAGAGACCACCACCACGTCCGAGTTCCGCCGTACCAACCGCGTCCGGTCGAGCACACGGTCCGCCTCGGCGCCGGTGGGTTCCGAGAGGTACGCGACACCAGGCCGGCCCCGGCGGGCCGCCCCGTGCGGTGACATCCCGCTCGACGACATACCTGCTGCCCAGATCAGCAGCCGACACCCCGTCCCGGCCGCCACGACCACGGGACACCACGCCTGCACCACGGTGCGCCCCGCTCCGACGGTCCGCACGCCGTTGCGGGCCAGCACATCGAGGGTCTCCACGAGCCCATCGGGGCCGAAGTCGAGCAGGTGATTGTTCGCCAGTACGCAGACGTCGATCCGCGCAGCGGTGAGCACCCCCACGTTCGACGGATGCATTCTGTAGTTGATTCCTTTGGACGCGAAGCGGGCACACGCGGTGACGGACGTTTCGAGATTGACGACGCGAACGTCCGGCTCCACCGCGTCGAGGACGCGCAACGCCTCACCCCACGGCCACCCGAACCCGACGGGGCCGGGGATCGAACCATTTCGCTTCTCCGCCAACGCCACGTACTCGCGTGCGTCGCGGACACAACGCTCCCTCAACTCCGGGTCGCCGGGAAAGGGGAGGATCTGGTCGACTCCCCTACCGGTCATCACGTCGCCGGCGAGGAACATCCTGATGGTGTCGGACATCGAAATCCTCAGCGACAGCACGAGTACCGGGAACATGCTCGGAGACCGACATCACGACTCAGAGAATGCACCCGTCGCTCGCGCTGTCTTCAGGCACGAGCGCCGGCTCGGTCGAGCTGAGAGACCCGTTGCGGACTCAGCTCGAGGATGACACCGATGTCACGCACCGAGAGACCCGATCGGCGCAGGTGCGCCACCGCGGCCCGCGAGGCCCGCGCTGCACATTCCTGCGCGTGGGCGGCGGACTCGACCTGCAAGTGGGCCGCTCTGGCCTCCATGAGCGCCGCCGAATCCCCGATCTCGTAATCGAGGACCACCTCGACGTCCTCGACCGGCACATCCTTGACCAGATGCACGGCATCCGCCACGATCGCAGAAATCTGATCGAGCCGCCGTGCTCGGGCGAGAGCCGCCTCGACTCCCGGGACCTCCACCACCCACCAGCCGCCACAACGGGTGGCCTTCGCCGTCACCTTCATCACGAACCACTTCCTACCCGGCCCGCATCTCGTGCGAAACTCGCCCCTCCAACGACAAGTCTAGTCCCACTCGACTGAGCAGAACTACACGGACAGAAGACCTTCAGTGTGCATGACCGCTGGTGGAACGACCCGTCGATACCGGCACTCACCAGAAATCCAGTGCCTGTGCAGTCGCGGTGGACTCCGCGTGGGTGGGCCGTAGTGCACCGCCGATGGCGTAGACGGTGTGACCGACCGTCGCGACGGACATCCCGTGAGCCCCGGTGGGCATGGGCGGCAACGGTGACCAGGTCCCCGAGGCCACGTCGTAGGCCTCGACCGTCGACAGCACCTTGGTCGGTTGTTCGCCACCGACCGCGACGATGCGGCCGTCGATGAACGCCGCGCCGAGCCCGCCGCGAGGAGTGGGCATGGCGGGCAACGTCGTCCACGTGTCCGCGGCGGGGTCGTAGCGTTCGACCGCGGCGGTGTTCTGGTCCGACGCCAGATCCCGCCCGCCGATGGCATAGAAGTACGTACCGTCCGACACCGCGGCCAGGTGTTCCCGTGGTGTGGGGATGTCCGAGACGGTCGTCCACTTCGTGCCGTCGAACACTTCGGTCGTCGCCACCAGTTCACCGTCCGCCTGTCCCCCGGCGACCACGATCCTGTCGCCCACCACGGCTGCGGCACCAGCCGCCCGCGGCTCGTTCATCGGCGCCAGATCCACCCACTTGCCATTCCGAAGCGCGAGCACCCGGTCCGATGTCGTCCCGGTGAGGTTCGGACCTTTCGGCACCCAGCCTCCGAGGACCACCAACTCGCCCCCGTACTCGACGGCCATCGCGTGATTGAGGGGGACCGGAAGGTCGGGACCCGCCTTCCAGGTGTCGATGGCAGGGTCGTTCCCCTCGACCTTCGGGGTCGACCCCGCATTGTCGAGGCCACCGAGCACCCAGATCGTCCCGTCCGCGACCGCCGTCGCCGTCTGCTGACGGGCGATCGGCGCATCCTTCAGCGGACGCCACGCCGGCGCCCATTGGGTCTTGCGTGGCGCGAGTTGCAAGGCCTCGGACACAGCGGTCGATTCGGCGTGTGTCGGTTTGATACCGCCGCCGACGGCATACACCGTGTCGCCGACCGCGCCGACCGCCATCCCGTGCCGCGGTGTGCGCAGAGCCGGCAATTGCGACCACGTTCCCGCGACCACGTCGTAGGCCTCGACCGTCGACAGCACCCGAGTGGGTTCTTCACCACCGACCGCGACGATGCGGCCGTCGATAAACGCCGCACCGAGGCCGCCGCGAGGAGTGGGCATGGCGGGCAACGTCGTCCAGGTTCCCGCAGCGGGATCGAATCGTTCGACCGCGGCAGTGTTCTGGTCCGACGCCAGATCCCGCCCACCGATGGCATAGAAGTACGTGCCGTCCGACACCCCGGCCAGATGCTCCCGTGGTGTGGGGACAGGCGCGACGGTCGTCCACTTCGTTCCGTCGAACACCTCGGCCGTCGCCACCAGTTGGCCGTTCGCCTGTCCGCCCGCGACCACGATCTTGTCGCCGACCACGGCCGCGGCACCGGCCGCCCGCGGTGCGTTCAGCGGCGGCAGGTCCACCCACCGACCGTCGCGCATGGCCATCACCCGATCGGAGTCGACCGCGGTCAGGTTCTGACCTTCCGCCTTCCAGCCGCCGATCAGTACGGGCTCGTCGTTGTAGGTGACAGCCATCGCATGATTGAGCGGGACCGGAAGGTCGGGGCCGGCCTTCCAGGTGTCGATGGCCGGGTCGTAGCCCTCCTGCTGGGTGGAGACGCCGTTTTCATCCAACCCACCGAAGACCCAGATCGTCCCGTCCGCGACCGTCGTTGCCGTCTGCTGGCGGGCAACACGGGCATCCGCGACCGGTCGCCACGCCGCAGTCGGGTCGACGGAAGGAGACGCGCCGGCGTCCTGAACGATCGGTCCTGCGGTGCCGGGTCCGGTGGTTTCTCGAAGCACGAGGTACCCGCCGCCGGCCAGCACCAGCGCGACGACCAGTGCGAGCGCGGTCAGGACTGCGCGCCGACCTTTGCGGGACTCTCCGATGCTGCCCGGACCTCCGGCCGGTGGCCAGGGCGGCGGGCCCGTCGGCGGCCAGAGCGGCGGTCCCGAGGGATGAGGATCGGGCTGGAGTTGCTGGGTCGGTTCGACCCATAGACGCCGGCCGCTGTCCTGACCTTCGTACCGGATTCGGCGGTATCCATCGGCACCGGACTCCGACCGGTGTGTCTCGGTCGTCTGCGCGGTCTCCAGGGGTGCCAGCGCCATCGCGTCCGAACGCAAACCGATGTGTCGCTGAGCGGCTTGGAGTTCGTGTCCGAACTCCTCGGCGGACGCCGGCCGAGCAGCGGGATTCGTCGCCATCGCCCTCTCGATCACAGTGCACACGCCGTCCGGGATGCCTTGAGCGCGTAGGTCCGGCACCGGCTGGCTGCTGATCCTCACGAACTGCGCCACGAGTTCCTCACCGGTCTTCCGCTCGAACGCCGCCCTCCCCGCGATCAGCGAGAAGATCGTCGCGCCCAGTCCGTAGACGTCGGATCTCGCCGTCGGCGACTCCCCGTTGAGCACCTCCGGCGCGGTGAACGCCAGTGACCCGGTAAACCCGCCGGTGGCCGTTTCGTACCCGCCGGCGATGTGTGCGATGCCGAAATCGGTGAGCTGCGGCTCGCCGTAGTCGGTGAGAAGGATGTTCGCGGGTTTGATGTCGCGATGCAGCGTGCCGGTCCGGTGCGCCGTCTCCAGGGCTCCCGACAACTTCACCCCGATGCTGATCGCCTCCGGCCACGGCAGCGGACCTTCCCGGCGTATCTGGACCGCCAGTGAATCGCGCGGGTGATAGTGCATGACGATGTACGGGCGACCGGTGTCGGTCACGCCGACCTGCAGTATGTTGACGATGTTCGGGTGGCCGGAGAGCCCACCCATCGCGTACCCCTCCCGCAGGAAGCGCTCGCGGTTCTCGGGGTCCAGGTCCGACGTCAGCACCTTGATCGCGACGATTCGACCCAGCGAACGCTGCAGGCAGCGATAGACGACACCGAATCCGCCCCGGCCGACCTCCTCGGCACCGGCGAACCCGGCAGCGTCCAACTCGGCCACGATCCCGCGGCCCACCGCACGGACCGGCGCCGCCTGGGTCGCGTCAGGGTCGAAATCGGCCATCGGGCGCCTCAGTTCCTTTCGACATCCACGACGATGTCGCGGTTGGGCCCGCTGAGTAGGGCAGGCTTCGTGCCGACGTGCACACTCGGGTTCATCGCATTCACCTCTGATGCAGGTCCAACCGACACGCCACCAGCAGTCGACGACTGCGAATATCTTTCTGTCACAAGGGCGAAGCGCGATGTCATTTCGTCGGATGTCGACGGGATCCGCCCTGTCCAGAAAGTATTCGACGGGTCGAGATCCGCGTCAAGATGACAATTTCCCCTCCCTAGGGTGCCTATCGGCAGTCACGACTTCATGTCACGTCGGCGACAGCGCACAAATCGGGTTCTGCGGCTGCCCTAGAAGGGGCCGTCGTAGAACGCGTAACCGCCCGCCCCCGCAGCCTTCGCCCGATACATCGCCGAGTCTGCCCGGCGGACGAGTTCTTCACGGGTGCACTCCGGATCGGAGAGTGCGACACCGATACTCCCACTGATCGGCCAGTCGAGAGATCCTGCCGGTTCAGGTCGGCGACGCTTCCGGTGATCCGGGCAGCAATCGCCACCGCCTCTGCTGCGCCCGCGACGTGCTCACACACCACCACGAATTCGTCACCGCCGAGGCGGGCAACGGTATCGCCCGGGCGCACCGCCGACCGCAGATGCCTGGCGAGAACGATCAACGCGTCGTCGCCGCCGGCATGGCCGAGGCTGTCGTTGACGATCTGAAGTCGTCGAGATCGACCAACAACAGCGCAACGCGCGTGCCACCTCGCGGCGCGGCGTCCAGGGCGTCATCGAGCCGGCGTCGGGCGAATGCCCGGTTCGGTAACCAGCACGGCGAGTTCGCCGTCGTCGGACATCTGCGCGATCGACGAGCACCGCACACCCATCAGTGCGGCGGCCGCACCGGCCGCCGCCGCGAGGAGCTCGTCGAGGTCCCCGCCGACCGCGAGTTGGCTCAAGTCTGCGATCGCCTGCTGCCGCGGGCCCGGTACGCTGACTCCGCCAGAGCGCGATGCAAGCGTTGTTCGTCCTCTTCTGCGCCGCGGCGATCCTGTGCAAACGAGGCGACCAGCGACGGCCCGGTGCGCGTGTGCTGCAGCACGAATGTCGAGATCAGCATCGGGATCGGCTCGCCCGTCACGAAATGGCGGAATTCCGTCAGCCCGTTCCACTCCCCCCGCTCGACCAGCGCCGACTCCACCTCACGGGCCTGCACGAGGCCGACATCGGTGAACAGCTCCGCCGTCGTCCGCGCGTACGGCATCCCCCAATCCGAGCAGACCGACACCGGCGGGATTGACATACACGATTCGCCCGGACACGAATTCGGACACGAACACCAAGGCCGGAGTGTGTTCGAGGACCGCGAGCACCATCCCCGAATCCGGCAGAGCCTCCATGGGTACTCAATCCCCTGCGAACGTTCCGTCCCACACCCGCCTGTGACCTCCTCCACGATAAGCGGCGTCGGCACCGCCGCGGCGGTACGGGCGTGGCACGTTGATTCTGCCTCGGTGTAGGTGCACGATCGTGGGCATGCGCAGAGCGCGTTGGCCGGCATTCGCGCCGCCGGCAGCGAGTGGGACCGCAGTGCACGGTCCCACCATCCTCGCGTCCAAAACTCACATCACCCTCGACTTGCTCGGAATCGTCGCCTTCTCGTCCGGAATCCATGTCCGACTCGCGCTGACTGCGACCGGGTGCGCCGCCGAACGTGCGCATCACGAGACACGATCGCTGTCCGATCCCACCGATCCCGACACCCAGTGGTCGTATCTGTCGGTCCTGCTGCAGCTGGGGTCCGTGGCGGGCGAAGCCGACCCCTACCTGCCGCGATCCGGTTCGCCGCTGAAGTGGGGTGGGGTGCCCGCGTACCGCACGGAGCCGAATTATTGGCTCGGTACGTGTACACGCCCGCACGACATCATGATCTCGGCGGGGTGGCCGGAGATCGGTCTCGGCCCCACCTGTGTCACGGCCCTCCTCGAAGCCAGTCCGTCCGCTGTCACATCCGACTGATCGTGAAAGCGAAGCCCGGCGTCTGCTAGAGCGCCGAGGTCGTGAGGGCATCGGGTGCTGTCACGATCTCGAACGGCATTTCGATGTGCGCAACCGTCCCGGATCGAGGTCCGGGGTGGACGGAGAAGCTGCCTCCGGCCGCGACGACACGGAGTTCGTGCGATGTCAGTCCGATGTGGCCTCTGGTGAGGCTTCGGTCGATCGCCTCACGGGAGATGCCACACCCGTCGTCGGTGACATCGAGGACCGCATGCTCACCCCACCGCGCCAGCTCGACCCGGACGGTACGGGCGTGCGCGTGTTTCACCACGTTGCTGAGCAATTCGCGTGCCGCGCTGAACAGCACATCATCAGCCGTGGTGCGAAGGTCGTCGACCCATTCCGAGGTCAGAAGCTCCACGTCGAAACCGCCACGTGCCTGGGCGGATCGGGTGATGTCGCCGAGAGCGCGAGCGAGACCGACACGATCGAGCACAGTGGGATGCAGCTCCGAGACGGTCGCCCTGAGCAGGGTCGCGGACTCGGTGAGTGCGTGGGTGATGCGATCCACCGCCTCCGGGTCGGCACTGCCGGTGAGGTCGTCGAGGTCCATTTTCGCGGCCAGGACGAGTTGGAGCGCCCCGTCGTGGAGTTGCTCGGACAGCGCACGTCGTTCGCGTTGTTCGAGACCCATCAACTCTGCGAGCAGGGCGGTGCGGTCGCGCACCAGGTGACCGATGGTCAGCACTCTGGAGCGTTGAATTCTGCTGAGCACGACGGCGCCTGCACCGAGGACGGCGAGGGCCATCGTGCTGAGCAGGATGGAGGTCCAGGGTTCTTCGTTCGAAGCCATCGTGGCCCAGCTGGCGGCCAGGAACACCAAGACCGTAGGCACGACCACGGACGCGCAGACACCTGGGCGCAGCTGCGTGGAGGCCAGGAGCGGGATCACGAACAAACCGTTGCTCAGGATGTCTGCGGTCCAACTCTGTTGCGCTGCAATACCAGTCAACAGAGTGAGGCAGCCGAGGACCGCGAGGTCGACGAACAGTGCGAGCCACATCGCGTTCACCGGCCCCGGACCGCCTCGACGAGTCCACAGCGCGAGCCCGCCGGACCAGAGTGCGTAGCAGATCAGGACCGCGACGCACACGCCCGCATCGTTCATGGGCGGGACGAACCCGAGAGTCAACGCAATGAAGAGCACCAGCACACCGCGAAGCGCGAGCTGCAGATAGGCGCCGCGATAAGCGTGCTCGAGGATGATGCGTTCGAGATCTGGGCTGCCGCCGAGATCCGCGGGTAGTACCGATGACTCAGCCATGGGACGGCCTCCTCGGCCGGGCGACTCCGACAGGAAGATGCGGGGACATCAACTGCTGGACCTGCGACAATGCCCAAGATTCTAGCACCGGACTGTGGGGGGACCCCTGGTACTCGACGGTCTGCGCGCGGGCCCTGCGGACCTCCGCGATAGCCCCACGGTGATACCGCCCAGGGCTGCGGCGACGGTCCGGCCGAGCAGGAAGGTGCGCCGACGGCGGCGTTCGTCCTCACTTGCCGCGTCTCGCACCACCCTCCACCCAGACAGCCACAGGACCACACCGCAACCGGCCCCGGCCACGGCGGCGCCGCCGCCGAACACGATCACCGACACAATCGATGGATCAGTCAACGCCGGCTGGAACGACGTGGCCACCGTGTACGGCCGCGACGTAAACGCCGCGAATACCACCACCGCGACCGGCCCGACGACCGCACCCGCAACCCCGAAGATCCCGCTCTGTCTCCCCACCCGCCCATCGTGTCACCAACAGGTGCACGGATATCGGCAACCGCGGCCACCGGGCGTTCCCCAACGCAAATGCCGACCATCGCGATCCAGTCCGCGCGGGAATCGTGAAGTCAGGTCACCGGGAGACCTCGCACCCCTCCCCGGCACCGCTGCGCGGATAACCACCCACCGCCGAGGATCATGATTTCCACAGGCTCATAGCCTTCGCGGCAGGATGGCCACGCTGTGCTTCAGGGCAATGCCGCAACTCACGCGACCGAAATCTCGGCCTGAGCATCATGGAAGGCTAGCTCGATCTCGACCGAAATCCGGCCGCGGGAGGACACCTCATGACCCGCCCCGATCGCCCACTCACGAATCTCCCTCGGCGACTTCTTCGCCGGAGCCTTCCTCACCACTGCCCTCTGCACCGGCGCCTTCGCCGCGACCATCGTCTGGGGAACGACTACTTCGCCACTCGCGGGTGCGCCCCCGAAGCAACCGCCGGCACCGTCCACTACCCGGGCACGTATCTCGCGGGTGTGTACAACAGCTTGAGCGACGAGCGTGGCGGGATGGCAATCGTGAACGAAAGCATGGTGAATGCACCGAATTGGCTGACGACGACCTTTCGTATCGAGGGCGGGCCCAGGAGCGGGTCGGCTCGGTACTGACATCCGAATCCGACTCCCCGACAGCCGAAGCGGAACTTGCACCGAGACCTGCACCGACCCCGACACCGCCCCGGTCGGGAGCAGTCCGCAGGGTGTGGCCGTCGACCCGACCAGCCACACCGCCTACGTCGTCAACCTCGCCGACGATACGGTGTCGGTGATCGAACGGTGGCTGTGTCAGCTGCTCCACGCGGTCAGGTTCGGCTCCCGCAGGCACAGGCAGATCGGGTGGCCGGCGGGATCGAGCAGCACGTAATCTCGCCGCCGAGCAGACCGCGCCAGAACGCGGCAAACACCGCAGGATCATCACAGTCCCGGGCGATGGATACCGATCGAGCTACAGCCACGACTGGGACGTACCGAATCGTCGCACCCGGACCCCCGGCCACCGGGGGTGCGCTTACGGTTCGGTCAGCTCGGCCTCGGGGCCGGGAATGCCGCCGAGGGCCGCGGCCAGGCGTTCCCGCGCCCGGCTGAGATGGCTGGTGAGTATCTCCGCGGCCGCGTCCCCGTCGCCGGCTGCGATGGCATCGAGTATCTGCTGGTGCTCGGCGACGATGCTCTGGTTGGTGAGCAGATGCTTGCCCTGGACCTGGACCATGCACAGCCGCACTTCGGACACAAGCGCCCGGAAGGCGCGGCTGGTCCGTGGGCTGCCCATCGCGGTGACCAGTGCCGAGTGGAACCGCATGTCGGGTTCGACGATCGAGAGCGGGGTGGCGTCGGTCATCGCCGAGATCTCCGCATTGGCGTCCACGGCATCGTCGGGAACGGTGCGAGACTTCGACAGTTCGCGCAGCACGGCGGCCTCGAGATGTTCGCGGGTCCGGTAGATGTCGCGGACGTCATCGGGCCCGAGATGCGGCACCCGCGCGGTCTTGTGGGTGCTGCGCTGCAGCAATCCCTCGCCCACCAGCTTCTCGATGGCCGCTTTCGCGGTCGGCCGGGCCACTTCGTAGTTGCGGGCCACTTCGGCCTCGGTCAGCGCGTCGTCGTGGGTGAGTTCGCCCGAAAACAGTCGTTGCCGCAGCTCGAAAGCCAGCGCGTCGACTATCGAGAGCGCCGCGACCCGTCCCGCCATCTCGATCTCCTCCACTCGTGAATGAACTACCCGATCTTCCCACAACGACGCACATGCATTCTTGACAGACCTGAGTACTTGTCTGACAATCTTTGGGTTGGGTGGCGGCAATCACAGAGGAGATCTCGATGTATCAACAGACACTGGACCCGATCGGAGGGTCGCTGGGGTGGTCGGCAGTCATCGCGGCGGTGCCGCTCCTGGCGATGTTCGTGATGCTGGGAGTGTTCCGGTGGAAAGCGCACCGGGCGGCCCTGATCGCACTCGCCCTCGCGGTCTGCGCGGCGATCGTCGGCTGGCGGATGCCCATCGGACAGGCGGCGAGCGCCACTGCGGAGGGCGCATTCTACGGGCTGTTTCCGATTCTCTGGATCCTCGTCAACGCCCTGTTCCTCTACAAGTTGACCGTCGTCAGTGGCTGGTTCCAGGAGCTGGGCCGGGTGATTCGGTCGATCTCCGATGACCAGCGCATCCTTGCCATCCTGATCGCGTTTTGCTTCGGCGCTCTCCTCGAGTCACTCGCCGGCTTCGGTGCTCCGGTCGCGATCTCGGCGGCGATGTTGCTGGCCGCGGGCATGAAGCCGCTCAAGGCCGCGTGCACCTCACTCCTCGCGAACACCGCGCCGGTGGCGTTCGGCGCGCTCGGTGCGCCGATCCTGGCGCTCGCCGGGGTGACCGGACTGCCGCTCGACGACCTCTCCGCCATGGCGGGCCGTCAGACCCCGTTCGTCGCCGCCATCATCCCGCTGGTGATGGTGTTCCTGGTCGACGGCCGTCGCGGCGTGCGCCAGACTTGGCCGGTCGCGCTGGTCGCCGGACTCGTCTTCGGGTTCGCGCAATTTCTCACGGCCAACTACTTCACGGTCGAGCTGACGGACGTGGTCGCCGCGGTAGTGACGGTGATTGCCGTGCTCGGCATGCTGAAACTCTGGAGTCCCGCCGAGACCTTGGCGGCCTCCCCCGACGTGCCGGCACGCGACCGCGGCCAGGCTCCCGTGGGCGCCGGTATCGGTGTCGGCATCACGTCCGCATCAGGGGCCGGCGCGACGACACCCACGTCACCCGGCCGATTCGACCACTACGGGCGCGGGCGCCGCGCCGTCTATGCGCTCGCCCCCTACGTGACGATCATCGCGATCTTCTCCCTCGCTCAGGTGCCTGTCGTGAAGGTCTGGCTCGCCGATATCGGCACGATCGCGTTTGCGTGGCCGGGACTCGACGTCGTCGATCCGGACGGAAACGCCGTCGGTGCACAGACATTCAAGCTCGACCATCTGCGAGCGACGGGCACACTGCTGCTGTTGTCGGCGGTCGTGACCACCGCGATCTACGGCATCGGGATCCGGGAGGCGCTCCGCGCGTACCGGGACACTCTCGTGCAGCTGCGGTGGACCATCGTCACCGTGACCGCGGTCCTGGCGCTGGCGTTCGTGATGAACCTGTCCGGTCAGACGGGCAGTCTCGGAATGGCACTGGCCTCCACCGGAGGGTTGTTCGCGATCCTCTCTCCCGTGATCGGATGGATCGGCGTCGCCATCACCGGATCCGACACGTCGTCGAACTCGTTGTTCGGCGTCATGCAGATGACCGCGGCACAGCAGGCCGGGCTCGATCCGGTGCTGATGGCCTCCGCCAACTCCTCGGCCGGCGTGCTCGGCAAGATGCTGTCGCCGCAGAACCTGTCGGTGGCCGTCGCGGCGGTGGGACTCCCGGGGAGTGAGGGGGCCATTCTGCGCAAACTCATCGGGTGGAGCCTGGGATTGCTCGCGTTCCTCACGATCATCATTTACCTGCAGTCGACCCCCGTACTCGGATGGATGGTTCCATGAGTCTCGACGTCTTGACCCCTGTCTCCGAACTGACAGCAGCCCTCGGCGACGCCGTCGTCACCGAGCCCGACCTGATGCTTGCCTACCGCCGCGACCAATCGCTGCTGACCGCGGCGGGAATGCCGCTCGCGTTGGTCCGCGCCCGCAACACCGACGATGTGGTGGAAACCCTGAAAATTGCTCACCGGCACGGTGTTCCGGTCGTCACCCGCGGCGCGGGCACCGGCCTCGCCGGAGCCGCGAATGCACTCGACGGGTGCATCCTGTTGAGCGTGGAGAAGATGAACGCCATCCTCGACATCGACCCCGCCGCACGGACCGCCACCGTGCAACCCGGTGTGATCAACGGCGACCTGGCGGCGGCGGCCGCCGAGCTGGGGCTCTGGTATGTGCCGGACCCGGGCAGCCGGGCGATCTCGAGCATCGGCGGCAACCTCGCAACCAACGCGGGAGGCACCTGCTGCGCCAAGTACGGCGTCACCGCCGACCACGTGGCCCGCATCAAGGCCGTGCTCGCGGACGGGCGGATCATCCACACCGGCGCGGCGACACGTAAGAACGTCGCGGGCCTGAACCTTACGCAACTGCTCGTCGGTTCCGAGGGAACCCTCGCGGTGATCGTGGAAGCGACCATGCGGTTGCGGGCGGCGCCCTCCGCCGCCGCCACGGTGGTCGCCAGCTTCCCCGAGACCGCGCAGGCCATCGACGCGGTGCTCGCGATCCGGCAGACCGCCGAACCGTGCCTGGCGGAACTGATGGACCGCACCACCATCGCCGCCGTCAACGACATGACCCACATGGGCCTCGACGAGTCCGCCGGTGCACTCCTGCTGATCCAATGCGACGGACGGGATTCCACCGCCGAAGCCCGAATCTGCGCGCAGTCCTGCACCGAGGCCGGCGCCACCGAGGTGTACGACACCGACGATCCGGTGGAGGGCGAAGCGTTCATGCAGGCGCGCCGTGTTGCGCTGACCGCGTTGGAACGACAGGGCTCAACACTGCTCGACGACCTGTCCGTCCCGGTGCATCGGCTACCCGAGATGCTGCATGCCATCGAGGGCATCGCGGCACGCTACGAGCTGACGATCGGCACGTTCGGCCATGCCTCGGACGGCAATCTGCACCCGACCATCGTGTTCGACGCGTCCGACAGCGAGCAGTCCACGCGGGCGATGCAGTCGTTCGACGAGATGGTGGCCGAGTGCCTAGCTCTGGGCGGATCGATCAGCGGTGAACACGGAATCGGAGTCCTCAAGGAACCGTACATGGAGGCCATGGTGGGTACCACCGAACGTGAGCTGATGGCCCGGGTCAAGGCAGCGTTCGACCCGACGAACATCCTGAATCCGGGCAGGGGCATGTAATACGGGGCGGGGACTCCGTAGTTCCCGCCGTGATAGGCCATCTTCCCTCCGTGGGTGCCAGGAGTGGACCGCCGTGTAGACGAGGGCCGGCGGACTGGAAGAGAGCCTGTTGATCCTTCTTCGGCGGCTTGCGGAAGCCCGGGACGTCGTGACGTTGAAGTTTGCGTTGGCGTTCCCTCGTGTGCAGATCCGCAAAACGATCGATATGAGCGGCAAGTTCAGGCGGCGGTTCCCCCACAAAGCCGAAGTTGAATCGCCCTGCCCCCGAATTGGACTCGTCAAGCGGCTCTTCGGTCCAACGCATGGTCACATCCTGCCACCGAATCGGCGCTCACCAGGTTCCATTGCCGGGAGCGGACCCGCAGCTCCCGGTGGCTGGTGCCGTTGGTGTGGGTGCATCGTTCACGGTCAGCGGCCCCCATGCGGTGGACTGGTGCGCACCACGGCATAGGTCAGAATGGGCTTCCAGGCAACGGGGGTTGACTGTGTCGCTGTCCCAGGTGATCTTCTGATCGGGGGGGTGCTTCAAGATCAGGGCGGTGAGCACGGCCTCGACGCATTCCGCTGACGCGCCGAGGTAGGTCGTCATGAGGTCTATGTCGGTTGCCACGCACCATGCGTGATCGTCACGGCCCCATAGGTGCGCGCTCATCCCCAGCATGCCGCCGCCGAATTGAGTGTCCGCGAGATCGATATCTCCAGAAAACCGGACCATGTGCTCCCGGCTGGGCATCGGCAGCCGCGGATAGTGTTCGGGAGCGGTGATGCGGCCGGATCCTTTCCCAGTGGGCAAACCAGCAGGTACCGGGTGTCTGGGTGAAGCGACGGAGCACGCCTGGGGTTCCCCCTGAACGGTGGACAAGGGGGTTACCTGCTTCAGGCGACTGCCGCCCGAAGCGACTTCTCGTAGCTATCGGGGCTTTGCATTCCCACTGCCGAGTGTCGTCCGTTCTCGCGGAAAAAATTCGCTTGCAGGCAAGCCTCGGCACCGAGCAAAGAGCCTCCAGTTGTTGCCGGCGGAGGTCAGTACTAGATGACCTCCTGCGGTCCCGGTGACGGTAGATCCGCCTTGTGTGTTACCTCGGTGCGCGTTGCCTTCAATCGTTCGGCGTTCTAACGTCTGTCTGAGCGATGACCTGATCGTGCTGCTCGCTTCATCGAAGGACGGACCATGCTCGGGCAGCGTTCCAGGCTTGTCATCAGCTGCCTCCACGTCTGGTGCGAAGGTTCCGCCTTTCAGACTGGTAGACCAGGACCACGAGTACGGATTTGTACCAATACCGTTGTGGCGCACCCTTCGATCAAACCTTCAATCGCAGCTCACCGGCTCCACCGACGCCGAAACCTCAGCACACATTCCATGTGGCGCGCCCAACTGAATCTGCACCCCTAAACCGCGATTCACCCCAGAGAGGGCGTTGATCCTTATCGACGAGCGCCGCGCGCACTCCTTCGATGAAGTCTTCGGTTTTCACCACATTCCGCGCGACATTAAGTTCAGCTTCTAGGCACTGGGCTAGCGACCGCTGCCGGCCCCAAGAGATGAGATGCAGCGACACCTCAAGGCTCTGAGGCGACAGCTCGTGCAGGGTGTCACGGGTCGTCGTAGCCCATGTCCCGCCGACCTGGCTTAGACGCTCGTCAACCTCTCGCACGGTCCTCGCACCGAAGCACCAGTCGATCTCGGCACGGTGGGCAGCGAGGGAACCGGCGCTGCTCTCTGACGATCCGGCCATACCGGCCAACACGCCGTGGATGGATTCTCCTTGATCGATGGCCTCAATCAGCTCGTCGAATGCTCCAGCGCTTACTCTGTGCGTCGCCAGACCGCAGTACAGCGCATCTGCCGCTGTGATCCGGGCCCCGGTCAGTCCGAGATAAGTGCCCAGCGCGCCGGGCAGGCGTGACAGGAAATAGCTCGCACCCACGTCAGGAAAGAAGCCGATCTTCGTTTCCGGCATGGCAAATGAGGCGTTATCCGTCACCACCCGGAACGTTCCGTGGATCGACAGTCCCATGCCGCCGCCCATGCAGATGCCGTCGATGAACGATACGACGGGAACCGCACTGGTGGCGATCCGGTGATTGAGCTGGTACTCGGTGGCGAAGAACCGCTCGATGGCCTCGGCGTCGCCGGTCAGACTGTTGTCCCGGATTGCCCGGATGTCACCGCCTGCGCAGAACGCCTTCGGACTGGCACTATTCAGCACGATGGCGCGCAGTCCCTCACCGCTCCAGGCGGCTAGCCGGGCATCGATCGACTCGACCATGGGCGTGGTGAGCGCGTTGAGCTGACGTGGCCGGTTGAGGGTGACAACTCCTACGTTCCCGCGCAGCTCACTCAGCACCGCGTCGTCGACCGTGAGCTTCTCGGTCGATACGACCCCCTCACTCATGGGTGGGCATCGAGTAGTGGTTACGAAACTGGGTGTCGTTGGACCACTTCATCATCGTCGCCGCTGCACCTGTGCCGACGAGGACGTTGTCGGTGACCACCAACGGTCGCGAGAATCCCAGACTTGCGACAACGCTACCGATCTCGGCGACAGCACCGCCTCCGATGCGCATGACGCGTGGAAGCCCGATGGATGCAGACATGTTGATCTCCTCTCAGCGTCCATTGAAGTTCGGAGAACGCTTCTCGACGAACGCGCCCATGCCTTCGGCTTTGCCTTCGGTGGCAAAGCAGGCGTGAAACATTCGGCGTTCGAAGAGCAGACCTTCCGACAAAGTGGTCTCGAATGCCCGGTCCACCGCTTCCTTGGCCATCAGGACCGACGGGCGGGAGAAACCGGCAATGCTGGTCGCGGCCGCCACGGCTTCTTCAATCAGATCGTCGGCGGGAACGACACGCGCGACAAGGCCAATTCGCTCGGCCTCGTCGGCGTCGATACGTCGGCCCGTCAAAACCATGTCCATCGCCTTGGACTTGCCGACCGCGCGCGTCAGGCGCTGGGTGCCACCGGCTCCGGGCAGGATGCCGATCGTAATTTCCGGCTGGCCGAATTGCGCTGTGTCCGCGGCGATGATGAAGTCACAGCTCATTGCGAGCTCGGCACCGCCACCGAGGGCGAAGCCCGCCACGGCCGCGATGATTGGCTTGCGCGTGGTGGAGGCACGCTCCCAGCTGGCGGTGATGAAGTCTTCGAGATAGACGTCAGCGAATGACTTCGGCTGCATCTCCTTGATATCGGCGCCGGCAGCGAATGCCTTTGCGCTACCGGTGAGCACGACCGCGCCGATGGTGTCGTCGGCCTCTGTCTCGTCGAGGGCTTGGGTCAGCTCGATGGTGAGTGCGTCGCACAGTGCGTTCAACGCCGAGGGGCGGTTCAAGGTGATAAGTGCCACCGGTCCCCGTCGCTCGACAAGCAGAAACTGGTAGTTGTGGTCGGTGTTGAACGGGGTTGCCTGATCGGCGGTCTGAGTCATCTCTACTTCCTCATCGTGTGGTCGTGTATTTTGCCAGTGACGAGCTTCTGCGCAGCGCGGCGGCGGTGCAGGATCGGCTCGGTGTAACCGCCACGCGCAAGACCCCAGCGATCAAGAAATGGCTGGCCGCCCACCCTCGGTTTCATCTGCATTTCATCCCCACCTCGGGCAGCTGGCTCAACCTCGTCGAACACTGGTTCGCCGGGTTGAACCAGCCGCAAACTCCGCCGCTCGTCCCCCGCAGCGTCAAAGCCCTCGAGGACGACGTCAACGCCTGGATCGCCGTGTGGAACGACGAGCCGAAACCCGTCGTATGGACCAAGACCGCGGACGAAATCCTCGCCGGCCTCGACCGCTACTGCTCCCGAACGACTCAGGACACCAGCGATGGTCGCGTACTACGCTGCGTCGCAGGTCGACAGTGACCCGGCGGTTGCCGCTGCCGGGGTGATGACGAGATCCACAAAGCCGGTCGAAAGGCACAGATCGAAGGCCGTCCGGCGTCGGACGCCGCCGACACCGGCAGTGTCAGGCGCCAACGTTGTGCTTGAGGAGGAAGCCCGCGTCCACCAGAATCGAACTACCGGTCACGAACCTCGCTTCATCCGAGGAGAGCCACAGGATGGCGTTCGAGATGTCGGTCGGTTCGATCCACGGCGTTGGCAGTGCATTCATTGACTGCGCCGCGCGGGCGAAGTCATCGACGTTCGGGTTGTCGGCATCGGGGAAGAATTGCCGGTAGATCGCGTTGTTGTGAATCATGTCGGTGTTGCAGAACGTGGGGTGCACGGTGTTGACCCGAATGCTCTTGTCCGCCAATTCCAGTGCCAGCGCCTTCATCAGTCCCACCACACCGTGCTTGGCGGCTGTGTAGTGCGCCAGCGTGGCGGAACCGGCGACACCGTAGGTGGAGCTGGTGAGCACGATCGATCCGCCGTTGTTTCCGGCCACCATATGCGGGACAGCCGCTTTGGCGGTCTGCCAGACACCGGTGAGGTTGATGTCGATCATCTCTTTCCACTGCTCGTCGGTGAGTTCCCACGCGTGGCCGAAGCTGATGATGCCGGCGTTGGCGCTCACGATGTCCAGGCGGCCCAGCTCGGAGACCGCTTCGGCCACTGCCGCGCGGGTACCTGCTCCGTCACGAACATCGGTCTTACTGCTGATGATCCGGCGATCCAGGCTTTCCACGGCCTTCACGGTGTCGGCCATGTCGGCTGCGCTCGCGACCGCGAAAGGCGACGTCTCCACCGGTTCACAGATGTCGAGAGCGATAATGTCGGCTCCTTCTTCGGCGAGCCGGATGGCGTGCGCCCGGCCCTGCCCGCGAGCCGCTCCGGTGATGAGGGCGACTTTGCCCGCTAGCCTTCCCATCAGAAATTCTCCTTGATCGACGTAATGTGTTGAAGCTCGATCTTTTCGAGCCCGTCTTGCCCTTCTATGAAACGGCTAATTCGGCGACGTGTGCTGTCAAGAATGTGGACAATTCTCACGCACGCACCCCGTACAGCACCGCACGACCAGCCCTGCACCGACGGGTGAAAATGTGGTCGGTGCAGGGCTGTCGTCCCGGAGGCACCCGCGAGGCCTAGCCGGGCGTACGGGGGGTCAATGCGACGTCGACGGCCACCGACCCATGGCCCGCAGGCATCACCAGAACGGGATTGACGTCCAGAGATTCGACGCACTCAGCAGTCACGGCATCCGAATTGCCTAGTGTTACCACGAAATCGACGAAGCTGTCGATATCACGCGCGGATTCGCCGCGGTATCCCTGTAATTGGGGATAGATGCGGAGTCCGCGCAGTGCCTCGTGCACCGCTGCGGGGGTCAGCGGCGGAATAAGCAACACGACATCGGCCAGCAGCTCGGCGGCGGTCCCACCGGCGCCCACCATTACGACATTGCCCACGGTATGGTCGTGTAGCACACCGACATTCATCTCGAGGCCGCCGCCGATGAGGGGCTCCACCAGCAAGCCGTCGACCTCGCCGCGTACCGGGCCGTCGGGTCCTGTGGCCGCCAACATCCGGACGGCGGCGGCCCGCAGAGCATGCTCATCGGCCACCCCCACCTCCACCAGACCCAACTCCGTCTTGTGCGCCAGCCCCTGAGCCGAGAGTTTGAGCACCACCGGGTAGCCGACACTTTCGGCGGCCGCGACGGCTTGGTCTGCGGAGGCTGCGAGGCGGCTGTCCACCACCGACAGTCCCCAGCTGCGTAACAACTGCTTGCCGGTATACTCCGACAGCGTCCCGGCGGCGGCACTTGGCAGCGCGACGGCACCTCGCGGTGTACTCACCGCCGTGTCGGCGTCTGCGGAGGCGCCTCGGACGAACTCGGTGTGCGCCACCAGCGCCCCGACGGCGTTCATCACCGAGGTGGTGTCGTCGAAAGTCGGCAACCCGGCGGCGGCGAACCGCGCGGGCATGCCGGGATCGCCAGCCACCCAGCACACCACCACCACCTTGTCAGTCCGGCGGTCCAGTTCCACAACATCCGACAGGATCTGGTCGAGGTCATAGTAGGAACCCAAGATGCCCAAGGCGATCACAATCACGTCCACTCCGGGGTCGGCTTCGACCGCCCGGATGGCTTCGCGGATCAACTCGGGCCGGCTCAGCAGTTGGGCGGTCACGTCAATCGGATTGGACACCGCGGCGAACGCAGGCAGCGACTCCCGTAAATCGGCCGTGGTTTGTGCTGAGAACTCGGCGAGGGCGAGCTTGTTGTGGGCGGCACCGTCGGCCAGCATCACGCCCAGGCCCCCCGAGTTGGTGATCATCGCAACCCGGTTACCCGCAGGTCGCTTCGGACTGGCGAAAACTGCAGCCAGTTCACTCATTTCACGCAGGTTCTGCGCCCGGACCAATCCGTGACGTGCCAGGAACGCCCCGATGACCCCGTCTTCCTGCGCCAGCGCGCCGGTATGCGACGAGGCAGCCTTGGCGCCGTCGGCCGTGACTCCTGACTTCAGCACCAGCAGTGTTGTCCCGCGGTCGCGTGCGAGGCGGGCGACTTCAGCAAGCACCTTGGCCGAGGCAATGTTCTCCAAGTAGATCTGCACCACGCGGACGGCCGGGTCGGTGACGACGTGCGCCACCAGATCGGCGACCACCAGGTCGCTTTCGTTGCCGGTGGCCGCCCAGTAGCGGACCCCGTTAGAGCGGCCCAGAGACAGCTGGGTCAGCACCGCCGCCATCGCGCCACTTTGGCTGACCACCGCGGTGGGGCCGTCCGAGACCTCTTCGATGGTGCCGAATACCGACGAGAACGACGCCGCCAAACCGCATTCGATGTTTGCGACACCCTGGCAGTTGGGGCCGAGGATCCGCATCCCTGACACCGCGGCGATCTCGCGGATCTCGTCTTCGAGCGCCTTGCCTGCGGCACCGGTTTCGCTAAAACCCGAGCTGACAATCACGGCAGCCCGCACGCCTGCCGTCGCCAGTGACCGCACCGTAGCGGGAACATGCGCGGCAGGCACCGCCACCAGACCCAGATCGACGTCGGCGTCAGTGGGCAGTTCCTCGATCGAGGGCACCGCGTCGAGGCCCTGGACGGTGGATTCCGAGCGGTTCACCAGGTGCAGCCGGCCTGCATAGCCATAACGCAGCAGGTGGGCCAGCAACCGGCCGCCGATCTTTGTCCGATCGGACGAAGCGCCTACGAGGACAACGGATTTCGGGCCGAAGAGCGCGTCAAGTGGGTTCTGCTGCAGCACGGCTGCGCCTGTTTGCTCGGTGTTGTTCATCATCTTCCCTGGTCTATCGGTTCGAGCGTGGCCACGAGGACCACCTTTCCGTCGGCGGCGGCTTCGAAGCGAGGCGGATCCGCGTCGTCGACCTGCCGGATGACCACCGCCATTCCCGGGCCGACGGGTGCGACAAATGTGACATCGAGCCGGGTGTCGCGCCGAGTGGGTGCCACCGTAGCCACCGCTCGCTCCATCAGTCCCACCAGCATCATTCCTTGCACCAGGGTGTGGCCGAAGGGCGTGGCGGCGGCATAGTCGGGGTCGGTGTGGATCAGGCCGTCACCGCCACTGACCCGGCCGAACCGGTCGAGGTCGGCCTGCACAAAGGTCCGCCGCAGGATCTCGGTCATCGGGCCGCGGCCCTAGGTGCGGAGTATCCCCACAGGTACCGGCTGCGGGTGGTGCAAACCCAGCGTGAGCCGCTGCGAAAGACGATATCCACCACGACGGGCCGCTTGTCGCCGTTCAATTCCGCGCTGACAACGGTCACGTCGGCGTCCAGCACGTCGCCCACCTTCGCCGGCTCCGAGTTCACGCTGATGCTCTGGTGGGTGTGCACGGTGCCCTGTTCGATCCGTCCGCCGAGAGCGCGGTAGAACGGCAGGAAACTGCTGTACACGGCAGGGGACACCGGTTCGCCCGCCACGGGGATAGGGACGGGCACTCCGTCGACCAATTCCCGAACGGCGGCGACAATGTCCGAACGCAGCTCGAAGCGTGAGTACAGTGTAGTTCCGGGCCTCAATTGATCGAGGGGAACGTCGAGCCACGGCCCCCAGTCGTTGGTTGCCATTATCAATCAACCCGCCTTCGATTCGCCGTCGCGCACTCCGCGAGGTGCTGGGTGCCTGTCCACCAGCAGTCTGTCCGCGCACCGAAGGCCGAGCCTGTTCAGATTTCTTACGGGCGTGATCGGTGCGTCCGAGCCAGTCGCTAATCGTGAACACGGTGTCAAACTGTTTAACACGGTGACCCCGATCACATGCATCATTGTGGGCAGAATTCGTAGGAGTAGGAGCGACGATGCACAAGCACGACGACGCGTGGGAGCGTTTCCAGACCGGTGGCGAGCCGAGGGGACTGAACCAGGACATCCTCGCCTCGTGGCGCCGGTCAAAGCTCAGCGGTGTCAACCCGCTGTCCGTCGACTACCGGAGAACTGACATCGATGTCGAGAGTCGATTCGCCCGGATCGCCATTCCGCTGATGAACGACATGGCCGAGCTGCTGACCGGCACCGAGACCAGCATGGCCATCGCCAACGGCTCGGCCAATTTATTGTGGCGGTGGGCGCCAGACTCACGCCTACGCTCCGCGCTCGACGATGCCGGCCAGGTGGTGGGGCACTCGTTCAACGAAGAGCTCATCGGCACCAACGCGGTGGGGACGTCGCTGGAGGTTGGCCGCACCGTCACCATCAAAGCGGAGCACCATTTCCGCGAGTGCTTCCACCAGCTGAACTGTGTCGCCACACCCGTGATCGACCCGATTACCCGCCGGGCGCTGGGCACGATCAACCTGACATGGCCGCCCGGACACACCGAAGCGACCTTCGCGGCCATCGTCCAGAAGATGGCACGCGAAGTGCAGGGGGCGTTGAAGGAGGCGGCCAGCGTGCGCGAACGGCGTCTGCTGCAGGAGTTCCTAGAGGCCGAAGCCAAGAGCACATACCCGGTGGTGGCGCTCAACAGCGAGCTCATCATCGGCAATCACTTCGCCGCCGATCCGCACTTTCGCCGCGACGTGTTGTGGGGCCGGGTGCTCGACGGCGTGGGCAGACGCAAGAACGCCGAGATCGAATCCCCCGATGGCTCCACGGCGACGGTCCGCGCCATTTTCGACGGCCGCAGCCTCGTAGGCGCGGTGTTGATCTTCGACAACGCCGCGACAACCTCGGGGTCCCCTGTCGTCACCTCCGGCAGCTTCACCCCGGCCCGGCCCGATGCCGCCGCCGCCGCCGATCACATCGTGCGCCGCGGTGGACGAGTGGTGCTACGCGGGGAGCCGGGAACCGGGAAGAGAACCACACTTGCCAAGGCGTTCGGCACCGACGAGGTGTCGATTCTGGATGCCTCCAACCTGGTGCCCCACAACTGCGACGAGTGGTTCGCTGCGCTGCGCCGCGCCCTGGGGTCGACAACGCCTCTGATCCTCACCCACCTCAACGACCTGGACCCGAAGAGCGCTCGTGGGGTGGCCAGCGCCATCACCGCCGCCACCGAGCCCCCCAAGATCGCCGCGACGGTGGTCGTGGACCCCGATCAGTCGGCGGATGCCCCGGCGCCGGTGATCGACGCCCTGGGCGCGACAGTCCTCGACGTGACCCCGCTGCGGAACAGGCATGACGAGATCGAGCCCCTGGCGCAACTGTTCGCCGGGGAGATCGAAGTGTGCCCGGAGGCCGTCACCGAGCTGCAGAAGTATCCGTGGCCGGGCAACATCACCGAACTCCGGCAGGCGATCGGCACGGCGGCGGCTCGCGCCACCGGCAAGGTCATCCAGGTCGAGGACCTCCCCGGCCACATCCGCGCGTCGGTGTGGGGGCAACGGCGACTGACACTGCTCGAGCGGGCCGAAGCCGACGTCATCCTGCGCGTGCTGGCCCGCTGTAACGGCAACAAGACCATCGCCGCCAAGCAACTCGGAGTTTCCCGGCCCACGCTGTACGCCAAGATCCGCGCCTACAAGATTCCACAGGGGTCTGTCAGTTAACGGTGTAACTGGTTGAACTGTAGCTACTTTCGTCCGGCGGCAGGCGTCCGTCGAAGGTGATCTCGAAGGCATTCAGCGCTGCCTTCCAGCGGTTGGATCAACGCTGGCGGGCGGTGCCTTTGGGGTCGAGGCTCATGATGGCCAGGTACACGCATTTCAGCGCCTCGTTCTGATTCCACGTAACTAATAGGAAGTGGCCGCGGGCCTTGACAGCCCTGCGGATTCGAGCATTGACACTCTCGATCGCGTTGGTCGTGTAAATCACCTGCCTGATCGCGTGGTCGAACGGCAGGAACGGCACAAACTCGGCCCAGGCGTTGGTCCACATCCGGATGATCGCGGGATAACGTGTCTCCCATTTGTCGCTGAACTCGGCGAACCGGTCCAGCGCGGCCTGCTCCGACGGCGCGGTGGGGGTACCTCCCTGCACGCAGTGCCCGGGGGAGACACCGGTTTGAGGTCCTTGGCGATCTCGGCCCAGTCCTTGCGGGAGGCGTAGGCATAGGTATTGCGGAGGAGCTGTTCTCTGAACTACGACGTTTTGCTTGGGATCTGTTCGTCATCGGACCGTTCGGCCGACGAGGTGGGAGAAGTGGGGTAGTCCCAGGTGCACGGTAGCTGCGCGGGTGGTGAGTTCGCCGAGTTGTGCGAGTTTGTGTTCGGCTCCGGCGAGGCTGATGCGGAGTCCGTCGACTTCGCCGAGCCAGCCTTCGCGGTGGGCTTCGTCGATACGGGCGAGCAGGTTGTCGCGGACCTCGGTGAGTCGGCGGCGTTGCTGGGGGTCCGGTCGCAGTAGCGAGCAGCGCAGACAGGAGTGCTCATGAATGCAGGGCGTGTTGTATGCGCGCCCGCAGGTTCCGAGGGCGACCTTGCGGTGCTCGAAATGCCCAAGGAACTCGTTCCATTCGGTGTCGGTGGGAGTGCGGTATTCCTCGCCGGGCCGCAGGGCGCGGCGGCGGGCAAGGAAGGCGCGGTGGCCGGTGATGACTTCTTCGGGGTAGACCGCCTTGTAGCCCATGGTGGTGTTGATGTCGCGGTGGCCGACGACGAGTTGGGCGATGTGGGGTGGCATGCCGTTCATGATGGCGTCGGTGATGAAGATTCGGCGGAAGTCGTGCGGCAGGAACCGCAGTGGTTGCCCGGTGGTGTCGGTGAGACCGGTTTTGACCAGCGCCGCGTTGAGCAGTCGGCGGACGGCCGGTGGGTTGATGGGGCGGCGTTCGCCGCCGTAGTGCCGCTGGAAGAGCAGCGGGATCGTCGGGTTCCAGACCTTCTCGTGGTAGTCGTAGGCGGCGACCAGCGGAACCGCGCCGTCGTCGCCGCGGACACGGCAGACGATGGCCGACAGGACGTCGGCGAGCTCGGGGCTGATGACCAGCAGCCGTTCGCAGTCGGTCTTCGACGGCGCGACGTGCAGTAGCGGGATGAGCTCGCCGGTGGTGGGCAGGGTGTATTGGACGAAGCTGTGGTGGCTGAGCTCGCAGAGTTCTTCAATGCGCAGCCCGGTGTGGTGCAGCACTTCAACTACTGCCCATGCCCAGAATGCTTGGTGCTCTTGAAAAGTCAAGTCGAGTCGGGGCCCGCCGGTAGGGTCCTCGGACCAGATCTTCGTGCCACCGTCGCGGGCGGCCAGGATGCTGCGGCGTAGGGTCTGCCCGGCCGCGGTGAACGTGTCGCCGGGGCGAGCAGCTTGGGCTGCGTGGAGCAGTTCTGCTGCCTGGCGTCGCTCGGCGTTGACGGCGGCGACAAGGTTGGGCAGGACAGGAAGTCGTTCGCGGGTGCGCTGATCCATGCGGGATTTGCGCTGCCGCAGGGTTTTCGTCCGCGACATTTCGTCGCTGCGGATCGGGCACGGCGCTGCCCACGGACCCCATCGTGTGGGTTCTTCCATCGCCCACTGCGCGATGTCCAGATAGAACGCCCGCACCATCGCCAGGGTGGACAGGCCCGACTCTCGGGTGAGGACGCGCTGCTTCCAGGCCGCGGCGACCTCGGGGGCCAGTCGCGGCGAGTCGATGCCCGGGTGGTGGTGTTCGAGGTCGGCCCAAAACAATTTGCCCAGAGTTCCGGCCAGTCGTTGCAGAGTCACATAGTCGACAGTGGATTGGCGTTCGCGTAGGTAGTCGACCAGCAAATCCCGAACGGGGCGGCATGATATGCCGTACCGGTCGATCAGCTGCTCGACGCTGACCTGCCCGGTGGTGCCGAACACCCGCACCGTGGACGGAGCGTCTGCGCCGAGGACGCCGATGGTGCGCAGCAAGTGATAGAAATAGCCGCTGGTGGTGGTCTTGCCACCCCCGATCCGCTGGATGGCCTGCAGCAGCTCGAGGCAGTCGCCGACCGTGATGTCGGCGACTGCGCCGCCCTTGGCGGCCATGATGACCGCGATCCGACACAGCGCCCTCGTCTTCGTGGAGCGCCCGGCCGGGTCGGCGTCGCAGGCTGCGCGCAAGGCCGCCCACCCGTGCGGATCACGCGCCTGCTCCAGACGCATGGCCAGGTTCTTCGGCGTTCTGGGGCTCATCAACCAGTCCACCGGGGGCCGCAGCACGTCCGCACAGATCAACGAGGCGGTGCCGATGGCAATCAGGTTGATGCCGTTCTTGACCGTCGTCGGTTCTGGTCGTGTACTCGACCACCATTGCGCTGCAGCGTGTTTCCAGCCAATGTTGTCCGCAGGCGTCTCAATACTGTCGAGGAACCGTTCCTGCCAGGTGACGCCAGGGAACTCGGTCAGCCAATCCAGGACCGCCCGCAGACCGCGGTGATGTCGTGACTGCTCGTGCCGGTCGGCGTCGAGCAGCGGCTGCACGAGTGCCCGCGCAAGCACCTCGCCCCGTGAGTCCCGTGTCGCGTCCCAACTCACCGGCAGGGTTCGCGGTGGGAACTGGTGCAGCAGCTGCGGGACCGTCTGCAGACTCGACGGCTTATAGCGTGGATCGCGCAGGGCTTTTGTCGGCAACGGTGCGGCGATGAACGGCTCGATCACCGGACGCCTCTGCCGAACAGCACGTCCAGCGACTCGGGTCGGTATCGCTGGGTTGACGTGTCGTCGCCGGCACGTGGTTGTTCGTCGGGGTTCGCGCGGCGGACGTGGTGGGCCAGCACCGAGGCGATCACCTCTTCCGGGACGGGGTTGGTATAGATCTGCGTCGTGGTCAGCGACGCGTGGCCGAGCACCCACTGGACATCGGTGATCGGCATCCCGGGATCACGCGCCATCCGATAGGCGGCGGTGTGACGGAGGTCGTGCAGCGTCCAGTTCGCGTCCAGCAGCGCGTTGACCCGAGTGAACATACGATGGGCCGCGTGATAGGTCAACGGCCGGAACGGCTTGCGCAGCGTCCACCACAACGGGTCATCGCCTCCGGCGGACACCAGGCCATGCATCTGCTGCTGGTAGAGCCGCAACCACACGAATGCGTCAGGTGACGCGGGCACCTGCTGCAACACCCTTGATCCCTTGCGCACCACGGTGATCAGCTGCCGCCCCGTGTCGGCGTCGGCTCTCTTGCAGCCCAGCAGCTCCGAGGCGCGGGTGCCGGTGGAGACCCAGAACGCCACCAACGCCCGGTCGCGATGCGATCCCAGCCGCACGAACAGCTCATCGAAACAAGAATCCGGAATACTGCGCGGGATTCTGGGCACCAGCCGCGGTCGATACTGCCCCGAGCGTTCACGCCGATACGGCTCCATCGGATTGTGATGCGCATTCGCGCGACCATCCCGGCGTCGCCCTCGCGACAGCGGGAACGGGTTGATCATCGGTCCGCTGCCAGATTCTCGATGGAACTCGTAGAAGTTGCGCAGCACCGTTTCCGAATGCGCTCTGGTCGAGGACGCGTACTTGCGTCCCGGACCGACCTTGCCGGTCACAGGGTTCGGTTTCGGCTCCGGCGCGCCCTCTCGCCGACTCGGCTTGTCAAACGATCGAATCCAGATACTGAAATCCCGGGCTTCGACCTGGGTCGCCTCGTTCCACGGCACCTCGACTGCCCACAGAAACCGGAACCAGCGCAGCAAGGCCATCCCATACGACCGCTGCGTTGCCGCCGATCGGCCCGCTGCGCTCAAGTCACTGAAGAATGCGGTCACTGCTGCGACCGGCGCTCCGTCCGGATCAAGCAGCCGCCACGGCCGCCACCCCTCGCCCGTGTCCACCAGTGAACCCCGGCGACCCACCACCAGCGCGACCAGATCCCGCGGACTGCCATCGGATTCGATCATGGCAACGAACCGTATCCGCACCAGTCATGACCTGCAAGAATTCCGGCGGTAGTTCAGTCAATAGGTGGACCACGCAGGTTTGCACGATAGTCTGCGGCCACCCCTGCCCGATCGAATCGGGCAGATGCTTCAGACCGTCACACACGACGATCAGCACATCCTGCACACCACGATTTTTCAGCTCCGACAACACCCGCAGCCAATACTTCGCCCCCTCCCCGTCGCCGTGCTCGCCGGCCCACAATCCGAGGATGTCGCGGGTGCCGTCCACAGTCACCCCCATCACGACGTAGATCGGCCGGTTGGCCACGTTGCCGTCGCGGATCTTGACGTGGATACAGTCGATGAACAGCACCGGATACACCGGGCGGTTCTGCCACTCGGCCATGCCGTCCATCACCCGCTCGGTGATTGTCGAGATCCTCTGCTTGGACACCTCGGCGCCATAGACCGCGGCCATGTGCGCAGAGATCTCACCGGTGGTCAGTCCCTTGGCCGACAGCGAGATCACCATGTCTTCCACCCCGGTGAGCCGCCGCTGCCGCTTGGCCACGATCTTCGGCTCAAAGGAGGATTCCCGATCGCGAGGCACCTCCAGCTCGACCGGGCCGGCTTCGGTCAACACGGTCTTGGCGCGTCTGCCGTTGCGGGAGTTGCCGCTGCCTCGGCCTGCCGAGTCATCCTTGCCGTAGCCGAGGTGGTCGTCCATCTCGCCCTCGAGCGCGGACTCGACCACCAGGTTGGTCAACTTCGCCAGCAACCCGCCCTCGCCGGTGAGCTGCAGGCCGTCGGCCCGGGCCTGATCCACCAGCTCCTGCAGCCTCGCGTCGCTGACACCCACACGTGCCGAGTTTGTTTCGGCCTCATGATCAATCACATCAGTCATAGTGGTGCACCTCCTGTCAGAGTTACACTGTTGTTCTTACAGTCCCGCCGCTGGCCGCAACTGCGTGACGTCGACGCCCGATTTCGAGGATCCTTCGCCTACATCGATGCGACACTGCCGGACGGCACCGTCCTACCGCTGATGCGGCTGCGTTACGGCGGCTCGGCCCGCTCGTGGGGATTCGCGATCCACCTCGCCAGCACCGGCAAGTACCAGGACTCGATCCTGCCCAGCGGCGATTTCGCCGGCACCCCCGAGGACGCACTCGACTGCGCCTGCGGGCTCTACCGAATCAGACCACTGATATGGACGCAGATTTGTCATCCCTGAAGGGGCGGGGGCTGTCAAGGGTGCTGTTCACGCCGTTCCGGCCTCCATGCGGACAGCGCCGGACAAAGGACCGTCCGGTCAAGATGCAGCGCCCGCAGCGTAGCGAGGACGAACGATCTTGACCGTGGCCCGGGACGGCGCACACTGGGTGCGAGAGTTGGGGGGCGATGTGCAGTTGTGTGGTGAGGCAACGTCTCCAGTGTGATGCGTATGGGGGTTGGGCAGGGCCGAATGCCTCGGCTGCCGGTCATCCCTTCGTCCGGCGATGGGCGGACATGGAGCGGTGCGGTGCGGTGGCAACTCGCGGGGGTCAATCAAGAGGCACGATCACGCCGCGATGCGGGGATCAGACAAATTTGCGGCCGCGCGCGTGCTGCGTCCGGGGTGCTCACGCCGCCGTCCTCTGCTGGGCCAGGACGCGGATGTGCTCGTCGCGCAGGCCGTAGTAGACGAGGGTGAGCAGCTTGCGGGCCGCGGCGACCTTGGCGATGTTCTTGCCGCGGCGGGCCTCGATGCGTGCACGATCGAGGGAGATCTTCGTGCCGGTCGGTTGGTGCTGGATGGCCTCGACCGCCGCCCAGCGGACCAGTGGGCTGCCCTGCTTGGTGATGTGTCCACGCCTGACGAGGGTGTCCGACTCGTGGTGGCGTGGGTCAATCCCGCCCATGAACACAACTGGTCTGGTCCCGAGAACCGTTGAGCGTCTCCGATTTCTGCGACGAATACCGCATCGAGAACCGGGCCGACGCCGGGTAGCTGCTGAATGACGTGGTAGCCGACGTGGCCCCGCAGTTGATCGGCGATCGCCGTCGTGAAACGTGCCTCATAGGTGTCGAGGACGTCGATCAGCTCGAGCAGTGAGATGACCCGTAGCGCATAGGCCGCGCCTAACCCCAGACCTCGTTGCAGTGGGCCTCGTGTTCGTTGCGCTGGGCTGCACGGAAGGATCAGCGCGCCTAAGCGTCGCCTAAGCGGGTGCGCCCGCCGGGGAACAACGGCGTGCAACACCGCCCACTGCGACTGCAACATGCAGCGTCCGCATGTGCATCCTCGTCGTATATCCCGCTGACCAGGTTCCCGCCATCTGGGATCGTCCGTCCTTGCTTATGACCATCGCCCCCCTTGCTCTGGCGGTAGGCAGGTACCTGGTTTCGGATCGGCTCGAAATCGACCCGCGAGCGCCCCTAATTGTTGATCACAACCCCGTGCATTCCAGACAGGACGTGGAAGTTCTCAGGGCGGCGCATCGTCTGTCAGCGCATCGGTTCCCCGACAGGAAGGTCGGCGGTCCGAGGCGAAGCCTCACTGGTTGTCTGGCGCCGGATGTGCCATCTGCGGTCGTTCTCGGACATCCCGCCCCACGTTCCGTACGGTTCGGCAACAGCCAGGGCGTACTCGCGGCATTCGGTGAGCACCGGGCAGCCCTGGCAGACGCGTTTGGCGTGCGCTTCGCGCCGCGCCCGGTCCCGACCACGCTCCCCCTCTGGAGAGAATAACAACGACGACTCGACGTTCCGGCACGACCCCAGGAGGCGCCAATCTCCACGATCACGGTCGACGGGCAGTCCGGTCCGCGGCGTACCTTCACGGCGGGAAGCCGGCACGGTGCTCGGCGCACGAGCGGATATACAAGTCATCGGATCGGTCTCCCTCATCTCACTCACGGGTATTTGTGCGGCGGACCTGTCACCGCGGTAACCCCTTTCGCAAACAACATCCTTCACAGTCAGTCCGGACGGTCTCTTCAAGGTCAGGTGCCCACCCAGAACCTTCGACGAGCGACGGCGATCACTTGCTCGACCAAGCGGCCGCAGCGGTGCCGGCGCGGCGACGTCGAGATACGCCACCAGTGCCCGACAGAACGCTGCGGTGTCCATCCCGAAATCGGCTCTGATCACCTCGGGAGGGCCGCCGCCATGGGCGCACCAACGTGGGCCTCGCACCACAGGGAGGGCGACCCCTCGACGCCCCACCCGTAAAGGCCCGGGACTGCTGTAGCTCCGGCGAACGGCAAGCTGGCGCGCGGCCGAGCGCAGCCCGGTAGGTTGACAGAGTTGTGCGGCGTGAGTGGGAGCCTGAGGATCTGATCGCGTGCTGGACGCTGGTCGAGCCGGACTGGGAGTTGGTGGCGAACAAATCCGGTCCGACGCGGATCGGCTTCGTGGCGTTGCTGAAGTTCTTCGAGATCGAGGCCCGGTTCCCGCAATATATCGAGTGCTATCCAGCACTGAAACCGCAGCTCAGTGAGTATCCCGTCACGACTTTGCCGGGCCCTGATTAGAATGTCAGCGCTTTGGGGCCTCGGAACCGGCCGTACGCGCCTCCTCCACCTGAGCGCGGCGGCCGTCAGCTAGCGAAGAAGCACGTCAACCCTGCGGGAACCTCTGCTGCAGTGCGCACCGTCCTCAACTGGCCGCCAGTCGCCCGCGCCAGGTCCCGCCCGACCCGCTCATCGTGTTCCTCTGATACGTCCAGCAGGACATCGATACGCGGTCCGCCGAGTACCAACGGACGAGGGTCGGGGCCGGCATTGTGAACGCAGTCGCTCAACAGGATGATGCGTGCGTCGTCGACCGGCCAACCATCGAGCTCGGCGATCGCGGTGCTGAGTCCGAATCCAACATTGGTCAACCCGCGAGCAGGGATGTCCAGCACCGTGTCCAGGACCTCCGAGGGCGCCCGACGTTCACCGAGCGGCAGCACCACCGAGGCGTCCGACCAGAAAGCGACAACCCCAACCGCATCATCGGTGAGCTCTCCGGCTAGAGAACCAATGGCCGCGGCCGCCGTCTTGATCCGGCCGCCTTTCATCGATCCCGACACGTCGATGAGCAGCACCACTGACCGCGATCGCGTCATCCGTCGGCGGACGAAGATGTGATCATCCCGCAGCCGCTGTCCGGGAATCACCGAACCGACGGTCCGGTCCACGTCGACCTCGCCGCCGCGGCCGTCCCAGCGTAACGACACCATATTCGGGCCGCCCCTGCGCAGCGGCGACTCCCACGGCGCCTCGAGCGCGAGCCGGTGCACCAAGCGGTGTGCCTGCCGCCGATTGGCCGCGGCGGCGGAGTCGGTGCCGCTCTGGGCACCCCGTTCATTGGTGGTGGCGGCATTGGTGGGCTGTCGCCTGGTGTCCCCGCTGGCGTCGTCGGCAGGACGCCCCGACACATCGAGATGGCCACCTCCGCTGCCGCCCTGGTAGAGGTTGGGGGCCTCGGTCAATCGTTTGGGTCTGCGCCGCAGCGGCTCGAACACCTGTCGGTGCACCGCGGGCCGCAGTGCCCCATCGGCGTCGACGGTCCTTCAACCCGGGTCGCGATCCAGATCCACCGCGAAGTAGAGGTCCAGGATGTCGTCAAGCACTGTCTCCACGGTGACTTCGGCACCGCGATGTAGATGCACGCGCGCCGACAGGGCCACCTGCGTGGCATCACGAACCAGCTGGATGTAGTCCGGCCCGCTGTGCGCCACGCCGTCAGTGGACACGGGTACCTCCACCCGACGCATCGCGGCGAGGCGGTCGATGACCATGGCCAGATCGATGGCACCCCGGACGCTGCTGCCTTGGCGCACCTCGTCACGATGACGCGTCGCCCTGGTGATTTCGACGGCGTCGACGATGCCCTGGGTGACCACGTGCTCGACGTGCCCGGCCACCACATCGCGTTCCTCGGCTGCGCTCTGGTAGTCGACGCTGAGCCGGCACATGCGGTCCAGAATCGAGCTCGACAGTCGTTTGGTGCCCAGATTGTCGAAGACGTTCATCGAAGCGATGAGTCGAAACCCGTTGTGTGCCGTGAACTCGCCGACCCGCGGAACAACCACGCGCCGTTCGGACATCGCCGCGAGCAGCGCATTGACGGTGTCCTCCGGGGCCCGGTTGAACTCCTCGACGTAGAGGATGCCGCCCTGGGTCATCGCCTCCACCAGAGGTCCCGGCACGAAGGAGGCGTCCGAGTAACCCGAGGACAGCACCTCCGACGGGCTGTGGTGTCCGATCATCACCGATGGTGACAGCTCGGCATTGCCTTCGACGAGGAACATGGGCACACCCCATTCCCCTGCGATGGCACGCAACAGAGTCGATTTTGAGGTGCCGGGTGGGCCCTCGAGCACGATGTCGCGGCCTGCGGACAGCGCCGCGATCAGCAGTTCGAGTTCGCGGGAGCGACCCACTACCCGCGCTGCGACGCGGTCTCGTACGTCCGCCTCGTGTATCCGATCCAGTGACACGCTCATCGGCCCGTCCTTCTCTGCCTGGTGTTGAAGATTGGTACCGCCACGGCTCCGGCGGGTGCTTGTCTACCGCCGGAGCCGTGGCGGCTGGTCTCGGGCTGCGGCCGATCAGGCCGGAACCAGTGTCGGCACGTCCATGCCCCACAGTCGCAATGTGCGATAATTATCTTTGTTCACGACGACATTCGGCTGGAACGCCACCCGCAGCGGCGGCGTCTTGGGATCGAACACCGGCAGCTCGGGGTTCGGTGGCAGATACTGCTCGTCATCGGTAACCTGTCCGGTCTCGATGTACTGGATCACCGATCGCATCGCGAGCATTCCTTCGATGACGGGAGACTGCACCACCGCGCCGTACACCTCACCGGCCAGCAGCGGGGCGGTGTCGCCTGCGAGATTGCCGCCGATCACGATCACGTCCTTGCCCGGGGTCAACCCATTCTGCTTCAGTGCCCGCACCACCCCGACTGCCATGTCGTTGTTGTGGGTGAAGATGAAATCGATGCCCTTGTCCTTGTACTGCGGGATGATTTGGCTTGCTGCCTCGTACCCGGCTTGGGTGTCGAAACCCGTTGGCTCGTTGTGCAAACTATTGAACGGCGCCGCCTTGGTCGCTTCCTTGAACGCAGCGGTGCGGTCGAGGCCGGCGGTATAGCCCGGTCCGAAGGAGAACTCGAGCATGTTGCCCTGCGGGCTGTGCAGCTGCATGCCGTGGGCAACGGCCTCGTCGCGCGCTGTTAGCGCCATCTCACCTGAGATCTTGCCGATCTCAGCCTGATCGACGCCGCCGTAGGCCTTCACATATTCCGCCAGTTCGGGGGTGAGCGTCTGGTCGGTCTGGATCAGCGGTGCCACCTCGGCGAGTTGCCTGGTGGAGTTGATCGCTGCGTCCACCACACTCGGCCACCAGAGAATCGCCGCCGGGCGCTCGCCTGTGGCCAGGAACTGCTGGACCTGCTGATCCTCTTCGGCCTGGTCGAAGTCGTTCTCGATGATTTTGAGCGAGTATCCGTTGCGTTCGGCTTCCTCACGGGCGGCCTGCGCACACGCCGCGAGGTAGACGTTCGAGGTCGAGGGCATAAAGGCCACGATGCTCTTCGCCGCATCCGCTCCCGCCCCGCTGCTGCAGGACACCACTGCCATGGTGGCCGCCGCGGCGACCGAAGCCGCCATAAGTTTTCTGATCATGTTCCGCATGAGTGCATCACTTCCAAATCTCTCGTCACAGGAAACCTCCGTGAATTGTGTTGTATCGCTGGTTGTGCGCGGCTCGTAGAGGGTGCCGTCATGAAGCGGGTACCAGCGTCTTAGGCTGTCGTGACACCTTGGGCTTGGTCGCGCCGAGGCGTTTGACCGTGAATTCGAACGCCATCACGACCAGCAGCAGGAGTCCGGTCAGCAACTGCGCTACAAAGGTGGGCTGACCGCTGATCGCCAGGGACGCCGACAGAGTGCTGACGATGAGCACACCGAGGACCACGTTGACCACCGTCCCCCGTCCGCCGTAAAGACTTACCCCGCCGACGAGCACAGCGGCGACGGCCGCCAACAGCAGCGAGCTGAACGCGTCCGGCGTGGCGCTCGCGGCCCGCAGCGAGACCAGTCCGCCGGCCAACCCGGCACACGCACCGGAGATCGCGAACGCGTGGATCAAGGGGCGCAGTCGCGGCACACCGGCTGCGAAGGCCTCGTTGCGGGCACCGCCGACTGCATAGATTTCGCGGCCCCACCGGGACACCGACATGTACACGCCGATCGCCGCGAACACCACGACCGCCACCAGGATCGACGGGGACAGCACGCCCCAGCGGGCCAGCAGCGGGTCCGAGAGGCCGAACTGGGTCAGCTGGATCGACCCGCCTCCGCTGGCCAGCCACGAGATCCCCTGCAGCAGAATCAGTGACGCCACCGTGAGGACCATCGAGTTGATGCGCAGCCGGGCGATCAGGTAGCCCTGCAGACAGCCGTATACGCCTCCGATGACGGTCACCACACCCAGTGCGGCAATGAGACCCAGATCGGCGAGCCGGATGGCCAACACGCCGCAGAGCGCTGCCATAGACGCCACACTGAGGTCCAGCTCGCCGGCGATCATGGTGATGGCGACCCCGAGGGCCACCAACCCCACCAGCGGTAGCTGGCTCAGTGTCGAGAAGACGGCGGCCTCACCGGTGAACGCCGGCACCGCGATGGCCATGGCAATCCACACCGCGCCGAACAACACCAGCTGTGGAAGATACTGCCGCAGTCGCGGTAGCAGCTGATCGCGAATGTTCATCACCGCGTTCCCTTTCTCGTCACGTGCAGGAGGAGGACCACCGTCGCCACTAGGACACCGGCAAAGGTGAGCCGGGGCCCGATCGACAGTCCGTTGAGAACCATGATGTTGTTGAAGCAGGCGATGACGATGGCGCCGAAGGCCGACCTCAGCGGTGATCCTTCACCGCCTTGGATTGCAGTGCCGCCCACCAGGATTGCCGCGATGACATCGAAGGTGAGACCTCCGAGGTCGCTGGGGGTGGCCTGGCCGATCTGGCCGGCCGTCAGCAGTCCCGCCAGCGCCGTGCCCAGTGCGAGCACCACGAACGCGGAGATGATGATCGTGGCGATGGGCAGGCCGCTGTTGCGGGCAACCTCCCGGTTGGAGCCCACCAGAAGTGTCTGCCTGCCGAGTACCGTTCCTGTCACGTAGAACTGCGCCAGCAGGGTGAACAGTAGAAACGCGTAGACGGCGACCGGGATTCCGAACAGCGATCCTTCGGCGACGAAGGCCAGCAGCGGCCCGGTCGCCGTGACCGCGCGTCCATTGGTGTAGGAGGCCAGCACCCCGAAGATGATCGCTCCCGCGGCCAGGGTGGTGACGATCGGGTTCATGCCCAGCGCCACGACGGCGCCCTGCAATACCCCAACGACGACCATCGCGACCACAACTGCGGCCAGCGCGGCCAGCCAGTGCATTCCGTCGCGCGCCATGGCCAGGTACATGATGGTGGCCAGGATGGTCATCTGCTGGACGGCTAGCGATACCAGGTTGCCGGACAGCGTGATCGGTGTCATGGCGACGGCGACCACCCCGACGATGGACGCGCTCAGCAGGATTGCCCGGGCGTTGTCGGTGGTGAAGAATCCGTCGGTGGTGATCGCAGCCACAGCGAGCACCAGCGTCACCAATCCGACGACCGCCAGATTGGGACCGACCCGCCGGAACACCGCCGTCGCCGGTGAAGGAACCTCGGGGGCCCGTGAGATGACTGTCATGACACTTCCTCGTTGATGCGGATGTCGTGTGGGTGGAGGTCGTGTGGGTGGAGGTCGGTGTGCATGACCTCGGTGACCACCTGCTGCTCGGTCAGCTCCGTGAATGGTCGCAACCCGGACATCCGTCCGCGGTAAAAGGTGGCGATCCGGTCGGCCAGCCCGAAAACCTCTGCTGTGTCCGAGGAGTTGATAATCACCAACATCCCGCTGTCTGCGAGTTCGCGGAGTTGGGTGTAGATCTCGGCGCGGGCACCGACGTCGACACCCCGGGTGGGTTCCTCGACCAGCAGGACGCTCGGGTTGATGCCATGCCACTTGCCGAGCGCGACCTTCTGCTGGTTGCCACCGCTGAGATCACCGGTGGCCGAGCCCATCCGCTTGCTGTCGATCGCGAATCGTGCTGCGGCCTGAGCGGCCTCGGCGCGCTCCGCACGCTTGTTCAGAAGCCCGATTCGGGCGACCGCGTGCAACCACGGCGAGGACAGGTTCCGGCTAATGGACAGGTTGAGGAACACCCCGTCGCGCTTGCGATCGGGTGAGCAGTAGGCCACCCCCCTGGCGATACCGCGTCGGCGGCCCGGGCGCAGCGGTTGACCCGCGAGTGTCACAGACCCGGACTGCGGAGTCTGCAGGCCGGCCAGCGTTTCGATGAACGCCGATGCGCCACTGCCGATCTGGCCGGTGATTCCGATGATCTCGCCACGCTTGAAGTGGGCAGTCACGGGCGCGGTGATACCGGGGCCGGTCAGGCGCTCGACCACCAGGAGGTCGCCGTCCCCCGCCTGGCCTGTGCGGGCTGGGTACATCTGCTCCAACTCACGGCCGAGCATTGTGGTGACGACGGTCTCAACGCTGAGATCTTGGGTGGACTGGGCGGCAAGGCTGCTGCCGTTGCGGAAAATCGTCACTCGGTCACTGATTTCGAACACCTCACCGAGCCGGTGGGTGACGTAGATGATGGAGCGGCCCTCGTCGGCCAACTGCCTCACCAGCGCGAGCACCCTGGTGATCTCGGCATCGGACAGTGCGGCGGTGGGTTCGTCGAAGATGATGACGCGCGCATCGACGGCGAGCACACGGGCTACCTCGAGCAACTGGGTCTCAGCCACCGACAGCGTCTCGACGCGCGCCAGGGGGTCGATGTGCTCGAGGCCGACGCGGGCGAGCAACGGGCGGCACGCTGTACGGAGCCGGCCGCGACTGGCGATGGCGGCGACGTCATCGCGACCCAGCGCCAAGTTCTCAGCCACCGTCATGGCCGGGATGGAGCTGAACTCCTGCTGCACGACAGCGACTCCCGCAGCCCGGGATTTTCTGGCTGAGCTCAAGTCAACGATCTCGCCGTCGATGGAGATCTCTCCGTCGTCCGGGGTGATGAGGCCGGCCAGCACTTTGACCAAGGTGCTCTTTCCCGCGCCATTCTCTCCCAGCAGAGCCATGACCTCGCCGGGTCGCAACTCGAAATCAACGCCGCGGAGGGCTTTGACCGCCCGATAGCTCTTACAGACGTTCTTCATCTGCAAGCGCAGCGGAGACGTGCTCACGAGGCCGGCCCGATCTTGTGAAGTGTTGTTTCCGAATGGGGATCACGCTGCGGCGGGCAGCCTCCGTGATCGAGGTTAGGGAACATGACGGCTACTCCTAGCATTCGTGGACCGCGCAGGACGTTCTGGAGCGATACCCGCCGGGAGTGGACTGCACTGGCCGGCGGTTGTGACGCTCTCTCCGGGTGGTCTCAATAGTGTTGAACATCACAGCTATGTCGAGGTGTTCAGATCTTGAACGATCGCGGCACAGGATCGGTCTAATCGGCCTTGGCGATCAGTCCGGCACCGATGATGCCGTGTACCGCTGCGGATTCGTCCCGGTCGGAGTTTTCACCGGAGATCCCCACAGCGCCGAGCGGGGCAGCCGTCGCGTCGTCCGACAACACCAGGACGCCGCCAGGAACCGGAACTAGGGCGCCCCCTAGCGCAATTCCCGCCGACGTGGTGAAGTAAGGCTGCTGTTCGGCGCGGTTCATCAGTGCACGCGACCCGACGCCGAGCGCCAGCGCGCCGTAGGCCTTTGCGAAGGCGATCTCGTGCCGCCCCATCGACGCGCCGTCCTGCCTTTCGGAGGCGACCACTTTCCCGCCACCGTCGAGCACGACGATGGCCAATGGAGCGAACGATGAGTCGTGCCCGAACTTCTGGGCGTTCTCGATGATGAGGCGCGCAGCAGAAAGCTTCATATGTTCTCCTTGACTGTGGTTTGTCGCCGTCATGATCCGCGTCGAACTCCGCGTCGAACTCCGCGCGAATTGGTAGCGCGCAGTCGCCGTCTCAGCGCATGCGCCCGGGCCTTGTCGGGCTCAGATGCCGAGCCGGGGGTTCAGCAGATTTTTCGGGTCCAGCGCCACGATCACCGGGATCTCCGGGCCGAGTCCTGTCGATCGCGGCAAGAAGGGGTCGCAGATCCACGTCCTGTCCGAGGCCAACGGCATCCCGCTGGTCGTCGATGTGTCCGCGGCGAATACTCACGACAGCACCCTGCTGCAACCGATGGTCAGCGCGATCCCGGCGGTGAAGTCCCGACGAGGTCCGCGCCGTCGCAAACCCGGAACGCTGCGCGCCGACAGGCGCTACGACTACGACAAGCACCGCCGGTGGCTGCGCGAAGAGGGAATTCTTCCACGCATCGCCCGCCGCGGAATCGAGAGGAACGACCGGCTGAGCCGGTACCGGTGGAAGATCGAACGCACCATGTGCCTGGCTCACCGGCTACCGACGCCTGACCATCCGCTACGAACGCCACGCCGAGCACTTTGCCGGATTCCTCCATCTCGCGACCGCGCTCGCTTACTACAAGAGGCTCCCCGCATGAGGCAGCCTTTAAGTCGTCGCGATGTCTTTCGCGAACTGACTCGGCACGTGGTGGAGCGGGGCGCGGATGGTGGTGCACGGCGGATCCTCTAATCTGGCGTGCACTACCATCTGCCGTGGCCCCGCTGGCGGCCGGGTTTCGGCGTCGGCGTTACTGGAGGTGGGCCGGCACAATCGCATTGCGCTGCAGGAGGAAGCCTGCGTCCACCGGCAGGCTGACACCTGTGATGTAACGCGCCTGGTCAGAGGACAGCCAGGCCGCGGCGTTCGCGATATCCTCGGGCTCTACCCAGGTGGTCGGCAGCAGGTTCAGCGAGCCCGCAACAGAGGTGAACTCTTCGCGTCCGGGCGTGGCGAGGTTGGGCAGGAACTGCTTGTACAGCGCCTCGTTGTGAATCATGTCGGTGTTTACGAACGTCGGATTGATGGTATTGACACGAATGCTGTACTGCGCCAATTCCATTGCGAGTGACTTCATCAGGCCGACGACGCCGTGCTTCGAAGCCGTGTAGTGGGCAACGGTGGGTGCACCCGAGAGCCCATACACTGAACTCGTCATGATGATGGAGCCGCCGCGGCCACCGTCGATCATGGGCTGCACGGCGGACTTGATAGTGCGCCACACCCCGTTGAGGTTGATGTCCACCATGTCGATCCAGACCTCATCGGTCATCTCCCAGGCGTTGCCGTAGCTCAGCAGGCCGGCGTTGGCGATCACGATGTCCAGTCGCCCGAACTCCTGCATGCCCAGTTCGACGGCCTCGTCCAGCGAGTGCTGGTCACGCACGTCGCCCTCGACGGTGACGATGCGCCGATCCAGGGCCTCCACCTCTTTGACGGTCTGCTCGAGATCCTCGCGGGACGCCGACGGCACCGTCGAGGAGTTGATGGGTCCACAGATGTCGAGGGCGATGATGTCGGCGCCCTCCTGAGCGAGGCGCTTGGCGTGCGCCCGTCCTTGGCCGCGGGCAGCTCCGGTGACGAAAGCTACTTTGCCTTCCAGGTTTCCCATTGGTTTCTCCTTGGTCTGGTGTCCTGATACCGAGACGGGTTGTCGCGAGTCATACCGGCCGGGCGAACTTCAGTGTGCTAGGTCACAACCGGGCGGAGGTGTTCAGCTTTTGTACGTTTGCTCGACGGTGGGCGGGATGCCACAGGCCAGAAGGTCCCCGGGTGCGTCGAGCTGGGTGCCGGACCCGAAGTCCTGCGCACTCAGCTCAACACCACAGCCGTATTCGATGCGTCCACTCGGTCAGAACGACCGGATGAGCTTCTTGTTGGAGAACTCGTCGAGCCCGAACCGACCGAGTTCACGGCCGATCCCGGAACTCTTGACACCGCCGAACGGCAGGTCGGGAGCACTCTTGACGGTGGCGTTGATACCCACCATGCCGACGTCGAGACGGTCGACCACCTGTTGGGCCAGTTCGTCATCCTCGGTGAAGACCGCACTTCCCAGTCCGAACGGGGTGTCGTTGGCCAAGGCGATCGCCTCATCCACCGAGTCGACCTTGTGCAGCACAGCCACCGGGCCGAACAACTCTTCGTAGTAGGCCCGCATATCGGGGGTCACCGCCGAGAGCACCGTCGCCGGGTAGTACGCGCCAGGCCCGTTAGGCACCTTGCCGCCGAGGTGCACCACTGCGCCCTTGGCCACCGCGTCGTCGACCTGTTCGGCCACTTCGTCGCGTCCGGAGACCGAGGCCATTGGCCCAAGTTTGGTGTCGGACATCGTAGGGTCGCCCGCCGGCCAGCTGGTGGCCTCCGAAAGGAACTGCTCGACGAAGGCATTCCACAACGACGAATGGATGATGAAGCGCTTCGATGAGGTGCAGGTCTGGCCCGCATTCCAGAATCGGCCCGGCACCGCGGCGCCCACCGCGCGCGCGACGTCTGCACCCGGCAGGACCAGGAACGGATCTGAGCCGCCGAGTTCCAGGACACACTTCTTGAGGTTGCGTCCGGCGGCTTCCCCAACGGCTGTGCCGGCGCGTTCGGAACCGGTGAGGGACACCCCCTGGATCCTGGGATCATCCACCAGAGCCGAGGCTTGCGCACCTGAAATCAGCAGATTTTGGTAGACACCCGCCGGCGCGCCGGCCTCGGTGATGACCTGCTCGATCCGGATGGCCTGTTGTGGGCAGTTGCTCGCGTGTTTGAGCAATACGGTGTTGCCCAACAACAGGTTCGGAGCGATGAAGCGGGCAGCCTGGTACAGCGGAAAGTTCCACGGCATGATTCCCAGCAGCGGGCCGATCGGTGCGGTGCGCACTACCGCCCGACCCTCGCCTGCAATGTCGAGCTCCTCGTCGGCGATTAGGTCCGGACCGGTAGTGGCGTAGTACTCGAAAATGGACGCGGACAGTGCCACCTCCGCGAGTGCCTGACCGATTGGCTTGCCGACTTCCAGTGTCATGAGTTCGGCCAGTTCATCCGACTGGGCACGCAGCGCATCGGCCACCCGCTGCAGGACCGCACTACGAACGTCGATGCCGCCGTCGCGCCAGTGTTGGTAGGCGGTGGCCGATGCCGCCACCGCCTCACGAGCGGCGGCGTCGGCAACCGTGTTGAACTCTTGGATCAGTTCGCCCGTAGCAGGATTAATCGTGGTGTATTTCGCCATCGGTATCCCCTCTCTGGGTCAGGCCGGGTTCAGCACAGCGGACTTGCGGATGAAGTTGGGGTAACCGGCAGCGGTTTCGCCGACGAGGGTGCCTCGATACTCCTTAATGCCACCGAGATAGAACATCACCGTGCGCTTCTTGCCAGGGATATTGGCCCCGAAGATCCACGAATCGGCTTTCGGGAACAGCGTCTGGTCCGCGATTTCGGCGCAGGTCTCGGTCCACCGGTCCTCGACGTCGGCCTTCACATCAAGCCACTCCCCCGGACTACCGGCCAGCTCACCGATGGTCGTCGCGATCCACTCCACCTGGGTCTCGATGGAGGGCGGCTGATTGGTGAAGGGACCGTTGGGCCCGAGGATCATGAACATGTTAGGAAATCCACTGGTAGCCATGCCCAGGTAGCTGGTCGGCCCCTCTTTCCAGCTGTCGCCGAGCAACTGCCCGGCGAGGCCATGGATGGCGACGCGCCGGTAGTTGCCGTCTACCGCGTCGAATCCGGTGGCGCAGATCAGCACATCGAGCTCGTGCAGAGTTCCATCGGCGGTGAGGACGCCCTTGTCGGTCATCTCGACGATCGGGTTCTCACCGATGTGCACCATGCTGACGTTGGGCCGGTTGAAGACCTCGTAGTAGCCCGAGTCACACAGCGGCCGGCGTGCATACAGATCGTTCGGGGTGAGCTTGCGCGCGGTCTCGGGATCCTTGACAATCTCGGAGATTTTCCGGCGGATGAACTTCGCGGCTTCCTCGTTGGCATCAGGATTGGTGGCGATATCACAGAACGTCTCGAACATGAAGCGGAAGCCGCCACCCTCCTGCCACGCCTCCTCGAAGATACGCTCGCGCTCTTCTTCGGTGACGCTGAAGGTTTCGATCTGGCTCTCAACAAACCCCATGGCAACACTGGAATTGTGTACCTGGTCCCAGATGGACTCGAAGTTCTCCTTGTATGAGGCCAGTTTGTCCGCGGGCAGTTCGCGGTTTCCGGCAGGTACGGAGTACTGCGGCGTGCGCTGGAACGAAGTGAGGTGCCCGGCGACGGGCGCGGTGGCGGTGATTACCTGGCAGCCGGTGGAGCCGTTGCCGATGACACCGACGCGCTTTCCGGTGAGATCGGTGTCCTCAGGCCAGGCGCCGGTGTGCAGAACCTGGCCTTCGAAACGCTCGATCCCGGGGAAGGCGGGCATGTTGGTGGCCGACAGGAGACCCAGACCGTTGATCAGGAATCGGCCGCGCAGCGCGAAGCCGCGGTCGGTCTGCACGGTCCAGGTGCCGCTGGCTTCATCGAAGTTCGCACCGGTCATGGCGGTCTCGAGCAAGAAGTGCTCGCGCAGCCCATAACGGTCGACCACGCCGTTGAGGTACTCCAGGATGAGCGGTTGTCGCACATACTTGGTGGTCCAATTCGTGTCAACGTACAGGTCACGATCGAACGAGTACTGGTAGACAAAACTTTCCGAGTCCGACAGGGCGCCGGGATATTTGTTCCAGAACCACGTTCCGCCCACACCGGCCGCCTTGTCGATACACACCGCGTTGAGGCCAAGGTCGTTGCGCAGTTTGTGGAGCATGTAGATGCCGCCGAAGCCTGCACCGACGACGATGGCGTCGACATCACGGATCTCCGAACCGGAGGTTGCATTCATGGTGATTGCCCTTCGAGTTGGCACACACGGGGGTGTTGTGCACTTCACGTTTCAGGACAAGCGTGAGCCAATGCGTACGAGGTGAGGTGTTCGAATTTGTAACAGTGGTCACCGTAGCTTCTTCGACCTGAGAAACGAGGCGCCCCGGTGAGCATGATTCGGCTGTTCCCGGCCGGTCGGGATTGGGTTGGCCGCAAGTCCCCCCCGATCCGCGTCCTTCACGCTGCCAGGGTGCTGATCTTGACCAGGTTGTGCGCCAGGACTCCGTGGCCGACCCAGATCTTGGCGCCTTCGGTGCTGTCGATGCGGGTGCGGTCCCAGCCGTATCCACGTTTGAGCGCGCTGATTCTGCCTTCGACTCCGGTGCGCCACTTGATTGTTCGCCGGAACGCTGGGCGGTGTTCCTCGGCTCGCCGACCAGCTGAGGGTTTACCCTTGCGAGGGATGACGACGTTGCGCACGCCGAGGTCGCGGAGGTCCTCTTCGTCGGTTTTCTCGCCGTAGCCGCGGTCGGCGGTGACCGTGCGTGCCGGGCGCCCGGCGCGTGTGCGGACCCGATCCACAGCAGGGGCCAGTTGGGGTGCGTCGGCCGGGTTGCCGCGTTCGACGTTGTGGTCCACGATCACGCCGTCGTCGCCTTCGACGAGCTGAGCGTTGTGGCCGAACTCGACGGGCTTACCGAGCCGTCCCTTGGCGACGGGCCGGGCGTCGGGGTCGTGCAGGCTGACCCGCCGGGTCGCTCCGTCCGGGGTCTGCCCAGCCAGCCGCTGACGGGTCTGCGCGGTGATCTGCCGGGTCGCGGTGACCAGGTCGTCGATGGCGCGGGCCAGGCGTCCGCGCCGGCGGCCGGCGGCTGCGTCGTGCTCACCCTGGGCCTTCCGGGCTGTGGTATTGGCGCGTGCCCGGCGCAGCGCTTGTTTCGCGTTGGTCAGCAGCCGTTCGGCATCGGTGGCGGCGGTCTCGGCCAGGTCGGCCAGCTCCGAAGGTTGTGCGCCGGACCGCAGCCAGGGCCTCGTCACGTCCGGCGGCGCTGCGCGACCGCAGCTTGAAACCGATCGAGTGCGCCCGCTTACCCGCCGCACGGGACCGGTCCCGGACCGTGGTACGGGTCGCTCCACCGGCAGCCTGGATCCGCTTTCCGGTGGCCGCGATCCGCCGGATTGCCTTGGCCAACAAACCGGAGTCGGTGGGGTAGGACACATTGCTGGGCACCACGGTGGTGTCGGCCCGCAACTTGGTGGTGCGCAGCACCTTGGCCTCGGTGGCCTTGGCCAGCAGCGCCTCGTTCAGCCCGTCCACCGCCGCCGGGCCACAGCGGGTCGTCAGCTTCATCAACGTGGTCGGGTGCGCCACCGACCCGTCCAAGGGGATCAGGCAGAACCGCCGCCAGGTGATCGAGTCGCTCACCTCGCGGCACAGGCTCTCGTAGCCGAGTCGGTAGCGGAATTTGAGGAACATCAGCCGCAGGTAGATCTCCATCGGCGTCGACGGACGGCCGATCCGCGGGTCGAAGTACGCCCGCGAACGGTGCGAAGAACGCCGGACCACCCAGCAACGCGTCGATCCGAGCCAGCTCGTCAGGGAGCCGGAGCAACTCCTGCGGCAGCACCGACTCGAACAAGGACGGTTGATCGCCTACGGTACGGAACACGATGGCCTCGATCCCTTCTAGCCCAAGGGGTTGAGGCCATTCTCCCGTTCCAGGACTGGCTGATAACGCATCGAAGGAGCTAGGAAATGTCGCCGTGGGATGTCGAGAACCCTCGCGCGGCTTCGTCCCCGGAGTGAAACGGCCACAATTGGGCCGTATCGCACCAAGGAGAACACGGTGGCCAAGTACCTGCTGCTCGAGTACTACCGGGGCGCGCCCGCATCGGTCAACGACGTACCGATGGACCAGTGGACGCCGGCGGAGATCTCCGCCCACGTGCAGTACATGAACGACTTCGCCGCCCGGCTCGAAAGCACCGGCGAGTTCATCGACAGTCAGGCACTCTCCCCGGAGGGCACGTTCGTCCGCTACGACGGCGAGGGATGACCGCCGGTCACCGACGGCCCGTTCGCGGAGACCAAGGACCCGATCGCCGGCTGGATGGTGATCGACGTCGAGACCCACGAGCGGGCACTCGAGCTGGCCGGCGAGCTGTCCGCGGCCCCGGGTGCGGGTGGGAAACCGATCCACGAATGGCTCGAGGTGCGCCCGTTCCTGACCACCGCACCGACCACTACGGAATGCGGCTTTCACCACGGGTGATGACACGTCCCCTCCTCTGATCGCCGTGCCGGTCTCCCATCCGTCGAGGATGACGGCCCGACCTCGGATCGGGGCGCCGGTGGCTACCCCGAAACCCGAGCCCGCGGTGGAACCGCCGCCGGAACACGATGACGCCAAGCGGCCCGGCCTCCCCCGCACCCCGGCCCACCGAGGGCTGACCGCACGATCTGCGCAGTGACAACGCAATTCGTCCCGGGCGACGAGGTCCGGGTTGCGCGGAGGGCGTCGGTCACTCGGCGAGGGCGCTGATCTTGCCCAGGTTGTGGCGAGGATGCGGTCCAGCTCGTCGATGACCCGTGTGGTGCGCGCCGATCACCGGCGTGACCGTACTACCAACGGAAGGTCAATCGGTTCACCCCAATCGAGCCAGCCGCGGACTGATCAAGCACGGACCTCGGCCGCGTCGCGTGACCAAGCATCGACGGTTGCACGTCATGGTTCAGCCGGTTCCGAGGTCCTCTCGCGCCCGCACGAGGAAGTCTCCTACGAACTCCCCGGACTCTGCCATCATCCGATCGATCTCGTCGACCAAGCCCGGGCCGTCGCGCAGTAGACCGTCGGGGTCGGTCACGTCGCCGGAGCCTCCGAAGTTGTGAAGAATAAAGGGATTCAAGTGAACTCGGACGAAGGAGTCGTACGGGTGCATGAACTCGTCGAGTGTCGGCACGAGCTGCATACTCCCTACCAGGAAGACCATGTTGACGGTCTTGATTGCCGCCCCTCCCCTACCGGTGAGGTCATCGGTGGCCGCCCGGACAGTCTCCCGATCCGGCAGATTCCTCGTCAGCGTTCCCTCGAGGAACCCGAGTCCTTCGACATACTCGGCCACTCCTGTCATGAGATCGGCGTAGACCCGCTGCCGGTTCTCTCGCACTTCCGCGGCTGCGGCGGCGCTCTCCTTTCTCGCCAGCTCGTTTCTGCTGACATAGACAGCGGATCCGGCCGAGACCACGCTGGACACGATCGCCGCGCACAAGGCGGTGGCCAGTGCGTATCGGCCGGTGCGGGTCGCGACGCGGACGTCGTGTTCCAGGCTCGCGGTCGATGCCGGCGCCGATCCCGATGTGCCCGGGGTCGGCACCGGAGCAGCCGCGGGCCGAGCGTCCGGCTCGTTCTCGGACTCGGGGGTGCTGTCGGTATCCATCGCAGGCATCGATCCTCGTTTCGCCTGAGTTCAGCTGCTGGTGCGTATGTTCAGTGTCTTCGAGCGACCGGCCCCGGCGCAGGGTATTGGGGTACTCGAACCGAGTCGTCCGGGCACTGTCACGTTAGTTGAATAATACAGCAGCGCAGTTTATTTGGGGAATGACGCTACGGTAAGCCGCCGGGTCGTCCACTTTTCAGGCGGCGGAGTCGGTCGCTGTGACGTCCCGCCAGACCGCGAAACGGTCGGCCATCTCGGTACGCCATTCGGGCGCCGATAGTCTGTGCCGGTTGGGCCGGAAATGCGGTGAGATGCCCGAGAAGGCGGACAGGAATCGTTGCGCGTGCCCGGGTGATTTGAAGTGCTTCATCGCATGTTCTCGCTGCCTGGTGGGTTGATGCGAGTTCTCGGCTCGATTGTTCAAATACTTCGACCGGCGATGCTCGACCGAGGCCAGCATCTCGCGGTGCGCCACCTGGTAGCTGGCGAGCTTGTCGGTGATGATCACCCGCGGCATGTACCGCAGCCCCTTGAGCAGCTTGCGGAAGAACTTATTGGCTGCCTTCGCGTCTCGGCGGGACTGGACCAGCACGTCGAGCACGTTGCCGTCTTGGTCGACCGCCCGCCACAGGTAGTGCTGGGTGCCGTTGATCCGGATGAAGACCTCGTCGAGGTGCCATTTGTCACCGGGCCGGGCCCGCCGCCCGCGCAGCTGGTTGGCGTAGGCCTGCCCGAACTTGGCGCACCACCGCCGGATCGTCTCGTAGCTGACCGCGACACCGCGTTCGAGCATCATCTCCTCGACCTCACGGAAGCTGAGCGGGAACCGGAAATACAACCACACGCAGTGGTTGATGATCTCGACCGGGTAACGGTGGCCTTTGTACGATGGCATTGGGGTGGTCACGCCACATTCTCCCAGTTTGCCGCGTTCAACAACGTGACAGTGCCGACCCAGACGAGCCGGGGATCACTCGATTCCGCTGCGGCGTATACCCCTACTGCGATCTTGTCGTCCACTGGCGCAACCTATCGACCGGCGCGAGCGGCGCTGCGGACCTCTTTTACGTATCGCACGCCCCGGGGGTCGCCCAGACCGGATCCGGGACGGTGATCGCTGCCTTCACAGCTGGCGGTATGCCCGGCTACCTGGGCACCCCCACCACGCTGCTACCGGGCGCCGGCGTTTGGGGAGTTCCTTGACCCGACATCCGTCACGTCCCATCGGTTCGTCACGGGTGGCGGTGTCCAGGGCCACCTGTATCTCGCTCATCACCACACCCCGATTTCAATCAGCCAACGAAAGAACGGATTGAAAGGGGCAAGCCACTGGTAGATATCGGGATGGATGAAGTAGTTCCAATCCATCACACGCCTCCTTACGAAAGGTTTGGATCGGGCCGGTGGGTGTACACGTCGTCACGCAGGGTGCGCGACTGGTGCGAGACCGTCAGCGGGTTCTGTCCCGGTGCCCATGCCGACAATGTCACTGTTGCGAACCAAATGACCGCGTCATCGATTAATGGTCCACTCCAAGGTGTAAATGACGTACTCCTGGCCCTCCCGACCTGCATCAACTATCGCTGACGGTAGGAGCGCCGTTACCAGCGAAGCGGCCACACAGGCCGCTGAAATCGCGAGGGCAGCATGCTACCCAGCCCGCCGAGGAGGCAAAACGGGCTCAACGACTTTCTGCGGTCACCAGGGTCCGTTTTGGCCATCGCTATACCGGCCTCGAGAGTCGCCCGCTCGTTTCATTCGGGCGATTCCGGGGCCACAGACGGCAACTGGCGGAGCCAGCCATCGATCCGTTCGGCGACCCTCTCCCACCCCGGTTCGAGCAGCATGTGGTGCGCCATGTTCGGAAAGATCTCAGCCTCGGTGCCGTAGGCGCGCGCTGTTGCTCGCACCTCCTTTGGCGAGAAGGCATGGTCCTGATCGGCGCCGAGCACGAGCATCGGTGCTGTTACCCGCTTCGGTTTCGGCAGATTGAGGACCAGCATGTCGAGCATTGCCCGGTGACTGTCTTCCTGCAATAGGGCGAAGTAGCGCTCCACATCGGCTTCGGGCATCTGTGCTGAAAACATATGGTCGCGAGCCAGTTCCAGGGTGCCGACGAGACGGTACGGGCTGAGTGTGAGCGTTTCTGCGAGGAGCGCGCGTGGGTGCCGCCGCAGCGTTCTGAGCGTCGAACGCCAGATCCCACCGGAAGGAGCGGACCCCAGCAGTACGCCGGCCGGAGCACTGTGGGATTCCAAGTATTTCTGCACGATGAATCCGCCCATGGAGTGGCCGATGACCACCGGTCTCGATGGAAGTTCGTTGGCGACCGTGGCCACGTCGTCGACGTAGTCCGCGATCGTCACCCAGCGAAGTGGCTTGGGGCTGGGACTTCCGCCGTGGCCGCGCAGGCTCACCGCGAGTGCGTGGTGGCCTTTGCTTGCGAAGAAGTCGAGGAAGTGCTCGTCCCAACACCATGCTGCGTGCCACGTGCCGTGCACGAAGATCAATGATGGACCGCTCCCGTTGCGAGTACCCCGTTCGATTACCTCCAGCATCGCTGACTCCTCCGCGTTCAGAGCTGGCAGTTGCATCGTCGGTCACCAATCAGTGTGTCACCGCGCTAAGTCAGCAGGCGCCATCTAGCAAAAACCGGCTGTACGCCGTTCTCAGCTTCCGGGTTCGCTTTGGCCTTCCGCTCTACCGGAACACCCGAGGACAGCGCTCCACGGCGAACCTGTGGCTTGAATCGGCCGCGACCCGTTCGGTATAGATGTCCGCTCCAAAATTCCGGTATGCCGCGCTGGAGAACGAACGACGTGAGATGTCGGTCCATCCGACGATACTGCGAAACCGGCCCCGATTCCCGACGCCAGAAGATCTTAAAGTCGGCTACGCGCGGTGCTCGACCGCGAAACCGGACGTCGCCGGCCAAGCCCCTGGCTCGGCGTAGCAGACCCGCTCCAGCTCCTGCTACGACAGCGCACCGAAACCACCGTAGCCACCATCGGCGCTGTGTTACGGAGCATCGGACCGAGCGAACTCCACTGACGTTGCGCACCATCGCCTCACGGTGACCGTTGGACAGTCACGCGAGGACCGGGACCCGATCCGTGGCATACACAATTATCAGGTCGGTGATCGTGGGTTAATCGGCAGTATCGGGTGGTCGAACAGCAGCTCAGGCTGCGGCAAGACCACCACTGCGCTTGCAGTATATTATGCAGCACTAGCGCGGCGCGATAGGCCCTCTCGGGCGTGTTCTCTCTCATCACTCGCCCCTGTCGAGAAGGTCGAGCTGGACGCGGTTGCGGTGGCTGATTTCCCACCGGCCGGCTTCGAGGTCGTGAAGGAGGTCGCGGCACCGCTCATCGGTGCTCACGTCCGCGCTGTGCCCGATCACGTTGATCGGGCCGCGGATTCCGTTCCGCCAGTCGATAACCGTGTAGACGAACTCACCTTGGGTGGCGAAGTCGCGTTGGCGGGTGCAGATGACGAAGTGCTCCGAGAGTGCGCGGACGGTGTAGGGGCGGCGGGGTTCGATGCCGAAGCGGATCCGGGCGCCGGGGTCGAGTGGGATCGGGGTGGTGGGTGAGCCCTTGGCGTTCATCAGTGTCACCGCGCACTCCCGGCTGCGAACCTGCCTTCGGAGAGTGCCGTCCGCTGGCTATCGGCGAGCGTGTCGCGGTCGATGGCGCCGCGGCCCAGTCCCTCTGGCCGGAGCCCGACGTGGAAGCCGTCGCCGCCCCTTTCGTGGTGTGGGCAGGGGTAGATCGACAGTCCGCGGCGCTTTTCGTGATGGGTGCGGGCGGCGCGGGCATCCTTGCGTGTGAAGTAGGTGCGTTTGTCGCAGTGCGGGCAGGTCACCCAACAGGAGGTGGGGCGGTGTACTCGAGCGGCCAATTTTCCGGTGCTCCTATTCGGGCGAGGACGCGGTCGGATCGTCAGACGGCACGGGTGATCTGCAGGTTCAGCCAATCCGAGACCCACTGGATGGCGTTGCGGCCGGCGTTGTCGACGACCAGGTTCTGGTAGCTCTGGTGTGCCCCGGAGGCGAAGAAGCTGGCCGCGGTCAGGCCCTCCCCGACAACCTGGGCGAGATCCTCGGCCCCCTGCGAGCGCGCCATCGTCGACACCGACCCGGCGAGTCCTGCGAGGTCGAGGGCCTGCGTCGGCGTGGTGATCGCGTTCCCCACGGGATTGGCCTGCTTGCCGAGCAGCGCGGGGTCGGTCTTGCTGGCTTTGCCGGTGAGCATTTTCGCGGCCACCGAGGCGAGGTCGAGGCCGAGCGGGATCAGCGCCGCCGTCTGCGCCGCAGCACCCACCGGGTCGGGTAACACCCCGGGCGGGGGAAAGAGTTTGTCCGCGGCGGCCCACGCAATTTCCTGGGCTTGACCGGCGATGTTGGCCAGCTTGATCACATCGACATTGCCGAGAATGCTGGTGACCAGCGCCGCGATCTGGGTGTATCCGGACGGGTCCGGGATGATCGCGAGGATCCGGGAGACCCACTTCAAGTCGACACCGGCGACCATCTTCACCAGCGGCTCGAACTGCACGTTCAGCTCTCGTGCGGCATCGCGGGCGGCCCGGACATCGCCGGCGGCGATCTTCTGCGGGAGCACGATCAGGTTGTGCAGGATCTTCTGAATATCGAGGGCAGTGACGCCGGTGACGACGTTCAGGGCCTGGTCGACGACGACTTTCGGTTTGAGGACCGACAGCACACTCGAGGCGGAGGAGAGAGCATCTGCCGGGGTGGCGGCGACGGGTGCGATCTGGTCACCGAGTGATGCGGCGGTGCCCGCGAGTTGAGAGATTTCGGGTGCGGTGGCGGGCAGGATGGTGGTGCCGTTGTTCGCGAGTGTGGCTGCGGTGTTCGCGATCGTGGCCGCCGAGTCGAGTGCACCGGCCAGATTGGTTTGGCTGGCTGTGGTGAGGACCTGTGCGGCCGCGTGTTCCGGTGTGCCCACTGGGGCTGCGGCCAGGCCCGCGGTGGCGGTGGTGTTCGCGGCCCCGGACTGCAGCAGGTCGGCGAGTGAGCTGAGCGTCTTGCTCAGCGAGGTCGCGGTGTCGGCGACCTCGTTCATATCAACCGTCCCGCCGGGGTCGGTGCCGCGCAGTTGCTTTCCGAGCGCGTCGACATTCGATCCGAGACCGGTCAGGTCGGCGTCAGCGTCAGCGAAATCCGAGGTCAGCGCGTTGGCGACCGCCGCGTTACCACCATCGGTACCGGCGCCGGTGTTGCCGGGGGTCTTCGACAGGATCGACCCGAGCGATCCGAGGAACGGGTTGGTGCCCTTGCGGATCGAGCAATACAGGTCTTTCGGATCGCAGATCGAGGCGACCCGCCCCGACAGTGTGCCCATGCCCTGCGACCGGGGACCGGCGATCCCCTCCCCGGAGGTCTTCGGCCCCACCGTCGCGGCACCCTTCGTGCCGGCACCCGGGTCGGCGAGCAACGCCACACCGAGGACCTGGTCCGCCTCGACCGGGCCTTGATCGTTTCCGATCGCCGACGCGAGATCGCCTGCAGCGTCCGCACCCTGGGAGTATCCGGTGATCGTGATCTTCGTGCCCCGGCATGTGTCGGCCCAGGACTTCAGCACGGCGGTGGCCTTGTTGACCGCGTCGGTCTTGCTGTCGGCGTAGGTGTGGCCGTTGTCGAACGCGGACGCCATGTACGGCAGCGTGTAAGTCTGTGCGCGGGCACCGTTCTGTGCCTTGATCGCCTCCGCGACGGGGGCGAGCATGCCTACGGGCTGGTTCGGGTCGGCGTTCTCGTTGGTCTCCCACGTTCCGGGGATGAGCAGGTTGAATGTCGCCGCGCAGTTGGTCGGGGCGGCGTTGGCGATCGGGGGTGCGGTAAGAGCGACGCCGACGACGACGGTCGCAGTGGCGATCAGTGCGACCGTGCGACGGGTTCTCGAACGTCTGGCGGGCATTGGCACCTCGATTACCGGAAGGGACACTGATGCCTACCTTCACCCATTTCGGTGTTTCCCCTCAACGGGGTGTCGGGGTGCCCCCGCTCCTTTTTTGGGGCGCTGACCGGTGAGAATGGGCCGGAGTCGGGTGTTTTCACGTGCGATGCGACACGGGCCACCCGACCCGTGCCGCGGCGGGCTGGTGGGGGATGGTTCCCAGCGTTTTAGATCCAGTCGATGTGGACCGAGTCGATGTGGTCGAAGTGAAATCCGAACTGGTCGCTGTACTTGTCGAAGCCCTTGTTCTCCGGGTAGTCGAGGGTGGCGTGCCTCTCGAGCGGGGCGACGACCCGGGCGTGATCGTCATTCGCCAGCGCGGCGGCCAGTTCGCGGGACTCCTCACTGGTGAACGGTGTGTCCGAGTTCGCGAAATCCAGGGTGCGGACCCGGTAGTCGTAGCCCTCGTCGGCGCCGTTGCGGACCATGACACCGCCCTTGACCCGGATGACCGCCCTTTTGGGGGTTCCGTCCGGCCGCAACACTCCGGCACGTTTCATGATGTCCTGCGCCTTGACGTTCTTGAGTTTCTTGCTGGCGTCGGCACGCAACTCGTTCGTTTCACCGGACCGGTACCGGGACACTGCGGAGCGGGACCGCCCGATCTTCGCCGCCACGGCATCGACGCCACCGAGGCGTTCGATCGCCGCACGCCGCTGCGCACGCTCGAGAACGTCAGCATGCGGGATGCGGCCCTGCTGCGCCCACCGGCGCAACGTGCGCGCAGATGGGGGTGTGCGGCCGGCATCGATCGCCGCCTGACGCAGGCCCTCGTTTCCGAGCTCCTTCCGCAGCTGCTTGACCGAGACCTTGCTGGTCAGTCCGGCCAGTCCCCCACTTTTGACCTGCTTGGACTTTTCGACACCGCTGGTCGCGGCGTTGGCAACGGAGACCTCGAGGCCGTCGAGGCCGACCGCCTCCTGTGCCGGCTTCGTGGTCCGCGGCTTCGGGAGATGCAGGGCCATCAGAGATCTCCCTCAGAGAGCTCGTCGTCGGCGAAGGCCGCCTTGATCGCGAGGTTCACGTCGTGCACGTCCTGGGCCGACGTGAAGGCGGACAGGAGTGTGTCGGTGAGGACCACGTCCTTCTCGACCGACATCTTCCCCAGCGCCTCGCTCGGGTCGGCGATGTCCTCGCCATCGGCAAGGAGGTACACCCAGGAGTCGGTGACGGTGCGGATCGGCCAGCGGCTGTGTTCGTGGGCGATCCGCATCGCGACGCGGCGGCCGCGCCACCGGCAGTGCGCGATGATCGACGCGCGCCAGAGCGGTTGGTGGTGGTGGTGTTGCATTTGCTTCGCGGTCCACATGTCCGGGTTGACCATTCGCCCGATGTAGCCCTTGTAGCAGGAGCCGATGAACCGTTTCGTCGCTTCGTCGTCGGTGTCCACCGAGACCTTGCGGGCCTCGCGCAGGATCTTCGCCCACTTGTCCAAAACGCGACACTGTTGCGGGTAGACCCAGGCCTCGGTGATGTCCAGGTCGTCGAGGTCGGCGCCGATTCCTCCGTCCGCCACGGGTGAGCACAGTCCGTCGAGGCTCACGGAGGTGACCCACGTCTGCACCGGCTGGTCCGCCAGCATGTGGGGGTGCGGCAACGGGAGTTTCTCGGGCAGCGACAACGTCTGCCCGGGCGGCAACGTGATCCGCCACAGCCCGAACGGGGCACCCTTGTCCCCCACCGCCGCCACGGCCGCCGCCTGACCGGTCAGATGTTGGGGTTGCCCGTACCCGAATTCGAGCATCCCGGCCGAGGCCAGGTAGGCGGCGCGTTGGTCGATGGACACCAACCGGCTCGTCCCCTCGAGGTCCTGTTCGTCGGGGACCCGGGTCCAACCGACCGCGGGTTCGAGGTCTCCGCGCGGGGCGCCGTCCAGCGGTGGCACCGGGCCGGCGGTCGCCACCACAATGCCCTTGCCGGATCGGGTGCGTTCGCGCTTGATCTTGTCGACGATCGCAGCGCCGGTGCGCGCCGGCGTCGGCCCCGGGAGCACCCCGAGGTGTTTCGCGGACCACGCCAACCGTCGACCCAACTCACGCGCGGCCGGCAGGTCGTCGTCGGGGAGATACGTTCCCGCGGTGGGTGAGCCGAGAATGCCCATCTCGCCGACCCGGTTGTTCCAACCGAAGTCCTTGTTCCAGTACGTCCACACGTACGGCTCGATCACCACATCGACCATCGAAGTGAACTTGCCGATGCTGCGGGAAAGGTGCACCACATGCCCCGGATCGCCGCGCAATTCCCACCCCGCGCTCAGCATCGGCGTCAACGTCGCCTGCAGGACCGCGGTCAGGTCGGCGGCGGCGCGCGTGCGCAGCGCCTCCATGTCGTCGAAGTCGTCCTCGCTGCCCGGATCGATCACCCACCCCAACGCCTCACACGCGCCCTGGCCCACGATCCACACCTGCGGCGGAGCACCCAACGGCGTCAAGGCAGCCCAGCGAACCAGTTTGTCGAGCTTCTCCACCGAATCGACCGGACCGGTCAACTCACGACCGGACGGTGTGTACGTTCCCGCGGCGGTCACGATCAGCGCGTGCCCGTCGGCGTCCTCCCCCACCGGCAACGTCTCCCACACCGGCGTCGGCGTTGCGACCGGATCGGCGGCATCGTCGGCAACGCTGGTCTCCGTTGCGCCATAGTCCGATGCTGTTTCATCGTCGAGTTCCTGGGGTGCATCGTCGGCTTCTGTTGCGTCCGCAACGGGTGAGTGTTGCACCGCAACGGCGGAATCGGGAGAGGTCGGCGGGGTCGCCTCGGGCAGTCCGAACAGAGGAATCTGCTCCCACGGCCCGCTCATACATCCCGTCCTCGACGAGACGGACACACCGCCGCGGCCCGAGGGGTATCGGCTGCCGGCGGGGCTCCCAGCGGTGGAGAACGCTCGGGTTCGGCTCGTCGCTGCCCCGAATCACGACCGGAGTCGCCGGCGGAATCAGCAGGCCCACCGCCGAGTTCTGGCCGACGAAACCGCCGTTGCCGTTGTCTGCGAAGATGCCCCGGCGTCTTCGAATCCGTGTGCGCCGGCCGCATCGGCGATGCGGACAACCGTCGTCGATGCACCACCGGGAGACCAGGAATGCCTCGGTCGCCCCAGCGCTGCGGCGTGCTCGCGCAGGTACGCACTCAGATACGGCATGGTGACGTCGAGCATCTCGTGGCCGACCGACGCGATCAGCTCCGCGTCGATCACGCGCAACCGGTACTGGCTGGCCTAGGTTCGCGATCTGGCCGATCCGGCTCGGGGGTGTGGTGCTTAAGGCTAGGCAACCTGTCAAGGGGGGTGGTTGGTGATGATCAAAACTGGAGACGACTGCACGCCCGGGAGAGGCTCCTTCCGCAGGACGCACCCCTCGTGGGGAGTCGATCCTCCAGCCGGATGACCCAGGATCTGGGCGCATCGCCCATCGACTGATCGAACCCGTCGGTGTTCACTCGAATCACAAGCACTACGAAGGCTCGACCCGAACTGCTCGACACAATGGAGGCGCCCGTCATCGACGCCGGGGAAGGACGACCGGGATGAAACCGGATGCGGCGGAAGCCCGCATATTGCTGTCGGTGATCGAGCATGCCCAGAACCTGGTCGCCATCGCCGACTACGACACCGGTCGTCTGCTCCATCTCAACCCCGCCGGAATGCACCTGATGGGACTGACCGACGAGGCCGCCGTCGCCGCGCGCTGGGCCCCGGAATTCTTCACCGATGTCGGGTTCGTGCAGGCCCCCGAGATGGAAGCGGCCCTGCTCGACCAGGGCCAGTGGGAGGGGCGGTCGGAGTTTCGGAACTTCCTGACCGGTGAACCGATCCCGGTGACCCTGTCGGCGTTCGTGGTCGAGCGTGCGGATGACCGTCCGACGGTGATCGCCTGCATCGCCCAGGACCTGCGGACCGCTCAGGAGCACGAACAGCGCCTGCACACCGCGTTGGAGGCGGCCGCGTATCGGGCCCGCGAACAACGCTCCCTCGCCGACTTGAGTGGGCTCGCCGTCGACGGCGACCTCGAGCACGTGCTCGCCGCCGCGGCGGACGCCGCCGCCGCGTTGATGGGGGTCAACTGCGCCTCGGTGGCCCGGGCCGAAAAGCCGGGCGGGGTGTTGCGGGTACTCGCCTACCGCGGTCAACCACCCGCCCCGGACACCCTCACCCCCGGTACCGAGTCCCAACCCGGCTACGCGGCCGCCACCGAGGAGATCATCATCTGCCCCGACCGGTACGGGGAGCGCCGGTTCTCCACCGAAGCCATGAACGCCCGGGGGCTGCGGTCCGGGGTGTGCGTTCCCATCGGTGCCGAGCCGGTGTGGGGTGTGTTGACCGCACACAGTGCCCGCCCCCGTGACTACTCCGACCGGGAGGTGATGTTCCTGCGCTCGGTGACCGCGGTGCTGACGGCGGCGATCCGGCGCATCGAGGCCGAGGAGGCGCTGCGGTATCAGAGCCTGCACGATCAGCTGACCGGGCTACCGAACCGTGCCCTGGTGCATCAGCAGATCGATGCCGCCCTGGACGCGGCAGCAGGGAGCGAACACCGGGTCGCGGCGTTGCTGATCGACGTCGACGAGTTCAAGAGCCTCAACGACCGGCTCGGCCACGCGGTTGGGGATGACGCCCTCATCCGGTTGGCCGAACAGCTGCGGTCGGTGGTGCGGCCCGCCGACACGGTGGCCCGGATCGGTGGCGACGAATTCCTCATCGTGTGCCCCGGCACCGCCTCGGTCGAGGAGGCCATCGCCCTCGCCACCCGGATCACCGACCTGCAAGTCGGGGCCGATTCCGCCGGGCGCCCACTTCGGTTCACCGCCAGCGTCGGCATCGCACTCGCCGGACCGCAGGAAACCCGGCAGACGTTGATCCGTCGCGCGGATGCGGCCATGTACCACGCCAAAGCCACCGGCAGTGGCTTCGCCCTCGCGCCCTGACCCGAACAGCCGCACCCTGCGGGTTCTCAACGTCGTGGCGGCGGGTGATTGTCCCGAACGTGTCGGAATCCTCGGCCCCGGCCGCTGTGACGTCAGCGGATCCCTGACCGGACACCACCGTCGTGGGAATACTGTGTGCCGCATGCCCGGACACGTGCGATTCCCGCCGCTCGCCCGCCCCAGCAGCACCGATCTACGCCGCTCGTGTCCCCACTTCCTGTCTGGCGGCGGGCGGGCCCCCGAGGGGGCCGCACAACCCCGTGACGTTGGTCCCTTGCGAGGCGGTGCAAGGCCTCTAATGCTTGTCGTATGACGTTCGGACGCAAGATCGTCGGTGTCGCCGGGACAGCAGCTGTCCTCTACGCAGCCTGGGTACGCCCTCGGCTCGTGCGCTGGGGCGCAACGGAGGAGGAAGTCGCGGGGCCGTATCCCGGTGCCGACCTGGTTCCCGACGGTGAAAGGGGCGGGGCGATGGCCGTCACGATCGACGCCCCGCCGGATCAGGTCTGGCCGTGGCTGGTACAGCTGGGCGGCGATCGTGGGGGATGGTACTCCTGGGACCACCTGGACAACGCCGGTCGCCCCAGTGCCCGAAGAGTCCACCCCGAGTGGCAGGACCTCGCCCTCGGCGACTACGTGAAGTACTGGACACGCCGCCACGGCCCCGTGGACGCCTGGGAGGTCGCAGCGCTGGAACCGAATCGGTTCCTGGGACTGCGCGGGTTGAGCGATCTTCGAGGCCGCATTCTCGATCCCCACCGGCCACGGCCGTCGGCCTACACCGAAGGACTCTGGGGCTTCCTGTTGAACGAGTTGCCCGGCGGGCGCACCCGTCTGGTGATCGCCGGGTATCAAGTCTTCCGCCCTCGCTGGCTCGGGCGTTTCGTCTTCTACTGGCTCTTTCCCCCGGTGGTCTGGATCATGCAGGCACGGATGTTGGCCGTACTCAAACGAAACGTCGAACGAGCAGCCAACCGCAATGCCAGCTAGCGTAGCTATCCTCGCTTCGCAGTGACGATCGTGGAACCTTTCGGCGCACGTGATGGTGATCCGGGCCGGCCATCCGGGTCGCCGGAGAAAAATCGACAACCTCCCCAGGCTCGGGCACTTATGTCACCGTGATGAAATCGTGCATGCTCTCCCCCATGCCGGAAGAGCCACCGTTCAGCAACTGAACGTACCCGCGTCGATACACACACATGATATGTGCGCGGCACCGTCGAACGACTCGAGCGGCCGCGATGGCATTCGACGAGACCCGCAATCGACTCTCGTGGCGCGATCGATCCCGGTTACCCGTCGGGATCGATCACCACCCATCTACTCGCCCGCGTCGGGATCGAGTGGCGGGGTATGTGCGCCTGCGGCGAGAGGCAGCTCGACGGATACACGTTGCCACATCGTGCGGGCGTGGTGTTCCTTCGCGGCGATGGCCGCCTCGATACGGCAGCGCAGGTTTTCGTCGTCCAGGCGTGGATTGTCGAACCCGGTCACCACCGCCAGCTCGGTTCCGATCCGGATGTGGGCAGTCTTATTGACCACCGATCCGTCGTCACGGCACGCCAGGTCGCGCCCAGCGGCGATGACCCGAGCCATGGCGTCATCGCGATCGGACGCCTCCCCCGCGCGCACCGATGTCCGCTGCATCTCCAGATCCCAAAACGACACGAACCACTCCACAACCGCTCCCTCATCCACTCTCTTCCGAGTGAACTGTATGAGTCACCGGTGTCCAGCATGCAACGCGGCGCCCGACCACCTGCGATGCGCAGATGATCGCCGACGTTGTGATGGTGTTGCATCCGCATTGCGGGTCCACACGTCCGATTGCCTGTTGCATCCGAATCGGTGCCCGCGTTGCCAAACCTCGTACTGGTCGGCGTTGCGTTTCCGCAACCAGGCGTTGCGTTGCCAACCTCATCTGGCTGCAACGCAACGTCGGGCTGTGTTGCGGTCAGAAGCGCTGGCTGTTGCGGAGGTTCGGAATTTGCTGGGTGGGGCGCGCTTCGTTCTGTTGGTCGGGTCGTCTCCCTGGTCGTGCCGCGGAGGGCACGAGCTGGTCGTCGCCGCGTTGCCATGAGTGGGTGATCAGGGTGCCCCGACCAATGTGTACTGCGGATCGAGCGTTGCCGCATTGCGTCCGTCCGCCATCTCCTCGAGCTCAGGCAACGGGGGCGTTCGGAACCCGGCGTCGACTGCGCGTTGCGCAACCTTGTCGAATCGGCAAACTGCGCCTCGCAGTTCACCTTGCAGTCGCTGATTGTCCAGCGCCAGAGTGGTGGCGGCCCGCACGGCCGCCAGCAGCCTCGGCTGGTCGGCGACCGCAGGGTCGTACACCACCGCCCCCACCAGGACGCCGTCGCGGATGAGGGCGGTCGCCTCGCGGGGATCGTTCCTGGGTGGCAGAACCTGGGGACGCCCTTGCGCGTCCAAATATCCGTCGTCCGCGCGGGAGAACGACCACAACGCCAGGTCCGGGTCGCGCAGTGCCGCGCGCACCGCGTCGATGAAGCGATCACCGAGCGGGGCGGTGCCGATCTCGATCATCGAGGTTGCGCACTGCGGCTCGGGCGACGCGGTAGCGCAGAGCGGCGATCCACAGCGGCGCCACGGCGGCCCGGTAGGCCGGTGAACCCGACCTCCATCGGGCGATCACCACGCCGATCAGGACCACCCCGAGGGCGATCCCCACTGCACCGAACATCACTTGCAGCGCCGCGAAGACCCTCGGGTCGTCACGCACCAGGAGCAGATTCAACGACGGTGGATGGGCCGGGCTGATGCGGTGGGTGTCGAGGAACGCAAGCTCGGACACGACGGCGACGGCGTAGTACGCGTAGCTTCCGTCGACGAACCACCGCTCCCACCGGTGGCGCCACCGCCCCCAGGGAAACCTGAACACGAGTTGGATCAGCACCGCAATGTACATGTTGGTCAGCGCGGCGCCGACCGTGAACAGGGCCGGAACCGTCGACAGCCGAAAGCCCTTCACCAGCCACAGCAGCCCGGTGGCAACCAGCAGCCACCCCAGGTTGTCGTGCGGCCGGTCGCTTCTGGCGACCAGGCCGGCCGCCACCGCGACCGCCAGTACGGCGGTCACCAGGGCGGTCGCACACTGCGCGCGAAGACTCACCGGGTGCCGCCCGCGAGTCCGGACAGTTCGAGGAACACGGGATCGATCCTCGTGGGGATCCCGATTCGGCACCATCACCACAGGGTGGGGTAATGCGACACCTGGGTGGGCCGTCTCGACACCTTCGGCCCCTGTCGCCTGCAGTTGTTCGGCGCGGATCGATCGATGCCACGCGGCACACCGGCATTCGTGGGAACATCTCATCCGATCGGTCCAGCAGACTGAAGAGAAAGGGGTGTGGTTCATGACCAGGATTCGACTTCGGCCCGCGGTGGCACTGGCATCGATCGCCGGTGCGTCGACCCTGTTTCTTGCGGCCTGCACCCAGGACGCATCGTCGACCGAGGGCACCGAATCGGCCGCGCCGAGTGCCTCCGACGAGGCGCCGGCCGCGGAGGCACCCGTCAACGGTGTCGATGCGAAGGTGTACGCCTCCAGCGACCCGGAAACCGATGCCTACGGGTTCGTCACACCGTCAGGGAAATGGCAGTGCGCGATCATTCCCACCAGGAATGTTGCCGGATGTGCGTCTCATCCCACTGCGGGGCCATTGGGAGTCCCGGGGGCTCCGCAGATCGCCTCGCCGGACGGAGGCCCGCCGGCCGAGGCGAACCTCATCGCGGTCGAGGCGGGGAAGGAGCCGAGCTTCCAGAACTGGAACCAGACGGTCTTTCCCGCCAACGCCAAGGTCCTCCCCTACGACACCACGCTGGCGATCGACGGATTCAGTTGCAATGTGCAGTTCTCCGGCGTCTCCTGCAGGGAGGATGCAACGGACAAGGGGTTCACCATCTCCACCAGCGGCTACAAGTTCGAGTTCACCCCGATACCCGTGAGCCTCCCCAGCGCGAGCCCGGCACAGATCGCGCCCACGGCGGCCCCGCTTCCCCAGCAGGCGCGCGGATCGAATCAGTGTGGCCCCGTTGCCTATCCGGAGACGGGAAAGCCTGCGACCGTGGTCATCGTGAAGGGAACACTCCGCTGCGACGAGGCGCACGCGATGCTCACGAAGTATTTCGCCGCACCGGACAAGAACGAACCGGTGTACAGCTTCGACGGGTGGGAATGCCGCCTCGCGGGAGACCCGGGATCCGCGGAGATCGGCTACACGATCAACTGCACCGACGACAACGGGAACACCGTGGTCGCACAGCCGTAGACCGATCACCCGCGACACTCGACGCTCGATGTCTACGCTGGCGCTATGCAACCACCGAATGACCAGGACGGTACTTGGGAGGTTTCGTGGCTCGCGGCAATGACGGTGATCAAGAGTGCTCAGCGGGTTTTCACGCCTCAGAACCGCCCTCCCTCCGAGCTCCTTCCTCTCGTCGAACCCCTGAGCCGGTTGGGTGATGCGCTCCGGGCAGCACCGCCCGACCCCGAAGAGTCCCGCCGTCGCGCGGCCGAGCTGGTGGCCGATCGAGACCTGATCGAATGGGCATGCCGGCCGGATCAGCCCAGCGAGATCCGGGAGTTCGGGGCGACCTTGGCCTTCCTGTCCATGAAACTGACCACCTGAGCCTCGGGCTGTCCACGCCACACAGGCGTCCGGACCGCTCAGAAGTCGTAGTCCACGACGACCGGAGCGTGATCGCTCATCCGGCGGTCGGCCGCCGGATCACGGTCGGTGCCGGCCGTGACCGCCGCTCGTGCCAATTGCGGCGTCGCGAGGTGGTAATCGATGCGCCAGCCGATGTCGTTCACGAATGACTGCCCCAGCCACGACCACCACGAGTACGGACCCTCGACGCCCGGATGCTGTCGCCGGACGACGTCGACGAGGGTGCGCGGCGACAGGATGGAGTCGAACCACTCACGCTCCTCCGGCAGAAACCCCTCGACCTGGTTGCTACGCCGCCAGTTCCGTACGTCGGAACGGGTGTGCGCGATGTTGAGGTCACCCATCAGCAGAAGTTCCCTGCCGCGTGCGCGCGCCGTGCGCCGCGAGCGGGTCAGCTGTCGCGCAAACGCGGAGAGGAAGCGCATCTTGCGGTCGTAGCGGGCTCCGCCGTCGGGCGCTTCCCGCATCCGCCCGGGCTTCTGGAGGTGGGCCGGAAGGCCACCCTTCGGCAGGTACATCGATGCCACGGTGATCGGCGCCTCGGCGAGGTCGACCTCGACGTACCGACCCTGGTTCGCGAACTCTCCCAGCCCCCGGGCCAACGGCTCCGGATCCAGTTCGACGCTGTCGGTGTGCATTTCACCTGGCGCCCGCATCAGCGCCGTACCGCTCCACGTCCGAACTGCGACGGGCGCCTGCCGGGTCAGGACCGCGACACCGTTGCGGCCCGCGACGTCCCCCTCGTCGTACGTGAGGTGGTAGTCGCCGAACACCCCCGGCGGGATGGACTCGGCACGAGCCCGCACCTCCTGAAGCGCGACCACATCGGGGCCGCGGTCGCCCAGCCAGTCCTCGAAGCCGCGCCGCTGCGCTGCGCGGATCCCGTTGACGTTGAAGGTCGCGATTCGCACGAGTGACAGTGTAGGGATCCGACCGACGCGTCGAATCTCGCCATACCTTTCACGTGCCGTCTGGCAGTTCTGCGGAGTTGGCCGATTTGTATGTGAACTCGAGTACGCGTTGCTAGCCTTCCCGTGATTGAGACCACACTGCAGGGGGGGAGATCTCGATGCGGATCGCGCGGACGCGGCCAGGAAGTGCCCGGCGAGGTGTGGCGACCGCGGCCCTGACGGTATCGGTTGTCCTCGGGGTCGCGACGAGCCCCGTGCCTGCCGTCGCGTCAGCCGAGACGTTCTTCTTCGACGACATCGGCTCGACGGCCGTTCCGAGGGCGAACTGCGGCCCCGGCTCGCTGCCCGAAACGGGCATGCAGGGCGACGTTCCAGCCGCGGACCGAAACAACGGCCGAAGCACCCAGGGCTATCGATGCAATATGTCGCTGGTCGGAGGCTTACAGGATCGCGGTGGTGGCCTGCTGTCGGTGACCTACGACCACTGCTCCTACACCAGCACGTTCTTCCCCGGGAACCTGCTCAACCCCACAACGCCGGGCGTACAGGTGCTCGACGTGTCGAACCCTGCGCAGCCGGTGTTGTCCACGACCCTGAACGAACCCGCGATGCTGGGCGGAACCTGGGAAAGTCTGAAGGTCAACAAGGCACGCAAGTTGCTCGCGGCCACGGCGGTGCCGATCGCTGCCGGCACCGGCTATTTCTCCGTCTACGACATTTCCGACTGCGCCCACCCCCGATTGCTCAATCGTGGTGCCGGTAGCAACGTCACGATGCCGCTGCCGTTCATCTCCCATGAGGGCGGCTTCTCGCCGGACGGCAACACCTACTGGGTGTCCGGCCCCGCACCGGGTTTCCTCACCGCCATCGACATCAGTAACCCCGCCGAGCCGCGGATCATCTGGCAGGGATTACACGGACTCGGCGGGCACGGCTTCGGCATCACCCCCGACGGGAACCGGATGTACCTGTCGAATCTCGGTGGGATCACAGTCCTCGACATCAGCGCGGTGCAACGGGGCGACCCATATCCCACCGTCCCGCAGATCGCCACCTACCTGTGGACCGACGGCTTCTTCAATCAACACAGCATCCCGGTCACCTATGGGGACAAGCCTTACATCTTCACCGTCGACGAAACCGGCGGCGGTGGAATCAAGGTCTTCGATGTCGCCGACCCGGCGCACGCCGAAATCGTGCAGAAGATCAAGCTCGAGATCCAACTTCCGGCCAATACCGCCGCGAACCTTCGGTCGTCGCAAGGCGGCTCGGTGTTCTCCTACGATCCGCACTACTGCGTGGTCGACCGTCCAGCCGACCCGACCGCACTCGCGTGCTCCTGGGAGTCGTCCGGGATCCGCGTGTTCGATATCCGTGATCTGAACCGCATCAGTGAGATCGCCTACTACAACCCGCCGGCACAGACCGGGAAGAACGTTCAGCTCACCAACTCTCCACACGCATTGTCCTCGCTGATCGGTGTCTCACTCTTCAACTTCGTTCCGCTCGCCCGCGCCGTCTTCGAGGGCAAGACGGATCCGCGGGTCGCGTTCGGCCCGCGCGCCGGAATGGTGGCGTTCGGCGACCTGTCGGCGGACTGGTGCTTCTCACCTCCGGAGTTCCACGGCAACCAGATCTGGACCTCGTGCAGCGACAACGGCTTCATGGCGTTGCAACTTGACGACACCGTCTATCAACCACCGGCGAATCAGGCTTCGACTTATGGTCAGTGACACCAAGTCTTCGTCGTTCCGCGGTCCCCTCGTCCTGTTGCTGTGCGCCATCGTGCTTGGCGTCGCCGGGGTCGCCGCCGGAATGTGGTTCGAATCGGAACGCGACACCAACCCCGACACGGTGCAACTGTCATCAGCGGACATCGGCTTCGCACAGGACATGTCGGTGCACCACGAGCAGGCCGTGCTGATCGCCCAGACATTGTCGCAGGACGTCGATCCGCAGACCCGGGTCATCGCCGATCAGATCGTCGTCGCACAGACCTCCGAGATCACGACGATGCGCGGTTGGCTCACCCTCTTCGACGAACCGTTCACTACACCGCAACCGATGCAGTGGATGCACGGATCGGATCACGCCATGACTGACCACGGCGGCGCGCCCATGCCGGGGGCAGCGAGTACCAGCGAGATCACCCGGCTCGCCGGCCTGCGCGGAGCAGATGCCGAGACACTGTTTCTGCAGCTCATGATTCGGCACCATCAGGGGGGAGTCGACATGGCCGAGGCAGCCACCCACGCAGTTGCATCCGAACCGATCCGCCGCATCGCACGCGGGATGATCCGTGACCAGAGCAATGAAATCGCAGTGATGACTGCCATACTCGACACCCGAGACGCGACACCGCTCCCCCACCCTTGAGGCGTTGAGGCTCTCCACCGCCCACACCCGGAAGCCCGACGCATGTCGCGCAGATGCCGGGACTGCGAGGTCCGCCCCCGCACCGCGCGACGTTGTAGTCCGGCGCGAGCTCGGGTCGGCCCGTTCGGGGTCGATCTCGACGGTCTCGAGCAGCGTTTACCGGCTTGTCGTCGATGCGTAACAACCGCACCTACCAATAGCCTGCCACGATCGACTGACGAGCCGGTCGTGTCATTGTGACTGCTCCGGGGCGGGCTAGTTGATGCGTGATCCCCGGACGAATTCGGCGTTGCGCGGCGGGAAGGGTTCGCCACTGTTGTATCTGCGTTCGAGAACGGCGAGGTACTGGTCGAGGGCTTCGTCGACGAGGTTGGACCAACTGTTGGGGGCGCCGGCGATGTGGCCGATGGCAGCGATGGCATTCTTACCATTTTCGACCTTGGCGCTGTTGATGTAGACGGATACCTGCTTCTTGTCTGCGGGCACCCGTTTGGTGGTCTTCTTTTCCTCGCCGCGGGCCACCGGCCCCGGTTGAGGTTCGGCGATGGTGGCTGCTCCTTGTGCGAGGTCCACGCCCTGTTCGACGAGGTTCGGCAGTCGTGGCTTGCGGCGTTCCAGGGGGTTGTTTGCGAGTCCGGCTTTACGTGTCACGTTCGTCAGGAGGTCCTTGCGACTCGTTCTCGAGTACGTCCCGTCCTGGTGGGCGCCTGTGCGGGGCTGGTGGCGGCGTTCGAGGGGGTTGTTTGCGAGTCCGGGTTTACGTGTCACGGTCATCGGGGGTCCCTTTCGACGAGTTCTTGGGCGGCGTCGCGGTAGGCGCGAGCTGCGGAGGAGGACGGTGCCCACCTCACGACGGGTTCTTCGGCGCTGTAGCTTTCGCTGACTCGGACGGACTTCGGGATGATGGTGCGCATCGTCTGCTCGGCGTAGGTCTCGCGGAGCGCGGCAAGGACCTGCTGGTCGATGACCTGGCCGAGTTCGACGCGGCCGCACAGAATGTGATTGAGCCGTGCGCTGGGGTTGAGCAGCTCGACCTGCTGGGTGATGTAGTTTTCGATCCGCATGAGCGCTTCGAGTTCCATGGCTCCTGTCATGACAGCGGCGAGCACTTCGGTGCAGGCGACGAGTGCGCTGATGGTCAGGTGGTCGAAGTCTCCGGGGCAGTCGAGGAGGTTGAAGTCGACCTCGGGAGCGCTGGCGAGGGCTTTGCGCAGGATGCCGTGTGCACCGGGCTTCTTGAGGAAGTAGGGCCCGACGGAATCGAGTTCCTTGGTGGCAGGAACGAGGTGAATCCCGGACGCGGTGATGGTGGTGGCGTCTTCGATGCTCGCAACCAGCATGAGTACCGACAGGACATCGTTGTCGACGGCTTCGGGCGTGGCGCCGAGCCAGGTGGTGGCGTTGCATTGTGGGTCGAGGTCGATGACGCGGACGGTGTAGCCGGCTTCGACGAGGGCTTGGGCGAGGTTGACCGTGCTCGTGGTCTTGGTGGAGCCACCTTTATGGTTGACCACTGCGATGGTGCGGGTCATGTGGGCCTGTCCCTTCGTGTAAATATAATGACGCCCCTCAAGATACTTAACTTGGTCGAGGCACGCGGATGACCCGCCGATCTGAGCTGGAACATGTCCGATCCCGCCGCTTCGACCACGAGTTCGTCACGGTTGATCGGCCCTCACCGCGGTCTCGACGAATCCAACACCATCCGAGAGTCCGGTGACCGCAGTCCTGTTGGCAGCACCTGCTCATCCCCTCCGCGGGTGGTTGCTACCCTCGACTTCGACGTGTTCGCGGACAACGATTTTCAACTTTGGGACCTTCTCGTGGGATGCGGACCTCGCCATCATCGCCGCCCACGGGACACTCGACACCGAAGCGGCGGCCGTCGACTGGTGTCTCCTCGAGTCGTGTGCCTGTGGGTGTTCGTCCAACCGGCAGCCTCGTGTCAGTCGACGACAGCGCCCCCGGTGAGGTTGATCTCGGTCGCGGTCATCGCAGTGGCCCAGTCGGACGCGGCGAAGACGGCCGCGTTGGCGACATCGGCGTAGCTCGGGCGCCGCGGCAGCAACAGACGGGTGGCGTCCCGGTCCACCGCATCGAGAACAGCGACGTGCGCAATCCCGCCCTCGTCCCTGATGCTGTGGGCGACATCCTCGAGCGTGGCTCGCGTGCGTCCGGTGAGGTGCACCTCAGCGCCTTCCCGCGCGTACGCCCGCGCGACCGCGGAGCCGACGGCGCCACTGCCCCCGTGGACGATCGTGATGCGGTTCTGCAGCAGCATTACTCATCCGCCTTTCACCTCTCGCGTACCAGCGCAAGACCGCGCGATGTGAGACCACGCGAGATTCCGGACTTCATCGGTACGAACTCGAGCGGCGTCGAGCGGCAGCTTGGGCGTCGCGCTCGGGTCCCGGATCAGCAGCTGCGTGGCATCCCACTCCTGCGGTGAGACGAATCTAGAACAGCTTCCGCTAGGTCATGCGCTGCCTCGAGCGGACCGTCGTCCGAGTCGTCTATCACGACCCACAACACGACTTGACGGCAGAGCTCTCAGGCCGGACACCGAAGCCCATGGCAGGCTTGGACCAGGTGGGCGCCGATTTCACACACCACCCTCGGCCCGACCATCCAGCGTGATGCGCACATACGAAAGGGGGCGTCGCTGATGACCGTCCGTACCGTGAGAACGGAGGCAGGGCGACTCTCCGGTGACCACACCGACGGGGTCGCCCGATTCCTGGGAATACCCTACGCGGCAGCTCCAGCGGGCGAACGCCGATTCGCACCCCCTGCCCCTGCCGAACGATGGGCAGGGACCAGGAACGCCACCGGTTACGGCGCGACCGCACCCCAGCCACACTTGCATCCCGCCCACGCGAATTTGGCGCCGCTGATCGGGCCCGGATGGGTCACCGGCGACGGCGAATACCTCAATCTCAACGTTTGGACACCCGACCCCGGCACGAGTGGGCTTCCGGTGATGGTCTACGTCCACGGCGGCGGGTTCGTGATCGGGTCGGGCGCCGCCCCCGCCTTCGACGGCACCTCGTTCGCGCGCGACGGCGTCGTCCTGGTCACCGTCAACTATCGACTCGGGGCGGAGGGCTTCCTCGCACTGTCCGGTGAGATCACGAACATTGGATTGCGCGATCAGATCGCAGCACTGCGCTGGGTTCGCGACAACATCGCCGGGTTCGGCGGGAACCCGGACAACGTCACCGTCTTCGGCGAATCGGCCGGCGGCTCCTCGGTCGCGTTCCTGCTGCACTCCCCGCTGGCCGCCGGACTGTTCCAGCGCGCGATAGTCCAGAGCGGACACGACGAGATGGCCCGCCGGCTCGAGCTCACCGAAGAACTCACGAAGGCACTCGCTGCCAGGCTCGGAACCTCCCCGACCACAGACGCATTCCGAGCATTCTCTGCCCCCGAGCTGCTACGCGCGCAGGCAGCGCTGCTCAGAAACGAACCCCACCCGGACCTGCGCGACGACAACGGTTTCGATCCTGGCCACCGTCGTGCGCTGTTCCTCCCCACCACGGGTGACGACGTCCTCCCCGATCCGGTCGGAGTCCCGAGCACACACTCGCGCGGCGTCGACCTGTTGATCGGCACAACACTCGAGGAAGTCAACCTCGGTTTCGGTGCCGACGAGTTCGCCGCCTTCGACGCGCGTGACGCCGTAGCCGAGTTGGCCGCCACCTACCCCGATGCCGAAGCGCTCCTCGAACGACACGGTCTCCACGACCCGGCCGTCACCCCCGCGCACGCACTCACAACCGCCTACACGGACCTGATGTTCAGATCACCGAGCCGCCGCACCGCGCGCCGCCACCCAGGCCCCACCTACGTCTACGAATTCGCCTGGCGATCACCACTGCACGGCGCCGCACACGGCCTCGACGTCCCCTTCGTCTTCGACACGACACAGGCATGCCGCGGCCTCATCGGCGACGCCGCACCCGGCGCACTCACCGACGCGATGCACCAAACCTGGCTCGACTTCGCTACCCACGGAGATCCCGGCTGGCCCACCTACGACGACGCCAGAACAGCGATGAGGTTCGATTCCAGCCCCCACCTCTGCGAGGACGCCGCTCCCGACGACACCGGCGCGAAATACCTGCCGGGCACCTCCACAATCCGAAGCTCCGCGCACAGACAAGCATGAGAAGCCGCTCCCATCCCGGCAACAAATCCCATCGGTCGCCCTTCCGAGGTCGCAGCGGCTGTCACCGGCGGAGTCGACTTCGTCCGTCACCGGCCGGTGTCTGCAGTTGCACGTCCAACGATCTTCCCGATTGACGAACTCGCACCGCGACGAGATCGGCGCCCAGCGCGCACACCCGCAAGGGTCCACGCGCCGAAAAGCGGGTCCCTGTTCGGTCAGCTCTGCGCACGGTCGTTGGCGCTACGGCCCTCGCCTTGGTGATGCGGTGAAGCCATGACGCGAGAGCCCAACCGAGTACACGGGTTCGGCGAACACGCGGTCGCGTCCCTGTTATCTGTTACTGGCGATAGATCTCCACGCGGGCGTTGGTGATCACGCCGGCATTCAACGAGGGGGCACCCCAATTCGTGCTGCAAGCCCCGGTGGCCTGACCTGTCGGCACGAATGAGGGACTGGACTGGCTGAAGGGCCCGATCGCATACAACGGAAAGGCGTTGGGGATGCCGTGAAGGCCCCAACAGTCGACGATCAGCGCGTACTCCCTGCCGGCGGGCGCATCGGTGTCATGGCAGGTCGCCGTCGCGCTGAAGGCATCCCGCTGGATGATGCAGTCCTGGGGGTCCGCCTGGGCGGTGCCGGAGCTGATGATCGCTGTGAAGGCCAGCCCCGATACGACGGCGGCCGTGGCGCGTGCTGCAACGCCAATAGCGTTTCTCATTGAGATCCTTTCAGTAGCAAGAAGTCTGGCGTCGGACATTCCCGCTGGGGACGTGTCGAAGCCCCGCGGCCGAGCATCTGGCCGGCTCAGATGACGATGGGTGCACCCGTGACGAGGTCCCAGAGTCCCAGGCCGAGGAACAGCACGGTGCCCACTGCCGACTGCACCGGATTTCCGTTCAGGAAACCCTCGGCACCCCAGGCGACCAAATCGGTGAAGACTTCAGACGAACCCATTGTTCTCGCTCCTTGTGTCGGTATAAGACCTCGGCATCTTGATCGTCCAGACCGAATGGTCTGTTACGGATCCGGCGCGGAGTGCCACATGTCGGCGAGCAGGTCGTGGACACCACACTCTTGCTACGTGGATGACAACGAGCTCTAGTCCTTCGTCCAGTTGGCTGAGCGCAACGGGGCAGCGGCTCGCCTCGACCTGGTCCGCACGCTATGCGATCTCGGGCTATCTGGGGCCCCCATCCGCAAGGTACCGGACAATGGCGTGTCCCTGAAGCAAGTCCCGGCTACGCACGCTCAGGCACTTGACGTCCAGATCCACACCCTCCGGCTGCGCGAGTCACATCTCGTCGGCGCAGGTCGATACCAATACCATGAGGGGCGAAACGCGCACACCGATCCTGTTCGTCGCAACGACGACTTGTATCGCCCTGGCGGCGGGCTGCCAGTCGCCCAGCGAACAAGTGGGATCCGTCGAAGGAACGACGATCCCGTGGAGCATGGTCCCCGCTGCACAATCCGGCGGAGGTGCCGCGCCCCAACCACCGGATCCTCCCCGCCGACGGACCCGAACGCGGGTCCCGGTATCCCCGATCCTCCCACACCGACAACACCGACAACACCGGGCCCGAGGACACTGGTCGTTCCACCCGTCCCCGGAGTAACGGCCAGTGGCGTGCACATCGAACGTCACGACAGATTCGATCGCATCGTCTACGACTTCGGCGGCACGTACGCACCTCGCTGGCGCCGAATACGTCTCCGAGGCAACGCAACGCGGCCAAGAGACCGCGGCACGAATCCAGGGTCGATCGATCCTGCAGATCTACTTCTTCGACACGGACTCCGCGGCCGAGAGTGGGATCGCCGCGTACAACGGACCTGACCCGTTGTCGGACCCCGCGGCGTACAGCGTCGTCGAGGTGCACCTCACACCCAACTACGAGAGAGGCACCCAGTCGTTCGTCGGCCTCCGTACCGACTACCCGCAGTTCCAGGTCACGACTCTCATAGAACCGACGAGAATCGCTGTCGACATCCACGACTAGCGCCACATTCGGGAATTCGTCGCCCCGGCAGAGATTGCATTCCCCGGGCGACACGAGCCGACTTTCGTGACAGATCGTCAAACTCGTTGACATACTTGAAGTGATGACTATCCGGATAATGCTCGACGGCTTTCACAAGGATGCGATCTCGATGCGAGATAACAGGCCCGCAACCTCCGCACTGCAGCTCTACCGCGCCTTTCAGCACCAGCACCCCCGAACTTCGGTCCCGGCCGATTACGTCACCAAATGCGGTTTCCGACTGGGACGTTGGCAGGACCGCCAGCGGATTGCCCGCATGCTCGGCACTCTGCCGCCCCAGCGCATCGAGCAACTCGACGCGATCGGATTTCTGTGGAGCGATGACGACGTCCCACTTCCGGCCGTGTCACGTACCGACGCCAAGCGACGACGGATGCTCACCGCCATCGCCGCCTACCGGGAAGAGCACGGCAACGCACTTGTTCCCGCGAACTATGTCACCGCTGAGGGTGAACAGGTGGGCCAGTGGCTCTACCGGGCGGTGAAGAAGTGGAGGGCCGACGCCTTGCCGGACAAAGAGCGTCGCACACTCTCCGTGCTCGGCGTCTCCCCCGGTCCACGACCACGAGGCCCCCGAACATCAGCGCACCTTGTCGGACAGGCGACGTAAGGCAGACGACCCGCACCCTGAATACTGTTGCTGTACATATGTTCGAGCATCAGGTCATTCCCCGGACAGGTCGGCCGACAGATCCCGAACTGAGACACCGGCAGGAATCTCGACCTCGGCGACCAACTCGGGCCGGTCGTCGAATTCGAGACGAAGAGCGCGGCACATGGTCGCGTGCATGTCGTAGAGGCTGGTGATGTAGGTCAGTTCCAGAATCTCAGGATCCGTCAGGTGGGTCTTCAGCACCGCGAACACCTCGTCCGGTACCCGGCCGCCGTCGTAGACGAGGCCGTCGGTGTAGGCAAGCACGGCCCGCTCGAGTGCGGAGAAACAGTCGCTGACCTGCCAGTGCGGAACGGCCGCGATCTTCTCCTCGGGCATCCCGAGGGTACGCATCTGCTTGCAGTGCTGGGAGAAGACGAATTGGCTTCCGCGCGCGTACCCGGCCCGGCCCTGTCCCAGTTCGCGCAGCAGCGGGTCCAGGGAGGCGTTGCGGTAGAGCGAGAACCCGCGTACGGCGTGCCGGAACACATCCGGTGACTGGGCGAATACGGTCCACCAGTCGCCGGGAGTGCCGTGCACGGTGCCGTGATCGACGGCAGGATCTTTGTCGGGTCCAAACAGTCGATCGTAGAAGAAGAGGATCTTCTCGTCGGTGACTTCGGCGCGGGGCACTTCCCGTAAGCGGGGCACTGCGGCTCCTTTCGGACGGCGGACGGCGGGCAGGGTCAGGATGCGGTGGGTACGCGCCGGTCGGCGGCGGTCCTCGGTTCGTGCGAGACGTCGGATTCAGTGAAGGTGCGTGTCCAGCAGGCGAATTCGAGCAAGACACCATCCGGGTCCTGGAAGTAGAACGAGCGCACGAAGGTGCCCGAGTGCACGTGCCGGGACACACCGGAGGGGCTGTCGTCGTGGTTGAGTATCCGGCTGACCTTGATTCCCTCGGCCTGCATCCGGCTGTAGTACTCGTCGAACTGTTCCGGGGGCACCGCGAACGCGACGTGATTCATCGATCCCACCGCACTGGCGAGTTCGCCCTCGTCGGGCAGTCCCTTGGGGGCGGCGAGACCGGGCGCAGCCTCGGGGGAATCGGCCAGCCAGAAGAAGGCGATGGTGTTGCCGTTGCCGCAGTCGAAGAAGAAGTGCTGACCCAGATCCCCCGGCAGCTCGATGGTCTTGATCAGGGGCATGCCCAACACGCCTGAGTAGAAATCGATGGTGCGTTGCATGTCCGAGCACACCAGCGCGAGGTGGTTGATACCACGAAGTTCGTACTTGGAGTTCGAAGTGCTCATAGCGGTCCTTCCGATGTGGTGAAGTCGTCGCGAGAAGCGATCAAAAATGACTTGACAGTCATGTCATCTATTGGGAGAGTTTGTCTGTGAGCAAGTCATCTGTCAATACCCCGTCCACGCCGGCGACGGCCGACACCCTGACCGCGCGTGGTCGCAAGACGCGTGACGCACTCCTCGACGCTGCGCAGAAGGTGTTCGAGACAGTCGGATTCCTCGACACCCGGGTCGAACACATCGCCCAGGAGGCGAAGGTCTCCTACGGCACCTTCTACCGCTATTTCGAGTCGAAGGACGACGTGTTCCGGGAGCTGAGCACGCGACTGTTCGAGGACATGCACCGCCGGGAGCCGACCGATACGGATCTGTCCCCGGCGGAGAAGCTGATCGCCTCCAACCGCTCGTACTATCAGGCCTATCGCCGAAACGCCCGGCTGATGGCGATCGTCGAACAGGTCGCGACCTTCAACGCCGAGTTCCGCGAACTTCGCCACGAGCACCGTCGTCAGTTGATCGACCGGACCTCCCGCGCCATCGCACGCTGGCAGCAGGACGGCCTGGTGACGGCCACCCTCGACCCGGTACTGGCCGCCCGCGCCATGGCCGCCATGGTCGACCACACCCTGTATCTGTGGTTGATCCAGGGCGACGAGGCCGACGAGGCGGCTCTGCTCGACACCCTCGACCAGATGTGCCTCGGCGCACTCGGGCTGAACCGGGATTGAGCACCGAATTTTCATCCCTTCTCATCCCCCAAAGGCAAGCACCATGACAACGCATGCGCCGCCCTCGACCGCCACTGATGAGATCCCTCCGGGAGCACTCGACGGCCTGCGGGTACTCGAACTGGGCACCTTGATCGCCGGCCCCTACTGCGGACGGCTGCTCGGAGACATGGGGGCCGACATCATCAAGATCGAGGCTCCGGATCGTCCTGACCCACTGCGAGATTGGGGGCAGGCCGAGGGTGGGCACCAGTACTTCTGGTCCGTGCACGCCCGCAACAAGCGTTGCGTCAATCTCGACCTGCGAACCGAAGCCGGACGGCAGATCTTCCTCGACCTCGTCGCCACCGCCGACGTCGTCGTCGAGAGTTTCCGGCCCGGAACCCTCGAGCGCTGGGGCGTCGGCTACGACGTCCTGCAGGAGATCTCCCCAAGGCTGGTCTTGGCTCGGGTCTCCGGATACGGCCAGACCGGACCGTACGCCGGCCGTCCCGGATACGCCTCGGTCGCCGAAGGCATCAGCGGATTGCGCCACCTCAACGGGTTTCCCGGACAGGCGCCGCCCCGGATCGCTCTCTCCCTCGGAGACAGCCTCGCCGGGATGTTCGCCTTCCAGGGTGTCCTCGCGGCACTGATCGCGCGCGAGCGCACCGGACGGGGTCAGATCGTCGACGCCGCGCTCACCGAGGCAGCCCTGGCCATTCAGGAATCCACCGTTCCGGACTACCACAAGACCGGCCATGTCCGGCAACCCTCCGGCACCCGACTCGATCGCGTCGCACCGTCCAATCTGTATCGGACGCAGGACGGACTGTGGGTGATCATCGCGGCCAACCAGGACACGCTGTTCGCGCGCCTGGCTGCCGCGATGGATCGTCCGGAGCTGGCCACCGACGTCCGCTACGCCACCCACACCGCACGCGGTGATCACCAGGACGAACTCGACGCGCTCATCGCCGAGTGGGCGGCCGGTTTCCCGGCCACCGACCTGATCGAACTGTTGACGAAGTTCGAGGTGGTCACCGGACCGGTCAACACCGTTGCCGAGGTACTGGCCGACCCGCAGTTCAACGCCCGCGAGATCTTCGTCGACCATGTCGACCCGTCCCTCGGGCCCGGAGACGAAGGATTCGACCCCGAACCGGTGAAGGGAGTCGGGGTGATCCCGAAACTCAGCGAGACCGCGGGCGGGGTCCGCTGGGGCGGGCCGAGCAGACCGGGAACCCACACCGACGAGGTGCTGACCGAGCTCCTCGGTTACGACACCGAACGGCTCGCCGCGCTGCGCGATCAGGGCACGATCTCATGACCGAGACCCCACCGAGGGTCGACATCCGTGAGGTCGGACCCCGCGACGGACTGCAGATCGAGAGGCCCATTCCCACCGAGGCCAAGCTGGAGCTGATCGACGCACTCGCGGCCACCGGCGTCGGACGCATCGAGGTCACGTCTTTCGTCTCCCCGCGAGCAGTCCCGGCATTGGCTGACGCCGAGGGCGTCGCCGCCCACCTCAGCCGCTGGCCACACGTGACGTTCTCGGCGCTGGTGGCCGGACTCGGCGGGGTGAAGCGGGCACTCTCGGCCGGCGTGTCCCGCCTCGAGTACGTCGTGTCCGCCTCCGACGGGCACAGCCGAGCCAACGTCGGCCGCAGCAGCGAGGAGTCGATCGCGCTGATCGCCTCCGTCGCCGAACTTGTCCACCAGGCCGGCGGCCATCTCGAAGTGATCATCGCCATCGCCTTCGATTGTCCGTTCGACGGCCCGACCCCACCGGATCGGGTGGCCGAAATCGCTCGCCGTGCAGTTCTTTCGGGCGCGGACGCCCTGTCGGTCGCCGACACCATCGGCACCGGGACACCGGTGCGCACCACCGACGTGCTCACCCGGGTACGCGCCGCCGCCCCCGACATCGATCTCGGCCTGCACCTGCACAACACCCGCGGTCAGGGCCTCGCCAATGCATGGGCGGCGTACACCTTGGGCATCCGCCAATTCGACGCCTCCGTCGGTGGCCTCGGTGGTTGCCCCTTCGCGCCCGGAGCCAGCGGCAACATCGCCACCGAGGAACTGGTCTACATGTTCGAAGATGGCGGCATCACCACCGGCATCGACATCGACAGGGAACTCGCCGCCGCCCGTTTGGCTGAGCGCCTGCTCCACAAGTCCCTCCCCAGCGGACTGCTCCAGGCCGGAGGCCTACCGGTACCGGCCGGCGCCGCCTGCAATTGACCATCTCGCTGCCGCCACCGGGACGGACGACCCGCTTCGCCGACCACAGCGGCAGCACCGCACGGAAGTGACGAATGATCATGAACGACTTGGCCGATCGCTTCTTCGCCGCCGTCAGTGACGGCGACGAGACGACGCTGACCGAACTGTATGCACCTGACGCACGGATCTGGCACAACGACGACGGGCGCGAGCAGACGGTCACCGAGAACCTGCGCGTGCTGCGCTGGCTCTCACGCACCCTCGACGACCTGCGCTACGAGGACATCCGCCGCCACGAGTTGCCGGACGGCTTCGCTCAGCAGCACGTACTGCGCGCCACATTGCCCGGGCACGGATTGCTGGAGGTGCCGGCGAGCCTGTTCGTCCGCGTCGCCGGCGGCCGGATCACCCGCATCGACGAATACGTCGACTCCGCCGCCACCCTGCCTCTGCGCACGCCGGCCGCCCATCCACGGGAGCACTGACATGACCGACACCCGTTCCGCCGTTCCCCTCGCCGAACTGTGCGCGCAGATGCGCTCGTTCATCGACGAGACCGTCATCCCCGCCGAACCCGTCCTGGTGAACGAGGACGGCGCCGCGCACGAGGCACTCGCCGAATTGCGCGAGCGAGCCAAGGAACTCGGCCTGTGGGCACTCGGCCACCCCGCCGAGCTCGGGGGGGGTGGCGTCCCCTTCCTCGACTTCGTCTACCTCAACGAGATCATCGGACGCTCGGAATTCGGTCAGATGGCCGTCGGCTCGGTCTCCATGCAGGACACGCTGATGCTGCACAAACACGGCACCCCCGAGCAGAAGCAGCGATGGATACCCCCGATGGTCGCCGGCGACCTGCTCCCCTCGGTCGGTCTGACCGAGCCGGAAGTGGCCGGCTCGGATCCCACTCTCGTCGCCACGCGTGCCGAACTCGACGGCGACACCTGGGTGGTCAACGGGCACAAGTGGTTCACCACCGGAGTCCAGGATGCGGGCTACTGTTCGGTCTTCGCGCGGACCGAACCCGACACCACCCCGCGGCACGAGCGCATCAGTGCGATCATCGTGCCGACCGACACCCCTGGATTCGAGATCGTCCGCTCGATCCCCACGATGGGGCACAACCCGAGTGATCACTACGAGGTCCGGCTCACCGACGTCCGCGTTCCGGCCTCCGCCCTCCTCGGCGAGCGCGGCAAGGGTTTCGCGGTGGCCCAGGACCGGCTCGGCCCTGGTCGGATCTTCCATTGCATGCGCTGGCTCGGGCAGGCGCAGCGGGCATACGAGCTGATGTGTGACCGCGCAAACACCCGCTTCGCCCACGGTTCCCTGCTCGCCGAGAAGGGCGAAGTGCACCGCTACATCGCCGAATCCGCCGCCCAGATCCACGCCGCCCGGCTCATGACGCTCGATGCCGCCCGCGCGATGGACGCCGGGGAGGATGCCCGGGTCCGCATCGGGTTGGTGAAGTTCTGGGGTGCCCGCATGCTGCACGACGTCGTCGACCGTGCCATCCAGATCCACGGAGCCCTCGGCCTGACCGCCGATACCCCGCTCGAACGGATGTACCGGCAGGCGCGGTACGCACGTATCTACGACGGACCCGACGAAGTGCACCGCATGTCCACCGCCCGTCGGTTGCTGCGCGATCCGGAGGCCGCCCCATGGCGATGACTCACGCCCCCGTCACCCTCGAAGACGGCGTCCGCGCCGTGCTGACTGCCGCCTATGGAACAGGGACGACCGTCGGGGAACCCCGGCAACTCACCGGCGGTGCCAGCCGGCAGGTGTGGGCCGTCGACGCCGAGAGCCCGGACGGGCGTCCTCTGCCGGTGGTGCTGCGCCGCGACCCACCCGGGCACGGCGACGCCGCCCGGATGCGGGCGGAGGTGGCGTGCCTGCGGGCCACCGCCTCTGCCGGAGTACCGGTGCCCGTGGTCCTTGCTTCCGGCGACACAGCGCCCGGCATCGACGCTCCGTACCTGCTCATGGACAGGGTGGAAGGAGAGGCACTCCCCCGGAGGCTGCAGCAGGATCCGGCGTTCGAGGCGGTGCGCAGCCACCTTGCCGTGGACATGGGTTACGTGCTCGGCCGGATCCATCGCACTCCCCTGGACACTCTCGACATGCTCGACGCCACCGACCCGGTGGACGCGATCGAGGCCGTCTACCGCGACCTGAACGATCCCCGTCCGGCGGTCGAGGCCGGTCTGCGATGGTTGCGCGATCACCGCCCGACGGATCGCCCGAATACCCTCGTACACGGTGACTTCCGGATCGGAAACCTTCTCGTCGCCGGTACCGGCATCCGCGGGGTGCTCGACTGGGAACTCGCCCACCTCGGCAACCCCGTCGAGGACCTCGGCTGGTTGTGTGTGCGGGCGTGGCGGTTCGGTGCGCCCGCACCGGTCGCCGGCATCGGTACCCGCGAACAGCTCCTCGACGGCTACGAGAAGGCCACCGGGACACGCCCCTCGGTGGCCGAACTGCACTGGTGGGAAGCCTTCGGGACGCTGAGATGGTTGGTCCTGAGCAGGTTTCAGGCCGAACGTCACTTCGGTGGGGCGGAGCCGTCTCTCGAGTTGGCGGCAATCGGACGGCGGGTCTGCGAATCCGAGTACGACTTGCTCGATGTGCTGGGTGTGCTCGACGACTCCGTGCCTACTCCACCGACCACCCCGCCCGGGCCCACCGTACACGGGCGGCCCACCGTCACCGAGATCGTCGATCTGGTCGCCGACACGCTGGCCACCGACATCGGCCCCACTCTCGAGGGCACGCACGATCGGCAGCGGTATCTGCTGCGGATCTGCGTCAACCTGCTGCGCACCGCGGGACGCGAACTCGACGCCGGGAACGGCATCGACTCCGTTCTCGGTGACGCCCTCGGTGCGCTCGGGTGCGTTTCCGAGGCCGAGCTCGCCTCTCGGCTGCGCGTGGGAGCGCTGGACTATTCGGACGACGGGGTGCGTCGGGCGATCTCGATCGCGGTGCTGGCCCGTCTGCGTGTGGCCGCTCCCCGGCACCTGAACCGATAGAACGCGAACAGCAGGCAGTGCCCGGCGGATCCGTCCGCCGGGCACTGCCTGTTTTCGCGGCCGATGTCAGTCGTCAGTGGGAGACGACCAGTTCCCGTGGATCCTCATCGGCCGGCGTCGTCGACCGGGTGTGTGAGCGAGTGCCCGGGATCCTGCTCACCAGTGGCCCCAGCGCCCATCGGACCAGGCTGATCACCCCGTATGGGAGGACGAAGATGAAGACGATCAGCGCGGCTCCGTAGGTCATGCCGGCCGCCGATTGATTGATCTCCGCCGTCCACTGCGGCACATACTGCACGAAGAACGCGCCGAACACGACGCCCGGAACGGTGCCGAGGCCACCGATGACGATCATGGTGATGAAGGCGATCGCCAGCGGCAGCCCGAATGCCTCGGGTCCGACGTACTGGACCACGAAGCTATAGAGCACGCCGCCGACACCGGCGAGTGCCGCGCTGAGCGCGAACACCGTCGTCTTGGTGCGGGTGGCGGGGACGCCCAGAGTGGTGGCGACGGCTTCGTAGTCTCGGATTCCGATCAGTGATCGGCCGATTCGGCCGGTGGAGAGCCGTCGCACGACGAGGTAGGCGATCAGCGCCACGACCAGGCACAGGTAGTACACCCACTGGTCGCGTTCGAGTCCGCTGAAGCCGGGCGGTTCGGCACCGGCGACGTTGATTCCCGCCTGTCCGTCGGTGACGTGTTCGAACCGTTTGATCACCGCGGGGGTCACCAGCGCCAGACCCAGCGTGGCGAGTGCCAATTGGAGTCCGTGCAGGCGCAGGGCGGGCAGGCCGAACAGGTACCCGATGACGTAGCAGACCGCGAACGCGATCGGAAGGAGCAGCAGGTGCGGGACGTCGTGGTTCTCGACCAGCACGGCGCTGAGGTAGGCGCCGACGGCGAAGAAGAAGCCGTGGCCGAGCGAGATCTGACCGGTGTTGCCGGTCAGCAGGTTCAGTCCCAACCCGACCACCACGTACACCAGCACCATGGAGCGGTCGAAGTTGACGTACGGCGCCGACACCAGCGGTGCCACCGCCGCTACGAGAACCACCACTACGACGGTGGCGCTTGCCAGCCACCGCGGTGGGTCGAGTTCGGCGCGGGGCCGGCGAAGGAGTTCGACGATTCTCATACCCGGGCCACCTTTCGTGCACCGAACAGGCCCTCGGGTTTGAGGAGCAGCACCCCGAGGATGAGCGCCAGCGCGACAGCCTGTTTGAAGTCGTGTCCGATCCAGGAAATGTATGTGCCTGCAAGGTTTTCCGCGACACCTACACACAACCCGCCGACGAGAGCGCCGACCGGGCTGTCGAGGCCGCCGAGAACGGCGGCGGCGAATGCGTAGATCAGCGAGGCGACGAGCATGTTCGGTTGCAGGAACAGTTGTGGCGCCGCGAGGGCGGCGGCGAGGGCCCCGATGGCCGCCGCCAGGCCCCAGCCGATCATCAGCATGCGACCGACGGGGACCCCGATCAGTTGCGCGGAGTCGGGGTTGGCGGCCGCCGCCCGCATCGCCAATCCGACCTTGGTGCGTTGGAACAGGACGAACAGTAGCGCCGCGACGACGCTGACGGCCCCGACGATCACCAATGACTGCCGGGAGACCGCGACCGGACCGAGGGCGAGTACCGGTCCGGCAGCGATCGCCGGGAACTCCTTGCTCTGCACACCCCAGATCCACCCCGCGGCGCTGTTGAGTACCAGCATCAAACCGAGAGTGATGATGACCAACGGCATGTGGTTCGGTGAGGACGCCAGTGGGCGGATCAGGACTCGTTCGGCGACGGCGCCACCGCCGAAGGCCACCACCATCGCGCCTAGGACGGCGAGGTACAGCGGCGCACCCCACTGGTGGAACTGCCACGCGAAGAACGCCGAGAACATCGCCATCTCCCCCTGCGCGAAGTTGACGATCCCGGAGGCTCGGTAGACCAGGACGATGCTCAACGCGAACGCGCCGTACAGGGCGCCCCACGTGAGCCCGTCCACCAGTTGTTGAAGAAATACATCCATGACCACTCTCCTGTGCTCAGTAGCCGAGGTACGCGCGGCGCACCGACTCGTCGTGGGCCAATCCGGCGGCAGCGCGTTGGGCGACGACACGACCGGCGTCGACGAGCACCGCAGACGTCCCGATGTCGAGAGCGAGGTGCGCGTTCTGTTCGACGACGAGGATCGTCGTCTCGGTCTCCTCGCTGATCCGGCCGAGCGCGCGGAACACCTCCTGCGTGATGCGCGGGGCCAGGCCGAGAGACGGCTCGTCGAGCAATAGCAGCCTCGGACCTGCCACGAGTGCCCGGGCGATCGCGAGCATCTGTTGCTCACCGCCGCTGAGCCCGCCTGCCTGTTGCCGTCGTCGTTCCCGTAGTCGCGGGAAGAAGTCGTACCAGTGCTCGATCGCCCGGTGGGTGGCGGCGGCAGAGGTGGTGTATCCACCGACACGGAGATTCTCCTCCACCGTCAGGTCTCCGAATGTGCCGCGCCCCTGAGGTACGTGGGCCACACCGAGGCGGGCGATCCGGTCGGTCCGCATGCCGGTGATGTCGCGGCCGTCGAGGGTGATGCGCCCCGTGGTACGCACCAACTGGCAGATCGATCGCAGAATGGTGGTCTTCCCGGCCCCGTTCGCGCCGAGCACCACCGTCACCTCCCCTGCCGGTACCTGGAAGTCGATGCCGTGCAGCACTTCCGCGCGCCCGTACCGGGCATGCAGGTTTTCGACGGTGAGCATGTTCATGCGGCACCGCCCAGGTATGCCTCGATGACCTCGGGATGGGCAGCGACCTCGGCCGGTTCGCCCTCGGTCACCTTCTGCCCGAAGTTCAGCACCACCACACGGTCGGAGATCGACATCACCATGGCCATGTGGTGCTCGACGAGCAGCACCGAGAATCCCCGTTCGTCGCGCAGGCGCCGGACCGTGTCGGCGAGTTCGAGGACCTCCTCGTGGATCAGGCCGTTCGCCGGTTCGTCGAGCATCAGAAGCCGGGGTCGTTGCATCAGTGCGCGTGCGAGCTCGACCCGTTTGAGCGTGCCGTAGGGCAGGTTGCCTGCCGGTTCGCGGCCGACGTGCTCGAGATTCATCGATTCGAGAAGCGCCCAGGCCTCCTGCCGTTCGTCGGCCTCCTCCCGGCGGGTGCGCGGCAGTCCCAACGCGGTGGCGAGGAAACCTGCCCGGGTGCGTGAGTACGCCCCGGTAAGGATGTTGTCGAGCACCGAGATCGTCGGGAACAAGCCGATGTTCTGGAACGTGCGCGCGATTCCGGCCTCGGCGACCGCGTCCGCCGACAGCGCGAGCAGGTCGGCAGACCCGAAGGTGATCTGTCCCGACTCCGGTTGGTACAGCCCGCTGATGCAGTTGAACAGGGTGGTCTTCCCCGCGCCGTTGGGGCCGATCAGCCCGACAATCTGGCCGGGTTCGATCGTGAATGATGGCCCGTCGAGGGCGACGACTCCGCCGAATCGCAGGCGAACGTCGTTCACCTGCAGCGGAGGCACCCCCAGGGGTCCGGCGGTCATCGCTCGGTGCTGCGGGTGACCACAGCGTCGTAGTGCCAACTGCCGTCGCGGAAGGTCATCGGAGCCATCGACGTGATCGCGTACGGGTAGTCCGCGCTGGTATCGAACGTGACACCGTCGATAGACAGGTCCGTGGTGACTCCCTGCAGGTTCCGGACGGAGGCGAGCAGATCGGCGCGGGTGCACCCCTTCATCTGCTCGAGGGCGGCGACCAGCAGCTGAGCAGTGTTGTACCCGGTCGCCGCGATGGTGTCGGTCGACTTGATCGCTTCGGCATGCCGCTCGGCGAACGCCCGCCAGTTGCGCATGCCCGGGCGCTGGTCGTGGTCGGCGCTGCTGACGTCGTAGATCCAGTAGAAGGAGTGCACGCCTTCGGCGGCGTCGAGACCGGCCGGCGCCAGAACGAAGTTCGTGTCAGTGGCGCCGGAGTAGATGTAGGTCTCCGGCTTCCAGCCCAGCTCGTGCGCCTTCTTCAACGACTGCGTCACGAAGCTGGCGGTCGCGAAGTTGACGAAGACGTCGGCCCCGGAGCTCGCGAGGTTGACGACCTGGGAATCCACGGACGGTGTGGTCTGCTCGTACGACTGCTGTGCAACGATCCGCGCGCCGCTGCCGTCGAGGCCGGATGCCAGGGCAGCGAGGCTGCCGTTGCCCAGACTGTCGTTCGGATACAGCACCGCAACCCTCGCTTGCGGGTGATCGCGCAGGATCTGCTCGGCGCGCTCGGCTACCTCCCAGCCGGTCTGCGGGTTGACCGCACCGGCGACCACGGGCCGCTCGCCGAGGGTGGCGAGCAGTTCGTCGGTGCCGGTCATGGGGAACACCAGCGGGACGTTCTTCTGCGCGAGATAGTCGACGACGGCGAGGGTCGACGCGGTACCGATCAGGTTCTGGATCGCGAACACCTGCTGCTGTTCGACCAGCGATCGGACGTTGCCGACCGTGCGCGCCGGGTCGTACCCGTCGTCGAGTGCGGTGTAGATGATCTTGCGGGACTTGCCATCACCCATGGCGACGCCGCCCGTGGCGTTCACCTCGTCGAACAGGGCCGATGCCGCGGTCGCCTGGGGCCCGGCGATCGATTGCACCAAGCTGGTGCCGAAATGGATCTCGGTGTCGGTGATGCCGGGGTCGCAGTCACCTGCGGCGGTGGCGGTGTCACGGCCCGAGCATGCGCTCAGGGACGCGGTGGCGCACAGGGCTGTCAGGCCCACGGCGAGGATGCGTTTCATGGTCGCTCCGTTGATGGAAGGCAGGGGAGCCGGAAGCTAGCCCGGCTCAGGTGTTGTCGGCAGGGCGCAGCGACGGCGACGAGGAGTCGTCGCCGCCGTGCGCTGGTGTGGGGCTTAGACAGTTACGTGAGAGAAGCGTTCACGCAGATCGCGTTTGAGGACTTTTCCGGTGACGTTCTTGGGCAGGGTGTCGATGAAGACGACCCGCCGGGGTACTTGGAATCCGCCGAGCTGTTCTCGGCAGGTGGTGATGATGTCGTCCGCGGTGGCGGTGGCGCCTTCACGGAGAACGACGACCGCACAGACCAGTTCGCCCCAGGTCTCGTCCTCGACGCCGATCGCAGCGGCCTCGGCGACGGCGGGGTGACGGTAGAGAGCCTGCTCGACGGTCAGAGACGCGACATTCTCACCGCCGCTGATGATCAGATCCTTCTTTCGGTCGACGATGTAGACGAAGCCCTCGTCGTCGCGGCGGACCAGATCGCCGGTGTGGAACCATCCGTCGGTGAATGCGGAGGCGGTCGCGTCCTCGTCGTGCCAGTAGCCGGTCATCACCTGGTCGCCGCGGATCACCATCTCCCCCACCTGACCGGTGGGCACGTCGCGCATGGTGTCGTCGACGATGCGGAAGTCGATCAGGCGCATGGGTTTTCCTGCGGCCGCGAGTAGTTCGCTCTCCCCGCCGGCGGCACGCCGGTGCGCGTCGTAGTCGAGGTGCAGCACGTTGCCGGCGAGTTCCGTCATTCCCATGCCCTGGTAGAAGTCGCAGCGGAGGCGTTCGAGCCCCTGACGCAGTACCTGGGCCGGGATTGCCGACGAGCCGTAGCCGATTGCCTGCAGGGAGCTGAGGTCGTGGTCGTCGAGTGCGGGATCCTGGAGCAGGAAGTTGATCATGGTCGGCGCCAGGCCCGTCTGCGTGACCTTCCATTGTTCCACCAGACGCAGGAACGTCGCATTGTCGTACGTGCGGAGAATGCCGACGGTGCTGCCCATCAGGTGGTTGAGTAACGTCACGTACCCGCCGACGTGGCACAGCGGGAAGCAGAATAGAAAGACCGTGTCCTCCGGCAGTGCCCACTGCAGCGCCGACGACGTGATCCCGCTGACCAGGCTGCGATGACTGATCATCACACCTTTCGGCATGCCGGTGGTGCCCGACGTGTACACCAGCCACGCAATGTCGTCCGGTGCCGGTCGCACCGACGGCGCCGGCGCAGGCCCGTCGCCCACGAACTCGTCCCAGCCGAGGGTTCCCGGGGCGGTTCCGATGGAGACCACGGTGTGCACCGACGGGATTCGATCGCGAATCTGTTCGATAGTTCCGGCGAACTCCGCGGCCACGATCAGCACGGTCGCACCGGAGTGCTCGATCAGCGCGGCGATCTGGTCGGAATGCAGGCGGAAGTTGAGGATGGTCAAGGCCATCCCGGCCATCGGCACACCGTAGTAGCAGTCGAAGTATTCGGTGCAGTTCGTGGACAAGATTGCGACCCGGTCCCCCGGAGCCGCGACGCCGAGCAGAGCGCCGGCAAGCCGTCTGCTGCGGTCACGCAGCTCGACGTAGGTCACTGCCTCGTCCTCGAATCGCAGCGCGATCCGGTCGGGATGTTTGCGCGCGCCGTATTCGACGATGTCGCTGACCAGCATTCAGTTTCTCCTAGGTACTGGTGAGGTGGCGGTGGAGTCGGTGCTCACCGGATAGCGAGGGGGTTGATCGGCGATCCCACACCGCGGGTGAACTGTAGGGGCGGTCCGGCGTAGAAGAAGTCGTAGATGCCGTCGGCAGCACAGGCGGCGGACAGCTCCTCGAAGTCGAGCAACTCGGCAAGGGTCATGCCCATGTCCCGAATGAGCACCATGTGAAGCTCGAACAGCGCCCCAGGGTTCTCGCCGGGCATCACCTCGACCGCCCAGTTGTCCGAGCCCACCACCGCGACGTCGCGCTCACGCAGCCAGGACGCGCACGACAGGCTCAGGCCCGGCTCACCGGCCATGAAGCCGGCCGGGTCATGGTCGGCGAGAAACTTTGCGCGCCAACCGGTGCGGATCATCACGATGTCGCCCGAACCGATCTCGACGTTCTGAGCGGCGGCGACGGCGTCGAGTTCGTCCGGGGTGATCGCGGTCCCGGCTTCGAGCCAGTCCACACCGCGTGCCCGGGCCACGTCGAGCAGCACGCCGCGCCCGGCGATCCCCTTCGCCTGGGTGTGAATTCCGCACTTGCCGGCACCCTTGACGGTGACGCCGGATCCCGGATGCCCGTTGTAGAGCTGGTCGTCGTAGTGCACATGGGAAAGGGAGTCGTACTGCGAGCCGGCCTGCAGCGGCATGAAGACATAGTCGTCGGCCCATTTGAAGCCGCCGGGAAGCACCTGCTCCTGCCCGTTCTCGGCCATCAGTCGGATCGGATTGATCCGATTGCCTCCCGGCTGGGGCCCGTCACCGTCGAGTGGGATGCCCAGTTCGAAGATCTTGCCGGTCCGAATCAGCGCCGCGGCAGCCGCCACACACTCGGGCGTGATGAGATTCGTGGTCCCCCGCTCGTCGTCGGCGCCCCAGCGACCCCAGTTGCTCACCCGTCGGCCCAACTCTCGCATATCGGATATGGACGTGGTCATCCTGCCTCCTCGGGCACTCGAACAAAGTATGACGTGACAGTCATGTCAACTATGCGAATTGTGACCTCCAGCACCCCCGGTGTCAACACCGGGCCTACCGAAGGGTCCGAGCCGGCGGGCCGTTGAAAGCATGAGGCGAGGAAGATGAGCTCATGGATGTGCCCCACCGTGTCGGCGTGCTCGTGTTCGACGGCGTGAAGATGCTCGACGTCGCCGGTCCATCCGAGGTCTTCACGGAGGCCAATCGACTCGGCCCCACGTACGAGTTGGTGCTGTGCTCGGTCGGGGCGGTCGACGTGACCTCGTCCACCGGGATGCGGATTTCCATCGATGTCGACGCCGCGGACACAGGTCGTCTGTCGACCGCGCTGGTGATGGGCGGCGACCGATTTCCGTCGACGCCGGTGAGCCCGGAACTCGCGGGTGCGGCCACCACTCTGGCCGCCAAGGCCGACCGGATGGCCTCGATCTGCACCGGTGCGTTCATCCTGGCGGCGGCCGGGCTCCTCGACGGTAGACGCGCGACCACGCACTGGCAGCACGCCGACACCCTCGCGCGCGGATATCCCCGGATCACCGTGGAACCCGACGCAATCTTCGTCGAGGACGGCACCATCTTCTCCTCTGCAGGAGTCACCGCAGGCATCGACTTGGCCCTGGCTCTCGTCGAACGCGATCACGGCACCGAACTGGCACGAACGGTCGCCCAGTCGCTCGTGGTGTTCCTGCAGCGACCAGGCGGGCAGTCCCAGTTCTCCCCCAGCCTGCGCGGGCCGCGGCCACGCACCGGACAGCTCCGCGAGGTGGTCGATGCCGTGGCCGCGGACCCCGCCGGTGACCACTCCGCCACTCGGCTCGCCGCACGCGCCAACGTCAGTCCCCGGCACCTGACCAGGCTGTTCCAGGACGAGTTGGGCACCACCCCGGCCAAGTACGTCGAACTGATCCGATTCGACACTGCAAAAGCCATGCTCGATGCAGGCCACACCGTGACTTCCGCGGCGCAACACAGCGGATTCGGAAGCCCGGAGACTTTGCGACGCAGTTTCATCCAGCATCTCGGGGTCTCTCCCCGGGCGTATCGGCAGCGATTTCACTCCACCCGCTGAAAGCAGCCGACAGGGCATGTCCCGATCTGTGCGGAAGTGGTCCGGAATACCGGTTTTCGTCGCGGTCGACAATGTCACTGTGAAGTAGATCAGCCGCACCTGCCGACCAGAACTTCCGGAAGCGAGAAATGTATGACCGACACCATCGCAGGCATCGACATCCCCGACACCACCCTGGTCACCGAGGCAACGGAACTGGTGCGGGAGGCCGCGAACCCATTGATCTACCACCACTCCCGGCGCGTATTCCTGTTCGGTTCGCTCCGAGCGAGACACCAGAAACTCACGTTCGATCCTGAACTGTTGTACGTCGCGGCCATGTTCCACGACCTCGGCCTCACGACGAAATACCGGCGAACGGATCAGCGATTCGAGATCGACGGCGCCGACGAGGCCCGCAACTTCCTCCGCTCCCACGGAATCGGTGAAGACGCGGCAGACACGGTGTGGACGAGCATCGCACTCCACACCACTCCCGAGATTCCACTGCATATGGCCCCGGAGATCGCGCTGCTTACCCGCGGCGTCGAACTCGACGTACTCGGAATCGGCTACGACGCCATCACCGACGCGGAACGCGCCGCCGTCGTTGCATCCCACCCGCGGCCGGACTTCAAGGACGAGATCCTCGCTGCCTTCACGGACGGACTCCACGACCGCCCGGACACCACATTCGGCAACGTGAAAGCCGATGTCCTGGCACACTTCGTTCCCGGCTTCGTCCGGGGTGACTTCGTGGATGCGATCCTGAATTCCGCGTGGTCCGAATGACTTCCGTCGCTGCGCGCGACACTCGATGCGCCCGCACAGCCAGGCGCACGCGAACCGTCAGCTTTCGGCGACCCCGATCGCAATGATGAATTGCGCCGACAATCCATAGATTTCACGTGGTATAGATTTGTCGGTCCGCCGAGGTGCAATGACTGACGAGTCCGCGGCAGCTCGCCTACTCGCTTCGCCTGTCCGTAACGCGCAATGCTCGTTCGACGACTTTCATCGGTCGTGCCGGCAGTTGTCCGATAGTCCAGCTTCGAGTCCGGCAGACTTAGCCGATGGGTCGGACCCCGTCAACCCTTGTCAGGAGCTCAGCTGAGGGGCTTGACTGAAACGTAGGTCTCGATCGCCCAGGATGACAGACAGGGAGGATGCATATGCCAACCCATCAGGCAGTTCACGTCCAGGCCCCCGGCGAACCGCTGACACTCGTCGACGTCGAAACAGGGTCGCCCCCGCGCGACCACGTACGCATCGCGGTGTCGGCGTGCGGAGTGTGCGGCACCGACCACGCCTTCGTCAACGGCGCGTTCCCGGACATGTCCTGGCCCCTGACACCTGGACACGAGATTGCCGGAACCATCGCCGAACTCGGCGACGGCGTCGACCACTACGCCGTCGGCGACCGTGTCGCTGTGGGTTGGTTCGGTGGGCACTGCAACCAGTGCATCCCCTGTCGTCAGGGCTCCTTCATTTTTTGCGAGAAGTTGCAGGTGCCGAGCTGGCAGTACCCCGGCGGATACGCCGAGTCGGTGATCGTTCCAGCAAATGCGCTGGCCCGGATTCCGAACGAGCTGTCCTTCGCGGAAGCAGCACCCATGAGTTGCGCCGGGGTCACCACGTTCGACGCGCTGCGCAAAACCAGGGCCGTCCCGGGCGACCGCGTCGCCATCCTCGGCATCGGCGGACTCGGCCACCTCGGTGTGCAGTTCGCCCGGGCGATGGGTTTCGAGACGATCGCCATCGCCCGCGGCGCCGACAAAGGCGACGACGCCCGTCAGCTCGGCGCCCACCACTACATCGATTCCACCGCCGGCGACGTCAGCGAAGCGTTGCAGGCTCTCGGTGGCGTGTCCGTGGTTCTGGGGACCGCGGCGAACTCGAAAGCGATGGGTGATGTGGTCGGTGGGCTGCTTCCGCTCGGTGAACTCATGGTCGTCGGTGTCACGCCCGACCCACTGCCGATCAGTCCTCTACAGCTGATCACTCCCGGCGTCGATGTCACCGGCCACCCGTCCGGCACCGCCCGCGACGTCGAAGAGACGATGCACTTCGCGGTCCTGTCAGGCGTGCGCGCCCGAATCGAGGAACGGCCTCTGACTCGAGCGGCGGAGGCCTATGCAGCGATGGAGGAAGGTCGGGCACGCTATCGCATGGTCCTCACCATGTGACCATTCTCGGCATCGGTTGATCGACTGTCTTCAGCGGGGTTCGTTGCCACTCCGCCGTTCGATGCCCCAGGTGCCGGAAGGTCCGTGGAGCTTCTCGTACGCCGCCTTTTCGGCGTCGTGACGGGACGCCTTCCTCGGGTTCTCCAGATCGGGCGGCAGTCCGTGCCTCTCGAGGCGTCGAGATCGGTTCTGCGCCATGTACGACACCGCGTAGAACACGGCGAGTAGCACTCCGAGCAGGACCATGGAGGCGCGCAGTCCGAGCGGTCCAGGGAACAGGAAGAACGCGGCGAAGACCGGAACGAACGGGACCATGCTGCGAATGAGGTGCCGAGGAACCGCCCAGTCACCGACCAGGTCGTTGCGGACCCAGTCCTGCATCGAGTCGGGAAGTTTGCGGCCTACCGCGTAGCCCAGCCACTGTATGGGGCCGGGCCGGGTTCGTTGCGTGTTTCGCGACATGACGACTACCTGTTCACGTTGTACTGAAGTCGAATTCGACATGATTGTCCTCATTGATCGAGCGCGCCCGCTCTGAGCGCAGCCTGATTGACGCGAGTGAGAACGTCGTGGAGTTCTTCGAGTTCGGCCAGGCTGACCCCGAGCTTCTCGATCACGGCGGGCGGAATCTTCTCGGCTTCCGCACGTAGCGCAGCACCGGCTTCGGTCAGCTCGACATCCAGTTGCCTCTCGTCGGCCCGGCTGCGGGTGCGCGTGATCAGTCCGGACGCCTCGAGGCGCTTCAGGAGCGGCGAGAGGGTGGGTGAATCGAGTTGCAGCGCGGTCCCGATCTCCTTGACCGCCATCGGGGCCTTTCCCCAGAGAGCGAGCATGACCAGATACTGCGGATGCGTCAGCCCCATCGGTTCGAGCAGGGGGCGGTAGACGGCGAGAACCGCCCGGTTCGCGATCGCGAGCGCGAAACATACCTGCCGGTCGAGAGCGAGTAGATCGTTGCCGACCTTCTCCTGCTCAATGTCTGCGGTCATGCCACCAGGCTACCAGAATGATTCGTGCAATAACTAATATTGCACGAATCATTCTGGAGATAGTCGGCGATCCTCAAGGCAGACGCGCAACGAGGGCATCGAGGCCGGTTCGCGGGCCGGAGAAGAACGGCGTCTCCAACCGAACGTGCCGACGCGCGTCGGTCGCACGAAGGTCTCGCATCATGTCGACGATCCGGCTCGAGTCCGGAGCCTCGAAGGCGAGGATCCACTCGTAGTCGCTCAACCCGAAGGAACTCACAGTGTTGGCCCGCACGTCCGGGTAGGCGCGAGCCGCTCTGCCATGTTCGGCGAGCTGCCGTCGCCGTTCGGCGTCCGGCAGCAGATACCACTCGAGCGATCGGTTGAACGGGTACACGCACACGAACTGCCCCGGCTCCTCATCGGCCACGTACGCCGCGATGTGAGTGCGGTTGAATTCGGCGGGCCGGTGGAGCGCGACCGCACTCCACACCGTCGTACACGCCCGCCCGAGTCGGCAGCGACGAAAACCGGAGTAGGCGGCCTGCAATCCCTCGACGGTGTCGGCATGCGTCCACATCATGAAGTCGGCATCTCCACGTAGTCCTGCGACGTCGTAGATTCCGCGGATCGAAACACCGGACTCGGCAACTCGCTCGAGATAGGCGTGCGCATCGTCCACCACCTCGGCGCGCACATCCGGCAGTGCGCCGGGGGCCACCCGGAACACGGTGAACATCATGAACCGCACGCGCTGATTGAGCTCGGTAAAGCGAGACCTGGTCAAGGGCTCGGGCTACCGCTCGACCGGGGCGCCGACCAACGAGCCGTACTCCACCCAGGAGCCGTCGTAGTTCCGAACGTCGGGGTAGCCGAGCAGTTCGTGGAGAACGAACCAACTGTGCGCCGATCTTTCGCCGATCCGGCAGTAGACGATGATGTCCTTCGTCTCGTCGAGGCCGGCGCCGCCGTACAGGGCGCGGAGTTCGTCCTCGCTGAGGAAGGTGCCGTCGTCAGCGGCAGCCTTGGACCACGGCACGTTGACCGCAGTCGGGACGTGCCCCGGGACCTGGGGTTGTTCCTGCGGGAACTGCGCGGGAGCGAGGATCGTCCCGGAGAATTCGGCGGGAGACCGGACGTCGACGATGTTCTTGTTCCCGATCTGCTCGATCACCTCGTCGCGGTGCGCGCGGATTCCCGACACGGGCTCGGACGCCACGTAGTCGGTGACCGGCCGGGTGACCTTCTCGCTCGACAAGGGCCGGCCGTCGAGCTCCCACTTCTTGCGTCCGCCGTCGAGCAGCCGGACGTCGCGGTGGCCGTAGAGCTTGAAGTACCAGTACGCGTAGGCCGCGAACCAGTTGTTGTTCCCGCCGTACAGGATCACCGTGTCGCCGTTGGCGATGCCTCTCTCGGACAGGAGTTTCTCGAACGATCGCCGATCGATGACGTCGCGGCGCACCGGATCTTGAAGATCGCGCTTCCAGTCGATCCGGACGGCACCGTCGATGTGGTTCGCCTCGTACTGCGCGGTGTCCTCGTCCACCTCGACGAGGACGACGTCGGGGTCGTGTCCGTGTTCGACGACCCATTCGGCGTCGACCAGAAAATTGCTTCTACTCATGGTTCATCCTTCACGTCGTCGGCAACCGGGGTGTGCACATATAATTAATGCACGATCTATTCGCCTACGCTACAGTTTCGGCACGCAGTTTCGACAGGAGCACCGATGACAACACCGAAGACCCGCGCTGCGCAGGCGAAGACCCCGCGCACTGAGGGGCAATGGGCACCGGGCGACCGTGAGCCACTCAATGTGAACGAGCAGGTCAAACAGGACGACGACGGCCTCAACGTGCGCAAGAGAATCGAAGAGGTGTACTGCCGTACCGGCGTCGCCGGCATCGACCCGACCGATCGGCGAAGCCGATTCCGCTGGTGGGGGCTCTACACCCAGCGCGCACCTGGCATCGAGGGCGGCCGAACCGCCACGTTGCCGCCGGAAGAGCTCGAGGACGAGCACTTCATGCTCCGCATCCGCATCGACGGAGGGGCACTGACCACTGAACAGTTGGGCGTCGTCGGTGAAGTCTCCCGACTGTTCGCCCGCGACACCGCGGATCTCACCGACCGCCAGAACATTCAGCTGCACTGGATCAGGGTCGAGGACCTACCCGAAATCTGGCGGCGACTCGAAGGGGCAGGCCTCACGACCGCCGAATCCGCAGGCGACACCCCGCGCGTGGTCCTCGGCTCGCCGATGGCCGGCATTGCCGTCGACGAGGTTCTCGACGCCACACCCGCTCTGCACGAGATCACCCGCCGATTGATCGCAAACCCCGAGTACTCCAACCTGCCGCGCAAGTTCAAAACCGCCATCTCCGGCCTCCAAGACGTGGTCCACGAGATCAACGATGTGGCGTTCATCGGTGTCGACCATCCGGTTCATGGCCCGGGACTGGATGTCTGGGTCGGCGGCGGCCTGTCGACGAATCCGCGGATCGGCGAGCGCCTCGGCGCATGGGTACCACTGGAAGACGTGCCCGACGTGTGGATCGGAATCGTCTCCCTCTTCCGCGACTACGGGTATCGGCGACTGCGGGCGAAGGCGCGCTTGAAGTTCCTCGTCTCGGACTGGGGTGTCGAGAAGTTCCGCAACGTGCTCGAAAAGGAATACCTCGGACGCGCAATGCTCGATGGACCAGCACCCGAACCGCTCGACGAACCCCGCGATCACGTCGGTATCCAGCGTCAGAAGAACGGTCTCAACGCCGTCGGGATCGCACCCGTCGTGGGCAGGGTCGGCGGCACCGTGCTGACCGACTTGGCACGAGCAGCGGAAGCATCCGGATCCCGGCGGGTCCGCATCACCCCGATGCAGAAACTCGTCATCCTCGATGTGCCCGACGAACAGGTCGGCTCACTTCGATCGAGTCTCGACGCTCTCGGGTTCCCGTCGAGCCCGTCACCGTGGCGACGGAGCACCATGGCCTGCACGGGCATCGAATTCTGCAAGTTCGGGATCGTCGAGACCAAGGCGCGAGCCGCCGCACTCATCACAGACGTCGAGAAGCGATTGGCCGACGTCCAGGATCAGCTCGAGCACCCGATCACAGTGCACCTCAATGGGTGCCCCAACTCGTGCGCCCGCATCCAGGTCGCCGACATCGGCCTCAAGGGCATGATCGTGACCGATGACGATTCCAACCAGGTCGAGGGATTCCAGGTTCATCTCGGCGGCGGCCTCGGGCTGGTTACGAGCTTCGGGCGCAAATTGCGCGGCCACAAGCTTCCAGCCACCGAGGTGCCCGACTACGTCGAGCGGATCGTTCGACGGTACGTGGCCGACCGCGAGGGCTCCGAGAAATTCGCGGCCTGGGTCCAACGCGCCACCGAAGCCGATCTCGCATGATCGGCTGGCACCGCCGGCCACCACGTAATCGCGGCTGAGGCCAGACCTCCCGGCGCGCCCGTCAGTCGAGGTCCGCTACTTGCCGGCGTCGGTGAGGGGTCGCGTCAACTCGCCTGCGCGTGTCGGCGGGGAGGAAGCTGGTTGACCAACTGCTCCCACTCTTCGAATCGGGCGGCTTCGGGCGAGCGCCGACGGGGCGAGGGTCCGGCGGCGAGGTCTACCAGGCTCCGGGCAGCGCCGAGGACGGTCAGATGATGACGCCGGGCGACGTCGAGGAGTTCGTCGAAAGCCTGGGCGTCACTGCAGCCGCGACCGGCGATCAGGATTCCCTTCGCCGTGCCGAGTAGTTCACGTCCGTCGGGACGCCTATGAGGGATCAGGCGTGTCGGGCCGGGAGTCGGAGTCAGTAGTTCGGTGCTGTCCTCGATCATTCCGCGATGCTCCTTCGCTCTCGTGCATCGACCGCCGACCCGCCGGTGTGCCGACGATCCAGTCCGGACGCAAAATGTGAGTCACGTCACTGTCGATACCTCAACATTTCTAGCCGACGGCGCCGCGCCTGTCATCTAGACAAATGTCCAGCTGTGCCGTCACATGACAAAGCTCTCAGGTAGTGGCCACCAACAGGTCTTCTCCACTCGACGGGCGCAGGCCGTCGGATCGATCGGCGAAGTAGCGCTCGGCGAATGAAGTTCCCGCCACATGCTTCGCGCCGTCGAACCCAGCCTCGCGGGCCAGGGTCAGCATTTCCGGCGGGGTGTAGAAACTGACGAACGGTGTTCCGGCCGCCCGCGCACCGCTCTCGGACGCCCGGAATCCGGGGCGATCGGCGTCGTTGAGAAGTTCGGTCGGCAGTAGGAACGTCATCGCCAGCGTCGAGCCGGCAGCGAGACCGGCGAGCTGGCGCAGGGTGGCCGCGGTGGCGCCTTTCGTGAGGTACATCGTGACGCCGGTCGAGACGACGACCGCAGGCAGTCGAGAATCGAAGCCCGCTGCAGCCAGCTGCTCCGACCAGAAATCGCTCGCCTCGAAGTCGACCGGCACCAACCGCAACCAGTCGGGAACGCCGAAGCCCAGCTCGATCAACCGGTTCCGCTTCCAGGCTTGGGGGCCGGGTTGGTCGACCTCGAATACCCGGATGCGGGAGGCGATCCCCGGCCTACGCTGGGCAAAGGTGTCCAAGCCCGCCCCCAGGATGACGTATTGGACGACACCGCGGCATGCTGTCCGGTCCGTACGTCTGCTCGCCTGCCGTCGCCATGACGTTCTCGCTCCTCAGGGTCAGTTCTCGAGCATCCGATGCCACGCCTAGCTACTTCGACCTGAAAAAGTCGGGGTGTGGCGGTACGTGATCAGCCAGTCCTGAACCGGAACAATGGCCTCAACCCGTTGGGCTAGAAGGGATCGAGGCCATCGTGTTCCGTACCGTAGGCGATCAACCGTCGTTGTTCGAGTCGGTGCTGCCGCAGGAGTTGCTGCGGCTTCCCGCGGAGCTCGAGCGAGTGGATGCGCTGTTGGATGATCCGGCGTTCTTCGCACCGTTCGTTCCGTACTTCGACCCGCGGATCGGTCGTCCGTCGACGCCGATGGAGACCTACCTGCGGCTGATGTTCCTCAAGTTCCGCTACCGGCTCGGCTACGAGAGCCTGTGCCGCGAGGTGAGCGACTCGTTCACCTGGCGCCGGTTCTGCCGGATCCCCTTGGACGGGTCGGTGCCGCACCCGACGACGTTGATGAAGCTGACCACCCGCTGTGGCGCGGCGGCGGTGGTCGGGCTGAACGAGGCGTTGCTGGCCAAGGCCACCGAGGCCAAGGTGCTGCGCACCACCAAGTTGCGGGCCGACACCACCGTGGTGCCCAGCAACGTGTCCTACCCCACCGACTCCGGTTTGTTGGCCAAGGCAATCCGACGGATCGCGGTCACGGGCAAGCGGATCCAGGCCGCCGGTGGAGCGACACGCACCACGGTCCGGGACCGATCCCGTGCGGCGGGCAGGCGTGCGCACGCGATCGGTTTCAAGCTGCGGTCGCGCAGCGCCGCCGGCCGAGACGAGGCCCTGGCGGCGGTCCGGCGCACCACCGGGGAGCTGGCCGACCTGGCCGAGACCGCCGCCACCGATGCCGAACGGCTGCTGACCAACGCGAAACACGCGCTGCGCCGGGCACGCACCAAGGCCACAGCCCGGAAGGCCCAGGGCGAGCACGACGGGGCCGCGGGCCGCCGGCGCGGACGCCTGGCCCGCGCCATCGACGACCTCGAGGACCTGGTCACCGCCACCCGGCAGATCACCGCGCAGACCCGACAGCGGCTGGCCGGGCAGACCCCGGACGGAGCCACCCGGCGAGTCAGCCTGCACGACCCCGACGCCCGGCCCATCGCCAAGGGACGGCTCGGCAAACCGGTCGAGTTCGGCCACAAGACCCAGCTCGTCGAAGGCGACGACGGCGTGATCGTGGACCACAACGTCGAACGCGGCAACCCGGCCGACGCACCCCAGCTGGCCCCAGCCGTGGATCGGGTCCGCACACGCGCCGGCCGGCCACCCCGCACGGTCACCGCCGACCGCGGCTACGGCGAGAAGGCCGTCGAGGACGACCTCCGTGACCTCGGCGTGCGCCACGTCGTCATCCCCCGCAAGGGCAAACCCTCAGCTGACCGGCGAGCCGAGGAACACCGCCCGGCGTTCCGACGAACAATCAAGTGGCGCACCGGAGTCGAAGGCAGAATCAGCGCCCTCAAACGTGGATATGGCTGGGACCGCACCCGCATCGACAGCACCGAAGGCGCCAAGATCTGGGTCGGCCACGGGGTCCTGGCGCACAACCTGGTCAAGATCAGCACCCTGGCAGCGTGAAAGGCGCCGATCGGGGGGAATTGCGGCCAACCCAATCACGACCGGCCGAGAACGGCCGAATCATGCTCACCGGGGCGCCTCGTTTTTCAGGTCGAAGTAGCTAACGCACACCGTTCCCAGCGTATATGCCTCGTATGAAACGTTCAGTGAAGCGAGCCACCAGCCTGCTCACGGCTACAGCAGCCGCTCTCCTCGCGTTCGCAACACCCGCGCAGGCAGACTCCCCCACCCCGTCTACTTCCGTGTGGGGAACTTCAACTGCTCGATCGCACCCGACGACAGCGTGGGATGCGATCTGCCACAACCATTGCCGATGGACTTCCCGATCCTCGGCGAGTTCGGACTGCCGTGGCTGGGACCCGTCCAGCACGTCGTCATCGACCTTCCCTGGCTACCTTCTCACCCCACCTACCCGCCCGGCACCCCGTTCACCCTGCCCGGCGGCAACCCCGACATCTCCGAGGTCGCCACCAGCCAGAGCATGCACCAGAAAACGATCACCCACGGGGGAACCACCTTGTCTCGCAGGGTTCATGGGAGACGTCACCTGCACCGCCAAGGGACACAGCTTCGTCGTCACCGTCTACGGAATCCACGCCCACTGAACCGGTAGCACACGAACCGGATACCGACTTCGTCGCTCACATGCGCACCCTCACACGGCGAGATGTCGAGCGAGATAGGCGGCGGTGGCGGAGCCGGCCGTCTCGGCCACGACCGTCGGTGGTCCCGAGGCGATGATCCGGCCGCCGTTGTCTCCCCCGCCGGGCCCGAGATCGATCATCCAGTCCGCCGAGGCAATGACCGGCATGTCGTGTTCGACGAGTACGACGGTATTTCCCGCCGCGACGAGCCGTCGCAACACCACCATGAGGCGATCGACGTCGGCAGGGTGCAATCCGGTGGTCGGTTCGTCGAGTACGTATAGCGTGTGCCCGGATCGGAGGCGCTGCAGCTCGCTGGCGAGTTTGACGCGTTGCGCCTCCCCGCCGGACAGGGTGGTGGCGGATTGGCCGAGCCGCAGATATCCGAGACCGACTTCGACAAGCATGTCAAGGCTTTTCGCCGCCGCCGGGACGTGACTCAGGAAAGCACGGGCGTCGTCGACCGTCATCGCGAGGACGTCGGCGATCGTCCGGCCGTCGACGAGGACCTCGAGGGTCTCCGCGTTGTACCGTGCGCCCGCGCAGGCCGGGCACGGTGCGGAGGCCTCGGGCAGAAACAGCATACCGATGGTGATCGAACCGGCTCCCTCGCATTCCTCGCAACGGCCGCCACTGACATTGAATGAGAATCGGCCCGGACTGTATCCGCGTTCACGGGCAACGGGGTGTGCGGCGAAGAGTTTCCGGATCACATCGAAGAGACCGGTGTAGGTGGCAAGATTCGAGCGCGGAGTCCGCCCGATCGGGGTCTGGTCCACGCGCACCAACCGGTTGATGTGTCCCAGCCCGTGAGCGGCCACGACCGTCGGCTCGGCGTTCTTCTCGCGCTCCTCGGCCAGTACGACCGTGGAGTCGTCGGCGTCGTCTCCCCCGGTGTCGGCGCCGGGTTCTCTGTCGACGCCGAGGTGTTGGGCGACGACGTCGGTCAGCACACGGCTCACCAGTGTGGATTTGCCCGATCCGGACACACCCGTGACCGCGGTGAGCACCCCGAGCGGGATTCGCACGGTCAGATCCCGCAGGTTGTGCATCGTGATGCCGGCGAGTTCGATCCACCTGCTCGGCGGTCCGGGCTCGGGGTAACTCTCGGCGGTTCCGAAAAGGTATCGGCGAGTCACGGATTCGGGGACGTGCGCGAGACCGTCCACCTCACCGCTGTAGAGCACCCGCCCACCGTGCTCCCCGGCTCCGGGACCGACGTCGACGATCCAATCTGCCGCGCGGACGACGTCGAGGTTGTGTTCGATGACGAAGACGGAGTTACCTGCCGCGCGTAGCCGCCGCACGGCGGTGACCAGCGCCTCGGTGTCGGCGGGATGCAGGCCCGCGGACGGTTCGTCGAGGACGTACAACACTCCGAACAGACCCGATTGCAGCTGGGTGGCCAGCCGCAGGCGCTGAAGTTCGCCCGGCGAGAGAGTGGTGGTCGAACGGGCGAGACTCAGGTATCCCAGCCCGAGCTCGGTCAGACCCGCGAGGCGGCCGCGAAGGTTGTCTACCAGCGCCGCGGATGCTCGTTCGGTGGCGTCGCTTGCGGCGGAATCGCGGGATACGACGACGGCGTCGAGGACCGAGGCCAGATCGGCCAGTGACAGTTCCGTGGCGTCGGCTATGTCGAGGCCGGCGAACCGGACGGCCAGCGCCTCGGGGCGCAGCCGTTTGCCGTTGCAGGCACTGCAGGGCCGGGACACCAGATATCGGGCGACCTTCGCCCGCTGGGTTGCGCTCTTCGTCGTCGCGTAGGTGTGCAGAACGTAGGTGCGGGCGCTCGAGAACGTTCCCTGGTAGTCGCGCACCATCTTGCCCGGGTCGCGCACGGGTGACACCGTGACCGTGGGTTGTTCCTCGGTCGTGAGGATCCACTCACGCTGGCCTTCCGGGAGCTCGGACCAGGGGCGGTCCACGTCGATACCGAGTGCGTCGAGGATGTCGCGGTAGTTCTTGCCCAGCCAGGCGCCGGGCCATGCGGCGACGGCACCGCCGCGGATACTTCGGCTCGGGTCCGGCACCAGGGCATCGATATCGACGTCGTGGGTGCGTCCGAGTCCGTGGCAGGCTGGGCATCCGCCTTCGGGTGTGTTGGGCGAGAACGCGTTCGAGTCGAGGACGGGGGCACCCGGCGGGTAGGTACCGACTCGGGAGAACAGCATCCGTAGCACGTTCGAGATATGGGTGAGGGTGCCGACCGACGATCGGGCGGAGGTGTGACCGCGGGCCTGCTGCAAGGCAACCGCCGGTGGAAGCCCGGTGATGTCCCCAACCCTGGGCGCTCCGATCTGATCCATCAGCCGGCGTGCGTACGGGGTGACGGACTCGAGGAACCGCCGTTGCGCTTCGGCGTAAATGGTGCCGAAGGCCAACGACGACTTGCCCGATCCCGAGACTCCGGTGAACGCGACGATGCAGTCCCGGGGAATGACCACATCGACGTGGGCGAGGTTGTGTTCGCTGGCGTCGAACACTGCGATGCCGTTGAAGTCCTGGGCACGTCGCGCTGCAGCCTGCGGTGCGGGATCGAAGGTGGGCACAACTGCTCCCGGTGTCGGTTCGTGCTCGGACAGGTTACGTCCCAGTCTTACTCGAGGGGTGGAACCATGTGTACTGGCGCCGCTCTCTCGGCGAGAGTCCGCCCCGGATTCCGGCCCGACCAATGCCATCAGCTCACCTGTGCCAACTTGATCGCCGCGGCCTCGATGGTGTCTTCGGAGAGCAGGACCTCGAGGGCGGCATCGCCGAGCGGGATGAAACTGTCCTCACTGGCTACTCGCGCGAGACGGCCGGTGAAACCTTCGTCGATCAGCGCGGTGACGACTCCTTCCGCGACGCCCCCGGAAGATCGGGTTTCGTCGACGACGAGCACCCGGCCGGTGGCGTACGCCTCTCGGAGGATGTCGTGCACGGGCAGCGGTGCGAGCCACCGCATGTCCACCACACGCGCGGCGATGTGCGCCTTCTCGAGCCGGCGCGCGACCCGCAGGCTCATCCGGACCCCGTTGCCGAACGTGACGATGGTCAGGTCGGTGCCGTCACCGTACGTGCGGGCGGAGCCGATCGGCACATGGTTCTCGGCCCGCTTCACCGGATCCGGATACGCGGCCAGCCACTGCTCGTCACCGTCCTCGTACAGATCCCGGGTGTGATACAGCGCAATCGGTTCCAGATACACACACACCGCCCCCGCGGTGCGCGCTGCCGCCGCGCACGTGTGCATCATGGCCGCGGCGTCGTCGGGGCGAGCCGGGGAGGCCACGACGATGCCGGGGATGTCACGCAACGCGGCGACGGCATTGTCGTTGTGGAAATGCCCACCGAACCCCTTCTGATACCCGTACCCCGCGACCCGCACCACCATCGGATTGCGGTACTGACGGTCGGAGAAGAACTGCAACGTCGCACCCTCCCCGCGGATCTGATCGGCGGCATTGTGCAGATACGCCAGGTACTGGATCTCCGGGATCGGCAACAACCCGGACACCCCCGCGCCCAGCGCGAGTCCCAGGATCGCTTGCTCGTCGAGAAGCGTGTCGAACACGCGCGCCGACCCCGCCTTCTTCATCAGACCCTTCGCCAAGTCCTCCCGGTAACACCGCCGTGGACGGTCACCGGGAGCTCGATCCCTCATGCCGATGACCCGGATTCCGACCTCGACCGGTGCAGCCCGTCGTAACGTAGGACCTCCATCGACCTTCCAGTGACCGTGCGAGGAGTGCTGAAGATGTTCGATCTCCGACCCGCCGCCGACGTGATGGCCGCTCTCGTCGAGTCCGTGCGCGACGACCAACTCACCGCACCGACACCGTGCCCGGAGCTCACGGTCGGTGATCTCCTCGACCACATCGACGGGCTGTCACTCGCGTTCACCGCCGCCGCGACGAAGACCCCGCCGGCCGGGGGCAGCCAACCGCCCTCCGCCGACGCTGCTCGCCTCGGCACCGACTGGCGCACCCGGATCCCGCAGCGTCTGGCCGCCCTGGCCGGAGCTTGGCGCGAGGAGCCGGCATGGCACGGGATGACCCAGGCAGGCGGACTCGACCTACCGGCCGACATCGCGGGCGCGGTCGCGGTGGACGAGATCGTCGTGCACGGCTGGGACCTCGCCGTCGCCACCGGCCAGAACTTCCACTGCACACCGGAACTACTCGGCGCCGCATACGAGTTCGCGAAGTCGTCAGCCGACCAGAACCCCCACGGCACACCTGGACTGTTCGGGCCACCGGTGAGCGTTCCAGACTCCGCGCCACTGCTCGAACAACTGCTCGGCCTGACCGGCCGCGACCCACGGTGGGTGCCCGCCGCCACGTAGCAGTCCGCACTGTCCGCCGCGGACAAAGACCGGGGCGAACTCGAGCCCGGCGGAATATTTCGGACCACACTCTCCCCGCATAGTGTCGTGGATCACACGGCAAAGTGTAGGGGATCGAAACAGTGTCCGACATCGGCTATTTCACCTGGGACCTCGCGACCGAGCACGGTGACGCACCGTGCCTGCGCGACGACCACCTCGACCTCACGTACCGGCAGTTCGCCGATCGCGTGGATGCGTTCGCGGCACAACTGAGCGAACACGGGGTCGGCAAGGGTGACGTCGTCGCGGTGATGCTGCCGAACCGGGTGGAGCTGCTCGTCGTGCTGATGGCGGCCTGGCGACTCGGCGCGGCCGCGACACCGGTCAATCCCACCTTCACCGCCGTGGAAGCGGAGTACCAGATCGCCGACACCGGCGCCGTCCTCGTCGTGAACGAGGGACCTGACGCCCCTACCGCCGGTCGTCCGTCGATCGCGGTCGACGAGATGGCCGCATCTCAGCCTTCGGGGCCGACCCCAGGCCTCCGCCCGGCGGGAAGTGACGTCGCACTACTGATCTACACGTCGGGGTCGACGGGGCACCCCAAGGGAGTCATGCTCACCCACGACAACCTGCAGTTCATGAGTTCTTCTCTGGCCGAGCACCTTTCACTGACCACCGATGACCACTGCCCACTCGTCCTGCCGCTGTTCCACGTCAACGCGATCTGTGTCAGCTTTCTCGCGCCGATGCTGGCGGGAGGGCAACTGAGCGTCACCGGACGTTTTTCTCCGGCCCGATTCTTCGACGACGTCGCCCGGCTGCGGCCGACCTACTTCTCCGCGGTCCCGACAATCTATGCACTGCTCGCGTCGCAACCCGAGGAGATTGTCACCGACACGTCCTCGTTGCGGTTCGCCGTCTGCGGCGCCGCGCCGATCTCCAAGGAACTACTCGACCGCGCCGAACAACGCTTCGGCCTGGTGATCGTCGAAGGGTACGGGCTCACCGAGGGCACCTGCGCATCGGCGTGCAACCCGCCTGCCGGCGTCCGGAAACTCGGCTCCGTGGGGCCCGCACTGCCGGGGCAGACCCTCGCGATCATGGACGATTCCGGCGCTCTGCTCCCCCCTGGAGCGGTCGGCGAGGTCGTCGTCCGCGGCGCCAACGTGATGCACGGCTATCTGGGGCGTCCCGAGGAGACCGACCGGACGATTGTCGACGGATGGCTCCACACCGGCGACGTCGGCCGACTCGACGAGGACGGCTACCTCACCCTCGTCGACCGCATCAAGGACATGATCATCCGGGGCGGCGAGAACATCTACCCCAAGGAGATCGAAAACGCACTCGCCACTCACGACGGCGTACTCGAGGCGGCCGTGGTGGGAGCGCCCCACGACGTGTATGGCGAGGTGCCCGTCGCCTACGTCGTCACCTACCCCGACAGTCCGGTCACCGAGGACCAGCTCACCGAGCACCTGCGCGACCGGCTCACGAAAGTGAAACTGCCCGTGGCCATACACATCGTCGACGCCTTGCCGCGCAACCCCGTCGGCAAGATCGACAAGCCGGGACTGCGCAGCCGTCACCGCCGCAACCCGCCGCCACGAGGGGATGAGCAACAGGCTCTCACCGCTCACCACAACACCCTGCCGCAACTCGGGACACCCCCGAGGCGATGACACCTACCCTCCACCCGCCCTATCCAGGAGCATCCGATGGGATTCAACCGGGAACTTCCCCGAAGTAGACCCCGCAACATTCCTCGACCGCCCCTTCTTCGACCGGATCCGAGCCATGTCGACCCACTGGGTCGACTACGGCTTCGGCACCCCGAAGATGGTGCACACCATCTACATTCTCAAGCTGCTCGTCCTGTACATCGCCGCCGGACTGTCGATCGCGACATTCACGTCCGGATACAACGTGCTCGACGTCGGCGCGTGGTGGAACGCACCCATCGTCTACCAGAAGCTCATCCTGTGGACGCTGCTCGTCGAGACCCTCGGCCTGGGCGGTTCCTGGGGTCCGCTCGCCGGCCACTTCAAACCGATGATGGGCGGCGCGCTGTTCTGGCTCCGGCCGGGAACCATTCGCCTGCCACCCTGGCCAGGGAAGGTGCCGCTGACATCAGGCGACACTCGCACCGTCTTCGACGTCCTCGTCTACGCCGCAATCCTGGTCAACATCGTCCTCGCGCTCGGATTTGCCGGGGTGCACACACCGTCTGTCGACGCGGCGTTGCCCGGCAACCACGGCCTGGTGAACCCCACACTTCTGTTGCCGCTGATCGCGCTGCTGATCGTGATCGGGCTGCGTGACAAGGTCATTTTCATCGCCGCCCGCGGCGAGCAGTACTTCCCGGCCATTGTCTTCTTCGGTGTCCTTCCGTTCGTGGACATGATCGTCGCGCTGAAGCTGCTCATCGTGTCGGTGTGGGTCGGCGCCGGCATCTCGAAGCTCGGCCACCACTTCTCGATGGTCGTGCCGCCGATGCTGTCCAACACCCTCTGGTTGCCGTCGAAGACGATCAAGCGCGCCCACTACCGCAGCTTCCCGAACGACCTGCGGCCGTCCATCGTCGCCGGCGGCGTCGCCCACGTCCTGGGCACCGTCGTCGAGGTGGTCACTCCACTGGTGTTGCTGTTCACCACGAATGGCACCATCACCCTGCTCGCGGTTGCGTTGATGGTGGCGTTCCACCTGTTCATCCTGTCCACGTTCCCGCTCGCGGTCCCCCTCGAATGGAACCTGCTGTTCGCGTATGCGGCAGTATTCCTGTTCCTCGGTTTCCCGAACGCCGCCGGCTTCGGGCTGGGGGACGTCTCCTCACCGCTGCTGCTCGCCGCGATCGTCGCCGCGCTGGTGTTCTTCCCCATCCTCGGCAATCTGCGCCCCGACCTCGTGTCGTTCCTGCCCTCGATGCGGCAGTACGCAGGAAACTGGGCCTCGGCGACCTGGGCATTCGCACCGGGTGCGGAGGACAAGCTGGACGAGTTCATCACGCGGCCCAGTCAGAACACCCGCACCCAGTTGCTGGCGACGTATCCGGCCGAGGTCGCCGACGTCGTGATGCACCAGCTGCTCGGCTGGAGGTCGATGCACAGCCAGGGCCGCGCCCTGTTGTCGCTGATGAGTCGGCATCTCGGGACGACATCGACACCTACTCCCTCCGGGAGGCCGAGTTCAGCTGCAACTCACTGGTGGCGTTCAACTTCGGTGACGGCCACTTGCACAACGAGCACCTCATTGCTGCCATTCAGCGGCCCTGCAACTTCGCGCCTGGAGAGTTCCTGATCGCGTGGATCGAATCGCAGCCCATCCACAAGGGCATTCAGGAGTACAAGGTGATCGACGTCGCCCTCGGTGTCATCGAGCGAGGCACCTACAAGGTGTCCGACGCCATCGCCGAACAGCCGTGGCTGCCGAACGGTCCCATCCCGTTCGATGTGCGGTGGACGTTGGACATCGACGCCGACCGGGCGATCACCGATCCCGGCTCGCTGTCGGAACCGAGGATGCGCAGCAAGCACGCCACCAATTCGTCCCTCCATGGTGACGAGGGCAGCGGAGTGCTGCGGTGACCACCGCAGTCGTGGTCGGCAGCGGGCCCAACGGGCTCGCCGCCGCGGTCCACCTCGCCCGGCACGGCGTCGACGTCCAGGTCCTCGAGGCCGCCGACACCATCGGCGGCGGCACCCGCTCCGGCGAACTCACCGTCCCGGGACTGCTGCACGACGAGTGCTCGGCGTTCCACCCGATGGGTGCCGGGTCGCCGTATCTGCAGACCCTCGACCTCGGCCGGTACGGGTTGACGTGGAAGTGGCCGGAGATCGACTGCGCCCACCCCTCGACTCCGGTGAGGCGGGGTTGCTGCACCGGTCGATCGCGGCCACCGCCGCCGGACTCGGCGAGGACGGCGCCCGCTGGCAGCGCATGTTCGGCGGACTCGCCGACGGATTCGACGACCTGGCCGCCGACCTCATGCGTCCGATCGCGAACGTGCCCCGGCATCCGCTGCGGCTCGCCGGCTTCGGACCCCGGGCCCTGCTGCCGGCCGCGGTGACGGCCCGCTGGTGGCGCACCGACAAGGCCCGCGCACTGTTCGGCGGCGCCGCCGCGCACGCCTACTACCGCCTGGACCGGCCCGCGACGTCCGCGGTCGGGATGATGATCGTCGCCGCCGGGCACCGCTACGGCTGGCCGGTCGCCGAGGGCGGATCGCAGTCGATCACCGGCGCACTCGCCGCCCTGCTCACCGACCGGGGCGGCAAGATCACCACCGGTGTCCACGTCCGCGATTGGAACGAACTTCCGCCCGCCGACGTCGTCCTGCTGGACGTCGCGCCGTCCGCCGCGCTCGGCATCCTGGGCGCTCGCCTGCCCGACCGGGTCGCGCGCGCGTACCGGCGGTTCAAGCACGGACCGGCGGCATTCAAGGTCGACTTCGCCGTCGAGGGCGGCGTGCTCTGGCGCAACCCGGACTGCGGCCGCGCCGGAACCGTCCACCTGGGCGGGAATTTCGCCGAGATCGCCGACGCCGAACGCGACGTCGCGACGGGGAAGATGCCGCAGCGGCCGTTCGTCCTCGTCGGACAGCAGTACCTCGCCGACCCCGGACGGTCGAAAGGAACCCTGCATCCGCTCTACGCGTACGCCCATGTCCCGCACGGCTACACGGGCGACGCGACGGAGGCGATCACCGCGTAGATCGAACGGTTCGCGCCCGGGTTCCGGGACCGCATCGTCGCCACGGTCAGCAGTGGGCCCGTGAAGCTCGCCGAGTCGAACGCCAACTACATCGGCGGTGACATCATCGGCGGAGCCAACAGCGAAACCCAGGTGGTGCTGCGTCCGCGCATCGCCCTCGACCCGTACAGCACCGGGGTACCGGGAACCTATCTGTGCTCGGCGTCCACGCCGCCGGGAGCCGGCGCCCACGGGATGAGCGGATTCAACGCCGCCCAATCCGCACTGCGCCACCTGCGCAGACACGGCGGCGATGTGCTGTGACCGTGGAGAGGTCTGGGAAACGGAATCGCCGTGGTGCGGCGTTCCTGGAGCGGCACGGTCCGATCGCAGTGATAACCCTCAATCGTCCCGAGGTCCGCAACGTCGTCAACTCGGACGTCTCCGCCGCGGTCGGCGCGGCAATGGAAACACTGGCCCACTCTCCCGACCTTCGGGTCGGAATCCTCACAGGTGCGGGAGATACCTTCTGTGCCGGTGCGGATCTGGCCGCCCTGACCGCCGGGCACAGCATCGACGCACCCGGACACCCGGAATGGGGGTTCGGCGGCTTCGTCCGACATGACATCGGCAAACCGCTGATTGCAGCCGTGAACGGTTCGTCCTCGGGTGGAGGCCTCGATCTCATCTTGGCGTGTGACGCAGCCATCGTCAGTTCTCACGCCTCGCTCGGGTCGCGGGGAATAGGACGATATGCGGACTGCGATCCCGACGCGAGGGCACTCGGCGGTCGACTCCAGGCCAGGTCGGTGTTCCTTGGCGACGCGCTCGAGCCGGAGACGGCACTGCGTTGCGGAATGATCGACAGGGTCGTCCATCCACATGAGGTACTGCCGGAGGCCATGCGGCTGGCACGTGCGCTGGCAACGACAATCCCGCCCTTGGAAGGGATCGGCGCCGCGGTCATGCGTCGTCGCGCCGGGAGGAACACTTCCGGGCACTGCGAGCGTGACGCGCCACGTCATCCTCATCAGTACCGGCACGGAGCCCAGCGCGTGCTCCGCACCAGTACGATTTGAGGGACGATTCCCCTACCCGACAGCGTTTCCCGGCACCGCAGCGATCCTGCGGTGCCGGGCGCGCGACCCACTCCACGACGCACACGAACTGAGGAACGATGCTGGATCGACTGTACGCAGCCCTCCTGGCGGCAGCCGGATTGTCCTTCGGCGACTACATCGCCCTCGAGGACGCGGTGAGCGATCCCGATGATCCGCCGCGGACGGTCACCGACCCCACCCTTACCGCCCACCCACTCCTTTGACCGTCGGCTCGCCCCTTCGCCTGATCCGGCGTCACGACCACAGGTCCCAGCCATTGGCACACGAGCAGGGCGAGCTCGACGGCGAGGCGATCCCCGGTGAAGTCTTCGCCCCGTTCCTCCGCGGCCCGCTTCACCCGATATTTCACTGAATTATAGTGCAGATCAATCTGTTTCGCTGCGGCGACATTGCTGAGGTTGCTTGCGAGGTAGACCTGTACGGTCTCGCGCAGGCGGGCGGCGTTCTCATTGTCGGCCGCCAGACCACGCAAGACGCTGCGCACCCACGCCCGGGTCGACGCGACGTCCTCTATCAGCAGTGCGACTGTCGACACTCCCGGTTCGTCGTACGCGGTCACGACGGGGGCATTCTTTCCTGCAGCGATCGCGAGCGCTCGTGCGCGCTGAGCACGCGTGTACGACTGCCGGAATCCCTCCGGGCCGTTGGTGACCCCGCCGACGGCCATGACCAGCCCCGGATGGCGGGCCTCGAGGAAATCGCGCAATTCACCGTAACCTCGCCGGGGAGCCGCGCGCGTACCGAGCGGGACCCATACCCATCCGGTGACGCGGTCGGCCGCCACGAACAACGGATCGGTCATTGCACCCATGAACCCTGCGACGTCGTGCGTCGCCGATTCGATTCTGGCCAGCATGTCTCCCGAACCGGTATCGGGAACCCAGATGATGGCCGCCAGGTGATTCTGATGCAGAACATAGTTAAGGGCGGCGCTGGCCCCGGCGTCCGGGCGTTCGTTGCCCGCCAGGATTTCCTGGACTCGGACGGCACGAACACTGCTCTGGTGGGCCAGCCACCGCTCCCGTTCACGCTCGTAGACTTCGACCACCTGCTGCGACACCCTGTCGATATACACCGACATCACGGTGATGATGCGCTCGAGCACCGGCACACCGAGTTCCGGCTCGACCGCTTCCCCACCCAACTCGTCAAATACCAGCTTGAGGAGGTTGGAGGGGTTCCCGTCAACGCGCTTGTACGCGCATACCGACTCGGGCAGAGGTTTCCTTCGACACTGGCACCGAGTAGGTCGAACAGCTGCCGATCGGCACGCAGATCGGGAATCTCGCTGTACAGCACATCCGTGATATCGGCGGTCAACGTCACCAGCCGCTGGTTGAGCGAGCCCGCGATTCGTGCGACCAACAGCGCGGCGCGCTCGTCGTGTGAAGCCATGCGAAGACAATAGAGCAGTCGACATCCGCGCATGACGATTTACCCGGAACGCCATCCTCAGCATCTCTACCTGCACATTTCCGCCCAGCCCGCCGTCCAGGTCTCCACTGGCACGAACCGAGCATGTCCCGACAGGACAAAGGGCATCTGTTTCTTGATGCTTCGCGGACGTGGTCACCATCACAGGATTCTCCTATCGTCAAGAGCGCTCGGCCAACGCCTGCGGACTGCTCGATGAGCGACGCACGGCCCCCGAGACACCGTCGTACGGGGTTGTTTTCGAGCGATCCCGTCCAGTTCGACAGGCGCGAACGGCGTCTCAGCGTCCACAACGAAGGGATCACAGTGAACACCACAAGCTTCCACGGGAGAACCGCCGTCATGTCCGGGGGAAGTCGTGGTATCGGACTTGCCATTGCGCGCGCGATCGCGGGCCGCGGTGGAAACGTCGTCCTGCTCGCCAAGACCGATACCCCCGACCCTCGACTGCCCGGGACGATTCATACCGCCGTCGCAGAATTGAACGAGCTGGGCGGACACGCCGTACCCGTTGTCGGTGACGTCCGGAACGATGACGACATCGCCCGGGTCGTCGATGCCGCCGTCGACAACTTCGGCGGCATCGACATCGTCATCAACAACGCAAGCGTGCTGGATGTCTCGAAGACCGAGGACCTGCCGCTCAAGAGGTTCGATCTGATGCAACAGGTCAACGTGCGCGGCACTTTCGCCCTGACCCAGGCGTGTCTTCCATACCTGCAGAAATCCTCCGCCCCGCACGTACTGACACTCTCACCACCACTGAACATGTCGCAGCACTGGCTGGGCGCCCATCCGGGCTACATGCTGGCCAAGTACGGGATGACGCTGGCGGCGTTGGGCATCGCCGCCGAACACGCGAATCTACCCATTTCCAGCAACTGCCTGTGGCCGCAGACGATGATCGCGACGGCAGCGGTCGGGAACCTGCTCGGCGGCCACGACAGCCTGGAGCACTCCCGCTCCCCCGAGATCATGGCCGACGCCGCGATCGAACTGCTCGGCCGTCCCGCAGGCACCGACAACGGTCGCACCCTCCTCGACGTCGAAATTCTCACCGAAGCCGGCATCACCGATTTCACGACATATGGTGGAACCGCCCCGTTGACGATCGACATCTTCGTCGACGCTGCTGCGGGATGACATCGCATTCTTCGACGTCAGGCGTCGTACCCGCCCTCGACGCTGACCTCCTCCGTGTCACCCTCGACCGGCCGGCGCGCATGAATGCAGTGCGGATCGAAACGCTCGACGCGATCACAGACGCCCTCGAGTCGCGTGCCGGCGATTCGGCGGTCCGCGCGGCCGTCCTCACCGGCGCCGGGGGCGCGTTCTGCACCGGTGCCGACCTGTCGACCACGACGACGAACGACCGGCCGGCAGCGGCCACCATCGATGCCGCAAACCGAACCGTGGCCGCGATCCGCGCGTTTCCCCGTCCCGTCGTCGGTGCAGTCAACGGACCCATCGCGGGTGTCGGCGATCCCTGGCACTCGCATGCGACCTCACTGTCGCTACGAAGTCCAGCTACTTCCTTGTTGCGCTCACCAAGGTCGGTCTCATGCCGGACGGCGGAGCCACCGCTCTCGTCGCCGCGTCGATCGGCCGCACCCGTGCCATGAAGATGGCTCTCGTCGCAGAACGACTCCCGGCACGTGAAGCGCTTGCCGCCGGGCTCATCGCCGATGTCTTCTCCGACGGCGAATTCGACTCTGCCGTAGAGAACCTCACGTGCCGGCTCACGAACGGCCCCGGCGACGCCTTCCGCTGACGAAAGACGCCGTCAACGACGCCACACTCACCGAACTCGACCATGCATTCGCACGGGAACGAAACGGGCAACTCGAGCTACTCGCCACCCCCGACTTCGAGGAAGGCGTCACCGCGTTCCGGAATTAGCGTCCCGCCGCGTTTCGCCGGACCTGAGAACCATCGGGACCGCCACAACATCCATCACGAAGAAGGCCGAAGTGACCTGTCGGCGAGCGAGGGCCTCGAGGATCAACGCCCGTGATGCCGGGGTAGCCGAGAGTTTTCGAAGCGCTCCCGGGTAGAGCGGTTGCGGCCGCGCAGGGCGCCGACCAGTCCGCCGGAGATCACCACCATGCTCTGTATGCGGCCATCGACGGGCGGCGGCGGCAGATGGTCGACCATCTTGGTTTTCGGACGTTCTGTTGGTCGTGAGCGGCGAGACAGGCCGTGCGGTGGTTACCCTCGGATGATGAATGCATTCCCGAACTCCACGGTGGGCACGAACACAGCGGTGGCCGGCCTCGAGAGCACCTTTGCCGACGAGCTGGGCGCCTTGACGGTCCCCTGGCAGGGTGCGCATGCGCCGGACCCCACGTTGCTGGTGCTCAACGAGCAGCTCGCGGCGTCGCTGCGGTTGGAAGTCCGGGCACTGCGAAGCGAGGACGGAGTCGGCGTGCTGTCCGGATCGACGGCGCCCGCCGGGACCAAGCCGGTGGCGATGGCATATTCGGGCCATCAGTTCGGCGGATACGCACCGTTCCTCGGGGATGGTCGGGCGTTACTGCTCGGCGAACTGGTGAACAGTGATGGGCAGCGGGTCGATCTGCACCTCAAGGGCTCGGGGCCCACGCCATTCTCCCGGGGCGGCGACGGGTTCGCGGTGGTCGGCCCGATGCTGCGCGAATATCTGGTCAGTGAGGCCATGTACGCCCTGGGCATCCCCACGACGCGTGCGCTCTCGGTGGTCGCGACGGGCCAGCACGTTCGCCGATACGGCGCCGAGCCCGGTGCCGTGCTCGCCCGGGTCGCGGCCAGTCACCTGCGGGTGGGCACCTTTGAATACGCGGTGCGGCAGGGCGATGTCTTGCAGCCGCTCGCCGACTACGCGATCGCCCGCCACTACCCGCAGCTGACCGAACTACCGGCGGAGCGTGAAAAAAATCGCTACCTGACGTTCTTCGAGGCGGTGGTGGAGGCGCAGGCCTACCTGGTGGCGAAATGGATGCTCACCGGTTTCGTGCACGGGGTGATGAATACCGACAACACGACCATTTCGGGCCAGACCATCGACTACGGTCCGTGTGCCTTTCTCGACGCGTTCGACCCGGCCGCAGTGTTCAGTTCGATCGACCACGGCGGCCGCTATGCGTTCGGCAAGCAGCCCGCTGTCCTGAAGTGGAATCTGGCGCGCCTCGCGGAAACGCTACTGACCCTGATCGATTCCACGCCGGATGACGCGATCGCCGCGGTCTCGGCGGTCCTCGACACCTTCGACGAGCGTTACGACGGCCACTACGCGACCGGTATGGCGGCAAAGCTCGGTTTGGCCGGCACGCTCGTCGAGCGAGCGCTGATCGACGACCTGCTGACGTTATTGGAGGAACACGGTGCCGACTGGACGGGCACCTTCCGTGCTCTCGCGGACGAACTACGCGGAAACTCGACGCCGCTCGACGGCCTCGTACCGCGCGAGCACATCGGGCCATGGCTGGAACGCTGGCGCGGCGCCCTGACCAACCATGGGCGCGGGGCGGCGGAGACCGCGAACGCAATGGACCGCGTCAACCCGCTGTACATCCCCCGCAATCATCAGCTCGATGCGGCTCTGCGCGCCGCGACCGACGGGGACCTCGCTCCGTTCGAGAACCTGCTCGAGGTCGTCACGCATCCGTTCGACCGCCGCGACGAGTGGTCCGACTACACCACGCCCGCTCCACAGTCGTTCAACCAGACCTTCCAAACCTTTTGCGGCACTTAACTTCCAAGTGACCATAGGCTACGTTCGCGTCGAGTGAATTCGGGGTGGCTGCCACTCAGCCTGAAGAAGGCTGTCCAGCTACCCCAGCGAATGACACCTAAATGCACAGGAATGCAGCGGCCAGTCTGCGTAGGCGAGATCCGCCCGGAGGGCGTGGACTCCGCCCGGGCCAACCAACCACCCTTGCGCGCCATCGGATGGCGGTCAGCGCCGGCTCCGGAGGGTTATTGCGGTGGGCAGGGCGTGGACGTGACGGGGGAAGGCGACCGCACCCTCAACTCCGCCATCCATGTCGTCGTGATGAGCCAAGCCAGGGTCCCCGGCAACGAGGGCGAGCCGGGACTGTCGGTGCGGTGCCGGTATACGCGAAACGCGGGCTCGGGGATGCCCGAGAAGACTCGGGGAGTCGTCTTGGTGGCCCCGGCGCTGCCGTGGCGCCGGACGTCACCAGCCGAGGCGCTCGGGTGGCAGACACTGGGACGCCTCGTCGTCGCGGCTGGCCCGCCAATGACACGCATGGTGCTGCGACTGGCGGGCCGGCGAATACTGGACGCCAAGCGAAGCGCGATCAACGACGCGGGCTCCATCTCGGGTAGCCGGACCGACCTCATCGGTGGAGACCCGGGCCGTGTCTCACGAGCGCAGGTCGACCTGTGGCTCAATGCCCTCGAGGCGGCCCGCGAGCACCCGGAACGGCTCGCGGGCACGGCTGCCGCGTTCGCGTCGATCGTCAAGGCCATGTTCATCACGCAGAGACCGACGAACGAGGCACTCGATTCCGTGCGGGTGCCGGTCTTTGTGCTGTGGGGAAGGGACGATCACGTTGTCGACCCCACGTCGCTCATGCAGCACGCCCGACTGCCGGGCTGGACACCCCGGCCCATCGATGACGTTGGCCACCTGCTTCCCGTCGAGGCGCCCGACCTCTACACGCAGGCAGTCTGCCAGTGGCTCGCCGTGATTCCCGGATTCGGACGCCCTGCGTAGATGGGCATCTTCCCGACCCCAGCAGATGGGCCCAGCGGAGGCCAGTTCCTCGCCGCTCGGGGATCCCCCAGTGGGACGGCCGGATGACGTCATCGCCCCAGATTCCGCCTGATTTCACCGGCGAGGTGCGCCGGTACCCGGACGAAAGGTGCGGGTCGGCGGATATCCGCCGCAGCGAGCCGAGAGTGTCCAGGTAATCGGATGTTCCTGCCCTCGATGAAGTGCTCAGTGCGCGGTCGCCCCACCGCACACGCGTCAACGCGGTGCGCGCGGCGGCGAAGCCGCATAATTGAGGGTGCGAGGTGAGACCGTTGCGGCAGACACCCTGGTTGACGACGACGATATTCGTCGGGTCGGTTGTTCTCCTGCTCGCAGTCCACATCGGCGGCGGTGCGTCGAGCGAACCCGACACGGAAGCGACGCGCATGCTCGACCCCGCCGGGCCGGTACTCACCCTCACTCCGCCTCGCGGGCAGCCGGGCGACCGGATCCAGTACCACGCGGCGAATCTTCCGAGCTGCGCCGGACCGTGGGCGGTGGAGTTCGGCGATCGTGTCCTGGGTGAGACCCGGCAGGTCGGCAGAGTCGCCGACTTCCGCGCCGCGGTGCCGAACCGGGGCAGTCGCGGTTTCCAGGTCGCCGGGCTGCGGTGCCTGCCGACCCCGTCCATGGTGGTGCAGACGACGTTCGAGGTGCTCCCGGTGACACGTTCGTCGGAGCCGACCACTACCTGGATACTGCCGCCACCACCAGAGCTACCGACGCGGACGAGACCCACACCGACGACCTCCACCTCCACCACGCCCACAGCTCCTGCTGACGCGGGGCGGTAGCGGCGGCGGCCGGAGCAGGAACGGCGGCGCCTGCGGAAGCTGCGCCGCTCGAACCGACGTCGTTCACGGGTCCCTTACAGCGGCGGGGCCGCGTGCTCGCCCATACCAGCCCAGGTCGAACTTCACCCACCACCTGCCAGGTCTCCTGGAGGACGTCCTCGGCGTCGGTTGGCGAGCCCAGCATCCCCATCCACCTCCCCGCTCATGCCAGTCTGCTTGGCTTGGACAGCGATCGACCGTGCTCAGCCTGGACCCGCTGCCGCCGGGAGGCGTCGTTGACCGGCCACGTGTGCGACCCGGGCTTTCGCGCCTCGTCCGCCAGCTGCTTGACGGGACTCGCTGCCGCGGCTTCCTTGAGCTTCGCACCGAGGCGGCCCCGCAGGTGAAGCCGCATCGCGGTGTCATCCCTGTGTGCGAGCTGGAAAACTCCGTCCTTACGCCCCAGGCTGACGCACATGGCGGCGATCCCCTTGCCGAAGTCTGCGGGCCGTTCCCCCGCTATCCGGCTGAGCACCGTGTCAGCGGCATGCGAACCAAGAGGAAGCGCCGCTTGGCAACTCATTCGCAACGGCAGGTTCGACGGGGCCGCGGCATCACCGGTCGCGACAATGCGTTCGTCGTCCACGCTGGTCAGCGTCTCGTCGGTGAGAAGACGGCCCATCGCGTCGGTGCTCAGCCCGCTGCGGGCGGCCAAGTCCGGAACGCCGAAGCCGGCGGTCCAGATCGTCACCGTGCTCGGGAGCACACGGCCGCCGCTGAGCTCCACGGCGTCACGTGTCACCGCGGCCACCGTCGCGCCGGGGCCGTCGATCACGGCTACACCAAGATTGGACAACCCCCTGGCCACCGAGCGTCGGCCCCGCGGGTGCAGGTAGGGGCCGAGCCGGTCGCCGCAGACCAGAGTCACAGTGCGCCCGAGCTCCGCGAGCTCGGCGGCCGTCTCGATGCCGAGCGGACCGCCACCGACGACCGTCACCGGCGCCGTCATAGGGGCGTCCTCGAGGACCGACCGAATCCGCTGCGCCTCCTCCAGGCTGGCGGTCGGATGGGCGAACTCGGCCGCTCCGGGTACGCCGGCCGGGTCGGCGCTGCCACTGCCGACGGCGTAGATCAGGTAGTCGTATCCGACGGTCTCGCCGGTCTCCAGCTTCACGCCGCGCTCGGCAGCATCGATCCTCGTCACGCTGTCCACCAACAACCGGATGCCTCCGGCCAGCACGTCGGAGTAGTCGACCACCGCGTCGTCGGACCCGCCCACCAACTGGTGCAGACGGACCCGCTCGACGAAACACGGACGTGGATTGATCACCGTCACCGCCACATCGTCGCGCTTGGTGAGGCGATTCGCCGCCATCACGCCGGCGTACCCGCCGCCAACCACGACCACATCGATCTTTCCGGGGCGCACAGAGTTCGCATTCATGATGTCTCCTCGAGATTGGGGTCGCACATAAGACACCGCCCGCTCCACCGTTGTGACAGCACAGGACCCACGCCCCCCTCATCGGGCGTCGGCGCTCCCCGAAAACCAGATGTGACCTGCTACCGATCAGTCAACGACAAGGCTCTGCGGCGGCGCAGGAGAGCGTCTGCGGGGCAGTCGGCCGTGCCATCAAGGGAAACCTCGGGGTCACCGGATCGCCGAGTGTGTGCCGCAGTTCAGGTGATGGTGTTAGCCGAGCTGATAGGCGCACTGTCGATCGGCCCGGACAACCCGGGGTGCGACAACGCCGGCAGCGTAGGGAAGGCGTCGGTAGCGCGTTCGGTGACCGCAATACAGACGCAGCCGGAATCAGGCCCTTGCGGCAGGGTCCTCCTCAGACCCCAGGTTCCGCACCAGCCACCGATCGCCGACGAGATGCATCAGGATCGGAAACACCGGCCGGGGAATGTTCGGCTCCCACACACCGCTCTCGAGCGTCGACATCTCGTGCACATAGAGCACCTCCACACCGGGGCCGACGATCCTTGTGCCGGTACCGATCCCCCACCTCGCCGGATCCGGCAGCATCGCCCGGAACGACCGCACGTGCACACGCTCGAAATGCACCCACAGCGGATGCTCCGGCGCCGGCACCGCGAGGGCCGAAGCGACCGCCTCTCCCTCCCAACCGTCAATCGTCATCTGATAATGGTTGTCCTGCACCCACCGCCAGGCGAGGACCGCCCGGAAGTCCGGATCCACGTTCGGCCACACCGACAGCAGATCCCCGTCCACGCATACCGACATCAAGAACGCCCACGCCGCACTCACCAGCCGCGTATGCCCGAGGAACCGCAACAATTCCGCCGGATCCATTGCACGAAGCTCGAAGTAGGCCTCCCGTATCTCGGCCGGCACGGCGCTGATCTGTTCGTCGGTCAACTCCGGAAGGGAGGACGCCGCCGGCACCGTACCAGCGTCGGGAACCTCGCCCCGGGCGACGAGCAATGCCCGGACGGCGTCGACGAACCGCGGCGTCAGCCGCTCCAGAGACGCCAACAACTCCCCGACCGTGCGCGGCGGGAACATAGTGCGGTCCACCAGTACGTGCAGGCACTCGAACACCGCGTCCGGGTCCAGATCGAGTTGATCGCAGAGGAATTCGTCGGGATGGATCGCTTCGACGTCGAACGGATCGAGGGCCGCCTGCGGGAAATCCGCCAGGGTGGCGGTCACGATCACACCCGCACCGGAGCGTACAGCCGCAGCCAGGACGTGCCGGTCCTTCGGCTCGGTGGTCATCGCCGGGATCAGTTCCCGGTAACCACGTGACTCCTCCTCCGCGAAGGGAAATGCTCTGCGCATCTGCTGCACTCGCCGCGCCGCCTGCTCCGGCGGCTTCCCGAACCGCCCGCCGGACAGGTTGCGCTCGACCTCGTCGAGCAGATCCGGCGTCCACACCGGCCGGAACACCTCGGCATCGGCCAGAGTGAGCAGCAGATTGCTCAGGGTCTGGGGAAGCATGACGCATCCGTCCAGAACCACCCGAAAGACAGCCATAGAGCGACCTCACCCCGGATCGGCGGGTCGAGACACGAAGCCGTCAGTGGCGTCGCCGGGGTCCGGGGTTTCCTCGTGCGCCATCTCCTTGAACACCTGGCCGCGGCGCGCACGCTCGCGCTGTTGGAATTCGAGCACGTCCGCCAACTCCACCCGCCGATGACGGCCGGGCGAGGTGTACGGGATCTTCCCCGCCTCCAGCAGACGCACCAAGGTCGGCCGGGTGATGCCCAACAGTTCCGCGGCCTCCTGCGTCGTCAACACGGTGCGATGTGGCTCCACCGTCACAGCCTGTCCTTGATCCAGGGCGGTGACCGCGTCGACGAGCAACCCCCGAACACTGTCCGGCAGCGGCACGGACTCCTCCGGGGTCGAGATCGACACCTGCTCTTGACCAGCGAGAACGGCCCTCAGCGCGGCGAGAAGATCCCGATCGTCGGCGACCGGCAACACCGTGTGGCTCATCCCAGCACCCATACCCCACCATAAAACGAAAAAAAACGAACACACAATGCCGGTGGAATCGTTCGGGGACGGTGGGTGACGGGCACCCGACCGCGCCGCGCAAGTCGGCCGCACCGTGGACCCATGCAGCTAGATCGACGGATTCCGTCATCGTGTTTGTTTCACAGCAGGGCTGAAGCCGGGCCGCCATCGGCGTCCTGGCGTGGGTAGTCGGACGCTGTTTCGGGTAACCGGACCGCAGGCGACGACGCGGGTAGCCGGTGACGGTGGCTGACGTCGAACCAGCAGAAGGATCGCGGCGCATTCGACCTACCGGATGCGTCTGACCGAGAGGGTGTACAGATCGTGCCTCGCATCGAAGAAGAAGGCCCCTGTAGCGGCAGCGACCCTGAGTTCGGATCGGAAGACGATCCGATTCGGTGGCCGGATCCGAGTCCATTGGACCTGTGGTGGCAACGCGTGATGTCCGAAAGCCTCCGCCGGTCCCGGGGACCGGGGACCCGGCCGGTGGTCCCGCCCCTGTCGAGGGACTCCCGGAATCGACATCTCCGTCCGCACGCGAGTTAGACCGATCGGACCCGACCCCAGATCAAGTCCGTGGGAGGGGCGCTCGGCAGCGCCGGTATAGAACTCCTCAGCGGCGGCAGCCCAGTCTCCTGACCCTTCCACCCGAACATAGAGGCCTCATGAACATCATCACCGCACTCCCCCTGGCCATACTGCGCGCGCAGTACACTATCGTGCGCTACCCGCTGCGCCTGGTCGACGAACAGGTAATCGCACACCTGGCACCCGCAGCACCGGCCCGACGGCTGTACCGGGGCAGCCTCAGCCTGCTCGATTGTGCCGTCGGCACCGTTCTCGGTCACCAGGACCGAGCCCACGATGCCGCCGACACCACACCCCGCGTCACCCTGGTCTCCGGTACTGCATCCGACACCGATCGCGATCCCAGCGCACCGGATAACGCTGCAGCTGACGCCGAGACCGCCCCTCGGTCCGCGACCGTCGAGAACGCCGAACTGAACGAGAAGGCGGCGCACCAACTCGACACCGACTTACTCGCCGAGCACCTCGAAGACATCGAGACGCAATATCAACTCGAGCACCCCCCGACCACCGGCACCGCCGAGCCGACGACCGACACCGTCATCACCCAGCTCGAGGACGCCGCGAGCACCGAACCCGACACGACACTGTCCGGAGAACTGGCCGACCGCGTAGCCGAACTCGCTCGCGCCGAGACCCCGCCGCCGGGCACCCGAACAACACCGACCGGCAAACGTCACTAACGAGCGCGATTGCCACCAGTAGCGACGACCCACTCGTCTTCGGGGTTCGGATGCCGGCACCGTCCCGAACTGCACCCAATGGTCGACCACTTCGACACCGAACTCGTCGACCACTTGCTTTCCGCAGACGTCACGCCAACTGGGCGGCCCAATCGGCGAAGCTCTGCCACCCCACCTCGGGGTAGAGCAGCCTTCGTGTCGAAATGTGGGATCCCAGTGCTCTTGTCTGCGTCCGCCGCCGAAGAAAACACCACGTGTGGAACACCGGAATCACTGAACGCGCCGACAAGCGCGGCACCCTGAGCGATCTCCGCTTCCGGGCCGTCTTCGAAAGGTGTGGTCATGGCAAACACGCCCGCGCACCCATCTACGGCAGACGCGATCGCCGCCCGATCGGTGATATCGGCCACGCAATGGCGACGCCTCGCAGGCGCAACGCGTCTGAGCGAGAAGAGCTTCGACGGACAAGCGCTCGGACTTCCCGCCCTCGTTCGAGCAGCGCGTCGATGACGGCGCCTCCTTGACCACCCGTCGCTCCGACGACTGCATACGGCTCACTCATGGGCACAACACCTCTCCTTGTCGACCGCGCCAGCGTACTCGCAGGCTCCGTCCGCTCACCAAGACGTGTGTCCCTCTGCGCGGCCATCAGTGGGCCGACGGATGACAGTGAGCGACCCTCGGATGGGAGACGAAACGGCACGATCACGAGATCGCATGGAACCAGACGATGAAACTCGACAGATGTCGAAAACTCTCGTTACGGAAATCCGTTCGGGACTCCGCCATGTTCGCTGCACGACCCGTCGAGGACTTCGACGATCTACACTGCGATCAGCGGAGGGTGGGGCGGTTCTGTCCGGCGGGACGTCGCAAGAGCGCAAGCTGGATTTCGATGAGCAGCCGATCGGATGCGTCCTGCAGATTGACGCCAACGATCTCTTCGACGCGCCGGATACGGTAGCGCAACGTATTTGGATGAACCTGCAGGACGGCGGCAGCGTTGCGCACGTCCCCGTGCTCGGCAAGGTACGCCTCGGCACTCTCGCGCAGATTCGAAGCGTGCTTGTCGTCGTATTCGACGAGGGCATCGAGCCGCGGATCACGCAGCTCGCTGTTTCCCCCGACGAGGTCGAGGATCTCGCCGAGCAACACCGCGGTGCGGGATTCGGCGAGCGTGGTGACCCGTCCCTCGGGGTAAGTCGCGGCGGTCCCGTCAAGGACCCGGTCGACCTCGGTCCGGGCTCCGGCAACCTGTCCGAGACCCGAAACGGGCATAGCGATCGCGGCACGCAGGAGTATCGATCGCTTCTGCTCGAGTTGCTCGACCAACTGGCGGGTCCACGTCGCGATGATATTCGCCGACTTGTAACGAGGAAACAGGACGTAGGCGCGGTGGCCGATCATCGTGGACACCGAGTCACGTCGGAGCGCGCTCGCATGCAGACTGATCATGTTGCCTACACTGGTGACAATCTCCGACGGCGGTTCGGGCTCTCCTGCGGTCACGGCAAATCCGACCACGGCGGCCGATCCTGAATCCGGCAGGTTCAGGGCGCTGGCCACCGATGGGGCATCCACCCCTCCCCCGCGCGCACCGAACAGCCGTTGAATCAGCACGCCCTCCGTCGAAGGAGCATTGAGACTGCGGGAAATGATCCGCGCAGCGATCGCGGAGGCGCCCCGCAGTACGTCGGCGGCGTTATCGGTGAACGGGGCATACCCTTGTTGCACCCAGATCGATCCGAGCAGCCGGGGCGCGGCCGAGCCGTCCTCAACGGTTTGACGGATGCTCACCACTAATCGTCGCTTCGTGCCGAGCTCGTCGTGTGCCGGGACGTCGACGACCTCATCGCTCTCACGCAGCCGGTCGTAGACGCCCCATTCCTGCATCGCCTTCAGGTAGTCGCGCGGGCCGATCCTGCCGAGGATCGACAGCGTCCGTAATTCGTCGGCCGCTTCGTCCGACGCCGAGTACGCGAGCACGCGCGCTTGCGCATCTTCGATCGAGACCATCCCGCCGGCGTTCTGCGCGATGGCCTGCGCGAGGCCGAACAGGTCCGTGTCAACGGCCAGCAACTCTGGGTCACCCAGCCTGTCGTACTGCTGCCGGGAGCGGTCGAGCATGCGCTGAATGAGGGGGAAAACGTGGTCCCACCGGGCCTTCGGGTGTACGGCGACCAGTGCGACTCCGGCGCTGCGCGCCGCGGACTGCAGAGCGGTCGACGATGCCGCCGACTTCGACATCACCGCGCGCGGCCTGTGGTCGGGGGCTCGTAGCGCGACCTCCTCGAACCACCGCACGGCCTCGGCCTTCCTCACGCCGACGTGTAGGTAGAGATCTGGCGACGGTGACTCGACCTCTACCGACAAATCGGAGCTGTCGACCAGGGCGACGGAAGAGATGGCGACCGAACCCCCCGCGGGTGCCTCTATCAACTCGACCACGGACGTATCAAGTGCGGCGAGAAGTTCACGCAGGGTGATAGTTTCGCTCGATTCCGCTTCTCGGCCTGCTTTGGCGACGGCACGTTTACGAGACGACACGGCTGGTCTCCCTGTCCCGATAGATTGATCAAAAGGATGCGATTGGCCGATCATACAATCTCAAGCCTGATTATTCGTCTGACTGGCTGATAGTTTTCCGTGGGTGTTGGTGTTGACTACGGGTAGTGCTTTGCAGCGGCTCCGTCGCCGCCACACCCCTCGTAGGAGGTTTCATGGACGCCATCACCACCACCCCGCAGCCAGTCAACGAGCCGGTGGGCTCCTTCGCCCCGGGCAGCCCGGAGCGGGTGCGACTGCAGGCGAAGCTGGCAGAGCTGGGGTCCAACCCCACCGAGATCCACAACGTCATCGGCGGTGCGCACCGGCGAAACAACGGCCCCGCGATCGACGTCGTCCAGCCGCACCGGCATGCCGCCGTGCTGGGCACCTTCACCAACGCCGGCCCCCAGGACATCCAGGACGCCGTCACCGCCGCCACCGCCGCCGCCCCGGCCTGGCGGGCACTGTCCTTCGAGGACCGCGCCGCGGTGTTCCTCCGTGCGGCCGACCTGCTGTCCGGACCGTGGCGTGAAACAATCGCCGCCGCAACGATGCTCGGCCAGTCCAAGACCGCGTACCAGGCGGAGATCGACAGTCCGTGCGAGCTGATCGACTTCTGGCGCTTCAACGTCCAGTTCGCCCGGCAGATCCTCGCCGACCAGCCGATCTCCTCCCCCGGCGTGTGGAACAAGCTCGAATACCGCTCCCTCGAGGGCTTCGTCTACGCGATCACCCCGTTCAACTTCACCGCCATCGCCGGCAACCTGCCCACCGCCCCCGCCCTGATGGGCAACACCGTGGTGTGGAAGCCGTCGCAGACCCAGGCCGTCGCCGCGTATTGGACGATGAAACTGCTCGAGGCCGCGGGCCTGCCCCCGGGTGTGATCAACCTCGTCAACGGCGCCGGCGCCGCGGTCTCCGACGTCGTTCTCGCCGACCCCCGCCTGGCCGGGATCCACTTCACCGGGTCCACCGCCACGTTCCAGCACCTGTGGCGTCAGGTCGGCAACAACATCGCCAACTACAACAGCTACCCGCGCCTCGTCGGCGAGACCGGCGGCAAGGACTTCGTCCTCGCCCACAGCTCCGCGAACCCCGACACCCTGACCACCGCCCTGCTGCGCGGCGCGTTCGACTACCAGGGTCAGAAGTGCTCCGCGGCCTCCCGCGCGTTCGTCCCGAAGTCGGTGTGGGCGAAGATGGGCGACGACTTCATCGAGAAGGCGTCGACGCTGAAATACGGGGATGTCACCGATTTCTCGAATTTCGGTGGCGCCGTCATCGACCAGCGGGCCTTCGACCGCAACGCCGACGCCATCGCCCGCGCGAAGGCCAGGTCGAGCCTGACCATCGCCGCCGGCGGCCACGTCGACGACAGCATCGGGTACTTCGTCGACCCCACCGTGCTGCTCGGCGACGACCCCACCGACGAGGCCTTCCGCACCGAATACTTCGGACCGATCCTGTCGGTGCACGTCTACGACGACTCCGCAGCCGGGTCGTTCGAGAAGGTCCTCGACCTGGTCGACAAGGGGTCCGCGTACGCGCTGACCGGGTCGATCATCGCCGACGACCGCACCGCGATCGCCCAGGCGACCGACGACCTGCGATTCGCGGCCGGCAACTTCTACATCAACGACAAGCCCACCGGCGCCGTCGTCGGACAACAGCCCTTCGGTGGGGCACGAGCCTCGGGCACCAACGACAAGGCCGGCTCCCCGCAGAACCTGCTCCGCTGGGCCTCCGCCCGCACCATCAAGGAAACGTTCGTCCCGGCCACCGACCACCGCTACCCGCACCAGGGCGCCGACACCTCCGAGAACATCTGATGGCGGCCGCCGACCTGCTGCGGCCTGCCCTGCTCGCCGCAGCCCGCTCCCCTCGCATGGAACGGACCATCAGCAAGGTCCCGGTGACCCGCAATCTCGTCGACCGGTTCGTCGCCGGTGAAACCGAGAGCCAAGCGATCACCGCGACCACCGGAATCCTCGACTCCGGCCGATACATCACCATCGACTACCTCGGTGAGGACACCACCGATCTCACGCAAGCGAACAACACGGTGTCCCACTACCTGGTTTTGCTGTCGAACCTGTCAGCGCTCGCGACCAGCGGGGGCACTCCGGCGACCTTCCCGCCGTCGCCGGTGCGCACCATCGAGGTGTCGCTGAAACTGTCTGCCCTGGGCCAATCCCTGGCCCGAGACGGGCACAAGGTTGCCCTCGAGAACGCGCACAAGATCTGCACCGCTGCGGAAGAAGCCGGCGCGTGGGTGACCGTCGACGCCGAGGACCACACCACCACCGACTCGACCCTGTCGATCGTGCGCGAACTTCGCGAGGACTTCCCTACCCTCGGCACCGTGCTGCAGGCGTACCTGAAGCGCACCGAGGCGGACTGCAAGGACATGTCCGGCCCCGGATCGCGAATCCGGCTGTGCAAGGGCGCGTACAAGGAACCCGCATCTGTTGCCCATCAAGAAAAGACCGCGGTCGACGACTCATACCTGCGGTGCCTGCGGATCCTGATGAACGGTCAGGGCTACCCGATGGTCGCCTCCCACGACCCGGCGATGATCAGTGCGGCGATGCAATACGCCGAAGCGAAGGGCCGGGCGGCAGACGAGTTCGAACTGCAGATGCTCTACGGCATCCGCGATTCCGAACAACTTCGGCTGGTCGGCGAACAGAAGCACGTACGTACCTACCTGCCCTACGGTGAACAGTGGTACGGCTACTTCATGCGCCGCCTCGCCGAACGCCCCGCCAACCTCGCATTCTTCCTCCGGTCGCTGGCATCACGCAACTAGCCGTGAAGGACACAGGATCCCGGCTCGACCCCCGGTCGGGCCGGGATCCCCACTCGCCCCCGCCCACAACCAGGTACGGACACCGACCGATCGTCGGCTGACCGCGCAGGCGGGGGCACCGTCGGTATCCACTATCAGGAATGAACACACGACGACGTCCCTCTCGACGACAGTGTCCCGCAACGGCATCGATGCGGGACACTCGCTCTCCCGGGAGCAGGGGAAGGGAAGACCTGTGGCCTATCCGCGTGACAGTCCGGGCTGAGTCTGGATCTGTCCGGGGCCACCCTTGAATCCGCCTGCCTTGCCCACGGTCCATTCACCGTCCGCACCGCAGACCAGGGCACCATTGCGATCACCGGGCTTGCCGTATGTCACTGTCTCGTTTCCGTTCGAGTCCGTGTTCACGATCGGGCACGGCCCACCGGTGGGACCGTTCGGGCCGATCGGCTCGGCATGAGCGACGGACGCCGCCCCGAAGGCGCTCAGGATCGGAAGAGCGGCGAAAGCGGCGGTGGCAAAGGTTCGTCGGGCGTTGATCATTCAGTTTCTCCAGAGTGTCGGGGAAGTGTTTCGGTGACAGGTACAACTCTGCCCACTCCCGTGCCCGATCTGAAGCAACCCCAGGGGTCCGTTTGCCCACCCCAGGAGGAGGGGACCTACTCCACCCGACGTTCGCACTGGGCGCACACCGGACCACGCCCTCAGCACGATTCGCGACCGGCGCCCGCCCGCCTTCAGCCCGCCGCAATCCCCTCTCCGGCTCTGTTGCCACAGGAAGAGGCCCCACCAATCGGTGAGGGCCTCAAACCTTGGTTGCAAGTAGTCAATCTCGTCCGAGCTCCTCGTGCGAGTCACCGTTGATGCCCGGTAGCGAGGACGGGTGGCCGCCACGCTCCTCGATGACTGCGGGCCTCCGTGCGCACCCGCTGCCGTCTTCAGGCATGGGCCCACCTTCGACGTCCCCGCACGTAGGTCTCCCCGAGCGGGTCGTCCTGGACATGTCCGAAGGTGCAGTTCCAGGCGGTCAGCTCGGCCATCCGACCGTGCGTGCTCGAGCAGAAACTTCTCGGGGAGCGGTCGCGGGCGGACGTCTCAACCGCACCTCCTGCACCATCCGGCTGACCTCCGGTTGCGTGACGGCCAGGTTTCGCGATCACCCGCTGCGGCACCTGATTGTCCGTCGCGTGCGCCACCGCACGAAGAACGAAGGTCGCGAGGGCGTGACGTGGAGCGGTCTAGTGAGCGTGTTCGTCGGGGGTGCGCTGATCTGCGGTGCAACGGTGTGACTCAGCTAACCTTTGACTTCAAGTACTTGAAGTTCATAGCGTCGATGACGTGAGTGCACACACCACCCCACGCGTCTACACGATCAAGGACGCGGCCGCTCTGACCGGACTTCCGGCCAGCACGCTGCGCTACTACGAGTCGGTCGGGGTGATCGCGCCGATCAGCCGTGGGGAGAGCAATAGGCACCGCGTCTACGACGAGGACGACCTGGGCAAGCTGTTGGCAATCGCGTGCCTGGCAGCGACCGGGATGTCGGTCAACGACATGAAGGAGTACGTCGCCAACGGACAACTCGGGGCCGCGGCCGCCCCCGCGCAGATCGAGTTGCTGACCGAACGCCGGCAGCAACTTGCGCGCGAGGCCCAGCAGATCGCACTCCGTCAACGCTACGTCGACCTCAAGATCGACTACTGGCACGCGATCGACGCCGGCGACGAGCCCCGCGCCGCGCTCCTCGCGGCCGAGGCGAGCGCACTGGCCGACCAACTCCACAACACCAAGAGGCGATAACCCTACCCACCTCCCCCGGTGCGCGCCCCTCGACCGATGCGCCACCGGTCACTCAGCCATGTCCTGCTCACTACCGAATTGACCACCCAAGAAGAAGGAAGATCTGCCATGCGAGTCAACGCGTACGCAGCCCCCGCCGCCGGCCAGCCGCTGGTCCCCACGACCATCGAGCGCCGCGACGTCGGCTCCCACGACGTCCTCATCGAGATCCAGTACGCCGGCATCTGCCACTCGGACCTCCACACCGTCAACGGCGACTGGGGCCCGCAACCCTTCCCGGTCGTGCCCGGCCACGAAATCGTCGGCATCGTCGCCGAGGTCGGCGCCGACGTCACCCGCCACAAAGTCGGTGACCGCGTCGGCGTCGGCTGCCTGGTCAACTCCTGCGGTGACTGCACCAACTGCCAGGGCGGCGACGAGCAGTACTGCGCCAACGGCATGGTCCCCACCTATGCCGGCGTCGACCGCGACGGCACCACCACCCAGGGCGGCTACTCCACCCACGTCGTCGTCGACGCCGACTACGTCGTTTCCGTCCCGCAGAGCCTGGACCCGGCCGCCGCAGCTCCCCTTCTGTGCGCCGGCATCACCACCTACGCCCCGCTGCGCCGCTGGGGTGCCGGCCCCGGCAAAAAGGTCGCCATTGTCGGCCTCGGCGGCCTCGGGCACATGGCCGTCAAGATCGCCCACGCCCTCGGCGCCGAGGTCACCGTGCTCTCCCAAACACTGAAGAAGCAGGAGGACGGACTGCGCCTCGGCGCCGACGCCTACTACGCCACCTCCGACCCCGACACCTTCGAGCAGCTCGCCGGCCGATTCGACCTCATCATCAACACGGTCAGCGCCAGCATCGATCCCAACGCCTATCTCGGCCTCCTCGCGATCGACGGCACCCTCGTCAACGTCGGCGCCCCAGCCGAGCCGCTCAGCCTCAACGTGATGTCGCTGATCGGCGGCCGCCGCAACTTCGCCGGATCGATGATCGGCGGCATCGCCCTGACCCAGGAAATGCTCGACTTCTGCTCCGACCACGGCATCGGATCCGAAGTCGAGGTGATCCCCGCCGACCGGATCAACCAGGCGTACGAGCGGGTCCTCGCCTCGGACGTCCGATACCGGTTCGTCATCGACACCGCCAGCCTGAACTGACCCCACCGTGAACGCCCGCCGCAGACCGGCGAGCGTCTGAATACAGGGACCGTCAGCGATATCCTCGAAAGCGCGCAATCCAGAGGTGCATCCACGGTTGTATCTGAACTGGTCATGCCGTCGGGACCAGTGCGCGGAACCCACGAGGCCACGGAGTGAGTAGACCGTCCGATGTGCGACTCCTTCCGGGTGAAGGAGCCGCACCTGCGCTTGTGGATCAGAGGGTGAGCAGCACTTTGGTCACGCGGCGCTCATCCATCGCTTCGTAGCCTCGGCGGCCTGTTCGAGAGGCAAGGTCAGGTCGAAGACCTCACCCGGGTCGATCCGACCGTTGATGATGAGCTCGATCAGTTCGGGGAGGAATCGGCGTACCGGTGCGGGGCCACCGTGCAGGTGCACACCGGAGAAGAACAGCTCCATGCCGGGGAGTTCGACTTCGTGGGCGACGCCTACGTAGCCGACGTGACCGCCGGGGCGGGTCGATCGGATGGCTTGCATCATCGATTCCTGGGTGCCGACGGGTTCGATGACCGAGTGGGCGCCGAGGCCCTCGGTGAGCTCTATGATCTTCGCGACGCCGTCGTCGCCGCGCTCGGTGACGATGTCGGTGGCACCGAACCTTCGGGCCAGGGCTTGACGGTCGGGGTGTCTGCTCATGGCGGTAATGCGTTGCGCGCCGAGGTGTTTGGCGGCGAGAACGGCGAGCAGTCCCACCGCCGTCTCCGACGACTGCGACGGTCTTCCCCGGGCCGGCCTCGGCGGCGATGGCGGCGAACCACCCGGTGCCGAGGACGTCGGAAGCGGCCAGCAGATGGGGGATCTGCTCCGGGGTCGGCTGTGTCCGGGTGGCCATGAGGGTGCCATCGGCCAGCAGGACACGCACGTACTCCGCCTGGGTGCCGATCGATCCCCTCGGGACGGCGTACACGCAGCGGCTCTGGTAGCCGGATCGGCAGATCTGACAGGTGTTGTCGGAGGCGAAGGTCGACCCGGCGACGAAGTCGCCGACTTACGCTCCTTACCTCGTCGCCGATCTGCTCGACGATGCCGACGGACTCGTGGCCCATCGGTTGCGGCGACTCCGGCTTCTCGATGCCGCGGTAGGGCCACAGGTCGGAACCGCAGATGCAGGCGGCGGTGACGCGGATGATCGCGTCGGTCGGTTCGAGGATGGTCGGGTCGTCACGCTCGTCGACACGAACGTCGCCGGGGGCGCGCATTACAACTCCACGCATGAGTGGATCCCGTCCACGTTGGTCTGCTGATGGTGCCGGTGTTGGGTGAGCGCCCAGGTGCGCCTAGCGTTCTCCCTCATCGGTGTGTGGGTTACCGAGGTTGTCCTGGAAGAACGTGGTCAACTTGTCGAAGGGGATGAGATTGACGCGGTCATAGAGATCCACGTGACCGGCGCCGGGAACGATCACCAGTTCCTTGGGCTCGCCGGCAAGCCGGTAGCCCTCTTCGCTGAACTCCCGGGAATGTGCCTGCTCGCCCGCGATGAAGAGCATCGGACGAGGAGAAATCGTCTCGATGTCCGCGAATGGGTAGAAGTTCATGAACTTGACGTTGCTGGTCAGCGTGGGATGCGTTGTGGTGGCCGGACTGTGCCCACGGGAGGTGCGGTAGAAGTCGTAGAATTCGCGGTCGATCGCGGTTGACTGATCGTTGAGCTCTTCAGGTGTTCCGCTGGTGTATTCGGTTTGGCCACCCGCGAACTCCACGTCGCGCTGTTGCGCTGCCTGCCCGAGGATGTCCTTCCGCTGCTCGACGGTGACGGAGTGTCTGAGCCCGTTCCGGTTGGCGGCGCCCATGTCATACATGCTGACTGTCGCGATGGCTTTGATACGCGGGTCGATCTCGGCTGCACTGATGACGAAGCTGCCGCTCCCGCAGATCCCGATCGCGCCGATCGCTTCCTTGTCGACGTAGGTCTGGGTGCGCAGGTAATCAACTGCGGCGCTGAAGTCCTCGGCGTAGATGTCCGGTGAGACGGCGTTGCGGGGCTTACCTTCACTCTCGCCCCAAAACGACAGGTCCAGGGACAGGGCGACGAATCCCTGCTCGGCCATCTTCAGCAGGCCACGGCGTTTGAGGTCTCGTCCCGCAGAAGCTGTCGCTCTCGGCCGCCCAGCGGTGTCAGGGTCTGTGTTCATCGTTGATGCTCCTTGTCGTATGCGACGAAAGCGTATGGCTGCAGGCGCATTACCGCAGCTCGGTGATGAGGTTCAGGTGGATCAGAGTTGCCCGGTGTCGCACGCGCTCGACCTCTCGTCGTACGGTGCGGCAGACAACCGACGTGAGAGTGCTCGTGGATCCCTTCGCTGACGGGAAATTCACTGTCCTGTCTGATCAACGGCCGTCGCCGTCGAGCCCCGGTGTCCGGCACCCATACAACACCGCAGAGCACGAATGTGGGAGGCGCTGATCAGGGGGGTGCTGCCGGCACCCCTCTCACGTCCCTCGCAGCAGTCCGTCTCCGCGACCGCATCATCGCGGTGTTCTCCGGGGCCATCCTTGCCGTCCACCATGGCGTCGCCGGAAGATGCGAGCGTCGTCGTGGTCTCGTTCTCGCTGACGCGGAGCGCCGATCATCCGCGCCGATAGGGCGTCTCACGGTAGCGGCGCCTCGAGTTCTCCACACGGATGGCGTACCGGCCGAGCTGAGCGGTCCGGCGGTACGGACCCGGCGCGGTCATCCGCACAGCGAGTCCGTGTAGGTGGTGACAGCGAGGATCACGACAACGATCGAGAAAATGACTGCGTCGGCGCGGATGTATCGCCCTTGCGAACTGCGGTTCTCATCGTCTAACAATGAGCCCGACCAGCGCAATGAGCAGTGCGGCCGATCCGGCTGCGAGAAGGAGTACGGCGAGGGTAAAGATCCACCGACCGACTCCCAGCCCGTACGCGCTGATGGTCGATTCGAGTCGGGTATCGGTAACCAGGACAGCGTGCGCGTCGAGGCGGAGGAACAAGGTGAGGGACGTGACGGTGCAGAATCCCTCCACGGCAATGTGGGCTAGCGAAGCTGGTGGGGTGGCCAGCGCTCGAGTATGTGGTTGTGTCACAGTGCGATCCCTCCTCCGGAGGGGTAGGCAGTGCAGGTCAGCGCACTGCGGTGAAGTCGCCTCTCTGATCATCGTGGCGGCGGCTTCTCATGTCGTGGATGGTTCGTCGTGTGGTGGTCGCAAGCAGGGCGATCGGCGCGAGCGCGGATCCGGTCAGGACCGCTCCGAGCACGGCCGGGCCGACCAGCCCCAGCGACGTCGACAGGGCTGCCCCGGCCATGGCCGATCCGGCGGCGGTACCGAGATTGAATCCGGCGGTCGCCAGCGACGACGCCAGCGCCGACCCGTCTCCGGCGAAGCGCAACGTCTGCGCGATCAGCACGGGATTGGCCCCGAGACCGCACGCACCCAGAAGGACGACCAGCATGACCACGATCGCCGAGTGATCGGCTGCGGCGGCGAGGACCAGCAGCGCCGTCGCGGTGAGCGAGACCGCTACGGCGATCGTGACCAGTGGGTACCGGTCCCCGACACGACCGCCGAGCGCGGTGCCGGCGAGTGCACCGATTCCGAACCCGACCAACACCAGGGGCACCATCGGTGCTGGAATGCCGGCGCGCTCCGTGAGCAGGGGGCTGATGAAACTGTAGGCGCCGAGGAACCCGGCCTGGGCGAGCACGATCGCACCCAACGCAACCCACACCCGCCACGGCCGAATCACCGAAAGTTCGGCGCGAACCGAGACCTCTGCCCGGTGGCCGCCGACAGCGGCCGGCACGAACCGCAGCACAGCTCCGATCGCGAACAGCGACAATCCGGCCAGCATCCAGAACGGGCCTCGCCACCCGGTGGCCTGGCCGGTGAAAGTGCCCAACGGCACCCCGGCAACCACGGCCAAGCTCAGTCCGCCCGACATCACCGCCAGTGCTCGCGCGCTCGCCCCGGGTCCGGCGACCGTGGTGGCAACGACCGCACCGACCGCCCAGAACGTGCCGGTGGCCAGCGCGGTCACCACCCGTGAGGCGGTCACTACTGTGAAACGAGTCGCTCACCGCGGCGACGACGTGCCCAGCGGCGAACACGGCCAGCGCGCATACCAGGGTGGCCCGCGCGGGCAGCCGTAGGGTGGCCAGCGCCATCACCGGCGGTCCGACGATCATGCCGACCGCGAAGGCGGTGACCAGCAACCCGGCTTGCGCGACATCCACACCGAGATCAGCGGCGGCCTCGGGCAGCAAGCCTGCGATCATGAACTCGGTGGTGCCCATCAGGAAGATGCCCGCACCGATCACGTACACCAGTCCGGGCAGCCGAGGGGTCGGCGTCGTCCGGTCTCGCTGCTTCATCATCACCTCTTCGTTTCGGGATCGCTGTCCATCGAGGCGATTCGGGTGCCTCGATGTCCGACACTCATGCAACGCCGCAAAGAGCCCCCGTGGGAGGCGACGATGACAGGGGTGCCGACAGCACCCCCCTCGCAGAACCTGGCAGCCGCCGACGGCCGGGTCGTACCCTCACTTCTATGGAGTCCACCAACCGAGCGGCCGAGATCGGCCAGTTCCTGGCGTCACGGCGGGCCAAGATCACCCCCGACCAGGTCGGGCTTCCGGTCTATGACGCCGCCAAACGCCGCGTCCCCGGTCTCCGCCGCCAAGAAGTCGCCACGCTCGCCGGGCTCTCGGTCGACTACTACACCCAGATCGAACGCGGCAAAGTCACCGGTGTCTCCGAATCCGTGCTCGACGCCATCGCCCGCGCGCTCGAACTCGACGAAGCGGAACGCTCCCACCTGGTCGACCTGCACCGTGCCGTCACCACCGGCCCGCAGCGAAGCAGGCCCCGCCGCACCAAAACCATTCGGCCGATGGTGCAGCGCCTGTGCGACGCCATGACGGTGCCGGCGTTCGTGCGTAACGCCCGGCACGATTTCGTATGCGGCAACCAACTGGCCTACGCGTTCTACGGCCCGCTCTACCCCGATCCGCTGCACCCCGACCCCAGCAAGCCGGTCAACTTCGTCCGGTTCTGCTTCCTCGACCCCCGCGCCCACGAGTTCTATCCCGACTGGGACCAGATGGCCGACAGCGCGGTCAACCTCCTGCGCACCGACGCCGGCCGCGACCCCTATGACCGCGGCATCTCCGACCTGGTCGGCGAACTGTCCACCCGCAGCGACGAATTCAGGACCCGGTGGGCCAAACACAATGTGCGCCTGCACTACACCGGCACCAAGACCTTCCACCACCCCCTCGTCGGCGACATCGAAGTCGGCTACGAAACAATGCCACTACCTGCCGACCCCGGCCTGGTCCTCACCATCTACAGCCCCGAACCCGGAAGCCCGTCGGCCGACGCCATGACCCTGCTCGCAACCTGGGCGACCACACACCTCACCCCCGCTCCCGATCAAGCGCTACCCCACCACCCCCAATAGGCCCACAGCACCTCGGGACCAGACCCACCAACGACTGAACACACCGCATCGTTGCGGAACTTCGGGTGACGACCGCCGTGTGGGGACTGGCGTTCATCCGCAACCAGGCGGTCGTACGAGATGCGGTTGGGGGAATGCCGCGCCCGCCCTCGGAAAAGGCCAGCGCGAGAGCGATGGTGCCGAGTTTGTGCAGCGCGTCGCATCCACCCGCGTCCCGTCCCCCACAACCATCCGACGATCATCCCGACTCACGGCGCAGTTACGTTGACGAGGCCCGCCCAGCGCACCCAGTACAACTTCGCCCGCGCACATGGGAGAACGGCAATCTCTCATTCGGGACGACCCCGACGTCGGCCATGTCATTCGGAGCAGGGCATCGGTCAACTTTCGTAGGCGGCAGCCACCTTCTTCGGCACGCACATCCGCCACGCGTCGACGAGCAGCTCGCGCAGCTCCTCGACGTCGAGGGCATCGAGCCGTACGCAGACCCACCGGTACCGCATGTCGGAGGGGCGGGGCATGAGGAACTTCTCGGGGGTGCAGCTCGGCGAGCGTCACGTCGGAGGCGGTCGCGAACGACGTGAGCGTTGTGATGAGCCGGAGGTCGCCATCGGCCGAGCCCAGCTCCAGCGGCACCGCGAAGCCGAGCACGTCGGCCTCCTCGGGCAGTGGCGGAAGGTAGGACTCGAGCTCGGCGAGAAGCGCCTCCAACGCCGGGTCGGGGCTCTGCGCCAGCTGAGCCCGCAGGTGCTCGGTGATGTGCCGGCCCCGCTCCGGCAGGTTGCGCACCCGGGGCGCATTCCCATCGGGGTGCAGGGCCAGGCGGAACACGTTGACCGGTGGTGCGAGCAGCGCGGGGTCGACGCCTTCGTGGAACACCTCGAACGCCCGGTTGGCGACGACGAGGATGCCGTGCGGCCGCACGACCATCACCGGGTACGGGAGATGACCGTCGAGAATCGTCTCCAGCGCCTGTTGAACTGGGCGGAGCGCCTCGTCGTCGAGCGGTGACTCCGGGAACGCCGGGGCGAAGCCGGCAGCGAGGAGCAGCTCGTTGCGCTCCCGTAGCGTGAGCTCCATCGACTCCGCCAGGCGCAACACCATGCCCCGACCCGGGCGGGAGCGGCCCTGTTCGACGAAGCTCACGTGCCGCTGGGTGGTGCCCGCCCGAAGCGCGAGATCCAGCTGGCTCATCCGGCGGGCCGTGCGCCAACGCCGGAACTCACTCGGGAACCGCGTCATCACCGATCAATCTTCGCGCACCCCGGGGGTCGATGCCATTCCTTCCAGGGAGTTGCTAGCAGTGACTCCGCGGCAGACGATACGGCCATGACCGACACAGCAGCAGTCATCGATCAATACAACGCCGCGTTCCTCGAACGGGCACCCGACAAGCTCGTCGACCTCATCGCCCCCGACTGCTTGATGGAGGGCACCGGCCCGGAGCCCGACGGCAACCGATGGACGGGTTACGACGAATGCCTCGCGGGCTGGCAGGGATTGGCCTCCGACCCCGCCATCGGGTTCACGGTCGAGCACGTCGACATAGACGGCGACCGAGCCGTCATCCGCTGGAGGATCACCGGCACCGAGAACTATCGGGGCGTGAATCTCATGCGCGTCCGGGACGGGAAGATCGTCGAGGCGCTCGGGTACGGCAAGCGGCCCTAGCAAGCTGTGTCGAGCCACCGGGTGGCGCCCAGTTCCGGGCGGTTGCGGCGTCGATCGCCTCCCCGGTGAACGCCATCTCGCTGGCCCGGGCCAGTCCGACGGCCGCGGCAGCAGCCACGCCCCTCCGCCGCCGGGAATGTCCGTCCTTGACGAAGCTTTGTGTGGTCTCCAGGGTGTTTCTTGGACAGGATGATTCGCACGTCCACGAGCACGATGACGGTGTCCGATGCGATCACGGGGTTGAGGTCGCGTCGAGTTCGCTGATCTCGGGGTGAGGCGGCGACGATGTCGCCGACCCGGACGAGGAAGCGGGCCGGCGCTTCCCGGGCGACGATCGGGAGGTGCCGGTAGCCGTCGAGCGTGTGAGAGGCGATGGTCTCGTCGATCATCTCGTGAGCCTCGAGGGCGGTGAACGGGGCGGCCGCCTTCTAGTGGGACTGTCCGGACTGTTCCTCGAGTTTCGAGGAAATCCCGTGTCCGTGTACGTGGCGTTCGCCGCTTGTCGCGGGTCCGCCGGAATGTCTGGCACTTCTCATCGACGACTATCTCGACATCGAGCAGGCCCCAACCCGCATGACACTGTGCGTGTCAGGATCGCAGTAGAACCCAATCCAGACCAATTCTTGCCGGTCCGGCAAGAACTCTCGCCGAAAACGTCGGTGTTATTGCACTGTATGGGTATGGAAATAGCGGGCGAGGTCACCGAGGTCAAGACGACATCACGTGAGGCGGACGAGTGGGATGCGCGTTACACCGAGCGGGATCGCGTGTGGAGCGGAGAACCCAACGGCGCCCTAGTTGACGAGATGACAGGCGCACGGCCGGGACGCGCCCTGGACGTCGGCTGCGGTGAAGGCGCCGACGCGCTCTGGCTCGCCCGCCAGGGATGGGCCGTCACCGCGCTGGACATCTCCCAGGTCGCCCTCGACCGAGCAAAGGCCCACGCCGACGGGGAAGTCGTGGACATCACCTGGGTGCTGAGCGGACTGCTCGATGCCGACTTGCCCGCGGGTGGTTTCGACCTGGTCTCCGCCCAGTACCCCGCCTTGCGCGGTACCCCCGACCGTGCTGCCGAACGCGCGCTGGTCTCCGCCGTCGCACCGGGCGGCATCTTGCTGGTTGTGCACCACGACGTCCGCGACGCGGATGCGGCGCGCGAGCACGGCTTCGATCCCGATGATTGGGTCACACCCGGTGATGTGGCGGCGCTACTCGATGACAGCTGGCACATCGACGTCAACGAGGTGCGGGAGCGTTCGATCAGTGGCGGCGCGGGAGCACACCACACCCACGACGTGGTTCTACGGGCCCACAGGCGGCCCCACCGTAGCCCTTCCATCGGGCATCCGACTGCCGGTGGTTCTCTCGACGCCGACGCAGGATCACACAGTAAAACCACGACGGGAACAGCTACCCCCGCTTCACCGTCCAATGGTCGCGCCCACCCCCACGATCGCACCCGCTACTGGGACCACCGACAGGCACGGTGGGTCAACCATCACGCCAACCCGACCCGAGACTAGAGGCCATCATCACCGGACTGGACGAGACGCCCACCCCTAGCCGGATTGTGGCCCGACAGAGAAGATGGTCAGGAAATGTCGCCGTGGGATGTCGAGAACCCGCGCGTCGCTTCGTCCCCGGAGTGAACACGGCCAGAATGGGCCGCACCGCACCAAGGAGAACATGATGGCCAAGTACCTACTGCTCGAGCACTACCGTGGCGCGCCCGCATCGACCAACGACGTGCCCATGGACCAATGGACGCCGGAGGAAATCTCGGCCCACGTGCAGTACATGAACGACTTCGCCGCCCGGCTCGAGAGCACCGGCGAGTTCGTCGACAGCCAGGCACTCTCCGCGGAGGGCACGTTCGCCCGCTACGACGGTGAGGGGCGACCGCCGGTCACCGACGGCCCGTTCGCGGAGACCAAGGACCTGATCGCCGGCTGGATGGTGATCGACGTCGAGAGCCATGAGCGGGCGCTCCAACTGGCCGGCGAGTTGTCCGCGGCCCCGGGGGCGGGTGGGAAACCGATCCACGAATGGCTCGAGGTGCGCCCGTTCCTGACCGCAGCTCCGACCACTACGGAGTGTGGTTTTCACCAGGGGTGATGACACGTCCCCCGATCCTTTGATCGCAGTGCCGGGGACGCTCGAACAAGCAGACTGTCTAGTGCGTGGGCAAGGGTGGGCTGGAGTCGGCGACCCCGCGGATGCACAGGATGAGCCGGAGGCGTGCACCGCTTCTCTGGGTTGGTGCCTCCGGTTTTCTGTCTCGACAGCCGCTCGGCGGTCATCCGTTTCTTCAGCTCCCGGCGGGCGCGTTGCTTCGGCGTCTCCTCTGGTTCGAGCTCGTCGTCGACCGGTCGGAAGGCTGCACGCCCGAGCATGATATCCGGGTGCACGACCTGCTCGGGTGGTCCTTGTCGTCGGTGAACAGTCCCCTCCCGAGAGCAGGCATCGGCTGCGGGACTTCTCGACCCCCTCAGTCTTCAGTGACGTCCCGCAGCTCGATGATCATCCGCCGCCGATGCTTCCAGCCGGGCGACGGTAGCGTCCCTCACCGGCCAAGATCACCTCGAACCGCACCCGCTTCCAAACTCACCGGTCCACGGTAGGCACGAACACCCAAAGTCACTGAAAAGCAATACTATTCAGAAATAGCCCTACTCACAAACTGTCCCGCTCGGCACAGGGGACACGCGGCCCAGCAGTTGAGCAAACCCAGCCGATCAGCAGGTAGCGCCGGGCGATCCCGGGCCCCGAAGGTAGTCGATCAGAGTGTCGAGGACGGCTTCGAGATCCTCGACACTGCCCGTCGACCGCAGGACCTGCACCCCACCCTGAATTCCCGCGATGAACGCGGACGCGGTGCGCGGCGCATCCAGTTCCGCCCGGATCTGCCCTGCCGCCTGCATCGCCTCGATCCCGGCCACGACGTGGGTCCGCCACTGTGCCAGCAGTGTTCGGACCACTTCGTAGGCCCCCGGCGTTCCGCCCGCCTGGGCCAGCAGCGACCCGAGCGGACAATGCGCTCCCTGAGCGCGGTAGCGGGTGACCAACGCATCCCGCCACCTCAGCCACGCCGCCCACGACGTCAGCGCGCCGAGGTGCGGTTGCTGATCGTCGAGAACCCGGCCCGCCTCGTAGACGGCGACGGCGAGCAGCAGTTCGTCCTTGCCGCCCGGAAAGTAGTGGAACAGCTGCCCCTTGCTGGTTCCGGTGATCGCGCGGATGTCGTCGAGCGTGACCTGACCGGGCTCACCACCCCGAAGATGAGTCGCGGCACCCTCGACGATGCGCTGTCTGGTCGCGAGCCCCTTCGCAGTGATCGGCATATGCCGACGGTAACGCAATTCTGGACCGGCAAACCCTCTACTACTCCATTGACAGCGATCACACCCCACTTTCTGGACTTGTGGGTCCAAAAAATAGGTCCTACGGTCGGGACATGACCAATCACTTCACCGGCAACCGACTGCAGGGTCGCACCGCCCTCGTCACCGGATCGACCTCCAACATCGGGCGCGCAATCGCCGTCGCCTTCGCCGCCGAGGGCGCCCACGTGATCGTCTCCGGTCGCGACGCGGCACGCGGGGACGAGACCATCGCCGCGATCCAGGCGACGGTAGGCCGCGCGGACTTCCTCGCTGCCGACCTCGACGGCACCTCCGCCACCAGCCACGCCCTCGCCGAGCAGGTGCTGCGCCTGACCGGCGGGAACCTCGACATCCTGGTCAACAACGCGGGCATCTTCCCGGCCTCCGGCACGATGACCGTCGACGACGACATCGTGGACCGCATCTACGCCGTGAACGTCAAGGCACCCATCTTCCTGGTGCAAGCCCTGGCCCCACACATGACCGAGAGCGGTGGCGGCGTCGTAATCAACCTCGGCTCGTGGGTGGCCCGCCTCGGAATCCCACACGGCCCCGTCTACGCCTCGTCCAAGGCCGCGATCGAGAGCCTGACCCGATCCTGGGCCGCCGAATTCGGCCCACGGGGCCTGCGCGTCAACGCCGTCTCCCCCGGCGTCATCCGCCCCGCCGGACCCGACGCCGACTCCCCGGCCGACACCCTGATGCACTCCACACCCGCCGGCCGGCCCGGCACCGCCGAAGACATCGCCGACGCCGTGCTCTACCTCGCCTCCGACGACGCCCGCTTCGTACACGGGACAGTCCTCGACGTCGACGGCGGACGCGTCGGAGTCAACACCGTGTAATGCCCGCGGCACAAACAGAACACCGGCGCGACACGCACGACGACGGCGTGAATGCTGCCGATGACGAGACGACGCTGAAGTTCGCACAGACGTGGCAGCCCTGTGGCGGAGCGGATGAGCAGATCCTGCCCGAATTCGTTGTGACAGAAGCGTCGTATTACGTCAAGCTGCGCCAATACGATCCCCCACTAGTGCCGCGACTGGACCTAAGAAAGTTCCGGCGCATCTGTACATGCGGACTGAACGAGCATCCCATCGAACGGGACGTCCTGGGTTGTCTTCACGAACTACGGCGACCGTCTCATTCCAAGGACCTCTGTGCCTCGCGGCGGAGTCTCAGTCGCCGATGTAGCCGGTCTCGGGATTGATCTGACCGAGGAAATCGCGGATCGACTCGCGATGCTCGTCAATTGTGTTCGGCTGCAGCGTAGAGGGAGTGTTCGCTCGATCCTGAATGCTCGAAAACGCTACGCGTTGAAAGCTGGAGAAACCGTACCCCTTGTTCGGTCCGGATACCCAGTCATAGTCGCAGGCGCCTGGTTCGCCTGGGCGGAGTCTCACGGTGAAAACCTCACCGTCGACCGTCAACGTGAACGGCCCATCATCAGCCGTCGGTCGACTGTCACCTGCAGGGGCGTCGTGATCCTCAGTACCCATGAACGCATCCTTACATGCGGCGGCTTGCCGGATCGGACCTCCTCGGACTCCTTCGGCGGCTGGAAGAACTCCCTCTTCGGCGACACCCACGCGCACGGCACCGAAGGCGTCCACTTCTTTACCCGCGGCAAGGTTGTCACCACCCGCTGGCTCGACCCCAGCCACGGCGGCATCAACCTCGGATTCCCCCAGAACAACTAGCCCTTTTCCATGAGGCTTTCGTAGACGGAAACCCACCAATCACCTGTGCGGGGTGCGGATCTCGGACCGCACCCCGTACAGGCCCCCAACCGCACGATCACCCATCACACCATCAAGGAGCACGTCATGCCTCTCGTTCACATCCACGTCATCGAGAACAGGCGTACTCCTGAACAGCTTCGTCACCTCGCGGATGTAGTGCAGGGCGTGATGCTCGAGCACTTCGCAGCACCGGACCGAGACCGCTACCAGATCATCTCCGAGCACAAGCCGGGTCAGATTATTGCCGAGGACACCGGGCTGGGGTTCGAGCGAACCGACGACATCGTGGTCGTGCAGGTGGCCCAATCAGGGCCGCAGCCAGGAGCAGAAGAAGGCCACGTATCGGGCACTGGCTGATCGCCTGCACGACGAGACCGGTTTGGCGCCAACCGATGTCATCGTATCGGTGCTCGAAAACACACGCGACGACTGGTCCTTCGGCAACGGTGTTGCCCAATTCGTGGAAGGACACCTCTGAGAACGGGCATCGACATGACCGGATATCAAACAGAGATCCTCACCTTCGCCGTGACCTGGGCACGCTACGACGGCTACACGGACATCTCGGCGCATCGATCCGATGGCGGATCCGCCCGCGGGAACCCGAGGGATTCGTCGCTGCTGATTCCGGCCTGTCCAGCATCGGCACAGCGATCCGCCAGGTTTCGACGTACAGCCGCCACAACCAGTCGAGAGCGAAGGAGGTGAGGTGCTCTCGAAACGCACGCTTGTCCGTGACCAGCATTCCGGTCGGTTCTACCCAGCCACGACGCATGATCTCACTGACTGAAAAGTGCACTGCCCGGCTCGACGCTGCGTACAGATAGTCATACAGCTCGCGTTGGCCGACACGGTCTGCGACCCACACCCCCGTCGTACGATGCCATCCGACCACCCGTACTGCTTCTTCAGCACCGTCAGCACAGCTCTGGTCTCCTCGCTCCTGGCAACTGCCCACTCGAGGAAGTATTTGGATACCAGAGCCGTGCCATCTCCTTGTCCCCGATATAGTTTTGATGCGCAAGCAGTGCTCTCAGGGAGTCGAAGCTGCCCACCGACACGAACAACTCCTGGGACTCCTCCAGGTCGAGCGACGCGAAGAACCCGAGATACGTCAGGTCCTGGAGAGCCGCGCGCACAAATGCCACGCCCAGATGACCCACGTCGCGTCGACTGAGCAAAATGGCGGCTCGAATGCTTTCCTGCTGGCGACGAAGGGAACTGTTGACGGCCAACAGCCGGAATCCTCGCCACGTCAGCCCACTGCAGGTCGCCGACAGTGAGCACATGTTCGGTACAGTCCGCGAAACGTTCCACCGCCTCGATCCGGACGTCGAGGGGCGTCCAGCGATGAATCGGTCCGTCATTGTCTTCCGCCATCGGGCTCATCACGTCGGAGGCTCCGTTGTATGCGCCGGGGACGGTGTGTCGCTCGGGCCTCCTACCTCAGGCATCGCCAGAGCCCCGACGGTGCATTCTTGTTCGATGAAGCCGGCCCATTTCGCGGGCAAATCGACTCCCCGGCCCACCTCGAACTCCACCCGCTGATTCCCGTCGAGCGACTTGTAACCGCTGCCCTGAGCCATGGTCGTTCACTCCCTGCAGCCGGCGAGCCGGCGCCTCCCACCGAGGGCCGATCGCGAACACCCGACCGTCTTGTTACTCCGGATGGCCGGAGGCCGGAACTCAATTGGTCGCGGTGTCCTCGATCCGGAGGATGTCAGAAGAGAGCACCCTGTGTGTAGGGGCAATGGTGCTGCAATCGCCTCGGCACGCAAGCGCGGGTCGTACTTCGACGACCAACATTGAGCAGGGCCGGGCATCTGCACGCTCCGGCACTTGCACCAACGGTCGGTTCGCTGCCGGCCGGCGCCCACGCCCCTGGTGTCCGGCCACCAATCAGAGAAGAATTTGTATATGCCCAGCTCACACCGGACGCTCCGGAGGGGAAGGAGATGGTTGGGATGGCCGACGAACATCCCCCGCCCCGTGTCGGCGGCGGCGGCCGCTGCGGCCGCGTGGCGTGACATCGCAGATGTGATCGGAAAGGAATCGGAGAACGCGACGGCGGTGCTGCCGACCGAGGAGGGCTGGTCGGTGGAAGTGGAGGTGGTCGACGACCGGCACATACCCCCGTCAGCGGACATGCTCGCACTCTACGAGGTGGTGCTGGACCTCGATGGAGAATTGCTGTCGTACCGGAGGACTCGCCGGTACCGGCGCGGCTCCGCCATCGAGGTGGCAGACGAAGCGCTTCCCGTCGACGAAGATGACGACCCCCACCGTGACGGAAGCGACGGTGCCCGGTGACAGGTGCCGGTGGGAGTTCGCGCCCGCACACCGCAGGTCCTCGGCGCTCACGTCGGTGCGCGTGTCGACGAGGAACTGTCAGGAGGGCGAGTGTCGTGGAGAGCATGAGAACACACCACCCCGATGGTCGGCAGGTGCGCCGACAGCCGTGGTCGATGCTCCCAACCGACGAGTAGCGGAATCCGCCGGCAACAAGCGAATCGAACGCGTAACTCACGGAATTCATCACCCGGCGCGCCGGCCGGGCGTGAGCGCCTAGGACCGGGCGAGCCGGCGGTCCGCGAGCGCAACGTGCTGTGCGAGGACGGGGCCGATGCCGGCGAGCGCTTCCGGACTCGTCATCTGCTGGTGCGTTACGGGAACGGCGTGTTCGAGGATCTCGCCGCTGATGTGCGGCCTCCACGCGGAGACGCCGGTGGATGCATCCACAGAATCTGCCGCACCGAAGTACAACAGATCGAGACCGCTCGGTGTGGACGGGCGGTGCGCGAGGGCGAGGTCGACCGTCTGGGTGAACACCCGGTGGACGGAGTCGAGGTCGTCCACGGTCACACCAGCGAACAGTCCGCCGGTGCGACGCAATACTTCCACGGCACGATCCGTGGTCGCCGCCGCATTCTCGTTACCCGGGACCACCGCGCCGAGCTCCGCCAGAAGTGCTGCCACGGTGGGCTTCTCCGTCGTGTGACCGAATCCTTCGGCCAGGTGTGTGTCGAGCATCGCGAGGGTGGCCACCTCCTCGCCGACACCCGTGAGCTGCACCGCCATCTCATGGGCGATCTGACCGCCGACCGAGTAGCCGACCAGGTGATACGGACCGTCCGGTTGCACCGAGCGGATCCGTTGGACATACCGGGCGGCGAGATCCTCCAAGGAGTCGACACGCACGTCCGGGTCGGTCAGCGCCGGGGCTTGCAGCCCGTACACCGGACGGTCGCCGAGATACTGCACCAGTCCGGTGAAGCACCAGGCCAACCCGATCGCGGGGTGGATGCAGAACACCGGGTTGCCGGTTCCGGTGGTACGCAGCGGCAGCAGGACGTCGAGCGACCGGTCGGCGGCATCCTCCGCCCAGGAGTCCACTGGCGCCGTAGCGATCATGTGCGCCAGGGCTTCCGGCGTCGGATGGGTGAAGATCCACTGCACCGGCACGGCGCGCGCGGACGATTCGGCAATCCGCGCGATCACGCTCGTCGCGGTGAGCGACGTGCCGCCGAGCGTGAAGTAGTTGTCGTCGAGGCCGACCCGGTCGAGTCCGAGCCCCTCGGCGAACGCGGCGGCCACTACTTCCTCGGTCGCGTTGCGCGGTGCCCGGTACGCGGCGCGCACCGCGGTGAAGTCGGGCTCCGGCAGGGCGGCGCGGTCGAGTTTCCCGTTCGCGGTGACCGGCACGGCGTCGAGCACGGTCACGGTCGCGGGGACCATGTGCGGGGCCAACCGCGCGCGGGCGTGCGCCAGGACCGCGGAGGTGTCGAGTAGCGAACCCGCAGCGGGGACGACGTAGCCGGCCAGCCGGTCGCCGCTGGTGTTCACGACGGCACGATCGATACCGGGGTATCCGAGAAGAGCCGATTCGATTTCGCCGAGTTCGATCCGGAAACCACGAATCTTCACCTGAAAATCCGAGCGACCCACATACTCGAGCACCGGCCCACCCACCGACCGCCGCCACCGCACCACATCCCCCGTCCGATACATCCGCTGCCCCGGCCCACCGAACGGATCCGCAACAAACCGCCCCGCCGTCAACCCCGACCGATTCCGATACCCCCGCGCCAGCGCCGGACCCGACAAATACAACTCCCCCGCCGCCCCGAACGGCACCGGCCGCAACCGCCCATCCAGAACCAATTCACCGAACCCACGAACCGGACCACCCACCGTGACCGACTCCCCCACCACCAAACCACCGCTCGCATTCGACATGATCGTCGCCTCCGTCGGCCCATACGCATTGAACATCCGCCGACCCGGAGCCCACCGCGCAACCAACTCCGGCGGGCACGCCTCACCCGCCACCACCAAAGCACCCAACGCCCCCACCGCAGCCGGATCAACCGACGACAACGCCGTCGGCGTCAACACCGCATGCGTCACCGACTCCCCCACCAAAATCCGCGCCAACTCCTCCCCACCGTAAACCGTCGGAGGAACCACCACCAACCGCGCACCCAACCCCAACGCCCACACCAACTCGAACACCGACGCATCGAAACTCGGTGACGCACAATGCAACACCCGAGCACCCACACACACCCCGAAACCCGAACGCTGCGCAGCCACCACATTCGCCAAACCCCGATGCGTCACCACCACACCCTTCGGCACACCCGTCGACCCCGACGTATAAATCACATACGCAGCCTGACCCACCCGCACCGACGCACCCCGATCCACATCGGTCACCACCCCCGCCGACACCGACAACAACCGCGACACCGTCACCGCATCGTCGAGCACCACCCACCGCACCGAACCCGGCAACCGATCCCGAAACTGCGAAAGCGTCACCCCCACAACCACACCCGAATCCACCACCATGTGCTCCACACGACCCGCCGGATACTGCGGATCCACCGGCAAAAACGCCGCCCCCGTCTTCGCCACCGCCCACACCGACAACACCGACTCGACCGACCGCGCCACCGCCACAGCCACCACCGACTCCGCACCCACCCCCGCCTCGACCAACACCCGCGCCAACCGATTCGACGCCTCATCCAACTCCCGATACGTCACACTCCGACCCTCACACACCACCGCAACCGCACCCGGATCCGCAACCACCGACGCCGCCAACAACTCAGGCAACGTCACCTCCGACACCGACACCTCACCCACCACCGGCGTCAAACACTCCAATTCCGCCACACCGATCACGGCGATGTCACCGATCGGGCGGTCCGGCGACGCCGTGACCGCGTCGAGGATGCGGACGAACTGGTCTGCGAAACCGCGCACGGTGCTCGCGTCCAGGATGTCGGTGGCGAAACCGAATGCCGCAGACATTCCGGCAGGTTCGCCGGCTGCGTCGACGTTCTCGCTCAGGGTCAGGTAGAGGTCGCATTTGGCGACCTCTACACCGGCGTCGACGACCTCGACGGTCAGTTCGGGCAGTTCGAGGCGGCCCTCCTCGGTGTTCTGGAACTCGAGCAGCACCTGGAACAGCGGGGTGTGCGCGGTCGACCGCACCGGGTCGACCGCCTGCACCACCCGGTCGAACGGCACCTCCGCGTGCCCGAACGCCCCGAGATCGGTCTCGCGGACGTGCGCCATCAGATCGGTGAAGGAGCGCTCGGGTGCGACGCGGGTCCGCAGCACCACGGTGTTGACGAACATGCCGACCATCTCGTCCAGTGCCGCGTCGCCGCGACCGGCGACGGGCGTGCCCACCGCGAGGTCCGTCTCGCCGCTCAGCCGGCCGAGCAGGACGGCGAGTGCGGCGTGCGCGACCATGAACAGCGTCGAATCGTGACCCCGGGCGAGGTCGGACAGCTTCTTGTGAAGGTCCGCTCCGATCGCGAACGCCACGGTGGCGCCGTGTGAGGACCGCTGCAGCGGACGCCGGCGGTCGGTCGGCAGCTCGAGCAGCTCGGGCATCCCGTCGAGGGTCCGGCGCCAGTAGTCCAGCTGCGCCGAGATCGGCGAGTCCGGGTCGGTGTCGCTGCCCAGGGTGCGGCGTTGCCACAGCGCGAAGTCCGCGTACTGCACCGGCATCGGCGCCCATCCGGGCGGGCGTCCGTGCGTACGCGCGGTGTACGCGACCATCACGTCGCGGGCGAGCGGCGCCATCGACGAGCCGTCCGCCGCGATATGGTGAAGCACCAGGACCACCACGTGCTGATCCGGACCGATCCGCAGTACCGCGATGCGCATCGGGACGTCGCGACTCACGTTGAATTCCGCCGACGCCAGAGTCACCAGCTCGGTGCGCATCGCAGCCTCGTCGGACACGGTGACCGGGGTGAGGTCGACGGTCACCCGATCCGCGGGCAGCACCACCTGATGCGGGCCGTCAGCGGACCCCGGATAGACGGTGCGGAGCGGCTCGTGCCGTTCGACGACGTCGCCGAACGCGGCGCGCAGAGCGTCGATGTCGAGTTCCCCGGTCAGGCGCAGCGCGATCGGAACGTTGTAGGCGGGCGAGGTCGTGTCGACCTGGTTGACGATCCACATCCGCTGCTGTGCGAGGGAGAGGGGCACCCGGTCGGGGCGCGGGCCCGCCGTGAGGGCGGGACGCGCCGCGGTGCGGCGATCCGCGGCAGCGGCGCGGGCGGCGAGCCCCGCCACCGTGGGCGACTCGAACAGCTCCCGGACCCCCAAGCCGACACCCAGGACGGAGTTGATGCGGGCGACGGCGCGGGTCGCGCTCAGCGAATTACCGCCCAGGTCGAAGAAGTTGTCGTCCAGCCCCGCCCGGTCGAGTCCCAGCACCTCGGCAAAGACGTCTGCCACGGTGTGCTCGGCCGAATTGGTCGACGCACGGAACACGGTGCGTACGATCGCGAAATCCGGGGTCGGCAGACCCTGCCGGTCCAGCTTGCCCACCGGGGTGAGGGGCAGCTCGTCGAGGATCACGATCGTCGCGGGAACCATGTGGGCGGGCACGAAGCCGCGCACATGGTCGGTCAGTTCGGCGACGTCGGGTTCGCCGTCACCGGACGGCAGGACGTAGGACACCAGGACGGTGTCGCCGGACGGGGCGGTGCGGCCGAGGGTCACCGCGAACGCGACGCGGGGATGCCGGGTCAGCGCTGCGTCGATTTCGCCGAGTTCGATCCGGAAACCACGAATCTTCACCTGAAAATCCGAGCGACCCACATACTCGAGCACCGGCCCACCCACCGACCGCCGCCACCGCACCACATCCCCCGTCCGATACATCCGCTGCCCCGGCCCACCGAACGGATCCGCAACAAACCGCCCCGCCGTCAACCCCGACCGATTCCGATACCCCCGCGCCAGCGCCGGACCCGACAAATACAACTCCCCCGCCGCCCCGAACGGCACCGGCCGCAACCGCCCATCCAGAACCAATTCACCGAACCCACGAACCGGACCACCCACCGTGACCGACTCCCCCACCACCAAACCACCGCTCGCATTCGACATGATCGTCGCCTCCGTCGGCCCATACGCATTGAACATCCGCCGACCCGGAGCCCACCGCGCAACCAACTCCGGCGGGCACGCCTCACCCGCCACCACCAAAGCACCCAACGCCCCCACCGCAGCCGGATCAACCGACGACAACGCCGTCGGCGTCAACACCGCATGCGTCACCGACTCCCCCACCAAAATCCGCGCCAACTCCTCCCCACCGTAAACCGTCGGAGGAACCACCACCAACCGCGCACCCAACCCCAACGCCCACACCAACTCGAACACCGACGCATCGAAACTCGGTGACGCACAATGCAACACCCGAGCACCCACACACACCCCGAAACCCGAACGCTGCGCAGCCACCACATTCGCCAAACCCCGATGCGTCACCACCACACCCTTCGGCACACCCGTCGACCCCGACGTATAAATCACATACGCAGCCTGACCCACCCGCACCGACGCACCCCGATCCACATCGGTCACCACCCCCGCCGACACCGACAACAACCGCGACACCGTCACCGCATCGTCGAGCACCACCCACCGCACCGAACCCGGCAACCGATCCCGAAACTGCGAAAGCGTCACCCCCACAACCACACCCGAATCCACCACCATGTGCTCCACACGACCCGCCGGATACTGCGGATCCACCGGCAAAAACGCCGCCCCCGTCTTCGCCACCGCCCACACCGACAACACCGACTCGACCGACCGCGCCACCGCCACAGCCACCACCGACTCCGCACCCACCCCCGCCTCGAGCAACACCCGCGCCAACCGATTCGACGCCTCATCCAACTCCCGATACGTCACACTCCGGCCCTCACACACCACCGCAACCGCACCCGGATCCGCAACCACCGACGCCGCCAACAACTCAGGCAACGTCACCTCCGACACCGACACCTCACCCACCACCGGCGTCAAACACTCCAACTCCGCCACACCGATCACCGCAAGCGGAGTGCCGGGGTCGGCGGCGAGCAGTTCGTCGATCAATTCGACGACGCCGGCGTGATGCGACTGCAGGTCGTCGTCGCGGTAGCGGTACGGGTTGGCCTCGAACTCGACAATCGTCGACGCCGGGGTGCCGCTCCGGTACACGTTGACGGACAGGTCCGGGACGGGACCGGTGGTGAGGATCCGGAAGTCTCCGGTCAGCGACCCGAAGGTGAGATCCTGATCGAAGAGCATCACGTTGATCATCGGTCCCGAGATCCTGCGGGCCTCGGCGGACACGCCCAGCTCGCGCAGAATGTCCTCGACGTTGCCGCGCTGGTGCCGCATTGCTCCCATGAGTTCGTGCTGGACCCGGGTCACGAGGTCGCCGACGGTGTCGTCGGGTCGGACCTGCACCCGCAGGGGTGCGACGTTGGCGAGCATTCCGCCGGATCGGCGCAGTACAGCGGTGGTGCGTGCGGACAGCGGAATGTCCACGAGCACGTCCTGCCGTCCCGTCCGCCGCGAGAGATAGCAGGCGAAGGCGGCGATCAACGCGGCCGCTGCCGTCGCGCCCGGCCGGCCGTCGGTGTCCTCGAGCCGTGTGACGGTATCGGCGGACAGCGCCGTGCGCACGGTGAGACTGTGGGCTGCAGGCGGAGCCTCGACGTCGGTCAGGGAGGCGCCGTTCGTGCGTGTGTGGAGACGTTCGGCCCAGTAGTCGCCGTCGGACGAGAACCGGTGGGATGCCCGGTACTCCTCTTCGAGGCGGTGCAGGGTGTGCAGGTCCGCTGCGCGGTTCGGTTGAAGCTCGAGGCCCTGGACTGCCGCGGTGTACAGGGCGGCGACACGATTGACCATCGTCATCGCCGCGTATCCGTCGAGGGCGACGTGGTGGATCCTGCTGTACCACAGGTGCCGCTCGTCACCCACCCGCAGCAGCGACGATTCGCACAGATAGTCGTGCTCGAAATCGACTCGTGCCGTGAAGTTCTCCTGCATCCACGCCTCGGCGGCGGCCATCGGGTCGGATGCACCGCGGAAGTCGACGATTCCCATGGCCGCGTCGGCCGGTGGGTCGACCACCTGGTGCGGCTCACCGTCGACGTCGACCAGACGCAGGAACACGGACTCGTATTCGTGGCCGGCGACGAGTGCTACCTCGCGGAACAGATCGACGTCCAGCGGCCCGCGGATGTCGACGTACTGCGCAATGCAGATCGGCACCTCCGGGGCGAGCTGCTGCGCAAACCACAGCCCGTGCTGCGCCGCGGACAGCGGGAACGGATCGGATCGATGCTCTCGGTAGTTCACTCGCGCAGCGTGTTCCATCAAATCACCAACCAGTGTGCTTGCGCCGCTGGGTTGACGGCGGGACGCTCGGTCCTTCTGGACAGGGGGGAGCCGGACATACCGACGCCACTACAGTCCCGCGGATCGCCGTGCGCGAAAACACACCCTAGGTGTGCGGTGTCGACACCCTGACCGCCCGCACAACCCCACGACGAGGATGCCGGAGAACTATGCTTGGCCGTGAGCTTGTTCGAGGCGCGACGACCTGGAACGCCGCCGAGGAGGTCCGCGATGAAGGCAATCATCCACACCCGGTTCGGCGGACCCGACGTACTCGAACTGGCGCAGGTCCCGAAACCGACGCCCAAGGACGGCGAAGTCCTGATAAAAGTCCACGCGACGACGGTGACTACAGCCGAATGCAAGATGCGGCGGGGCGAACCGCTCTGGGGCCGTTTCATCCTCGGGCTGCGAAAACCACGAAGGAAACTGCGGACCCTGGGCCTCGAGCTTGCCGGAGAGATCGAGGCCGTCGGCAAGGGCGTGCACAGGTTCCAGCCGGGCGATCAGGTATTCGGGTTCACCGGTTTCGATATCGGCGCCTACGCCGAGTACAAGTGCCTGCCGGAAACCGCCTCGCTCGCAATCAAGCCGGTCGACAAGACCTACGAAGAGGCCGCCGCCGCCGTCGACGGCGCCACCACCGCACTGTTCTTCCTCCGGGACAAGGCGAACGTGCAAACCGGACAGAAGGTCCTGGTCAACGGCGCCTCCGGCAGCATCGGCACCTACGCGGTGCAACTCGCCAAGTCCTTCGGCGCGGAGGTCACCGGCGTGTGCGGTCCGCACAACATGGAGATGGTGAAGTCCCTGGGCGCCGACAAGGTCATCGACTACACCAAAGAGGACCTCACCGAAAACACCGAAGCATATGACGTCGTCTTCGACACGGTGGGCAGGAACTCGTTCGCTCGGTGCAAGGGCTCGCTCACCGAGAACGGATGCTACGTTCCCACATCCGGGCTGAACAACTACGTGCTGTCACTCTGGACGTCGCTCCGAGGCGGTAGGAAAGTCGTCACCGGTATGTCCGTCCGCAAGAACGACGCATTGGCGTACATCAAGCAGCTCCTCGACGCGGACACATTGCGGGTCGTCATCGACCGCAGCTATCCCCTGGAACGCATCGTCGAGGCGCATCGGTACGTCGACACCGGACACAAGAGGGGCAACGTCGTCATCACCGTGGCCTAGACGAGCCCACACGAAACAGCACTCGGGTACGCACGTTTACGAGACCGCGACCTGGGGGAATCTCGTAGACAAAAGGACGATGCCACATGTTGAAATCCGATACCCCGAACCCCCCGCGACCCACCCGAAGCTTCCTCGACCGGCGCCGCGGGCCGTCCGACCGTGAACTCCTGACCGCCGCGAAGACAGTTCTGATCACCAGCCGCGGCTACAGCGATGCCCAGGCTTTCGACGAACTGCTCGACGTGGCACGACGGCACCACCTCTCCGTGCAGGGCGCCGCCCGGTGCCTGATCGACCTCACCAGCAACACCCGGCACCTCACCAGCCGCCGTCCGGGCTCGTTCCCCGAATGGGAAGGACTCCGCGGACAGCCGCAGGGGCACCACCGTCCTTCGCGGCGAATAGCCAGCCTGCACGGGCGACACCATCCCCACCTCGCAACCCAGATACGACCGTGACCAGCCTTCGGCAGATCCCCGTTGGTGCTAGGCCGGACTGCGCGGGACGGTTACCGTCGATCCCACCCACCGTCGCAGATACGCACGCAGTTCGTCCTGGCTACGCGGCGGGCTTCCGGGCGAGATGAAGAACGACTGCATCGTCCGCAGCTGATATTCGACCAGCTCACGCAGGGCCGGCTCATCGTAGCCGTGCCGCTCCCAGTCGACGTCGAAGCGCCTGATCATCGTCATTCCGAACAAAAGGGCTTCATCGGACGTGATTCCCGCGGTGTGGGAGTGAGAGCCGGACAGCATGATGCCGAGCTGTGGTATGCGGGGCGCTTCGTTGAGCGTGTAGATCACGGCCTCGACCACAGCTTCTGCGGGATCCTCGATACCCACGAGGTGTGCTGCGAGGCGGTCGAGGAATCCGTCGACAGCGGCGATGGCGGCGGCCCGTAAGAGGGCGTCGGTGCTGGGAAAGTACCGGTACACCGTCTGACGGATGACGCCGAGGGATTCCGCAACGTCGGCGATGCTGATCGCCGTATCTTTCCGGCTGATGAGCTCGACTGCGGCGGTGACGATTCGCCGGGACGCTTCTTCGTCATTTTCAGGCGGACTGCCACCCCACCCACGCCTGCCAGCCACTGTCTTTTCCCTACCTCTCACAACGCGGGGCCCGAACGTCGCGCAAGGGCTGTCGGCGCACCTCCCGACCTGGATTCAGAGGTTACCGCGAACGCATAACCCTTCGACTCGAAGGCCTGCTTCGCAGACAGTCTCCAGGGAACCATCGAAACGTCATCATACAATCAGTTCGATGTGTGTATGTTATTAGTCACTTGGGTCTCTACCCACCCAGAGGCTGCAGCCCACTCATGCCGCACGAGACGAGGTATCCACATGACCGACCTGCACCCCAGAAAGATGGATTTCGCGTTCGACGAACAGGACGTCCCGTTCCTCTGGAACCCCGACAACCCGGCCTGGTCGAGCATGTCGAATGCGATCTCGTTCCTGGCCGTCGGCTTCGAGAAGATGATCGTCAAGGCGATCATGCAGGCCAAACCGCGGATGACAGATCCTGAGATCGCAGAAGAGGCCATGGCGTTCATGCGTCAGGAGGGTCACCACTCGACCGCGCATCGCCAGCACGTCAAAGCCCTGATCAAGCGATACCCGGGGCTCCAGAACACCCTCGACGCGGTGATCGGCGAGTACGACCTCCTCACCGAGGCGACCACTCTGAACTACCGACTCGCCTACACCGCAGACCTGGAGGCGACCTTCACGCCGGTATTCAAACTGATGCTCGACAACGACGCCACCCTCTTCCGGCCGGGAGACGACCGGGTCGCCTCCCTGTTCATCTGGCACTTCGTCGAGGAGGTCGAACACCGAAGTTCGGCGATGATCATCTTCAATTCCCTTGTCGGGGAAGAGCTGTACCGGATGCGGATGGCTCCGTCGATCTTCGCACACGTGATGAAGGTGATGCGGATCGCCTGCGCCGGCTTCAACCAGCACGTGCCGATCAAGGAGCGGAAAGTCGATTCGATGTCAATGTTCGCCACGCACCGGACGAAGCAGAAACTGCTCACGGTGTTCGCACCCTACCTGAGCAAGGGCGTCATGCCGCGTGCGTTCGACGACCTCCCGCGCGGCGAACAGCTGACCGCCCTCGCCGGCATCGTCCGTAGCCAGATGCCGAAGCACGACCCCACGCACGAAAAACTGCCCGCGCTCGCCGGCGAGTGGTTCGCCCGATACGACGCAGGCTACGACTGCACCCGCTGGTACACCGCAGAGTCGCGCACACGCCGGACCGATCCCGTCGCGGCGGTGGTCGACTGATGGCCGATCTCTGCTCGCCCACCTTCGACCAACTCTCGACTGCGCTCGGCTTCTCGTGCGCCGAGGCCGGCGGACTCGTCGAGGTCCGCAGCCCGTTCGCGCTGGAGAACTGGACCCTGCCGGTCCTCGAGCTCACCATCGTGCTCGGGTCGGTGCTCGCGCTCGTATTCGCGATCCTGCGCTGGCGCCGCAACGGCGATCCGACCAATCTGGTGCTCTGGTTCGGGGCCACCGCGTACCTGTTCGTCATCGAGCCACCGCTGTACTTTCCGGCGGCGTTCGGAATCGAGGAGCACGTGGACACGATGTTCGCGCACAACGTGTTCACCGTGGACTTCCTGTGGGGCCGGTTGCCGCTGTACATCATCGCGATCTATCCGCTGATGGCCACGCTCGCCTTCGAGCTTGTCCGGATGTTCGGCGTCTTCCGGAAGTACGGGATACTCGTCGGCGCGGTCTGCGTGGGCTTCGTGCACCACGCGTTCTACGAAATCTTCGACCAGCTCGGACCGCAGCTGAGATGGTGGGAATGGTCGACCACCAACCCGGTCAACCAGCCCATGTTCGACTCGGTCCCACTACCGAGCGTGGTGGTGTTCGCGGCCCTGTGGCCGATGTCGCTGGCCCTGTGCGTTCAGTTCTTCGTGGGGCGGTACGCCGACAAGGGACGGGACTTCACCGGGCTCGAGCTGGTGTGGCGCACGATCGTGATCGGTCTCCTGGCATCGGCGGGCACGTTCATCCTCCCGATCCCGGCGACGGTCCTCGGAATGGAGAGCACCACGGTCCGGGGAATTCTCTACGCGGCCGAACTGATGGTCGTCGTGTTCGTCGCGATCCCGATCCTGGTCCGGCAATGGTCGCGGCTGCGGCGGGGGACGTCGGACGTACCCGCCTATTCGAACGATTTCGTCCGTGTCTACAGCGTGGTGTACCTCGCCGTGATGGGCATTCTGTGGGTGACCGCGTTGCCCAGCTACTTCGGCGCTGTCGACGGCGTCACGAGCAATGGCGATCCCATCGGAAATCTTTGGTACACCATCGCCTGCTTCGCGATTGCGATTCTGTGCGTCGCCGCCACCTTCACGGTGCCGCGGGGCCCCGCTGACGGCCGGGGCCCGATCTCCGGTGAGGGTGTGGTGCCGAACGCGGTCCGATAGGCGCGACGACGGGAGCGGCTGGTCGGCCGGTGCGACCCCACCCGTGATCTGGCGGTGACGCGCAGATCACGGGCTGGGATGTCGCGAACTACAAGGCGCCGAGGGCTTCACAGGCCTTTCGCACGCCTTCGCCGTAGGCGGGGTCGGCTTGGGTGCAGTTGGCGATGTGGCGCTCGATGACGGCAGCCGACGCTCCGGTGATGGCGCGGGCGGTGTTCTCGAACAGCACTGTCTGCTGGTCGGCAGTCATGCCGCGGAAGAGGTTGCCGGGCTGTTCGAAGTAGTTGTCGTCGTCTGCTCGGTAGTCGAACCGGTCGGCGACCGCGCCGACTTCGAGTGGCGGTTCGGCGTAGCTCCGCTGGTCGGCGAATCGGCCGTGTGAGTTGGGTTCGATGCTCGGGACGCTGCCCTGGTTGCCGTCGACGCGCATGACGCCGTCACGGTGGAACGAATTGACGTGGGTTGCCCCTCTGGGACTGTTGACCGGAATCTGGTGGTGGTTGACGCCGAGCCGGTAGCGGGCGGCGTCGCCGTAGGAGAACAGCCGGCCCTGCAGCATGCGGTCCGGGGAGAAGCCGATGCCGGGAACGATGTTCGCCGGGGAGAACGCGGCCTGCTCGACGTCGGCGTGGTAGTTCTCCGGGTTGCGGTCGAGCTCGAGTTCCCCGACCTCGATGAGGGGATAGTCCTTCTTGGACCACACCTTGGTGAGGTCGAACGGATGGTAGCGGTAGGTCTGGGCGTCGGCTTCCGGCATGATCTGCACGAAAAGGGTCCACTTCGGGTAATTGCCCTCCTCGATTGCATTGAAGAGGTCGCGCTGCGCCGACTCGCGATCGCCGGCGACGACGACGGCGGCCTCTTCGTCAGTGAGGTTCTTGATGCCTTGCCGAGTGCGGAAGTGGAACTTCACCCAGGAGCGTTCCCCGGCCTCGTTGACGAACGAGAAGGTGTGTGAACCGAATCCGTGCATGTGCCGGTAGCCGTCGGGGATGCCGCGGTCGGACATCACGATGGTGATCTGGTGCAGCGCCTCCGGGAGATTGGTCCAGAAGTCCCAGTTGTTCTCCGCCGACCGGAGGTTGGTCTTCGGATCGCGCTTGACCGCGTGGTTGAGGTCGGGGAACTTGAGGGGGTCGCGGAAGAAGAAGACGGGGGTGTTGTTGCCGACGACGTCCCAGTTGCCTTGCTCGGTGTAGAAGCGGACAGCGAATCCGCGGATGTCGCGTTCGGCCTCGGCGGCGCCGCGCTCGCCGGCGACCGTGGAGAAACGCAGGAAGACCTCGCTCTGCTTGCCGATCTCCGAAAATACGGCGGCGTTGGTGTGTGCGGTGATGTCGTGGGTGACGCGGAAGGTGCCGAACGCGGCCGAACCTTTGGCGTGCATGCGGCGTTCGGGGATGACTTCACGGTCGAAATGGGCGAGCTTCTCGAGAAGCCAAACATCTTGCAGGAGCATCGGACCGCGTGCGCCGGCGGTGAGGCTGTTCTGGTTGTCGGGTACCGGCGCACCGGCGACTGTGGTGAGTCCGTTCGGGTTGGTCATCGATTTCTCCTGTCTGACACCCGAGGCTGGGCGGGTGAATGTGGTTCGGCGAGAGCATCCCTCGACGGAGAGCGCAGCGATGTCTCAATTTGACATTCCAGGGGTACGGTCGGTCAGAGCACGATGCCGAATTCGCGGATCTTGCGGTAGATCGTCGCTCGGGACATGCCGATAGCGGCGGCAGCGGCGGTCTTGTCGCCGGCATGAAGCGCGAGCGCGTCCACGATCGCGTCCCGCTCGAGCGCCTGCATCCTGGTCAACGTTCGGCGTGTGGTGGAACGGCATGCGGGAGGCAGGGTGTCGATTTCGACGACACCGGACCGTTGCCGCCGGTAGGTGTCCTCGAGAGCCTTCTTCAGCTGGGTGACGTTTCCGCGCCACGCCAGACGCGCGAGCTGATTCGAGGCGGCCGGAGACAGGGTGAGGCCGGTGGCCCCCAGGGTGTCGAGCAGGCTGCGCACAAGATCGGGAATATCGTCCAGGTGGTGCCGCAGGGGTGGCACCGTGATCGATTTGGGGAACATGCGCAGCAGTGGAGTGGTGTCGGTCGAGTCCTGGGGATACCGGGTGAGCACCACCCACGGTCTGCGAGGTGGCTCCTGCGCCTGGGGGCCCTGCAGTAGGTCCGCGAGTGCGGCGAGATGAGTGTCGTTCAGGACGTGTGCGTGCAGTATTGCCAGGTCGGATCCGCTGTCGAGTTCGTCGGAGGCCTCGGTGAGGAGGTCGTCGCCGAGTGCGGTGGCGTCGAGGACGGCGAGTCCGCGGTCCGGTACGAGTTGGTGCGCCGCTCGGATCAAGGCGGTCTTGCCGACGCCGGGTTCTCCGTCGAGGACCAGCCAGTCCTGTCGCCGGCAGGCGTCGACGACCGCCTGGACCGTGTGCCGCCAGAGCGGGCTGGCACCGGCAATCGCGGGCGGGGTGGGTACATTCGCCTTCGAAGTGGAAAGGCGCAGCGAAGCAACCTGTTTCGTGATCCGAACGACGCCTCCTGCCAGCCGGCTACCGGTGAATGTCGGCTCGTAACTCAGGCGTGCGACCGTTCCGCTGGGCAGCTCGGTGAGGATCGTGACCGGTGTCGTTTCACCGCCGATGTCTCGGGTGCGTTCGAGAATCGCCATCTGGTCTGGTGAGTCGAATTGTTGCCGGGTCAGCGAGTTCATCATCACGACCTCGTCACCGACAGCGACGACGGGTCGGCTGGAGCGCCGGCATGCGGACCGGTACGCACTGAAGATCGCCCGGTCCAGTTCGGTTGCGTCGTCGAGCATGCGCTCACGAAGGCGGGTTGCGGCGAGTGTAGCGAAGGACAGCAACAGGGTGTTGGAATTCTGCGCGGCGGTGGTCAGGTCCACGACACCGAGAATCGCCCCGGTGATGGGGTGCGTCACCGGCGCTCCCGCGCAGGAGAAGGACCGCAGCGGACCACTGAAGTGCTGGTCTCCGTCCACGAGGAGAGGTCGGCCGACCTCGAGCGCGGTGCCGATTCCATTGGTGCCGACCTGAGTCTCCGCGTAGCGAAAGCCCGGGGCGAGGTCGACTCGGTCGAGTGCGGTGAACAAGGCGCTGTCGCCGCCGGTGCGGGAGAGCACGATGCCGTTCACATCGGTGAGAATCAGTGATACCGGCTCATTTTCGATGGCGACGGTCAACTCGGACAGTACGGATCGGGCGGCACGCTCGAGCACCGTGTCGGTGGCCATGCGCTCGACATACGCGGCGGCGGGACGGTCGTCGTCTCCCAACGCCTGTCGAGATCGCGACCAGGATACTTGGAGCCAATTGCTCAGACGTAGGTAGTCCGATCCTGCAGGCGAACTCGAGGCCGGAGCCCCCTCGGAGTCCGAGTCCGAGTTCGACTTCGGCGTCGTGCGGTGGTGTGACGTGCTGGTGGGCTGTGGGGTCACTCGCTCTGGTCTCCTGGTTCGGCTGCTCGAGGGCTGCGTGGGTCTGCCGCGGCGCGGGGCAAGTGTAGGCAGCCACCACCCACCCGGAAGTGACCTGCGTCTCACACTGAGACGAATGAGAGCTGGATCACGGGGTTCAATCAATTTCCACAACGTCCCCCCACAGCCGGCACCCGGCCGGCTCACGATCCAGGAGGCGCACATTGAGTAGGCAAAGCCTGACAAAGGCCCACGCGAAGATCACCGAACTGTCATGGGATCCGACATTCGCAACCCCGGCCACCCGGTTCGGCACCGACTACACCTTCGAGAAGGCTCCGAAGAAGGATCCTCTCAAACAGATCATGCGGTCCTACTTCCCGATGGAGGAAGAGAAGGACAACCGCGTGTACGGCGCCATGGACGGTGCCATCCGCGGCAACATGTTCCGCCAGGTGCAGCAGCGGTGGCTCGAGTGGCAGAAGCTGTTCCTGTCGATCATTCCGTTCCCGGAGATCTCGGCCGCCCGAGCGATGCCGATGGCCATCGACGCCGTCCCCAACCCGGAAATCCACAACGGGCTGGCGGTGCAGATGATCGACGAGGTTCGTCACTCGACGATCCAGATGAACCTCAAGAAGCTGTACATGAACAACTACATCGATCCCGCCGGTTTCGACATGACCGAGAAGGCGTTCGCGAACAACTACGCGGGCACCATCGGCAGGCAGTTCGGTGAAGGGTTCATCACCGGCGACGCGATCACCGCGGCGAACATCTACCTGACCGTGGTCGCCGAGACGGCGTTCACCAACACCCTGTTCGTAGCCATGCCCGACGAGGCGGCCGCCAATGGTGACTACCTGTTGCCGACGGTCTTCCACTCGGTGCAGTCGGACGAGTCGCGGCACATCTCCAACGGCTACTCGATCCTTCTGATGGCACTCGCCGACGAGCGCAACCGTCCACTGCTCGAACGTGACCTGCGGTACGCGTGGTGGAACAACCACTGCGTCGTCGACGCCGCGATCGGCACCTTCATCGAGTACGGCACGAAGGACCGCCGCAAGGACCGGGAAAGCTACGCCGAGATGTGGCGTCGATGGATCTACGACGACTACTACCGCAGCTACCTCATCCCGCTCGAGAAGTACGGGCTGACGATCCCGCACGACCTGGTCGAGGAGGCCTGGAAGCGGATCACCGACAAGGGCTACGTCCACGAGGTGGCCCGGTTCTTCGCCACCGGATGGCCGGTGAACTACTGGCGGATCGACGCGATGACCGACAAGGACTTCGAGTGGTTCGAGCACAAGTACCCGGGCTGGTACTCGAAGTACGGCAAGTGGTGGGAGGAGTACAACCGGCTCGCCTACCCCGGCCGCAACAAGCCGATCGCGTTCGAGGAGGTCGGGTACCAGTACCCGCACCGGTGCTGGACCTGCATGGTTCCCGCCCTCATCCGTGAGGACATGGTCGTGGAGAAGGTCGACGAGCAGTGGCGGACCTACTGCTCGGAAACCTGCTACTGGACCGACGCCGTCGCGTTCCGCAGCGAGTACCAGGGCCGGCCGACCCCGAACATGGGCCGGCTCACCGGATTCCGGGAGTGGGAAACCCTGCATCACGGCAAGGACCTCGCCGACATCGTCTCCGATCTCGGCTACGTCCGCGACGACGGCAAGACCCTGGTCGGCCAGCCGCACCTCGACCTGGACGATCCGAAGAAGATGTGGACTCTCGACGACGTGCGGGGCAACACCTTCCAGAGCCCGAACGTGCTCTTGAACGAGATGTCCGAAGCCGAACGCAACGCGCACATCGCCGCGTACCGCGCCGGCGGCACAGTTCCGGCCTGATCTCAGGCTCGGTGGGTGGCGCCGCGGCCACTCCGGCGCCACCCACCGCTTCACCATTCATTTTCACGAGTCCAGGAGAGACCCCGTGGCCGACAAGCACCGTATCAACTTCGAGCCCGTCGACATCGAGATGGAAGTCGGCGAAGACGAGTACATTCTCGATGCCGCGTTCCGGCAGGGCATCCACCTGATGCACGGCTGCCGCGAGGGACGCTGCTCGGCTTGCAAATCCTTTGTCCTCGACGGCGATATCCAGATGGAGGACTACTCGACGTTTGCGTGCAACGACGCCGAGGTCGACGAGGGACACGTCCTGCTCTGCCGCTCGACTGCATACAGCGACTGCACCATCGAGCTGCTCAATTTCGACGAGGACGAACTTCTCGGCGGTGTCCCCATCCAGGATGTGCGCACTCGGGTGACCGGGATCGAGCCGATGACCAAGGACATCGTGTCGCTCCGGTTGGCGCCGGTCGAACCGGCGGGATACGAATTCAAACCCGGTCAGTACTCGGACCTGCACATCCCAGGCACCGAGGAGCATCGGTCCTTCTCCATGGCGACGACCCGGTCGACGCCGGGGCATGTCGAGTTCCTCATCAAGAAATACCCCGGTGGCAAGTTCGCCGGGCTGCTCGAGGACGGGATCTCGGTGGGTGACGAGATCGCCCTGACCGGACCGTACGGGTCGTTCACCATCAAGGAAGGCCATGTCCTGCCGATGGTCTTCATCGGCGGCGGCGCGGGAATGGCTCCGCTTCTATCGCTGCTGCGGCACATGAGCGAGACGGGCAACACCCGGCAGGTGCACTTCTACTACGGTGCCCGCACCCCGCACGACCTGTTCTACGTCGACGAGATCCTCGAACTCGGACGAGGACTGACGAATTTCACGTTCGTGGCCTGCCTCTCGGAATCGATGGACCCGCTGCCCGTAGGTGCGATCGCCGTCGAGGACGGCAACGTCACCGACGTCGTCGGCCGCCGCGAACCGGACATCGGCCGGGCCGAGGTGTACCTGTGCGGGCCGCCGCCGATGGTCGACGCCGCCCTGGAACTACTCGAGGCGAACGACACACCGAAAGACCAGATCTTCTACGACAAGTTCACCAGCCCCGCCTTCGAGTAGACGTCCTGGGAAACCACCTTCCTGCTTCACCGACAGAACTGAGAAACGAGATGACCGCAACCGCCGAGTCCAAGCAACGCAGCTTCCCGAAGATCGAGTTCACCGACTCCGAAGCCGGTGCGCTGGAGTTCCCCAGCTCCCGCAGCCGCAGCTTCACCTACTACACGCCGGCCAAGAAGCGGTCGACGATGTACGAGGACGTGACCGTCGACGTGCAGCCCGATCCCGACCGCCACCTCTCCCAGGGCTGGATCTACGGCTTCGGTGACGGTCCCGGCGGCTATCCGCAGGAGTGGACGGCCGCGAAGTCGTCGAACTGGCACGCCTTCCTCGATCCGAACGAGGAATGGGACCAGACCATCTACCGCAACAACTCCAAGGTGGTCCACCAGGTGGAGTTGTGCCTGTCCAACGCCAAGCGTGCCCGGGTCTACGACGGCTGGAACACCCCGTGGCTGACGTTCGTCTCCCGCAACCTGGGGGCGTGGATGCACGCCGAGAACGGGTTGGCGCTGCACGTGTTCACCTCCATCCAGCGGTCCTGCCCGACGAACATGATCAACACCGCCGTCGCGGTGAACGCCGCCCACAAGATGCGCTTCGCCCAGGACCTGGCCCTGTTCAACCTGGACCTGTCCGAGGCCACCGAGAACTTCGACGGCACCGCCCACCAGGAGGTCTGGCAGTCCGCGCCGGAGTGGCAGCCCACCCGTGAGGTCGTCGAGCGGCTCACCGCGGTTCCCGACTGGTGTGAGCTGCTGTTCGGCTCGAACATCGTCTTCGAGCAGCTGGTGGGATCACTGTTCCGCACCGAACTGGTCATGCAGATCGCCGCCGGCAACGGTGACTACATCACCCCCACCATCGTGGGCACCGGCGAGCACGACTACGACCGCGACCTCGCCTACACCCGCAACCTGTTCCGGTTGCTCACCCGCGACCCCGAGCACGGAGAGACGAACAAGGAACTGTTCGGTACCTGGCTCGCCATCTGGGTGCCACGGTGCCTCGACGCCGCCCGGGCGCTGCAGCCGATCTGGTCGCAGCCGGCCGACAAGGCGGTCACCTTCGCCGACAGTTTCGACGCCGCCACCGACAAGTTCCGTTCCCTGCTCGAGGACCTCGGGCTCGACATCCCCAAGGAGTTGGACCAGTGAGCATGCAATTCGGATCGACCACCGAGTTCTCCAACATGTGTGGCGTCACCTTGATGAACACCCCCATCGGCCGTGTCGTCGCGGAGGTGATGGGCGCCAAGGACGGTGTGGAGCTGACCGAGTACCCGTCGATGATCCGCGTCGACGGCCAGAAGCTGCTGAACTTCGACTACGAGGAACTCACCGACGCCCTGGGTCAGGAATTCGACGGCTCCATCTTCGAGGAGATCAGCTCCACCCACTACGGGCGCATGGTCCACCTCGACGACAAGACCCTGCTGTTCGCCAGCCCCGAGGACGCCGCCGAGTACATCGGATTCGACCTCACAGCGCAGTAGATCGCAGCAGTCCGGGGCCACACAGGGTGGCCCCGGACACCCCCAGCCCATCCGAAAAACAGGACCAAGCGAGGACCCGATGTATCAGAAGGACGGTCAGAAATACTTCATCGTGGACGGCCACGTGCACGTCTGGGACGCCCGCGAGTCGAACCAGAAGAACGTACACGGCAAGCAGTTCATCGACTGCTTCTACGACTATCACAAGAACCTCAGCCCCGAAGAGGTCGTGTGGGACTACGACACCTACACGTACTACGGCAGCGAACGCTTCGAGCGTGACATCTTCGTGGACGGATACGTCGACCACGCGATCTTCCAGGCCACGTTGCTCAGCGACTTCTACCACAACGGATTCGGGCGAACCGACGAAGCACTCGCCCTCGTCGCCAAGCACCCCGGCAAACTGACCTACAACCACGCCTACGACCCGCGCCACGAGGAGGCCGGGCTCGAACAGCTCCGCCGCGACGCCGACCGGATGAACCTGCAGGGCGTCAAGCTCTACACCGCCGAATGGCACGGCGACTCCCGCGGCTACAAACTCGACGACCCCTGGTCGCGGCGCTACCTCGAAGAGTGCATCGAGTTGGGGATCAAGAACATTCACGTCCACAAGGGCCCGACGATCCGCCCCCTGGACCGCGACGCCTTCGACGTCTCCGACATCGACAAGGTCGCCACCGACTACCTGGACCTGCGGTTCGTCGTCGAGCACGTGGGCCTGCCGCGGCTCGAGGACTTCTGCTGGATCGCCACCCAGGAGTCGAATGTGTACGGCGGCCTGGCGGTTGCCCTTCCGTTCATCCACACCCGGCCCCGCTACTTCGCCCAGATCATCGGCGAGTTGCTCTACTGGATCGGCGAGGACAAGATCCTGTTCGGCAGCGACTATGCGCTGTGGACCCCGAAGTGGCTGATCGAGAAGTTCGTCGACTTCCAGATCCCCGAGGACATGCAGGGCGAGTACGCCCCGATCACCGCCCTGCAGAAGCAGAAGATCCTCGGCCTCAACGCGGCAGCGCTGTACGACATCGACGTTCCCGCGAACCTGCGACTGGCCGAGCCGGCCGGGCAGGAAGGTGTGGAGGTCGCTGCCGGGGCGCGGGAAACCGTGTCGTCATGACCGCCGCCGTCGTCTGCACCGAACAGGACGTCCTGATGGCCCTGTCGACGGTCACCGACCCGGAGCTGGACGAGCCGATCACCGATCTCGGTTTCGTCCGGTCGGTCACCCTCGACGACGACGGGGTCACCGTGCACCTGCGGCTGCCCACCGCGTTCTGCTCACCGAACTTCGCCTACCTCATGGCCTCCGACGCCCTCGACGCCCTGCGTCTGGTCGAGGACATCGGCGAGGTGCGGGTGCTGCTCGACGACCACCACGACAGCGACAAGATCAACGCCGGTCTCGCGGCGGACGCCGGGTACGTCGGGACGTTCGGCGCCGAGGCGGAGGAGAGTCTGCACGAGTTGCGCCGAACGTTCCGGTCCAAGGCCCATGCTGCGGCGATGGAACGGTGTGTCGAGGCGCACCTGAAGACCACCGATGTGGGTGTGAACGAGATCTACCGGCTCACCCTCAGCGACCTCGCTCCCGGGAAGGCCAAGGCCGCGCTGCTGCGTCGCCGGATCGGCATCGGGTTGAGCATCTGCCCGGCCAGCCGGGTGTTCGTCGACGACGACGGCACACGCATCGCCCCGGAATCGGTGCCGATGCGGCTGCGCTTCGCCAAGTCGGTGCGCATTTCGATGGAAGGCAACGCGCACTTCTGCCGGGGCCTGCTCGCCACCCGCTACGCCGACAGCGAATCCGTCGGCGCCACACCGCGCATCACCAATCTCAGAACCAGGAGCCCGCGATGAAGGCCGTGCAAGTGGTGGGATACCACACCAAACTGCAGCTCACCGACATTCCCGAACCCACGATCGAGGGCCCGCTCGATGTCATCGTGCGCATCGGCGGCGCGGGGGTGTGCCGCACCGACCTGCACATCCTCGAAGGGCAGTGGGAGGCGAAGTCCGGTGTCGCGCTGCCGTACACGATCGGACACGAGAACGCCGGCTGGGTCCACGCCGTGGGCGACGCCGTCACCAATGTCGCGGTCGGCGACAAGGTGATTCTGCACCCGCTCATCACGTGCGGACTGTGCCGGGCGTGCCGATTCGGAGACGACGTCCACTGCCAGAACAGCACATTCCCCGGCATCGACGTCAACGGCGGCTACGCCGAATATCTGCGCACCACCGCCCGCAGCGTGGTCCGGATCGACGACTCGCTCGAACCGGCCGATGTCGCCGCCCTCGCCGACGCGGGCCTGACGGCGTACCACGCCGTTGCCAAGGCCGCGAAGACGACTCGGCCCGGAGACGTGTGCGTAGTGATCGGGGCCGGCGGACTCGGTCACATCGGCATCCAGGTCCTGAAGGCGATCTCCGGTGTCACCGTGGTCGTGCTCGACCGCAACCCCGCGGCCGTCGAACTCGCCGTGAAGATCGGCGCCGACCACGGCATCGTCGCCGACGGCACCCACATCCAGCAGGTGCTCGACCTGACCGGCGGTCACGGCGCCGAAGCCGTCGTCGACTTCGTCGGCGAGGGCGGCGCGACCGCAGAAGGGATCGCGATGCTGCGCCGCGCCGGGAACTACTACGTCGTCGGGTACGGCGAGAACATCGACGTCCCGACGATCGATGTGATCTCCACCGAGATCAACTTCATCGGAAATCTCGTCGGCTCCTACAACGACCTCCAGGAGCTCATGATCCTTGCCGCCCAGGGCAAGGTCACATTGCACACCACCCGGTACCGGCTCGAGGACTTCCAGCAAGCACTCGACGATCTCGATGCCGGCCGGGTCCGCGGCCGCGCGATTCTCGTCCCGTAACACGTCGCACACTCCGCTCGAGTCAGTACGAAAGGACATCAGCCATGGCCAAAGAGCTGCGGTACAACACGGACGCCCGAGCACGGCTCGAGCACGGCGTCAACGCCCTCGCCGACGCGGTCAAGGTGACCCTCGGCCCCAAGGGGCGCAACGCGGTGCTCGAAAAGCTCACCGGACCACCGACGATCACCAACGACGGCGTGACCATCGCCCGCGAGATCCAGCTCCGCGAACCCTTCGCCAACATGGGTGCCCAGCTGGTCAAGGAAGTGGCGATGAAAACCAATGGTGTGGTCGGCGACGGCACCACCACGGCAACCGTGCTCGCCCAGGCGATGGTCCGCGAGGGTCTGCGGTCCGTCGACGCCGGCGCCAACCCCATGCGGGTGCGTCGCGGCATCGAACGGGCCGTGTCCGTGGTCGTCGACTCCCTCCACGAGCAGGCCTCCCAAATCGGGGGGCAGAGCGATCTGCAGCGGATCGCGACCCTCGCCGCCAGCGACGACGAGGTGATCGGGCACGCCATCTCGAAGGCCGTCGACTTCGTCGGCAAGTCCGGGGTCGTCACCACCGAGGAGAGCGACATCCTCGGGCTGTCGGTCGACATCGTCGACGGCATCGAGTTCGATCACGGCTACATCTCCGGCTACATGGTCACCGACCCGGAGCGGATGGAAGCGGTGCACACCAATCCGCTGATCCTGCTGACCAACAAGAAGATCACCCAGGTCCAAGACATCATGCCGAGCATCGAGGTGGCCAAGCGCGCCGACCGGCCCCTGGTGGTGCTGGCCGAGGAGGTCGACGGGCCGGCGCTGCAACTGCTCGTCGGCGGCAACATGCACAAGACCATGCAGTCGGTGGTCGTCCGGGCCCCCGGTTTCGGGCACCGCCGGGTCGCCGAGCTCGAAGACCTCGCGGTGGCGCTGGGTGGGCACGTGATCGCCAAGGACACCGGCATCGAACTGTCCGAAATCAGTGTCGAGCATCTCGGTTCGTGTGATCGCATCACCGTGACCGAGAACGAGACCACGATCGTCGGCGGGCACGGGGACCAGCGACTGCTCGACGCCCGCATCGCCCAGCTCGAGTCCCAGCACGAGCGCGCCAAGATCGAGGCGGACCAGGAGAGCCTCGAACTGCGCATCGCCCGGCTCACCGGTCGGGTTGCCGTCATCCGCGTCGGCGGCGCGACCAGCGTCGAGCTCAAGGAGCGGATGCTGCGCGTCGAGGACGCCCTGGCCGCCACTCGCGCCGCGGTGGAGGCGGGGATCGTCTCCGGTGGTGGTACCGCGCTGGCGCAGTCGCATCGGGCGTTGGCCGATCTCGACCTGACCGGCGACGAGGCCATCGGGTGTGACGTCGTGCGCCGCGCCCTCGCCGAACCGCTGCGCTGGATCGCGATCAACGCCGGGTTCGACGGCGACGAGGTCGTCGAGGTGGTCGCCGGTTTGCCGCTCGGGCACGGGTTCAACGCGCTCACCGGTGAATACGGGGACATGTTCGACGACGGGGTGATCGATCCGTTCAAGGTCACCCGCGCCGCACTCGAGAGCGCGGCCTCGATCGCGGCACTTCTGATCACCACGGAGACCGCTGTCGTGGAAGAGATGCTGGGCAATCCCGGTGCCATCATGGCGCCCGGTTTCGGCGATCTCGCCGAAGGCATGGTCCGCCCGTCGAACATCTACTAGTGCACGCAGTGGGTCACCGCCTCGACGGTCCTGCGAGGCGGTGACCCACTCCCCCGTTCCGGCGGTGAGGAATTCGTCCGAAAGAAAGTGAGTCATCGTGATTTTCATCGTGGTGAAGTTCAAGGTCCTCGACAAGTACCGGAACGACTGGTTACTCGTCACCAAGGAGTTCACCGACGCAACCCGATCCGAGCCGGGCAATCTCTGGTTCGAATGGCATCGCAACGCAGACGATCCCGCCGAGTTCGTGCTGATCGAGGCGTTCCGGGACGGGCAGGCCGGGTCCGACCACGTCGCTGCCGACCACTTCCGGAAGGGATTGGACGCGATGCGCCCGGCACTGAGCGAGACACCGCGCATCCTCCACACCGACCTACCCGGCACGGACTGGTCCCGCATGGGCGAACTGGAGATCAATCGGTAACCCGGTGCGGTGCACAACCCGACGGAATACAACACTGTGGAAGGACAAGCATGACCGTGGTGACGACCGGTCCCGTCGCGGGTCTGCTCGCGGCGCTGGGCGATGCCGTGGTGACCGACAGCGACACCATGATCGCCTACACCCGCGACCAGTCGATGCTCTCCCCCTCCGGGCATCCGATCGCGGTGGTCCGCGCCCGGACCACCGACCACGTCGTGAGAACCCTGAAAACCGCCCACCGGTACGGCATTCCGGTCGTCACGAGAGGGGCGGGCACCGGACTCGCCGGCGGGGCCAACGCGATCGACGGCTGCATCGTGCTCAGCACCGCGAAACTCGACCGCATCCTCACCATCGACGAACAGTCCCGCACCGCGACGGTCGAGCCGGGAGTGATCAACGGTGATCTCGCAGCCGCGGCGGCGGAGCGCGGACTCTGGTACGTTCCCGACCCCGGCAGTCGCGCCGTCTCCACGATCGGGGGAAACCTCGCGACCAATGCCGGCGGAGCATGCTGCGCGAAATACGGGGTCACCGGCGACCACGTCGCCCGGATCAAGGCGGTGCTCGCCGACGGCCGGATCATCCACACCGGCGCCACCACCCGCAAGAATGTCGCCGGATTGAACCTGACCCAACTGCTGGTCGGGTCCGAGGGCACCCTGGCCGTCATCGTCGAGGCGACCATGCGGCTGCGTCGACCACCGGCACGCACGGCCACCGTCGTCGCCGCCTTCGCCGAGCCCGTCCGGGCGGTCGACGCAGTGATGGCGATTCAGGCGGTGGCCGACCCGAGCCTGGTGGAACTCATGGACCGCACCACTATCTCGGCCGTCAACGACATGACCCGCATGGGTCTCGACCAGACGGCCGGTGCGCTGCTGTTGATCCAGTGCGACGGCGACGCAGCCCCGGCGGAAGCGCAGCGCAGCGCGGACGCGTGCCGTGCCGCCGCGGCCACCGAGCTGTACATGAGCACCGACCCCTCCGAAGGCGACGCCCTCATGCAGGCCCGCAGTGTGGCGCTGACCGCCCTCGAACGCCGCGGCAGCACTCTGCTCGACGACCTGGCCGTGCCCGTGCCCCGGCTACCACACATGCTCGACGCCATTACCCGCATCGCTGACCACCACCACCTCCTCATCGGCACCTTCGGGCACGCCGCCGACGGCAACCTCCACCCCACGATCGTGTTCGACGCCGCAGATCCGGACGCCACCGAACGGGCCCACCAGGCCTTCGACGAGATGGTGGCGCAATGCTTGGCGCTGGGCGGATCCATCACGGGCGAGCACGGCGTCGGCGACCTCAAACGCCGCTACCTCGAACCCATGATCGGCTCGGTGGAGAGGTCCCTGATGGCAGAAGTCAAGGCAGCGTTCGACCCCACCGGAATTCTCAATCCGGGGCGTGCCATATGACACCCACGAAACCACGCATCCGATCGAAACGGGACGACGACCTCGTCCTGGAGTTCGGCAACCGGTGGGCAGTGTTCGGCGGCGGCAGCGCCGAAGACATCTTCGTCACGTTCGGGTGGACCGAGGCGCAGTACTTCGAACGCCTGAAGGTCCTGGCCGGACGCCGTTTCCCGCCCCTCGACGACACCCTCCGGCACCGTCTTCTCGCCGTGTGCGCCGAGCGGCTACAGCGAACCGCTCACCCCCCCTCCCCTGCGTCGAAAGGCCACGTCGATGACAGTGCATCCCGGCCGACGCCGCGGCCGTCCCCGACCTGACCCCGGCCCTCCACACCCCGTCTCATATTGAGACCCGTCTCACATCGAGACGACGTACCCTCAACTACGTGAGAGGCGGAGAATCGGGGCGTCAATACAGCATGACCAGCAAGGATCTACAGAAGGCGCGAGAGCTGTTCCTCGCCGACGACGGCCTCGACAGCTCCGTTCGCCAGCCCATCTCGTACTCGTGGCAGCGATCGAAGTCGCTCAAGGTGCGCCCCGACCAACTCGACCTCCCGTTCGTGCGAGAGCCGAATCTGGACTGCCCTCTCGTGGCGGCAGCCGAACCCGTGCTGCGGCAGCTCGCGGACGGACTGGTCGACGAACCGGTGAGCGTCATCCTGACCTCGGCTGACGGAGTGATCTTGACCAGGATCACCGCCAGCCGACGACTTAATCGCACACTCGACGACGTCCAACTGATACCCGGTTACAGCTACTCGGAAGAATTCGTCGGCACCAACGGCATCGGCACCACTCTCGAAACCCGTCAGCCCACCCTGGTGACGGGCGCCGAGCACTACGCCGACTGCCTCGGGCAACTGGCATGCGCCGGTGTCCCGATCACCCATCCGATGTCCGGCGCCCTCGTCGGCGCGCTCGATCTCACCGGCTGGGTAGAGGACGGGGGCCCGCTGTTGGCCACCCTCGCCAAATCCGCCACGGCTCAGATCGAAGGCCGCCTCCTCGCACAGGCCAGTGCGGACCAGACCGCATTACTCAACACCTATCTGAAGGCCTGTCGGCGGTCACCCCAAACGGGAGTGTTGGCGCTCGGAGACGATGTCGTTCTCGTCAACCGAAAACTACGCGTGGCACTGGATGCCCAGGATCAGGGTGCGTTGCTCGAACACGCCGTCGACCTGAGCGGCGCGCCCGCCACCCAACGACACATCGTCGCCCTGCCCAGCGGGCAGACGGCCCGGCTGTCATCGGTCGAGGACTTCGGGCTCGGCGCCCGGAGGCAGATGGCCTTGTTCTACGTGCATCTACTCGAGATCCCCACATCGGGATCCCCTGCGCTCGAGAGCATCCGCGTCTTGCCCGGAATCACCGGGAGCAGCGCGTCCTGGCGTCGCAGTTGCCAGCAAATCGCTCGCTGCGCGCGTGAACAACAGTGGGTCACCGTGTCCGGCGAAACCGGAAGCGGCCGCGGATCAGCTCTCAAAGCTGTTGCCATCGAACACATTCCCATCCGCACACGGATCTTCACGGTGGCCGAACTCGCGGGCGACAGCGCCGCCCTGTCGGCACTCGAACAGGAACTCGGGCAAGACCGATTCAGCGTCATACTGCGCGACATCGACCTCCTCGGCGAGTCACAGCAGCGGATCGTCGCCGACCTCATTCAAGGACGCGAGCACGCCGGATGGATCGGTGCGACCATCGGCGGAACCGATCACAATACCGACCTCGACACACTGATCCTTCCCCACTTCAGCCATACCGTCACCATGCCCGCGCTGCGTCATCGCATCGACGATCTCCACAGCTTGGTACCGCATCTACTGAGGCAGCTCGGTCGCGGCGCGGACTTGTCGCTCTCGCCTGCGGCGATGCGCCAACTCTGCAAGTACAGCTGGCCCGGAAACGTCACCGAGCTCCGCCAGGTTCTGCACGATGTGGTCCAGCGTCAGCGCTCCGGTGTCGTCGAGGTCGAGCAGCTGCCCCCGATGTGCCACGCTCTGAGCCGCCACACACTCACACAGATCGAAGCCCTCGAACGCGACGCCATCGTGCGCAGCCTCGAAGAGAATCACGGCAACAAGAAGGCCGCCGCAACAGCTCTCGGCATCTCACGGGCCACCATCTACCGCAAGATCAAGGAATTCGGCATCGACATCTGACGTCGCCCGCATCAGTTGGTGTCAGGAAATGAGACACTCGTCACACCCTAGCCGGCGGATCATGAGGTCAGACAGAGAATCCCACGCGGATCAGCAACTCGTTGAGGGCCAGCCTCTTTCGAGTGCGGGAACGCGACCGGGACCGACGCGAGGACGACCCATGAATACGAACCCGCTTGGCGCGGATACCCACTCGGTATCCCCCGGCAGCACCACCTCCCGGGTGTGGTTGGTCGCCGCGCTGGCGCACACGTGCGAACCCACCGACCGTCCCGCGGTACGTGACGATCTGATGCGGACCTGGGTTCCGGAGCCGGGCAGCGGTTACCGCACCCGCGACGGCCGTCGCCGGGCCACCTGGGCGCAATTGCACTCCCGGTTCGATCTCGTCGAGGTGACTCCATGACAACCTCCTGCGCGATCCGGCCCGCACCGGCCCGCCACCACTCATCTGGGGTGAGACGGACCTGCGCGACCATGCTCAGTGATCAACTGGCCAGGGAAGACGCCGCTGAGGATGCACGAACCTTGTCCCCCGATGATCGGACGACGTGCCCGCTGCACCGACGGTGGATTCACCAATGCGTCGCGTCGCCGACACACGTCAACGCCGTCACGCGACACAGATGGTGCCGCCAGTGCGCCGTGCCGCTCACCGTCACCGTCGACGAAATCGCACGGACCGTCACGATGGTATGCCCGTCCTGCGGTGACGGCGGCAGCCCCGCCACCACCAGACTGGTGTCCGCGTGTCGCGCCAGCCTCGGCGAGGCGTCGAATCACACTTCGCGGACAGGCGCGTAATGCTCCACGAGAGGGAAGGGATCGTAGAAGTGGTGCAGCAGGTCCTTCCACTCCTGGTACCGGCACGATTGCCGAAAGCCTTCGGTGTGGTCTTCGAGTTCTTCCCACTCGACCAGCAGGAGATAGACATTCGGTCGCTCGAGGCCGCGTGACAATCGCAGTCGCAGGAATCCCGGCATCGACGAAATGATCGCCTCGGCCTGCCCGAATGCAGATTCGAATTCCTCGACCCTCGCGGGTGTCACAGACAGCAGCGCATGTTCCAAGATCATCGGCACAGTATGCGACGTCGCAAGGTCGTGGGTGCGAGCGACGTGATCGCCGCTCGAACGGGTGGCGCAAGTAGTGGCGATTCTCGGCCCTCACTACCCGGCGGCGGCCGGCTTCGAGAACAGCTCGCGGTGTGCGGCGACGTACTGCTCGACCGACTGCGCGGGCCGGCCGGTCACGTCCTCGACGTCGGTGGTCAACCGGTCGTAGCGATCGTCCCGGTGCAGTGTGGCAACGGTGAGGAGGTGTTGCACGGTGTGCGACGAGATGTCGGGAACGGCGCTCAACAACTCCACGAAGTCGTCGTGGGGCAGATCGGATCCCGTCACCGACTGTCCCAAGCCACGCGTGTACTGCTCGGCGAGGCCGTCGATGTCCAGGACGGCGGGGCCGGTCAGCTCGAAGACCTGCCCGATTCGCCCTGCTGGATCCTGAAGAATGGCGACGATCACTCGGGCCACGTCGGTCGCGGCGACGGGCGAGGTCCTGCCGGTACCGAACGGCAAGGCCAAGACGCCGCGTTCGGCGACGGAACGGCTCGCCACGACGGTGAACAGCGGATTGTCCAGGAAGACTGTGGGTCTGACGTGGACGACGGGCAGACCGGACCAGTTCATGATGCGCTCGGCGAGCCAGTGCAGCCGTTGGTGCCGAGACTCGTCGGTGCTGGTCGACGTCATCTGCGACACCGTCATCTGGGACATGTTCACCAACGCCTCGAGATCGCCCCGCTCGTCGGCGATCGCGCACACAACGGCGGCCGCCTCGAGATAGTCCGCGGACACACTCATGTTGAAGAACATCCGCGTCACGCCCGTCAGCGCCGCGGCGACGTCGCCGGGGCGGGTCAGATCGCCCACGACGATGTCCGCTCCCAGCTCCCGTAGTGCGTCGGCGCGGCCGTCATCGCGATGAACCATCGCCCGCACGGGCTCGCCACTGCGCAGCAGCTGCTCGGCGACCAGCCGGCTGATACTGCTGTAACCACCGCCCACACCGGTCATCAGGATCGGGGCCCCGTCACTCATGACCGAATCTCGCTGTTCGCGTCGCGTGAAGACGCCACGACAGCTCTACTGACACTGGAACGCGCACTGGAGCCATGGTGGACCTCCTGGATTTACGCTCTCCTGCGACATTACGACAGGACGGCGCGCGCCAGCCACCCACCGGAAAAGACACTTGGGGATCACCGACTGCCGGTTCCGTCGCGAACACCCCGACACCGGAACCGTGGGTGCGGGTTCCGGATCGGGGTGCTCGACGGATTCTCGCTAGTCGGTGACGCCTTCTGCACGAGCAACGGCGGCGACTGCCTCCGCGACAGCGGGGGCGACGCGAGGATCGAGCGGGCTGGGAACGATCTTGTCTACAGCCAGCTCGGCACCGACGACCGAGAGGATTGCCTCGGCGGCGGCGAGCTTCATACCTTCGGTGATCCGGCGGGCACCGGCATCGAGCGCACCCCGGAACACACCGGGGAAGGCCAGCACATTGTTGATCTGGTTCGGGAAGTCACTGCGTCCGGTGGCCACGATCGCCGCATGCTTGCGGGCGATGTCCGGGTGGATCTCCGGGTCCGGGTTCGACAACGCGAACACGATGGAATCCTCGGCCATCGCCCTGATCAGCTCCTCCGGCACGGTGCCCGCGGACACCCCGAGGAACACGTCCGCCCCGTCGAGGGCTTCGACGATGCCGCCGCGGTGGCCGGCCGGGTTGGTGCGCGCGGCCAGGTCGACCTTGACCTCGTTCAAGTCCTTGCGGTCGGCGGAGACGATGCCCTTCGAGTCGAGGACCGTCACATCCGCGATCCCCGCGGCGAGCAGGATGTTCGCGCACGCGACACCGGCGGCGCCGGCACCGGAGATGACCACCCGCAACTGGTGGAGGTCGCGGTCCTGGACCTTGACCGCACCCTTGAGGGCGGCCAGGACGACGATCGCGGTGCCGTGCTGGTCGTCGTGCATGACCGGGCAGTCCAGGGCCTCGATGACGCGCTTTTCGATCTCGAAGCAGCGCGGTGCGGAGATGTCCTCCAAATTGACCGCCCCGAAGCTCGGGCGCAGCCGGATCAGGGTCTCGACGATCTCGTCGGGATCCTTGGTGTCGAGGACCAGCGGGATCGAGTTCAGGCCCGCGAAGTTCTTGAACAGGGCCGACTTGCCCTCCATCACCGGCAGCGAGGCCCGCGGGCCGATGTCCCCGAGGCCAAGCACCGCGGAGCCGTCGGAGACGACGACCACCAGGCGGCTGGTCCAGGTGTACCGGTCGGCGAGGGTTTCGTCGGCGGCGATGGCCCGGGAGACCTGCGCGACACCGGGCGTGTAGGCGATGGACAGGGCGCGCTGCGTATCGAGGGCGGTCGTGGTCTCAACCGAGAGCTTCCCCCCGATGTGGCCGGCGAAGATCTCCTCGTCGGTCAGCTCGACCTTCTGCGGTGTGGTGGGTTCGGACACGATGGTCATTGTCTACTCATTTCTTGGCTATCGACGATCAGCGGCAGCGTGTCGTCGGAATTGATCATTGATTCGGCGCTCATTGCGCGTGGGTCATCTCTCGATCAGGGCGTCGCCGGGGTCGGCGGCGTGTCGGGGTGTGAGTGGTTGAAGGGGGTGGCCGACGGCGACCGCTCCGAGCGGTTGCCAGTCGGCGGGGAGGTCGAGGGTGCTGCGGACGATGTCGGCGGCGAAGATCGTCGACCCGATCCAGCAACTGCCGATTCCCTTGGTGGCCAACGACACCAGCAGCCCCTGCACCGCGGCGCCGACCGCGACGGTGAACATCGTCGACTCCGCCGCCTGCCGGCGCTTGTCGGGGTAGGTGTGGGCGCCGTCGGGGACGCAGAACGGGATGATCACCTCCGGTGCGTCGAACAAAATGTTGCCGCGGGCCACCCGCGCCGCCACCGCGTCCGCGCTCATCCCGTCGGCGGCCAGGTCGGTGCGCCACTGCTCCCGCATCCGGGTCAGCAGGGCGTCTCGGAGGGTGCGGGTGCGGACCCACACGAACCGGACCGGTCGGGTGTGGTGCGGTGCGGGCGCGGTCAGGGCGTCCGCGATCGACGCCCGCACCGCATCCGGATCGACCGGGTCGGTCGAGAACTGGCGGACCGAGCGGCGCAGCAGCAACGCCTCCGCCCGGCCCAGCTCGACCGATTCGGCGGTGCCGAGCCAGAACAGGTCCTCGGCGCCACGCCGGATCAGATCCTGTGCCCGCGAACCGTCGTCGACCAGATCCAGACCACGCATGACCGCGACCGGTACCCCGCCGAGTTTGCCCTTCACCAGATCCCCCGCCGCGGCGATCTCGTCGGCGACCGCCACCTCGGTGACGAATAGTTCATTGCCCCGGGAGTCGCGCAAACCGGCGTAGTCGTGCAGTACGGACAGTCCGGCCGCGCCGATCGCGGCGTCGATCTGGCCGTTGCGCCACGCCCGGCCCATGGTGTCGGTGACCACCACCGCCACCCGCACCCCGAGCGCCACCTCGATCCCATCGCGCAGCGCGCGGGCGCTGGCATCGGGATCCTCCGGCAGCAAAGCCAGTTCGAAGCCCGCCACGTTCGAGCCGTCGATCCCCGACGCGGCCTGCACGATCCCGAGCCGGTTCTCGGTGATCAGGATGGGGCCCCTGCGGGCGACGATCCGGACCGCTTCCTGCTCGACGAGGCGCCGGCGGGCGGCGTCGCGTTCCTCCGGGTCGGTCGGCGAGGGCACGATCCGGCCCTCGACCTTGGACACCACCTTGCTGGTGACCACGACGACGTCGTCATCCTCGAGCCACGGCGCGGCCGCGACGATCGCCGCCGCCAGGTCGTCGCCGGGCCGGAACTCGGGCAGGCCCGCGATGGGCCGGATTTCGATCGCACCGCCGGGCGCATGATCGACGAGTCTTTCCGGTTCTGTCATAGCAGGGTTCCCATCAGGTCGAGTGCGGAGCGGACCATGTCCGCGGTGGCGTCGGGGTCGGTCATGATCAGCGGCACCCGGGCCACCTCCACCCCGGGGACCTCGGCGGTGTCGGTGTCGTGGACCAGCCAGCCGTCGAGGATCCCGGTCCCGGACCGGGCCCCGTACCAGCGGCCGATCGCCTCCGCGGAGGTGTCCACGCCGATCACGTCGAGGCATTCGTCGGCCATGCCCCGCAACGGTTTTCCGCCGATGATCGGCGAGATCCCGACCACCTTCGCGGCGTTGGTGCGCAACGCACCGCGGATTCCCGGCACCGCCAGGATCGCCCCCACACTGACCACCGGATTCGACGGTGCCAGCAGCACGATGTCGGCCGTCTCGATCGCCTCGAGCACCCCCGGCGCCGGGGCGGCCTGCTCGGCGCCGATGTGCGCGAAGCTGTGCGTCGGGACCTGGGCGCGGTACCGCACCCACCACTCCTGGAAGTGGATCGCCCGCTGCTCCCCGTCCTCGGGATCGGTGATCACGACGTGAGTTTCACTACGATCGTCGGTCACCGGCAGCAGCGTCACACCCGGCTGCCACCGGTTGCACAACGCCTCGGTCACCGCCGACAACGGATACCCCGTCCGCAGCATCTGGCTGCGGATCAGATGCGTGGCGATGTCCCGGTCACCGAGCCCGAACCAATCCGGTTTCGCACCATAGGCGGCGAGTTCGGCCTTGGCGTTCCACGTTTCACCGGCATGCCCCCATCCACGCTCGGTGTCGATACCACCACCGAGGGTGTACATGCAGGTGTCCAGGTCCGGGCAGATCCGCAGCCCGTGCATCCACACATCGTCACCGACATTGACCACCGCAGTGATCCGGTGCGCAGAATCGGCACCCCCACCACCGGGCACAACCCCCAGAAGTCTCCGCACACCTTGCAGGAACCGGGCCCCACCCACCCCGCCAACCAATACAGTCACGTTCACGTTCCGGACCTCCGCCTACGACTGGTACCTATGCACAGACATCAACTCCCGGCGGCAGTCGACTCGGGTTCACACCTCAGCCGGTGTGCTCGCTGTCGCGATGGTGTGGTCTTTCTCGGTCTTGGTCGCCGGCAACGCGAAGCAGCACAGCAGTGCTGCGAAGATTCCGATTCCCGAGAGCACCGAGAACATCACGATCGACGGCCGGCCGGCAATCAAGCCACCCAGGATCGGCCCGCAGACGCCTCCGATCCGGCCCACTCCTGCAACGAATCCGATGACGCTGGCACGGATGTCGGCGGGGAAGTAGCTGGCGACGAATCCGAAGACGATCGGTTGCGTTCCACCTGTTCCCGCCCCGGCGAGGAACAGGAAGACGTAGAGAACGGGCGCCGGCATGTGTACCGCCAGGGCAATGAGGGCGACCGCGCCGACCGTGAACCCGGTAATGGCTGCACGACGTTCGCCGACTCTGTCGGCAATCCAGGAGCCGCCGGACGCACCGGTCGCGGCTCCGATGCTGAATATGACCAGGAAGACCAACGCCGAGCCGAGGGAGTAGCCGCTGGCCTTCATGATCTGCGGCAGCCAGGTGAGCAGTCCGTACCATTGGATCTGGCCACAGAATGTCACGGCGGTGAACACTGCCAGGGCCCGCCACCCGCTGCGGCCGAGACGTGCAAAGAGGTCACGCACGGTCCGTCGTGCTTCCCCACCGCTCGACCGCACCGAAGCCGGCGTGGGTACCCACCGGCCGAGTTTCACTGCGACAATCGGAACCACGGTGAGGAGGGGAAAGGCGCCACCGATGAAGAAGACTCCACGCCAGCTCAGCACGTCGAGAAAGGCCAGGGCGGTGAGAGCGGCGATCACGCCACCCAGGGGTAGGCCGGCCAGGATCATGCCGTTGAGGAAGTTCTTCCGATGCGCGGGTGCGACACTCATGGTCAAAGCGACCGCTGTCGGCACCACACCGCCGAGCCCGAACCCAGCGACGAACCGTGCGATTCCGAGAAGTTCGGCAGTCGGCGCCGCTGCACACAGCATCATGCCGACCGAGAACCAGGAGACGCAGAGCAGAAACAACCACCGAACCCCGAATCGATCGGCAAGCACGCCAGCTGCGATGGATCCGATGCCCATCCCCATGATCGCCGCACTGGCGATCAATCCGACTTGCGCGGTGGTGAGACCCCAATCAGCGTAGTGGAGCAGTTGCGGCGTCGCGGCACCGAATATGGCGAGGTCGTAACCGTCGGCGGCTATCGCAAGAAATGCAAGAACCGCGACGCCTACATAAGCGGGAAAGCTGAGTCGATTGTTCATGTGCTTCCTCAAGGAATAGGGAACTGATGCGCGGGACGACGAGGGCGCCCCGGTGACGAAACTGCTCGGCGATCGCTGGGCCGAAGCCCTCAACCCTTCGAGCGCGATGACCCGAACGGACCGAAAATCACTGCATCACTGAGTGATATGCGAAAATCTGGCGTTCCGATGTCGAATCGAACGGGTGCCCCAGGCTGCCGAGGACGGCACGCAGGGCGGCACCGGTTTCCCCCATGGCGGCGTCCTGCAGGTCGTCGAGATCGTCCACGTCGCGCCGCAGGGACTCGATGTCGGGGACCAGCGTCTCCACTGCTCCGGAGGCCAGGTGCGCCCGACGCGAGGGTCCCCCGAACTGCGGATCCAGGTCGATGCCCTCGGCGGCGGTGAGGAGACTCGTCCCCTCACGTCGTCTGTCCGCGACGAACGTGCGTGCGTGCCGCCCGGCCACGCTCAGCGCGACGTCCAGGTCCTCGCTGCGAAGGCTCGGAAGGTCGGCGGGCAGTCCCGCCAGCCGGCACTCCGGCCACAACTCGCGTGCCCGGCGCCCACCCTCACGCAGAGCATCGTTGATGCCGCGTGTGTCCGGCAGAATCAGTGGTACGACGCCCGGCGACCGGACGTGGGCGGCGTCCTGAATCCGGTCCACCACGACGACGACCGCCTGCACCCGCGAGGCTGCCTGCACGGCGGAGACCGTGTCTCGAAACATGGCGCGCACAACCGCTTGCCGGGCCTCCGGCCGGAGCAGGAGTCGCGACTTCGCGGACGTGATGTCCCGCTGGGGAATGACGGCCACCCAGGGCCCGCGACACCCCGAGCCCGGGTGATTCACTGCACTCACTGGCCGACCAGTCCCACCGCGAGCGGCAGCACGGACCGAACTCGCTCATCGAATCGGCTTGCTGCAGACGAGCGTTCGGGGTCGACGTCTTCGTAGGTGGTAGTGCGCTGCCGGGCGGGCCGACCTGCCGCCCCCGCCATGTCGGTGATGTCGGCGATGGTCTTCATCGACCCGTTGGTCGAACCGGCCATCCTGCTGATGGTCTCCTCCATGAGTGTGCCTCCGAGGTCGTTGACCCCACCGCGGAGTAGTTCCACACATTCGTCCGGACCGAGCTTGACCCAGGAGCACTGGATGTTGTCGATCTGACCGTGCAACATCAGCCGCGCCAACGCGTGAACTGCGCGGTTGTCCCGTCGGGTCGGGCCCGGCCTCGCCAGACCTGCGAGGTAGATGGGCGAACTCTGGTGCACGAACGGCAACGGAACGAACTCCGTGAAACCGCCTGTCTTCTTCTGGATGTCGAGCAGGACCCGAAGGTGCCCGACCCAGTGCCGGGGTTCGTCCACATGCCCGTACATCATCGTCGCGGTGGTACGGATACCGAGCTCGTGCGCGGTCTCGACCACCCGAATCCACTCGGCCGCAGGAAGTTTGCCTTTGGTCAGCACCCACCGGACCTCGTCGTCCAGGATCTCGGCAGCGGTGCCCGGGACCGAGTCGAGCCCCGCTTTGCGTGCCTCGGTCAGCCACTCGGCCACCGAAATACCCATGCGCGAGGCCCCGCTCACGATTTCCATGGGCGAGAACGCATGGAGGTGGATCTGCGGGCTCCGGCGTTTCGTCTCGGCGGCCAGGTCGAGATGGATGGTGCTCGGGAGGCCGGGATCGATTCCGCCCTGCATGCAGATCTCGGTGGCGCCGACGTCCCAGGCCTGCGCGACCCGCTCCCCCACCTCGGAGACGGAGAGCCGGTACGAATCGGCATCGCTCGCGCGTTGCGCGAACGCGCAGAAGCGACAGCCGGTGTAGCAGACGTTGCTGAAGTTCAGGTTCCGGTTGACGACATACGTCACCGTGTCGCCCACTGTCGACTGCCGGACTTGATCCGCCAGGGCGCACAGGGCATCCAGATCCGCGCCGTCGCAGTGGATGAGCGCCAGGGCCTCGGCGTCGCTGAGTCCGGCCGGATTGCGCTCGGCTGCGCGCAAGGCGGCGAGCACCTCGCTGTCCAGGCGCGGGGGGACGGCGGTCCCCGCACGGGCTGTCATCTCCTCGCCGAGCACGGTCCAGTCACCGAAAGCGTTCGCGAAGTCGCTGCGGGTATCCGTGCGACGCCCTTCGGTGTCGATCTCGAGGTGCAGATCGGTTCTGCCACTGGACTCGCCCGGCGCAGCATCCTGCCACGGCCTGCCCTCCGGGAGCACGTCGGCGGCCAGCCCGGTCTCCGGGTCGGCGAGTGCCAACAGGTGCGGCCGGACGCGGGCGTCGACCCACCGCTCCCCCGCAAGCACGTACTGCGGCTGGACGGCGAGACGCTCCCGTAGCTCGAAACCGGCTGCAGCACTCAGGTCACGCAGTCGCTCGATCTCCGGCCAGGGCCGCTCGGGGTTCACGTGGTCGGGGGTCAGCGGCGACACCCCGCCCCAGTCGTCGACCCCCGCCGCCAACAGCCGGCGAAGCTCGCCCGGCTCCGACAGGTTGGGCGGGGCCTGGAGACGCATCGAGGGGCCGAGCAGGATACGGGCCACCGCGATCGTGGCCAGGTACTCCTCGTGGTCTGCATCGTCGGCCGACCGCATCGCGGTATCAGGCTTGGCGCGAAAGTTCTGGACGATCACCTCTTGGATGGCGCCGTACTGCCGCGCGATCCGGCGGATCTGGAGGATGGACTCCACGCGGTCGGCGTACGATTCGCCGATCCCCACCAGGATCCCAGTCGTGAAGGGGATGTTGGTGCGGGACGCGTCCTCGATGCAGGCCAGACGGACGGCGGGATCTTTGTCCGGGGAACCGTAGTGACATCCCCCGGGTTCTGCCCACAGCGAGCGGGCCGTGGTCTCGAGCATCAGACCCATGGAACCGGCCACTGGCTTGAGACGCTGAAGTTCGGCCCAGCTCATCACTCCGGGGTTCAGGTGGGGCACCAGACCGGTCTCCTCGAGCACCAGCACCGCCATGGCCCGCACATAGGACAGTGTGTCGGCGTAGCCCCGCGACTCCAGCCACTCACGGGCGGCGTCCCACCGGTCCTCGGGCCGGTCACCCAGCGTGAACAAGGCTTCCTTGCAGCCCATCCGGGCGCCCGCACGGGCGATCTCGAGCACCTGGTCGGGCGAGAGGAACGGCTCGTCGACCCGCCCGGGGGTCGTCGCGAAGGTGCAGTAGTGGCAGCGGTCCCGGCACAGACGGGTGAGCGGGATGAACACCTTCCGGCTGTAGGTCACCACCCCGGGCCGACCAGCATCGAACAGCCCGGCCGACCGGACGCCCGCAGCGATCGCGCACAGCCGGTCGAGGTCGTCGCCGCGGGCACCGAGAAGGATCTCGGCTTCATCGGCGTCGATGGTCTTGCCGGCGCTCGCCCGGGCGAGCGCACGTCTCAGGCCCGTCATCTGCCCGCTCCTGTCCCCAAGCCCATGGACCGGGCGATGAAGTCGAGCTGGACCGAGGGCGGCCCGGCCACTACGCGGGCGATGATCCCGTCGGAGTGGTGCATCGGCAGGGCATGGTCGCGCACGTAGCCGTAGGCGCCCTGGATCTGCATCGCCAGCGCGGAGGCCTCTGCGTAGAGCTGACCGGAGAGGAACTTCGCCATGGTGCTCTCCACCTCGCACGGCAGACCCGCGTCGAAGAGGTCGGCCGAACGGCGCACGGCGCATCGGGCCGCGTCGAGCCTGACGAACATCTCGGCGAGGGGCAAGGTCACGCCCTGGTAGGTCGAGAGTGCCTTGCCGAACTGCTCGCGCTCGTTGGCGTAGTGGACCGTCAGGTCGAGCACCGCGGCCACGCTGCCGAGGAAGCCGGAGCTGATCATGATGCGTTCGAGCACCAGGCGTTCCTTGAGGATCTGCCATCCTTCACCGGGCTCACCCAGCACCGCCGTCGCAGGGAGGGTGACGTCGCGCAGGAAGACCTCGTAGATGCCGCTGATGTTCCGGCCGAGCGCAGGCATCCGGCGGACCTCGACACCCGGATGGTCGACCGGGACGAGGAATACGGCGAGCTGGTCGCGCTTGCGGCCACCGCCGCCCACTCGGGCGACGAGTTCCATCACCGCGCCGGGCAGGCCCGCGCCTTCGCAGTAGGTCTTCTGGCCGTTGAGAACCCAACCGTCCCCGACCTTCTCGGCTCGCGTGGCCACGCTGGCCGCGTCGGAGCCCACGTCGGGTTCGCTCACCGCGATCGACAGGCGCGCGTCACCGGCCAGCACCGGCGCGCCGTACGTCTGCTGCTGTTCGGGCGTGCCCCAGCGGTGGATGTCGCGCAGTCCGCTGAGGTTCAGGTTGAACAGGGCCACGAGGTCGGAGCTCGCCTTGCCGATCTCCTCGCAGAGCGTGATCAGCAGGCCGGCCGTACCGTCGACGACCTCGTCTCCGGCCACCACGTCGTACCACCCGAGGCGGGCGATCTCGCGGAACAGGTGCTCGGGGTATTTCCCCGCCTCGTCCCAGATGCGCACGTCGAGCGCGGGAGCGTGTCTGGCCAGGAACGCCCGGGCCGTGGTGCGCAGGTGCGCCTGCTCGTCGGTCTGGATGTGGATGCTGGTGGTCATGATTGCCTTTCGAGGGTGTTCGGTAGAGAGGTCCGCTTCCAGGCGGAGAGCCCTGCTTTGAGATCGCGCAACAGCTCGGGCGGAAGAACCGCGAGTCGGGCGGCCGTCTCGCGCGCCGTCACGTCGAGCGAATCCTCGGGAACGACGTCCACCAGACCGAGCCCGGCGAGGTCGTCGGCGACGAAGCGCTCGTTCAGGGCCAGGAGCCGCAGTGCCCGCGCCGGACCGACGGCGGCCTCGAGTCGGCGCACCGTGCTGTCAGGGGGTGGGAATCCGAGTGGGAGCTCGGGGAATCGGAACGACGCGGCAGGTGAGGCCAGGGTGATGTCCGCGGCCGCGGCTATGGCCCAGCCGGCGCCGACCGCGGCGCCCTGGACCGCGACCACTGCGGCAGGGTAGTCGCCGATCAGGTCGAGGCTTTCCTCGATCAGCCGGCGCCGGAGACCCGGGCGGCCGGTCGCGGTGCCGTCGTCGGAACGCACGTCGGCTCCTGCGCAGAACGCGGGTCCCTCCGCCCGCACGAGAAGGACATCGGCGGCCGCGCGTTTTCCCTCGGCAAGTGCGGAGACGAACGCCTCGAGCAGGGGGACGTCGAGGGCGTTGCGTGCCTCGGGACGATTGAGTGTCAGGACGATCAGACCGTCGTGGTGCTCGGCCGGGCACAAGTCCAGGGCTACTTCCCTATTCGCGCTCATCGGAGCTCCGGCAGGACCTGGGAGGTGAGCAGCTCGACCGCCTCGCGGGGGTCCGGGCCGACCGGGGCACCGATGTAGGCCTCGGTGAATCCGGCATCCTCCGCGTACCCGAGCAACTCGGCCAGCGCCTCGATGCAGTCGCCGGGCGTGCCCGAGACCACGAGTTGGTCCGCGACTTCCTGCGGGAGGAGGTCGGCGGCTGCGTCTACGCCGTCTCCAGCTTTGAGCGCCGCTCGGGTGGCGGCGTAGTCGGAGGGCTCGAAGCCGACCCGGTGCAGGTTCTCTGGAGGCTGTTGGCTCACAATGAGTGTGGCCTGTCGCCGTGCGGCCGCGCAGGCGCTGTCCCGGTCGGCGGACACAGACAGGTTCACGCCGTAGATCCGGGTGAACTCCCCCCGCCGACTGCGCTGTCGGCCCCGGTCGAGCGCATCGAGGTTGCTCACCGCGTCGAACTGGCCGCTGCGGAAAGCCGCGAGGCTGTGGGCCGGGAAATTGCTGGCGCAGATGACGCCGTCTGCGAGTTCGCCGGCCATCTCCAGCACTTTCGGTCCGGCGCCGGCGACGACGACGCGCACGTCGGGCTTGCTTGTCCAGGAGAACGACGCCCGAGCATCCTCGCGCAAGCCGAGGGCTGTACAGATCTGTGGGTAGTCACCCATTCGGATCGCTTCGCCCTGCCAGAGAAGCCGGCACATCGCGATGAACTCGGCCACGCGGTCGATCGGGTTCTGCAGCGGCATAAGCGCACTCACCAGCCCACCGCCGGTGCCGATTCCCATGGTGACCCGACGTCCTTCGGGCATGAACTCCGCCAAGGTGGCCATGCTGGATGCCATTTCGAGGGGGTTCCGCCCGAAGGGGAAGGTCACGGCAGTGCCGACTCCGACACCGGTGCGCGCAGCGATTGCGCCGAGGAGAACGGCGACGCCTCGGGACTGTAATTGGTCACTGAGCCAGACGGTTTCGAAACTCCCAGCGGCGATTTCGGCCACTTCCACCATCTGCGGCCCGTCAGCCCAACCATGGAGCTGGATGCCTTTGATCATCGAACTTCTCTTCATGATGTTGAACTCGAATCACTATATGGAACAGGATAAGGGCAGAACACGGCGACGGTCAAGAGTCAGTCCAGCCTCGTTCGGCGCCGCTCAGGAGCGGGCGTACGCCGGGGTGATCAGGAATGTGCTCCGGATCTCCGAGATGAGCGGCCCATCGCTCTCGGTGCGTGCCTTCAACGCACGCCACCGCGGATCGGCCTGGAACCGGGCCCAATGCGCGTCCGCGGCCTCGAGGTCGGGGAACGCCAACAGGTAGACGATCCGGGCACGGTTGCCTGCCTCGTGCCAGAACCCCTCGACCTGTAACCCGAATTCCGCGAACAGGGCCAGCGTGTCGTCGGCGAACCTGCGGTGCAGGTCCTCGGCACGGCCCGGCAGAGCACGATACTCACGCAGCTCGTGGATCATGAACAACCCCATTCACGGCGAGACCGGAGCGCGTCTTGTAGCGCCGGTTGACATTGATGAGAACGGCGGTCAACGGTTCGAGCTGCCGCGCCACCCGCAGCGCCCCTCCGTCGATGCCCGGCCGGCCGGTGATCGCGACAGCGAGCCGAGCCACCTCGTCCTTCGCGGACCGATCGTCGCCGCACACGAGCACATCTTCGGGAAGGGGGCCCTCATGTTCCCAGAGGTTGACCGCCGACAGATGGTGGAACGCAGCGACCACCGTGGCATCGGGCACGAGGTCGCGCAGTTGCTCGGCAGCGCTACCTTCCTCGACGTCCAAACCGTAGGCCCCGGACTTGTCGAACCCGAGCGGATTCACGCAACTGACGACGAGCTTGCCCGCGAAGTGGGGTGCCAGTTCCGAAACCAGCTCACGATGGCCGTCGTACGGGACGACCAGCACGATGATGGGACAGTCGGCAGCTGCCGACGCATTGTCGGCAGCGCTGACCACAGCGCCGTCGCCGGCGCGTCGGCGCACCTCGAGGGCGGCCTCCTCCGCGCGTTCGACCGAACGCGATCCGATGACGACGGGCCAGCCGGCCGCCGCGAACCGGTAGGCCAGCCCCTTTCCCTGGGGCCCGGTGCCGCCGACGACGGCAATCTTGCTGCTCTTCATGTCTGTCTCCTACACGTTGGGACGGGACACCTCCGACGCGGTGCACCGGAGGTGGTCAGCCGACCGTTGGGGTCGACTCGGAGCGGCCGGCCCCGGTGGGGCCGCCGCTTGATTGATATCGGGGGCTCGGTCAGTCGCGCCCGGCGCCGAGGTCGGGGGCCCCGACAGGAGTCGGGTAGTCCGCCGGAATGCGTCCGCCGATATGCGAGCTGATCTCCCGCGAAGCCGTGACGAGGTAGTCGGCGATCCCGGCCACACCGTCAGCTGTGAGATCGTCGCCGATACCGAGCAGGGCGATGAACAGGCACGGCTCGCCGTCTCGGTCGAACACCGGGACCCCCACGACGTTGAGTTCCGGTCGATATTCGCCGTAGACGGCGCCGTAGCCCTGCGCCCGGAGCTCGTCGAGCTCATCGGCGGGGTACTCGACAAGCTCCGGGCGACCCCTGCTCGGCCATGCCGCCGCGAGTCGGCTGATCAACGGAGTGTCTCGACCGAAGCGCGCGCCGACCTCGATGGTGACCTTCACAGCTTTGCGGCTCTCGATCTTCGCGATCGCCGTGAAGTGACCGTCCGGCATCGGCTGGATGGCCAGACACGCCAGCTCGGTCCGCTCGGCCAGCCACTCCATGTACGACCGCGACGCGGCGACCGCCGACGTTCGTGCGATTGCCGCCACCCCGAACTCCACGAGCAGTGGGCCGAGGTTGTACCGACGCGTCTCCTGGTCGTACACGACGAGGCCCTCGACCACCATGGTCCGGAGCAGGACCGACGCCGTGCTCTTCGCCAGAGCGCACCGCTTGGCCAACTCGGTGAGCGTGGCGCCGGTGGACTGCTGGACCAGTGTCTCGAGCACGCGGGTGGCGCGCGAGATGGCGGGCACCAGCTGCTCACTGGATTGCTCGCCCCGCTCGTCAGTCGCGCTGCTTCCCGGGACTTCTGCCTTGGTCAAGGGTTCCTACCTTCGTCGTGCGAATGCTGTCAGCTGACCGTAGCGGCCTGCCCCACCAGTTCGGCGAAGTGGAACAGCGTGCCGTCGGGATCGCGCGCGAAGAGCAGCCGCCAGCCCTTGACCCCGTCCGGACCCATGATCGTCTGCGGCGAGTGGAGGAACTCGACGCCGTCGTCCGCTAGCCGCGCGTACTCGGCGTCGATGTCGTCGGTCAGGATCGAGAATCGGCAGAGTCCGGGGTGCACGAGGTCGCTCTGCGCTCGCCCCTCGGATCGTGCGTCCCTCCACTCGATGAGGTCCAGCATGGCTTCGTCCGGCGAGTCGTTCAGGCGCAGGTGGGCGAAGCGCAGCTTGCTGGCACCCTCGACCATGAACGCGCGCGCAAGGTTGCTGTCTTCCACTTCCCGATCCTGCACTACCTCGAAACCGATTCGCCGATAGAAGTCGATCGATTTGTCCATGTCGGTCACGTTGATGCCGACGTGCCAGAATTTACGCATTGCTTCGTCCTTCTTCTCGTACTTCCGTGTGGGGGTGGGTGGATCATGCGAGGTCGCGGCAGTCGCCGAGCACTCGAGCCGGAGACGGCACCAGCTCGCGGCGCCGGACCTTTCCGGTCTCCGTGCGCGGCAACGCTGCGACTGCCTCTATCTCGCGGGGACGCGCGTGTGGGCCGACCGTTGTTGCGACGAGTTCTCGGAGCTGTCGAGCCATGTCCTCGGTGAGTTCGCCGGCAGCGAGGTGGACGAACGCCTTGACCTGCTGCCCCGTCTCCGGGTCGGGCAGCCCCACCGCGGCGGCGTCCAGGACCTGCGGGTGACGCTTCAGGGCCTCTTCGATCTCCGCCGGGCCGATGCGGTAGCCGCGGCTCTTGATCACGTCGTCGGCGCGGCCGAGGTACTCCAGCCGGCGCCCATGTGCGAGCCTTGCCAGATCACCTGTCCGGTGCCAACTCCCGGCGGGAGGTACGACACGAGCTGACGATGCGTCCCAATAGCCGAGCAGCGCAACCGGATCCGGAAGCTCCAGCGCGATCTCGCCGGCCTCGCCGGGCGCGACGTGGGTACCCGCGTCGTCCAGGAGCGCGATGCGGTGCCCGGGATACGGAGCGCCCATGGTTGCGTCGTCGACGGATCCGAGAACAGCGGAGTCGCCGATGAGCGCGTTGGCCTCCGTCTGACCGTAGGCCTTGTTGACGGCGTCGCTGAGATATCGCCGGGCCCAGCCTAGTTCCACGGCGCCGGCGGGTTCGCCACCGGTTACGACCGCCCGCAGGCGCCGCCGGGCCGGTTCCCCGTGTTCGGCAAACATCCGCAGAACCGAGGCGGGCAGGAACGCTGTCGTCACGCCGGTCCGGCTCAGCATGTCCATGGTGGCACCGGGATCGAAGCGCTGCGGCCGGTGCGCCACGACGGGAACTCCGAGAGACCACGGAACCAGCAACCCGAGCATCAGGCCGCCGATCCAACCCCAGTCCGCAGTACCGAAATAGACGTCACCCGGCCTGAACAGCTCGAACGCGTAATCGACTCCCGCATGTCCGAGCAGGACCCGATGGCCGTGAACGATGCCCTTGGGCGCACCACTGGTGCCCGACGTGTACATCAACAGAGCGGGATCCGAGGACTGCCGGGGCACGGGGGCGAGCGGGTCGACCCCGCGGGTCAGGTCCCCGAGCGGCGTGCCGCGGGCACCGTCCACCGTGAGCACGTCGACGTCGTGCAGGGAACATCCCGTCGACTCCAGCCGGTCGACGCCCGGACCGTCTGTGACCAGCACAGTCGCGCCCGAGTCGACGAGCCGGTGTGCCACCGAGGTACCGGTGAGCAGTCGCGGGACGGGTACCAGTACGGCGCCCGCGACCAGTACCCCGAAGACGACCTCGGCTGCCTCCACCGACGGGTCGAGGTACAGGACCACGCGGTCACCGGGCTGGACCCCGCGGGAGCGGAGGACACCGGCGACGCGCACCGCGGCGTGCTGCATCTGACCGAACGTCACCTCCTCGGGTGTGTCGAGCCCACCGCGCAACACGGCCACTGCGCCGGGGTCGCGCGCGAAGAGGGCATCCTCGGTGATCGTGTAGTCCGCCGCAGGCTCCCAATCCTGGGTGTGGCGGGCGTCGATCAACCGCCCGATGGTCCGTGACCGCGATGCCCCGGAGGTCAGTCCAGGCGTGCCCATATGCTCTTCTCCTTGGTAAAGCTCTCGATGGCCGCCTGGCCGAGGTCACTGCCGTAGCCGCTCTGCCCGAAGCCTCGGTACGGCGACGCGGGATTGAGCACTCCCCAACTGTTGATCCACACGTTGCCGGCATCGAGCGTCTGCGCGAACCGCAGAGCACGGCCCACATCGCGGGTGAAGACCCCTGCGGCCAATCCGAAGACGGTGTCGTTGGCCAGAGTGATCGCCTCCTCCTCGCCCTCGAACGGCAGCACCGACAGCACGGGTCCGAAGATCTCCTCGCGAGCGATGCGCATGTCCTTGGTGACCTCGGAGAACAGCGTCGGTCGGTAGTAGAAGCCCTCCTCCGGCGCTCCGGACGGCGATTGGTCGCCACCGCTGATCAGCTTGGCGCCTTCCTCCGTCCCGGAGACGACGTACGAGTGGACCGACGCCCGCTGCTCGGAACTGATCAACGGGCCGATCTCCGTGTCGGGGTCGAGGGGGTCGCCCACCCGGGCAGCCTCGACACGCGCCTGGACGAGCTCGACCACCTCGTCGTAGATCGGCCGCTCGACGAGCAGTCGGCTCGCCGCCGTGCAGGTCTCGCCCTGGTTGCTGTACATCGCCTGAAAGACCACGGCTGCGACCGCCTTCGGGGACGAATCGCCGAACGCCACCAGCGCCGACTTTCCGCCCAGCTCCAGCGAAGCCGTGATGAGGCGGTCGGCCGCCATCCGGCCGATCTGCTGACCGACCTCGGTCGAGCCGGTGAACGTCACCTTGCCGACCGACGGGTGCTGCACCAAGGCGTTACCCGCCACCGACCCGCGGCCTGGCAGGACGTTGACCAGCCCGGGCGGCAGTCCCGCCTCCAGGGCGAGCTCGCCGAGTGCCACGGGCACGAGTGGTGCGAGCTGCGCAGGCTTCAGCACGATGGCGTTGCCCATCGCAAGAGCCGGGGCGATCTTCCAGACCGCCTGCACTGCAGGAAAATTCCAGGGAGTGATGGCGCCCACCACACCGATCGGCTCACGCAAGGTGTAGTTGAGGAAACGGCCGGGTGCCGGCGTCGTTCGGCCCTCGATCTTGGTCACGAGGCCCGCGAAGTACTCGAGCGTCTCGATCATGATCGGCAGATCGACTCCGAGCGACTCACGGATGGGTTTGCCCATGTCCCGACTCTGCAGCTGGGCGAGCTCGGTCTTGTGTTCCTCGATCAGCGCGGCGTAGCGGAACATCAGGCGGGTTCGCTGGGCCGGACGCATGCGCTGCCACTTCCGGGCCGCAGCCTTCGCGGCTTCGACCGCACGCGCGACGTCCGCGACCGTTGCCTCGGCGACGCTGGCCAGATGCGACCCGTCGGCCGGGTTGATCGAGTCGAAGGTCGCCCCCGTCGACGATGGAGTCAGTTGGTCGCCGATGACGAGGGGAACTGATGAGGTGAGTGCCTGCACAATTCTCGTCCTTTCTTCCGCCGGGCCGTTCAGGCCAGGTTGTGTGCGGTGGGGAGGACGGCGTCGGCAAGCTCGGCAAGCTCGTCCATGGTTGCTTCGAGCGTGTCGTGCTCGAAAGACGTGTCGCAGATGAAGTGGGTGACACCGAGTTCGCCGTACGCCTCGATCGTCTCGGCGTTGTACGGCGCCTTCCGCAGAGGCCGCGCGGTGAGGGTGATCTCGTTCATGTCGCGACCGGCTTCCTCGGCGTACTGCCGCAGAGTCGCCAGGTAACCGGCGTACTCCTCGGGCCCGATCGCCAGCGGGTGCCAGCCGTCGCCGATTGCGGCGATACGGCGCAGGGAGGCGGTGCTGTACCCGGCGAACCAGACGGGGATCGTGCCCCGCACCGGCTTCGGATACATCTTGAAGTCGTGGAGCTGGTAGAACTCGCCGTCGAAGTCGACCTCGTCCTCCTTCCACATGTGCCGCATCGCGTTGACCATCTCCGTGGTCCGCCTGCCGCGGTCCTTGAAGGGCGCTCCCAGCAGCTCGAACTGCTCCTTCATCCAGCCCACGCCGATGGCGACCGACAGCCGGCCGCGTGACATCACGTCGATGCTCACCAGCGTCTTGGCGGTCTGGACGAGCGGTCGCCACGGAAGGATGAGGCATGAGGTGCCGAGCTCAATCCGCTCGGTCGCGGCCGCCGCCCACGTCAACGACGTGAGGCAGTCGAGGTACGGCGTGGCGGGGTCCCACAGGAACTTGCCGTCATCGGTGTACGGGTACGCCGTCTCCACCCGGGTCGGCAATGCCACGTGATCAGTCATCCAGAGGGAGTCGAAGCCGATCTTCTCAGCGAACCGTGACACCTCCGTGATCGCCTCGGGCCCTGCCCACGGTCCTGCTCCCGGGATCCTGATTCCGACCTTCATTGGTGGTTCCTTTCGCCATGTTCTGTGGTCATCGGACGACCCCCTCGGCCCGGAGGGCCGCGATCCGGTCGTCCTTGTATCCGAGATCGCTGAGAATCTCGGTGGTGTGCTCGCCCAACGACGTCGGTGGGCGATGTACGTGTCCCGGGGTGCCCGAGAGCTTCACCGGGAGACCCGGAACCTGCAGCGGTCCGAGTTCGTCGTGGGTGATGTCGACGACGAGGTCCAGTGCCTGGATCTGGGGATGCCTGACGGCCTCGTCGTACGCGAGTATCGGGGCACAGATGATGTCGTGTGCCGAGAGCAGTGCGACGACGTCGTCGCGGTCACGTTCGGCGAACCAGGGTGCGACGGCGGCGTCGAGGGCCTCACGGTTCTCCAGTCGGGATACGGCCTGCGCGAAGCGCGGATCGTCGATCAGTGCCTCGGCACCCATCGCCCGGGCGAGCTTGACGAAGTGGCGGTCGTTGAAGGCAACGACATGCACCGCGCCGCCGTCGCGGGTCGTATAGGCGTTGTACGGCGCGTAGAAATTGCTGCCGTTGCCCACCTTGCCCTGGATGTAGTCGGCGAGGAGGTACTGCCCCAGCCACGGCGTCTGTAGATGGAACAGCGCTCCCACCAGGGACACCGAGCCACTTTGCCCCTCCCCCGTGCGCTGTTTCGCGAAGAGCGCGACGAGGGCGGCGATCGCGACCAGGTAGCCCGCAGCGCTGTCGGCGACGGGCGGACCGGCCTTGAGCGACCTCCCCGAGCGCTCACCGGTCGCCTCCATGAGACCGGTGAGCGCCTGAGCCACCGGGTCCATCGCGGGACGACCCGCGAGGGGGCCGCTCTCGCCGTACCCGCTGACATTGAGGCAGATCAGGTGGGGATGCCGTTCGCGAAGCTCGGCGGCAGTCAGCCCGAATCGCTCCCGTACCGCCGGCAGCATGTTCTCGATGAGCACGTCCGCTGTCGAGCACAGCTCGTGGAACAGCTCACGGCCCGCCTCCGTCCGAAGGTCGAGTGCGAGGCCGCGCTTGTTTCGGTTCACCCCGGAATAGACACCACTCATGCCGTTTCGTCCCGGCCCGAACGTGCGCGACTCGTCGCCGCCGATCGGCTCGACCTTGATGACGTCGGCACCGAAATCGGCGAGCAGCGACGCACCCAAGGGGCCGGCGACCATCGTCGCGGCGTCGACCACCCGGATTCCCGATAGCGCCTCGACATTTCCGGTGAACCCCATCACACGCTCCGTTCATTATTCTGAACTGACATCATTATTTGGAACTCCACGGACGTTACGAGCACCGCGGTTCGCTGTCAAGAGGGAAATGGACCTCCGGACGCCGGGCGTGTGGTCGGCGACCCAGTCCCGCGACCGGAGATGGCGTGCACTACGAGGCGAGACGAAAACCTACATACCTTCGCGGAGAACAGTTTTCGTCGCAATGCGCGGGATCGGCCCGCAGTCGTAGTCGTCGCCGGCTGCTGCGTTCAACGCGAGCGGAGATGTTCCATTCAGTCGTCGGTCTGCTCCACGACCCAGGCCGCGACCTGCGCCCGGGAGGTGAAACCCAATTTGGCCAGGATGTGCTCGACGTGCCCTTGCGCGGTGCGCGGTGAGATCACCAGGCGGTCGGCGATGGCCTGGTTGGTGAGACCCTCGGCGATGAGGTCGGCGACTTGACGTTCCCTCCTGGTCAGTCGCGTCGACCCGCCGGTGGTGGGCGCGGCGGTGCTCGGCGGTTGCTCGCGCAGTGCGTAGGCGATGGCCGCGTCGAAACCGAGTTCCCGACCCTTGCGGTAGGCGGCCGCGAAACCTCTGTCCCCGAGTTCCCGTCGAGAATTCTGTTCGCATTCCCGATGGTAGACAAGAAGATCGGAATAGATCACCACGGCACTTCCCACCGACCGTGCCAACTCGTCCGCGGCTCCCAGCAGAACCGCGGCCCTCGATTCGTCACGCAGTCCGCAGGCGATCCAGGCCAGCGCCTCGAGACAGGAGGCGGCGACACGGGGGCCGTGCACTTGCCGGGTCACCTCGAGCGACTGCTCGAGCACTCGGACCGCGCGATCGCCGTCCCCGTGCCGCCACAGGGCGATACCCAGGGCCCACAACGAGTGCGACCGATACATTCTCTCGCCGTGTTGCTCGGTGATCGCGAGAACGCGCTCGAGCCGTTCGATCGCCCGGTCGGTCGAGCCGCGCAGCCCGTACGCCAAACCCAGCGGGTACAAGGTGGCGACTTCGAGCGTTCGGTCACCGCGCCCGCCGAACTCCGCGAGAGCGGTTTCGAGGCGCGAAGACGCACGCGCCAGATCACCGCTGTAAAGGGCAAGCATGCCATCGCCGTACGCAACGAGAGCGCGCATCATGGGGTCACTCGTGTGGGCAGTGAGCGCTCGCCCCTCCGCCACGAGTACGGCTCCGGCAGTCAGATCACCCTGCACATTGGCCATCATGCCGGCGCGTTCGAGGGCCTTGACCCACTCGACCGTCGGTGGGCCGCTCTGGCGGGCGAGCAGCTGGCCGAGCCAGCGCCGCCCCTCGTTGTAGAGGCCCTGAGAGCCCCAGAACAGGAACAGTGCGGCGGCGGTGCGCAGACCGGCGACGGGATCGTCGTCGACGCCGAATTCGAGGGCCTCCCGCAGATTCGGTTGTTCCCGCTTCAGCCGGGTGATCCAGTCGAGTTGGCGCGCGCTGATCCATTCGGCTTCCGCTTCCAGCGCCAACGCCTCGTACCAATTCCGGTGCCGGCGACGCAGATCCAATGCCTCGCCGGACTGCTCGAGTTTCTCGTAGCCGTACTCACGGAGAGTCTCGAGCATCCGGAAAAGCACCACCGACCCGGATTCCTCCCGGATCAGGATCGACTTCTCCACCAGGGAGGTCAGCGTGTCCAGTAACTCGCCCGAGGCCAGGCCCTCGCCACACACCTGCTCCGCCGCATCGAGTTCGAAGCACCCCGCGAAGACCGCCACCCGCCCCCACACCAGTTGCTCACCGGCGGTGCACAACTCGAAGCTCCAGTCCACCGACAACCTCAGCGTCTGCTGCCGCGTCGGCGCACCCCGGTTGCCGCGGGTCAGCAGGGTGAAGCGGTCGGTCAGGCGCCCCAGGATCTGTTGGGGCGACATCGCCCGCAACCGGGCCGCCGCCAATTCGATCGGCAGCGGCAACCCGTCGAGCCGGTGACAGATCCCCGCCACCGCCGCCGCGTTCTCCTCGGTGAGCGCGAACCCCGGAACCGCGGCAGCGCCGCGTTCGACGAACAACGACACGGCATCGTATCGGGACAACGTTCGCAAGGAGGGCCGCCGTTCCGGATCCGGGACAGCCAGCGGGGGGACCCGCAGCACTGCTTCCCCACCGATGACCAGGGGTTCGCGGCTGGTGGCCAGAATCCGCAGGCACGGGCACACCCGTAACAGGGTCTCGGCCAGTTCCGCCACTGCGTCCACCATGTGCTCGCAGTTGTCGAGGACCAACAGCAGTTCCCGCGGCACGAGAAATTCGATCAGGACCTCACGCAGCGGCCTCGCCGAGTGGTCTCGCAATCCCAGTGCGCCGGCCACTGCGTCGACGAGCGACGACTCGTCGCGCAGTTCACTTAATCCGACAAGCCGCACACCGTCGGCGTAGTCGCGCTGGACACTTGCCGCCACCCGCATCGCCAGCCGCGTCTTGCCCACACCCCCGATCCCGATCAACGTCACCAGTCGGGACCCGGCCAACAGATTCTTGGCCTCGGTGAGTTCGTGTCGGCGGCCGACGAAACTGGTCAGTTCCAGGGGAAGACGTCCCGTCGCGCCCAGCGCGGAGGACACCGCCGATCGAGGTCGGCCGGACTCTGGTTGTGCGTCGCCGCTTGCCGACCCAGGGATGGTGTGCAGGGCCATCTCGTCGACCGGAAAACCATGATCGTGTTGGAGCCGTCGCAGTTCCTCCCCGAAGTCGGCGGCGGTGGCCGGGCGCTGATCCGGGGTTCGAGACATAGCCCGCGCGATCGCCTCGGACACGTCGTCCGGGATCCCGTGGTCACGCAGATCGGGCACCTCTTGCGTGGTGATCCGCAGGAACTGCGCGACGACCTGTTCGCCGCTGCGACGTTCGAACGCGGCATGGCCGGTGAGAGCACTGAACAGGGTGGCACCGAGGCCGTAGACGTCGGCGGGCGGGGTCGGCGGGTCACCCCCGAGTACCTCCGGCGCGGTGTACGCCGGCGATCCCTGCACCGTCCCGGTGGCGGTCTCGAAGCCACCGCTGACGTGCGCGATGCCGAAATCGGTCAACGCCGGTTCACCGTAATCGGTGAGCAGGATATTCGCAGGTTTCACGTCGCGATGCAGGATGCCGAGCCGGTGCGCCGACTCCACCGCGCCTGCGATCTTCACGCCGAGGCGCAGCGCCCTCTCCACCGGCAGCGGACCGCGGCGGCGGATCCGCACGTCGAGCGAACCCTGCGAATGGTAGGGCATCACGATGTACGGAAGTCCGCTGTCGGTGGCACCGACTTGCAGGACGCCGACGATGTTCGGGTGCCCGGTCAGCCGCCCCATCGCCCGCTGCTCCCGGAAGAACCGGGCCCGATTCTCCTCGTCGAGTTCGACGGTGAGCACCTTCACCGCCACCGTGCGATCGAGCTCCGCCTGAGTGCAGCGGTAGACCACGCCGTAACCGCCGCGCCCGATCTCCCGGGCATCGTCGAAGCCGGCCCCGCTCAGCTCCGCAGCCACGTCGGGGACGACGTACCGCTGCGTATCGCACGGATCATCTTCACCCATCGGACGGTCTACTCACCCCGTCGGCTCGTGGTTCCCCGCACACCGGTCCCGACGGCACGACCAGTGCATAACAACCGTGAACTCACCTTTCGATCGCGTGCACTCCAGGATATAGCCGCGGAACCTGAGCGCGGCAGCATGTGAGGGTCACCGATTCTGCAGAATCGGGTCTACCGACGAGCGGTTCTTCGCAGCTCACAGTCCGGCGACAACCCCGTCGACAACGGCGGCACACGGCTCTGGTCGACCACCCGATTTCACGAGCACGCTGAGACCGATCACCGAGGCCAGCAGTTGTCGAGCTGCAACGTCGGCGGGTCGGGCACTGTCGAACTCCCCGGACTCCTGCCCATTCACGATTGCGCGCCGGAAGATCGCTTCGATCCGGGTGAACAATTCGTCCGCGACGAGGTTCACCTCGTCGTCAACGGTGCCGAGCTCTGCCGCAGCATTGACCATGACGCACCCTCGCCGGTGCTCGCCGACCCCGGCGAGAACGGCCATCGCCGCCTCGAGACGAGGTCCTATCGGTCCAGATGCGGTGAACAGATCGTCGAGGTACTCGAGTCGCATCTCGCTGTAGCGCCGAAGCGCTCGCAGAAACAAGGCGTGCTTGCTCCCGAATGTGTTGTACAGGCTGCCTTTCCCGATTCCCATCTCGACCGCGAGCTGCTGGGGAGTCGTCGCGGCGTATCCCTGTAGCCAGAACAAGTCCATCGCCTTTTCAATCGCCACATCTGTCTCAAAACGCATCGGTCTCGCCACCCGGGTAGGTTAACTCGCCATCGTTGTTGACCTCAAGGTCAAGAACAAATAGGGTGACTCGCACTTGGCTTTGACCTCTAGGTCAAGAACTTCGTTCGATCCAGAACCCGAGGATCTCCACCCAGTCAGGAAGGCATTTCATTGTCCGGACAACACTCGATCACCGCCGTCGAGCCACACTCGCGCACCCTTCTCCCACTGAACACGCTCGCGATCCCGCTGGGCCTTGCCGGACTGGCCCAGGCCTGGTCGGTCGCCACGACCGCGCTCGGCACTCCCTTCGCGTTCGTCCAGGCATTCTGGGTGATCGCAGCACTCGCCTGGGTCTCGACAGCCACAGCGCACGCGCACCGCGCCAAGCGCACCACTCAACGGATCTCACATCAGCTCACACACTTCGCCCACGGTCCCCTCGCGGCGTTGCTTCCGCTGTCCGCAATGTTGCTGGGAGCACAGTTGCACGGCACGCTTCCACTTGCCGGAACCGCGCTGACACTCGTCTCCATCACTGCCGCAGCCGCATTCGGTGCATGGATGATGAGCTTCTGGATGAGCGGGAAGATGGCGCTCGAATCCGTGCACGGCGGATACTACCTCCCCATCAGCGCAGCCGGCCTCGTCGGGTCGTTCGCCGCAGCCCGGATCGGTCTCGACTGGCTCGCGATCGGAAGCTTCGCGATCGGCCTGTTCTTCTGGGTGATGATTTCCATGCTGCTGTTCCTCAGGCTCGCGTTGCGCCCCACAATGCCTGCGCCCCTCGTCCCGACGCTCGCAATCATGATCGCTCCGCCTGCGGTTGGCGCTGCAGCATGGCTCACCATCTCGAACGGGCAACCCGACGCCCTGTCCGTGGCGCTCACCGCCATCACGGCGTTCATGGTCATGGTTCAGGCACCCTTGCTGCCGCGCTACCGCGCCCTGCCGTTTTCGCACGGCTTCTGGTCGTTCACCTTCCCGGTCGCGAGTGTCGTTGCCCTCGCCATCACCTGGCTCCACCTCGTGCAACCGCACGCCTGGCAAGCGATCATCAGGGGATTGCTCGGTGCCGTGACAACCCTCGTGGTGCTGATCGCGACGAAGTCCGTCCGGTTGCTCCACAAGAATTCGCGGCGCTCCGCGCGATGACTCTCCTCGGTCAGTTGACAGCGATCCAGTGAACGGGGTGCCGCAGCTTCGGCGCTTGACAGGTTCCGAAGCACCCCTCTATCGTCTCGGTATTCTAAATATGGAATTGAGTTCATTATCTTGAACCAACCGGGCTGAGCGGACTCGCTGGGAAGGAACGGCAATGATTCTTCTGGGGTATCGCGATCACAACGTCCACGAACTGGTGTGCCACGAGATCGCCGAACGAGCGGGCTACTACGACCGTCTGGGCATCGAGGTGGAAGCGGTGCCCGGCCCGGACCATCCCGAGGCAGCGCTGTCCGCAGGGCTCGGCGGCTCGTTGGTCGAAGCACTTCGGGGACAACGCCGATGGAAAGTTGCACTTGTCCACACCCTCCACCCGCTGTTCTGGATCTGGACACGAAAGGAGGGGACGGGATCGACCGGACCTACCGTCCTGGCCGGCTATCCGGAGGGATCGATCGTGGGTGCATTCACCCAGAAGGTGCTGAACGACCACTGGTCCGCGGAGGAAGCCCCGGCGGTCCTGCGCTTCCCCGCAGGAAGCACAGGCGATCGCCTGCGTGTGGAGGCACTGACGTCCGGAGTTGCCGACGCGGCCGTTCTGGGCTCCGCGTTCGCCCCCAGCGCTCTGTCACGACTCGGGCTCACCGACTCGCTGTTCTTCGGCGTCGCCCTCAAATTCCCCACTGCGGGCGTCGCCGTCGACGTAGCGAGAACCAGCGTCGACCATCCGTCCGTACGAAAGGTCGTCGCCGCGCAGACGGCGGCAATCGCGAAGGTCAGGAGCCGAGATCCCGTGGCACTCGATGCGGTGGCATCACTGTTGCACGACAGCAGCCGGGCAGATGCGCAGCGCTTGTTGGCGGACTACTTGTCCCCTCAGTACGGTCCCGATCCCCGCGACGTCCACGCCGCCGGTGCGGACGCGCTCGACTGGCTGGCAGGCGCACTGCACACGAGTGGGCACACCGCCGCAGAATTCTACGAGGCGGTCCGGTGACTACTCCTCGACGTGAGCAACTCGTCGTACACGCGCTGCTCGGGACCCAAGGCACGACGGTCACAGCGCGAAGGCACGAGGTGACGATTGACGAAGCGCCGCGATACGGCGGGCACGATTCCGGCGCAAATCCGGTCGAGCACATGCTCGCCGGGCTTGCCGCTGCCTCGCTGGTAGTGCTTCGGCTGCTCGGCGAGGTCGCGATAGCCGAGTCCGCCACGCTCACAGTGTCAGCAAGCTTGAACGTCGGCCGCGTCATGGGAACCGATGACGGCGCCGCCATCGAAGTGATTCGTCTGGACTGGCACGTGGCGAACGCCGAACACGCCGAGCGCTTGCGTGCGGCACTTCCCCACCTTGCGAGGCGTCGACCGGGGCAAGCTCTGATTGATGCTGCGTCCATTTCCACGGAAGGGGTGTCCATCCGCGAGTTGACGACTGCGGACGAGTAGCCAGGTGGGCCTCCGTGGCTCTTCAGAGATCGAGAACGAGGTCGGTTTCGGGTTGCGAGCAGCACAGGAGAGCCGTGCCCGGCGTCGGGGGCTCCAGGGGGTCCGGTCGGTATCGAACGGTCCCGGAGTGGATCGGGGTCTGGCAGGTGTGGCACACGCCGGTGCGACACGACCAGCGGGTCGGAACGTCGCAGGCTTCGGCGAAATCGAGGACGGTGCTGTACTCGTCGCTCCATGGCGCGGTGAGTCCGCTGCGGGTGAAGGTGATCCGCGGCCCCATGCCGGCGGGGCCTGGGGGCTGGTGCGGCGGAGCGTGGGCGGCGTCGGTCAGTCCCGGGTTGATGGCCGGGAGTGCGCCGAACAACTCGGTGTGGATACGGTCGGAGCCCACCCCGACACGCGTGAGTGCTTCGCGGACGGCGGCCATGAACGGGGTGGGACCGCACAGGTAGGCGGTCGCGTCGGTAGGCAGGGCCAGGACGCCGAGGGCTTCGCGGCCGAGGCGGCCGGAGACGGCCGGCGGATCCACGACCGCTGCCGGGCCAGGGGCTGTGTAGTAAACGTGTTCATGCCCCCGGTCGAGGCCAGCCAACAGCTTGTGCGCTTCGGCCGCGAAAGCGTGTTCGGCGGCCGAATGAGCGGTGTGCAGCCACCAGATGTCGCGCTTGCTGTGGGCTGCGGCGAGTGCATGCAGCATCGCCAGAACGGGGGTCACCCCGACGCCGGCCGAGAGCAGAAGCACGGGCGTGGTGTCGTCGCGGTCTTCGGGAAGGACGAAATCGCCACGCGGAGAGGCGATGTCGACGGTGTCGCCGACACGCAACCGCGTGTGGAGATAGGTGCTGACGAGGCCATGGGTCTCGCGTTTGACGCTGATGCGGTACTCGTTGTCCGACGGGGTGGCGGACAGTGAATAGTTGCGCACCGGTGGAGGGTCGGCGGCGCCTGCGACGCGGAGGGTGAGGTACTGGCCGGGTTTCGGCCGGGTCAACGGGGCATCGTCGTGTGGTGCCAGGTAGATCGACGCCACGGTTGTGCTTTCGGCGACGATCCGTGAGACGCGCAGCGGCCGGAAGCCGGCCCAGGCGTTCGATTCGGCGCCGGCGGGCGGCTCGTCGGCGTGCGCCGGGTGCTCGGCGGCGTCGAGCAGATCACGAAACGATCGCTGCCAGCCGGGGCTGAGCGCGGGGATGTCCACTGCTTTGCGGAGTTGGCCGATGTCCCGGTCAGGTAGGTACAGCAGCGCGTCGACGGCGGCGACGCTCATGCGGTGCCGGCCGATCCGGGTGCGGACGATCTCGTCGCCGGCCTGCACCTGCCCTTCGGTGATGACCCGGAAGTAGAACCCGGGCCGATGGTGGGCGACGAGCAGCGCCGGCATCTCGGGTTCACCCAGGCGCATTCCGACCCGATAACAGGTGACGCGGGGCTGGGTGACCTCGAACTCGGCGTCGCCGATGCGATAACGATCACCGATGTGCACCTCGTCGTCGGGTAGGCCGTCAACGGTGAAGTTCTCACCGAATTGGCCATATTCGAGATCGTCGCGATCGAGATGCCGCCGCCAGAAGTCGTAGGACTGACACTGGTAGACGAGCACGGCACGAATTTCGCCGCCGTGGCCCTCGAGGTCGCCTTGACCGTCGCCGTCGATGTCGAGCGTGCGGGCCATGCGTGGACCGTCGACGGGGTACTTGAAGATGCCCGTGTGGACGGTCCGGCCTTGCCAGGGCACGTCTTTCGGCATACCGACGTTGAGCGACTGCAGGCGTGCCATTGTGCGACCCCTTACTGTTTCGGCCGCTGTTTCGCGCGGAGCGGTTTGCCGGAGGTGTCCATCGTTCGCGCCCGAGTCATCGCGATGAGCAGCTTCGTCATGTTGCAGAACATCCTATATCCGACTGTAATCTGCGCCACTCCTGACCGGTCCGATAGTCATGAAACAGCTTTCCGATCTATACCCGCGGCCGCGGAAGGACGCCGGGCCTGAGCGAATCGGCGGATCGGTGTGCGCTGCGGAACGACCACGGTCAGGATGGCACCGACGACGGCCGGTGCCGCGAAAGCCGCTATTTGCCAACTGGTTCCGGTCCCGATCGCGACGAGAACGTCACCGTAGGTGGGGCCGACGATCGCCCCGATCCGGCCCACACCTAGTCCTGTGGCACGGCTCCACGCAGGGTAGTGACCGCCGATTAACATACTGAGAAGGATCTGGGTGCCGGTCGTGCCGACTCCGGCGAGCAACACCAACGAGTAGACGACGGCCAGTTTGATCCCGTATCGGTCAGCGAGTACGGCACCGCCGAGGGCACCGACGGCGCCTCCGAGGTTCCGGGTCAGGAGGAAGGACAGGGACGCGCCCAGAGGGTACCCGGCCGATCTCATCAGAGGCGTTTTTCTGAACGACGAACGCACTCCTGGAGTGCGTGAACGCCGCGAACCGGACCCGTTCGCCTCGTCGCGTACGTGGGTTGCCAGCGGGCCGAGGACCTCCTCTTGTGGACGCACACCTGACGACGGTGACGCGATGTGCACAGCCCCCGTGACCTTCGCGACCAGCTCCGGATCGGTAGAGAATTTGAACGTCTCACTGCGCCAGGGCTTGACACCGCACTGCGGCTGGTGCCCAGCGGATCATGTCGGGCGCGACGCGGTACACGGAGCGATGGCCAGACCTGCACAGGGCAATCGCCAACTGCTGAGCCACCTGGTAATACCGTGCCCGTATCGTCTCGGGTGGCTCTGCGGCGGCGACAAGGCAAACGCCGGCTCGGCTGCCCTGCCAGCAGGCAGCAGGCAGCAGGCAGCAGGCAGCAGGCAGCAGGCAAGAGTCCCCATGGAGTGATGTAAATGGTTGTGCGTAGCGCTGTGATTGCGGTGGCCTTTTCGTATGGGTGGTGAATTCCTCTTTCTTCTAGGGGATTTCGGCGTGCCCGCTCGAAGAGGTCGACCCGTTTGGGCAGCCCCGCCGTCGATTCCGCGGATAGTTTGCAGCGGTTGCCGACAGGCCAAGAGGCCTGTGAACCTGGTGCATCCGGCCTTCCTGTTGGCGATAGCCACGGCACTCGGCCTCGGGCGCGAATCGTTACGCCATACGCACAGCGACCTCGAAGAGCCCGGTTGCGTCCATCCCTCCGCCGACGCACATCGAGAGACGGCGCACCGGACTCTCCGTATCGGCGCGAGTATCCGGCGAGCTTTTCGACTACGACCGTCCTCATTTGTCCACGGCGGCGAGCGTATGGTGTCTCACTCCCCCGTCATGCGTGCGCGCTGCCGGTGATCGAACGCGAGGAGCGAGCGCGAGTGGGGAAGTTCGAGAAGCCTTCTCCCGCAGAAAGAGTTTACCTACCACAGCAACGAGCGGCGCCCTCTCGTGCACACCGATTCGTAGTCGATCAGACCGCCGGCTGGCCGATCTTCGAGGACCTGTCCGAGTCTCGCGGGACGCGGGAGAGTTTGTCTCCGCGCCGCCAGATGCCCGCGATCGAGAGAGTAGCTGTGATCTCCTGCGTGGGGTCACCCTCGACCAGAAGTAGGTCAGCCTGAAGACCCGGTGCGATTCGACCCCGGTCACTGAGACCGAACCGTCGGGCGGGCAATGACGTCGCCGCGCGCAGCGCCTGCACTGGCGACAGACCTGCTCGGACGAGGAGCTCGAGCTCGCCGTGCATGCTCACTCCGTGCGCCGTGCCGACCACACCAATGCCTGCCGCATCAGTGCCTGCCAAGATGTCCACTCCGGCTTCGTGCATCCGCCGTGTTGCTTCAATCGCATGGCCTATGGATCCCGGGGAACCCAGATGCCAGCATTGGCACAGATTCTCCCGCCACGAAGCCGGGATGAGTGGACGGGCTCTGTCGTCGTTGGCGAGGTGGGTCCCATCGATGTCACTGGCGAGGGAACCAACCGTGCTGAGTGTCGGCGTGATGAAGACTCCAGCGTCGAGCGCCTGCGCAATGATCTCGTCTGTGGGCGGTCGGTCGAAGAAGATGTGCACGAGTCCATCGACACCGGCGCGAAGAGCCTGCTCCGCCCCGGCCAGTGAAGTGACGTGCGCAACCGCCATCTTCCCGTGGTCATGTGCCGCGTTTGCGATGGCCCGCGCCACGTCCTCGCCGAGGGTGGGGGAATCGTGCCCGAGCGCAGTACCGTCATCGATGAGAAGTTTGATGTAGTCCGCGCCCTCCGCCACACGTGCGCCCACAAACGCGGAGGCATCCTGGAGGGATGCCACCACCGGATACTGCTCAGCGAAGTAGGTTCCGATCATCATTGACGGATGTCCACCCAACACGGTGGCGCCGATGGATGCGGACCGCACATCAGCGAGGTCGTTGCGATCCGCGGCGTCACGCCGCTGCCCATCCATCCATTCCGGGCAGGAGAACATGTCGAGTTCCGTGGTCACGCCGAACAACAGGGCGTGTTCCAATGAGGGCAGCTGCGCATGAGTGTGACTGTCGATCAGTCCGGGAAGCAGAGTCTTGCCCCGCCCGTCGACGACCTCGATCTCGTCAGTCGAGTCCGAACTGCGTGGTGACCGCCTCGATCCACCCACTCCTCACGTGGACCGTCGCGCGCTCGACAACCTCCTCTCCGTCAAAGACCCTTACATCCCTGATTACGAATTCTGTGCGAGTCATCGCCCCTGCCATCCTTGGTCGGTACATCTACATTGATGTAAGATATTGAACACGGACGTAAACGATTGCGTCAAGGGCCACACCCGGGAATCGCGTCCTTTCGGATCCATCGCCCGGACGCGCGGTGCCCACACAGCCAGTGCAGATCTCGCCGGCGGAACCGCACCGGCCGCGCACAACTATCGCGAGGTCGCATTTCGGCATCTGGGCGATACCAGAACGCCACCCGAACAACCACATGCCACAACGAACACGAGCAGAAAGCAGGATGCGATGAACGGGAATCAACGAGCCGCAATCGTCACTGGCGGATCCGCAGGAATCGGGCTGGCGATCGCCGAAGCGCTCGCAGACGAGGGCTACAACCTGACAATCGTCGCGCGAGACCAGAGCAAGCTCACCGAGGCTGCGACCCACCTGCGCGGGCGTGGCGTCGAGGTCCTGCCGGTGTCCGGAAATCTGGCCCATAGCGCCGACTGTGAGGCCGCCGTGGCCTCGCACGTCGAGCAGTACGGCCGCACCGACGTCCTGATCAACAATGCAGGCCTGGGCCTGAGCGGAAATATTGCCGACTTGGCGACGCCGAAGCTTGACCTCCATCTGAATCTGAACCTTCGGTCCGCTTACCTGCTGATGCAGAGCTGCATTCCGACACTGCAAGTGGCGGGAGCCGAACACGGTAAGGCGTTGATCGTCAATGTGAGCTCGATCTTCGGCAAGCTGCCGCGGGCAGGAGTGGCCGCCTATTCGATGACCAAAGCGGCGATGATCGCCCTGAGCCAGTCGGCGCACGGCGAACTCAGCCGTCTCGGCATCCAGGTCACCGCCATCTGCCCGGGACTGGTCGAGACACCCGGATCCTCGTGGATGGAAAAGGACCCCAGTGCCATGCTGCCGCCCTCGGACGTGGCCGAAGCGGTGCGATTTCTTCTGCGCACCTCGCCGCGGTGCTCCGTTCCCGAAATCACGCTGACCACCCCCGGGCCCGACGTCCACTATGTCGACCTCCCGTGGACCTGACGGGCTATACGCTGCCAAACTGCTCCTGCACCGTCACCCCGACGCCGAGGTGACGGTGCAGGAGCAAGATCGCCCGGACGAGACTTCGGGGCGTAGGCCCCATCTCCGGCACGTAGGGCAAAAGCACTGCTGCATAGCGGATTTCAGTTGAGTTCGAAGAGTCCGGCTGCGCCCATCCCGCCGCCGATGCACATCGAGATGACCGCGTACCGGGCTCCTCGGCGTTTGCCTTCGATGAGGGCGTGGCCGACCAGGCGGGCGCCGGTCATCCCGTACGGATGACCGATCGAGATTGCGCCGCCGTTGACGTTGAATCGGTCGGGGTCGATGCCGAGATGATCGCGGCAGTAGACGGCTTGGGAGGCGAAGGCTTCGTTGAGTTCCCACAGACCGATATCGTCGACAGCGAGGTTGTGCTGCTCGAGTAGCTTCGGGATCGCGAAGATCGGTCCGATTCCCATCTCGTCCGGTCCGCACCCTGCCACGACCATGCCGCGGTACACGCCGAGCGGTTCGAGACCGCGGCGTTCGGCCTCCTTCGCCTCCATCAGAACCGATGCCGAGGCACCATCCGAGAGCTGGGAGGCGTTGCCGGCCGTCACGCTCGACCTGTTCGTCACCTCGCCGTCGAGAAGGACCGGGCGCAGTGCGGCGAGCCCGGCCGCAGTGGTGGAGGGACGGTTCCCTTCGTCCCTGCCCAGCTGGACGGGTACGTTCCCATCCTCGGTGGTCTCGAGGCTGTCGAGGGGAACGATTTCGGCGTCGAAGCGGCCTGCGCTGCGGCGGTGCGCTGCTGGGACAGCAGCGCGGACTCGTCCTGACGGTCTCTGCTGACCTTGTACCGTTCGGCCAGTGGCGATGGCCATCAGCCCGGAGGAGCATTGCCGATCGATGGTCATGCCCGGCACAGAAGCGGGGAGCCCGGAGCGCAACGCGGCCTGGCGGGCGATGTTGGTTCCGGACGAGCCCTCCTGCATGGCGCAACCGAGGACGACGTCCTCGATCTCCTCGCCGTTGATTCCGGCTCGTTGCGCGGCGTGGGCGATCGCGTGTGCGGCGAGCTACTGGGGCTGGGTGTTGTTGTAGGAGCCTCGATACGCCTTGCCGATCGGCGTGCGTGCGGTCGAGACGAGGACGGCTTCCCTCATGTGGTGCTCATCTCTGGACGAAGTCACACGGTGATGGTTGGTGACGCCGGGCTCGCAGGGTCAACGGGCAACTGTGCCGGCTCGGGTGGCGGAGTCGACGAAGTGCTGAATCTGGGCGGTGGTGCTGTCGGTGCCCGACTGCACGCTCGAGTCGCTGATCTGCGGCCAGTGGCGGGCAACATCGTCGGGGGTTCTGGCATCGGCGGGGAGGAAGACGCCTTGGGATTCGAGCATGCGGCTGACCGCGAATGTTCCACCGCCGGCGCCGAGGATCGTCTTGGTCGGCGCGTCCGTGGACACCAGGAACAGTGCGCCGGGTGTGATCGACTCCGGGGTCAAGATTTCGGCGGCCGTGGCGTCGAAGATCGATTCGGTCATGTGGGTCGTCGCGAGCGGTGCCAGAGCATTGACGTGGATGCCCTTGGATCGGCCCTCGATGCCGAGCACGTTCATCAGCCCGACGAGCGCGGATTTCGCTGCAGCGTAGTTGGCCTGCCCGAAATTGCCGTAGATTCCGGAGGCGGAGGTAGTCATCAGGATTCGGCCGTAGTTCTGAGTGATCATGTGCTGCCACACGGCCTTGCTGCAGTTCACGGCGCCCATCACATGGACGTCCAGGACCGTGCGGAAGTCGTCGAGACCAGCGTTGCGGAACTGGCATCGCGCAGGATCCCGGCATTGTTGATCAGGATGTCGATTCGTCCCCAGGCGGAGAGAGCGCGGTCGACCATCGCAGTGACCTGCGTGTAGTCGGTGACGTCGGCGTGGTCGGCGATCGCCGAGCCGCCGCGGGCGGTGATCTCGGCGACGACACGGCCCGCGGGGGTGTCCGGAGTGTCATCGGCGGAGCTGACCTCGGGGGATCCGCCGATGTCGTTGACGACGACATGGGCGCCGTGGGCCGCGAGGGCGAGGGCGTGAGCGCGGCCGAGTCCACCGCCGGCCCCGGTGATGATGGCGACCTGTCCGGCGAAATCGATGGTCATGACACAGCCTTCCGGTCGGCGGGCTCGGCCGCAGGGGTGAGGGTGGTGGTCGTATCGCCCGTGGCGCGGCGCGGTACCAGGAGGGTCACGACGGCTCCGACGACGGCTGGCAGCGCGAAGGCGAACAGCTGCCAGGTGGTATCGGCGCCGAGTGCAACGAAGAGTCCGCCGTACGTGGGGCCGATAATGGCACCGATCCGCCCGACTCCCAGTGCCATTCCGAGTCCGGTGGCCCGGCAGGATGCGGGGTAATAGGTACCGATGTAGGTGTTGAGCAGGATTTGGGTGCCCGTGGTGCCGAGCCCGGCCAGCATCACCAGCAGGTAGATCACCGCAAGTGGTGGGGCGGTCGCTATGGCCAGCAGCGACAGTGCGGCGCTGAGGAAGAAGGCGACTGTGACGGGTTTGATGCCGTACCGGTCGGCGAGCGTGGCACCGATGAGTGCTCCTGCCGCACCGCCGACGTTCAAGGCGAGCAGGAAGGACAGGGCCGCTCCCAGCGGGTAGCCGGCAGATTTCATGAGCGCGGGAAGCCAGGTCGCGACGCCGAACAACACGAGAAGGCAGACCAGGGTCATCGCCCAGAACAGCAATGTCGCGAGGGTGCGCTCGGTGCCGAAGAGTGCGCGCAGCCCGCGTTCGGGTGTGGCAGTGGGATCCGGCCCGGAGATGGAGTTGAGGTCGGCGGGGAGGCCGAGGTGATATCGGTGAGCGATCGCTGTGGCAGCGTCGTGCTGGCCCCGGGAGGCGAGATAGGCCGGTGATTCCGGGAGGTACCGGAGCATCACGGGCAGGAACATGAGTGCAGGCACCATACCGGCCAGGAACATAGCCCGGAACCCGTACTCGGGCACGAGCCACAGCGAGAGCACCCCGGCAAGTATCCCGCCGATGCTGGTGCCGACGAACCCGAGCGCCACCGACCTGGCTCGGGCGCCCGGGGCGGCGAACTCGATCAACGTCGCTGCCGCGGTGGGCATGAGGACGCCGGCACCGAGACCCACGACAACCCGCCCGATTCCGAAGACCGCGGGGGTGGGCGCGATCGCACACACGCCCATCGCGGCGGAGAACACAACGACGGCGGCGAGAAGTGTGCGGCGGCGGCCCCATCGGTCGGCGACGGCTGCGGCGAGCAGAGCGCCGACCAGCATGCCGACGCCGACGAGTGAGCCGAGCATTCCCACGTCGGTTGCGTCCAGATTCCAGGGGGCGTAACTCAGCAGTGACGGAACCACAGTTCCGAACATCAGAAGGTCATAGCCCTCGAGGACCAGTGCCATGAGGCAGAGCCCGACGACGGGCGCTGAGGGAGGGATACGAACAGACATTGTTGTCTCCGCTCGGAGAGGGAGTGGCCACGCCTGCGCCGCTGAATTCGGGCCAGGCGGGGCCACCGGGGGGCTGGGGAATGTCTAGGCGAACCGGGTCGCCAACCAGGTACCGATGTCGGCGGCGGCCAGGCTGGCGCCGGTGGGGGCGCCATCGCGGATCGGGCCGCCGAAGTGGGTGCCGGCGACGCGGACGTGGGTCTTGTCCGCCGATCCGAGGGCATCGACCATGGATGTGGCGTCCTCAGGGAAACAGGCCTGGTCGCCAGTGAGTTCGACGAACAGGGACGGCGCGGTGAGAGCAGGGGCGCAGCGAAGGAAGTCGGCGTTGCTGCTCAGTCCCGACCAGGTGGACAGCCAGGCGTCCGGGGTGACGAAGCGTCCGAAGCCGACGAGTCCGTAGTTGGTCAGGTCCGGCCTTCGGCCGAACAGTGACCCGTAGGGCCGCTCGTTCGGGCTCAGGGACAGGTCGGTGAACCGCAAATCCGCGTCGGTGCGGTACACGGTGAGGACGCGGGGTGCGAGCGCGGCGCGGTGATCCGCCGGGTCGGAAGTGCTCTTGTAGCGGCGACGCGCGTCGGCGGCTTCGTCGACGCGTCGCCGGGCGAGTGCGTCGATGCGGGCAATGCGCTCACGCTGCGCCGCCCGGTAGCGGGTGATGAACTCGGGCGAGTACGAGGAGCTGTGCGGCGGTTCGGCAAATCCGTTGGCGGGATCGAACGGGTTCAACCGCGGATCAACGGACAGGGGGTCGGCCTCGTCGACGACCGAGGGGTCGATCAACCGCTGCAACAGCGCACCCTGCCCTGGGTGCGGCGCCATGAACACTGCTGCATCGGGCAGCGGCATCTGCGCGCCCGCCAGGTCGATGGGCCGGCCGGCGGGGGTGCTGGTCAGCCGCTCCCCCGCCGGTAGTCCGGCCTGCTGGTGGTAGAACGCGAACAGCGTGCCGCCTCCGGAATGCCCCAGGGTGACGACGTGCTCGAAACCCCTCTCCCGCAGGAACACCTGCCCGGCCGCAGCATCGAGCAGGGCCTGCTCGTGCACCAGGGAAATGTCGTTGTTGACCGATCGGGTGCCCTGCGTCCACACCGCGAACCCGCGGGCGAGCAACTCGGGCACCAGCACGTGGTGGGCCAGGTCCTGGCGCGGGTGCATCAGTGCGACGACGGTGCGGGCTCCGGGGACGACCCGCAGGACCCCGGAGATCTTCGCTCCGTCCGCGGTGGTGAGTTCGTGCACCGAGGTGACGGATACGTCGGGGGCTCGGGCGGCGTCGATGTACCGTCCCGCGCCGAGCCGCTGAGTTTGTACGGTCATCGCGGCTCGATTCGCATGGCATCCTTGTCCCACTGGGTGATTCGGGACCGGTGCAGTCCGGCGACGCTGCTGTACCACACCGCGTGGCGGACTTTGGTCGCCCGTCGGTCGATCACGATGGGGGCATCGGAGACGATTCGGTAGTACGGTCCGACGCGATCGATCATCACGGCCGGGTCTTGTCCCGCGACTGCGGCGATCGGAGTGTTCTCGGGGACATCGAGGACGAACAGCGTGGTCATCGGTGGCTCACCATTTCTTTCTCGTCCTGCTTCTGCTGCCAGGCCTCGGCGCGCTCGACGATCAGCTCTGCCTTGCGGGTGAGTAGTGCGGCCATGCTCGGTTCGGGGCCGGACACGACGTCGACGAGGGCGTCGATGGTGATGTTGGCGTCGAGGTCCTCCTGTGGGGTGACCGGGCGCAGCGCCCGGGTGATTTCGATCATGTAGCCGTTGGGGTCGTGGGTGTAGATCGACTCGATCGTCTCGTGCTGGATCTGCATCTCGACGGGCCATTCGCTGCCATCGAGGCGCCGCCGGTATTCCATCAGGTCGTCTTCGCTGTCGACGTGGATGGCCAGGTGGCGGGAGCGGATGAAGAAGATGGGTACGTCCTCGGTGAAGCGAGAGTACGAGTCGCCCTGCGGGCCTCCGTCGAACGGTTCGAGGCCGAAGTAGTAGAAGAAGGCGAGCCGGTCGTCGTTGCCGATGTCGAAGAAGAAGTGGATGAAGTCGGGGTGCTTTTCCGGGCCCCAGCCGGCCGCGCAGATCGAGTGCACGACGGGGAACCCGAGAACGTCGCGGTAGAACTTGACGGTCGCGGCGGGGTCGAATGTGGGGTAGGCGACGTGGTCGACGCCTTTGACCGTGTGTTTCTGTTCGGACATGTTGAACTCCAATGGATTCAGGGCTACTGAAGGGCAGCGGCCGGAGCATCGGCACGCAGGAGACCACCGGCTCCCGGGATGTCGACCGGAAGGCCGAGGGCTCGCAGCAGGCTGTAGACGCCAGCGGTGGCGGCCGAGAGCACCGGCAGTTCGAACTCGTCTTCGGCGGCCTGGACGAGGTCGAGCGAGGGCATCTGGACGCACGCGGAGATCACCAGCGCGTCGACTCCGGTGCGGTCGAGTGATCGAGCGGCGTCCATGACCCGGTCACCGGGGATGCAGCCGACCTCGGCGTTGTCGGCGACCTTGAGGGCGCGCCAATCCGATACCTGAATTCCTTCGGCCTCGATGTAGGCGACAACCTGCTCGGCGAGGGGACGCATGTAGGGGGTGACCAGGACGATTCGCTTCGCGTCGATCGCGTGGAGTGCTTCGACGAGGGCGCCCGCGCTGGAGCGGACTACCGCGTCGGAACCGCCGGCCGCCAGTTGCTCGGCGACCAGGCCTTCCACGCGCTGGTGCTCCCCGGGACCCACGGACATCAGGGCGACCAGGCACGCATAGAGGATGGCGTCGACGCCCGCGTCACCGAGCTCGAGGATGCACCGCTCCCGTTGAGCGTTCATCGCCCGCAACTGTTCCGGCGACACGGCCTGCATCCGCATTCGGCTCGAGTGGAACGAGAACTGTGCGTCCGCATGCCGGTTGAGCAGTGTCGGCATTTCCGTCTCGACCGTCACATTCGAACTCGGCACGACGAGCCCGATGCGGTGAATGCCCATGAGGTAGCCCTTCTGATCTGGAATGCCCGGGCGGTGGTTGCGAGAGCACCACCCCGGCTGACGTAGATTTACGTTCACGACGAGTATTCGACGCCAATGATGATTCGTCAAGCCCCGCCGGACGGCGGACGCGATCTCGATGCCAAAACAACGTGCACACACCGTCGGCCGCCAGCATGAACGCGCGCGAGGAAGGATGATCCGATGGCCATATGAGCGGGCATTCGCATGGGATGGGTGGCGGCGCCGCCCACCACTCGAGGGCCACGACATGGGCCGGACGCCTGGAGTATTCCCTGCTCTACTTCACGCTCGCCCTACATATCGCACAGGTCGGACCACCTCAGTGGCCTACCCCTGGTCCGCGCACGTTCCGCGACGAGGTCCGGTCCTCCGGTTGCACGTCACCGTCTTCGTCGACGACACAGGGCATCCGCAGCCGGTCTGCACTCCGCTCGAAGATCGCCCCACCGCGCACCTGAACCGACTGGTCGCAGTCCACTCACTTTCGTGTCGCTACTCACATTCGACACTTGACATGTCACCAGACACGTCGAATACTCGACATTGACGTAAGGAGTGTTCGAGGATGACCTCACCCCCCGTCGCATTCCCCCAGGACGAAGGAGCACAGCGGCAATGGCATATGTAATCGGAGTGGACGTCGGTGGCACGTTCACAGACGCGGTATTGGACGACAGTGCCGGCACTGTTCTCGCCGCCAAGGCTCCCTCGACCCCGCCCGACTACTCCCTCGGCGTCATCGATGTTCTCGAGGCACTCGCCGAACAACTGGGATGCCCGGTCGAAGAGATGCTGGCCGACACGCACCACATCGCGCACGGCACCACCTCGTCACTCAATGCCCTCGTCATGGGCAACGTGCCCCCAGTCGGCTTCCTCACCACAAAGGGGCACCGCGACTCGATCTACATCATGAACGTGGAGGGCCGGTATCTGGGAAGCTCACCGGAGCAGCTGCAAAATGTCATGGGGCAGAGAAAATCTCACGGTCTCATCCCGAAGAAGCACGCCCTGGAGGTGACCGAACGACTCGACCGTGACGGCAATGTCGTCGTCGTCCTCGACGAGGAGTCTGCCCGAGAGTCCATCCGTGTGCTCCTCGCCGAGGGAGTGTCGGGGATCGCGGTCTCACTGTTGTGGTCGTTCCGCAATCCCGCGCACGAACAGCGCATTCGCGAACTCGTCCACGAGATCGACCCGACGATGTTCGTCTCCCTGTCGAGCGAGGTGAGCCCCCGGATCCGCGAGTTCGCCCGCAACGCGACCACCATCATGAGCACCCAGATCGGCCCCGGGCTCCGGGACTACCTCGGCGAACTGGAATCGAAGCTGCGCGAGCGAAACCTCGCCGGACCGCTGCTGGTGATGCAAAGCAACGGCGGAGCGGTCGCCGCCGCGGAGGCACCGAAGAACGCGATCAGCACCGTCGGATCGGTGCTGACCGGTGGCGTGGTCGGGGCGGTATCCCTCGGCGGGCAACTCGGCCATCGCAATATCATCGCGACCGACGTCGGCGGCACCACCTTCCTCGTCGGCCTCGTCGTCGACGGCGAACCCGTCCGCTCCTCCAGCACGATCATCAACCACCATCCGATCAACGTGCCCACCCTCGAGGTACACGCCATCGGATCCGGGGGCGGCGCCATCGCCTGGATCGACGCCGGCGGCAACCTACAAATCGGCCCCCACAGCGCCCAGGCCGTCCCCGGGCCCGCCTGCTACGGCCAGGGCGGCACCGAACCCACCAACGCCGACGCCAACCTGGTGCTCGGGATCCTGCCCGAACGGGGCCTGCTCGGCGGCCGCAAGCCGCTCGACAAGAACCTCGCGCGGGAGGCGATCCGCGCCCGAATCGCCGAACCCCTCGGAATGTCGATCGAGGACGCTGCCGCAGCCATCTACGCAGTCCAGAACGCCCAGACCGGCGACCTGTTGCGCAAGACCGTCGTCGAGGCCGGACATGACCCGCGTGACTTCGTCCTCTACGCCTTCGGCGGGTCCGGCCCCGCCCACTGCGCGGCCTACGCCGCCGAGGTCGGCGTCCGGGAGGTCATCGTCCCGCTCGGCCAGGTCGCCTCCGCGTTCTCGGCATACGGTCTCGCCTCGTCCAACATCGTCCTCGCCGCCGAATTGTCCGACCCGGCGGCCATGCCCCTCGATCCCACCCGCGCCGATCGAAACTTCACCCAGTTGGAGAACCAGGTGCTCGAACAACTGAACCGGCAGGGTTTGACCTTCACGCGCGTCGAGATCGAGCGTGAGATCGACATGCGCTACAGCATGCAGCTCGCCGAGGTCGCCACCCCGATTCCGGCCGGAAATCTCGACGCAGAGGAGATCGCGCGGGCGTCGGATCTGTTCGAGCAGCGGTACGCCGAACTCTATGGAGAGGACAGCGGATTCCGGGAGGCCGGCATCCAAGCGATCACCTACCGGGTGCGCGCCACCGGCATCCTGCCGTTCTCCCCCACCCTGCCGGAACTGAAGTCCGCGGACTCCGCTGATGCCTCCGCCGCGAGGATCAGCACCCGCAAGGTCTGCCTCGACGGCAAGCTCGGCTACGTCGACACCGACGTCTACGACTACAGCAAGCTACTCGCCGGACACGTCCTGCCCGGCCCGGCCATCGTCGAGGTCCCCACGACCACCGTCGTCGTCCCCCACGGCACCACCGGCACCGTCGACCGCCTCGGCAATCTCACCATCGTCGCCCAGTAGGAGCACCACTCATGACCGCACAGATTCCCGGCTCCGAAGTCTTCTCGAGCCGACCGATCGACCCCGACGCCCTCTCGCGATCACTTCCCCCGGCACTGGAAGTCCATACCGTCACCCAAGAGCAGATCGACGACCTCGACCCGTTGACCTACGAGGTCATCCGGCACCGGCTGTGGTCGGTCACCGACGAGATGGGTGAGGCACTCAAGCGGATGTCCGGTTCCCCCATCGTCACCGACGCCAATGACTTCGACTTCGCCATCAGTGACGAAATCGGCCAGGAAGTGCAGGTCGGCCTGTACAACACCATGCTCGTCGGTGCCGTCGACCTCGCCATCTACTGGACCCTCCAGCACCGCTCGACCAACCCGGGTATCACCGAGGGCGACATGTTCCTGTGCAACGACCCCTGGGTCGGCGGTGGACTGCACCAGAGCGACGTGATGGTCTACCAGCCAATCTTCCACGAGGGCAAGCTGTTCGGGTGGACCAGCGCCATCTGTCACGAACCCGACCTGGGCGGATCCGGGCTCGGCTCGTTCGACCCCTCCGCCCAGGACGTGTTCTCCGAGTCCCTGCCCACCCCACCGATCAAGGTCGTCCGCGACTACGAACTCCAGCGCGACGTCGCCGACGCCTGGGTGCGGCGCTCGCGAGTGCCGATGCTCGTCGGACTCGATCTGCGCGCGAAGATCGGCGCCAACACCGTGGGCCGCAACCGACTGCTCGCGGTGATCGAGCAGTACGGTGCCGACACCGTCAAGGCCGTGATGAAGCGGATGATGGCCGACGCCGAAGGGCGCCTGCGCGGCAAGCTCGCATCACTGCCGGACGGCACCTGGAAGGCCACCGGCTACCAGGACCAGTCGCAAGTCGGCGACCGCGGAATCCACAAGATCACCGTGGCCATGACCAAGACCGCCGATCACCTCACCTTCGACTTCACCGGCACCGACCCGCAGACCGGCGTCATCAACTGCACGTACGCCGGCATGCGAGGCGGTGTGATGCTCGCGATCCTGCCGATCCTCGCCGGCGACATCCCCTGGTCCGCAGGCGGATTGATGCGCTGCTTCGATCTGGTCGCCGAGGAGGGCACCATCAACAACGCGACGTTCCCGGCGGCGGTGAGCCGTGGCCCGATCGGACCGGCGTGGCTCACTGGCACCCTGATCGCCGAATGCCTGTCGCAGATGCTCGACTGGTCGGTCGATCTCGGCAAGAGCGTGCAGGCCGCGTGCTGCGGCACGTGGGATACCGCGGTGATCGCCGGACTCGACGAGCGACCCGAACAGTCGGTGCCGTTCCTCAACATCATGATGGAGCCGATGGCCGGCGGCTACGGGGCACGCCCCACCGCCGACGGCATGGACACCGGTGGCCTCTTCTGCATCCCGATGGGCCGCATCCCGGACACCGAGATGACCGAATTCCTCTACCCTCTGCTCACCCTGTGGCGCCGCGAGGAACCCGACTCCGGCGGACCCGGACGCCAGCGCGGCGGTGTCAGTGCCTCCATCGCCATCACCCCGTACGGCACCAGCCTGCCGATGGGCCTGGTGCTGGCGTCGGCGGGCAAGGCCGTCGCCCAGAACAACGGTCTCGCGGGCGGATACCCGGGCAACACCGGCGTCGAGGTCCTCGCCCGCGGCACCGACATCGTCGAACAGTTCGCAGCCGGCCGTATCCCCGACGCGCTGGACGAGCTCGGCGGTGGCCGCGAGTTGGGCGCCTGCTACGCGGAGAGCTACGTGGCACCCGGTGAGGTTCTGTACATGCACTGGCAGGGCGGCGGCGGCTACGGCGATCCGCTGCTGCGCGACCCGGCCGCCGTGGCAGCCGACTTCCGCGAAGGCAAGGTCACCGAACACGGTGCCGAGACCGTCTACGGCGTCATCCTCTCCGACGGAGACGCCGATGACATCCGGACTTCGGATCGGCGGGACGAGATGCGCTCTGAGCGCCGAGACCGCTCCGGGACCACTCGGTCCGATGCGCCCGTGCTCGACCTGGCCGGAGCTCGCAGGCTCGACGACAACCTGGCGGAGGTCACGGTCGGAGACACCCGCGCGATCGCCTGCGCCCAGTGTGGACGTCTCCTCGGAGACGACAAGAACAACACCACGCTCGATCTCGCTCGGTTCGAGGGCCCGTCGTCGACCGCCGGCCCACAGGTGACCTCCGACCCCGCCGAGTATGTCGACACCCCGGTGGTTTTCCGGCAGCTGTGCTGCCCCGGCTGCTGGACCGCCATCTACTCGGGCATCGTGCCGGCTGATCACCCCGACCACGCCCTCGACCTGGCGCGGCTTCTGCCCGCGGTGGCGGAGCGGTGATGTGCCGGACAATTGCGATCAGTACCAGAAGAGGAGGACAAAGGTGACATTCTCGGACTGGGGTGGGCGCCTCGTTCCGTTCCCCGAGGATCGCGCCCGCCGCTACCGCGACAGCGGTGAGTGGAGCACCGATCCCACCGGGCGGCGGCTATACCAGGTCGCCACCCGGTTCCCGGACCGACCGGCCGTGATCACCGCCGAAGGTCAGATGAGCTTCGCAGAACTCGATCGTCGCACGGACCAGATCGCGGCCGGGCTGATCCGGCTCGGCCTCCAGCGACTCGATCCCGTCATCTTCCAGCTCACCAACCGTCTGGAGACAGTCCTCGCGTGGTACGGCTGCATCAAGGCCGGGCTGGTCCCGGTGGCGACGCTGGCAGCGCACCGCATGCACGAGATCGGACACATCAGTCGCAAGGTCGGCGCCGTCGCGCACCTCGTCGAGGCGAATCTGCCCACCTTCGATCTCGTCGAGTTCGCCCGCGAACACGCCGACGGCCATCCCACCATGCGGCACATCATCACCGTCGGCGATGCGGAGATCAGCGACCGGGACGACGTGACTCGCCTCGAAGATCTCGGTCTCGAGATCGATCCCCACACAGCGCACGGCATCGTCGAGCAGGTCGCAACACACACCGACGCCTGCGACGTGGTTGCGTTCCAGCTCTCCGGTGGCACCACCGGAGTTCCCAAGGTCATCCCACGCATCCACGCCGAATACTGGAACAACGCGCTGCTGTATGCACAGCGACTCGGATGGGACGAGAACAGCCGGGTCGCACATCTGATCCCGATCATCCACAACGCCGGCATCTCGTGCGGGCTCCACGCCGCGCACTCGGTCGGCGCCTGCCTGGTCCTGGCCACCGCTGATGCCCCGACCGCCTTCCAGCTCATGGCGCGGACGAAAGCGACCGAGGTCCTCATCGGGCACGGCCACTACCAGGCCGTGCTGAGTCCGGACTTCGACCAGGCTGGAGCCTGGCTCGAACGCGTCATCCTCTCCGGCGCCAAGGTTCCGCACGAGCTGTTCGAGCGCGTCGACGACGGAACCGGACGCTGGGCCGGGCAGTTGTTCGGCATGGCCGAGGGCTTGTTCACGGTGACCCCACTCGACGCCCCCGCAGAAGCCCGACTGACAACAGTGGGTACCGCTATCTCGTCCGACGACGAGATACGCATCCTCGAACCCGGCACCGAGAACGAACTCGGCGACGGGGCGGTCGGAGAACTGTGCTGCCGAGGCCCCTACACGCTCCCCGGTTATTTCGACGCCCCGGACCACAACCGGGACGCCTTCACCTCCGACGGTTTCTACCGCACCGGGGACCTCGGCGCGATCACGGTGATCGACGGTGCACGTTATCTGTCGATCGAGGGTCGGATCAAGGATCTCATCAACAGGGGTGGTGAGAAGATCAACGCCGAAGAAGTCGAACTGCTTCTGCTCGAGCATCCCGATATCGCACACGCGGCGGTGGTCGCCATGCCCGACCCCAGGCTGGGAGAGAAGACCTGCGCATATCTGGTGTCGATTGACGGAGAAGCTTTGCCGCTACACGACATTCAGGAGCACTTGGCGCAGCTCGGGGTCGCCAAATTCAAGTGGCCCGAACGGCTCGAGTGGGTGACAACCTTGCCACACACGAACGTGAACAAGATCGACAAGAAACGACTGCGCGCCGAGATCGCGGCGAAGGTTGCCAACGAGGCCGACTCACGTCGCGTGGGTGCATAGATCGGTAGTTCCACCGCACCTCAACACCTTCGGGGCATGCCTGACCGGGCATGCCCCGAAGTCCGTGAACGCGGCGGCCGATTCCCTGTCCCCTCCCGGAGACAACCAAGTTGACCTTTCGACATATGCGTAGAATAATTGACATATACGTCATAGAGAGTGGAGTTCGTCATGAATCTCGAGCGAGTAGCAGTACTGGGCGGTGGACCGGGCGGCCTCTATGCCGCAAGGCTGATCAAACGCAGCCATCCGAACGCCGAGGTGACCGTCTACGAACAGAGCCCCCCGGATCAGACATTCGGTTTCGGCGTCGGCCTGGCGTCTCGCACCCAGCGGAACCTGCGGGAAGCCGACCCGGCATCGCTCGAAGCCATTGTGGCGGCCGCGCACGCCCACGAAATGTCGATGCAAGTCGGCGATCAGATCGCCCGGCTGGCACACGGTGATCTCCTCGCTATCGCACGCACCACCTTGCTCGCGGTCCTCCAGCAACAAGCCCAGAACGCCGGGGTGCAAATACATTTCGGCGAACGGCGTGAAGCGTCAGAGCTCGATGCGGACCTGATCATCGCCGCCGACGGCATCAACAGCGCAACCCGCACGCAGATGTCCGACACCTTCGGGCCCCGCATTGACACCGGCGCCGGCCTCTACCTGTGGTGTGGAACCGACTTCGCGCTCCCCAGCGCCATCTTCGTTCCGGTCACCACCGAGCACGGCACCTTCGTCGCACACGCCTACCCGTACGCCGCCGACCGCAGCACCTTCCTCATCGAAACCGACGAGGAAACATGGCGGCGGGCAGGATTCGATGTCTCCACCGACCGGACCGCCCCCACCGCCAGCGACGGGTTCGCCCTCGAGTACCTGCAGGACGCGTTCGCCGACACCCTCCAACACCACCGACTGATCGGAAACCGCACCCGGTGGACGCGCTTTCGCACCATTTCGTGCGAGCACTGGCACAGCGGCAACGTCGTACTCCTCGGCGACGCCGCCCACACCGCGCACTACTCCATCGGCTCGGGCACCAAGCTCGCCATGGAAGACGCCATCGCACTCGACCACACCCTCACCGCCTCCCTGAACATCGACGACGCGCTCGCGGACTACGAGCGGGCTCGCCGCCCCGCCGTCGAATACCTCCAGCGCATCGCGCACCGCAGCGAACTCTGGTGGGAGTCCTTCCCCCAGAGGATGGCACTTCCGGTCGAACAGCTGCTCATCGCCTACATGACCCGCGCCGGAAAGGTCAGCCTCAACCGATTCCACGACACCGCGCCCACGCTCGTGCGGAAGGGCCTGGCGAGCTACGCGGACGTGCCTGCCTACGCGATCCCCGACACGGACATCACGGACTGGACAATCGGGCAACCACTCGACCACGGTGACTGCCGATTCGAGCATCGGATCGCACCGGCGGACCTGCGCGATGCCACCACCACCACAGTGCTCGACATCGACTTCGACTCCGCGTGGGGCCCGGAGGCCACCGCACTCGTCGAGACTGCACCAACCGCGCGAACTCTGTGGCTCACCGGCCCATCCACCCGCTCATCGCTGCTCAGCAGGCTCGATTTCGCCGAACGTCTCGGTCACCACACGGACGCAGTCGTCGTCGTCGAGGCCCCCACTTCCTGCCGCGCAGATGTCGCAGCAGGTTTGGCCAGCGTACGGATGCACCTCGCGTTCTTCCGTGATCCGGCGACGTCGGACGCTGATCCGGCGCTTTCCGGGTTGCGGGTCTCGACATGAGTACGCGACCGGTGACCGGCGCCGGTTATCCTTCGGACATGACAAGCGAGGAGGCCGCGAACGAGCGCCGACCCCGAGGCCGGGGCAAATCCCGTTCCACCGATCAGGCTGCGACCGAAAGCGCGGGCATCCGCAGCAACCCTCGCCGTGAGCTGGTGGAAAAGCAGATCATCGAGCAAGCCACTCGACTGTTTGCCGAACGAGGATTCGCGAGCACCACACTGCAGGACATCGCCGACGCAACCGGCCTGACACGGCCGGCGCTCTATCACTACGTGGCCAACAAGGACGAGCTCCTCTCCCGCCTGGTCAGCGAGAGCACTGAGACACCGGCCGCATTGCTGCATACCATCAACGAGCGCACCGATCTGGGTCCGACGGAAAAGCTCCGCGAGATGGCCACCGCCATCGCACTGCATCAGGCGCAGGCCCCAGATCGATTCCAGTTGATCGTCCGATCGGAAGCCGAACTACCCGAAGACATCTCGCGCAACTACGAGCAGAGCCGTCGACACGTGCTGAAGGAATTCATCCAGGTCGTCGAAGACGGTATCCGCACCGGCGAGATGCGACCGGTCGACCCGCGAACCGCGGCCTTGGCCGTCATCGGCATGCTCAACTGGATCGCCTGGTGGCATCAGCCGGGAAACGCAGTCGACGACCGAGTCATCGCTACGCAACTTGCGGACATGGCAGTACGCTCGCTGGTCCACCAGGACCCGCAGTCGGCGACCCCGGAAGGTCCGGCGCGAGCGATCGCCATGCTCCGCCAGGACCTGAACTACCTCGAACGACTGCTCGACGAATCACGCCCCGACTGACCACGCTCGACAGCAACGTGCGCCGATCTGATGGAGGTCACCCGCGGCGCAGCGCCAGCACAGGGATCGTCCGGATGCCCGCGGTCTTCTCCGCGTACTCCGCAAAGCCGGGATACCGACGCGCCTGCTCGGCGAAGATCCGATCCCGTTCGTCACCGGTCACCTCGACGACAGTCACCGGGAACTGCTCGGTGCCCCGTTCGACCTCGGCCTTGCCTGCGGTGACGAGGTTGTAGTACCAGTCGGGATTGGTCGGGGCACCGGCCTTGGAAGCGAAGACGTAGATAGTGTCCGGACCTTGCTCATCGGGTAGATACATCATTGGGCTCACGCGATCGCGCCCAGTCTTACGGCCCCGGTGGTGAACCAGCACCACCGGGGCGCCCTCGAATGGGCCACCCACTCGGCCCTGGTGTGCCCGGAATTCGGCAATGATGTTCGCGTTCCAGTCGTCGGGAGTGCTCATCCTGGGAATTGTCCTAGCCCGGCGCGGGAACAGGCGGCATTTCCGGTCGACGTTGTCGACTCGTGTCGCACTCGTTCCCTTGCTGACCGCGATGGCGACCAGTGCGGCACCGACAGAATCAGTCCTGCTTGGGTACCCAGTGGTCGGTGACGAGGTCGTAACTCTGTTTGAGCTCCCCGTACGCCGCTCGCTGGGCCTCCTCGCCCTCGCCGTACCGCCGAACGGCCATCTCATGAGCCGTCGCGAAGGCCGCCTGCACCTCCTTCGACGATCGCCGCAGTGTCTGTGGCAGCTCGGTTCGGTTCACCGCTCCACTCCTTCTCGGTCATTGCCGTGATGTACCCCTCGATTGTCCGCCCGGGACCCCCGCGGCGGTACCGGGTTGACCGGGTTTTCCGATGTCGGCCGCCGGGCGCAGGCACGACCTACGCACGGAACCCCGCACCGGCGATCACAGGCATTCAGGTGGGTCTCCGCAGTGGCCTGCCAACGGTGTAGACCGGCGAACACCTGGCACCGGGCACCGGTATGGGTAACAATGACCTCGGAAAACACACAGCAACGCCAAAATCATTCTCGCCGAAGGGAAGTCCACACCGGAGGAGACTCGATGCCCGTTTCGCCACACACATTGTTACAGCACGTCCAGGATCGCACCACCGACCTACGCCGATGGTTGGATACCGGCGACAACACCACCGCCCTGACGGCGTATCTGCGCGACGAACCCGTCGACCACCGATGGCTCACCACCTACAAGCGACTCACGCACGACCTGCTGAGGGCGGTCGACCACGCTCGCTCGCCCAGGGCGCCGCACGAGACGCCAACCCCGGACCGTCGATGAACAACGACCAGCGCCGGGCGCTCGAACACGTACGCGACACCTGCGCCATGCTGGACAGTTTTCTGACCACCCACCCGAGCGACCGACCACGCGAACGGGTCCGATCGGCCACCTTCGAGCAGCTCACCGACGACCTCCTCGACGCCGTTACCGCAGCACAGAACGCCGGAGTACCGGAACAACGCATCTTCGACAGCATGTGACAACCATCGTCGCCGGTCGGCTGCTTTCTCCGCCGGGGCCCCGCCACTCAGCGGTTCGCGGAACCGTCTTCGCGGCGACCCGACACGGACGGCGGCATTCCGAACTCGCGGCTGAAGGCGAAAGAGAAAGCTGCCGGAGATGCGTAACCGAGGGTCGAGGCGACCCGAGTCACCGGCTGCGAGCGCAGCATCGGGATGGCGGCCAGCAACCGGGCCCGTAGGCGCCACGCCGCCGGACTGATCCCCACCTCGCCTAGGAATCGCCGGGTGAAAGCGCGTTCGCTCATCGCCACTCGGCCTGCCCACTCGGCATTCGTCACGCCGACCTCCGGCTTGCCGAGATAGGAACGGCACAACGCGACCAGGTCGGCCGACGTGGGCAGCGTCAGGTGCAGGGGCAGCGACCTGAGAGTTGCCAGCTCGAACAGCAGCAGTGCCGCGATGGCACCCTCCCGACCGTCGCGGTCGTACTCGGCGGGAGATCGGCGGCGACGAGCAGCAATTCGCGGAGCAGCGATGACACTTCGACCACGACGCACACCGTGGGCCACCACGGCACCGCAGCTGGTTCGATGTAGAGACTGCTCGTACTTACGCCGAGCATCCGCACCCGATGCCCTGTGGCGGGAGGAATCATGACACCCTGCGCGGTGGGGACCGTCCAGGTGCCGTTGTCTGTCTCGACAACCATTGTTCCTGTAGCTCCGTACAGGTATTGCGCACGACGGTGTTCGTGCCAGTCCAGCACGACGCCGGCCGGATAGTCGGTCGCGATCGGGAGCACGTCCCCGCTCGATACGGTCGACGTCGCCGAGCGGGACATTTCTCACGACACCCAACCTACCGGCTGATTCTCGAAAGAAATCGACTGATATTCGATTGTCGCCGCTGCACCGATACGGTGAACTGGACCGCTACGAACCGATCGCGACATTGGAGGCGATCGCCGCGCAGCGCACTGCCGAGGTCCGTGGCGCCGAGCCGAACGTGGAGAACCTGCTACCCCCCACCGTGGACGCCGCGGCCGGAATGGGCCTCGATGTCGTCGAGGCAACCGAGTACTACAAGACCAGTCGAGGCGAGAAGCCGAACGGCGCGACCCGAAGCCTCGTGTCCCGAAGGGCGGCGGGGTATGGATGCGACGCGTTCACCCACGCCGAGGTGCTCCTCACCCAGCCGTTGTGTGTCGTCGTCGGCGACAAGCCCGGCGCGTTCGGCTCCTACCGGGACGGCCTCGAGATCTACCGACGCGCACGTTCCGAGACGAAGCAGCTCGTGGTGGCCGAAGGCTGGTCGCACTACGACCTGTACGACAAGCCCGAACCGGTCGGGCAGGCCCTCGACGCTCTCATCCCCTTCTACAACAAGAACCTCTGACCGCAAGCAATCAGGAGAACTCAGCAATGGACACCATCACCTTCCCCAACGGCCCGATCACCATGGCCGGCAACCTGCATCTCCCCGGCGACTTCGATCCTCAGGGCAGCTACCCGGCCATCGTGACCGTGCACCCGGGCGGCGGCGTGAAGGAGCAGACCGCGGGCCTGTACGCCGCGAAGATGGCGGAGGAGGGCTTCGTCGCCCTGGCCTACGACGCCTCGTTCCAGGGCGAGAGCGGTGGCGAGCCGCACCACCTCGAGGATCCGTTCGCTCGGGTGGAGGACGTCCGTGCCGCCGTAGACTTCCTGCAGAGTCTGGACTACGTCGACGCTGAACGGATCGGCGTCCTCGGGGTCTGCGCCGGCGGCGGGTACGCGGTGAATGCGGCCCTGACCGATTACCGGATCAAGGCCGTCACCACCGTCAGTCCCGTGAACATCGGCACCTCGTTCCGACGAGGGTGGTTCGGGACCGACTCCGACGCGGCCGCGGCGCCCACACTGCAGGCGGTCGCCCAGCAGCGGACCACCGAGGCCCAAGGGGCGGACCCGGCGTACATCCCGTACGTTCCGGAGCAGCCGGACGAAAACACCCCGCGCGACCTGGTCGAGGCGCACGACTACTACCTCACGTCGCGGGCGCAGCACCCGAACGCGAAGAACAAGCAGCTGTCCGCCAAGAGTATCTCGCGGATCTTCACGTTCGACGCGTTCCATCTGGTCGAGGACCTGTTCACCGCACCGCTGCTGATCGTCGCGGGCAGCGAAGCCGGTTCACTGTGGATGTCCACCGAACTGCACGGCCGGGTCCGCAGCCCAATGAAGCTGGTGGTCGTCGAGGGGGGCGCCCACATGGACTTCTACGACGTGCCGAAGTACGTCGACCACGCCGTGGCGGAAGCTACCCCGTTTTTCCGGGAGAACCTGGCGGCTCACTGCGAAGGGAACTGACCAGCCCGATGCGGTCCTCCCGGGCCTCTGGAATCCCCAGTGGCCCGGGAGGTCTCGGCATCGCCACTCCAGCTTCCGAGTTGCCTCAATGATTCCTCTACCACGTCGCGGCCCGTCCCACGCGTCACTTCTCGATGACCGAGAACCCGGCATCGAGTCGAATCACTTTTATACATTATGTGCTATGTTGCGAACGTTGCCGCGCCTACCAGGACGTCCGGTTCCCGAAGAAACGATCGATCGCCTACTCACCATCGCGCAACGATCGGCATCGTGGTGCAATACGCAGCCATGGCAGGTCATCGTGACCAGCGGGGAGGCCACGGAACGCTTCCGCGAGGCAATGACGAACAGCGCGCGAAACAACCAGCCCAAGTTCGACTTCGATGCCCCAGCCGAGTACCGCGGCGTCTACCGTGAGCGGCGACGCGCCAGCGGTTGGCAGCTGTATCAGGCCGTCGGCGTGGAGCGCGGCGACCGCGAAGCGTCCGCCCGCCAGGCATTCGAGAACTTTCGCTTCTTCGGCGCGCCGCACGTCGCGATCATCACCACCGACGCGGTGCACGGGGCGTACGGGGCTGCCGACACCGGCCTGTACGTGGGCACGTTCCTACTCGCGGCACGGAGCCTCGGGCTCGGAGCAATCCCCCAGGCCGCGCTCGCCAGCCATTCCCCCCTCATCCGCCAGCACTTCGACATCCCGGCGGATCGAAAGATCATGGTCGGCATCTCGTTCGGCTTCGCCGACACCGACCACCCGGCCAACAACTACCGCACTGCGCGGGCACCGCTGAACGAAGTCGTGACGCGGGTCCGCGAATAAGCATCGCGGCAACAACGGAGGCGATGTCGCGCTGACCCTCCGCTTCGAATGATAGATTCTCCGCATGCGGAGTGAACGCTCCGCTTTGTTGGGAGTATTCATGAAAACCGCTTCGCTGCGGACGCACTATCAGCTGACATTTGCCGTTCTCACTATTGGTGTCGGTGCCTTTGCCCTGCTGCAGTCACTGTTGATGCCGGTGTTGCCCACCCTCGAGTCGGCGCTGGGCACCACACAGGCCGACGTCACGTGGGTGCTAACTGCCTACCTGCTGTCGGCGTCGATCTTCACCCCGGTCATGGGACGCCTCGGTGACATGCACGGCAAGAAGCGACTGTTCGTCGTTGCACTCGTCACCCTGGCGGCGGGGTCGCTGCTCGCAGCCCTCGCCACCTCGCTGCCGGTAATGATCGCCGCGCGGGTGATCCAGGGAATCGGTGGCGGTGTGCTGCCTTTGGCGTTCGGGATCATCCGCGACGAGTTCCCGCAGGAGAAGGTGGTGGGAGCGGTTGGCGTCATCGCCGCGCTCACCGCTGTCGGCGCAGGTCTCGGCATCGTCCTTGCCGGTCCTATCGTGACCGTGCTGAGTTACCACTGGCTCTTCTGGATTCCGCTGACCATGGTCGTGCTGGCGGGGTTGGCCGCGCAGATCCTGGTCCCCGAGTCTCCCGTTCGAACTGCCGGGAGGATCAACTGGCTCACCGCACTGTTGCTGTCCGGGTGGCTGGTCGCGTTGTTGCTCGGTGTCAGTCAGGCACCGACCTGGGGCTGGGGCTCTCCGATCGTCATCGGACTGCTGGTGACCGCCGCGGTCATCTTGGTGACGTGGGTAGTGGTTGAATCGCGATCCGCCAACCCGCTGATCGACATGAAGATGATGCGAATCCGCAGCGTCTGGGCCGCCAACCTGTTGGCGCTGCTGATGGGGGTCGGCATGTACGCCGCGTTCGGCTTCCTGCCGCAATTTCTGCAGACGCCCGCGTCGGCCGGATATGGCTTTGGTTCGTCGGTCACCGAGTCGGGTCTGATGCTGCTGCCCGTGAGCGTGGGAATGTTCCTGCTCGGACTCGCCTCAGGCCGCCTGGCAGCTCGACTGGGTTCGAAAAACCTGCTGATCGCAGGGTCGATCGTCAGTGCGATCGGCTACTTCGTGGTGGCTCTTCTGCATGACACCGAGATGGACATCTACATCGCCACGTCATTGGTCGGGATCGGTTTCGGCCTGGCCTTCTCGGCGATGTCGAACGTTGTCGTCGCCGCGGTGCCACCCGAACAAACCGGTGTCGCGAGCGGTATGAACGCCAACATCCGCACGATCGGGGGCTCGCTGGGCGCTGCGTGCATGGCCAGCGTCGTCACCGCCGGGGCGTCCTCCGCGGGGGTTCCGCAGGAATCCGGCTACACCAACGGCTTCGTCATGCTGGGCGTGGCAGTTGGCCTCGGCGCCGTTGCGGCCCTGTTCATCCCGGCAGTGAAGCGGGACAAGACCACGAACCTCGAAGGGTCGCCCGAGCTGCGACACCCGGAACTCGCGATGGTTGCGGGAGGCACGCTGGTGGGCGGCGAATCCGAATGACGTCCAATGTGAGCGTTCAGAGAAGCGAAAAGTCGCTGCGCCGCGACGCCGCGGAGAATCGGCAACGACTACTCGATGCGGCAGCGACCGTGTTCAGTGCGCGCGGCCTGGATGTGGGCGTCGACGAGATCGCCCGGGTCGCCGGCGTCGGCATCGGCACCCTCTACCGCCGGTTCCCCACCAAAGATGCGCTGATCAGTGAACTGGTTCGCCAGGTGCTCGAAGACTTCCTCGCCCTGGCCCGTGATGCCGCGTCCGCGCCGGAGGGCGAGGGGCTGGAGCAGGTGCTCTACGGCAGCGGAGCCATCCTGGCGTCGAACCGCGGATGCCTGTCTCGCATGTGGAACGACGATCAGACCACAGTTCTGAGGAATGAATATCGACGCATCCTGTTCGAGTTGCTGACGCAAGCCAAGCAGCACGGCCGCATCCGCGAGGACGCCACCGACGCCGACCTGGACCTGATCTTCTGGTCCCTCCGCGGCGTCGTCGCGACGACACGCGGCGTCACCGACACCGGCTGGCGCAGAATCCTCGCGGTCGTGATCGCGGGATTGCGACCCGGCGCGGAAAGACTCGATGCGGCACCGATGAACGCACAGGAAGTCGCACAAATCATGGAAAATCTGTGGCCTCGATAAGGTGCAGCGGGTCGTGGTGGTGGCCGGGTCGTCGGCGTTGTCGAGCATGGCGAGGTGTTCATGAACGAGTCGGTGCTTGCTCCGTGCCAATGTTGTTCGTTCGGTGGGCAGTAGAGGGTTTGACCGGCGTGTGCTTCGACCTTCTGTCCGCCGCGGGACTGTACCAGGCAGTGCCTTCCGTGATGTGCAGGGTCCGACCCTGGGCGTGCGAGCGCCACGCGGTGCGGGCGCCGGGCGCAAAACGCACTTTCACCACTACCATTCGCTGACCGGGGTCGCTCTCTGCACTCCTCGGGGTTCGGGGATCTCGAGGCCGAATGTCTCGCGGGTGATGTCCTCCGGTTCCGGGCCGCCGCGCACGCCGGTGTCGAGAGCGTCGATCGCGGCGAGTTGATCGGCGGTGAGCTCGAAGTCGAAGACGTCGAAGTTTTCGGTGATACGCGACGGGGTGACCGATTTCGGGATCACCTGGCGGCCCTGCTGCAGGTGCCATCTCAGCATGGTCTGCGCCGGTTCTTGCCGTGCGCCGCTGCGATGTCCCCGATGGTGGGATCGTCGAGTGTGGAGCCGTGGGAGCCGCCGCGGTAGAAGGTGATCCCACCGATCGGGGACCATGCCTGGGACAGGATCCCGTGTTCGGCGTTGGCGGTCAGCACGTCGGATTGACGGAAGTACGGGTGTACCTCGATTTGGTTGACCGCCGGCACCACTGATGCTTCGTCCCGCAGTCTCGTGAGGTGGTCGGACATGAAATTGCTGACACCGATGGCGCGGACGCGACCGTCCCCGAGCAGCGTCTCGAGCGCTGTGTAGGCCTCGCCGGTGAGGGTGAACTCGCCGGGCAGTGCCTGGTGCAGAATCAGCAGGTCGATCTGATCGATTCCGAGTTTGCGGGCACTCTTGTCGAACGCGTGCAGCGTCGCGTCGTAGCCGTAGTCGGTGATCCAGATCTTGGTCTCGACGAAGATGTCCGAGCGATCGATGCCCGAACGGCGTATGGCTTCGCCGACCTCGCGTTCGTTCTGATAAGCAGCGGCGGTGTCGATGTGCCGATATCCGGCCTCCAATGCCGCCTCGACCGCTGCAACGGTGTCATCGGGCGGCGTCTGGTACACACCGAAACCCAGTGCCGGCATCGTGATTTCGTTGTTCAAGGTCAATTGGGGAATGGTCATGTTTCAACCTTAGGTTCGGTCAGCGCGCGCTGGGAGTGCCTGTCGAACCAGGTACCGGCAGTACCTGGTTCGACCAGCGGATTTCATGCGGCGGGTCGGTGCAGAGCCGAACCCGAACTGCGGTGCCGTGCGGCGGGCACGATCACCGTGAGGACGACGACCAGCGCGACGACGAGCAGTACGGTGCCGCCGGTGAGCGCGGTGCCGACGTGGTCGGTCACCGCCGCCGGTCCGTCGAGGTTGCTGCCTGTGTTTGCCGAGAGTGCGACGAGGACGCCCAACCCGAGTGCCATTCCGAGTTGATGGGCTGTGTTGACCAGTCCGGATGCCGCGCCGGCGTCCGCCGAATCGACACCGGCGATTCCTGCGTTCGTCAGCGGCCCGAACGCCAGGCCCTGCCCGGCGCCCACCAGGATCATCGGGAGTGCAACGTCCACGAGATACGTATCGAGTGGGTCGATGCGACTCAGCCATGCCATGCCGGCCAGAGTCAGCGCCGTCCCGGTAGCGAGGAGAGTCTCGTTCGACAGCCGGGCGCTCAGCCGGGGAACCATGAGCGCGACGACGAAGTTGACGAGGGTCATCGGCAGGAAGCCGAGTCCAGCTTGCAGTGGGGAGAAGCCGAACCCGTCCTGGAGCAGTTGGGTGGTGAAGTAAAAGAACCCGATCATCGCCCCGAGGTACAGCAGCCGAGCGGTATAGGCGCCGCTGCGTTCGCGACTGCGGAACAACCGCAGCGGCAGGATCGGCTGCTGCACCCGGCCCTCGTGAACGACCAACCCGATCAGCAGGACGGCCCCGAGTGCCAGAGCGATCTGTACCCGTGCCGATCCCCAACCGGTCTCGGCGGATTCGATGATCCCGAAGATCACGGCACCCATGCCGAGTGTCGCACCGACAGCACCGATTACGTCGAACCGTCCGGTTCGACGTGGGGTTTCCACGAGCACTGTGCGGGACCAGGCGATCAAAGCTACCGCGATCGGGACGTTGACCAGGAACGCCGCTCGCCAGGATATCCACTCGGTGAGCGCACCTCCGACCAGAAGGCCGAGGCTGGCGCCGATTCCGGCCGTTGCGGCGTACCAGGCAATGGCCTTGTTTCGGGCCTCGCCGTCGAAGTAGGTCGTGATCAACGCCAACGAGGTCGGTGCGACGATCGCAGCACCGATTCCCTGCACCGCGCGGGCGGCGATCATCCACCATCCCGCCGGCGCGAGCCCGATGAGCAAGGACGCGGTACCGAAAATCGCGAGACCGATCCTGAACAGTCGGCGCCGCCCCACGATGTCCCCCGCGCGGGAGGCCAACAGGAGCAGGCCACCGAAGACCAGAGTGTAAGCGTCCTGAACCCACGACAGCGCCGCCGGTGACAGTCCGAGCCCGGATCGGATGCTCGGCAACCCGGTGAAAATCACCGAGTTGTCCAGCAGCACCATGAAATAGCTCGCCAGGATGATTCCCAGAATCGCGGTCGGGGTGGCCGTGGCGCGACCGGAAACGGCAGTGGTCACGGCCGGACCGCGACCTTGAGCGCGTCGCGGGCATCCATCGCGGCGTTGCCCTCCGGCGTCTGACCGAGGCCGACGGTCCGGTCGAACACCCTCCCCGGCTGGACGGTGCCGTCCAGGACTGCCGGAAGCAGCTGCTCGATGTAGGCGCGCACCGGCGCCGGACCACCGGTCAGGGTGATGTTCGGCCCGAACAGGCTCCCGAACCCGACGGGCGCGTCCTCGTACTGGGGCACACCCACGCGACTGATCACTCCGCCCGCGCGGACTACGCCAACGGCCTGATCGTAAACGGGCCGGTGACCGACCGCCTCGAGGACGACCGTGCTGCCCAGTCCGCCGGTCAGCTCACGAACCTTCGCGATCCCCTCCTCGCCACGCTCGGCAACTACCTCGGTCGCACCGAACTCGCGACCGAGGTCGGTCCGCACCTGGTGCCGCCCCATCAACACGATCTGCTCGGCGCCGAGCCGACGAGCCGACAGCACCGCCAACAATCCCACCGCCCCGTCACCGATCACCATCACGACACTGCCCTCTCCGACGCCGCCGCGAACCGCAGCATGCCAGCCGGTGCCGTACACATCCGACAACGTCAGCAAGGAGTCGAGCAGCGCATCGTCGGCATCCTCGCCCACCGGCACCTTCACCAGCGTGCCGTCGGCCAGCGGCACCCGGACCGCCTCGGCCTGACCACCCGCCGTGCCCAACGAGGTGTCATTCCAGAACCCGCCGCGCACACACGAGGTTTGCAGACCCGCGGCGCAGAACACGCACGTGCCACACGACACCGCGAACGGTGCGATGACGAAGTCACCGACCCGCAACGTCCTCACATCCGAACCGATCGCTTCGACGACACCGATGAACTCGTGGCCCATCGATCTGCCGTCGGGATCGACGTCCATGGAGTGATAGGGATGCAGGTCGCTGCCACATACGCAGGCCCGCACGATCCGTACCAGAGCGTCGGTGGACGACTGGATGGTGTGATCAGGAACATCGATGACGCGGACATCGCCCGCGCCGAACATGTACGTCGCTTTCATGCCATCCAGTTGACCCCCATTCCGGCCGCCCGAGGAGTCACGGACGTTCCGGGTACTGCCAGTACCTCCCACATCCGGCGGCCACTGCCTACCGTGGACTCATGAGTTCGATCGACCTGCGCACCGAAATCCGCGAGTTCCTCAACACCCGGCGCGCACGCATCACCCCGGAGCAGAGCGGACTACCCGTGTACGGCGGCAACCGCCGTGTCAAAGGCCTGCGCCGCGAAGAGGTCGCCATGCTCGCCGGTGTCTCGGTCGACTACTACGTCCGCATGGAACGCGGCAACCTCGCCGGCGCCTCCGACAGCGTCCTCGACGCGCTGGTCGTCGCCCTGCAACTCGACGACGCCGAACGCGACCACCTCTTCGCCCTCGCCCGCCAATCGCAAGCAAGCACCACCCGCCGCCCCCGCACCCCGGCGGTTACCGTCCGCCCGGCAATCCAGCAAGTACTCGACGCCATCACCGACGCGCCGGCCTGGATCCGCAACGGCCGCCACGACATCATCGCCATGAACGACCTCGCCCGCGCCCTCTACTCCCCCGTGCTCGCCGCCCCTCGCCGCCCCGCCAACACCACGCGCTTCGTCTACCTCCACCCCCAGGCGGCCGAAGAATTCTTCGTCGACTACGACACCATTGCCAGGGACGCCGCCGCCATGCTCCGACTCGAAGCAGGCCGCAACCCCCACGACAAAGCACTCATCGCACTGGTCGGGGAACTGTCCACCCAAAGCGAACTCTTCCGCCAGCGCTGGGCATCACAAGACGTCCGCTTCCACCGCAGCGGGCGGAAACGCCTGCGCCACCCCGCCGTCGGACACCTCGACCTCGACTTCGAAGCACTCGAGCTGCCCTCCGAACCCGGCCTACAACTGAACATCTACACCGCAGCCGCCGGCACACCCACCGCCGATGCCCTCAAACTCCTCGCATCCTGGGCCGCCAGCCAGGAACAACTCGGCACCGAACACACCGCTCCCAGCAGACTACATTGATCGCTGCGCACAGCGGATCGGAATGCCGCCCCCTTGCGACAACTGCAGGGGCACACAGGATCATGTCACATTCAGGAGAGTCCGAGTTGGAGGCCGGCGTGCCGGTTGGTGTCTTTGTAGAGCAGATAGCGGAAACGACTCGGCCCGCCCGCGTAGCACGCCTGGGGGCAGAAGGCACGCAACCACAGGAAGTCGCCCGCTTGTACTTCGACCCAATCCTTGTTGAGCAGATACACCGCCTTGCCCTCGAGTATGTACAGACCGTGTTCCATGACGTGCGTCTCGGGGAACGGGATCGCACCTCCAGGTTCGAAAGACACTATGTTGACGTGCATGTCGTGGCGGATGTCGGTCGGATCGACGAACCGCTGGGTCTTCCATGCCCCATTCGTGTCGGGCATCTCGACGCCGTCGACATCTTGCTCCCGGGTCACGAAAGACTCGGGCACCTCGATGCCGTCGACCTGCTGATAGGTCTTGCGGATCCAGTGGAACGTCGCGGTGGCCGGACCGTGGTTGTGCAAGGTCCACCGGGCGCCGGGAGCGAGGTAGGCGTAGCCCCCCGCATCCAGCACATGCTCGACCCCGTCGAGTGTGAGGGTCAGCGCACCGTCGACAACGAACACGACCGCCTCGGCGCCCGGATCGGCATCGGGACGATCACTGCCGCCACCAGACGACACCTCGACGATGTACTGCGAGAAGGTCTCCGCGAATCCGGACAACGGCCGCGCCAGCACCCACGCCCTGGTCCCATTCCAGTGCGGCAGCAGACTGGCGGTGATGTCGCTCATCGTGCGACGCGGCAGGACCGCGTAGGACTCCGTGAAGACCGCGCGGTCGGTGGTCAGGTCGGTTTGCGGCGGCAGGCCGCCTCGCGGAACGTAGTAGTTCATGCTTTCCTAATCGGGTTGTCGGGACAGTGGCGTGCCACCGGTGGTGTCGATCTTCCGCCTGTGGGTCTCACACGAGAATATTCGTGGGGAGGGTTCCGGCTGCACCCGAGTCCGGGCGTCAGTGCGCAAAAACCCACAGTCCACTGAGGCTCAGCACGACGATGCTCACGGCCAGGACAGCTCCGGCGCCGAGTGCCGGTGTTGCGGACCCTGTCGCACATCGCGTCATTCGGTGGGACCGTGACCGATGCTCGTGAACCGTGACTCCGGAAACGAGTGCGCCCACGATCACCGGTCCGACCAGCGCTATGGAGTTGCTGGGCGGAAGCCAACGCAGGCAGGCCACTACCAATCCGAGTATCGACACACTCGTCCGCGCGAAGGACAGCGAGGTGCGCTCGGGCTGAAGCCCGGCGTCGGTCGACTGAGCCGCGACCATTCAGAACCTCAGAACTTCGACAACCAAGACGGATGCGCAGACGACGAGCACCACACCGACGACCGGTGCCATTACCGGAACCGGCAGCGTGCGGCCCGTCCGCAGTGCTCGCTCGGCACTGATCCACTGGACGAAAGACGCGACCGCGACGACGGCACCCGAAATGAGGAGCAGTGCGGCCAGCCCCGTACGAACGGCAGGCGGGAGCAGACTGCCACCGAAGGCCTCGACCCCGAGCCCGGAGGCGACGAATGCCGTGGCCGTGCGCATCCAGGCCAGGTAGGTGCGTTCGTTCGCGAGCGTGAAGCGTGGGTCGGGGTCCTTTCCGGAACGAAACCGTGTCCAGTTCGGCATCAGGTGCCAGGTCCTTTCCGAGTGCGGTGTCTGTTCATTTCCCCTTCGGCCTGTTCCGTCAGGGCGGCGTCGAGAAGCGACGCACCTGCTTCCTCCAGTTCGGCGATCCGGGCGTTGCGCCGTGCCAGGTCCGCGTGGCTCTGGACGGCGAAGCTCCGTGCGGCGGGGGTCAGGGCCCCGGGGCGGTGCACGATGCCGAACGGCGTCCGGATCTCCGGATCGGTTTCGACGACGACCGCGCCCAATCGGTGAGCGGCCGTCGCCATCCGCAGCGGCAGCAATGCGCTGACGGCCCCGTTGAGGACCAGCGTCATCTGCGCGTGCCGGTTCGGCATCTGCGCCCGGACCAGTGGAATCACCGACTCTCGTCGCAGCATCGAGGCGACGATGTCGTTCTCGCGTAGCGCCGAGTTACTCACCACGAGCGGCACACCCTCGAGCCGCCGCAGCTCGAACGGGGCGTCCGGGGTGGCGGTCCCGGGCGGCATCACGAGCAACAGCCTCTGGTCCCCCAGTTCCACTCGCTCGAGGTTCTCCGTCGGAACGGGAAAGGTGGTGAAGCCGAGCTCGCAGTGCCCGGCAAGCACCTCGTCGCAGAGTTCCCTGGCGCCGGGGAACTCCAACAGCTCGATCCGGATCTCGGGGTAGAGACTCGTGAACGAGGCACTCCACGCGGCGACCGCCTCGCTGGACATCTCCGGCATCGTGCCGATCGTGACAGACCCGACCTGCATTTCACGAGCCCCGCGCATGATGTCCTGCGCAGCGACGAGGTCGCCGAGCACTTTGCGGGCAGGCTCCACCAGCAGCTGGCCCGCGGGGTTGAGCACGAGATTTCGGCCGGTCCGGTGAAACAGGCTCAGCTTCAGCTCACGTTCGAGCTGACGGATGCCCTGTGAGAGCGATGCCTGCGCGACGTGCAGGTGTTGAGCCGCCCGGTTCACACCCTGGTGCTCGACAACGGCTAGGAAGTACTCGAGTTGTCGGATGTCCATGGCCTCATACTTCCCTCCGCCCCGGCGGACCGGCACTCCTTCCGTGTCAGGCGCGGTAGGAGTCGGGCAGTGTCCCGTCGACGCCGACTTGTCTGATCATGGCCTTGGCGAGGTTCCGCTCGTGGATCGGCGAGGATCCCTCGTAGATGCGGAGCGCACGAACGTCACGCCACATCCGCGGCACGGGGTGTGAACCGACGATGCCCTCACCGCCCAGAAGCTGAACGCAACGGTCGGCGACCCGGCTCGCCATCTCGGAGCTGTACAGCTTGGCGGCGGCGATGCGGTGGCGTGGGATGTCGCCCTCGTCGAAGGCTCGCGCACTCTCCACTGTCAGTGCACGTCCGGCCTCGAGTTCGGCGAAGCCGGCTCCGAGCGTCGCCTGAACCGCGCCGAGATCCGCCAGCGGAGCACCGAACTGTCTGCGGCCGTTGACATGTGAAGTCGTCTCTTCCAACATGCGAGTCGCCTGACCGACACAGGTCGCGGCGACATGCAGACGCGCATGATTGATGCCGCGCAGTGCCATCGTCAGCCCCGCGCCTTCGATGCCCCCGAGAAGGTTCGCAACAGGCACCTCGACACCGTCGAAGTAGATCTCGCCGACCGGCGCCTCGGCGTGCCCGTTCATGATCGTGGGCAGGGCCGTCCGCACGCCGGGCGAGTCGGCGTCCACGATGAGGGCTGACACCCCGCCGGCGCCCTCGTCCGATTCATCGGTCCGCGCGAAGACGATGAACGCGTCCGCCCAGGCGGCGTTCGTGATGTAGCGCTTGCATCCGTCGAGCAGGTACACGTCGCCTCGACGCACGGCGGTGGTGCGCAGGTGGGCCGCATCCGAGCCTGCCGCTTCCTCGGTGAGGGCGAATGCCGTGACCAACTCGCCTGCGGCCATGGCGGGAAGCATCCGCAGGCGCTGTTCCTCGGTGCCGTGATCGAGGATCGCCTGCGAGCACAGTCCGATCACGGTCGAGAAGCGTGAGCGGTAGACGCACGATGCACGGGTGAATTCGAAGGTGAGCCGTACCTGCTGCTCCATCGACCACTCGAGGCCGCCGTACGTGCGCGGTATGGAGATGCCGAACAGGCCGAGTGCCGCCATCCGGTCGAGGATTCGGGCGGGAACCGCACCCGCCTCGACCATCTCGTTCTCGGCTGGGACGAGTTCGTTTTCGGTGAAGTCGGCGATCACCTTCAGGTAGGTGGGGAAGTCGTAGTCCAAGACCTCTGGGTCGATCATGTAGGGAACCTTTCGAAATGGGTGTCAGTTGAGTGCGGAGTCACCGACAACGCAGCTGTCGAACAGTCCGGCCACTTCCTCGTCCGTGTAGCCGAGTTCGTGCAGGACGGCCGAGGTGTGCTGACCGGTGGCCGGTGCGGCGACCGATGTGGTGCGGCGACGGCCGTCGAGCGTGAATGCCAGCCCGGGACTGGTGAACGACGTGCCGTCGGCTCCGGCGACGTCGACGAGAACCCCGGACTCCACGACGTCCTTGTCTTCGGCCAGGTCGTCGAAGGATCGTATTGCGCCGCATACTATCTGGGCGGACAGTAACCGCTCGACGGCCTGATCGCGCGTCATCGTGCCGAACGCTTCGGACAGAATCGCCAAGAGTGCGTGCCGGTGCGCGACGCGCGCCGGATTGTCGACGAACCGCGGATCGTCGATCATGTCCGGGCGATCGATGAGATGACACAGAGCAGACCACTTTTCGTCCGTGTAGGCCGAGAGCACGATCTTTCCGTCCGTCAGGCTGACGACGTCTGCAGCCGGAGCGGCGTGTGCCTGGCCGTTGCCCTTGCGCCGCGGTGCCTGCCCGGTGATCGTGTACTCCCCCCAGTTCGCCGCCTGCATCGCCAGTGTCGCCTCCATCAGCGATGTCTGAACGTGCGCGCCTCGACCGGTCGAAGTTCGCCGGTACAGCGCGGCGAGGATGCCGGTGGCGAGCGCATTGGCCGCGGTGACGTCGGCGGCGGGCAGCCCCAGCCGTTGCGGCTCCCCGTCCGCTTCCCCGGTGGCATGCATCAGCCCGAACTCCGCCTGCGCTGCGATGTCGAGTCCCGGACGGGCGCTCGAGGGCCCGTTGACCCCGAATCCGGTCACGCTTCCGTGCACGAGCCGGGGGTAACGGCGGCTCAGTTCGTCCGCTCCGATTCCCAGACGTTCGGCGGAGCCGTTGCGGAAATTCTGAACCAGCACATCGGCTTCGGCCAGCAACCGGTGGAGAATCACCCGGGCTTCCTCTCGGCTCAAATCGAGGGCGATGCTGCGTTTGTCCCGGTTGTAGGCCTGCACCATCGCTTCGCCGAACGTACCGATACTCCGAGCCTGATCGCCGCGCAAGCTCTCGACTTTCAGGACGTCCGCGCCGAGATCCGCGAGGGTCTGACAGGCACTGGGTCCGGCGATGTATTGGCCGAGGTCGAGTACCCGGATGCCGGTGAGGGGTCCACGCATGGTGCTCACCGTGCCTCTCGCGCCGCGTATTCGGCGGTCAGATTCTCGAGCCTGGCCTTGGCCCTCTCGGGGTTGAGCATCACGCCACCGACGACACCGAGCACGCACACCGTGATGCCGACGAACATGAAACCGGTCGAGTAGCCCTGCGCCGCGCTGGGTGCATGCTCGACGATCAGTCCGAGGGCGTACGGTGCAACGATGCCCGCGACGCTGTAGGCGGCGATGATGCAGCCGAAGAACGCCACCCGCTGCCGGGCCGGCAGGAAGTCGGACGCACCGGCAAAGGCGACGGAGAACGCGACACTGTTGACCGCAAACGCGGCAATCACGAATATCAGCTGCAACGGTCCCGGCGCGAGCTGGGTGAAGATCACCATCGAGATGCCTCCGACCAGCAGATACGCCCCGGTGAGGTAGCCGCGCGCGACCCGTGCGCTGTAGCCCCTCCTGAGCAGCCGGCCGGACAGCAGCCCCGCCGAGAGCAGGATCGCAACCGCGACGATGTACGGCAGTGTCACCAGCGTGCCGACGGTGCTCGCCGAGTACCCGAGCCCCTCGTTCATGTACGCCGGCAGCCACGCCACCTTGAGCGAGGAGATCAGGTAACCGGCGAACGAGAGGAGGACCAGGCCCCAGAAACTCTGCAACATCAGCAGGCGGCGGAAGGGAACCACGATGTGGCCGTTGGGGTCGTCGATCTTCGCGACGCCCTCGACCGCAGCCTCGGTCCGCTTGAGCGGCAACTTCTCGGTGTACCAGAACCACCCGATCACCCACAGCACACCCAGGGCAACGAGGACAGCGAACGCGGCGTGCCAGGACCAGGTCAGGATCACCCAGGTCAGCACGGGGGCGGCCACCAGCGGGCCCACCGAGGAGCCGGCGTTGACGAGGGCGCCGGCCGTCGCCCTCTTGTCCGGCGCAAAGCGGTCGGCGACGATCGACTGACACAGCGCGTGCGCGGGACCTTCGAAGAAGCCCAACGCAATTCGGCACGCGAGGAGCACACCGAACGACGTCTGAACGGTCAGGGGCAACATGCTGACAATCCAGGTCACCATCAGCAGTCCGGCACCCCAGGTGTACGAGATCTTGCGGAGTACCGCGGTGAGGGTGACCGCGCCGATCGCGAACAGCCAGAAGAAGGCACTGCTGAGCAACCCATACTGACCTGCGGTGATTCCGAGGTTGTCACGGATCTGGTGGCTCGCCAGTCCGATCGCGGCTTTGTCGGCAAAGTTCAGCGTGAAGAACAGGAACAGCAGAACGACAATGCCCCACGCACGACGGCTCGCCGGGCGCGGCCGCCGCTGTCCGGTGTCGCCCGGACTGGTTTCGATCGTCACCATGAATATCCTCCGGAAGTGTGAGCGCTCAGGCAGTGGATGGCCCCGACGGCAGATGCGATGGGTCCCGGGAGCGGTACCAACAGCACAGCCGAGTCGCGGCGCAGCATCAACCGGCAATCCGCGGTCGGACCATACGGTTTTGCCTATAGGTTCTGGTCAGGTACGTCCTGCGAGCTGGAACCGGGGCCACAACGACGGGCAGACTGGGGCACTGCGGACGCGTGCCCCAGTGGGTCACGTTGTCAGCATGGACGTGCGGCAGATGGAGTATTTTCCTGCAGTCGTGGACAACGGCGGCATCAACAGAGCGGCCGAGGCCTTGCACGTCGCCCAGCCGTCGTTTCGCGTCTTCGGCTGCCAAGCCAGGTGACGCAGCGGCTGTACCTGATACCGCAACCGACCATCGCCGCCATCAACGGCGGCTGCGCAGACTCCAGTCTGTCGATGGCAGCAGCAGCCGACTTCCGAATCGCATCGGACAGTATCGTTTTCAACACCGACTTCCCGACCGCCGGCTTTCCCGGCGACCTCGCCGGCATCTGATTCCCTGACGCGCTGCGCGCCGATTGCCGTGCGGGTCGAACCCGAACCGCGCGTCTTACATGAGGAACGGGTGCCCCGTGCCCGAATGTGGCACTGCCTCACGCTAGAGGTCCTCCAGGAATCCTCGAGCCGTTCGGTAGTCGCCTTGTCCAACGCCGCCATCGGGTCGAGGGCGGCGAAGGGACGGGCCGGGGTGCACGTACGCGGCCGGCGGGTGGTCCTGGCCGGCCTACCCGACGTCGTCGAACCTGTGACTTTCTTTACAGCACACCGTCATTGAACGGAGCGTGCGGAGGGGACGCGTCAACGCGGGGTTCCGCCGGCGACCAGATAGGTGTCGATGGCCTGTTGAAGGCGGTCCAGGGCCGCGCCGTAGGCGGTGAAGTCGCCGGTGCGTTGCGCCTCGCGCAGGTTGGCCAGGGCGTCGTTGAGTTCGAGGACCGCGGCGGTCAGCTGGTCCGATGCCGCCGGCGGCGGGGCGCCCGGTGGAGGCGGCGGCGGTTGCCCGCCGGTAGGTGGTGGTGTGGTGGCGTCGCCGCCGGGTGCGGTGGCGACGGCGCCGGTGCCGGTGCCGAAGACCTGGTCGAGGGCCTCGGCGAGAGTGGGGGCGTAGCCGATCCGCACTCCGCCCGTGCCCGGTTCGCGGTAGCTGACCAGCACCCGGGCCAGCTGCGGGAAGGTGGAACCGTTGGGCGTGCTGGTCAAACGTTCGGTGAAAACCGGTTCGACGTAGAGGATGCCGCCGTCGGCGATCGGCAGCGTCAGCAGGTTGGCGTAGTAGATCCGATTGGACCGCTCGAGCAGGGTGCGCTCGGACGCGACGCGAGTGTCGGAGATCATCGAGTTCTGGGTCTGCCGCGGGCCCTGGGTCTGGGTATCCGTCGGCAACCGCAGAATATCGATCCTGCCGTAGTTTTCGGGGTCGGAGTGCACCGAGAGGTAGGCGGAGAGGAATTCGCGGTTGAAGCCGACCATGGCGCTGGTGAGCCGGAAGGACGGGGCCGCGGTCTCGGCGTCGCCGACCAGGACGTAGTACGGCGGCTGCTCCCCACCGGTGTCTGCGGTCGGATCGCTGGGCACCGACCAGAACGCGTTGGTAGTGAAGAACTCCCGCGGATCATCGACGTGATACTTCGCCAGCAGGTCCCGCTGCAGGCGGAACAAATCCTCGGGGTAGCGGAAGTGCGCGCGCAGCTCGGTCGGGATTGCCTTCGGCGGCTGCACGGTGCCGGGGAACACGCTCATCCACGCCCGCAGGACCGGGTCGTTCTCGTCGATCTGGTAGAGGGTGACGGTGCCGTCGTAGGCGTCGACGGTGGCCTTCACCGAGTTCCGCACATAGGACACGTGCTCGGGGGGCGAGGTGCGGCCGGTCTCGGTGACGACCGGCGCGGTGAGTGAACCGACCTGCGAGTACGGGTAGTGCGCGGCGGTGGTGTAGCCGTCGACGATCCACACGATCCGGCCGCCGACCACCGCCGGATACGGGTTGGAGTCGGTGGTCAGCCATGGAGCGACGTGTTCGACGCGGGTGGCCGGGTCCCGGTTGAAGATGATCTTCGACTCGGGCCCGATGGCGCCGGAGAACAGGATGTTGCGTTCGGCGTACCGGGCGGCGAACGCCAACCGGTTGACCCAATTACCCACCGGCACCCCACCGGTGCCGGTGTAGGTGTACTGGGCGGTGTCGGTGTCGTACTCGCGCGGCGGCGCACCCTCCGGGCTGCCGACGATGGAGTAGTCCGGGTCCGCCTGCGCGATCACCTCACCGAAGTAGATGCGCGGTTGCTCGACCGGGATCACCTGGTCGCCGCCCGCCTGGGAGGCGATGTCGCTGACCGCGTATATCGGGTACCCGCTGTCGCTGCTCGCGCTCTGCCCGGCGACATCGCGGACGGCGGCGTTGACCCTGTTGGCGGGGGCGGCGATGAACCCGTTGCCGTGGGTGTAGACGGTGTGCCGGTTGATCCACTGGGTCTGGTTGCCGCTGAGGCTGTTCGGGGAGAGCTCGCGGGCGGCGACGATGTAGTCTGCGAGTTGTCCGTCGATGGTGTAGCGGTCGATGTTGAGGTGCTCGGGGAAGCCGTAGAAATTCTTCAGCTGTTGCTGCTGGGTGAAGGTGCGCGAGAGCACGGTCGGGTCCAGCAGGCGGGCGTTGGCGATGGTGGTGACGTCGGCGGGAATGTCCCGGGGCGGCCGGGTGCCCACCCCGGGGTAGTCGAGGTAGTCGACCCGGTCCGGGCCGAGTCCGTAGGCCTGCCGGGTCGCGGCGATGTTGCGTTCGATGTAGGGGCTCTCCCGGTCGGCGGCGTTCGGGCGGACCGAGAACTGCTCGATCAGCGCCGGATAGATTCCGCCGACCAGGATCGCCGAGAGCACCAGCAGTGCCGTGGCCATCGCCGGGATCCGCAGGTCCCGCACCGCGATCGCGACGAAGAACGCCACCGCGCACAGCACCGCGATCGCGACCATGATCAACCGGGCCGGCAGCACCGCGTTGATGTCGGTGTATCCGGCCCCAGTGAAGGTGGGCTCCTTCCGGCCGCTCCACAACAAGGAGTACCGGTCGAACCAGTACGAGGCCGCCTTCAGCGCGATGAACGTGCCCGCGAGCACTGCGAGCTGGATGCGCGCCGGCCGGGACACCTCGATGACGTGGTCCTTGCTCGGTGTCAGCCGGACGCCGCCGAACAGGTAGTGGGTTCCCAGGCCGATCAGCAACGCCAGGAACACCGCGATGAACAGCCACGTCAGGACCAAGCGGTAGAACGGCAGGTCGAAGACGTAGAAGCCGATGTCGTACCCGAACTCCGCGTCCACGGTGCCGAAGCCGCCGCCGTGCAAGAACAGTTGCACCGTCTCCCAACTCGCCTGCGCGTGCAGCCCGAACGGCAGCGCCAGCAGCAGCGCGATCCCCACCGTGAACGACCGGGGGCGGCGCAGCACCTCCGTCCGATACCGCTCGAGCGGATCCTTCGCCTCGGCCGCGGCCGAGTCCTCGACTGCGAACAGTGGGCGGGACCGGTACGCCCACACCATGGCCGCGAAGATCACCGCACCCACCAGCAGCGTCACCGCCGTGAACAGGATCAGCCGGGTGACCAGCACGGTCCCCCACACGCGGCGGTAGCCGACCTCACCGAACCACAGCCAATCGGTATACACCAAGACCAGACGCGGCCCGATCACCAGCAACGCAACGAGAGCCACCGTCACCATGATCGTGACCCGGGCCCGCCGCGGCAGCGCCCGCATCCGGTCGGACGGTTGCATGGCCACCTCCCACGGGTCGGGCTCGCAAGGAGCCCAGCCGCCGCGGATCACCCCGCCCGATGCAGCGAAGGCGTCCGTATCACCCCATTCTAGGCGGCGCCGGGCTCGTCCTGGCCGGCGCCGGGCTCGTCCTGGCCGGCGCGCACTCGGCACCGGAACGAGTGCCGCCGGGTTCGATGGCGCAACTCGTCGCCGGTGCCTCCTCGGCCGGTGACACACTGCTCCCTCAGATCATCGCGGTGACCTGATCGGCGGAACAGCGGAAACGACCGTCAAGGGCACCCTGGCACCCGCCGACCGGCACACCCCGTCGATGCTTGTCGGCCGGCTGCAGCGAGAGCATCGGTGCGGGGAGGCTCTTCGCCGGCCGAGGTGATGGCCCGTGCCGCGCAGCGTTCGCGCGGTGCAAAATTTCTCGAAGGTCGTCGAGGCCGAGCGTCCGCAGCCGCTGCCGATCGGTTCTACGGGCCAGCAGGTCGCGGTCGGTCATGGTAGCGATCGCCTGGCCGCAGCCAGGCCAGGTCCGCGTCGCTCAGCTTGACGATGTCGCTGCGGAGGTCATCTCGTCGATTCGGGCGATAGCGGTGTCCAGGCGAGAACCAGGCCGAGCCGAACACGACAAGCGGCGAAGAATCCACTGCCTAAGGTGCCCGGTCGGACGGAACACTCCGTGATTCGAAGCGAGGAGCCCCCGCCGCGGTCACGCACACCCGGTAAGAGGCTTTCACGTCGACCGCCGAGAGACGCATGTGCACCGGCATCTCTTGTTCGGCGGCAACCACGATGCGGCGTCGGAATCGGACTTTTGCGAATTATTGGGGGTCCGTCAACGGCCCACAGGCTGCACGGGTTGCTGGCCGGCCAGGTTGCGGCGCAGCTCGGGCCCCAGCTTGCTGGGCACCGTTCTGCCCTGCGGCTGACAGGACGTTACGCCGCCGATTGAACAGGCCTCGCGAGTCGGAACCCGAGGGTTGCAGGAAACGCCGATACATATGCCACGACCATTCGCCGCCCGTAGTTTTCTGTCCCGATCGAGACTTGGCGTTCTGCGGCAACCGAATCTGGCGTACTGATGGCACCCACTGGATTTCGTGGCATTCGAAGGGTGCGATCGACGGCCACGGCACCTTCCGAACCCACGTTGCGCTTCACCGACCGGCCTTCGACGAGAAGGCGCGCCTGCCGTCCCCGCCGACGATCTTCAACGCCCCGACCGGCGGATATCCGCACGAACCCTCGCTGCTGCCCGCGTGCAGCCGTTCCGGGGGCCGCAAATCGAAACTCGGTGTGCGCCAATTCGAAGTGGTTCGATCGACGCTCATTGAGGATTCGGTGAACGAATTGTTTGGGACACCACGGGGACGCGTCGCGGCGTAGCGTTGTGGTGACGCCTTGTGGGCTCGCCCAGCAAGTTGGCTCACCCAATCCAGGTAAAAACCTTATGCACCAGCTAAGTTCACTCGATGCGCAGTTCCTCGACGCCGAGACATCCACCACCTCCACCCATGTCGGGGTACTGAGTGTCCTCGGCCCCACCGCGCCAGGTGGCGGGCTCACGGTGCAGGACCTCCGGACGCTCGCAGAGGGTCGATTACACCTGGTGGGGCCACTGCGGTGGCGGCTACAGGAGGTACCTCTCGGGCTCGACCGGCCCTACTGGGTGGACTCAGAGTTCCTCGACCTCGGCTATCACATCCGGGAAGTCGCTCTGACCGGTCCCGGCACCGACGAACAGCTCGCCGAGCAGATTTCCGGTCTCGCGGCACGTCCACTGAACCGCAACCGGCCTCTGTGGGAGTGCTATCTGGTGAACGGGCTCACCGGTGGCCGGCAGGCGATCTACACCAAGGTGCACCCCGCGGTGATCGACGGCCTGACCGCGGCGCAGGCTCTCGCGGTGCTGATGGACACCACCCCGCAACCCCGCACGGTGCCGCACCGGCTCAGCGACGAGCAGTACCAGGCGGCCGGCGCCCTGGGGATGCTCGGCAACAGTGCCTGGCATCTGGCACTGTTGCCCGCGCGGCTGATGTGGTCCTCGCTCCGGCTGGCACCGCACCTGCCCGAGCTCGCCGACGCCCTCACCCACCCGGGCGCGGACCTGCTGGGCACACTCGCCCGCCGGCTGACCCCGCGCGCATGGCGGTGGTCGGCTGACGAGCCGACGGCCGAGGCATTGACACCGCCCGACACCCCATTCACCGGCCCCGCCACCGCGCACCGACGCTTCGCGTTCACCTCGTTGCCGCTCGGCGAGGTCGAGGCGGTCAGGACCGCGATGGGGTTTACCGTCGACGACGTGGTGACGGCGCTGTGCACCACCGTGCTGCGTCGCTGGCTCATCGACCACGATGCCCTGCCCGACACGGCCATGGCCGCCGCCATGCCGATCGCGGGGCGCACCGACGCACAGTTCGCGGCCGCCGGCCATCGGCTCTCCCTCCTGCCCATCGCCCTTCCGATCAACGAATCCGACCCGGCCCGCCGGCTGCAAAAGGTGCACACCTCGCTCACGGCGGCACCCCAACGTTTCCGCGCCGCACCCGCCACGCTCGTCCGCGACTTCGGCGCCGCGCTGCCGCGAGCGCTGCGCGGTCTGCTCTCGCGCACACCGCTGCGGACGCTGACCATGCCCACGCCACCGGTCAACCTGATCATCTCCCACGCCGCCGGCCCTGCTCGGCCGCTGTATGCCGCGGGCATCGAGGTAACCGGGAACTTTCCCGTCTCCGCCGTCAGCGACGCCGCAGGCGGCATCACCATCGCCGCCATGTCCTACGGCCGGCACCTCGACGTCGGCATCATCGCCTGCCGAAACCTCGTCCCCGATGTGTGGGACGTGACCGGGCAGCTACACCAGGCTCTATCCGAACTGACCGCGTGCACCCGCAACGTCCGATACCTGCGCCCCTGCCGGCCCCCGGAGTCGAGGTAACCGCTCTCGACATCGGCACCACCATTTACCGACCCGAATCCGTAGACAGTTACAGCTCTATCCGGACGTCTATCCGGCCGCGATATTGCGTGGAGGCAGTCCTGTGGGGCGGATCCGGCCATCGCCGCGAGGACATGGAACTGAGCGATCGACTCGCTGTATAGGAATCCCCGCAGACCCCGAAAGTCCTCATCGTGCGGGAAGAAGGCGTCGTCGAGGGTCATTCCGCCGCGAGGATCGGCCTGCATCTCGGCCATCCATCTCGACTGAGGATCTGTCGGCCTCAGTGCGGAGTTGTTCGCCCAGAGCGCCGCTGTCCCCACCCACGGACGCCGCTCGATATTGCGGCAAACCAGGGTGCCAGCCCAGAATCGAAGAGTCAGGAAATCGCTTCAGCCCGCGGTTCCCGATTTGCCGGTCGAAGGTCCGTCACATCTGTGGGTGCCGCCACAACGACGTGGGAGGACAACCGATGTCCGGTCTCATCCGCAAGAGTCTCGATTCACCCGAGGAAACCCGCCCCTTCGAGGACGACATGGGCAAGCTCGAGCTCGTCAATGTCACTTCCGGCGCGGTGGGGAGGGCGACCTTCCAGCCCGGCTGGCAGTGGTCCAAGCACGTCAAACCGATCGCCAAAACAAACAGCTGCCAAGCGGCTCACATGGGTTACGTCATCTCGGGTCGTATGAAGATCGTCATGGACGACGGGGAGGACATGGAGTTCGGCCCCGGTGATCTCATGATCTGTCCGCCCGGACACGACGCCTGGATTCTCGGCGACGAGCCCTGCGTGGTCATCGACTGGACCGGCGTCGCCGACTACGCCAAGCGGTAGACCCTCCGCTGCCGCAACCTGCATACCGCGAACCTGCGCCGGCGGCCCCGACGCGACGAATGACAACGCAGAAGTAGACCCGTCAATCAGCTCTGCTCCGGCTTCTGTGTCCCGGCGAAGTCGTACGCGGCGAGCGGCCCGAGCAGGCGCATCTCGATCCGGCCGTCCCAGTCCCGGGCGAGTTCACCCACGGTCTGCTCGAGTTCGTCCCACCGGTCAGGACCGCGACTTGCACGGCCCCTCCTCGTGCGTGGGTTCACGCACATCGAGGGTGTGAGCGAGCTCGTGAGGACTTCGACCACCATCCGGGTGTCCTCGTCTCACTTGGCGGCGATCGCGTTTCTCACGAGTTCCCCGAGCGCTATGCGAGCGTCGCGGTCGGCATCCTCCGCTTGTCGCGGATCTCGTCGCGCAGTCTCGCCGCCTGCTCGTTCGCAGATCGCCTTCTCGACGTAGCGGCCCCTGACGACGTACCGAGCCTTGACCACTCCAGTTGTTACAACGCGGCAGCGAATTCGTCCGCGGGCGCCGACAGCAACTCGTCCTTCGCCGAGTCCGCGTCGCTGACCACCGCCTGCGCACGAGGTAGTCGACACAGGTGGCTGACCGGCGCAATGAATCGGTATCGCGCAATGGCATTGACCTCGCCCACCGCACTAGTTCGCCGCGGGCCCGAACTCTCAGGCCGCTACGTCACCGGCGTTTACCGACTCGAGGTCGTGCCCGATGCAAACCTGATTCCCCTTTCGCTCACGACCTCCCCGCGGTGAGTTTTCCCGTCGCCTCTGGTCTGTACTGGTGTGAGTAGACACGAAGCGTGCAGACGAGGTGTGCAGCTTCATGAACAACAAGGAGAAAGTCTCATGACATCGACACCACCCTCCACGGGAACCTCCAACGCGGCACCGGCGCCGACAGGCGAAACCACAAAGAAGGCCAGAGTTGCCGGACTTGTCGTCAGCGCCCTCGTGGTGTTGTTTCTCCTGTTCGACTCGCTCATCCACATCGCGAACACCCAAATGGTGCGCGAGGCGATGGCCGAGCTGGGCTTTGCCGAGAACCTCAACCGTGTCATCGGGGTCGTTCTGCTGGTGTGCCTGATTCTGTACCTCGTGCCCGCCACGTCCATCCTGGGCGCGGTGCTGCTGACCGGATACCTCGGTGGAGCGGTCGCGACCAACATGCTCACCGAGCAGCCCATCATCAGCACCACCCTGTTCCCGATCTATGTCGGCATCTTCGTGTGGGGCGGTTTGTTCCTGCGTGACGCGCGGGTTCGATCGATCGTGCCTGTCCGACGCGCCTGAACCACCCACCCCCGCCCGGCATCGAATGCCATTGACACCGAGCGGGATCGACGTCATGTGATCGCGGCGTCACGCAACTCGGCGTATGAATCTTCCATCGCCACCGCCAGCCGGGCAACGTCGGGCAGCGCCTCGGGGTCTGTGCAGAGCCCGATACCGATGATCCCGGCGCAGGAGATCGCCGAGATCCGCAGCGCGTGGTGAGCGGCGGGCTCGGAGGAGGAGAACAGCCGCTCGACCCGGCGTCCGGAAACGCTGACCGGCGCGGGCGGGCCGGGAACGTTAGAGATCGAAAGGCTGAACTCGCGCGCGCTGCCGGCGAGTCGCTTTGCGGCTTCCTCGACGCGCTTCACGCGTCCGAGTGCGTGGAAGAGATCGAACAGCTCTTCGGCGTCGTCGAGGCGCTTGCGCTTGCTGGTCTCGGCGTTGATCCGGTCGAGTCGGGTCAGCGGATCCGCCTCGGCGAGCGGCAAATCGACGTTCAGGAAGGAATCACGGTTTCCGAGTTCGCCCGCTCCCTCATCCCGGTGGTGCAGGCTGACCGGAACTTGAGCACGAAGCCGCGGCAGGGCCGTCGCTCCAGCGCTGAGCCAGCTGCGCAGGCCGCCGGCGACGATCGCGAGGAGTACGTCATTGACGGTTGCACGGGTGGGGCGTGAGGCGCCGATTGCCTTCAGCTCCTGGAGCGGGGCGACGGTGAAGGCGAGCTCGCGGGCGGCACTGATCGGGCGGTCGAAGGGCGAGTGCGATCCGCGATGGCCGAGCTCACGACGCACAGCCGCGGGCATCCGCAGCACCTCGTCGACCCGCGAACGTTGCGACGAAGCGGCGCGAAGGCCCGATCGCGGTTCTCGCGGGGGCGGTTCGAGGTGCTGATCCCAGAGCACGTCGTCCAGGAAGCGAACCGCGCTGATCCCGTCGGCCATCGCGTGATGGATCCGCACCGCGATCGCTTCGCGCCCGTCGCCGAGTGGCCCGATCAGATCGAACGTCCACAGGGGACGCTCGTGGTCGAGGTGCTCGGACATCAGCTTGCTGACGGCCCGCCACAGATCGTCGCGCGAGGCACACCCGGGCTCTTCCCGGCGCCGGACGTGGTCACTGATCTCGAACGCGGTCGCGTCGACCCAGCGCGGCTCCGGTACCGATGTGTCGATCCGTTGCGTCGCTCGCGGCTGGCTCGAAAGCCGCTCCGACACCGCAGTTCGCAGAGCCTCGACGTCGAGCGGGGAGGTGGCCGGCTCGATAACGACCAGCTTGAGCGTGTGGCCGGTTATCACCGCCGATTCGAGCCCCAGGATATGTGCGTCGTCGGCGGACAGCCGATCGGGATCCTCGCGGCTCACCTCGGCAAGTCTATTCGGGTCTGCACCTTTTCGAACCAGGAACGCCCGTCTCGGAGCTCAGCACGACTCAGGGTGTTGCTTGCCTATATCTTTTCGTCCGCGGCCCGTCTCCGGACTTCACAGCGGTGCGGTGATCGGCGCCTCAGGGGCGTGCGTGACGGTGGTGCGCCCGGTCTCGAGGTACTCGGTGAGGGCCTGGTCGACGACGGCGTTGCCACCCTGGATCCCCGCACCGTGATCTCCTCCCTCGACGGTGACGAGGTGCGCCGCCATGTCGTGAGCGAGCTGAACTCCGCCCTGATAGGGGGTCTGCGGGTCGCGCATTCCCTGCAGGACGAGCGGGGCCGTCGCCAGTCCCCGATTGCTCAACGTCGGCAGCGCGGCAACGGGCGGCGCACCGGCACATTCGGGCCCGGCGCTGTAGCTGTACCCGATGAGGTCGAAGAGATCTCCGGTGACGAAGGTGGAGAAGAGCCAACCCGGAATGCGGCCCGGCCGAGCGGCGACATTGTTCTCGTTGCACAGGACCAGTGACTGCATCACCTGGGCCTGGGCGATCCGCTCGTACTCTTGCTCCGTCAGGTCGTCCATCGCGGTGCCGTCGGGAATCGCGTCTCGCCCGTCCCGGATCACCCGGGCCATGAGCGGCCAGCTGTTGCGGGCGGGAAGCACCTGCCGCGTCATCACGTACATGCTGGACGACATCTGGGTGTGCGACGGGTCGGCGAGGCTGCGGATGAAGGCCTCGAACTGAATGCGTGCCGGTCCGGTGAGATCGACCCCGCCGCGGTAGGCATCGGCAACGGCTTCCAGGCCCGGCGGTACGTCACCGATCTGGGCGGGCGGCGGCGCGAGCGTCGGGTTACCGCCGGCTTCCTCGACGATCCGGTCCGACCACCGCTGATACACCTTCAATGGCGTGTCACCGAGCCCATACGTGTCGTCGTGGGCGGCGATCCAGTCCATGAGGTCGTAGAAGCGATCCTTGTAGCCGTCGTTCTGCTGCCACAACACGTCGTTCCACAGCCACTTCTGGTCCACCGCGGAATCGAGGACCATGCGACCAGTGTGCTGAGGGAATAGCGTCGCGTAGGTGGATCCGAGGATCGTGCCGTACGAGAGGCCGTAGATGTCGATCACGTCCTCGCCGAGTGCGAGCCTGACCTGCTCCCAGTCCTTCGCGGTGTTCTCGGTCGTCAGGTGCGCCGTGGTGCCCGGCGCAGCGGACTCGCATGCCGTACGCGTCGCGGCACCGCCGAAGCCGAGGCTCATCGCCGTCGTTTGTTCAGGGGCCAGCACGCACTCGACGGCGCCTGCGTACGGAAGCCCGCGCGGTTGGACACCGATCATGTCCCACTGCGCGCGGACCGCGTCGGGCAGGATCTCGACGAACATGCTGTTCGAGCCGATCGCGTCTCCGCCGGGCCCACCGGGATTGGTGAACAGCACGCCGCGGCGCGAGCCGGGATCCTCGGCGCGGTGGCGGGTGACGAGAACGTCGATCGTGCCGGCGGCGGGGTCCGCGTAGTTACGGGGAACAGTGACCGACGCGCACTGATCGGATGCCGGATCCAACTCGTATTCGCCCGGGCAGGGCCCCCAGCGCAGATCGGCACCCGGTGCCGGCTGCGCGGCGGCGGGCGGCACCGTCACCAGGGCGATCGTGGCGGTGAGGCCGACCACGAGGGCGACACATCGAGTGCGCCATGAGGACCGCGCGCCCGCGCGCCGCCTCGAGTCCAAGTGCCCATCGATCCCCGGCATACCTCGCGATCCCCCTCGTAAGTCCCGTGTCGTGACGATAGTGGCGGCGCACGCTATCGCTCAGCAGCCAGTGTCTCAGACGCACCATCGCGACGATCGGCAACCCGGAATCGCAAGATGTCGCCACGAAATGTCCAGGTGCACACACCTTTGCGGCGCTACGTCATCGTGCAGCAACCCGCATCACTCCCGCCAAGCCGCGCCCGGCGTACGGTATTGGCGTGCGCTACGAGGTAGTCGAGTCCGATACCGCGACCGCGTTGGGCAGCGGTGACGTTCCCGTGCTGGCGACCCCACGGCTGATTGCCTGGATGGAGGCGGCCACCGTCGCCTGCGCTGCATCGTTCATCGGTGCGGGTCAGACGACCGTCGGGACCGCTGTCCGAATCGAGCACCGCGGCCCGACACCGGTCGGTGCCAGCATCGAGATCGCCGCCGAGCCACCAGCCGCCGCTGTCGGCCACCGCCTCACCTTCACCGTGCGGGCGACCGACAGCTCGGGGAAGGTTGTCGCGTCGGGCGAGATCGACCGGGCGATCGTCGACCGGGACCGGTTCCTCGAGGCGGCGTCACGGGCCTGACCACTGATCACCAGTCACGACCAGCCCGATCCCCTAGCCCTGGTGGCGGGCACCGTTGCGTTCCTGCCACCACTACGGCGCATCGACGAAGTGGTTACCCCACTCGACCGGAGGGGTCACAGCTTTCGCGGCCGAGCACGCCGTTCACTCGTCGCTGAAGAGTGAACGATGGATCTCGGCGGATGTTTGCGTGGGTGGATCGTCGGTGCGCGGCGCGTCGGTGACGGGCTCCTGGGTCCTGTGGGTCAGTGTTCGCTGCGCAGAGAAGAGCGGGAGTTCGGTTTTGTCATGATCGATGGTCATTCTGTTCCTTGATTCAGGCGTATGTGGGCGCGGCCGGTTGGGGTGATGGCGACCGGGTAGATCATTGTCGATATATGGCGAGGTCCGCATGATGTCGTAGGCGGCTCTTTCGGCTCGCCATCAGGCGTGGTCTCAGCATCGAATCCGAGACGGCGTGCCCACCCCTGGAGATGGTCGCGCGGTGCGGATCTGCGCGGCGCCTCGGCGTGCCTGTAGCCATTGGCATCCATGGACGCTCCTTGCATCGGCCGCGAACCGGCCGGCATTCTTTCGAATCGGGATGGCCTGAGCCGACTCGCTCGACGCGGCAACCATTCCGGTGCACCAAGCCTATACCCCGATACCATCCGACCGCTGAACAGTGAACGATCTCACTGCGCGGCCGCCGCGAACAAGCGACCTGTGCTGAGGCGGCGCCACCCCCCACCTCGCGACTCGAGGTCCACTCCTGGGCACCCATCGCAAGCGATACTGGAATGCCCGACCCTTCCGAGGAGACGTGAACATGAGCCTGTACGCAGTTGTGGACCCCGCCACCGGAAAAACGGTGCGCGAATATCCGACCGCGACCGACGAGCAGATGCAGGCGGCGTTGTCCGCGGCGGAGAAGGCACACCGTGAGTGGTCGCGCGGCTCGACGGTGGTTGAGCGCGCCGGACTGCTCAGCAAGGTCGCCGAGTTACACACCGAACGCCGCAACGAGCTGGCCAAGATCATCCAGCGGGAGATGGGCAAGCCGCTGGACCAGTCGTTGGGGGAAGTCGACTTCAGCGCCGCGATCTACCAGTACTACGCCGACAACGCCGAGAAGTTCCTGGCCGACGAGCCGATCGACCTGGTCGAGGGTGCGGGTACCGCGTTGATTCGCCGCAACTCGATCGGTGTGCTGATCGGCATCATGCCGTGGAACTACCCCTACTACCAGGTCGCCCGGTTCGCGGGTCCGAATCTGGCACTGGGCAACACCATCGTGCTCAAACACGCACCGCAGTGTCCGGAATCGGCGGCGGCACTTCACCAGATCTTCACCGACGCCGGATATCCGGAGGGCGCCTACGTCAACGTCTACGCCACCAACGAGCAGATCGCCGACGCGATTGCCGATCCGCGGGTCCAGGGTGTGTCCTTGACCGGGTCCGAGCGTGCGGGCGCAGCGGTCGCCGAGATCGCCGGCCGCAACCTCAAGAAGGTGGTACTGGAACTCGGCGGTTCCGATCCGTTCATCGTGCTCAGTTCCGATGACCTCGACGCCACCGTAAAAGCGGCAGTAGAAGGTCGTTTCGAGAACGCCGGGCAGGCGTGCAACGCCGCGAAGCGATTCATCATCGCCGAGGACCTCTACGACGACTTCGTCGGCAGATTCACCGCGGAGGTACTCGCCACCGCAGACGAACTCGCGCCGCTGTCGTCGGTCGCCGCCGCCGACCGACTGTCCGAGCAGGTGCAGCAGGCGATCGCCGAGGGCGCCACGCTGGTGTCGGAGGGCGAACGGAAGGGCGCCTTCTTCCCACCGGCCGTGCTGACGAATGTGTCACGGGATTCACGCACCTACCGGGAGGAACTGTTCGGGCCGGTAGCGACTGTCTACAAGGTGCGTTCCGAGGACGAGGCGGTCGAACTGGCGAACGACACCCCGTTCGGTCTCGGCTCGTATGTCTTCACCACCGACCCCGATCAGGCCTACCGCGTCGCCGACTCACTGGAGGCCGGCATGGTGTTCGTCAATGCCGTTGGCGCCGAGGGAGTTGAGCTGCCGTTCGGCGGCGTGAAGCGCTCCGGTTTCGGTCGTGAACTCGGCAAATACGGAATCGACGAATTCGTGAACAAGAAACTCATCCGCGTCAGCTGAACCATCGACTCCGGAATTCAGCGCCCTCGGCGTGCAGTTCGATATCGGGGCCTTGACCGGATACCCATCCGGCGACAGAAGCGGGGACCGCACCCATCGGATGCGGTCCCCACGTGGCACTGGTCAGACAGAGCGCACGTTCGTGGCCTGCGGGCCCTTCTGCCCCTGGCCGACCTCGAACTCCACGCGCTGGTTCTCATCGAGCGACTTGAAACCGCTGCCCGAGATTTCCGAGTAATGCACGAAAACGTCCGGAGTTCCGTCGTCGGGTGCGATGAAACCGAAGCCCTTCTCACCGTTGAACCACTTCACAATGCCCTGTGCCATGCCGATACTCCCTCGATCTCGATCCGGACCCTCACATCGAGGTTCCGATCTCGATGACTTGATCCTGCCATCTCGATGTCGACACGAAGACCGCGCACCGGATTTGCGTGCATCGGCGATGACTTTGTGGTGGCGTACCGATGGTGCCGTTGTCCCGTCAGCTCAAACTTTTGCGTCCCACGAGATGGAAGACGCGGCTGAGTTGGCGGTAGGGGTCTCGTCGGCTGGCCTCGAGTTCGACTGCTGCCGCCGCCTCCACCTGCTGTGAATCGCTCGGGTCCAACCCCGCTCCACTGAAATCGAGCCAGTCGACGAACATCCACACCCCGTACCATCGCACTGGCTCCACGCCGCGGCTCTGCACGACTTCGCTGAGTTCCTCCACCGTATGGGCACGAGTCGGCACTCCCAGCACCCCGATCTCGCCCCTCGCGTCAAACGATGCCAGAGCGTCGTCCCACCGTTGTTCCAAGGCCGGTCGCACTGCCATCGCATTGGCGTTGCCCGTCATGATCGAGACGACGCCACCCGCGGCAGCGCACCTGCACAGCTGGTCGACCAACGGCTCCGGATGCTCCAGGTACCCGAGCACGCCATGACACAACACGGCGGCAAAGCGTTGACCATTCACCGCCTCATCGGCGTTCTCGCCGTCGGCCTCCACGAGCGTCACCCGTCGCTGGACCTCTCCAGGCAGCCGCTGGAGTCGCTGTCGAGCCTTGTCCAGCATCGCCGACGACGGGTCGAGCAACGTCACGTCGTAACCGGCTTGGGCCAGCAGGAACGATTGATGGCCCGCGCCTCCGCCGACATCGAGCACAGGGGCTGGAGGGGCCGGCAAATGCTCCAGCAGCTGCTGGTGCAGCACATAGGTTCGCACGCGCCCCTTCACCGAGGCATACGCCTCGTCCGCAAACTGGTCGGCCAAACCGGCCCAGGTGTCATCCTCGCCCACCACCCCAAGATAGTGCCGCGAAGTCCTCGACGATCGGCAGGACGTCAGCGGGGAGTCTTTCCAGAGAATCTGCACGATCCGAACGATTCCCTTTCCGTCTCCGTTCGGTGACTGTGTTCGCATGGATCCGACCACGCGTGTCGCCGCGCCGTCGCCCCGGTACCGAGCCGACACCGAAACCGTCCGTCGGTCACCGACTAACTCATTCGAGTCCGTCACCGATGAACGAAACACAGTGAGCGGCGGGCTTCTTTACAACTCGGTGGATCGTGGCGATTCCCCGGACGGACAGCCTGGCCAGATACACCACCGACCCCCGCAACAACCGGGCTGATCGTGTATTCACCCCTGGCGCAGGGTCTGCTGACGGACAAGTACCTGGAGTCGATTCCCCGAGCGCGCACGAGCACAGAACAGCACGTTCCTGACGCCGGATGTGATCGACGAAACCTACCGGCAGCGCACCGCCGAGCTCAACAGGATTGCCGAGGCCCGTGGCCAGTCACTTGCACAGCTCGCGTTGCAGTGGGTACTGCGGCGGCAGGAGGTCACCTCGGCACTGATCGGAGCCAGTTCGACCGAGCAGCTCGACCACAATATCGCGGCCCTGAACTTCCCGCCGCTCACCGACGAAGAACTCGCCCTCATCGAGGAACACGGCGTGCACGGAACCGAACTCAGGCTCTGACCGACGTGAAGATTCCGGCGTGCTTCGTCCGCTGGGATTCGTTGTGTGACAGAGCCACCACCCGATGACAACCAGTCACCCGCTCGCGCCGACAGCGCGGGCGGGTGACTGTCACCGTTTGCGCAAACCTGTTGCGGGAAGCGCAAGTAGCGCCCCCCGGCTCATTCCCGCAGTAACGGCAGCAGCTGGTTGCCCTGACGCTCGATCTCCGGCAGATACTGGGTGTCGGAGAGTACGAAGTGGGTGATGCCGAGGTCCTGGTACTTGCGCAGCGACTTCGCGACGTCCTCCGGGGAGCCGACGAGCCAGGTGGTGCCCGCGCCGCCGCCACCGACCTTCCGGGTGCGGTGTACAGGTTGTCGTCGAGCACGTCGCCCCGCGTCGCCAGGTCGAGGAGTCGCTGCTGTCCAACGGCGGTCTGGCGATGCGGATTCTGTGGAGGCGCACCCTGATTCTTCGCCATCTCCGCTACTTTCGCCTCTGCCTCGGCCCAGGCCTGCTCGGTCGTGTCCCGGACGAAGGTGGTGATCCGCAGGCCGAACTCGAGCGGCGCATGCGCTCGGCCGAGTTCCTCGCTCAATGACCGCAACCGTTCGATCCGCTCCTGCACCCCCGCGAGCGGCTCACCCCAGAAGAGCTGAACGTCGGCCTCGGTCGCCGCAACACGCTCGGCGGCTTCGGACGCGCCACCGAAGTAGAGCGTCGGGTGGGTCCGATCTCCGCGTGGTGGGATCCGGGGCAGCACTGTGGAATCGGTGACCTGGAAGTGCTCACCCCGGTAGGTGACGTTCTCCTCCGTCCACAGCTTGCGGACGAGCTGGAGGAACTCCTTGGTGCGGACGTAACGGTGGGCCTGGTCGCTCTCGTGTTCGCCGTAGGCTCCGAGGTTGTCTTTCCCGGACACGACGTTGATCCGAACCCGGCCGCCGGTCAGATGGTCGAGAGTAGCGACGGCGGAGGCGAAGTGAGCCAGTTGCCCGTACCCCGGCCGGATTGCGATGAGCGGCTCGAATGTCGCCGTCCTGGCCGCAAGGGAGGCGGCGACGGTGAGCGTGTCCGGTCGACCCAACCGGTGCCGATCAAGCCCCCTTTCCAGCCGTGGTCCTCGAGGGCCTTCGCCTGGCTCGTGAGGGTGTCCAGACTGTTGTGGTCAACCGTGACGGCATCGCCGTGGTGACCTGATTCGGTATGTACCAGAGGAATTCGAGACTCATGAGGTGGTAATTCCTGTTCGACGTCGGTGATCGGCAGGCTGAGATCGGCGAATCGTGCCGTCTCCAACGATTGGGCGGAGGGCGCGTCCGGACCGACAGCCGTGTGCGCCGCTACGATTGCGTCCATTCCCTACTATTGCCCCCCGAGGGACGCCTCATCACCCGACTGGATGACGGGACCGGCATTCGAACATTGCGAGACTAACCCCGGTTGTCACCGTCGAACGTCCATGCCCTGCGTCCTCCACGACGAGAAACAGGGCCTGACGTGCGACAGTTCGACACAACTGGAAATAAATTCCTCCAGATCGCAAATATCGATGCACCTGCACCTTCATCGGTAGCGAGCAGAGATTGCTGGACACCGTTGGCGTCATGTTGATGTCAACCCTCGAAGCCCGAATGAAGATCGGGAAGCATCTACCGAAACTGCGTTGTCATCGACGGAGAATGTGAATGACCTCTGAATTAGCACTCTCGCAACTTCACGTAACCGAGGTGCCTTGGTTCGATCCCGATGCGGAGGCATTGCGAGCGGCCATGGCCCGCGAAGTGGGGCCGCGATACTCCGCCCGAGTATCGACTGCAGACCGCGCCGCCACCAATGCGGTTGACCCGACGTCCGTTTTCCTCACAGTGGTGGTGTACACCGCCGCGGGGGCCACCGACAAACGAGAAGCAGTCGGTCACGCCGCGCTCAGGTGGAACGGCGACGACCTGGAGTTGAAACGGATGTTCGTCACAGTGGAACATCGCGGAACCGGAGTGTCGACAGCGTTGTTGAGCACGGTCGAGGATTCCGCAAGGAAGGCGGGGCGCCCACGCCTGATACTCCAGACAGGCGACCGGCAACCCGATGCGGTCAGGCTGTACGAGAAGAGTGGCTACTCACGGATTCCGAACTTCTCCCCATACGAGATCTTGCCCTTCTCGAATTGCTACGAGAAGGTGTTCGATCACGGGTGACGGATCACCGCACTTCACGCCACAGGCGAGGTGCGGACGACGTCGGCGTCGACCAACGCCACGGCTCGCCCGTTCTCGGACACGATCACCGGCCCTCGGTGCCCCCCGATTCGTTGCACTGCCACCGACAACTCTTCGGTGACTCCCACGACGGGCAACGGCTGATCGATGTGCACGCCGATCGGGTCGTCGTCCGGACGTGCGTCAGTGACGCGGCACTGACGGATCCCAGGATCTCCGCGACCACGATCGGACCGGTGACCGGGCGCGCCAGCGCGACGGGTAGCACCTGGGTGTCCGCGAGCAACTCACGCGCCTCCGCGACGGTTGCGGTGGCAGCATTGCCCGGGGTGCGCTTCCCCGGCCGCCCCGTGCGTCACGCACAACGGGTCCGGTCGCTGCGTGGTAGAGCGGGAAGCCCAGCCGTCCCAGCCACTCGTTGTCGAAGTACTTCGACAGGTAGGCCCGGCCCGAGTCCGGGACGATCACGACCACGACGTCGTCCGGGCCGAGGGTCCGCGCGACCCGCAGGGCGGCGGCGACCGCGGTGCCGGCGGAACCTCCGACGAGGAGTCCTTCCTCCCGGGCGAGGCGGTGCAGCACCGTGAGCGCCTCGATGTCCGTGATCCGCTCGAGACGGTCGACGACGTCCGGGTGATAGGAATCCGGTCACTCGTCCTGCTCGGTCTGCGGGTGCAGAAAATGGCCCACGGATTCGATGTACCAGGCCCGTCCGTCTCCCCCGCCGTATACGGAGGTCTCCGGATCCGCGCCGATGATCTGCACGGCCCCGCCGGAGATCTTCGTCAGGAACTCCCCCGTCCCCGTGATGGTCCCACCGGTTCCGACACCGGCGACGAAATGAGTGACTCGGCCCTGGGTCTGACGCCAGATCTCCGGACCTGTCGTGGTGCGGTGCGCGTCGGGATTGGCCGGGTTGTCGTACTGGCCGGCGAGTCAGCCGCCGGGGATCTCCGCCGCGAGACGAGTGGCCACGTTGCGTACGAACTCGGGATGGTGGCTGGGCCTGCCGCCCGGTGTCACATGAACCTGGCGCCCCGTGCGCCCGCAGCAACGCGATCTTCTCGACGCTCGTCTTGTCGGGTACCACGACTACGGAACGGTATCCCCGAGCGGCGGCGACCAACGTCAACCCGACTCCGGTGTTGCCCGACGTGCCTTCCACGACGGTGCCTCCGGGCGGGAGCTCCCCGGATTCCTCGGCCGCGTGGATCATGGCCAGGGCGGCGCGATCCTTCACACTTCCGCCGGGGTTGAGGAACTCGAGCTTGGCATACACCGTCGCGGAGATACTTCCGGTTACCCGGTTCAACCGGACGAGGGGTGTGTTGCCGATGGCGTCGGTGATCGAGTCGTAGACTCCGAGGCTCGCAGCGTCGCCTGGGGGATCGAAGATGGTCATGCGTCTGCCTTTCGAGTCCGCCCGGGTGTCGCCCGGTCAGCATCGCAAGAGCAGCGTCGAACAACAGGATTCGCGTCACGCCGATCAGATCTTCAGTGGCTCGGCACGAACGGCGCAGCGAGTTCACCCCGAAATCCTGGAGATTCGAATTCTTCTCGTGTGTTGCCGAATGGGCTGTAATTCGGGGCGACCGAGAGCGAAGGGGGTAGTCGAAAGATGTCGACACCGGTTATGACACTGCATCCTCACGACACCGAGTTGTGGCAGTGGCGATTGGCCGCGCGTTGCCATGAAGCGGACGCGGAGATCTTCTTCCCGGCGGACGCCGAACGAAGAAACGCTCGCTCCGAGCGCGAAGATCTCGCCAAGGAGTTCTGCCGCGGCTGCGCGGTGGTGGAGGAATGCCTCGAGTATGCCCTCAACACCAGCCAACAGCACGGCGTCTGGGGTGCGACGACACCGGGCGAACGGCTCGCACGACTGGGCCGGTGAGCGAACGCCCGCGCCGGGCATTCTCACACGAGCGGCTCGGCTCGACCGTCCTGCCGGATCCTTCAGCCGAGTTATATTCGCGGCGAGTAGGTTTCGTGGTCCTGATCGGCTAGACAGGTACGTTCGAATCTCGCAGTCGTAGGAGAGACCGTGGTTGCCCGCGTGCTACGCGGGGCGCCTCAGGTCGTCTCGGTCTCGGCGGCCAGGGATCGGAGGGCTTCAACCCGGGTACCCACGACGTGTCGGCGGGCCAGTCCTTCTGCTCCGTCGGCGTCGCGAGCTCGGAGCGCCTGGTACAGCTGCTCGTGCTCGAGATGGCCGCCGACAGCGGCTTGGTCGACGTGATCGGTGGGATCGACCCGGCCGGATTCGACCACACCCCCGGTGGAACAGGAGGAGGCCCCGCCAACTCGACACGGTCTTCGGGATCGCCGAAAGACACGGATTGCCGATCGACATCCACCTCCACGACACCGGCGAGACGGGTACCGCGACTCTCACCGACATCGCCGAGCGAACCAGAGCCGCCGGCTTACACGGCCGGGTCACGGCCAGCCACGCCTTCGCCGTAGCTGAGTTGTCCTGCCAAAGCCGGGATTCGGCAGCGGACCTGCGGGCGGAGGCGGACATCGCACTGACGACGGCCGCGCTGTCGGCAACAACTGTCTTGCCCTTCCGGCGCCTGGCGCAGCGAGGTGTCCGGGTCGGGCTCGGGTCGGATGGCGTTCGCAACAACTGGAGCCCATTCGGTAACGCGGACATGCTCCACCGCGCATGGCTGCTCGGCTGGGCACTCGACGCGAGCCTCGACGAGGATCTCGAGCCGTGTTTCGAGCTCGCCGCCGACGGCGGTGCTGCCGTCATGGGGCTACCGCGGGTCGACCTGCAACCGGGTTCACCCGCCGACTTCATGTTGCGGGACGGAGAATGCGTGCCGGCAGATCGTCGTCGACTCCCCCGTCGGGACACGGTGGTGCGGGCCGGACGGGTCGTCGCCCGCGACGGCCGGCTCCTCTGAGTCGTCCACGAGGATTGGTGTCGGTCAGGACCGCAGGGGCGCTTGCAGCAGGGTCCGGTCGTCGCCCGGGGCGCTCACCCCGAGCATCGTCGCATCCGACATCGGCAGCCCCACCGCCAACTGCATCGACATCGTCTTGTCGCCGCCGGCGATGAAACTGCCGGCATTCATGCGACTTCCGTCGGAGCGTTGGAGCCAGACGTTGTAGGTGCGGCCCTGCGGAAGTCCGGCGACGTCGAGGCTGATTCCGGTTCCCCACGCCCGGTTCTCCACCCGCGCGGAGGCGTCCACACCTGCGGCGAGCACCGTGAATGCCACCGGCTGCCCGGGCGGGGCAGTCGAGGTGCCCCCGCGCAGGAAGTACCCGCCGGTCACCAGGCCGACGGCGATCACGACGGCCGCGGCGCCGACTACGATCCGGTGGTACCGCTTCCGTCCGCGTTCGCGGTCTACGGCCCCGAAGATCGCGTCGGGCAGCGTCGACGACGGCCGGGGCGCAGGTTCGGTGAGCCGGTCCGGGTCCGCCGCAGACAGGGCGGCCGCGACCGGTGTCAGCAGACGCAACTCGGTGCGGCAGTCCGGGCAGCCGTCGAGGTGGGCGCGAAGCGTGATCGTCTCGCGGTCGTCGAGGCGACCGAGCGCGTACATCCCCAACATGGTGCGCATCTGCTGGCAGCGGTCAGTGGTCACCATGCCACCCCATTTCTTCGAGTACGAGCCGGAGAGCTTTCAGCGCGTAGTACACACGACTGCGGACGGTGCCCACGGGAATGCCGAGCTGTGCGGCCACCTCGGCGGCGGGTCGGTCACGCAGGTGAATCTCGACCAGGACGCAGCGGTGCTGATGTGACAGCCGCCGCAGCACCTCCTCCATCTCGAGCCCCACCAGCAGTTGTTCGAGGGGACGCTCGGGTGCGGGCAGCTCTGGTGGTGCAGCGTCGGCCAGCTCGGGTCGGGCGGCACGAGCCCGGATCGCGTCGATCACCACGTTGCGGCAGATCGCATACAGCCAGGTCCGGAGCGTAGCGCGTCGCGGGTCGAACCGGTCCGCGCGCCGCCACGCCCGAAGAAACGTCTCTTGTACCGCCTCCTCCGCGCGACCCCGGTCTCCGAGGGAGCGGTAGGCGAGGGCGAACAGTTCCCTTCCGTGTTCGTCGTAGGCGGCCCGCAACACCGTTTCGTCATCCAAACCGCCCTCGGACTGGTCCCCGCGTGTGCGCACGATACGAAGCCGCACCACTCACCTCCCGAAACACCGGATACGGCGTCGGCTCACCCGACACCCACCGAGGAGTACGGGCGCGGGCGGCGCGGCGTTCATCTCGAATCCTGCCACTCCGGTGCGCGGAGGCGGCTCCGGCAGGTGAACGCGGATCGTCGACCATCCGTACTCCCCAGCGCCGAACGATCCGGCACACGGGAACGAACGAATGGAGACCTCCGAAGATGCTGAACAAATCGATCCTTGCGGCGGCCGGCGCCGGCACCGCGATCGCGCTGATGTCGGCGTGCGGCACCGCCACTGACGACGCCCAGACTCAGCCGTCGGCGACCCCGGCTGCCGCCGGGCAGGTGGAGCTCGGCACCCGGGACACCGCCGTCGGCACGGTGCTCACCGACGGAGACGGTTTGGCGCTCTACCGATTCGATGAGGACACCCCCGGCTCCATCCGGTGCACCGGCCCCTGCGCCGAGATCTGGCCGCCCTCGCTCGGAGCACCCCGGCCCGACGCCACCCTCGCCGCCCGCACGGGTGCCACGACGCGGCCGGACGGAACCGTCCAAATCACCTACGACGGCCACCCGCTCTACCGGTTCGCGAAAGACACCGCCCCCGGGCAGACGCGCGGCGACGGCATCAAGGGAACCTGGCACGTGGTGACGGTCGACTCCGCCCATGGATGACGCCACCGCACCCCCAGTTGGGGCGCCACGCCCGGCGGTCAGTCGGCGCAGTGCGCTGCTCGGCCTGGCCGCGGTCGGCGCGATCGCGGCAGTGGACGTCGGCGGGTTCGTCTGTGCGGCGGGGACTCTGGACACCGACGCTTTGACCCCGGCACGGCTGACCGACCGGTTCGAGGAGGTCGCCGGGCACCACGACGGGTTCCGGCGCAATCACGCCAAAGGAGTCGGCGCGACCGGATATTTCACCGCCACCGGCGCCGGGTCCGCGGTCTCCACGGCCAGCGTTTTCCGGGTCGGCCGGATCCCGGTGACCGGCCGGTTCTCACTCTCGGGCGGGAATCCGTCCACTCCGGACGCCGACGCCACGGTCCGCGGGCTGGGGTTGGCGTTCGACCTCCCCGATGGCGAGCAGTGGCGCACCGCGATGGTCAACACCCCCGTGTTCCCCGACCGGACACCAGACGGCTTCTACGAGCGGTTGCTCGCATCGAAAACGGACCCGGCCACCGACAAGCCCGATCCGGGTCGCATGGCGGCGTTTCTCTCCCGCCATCCCGAGACCGCGGCGGCGATGAACCTCATCCGACAGCATCCACCGACCTCCGGATTCGACGACAGCACCTTCTACGGTCTCAACGCCTTCCATTGCACCAACGACACCGGAGTCACCGTTCCGGTGCGATGGACACTGGCCCCTGAGCAACCGGCCCGCTCCCCCGGCCTGCCGCCGCTGCCGGGGCGCGATTACCTCTTCGACACACTCACCGCGGCAGTCTCGCGTGGGCCGTTGCGGTGGCGGATGTTGCTCACGATCGGTCAACCCGGCGATCGGACCGACGACGCCACCCGGCCGTGGCCGCCGACCCGGCAGGTCCTCGAGGTCGGCACCGTGACCATCGACGCGGTCCAGACAGAAGCGCCGCACACCGCGCGGGACCTCAACTTCGACCCGCTCATCCTCCCAACGGGCATTGCGCCCTCGGACGATCCCCTGCTCAGCGCCCGGTCCGCGGTCTACACCGAATCGTTCACCCGCCGGTCCGGGGAGCCCAAAACACCGGCCCTCGTCGATGTGGATGGGGTGCGCGATGACCGCTGACCCGACCGACCACCCGCTCCGGTTCGCGCCGACCGTCCGGTTGCTGCATTGGGCGATGGTGGTCATGGTGATCGCACAACTGCTCGTCGGCGCCGTCATGGTGACGACCCTCGACCACTACCATCTGCTGCGCTCGGTGCACGTCCCGTTGGGCGCCGCGATCCTCGCCCTGGTGATCGTCCGAATCGGCAATCGGCTGGTGTGCCGCACGCCCGCACCACCCGCCATCATGAGACCGGTCGAGCGCCGGGTCGCAACCGCGTCGGAGTACCTGCTCTATGCGCTGCTTGTGATCCAGCCACTCACCGGGTGGGCCATGCTCTCGGCCGGCGGCTACCCGATCATCCTCTACCAGCATCTGCACTTGCCCCCGCTGCTTGCACCCGATCCCAGCGTCTACGCGTTGTTGAGACAAGCTCACACCGCATTCGCCTACCTTCTGTTCTTCACCTTCACCGCACACATGTCCGCCGTCCTCTTTCATGTGCTGGTCCTGAACGACAGGCTCCTCGACCGGATGGCACCGTGGCGCACTCGCCGAAAGTCCTCGCCTACCGCGTCCCGACCGGCACCTGCGAGGATCGTCGATGATATTGCAGCAGAGCAGGATCGAGAATAGCAATGCCCGCAGCATCGAGGCCGAGACCGGCGTGCGACTCGTGGCGGTAGCGCAATGGAGCACCAGTTTGGCGAGTCGATGAGCGGGAACATGCCCCAGACAGGGGTTCGGCCGGGAATGCTCTCACATTCTCGGCCGGATCTCTGCTTCTCGAGTGTTTCACCGTTGCCGATTACTCTCTCGATCCGCAACTACCAATGTACGCGCGGATGGCGGTCCACCGCAATGCCTCGCCTCTGCGGTTCATCGCTGCGAGCTGGGCAGTGGGCTACTTGACCGCCGTCAGGTACGTCGATCGCTTCGAGAGATCGACAAGTTCTTCGGGGAGGTCCCGAACCGGCCGCCCGTAGGCAGCCGCCAGCTCGAGCGAATTGGACCGCCGCACCGACCAGCCGTGCCCGGTCAACCACTGCACCGGATCGGCCCGCTCGTCACCGTAGAACAGCTCGGAGATGTCGATGTCGCCGAACGGATTATTGGCGGAATACTTCGCTCTGATGGCATCGAAGCGTTGCAGGTCGGTTCCCGCCGCGAAGTTGTCCACGGCAAGGTGGCTGCCGGGGCTGGACAGTTGGTCGATCCGCTCGAACAGCGCGTCGTGCGCCGCCCCCGGGAGGTACGCCAGCAGCCCCTCCACCGACCAGGCGGTCGGCTTACCAGGGTCGAAGCCTGCAGCGTGGAGCGCGGCAGGCCAGTCGTCTCGCAGATCGACGGCCACCGGGCGACGATCTGCCTTCGCTCTGGCCCCATGATCGGCGAGGACCTCCTCTTTGAATTCCAGCACCTGCGGTTGGTCCACCTCGAAGACCGTCGTGCCGGTCGGCCAGTCCAAGCGATACGCCCGTGCGTCCAACCCGGCCGCGAGGATCACCGCCTGCGACACGCCCGCGCTCGTAGCCGTCGAGAAGAACTCGTCGAAGAATCTGGTCCGACTACCCATGAAACCCGAGACCGGCATGTCCCCGAGGGACGACGGGTCGGCCAACAGCCCGGTGAAATGCGGTTCACCCGCCGCTTCGACGAACCACCGCGCGAAGTCGTCCTGGATCAACGCGTCGGGGCGAACTGTCTCCAACGCCCGGAAGGTCGCCACTCCCAACGCGGTCAGGCCCACGCTACTGACGATGTCCCAACTGTCTCCATCAGTTCGCATCGCTGAAGCACCCTCCCGAACTCGTCGCAGAACCGGAGCCGACGATCGAGCAGGGCAGAGCGGCGACGAGGCCAGAGAAGTTCGGCGAGGCCTCACCGAAATCCGGGCCCAGCGTGATCGACCGAACCCGCGCAATTCTACGCTCGGGGCCATCGGAATCAGCCGGAGCCGATTCGCCGACCAGCACCCGCTTTGTCCCATCCTCGGACAAGACCGACGCGACCAGGCCGAGTGGCACAGGACCGAACATGTGGTGTACAACATAGTCGGCCACGATGTGAACCAGATCACAACCGTGACCGTGAGGCACACATATCGGTAACCGACGAAAGCAGGACACATGGCGACAACCTCGTTTGCCCCGACGACTCCCACCGGACGGCAGACGCCCCGGCACAGCGGCACGATGAGCACCGCGGAGATCAAGTCGAGGATCGAGGCCATGTTCGCCGACGACCGCAGGCCCACCCGCCCCGCGGTCACGAACTGACGAAATCGCCCGACGAGGGAATCGGATGGAACACCGCGTGACGTGTCCGTCCGCTCCCCCGCCGCGCGTCGCACTCGAAAACGTTGCAGCACAAGCAGAGATGCCCCGCATCTCGGGATGACGACCGGCAAGTTTACGGATGGAACGATGTCCAACAGTGCGCCGACAGTCTCGCGGATCAGTTGAACCGCTCGATCGAAATCGACGACTGTGGTCTCGAGCCGCTCACGTTGACCGAGCAGCATGGTGATCTCGACGAGCTGCGACGATCCGGAATGCAATCCGGCTGCTGCAGAGGTCCGGACCCGGCGCCTTACGAAGCCCAGTCCGCAGGACAGGGGAAGAAACGAGAGTTTTCGAGCACTTCGGCATCGATCTCATCGAATCCATCAGGTAAGTTCACACGCCCGAGGCGCATCGCCAGGACCGGGACAAGACTCTGTCCCCCGGTCAGGACCTTGCCCCTCGCCGCCCGCGGACTCCAGAATTTTGACGGCCTCGGCGATGCTGGAGGGACGGCTTTAAGAATGGTGCAGCCTTCATGGGTGCATCCTCACTTCCCACGAATTTCGGCACACGGTTCTCGGCTCGGGCAAGCTGCCTCTCAGCGAAGTCCGCGCTGGTCCAGCACTGATCGAACTCGGCATCGAGCCGGTCGTCCCAGCTGTCGGGTTCGGTCAGCGCCTGCACCGCACGCTTGGAATACATCAGCGAGAGCGGTGCAAAGCAGGCGATCTCCGCCCCATCACCGCGGCGCAGAACGCCCCCTGGCGGGCCCGATTCCGGTGCCCGGCCGTCTGCCCGGCACCGGCATCCCGACCCGACCCGACGAGACCGCGGCTCACACACCCCCACCGGTGTGCTCTAGAGCAGGTCCGGTCACCGCCGTACTCACCCCGCTGCTGCGCCGATCGCGGTCGCCGGAGGCGTGCGGATGGCGCACTTATCGGTCTGCGGCGATCATGTGCAGTCGTTCCGGCGCGCTGAGCGGACTAACCCGGATGGCCTGACGATCCGGTGACGGGAACGTCGGTGCCCTGCGACATTCGATCGCACCCCTGCAGCCAGCGCGACGCTACCACCGGGCACCGGCGCGCCTCACCTCCGGAAAACCTGCATCCAACTGCATGCGCCCCGACACCGCTCACACGAAAAACAGACCACCGTGCCGCTTCTTCGGTGGGCTCCCCCGGTCAGCTCCAGCGCCGTGGCGGCTCGGGTGTGTCGCTATCGGCGGTCACGGTACTGCTCGGCGATCTCGTCGGCGGCCCGTGCCAGCCAGGTCAGCTCCCCCACCGATCCATCCCCGAGCAAGAGCAGATCCGCCCATCGGCACTGCGGCCCACGGACGCACACCGACGCCAACCCGGACGATCTCTCTGCGCCCGGGCGGGTGGAGTTCGGGAGGATCGGTACCAGGCGAGTCGATCGGTCCGCCGCCGAATCGGCTCTGCCAGAACCAACGCCCGCACTCGAATGCGCGATATTGAAATCGGCGAGCGTGCACCGACGGCCGCACCACACGCTGAACAAGCATCGAACCTCCAGTCAATCTGCGTAATGAACGGTGGCAGATAACCACATCCGCCACGCAGGACTGGGCGTCTCACTCGTTCGAGTTCAACGTCAAGGACACCCTACGGATGGAACTAGATAACGATCGATTCTCGACAAGCTGGACGACTGGAGGCGGCTCGAGTTCAGTCAGTTACCGACACGTTGCCTCCGCTCCGTTTAGCGCCCCTGGAACGGGAATGCCACCGGGGGCTACCGGGTTCGTTCTGGTCAGGGTGCCCCGGTCGAGGAAACGCTATCGAGACGCGCCTTCGATGCTCGTCCGGCGGTAAACTCCCTCGCTAGGAGAGAAGGACAACTTCGGCCTGATCCTCTGATCCCCAACGCCCACAGCCGATCGTGTCTCGTCCTCGTGACGCACCGTGGTTCCGGGTATCTCCGCGTCGGCGCTAGGCTGTCCGAGGGCTCTCATCGTCGGGCTTGCCCGGGCTCAGGACTGTGAATGGGCAGCGACGGAAACGGGATGCCACTAGCGTTGTTTCGCACCCACTGGCGCTGTTGATGACCTTGTGCTCTACAACAGTCACTCCTGCACAGGGGACGCTCGAAACTACAGGGAATGGCACCGCGCTCGGATCCACGACCCGATGTCACCCCCCATTTCGGTCGAAAGTTGACGCAGACACGAGACGTCAGATCATCTCCACGGCAGACCGACTTCCTCGGTACCCATCCGGGAATCGTTCAGCACGTCCGAAAGCACCAGCCGTATCGAGGCGGTGTTCGCCGATCGGGAGGAGCCGGAGAACCAGCAGGACCGACCACGCTGATCGGGCTCGGTGCGGGTACCCGCACAGGACCGGTGAACACCTGTTCTCGATGGGTGCCGATCCGCCCGGTGCGCACTGTGTTTCATTCATCAACCACACCAAGGACCCTGAAAATGTCTACTCGAATTGCCGCCGCGCTCTCCGCGGTTGCCATCACCCTGTCCCTCGGCGCCCTCACCACGCCCACAGCTTCGGCCGCACCGGCAGTACCCGCCGCGACTCCTGCCGCCGGGTCGGTGACGATCTGCTTCGGTGTACCGCTGGGATCGGCCAGCCTCAATTGGTGCTTCTGACAAAGCCATACTGCGTGTGAAAGATCTTGCACGCCGCGGCTGCGACGCCGGGATCCTGACCTTCCCGGAGTTGAACTCATTCGCTGTGAGCACATCCGGTGCCCTGAGTTTTCAGCGCCGCCGGTCCCTGCGGTCGTCCCGCCGATCGTCTCGCCGATCGGTACGGCGCCTGACTCCGTGTGCCACCACCGCCGCCGTGGCGACCGTGGTGGCGGTACGCGCGACCGGGGCGGGTCCGATCACCGCTGCCCGGCGCAAACGTCTGGCCGCTAAAGGCATGTCAGGCACCGACTTCCTCGTCTGATTCGATTGCGGCCAGCAGGGCCTGCACCGGGATGCGCCCACTTGCCACGAGTTGTCCACCGGCGCGGCGCGTGGCCGACGCGAACGGTGCGGCCCACGTGTTCTCCCATACCAGCACGGCCGCTGTACTTCCGGGGTCGATCGCCGCGGCGACCGCGTCGACGTCGTCCTCGCTGAGGAGCATCGCCAACTCGGTCTCGTAGGACCGCAACTCGCCGATCTCACTGTCGTCGAGGTCGGAGAGCTCATACGCTTCGAGTGACCCGTCCATGTCCTTCTTCAGAAGTAGAAGATCCAGGACACGGACTATTCCGCGTTCGACGAGGTCACGAGTGCGGGTGCGATTTCCCCGTTGAACTTGCTGCCGGGGAACTCCACCACGATCCAGTCGACTGGACCGAGCTCGTCAATTTCTTCGGTCATGTTCGCCACATCCTCCTCATATTGTCGATTCTTGTGGGGTGCCATGTGTGAGCAGGGCAGGCCGGGGAACCAGTTCCACCAGGAACAGCGCCACCACGGTGACCATCACGACCAGTTCCGACGGGTACCTCCAGAACACGAGAGTCATCGTGGCGATGGCTTCACGCGCGTGTGCGGCACGACCGCGAGCGGGTGCTTGGCCACACCCGACCCCTCGGACGTGTGTGGTGCCTGCTCTCCACTTCAGCAGGATCACCTCGGTGTCCGATAGGGCTGAACGACCCCTTGACGTCGGGCATCGTGCATGGCGGGGCGCACAACACACGGTGGGAGACGGATTCGGTCGATTGGTAACTCCGCCAGTGGCCAACCTCGTCGACGATGCCGTGGCCGGACACGATGGGCCGTCGACCGGGGCAGTTGACTGTTTCTCTCCTGCTCGCCGCGACCCCATCGCGTCGGTTCGCCGCCGTTACTCGAGGGAAAGCATGGCGGCTGCTTCACGCTCGAGGTCGACGAACGGCTCACCACTGACGTCGACGGCGACCCTGTTCAAGGTGCCGCCGGTGAACGCCCACGGGGCGGTACCCGGATAGTCGTCGGTGACGGGTTCGCCGGCGTCGCGTCCGGCGTTGAGTCCCTCGCCGCCGATCCCGAATTTTCCTGCCTGGGTGTGGATCCGGCCCTCGGCCACCTTGCGGTCACCGTAGTAGAGACTCAGGACCCCGTGAGCATGGCCGGGTGGGTTCTCACCGTCCTTGTCGAAGGACGCCGCCAGGATCAGGCTCTCACCGGTCGGCAACTCCTCGTCCGCTCGGATCAGCTGCTGTTCGCTGCCGAGGAAGTTGTACACGTAGTGCAGCCGGTTGTCTTTGACATACAGAGCGTGCCCACCGAAACGTCCGCCGTGCGAGAACAACACTCCGGCCGCCCCCGGGCCGGGGATATCGACGAGCGCTCCGATCGAGTACGAGCGGTTACGGACGCTGACCGCCACGTGATTCGGGCACCTCTGCCCCGCCCGGCCGGTAGACGTAGCGGTTGCGTGGCGGCGTCAGCTGCGGTCGAGGGGTCAGCAGGATTTCGATGGGCAAGCGGTCATCGAGCGGCAACGCCTGGTTCGCGCCGGCCTCGTGGAACCACAGTCCGACCAGTTCGGCGAGTCTGCCGGGTTCCTCGGCGGCGCGGTCGTGGAGTTCGGATCGGTCGGTCTCGGTGTAATAGAGCTCCCAGGCGTCTTCCGAGAAGTGGCTCCACCCACTGATCGCCGGGTGTGTGGTGACCGCTTTCCAGCCGTCGTGCCAGATCCCGCGGGTGCCGAGCATCGAATAGAACTGGGTGTGCTTCGCGGTCGGAATGGTGGCGGCGTCGAAGCTGTAGCGCATGCTGACACCCTGGATCGGGTGCTGCGTATATCCCTTGACTGTGTCGGGGAGTTCGATCCCGAGGCAGTCGAGCAGCGTCGGCACCACATCGGTGGCGTGGTGGTACTGATCGCGGATTTCGCCGCGCGCGGTGATGCCGGCCGGCCAGGAGATGATGCACGGGTCGCAGGTGCCTCCGTTGAACGAGTAACGTTTCCACATCTTGAACGGCGCGTTGAACGCCATCGCCCACCCGTTCGGGTAATGGTTGTAGGTCGGGTGCTGCCCAAATCGTCGAGCAGGGACAGGTTTTCGGCGAGATCGTCCGGGACACCGTTGAATAGCTTGTTCTCATTCACCGAACCGTTGGGTCCGCCCTCGCCACTGGCCCCGTTGTCGGAAACCAGCACGATGATGGTGTTGTCGAGTTGCTCGATCTCCTCGAGGTATGCGAGCAATCGGCCGATCTGATCGTCGCAGTGCGAGACGAACCCCGCGTACACCTCCGCCATCCGGGCGAACAACCGCTTCTCATCGCCGGACAGGCTCTCCCACGGGCGGGTGTAGTCCATCAGAGGGAACGGCTTTCCTTCAGGGCCGCTGCGTGTTTCTGGGCCGCCGATCGGATTGAGCGCGGGCAATTCGGTGCCGGGCGGTATCAGACCCATCTCCTTCTGGCGGTCCAGGATCTCCGCGCGCATCTCCTCGTACCCAGCGTCGAAGCTGCCCCGATACCGGTCGGTCCACTCCTTCGGCGCCTGGTGCGGAGCGTGCGCACATCCGGGGGCGTAGTAGAGGAACACCGGCCGGTCCGGGGCGATTGCCTTGACATCGCCGAAGTACTCGAGCGCCCGGTCAGTGATGTCGACACCGAAGTGGTAACCCTCCTCCGGGGTGGCCGGTTGCTCGACCGGGTGATTGTCGTGCACCAGGTCCGGATACCACTGGCTGGTCTCGGCCCCGAGGAATCCGTAGAAGCGCTCGAAACCCCGGCCGATAGGCCAGTTCCGCTTCGTGGAGGCCAGGTTCATCTCGTCCTCGGCGCACAGATGCCACTTGCCGACCATCGCGGTGGAAAATCCCTGCTCGACCAGGATCTCGGCGAGCGTCGCGCCTTCCGGGGGAATGTGCCCGTTCGCGCCCGGGAACCCGACCGCCGCCTCACTGATGCACGCCATCCCGTTGGTGGTGTGGTTACGTCCCGTCAGCAGGCAGGATCGCGTCGGGGAGCACAGGGCGGTGGTGTGCCACTGCCCGTACCGCAGCCCGTTCGCGGCGATCCGGTCGATGTTCGGGTCTCGATCGGCCCGCCATAACACCCCAGCGCACCGAAACCCACGTCGTCGAGCACGATGTACAGCACGTTCGGCGAACCCGGAGCAGCTTTCGGCTGCTCGTACGGACCCCAATCCGGAACCGAATCCCGAATGTCGACGTTGACGATTCCGCGGAACGGTACAGCCATGATTTGGCTCCTTGATCGGGTTGGCCCTCCTTCTCACCACAGCACTCCAGCCCCGACGATGGCTAGGGCCGAACGGCAAAGCAGTTTCATCCCGGAACGGGCGACCTGAGAGGACCATTGCAGCCAGCTATCCGTCTTATCGTTGGTCGCCTGCCAGCCGGGGCAGGGTCAGCGTCGTCCGGTGACGTGCTCGATGTCGAGGACGAGGTAACCATCGGAGGGCTGGATCGTCCACGGGGAGGAGCCTTCCTCGCCATCGTGTTGACCGGCCTCGCCCTGCGCATCCTGTCCCTGCCCGACGAGTCCTGGGCGCGGTGACAACCGCTGCCGGATGCACCGCGGCGTCGGCGGACTGCTTCCCCGACGGACGCGGCGCCGCCCGCCGGAGTGGCCCCAGACATCGGTGAACCGGCCGGAGTGGCGGAGTTACGCATCCTCGCGGCCCGGACGCCTCGCGGACGTGCCTATCCGAGGCGATCCGTCCAGCCGGGACGCCCCAACGCCACGACGATGAGGGCGACGTCAATCGCAACGCCCCACAGGAGCTGACGATCCCAGAAGAGCACCAGGGCGATGAGCGAGGCGACGGCGGACCCGATCGCCAGCCCTGGCCAGATCGATGCCAAACCCGGTACTCCCCATACAGCGAGGGCGAGCAGCGCGAACCCCGCGACGGTTAGCGCGACGAGGGCAATCGCGACCGGTTTCCAGGTCGCTTCCGAGATCAGCCATGACCGGTCGAGCCGGAACGGCCACGCCGGATCGTCGCTGGGTGCGAACCACATCAGGTGGACCAGGCCGTGCGCAACGAGGAGCACGCCGAGGAAGAGTCGTACAAGAAGCTCCACCGGTCGCCTCCTCTCGCGCTCCCCGCCTCGACGCCATAGCAATCGCCCTTGCGCTCTTCACGTGCGAACGCCCAAAGCAAGACCACCGAGGGCGATGTAGTACTCATCCGCCGCACCGCGGGAAGGTCATTCTGGACGGAAGGACGCAGGTTCTGGGGTCGCCCGCTTCGCGCCGTCCCGCAAGCCGAACCCCGAACGGTGAACACGCACGGCAGGAGGCGATCATACTCCGACATGGACAGGCCGGCTGCTTCGGCACACCGGATCAGCTCCTCGATGTTGTCGGGATCGTCGCCGCGGGCGAGACCGGTCCGGATCGCGGCGGCGATGGCCCGGGTACGCCCGGTCGGGCCCCGAACGTCGGCGAGTGGGCTGGCGAGGTTGCGTCGCCGCAGGTCGTACTCCACCCTTCTCCACCGATGCTCTGACGGCCCGAGATAACAATCTCAGACACTGACCCACGACGGCGTGAGGACCGTCGCGGGCGGTTGCGCTGCGCCCACGCCGAGAACCGCATGGAAACCGTCCACGATGCAGTCGGTCATGACCTGGAGGTCCGGGACCGATGCCGTGTCGGCGTTGATTCCCATGCAACAGGTGTTGGTGTGGGACATGAGGGTGACGTTGAGGGCGGTGCCGAGCGTGGGTCCGAAGGCGTAGTACCGCTCGATCTCGGCGCCGGCGACATACATCGGGATCGGGGAACCCGGCACGTCGGATGCGAGGAAGTCGACGTGTTTGAAGACCGAGGCCAGATAACTGGACGGAAGCACGTTGAGTGCGCCGGCGATGGCGCCCGACAGCGGGACCGCGGGGTCGTGGCGCGATGCGCCGACGATCTCGTGGATCCGATGCATCAGTTCGGCTGGGTCGGTCACGTTCGCGGGCAGCGCGAGCCGGACCAGCGTGATGCGATTGCCGCCCAACGGGTCGGCTTCGGTGCGCAGGCTGACCGGCACGGTCGCCCTCAAGTATTCGACGTCAGCACCGTGCAGGGTGTGATATTTCCGCAGCCCGAGCAGGATCGAAGCGAGGAATGCGTCATTGAGTGAACCGTCGGTGCGCTTCGACGCCTGATGCAACGGTTCGACCGGAACGTCGATCACCGCGAACCTCCGCCTGAGGCTGCGTTCGGTCATGACGGGGGAAAGGGTATCCGGGATGGGACGCGCGAAGCGAACGACCGCGGCGGCCGTCGTGGCGGCGGATTGCACCGCGCGGATGGGATTGACGAGCGCGCGGCGCACCGATGGCAAGGCGGCACCGACGGCCTTCCGCGCCAGCTCGAAACCCGTCGCCACCTCCCATTCCACCGTGTCCGCGAGAGCGCTTGTCTCCGTCGGCACGGGAGCATCCGGCAGCGGGCCTCGATCCGTCCCCCCGCGGGCGAAATCAACTATCTGGTCTGCGATCTGGATACCGCCGAGGCCGTCGGTCAACGAATGGTGAACCTTCAGAACCAGCGCGGCCCGGCCGTCGTCGAGGCCGCTCAGTAGCGTGAAATGCCACAACGGACGGTCGCGGTCGAACGACTCCATTCCCGATCGCCGCGCGACATCGAGGACCGTCCTGATGTCGGCGGGGTCGGGTAGCGCCAAGCGGCGCAGATGCCACGACAGATCGAAGTCCGGATCCACCATCCAGTGCGGTGGTGCCAACCCCAACCAAGCCGGGACGAGCTTGTGCCGGAAATTCGGGACCACCCGGCTGGCTCGGTCGATCATGTTGACGAAACGGCCCCAGTCCGGTGTGGTGTCGAAGACGATGACGGCCACTATCGTGGACCGCAGGATCGGGTCCCGTTCCATTCTCCAGGAAAAGAAGTCCGGCTGGGTCATATGCGATTCGCGCGCGTCCGCCATGAAGATCCGCCCTTGCGCCTGTGCGTGATAGTGCCTCATCCTCGACGCTAGTGATTCACGACTGGACTCCAATAGAGTCGTTCGTCCGCTCATTGCCGGCGAAGATCCCCTGTATTTACGTCTCCGCGCCGACAGTGTTCCGGGGCGTTGCCAGTGCCTGCCGGCCATCACGGTAGCCCGCCAGCATGAACTGGGCCCAGTTCCGGGTGCTCAGAAACTGTCGGTAGAAACCGACGCCACGCACGGTCTCGTAGGGAACGGGCTCGATCATCGTCACCGTAGAGGCCGACCGAAGCCGGGACAGGTTTTCCCGTGCCAGCTCGATCTGCTGGCATGTGCGCACCTGGCTCGCGACGTACAGGATGCTCGCCCGCCGATCCTCCCACCCGGTGGCGTCTTCGCCCTCGAACCCGGGCGGGTAGAAGCCGTTGACTGCCAGGGTGAGGTCGCAGGGTTCCTCGATGTCGAGAACGGGATGGACCGGGAAGATATCGACGATCCCACCGTCGCACCAGTGGAAGCCCCCGAACTCGACCGGCTGAATGAACAGCGGCAACGCGACGGCCATGCGCACGGCGCGCGCCACCGGCAGATCGGGGTAGGTACCAGACCCGAGATACACGAGACGATTCTGCTCGACGTTCCAGATCGGCGCATACGCCGGAATGGGCATCTCGCCGAGCGTCATGTCACCGAGGAGACTCTGATAGACGTTCTCGATCGCCTCGCCGCGCAGGATGCCGGCGAATCCCCTGCCGGCCGTCGGTGCCACGCTGAGCAGCTCGCGCCAGCCGACATCGAGATAGTCGTCGGGCCGCAGTCCGAGGACGAACGCGGCGACTTCCTCGGCGGAGAATCCGGCGGCGACCGGGAAACCGAACATCGCCGACCCAGAGCACAGCGAGATGACGGCGGGACGGACGCCGCCCTCCTCGAAGGCCCGCGCCACCCCCACCACGGACGCGAGCGCACCACTTCCTCCTGTCGCGACCAGCGCCACCCGTTGACCCTTCGCCACCGTGGTGGGGTACGGCGAGAACGGCGGAAAGGGCCGGAAGTGCTGTCCGCGTGTCGCGTCGGGCAGTGGGAGCACCGCCCGACCGGCATCGGCGAGGAACCCGGCATCTTCGCGTACCCCCTCCAGCAACTCGCGCGTGCGGGTGATGACATTGAAGTACTGCCGGAGCCGGAAGACATCGAGCACAGCGCTGAGCATGTACTCACTGTGTGCGTTCACGGCTGTTCCAGGCCAGAGTCGTCGGTCCCTAGAATCACGCTATCGTCGCGAAACGCGCGGCACGACGGGATCGGTCAGACGTAGAGCGTGTCGATGCTGTCGGCGAAGCTGTCGACGACAATCGTGCGGCGCAGCTTCATGCTCGGTGTCAAGTCGCCGGCGTCGATGGACAGCTCTCGGTCGATGACGCCGAATCTCTTGATCTGCTCCCAGCGGTTCAGTCGCCGGTTGAGTTCGTCGATGTAGCCACCGATCAGTTCGTGCGTTTTGTCGTGCCGTGCGATCTCGGCGAACGACTTGCCGCCCAGCCCGTTCTTGCCTGCCCATTCGGTGACGGCCTCGGCATCGAGGCTGATCAGCGCGACGCAGTAGGGCCGGCTCTCGCCGTGCACGATGATCTCCCCGACGTACGGGCAGATGCCCTTGAACGTCGCCGCGATCGCGGACGGCGCGACGTACTTGCCCTGCGACGTCTTGAACATGTCCTTCTTGCGGTCGGTGATGCGCAGATAGCCGTCGGCGTCGATCTCGCCGATGTCGCCGGTGTGGAACCAGCCGTCCGGCTCGAGCGCCTCCGCGGTGGCGTCGGGGCGGTCGTGGTAGCCGGTCATCACGCCGGGGCCTTTCAGCAGGATCTCGCCGTCGTCGGCGATCTTGACCTCGGTGCCGGGGAAGGGCCAGCCGACGGTTCCGAAGCGATAGGCCTCCGGACGGTTGATACTGGACGCTGCCGCGGTTTCGGTGAGACCGTAACCCTCGAGCACGATGATGCCGACGGCATCGAACCACTGCGCGACCTCCCGATCCAGCGCTGCCGCCGCCGAGACGAAGAAGCGCAGCCGACCGCCGAACCGCTCCCGGATGGTGGAGAACACCAGCCGGTCGGCGACCTTGTAGCGCAGCGAATCCAGCCGCGACGGTTCCTCGCCTGCTTGTTTCGCCTTCGATACCCTCAGCCCGACATCCATCGCCCAGTCGAAGACCCTCTTCTTCAGCCCGCCCTCCTCGGACACCATGCCCTCGATCCGCGCGCGGGCTTTCTCGAAGATGCGCGGAGCCGCACCCATGAAGGTGGGATGCACCACGGCGATGTTCTCGACGATCTTGTCGACCCTGCCGTCGATGGCGGTGGGGAAGCCGATCTGCAGCGGCAGTGCCAGCATCACCTTGCCGAAGGCGTGGGCCAGGGGCAGCCACAGATAATTCAGGTCGTCCGGACCGAGGATGTGAAGAGCATCGACGGCGGCCGCGGTATACGTCCATGCCGAATGGGGCAGGATCACACCTTTCGGCTTACCCGTGGTGCCGGACGTGTAGATGATGCTCGCCACGTGTTCGGGACGGATCGCATACGTGCGCTCGGTCACGACGTCGGGGGATTGTGCGACAAGCCGCCGGCCGCGCTCCTCGACGTCGGCAAGCGTCAGCACCCAGTCGCCGTCGCCCTCGCCGTCGATGATCACCACCGTGCGGACGCCGGGCAACTCGGCGCGATGCTGTCGGAGCTTGTCGACCTGGGTCTGGTCCTCGGCGAACACGACGCGGCTGCCCGAGTTCGACACGATGAAAGCGACGTCGGGGGCCTTCGTGGTGGGGTAGACCGTGGTCGTCGCAGCCCCGGCGCACATCACGGCGAAGTCGACGAGCACCCATTCGTATCGCGTCGACACCGCCACCGCGACCGGGTCTTCCGATTCGACACCAAGCGCGATCAACCCGGCGGCGAGTATACGGACCCGCTCACCCACCTGCCCCCAGGTGACACTCATCCAGCCGCCACCGGACAGGAACCGGAAGGCCTCCGCCTGCGGGGTGGTGCCGACACGATCGAGGAAGAGGCGGGCAACCGACGGGGCTCGATGGTCGATCTTCGCTTGATCGACGACTTCGTCCGCGGGGCTCAGCGCAGCCATATACCCAGTCTAGGGGTCTTATGCGGCTGCGTCGCCTGCCTACCAGGCCGGTGGATGCCTTCCTCGTCGACGGTCCCGTCTCCGATTCTGGCCACACTCGGCCAACTTCCCGGCGGTGCGGGGTGGGCGTTCGAAATGAAGTGGGACGGTCAACGCGCCGTCACCACCGTCGACAACGGTGTAGCCCGGAGGTCAGCCGCAGCGGAAATGACATCACTGCCACCTTTCCATGCTGTCCCCCACCACACAGCTCCGCAACGAGGCGCCCGTCACGTACTACGTATTCGACGTCCTGGCCCTCGATGGCAAGTCCACGACCGGGCTGCCCCACCTGCGGCGACGGACCGAACTCGACGACCTCGCGCTGTCCGGGCCCCGCCTGCAGGTGCCGCCGTACTGGACCGACGTCGACGGCGAGCAGATGCTCGATCTCGCCCGTAGACATCACCCCGAGGGAGCAGTCGCATAACGCGTCGACTCGACGTATCAACCCGGTCGCCGCTTCCCCGCCTGGATCAGACAACCACTACGCGCCAACACCGAAGGAATCATTCGTCGGCTGGGTCGATGGCACCGGAGCCACCCACGACGGCATCGGATCACTCCTCCCCGCCGCATACGACGACAACCACCGACTGGTCTACATCGGACATCTCGGCACCGGATTCACCACCGCGACACGGTAATCACTACGAGGGCAGCTCGCTGCGATAGAACGACCCACGACTCCCCTCGATTCACCGCCGCCTGCGCGGGACACGAAGGGTGCGCGCTGGGTCGAACCACGGTTGGTCGGCGATGTCGAGTACCGCGAAACACCAGCGGGGGGCTGCGTCACCCGAGCTGGAAAGGCCTCCGTGACGACAAGGTGGCCAGCGAAGTCGACTTGCCGGGACGGCATTGAGGCGTGTGGCAATGGCCGTTCGGACATCCCTCTCGGGGTGCTTGTGGTCGAGGTACCTGCCGACGCTCTGTTTGCGGCGGCGTAGCGGCTTGGACGTGTTAGCGGGTGCATGATCACCCTGCCGCTGGACATGTTCGACGAATCGGTGCTCACCAGCGAATCGACGCACGTCCACTTCGCGGCGGGCACGAGGTGCGCAGCGGGGGCGTGAACGCAGAATCCGCGGTCGATTTTTGCTGGCACTGCGGTCGGACGGGCTCGGCGACGTCGGAGGTGCCCTTCGGGAGGCCCTGGGTGAGGCGCGTCGTGCCGACGTCGGCAACGGAGGTGCGCACTGTCAGCCCGGCACTGTGTATTCGTAACGGATGATCTGCTCACCGTCCCAGCGCTTTCCCGTCATCGTCACCGTGACGTTGATCCCGTCGTCGTTGATGTTCAGTACGCGGCCGCCCCCGGGGGAAAGGGCCGTCTGGTCGACTCCCCCCGCGACTACGCGAAGGCTCCGAGCAGCAGGAGCGAAAACAACCGGCGAAGCCGCCCTGATTGCGCGGCGTGCACCGCTTGGCCACCGCGCCCCACACGCCCTGAACCCGACCGCCCAACCCGACGAACTCGCCGGCGGCCGATTCGACTCCCGCGACGGCAGCCACGCCTACCTCAACCTCGCCGACAGCCCCGACGGTGCGATCGCCGAAACCATTTGCCGGGACCTGCCACTCGACCCTTCGATCGCCCGGATCGTGCCCGCCTCCACCGTGACGGGCCGCACCCTGACCGCCCTCACCGTCACCCGCACCCTCACCACGGCCGCACTCCACGGCCCGCACCTGGCCTCGGTCGTCTGGCTCACCAAATGCGAAGCCCGGCACTACGTCACGACAAGACGGTGGGCCCACACCATCCGCGCCGCCGACAACGACATCGACGGACTCGCCTTCCGGCCCCGGCACAACGACGACACCCTCGCCTGGATCCTCACCACCGACCCCGCGATCACACCCCACCCCGACCTGGCAATCGACCCCACCACCACGCCCCTGCCGCTCGACCACGGCCCCGGCCGCGACCTCGTCGCCCGCATCAGTGCCGACCACAGCGCCATCCTCTCCCCCAACCCGACCTACGTCCGACGTGCCGCAACACCCGGCGGCACGCCTCCGGTGGCCAGGAGAATCCGGCACCGCCGGCATTCATCAACTCCCGCAGCTTCTCCAACATCCCCACCCGGAGGTCCGGGCAATCCACCACGTTCTCAAACACCTCGCCCGCGGACGCGTTCCGTCCACCGGGGCATGCACAACGCGGTCTAAGATCCGAATAAGGAAATCTCGTAAAATATTCGGGTACAATAAGTTCGCGTCGCAGAAGCTCGGTGAAGGTCACCTCAGTACAGCTTGAGGTCTTCCGTCAGGGCCGCCAGCTCCTCCGCGGCGTCACGCGAGGCCCCCAGCTGCGTCCGCTGATAAGCGAGCAGAGAGGATGCGAGGATCCGGCGATGCCGGCCGACCATTCGGTACTCGATATGCCCCTCGTCGAGGAGCTTGATCACATGCGGGCGCGAGACATTGAGCATCTGCGCGGCCTGCTGGGTCGTCAGCTCCGCGTGCGCCGGGACGACGGTGACCCCCTGCCCCGCGGCCATATTCGCCAACACCTCGCGGATCAGATCGAGCACCGCCCGAGGAAGATGCACCGACTCCGCGGTACCTGCCACGGTCACATCGAGGGTCTCCCCCGTCTCTGCCCGACATCACGAAGCAACTGCAGGGCCTGCCGGGCCTGCTCCTGCTCGACCACGGTCGGCTGATCATGTGCTGCGTACATCGCGCACCTCCTAAACGAGATATACGCAACAAACGAAACAACGCAACGGAGGCCTGGCGTCGTCAACGACGCCACCCACTTTCCAGGATCGCCCCACGGCGCACCTCAGACGAGGGTGTAGCCGAGCGCTTGAGCGCCCGCGGCGAGACGGCGTTGCAGGCCGGGATGCGCGAGCGGGTTCGACGTGGCCGGCCGCACAGCGGATCATGCTCCGCCTACCGCGCGGCGTGCTCGACATCGACGTCGCCCGGGACTATTGCGTCGGCGACCAGGTAACGGCCTGGACCACAGGCGAATACCTCGTGCTCGACCTGACCAGCGAGGACGTGGCCGGCGACTTCGATCCTGACGCCTGCCCACCGTTGTCCGCCATCGTCGGAGTCCGCGCCGAACTCGCCGCGGGCGATCTCCGGCCGCTCCACCTCGCCTGGCTGGCCGGCCACGGCACCGCGGAAACAGACGAATACGCCGTCGACCGCAACGCCAATCAGGATCTGGAGCCACCCGTGCCACCCGGATCGGCCGCGCTCACCGCGGCGCAGCGCGCCCTGGCCGACTTCCTCCGCGTCGACGACGACCTGCTCGCCATCGCGGCCCAGACCAGCGCACCACTCGCCGAGACCACCGACGCCCCCGGCCAACTCGCCGCCTGGGTGCAGGACCTGCCCGTTGCCGAGAAGAACCGGCTCCTGCTGCGGGTCGCCGAAGACCACGCCGTGACCGTACGGGCGGAGATGCTGCGCAGGTTCCACAACGAACACAGCACACCCATCGCATCCCCACCTCGCCGAACCGTGGCCGATCTTCTCGACGCCGCAGGCCGTCGCCGGGGCGACCGCGAGCGCCGGGTGGCCGCCCGGCGTGCCGAGCAGCAAGCCCGACGGCAGCAGGACCGTTCCCTCGCCCGCGAGAAACGAATCGACGAGCTGGCCCGCGACGAGGAGGCCACGTGGTCGCAGATCGACGCGATGATCGCCACCCGCAAACCCCGCGAGTATGACGCCGCCGCCGCACTGCTCACCGAACTGCAGACGCTCGCCGAACGCGACGGCCGACGTGACGCCTTCACCCAGCGCTGCCTGGCACTACGTCAGACGCACGCGCGCAAACCACGCCTCATCGAACGCCTCGACCGGGCAGGCGTGTGAACCGCAGATCCAGTGATGGGTGCCGTAAGGGATTGCCTGGTCACCAGCGACCTGCAGTAGTGCCACCGAAAAGCCGGAGCGGCGCACGCCGCCGCGGGATCGTGACTCGCGCTCGACGCCGGCCGACTTTCGCCGGGATCCGGTCGATCCCTGCAGCCAGGAAGAGGATCGATAAGCATCCGCGCGGTGGCAGATCGTGGTGACCGCCACCGTGCGATACGGGCGTCGATCAGATACGGCCGACGGAGGTCGAGGCCGCCCGAAAACGGGAGCGAGCGGCGCTGACCACACTACGGCGGCCGGCCTTCACCGTCCCCGGCTCGCACCGACCCTCACGTCGACGCGCGGAGCGCCGCGGACACGTACTACTCCCGGCGGCGAGGCGTGGCGCGTTCCCACCCTTCGATCATCTCGCCGTCAGCCACGAGTCTTTCCAACACACGCGCGGTGAACTCGAGCAGCAGAACTTCCACAGTTCCATCGCCACGAGGTGATAGTGGTGCAGTGCCTCATCGACGGTGAACGCGCCCACGTCGCCGGCGGACGCGCTCGACCTCGGCTGCGGCACACTCGATCAGCTCACCCAGCCGGGCCTCGTGATAAGCGGCGACCAGCGCCCGATCGGCTCGCCGCTGCCCCGTGCTGCCCACGGTCACCGACAGTACCGATGCCGCGAGGCACCCCCGACCCAAAGACCACGACCATCGCCGCGGCGCCTACCTACGCAAAGACTGGAAGGGCGGGTCGACGAAACAGAACCCGCGGCATACCGCCGCACCGGACCTGCTGGACCGGGAGATCGCGCAGTACCTCGGGCGCTGAGATGACTTGCGACTTGATCATCTGGAGTGCAACCCTAAGGGCCGAAATGGCGGTCTTGCGGGTGACCTGTAGGACCCGCAGCGACTCGACCATTCCGTCGCGGGTTTTCGGTGTGACGGTTCTGATCTGGGCGAACGGGCGTGTGCGGCGTTCCCGGCGTCGATGGTGTCATCCTTGCCGCGGCGTCGTCGATCAGACCTGTCGGGTGCGGTGACCTCGAGGACCTCGAGCCCGGCATTGTCGACAAATCGGAGCCGTCCGGCACCGTAGGAGCCGGTGCACTCGACGCCGATCCGGGCGAGGTCGCCGTGGCTGCGCATCCAGCGCAGCATGGCCCGATAGCCGGCGCGGGTGGTGGAGAAGAATTCGGTCGCGGCAATCCGCGTCAGATCGGCCACCCACTTGCGGCTCGGCGCGGTCGCGGTGAAGCAGATCCGCAACCTGTCCCGCATGCAGCTGATCCGCACCCTCGCCGCCTGGCGGCCCGACCTGACCGGCTTCCGCGACCCGACCACTGCCACCAAGATCGCACTCAAGCACCTCGCCCGCCGATACCTGGAACTGCACGATGAGATCGCCGACTTCGACCGCCCCATTCACGCCCTCGTCGAGGAACTGGAGCCCACCCTTCTCGAGCGCGTCGGAGTCGGTTACCAGTCCGCTGCCCAGTTACTCATCACTGCCGGCGCCAACCCTGAGGGGCTGACCTCGGAGGCGTCTTTCGCCATGCTGTGCGGTGCCGCCCCGCTCCCGGCGTCCTCCGGGATGACCACCCGTCATCGCCACAACCGCGGCGATGACAGAGCTGCGAACTCGGCGCTGCACATGATCGCCGTCAGCCGATGGCGCATGGATCCAAAGACCCAGGCTTACGTCGCCCGCAAACGTGCTTTCGGGCACTCCAATCCCGAAATCCTGCGATGCCTCAAACGCTTCATCACCCGCGAGATCCTCTACCTCCTCAAAGACTGCGATCGAGTCACCCCGCAATCGCACCGGCCGCTTGACACACCGAAGGGCGTCAACGGGACCCCGTACACATCGAAGGAGTCCGCCGACGTACCGGGAGTCGGGTGCGCTCCGTTCGCGCGGGACCGTCGGAACATGACAACGCGTTAGCGACGTCACCGGTATCCACACTTCTGCGGCAACCTCATCCAACCGCTCGACCACCGGCGTCTTGTTCGTGGAACCGTTGTCTATCACCACGTTCACGTCAAGGCCGTCGGGGTAGGTGTGCTGTCCACACCAGCTACTCCGAAGGCGAACGTCGCACGTTCGAGAAGGGAGTTTGCCACATGGCCGGGTCGACAACCGGAAACCGGCGGCCGGACACATGGGTGGGAACGAGTCGGATGAAAAGGTTCTTCGCCCCGGCCTGCCACGGAAAGAGTGGCAAATCCACGGTGTCCATCAACTCGTCGATTTCACGGATCCCCTCCGCACGCCCCTTGATCACCACGCTCCACGCTTCGCGCGACGGAGCCTCGTAGCCGTCGACTTCCAGCGCAACCGGCGCATCTGACAGCGCAGCGGACACCTTGGTGCCTCTCCCGGATCGAAACACGAGGGTTCCATGATCGACCGCATAATTGAGGGGAAAGATATCCGGGTGGTCGTCCACCCACACAGCGAGACGGCCAATACTCTCGGTACGAAGCAGCGCCCAACATTCGTTGACAGCGAGTTCCCTGAGACTTGGCTCATTGCTTCCCATTGTCTTTGCCTCCTGTCGTGGCATCAGGTCCGGTGCTCGTTCCCGTTCCGCGCACCGATCCACCTCCACGAATCATCGTCGCTGTCTCGGCTCTACGCGACGTATCCGCCCCAATCCACTGTCGGACAAACGGCGTGTGTGGTGCCCTCGACGAGCGCGTGGTGCGTGCCCGGCCGGACGCAATGTCCTCGACCGTCGCCGCTGGAGCAGCCGTGAGGAACTACGGTTGGCGATCGTCGGGTGTATCGAGACGACCGACCACCGGCGGCGCCGGCAACGCGGTCTCGGTCGACCGACACCCGTCGAATATGAGACGCTCCATCAGACCGCACACGCGGCCTGAAACTGCACACCCCGTGTGTCAACCAGGGTAGGGGCAAGCCCTGATATGGAATCAGGTTTGTCAAGGGGGCAAGGTGAAGCGGCGTCCATGACCGTCGTCAAACAGTGGCAGCATCATTCGATCGTTCAAGACGCCCTGTCCCCGCGGACTTCAGCCACAAAGGTGCGGTGCTCGACGTCCACCACATGCCCGACTCGACCACCGGCGGTGACCTCGTACTGCCTGCACATCCACCATTCGGCGCTCCCTCGTCGACACGTACGCATACACGTTTGCCAGCGCCCAGGCGAAGCCGTTGTCCGAGCCCAGCGCGGAGCCGAAGATTTTGTGCCAGAACCACTGGATGGCGGACATGGGGTAGTAAGTGACATCGAGCATGGAGCACCTCGTTACTGCACGGCGCGATTGACGCGGCATCGTGCGGATGGGGTTCACGCCGGATCTGGCGAGGAGGTGGGCGTGCGAATGGACTAGGTCGACTGGAAGGGCCGACGCAACGCGTCAGAGCGCTACGCAGCGGCCTGCAGGACCTGCCCGGGCGCTCGGGGGCGGCGGGGACGACCGGGCCGTGCCCGGGACGCTCTGCTGCCACCGGTTCGATCGCGACTCCGACAGAGTGGTGCGGGTACAGCTCGGCACAGCTTGATCCGCCGGTGAGGGGTTGCCGGAGATGAGGGCTTCGAGCAGGTCACGCCGGAGGACTTCGCGGTCCCGGATGACGCCGGAGGCTTCTTCGAGGTACGGCTGGGCGACCGCGGTGGACACCAGGTCGACGTGGCGCATAATCTTGCCGGCCACCACCAGACCCAGCTCGGGGTTGTTCCGGATTTGTGGGGCTTGACGAACCTGCTCCCACACGGTGTGGCCCCACAGCCGATAGGCGTGAAGCAGAGCCTGCACGGGAACACCCTGATGGAACCGGCGCACCGCACTGTCGCGGAACGGGGCGTATCGGGCGGCGGTCTCGTCTTGGTCGGAAACCGCATCATGGTCGTCGGTGAGGCTGGCGAGCATCGCCTCGAGGTTCGCGCGCGCCGTGGGTGCGACATCCTGCTCGATGAAACCATCAGGAAGCGAACGGTATTCGACGGCTTTCTCGGTATCGCTGAGCGATCAGTTCACCGATCTGGTGGGCCCGGCGATGGAGGTGGTCGATGAGCTCATTTAGTCATCTGCTGCAAAGCGGCCTCGTCAAGGTCGCTTCGTGCATCGTCCCCGGACTGCTCCGCCATATCAGGATCCTTGCATGGTCGGTCTCATAGCCAAACAGTGGTGGGAGGCAAACACCCGGACGTGGTGTTCTCCAAAGTCCATACCGAGGCCAAGGAGGTCTTGCCGCCGCGAACATCTGCCCCTCCCATTCCGGCCGTGATGGTGTTCAGGGAAAGAATCCTGCATGCAAGTGCACTCCCGCCCAGGCAGCAGATGACCGGGCGACCCAGGTCAACAGACTCGACCTGGAGGTTCGGCGGACGATCGCCGAACAGGCAACCACACCGAAGTAGCCCTTCGTGCCTTATCGCCTGCCCAGGTCCGCCGGAGGGAAGCGTTCGTCATCCGCGGCCGTCCGAGAACCCCCGCCGGATTGCCGATTTTGCAGACCAGGGCGGTGAAGTTCTCTTTTTTACGTAACGACGTATCACGGTCGCCACTCCTAACGTCTTCCCCAGCAGATCACCCATGTGACTCAGCTCATAAACGGAGGAGATGTTGTGACCACTATCCCCTTGTCGGACATTGATGATCTGGTGTGGCAGCCGGGTCAACTCGAAGTCGATCGCAGTCGGATCCTGGCATTCGCCCAGCACGTCGGATGCACGGATATCGACGAGCTGGGTGCGGCGGCGAACGAGGACCCCGGGTGGTTCTGGGGCTGCGTCGCAGACTGGCTCCAACTCGAGTGGCAGAGTGAACCGTCCGGTGTGTCCGACCAATTCGACGCACCGCACAGGACCAAGCGGTTTCCCGGCGGGGCGCTGAACATCACCGACAACGCGGTCGACCGCTGGATCCGAGCCGGACGAGGTAAGGACACCGCCCTGTCCTGGGAGCTCGAGGACGGCAGCAGCGGACGGTGGACGTTCTCCCAGCTTTCCCTCGAGATTGACCGGGTTGCACGGGGATTGATCGACGCTGGGATCGGGTTCGGGGACACCGTCGGCATCCTATTGCCGATGGTGCGCGAAGCCGCGGTCGCGCAGTTGGCCTGCGCGAAAATCGGAGCGATCTCGGTCCCGATCTTCTCCGGTTTCGGCACGGCGGCGGTGATCGATCGATTGCGTATCGCCGGTGCGAAGGCCCACATCATGTCCAATGGGTTCCACCGCCGCGGCCGTGAGATCGCAATACCGGCTGATCTGCCCCCCGCCCTCGCCGCCGTAGAGTCTTTGACCACCACGATCGTGGTCCCGTTGCTGGCGCACACGCTGCCGGTTGATCTGCCCGGACCGGTGCACTGGGACGAGTTGGGCACCGGCACCCCCCAGGAACCCGTCGCCACCGCCGAGTGCCCCACCGATCACCCGATGCTCATCGCATTCACCTCCGGCACCACCGGGGCACCGAAGGGTGTGGTGCTCGGTCACGCCGGGTTCGCCGTCAAGGCCGGTAGCGATGCCGCGTTCAGCTTCGATATCGGCCCGGGCGACGTGTCGACCTGGATCACCGATCCGGGCTGGATCATGAGCCTAATCATCGTGCTCGGTGGTCTGATCGCCGGCAGCGCCGTCGCTCTCTACGCCGGCACCCCGGACTGGCCGGACACCGACCGCATCTGGAACATGGTCCGCGAACTCGGCGTGACCATGCTGGGAGTCTCCCCGACCCTCATCCGGTCGCTGATGGACTAGGACACCCAACCCGAGGTGCCGATCGACACCGGCCAGTTGCGGGTGCTGGCCTCGAGCGGTGAGGCCTGGACCCCGGATGCGTACGAGTGGCTCTACTCCCGGGTCGGCGGTGGGCACATCCCGATCATCAACTACAGCGGCGGAACCGAAGTGTCAGGGGCCATCCTGTCGAACACCATCGCACAACCCATCCACCCCTGCGGGTTCGCCGGACCCTTGCCCGGAATGGGTGCGGACATCGTCGACAGCGACGGCCGCAGTCTCACCCGCGGACTCGGTGAACTGGCCCTCCGACAGCCGTCCCCGGGGATGCCGCTGACCTTCTGGGCCAACCCCGACCGCTACTACAGCACTTACTGGAACCGGTGGGACGGCACCTGGTACCACCGGCGACTGGGTCGAGGTCGATGACAACGACAGTTGGTACGTGCGCAGCCGCAGCGACGACACCCTCAAGATCGCCGGAAAACGATTGGGCCCGGCGGAAGTCGAATCCGTCGTCAACGGCGTCGACCAGGTCGTCGAGTCCGCCGCGATCGGTGTCCCCGACGACATCAAGGGCGAAGCACTCGTGGTGTTCGCCCGGGTCGCCGAAGCCAAGCAGGGTGAGCACGCCGAGCTTCCGGCCACCATCACCGCCGAAGTCGGACGGCAACTCGGCAAACCCCTGACCCCCAAGAAGGTGCACATCGTCGACTCCCTTCCCCGCACCCGCAGCGGGAAAATCCTGCGCCGGGTGACCCGGGCTGTCTATCTCGGCAACCCATCCGGTGACACGTCCTCCCTCGACGATCCCGCCGCCCTCGATCTGATCAGGAACCTCTCATGAGCGCACGCAAGCTCGGGGCGATCATCGGTGCCGCCGAGGTGCCGGCCCGGCGCACCACCCCCGGCGTCTCCACCCTCGAAATTATCGCGCAAGTGGGCCGGGCCGCGGTCGCCGACGCCGGCCTGACACCGTCGGCGATCGACGGCGTCATCTGCGGCCCCCAAGTCGGCGAGACCCCGCAACACGTGCCTGCCACCATCGCCGAATACCTCGGCTTGCAACCACGATTCGCCGACGTCGTCGACCTGGGCGGTGCCGCCGGCGCCGGAATGGTCTGGCGTGCGGCCGCCGCCATCAACGCCGGCATGTGCGAGACCGTGCTGTGCGTGCTGGGCAATACCCGCGAGCCCGACCGGGCGCCCCGGTCCCCGAACCGCAACCCGATCCGGGAGTTCGACGTCCCCTACGGGGCCAGCGGCGCGAACCAGGCCTACGCGATGATCGCGCAAAAACACATGGCAGAGTTCGGCACCACCCCCGAGCAACTCGCGAACGTGGCGGTCAAGGAACGCGCGAACGCCCAACTCAACCCGGATGCCGTGTTCTACGGCAAGCCGCTGACCGTCGACGACGTGTTGTCCTCCCCGATGGTGATGTCACCGCTGCGTCTGTTCGAGACGGTCATGCCGTGCGGCGGCGCCAACGCCCTGGTGGTCACCTCCACCGAGCGGGCCGCCGACCACCCACACCCACCGGTGTATCTACTCGGCGTTGGCGAGCGCGTCACCCACCGCACCCTGAGCCAGGCACCCAACCTGACCACCTCCCCGCTGGCACCGGCCATCGCCGACGCCTACCGGATGGCGCAGGTAGGACCGTCCGATCTCGACTTCCTCTCGATCTACGACTGCTACTCCATCGTCGTCGGTATCACCGCCGAAGACGCCGGACTCTGCGCCAAAGGCGAAGGCGGGCAGTGGGTCGCCGAGTACGACTTCTCCGCGACCAGCCCGCTCCCGGTGAACCCTAATGGTGGCTAATTGGCTTGCGGTCAAGCAGATCTCGCAGGCGGCATGACCCACATCGTCGAAGCGGTGCGGCAACTGCGGCACGCCGCCGGCCCGCGTCAGGTCGCCGACGCCGAGCTGGCGTTGGTGACCGGCAACGGCGCCACGATGAGCGAAGAAGTCGCACTAGTGCTTGGAGGAGCAAACACATGACCAAGAAGTCGCCCGCACGGTGCCGCGGCCGGGTCCGGTGACCACAACCCTGACCGAGCCGTACTGGAAGTGCGCCGCCGACGGTGAACTGTGGATCCAACAGTGTGAGGACTGCGGGCGCTGCCAGCACTACCCCGCCGGGATGTGCCGGGCCTGCTGGTCGGAGAACCTCGGCTGGATCCGAGCCGCCGGCACCGGCACCGTCTGGACGTTCACTGTGGTCAGCAAACCCGGCCACCCGGCATGGGAACAGGACACCCCCTACGTCCTGGCCCTGGTCGAACTCGACGAGGGCCCCCGCATGATGACCAACATCATCGACTGCGACCCGGCAACCGTGCACGTCGGCCTGCGGGTGCAGCTCGCACCGCACATCCCTGGATCCGAGCAGCCCCCGCTGCAATTTCACGCCGACACTCCCCTACCGCGATCCTGACAACGGACGGACATCGCCATGACCACCTCCACCCCCGCACCCTCGAGCGCCGACATTCAACGGCGGGCGCGCCTGGGCAGCTTCATCGGCACCACGATCGAGTGGTACGACTTCGACCTCTACGGCACCGCGGCCGCACTGGTCTTCCCGCATCTGTTCTTCCCCTCCTACTCCCCACTGACCGGCACACTGCTGGCGCTGCTGACCTACTCGGCCGGATTCATCGCCCGCCCCCTCGGCGGGGTGATCATGGGGCACTTCGGTGACCGCATCGGCCGCAAGGCGATGCTGGTGTCCTCCCTGATGATCATGGGTGTCGCCACCACCCTCATCGGGGTGCTCCCGACCTTCGCGGTCGCCGGGATATGGGCGCCGATCCTGCTGCTCGTCCTCCGCATCGTGCAGGGCTTCGGTGTCGGCGGCGAATGGGGCGGCGCCGTCCTGGTCGCGGTCGAACACGCACCCCCGAGTCGACGCGGACTGTTCGGCGCATGGCCACAGGCCGGTGTTCCTGCCGGACTGCTGCTGGCCAACGGGGTCTTCATGAGCCTGACGCTGGCCCTGTCCGACGAAGCGTTCATGACCTGGGGTTGGCGCGTGGGGTTCCTTGCCTCCTCCGTGATGATCGCGATCGGTCTGCTGATCCGGTTGAAGATGGCCCCTTCGCCACGATCCGGGGGCGGCTGATCGATACTCGCGCCAGCGATCGAACCATCAACGATTTCGGCACAGCACAGAGCCTCGCCTTGGTGAAGATTTCGGCGTGACCGGCGAACTGGGCAGCCGCATTCAAGGTCAGGTCCGCGACCCGGCGATCGGCGGTGATGTGCACCTGGGAGATCGCCCGCGTGGGGGGTTCGGTGCTCGGGGTCACCGGCATGTCCCGCCCCAGGTCTCGAGCAGGGTGATCTGTTTGGACTTGGCGGTGTAGCAGGTGCCGTCCGGGGCGGCCGCGGGTCAGGCCTTGGCTGCTGCGGCGGCACTCTGCGCCGCGAGCTTCGCGAGGCCGGACGCGTATATCCGCCTGCCGACGAACAGTGCCACGATCGCCGGCAGGTACACCAGCGGGGCCAGTTGCAGTGCACCGAGCAGGCCGCGATGGTCCGCGAGGATGCCGATGACGAACGGTCCGGTGGCCAGTCCCAGGATGTTGTTGGCGACGGTGAGGCTGCCGAGGGCGGAGGCCCGCACCGACTGGTGCGTCAGGCTTGCCACCATCGCCGCGGTGGGACCGGAGGAGCCGGCGGAGAAGAAGGCGCCGATGCCGATCAGGGTCAGCTGCGCCGCACCGGTCTCCAATTGCAGTCCGATGCCGAGGGCGGCCAGCGAGATGACGCAGAACGCGATGGCGCTGGACCACTTCCCGGCCGGGTTGCGGCGACTGACGCGGTCGGTGATCATGCCGCACACCACCATGCCGGTGCCGATCAGCAGCACGAAGACCGAGGCGATCACGCCGGCCTTGTCCGGAGCCATGCCGTAGTAGCGGTTGAAGAAGCTGGGGGTCCAGGCGAGCAGCACGGCGGAGGTGAAAATCTGCAGTCCGCCGCCGAGGTACGCGCACCAGACGGCAGGGTTGGTGAACAGCGTCGAGACCGGGACCCGGATCGGGCGGCTGTCGGGGCGAGCGACCGGCGCGGCGTCCTGGTCGACCGCGTGCGCGGCCAGCCGGCGTTCGGTGACCACGGCCCGGAACATGGCGACGAGGATCAGGCCGAGCACCGCCATCGCCGCGAACGACCACCGCCAGCTCAGGTGCACAGCGATGACTCCGCCGAGCGAGACGCCGACGACCGAACCGAACGAGCCGCCGGCCATGAACGCACCGCTGAGAGTGGAGTGGACGCGGGGCGCGAAGACGCTGAGCATCCACGCGATACCGACGCTGCCGTAGGCGGCCTCGCCGACCCCGACGAGGAAGCGGGCGGCGAGCAGCTGCTCGTAGTTGGCCGCCACCGCGCAGAACAGGGTGGCGATGCTCCAGAGCACCGCCATCAGGATCAGCGACCGCACCCGGCCCCAACGGTCGGCGAGCAGCGACAGCGGGAAGGTGAGCAGGCCGACCATCAGGGCGACGATGCTCGTGAGCGAGGCCAGCTGGGAATCGGACAGGGCCCATTCGGCTTTCAGGAACGGGAAGACTGCGCTGAGCACCTGGCGGGACATGTAGTCGGATAGCAGCAGGCCGAAGGTGAGCGCGAACACGAGCCACGGGTAGATCCGGCGGCGGGTCGCGGGTCGCTCGGCGGCGGTCCCGGTGAACTGGGGGTCGACGGTGGGTTCGGCCGGCTGATCGGTGGTGGTGGACAGTCCCATTGGGGCTCCTGGGGGCGACTGGACCGAAGTGGGGGGTGATGGTGCGGACGTGGGGGATCAGGGCGCAGTGCGCGGCGCGGCGATCTGGCGACGTTCGTGAGCGTCGAGTTCCTCCTCGAGGATGGGGACGCCGAGGTTGCAGGCATGGATACCCAGGACGCTGACCATCTGCAGAACGGTGAGGATCTCCTCGCGGGAGACACCGAGTTCGAGGGCCATCCGGATGTGCCGTCGCACGCCGGGTGCGTACATGTGGGTGGCGGCGGCGTCGATCGCGATGCTGAGGAGTTCGACGAACTCGGGAGTGAAGACGCCGCGTCGGACCGGGGTGGCGTTCATCGCCATGAATTGCTCGGTCCACTCCGGATCCCAGTCGGACAGGGTGTTCCACAGGGGGTTCCAGTTGCCGTCACGACGCATGGCGTCGAGGGTCGGCGTGGGGATCGGGTCGGGATTCGTCGGCACGCGGCACTCGTTTCACAGAGAAGGGGCAAATGGGGTGCGATGCAGGCTGTCCTTCATAGCGGATGTGGTGTGCATCACGTTAGCTCCGGCGCGCTCGGGATAGTTAACCCTGCGGGACGTCATTCTGTACATTTCGGGACAGGCTTCCGCGTGACCTGACCGTTCAGGTTCTCGGCGGCCGTGAACCGTTCGTTCACACACCGGCCCGGGCGATCGGTCAGCCGTCCGAGCGTTTGCGCCATTCGCGCGGGCTCATGCCGAACTGCTGATGGAACCAGCGGGAGAAGCTACTGGGTGCGGAGAACGCCAGCATCTCGGAGATCTCGGTGAACGTGTGGCGCCGGCCCGTCACCATGCGCCGGGCGAGTTCGGCGCGGGTCGCGTCGACGACCCCGGTGAAGGTCAGGTTCGACTTGGCCAGGTGTCGGTGTACGGTGCGCCGGTCCACACCGAGGCTCCGGGCTACCTGCTCGACCGAGCAGCGGCCGGTCGGCAGCAGGAGTTCGACGAGTTCACGGACCCGGATCGTGAGGGTGGGCTCCTCCGGCGCCGCCAGGTCATCGAGAAACTGCTGCGTGTAGTTGCGCAGCAGCGGATCGGAGAGTCGGTTCACCTGATCAAGATCGCTTGTGTAGGTGACGATCCCGGAGTAGTCGCCGCCGAAGGTCAGGGGTGCGTCGAAGATGCGCCGGTGGGTGCTGTCGTCGTCGGGTCGTCCGTGTTCGAAACACACCGACACGGGCTGCCATCGGTCCCCGAGAAGGTAATGCAGCAGTTGGTGGGTCACGGCGGTGGCGAGCTCGACGGACTGGCGAACGGGCATCGGTTCGCCGGGTTCGACGTGGAGTGCGATGGCGGAGAGACCGTCGCGTTCGGTTACCCGGATGTGTAGGGATTCGTTGTAGGTGTGCTGGTAGCGGATCAGCATCCGCAGCGCGCTGCGGGCATCCGGTTCCTCGCGGATGCTCACGCTGAGCGGGCCGAGGGTCGACAGGCGCCGACGTTCGGCGAGTCTGAGGGCGAAGTCCTGGCGACCGGACGCGGCGGCCGAGAGTTCGAGGAGGCGAGCAACGGCGGCGGCCGGCACCCAGCGGTCCTGGATCTCGAGGCCCGCCGGGTCGAGGTCGACGCTGCGCAGTAACTGGACCGGGTCGATCGACAGCGAGCGTCCCAGCTCGACGTATCCGGTCAGTGCGGCGTAACGCGCCAGGGGCTTTGACACCGTGATTCCTCTCCGGCCGCTGCGAGACCGGAGATGTCCCTAACGGTTAATGAATATGTCCCGCAAGGGTAAGTAGTTGGAGGTCTCCTGACTACTGTCGTGTTAGCGACGTCACAAAGAGCGCCGGCAGCGCGACAGGCCTTCTGACCCTTCCTCACATCCGTTGGACCCACCGAGAAACGGAGTCTCACAATGCATTTCCACGACGACGCGCTCTTCCCCGAAAACCAGGAGAAGCTGGTCATCACCGCCGCTCCGTACGGCCCGGAGTGGGAGCCGGACGACTTCCGCGAGGACCTGCCGCTGACGATGGACGAGCACGTCCAGAAGGCGGTGGACTGCTACGAGGCCGGCGCCACCGTCCTGCACATCCACGTCCGTGAGCTCGACGGCAAGGGCTCCAAGCGGCTCTCGAAGTTCAACGAGTTGCTCGCCGGACTGCGCCAGGCGGTGCCGGACATGATCCTGCAGGTCGGCGGATCGATCTCCTTCGCACCCGAAGGCGAAGGGGCGGATGCGAAGTGGCTCTCGGACGACACCCGGCACATGCTGGCCGACCTCGATCCCGCACCCGACCAGGTCACGATCGCCATCAACACCTCGCAGATGAACATCATGGAACTCATGACCGCCGACGACATCGCCGGCACGTCGCTCGCGCGTCCGGAGCTCATGGAGACCTACCGGGAGATGACGGTGCCCGCCGGCCCGACGTGGGTCGAGGAGCACCTGCGCCGGCTGCAGGCCAAGGGCATTCAGCCGCACTTCCAGCTGTCGAGCATCCCCCAGCTCGAGACCATGGAACGGCTCATCCGGCGCGGGATCTACACCGGTCCGCTCAACCTGACCTGGGTCGGCATCGGCGGCGGCTTCGACGGCCCCAACCCGTACAACATCATGAACTTCATCCAGCGAGTCCCGGACGGTGCCTGCCTGACCCTCGAGACCCTGATGCGCAGCGTGCTGCCGGTCAACGCGATGGCGATCGCGATGGGCCTGCACCCCCGCTGCGGCAACGAAGACACCATCTGGGGCCGCAAGGGCGAGAAATTCACCTCGGTCCAGCAGATCCAGCAGCTGGTCCGGATCGCCGGCGAACTCGGCCGCGAGGTTGCCACCGGCAAGGAGGCCCGCGAGATCTACCGGATCGGCGAAACCTACCGTGACGCGGACGAGACCCTTGCCAAGCTGGGCTTTGCGCCGAACCGAGGGTAGATCGGCTATTTACTGCAGGTGCCAGTAGAGCCGTCCGTGGTTGCTGAACCAGGCGACATTCCCATCGGACCCCCGAACGAAGTTGGATCGGGTGCCGGTGGGTTTGAGGTCGGGGCCAAGGTCGAGCCCATAGTCAGTCTTGTAAAGCGCAAGACCGAGATTCGGGACTGTCTGCTCATCCGGCAGGTAGATGCCATCCGGGGCGTCGCTCATGTTGCCGACGAGCTGGCCATCTTTGCCGCGGAAGTTGATCACGACGGTCCCCAGGGTGCCCGATTGATCGATGTCGTCAGTGGCATACGCCCCCTCGTAGGGCGCCAACTCGGCCGTGCTCAACTTCTGGGGCGTCGCGGGCAGGTTACTGATTCCGGCGAAGCGGCGAAGCGACCAGTCCTCGGCGAACAGTTCGTTGAGCAGTTTCCCTCCACCCTCGGAATTGGTGAGCACGGTCATGGCGAAGTTACGGCTGGGCACCATGAAGAACCCGGATCGTTGACCCGCCCAGGTCCCGCCATGTTGGACGATCGTCTCGTTCTCCGCGGACGGCCGCAGCATCCATGACACTCCCATGCCGGTGAGTTCGACCTGAAGCGTGCCGCCGACGCCTGGATTGGAACGCATGGCGATGAGCGAGTCTTTGCTCATCAACCGATCTCCCTTGGGTGTAGTGCCGTCGCCGAGGTGGAAGCGCGCGTAGCGCACCTGATCCCGCACGCTGGAAATCAACGATCCGGTCGGGCTGCAACTGCGCGAGAAGAACCAGAAACCCGGATCCACAACGGCTTTTCCGTCGTCGACGTTGTGTGAGGCGGCGATATTCCGGCCGATTATCTGGTCCGAGAAGAAGTGGGTGTGACTTAACTCGAGCGGGTCCAGCAGCATCTTCTGGACGGCGTCCTCGTAGACCGATCCGGTCACGACCTCGACAATCCGCCCCGCCACAACCAGCCCCGCATTGTTGTAGGCGAAGACCGTGCCCGGCGGGGTCTTTTGTGGGAGCCGGGTCATCGACGCCACAAACTTGGTTATCGCGTCGTCGCCTCGACCGAAGTCCTGGAGATCGTCACCGAGCCAACCCGACGTGTGGTTGAGCAGTTGTCGCACCGTCGCCGTGGCGCTGGCTTCTGGATCGGCGACCGCGAAATCGGGCAGATACTGGCGTATCGGTGCCTCCAGATCGACCTTGCCCTCGTCGACGAGGCGTATCAAGGTCGTTCCGGTGAACGTCTTCGTCGTGGAGCCGATCCGGAACAGGGTGTCGCCGTCCACCGGTGTCGGGTGGTCGACATTGGTGACCCCGTACCCCTTGATGTACTCCTCACCGTCGGCAATGACGCCAACCGCAACCCCGGGGATCGCGTAGTCCTTCATCGCCTTGGCGATCTTGGCGTCGAGCTCGGTGAACGCTTCCTTCGCGTTCGTCGGGACGCTCGTAGCTGTGGTGGTCGACTCCTTCGACGAGCATGCCGGCAATACGAGCACCGCCAACCCGGCGACCGCCCCGCCAAGCACCGCCCGGCGCGACAACTCAGGGCCACCGACGGCGAACACCTCGGTCGTCATCAGCGTGGCGGGAGAATGTCGTATGCCGGCAGTTGCGTCGTGTCCGTGCAGGATATGTCCGGCTTCTCCGGATTGTCGAAAAACGACGCGATTATCTCGGCTCCGCACGGTGGCTCTGCATACACACCGTGTGCAGCTCCGGGCACTACCGCGACTATGGATTGCGAGAGATCCTTCGCGATGTAGTCGCCCCACACCGCTCCGGTCTGCCCGTCGTAGGTTCCCGACAGCACAAGCGAAGGGATGTCACTCACGGTGATGTCTCGGATCGAGTCAGGGGCCTTCGGCACGTCCCACACTTCGCAGGCGTCGCGCAGGAACGGCAGCTGCGGCGCTTGGGCCCGAACGGACTCCGGCAGTTCAGGGAATTCCTTTTCCGCCTGTTGCATTGACTGCTCGACGGTCTCGAACGGGATCCATTCACGGCACCATATGCTCAGGGTGAGGCCCCAATGGAGGGCGCCCCTCTCCGGATGCCCCCAAACCTCGGCCCAACGCGACGCAATGGGCTGCGCATTCCCGTTTGCGAGCTCATCGACCGTTGATGGGAACTCTTTCGGTAGATGGGTAGCCACGGGGACAAACCAGTTCAGCAGCATTCCGCCGTCGACGACAACCTTCGTGTCTCCTACACCCTCAACGTTGACCGTGGTGGTGATGGGCTTCGCTTCAAGCTCATTGACCAGCCGGATGAACGTTGCCCCCAGGTCGGGATAGCGCTCTTTGCATGCTGGCTGGTCCTCGCACGCCTTGACCATGTTGTCGAATGCTTGGCGAGCGCTGGCCCAGGTCCACCCCAGGGCACCAGCCGATGGAGGCGTCACTCCGTCGAACACGATCGACTCGATAGCGTCGGCGTCTTGACGCATGTAGATCAGCGCAAGGTCGGTGCCGTACGAGTGGGAGAACACATTCCACTTCTCGAGGCCGAGTGCCTTGCGTAAATCAATCAGGTCATAGGTGCTCTCGGTCGAATTGAACGCCGAGAGGTCAACGGTGGGAGCCAGGCGGTCGTGGCACTCCTTCACCGCTTCTACGTACGCATCCCGTGTGGACTCAGCGTTCCACGCCATTCCGATCCTTTGGGCGAAGAACTCGAAAATCTCCGGGCAGGGCAACGGCGAGCTGGACGTCATGTTGCCGCGCTGTCCCATCAGGATCAGATCGCGATCACGGTTCAGCGGGACGTCCGGGTTGATCGGGGGATCCGTGACCCCATCCTGACCGGGCCCGCCCATGAGAAAGACGATCGGAGCCTTTGTCGGCGGCTGCGTTTCCGACGGAACGATCGCTACTGCCAAGCGCAAGGTTCCGCTGTCTTCTTTGGTGCGGTTCACCGGTACCAACAATTCCCCGCAGCGAGCATTCTCCAGCAGTGGGACCGGATTCGGCGTCTTCGCGCACGGACCCTCGACAAACTCCGCCGGCGGATGAGCCACAGTCGTCGGTGGCGAACTGGACGGATCGGAATTGTTGCTACACGCTGAGCTGACGAGAATCGAGACAAACGCAATCACCGTTATCTGGTTCACAAACCGCATGTCGACCACCCTGAATGGCGACCGCCCGAACCTTGTGTTCGGGCTCGGCCGAGTATTTACCCAGATAAATCCTGGCACACCCCATAGCAATACCGGAAGTTTGAGAACCGATGAAAGCCGGCGATCCTTATGCAGACGCTCGGTGATGAATCGAATCGTGCGGTCGGCCAGCTCGGTTGAGAACGCATTCCATAGGCGGCGCGAGATCACCGCCGCAAAACGAGATAGTCGGTGCGATAGATTCCCCGATTGGCGTCAGGGACGGGCGAGTTGCCCGCTGTGGTCATGATGAAAGGAAGCCCGTCCAGCACATCACAACAGTGTCGTCCATTGATTCGCCTCTGGGGCGGTAGCACCAGAAAAGCACCAGGTGTTGCGAAGGTCAACAGGTGAGCCCCGCGCGGCGTGTGTTTTCCCAGTTCCGGGCTATTCCTCCGACGTCGCATGGCACGAGCGAGGGAGTCGAGCTTGCGCAGGGCGGACTCGAGCGCTGCGGACTCCTCATCGGTGAGGCACACACGGAATGCCTCATCGCCCTTTCATGCTCAGCTGGGGCGCGGTCACCATCGCGACGATGTTCGTCTGGGACGAAACATCGTTCTACGTCATGCGTTTCCTGCTCGGCATCACCGAGGCCGACTCTCATTCAGGAACACACCGGCAGCCTCTCGTTGGGACTGCAGATCAGCGCCGCCCTCGTGGTGACCGCTGGCGCAGTGCTCGTCGTCGGTATCCCGGCGCGCGCCTTGAAGGAGAAGAGCTGATGCACCCCGGACCCTCGACCGCGGCCTCAGGCTGGGTGTTCAGATGAGAAGCCTGGCGAAGTGGGTTCCGGTGGTCCTCCCCCAGCGGCTCGCCCTCGAGGAGGCGGCCAGGGGGTGACGTGCGGCGAAAGCAAACAACAACGGTGCACCCCAGTGCTCCTGCGTGCGTTCGGTCACGGCAGAGTCCCACGGCCGCAACCCCGAGGCGGGCGCTTTCGCCTTCGAACGGAACTGGCCACCGCGATGGGAATGAACGACGGTGTTGTCCGGGTCGCTGAGCGCGAATAGCATCTCGCAGCGCCGAACACGCCTCCCACTCCGCGAGTCCGCGACCGGATCGCCCGTGTTGCTGCATCGATCGCTATCCGATTCCAGACGGGCATTGCCGGTGGGCAGGTGTCGGCGCAGACCGCGCCGTCAGCGTAGGGAGTTGCTTGGCCTACCTGGCGCAATCATCCAAGTTAGTTGGCGCGGGGATCCAAGCGTGGTAGCCCGCGACGGGACACCATTGTTGTCGAGGGCCCGGTGTGGCTGGGCTCACACGTTCGTAATAATTCAAGCAACGGAGGATTTGATCGCAATGGCCATCAACTTTGATCTGAGCCCGGAACAAGCCGGTCTACAGAAGGCGGCACGATCGTTCGCGGACGACCGGCTCAGTCTCGTCGAGGGGGTAATATCGCCTCTGCCGACCCCAGAGGCCCGGTTTGCGGCGATCAAGCCGTTCTATCAGGACATGGTGGATGCGGGTTTCATGAAGGCGCTGGTGCCCGTCGAATACGGCGGAACAGCCATGCCTTCACTCGACTTCGCCTTAGCTGCCGAGGAACTCACGCGCGTCGATATCAATGTTCCGACTGCGCTCCTCGGCACCGGTTTGGGACTCCAGCCGATCATTCACTTCGGAACCGCGGAACAGAAGGCCCAGTTCTTGCCCTCCTTCGCCGGGAGCGAACCACTCCTCGCGGCGTGGGCCTTCACCGAGACGTCCGGCGGCGCGAACTTCGACTCCAGCGACCCCTCCACCGGTGTACAGACCTTCGCCCGACTGGACGGAGACGAATGGGTCATCAACGGTGACAAGCACTTCACCACCAACGGATGCGGATTCGATGGAAACGGCGCCGCGCTGATCAGCGTCCTATGCCGCACCGACCTCAACCTGCCCCCTCGAGAGTCGTTGGCGGTGATTGTCGTCCCGGGCGATACCCCGGGTATCAAGGTCGAGTCATACATCGACACGATGGGCCACCGGGCGACCATCTCTCCCCGTATCACGTTCACCGATGTTCGCGTACCCGCAGGTAACCTGATCGGAGCCCCCGGGGACGGCATCGAAATCTCCCGGAAGACCTTCAACTGGACGTCGTCCCTCATCGGAGCGGCCTGTGTCGGCCGGATGCGAGCCGCATTCGACTACGCATTCGAGTTCGCCAAGACCGACAAGCGGTCCGGTCCGGTGCCGATCATCGACTACCAGAATGTCGGCTACATGCTCGTCGACATCAAGACTCGGATCGAGGCGGCCAGATACTTCACCTGGAAAGCCTGCGATCTCTATGACAAGACCAACGGCGCGGACGAAGAACTCGGTCACATGGTCAAAGTTTTCGCGTCCGAGCTGTCCGTGCAGGTGGTCTACGACACGATGCGGGTGGTGGGGGTGAATTCGTACGGCGACCAGACACCGATCGCTGCGATCATGGAGGACGTCCTGTGCTTCCCCGTCTACGACGGAGGCAACATGGGTGTACGGCGCCGCCAGCTGCACGCGTTGCTCAAGAGCGCGGACTACGACCCGATGGAGTCCTCAGCAGGCATCGCAGCTATCTGAGCCGACACGGCCGCGATCCGGTGAGTTTCCCGGTACTGGGTGGGCGTGCACTCGAGATGACGCTGGAATGTGCGGGTCAGATGGGAGCTGTCGCAAAATCCCCAGCGGGTGGCGATCTCACTCAACATCACCGAATCCGGTGCCACCTCGAGGTCGCTCATCGCGCCTCGGAGCCGCTCGTCTCGGACACACGCCGAGAATGTGGTGCCGACCGCCTGAAACAACCGGTGCAGGGTTCGCACCGAGATCGCGGCCTCCCGTGCGGCTCCCTCAGCACTGACCCGTCCGAGGGGGACGGCGGCGCGAATGTAGTGCCGCACAATCCGGCGCAACGCCGCATCACGTCGTTCGTCGTCGGATGTCGCGAATGCACCAAACCGGGACGAGGTTGCCGCGGTGAGAACGTCGGTAAACGACCGCTCGAGCGTCTTCAGCGCGATGTCATCAATGTTCGACTGTTCGCTCCACAGGGCTGACATCATCGCTCCCACAACATGGCCGGGACCGGTGTTCGTGTCGATGGCGCAAGAGGTTGCGTCATCGACACGAACCGTCGAGTGCCAATGATCGCGGGGAATCCGGAAGGACAAGACTCGCCAGTTGGGTTCGTTCGACGGCTCCCGGAACTCGAGCGTGTAGGGACGCGTGGTGTCGAAGATGGCGAAGCTGCCCGGACGGACGATGCATCGGCGGCCATCCTGCTCGCCGAAGCAGGTCCCGGACAGCTGCAAATTGACAAAGAGCGCCTCCTGCGGTGCTCGCCGGACCTCCGCCGCTCCGTGCGTCAGGAGCTGAGTGCAGGAGGCGATTTCGGCGCCGTTGGTACTTGCCAGTGGTTCCGACCGCACCCACCCCGGTATCCCCTCGGCGGTGGCACTGTGATCGATATGTACCCGCCCGCGCCGCGGGGAGAGCGGCGTGAAGGCCTCACAGACGACATCACCCCAATATCTGGCCTGATCCTGCACACTCAAGCCAGAGGTGGACCAGTAAGGCACGGGTATCCCTCCTGTTCCGGGCGCGACCAGCGTGCCGAGCACGTATGCCATCAGATTCTGCGCACTCGGACATCCCTGTCAAGTGGAGGGATCGTCCAGGACATCGGGCACAGACGCCGACAGGGAGACGCCCGCAGCAGTTCGACGACAAGCGCAGGCACAAATCAGCCTGAAGGTCCGGCGTCATCTCGGGTGGGCCGAGACGTCACGTCGAACGAAGGAGAGGAACCATGACGGACTCGTCCGGAGTCCACGACAAGCTGCTGCGTCCGGAGATAGCTGCGTCGTGGAAGCGATCGGAGCTCGCGGGACTCACGCACGAGATGGTCCTCGAGCGCCTGCAGATCGGCGACTTCGAATCGTCGAGTCGTTTGTTGACCGCGGCCGTACCGGTGCTCGATGGCGTGGCCAGTGACCTGACGGGTCTGACGTACAGCCTGCTTCTCGCCGATGCGGACTGTCGAATCGTCGGACGCTGGTGCGACCGGCCGACGATCGACAGCACACTCCAGCGCGCCGGCGCAGTGACAGGTTCGAGGTGGAAGGAATCCGATGTCGGAACCAACGGGCTGGGGACTCCCGCCGAAGTTCGAAGCGGGATGTGGGTGCACGGCGCCGAGCACTTTGCGGCCGTCCTGAGCGGCTTCACCTGCTACGGCCTGCCGATCCTGCACCCCCTCACCCGAAGGGTCGAGGGTGTTCTCAACATCACGGTGCATCCGGACGATGCCCACCCCCTGTTTCCGCCGACCCTCGCCCGAGCCGTCGATGACATCGAACAGCGATTGATCGACACGTCGCGGCCGGCCGATTCGCGGCTGTTCCGGGCCTTCCGAGAGGCCTGCAGGACCGGACGGGCCATTGTCGCGCTCAATGACCACGTCATGCTGACCAGCACCGCCGCGTTGGCGATGGTCGAAGACCTCGACCTCGAGGCAATGCGCGAGATTGCCCGCTCTACTGCCCACCGAGGGGCGTCAACAGTCGAGTCGGTGGTCCTGTTGTCCGGAGCAATGGTCACGGCCCGGATAGACAGGCTCCAGGACGTAGCGCACGGCGCAGTGTTCCGGCTTCGAACGCGCTCCGTACCGAGAGATGCATCGGGTGCAGAGCCAGCGAATCGCGGTCACTTCGTGGGCGCCGAGCCAGCGGCGGCCACAGCAACCGCCAGCGTGTACGTCGAAGGTGAACCCGGCAGCGGCAGAAGCACGGTAGCCCGCTCTCTCCTCGACGGGACATCGGTTACTGTGATCGACGCACTCGACTGCCTCGTCGGGGATTCCACGGCGTGGGCCGAGCGGCTTGCGGCCACGCTAGACCGGCACGCAGACGGACTTGTCGTCGACAATGTCCATGTCCTGCCCGGGGATCTGGTCGACCTTCTGGCTCGGACGATCAGCGCCGGTCATCACAGCGTGCCGATTGTTCTCACTGGAAATCCGCAGACGTGGCTTCCCGCTCACGTTCAGTCCTTGGTCCGGCGCTGTCGCCGAATTGTCGCGCTGAAGCCGTTACGCGAGCGGCGCACCGAAATTCCGCTGCTGGCACAGTCGGTGATCGACGCTCTTCAGCCGGATCGGACCCATCGATTGGCTCCCGCAACGACCCGCCTGCTGACGGCCCAACCCTGGCCGGGAAATATCCCAGAACTGCGTGAGGTCCTGCGTCACGCTCTCGCCAACAGACCATTCGGTGCGATCGAGATCGTTGATCTGCCCGCGGCCTATCGTTTGCGGCCGGTGCCCTCCCTCGCCGGCCGGGAAGAGGCCGAGCGGCACGCGATCATCGAAGCGCTGCGCCGCTTCGACGGCAACAAGACGCGGGCGGCACAGTCCCTCGGGGTCACCCGCACCACCCTCTACAACCGGCTGCGCGCGCTGAAAATCACCGATGACACCGTCCATTTTTTACACAGTTGACGCATCGCTGCCGGAACTACCGTTCGACTACACACCCAAAGCTAGGAGCAGCCGGACCGTCGACCCTGGAAAAAGTCGACCCTGGAAAAAGATGCCGACGGAGACGCGAAGCGCCCGACCCCGGCAATACCGGCAATCACGACTCAATCCATCAGGACAAGAACAACTTCAAGGAGCACGCAATGACGATTACTACAATTGCACCCTCGACCCAGGTCTCGGCTTTCCTGAGCAATCCGGTCCTGCATCTGATCGACGGCAAACAGGTTCCGGCAGCGTCGGGCGAAACATTCGCCTCGTTCAACCCGAGCAACGGTGAATCCCTTGCCCAGGTTGCATTTGGCGACGCGGAGGATGTCGACCGTGCGGTCGCGGCGGCCCGTCGCGCCCTCGACGGGCCCTGGGGCCGTATGACTCCTGCCCAGCGCAGCAAAATCTTGTGGCGGGTCGGCGATCTCCTGGAAGAACGCGTCGAAGAGTTCGCCCTCCTCGAGGCACTCGACAACGGAAAGCCGCTGACCTACGCGCGCCTGGTCGACGTGCCGCTGTCCGCTGACTGGTTCCGGTACATGGCCGGCTGGCCCACCAAGCTCGAGGGCAGCACGATCCCCGTCACCTCCACGGCAGCGCCTGGCGACTACTTCGCCTACACCGTGCGCGAGCCGGTCGGTGTCGTCGCGGCGATCGTCGCCTGGAACTTCCCGTTGCTGCTGGCCGCCTGGAAGCTCAGTCCCGCGCTCGCCACCGGTAACACCGTCATTCTCAAGCCTGCCGAGCAGACCCCGCTCAGTGCGGCCTTGCTCGGTGAGGTGCTTCGTGACGCCGGAGTGCCCGACGGTGTGGTGAACATTGTGCAAGGCGACGGGAAGAACGTCGGTGCCGCCCTCACCGCCCACCCCGGAGTCGACAAGGTCTCCTTCACCGGGTCCACCGCGGTGGGACGCGAGATCATCTCCTCGGCCGGCGGCAACCTGAAGAGGGTGACCCTCGAACTCGGCGGCAAATCCCCCAATATCGTCTTCGCCGACGCCGACGTCGACGCAGCCATCGAGGGGGCGGCTATGGCCATCTTCTTCAATCAGGGTGAGGCCTGCGAGGCGGGGTCCCGGCTGTTCGTGCAGTCGAAAATCTACGACCGAGTCGTCGAAGGGGTCGCCAAGATCGCGTCCACCCTGAAGGTGGGTGACAGCCTCGATCCCGAAAGTCAGATGGGCCCGCTGGTGTCGCAGAAGCAACTCGACACCGTCCTCGGATACCTCGACAGCGGCAGGGAGGAGGGGGCCACCGCATTGACCGGTGGCGGCCGCAAGGGCGACGTCGGCTACTTCGTCGAACCGACGGTCCTGGTCGACACCACACCGACCATGCGAGTGGTCAAGGAGGAGATCTTCGGACCAGTGGTCACCGTGTCGCCGTTCGACGAGGTCGACGACATCGTCCACACCGCGAACGACACCGACTACGGGCTCGCCGCCGGTGTCTGGACCTCGGATGTGTCCAAGGCTCACAACGTCGCCGCACAACTCAAGGCCGGCACCGTGTGGATCAACAGCTACCACGTCCTCGACCCGGCACTGCCGTTCGGCGGTTACAAGCAGTCCGGTTGGGGCCGCGAACACGGCGCCGCGGTCCTCGATGCATACACCGAAACCAAGACCGTGATCCTCAAGAAGTAGCCACCCCGGGCAGATGCCGCGCGTCCTCGACCACGGCATCTGCCTGGCGGACTCAGCCGAACGCGAGGAGGTGGATCGGGGCAGCAGCGCCACCGTTCGACGCTCGGCTGCGCAGCATGTCGGGAGTTCGCCGGAAGTTCATGGTTCTCATTGCCACACGTGTCGCTCGATGCAAAAACGTCTGTCGCTGTGCGTCAAGACACGCTGATAGCGCGCTGGAAGAATCGTCAATACACGGATAACACACTCCGGGGTAGCGCCCCGGGGGAACGATCGCAGCTACCGAGACTCCCCTCTTTGCGGAGGGAACGTGGGACGAGAGGAAACTAATGGACAACACCACGGCCGCGGTTTCCGCCCTCGTCGTTTCGGATGAGATCAGCGTGCCCACCGATACGGCGGAGCCCCGGTGGCAGATGCCGACCAACCCGCGTGCAGGCGTTGCCTCAGCAGAGCCACACATTCGGCACCGGCGCTCACGCACCGGAGAGGCGTTCGGGCCGGGGACGCTGGCACGATGCCGCGAGCTATACGAGATTCTGCTGAAGGCGGAGACGTTGACAGCCGAGGACAGTTGGCTGATCGACTTCGCGATACGGTGGTCGCCATACGGCGGTTCCAGTGCCACGGAATTGCTCGAACACTTCGGAGTCACACGCCCCAGATATCTCGAACTGCTTCGGAATGCGCTGGGGCCTGGACCAGCGGATCTGCCCCGTATCCGGGACCTCAAACGAGAGTTGCACATTCACCTGGGACGTGCGTGGACGCAGGTGCCGCACTGAACTGCGTCCACGCACGGTTGGCCCCGGAACGGCGCTCGCCGTGGCCCAGTCCGACCTGGTGCCGCGGGGTTACGGCGCCGGCTCTTCTCAGTACCGAAGTAGCGGGCTCGGACCTGACCGCAACGCATGAATTATCAAGGAGAGAAGATCATTTCCAGCGACATCGATGAACGCATCCGGCAACTGCTGGCGCAGTACGACACGCCTCAGGCGTGCGCCGCTGAGCTGCTGTGTGACCGTCATCCCGACGACACGGTGGCCTTCACCGTCGTCGAGAGCGACCTGTCAACAACTGATCTGACGTACGGTGACTTGAGGCGAAAGTCGGCCCAGTTCGCTGCCGCACTGGCCGAACTGGGCATCGAGCCGGGCGATCGCGTCGCAACGTTGATGAGCAAGTCCGCGCAGCTGGTGGTCGTCCTGCTCGGCATCTGGCGCCGAGGTGCGGTGCACGTTCCTCTGTTCACCGCGTTCGCACCGCCCGCCATCGGGTTCCGATTGGAATCGAGCGACGCGAAGATCGTCGTCAGCGACGCCAACCAGCTCGACAAACTCCAACCCGGCGAGGACATTCCGGCCGACGCACCATGGTTGGTGATCGCTGCCGACAGCACCGAGAATCCGGCGCAGTTACGCCTGGACGACCTTCTGGCCGGATACACCCCGGACGACCCCCGAGGCAACGCCGTCGCCGTGGGCGGCCGGGGGCTGCTCGTGCAACTGTTCACCAGCGGAACCACGGGCACCCCGAAGGCAGTGCCGGTCCCGGTGCGCGCCCTGGCATCGTTCCACGCCTACCTGGAGTTCGGGCTGGATGCGCGACCGGACGACGTCTTCTGGAACGCCGCCGACCCCGGCTGGGCCTACGGCTTGTACTACGCGATCCTGGCGCCCCTGGCATCCGGAACGCGCAGCATCCTGCTGCACGCCGGCTTCTCCGCACCGCTGACCTGGCAGATCATCGAACGATTCGGCGTGACGAACTTCGCGGCCGCGCCCACCGTGTACCGCAGCCTTCGCGCCGACCCGACGCCGGTACCCGCCGGAATCAGTCTGCGGCGCGCGTCCTCCGCGGGCGAACCACTCACCCCCGACGTGGTGGGCTGGTCGAAGCATGCTCTCGGAGTCGAGGTACACGATCATTACGGGCAAACCGAACACGGCATGTTCATCTCCAACGCCTGGCACGATGCGCTCGCCACCGATGTGCCGGCCGGTTCGATGGGCAAGCCATTGCCGGGTTTCGTTTGTGCGGTGCTCGCTGACGACACCGACGAATTCGCCGCCGCGGGGACGATGGGACGCGTGGTGGTAGACACCGTCAACAGCCCGCTGCTGTGGTTCCCCGGCTACATCGACGCCCCGGAAAAGACTGCACAGCGTTACACAGAAGATGGGCGTTGGTACCTGACCGGTGACGCGGGGATGGTCGACGCCGACGGGAACTACTTCTTCTCCGCCCGCGACGACGACGTCATCATCATGGCCGGCTACCGAATCGGACCGTTCGACGTCGAAAGCGTACTGGTACTTCACGACGACGTCATCGAAGCAGCCGTGGTGGGAATGCCCGACGAGCTTCGTGGCGAGGTGCTCGAAGCGTTCGTGGTCCTCCGCCATGGAGTGGTCGGCGGCGACGAACTCGAGGCCGATCTGCAGACGCTCGTCAAACGAAAGTTCGCCGCGCACGCCTACCCCCGCCGGGTGCACTTCGTGCAGAGCCTCCCCAAGACACCCAGCGGAAAAGTACAACGTTTCCTACTCCGTAAACAGTAATGCGCACAGATATAGCCACGAAAATCTGACGCCACGCCCGGCCACCGACCACTTGAACATCGATACGACGAGACCCCCGTAGTTCGGGATCTCGCTGAAAATATCCGCGAACTCGAGGCCCGAAATTGCCCACCCTTCTCGTATATGCGTTCCTCGCAGTACTCCGCATCCTCATGCCCCGTGTAGGTAAGCGGGCACTGGGCCACTTCCTTCTCACAACAGCGCTCACCCGCTCCTACCTAGGGTGGTCGCACGCCACACACGATGCGGCCCTGTCATGGACAGATCCAGTGATGGAAGAGCCGCTCACTGATGACCGGGTTTCGTGACGGGCGGGCAACTCGAGGTGAGTCGATGCTCCACCCCTGCACATCGAGTAGTTCATCGCCGATCCGGTGTGTTGCCGGCCGTTCTACCGGTGGAAGCAATGATCTCAGGCACGTGAACGGCCATCTCTATAACGCGTCAGCCACTTCAGCCACCAGCAATTCAAACGGGACCAAACGAAAGGGACTCTTAGATAGAGCGTTTCGTGCAGAATGCCAGCTGAACCTCACCACGCGCCGCGGCATATCCACGGGGGGAATGCCGCAACAACCGACGACCGAATGACGTACTAATCGGCTGATCGAGCAGTCCTGCCACGTCTTCACCAGCGGGACACCCCACTATCACCATCGCAATATAGGCGTCCGATGTCCCCCACCACCAGAACACACCCCAGTCCAACAACTTCGCCGTCTGAAGCGTCACATCCGGTAGAACTGCTCCGCTTCAGAACAGCATCAGCGCCGCCCCTCAACGCCCGCTCGAACAACCCGTCGTCTCGATACACTGTGGCGGATTCTGGCAGCTGGCCTCCCGACGATCCCGTCCATACCGGGCCAATGAGGACTGTGCGCAACGGCCTCAGCGGAGGGCGGGCAGGATGAACCCCCGCGAAGGCTCCCTGGTGATCCAACGATGCAGAGCCTGTGGCACACTGCTGGCGCCCTTGATTGCCACGTGTTCGGCGTGCCACGGCGTCGATCTCGAATCGGTGTCCTCCAGCGGCATCGGCTCCATCGTGTCGTCGAAGGTGATGCATCGCGAGAGTTACGGAACCCAGGACGATCCCGTCTCGCGCACAATCGCGATCGTTGCACTCGACGACGGCCCCTGGGTGTACTCGTGGATCGCCGGGAATGTTCCGACCCATTCCGGGCAGCCGGCACGCGTCGAGTTCCAACCGTCGGCAATGGACGAACGACTGCCCCTGTTCTCTGTTCAGACCTACCAGGGGCCGTGATTCTCCTGCGCAGCGACGACGGCGACGCACGTTTCTTGGCGTGGACTGGACATCCCCATTTCGGTGCGGCGATTGGGTGGACACCGCAGATTGTCGCCTGCCATGAGCATGTCACCGTTTCGACCCGATTTCTGCCACCCACGTGGGAACACTCGGATTGCCAGTTATGGGACCACCCGGCGCTCCGGATCTGGCTCGGCGTGCCCGGGTCCCGCCACCGGGATTTCGCACCGACGCGGCGCACTGCGGGGTGGACCGCAAAACGGCCCACCGCTACGTGCAGGCCGCCCAGGCAGCGGGCCTTGCAGCGCACCGACGGGTCGAGGCCCTCGACGACGGGCTGATCGGTGCGGTGATCGAGGCGGTGCCCGAACGGACACCGGCCCGCCCGGACCGGCTGCTGCGGATCGAGGACCAGATCACCGCGTGGGTCGCCGACGGCGGGAACCATCCGCCACTGACGATCACCAAGATCGAAACCCGCTGGCTCGGCAGGGCTGTGTGGTGCCGTATCGGACGTTGCGCCGATTCGCCACCGAGCGGTGTGGTTTCGGCCGCAGGGACACCCCCGTCCGCATCGTCGACGGCGATCCAGGCAGCGAATGCCAGATCGATTTCGGCTACCTCGGCTATCTGACCGATCCGGACACCGGGCGGCGCCGCAAGGTGCACGCGTTGATCTTCACCGCCGTGTACTCGCGGCACATGTTCGTGTGGCTGACGTACTCGCAGAGCCTGGCGGTGGTGACCGAGGCGGACCCGGCCAACCCACGGCTGTCGCGGGGCTAATTGGACTACGCCCAGTTCGTCACCGACCCGGCCCGGATCCGGTCCCCAATAGATCAGCCCCGGACCGAAAGGGTAGTTCGGTATGCTCGGAAACTACTGGGCCGGTACGGACTTCGCAAATCTAGGCGAGGCGTAACAGCGTGCCGAAGCACGGTGCCGCGACATAGCCCGGGAGGCGGACCCACGCCCGCGGCCGCCATCCGCCCGCTCGAGGTGTTCGACGAGAGGACGAGGCGCCGCTGCTGCCGGTTCGCCGGTCTACGACGTGCCGATCTTCATGCGGGTCAAGGTGCACCGCAACTGTCATGCCGAGGTGGCCAGAGCGCTGTATTCGATCCCGGGACAGTGGATCGGCAGTGTGCTCGAGGTGCGGGCGGACAGTGCGCTGGTGAAGTTCTACGCCCGCGGAACCCTGGTGAAGGCGCATCCGCGCCAGCCCGCCGGTGGGCGCCGCACCGACCAGGAGGATCCGCCCACCGAGAAGGTCGGATATGCGATGCCCAACTGGGACCGGCTCGCTGACACCTGCGCCGGGCACGTCCGCGCCTCGGGATCTACGTAACGAAAGGCAACAGCCGCGCCGGTGGGATAGAGGTCCTCGCGAGCTCGGCATTTGCCATTGGTGGTCGATCGCCTGCCGAAGCAGTTCACGGTACTCGACGAGGCGCGCCCCGGCTAACGCCAAGGTGTCCCGACGGGTGGTTAACTCCGAATAGGGAGAAGGACCGCGGGGCCGGGGAACTCGCTGTCCTAGAACTAGTTTTGCGGTCGATTCCTTCCTTTGCGGTTTGTCCGCCAGGCGCCGCGGGTGGTTGGCCGGATGGGTGGTCATCGTGCGGTCAGCGGCACCCTCGGCGGTGGTCCGGTGCTCTCCTGGTCAGAAGGCTGACATGGTTGGATCGGGAGCGCGCTCGGCCTCGGCTTTGTGGTAGTGCAGCTTCCAGAGCAGCACCGCGCCCAGCCAGGATGCAACAAAGAGACCGACGATGACGTATCCGAACAGTTCGAAGTGATCGGCGAGGGCGCCATACCAGCCGATCCAGCCGGTGGTTACTCCGAAGTGGTCGGTGAGTGCTCCGGCAAGGTAGACCGATGCCACGAACAGTCCGATAACCACGGTCATCGCGGTGGTCGCCAGATTGTAATACAGGCGGCGACCAGGGCTGCGGTAGGCCCATGAATACGCCCGGGTCATGAGCAGACTATCGGCTGTGTCCATCATCGACATGCCGGCCGCGAACAGCAGCGGCAGGGTCAGGACAGCGGCAAACGACATACCGCCGTTGACCGCGGTCGTCGCCGACAGCGCCAGCAAGGTGACTTCGCTGGCAGTCTCGAGACCGAGACCGAAGAGGAAACCGAGTGGCGCCATGTGCCAGGAAGACTTGATCAGGTTGCGGGCGCGCGAGCCGAGAACGCGGTTGACCAGACCTCGGTTCAGCAGTTGCAGGTCGATCTGTTCGGCGCGGAGAGTGCCGACGCGATAGTGGCGCCACAGTCGGGTCAGCCCGGTCAACACGACGGCGTTGAGCGCGGCGACGAGGGCGATGAAGCCGATCGCGACCAGGATTGATATGGTGCCGCCGACACCGCGTATCCCGTCCAGGCTGGTGTCGCTGAGGTTGGCGCCGGCGAAGGCGACGAGAACGGCGAGTACCAGCACGACGGCGCTGTGGCCCATCGCGAAGAAGAAACCGACACCGACCGGCCGTCGTCCGCGCACGAGCATCAGCCGTGTGGTGTCGTCGATGGCGGCGATGTGGTCGGCGTCGAAGGCATGACGCATGCCGAGGATGTAGGCGAGGGTCCCCGCTCCCGCGAAGCCACTGGCGGCCGCGAGATTTTCGCTCTGCCACAGGTAGAGACTCCACCCGAGGACGTGCAAGGCGGCGACGGCCGCGACGATGGCGGCGAGGCGCGATCGCTCGGCGCTGGTCCATCGGGTGGTGAACGAGTGGGCTACGGACGCCATGGTTGTCCTTTGTGTCTACAGCGATAGTTCGCTGGCCGCGAGGGGTAGAAACAGCTGTCGGGCGTGCTGTTCAGCCTGAATCGCTCCGTCGGTCGGATATGTTGTGGCGCTTCGAACTACTGTGTATCGGCAGGTGATTCACGCAGACGATGAACCATTTCGATCTTCGGTCGTCTTCGAAGGATAGGAGCCGTCGATGCGTAGCGCTTGACCCTCAGTGACAGTCACTTTTGCTTTCCGTGCCATCGTCCGTTTCACGGGTGGTCAGCGACCGGGACGGCCGCCGTCCGGCACCACGTGTCGTGGTCCACGAACTTTGAACGGATCGCGCAGGTCTCGATCTGCGAGCGTCGAGGTTGTCAACGTGCAGCGCTCATCAGGAGCGCCGGTGGGACTGCTGACGTGCCGACGCTCGGCGGATCGACTATCGGGCCTCGATCATCGGTGTTGTTCGCGGTACCGGCTCGGACTGGTGCCGTAAGTCGCCGTGAAGGCTCTGCTGAAGACTGACAGATCGGCAAATCCGAACTGGGTTGCGATGTCGGTCAAGGATCGGGGGGTGTTGCGTGGAGCCACCATCGCCTGACGGCAGGCCTCGAGTCGGTGTTCACGAATCGTGGCGGCCGCGGTTGCGTCGAAGCGCGCGAACACTCGGTGCACGGTTCTGGTGGAGACGAAGAACGCCCGGGCGATGTTGGTCGGGGACAGATCCGGGTCGTCGAGGTGCTGTCCGATATACCGCACCATGTTCACGTACAGGTCCCGCACCCCAGCATCCGGATCCTCGGGCTGACAACATTCCTCCTGCGCCGCTGTGATGGCGAGGTCCGCCAGGCCCCCGGCGAGTCCGATCGCTCCCCCGGAGGACACCTCCCCGTCTGCAGCCAGGAGGCTCGACAGCATCGGTGACAGTAGCTGTCCCACAGGCGATGTGGACCTGACGGTTCGTGCTGTCAACTCCTGCGACTGGCTTTCGGTGAGCGACACCGCCGCGCGCGGCCAAGTAAACACGCGCAGGTGCCATTCCGGATGCAGGTTCCAGGTGAACGGTCGCGAACTCTCGTAGAGGGCAAAGTCTCCGGGGCCGAGGGTGCAGGTGCGTCCGTCCTGGATGAGTTGCCCCTCACCGGCGACCACCATGCCGATCTGCATCAACTCGCGTGGGTGGAGGTTGGTGAGCCTCGGCGTTCTGCGGAAGGTCTGGGATGTGGCTGTGACGTCGGCCGCCATCAGATGCGCGAATTGACGGGTATGCACCGTACCGGTGAAGTGCGTGGGTTCGGCGGCGACGTCCAGTGCCACGAACGTGTCGCGGATCGTGTCGATCCAGGTGTCGAGCGCGGTGGTTCGCACTACCTCGCGGCGACGGCGAGGTGTCGACGCCGCCGGCGGAGGGAAAGGCACCAGCGCGGACTTTTCCGCAGAACGCCGATCCGGACAGGTACTGTCCACGAGGTCGCCATCAGACGGCGGCAACATTGACATGAACAGCTCCTTCTCCTCGCGTGAACCCCACGCTAGGAGGGCGGAAACAACATGTCAATGCACGCTGACTTATTTACGTGGGCGAAACACGATTTCAACCCGTGGTGGGCTAACCGGACTCACGCGGACCGGATTCGGCGGGAACCGGGAACACCCAATCTGCGGCGCTCTGCCCGGGGCCGATGACGTAGCCCTGGAACAATTTGTGCATCTCCACGAGCACATCACGCGCGGTTCCGGTCGCATCGACCGAATAGATCCGGAACCGGCGATACTCTCGGCGAGTTGACTGACGCTGCATTCGTCACGGGCGGCGAGAAGGCGGAGAATTTCGCGGCGTACCGGGTCCGCGATCGCATCGAACGCTTTTTGCCCAGACATTCGTTCCTCCACCCCCATCTCGGTACCAATAGAGCCTAGCGAGACCACAGGCGAGACGGGGGGTCGACTGCGATTCTCCTCACGCCTCACACCCGCTGTTCTTCTGGCACATCAAGTGATGGCTCCGACCGTGCGATAGCGGTGTCGCAGAGTGCAAAGGAAGCTGTCGCTGAGCGTCAAACATTCCGCCGCGCAAGCGCCTACCGTTCGAGTACGCCGGAATCCCCGGATGGTTCAGGGGACCTCCTGGACTGATTGACGATCTGTGCTGGAGGTTGCGCAGCGATGCCACGTGAAATCCGCATCACCGACAACGCACCACGGTTCGATAGGTGGTCGACCACCTTTCCTGAGGACGTGACGGAGGTGCTGTTCGCCCACTTCTGGGTGCAGGCAGCGAATCTGGAAAAGGCGAACGCGGCGATCGACGACATGGTGGGACTGTTCGACAACGATCCGCGGCCCACGGTTTTCCAGCGAGGCCACTTCATCGATACCTCCGGATACGCCAACGCCACGCTGAAGGCGTACTGGTTCTGTCCGGACGACTGTCACCGGTGGGCGGCACAGGAGAGCGTCGAAATGTTCTGGGCGTCGCGGCTGTCGACCGGGCCGGTCGGCTATTACCGCGAGACCGCGGTGATTCCCCGGGACCGGGCCACCGCCGAGTACATCAACTGCCACAACCGCACTGGGTTCTTGACCATCCTCGACCACGTCCCCGTGGGCGCCGCGGTCTAACCGAAGGAGACACCGGTTCATGTCTACATTGCCCCCACCCGACTCCGCACGCCTGGCCGCGCTGGACCAGCATTTCCGGTTCGGCCTGTCCGCTGCGGATCTCGAGCAATTCGCCCCTGCGGTCGAGGCCTCCCTCGATGCCTCGACCGCCGTCGAGCGCCTCTACCGGCGTTCCGCCCCGACGACGCCGCAGCGAGAGTGGGTCCCGCCAACCCCGGAGCGCAACCAACTCGGCGCCTGGTACGTCACCACCGTGCTTACCGGCGCATCGGAAGGCCCGCTGACCGGCAAGACGGTGGCGGTCAAGGACAACGTCGCCGTCGCCGGCGTGCCGATGATGAACGGATCGAGGACGGTGGAGGGTTTCGTCCCTCGCCACGACGCGACAGTGGTGCACCGTCTGCTCGATGCCGGAGCGACGATCGCGGGCAAGTCCGTGTGTGAGGACCTGTGTTTCTCCGGGGCGAGCTTCACGTCGCAGCCGGGGCCGGTCCGTAACCCGTGGGACCCCACACGCAATGCCGGCGGGTCCTCCAGCGGCAGTGGAGCACTCGTTGCCAGCGGCGAAGTCGATCTGGCGGTCGGTGGCGATCAGGGCGGCTCCATCCGGATCCCGGCGGCGTTCTGCGGCATCGTCGGGCACAAGCCGACACATGGGCTGGTGCCCTACACCGGAGCGTTCCCCATCGAGCGAACCATCGATCATCTCGGCCCGATCACCCGCACCGTTGCCGATGCGGCCCTCATGCTGGGTGTGTTGGCTGGCCCCGACGGGGCCGACCCCCGACAGCCCACCGTGATCGAGGCCGTGGACTACATGTCCGCGATCGCCGACCCGGCCGCCGGGCTGCGGGTCGGTGTCGTGGCCGAAGGCTTCGGCACACCTGGGTCCGATCCGGACGTCGACGCGACCGTGCGGGCGGCGGTCGATGTCCTGCGCGGCGCCGGACTCGCGGCAGAGGAGGTGTCGATTCCCTGGCATCTCGACGCCATGCACGTGTGGAACGTGATCGCCACCGAGGGCGCCGCGTACCAGATGCTCGACGGCAACGCCTACGGGATGAACACCGACGGCTTCTACGACCCGGAATTGGTCGCGCACTTCGCCGCCCAGCGCCTCGACCGCGGCCACGAGCTGTCCAAGACCGTCAAGTTGGTCGGGTTGTCGGGCCGGTACACCTTCGAGGTCGGCGGCGGCAAGTACTACGCCATGGCCCGCCAACTCGTGCCCGAGTTGCGCGCCGCCTACGACGCCGCGTTGACCCGCTACGACGTACTGGTCATGCCCACCGTCCCCTACACCGCCCAACAGATCCCCCCGGCCGATGCCAGTCTGGGCGACTACCTGCACGTTGCGCTGTCGATGGTGGGCAACACCGCCCCCTTCGACGTCACCGGGCACCCGGCGTGCTCGGTCCCTGCTGGCCTGGTCGGCGGCCTGCCAACCGGCCTGATGATCGTCGGCAAGCGATTCGACGACGCCACGGTTCTACGCGTGGCACACACCTATGAACAGGCGGTCGGCGCGTTCCCCGCGCCACCGGCCGCCGCGACCGCAAGGAGTTTCGCATGAACGGAGTATTCGACCTCGGGGGCACGGACGGGCTCGGCCCGGTGGTGACAGAGGACGACGAACCGGTCTTCCGCGCCGAATGGGAGAAGATCGCGTTCTCCCTGTTCGCCAGCTGCTTCCGTGCCGGATTGTTCAACATCGACAGTTTCCGGCACGGCATCGAGCAGATGGACCCGGCCGAGTACCTGCTGTCCAACTACTACGAGCACTGGGCGCACGTCGCCGAGCACTCCGGGGAGAAGGCCGGCGTCATCGACCCGGCCGAACTCGACCGGCTGACCCAGTTCTACCTGGACAACCCGGACGCCCCCCTGCCGCAGCGGGAGGACCCCGAGCTGCTCGCGTTCGTCGACGCCGCCGTCACCGGCGGGGCACCGGCCGCCCGGGAATCGGACAAGGTCGCGGTGTTCTCGGTCGGTGACACCGTCACCGTCGCCGCCGACAGCCCGACGGGCCACACCCGCCGGGCCCGCTACGTCCGTGGCCGCACCGGTGTGATCACCGGCGCGCACGGCACCTTCATCTATCCCGACAGCGCCGGCAACGGCGGCCCCGACGCCCCCGAACACCTCTACACCGTGCGCTTTACCGCCCGTGAACTGTGGGGCGAGGAGACCGGTGATCCCAACAGCGTCGTCTACTTCGATGTCTGGGAGCCATACCTGACCCTCGTCACCACCCAAACCAAGGAGTGAACATGGCCGCAACCGACACCCGTCTGCGCACGCAGGAGGAGATCACCGCCCGGGTCAAGGCCCTCGAAGCGGTGCTGATCGAGAAGGGCGTCCTGACCACCGCCGCGGTGGACCGGCTGGCCGAGGTCTACGAGAACGAGGTCGGGCCGCAACTCGGCGCCAAGGTCGTGGCACGGGCATGGTCCGACCCCGAGTTCAAGTCCCGCCTTCTCGCCGACGCCACCGCTGCCTGCAGCGAACTGGGCATCGGTGGCCTGCAGGGCGAAGACATGACCGTCGTCGAGAACACCGACACCGTGCACAACGTGATCGTGTGCACCCTCTGCTCCTGCTACCCGTGGCCGGTACTAGGCCTGCCGCCCAACTGGTACAAGGCACCGCCATTCCGGGCGCGCATCGTGCGCGAGCCCCGCAAGCTCCTCGCCGAGGACTTCGGATTCACGGTGCCGGACTCGGTGGAGATCCGGGTGTGGGACTCGAGCTCGGAGCTTCGGTACTGGGTGCTGCCGCAGCGCCCGGCCGGCACCGACGGACTGAGCCTCGACCAGCTCGCGGCATTGGTGACCCGGGACTCGATGATCGGCGTCGGCCCCGTCGCCGCCCCAGCCTCATGAGCGCCTCGCTACACCAGGACACCGCCGAACTCGACGCGGCTCGGCGCCGCATCGAGGACCTGGTCTGTGGTCTGCCCGACGCGGGTGATCAGCCGTTCGAGCAGCCCTGGGAGTTGCGGGCCTTCGCGATGGCCGTGGCTGCCTACGACAATGGGCACTACGCCTGGTCCGAATTCCAGCTCTCGCTGGTCGAGTCGATCAGGCGATGGGAAGACGGCCGAGGTTCCGAACCGTGGAGCTACTACGAACACTGGCTCGTAGCGCTCGAGGCCGTGCTCGCTGACAAAGGTGCACTCTCGGACAACGCTCTCGATGAACGGACGAGAACAGTACTGGCCGCACCTCGCAACGCCAACCACCACGAGGCACACCGGGAACCGGTCGCGATTGCACCCGCGCTGACCAGCTAACCCACACTGCCGGTCGAGCAGCCTCGACAATCACGGTTCGGCCCGCGCCGATCAAACATCGGCGCGGGCCGAACCGGCCTCGAACCAGTCCTGCCTCTCGATTCCTCTTGGCAAGCAACTACTTTTCATCCCACTGGTGGCGATTTTCGCGGTCCATCGTCATGGTCGGATTTATCCGTCTGGGGCCCGATGCGGAGATCTGACATGCCGTTTTGTTGCAAGACGCTGTCGTCGCTCTTCGCGGTCTTCTACTGCGCCCCCACCGCTTGCCGGCCGATTTGAAGGGGATTGTCAGCAGAATCGCCGCGGCACGGGCGGAAATGCGGTCATCGGACGTGGTCGCGCAGTCGACGGATACACACCACCACGACAGCTGGTACGCCGAGGATCACGCCGGCAGAGCGACCTCGTACAGATAGCCCAGGATCAACACCCCGTCCCGTCAGAAGCCTCGAATCAATCACAATCGACGGCCGCACCGTGGACCCCGCGGACGCAGGCTTGGCGAATCGCTCGAGTTTGATGACCAACTGTGGGTCTGATCCACTCGGCGGACTTCCCGCTGCACCGCAACGCGTGCCCTCCGGGCCTGGCGACCCACCCCACTGGGCCCTGATGAAGGAGTTCCCGCGCCATGCGCATCTCGTTCCGGCAGACTGCTGCCGTTCTCTCCGCGGCGTCCGTGCTGCTCGTCTCCGGTTGCTCGTCGGCCGGCGACTCCCCCGCCACCGAGGAGACCGCCGCCTCGAATTCCCCCAGCTACCCGATGACCGTGGAGAACTGCGGGCACACGGTCACCGTGGACGCCCCGCCCCGGCGAGCGGTGTCGCTCAATCAGGGCTCCACCGAGATCCTGCTGTCCCTCGGTCTCGCGGACCGCCTGGTGGGAACCGCCACCTGGACCGACCCCGTCCGCGACAACCTGGCCGCCGACAACGCGAAGGTTCCGCGGCTCGCCGACAACAAGCCGTCGTTCGAGGTGGTACTCGATACCGAACCCGATTTCGTGACCGCGTCGTTCGGCGGCAGCCTCGGGCCGGGCGGTGTGGCCGATCGCGACCAGTTCGACCGACTGGGTGTCCCCAGCTACCTGTCGCCGACCGATTGCGAAGGCATGGCGGACGAGAGCGTCAACGCCGACGGGGCGCGGACCGCGCCGCTGCGCATCGACACGGTCTACGAGCAGATCCGCGAACTCGCCGCCATCTTCGACGTCCGCGACCGCGGTGAGCAGTTCGTCGCGGAATTGCGGCAGCGGTTCGACGCCGCCTCGCGTGAGGTCGAGGCCTCCGGGGTGTCGCTGGCGTACTGGTTCGCCGACACCGAGACCCCGTACATGGCGGGCTGCTGCGGATCCTCGGGCATCATCACCAACTCGGTGGGAGCGCAGAACATTTTCTCCGACACCACAAACGAGTGGCCGCAGGTGAGTTGGGAGAGCGTCCTCGACCGTGACCCCACCGCCCTCGTCCTGGCCGACCTCAGCCGCCGGAGCATCGACGGCGACGCTCTCGACAGCAAGACCGCGTTCCTCGAGTCGAACCCGGTGACGCAGCGGCTCACCGCAGTCCGGGACAAGCGGTACATCGTCGTGAACGGTGCCGACATGAATCCGTCGATCCGCAGCGTCGACGGTGTGGAGAAGACGGCGGCCGCACTGAAACAGTGGGGACTGGCGAACTGACTTTGGCGGCAACACGGTTCGACTCCAGGCCGCTGCTCGTCGCGCTCCTCCTCGGCGGTGTTCTGGTGCTCGCGGCGTCGATCGCGGTCGTCATCACCCTCGGCCCGGCGAGCCTGTCGGTGGGCGACGTGTACGCGGTGGTCCTCGAGCACTTCGGTCTGGGCAGTTCGGGGGTGAGCAGGATCAAGGACGGCATCGTGTGGGAGTTGCGCCTGCCGCGGACCCTCCTCGCGGCGGTGTGCGGCGCCGGGCTGGCGTTGTGCGGAGCGATCATGCAGTCGCTGCTGCGCAATCCGCTCGCCGACCCGTTCGTGCTCGGCATCTCGTCGGGCGCGTCCACCGGGGCGGTGCTCGTCGTCGTCCTCGGTCTCGGCGCCGGGGCGGTGTCGTTGTCGGCGGGTGCCTTCGCGGGGGCGGTGATCTCGTTTGCCCTGGTGATGCTGCTGGCGACCGGTGCAGGCGGCGGCACGTCGCGGGTGGTGCTCGCGGGAGTGGCGGGCCTGCGACTGCTCAGCGGGATCGGCGAGCCCCACACCGGCAGGGTCCTCCTCGAAGACACCGACATCAGGAACCTCCGGCGACGGCTGATCGCCCGCCGGGTGGCGATGGTCGACCAGCATTCCGACACCGAGGTCGACATCACCGTCCTCGACGTGGTCCGGCTCGGCCGCATCCCCCACCGCAGAGTGTTCGGCGGCGACGAGTCGGCGGACGCCGCGGCCGTCGAGCGCGCCCTCGCGCACACCGGCATGACGTCGAGATCGCACCGCCTGTGGCACACACTGTCCGGCGGTGAACGGCAGCGCACCCAGATCGCGCGGGCCCTCGCGCAGGAGCCGGACGAACTGCTGCTGGACGAACCGACCAACCACCTGGACATCCAGCATCAGCTCGACATCCTGTCCCTGGTCGCCGAATTGCCCCTCACCAGCTACATCGCCCTGCACGATCTCAATCTGGCCGCGATGTTCTGCGATCGCGTGGTGGTGCTGGACGGCGGCCGCATCGTCGCCGCGGGCCGTCCCGCCGACGTGATCACCGAGGCCCTCGTCGAGCAGGTGTACCGGGTGCGGGCGGGGGTCGCCGTCGATCCCGTCACCGGCTACCCCACCGTCACGTACCGGCCGCGGTCTTCGCGGCACCTCTCGCTCCGCTGACACCGTGTCCCCTTCCCGACGAACGGGACGCTGAACACCTGAGTAGTTCGGGTCTCGCTCCCTCGGCGCGCTCGCGGCCGGGCCCACGGGCTCCCTCGTTGACTGTCGCTTATCGTCGAACCATCTGTCGCCCGCAGTCAAATGCACACGCGTACAGGACGGTAGCTTCTGATCTATCCGAGTTGCCGAACGTTTTCGGCAAGCCCCAACTCGATGAATCAGGAGTCCTCATGGAATCTGCAATCAGCAGCCACCTCACATGCCCACGGACGTTGACCCGGCGTGTGCCCGACGACTACCAACCTCCATTTCCCATGTGGGTAGGACGTGCTGACGAGAGCTTGCAGCAGGTAGTCATGGCCTACTTTGGCGTGCAGTTCCGCGACGACGAACAGCGCCCGGCCGCACTCGCGGCCATGCGCGAGATCGTGGCCAGCTTCGATCTGGACGACGGCCCACTGCACTACGACCTGACCCATCATGCGGACAATCAGGGCTACGAGAATCTGATGATCGTGGGATACTGGAAAGACATTGCTTCCCATAACCGTTGGCTCCAAGGACCGGCCGTGGCCGACTGGTGGCAATCGGACGAACGGCTGTCCGAGGGCCTTGGCTATTTCCGTGAGATCGTGGCCCCGCGGGCCGAGCAGTTCGAAACGCTGTACGCCTTCCAGGACCGCCTCCCCGGTGTCGGTGCCGTCATGGACGGGACCAGCGGCGAGATCAACGAACATGGGTACTGGGGTTCAATGCGTGAACGTTTCCCGATTTCCCAGACCGACTGGATGCAGCCCTCGGGCGAACTGCGGGTGATCAGCGGCGATCCTGCCGCAGGTGGCCGCGTGGTGGTCAAGGGCCACGACAACATCGCGCTAATTCGCTCCGGACAGGATTGGAAGGATGCCGAATCCGAGGAACGTTCCCTGTATCTCGACGAAATTCTCCCAACTTTGCAGCAGGGCATGGATTTTCTTCGCGACAACGGCGACTCGTTAGGCTGCTACAGCAATAGGTTCGTGCGCAACATCGACCTGGACGGGAACTTCCTCGATCTGAGCTACAACATCGGCCACTGGAGTTCGCTCGACAAACTCGAGCGCTGGGCAGAATCCCATCCCACCCACCTGCGCATCTTCACCACCTTCTTCCGCGTCGCCGCCGGCCTGTCAAAACTGCGGCTCTATCACGAGGTCTCGGTGTTCGACGCCCACGACCAGCTGTATGAGTACATCAACTGCCACCCCCAGACCGGCATGCTGCGCGACGCCCAACCAGTTGAGGGCTAAGACCGCTGGACGCGCCTCCGGTCGTTCATCCTCCTGGGTCGCTGGAACGCTGGATGCGGTGTCGATCGACGGTAAACGGTCGACACCGCGGCAAGGCTTTGCTTTCCGGAACACGTACGATATGTTGACCTCTGTTGACATATTAGCTTTTGGGTTGCAGGGAAGCGTGGTCCAGAGGGCAGTGACTACTCAGCGAAACGAAGAGTTGGCGTTTGCCGTGCTGGCCGATCAGGTTCGGCGTCAGATCTTGGACACACTCGCCTCGCATGGGGAGTGCAGCGCCGGCTTCATCAGCGACCAGATTTCGACAGTGGGACGCACCACGGTGTCTACGCATTTGAGAGCGCTGCGCTTATCCGGTGTCGTGCTCGAGCGACGCCAGGGACGGCATCGCCTGTATTCGATCGACCCGATGGGACCGGCCAACGATGCTCTGCAGTTCCTTCGTGGTCTGCTCGAACGCGCCCTGGGAGCGAAGACCAGTGACTCTCCGATGTCGCCGACGGTCGATCCGGACGGCGGCTCCGTACGTCGCCGGGCATGAGCCGACCTGCGACCTCTAACTCAGGTGGGAAAGCACGTGGCCGGTTTCTCTGTGACCGCCCAGATCGCCGTCCCCGAACCGCCTACGAGGGCTTTTGAAAGGTTCGAGGCGGGACAGCTGCTCGAGCTCGAATGTGATCACCTCGTGGTCGGGGCGGCGATGTCGATCTCGTTGCCGGTCGGCGACGGAGCACAGATGGGCTTTGCGGGATCGCCGATCACCTTGTTAGGCCATGTCGCCGGTGTCAAGCGCGATCGTTCGGTTCTGATTGTCCACCATCAGCCATGGCGCGGGCGACTCGTGGTTCGGTTTTTTCCTGACGGAGTCGGATCCCGGATCGTTGTCGAGTCGAGTCTGGATCAAGATGGCTTGACTTGGCTCGCGCACAAGCGCGGGTATGTACCACCGGAACCGCCGCGTGCTGATCGGCACCGGATCGGACTGCTCGTGAGCAAGTCGGGCTCGGCGGCGGTCTTCGCCCAGGCAACCGAGTCGCTGGCAACGCTTGCGGTCGAGGAAGTCAACGCCGACGGCGGTATCGGTGGGGTCCTTGTGGACCTGGTCGTGGGTGACGACGCATCCGATTCGGCCGCCGGTGCCGCTGCAGCGATGCGGTTGATGCGCAGCGGTTGCCGCGTGGTGTTCGCGTGCGTGACCTCCGCGACGTTCAACGCTGCCGCATCTGCATTGCACGGTACGGGCGTGCTGCTGGTCCACACGGTCCTCAACGAAGGCGGTCGGCCCAGCCCCGGTGTCGTCCGACTCGGGGAACGACCGCTTGCGCAGGTCCGCGCGGGGGTGCCCCTCTTGATGGCCGAGACAGGTGGCCGTAACTGGTTTTTCGTGGGCCAGCGCTATTCGTGGTCATACGGGGCACATTGGGCCGCACGGCGCGTGGTCGCCGAAGCCGGTGGCTCGGTCCTCGGCGAGACCTACCAGATTCTGGGGACCACGGACTTTACTCAAGTCGTCGACACTATCGGGCGCTCGGGTGCCGAGTTGATCCTGTCCTCACTTGTCGGACACGACGAGGTGTTCTTCGAACGGCAGTGCTCCCAGCACGGATTGCGGTCCACCACTCGCACATTCGCACTCGTACTCGATGAGGCCACCCAACAATTCATCGGCAACTCCGATGCCGACGGGGTATGGGCCGCGTTCGGCTACTTCCAAGGGTTCGGAGACAACACCGACCTCGAGACGCGTTATCGCGCAAGTGCAAAAGGGATCCTGCCGCCCCTGAGTTCACTGTCGGAGACGACCTACGAAGCGATCCTGGCGTACGCTCGCGCCGCAACGATCGCCTCCGCCGACGATCGAGCCTCGATACGCCGACAGCTCCTCGCGCACAACGAATCCGATACGGCCACCCTCACGGCCAAGCACCGGCCGATCCTGCTGGCGGAGTCCCGCGGCGGACGCCTGCGCCCACGCGCCGGCTAAAGGCGTATTTATACCCGCACTATTCTCCCTCGGCTGTCGACGACAGAGAGAGGTATGAAGCGAGCGATCCCGGTCGGTGCCTAGGAAATCATGGCTGCAGACCGCGATTCCCTGCAGCAATTCAACAAGTTGGTATGAGTGCCTGCGTTGTGGGGCCGAGGGCCTCGTTCTGCAAAGCCTCGTGGGTTGCCAGGTGACAGATCAAGGCTGGTAGAGCCACATTTGCAGGTCAGGAGGCCCCCGGTGCGAGTTCAGCGTACAAGTGTCGGCTTGGACGTGCACGCATTGTCGGTGGTGGCGTGCGGGATCGACGAAGATACTGGCGAAGTGTTCAGAAGGCGGCTGAGTCCCGACTACGGCGAGGCCCTTGCCTGGCTACGAACGCTCCCGAGCGCGGTGAAGGTGGTGTACGAGGCCGGCCCGACAGGGTTCGGGCTGTGTCGGGCACTGACCGCGGCCGCTGTGGAGTGCGTGGTGGTGGCTGCGTCGAAGCTCCAACGCCCTGCCGGGGACCGGATCAAGACCGATGCCCGTGACGCCCTGCATCTGGCTCGACTCCTGCAGTTGAGTGAGATCGTCGAAGTGAGCGTGCCTTCGGTGGAACAGGAAGCGGCCCGCGATCTCGTCCGTGCCCGTGAGGACGCCCGGGGGGACTTGATGCGGTGCCGGCATCGGTTGTCGAAACTACCGCTGCGGCAGGGCCTCGTCTATTCCGGTGGGGCGGCGTGGACCGCTGCTCACGACGTATGGCTGCGCGGACAAAATTTCGACCAACCGGCACTTCAAGCGGCGTTCTACTCGGACTACGAGGCGATGATTTTGACACTCGCACGCCGTGACCGCCTCGATGCCGCGATCGCAGACATGGCCGAGGACAGCCCCTACACGCAGATGGTGCGCAGGCTCGGACGTCTACGAGGGGTGTCCACGCTGACTGCGTTCGGCCTCGCGGTCGAGATCGAGGACTGGCAACGATTCACCGGCAACACCATCGGCGCCTCCGTCGGTCTCGTGGCCAGCGAGTACTCCTATGAGCGACGGTTGATCCAAGGCCCTGACACGGTCATCCTCGCCGTCGCCTGTCTCGTACTCGCTGTGCGCCGATGCAACGAGGGCGCGGAGAAGGTCGCGTATTTGCGCTGTGCCGATTGCACCGGCTTGTGCAACACCCATGGTGGCGTCGAAGAACGAATCGTCGTCCATCTGCGTACTCAGCGGCGGAGGTACAACTCCACCTTCCGCGGTGGCTCCCGCACCGGCCAAGCTGCGTACCTCGTCCACAACGACCTTGATCAGTTCCCGCGTGTCCTTTCCACCTTCTTACGCAGTGCCCCCCTCATAGGACTTGAGCACCTGGTTTCAATGCCTGTGATCGAGCCGGATATTACTCGAGCCAAAGCGGGTGATGATCTGACCCGCGTGGAAAGATTCTTTGTCCCCCTTCCGTCTTCGCTCTTGTAGGTCCCGTCCACCTTCATTACAACCGGCAGATGGTCCGAAGGCAGGCGAACGTGAATCGGGACTGCCACGTTCCCTTCTCGAGCCGCGTCCGAAATGGGAACTCACCAGCTGGCCGGGTCATTGAGGGAAGCTGTGGACACTCAGATCGATCTTGACCTCGAAATCCAGGTCAGTACAGCTGTCCCTCGTGTCGTTCGCGGTCGAAGGTCGGGATGGGCCCACCGCGGCGCAGCGTGCGAGCCAGGGCCGGATCGGCCAGGTGCAGTCGCCCGATCGCGACCAGATCGAACTCGTTGCTTTTCAACCGCCGGAATACTCCATCGAGGTCGGCGGGTTCGGGCGTGCCCGTGTCGCGCAGCCTCGAAGAAATCACCGACCTGCCCGAAGAACTACTTAAGGACCCCATCTGGGAACGATCCGGGCACACCATCTGCGGCCGCGACGGATGCCGGGTCCCGCTCCCCTGGAGCGGCGACCACCCGCCCTTCGGATTCACCGCCGACGGCATCCAACCGTGGCTTCCCCAGCCCGACGGCTGGAAGTCGAAGACCGTCACGGCCGAGACCGGCGACCCCGATTCGATGCTCACCCTTTTCCGCACCGCACCGCACTCCGACTCCGCCGCACACTGCCCGCCCTGCGTGGCGACGCCTTGCGTGGCAGCCATCACCCACCGATGCCCTCGCCTTCGACGGCGGGCAGTCGTTTCGGTGTGTCGTGAACCTGTCCCGACAACCGATCGCGATCGCCCCGGACGCAACGGTCCTGCTCGCCTCCACCGATCTGACCGATACCCGCTCCCTGCCACCGGACACCACCCTCTGGCTGCGCACCCACCAATAGGACCGTCACGCGACCTCTCCGTCGAAGAACTTGGCGGACACAGACAACCCAACACCGGACCAACGCGGAACCGCAGTGAACCCTCACCCTCGGCAACACCCATCCCCCCGACCGGCCCCATCACTGCGTGGCAGCGCCTTTCAATCTTCTGGCATACGCAGCACCTGCAGTGCGGCGAGTCTCGCGTCGATGGGGTCGGACTTGCCACGGCGCCGTGTCTGACGACGGGACACTCGACCTCGACGATGGTCCGTCCGGCACCGGTCAACGCGCGAGCCAGGCCGATTCCGCAGCTGCGGGTGCCTTCGAGTCCGACCACGACGCGGGGCCGGGGGCGTGCTCGGCGATCCACGCGAGGGCATCGGAGAAGCCGGATGCGTTGTTGGGGATGGTCAAAGTCGCGATCGTCGCGCCGTTCGGTGCAAGGGCCAAGGCGGCACCGGCCCGAGTGGAACCACCCAGCGGCTTATCTGTGACGGGTCACGTGCCCCGGTACCCGCTTCCGCGGCGTAGTCGTCGACCACCTCATCGAGAACCCAAGCCGAGTGAGCGCCGCTGCCCGGACCCGCGCCACCGGGACGATCGGGCCACGGTTGTCCTTCGATGCGGCGGGCATGGGCACGATTGTGGCATTCCACCCCCAGTGGTGTCGCCCGCAGAGAACCCGCCGGATGGTGTGTGGAGGGAGTTCGATTGGAGAACCCGCGGATAGGAAACAGAAATTACGGACGCACGAGGACGGGTCCACGACAGCGAACTGATTCTGCTGTACCGCTTCGGTGAGACGACCGTCAGCGACTCCCATCCGCTGATCCGCCGCTGCGGTTGAAGTGACAGATCTGCACCTGGATACTCATGACGCTCTCAGCGCTCGTCGAAATTGTCCAGCACGGTCAGTGCGGCCCACAATCCATCCGCCGCCAACGAGATGGCCTGCAACGCACCGGATGAGGGTTGATGCCGTTGGACTGTCTCCCTGAAGGACTCGAGGCGCGAGCGGGCATCAGGCAGAGCGGTATGCACGACGTGAAGATAGGGCTCTCGATGGTGGGCAGGGTCCCACGTGAGTTTGTCGAATGCGGCGGAAAACGCTTCGATCAGCCCCGCTGCTTCGCACCGAAGCTGATCGGGATCTTCCAACTGATCGTCCGAGGCGGTGAGTGCCTCGACTGCGATCTCCAGCACTGACACCTGCAGCAATGTGTCGTCGAGAATCGTAGCTATCGGCTGGTACACCCGAGATCCGCCGACTCTGGCCCAGCCGACGCTGCGCATGTTGCCTCGCAAGCTTTCCCGACCCTCGCTCAGAGCAGCGCCGGCGCCGGTCGACTTGTGCAGATCCCACACCCGTTGCCGCCCTATATCACTATCGTGGCGCCCGGACCGTAGTCCGTGGGCAAGATCGGCGAGCAGGGCGGAGAGTTCCTCGGCACGTTGCAGAATCAGATCACGCGCCGTGGAGAGCCTGTCGGGAGGCAGGACGAGAGCGTTGACCGCCACACCGACCAGCACACCCACTGTGACATCGAGGACACGATGAAACACCAGGGTGGGATTTGTTGCCGTGCCGTACAGCAACACCAGCAGCGCGGTGATCGCCACCCACATTCCGTCCGGTGCCAACCACCGGCTGCGGCCGAGGATCGTACCGACTGCGACCGCACCTGCGATGGCGGCGAGTTCGGGCAAGGTTCGTGCCGCCAGCGCGGCCACAAGCACACCGAGCACTACGACCGTGACCTGACGTGCGGCAGCGGTGACCGAGCTGCGGACCGTGGTGCCGATGATGAACAGGGCGGCGTAGGGCGCGAGGAAGGCCTCGGGACTCTGCAGCACTCGATCGGCCACCCACCACGCGATAAGCACTGCCACAGTGCACTTGACGGCCGACACCAAGCCCGGCGGCTGCAGGACACTGCGCAACCACCTAGCCCAGCCGCCCGCACTTGATCGCTTCGTCTGAATATCGGTCTGCGCGGAAAGAAACCATCTCATGTCGAACACTCAGCAGGTTCAGAAGTCATCGGCTCGGTGTCACTCATTTCGGTTCGGTCCTGCGCGGCAGACGTGCCACTTGTAATTACGGGTGGCCTGGCAGACTTTTTGGGCGTGCGTTTCGTGCCGCGCCCGGTCCCGGCCACGCGCCCTCTCCGGGGAGAGGAACGACGACTCGACCTCCCGGCAGGACCCCACGATGCGCCACATCTCCGCGATGACGGTCGGTGGGTCTGGTCCGCGGCGAGTCCTTGCGCCGGAGACTGGAAACAATGCCCGGCGCACAACACGACCAACATAAAATCCCAATCGGTCTACTCATGCTTGGCCAGGTGCCCAGCCAGAGCCGTCGACGGGCGACGAGCGACGTCCGATCGACCAGATCCGGCCGCAGGGGTGCCGGCGCAGCGATCTCGAGGTATGCGACCAGCTTCCGGAGAAACGCCACGTTGTCCATCCCGAAATCGGCCGTGATGACCCCGGCAGGGCGACTGCTATGGCGCACCACCGCAATCCGAAGGCCACCATCCGGCTCAGCGCTGTCAACTCCGTCGTTTCCGCTGCCATCGCCGCCCTGGTGGTCCCGCGCACCGGTTGCCACACAACGGGTCCGGACCCTTGGGCTGACGCAAAGTCGGTTGCCCGCTGCCGGCGGTACCGCCGGCGACAGTCACCGGGCCGATGACCATCCGGCGGCAGACACAGTGCATCGACACGGCGCTGTCATCGGGCAACGCTCTGCCCTCCGGGACAACCGGGACCCACGGCGTGGACTCCGCGAGAGCAGTTCGCTGGCCCGAGCGGTCGAGGATCGTGAAGGTCGGATCCTCGCTGCCGGCGGAGGTCTGGGGTGAGCGGGCGGCGTGGAATGCGTTGGCGACGATGCCGAAGCAGGGCACCGCTGCACCGATGCCGATTCGGTCCAGAATCGAGTGCACATCGGCGGATGCGGCAACGGTCAGGCGGCACCGCTGCGCCGACAGATCGGTGACGGTGCGGTGCAATGCGGCGACGCCTGGGCAGCCGAGAAAAGGAACATCTCGCAGGTCGACGACGACATTGTGACCGGTCAGCACCGATTCGCCGAGACAGGCCGTACTGCACCGGCACGGTGCCGGCGTCCACGTTCCCGGCCATCCTGATCGCGACCGGGCCGCCGGGGGGATCGTCGATCTCGATCCGGAACTCGGTGGCCCCGGCGGCGGTGGTGTTCCATCGGCAGGTGTCCGCTAACCAGGCCTGCACCTGTTCCGGAAAGTCGACAACGGCACGGAAATAGGTCATGAGGTTCCTCCGGGGTGGGACCGGCCCGAAAGACCCCAAAAAGAAAAAGGCCGAGAATCGTAGCCGGTGACGGACACTGTCTGCCGGGCTGTGAACTCAACCTCTGCTCCACGGTAACGCGCATCTCCCAGGAAGCAAACCCACCGCCACGCCCACCGTCGGCTTCACGGGATGATCCCACCCCCTCGAAGCCGCACACGCTAACCCGCCAGAAGAGCCGATCGGGTCACCGAGAGTCTCGGCTGAACCCGGGGCGCAACACCCCTTCGGTAGGCAACTCTCGTGGGGCGCACCGTCTGCGTGAGGAACCAGGTGAGAGCCCTCACTCCAGCCCAAATCTGCTCCAGGAGAACGTCTCGCCTGGCACCGGAGGGTGTAGTTGTTGCCCGGCCGGCTCCTGCGCGTCACCGGACGCTTCCCTCCCCGCCGAAGACCAGCGATTCCGGTGCCCGGGATCTCAGCCGCGCCATGGCCGAATTTGCCCGCAGTCTCTCCGGCCCACGCTCCCTCGACGAACGGCTGCGCGCTGTCACCGACGAGGTTGTCGAGCTGATGCCGCCGAAGGCGTGCGCGGGCATTCTGCTCGTCTCCGGCAAGAGGTTCGAGACCGTCGCGCCCACCTCCCCACTACTTCAACAAATTCGACCATGCACAGCATCAACTCGGACAGGGACCGTGTGTGTGGCGGCGGCGCTCAACAATCCCTTGGTGCGAAGCGACGATCTTCGTTCGGAACCGCGTTGACCGCAGTTCGCGGCGGCCGCAGTCGATGTGGGGATTCCCAGTTCGATGTCCTTTCAGCTGTATACCGTCGACGGAAAGATGGGGCACTCAACCTATCTGCTTTCTCTGCGCACGCGTTCGGCTCCGAAGAGGAAGCCGCGGGCGAAGTTCTCGCCACCCACGCCGCGTGAGTGCGATCGCTCAGCAGGTGATCGACCGACGATGAGAATCGGTACACTCTCCCGGAAGGGCCAGGTTCGACCGCGCGACATACCGGTCGGCGAGGAACGTGCCGCCGATCCATCAAGGGTCAGTAGACCTAGAGCCCACGGTTTACACCGTCGATGCTGTCGAGGCCGGATCGAAGCACCCGGCCTCGATCCGGGCACCGCGTGGCCCCAATTTGACGAGGCCGGACGGCACCGACGCGGCCGCGAGCTTGGGCTCGATAACCCACCACGGCCGATGGACGCCCCTCCCCTCGCCGAAGCATGACCCCCATTCGAAACGGCCGGGCCGCCACCCCGCCGACGACCCCTCCTCGTCGGTAACCACCGAGTAGCGGGGGTACGACTAAGAGGAGGAGAACGAAACACCACCATCAGCTCTGGCACTCGGAGCGACCGAGTGCTAAATTGCTTTCGCACAGTGATCGAGGCTTCGCCGAGGTGGCGGACCACTTAACTGATCATGGGAGGTGTGTTGCTGTGCTGCGTTTCGATCCCTTCACCGACATCGACTCGATGACCCAGTCGTTGCTGGGCGCTCATACCGGATCGTCGCGTCGTCCGCGGTTCATGCCGATGGACCTGTACAAAGTCGACGACCACTACGTCCTGCACGCCGATCTGCCCGGCATGGACCCCGGCTCGATCGACATCGATGTCGATGCCGGGGTATTGACCCTGACCGCCCATCGAAGCCAGCCAGACGATGGTGTGCAGTGGTTGACATCGGAGCGATTCAGCGGCCGCTACCGGCGCCAGGTGTCGCTCGGAGAGAACATCGACGTCGACCGTATTTCGGCCAGTTACGACAACGGTGTTCTCAGCGTGATTCTGCCGGTCACCGAACGAGCGAAGCCGCGGCGCATCGAGATCACCCGCGGCGGCTCACCCGTGGCGTGCGGTGACCGCACCCCCATCGAAGCCTGACCCGCGCACCACGCACGCCAGTTCGGTTCAGCGGTGCACCGCCACCGCTGGACCGGACCTGGTGCAGGACAAACATATCCGATCCCCACTGCATACACTCTGAGGACCTGAAAGATGACGGCCACCACGACCGGGCTCCGACACGATCCCCACAAATCCGTGCCACGCTCATCCTGGCCCAGGCCGCCCCGTCTTCTCGGTGAATACTGCACCGACCTCTCGTTCATGCTGGGCTCGCTGTCGATCGTGATGTTCTGGATGTTCGGGTTCGGCATCCTGCTCGGTGCCGGCGCCATCGCGGCCGGAATCGCCGCCTACCGGCACCCCGCCGTCGAAGGGAACGAGCCCAAGGGACTGGAAGCGCTCCTCGGCATCCTCACCGGGGCTTTCGGAATCGCCGCCGGCCTCGTCTTCCTCGCCGCGGCTCTTCACAACCTCTGACCTGTACATGCCCGCCCCGGAGGTCGACACCCAGTGAGGCCCTGCGCTCCTGGTCGGTGGGTAAGAGTAAGCACGCGCGGTGTGTTGACCGGATTGGTAGCACCCCTCGGTGGCTGTCGCGGCATTGAGGGGGTACCTCGCGTCCAGTCCGTGAACGCGCCGGCCCGAATTCCTTTCTGCACGTCGCGCCGAGCCGAGACTCCGCGAGTCGTCGTCGACACGAGCTCGTGGAGTCCCAGTCCGCACCCCGCGCTCGCTCATCGTCGGGTGTCGCGGTAGCGGTTCTCCCGAATTGGCACTCGCGTGTAGGGCGATTGCGATCCGGGGATTACGCCTACTCTTCGTGGGGTATTTCGGTACCCAGGTCGTCGTGTCCGGACGCAACGACGACCAGGCTCCCCGGTTCAGCCCGTAGCCGGCGCGCCGCCGAGAATTACCGGCGCCGGTTCATCTGTCAAAGGCGAGCGGTGCACCACTCGCGGGAATTACAGGTCCGGAAGAGTCGGCAACGAGTTCTACTCGAAGCACGAGATGGAGGCCAGATGATCAATGTGATGTTGTTGGTGATTGTGCTCGCGGCGGCAAGGGCGAGTGTCTCTGGACCTCACCGCATCGGCCGGGCGGTGCGCGGCGTATGAGTAGGTGTGACGAGCGTGCGGAACGGATCTCTGTGGCTGCGCGCGATCGGAAACTCACCATTGCCACAGCGGAATCCTTGACTGGCGGGAGAATTTCCGCCGTTCTCGGTGCCGCGCCGTCGTCGTCAGAGTGGTATCGAGGCAGCATCGTGGCCTATGCCAGCTCGGTGAAACATGGATTGCTGCAGGTTCCCGACGGCCCGGTAGTCAGCGAACTCAGTGCCCGCGCGATGGTGACATCAGTAGCCGAGTTGCTCGGCGCGGATCTCGCGGTGGCGGTCACCGGTGCCGGCGGGCCCCAATCTCAGGACGGACAACCACCGGGGACAGTGTGGTTCGGGGTCTTCGCCGACGGTTCCGCTCGCACCGAGCTGCGGCACTTCGATGGAGATCCCGGCGACGTGGTGGAGGCGACTACCGTCCATGCCCTGTTCCTGCTAGAGGACGCACTGCGCTGATAGATGCGGGCGCCCATGCGGTTTCGGTCCGGATGCCCTCTGCGTAATACCGGATCCAGCTCCGCCGAGGCGCGGGCCTGGGATGCCGCTTCGAGGCACCCGACATCCTTGCACCTGGCGAATCTGCATTCAGAATACGTGAATTCGTCGCCGTGGACCCCGGCCGGAGCGTTCGACTTGGTTGGGACGGAAGATCCTTACCCCCGTCCGACGCGCGACCACCAATGCGCGGCACCAGCCCACCTGCATCGCAATCAGCGCGGAGGAGTGCGGCGAGCGGATCGATGTCCTACCGATGTCGGCTTTCAGCAATCCGCGCCTGCGCAAGCGCGGTCATCACCCGCTCGGTCATCTCCGGCCATGGAGGACGCCGCAAAACCGCGATCGTACCGATTACGGCCGCCGCGAAACCCGTGCAGACCCCGATCAACGCGTGCCAGCTCGCATCGACGGCAGGCGTCCAGGTAACACCCTCCGCACCGACTGTGTAGATGCCAACCGGGCGCTCAGCCCGATGACCCCAGCCTGTCCGCGACACAGTAATGATCACCATGCCGTTACTCGCCTCGTACGGCTCGCCGAAGATCAGCAATCGGACCCTCCTCGTCGGGGACCGTCAGTCTACTGCGCGAACCACGGCGATTCCCCCGATCCGTGATTCCCGCCGCCGACCGTGACGGCGTACTCGCACGGGCATTCGCCACATTTTAGAACCACTCGTTCATCAAAACCAATCGTCAACCACCAGCGCCGACCGGTCCATCGAGGGCACGAGATATGGAGTCGCCCAATGGCCCTGACCCCTCAGTGGATCACTCCTCCTCGCGGACCAGCGCCTTCCGGGCGCGCGGCCCGTACCATCGACACCGCCGCGGTAGCCACCACCGCGGCCTTCGCCGGCGGCGCCCTGCTCAGCCAAACCGTGATCGTCCCGACCTGGCTGCCATGGAACCAGCGGACTTCCTGCACCACTTCGCGGTCTATGGCCCCGTCACCGGAGCGGCGGTGTTCCCCTTCGACCTCGCCTCGACAGTGATGGTCGCCATCACCACTTACTCCGCCGTCGAGAGTCATCGACCCGGGCGCCGCGCCTGGACTCTGGCGACCGTAGGCATGGTCGGGACCCTGTTGGTCCTCCCGATCTACTTCGTGGACGCGAACCTCGCCATTGTTCGACCCTGCTTTCCCACCCGAGGCGGTGCACACAACCCTGACCGACTGGTATCGCTGGAATTGGGTACGCGCGGGTCCGGGCCCAGCCTCGGCCGCCTCAGCATGCATCGCGCTCATCGTCGGCCGCGGCGAGAGCAGCTCCGTACCTGAGACCATCACGCCGAAGTGAGGCGAAAGGACTGGGCTTCCCGGGCAGCATCGAATACCTGTCCGGTGACGAAGCACGTCAACGTGGTACTGCCGTCGGCCCCGGGGTGCAGGTCGCCGCCCACACCTCGATCGACCGACACGTCAACCGGTAATCCTTGCTCCAAGGTCTGCTCGAGAAGGTCACCGACATGGGCGTCATCGTCCTCCAGCACACTGCCGTGGAGACCGTCACTCCCGCAGGCGCGAAGTGGTCGATACAAACGCCGGACCACTCCTTGGACAACGACCACGCGGTCATCGCGCTCGGTGCCGCGACAAACGCGCTTCTCACTCCCCTGGGCATCCAGTTGCCGATCATCGGAGCACTGAGCCCGTACCGGTTTGCGACCGGCCACGCCCGACAGCCTGCCGTCCATCGGCCCGGTTCCCGGTCACCGCGGCCTCTACATTGCCGCAGGTCACGGCATGTTGGGTGTCACCTCACCCTGAAGCCTGCCCCAGCTGAGGGGATCGCCGAATGGTCACCAGCATCCGGGAATCGATGCTTCCTTTCCAGTTGGCAGGACGCATCTGATGACAGAATCAGGTGCTCCACGGTTCGTTGCGGACCCTGATCCCGCCCGGGGACGCACGGACGATCGTAGGGATCGCGAGGGAGGACATATTCGAATGCGACGCGTCGTGCGGGCCTTCTGGGGACTGCGGCCGGAGCCGGTCGAAACGCTGGCAGGACAGTGGCGGCAGACGTTGGAGCACGTCACGGAACTGCTGCCGGCGGCTGCGCCACCGGCGCGAGGCGAGTGGCGGCAGGTTCACGCGTCGGGACCGGACACCGCCTGTGCGCCGGACGAGTTGACAGCGGTACTCCTGGACGCTCAGGGCGCGGAAGCGTGGTCGGACCTGACGGGGACCGGATTACGACTGATGCACGCGGGTGCGGACGGGTGGGCAGTGGAACTGTCCGGCGTGGCGGGTGGTGCCCCGCAGTTTCTCCTGCAGTCGCTGGTGATGACGGTCGATGCGCCCGACGGCGCCGTCGTCCCCGAATCCGAACTGCTCGCAACGCTTGCGTCGGTGTGGGAACCGGATTTCGGTGACGTGAGCGACGACGACATTCTCGATGCCCTCGAAGACGACGCCGGCTTCACCGTCGGCGATCCGGTCGTCGGCCGGTTCGGCTATCTGTCCGCGGCCCGCGCAGTCCTGGTGCCCGACGGCCCGGAGGCGGTCCGTCAGGACACGCTGAGCAGCGGCCGGCTTCTGCACATTGCAGCACCGGGCGACGTCGACACGGTTGTTCGCGTATACGGCCGGCTACGGGACGCCGGCGCGCTCGATCCCCTGCTACGTCCGCTCGATCGGCCGACACTGTGAGGTGCTGCGTCGCGAGCGCTGTGCACAACGCGCCCGGACACCGCAACTACCAGCCCCCGCACCCGGTTCGGACGAGACCCCAAGAAATTCTTCGGCGGCGTGTCGAGAAATCCTGACTGGCTCCGTCTCCACAATGAACGCGACCACAATGGGCCGCACCATCACCGAGGAGAACCACAATGGCCAAGTATCTTCTGCTCAAGCACTACCGCGGCGCCCCTGCTGCGGTCAACGAAGTGCCGATGGACCAGTGGACGCCGGAAGAGATCTCGGCCCACGTCCAGTACATGCAAGACTTCGCAGACCGACTCGAAGGCACCGGCGAGTTCGTCGACGGTCAAGCGCTCGCCCCCGACGGGGTGTTCGTCCGCTACGACGGCGAGGGTCGCCCACCGGTCACCGACGGCCCCTTTGCCGAGACCAAGGACCTCATCGCCGGCTGGATGATGATCGACGTCGACAGCTACGACCGCGCCATCGAGCTGGCAGGTGAGCTCTCCGCCGCTCCGGGGGCGGGAGGGAAACCGATCCATGAGTGGCTCGAAGTGCGCCCGTTCCTCACTGCGCCGCCCACCCTTACTGACTGACCTCGAGATCCTCCTCCGGCCCGTACCCCGAAGGTGCTCGCGGATCCTCGGCCGCCGCGGACTCCACCTCGTGGCGGCCGAGACGGAACCGCACCCCCACAGTTCTCATAATCGTCGAGCCTCGTGGAGGCAGAAAGGTATGGCTCGCTACGCGAGTCCAGGTGCCCGATGACGGACAAGACCGACTTCAAGAAAACCCTCGCCGCCTACCAGGCCCCACGAGGCGAGTTCAGGATCGTCGATGTGCCCGACATGCAGTACCTCATGATCGACGGTCACGGCGACCCCAACACCTCACCGGCATTCAGCGACGCCGTCGAAGCGCTCTACCCCCTCGCGTACAAATTGAAGTTCGCCAGCAAGCGCGAGCTCGGCCGCGACTATGTCGTTCCTCCGCTGGAGGGCTTGTGGTGGGCAGACGACATGGACTCCTTCACAACGGTGCGGGACAAGTCGCGATGGGACTGGACGATGATGATCATGACCCCGAACTGGGTCGAACACGCCATGTTCACCACCGCGGTCGAACAGGCCGGTGCCAAGAACCGCCCGATACGTCTGGACGACGTCCGACTCGAGGCGCTGAGCGAAGGGCGGTGCGTGCAGACACTGCACGCCGGCTCGTTCGACGACGAAGCAGGCGTGCTCGCACAACTGCACGACGAGTTCATCCCCAGCAACAGACTGTGTGTGTCCGGCAAGCACCACGAGATCTACCTCAACGACTTCCGCAGGATCACGCCCGAGAAGCAACGCACGATCCTCAGGCAACCAATCACCACCGGTGCCGCCTCCGGCACCTGACAACCATGGCGACCCGTGCGCTGGGGCCAGGTAGCAGCATGTGTGGCGGGAACGTCGGCGTCGACAGCTTTGAGTGCATGCTCAGCTCGGTCAGTGCAGCAACCCCGAAGCGAGCAGCCCCGTCCGCAACGCCTCGTACTCGCCGTCGTCGAGGGCAAGTAGCGGGGACCGCACAGTTCTGTTCTGCAGCACTCCGAGCAACTGCAGTGCCCCCTTGACCGTCGTCGCGCCGTAATTGGGGACACCCATGACCGCATGCAACGCCGGCTGCAGGCGGGCATTGATCTCCCGTGCGGTTCCGACATCCCCCGACAAGAAGGCGTCAATCATCGTGCGGATCTCGTCACCTGCCACGTGACCGAGAACAGAGACAACCCCGCACGCCCCATACGCCAGGAAACCCAGAGTGAGACTGTCGTCTCCCGAGTAGACCGCATAGCCCAATTCGCGCAACATGATCGCCTGAGTGGGATCTCCGGCGGCATCCTTGACCGCCACCACGGACGGCCACTCCGCCATCGTCTCGAACGTCGACGGCGCCAGCTTGGTACCGGCCCGGCCGGGAATGTCGTAGACCATGACTGGAGCATCGACTGCCTCCACGACGTACCGAAAGTGCTGCAGTACACCCCCCTGGCTCGGCTTGTTGTAATACGGCGTCACGAGCAGCAACCCGTCAGCTCCGAGCATGACAGCCTGCCTCGCCAATTCGAGTGTGTGCCGCGTGTCATTCGTTCCCACCCCGGCAACGATCTTCGCGCGGCCGCCCACCGCATCCTTGACCACTCGCAAGATCCGACCGTCCTCGGCGGTGGTAGTCGTGGCCGCCTCACCGGTCGTCCCCGAGACGACAAGCCCGTCGTGCCCATGATCGACCAGATGTACGGCGATCCGAGCTGTCGCCTCCTCATCGATCTCGCCATCCACGGTGAACGCCGTAGCCATCGCGGTGAGAACGCGCCCGAACGGAGCCACCGGCGCTGACGAATCGGTCATCGCCCTAGTGTATGCGCGACGAACCGGTGACAACCCTGACCAGACATCCCCCGGTCACTCGCCGGGAGAGGTTCGGCTTTCGAGCAGCTCAGCAAGCTCGGCGATGGTGATCTCGACGGTACCGAACAGGGGATCACCATCCATGGCGGCACGGGCGACTGCCCGGCCCAGACGTTCTGTGAGGTCGGCATGCAGCTGATCGGTCATAACTCATCAGTCTCCAGGAAAACCCGCGAGTCTCCAGGAAAACCCGCGCTGTGTGACCCCATTCCTGCCTACCGCGGATCCGTCCCGATTCCAGCACCATCGGGTACCTCCGAATTGTACAGAGCCAATGAGACATTGACGCCGCCAGCACGTCTATCGCGGCTGCGCAGACCGACGGCGGTCAGTCGACTACACCGGAGTCCACCATTTCGATGAGACCGCCAAAAGAATGCCCATCGGTCGATTTCTGCTGCAAGAGTCGCCACGGGCGAAGACACGCTGGCAGACCCGTATTCGGCACCCCTGACGAAGGTCCCGCGATCAACCGCCTGTGGCCGCACTCCGTGAAGCGAGAGGGCCCATCGCACGGTTGAGGTCCGCACACGCCGGGTACCCACCGGTCATGACCACCGAGCACCTGCCGCGCCATTGTTCTCCGCGGACGGAGGATTACCCCACCGTTCGAATAGTCGCGGCCCGCGAAGCCCAGCTGATGCGGACGCTGGGTCGGGCAGTGACCATCCTCTCGGCCGCTGACGTGCCGTTCGCGGTCGGCGGGGACTGTGCCGTCTACGCCCGCGGCGGACCGCCAGCCGAGCACCAGGTGACCATCATCGCCTCGGACGAACACCTGACCGAGGCACGGACCGCGTTGGCTGCGGGTGGGATGCGGTCCATCGCTTCCTCCCGCCTCGGGTCACGGCAGGTCGTCGGCGGTGATCTCCGGGTCACCCTGCTGTATCCGGCCGGTACCACTGGGACCGGGGAGGGACTCCTCGCACGGGCCGAGACGATGCGGATCGGGCAGCTCTGGGCGCCTGTCCTCAGCGGAACCGATCTGATGATCGACAAACTCCGTCGTCTCGGTTCCCATCGGTGTGATTTCGTGCCGATGCTGCCGGTCGCCCGCGCTTTGCGCGAGCAGGTCGACTGGCCCACCGTGGCGGGGGCCACTGCCGACCTCCCCTGTGCCCGAGCATTTTTGGGGCTGCTCGACGACCTGGCGGTCACGGGGTCGCTGGAGGGGCGGCCCTGACCCACAAGGGCCAGGACCCTGCCCCGCACCAGTGTTCGACCCGTGCACAGTTCACGAACCGGCGATTCAGTGGTTCGGGCTCACTGTTGCGCGGCCGCCAGCGTGGTGTTCAAAGTCTTGCTCGGCCTCATCACGGCGTCGGCCTTCTCGCTGTCCGGCTGGTAGTAGCCGCCGATGTCGACCGGCGAGCCCTGAACCTCGATGAGCTCCCGCACGATGGTCTCCTCGTTTTCGGTCAACGCCTCGGCAAGCGTGGCGAAACGTTCCGCCAATTCCTTGTCCTCGGTCTGCGCGGCGAGTTCCTGTGCCCAGTACAACGCGAGGTAGAACTGGCTGCCCCGGTTGTCGAGCTCGCCGGTCTTGCGCGACGGGTTCTTATTCTCGTCCAGCAGCTTGCCGGTCGCCGCGTCGAGCGTCTTGGCCAGGATCTTGGCGTGCTCGTTGCCGGTCTTGATGCCGAGATCTTCCAGGCTGACGGCCAATGCCAGGAACTCACCGAGTGAATCCCATCGCAGGTGATTCTCCTCCACCAGCTGCTTGACGTGCTTGGGCGCCGACCCACCGGCGCCCGTCTCGTACATGCCACCGCCGGCCATCAGCGGCACGATCGACAGCATCTTGGCGCTGGTGCCGAGTTCCAGGATCGGGAACAGGTCGGTGAGGTAGTCACGCAGGATGTTGCCGGTCGCGGCGATGGTGTCCATGCCGCGGATCAGCCGCTCCAGCGTGTAACGCATCGAGCGCACCTGCGACATGATCTGGATGTCGAGGCCCTCGGTGTCATGATCCTGCAGGTACAGCTCGACCTTCTTGATCAGCTCGTTCTCGTGCGGGCGGTACGGGTCCAGCCAGAACAGCACCGGCATGCCGGAGTTGCGTGCCCGGGTGACCGCGAGCTTGACCCAGTCGCGGATCGGCGCGTCCTTGACGGTGCACATGCGCCAGATGTCACCAGCCTCGACGTGCTGGGTGAGCAGCACCTCACCGGTCTCGACATCCACGAAGTTGGCGTCGCCGTCCTCCGGAATCTCGAAGGTCTTGTCGTGCGAGCCGTACTCCTCGGCCTTCTGCGCCATGAGCCCGACGTTGGGGACAGTGCCCATGGTCGTCGGGTCGAACGCGCCGTTGGTCTTACAGAAGTTGATGATCTCCTGGTAGATGCGCGCGAAAGTGGATTCCGGCATCACCGCCTTGGCGTCCTTGAGTCGCCCATCGGCGCCGTACATCATGCCGCCCGAGCGGATCATCGCGGGCATCGAGGCGTCCACTATGACGTCGCTGGGCGAATGGAAGTTCGAGATGCCGCGGGCGGAGTCGACCATGGCCAACTCGGGACGGTGCTCATGGCAGTCGTGCAGGTCCTGAATGATCTCCTCGCGCTGCGTGCTCGGCAGCGTCTCGATCTTGTCGTAGAGGTCGACGAGGCCGTTGTTGACGTTGACGCCCAGTTCGTCGAACAGCTTCTGGTGCTTGGCGAAGGCGTCCTTGTAGAAGGTCTTCACCGCGTGGCCGAAGACGATGGGGTGCGAGACCTTCATCATCGTAGCCTTGACGTGGAGGGAGAACATCACGCCCGTCTTGCGCGCATCCTCCATCTGCTCCTCGTAGAAGTCGAGCAAGGCCTTCTTGCTCATGAACATGCTGTCCATGATGTCGCCCTCGCCCAGGGTCAGCCCCTCCTTGAGGACGATCGTCTCGCCGCCGTCGGTCACCAACTCCATCCGGACCGTGCGCTGCCGGTCCAGTGTCATCGACTTCTCGCCGTGGTAGAAGTCGCCGTGCCGCATGTGCGCGACGTGACTGCGCGAGGCCATCGACCACTCACCCATGCTGTGCGGGTGCTTGCGGACGTACTCCTTCACGGCCCGGGGTGCGCGACGGTCGGAGTTGCCCTCACGCAGGACCGGGTTGACCGCACTCCCGAGGATCCTGCCGTAGCGCTGCCGGATATCGCGTTCCTCGTCGGTCTTGGGGGCTTCCGGAAAGTCCGGAATCCGGTAGCCCTTGCCCTGCAGTTCCTTGATGGCGGCCAGGAGCTGCGGCACAGACGCGCTGATGTTCGGCAGCTTGATGATGTTGGTCTCGGGCAGTTGCGTCAGCCGACCCAGCTCGGCCAAGTTGTCCGGGACGCGCTGCTCTTCGGTGAGGCGGTCGGGGAACTCGGCCAGGATCCGCGCCGGTACCGAAATGTCGCTGGACTCGACCTCGATGCCCGCGGCACCGGCGAAGGTGCGCACGATCGGCAGGAACGCGTAGGTGGCGAGTAACGGCGCCTCGTCGGTCAGCGTGTAGATGATGGTTGGATGCTTATCGGCGCTCATGGTTGTTCTCCCGCGTCAGTTCGTTCCGAGGTCGATAGGCTCCTCGTGAGGCTATCGGTCTCGCGTCGAGTCCAGGTTAGGTGCGACATCATCAGAGCATATTCAAGCGCCCGATTTTGATTCACTTCGACCACTTTGGTTCACCATGCGAACACTCCGCGGTTCACACGCGCATCGGTCGCGTTCACCGGGACCAGGCTGCGCCCCTCGCCGTCCAGTTTCCGTCCACCATCGGCCTCGCCGAAGCTTCGCCACCATGCACTCCACCGAGGCCTGGCGGGCGCTACCGCGGGCGACCGATCCAGCGATCCGTGCGTCGGAGGGATCACCAGTCCGCGATCACCGGAACCACGCGCTCGCCCAAGATCTCGAGGGGCGTGATCGACGCGACTTGCGGGACCCATCCGTGAACGTGGGTGACTCCCAGCTTCGACAAGTCCTCGAGTTGACCCAGAAGGCTGTCCACGTTCTGTCCACCCGCACCCGGGTCGAGTGGGAACATCACGGTCTTCTCGATGGCGTCGTAGTCGGTTCCGAGAGCGTCGCAGTGGCTCTTCAACACCTCCAGCTTGTGCTCGACCTCGGGTCCGCCGAACAGGTTGCAGGCCTGCGCGTACTGCGCGACCAGCCGAAGCGTCTTCTTCTCACCCCCACCGCCGATCAGAATGGGCGGGTGTGGGCGCCGGAGCGACTGCGGCACGTTCATCGTGCGGCCGAGCTGGTAGTGCGTCCCCTCGAACGGCCCGTCGTTCTCGCTCCACATCTGCAGGCAGATCTGCAGTGTTTCCTCCAACCGTTCGAAGCGTTCGGCCGTGGGCGGGAAGTGGAGTCCGAGTCCCACACTCTCGTCCTCGTTCCAGGCGGCGCCGATTCCCAGGTAGGCACGACCCTTGGACAGGACGTCGAGCGTGGTCACGGCCTTGGCAAGAAGGCCTGGCTCGCGGTAGACAGTCGCGGTGACCCAGGCCAGCAAGTCCACCTTCTTCGTGACGGCAGCGAGATAACCGAGAGTGGTGTAGGCCTCGAGCATCTCGGTGTCGATCGGTCCCACCGGTTCGATCTGCCAGAGATGATCCATGACGCTGATCTTGGCGAAACCCACGTCCTCGGCGGTGACGGCAATGCGAGACAAGTCGTGCGCGAGGGTCGACGGGCCGTCCGGAAAGGTGAAGTCGGCGATGTGCAGTCCAAGTTCCATAGCTCCACGTTAGGCTTGTCGCCGACGACTACCCAGGGATCGTCAGTACCACCTTGGCCTCCCGACAGCCTGATCGATGGTCTCGGTGTCGAGTCCGAGTAGGTTTGCGATTCCAGTGACTGCGGACGGTCCGAGATGTGCGACGTGGTCGATCCTGTACTCGCGCAGCCAGTTGCACGAATGAGGGCAATCTGGATCTCCCATTCAGTGGCCGGCCCGTGAATCAGATCCCGGCCGACGCGTCCTGGGTGCCGCGCGACGGCGAGGAAAGTCGAGGTCGAGGATCTCCTGCTCGGTAGCATCCCCCCGAATGGCGCTCACCTGCAGGCGAATTCGATGAGCGTTCCGCCGAGAGTTCAGCATGTTTGCGCTTGCGGTCGACTTCGATCCGGACGACGACGTCCGAGAACGTGCCCGCATCGGGTGCTCGCGGACAAGGGAGACCCGTCGAGAGGAACCGGATGTGGCCACGACGCTCCCCGAGCGTGACGACCAGATCGCTCACCCCCGCAGGAATCCACAGCCGGCCGATCGAGTTCGGCCACGAGCAAAAGGAGCGCTACACGGCTCACGGCGAGTGATGGACCTGGCCCCGGCAGTCGACGTGAACAGATTGAACGCCCCGAGCGAGCCGGTCGCGGTGCACATGGCGGCGGTGCGGGTCTTGCCCCGGTGGATGGTGGGGCGGGAAGGGGATCTGGCCGAAGCCGAATGCGATTGCCTGGGAGGTCGAACCCCGTCAGCTGGCGGGATCGTAATGGAACGCACGCACCTCCTGCGCACACCGGCAGGCAACCGCGATCTTCGCAGCCCATTCCAGTGCCGACTCGCGGGAGGGTAACTCCAATATCGTGTAGCCGCCTTCGAGCTGCTTCGTCTGCGGGTACGTGCCCTCCGTCACCGTGCCATCCCCATCGACCAGGACAGGCGGAACGCTCTCGTCGATTCCACCGCCGAATACCCAGACGCCGGCGTCCTTCGCCTCCTCCACCACCGCATGCGACGCATCCGACGCTGCCTGCAGATCCTCGTCGGGAAAGTCCATGGCACCACTCGGGAACGAGATCAGGTACTTCGTCATCGCGCCGACTCCTCTTCGCACGTCAGGGATCGGACCCATCCTCGCCGACACGGGCCGGCGCGCACAAGATTCGCCCGCCCACCCCGACGGGCGGAACACGCCGTCTCCACGACCGCGCTCACCGCGCCCGAGCGCCGGTTGCTTTCTGCGTGTCCAGGGTGTCAGTGTGTCAGCAGACGTTCGCGTCGGCCGGCCCATACGCCCCGTACACCGCCGAAGCCTGTGATTCAATCTCGTCATGCGCAAGTCATTGCTGCTAGCCGGGTTGATCGCGTCCGGGACAGCTGTCGGGGCCATGCCCGCGGGGGCGGCACCCACGCAGCCGTCCTGGTCGGGCGAGTACTCGGTGAGCATGGAGGTCGCGGCCTACCCCGTCGAGCCGCCTCCCGGACCATTCGGCAGCAGTTGACAGGCGCAATGTCCTCCGTGACGATCGCGCCGCCTATCTCACCCTTTCAGGTCGAACCATGTGGTCGGCCTGCAGCGGCGTCAGGAGCCGTGATCACCAAGTCCAGAAGCCAGACCAGCCACGGTATGCCACCCTCAATTGGCAACTCCCACGACGCCCCCGGCGTTGTACCCGCTCCGCGCCGTGCTCGTCGAGCAGCCGCACGCCACCCCCACCCTCGACCTCGATATGCAGGCGCTAGGAAATCGGATTTCGCGCGCACCCTCGGTGCACTCACGCTCATGCAACTACGGGGCGCAGACTGATCAGGAATCGAGAAGCGCCTACCCAAGGGCCGCATTAACGTCACCGGCATGAACATCGAATCCCTCACCCTCGAAACCCCCGAGCCCACCACGGTGAAGGCCTTCCACGCCGCACTCGGCATAGATGAACGCATCAGTGCCCGCGACACGGACGCACCGACCACCGGCTTCCGCGGTTACACCCTCTCACTCGTCGTGTCCCAGCCGAACATCGTCGACGCCTACGTCGGGGCTGCCCTCGAAAATGGCGGCACCACAATCAAACCGGTCAAGAAGAGCTTGTGGGGGTACGGCGGTGTCGTGCAGGGCCCCGACGGAGCGCTCTGGAAAGTCGCGACTTCGTCGAAGAAGAACACCGGGCCGGCCACGCGGCACATCGAGGACCTCGTCCTGTTGCTCGGCGTCGAAGACGTCAAGGTCAGCAAGCAGTTCTACCTCGACCACGGGCTGGAAGTGACACGAAGCTTCGGTCGCAAATACGTCGAGTTCGCCACCGGCCCGAACGTCAAGCTCGCGCTCTACGGGCGCCGTGCCCTCGCGAAGGACGCCGGCGTCTCCCCCGACGGCACGGGCGCCCACCGGATCGTCATCAGCGGCGACGCCGAACCCTTCACCGACCCCGACGGCTTCACATGGCAGACAGTGTGATCGGGGACCCCTCACCGCCACCGCGGCAGGGTATCGACACCGACCACCCCACTCATCCAGTTGGGCCACCACGAGAAGAACATATGTGGTGTAGCTCACATCGCTGCGACGCGACCGGCTGGCAGATCTACCATTTCCTCGCGCCAGTACACACCAAGTACCGGTCGCCGATGCAATCCCCAACGCCCGGGAAGACATTGGCCAGGCATACCACCCAGGCACACCGGCGTGGATCCAATCGTCCGATGGAGCGCGGCGACGCCCTGTTGCACGTCCCGGCGAGGCCCGGCCGGAGCGGAGAACACTCCGACCGGGCCGCTTCGGCTCACCGGGCGCTTCGCCGCACTACCGGACGATCTCAGGACGCGCATGTCACGGCAGCCGAGAGGTTTCAGATTCCCGTGCGACGCGAGGCTCGGGCTCGATGTCGACAGCTCAGCCGCAGCAGCGAACCAGAAATCGCGCGGTCCCGGGTCCGCGCCGCCCTCACCCGATACAGACCAGGACGCCCACGATCACTACTGCGACAAGCGAGGCGCCGCCGCAGATCAGCCACGCCCGCGTTGCGAGCTGCCGCCACTGATCGCACCGACCCGCCACTTCCGCGACCGCGACCGATCGCCCCAGGTCCGTTTCGAGCGCCTGCGACTCCGAGAGGCGGCGGGCCTTCGCATCCGCCCGTACCGCCACGCCGAACGAGACGGGGACCACCAGCACCGCAATCACGAGTAGGCCAACCATCGCACCCATTCCCGTCCCAAGCATTCCAGTTCCTTCCGCACCACACGACGCCCGTCACAGGTGCCGTTCACCGATCATCCGAACCCACGGGCTCACCCCCGTCAGCTATATCGCCGAACTGCCGCCTGGTGTTGCACTCCGAATGACCGGCACCAGCGAACGACCACAAGCCACGCGCGCCTACACACCCGGTACGGGGAAGTTCCACATCGCCAGGACAATTACGCCCATGACCAGTCCGGCGCACGCAATGGTGCCAACGACACTGACACGCAACGCTTCCAGTAGATCGGACCCCAGTTTCTTGCTGATCCGTGCCATTACACTCTTCCTTCACGTGCCGAGATTCTGGCCGCCGGGTCGATGACGGTGCACCACACACACTCGTCCGACTTCGACACCTACACAACGGCCGAATCACCTACACCCATACCCGCTTTTGGGTCCCAGACAGGGGTTTAACCACACCTCATTCCCGACCACCACACTTCGCGAGAAATTATGTTGTGTTCTTCATCACACCCGGGATCATCGACAACGGCCTGCGAGTAGCTCGTCGCCTGGCTCGATTCCGCAGAACAGCTCCGAGCGACATCTGAACATGCTGTGGCACAGCATGTTCGGCGGTTCATTACGTAGAATTCTCGCCTGATCAATCGAGAATTTCGGCCGGTACCGCAGACTCTTGCCGATCGGAACTCGGCAGCGCCAACTATTCACACATGCGCCGTTGACGACCCCGAAATTACACCTACTGGTCGGTAATGATGAGGTGAAGAAATTTGCACAATGGCGTGGATCACACTCTCTGGACTTCCATGCCCCGGCTCACGAAGATCACTAATGCGCCGCTCGTTACTACGCGCGGTTTGTCCGTGTAGCGCCCCTGCCAGCTGACACCGATCGCTGGCGGGGGCTGCGCTTGGCTGCGCCACAAGATATCCGGCGTCGCCTCGCTCCCCGACTCCACCATTGCCGGCGCGATTCCTGGCCTACTTTCCCAGTGCCGAACGAGTCACCCTCGCCCGCAATCGCGTCCTGCACACTTCTGCCCGGATACCGCCGTGCCTCGCGCCCAACACTCCCGTCCAGTTTGCCCGGTACACCGCCGGGGGATGCTCCGGGGAAGGACGACCCCGTCGTCGAATCACGCGAGAGAGGCAGTCCGATGAACACTGTCACGACCGGCATCGTTGCAGGTGCCGCAGGCACCACGATGCTCGACGCCGTCACATACCTGGACATGGCGATCCGAGGCCGCCCCGCAAGCACCGTTCCGGAGAAGACGGTCGAGTCCGTTGCGACCGCTCTGGGCGTCGCGATACCGGGACGCGGTGACGTGCTCGCGGCCCGGCGGTCGGCGTTCGGGGCGCTCGGCGGGATCGCCGTCGGCACCGGACTCGGCGTGGCCGCCGCCCTCGTCCGCCGGGCCGGCGCCCGCCTGACCCCGGCTGCCGGAACGATCGGTATCGGTCTCGCCGCGATGGCAGCCACCGACATCCCGATCGCCATGCGCGGCATCAGCGACCCGCGACAGTGGACCGCTCAGGACTGGCTCAGCGACCTCGTGCCGCATCTCGTCTACGGCGCCACCGTCACCACAGTCCTGCGGCAACAGGACGAGGCGACGGGGCACCGCAGGGAGCCGGGGGCGGAACGGTCGAGCACTGTCCGGTCGGCCGTGATCGGCGTGGCCAGCGGTCTCCGCAGTTCCACCGGCATCGCGGCGGCACTGCTTTCGGGTGCCCCCGGCTCGGCACACTGGTCCCGCCTCGTTGGTGCGACGGCGCTCGTCGGCGGCGAACTGGTCGCCGACAAGAACCCGAACGTACCGTCGCGCCTCTCCCAGCCCGCGCTCACCGGACGACTCATCGCAGGCGGAGGAGGCGCCGCGGCGCTGGCCCGCCGCGACCGCGCCGACGCGGCGTCGGCCCTGATCATCGGAACCGTCGGCGCCCTCGCCGGCTCCTACGGCGGCGCGTGGTGGCGACAGTGGGCCGGCCGGCGGATGCCGGACTGGCAGGCCGCGCTTGCGGAGGATGCCGTGGCGCTCACGATGGCGGCCGCCGCACTCCGACGGCCCGCGCGGTCCTCGTCGGTGAGCGCGTCGCGTTGACGCCGCGCCATCCGCCGCACAGGGCTCGCTTCACGGTCGATCGTCGATATCCCACATCGTGACGTTGGCCCCAGACGATCATTCGTGCGAACGGAACTGACCGGCATTCGGCGCTGGAACCAACAGCGCACCGTAATTCCGTTCTCGAGAAACATCGTTCGCCGATCAGCCGGGCTGGATCGACCGCCTCGCATTCCTGACGCTCGACCCCGACATCGCGGTTGTCCTCCGATTGGGGGACACGTATTCCTCCCCCAGCGGGGCCCGGTTGGCGGACAGACGGCAGAGCTGCGGCGAGTCATTGTTATTCAGACGCCGGAAACACTCCGACGCAAACCCCGGGAGGACAGGACTCCACAACACGGGACGCCATCGCGGCTCACCCGCACGGTCACCAATGCGCTACCCCACCCCACCCCTCACCTTCTGCAGAAACCGACCAAAGGACCACCATGGAGAACACCCAGGGCTTTACATCGACGGCGAGTGGATCGACCCGATCGGGACCGACACGCTCGACGTCGTCAACCCTGCGACAGAAGAGATCGTCGCCACCATCGCGCTGGGCGACGAAAAGGACGTCGACTGCGCCGTCACGGCCGCCCGCAGAGCGTTCGACGGTTACGGGTCGACGACACGCGCCGACCGGATTGCGTTACTGGATCAGATAATCGAGGTCTACGGGCGACGGATGGCCGAGCTGGCATCGACGATCACCCAGGAGATGGGAGCACCTACTTCACTGGCCACGACCGCTCAGGCACCGTCCGGCCTGGTGCATCTCACCACAGCCGTCGATGCGCTCCGTGAGTTCGAATTCGAGGAGAAGATCGGCACGACGACGGTGGTGCGCGAGCCGGTCGGCGTGTGTGCGTTCATCACACCCTGGAACTGGCCCGTCAACCAGATCGCCGCGAAGGTTGCGCCGGCGTTGGCCGCAGGCTGCACGATGGTGTTGAAGCCGTCCGAGATCGCGCCACTGAATGCGATCATCTTCGCGGAGATATTTCACGAAGCAGGAGTCCCTTCGGGAGTTTTCAACCTCGTTCAGGGTGACGGACCTACCGTCGGAGGCGCACTGTCGAGGCACCCCGACATCGACATGGTCTCGTTCACCGGATCGACGCGTGCCGGCGTCGAGGTCGCTCGGAACGCTGCGACAACGGTCAAACGTGTCACACAGGAGCTCGGTGGCAAGTCGGCGAACATTGTGCTGGACGACGCGGACTTCGAGGAGGTCATCACCCGAGACGTTGTAGGCGTGGTGGTCAATTCGGGCCAGTCCTGCAATGCCGCCTCGCGCATTCTGGTTCCGTGGGACCGTATGGACGAAGCGATCGCGATCGCGAAGACCGCCGCCGCGTCGATCGTCGTCGGACAACCCGAGTCCGAGAGATCGACCGTGGGTCCGCTGGTGTCACAGGCACAGTTCGACAAGGTGCAGCGCCTGATCCAGATCGGCATCGATGAGGGCGGCACGCTCGTCGCCGGTGGAGTCGGTCGCCCGGCGGGACTGTCCACCGGCTACTTCGTCCGGCCCACCGTCTTCGCGGACGTGACGAACGATATGACCATCGCGCGCGAGGAGATCTTCGGCCCCGTCATGATGCTGATCGGCTACGAGGACGAGGCCGCCGCAATCCGCATCGCGAACGACACCGCGTATGGGCTGTCCGGGATGGTCTCGTCGAGCGATCCGGAGCGCGCGCGGAATGTCGCCCGGAAGTTGAGGACGGGAATGGTTCATCTCAATGGGGCTCCGCTGGCCTTCGATGCTCCGTTCGGAGGCTACAAGCAGTCAGGCAACGGCCGGGAGTTCGGCAAATTCGGCCTGGTGGAGTACCTCGAGGCCAAGGCGATCTTCGGCGACAACGACGAACCAGATCCGGCCGTGAACCGCACCCGCCAGAGTGCCCGGGAATGAGTAACGCGGACGCGGCGGGACGTGAACGTGGGTCTTCGGCCCGAAAGCAGGAAGAGACGGGAGACTGATCGTGAATGCGATCATGTGGATGGGCGTGGCCGGAATCGTGGGCACGGCCCTCTTACCGTGGATCACCGAACGGCTGCGCAGCAAGACTGCGCGCCGAGACCAACTCGTGAAACTGCGGCTCGCGATCTACGCCGACCTGCTGCGAGCGACGGCCCGCCTCGCCGCAACCGCAACGACTTCGGCTGCATCGCACCCGAATGACGCGGACGAGATCGCCGGCGACGAGTTCGATTCCCTGCTCAGCCAGGCGCGGGTCGTGGCCAGCGATGACGTTTACCGACGACTCAACGAGCTGTCGCAGCTCACTGGGACGTTCAACCGGCACCTCATGAAGACCGAGCCGCGCCCAGTCTTCCCCCACCGGCAACACCTGCACGATGGCGCAGTGAACGACCCGTTGCGCCTCCAGCATCGAAGAACACTGACCGATATCGCGGGCGGTATCGCGGTGGCTCACGGGAAAGTCCAGGACGCGATCCGGCACGGGATGAATCGGTGACCGTCGATCGGATCCCACGTCGCTGTGTGGTCATCAGGCCGCGAGCTCACGAGGACGAGCGAACACGTCCACCAGCGCACCGTTGCGCCACACCGTGATCTCGATCTGCCGGTCGATCGCATCCTCGACCATCAACCGCTGGACGGCAGTCGTCGTCACGATCGGCTTGCCGTCGAGTTCGACCATGATGTCCCCGCGCCGCAACCCCGCCTCGGCGGCCGGGCTTCCCGGCGAGACACCGGCCACCTGCAAACCAGTCTTCGACCCGATCCGCCCCTGCAGCTTCGGAGGCAGCGGAACCTGCATGCCCGCGATCCCCAGCCAGGCCCGACGCACCCGCCCCGCCGATACCAGCGCGGCGATGATCTGCCTCGTCGTCGAGTTGATCGGCACCGCCAGACCCACCCCCATCCCGGCGACAGCAAACCCGGCGGGAGGTCCCGCAGAGCCACCCACCGGGTTTCGGACTTCGAACAGTCACGCCGCACTTGTTGCGCTATTCGCCTCTAGCGAAGTGGGAACCCGAGACGGATGAGCGATTCCTTCAGCCGATCCCGCCCGTTCAGCCGCGCCGCGGACGCGAGTCGGTCCAGAACCCTTTCGATCCAGAAATGGTCGAGCTGCTGCGCCGAGTAGAAGGCGGCGATCCGCCCCTCGTAAGCGTCGACGTGGTCGCGCTGTGCGGGCAGGTCGTACTTCTCGTGGTGCAACACCGCCGCTCGGGGCAGCCGCGGTTTGATCTGGGCGTCGGCGTCCGGATGCGGATGTCCGACGACGAGCCCGAACACCGCGAACACGTGAGGAGGCAGGCCGAGTTCCGCCGCGACCTCCTCGGGGTTGTTGCGCGGTCGCCGGCGAGCTGGCGGACTCGGGCGAAGTCGGCGAGCCAGACCAGCAGGACGGGGGCCTCGACGATGTGAGCCTGCTCGCCCGCGAGCGCGGCCAGACGAGCCTTGCGGTCGGGGTCGCGGACCGCGACGACACTCCATGCCTGGAGGTTCGACGACGTGGCGGCCGACTGCGCAGCCAAGACGAGGACGTCGAGCGTCTCGTCGGTCAGCGGATCGGGTAGGTAGCGGCGAACCGAACGGTGCGAGTGCAGGGCTTCCAGAACCGGATTCCACTGCGCGGGCTCGGTGAGGGCGGGGTCCCAGTAGCGCTGCTGCAGCGCCGTGCGGGGTGCGATGTCTGCGATGGTCACCCGGACAGGAAAGCCGACCGCCGTCCCCCACTCCAGTGTTAGGCGCACCGTGATTCCTGAGATCCTCCGCGACCTCGTCGACAACCGCGAACGGAACGCGTGAACAGCCCCAGCGAGGCCGCCGATCGGCGACAATTCGGGGGCTGCCGACAGCTGTCCGGGAACTACGTGATGCAAGGGAGTGGACGTGACGGAACGGGTCATCGTGGTGACGGGTGCCGGATCGGGAATCGGGCGGTCCATGGCGACCGGACTACTCGATGCCGGACATCACGTGGTGCTGACGGGACGGGCGCGAGACAAGTTGGACGAGACAGCGCACGGTCACGAACACGCGCTCGTGGTGCCGGCCGACGTCTCGTCACCACAGTCGGTGCACAGCCTCTTCGCCGTCGTGGCCGAACGGTTCGGCCGCGTGGACGTACTCGTCAACAATGCGGGCACCTTCGGCCCCTCCGGCGCGGTGGACGAGATCGACCCGGAAGACTGGGACCGTACGGTGGCCACAAATCTCACTGGGGTCTTCCTTTGCTCGCGCGAGGCGGTGCGGTTGATGAAGACGCAGACACCCCGCGGCGGTCGCATCATCAACAACGGCTCCTTGTCCGCGCACACGCCCCGACCCGCGAGCGTCGCCTACACGGCAACCAAGCACGGGGTGTCGGGGTTGACCAAGTCGATCGCGCTCGACGGGCGCGATCACGGCATCTGCTGCACCCAGATCGACATCGGGAACGCCGCAACCGCCATGACGGCCGGCATCGGCCAGTCCGCCCGCCAACCGGACGGATCGATGCGAGCGGAACCCACCTTCGACCCGCGGTACGTCGCGGAGGCGGTGACCCGACTGGTGGAACTTCCCCTGGACGTCACCGTGCCGGCGATGACGATCATGGCCGCCGGGATGCCGTACATCGGCCGCGGCTGACCGCGCGGACGGTCAGCGACGCTGGTCTGCCCAGTCGAGGGTGCGACAACTGCTGACCTCGCCGAGTACCGGCCACCAGTGGGATAATCCACGTAGGAGAATCGTCCACTCCGAAGACGATGCCGTTGCAAAGACGTCGACCCCGGCCCAGGGCCTCAGGACCGCCCCAGTGCGCCGGGGTCGGCCCAAAGAGGACGGGTGTGGTCGTGCGGCAACCGACGACATGCGGACAACACCGGAACCCACAACCGACGTGGAGCTCCGATTTCTTGTCGCTCTTCTCTGACATGCGGTAACAAGTCGGAGCCCGTCACCGACGTAGTAGATGTCGTAGTCAACGATGACGGACCCGAACAGAGGGCGCTGGACTCGGAAGCGAGCAGGCAGATGAACGAACTGCTGAGCACACTGCCGGAAGAGCACCGGGAGATCTTGATCCTCCGCCTCGTGGTCGGTATGTCAGCCGAGGAAACGGCCCCGGCCGTGGGTAGTACCAGTACCGCGGGGGTGACGAGGGCAGGTGAGAGGTTTGGCTAGGAGCAAGCGCAACGGCAATCCCGATGCCGATCTCCCAGGAGACGACGCACCGGTGGACGTCGCGGCAGTGCGCCGCGACGACGCTTTGATCGACGCGATCGCCGGTGGCGGTCCTGTCGCGACGGATTCGCCGGAGCAGTACGAGCTCGCGCTTCTGCTGACCAATTGGCGCGCCGACATCGTGGCGACGCCGATGCCGACCGGGCCGCTGCTCGACGACGTGATCGCGGCGATCGACGCCTCGGACGCCCGTTCCGCACGCAGCGCTGCCCGCGGCAAGCTCCGCTTGTTGCGACCCATCGCCGGCGCTGCCGCCGCGATCGCGGTCGTCATGGGTGGCGTCACCATCTTCTCGTACAACGCCGCACCCGGCGATCCGCTGTGGAGCGTCAAGTCGGTCGTGTTCAGCCAGCAGGCCGATTCGACCGTCGCGCAGATCGACACCACGTCGCAGCTGCAGGAGGCCGAGCGGCTGATCGCCGCGGGCGACGCGGAGGCGGCGAAGAACCTGCTCGAGGGCGCCGCAGACCGTTCCGGCGGGGTACGCGACGCCGATCTGCGCAACGAACTCGACGTGTGGCGTGCGAAGCTCGCCGCGGAGGTCGAGAAGATCGCTCCCACCACGCCGCCCGCGACGACGACGCCCGGTACCACCACCACCGACGCGCCGACGCAGACCACCGAACTGCCGGCCATCGTGCCGGGGACACCCGGTTCCACGACCGCGCCGGGAGTCGAGCAGTTGCCGGGAACCCTGCCCACGGATCTGCAGCTTCCCGGACTGCCGCCCACTTCACTGCCGCCGTTACCCACGACGCTGACGCTCCCGCCCGAGACCTTGCCGTCCACCAGCCCGGAACCCACTATCACGATGGTCCCGCCTACGCAGCCGCCCCTGCCTGTCCCTTCCGACAACCCGACCACCAAACCACCCCCGCCTACGCCGTCGGACAACCCGACCACCCAACCACCCACCCAGCAGCCACCGCCGCCGGAGCCTTCCTCGGCACCGCTCCCGCCGCCAGGCCCGACCAGCTGAGAATTCGGCGGCCATACCGCAACGGCACAATCGCCCCATTACGGATCATCGTCACCATGAACGACACAGCCATGCAGCTGGGCATGCTCCCCGCTCGCACCCGGAAGCACCGAAGAAAAAGTCATGGTCGGCATGCACAAACTCAGATCCCGCTTCACCCGCTCCTGAACACGGCACACCCCCTCGGCCCCGGGACGTGTCGACTTCCCCGGGCAGAGCTGTCACCACGACCGGATTTTCTTGCCGAAGTGCTATCGAGCGGGCGCCCTACACGACACAGCTCAGTCATTCACAGTAGATGGAGTGATCGCATGACCGACGTCGACCAACCGACAGCCCGCGTGCAGCAGCAGCTCGGCCGTCTGACCGACGAGCAGCCGCCCCTCACCAACGCCGCCGCGGTGCTCTGGGACGTGATCGTGTGAGCACGCCCGCTGATCTCGACGAGCAGGTAACCGAGGTCCGGGATGCACTGCACGCTCTACGTCGAACCCTCCTCGACCTCGAGCGCACCTACGCAGACCTCGATGCGAACACGCTCGACGTGGACGCACTCGGCGACCCGACCACCGCACCGGAAGCGTTGGAGAGCGCCGTCGACGCCCTCCGCGCCGCTCAGGACACACTCGGAATCGCTGACGCCGACCTCGACGTAGCGAAGCGACACACCTCACGGTTGAAAACGCGCGAATGACCGCGGCCACCGGCGGTGTGCCCCCGGTCGACACGCCGCCACCCGGTGGGCGCACCGCAGACGACGGTGCAGCCGAGCGCCTCCGCGGCTGCGGCTGCGGCGAGACGGCGTTGCAGGCCGGGATGCGCAAGCGGGTTCGACGTGGCCGGCCGGTACCGACGCCGGTGCAGCAGCCCATCGAGCCCGGGATGTGCGGCCGCAATGGTGCGGGCCCACCGCTGGGTGATGCCGTGGTGGGAACGTTCGTCGACGGCCGGAGGGTGCGGGAGCATTCGCGCCACTTACACTGCTTCCCATTCCATTTGGGCGATCACATCTCGCGCGAACTCGACGTCGCCGCCACCGGTGAGCCAATCGATGACCGACACTGGGCTCCCCGCCGAGGAGTCGACCCGGACCGAGGTGTGCTTCGAGTCGCAGTTCGAGAGTGCGGCTATCGGGCGAAGGCGGCGGTCGCGGCAGCGGCGACCGCTGTAGCCGTGAGGAGTAGAGCTACCAGCAAGGCATGGTGTCGGGTCATACCGTGACTCCCCCGCTGCAGCGAACGGCCTCGTCGGTGGCTGATGTTCGTGATCACGAGTAGCAGCACCGCCATCGGTACCAAGGTGAGCGATGCGGCGCGGTCACCATGGGCAGTGGGAATGTGGAGGAGCGCCACCGTCGTCGCGGCGGCGGAGAGTGTGGTTCTCCGCCAGGCCAGCGCGGTGCGGTCTGGTTGTAGTCCCGGATCCCGGTCAACGGACCCGATCACGACCACAATACCGCTCCGGCGGCGAGGAGCGTGAGGATCCCCAATCCGAGAGCGAGAGCGGGCACGAGGACGGAGCCCGGAAGTGGCAGGTTTCGCCTGATGGCCGACTGCGCGGCCTTCCAGCGCAGATACGCGCCGGAGGCGAGGACGGTGGCCAGCCCGAAACACACCATCGTGATCGTCATCTGCACTGCCCCGGAGGGCAACGCAAGTAACTGGTGGGCAGCCACACCTGCCGCCAGGAGCGCCATCGCGGTGCGGATCCATGCCAGGTAGGTGCGTTCGTTCGCCAGCGTGTACCGGTAGTCCGGTTCCTCATCCGCCGAACCTGAGTCCGCTGGTGGACGGGAGGTCAGAATGCCCATCGCGCGCGGCCGGCCGTTTTGGCTTTCAGTTCGGTCGCGTGGTCGCTGCCGTCGAGGAAGGCCCGTGATTCCGCCACTGCCCATCCGTAGACGCCTTTCGCCATAGTGGAAGTGGCGCCTTGTTCCAGCTGGCCGAAGACATCGACGCGGACCTGATGCGAGTCGCGGTTCTGCGGATCGGCATCGGTGGCCATCTGGGCGAAGTGCCCCGCCAGCCGGTGTTCGCCTCGTGCCAGTAGGGCGCGCGCCCGCTCGGCCAGTTGGGCGGCGCCGCCGCCGAGGTCCGCGATCTCACGGGCGAGGTCGGCGCGGGGGGCGGACTTGAGGTTGGCGGGGTTGCCGTCGTACCAGCCGCCGTAGAGGCGCCAGACGTTGCGAATGACGAATTCCGGTTCGTCGTAGGAGGGGGCGAGGTAGGGCTTGCGGAGAAGTTCCGCGGGGGCGGTGACGCTGTGCACGACCTCGTCGAGGGTCGCTCCGGCGTTCATCATCTCGAGGGTGCGGCCATGCAGAATTTCCAGGAGTTCGGCGGCGTCGGTGAGGGTGGTGCGGATTCGGTCGGCGCCGAGGACGGGGAGCCCGTGTCCGGGGAGGAGGATTTCGGCGCCCAGGTCGGCCATCCACTGCAGGGTTCGGGCCCATTCGTGTGCGAAGCGTTGCACCTTCTGCGGGTTTCCGGCATTGGGGCTGGCCCAGATGAAGAAATCACCACAGCACAGGATCTTGCGGTCGGGGATCCAGGCGATCGCGGCGTCATCGGTCTCACCGCGGGCGTGATGAAGCTGCACCTGCAGGTCGTCGACCGTGAGGTCGGTCTGGTCCGTGAAGGTGACGTCGGGGTACCGGTATTCGGCCGGCCACATCAGGTTCGGTGCCTGGAACTGGCGTTGGTTGATGATGCCGTTGTAGCCGCGGGTCTTCTTGTAGCGGTCGAACCGGCTGATTACGTTTTCGTGTGCGAGGACCGTGGGGCGGGTCCAGCCGCGCTCGTGCGCTTCCGTGTCGAAGGGGTCCATGCCGAAGACGTGGTCGACGTGTCCGTGCGAGTAGACGGCCGTGTGTACCGGTTGCTCGGAGATATGTCGGGTGGCTGCGAACAGGTCTTCGGCGGTGCGGCGGTCGCCGGTGTCGTACACGAAAAGACCAGCATTGGTGGGAAATACGTAGACGTTGCCGAACGCCGGCCACATGTAGGCGCCTTCCGCGATGTAGTGCATTCCCTCCTTCCGGAGGTCTCCGTGGTGGTAGGCGTTCTGGTTGGCTTCGCCCTTCCAGACCTTGTCGGCGTAGTCGATGATGTCCGTCATGTGGCGCTCTCCTCGGCTTGGGTGTCGGACCGCGACGCTGCGATGTCCCGTGCGCCTCATTCTGTGCACCGGCCATCCGCCGAACAATCGTCTGTGCGCACACCCCTGCCGGCCCCGGTCTGTGACCGATCACAGATTCACTTTCACTGCGGGTGGTCAGCCACCGCCTCGGGGTCGTCGGTGGCGGCGCTGACCGCGACCGCAAGAGTAAGGAGTTCAGTGGTGATGTGTACGTCGAGGCCGGTCAGCTCGCGGACGCGGTTGAGCCGGTTGTCGACGGTATTGGGGTGGACCGTCAGGGTGTCCGCAGTGGCGCGCCGGTCCAGGTTGCTGGCCATATAGACCCGGAGGGTGTGCACAAGGTCCGGGCGCGATCGCAAGGAGGCGCAGCGGTCCAGCAGCACCGGGAGCGACGCACTGGGGTGCGCAAAATGGTGTGCGAGTGCGACATCGGTCATTCGGCTGACCGTGCCGGTGCGGCCGGACCGGATCGCGATGTCGAGTACCTCGGCGGCCGTGGTGCCCGCTCGCGGAAGGTCAGTGATCGAGGTGGCGTTCTCGATCGCGATCGTCACCGATGCGCCACTGACCCTTGCGAGGTCCACGGCCAGCGGGTCGAGAGCGCCGATCGATGGATGCATCACGATCCGAGCGTGCCGAGGTCGGACATCGATCAGCCACAGGCCGAGGACCGCTCGGGCCAGGTGGGCGCGGATCGCACGGACCTTCCGTGTGGCCGCGAGCGATCGGGCGTTGCGGTCGCCGGATCGCTCGGCGGGGGTGTCATCGATGTGCAGCAACATGATGCTCGGTTCGGCAGGGATGGAGTCGGGGTCGTCGAACACCCACTCGTCGCCGCGCAGGAGAGCATCGATGATGGGGGCATGGTTGCGGTCTTGCGCCGCAATGAGGTCGTGAGTGTGGATCTCGTACGCGGAAACAACCTCTCGTAGGATGCGGTCAAAGGTGGTGTGGGCGCGGCGGAATGCGAACCAGAACAGTCCGTGGTCGGTGCCGAGTTCGCGTTCCAGTTCTTCGGCGAGTACGTCGAATCCGGCCTGCCAGCAGCGCATGTACTCCCGTAGCGGCAACCCTTCCGCGACTCGTTCGGTGCCGCGTTCGATGTTTTCGCGCATCGTGTCGGAAACGTCGATGGACTCGTCGGTGACCGACCGCAGGCACACCTCGAGCATCGATCGGACGGTGTGGGCGCTTTCTCGGTGCAAATGTTCGGGCACCGCGGTCTGCGTGTAGAGCGGCGAGGCGGCGATGTAGCGGTCGATCGTTGCCCGTGCCATCCGCGGAATCGACCGGCGAATGCGGGCGATCCTGCCGTGAAGATCGTCTTTGGTTGCCTCGTCCGTGGGCGCGGTACGCATCGAACGCCTCCTAGGTGTGACGGGTCACACACTGCCGACGTGAAGAGTGTGACAGCCGCCGATGGTACGACAGCAACCCATTCGGCCACGCTGAGGACTCAGAACGGCTCCACCAGCCCTGAGTCCACACCGTCCCGGCACAGAATGAGGAACCATGCCAGACTCCGAGTACGCTCCCGATGACCTGCCCCTGTCCGGGATCACGGTCGTCGATTTCGGTCAGTACATCGCGGCGCCCGGCGCCGCGCAGACCCTGGCCGACCTCGGCGCCGACGTCCTCAAGATCGAAGGTCCCGGCGGCGACCAGGCACGCGGGATCGGCGTCTACGGCGAGGCCATCATGCGCGCCTACAACCGGCGCAAGAAGTCGATCGTCCTCGACCTCAAAGCCGAGGACGCTCTCCGCCACGCCCGTGCCCTCATCGCCCGAGCCGACGTCGTGATCCACAACCTGCGACCAGGGGTGATGGAAAAGCTCGGCCTGTCGGCCGACGACATACGCGAACTGAATCCCACCGTCATCCTCGCCGCGGTCTCCGGCTTCGGCACCGGTGGGCCCTCCCGCCGCCGGCCGGGCCTCGACATCGCCGCCCAGGCGGAAACCGGCATGATGTCAGTGACCGGAGAGGCGGACGGAGACCCGCAACGCGTCGGCTTCCCGCTCGTCGACCATGCCACCTCCTACGTGGTCACCCAGGCGGTGCTGGCTGCCCTGTTCCGACGAGAACGTACCGGCCTCGGGGACGACATCGACGTCTCACTGCTCGACGTGGCGATCGACCTGCAATGCGCGAACTGGGGCGAATACTCCATCACCGGCGTCGCGCCCCACCGGCGCGGCAACGGACAACCCACCGCGGCACCGGCCGCCGACATCTTCCCCACCGCTGACGGCTCGATCGTCGTCTCCGCCTACACCAAGCAGCGATTCGCCCAGCTTTGCGACCTCGCCGGCCAACCCGACCTGTCGAAGGATCCCCGCTTCGTCGACAACCCGTCAAGGGTCGCCCACCGCGGCGAACTCCTCGGCGCGCTCGCACCGTTCTTCGCCGGCCTCGACACCGAAGCCGCCCTAGCGGCACTGACATCCGTCGGCATCGTCGCCGGCGCCGTACGCACCTACGACCAGGTCCAAAGTGTCCCCGATGTGATTGCCAGCGGCATCTTCACCACCGGCAGCACCGGCGACGGACACACATACTCCATCCCAGGCCTCCCCTACCGCTCCCGCAGCACCCCCCGCACCGCGGACGCCGGGCGGGTCCCCGAACTCGGAGAACACAGCCACGAGATCGTCGCCCACTACCGGCTGGGCGAGCACTCCCTGACGTGACCTGAACCGCCACCGGCGCCACCTACCCCTCACTGATAACGACCCCCAGGAGCCCTTGTGTCCCTGCAGAATCCGCAAACCCGCGCCGAGGAGGGCGACCTCGTCGCCGACCCTGAACTCGATAGCCCTCGCGTTCGCCGGCGTGGCTGGATCATCACCCTGATGCTGATGGCCTTCATGCTGATCAACTTCGCCGACAAGGTCGTTGTCAGCCTCGCCGGCGTCGAGATCAAGACCGATCTCGGGTTGACTAACCAGCAGTTCGGCACCGCGCAGAGCGCGTTCTTTTGGCTCTTCGCCGTCGGCGCGGTCGCCCTCGGATCGCTCGGCGGACGCATCTCCGCGCGATGGCTCCTCGCCGGCCTGGTCGGTCTATGGGTGCTCAGCTTGGCCCCGATGACCACGACGGTCGGATTCGGGGTCTTCCTCGCCTGCCGAATGCTGCTCGGATTCGCCGAAGGCCCCGCTGGGGCGTTGTCCCAACAGATCGCCCACACCTGGTTCTCCCCGAAGCGTCGTTCACTACCGGCCTCGGTAGTCATCATGGGAGCCTCCCTCGGCCCGCTGATCGCCGCCCCGGTCCTGACCTGGATCGTCCAGAGCTACAGCTGGCACGCAGCGTTTCTCGTGCTCATGGCCGCCGGAGTGATCTGGTTGGTGGCCTGGCTGTTCATCGGCGGTGAAGGACCCGCCGGCAATGCGGGGGCGGGCACCGGGAATCAGGCGGTGACGCTTCCCGACACCGTGCCCGTCCGGCTCCTGTGGACTCGCCCCACAGTGATCGGTGTCGCGATCTTCTCGTTCTGCTCCTATTGGGCGACCGCGTTGAAGGTGAGTTGGTTGCCGCTGTATCTGCGCGAAGGCCTGCACTACAGCGCCAACGCCACCGGGTTGCTGATCACATTGCCCTTCGCCGCGGCCGTGATCCTGACCTTTCTCGCCGGCCTGATCTCCACCCGCCTCTCGCTGGCCGGACGATCGTCCCGCACCGCCCGCGCCCTGTTCGCGGCCGGCCTACTCGCCGCCGGCGGTGTGTGCATGATCGGATTTACCGCGTTGCCCGTCGGACCCACTCAAATGGTGCTGATCGCGCTCGCGTTCTCCCTCAACACTGCAGCCTGGGGACTGGCGTTCTCCCTACTCTCCGACGTGGTCCCCGCCAAGCAACGCGGATCCGTCATGTCGATCACCGTCGCGATCTACAGCCTCGGCGGTGTCGCGGCACCACTTCTCATCGGCTCCCTCGTCTCCGGGGCCGCCGACACCGCCGCCGGATACGGCCGAGGCTTCGTCATCGTGGGAGTCATCATGCTGGTTGGCGCACTCACCGCCGCCGTCCTGGTCAATCCCGAACGTGATGCAACCACGATCGCCGCACACCACCCGAACAAGTAGGCCGAACCAGAACGGTCGACGGCACCGCCGTCCGCGACCTGGCCTGAGTGCACCAGCCTGTCGTCAGCGATTGTGGAAGGAAGCGATGATCACACCAATGTTGTCGGGAGACAACGTGCGCCTGAGGACAGGTGGCGAACGCGCCACGGGGCAGCCGACCGCCCCCGCCGGGCAGTTCGACGGACTCGTGAGGAGCATGTTGTGAGTTCGTCGGAGAGCGATGTCGTGATAGTTCGGCACCATCACAGCGGACGGCTGGACATAGAACTCAATCGTCCCGAGCGGAAGAATGCCTTGACGGTCCCGATGGTCACCCAGCTCGCCAGAACATTCGCTGACGCTCAGGACGACGACACAGTCACCGCGGTGTTGCTGTACGGCGCGGGCGGGTGCTTCAGTTCCGGTTTGGATCTTGCCGAAGTACGCCCGGGCGAGCCGAAAATTACCGCGGCGATCTCCGACCTGCACACGACCCTGTCCGGGTTCGAGAAGCCGCTGATCGGGGCACTGGAGCGGGCCGCTGTCAACGGTGCTGCGGCGATCGCGCTCGCCTGTGACCTCCTTGTAGTGGGAGAGGCGTCGTTCCTCATGGTCGGCGAGGCGGAGATGGGGGTAGCTGCGCCGAACAATCTGCAGTGGTTGCTCGCGAAATACGGCGTGAACCAGGCACTGCAGCTCACCCTGGCCTGTGAACGTCAGTACGGTCCGGACCTTCTGCGCCGCGGCTTCGCCTACGCAATGGTGCCGGACGAGCAGGTTGTGAGCCGGGCAACCGAACTCACCGACAAGATTGCGGCCTACCCCAACGGCGGGGGAATCGCCATGAAGCAAGCGATTCTGACGCGCAAAACACTGCCCGTGTAAATGCGTACGCACGGCGGCACCTGCGGTCAAAATACCACAAGACAACACAATGCACAACCGGGCGGACAAGGCGCAGGACGCCTGGTCATCCCAGGTCTGGGGATCCTGGCCGAGGTGGTGCTTACACGGGACACTCGAAGGAGACAATCGAATGGGCATGACAACAACTGCAGAACACCGCGCACTTCGCGACGCGGTTCGGGAGTTTCTCACCGCAACCAGTGAAGTATTGGCCGACCAGGACACGGAACTCGGATACCGACCCGAGATGTGGGCGACGATGGCCGAACAACTCGAACTGCAAGGAATGCTCGTCGACGCGAAGTACGGCGGATCAGGCGCGGGTATCGGTGACCTCGTCGTGGTCGCCGAGGAATTCGGGCGCTCCGCAGCATGCAGCCCCTTCTTCGCGAGTTCGGTGTTGACCACGCTCGCCATCGCGGATTGCGCCCAGGAGCGTTGGCTCAGTGAGCTGCTGCCAGGTCTCGCCGCGGGCACTCGTCTCGGGTGTCTGGCATTTGCTGACGCCGACGGGTGGTGGCAGGCCGGCTCGGAAGCGGTGCGTGCACACCCGGACGGCGACGGCTGGCGGATCGACGGACGGGCCGATCACGTGATCTTCGGTCATTGCGCCGACACTGTCGTTGTCGTCGCCCGAACCGAAGACGGGACCGGCCTCTTTCTGGTGGAACCATCGGACACGAGCATTCGGCGGGTCCGGCGGCCGGCGTTGGACCAGACCCGTCCGCTGACGACCTTCACCTTCGACAGCGCGGCAGCGCAACGAATCAGCGGCCCCACCGACATTTCGGAGACACTGTCCCGAGCGCTCGACAAGGCGCTCGTCGTGCAGGCGGCGGAGAGGGTCGGCGGTGCTCGCCGGTGCCTGCACCTGACAACTGACTATGCGAAGACCCGCAACCAGTTCGGTCGTCCGATCGGTACCAACCAGGCTGTCAAACACGGGCTGGCCGATCTGATCCGGGCGCTCGAACCGGTCGCCACTGCGGTCGCCGTCGCCGCTCGCGCCGCGGATACCGATGCGCCGGAACTGCCGGCTCTGGTCAGCGTGCTCTGCGTCGCGGGGACCGAGAGGTACCTGCAGATCGCCGGCGAGACGATTCAACTACACGGCGCGATCGGCTTCACCTGGGAGCACGAGGCTCACCTTCATCTCAAGCGGGCGAAAACCGATCAGCTGATGTTCGGATCGTCGGCATGGCACCGCGAGCGTCTGCTCGCCGGAGTCCTCGCCACCGGCACCGCGGTCGAGGCGCCGGCGCGGGCCGACGAACCCGCTCCGCTGGCGGACCTGCGGACCGAGGTCCGCGCCTGGCTGGCCGAGCACCGCGCCGAGGGAACGCCACTCGAATACGCACAGGAACCGTTCGGACACGAAGACACCGACGCCGAGAAGCACTGGACCGATCTGTTGCGTCAGGGGCGTTGGCTGTGCCTGTCCTGGCCGGAGGAACACGGCGGCCGAGGACTGGGACCGGTCGAAACTCTGGTAGTAGAGGAGGAGTTCGCGCGCGCGGGACTTCGACGCCCGCAACTCGGAATGGGCGAGACCCTGCTTGCGCCCGCCCTGTTGGCGCACGGAAGCGAGGACCAGAAGCGCCGGTTCCTGCCCCGGATTCTGTCGGGCGAGGACACCTGGTGCCAGGGCTTCTCCGAACCCGAGACCGGATCCGATCTCGCCTCGCTGCGGACTAGCGGAACCGTTGACGGCGACGAGTTGCGGATAAACGGTGACAAGATCTGGACCAGCCGCGGCGGCCAGGCCAACATGATGTTCCTGTTGTGCCGCACCGACCGCGACGCACCGAGACACCAGGGCATCTCGTTTGTCCTTGTTCCCATGACGGACAACGGCATCGACGTCGACCCCATCCGGATGGCGTCGGGCGACAGGGGGTTCGCGCAGGAACGGATAACCGATGCCCGCGCCCCGTTGAGCAATGTGGTGGGTGGGCTCGGCAAGGGTTGGGCGGTCGCGATGACCACACTCGGCGCCGAACGAGCAGGCAAGGCGGCGACGCAGTATGTCGGCTATCGCCACGAACTGGACGTGTTGGCGGCGCGGCTGGACAAGGACGGTCGGCTCGGCGACGTGATCGTCCGCCAGCGGTTGGCGGAACTGGTGGTCGAGGTCGAACTGATGCGTGCCGTTGGTTCCGTGATCGGTGCCCGTGTTGCAGAGGGAGAGACCGTGGACAAGTTGCTGGCGATCGACAAGGTCAATTGGTCGGAGTATCACTGTGTCTTCGGGTCGACGGCGCTGGAGCTTCTCGGGGCGTCGGCTCTGACCCGCCCCGACGGGGACGGATATCAACTCGACTCTCTGCAACGCGTGTTTCTCGAGAGTCGGGGACGCCGGATCGCACGCGGGTCGAATCAGATTCAGCGCAACATCATCGGCGAACGGATTCTGGGTTTGCCGAGGTAGACGACCGAGCAGTCACTCCAGCCGGGTGATTCGCCGGCTGTGACGGGCTTCCCCCTTCGACTGGCTTGCTTTGTGCTTCGTTCAGCAGCATGTACGACGCCATCAGGCATGCGTCAATGCTTCCCCCATCGTGCGGTTGAGGGTGCTGAGCGAGCGGACGGCACTGCGAACCGGCCCGGGTGTGGTGGTCGACTGCAGCATGACGTCGGGTGCCGAGGTTTCGGTGAGTTTCTCCGGAGGCTCTACGTGCTCACCGGCGAGTGCGCGCTTGACGTCGGCGATGGTTTCCTTGGTGACGTCGGCTGCTTGGCGAAATGCGTTCGCGGTCTCCTGCGACGGTCCGCTGTCCGGTTCGCCGCGAGAGGCGCTCACCCCTGCTCGGGCAAGTGCATGAGACGACCGATTGCTGACAGTCATGATCCGCAACAACCGTTTCGCTCCCCGACGGGTCCGTGTCGTCGGTCCCATTTCCAAGGGTTTGCCCGCCGTGACAAGGTCCTTCAGCGCGTTGTCCAGCTTCCGGATGTCGGCGACGAGGTCAGTCTCGTGCCCTGGTTGGACGACCGCTCCGATAGCGGTGTCGACGATGGCAGTCATCCGATCGAGGTAGTCGTCGATCTTCGAGGTCAGCGTCGATCTCGTTCCGGTGGAGAAGATGAAGTACGCCGCCGCTATTCCGACGATTCCGCCGGCCGCCGTTTCGTAGATGCGCAGTTCGAGTACCTCGATGCTGAATGTGCCGAGCAGTCCGTACAGCATCGCAAGCATGACGGTGACGAAGAAGGAGAGCAATGCGTAGGCAACCGTGACGAGGTAGAACGCGAAGAATACGCAGACGACGAGCAGGAGCAACTGCAACGGCTGGTTGTCTCCGACCAACGCGGACAGCAATACTCCTGCAAGAACTCCCGCGATGGTGCCGACGACGCGGTGCCCTGCGCGCGAGAGAATCTCTCCGCGGGTAGACGCTCCGGTGAAAACGAGGAAGGCTGTCAGGACCGCCCAGTACCAGCGGTCGGGCGAGATGAGCTCACCGAGGATCGTTGCAGCGCTGGTCGCGACGGCTACCTGGATCGCGGCTTTGGTGCTCGGATTCCATCCGGTGTCCGTTTCTTCGTCCTCGTCCGGCTTCTTCCTCGGCTCCGATTCTGTTCGCAGTGCGTTGTGGGTGATGTGATGGATCGCGATGTGCGCCTGCACTGCTCGCATCGCGACGGCGGTCGCGATACCCGCCGGAGTCGATGGATCGGACTTGTCTGCGGCCGCGGCGGCGAGCCGTCGGGCAGCGCGGAGCTGGTCATCCGACGGATTGTTCTGCAGGCACGATCCCAGTGCCGTGGTCGCCTGCCCCAGCGTATTCGGCCACGACTTGTCCGGGTCGAGCGCCCACAGCGCGCTGACGAGTTGTTCGGTAGCGATTTGCGCATCGAAGATACGAACGGACAGATCATCGTTGGTGACGCTCAGGAGCTGAGCTGCATCGTTGCGGTCGAGCCAGTCGTCGATCATCAGGGCGGTGCTTCCGAGCCGATCGAGTTTCTTGCGAAGTAGATCGAGATTCCGATCGCCCCTGTTCGACGCCACCTCCAGCACGTCGATCGACGCGGCCCGCAGCGCCCGAACCAACCGTGTGAGTTCGAGCCCGGGCCGGTCCGGCAGGATCACGGTACGGACGAGGAGCGAGATACCGACGCCGGTGACGATGGACACGGCGAGGATGGGAATCTGCCCAGGCTGGGCCCGAAGGAAGAGTGCGAAGAAGTAGCAGATGAACGCGACCATCCCGAGAGCCGTCCCTCGCGGGCCGTAGCGCCGCACCCAGACGGCCGCGAAGAGCACCGCGATGAAGCCCACATCGGCGACCTTCCCGAACTGTGACAGCACCGCGGACATCGACACCGCCGCGAGTGCAGGGAACACGAGCAGCAGTGTCGTGATCACCCTGCTGTGCTGATCCCTGTCCTTGACCGCCGCCGAGGACTGCATCGCGACGACCGTCCCGAGCAGCGCGACGGTGAGTGGCTGGCCGATCAGGTTGGAACCCGGTAGCAGCACCACCATCGCGAGAATGACGGTGATCGTCGTGGCGGTTGCGGCACGTAGCCGCAGCCTGCCGGGATCGGAGACCGCGAGAAAACGGACTGTCTCCTGTACGACCCGAAAAGCCATTCACCGATTGTGCGCCTCAGGCACCCGTCAGTCTCGGACGACGTCGCCACCGATCTCTTCGAGATCAACCGCGCCTTCGAGGAGGAACAAGAACCGGCCCTCCCGTCCACCGGATCGCAGGTGGAAAAAGTCACGGCCGGTGAGTATTCCGTCGGATTCGTCATGGGCTCACCGGCCCTGACTGCGGAGCAGCGCGCCGACGGACTGATCAAAGCGGTCTTCCCGGACGATGGCACGCCGCTGTTGCGCCGCGGAATGTCGATGCTGCAGGGCGCCCCGCACCCGGTCACCACGAAGCTGTTGACCGACTTCGTGTTGTCCGCGGACGGCGGGCCGCCGTCGCCGAGGGCGGACTGACCGCCTACCGCGACGGGGTGGAGCGCGCCGACGGCGGTGTGCCCACCTACAGCGACGTCATCGCCTCGGTAGGAAAAGAGAACACGATCCTCATCCCGTACACCAAAGCATCCGACGAAGAGATCCAACAGTTCTCGGACCGTTGGTCTTCGTTGCAAGCCGGCTGAGCCGAGATAGCGACATCACACCATGACACTGACGACACCGCCCGACACCCGGACCCCCGAATCCTTCGTCCCGCTACGCCCGGGTGAGCCCGGAAGCCCGCGCTACCGCAAATTCCGCAACATCGGCCGCGAAACGATCATCCAGTACTCCGTGCTGCTGATCCTCGCCGCACTCGTCCTCGCCCCGGTCGTGCCGACCCTCTACCAGTCGTTCATCGACCGCCCGCTCTACGAGAGCGGCGGAATCTTCAGCCTCGACAACTACGGACGACTGTTCACCGAAGCCGGGTTCGGCGACGTCATCGTCAACACGGTGCTGTTCGCCGGCCTGACCACGATCCTGGCGCAACTGTTCGCCGTCCCGATGGCCATCGTGATGCACCCGCACCAAACTGCCCTTCGGCAACTTCATCGGCGGCTCGATGCGCTGGCCCTTCTACATCTCCTCACTGCTGCTCGGCTTCGGCTGGATCATCCTCTACGGACCCGCCGGATTCTTCAGCGTCCAGTTCCGCGAGTTCTTCGGATTCGTCCCGTGGAACCTGTACTCGATCCCCGGGATGGCGCTCACCGAAGCCGTCGCCCTGGCCCCGATCGCGTTCACCTTCTGTGTCGGCGCGCTGCGCCAGGCGGACGCCTCCCTCGAATCGGCGGCACAGGTCTGCGGCGCCGGACCCGTGCGGATCCTCCGGTCGGTCGTGGTTCCGATGTTGCGCCCACCGATCGTCTACAGCTCGGTGCTGATCGTGAGCATGTCCCTCGAAACGCTGTCGGTTCCGCTGCTCTACGGGCAACCCTCCGACGCCGTCGATCCAGATGGTGTCGCTGTCCCCGGGCCTGGGTGCGTACCGCGCGCGAGCCTACAAGCAAAGCGGATCAGACAGAGGTGGATGTAGTCCCGCGCAACCAGATACCGGCGGCGGTGGGCAAATCTTCTCGACCGAACCCAAGGGGACGTGTCATATTCCCAGTTCAAGCCCCTTTCCGTGGTGCTTCTGTGCTGCGATGATCACGGCCGAGTACGGTAGGCGCGTAGTCGCGTGTACCGGTCGGGTTTCGAAAGCTCGTCGTTGAGGATCTGCGCGATCTCGGCGAGTGGTTCGGGTTGGTCCATATCAGCGTGTGTGCTGTGGACGTCACGTGTCTCAATGTTCCCGGTGATGTACGACTCCCAGCTTTCAGCAGACGAGTCGCGTGAAATTGATCCGTCTTCCGTCAACGTTGGGCGGAGAAATAACATGTCCCCGTGATAGACCGGCGGGATATGGGTCTTCGTCAACTGTAGATGATTCCGATACAGCATAAAGGCAGCATCCTCGATGGACGCGTTCTCAGGCGAATCGACCATCTCTCCGTATCGGTCATGCGCCCATGCCCATATCGATTGTCGCAGTTCCTCATCCGAGGGCTCCTCAGCGATGTGACGATCCGTAAGTGCAGGCACGCTGTCCATCATCGCGAGGAATGCAACCTCGAGCCCTCGGCGTTCCAGCGCGGTGGCGATCGCATGGGCGACAAGGCCACCGAACGACCATCCGAGCAGAAGAAACGGGCCCTCGTCCTGAACGGTGAGGATCTGCTCGAGATAGTCGGCGGCCATCGTCTCGATCGACGTCGGTAGCGGCGTCATTCCATCGAAGCCCCGTGCTTGCAGGCCATATATGGGCCGGCCGGGGAGGTGGGCGCGAAGGCCCATGTAGCACCAGCTCAGTCCGCCACCCGGGTGGACACACCACAGCGGCGGTCCTAATCCTTCGCTTCGGATCGGCAAGATGGCCGCGAACGGATCGAGGGAGTCGGGTTCGGCCTCCTCACCCAGGCGGGGTGCGAGTTCGGCGACCGTCGGAGACTCGAAGATCACCCGGATCGGGACCTCCACCCCCGACACCGACCGAATCCGGCTCACCAATTGCGTCGCGGACAGCGAATGCCCACCCAGGTCGAAGAAACTGTCATCGATCCCCACGCGGGGAACACCGAGAACCTCGGCGTAGAGCGAAGCCAGCGTGTCCTCCACCGGTGACCGCGGCGCCCGGAACACCCCGCCGGTGAACTCCGGTGCCGGCAATGCTCTCCGATCCAGTTTCCCGTTCACCGTCAGCGGCAACCGGTCCAGCACCACCACCGCCGCTGGAACCATGTATTCCGGCAGCATCCCGGCCACGAACCGGCGGACCTCGACACCTGTGCCGGTGTGGGCGGCGTCGGAGACCACGTAACCGACCAATCCGGTGCCGGTGGCGGTGTCCCGGGCCACCACCACCGCCTGGGTCACGGCCGGATGTGTCAGGAGAACCGCCTCGATCTCCGCGGGTTCGACCCGGAATCCGCGAATCTTGACCTGCTCGTCCGCTCTTCCGCAGAACTCGAGCACTCCGCCGGCGGTCCAGCGCACCAGATCCCCGGATCGATACATCCGCGCACCCGGCTCCCCGAAGGGACACGCCACGAACCGCTCCGCTGTCAACCCCGGCCGACCGACATACCGCTGAGCCAACTGCGCCCCGGCGATGTACAGCTCCCCCACCGCACCCACCGGAACCGGCACCAACCCCGCACCCAGCACGAACAACCGTGTGTTGCCCACAGGCGCCCCGATCGGCACACTCACCCGGTCGGCGCGTTCGCCCGGCTCGGGTAGCACGAAGGTTGCCGCGAAGACCGTCGTCTCGGTCGGCCCGTACCCGTTGACCAGAATCAGAGGATTCACGTGCTCGCCCCGGGACCAGCCCTGCAACCCGGCCGGATCCAACACCTCACCGCCGAACACCACCATCCGCAGCACCGAATCCGCCCCCACTGCGGGATCCTCACGCTCGACCTCGGCGAACTCGTAGAACGCCGACGGCGTCTGACCGAGAACCGTCATCCGCTCCCGAACCACCACCTCCCACAATCCGACCGGCGAACGCATCACCTCCCACGGCACCACCACAACCCGGGCCCCGTGCACCAACGCCCCCCACAACTCCCACACCGAAAAATCGAACGCCACCGAATGACACCACCCCCACACGTCCCCGGCATCGAAGCCGGCCCACCCTGCGGTACCGGCGAACAGCGACACCACACTCCGGTGGCTCACGGCGACACCCTTCGGAACACCCGTCGACCCGGAGGTGTACATCACGTACGCGGTGTTGTCCGGTCGTAGTGGTGTGGTGCGGTCGTTGTCGTCGGGGTTTCGCGCCTCCCATTGTCCGCCCTCGTCGGTGCGGGTGTCGAGAAGTATCCGGGGGATGTCGTTGTCGGGCAACAAGTTTTCGGTCATGGTGTCGCTGAGAATCAACAGCGGAGCGGCGTCGGTGAGGATGGTCCCGGTTCGTGCACTCGGGTAGCGGGGGTCGATCGGCAGATACCCGCCCCCGGCCTCGAGGACGGCCAACAACGCGACGACTAACTCAAGTGACCGCTCCAATGCGACCGCCACCAGCACTTCCGGGCCGACACCCGCACCGATCAGGCGGTGTGCCAGCCGGTTCGCTCGACTGCTCAGCTCCCGGTAGGTCCAGCTCTCGTCACCGAACGTGACCGCCACCGCGTCCGGAGTCGCAGCGACCTGGGCCTCGAACAGGCCGGGAATCGTCGAGTCCGGTATCGGTACGCTCGTGTCGTTCCAGGTTCGCAGTACCAGCTCACGCTCGTCGGGCTCGAGGATCTCGTACCCCTCGACCCGCCCGCGGGGATCCGCCACGATCAACTCCGACAACCGCACGAACCGAGCCGCGATACCCTCCACCGTCCCGCGGTCGAACAGGTCACTCGCGTACTCGACGACCCCGGCCAGACCCTGGTGACCATCGGGAGTGAGGGTGAAGGACAGGTCGAAACGCGACGTCCCGGTCGGCGCCGGCAACACCTCCCACCCCAACCCGGGGAACTCGACCTCGGGAAAAGCGTTGTTCTGCATGGCGAACGACACCTGGAACAACGGATGATACGCCGTCGACCGGGCCGGATTCAGCAACTCCACCAACCGCTCGAACGGCGCATCCTGATTCTCGTACGCCGCCAACGCCTTACCCCGCACCCGGTCGAGCACCTGATCGAACCGCGGATTCCCCGACACATCGACGCGTAGCACCCAGGTATTGACGAAGAACCCCACCAACTCGGCCAGGGCGTCGTCGGTGCGACCCGCGATCGGCCCGCCGATCGCAACGTCCTCCCCCGCGCCAAGCCGGTGGAGCAGCACCGCGAGCACAGATTGCAGCACCATCGAGGGTGTCGCCCCCGCGCTGCGGGCAAGTTGGGTTACCTCCGAACCCAGTTCCGGTGCGATCACGAACTCCACCGTGCCACCCCGGTAACTCGGTGCGGCCGGACGTCGACGATCAGTCGGCAACTCGATACACTCGGGCAGCCCCGCCAACTCGGCCCGCCAATACTCGACCTGAGTGGCCAGCACACTCTCCGGATCCGACTCGTCGCCCAGGATCTCCCGCTGCCACAAGGTGTAATCGGCGTACTGCACCGGCAACGGCACCCACCCCGGCATCTCGCCGTCGGTCCGCGCCGCGTACGCGACCGCGATGTCGCGGGCCAACGGCGCCAACGAACCCCCGTCCCCGGCGATATGGTGCAGCACCAGTACCAGCACGTGCTCTGATTCGGAAACCCGGAAAACGCGGGCCCGCAGGGGTAGCTCTACCGACAGGTCGAATCGACAGCCCGCCGCCGCCGCGACTGCATCCATCAGAGTGCTGTCCCGCACGTCGACGATCTGAACCGGCAGTTCCGCGACGACCTGCTCAGCCGGCAGGATCTGCTGGAACGGCACACCCCCTTCCTCACCGAACACGGTTCGCAGGCTCTCGTGCCGGGCGACGACGTCCGCAACAGCGGCTGCGACCGCCCCGGTGTCGAGGTCGCCGGTGAGTCGCACCGCGACCGGAATGTTGTACGTCGCCGACGGTCCCTCGAACCGATACAGGAACCACAACCGGGCCTGCGCAAACGACAACGGCACCCGCTCGGGCCGCACCCTCGCGGTCAGTGGCACCCGGACGGGGCCTTCCCTGAGTCGGGGTGCCAACTCCGCCACCGTCGCGGACTCGAACACCACCCGGATCGGCACCTCCACACCCAACACCGACCGAATCCGGCTCACCAAGCGCGTCGCCGACAACGAATGCCCACCCAGGTCGAAGAAACTGTCGTCGATCCCCACCCGCGGAAGACCGAGCACGTCCGCGAACAACGACACCAGAGTTTCCTCGACCGGCGACCGCGGACCCCGGAGTATGCCGCCGGTGAACTCCGGTTCCGGCAACGCTTTCCGGTCCAGTTTCCCGTGGGCCGTCAACGGCAGCTGATCCACCACCATGATCACCGCCGGAACCATGAAGTCCGGCAACAACCCTGCCACGAAACGACGAACCCCGGTCGCCGAATCACTCGACCCGTCGACCCCGTCGATATCGAGAACTACATATCCGATCAACTCGGTGCCACTGCCGGTGGCGCGGGCCACCACTACCGCCTGCGCCACCGCAGGATGCTTCAGCAGCACCGCCTCGACCTCGGCGGGTTCGACTCGGAACCCCCGCACCTTCACCTGCTCGTCCGCGCGCCCCACGAACTCGAGCTCACCCTCGGCGGTCCACCGCACCAAATCCCCCGACCGATACATCCGCGCACCCACCGCCCCGAACGGACACGCCACGAACCGTTCCGCCGTCAACCCCGACCGGCCGAGATAACCGCGGGCCAGCTGCACCCCGGCGATGTACAACTCGCCCACCACACCCACCGGAACCGGCACCAACCCCGCACCCAGCACGAAGACTTGGGAATTCCACACCGGCGCGCCGATCGGCGCGCTCGTGTCTTTCGACGGGCCGCATCGATGGTGGGTGACCTGGAGGGCCGTTTCGGTCGGCCCGTACACGTTGTGTACCGCAGTGCCACTGCGCTCCATGAAGTGGGTTGCCGTCGAGGACAGTAGGTTTTCGCCGCCGCAGAAGACTCGTCGAAGCGAGTCGCAATCAGCCGGCTCGAGTCTCTCGTCGACCATGGCCAGCATCGACGGCGAAAAGTCGCCGGTGGTGATCTTCTCCGATCTGATCATCTCGGCGAGATAGGCCGCATCGCGGTGTCCCTCGGCCTTGGCGATCACCAGCCGCGCCCCGACCTCCAGTGGTAGGAACATCTCCCACACCGACACATCGAATGTCGCGGGGGTCTTCTGCAGCACAACGTCGTCGTGGTCGAAGCCGAAATGGTCCCGCATCCACAGCAACTGATTCACGATAGCCGAATGGCTGACAGCGACCCCCTTCGGCCGGCCCGTCGAGCCGGACGTGAAGATCACGTACGCCGTGTTACCCGGTCTCAACGGGGTGATTCGATCCTCGTTGCGGACGGGTGAGGAGTCGACATCAGGTCCGTGCGCGCCATCGATCTCCAGCGCGGGGACGCCGCCCGGGATCTGTACGCGGTCGGTCGATCGCGCCAACACACAGACCGGTGCCGCGGACTCCATCATGTGCCGGATATGTTCGCTGGGGTAGTCGGGGTCGATCGGCACATATGCTCCACCCGCCGTCACGACCGCATAGATTCCCACCACGAGATCGATCGAACGTCGCACGGCGACACCGACCAGAGACTCCGGACCGACACCGTGCGCGATCAGTCTCCGAGCCAACCGGTTCGCTCGCTCGCCGACCTCTCGATACGTCAACTGCTCGTCGTCGGACGTCAGGGCCACCGCCTCCGGCGTGACAGCCGCCTGGCGTTCGAAAAGGTCGGGAAGTGTCACCTCCGGCACGGGGACCGCAGTGTCATTCCACGTGCCCACCACCAGCCGACGCTCGCCTGGTTCGACGAGGTCGATGCGGTCCACGGCGACGTGAGGGTCGTCCGCGACTGTCTGCAAGATACGGGTGAGCCGCCGGGCGATCGTGTCGACGGCTGCGGCGCCGAACAGGTTCGGCAGATACGCCACGGTCAACCGAAGTTGGGAATCGACTCTCGCGATCAGGGTCATGGGGTAGTGCGACGCGTCGATCGTACGGACTCCGATGACGACCATTCCGTCGATGGGGTTTGCAGCTGCCAACGCGGCGCGATCGATCGGGTACGACTCGAACACGACGAGGGTGTCGAACAGGTCGCGCACCCCGGCGGCCTTGTTGATCTCCGTCAACCCGAGGTAGTGGTGATCGAACAAGCCGGCCTGCTGCTTCTGCAACCGGGTCAACAACTCCGCAGCAGTGTCGCCCGGTGTGGGCTGAACCCGCACCGGCAGGGTGTTGATGAACAAGCCCACCATGGACTCGACACCGGGCAGTCCGGCCGGCCGGCCGGAGACCGTCGCGCCGAACACCACATCCCGCCGGGCGGACAACTGTCCGAGCAGAATCCCCCACGCTCCCTGAACGACGGTGTTCAGCGTGACACCCAGTTCGGCGGCCCGCACCGACAAGCTCGTGGCCGTCTCCGGGGTTAGTTCGACCGTCACGTGCTCTTCCCCCGAGGCGGTTTCCCGCTGCGGGTGCGCGGGCGCCAGCAGGGTCGGCTCTTCGATCCCGTCGAGGGCCTGCGCCCAGATTCGACAAGATTCGGCTCGGTCGCGCGCGGCCAGCCAGACCAGGAAATTCCGGTATCCGGTAGCTCTCGGTAACGCGGCGGCGTCGCCTCCCGAGACGTACAGCGCGAGTAGTTCCTCGGCGAGCAGTGGCATCGACCATCCGTCGAGCAGTACGTGATGATTGGTGATCACCAGCTCGAATCGATCCTGTCCCATCGTCACGAACGTGAATCGGATCAGCGGCGGCGTCGCCGGGTCGAAATGTGTGGCGTGATCCTCGACGAGAAGACGTTGGAACTCGCCGTCTCGAGTGCCCTCGGGAAGGTTCCGCAGGTCGACCTCGCGCCATGGCAACGCGACTGCGCCGAGAACGACCTGTACCGGCCCGGATTCGGAATCGTCGACGAACGCGGTCCGAAGGTTCGCATGGCGATCCAGCAATGCCTGTCCCGCAGCGAGAATCCTCTCTGGATCGACCCGTCCGCCGAGATGCAGAACGAGCTGGGTGGTGTACGCGTCGAACGACGAACCGGCCAGCATCGAGTGGAACAACAGGCCGGACTGCATCGCGGTCAACGGCCACACATCCACCACGCCCGGGTACCGGTCCTCCCACGACTCGATATCGTGTTGCGACACCGACACCAGCGGCACGTCGGACGGTGTCAGCCCGCCGGCCCCGGGCCCCTGCGCGTGCCGAGCCAGCGCCGAGACTGCGTCGCACCACAGGTCGGCAAGTTCCTGAACATCGTCACGGGAGAGCACCCCGGCGGGGAATCCGAACACGGCACCGAGTCGGGGACCGTCCGGACCGTCGGTCACCATCGCATTGATGTCCACTTCGGCCATCGCCGGCATGTCCGGATCCATCGTCGCGGAGAGTGCCGTTCCCTCGCTCGCGGGCAGCCAGCCGAGGTCACGGAACTCCTCGGGAACATCGGCGGCCAAGATGCGCCCCAGATAGTTGAAACTGATCTGTCCGCCCGGATACTTCCCGAGTTGCGGTGCGGTGTCCGCGTTCAGATACCGAAGCAGCCCGTAACCGATGCCACGGTCGGGCAGCGCCAGCACCTGTTCCTTGACCGCTTTGATCACGATTCCGGCAGCGGGCCCGCCGGCGAATGCGTCGTCGAGATCGGCGCCCGCGATATCGAGGCGAATCGGGAAAGCTGTCGTGAACCAGCCGACCGTGCGGGATAGATCCGCACCGGGTATGACGTGCTGCTCGCGACCATGATTCTCCAGGGATATCAACGACGACGGCTCGACAACCCCGCGACGGCGGCGCCAGCGGGTCAACGCCATCGCCAACCCCGCCAGCAGACCATCGTCGACCCCGGCGCGGAAGACCTTGGGGACCCCGGTGAGCAGCGACGCTGTCGCGTGCGCTGGCACCTGGATCCGCACGTGCTGCACTGTGGACAGAACATCGAGGATCGGGTCGCATCTGCGCGAACCCAACGTCGGGTCGGGGCCCTCGAGAATCGATTGCCACAACGGTAACTCGGCCACTCGCCCTGGCCGCGATGCCTCGTCCACCAGCCCGTGTGCCCACCGTCGCATCGACGTCCCGGCCGCGGGCAGTTCCGGGCGTTCGCCGGTACGCACCCGCGCCCAGGCCGCCGCCAGGTCCGGGATGATGATCCGCCACGACACGCCGTCGATGACCAGGTGGTGGGCCACGACCAGCAGCCGACCCGAACCCGCCGATAGGTCGCCGTCACGGGGGACGCGGTCCAGCCACACGAACTGCACCATTACGCCCGCCGCCGGATCCACACGCCCCAGGGCCGCATCCAACTCGGCCGACGCCAGCCGCAGCCACGCCGGATCGCCCGGTGCGGCATCACAGTGGACCTGTCGAATCAGGCGGTTCACGTCGACCGTATCCGGCGGATCGACCCGAAGTTTCTGCTCCCCAGCGTCATCGGTCACCACACGCGATCGCAACATGTCATGACGGACCACGACGGCGCCGATGGTGGCGGCCAACCCGGCCCGATCGATACCGTCGGGCAACTCCAACACCATCGTCTGCGCGAATCGGCGGTACCCACCACCCCGCGCGAGGAGGAACCGCCCGATCGGCGTCAACGGCATCGTCCCCACTCCGCCACCGGACAACTCCTCGAGCACGACCCGATCCGAATCGTGGTTCAGGACTGCAACCGCGGACAGCCCCGCAACAGTCCTGTGCTCGAACACATCCCGCGCCGTGAGTATCACACCCCGCGCTTTCGCGCGCGATACCAACTGGATCGACCGGATGCTGTCGCCACCCAGATCGAAGAATCCGTCATCGATCCCCACCTGCTCGACGCCGAGTACCTCGGCGAACACGCGGGCGAGGATCTCCTCGGTCTCGGTCTGCGGAGACCGGAACACCTTGCTCGACGAGAACGCCGGCTCCGGCAACCCGCTGCGGTCGAGCTTGCCGGCCGGTGTGAGCGGAAACTTCTCGAGCACCACGATCGCCGAGGGCACCAGGTACTCCGGCAGGCGGCCCACCGCCACCGTCCGCACGCTCTCGGCGTCCACCTCACTCCCGGCTGCGGGGACCACGTAAGAGACCAGCACCGTCTGCCCGGACGGGCCCTTCCGATCGACCGTCACCACGGAGCCGATTCCGGGCTGCTCGGTGAGCGCAGCGTCGATCTCACCCAACTCGATCCGACGGCCCCGCACCGATACCTGGAAATCGCTGCGCCCCAGATACTCCAGCCCCAACCCGGTTTCCCGCTCGATCCACCGCACGACATCGCCCGTGCGATACATCCGCTGGCCCGGCGAGCCGAACGGGTTCGCCACGAATCGCTCCGCTGTCAGTCCCGTCCGATCGTGATATCCCCGAGCCAGCGGAGTCCCGGCGACATACAACTCCCCCGCCACTCCCGCCGGTACCGGACGCAGCCACGTGTCCAGCACCACCAGGGACGCACCTCGGACCGGACCGCCCAGAGTCACCGGACCGTGCGGTGGTAACGGCGGCGAGGTCGCCACCGCCACCGTGGCCTCGGTCGGCCCGTAGAGGTCGTGCATCCGCCGTCCCGCAGCGAACGACTCCACCACCGATACCGGAACCGCCTCCGCGCCTGTGAGCAGGCATCGCACCGACGACATCCGCTCGACCGGTACCGTCGCCAGCATCGTGGGGGTGAGGAACGCGTGCGTCACCGACGCACTCTCGAGAATCCGGCCCAGTTCGTCGCCACCGACCACACCCGCCGGAACCACAACCATCGACGCTGCCGAACCCGTCGCCAGCAGGTACTCCAGCACCGACGCATCGAAACTCGGCGACGCCACGTGCAGCACGCGTGCATCCGCCGTGACGGCGAACCTCTCCGCAATCTCCGCCGCGAGACTACCCAGTCCCCGATGCGGTACGACGACGCCCTTCGGCTCACCCGTCGTCCCCGACGTGTAGATCATGTACGCGGGATGATCGGCCCGTAACGGAGCGATCCGGCCCGCATCGGTCACCGATTCGGTGGACTGACGGGAACACTCGGCTCGCGCCTCCGGCTCGTCGAGCACCCACCAGTCGAGGGTTCTCGGCAGGGTACCGACGCACGCGGCGACCGTGATTCCGCACCGCGCGGCGGAATCGGCGATCAGGTACTCGAGCCGACTCGCCGGATACGACGGATCCACCGGAACGAACGCACCACCTGCCTTCGCCACCGCCCATACCGCCAGCACCGACTCCACCGACCGCGGGCCCGCCACGGCCACCATGGATTCCGGCCCCACCCCGCGTGAGATCAACACCCGTGCGATACGACTCGACTCGTCGTCCAACTCCCGGTATGTGAGCGAGCGCTCTCCACACACGACCGCCACCGCACTCGGATCGTGTACGACTGCCGCAGAGAGGATCTCCGGCAGTGTCCGAACCGTCCCCGCGGCCGCGCCGCGCACGGGAACCAGCAGGTTCCGTTCCTCCGGCGCGAGGAGGTCGATGTCTCCCGTCGCGCCCTCCGGCGCAGCCACCAGTGATTCCAGCACCCGGTGGAACCTGTCCGCGATCCGACCCACCTCGTTGTCATCGAACAAGGCTGGGTCGTACCACAGCGATACGGACGTCCGCTCACCGGCTTCCACCACCAGCGTCAACGAATAGTTGGTTCCCCCAAACGAATCCAGGGAGGTGATCGCGAGGGAGCCGATCGACTCGAGCAAGGAGGCGAGGCTCCGCAGATCGTTCGGGTACGACTCGAACACCGTCAAGGTGTCGAACAGTGCCCCCACGCCGGCGACCCGCTGGATCTCCGGCAGCGGAACATGATGATGCTCGATCAACTCCGCCTGCTCCGCCTGAACCCGGGCGATCAACCGGGCGATCGATTCCTCGGGATGAAGCCGGACCCGCACCGGGACCGTGTTGATGAACAGCCCCACCATCGACTCGATGGCGGGAATCTGTCCGGACCGACCCGAGACCGTCGCGCCGAACACCACATCACGACGGCCGGTATGCATGCCCAGCACGATCGCCCACGCGACCTGCACCAGGGTATTCACCGTCACCGACCACCGAGACGCCAGCTCCGGTATCTCCGACGACAGACCCTCGTCGAGCTCACGCCGGAGCACTGACGATCCCCGCGCCGATTCCGGGCGCCCAGTCGCGATCAGCGCGGGCGCCGCACCGTCGAGCGCTTCCTCCCACACCTGCAGCGACCGTTGCCGATCCTGAGTCGCGAGCCACCCGAGATACCGGCGATACGAGACCACGGGTTCCAGTACGGCTCCGCCCCCGCCGGCACCGTAGACGGTCAGCATTTCCCGCATCAGCAACGGCATCGACCATCCGTCGAGCAGTACGTGGTGATACGAGACCACCAGCCGGAAGTCTCCGTCGCCCATCGCGACCAAACCGAAACGCAGGAGCGGTGGCTCCGACAGGTCGAAGCCGGCAGCCGCATCGTCCGACAGCAGCCGTGCCAGCTCGTCGTCTCGCTCCCCGGCATCGACACCGCTGACGTCGGCTTCCCACCAGGGCACCACGAGGCCCTCGAGCACTACCTGGACCGGCTCCGCCACGCCCTCGGTGAGGAACGCGACCCGCAGATTCGCGTGGCGATCGAGTATCGCCTGTGCCGCGGCCTTCACACGGTCCGCATGCACCTGTCCGGACAGACCCAGCACCGTCTGCACCGCATACACATCGGCCGATTCCGACGCCAGCATTGCGTGAAAGACCAAACCTGTTTGCAGCGGTGCCAGCGGCCACACATCCACGGCCTCGGGATACCGTGCCTCGATGCCCGACAGCTGTCGCGGAGCCGGACGCGGCAACGGCACGTCCTCGAAAATGACGGAGTCGTCATCCCTCACCGGATGCGCGACGGAGGCCAGCCCGGCGACGGTCCGTCGCTCGAACACGTCCCGCGCCGACACCAGCACGCCGCGAGCCCGCGCCCGCGACACCACCTGGGTCGACATGATGCTGTCCCCGCCGAGCCGGAAGAAGTCGTCGTCGACACCCACCCGATCGACGCCCAGGACATCGGCCAGCACCGCCGCCAATGTCTGCTCGGCAATGGATCGTGGAGCCCGGTACGGGGTGTCGGATGCGAGATCAGGCTCGGGAAGTGCTCTGCGGTCGAGTTTGCCGGCCGGTGTGAGAGGTATCCGGTCGACGACGATGATCGCCGACGGCACCATGTAGTCCGGTAGACGGCCCGCCGCGAGCAGTCGCAACGCCTCGACGTCCACCTCGGCCCCGGGGGCCGCGACCACATACGACACCAACACCTTCTGCCCCGACGGACCTACCCGGTCCACCGTCACGACCGAACCCACCGCGGGGTGCGAGACCAACACCGTGTCGATCTCGCCGGGTTCGATTCGGATTCCGCGGATCTTCACCTGCTCGTCTGCGCGGCCGACGAAGTCCAGCACACCGTCGGTCGTCCACCGCACCAGATCACCCGAGCGGTACATCCGTGAGCCCGGTTCGCCGAACGGACACGCCACGAACCGTTCCGCCGTCAACCCCGGCCTGCCGATGTACCCGCGGCCCACACCTGATCCGGCGATATACAACTCCCCGACCACACACCCACCGGGACGGGCACCATCCCTGTTCCCAGGACGAGTGCGCGGGCATTACCGATCGGCACCCCGATCGGCACGCTGACCTGGTCGTCGAAGCCCGTCGAACCCGATACCGAATACGCGGTGGCACACACGGTGGTTTCCGTCGGCCCGTACGCGTTCACCACGGTGATGCGCGGGTGGCGTGCGAGGACGCGTCGTACAGCGCGCGGCGACAACACATCGCCCGCGGTGACCATCTGACGTGGCTGGTCGAGCGCTCCCCTCTCATGGTCCGGCGAATCGCTCAACAGGTGAAACAGCGGGGTCGTCAAGAACATCGACGTCACACCAACCGCGTCGACGACCCGCTCGAGCACCTCGATGTCCAGTGACCCGGGCGGGGCGACAACCAACCGGCCTCCGCTGAGCAGTGTCGGCCACAACTCGTACGCCGAGGCATCGAACGCCATCGACGAATGCAGCAACACGCGCTCACCGGGTCCGTCCGGCCATCCGTGCAACGCCAGGTTGAGCACGTTGGAGTGGTCGATGATGACCCCTTTCGGGGTCCCCGTCGATCCGGAGGTGTACATCACGTACGCGGTGTTGCCCGGTCGCAGTGACGTGGTGCGATCGCTGTCGTCGCGGTTGAGGTCCTCCGCTTGCCCGTCCTCGTCCGAGATGACGTCGAGGAGTATCCGGGGTATGTCACTGTCCGGCAGCGTGCGTGCGGTTGCGGTATCCGTGAGGATGAGCAGCGGCGCGGCGTCGGCGAGGATGAACTCGGTCCGCGCACTCGGGTAGCGGGGGTCTATCGGCAGATACGCGCCCCCGGCCTCGAGGACTGCGAGTAACGCGACAACCAATTGGGGTGACCGCTCCTGTGCAACCGCCACCAGTACTTCCGGCCCCACACCCGCACCGATCAGATGGCGTGCCAGCCGATTCGCTCGACTGCTCAGCTCCCGGTAGGTCCAGTTCTCGTCACCGAACGTCACGGCCACGGCATCGGGAGTTGCAGCGACCTCCTGCCCGAACAGGCCCGGGATCGTCGTATCCGGTATCGGCGAGCTCGTGTCGTTCCAGGTCCGCAGTACCCGCTCGCGTTCGGTCGGTTCCAGAATTTCGTAGCCTTCGATCCGACCCTGCGGATCTTCGATGATGCACCTGAGCAGCCGCACATACCGGGCCGCGATGGTCTCCACCGTGCCCCGGTCGAACAGATCGCTCGCGTACTCGACGACCCCGGCCAGACCCTGCTGCTCGTCGGGGGCGACGGTGAAGGACAGGTCGAAACGAGAAGTCGCGGTCGACGCCGACAGCGTGGTCCAGTCCAGTCCACGAAACTCGACGTCGGGAAAAGCGTTGTTCTGCATGGCGAACGACACCTGGAACAACGGATGATAGGCCGTCGATCGGGTCGGGTTCAGCAACTCCACCAACCGTTCGAACGGCGCATCCTGATTCTCGTACGCACCCAGGGCTTTCACCCGCACCCGGTCGAGGACCTCGTCGAATCGCGGATTCCCGGACACGTCGACGCGCAGCACCCAGGTGTTGACGAAGAACCCCACCAACTCGGTCAACGCGTCGTCGGTGCGGCCCGCGATCGGCGACCCGACCGCGATATCCACCCCGGCACCGAGCCTGCGGAGCAGCACTGCCAACACCGATTGCAACACCATCGACGGTGTCGCGCCACGACCGCGGGCCAATTCGTCCACTCCCGAAACCAATCCGGGATCGATCACGAACTCCACGGTGCCGCCACGGTAACTCGGTGCAGCCGGTCGGCGACGATCGCCGGGTAGCTCGATGCACTCCGGCAGCCCCGTCAGTTCGGTTGTCCAATAGTCGAGCTGGGCGGTCAGCAGACTGCCCGGATCGTCCTCCCTCCCCAGAATTTCCCGCTGCCACAGGGTGTAATCGGCATACTGCACCGGCAAGGGTGCCCACCCCGGAGCGTGTCCGTCGGCGCGGGCCGCATACGCGGCCGCCACATCCCGAGCCAGCGGCGCCAACGACCCCCCGTCCCCCGCAATGTGGTGCAGGACCATCACCAGGACGTGTTCCTGGGGTCCGGCCTCCAACAATGTTGCCCGGAGGGGAATTTCGTGTTCAATGTCGAACCGGTACCCCGACGCCGCTGTCACCGCAGCCATCACGCCGACCGGGTCGACCTTCTCCACGTGCACCGGAGTTGGTACTTCCCCCACGGGGAGGACTCGCTGAACCGGTGCACCGTCCAGGTCGTCGAATACTGTACGCAGACTCTCGTGCCGGGCGACGACGTCCGCAACAGCGGCTGCCACCGCACCGGTGTCGAGGTCGCCGGTGAGTCGCACCGCCACGGGAATGTTGTACGTCGCCGACGGGCCCTCGAACCGGTGCAGGAACCACAACCGGGCCTGCGCGAACGACAGCGGCACCCGCTCGGGCCGCACCCGCGGAGTCAACGGCACCCGTGCCGGGCCGTCCCTCAGCCGGGGTGCGAGTTCGGCGACCGCAGGGGATTCGAAGATCCTCCGAATCGGGACCTCCACCCCCAGCACCGACCGAATACGGCTCACCAACTGCGTCGCCGACAACGAATGGCCACCGAGATCGAAGAAGCTGTCGTCGATCCCCACCCGCGGAACACCGAGAACATCCGCGAACAACGAGACCAGCGTCTCCTCCACCGGCGACCGCGGCGCCCTGAACACCCCACCGGTGAACTCCGGTGCCGGCAACGCGCTCCGATCCAACTTCCCGTTCACCGTCAACGGCAACCCGTCCACCACCACGACCGCCGCCGGCACCATGAACTCCGGCAACAACCCGGCCACGAACTCCCGCAACCCCAGGGAGTCGGCACCGGTCCGGGAATCGAGAACGACGTACCCCACCAACTCGGTGCCGACGAGGGTTTCCCGGGGGATCACCACCGCCTGCGAAACGGCAGAGTGCGACAGCAGCACCGCTTCGATCTCCCCCGGTTCCACCCGGAACCCCCGGACCTTCACCTGCTCATCCGCGCGTCCCACGTACTCGAGGACACCGCCAGCGGTCCACCGCACCAGGTCCCCGGATCGATACATCCGCGATCCCGGATCCCCAAACGGGCACGCCACGAACCGCTCCGCCGTCAGCCCCGGCCGACCCAGATAACCGCGGGCCAACTGCACCCCGGCGATATACAGCTCACCCACCACACCCACCGGGACCGGCATCAACCCAGCACCCGACACGTACACCCGCACACCGCCCACTGGAACGCCGATGGGGACACTCATCCGATCACGCCCACTCCGAGATTCGGGTAGCGAGTACATCGCCGCGAAGACCGTCGTCTCCGTCGGTCCGTAACCGTTGACGATCCTCACCTGTGGATGGCGGGAATCCTCGCCCGGATACCAGCCCCGCAGCCTGGCGGGATCCACCGCCTCTCCGCCGAGAACCACCGTCCGCAACACCGAACCGGCCCCCACCACGGGGTCGTCGTGCTCGATCTCCCCGAACCCGTAGAACGCCGACGGCGTCTGCCCGAGAACCGTGACGTGTTCGCGAACCACCAACTTCCACAACTCGATCGGTGAGCGCACCACGTCCCACGGCGCCACCACCACGCGGCCACCGTGTACCAACGCGCCCCACAACTCCCACACCGAGAAATCGAACGCCACCGAGTGGCACCACACAAACACATCCGCAGCGTCCGCACCCACCCGGTCGGCAGTGCCGGCGCACAACGACACCACACTCCGGTGGCTCACCGTGACACCCTTCGGAACACCTGTCGACCCCGAGGTGTACATCACATACGCCGCATGATCGGGCCTCATGGGGGTGATCCGATCGCGGTCGACGGGATCGTGATCGGCCCGGCCCCTCACGGCGGCTGCAGTCGTGTCGAGGTCCAGGTCTGCATCGAGCAGTACCCGGTCGATATCGTGGTCAGGCAGCGTGGCTACGGTGACAGTGTCGGACAGGATAAGCCGCGGTGCCGCGTCGGCGAGAATTGTCCCGGCGCGAGCACTGGGATAGTTCGGGTCCATGGGAAGGTAGCTGCCGCCGGCCTTGAGCACCGCCAACAAGGCGACGACCAACTCTTCCGACCGCTCCAGTGCGACGGCCACCACGGTTTCCGGGCCGACCCCGGCGCCGATCAGATAGTGCGCCAGCCGGTTCGCCTGTGTGTTGATTTCTCGGTAAGTCCAGCTCCGGTCGGAGAAGGTCACCGCTGCGGCGTCGGGTGTCGCCGCCACTCGTCGCTCGAACAGTTCCACGACGGTGGTTTCCGAGAAGGGGGCTGCGGTGTCGTTCCAGGTCCGGAGTAACACCTCGCGCTCGTCGGGCTCGAGGATCTCGTACCCCTCGACCCGCCCGCGGGGATCCGCCACGATCAACTCCGACAACCGCACGAACCGGGCCGCGATACCCTCCACCGTCCCGCGGTCGAACAGGTCACTCGCGTACTCGACGACCCCGGCCAGACCCTGGTGACCATCGGGAGTGAGGGTGAAGGACAGGTCGAAACGCGACGTCCCGGTCGGCGCCGGCAACACCTCCCACCCCAACCCGGGGAACTCGGCCTCGGGAAAAGCGTTGTTCTGCATGGCGAACGACACCTGGAACAACGGATGATACGCCGTCGACCGGGCCGGATTCAGCAACTCCACCAACCGCTCGAACGGCGCATCCTGATTCTCGTACGCCGCCAACGCCTTACCCCGCACCCGGTCGAGCACCTGATCGAACCGCGGATTCCCCGACACATCGACGCGTAGCACCCAGGTATTGACGAAGAACCCCACCAACTCGGCCAGGGCGTCGTCGGTGCGACCCGCGATCGGCCCGCCGATCGCAACGTCCTCCCCCGCGCCAAGCCGGTGGAGCAGCACCGCGAGCACAGATTGCAGCACCATCGAGGGTGTCGCCCCCGCGCTGCGGGCAAGTTGGGTTACCTCAGAACCCAGTTCCGGTGCGATCACGAACTCCACCGTGCCACCCCGGTAACTCGATTCGGCCGGACGTCGACGATCAGTCGGCAACTCGATACACTCGGGTAGCCCCGCCAGCTCGGTTTTCCAGTAGTCGAGCTGGATGGAGAACACGCTGCCCGGATCGTGCTCACTGCCCAGTTCTTCTCGCTGCCACAGGGTGTAATCGGCGTACTGCACCGGCAGCGGTGCCCACCCCGGAACCCTGCCCTCCGAACGGGCCTCATACGCGACGGCGATGTCACGAGCGAGCGGTGTCAACGACGCCCCGTCCCCCGCAATGTGGTGGAGCACCAAGACCAGGATGTGCTCGTGGGATCCGGACGCCACCAACGTTGCCCGGATCGGAATTTCGTGTTCGACGTCGAACCGATACCTTGCAGCCGTGGTCACTGCCGCGGGTACTTCGTCGGCCTCGACGTCGATAATCTGCACTGGCGAAGGGACCTCGTCGGTGGAAAGAATTTCCTGGAACGGAATCCCCTCGGCTTCGCCGAAGATCGTTCGCAGGCTCTCGTGCCGGGCGATCACGTCCTCGATCGCTGCCACCAGGGCCTCGGTGTCGAGGTCGCCGGTGAGTCGCACCGCCACCGGGATGTTGTAGATGGCCGACGGGCCCTCGAAGCGGTGTAGGAACCACAGCCGGGCCTGCGCGAACGACAACGGCACCCGCTCAGGCCGCTTGCGTGGGACCAGCGGCGGCCGAACCGCTCCGGAGCCGAGTCGCGGCGCCAGTGCGGCGACCGTAGGAGATTCGAACACCACCCGGATCGGGACCTCCTTCCCCAGCACCGTGCGGATCCGCCCGACCAATCGTGTCGCGGACAGCGAATGCCCACCGAGATCGAAGAAGCTGTCGTCGATCCCCACCCGCGGAACGTCCAGCACGTCAGCGAATAGCGAGACCAGCGTCTCCTCGATCGATGACCGCGGCGCGCGGAACACCCCACCGGTGAACTTCGGTGCCGGTAGCGCTTTCCGATCCAGCTTCCCGTTCGCCGTCAACGGCAACCGATCCACCAGCATGACCACCGCCGGCACCATGTACTCCGGGAGCCGCCCCGTCACGAACTCTCGCACCCCCCCACCCGTGACGGTGTCGGTGGGCTCGAGGACGACGTACCCCACCAACTGCCCGCCCGTCGCCGGGGTGTCCCTGGCAATGACCACTGCCTGCGCCACCGCCGGGTGCTTCAGTAGTACCGCTTCGATCTCCCCCGGCTCCACCCGGAACCCCCGCACCTTCACCTGCTCGTCAGCACGTCCCACGAACTCGAGCACACCATCAGCAGTCCACCGCGCCAGATCCCCCGATCGATACATTCGCGCACCCACCGCCCCGAACGGACACGCGACAAACCGCTCCGCCGTCAACCCCGGCCGGCCCAGATAGCCGCGCGCCAACTGCACCCCGGCGATATACAACTCCCCCACCACACCCACCGGAACCGGCCGAAGCCCGGAACCCAACACGAATACCTGCGAATTCCGTACCGGCACACCGATCGGCACCGACCCACCGACAGGGTTGTCCGACGACTCCACGACCTGGCTCGTCACGTAGACGGTGGTCTCCGTCGGACCGTACCCGTTGACAACCCGGACACCGGGAATCGCGGCACCGACTGCACTGAGCAATCGCCCTGACAACTGCTCGCCGATGAACACCACCGTCTCGGCACTCACCGTGCCCTCGATCTGATCGAGTACCTCCTCGAACGCCGACGGGACAGTGCTGATCACACCCCCGGTCCAGCCGCGCTGTTCGCCGAGCACGAGAACGTCACGCACAATGCCGATACTCCCACCGGCGCACAACGCAGCGAAAATCTCCAACACCGACACGTCGAAACTCACCGACGTACTTGCCAGCACCCGCGCCAGCCCTGGCGCACCGAGACTCGAGGCCAGCTGCACCATGCAGTTGACGACGTTGTGGTGGTCGATCGTGACCCCTTTGGGGGTGCCGGTCGATCCGGAGGTGTACATCACGTACGCGGTGTTGTCCGGTCGAAGTGGTGTGGCGCGGTCGTTGTCTCCGGGGATGTCCTCCCGTTGGTCGACCTCGACCTCGTCCGAGTACGCGTCGAGCAGTAGTGTGGGGATGCCGTTGTCGGGCAGCATGCTCGAGGTGGTGGTGTCGGTCAAGATCAGGATCGGAGCGGCGTCGGTAAGAATGAACCCGGTCCGCGCACTCGGGTAGCGGGGGTCGATCGGCAGATACCCGCCCCCGGCCTCGAGGACGGCCAACAACGCGACGACTAACTCAAGTGACCGCTCCAATGCGACCGCCACCAGCACTTCCGGGCCGACACCCGCACCGATCAGGCGGTGTGCCAGCCGGTTCGCTCGACTGCTCAGCTCCCGGTAGGTCCAGCTCTCGTCACCGAACGTGACCGCCACCGCGTCCGGAGTCGCAGCGACCTGGGCCTCGAACAGGCCGGGAATCGTCGAGTCCGGTATCGGTACGCTCGTGTCGTTCCAGGTTCGCAGTACCAGCTCACGCTCGTCGGGCTCGAGGATCTCGTACCCCTCGACCCGCCCGCGGGGATCCGCCACGATCAACTCCGACAACCGCACGAACCGAGCCGCGATACCCTCCACCGTCCCGCGGTCGAACAGGTCACTCGCGTACTCGACGACCCCGGCCAGACCCTGGTGACCATCGGGAGTGAGGGTGAAGGACAGGTCGAAACGCGACGTCCCGGTCGGCGCCGGCAACACCTCCCACCCCAACCCGGGGAACTCGACCTCGGGAAAAGCGTTGTTCTGCATGGCGAACGACACCTGGAACAACTGATGATACGCCGTCGACCGGGCCGGATTCAGCAACTCCACCAACCGCTCGAACGGCGCATCCTGATTCTCGTACGCCGCCAACGCCTTACCCCGCACCCGGTCGAGCACCTGATCGAACCGCGGATTCCCCGACACATCGACGCGTAGCACCCAGGTATTGACGAAGAACCCCACCAACTCGGCCAGGGCGTCGTCGGTGCGACCCGCGATCGGCCCGCCGATCGCAACGTCCTCCCCCGCGCCAAGCCGGTGGAGCAGCACCGCGAGCACAGATTGCAGCACCATCGAGGGTGTCGCCCCCGCGCTGCGGGCAAGTTGGGTTACCTCCGAACCCAGTTCCGGTGCGATCACGAACTCCACCGTGCCACCCCGGTAACTCGGTGCGGCCGGACGTCGACGATCAGTCGGCAACTCGATACACTCGGGCAGCCCCGCCAACTCGGCCCGCCAATACTCGATCTGTGCGGCAAGCACACTCCCCGGATCATCCGCACTGCCCAGAAGCTCCCGCTGCCACAAGGTGTAATCGGCGTACTGCACCGGCAACGGCGCCCACCCCGGCATCTCGCCGTCGGTCCGCGCCGCATATGCGACCGCGATGTCGCGGGCCAACGGCGCCAACGAACCCCCGTCCCCCGCGATATGGTGGAGCACCAAGACCAGGATGTGCTCTCGGGAACCACATTCCAACAGTGATGCTCGGATGGGAATCTCGCCGGACAGATCGAACCGATATCCCGCCGCCTCCGCAACGGCCTGCCTCGACCGCGCCTGATCGATCTTCTCCGCGTGCACCGGAATCGGAACTTCCTCCGCGGGCAGGATCCGCTGGAACGGCACCCCTTCGTCCTCCCCGAACACCGTCCGCAGGCTCTCGTGCCGAGCCACCACATCCCCGACCGCCGCGACCACCGCCTCGATGTCGAGGGCGCCGGTCAACCGCACTGCCACCGGAATGTTGTACGTCGCCGACGGTCCCTCGAACCGATACAGGAACCACAACCGGGCCTGCGCAAACGACAACGGCACCCGATGGGGCCGCGCCCACGGGAGCAACGGCACCCGCGCCACCGCGGCCTCGCCCAGCCGGGGCGCCAACTCCGCCACCGACGGGGATTCGAACACCACCCGGATCGGCACCTCCACGCCCAGCGCGTTGCGGATCAACCCCACCAACCGCGTCGCGGACAGAGAATGCCCGCCCAGGTCGAAGAAACTGTCGTCGATCCCCACCCGCGGAAGACCGAGCACGTCACCGTAGAGCGACGCGAGAGTCTCCTCCACCGGTGACCGCGGGGCCCGAAACACGCCACCGATGAATTCCGGTGCCGGCAACGCTTTCCGATCGAGCTTGCCGTTCACGGTCAACGGCAACCGATCCAGCACCACCACCGCCGCGGGCACCATGAACTCCGGCAGTCGTCCGGCCACGAAGCGTCGAACCTCGGACGACAGCCTGCTTGCACCGGGGTCGTTGACGTACTCGGTCATGTCGCCGAGTGGACCGTCGGGCAGGTAGACATCGGATACCGCGACCGATGCCTGCGTATTCTCGTGCGGCCGGGTGGTGATGTCGGTGAATATCACGTCCATCAGGCCCGGTGTCGGTGACCAGGTCACCGACACCGCGAACCCCAGCTCCTCACCGATGTCGTGACAGTCCTGCGGCAACATGGCGTCCGTTCGACTGTCCGCGTCACGCCGGGTGGGGACGTGATCGCGGTCGGCGGCGTCGTCGAGCGCGTGTGTGGCATCGACATCGGGCGCCAACCCCGCGTGCGGCACACCGATCACCCGCACACGGTCCGGACGCCGGCCCGTCAGGAACTGGCGCAGCGCGGTGGGATCGCCGAATCGTTGCCACGACGTCGACGGCACATCAGCCAGCGACCGGGTCTTCGCGGGCTTCTTGCGTAGAACGACTTCGTATCTGTAGCAGCTTAATTCGTTGACCGCGCGGAGGCGTTCGAGTTGAATGTCGACCCCGCCGATGTCGGGGATCAGCGTCGGCAATGCTGTGAAGAACTCGGGCGCGAGCAGCAACTCCTGCTCGGCGGCAATGCCCCGGCGCACCCGATCGCGAATCACCACGGCAGTCGTGTCGGCATCCGCGTGGGCGATCTGCACGCCTGTCGCGAATTCCCGGAGCAACGCGAGATTTCGCACGTCGCCGAGGAACAGCGCGCCCCCGGGGCGCAGCAATCGCAGTGCCGTGGCGATCACGTCGATCAGGTACCCCGCGTTCGGGAAGTACTGCACGACCGAGTTCAACACCACGGTGTCGAAAACACCGTGCGGCACACCCCCGAGGTCGTCGGCGGCCTGGACCCGCAGGTGCACGCGCTCGACCCATGGGTCCTGCCGCTCCGCCAACCGCGATCGCAAGGCGTCGATCGTGGGAGCGGAAAAGTCCGTGCCCCAATACTCTTCGCAGTGCGGCGCCAACTGTGAGAGCAACAGTCCTGTTCCGACCCCGATCTCCAGCACCCGAGCCGGCCCGAGCTCGCGAATCCGAGCCACGGTCGCCGCGCGCCATTCCCGCATGTGCTCGAGGGCGATGGGCTTCCCGGTATAGCTACTGTTCCACCCCCCGAAATCCTCTCCGAACGCGGTCGAGTCCAGCTGCTCACCGGCTTGGGACGCGTCCCCGGCATACAGGTCGTCGTATACCCGCCGCCACTGCGACACCAGCTCGGCCTCCCGCGCTCTGTCACGGACGAGCGAGACGCCCCTGTCGAGCACCACATACCCCACCAGCTGCGTGTCGGTTCCGGTGTCCCCGTCCGCACGATCGGCGCCGGAAGGGGGTTCGCGGGCGATCACCGCCGCCTGTGTCACCGCAGGATGTGACATCAGTGCCGTCTCGACCTCCCCCGGCTCGACCCGGAATCCCCGAACCTTCACCTGCTCGTCCACGCGTCCGACGAAATCGAGCATGCCGTCGGATGTCCACCGCACCACGTCGCCGGAGCGATACATTCGCGAACCGGGTTCTCCGAACGGGCACGCCACGAACCGTTCCGCTGTCAACCCGGCCCTACTCACATATCCTCGGCCCACCCCGAACCCGGCGACATACAACTCTCCCGCAGCACCGATCGGCACCGGCACCAATGCCGACCCCAACACGAAGACCCGCGTGTTACCGATAGGAATCCCGATCGGACTTCGACCCCCGTGCCCGGCGCGTGCGGTCAACTCCAGGTAGCTCACGTGCACCGTGGTTTCGGTGATGCCATACATGTTCACCAGAATCGGACTGTTCGGACGTTCGCCCGGGAACCAGCCGCGTAGCCGGCCCGGGTCCAATGCCTCTCCGCCGAACACCACCATTCGCAGTACCGAATCAGGCCCCGGGGAATGGTCCTCGCGTTCGGCATCTGCGAACTCGTAGAACGCGGAGGGGGTCTGATTGAGGATCGTCACCTGCTCCCGCCGCACCAGATTCCACAACTCGGCGGGCGAGCGCACCACTTCCCAGGGCACGATCACGGCCCGCCCGCCGTGCGTCAATGCCCCCCACAACTCCCACACCGAGAAGTCGAAGGCCTGCGAATGACACCAGGCCCACACATCCCCGCCTCCGAAACCGCACCACCGATCGGTCCCGGCGAACAACGACACCACGTTGCGGTGGCTGATGACGACCCCTTTCGGGGTGCCGGTCGAACCGGACGTATACATGACGTACGCGGTATTGCCCGGTCTCAGCGGGGCGATCCGGTCATCGTCGACGGGGTTGATCACCGCTGACATGCCGTCGGTGTCGGCGTCGTCCAGGTCCAACACGAGACACGGAATGTCGTTGTCCGGCAACGATTCCTCTGTCGCGGTGTCTGTCAGAAGCAGGAGTGGTGCGGCATCGGTCAGAATGAAAGCGGTTCGCGCACTGGGATAGTTCGGATCGATCGGGAGATATCCGCCACCGGCCTTGAGGGTCGCGAGTAGCGCGACGATCAACTCGGAGGACCGTTGCATCGCGACTGCCACGATGGATTCCGGACCCACACCGCGCGCGATGAGATAGCGCGCCAACCGATTCGCTCGACCATTGACGTCTCGATACGTCCAGTGCCGATCGCCGAGAGTCAGCGCCACCGCGCCGGGTGTCGCCGCGGCCCACTGTTCGACCAGGTCCGGAATCGTGGCCTGGGGTATGGGCACCCTCGTGTCGTTCCAGGTCCGCAGCACCAGTTCTCGTTCGGCGGGTCGGAGGAAGTCATGTTCCTCTATCCGGCCGGCCGGATCGGCGGCGACCGCACGGACGAACGCCATCAGCAGATCTGCATAAAGCCTCACATCCTCACTGCTGTACAGCGCGCCGTTCGCGTCGATCTCGACGTTCATTCCGGCACTCCCCCGACCGCCGTAGTAGATCGAAATCGAGAGGTCGTCCACGGGGCCGAACGACACGCCGCGCATGGACGCCGGATTGCCTGCAAAATCGATCGAATCGAAGAACGGAATGATATTCAGAATCGGACCGAAACGATTCTCCACGGATCCGGACAGTCCTCTGTCTCTCCTGACATCAGAGCCCTGATAACGGGAATGACGCAAGATGGCACGAATCTCGGTGCCCACGTCGTGTGCGACGGCGGCGAAAAGCGCCCGCGGTGGGATCTCCACCCGGAAGGGCACCGCATTCGACACCAACCCCGGTGTTCGTCGGGCGGCCCCGACCCGATTGGCGACGGCCAATCGCATCATGAACTCGGACATGCCCGACAGGCGATGGAAGAGTCCGGCTACCGCTGCCGCCAGGAAACCCGGCATCGGTATCCCGATCGACTCTGCCGCCGTCCGCAACTGCGCGGTCTCGTCATCCGACACCGTCAGGCTGTGATGCAAAGTCACGGGAACCGGCGAACTCGGATGCCGCGGCAGTCGAAGTGGTTCGGGCAAGGCGGCGGTGTAGTTCCGCCAGAACTCCTTGTCGCGGGTGAATCGGTCGGACCGCCGGTAGCGGGCATCTTCGTCGACGATCAACTCCGGTCCACCGAATCCGGATTCAGGAATAGGTCTTCCGGTCTTCAGCGCTGTGTAGATTTCACCGATTCGAAGCGCAAGAATCGCGACGCCGAACCCGTCCATCACAATGTGGTGGCACACGGCGCACAGGAAGAATCGCGCGCTGTGCACCTTGATCAAACCTGCTCGATACAGCGCATCCCGTTCCAGATCGAAGGGCACGGCGCCGACCTCGGCCATCGACGCGCTCGCCGCTGATTCGGGGTCTTCCTCAGCACTGACATCGATGAAGAACGGCTTCCACGAGTTCGCGTCCCGCACGACCTGGCGGGGGCCATCCTCGTCCTCGACGAAATTCACCAGCACTGAGCGAGCCTCGTCCGCCACTCGCCGCAGCGCAGCGTCCATCACCGAAGGGTCGATGTCGCCGGAAATGTCGAGATAGGCCGCAATATTGTTCGACAGGCCAGGCGCCAACTTCTGCGCCAGCCAGAGCGCCTCCTGCGCGGACGAAACCCGAAACGAGTCCATCGCAACCATCATCGCCCTCCCGAACACCGGGAGGGTTTCGCCTGGGGGCGAGGTCGATCAGCGTCGACTTGTCGGCATCGCCCTTCCGTTCGCACGGGTCGATTCGCCATAACCATCCATAGAGGGAATCCTCTGATAGTCGAGCCTAACGCGCAGCCTCGACCCCGGGACGGCCTTTGACCGACTTGGATCGCCTTCCCGTCGTCGGAGAGACGCCCGGACGTCAACCTTGTGGACGGCTGGCCTCGACTTCCAGGGACGGCGGACTTAGTGGAAAGGTTCCGTTGGGTCCAGTTGGGTCCCCCCTCATCGGACGAGAGGCGGACGCAGCGGCAATGGCCATTCCAGAATGTGCGATTCGTGCCCAGACGAGGGCGCGCGCCAAGTACGGCGCTGGTCACGCCAAGTACGCGAACCAGCCGAAGCCGGGTCGGAGCGCTCATGATGTCCTCGCGTTATGTGAACCAACCCTGCACGGTCTTCTATCTCAGGCCAGTCTGGCCGAGGATTTCCCAGAATCGGTCCTTCGGGCCGTCAGATCAGGACCAGCACGGCGATGAGCGCGAGTAACGTCACGACACTCGCCGTGGCTATCGAGCCGAACGCCGCGAGCGCGAAGACCCCGGCCTCGAGCTGGCGGCGCTCCGTCGTACGTCCCGATGTCCGGTCGACGCCGAGTCCGACGAACAACCGCAAGATCAGCGCATCCCGCTCGCGCGCACACAAGACCTCGAGGCCCGCGGGAAGTGGAGCACGGCGGCCGCAGGAGGCAGCGACGGTTCGGGTGATCATCCCCCCTGGTCATCGTATTCAGAAGGTGCAGGAACGGCTCACCGGCAGCAGGCCGATCGGCGAGCATGTGCAGAACCGACAAGCACGCACCGTCCGCGACCGAATCCGCGACCGCGGGGTCGAGTTCGGCTCGGCAGCGGCGGATGGCCATCGGCCGGATCGCAGCGTGCAATCTGCTCATCGCGTCCCGGTCTCCGCCACGTGAAGCTGCTGCGAGACGGTCGAACGAGTCGAGTCGGAACGAGGGCCTCATCCGGGGCTCCTCATCTCACCTGTATTGCCTTGTCAGAAGCACCAGTTGAGGCTGGCCGATCCCAGCGGCACGCCGAAGCAGATCGTCACCGACCCGGCGGTGGGAGTCGCGGCGGGTACTGCCTGTGCGGCCGAAGCCGTGGGCGCGGTCAAGGCGCCGAGGGACAGAGTGATGGCAATCGCGGAGAGCGCGGCGGCAATTCGAGTAGACATTTTCAGGATCCTTGATGTGGTTGATGAATGAAGACAATCGCGCACCGGCACGACACCCGCACCGAGCCCGATTGACGTGATCGGGTTTGCTGGTTCTCCAACTCCTCCCAGTCGGCGAACATCGCCTCGATACGGCTCCTGATTTCGAACGTGCGGAAGAATTCCGGACGAGTAGGAAGTCAGTGCTGCCGCCGCGGACATGATCTGACGCCTCTTGCATGCGTCAACTTTCGACCGACATGGCAGGGGACATCGGGATCGTGAATCCGAGAGCGCGATGCCGATCCCGGTAACTTCGAGCGTCTCATGTGCTGGAGCGACTGTTGTAGAGCACAAGGTCATCAACGGCGCCAGCGGGTACGAAACAACGCTAGCGACACGCGGGAATCCGTCTCTGGCCCTTCACAGTCCTTCCGAGTCCGGACAAGAACCCGGCGATGAGAGCCCCGACAGTCGAGCGCCGACGGGGAATACCCGGAACAGGTGCTCCACGAGGACGAGACCGCCCACACCGAGGCGGCCACGCGGTCGCTGCCGGGCTGATCTTCTCGGCGCCGGGCTGCTGGTGTCCGCCTATGGCACCTTCCGGTACCGAGGCGTCGGCCGCAAGCTCGAGGCCCGGGGTCTTCTCGAGGCCGGCGTTCGGCTCGATAGCCACGGCGACGTTACACGCGCTCATCGCAGTCGTGGTGCTGATCTGACGCGGCCGCAGCGACCGACGTCTCGGATCGAGTGTCACGCCGCCGCGGCCGACGATGGGCGGCGACGGACGACGCAAGAACAGTATGCGGACACGTCCGGAGTCCGACCCAGTGGTGCGGCGGCCGGCCGGGCCGGTCGTGATCGATCGACAATCGCGTGATCGCCGTTAGTCGATCATGAACCAGCCTCGGACCTGTGCCTCGTGGCCGACGTATCGTTCGCCGGAGACGTCGACGACGACCTTGTCGATGGTGCCGCCGGTGAACGGGAACGGTGCGGTGTAGTCGGCGGTGACCGGGGAGGCGCTGTCGCGTCCGACGCAGATACCGTCCCCGACAAGGCAGAACACCCCGGGCTGGGTGACGATCTCGCTGCTCGCTACCTGTTGGTCGTCGAGGTAGAGGTCGAGGGTGCCGGCGAATCCGGGCATGGCCGGGTCGTCGTTCTTTCCTTTCACCGTGAATTCGGCCGTGCACACGTGCCCGCCCGGGGTGAGGTCGCGGTCGGCGGCCACGTCCTCGATACGGGTGCCGAGCCAGTTGAAGGTGTAGCGGAGCCGGTGATCCTTGACATACAGGCTGTGTCCGCCGGCGACGCCGCCGTGCGCGAAGAGCACGCCCTCGGCGTCGGGACTGTCCACGTGCACTCCGGCCGCGATGGTGTAGGAGCGGCCGGTGATCTCGGCACCCGCGCTTTCGGGGACGTCCGCGCAGTTCGGGTAGTAGATGTAATGGTCCCGGGGCTTGCCGGGGTGCGGGCGGTCGGCGAGGACCTGTTCGAGGGCGTTGCGGTCGTCGAGTGGGAGGCCGTTGAAGATGCCGGCGTAGTAGAACCAGAGTTCCTTCATCTCGGCGAGGCGTTGCGGTTCGGTGTCGGCGAGGTTGTGGAGTTGGGCCCGATCCTCGGCGAGGTGGTAGAGCTCCCAGACGTCGTGGCCGAAATTGCCCCACCCGGAGATCGGCGGGTGCAGGGCACACGCGAGCCACCCCTCATGGTAGAGGGACCGTTGCCCGAGCATTGCGTAGAACTGAGTTTCCTTCCCCGGGGCGGTGGGATCGGTCAACGTCGCCGCGAAGCTCTGGCCCTCGATCGGACTCTGTGTGTAGCCCTTGAGCACCGCGGGCGGTTCGATGCCGAGGAGTTCGTAGATGGTGGGCACGACATCGACCGCGTGAATGTACTGGTGCAGCGGTTCGGGGCGGGGCGCCAGCTTCGCCGGCCAGGAGACCATGCACATGTCGGCGATGCCGCCCTCGTACCCGGCCCACCGCTTCCAGTACGGGAACGGGGTGTCGAACGCCCAGGCCCATCCGGTGTTGTAGTGGTTGTACGAGGCGGGACCGCCGAGTTCGTCGAGGTGCGGCAGCGTCACCTCGGTGGAGTCGGCGACGCCGTTGAAGAACCGCCATTCGTTGAAAGAACCGTTCGGGCCGCCCTCACCGCTGGCGCCGTTGTCGGAGATCACGACGAGCAGGGTGTTGTCGAGTTCGCCCGAGTCGGCGAGGAAGTCGATCACCCGGCCCAGCTGATCGTCGGCGTAGGAGATGAACCCGGCGAATACCTCGGCCATCCGGATGAACAGGCGCTGCTCGTCGGCGGTGAGCGAGTCCCACGGGCGCACCGTGTCGAGCATCGGCCACAACTGTCCGTCCGGGCCGGTGGTGTTCGGCTCCCCGTGGGGGTTGATCGGCGACAGCTCGGTGTCCGCGGGCAGCAAGCCCAGTTCCTTCTGGCGTGCCAAGATCTCGGCGCGGATCGCCTCGTAACCCTGGTCGAATTTGCCCTTGTATCTGTCGGCCCATTCCGCGGGGACGTGATGTGGGGCATGCCCGGCCTGTGGGGCCAGGTACATGAAGAACGGTTTGTCGGGATCGACGGCCTTGGCGTCTCGGATGAACTCGATCGACTTGTCGGACAGGTCCTTCGAGAGGTGATAACCGTCCTCGGGGGTTGCAGGTGCCTCGATCGGGTGGTTGTCGTAGACCAGATCCGGGTACCAACTGTTCGACTCGCCGCCGAGAAATCCGTAGAAGCGTTCGAAGCCGCGGCCGAGCGGCCACCGGCTCTTGACCGCCGACATGTTGCATTCCTCGCTCGGGGTCAGATGCCATTTGCCGATGCAGTAGGTGTTCCAGCCCCGTTCGGCCAGTACCTCGGAGATGAATCCGTTCTCGAAGGGGATGTGGGTCGAGATGCCGGGGAACCCGGAGCTGAGTTCGGCGACCGTGGCCATCCCGTTGGACGTGGCGTTGCGACCGGTCAGCAGCGATGCGCGGGTGGGCGAACACAGCGCCGTCGTGTGGAAATTCGAGTAGCGCACGCCTGCGTCGGCGATGCGCCGCATGGTGGGGGTCTCGATGGGACCGCCGAAAACGTCCATGCTGCCGTAGCCCACGTCGTCCCACGCGATGATCAGCACGTTCGGGGCACCCTCGGGGGCCTGGGCGGGCAGGTACGGTGACCAGTCCGGGACCGAGTCGCGAATGTCGACTGCGATCTTGCCCTTACGGTTGCTGGCCATGGCGCACTCCTCCGGTCGACGGCCCGCTGCGCACTTCCCGGCATGCGGGAATCCCCCTTTCCATCGTTGTCCCGGCGGTGGCGGGGCGTCTTCGCACGACGCGCACAAGCCGCGAGGGTTTTGCTCACCCGCGGTGCAGCAGCGCGCACCCCGACCGCGGCGCGGTTCGGTGTCCCGCTGGCTTCCCGCACCCGACTTCGACGATGATGGAACCCAAGGCCAATCCGCGCAGCGAGGCCCAGTTCCACCAACTGCGGACGCCGCGTTCCGCGGCGGTCGCGGGCATCGTCTTCGGTGCGCTCTTCGCCACCAGCATTGCCCTGCTGGCCACGGCGATGCCGGCCACGGCGGCGGCGCCGTGGGCACGCGGTGGCTCGAAGATCACCACCGCCCTGTTCCTCGCCCCGCTCGCGGGCATCGCGTTCTTGTGGTTCATCGGGGTGCTCCGTGACCGGTTCGGCGACCTCGAGGACCGCTTCTTCTCGACCGTCTTTTTGGGCAGTGGGCTGCTATTTCTCGCCATGACGTTCGTCTCGATGGCGCTCGCGGGCGCACTGCTCGCCGTTTCCCGGCACTCGTCGGATGTTGCGGAGACCGACATCGTCTATTTCGGGCGGGAGGTGATGCTGCACGTCAACAACGTCTACTCCGTCCGTATGGCCGCGGTGTTCATGATCTCCCTGGCCACGATGTGGCTGCGGACGAGGCTGATGCCGAAGCCGGTGGTGATCGCCACCTATCTGCTTGCCGTGGTGCTCTTGGTGGTCGTCAGCTTCAGTTTCTGGGTGGCGCTGGTCTTCCCGGTGTGGGTGCTGGTGGTCAGCGCGTACATCCTCGTCACCGATCACCGGCAACCGGCTCGTCCGGACTGACACGGTGGGGACGGCGCGGCGTCTGGCAGACCTGGATCACCGCCGCCGACGGCGGGCCGTCCTGCGTGCCCTCCTGGCGGTTGCGGCGACCTGGGCGCTGCTCGGCGCCGCCTACTACCTGGTGCCGGCGAGGAACTACCTCGAATAGGGCGCTGGCGCCGGGTGGTGATCGGAGGTGCGCTCTTCGTCGGAGTTTTGGTGTGGCAGATCCGCCGGATCCTGCGCGCCCCACTGCCCCAGCTGCGTGCGATCGAAGCCCTCGGCGCGATCATCGCGCTGTTTCTGCTTGGTTTAGCGCCTCCCCCGTGCAGGGCGACACTGCAGGGCCGAGAATCCTCCATCGCTCACGCAGCACGCGTAACCACGCAAATGTCTGGGGCCGAACCGATCGACTGGGGCGACCTCGCCGGTGGCGCAGGCTACTTCGACCAGGCCCACTTCGGCCACGAGTTCCGGGCGTTCACCGGGCTCACGCCGACCCGGTACGTCGAAGTCCGGCGGCGGTTCCTGCGCGAACATCCCGGCCACGCGCTGGACAGTTGGCCGCCGGCCGAATTTCTTACAAGAGCGACAGCTCACGACACGCTAAATTTGGGGCACCCCAAAGCAGAGGAGAGCCCCGTGGGCAAGGTGGTCATGTACAGCTCGGTGTCGGTGGACGGCTTCATCGCGGACGAGAATGACCAGCCCGGACCGCTGTTCGACTGGTTGTCCAGCGGTGACGTCCCGTTGGACGAGAGCGGCGACGTGAAGGTGTCGCAGACGTCCTACGACTACACCCGGCCGTACTGGGACCAGATCGGGGCGACACTCGTCGGCCGCCACGTCTTCGACATGACGGACGGCTGGGACGGAAGGCCTCCGGGCGGGGTCGACCACGTGGTCGTCGTGACGCACCGGCCGCAGCCCGAGGGCTGGGACCCCGAGGCGCCGTTCCACTTCGTCGACGGCATCGAGGCAGCCGTGGCCAAGGCGCAGGAGCTCGCGGGTGACCGCATCGTCGAGGTCGCCGCTGGCGACGTCGGTGGCCAGGTGCTTGCCGCAGGCCTGGTCGACGAGGTGCGCATGGACGTCGTACCCGTCGTGTTCGGGTCCGGCAAGCGCTACTTCGGGTCGGTCCACGCGCAGCACCTGTTGGAGGATCCTGACGTGGTGATTCAGGGCAACCGGGTTCTACACCTGCGCTATCGGGTACGCCGTTGACCGATCTGAGCGAGTGCGCGAAGAAGTCTGCTGCGAACGGTGACACAAGATCGGGCCTCCGGCTGCGTTTGCGCATCGCTGTCCCTCGTCGGGCAGCCGACGCCGATCCGCCCCAGCACCTCACCTGCGGCAAGTTCAACTCGAGATCACTGGTTGCCGGTGTCCGTCTAATCTTGGCCGACCCCAGGAAGAGTGGCTCTTCACCAATGCAGGGTGTAGTCGGGTCTGAATCCGTCTGTCTCGAGTAGGGACGGGTGGTGTAGTTGGTGAGGTTGCGGAATCCGAGGGCGGAGCCGCGCAGGTGCTCCAGGCGACCGTTCGATCGCATCGGTTGGACCGTTGCTGGTGCCGGGCCGGTCGAAGCAGGCCAGTATGTCAGCGGCTCGCTTGCTCAGGGTGCGGCCGAGCTTGGCGATCTCGACCAGTAGCCTGGGGACGCCGGCGCTGAGCGACTCGATCAGCGTGACCATCAGCTCGCGGCCCGCCGCTGGGCACCGCAGTCCGATGAATCGCTCGACTCGGAGAACGCTGAAACCGGGCGCTACCTCATTGGTCTCGTGGAAGCTTTCAAGGTCGAGACTGGCGGCATCGCCAGGGTCGAGCCGGAGTAGGATGACTGACGCGACCGCCGCGGCACTGCCGCGAGGGGCGGGCGACCAGAGTGTGGCCGCCGCGAAACCGGACGACAAATACACACCGATTCACGTCAGCGGCTCACACGGCAACTTCCCCCGCTTGACCGCGTCGACCAAAGTCGCGTGGTCGCGTTCGGTCTGATCCGCATAGGCGTGCGCGAACCGGCTCAGTGCGACGTCGAGCGTGTCCGACTTTCCGACGTAGCCGCCGATCATCGACGCACCACTGGTCCGCGCGTGGCCCTTCGCGAGCAGGCGCCCGCAGATGCCGGCGTAGTCGGTCAGCGCTGCCGCGCTGAGGTGGTCGATCGGGACCGCGCCCTTCATGTTCCGGAATTGCCGCACGTAGTACTGCCGGCCCTCCACCGTGGTCCAGCCGAGCAACGGATCGCTGACGGTCTGCAGCGCCTGCTGGTACTCGACCACGCGCCGGCCCTGGTGGTCGTGCCAGGCGGACTCGCCGTGTACGAAGCGCGCCACGACGGAACGACGCGCCTGCTTGAGCTGCAGGAACACCACGTCGTCGGCACTGCTCCCTTCGCACAGCACGACGTAAGCACGCAGTCCGACGCTGCCCACGCCGACCACTTTGTGCGCGACGTCGACGACGGTGTAGCCACTGAGCAGTCGTGCCCAGTGGCTGGGCAGCGTGGTGAGGTATTCGTCGAGCCCGGCGGCGATTTGCTCGGCCTCCGCCTCGGACACCCGGGTGATCAGCGGCGGCTCCTCCACGATGCGCCGGCCGGTTTCGTCCTGCTCGGTGAATCGAGGCAGCGCCCGGTCGCTGACGCGGCGCCGAGCCCGCTCCGCGGCGCGGGTGATCTCGTGGCGCAGCGACTCGTCCGACGCCGTCGTCTGCAGCCGGTCGAGGTCGAGTCGCTCGAACGAGCGCGCCAGCAATGGTTGTTCCGCGAGCCAGCGCACATGCTCGCGATAGGTGGCGACGCAGGACTGCACCGCACTCTCGCACTGCCCCTCGGTCGCCGAGTTCTGCCGGCCCGCCACCCAGATGCTCGCAGTCAAGCGGCGCAGGTCCCATTCCCAGCCGCCGGGATGCGCCTCGTCGAAGTCGTTCAGATCCAGCACCAGGTCACGCTCCGGCGACGCGTAGAACCCGAAGTTGCCCAGATGCGCATCCCCGCAGATCACCGGCTGGATTCCGGTCACCGGCAGCCCGGCGAGGTCCTGGGCCATCACGATCGCGGTGCCGCGCAGAAAACCATACGGCGAGGCCGCCATCCGCCCGACCCTGACCGGTATGAGCGATTCCACCCGACCCTGGTGCGACACACCGATCTGATCCACCACATCGGGGCGATCGTCCGGTGCGCGCCACTCGCCGAGCGCGGACCGCGGTGTCTGCTTGCGCAGGCGTTTGCCGAGTGCGTACCGCTCCGCCCTCGGCGTGGCCCGGCGACGCAACGACGCGAACGACTGCCCGTCGATGGTCGGCAACACGATGTGCGCGTCCACGGTTGCGCGCCGACGTCGAGGATCGGGCCGTCCATCACGGCGTGCGGCTTGTCCGGGTTGGCCACGTTGCGCATCAGACAACTCGATCACCGTCTCTTCGCTGTGTGGAGTAAGGATGCGTGCAGCATATCGACGGGTACCTCACACTCGCGGCGAACGGTCGCTAGCCGTCCACCCGGTCTGTCGATCCGCTCGACCATGTCGCCCCGGTGGGCGGCATCGCCGAGCAGATCAGGGAGCTACCTCGATCCGGACCGAGGCGGTGCGCACATTGCAGTACCTGATGCGTCAACAGTCGGTCACGCGAGACAATCCGACTCCCCAGCTCCCGGCAGCGGCTGTGTTCGAAGACTATTGGACCGAGCTCAACCTACTCGAGATCGGCAAGTACACAGCCGACAAGCATCTCGACAAGTTCGACGTCATCGATGCGATCCGGGCGTACGACGCCACCCACCACACCGACTTTCTGATCACTCTGCGTACGTACTTCGATTCGAACGCGAACGTGTCCACAGCGGCCGACCGAATGCATGTCCACGGCAATACCATTCGGTAGCGGATCACCCGCCTCACCGAGGAGTTCCATATCGACTTCGACAATCCGACCACTCGCCTATGGCTGTGGCTCCGACTCGTTTCGACAGACCCGATGTGAGTGGACGCATGCGGCGTGGGTCCACTCCCCCGCGCTGTACCGGCTCTGGGACGTGACCGTTGCAGCCTGCACGCCGGGTGCCGGGAACGCGAGAATTGTCAGCGCCATGGCGCCGATGACGAGGCCGGCGAGACAGGCCGCGCCGCCTACGCTCGCGCGAATTGCGTGAAGTGGTTGAAATCTTCGACCTCTGTGTTGACTCACCATGACGATCTCCGTGTGCTCTCGACCGTGCCGCGGCGCCGGCGACGTAAAGCCAGCATGGCCGCGACTCGTCGTGACCACATCGGCCGAAGTACGCGTGCGCATACCTGCTTTTCGACTACCACTCCTCATTCGACCGTGGCTCGCTGACGAAACCGGGCGGTCAGTACCGCGGCGGCGAGTGCTGCCGCCAGAACGATGCCCGAAGCGACGAGCAATGCCAGGTGATAGCCGTCGGAAAGCAGTGGTGTGACGATGAGCGGGCCCGCGATCTGACCGAGGCTGTATCCGGTCGTCAGGATCGCGACCGCGCGTGGGAACTGGAGGTGAGCGCCGATCGTCAGCGACATCTGACTGATGCCGAGGAATGTTCCCCCGAACAGGAAGGCGGAGACCAGGGCGGTCCAGATGCCGCCTGCCACCGCGGGCAACGCGATGCCGGCGGCCTGAATGACGAGTGCGATCACCAGCAGGATCGGGCGAGACCATCGTCTGCCGAGCAACGCCCAGAGTGGACCGGACGGTAGCGCCGCTAGCCCGACGAGTACCCAGGCGCCACTGCCGGCGAAGCTGCCTGCGGTGTGGTCGATCGCTGCCACGAGAAAAGTGCCGGCGATGATGTACCCGACGCCCTCGAGGGAATAGCTGATGAAGAGCGCACCGAACCGGCGGTGCCCCTGCTTGTGCGATCTTCTGCGCTCGGCCGTCGGCGCCGTCGGAGCGCGTTCCGGTGTGAGAGTCCACGCCGCGAGGGTGCAGATCAGGGTCAGCAGTGCGGCCGCCCACCACACGGAGCCCCACGTGCTCACCGACCGCAAGATGAGGACGACGAGCCCGGACAGGGCAATACCTGCTCCGATTCCGCCGAACGCCCAACCCGACAGGTGCGCCGCGTGCCCACTCAGGTTGGAGTGCATGGCACTGACCGCGATGACGAAGACCATCGCGCTGGCGGCACCCGCAACGCAACGCAGTACGGCCCAGGCGGTTTCGTTCGATGTCACCGGCATGAGCGCCAGCGTGGTGGTCAGGATCAGCATCGAGACACGCATGGCTGCCGCCGAGCGCATCAAGCCGGGTAGGACGATTCCGGCCAGCGCGCCGACGAGGTATCCCAGATAGTTTGCCGTCGCCAGAGCGGCGCCCGCCGACGGTGTCAATCCTGCCTGGGCCTCCATCAGAGGGAGAACAGGTGTGTAGACGAACCGTCCGATGCCCATGCTCGCCGCCAATGCGGCCCCGACCTGGCCGACCGTGATCCACGGCGATGTCGGCGTGCGGAATGCGGTCAGCCCGTCGGCGCTGTCCACTACGTTCATGCGTTCTCTTTCAACAACATTCGGTCGGCGCGTAGGTCCCTCTAGCGAGCCACGGATTTCAGGGACGCCGGGCGGCTGGACTCGTGGGTGTGGAACAGGAAACGCGACATCGCAGGGGTCATGGTGGAATCGTTACGGCGGATGAACAGGGTTTCCGCGCGCGAGTCGGCCGGCGCGAGGTGATGCACCTTCAACGCCGCCGCCAACGGCGAAGTGGTCACCACGCCCAGCGGCAGCAGGGTCACGCCCATCCCCGCGGCCGCACACCCGAGGATGCCCTCGAGAGTTCCGAACTCGAGGACGTCCGGGCTCGGCACTCCGTGCTGCTCGAAGAGCCGTTCCAGGCGGGCCCGGTAGGCGCAGCCGGCCCGGAGGACGAGAACCTTGTGCCGCCGGCCATCGGTCATTACGGAGTCCAGATCGGCCACGCGAACACCGCTCACCAGCACGAGTTGCTCGATGAAGACCTGCTCGGCGACCAGGTCCGGATGCCGTACCGGGCCGCAGACGAACGCGCCGTCGAGTCGATGCTCGATCACCTGGGTGGTCAGCGCGTCGGTGGTGTCGGTCGCCAAGGTGAAGTCGACTCGGGGGCACTCGTCGCTGAAGGCGGCCAGCACCCCGGGGAGCCGCAACCCGGCGGTGGTCTCCATGGAGCCGATCGCCAGTCGTCCACCCGGCTCGTGATCGTCGCTGACGACCTGCGTCACTTCCCGCACGAGCTGAGTGATCTGTTCGGCATAGGGCAGCAGACGTTCGCCGGAGTTCGTCAGGGTCACCCCACGGGCATGGCGGCGGAACAGTTCCACACCGAGTTCGTCTTCGAGCGCGCGGATCCGTGAGCTGATGTTCGACTGAACCGTCAGTAGTTCCTTCGATGCCCGGGAGATTCCGCCGGCGCGGGCCACGGCCAGGAAGAAGTTCAGATCGCCGATGTCCATGAGAATTACCGCGTTTCACTCCACAGGTCCCGAACGATCTCCCCTGCGGGGGCCGAACGAGCACTGCGATAGCCGGTGCCGGCCCAGAGGGCGAGGCCGTGCGGGTCGCCGGCGGCGCCTGCTGCGGCCCGCAGCCCACTGGTCAGCAGGTGTACCTGTGGATATGCCGCCACCGCGTGAGCATCGAAGTCGGTGATGAAGTCATTGACCAGGCCACGTGCGGGACGACCGGAGAACGCGCGGGTGACAACGGTGTCGGTGAAGCGGGCGTCGTGCAACGCGGCCCGATGCGCGGGTTTGGTCCCTGCCTCGTCGGCGTCGAGGAGAGCGGTACCGATCTGGACGGCGGTGGCGCCGGCCGCGAGTGCCGCCGCGACGTCTGCTGCGGTCGCGATCCCACCCGCCGCGATGATGGGAAGCTCGATTGCCGAGCGGGCCGCCTCGACCAAGTCCCTCGTCGAACGTGGGTCCGGCTCGGCGCCGGGGTCGAGCGTCGCTCGATGCCCGCCCGCGTCGACTCCTTGTAGACCGATCGCGTCGACGCCCACCCCTGCAGCCGAGCACGCCTCGTCGACATCGGACACCGTGGCCACCACGGCGCTGCCGGCGTCGTGTAACCGATCGACGACGTCCCGCGGTGGAAGACCGAAGGTGAACGACACCACGGGAACGGCAAGCTCGACCGCGAGGCCGACCTTGGCGTCGAAGGCGTCGTCGTCGAAGTCGACGACCTCCGGCAGCGACACCTGCCAGTGTTCCGCGAGTGGCTGCAGTCGCGCCCGATAGGCCTCCACCGCGGCACGGTCTGCCACGGGGCGGCCGGGGACGAAAAGATTGAGTCCGAACGGTGCACTCGTCAGCGCGCGGACCGCGTCGACCTCACGCCGAACCGCGTCGACGGTCTTGTACCCGGCCGCGAGGAAACCGAGGCCACCGGCGGACGAGACCGCGGCAACGAGCTCGGGCGTGCTCGGTCCTCCTGCCATGGGCGCCCCGATGATGGGAATTCGGAGGCCGTCCTCGAGATCGAACACCAGGATCCTTTCGGTCGATGTGTGCGTGGTCTTTCCGTTTCTCATCGTGCACCGCCGCAGTGCGGAGCGGAAATGCCTCTTCGGCCGGATCTATGCTTGGGAGTTATGTCCATCGAACTGCGGCATCTGCGGGCGGCCGTTGCGATCGCCGAGGCAGGCTCGTTCACCGCCGCGGCGAACGCTCTCCACATCACCCAGCCGGCGCTCACCCGAACGGTGCAGCAGCTCGAGACCTCACTCGGCGTGCGATTGTTCGACCGGACCTCGCGGGCACTTGCCCTCACCGAGGACGGTGCCGGGTTCGTCGAGAAGGTGCGCGTCATCCTCGGCGATCTCGATTCCGCGGTTGCGCTGTACACCAACCGATCCCTCGTCCTCGGCTTCAGTTGGCTCCTGCCCGATCCGTGGGCGCAGCAGGTGATCGACGACGTCGAGAAGAATTCCCGCGCCACCGTCGTTCCGCGACGCTACGACGACCCCATCGCCGCACTGAACAACGCCACCGTGGACGCCGCCGTCGTCCGCCGGGATGTTCCCGGCGACGAGTTCGTACAACATCCACTGTTCGAGGAGCAGCGGATTGCGGCGGTCTCGACTGCGTCGCCTCTCGCGACCCGAGAATCGATCGACTGGGCCGAGTTCGGAACGCTTCCCCTGGTCATCAATACCCTCAGCGGCACCACATCCGAAGACCTGTGGCCGAACCACGACGGCCCGGTGGTGACGTGCTCGAACTTCGACGACTGGCTCGAGTTGATCGCCGCCGATCGGGGTGTCGGCACGGTTCCCGAAGTGGCCCGCAGGCGGGTAACCCATCGGAACGTCCAGTTCATCCCGCTGGTCGGTGCGCCACCCGCGGTCGTGAGGTTCGTGTACCGCCGCAACCGCGCGACCCCGCTGCTGCGAGTACTGCGGGACGCCGCGATCCGGCACTCTCCGCCACCCGGCAGTGCCACTGTCGGTCAACGCGACTGACCGTCGTCGGTGTGCCGGCGAAGCCGGGCGACTTCCCGCTCCAGATCTGCATTGCAGGATCGCAGTCGTTCGACTTCTTCCTGTAGACCCTTGCGGGCCAACGTGAGCGACTCCCGCATCCGCGCCTCGCCATACTTCGGCGGGATGTTCTTCGTGCAGTTCCGGTCGAGGGCCTCGACGTGGATGACGAACGCGCGATCGCATCCGGCCTTACCTGACCCGCCGGGTGTGGTGAGGAGCCGGGCGATGAGATCCGGATCGTCGGCACGCTCGACGACATCGGCTCGACCGTAGACTTTGACTCTGGTACGGGTGGGGTAGTCGATGAAGAAGAGAGCCACTCGGTCGTTCTCGTCGAGGTTGCCGACCGTGACGAACTGCTGATTTCCCGAGTAGTCCGCCAGCGCAATCGTCGTCGGGTCCGGCACGTGCACGAAGCCGGGCGGGCCGCCTCGGTGTTGGATATAGGGCCACCCCGAGGGTGTCACGGTCGCGATGAAGAACGAATTGGTGGCTCGGATCAGGGCAGTGACGCGGGTGTCCAGTTCGTCGGGCAGGCCTGGGTCGTCCTCCTGCGCCCGCATGCGTCCGTACCAGTTGATGCTCCCCGTCGCCTTCTGCCGCTCGGCCACCGGAGCAGTGAACGCGATCGCGCCGTACCGGGTCGGGTGTCTCATGACGAGTACTCGGAATCGATCTGCTTCCACGCCCTCCGGACTATCGGGCTGTCCACGCCGCGCCGCAACGTCAGCACGAACACCACTGCGGTGACCGTGGTTACCGCGATGGGGTAGATCAGCCCGGCGAGCACGTTCCCGGTCGCGGAGTTGAGCGAGAGCGCCACCAGAGGGGTGAAGCCACCGAACACGCCGGTCCCGATGTGGTACGCCAGCGACAGTCCGGTGTAGCGGATCTGTGGTGGGAACAATTCGGACAGGAATGCCGCGGTGGGCCCGTAGACCATGGTGACGAAGATGACCTGAATCGTCAGCGGCACGATCATCTGGATGTGGTGGCCCTCGACCGCGGCGTCCCGGACCCACTGGAACAGCGGGAGGTAGCCGACTGCCGAAAGTACCAAGCCGCACAGGATGATCCGAGTCCGTCCATACCTGTCGGATACCTTGCCGAAGACGACGAAGAACGGTGTCGCGATGACCAGGGCGATTCCGACCGAGACATTCGCGGTGAGGAAGTCGATCTTCAAGATCGTCTGCAGGAAGTACAGCGTGTAGAACTGGCTGGTGTACCAGGCAACTCCCAGCCCGGCCGTGATTCCGAAGAGCACGACGAGCAGCAACGCGAAGGCCGGCTTGTGCGCAACCGCATCCTTGATCGGTGAACGCGAGAGGTTTCCGCTCCGTCGCATCTCCTCGAACACCGGCGATTCGTGCATCTTCATGCGGATCTTCAGCGAGAACAACACCAGGACCGCGGACAGGAGGAACGGAATCCGCCAGCCCCACACACTGAATGCCTGCTCGCCCAGGCCGACCCGGCAGAGCACGATGACGCCGATCGACAGGAGGAGGCCACCGGTCGCGGTGGTCTGGAGAACACTGGTGAGGGCTCCGCGTTTCCTCGCCGGCGAATTCTCCGCGATGTAGACGACTGCGCCCCCGTACTCTCCGCCGATCGCGAGACCCTGCAGCAGCCGCAACGTCACCAGCAGTATCGGCGCCAGAATCCCGATGTGGTCATAGGTGGGCATCAGTCCGAGCATCGTGGTGGCGCCGCCCATGATGAGCAACGTCGTCATGAACGTCTTCTTACGTCCGACGCGGTCCCCCATTCTGCCGAACACCATGGCGCCGATGGGGCGTACGACGAAACCCGTGCCGAAGGCGGCAATCGTGACGAGAAGTGCTGCGGTTCCGTTTCCTTCGGGAAAGAACATCCCGGAGAAGACGACTGCGAGACTGCCGTAGATGTAGAAGTCGTACCATTCGATCAACGTTCCGACACTCGACGCGGTGATGATCTTGCGAAGGCTGCTCTTCGCGACACCGCTCGCGAGAGCGGGTGGTGAAACGGACTGGCTGGTGGTCATGGGGAATCCTTCTCCGGGACGCGCGGGGTGAGGGTTGGCGAGGTCGCACCGATGGGCGTTAGGAGCCGATCGCCGCCAAGTCGTGGGACGTGCGGCCCAGGATGGCGGCGGCGGTGTCGACCACGTCTTCGATGATCGACGCGACGGTGTCGACACGATCGATCTGTCCGACGACCTCACCGACGATCAGATTCGCGACGTCGTAGTCCTCGGCCTTCACTGCTGCCCGGAATTGCTCCTGCTTCTCCTGAAGCACGCCCCGGAGGCCGGACTCGTCGCCGTGCCACCGGCGGATGAAGTCGTTGTGCAGGACTCGGCCCGTGTATCGAGTCGGCCAGGGCTTCTCACGCACGATGTCGAAGGCACTCTGTCTGATCGTGTCGTCCCCACTCGCCCGTAGGGCACGGTGCTGGGCCGCGCGGGGAACTGCCGCCTCCTCGGCCGCCCAGAACCTGGTACCGACGAGGGCACCGTCCGCTCCGAGGGCGAGCGCGGCGGCCAGGCCTCGGCCGTCGCCGATTCCACCGGCTGCCAGCAGCATTACCTCCGGGGCCTCCCGCGCGAGAAAGTCGGCGATCTCCGGCACCAGGGTGAACGTCGATCGGGTTCCTGTTCCATGACCGCCCGCCTCTCCCCCTTGAGCAGCGATGACGTTCGCACCTACCGCCACCGCGCGGCGCGCTTGTTCGAGATTGTGCACCTGGCAGATCAGCGGGATTCCGGCGGCACGAATCGCAGGCGCATGCGGTGCCGGGTCGCTGAAAGAGAGGAAGATGGCCGCCGGACGGTAGCCGATCGCCTTCTCGAGGAGTTGGGGTTGCTGCGCCATGGACCAGGTGATGAAGCCACAGCCGACCGCCTCCGTCGTCACGCGGTCGAACTGATCGTGCAACCAGGACTCGTCGCCGTATCCGCCGCCGATCAATCCCAGCCCTCCTGCCTCGGCCACGGCAGAAGCCAATCTCCAATCGGAGACGTAATCCATCGGTGCAAGGACGATGGGGTGTTCGATTCCGAATTTCTCGGTCAGACGGTTCTGCAGGCTCATGCTGGGTCCTCCACAAATTTCCGACGTGTCGCAGTGTGTCCCACGTGCTGCACGTCACACCGGACGGCTTTGCGACAACGCTAGAACCCGCCCGAACAGCGGTCCAACAGTTTGTACCGATACCTGCGTTCTCCAGAACAGAACGCTCGCGCGACCGTGCGGACTCGTGAAATTCTCTGTCCTGCAATGCACTAGACCACGGACCACTCGAGCAACCGAAGGGCCGAGCTCCCGCACTTCGATACGGGACAGGTCGATCTGGGTTACCGTGAGCATCGACTTGCCGAGGGAGCGATCATGGTCGAGGACGGTGCCCGGAGATGGCGCGACAGCACATGGTTCGACGTAGTCGTCATCCTCTCGACCATCGCCGCCGGAACCGTGGTGGCCGGCCTGCTGAACGACCCTGGGACCGGTGAGCCCACCGCCGACCGCGAGTACTCCTACGTTTTCGAACCCGCGCCGTACCCGGCGCAGATTCCGGGGTGCGATGTGGTCGAGCCGCCCTCGGACCCTGAACGCGTCAACTTCGCCACCGTCGGGTCGGGCGAGTACGACAATCCGAAGTATCCGTGGTTCTCGATGGCGAAGGCGGCGGCGATGACGCAGGCCGCCATCGACGCGCTACCGAACTCGACGGAGTTGGATTTCGCCAGTCCAAGCCAGTCCCTTCAGTTCGAGCCGATCGCCGATTACGACCCCTCCAACTTCCCGCAGGAGGGGGACGCGGACCTGTTCAGCGGGTCGACCAACGCCCGCGGCTCGCTGGTCCGAGACGGGCAGGTCGGTACCGTGACCGTCGATGTCCGGGCATGGGACCGCCCCATCCTGCCGTGCGTGGCAGGAGCGCTGGATCGACGCGACACCCGCCCGGACGGCACGGTGCTCGATTCGCTGGACACCTGGTACGAGATCAACGGCGTCCGCACACTCGAACGAACTGTCGTCGCTTACCATCCCGATGGCACCCGGATCGTGGCTACCGCCAGCGACGCCGACAACACCGACCTGAAGGCGCGCACCCGGCACAGCGGACAGATCCCGTTGACCCTCGAGGAATTGACCGCGATCGCCACCACCCCGTCCCTGACGGTGACGGCGCCGGTCATCCCGGCCGTGCCGCTGATGCCGTCGTGCGGCGCGGACACCGATGGGAACGGGCCGGAGCTGACCCCCGAGAAAGTGGCCCGTCTCGATCGGGCACTCGAAGCCCGTTGGGCGACCATGCCGGGCAACAACGACCTCGCCCTGGATCGGCCGATCGGATCACTTCGATTGACCGACTTCGGCAAGGACAACGTCTGCGAGGTGATCACCGTGACATCGGCCGCCGGCGAGGGGCGCCTGGATATCGCCGCCGTCAGTGGCCGGTCCGCGCCGTCACCGCAGGATGAGTACCTGAACGAGATCAATCCGGATCGCATCACCACCAGGTCGCCGGACGGAGCCACCGTCACCCGCGCGGACTACCCCGCCAACGGCGGCAGCGCCTACTTCTCGATCACTCTCCCCTCCACCCAACAGGTCATCATCAGCACCACCCCCATCGGAGGGTCCATCGTGCCGATGACATTGGAGCAGATCGAATACCTGGCCACCGCACCCGAACTCGACCTGGACTGAGAACCCGAGTACCGGGAATCGCACGTGCCGCCGTCGATGGCACTGTGAGCGGTCACCAGACAGTCGCTTTCACCACCGGCCCCCGCGGCCACCGTGCCCCGGAGGTCCACGCGTAGGGGTCCGCAATCGACAGCCGCGCGGCATTCCCAATACAGGTATCGATCCGATTGCCTCGGACGAGGTCCCGAACGCTAGTCGGCGACCAACTGCGCCCTTCCGGAAGTCCGCCCGATGCTTTGTTCTCGCTGCCGTCCGATGACATACCGGCCAGGGGCGATGCCGGTGGCTCCGTGCTCGGGGTGGATGAGGTAAGCCGTCGCTCGGCTGTCGAGGATACCGAGGGCGAGACGCCTGGGGTCGTTGACGGGCGTCGACCATGTGCAGCCCCCTTCGTCAGCGACCAGGCTGTGTGGGTTCCCGCCCGCAGCACTACGCAGCAACTCCACTCCTGAGAGCGGTACGTTCTCCGACAGTGTCCACGAGGCGGACGTGACGATATCGGCGAGAAGCGAATACGGGATCACGATGAGATCTCCCTGTGCCTGCAGACCGTCGACGACGGGTATGGACACTTCCTGGGCGAGATAGTCGAACACATCGAGGCCGGTGAGGGCAGTGAGAGCGGACAGGGTCATGGTTGCATTCATGCGAATCACCTTCGAGTTCGGGGAGTCAGGTTTCGGTCTTGTTCAGGTGCGACGAACGAGGCGGGCGTAGTCGGCGCCGCCGAGGCCGTAGGTCCAGCCCGCGGCGTCCAGTGCGGATGAGATCCATATGGGCACGTGAAGCCCGTATTGTCGCCGACGTCCGTCGCGTTCGGGAGAACCGTTGATCGCGAGCAGGATACGGCCAGTGCGCCCCCAGCCGTCCGGGGTCGCGTAGAGCCGCAGGGTGCAACCGGCATTGCCGGGATCGTCGGCCTGGTCGACCAGCGCGAGGTCGGCCGTATCGATGTAGGTGTCCCACCCGATGCGCTCGATCGCGCATCGGCGAATCTCGACATTGCGTTCGTGCGCGATGCGTTCGGCAGTCGGGTCGCGGACGACCCAGTCCGGGACGATGGTTCCGTGCAGAACGAACACTGCATCGCCGTCTTGGAATTCGAGTGCCGGGGAATCCGAGTGGTGCAGCCGGTGTTCGTTGTGCACACGGCCCGGTATGGGCTCGGAATGAAGGGTGGTGGGACGCTCTGCCATGACACATACGCCGTCGAACGCCCACCACCACCCGGTTGCACCGGTCAACGCGATGTTGGCGTCGAGTAGTGCATCGTCGTGGGAGTGGAATTTCGCGAGGCCGAGCCGACGGTACATGTCGTAGTATGCGACTCGGTGGGCCTCTTGTTGTCCGTACCAGGTGACACCGAGAACAGCTGGAGGCAGAAGCGTCCGTATCGCAGCTGCAACCCCGTCGAAAAGCGTGGTGTGCAGGGAATCCCAGACGGTAGCTCGGATGATCCGATCGGGGCTGATGCCGACGCGGGCGGCATCCTCAGGCGGCTTCACCCGTGCGGTCTCGACCGCCCGGCGTTCGTTCGGCCAGTCGGATATCCTCCGCTTGATGCGTGCGTCCATGCGTTTGCGTGATTCCGACAGCATGGTTGCGATACCGGCGGTAGCGCCATGGATTCCGTTGCCCTCGAGCGACATCGGCATCGACAGGCCTTCGGCGGCGATCAGGTTCGATCCGGCTGAGGGAGACGGAACCCAGACGAACTCCGGCTCGCGGGATTTTGATTGTCGATACAGCTGCGCGACAGCCGATTCCGCAGTGGTGCGATCGGAGGGGTGTGCGCACAGCCCGTGCGTGAGCCATGCATCGCGCACGGCCTCGACGACGAGAATGTTGTAGGAGAAGGGATCAGCGTTCTCGGTGAATGCCGCTCGGGGTCGAGCCGCCGAGCGAATCGGTGCGGCGCTCACGCGACGGTGGCGGTGTCCGCCTTTCCGGTAGTCATAGTTCTAGAGCCTGACACGAGGACGCGGCGAGCACAAGGCCCGTCACCGACTCGCCCAAGAGATTTCTGGTGTCGATCACGCTCGCACATCGGGCGACCTTCGATCCGCGCCGAGGACAGTGCTCGCCCAGGCGTCCGACGCCGGGTGGGCGATCCTCGATCACCGGGCCGGTCGGTCTGCGTGGCCCCTTCCTCATGGAACATTCCACGTACCCGCGCCGGGCAGTGCGGTGAGTACACCTGGACGTATATCGAGCGAGTCCCGCGGTGTCCGTCCTGAGTGTCCTCTGCAATGCCGGGTCGGTCCATCCGGCATCCGAGCCTCGGCGGCCGCCGACATCCCGTCCGATCCGCGCAATCGCGGGCACTCGTGCATTGACACTCCCTCGCTGGAAGAGCAGGTTCGGCAATGACACAACTGACACCGTTCTACCAGGACGTGCAATCCCATTACGACCTCTCGGACGAGTTCTTCGCCCTGTTCCTCGACCCGTCCCGCACCTACAGCTGCGACTACTTCTCCCGCCCGGACCTGACGCTCGAACAGGCACAGCTGGCCAAGATCGACCTTGCGCTGAACAAATGCGATCTGCGACCGGGAATGACCCTGCTCGATATCGGCTGTGGCTGGGGTGCGACGAAGCGTCGGGCGGCCGAAAAGTACGACGTCAACGTGGTCGGGCTGACTCTGAGCCGCAACCAATATGAGCATGTCCGGGCGCAGTTCTCGGCCCGTCCGCCGACCGGGCGCACCGCGCAGGTGCGGCTGCAAGGGTGGGAGAACTTCACCGAGCCGGTGGACCGGATCGTCAGCATCGCGCCTTCGAGCACTTCCGCCGCCAACGTTACGAAGCGTTCTTCAAACGAGCCCGACAAATCCTGCCCGATGACGGACGTATGCTCCGACACACCATCGTCGGTCACTCTCGTCCGCTGTTGGACGCAATGGGTGTCGCAGTTACCCGCGACGACGCCCTGTTCCTGCGGTTTATCCTGCGCGTGATCTTCCCCGGTGGTCAGCTCCCCGAACGCGAGGCGATCATCCCGCTGGCACAGCGCAATGGATTCTGGGTGCAGAACATCGAGTCCCTGCAACCCCACTACGCTCGCACCCAGGACATGTGGGCCCAGGCTCTGGCGTCCCGACACCAGGACGCGGTTCGGCTGGCCTCCGAGCAGACTTACCGGAACTACCACCACTACCTCACAGGCTGCGCCGACACCTTCCGTCGCCGCCTCATCGACGTGCTGCAATTCACCTTGCTCACCCAGGGCGCTCCACAACTGCCATAACCGCGGCCTCCAGTTGAACGCGCATGTCGCCGAGTCGACTCTCCAAACCACACCGACCTCCTTGCCGGTTGCCCAAGCGAGATGTCACCAAGGGACGGCGCAAGAGCCGTCGAAGACCCAGAAAGGCATCACACATCGGGGCCTCTGGTACGTGCCTCACCTGTCGCCTCTACGCTGTCTGTCCGCCTTCCGGACGGGGGTTGATTCATCCGCGTGCTGGCGGGTACCGGTTTAGCATGCGTGAAATGACGACGATGATGTCGCTACCGCTGAGCGCTCTGTGCCTCGGCTACCGGCTCGCACGCCTACCGTTGCGCCTGGTGGAGGACGTCACTGCCTCCGAACACATGAGGACACATGAGGATGCTCTCCTACCGGTGCGATCGTCTCGCCGCCCACCTCCTTCGGGACGAGAGTCTGCTGATCGTGGACGACGATTCCTCAAAGCTGATCCGGCTGCACGACTACCACGACCGACTGCCACCGCAGGAATTCATCGTGAACCGAACACGGACCACCTTGCCCAACGACCACGTGCGTGCCCTCAGCACGGCAGTGGAGAAATGACCTCGTGACCGGAGATGCTCGCGGCCTGACCGACGACCGCGATGCAGAGCTCGTCAGCACCTTTGATACGCGAATAAGGCTGCGGGGAAGCAGCATTGACACGTCGAGCGGTGCTCGGTCACAGTGGTCTCGTGAGTGAAATCACGGACACGGGGGTGGTCAGGGCCGAAGTCCAGGTCGACGGTGAAACGGCCAGCGACCTGACCGTCGAGCAAGACGGTCCGGCTGTGTTGCTGCTGCACGGAACGTACTGGAGCAGGGTCTGGCTTCCGGTGCTGGGCCGCCTCGCCAAAACGGGGCTAGGGCCCATCGCGGTCGATCTCCCCGGACTGGGGCATTCTGCAAGCTGTGAAATCGCCGAGGACCGCCCTCGCCGGGCCCGCGGTGCGCAGCAGCGGTACGAACGTGGACAGGCTCCGGCACCAACGGCCACAGGAAGGGCCGCCCTCCTGATCGATGTGGTGTCAACGTGGTCCTGCGCGCTTCTCCAGGGTCAGCGGGCCGTGGTGGTGAGAAGGTGCACCAGGTGTCGAGGGTGATCAGGGCGGCGGCGCTGTCCCGGTCGACGAGCCAGCGCAGCACCACCCCATTCATGCCCGCCAGCGCGGACGGGCGACCTGACCGACCGGAGTGATCCAGGTGACGCCGGCGCTGCTCGCGCAGAGAGTGAGGAACGTGACGGTTTCGGCGTCCATGAGGCGGTATTGCTGCTCGGTGATCGCCCCCGCGGGCAGGTTGCCGACGCTAAGGCGGCGGAGCGCGTGGGAGATGATCTCATAGGTCAGCAACTGGTGGTGAGGGGTGGACTCGATCGGCCACAGTCCCCGGATCCGGCGCGCAGCGTGCCCTTCGGCACGGACAGGCTTCTGATCAGGCCAGCAGGCGGAGCGGACCGGTGCCGACGCCCGGAACGACGGGTCCTTCGCACGGCACACCCGGGGTGGCCAAATCACGCGTGAGTCAGTTCCAGGCATCGGCACCGATCCCGACAGCGATTCCCCTTGCGAAACCGCTACGACACACACTCACAAATCACGCGATGACCGCCTACTTCCGGTTACGACACGCCGGTGACGTCCTGATCTGGCTCGTACACATAGATCATGGATACCGCCGCGGGGTGACGTCGCAAAGGCCCGAGGTGAGATCGCCGAGCGGATAGGCGGCTTCCGACTGGTGCTCCGAAGGGGCGGCGGTGCGTCAGCCGGATGCGGGGCCGGGCTGATCGGACTTGGGGCGGTGGGTGTGCTGGAGTTCAGCGTTGATGCGTCGGGCCTCGGCGAGTTGGTCTTCCAGGATGATGATGCGGCACGCGGAATCGAGCGCGGTGCCCTGGTCGATCAGTTCGCGGGCTCGGGCGGCCAGACGGAGCTGGTATCGGGAGTAGCGGCGATGGCCGCCCTCCGAGCGCCCGGGGGTGAGCAGCTTCGCGGCGTCGAGGCTGCGCAGGAATGCCTGTGTCACGCCGAGGATCTCGGCGGCATGACCCATGCTGTAGGCCGGGTAGTCCTCGTCGTCGAGCTTCCCGGCCGCGCGTCGGTCGGGCGGAACTTCCTGAATGGGGTGACACCTTTCCGACGGACAGGGCCCCCGGCGCCGTGAGGCACCGGGGGCCGGAGCGGGTTTCACTTCCTTGTTCACTGCACTTCTTCCGGCTGTCGGGCCGTCGTGCCGCCCGGCAGCCGCCGGATATGCCGGGGCCTTACACACTCACATCAACCCTTGCCCGGCACATCCTGGTCTTGCGGTACTTCTCTGCGGGCAGTTCATTCTCTCCCGCACCTCGTGAACTCTTTCCTTGCGACGAGAGGAACACTACAACAGCGCCCCCTCAATGTCTACAGTCACCACTACAGAAATTCTGGAGCGGTTGACCGGGGATTTCACACCCGACAGCCGACTTTCCTGGCCACGTCGGCGGCCGCTCGCTCGACGGACCGGCTCGCGTTGATCGATGACGGACGGCGAAGTCGGCAGTCGCAGTAGGCGTCGAGATGTCCGCTTCCTCAGATCAGGTGTGGTCGTCCCGATCCGTCCTCGGGGTGGCAGGATCACTGGTATCGAGATCGGGAATCAGATGTGAGTACCGGATCGATATTCAGGGAGTATCGGCATGGCGCAGGGCATTGCGAAGTGGTTCAACAGCGAGAAGGGCTTCGGTTTCATCGCGCCCGACGACGGAACTCCGGACGTCCTCGTGCATTACTCGGAAATCATGGGCAGCGGTCTCACGTCGCTCGATGAGAATCAGCGTGGGAGTTCGAGGTGGGCCAGGGACAGAAGGGCCCGCAGGCCACGAATGTGCGGGCTGTCTAACTGGTCTGCGGGACCGCACCCGCCGGGTGCGGTCCTCATTCGATAGCCGGATGAGTACTGCCGACCGGTCAGCGATCCACGGACTGAACCTCTGCGACTGAGGGTGTGTGCCCGCCCGGGTCAGCTGGAAGGTTCAGGCTCACACCTGCCCACCAGTGACGACGTCACGAATGCGTCAGTCCGGTGTGTGCTCGGTGGACTCTGGCATGAGAAGTTGCGCGGACAGCAGCTCCAGTGCCTGTCGTGCGTAGCCACGCCACATCGAGGTGATCAGCGGCATGACAAGTGCCCCAAGGGCCCTCGAGTGCAGGGTCCATCGCCAGGTGATCATCGTCCCGGTCCCGTGCGGGACGAACTCCCAGGTTCCGTCGATGCTGTCGACCAGCGGCCGCATCGGGCCGGTAATGTCGCTGAGCCGGTAACTGAACGAGTGAGGCGCATCGACGACCGTCAGCAGCTCGCGCATCGTTCCGCCGTCCGTGGTGACCACTGTGCGCGACTGTCCGACCCGGCTCCAGATCCCGTCCTGCCCGCGGACCTGCTTGATGGGCGGCAGCAGGGCGTAGCGGCGGGAGAAGATCGCAGTCAGAGGGATCGGCAGCGTCACATCAAAGGCTTGCCGGCGCGCGATCGGGATCGCCCGCGACTGCTCGACTGTGATAGGCGTGGCCATCACGCGAGCCTAACGTATGCGGCAGCGGCCAGTGATGGATCCTTGATCGGGGGCGACTACTGACCGAACGTGAATCGCAGATTCGCGTTGATGAGTTCGTTCACTCGCTTGCGCATGCGGACGATCGTCTCCCCGTGCGGGACCGGTTCATCGACGACCAATGTCCAGTACAGGGTGGTGCTGCCGTGTCGTGGGCCTATGTCGAAGCGGATCCGTGCATCCGGTCGCCACGGGCCAGATCGATGTCCAGACGACAAGGTTTCGATTCGACAGCTTCTGCGATCATGGACGTTGTTCGTCGTTGTGCAGGATCAGCCACGGACGAACCGGGTCGCGGTCCGGGTTGGTGAGAGCTTCGTAGACGATGCGAGGCGGCGTTGATTGAGTGCGACGCCGGCTAGCAATTACGGGCACACCGAACCATATCGTTGCTTCTCAGGTTTCGATCACCGAACCGTCACCGGGCGAGGTTGGCGCATGGCGCTAGACCGAGGCAGTCGGTACCTGTCCCGAAATCGGATCGCTGAGCGGGACGTCTCCGGTCGGATCCGCGGGGCGCCCGTTCTCCAGATAGAGGGTTGAGTCATCGGCCCTAGCCTGCAACGCCTTCCGGGTACGCCTGAGCATGTGCGTCGGGAGACAGATCGGCGGCGTGGTCGACGCCCTCACCGCCGACTGCTCGACGAACGGGCCCGGCTGGACCGGCTGGCCGCCACCGTGGAGGAAAGGTTCCACTCCGATGAGTTGCAAAAGGTGGCCAAGGAGCTCGCGTCAGCGCGTCGAGACCTCACCTACGAGGAGGACGATGCCTTCTGGCGGTGGGCCGTCATCGAGACGCTGCGTCACACCGGAATTCGGTCCGAGGAACTGCTCGAACTCACTCACCTTGCCTTGGTGAGCCACCGGATTCCGGACACCGGTGAAGTCGTGCCGCTATTACAGATTGTCCCGTCCAAGAGCAACCAGGAGCGACTGCTACTGGTGAGCCCGGAACTTGCCAATGTGCTTGCCACGTAATCGCGCGTCTGCGCCACAACAACAACGGAACCATTCCGCTCGTGCCGCGGTTCGACTCGCACGAACGAATCTGGACAGCACCACTGCCATTCCTGTTCCAGCGAGCTCGCGACCATCGACGGGTAGTGATCAGCCCCGGCCTGCTCGGCAAACTCCTGCGCGACGCGTGGAGCCTCGCGCAAATCCGCAACGCGGCTGGGGATCAGATCTACGCAACACCTCACGACTTCCGCCGAATGTTCGTCACCGAGTCGATCGCCAGCGGTCTGCCGATCCATATCGCGGCGAAGTTGCTCGGCCATGCCAGCATCACCACTACGCAGGCCTATCATGCCGTTTTCCAAGACGACCTGATCCGCGCGTACCGCACCTACCTCGATGCCCGTCGCAGCAGCAGACCCGCCGAGGAATACCGCGAACCGACCGACGCCGAATGGGCCGAATTCCAGCAGCACTTCCAGAACCGCAAGCTCGAACTCGGCGACTGTGGCCGCCCGTATGGGTCGCCGTGCAGCCATGAGCACGCATGTATTCGATGCCCAATGCTGCGCGTCGATCAACGCGCTCGCGGACGCCTGGTTGAGATAATCGCCAATCTGCGCGAACGTATCGACGAAGCCCGCGGCAACGGATGGCGAGGCGAGGTCCAGGGACTGCAGACCAGCCTCGACGCGGCCGCGACCAAGCTGGCCGGACTCGACCGAGCGGCACGCGCGGCGGCACCGGCCGGACCTATCAGCCTCGGCATGCCGGGGAGATAACCGGCGACACTTTCGCAGCGTGCCCGCCAGGCCGCCGGTCCGCAGTTGAGGCGGTGCCCGAAACAACCTCAGTGTCTCGGGCGATTCTCGATCTCCGCGGCCGCGAATTCGTGGGAAGAAGATCCAGTCCATGGTTGACGACCTCCTGCTCGAGGCCTAGCGAGGAAATCGACGGGTCACCCGACTGGGGTTCGCCGCACCCGGTCACTGCGCCGGGTTGGGTGTAGTCAGGCGCGAACATCGCCTCGAGATGGGCCTTGATCTCTTCGGTGCTCATCGTCCCCGTGCGCGCCGCGGGTCCGCGGGCCGGGATGGCCGGTGTCCTCGATGAGTTCATGTGTTCCTTGTCTTCGCATCGTATGAATCTTGTTACACCGGAGGTGCACTCGTCACGTCATCAGTGCACTGGATGCGAGGACCCCCGCCGACAGGGCCGGAACGGCTCGTCGGGGTGGCGGGGCAGGTCCCGTGTGGTCAGAGACCCACTGCGTGTTCGAGTGCGTCGAGCTCGTGGCCGAGGTGGGCGGTCAGCGTGTGCAGACGCGGCACGGTGCTCGGCATCCGGTGATCCCGAAGGAGATGATGTCGTCGTTGCTGGTGCAGGTGATGTTGAGTCCCTGCCCGTCGACGGGGATCGAGAGCGGGTACACCGCGTCGAGGCGCGCACCGTTCCAGTACAGGGCTCTGCGTGGCCCGGGGACGTTGGAGATGATCAGGTTGAACGGTGGACGTAGCCTCCGGTTGTGCCCGAACAGCATGCTCGCCCCGGCCGGGCCCGCCCCGAGTGCGCTCATCGCCAGGATCTGGGCCGTGCTCATCGCGGCCAAGGCTTGTCTTCCTTCGCGCATGCAGGTGCGCACTGTGTTCAGTCGGGCCGCCGGGTCGGGCAGGTGGGTGCCGAGATTGCACATCAGCACCCCGACACCGTTGCCGCCGTTGGCTCCTTGGTGTTCGTCGCGTAGCGAGACCGGGACCATCGCGATCAACGGCTGCGCGGGCAGCGCGCCGTTCCAGTGCAGGTAGCTGCGCAGCGCCCCCGCGGACATGGCGAGCACCACATCGTTGATGGTGGCATCGGCCGCCTTGGCGACCAGGCGCAGCCGTTCGAGCGGCCAGGACCGGGCCGCGAACTGGCGAGCACCCGAAATTGGTTCGTTGAACATGGTTCTGGGGGCGGTCAGTAAGAGCGGTCCGCCCTGCTCGTGCACCGCTCGACCGAGGGTGCCGGCCAAGGCGGGGACGAGTCCGACGACTTCGCCGACCGCGCCGCCGGCGGCGCGGACCGCCGCCCTCGGCAGATCGATCACGCCTGCCGCGCCGACGATGCCGGTCGCCGGGGCCGGTGGCCGTGGGTGCGGGGGCTGCCACGGTGCGCGCATATCGCGCTCGTCGGGGTCCTCGCTGAGGGTGCGGCGCAACATGTTCATCGCGCTGACCCCGTCCGCTACGGCGTGGTGGATCTTGGTGTACATCGCGTAGCGACCGTCGCGGAGTCCCTCGATCAAGTGGGTCTCCCACAACGGGCGGCTGCGATCGAGCAGGGCGGAATGCAGGCGCGAGCACAGCGCCCACAATTGTGCCTCGCCTCCGGGCTCGGGCAGGGCGTCGTGACGGACGTGATGCCCGAGATCGAGGCGGGCGTCCACTTCCCAACCCCACTGCCCCAACGACGTCCACGATCACCGGGCCCGTTTCCCCAGCATCGGGGCCACATCCCGATCGCCGTCGGTCAGCGCAGTATCGAACAGCGCCAGCACGTCCCGGGCGTCGGCCCCCTCCGGCGGCTGGAAGATCTGCACACCACCGACGTGCATCGGGTGCTCAGGCGACTCGCCGAGCAGAAACATCGAGTCCAGCGGCGACATGGGAAACAACATGACGATGGCCTTTCGAACCTCGAGCAATGGGCGGACCAAAGGAATCCGTCGGGGAAAACTGTGGGCAGCGGCGCGGGTCTCATTCACCGTTGTCGAGAGTGCTGCTCCCGATCGTCTCGATTAGCAGTCAGGCGATCTCTCGTGGCCGCGCGGTGTCACGTGAGCGGGTGCGACCGTGAACCGCAGGAGCCCGGGGGCTTCGGCGCTTGCCGTGGGGACCACCGAGGCGGCGTGCGCTGCGGTTCAATCGGCTGGGTGTGCGGGACTACCGGGTGTGGGCGCCTGTCGAGGAGCCGGACAACCCCGATACCGCAGGGACGGAACCGAGAGGCACCAGTTCGAGCAGCACATCATCCAAATGTCCTTCTGTCCACAAATCATCGGCGAGCCGGGCAAAGACCAGAGTGCTTCCCGCACACCGGTGTTGGCGAGAGGCCGAACGGATTCTTGCGATATCCGTACGCAGAACCCGACCATCCTTGATCCACACGGGTCGGTACCCGCGACCGGTCATGGTTCGAAGCGGTAGCCCATGCCGGGTTCGGTGATGAGGTGACGGGGCCGGGACGGGTTCGGTTCGAGCTTGTGGCGGAGCGAGGCCAGGTAGATCCGCAGGTAGTGGGTGTCGGTGGCGTGACCGGGCCCCCACACCGCGGTCAGGAGTTGTCTTCGCTCGATGAGTGTCCGAGGGCTGCGCAGCAGCGGTTCGAGGATTGCCCATTCGATCGGGGTGAGGTGGACCATCTCGCCTCTGGGGTCGGTGACGGTTTTGCGGGCGAGGTCGACCCGGAGGTCGCCGACCGCGATGATGGACGGCCTGCCGCTGTCGGGGGTGCGCCGGATGACGGCGCGGACGCGGGCAAGGAATTCGTCGATGCCGAAGGGTTTGGCGATGTAGTCGTCGGCGCCGGCGTCGAGAACGGCGACCTCCTCGTGCGGTTCGGCCTGCGCGGACAGGACGATGATCGGCCTGTGGCTCCAGCCGTGCACTCCCTCGATGACGCCGAGGTCGGGAAGGTCGAGGTCGAGGACCACCAGGTCGGGTTGCCACACAGCGGCCTCGGTGAGTGCCTGCGTGGGGTCGGGTGCGGTGCGCACGTCGTAGTGCTGCGCCTGGAGGGTGAGACTGAGGGCCCGGCGCAGCTGCGGCTCGACCCCCACCACCAGAATACGGCTCATGCGGGATCTTCGAGATCGACTGCGGCGGTGTTGGTCTCGGCCGCGGGCAGGGTGACGATCATCGTGACGCCGCCGCCGGGGGTGTCGTCGGGCACGATGGTGCCGCCCATGGCCTCGGCGAGGCCCAAGGCCAGGGCCAGCCCGAGTCCGATCCCGCTGCCGTTGGCGCTGTCGCCGAGCAGTTGGAACGGTTGGAAGACGAGATCACGCTTGCCTTCGGGTATTCCGGGGCCCCGGTCGACGACCCGTATTTCGACCAGGGATCCGTGCGCGCTCGCCGCGACCAGAACACCCCTGCCCGGCGGGGTGTGGCGCAGGGCGTTCGCGATCAGGTTGACCAGCACCCGCTCGAGTAGAGCCGGGTCGGCGAGCACGTCGGGGACATCGTCGGGGATCTGCAGTTCCACGATGTCGGCGCCCGGTCCGACGGCATCGAGGGCGAGCGGGACGACCTCGTCGAGCGCGGTCGACTGGGTCGCGATGCCGAGCGCGCCGGCCTGCAGGCGGCTCATGTCGAGCAGGTTGGTGACCAACCGATCAAGCCGTTGCAGCGAGGTGGCGGCGATGTCGAGCAGTCCGCCCCGATCCTGATCGGACCAGGCCACCTCGGGGCTGCGCAGGCTCTCCACCGCCGCCGTGGCCCCGGCGAGCGGGGTGCGCAGGTCGTGGCTGACGGCGCCGAGCAGGGCGGTGCGCATCCGGTCGGCCTCGGCGAGGGGACGGACCTGCTCGGCCTCGTCCTCGAGTCGTTGCTGGCGCAGCGCCACCGCGGCCTGGGCGGCGAAGGCCTCGAGAACCTGCCGGTCTGCGGCCGGGAGCGTTCGGCCGCACAGCACGAGCGTGAGGTCGTCGTCGACGGCGACGGCCATGTCGCCGTCGTCGGGGCTCGTGCAGGGCTCGCCGCCGACCGTATCGGCTACTCGCCAGCGTTCCGGTTCTTGTTGCCGTCCGGGAGTCAACGGGGTGTCCGGTGGGCGCTCGAGCAGGGTGACGGTGTCGAGTGCGTAGGTTTCGCGTAGTCGTTCCAGGATCACCGGCAGTGCCTTCTCTCCGCGCAGCACGCTGCCCGACAGGTTGGCCAGCACGGCGGCGTTCGCACTGGCCTGCGCCGCTTCACGGGTGCGGCGGGCGGCGAGGTCGACCACGGTGCTGACGGCGATCGCGATGAGAACGAAGACGAGCAGGGCGAGGACGTTCTGGGCCTCGGCGATGGTGAAGGTGTACAGCGGTGGGGTGAAGTAGTAGTTCAGTAGCGCGGAGCCGAGCAGCGCGGCCACCAACGCCGGCCACAGTCCTCCGGCCAATGCGACCCCGACGACCCCGATCAGGAAGATCAGGATGTCGCTCGGCAACGACAGTTGCCCCCGCAGATTCGCGAGCGCGATCGACAGCAGCGGCATTCCGGCGAGGGCGATCACGAACCCCGCCGCCCGGCGCCGCCGGGTCAACGCCGACAGGCGCGCGGCCCGGCCCTGTTTGGTGGCCTCGTGGGTGACCATGTGCACGTCGATGCTGCCCGACAATGCGGTCACCTCCACCCCGACCCCGCGGGAGAAGATTTGCGCGAGCCGGCCTCTTCGGGACGCGCCCATCACGAGCTGGGTGGCGTTGATCCCGCGGGCGAACTCGAGCAGGGCGCCGGGGACGTTATCGCCCACCACGTGATGAAAGGTGCCGCCGAGGCTCTCCACCAGTGCCCGTTGCCGGGCCAGGTGGGCGGGGCTGGCGCCGGCGAGACCGTCACTGGGAGTGATATGAACGGCGAACAGGTCGGCGCCCTTGGACCGGTCCGCGATCCGTGCCGCCCGGCGGATGAGGGTCTCCCCTTCGGGGCCGCCGGTCAGTCCGACGACGACGCGTTCGCGCGCTTCCCAGGTGCCGGTGATGTGGTGGTCGGCCCGGTAGCGGTCGAGTTGGTCGTCGACCTTGTCGGCCAGCCAGAGCATCGCCAGTTCTCGCAGGGCGGTGAGGTTTCCGACCCGGAAGTAGTTGCCGAGTGCGGCGCCGACCGTCTCCGCGGATAGACGTTGCCGTGGGCCATCCGGCGCCGCAAGGCTTCGGGGGTCATGTCGACCAGCTCGACCTGGTCGGCGCGGCGGACGACCTCGTCGGGGACCGTCTCGCGTTGCGGTATGCCGGTGATCTGTTCGACGACGTCGTTGAGCGACTCGAGGTGCTGGATGTTGACCGTGGAGATGACATCGATGCCGGCATCGAGGAGATCCTCGATGTCCTGCCAACGCTTTTCGTGCTGTGAGCCCGGAATGTTGGTGTGAGCGAGCTCGTCGACGAGAGCCACCCGCGGTGCGCGCGCGATCACCGCGTCGGTGTCCATCTCGGTGAACGTCGTGCCGCGGTAGGTCATGGTTTTGCTGGGGACGACCTCGAGGTCGTCGAGCATCTCCACAGTGCGGGGCCGGCCATGGCAGTCGACATAGCCGACGACCAGGTCGGTGCCGCGCTCGCGCCGGCGCCGCGCCTCACCGAGCATGGCGTAGGTCTTGCCGACCCCGGGTGCGGCGCCGAGGTAGATGCGCAATGTGCCCCTCATGGCACCTCCTTGTCCGCCACCAGTGACGGGTCCGCTCAGCCCCTGACCGGGTACTTCTGGTCGAGCGCGATGTTGAGCTCGAGGACGTTGACCCGCGGTTCACCGAGGAAGCCCAGCGTGCGCCCGGCCTGGTTGTCGGCGATCAGTGCGCGGACCTGGTCGACGGGGATTGCGCGGGCATTGGCCACGCGGGCGGCCTGTAGGTCCGCGTAGGCCGGCGAGATGTGCGGGTCCAGGCCACTGCCGCTGGCGGTGACGGCGTCCGCCGGGACGGCCGGGGCCGCCGGGGCGTCTCCGCGGATCGGGACGATCTGGCCGATCGCATAGTCCTCGCCGAATTCGGCACACTCCACCTGCACACCCTCATACGCCCCGAGGAACGGGGTGACCGGAGCGGCGGGGTCGCTCGAGCACGGTTCGTTGACGCTGACCACCCGGATCGGATTCACCACGTTGCCGAGCGAATCCCGCGGGCCGATCACCGACAGCACCGCGCCGACACCGCCGGGGGTGCAGAACGGGCGGGACCCGTCGACCCCCTCGAGCTGTCCGACGGACCGGCTTCGCGAGCACACCGTGGTGAGCAGGCTCGCCTTGAAACCCGCATCGGTGGAGTCCATTCCGGCCCCGATCAGTGCGGGGTCGGCCGGGGTGTCCTGGATGCTCTCCGGGCCGAGGTTGCTCGCGCTCGTCGACGTCGGGTCGTAGCCATCGCCCGCCGCGGACGGCCGGCTCTGGAAGTACTGCGCGAGGGGATTGCCATCGGCGTCGGTGAACAGTTGACCGATCAGCGTGCTGCCGACGGCCTGCCCGTTCACCTCGACGATTGACCCCTCGGCCTTCTCGTGCAGGCTCGGGCCCGAGGCCACCGCCCAGACCGCGAGCGGGTACGCGATGCCGGTGATCACGGTCAGCACGAGCAGGGCCCGCACCGCCGCCAGGTGCTGCCGAATCCAACTGGAAATACGCATGTCAGGACATCCCGGGGAGGAATTGGACGATCAGGTCGATGAGCTTGATCCCGACGAACGGCGCGATGATGCCGCCGAGGCCGTAGACGTAGAGGTTGCGGCTGAGCAGCTTCGAGGCGCTGCTCGGTGTGTATTTCACCCCGCGCAGTGACAGCGGGATCAGGGCGACGATGATGATCGCGTTGAAGATGACCGCGGACAGGATCGCCGATTGCGGGCTGTGCAAGCGCATGACGTTGAGCAGGTCGAGGCCGGGGAAGACCGCGACGAACATCGCGGGGATGATCGCGAAGTATTTGGCGATGTCGTTGGCGATGGAGAACGTCGTCAGGGCGCCGCGGGTGATGAGCAGCTGTTTGCCGATCTCCACGATCTCGATGAGCTTGGTCGGGTCCGAGTCGAGGTCGACCATGTTGCCGGCCTCTTTCGCCGCCGACGTCCCGGTGTTCATGGCAACACCGACGTCGGCCTGCGCGAGGGCGGGCGCGTCGTTGGTGCCGTCACCGGTCATCGCGACGAGTTTGCCGCCCTCCTGCTCCTGCTTGATCAGCGTGAGCTTGTCCTCCGGGGTTGCCTCGGCCAGGAAGTCGTCCACGCCGGCCTCGTCGGCGATCGCCTTGGCGGTGAGCGGATTGTCACCGGTGATCATCACGGTGCGGATGCCCATCCGGCGCATCTCGTCGAAACGTTCCCGCATGCCCTGCTTGACAACGTCTTTGAGATGGATCACGCCCAGCACGGCGGCCCGGCCGTCGGTGACCTCGCCGACCACCAGGGGGGTGCCGCCGGACGCGGAGATGCCGTCGACGAGCTGCCCGAGCTGCGCGGGAACCTCGCCGCCTTGGCGGCGGACCCAATCCGCGACCGCGGTGGCGGCGCCCTTACGCAGTTGGTGACCGCCGTCGAGGTCGACGCCGGACATCCTTGTCTGCGCGGTGAACTCCACCCAGCTCGCGTGCACGAGTTCACCCGGCGTGCGTTCGCGCAGCCCATACGCCGCCTTGGCGTACACCACGATCGAGCGGCCCTCGGGGGTCTCGTCGGCGAGGCTGGAGAGCTGCGCGGCGTCGGCGAGCCGGTCCTCGGACACCCCGGTCACCGGGAGGAACTGTGATGCCTGCCGATTACCCAGGGTGATGGTGCCGGTCTTGTCCAGCAGCAGGGTGTTCACGTCACCGGCCGCCTCGACCGCGCGCCCGGACATCGCCAGCACGTTGCGCTGCACGAGGCGGTCCATCCCGGCGATGCCGATGGCCGAGAGCAACGCCCCGATGGTGGTCGGGATGAGGCAGACCAGCAGCGAGACCATCACGATGCCGGTGACACCGTGCGCATCCAGCGCGGAGGTGTCCGGGACGCCGGGATTGTGCGCCTTGGAGTAGATGGCGAGTGGCTGCAGCGTCGCGACGGCGAACACGAAGATGATCGTCAGCGCGGCCAGCAGGATGTTGAGGGCGATCTCGTTCGGGGTCTTCTGCCGGTTGGCGCCCTCGACGAGCGCGATCATCCGGTCGATGAAGCTCTCCCCCGGTTTCTGGGTGATCTTGACGACGATCCGGTCCGAGAGCACCTGGGTGCCGCCGGTGACCGCGGACCGGTCGCCGCCGGACTCGCGGATGACCGGTGCGGATTCGCCGGTGATCGCCGATTCGTCCACCGAGGCAATGCCTTCGACGACGTCACCGTCGCCGGGGATGGTTTGCCCGGCCTCGACGACGACGACGTCGCCCTGGCGCAGCTGTGGCGCCGGCACCTGCTCCTCGGTGACGACGGCGCCGGGTTGCCAGTCGGTGAGCCGGCGGGCGAGCATGTCGGTCTTGGCCTTGCGGAGTGTGTCGGCCTGGGCCTTGCCGCGGCCCTCGGCGACGGCCTCGGCGAGGTTGGCGAAGATCACCGTCAGCCAGAGCCAGAACACGATCGCCCAGGCGAACCAGGTGGGATCGATGATGGCCAGCACGGTGGCCCAGACCGCACCGACCTCGACGATGAACATCACCGGGTTGCGCCACAGGGTGCGCGGGTCGAGTTTGCGGACCGCGTCCGGCAACGACCGCAGGAGCATCTTCGGGTCCAGGAGCCCGCCCCGCACCCGATCTCCCGTGGCCGGCTGCGACGGTCCGGCGGACGCCGCGATGGTCGTGGTGGACATCAGTGGATTCCTTCGGCCAACGGTCCGAGCGCGAGCGCGGGGAGGAAGGTGAGGGCGACCAGGATCAGGGTTACCCCGGCGACCATCCCGACGAACTGGGGTCGGTGGGTGGGGAGGGTGCCGATCGAGTCCGGGGTGGTGCCCTGCCTGGCGAGGGCTCCGGCCAGTGCCAGGACGAAGATCATGGGCAGGAACCGGCCGAAGAGCATGGCCAGGCCGAGTGCGGTGTTGTACCAGGTGGTGTTGACGGTGATGCCGGCGAATGCGGAGCCGTTGTTGTTGGCGGCCGAGGTGAAGGCGTAGAGGACCTCGGACAGTCCGTGGGGACCGGTGTTGAGCATCCCGGCCCGCTGCCCCGGCAGCGCCATCGCGACGGCGGTGCCGACCAGGACGATCAGTGGGGTGATCAGGAAATACGATGCAGCAAGCTTGATTTCGCGGGGCGTGATCTTCTTGCCCAAGTACTCCGGGGTGCGGCCGACCATCAGCCCGGCGACGAACACCGTGATGACCGCGAGGATGAGCATCCCGTACAGGCCCGAGCCGGTACCGCCGGGGGCGACCTCGCCGAGCTGCATGTTGAACAGCGTCATCAGCCCGCCCAGGCTGGTGTACGAATCGTGGAAGGAATTGACGGCACCGGTCGAGGTCAGTGTGGTCGAGGCCGCCCAGGTCGCCGAGTTGGCGACACCGAATCGTTGCTCGACACCCTCCATCGACGCGCCGATCGCGGTGGGCACCGTGCCGTGATGCTGCAACTGGACGATGCTCATGATCGTCACGCTCACGATAGCGAGGGTCGCCATGACGGCGGCGATCGCGTACCCCTGCTTTTTGCTGCCCACCATCCGGCCGAACGTGCGGGGCAGTGAGAAGCTGATCGCCAGCAGCAGGAAGTTCTCCACCCAGTTCGTCCAGGTGGTGGGGTTCTCGAATGGGTGCGCAGAGTTGGCGTTGTAGAACCCGCCGCCGTTGGTGCCGAGTTCCTTGATCGCCTCCTGGCTGGCCACCGGGCCGCCGGTGATGGTCTGTGTGGTCCCGGCGAGCGTGTCGGCGATCTGGGTGTGGAGATGGAAGTTCTGGATCACCCCGCCGGCGACCAGCACGACCGCGGCCACGAACGCGATCGGCAGCAGGATGCGGAGGGTCCCGCGGACCAGGTCCACCCAGAAGTTGCCGAGATTGCCGGTGCGGCGGCGGGCGAAGCCGCGGACCAGGGCCATCGCGACGGCCATACCCACGGCGGCCGAGACGAAGTCCTGCACGCCGAGGCCGGCCATCTGCACCAGGTGCCCCATGGTGGATTCGCCCGAGTACGCCTGCCAGTTGGTGTTGGTCACGAAACTGACCGCGGTGTTCCACGCCAGCGGCGCGGTCATCTCGGTGGCGGGATCGGGCAGGTGCAGCGGCAGATGCTGTTGCAGCAGCTGAAATCCGAACAGGAACAGGATGCTCACCGCGGAGAACGCCAGCACGCTGCGGGCGTAGACCGGCCAGGCCTGCTCCCCGTGGGGGTCGGCGCCGATCAACCGGTAGATCACCCGCTCCACGCGGGAGTGTTTGGTGCCGCTGTACACCCGGTACATGTAGTCGCCCAGCGGTTTGTGCACCAGCACCAGGGCGAGCACGAGGGAGCCGGTGAACAAGATTCCCGCGGTGGTGGTACTCACTAGAACCTCTCGGGGAAGAGCAGGGCCGCGATCAGGAAGACGGCGAGAAGCACGACCAGGACCAGGCCGACGGCGTTGTCGAGGTTCACAACCGTTCCACCGCCCTCTGGATCACGCCGAGCAGGGCGAAGACCACCACGGTCAGCAGGATGAACACAAGAACGGACATCTCTCGTTCCTTCGTTTGCTGGAAGCTCTGCGGGTCCCGTCGTCACCCTTCGGCTCCACCACGCGGGGTGCACAAGAGAGTTAACGTCACGCCGAGCCGAATGCGACGTTCGTTGACGGATCCTTGACGCCCACCGCAACGTCTTGACGTTGCTCTTACGCACCGCGCGCCGGTCGATGCGGCACTCGGATCGGTTGACACGTGAGCGGGGTGCCGACGGCACCGACTGTCAGGCGCGCAGGCTCAGGTCCCGGTGTGCGGGGTGATGCGGAACGCGATCTGGCACGCCATCGCATCGCTGTGCTTGCGCACGCAGATGCCCGGTCCCGCGTCGTTCACTCCGCGGCATCGTCCTACCGCGGCGCGGGGTGGTTGTTGAGGTAGCGGAGCACCAGGGCTGCCCCGACGAAGACGCCGAGGAGCAGGACCGTGACGAGTAGATCACCATCCATGACGAGACTTCCCTTCCCATACCGGCGGCACCCGCGTCGACAACTGTCAGTTCCTCGAGATGCCCCCGCACGTCTAGGGTTCCCCGATCATGCTCGCCGGTAACAGGTCGCATCTGCCCGGGCGGGCCTGCGTTCGCCGCACCCGCGCCGAAGAGCAGCGCGGCGCGGTGACTTCGGTGGGGATCGCCTGCAGAATGCGGTCGACGCCGACCTCGAATCCGGCGGCTGGGGCGCCCCGACCGAGCCTGCCACCACATGTTGCGCATCGGTGTGTTGTACCCCGTCAGTTGGGGCTGCGCAGCCGCGGGAGCGGGCATCCCACCGCAACCGGGTTGGTCGGGGCACTTCGGTCGGCCCGCACTCCGTCCGTCGCCCGCCGGATGTAGAGCAGCTTGTCGCCGGCCTCGATGACGTCGACCTCGGTGGTGCCGGCGCGCAGTAGCCTGTCGTCGCGCACCACCGCGAGCACGAGGTCGGACAGGTGCCGCGGCGAACCACCGATCTCCTCCCGTTCGACCGTGCGTTCGGCGATCGCCAGTCCCGATTCCGGGGTGAGGAGGTCCTCGATCATCTCCACCACTGTGGGGGTGGAGATTGCGATACCGAGTAACCGGCCCGCGGTTTCCGAGGAAATGACCACGGAGTCGGCGCCGGACTGCCGCATCAGGTGGGTGTTCTCCGATTCCCGGATCGCGGCGACGATCTTCGCCTTCGGTGCCAGCTCACGGGCGGTGAGTGTCACCAGTACCGCGGTGTCGTCCCGGTTGGTTGCGACGATGATCGACGAGGCGTGCTGCGCACCCGCGAGGCGCAGCACATCGGATTTCGTCGCCGAACCCTGCACCGTGACCAGTCCCTGTCCGACGGCGGTCTCGAGTACCACGGGATCGGTGTCGACTACCACGATGTCGGTCGGGGCGACACCGTCTCCGAGCATTGCGTCGACCGCGGTGCGTCCCTTGGTGCCGTAACCGGCGACCACGGTGTGATTGCGTGCGCGGCGCCGCCAGCGTTGGATCTTGAACGACTGCCGGGAGGTCTCGGTCAGCGCGGACAGGGTGGTACCGACCAGGACGATGAGGAAGAAGATCCGCAGCGGTGTGATGACCAGGATGTTGACCAGCCGCGCCTGCACGGTGATGGGGGTGATGTCGCCGTACCCGGTCGTCGACAGCGACACCGTCGCGTAATAGATGCAATCGAGCAGCGACAGCCCGTCGTCCTGGGAATCGGAGTATCCGTCGCGATCGAGGTACACCACGAGTACCACCAAAGCCAGCGCCGTCAGTGCGTACCCGATCCGCCGGGTGATGGCCCGCCCGGGGCTGTCCTGCATCTGCGGCACCCGCACGATTCCGACCAGTGCGAAGTCGGGGCGCTCGGTGAGCACATCCGATCGATTCAACCGTGCCCGCAGCGCACCGCGCATCGTCTCGATCACCTCGGTCTCGTTGCCGATTTCGGGCCGCAGCCTACACGTCGACGGCGCAGCCGGGGTGGGATCATCCTCCGGAATCGGGTATCCGAGGCGGAACGCAGCCAGCCCTATCAGGTCAGCACACCGGACGTAGGCAATCGGCTGCGGGTTCCCTACCCACTACCTTCCCTACCCACTACCGTCCCAATTCGTCCCTCTGCCGGCGGCCAAGCCTGCTCGTACCGATGTCAGGCGAGATTCTGTATCTTCGCGCTGAGAACGGGCGACGTGACGCCCGGTGCACCTGACCTAGGTCGATGCCCGCGTACCTGGTCGGTCAGGTCAGTTCGCTGAATCGTTCGGTGTCACGGACCTGGCCGGAGACGATGATCGTGTCACCCGCAGCGATGACGGTATCGGCGGTGGCGTAGGTGAAACCCTCGCCGGGTCGTTTGATCGCGACGACGGTGACCCCGTGCGTGGAGCGGACGGTGGTCTCGCCCAGCCGTTTCCCTACCACGGTGGCGGGTGGGGTGGTTTTGACCATGGCGAAGCCGTCGTCGAATTCGATGTAGTCCATCATCCGGCCGCGCACCAGGTGCGCCACCCGCTTGCCCATGTCGTGCTCGGGTCGCACGACGTGCGTGACCCCGATCTGGCGGAGGATCTTCGCGTGGGCGTTGCTGATGGCTTTGGCCCACACGTTCGGTACCGACATGTTGATCAGCGCCGACGCGGTGAGCAGGCTGGCCTCGAGGTCGGAGCCGATCCCGACGACGGCCCGGTCGTAGTCGTGCACCGACAGCTGGCGCAGTGATTCCTCGTCGGTGGTGTCGGCGACTGCGGCGTGGGTGAGGCGGTGCGAGACCTTCTGCACCACCGCCTCGTTCGAGTCGATGCCGAGCACTTCGGTGCCCTGCTCCATCAGTTCGAGGGCGAGGGACTTGCCGAATCGGCCCAGCCCCAGCACGACGACGACGTCGGAGGATGGTTTCCTAGCCAATGAAGGGCCTTTCTTCGGGGAGTTCGTAGCGGCGATCCCGCTGCCTGGCGGCGAGGGCGCTGACCAGGGTGATGGACCCGATGCGGCCCAGATACATGAGCAGGACCAGGATCAGCTGGCCCCAGGCGGGTAGTTGCGCGGTGATGCCTGTGGACAGGCCCACCGTCGCGAACGCGGAGGTGACCTCGAACAACAGCACGTTCAGGTCGAAGTCGGTGCCCGCGAGCAGCACGATCGTGGGGACCATTACCAGCGCGACGCCGATGAGCGCGACCGACAGGGCTTGGCGTTGCACCCGCGGGGCGATCCGGCGGTCGAAGATGACCACCGCGCGGTCACCGCGCACCTCGGCGACGATCGCGAACAGCAGTAGCGCGAAGGTGGTGACCTTGATGCCGCCGGCGGTCCCGCCGCTGCCGCCGCCGATGAACATCAGCACGTCCGTCACCAGCAGGGTCGCCGGATCCATCTGGGCGTAGTCGACGCTGTTGAAGCCGGCGGTGCGGGGCATGATGCCCTGGAACGCGGCCACCAGCAGCTTCGACCCGAGATCGTGGTCGCGCAGGGTGTAGCCCCACTCGAGTGCCAGCACCAGCACCGGACCGGCCACCAGCAGCACCGCGGTGACCGCCACGGTCAGCCGGGTGTGCAGGCTCCATCGTCCGGAGGTGGTGCCGCGGACCCGCCGGCCCACCTCGAAGAGCACCGGGAACCCGATGCCGCCGAGGATCACCGCGGCCAGCAACGGGATACAGATCCACGGGTCGTCGGCGAATCCGATGATGTTGTCGCTGTAGAGCGCGAAGCCGGCGTTGTTGAACGCCGAGATCGCATGGAACACTCCCAGCCACAGTGCCCGGCCGGGCGGTTCGTCGTAACCGGCCGCGAACCTCACCGTCAGGCACAGCGCGGTGACGGCCTCGATGAGGATGCTGACCCGGACGACGCCGACGACGACGCTGCGCACGTCCCCGAGCCCGGAGGCCCGGACCTCGGCGGCGGCGTTGAGCCGGGCCCGCAGCCCGATCCGGTTCGCGAGCATCAACCCGACCAGCGAGGCCATCGTCATGATCCCGAACCCGCCGACTTGGATCAGACCCAGGATGACCCCCTGGCCGAACCCCGACCAGTGGGCGGGGGTGTCGACCACGATCAGCCCGGTCAGGCACATCGCCGACGTCGCCGTGAACAGCGCGTCGATGACACCGGTGTCCGTGCCCGGCTGGGTCGCCGCCGGCAGGAGCAGTAGCCCGGTGCCGGCGGCGATCGCCGTCGCGAAACCCAGGGCCACCACCCGCACTGGGGTCAGCGCCACCCGTCCCGCGGCACGCCGCAGCGCGGAAGCCGGCGACGCACCGGTGCGTGAAGTCACGAACAGGAGGGTAGACCCGGACGTCGCCGACGCGGTGCGCGGCTGCACGGTACGTCTCGCAGTGCGACTCCTCCGGAGCGGCACGGGTCACCATTTCATCGACGGCCGACTCTCACGATCGACCGACGTGCCCGACCACGAGGGCCCGACAGGAGAGCCGGTCCGGCCCTTGTGCCCGTACTGATCGCGTGTTCAGGATACTGAGTATGCGTTCAAAGGAGCGTGCTCGGGGGCCGCGTGCCGCGGCCCGTGACGGTGATCTGACGGCGGCGGCGCGGATCCGCGACGCGGCCATACTCCGGTTCAGCCGCGACGGGTTCGGGGTCAGCCTCCGCACGGTGGCCGAGGATGCCCAGATCAGCGGCGGGTTGATCCTGTATCACTTCGGAACCAAGGAGGGGCTGCGCCGCGCGTGCGACGAGTGGGTGCTCCGGGAGATCCGGGAGTCCAAGCGTGCGGTGCTGGGCACCGGTGAGACCGGGCCGTGGCTGGCGCAGCTCGGGCAGACCGACCACTTCGCGCCGCTGGCGATGTATGTGGCCCGCACCTTGCAGGCCGGCGGGGAGGCCGCCGCGGCGTTTTTCGATCACCTGGTCGACGACGCGGCCGGCTACCTCGAGGAGGGGGTACGCAGCGGTGTGATCACCCCGTCCCGGGACCCGTACGCCCGGGCGAGGTTTCTCACCGGTATGAGCGTGGGAACGGTGCTGCTGGAGATGTCGCTGCGCCCGCAAATGTTGCGCGACGGCGACTTCACCGGCTTCTTCCAGGCCGTCGCGGAGGCCACGACCGGGCCCGGCCTCGAGCTCTACACCCAGGGATTGCTCACCGATCGGCAGATGCTCGACGACTACCTGATGTATGTGGCGGATCCGCCTGCCAGGACAGACGACGGCGATATCGCCGCCGCCCAACCCTGACAACAGCAGATCCTCCCCACATCAGGAACCTCCATGAACACTGTCCTCGAGGTCGAGAACCTCACGAAAAACTTCGGAACCGTCACCGCCCTAGACGAACTCGACCTGACCGTCGGTGCCGGAGAGGTCGCCGGCTTCCTCGGACCCCACGGCGCCGGCAAGTCCACCACCATCCGGGTGCTGCTCGGGCTGCTGCGCGCCGACGCCGGAAGAGCGAGCGTCCTCGGACTGGACCCGTGGCGCGACACCGTCGAGCTCCATCAGCGGCTGGCCTACGTGCCCGGGGACGTCAATCTGTGGCCGACGCTGACCGGCGGCGAGGTGATCGACCTGCTGTGCCGGCTGCGCGGCAACGTCGACCCCGCCCGCCGCACTGAGCTCATCGACCGCTTCGAACTCGACCCCCGCAAGAAATGCCGCACCTACTCCAAGGGCAACCGGCAGAAGGTAGCCCTGATCGCCGGGCTGGCCTCCGATGTGGAACTGCTCATCCTCGACGAGCCGACGTCGGGGCTGGACCCGCTGATGGAGCAGGTGTTCCAGCGGTGCATCGACGAGGTGAAACAGCAAGGCCGATCTGTCCTGCTGTCCAGTCACATCCTCGCCGAGGTCGAAAAGCTCTGCGACACCGTCACCATCATCCGGGACGGGCGAGCGGTGGAAACCGGGACGCTCGAGCAGCTGCGGCACCTGACCCGCTCGACGATCACCGCCGCCACCGACCGGGACGCCTCCTCGCTCGCCCGGCTTCCCGGCGTGCACGAGCTGCGACTCGAGCGGACCGCACCGTCTTCGAGGTGGACAGCGCCCACCTCGACGAGGTGATCCGGGCTCTCGCCGAGTACGGGGTCCGCAGCCTCGAGAGCGCACCGCCCTCACTCGAGGAACTGTTCCTGCGCCACTACGGCGACACCCGCGAGACCGATCCGGTGGGGGGTGCGCGATGAGGGCACTGCGCGCCACCCCGGCCCTGCTGCGGCTGAACCTGTGGCGGGACCGGATCAAGCTGCCCGCCTGGGTGCTCGGCATCGCGCTGATGACGATGTACTTCGGCAACGCCCTGAAGCTGGCGTACCCCACCGACGAGGACATCGCCAACGTCACGTCCTTCGCCAACAGTCCCGCCGCGATCATGATGTCCGGTCCCGGCTACGGCATGGACAACCCGACCCTGGAGGCGTTCCTCGCCAATCAGTACGCCCTGTACCTGATAGTCGCCGCGGCATTGATGAACATCCTGCTGATCGTGCGGCACACCCGCCTCGGAGGAGGGCGGGCGCACCGAACTGATCCTCGCCGGGGTGGTCGGCCGATTTGCGCCGCTGACCGCGGCGATGCTCACCGCACTCGTGGCGAACACCGCCCTGGTCGTGTCCGGAACTTTGGCCCTGGCCGGCCCCGGGTTCGACGCCGCCGGCTCCCTGCTGCTCCTGACCGGGTTCGCCGCCCTCGGCCTGGTGTTCGCCGCGATCACGGCCCTGATGTGTCAGGTGACCGAACACGCGCGGGCCGCCACCGGGCTGGCCGCTGCCGTCCTCGGGACCGCCTTCCTGGTCCGCGGGATCGGTGACCTCACGGCCGAGCACGGCAGTGCCCTGTCCTGGCTCTCGCCGATCGCGTGGTCGCAGCAAACCCGGGTGTTCGTCGACCCCCGCTGGTGGCCACTGACGCTGTCGATCGGGTTCGCCGGTGCCGCGTTGGTCGGCGCCTACGTGCTCGTCGGCCGTCGGGACGTCGGCGCCGGCCTGGTGGCGCCGCGGCTCGGGGCTGCGGAATCGTCTGCGGCACTGTCGCATCCGTTCACCCTGGCGGTGCGGCTGCAGCGCGGCGCCATTATCGGCTGGGCGGTGGGACTGAGTGTGGCCGGGCTGTTCTACGGTGCGTTCACCGAATCGATCGCCGACGCGTTCGGGGACCTGCCCGACGACATCCTGGTGATCATGGCGGCGCCGAGGACAACCTCGTCGACGGCTACCTCGGTGTGATGGGCTTCACGATGGCCTTCCTCGTCTCCTGCTTCGCGATCTTGTCCGTCCGCCGCCTGCGCAACGAGGAACAGGCCGGGCGCGCCGACCCGGTGCTGGCCACGAAAACCAGCCGGGCAGGGTGGATGGGATCGGGTGTGGCCGCCGCCGCGGCCAGCTCGATCGTGCTGCTCGGCTTCTCCGGCGCCGCCACCGGTCTCGGCGCGGCGTTGGTGACCGGGGAGCCCGGGTACGTCGTGACACTCAAACTCGCGTACCTCGCGCACACCCCGGCGGTTCTGGTCGTGGCCGCGGTCGCCGCGCTGCTGTTCGGTCTGGTGCCCCGGGCGTTCGGTGCGGTGTGGATCCTGCCGGTGTTCGGGTACCTGGTCGGCACCTTCGGCCCCATCCTGCAACTACCGCATTGGATCGGCGATCTCTCACCGCTGGGCCACATTCCGCAGATGCCGTTGGAAGCTTTCACCGCCACGCCGGTGATTGCTCTTCTGCTGGTTGCGGCGGCAGCGGTCGCCGGGGGGCTCGCGACCTTCCGCCGCCGTGACATCGCCGCCACCTGAGTGGGAATCACCCGACATCTGTGTCTGGCCGGGCTGTGCCCGGCGAGAACACAGTCCGGCCGAGACACACCAAAGGTGACCGAGAGTGTCGGGGTTCCGGCGTTACGGTGAGCGGTCTCGTCCACCGTTGTCGGTGAACACGTCGGGGATGCCGTCTTCATCCTCGTCAACGGATTCCTCCTCGGCGATCAGCCGGTAGGCGCGGTTGCGGATCCGCAGCAGGATCGAGGCGATAAAGGCGGCGACCAGGGAACCACACAGGACGCCGATCTTGACGTGGTCATCGCGCAGGGACGCCGCGCCGAAGGCCAATTCCCCGATCAGCAGCGAGACGGTGAATCCGATGCCCGCAAGCATCGCAACGCCGAGGATGTCGATCCACCGCAACCCGGAATCCAGGCTCGCCCGTGTGAAGCGGGACATCAGGAACGTGGTTCCGAAGATGCCGACGGTCTTGCCGAGGACGAGTCCGGCGACGATCCCGAGCGCGATGGGATCGGACAGGGCGTCAGTCAGCCCATCCAGGCCGCCGACGGTGACCCCGGCGGCGAAGAACGCGAACACCGGCACCGCGAACCCGGCGGAGATCGGCCGGATCCGGCGCTCGAAGTGCTCGGCCAGCCCGGGTCCGGCGTCCGGGCCGCCGGCCGCCTGGCTGCGGATCACGGGAACCGCGAAGCCGAGGAGAACGCCGGCGACGGTGGCGTGCACCCCGGAGGCGTGCACCAGCGCCCAGGTGAGCGCGGCGAGGGGAATCAGCAGCCACCAGGACCGGATCCGGCGCTGCACCGCGAAGGTGAAGGCGGCGAACGGAATCAAGGCGGCCAGGAGCGGGATGGGGGACAGTGTCGGAGTAGAAGACGGCGATGATGGTGATGGCGAGCAGATCGTCCACCACGGCGAGAGTCAGCAGGAAGGTGCGCAGCGTCGAGGGCAGGTGGGTGCTGATCACCGCGAGCACCGCCAGGGCGAACGCGATGTCGGTGGCCGTGGGAATCGCCCACCCCTGCAGGGCATCTCCGCCGGTGCGCAGATTCACCAGGGCGAACAGCACAGCGGGTACGGCCATGCCGCCGATGGCCGCGACGATCGGTAGTGCGGCTCGGCGGGGGTCGCGTAGGTCGCCGGCGACGAATTCGCGTTTGAGTTCGAGGCCGACGACGAAGAAGAAGATCGCCAGCAGCCCGTCCGCCGCCCACGTCCCGAGCGGCAGATCCAGGTGCCAGGCGGCGGGCCCGATCGTGACATCCCGCAGGGCGTCGTAGCCGCCGGACCAGGGCGAGTTCGCCCACACCATGGCGACGACGGTCGCGGCGAGCAGCAGGGCGCCGCCGACGGTCTCCTTCCGGAGAATCTGCGCGATGCGGGAGGTTTCGGCCCATGACCCTCGGGGGAACAGGGGTGTCCGGGTGGGGTGCGGGGTGCTCACTCGGTGTCCTTCTGGAGGGGTGGGAGCGAGGAGATCAGCTCCGCGACGGCGTCGGCGGCTTCCCGCAGGGCGAGGTGGCCGCACCGTGCAATGGTGCGCATGTCGACACCGAGCAGCGCCCGGGCCGGTCCTCGAAGACGATCCGGGTGAATCAGGCGGTCGTGCTCGCCGGTGGCGACGACGATGGGGACCTGCCCGGCCCAGCGGCGGATCGGGCGGGCGGGTAGTGCGCTCGGAAGCCGCCCGGGGGAACAGTGCTCGGAGATCATGCTGTACCAGCTGACCAGGCTCATGTCCGGAAGGAAACCGGGTGCCATCAGATACGACAGGAGCTGTTCGCTGTGCTCGAAGGAGGGATCGAGCAGCCACTTCGTGCGCAACCGCGTCACCTCCAGCGTGCGCTTGATCGGCACGATTCCTGCGGGATTGACCAGGACCAGTCCGGCGACCCGGGTCTTGTCGGGGGTGGACGCCAGCGCGATCGCGGCACCGAGGGAGTGACCGAGCACCACCACCGGTTCCGCACACAGTTGGGGCAGTAGCTCGTCGAGCCAGCTCCCATACGCCTCGGGCAGGTGGTGATGCGGTCGCCGGGACGAGCTCAGTCCCGGCTCACCCGGAAGATCGGGGATCAGGATCCGGTGCTCTGTCCGTAGCGTGCACACGGTCGCCAGACTCATCGCGGCGTTGAGCCCGGCACCGGGCAGCATCACCACCGGAGGTCGCCCGGTGCTTATCCCGGCCGTCAGAACGGTGGTCGCTCCCAGGGATGTGTCGATCCGTTCGAGGGAATGGGGCACAGGCCACCCCTGCAGTCTGTCCCGGCAGGTGCGGCGCACGGGAACACTGTCCCCGCGTTCGCGGTAGATCCCATGGGTGGCGACCGGGATACGTTTCATGGCCGCCCCCTGGCCGTCGTTCCAGGCAACCGGGTTGCGTGTCGGCGGGTGGCGGTCGTACAGGATGGCTCGATGCGCATGGTGCGGTCCTCGTGCGGGTCGGGATGTAGCGAACCAATTTGCCGACCAGACTTCCCGGCGCACCACCATCAGCCTATCGTGGCCGGACTGGAGAATCCGCGCACCGGGCTACCCACCACCAAGTACGGTCACAGTCTGTCAGTCGGCTTCGGGGCCCGGCGCAGATACTCGCGTCCCCGGCGGTTGATCCGCGACCAACTCCGCCACTCGGGCACTTCTGAACCGGCGTCGCACCGGTTCCAGGTCGTTAGGTGGGGGCCCACGACTCGACTAACCGCGTCAGTGCCCCGGGAAATTCGCGCAGGGTCAGGTGGCCGCAGCGCGGCAGTACCTGCACATCCGCCGCGAGCAGCGCACGGACCGGGCCGCGTAGACGGCCCGGCGGAAAGAGCGTGTCCTGCTCGCCGGTGGCGACGATGATCGGGACACCCCGCGCCCACCGGCGGAGGTCTCGGGCGGGCAGGGGCCGCGGCAGGGTGCCGAGAAACCGGTACTGCGTTGCCATGCTGAACCAGTCGATCACATCGTCATCGGGCATGAACCGAGGCGCACTCAGATATGTCAGGATGCGGTCGCTGTTGGTCCGCAGGGTATGCCGCACTGATGCGGCACGAAGTTTCGTCAGCTCGAGCGACCGCTTCACTGGAACGATGCCGGCGGGGTTGAGCAGGACGAGGCCGGTGATCCGCTCGCTCGGAGTGCAGGCGAGCGCGATCCCGGCACCCAGCGAATGCCCGGCGAGGATCACCGGTTTGTCGGTGAGTTGCGGGAGCATTTCGTCGAGCCATCCGCCGTAGGCGTGAAGCCGGCGCCGGCGCGGCCGTCTGGAGGTGCTCAGGCCGGGTTCACCGGGTAGGTCCGGCACGAACACTCGGTGCGTTCTCGCCACTGCGCCGACGGCGGCGAGGACGGTCGCGGCGCTGAGCCCGGCCCCGGGCAGTACCACCACCGGAGGCCGTCCCGTGGCCTTGCCGGTGGAGACGACCATGGTCGACCCGAGGGTCGTCTCGAAGTGGTCGAGGCTGTGCGGAACATCCCACGCCTGCAGGAGGGTTCGGCAGCGGCGTCGCGCCGCAATCCTGACGCCAGGACCGCGGGAGCGGGCCGGGATGAGGTGCGCGGAATCCTTCACCGGCGCGCCCACCGCGACGACGAACGAGACGGCCGGGATGGGGGCGCCGTCATCTGGTGTCCGCGCCGGTGATGCCCCGACGGATCTCTCCCGGGCTGTGCTCGGGACGGGTGAGGTCACGGTGCCCGGTCGAGTGCATTTGCCAGGGCACACTGGTCACCATCACCCCCGGCTCGAACAGCAGCCGCCCCTTCAGACGCAGCGAACTCTGGTTGTGCAGCAGGTTTTCCCACCACCGCCCGACGACATACTCGGGAATGTAGACACTGACCACGTCCCGGGGGCTGGTGCGGCGGATGCGTTTGACGTAGTCGACGACGGGCCGGGTGATTTCGCGGTAGGGGGACTCGATCACCGTGAGCGGGATGCTCGCGTTGTGGTCGTCCCACTCCTTGTGCAGCAGACGGGTATCGGAGTCGTCCACGTTCACGGTCAGGGCGACGATCGTGTCCGGCCGGGTCGCGCGGGCGAACATGATCGCCCGATTGGTGGCCTTGTGCCAACCGGAGACCAGCACGATGGCGTGGACCCGGCTCGGCAGGGTGTCCTCGTCCTCGTTGGCCTCGAGTTCGGCCCGCACGGCCGCGTAGTGACGATGAATTCCGTGCATGAGCAGGCACAGGACCGGGATGGCGATGACGACCAGGTAGGCGCCGTGGGTGAACTTGGTGACCATGACGACCACGAGGACGATGCCGGTGAACGAGGCACCGAACGCGTTGATGGCACGCGCGCGGTGGATCCGGCCACGTTCCGACGGGGTGAGTGTGTCGGCGAGTGCGCGGTTCCAATGCCGCACCATCCCGGCCTGGCACAACGTGAACGAGGTGAACACTCCCACGATGTAGAGCTGAATCAGGCGGGTCGCCGATCCGTCGAACGCGTAGATCAGGGTGCCGGCGACCACCGCCAGCAAGATGATGCCGTTCGAGTACGCCAGCCGGTCGCCGCGAGTGTGCAGCTGGCGGGGCAGGTACCGGTGTTGCGCGAGGATCGAACTCAGCAGCGGGAACCCGTTGTAGGCGGTGTTCGCGGCCAGGATCAGGATCAGCGCGGTGGTCGCCTGCATGTAGAAGAACATGATGCTGTCGTTACCGAACACCGCGGCGGCGATCTGGGCGATGACGGTGCGCTGAGGATCCGTAGCGCAGTCGCCGGTGAAGCCGATCAGATCGCAGGTGTTCTCGGTAACACGAGTGTGCGCGATCAGTGCGAGCGCGGTGACTCCGGTGAACATGGTGATCGAGATGGCCCCCATCGCGGCCATCGTCCGGGCGGCGTTGAGGGCCTTGGGCTTACGAAACGCGGGCACACCATTGGAAATGGCTTCGACACCGGTCAGCGCGGTACACCCGGAGGAGAACGCGCGAAGCACCAGAAACGCCACCGCCAGAGTGTTGAGGCCGACCTGTTCGGCGTGGATCTGGTAGTTCGCGCTTTCGGCCTGCGGCGGATCACCGAGCAGCGCCTGTACGAGCCCGATCGCGATCATCACCATCACCCCGGCGACGAACGCGTAGGTCGGGGCGGCGAACGCGCGGCCCGATTCGCGGATGCCGCGCAGGTTCATCGCCGTGAGCAGCACGATGAAGCCGATACAGAGGGCAACCCGGTGCGCATTGAGATCGGGGATCGCGGAGATGATGTTGTCCACCCCTGCCGCGACGGACACGGCGACGGTCATGACGTAGTCGACCAGCAACGCGGCCGCGACGACCAGCCCGGGGAGGGCGCCCAGGTTCTCGGAGACCACCTCGTAGGATCCGCCGCCGCTGGGATAGGCGCGCACCACCTGCCGGTAGGACAGCACGACCACGGCGAGCAGTACCACGACCGCGCCGGCGATCCACGGCGCCATGTACAGGTAGGTCAACCCGCCGAGGGTCAGGATCAACAGGATTTCCTGCGTCGCATACGCCACCGAGGACAGTGGATCGCTGGCGAAGACGGGCAGCGCAATCCGTTTCGGGAGCAGGGTGTGCCCGAGCCGGTCACTGCGCTGCGGGCGCCCCAGAACGACCCGCTTGAGCAACGATGCTGTTGATGCCACAACGATTCAGCCTAGATTGGGGCAGGCACCGGTGGCGGTGTCACCGCGTAGGGATCGTGTAAAGAATCGGCCCCGTGGCGTACGGAAGCCGTCAAGGCAGCTCCCCGGTCACGTCGGCGCGGTCGTATCGTCCGCGGTATGCGTGATCCGGACGTCTACGCAGGTTCCGCCGAATGCAGTGGGCGGTGCTCCCGATCAGATTTGCGCGCGATAGTTGACCACCGGTTCACGGTGGAGGTGCTCGATGTCCTCTCCCAGGGATCACAGACGGGTGCCTCCCTCGGTGCGATCCTCGAGTTGGGGCGACGGACTCTCATGCCGCCCCTGCGGATCCTGGCCGCGCATGGGCTGGTGGTCAGCGATCACATCGGCAGTTGGGATTCCCGCGTAAGGCACGCCACCACGTATCGTCTGACCGACCGCGGCCGGCGAACTGCGGACCTGCTGTCCTCGTTCTGGGTGTGGGCATCGTTGTACGAGCCCGATAATTCCCACGGGAACTGACTTCGACGCCAGCGGCGCCCGGCTCCGGCACAGTGGCCACTACGTGAGGCCCGCGAACGACTTCCGCCTCGGTAGTTCGGCCCGCCCCGATGAGAGCATCGCCTCCCACACGAGCATGCCGAACTCGGCGTGGGTGAAGACGTCACCCACTGGTGGATGATGACCAGGTGAGCAGCGACAACCGCGACGGTGAGCGCACGGCCGGAGAGACCGGGCGCGGAGAACTCCGCATCTATCTCGGCGCGGCCCCGGGCGTCGGCAAGACGTACGCGATGCTCGGTGAGGCGCACCGCCGCCGCGAACGAGGCTGCGACGTCGTGGTGGCCGTGGTGCAGACCTACGGCCGCGAGCACACCACAGCCCAGCTCGGCGACCTCGAGGTGATCGCCCCCAAGATCATCGACTACCGCGGGACGCGGGGCGCCGAACTCGACGTGGACGCGGTGCTGGCCCGGCGCCCCGCCCTGGTGCTGGTGGACGAACTCGCCCACACCAACACACCGGGCAGCGCCAACGACAAGCGCTGGCAGGACGTCGAGCAACTCCTCGCCGCCGGAATCGATGTCCTCACCACGCTCAACATCCAGCACCTCGAGAGCCTGAGCGACGTGGTCCAACACATCACGGGCGTGACCCAGCCGGAGACCGTCCCCGACGAGATCGTGCGCACGGCGGCGCAGGTCGAGCTGGTGGACATCACCCCGGAAGCGTTGCGGCGCAGACTATCCCACGGAAACATCTACACCCCCGACAAGGTCGACGCGGCGCTGGGTAACTACTTCCGGCAGGGCAACCTCACCGCACTGCGGGAGCTCGCCCTGCTGTGGGTGGCCGACCAGGTAGATGCCGCCCTCACGAAATACCGGGCGGCGAACCGGATCACCGACACGTGGGAAGCCCGCGAACGGGTGGTGGTCGCGGTGACCGGTGGACCCGAATCGGAAACGTTGGTGCGGCGGGCGAGCCGCATCGCGTCGCGGTCGAGTGCCGAGCTGATCGTCGTGCACGTGGTGCGCGGTGACGGCCGGGCCGGGGTGTCCGCACCGGAAATGGGGAAGGTGCGGGCCCTCGCCGCGAGCCTCGGGGCGAGCCTGCACAGCGTGGTCGGGGACGACGTACCGGCGACGCTGCTCGACTTCGCCCGGGCCGCCAACGCCACCCAGTTGGTGCTCGGGACGTCGCGGCGATCACGGTGGGCGCGGATCGTCGACGAGGGAATTGGTGTGCGCGTCGTGCAACAATCCGGATCCATCGACGTGCACCTGGTGACGTACGAGGAGGCTAGCCGCCCGCGGCGGGTCCCACCGGTCGCGTCGCGGTCGCGGACGGTGACGGCGTGGCTCGCGGCCGTGCTCGTCCCCGGTGCCGCGGCCGCCGTGATGAGTCTGGTGGACCGCTGGTTCGGGATCGGCGGCGAAGGCGCACTGTTCTTCATCGTCGTCCTCGTCGTGTCCTTGCTCGGCGGCGTCGCCCCCGCGGCCCTGTCCGCCCTCGCCTCGGGCCTGCTCCTCAACTACTTCTTCACCCCGCCGGTGCACAGTTTCACGATCGCCGAGCCGGACAACTTCATCATCACGGTGGTGCTGCTGGTGGTGGCCGTTGCCGTTGCGGTGCTGGTCGATTCGGCCGCTCAGCGCACGCGGGAGGCCCGCAGGGCATCGCAGGAAGCGGAACTGCTGGCACTGTTCGCCGGGTCGGTGCTCCGCGGCGCAGGCCTGGCAGCACTACTCGAGAAGGTCCGCGAGACCTACGGTCAGGATTCGGTGAGCATGCTCTCGCAAGAAGATGGCCTGATCAGCTCGGTGGGGCCGAATCCAGCAACGAGAACCGACGACGCGGACACCGTGTGCGCAGTGACCGAGGGCGAGTACGCACTCGCCCTGCGCGGCCCCGAGGTGCACGCGCGGGACCGGAGAGTACTGCTCGCGGTGGCGAACCAGGCGGTGGGACTGATTCGACAGAGCACCCTCGCCCAGGAAGCCGGCAAAGCGCGGACCCTCGCGGAGGCGGACCGGTTGAGACGATCCCTGCTGTCCGCGGTCAGTCACGACCTGCGCACACCACTGGCCGCCGTCAAGGCGGCGGCGTCCAGCCTGCGCAGCGACGACGTCGACTTCTCCCCGGAAGACACCGCCGAACTGCTGGCCACGATCGAGGAATCGGCCGATGCGCTGACCGCGCTGGTGGGCAACCTGCTCGATTCCTCCCGGCTCGCGGCCGGGGTGGTGACGCCCACCCTGCGGCCGGTGTACCTCGACGAGGTCGTCCACGAGGCGCTGATGGGACTGGGCATCGACGGACGGACCGGAACCCGAGTCCGCGAATGCGTACAGGTGGACGTCGGCTCGGTCGCCGCCATGGCCGACCCGGGCCTCCTCGAGCGGGTGATCGCGAACCTCGTCGACAACGCCCTCCGCTACGGCGGAGACTCCGTGGTCCGTGTGGGCGCCGGGGCGGTGGGCGAGCGCACCCTGATCACCGTGGCCGACACCGGACCGGGAATACCGCGAGGACAAGCGGAACGGATGTTCGCGCCGTTCCAACGATCGGGCGACCGGGACACGACAACCGGGGTAGGGCTCGGCCTGTCGGTCGTGCGGGGGTTCGTCGACGCGATGGGCGGCAGCATCTCCGCCACCGACACCCCCGGCGGGGGACTCACCATGATCGTCGAGCTGGCCGGGGCGGACACCCGGTCGGGATGACCCGCGTACTCGTCGTCGACGACGAACCACAGATCCTGCGTGCCCTGGGGATCAATCTCAGAGGCGGATACGAAGTGGTCACCACCGATTCGGGTGCGGCCGCCGCATTGTGCCTCGCTGCGTAGCAGCCCGGACGTGGACGTGCCCGGTTTGTCTGCTCGGTCGGGAACGTGCCGCTAGCGGTGGTGTTGTGGACCGGCGGCATCAGCTTCGGCGGGGTTATAGCGTTCATCTTCGCGGACCTGCTGATCCTGCCGATCCTCAACATCTACCGCAAATACTACGGGTGGAAAATGACCGTGCGGATCCGCGGGGTGTTCTACCTGTCCATGGTCGCTGCCGGGTACGTCATCGAACTGATCTTCACACCAACCGGTTTGGCACCGGATCCGGCCCAGGCGCATCTCCCCTCCGAGGGGATCGGCTGGAATCCGATGAGGTCACCGCCCGAGGCGCACCGTCTTACGGTGTACCCATCGTCAGGTTGAAAACCAACGCAAGAAAGCCAACTACCAGGATTCCGGCCAGGAAAGGCAAATTGGTGATTCCGATGACCGGCACCGACAGGACGGTATCCGTGGGCGCCGCGGTCGCGACGGGTGCGACACCCAGGAAGAGAGCACCCAGTCCAACCAGAACAGAAGCAGCCGAAGTTCCCCGTCCAGGTAGGACGTTCGAGGTACGTCGTCGCATCGGATCTATCTCCCGTGGGGACCCATCCGGTTCGCTCGGACACGGCTGGGGCGTGCCGCGGGGTCACCGATGCCGTCGCCGGGCCGTCGTCATTCGTTACAGCATGCAGAAGAGCGGGAGCAGTAGGGCCATTTGTCTGCTGCTTCGGGTAGGACTCGATGCTCTGGGCCCGGAAAGGACTTGCCGTTGCAGGTCGAATTCGCCGTCCTTGGCGCACGGCGCGGTAACGCCTCACGCCACATGTGCGTCGCGCAGGTTCGCGGCCTCCTCCAGGAGGTCGGGGTCGGCGGTCCGTTCGCGGACCACGCCGGTTTCGGCGAGGATCGCTGCCCGGACCTGTTCGAGCGTGACGGCCGGGTTCAGGTCCGTCAGGGCCGCCGCGGTGCCGGGGTCGAACTCCAACTCGAGGGCTGCATTGACATCGGTGAGAACCGCTCGCAGGGGGTCGGAATCGGAGACCACCAGTTCGAAGCCGAAGAGCCACGCCCCGGCGACTATTCGCTGCGCGGTCCCTGCCAGCTTGACGCGGCCTGCGCCGTTCACCGTCCAATCACCGGGGCAATACTCACCGGGCACCGGTCCGATGCGAGCGTCGACACCCAGCTTCCTCAGCACGCCGACGAGCCGCGGGGTGATGCGCTGGAAGCGGGGGCGCGCCCCGACCATGCCCTCGGTGTCCCGGGAGAACATCTCCACGACGAGGGTCTGCTCGTGGTAGGCCGCCGCCCGACCGCCGGCTCCTCGGACGACGGGGGTGAATCCGTGTCGCCGCGCCGCCGCGGCGGCGGCCGGAAACTGCGGTCGAACAGCGTCCAGACGTCCGAACGACAGCGTCCGCGCGGGACTGTAGATGCGGATCAGTGCAGGGGCATTCGGCTCTCGCGCGGTGCGACGCAGAAGTGCCGTAGCGAGCGCCGCGTCCAAGACGGGATCGTCCGGAAAGTGCGTGGTCAGCAACTGCTCGATCGTCATACTCTTCCCGTCGGTCCGCCCCGAATATCTCACGGCCACGACGTCATCGCCGCAACCTGCACGCCACTACAGTGTCGCCGAGGGGGACGACAAGAGCACCCGGAGGCAGTCGACGCGGGATCGGGTTCGCGGATATCCCCGCGGCGGCTCTCACCGGAGCCCTACCCTGGACACGCCGAATTGCACTCCCTGGATGCCTGCACACAGTGTGCCGGACCAGCGCGCCGAGAGGTCGTCACGATGCTCCTCAGATCGAGTGTGGTCGTCTTGTCTTGTGCCGTCGCCGCGGTACTGTCCGCGTCCCCCGCCCAGGCCACGCCGTCGTCGGGAGTGACCGCGCAGGTGCTGTTCGAGACCACGGTTCCGGCGGTCGCGGGCAGTTCGGCGGGCACGGATCTCACGCTGCGGCGCATCGAGATCGCCCCCGGCGGCACGACGGGGTGGCACTTCCACGACGGTCCGGTGTACGCGTTCGTCGAATCCGGTGTGCTGTCCCGCACTCTGCAGAACTGCACGAAAGCGGTAACGACAGCCGGTCAGGCGATCACCGAGGACCACGGAAGCGATCACGTGCACGAGGGCTCGAATCTGGGCACCGAACCGCTGGTGTTGCTCGCGTTCTACACGGAACCGGAGGGCAAGCCGCTGTCCGAGGACGCGCCGGCGCCGGCCTGCTGACGGGTCACCGCACCCGCGTCCTCATCGTGTGACCGAGGCGATCCACTCGACTGCTCCCGCGACGTCGTCCACCGTTGCCGTTGCCGACGGCAACGGTGGACGGCGAATCATCAGCACCGGCACGCCCAGTGTGCGGGCGGCGTCGAGTTTCGCGTCGGTCTGACCGCCGCCACTGTTCTTGGTGACCAGGACGTCGATACGGTGCTCACGCATCAGCGAGATCTCGTCGGCCACCGCGAATGGCCCGCGGGCGAGGAGCAGTGTCGACTGCGGCGGCGTCGCCACGTCGGGTGGATCGATCGCGCGGATCAGAAACCACAGTGCGTTCAGGCCGGCGAACGCGTCGACCCCCTGCCTGCCGATGGTGAGAAAGACTCTCGTTCCCAGGTCTGGCAGCAGTGCGGCCGCGTCGACGAGGTCGGCGGCGCGGTGCCAGCGTTCGCCGGGACGTGCGGACCATTCCGGGCGCCGCAGCACGACGTGCGGTATCCCGCGACGGTGCGCGACGTCGGCAGCGTTGCTCGTGATCTGCGCCGCGAACGGATGCGTCGCGTCCACGATCGCGTCGACGGGATGCGCGCGCAGCCACTCGTCGAGTCCGTCCGCTCCCCCGAATCCGCCGATCCGCACGTCACCGACGGGCAGGCGCGGATCGCGGACCCGGCCGGCGAGGGAGGACACGGTGTCGACCCCCGGAACGTCCGTGAGCGCGGCGGCGAGATCTCGGGCCTCCCCGGTGCCGCCGAGGATCAGGATACGTGCCACGCTCAGTGGGTGGTGCGCTCGCGAGTGGCGGAATACAGGTAACTGTCCGGAAATCCTTCGGCAGCAAGCACTTTCCCGACGATGACCACGGCGGTCTTCGTGACGCCCGCGGCCTTCACCTGATCGGCGATCGTGGCCAGGGTGCCGCGGAGCACGATCTCGTCGGGACGCGACGCGAACGCGACTACGGCGGCAGGACAGTCGCGGCCGTAGTTCTCGGTGAGTTCCAGGGCGATCTGATCGATCCGGTGCGCACCCAGGTGCACCACCATCGTGGCACCGCTGCGGCTGAGGGAACGCAGGTCCTCACCCTCCGGCATCGCGGTGGACAGCGTGGACACGCGAGTCAGCACGATCGACTGCGAGACACCGGGAACGGTCAACTCCCGCCCCAGCGACGCCGCCGCGGCGGTGAACGCGGGAACCCCGGGCACCACGGTGTACGCGACGCCGGCGGCCTCGAGCCGGCGCACCTGTTCGGCGACGGCACTGAAGATCGACGGATCACCCGAATGCAGCCGGGCGACGTCCTGACCGGCCGCGTCCGCCTCGATCAGCAGGGCGACGATCTCGTCGAGACTCAGCCGCGCCGTGTCGATCACCCGCGCACCCTCGGGGCATTCCGCCAGCAGTTCCTGCGGGACGAGGCTGCCCGCGTACAGGCAGACGGGGCTGGCCGCGATGATCCGCTGCGCGCGGACCGTGACCAGGTCGGCCGCGCCGGGACCTGCCCCGATGAAGTACACCGTCATGTCGCATCACCTTTCGACTGCTTCGTCGCCGACCACTGCGCCACCGGCAGTTGCGGCCGCCACGCGGTGAACCCGCCGAGCGGCTCACCGCGATACACCTGAAACTTGCGGAGCTGCCCTCCGCATTTCGAGAACCATTGCAGCAGAAGTGCTTCCGATTCCGCCGTCACCGCATTGGCCACCATCCGGCCGCCGACTCGGAGCCGGGACCAGCACTCCTCGAGCAGACCGTCCTGCGTGACGCCACCGCCGACGAAGATCGCGTCCGGTGTGGACAGGTCCGGCGGTACGTCCTCGAACGCTGCGGGTGCGTCACCGAACACGGGGAGAGACGGCACCCCGAGCGCCGAAGCGTTCGAATCGATCTGGTCGGCACGTGCCGCGCTGCGCTCGAAAGTCACTGCCCGGCAGAGGGGGTGGGTGCGCATCCATTCGATCGCGACCGTGCCGGACCCACCTCCCACGTCCCACAGCAGCTCCCCCGCCGCGGGGGCGAGAGCGCAGAGCGTCAGTGCGCGGATCTCGTGTTTGGTCATCTGCCCGTCGCCCGTGAACGCGACGTCGGGCAGTCCGGGCATCCGGGTCAGCCGGATGGTGCCGGAGTCGGCCCGGCAGTCGATCGCGATCACGTTCAGCCGGGCCCCCGGATCATGCGACCAGGCCGACGCCGTTCCGTCGAGCCTCGACTCGTCGGGTCCGCCCAGTTCGCCGAGCACGGTGAGCCGCGACAGCCCGAACCCGTGTTTCGTCAGAAGTTCGGCCGCGGCGGCGGGGGTGTGTTCGTCGCGGCTCAGCACGAGCAGTCGCGTGTGATCGCCGAGTGCAGGCAGGAGCGTGTCCACCGGCCGGTTCACGAGACTGACCACGGGCGTCTCGTGCGCCGCCCAGCCCAGCCGGGCGCAGGCCAGCGTGGCCGACGACGGGTGCGAGATCACCCGCACCCGCTCCGCGCCGAGCAGGTCGACGAGGGTGACGCCGATACCGTGGAACATCGGGTCTCCGCTGGCCAGGACACACACCCGCCGACCGTGGTGCTGTTCGAACAAGCCCGGCAGCGCGGGGACGAGCGGCGACGGCCAGGCCACCCGCAGCGCCGGCGACTCGGGAATCAGGGCGAGTTGCCGGCCCGAACCCATCACGACGTCGGCGCCCTCGATCGCGCGTCGCGCGGACGGCGACAGACCGTCCCACCCGTCGGCACCGATACCGACGACGACGATCGGGTCGGTCATCGCGGCATCCGGCGCCAGACCGCCTGCGGCAGCAACCTCAGAACGAAGAACACCGGGCGCAACCGTCCCGGCACCCACACTCGGCTCGCACCGCGGTGCAGACCCCGCACGACCGCGTCCGCGACCTGCGCCGGTGTGCTCGACATCGGCGCCGGCGACATCCCCTCGGTCATCCGGCCGATCACGAAACCGGACCGCACGAGCAGGAGGGAGACGCCGCTGCCGTGGAGGGCGTCACCGAGACCGGAGGCGAACCCGTCCAGGCCCGCCTTCGCCGACCCGTACACGTAGTTGGCACGGCGCACGCGCACACCTGCGACGGACGAGAACACCACGATCCGTCCCGACCGCTGTTCCCGGAGCAGGGTCGCGAGATGAGTGAGCACACCGACCTGCGCGACGTAGTCGGTGTGGACCACGGCAACGGCGTGCCGCGCGTCCCGCTCAGCGCGCGCCTGATCGCCGAGAATGCCGAACGCCAGCACCGCCACCGACAGCGGTCCGTGCGCGTCCACCACGGACCGCAGCAGCTTCTCGTGGCTGTCGAGGTCGTCGGCGTCGAATTCCACGCAGTCCACCACAGACGCGCCCGCGTCCAGCAGCGCCTGCCGTTCGGCGGCGAGTTCGGTGCTGCGGCGGGCGGCGAGGACGATCGTGCGACCGGGTGCGAGCCGGGTGGCGATCTCGAGGCCGATCTCGCTGCGACCACCGAGGAGGAGTACCACCCCGTCGTCGCCGGGCTTGCCGCTGTTCTTCTTCGATCCCAGGCTCACCCGTCCAGTGTCCTGGATTACCGTCGGGGCATGGACCGCACCCCCTCCACCCCGATCCGCCTGACCGACGCGGCGCTCACCTTCCTCGGTGAATACCACCTCGGGACGCTCACCACCCTCCGCAAGAACGGCACCCCGCACGTCGTCGCCGTCGGCTTCACCTGGGATCAGGAGCACGGGCTGGCGCGGGTCATCACCAACGGCTCCTCGCAGAAGGCCATCAACGCCGAACGCGGAGGGTACGGCGCGGTGAGCCAGGTGGACGGACCACGCTGGATGACCCTCGAGGGCCCCGCCCGGGTGCTGACCGACCCCGATTCCGTCGCCGACGCCGTGGCCCGCTACGCCGCGAGGTACCGCCAGCCCCGGGTGAACCCGACCCGCGTGGTCGTGGAGATCGCCGTCAGCCGCGTACTCGGCTCGGCTGCGCTGCGTCACCACTGAACCGCAACTTCCACGGGACCAGCGCGGACTCGATCTGCACGGCGAGGCTCATCTTGGACACCCCGTCGGTGCGCTCCTCGAACCGGATCGGGACCTCCGCGATGGTCATGCCGCGCTGCACCGTGCGGTAGTTCATCTCCACCTGGAACGCGTACCCGTTGCTCTGCACACCGTCGACGTCGATGGCCCGCAGGGTGTCCGCGTGCCACGCCTTGAACCCGGCGGTGGCGTCCTTGACGCGCAACCGCAGGATCGCGTTGACGTAGAAGTTCGCCCACGCCGACAGCGCCTTGCGATGCCAGGGCCAGTCGCTGGCGACCGCGCCACCGGCCACGTAGCGGGAGCCGAGCACGACGGCCGCGTCCGTCGTCGCCAGCGTCTCCACCATCCGCGGAATGGCCTCGGTGGGGTGCGACAGGTCGGCGTCCATCTGGATCACGATGTCCGCGCCCTCGTCCAGCGCCCGGGTCATCCCGGCGACGTAGGCCCGTCCGAGGCCGTCCTTCACGGTCCGGTGCAGGACTCCGACCGGGATCGGACCGCTCTGCGCGAGCGTGTCGGCGACCTCACCGGTGCCGTCCGGCGAGTTGTCGTCGACGACCAGCACATGCAGGTTCGGAATTTCCGACGCCGCGAGAAGCTCGACGATCTTGGGCAGGTTGTCGCGTTCGTTGTAGGTCGGTACGACGACGGTTACCTTCGGGGCGACGCTTTCCATGACACCTTCGCGTGATCTGTGATCCCGACTCTCCGCGGACGTGCAGCGGCGAGTGCGGTCGTGAACAAATGGAAGATGTTACTACCCGCGCCGCACCGCCCCCGCACGCTCCCGGTGCTCAGCCGGGGAGCACCGTCAGCCCGTGGGGCCGGGTGTTGACCGGCTCACAGCCGTCGGCGGTCACGATCACGATGTCCTCGATCCGCGCACCCCACTCCCCGCGGAAGTAGATGCCGGGTTCCACGCTGAACGCCATCCCCTCGGCCAGCTCGATCGCGTTACCCGACACGATGTACGGCTCCTCGTGCACCGACAACCCGATTCCGTGCCCGGTCCGGTGCACGAATACCTCGGCCAGCCCATGCGCGGCCAGCAGGTCGCGGGCGGCCGCGTCGACCGCCTCCGCGGTGACGCCGGGACGCACCAGGTCGACGGCCGCCGCCTGCGCCTCCTCCAGTACCGCGAACTTCGCTGCCACACCCGGATCGGGCTCACCCATGCTGTACGTGCGGGTGGAGTCGGAGTTGTAGCCGGGTTCGACGGGTCCGCCCATGTCGATGACCACGACGTCACCCGATTCCACGACCCGCTCGGACACCTCGTGGTGCGGGTCGGCGCCGTGCGGTCCCGAGCCGACGATGACGAACGCCGCCTCCGTGTGTCCTTCCGCCAGGATCGCGGCGGTGATGTCCGCCGCCACCTCGGCCTCGGTGCGGCCGACCTTCAGGAACTCCCCCATCCGTGCGTGGACCCGGTCGATGGCCTGACCGGCCCGGCGCAACGCGTCGATCTCCGCTTGGTCCTTGACCATCCGCAACTCCCGCAGCACCCCGGTGGCCAGGACCGGCAGCGCACCGAGCGCCTCCGACAGCGGAATCAGGTGCAGCGCAGGCATCGCATCGGTGACGGCGGTCCGGGCAGGCGACGGCAGCAGTCCCGACACCAACGCGTACGGGTCGACCCCGTCGACCCAGTCACGGATCGTCAACCCGAGCTCGGACGCCGCCGACTCGGTGAGCGACGCCAGTTCGAGCCGCGGCACGACCACGGACGCGGTGTCGCCGTTCGCGGGAATCACCAGGCAGGTGAGCCGTTCGAACGACTCCGCTTGCGAACCCAGCAGATACCGCAGGTCGGGTCCCGGGGTGATGAGGAGGCCGTCGAGTCCGGCGTCGCGGGCCAGTGCGCCTGCGCGAGCGATCCGGTCGGCATAGATGGTGGTCGGGAAGCGTGAAGTCGATGCGCCGAGGGAACTCATGGCTTCAGGCTAAACCGGTTTGGCAGGATGAGGGTCATGACAGGGCCTCTGCTTCTCCTCGACGGTGCCAGCCTGTGGTTTCGCGCGTACTACGCGCTACCCGACTCGATCACCTCACCCGACGGTCGATCCGTCAACGCGGTGCGCGGGTTCGCCGACATGGTGGCCGCACTGATCACCAAGCACCAACCGACCCGGCTCGCAGTGTGCCTCGACCTCGACTGGCGGCCCGCGTTCCGCGTCGAGGCCGTGCCCACCTACAAGGCGCACCGGGTCGCCGAGGACACCGGCGGGGCGGAGGAAGAGGTTCCCGACACCCTGTCGCCGCAGGTCCCGATGATCCTGGATGTCCTGGCCGCCACCGGAATCGCGACCGCCGGTGCGGAAGGGCTCGAGGCCGACGACGTTCTCGGCACCCTGGCCGCCACCGAGACTCGCGACACCACCATCGTCGTCACCGGCGACCGCGACCTCCTGCAGGTCGTCACGGACGACCCCGTGCCGGTGCGGGTGCTGTACGTGGTGCGCGGCCTCGCCAAGGCCGAACTGCTCGGGCCGGAAGAGGTCGCAGCCAAATACGGGGTGCCCGCCGACCGGGCCGGTGAGGCCTACGCCGAACTCGCCCTGCTGCGCGGCGACTCGTCCGACGGGCTGCCGGGTGTGAAGGGAATCGGCGAGAAGACCGCGTCGAGCCTGATCATGCAATACGGATCGCTCGCCGCCCTGCGGGCCGCCGCAGTCGATCCCGAATCCGACATGGCGAAGGGTGCGCGCGCGAAATTCGCCGCCGCAGCCGACTATCTCGACGCGGCACTGCCGGTGGTGCGGGTGGTGCGGAACGCGGATGTCGAACTGTCCCGCGAAGACACGCTGCCCACCGAACCGGTCGATGCGGACCGGCTCGGCAGGCTGGCGGAGGAACTCGGAATCGAGAATTCCGTCGGCCGCCTCACTGCGGCGATGAAAAAGGTGGCCGCCGCACGGGTTCCGTGACGGACGGGTGGGCCGAGGACGTGTCTAACTGGGGCGGCTCACCTCATACGTGCCCTTGTCGTCGGTGAAGGTGAGAGTGACCTGCTTCTTCTCACCGTCGACGGTGAGACTGCACGTGAAGCTGTTGCCCTTCTTCACTTCCTGATCCGCGGGGCACGTGACACCGGACACGTTCTCGGCGCCGTAAGAATCGGTGACGATGCGCTCGACACCGTCCTCGGCCGCCTTCTGATCGAGCGTGTCCGTGCCGAAGACCGTGAACGCGAGCACCAGGGCGATACCCACGATCACCAGCAGAGCCACCACACCACCGATGATCAACGGCAGCTTCGACTTCCCCGACGACGGCGGCTGCCCCCACTGCTGCTGGCCGGGGGTCGGGCCCCACTGCTGCGGCTGACCCGGTTGCTGCCCCCACTGCGGCTGCCCGGGCTGCTGACCCCACTGTCCCGAACCCGGCTGTCCGAGCTGACCGGGTTGCGGCTGCTGACCCCACTGCGGTTGTCCGGGCTGCTGCGGGTGCTGGCCCCACTGCGGCTGCCCGGGCTGCTGAGGCTGACCCGGTCCCGGCTGTCCCCACGGCTGGGCGGGCGGCTGCTGACCGTACTGCGGCGCCCCGTACTGGCCGCCGGTCTGGTCAGGATTACCCTGGCCCGGTTGCTGTCCCTGGGCCCATTGCCCGTTCGGGTCGTTCGGTCCGTAAGGGCCGCTCATCGTCGCCTCCCGCTCACGTGTCAAGTTTTGTACCTACCGTAACGCCCCACCATCGGATTCGGGCCCTCGGACGGCGTGCGAATCCAACCACACGGCGTCGGGTCACGCAGCATCCACGGCGACGACACCGCGGCGGATCGCCGCGACAGCACGACCTGCGGCTTTGCCGACGTCCGGATCGGGGGACGTCGACCGGACCTGTTCGAGCAGGTCGATCACCTGCCTGCACCACCGAACGAAGTCGCCGGCAGACAGTGCACGCCCCTGATCTCCTGCCGCGATCAGCGCCTCGACGAGCGAATTGTCGCTCGCCCAGTGGAAGATCGCGGCAGCGAAGCCGAGGTCCGGCTCACGGGTGGGCGGCAGTTTATGCCGGATCTCGTCCGCCCGCAGCTCCCGCCACACCCGCACGGTCTCGTCGAGGGCGTGCCGCAATGCTCCCGGACCGCCGCCTTCGACGGTGTCCCCTTCACGGCGCGATTCGAAGATCACGGCGGACACGACGGCGGCGAGCTCCGCGGGCCCGAGACCCTTCCACACACCCTGCCGGAGGCACTCGGCCACCAAGAGGTCGCTCTCGCAATAGATTCGACTCAACCGCGTGCCGTGCTCGGTGGCGTCGGGGTGTTCGCCCGGCGAGATGTAGTCGCGCTCGGCGAGCAGCGACAGGATGCGATCGAACGTGCGCGCCAACGAGTTCGTCGTGGCAGCCACCTTCTGCCGCATCGTCTCGGTCTCGCGGGCCAGCCGGTTGTAGCGTTCACCGATCCGGCTCAGCTGCTCGCGGTCGGGCCAACTGTGGCACGGGTGCTGCCGGATGGCACGCCGCAGCCGCGCGATCTCGGCGTCGTCGACGCCGGCACCCGACTTCTTACGCTTCCGGCGACCCGGCGCAACGATTCCGGTGCTGCGCAATGCCGATGCCAGATCGCGTCGCACCCGGGCGGTGTGGTGATCGAAGCGCCGCGGCAATCGCATCGACCCCAAAGACCGTGCAGGCTCGGGGAAGTCGCCGGCCGACACCCGGCCCGCCCATTTCGCCTCGGTGAGGATCAACGGCTTCGGATCCGTCGGGTCCCGGTCCGGTTCCAGCACCACGGCCAGACCGGAGTGCCGTCCCACCGGGATCGCGATCACGTCGCCACGCCGCAGTGCGACGAGCGAGGCGACGGCGGCGTCCCGGCGTTCGGTTCGGCCTGCCCGTTCGAGTGACCGTTCCCGACTGCTCAGTTCCTCCCGCAGGCGCGCGTACTCGAAGTACTCGCCGTCCTCGCCGCCCAGCCGTTCGCGGAGCGTGGTGAGCGCGGCCTCGTTGCGTTCGATGCCGCGCGTCAGGCCGACCACGGACCGGTCGGCCTGGAACTGGGCGAACGACCGCTCGAGCAGGGCCCGTGATTCCGCCGCGCCCATGCGATCGACCAGGTTGATGGTCATGTTGTAGCCGGGACGGAACGAGCTGCGGAGCGGAAAGGTGCGCGTGGAGGCCAGCCCGGCGACGTCCACGGGTTCCACCCCGGGCTGCCACAGGACCACCGCGTGACCCTCGATGTCGATGCCGCGACGTCCCGCCCGGCCGGTGAGCTGCGTGTACTCCCCCGGGGTGAGTTCGGCGTGGGCCTCGCCGTTGTACTTGACGAGGCGTTCGAGGACGACCGTGCGGGCGGGCATGTTGATGCCGAGCGCCAGAGTCTCGGTGGCGAACACGGCCCGGACCAGCCCCTTGACGAACAACTCCTCGACCGTCTGCCGGAACGCGGGCAGCATCCCCGCGTGGTGCGCGGCGAGCCCCCGCTCGAGCGCCTTGCGCCATTCCCAGTACCCGAGGACCTCCAGATCGGCCTTCGGCAGTTCGGCGGTGTGGGCGTCGATGATGGTCCGGATCTCGGCGACCTGCTCCGGCGTCGTCAGATCGAGGCGGGACCTCAGGCACTGCGCCAGCGCGGCGTCGCACCCGGCGCGGCTGAAGATGAACGTGATCGCCGGGAGGAGTCCCTCGTCGTCGAGGCGGGAGATCACTTCCGGTCGGGGCAGCGGCCGGAAGTCGCTGGAGAACCCGCCGCCGCGGCGTCCCCTACCCCGGGTCTCCCACGAGTCGGCCCGCTCGAGCGCCTGTCGCTGTTTGACGTGCCGGACCAGATCCTGGTCGACCACCAGATCCTTGAGCGCGTCCCCGCTGCGCGCCCTCGTGTCGAAGAGGTCGAACAGCCGCTTCCCGACCATGATGTGCTGCCACAGCGGGATCGGGCGGTTCTCGTCGACCACCACGGTGGTGTCGCCGCGCACCGTTTCCATCCACGCGCCGAACTCCTCGGCGTTGCTGACGGTCGCCGACAGGCTCACGAGGCGGACGTCCTCGGAAAGGTGCAGGATCACCTCTTCCCACACGGCCCCACGGAACCGGTCCGCCAGGAAGTGCACCTCGTCCATGACGACGTGGGACAACCCGCGCAGCGCCGGCGAGTCGGCGTACAGCATGTTCCGCAGCACCTCGGTGGTCATGACGACCACCGGGGCGTCCGAGTTGATGCTCGAATCGCCGGTCAGCAGCCCGACCGTGTCCTTGCCGTACCGCCGCACCAGCTCCGCGTACTTCTGATTGCTCAGCGCCTTGATGGGTGTCGTGTAGAAGCACTTGCGACCGGCGGCGAGCGCCAGGTGCACGGCGAATTCGCCGACCACGGTCTTTCCCGCGCCGGTCGGGGCGCAGACGAGGACGCCGTGACCGCCCTCGAGAGCACGGCAGGCGTTGATCTGGAAGGGGTCGAGCACGAAGCCGAGCTGCGCCGAGAACACATCGAGTTCGGTGCCGCCGGTCGTGTCACCTGTTGTCACTGCCACCCCGTCAGATTGTCACAGGGTGTCGGAGAAGTCCTGACCCGGTGTGTTGCTGCCGGTCGTGCTCGCCGCGTCGTTCTTGCTCGCGGCGCCGGACCTCCCGGACTTGCGTGACCGCCGGAACCGGCCCGCCGGCTCGGGGACCGGTGTGGCGGCGACGTCGAACGCCTCGTTCAGGTCCGACGGCGCGGCGATCGTCGACGCCTCGTCGTCGTCGAGGGCACCCCACTCCTGCTCCGTCCGACGAGCCTTGCGGCGGTCGTTGATGCGGGCGATCTGCACGGCGACCTCGAACAGCAGGGTCAACGCGAACGCGAGCGCGAGCATCGAGAACGGGTCCTGCCCGGGGGTGGCGATCGCGGCGAACACGAACAGAGCGAAGATCAGGCCGCGGCGCCACGCCTTGAGCTTCGCGTAGGGCAGGATGCCGACGAAGTTCAGCGCGACGATGAGCAGCGGGATCTCGAAACTGACACCGAAGATGATCAGCAGGTTGATGATGAACCCGAAGTATTCCGCGCCGCCGAGTGCGGTGATCTGGACGTTGTCGCCGATCGTCAGCAGGAAGTGCAGGGCCTTCGCGACGACTACATAGGCGAGGACGGCGCCGGCGAGGAACAGCGCGGCGCCGGACACCACGAAGCCGATCGCGTAGCGGCGCTCCTTCGAGTAGAGGCCGGGCGTGATGAACGCCCACAGCTGGTACAGCCAGATGGGGCAGGCGAGGACGATGCCTGCCGTCAGCGCGACCTTGAAGCGGAGCATGAACTGCTCGAACGGTCCGGTCGCGAGGAGGCGGCACGACCCGTCGTTGCTCAGGTCGGCGCGACTCGACGCCGGCAGCGAACAGTACGGCCCGCGCAGGAGCTCACCGAGACTCTCGATCCCGAGAATCTGGTGGGAGTACCAGAAGAAGCCCACCGCGGTGGTGACCACGATGGCCAGCACCGACAGGAGCAACCGCGTGCGCAGCTCGTAGAGGTGATCGACCAACGACATGGTGCCGTCGGGATTGGTCCTCCGCTTGCTGTGGCGCGGATCGAACGGAATTCGCACTGTTGTTCGCCCTAGTCTTGGTCAGCAGGCAACCGGGGTGAAGAGTCACCCCGGTTGTCAAGCGGCTCGGGCTATGCCGACTTGGGCTCGGTGTGCTGCGGCTGCACCGGCGCCGGAGGGGTGACCGGTGCTGGGGTGGTGTCCGCCACGGGCAGCTCGGCGGGCGCGCTCTGCTGCGCGGTGGGCGCCGGCGTGCTGTTGTCGTTCTGCATCTCCTTGACCTCGCTCTTGAAGATGCGGAGCGAACGGCCGAGTCCACGAGCCGCGTCGGGCAGCTTCTTGGAACCGAACAGGATGATGACGACCAGCGCGACGATGGCCCAGTGCCAGGGGCTCATGGCTCCCATGATGAAACCTCCAAAAGATCAGGTGACCACGATGCTACCGGACATACACGGCACCGGTCCGGTCGAAACCGGCTAGTTGCGCTGCCGTTTACCTGTCGGTTTCCTGGGTCCCGGCTGTGAGCGCAGATCGGCGAGCAGGGCGTCCCCGGACCAGTGCCGGTTCCCGCCCGCCTCGGCCTCGCGGATCAATTCGACCAGCCTTCCGTTCACCGGCGCGGCCGTGCCCGACGCCGCGGCCAGGCGCACGATCTCCCCGCTGATCCAGTCCACTTCGGTGCGCCGGCCCGCTTCGAGGTCGTCCCACATCGAGGATCGTGCGTGCGGGTCGATGGCCAGCATTCGGCTGCCCGCCACCCGGAACACCCCGTCCGGGACGGTCAGCAACCGGGGAATCCACTGCGGCGGCAGCGGTGTGAGCTTGGCGACAGCGATGCCGCGGGCGTTCAGGAGAGTCAGCGCTTCCCGCTGTGCCAGGGCGACCGCGCGCCGGAACGACCGCTGCGACAACTCCTCGCGGAGCGGCAGGCCCGAGAGGGCGTTCACCGCGTTGTTCAGGTTGAGCAGCAGCTTCGCCCACTGCACCGAGCGGAAGTCCGCGCGTGCGTGCAGCGGCAGCCCGGCGTCGTCGAAGACCGGCGCGAATGCGCGCACCGCCGGATGCTGCTCGATCTCGAGGTCACCCTCGGAGCCCTGGTGGAAATGCCCGTCGCCGCGGTGCACCACGTTGAACGGCACCATCGCCGCGAGAACGACCTGCTCCGGCAGTGCCGCGCGCAGGGTGTCCGCATTGCCCAGCCCGTTCTGCGCACTGACCACCACCGTGTCGGAACCGATCGGCGACGCCAGTGCGGCACCTGCCTCCGGTGTCCCCGCCGACTTCACCGAGACCACGACGAGATCGGCCGTGGCCGCCGACTCGGGACCGGTGGCGAAGGCGATGTCGGCGGCACCGACCCGGATGTCCGCTCCGTGCAGGTCCGTCAGCCGCAACCCGTGTTCACGGATCTCCGCCCCGACACGCTCCCGGCCGATCAGGGTCACCTCGGCGCCGGCCGCCGCGAGCCGGCCCCCGACATAGCAACCGATGCTGCCCGCGCCGAAGACGCTGATCCGCAGTGGACGCCCGTCGCCGCTCACGCCTCGACGGCGTCGTAGGCGGACAGCGCCTCCACGGCCCGGCGGCGCACCTCGTCGACCAGTTCCGCAGGTTCGAGCACGGTGATTCCGGAACCGAACCCGAGCACGAGCCGGGCCATCCACTCGAGCGCCCCGTAACTCATGCTCGCCTCGACCGAGCCGTCGGGAGCGACCGTCCGGACATCCATCGGGTAGTAGTCGAGCACCCAGACGCAGTCGGCACCGATGTGCAACCGGGCCTGGGGAAGGGACGCGTCGCCGCTGAACAATTCCAGGTTGGAATCCCGCACGAGGGCCTGCGCCGGCGGTGTGGACGGCTCGTCCAACTCGGTGGCGGCGTCGATCCGGTCGAGCCGGAACAGCCGGACCCCCTCGGCCTGCCGGCACCACGCCTGCAGGTAACTCTGATTGTCGACCAGCACGACCCGCACCGGATCCACGGTGCGCTCGGTGACCCGGTCCCGGGACGCCGAGTAGTACGTCAGGTGGAGGGCACGCCGATGATGAAGCGCGGACCGCACCGTGGCGGCTATGGGATCTTCCGCCACGTCCTCCACCGCCTCCCGCTCCGACGTCGGCGTCACCGCCGCGCGGGCCGCCGCGGTGCCCGCGGCGTCCTCGATCTTCGCGATCGCGCTGTGCGCCGCGGACGGATCGACCATGCCCGGCATCTCCACCAGCGAACGCAGGGCAATCAGCAGGGCTGTCGCCTCGGTGGACGTCAACCGCAGCGGGCGGTCGATGCCCGCCGAGAAGGTCACCTCGATGCTCTCCTCGGAGAACGAGAGGTCGATGAGGTCGCCGGGACCGTAGCCGGGTAGGCCGCACACCCACAACTGGTTGAGGTCGGACATCAGCTGTGTGGTGGTAACGCCCAGTTCGGCGGCGGCCTCGGCCGCACTCATCCCGGGGTTCGCGATGAAGTACGGCACCAGGTTGAGGAGCCGGGACAGTCTCGACGAGAGCCTGTTGCTCACGACGTCCCCCCTTCCCGTGCGGCGTCCTTCAGCTTGGTCAGCACATCGTGACGTAGTTCGGGCGGATCGAGAACCAGGGCGTCCGCCCCGTGGCCCGCGACCAGCCGCGCGATCCAGTCCCGGGAGCGGACCGGAATCCCGAGCACGGTGCCGCTGCGCTCGTTCACCCGCTTCTCCTCCGCCGTGGTCGCCAGTCGGCGCAGTTCGTGGGCACGGCCTTCCGCCACCCACACGGTGGCGGTCCCCGTGACCTCACCCGAACCGGTGACCCGGTCGACGATCTCCCGGAGGTCGACGCCCGCCGGTTTGTGGACGACCCCGGACGGTCCGAACTCCGTCACGTCGTCGCCGATCCGCGACAGCCGGAACGTCCGGACGGCCCGCCGGTCGACGTCGTGACCGACGAGGTACCACCGGCCGTGCGCGGTGACGACTCCCCAGGGCTCGACGGTGCGCTGGGTGTACGGCTCGTTCAGGGCGCCGCGGTGCGGGAAATGCACGGCGCGGCCGGCATCGACCGCCGCCAGCAACTTGCCGAGCGCCGGTTCGGACCCTCGGGTGCGGGCGGGCACCGCGGTGATCGGGGTGGCCGCCGAATCCGGATCCACCTGCACACCCGCCGCACGCAGCTTGAGCAGTGCCCCCTGAGCCGCGGACGTCAACTCCGGGGACTCCCACAGCTGGACCGCTACCGCGACCGCCGCGGACTCCTCCTGGCTGAGGTCGATGTCGGGGAGCTCGTACGCGTTGCGGTTGATGCGGTAGCCCTCGACCGTCGAGAAGCGCGACGCCTGCCCGGTCTCGAGCGGAACACCGAGATCCCGGAGCTCGTTCTTGTCGCGTTCGAACATGCGGCTGAACGCCTCGTCGCTCGCGGAGTCGGCGTACCCGGCAACGCTCTCGCGAATCTTCTCGGCGGTGAGGAACTGTCTGGTGGACAACAAACAGATCACCAGGTTCATCAACCGCTCGATCTTGGAAGTCGGCACGCCCGGAAGCCTAGTGGGTGAGCCCGTTACGGACTCTCACAGCGCCGCTACATCGAGGCAATCAGCCGCTCCACCCGCTCGTCGACCGACCGGAACGGGTCCTTGCACAGCACGGTCCGCTGGGCCTGGTCGTTGAGCTTGAGGTGCACCCAGTCGACCGTGAAGTCGCGTCCGGCCTCCTGCGCCGCCGTGATGAACTCGCCGCGCAGCTTCGCCCGAGTGGTCTGCGGTGGAGTGTCCACCGCCGCCTCGATCGTCTCGTCCTCGGTGATCCGCTTCACCAGACCCTTGCGCTGCAGCACGTCGAACACGCCGCGACCGCGTTTGATGTCGTGGTACGCCAGATCGAGCTGCGCGATCTTCGGGTCGGCCAGCTCGAAGCCGTGCCGGTCCTGATAGCGCTGGAACAGCTTGCGCTTGATCACCCAGTCGATCTCCATGTCGACCTTCGCGAAGTCCTGCGTCTCGACGGCGTCGAGCATGCGACCCCACAGGTCGACGACCTGAGTGACCTGCGGATCGGGATCCCGGTTCTGCAGGTGTTCCACCGCACGCGCGTGGTACTCCCGCTGAATGTCGAGGGCGCTGGCCTGCCGGCCGCCGGCGAGCCGCACCGGGCGGCGTCCGGTGACGTCGTGGCTGACCTCGCGGATGGCGCGGATCGGGTTGTCGAGCGCGAAGTCGCGGAACGACACCCCGGCCTCGATCATCTCGAGCACGAGCGCCGCCGTGCCCACCTTCAGCATGGTGGTGGACTCGGACATGTTCGAGTCGCCGACGATCACGTGCAGGCGGCGGTACTTCTCCGCGTCGGCGTGCGGCTCGTCACGGGTGTTGATGATGGGCCGCGACCGCGTGGTCGCCGAGGACACGCCCTCCCAGATGTGCTCGGCGCGCTGCGACAGGCAGAACGTGGCCGCTTTCGGCGTCTGCAGGACCTTGCCCGCGCCACAGATCAGCTGCCGCGTCACCAGGAACGGGAGCAGCACGTCCGAGATCCGGGAGAATTCGCCGGCCCGGGCAACGAGGAAGTTCTCGTGACAGCCGTACGAATTGCCTGCCGAGTCCGTGTTGTTCTTGAACAGGTAGATGTCGCCGCCGATGCCTTCCTCGGCGAGCCGCTGTTCGGCGTCGATCAGCAGCTCCTCGAGAACGCGCTCCCCCGCCCGGTCGTGGTTGACCAACTGGATGAGGTTGTCGCACTCGGCTGTCGCGTATTCGGGGTGCGAGCCGACGTCCAAATACAGGCGGGCACCGTTCCGGAGAAACACGTTGGAGCTCCGGCCCCACGACACCACCCGCCGGAACAGGTAGCGCGCAACCTCGTCCGGGCTCAGTCGCCTGTGACCATGGAAGGTGCAGGTCACACCGAACTCTGTCTCAATTCCCATGATTCGTCGCTGCACACCTCGACAGTACAACGCCGATCACCCGGCGGAGCGGAAAAACCCTCTGGCGACACCCCGCGCATACCCTGAGATGGTGAACCGACACCTACGCCGAATCCACCGGGCCGACGAGATCGTCTTCGACCGCAGCGCCGATCTGAGCCCCTCCGAGCTCGACCGGGCCATGCGCTTCCTCAGCCGCGCGGCCGATAAGGGGCTCCTGTGGTGGTTCGTGGCGGCGGTCCTGGGACTGGTCGGCGGGCGCGCCCGCCGCGGTGGTGTGCGCGGACTGCTGTCCCTCATGATTGCGAGCGGTCTGGCCAACGGCATCCTCAAACCACTGTTCCCCCGGCGGCGCCCGCCCGCCCGCGTATGGACGAACGTAATGCGCGGGGTGGCGATCCCCCGGTCCTCGTCGTTCCCGTCGGGACATGCCGCGTCGGCGGCGGCGTTCACCACGGGTGTCGCCCTGGAATCGCCCGCGACCGCTGCCGTCGTGGCCCCCCTTGCCGCCGCGGTCGCCTACTCCCGTGTGCACAACGGCGTGCACTGGCCGACCGACGTTGCCGCCGGACTGCTACTCGGCGGGGCCGTCGCGTCGGGCACCCGCCGCTGGTGGGCGGTGCGCACGGAGGAACCGGCAGAGCTGGGCCCCGCCGTCGACGCACCGGCACTTCGAGGCGGTGAAGATCTGCTCGTGGTGGTCAACCCGGAGTCCGGGCCCGACAGTGTCGATCCGAGTGAGGAGATCACAACCGCTCTCCCCAAGGCCGACGTGCGCGCACTCGACACCGCCCGCGATTTCGCCGAACAACTCGACGCCTGGGTGACCGACAGGAAGCCGCGCGCCCTCGGAGTGTGCGGTGGAGACGGGACCGTGGTGGCCGTCGCGTCCGCTGCAGTGCGTCACGCGTTGCCGCTGGCGGTGTTCCCGGGCGGCACGCTCAATCACTTCGCGCGGGATGCCGGTGCCGCCGACATCTCGGATACGGTGAACGCCGTCGAGACCGGGCATGCGGTTCTCGTCGACCAGGCCGTCGTCCACACCGATGTCGAGGCGCCGGCGCCGTTCCTCAACACCGCCAGTCTCGGCGGCTATCCTGACGCGGTGCGACTGCGGGAGAAGTGGCAGCCGCGGTACGGAAAGTGGCCTGCGGCATGTGTGGCGATGATCCGGATTCTCTCCGCCGCAACACCGCTCGCCGTCACCATCGACGGCAGGCCCGTGAAAGTCTGGATGCTGTTCGTGGGGAACGGTCGGTATTCCCCCGGCGATCAGGTTCCGATGTCGCGTCCCGCCATCACCGGCGGACTACTCGACGTCCGGTACGTGCGGGCCGACCGGCGAGCGTCCCGGCCGCGGCTGCTGTTCGCTGCCGCCACCGGGACGCTCGGAAGCAGCCGGGTGTACGTGCGATCCCTCGTGCCCCGGCTCACCGTCCGCGTGGACGGCTCGCCGGTTGCACTGGCCACCGACGGTGAAGTGGTCGCCGACGCCCTGAGGTTCGACTTCCGGACGGTGCCCGAAGCGATCGCGGTGTACCGGCCTCAGTCCTGAGCGTCGGCCGGCTTCGTCTCGGTGTCCGGCTTCGACTCCGGAGCGGGCTCCGAGGCGGCCGCAGGCGCTGCGGGGATCAGCTGTTCGAGCGCGGGTCCGGTGATCCGCCGGAACGCGCGGCGAGGCCGGGACTGGTCGAGCACGGCCACCTCGAGGCTGGCCACATCGACGTTGCGCTTCTCGCCTTCCCCGGCACCGCCCTGCCGCAGGGCATTGACCGCGATACCGACCGCCGCCTCCAGGTCGAGGTCGGCACGGTACGACTCGCGCATGGCTGTCGCGATCGGCTCGGTCGTGCCACCCATCACGACGAAATGTTGCTCGTCGACGATGGATCCGTCGTAGGTGATGCGGTACAGCTGGGGAGCCTTCGGGCTGCCCACGCGTCCGACCTCCGCGACGCAGATCTCCACCTCGTACGGCTTGGGCTGTTCGGTGAAGATCGTGCCCAGGGTCTGCGCGTACGCGTTGGCCAGCGATCGGCCCGTCACGTCACGGCGGTCGTAGGAGTAGCCGCGCATGTCGGCGTGGACGATCCCGGCGCGCCGCAGGTTCTCGAACTCGTTGTACTTGCCGACGGCCGCGAAACCGAGACGGTCGTACAGTTCGCTGACCTTGTGCAGCGCAGTGGAGGGATTCTCCGCGACGAACAGCACCCCGTCCCGGAACGTGAGCACCACGACGCTGCGTCCGCGGGCGATTCCCTTGCGCGCCAGTTCCGAGCGATCCCGCATGATCTGCTCGGCGGACGCGTAATACGGCATGGTCATCGCGCAGACCCCCCTACTTCCGTGCGCTCGGCGACGATGCGCCGCGCCAACTCGGACGTCGTCTCCTCGGGCACGTGCACGGCTCCGGCCTGGGTGATCGTGACCGCGGTCGGGTAGATGCCGCGGGTGACGTCAGGCCCACCGGTGGCCGAGTCGTCGTCGGCCGCGTCGTACAGCGATTCGATGGCCGCCCGCAGGGCCGTCTCCTCGTCGCTGTCCGGCGAGTAGATCTTCTTCAGTGCCGACTTCGCGAACAACGATCCCGAACCGACCGCGTGGTAACCGGCGCGTTCCTCGTACCGGCCGCCGACGACGTCGTACGAGACGATCCGGCCCGCGTGGGCCTCGTCGTCCGCGTCGAGGTCGTAGCCGACGAGCAGCGGGACCACCGCGAGACCCTGCATCGCCGCCCCCAGGTTGCCCCGCACCATCGACGCCAGGCGGTTGGCCTTGCCGTCGAAGGTCAGCTGAACACCCTCGATCTTCTCGTAGTGCTCGAGTTCGACGGCGAACAGGCGGACCAGTTCGATGGCGATACCCGCGGTGCCGGCGATGCCGGCCGCCGAATATTCGTCGGTGACGTACACCTTCTCGACGTCCCGACTCGCGATCAGGTTGCCCTGGGTCGCGCGGCGGTCGCCTGCGATCAGGACGCCACCCTTGTAGGTGAGCGCCACGATCGTCGTGCCGTGCGGTGCGAGATCACCGCTGTCCATCCCGTCACCACCCCGTGTCGAGTGCGATCGATGGCCGATCCGATTCTCCGGCAGCAATTCTGGTGCGTGACCACGCAGGTACTCGGTGAACGAGCTCAGATTCGAACCGAAACTGAGCTTCGTGTCACCGTCGCCTGTCCGCAATGCCGGTCGATCCGCCGTCACTGGCCGCCCTTCTGGACATAGGCCCGGACGAAGTCCTCGGCGTTCTCCTCGAGCACGTCGTCGATCTCGTCGAGCAGGTCGTCGGTGTCCTCGGCCAGCTTCTCGCGACGTTCCTGACCCGCGGCACCGTCAGCGCCCGGGGTGTCGTCCTCGTCGCCGCCACCAGTTCGTTTGGTCTGCTCTTGCGCCATCGCAGCCGACCTCCTTGTGTGAAGGGAGCTCTTCTTCCGAGCGTCCTGTCCTGCCAAGCAGTCTGACTACATCATCCGCTCGGACCTTCACCCTACCGAGCGTCGCCGCCGCACGTGTGCCGACGCGACGGCGAGTTCCGGCGCAGATCCGTCCGCGACCGGTCGACGGGTCAGTTCGTGAGCTCGTCGACGAGTTCCTTCGCGGTTTCCACCGACTCCAGCAACTCCCCCACGTGCGCCTTGCTGCCCCGCAGCGGCTCGAGGGTGGGGATACGGACCAACGAGTCGCCGCCGAGATCGAAGATCACCGAATCCCAGCTCGCAGCCGCGATGTCGGCGCCGAACTTGCGCAGGCACTCGCCGCGGAAATAGGCGCGGGTATCGGTGGGCGGGGTGTCGACGGCGTCGAGCACCGCCTGCTCCGAGACCAGGCGTTCCATCGACCCGCGGGCGACCAGCCGGTTGTAGAGCCCCTTGTCCAGGCGGACGTCCGAGTACTGCAGGTCGACGAGATGCAGTCGCGGTGCGGACCAGTTGAGGCCCTCCCGATTCCGGAAACCCTCGAGCAGCCGCAGCTTGGCCGGCCAGTCCAGCAGGTGAGCGCACTCCATCGGGTCCCGCTCGAGGAGGTCGAGCACCATCGCCCACTTCTCCAGCAGGTCGGCCACGCGAGGGTCGTCGTTGCCCTCGGCGGACATGAACTTGTCTACTCGGTCCAGGTAGATCCGCTGCAATGCAAGTCCGGTCAGTTCCCGGCCGTCGGCCAGCGCGACCGTTGCGCGCAGCGTCGGGTCGTGACTGATGTGGTGCACGGCGGTCACCGGGCGGGCCAGCTGCAGGTCGGTGAGGTCGACGCCGGCCTCGATGAGATCGAGGACCAGAGCCGTCGTCCCGACCTTCAGGTACGTCGACATCTCGGCGAGGTTCGCGTCGCCGATAATGACGTGCAGACGCCGGTACTTGTCCGCGTCCGCGTGGGGTTCGTCGCGGGTGTTGATGATGCCGCGCTTGAGTGTCGTCTCGAGCCCGACCTCCACCTCGATGTAGTCGGCACGCTGCGACAGCTGGAAACCGGCCTCGTCACCGGACTGGCCGATGCCCACCCGGCCGGACCCGCAGATCACCTGACGGGACGCGAAGAACGGCGTCAACCCGTTGATCACCGCGGAGAACGGCGTGGCTCGGGACATCAGGTAGTTCTCGTGGGTGCCGTACGACGCCCCCTTGCCGTCCACGTTGTTCTTGTACAGCTGCAGTCGCGGGGCGCCGGGGACGCTCGACGCGTGCCGGGCGGCCGCCTCCATCACCCGTTCGCCGGCCTTGTCCCAGATGACGGCGTCCAGGGGGTCGGTGACCTCCGGGGCCGAGTACTCGGGGTGCGCGTGATCGACGTAGAGCCGGGCGCCGTTGGTGAGGATCATGTTGGCCGCGCCGACCTCGTCGGCGTCGATCACCGGCGCCGGGCCGCTCAGCCGGCCCAGGTCGAACCCGCGGGCATCCCGGAGCGGGGATTCCACCTCGTAGTCCCATCGGGTGCGCTTGGCGCGCGGCACTCCCGCTGCCGCTGCATAGGCCAGCACCGCCTGGGTGGACGTCAAGATCGGATTGGCCGAAGGCTCGCTGGGTGAGGAGATTCCGTACTCGACTTCGACACCGATGATCCGCTGCATGCTGCCGAGCCTATGCGATCACCCACGCCACCCGGTGGCACACTCCTGCTACGCGAGCCGTCCGCTCCCGGCGGCTAGTCCGGCGAGCACTCCAGGTACTCGTCCGCCGAGATCGCCCGGAGCACCGTGCGGACCCCGGCGGGAGCCCAGGAGTGGGTGCTGTCGGTGACGATCCTCGGGCCCGTCAGGTGCACCGTCCGGCGGCGCGTCACGATGGTGCATCCGCCCGCCGCCACCACGTTTCGCACCCAGTCGCTCCGCGCACCGTACGTCAGCGCGAACCGGTAGCGGCCGTCCACGACGAACACGTTGACGGGTGTGCGATACGTCTTGCCCGACCTGCGGCCCCGGTGCTCGACCATGGCGAAACCGGGCAGGATCGTCGCGACGTGCCGGCTCACCTGATTGGTGACGACCCGGTTGAACCGGGCGATCGAACGCGGCAACGCCATGACCTCTGACCCCTTCGACACCGGAACGAGCACCCGACCTCGACAGTACCGACGTTCGCCGGGGGGCTGGCAGGATCGACACATGGATTCCGCACCGAACACCCCACACGGCACGGACGAAGTGGTGGCGGTGTTCGACAGTGCGGGACGACCGGTGGGGTCCGCCGCGCGTTCCCGCGTCTACGCCGAGGGGTTGTGGCACGCGAGCGCCGGCGTCCTCGTCCGATCCGGCGACGGGAAGCGCCTCTACGTGCACCGACGCTCGGACACCAAGACGGTGTTCGCCGGACATCACGACTGCCTGGCGGGTGGGGTGGTCGATCCCGGGGAAACCCCGGAGGAGGCCGCAGCCCGGGAACTGGCGGAGGAACTGGGCGTCACCGGAGTGGGCCTCACCCCCATCGCGGAGGTGGCGTGGGACGGGCACTGGCAGGGAATGCGGCTGCGGTGCCACCTGTACGCCTACGAGACCCACTGGGACGGACCCATCGTCCACCAGGCCAGCGAGATCGCGTCGGGTTGGTGGTGGACGCCCCACGAACTGGTGACGCATCTGCGCGACCCGCAGTGGCCGTTCGTGCCGGACACCCGGGCGCTCCTGGAGGACTACCTCGTCACACGGGACCGCTGACACACAGCCGCCTGCGCGGCGGGAACCGTGTTCGAGTTCCCGCCGCGCAGGTGGTGCCGAACGGCTTACAGGTACTGGCCGGTGTTGGATTCGGTGTCGATGGCGCGGCTCGCGCTCGCGTTCTTACCGGTGACCAGCGTGCGGATGTAGACGATCCGCTCACCCTTCTTGCCCGAGATCCGGGCCCAGTCGTCGGGGTTGGTGGTGTTCGGCAGGTCCTCGTTCTCCGAGAACTCGTCGACGATGGAGTCGAACAGGTGCTGGACCCGCAGGCCCGGGGCACCGGTGTCGAGCACCGACTTGATCGCGTACTTCTTGGCGCGGTCGACGATGTTCTGGATCATCGCGCCCGAGTTGAAGTCCTTGAAGTACAGGACCTCCTTGTCGCCGTTGGCGTACGTCACCTCGAGGAAGCGGTTCTCCTCGCTCTCGGCGTACATGCGGTCGACGACCCGTTCGATCATCACCCGGATGCAGGCCGTGCGGTCGCCGCCGAACTCCGCGATGTCGTCGCTGTGCACCGGCAGCGTCTCGACGAGGTACTTCGAGAAGATGTCCTGCGCCGACTCCGCGTCGGGGCGTTCGATCTTGATCTTCACGTCGAGGCGGCCGGGACGCAGGATCGCGGGGTCGATCATGTCCTCGCGGTTCGACGCGCCGATCACGATGACGTTCTCGAGTCCCTCCACGCCGTCGATCTCACTGAGCAGCTGAGGCACGACGGTGGTCTCGACGTCGGAGGAGACACCCGACCCACGGGTACGGAAGATCGAATCCATCTCGTCGAAGAACACGATCACCGGGGTGCCCTCGGACGCCTTCTCCCGGGCCCGCTGGAAGATCAGCCGAATGTGCCGCTCGGTCTCGCCGACGAACTTGTTCAGCAGCTCGGGGCCCTTGATGTTGAGGAAGTAGGACTTGGCTTCCTTGCTGTCCTGGCCCCGGGCCTCCGCGATCTTCTTCGCGAGCGAGTTGGCGACCGCCTTGGCGATGAGCGTCTTACCGCAGCCGGGCGGACCGTAGAGGAGCACACCCTTCGGTGGCCGCAGCTCGTATTCGTGGAACAGGTCCTTGTGGAGGAACGGCAACTCGACGGCGTCACGGATCTGCTCGATCTGCCGTCCGAGGCCGCCGATGTCGTCGTAGTGCACGTCGGGAACCTCTTCGAGGACCAGATCCTCGACCTCGGCCTTGGGGATCCGCTCGAACGCGTACCCGGCCTTGGTGTCGACGAGGAGGGAGTCGCCCGGCCGAAGTTTGCGGGTGGGCGATTCCGCGTCGTACGCGATCGACTCCCTCTCGCTCTCCTCGAAGACGGTCGCGAGGGGTTCGGCCAGCCACACGATCCGTTCCTCGTCGGCGTGGCCGACCACGAGGGCGCGCTGACCGTCGTCGAGGACCTCGCGCAACGTGCTGATCTCACCCACACGCTCGAAGTTGCCCGCTTCCACGATCGTGAGCGCCTCGTTGAGGCGCACGGTCTGGCCGAGCTTGAGGGTCTCGGCGTCGACGTTCGGGGAGCAGGTCAACCGCATCTTGCGTCCGGAGGTGAACACGTCCACGGTCTGATCGTCGTGCACTCCGAGCAGCACGCCGTACCCGCTCGGCGGCTGGCCGAGGCGATCGACTTCTTCTCGAAGGGCGATGAGCTGCTGACGGGCCTCCTTGAGGGTGTCCATCAGCTTGGTGTTCCGGATGGACAGCGAGTCCACTCGCGATTCCATCTCACGAAGCTGTTCCGGCGACTCCGCGAGCTGCCTGCGCAGTGCCGACGCCTCCGCGCGCAACGCCTCGAGCTCTCGTGCGGCCGCAACCGAATCGGGGTTCTCTGTCGAGCTCATGTGCGTCTCCTCCCAATGAGATCTATCAACGCTACCGGCACTGCCCGAATTCTGCGCCGTGACACGGATTCTGCCGATTGCGAATCGGCATACGTGACACCCTGGGCCACCGAACCTCTCATGTTAGCCTTACCTACCTGTCGAGCAGTTTCTCTCTGTTCTGTGTAACGAAAGGGTTCGTCGTGATAATCCGCAAGCCCCTGAACGGAACATCTTTCATCGGTAGGTCCGTGGTTGCCGTGGGCGCGGTGGTCCTCGCGCTCGGGATGCCGGCCTGCTCGTCCGACGACGCATCCGACACCGCGGCGACGACGTCCGCGGCCACGTCGTCCGCGGCGAGCGAGGCGATTGCCGCCCCCACGTCGGACGAACTGCTCGGTACGCTCCAGGTCCTCGTGGACCCCGCCCGACCGGTCGACGAGAAGACCGTCGTGGTCGTCGACGGCGACGAACGCCGTCCGAATCTCGAGGCCATGACGGCGGCCATGGCCAACTACCCGGTGTCCTTCACGGTCACGGATGTGCAGGTAGCGGGCGATACCGCGACGGCGAACGTCGCGATCGTCAGCCCGCACGGCACGGCCGCTCCGACCGCGTGGACGTGGGAGAACGTCGACGGCACCTGGAAGGTGTCGGACGAGAGCACGTGCACCCTGCTGGGCATGGCACGCGCCGGCTGCTAGTTTTCCCTCCTTCGGCGGCGTCCTGTCCGGGCGCCGCCGAAGGCGTGTCTCAGCCCTTGCCCGACCGGCGCTGCGGCTTGGGGGTGACGGTTCCCTCGGCCAGACGCCGGGCACTCACCAGGAACGCGGTGTGGCCCTGCATCCGGTGTTCCGGGCGCACGGCGAGCCCGACGACGTGCCACCCGCGGACGATCGATTCCCAGGACCGCGGCTCGGTCCAGCACTCCTGCTCGCGCATCGCCTCGACCACCTTCGAGAGCTGCGTCACAGTGGCGACGTAGACGATGAGCACACCGCCGGGAACCAGCGCCTTGGACACCGCGGGCAGCGCGTCCCAGGGGGCGAGCATGTCGAGGACCACCCGGTCGACCTGACCGCCCGCCGCCTCGGCGTCGAACTCGGCGACGTCGGCGATGGTCAGGTCCCAGTTCTCGGGGCGTTCCCCGAAGAACGTCTCGACGTTCCGGACCGCGTGTTCGGCGTGGTCGTCGCGCACCTCGTACGAGATGACCCGGCCTTCCGGTCCGACCGCCCGCAGCAGTGAGCACGTCAGCGCGCCCGAGCCGACGCCGGCCTCGAGCACGCGGGCGCCGGGGAAGACGTCGCCCTCGTGGACGATCTGCGCGGCGTCCTTCGGGTAGATGACCTGCGCCCCACGGGGCATCGACAGGATGTAGTCGACGAGCAGCGGTCGCAGCGCGAGGTACGGGGTGCCGTTGGTCGACTTGACCACGCTGCCCTCGTCGGTGCCGATCAGGTCGTCGTGCAGGATGCCGCCGCGGTGGGTGTGGAACTCCTTGCCGGCCTCCAGGTTGACCGTGTAGTGCCTGCCCTTGGCGTCCGTCAACTGGACGCGATCGCCCACCCGAAACGGTCCGCTCGGTCGCGTTTCGCGTCCCACCATCGTCACCGACTCCTCAGCCTGTTCGTCCGGCGCCGTCCGACGCCCACACCGCGCCCCGACTCGACTGTCGGACCGGGGGCCTACCCTGCCAGGTGTGAGCATCTCAGAGTCGCCAGCCCCCGTCACAAAGGGTTCCCAGTCACAGCCCGGCGACACTTCGGCCACCCGCAGGCGCCCCGCCCTGTCACCGTCCCGTGCCGGCGACTTCAAGCAGTGCCCGCTCCTCTACCGTTTCCGCGCGGTCGACCGGCTCCCCGAGGCGCCGTCGCGCGCGCAGGTGAAGGGCACGGTCGTGCACGCCGCACTGGAGACCCTGTTCGGGCTGCCCGCGGCCGAACGCGTTCCGCAGAAGGCGGTCGATCTGGTCCTCCCCTCGTGGGAGCGCATTCTCGCCGAAGCCCCCGACCTGATCGACCTGGTCCCCGAGGACCAACGCGACACGTTCCTCGACGAGGCGCGGTCCCTCGTCACCGCGTATTACGAGCTCGAGGACCCCACCCGGTTCGAGGCCGAATCGTGCGAACAGCGCGTCGAGACCGAACTCGCCGACGGGGTGCTGCTCCGCGGATTCGTCGACCGCATCGACGTCGCCCCCACTGGGGAGGTTCGGGTGGTCGACTACAAGACCGGCCGTGCACCACGCGAGATGTCCGAGTCCAAGGCACTGTTCCAGATGAAGTTCTACGCGCTGGTCCTGCTGCGCACCCGCGGCATCGTCCCCGCGCAGTTGCGGCTGCTGTACCTCGCGTCCGGCACGGTCCTCACCTACGCACCCGACGAGGACGAACTGCTGCGGTTCGAGCGCACGCTGTCGGCGATCTGGAAGGCCATCCTGGCGGCCGGGGTCACCGGCGATTTCCGACCCAAGCCGAGCCGGCTCTGCGACTGGTGTGATCATAAGTCCCTGTGCCCCTCGTTCGGCGGAACGCCGCCTCCCTACCCGGGATGGCCGGAGGGGCCCGCCGAAGACGCACCGGGTTTCGAGGAGATTGTCGAATGAGTTCCGAGTCCTATTACGTACCACTCGGTTCGGAAGCACTGAGTGCGCCGGAGGTGGGCTCGGACCAGAAGATCACCGTCGAGCGGTTCGACAGCACGGATCTGACGATCAGTGTGTGGGCCGAGACGATGCAGCACGGCGCTCCCCCGTCCGCGCTGCTCGTGCGGGCACTCGAGCGCTGCGCCCCACGCGACGACGTGCGTCTCACGCGGGTCGTGGTCGAGATCCTCGGTCCCATCCCGATCGCCGAACTCGAGGTCCGGTCCTGGGTGCAACGACCGGGACGCCGGGTGGAGCTGGTGGTCGCCGAATTGTGGACCGTCGGCGACCGGCCCCGTGCCGTCGCGCGGGGCTCGGCGTGGCGGATGGAGACCGTCGACACCAGCGACGCCGTCCACGTCGTCGACTCGCCACTCGAACCGCGGTCCACCGGCCGGGACGGCAAGTTCGGCGAGGTCTGGAATTCGGGCTACCTGACGACCCTCGACTGGCGGTGGATCGCCGAGATGGGATGCGAGGGCCCGGGCAAGCTGTGGGCGAAGCCGCGGCCCGCACTGGTTCTCGGCGAGACCATGACGCCGCTCGAGCGGCTGTTCTCCATCGCGGACATCGCGAACGGTGTGGGATCGAAACTCGACCCGGCGGAATGGACGTTCCTCAACACCGACCTCACCGTGCACATCTTCCGGGTCCCCGAGGGCGACTGGGTGGGGGTCAGCTCCGAAACCTCCATCGGACCCGACGGAGTGGGCATGTGCGCGGGCGTGCTCCACGACGAGACCGGCGCCGTCGGCCGAATCGCCCAGACCGTACAGGTCCGCGCCCGCCCCTGAGCGGAGCGGGCGCGGATCGTGTTGCGGGCGGAGCGGGCGCGGATCGTGTTGCGGGCGGAGCGGGCGCGGATCGTGTTGCGGGCGGAGCGGGCGCGGATCGTGTTGCGGCAGAACGAGATCAGAGTGCGCGGCAGGACCGGATGTTGGACGCGAGGATGGCCTTGGCGCCGAGGTCCGCGAGTTCGTCCATGACTCCGTTGTGGCCCTTGATCGGCACCATCGCCCGGACCGCGACCCAGTTCTCGTCGGCGAGCGGCGACAGTGTAGGCGACTCCAGGCCCGGGGTGATCTTCAACGCGTCGTCGAGGATCGACTTGGGGCAGTCGTAGTCGAGCATCAGGTTCTGCTGCGCGAAGACGATACCGCGCACCCGCTCGACCAGCTGGTTGCGCGCGGAATCGTCGTCGGGCGAACCGGCGCGCTCGATGAGCACGCCTTCGGAATCGCACAGGGTGTCGCCGAACGCGACCAGGTTGTGCTGGCGCAGCGTGCGGCCGGAGCCGACGACGTCGGCGATGGCGTCGGCGACGCCGAGCTGGATCGAGATCTCCACGGCGCCGTCGAGGCGGATGACCGAGGCGTCGATGCCGCGTGCGGACAGGTCGTCGCGCACCAGGTTGGGGTAGGACGTGGCGATCCGGAGTCCGGCGAGGTCCTCGACCGACCAGTCCTTGCCCGCGGGGGCGGCGTACCGGAATGTGGAACGGCCGAAGCCGAGCGACAGCCGTTCGGAGACGGAGGCCCCCGAGTCGCGGGCGAGGTCGCGGCCGGTGATGCCGAGATCGAGTTCACCGGATCCGACGTAGATCGCGATGTCCTTGGGGCGCAGGAAGAAGAACTCGACCTGATTGGACGGGTCGAGGACGGTCAGGTCACGGGAGTCGGTGCGACGGCGGTAGCCGGCCTCGCTGAGGATTTCGGCGGCGGACTCGGACAGCGAGCCCTTGTTGGGGACTGCGACGCGCAGCATGGCTGAGGGTTCCTTTCGGGAGCGGGTGGAGGAGTCTCGATCACCGATCACAGATGTCGGTAGACGTCCTCGAGCTTCAGGCCCTTACCCACCATCAGCACCTGCGTCCAGTACAGCAGCTGAGAGATCTCCTCGGCGAGTGCCTCGTCGCTCTCGTGCTCGGCGGCGATCCACACCTCACCCGCCTCTTCGAGGATCTTCTTTCCCTGCGAATGGACGCCGGCGTCCAAGGCGGCAACGGTGCCGGACCCCTCGGGGCGGGTAGCGGCACGCTCGGTCAGCTCGGCGAACAGGGATTCGAAGGTCTTCACGAGGACCCATTGTTTCACGCCGCCGCGGACCTCTCCGAACCGGTCACCACCCGAGTGTGCGGCGACTCTCGAACCGGCGGACCTCGCCCGAACGGGGGTCGGTGAACTCGATGGCCCGCGCCAGCAACCGCAGCGGCGTCGAGAAGTCGCCGGGCTCGGACCGGCGGAAGTCCGGGTAGTAGTTGTCGCCCTCGATCGGCAGCCCCAGCGACGACATGTGCAACCGCAGTTGGTGCGTCCGGCCGGTCTTCGGCAGCAGCCGGTACCGCGCGCGGCCGTCTCGGGTCTCGATCAGCTCGACTACGGTCTCGCTGTTCGGTTCTCCCGGTTCCTCCGTGGCCGTCATGATCCCGTGCTCCTTGACGATGCGGCTGCGGATGGTCCGCGGAAACGCAAGCGTCGGATCGCGCCCCGCGACGGCCTCGTATTCCTTGGTGACCTGCTGGGAGACGAACAGTTCCTGATACGGTCTGCGGTCTTCCGGCCTGATCAGGAACACCAGGACGCCGGCCGTCATCCGGTCGAGCCGGTGCGCCGGTGTGAGGTCGGGCAGGTCGAGCGCCCTCCGCAGCCGCACGACCGCCGTCTCGGTGATGTGCGCGCCCCTCGGAATGGTCGCGAGGAAATGGGGTTTGTCGATCACCACGAGGTGGTCGTCGCGGTGCAGGACGTCGATCTCGAACGGAACCGGGATCTCGGGTGCGGGGTCGCGGTAGAAGTACACGAAACGGGTTGGGGCATAACGGGTCCCGCGGTCGACCACCCTGCCGTGCTCGTCGACGACTTCCCCGCCGTCGATCAGCGACAGCCAGTGCGCGCGCTCGTCCGGGTACGTCTCGACCAGGAATTCGGCGACCGTCTTCGCGCCGACGCCTGCCGGCATCCGGATGCGGTCGGGACCGAGGCCGTTGCGGACCGGCAGGGGCGCCCCCGCCACCTCAGCCCGCCCGATTCTCGGTGCAGCCGGCGCAGACGAGCACCAGTTCGCGGCCCCGGTCGTCCGGCAGATTCTCGTACCGGGACGTCGGACCCCCGCACTTGCTGCAGCGCCCCAGAGTCTTGGCCTGATCGCTGAACTCGATGTTCATCCGTTTGTCGAAGACGTACAGCGACCCCTCCCACAGGCCCGTGTCACCGAACGCCTCGCCGTAGCGGACGATGCCGCCGTCCAGCTGGTAGACCTCGCCGAACCCGCGCGAGCGCATCAGCGAGGACAGGACCTCGCACCGCACTCCCCCGGTGCAGTAGGTGACGACGGCCTTGCCCTTCAGATGGTCGTACTTGCCGCTGTCGAGTTCGTGCACGAACTCGCGCGTGGTGGACACGTCGGGCACGACGGCGTCCCGGAATCGGCCGATCTCCGCCTCGAAACCGTTGCGTCCGTCGAAGAAGACGACGTCGTCACCGCGACCCTCGACCAGGCGGTGCACCTCGTCGGGTGCCAGGTGGGTACCGCCGCCGACGACACCGTCCGCATCCACCTTCAGCTCGCCCGGCGCACCGAACGTCACGATCTCCGATCGCACCTTGACGCTCAGCCGCGGGAAGTCGTCACCGAGCCCGTTCGACCACTTGATGTCGGCGTCCTTGAACGGGGCGTAGCTGCGCGTCCCCTTCACGTACCGCTTGACGTCGTGGATGTCACCACCGACCGTCGCGTTGATGCCGTGCTCGGAGACGAGAATCCGACCGGTCAGGTTGTTCGCCTCGGCGAGTGTGTACTGCCACAGCCGTATCGCCTCCGGGTCGGCGAGCGGAGTGAACACGTAGAACAGCACGATTTTCGGGACAGCCACGGCAAACCAGACTACCTAGAGACGGACGGCACTCCGCTGCGCCCACACCTCGGCCAGGTCGGAACCGGTGAGACCCTCGAGACTGTCCCGGAACACCCGCCCCGGGCCGTCGGCCACCACGATCTCGCACGGAACGATCAGGACGACGCACCCCGCGGCCTGCGCGGACGCCGCACCGGTGGGCGAGTCCTCGATGGCCAGGCACTGCGACGGATCCAGTCCCAGCAGTTCCGCGCCCCGCAGGTACGGGTCGGGATGCGGTTTGCCCGCCGGCACCTCGTCACCGCACACCGAGTGGTCGAAGTGGTGCCTGCCGAGTGTCTCGAGTGCCCGCTCGGTGAGCCGACGCTCGGTGTTGGTCACCAGCGCCGACCTCAGACCGTGCGCCCGGACGGTCCGCAGTGCGTCGTGGGCGCCCGGTCGCCACGGGATCCCGTCGCCGAACAATTCCTCGACGCGGGTGAACATCCACTCCTTGGCCTCGGCGAGCGCCGCCGGATCCCGGTCGAGCCCGAGGGCGTCGAAGATGACGCCGAGAGCGTTAGCACTCGACGCACCGATCGTCTTCAGCCGCGTTTCCTCGGTCATCGGACCGCCGAGGTGCAGCGACAACTCGCGGACCGCGACGTCCCACATCTTCTCGGAATCGAGCAGCGTTCCGTCCATGTCCCACAGAACACCTGCGAGACCGTCGAATGCATCAGACATTGAAGTACTTCGCTTCGGGGTGGTGCAGCACGAACGCATCCGTGGACTGCTCGGGATGCAACTGCAATTCCTCGGACAACTTCACACCGATCCGTTCGGGTTCGAGCAGAGCGACCATCTTCGCGCGGTCCTCCAGGTTGGGGCAGGCACCGTACCCGAAGGAGTAGCGGGCACCGCGGTAGGCGAGGTCGAAGAACCCGGACACCTCGGACGGGTCCTGCTCGGCCACGTTGTGACCGCCGGGCAGCACGAGTTCCTCGCGGACCCGCTGATGCCAGTACTCGGCCAGCGATTCCGTCAGCTGCACGCCGATGCCGTGCACCTCCAGGTAGTCGCGGTACGCGTTGGCGGCGAACAGCTCGTTCGCGAAGTCCGCGATCGGCTGCCCCATGGTCACGAGCTGCATCGGGAACACGTCGACCTGGCCGGTCTCCTTCGCCTCGGTGCGGGACCGGACGAAGTCGGCGACGCACAGGAAGCGGTCGCGGTGCTGGCGCGGGAACGTGAACCGGAAGCGTTCCTCGGCGTCGGGTGTCGGGTCGGTGAGCACGACCACGTCGTCGCCCTCGGACACGGCGGGGAAGTAGCCGTACACGACGGCGGCGTGCGCGAGGATTCCCTCGGTGCTCAGCCGATCGAGCCAGTACCGCAGGCGGGGGCGGCCCTCGGTCTCCACCAATTCCTCGTAGGTGGGACCGTCGCCGGAACGCTGCCCGCGCAGACCCCACTGCCCGAGGAACAGGGCGCGCTCATCCAACAGCCCGGAGTAGTCCGACAGCGAGACGCCCTTGACGATCCGGTTGCCCCAGAACGGCGGGGTCGGGACCACGATGTCGGTGGCCACGTCGGATCGCTCCGGCACCTCGATCGGGGTCTCGGCGGCCTTGCGCTTCTCGGCGATCCGCTTGGACCGCTCGTGCCGCGCCTTCCGTTCGGCCGCCTTCTCGCGGGCCGCAATCGCTTCCGGACTGTCCGGGTCGGGTCCGCCGCCACGCTTGACGGCCATGATCTCGTCCATCCGGTGCAGGCCCTCGAACGCGTCGCGTGCGTAGCTGACGTCGCCCTCGTACACCTCGGCCAGGTCGTTCTCCACGTACGAACGGGTCAGCGCGGCACCGCCGAGGAGGACGGGGAACTTCTCCGCGACACCCTTGGCGTTGAGTTCCTGCAGGTTGTCCTTCATCACCACGGTCGACTTCACGAGCAGCCCGGACATGCCGATGACGTCGGCCTTCTGCTCGATCGCCGCGTCGAGGATCGTCGCGATCGGCTGCTTGATGCCCAGGTTCACCACGTCGTACCCGTTGTTGCTCAGGATGATGTCGACGAGGTTCTTGCCGATGTCGTGGACGTCGCCCTTCACGGTGGCGATGACGATCCGGCCCTTGCCGTCCTCGTCGGTGGCCTCCATGTGCGGTTCGAGGTATGCCACGGCCGCCTTCATCACCTCGGCGGACTGCAGCACGAACGGCAGCTGCATCTGCCCGGACCCGAAGAGTTCGCCGACGGTCTTCATGCCGGACAGCAGCGTCTCGTTGATGATCGCGAGCGGCGGCTTCTCCTCCATCGCCGCGGTGAGGTCGTCGTCGAGGCCGTTGCGTTCACCGTCGACGATGCGGCGTTCCAGCCGCTCGAACAGCGGCAGCGCCGCCAGTTCCTGGGCACGGGATTCGCGCGCCGACGCCGCGGAGACGCCCTCGAACAGTTCCATCAGCTTCTGCAGCGGGTCGTAGCCTTCACGGCGGCGGTCGTAGACCAGGTCGAGGGCCGTTTCCCGCTGTTCGTCGGGGATCCGCGCCATCGGCAGGATCTTCGACGCGTGCACGATGGCCGTGTCCAGGCCGGCCTCGGTGCACTCGTGCAGGAACACCGAGTTCAGGACCTGCCGGGCCGCCGGGTTGAGACCGAACGAGATGTTGGACACGCCGAGGGTGAAGTGGACCCGCGGATGCCGCTTCTTCAGCTCGCGGATCGCCTCGATCGTTTCGATGCCGTCGCGGCGGACCTCTTCCTGACCGGTGGAGATCGGGAACGTCAGAGCGTCGATGATGATGTCGGACTCGTCGAGACCCCAGTTCACGGTGAGGTCTTCGAGCAGACGCTCGGCGATGCGGACCTTGTGCTCCGCGGTTCGCGCCTGGCCCTCCTCGTCGATGGTCAGCGCGACGACGGCGGCGCCGTGCTCCGTGACGAGCCGCATGATCTTCTGGAACCGCGAGTCCGGTCCGTCGCCGTCCTCGTAGTTGACGGAGTTCACGGCGCACCGGCCGCCGAGGTGCTCGAGGCCGGCCTGCAGGACCGCGGGCTCGGTGGAGTCGAGCATGATCGGCAGCGTCGACGACGTCGCGAACCGGCTTGCGAGGGCGGCCATGTCGACGGCACCGTCGCGTCCGACGTAGTCGACGTTGAGGTCGAGCATGTGGGCGCCGTCGCGGGTCTGGTCCTTCGCGATGTCGAGGCACTTCTGGTAGTCCTCGGCGATCATCGCCTCGCGAAACGCCTTGGAGCCATTGGTGTTCGTGCGTTCACCGATCATCAGGATGCTGGCGTCCTGCTGGAACGGCACCGCCGTGTACAGCGAGGACGTCCCCGACTCGTGCACCGGGTTCCGCTCGGCCTTCTCGACCAGGCGGACCGCTTCGGCCACCTGCCGGATGTGCTCCGGGGTGGTCCCGCAGCAGCCGCCGACCAGACCGAGACCGAACTCGGTGACGAAGCCGCTGAGCGCCTCGGCGAGCTCCTCCGCGGTGAGCGGGTACTCGGCGCCGTTCGGGCCGAGCTGCGGCAGTCCGGCGTTGGGCATCACCGACACCGGGAGGGAGCTGTACTTGGACAGGTGACGGAGATGTTCGCTCATCTCGGCCGGTCCGGTCGCGCAGTTGAGGCCGATCATGTCGATACCGAGCGGCTCGAGCGCGGTCAGCGCGGCACCGATCTCACTGCCGAGGAGCATCGTGCCGGTGGTCTCGACCGTGACGTGGGTGATGATCGGCAGCCGCGACCCCAGCGTCTCCATCGCCCGCTGACTGCCGAGGATGGCGGCCTTCACCTGCAGCAGGTCCTGGCAGGTCTCGACGAGGATCGCGTCCGCTCCCCCGTCGATCATGCCCATCGCAGCCTCCGCGTAGGCGTCGCGGAGGACCGCGAACGGCGCGTGGCCCAGCGTCGGCAGCTTGGTTCCGGGTCCCATCGAGCCGAGGACGAAGCGGCCGATGCCGTCGCGTCCGGGCCCCATCTCGTCGGCCACGTCACGCGCCAGCCGGGTGCCCTTCTCGGCCAGTTCCCGGATACGGTCCGAAATGTCGTAATCGGCGAGGTTGGGTAGGTTGCACCCGAACGTGTTGGTCTCGACGGCGTCCGCCCCCGCCTCGAAGTACGCGCGGTGGATGTCTTTCAGCACGTCAGGGCGAGTGTCGTTGAGGATTTCGTTGCAGCCTTCGAGCCCGAGGAAGTCGTCGAGCGTGAGGTCCGCGGCCTGCAACATGGTGCCCATGGCTCCGTCGCCGATGACAACGCGCTGGTTCAACGCATCGAGCAGGGCAGAGTGAAATGGCGCAGACATGCCGTCCAGACTAGTGGGCGCGCGAACCAATGCTGGCCGTAGGCTGGGTGGGTGAGTTCCAGTGAGTTCCCCGTCACGCCTGCGGGCCGCGCCGACGACACCCCCGACACCGCGGATGCCGGTGCGGCGGACAGTGGCGTGCCCGTGCTTCGTGACCCTGTCCTCGTCGCCGCCTTCGAGGGCTGGAACGACGCCGGCGACGCCGCGAGCGGAGCCGTCGAGCACCTCGAGTTGACCTGGGACGCCCAGCCGCTCGCCGAGCTCGACTCCGAGGAATACTACGACTACCAGGTCAATCGACCCACGGTGCGGCAGGTCGACGGTGTCACCCGGGAGATCGTGTGGCCCGCCACCCGCCTGTCGGTGTGCTCGCCTCCCGGCAGCGACCGCGACGTGGTTCTGCTGCGCGGGATCGAACCGAACATGCGCTGGCGCAGCTTCTGCGAGGACCTCCTCGAGCTGATCGATCAGCTGCAGATCAACACCGTGGTGATCCTCGGGGCACTGCTCGCGGACACCCCGCACACGCGGCCGGTCCCGGTGACGGGCAGCGCGTACAGTAGCGAGGCCGCCGAGCGGTTCAAGCTCGAACAGACCCGCTACGAGGGGCCGACCGGGATCACCGGGGTGCTGCAGGACGCGTGCGTCCGGGCCGGTGTGCCTGCCGTGTCGTTCTGGGCGGCCGTGCCCCACTACGTGTCCCAGCCGCCGAATCCGAAGGCCACGGTGGCGCTGCTCCAACGCGTCGAGGATGTCCTGGACATCGAGGTTCCCCTCGGGGAACTCCCGGCCCAGGCCGACGACTGGCAGGAAGCGGTCACCGAGATGACCGCGGACGACGAGGAGATCGGCGAGTACGTCCGCTCACTCGAGGAGCGCGGCGACGCCGAGACCGACATCTCCGACGCCATCTCGAAGATCGACGGTGACGCGCTCGCGGCCGAGTTCGAGCGGTATCTCCGCAGGCGTGGGCCCGGCAGCTTCGGGCTGTGACGAAGAACTCATCCGAGTCGCTTCGTTCCTCGCTCCAGCGCACGGCGCTCTACGCCGGCGGTTTCCTCGGTCCGTTCGGCGGCGGGGTCGTCGCCTCGATCCTTCCCGAGATCGGTGACGACCTCGGCGTGAGTGCGTCCGCCGCGGCCGGCTCGCTGACGGCGTACCTGCTGCCGTTCGCGTTGCTGATGCTGGTGTCGGGCACGCTGGGCGCCCGGTGGGGGCAGACGCGGACCGTGCGGATCGCGTACGGCGTCTACCTGCTGTCGTCGCTGGCGTGTTTCGTGGCGCCGACGCTGCCGCTCTTCCTCGGCGCCCGCGTGCTCCAGGGGTGTTCGAACTCGTTCACGACGCCGCTGCTGCTGGCGGCGCTCGCCGCCTCGACTCCGAAGAAACATCTCGGCCGGGCGCTGGGAATCTTCGGCGCCTTCCAAGCCGCGGGACAGTCGAGCGCGCCGCTCGTCGGCGGGCTCGCGGCGGAGGTCGACTGGCGTCTCGCATTCCTCGTCATCGCCCTCGTCGCCGCGGTGCTGGGTCTGGTCGGCGTTCCCGACAGTGCTCCCGCCGAGCCGGGGGCACCGCGCCCGCGACTGCGCGACGCCCTCACCCCGTCGGTGCTGAGAATCGGGGTGGTCGCACTCCTCGGCTGGGGCGCGCTCGGTGGGCTGAGCTTCCTGGTGGCGTTCCGCGCCGAGGACGTCTTCGGGCTCAGCCCGACCCAGCGTGGGCTGCTGCTCACCGGGTTCGGCGTGGCCGGCATCCTCACCGCACGCCTCGTCGGCGGTGTCATCGACAAGATCGGGGCCCGGGCGGCCGTCCTGATCGGCGCGTTCGGCGGGGCGATTCTCGTCGCGGCCGCCGGGACCGTGTCCCTCCTCGCGGTCGTGGCCGTGGCGTGGTTCGCGGCCGGAATCGCCGGTCAGTTCATCCTGGTGGGGGTCAATGCCGCCGTGCTGGGTTCGCCGGGACCGAACCGGGGCGGCGCGGTGTCCGTCGTGCAGGCGCTGCGATTCATGGGCAACGCGCTCGCCCCGATCACCCTCACCCCGGTGTATTCGGTGTCGCCCGCGGCCGGTTTCCTGCTGCCCGCCCTGCTCCTCGCCGTGCTGGCCCCGCTGCTCATGCCCCGCGACCGCACACCTGCCTGACATGACTTCCGGGAGGGCTGTGAGGTGTTCCTGATTCCCACGTAACGTGCGCGCAGCCGTTACGACACTCCCGGGGCGGAGCCTCGACGCATGGCCAACACACCGAGTTCGAGCAAGCTGCTGGTCGTCGGCAACGGTATGGCCGGCGCACGCACCGTCGAGGAGATCCTGAACCGTGGCGGCGGCGAGCGTTTCGAGATCACCATGATCGGCGACGAGCCCTACGGCAACTACAACCGGATCATGCTCTCGCACGTGCTGTCCGGGGAGGCGGCCGTCGACGACGAGGACCTCATCCTCAACCCCATGGGCTGGTACACCGCCAACGGCGTCAAACTCCACGCCGGCGACCGCGCGGTCGCACTCGACCGGTTCGCGAAGACCGTTACGTGTGAGAGCGGCCGCGTCGTCGACTACGACGTCCTCATCATCGCCACGGGAAGCAACACGTTCTTCCCCAACATGGACGGACTGCGCGAGCACGACGGGCGCCTGGCCCGCGGGGTGTTCGGCTTCCGGAACATCGCCGACACCAACGGAATGCTGCAGATGGCGCAGGCCCGCGACGACGTGTCCGCGGTGGTGATCGGCGGCGGTCTGCTCGGCCTGGAAGCCGCGTACGGGCTGCGCACTCAGGGTCTCACCGTCAACGTCGTGCACTCCCCCGGGCACCTGATGAACCAGCAGCTCGACGAACGCGGCGGCAGCGTCCTGCGCGGCGAGATCGAGAAACTCGGCGTCGGCGTCCACACCTCGATGCGGACCACCGCCGTGCTGCGCGACGACGCGGGCCTCGTGACCGGGGTGTCGTTCGTCGACGGCTCCACCCTGGACGCCGACATGGTCGTCGTCACCGCCGGAATCCGGCCCAACACCGAACTCGCGCGGGCCGCCGGGCTCGTGGTCGAACGCGGCGTCGTGGTGGACGACCAGATGCGCTGCGAGGACGAGGGTTCCGTGTACGCCGTCGGCGAGTGCGCACAGCACCGCGGGGAGACCTACGGCCTCGTCGCCCCGGTGTGGGAGCAGTCGGTCATCCTCGCCGAAGTCCTCACCGGCTCCAATCCCGAAGCGGCGTACATCGGTTCGCGCACCACCACCAAACTGAAGGTCGCCGGTGTCGACGTGGCCGCGATGGGCGTCAAGGGACCGGAGACGGCGGACGACGAGTTCGTCCAGTACTACGAACCGCGCAGCGGCACGTACAAGAGCATCGTAGTCCGAGACGGCAAGCTGATCGGCGCCACCCTGATGGGCGACATCAGCAAGGCCGGTTTCCTCACGCAGGCGTTCGACGGCAAGGTGCCGCTGCCCGAGGAGCGGATCAGCATGCTCTTCGACGTCGGAGCCCCGAACGCCGCGACGAGTGTCGCCGATCTCCCCGACGAACTGCAGGTGTGCAACTGCAACGGTGTAAGCAAGGGCGATCTGGTGGCGTGCGTCCATTCCGGCGCCAAGACACTCACCGACGTCTGCGCCCAGACCCGGGCAGGCAAGGGCTGCGGCTCGTGCAAGGGTCTCGTCGCCGACATCGTGGCCTGCGCCGCGGGCGGCGAACTCGAGGCCGACCCCTCCGCAGACTGGTATGTGCCCTGCATCCCGATGACGAAGCCCGAACTCATCGCGACCATCCGGGAACGCGATCTCCGCGCCGTGTCCCAGGTGTTCGCCGAGCTCGCGACGGACGCGAAGGAGGACGCGTCCGCGAAGATGCCCCTGGCCTCGCTGCTCCGCACCATCTGGGGACCCGACTGGGTGGACGAGCGCGGCGCGCTGTTCATCAACGACCGCGTGCACGCCAACATCCAGCGCGACGGCACGTTCTCGGTGGTCCCGCAGATGAAGGGCGGCGTCACCACGCCGGAGCAACTCCGCAAGATCGCCGACGTTGCCGACAAGTACGGCGTGCCGCTCGTGAAGGTCACCGGCGGGCAGCGCATCGACCTGCTCGGCATCAAGAAGGAGGATCTACCCAAGGTGTGGGGTGACCTCGACATGCCGTCCGGGTTCGCCTACGGCAAGAGCATGCGCACGGTGAAGACGTGCGTCGGAACCGATTTCTGCCGCTACGGTCTCGGCGATTCGACCAGCCTCGGCATCGCGCTCGAGGAGCGGTTCCAGGGCCTGGAGACGCCCGCGAAACTGAAACTCGCGGTCGCCGGGTGCCCACGCAACTGCTCGGAGGCCCTGTGCAAGGACTTCGGTGTGGTCGCGGTCGGCGACGGCCGGTGGGAAATCTACGTCGGCGGCGCCGCCGGAGCGCACATCCGCAAGGGCGACCTGCTGGCCACGGTCGAATCACCGGACGCCGTAGTGGAACTCGGCGGACGATTCATCCAGTACTACCGCGAGAACGCGAAATGGCTCGAGCGCACGTACGACTTCGTGCCGCGGGTGGGACTCGAACATCTTCAGGCGCTACTGGTCCGAGACGAGGAGCACATCGTGACGGGATTGGACGAGCGGATCCAGACGGCGGTGGACGGCTACCGGGATCCCTGGAAGGAGCGCAGCGCGCCGAAATCGCCCGCACAGTTCGCTCCGTCGCTCCCGCTGCTGCCGCTTCCCCAGGTGCCGGTCCGATGACCGCCCTGGTCGAGGGGCCTTCCGAGGTCGCGGTGGGGCCGGTCAGCGACCTGACGCCGGGCGAAGGCCGGACGTACGTCGTGCAGAACCGTCAGGTGGCCGTGTTCCTGTTGTCGGACGGCACCGTTCGGGCGATGGATGCGGTGTGCCCGCACAAGGGCGGTCCCCTCGCCGACGGACAGATCGACGCCGACGGCGTGACGTGCCCGCTCCACCAGTACGCGTTCGCCTTCGACACGGGCGCCTGCGCATCCGAAGGTGTGGGCTCGGTCCGCACCTACTCCGCCTCGGTTCGCGAGGGGTCGGTCGTCGTGCACGTGTGAGTGGCCATTCACCAGTGCTCTGCCCTGATACGGCGTGCCTTTCGGGAAAGTCTCGGCACCGCTGTCATTATGAGCTCAATGCTGCAGCTGAAGGGGCGCGTCGCATGGACAGATCGCTGGTCGAGTGAATACCGTCGCGAGTCCGGAACGGCGACGCCGATCCGGTAACCGCCCTCCGGCCGGTGTCCGGCCGGCCGAGCCGAGGTTCCGCGCGGACATCGAGGGTCTACGGGCCGTCGCCGTGCTGGCCGTGGTCCTCTTTCACGCGGGCGTGCCCGGAATCGACGGAGGGTTCGTCGGTGTCGACATCTTCTTCGTCGTCTCGGGGTTTCTCATCACCGGGCTGCTGTGGCGGAACGTCGCGAGCACCGGCCGCGTGCGGTTGGCCGAGTTCTACGGTGCCCGGGCCCGCCGGTTGCTGCCCGCCGGGTGCATCGTGCTGGTGGCCACTGCGATCGGCTCGGCCCTGCTCCTGCCCCCTCTGCAGGCCCGCGCGGTCCTCGGTGACGGGATCGCCAGTGCGCTCTACGTCGGTAACTACCGGTTCGCGCTGCACGGCACCGACTATCTGGCCGCCGACGCACCCCCGTCACCGTTCCAGCACTACTGGTCGCTCGGCGTGGAAGAGCAGTTCTACCTGCTGTGGCCGGCGCTGATCATCGGGGTCGCCTGGCTCGTCCGGCGCAGGACACGGCGCCTCGACGCGGACGAAACACCGTCGACGACCCCGTATCTGATCGTGCTCGCCGTGGTCGCCGCAGTGTCGTTCGCGGTCTCACTCGACTGGACCCGGACCCTGCCGCCGTGGGCGTTCTTCTCGTTGCCCGCCCGCGGCTGGGAACTGGCCGCAGGCGGGTTGGTCGCCCTGTCGGTTCGACACTGGCAGCGGCTGCCGTCGGTGGTCGCCGCCGCGGCCGGATGGACGGGTTTCGCACTGATCGTGGTCGCCTGTTTTCGACTCGGCGAGACGACGCCCTACCCCGGAACCGCCGCGCTGGTTCCGGTCGTCGGCACGGTGCTGGTGATTGGGGCGGGGTGTGCCACACCCCGGCTGGGGGTCGGTCGGAGCCTGTCGCTGCCGCCGATGCGGGCGGTCGGTCGGGTGTCCTATTCCTGGTACCTGTGGCACTGGCCGGTACTGCTGCTCGCGCCGATCGTGCTCGGCCGCTCGCTCGACCTGACCGATCGTCTGGCGATGGTCATGGTGTCCGCGGGTCTGGCCGGACTGACACTGGTCCTGGTCGAGAACCCCGTCCGCTTCGCTGCTCCGCTGCGTCGTTCGGCCTCGCGCAGCCTCGTACTCGGCGGTGCCGTCACCGCCATCGCAGTGTGTGCGGCACTGGTGCTGCTGATCGCGCGGCCGGTTCCGGTCGGACACGGAGCCGCGGCCACAGCCCTCACCGTCTCTGCGCCGGCCGAATCGGCGCCTACCGCAGTCGATCCGCGCGACGCGGCGGTGCACGACATGACCGCGCAGGTGCAGGCAGCGGTCGCGGAATCGGCAGGGCTGCAAGCGGTCCCGTCGAATCTTTCTCCACCGCTCGCCGACGCGCCGGCAGACAAGCCGGAGGTGTTCGTCAACGGCTGTGTGCGGTCGTGGCTCGAAGTGGGTCAGGGCGAGTGCGCGTCGGGGGACGTGGCGTCTCCGACGACGGTGGCGCTGGTCGGCGATTCGCATGCCGCGATGTGGGCCCCGGCATTCGAATCGGCAGCCCAGCAGAATCATTGGCGGCTCGAGACGATGGGCAAGGTCACCTGCCCGCTTCTCGACCTCCCACTCACCAGCCCCTACCTCGGGCGGGAATACACCGAGTGCGAGCAGTGGCGCGGCGAGATCGTCGATCGGCTGCGGACCGAACGGCCCCGGTTGGTGGTGCTGAGCATGTCCCGGCGGTACGGCGTCGATTTCGGTTTCACCGTCTACGGTCAGGCCTGGCTCGACAGCCTGACCCGCCTGGTCACGGAACTGCGGGCCACGGGTGCGGCCGTCCTCGTCCTCGGACCGATCCCGGATCCGCAGTCGACCGTGCCGACGTGCCTATCCGCCCACCTGGACGACGCGACCGCCTGCTCGCCGCCACGGCCTGTCGCGGTGAACGACGCCGGCGTCGTGGCCGAGGCGGTGGCCACCGCGGCAGGCGGCGGACGGTACGCCGACCTCACTGCCCTGTTCTGCACCACCGAGCGCTGCCCCGTCATCGTCGGCAACGACCTCGTGTACCGCGACGACAATCACTTGACCCTCGAACACGCTCAGGCACTCTCGCCCGTCGTCGCCGCGCTGGCCGACCGCGCACTCGCACCGGGCTGAGCGGTAGCGAAGGTTCCTGCCGCCAATTCCGGTTCGGGTGTCACATTCGGTTCGTGGCCGGTGTCTCATGCCGAGAGCACGACAACCGGAGGAGGAATCGTGGCCGGCAATACTCGGATCCTGAAGGCCGAGCTGACCGGCATCTACGGCGCGATCGTCAAGCGGATGTCCCGCAGAATGCTCGGCGAGGTGGCCGAGCCGGTCGAGGTCGCGTGGCACAACCGGAAGGTGCTGAACTTCAGCTTCAGCGTCGGTCGCCAAGCGCAGAAGTGGGATCGGTGTGACGCGAACCTGAAGTCGTTTGCCCACATGGCGGTGGCCGGCCTGGTCGGCTGCAGCTTCTGCCTGGACTTCGGCTACTTCCAAGCCCACAACGAGGGGCTCGATCTGACCAAGGCACGCGAAGTACCCCGCTGGCGCCAGTCGGACGTGTTCACGCCGCTGGAGCGGGACGTGCTCGAGTACGCCGAAGCGATGACCCTGACCCCGCCGACGGTCACCGACGAAATGTCGGCCAGGCTGCTCGACGCGCTCGGCCCGGCCGCGCTGGTGGAACTGACCGCGTTCATCGCGCTGGCGAACTTCGCGACCCGCACCAACACCGCGTTCGGCATCGAATCACAGGGCTTCGCGACGGCGTGTGGCCTGAAGCCCTTCGCCGCACCCTCGACGACTTGACGGCCGCCGGGCTCGAAGACACGATCGACGACGAAAGCTCATCCGATGTCGTACGACAGAATGAATTCGTAGCCGCTGTCGCCGGGGCCCGCGATGGACAGGTCCGCGCTGCCGCGTAGGTCGATCAGACCGCCGGTGCCCATACCCGGCACCACCTCGATCCGTGCCGACACCGAACCCTGGTCCTGGCTGCCGATGTGCTGGAACACGCACGTTCCGTCGTGCCCGCCGATCGAGCCCTCGAAGCGTTCGAGGCCGAGCACCGGCGCGGCATCGGCCTTGTATGCGATCAGGTAGACCACCGTGCTCGTTCCGTCGATGTCCCCGGAGTACGAGTACGCGACGGTCGCTCGGTTGGCACCGCGAGTGGGGAAATAGGTGTCGCCGGCGGTCGTACCTTCGCCGTCGATGTCGACGATCACCGATTCCGACCACGACGCGATGGAGAACTTGCCTCGTGCAGTGTGTGAGTAGCTCATGACACGTGACTCTAGGTACGCGGCAGCGTGACGTTCTTGAACATTCGCGACACTAGGACGAGCGAATGCCGACCGTGCCAGGACATCCCGAGGCGATCGTCCACCCGACGGCCGCCGCACCGGGGTTCGAGGTCGAACGGGTCGCTCCCCGAGAAGCTTTGGCCGAGTTCGTCGACTACCACTGGCTGGTGAGGTGGTCGGTGCCGCAGCCCCATCGTCAGCAGGTGGTGTCCCAGCCCCGCGTACATGTCGCTGCCGAGGACGGACAGCTGCTGGTGCACGGGATTTCCCGGTCGCCGTTCTACCGAACGCTGACCGGGAACGGCCACGTGCTGGGAGCTGCCTTCCACGCCGGCGGGTTCCGGCCTCTGCTGAGGGGCAGCGTCGGAGCGATCTCGGGAACCGCCCAGCCCGGCCGGGATCTGCTCGCCGGTGACGATCGCCCGGTCGCGGAGCGAATTCTGACCGGCACGGACAGCGCGGAGATGATCGACGCCTTCGAGCGATACCTTCTTCACACCGATCCCGTTCCGGATCCCACGGGTCGGGAGATCACAGCCCTGGTGGGCGACGCCAAGCGCCGCCGCGACATCGTCCGGGCAGGCCAGCTCGCCGCACATGCCGGCTGCAGCCTGCGCACCCTGCAACGGCTGTTCACCGAGTACGTCGGCATCGGCCCGAAGTGGGTGATCCAGCGATTCCGCATCCTCGACGCGGCCGGCGTCGCCCACTCGGGCGAGAGGATCGACTGGTCTGCGCTGGCCTACGAACTGGGGTTCAGCGACCAGGCGCACCTGACCCGTGTCTTCACTCACGTGGTCGGGACACCACCGGCCACCTATCAGCGCACGCACGGCCTGCTGTAGCCCGGCCGGGCTCGACTCAGTTCGCGAAGCCGAGCCCCCGCTCCGCGAGTTCCTCCTCGAGGATTCGGATCGCCTTCGGCCCGACGCCGTGGATCTTCGACAGCTCATTGGCGGTGACCGTCGTCAGTTGGTCGAAACGCGTATAGCCGTGAGACGCGAGCTCACGACGGGAGACCTTCCCCATGCTCGCCGGAAACTCCGTATGGCCTGCGGTGTCGGAAGTCGACATGCCTGTCCTCTCTACTCGTTGTGATCGGCGTGCAGGTGGGCACGCTCCCCGTCGTGGTCGAAGATCGTGAGGATCTCGACGGGACCGTCGTGGGCGCCGATGGAGTGCGGCACCATGGTCGAGAACTCCGCTGCGGCACCCGCTTCGATCAGTATGGTTCGCTCACCGAGCTGCAGGCGGGCTGTCCCCGACAGCACCGTGAACCACTCGTGGCCCGGGTGCACACTCACATGCTCCGGGCCCGCGGGCCGATCGGAGGTGATGCGCATCTTCGCCACGGTCGCTCCGTGGAGCGCGCGTTCGCGGGACAGGAGCCAGATCGTCAGACCTCGCGTGTGTTCGGGCTGCGGCCGGATCACCACATCCTCGTCCTCGACGGACTCGACGAGCTGATCGAGCGTGGTGCCGAGGGCCCGCGCGATGGGAACCAGTTGGTCGAGGGCGATCCTGCGGTGGCCGGTTTCGATGCGGCTGAGGGTGGACGGACTGAGAAAGCAGCGCGCAGCGAGCACGTCCAGTGACCAGCCGCGGGCCAGCCGAAGGCCTCGGATGCGTTGACGGATCACGCTGTCCAGCCCGACTTCTTGCGTCATAGGCAAGAGTGTATGCGTATTGCGCAGGATGTGGCTAGCCTGGAGTAATGACACAGCATTCTCATCACCACTCCCCTCACCACGGCGGGCACACCCGGGACCACGAGGCGGCGCTGGCGGATCTACTGGACCTGGACGCCGAGGTTTTCGGCTCCTACCTCGACCCGGTGGCCGAATGGGTCGGACAGCGCACCGGGGAGACCACGCACCGGGTCGTCGACGTGGGGGCGGGAACGGGCGTCGGCAGCCTGACCCTTGCTCGACAATTCCCCGCGGCCGAGGTGATCGCGATCGACAGGTCGGAGGTGATGCTCGAGCGCCTCCGCACGGCCGCGAACGGGTGGGGACTGGCCGGCCGATTGAGCGTCGTGCACGCCGATCTGGATGTCGCCTGGCCGGCAGTCGACGCGGCGGACGTCGTGTGGGCGGCGTCCTCGTTGCATGAGGTCGCCGATCCCGACCGGGTGCTCCGTGCCATGTACGGCGCGCTGAACACCGACGGCGTGCTGGTGGTCGTCGAGATGGACGCGCTGCCGCGCCTGCTGCCGGACGACCTCGGCCTGGGCCGCCCGGGCCTTGAGTCGCGCTGCCACGAAGCCTTGACGCGGTTGGACTGGAACTCACACCCGAACTGGCGGGCCCACGTGGAGCGGGCCGGTTTCGTGGACGTCGAGGAGCGCAGTTTCACCAGCGAGGCAACCCCGGCCCCGCGGAGCACCGGACGCTACGCACAGAATTTCCTGCGCCGCATCCGCTCCGCGCTCGACGGGCAACTTGCCGCCGACGACCGCGCCACTCTCGATCGCCTTCTCTCGGAAGACAACCCCGACAGCGTCCTGCACCGCGGGGACCTGACGGTCCGGGGCAGCCGGACCGTTTGGATTGCCCGCCGCCCCTGAACCCGCCGGAGGGAGTGAAACTCCCCCACGCCGCCCCGGCCTCGGGGAACCGTTCACGTGGAGGTGGCGAGTTGTGGTGGCATCCGACTACTCGGTGGCGCTGGGAGCGCCACGATTGTTCGGTCTATTTTCGGTTCCGTCTCGGACCGATTAAGTAGACTGGCGATGTGCCGAATCAGGAAAACGCCGAATTCGCAGGTAGCGAGCCGAAGGTGCCGTTTCCCAAGCCGGAACGCGACATCGATCTCTACCGCCGGGCGATCGCCACCCTCCAAGCCGCACTCCCCCACGGCTGGACCTTGACGTCCGGAAAGTCCCGCTCCCTCGCCGACGCGCCGGAACGACTGCTGGTCGGCGCGCCCAACGGCGAGGTGGCGTCCTTCTCCGTCATCCCCGCCCGAGGAGTTCTCGCGGGCGACGCCGCCCGGTTCGCCGACGGACTGTCCGGATCCGATCGCGGATTCGTCTGTGCCCGTTACCTTTCCGAGCCGGTTCGTCGCCAACTCGACGCCAGGGGTCTCTCCTACGCCGATGCGACGGGCAACACCTCCCTTGCCGCGGACCGGCCCGCGATCTGGGTACGCGACCGGGGCGCGGACGCCGACCCATGGCGCGGCCCGGGCCGTCCGGCCGCACAGCTGACCGGCGATCCTGCCGCCCGGGTCGTGCGTGCCCTCGCCGATCATTCGGGTCAGCTGACGGTCCCCCAACTCGTCCGGCTGTCCGGCGCGTCCACCGGCGCGACCTATCGGGTGGTCGAAACCCTCGAAGAACGCGATCTGCTCGAACGACTCCCCCGCGGTCCCATCACCAGCGTCCGATGGCAGCCGATGCTGCGCGCCTGGAGCAGCGACTCCAGTTTCAAGGACTGCCCCACCGTCGGCTACTTCGCACCCGAGGGGGTGCAGTCGTTCGTCGCGAAACTCGCGAAGGTCTCCGGCCACCTCTACGCGGTGACCGGGTCACTCGCCGCCGCGGCATTCGTCGAATACGCGCCGGCGCATCAGATCCAGATCTACGCCGACCACGGCGAGGCGCTGGCCGGCGCACTCGAGCTACGCCCCGTCGATCAGGGCGCCAACGTCCTCGTCGCCACTCCCCGATCGGCTGCGGTCTTCGAGCGCACCCTCTTCCGCGACAACGTCCGTCTGGTCGCCCCCGCGCAGGCCTTCGCGGATCTTCTCGCCGGCACCGGTCGCCATCCGCAGGAGGCGGAGCACCTCCTCGACTGGATGACCGAGAACGTGACCGAGTGGAGAACGGCCCTCGGCGCACCGACGATTACCTGACGGATCGCACGCCGGGAGCGAAAACGACCCGAGTGTGCGCAACACGACCACGCCACGCCGCGCGTGATGGCGCGCACAAGCGCGCTCGGGTAGCAGGATGTACATCTTGTGGCTTCACCGAGCGAATCGGAACGGGCCTGACGGAAGTCGCAATCCGTTCGTGAAACGAATAGAGGTACTTGCATGTCCATGGGAGTCGGGCTCAGGATCGGCAGTGTCGTGTCCACCGCCGTGGTGGCATCGAACGATCCAGGATCCCCGGATCCGGTCGTCATCGTCCGGGACACCGTCCTGCACATGTGCCCGGACGGCACCGCAATTCTCGGCGGATCGGCGCCGCACACGATCGGCGAAACCCACACCGTGTCGGGGTTCCTTCCCCGCGTCGGCGACCCGGCCGGTGTCGCGGTAGGCAACGGATCGCGGTACCGCGCCGAAGACCTGGTCGCCGGCGCGATGCGATGCCTGCTCCGGGAGTGCGAACCTCTCCCCGACCACGGCGGCCGGACGGGCGGCGCCCCCGACATCATGGCCACCTACCCCACCCGCTGGGACTCGGCCGCCGTCGCGGCGCTGCGCGACGCGCTGGACTACGCCGACATGTCCTACCTGTCCCTCGTCTCGGACGCCGAAGCGGCCGCGGCCTGGTTCGAATCCGAGATCGCGGAGCGTCCCGGGCAATTGGTCGGCATCTATCACGTCGACGACACCGGCGCGACTGTCGCGCTGATCCGCTCGGGTGTCGAGGCAGGCAAGGCGTTCCGCTTCTCCTCGGGGGGCTCCCCCACGGCCCAGATCGCCACCGCGCTCGGTGCGTTCGGCTGGCTGCCCAGCAACCTCGATGCCGTGGTCGTGACGGGCGACGGGCTGATCGCGCGGGACTCCGCGACCATTCACGGGTTCGCGACCACGGTCGGCGAGAAGTTCGGTGTGCGGTGTGTCGTCGGCCCCGGCCCCGAGCAGACCGCAGCGCTCGGTGCCGCCATCCGCGCCGCCGGGTTCAACCCGACCACCCACAAGGTCACCCCGATCGGCCTGCCGCCGTCGTACGACGTCACCGAGGTGATCGACGCCGTCGTCGGCGAGTCGGTGCCCTCGACCTCGACAACCCCGAACCGGCCGGCGACGCGCACGCACAACCCGGCGTCGGCCGCAGCGGTCGGCGCGTCCCCCGCCCGGGTGTCGGGCGGAACGGCCGTGGCGACACCGCCGGACCCTCGTGCCGTCGCGCAGTCCGGCGACGAATCCACCGCCGACTCGACGTCCCGGGCGTCCTGGCTCGTCGCCGCGGTGGTCGGGCTGGCTCTCGTGCTGGTGGCGATCGTCTTCGTGCTGTTCGTCCTCTGAATGCCTGCCTCCCTTCATCGGTGCAGCGGTGGGGTGAGGCGGGCCGATCGTGACGATGAAACATCGGTGACAGAGGGTGGTTCGTGCTGAGCCGGGTACCGCTAATTCGTGAATCAACAGTGTTCCGTCAGGGTCCGATTCAAATTCAGAGGTTGATGACGCAGGTCGGCACGGCGTTCGCTCGACGACTGCGCGACCGCATAACCTGTCACGGTGAGTGAATCAGGCAGCGATCCAGGTCGGTCCCCCTCGGGGCCGCGTGCAGCGCGCCCGGCGGTTGCTCCCCCACTCCGGGACGACCGGTTGAAACTGTTCGCCTTCACCACGGCGGAGAAACGCGCGGAATACCTGTGGGTGCTGCGGGCCTTCGACCACGCCCGCGCCAACTACGTCGTCCTGCTCCACGCCGCCGACGTCGCCCGGATTCTGGACGGCCTCGCCGGCGACGATCCGGCCGGACAACTCGGCGCCGGAGACGTCACTCCCCTGCTCGAACAACTTCACGTCTGGGAAGTGCTCGAACGCAGCTACGACGGAACACGCGCCGCGACGCTGGCCGAATACCGGAACCGACACTTCGTCTATCAGTTCAGCCAGGCCGGCTACCAGGTGTTCCGAGCCGTCGAGGACGCTCTGGCAGCCCGGCTCGACGACGCGTCGCTGTCCCGGCTGGCGCTGCCCGACCTCCTCGCCGACATGAACGACCTGGCCGCCGCCAACCGCGCGGCCGACAACGACCTGGTGTACCGGAAACTCAACCGCCTCGATGCGACATTGTCGGACATGGCCGGGCGCGCCGCCCAGTTCTACCTGACCCTGGGCGACCTCGTCCGCACCACGGAGATCACGCCGGAGACGTTCATGTCCCACAAGGACGCTCTCCTCACGCACATGCGCGAGTTCAGCTCCGACCTCTCGCGCTATGCACCGAAACTCGCGGCGGCGATCGCGCTCGTGGAAGACACCGGCGTCGAGACGATGGTGGCCCGAGCCGCCGCCAGCGACGAGCGGGTGTTCCTCGGCATCGACGAGCGCGAAGCCGATTGGCGCGCGCGGTGGGCGGGCCTGACGCATTGGTTCGTCGGGAGCGAGGCCGGTCTCAGCGAGTCGGAACGCCTGCGCGAGGGCACGATGAGCGCCATCGCCGCCGTCCTGTCGCTGCTGCGCCGCGTCACCGAAACCCGCAGGGGTGGTGTCAGCAGGGAGAGCCAATTGCGTCACCTCGCAGGCTGGTTCGCCGCCACTCCGACCGAGGACGCCGCGCATGCGCTGTTCCGAGCCGTGTTCGACCTCGGGCGTCCGCGCCATCTGTCGATGGTGCATCCGGACGCCGACATCATTCCCGACACACGGTCGTGGTGGGAGGCCCAGCCCGTGGAGATCTCCCGCACGCTGGCCGAGACCGGACGTCCCCCGTCGCCCGGTCTGCCCGCGCGGGTGCAGCGCAACGAGGGCAGCGTGCGCCGCCTGCGGGAGGAACAGCTGACCGCGCAACGACTTCGCGCCGCCGCCGCCCAGTCGCTGGCCCGGGGCGGAGTCTACGAGCGGGAACTCGACGAGGCCGAAACCGACGTGCTGCTGAGTCTGCTCAACGCCGCGCTGACGGCACGGGTACCGGTCAGCGGCCGCGTGAAAAGCAGTACAGGATCGGAGAACGGCGTGAAGCTGACCCTCAGCCCGCACAGCGAATCGACGGTGGTGCGCACCGCCCGAGGACGTCTGCACCTCGACGGACTTCAGGTGAGCGTTCGGTGAAGGCGCGGGAGATCTCGCCGCTCGCCCTCGATTCGTATCAGCGCGCCGCCCGTGTCATCCTGTCGAATCACCTGGTGACACAGACCTATCCGGATCGCATCGCTCTTCCCCTGCTCCGCCGGTGGGCGACCGAACTACGCGAAGATCTGATGACGCTCTTCGGGTACCGACTCGAAGTCACCGAGACGACCGCCCGGCTGTTCACGGTGAGCGACCGACTCGACGCCGGGACGCCGGCCAAGACGTCCACCGACCGCACGTTCGACCGGTACCGCTACGCCTACCTCGCGTTGGCGCTGGCCGCGCTCGGCCGCGCCGGAAACCAGATCACCCTGTCCGAGCTCGCCGATCACGTGGCCGCCGACGCCGCACAGGTCGACGGTGTGGATCTGTCCACGGAACGCGCGTCCGACCGGGACGCGTTCGTCGACGCCGTCGGCTGGCTCGCCGCCCGCGGCGCGATCGCCCTCGCCGACGGTGACGCGGGCGGCTGGGCCGCCAATCCCGATGCGGGAGAGGCGCTGTACGACATCGACAGGTCCGTCGTCATCGCCCTGTTCCGGCCGCCGCGCGCACTGCAGCACCTCCGGTCCATCCGCGGACTGCTTGCCGGTGCGGACTCGGTGACCGAGGACGACACCTCGGAGTTCGGGACGGCCAGGCCGGTGGACGTGAAGGAGACGGCGCGGCGGGTGCGGCGTGCCCTCGTCGAACGGCCCGTGGTCTACGCCGCCGACCTGGACGATGACGAACTGGTGCAACTCACGCTCCCCCGCACCGCAGCCGATGTCGAGTTGCTCACCGGACTGGTCGCGGAACGGCGTGAGGAGGGCGTCGCGATGATCGACTCCTCCGGGCGTCTCTCCGACGTCCGGTTCCCCGGGACGGGAACGGTCGCGCAGGTCGCACTCCTGCTCGCCGGGGAGATCGCCGATCGCGTACTGGATCCCGATGCCCCGGAGACCGCCCGGATGCCGCTGCCGCGGGGCCGGTTCGACGACCTGATCGAACAGGTCGACAGCGCCATTCCGCAGTCCGGGATCTTCGACAGCCTCGCCGGCCACGACGGATTCGAACCCGCCGACCCCGCCCCCGCGGACCGGCTGTTCCCGGTCGTCGAGGACGAATGGATCGCCGGCACCGTCCGCACACTGACCGAACGGTTCGGGCGCACGTTCGCCGCCGGGTGGCAGGCGGACCCCGACGGTCTGGGACGCGCGGCGCTGACGCTGCTCGAGCGGCTACGCCTCACCGCGGCGGTCCCGGGTGGTGTGCTCGCACTCCCGGCACTCGCCCGCTACCGGGGTGTGGTGGTCACGATCCGCGACCGCACACCCGAGATCGACCTGTTCCAGAGCTCAGCGAACGACAGCGAGGAAGTCACAGCATGACGAGTGCGCGTTTCCGGCCCACCCGCGCCGGGATCATCAACCTCTGGGACTACCGCGATCAGGAGTTCTCCTTCGCCGACGGTCGCCTCGTTCTCCGCGGTCCCAACGGATCCGGCAAGACGAAGGCCCTCGAAGTGCTGTTCCCGTTCGTCTTCGACGGCAGGATCGAACCCCGGCGGCTCAATCCGTTCGCCGGCGAGGAACGCACCATGAAGTCGAACCTCCTGTACCGCGGGCAGGAGAGCGCGTACTCGTACGTCTGGATGGAATTCTGCCGCGGCGCGAAGGACGACCCCGAGGCCGTCACCGTGGGCATCGGCATGCGCGCCACCCGCACCAACGACAAGGTCACACGCTGGTACTTCGTGGCCGACGGTCGCGTCGGCGTCGACTTCTCCCTACTCGGCAGCGACGACCGGCCGCTCACGAAGAAGCAACTGGGCGAACAGATCGGCACCGACTCCATCACCGACCGGCCGCTCGACTACCGCGCCGCCATCGACGCCCGGATGTTCGGGCTCGGCGTCCAACGCTACGACCAGCTGATCAACCTCATCCTCACGCTCCGGCGGCCCCAGCTCGCGAAGAACCTCGACCCCAAGGGACTGTCGCAGGCACTCACCGACGGTCTGCGACCGCTCGACGAGCAACTGGTCCTCGAGGCCGCCCGCTCGTTCAGCGACATGGAGGAGGTCGGCCGCGCGCTCGAGGGGCTGGCCGCGGCCGACCAGGCAGCGCAGAGCTTCGTCGGCGTGTACGCGAAATACCTTCGCCAGCAGGCGCGTACGGACGTCGATCACCTCGCGACCCGTCTCGAGGCCGTCCGGTCCGGCATCGCCGCCCTCCACGACGCGGCGGCCGACCGGGCCCGCAGCCAGGAGAGCCGAGCGGCCGCCGAGGAACGCTTCACCGCCGCCGAACGCGCACTCGACCAGGCCAATGCCACCCTCGACGCACTGAAGCGATCGACGGCGTACGAGGGACGGACGCAGCTCGACGACCTCGCGCAGGCTGTTTCGACACTCGAGAAATCGACCGAACTGCAGGCCGAGAAGGCACGCAAGGCGAAGGCGACCCTCGAACAGCGAGCCGAGGAGCACGACAAGGCCGGTGACGCCGTCGCCCGCGCCGTCGAGGCGCTCACCCATGCCGAAGACGAGCTTCACCTCGCCGCCGAGGACGCGGGAATCACCTGGACCGCACTCCCCGAGAACGCGCGCACCGACCAGCTGACCGCCGCGCTGCGCGGGCACGCCGAGGAACGGGACGGCGACATCCGCGCGGTCCGGGCCGCGCTCGCCACCGTCGAGAAGGCCGCCACCGAGCGGACCCGCGCCGACGAGGCGGCCCGCCGTGGCCAGGAGCAACTCGACACCGCGAAGGTGGCCGTTCTCGAGGCCGAGACCGCGGTCGAGTCGGCCCGCAGCCGGTGCGCCACCGAACTCCGATCCTGGTGGACGGAACAGTCGTCCCTCTACGCCGAGATCGACGCGCCGGCTTCACTGTTCGACTCCCTGGACACCGCCCTCGGCCGGATCGGCGACGACGACGCCGCCACCCTGTCGGAAACGCTGACGGAACAGACCACGGACGCCGTCGACTCGCTCCGGCTGCGTCGTCAGCAGTACGACCGCGACGTCGCCGCCGCCGAGGAAGCGATCGCCGAACACGAATCGGCCCGCGCGGCCATCGAATCCGAGCACGACGACGCCCCACCGCTCTCGGCCGCCCGGCAGGACGCCCGTTCCCGGCTGGCCGGCGCACCACTGTGGCGCCTTGTCCGCTTCACCGACGGTGTCGACGCCGCAGCGGCGGCGGGAATCGAGGCCGCGCTGGAGGCCGCGAATCTCCTCGACGGCTGGGTGACCGTCGACGACGCGCTCCCCGACGTCGAATCCGAACAGTTCCTCGTGGCCCTTCCGGCCGCGGATCGGCCCACCGGCAAGACCCTCGCGGACGTCCTCGAGGTCGAGCAGGACACGGGTGTTCCCGACGATCGCGTGCGCGGGCTCCTCGAGTCCATCGCCCTCGAATACCTCGACCTGTGTGAAGGACCTGTAGGTGTCGCCGAAGACGGTGCGTACCGGCAGGGAATCCAGCGGGGACGCCACACGAAATCGGACGCGGAGTACATCGGCACCACCGCACGGGCCCGCAGGCGCGCCGCCCGTATCACCGAACTCGACAGCACCCTCGACGAAACCCGGGCGACCCTCGACGAAACCCGGGCGTCCGCGGATGCGACGGCTGCATTGCTGACGCGGACGACCGCGGCGGCGCAGGCCCTGCCCCGCACCGGGTCGATCCTCACGGCGCTGAAGAAGATCACCGAATCCGCAGGCGCGCTTCGCAGCCGCTCGGACACGGCGACCGCGGTCGGTCACGAACTCGACCAGGCCATCGCCGACCTGTCCGCGAAGGAGAAGCAGCTCCGGGCCACCGCGTCCACACATCGGACTCCCCACGTCGCCCGCGAGATCGACTCGCTCGCCGCGGCCGTCCGGCATTTCGAGAAGCAGGGCGAGATGGTGCAGCGGTGCAGGCGCGAACACGCCAAGGAGGTGGAGCATACTCGCGAGTCCGAGGACCGACTGCACGAGGCGCGCGGCAACGCAGAGGAGTTCGCGGAAGAGGCGGCCATCGCCGAAGAGGTTCTCGCGCAACAGATCCAACGTCTCGAGACGCTTCGCGACACGCTGGGAGCGGGGGCCGAGCAGCTCGACCGGCAGCTCGAGGAGGCGCACGCGCGGATCGAGGCGTGCAAGAAGGAGCAGCGCGACGCCCGCAAGGCGGACAAGGACGCGGGTGAGGCGATCGGTAAAGCCGAGGGCGCGTACAACACCGCTGTCCAGACGCTCCGGCTGGCGCTCACGGAAACGCACGCCGACGCCGCCCGCCTCGCCCCGTATGCCCGGCGCGACCTGCTCGAACTCCTCGGCGTCGACGGCGGCCACACCTGGCCGGCGAGCTCGGCGGCGTGGATGAGTGCCGAACAGCTGGTGTACCGCATCCAGAACGCCGAAGGCGACACCCCGATCCTGCCGCCCGAAGTGGATGCGCTGTTCCACGCACTGGACGGCGCCACCGAATCGGTGCGGGTCAGTGACTCGGCGCGCAAATCGACGCGCACCGCGCTCACCACCGCCCTGCAGGACTTCGACGCACAGTTGGCGGCCGCCGGCCAGGACTACCGATTGCAGTGGGACGCCCCGGACGGCGTGACCGTGGTGCAGGTGCAGGACGACGAGGGATACTCGTCGATCGGCGAGTTCGCCGCCCGCATCGCGTCCGCTCGCTCCGATCAGGAATTGCTGCTCACCGAATCCGAGCGTCGCATCCTGGAGGACGCGCTGCTCACGGGTCTCGCACAGCAGATCCACGAACGGACCGTCGACGCCCGCGAACTCATCGCCCGGATGGGCACCGAGATGCGGGAGCGGCGGATGTCGTCCGGCAACACCATCGGCGTCCACTGGGTGCTCGCCGACAACCTCGACGACAGCGCGAAGGCGATCTCCAAACTGCTCGAGCGCGACACCTCGGCGCTGGGGCCGGACGAGCTCGCCACGATGCGCGCCCACTTCGCCCACCAGATCAGAACCGCCCGCGCCGCCCACCCGGAGCGTTCGTACCCGGAGATCCTGGCATCAGCCCTCGACTACCGGCGGTGGCGGGTGTTCTCGTTCACCCTGATCAGCGGCAACGGCAACGAGGACCGGCTGACGGTCGCCCGGCACAGCGCACTCTCCGGCGGCGAGCAGTCCGTCTCGCTGCACCTGCCGTTGTTCGCCGCGGCACACGTCATGCTCGATTCGGCCGACCCCCATGCACCGCGACTGCTGGCGCTGGACGAGGCGTTCGCCGGCGTCGACGACAACGGCCGGGCCGAACTGCTCGGCCTCAGCGTGCAATTCGACCTCGACCTGTTCATGACCGGGTTCGACCTGTGGATCACGTACGGCGGGGTGCCGGGGTGTGCGCACTACGATCTGGCGCACTCGACGGCCGAGCAGAGTGTCAGCGCCACGCTGCTCGTGTGGTCGGATGGCGAACTGCTCGCCGAACACGACGGCACCGACCTGGCGCAGGCGCTCGGTTCGCCCCTCCGCCGGCGCGTCCCGACGCCCGCGGAGGGCGCCTTCGAGTTCGCCTGACCCGTGAGTACTTCTTAACCGCGGGCGGTTGAGAAGTACTCACGGGCGCCGGAGGCGCACACCGAGGAGAGCGTCCACGGCGGCAGCGAATTCGCCCGGCGCGTTCGTGTCCGAGCCACCGTTGTCGAGGGCGCGACGGGCCCAGCCGTCGAGGGCGTCGAACGCCTTCGGGGTGTCGAGATCGTCCGCGAGATGCTGGCGCAGCCGGGCGATCGTGTCGGTGGCCGACTGCGCGGACTCGAGTGCGGCGGCGTCCTTCCACAGCTTCAGCCGGGTGTGGGCGTCGGCGAGAACCTGCTCGGTCCACGGACGGTCCTGCCGGTAGTGCCCGGACAGCAGTCCGAGGCGGATGGCGGCCGGGTCGACCCCCTCGCCGCGCAGCTTCGACACGAACACGAGGTTGCCGCGGCTCTTCGACATCTTCTCGCCGTCGAGACCGATCATGCCGGTGTGCACGTAGTGGCGGGCGAAGCGACGGTCGCCCGTGGCCGACTCGGCGTGCGCCGCAGAATACTCGTGGTGCGGGAAGATCAGGTCGCTGCCGCCGCCCTGCACGTCGAAACCCGAGCCGATGCGGTTGAGGGCGATGGCCGAACACTCGATGTGCCAGCCGGGACGCCCAGGACCGAACGGCGACGGCCAGGACGGCTCGCCCGGGCGCACCGCGCGCCACACCAGCGCGTCGAGGGGATCTTCCTTGCCGGGGCGGTCGGGGTCGCCGCCGCGCTCGGCGAAGAACTTGTCCATCGTCTCGCGGTCGTATCCGGACTCGTACCCGAACTGCTCCGTCGCTTTGGCGCGGAAGTACACGTCGGGGAACTCCGGGTCGTCGACGACGTAGGCGGCGCCGGACGCGACGAACTTCTCGACCATCTCGATCACTTCGCCGATCGACTCCACCGCGCCGATGTAGTCGCGCGGGGGCAGTACCCGGAGGGCTTCCATGTCTTCGCGGAACAGCGCCGTCTCGCGCATGCCGAGGACGACCCAGTCCTCGCCGTCGCGGTTGGCGCGCTCGAACAGCGGGTCGTCGACGTCGGTGACGTTCTGGACGTAGTGCACGTCGTGCCCGGCGTCACGCCAGATCCGGTTCACCAGATCGAACGCTAGGTATGTGGCCGCGTGACCGAGGTGGGTGGCGTCGTAGGGGGTGATACCGCACACGTACATCGTGGCCGTGCGCCCGGGAGTGACGGGACGAACCTGCCGGTCAGCGGTGTCGAACAACCGCAGCGGAGGCCCCTGGCCTGGAACGGACGGGACAGCGGTTTCGGACCAAGACTGCATGACAGCGAGCCTAGTGGACCCGCGTTTCCGCCTCGGAGGGAGCCGCCGCCCGCAGGCCGCTGATCGGGTTCGTCAGAACGCGGGCCACGGGATGGGCCGGTGACCGTTCGGCCGGGGCATCACCGGCGCCGCAAGGAGGTCCACGGCACGTTCGTACAGGGCGGCGACCTCGTCGGACGTGATGTGCTCACCCAGGCGCGCACCGAAGTCGCCCTCGAGCGCGGGGATCAATTCGGCGATGTCGACGACGAGGGCGCCCGGCACCTCCGTCCCGGCCCACCCCCACAACACGGTCCGCAGTTTGTTCTGCGTGTGCAGGCAGATGCCGTGGTCGACGCCGTAGACGGAACCGTCGAGCCCCTCGAGTGCGTGGCCGCCCTTGCGGTCGGCGTTGTTGATCAGCACGTCGAGGACCGCCATCCGCTGCAGCCGCGGGTCGTCGGCGTGGATGAGCGCGACCGGTTCGCCGTCCATGTCGGTGGCGCGCAGGATCTCGAACCAGCCCTCGGGGACGGCGTCGGGGGCGCAGATGTCGACGAGGTCGAGACCGCCGGGGTCGTCGGCGTGCCGGTCGGGGGTGTCGACCCACCGCTGCACCATCCCCGGGCCGAACGGACCGTCCCGCAGGAGAGTGCGGGGAATCACACCCCATCCGAGCTGCTCGGACACGAGGTACGACGCGTATTCACGTCCGGCGAGCGTGCCGTCCGGGAAGTCCCACAACGGACGCTCCCCGCGGACCGGCTTGTACACGCAGCGGACGGTGGTCTCGCCCTCGACCGCGTCGCACACCAGGGTGGCGTTACTGGCGTGGGTGATCTGGCCGATGAGGGTCAGCTCGCCGGACTCCAGAGGATCGGACTCCTCGGCAGGCAACCGTCAGTCCTCCTCGTCCATCTCCGGGGTGAGACCGAAGCTCTGGCCACGGCGGTACCCGTTGGTCCGGATGCAGATGTGCCCCTCCGGGGCCAGCGGCTCACCGCACAGCGGGCACGGCGCGCGCCCGGCGGCGATGACCCGCTCGGACCGCAACGAGAAGTCCCGCGCCTGCAACGGGGTGAGGAACACACGCACGGCGTCCGGTCCGTCCTCGGAGTCGTCGAGAACGACGGACTCGTCGAACTCCGTTTCGCTGACGGCGAGCAGTTCCACCACGACGGCTCCGGCGTCCGCGTCCCAGCCCAGGCCCATCGTGCCGACCCGGAACTCGGCGTCGATCGGGGTGACGAGGGGGCTCGCGTCGTCGAGTTCGGCCCCCTGCGGGGGAACCTCCGTCCCGAACCGGCGGTGCACTTCCTCGAGGAGGAGTCCCATCCGGTCGGCCAGTACCTGGACCTGCTGTTTCTCCAGCAGGACGCTGATCACTCGCGCCTCGTGTACTGCCTGGAGATAGAACGACCTGTCGCCGGGTTCACCCACCGTCCCGGCAATGAATCGGTCAGGAGTGCGGAATACGTGAATTGCGCGTGACATTGCACCTCCTTCGGCTGGAGCCGGGCCCTACTGCGGCGCTGCCCACTCGTTGTTCCGTCTCGGACTGTTCCTCGCAGCATGTTGCGTTCATTATCCGTCAATCGTGACCGGCGGGGTCCGCCTAATACTCACAGCCGGACCTCCCCGCCGGGCACCGATCCGGATACTTCGGCGCGGGCGCCGTCTCCGGACACCGGTGGCGTGTTCACTCCGGACAGATCGGCCCCGGTGTCGTTCATCTTCAGCACGTACGGACGGGTGGAGGTGTACCGGACGACGCTGATCGAGGCCGGCTCGGCGACGATCCGCTGGAATCCGTCGAGGTGCGCGCCGAGGGCATCCGCGAGGACCGACTTGATGACGTCGCCGTGCGAGCACGCCACCCACACGACGTCGCGGCCGTGCAGTTCCGCGAGCCGCGCGTCGTGCTCGCGGACCGCGGCGACGGCCCGGGCCTGGACCTGCGCCAGACCTTCTCCTCCCGGGAACACCGCGGCGGACGCGTGCTGCTGCACGATCTTCCACAGCGGTTCCTCGAGCAGGACCTTCAGCTCGCGACCCGTCCACTCGCCGTAGTCGACCTCGACCAGCCGATGTTCCACCACGGGGGTCAGGCCCCGGGCCCGGGCGAGCGGTTCCACGGTCTGCTCGCACCGCACGAGGGGCGAATGCACGATCTCCTCGATCGCCACGTCGGCGAGCCGGGACACGATGGCCTGAGCCTGCTCGCGGCCGCGGTCGTCGAGTTCGACTCCCGGTGCCCGGCCGGCAAGCGTGTGTGCAGTGTTCGAGGTCGACCGCCCGTGGCGCAGCAGCACAACTGTCATTGGACCAGCCTAGTGTCGTGCACTCCCCGGCCGCCCGATCTCAGGTGGCCGACACGACGCCGGTCGCGAGAAGCGACAGGACGATCACGCCGAGGATGATGCGGTAGCCGACGAACCAGTACATCGAGTGGTCGACGACGAAACGGAGCAGCCACGCGATCGACGCGTAGCCGATGGCGAACGCGATCGCGGTCGCGACGAGGAGCTGCGGGCCGCTCGCGTTGAGACCTTCACCGGCCGGTTCGAACGCGTCCGGCAGGCTGAACAGCCCGGACACGACAACCGCGGGGATCGCGAGGAGGAAGGAGTAGCGCGCCGCGGCTTCACGGGTGAGTCCGAGGAAGAGGCCGGCGCTGATCGTGCCGCCCGAGCGCGAGACGCCCGGGATCAGGGCGAGCGCCTGGGCCGAACCCATGATGATGCCGTCCTTGGCACGCAGGTCCTCGACGGGACGCACCTTCCGCCCGTAGTACTCGGCCGCCGCGATGACCAACGCGAACACGATCAGCATGGTGGCGATCAGCCACAGGTTGCGGGCACCGGTGCGGATCTGGTCCTTGAAAAGGAATCCGAGCACACCCACCGGGATCGTGCCGATGATCACATACCAGCCCATCCGGTAATCGAGATCACTGCGATGCTCGGGATGGAACAGTCCCCGGAACCATCCGGCGATGATCCGTCCGATGTCGCGGGCGAAGTAGATGAGCACCGCGGCTTCCGTGCCGAGCTGGGTGACTGCGGTGAAGGACGCACCGGCGTCGTCACCGAAGAAGACCTCCGACACGATCCGCAGATGGCCGGACGAGGAGATCGGCAGGAACTCGGTCAATCCCTGGACCGCACCGAGGACAATCGCCTGGAGCCAGGACATCGCCTCGCCCATCACTCACCGGTCCCGAGGTCGAATGTGCCGCTCTGACGCCAATTTCCCATGTCGCGTTCGTAATTCACCGGCGCCACGGTACCGGGGAGGGCGACCTCCGGCAGAATCCGGCGTGGCAGGACCCCTGCCACGCGATACCCCACTACTCTGCACCTGTGGTGGCCGGTTCCGGGGGGCACCAGCATCTTCGGGGGCGACGCCGGGATTGCAGCTACGGTACGAGACGCAGGCGGTTATGGAACAGAGATCGGTCGGAGCAAGCGGGTTACGAGTGTCTCGGCTCGGCCTGGGCACGCTCACGTGGGGTCGGGACACGGACGGCGACGAGGCGGCGGCGCAGATCGCGGCATTCGTCGATGCGGGCGGAACGCTCGTCGACACCTCGCCCGCGTACGGTGACGGTGTGGCGCAGCGGATCCTGGCGGAACTGCTCGACGACGTGGTGCCGCGAACGGAACTCGTCCTGAGCTCGAGTTCCGGGATCAACCCGTCGGGTCCCTCGCGGATCGACTGCTCGCGACGGGGTCTCGTCGCCCAGCTCGACGCCACCCTGCGCGAGCTCGGCACCGACTACCTGGACATGTGGCAGGTCGCCACGTGGGATCCGTTCACGCCGGTCGACGAGGTCGCCGCCACTCTCGATTTCGCGGTGGCGAGCGGCCGGGTCCGGTACGTCGGGGCGCGGGGTTACCTCGGGTGGCAACTGGCCACTGCGGCAGGCGCGTCCCGCGGCACCACGCTCGTCGCCACCCAGGTGGAGTACTCGCTGCTCGCCCGGGGCGTCGAGGAGGAGCTCGTTCCGGCCGCGGCGCATCACGGCATCGGGGTGTTCGCGGCCGTTCCGCTCGCCCGCGGGGTCCTGACCGGCAAATACCGCAACGGCATCCCCGTCGATTCACGCGGTGCCGACGACGCGCACGCGCAGGACGTCCAGAGTTACCTCACCGACTCCTCCGTCCGGGTGGTCGACGCGGTCGTGACCGCGGCCGACGGGCTCGGCACCTCCCCGCTGGCCGTCGCGCTCGCGTGGGCGCGCGACCGTCCGGGTGTCGCGAGCGCGGTCGTCGGGGCCAGGGACATCGCACAGCTGACCGGTGTGCTCGTCGCCGAGGAACTGGAGTTGCCCGCCGCGATCGCGGCGGCGCTCGACGACGTCAGCGCCTAGCGTGTGCAGGAGCCGACAGACGTGGACCTGCAGTTCACGTGCAGGGCAGGCTAACCTGGTGCCCACCGGCCGACGCCCGTAGATCTGCAGGAGAGTCCATGACCACGCTGAACGAGGCCGACGCGGCCGACCGCCGAACCGTCGGCTTCGCCGAGCGCATCAAGGCCGGGACGGACGCCGCTCACCGGGAGACCGAGCAGTCCCGGTTCGTCGGGGCCCTCCTCGCCGGTGAACTCACCTCGGACGGCTACGCCGAACTGCTCGCACAGACGTACCTCGTCTACCGCGAACTCGAGGACGCCGGGCGCACCCACACCGGCGACCCCGTCGCGTCGCCGTTTCTCCACGACGAACTGCTGCGGGTCCCGTCGTTGGAAGCGGATCTCGAGTTCCTGCGCGGGTCGTCGTGGCGCGAGACCGTGTCCGCGCTGCCCGCCACCACCCGCTACGTGGAGCGGCTCCGCGAGGTGGCGTACGAGTGGCCCGCCGGTTTCGTTGCGCACCACTACATCCGGTACATGGGAGACCTGTCCGGTGGGCAGATCATCCGGCGCATGCTCGAACGCGCCTACGGGTACACCACCGACGGCCTGCAGTTCTATATCTTCGACGAGATCCCGAAACCGAAAGTGTTCAAGGACACCTACCGCGCGAAACTCGACGCCGCGCCCCTGACCCCGGAAGATCAGCAACGGGTGATCGACGAGGTCAACCTCGCCTACCGTCTCAACGGCGACCTGTTCGCCGCCCTCGAAGCGGACATCGACCGGTACCTCGCACGATGAGATCGGTGTTCCGGACCCGCACGCAGAGGTCGCTGTTCGCCGTTCTCGTCCTGCTCCTCGTGTCCGCGGTGGCGGTGTCGGCGTGCACGTCCGGCGCCGGTGACAGTGCCGGCGGCACCGGCGGTGCGCGCACGGCGGTCCTCGACGACCTCGATCCCGAACCTCTCGCATCCCCCGCCACGCCGGTGCTGCCCGTCACGGTCCGCAGTTTCGACGGGGTGGACGTGACGATCACGGACGCGAGCCGGATCGTGACCGCGGACCGCTACGGAACGCTCACCGAGACGGTCTTCGCGCTCGGACTCGGTGACAACGTGGTGGGCCGGGACATCGCCTCCGAGTTCCCGGCCGCACAGGACGTGCCGGTGGTGACCCCCGGCGGGCAGTCCCTCAACGCCGAGGCCATCCTCGACCTGGCGCCGACGGTGATCCTCACCGACACCAGCATCGGACCGCAGGCCGTGCAGGATCAGTTGCGGGCCGCCGGTGTTCCGGTCGTCTATTTCGATCCGACGCGGACCCTCGAGGGGGTGCCCGGCCAGATCACGGAGGTGGCGGATGCGCTCGGTGTGCCCGAGCAGGGCCGCGAACTCGCGGCCCGCACCGAGAGTGAGATCGCGGCCGCCCGGAGTCGCGCCCCGCACGGCGACGAGCCGCTGAAGATCGCGTTCCTGTATCTGCGCGGCACCGCGATCACCATGATCGGCGGCCCGGGCTCGGGTGCCGACTCACTGATCGACGCGCTCGGCGCCGTCGACGCCGGCACCGCCTCGGGCATCACGCAGCAGTTCGCGCCGATCACCAGCGAGGCCCTGATCGCCGCCGCCCCCGACGTCCTCCTGATGATGACGGGCGGGCTCGAATCGATCGGCGGCATCGAGGGACTCGAGAAGATCCCCGGGCTGGCGCAGACTCCGGCGGGCAAGAATCAGCGCGTCGTCGACATGCAGGACGGGGTGCTGCTCAGCTTCGGCCCCAACACGGGCCGTGTTCTCGGCGCGTTGGCCGACGCCGTCTACCCGACCGCCAATCCATGACCGTCGAAGACCTCCGCGCTCCGGGTAAGCCTTCCTCACGCACTCGAACCGGTGCCGTCCTCGGCGGCCTGCTGATCGCCCTCGTTGTCGCCGCCGTGTTCTCGGCCTGCATCGGACAGGTGCCGACCGGACCAGGAGAGGTTCTCGGCAGCATCCTCCACCGCATCGGACTGGATCTCGGACCGATGCCCGCGCACCCCAGCGGTGAGGTGACGCTGTGGGAGGTTCGGTTCCCGCGGGTGGTCCTCGCCATCCTGGTCGGGGCGGCGCTCGGATGCGCGGGTGCGCTGCTGCAGGGTGTGTTCGCCAACCCGCTCGCCGAACCGGGTGTCATCGGGGTGTCGGCCGGCGCCGCGGTCGGCGCCAGCGCCGCCATCGTGGTCGGCGGCGCGTTCGCGGCCGGGTGGACGGTGGCCGCGGCCGCCTTCGTCGCCGGACTGATCACCACCGTCGCCGTCTACGTCCTCGCCCGGCACGAGGGCCGCACCGAGGTGGTCACCCTCGTCCTTACCGGTGTGGCGGTCAACGCGTTCGCCGGCGGCCTCATCGCCTTCTTCACGTTCGTCGCGTCCCCCGCGGCGCGCGATCAGATCGTCTTCTGGCAATTGGGCAGCCTCAACGGGGCGACCTGGAACGCGGTCGCGGTGGTGGCGCCGATGACCGTCGCCGGGATCGCCGGCACGATGACGATCGCCGGGAAACTCGACCTGCTGTCCCTCGGCGAGAGCGCGGCCCGGCACCTCGGCCTCGACGTCGAGCGGCTGCGTCAGATCGCCGTGCTGATCGTCGCCCTGCTCGTCTCCTCCAGCGTCGCCTTCACCGGCATCATCCTGTTCGTCGGACTGGTGGTCCCGCACCTGATGCGCATCGCCGTCGGGCCGGGCCACCGGGCCCTGATTCCGGCGAGCGCGCTGTGCGGCTCGCTCGTGCTGCTCCTCGCCGACCTGGGCGCCCGGTCGCTCGTGGCGAACGCGGACCTCCCGCTCGGCATGCTGACGGCCCTCGTCGGCGGGCCGTTCTTCTTCTGGTTGCTGCGCCGCACCCGGGCCAGCCAGGGTGGGTGGGCATGAGTCCGGCATCCCGCCCTCTCCGCACCCGCATCGGCGAAGCGATCGAGCAGAGCCTGTTCCGGCGGACCGACCCGGTGCCGCCGCCGCGCTCCTCGGGGGCCGTGACGCTGCGGGCGGACGGCATCGCGGTCACCCGCGGGGGCAGGCTCGTGCTCGAGGACGTGTCCGTGGACGTGCGGATCGGGGAGGTCCTCGTTCTCGTCGGCCCCAACGGGGCGGGCAAGTCGACGCTCCTCGCGGCGCTGTCGGGCGATCAGGACGTGCATTCGGGAACCGTGCACCTCGACGACCGGAACCTCGGCGACTGGACGGCGCTCGAGATGGCTCAGCGCCGGGCGGTCCTCCCCCAGCAGAACACTGTCGGATTCTCGTTCACCGCCCGTCAGGTGATCACGATGGGCCGCTCACCGTGGGCGCGCACGCCCCGCTCCGACGACGACGCCGCCGCGATCGCCGAGGCCATGCGGATCTGCGACGTCGTGGCGTTCGCCGACCGGCCGTTCACGGCGCTCTCGGGTGGCGAGCGTGCCCGAGTGGCACTGGCGCGGGTGCTCACGCAGCGCACCGAGACGATCCTGCTCGACGAGCCCACTGCCGCCCTCGACCTCGGCCACCAGGAGACCGTGATGCGTCTCGCCCGCTCCCGTGCGGAGCAGGGCACCGCGGTGGTGGTCGTCCTCCACGACCTCGCGCTCGCCGCCGCGTACGCGGACCGGATCGTGGTCCTCGAGCAGGGACGCGTCGCCGCCGACGGGCCTCCCGGCGACGTCCTGTCCGAGGAATTGCTGACCCGGGTGTACGGGCACCCCGTCGAGGTCATCGAGCACCCGGTGACCGGTGCGACCCTCGTCCTCCCCCGCCGCGATCAGCGCTAGACCGCGGGGTTCACAGCCCGTCGATGACCGCGCCGAGGCGGCTGAGCACCGCACGCACGGTGATTCCGTCCTCCGACCCTGCCACGTGGGAATCGGGATCGGACACGGCATCTCTCACGACGGCGACGATGCTGCGCTCATCGGTCAGGTCGATCTCCCGGACCGAGCGTCGCGCCGACGCCACGATGTCGTCCGGAGCCGGGACCTCGGTTTCGACGTCGGCGCGGTAGACCTCGACGTGCATCGTGCTCTTGCGCACCCGGAATGCGTAGGAGTTACCTTCTGCGGTCCGGCCGAAGCCGTGTGCGTGCGGTCCTACCGAGATGTCTTCGACGGTGAACGTCGGTGTTTCGGGTATTTCCACGGTCTTCTCCTCGATGACCTGGGCCGGCGATCGGAAGACCGCCGGGCGCGGGGTCGATGTTTCTCACGGTATCGCCTCGGCACCCGCTCGGCACCGACCGCATTCGTGGGCGTTTCGCGGATCAGGGATGCTTGTGGGCAGTTGTACAGGTGTAGGTCGATGAGAGAACCCCGAGGAGCAGCACATGGGTAGACCGGGAGCGCGCGTCGTCGCCTCGTGTATCGGAGTGGCATTTCTACTGGTCACGGGCTGTTCGTCGAACTCCGACGAGGATCAGGCGATCACGATCGCGCCCGCGAGCGCCGCACAGTCCCCGGCCCAGAACACCACGCCTGCCGGTGTCGTCCACCCTGTCGGACTGCCCATCGAGTCCACCACATTCGACCCCGAGACCCGCACGACCGTCGTCCTGGGCGGCGAAGGCAACCAGGTCCTGCTGTTCCCGGCGGGGGATTTCACGGCGCCTCCGCGGGTGATTCCGTTGGACGACACCGTCGCCCAGGTCTCCCTCGCCCCCGGCGGTGTGGCGTTACTCGCCATGAACACGCAGGTAGGACGCCTGGACCTGCGAACGGGCGAGCTGACGTTCGTCCCGGCCGCCGGCGACGTCCGATCGGTCGCCCAACTGCCCGACGGGCGGCTGGCGATGGGCCTGGGCAATGGCGAGATTCACATCGTGAACACCGACACGAACGAGTCACAGGTGATCGGCGGTCTCACGTCGGTCGACGGGCTTGCCGTCGTCGGCGACTCGCTCACCGCTCTCGACCGTGGTCAGACGTCCGTCACCGCCATCGACGTCCCCGCTGCCGCGCTCGGTGTCGCGCTGCGCGCCGGGGAAGGTGCGACGCAGCTCACGACCGATCACTACGGACGGATCCTCGTCACCGACACAACCGGCGACGAACTGCTCGCCTACACCACCGACACCTTGATGCTCCGCCAGCGGTTCCCCGCCGGGCTCGCGCCGTACGCCGTCGCCTACGACGACACCGCCGACCGGGCGTGGGTCACGCTGACCGAGACCAACGAAGTGGTCGGATTCGACCTGTCGAGCGGTGTCGGCGTGGAAACGGCACGGTATCCCACCGTCCGGCAGCCGAACTCTGTCACTGTGGATACCGTGAACGGTGACCTCCTGATCGGTTCCGCGACGGGAGACGGCCTGCAGCAGATCCCGACGAGGAGTTCGTAGATGGCATCGCATTCACGTCGACTCCCCTCCGGGTGGGAGATCGAATCCGAGGACTTCGAGTACGTGCCGCTCCGGCTGCCACCCGACGTCACCCGTATCAGTGCTTCGATGAGGTTGGCCATCCAGGCGGAGTTCGGTGGCTGGGAGCTGTCCCGGGTCCGCCTCTACTCCGACGGTAGCCGCCGTGTGCTGCTCAAACGAAGGAAGACCGCTCACCATGTCCCCGACCCCGCAATCTAGGGAGACCTCCTTGTACCACCTGCTCTTACGGGTGATGTTCCGCGTTCCTCCGGAGCGGATTCATCACCTGGCCTTCGCTGCGATGCGCCTGGTCACGCGGTTCTCGCCGTTGCGTCAGCTCGTCGGCAAGGTTCTCGTCGTGGACGATCCGGTACTGCGGAACACCGTGTTCGGACTCGACTTCCCGGCGCCGCTCGGTCTGGCCGCCGGGTTCGACAAGGATGCGACCGGCGTCGACGCGTGGGGTCCCCTCGGCTTCGGGTTCGCCGAGGTGGGCACCGTCACCGCCCAGGCCCAGCCCGGCAACCCGGCTCCCCGCCTGTTCCGGCTGCCCGCGGACCGCGCCCTGATCAACCGGATGGGTTTCAACAACCACGGCGCAGGCAATGCCGCCAATCATCTTCGTCAGCGCCGGGCCGGTGTCCCGATCGGCGCGAACATCGGCAAGACCAAGATCGTCGACGCCGCGGACGCCCCGGCCGATTACACGGCGAGCGCGCAACTACTGGGCCCGCTGGCCGATTTCATGGTGGTCAACGTCAGCTCGCCGAACACACCGGGACTGCGGGACCTGCAGGCCGTCGAATCTCTCCGGCCTCTCCTGCGTGCCGTTCTCGACTGCGTGACCGTCCCGGTTCTGGTGAAGATCGCCCCCGACCTGTCCGACGACGACGTCGATGCGGTCGCGGATCTCGCGCTCGAACTCGGCCTGGCCGGCATCGTCGCGACCAACACGACCATCCGCCGGGACGGGCTGAACACCCCGGACGACGAGGTGTCCGCGATCGGCGCGGGCGGGTTGTCGGGACCGCCGGTCGCCGAACGATCGCTCGAGGTCCTCCGCCGCCTGCACGCGCGGGTGGGTGATCGCCTGGTGCTGATCTCCGTCGGCGGCATCGAGACGGTCGACCAGGCATGGGAACGGATCCTGGCCGGGGCGTCCCTCGTGCAGGGTTACACCGGCTTCATCTACGGCGGGCCGTTCTGGGCTCGCCGCATCCACAAGGGGCTGGCCCGGAAGGTGCGCGAGGCCGGCTACTCCTCCGTCGCCGATGCGGTCGGCGCCGGCGCCGTGCGCTGACACGGACCGTACACAGACCGGTGGCCGGCGAAACCCGAGGATTCGCCGGCCACCTGCGTCTTCCGAAGCTACCGAGCTACTGCTCGTACGTCCCCTGGATCTTCGCGCGAGCGATCGCATGCGAGAACAGGTTGAAACCCAGGAACGCCGGCGTCGAGTCGGCGGTGACCCCGTCGAGAGTCTCCACGTCGAGCGCGTGGACCACGAAGATGTAGCGGTGCGGTCCGTGCCCTTCCGGCGGGGCCGCGCCGAGGAAACGACGCAATCCGGCGTCGTTCTTCAGCGTGATCGCACCGCTCGGCAGCCCGGTTCCGTCGTCGTCGCCTGCGCCGCTCACCAGCGTGGTCGTGTCGGCCGGAATGTTGGCGACCGCCCAGTGCCAGAATCCGGACGCCGTCGGCGCGTCGGGGTCGTACACCGTCACCGCGAAGCTCTTGGTCTCGGCGGGGAACCCCGACCACGACAGCTGCGGCGAGTTGTCGTAGCCGCCGGCGCCGAAGATTCCGCTGACCTGTTCCTTGTTCAGCGGCTGTCCGTCGGTGACGTCGGTGGAGGTCAGCTCGAAACTCGGCAGGTCGGGAAGTGCCTCGTACGGGTCGTGTGACATGCGGTTCCTCTCGTGTCGCGTATCGGTTCTCGGATCAGCTGTGGAGCAGAAAATGTTCCAGCACGCGTGTACCGAACAGTAGTGCGTCGACCGGTACCCGTTCGTCGACACCGTGGAACAGCGCGCTGAAATCCAGGTCGGCGGGCAGCTGCAGCGGAGCGAACCCGAAGCACCGGATGCCGAGCTTCGCGAACGCCTTGGCGTCGGTTCCACCCGACAGCATGTAGGGCACGGTCCGGGCACCGGGATCGTGCGCGAGGATCGCGTCGTTCATGGCGTCCACGAGATGTCCGTCGAACGTGGTCTCGTAGGAGTCGAGTTTCGTGATCCATTCGCGCTGGACGTCCGGCCCGATGAGCTCGTCGACCGCCGCCTCGAACTCTGCCTGCCTGCCGGGCAGGATCCGGCAGTCGACGACGGCCTCGGCGGTCTGCGGGATGACGTTGGCCTTGTAGCCGGCCGAGAGCATGGTCGGGTTCGCGGTGTCGCGGAGGGTAGCGCCGATGATGTTGGCGATGGTGCCGAGTTTCGCGAGGGTGCCGTCGAGGTCGGGCGACTTCGGGTCGAAGTCGAGTCCGGTCTCCTCACCCGCCGCTTCGAGGAATTCGGCCACCGAATCGGAGATGACCAACGGGAACGTGTGCGCACCCAGCCGGGCGACCGCCTGCGCCAGGATGGTGACGGCGTTGTCGGTGTGCAGGAACGAGCCGTGCCCGGCGCGACCCTTGGCCGTCAGCCGCATCCATCCGAGACCCTTCTCGGCGGTCTCGACGAGATAGAGCCTGCGGTCGGTGCCGTCCGGTCGCGGAACGGTCAGGGAGAAACCGCCGACCTCACCGACCGCCTCCGTGACACCCTCGAACAGATCGGGCCGATTCTCGACGAGCCACTGGCAACCGTACTTGCCACCGGCCTCCTCGTCGGCGACGAAGGCGAACACGAGGTCGCGGGGAGGAACGATCCCCTCGGCCTTGAACTGGCGGGCGACCGCCAGGATCATCCCGACCATGTCCTTCATGTCGACGGCGCCGCGACCCCACACGTAACCGTCCTCGACGGCTCCGGAGAACGGGTGCACACGCCAGTCGGCGGGCTCGGCGGGAACGACGTCGAGGTGGCCATGCAGCATGAGGGCGCCGCGGTCGGGGTTCGAGCCCTTCAGCCGGGCGAACACGTTGCCGCGGCCCGGTGCACCCGACTCCACGTACGCGGTCTCGTAGCCCACTTCCTGCAGCTGGGCCGCCACCCACTCCGCACACTCGCGTTCGCCCTTCGTCGTGGCGAGCTCTCCGGTGTTGGACGTGTCGAAGCGGATCAGTGAACTGACGAGATCCACGACTTCGGCTTCGGCGCGACCCTGGCCTGGGGTTTCCTGTGTAGTTGGCACTCCACGTTCCTACCACCGCAGCAGCGGAAACGCTCAGGTGAGAGGGGCGATTTGGGCCGTGGCGGTTCATCGGTTAATCTTTTGCAGCACCCAGGAAATGGGGGCAAGCAAGTCCGAGTGGCGGAATGGCAGACGCGCTAGCTTGAGGTGCTAGTGTCCTATTAACGGACGTGGGGGTTCAAGTCCCCCCTCGGACACTCTGAGTTGAGACAGACGAAAAGGCCCCGGTTCATCGAACCGGGGCCTTCTTCGTGAGAGGGCGAAGTTCGATGGGTGAAACAACGACGACGATCGATCCGGCGGATCTCGAGATCTGCCTGAAGGTTCTCGATCAGGCGGCGGAACTCGACGACGCGGATCCCGACTCCGTCACGGTCCAGCGCGCCGTCGGTCACCTCTTCAAGAAGTTGAAGAAACGCAGGCGACTCGCGGCCCGCGACGCCGTCTCCGAGGCCGACCGTCAGGTCGTCGCCGCCACCGCGACGGGTTCCCCCGATCGGATCGACGACGAGACCGCGGGCATCCCGCTCACGTCGAACGCCGACGGCGCATCCGCGGGCACCCTCATCCGGCCCCGCCCGTGCTACATCTGCAAGCAGCGTTACACCCGGGTCGACGCCTTCTATCACCAGCTGTGCCCCGACTGCGCGGCCAAGAGCCGCGCCAAGCGGGACGCGCGCGCCGACCTCACCGGCCGCCGGGCGCTGCTGACCGGCGGTCGCGCCAAGATCGGCATGTACATCGCCCTGCGGTTGCTCCGCGACGGAGCCCACACGACGATCACGACACGTTTCCCCAACGACGCCATCCGCCGGTTCAAGGCGATGGAGGACAGCAGCGAGTGGATCCACCGGCTGCGTGTCGTCGGTATCGATCTGCGCGACCCGGCGCAGGTCGTCGCGCTGGCCGACTCCGTTGCCGCGCAGGGCCCGCTGGACATCCTGATCAACAACGCCGCGCAGACGGTGCGGCGCTCCCCCGGCGCCTACAGCGCGCTGGCGGACGCGGAGTCCGGGGCCCTTCCCTCGGGCGACCTGCCCGACGTCCTGACGTTCGGCAAGACGAGCGACGCCCACCCGGCGGCACTCGCCGGTTCGCTGTCCGACGTGTCCGCGATGGCGGGCGCCGCACTGTCCCCCGACGCGGTGAGTTCGCTCGCACTGGTCGCGAAGTCGGCATCCCCCGATCGCATCGACCAGGGTCTCGCGATCGACGCCGGCGGACTCCTGCCCGACCTCGCGCACACGAACAGCTGGGTCCAGACGGTCGAGGAAGTCGACCCGATCGAGCTGCTCGAGGTGCAGTTGTGCAACTCGGTCGCCCCGTTCATCCTCGTGTCCCGGCTGCGGCCCGCGATGGCGGCGGCAGGCGCCCGCCGCAAGTACGTGGTGAACGTCTCCGCGATGGAGGGCCAGTTCAGCCGCGCCTACAAGGGTCCGGGGCATCCGCACACCAACATGGCGAAGGCCGCGCTGAACATGCTCACCCGCACCAGCGCCAAGGAAATGCTCGAGGACGGCATCCTCATGACTGCGGTGGACACCGGGTGGATCACCGACGAGCGGCCGCATTACACCAAGATGCGCCTGGCCGACGAGGGCTTCCATGCCCCTCTCGACCTGGTCGACGGTGCCGCCCGTGTCTACGACCCGATCGTCCAGGGCGAGCAGGGCGTCGATCTGCACGGCTGCTTCCTGAAGGACTACGAGCCCTCACCCTGGTGATCGAGCACCGCTCGGATCTCCGTACGAGAGCATCGACACAGCCGGAGCACACTCCGGCACGGGGATAATAGGGGTCGTACCGATACCTGCAAAATGGAGGCGCTTCATGGCGATAGCCGTTGTCCACCGAGACAGCCCGGAAGGCCGGGCGGCCATCGTCCACGCCGCCCGTGAGGCTGTGCAACGACGGGAACAGCTGCTCGTCCTCCACGTCCTCGACGACGACCCCGGCCAGGACGCCGAGTCCGACCGGTCCGCCCTGCGCGCCGAGATCCAGGCCACGCTCGAGAGTGGCGGGGTCGGCGAGTCGTCGTGGGAGCTGCGCACCAACGAGCACGACGGTGATCAGGTGAGCGCTCTGCGCGCGCTGGTCGACAGCAGCGGCGCGGATCTGCTCGTCGTGGGTACCCGGCGCATGTCCCCGATCGGCAAGTTCCTCCTGGAACGATGGCTGCAACGCCTCCTTCTCGAGGTCGACATTCCGATCCTGGTGGTCAAGGAAGACGTGCGCGGCACCGCCTGAGCCCGTTACCCGGCGGACCCGGCCGGGCGACGCCTACGATGGCTAATGGGGGAAATTCGGATGTCAGGGGTGCATCGATGGGGAGCGTCTTCTACGAGGTCGTCGCCGACGCCACTGCCGTCGCACACCTGATCTTCATCCTCTACGTCGTGTGCGGTGGGTTTCTCGCCTGGCACTGGGCGCGCACCATCGCCCTCCACCTCGCCGCGGTGGCCTGGGGATTCACCGGCCTCCTCGTCGGCATCGACTGCCCGCTGACCCACCTGGAGAGCTGGGCCCGGGTCCGCGCCGGGCAGGACCCGCTCCCCTCGTCCGGGTTCATCTCCCACTACCTCACCGGGGTCGTCTACCCGGAATCCGCCGCGGGAGCGATCCAGACTCTCGTCGCGCTCGGCGTCGTCACCTCGTGGGTCGGCTACGTCGTCCTGCGGCTCCGCACCCGGGTACCCCTCGCACCCACCCACCCCGGTACCGGCGTCTGAGCACGCCCTTCCCTACCGCCGAGTAGGGTCGTGCCATGACAGACAGCGCACGTGAATTGGATCTCGTCGTCTACGGGGCCACCGGCTTCGTCGGCAAACTTCTCGCCGACTATCTCGTACAGCACGCTCCGGACGGCGTGCGGATCGCGCTCGCGGGGCGGACAGCCGCCAAACTCGAAGCGGTGCGGTCCTCGCTCGGTCCGCGCGCGGCGCAGTGGCCCGTCATCGTCGCGAACTCCGACGACGCCGCGTCGCTCGCAGCCCTCGCGGGACGCACCCGGGTGGTCGCGACGACGGTTGGGCCGTACGCCAAGTATGGACATGCCCTCGCCGCGGCGTGCGCCGAGGCGGGCACCGACTACGTCGACCTCACCGGAGAGGTGCTGTTCGCCCGCGAGAGCATCGACGCCAACCACGATCGGGCCCGCGAGACCGGCGCCCGGATCGTCCACTCCTGCGGGTTCGACTCCATTCCGTCCGACCTCGGGGTGCACGTCCTGTACGAGAAGGTCCGGGAGGACGGCGCCGGCGAACTCACCGACACCACCCTGGTGGTCACGTCCGTGCGCGGCGGCGTCAGCGGCGGCACGATCGATTCGCTGCGCACACAGGTGGACGTGTCGAAGAAGAATCCGGCGTCGCGGCATCTCGCGGCGTCGCCGTACTCGCTGAGCCCCGACCGCGCGAAGGAACCAGACCTCGGCAAGCAGTCCGACATGAGCGTGGTCAACGGCGAGGACATCGCACCCGGCCTGAAGGGGTGGAAGGCCCCCTTCTTCATGGGTCCCTACAACACCCGGGTCGTGCGGCGCAGCAACGCGCTCCGCGACTGGGCCTACGGTCGGGAGTTCAAGTACCGCGAGGTCATGAACGTCGGAAGCTCCCCGATCACACCGGTGATCGCGGGTGCGGTGGCGGCCGGCATCGGCGGGTTGATCGTCGGAATGGCCCTCCCGCCCACCCGGTACGTCCTCGACCGCGTTCTGCCCTCACCGGGCGACGGCCCCAGCGAAGAGGCGCAGCGCAAGGGCCACTTCACCATCGACGTGTACACGACGACCACCACGGGCGCGCGCTACACGTCGCGAGTGAAGGCGAAGGGCGATCCCGGATACAGCGCCACCGCGGTGATGCTCGGCGAATCCGCGCTGAGCCTCGTCCTCGGCGGCGACGCACTGCCGGATTCGGCCGGCGTCCTCACCCCCGCGACGGCACTCGGCGACGTCCTGGTGACACGGCTGCGCGACGCGGGCTTCGAGATCTCTGCGCGAAAACTGTGAGCGGTTGGGCGCGTGTGAAGATGACACGCGCCCACCCCTCCAGCTAGTGTCGAGCCTTGTGCGCGGACGGCCGCGCACGCGACGAGAGATGTGGGAGTCCGAGTGAACGGCACGAGCGCGCAGGCAGGCCCCGCGGCCTCGCTCGCCCTCATGCCCTTCTGGCCCTCCCGCCGAGGCCATGCCTTCGACCAGGGATGTTGCTGACCAGCCTGCTCGCTGGTCTTTGCTGCCCTGACGGTTCGCTCTCTCGGTCGGAGTCTCGATGTTCAAGCTCTTGATTTTCACGCTGGTCGGCGTGGGTGCCCAGCTGGTCGACGGCGCTCTCGGCATGGCCTTCGGCGTGACTGCGACCACCCTGCTCGTGTTCAGCGGCGTCGGACCGGCACACGCCAGCGCAGCAGTGCATTTCGCCGAGGTCGGCACCACGCTCGCCTCCGGCGCGTCGCATTGGCGGTTCCGCAACATCGACTGGGCCCTCGTACTGCGCCTGGGTGTCCCCGGCGCCATCGGCGCGTTCCTCGGTGCGACGGTGCTGTCCCAGTTGTCGACGGCCGCCGCCGTCCCCGTGACGTCGACGATCCTGCTGGCGATCGGTGTGTACGTCCTGCTCCGCTTCTCCATCCGCCCTCCCGCCGTCAACGACGCCCGGACGTCGCCGCACACGGCGAAGTTCCTGTCACCGCTCGGCCTGTTCGGTGGATTCATCGACGCGAGCGGCGGCGGCGGCTGGGGGCCGATCACCACCAGCACGCTGCTCTCGCGCGGCAAGACCGCACCGCGCACCGTCATCGGTTCGGTCAGCGCGTCGGAGTTCCTGGTGTCCGCCGCGGCCAGCATCGGGTTCATCTTCGGTCTCGGCAGCGACTTCTTCGACAACATCCCCATCATCGCGGGGCTGGCTCTCGGCGGCATCATCGCCGCACCGCTCGCCGCCTGGCTCGTCAGCCGGGTGCCCGCAACCCTTCTGGGAACCGGTGTCGGCGGCATCATCATCATCACCAACGCGCAGAAGCTGTTCAAGACATTCGACGTCACCGGCGTCGCCGCCACCCTCGGGTACCTTGCTCTCGTTGCGGTGTGGGCCGGACTGCTGGTCGTCGCCTGGCGTCGTTCGCGTCTCAGCGCGGCAGAAGCCGCAGGCGATCTGCACCGGATCGACGCCGAGAACGACACGCCCGTCGAGTCGGAGGCCCTTTCCCTCGAGCCGTCCACCGGCGAGAAGGCCTGACCTCACCTCCCGCCCTCACCTCGGGGCGCACCTCCGCAGGACATCCGGCCCCACCGCATCCTTACCAGCGGGTAACATTGGGTGCGGTTCATGGCACCCGTCCGGTGCTCCAAGTGCGGAACAGTGAGGCATTTCATGACTGAGCGTGTTGAGGTCGGCGGTCTGCAGGTCGCGAAGGTGCTCTACGACTTCGTGAACGAGGAGGCGCTGCCGGGGACCGGGGTGGACGTCGACGGGTTCTGGTCGGGTGCGGCGAAGGTGATCGACGATCTGGCGCCGAAGAACAAGGCGCTGCTGTCCACCCGCGACGACCTGCAGGCCCGGATCGATGCCTGGCACCGCGACCGGGCCGGTGCCGTGATCGACCCGGCCGAGTACAAGGCGTTCCTGACCGAGATCGGGTATCTGGTGCCCGAACCGGCCCCGTTCGAGGTGTCGACGGCGAACGTGGACACCGAGATCACCGCCACCGCCGGCCCGCAGCTGGTGGTCCCGGTCCTCAACGCCCGCTTCGCGCTGAACGCCTCCAACGCGAGGTGGGGGTCGTTGTACGACGCCCTGTACGGCACCAACGCCATCCCCGACGACGGCGGCGCGGAGGCGGGCAGCTCCTACAACAAGGTCCGCGGCGACCGGGTCATCGCCTGGGCCCGCACCTTCCTCGACACCGCCGCCCCCCTCGCGACCGGGTCGCACGCCGACGCCGCCGCCTACACCGTCGACGGCACCGCCCTGACCGTGCAGCTCGCCGACGGCACCATCACCGGCCTCGCCGAGCCGGGCAAGTTCGTCGGCTACCTCGGCGCCCCGGACGCCCCGACCAGTGTGCTGCTGCGCAACCACGGGTTGCACGCGGAAATCCAGATCGACCCGACCTCCCCGATCGGGTCCACCGACGCGGCGGGCGTCAAGGATGTGGTGCTCGAATCCGCGGTCACCACCATCATGGACTTCGAGGACTCCGTCGCCGCCGTCGACGCCGACGACAAGGTGATCGGCTACCGCAACTGGCTCGGCCTCAACCGCGGGGACCTGACCGAGGAGATGACCAAGGGCGGCACGGCGTTCACCCGCCGGCTGAACCCGGACCGGGTCTACACCGCCCCGGACGGGTCCGAGCTCACCCTGCACGGGCGGTCGCTGCTGTTCGTCCGCAACGTCGGGCATTTGATGACCACCCCGGCGATCCTGCACGGCGACGGCACCGAAATCCCGGAGGGCATCCTCGACGCCCTGATCACCTCCCTGTGCGCGGTCCACGGGCTGTCCCGGTCCGAGGCGACGGGGCCGTTGGACAACTCCCGCACCGGGTCGATCTACATCGTCAAACCCAAACAGCACGGCCCCGACGAGGTCGCGTTCACCACCGAACTGTTCGGCCGCGTCGAGCAGGTCCTCGGGCTGCCCGCCAACACCCTCAAGGTCGGCATCATGGACGAGGAACGCCGCACCACCGTCAACCTCGCCGCCTGCATCAAGGAAGCCAGTGAGCGGGTGGTGTTCATCAACACCGGATTCCTCGACCGCACCGGCGACGAGATCCACACCTCGATGGAGGCCGGGCCGATGATCCGCAAGGCCGAGATGAAGAAGCAGACCTGGATCACCGCCTACGAGGACTGGAACGTCGACGTCGGGCTGGCCTGCGGGTTGCAGGGGCGGGCGCAGATCGGCAAGGGCATGTGGGCGATGACCGAGCTGATGGCCGAGATGCTCGAGCAGAAGATCGGCCACCCCAAGGCCGGCGCGAACACCGCGTGGGTGCCGTCCCCGACCGGGGCCACCCTGCACGCCACCCACTACCACCAGGTCGACGTCGTCGCCGTCCAGAACCGGCTCAAGGGCGCCCGGCGGGCCACCCTCGACGAGATCCTCACCATCCCCCTCGCCCCCGACACCGACTGGTCCGAGGCGGAGAAGCAGGAAGAACTCGACAACAACTGCCAGTCCATCCTCGGGTACGTGGTCCGCTGGATCGACGCCGGCGTCGGCTGCTCCAAGGTCCCCGACATCCACGACGTCGCCCTGATGGAGGACCGCGCCACCCTCCGCATCTCGTCGCAGTTGCTGGCGAACTGGATCCGGCACGGTGTGGTCACCGCCGACCAGGTCGTGCAATCGTTGCAGCGGATGGCCCCCGTGGTGGACCGGCAGAACCAGGGCGATCCCACCTACCGGCCGCTGGCCCCGGACTTCGACACCAACATCGCCTTCCAGGCCGCGAAGGAACTCATCCTCGACGGCACCACCCAGCCCTCCGGCTACACCGAACCGATCCTGCACCGCCGCCGCCGCGAATACAAAGCAGCCAACGCCTGACCCGGTTCCCCGCACGTGAGTGGCGAAGCGTGCCCCGGCACGCTTCGCCACTCACGTGTCAGGCCGGGGTGATCCTGCGCATCACTACACTGCGAGGGTCAACGTCGAACTCGTCGGACAGGGGCTGGAAAGCACGTGGGGCAGCATCGCGGCGAATCGCGCGCCAGGGGTATCAGCAGGGGGCCTTTGATCGTGCTCGGTCTCGTCGTCGTCCTCGTGCTGGGCGTGGTGGGCTGGTTCCAGTTGCGTGACCGAATCAACGACCAGGGAGTGGCTGCCGCGGGCGCCTGCGTCGAAGGCGAATCCGTGCTCGCGGTCGCGGCGGATCCCGATATCGCACCCCAGCTGCAGACTCTCGCCGACCATTTCACGGAGACGGCGCCGGTGATACGCGATCAGTGCGTGTCGGTGACGGTCACTGCCGTCGCGTCCGACACCGTGCGTGACGCGTTGTCCGCGGGGCCGGACGGCCCGTGGGACGCAGCGGCCCTCGGTCCTCGGCCCGGTCTGTGGATTCCGTCGAGCTCGCATTCCGTCAAGCAGGTGTCGGCAACCGGTGTCATCAGCGGCGAAGCGCGTCCCGTGGCGACCAGCCCGGTGGTGCTCGCGGTCCGGACGGCGTTCGCGAATGCGCCGGGCACGCCGGCGATCGATTGGAAGGACCTGCCGTCATTGCAGACCGGCCGCGATTCCCTCGCGGCTCTCGGTCTGCCGGGCTGGGGCAGCCTGGGCATGGCGCTCCCCGTCGGCCCCGGCGCCGAGAGTACGGAGATGGCAGTCGAGGCGGTCGCGGCCGCGGTCACGGGAAGCAGCACGGGTCCGGTGACGGAGGAGCAGGCGCGTTCCGCTCCGGTCACGTCGGCACTCACCGGTCTGGCGCTCGGCTACGAGGCGTCGTCGGGGACGAAACCCGCGACGACGCGGGAGGCACTCACCGCGCTGGCCGAGCAGGGCGATCCTGCGACCTCCGACATCCACGCGGTCGCGGCTACCGAACAGCAGGTCTACCAGGCCCTGCGCGACGCACCCGGAGCCGACATCACCACATCGATGCCGAAAGGCCCGACACCCGTGGCAGATCATCCGGCGGCCGTCCTCGCGGGCCCGGCCGTCGACGAAACGCAGAGCCGCGCCGCCGCGCAGTTCGCGGAGTTCGTCCGTCGACCCGAACAGGCGCAGGTCCTGGCCGACGCCGGGTTCCGGGTCGAGGGACTTGCCCGCCCCGACGACACCACGCTGGCCTTTCCCGGTTTCGAATCCACCCTGGTTCCCGCGGATGCGGCGGCTGCGGCCGAGCTGATGCACGTGATCCGGAATCCGATCACGCCCCGCGCCTCCACCGTCCTGCTCGATGTTTCCAGCTCGATGGGTGAGCGCGAGGGAACGGCGACGCGCCTGGCGAACACGACGGCAGCGCTCGCAGCCCACGTCGACCGTGCTCCGGACTCGTCGAACCTCGGACTGTGGGAGTACAGCACGACACTCGACGGGTCGCGCCCGTACACGACCGTGGTCGCGACCGGTCCGCTCTCGGCGGGCGGTTTCACCGAGGGCACCCGCAGGCAGGCCCTCGACGCCCGGCTCGCCAGGGCGACACCCGCCACCGGAACCTCCACGTACACGGCGCTCGAAGCTGCCTACAAGAGTGCGGTCGACGGATACACGCCGGGCCTCACCAACTCGGTGCTGCTCGTCACCGACGGCGCCAACGACGACTCCGTCGCGCGCGCGGACTTGCTGTCGGCCATCGCCGCGGCCTCGAACACGTCGAAGCCGGTGCGCATCGACGTGGTGACGATCGGTGAGAATTCCGACCTCAACACGTTGCAGGCGTTGGCCGATCGCACCGGCGGGTCGCTGGAGAAGGTCGCATCCTCGGAAGGAGCGGCCTTGCCGACCGCAATCAGCAGGCTGCTGTCGTGACGAGGCTTCTGGTCTTCGCGGTCTTCCTCGCACTCGTCAGCTGGTGGCTCCACAGGCGACTCGTCCGGGCCACCGGGCTCGGCCGTCCCTGGCCGGTGGTCGTCGACGTGACCCTCGTGGTCCTGTGGGTTCTCGCGGTCATCGGCGTCGGCAGCGGCGAAGCCTTCGACCAGGGATGGGCGCGTCCCCCGGGGTGGGTGGGCTGGGTGTGGCTCGGCGCGACGTTCTATCTGGTGCTCGGGCTTCTACTGGTCGCACTGGTGTCACTGCTGACGCGGCTGTTCGGCCGCCTGCGCGGTACCGGAAACGGCGAACAGGTCGATCTGTCACGGCGGCGCGGCCTGCGCATCGCCACCGCCGTCGTCGTGGTGGGTGCCGTCGGCGCCGCCGGCTACGGGGTGTCGGAGGCCGCGCGGCCGCGGATCGTGCGGGTTCGGGTGCCGCTGAAACGTCTCCCCGCCGAGTTCGACGGTGTGCGTGTGGCGCTCGTGTCCGACCTCCACGTCGGCCCGGCGCGAGGAGTGGATTTCACTCGGCGTGTCGTCGAATTGGTGAACGCGGAGCAGCCGGATCTCGTCGCGATCGCGGGCGATCTGGTCGACGGGACCGTCGCGAAGGTATCGCCCGATCTGCAACCGCTCGGCGACGTCGAGGCCCCGCTCGGGGTGTTCGGTGTCAGCGGCAATCACGAGTTCTACGCCGACGACGGTGGCCGATGGCTGGACGTGTGGGACCGACTGGGCATCCGGACGCTGCGCAACGAGCGCGCGACGATCACCCGAGGCGGCGCCACTCTCGACATCGCGGGCATCCACGACTACTCCTCGCCCGCCCCGTACGAACCCGATCTATCCGCCGCGCTCGCCGGACGCGATCCGTCGACGTTCGTCGTGCTGCTCGCGCACGAACCGCGGCAGGCACTGGAAGCGTCCGACCTCGGTGTCGACCTGCAACTGTCGGGGCACACCCACGGCGGGCAGATGTGGCCGCTGGGTTATCTGGTGCCGCTGCAGCAGCCGTCGGTGACGGGACTGGACCGCATCGGGAACACCGTTCTGTACACCACTCGCGGTGTGGGCACGTGGGGTCCGCCCGTGCGCGTGGCCGCCCCACCGGAGATCACGATCCTCGAGCTGGTGCGCGAGGACTGAGCGAGCGATGCCCGCCCCGCGTGAGCGGGGCGGGCATCGTCGGTGTCAGGCGCCTTCGAACGCGGAGATCGGCGGGCAGGAGCACACGAGGTTGCGGTCGCCGTGCGCGCCGTCGATGCGCCGGACCGCCGGCCACACCTTCGGCCGTGCCTTGCCGCGGGGGAACACCGCCGTCTCACGGGTGTAGGGGTGGTTCCACTCCGCTGCGAGGCAACCGGCCGTGTGGGGGGCGCCGCGCAACGGGTTGTCGTCCACCGGCCACTCCCCCGCACCCACGCGGTCGATCTCGGCGCGGATCGCGATCATCGCCTCGCAGAAGGCGTCGATCTCTTCGAGGTTCTCGCTCTCGGTGGGCTCCACCATCAGGGTGCCCGCCACCGGGAAGCTCATGGTCGGTGCGTGGAAACCGTAGTCGGCGAGGCGCTTTGCGACGTCGTCCACGGTCACACCGGTGTCCTTGGTGATCGGCCGGAGGTCGAGGATGCACTCGTGGGCCACCATTCCCCCCTCGCCGGTGTAGAGGACGGGGAAGTACTCGTCCAGGCGGCGCGCGATGTAGTTGGCCGAGGCGATGGCGGTCAGGCTTGCGCGACGCAGCCCGACGGCGCCCATCATCCGGATGTACGCCCACGTGATCGGGAGGATCGACGCACTGCCGTACGGGGCCGCCGAGATCGGTCCGGCGGTGCCGAGTTCGGGTGCGAGCGGATGTCCGGGCAGGAACGGCGTGAGGTGGGACCGCACACCGATCGGACCGACACCGGGGCCACCGCCACCGTGCGGGATGCAGAACGTCTTGTGCAGGTTGAGGTGGCTCACGTCGCCGCCGAACCGGCCGGGACGGGCCAGGCCGACCAGGGCGTTGAGGTTGGCGCCGTCGACGTACACCTGGCCGCCGGCGTCGTGGACGGCAGCGCAGATGTCGGCGATCTCGTGCTCGTACACACCGTGCGTGGACGGGTAGGTGATCATGATCGCGGCGAGACGCTCGGCATGGTCGGCGATCTTCGCCCGCAGGTCGTCCAGGTCCACGTCACCGTTCGGGCGGCACGCGACGACCTCGACGCGCATCCCGGCCATGACCGCGGATGCGGCGTTGGTGCCGTGGGCGCTCGACGGGATGAGGCACGTGTCGCGGTGTTTGTCTCCGCGGCTGAGATGGTAGTTGCGGATCGCGAGCAGCCCCGCGTACTCGCCCTGGCTACCGGCATTCGGCTGCAGGCTGACCGCGTCGTAGCCGGTGACGGCGACGAGCCAGTTCTCGAGGTCCTTGATGATGCGGAGAATTCCCGGTGTGTCCCCGGTCGGCGCGAACGGGTGCAGTCCGGCGAACGCGGGCCAGGTGATCGCCTCCATCTCGGCGGTGGCATTGAGTTTCATCGTGCAGGAACCGAGCGGGATCATGCTGCGGTCGAGTGCGATGTCCTTGTCGGACAACGCCCGCAGGTAGCGCAGCATCGCCGTCTCGGTGCGGTACCGGGTGAACGCCTCGTGTTGCAGGTAGTCGGATCCGCGGAGCTGCGAGTCGGGGACGGACGTGCCCGCGTCCTCGGTCACGGCGCCTTCGCCGCCGAACGCCGCGAGCACGTGGGCGACGTCGTCGTCGGTGGTGGCTTCGTCGCACGCGATGGCGACGTGATCGGCGTCGACGAGCCGCAGGTTGATGCCCGCGTCCTTCGCCTTCGCCACCACGTCCGCCGCCCGGCCGTCGACTCGCACGAGAATGGTGTCGAAGAAGTGCTCGTGGACGACGACCGCCCCGGTCTTGCGGAGCGCGGCCGCCAGGGAGTGCGCCGTGTTCGCGACGCGCAGGGCGATCGCCTTCAGTCCCTCGGCGCCGTGGTAGCTGGCGTACATGGCCGCCAGAATCGCCAGCAGCACCTGTGCGGTGCAGATGTTCGACGTCGCCTTCTCGCGGCGAATGTGCTGCTCCCGGGTCTGCAGCGCCAGCCGGTACGCCTTGTCACCGTCGGCGTCGACGGAGACGCCCACCAGACGCCCGGGGAGTTGACGTGCGTGCTTGGTGTGCACGGCGAGGTAGCCGGCGTGCGGGCCACCGAAGCCCATGGGGACACCGAACCGCTGGGTGGTGCCGAAGCAGGCGTCGGCCCCGATCTCGCCGGGCGGGGTGAGGAGGGTGAGCGCCAGCAGATCTGCCCCGACGGCGACCAGTGCGCCGCGCTCGTGGGCGGCGGCGATCACATCGGTGTAGGCGACGATGCGGCCGGACCCGCCGGGCATCTGCGCGAGGACGCCGAAGAAGTCACCGTCCGGCAGGCCGGCGGACAGGTCGGCCACCACGATCTCGATGCCGAGCGGCTCGGCCCGGGTCTCGACGACGGCCAGCGTCTGCGGGAACAGGTCGGCGTCAACGACGAACCGCGGGGAGTTGCTCTTGCTCGCGCGGCGCAGCAGTGTCATCGCCTCGGCGGCGGCGGTGGCCTCGTCCAGCATCGACGAGTTGGCGACCTCCATGCCGGTCAGGTCGGCGACCATCGTCTGGAAGTTGAGGAGGGCTTCGAGGCGGCCCTGGCTGATCTCGGGCTGGTACGGCGTGTAGGCCGTGTACCAGGCCGGGTTCTCGATGATGTTCCGGATCAGGACCGGCGGGGTGAGGGTGTCGTAGTAGCCGAGACCGATCATGGACGTCGCCACGGTGTTCTGTGCGGCGAGTGCGGACAGTTCGGCGAGCGCTTCGTGCTCGGACACCGGGGCGGGCAGCGCGTCGAGCCCGTCCGCGATGCCGCCCGTGACCCCGTCCAGGATGACGGCGGGGACGGCCTTCGACGCGAGGTCGTCGAGCGAATCAGCTCCGACCAGCTCGAGAATGTGCGCGAGTTCCGCAGCGTTCGGGCCGACATGACGATCGGCGAATGTACGGCTTCCAGCGTCGATCACGACAACTCCCAAGCAGTTCGGAGGATCAGGACACGCCCCGCGTAGCGGAACGTCCCTCCCCCTCTGTCGCCTGCTCGAGTCGAGCGCCTGAGAGATTCGGTACCGTCGTTCACGTGTGAAGGCGGCCCTTTCCCCGTGGGCGGGTGGGTGCTCCCACCGCTTTCCAGAGACGTCGGAGCCCGCACGGTCCTGTCTGCCTGAGAGATTGACGGGGAGGTGTTGCTCCTTCGGCGCCCGAACTCCCGCACACACGATGTTTCTGTGCTTGCAGTGCCCGGAACTCTCCCGCACGGCGTCGACGCACAGCCAGTCTATGTCACGGCTGCAGAGGACGGCGCAGGCAGCGCCGCGCTCCGGTGGATGCGGGCTAGCCCGTCTTGCGGCTCGCGCGGTTCTTGCGCCGCGACGCCAGTTCGTCCTCGGGGCTCTGCTCGCTCGCGCCGCCGTCGGCGCGCTCTGCCGGGAAATCGGCGATGGTGCCGGTCAGTTCGCGCATGGCGCCGCTCACCGCGATACCGAAGACGCCCTGCCCGCCCTGGAGCAGATCGACGACCTCTTCGGGCGAGGTGCACTCGTAGACCGTGGTCCCGTCCGAGAAAAGTGTGATCTTGGCCAAGTCCCGCACTCCGCGCTTACGGAGGTGGTCGACGGCCACGCGGATGTTCTGCAAGGATATTCCGGTGTCGAGCAGACGCTTGACGATCTTGAGGACGAGGATGTCTTTGAACGAGTACAGCCGTTGGCTGCCCGAACCTGCTGCGCCGCGAATGGACGGCACGACGAGGGATGTGCGAGCCCAGTAATCGAGCTGGCGGTAGGTGATTCCCGCGATCTGGCAGGCGATGGGGACGCGGTATCCGACGAGGTCGTCGGGCACGGAATCGTCCGGGAAGAGGCCCGGTTGGATCTCCTCGGAGCTGAATTCGGACTCGGCAACGTTGTCGCCGGGCGCAAGATTCAGCGCATTCTCCTGCGGCCGATCTCCCACTGACTACTCCCTCTCGCATGTTGCACTGAACCCGACGATCAGTGCGCCTGTGACGCGCGTCGCCAGTGTCCGCGGCACAGCCGCAGCACATCGAGCGGCGCAAGCGCCACCAGTGACATCGAGCAAGTCCGTACCCTGAACCTACTCAGCGTACGCCCGATACAATCTGCAGGGCAGATAATCACTGCACCGAACGCTATGACTCCGAAGAGACGGGGTCAACGCAACGCGCCGGAAGAACCTCAACCGTTACTGCGCGCCCGAGGCTCTTCCGCAGGTGCAATCTAGCCGTCAGTAGCCTTGAAATCGTCCGGCGACACGGACTCGAGGAATTCTTTGAACTTCTCGACCTCGTCCTCGCGCTCGTCGGGCATGACCAGACCGGCCTCCGTGAGTACCGCCTCCTCGGCGAAGATCGGTACCCCGATTCGCAGTGCGATGGCGATGGAGTCGGACGGGCGGGCCGAGACGCGAGTGTTCTGGTCGAACACGAGGTCGGCGTAGAACGTGCCCTCGCGCAGGTCCACGATGCGAACTTCCTTCAGCGTGCGACCGAAGGCTTCGATCAGGTTCTTTATCAGGTCGTGGGTCAGCGGACGCGCTGGCTCGACGCCCTGCTGTTCGAGTGCGATCGCGGTGGCCTCGGTCTGGCCGATCCAGATGGGCAGGTACCGCTCGCCGTCGGTTTCACGCAACAGCAGAACAGGTTGGTTTTGGGGCTGCTCGACACGAACTCCGATCACGTGCATTTCGCTCATCGCGTCTGCCTCCACCCTGCAATGGTCCGTCCGCGGCACACAATGCCGTACCAGGATTCTATTCGATTCGTGTCTGCTCTTCGACCGTACAGCCGTTCGAGCGCAGCGTCGTTGGGAAGTTGGGACGGTCGGCGAGCTCAGCTCACCGATCGAGCGCACCCCGGACTGCCGACTTCACCAGGCAGGTGTGCAACGTCAGGGACAGGGCGGCCAGTTCGCGCACCATCTCCTCGGCGCGATCACGTGCGCCGGCGTCGCGGCCCTTGGCGACGGGGCCGGCGATCTGCGCGACCAAGCCGGCCTCGCGGTCGGCCGCCAGTTTGAACGCCCTCAGGTGCCGCACCTCGAGTCCGAATTCGGACATCGCCCTCGCGGTGCGCGCGAGGGTCACCGCGTCCTCGTCGAAGAACCCCGCCGGCCCGGGAACGACCAGCCCTCCGCGGGTCAGTTCGCCGAGGAACTTCTCGTCGATTCCCGCCCGGGAGATCAGGTCGTCGCGACAGATCCGCACCTCGCGGTCGGTGCGGAACTCCTCCGGGGACACCTCGCCCGGGGCCACGGTGAGCGCGCGCGGCCGGCGCGGCGACGAATCGCCTGCGCCGACCGTGGCCACACCTCTGTCGATGGCCTCGAGCTGCTCCTTGATGACCTTCAGCGGCAGATACTGATCACGCTGCGCAGTGAGGACGTAGCGCAGTCGTTCACAGTCGGCGATCGAGAAACGCCGATACCCCGAGGGTGTTCGCTGGGGGCTGATGAGACCCTCGGCTTCGAGGAATCGGATCTTCGAGATCGTCACATCAGGAAAATCGGGGCGCAGTCGATCCAGCACGGAGCCGATCGACATCCCCGATTGCGCCTGCTGCTGCCGCACCGCGGTCATTGGCTACCCGCACCAGCTGACGTCTCACCGATCTGCGAGCCACCGGCCGTGGTCCGGGGTCCGGTCAGGAAGACCAGTCGGAACTTGCCGATCTGGACCTCGTCACCGTTCGCCAGGACAGCCGAGTCGACCGGCTCGCGGTTGACGTAGGTGCCGTTGAGGCTGCCGACGTCGACCACCTGGAACTCGTCGTCCTCCTGGCGGAACTCCGCATGACGACGGCTGACGGTCACGTCGTCGAGGAAGATGTCGCTGTCGGGGTGCCGTCCTGCGGACGTCGTCGGCTGGTCGAGCAGGAAGCGCGACCCTGCGTTCGGTCCACGCTTGACGACGAGCAGAGCAGAGCCCGCGGGCAGTCCCTCCACACCCGACACCGGGGCTTCCGGAGCCTGGGTTGCCGAGGAGCTGTCGAGCTCATTGAGAAAGTCCGCGCGGAAGACCGACGTGGTTTCCGCCGGCGTCTCCCCATAGACCGCGTCGTTGCCGTTCTCGCTCACCGTTTCTCCTCCTAGTTCGATCATCCAGCAAGATTCGCTGGACTACGCAATGCCACTCGGTACTACATAATTCGGTTCCCGTGCACATTAACTTCTGTGCAAACTCCCACGATCACATTCAAACTACGGACCTGCGCCCCGACACGGCACATGCGTTCAACATCGACCGTACCCTGCGCACGCCGGTGCGTGTAGTGAGACAGGCCGCCAGCACATTACGAACCGGTATTCCGACAGCGGATTTCTCCGGCAACCCCGTTTTCCGGGCTGTCGGCATCTTCCGAAACTATCCGATTACCGCCTCGCGTGTTGTCGGGAATTATCCTGCCGTGATGTCTGCATAGCCGACGGCGTCCAGCATTTCGGCCAGTGCCGCGTCGAGGGTCGCCTCGTCGTCGACGCCGAGGTCCACCAGCCACCCCTGCCCGTAGGGCGCGGAGTTCACGAGTTCCGGGTTGCCGTCCAGATCGGCATTGGCGGCAACGACTTTCGCCGTCAGCGGGGCGAAGATGTCGGAGACGCTCTTGGTGGATTCCACCTCGCCGAACGATTCGCCCGCCGTCACTGCCTCGTCGACCGCCGGAAGCTGGACGAACACGACGTCGCCGAGCTGGGACTGAGCGAAATCGGTGATGCCGACGCGTACCGTCGTGGGCCCCGTCCGCTCGACCCACTCGTGTTCGGCGGTGTACCGACGATCGGCGGGGATTTCGAGCTCACTCACAGTGGCTTCCTTTCGATGGCAATCCGCGGGCGGATGCGAAGATCAATTTCCGGGCTGAGCGTATTGGCGAGGTTTCGCCTCTCGCAAGGCGGAGATCGTGACCTGCTGCGATTGTTCGATCGTCAGCTGCCCGCCGCTGCGCGCGACCGTGTCGACCACCCCGCCGGGAATGTTCAGGGCCGCCGCCAGAGTGGGCGGATCGCCGATGGCGACCACCCCGTAGGGGGCGTTCACCTTCCGGCCGTCCACCGACACACCGCCGGCCGAACCGGACACCCAGGAGTCGACGCCGATCCGGATGGGCGGGCCGTCCGCCCCCTGGATCTGGACGGCTTCGGCACCGGCGGCACGCAATTCCTGCACGAGGTCGAGCAGAACCTCGGAGCCGACCCCCTTGTTGGGGTCGGTGACGCGCATCGTCACCCCGGGGCCGGTGGCCGGTGCGCTGCCGACCTGGATCGACAGCGCCGTCAACCGGGCCTGCGCCTCGTCGAGCGCCGCCCCGGAGCTGCCGCTCTGTTGCAACGTTGCCAAGGTCTGTTCCAGCGATGCGATCTCCTGCCGCAGGGCCGCCTCCCGTTGGTTCAGCGTGTCCAGGACGACCAGCAGATCCGCGGGGCTCGCCGAGTCGAGGGTGTCGCCGGACCCGGTGTTCTTCACCTGCGTCACGATCGCGATTCCCAGCCCGCCGAGCAGGAGCGCGGCGAGCAGGGCGAAGACGACGTGCGATCGCTGCGACGTCGCCGGTTCGTTCCCGTGGAGTTCGTGTCTGCCCTCGTGTCCGCTCACGTCGCGATCACGCCCCGAACAGACGTCGCCGGAGCGCGGCCGCGTTGCCGAAGATGCGGATACCCAGCACGACGACGATCGCGGTGGACAGCTGGGTTCCCACACCGAGTTGGTCACCGAGCCACACGATCAGGGCCGCCACCAGGACGTTGAACACGAACGAGACGACGAACACCTTCGAGTCGAAGATCTCGTCGAGGTACGCGCGTAATCCGCCGAACACCGCGTCCAGCGCGGCGACGACGGCGATGGGCAGGTAGGGCTGCACGGCGTCGGGCACTTGCGGGCTGAACACCACGCCCAGCACGATGCCCACGATCAGGGCGAGCACCCCGTAGATCGCGGATCCGCCCTTCAGTGCTGCCTTCATTCGTGTGACGCCTCCATTCGACTCCGCCGTTGTCATCGTGTTCCCACTTCCCGGGCTGCCCGCACTTCCCGCGCCGGGGCGGCGGGCAGGTGGAGATCATCGGCCTCCGCCACCGCGAAGCCGATGCCGTACAACTGCGCCACGCTGGACATCCTGAGATAGGCGTCGCTCACCACGAATCCGGTCTGCATCGGCCCCTGCGGGCCGATTGCCGAGACCACGTACGGCGAGAACACCGGCTGATTGTCCACGAGCATCGCGCCACCCGCCTGGCGGATCGTCACCGACGGGCCGATCCGCACGTCGCCGACCGCGATGGCCTCGGCGCCGCTCGCCCACAGCGAATTGACCACCGACTGGAGGTCACGGTCGAGCACCACGGCCTTCCCCCCGACACTGCGCTGGGACGAGTCGGACAGGTTGGGCTTGGCCGCGGGGTCCGTCAACGTCACGGTCAGGCCGGGACCGTGCACGGCCTCGACTCCGGCATCTCCCTCGAGTCCGCGAAGCTCGTCGAGCAGTGCCGCACCTCGGGCGTCGCCGGCCAGCGCAGTGGCGCGCGCGTCGTCGGTCTGCGTCGACAGCGTGTCCCGGGTGGCGGCGAGGGCGCCCGCCCGATCCTCGGCGTCGTGCACTTTGCTCAGGAGTTCGGACCGCACCTGCTCGGTGCCGGGGATGCGTTCGGTGGCCTGCCGGTAGGCGACCGACAGCACGAGCCCCACGAGCAGCGCGCCGATCGCGATCCACACCTGCTGACCGACCCGCGTCTGTCGTGAATGTCCCTGCTCACGATCCTCGGCCGCACCCTCGTACCCGGGGTCCAGATGATCGTTCATCAGAGACCGCAGCAGGGACGGCACCGGATTCCTGCGAATGCCGGAATCTGTCCGTTTCATCAATGGACCTCGCGTTCCTCGCCGCCCGGTCCTCGCACGGGAACGGTGCGCGCGACGGTCAGCGCGTTCACGGTGTAGAGCAGTCCGGTCCACACGTACAGCACCGTGCCCCAGATCAGGAGCGCAGCGCCGAGCGGCTGCGCCACGGTCGCGATGCTCCAGTCACCGTGCGCCGCGAGGGTCATCGGCAGCGCGAACATCAGCAGGAACGTGGCACCTTTGCCGAGGTACATCACGTCGGGGGGTGGCAGACCGCGCCGTCGGTAGATCAACAGCGTGAGCGCGAGAACGGCGTCGCGGCCGATCAGGATGGCCGCCACCCACCACGGGATGAATCCACGCAGGACGAATGTCACCAGCGTCGTGACGACGTAGAGGCGATCGACGAAGGGGTCGAGCAGCGCGCCCAGCTTCGACGACTGGTCGAGGATCCGCGCGAGCTTGCCGTCGAGCCAGTCGGTGAAGCCGCTGATCATGAGGATCGCGAGCGCCCACCCGTCGGAATGGGTGACGAGCAGCAGGTACACGAACAGCGGCACGCCGAGGAGTCGAACCACGCTCAGGAGGTTCGGGACGGTCACGATCCGGTCCGACCGCGCAGTGTCCCGGTCCACCGAATTCACCAAAATCTCCCCAGCGTCGAGTGCGGACCTGTCTTCGGGCGCTCGTCGCACCGCTCTCGCCACTCTTCCACAACCGGGTTGGTGTTCAGTCGATCGTCCCGTCCGTCCGACCGTGTCACTCGCCCGGCGCGAGCCCCGGTCGGGGTGGGGCCGGGACGCGCGCGACGGCGTCCGAGGTCAGACTTCCCAGGTACAGCCACCCGTCGTGCTCCCGCACACCTGTGACGGGGGAATAGCTGCCCTTGCCTCCGCGCAGGCTGTGCACGATCTCGCCGCGGTGATCGAGGGCGATCACCCAGCCGGCGTGCTCCGGATTCGGTTGCACCGACTCCGGCAGGTTCGCCGCGACGATGCGCAGCGTGGGGTAGGGCGCGAGCAGGTCGAGCAACCGCATCCGCGGACTGTAGAGCGCCACCCAGAACAGGCCGTCAGACGTCTGGGACGTCATGTTGTCCGGTATGCCGGGCAGATTCGCGGCCCACACCGACGTTCTGCCCTGCGACGGGCCGGTCAGGTCGACGCGGGAGATCTGGTACGAGCCGGTCTCGGCGACGAGGACGAACGATTCGTCCGAGGCCAGTCCCACGCCGTTGGCGAACTGCAGTCCCTCGGCCAGGAGGTCGCTCTCCCCCGTCCGCGGGTCCAGACGCAGCAGGCGGCCGGTCCCGCGGTGCTCGAGAAGGTCGTAGCGGTGGTCGGCGATCGTGAAGTGCGCCGAGGAGTCGGTGAAGTACACGATGCCGTCCCGGCCGACCGCCGAGTTGTTGCACGCCACGAGCGGACGCCCGGCCGCGGCGTCGGCGAGCACGTCGATGCGTCCCGTGTCGTCGACTCGCAGCACACCGCGCTCGGCGTCGCAGATCAGGAATCGGCCGTCGTCGAGTATCTCGACCCCGAGGGGCCGACCGTGGGTGTTCGCGAGTTCGGTGGCGTGTCCGCGGCTGTCGAACCGCCAGATCCGGCCGTCGTTGCCTCCGGTGACCACCCGGCCGTCGTGATCGACAACAACGTCCTCCGGGCCTTCCCCGGTGGGGAGGGTCCAGCGATGCGCGTCGTCGAGCATGCCGTTGGGCGCGAGCACTCCCGTCTGAGGTGGTGGCGGCGGGGCGTGCCAGACGACGGGGTCGACACCGGTGCGGTCGAGCTTGCGGGCGAGAGACTCGAAGAAGGTCACGAACCGTGAGATTAGTCGCCCCCCTCGACGTGGTCTCGCTAACGCCAGGCGAAGACCGGCTGGTCGAAACCGTCGATCCGGGTGTGCCTGCCGTGCAGCGCGACCTCCCGGAACTGGTACACGACCGCGCCTGTCGGGGCGTGCACGAGGTGACGCCGGAACGGCCATTGGATCACCGGTTTCGACGATTCGGGGATCTCGACGAAGCGCGGCTCCGCGTCGATCTCGGGAACGCCCACCGAGAACACTTCCGCCACTTCCTCCCGGTTGGGGACGAGCGACGTGATCGGCTGGTCCGACCACACGACGAACGGTGTGATGACGTACCCGGAGCGGGTGACGTAGTCGTCGAGCCTGCCGAGCACCGCGGACGGCTCCACGTCGAGGCCGAGTTCCTCGTGCAGCTCGCGCCGGGCGGCGTCCTCGCCGGTCTCCCCCGGATCCACTCCGCCGCCGGGCAACGCGAACTGCCCAGGGTGCGCACGCATCTTGCTCGGGCGCATGGTCAGCGGAACGGCCTGACCGTCGGCGCCGTCGTTCATCACGGCGATCACGACCGCCGCGGACCGCCGATTCGTCGGGTCCACGATCCGTGGTTCGAAGCGTGCCAGCGCGTCGGCGAGCCGTCCCCTGCTCAGTGCGTGCCCATTCACCATCACCCGACAGTATCGCCAGTCGCGGCGAAACCCACGCTCCGATCCCCCGCGTTTCGAACCCCGCGCCCGCCGTCAGTCGAGCAGCTGCTGCCTGATCTCGTTCTTGAGGACCTTCCCCAGTGTGGAACGAGGCAGATCGGGCCAGACCAGGATGTCCTTCGGGGTCTTCACGCTGCCGATGCGCGCTTTCACGAACGCCGTGAGTGCGTCGGCCTCGATCGGTGTTCCGGCTCGGGACTGGACGACGGCGACGACACGTTCGCCCCATTTCTCGTCGGGGAGCCCGATCACCCCGCAGTCCTGGATTCCGGGGTACGCCATGAGCGCCTGTTCCACTTCGACTGAATAAACGTTGAATCCGCCGGTGATGATCATGTCCTTGGCCCGGTCGACGATGTACAGGAAGTTGTCCTCGCCGAGGTACCCGATGTCGCCCGTGTGATGCCAGCCGTGCGCCGACGCCTCCTGCGTCGCAACGGGATTCTTGTAGTACCCCGTCATGACGAGCGAACTGCGCACCACCACTTCGCCGCGCTCACCGGAAGGTAGCAGCGTCCCCTGCCCGTCCATGATCGCGACGGTGACCAGCGGGGAGGGCCTGCCCGCGGAGCTCAGCCGGGCGGTCGCGACCGAACCGTCCGCACGGAAATGGTCTTTCGGCGCCATCGTCGCGATCATCATCGGCGCCTCGCTCTGCCCGAACAGCTGGGCCATCACCGGCCCGATGCGGGTCAGCGCTTCTTCGAGCCGGGTCGGCGAGATCGGCGCCGCGCCGTACCAGAAGCATTGCAGCGAACTCAGGTCCGTCGTCTCCAGGTCTGCGTGGTCAAGCAGCATGTAGATCAGGGTCGGCGGAAGGAAGGTGTGGGTGACCCGGTCCCGGTCGATGTGCGCGAGGAACTGCCCCAGGTCGGGCGCGGGCATGATGACCACCTGCCCGCCGAGGGTGAGGATCGGGAAACACAGGACACCGGCCGCGTGCGTCAACGGCGCGAGGGCGAGGTAGACCGGTCTGCCGTCGAACGGGTAGCTCATCAGGGTCAGCGCAGACATCGTCTCGATGTTCCGGCCGGTGAGCATCACCCCCTTCGGCTTCCCCGTCGTCCCGCCGGTGCCGACGATCAGCGCGAGGTCGTCGACGGGAGCGACGTCGAGACGTTCGGTGCCCAGCCAGTCGTCGAACGGGTGGGCGTACTCCTCGTCGCCGTCGAGACACACAAGGGTCGTCAGCAGCGGCAACTGCTGCCGGATCCGATCGACCAGGGGCGCGAACGCCTTCTGGAAGATCAGGCAGCGACAGTCGAAGAGGTCGAGCAGGTCCCGATTCTCCGCTGCCTCGTTCCGCGGGTTGATCGGGCACCACACCGCACCCGCCCGGCTGATCCCGAACACGCAGGAGAACGCGGCCGGGTCGTTGCCGGACAGGACGGCCACCTTGTCGCCCGCGCCGATCCCCGACCGTGCCAGCCCGGCCGCGACGCGCCGGCTCAGGTCCTGGACATCGGCGTACGTCAGTGTCCGGTCGCCCATCGTCAGGCACGGCGACGACGGACCGAGCGAGGCACCCTTGTCGAGGTAGTCGGTCAAGCGCATGGTGCGGTCCTCCTCGAAGTCGCGGCCGGGACGGTCAGCTCTGCACGGTGAGAACCGGCTCCATCACGAGACCGAAGCTGCGCAGGACTCCCAGGAGTTCGCGATGCCCGAACGCCTGGCACGCCGACGCGAGACCGGTTCGCTTCGGGGGTTGCTGCAGCAGGGAGTACGCGGCGTACGCCTGCAGGAGCCCCGTCTGCTTGTAATTGCAGTTTCCGTGGATGACGCAGTGCGCCCGACCCAGCGGGCCCGACGCGTACACGGAGTCGAGCGACGTGTTGACGCGCGGGTTCTCCCTCGGCGGCATTCCCGCCTGCACGGAGCCGGCGATCTCCGCGAGCGCCGCGTCCTGCTCGTCCGCGGGAAGGGTCTTGATCTGCTCCTCGACCATCTTCTGCGTCGCGACGACACCCTCCATCACGGAACGGTCGAACACGCCGCCTGCCGCCTTCACGTTCGCCACCCGCGGATCGTCCTTGAACCACACGGGATGACAGGTGCCGCCCCACGGCAGCGCGAGGGCCATCTGGTGCTGTCCTGGCACCACGACCTCGAATGTGGTACCAGGGTCCCACTTCTGGTATCGGTTCTGTTCCAGGTAGTACCAGTCGGCCTTGAGGATCGTGAAGATCGTCTGCGTGGACGCGTAGGTGGGAAAACCCTTCCACAACACCAGGATGTCGAGAGTGTCCAACCCCGGCGTCTCCAGCGCGATGTTCGCGGCGATCTCACCCGTGGTGTACATCTGAGCGACGCCCGGAGACAGCAGCAGCCCCTTCTCCGCGAACTTGTCGCCGAACTTCGCCTGCACGTCCAGAACCCAGTCCTGCTCACCGGTCGTGTCGGTGTAGTGACAACCCGCGGCAAGAGCCGCCTCGACGACGACGGCACCGTGCTTGATGAACGGGCCGACCATGTTGCTGACAACCCGTGCACCGCTGAACAGTTCGGTCAGCGCCGGGACGGTGTGCTCCACCTCGACCACCTCGTGGTCGACGGTGTCCAGCCCGGGAATGCGGTCGAGCACTTCCTGGATCCGCTTCTTGTCCCGTCCCGCAGCGATGAACGGAATGTTGAACTCGCGCAGGTATTCACACACGAGCCGCCCGGTGTAACCGGAGACTCCGTAGACGATGACGGGTTTCTTGTCGGTCATGACGCGCCTTTCAGAATGGGAGAAAAGTCCGGGGAGATCGGTTACATGCCCATGCCACCGTCGACCGGCAGGCCGATCCCGGTGACGAAGCGAGCGGCGTCGGAGGCCAGGAAGACGACGGTGTCGGCGATGTCCGCGACCTCGCCGAGCCTCCCGAGCGGAGTCAGGCCGATCACGTCGGCGACCGCGGCGTCGGCGCTGGGCCACAGCCCGAGCCTCTCCATGTCGGCAGCCAGCCCGAGTCCCATCTCCGTGGCGACCAGCCCGGGGTACACGCAGTTCACGCGGACGCCGTACCCCAGCTTGCCGGCCTCCTGAGCCGCGACCCTGGTCAGCCGGTCGACGGCCGACTTGGTGGCGGAGTACCCGGCGATGCCCGGGAACGGGATCGTCGCGGCCACCGAGGAGACGTTGACGATCGCCCCGCCCGCTCCCGCTGCGCCTCCGGGACGCATGGCGCGCAGACCGTGTTTCAGGCCGAGTGCGACACCGAGAATGTTGACGTCGCACATCCGGCGAATGTCGGCGGGGTCGATGTCGACCACGAGGGACGAGATCTCGATGCCCGCGTTGTTGACGAGGAGGTCGAATCCGCCGAGTTGCTCCACGGTCGCAGCGACGGCACGCTCCCAGTTGCCGTCGTCGGTGACGTCGAGTTTCACGAATCCGGTGGCGGCACCGGACTTCCCGACGGAGTCGGCAGTCGCGCGACCTTCCTCCTCGAGGACGTCGCCGATCACGACCGCCGCACCGGCGTCGGCGAGGGCGGCAGCCATACCGGCGCCCAACCCCTTCGCACCACCGGTGACCAGCGCTTTCCGTCCTGCAAGATCACTCACGCTCATTCCGACCTGCCTTCGTACGAGACGATTCGCGGAAACCACGTCACGAGATCGAGTCCGCAATGTGGTGTGGATCACAGAGTATTCGAGTTTGGACGACTGTCAAGAATTCTCTTGACGACTGTCAAGTTTTTGTTGCACAGTCGTCAAGGAACGCGGGCTAGACTGATGCACACCGTGCTGGACCCGTGCTGGACCATGTGAGCCGAACAGGAAGAATGCCGTGACACCCGTCGCCGAGAAGAACGCCGATCGGGTCTCGCGCCGCCAGGTCGACAAATTCGCCGAGCGCCGGGATCAGCTCGCCGAGGCCGCGTTGCAGACGCTCTCGGAACTCGGCTACGCCCGCACCAGCCTCCGGGAGATCGCCCAGAACTCCGAGTTCTCCCACGGCGTCCTGCACTACTACTTCAGCGACAAGGTCGATCTGATCACGCACTGCGTGCGGCACTACAAGGCCCGGTGCGTCACGCGATACGACGGCGTGGTCGCCACAGCGCACACTCCCGAGGAGTTGAAGGCAGGATTCGGCCGGGTGCTGGTGGATTCGCTCCGCGACGAGGCCACCATGCATCGCCTCTGGTACGACCTGCGCTCGCAGTCGCTGTTCGAGGAGTCGTTCCGCGCAGACGTCGCGGCGATCGACAAGAGTCTCGAAAACATGATCTGGCGCATCGTGTCCCGGTACGCGGACTTGGCGGGGCGCACGATCACCATCGCCCCGGCCACCATGTACGCGGTCTTCGACGGACTGTTCCAGCAGAGCCTCGCACGGCATCTGTCGGGCGACGACACCGCGGCGGACAGCCTCGCGGACAACGTCGATCAGGTACTGGCGCTCGTCATTCCGGCACGGTAGGGCAGGTCACCTTTCCGCGGCCGCCTTGATCCGCTGTGCGAAAGCGGGTGCGTCCTTCCGGGCCGCTCGGAGGGCGAGAGGTGCGATCAGCTTTCCGATTCCGTGACCCTCCAGCACGTTGAAGATCGTCACCTTGGTGCCTGCGCCCGAGGGTTCGAGGTCGTAACCACCCTCTTTCGCGGTGATGGAATTCTTCGAACGCTCCGCCCAGCGAATCTTCCGCGGCACCTCGAATTCGGTGATCTCGAACTCCCGCCTCGTGGTCATCCCGGCGTCCTTGACGGTGCTGACGAAGATGGTGCCGACACCCGGCGGACCGTCCGTCTTCTTCACGATCTCCTGCACCCGGGGACTGAAGTCCCGGTCGTTGACCCCGGCAGCGAGGTACTCGAACACTTCCTCGACGGGGCGGTTGATCACAACAGTGCCTTCGAACCGTCCAGCCATGCCAGCCTCCCGCTTCCGTGATCTGCCGGGTTCCGACAGTACTCGCGACGCAGCCGCGGCGCGGTCACATCGCCGCCGGGCCGACGGTCATAGAAGTGACGGCGCGCAACGCGGCGTCTCCCCGCACGGACCCTGAGCACAGGAAGGCTTCGACATGGACATCTCGGTCAGCGACACCTCCCGGGTCGGGCGATCGACCCCGGCACGCCCGTTTCTCTCCACCGCCCGCGGCACACTCACGCTGACGCTGTTGTGCGCCGTGGCATTTCTCGACTTCGTCGACGCATCCATCGTCAACATCGCCCTGCCCGACATGCGCAGCGACCTGGACATCTCGGTTCAGGAACTGCAATGGGTCCCGAGCGCGTACCTCCTCACCTACGGCGGATTCATGCTGCTCGGCGGCCGCCTGGCCGACCTGCTCGGTCGCCGTCGTGTGCTCGTCACCGGCACCGTCGTGATCGGGCTGTCGTCGTTGATCGGCGGGTTCGCCGGGAGCGCGGAAGTCCTGATCGGGGTGCGACTCGCGCAGGGTGTCGGTGCGGCACTGATGCTTCCGGCCGCGCTGTCGATTCTGACCACGACGTTCGAGGACGGCCCCGAGCGGCATACCGCGCTCGGCGTCTGGGCCGGAGTGGGTGGTCTCGCTTCCGCCGTCGGTGTTTTTCTCGGCGGCGTGCTCACCGAGGGGCCGGGCTGGCGATGGGTGCTGTTCGTCAACCCTGTCGTGTGCGCGCTCGTGCTTCCGGCGGTCTTCGCGCTCATTCCCGGCGACCGGCGCCGCGCCCGGTTCGCGGACTTCGACGTCGCGGGCAGTGTGCTCGGCACCGGCGGGATGCTGTTGCTCGTCTACGCCCTGGTGACGGGACCCGACCAGGGATGGGGCACCGCCCGCACGATCGCCGGGTTCGTCGGTGCCTTCGTGCTGATCGTGGCGTTCGTGATCAACGAGCAGCGCAGCCCGCACCCCCTGCTGCCGCTGTCGATCTTCCGCGTCAAAGGTCTGGCCGCCGCGAATGTCACGGGGCTGATCGCCTTTGCGGGTCTCATCGCGATGTTCTTCTTCCTGACTCTCTACATGCAGAACGTTCTCGGCTACTCCCCCGTCCAGACCGGTGCGGCCTACCTCCCGCTCTGCCTGGGTGTCGGTGTCGCCGGGATTTCCTCCCAGGTGCTCACCCGGACCGGAACCCGTCCCGTCGTCGTCGCGGGAGCGCTGGTGGCCTCCGCCGGCCTCTACATCCTGTCCCGGATCCCCGTCGACGGCTCCTATCTCAGCGATCTACTACCCGGACTGATGATCGTGTCGTTCGGTCTCGGCGCCGTCTTCGTCGGCGTCACGACCGCAGCCAACGCCGGTGTGCCTGCCGGCGAGGCAGGGCTCGCGGCAGCGTTGCTGAACGCCTCACAGCAAGTCGGCAGCGCACTCGGTCTCGCGATCTTCGCCGCGATCGCCACGTCACATTCACAGCATCTGCTCGCAGCGAATTCGCCTGTGCCCGAGGCACTCACCCTCGGCTTCCAGCGAGCGCTGCTGACCGGCAGCATCTTCCTCGTCGCCGCGGCCCTGATCGGCCTGCGCACCGGCAACGCACACGGAGACGTCGAGCACCGCACGAACTGACCCCGGTGGGCTCGTCAGTCGAGGTTCTCGACGACGAGCCCGGCGAGGCGCTCGCGGTCGGCGAGGATGTCGATCTCGACGATCTTGCCGCGCCGGATCGTGACGCCCATGACCGACAGCAGCTGCCCGTCGGAGATCGCGACCACTCCTGCGGCACCGTTGACGAGCGCCGGATGCGCGAATCGAGCCAGCCGGGCGAACCCGAGGACCCGGCCCGCGACCGTCTCCGAGCCGCGCACCATCGTGGAGGCTCCCGCCGGCAACGCTCCGGTATCGGCGCGGAGCACGACATCCGGATCGAGCACGGCCACGAGCGCGTCGAAGTCGCCGCTCCTCGCGGCCGCCAGGAACGCGTCGACGACCACACGCTGGCGGACCGGATCGGTGTCGGGAACGGGGGCTCCCTGCAGACGCCGGCGTGCGCGGCTGGCCAGTTGCCGGGCGGCCGCCGGGGTTCGCTCCACGATCGGGGCGATGTCCTCGAAGGGCACCGCGAACATGTCGTGCAGCACGAATGCCAGTCGCTCCGCAGGAGTGAGCGTGCCGAGGACCACGAGCAGCGCGAGACCGACCGAATCGGCGAGCACCGCCTCGTGTTCGGGGTCACTGCCGTCCGCCCGGGTCACGATCGGGTCAGGCACTGCCGCATCCAGGGGATCTTCCCGCCGTGACCTGCGGGACTGCAGCATGTTCAGGCACACCCGTGCCACTACCGTCGTCAGCCAGCCGCCCAGGTTCTCGACCGTGCCGGCGTCGGTGCGGCTCAGTCGCAGCCAGGATTCCTGCACGGCGTCCTCGGCCTCGCCGATCGAGCCGAGCATCCGGTAGGCCACCGCCCGCAGGTGTGTGCGATGGGCCTCGAACTGCTGCGCCAGCATGTCGTTCTCGTTCATCGGTCACGCCCTTCCGTCGAGGTCTGTCAACTGTGTGACCGGCGAAACGCGGCCGATGTGACGGCGGGTGCGTCGTCCGTGGCCCCGTGATGCGCGTACTGCATCCAGTTTCCCTGGTTCCGCTGTCCGATATCGCCGTGGTTAACTGAAATGACGCTCACAGTCTCTGAAGGGCTGGACGGCATGTGGAAAGCACAGCAGGTCGGACGTCTGTTTCTCGTCTCGGTGCTCGCGGCTCTGGCCGTGTGCGGAGTGAGCGCCACCGCGTCGGCGCATTCCCCGGCAGTCACCGGGAAGGTCGTCGCGCCGACACTCTCCCCCGCGAGCGGGCAGGTCGTCGGCATCGCGCATCCTGTCGTCGTCCGGTTCGCGTCACCGGTGTCCGATCGCGCGCTCGCCGAGCGTGGTGTCCAGATCACCCCCTCGAAACCCGTGCCCGGGCAGTTCTCCTGGATCGACGACCGCACCGTGCAGTGGACCCCGGACCACTTCTGGCCGCCCGACACCCGGGTGACCGTCGAGGGGGCGGGCGCGAGGTCGCAGTTCCAGGTCGGTGACGCACTCGTCGCAGTCGCGAACACGACGACGCACCAGTTCACGGTCAGCATCAACGATCAAGTCGTGCAGACCATGCCGGCGTCGATGGGCAAACCCGGATACGAGACACCGCTCGGGACGTTCCCCGTCATCGAGCAGTTCCGCGACATGATCATGGATTCGTCGACGTACGGCGTCCCGATCGATGACGAAGAGGGCTACCGCCTCTACGTCGAGTACGCCACCCGCATCACGTGGGGCGGGATCTTCGTGCATGCCGCACCATGGTCGGTGAACTCGCAGGGCGTCGAGAACGTCAGCCACGGCTGCATCAATCTCAGCACCGAGAACGCACGGTGGTTCTACGACAACGCCAAGATCGGCGATCCGGTCATCGTCACGGATTGAGTCCCGCACGGTGTCGGAGACACCCGAATGCGCGGGGCCGGAGACACAGAAAAGGCGGTTTCCCGTTTCCGGGAAACCGCCTTCGCTGATCATCTGGTCGGGCTGACAGGATTTGAACCTGCGACCACTTGACCCCCAGTCAAGTGCGCTACCAAGCTGCGCCACAGCCCGTCCACACCCTCGTTCAGGTGCTCGATGAGATTACATCAGGGCCAGTCCGTAACGCTAATCGCCTGGTCAGAGCGCATTCTGTCGGATCAACGATTTCGCCGCTCACGCTTTTCCCGCACCCGCACCGAGATGCGGACGGGGCTGCCGTCGAAATTGAACTCCTCGCGCAGACGCCGCTCCAGGAACCGGCGGTAGCCCGCCTCCAGGAACCCCGTCGTGAACAGCACGAACGTCGGCGGACGTGTTCCGGCCTGCGTGGCGAACATCACGCGAGGCAGCCGGCCACCGCGCATCGGCGGCGGCGTCGCGGCGACGACTTCCTTGAGCCAGGTATTGAGCCGGCCCGTGGGAATGCGCTTGTCCCAGGACTCCAGTGCGGTGTCCAGGGCGGGGACGAGCTTCTGCACCGCGCGCCCCGTCTGCGCCGAGATGTTGACGCGCTGCGCCCACGGCACCCGCACCAGGTCCCGATCGACTTCCCGGTCGAGCTGGAGGCGTCGGTCCTCGTCGACGAGATCCCACTTGTTGAACGCGATGACGAGGGCCCGGCCGGCGTCGGCCACCATGCTCAGCACGCGCAGGTCCTGCTCCGAGATCGGCTCGGATGCGTCGATCAGCAGAATCGCGACCTCGGCGGCCTCGATGGCGCTCTTCGTCCGCAGCGATGCGTAGAACTCGGCGCCGCTGGCGTGGCTGACCCGCTTGCGCAGACCGGCGGTGTCCACGAAACGCCACGGCCTGCCGCCGAGCTCCACGATCGAGTCGACCGGATCGACGGTGGTGCCCGCGACGTTGTGGACCACCGAACGCTCGTCGCCCGACAGCTTGTTCAGCAGGCTCGACTTCCCGACGTTCGGCTTCCCGACCAGAGCCACGCGTCGCGGCCCACCGCCAGGAATGCCTTCACGCGGGGTCTCCGGGAGTGCGGCGAGCACCTCGTCGAGGAGATCGCCGGTACCGCGGCCGTGCGTGGCGCTCACCGAGTGCGGCTGTCCGAGACCGAGCGACCACAGTGCGGCCACCTCGGATTCGGTGCGGCCGTCGTCCACCTTGTTGGCCACCAGCAGAACCGGGGTCTTGGACCGGCGCAGCACCTTGGCCACGGCCTCGTCCGTTGCGGTGGCGCCGACGACGGCGTCGACGACGAGGAGGATCGCGTCCGCGGTCTGCATCGCCAGTTCCGCCTGCCGGGCCACCGATTGCTGCAGGCCCTTGGCGTCGGGTTCCCAGCCGCCGGTGTCCTGCACCATGAAGCGGCGGCCACTCCAGTTCGCCTCGTACGAGACGCGGTCCCGGGTGACACCGGGAATGTCCTCGACCACGGCCTCGCGTCGGCCGATGATCCGGTTGACGAGCGTCGACTTGCCGACGTTCGGGCGCCCGACCACTGCGAGGGTGGGAACCGGGACGTGGGACTCTCCGTCGCCGCCGTCTTCGAGGTCCAGGACCTCCCAGTCGGATTCCTCACTCCAGGTGCCGTCGCCTGCGAACTCGGTGGTGAATTGTTCGGTCACTGCCCTGCTCCAGTTCTTTCGCTTACCACCAGCAGCAACCTGCCGATCACGTCGTCGATTCCGAGTTCGCTGGTGTCGACCAGCACGGAATCGTCGGCCGGCCGCAGCGGCGACACGGCGCGCGTGGAGTCGAGGTGGTCACGACGCTGCACGTCGGCCAGCACGGCCGCGTAGTCGTCGCCTCGTCCTTCCGCGAGATTCTGCGCATTCCTGCGCTGGGCCCGGGCTTCCGCCGAGGCGGTCAGGTAGATCTTCACGTCGGCGTCCGGGATCACGACGGTGCCGATGTCCCGGCCCTCGACGACGATCCGTTCGGCCTCGCCCGCGAGACGGCGCTGCGCCGCGACGAGCAGTTCACGCACGGCGGGAACGGCGGAGACCGCCGAGACGGCCTTGGTCACCGCGTCGCCGCGGATCTCCTCTCCCACGTCCTCACCGTCGAGCAGGACCTGCTCGCCCGACGGGTCGGTGCCGATCGACCACGGCAGACCGGCGGTCGCGTCGGCGATCGCGGCGGGATCGGTGAGGTCCACGCCCTTGCGCAACGCATGCAGCGTCGCGATCCGGTACATGGCGCCGGTGTCGAGGTACCGGGCATCGAGCCGCTGCGCGAGCATCCGCGAGACGCTCGACTTCCCGGTTCCGGACGGGCCGTCCATCGCGACGACCAGCGACGACGTACTCACAGGCCCACCGCCCCGTAGAGACCGCCGACCTCGCCTCGACCGAGTACGCGGAGCGTGCCGGGACGCTGGTCGCCGAGAGCGACGGCGCCGATGTCCGTCCGGACGAGCCGGATGACGGGGTGTCCCACGGCCTCGAACAGGCGGCGCACGATGTGCTTGCGGCCTTCGTGCAAGGTGACGCGGACGAGGGACTTGCCCTCGTTGATGTCGAGGAGCGTAAACGTGTCGACCTTCGCCGGTCCGTCGTCGAGCTCGACACCCTCCTTGAGCTTCTTGCCGACACCGCGTTCGAGGGCACCCGACACGGTCGCCAGGTATGTCTTCGACACCTCGAAGGACGGGTGCATCAGCCGGTGCGCCAGGTCACCGTCGTTGGTGAGCAGCAGCAGTCCCTCGGTGTCGGCGTCCAGTCGACCGACGTGGAACAACCGCTGACCTGCGGCGACCCGCTCGGAGACGATGTCGCCGACGCACGGGCGACCCAGGTCGTCCGACATCGTCGACTGCCAGCCGCGGGGCTTGTTCAGCGCGAGGTGGACCAGGTCCTTCTGCACCACGACGCGGACCCCGTCCACGCGCACCACCGCGTTCTCGGGGTCGATGCGCAGGCCCTGCTCGATGACGATGCGGCCGTCGACCTCGACGCGACCCTGCGAGATCAGTTCCTCGGCCGCACGGCGCGACGCGACGCCGGCCTGGGCGAGAACCTTCTGCAGTCGCATGCCGTCGCCCTGCGGCGGGCCGACGGGCCGATCGGCGGCGTCGGCGTACTGGTGCCGGGCCGGCTTGGCGTTGCTGATCTTGGGCGCGTGGGCCTGGGCGCGCTGCGGCTTGGCCGACTTGGGCTTGCCGCGTTTGTTCTTCGCAGCCGCGGAGTCGGGCCTGCCCGACTTGCCCTTGACGGCGTCCGACCTGGTCGGACGCCGATCGGTCTCGGAGCGGCTCGGTCGCCCTCCGGCCTCCGACCTGTCCGAGCGACCCCCGGTCTCCGACCTGGTGGGGCGCTGCTTCTTGTTGTTGCGATCCGGTGTGCCATCTCGGCGAGCGGGTTTCTTCACTTTTGTACTATCCCTGTCAGTCTTCGGTGTCCAGCCCGGTGTCCAACTCTTCTGTGGAAGCCGTAGCCTTATTCATTCTCGCAAATCGTGGGTCAGATTCCAGACTGTCACTGATGTCATCTATCAGATCCACGTCCGGCAACAGCGGGGCCAAGGCGGGAAGATCGGCGAGAGACGCCAAGCCGAGCCGTTCCAGGAAGAGCTCCGTCGTCGAATACTGCGTGGCGTTGGTATCGGGATCGACGCCGGCTTCGGCGATCAATCCGCGAGCGAGAAGTGTGCGCACCACACCATCCACGTTGACGCCGCGCACCGCACTGATCCGTGCGCGGGTCAACGGTTGACGGTATGCCACCACTGCCAGAGTTTCCAAAGCCGCCCTCGTCAGTCTGGACCGGGCACCGTCGAGCAGGAGACGTTCCACGTAGGGTGCGTACGCGGTGCGCGTGTAGAGACGCCAACCGTCACCGGCATATCGGAGGTCCATCCCGCTTCCACGGGCGGTGAGCTCGGCGGACATGCAGTTCAGCACGTCCGTGATGCGATTCACAGAAGCGCCGGTCGCGGAGGCGAGCTGTTCGGCTCCGGCGGGAGAGTCGACGATCAGCAGCAGCGACTCGAGAACAGCTTCGAGTTCGGTGTCCGACAGCTCGGGTTCTGCGTCGACGGCGCCCTGGTCGTCCGACTCGTCGAACGGGGCCGAACTCATCCGTAATCCTCCTCGGTCACCGGGGCGTGTGTGCCCTCCCCAGTCCAGCTCACCAGCAATTCCCCGAGCGGCTCGGGCTGTTCGAACAACACCGACTGCTCGCGATACAGCTCGAGCAGCGCGAGGAATCTTGCCACGATCAGGGTGGTCACTTCGCACTCTGAAACCAGGTCACCGAAGGTCGCCCACTCCCCGGCCCCGCGTTCGCGGAGCAGTTCCAGCATCCGCGCCGCCTGTTCCGGCACCGACACCGCGTGCATGTCGTGCAGATGGTCCAGTCCCACGGTGGGCTTCGGGCGGGGTGTGAACACGGTCGCGGCGATCTCCGCGAACCGCTGCGGGTCGACACCGAGCAGCACTTCCGGCAGCAACTGGGTGAACTGGTCCTCCAGTGCCGCCGACCGCGGGTACCGGCGCAGCGCGGCCGCCTCGAGCTCGCCGAACAGTTGCGCCACCTGCTTGTACGCGCGGTACTGCAGCAGCCGGGCGAACAGCAGGTCGCGCGCCTCGAGGAGCGCGAGATCCTCGGCGTCCTCCACCTGCCCCGCGGGGAGCAGACGGGCCGCCTTCAGGTCGAGCAGCGTCGCCGCGACCACCAGGAATTCGGTGGTCTGATCGAGACCCATCTCCGCGCCCAGCGTGCGGGTGTAGGCGATGAAGTCGTCCGTCACCTGGTGCAACGCGACTTCCGTGACGTCCAGCTGTCGCTGGTTGATCAGGGTGAGGAGCAGGTCGAACGGTCCCTCGAAATTCCGCAGCGTCACCCGGAAGCCGGGCTTGACCGCGGGCGCCTGATTCTCGGCGTGCGATACCTGGGTCTGCGAGCCCTCGGTCTGCGGTGGAGCCGAAATGTCTTGCGTATTCACCACTTACCGGCCGGACCGGTGTATGACCTCGCGTGCCAGAGCACGGTACGCCTCGGCGCCGGTCGATTTCGGCGCCCAGGTGGTGATCGGCTCCCCGGCCACCGAGGTCTCCGGGAAGCGCACGGTGCGGTTGATCACGGTGTCGTAGACGAGATCCCCGAACACCTCCACCACACGGGCCATCACCTCACGCGCGTGCAGGGTCCGCGAGTCGAACATCGTGACGACGATGCCGGCGAGTTCGAGCCGCGGGTTGAGCCGGTCGTGAACCTTCTCGACCGTGTCGTTGAGCAGCGCCAGGCCGCGCAGGCTGAAGTACTCGCATTCCATCGGGATAATCACCGAGTCCGCGCAGGCAAGCGCGTTCACCGTGAGCAGACCGAGGGAAGGCTGGCAGTCGATCAGGACGTAGTCGTACCGGTCGAGCACCGGATGCAGCACACGTCCGAGCGTCTGTTCCCGCCCGACCTCGGTGACGAGCTGGATCTCCGCCGCCGACAAGTCGATGTTGCTTGGCAGGAGGTCGAGGCCCTCGACACGTGTCCGCATCAGGACGTCGTCGATCGCGACACGGGGTTCGACCAGCAGATTGTGGACGGTCAGTTCGAGGTCGTGGTGGGCGACGCCGAGGCCCGCGGACAGCGCCCCCTGGGGATCGAGGTCGACGAGCAGGACACGGCGGCCGAACTCGGCCAGCGACGCTCCCAGGTTGATCGTCGACGTCGTCTTGCCGACGCCACCCTTCTGGTTGCACATCGCGATGATCTTGGCCGGGCCGTGCGAGGGCAACGGGGCCGGTTCCGGCACCTCGCGCGTCGGCCGCCCCGTGGGGCCGAGCTCTTCCTCCACGACCACGGCAGTGTCCTCGAACAAGGCTGCGGATTCGGTTTGCCGCACGAACATGTCGCCCTCCTGTTGCGAGTGCTCTGACTCCGCCGCTGGCGGCTGCGGTGTCACCACGGTCCGATGATCCCCTGTTCTCTCGATGATCGCTGCCGATCCCACATCGTTATACGAACGCTACCGCCTCGTACCGTGAATTTTCCCCTCGACACGCTTTCCGTCACCGCGCCCGAGGGTGCGCTCCGGCCCATACCTCGCGCAGCGCACCCACTGTCACCAGCGTATATATCTGGGTGGTCGTCACCGAGGCATGTCCCAGCAGCTCCTGGACGACACGGACGTCGGCGCCGCCGTCGAGCAGGTGCGTCGCGAACGAGTGACGGAGTGTGTGCGGTGACACCGCCGACGAGATGCCCGCCGCGTCCGCCGCGGTCTGCAGCACCTTCCACGCACTCTGACGGGACAGCCGTCCGCCGCGGACATTGAGGAACAGCGCGGGTGTTCCGCGTGACGCCAGTGCCGGCCGGCCCCGGATCAGGTAGGCGTCGAGGGATTCGACGGCGGGCCGGCCCACCGGCACCACCCGCTGCTTGCCGCCCTTGCCCCGCAGCAGCACCGACCGGGTCTCGGTGTCGACGTCGTCGACGTCCAGGCCGACGGCTTCGGAGATGCGGGCGCCCGTCGAGTACAGCAACTCGAGTAGCGCGCGGTCGCGGACCGCCCGCGGTCCGTCTGCGGGTCCGCTGCCTCCGACCGCCTCCAGCAGCGCCAGCACCTCGTTGACCGGCAGGGATTTGGGGAGCCGTTTCGCCGGCGACGGCGGCCGCACGTCCCGGGCGACGTCGACGGCGGTCATCCCCTCGGCCGCGGCGAAGCGGTGAAATCCGCGCACCGCGATCAGGGCGCGGGCCGCCGAGCTCGCGGCCAGCGGCGGCAGTTCGCGAGCCGGATCGCCGGTTCGCAGAGCGATCACGAAGTCACTGACATCCTGTTCGCGGATGCGCCCGATGTCGGTGACCTCCCGGTCCGCGAGGAACTGCGTGTACCGCTCGAGGTCGCGGCGATACGAACCGAGGGTGTTGCGCGCAGCTCCGCGCTCGACGGCCAGGTGGTCGAGGTACGAATCCACCTGCCGCGCAATCACCATGTCATGCCCGCGCGGCCTCGTCCCCGGCGGCGCGCGAGCGTCTTCTCTCGCTGAACCTGTCGGGGCGATCGACCCAGGGCGCGGTCACGTCGCGGAGTTCGCCGCGACCGCCCGGCCGGGACCGGGCGGCCGCGAGGGCCATCACACCGGCTACGGCCGTGGCGTTCACGATTGTCCCGTTCAGCACCATCGACACGACCTCGTCGAGTGGAATCCGCTCGATCTCGAGGTCGGCTTCCTCGTCCTCCGGGTCGGGCCGGTGCACGTCGTACAGGTCCTCGGCGAGGAACACGCGCACCGACTCGTCCGTGAATCCGGGCGAGAGAACGACGTCCACGAGAACGGACCAGCGACGGGCTCCGAGTCCGGTCTCCTCCGCCAGCTCGCGCCCGGCGGCGTCGACGGGGTCCTCCCCCGGCTCGTCCAGCAGGCCCGCCGGGATCTCCCACAACCGGCGCCCCACCGGGTGCCGGTACTGGTGGATCAGGACGACCCGGTCCTCGTCGTCGAGCACCACGACGGCGACGGCGCCGTGGTGCTCGACGACCTCACGTTCGGCGGTCCGGCCGTCCGGCATCGCGACGTGATCCACCCGCAGGGCGAGGATCGCGCCGCTGTAGACGGCGCGCGAGTCGAGAGTCTCGAATTCGTGCCGGCCGGTGTCGGTCATGGTCGGTCTCGCCCTATCCCGCGCTGTCGACGGACGCGACCTCGTCGCGGTCGGCGGAGTCGGCGAGCTCGTCATCGGTGGCGACGGCGGCGGCCCGCTCCTCGCCGTGCACATCGACGGGAAGCCGCTCTTCGAGCTTGTGCTTCAACGCCGCGTCGACGAACGCCGCGAACAGCGGGTGCGGGCGCGTCGGACGGCTCTTCAGCTCGGGGTGCGCCTGCGTCGCGACGAAGAACGGGTGCTGGTCGGCCGGGTACTCGACGAACTCGACGAGGTGACCGTCCGGCGAGGTCCCGCTGAACCGGAGTCCGCTCTTCGCGATCCGGTCGCGGTACGCGTTGTTGACCTCGTAGCGGTGACGGTGGCGCTCCGACACCTCTTCGCTGCCGTACGCCCGGGCGACGACGGACCCCTTCGCCAGGACGGCGGGGTACGCGCCGAGGCGCATCGTGCCACCGAGGTCCGCCTCGCCGGCGATGACGTCTTCCTGGTCGGCCATCGTGGAGATCACGGGGTGCGTGGTCTCGGGCTCGAACTCGGCGGAGTTGGCGTCGTCGAGACCCACGCTGCGCGCGGCCTCGATTACGACGCACTGCAGGCCGAGGCACAGTCCGAGCAGCGGGATCTTCCGGTGGCGCGCGTACCTGATCGCGCCGAGCTTGCCCTCGATACCGCGGATTCCGAAGCCACCGGGAATCAGCACGCCGTCGACGTCGCCCAGGGCGGCCTGCGCGCCCGCCTCCGTCTCACACGCGTCGGACGGCACCCAGGAGATTTCCACCTTCGAGCGGTTCGCGAACCCACCGGCACGCAGCGCCTCGGTGACGGACAGGTAGGCGTCCGGCAGGTCGACGTACTTTCCGACGAGGGCGATCCGCACGGTCTCGCGCGGCTGGTGGACGCGCTCGAGCAGGTTGCCCCACACGGTCCAGTCCACGTCGCGGAACGGCAGACCCAGCTGCCGCACCACGTACGCGTCGAGGCCCTCGCTGTGCAGCACCTTCGGGATGTCGTAGATCGAGGGCGCGTCGGGGGTCGAGATGCAGCCGTCGACGTCGACGTCGCACATGAGCGCGATCTTGTTCTTCAGCGCCGGGGGAACCTCGCGGTCGCAGCGCAGGATCAGCGCGTCGGGCTGGATACCGATGTTCCGCAGGGCCGCGACCGAGTGCTGGGTGGGCTTCGTCTTGAGCTCGCCCGACGGCGCCAGGTACGGCACCAGGGAGACGTGGAGGAAGAAGACGTTGTCGCGACCGACGTCGTGGCGCACCTGACGGGCGGCCTCGAGGAACGGCTGCGACTCGATGTCACCGACGGTGCCACCGATCTCCGTGATGACGACGTCGGGCCGGTGTCCCTGGAGGTCCGGTCCGCTCATGGCGAGGATCCGGCTCTTGATCTCGTCCGTGATGTGCGGGATGACCTGGACGGTGTCGCCGAGGTATTCGCCGCGCCGCTCCTTGGCGATGACCGTCGAATACACCTGGCCGGTGGTCACATTCGCCTGACCGGACAGGTCGCGGTCGAGGAAGCGCTCGTAGTGACCGACGTCGAGGTCGGTCTCGGCGCCGTCCTCGGTGACGAACACCTCACCGTGCTGGAAGGGGTTCATCGTGCCCGGATCGACGTTGAGATACGGATCCAGTTTCTGCATGGTCACGCGCATTCCCCGCGCGGTGAGCAATTGCCCGAGGCTCGAGGCTGTGAGGCCCTTGCCGAGTGAGGAGGCGACGCCGCCGCTCACGAAGATGTGCTTGGTAGCGGTACGCGAATGAGTGCGTGACTGTGGCAAAGGGGCTCCCGTGACGACTGTGCAGGGCTTGGTCTGTTCGAGCAATGCTGGGGCCTGCCGACCCACGGGACTTCACGGTAACACCTTGACGTACGTCCCGGAAACAACGCGCCGCGATTGCCCGTCGTGATGTGACGCGCGCTACGCCGGGGTGGCACCCACGGTGACTCCGGTGGTGCCGGGCCCGGTGCCGTACCGGCCGGCGCCGCCGTTCAGTTGCTCCTGCAGCGCGAGCGGGACGGTGATCTTGCCCGCTTCCCGGTCGATGTTGTCGATCGTGGTCAGCGCCGCGGAGAGGGCGGCGTCGGCCCGCGCCACAGCGACCGCACCGTTGCCCTGCGCCGAGGCCGGACGCCCGGCGAGAACCGCCCCGGCACCGCGCGAATCCAGCGCACCCGCGAACCTGGCCACCACGGCACCGCGGTTGCCGCTGACGCCGTCCTCCACGTCGCGATCGCCGGTCAGCACCACCGCGACCTGCGCCGGTTGGACCGCACCGTCGTCGTAGCTGACGAATCCCGCCCCGCGGAGGGTCTCGAGGGCGAGCGCCATCTCCTGCGCGGAACTCTGCGGCTGGCCCGTCTCCTTGCCGAGCATGAGGACCGAGCCCAGCAGGTCACCGGCCAGGCTGCCTTGGTCGACGGCCCCGGTCTTCAGCGTGATACCCGCGGGGATCACGTTGTTGACGACTGTCCGCAGCCGGTCACCGCCCGTGGCATCCACGAACGAATCGGTCAACGACACCCGGCCGGTCACCGATCCACCGGCCTGCGCGATCATGCGGTTGACCCCGTCGAGGTCGGCGGGGTCGGCATCCGGGGTCGTCACGACCATCACGGTGCGTTGCGCGAGAGAGTCGGCCACCACCCGGCCGCCGACCGCGGAATCGAAGCCGTCCGCCGAGTTCAACTGCTCGGTCAGCTGGTTGTTGCGTTCGTTCGCCTTCTCCACGTCGGTCTGCAGGTCGGCCTTGTCGTCGCGCAACCCCGACACGAGACCGCTCGACAACAGGCCGGAACCCATCACCACGCCGATTGCCAGAGCCAGGAAGATCGCCGCTATGGAAATGGCATGTTGACGCAGAGAAATCACTTGAAGAACCCCTGGACCCACAACGCGAAGCTGTTCCATGTCGCGACGGCCCAGTCCAGTGCCTCACCACCGATGTTCGACACCACCAGGGCCACGATCACCGCGACCAGTGCGGCCAGTACGAGCAGCGCGATCGCGCCGCCCGACACCCGGCTCCGGTACAGGGTCGCCACGGCCTTCGCGTCCACCAGTTTCGGCCCGACCTTCAGGCGGGTCATGAACGCCGACGGGTTGCTGTCGCGGCGGCCGCGGTCGAAGAATTCGTCGAGGGAGACAGTGCTCCCGACCGTGACGATCAGCGACGCGCCGTGATGATCGGCCAGCAGCAGCGCCAGGTCGGACGGGGATCCGGACGCGGGGAACGTCATCGCTCCGATGCCGAGGTCCTGGATCCGTGACAGACCGGGTGCGTGACCGTCCTGGTCGGCGGGAAGTACAACCTCGGCGCCCGACTTGAGCGTCGCGCTCGTGATGTCCTCGGGGTCGCCGACGATGAGATCCGGGCGATAGCCCGCCGACTTCAGGACGTCGGCGCCTGCCCCGACGCCGATGAGGATCGGCGAGTACTCCTTGATGAACGGCTTGAGGTTCTTCAGGTCGGAGGCGTGATCCGGGCCGTCGGACACGATCACGACGTGCCGTTCCTTCATGTCGACGTCCACGTCGGGGACTCCGACGCCGTCGATCAGCAGTGGACTCTCGGTGCGGATGAACTCGATGGTGTTGCCGGAGAACGCCTCGAGGTGGTCGACCAGCCCGGTCTTCGCCTCGATCATCCGGTCGGAGATCTCCGCCTCGGTCTGTTCGTCGCCCTTCGCGATGCGCCGTTCCCCGGAGTAGACACCTCCCCCGTTTACCCGGACCTTGCTGCCGTCCTTGATGCTCTTGAAGATCTCGGCGCCGGCCGAATCCACCAGGAGGATGCCGTTGGCGACGATCACCTCCGGACCGAGGTTTGGATAACGCCCCGAGATCGAGGGCGATGCGTTGATCACTGCGAGAACGCCGGCCTTGACCAGGGCGTCCGCGGTCCCGCGATCGAGGTCGAGCTCGTCGAGAACGACGATGTCACCGGGTCCGACGCGTCGCAGCAACTTGGCCGTGTTGCGATCCACCCTGGCGATGCCGCTGACCCCAGGCAAAGTTTCGGTGTTACGTGACAGCAGTGCCGGCATCTTCATGAGTTCGATGATGGACCGGAAGCAGGACCTACCTGTGGAGGCGCGCCGAACCGTTTACCACATCAGTCACACCATTACCACGGGTGCAGCTGACGGTCCGCCGGGCCGGTTCAGACGGAACGCTCGGCGTTGGCGGTGGCCAACAGTTCCTCCGCGTGCGCCCGACCGGTCTCGGTGTCGTCGAGTCCGGCGAGCATGCGCGCCAGTTCCACCACCCGTTCGTCGTCGGTGAGTGCGTGCACACCGCTGCTGACGACCCCGTCCGTGTCGTCGACCTTGTCGACCACCAGGTGGGTGTCCGCGAATGCCGCGACCTGCGGCAGGTGCGTCACGACGATGACCTGGTGTGTCCGGGCGAGCCGGGCCAGCCGCCGGCCGATCTCGACCGCGGCCCGACCGCCGACGCCGGCGTCGACCTCGTCGAACACCATCGTCGCGCCCGAATCGGACCCGGCGAGCACGACCTCGAGGGCCAGCATCACGCGCGAGAGTTCACCGCCGGACGCGCTCTTGCTGATGGGCAGCGACTGAGCGCCGCTGTGCGCCGACAGCCGAAATTCCACTTCGTCTACGCCGGACGATCCCGCGTGCAGTTCCGTCCCGTCGATGGTGAGCGGTGCCGTGTCCTGAGGTCCGGCGATCCGGGGGCGGACCGACACCTCGAGAGCGGCCCGGCCCATCGCCAGACCTGCGAGTTCGGAACTGACTGCCTTGGCGAGTTTGGCCGCCGCCTTGACGCGCGCCGCGGTCAGCTTCGACGCGGCCTCCGCGGTGGACGCCGCCGACTCCTCGACCTGCTTCGTCAGCGCCGCCAGAGCATCGGAGGACACGTCGATCTTCTCGAGCCTCGCACGGGCGTTGTCTGCCCATTCCAGTACGCCGTCGACATCGGCGGCGTATTTGCGGGTGAGGTTCTTCAGTTCCGCCTGCCGCGACAGCAAGGAGTCCAGTGCCCCCGGATCCGCCGGAAGCCCGGCGAGATACGTGGTCAGGTCGGCGGAGACGTCGGTGACCACCGCGATCGCGTCGGCGAGACGCGGTCCGAGCCCGTCGAGTTCGGGGTCGGTCGCCGATTCGATCCGGGCCCGCGCCTCGGACAACAGATCCAGCGCGGGTGCGCCCACACCGTCGCCGTCCATGTCGTCGCCGCCGGTGAGCGCGGCGTGCGCTTCCTCGGCCGCCGAGCGCAGCGAGTCGAGTTCGCTGAGCCTGCGGACCTCTGACACGATCGACTCGTCCTCACCCGGAGTGGGCGCGATGCCGACGATCTCGTTGAGGGCGAACGTCAGTTGGTCGGCCTCCTGCGCGAGTTCCCGGGTACGGCCGGTGCGTTCGATCAGTTCGGACCGTGCGGTCACCCATTCGTCGCGGTGCTTGCGGTACCGCGCCAGCAGCGGGCCGACCGTCTTGTCCGCGAACCTGTCCAGGGCGGCGCACTGCTGGTCGGGCCGGAGGAGCCGCAGCTGATCGTTCTGACCGTGAACGGTGAGCAGTGGATCGGTGAACTCGGACAGCACGCCCGCCGGAACGCTGCGCCCACCGAGGTGGGCGCGGGACCGTCCGTCGCTGCCGACGGTCCGCACCGCGATGATGGTGCCGTCCTCGTCCCGCTCCGCGCCGGTCGATTCGAGCAGCCGGGACACGGCACGTTCGACGTGCTCCGAGCCCTCGTCCGTCATGAACCGGCCCTCGACCACGGCACGGGGCGCGCCGAGACGCACCCGGCCGGCGTCCGCTCGCGCACCGCTGAGCAGGTGCAGGCTCGTCACCACCATCGTCTTGCCCGCACCGGTCTCACCGGTGAGCACCGTCAAACCTTCGTGGAATTGCGCCGACGCCTCGGAGATCACACCGAGGTTGTCGATCCTGATCTCTGCCAGCACGTCTAGGGCTTCCTTCCTCGCCACCCGGTGACGGGCAGCTCGAACTTTCGCACCATCCGGTCCGCGAACGGCGCCGAATCCAGTCGTATCCAACGAACGGGTTCCTTGCCACGCACCACTTCGACGCGGGCGCCCGCGGGCAGCTCGAGGGTCCGGCGACCGTCACAGAACACCAGGCCGTCGTGGCTGCCCGCCACCGTCTCGACCGCGATCAGCGAATTCGGGCTCGTCACGAGGGGGCGCGCGAACAGCGCGTGCGCATTGCTCGGGACCACCAGCAGGGCCTCCAGTTCCGGCCACACCACGGGCCCGCCGGCCGAGAACGCGTATGCCGTCGACCCGGTCGGGGTGGAGATGAGGACGCCGTCGCAGCCGAAAGCCGACACGGGGCGGCCGTCCACCTCGAGCACCACCTCGAGGACACCGAGCCGGGACCGGTTCTCGATGCTCGCCTCGTTGAGCGCCCAGCCGCGTTCGATGATCTCGTCGTCCACGCGGACCAGCACGTCCAGCGTCATACGGTGTTCGATGCGGTATTCACGACGCACGACCTGGGCGAGCGCCTCGTCGAGGTGCTCGGCCTCCGTTTCCGCGAGGAACCCGATGCGGCCCAGATTGATGCCCAGTACCGGAATGGACGCGGCCTGGGCGAGTTCCGCTGCCCGGAGGAACGTTCCGTCTCCGCCGAGGACGAGCACCATCTCGCAACCGACGGCGGCATCCGGGCCGGCCTGCACGATGGTGACTTCCAGCCCGGGAACCAGGAATTCGTCGGCCGCCATGCCGTCCATCGGTTCGATGCGGGTGCTGTCGACCTCGTCGACGAGGACGCGCAGTCCGATCCCGGCCCGCTCGAAGATCTTGCCAACGCGCCGCGCCGTCTCCGTGATCTCGGCGCGGCCCGGGTGCGCGACGAGCAGGATCTCCCGCTCGCGTTGCTGGGCGCCGCTGCTTCCCCCGCTCACTGTGGTCCCTCCTGCACCGCGGTGCGGATCAACTCTTCAACCGACTCGACCGGTACATCATCCGTCCCGGGTGTGACATCCGCGCGGAGCCACAGGAAGTATTCGACGTTCCCCGACGGTCCCGGCAGCGGACTGGCCACTGCACCGACGGTACGCAGTCCCAGCGACTCTGCGGTCTTCGCGACGTCCAGTACCGCGGCGACGCGCAGCTCCGGGTCACGCACCACACCACCGGAGCCCACGTGGTCCTTGCCGACCTCGAACTGCGGCTTCACCATCGGAATCAGATCTGCGCCGTCAGCCACGCAGGCGACGAACGCCGGGAGGACGAGCTTCAGGGAGATGAACGAGAGGTCCGCGACCACCAGATCGACCGGGCCGCCGATCTGCTCGGCGTCGATGGATCGCACGTTGGTCCGGTCGACGACGTGGACGCGGTCGTCGGACTGCAGCCGCCACACCAGCTGGCCGTATCCGACGTCCACCGCCACGACTTCTCGCGCGCCGTGGTGAAGCAGCACGTCGGTGAAGCCGCCGGTGGACGCGCCGGCGTCGAGGCAGCGCTTGGCCTCGACCTCGAGTCCGCGGGGGCCGAACGCCTCGAGCGCACCGAGGAGTTTGTGCGCCCCGCGCGATGCCCAGGTCACTTCGTTGTCGACCTCGACCACCCGCAGCGGAGTTCCCGCTTCGATTGCGGTGGCCGGTTTGGTCGCTGCCGCTCCCGAGATCAGTACTCGGCCGGAGGCGATGAGTTCTTGCGCGTGTTCGCGGGACCGGGCCAGTCCCCGCCGAACGAGTTCGGCATCCACCCGTGCTCGACGGGCCACGTCAGATCTTGTCCACGGTGGCAAGCGCCTCCACCAGCACGTCGTGCGCCTTCTCGAGAAGATGGGCTTTGCGCGGGATGACCCCGACGCCGTGCTCGTCGTCAGGATCAGGTTCGACGGCTCCGAGCCGCAACAACAATCCGTCGACCTCCGTGTGAATCGTCTCGGGGTCGACACTCTGAGGAGGCCCAGGTAGATGGGCTCCCGGGCGCGGTATTGGCGTGCTCATCGGGCACAACGCTAGTCCATCGCGTTCCGATACGCATACAGCGAATCGCGTGACGGACAACGCGGGCCTGCCGGGTTTCAGGCACCCCAGCCGGAGACGACCGCACTCACCGTGTGCGTCGTCGACGTGATCCGCGAGAAGTCGGGGAACTTCCAGGCGCCGGCGGTCACAGCCCGCAGCAGCGCAGCCGAATCCACCGGCGCAGCGGATTCGCTTGTCGGTTCAATCACCAGGTCGCTGCCGTCGAACTCGACGGACCACCGGTTATCCTCGCCGATGAGGGATTCCTCGGCGGGCCGGTTGAGCGCGTCCAGTTCGGACGCCAGGTAGGTGGGCCGTTGCTCCGGGGCGGCGCGCAGCACGTCGACCGCGGTGCTCACTCCGGTGAGCACCAGCAGCGAATCGAGGCCGACGTTGTTGGCGCCTTCGATGTCGGTGTCCAGCCTGTCGCCCACGACGAGCGGGCGTACACACTTGCTGCGGCGCATCGCGTCTTCCATCAGCGGCGCGGCCGGTTTACCCGCCACCAGTGGTTCGCGGGACGTCGCCGTGCGGAGCGCTGCGACCATCGATCCGTTGCCGAGGACGAGTCCGCGTTCGGTGGGGAGGGTCGTGTCCAGGTTCGCCGCCACCCAGACCGCGCCGGCCCGGATCGCGAGGGTCGCCTCGGCGAGTATCGCCCAGTCCGTCGTCGGCGAATGTCCTTGGACGACAGCCGCGGGCGCGTCCTCGAACGACCGCACCGGACGCAGTCCGACGTGTCGGATTTCGTCGGCGAGCGCTTCGGTGCCCACGATGAGCACCGGCGAACCGGGGGCGACGTTCTCCGCGAGCAGCCTGGCCGCGGTCTGTGAACTCGTCACCACCGTCGACTCGTCAGCGTCGAAACCGAGTTCCGTGAGGTGTTCCGCGACCTCACCCGGCCTGCGACTGGCGTTGTTGGTCACGTAATAGCAGGACTGCTCCCCGGCCGCCAAAGCCCCTCGCGCACCGGGGATTTCCTGCGGCCCCTGGTACAGGGTGCCGTCGAGGTCGAGCAGCAGTGCGTCGTAACCGTCGCGCAGAGCCGTCACTGATCGTCTCCGGTCAGCTCGGCCACACGCTCCTCCGCGTCGGTGTCACCCTCGAGATCCGCCGCGGCGGAATTGAGGAACCACTTGAGTCCGTCCTCGATGCGACCGGCCGCCACCAAGGCATCCGCGTACGCGTAGAACAGGCGAGCGGCACCGGGACCGGTTCGCGAGGCGTCGAGATCGGGGGTCTGCAGTGTCACCACGGCCTGGTCGAACTGACCGAGGTCCATGCGCGCTCCGGCGACCACGATGCGCAGTTCGGCTGCCTCGTCACCGGACAGCGCAGCAGCTTCCTCGCTCCGCCCGAGTTCGATTGCCCGCTCCGGGCGGCCCAGTCCGCGTTCGCAGTCCGCCATCACCGCGAGCAGTCCGGGACCACCGGCCATGCGACGAGCGGCGCGCAGTTCCGACAGCGCCTCCGCCCATTCGCCGGCGTGATACGCGGTGATACCCGCGGCCTCACGGACGATGGCGATTCGGCCCGCACGCTGGCGTGCGGCGCGGGCATGCGCGAGCGCAAGTCGCGGATCGTCGTCGACGAGCTTGCCGGCCATCACCAGGTGACGCGCCACCGTGTTCGCATTCGTCTTGTCCAGGCTCAGCAGGTCGCGGCGCACAGCGGGATCGAGCTCGCCGGCCTCGACGTTCTCGGGCAGATCCGGTTCGTCCGGACGGGCCTGCTGCCGCTGCGGACGGTCACCGTCACGTCCGCGAGGCGCGAAGCCGCCCTCGCCACCACGACGGGGTCCGCCACCGCGACGATCACCACCGGCACCGCCACGGTTGTCGCGCGAATCGCGACGGGGACCACCGGTCGAGCCACCACGACCCGAACCGCCGACGCCGCCACGGTCGCTGCTGGAGGCGCCGCCACGATTGCTGCTGGAGGCGCCGCCACGATTGCTGCTGGAGGCGCCGCCACGATTGCTGTTGGAGGCGCCGCCTCCGCGGAAGGACCGACGTCCGTCGTCACTCTCCGACACAGTCATTCCTTTCACACAAACCACGAAAGGGGACCCAGTATATTGGGTCCCCTTTCGGTAACGGATGTTCGGCGGTGTCCTACTCTCCCACACCCTGTCGGGTGCAGTACCATCGGCGCTGGAGGGCTTAGCTTCCGGGTTCGGAATGGGACCGGGCGTTTCCCCTCCGCTATGGCCGCCGTAACTCTATGAAACTGTCACACGGAACATCAGCGAAGACACACAACAAACAGTGTTGTTGGTGGTGTTCTTCTTTCTTCTGTTCTGAAACGTGTGTGTTGTTTCAGATACTGCACAGTGGACGCGTAGCTTCTTTGTGGTAAGTCCTCGGCCTATTAGTACCAGTCACCTGCACCAGTTACCTGGCTTCCAGTTCTGGCCTATCAACCCGGTGGTCTGCCGGGGGCCTTACCCCCTCGAGGGGGTGAGAAACCTCATCTTGGAACAGGCTTCCCGCTTAGATGCTTTCAGCGGTTATCCCTTCCGAACGTAGCTAACCAGCGGTGCTCCTGGTGGAACAACTGGCACACCAGAGGTTCGTCCGTCCCGGTCCTCTCGTACTAGGGACAGCCTTCCTCAAGTTTCTAACGCGCGCGGCGGATAGAGACCGAACTGTCTCACGACGTTCTAAACCCAGCTCGCGTGCCGCTTTAATGGGCGAACAGCCCAACCCTTGGGACCTACTCCAGCCCCAGGATGCGACGAGCCGACATCGAGGTGCCAAACCATCCCGTCGATATGGACTCTTGGGGAAGATCAGCCTGTTATCCCCGGGGTACCTTTTATCCGTTGAGCGACACCGCTTCCACTTGCCGGTGCCGGATCACTAGTCCCGACTTTCGTCCCTGCTCGACCTGTCAGTCTCACAGTCAAGCTCCCTTGTGCACTTGCACTCGACACCTGATTGCCAACCAGGCTGAGGGAACCTTTGGGCGCCTCCGTTACATTTTGGGAGGCAACCGCCCCAGTTAAACTACCCACCAGGCACTGTCCCTGAACCAGATCATGGTCCGAGGTTAGAGGTCCAATACGATCAGAGTGGTATTTCAACAACGACTCCACACTCACTGGCGTGAGCGCTTCACAGTCTCCCACCTATCCTACACAAACCGAACCGAACACCAATACCAAGCTGTAGTGAAGGTCCCGGGGTCTTTTCGTCCTGCCGCGCGTAACGAGCATCTTTACTCGTAATGCAATTTCGCCGAGTCTATGGTTGAGACAGCTGAGAAGTCGTTACGCCATTCGTGCAGGTCGGAACTTACCCGACAAGGAATTTCGCTACCTTAGGATGGTTATAGTTACCACCGCCGTTTACTGGGGCTTAAATTCTCAGCTTCGCCATTGCTGGCTAACCGGTCCTCTTAACCTTCCAGCACCGGGCAGGCGTCAGTCCGTATACATCGTCTTACGACTTCGCACGGACCTGTGTTTTTAGTAAACAGTCGCTTCTCACTGGTCTCTGCGGCCCCACCCAGCTCACACTGCAAGAGTGATCACCGGACGAGGCCCCCCTTCTCCCGAAGTTACGGGGGCATTTTGCCGAGTTCCTTAACCATAGTTATCTCGATCGCCTTAGTATTCTCTACCTGACCACCTGTGTCGGTTTGGGGTACGGGCCGTGTGAAAGCTCGCTAGAGGCTTTTCTCGGCAGCATAGGATCACTGAATTCGCCTCATTCGGCTATGCGTCACCTCTCAGGCTGTGTGAATGGCGGATTTGCCTACCATTCGCCCTACAGGCTTACACCAGTATTACCACTGACTGGCTCAGCTACCTTCCTGCGTCACCCCATCGCTTGGCTACTACCAGATCAGGTCCCATGCATCCACATCCAGGGCCCCCGAAGGGGCGTAAGGACGCTTCAGGATGGTTAGTATCACTGATTCACCAGGGGCGCGTTCACACGGGTACGGGAATATCAACCCGTTGTCCATCGGCTACGCCTGTCGGCCTCGTCTTAGGTCCCGACTCACCCTGGGCGGATTAACCTGGCCCAGGAACCCTTGGTCATTCGGCGGACGAGTTTCTCACTCGTCTTTCGCTACTCATGCCTGCATTCTCACTCGTGTGGCCTCCACGGCTAGGTCACCCTGCCGCTTCCATGGCCACACGACGCTCCCCTACCCATCCACACCACTGCCCAAGACTCCGCAGAATCAAGGGGGTGCATTGTGTGAATGCCGCAGCTTCGGTGGTGTACTTGAGCCCCGCTACATTGTCGGCGCAGGATCACTTGACCAGTGAGCTATTACGCACTCTTTCAAGGGTGGCTGCTTCTAAGCCAACCTCCTGGTTGTCTTCGCGACCCCACATCCTTTTCCACTTAGTACACGCTTAGGGACCTTAGCTGGCGATCTGGGCTGTTTCCCTCTCGACTACGAACCTTATCGCCCGCAGTCTCACTGCCGCGCTCTCACTCACCGGCATTCGGAGTTTGGCTGATTTCGGTAAGCTTGTGGGCCCCCTAGACCATCCAGTAGCTCTACCTCCGGTGAGAAACACGCGACGCTGCACCTAAATGCATTTCGGGGAGAACCAGCTATCACGGAGTTTGATTGGCCTTTCACCCCTACCCACAGCTCATCCCCTCAGTTTTCAACCTAAGTGGGTTCGGTCCTCCACGACGTCTTACCGTCGCTTCAACCTGGCCATGGGTAGATCACTCCGCTTCGGGTCTAGAACATGCCACTACGGACGCCCTATTCGGACTCGCTTTCGCTACGGCTACCCCACACGGGTTAACCTCGCGACATGCCACTAACTCGCAGGCTCATTCTTCAAAAGGCACGCCATCACCCCCCACACCGAAGTGTGCAAAGGCTTTGACGGATTGTAAGCGCACGGTTTCAGGTACTATTTCACTCCCCTCCCGGGGTACTTTTCACCTTTCCCTCACGGTACTAGTCCGCTATCGGTCACCAGGGAGTATTCAGGCTTATCGGGTGGTCCCGACAGATTCACACCAGATTTCACGGGCCCGGTGCTACTTGGGTTTCCATCACGACAGTCATCATGTTTTCGTGTACGGGACTCTCACCCTCTACGACAGGCCGTTCCAGACCACTTCCACTAACACAATGATTTCTTACTGTCGGCCAACACGGCAGCATTGACAAGATGAACCCCACAACCCCACGAATGCAACACCTGCCGGCTATCACACATCCATGGTTTAGCCTCTTCCGCTTTCGCTCGCCACTACTCACGGAATCACTATTGTTTTCTCTTCCTGTGGGTACTGAGATGTTTCACTTCCCCACGTTCCCTCCACACACCCTATATATTCAGGTGCGGGTAACACGACATCACTCGTGCTGGGTTTCCCCATTCGGACATCCTCGGATCTCAGCTCGGTTGACAGCTCCCCGAGGCTTATCGCAGCCTCCTACGTCCTTCATCGGCTCCTGGTGCCAAGGCATCCACCGTACGCTCTTCATTACTTACAACAAAGATGCTCGCGTCCACTGTGCAGTTCTCAAACAACACACCCCGCTCGAACTCCCATCAGCACCATGCCCACCACCGAAATGATGCGGTCTGCCTGACATTCGAACCGGATCGTTTTTGCCTAGAAAAAACACTCACGTGTTCTCTCAGGACCCAACAGTGCATCGATATAACTCTTCTCCCACCGGCACTCGGGCCGGCAGTAGTGAAAAGAATGTTTGTCAGTGTTCCACCCATGAGCGTCTGCCGTTCCACATGTGGGAACGAAACAGTCTCTGCCAGAACATCATCCACTGACTGTTCAGTGGTACACGTCTGGAGATGTGCTCCTTAGAAAGGAGGTGATCCAGCCGCACCTTCCGGTACGGCTACCTTGTTACGACTTCGTCCCAATCGCCGATCCCACCTTCGACGGCTCCCTCCCACAAGGGGTTAGGCCACCGGCTTCGGGTGTTACCGACTTTCATGACGTGACGGGCGGTGTGTACAAGGCCCGGGAACGTATTCACCGCAGCGTTGCTGATCTGCGATTACTAGCGACTCCGACTTCACGGGGTCGAGTTGCAGACCCCGATCCGAACTGAGACCAGCTTTAAGGGATTCGCTCCACCTCACGGTCTCGCAGCCCTCTGTACTGGCCATTGTAGCATGTGTGAAGCCCTGGACATAAGGGGCATGATGACTTGACGTCGTCCCCACCTTCCTCCGAGTTGACCCCGGCAGTCTCTTACGAGTCCCCACCATTACGTGCTGGCAACATAAGACAAGGGTTGCGCTCGTTGCGGGACTTAACCCAACATCTCACGACACGAGCTGACGACAGCCATGCACCACCTGTATACCGACCACAAGGGGGGCCGTATCTCTACGGCTTTCCGGTATATGTCAAACCCAGGTAAGGTTCTTCGCGTTGCATCGAATTAATCCACATGCTCCGCCGCTTGTGCGGGCCCCCGTCAATTCCTTTGAGTTTTAGCCTTGCGGCCGTACTCCCCAGGCGGGGCGCTTAATGCGTTAGCTACGGCACGGATCCCGTGGAAGGAAACCCACACCTAGCGCCCACCGTTTACGGCGTGGACTACCAGGGTATCTAATCCTGTTCGCTACCCACGCTTTCGCTCCTCAGCGTCAGTTACTGCCCAGAGACCCGCCTTCGCCACCGGTGTTCCTCCTGATATCTGCGCATTTCACCGCTACACCAGGAATTCCAGTCTCCCCTGCAGTACTCAAGTCTGCCCGTATCGCCTGCAAGCTCGAGGTTGAGCCTCGAGTTTTCACAGACGACGCGACAAACCGCCTACGAGCTCTTTACGCCCAGTAATTCCGGACAACGCTTGCACCCTACGTATTACCGCGGCTGCTGGCACGTAGTTGGCCGGTGCTTCTTCTGCAGGTACCGTCACTTTCGCTTCGTCCCTGCTGAAAGAGGTTTACAACCCGAAGGCCGTCATCCCTCACGCGGCGTCGCTGCATCAGGCTTTCGCCCATTGTGCAATATTCCCCACTGCTGCCTCCCGTAGGAGTCTGGGCCGTGTCTCAGTCCCAGTGTGGCCGGTCACCCTCTCAGGTCGGCTACCCGTCGTCGCCTTGGTAGGCCATTACCCCACCAACAAGCTGATAGGCCGCGGGCCCATCCTGCACCAGTAAACCTTTCCACCCTCAGCCATGCAGCCGAAGGTCATATCCGGTATTAGACCCAGTTTCCCAGGCTTATCCCGAAGTGCAGGGCAGATCACCCACGTGTTACTCACCCGTTCGCCGCTCGTGTACCCCGAAGGGCCTTACCGCTCGACTTGCATGTGTTAAGCACGCCGCCAGCGTTCGTCCTGAGCCAGGATCAAACTCTCCGTTGAAGACTCTAGATTTCGAAACCCCCAAAAGGAGTCTCTAATCAGTCATAGACATCGAGTCAAATCACTAGCAATCAAAAACTCAAACTAGCATTTCAAACACTGACCCCCCTCCGACGGAAGAAGGAGAAGAGCCAGCACATACCCACACCACAGCTCACAACCAAACCACAAGGGCCAGTTGATCATCCGTGATGCGGAGTACCAAAAACATTTGGCACTGACATTCATCGACACACTGTTGAGTTCTCAAAGAACACGTGCACACCATCACCGCTGGCTCACTCGCCAGCCGCTCCGGGGCAACCGTTCCAGCTTATCTCCTGCCGCGTCCCGGCGCAAACCGGGGCGATCAGGACATCTCGAAAGCATCGAACCAGGTTCGGTATTCTCGGGAAGTTCAGGCGCCTGCGTCCAACCTCGTGTCCCCGGCCTCTCGGTCGGGGTTGGTGTCCGTGTCGCTCTGACCTGGAATAAGTTACGCGACGGGAAACGGAGCGTCAAATCCCCAGGTCACAGGCATCTGGTATGTAAAACCCGCTGGTGGCCCGCGCTGCGCGCGGGCCACCAGACCGGAATTCGCCGAATTACGCCGGTGTGACCCGCCGCACGCTAGTTCGACAGCACCTTGATGCCGGCGAAGTTCCGCTTTCCACGGCGAATCACGAGCCACGTTCCATGCAGCAGATCGGTCGGTGCGGGGGTCCATTCCTCACTCGAGACCTTCTGGTTGTTCACCGAAGCGCCGCCTTCCTTCACGGTGCGGCGGGCCGCACCCTTGCTCTCGCACAATCCGCTGAGAACCAGGAGGTCGACGATGCCGGCGGGCTCCCCCGGCGCAAGTTCCGCGACGGACGCCTCCCGAAGGGCGGCACCGAGCGTCGGCTCATCCAGGTCCTGCAGTTCCGCGCGGCCGAACAGCGCCTGGCTCGCGAGCTCCACGGCACGAGTGTTGGCTTCGCCGTGCACGAGAGTCGTCATTTCGGCGGCGAGCCGGCGCTGCGCCTCCCGTGCATGCGGCCGCTCGGCCGTCGCCGTCTCCAGTTCCGCCAACTCCTCGGCCGTGAGGAAGGTGAACCACCGCAGGTACTTGATGACGTCGGCGTCGCCGGTGTTCACGAAGTACTGGTACCACGCGTAGGGGCTCGTCATCTCCGGGTCGAGCCACAGGCTTCCGCCTCCGGTCGACTTCCCGAACTTCTTGCCGTCCGCCGACGTGACGAGCGGGACGGTCAGACCGTGCACCGACTCGGCGTCGATGCGACGGTTCAATTCGACGCCGGCGATGATGTTGCCCCACTGGTCGGATCCGCCGACCTGCAGCGAGCAGCCGTGACTGCGCCGCAGGTGCAGGTAGTCGTTGGCCTGGAGCAGCATGTAGCTGAACTCGGTGTAGGACATGCCGTCGGATTCGAGGCGCCGCTTGACGGTGTCTCTCGCGAGCATCACGTTGACGGAGAAGTGCTTGCCCACGTCGCGCAGGAAGTCGATGGCCGACAGCTTGCCGGTCCAGTTCATGTTGTTCTCGATGATCGCGCCGCTCGGCGAGTCGTCGAAGTCAACGAAACGTTCGAGCTGACCCCGGATCCGATCGGTCCATTCGGCCACGGTGTCGGCGGAGTTCATCGTCCGCTCACCGACGTCGCGGGGATCGCCGATCAGACCCGTCGCTCCACCGGCCAGCACGACGGGGCGGTTGCCCGCACGCTGGAATCGCTTCAGCGCGAGCAGGGGCACGAGATGGCCGGCGTGCAAACTCGGCCCGGTCGGATCGAAACCGGCATAGAGCGTGACCGGTCCGGCGTCGAGATCGCGACGCAGCGCGTCGAGATCGGTTGATTGGGCGATGAGCCCGCGCCAGGTCAGTTCATCGATGATGTTCTCAGTCACGGGTCCGATCATCCCATCTGCTCGTCGGCGGGCATCGCACGCGGGCTCCTCCGGTACACGGAGACGGCCGGCGACTCCGGAATCCAGAAGCGCCACGGCCGGTCCGCGGCCGTGCTGACGCCGACCCGGGGGCCACTCGCCCATCCGTCCGACTCCGCGACCTCCAGCCGAACCGGCGAATCGTGCTCGAACAACGCCGCACCGTTCTCCGCGAGGGTCACGCCGGTCGCGGACCCCAGGTTGCCGGGACCGCGCGCCCAATCCGCAGGTCGCGTGGCGCGGGGCCGGCGCGCCTGAACCGTGGCGCAGCCGTCGAGCACTTCGCCCGCCCGGAGAAGCACCCCGCCCGCGCTTCCGACCGGCCCGTACGACACGTTCATGCAAAAGTGCATCCCGTAGCTGCGGTAGACGTACAGGTGCCCGGCCGGGCCGAACATCACCTCGTTGCGCGGCGTCCTCCCTCGGTACGAGTGCGATGCCGGATCGGGCCACGGGCCGTCCTTCTCCCCGCCGTACGCCTCCACTTCGACGATGCGGATGCGGACGTCTCCAACGATCAGCGTGGATCCGAGAACGATTCGCGCGGCGTCGACGGGGTCCGCCCGGTCAAGTCGATCGATGGTCACGTCCCGATTCTCCACAACCGTTGACTTCGCCACCCCGTCGGTCGCATAATTCATCAAGCAATGAATTCACCCAGTGATGAATTGAGGCCCGCCATGACCGGCAGCCCGGTGATCGACATCCGAGATCTGCACGTGCGAAGAGGCAGGAACGAAGTGCTGCACGGCATCGACGTTCAGGTGCCGAGCGGATCCATCACCGGCCTCCTGGGACCCTCCGGCTGCGGAAAGACCACGCTGATGCGGTGCGTGGTCGGCACGCAGATCGTGGAATCGGGGACGGTCACGGTGCTGGGCGCCCCCGCAGGCTCGGTCTCGTTGCGAAGCCGCATCGGATACGTCACCCAGTCACCCAGCGTGTACGCCGACCTCACGGTCAAGAAGAACGTGGCCTACTTCGCCGCGCTCTACGGCCAACCGTCGGACGCGGTCACCGAAGCCGTCGAGGCGGTGGGTCTGACACGCTTCGCAACCCAGAAGGCGGCGGATCTGTCGGGAGGACAGCTGGGACGGGTCAGCCTCGCCTGCGCGCTGGTGGCACGCCCCGAGGTCCTCGTCCTCGACGAGCCGACCGTCGGCCTGGACCCACTCCTGCGCGTCGAACTGTGGGAACGGTTCGACGCTCTCGCCGACGCCGGTACCACCCTGCTCGTGTCGAGCCACGTCATGGACGAGGCCGAACATTGCGCTTCGCTCCTCCTCATGCGCGACGGCTACGTTCTCGCGCAGGTCTCCCCGGGCGAACTCCGGGAGCAGACCGGTGAGGCGAGCCTCGAAGACGCCTTCCTGAACCTCATTCGCGCATCACATGTCGGGAGCGAGAACTGATGAACGTCACGATCTTCGCAGCCACTGCGGGCCGGATCCTCGCGCAACTACGGACGGATCACCGCACCGTCGCCATGATTCTGGTGGTACCCAGTCTGCTGATGGTGTTGCTGTACTTCCTGTATCAGAACGTTCCGGCGCCACCCGGTCAGCTGTCGCTGTTCGAGCGCGTCGCGATCACGATGCTCGGCATCCTGCCGTTCGTCGTGATGTTCCTGGTCACGTCGATCGCGATGCAGCGCGAACGGACGTCGGGAACACTCGAACGGCTGCTCACGACCCCCATGGGCAAACTCGACCTGCTCGGCGGCTACGCTGCCGCGTTCTCCACGGCCGCTGCTGCGCAGGCGGCGCTCGCCTGCGTCGTCTCGTTCGGATTCCTCGGCCTCACCACCGAGGGCAGCGTGACGTGGGTGCTGCTGATCGCCGTGCTGAACGCGATACTCGGCGTCGCCCTCGGCCTATTGTGCAGCGCCTTCGCGCGCACCGAGTTCCAGGCGGTGCAGTTCATGCCGGTGGTGGTGGTGCCCCAGCTCTTCCTGTGCGGTCTGCTCGTTCCGCGAGATCAGCTCCCCACGTGGCTCGAGTGGATCAGCAACGCCCTCCCGCTGAGCTACGCGGTCGAGGCGCTGCAGCAGGTCGCCACCCATACCGGGGCGACGGGGCTCATGTGGCGCGACCTGGCGGTGGTCGCCGCCTTCGCGCTCCTCGCACTGTCGCTGGGCGCCGCGACTCTGAGGCGTCGCACACCATGACCGGCCCCGCGACAGGCGCGGACGCCACCCCGGGTCTGCGCACGGGACGACGCCCGGGCAACCCGGACACACGGTCACGAATCCTGGCGAGTGCACGGAAACTGTTTGCACAGAACGGCTTCGACAAAACCAGCGTGCGCTCCGTGGCCACCGGTGCCGGCGTCGACTCCGCCCTGATCCACCACTACTTCGGAACCAAACGAGATCTGTTCCTCGCCTCGGTCGACATTCCCGTGGATCCGACGCAGGTGATCGCTCCGGTGCTCGACATTCCGACGGGCGAGGTCGGTAGTCACCTCGCCCGGGCGGTCTTCTCCATCTGGGAGTCGCCGCACAAGCCCGCCGTGGTCGCGGCGTTCCGGTCCGCGATGGCGGGAAACGAACCCAATCTCATTCGCACCTTCCTCCTGGAGGTCGTGCTCCGAGACCTCGGACCGCGCGTCGACGAGCCACCGGGAACCGGGATGCTGCGCATGCAGCTGGTGGCATCCCAGATGGCCGGGGTTCTGGTGACGCGGTACATCCTCGAATTCGAGCCACTCGCGTCGCTGCCCGTCGACGACCTCGTCGCGATCGTCGGACCGACGTTGCAGCGCTACCTCACCGAAGCTCTGCCGGTGTGATCGGGCTCGCCCGAGTCCGGTGTGATCAGGCCTCGCCGGCAGCCCGGGCAAGCAGCGTCTCGTGCTCGTCCGCGCCGACGTCCCGGGCCTCGTCGATGAGGAGGACGGGAATCCCGTTCTCGATGGGATACGCCCGTCGCAGGCGAGGGTTGTAGAGCAGCTCGTCGCCGACCAACAGCAGAGGACCCTTGTCCTGTGGGCACGCGAGAATGCCGAGCAACGTCGGATCAATAACCACGGAAGTCCTCTCCAACCGTTCGGGTGAGCAGTGTCAGGTTACCGCGCACCGGCAGGCACCCCGGCCGAGCCGTTCCGAAACTCCGCGGCCACCGCCTTGGTCAGTCGCTTGTACTGCTGCGATTCCGGATCGACGTACCACACACGGGTTCCCGGCTTGGGCAGTCCGGCCGCGCTCAGCGCCTCGGCGTTCGGACGGTACGAGGACCCCAGCGGGATGTCCTCCACCACCTGGATGATGTCGGGTCGCAGCGCGGGAGGAAGCACCTCGAAGGCGTCGGAGATCTCCGCCAGCCTCGGCGCCCGCCCTTCGCGGAGGGTGAACGCGGCCACGGCCAGTGTCCGGCCGCCGACCTCCACCCCGTAGGCAACCGCGAGGTCGACGCGATCGACGGACACGAGCGCATCGACGATCGGCTGGGTGAACACGGCTCCCCTCGAAGTCGCGATGACGGTCTTCCTGTGGTCGACCAGCCAGTAGTCCCCGTCGGCGTCGCGACGGAAGAGGTTCTCCGTCGGAATCCAGGCGTCGCCCGCGGCAAAGATCCCCCGCATCGCGCCGCCGGACATCTCGGCGTGCACGCCCGCCCTGCCGAGGAGCAGACCGACCTCATCGTCCTGGCATTCCCGGATGAACCCCTGCTCGTCCTCCAGCAGTCGCCCGGCGATCGGGTCGTAGGCCGCGAGCCGGACCTCCGCGCTCCCCGGGAGGGGGCGCCCCTTTGCCCCGACCTTCGCGCCTGCGACGTTCGCGAGAACCACGTCGCCCTCGGTGGACGCGTAGAACTCGAGGACCTTCGCCGGTGCGAACCGCTCCGTCGTGCGACGCCACAACCCCTGCGGCATTCCGGATCCGATGAAGAGCCGGACGGGGTGACTGCCGTCGAGCGCGAGGTTCTCGGCGTCGAGGATTTCTCGCATCATCGTCCACGTGTAGCTCACCACGGTCACCCCGTAGCGGTGGACTTCCTCGGCGAACCGCTCGGGATCGACTCCGCGTGAGAGCGCGATCCGGGAGCCACCTGCCACGGCACCACCGATCGCGGCCAGTAGGCTCGACGAATGATGCAGGGGTGCAAGGCAATACACGGTGTCGCCACGGTCCAGATCGGCGGCCGAGGCCGTTCCGAACGCCGACAGCGCCCACCGGTAGTTGGTGATCTGTTTCGTCTCCCAGTGGCCGTTGGACTCACTGCAGATGATGAATGCCAGTTCACGAGCGAGACCGGGATCGCGCCGGTACCAGCCCGGCAGTGTCACGGCGGCGGGGTCGACCTTCTCGAGGTCCACGACGTTCGCCGAGGGATCCACGTCGAGGTCGCGCTGGTCGCCACCGCCCAGAACCAGGACCTGCATCCCGGTCGCGATCGCCGCGTCGAGATTCTCCGGGTCGGCGACGATGCGTTCGACACCGTCGATGCGGATCGCGGTGTGGACCTCCCGGCCCGGGGGCAGGAGGACAGCCACGGCACCGAGACGGGACAGCGCCGCGATGGCGGCGAGCGCACTCGGGCGCGTCTGCATCACGACGCCGACGTGAGCGGCGGGACGGACACCGGCCTGGATCAGGCCGCGCACCACGTTGTCGATCCGCTGATTGACCGCCGCGTAGGTATGGACGCGATTGTCGAAGAGGAAGCACTCGCCGCCCGGCGCCTTCCGACCCTGTTCGGCCAGCAACCGGCTGAGCGAGATCTGGGTGTGGGGCTGCATCTGACCGAGCCGGGCCAGCCGCGGCAGCGCCCGCGTGGCCTCGCCGGACAGCTCCACCGTTCCCCGCAGCGCGCCCGAAGCGAAATCACTGATCCCCTTGCCGACACCGACGCCGACCTCGGCGACCGACGCCACGGTGTGAATGATGCGGTCGCTGATGGAGACTCCGGATTCGCTGCCGAAATGTTCGTCGTAGCGCATGAGCTCGATAGTGGTGGGCCGTGGGCCGAGACCCTCGTTCCACAGCACCCATTTCCCAGTCGTGGGCCACGTGTGGGTCGCCGCAGCCGAACCGACGACGAGGCCGAAATGTCCTGCCCGCAAAGTTGATTCGTACACATTCGCCCGTGGGGCGGCCCGGCGGATACCGCGGACAGCCAACGGCTGACCGATGTCGTCGACCTCCCCGACGAACGCGAGGATGGGGCAGGTCAACTCCGCGAGCGACACCACCTGGTCCTTGATCACGAACCCGCCGGTCATCATGCGGTTGTGCACGATGAACTGCTTGAGCAACTCCGCAACAGCCGGACCGGACCACGCCACCCAGCCCTCGGTCGCGAGGAACCGCCGCTGCTGCTCCCGCGGCAACAACGCTTCCCGGTCGTGCAACTGACGCAGGAAGTCGAGCCTCGACTTCAGCGTTTTTACGGGATCGAGGAGCTGAAAACCGGTGCGCGCCATCCACCCCGAGACCGCGAGCCGGTTGAAGACGTGGTCGGCGAGGAAGCCGGCAGCGTCGGTGGCGAACCCCGCCGGAATACCGAACGGCAACCCGGCGAGCGTGTCGACCGGACTGCCGAACGTCACGAGGCCGGCGATGTTGCGACTGCGGCGGTAGGCGGCGGCCTGGTAGGCGAACATGCCGCCCTGCGAGTATCCGGACAGGTAGACGTCACGACCGGTGTGCGCCCGCACCTGGTCGATGATCTCGCTGATCGCGACGATGTGGTCGGCGAGATTCCGATCCCACCCGCCCTCTTCGGAATCCGGCGATCCGAAGTCGACCACCCACGGGTCGATCCCCATCGAGTGCAGGATGCCGACTGCGCCCTGATCGCGGGTCACGTCGTAGACGTCGGCCGACATCATCATCGGCGGGACCAGAACGATCGGGGGCCCGGCGTCGGCAGGGTCGGTGTCGGGGAAATACCTGCGGAGCCGATACATCGGTGCGCGTTCGACCACCTCGAACGGCGACGTGGTGAGGTCCGTCTCGAGTCCACCGAGGCGAACTACCTCCAACCCGTTCTGCGCCGTCGCCACCACGCGACGGATCGGGCCCATCACCGTTTCGGTATTCAGTCCCACGAACACTCTCCCAGACTCTCGAACTGTGACGCACGTCTCACTGCCGCCCGCCCTCACCCTACTGCGCTCGACGCGTCACACAGCCCCTAATCCGGGGCGTCCGACACGGGCGTCATCGACACCACTCACGCAGCGACTCGGACAGCTGACGGACCCCGCCCAACTGTTCGGCCACACGGATACCGGCTGTACCGCCGCGGGCGTTACGCGAGGCGATCGAGCCGTCGACGGTGAGCACCTCCCGCACGTCCGGAGTGAGCGCCGGATCGACCCCGGCGAGTTCGTCGTCGGTGAGATCCTCGAGTCCGACGCCCCGCGCCTCGGCAACGCGGACGCACGCCCCCGCCGCCTCGTGCGCGACCCGGAACGGGACGCCCTGACGAACGAGCCACTCGGCGATGTCGGTGGCCAGCGTGAAGCCCGCCGGTGCCAGTTCCGCCATCCGGTCCGTGTGGAATTCGAGAGTGGACACCAGTCCGGTGATCGCCGGGAGCAGCAACTCGAGCTGTGCCACCGAATCGAAGACCGGCTCCTTGTCCTCCTGCAGATCCCGGTTGTACGCGAGCGGCTGCGCCTTCAGGGTGGCCAGCAGACCGGTCAGGTTGCCGATCAGCCGCCCGGACTTGCCGCGGGTGAGCTCGGACACGTCCGGGTTCTTCTTCTGCGGCATGATCGACGAGCCGGTCGACCAGGCGTCGGCGAGCGTGATGTAGCCGAATTCCGGAGTGCTCCAGAGGATGACCTCCTCGGCCATCCGCGACAGGTCGACGCCGATCATCGCGAGCACAAACGCCGCCTCGGCCGCGAAGTCCCGCGACGACGTGGCGTCGATCGAGTTCTCGGCCGACGAATCGAAGGCGAGCTCCGCGGCGATCGCCTCGGGATCGAGTCCGAGTGACGATCCGGCCAGCGCTCCGGAACCGTACGGCGACACGGCCGCCCGCACGTCGAAGTCCCGCAGCCGCTGAACGTCGCGGAGCAACGGGTGCGTGTGTGCCAGCAGGTGGTGCGCGAGCAGCACCGGCTGCGCGGCCTGCAGGTGAGTCTTGCCCGGCATCACCGCGGAGGGGTGCGCCGCGGCCTGCGTCGCGAGTGCGTCGACGACGTCGAGGACACCCGCGGCCACGCGGCGGACGGCGTCCCGCAGCCACATCCGAAACAGCGTCGCCACCTGATCGTTGCGCGAACGCCCGGCGCGCAGGCGTCCCCCGACCTCGGGACCGACCCGATCGATCAGGCCGCGCTCGAGCGCCCCGTGCACGTCCTCGTCGGATTCGCTCGGGACGAACTCGCCGCTCGCGACGTCGGCCGCGAGCCTGCCGAGACCGTCGAGCATCGCCGCCAGGTCGTCGTCAGCCAGCAGGCCGGCCTTGTGCAGCACCCGGGCATGGGCCTGGGACGCGCGCACGTCGTACGGAGCCAGCACCCAGTCGAAGTGGGTGGACTTGCTCAGCGCCGCCATGGCGGCGGCCGGTCCGGACTCGAACCGGCCGCCCCAGAGGGCTCCTTCGTTGGTGCCGTGAGCACTCATACCTAGAGGCCCAGATCGCGCTTCGCCGCGACCTTCGAGGACAGTCCGTGGATCTGCACGAATCCCTTTGCGTAGGACTGGTCGAACGTGTCGCCCTCGTCGTAGGTGGCCAGGTTGAAGTCGTACAGGGACTGGTTGCTGCGGCGGCCGTTGACGATGATCGCGCCGCCGTGCAGCACCAGCCGGATGTCGCCGGAGACGCGTTCCTGCGTCTTCTCGATGAACGTGTCCAGCGCGACCTTCAGCGGGGAGAACCAGAGGCCGTCGTACACCAGCTCGCTCCAGCGCTGTTCGGTCTGACGCTTGTAGCGGCCGAGCTCGCGTTCCTGCGTGACGTGCTCGAGTTCCTGGTGGGCGTTGATGAGGACCATGGCTCCCGGAGCCTCGTAGATCTCACGGCTCTTGATGCCGACGAGACGGTCCTCGACGACGTCGAGGCGCCCGACGCCCTGAGCGCCGGCGCGGCGGTTGAGCTCCTGGATCGCTTCGAGGACGCTGACCGGCCTGCCGTCGATCGCGACGGGGCGGCCGGCCTCGAAGCTGATGATCAGCTCGTCCGGGGCCTGCCAGTTGACGGTCGGATCCTGCGTGTAGTCGTAGACGTCCTTGGTCGGCGCGTTCCACAGGTCCTCGAGGAACCCGGTCTCGACGGCGCGGCCCCACACGTTCTGGTCGATCGAGAACGGCGACTTCTTGGAGACGTTGATCGGGATCTCGTTCTCCTCGGCGAACGCGATCGCCTTCTCACGGGTCCACGCGTAGTCGCGGACGGGTGCGATCACGTCGAGGTCGGGAGCGAGCGATCCGAAGCCGACCTCGAACCGGACCTGGTCGTTGCCCTTGCCGGTGCAGCCGTGCGCGACCGTGGTGCCGCCGTGGGCGCGCGCCGCCTCGACGAGGTGCTTGACGATCAGCGGGCGGCTGATGGCCGACACGAGCGGGTAGCGGTCCATGTAGAGGGCGTTGGCCTGGATGGTCGGCAGGCAGTATTCGTCGGCGAACTCGTCGCGCGCATCCACCACGACCGACTCGACCGCACCGCAGTCGAGTGCACGCTGACGCACGACCTCCATGTCCTCGCCGCCCTGGCCGAGATCGATGGCGACAGCAACAACTTCCTTGCCCGTCTCCTTGCCGATCCAGCTGATGGCGACTGAGGTGTCCAGCCCGCCCGAGTAGGCGAGTACGACGCGATCGGCCATGGTCCTTGTGCTCCTTAGGTTGAAGATCTGTAGAGATGATTCAGTTGTCAGGCGAGGGATTCGATCTTGGCCGCGAGTTCCGCCCCGCTCAGCGGCTCGCGTGCCACCACGAGAATGGTGTCATCCCCCGCGATGGTTCCCACGACGTCAGGTAATGATGCCCGATCGAGTGCACTCGCCAGATAGTGCGCTGCCCCCGGGGGAGTTCGCAGCACCGCCATGTTGCCACTGGCATCGGTCGACACCAGTAACTCCCCCAGCAACCGCGACAGCCGGTCGGTTCCGCCGGAGACGCCGCGGACGGGATTTCCGTCCTCGGGCACCACGTAGACCCCGGCGCCGCCGTCTGCGGCGCGAAGTTTCACGGCACCCAGTTCTTCGAGGTCTCGCGACAGCGTGGCCTGGGTGGCGTCGATGCCCTCGGCCGCGAGCAGCGCCGCGAGTTCGGTCTGGCTGCGGACGGGGTTGTTCGACAGGATCGCGACGATGCGCGCCTGCCGTCCCGCCCGAGTGGGTGCCGTCGCCGCGTTGGCGGCGCGCTGCGGCTGAGCCGCATTTGCACGCTGCGGCTGAGCCGCACCTGCACGCTGCGGGGGTGCCGCACTCACGGACGGTCCCCGGTTCGCTGCGCCAGCAGCCACACGAGCAGGGCCTTCTGCGCGTGCAGCCGGTTCTCCGCCTCGTCCCACACGACGCTCTGCGGTCCGTCGAGAACCTCGTCGGTGATCTCCTCCCCGCGGTGGGCGGGCAGGCAGTGCAGGACCACCGCGTCGGCGTCGGCCTTCGCGAGGAGCGCCTCGTTGATCTGGAACGGGCGGAAGGGACCGACCCGGTCGAGCCCGTCGTTCTCCTGGCCCATCGACGTCCAGGTGTCGGTGACGAGTGCGTCCGCGCCGACGACCGCCGTCTGCGGGTCACCGCTGAGGGTGATGGTCGCGCCGGTCTCGCCCGCCCGCGCGCGGGCGGCCTCGACCACCCACGGCAGCGGTGCGAACCCCTCGGGGCTGGCGATGGTCACGTCGACGCCTGCGGTCACACCGCCCAGCATCAGCGAGTGCGCCATGTTGTTGGCGCCGTCGCCGAGGTAGGTGAGCTTCAGTCCCTTCAGCGAACCCTTCCGCTCCCCGAGCGTCTGCAGGTCGGCCAGGACCTGGCACGGGTGGAACTCGTCGGACAGCGCGTTGACGATCGGGACGTCGGCGCCCGACGCCATCGCCTCGAGCCGCTTCTGCCCGAACGTGCGCCACACCACGGCGTCGACGTACCGCGACAGGACGCGGCCCGTGTCCTGCAGGGTCTCCTCACGGCCGAGCTGGGTGCTGCGCCCGTCGACGACGATCGCGTGACCGCCGAGCTGGGCGATGCCCATCTCGAACGAGAACCGGGTACGCGTCGAATTCTTCTCGAAGATCACGCCGACCCCGCGGGGGCCTTCGAGCGGGCGCTCCGCGAATGGGGCCTTCTTCAGCCTGGCGGCGAGCTCGAGGACCTCGGCCTGCTGTGCAGGGGTGAGGTCGTCGTCCCGGAGAAAGTGTTTCACCACGGTCGTCACTGCTTTCCCGGCTGAGCGGCCGATTGCGCGTTGTCGAGAATCGCGGGCAGCGCCGCGACGAATCCTTCGGCCTGATCGTCCGTGAGGACCAGGGGCGGAGCCAGCCGGACGACGCCCGGTTGTGCGGCGTTGATCAGGTATCCGGCCTCACGCGCGGAGTTCTCCACCGCGGGGGCCACGTCCTGGGTCAGGACGATGCCGAGCAGCAGCCCGGCCCCGCGGACGTGGTCGATCAACGGATGTCCGAGACGTTCAATCCCGGCCGACAGCGACTTGCCGAGCGTGTCGGCGCGGGAGATGAGGTCGTCTTCGGCGATCGTCCGCAGCACGGCGAGCGCCGCCGACGCGCAGACGGGGTTCCCGCCGAACGTCGTGCCGTGCTTGCCCGGCCCGAACAGGTCCGCGGCCGCGCCGGTCGCGATGCACGCGCCGATCGGCATCCCGCCACCGAGACCCTTCGCGAGGGTCAGGACGTCGGGCACGATCCCGACCGCCTGGTGTGCGTAGAACCAGCCCGTGCGGCCGATCCCGGTCTGCACTTCGTCGAGCACGAGCAGGGCGCCGCGATCGGCGGTGATCTGTCGCGCGCCCGCGAGGTACCCCTCCGGCGGAACGACGACACCGCCTTCACCCATCATCGGCTCCAGGAACACGGCCGCGGTGTCGGCGTCGACGGCGCGGTCGAGTGCGTCGAGATCGCCGTACGGCACGTGCTCGACGCCCGGGGGCATCGGCTCGAACGGCGCGCGCTTGGCGGCCTGACCGGTGAGCGCGAGAGCACCCATCGTGCGGCCGTGGAAGGAGTTCTCCGCGGCGATGATCTTCGATCGTCCCGTGGCCCGCGCGAGCTTGAACGCCGCCTCGTTGGCCTCCGTGCCGGAATTACACAGGAAGACACGTCCGGGGGCGCCCAGATGGGAGAGCAGCTTCTCGGCCAGTTCGATCGCCGGCTCGCTGGCGTACAGGTTCGACACGTGCCCGAGGGTCGACAACTGCGTGGTGACGGCCTCGATGATCGCCGGGTGGGCGTGTCCGAGGATGTTGACGGCGATGCCGGCGAGGAAGTCGACGTACTCCTTGCCGTCGGCGTCGGTCAGCACCGCTCCCTGCCCGCGCGTGAGTGCCACCCGGGGGACGCCGTACGTGTTCATCAGAGCGCCGGACCAGCGCTGCTGGAGTTCCGGGGTTCCGGTCATGAGGCAACTCCCTCGGTAGGTGAAGTCGGGCCGGGCGTGACCATCGTGCCGATGCCCTCGCCGGTGAACAGTTCGAGCAGAACGGAATGGGCGACACGGCCGTCGATGACGTGCGCGGTGGGCACGCCGCCGCGGACCGCGCGCAGGCAGGCCTCCATCTTCGGCACCATGCCGGCGTCGAGGCTGGGCAGCAGTTGCGCGAGCGCGTCCACGTCGATCTCGGTGGCGAGCGAATCGCGGTCCGGCCAGTTCGTGTACAGCCCTTCGACATCCGTGAGGACCACGAGCTTCTCGGCGCCGATGGCCTCGGCGAGCGCTGCGGCGGCGGTGTCCGCGTTGATGTTGTGCACCACACCGTCCGAGTCGGGGGCGATGGTGGACACCACGGGAATTCGGCCCGCACGGATCAGATCGAGGACCGCCTCCGGGTTCACCGTCGTGACGTCGCCGACGAGACCGATGTCGGTCGGCGTGCCCTCGACCATCACGGTGCGCTTGGTGGCGGTGAACAGGTGCGCGTCCTCGCCGGAGATGCCGACGGCGTACGGTCCGTGCGCATTGATCAATCCGACCAGTTCGCGGCCGACCTGACCGAACAGCACCATCCGGACGACGTCCATGACATCGGGGGTGGTGACGCGGAAGCCGCCCTTGAATTCACCTGTCATGCCGAGCTTTCCGAGCATGGCATTGATCTGGGGGCCGCCGCCGTGCACGACGACCGGCTGAATTCCGACCGTCCGCAGGAACGCCATGTCGGCCGCAAACGCCGTCTTCAACGCCTCGTCGATCATGGCGTTGCCGCCGTACTTCACGACGACGACCTTGTCGCGGAACTGCTGCAGCCACGGCAGCGCCTCCGCCAGGACGTGCGCCTTCTGGTGATCGGTGATGCCGCTGAGTGCCTCGCTGGTCGCTGTCATGACGAATACGCCGAGTTCTCTTCGACATACGCGTGCGAGAGGTCGGTGGTCCGGATGGTCACCGCGTGTTCGCCGAGACCGAGGTCGATGTCGAGGGAGATGTCGATGTCGCTCAGGTCCACGTCCCGCGCACCCGGTGCGCCGACGCCGTCGATGCAGACGGGGGCGCCGTTGAACGACACCGAGATCGTGTCGGGGTCCAGTTCGATCGGCGCGATGCCGATTGCGGCCAGCACCCGGCCCCAGTTGGGGTCGGATCCGAACAGCGCCGTCTTGACGAGGCTGTCCCGCGCCACCGTCCGGGCGCCGATCAAGGCGTCGTCCTCGCTGACGGCGCCGCTGACCGTGACCCGCACCCGCTTGGTGACGCCCTCCGCGTCGGCCATCATCTGATCGGCCAGATCGTCGCAGACGGCCGTCACAGCCGCGTTCAGTTCTTCCTGGGTCGGTGTCACGTTGCTCGCACCGGACGCGAGCAGCAGCACCGTGTCGTTGGTCGACGTGGCGCCGTCGACGTCCAGCCGGTCGAACGTCACCCGGGTGGCCGCCCGCAGCGCGGCGTCGAGTTGCGCGGCGGTCGCGACGGCGTCGGTCGTCACCACGCACAGCATCGTCGCCAGCGCGGGGGCCAGCATGCCCGCGCCCTTCGCCATTCCGCCCACGTTCCACTTGTCCGCATGGTGCAGGGCGGCCTGCTTCGGCACCGTGTCGGTGGTCATGATCGCGTACGCGGCGTCGGTGCCACCCGAGATTCCCCCGGCGAGCTCGTGCACGGCCTCCGTGACCCCGGCCAGGACCTTGTCCATGGGCAGGCGGTCGCCGATCAGGCCGGTGGAACACACCGCGACCTCGACGGCGCCGGTCTCGGTTCCCCAGTTGCTCAGCGCGGACGCCACTTCCTCGGCCGTCTTGTGCGCGTCCTGGAACCCGCCTGCACCCGTGCACGCGTTGGCCCCACCGGAATTGAGCACGACGGCGCGCAGCCTGCCCGTGGTGAGCACCTGTTGCGACCACAGCACGGGGGCGGCCTTCACCTTGTTCGCGGTGAAGACGCCCGCCGCTGCAAGCTCGGGTCCCTCGTTGACGACGAGAGCCAGGTCGGCGTTGCCGCTCGCCTTGATACCCGCCTTGATCCCGGCCGCGCGGAAGCCCGCGGGCCCCGACACTCCCTGGGTTCGGACCAGGGTGCCGCCGGCGACCTCCCGGGTCGGATGCGGATCGATCGTGCTGTCACTGCTCACGGGGCAACTCCCACTGTCGAGAGACCGGCGGTCTCGGGTAGTCCAAGCGCAAGATTCATCGATTGCACCGCTCCCCCGGCGGTGCCCTTCGCAAGGTTGTCGATCACCGCGACCACGACGATCTGACCGGCGTCGGCGTCGACCGTCACCGCGATCTGGACCGCGTTCGATCCGACGACGGCACCGGTCTGTGGCAGCACGCCCCGGGGCAGCACGTGCACGAACGGCTCGTCCGCGTAAGCCTTTTCGTAGATCGCGCGCACCTCGTCCTCGGACGCGGTGGTGGCCGCGGTGCACGTGGCGAGGATGCCGCGCGGCATCGGCGCCAGCACGGGGGTGAACGACACGGTGACGCGCTCACCGGCGAGTTCGGAGAGGTTCTGGATGATCTCCGGGGTGTGGCGGTGCACGCCGCCGACACCGTAGGCACGAACCGAACCCATCACCTCGGAGCCGAGCAGATCGGCCTTGGGTGCGCGTCCCGCGCCGGAGGCGCCGGTGACGGCGACGATCGTGACCCGCGGTTCGACGACACCCGCCGCGACCGCCGGAGCCATCGCCAGGCTCGACACCGTCGGGAAGCACCCGGGGACGGCGATGCGGGTGGCGCCGACGAGTTTCTCGCGGGCACCCGGGAGTTCCGGAAGTCCGTACGGCCAGCTGCCCGCGTGCGGGCTCTTGTAGTACCGCTCCCAGTCCTCGGCGTTCGTCAGCCGGAAGTCGGCGCCGCAGTCGATGATGACCGTGGACTCGGGCAGCGCCTTCGCGTACTGCGCCGAATTACCGTGCGGCAGACCGAGAAACACCACGTCGTGTCCGGCGAGCGTCTCGACGGTGGTGTCCTCGAGCACTCGGTCGGCGAGGGGAAGCAGGTGCGGATGGTGCGAGCCCAGAGTCGATCCGGCGTTGCCGCCGGCTGTGAGCGCGCCGATGACGAGCGAACCGTCCGCATACGACGGGTGCCCCAGCAGCAGACGCAGCACTTCGCCACCGGCGTATCCGCTCGCGCCGGCGACGGCAATCCTGATCGGTTTTCCCGCGTGCTCAGTCATACGATTGATTATGCATCATCATGCAAGCTAATACACACCGCGGTCTCTCGACGGGCCGCAATCCGTGGTCACTGCTTGCCGAGCGACCGCCGAATCTCGTCGAGCTTGGCCTTACCCGCCTTCTCCCGCTTCTCCCACGCCTCGTCCAGCGACTGCCCCGACGGGCTGTCGTGCGCGAGTTCGGAGGAGCCCATCGCCGTCCCGAACCGTCCCTCGATCCGCTCACGCACCCGGTCGAACGTCGGGACCCCACTCGGCGTGTAGTCCGGCTCGGGCACATCCGGTGCGATGTGGGGCACGACCTCCGCGGTCACCGGATCCTCGGCCGGAATCGCCGCACCCACGTCCACTGCCGCGAGGAGCGCACCGAGGCCCGGACGACCCGCGGCCACCGCACGCACCACCTGGAGGAACTCGGCGTCGGTCAACTGACTCGCCGCCGCCACGACGTCGCGCACTTCGGTCATCGCACCGCTCCTCACCGTCCCGGGCCCTCCACCCAGGCTACGGGTCAGCTGCGGAGTTCGGCACCCACGGCAGCGGACGCCGCAGCCACCGCGGCGTCGCGGGCGGCGCTCGCCTCGTCCTCGGTCAGGGTGCGGTCGACGCCGCGGAATCGCAGCGCGAACGCCAGCGACTTCCGGCCCTCCCCGACCTGCTCACCTTCGAACACGTCGAACAGCCGGATGTCCTCGAGCAGCTCCCCTCCGCCCGACCGCAGGGCCGCCTGGACCTCGGCAGCGGGTACCGCGGCGTCGACCACGACCGCCACGTCCTGAAGGACCGCGGGGAAGGGCGAGACCTTCGGCGCGGGCAGGTTCTCCACCAGCGGCAGGGCGTCCAGATCGATCTCCACGGCACTCGTCCGCGGGGGAAGTCCGGCGCGCTCGAGCACGGCGGGATGCAACTCGCCCGCGTGTCCGACGACGACACCGTTCACGAGCAGCTCCGCGCCGCGACCCGGGTGCCACGGCAGGTACTGCGTCGCGCGGAACTCCAGTTCGACACCGGCAGCGGCAGCGACCGTCCGGGCGGCGGCGAACGCGTCGGTGGCGTCGGCCGCTCGGCCCTCGCCCCACGGACCGCTCGGCTCACGCTGCCCCGTGAGCACCGCCGCCACGTGCACCGGCTGATCCGGCAACGACTGCAGCAGTGCCGTGATCTGCTCGTCGGTCGGGCGCCGGTCCACCGGCAGCGCCTCGACCGGCTTGGTGTCCGCACCGGGCAGCACGACCTGCGCGATGCCGAACAGCGACAGGTCGCGTTGACCGCGGGAGACGTTGCGGGCGAGGACCTCGAGAAGTCCGGGCAGCAACGTGGTGGGCAGTTCCGGCCGATCGGATTCGAGCGGGTTGAGCACCCTGCTGGTGTTCCTGCGCGGATCCTCGGGATCCAGCCCCCACGTGTCGAAGATCGCCGTGGGCAGGAAGACCGGAGGCAGGATCTCGACGTATCCCGAGAACGCCAGGGCCCGGCCGACGGCGCGCTTGCGGCGCTGCGCCGGAGTCAACCCACGACCCGCGGGGGCTGCGGGCAGCACCGACGGAATCTTCTCGAGTCCCTCGAGGCGCAGCACCTCCTCCACCAGGTCGGCGGGCTGCACCAGATCGGGCCGCCACGACGGCCGGCCGGCGACGAGCTGACCGTGTCCGCTGTCGCTGACCCCGACCTCGACGTTGCAGCCGATCTGCGTGAGCCGGCGTGCAGCGGTGCCGTTGGGGTAGTCGACACCCGCCACGCGGTCGGGGAGGTCGATGTCCATGTGGATGGGCTCGTGCGGGGTGACCTCACCGATGTCGGTGAGCGCCGGCTCGACCCGCCCGCCGGCGATGTCGACGAGCAGCGCGGCCGCCCGGTCCAGTGCCGCCACGGGGATCTCGGGGTCGACCACACGCTCGAAACGCTTGCCGGCCTCACTCGACAGCTTGTGCCTGCGCGCGGTCTTGAACACCGCGAGCGGATCCCAGGTGGCCGCCTCGAGCAGGATGTCGGTGGTTTCCGAGCCGACCTCGGTGGACGCGCCACCCATGATCCCGGCCAGCGACAGGACGCCCGAATCGTCGGCGATCACGACGTCCTCGGGGTCGAGGACGCGCTCGGTCTCGTCGAGAGTGGTCAGTTTCTCCCCCGCCACCGCGCGGCGCACGACGAGTTCGCCGCTGATCTTCGCGGCATCGAACGCGTGCAACGGCTGGCCCAGTTCGAGCAGAACGTAGTTGGTGACATCGACGGCCGGCGAGATCGGGCGGACCCCCGACAGCAGCAACCGGCGCTGCAGCCACCACGGGCTGACCGCCTTCGGATCGATACCCGTCACCCGGCGGGCCGCGAAACGCGTCGCCTTCGACTCCGGCTCGACGCGGATCGGCCACGCCTCCCCCTCCGCAGGGTACGGCGCCACCGACGCCGGGTCGGCGAAGTCGAGGTCGAACCCGCACGCCAGTTCACGGGTGAGCCCGCGGACGGAGAAGCAGTAGCCGCGGTCCGGGGTGATGTTGAGTTCGATGACCGTGTCGTGCAGGCCCATCAACTCGTTGGCGTCCGCGCCGGGGAGCGCGGTGCCCGGCTCGAGGACGAGGATGCCCGAGTGGTCCTTGCCGATGCCGAGTTCGGCCACCGAGCAGATCATCCCGTCGGAGACCTGCCCATACGTCTTGCGGGACGCGATGGCGAAACCACCGGGAAGGACTGCGCCGGGGAGTGCGACCACCACGAGGTCGCCTACGTCGAAGTTCCGGGCGCCGCACACGATGCCCTGCGGCTCGGCCGCCCCCACATCGACCTTGCAGAAGCGGATCGGCTTCTTGAACTCGGTGAGCTCGGTGATCTCGAGAACCTTGCCGACCACGAGGGGGCCGTCGACGGGCTCGAGCCGGTCGACTTCCTCGACCTCGAGCCCGACCCGGACGAAACCTGCGTCGAGTTCCTCGGCGGTGACGTCCCAGTCCGGGGTGGCACGCTGCAGGATCTCGGTCAGCCAGGATTGCGCTACTCGCACGTCTGCTCAGCTCTCTCGTTCGTGAAAATGTCGTGACTGTGGTGGACGGGATCCGGGTGACGCGGGGTCAGCCCTGGACACCGAAGGGCAGTGTGAATCGCACGTCGCCCTCGACGATGTCGCGCATGTCCGGGATCCCGTTCCGGAACTGGAGTGTGCGCTCGAGCCCCATGCCGAACGCGAACCCGGTGTACACGTCGGGGTCGATTCCGGAAGCGCGCAGCACATTCGGGTTGACCATTCCGCAGCCGCCCCACTCGACCCAGCCTGCGCCGCCCTTCTTGTTCGGGAACCAGACGTCCACCTCGGCGGACGGTTCCGTGAACGGGAAGTAGTTCGGGCGCATCCGGGTGCGGGTCTCGGGACCGAACAGGGCGCGGGCGAACGCGTCGAGTGTCCCGCGCAGGTGGGCCATGGTGAGGCCCTTGTCGACGGCGAGTCCCTCCACCTGAGAGAAGACCGGGGTGTGGGTCGCGTCGAGTTCGTCGGTGCGGAACGTCCGCCCCGGGCACACCACGTAGATCGGCACCTCGCGCGAGAGCATCGTGCGCACCTGTACCGGCGACGTGTGCGTGCGGAGCACCTGGCGCGAGCCCTCCGGTGCGATGTGGAACGTGTCCTGCATCGTCCGCGCGGGGTGATCGGGCAGGAAGTTGAGGGCATCGAAGTTGAAGTGCTCGGTCTCCACCTCCGGGCCCTCGGCGACCTCCCAGCCCATCGCCACGAACACGTCCTCGACCTGCTCGGAGATGATGCTGATCGGGTGGCGGGCGCCTACCGGCTGACGCTGCGACGGCAGGGTCACGTCGATGGCCTCGGCCACGAGGACGGCCGCGTCGCGCTCGGCGAGCAGGACGGCGCGGCGCTCGTCGAACGCCGCACTGATCCGGGTGCGTGCGACGTTCACGCGCTTGCCTGCGTCGGCCTTCTCCTTGCCCGGGAGGGCTCCGAGTCCGCGGCGGGCGAGGGCGATCGGCGACTTGTCACCCATGTGCTCGACCTTGGCCTTCGCCAGGTCGTCGAGATCCGCCGCCGACGCGAACGCCTTCTCGGCGCTCTCCGCCGCCGCAGTCAGAGCGTCTTCGGTGAGCGCACTCGCATCGACCGCGCCGCCTTCGACCCCCGTGGAGGCAGCGCCCTCTTTTTTAGCCACGACCGGTGCCACTCCTTAAGTTCTTTCAGTCAACACTCTCGACGAAACCGAAACAGCTCGCCGTCAAATCCTATGCGATCCGATTTTCGCCGTTTCAGCTGTCGGTTCGCTTGCGGTTCTGGACCCGCGCGCTCGAATACAGGCAGATCGACGCCGCCGTCGCCAGGTTGAGGCTCTCGGCTCGACCGTGGATCGGAATCCGGACACGGTGATCGGCTCGCGCCGAGGTGGCTGCGTCGAGGCCGTGGGCCTCGTTGCCGAACAGCCACGCCGTGGGGCGGGCCAGCAGTTCGTCGGCATCGTCCAGATCGACTTCGCCGTCGGCCGCCGTGGCGAGCAGTTGAATTCCCGCCGCGCTGATGCTGTCGAGGACCGCAGCGGTGTCCCGTTCACGCACGACGGGAAGGTGGAAGAGGCTTCCGGCGGACGCCCGAACACATTTGCCGTTGTGCGGGTCGACGCTGTCGCCCGCGAGAATCGCCGCGTCCGCGCCCACCGCGTCCGCGACCCGGATGACGGTGCCCGCGTTACCGGGCTCCGCGACCGCGACCGGAACCGCGAGCAGACGAGTTCCGGGGCCTATCGCCTCCGCCAGCGGAACGTCGAGGAGATCGCACACCGCGACGAGACCCGGCGGGGTCACCGTGTCGCTGAGAGCTCGGACCGCCCGGTCCGTCACCAGCGACGTACGGACGCCCGCCGTGTGTGCCCGGTCGATCAGCCGCGAGTACCGCTGCTCCGCGTCCTCGGTGTAGAAGAGGTCGTGTACGGGGCGGGTGTCGAGTGCCTCGCCGACGGAGTTCTCGCCCTCCACCAGGAAGCGCCCGACCTTGCGGCGTTCCGCGGTGCGCAGCAGCTTGACAGCAGAAACGACCCGTGGGGTGCGCTCGGTGAGCGGGTCCACGGGTCGTTTCCGAGGCTCTGAAGGCCGGGGTGCGAGACTCAGGCTGCTTCTCCGGCCGGAGCGTTCACGTCGGCCGGGAGCGCCGCCTTGGCGAGGGCCACGAGGCCGGCGAATGCCGCCGCGTCGGAAACGGCCAGCTCGGCGAGGTTCTTGCGGTCGACCTCGATCTCGGCCAGACGCAGACCCTGGATCAGCCGGTTGTACGTGATGTCGTTCGCCCGTGCAGCAGCGTTGATACGCGTGATCCACAGCTTGCGGAAGTCACCCTTGCGCGCGCGACGGTCACGGTAGGCGTAGGTCAGCGAGTGGAGCTGCTGTTCCTTCGCCTTGCGGTACAGGCGCGAGCGCTGTCCGCGGTAGCCGCTGGAGGCTTCGAGAATCGAACGACGCTTCTTCTGGGCGTTTACCGCCCTCTTTACGCGTGCCACTGAAAAATCCTGTCAATCTTGGGGCGGTGAGCTGCCCCGGGTGGTCAGTAAAAGGGTGTCGACTCAGATGTCGAGCAGGCGCTTGATGCGAGGAGTGTCAGCCTTGCTGACGACAGCCACGCCATCGAGGCGACGGGTCACCTTCGTGGCCTTGTGCTCGAGCAGGTGGCGGCGACCGGCCTTCTGGCGCAGGATCTTTCCGCTGCCGGACACCTTGAATCGCTTCGCGGTGCCGCTGTGGGTCTTCGACTTGGGCATGGAGTCCTCAGTTCTCTGTATCCGGACGGTGATCCGGGTCGTGCTGGTGTAGTCGGACTAGCTGGTCGGCGCTTCGCCGGGCGCACTGTCGCCCGCCTGCTCCGCAGGTGCCGCAGGAGCCTGTGCCGGCGCGGCCGGCGCGGGAGTTGCCCGCTGCGCCGGCGGCGCAGCGGCGCTTTCCTGCGCCTTCACACGGGTCTTCGCGCCCTTGTGCGGAGCGAGCACCATCGTCATGTTTCGACCGTCCTGCTTGGCGGACGTCTCCACGAACCCGAGATCCGCCACGTCTGCACCGAGACGCTGCAGCAGCCGGAATCCGAGCTCCGGACGCGACTGCTCACGTCCGCGGAACATGATCGTGACCTTGACCTTGGATCCGGCTTCGAGGAAGCGCACGACGTTGCGCTTCTTCGTCTCGTAGTCGTGATCGTCGATCTTGGGGCGGAGCTTCTGCTCCTTGATGACCGTGAGCTGCTGGTTCTTGCGCGACTCACGCGCCTTCTGCGCGGCCTCGTACTTGAACTTGCCGTAGTCCATGATCTTGCAGACCGGCGGGCGAGCGTCGGGGGCCACCTCGACCAGGTCGAGATCGGCCTCGAGGGCCAAGCGGAGTGCATCTTCAACACGCACGATGCCAACCTGTTCACCTCCGGGTCCGACGAGGCGGACCTCGGGAACTCGGATGCGATCGTTGATGCGGGTCTCAGTGCTGATGGGGCCTCCTAGGTTGAACGGTCTTGTCTCGAGACCGCCAGCAGCCCGTACGCCCGGATTCCCAACAAAAAAGCCCCGCTGCGGTGAATGACTCTCACCATGCGGGGCCCGATGTCGACCGGTCAGACGAACTCACGGCTCACGCCGATCCCTCGTCTCCTCACACTCGAGGAACTCGAACCGAGTAGCCTCGGACCGAGCGACCGGACCACTGAACTGCAGTTTTACCTGCCGCGCAGAGGTGGGAGTCGGACTCCACTTGCTGCCCCCGACAAATCCGAAGGCGGTCGTTGCGTCAAGAGTAACATTTGCGCACGTCGTGAGCTAATCGATACCGGGACGTTGCGCCGGCGGACGCTGGTGGAATCCTCTAAGGCATGACGGACAACATCGATGACACCCCGAACGACGGCACCCTGACCGGCGGTGACCAGAATACCGACGTCCGGGAACTGGCCGACGTTCCCTCGGTCGAGGTCATCAGCCGCGCCGCGGTCATGCTCATGAGTTCGGCAGCCGAGAAACTGGGCCTCTCCGACGCCGATCCCGACTCCAGCCCCCACCGCGACCTCGACGAGGCCCGGCGGGTCATCACCGCCCTCGCCGGCCTGGTGACCGCGTCCATCGAGTACCTCGGACCGCACGCGGGACCGATCCGGGAAGGCCTCCAGGCGCTGCAGCGCGCGTTCCGCGAAGCGTCGTCGCACCCGGACGAGCCGGGCAAGGGTCCAGGCGAGAAGTACACCGGTCCCGTGTACTGACATGGCGAGCCGCAACAAGACCGCGCGGACGCCCGCCGGCGTCGACGAGTTCCTCGCCGCGATCGCCGACCCGGTCAAGCGCGCCGACAGCGCACGACTGGTGGAACTGCTCACCGCCGCGAGCGGAGAGCCCGCCGCGATGTGGGGCACGAGCATCGTCGGGTTCGGCTCCCGCCACTACAGGTACGCCAGCGGACACGAGGGCGATACCGCACTGATCGGCTTCTCGCCCCGGGCCGCGGCACTCACCCTGTACCTCTCGCTCGACTTCACCGAGCACGAGGCCGTACTCGCCACCCTCGGCAAGCACACACTCGGCAAGGGCTGCCTCTACGTCAAGAAGCTCGCCGACGTCGACGAATCGGTTCTCGTCTCGTTGCTGAACCGATCCGTGGCCGCCGCCCGCGCGCTCTGATCGGATCTCACCGTTCGAACACGCTGCGCGCGTCGGCCGGCGGTTCGCCGAAGAGGCTCGGATCGCGTGGGACGAACGACCGGCCGGTGAGGGTGGCGTCGGACACCCGATCCAGCCGGAACCACCGCACACCCGCGCGGCTCAGACACCACGCGACGACGAACCACGATCCCCTCGTGTGAGCGAGAAGGTGCGGTTCGACGACGCGTTCGGTGCGCTCACCGTCCCGGTCCACATACCGGAGCGACACCATCAGCTCGCGCTGCACGCCGTCCTCGACGACGCGGCGGATGCGTGGTTCCGCGCTCGCCGTGTCGGCGTCTCGCCTGATCCACACCTTCGCGCCCAGTCGCTCCACTCGCTCCCTCGACTCGGCGTCCATCACGTCGAGCAGTTTGGCCAGCGCGGCCCGGCCGTCGGTCGCGAACGGCGCATCGCGAAACGCCGTGAGGGCCAACGCCACCGAGACCGCTTGAGCGGGAGTGAAATTCACCGGTGGCAACGTGCCGTTCCCGATGATCCCGTATCCCCCGCCGGGCCCGGCAGTGGCCCGGATCGGGGCGCCCGAGGATTGCAGCACGGCGATGTCCCGCTTGATCGTCCGGGTGGTCACCTCGAACTGCGCCGCCAACTGCTCCGCGGTCCGGCCCCGGTTCCCCGCGCGGCGCAGTTCTTCCGTCATGGCGTGGAGGCGGGCTGGACGGTCCATGAGGGCAGTCTGCCGAACGACCGCGGCAAAGTCCCGATTCTCGCCGACCGATTCCGTTACGCGACTGTGACACATACGGTGACACGCAGTTGTCACCGTTACGGGTTCACTCTTGTCTCATGACCCAGACAAGCGAAGCACACGACAGCACAGGCACTCACATCATCCTGGCTCCCGGATTCTGGCTCGGCGCATGGGCTTGGGAGGCAGTGGCTTCCGACCTGGTCCGGCGAGGACACCACGTCACCGCGGTGACCTTGCCCGGACTCGACTCCGCGGACAGCGACCGTGCAGGCATCCGACTGGACGATCACATCTCCGCGATCGCGGACGCCGTCGCGGCCACACCGTCGTCGGAGCGGGTGGTGCTCGTGGCGCACAGCGGTGCGGGTCCGGTGGCCTACGCGGCGAGCGATCGGGTGCCCGACCGACTGGCCCGCATCGTCTACGTCGACTCGGGACCGCTGCAGACCGGCACCGCGCTCCGGGAGGATCTCGACGCTTCGGTCACCGAGATCCCGCTTCCGTCGTGGTCCGAACTCGAGGCCGAAGGCAGCAGCCTCGACGGGCTCGACGACGCCACGCTCAAGATATTTCGCAGCCGCGCAGTGCCCGAACCGGCCGGCCCGGCGAGGGACAGGCTCGAACTCGTCGACAGCAGCCGTCTGGACGTGCCGACCACGGTGATCTGCACGAGCTTCCCGTCGGAGGTCATCCAGCAGATGGCCGGCGCGGGTCATCCGATGGCCGCCGAACTCGCGCAGATCGCGAAGGTCGACTACGTCGATCTGCCGACCGGCCACTGGCCGATGTGGTCGCGGCCCGCGGACCTCGCGACCGCGATCGACGCGGCCGCGAGGGACTGACCGAACTCAGCTGACTGCTGCGGCCTTCTTCGGCGCCCGCTTGCGCGGTGTCGCCGTGGCGGCCGCGGCAGTCTTCTTCGTGGAAGCGGGCTTCCTCGACGACGACGACTTGGCCGCCTTCGACTTCGCCGCAGCTGGAGGCGCCGGCACCTCGAGGACGTTTTCCAGGAACCGACCCGTGTAACTCTCCGGAACCTGCGCCACCTCCTCCGGGGTGCCCTGCGCGACGACGGTGCCGCCGCCGGACCCGCCCTCGGGCCCCATGTCGACCACCCAGTCGGAGGTCTTGATCACGTCGAGGTTGTGCTCGATCACGATCACCGTGTTGCCCTTGTCGACCAACCCGTTGACGACCCCGAGCAACTTGCGGATGTCCTCGAAGTGCAGACCGGTCGTGGGCTCGTCGAGGATGTACACCGTGCGGCCCGTCGACCGTTTCTGCAGCTCGGCGGCGAGCTTCACGCGCTGCGCCTCACCACCGGACAGCGTGGGTGCGGGCTGACCGAGCCGCACGTACCCGAGACCGACCTCGACCAGGGTCTTGAGGTAGCGGTGGATCGAGGTGATGGGCTCGAAGAACTCCGCGGCCTCTTCGATCGGCATGTCCAGCACCTCGGCGATGGTCTTGCCCTTGTAGTGGACCTCGAGGGTCTCGCGGTTGTACCGGGCGCCGTGGCAGACCTCGCACGGCACGTACACATCGGGAAGGAAGTTCATCTCGATCTTCAACGTGCCGTCGCCGGAGCAGGCCTCGCACCGGCCGCCCTTGACGTTGAACGAGAACCGGCCCGGCTGGTAGCCGCGCACCTTCGACTCGGTGGTGGCGGCGAACAGGGTGCGGATCTTGTCGAACACCCCGGTGTAGGTGGCCGCGTTGGACCGCGGGGTGCGGCCGATCGGCGACTGGTCGACCTGCACGAGCTTGTCCAGCTGGTCGAGCCCGTTGATGCGGGTGTGCCTGCCCGGCACCTGGCGGGCGCCGTTGAGCTTGTTCGCCATCACCGTCGCGAGGATGTCGTTGACGAGCGTCGACTTACCGGACCCGGACACACCGGTGACCGACGTGAGCACGCCCAGCGGGAAGCTGACGTCGATGCCCCCGAGGTTGTGTTCGCGCGCACCGATGACCGTGACCTGCCGCTTGCGATCGACCGGTCGGCGGATGGCCGGAATCTCGATGTGACTGCGGCCCGACAGGTAGGCCCCGGTGAGGGATTCCTCGCAGTCGAGCAGTTCCTCGTACGGCCCGCTGTGGACGACCTTGCCTCCGTGTTCGCCGGCGAGCGGTCCGATGTCGACCACCCAGTCGGACGTGCGGATGGTGTCTTCGTCGTGCTCGACCACGATGAGCGTGTTCCCGAGGTCGCGCAGGCGCGTCAGGGTCTCAATGAGACGCCGGTTGTCGCGCTGATGCAGACCGATCGACGGTTCGTCGAGCACGTACAGGACGCCCACCAGGCCCGAGCCGATCTGAGTGGCGAGGCGGATACGCTGCGCCTCACCACCGGACAGGGTCCCGGCGGCGCGGGCGAGCGACAGGTATTCGAGGCCGACGTCGAGCAGGAAGCCGAGACGTGCCTGAACTTCCTTGAGCACCTGACCGGCGATGGCCTCCTCGCGACTACCCAGCGTGAGGCTGTTCAGGAAGTCGGCGCAATCGGAGATCGACAATTCACAGACCTCGGCGATCGACTTCATGCCGAACTTCTCGTTCGCGATCGTGACCGACAGGATCTCGGGGCGCAGACGCGCGCCGCCACATGCGGGACAGGGGGTGTCTCGCATGTAGCCGTCGTAGCGTTCCTTCATCTGGTCCGACTCGGTCTGCTCGAGGCGGCGGTGCAGGAAGGGCATGACGCCCTCGAACTCGGCGTAGTAGGAACGGGTACGCCCGTACCGGTTCTTGTACCGGACGTGGACCTGCTCCTCACTGCCCTCGAGGATCGCCCGGCGTGCCTTCGCGGGCAGCTTGTTCCACGGCGTCTTCATATCGAAGCCGAGAATGTCGCCGAGCCCGGACAGCAGGCGGCCGAAGTATTCGGAACTCTGCCCCATCGACCACGGCGCGATGGCTCCGTCCTCGAGGGACAGCTCTGGGTCGGGGACCACGAGGTCGGGGTCGACCTCCTTGCGAATTCCGAGACCCGTGCACTCGGGGCAGGCGCCGTACGGGGAGTTGAACGAGAACGACCGGGGTTCGAGGTCGTCGATGGAGAGAGCGTGGCCGTTCGGGCACGCCAGCTTCTCCGAGAATCGGCGTTCCCGGTCCGCGGCGTCCTCTTCGCGGTCGACGAAGTCGAGGACGACGATGCCCTCCGCCAACCGCAGCGCGGTCTCGACGGAGTCGGTGAGCCGCTGCTTGGAACCGGCCTTGACAGTGAGGCGGTCGACGACGACCTCGATGTCGTGCTTCTCCTGCTTCTTGAGCTTCGGCGGATCGGAGAGCGGATGCACCACGCCGTCGACCCGCACACGCGAGTAGCCCTGCATGTTGAGCTGGTCGAACAGGTCGACGAATTCACCCTTGCGGGTACGCACGACGGGAGCGAGCACCTGGAACCGGGTGCCTTCCTCCATGTCGAGGACCTGGTCGACGATCTGCTGCGGCGTCTGCCGCGCGATCTGCTCGCCACACACCGGGCAATGTGCGGTGCCCGCCCGGGCGTACAGCAGACGGAGATAGTCGTAGACCTCCGTGATGGTGCCGACCGTCGACCGCGGGTTGCGGTTGGTCGACTTCTGGTCGATGGACACCGCAGGCGAGAGACCTTCGATGAAGTCGACGTCGGGCTTGTCCATCTGACCGAGGAACTGGCGCGCGTACGCCGACAGCGACTCGACATAGCGTCGCTGGCCCTCGGCGAAGATCGTGTCGAACGCCAGACTCGACTTGCCCGAGCCCGACAGCCCGGTGAACACGATCAGGCTGTCGCGGGGCAGATCGAGATCGACCCCTCGCAGATTGTGCTCACGGGCACCCCGCACGATAAGGCGATCCGCCACTCCAAGTCCCTTCATTGTTCGACAGCCGAGGACGCGCATGAACGCTGGGCCCTCTGGCCGTGCCATGGTAAGCCGGGGCACCGACACGTTCTGTGGGACGGATAGCCGCCCTGCCACTCACCTGCCTGTATTCGACGGTAGCCTCCCCATCATGACCGAGCAGCCCATGGTGATAGAAGACTCGTACACCGGCCACGTCTCCCCCGGTTCGGCGCCACAGCGCCGCACGGTTCCGGGAGCCACGATCACGAAGATGTCCGTCGGCCCCATGAACAACAACGTGTACCTGGTCGTCTGTTCCACAACCGGAAAATCCGTCCTCATCGACGCCGCCAACGAGGCGGACCGCGTCAACCAGTTGATCGACGAACACGCTCCCTCCCTCGAACTGATCGTCACCACGCACCAGCACGGCGACCACTGGCTGGCGCTCGAGGACGTCGCGGCCGCCACCCACGTGGACACCGCCGCGCATCCACTCGACGCCGACGCACTGCCCGTCCGGCCCGACCGTCTCCTGGAAGACGGTGACACGGTCACCGTCGGCGACGTCACCCTCGACGTGATCCATCTCGCCGGCCACACCCCCGGTTCCGTCGCGCTCGCGCTCACCGAGGCCGGCGGCGGACGCACCCACCTCTTCACCGGTGACTCCCTCTTCCCCGGCGGCGTGGGCAAGACCGCCGACGCCGGCAAGTTCGCATCACTGCTCTCCGACGTCGAAACCAAGCTCTTCGACCGCTACGGCGACGACACGGTCGTCTACCCCGGCCACGGTGACGACACCACCCTCGGCACCGAACGCCCCCACCTCGGGGAGTGGCGCGCGCGCGGCTGGTGACCGCATCCGATCGCCGATTGCGCACCGGACGGTCCACGATTGGCGATCGGCCTCCCTGGGTACTGGTGAATGGGCAGCCCGTCGGTTCGGCAACATCGTCGTACGCCGACGACTGCCCTGAACTCTCGTTAGTGTGAGACGGGAGAACTCGAGATTGGGAGGCCAGGAATGCTTGTCCGTCGTATCGCTCGCCCACTGCTGTCCGCAGTCTTCATCAGCGGAGGGATCGATGCACTTCGAAATCCGGCGCAGAGAGCACAGGCCGCCGCACCACTGATCGACAAGTCCACCGAAACGCTTCCCGAGTCCGTCACGCAGAAGATCCCGTCCGACCCGGAGACGTTGGTCAAGATCAACGCCGCCGTGCAGATCGGCGGCGGAGTACTTCTCGCCACCGGGAAGGCGCCGCGACTCGCATCGCTCGCACTGGCCGGCAGCCTGGTGCCCACTACCGTTGTGGGGCACGACTTCTGGAACGAGAACGACCCGGCGAAGAAGGCGGCGCAGCGCACTCAGTTCCTCAAGAACGTCAGCCTGCTCGGCGGACTGCTGATCGCCGCCGTCGACACCGAGGGCAAGCCGTCCCTCGGCTGGCGTGGCCGTCGCGCCGCCCGGCACGCACAGGAGGCCGTGGCCGCGGCTCTGCCGCTCGGATCGGGTCACGACCATCACGGTCCCGAGATCGGGGAGGCGTTGGCTGCGGCGTCGGAGCGCGCACGCATCCTGTCCGGTGAGGCCGCCGAGCGCGGGTCCGAAATCCTCGAGGTCGCGAAAGACCGTGGCGCCGAATTCGCGAAGGTAGCGGCGGATCGCGGCCCCGAGTGGGCGGACGTCGCGAAGGAACACGGCTCCGAATGGGCCGAGGTCGCGAAGGAACACAGCTCCGAATGGGCCGAGGTCGCCAAGGAGCGCGGCGCGGAACTCGTCGAACTGGCGAAGGAACGCGGAGCGGAACTCGTCGACGTCGCGAAGGAACGCGGCCCGGAGTGGGCCGAGGTCGCCCGCGAAAAGGGCGGCGAATGGGCCGGCACCGCCGCAGAACGCGGCGAGGTGCTGAGCAAGCGGGCCCGCAAGCAAGCGGAAGCCGCGCTCGAGAAGGCCCGAGCGAAGCGGGACGAACTGTCCCACTAACCCCGAGTCGCGGCGCCGACCTGCGCCGGATAATCGATCTGATCGGCCCCGGAAACCGCCTCTGACCTGCAATGTCAGCGGTCGGCCTCCGGGGCCGACTAGACTGTCCAGGCACTTTTGCAGCCGATCCGGTTGCAGCCGAACCAGTCAAGGAGACCTCTTGCCCGACGAGGACACGTCACGCGACGAGCGCGAGCTCGAGCAGCAGTACGTGACGATGCTCTACACCCGACTGGACGGCCTTCGCCAGTACGCGGCGAACCGGCTGAGCCGTGTACTGCTCGAAACCGGCGGGACCCCGCAGGCCCGGAGCGAGCGGGAGTCGTTCAACCAGCTCTACACCGAAGACCTCGCCAAGTACGACGCCGCCGAGAACGGGCTGTGCTTCGGGCGCATCGATCTCGACGGCGAGCACCGCTACATCGGCCGACTCGGAATCCTCGACGAGGAGAACGACTACGAGACGATGCTCCTCGATTGGCGTGCGCCCCTAGCCCGCCCGTTCTACCTCGCCACCCCCGCAGCCCCCGACGGCGTCTCCCGTCGACGGCACATCCGGACGCGAAGCCGCCGAGTGACGGCCGTCAACGACGAGTATCTGGATCTGGCGGCGGCGGAGGCCGCGGGCACGATCACCGGCTCGGACGGCGTCGCGGGTGAAAGTGCACTGCTCGCCGCGCTCAACGCCGCCCGCACCGGTCAGATGAACGACATCGTCGAGACCATCCAGGGTGAGCAGGACGCCATCATCCGGTCGGAGCACAAGAGTGTGCTGGTGGTCCAGGGAGGACCGGGAACCGGCAAGACCGCGGTCGCGCTGCACCGCGCCGCCTACCTGCTCTACACCTACCGGCAACAGCTCGCGAAAGCCGGCGTCCTCATCATCGGCCCCAACGCCACGTTCCTCGACTACATCGGCCAGGTGCTGCCCTCGCTCGGCGAGACCGGCGTGCTGCTCTCGACCATCGGCGACCTCTACCCCGGTGTCCGCGCCACCGTCGAGGACAGCCTCGACGCCGGCGAGATCAAGGGCTCGCTCGACATGCTGGACGTGCTCAAGAAGGCGGTCCGGGATCGGCAGGAAGTGCCGTCGCGTCCCGTCGAGCTGACCTTCGACACCTACCGGATCACCCTCGACCGCAAAGTCGTCACCCGCGCTCGTGGCCGGGCGAGGTCGTCGCGGCGCCCGCACAACCTGGCCCGGCCCATCTTCGTCTCGTCGGTCATCGAGGCGCTCGCCCAGCAACTCGCGGACACACTGGGCGCCAACGTCGTCGACGGCGGGAACCTGCTGAGCCGGGACGACATCGCCGACATGCGGGACGAGATGCGTGAAGACCCGGAGATCATGACGGCGATCAGCGCGCTGTGGCCGGAATTGTCGCCGCAGCAGGTCCTCGCCGAGCTGTATGCGTCGCCGAAACGACTGGCCGACGCCGCCCCAAATCTGACCGAAACGCAACGTGAGTCGTTGCGACGCCCCGTCATGCGCGGCTTCAGCGCCGCCGACGCGCCACTCCTGGACGAATTGGCGGAACTGCTCGGCGTCGACGACGCCGCCGAACGGGAACGCGCCCGCCGCCAGTGGCGAGCGCAGATCGCGGATGCCCAGGGCGCCCTGGACATCCTGACCGGTTCGGCGCCGCAGGATCTCGAAGATGAGCTGGACCCGGAAATTCTGATGGCGTACGACCTGATCGACGCCAGCCAGCTGGCCGAACGCCACGACGTGGGACAGCACCAGACCACCGCGGAGCGCGCAGCGGGCGACCGAACCTGGACCTACGGCCACGTCATCGTCGACGAGGCGCAGGAACTCTCGGAGATGGCCTGGCGAATGCTGATGCGGCGCATACCGAATCGTTGGATGACGCTCGTCGGCGACACGGCGCAGACCGGCGACCCGGCGGGAACGTCGTCGTGGCAACGGATCCTCGAGCCGTACGTGGCCGCACGGTGGAAGCTCACGGAACTGACCGTCAACTACCGCACTCCGGCGGAGATCATGACGTCGGCACGGCAAGTTCTCGCCGAGATCGACGCCGAGCAGACCGTGCCACGGTCAGTGCGCGAATCCGGTTTTCCACCATGGGCACTGCAGGTGTCCGAATCCGAGCTCGCGGACACGGTGCGCACCTGCGTGTCCCGGGAATCGGGACCGGGCACGACTGTCGTGATCGGGGGCCACGACCTCGTCGCCGCACTGGCCGATCTGAAGTCGGACACCGTCAGCGTCCTGACGGTGCGGGACGTCAAGGGGTTGGAGTTCGACTCGGTGCTCATCGCCGAGCCACAGGACATTCTCGACGAGTCGCCGCGGGGAATGAACGACCTCTACGTCGCCCTGACCCGCGCGACGCAACGACTCGGTGTGGTGCACACGAAGGCGTTGCCCGCGGTGCTGTCCGAACTCGGTCCGGCCGAGGTCGGGATCCTGTCGTGACACCGGGCGGTCGCGGTCGGCTGATCGGGTGTGGGCTCGCCCTCACCACGATCGTGCTGACCGCGTGCTCGGAGGCCACCGCCTCCGGCCCGCCGCCGACGGCCCCGCCTGCGTCCACTACGTCCGCATCACACCTGGACTCGCGTGGCCTGCGCTACAAGGAGGCGCTGATCGAGTCCGGCATACCGGCGCTGCCCGACGACACGGTGATGGCGCTGGCCAACGGGATCTGCAGTCAACGGTCCGAGGGCACCGACGAGGCCACGATCCTCGCGCATCTGACCCCGATGGCGCAGTTCGCCTCGGCGACATCGGATATCGGCCTCACCACCGAACAGGTGGCGCAGGTCTATCTCGATGCCGCCGAGGCGAACTACTGTTGATCCGTCTCCGGTCTCAGCGCACCGTGTGGACGATCAGGACGTCGGACGTCGACTTGCGGGCGGCATCCGACGGAACGGACCCGAGGAGACGCCCGGTGAGCGTGTTGAGTCCGCGGTTGCCGATCACCAGAAGACCGGCATCGACCTCGTCGACCAGGTTCAGCAGCGACTCGACCGGGGCACCGACGACAGCCCGCTCCACGACCTCCTTGGCGCCGGCCGCGTGGGCGCGCTCCTTCGCGGTGCGGAGGATGTCGTACGTCGGGGCGGAACCGGTGATCTGGTAGGCCTCGTCACCGAGCGCGTCGGCGGCCTGCCCGACGTCCTTCGGATCGGCCGGGTAGTACGCGCAGGCGATGATCAGTTTGGCACCGGCGTCCCCCGCGATGGCAGCAGCCTTCTCGACGGCCAGAAACGACGACTCGGAGCCATCGGTTCCGACGACAACGGTCCGGTAGGCGCTCATTCATTCCTCCATGTCTGCGGTGGTCAACTGGCCGGGGTCCGGACATACGTCATGCCTGGACCCAGCAGCCACTGCGCTGACCCTAGCCGTATCGGTGCCCGCATAGGTGCATTTGCAACACATGCCACAAGGGAGATCCCCAGTGCATGACGGATCACATTCCAGAGGCGCTTCGGCTGTGATCAGCGTCAGGGTGACGTGCCGACCTTGGGACCGAACACGCCGGCGGGGAACACCCCCGCCGCGACGATCGCGTCGCGCCACGGGGTTGCGAGTTCGACGAGCCGGGCTGCCCCGTCCTCCCCCAGCGCGGCCCACGGAGCCAGCGCGAGATCGTCGGTGAGATCCTCGACCAGTTCGCGCAGTTCCTTGCCGTCGGCGGTGAGTTCGCCCCGCGCATCCAGGATCTCCCGGTCACGGAGACTCTCGCATGCCGAGTCCCACTGGTCCTGGGTCCAGGCGCGGCGCGTGATCGCGAACTTCTTCTGGAATCCGATCCCGGTCGCGGTGTGCGTGATCAGCGATTCGAGTCCGCTCAGTCCCGCCGTCTGCAGGGCGGCGACGTGACCGTCGCCGCGGTACTCCCGCAGCAATGTGAGGGCATGCCAGAAGGCGAGGTGCGGTGCGTCCGGCCACGCCACCTCCGCGTACCCCGCATACAGTGGCCTGCCCTCGACACCCGGGATCCCGCGGGCCGCGATCGACGCGAGTTCGGCGGCCTCGGCCATCTCCGGTGAGTTCGTCACCGATTCGCCGAGAAGTCGCACATACGCCTCCCCGACCGCCCGGTACCGCGCGTCGACGACGGCCGCGGGCATGGCGAGACCCCAGGCACGCGGAATGACCGACTCGATCACGGCCGGACTGAAGTTGAAGAAGGTCGCAGTGACGACGCCCGCACCGACCGCGCCCATCGGCGCGGAGCGGCCCGCGAAGTAGCCCATCCGACCCGGCTCGAGGCCTGCCTCGACCAGGCGATCCTCGACCTCGGGAACGAAATAGCTGAGGGAATGAAGCAGCTCCAAGGACCGGGCGGTACGACCTGCGTTGTGTGCATCCATGCTTCAGACCGTACTGCCTCGGCGCGCCCGCTATTTCAGGCCCGCGGCGTCCATCCCGCGCAGTTCCTTCTTCAGGTCGGCGATCTCGTCGCGTAGGCGTCCGGCGAGCTCGAACTGCAGGTCACGGGCGGCGTTCATCATCTGATTGGTCAACTCCTTGACCAGATCTGCCAACTCCGCCCTCGGCATCGACTTCGTGTCGCGGCCCTCGTACACCCCGGCGCTGACCGAGCGCCCGGCCTCGCCCTGGGCGCGGCGCCCGCGGGTGGCGTTGCGGCCGGAACCGCCGACGTCGACTCCGCTGGCCGTGTCCTCGGCTTCCTCGTAGACCTGGTCGAGGATGTCAGCGATCTTCTTCCGCAGCGGCTGCGGATCGACGCCCATCTTCTCGTTGTAGGCGATCTGCTTCTCCCGACGCCGCTCGGTCTCCTCGATCGCGTGCTGCATCGAGTCGGTGATCTTGTCGGCGTACATGTGGACCTGGCCGGAGACGTTACGAGCCGCGCGGCCGATCGTCTGGATGAGACTGGTCGAGCTTCGGAGGAAGCCCTCCTTGTCGGCGTCGAGGATCGCCACCAGCGAGACCTCGGGAAGGTCGAGACCCTCACGCAGCAGGTTGATACCGACCAGCACGTCGTACTCCCCCAACCGGAGTTGCCGGAGCAACTCGACCCGTCGCAGGGTGTCGATGTCCGAGTGGAGATACCGGACCCGGATACCGAGCTCGAGGAGATAGTCGGTGAGATCTTCCGCCATCTTTTTCGTCAGCGTGGTGACGAGGACGCGCTCGTCCCGGTCGGCACGTTCGCGGATCTCGTGCACGAGGTCGTCGATCTGCCCCTTGGTCGGTTTGACGACCACCTGGGGGTCGACGAGACCGGTGGGGCGGATGACCTGCTCGACGAACTCGCCGCCTGCCTGTCCCAGCTCGTACTTGCCGGGTGTGGCCGACAGGTACACCGTCTGCCCGATGCGCTGGGTGAACTCCTCCCAGGTCAGCGGACGGTTGTCGGTGGCGGACGGCAACCGGAACCCGAACTCGACGAGATTCCGTTTGCGCGACATGTCGCCCTCGTACATCGCGCCGATCTGCGGGACCGTCACGTGGGACTCGTCGATGACGAGGAGGAAGTCCTCCGGGAAGTAGTCGATCAGCGTGGCGGGCGCCGTACCCGGTCCGCGACCGTCGATGTGACGCGAGTAGTTCTCGATGCCGGAGCAGAACCCGACCTGCTTGATCATCTCGAGGTCGTACTGGGTGCGCATCCGCAGCCGCTGCGCCTCGAGCAGCTTGCCCTTGCCCTCGAGGTCGGCGAGCCGTTCCTCGAGTTCGGCCTCGATGTCCTTGACGGCACGTTCCATCCGCTCGGGACCCGCGACGTAGTGCGTTGCCGGGAAGATGCGCACCGAGTCGACCTTCCGCACCACGTCCCCGGTGAGGGGGTGCAGGTAGTACAGCGCCTCGATCTCGTCGCCGAAGAACTCGATCCGGACCGCCAACTCCTCGTACGAGGGAATGATCTCGACGGTGTCGCCGCGCACCCGGAAGGATCCGCGGGTGAACGCCAGATCGTTGCGGGTGTACTGCACGTCGACCAGCAGTCGCAGCAGAGCGTCGCGCGGGACCTCCACCCCGACCTCGAGCTGCACCGAGCGGTCGAGGTACGACTGCGGGGTGCCGAGACCGTAGATGCACGACACGGACGCCACCACCACCACGTCGCGCCGCGACAGCAGGCTCGACGTCGCCGAGTGGCGCAGTCGCTCGACGTCGTCGTTGATCGACGAGTCCTTCTCGATGTAGGTGTCGGTCTGCGCGATGTACGCCTCGGGCTGGTAGTAGTCGTAGTACGAGACGAAGTACTCGACAGAGTTGTTGGGCAGCATGTCGCGCAGCTCGTTGGCCAACTGCGCGGCGAGCGTCTTGTTGGGCGCCATCACCAGGGTGGGCCGCTGCACCTTCTCGATCAGCCACGCCGTGGTGGCGGACTTACCGGTACCGGTGGCGCCGAGCAGGACCACGTCCTTCTCGCCGGCGTTGATGCGGCGTTCCAGATCGGCGATCGCGGTGGGCTGATCGCCGGCCGGCTTGTGGTCGCTGACGACCTCGAACCGCGCTTCCGACCGCTCGATCTCCCCGATGGGACGGAACTCGGAATGTGCCACCACGGGGTGCTCGGATGCAAACGCCATGCAACCAGGGTAGGCGCAGGTACCGACAAATTCCCCGACGATCTCCGTCAGCTGAAAAACCCGGTAGGTTCCCCACCATGGCAGGCGCGAGTCACGACATCCACCCACCGAAGGTCGAATACTTCGACCTACGAGATCACACCAACACCGACCCCAAGGGGTTCGTCCGCCACGTCGATCATTACCGCGTCGAAGCGTGGGGGCTGTACATGGCGCGCACCTCCGACCACCCGCAATTCCACTACCTGGAGTCGTGGCTGCTCCCCGACCTCGGCCTGCGGGCGTCGATCTTCCACTACCACCCCTACCACCAGCGCGATCAGGACCACTACGTCGACATCGGCACCTTCACCCGGGGTGACGACGTGTGGAAGTCCGAGGACCACTACCTGGATTTGGTCGTGCGCACCGGCCGCGACACCGAACTCCTCGACGTCGACGAGCTGATCGAGGCGCACAGCACCGGCCTGCTCGACACCGCGACGGTCGAGCAGGCGATCCTCACCGCCACCACGGCGATCGACGGCATCGCCGCGCACGGCCACGACCTCGGCCGCTGGCTGGCCTCGATCGGAATGCCGATCGACTGGCGGTGACCTACGCGGTCCAGCCGGTCCGCTCGGCCCATTCCCACGCCCGGTGATAGGCGCGGTCGAACCACGGGGTCTTCGCGTCCACATAGGCGGTGATCGCGTCCCGGTAGTCCGTGTGACCGGCCGCCTTCTCCGCCGCACCTTCCTTGACCGCGAGGTACTCGGTCCGGGCCTCGGTGTCGGCGCGGAGCCAGTCGCGGAAGACGAGCGCGAACTGCTGTCCGGGCCACCCGTCGACGCGAATGTGGATGTTGACGGGCCGTCCCGGATCGGCACCGCCGTGGATTCGCTTGCCCCACAGCGCCGGGTCGGTCTCTCCGCCCTGGTACGAGGGCTTCGGGTCGTCGGCGGTGATGTGCTCGATGCGGGGGAACCCGGCGTCGGCGAGTGATTCGGCGAGGTCGTCCGCGGTCTCGAGGTTCGCGACGGTCACCTGGACGTCGATGACGTCCTTGGCGGGCAATCCCTCGACGGCCGTCGACCCGATGTGGTCGACCCGGACGGCGCGGTCGCCACACACCAGTTTCACGCGAGCGATCAGCCGGTCGGCCTGCGCCGGCCACTGCGAATTCGGCGGAGCGAGTTCGGGCAGGACACGGACGACGGTCCGCGTGCGGATGTTGGACTCGAAGGGCACGAGACGCTCCGACCACAGTGCCCGGATCTCCGGCTCGAGCGCGCCCGGGGCACCGCTGTTGTCGAGCCAGACGTCCGCCGCCGCCCGCCGCTGAATGTCGTCCGCCTGAGCTGCGATCCGCGCCCGCGCATCGTTCTCGGGCATCCCCCGCGATCCGACGAGCCGCCGCACCCGCTCCTCGGCATCGACGAATACGACGACGACCAGGTGGAACGCGGCGCCCATTCCGCCCTCGACCAGCAGTGGAATGTCCTGAACGAGGATCGCGTCTTTTGGCGCCGATTCGATCGTCTCGGTGGTGCGCGCCCCGACGAGCGGGTGGACGATCGCATTCAGCGCCAGCCGTGATTCGTCGTCGGCGAAGGCACGCGCTGCCAGGGCGGGCCGATCGAGTGCGCCGTCCTCCGTCAGGATCTGCTCACCGAACCGGTCGACGAGGGCAGCGAGTCCGGGTGTTCCGGGTTCGACGACCTCCCTCGCAATCAGATCGGCGTCGACGATGACGGCCCCGAGTTCGGCGAGGACCTTCGACACGGTGGACTTACCGGCTCCTATGCCTCCAGTGAGGCCGATTCTCAACACGCCTCCCAGTGTTGCACCCGCCGCGGACCGAGTACGCACGTCCCTCGCCGATCTCCACCCGCTTCCCTCTCTGCAGACTCACCTGCCCCAAATACCACAGATCTCCGACAGGGTCGGTTATGTTCGACCGAACGCACCCGACCTGCACCTTCTCGAAGAAGAGGAACGCCATGCGCGATCACCGCAACCAGTTCGGTCGGCACCGCCTCGGCATCGCGGGCGGGGTGCATTGCATCGAGATCCCCGAGGTGGCATCCGCACTCGCCGAGCATCGCCGGACCTGGCTCACCGCACTCATCGGCCAGGGCAGGCACAGTTTCGCAACGATGCGCAAGCGTGCCGAGGTGCAGTCGTCGTCCGGCTACTGGATTCCCGCCACCGCGAACTGAGCACCCTCCTCACCCGACACACCACTGTGGCCCAACCTCCGGAGAGGTTGGGCCACAGTCATGTTCGGATGTCCGGCAACGACGAGACCCCGCCCCTGCATTGCAGGAGCGGGGTCTTCGGCTTTGCCTGACGCGTCAGGCGGACTTGCTAGGCGTTGCCCGACAGCTTCTCGCGCAGAGCGGCGAGCTGTGCGTCGCTGGCCAGCGATCCGCCGGCAGACTCGGACGACGAGGTGCTGGCGGCCGAAGCGGCGTCGGCGTCGCCGGCACCCGACTCGGAGGAGTAGCCGGCAGCAGCGGTGGCAGCCTCGGCGGCCTCGTCTGCAGCGGTCTTCTCCATCTGAGCGGTGTGCATCTTGTGGCGACGCTCAGCCTCGGCGTAGCGGTTCTCCCACTCTTCACGCTGCTTGTCGAAGCCCTCGAGCCATTCGTTGGTCTCGGGATCGAAGCCCTCGGGGAAGATGTAGTTGCCCTGCTCGTCGTAGCTGTCCGCCATGCCGTACTTGGACGGATCGAACTCGGCGTTGTAGTCCTCGTTGGCCTGCTTCAGCGACAGCGAGATGCGACGACGCTCGAGGTCGATGTCGATGACCTTGACGAGTGCATCGTCGTTGACGCCGACAACCTGGTCCGGGACCTCCACGTGGCGCTCGGCCAGCTCGGAGATGTGGACGAGGCCTTCGATTCCCTCTTCGACGCGCACGAAGGCACCGAACGGAACCAGCTTCGTGACCTTGCCGGGCACGATCTGGCCGATGGCGTGCGTGCGGGCGAACTGACGCCACGGGTCTTCCTGCGTCGCCTTGAGCGACAGGGAGACGCGCTCGCGGTCCAGGTCGACGTCGAGAACCTCGACGGTGACCTCGGTGCCGACCTCGACAACCTCGGACGGGTGGTCGATGTGCTTCCAGGACAGCTCGGAAACGTGCACCAGGCCGTCGACGCCGCCCAGGTCCACGAAGGCACCGAAGTTGACGATGGAGGACACGACGCCCTTGCGGACCTGGCCCTTCTGCAGCTGGTGCAGGAACTCGCTGCGAACCTCGGACTGCGTCTGCTCGAGCCATGCACGGCGCGAGAGGACGACGTTGTTGCGGTTCTTGTCGAGCTCGATGATCTTGGCCTCGATCTCCTTGCCGACGTACGGCTGCAGATCGCGGACACGGCGCATCTCGACGAGCGAAGCGGGGAGGAAGCCACGCAGGCCGATGTCGAGGATCAGGCCGCCCTTGACGACCTCGATGACGGTGCCCTTGACGGCCTCGTCCTTCTCCTTGAGCTCCTCGATGGTGCCCCAGGCACGCTCGTACTGAGCGCGCTTCTTCGACAGGATCAGTCGGCCTTCCTTGTCCTCCTTGGTGAGGACGAGAGCTTCGACCTCATCGCCCACGGAGACGACCTCGTTGGGGTCGACGTCGTGCTTGATGGAGAGCTCACGGGAAGGGATGACGCCTTCGGTCTTGTAACCGATGTCGAGCAGGACCTCGTCACGATCGACCTTGACGATGGTGCCTTCGACGATGTCGCCATCGTTGAAGTACTTGATCGTTGCGTCGATGGCGGCGAGGAAGTCCTCGGCGGAGCCGATGTCGTTGACGGCTACCTGCGGCGAGGTCACGGTGGTGGAGGGCATGTGTTGAGTTGCTCCGGACGGGTTGTGGTCGGTTGATGGTGTTCTGTCGGACAAGCAACCTGAACCGACGAAACATTCGCCGAATCAGATCACCGCAAGCGCAGTGAACGACACCCGACTGGAACCGAACAAACTCGAACTGAACCGAATCCGATGCCGCACACAGAGACACTCGCGTGCAATAGGCTACGCGCCCGTGGGCAAGCTGGGCAAACCCGGGCACGTTCCCACGCTCTACTCTGTTGCCCATGCCCGATCCTCGCCCGTCCGATTCTCCCCTCTCGCCCGAAGACGACCGTCACGGCACCGCCAACAGCGTCCTCGGAACGTCCGGGGTGAGCCGCGTCCGCGTCGATTCCGAGTCCAGCGAACGCGCGAGCCGTGCCTGGTGGGACGCCGATGCGGACGACTACCACCGCACCCACGGCGAGTTCCTCGGCGTGGACTCGTCAGAGGGTGAGTTCGTCTGGTGTCCGGAGGGACTCCACGAGGGCGACTACCACCTTCTCGGTGACGTGATGGGCAAGGATGTCCTCGAGGTGGGCTGCGGTTCCGCTCCCTGCGCGCGGTGGCTCGCCGGCCGGGGCGCCCGGGCGGTCGGGCTCGACCTGTCCATGTCGATGCTGACCCGCGGGGTCGAGGCCATGCGGGCGGGTGGCGCGACCGTGCCGCTCGTTCATGCGGGAGCCGAGCACCTCCCCTTCGCCGACGCGAGCTTCGACATCGCGTGTTCGGCTTTTGGAGCAGTTCCGTTCGTGGCGGACTCACAGCAGGTGATGAGCGAGGTGGCCCGGGTTCTTCGCCCGGGTGGGCTGTGGGTCTTCGCCGTCAACCATCCGATCCGCTGGATCTTCCCGGACGATCCGGGCCCCCGTGGACTCACTGCGTCGCTTCCCTACTTCGACCGCACGCCCTACGTGGAGGTCGACGGCGACGGCGTCCCCACCTACGTCGAGCACCACCGGACCATCGGCGACCGGGTGCGCGAGATCGTGGCGGCCGGACTGGAGGTGCGCGACATCATCGAGCCGGAGTGGCCCGAGTGGCTCGACCGGGAATGGGGGCAGTGGAGCCCGCTGCGGGGACAAATCTTCCCCGGCACCGCCATCTTCAGCTGCCGCAAACCCGTGAGTACTTCTTAACCGCGGGCGGTTAACAAGTACTCAAGGGCCGGAGGCCACTACAGCAGCTTCGACAAGAACAACTTGGTGCGGTCGTGTTGCGGATTGGCGAGCAGCTCGCGGGGGTTCCCCGATTCGACGACGACGCCGGCGTCCATGAACACGAGCTGGTCGGCCACCTCGCGTGCGAAGCCCATCTCGTGCGTGACGACGACCATCGTCATGCCGCCGGCCGCGAGATCCTTCATGACGGTCAGCACCTCCCCGACCAGCTCCGGGTCGAGGGCGGACGTCGGCTCGTCGAACAGCATCAGTTTGGGGTCCATCGCCAGCGCGCGGGCGATCGCGACGCGCTGCTGCTGACCACCCGACAGTTGCGCCGGGTACGCGTCCGCCTTCTCGCTCAGGCCCACCTGCTCGAGGAGATCGCGTCCTTGCTCGAGCGCCTGCTTCTTGCTCAGCTTCTTCACCTGGATGGGCGCCTCGATGATGTTCTCGAGAGCAGTCCGGTGCGGGAAGAGGTTGAAGTGCTGGAAGACCATCCCGATGTCGCGGCGCTGCTTCGCGGCCGCCCTGGGATGGAGTTCGTAGAGCTTGCCGCCCCGCTCGGAGTACCCGACGATCTCGCCGTCGACGTACAGCCGCCCGGCGTTGACCTGTTCGAGGTGGTTGATGCACCGCAGGAAGGTCGACTTCCCCGAGCCCGACGGCCCGACCAGGCACAGGACCTGGCCGGGGTCGATCTCCAGCGATACACCCTTGAGTACCTTCAGCGCCCCGAAGTTCTTGCAGACCCGGTCCGCCTTGACCATCGGCGTCATCGTCGTTCCCCTCCGGGTGTGTCGGGCAAGGTCTCGGGGCCGGGTTCGATCACCAGCGGCTTGCCCTGCGCGTCCGCGAGCGCCTGCAGTTGCCGCGGGGTGAGCTTGCGGGACGCACCCTTCGAGTAGTAACGCTCCAGGTAGAACTGGCCGATCATGAGCAGGCTGGTGATGGCGAGGTACCAGGTGGCGGCCACCATCAGCAGCGGGATGGGCTGGAAGTTCGCGCCCGAGATGTCTCTGGCACGTCCGTACAACTCCAGGCTGTACGGCACCGCGGTGACCAGCGATGTCGTCTTCAGCATGCTGATCAGCTCGTTGCCCGTGGGCGGGATGATCACCCGCATGGCCTGGGGCAAGACCGTGCGGCGCATGGTTTGCGACCAGGTCATGCCGAGCGCCACCGACGCCTCGGTCTGCCCCTCGGCCACCGAGTTCACGCCGGCCCGGACGATCTCGGCCATGTACGCGGCCTCGTTGAGTCCCAGCCCGATCACCGCGAACAGGAACGCCGCGTTGATTCCCTGCAGGTCGATGTGCACGAACTGGTGGACGAACGGGATGCCCAGATCCAGCTGCTTGTAGATGGACGGGAACAGTCCCCAGAACACCAACTGCACATAGACCGGGGTCCCGCGGAAGATCCACAGATACCCCCACGACGCCGCCTTCAGCACCGGGTTCGGCGACAGCCGCATGACGGCGAGGACGACACCCAGGATGATGGCGATCGCCATCGACAGGATCGTCAGCTGGATGGTGTTCCACGCCGCGGCCGAGATCCGTGCATCGAACAGATAGCGGGCGTAGACGTCCCAGCGGTACGCCTCGTTGGTGCGCGCACCGTTGACGAACAACGCCAGCAGCAGGCCGACGACGATCGCGGCGATCCAGCGGCCGGGCCGCCGCAGCGGGATCGCCTTGATCGGTTCCGGTTCCTGCCCCGTCTCGGTGCCGGACCGGTCCGGGGCCTTCTCCACGTCAGACACTCGTCAACCGCTCAGCTCGTGGCGCCGTTGATCTGGGAGGTGGTGATGACGCCCGCCTCGACACCCCAGTTCTCCGCGATCGTCCGGTATGTGCCGTCGTCGATGAGATGCTGCAGCGCCTGCTGGAGGGTCTGGGCGAGCGGCGACCCCTTCGCGACGGGCCAGCCGTACGGCGCGGCGTCGAAGACCTCGCCCGCGGCCTCGATCTTGCCGTCGCTCTGCTTGATCGCGTACGCGGTGACGGGCGAGTCGGCGGACATCGCGTCGACCTTGCCGAGGGCGACGGCGTTGGCCGCGTCGTCCTGGCTGTCGAACTTCACGATCTCGATGGGCGGCTTCCCGGCCGCGACGCACGCCGCGCTCTTGGCGGGCACCTCCTCGAGATCCTCGATGGTGGTGGTCTGCACGCCGACCCGCAGGCCGCACGCGTTGGTGGGGTCGACGGACTTGCCGGCGGGCTGCGCCCACTGCACTCCGGCGCTGAAGTAGGTGGTGAAGTCGACCGACTGCTCGCGTTCCTTGGTGTCCGTGAACGACGACATACCCATGTCGTAGCTGCCGGCCTGGATCGACGGGATGATCTTGTCGAAGTCCGCCTCGGTGTACTCCGGTGTCACGCCGAGCACCTTGCTCACGGCGTCCACGAGGTCGACGTCGAAGCCGACGATCTTGCCGCTCGGATCCTTGAACTCGTTGGGCGAGTAGGGAATATTGACACCGACGATGATCTTGCCGGACGAGGCGATCTTCTCGGGCAGAGTCGCCGCGATGGCATCCACCTTGTCGACTTCCACGGCGACGGTCTCTTCTCCGGAGGGCGTACCACCGCCCTCGGTGTTGCTGGCGCATCCGGCGAGCAGCAGAGCACTGCCGCCCGCCAGTGCACAGATGGTGCGGGCCACTCGGCCTCGCGCGAAGACGGATCGACCAGACACTGGCATGTCCTCCAAGGAAATCGTGGTACACCGAGCGAGCTACGGCGACGGAGAACTCGCGAACTCCGAATAGTCGAACGGTAGGTTACGGCACCCGCATCTGCGGACGTCGTTACCGAACATTAACGGCCTGTCCCGGCCCGTGGCGGCGGTTTCAGCGACGCAGTGTCCGGGCGAGGACCGTCTCGGTGAATTCACCGGTCGATGCGAGTCCACCCAGGTCAGCCGTGGCGACTCCGGATGCGATCGTCGCACGGACCGCGTCGCGGATCCGGTGGGCCGCGCCGCCCAGATGCCGGTCCGCGCGGCGCTCCCCGAGCCACTCCAGCATCATCGCGGCCGACAGCATCAGCGCCGTGGGATTGGCCCGGTTGTGGCCCGCGATGTCGGGGGCGGCTCCGTGCGCCGCCTGCGCCATCACCTTGGTCTCGGAACTGTTGATCGACGGGGCGGTGCCGAGCGAGCCGGACAGCTCACCGGTCAGGTCCGACAGGATGTCGCCGAACATGTTCTCCGTCACCACGACGTCGAAGTCGCGTCCCCTGCGGACGAGGTGCGCGGTCATGGCGTCGACGTGCTCGTCGTCGATCCGCACGTCCGGGTAGTCGCGCTCCCCCACCTCCCGGCAGACGTCGCGGAACAACCCGGTCGTCATCGACAGCACGTTGGCCTTGTGCACGATCGTGACGTGCCGGCCGCGGGTGCGCGCCAGCGCGAATGCCGTGTGCGCGATGCGCTCACACGCCTTCCTCGTCACGACGCCGACCGCCAGCGCCACGTCCGGAGTGGGCATGAACTCGCCGCTGCCGGTGAACATGTTCCGATCCGCGTACAACCCTTCGGTGTTCTCCCGGACGATCACCAGGTCCATGTACGGGACCGTCGAGGCGACGCCCTCGAGCGAGCGCGCGGGGCGGATGTTCGCGAAGAGGTCGAATCTCTTGCGCACCACCCCGCCGGGGGTCAGCCGGCCGCGGAACGGTTCCGGGTAGGCGGCGCTGTCGTGCGGGCCCAGGATCCAGGCGTCGAGTTCGTCCAGCGCGGAGAGCGTGGAGTCGGGGATCGGCGTTCCGTGCGACTCGATGGCGCCCAGGCCGAGGGGCAGTTCCACCCAGTCGACGTCGCCGCCTCCTGCCGCGGTCACCGCGGCCGAGACCACCCGCTGGGTTGCCGGGACGATCTCGTGACCGATGCCATCGCCGAGGAGCACCCCGATCCGGGTATCGGAAATGTTTGCCGTAGCACCGCTCATGAGGCCATCATTGCCTACCATGGTCCAGTCGGTGGAACTGCTGTTCGACGAAGCGACCGACGTTGCCGTGCGCGCGGAGTGGCAACGCCTGTGGGATGCCGGGATGCCCAGCCGCACTCGCGTTCGCGCCGAATCGAATCGGCCCCACATCACCCTGTTCGTGGCACGCCACATCCCACCCGAGATCGACGAACTGCTGGGCCGCCGAATCGCGACGCCCTCGTTCCACATCCGGCTGGGCGGGCTCGTGATGTTCGGCGGCAGGCACGTCACGCTGTCCCGGTTGGTGGTGCCGTCGAAGGCGCTGCTGTCCCTGCACCGCAGCGTGTTCGATCTCGCGGCGCACGCCACGGAGATCACACCGCACATCCGCCCGGGCGAGTGGACGCCGCACGTGACTCTCGCGCGGCGACTGCCTGCCGATCAGATCGCGGAGGCCGCGCGGCTCCTCGACGGCGGCGACATCATCGGCCGGGCGTCGGTAGTGCGCCGGTGGGACGGGGACGCCAAACGCGAGTGGGTCGTCACGGCACCACCATGATCACGGCGCGTCCACGGCGACCGTCTCGGCTGCCGTGCGCGAAGACCGTTGGGTGACGACGATTCCCGCGATCACCGCGAGTGCCCCGACGGGCTGGTTCCAGGAGATGTGCTCGTCGAGTGCGACCGCACCGAGCACGACGCCGACCACCGGTGTCAGGTAGGTGACGGTGGAGGCCGCGGTGGGCCCCCAGCCGCGCACCACGTTCGTGTTCCACACGAACGCCAGCCCGGTTCCGAACGCCCCGAGCCCGATCATCGACGCGACGATCGCGGGGGTCAGGTGCATCTGCGTGCTCGCGACCCACGGGGCGGCGAGGACCATGGCGGCTGCGGCGATCGACACCTGCATGAACGCGATGGTGGGCGTGCCGACGCCCCGCGGAAGGATGAACCGCCTCAGGTAGACCAGTGCCACGCCATACGACGCGGTGGCGCCGAGGCACGCGAGCTGGGCGGGGACGCTGCCGATGATCCCCGCCTGCCACGGCGCCAGCACCACGACCACCCCCGTGAATCCGAGCAGGAGGCCGAACAGCTTTGCGTCCGTGAGCTTCTCCCCAGGCAGGAACGCCAGGGCCACCGACATCGTCATGAGGGGCGTGGTCGCGTTGTAGATGCTGGCCAGGCCCGAACTGATGCTCTGCTCTGCCCAGCTGAACAGCAACCACGGCACCACACACTGGGCGACCGCCAGGACCGAGAGGTGCGCCCACGTCGCCGCTTCGCGCGGCAATCGTGTCCGGGTGAGTCCGAGGACGGCACCGAGGGTCACCGCCCCGAACACGAGTCGCCACAGCACGACCTGCGTGAAGGACAGGCCCTCGAGGCCGACCTTGATGAAGAGGAAACTCGCGCCCCAGGCGAGCGCCGCGCCCGCGTACTGGACCGCCAGATTCCCTCTCAAAACCGGAAGTCCCCGTGCTGGATGACTTCGTTGTGCGTGTCGGGCGTGCGGCCGGCGAGCGCCAGCGCGTCGAGCGCCAGGAACACGAGGAGTACCACGACCAGGATTGTCATGTCTTCAGCCTCGTAGCATCGACCTCCGAGAAAAAGTGGCAGAAACGACATTGTTAACCGTATTTCTGCCATACTGGGACGGTGTTGAAAAAAGTTGTCGTACCGCTCATGCCGCTCACCGAGGCGTTCGAGCTCGGTGTCGCCTGCGAGGTGTTCGGTTTCGACCGATCCGACGACGGACTCCCCACCTACGACTTCTCGCTCGTCGCCGGCTCACCGGAACCCATCCGCACCCGCTTCGGATACGGCATCGACGTCCCGTACGACCTCGACCGGCTCGACGACGCCGACCTCATCGTCGTTCCCGCGGGCGGAACCTACGCCGAGGCGGACGGCACCTTCGTCTGCGCGAAGGACCCCGACCCGTGCATAGACCCCCTCCTCGACAAACTGCGGGCCGCGGTGGACCGGGGCGCCAAGGTCGCCAGCCTCTGCAGCGGCGCCTTCGTGCTCGGCGCGGCCGGGCTGCTGGACGGACGCACCTGCACCACCCACTGGCGGCACGCCCAGCGGCTCGCCGACCTCCACCCGGCCGCCACGGTCGACCCGAACGTCCTGTACGTCGACGACGATCCCGTCCTGACCAGCGCGGGCACCGCCGCGGGCATCGACCTGTGCCTGCACATCGTGCGCAAGGAACAGGGCAGCCGGGTGGCCAACGGGATCGCGCGGCGCATGGTGGTCCCGCCGCACCGGGACGGCGGTCAGGCGCAGTACGTGGCGATGCCGCTGCCGTCGACGACGATCGACACCCTCGGGCCGTTGCTCGACTGGATGACCGAGCACCTCGCCCTCGACCTGTCGGTGACCGCGGTGGCGGCCAAGGCCAACATGTCTCCCCGCACGTTCGCACGAAGGTTCCAGGCCGAGACCGGGACCACCCCGGCCCGGTGGCTCAGCGATCAGCGGGTGCTGGCCGCGCAGCATCTGTTGGAGAACTCGGATCTCTCGGTCGACGTGATCGCCGAACGGGTCGGCTTCGGCGGCGGTGCCGTCCTGCGGCAGCATTTCCTGCGGCTGCGCCACACCACCCCGCAGGCCTACCGCCGCACGTTCCGGGACACGGAGCGCACCGGCTGACGACGCCGCAGGGAAGAATCGACGGCGACGCGGCGTTGCACACGCAAAGCAGTCACCGAAAGAAAGGACCCTCGTGGCCACCAAGACTCTGACTCAGCAGAACTTCGACGAGACCGTGACCGGCAACGACGTCGTTCTGGTCGACTTCTGGGCATCGTGGTGCGGACCGTGCCGCTCCTTCGCCCCCACCTTCGAGGCCTCGTCGGAGCAGCACCCCGACGTCGTACACGCCAAGGTCGACACCGAAGCGGAACAGGGCATCGCCGCCGCCGCGAACATCCGGTCGATCCCGACCATCATGGCGTTCCGCGAGGGTGTGCTGGTGTTCAGCCAGCCCGGTGCGCTGCCGCCCGCGGCGCTCGAGGATCTGGTCACGCAGGTCAAGGCACTCGACATGGACGAGGTGCGCAAGCAGATCGCCGAGCAGGCGCCCGCCGAGTAGGGCGGAGGACCGCCGCCGCCTAGTGTGCGGCGGCGTCCCAACTGCGACCGGTGCCGACGGACACGTCGAGCGGCACCGACAGCTCGATGGCCGAGGACATCTTGTCGCGGACCAGCTGTTCGACCTGTTCCCGTTCCGAATCGACGACCTCGAGCACGAGTTCGTCGTGGACCTGCAGCAGCATCCGCGATTTCAGGCCCGCCTCGCGCAGTGAGCGCTGCACGTTGATCATCGCGACCTTGATGATGTCGGCGGCCGTGCCCTGGATGGGGGCGTTGAGCGCGGCGCGCTCGGCGACCTCCCGACGCTGGCGGTTGTCGCTGGTGAGGTCGGGCAGGTAGCGGCGACGCCCGTACAGCGTCGACGTGTAGCCGTCCTTGCGGGCCTGTTCCACGACCTCGTGCAGGTAGTCGCGCACCCCGCCGAACCGCGCGAAGTACGCCTCCATCTGCGATTTGGCCTCTTCGGTCGAGATCTTGAGCTGGGCGGCCAGACCGAACGCGCTCAGCCCGTACGCCAGCCCGTAGGACATCGCCTTCACACGGCGGCGCAGCTCCGGCGTGACCTCCTCGATCGGCACGCCGAACGCACGCGCGCCGACGAAGCTGTGCAGGTCTTCGCCGGTGTTGAACGCCTCGATCAGCCCCTCGTCACCGGACACGTGTGCCATGATCCGCATCTCGATCTGGCTGTAGTCGGCCGTGAGCAGCGAGTCGTAGCCCTCGCCGACGACGAAACCGTCCCTGATCTGCCGGCCGGCGTCGGTGCGCACCGGGATGTTCTGGAGGTTGGGCTCGGTCGACGACAGCCGGCCGGTGGCCGCGACGGTCTGGTTGAACGTCGTGTGGATGCGCCCGTCCTCGGCGACCGTCTTCAGCAGCCCGTCGACGGTCACCTTCAGCCGCGTCGCGTCGCGGTGCGCGAGCAGGTGCTCGAGGAACGGGTGCGACGTCTTCTCGAACAGGTTCTGCAAGGCCTCGGCGTCCGTGGTGTATCCGGTCTTCGTCTTCTTCGTCTTGGGCATCTCCAGCTCGTCGAACAGCACGACCTGCAGCTGTTTGGGCGACCCGAGGTTGATCTGCTTGCCGATGACCCCGTAGGCCGCCTCCGCCGCCGCGGAGACCTCGGCCGCGAACCGGCTCTGCAGGTCGTGCAGGTGGTCACCGTCGACGGCGATGCCGGACGCCTCGATGACGGCCAGCACCTCCAGCAGCGGCAACTCCATCTCGGACAGCAGCGCCGTGGATTCGATGTTCGCGAGTTCGGTGTCGAGCGCGGCCGCGAGGTCGAGGACGGCGCGGGCGCTGAGAATTTCGGTCTCGGCGGCTTCCGCGTCGACCTGGTCGGCGTCGTCGAGCAGCGACAGCTGCTCCTGGCCGGTCTCCTCCACCCGCAGCTCCCTGCGCAGGTACCGCAGCGACAGGTCGTCGAGGTTGAACGTCCGCTGCCCGGGGCGCACCAGGTAGGCCGCCAGCGCGGTGTCGCTGGTGAGACCACCGAGCACCCAGCCGCGTCCGCGCAGCGCGTGCATCGCCCACTTGGCCTCGTGCAGGGCCTTCGGCTGATCCGCGTCCGCGAGCCAGGTGCCGAGCGCCTTCTCGTCCTCCGGGGTGGCGGACGCAGTGGCGATGTAGGCGCCCTCACCGTCTGCGGCGGCGATGGCGATCGCCGTCACGTCACCGCCGTACGGGGTGCGGGTGCCGACCACCGACACGCCGGATCGCTCGCCCGTCGACGCGTGCGCCGACAACCAGTCCGCGACGGCCCCGGGATCGAGCGCGCTCCCGCGCACCTCGAAACCCTCCTCGGCCTCCGCTTCGACCGGCGCCAACGTGGCGAACAGCCGGTCGCGCAGCACCTTGAACTCGAGGTCGTCGAACAGCGCGTGAATCTTCTCCCGATCCCACTGCGCGAGCATCAGCTGATCCGGGGTGTACGGCAGCGGGACGTCGCGCACCATCTCGGTCAGTTCCCGGTTGAGCAGGACGTTCGGCAGGTTCTCCCGCAGCGCGTCACCCACCTTGCCGCGGACCTTGTCGACGTTGTCGACCAGGCCGACGAGATCGCCGTACTCCTTGATCCACTTGGTGGCGGTCTTTTCCCCCACACCCGGGATGCCCGGCAGGTTGTCGCTCGGGTCGCCGCGCAGTGCCGCGAAGTCGGGGTACTGCGCAGGTGTGAGCCCGTACTTCTCCTCGACGGCCGCCGGCGTGAACCGGGTGAGGTCCGAGACGCCTTTCTTCGGGTACAGCACCGTCACCCCGTCGGTGACCAGCTGGAGCGAGTCCCGGTCGCCGGTCACCACGAGGACGCGGTACCCGAGCGCCTCGGCCTGGGTGGTGAGCGTGGCGATGATGTCGTCGGCCTCGAAGCCCGCCTCGGCCATCACCGGGATGCCGAGAGCCCCGAGGACGTCCTTGGTGATCTCGACCTGCCCCTTGAACTCGTCCGGAGCCGTGCTGCGATTCGCCTTGTACTCGGGGAACTTCTCCGCCCGGAACGTCTGCCTGGACACGTCGAACGCCGCCGCCACGTGGCTCGGCTGTTCGTCGCGCAGCAGGTTGATCAACATCGACGTGAACCCGTAGACGGCGTTGGTGACCTGACCGCTGTGCGTCTTGAAGTTCTCGGCGGGCAGGGCGTAGAACGCACGGAAGGCCAGCGAGTGGCCGTCGAGCAGCATCAGGGTGGGGCGATCGTCGGACGACGCGGCTGCGCCGGACGCGGGGGACGTGGTGGACCGGGGGGTGGTTGCAGGGCTCACGGTTGCCCAGTCTAGGGAGCCGATCCGACACCGATCAGCCGGATGGTTCGATACCCAACCGAAACGTGCCGGAAATCCGAGAACCCCATTTCGCGCGACCGGAGCCGTTAGAGTCCGGAAATTGCGGCACGGGCGGTAGTCGAGTCCGTCGCAGCACGTTCCTGACCGATCTACACGTCCCCGGAGGACCTGCGTGGCCCCAACCGTGAGGAAGCGACTCCCAGCAGTGAGGACGCGACCGAAATCCGCGAGGAAACGCACGAGACGAGGGTCGGTCACCCGGCAGCTCGGCCGTGCGTTCGTCCTCGTCCTGCTCGGCCTCGTCGCGGCGATCGCTTTCGGCGGTCCCGCGGCGGCGCAGGAACCCACCCCACCGCCCCCACCGCCCGCGACGAGCGGGCAACCGGCGCCCCCGGAGAACGCGGTGCGGGTCAGCGGCAATCTGAACAACGCGGGCGAACGGCTCGCGGACGTCGAAGTGCGCGCTCTCGATTCGTCGGGCAACGAGGTGGCGAAGGCGACGTCGGAGTCGAACGGTCGCTGGGAACTCCAGGTCGCGCCCGGCACGTACACGTTCGAGATCGTGGCGGACTCGCTTCCCGACGACGTCAGCGTGCAGGCCACGGTGCAGCGGGAAGTGGTGGCCGGTCGCACCAACACGGTGATCTTCTCGTTCGGCGAGGCCCGCACCGGTTCCGCGGTCCCGTTCTACGAGAAGCTGATTCGCCAGACCATCGACGGGCTCCGGTTCGGTCTCGTCATCGCCATCGCCGGTGTCGGGCTGAGCCTGATCTACGGCACCACCGGCCTGACGAACTTCGCGCACGGCGAACTCGTCACCCTCGGTGCGGTCGCGGCGTGGGTGATCAACGTGACGTTCGGTGTGCAGCTGATCCCGGCCACGATCCTCGCGGTCTTCGTGGGAATCCTGATCGGACTGCTGAACAATGCCGGGATCTGGAAACCGCTGCGACGACGCAAGACCGGCCTGATAGCGCAGCTGGTGGTGTCGATCGGACTCGCGATTTCCCTGCGCTACCTGATCCTGATCTTCTTCTCCGATCGCGCGGAACCGTTCGTCGACTACCAGGCCCAGGTGGAAAGGCACTGGGGTCCGATCGCGATCACCGACGCCAACCTCGTGAGCATCGGCATCAGTCTCGTCGTTCTCGTCGGAGTGGCCCTGCTGCTGCAGAAGACGCGCATCGGCAAGGCCATGCGCGCGGTGTCCGACAACCGCGACCTGGCCGCGTCGTCCGGCATCGACGTCGAACGGGTGATCCGCTTCGTGTGGGGTCTCGGCGGCGGTCTCGCCGCGCTCGGCGGCGTTCTGTTCGGCATCTCCGAACTCGGCGGCCGCGTGCAGTGGGAGATGGGCTTCAAGCTCCTGCTGCTGATGTTCGCCGGTATCACGCTCGGCGGACTCGGCACCGCTTACGGCGCGCTGCTCGGCTGTGTGATCGTCGGTCTGCTCGTCCAGCTGTCGACGCTGGTGATCAACCCCGACCTCAAGTACATCGGAGGACTGCTCATCTTGATCGTCATCCTGGTCGTCCGGCCTCAGGGCATTCTCGGCAGCCGGCAAAGGATCGGGTGAGGGCATGGACATCGCAGGAGCACTCCAGGTCTCGCTCGCCCAGCTGATCGGCCCGTCGGCGATCTTCTACGCGCTGCTGGCGATCGGCCTCAACCTGCACTTCGGCTACGCAGGACTGCTGAACTTCGGTCAGATCGGGTTCGCCCTCCTCGGCGGCTACGGCGTCGGGATCATGACCGTCACCTACCAGCAGCCGCTATGGGTCGGCATCCTCGTCGGTCTCGCCGCGGCCGGGTTGCTGGCTGTCGTCCTCGGTATCCCGACGCTGCGGTTGCGGGCCGACTACCTCGCCATCGTCACGATCGCCGCGTCCGAGATCCTGCGGCTGATCTTCCGGTCCACCGCTTCGGATTCGATCACCGGATCCACCAACGGCCTGTTCGGTTTCGCCGACCCGTTCACCACGCTCAGCCCGTTCGACTCGGGTAAGCAGTACAACTTCCTCGGCGTGAAGTTCTACGGCGACGACCTCTGGTCGATGGTCGTCGGATGGACTCTCGTCCTGGTGCTGTGCGGGTTCGTGTTCCTCCTGACGCACAGTCCGTGGGGCCGTGTCCTCAAGGCCGTCCGCGAGGACGAGGACGCCGCTCGCGCACTCGGCAAGAACGTCTTCGTCTACAAGATGCAGGCGCTGGTCCTCGGCGGCATGATCGGCGGGCTCGGCGGCGTGTTCAACGCGCTGCAGACCAAGTCGATCAACCCCGACTTCTACTCCACCGCGCAGACGTTCTTCGCGTTCGGCGCCCTCATCCTCGGCGGCGCGGCGACGGTCTTCGGACCGGTGGTCGGCGCGATGCTGTTCTGGTTCCTGCTGGCCATCCCGGACGCCCTGTTGCGGCAGGCCATCTCCGGGCCCGATCCGCTGCTGCCGCTGACGGAACAACAGGTCGGGGCCATGCGGTTCGTCCTGCTCGGCATCATGATCGCGGTGCTGATGGTCTTCCGGCCGCAGGGCATACTGGGCAACAAGCGGGAGGTGCAGCTCAATGCCTGACCACAGACTGCCGGATCATCTGCAGACCGCCACCGTGCTCACCGCCGAGGAACGGGCCTCGATCTTCGCCGACGTCCCGCACTCCCCCGGCGCACCGAAACCCGACCCGATCCTCGTGGTCGACAACGTGTCCCGGACGTTCGGCGGGCTCAAGGCCGTCGACGTGGCGCATCTGGAGATTCAGCGCGGCTGCATCACCGGACTGATCGGTCCGAACGGCGCAGGTAAGACCACCCTGTTCAACCTGCTCACCGGGTTCGACCGGCCGGACAGCGGCACGTGGTCGATGGATGGCCAGTCGCTGGGCCGGATGTATCCGCACCAGGTGGCCCGCCGCGGCGTCGTCCGCACGTTCCAGCTCACCAAGGCGTTGTCGAAGCTGACGGTGCTCGACAACGTGCGGCTCGGCGCCACCGGGCAACGCGGCGAGCGGATCTTCAACGCGCTTCTGCCGTGGACGTGGAAGGCGCAGGAACGGGCCGTCACCGAACGGGCCAACGAACTGCTCGCGCGGTTCACACTCGACACCAAGTCCGACGACCTCGCCGGCTCGCTGTCCGGCGGTCAGCGCAAGCTGCTCGAGATGGCGCGGGCGCTGATGACGGAGCCGACCGTGGTGATGCTCGACGAGCCGATGGCCGGCGTGAACCCGGCGCTCACCCAGAGCCTGCTCGGCCATATCAAATCGCTTCGGGACGAGGGCATGACCGTCGTGTTCGTCGAACACGACATGGACGTCATCCGCGACATCAGCGACTGGGTGGTGGTGATGGCGCAGGGCAGCGTGATCGCCGAGTCCACACCGGGACACCTCTCGTCCAACAACGCGGTGGTCGACGCCTACCTGGGCAGCCACCACGATCAGGCACTCGAGTTCGACGACGAGGGAAATCCGGTGGGCGCGACGGCCGTTCTGGCCGAGGCACTCGAGAACGCCGAGGCCGAAACCCTCGAGACCGGCGGCGACCTCTCCGAACCCGACATCACCGAGCTGAGGCGTGAGAACCCATGACCGAACTGACCCCTGCGGAATTCGCGGCCACACCCGAGGAGCATGCCCGGCTCGCCGAGGGTGCCCTCGTCCGCGCGGACGGTGTGGTGGCCGGCTACATCCCCGGCGTCAACATCCTCCGCGAATGCAACTTCTTCCTGCGCGAGGGTGAGATCGTCGGCATCATCGGTCCCAACGGCGCCGGGAAGTCCACGCTCCTGAAGTCGCTGTTCGGGCTGATACCGGTGCGTGAGGGATCGGTGACCCTGCGGGGCGAGGACATCACGTCCAAACCCGCCCACGTTCTCGTGCAGAAGGGCGTCGGCTACGTCCCGCAGACGCAGAACGTCTTTCCGTCGCTCACCATCGAGGAGAACCTCGAGATGGGGATGTATCTGCGGCCCAAGCTCTTCGCGGAGCGATTCGCGTTCGTCGGCGACCTCTTCCCGCTGCTCGTCGAGCGGAAGAAGGTGAAGGCGGGCGCCCTGTCCGGCGGTGAACGGCAGATGGTCGCGATGGGACGTGCTCTGATGATGGAACCGTCCGTGCTGCTGCTCGACGAGCCGTCCGCCGGACTGTCCCCGATGTTCCAGGACGAGGTGTTCATTCGCTGCAAGCGGATCAACGCGGTGGGAGTCTCGGTGATCATGGTCGAGCAGAACGCCCGCCGGTGCCTGCAGATCTGCGACCGCGGCTACGTCCTGGACCAGGGCCGCAACGCCTACACCGACTCGGGACCCAACCTGATGCACGACCCGAAGGTGATCGAGCTGTACCTGGGGACCCTCGCGGGAAGTCAGGAGAAGAAGTAGGTCCGGCGGTTCCGGATACGACTGTGGGCCAGGTTTCCCTGGCCCACAGTCCGTTTCAGGGGAGTGCGATCACCCGCCGACGACGATGTATCCGTCCGTCGTCAGCTTGTTGTCGGCACCGAACTTCAGCTTGCCGTACGAACCGATGGACGGCTCGCCTGCGGCGGTGAAGTCGAGCTTGCCGGTGATGCCGTTGTAGTCGACGTCCGTGCCGGCCTGCACGAGCGGCAGGCACTCCTGGTACGACGTGCACGGGGTTCCGCCTTCGGTGACGGCGTTGATGTTCGCGGCGATGTCGCGACCGGCCGTCGACTTCGCGGCTTCCGCGGCGAGCGCGGAAACGACTACGGCGTCGTAGGATTCACCGGCGTAGTTGAAGTCGATCAGTCCCGGGTTGATGCCCTTGAGACGATCCTGGAAGGCCGGGCCGACGTCCGTGAGCGGCGTGGTGCCCTGCATGCCGTCGAGCAACGGTGCGGCCACCGACTCGCCGAGAGCGTTACCCATGTTGCCGTCGACGCCGTAGACCTTCATCCCGTCGGACGGGCCGATGCCGACCTCGTGCATGCGGGTGATGATCTTCGCGGACTCCTCGAATCCGACCACCGCGACGGCGTCGGGGGCGAAGTCCTTCACCTGGTCGATCTCGGAGTTGAAGGACTGCGCGTTGGGGTCGTAGATGATCTTCTGGATCTGGTCCTCGGGGATGCCCGCGTCGACGAGGTTCTTCTGGATGTTGTCGGCGAGCCCGGTTCCGTACGGGTCGTTGAGGGCCAGGATGGACACGCGCTGGCCGCCGTCGTCCGAGATGAGTTGCGACACAGCCTGAGCCTGCAACACGTCGGTGGGGGCGGTGCGGAAGTACTGGCCCTTGTCCGGGTAGCAGACGAACTGGTCGGACGTGTTGGCCGGGGAGAACATCACGACGCCGGCGCTGGACACCTTGTCGATGACCTTCAGCGACACCGAGGACGACGCCGCGCCGATGATCACCTGGGTGCCCGCGGCGAGTTCCCGGTCCACGGTGGTGTTCGCCGTGTCGGTGGTGGTGTCGCCCGAGTCGCCGGGGATCAGTTGAACGGGCTGACCGAGAACTCCACCGGCCGCATTGACGTCGTTGACACCGAGTTGGGTGCCCGCCACCATCGGCGGTCCGAGGAAGGAGAGGCTTCCCGTGTCGGGAAGCAGAGTGCCGATCTTCAGCGGCGCTGTGGACGGGGCACCCGCTGCCGCCGCCTCTTCGGGCGTGCAGTCGGTGGAAACAGTGGTGGCCGAGGCAGAGCTGTCACTCCCGCTCGCGGAGTCGTCGCCACTGTCCGAACTACAACCTGCCAGTGCGAGTGATGCCGCGCCGAGAACCGCGGCCGCCCGCACGAGGGTCCGTTTAGCCATCCAAACTCTCCTTAGATCACCTGAGTGCGGGCGCCACCCGAGTTGGCGTCCGCTGTGGGATCAGACGCTAGCGGTCCGGCGGCTTGCGCGATCCGTCCGGAAAGGCTCGTGACCTTACTGTGATCTGAATACGACGAGTGTTTACGCGGTCGTAGCGTGGCGAGCCTCAGCCGCCGACGAGAAGGCGCACGGAGTCGACGACAACCTGGCGCCGGCGGGCCCGGTCCGCGGGGGCCGAGGCGCCGAGTTCCGGTGTCTGCGTGTGCCAGGACATCGCGACGGACCGGACGACGGTGAGCAGTTCCACGGGTTCGAATCGGGTTGGCAGCACACCACTTCTCTGCGCTCGCTCGATGTCGGCGAGCTTCGACCGGTTGGACGCGACCACGACCTGGAGCGGCTCACCGTCGGGCCGCTCCAGCTGGTACCAGGTGGCGAGCCGGAGCGTCGCCGGGTTGTCCTCGTACAGGTCGAACGACCGCCCCGCGTAACCCGGGAGGTCGGTGGCGTCGAACCGCACCTGCTCGGTGAAGGCCACCACGTGGGCGGAGAAGACCGCGTCGAACAGCTGCCCCTTGTCGCCGAAGTACGCGTAGATCATCGACTTGTTCGCCTTGGCGGCCAGGGCGATGCGGTCGACCCGCGCCCCGGCGATGCCGAACTCGGCGAACTCGGCCGCCGCCGCGTCGAGTAGTCGTTTCTTCGTTGCCACTGCATCGCGCACCATGCATTCAGACTATCAACCAAATAGTTGGTTGACAGTTCCTCCCGGCGGGTGTTCCATGAATTTCGTAAGCATCCAACCAGTCAGTTGCAACCAGCGGATGGAGTACACCATGGCGAAGACGTGGCTCGTCACCGGAACCTCACGCGGTTTCGGCAGGGAACTCGCGACAGCAATCCTCGGCAGCGGCGACAACCTGGTGGCCACCGCCCGGCAGCCCGAACAGCTGACCGGCCCGGTCGACACGTACGGCGACCGGGTTCGGGCGGTCCCCCTGGACGTCACCGACGCCGCGGCCGCCCGTGCGGCGGTCGCCACCGCCGTCGACGAGTTCGGGGGCCTCGACGTGGTGGTGAACAACGCCGGCTACGCCAACAGCGTCCCGATCGAGGAAATGGACGACGAGGACTTCCGCCAGCAGGTCGAGGCCAACTTCTTCGGCGTCGTCAACGTCACCCGCGCGGCACTGCCGATCCTGCGCGAACAGCGCGGCGGCTGCTTCGTGCAGTTCTCCTCCGTCGGAGGCCGCGTCGGTGGCACGCCGGGGCTGAGCGCGTATCAGGCAGCGAAGTTCGCCGTCGAGGGATTCTCCGAAGTCCTGGCGGCGGAGGTGAAACCGTTCGGCGTGAAGGTGCTCATCGTGGAACCCGGCGCATTTCGCACCGACTGGCAGGGTTCGTCGATGACACGCAGCTCGGTCGGCCCCGACTACGAGGCAACGGTCGGCGCGATGAACCACTACCGGGAGACCACCGACGGCACCCAGCCCGGCGACCCCACCCGGGCCGCTCGGATCATCATGGATGTGGTTGCCGCCGAGGACGCCCCGCTGCGCCTGCTGCTCGGGGCCGGCGCCGTCGAGATGGCCGAGAAGTCGTCCCGCGAACGCGCCGCCGAGGCCCACCGGTGGGCCGACGTCAGCCGATCCGCGGACTTCCCCACCGGCGCCTGACGCGTCGAAAGCGCACCGGCTGTAGCCGATCTCGCGGGTCAGCTGGTGGGAGCTTCCCCACCGAGGGTCTCGAGTACCACCTGCGCGACCGCCTTCATGGTCGACCGGCGGTCCATCGCGGCCCGCTGGATCCACTTGAACGCTTCGGGCTCGGTCAGGGACTGCTTCTCCATCAACACGCCCTTGGCCCGCTCGACGATCTTGCGGGTCTCCAGACGCTCGGACAGATCGGAGATCTCCCGCTCGAGCGCGGTCACTTCCTTGAACCGGCTGGCCGCCAACTCGACAGCGGGCACCAGGTCGGCTGTGGAGAACGGCTTGACGAGATAGGCCATCGCCCCGGCGTCGCGGGCCCGCTCCACCAGCTCGCGCTGACTGAACGCTGTGAGAATGACCACGGGCGCAATGCGTTTCGCCGCGATCTCCGAGGCCGCATCGATGCCGTCGCGACGGGGCATCTTCACGTCCATGATCACGAGGTCGGGTTTGAGCTCCACCGCCAGGTCGACGGCGGCCTGCCCGTCCCCCGCCTCACCGACCACGTCGTAGCCCTCTTCCCGCAACATCTCGACCAGATCGAGCCTGATCAGCGCCTCGTCCTCGGCCACCACGACCCGTCGCGGCTGCGACGGCACACCTTGCTGCTGGGGAGCGTTCATGGCCACCATTCTCCTCTGCTCGGACGACCCCGGCACGGGGAGCGAACGTTAGAAGGGTACCGGTGGTTGACTCCCGACGGCGATCTTCTACAGTGGTACAGCGCAACACGCCCTCGTATCCCAATTGGCAGAGGAAACGGATTCAAAACCCGTCCAGTGTGAGTTCGAGTCTCACCGAGGGCACTGCCAGGATTTCTCCGCGAATCGCAGGTCGGATACCTACTCCGACCTGCGATTCGCATCTCGTCCCCCGTTACGGTGTCCCCGTCACCACTGGCCGCCCGCGACCTGCCGGGTGGCGGCGTTGAGCCGGTTCCACAGGTTCACGGTGGCGATCGACAGGACCAGCGACGCGAGCGCCTGCTCGTCGTAGTGCCGGGCGGCCTCGTTCCACACGTCGTCGGGCACCGGATCCGGACGATCACTCAACCGGGTCATCGACTCGGCCAGCGCCAGGGCCGCGCGTTCGGCGTCGCTGAAGTACGGAGCCTCCCGCCACGCCGCCACCGCGAAGATCCGCCCGTTGGTCTCCCCTTCCTTCTCCAACTCACGCGAATGCATGTCCACGCACACGCTGCAGCCGTTGATCTGGCTCGACCGCAGATGGACGAGAGCGTGGGTCACCGGCGGCACGTCCGCGTTCGACGCAGCCTTTCCCAGCGCCAGCAGAGACTTCATGGCGTCGGGAACGATCATCGCGGGGTTGGTCATCCGGGCTTTCATGATTGCCTGCCTCCAAAGGTATTCGGGTGATGTGATGTCACACCGGCTGATTTTCGTTCGCACTGACATGACGAACCGCGGCGGCAGAATGTGACAGACGACCGACAACGAAGTTCTGGCGCATCGCTTCGAGGAGAACCGGACGCACCTGTCGGCGGTCGCCTATCGGATGCTCGGCTCGATCAGCGAAGCGGAGGACGCCGTGCAGGAGGGCTGGCTCCGGCTCAGCCGTGCCGATACGTCGGATGTGGAGAACCTGCGTGGTTGGCTGACGACGGTCGTCGCCCGGGTATGCCTCGACATGCTCCGGTCACGGAAGACTCGCCGCGAGGAGCCACTCGACGTCCATGTGCCGGATCCGAGCGTGAGTGAGCTGGACGTGGCCGATCCCGAGCAGGAGGCGGTGCTCGGCGACTCGGTCGGACTCGCGCTGCTGGTCGTTCTCGACACGCTGACACCCGCCGAGCGGCTCGCATTCGTGTTGCACGACATGTTCGCCCTGTCCTTCGACGAGATCGCCCCGATCGCCGGACGCACCGCCGCCGCGTCCCGTCAGCTCGCGAGCCGCGCGCGCCGCCGCGTCCAGGGGTCGGGGCCCGTTCCGGATACCGACCCGACCCGGCAGCGCGAGGTGGTCGAGGCGTTCATGGCCGCCTCGCGGGCCGGCCGGTTCGACGACCTCCTCGCCCTGCTCGACCCGGACATCGTCCTGCGGGCAAACGGCGGCGCTGACGGATCCTCTCCCGTGCGCGGAGCCCGCGCCGTCAGCGAGCAGGCCCTCACCTTCTCGCGCTTCGCTCCGTTCGCCCGGCTCGCCCTGGTGAACGGCGCCGCCGGAGTCGTGACCGCACCCGAGGGAAAGGCCATGTCGGTCATGGCCTTCACCGTCGCAGGTGGGAAGATCGCACGGATCGACATCCTCGCCGACCGGCACCGCCTGCAGCGTCTCGGGACTCTCTTCCGTAGGCGACTGACGACCCCGCAGGTAGCGGCGGTTTTTTGTGCCCGATCCTGGGGATCTGAGCCGTCCTGCCAGTACCATGGTGGGACAGGTACGCCCTCGAGCACGGAGGTCACCCATGGAGCTCGGCACCGTCACTTTCACCTACGACGGGCGGGTAGCCCTTCGATTCCAGCAAGCGCTCTCGCACTCGCCGGAGAAGGTGTGGCGTGTTCTCACCGACCCGCAGTACCTGAAGGCCTGGTTCCCCGCCGACGTCGAGTTCGACCTCACTCCGGGTGCCGAACTCGTCTTCCGTGTGACGCCGGAGCAGGTGCGCCGATTCGGATTGCCCGCAGATCAGACCACCACGGGGACGGTCATCTCGGTGCATCCCGCGCACATCCTCGAATACCTGTGGGACGCCGAAACCCTGCACTGGGAACTCGTCCCCGACGGCAGCGGAGGCTGCTGGCTAACGCTCACCCACACCGTGGAAGAAGAGGAATCCGCCTACGCCCACGCCGCCGGCTGGCACGCGGGACTCGAGGTGGTAGAAGCGCAACTGGACGGCCGCGAAGTCGACTGGTCCCCGTGGGATCGGGCCGACGAACTCGCGGCGTCGTACCGCAAGACGTCCTGACCACCGGATTCACCGACGGGAGGAGTGCGTATCCCGGACAGCACGACCACACCGGCAGCGACCTTCGTCAAGGAGGTCACCGGCGAGGCGACGCGGCGTTGGGGTGTGCACGGCACCGACCTCGGCTGTCCCACACGCCTGGCCGACGGCAGAGTCGCGTTCTTCTTCGGCGACACGTTCAGCTCACGCGGCCGAAGCGGTAGACGGTGGCGCAGCCCCGTGATGTTGCGCTCCACCACAACCGATCTCCGGGGCGGCATCGAGTTCGAATCCGCGGCCGGCGGCCGGACGGCGACGGAGATCCTGCCGAACGCGCACGACGTCCGCGAACTCCCCGACCGGGAATCTGCGGGCAGCGAGTTCACCGTCGTTCCCGCCGACGCCGTCACGATCGGTGACCGGACCTATCTGTCCGTCGTCAGTGTGCACTCGTGGCGGTCGCGTGCGTGGCCGACGAACTTCACGTATCTCGCCTGGTCCGACGACGGCGGCGAGAACTGGCACCGCTCACCCGCCCGCTGGGACAACCGCGGTGGGTCACTCGACCAGCTGTGGACCATGGAACGGCACGACGGCTACGTCTACGTCGTCTCGAGCGCGTTCGACCGCACCAATCCGGGTGGGATGATCCTCCGGCGGGTCCCCGAATCGCGCATCCTCGAGCCCGGTGCCTACGAGGACTGGGGCTGGGACCGCGGTACGGGGTGGGCGTGGGGACAGCCCGCGACCCCGATCCTGCCGGGCCCCGTCGGGGAGATGTGCCTGCGACGGATCGACGGCACCTGGGTCCTCGCGTACTTCGATCCCACCGCGTACGCGATCGTAACCCGCACCGCGGACCGGATCGACGGACTCTGGTCGGAACCGACCGTGCAGGTCGCCGGGGGCGACTGGGGAGCGGCGGACGGCACGTGGGCGCAGATCTACGGCGGATTCATCCACCCGGGGTCCACGTTGGGCGAGCTGCATCTGCTTGTGTCGCAATGGAACACGACGACCGGCGACCCCTACCGCGTCCTGCAATTCACGACTCGACCGGGCGCCGGGTAGCTCGTCACCCCACGAGTTCCGACTCCGTCCACCGCCCCTCCCCTTCGAGTTCCACACCGCGGGAATGGAATTGATTGAGGGTACTGCGGTGGCCCACGCTCACCACGATGCTGTCCGGGAGTTCGGTCCTGAGCAGGGTGTAGAGCGTGTATTCGAGGCCCTCGTCGATGGCCGACGTGGCCTCGTCGAGGAAGATCACCGCGGGGCGTGCGATCAGCACCCGCGCGAACGCGAGACGCTGCTGCTCACCCGGCGACAGGATCCGCGTCCAGTCGGCGGTCTCGTCGAGCCGATCCCCCAGATTGCGGAGCGACACCTTCGACAGCGCGTCGCGCACGATGTCGTCGGACGCCGTCGGCTCTTTCGGGTACGCCAGCGCGGTCCGCAGCGAACCGAGCGGAAGGTACGGCCGCTGGGACAGGAAGATGGCCTCCCCCGCGGGCCGCGACACCGTGCCGTCGGCGTACGGCCACAGATCGGCGAGCGTGCGGAGCAGGGTGGTCTTGCCCGAGCCCGACGGGCCCTTGACCAGCAACGACTGCCCGGGGGTCACGGTGAGCTCGAGGCCCTCGATGAGGGTCTGCCCCGTCGGGATGCGCACGTCCAGCTTCTCGACCTGGAGGTCGTCGCCCGACTTGCCGGTCTTCAGGATCGGAAGTTCGGCGGCATGCTGGTTGTCGTTGGCCAGACCGTTCAGTCGGATGAGGGTGGCGCGGAAACTCGCGAAGTCGGCGTACGACTCACGGAAGAAGGACAGGGAGTCGTGGACCTGGCCGAACGCCTGCGACGTCTGCATCACGTCACCGAGCGACACCTGACCGGTGAACAGTCGCGGACCCTGCACGAGGAACGGGAAGATGACGGCCGTCTGGTTGACGGTGAGGTTCCATCCGCTGAACTTCAACGTCCGGAAAACGATCTGCCACATGTTCCGGATGACGTCCGCGAACCGTCCGGCGAGTGTGCGGCGCTCGACGTTCTCGCCGCGGTAGAACGCGATGCTCTCGCCGTACTCCCGCACCCGGATCAGCGCGTAGCGGAAGTTGGCACCCAGTTTCTCGTTGAGGAAGTTCAGCTTGATGAGCGGCTTGCCGATCCAGAACGCCACCACCGTGGTCACCAGTACGTAGATGTAGACGAGGAAGATCATCGCCCGCGAGATCTCGACGCCGAACACCGTCATCGGGCCGGACAGATCCCACAGGATTCCCGTGAACGACACGATCGACAGCACGGCGGTCACCGCGCCCATCGACAGCGAGCGGGACGTGGTCACGAAGTTGGTGATGTCGGCCTGGACGCGCTGGTCCGGGTTGTCGATCGCGTCGTCCAGGAACCGGTCACGGTAGTAGGCGCGGCTGTCGAGCCAGTCGTCGACGAGATGGTGGTTGAGCCACGTCCGCCAGTCGATGTCGAGGGTCTGCCCGATCAGGTACTCGATCAGGGCCCGCACCACGTGGACCGTCGCCAGAAGGGCGAATACGCGGAGGAAGTGCCAGAACGCCGATTCGTCCAGATTCTGGATCGAATCGTAGAAGTCGTTGTACCAGTAGGAGAACAGCACCGTCATCCGCACCGCGAAGACCGTCGACAGCAGCAACACCGCCAGGATGGTCAACGGCTTGAGGCTGCGCCGCGGATTGAAGTACGGCGCGGCGAAGCGCCAGAACTGCCTTCCCCATTTGGTGAACCGCGCGAGCAGTATCACTACGACGACGAACGCGACGACACTCATGACGTAGGCCTTGAGCAGCCACATTGCGCTGTCCCAGACGACGTTGTTCCAGTCCACGACCCATATCCCCGATCACGAGGTGAAACTCACCAGAAAAGATGGCGAAGTCTAACCCCGGACCTCGGTCGTCGGCGAGAGATACGCGCAGGACACGCGTCGATCCGCACCCACACGTCGCCCGATGTCCCATTTGGGCGGTTTCGCCGCACGGGTGGGACACCGGGCAGGGAGAACGGGCCCCGTCGACGGGGAGTCTACGAGTCCTTCTCGGGCTCAGGCTTTTTCAGGTTGCCCTCGTCGTCGACGTAATCGTCGAAGGCGGTACCCGACACCGTGCCGTCGGAGCCGGGCAGGACGACCGTCTCGCGGGCGCCCGGCTCGTAGCGGGCGTCGATCTCCTCCACCTTCTTCTTGGCTTCGGCAAGCGCCTCGTCGTCGGGACGGGGCACTTCGGTCTCGGCCTGCCGGCCGGAGTTCTTCTGCTCGGGTGCGTCTGCGCTCATTGTGCACGTCCGTTCCGTTTCGGAGATTCCAGACCGACCATACGCCGCAGCCACCAGTTGAACTACCGTTCAAAACCGTTCGGTGGCAAAGGAATGACGGGGCCGCTACTTCCGCGGCGGGAAGTGGCGGATGAGACCTTCCTGGACGACGGTGGCCAGCAACTCGCCCTCGAGGGAGAAGAACCGCCCCGTCGCGAGGCCGCGGGACCCCGCGGCGACCGGCGACTCGGTGGCGTAGAGCGTCCAGTCGTCGAACCGGAACGGCCGGTGGAACCAGATGGAATGGTTGACGGTGGCCGCGACGATCCGGTCCAGCCCCCACGACAATCCGTGGGTGGTGATGATGGAATCCAGGACCGTGGTGTCCGACGAGTAGCCCATGACGGCCACGTGTATCAGCGGGTCGTCCGGAAGGTCGCCGTCCGATTTCATCCAGACCCGGTTGTGGGTGAGCTTCTCCCCGGTGCCCTTCATGATCCAGGACGGGTCGTTCGCGTAACGCATGTCGATCGGTTTGAGGGCGTCGACGAACATCTTCAGCCGATCCTCGTAACCCAGGAAGTGGTCGCCCAGCGGCGGCAGCGTGTCCGGGAACGGGACGTCGGGCACCTCGACCGCATGCTCGAGACCCTTGCCCCAGTCCTGGAACGCCGCCAGCATGACGAACAGTTCCTCACCGTTCTGCAGCGCCGTGACCTGACGGTTCGCGAATGCCCGGCCGTCGCGGTGCCGCTCGACGCGGTATTCGATGGGTTCCTTGACGTCGCCGCCGCGGATGAAGTGGGCGTTGATCGCGTGCACGGCGCGCTCGCCGCTCACGGTGCGGCCGGCGGCGACCAGTGCCTGGGAAATCAACTGGCCGCCGAACGTCCGGCTCCCCACCTGCGCGGGATGCCGACCTCGGTACGTGTCCTCGCCGGTCCTCTCGAGATCGAGAAGTTCGAGCAGGGTCTGGAGATCGGTCTTCGCCGCGACTTCGCTCACCTAGTGGTCCTCTTCGCCGATTCTGTGGACGTGGATCAGGTTGGTCGAGCCTACGGTGCCGGGCGGCGACCCGGCCACGATGACTACCAGTTCCCCCTTCTGGTAGCGGCCCAACCCGAGCAGCGCGTGGTCGACCTGCCGCACCATGGCGTCGGTGCTCTCGACCGGGTCGACGATGAACGTCTCGGTGCCCCAGGTCAGCGACAACTGGCTGCGCACCTCCGGCAACGGGGTGAACGCCAGCAACGGCAGCGGAGTGTGCAGCCGCGCCAGGCGGCGCACCGTGTCCCCGGACTGGGTGAACGCGACCAGCGCCTTCGCGTCGAGGCGCTCCCCGATGTCGCGGGCGGCGTACGAGATGACACCCCGCTTGGTGCGCGGCACATGCGTCAGCGGCGGCACCTGGGTGGACTCGTTCTCCACCGCCTCGACGATCCGCGCCATCGTGCGCACCGTCTCCATCACGTACTTACCGACCGACGTCTCACCGGACAGCATCACCGCGTCCGCACCGTCGAGGACCGCGTTCGCGACGTCGGACGCCTCGGCGCGGGTGGGCCGCGAGTTCTCGATCATCGACTCGAGCATCTGGGTGGCCACGATGACCGGCTTCGCGTTCTCCCGGGCGATCTGGATCGCCCGCTTCTGCACCAGCGGCACCTGCTCGAGCGGCAACTCCACCCCCAGGTCACCGCGGGCGACCATCACCGCGTCGAACGCCAGCACGATCGCCTCGAGGTTGTCGATCGCCTCCGGCTTCTCGAGCTTCGCGATCACCGGGATCCGGCGACCGACCCGATCCATCACGGCGTGAACCAGTTCCACATCGGCCGGCGACCGCACGAACGACAGCGCGATGAAGTCGACGCCGAGGCCGAGCGCGAACTCGAGGTCGGCGATGTCCTTCTCCGACAGCGCCGGGACCGACACGTTCATCCCCGGCAGGGACACACCCTTGTTGTTGCTGACCGGGCCACCCTCGGTGACCCGGCAGATCACGTCGTTGCCCTCCACACCGGAGACGACGAGACCGACCTTGCCGTCGTCGACGAGCAGCCGGTCGCCGGGCTTGGCGTCCTCGGCGAGCTGCTTGTACGTGGTCGAGACCCGGTCGTGGGTGCCGTCGACGTCGTCGACGGTGATCCGCACTTCCTCACCGTTGGCCCACGTGGTGCGACCCTCGGCGAACCGGCCGAGCCGGATCTTCGGGCCCTGGAGGTCGGCGAGGACACCGACCGCCTTGCCCGTCGCGTCCGAGGCGGCCCGGACGCGTTTGTAGTTCTCCTCATGGTCGGCGTGTTCGCCGTGGCTGAAATTCAGCCGCGCCACGTCCATACCGCTTTCGACGAGCTCGCGAATACGGTCACCGGTGGCGGTAGCAGGTCCAAGTGTGCATACGATCTTCGTGCGTCGGTTCACGGCCTCGAGCCTAGTCGTCCCGCGCGCCCTTCTCCATTTAGACGACTGCCAGCGGGAGCGCCGTCGGATGCACCGGCGACGGGAGGTCCGACGCCCCGGTCAGATACACGTCGACGGCGTGCGCCGCGGACCTGCCCTCCGCGATCGCCCACACCACGAGCGACGCGCCGCGGTGCGCGTCCCCGCAGACGAAGACCCCGGGTGCGGTGGTCTGCCAATCCGGTCCGCAGGAGAGCGATCCGCGCCGGGTGGGCGACAGCCCGTAGTCGTCGAGCAGCGGTCCGAGATCGACACCCTCGAATCCGATCGCGAAAAGCGCCAGTTCGCAAGGCAATTCGATCTCCTCGCCGACCGGCGTGATGATGCGTGTGCCGTCCTCGCGGGTGACCCGGACCTCGGCGAGGACCATGGATCGGACGTTCCCGTTCTCGTCACCGAGGAAGCGTTGCACCGCGACCTGATACCGGCGGACACCGCCCTCGGCGTGCGCGGGCGACGTGCGCAGCACCATCGGCCACGCCGGCCACGGCGTCGCGGCCTCGTCCCGTTCCGTCGGCAACTCCGGGTTGTAGTCCAGCTGGGTCACCGACAGCGCGCCCTGGCGGTGCGCCGTTCCGAGGCAGTCGGCCCCGGTGTCGCCGCCGCCGATGATGACGACGTGCTTGCCCTTGGCGGTGATCGTCGCGGGACCGTCACCCTCGCATTCCTTGTTCGAGGTGACGAGGTGTTCCATCGCGAGGTGGATCCCGTTCAGCTCCCGGCCTTCGACGGTCGTGTTGTCACGGCCCCGGAGTGCGCCGATCGCGAGCACGACGGCGTCGAAGTTCTCGCGCATCTGCTCCACGGTGAGGTCGACGCCGACCTCGCAATCGGTGACGAAGTGCGTTCCCTCGGCGCGCATCTGCATCAGGCGCTGATCGAGGATCGCCTTCTCCATCTTGAATTCCGGGATGCCGTACCGCAGCAGTCCCCCGAGCCGGTCGTCGCGCTCGTAGACGGTGACGTCGTGCCCCGCCCGGGTCAGCTGCTGTGCCGCCGCGAGACCGGCCGGACCGGAACCGACCACCGCGACCTTGCGGCCCGTGGCGATCATCGGTGGCTTGGGCACCACCGTGCCGGACTCCCACGCGACGTCAGCGATGGCCTGTTCGATCCGCTTGATGGTGACGCTGCCGGTCGTGTGCGTGTCGGCGAGGGCGAGCACACACGCCGACTCGCACGGCGCCGGACACACCCGCCCCGTGAACTCCGGGAAGTTGTTGGTGGCATGCAGACGCTCACTGGCCGCCGACCAGCGGCCGCGCCGCACCAGGTCGTTCCACTCCGGGATCAGGTTGCCCAGCGGGCAGCCCGCACTTCCCGAGTGGCAGAACGGGATTCCGCAGTCCATACACCGTGCGGCCTGCTCGGACACCTCGGCGGCCCGCTCCGCCGGACTCTGCGGCGCGTACACCTCGTGCCAGTCGTGCACCCGCTCCGCGACCGGACGCTTGCGCGCCTCCTTCTTGACGATGTGCAGAAAGCCCTGCGGATCAGCCACGTGCCGCCTCCATGATCGCAGTGTCGACGTCGAGTCCCTCGGCCTTGGCGATCCGGGTCGCGTCCAGCACCCGCTGGTAGTCCACCGGCATCACCTTGGTGAACAACGCGGAGCGCCGGGGCCAGTCGGCGAGCACCGACGCCGCCACCGCGGAACCGGTCCACCGGTGGTGCCGGGTGACCGCGCCGCACAACCAGTCGAGGTCGTCCGGGTCGGGTTGCAGGAGCTTCACCATCGCCGGGTTCACGTCCTCGGGGTCGAGGTCGAGGACGTAGGCGATGCCGCCGGACATACCGGCCGCCATGTTCCGGCCGGTCGGTCCGAGGATCACGACCCGTCCGCCCGTCATGTACTCGCAGGCGTGGTCACCGACGCCCTCCACGACGGCCGACGCACCGGAGTTGCGCACCGAGAAGCGTTCGCCGACGCGGCCCCGGAGATACAGCTCGCCCGAGGTGGCGCCGTAGAGCAGGGTGTTGCCCGCGATCACCTGGGTTTCGGGGACGAACAGGACGTCGTCGGCGGGACGGACCACGATCCGCCCGCCCGACAATCCCTTGCCGACGTAGTCGTTGGCGTCACCGGTCAGGTCGATGGTGATACCCGGCGGCAGGAATGCGCCGAGCGACTGCCCGGCGGAACCGGTGAACGTGAGCCGGATCGTGTCGTCCGGCAGCCCGGCGGCGCCGTACCGGCGGGTGACCTCCGCGCCGAGCAGCGTGCCGACGGTCCGGTTGACGTTGCGCACCGGCATCTCGATCTCCACGGCGTGCGCGTCCTCGAGGGCGCCCTCGGCCAGTTGGATGAGCGTCCGGTCCAGCGCCCGGTCCAGTCCGTGGTCCTGATCGCGGTCCCGGCGCCGCTGCGGCAGCGGCGTCCCGTCCGGCCCGGTGGGCACGGCGAAGATCGGGGTCAGGTCGAGTCCGCGATTCTTCCAGTGCGCGATCCCCTGCGCGGTCTCGAGGACATCGGCGTGACCGACAGCCTCGTCGATGCTGCGGAACCCGAGGTCCGCCAGGTACCGGCGAACGTCCTCGGCGACGAAGCGGAAGAACTCCTCCACGAACTCTGGTTTGCCGGTATACCGCTTGCGGAGCTCCGGATTCTGGGTGGCGACACCGACCGGGCAGGTGTCGAGGTGGCAGACCCGCATCATGATGCAGCCCGCCACGATCAGCGGGGCCGTCGAGAACCCGAACTCCTCCGCACCCAGCAGCGCCGCGACCACGACGTCCCGCGCGGTGCGCATACCGCCGTCGCACTGGACAGTGATGCGATCGCGGAGACCGTTGAGCACCAATGTCTGCTGGGCGTCGGCCAGCCCGATCTCCCACGGCGCCCCGGCATGCTTCATCGACGTCAGCGGGGTGGCGCCGGTTCCGCCGTCGTTCCCGGAGATCAGGACCACGTCGGCGTGTGCCTTGCTGACACCTGCGGCGACCGTTCCCACACCCACCGAGCTGACCAGCTTCACGTGGACCCGGGCCCGGTCGTTGGCGTTCTTCAGGTCGTGGATCAGCTGGGCGAGATCCTCGATCGAGTAGATGTCGTGGTGCGGCGGCGGCGAGATCAGCCCGACCCCCGGCGTCGAGTGCCGGGTCTCCGCGACCCACGGATACACCTTGTACGCCGGCAACTGGCCGCCCTCACCGGGCTTGGCGCCCTGCGCCATCTTGATCTGGATGTCGCTGGCGTTGATCAGGTAGTCGCTGGTCACGCCGAACCGCCCGCTCGCCACCTGCTTGACGGCGCTGCGGCGCGACGGATCGTAGAGACGGTCGACGTTCTCGCCGCCCTCACCGGAGTTGGAGCGTCCGCCGAGATTGTTCATCGCGACGGCCATCGTCTCGTGAGCCTCGGCGGAGATCGAGCCGTAACTCATCGCGCCGGTGTTGAACCGGGTGACGATCCGCTCGACCGGTTCCACCTCGTCCAGCGGAACCGGCGGGCGCATCCCCTCCCGGAACGTGAACAGGCCGCGCAGCGCGCCACCGGCCTCGGCGAGGCGGTTCACCTCCTCGCTGTACTTCGCGAACACCTCGTGCTGACCGGTGCGGGTGGCGTGCTGCAGTAGGAACACCGTCTCCGGGGTGAACAGGTGCAGTTCGCCGTCGCGGCGGAACTGGTACTCGCCGCCGTCCGCGAGCCGCCGGTGGGCGAACTCGGCCGGGTTGTCCGGGTACGCCTGCCGGTGACGGACGGTGACCTCGCGGGCGATCTCGTCGAGACCGGCGCCGCCCAGCTTGCTGACGGTGCCCGTGAAGTACTCGTGGACGAGGTCGCCGTCCAGGCCGATCGCCTCGAACACCTGCGCCGCGGTGTACGAGCCGACGGTGGAGATGCCCATCTTCGACATCACCTTGAGCACACCCTTGCCGAGAGCGGTGAGGTAGTTCCGCACGGCGATCGTGTGCTCGACGCCGGTGAGTTCGCCCTCGGACACGAGGTCCTCGATCGACTCCATCGCGAGGTACGGGTTGACGGCGGCGGCGCCGTACCCGATGAGCAGCGCCAGGTGGTGGACCTCGCGGGCGTCACCGGATTCGACGACCAGCGCCACCTTGGTGCGTTCCTTGGTCCGCACCAGGTGATGGTGCACCGCGGCGACCGCGAGCAGCGACGGGATCGGCGCGCGGGTGTGGTCGGAGTCGCGGTCCGAGATCACCAGCGTCCGGTAGCCGTCCGCGATCGCGGCGCTCGCCTGAGCCCGCAATTCCTCGATCGCCTCGGCCATCCCCGCACCGCCGCGTTCCACGTCGTACAGCGCGCGCAGCACCGCCGCGGCCAGCCCCGGATGGTCGCCGTCCGCGTTGACGTTGATGATCTTGTTCAGCTCTTCGTTGTCGAGCACCGGCCACGGCAGCACGATCTGCCTGCACGACGCCGCGGTCGGCTCGAGCAGGTTCTGCTCCGGTCCCATGACCCGCGACAGCGACGTCACGATCTCTTCACGGATCGCGTCGAGCGGCGGGTTCGTGACCTGCGCGAACAATTCGACGAAGTAGTCGTAGAGCAGCCGCGAACGCTGCGACATGACGGCGATCGGCGTGTCCGTCCCCATCGAGCCGAGGGGCTCGCCGCCGGACGCGGCCATCGGCGCGAGCAGGATCCGCAGATCCTCCTCGGTGTACCCGAACGCCACCTGCCGTCGCACCACCGACTCGTGGTTGTGCTGCGCGTGCGGGCGATCCGGCAGCGTCTTCAGTTCGAGCAGACCGGCGTAAAGCCACTCGGCGTACGGCTGCTCCGCCGCGAGCCGCATCTTGATCTCCTCGTCGGGCACGATCCGGCCCTCGGACGTGTCGACCAGGAACATCTGCCCCGGCTCGAGGCGGCCCTTCGCCACGACCTCCGCCTGCGGGACGTCGAGGACACCGCTCTCGCTCGCGAGGACCACCCGCCCGTCGACGGTCTGCCACCAGCGTCCCGGACGCAGGCCGTTGCGGTCCAGCACGGCGCCGACCACGGTCCCGTCGGTGAACGTCACACACGCCGGTCCGTCCCACGCCTCCATCAGCGACGCGTGGAACTGATAGAACGCCCGACGGTCGGGGCACATCGACGTGTCGTTCTCCCACGCCTCCGGCACCATCATCATCACCGCGTGTGCCACGCTGCGGCCGGCGAGGTGCAGCAATTCGAGGACCTCGTCGAACGACGCCGAATCCGACGCGTCGGGGGTGCAGATCGGATACAGCCTGCGCAGGTCGCCCGGGATCACCGAACTCGACAGCAACGCCTCGCGGGCGCGCATCCGGTTCCGGTTGCCGCGGACCGTGTTGATCTCACCGTTGTGCGCGACGAACCGGAACGGATGCGCGAGCGGCCAGGACGGGAACGTGTTGGTCGAGAACCGGCTGTGCACGATCGCGATCGCACTCGCCATCCGCGGGTCGCGCAGGTCCGGGTAGTACCGGGACAGCTGGGACGTGGTCAGCATTCCCTTGTAGACGACGGTCCGGCTCGACAGGGACGGGAAGTACACGCCGCTGCCCTCGGACTCGACCTCGGGAGTGACCTGCTCGGCCCGCTTACGCAGCGCGTAGACCAGGCGGTCGAGTGCCAGCCCGCCGGGCCGGACCCCGCCGACGGAGGGTGCGGTGACGAACAACTGGCTCATGTGCGGTGCGCAGGCCCGGGCCGTGGAGCCGACGTCCGCGCCGTCCGGATCGACGGGCACCCGACGCCAGCCGAGGATCTCGAGCCCCTCCTCGGCCGCGAGGTCGGACACGCGTCGTTGCGCGGCCGCCCGTGCCTGCGCGTCCTGCGGGAGGAAGCAGATTCCCGCCGCGTACGTGCTGCCGCCGTCCTCGAGCGGCGCCGGGAGATCGAAGTCGACGACGTCCCCGAAAAATTCGGTGGGGAGCTGGAGGAGGATGCCGGCGCCGTCGCCGCTGTTCGGTTCCGATCCTGCCGCACCGCGGTGCTCGAGATTCTCGAGTGCGAGGAGTCCGTCGGAGACGATGGAGTGTGAGCGGCGGCCGTGCACGTCCGCGACCATGGCGACGCCGCAGGAATCGACTTCCTGGTCCGGGTCGTACAAGCCCTGGGGACCGGGCAACTGAGAGAACAGCACCGATATACCTCCACATCGGCCAGGAAGACCACCAGTGTGCGCTCCGCACGTGCTGTCGGCGGCCTCCGCTAGCGGGGTCGCCACGACGGGCGCTAACTGCTTTTCGGGGGTCTACCGGGACAGCATCGGCCCGTGAAGGTTGTAACCGGACATACATCCGGCGCGCTCAGCTTACCAGGACCGATACCTCGCGAGATATGCCGAATCCGGCCCCGGAAAGCACTGTGGCCCGTGTCGCATCAGCAACACGGGCCACAGTTCGGTCGGGGATCGTCACTGCTCCCGCAGGGGTCGACCGTACTTGTCCTTCACGCTCCCTGTCAGCATCATGATGCCGTCGACCAGCGGCCAGATTCCGCCGATTCCACAGGTGAGCCACGTGACGGCGATCTGCGCCACGGCGATGCCGGGCTGGTTCAGGTAGAACCGTCCGACTCCGAAACCGCCGAGGAAGATCTGCAGCAGGCCGGCGGTCAGCTTGGACTTGTCGGAGTACGGCTCACCCGTCAGTGGATGCCTGCCGAACGGCGCCGACGGGTCGGCGTACGCGTTGTAGCCGGCGGGGGCGTATCCGGGTGGCGGGAATCCCTGCTGGGGGTAACCCTGCTGCTGTCCGTACCCTGGCTGCTGGTATCCGGGCTGCTGGTAGTCCTGGGACGACTGCGGAGCCCCGTACTGCGCGCCGTAATTGGGGTCGGGTGCGCCGTAAGTGGGACCGTCCGGTTGCTGCTGGGGCTTCTCGTATCCGGTGTACGGCGCGGTCGGCGAAGTCGGCTCGCCCACGTTCGGGAACGGAGCCGTCGGCTCGGTGCCGCTCGGCGACGGGTAGGTGGGCGTGGACCCCCAGCCCGGGCCGTTACCGACACCGGAGTAGGTGTCCCAGCCCGGTCCGGTGCCGGACGAACCCGGTGACGGCGTCGCGTCCGACGTGGCCGGCGGCTGGGACAGCGAGGCCTCGGCGGTGGCGTCGTAATCGAAGGGTGAGCCGAACTCGGGCAGGCTCGACTCGGTGCTGTTCTCGGTGCCGTCGCTGCTCTTCCCCAGGTCGACCTTGTGTGCGTCCTCGGATGCACCCTTGCCGGAATCGTCGGATGCTTTCCCCGGTTCAGTCATTCGCGTCATCCTTCTTGCTGTCGATGGTCTTCGTGCCCGCTTCGCCGCCGGTACTCGCAGTACTCGCGGCCTTGTCGTCCGATACCGGCTCCGACGCGGGCGCGTCCTCGTCAGTGCCCTCGTCCTCGATGTTCTTCGCGGGCTCCTTCTCCGTGGTCTCGCTGTCGACCGGTTCGCCGTCGGCAGGCCGCAATTCGGCCGGGTCCTCACGGCCCTTCGTGGCGGCGAAGAAGTACACCAGGGCCGCGACGAACACCAGGGCGGAGGTGAACGAGTTCACGCGGACACCGGCGATAAGGCTCGCGTGGTCGCTGCGCATCAGTTCGATCCAGAAGCGGCCGGCGCAATATCCGGCCACGTACAGGGCGAAGAGGCGGCCGTGACCGATGCGGAAGCGGCGATCGACCCACACGAGGAGGAGAACGATCAGCACGTTCCACAGCGCCTCGTACAGGAACGTCGGATGCACCACGAACGCGACCTCGCCGGTCGACACCCCGTCGATCAGCTGCGGTGAAACCTGGCCCACGTCGTTGCGCCGCTCGAAGATCTCGAGCCCCCACGGCACGTCGGTCTCGCGACCGTAGAGTTCCTGGTTGAAGTAGTTTCCGAGCCGGCCGATCGCCTGCGCCAGCAAGATTGCGGGCGCGACCGCGTCGCCGAGCGCAGGCAGCGGGATGCCGCGGCGACGACAACCGATCCAGGCGCCGACGCCGCCGAGCGCCACGGCGCCCCAGATGCCGAGGCCGCCCTGCCACACCTTCAGGGCGTCGACGGGGTCGCCGCCCTCCCCGAAGTACGTCGGCCAGTCGGTCATCACGTGGTAGAGACGGCCGCCGATCAGGCCGAACGGCACCGCCCAGATGGCGATGTCGAGGACGGTGCCCTTCTCGCCGCCGCGGGCGACCCAGCGACGGTCGCCCCACACGATCGCGACGACGATCCCGACGATGATGAACAGCGCGTACGCGCGCAGGGCCACCGGTCCGACATACCAGACACCTTGAGGCGGACTCGGAATGTAGGCCAGTACGTCCACAGTGGAAGTCACGACGCCACGGTAGCGGAGCGAACACCCTCGGCGAGTTCCTTCGTGAGCGAGCGCACCGCGTCCAGACCGCTCTCCGCGGCCGTGACCAGCGCAGATCCGACGATGACCGCGTCGGCGTACGCGGCGATCTCGGCGGCCTGCGCGCCGGAGCGGACACCCAGTCCGACACCCACCGGGATGTCCGAGTGGGCGCGGATGCGGGCCGACAGCTCGGGTGCCATCGACGACACCGCGTCACGGGCGCCGGTGACACCCATCGTGGACGCGGCATACACGAAGCCGCTGCTGGCGTCGAGGGTCATCGCGAGGCGTTCCTCGGTCGACGACGGCGCCACCAGGAAGATCCGGTCGAGGTCGTGTTCCTTCGACGCGGCGATCCACTCGCCGGCCTCCTCGGGGATCAGGTTGGGCGTGATCAGGCCGAGTCCACCCGCGCTCGCCAGGTCGCGGGAGAACTTGTCGACCCCGTACTGCAGGACCGGATTCCAGTACGTCATCACGACGGCCTTGCCGCCCACGGAGGCGATCGCCTCGACGACGGTGAACACGTCACGCACCCGGACGCCGTTCCGCAGCGCCGTCTCGGCAGCCGCCTGGATGGTGGGCCCGTCCATCACCGGGTCGGAGTAGGCGATGCCGACCTCGACGATGTCGCAACCGGATTCGACCATCGCCTTGAACACGTCGATGGACTCCTGCACGGTGGGGAAACCGGCCGGGAGGTACCCGACGAGCGCGGCGCGCTTCTCCTCGCGGCACTGCGCGAACGTCGGGGCGAGGCGCGAGAGTCGTTCGCTCACTTGGCCGAACCTTCCTTGTCAGTCGTGGTGGTCTCGGTCGAATCGTCGGGATCGAACAGTCCGAACCACTTGGCGGCCGTGTCCATGTCCTTGTCGCCGCGCCCGGACAGGCTGATGACGATGATCGCGCCCTCCCCCAGTTCGCGGCCCAGTCGCAGCGACCCGGCGACGGCGTGGGCGGACTCGATGGCGGGGATGATGCCCTCACGCTCGGACAGCAGACGCAGCGCGTCCATGGCCTCCGTGTCGGTGACCGGCTCGTAGGTGGCGCGACCGATGTCCTTGAGGAGCGCGTGCTCCGGTCCGACACCGGGGTAGTCGAGGCCCGCGGAGATCGAGTGCGACTCGATGGTCTGGCCGTCCTCGTCCTGCAACAGGTACGAGTACGCGCCCTGGAACGCGCCCGGGGTGCCCGCCGCGAACGTGGCGGCGTGCCGCCCGGTCTCGACGCCGTCACCGGCGGCCTCGTAGCCGACGAGCCGCACGGCCGGGTCGTCGAGGAACGCGTGGAAGATGCCGATGGCATTGGAACCGCCGCCGACGCAAGCCGTCACCGCGTCGGGCAGCCGGCCCGTCAGCGCCTGCACCTGGGCACGCGCCTCCAGACCGACGACGCGCTGGAAGTCGCGGACGATGGTCGGGAACGGGTGCGGCCCGGCAGCGGTGCCGAAGCAGTAGTACGTGTTGTGGGCGTTGGTGACCCAGTCGCGCAGCGCCTCGTTGATGGCGTCCTTCAGGGTCCTCGACCCCGACTCGACCGACACCACCGAGGAGCCCAGCAACCGCATGCGGGCGACGTTCAGCGCCTGCCGCTCGGTGTCGACGGCACCCATGTAGATGACGCATTCGAGGCCGAGGAGCGCGCAGGCAGTGGCGGTGGCGACACCGTGCTGGCCGGCGCCGGTCTCCGCGATGATGCGGGTCTTGCCCATGCGCTTGGCGAGCAGCACCTGACCGAGCACGTTGTTGATCTTGTGCGAGCCGGTGTGGTTGAGGTCTTCGCGCTTGAGGATGAGCCGCGCCCCACCGGCGAACTCGCTCATCCGTGTCGCCTCGAAGATCGGGGACGGACGGCCGGTGTAGTCGCGCTGGAGACGATCGAGTTCGTTCAGGAACGCGTCGTCGGCGCGGGCCTTCTCGTACTCGGCGGTGACCTCCTCGATCACTGCCATCAGGGCCTCGGGCACGTGCCGTCCGCCGTACACACCGAAGTGTCCTCCGGCGTCGGGGTCGTGCGTCGTGCGCTCGGCGATTCCGGCGCTGGCAGTCGGCAGATTGCCACCCTTGAAGACGGTTTCCTGATTACGTGAAGTCACAGGTCCAGTCTGCCCCAACGCCGGGTTCCGCCGCCGTCCGGGTCAGTTCCTCCGGCGCAACGTCAGCGTGACGGCTTGGGGCAGGACGGGTGAGCGCCGGCGTTGACCAGATCGGCCACCGCCTTGCGCGGATCCCCGCTGGTGACGAGGCCTTCGCCGACCAGCACCGCGTCGGCTCCCGCACCGGCGTAGGCCAGCAGGTCGGCCGTGCCGCGCACGCCGGACTCGGCGATCTTGATGGTCTCGGTGGGCAGCCCGGGAGCGATCTCGCCGAACGTGTTCTTGTCGACCTCGAGCGTCTTGAGATTGCGGGCGTTGACACCGATGACCTTGGCGCCCGCCTCGAGCGCACGGTTGGCCTCTTCCTCGGTATGGACCTCGACGAGGGCCGTCATGCCCAGCGACTCGGTGCGGTCGATCAGCGACGCGAGCGCGTCCTGCTCGAGGGCGGCGACGATGAGCAACACGACATCGGCGCCGTGCGCGCGGGCCTCGTGGATCTGATACGGCCCGACGATGAAGTCCTTGCGGAGGATCGGGATGCTCACCGCGCGGCGGACGGCGTCGAGGTCCGCGAGGGACCCCTGGAACCGGCGCTCCTCGGTGAGCACGCTGATCACCCGGGCGCCACCGGCCTGGTAGGCGGCGGCCAACTCGGCGGGATCGGTGATGTCGGCGAGCGCGCCCTTCGAGGGGCTGGCCCGCTTGACCTCGGCGATGACTCCGATGCCCGGCTCGAGCAGGGCGGCCGCGGCATCGAGGGCCGGCGGTGCGGCAGCGGCGGCAGCCTTGACTGCGGCGAAGTCAAGGACGGCTTCGCGGGCGGCGACGTCGGCGCGCACCCCGTCGAGAATCGAGTCGAGAACGGTCATCGTGGCCCGAGTCCTTTCTGGGCAGAAACCCGATGTGAGGAACATCATCAGGGGTGAAGTCAGCCTAGATGGCACTCTGATTCTGTTTACGTTCGGGTCCCCGGGTCTTTGTCCGGTCCGTCAACTTGGTCGACAGGTTCGGCTTTCTTGTCTTCCACCGTGGGGTCCTCCCCCGCATCCAGGGCATCCCAGAGCATGCGCTGGGTGACGGGCCCCTCGGCGGAATCGGTGCCGGCCTTCTTCGCCGCGTCCCGACGCGCACCGGGGCTGTCGTACTTGGAGGAGAGCCCGGCCCGCACTCGCGGACGGCGGACGAGTTCCACCGCGGCGGCAAGCGCCGCCAGGGCGCCCGCCAGCGCGAGAACGGCGGGACCGACGTGCACGGACACCGACTGGACCTCGGCGCGGCCCGGCAACTCGGCCAGCCGGCCCGCGTCGTCATCGGAGGCGCCGGAGACGATCAACCCCACCGCGGGGACCGCGGCCGCGACGGCCACGACCGCGACGAGGACACCGAGCACCCGCAGCGCCCAGCCCTTCACGGCGAACGACGCGGCGATCGCGGCGACCAGGGTCAGCGCCAGCGGCGTGAGCGCCGCGGCCCACGTGCCGCCGACGAGCGCCGACGTGCGCTCCTCACCGAGTCCGTCGGAGGAGGTGACCTCCACCCACGTCATCCGGGAGGCACCCCACAGGCACACCGCGGCGACCGCGAGCAGCAGCACCGAGATCATCGACCGGCGACGTCCCGCCTGCCCGGGTTCGCGGGCCGTCTCCGACGCGTCACTCACTGCGTGTCGCCTCCCAGGGTCCGGAGCGTGTGTGCCGCCGCGATCGCGCTGAGCACCGCCATCGCCTTGTTCCGTGCCTCGGTGTCCTCGTACTCGGGGTTCGAGTCGGCGACGACACCCGCACCCGCCTGGACGTACCCGATGCCGTCCTTGATCAGCGCGGTCCGGATCGCGATGGCGGTGTCGGCGTCGCCGGCGAAGTCGAGGTACCCGATGATGCCGCCGTAGATGCCCCGGCGCGTGGGTTCGAGTTCCTCGATCAGCTGCATCGCCCGGACCTTCGGCGCGCCCGACAGGGTGCCCGCCGGGAAGCACGCGGTGACGGCGTCCAGGGCATGCTTGCCGTCCGCGAGGTGACCCGTGACGGTGGAGACGAGATGCATCACGTGGCTGTACCGCTCGATGTGGCGGTAGTCGTGGACCTTCACCGTGCCCGGTTCGCACACGCGCCCGAGGTCGTTGCGGCCCAGATCCACGAGCATCAGGTGCTCCGCGTTCTCCTTCTCGTCGGCCAGCAGGTCCTTCTCGAGCAGGATGTCCTCCTCCTCGGTGTGCCCGCGCCAGCGGGTTCCCGCGATCGGGTGCGTGGTGGCGACGCCTTCCGACACGGTCACCAGGGCCTCCGGGCTCGAACCGACGATCGAGAACGCCGTTTCGCCGTCGCCGTTCGGCACGTTGAGCAGGTACATGTACGGGCTGGGGTTGGAGGCGCGCAGCATCCGGTAGACGTCGATCGGGTCCGCGGTGCAGTCGATCTCGAAGCGCTGCGACAGCACGACCTGGAAGGCCTCGCCCGCCTCGATGTCTCCCACGAGCTTCTGCACGTCCGCGCCGAAACCCTCGGTGGTCCGCTGACGCCGGTAGTCGGGGGCGGGCTTCGCGAACGTGGACACGGTCGACGACGCCGGGGCCGACAGGGCGTGCGTCATCCGGTCCAGCCGCTCGACCGCGGAGTCGTAGGCCTCGTCGACGCGTTCGTCGGTGCCGTCCCAGTTGACCGCGTTGGCGATCAGGGTGATGGCGCCCTCGTGGTGATCGACGGCCGCGAGGTCCGTCGCCAGCAACATGACCATCTCGGGGATCTGCAGATCGTCGGTGGCGTGCTCGCCGATCCGCTCGATCCGGCGCACCGCGTCGTACCCGAGGAACCCGACCATGCCGCCGGTCAGCGGCGGCAGGTCGGGCAGCCGCTCGCTGCGGAGCAGTTCCAGCGTCTGGCCGAGGGCCGCGATCGGATCGCCGCCGGACGGTGCGCCCGCGGGAACGTTGCCGTACCACGCGGCCTCGCCATCGACGACGGTGAGCGCAGCGGGACTGCCCGCGCCGATGAACGACCACCGCGACCACGATCGGCCGTTCTCCGCCGACTCGAGCAGGAAGGTCCCCGGCCGGTTCGCCGCCAGCTTGGTGTACGCCGACAGCGGAGTTTCCGCGTCAGCCAACACCTTGCGCGTCACCGGGACCACCCGGTGTTCGGCAGCGAGAGCGTGGAACTGCTCGCGCGTGGTGGTCGAGTCGGACCCGCCGTCGGCCGGGGTGGCGGCGGACTCGGGTGCGGGAATCGTGGTGGGCTCGCCGTGCATGCCGACCATCATCCCAGGCGCACCCGTCGTGTCTGCGTGCGCGGGTAGCCTCGGCTGTCATGAAGCCAGGTCAGCTCGCACCGGAATTCACCCTGCCCGATCAGGACGGCATCGCGCGATCGCTGTCGAGCCTTCTCGAGGACGGCCCTCTGGTGCTGTTCTTCTACCCTGCGGCGTCGACGCCGGTGTGCACCGCCGAGGCCTGCCATTTCCGTGACCTCGGAGTCGAGTTCTCCGCAGTGGGCGCGTCCCGCGCCGGGATCAGCACCGACGCGGTGGAGAAGCAGGCGTCGTTCGCGCAGGAGCAGTCGTTCGACTACCCACTGCTGTCGGACGCCGACGGAGCCGTCGCGGAGAAGTTCGGTGTCCGCCGCGGACTGCTCGGCAAGCTCGCCCCGGTCAAGCGGTCGACGTTCGTCATCGACACCGACCGCACCGTGCTCGAGGTCATCTCGAGCGAGTTCCGCGCCAACACGCACGGCGACCAGGCGCTGGCCTTCCTCCGGACGCGTCAGTCCACCTGAATCGACCGTTTGGCCAGCCCCATCCAGAAGCCGTCGATGACCTGCCGAGGGATCTGCTCGGGATTGCTCGAGGCGCCCAGCGTGACGAACAGCGGCGCGAAGTGCTCGATCGACGGGTGGGCGTACGGCATGCCCGGCGCGAGCGAGCGGAAGTCGATGAGCGAATCGACGTCGCCCGCGGCGAGACGCTCGTCCGCCCAGGCGTCGAACTCCGACGACCAGCCGGGTGCCTTCGCGTCGGGTGACGGGTCGCGCAGGAACGGCAGTCCATGGGTGGTGAATCCGGAACCGACGATCAGGACGCCCTGCTCGCGCAGGGGACGCAGCCGCTCCCCGAGGTGCAGCAGTCGTTGCGGGTCGAGCGTGGGTAGCGAGATCTGCAGCACCGGGATGTCGGCGTCGGGGTACATGACAGTCAACGGAACGTAGGCGCCGTGGTCGAGGCCGCGGTGCGGCTGATGCGACACGGCCTCGTCGTCGGGCATCAGGGCCACGACCTGCGCCGCGAGTTCGGGGGCGCCGGGCGACTCGTACGTGGTCCGGTAGAAGCGTTCGGGGAAGCCACCGAAGTCGTAGACGAGGGGGGTGCCGGTGGTGGTGGACCCGATCGTGAGCGGCGCCGATTCCCAGTGCGCCGACACCATGAGGATGGCCTTCGGCCGCGGCAGGTCGCCTGCCCACTTCGCCAGCTGCGACACCCACAGTTCGCTGTCCACCAGCGGAGGCGCACCATGACTGAGGAACAGTGCGGGCATGGTGGCGGTCATCGCGACTCCTTCGGATCGAGATCCAACATCGAGGCTCAATGTTGAACCTTCAAGTTACTATAGGAGTCAACGCGTGGGCCCGGCAACTATTCCCCACGCATGGTCCGGCCCACGACGTGCTAACTATGTTGAACACGTTGCACGCGTGGATCGACGTACGGATGGAGGACACCACTGATGAGTGGTAACGACGTGGGCACGCCGGCAGAGCCCGGCACCCGATGGCTCGACGCCGAGCAGCAGGAGGCCTGGCTCACCCTCATCGCCCTGGTCACCAGGCTCCCCGCCGCACTGGACACCCAGCTCCAACGCGACTCGGCACTCACCCACTTCGAGTACTTCGTCCTCGCCTCGCTCTCCGGCGAGGCGAACCGGCGCCTGCAGCTGTCCCTGCTCGCCCAGCGCGCCAACGCGTCCCTGTCCCGGCTGTCCCACGTCATCACCAAGATGGAGAAAGCCGGCTGGGTACGCCGAGAGAGCATCCGCGGCAGTCGCGGCTCCGACGCCGTCCTCACAGACGAGGGCATGGCCAAGGTCGTCGAAGCCGCGCCTCCGCACGTCGAATCCGTCCGGTCCCTGATCTTCGACGGACTGTCCGCCGACCAGGTCCGTCAGCTGTCCGAACTGTCCGGCGCCATGCTCACCCAACTCGACAAGAGCATCGCATCGGGAACCGGTCGAGCCTGACCGCCCCACAGCTCACCCCAGCGGCGTCCCGGCAGCTCACCCCAGCGGCGTCCCGGCAGCTCACCCCAGCGGCGTCCCGGCAGCTCACCCCAGCGGCGTCCCGCCGACACCCCAGCTGTCGCGCGGGACCTCGGTGATCGTCACCCACACCTTCGCGGGATCCTTGCCCGTCGCATCGGCGTAGGCCTGGGTGACCGCCTCGATCGTGGCGCGCTTCTGCTCCGCGGTGAGTCCCGGTGTCTGACTGATCTGAATCAAAGGCATGCGGGCATTCTGCCCGAGGACATGGCGGGCACTCTGCCCGAGCGCCGAGGCGCCTTACTCGGCGGCGAGGAGCACGTCGGTGTCGAAGCAGGTGTGCGTGCCCGTGTGGCACGCCGCCCCCTCCTGATCGACGACGAGCAGCACCGAGTCGCCGTCGCAGTCGAGCCGCACCTCGTGGACGTACTGCGTGTGACCGGACGTCTCGCCCTTCACCCAATACTGCTGACGGGACCGGGAGTAGTAGGTTCCCTTGCGGGTGTCGAGCGTGCGTGCGAGGGCCTCGTCGTCCATCCACGCCACCATCAGAACGTCGCCCGTCGACCGTTCCTGCGCGACAGCACTGAACAGTCCTGCCTCGTTGCGCTTGAGCCGGGACGCGATGGCGGGGTCGAGACTCATCGGACGGTGATCCCTTCTTCACGCATGGACTTCTTCACGTCGCCGATCGTCATGTCGCCGAAGTGGAAGACACTGGCCGCCAGGACGGCGTCCGCGCCGGCGCCGACCGCGGGTGCGAAGTGCTCGACGGCGCCCGCTCCCCCGCTGGCGATCACCGGCACATGCACGGCGGCGCGCACCGCCCGGATCATCGGTAGATCGAAACCGGCCTTCGTGCCGTCGGCGTCCATCGAGTTGAGCAGGATCTCCCCGACCCCCAGTTCGGCGCCGCGGACCGCCCACTCCACCGCGTCGATACCGGTGCCGCGCTTGCCGCCGTGCGTCGTGACCTCCCACCCCGACGGTGTGTCGGGCTGACCCTGCGGCACGGTCCGCGCATCGACCGACAGCACGATGCACTGCGAGCCGAAGCGTTCGCTGAGTTCGCGGAGCAACTCGGGGCGGGCGATCGCCGCGGTGTTGACGCTGACCTTGTCGGCGCCGGCGCGCAGCAGCCGGTCGACGTCCTCGACGGTGCGGACACCGCCGCCGACCGTGAGCGGAATGAAGACCTGCTCCGCCGTCCGGCTCACCACGTCGAGCATGGTGCCCCGGTCCGCGGTGGACGCGGTGACGTCGAGGAACGTGAGCTCGTCGGCTCCCTGGGCGTCGTACGCGGCAGCCAACTCGACGGGGTCACCCGCGTCCCGCAGGTTCTCGAAGTTGACGCCCTTGACGACGCGTCCGGCATCGACGTCCAGACACGGGATCACTCGAACCGCCAGAGTCATTGCGTACGCCCTCCTGAAGGCTCGGAACGAGGATCACCCAGTGATCCGAGGATATCGAGAATTTCGCCGTGCACTCCGGGCGCTCCGGCGAGCACCGAGTCGGACGTGACCGTCCAGGGCTTGCCGCCCAGATCCGTCACCACACCACCCGCGGCGCGCACCAACGCGACACCGGCGGCGTTGTCCCACGCATTGTGGCCGAACACCACCGCGCCGCCGAGTATTCCGGCCGCGGTGAACGCGAGGTCGACACCGGTGGATCCGTGGATCCGGATCCGCGACGACACCCGGCTGAGCTGCGCGAGGACCTGCAGCCGGTACGCGCCGGGGATGCGCCCGCGACTGTCGATGTTCAGTGCGCCCAAGCCCACGATCGACGACGCGAGCGACGTGCGCCCGAGCGCAGGCAGGGGCGTGCCACCTTCGAGCAGCGGACCGTCCGCGACGGCCGCATACCGCCGCCCGACGAGCGGCAGCCACGTGAGACCGAGAACGGGAACCCCGTCGTCGAGCAGCGCGAGCAGCGTGCCCGCCGTGGGCAGACCGGCCGAATAGTTGAACGTGCCGTCGATGGGGTCGAGCACCCACACGGGTCCGCTGCCCAGGTCGGGGCCGCCGAACTCCTCGCCGTGGACATCGATGCCGGTCCGGTCGCGCAGTTCACCGGTCAGCCGCTTCTCGAGTTCCAGATCGACGGCGGTCGCGAAGTCGTCGGGACCCTTGTGGACGGCGCTGGGCGCACCCACGCCCGAGACGAACCGTTCGTGCACGCCGTCGAGCAGCTCACCGGCGACGGCGAGGAGCTCCCGGGGATCACGGGACAGGGTCATGGCGGGAACTCAGCCCGAGACCGCGGCGAGCGCCTCGGGGAGGGTGAACCGCCCCGCGTACAGCGCCTTGCCGACGATGGATCCCTCGACCCCCTGATCGACGAGTCCGGCGATCGCCCGGAGGTCGTCGATGGTGGACACGCCGCCCGAGGCCACGACGGGAGCGTCGGTGGCAGCGCAGACCTGCGCGAGGAGTTCGAGATTGGGGCCGGTGAGGGTGCCGTCCTTGCTGACGTCGGTGACGACGTACCGGGAGCAGCCGTCCTTGTCGAGGCGGGCGAGGGTCTCCCACAGGTTTCCGCCCTCGGTGACCCAGCCGCGACCGCGGAGCTGGTATTCACCGTCGACGAGACGCACGTCGAGACCGACGGCGATCTTCTCGCCGTACTTGGCGATGGCGCGGGCACACCACTCGGGGTTCTCGATGGCGGCGGTACCTAGGTTGACGCGTCCGCAGCCCGTGGCCAGTGCGGCCTCGAGCGACGCGTCGTCGCGGATCCCACCGGACAGTTCCACCTGGACGTCGAGCTCGCCCACCACGTCGGCGAGGAGTTCACGGTTGGAGCCGCGGCCGAACGCGGCGTCGAGGTCGACGATATGGACCCACTCGGCACCGTCGTTCTGCCACGCGAGGGCGGCATCACGAGGCGAGCCGTATCCGGTCTCGCTTCCTGCCTCCCCCTGGACGAGGCGAACAGCTTCACCGTTGACGACATCTACAGCAGGCAAAAGGACCAGGCTCACGTGCGACAACCCTAGTCGCTCAGCGGTCGGAACCCGGCTCCGGGTCCTCGGGATCGGGACCGTAGGCGTTGCGGGTCATGCGTTTCGACACGTAGCCCATGGCCGCGATCGCGCCTGCGACACCGAGCAGTCCGACGATCAGTCCGAGGACGGGGCCCGGCTTCACCACCAGAATGATCGCGGTGGCGAGGACCAGCACCGCGGTGGCGGCGCCCATCGCGTACACCGCGAGCCTGCCGATCGACAGGTCGCCGCGCCCGTCCCCGGGCTCGGTCACAGACTGCGAACCCAGTTCCGGAGCAGCTCGGCACCCGCGTCGCCGGACTTCTCGGGGTGGAACTGGGTGGCGGACAGCGCGCCGTTCTCGACGGCGGCGAGGAACTTGCCGCCGTGGTCGGCCCACGTCAGGGCGGGGGGCGCCAGCCGCTCCGGCGTCGGCATGTCCCAGGACTGGGCCGCGTACGAGTGGACGAAGTAGAACCGGGTGTCGGGATCGATGCCGGCGAACAGCGTGCTGTTCTCCGGCGCCTCGACCGTGTTCCATCCCATGTGCGGCAGCACGTCGGCCTGAAGCCGTTCGACGGTGCCGGGCCATTCGCCGCAGCCTTCCGCCTCGACGCCGAACTCGACTCCGCGTTCGAAGAGGATCTGCATACCGACGCAGATCCCGAGGACCGGCCGTCCGCCGGCCAGACGCTGACCGATGATCCGCTCCCCGCGGACCGCGCGCAGTCCCTCCATGCATGCGGCGAAGGCACCGACGCCGGGAACGACCAGACCGTCGGCCGCGAGTGCGACCTTGTGATCGGATGTGACCTCGACGCGCGCGCCGGTCCGGGCCAGAGCGCGGGTGGCCGAATGCAGGTTGCCGGAGCCGTAGTCGAGGACGGCAATCGTGGGGACGGTCATGACACAACCTTATCCGGCGGCCGCACGACGCCCGAGGGCGCGGCCGACGACCATCCCGGCGGCCGGGACCACCGCGACGGCCGTCGCGGCGACCGCGAACACCCAGGAGTACCCGGCCGCCGACGCGACGGCTCCGAGTGCGAGGGAACCGAAACCGGTTCCGGCGTCGAACCCGATGTTCCAGCCAGCGCTCGCCGAGCCGAAGCGAGCCGGTCCCGCGGCGGTGAAGATCATGACGAGGGATTCGTTCTGCACCGCCCCGAATCCGAATCCGAAGGCCAGGGCCGCGCACACCAGCAGCGGCACCGGCGCACTCGTCGCCGCCGCGACGGCGAACAGCACCAGGCCGAGGCACACGCACGTCAGGGCGGGAACCAGGGCGCGGCCCACCCCCAGCCGGTCGGAGAACGATCCCGCGGCGTATCGCCCGATCAGCGTCGCACCGCTCGAGACGGCGAGGATCACCCCGGCGAGTGAGGCTCGCTCCGAGATCGCGATGGGCAGCAGGCTGGACAGACCGCCGAATGCGGCCGCGGAGACCGCGATCGCGAGCCACGGCGTGAGCAGGACGGCGAGCGGGATGCGGCCCTGCGACGTGCGATCCGCGGGGGCGTGGATGGCGGGGAGGCGCGTTATCGCGACCACTGCGAGAGCGGGAATGAGAGCGCCGATCACGAAGACGGGGGTCGCGGACCAGTGCTGCATGATCGCAAGCCCCGCGGGCAGCCCGACCATCTGCGCGGCGGCCACCGCGATTCCCTGCGCACCCGTGGCGCGGCCGAGCATCTCGCGGGGAACGAGTTCGGCGACCAGCGCACTGCTGGCGACGGTGAGCATGCCGAAGCCCGATCCCCGGACGGCCGACACGGCCAGCACCGGGATCGCCTCGGTGGACAGCAGGAGGAGCAGCGACGGCGGCCCGAGCAGCATGCAGCCGGCGGCGAGCACCCAGCGATGCCCCCACCTGCGCAGGAGCCGGGGCACACCGAGTTGCGTGACGACGGTCGCGGCCATGAACACGGCCGTGACGCTGCCGGCGAGCGTGTCCGAGCCACCGGACAGCGAGACGATCAGCGGAACGACGGGCAGCAGCACCGCCCAGCCGCCGAACGCCGCGGCGCCCATCACCATCGCGGCGGGCATGCCGCGGGTGCGGAACAGGCCGCGGCGCGACTCCACTGCGACGGGCACTACATCAACCTGAGAACGCCCGCCACGGCTGCCAGCACCGCCAGTGCCAGCAGCACGCCCGAGGCCAGTTTGTTGAACTTCCACATGGAGTACGCGCCGCCCGCCGCGATCCCCGCGGCGATGAACAGGACGTAGACGAGGACGACACTCACGAATGCGCCCGGATCACAGGCTGCCCTTGGTGGACGGCACACCCGTGACGCGGGGATCCGGTTCGACCGCCTCGCGCAGTGCGCGGGCGACGGCCTTGAACTCGGCCTCGGTGACGTGGTGCTGATCGCGTCCGTAGAGCACCCGCACGTGGAGGGCGATGCGCGCGTTGAGCGCGATCGACTCGAACACGTGCCGGTTGATCACCGTCGCGTACGGCACGCCCGGGTAGCCGCCGATGACGGCGTGCAGCAGGTGTTCCGGTTCGCCGGTGTGGACGCAGTACGGACGCCCGGACACGTCGACCGATGCGTGCGCGAGCGTCTCGTCCATGGGGATGAACGCGTCACCGAACCGGCGGATGCCCTTCTTGTCGCCGAGCGCCTGACCGAGCGCCTGGCCGAGCACGATCGACGTGTCCTCCACCGTGTGGTGCGCCTCGATCTCGATGTCGCCCTTCGCGTGGACGGTGAGGTCGAAACTCGCGTGGGAGCCGAGCGCGGTCAGCATGTGATCGAAGAACGGGACCCCGGTGGAGACGTCGACGATGCCGGTGCCGTCGAGGTTCAGTTCGACGGTGATGCTGGATTCCTTGGTGGTGCGCTCCACGCGGGCGATGCGGTCGGTCATCCTCGGTCTCCTGAGCTGGTGAGTTCGGTGGCGGCGATGTCGTCGCTCGCCACGATGAAGGCGTCGTTCTCGGAGGCCAGCCCGACGGTGGCGCGCAGGTATCCGGGGATGCCGACGTCCCGGATGAGCACTCCGCGGTCGAGGTAGGCCTGCCAGGCGCGGGCACTGTCGGTGAACTCACCGAACAGGATGAAGTTCGCGTCACTGGGGATGACACGGAACCCCGTGTCCTCCAATGCCTTCGACACCCGCACCCGCTCCGTTGCGAGAGCGTGCACGCTGGCGAGCGTCTCGTTCGCGTGCCGCAGCGCCGCGCGGGCAGCGGCCTGCGTGACCACCGACAGGTGGTACGGCAGCCTGACCAGGAGCAGCGCCTCGATGAATGCCGGTGCGGCCGCGAGGTATCCGAGCCGGCCACCCGCGAACGCGAACGCCTTGCTCATCGTCCGCGACACGACGAGCTTCGACGGGTACTCGTCGATCAACGTCAGGGCGCTGGGGGCGTCGGAGAATTCGGCGTACGCCTCGTCGACGATCACGACACCCGGTGCGGCGTCGAGGACCCGGCGCAGTTCCGCGATGCCGACGCTGTGCCCGGTCGGGTTGTTGGGACTGGTGACGAACACGACGTCGGGCCTGCGCTCGGCAATCGCCGCGGTCGCGGCGTCCACGTCGAGCGCGAAGTCCGCGCGCCGGAAGATCGGCAGCCACTCGGTTTCGGTGCCGTCCGCGATGATCGGGTGCATCGAATACGACGGCACGAAGCCCATCGCGCTGCGACCGGGACCGCCGAACGCCTGCAGCAGCTGCTGCAGGATCTCGTTGGACCCGTTGGCCGCCCACACGTTGTCGACCGTCACCGGCACCCCCGTCTGGCGGACGAGGTACGCGGCGAGGTCGGTGCGCAGAGCCACCGCATCACGGTCCGGGTAGCGGTGCAGTTCCCGAGCTGCCTCCCGCACGGACTCCGCGACGTCGTCGACGAGGGCCTTCGTGGGCGGGTGCGGATTCTCGTTGGTGTTCAGCTGAACCGGGACGGTCAGCTGCGGCGCCCCGTATGCCGACTTGCCACGCAGATTCTCCCGGATCGGCAGGGCGTCCACCCCGATCGACGAACCCGGCACGTTCGCCGCGGTCACCGCAGCGCCTCGAACCGCAGCCGCACGGCCTCACCGTGTGCGGGCAGGTCCTCGGCGTTCGCGAGGGTGATGACGTGGCCCGAGACCTCCTTCAGCGCGGATTCGGAGTAGTCGACGACGTGGATGCCGCGCAGGAACGTCTGCACACTCAGGCCCGAGGAGTGCCGGGCGCAGCCCGCGGTGGGCAGGACGTGGTTGGACCCGGCGCAGTAGTCGCCGAGGCTGACCGGCGCCCACGGGCCGACGAACACCGCACCCGCACTGGTCACCTTCGCGGCGACGGCGGTGGCGTTCTCGGTCTGGATCTCGAGGTGCTCGGCGGCGTACGCGTTGACCACCCGCAGTCCGGCCTCGACGTCGGAGACCAGGACGGTGCCCGACTGCGTGCCGGACAGCGCGGCGGTGACGCGCTCCTTGTGCTTGGTGATCTCGAGTTGCGCGGCCAGGGCCGTGTCGACGGCGTCGGCGAGTTCGACGCTGGAGGTGACGAGCACGCTCGCGGCCATCACGTCGTGCTCGGCCTGGCTGATCATGTCTGCCGCGACGTGCACCGGGTCGGCCGTGTGGTCGGCGAGGATCGCGATCTCGGTGGGGCCTGCCTCGGCGTCGATGCCGACGAGGCCACGGCAGAGGCGCTTGGCGGCAGTGACGTAGATATTGCCGGGGCCGGTGATGAGGTCGACGGGGGCGAGTTCGGCGCCGTTCGTGTCGGTGCCGCCGTAGGTGAGCAGGGCGACGGCCTGTCCGCCGCCGACGGCCCACACCTCGTCGACGCCCAGAAGGGCGGCCGCGGCGAGGATGGTCGGGTGCGGCAGACCACCGAACTCGGACTGCGGCGGCGACGCCACCACGAGGGACCGGACACCGGCGGCCTGCGCCGGTACCACGTTCATCACGACGCTGGACGGGTAGACGGCGTTGCCGCCGGGGACGTACAACCCGACACGGTCGACGGGCACCCACCGTTCGGTGACGGTGCCGCCCGGGACGACCTCGGTGGTGGTGTCGGTGCGGCGTTGGTCGGCGTGGACCTTGCGGGTGCGTTCGATCGCGACCTCGAGGGCGGCGCGGACGGCCGGATCGAGTTCGCCGAGCGCGCGGTCCAACTCGGACTGCGGCACCCGCACCTGCGCGGGACGGACGCCGTCGAACTTCTCGCTGAACTCGAGCGCCGCGTCGGCGCCGCGCTCCCGGACCGCCTCGACGACGGGGCGAACCTGATGCAGGACCGCGTCCACATCCACTCCACCTCGAGGAAGTGCGGCGCGAAGTTCGGCCGTGGAAGGGGTACGACCACGAAGGTCGGTGCGGGCGAGCATGAGAGGTCCTCTCTGCGACTGTCGGGACACGGTGTCTCGGACGAGCGGACTGTTCTGCGGAGAACAGGGCTCGACACCGATTATCCAGGATAGGCGCACCCCGTTTTCACCGGTCGGCGACCGACCGGGTTTCCGTCGACACCGGTGCCGGCTCGTCCCACACCGGGGCGGGCTGGATCAGTGAGTGGATGAACCGCATCTTCTCCAGCACCGCGGCCGGTAGCACGAACGGATACAGGTCGTGGTGGCCCATCGACCTGTTCATCTGGTTCAGCGCCCACGACAGCGGCAGCCACCAGTCGATGATCTGGTCGAACCCCACGTCACCGCTGAGTTCGCTGCCCGTCGTCGCTCCGGCGGGCGCCATCGCGAAGGCTGCCGCGGTGTCCAGGGCGTCACGAATGTGCAGGTAGTGCGCGAAGGTCTCCGCCCAGTCCTCGGCGGGGTGCATCGTGGCGTAGGACGACACGTAGAGCCGGCCCCAGCCCTTCGGCGCGCCCTCGCTGTAGTGACGTTTCAGCGCGGCCTGGTAGTCCTGGTCCGGATCCCCGAACAGGTCCTCGAATCGGGTGCGCTCGGCGTCGCCCCGGATCAGCATCGACTGGTAGTAGTGCCCGATCTCGTGCCGGAAATGGCCGACGAGCGTGCGATAGGGCTCGTCCATCTCGACGCGCAGCTGTTCCCGGTGCACGTCGTCGCCCTCGGCCAGGTCAAGGGTGATCACCCCGCTGGCGTGCCCGGTCACCACCCGGGTCCGCGCGCTCGACAGCAGGTCGAAGGCCAGCCCGGCGTCCGGGTCCTCGAACTTGGGGACGACCGGGAGACCGAGTTCGTCGAGTTCGAGAACGACCCGCCTCTTGTTGGTCTCGGCGGTCGCGAACGCGGCCATGCCCGCGTCGTCACCGTCCGCGGGACGCGTCCGCGTCAGCCGGCACGACGTGCACAGGCTCTGGACGTCGTCTTTCCGGACGAGCCAGTTGCACTTCGCCGGGCCGGCATTCGCGCACCGCAGCCAGGTCTCGCCGTCCACCACCGCGCGGTCCGCGCCGTCCACCACCGCGCGGTCCGCGCCGTCGAGGACGACGATGGACCGGCTCGGCAGGTGGAATCCCAGAGCGCTGTCGCATTTCAGGCAGAGACTGTTCTCGAACGACAGTCGTTGGCCGCATTTACGACACATGAAGCTGCGCACTGGTGGTCCCTCGGCTCGTCCCGCCCGCGTCCGAGAACGCAGGCGGGTGCCACGCTGGTGTGCGCGTCTCCTCGGAGGGTACCGCCGAGCCGTGGCGGGGAACCGGACGGCCTAGAGGCGGGTGGAGTGCAGGAACCTCCTCGCCAGGTTCTCCTCGGTGGACGCGCCGGGGGTCCACTCGGTGATCCACGGACCGGTGCCTTCGCTGGGGTCGACCACTCCCCGCTCCAGCCACGCATAACGTCCCTCGAGGATCGAGTGCGCAACCTGCTTGTCCACGTCGTCGGTGTTGTGCCACAGACCGTCGAACAGCTTCTCGACCCGCAGCGCCGCCTGCCGGCAGAACACGTCGGCGAGTTCGTAGGCGGCCGCGCCCTCGGCTTCGTTCTCCTCGCGTTGCATCTCCGCCTTGACGCACGTGGCGGACATCGCGAACAGTTCGGCGCCGATGTCGACGACCCGGCCGAGGAAGCCCTGCTGCTTCTCCAGCGCCGCCTGCCACCGGGCCATCCCGTAGAACGTGGAGCGGGCCAGCTTGCGGGAGTGCCGTTCGACGAACCGCAGGTGCTTGGCCAGGACACCGAATTCGCTGTACGACGTCGGCACCTGCCCCTTGCCTGCCACGAGTTGCGGCAGCCACTTCGCGTAGAACCCGCTCGCCTTGGCGGCCGCGCGGGCCTTCGCACCCGTGTCGGCGTGCGGGTCCGCGAGATCGCCCGCGGCCGTGAGGTGCGCGTCCACGGCCTCGCGCGCGACCAATAGCCGCATGATCTCGCTCGAACCCTCGAAGATCCGGTTGATGCGCAGGTCGCGGTCCAGCTGTTCCACCGGCACCGCGCGTTCACCGCGGGCGGCCAGCGACGCCGCCGTCTCGTATCCGCGACCGCCGCGGACCTGGATCAGCTCGTCGGAGATGACGCAGGCCATCTCGGACGACCACAGCTTGGCGAGCGCCGCCTCGATCCGGATGTCGTTGCGACCCTCGTCGTTCATCTGCGCCGACAGGTCCACTACGGCCTCGAGGGCATAGGTGGTCGCGGCCATGAACGACAGTTTGTTGGCGACGGCCGTGTGCTCGGCGATGGGCTTGCCCCACTGGACGCGTACCCCGGACCATTCGCGGGCGATCTTCAGCGACCACTTCCCGGCCCCGGCGCACATCGCCGGAATCGCCAGCCTGCCCGCGTTGAGGGTGGTGAGCGCGATCTTGAGTCCGTCACCTTCCCGGCCGATCAGGTTCTCGCGGGGAACGCGGACCTTGTACATCCGGGTGACGCCGTTCTCGATCCCCCGCAGTCCCATGAACGCGTTGCGTCGTTCGACGGTGATGCCCGGGGTGTCGGCCTCGACCACGAACGCGGAGATGCCGCCGCGGTGACCTTCGCTCTTGGGTACCCGCGCCATGACGACGAGCAGTTCGGCGACGACGCCGTTGGTCGTCCACAGCTTCACGCCGTCGAGTTCGTAGGCGGCACCGCCCTCGATCGGGGTCGCGGAGGACGCCAGGCGCGCGGGGTCGGAACCGACGTCCGGTTCGGTGAGGAGGAACGCGGAGATGGCTCCGCGTGCGCAGCGCGGCAGGAACTCGCGCTTCTGCTCGGGGGTGCCTGCCAGCTTGAGCGGTTCGGGGACGCCGATCGACTGGTGAGCCGACAGCAGCGCGCCCAGGCTCGGATGCACCGACGCGACGAGCATCAGGGCCCGGTTGTACGCGACCTGCGAGAGTCCGAGGCCGCCGTACTCCTCCGAGATCTTCAAGCCGAAGCAGCCGAGGTCGGCGAGGCCGCGGACGTATTCGTCGGGAATGCGCGACTGGGATTCGATGACGCTGCCGTCCATCTCCTCGCAGTAGGCGCGGAGGCGGGTGAGGAATTCCTCGGCCTTCGCGGCGTCCTCGGTAGCCGGGCGGGGGAAGGGATGAACCAGATCCAGCCGGAACCGTCCCAGAAACAGTTCTTTCGCGAAGGAGGGTTTGTCCCAGCCGGATTCCCTCGCCTCCTCCGCGACCGCTCGTGCTTCTTCTTCGGTGACCTTCGGAGCTGAGGTGTCGACCATGACGCGCCTCCTACTGGCGGGTAGTCCTACTCACCAGTATCCCCCAATAGGCGCACTCGGGACACCGTTTTCCGCTACTCTTCGGCCGATGCGGACTCCCTCGCGACTCCTGGGCGCCGGCGCGGTCCTGCTGTGCTTGCTGACGCCCACCACCGCGGCGCACGCCGCCCCTCTCCCCGACGACTTCCTGTGGGGCGTGGCAACGTCCGGGTTCCAATCGGAGGGTTCCTCACCGGACAGCAACTGGCGGCGGTATTCCGACTCGGGGCGGACCCACGACGCGATCGGCAACTCGGTCGACTTCCGTCACCGGTACACCGAGGACATCGCCCGCGCCGCGGACCTGGGTGTCGACGTCTTCCGGTTCGGCGTCGAATGGGCCCGCGTGCAGCCCGCCCCGGGCGCGTGGGACGAGACCGAACTGCGGTACTACGACGACGTCGTCCGCGAGATCACCAGCCGCGGGATGACCCCGATGATCACGCTCGACCACTGGGTGTATCCGGGGTGGGTCGCCGATCAGGGTGGGTGGACGAACCCGGACACCGTCGACGACTGGCTCGCGAACGCGCAGAGGGTGATCGAGCGCTATTCCGGTCTCGGCGCGCTCTGGATCACGATCAACGAACCGACCGTGTACGTGCAGAAGGAGCTGACGTTCGGCGGAGTCGGCCCCGACCGGGTCCCGCAGATGCTCGACCGGCTCGTGGAGGTCCACCGCCGCGCCTACGACCTGATCCGCGAGAACGACCCGGGCGCCCGGGTGAGCAGCAACCTCGCTTACGTCCCGGCCGCCATGGACGCGCTCGACGCCACCTTCGTCGACCGGGTCCGCGACAAGCTCGACTTCCTCGGCGTCGACTACTACTACGGCCTCTCCCCCGACAACGTCACCGCGGCCAATGCGGTCACCGACGCCTTCTACGACATCAGCCCCCAACCGGACGGCATCTACCACGCCCTGATGCGGTACACCCGCAAATTCCCGGGACTACCGCTGTACGTCGTGGAGAACGGCATACCCACCGACGACGGAAAACCGCGCCCGGACGGCTACACCCGGTCCGATCATCTCCGCGATCACGTCTACTGGCTGGAGCGGGCGCGGGCGGACGGCGCCCCGGTGATCGGATACAACTACTGGTCGATCACCGACAACTACGAGTGGGGCACGTACCGTCCCCGGTTCGGTCTGTTCACCGTCGACGCGCTGACCGACCCCTCCCTCACCCGGCGACCGACCGAAGCGGTGACCACCTACCGGGACCTCGTCGCGAACGGTCTCCCGCCCGGCTACGGACCCGAACGCCCTGCCGCACTCTGTTCCCTCGTGGATCCGCCCCTCAGCTGTATCGATCCCCCGTAGAACGAGTACCGCCCGGGGCGCGACGTACCATCACGTGGTGTCGTGGCAGATGTGGTGTGCAGTGCTCGGGGCCTCGTGCGTGATCAGTCTGTCCCCGGGGGCCGGCGCGATCGCGTCGATGGCCACGGGGATGCGGTTCGGGCTCCGACGCGGCTACTGGAACATCGCGGGTCTGCAGCTGGGGTTGCTGCTGCAGATCGCGGTGGTCGCCGCCGGACTCGGGGCGCTGCTCGCGAACTCGACCCTCGCGTTCACGGTGATCAAGTGGTTCGGCGTCGCCTACCTGGTGTATCTCGGCATCCGCCAGTGGCGGGCGAATGCGACCGATGTTTCCGGCGTCGACGGCGAGGTCGCCGAGACCAGTGGGCCCGCGATGACCCTGCGCGGGTTCCTGGTCAATGCCAGCAACCCGAAGGCCGTCGTCTTCATGCTCGCGGTGCTCCCGCAATTCATCACCCCGTCGGCGCCCCTGCTCCCCCAGTACCTGATCATCGCCGCCACCATGATCGCGGTCGACGTCGTCGTCATGACCGGCTACACCGGGCTGGCGTCGAAGGTCCTGCGGCTGATGCGGTCACCACGCCAGCAGCGCGCCACCAACCGGACGTTCTCCGGATTGTTCTTCGTCGCGGCCACATTCCTGGCGACAGTCCGCCGCGCCGTCTGACCCGTGAGTACTTCTCAACCGCGGGCGGTTGAGAAGTACTCACGGGTGGGTTCACATGTCGAGGCCGAGATCCAGCACGGTGACGGAATGGGTGAGCGCGCCGACCGCGAGGTAGTCGACTCCGGTCCCGGCGTACTCGGCCGCGACGTCCAGCGTGAGTCCGCCCGACGACTCCAGCTTGGTGCCGGGGGAGTTCGCGTCGCGGCGTTGCACCGCGATCTGCGTCTGCCACAGCGGGAAGTTGTCGAGCAGCACCAGTTCGACGTTCTCGGCCAGCACCTCGTCGAGCTGCTCGAGGCTGTCGACTTCCACCTCGCACTCGATGTCCGGTGCCGCCGCGCGCACCGCCCGCAGCGCCGCCACCACCGAACCGGCGGCCGCGACGTGGTTGTCCTTGATCAGTGCCGCGTCGCCGAGGCCCATGCGGTGATTGACGCCGCCGCCCACCCGGACGGCGTACTTCTGCAAGCCGCGCAGTCCCGGCAGCGTCTTGCGACTGTCGCGGATCTTCGCCCCGGTGCCCTCGACCGCGTCCACCCAGGCGGACGTCGCGGTGGCGATGCCGGACAGATGGCACACCAGGTTGAGCATCGTCCGCTCCGCGGTGAGCAGCCCCTGCGTGGGCGCGGTGACCGTCAGCACGGCCTGGCCCGGCACGACCCGGGCGCCGTCGGCGACCCGATCGAGAATCTGGTAGCGGCCCGCCCCGATCACCTCGTCGAGCACCAGCAGTCCCACGTCGAGGCCGGCGACGGTGCCGTGCGCACGGGAGACCACGGACGCCTTCGCCACCGCGTCCGCCGGGACCGTGGACGACGACGTCACGTCCGGTCCGTACCGCAGGTCCTCGTCCAGGGCGAGACGCACGAGCGCACGCACCTCGGCCGCGTCCAGACCGTCGGGAAGGACATGGTCGGACATCACAGCACTCCTGTCAGTTGGGGTTCGAGAAGCTCGAGTTCGCCGTCACGGAGGCGTACATGCGTGCTGCGGCGCCACTCGTCGGACGTCTGCGGGTAGTCGCTGCGGGTGTGGCAACCACGACTTTCGGTCCGCGCGGAGGCCGCGAGTACCAGCGCGGACGCCGTCAGCGTCAACGCGGCGTCTTCGAGCGCGGTCTCCCCCTCGGGCACCGTGCGCGGCGCGCCGGCGAGGGCGGCGGCCACCGCCTCGAGGCCGGCACCGTCCCGGACGACGGAGGCGTTGCCGGTCATCAACTGCTGCACCAGCTCCCGCGGTGCGGACGGCAGGGCACGCTGCTCGGGGGCGGTTGCCTCGACGCGGAGGCCGGCGCGGTCGACGGCAGCGCCGCCGACCCGCTCGCCGACCACCAGGCCCTCGAGGAGACTGTTGGAGGCCAGCCGGTTCGCTCCGTGCAGCCCCGTGCGGGCCACCTCTCCCGCGGCGTAGAGACCGGGGACTGCGGTGCGTCCGTCGACGTCGGTGACCACTCCGCCGCACGAGTAGTGCGCGGCGGGCGCGACCGGGATCAGCTGTTCGCGCGGGTCGATCCCGGCTTCCAGGCACGACGCCGTCACGGTCGGGAACCGCTGCGCGAACCCGGACAGGTGACGCGCGTCGAGGTAGACGTGGTCGTGACCCAGGTCCCGGAGCCTCGATGCGATCGCCCGCGACACGACGTCGCGGGGGGCGAGGTCGCCGCGCGGATGCACACCCGCGGTCACCGAATCGCCGTTGGCGTCGACGAGGATCGCGCCCTCGCCGCGGACGGCCTCGCTGATCAGCGGACGCCGTCCGAGACCGCCGGGAGTGAACAGGACGGTCGGGTGGAACTGCACGAACTCGAGATCGGCGACGGCTGCGCCCGCGTCGAGCGCGAGAGAGATGCCGTCCGCGGTCGCTCCGGGCGGGTTGGTACTGCAGGCGTACAGCTGCCCGAGTCCGCCGGTCGCCAGGAGGACGGCCGGTGTGTGGACGATGCCGAGTCCGCGCGGCGAATCCACGAGCACGCCGGTGACGCCGCGCGCATCGGTGAGCACCCGTACGGCGCAACTGTCGAACAGGACCGGAAGGCCGGCGGCACCCAGAGCGCGCTGCACCTCCGCGCCCGTGGCGTCCCCGCCGGCGTGAATGATCCGCCGGGTGCTGTGCCCGCCCTCGCGGGTGCGCGAGACGGCGCCGTCGCGGCCGCGGTCGAACACCGCGCCCAGATCGGTCAACGCGGCCACGGCGTCACGGCCGCCAGCCACGATCGACCGCACGGCGTCCTCGTCGCACAGGCCCACCCCGGCCTCGCACGTGTCGGCGACGTGCGAGGCCACCGAATCGGTGAGGGCGTCACCCACCACCGCGATACCACCCTGCGCGTACTGCGTCGCGGTGTCCGTCGCGCCGCCCTTGCTGACGGTGAGCACGGTCAGTCCGCGCAGCGAGGCGGTGCGTGCGGCCGTCAGTCCGGCCACACCACCGCCCACCACCACGAGGTCGGCGTGCTCTTCCCAGGAAATCCCCCGGGCCGGGCTGCTCACTCGCCGCCGCCCGGGTTTCCGATCTCGATCATGCGCTGCACCGACTTGCGGGCACGCTCTGCGGTCTCGAGATCGACGTGAACCTCGTCCTTGCCCTCGAGCAGGCAGCGGAGCAGGGCCGCGGGAGTGATCATCTTCATGTACGGGCAGGACGCGCGGTCGTTGACGGCCTGGAAGTCGACCTCCGGCGCAGCCTTGCGCAGCTGGTGCAGCATGCCGACCTCGGTGGCCACGAGAACCTGCTTCGCCCCGGTCGCGCGGGCGGCGTCGAGCATGCCGCCCGTCGAGAGGATCTTCACCTTGTCCTCGGGCACGAACCCTTCGCCGGCCAGGTAGAGAGCCGAAGTGGCGCAACCGCATTCGGGGTGCACGAACAGTTCGGCACCGGGGTGCGCCTTGGCCTGCGCGGTGAGTTCGTCGCCGTTGATGCCGGCGTGGACGTGGCACTCACCCGCCCAGATCTGCATGTTCTTCCGGCCGGTGACGCGCTTGACGTGTGCGCCGAGGAACTGGTCGGGAAGGAACAGGACCTCACGGTCGGGGTCGATCGACGCGACCACGTCGACGGCGTTGGACGACGTGCAGCAGATGTCCGTCAGACCCTTCACCTCGGCGGTGGTGTTGACGTACGACACGACGACGGCGTCGGGGAATTCCGCCTTCCACTCCCGCAGCTGATCGGCGTTGATCGAGTCGGCGAGCGAGCAGCCCGCGCGCTCGTCCGGGATCAGGACGGTCTTGGCGGGGCTGAGGATCTTCGCGGTCTCGGCCATGAAGTGCACGCCGCAGAACACGATGGTGTCCTCGGGGGCTTCGGCGGCGATGCGCGAGAGTGCCAGGGAGTCGCCTACGTGGTCGGCCACGTCCTGGATGGCGGGCAACTGGTAGTTGTGCGCAAGGAGGGTCGCTCCCCGCTCACGTGCCAGCCGTTTGATCTCGGCAGCCCACTCTTCGCTCGCCTCGACGCCCGCGTAACCGCCGGGACCGTCCTGAATCTGCGGGTTGGTACCCGCCCACAACGTCGTGGTCGTCATGGCTTGCTCCTTCACCGTGAACTCGGGCGGGCTGGCCCGAATTTCCGCAATCGAGGTTTTCGACTTAGGATCGAAAACATGCCCAATAGTAACACCACGCATGAAGTGCTTACCGCGGTGTTCCAGGTTCGCCACTTCCCCGACCACATCACCGCAGGTCAAGGCGGTGATGCGCGTCACGCGGCGGGCACCGGTGAGCTCGCCGTGCTGCTGTGGCAACGGGCCCTCGATCCCCAGGCGGGCGCCTGGTCCCTACCCGGCGGACTGCTCCACGAGAACGAAGACCTCACCACGTCCGCGCGACGCCAGCTGGCCGAGAAGGTGGACGTGCAGGAGGTCTCCCACCTCGAGCAGCTGTCGGTGTTCAGCGATCCGCATCGAGTGCCGGGCCCGCGCACCATCGCGTCGACCTTCCTCGGGCTCGTGCCCCTCCCCGCCGACCCGCAGCTGCCGCCGGACACCGCGTGGCACCCGGTGTCCGCGCTCCCCGAGATGGCGTTCGACCACGGCACCGTCGTCCGGCACGCCCGGACCCGCCTCGCGGCCAAGCTCTCCTACACCAATATCGCGTTCGGTTTGGCCCCCGACGAGTTCTCCATGTCGACGCTGCGTGAGATCTACTGCGCCGCACTCGGATACCAGGTGGATGCGACCAATCTCCAGCGCGTCCTCGGACGACGTGGGGTGCTGACTCCTACCGGGAACACGGCACCGTCGGGCCGCACCGGTGGGCGCCCGGCCGCGCTCTACCGGTTCACCGACTCCACGCTGCGGGTGACGGACGAGTTCGCGGCGCTTCGACCGCCGAGCTGACCCCGCGCGTCAGGCCGCCTCCACACGTCAGGGCGTCGGACTCACGCCTGGGCGAGACCCCGCCAGAACGTGTCCGATGCGGCGGTGACGACTTCGTCCACCGGCGCGCCGTCGAGCATTCCGCCGGCGGCCAGGGTCGCGATCCCGTGGAACGTCGCGAACGCGATGAGGGCGATGCGCGACGCGTCCCCGGGTCCGATGTCGCCCGCGGCCTGGGCCTCGGTGACGATACGGACCGTCAGGTCCATCGAGGCGTGGCCGGCCTCCACGACCTGGGAGGCGGCTCCGGGCGCGTGCTTGTTGCCGTACATCAGGGCCAGCAACTCGCGATGCTCGAGCGCGAAGCTCACGTAGGTGCCGGCGAGCGCGGCGAAGCGGGCCCGGGCGTGGGGTTCCGCCTCCTGGACCGCGCGTTCGAGAGCGGCGGTGAGGCGCAGGAAACCGGACTCCGCGAGTGCGTCGAGCAGCGCCTGACGGTCCCGGAAGTGCTTGCTGGGTGCGGCGTGACTGACCCCGGCCTCACGAGCGAGCTGCCGGAGGGAGAGTCCGTCGACACCGTCCTTCTCGAGCGTGCTCTCGGCGCGCGCGAGCAGCACCTGGCGAAGACTCCCGTGGTGGTAGGGCTGTTCGGCGACGGACATGCCGCCAGCCTAGCAAAATGTTGTCATTGACTACATAGATGACACTGACTACATTCGAGGCACCCCACCGATAGGAGCAGACATGTCCTTCGATGTATCCGGAACCACCGTCCTCATCACCGGCGCGAGCGCGGGCCTCGGTGTCGAATTCGCCCGCCGGTTCGCCGAGCGCGGAGCAGATCTCGTTCTCGTCGCCCGCCGCGCCGACCGCCTCGAACAACTCGCCACCGAACTCCGCGCCGCGCACCACGTGTCGGTCACCGTGCTCCCGTTCGACCTTGCGACACAAGGCGCCGGCGAGCGGTTGCGCAGCGAACTCACCGCCCGCGACATCCGCGTCGACTCACTGATCAACAACGCGGGATTCGGGACGCACGGAGATTTCGCTTCCGCCGACCTGGAGCGCCTCATCTCCGAGATCCAGCTCAACGTCACCACCCTCGTCGAGCTGTCGCACACGTTCCTGCCCGACCTGCTCCGGGGACGCGGCGCACTCGTGAACGTCGCGAGCACCGCAGCGTTCCAGCCGACTCCCGGCATGGCCGTCTACGGGGCCACGAAGGCGTTCGTCCTCAATTTCACGGAGGCGTTGTGGGCCGAGGCGCGAGGCACGGGCCTCACCGTGCTCGCCGTCTGCCCGGGCCCCACCCGCACCGAGTTCTTCGACGTCGTCGGCTCCGAGGACGCCGCCGTCGGCCGCATGCAGACCGCGGATCAGGTGGTCACGACAGCGCTGCGTGCCCTGGACCGGCGCAGCACCCCGCCGAGCGTCGTCTCCGGGCTGATGAACTGGGTGTCGTCGGTCAGCACCCGGTTCGCGACCCGCCGCATCGGCGCTCTCGCCAGCGGGCGCCTCCTCGGTGACGTACGGATGCGGACCTCGGTCACGAGGTAAGGGTCGCGTCGCGCTCTTCCGGCTCGTCGAGTTCGACCGGGGGATCGCTGACACCGAGATCGTCGTACGGGTTGAGCGCGGCGAGCACCAACGTCACCGCGCAGGCGACGAGGGGCTGGAAGATCAGCACCAGCAGGGTCCCGATTCCCGGCGCGACCGCCACGACGGCGCCTGCGGTCGAGGTGTCGGGGTCGGGGAACCGCAGCGCAGCCACGCCGATTCCACCGATCGCCATCACCCCGGCCCCGACCACACTGCCTGCCAGGACCGCGCCCAGCGCCACCGGGCCGCGACTCGTCCGCGCCGTCCACGCCGCGACCGCGGTGAGGATGCCGACCACCAGGCCCGCGCAGGCGAACATTCCGATCGCGTCGAACCGGTGCACGCTCTCCCCTGTCAGCGACACCCCACGGTCGGGGGCGACCACCAGCAGGTGCTCGGGCGGTGCGAGGACTCCCCACAACACCCCGACGAGCGCGCTCGCCACCACCGTCCCGCAGAAGATTCCGGCGGCAGATCGAAGCCTGAAGCGCGGGAGCGTGGTCACCCGTCCGACGCTACCGCCGTCCGCCGTAGATCGAGTCGAACACACCGTGGCGGGAACATTTCGCCCACCAGCCGTCCGGGCTGATCTGCACCACCATCCGGCGGCCGCACGCCTCGCAGAAGCGGGGCGGCTCCAGCCCCAGCTGCGCGGCGGTGGGGACCGCGTCGTCCACACCGGTCACCACGCGGCGGCCGGTGTAGGGGTTATAGCGCTCCTCGGTGCCGTCGCCCCGATCCTCGGGGTGGTCGCCCATGGTCGCCTCGGCCCGGATCGTCACAGGGTGTCGTTCAGTGCCTTGATCGGCATCTGCAGATCGACGAGCAGGTCGAGGTCCTGTTCGGCCGGGCGGCCGAGGGTCGTGAGGTAGTTGCCGACGATGACGGCGTTGATGCCGCCGAGGATGCCCTGCTTGGCTCCGAGGTCCCCGAGCGTGATCTCGCGACCGCCTGCGAAGCGGAGGATGGTGCGGGGCAGCGCGAGGCGGAACGCGGCGACCGACTTGAGGGCCTCGCTCGCGGGCAGGACCTCGAGGTCGCCGAACGGGGTTCCGGGACGCGGGTTGAGGAAGTTCAGCGGCACCTCGTCGGGTTCGAGTTCGGCCAGGTTGGCCGCGAACTCGGCGCGCTGCTCGAGGCTCTCGCCCATGCCGAGGATGCCGCCGCAGCACACCTCCATGCCCGCTTCGCGCACCATGCGGAGGGTGTTCCAGCGCTCGTCCCACGTGTGGGTGGTGACGACGTTCGGGAAGTGGGACTTCGACGTCTCCAGGTTGTGGTTGTAGCGGTGCACACCCATCGCGGCGAGCTGGTCGACCTGCTCCTGGGTGAGCATGCCCAGCGAGCAGGCGATCTGGATGTCGACTTCGTTGCGGATCGCCTCGATGCCGGCAGCGACCTGGGCGAGCAGCCGCTCGTCGGGGCCGCGGACGGCGGCGACGATGCAGAATTCGCTGGCGCCGGACTTGGCGGTCTGCTTGGCGGCCTCCACGAGCGACGGGATGTCGAGCCACGCCGCGCGGACCGGCGACTGGAACAGGCCGGACTGCGAGCAGAAGTGGCAGTCCTCGGGGCAGCCGCCGGTCTTGAGGCTGATGATGCCTTCGACCTCGACCTCGGGACCGCACCACTTCATGCGCACGTCGTGCGCGAGGGCGAGCAGTTCCTCGAGCCGATCGTCGGGAAGTTGCAGGACCTCGAGCACCTGACTCTCGTTCAGCGCGTCACCGCGCTCGAGAACCTGCTCACGCGCGAGGGCGAGGATATCTGTCTGTACCGGGGCCGATGTCACACGTATCTCCTGGAAAACGGGCCGATCACGTGCCGTGAATCGACTGGGCCGAAAAATTGAACACCGTACAAGTTGAACGGTGTTCACGTTAGATCCGTGGTGGAATACTGTCAAAGCCGAAGCGGGCTTTCGACGAGATTGGGAGATCACACAGTGCAGTTGCGACGCGGCGACGTACTCGACGGCGCAATGGCCATCCTCGACGAGTTCGGCCTCCCCGACCTCACGATGCGCAGACTCGCGACGGCCCTCGGCGTGCAGCCGGGTGCGCTGTACTGGCATTTCCCCAACAAGCAGACCCTGCTCGGGGCCCTCGCCGACAAGATCCTCGAAGACGTCGACGCACCGGTCACGGCCCCCGGCTGGGACGCGGAGTTCACCGAACTGGCCCACCGGCTCCGCACCGCACTGCTCGCCCACCGCGACGGCGCCGAACTGGTCTCCGCCACGTATGCGTCCCGCATGACCAACTCCCGGGTCCGGGAAAGCTTCGCCGCAGTCGGTCTGCGATCCGGACTGTCCCGCGAACACGCGGAACTGTCGTCCTACTCGCTGCTGTACTACGTCCTCGGCCACACGGTCGACGAGCAGTCGCGGGCGCAGATGGAGTCGGCCGGCGCCCTCACCCGGGCGGCCCTCTCCCCCGACGCCCCGCAGTCCCCGATCGCGGCGTACGACGAGGATCTCCTCGCCGGCGATCCCGCGGTCCGGTTCGACTTCGGCCTGTCGCTGTTCGTCGACGGAATTCGCGCACGACTGAAAGACTCCGCCCACCGCCCCTGAGCGCGCACAATTGAGTCGACGCCGCGTCGGCCACTCGAGGACCGCGCGGCGCCTCCGACGGCCCAGGGACGGACGCGATGACGTCTTCGCTCGGCCGCCGCACCGGAACGGTTCTCGCGGCGGCACTCGCACTGTCGCTCCTCGGCGCGCCCACCCCGGCGGCAGCACAGACTGCGGTCGGCGATCCGGGTGCCGTCGTCGTCGCGACGCCGGTGGCGCCGGACGCGCGGCCGCCGGGCGTCGCCGACGCCACGTACGTCACCTACTGGACGACGGGGCCGATGAACGAACCCGCGCTCAGCACCGGCGCGGTCCTGCTGCCCCCCGGTGAGGCGCCGCCCGGCGGGTGGCCCGTCGTGTCCTGGGCCCACGGAACGGTCGGCATCGCCGACAAGTGCGCGCCGACGGTGACGGGAAAACTCGTCGGACCGTACGTCCAGCACTGGCTCGACCAGGGCTACGCCGTCGTCGCAACGGATTACGTCGGGCTCGGCACACCGGGTGTGCACCCGTACCTGGACGGCCCGACGGAGGCGCACAGCGTGATCGACATGGTGCGCGCGGCGCGGACCGTCACGCCGTCCCTGTCGAACCGGTGGGTCGCGATCGGCCAATCGCAGGGCGGCCACGCCGCTCTCGTCGCCGCCTCGATGGCCACCACGTACGCACCCGACCTCGACTTCCGCGGCACCGTCGCCACCGGCGCCCCGTCCAATCTCGAGAACCTCGCACCGCTCGTCGGCCCCGGATTCCCGCAGCTCCCCCTGACCGGGAGCACGGTGTTCGTGGCGTACGCGCTCGCCGGTTTGCGTGCGTCGCGGCCCGACCTCGATATCGACAGCTACCTCACACCGCTCGGCGTCGACGTCCTGAATCGCGTCGAATCGCTCTGCTACGAGGAGGCGGCCCCGCAACTCGACGGGATCTCGATCGGCCAGTTGATGTCCCGCCCCCTCGACGACCCGGCGGTCCTGGCGGCGCTGCGCATCACGCTGGGAGTTCCCGTGCGGGGCTACGACCGGCCGTTGTTCATCGGACAGGGACTGTTCGACGACGTCGTCCCCGTCCCCCTCACCTGGAAACTCACGGCCGACCTCACCGCGAACGGGCAGCAGTTCGTGTTCCGGACGTATCCGACCGGCCATCTGTACACCATGCCCGCGTCCCTGCCCGACACCAGTGCGTTCGTCCGGAGCCTTTTCGGCACGTGAGGCACTGGTAAGACCACTTGACCTCTTACCTATCGCCGCCTTAGTGTCGTGGTCATGATGTTCGAGCCGATCGCGCGGAAATCCGCCTCCACCGAAGTCTTCGACCAGATCACCGCGCGTGTGCTGGGCGGCGACCTCGCCGCCGGCGACGCCCTGCCGAGCGAACGACGTCTGGCCGAAGCCTTCGGGGTGTCCCGGCCCGCGGTCCGGGAGGCGATCCAGAAGCTGGCCCAGGCCGGACTCGTCGAGGTCCGGCAGGGCGACGCCACCTCGGTGCGCGACTTCCGGCAGCACGGCGGGCCCGAACTGCTGTCCCAGCTGCTGGTCCGCGACGGCGTACCCGATTGGGCCGTGGTCCGCAGCGTCCTCGAGGCCCGGCGGATGATCGGCGTGCAGGTCGCGCGGCTCGCCGCCGGCCGGGCGACCGACGAGTCGGGTGCCGCTCTCCGCGTCGCTGTGGATCGTCTCGCCTCCGACAGCGACCCGGTCGCGCAGCAGGTCGGCGCCCTGGCCTTCTGGGAGCGCGTGGTCGACACGGCCGATTCCATCGCATTCCGGCTCATCTTCAACAGCCTCCGCAACGCGTACGAACCGACCATGACGGCGATGGCCGCCGTCATGGTCGCGGAAGTCGGCCGCACCGACCTGTACTCCCAGCTGGCCGAGGCGATCTCCGCCCACGACGAAGTCGCCGCGGCCCAGACCGCCACCACCCTCCTCGACCTCGGCACGGCGGCCGTGACCGCCGTCATCGACGCACTGCACCAACACGATTCGGAGAAGGACACATGACCACGAAACCTCCCGCAGATCGCCGCCAGCGCAGGTCGATCACCCTCCGCGACGCCGCAGACCAGTTCCGCCGCCACCCCTCCCCGTGGATGATCGGCGGCATGCTGGTCGCCGCGGTGGCCGCCCGCCTGATCGTCGGCGACTGGCAGCTGACCGATGTCGTGCTTCCGCTGGTGATGCTGGCCGTGTTCCCGTTCGCCGAATGGGTCATCCACGTCTGCATCCTGCACTGGAAGCCCCGAAAGGTCCTGGGCCTGACCGTCGATTCACTGCTCGCCCGGAAGCACCGCGAGCACCACGTCGACCCCCGGGACGTACCGCTCGTCTTCATCCCGTGGCAGACACTGATGTGGCTGATCCCGGTTCTCGTAGCCGTCGCACTGCTCGCGTTCCCGCGCACCGGACTCGGACTGACGTTCCTGGTGGTGCTGAGCGTCCTGGGTGTCCTCTACGAATGGACGCACTACCTCATCCACAGCGACTACAAGCCGAACTCCCGCCTGTACCGCGCGATCTGGCGCAACCACCGCCATCACCACTACAAGAACGAGCACTACTGGTTCACCGTCACCACCTCGGGAACCGCCGACCGGATCCTGGGCACCGACCCCGACCCCGAATCGGTCGAGAAGTCGCCCACCGCCCGCAACCTCCACGCCGTGCGCTGACGCGCCCGTGAGTACTTATTAACCGCCCGCGGTTGATAAGTACTCACGGGTGCCGGAGGCGCTAACCGCGGCGAAAGAGCTTGTTGCCCAACCAGACGATGGGGTCGTACCGTCGGTCGACCACCCGCTCCTTCATCGGAATGATGGCGTTGTCGGTGATCTTTATCCCTTCGGGGCACACCTCGGTGCAGCACTTGGTGATGTTGCAGAGCCCGAGGCCGAACTCTTCCTGCGCCGCCTCACGACGGTCGGCCGTGTCGAGTGGATGCATCTCCAGTTCGGCGACGCGGATGAAGAAGCGGGGCCCGGAGAACGCCGGCTTGTTGTCGTCGTGATCACGGATGACGTGACAGGTGTTCTGGCAGAGGAAGCACTCGATGCACTTGCGGAATTCCTGCGACCGTTCGACGTCGATCTGCTGCATCCGGTACTCGCCCGGCCCGAGCCCCGGCGGCGGGGTGAACGACGGGATCTCTCGCGCCTTCGCGTAGTTGAACGACACGTCGGTGACGAGATCCCGGATGACCGGGAACGCCCGCAGCGGTGTGACCGTCACCACCTCGTCTTCCGTGAACGTCGACATCCGCGTCATGCACAACAGCCGTGGCTGGCCGTTGATCTCCGCGGAACACGAGCCGCACTTGCCCGCCTTGCAGTTCCATCGCACCGCCAGGTCCGGGGTCTGCGTCGCCTGCAACCGGTGGATGATGTCGAGCACCACCTCACCTTCGTTGACGGGAATGGAGTAGTCCTGGAGGGCGCCGCCGTCGGCGTCGCCGCGCCAGACCCGGAACTGCGCGTCGTAACCCATCTCAGGCCTTCCTTCCCGGGTGTTCCGCGAGTTCGGCGTCGGTGTAGTACTTCGCCAGTTCGTCGATGTCGAAGAGCTCCAACAGCTCTGCACGCATCGGGAGCTGGGGCTCGCGGGTGACGGTGACGTCCGGCACCACCGAATCGGGATGCGCGGACATGTCGCCGACCACGCTGCACACCAGCAGAGTGTTGCGCCACTCGGCCTCCATGCTCGGGTGGTCGTCGCGGGTGTGCCCACCGCGACTTTCCGTGCGCAGCAGAGCCGCCTGCGCGACGCATTCGCTGACCAGCACCATGTTCCGCAGGTCGACGGCGAGGTGCCATCCCGGGTTGAACTGGCGGTGCCCCTCGACCTCCACGCCCCCGATGCGGCCCTTGATCTCCGTGAGTTTCTCCAGGGCACGGACGATCTCGTCTTCCTTCCGGATGATGCCGACGAGGTCGTTCATGGTCTGCTGCAGTTCGGTGTGGAGCGTGTACGGGTTCTCGGTGGTGCCGCCCTCCCCGACCGCGGGATCGAACGGCGACAGCAACATCCGCGCCGCCGCATCGACGGCGTCCGCGGAGACGACCGGCCGTTCCTGCAGCGACTTCACGTACTCCGCCGCCCCCAGTCCGGCGCGACGCCCGAACACGAGGAGGTCGGACAGCGAGTTGCCGCCGAGCCGGTTGGAGCCGTGCATCCCGCCCGAACACTCCCCCGCGGCGAACAGACCCGCGACGCTGGAGGACCCGCTGTCGGGGTCGACCTCGATGCCCCCCATCACGTAATGGCAGGTGGGCCCGACCTCCATCTGCTCCTTGGTGATGTCGACGTCCGCGAGTTCCTTGAACTGGTGGTACATCGAGGGCAGCCGCCGGACGATCTCGTCGGCGGGCATGCGCGAGGCGATGTCGAGGTACACGCCGCCGTGCGGGGTCTGCCGCCCGGCCTTGACCTCGGAGTTGATGGCGCGGGCCACCTCGTCGCGGGGCAGCAGATCCGGTGTGCGGCGGTTGTTGTCGGAATCCTTGTACCAGCCGTCGGCCTCTTCCTCGGTCTCCGCGTACTGCCCTTTGAAGACCGGCGGGATGTACGAGAACATGAACCGCTCACCCTCGGAGTTCTTCAGGACCCCGCCGTCGCCGCGGACGCCTTCCGTCACGAGGATGCCCTTGACGCTGGGCGGCCACACCATGCCGGTGGGGTGGAACTGCACGAACTCCATGTTGATGAGGTTGGCGCCTGCGCGCAGGGCGAGGGCGTGACCGTCGCCGGTGTACTCCCACGAGTTCGACGTCACCTTGAACGACTTGCCGATCCCGCCGGTGGCCATCACGACGGCCGGTGCCTCGAACAGAACGAACCGTCCACTCTCGCGCCAGTATCCGAACGCACCCGAGATCCGGTCGCCGTCCTTGGTCAGCTCGGAGATGGTGCACTCGGCGAAGATCTTGATCCGGGCCTCGTAGTCGCCGGTGGCGGCGAAATCTTCCTGTTGCAGTGACACGATCTTCTGCTGCATGGTGCGGATCAGTTCGAGTCCGGTGCGGTCACCGACGTGGGCGAGCCGCGGATACGTGTGACCGCCGAAGTTGCGCTGGCTGATCCGGCCGTCGGGGGTCCGGTCGAACAGGGCGCCGTACGTTTCGAGTTCCCATACCCGGTCGGGAGCCTCGCGGGCGTGCAGTTCGGCCATTCGCCAGTTGTTGAGGAACTTGCCGCCCCGCATCGTGTCCTGGAAATGGGTCTGCCACGTGTCCTTCTCGTTGGCGTTTCCCATCGCGGCGGCGCAGCCACCCTCCGCCATGACCGTGTGTGCCTTGCCGAACAGCGACTTGCAGACGACGGCGACGGACAGGCCCTGTTCCCGGGCCTCGATGACCGCTCGCAGTCCGGCGCCGCCGGCACCGATGACCACGACGTCGTACTGGTGCCGTTCGACTTCCGTCATTCCACTCCCTCTTCGGTGAAGTCAGTTGATCAGGCGCAGGTCGGAGATGGTCCCGCTGGCCACGAGCATCACGTAGAAGTCGGTGACGATCAGTGTGGCGAGGGTGGTCCAGGCGAGCTGCATGTGCCGGGTGTTCAGTGTGCTGACCCAGGTCCAGAGCCGGTATCGGATCGGGTGCTTGGAGAAGTGGGTGAGCCTGCCGCCGGTGACATGCCTACAGGAATGGCACGAGACGGTGTACGCCCAGAGCAGGATCACGTTGCAGACCATGATGAGTGTGCCGAGCCCGATTCCGAATCCGCCGTCGGCGCCGTGGAACGCGCGGATCGCGTCGTACGTGTTGATCAGCGAGACGACGAGTGCGACGTAGAAGAAGTAGCGGTGGGCGTTCTGGACGATCAGCGGCAGGCGCGTCTCACCGGTGTAGGTTCGATGAGGCTCCGCGACCGCGCACGCGGGCGGCGAGAACCACACCGACCGGTAGTAGGCCTTGCGGTAGTAGTAGCAGGTGAGCCGGAAGCCGAGCAGGAACGGCAGCACCAGGAACCCGAGCGGGATGATCATCGGCAACTCGCCGATGGGTGTCCCGAAGTCGCTCGAACCGGGCACACACGAATCGCTCAGGCACGGCGAGTAGAACGGCGTCAGGTAGTGATAGTCCTCGACGAAGTACGCGGTGCGGACCCACGACCGGACCGATGCGTACACCACGAAGACGGACAGGCCGAGCACCGTCAGCAGCGGGGCGAGCCACCACCGGTCGGTGCGGAGCGTGCGTTCCGCGATCCGGGCACGCGTCGGCGCCCCCACACCGGCACTTTCGGGATTCTTCGGCGGCGCGCTCATCCGCGCTCGTAGTGGAGCCCGCCCAGCCCCTCGTCGTCGACACCGAGCCACATCGACGCGTCGTACGGGGTGTCCGACACCTTGATTCGCTCCACCGGTTCCCGGTGGACGACGTTCGGTGGCGAGGAGTCGAGGTCCCGCGCGTCGATCTCGAGCCGCTCCAAATCGTTGCTCAGTCGCCGCACGGATGCGGCGTCGCCGTACATCGATCGCAACGAACCGACAGCGCGCCGAAGGCGGTCGATGGTGCGATTCAATTCGAGCATTTCGGAGGTCGACATGTGACCCCTCCCAACCCAGCCGGATGTAGCCGTGACACGAATCACACTACCGACATTCGGAGGGGACGGTGCAGCTTTCGGAACCTCGGAAACTCCCTGGCGATGAATTTCGCGGGGCGGCCGAGTCCATATCTGCAGGACCACCGACAACGCACACCCACCGGGAGGACATCATGGCCGACGCCACGATCGGAAGCATCCTGCTCGCCAGCACTCAGCCCAACCGACTACGGGACTGGTACACCGCCGCGTTCTCGCCGAAGGTCGAACGCACCCCCGGCGAGCCGGGCTACGACGTCCTCGACTTCGACGGCTTCTACATCATGCTCGACCGGCGTGACGACGTCGGCGACACGAATCCCGAACCCGGACGCGTACTCCTCAACGTCGAGGTCACCGACGCCCGCGCCGCAGCAGACCGGATCGACGAACTCGGCGCGACGTGGCTGTCCCCGCTCGAGGATCGTGACGGCAGCTGGTTCAGCACCGCCGTGGACCCCGACGGCAACTACGTCCAGATCATCCAGCTCAGCGCGCAGGCGCGGGCCGAGATGTCCTGATCGACAGCACGGAAAGAGAACAGCCATGTTGAGCAATGCGAGAGCATTCAGCGGATTCGCCGTCGACGACATCGCCGCAGCCAAGTCCTTCTACACCGACGCCCTGGGCCTCGAGGTCACCGAAGAGGAGATGGGCCTGCTGGGCCTGCACCTCCCCCAGGGGCCAGTGGTGCTGATCTATCCCAAACCCGACCACACGCCGGCGACGTTCACCATCCTGAACTTCGCCGTCGACGACGTCGAGAAGGCCGTCGACGCGCTCACCGAGCGCGGGATCCGGTTCCTGCGGTACGACGGTTTCGATCAGGACGACAAGGGAATCATGCGCGGCAACGGTCCCGACATCGCCTGGTTCACCGACCCCGCCGGCAACGTGCTGTCGGTGCTCGCCGAATCCTGACCGCCCCAGCTCAGAGGCCCGCGAGCGTCGCCTTCAGCCAGGTGCCGTCGAACCACGTGGACGCGGCCGCGCCGAACGACGCGGAGCCGAGGCGTCCGCTGCCCGCGGGCACCGAGCCGACGACGTCGACCCCGGTCACGGCCGGCAGGTCGTCGAGATTGCACCGCTCGGCGAGCCCGGGCTCGTCCGGCCACGACCCGATCACCGTTCCGGCACAGGCGAGACCGGCCGACGACAGTGCCCGGATCGTGAGCTCGGTGTGGTTGAGCGTGCCGAGCCCGGCCGCGGCGACCACGACAGCCGGTGCATCGAGGGCGCGCGCGAGATCGACGAGCGTGAAGCCCCCGGCGCCCAATCGCACCAGCAGGCCGCCCGCGCCCTCGACGAGCACCAGATCGTGCCGGTCGTCGAGTGCGCGGACCGTCTCGACGACGTCGGCGCACCGCAGCATCGGCTGCCCGCTGCGCCGGGCCGCGGTGTCGGGGGCGAGTGGTTCGGGGTAGCGGGCCAGCTCCACCACCGCCGTCACGCCGGACAGTCGGGTCACCTCGGCCAGATCGCCCGGTTCTCCCGGGGCGACGCCGGTCTGCGCGGGCTTGCACACCGCCACGGACAGGCCGGCCTCGCGTGCAGCCGCCGCAAGCGCCGCCGTGACCACCGTCTTACCGATATCCGTCGACGTGCCGGTGACCACCAGGATGCTCACGCCGACGCTCCCGCCAGGACGTCGGTCAGCACGGCTTCGATCCGCGCCAGTTCGTCCACGTCGAGCGTCGCGCGCGCGGTGAGCCGCAGACGCGACGTGCCCTCCGGCACCGACGGGGGCCGGAAGCAGCCGACGTGCAGTCCCTGTTCGCGGCAGGCGGCTGCGGCGTCGACGGCGCGTTGCGGGTCGCCGAGGATCACGGAGACGACGGCGGACTCGGGTGCCCCTGCTCCGGTGAAGCGCGCGAGATCCCGCGCACGGTCCAGGACGGACTCGGCACGGTGCGGTTCCCGCCGCAGAACGGCGAGTGCCGCCCGCGCCGCGCCGACGGCCGCGGGGGCCAGTCCGGTGTCGAAGATGAACGTGCGCGCGGCGTCGACGAGATGCGCACGCACCTTCTCCGACGCCAGCACCGCACCGCCCTGACTGGCCAGCGACTTCGACAGCGTGGCCGTGACGACGATGTCGGGTTCGCCGGCGAGCCCCACCTCGTGCACGAGTCCGCGGCCCCCTGCGCCGCGGACTCCGACGCCGTGCGCCTCGTCCACGACGAGGAACGCCCCGTGGTCGCGGCACACCCGGTGGAGGTCGACGAGGGGTGCGAGATCACCGTCCGCGCTGAACACCGAATCGGTGACGACCAGCGCCCGCTCCTCCGTCCGGGTGGCCAGTGCGCTGCGGACGAAGTCGAGATCGGCGTGCGGTGCGACGGCCACGCGGGCCCGGGACAGGCGGCACGCGTCGACCAGCGACGCGTGGCTGCCCGCGTCGGAGACGATCAGCGATCCGGCGCCGGACAGTGCGGTGACGGCACCGAGATTCGCGGTGTAACCGGAGGAGAACACCAGCCCGGCCTCGGCGCCGACGAACTCGGCGAGTTCCGTCTCGAGCAGTTCGTGTTCGGTGGTCGATCCCGTGACCAGCCGCGAGCCGGTGGCCCCCGCACCCCAGCGGCGCAGGGCGGTCATCGCGCCGTGCAGCACCTCCGGGTGCCGTACGAGTCCGAGATAGTCGTTGGATGCCAGATCGATGAGCGCGTTGCCCGGCGTGCGTGGACGCAACTCGCGGCGCAGTCCCGCGGCGCGCCGCTGGTCCTCGACGTCGTCGAGCCAGGTGGTGAAGGTGCGGTCGGTACTCACCCCCGGCACGATACGCGACTTGAACGGTGTTCAACCCGGGTGGGCCCGGTTTTCTTCGGGTGGCTAGGGTCGAGACCGTGACCTCCCCGAGCCTGTCCGTCGACGACATCACGTCCCTCGATGCCTCGCTGCTCTGGCATCCGTACGGCGCCTTCCCCGCCTCGACCACCCCGCTCGTGGTGGCCGAGGCGAGCGGGACGCGCCTCACTCTCGCCGACGGACGTGAACTCGTCGACGGCATGAGTTCGTGGTGGGCCGCGGTCCACGGCTACCGGCATCCCGTCCTCGACGCGGCGGCGACGGCGCAGCTCGGGCGGATGAGCCACGTGATGTTCGGCGGGCTCACCCACGAACCGGCCGCGCGGCTCGCCCAGCTGCTCGTGGAGATCACCCCGGACGGACTCGACAAGGTGTTCCTCGCCGATTCCGGTTCGGTGTCCGTCGAGGTCGCCGTCAAGATGTGCCTGCAGTACTGGCGCAGTCGCGGCAGGCCGGAGCGACACCGGTTGCTCACCTGGCGCGGCGGGTATCACGGCGACACGTTCGCCCCGATGAGCGTCTGCGACCCGGACGGCGGCATGCACTCGCTGTGGACGGACGTCCTGGCACGGCAGGTCTTCGCGGGACCCCCGCCCCGCGAGTTCGACCCGCGGTACGTCGCAGAGTTCGAGCGTCTGGTGGCCTCCCACTCCGACGAACTGGCGGCCGTCATCGTGGAACCGGTGGTGCAGGGCGCCGGTGGCATGCGCTTCCACGACCCCCGGTACCTGTCGGAGCTGCGGCGGATCTGCGACGAGCACGAGCTCCTGCTGGTGTTCGACGAGATCGCGACCGGTTTCGGCCGCACCGGCGAGCTGTTCGCCGCGGACCACGCCGGCGCACGCCCCGACATCATGTGCGTCGGCAAGGCCCTCACCGGCGGGTACATGACCCTCGCGGCGACGCTCTGCTCCACCGACGTCGCCGAGACCATCAGCGCCGGGGACGCCGGCGGGCTGATGCACGGCCCCACGTTCATGGCCAACCCGCTCGCCTGTGCCGTCGCGGTGGCGTCGATCGAACTCCTGCTGTCGCGCGACTGGCGAGGCGAGGTCGAGGCCGTGCGCCGCGCACTCGAATCGGGACTCGCACCGGCCCGGGAACTCCCCGGTGTCCGGGACGTTCGGGTGCTCGGCGCGATCGGCGTGATCGAACTCGCCGAACCCGTCGACATGCGGGCCGCCACCGACGCCGCGGTGGCCGCCGGGGTCTGGTTGCGGCCGTTCCGGAACCTGATCTACGCGATGCCGCCGTACGTGTGCACCAGCGAGGACGTGCGGAAGATCACAACCGGAATGGTTGCTGCCGCACGGAGCTCCACCCCGGGCCGATAGCCCGCTCTCGTCGAGCTGAGAGCGACGCGAACGCGGGCTAGTGTTCTCGATATGGAAGCAAGCGAGTCGACCGGCACCACGCCCATTCCCGTGTGGCCCGGCAGCGCCTACCCACTGGGCGCCACCTACGACGGGGCCGGGACGAACTTCTCCTTGTTCTCCGAGGTCGCCGAGGCCGTCGACCTGTGCCTGATCGCGAAGGACGGCACGGAGACACGCGTGCGCCTCGACGAGGTCGACGGCTACGTGTGGCACGCGTACCTGCCGACCGTCGTTCCCGGTCAGCGGTACGGGTACCGGATCCACGGCCCCTGGGATCCCGCGGCGGGGCACCGCTGCGACCCCAGCAAGCTCCTCCTCGACCCCTACGGCAAGGCGTTCGACGGCGAGTTCGACGGAGACCGGTCCCTGTTCTCTTACGACATCGACGCGCCCGCCGAGCCCGCCCCCGAGGAATCGGAGGATGCCGTCGAGATCGTCGACTCGGACGACGACATCGAGGCCGAGGACGACGCCGAGCTCACAGCGGAGCCCGGGGACATCTCGACGCCGGGACTGCCCGGACACGACTCGCTCGGCCACACGATGACGACGGTGGTGATCAACCCGTTCTTCGACTGGGCTGCCGACCGCGCACCGAAACACCCATACCACGACACCGTGATCTACGAGGCCCACGTCAAGGGCATGACGGCGACGCATCCCGGTGTGCCGGAAGAGCTTCGCGGCACGTATGCGGGCCTCGCGCATCCGGTGATCATCGACCACCTCGTCGACCTCGGTGTCACCGCGATCGAACTGATGCCGGTGCACCAATTCATGCACGATCAGACGCTGCTCGACAAGGGGCTGCGGAACTACTGGGGCTACAACACGTTCGGCTTCCTCGCCCCGCACACCGGGTATTCGTCGGCGGAGAAGCCGGGCGCCGCGGTGTCGGAGTTCAAGGCGATGGTCCGCTCGTTCCACGAGGCGGGCATCGAGGTCATCCTCGACGTCGTCTACAACCACACCGCCGAGGGCAACCACCTCGGTCCGACCATCTCGTTCCGCGGCATCGACAACGCCGCCTACTACCGGCTCGTCGACGGCGACGCCGAGCACTACATGGACTACACGGGCACGGGGAACAGTCTCAACGCCCGGCACCCGCACACGCTGCAACTGATCATGGATTCGCTGCGGTACTGGGTCACCGAGATGCACGTCGACGGATTCCGGTTCGACCTCGCGTCCACGCTCGCCCGTGAACTGCACGACGTCGACCGGCTCTCCGCGTTCTTCGACCTCGTCCAGCAGGATCCCATCGTCAGCCAGGTCAAGCTCATCGCCGAACCGTGGGACATCGGCGAGGGCGGGTACCAGGTGGGCAACTTCCCCGGCCTGTGGACGGAGTGGAACGGCAAGTACCGGGACACGGTCCGCGACTACTGGCGCGGCGAACCCGCGACGCTCGGCGAATTCGCGTCCCGGCTCACCGGCTCGTCCGACCTCTACGAGGCGACCGGGCGCCGCCCCGGCGCGAGCATCAACTTCGTCATCGCCCACGACGGGTTCACCCTGCGCGACCTGGTGTCGTACAACGAGAAGCACAACGAGGCCAACGGCGAGGGCAACAACGACGGCGAGAGCCACAACCGGTCCTGGAACTGCGGCGTCGAGGGACCGACGGACGACCCGGAGATCCTCGATCTGCGTGGGCGGCAGAGCCGCAACATCCTGGCCACCCTGCTGCTGAGCCAGGGGACGCCGATGCTGGCGCACGGCGACGAGATGGGCCGCACCCAGCGGGGCAACAACAACGTGTACTGCCAGGACTCGGAACTGTCGTGGATGGACTGGTCGCTGGCGGACTCCAACGCCGACCTGGTCGAGTTCACCAAACGGGTGATCGCACTGCGCATGAAGAATCCGGTGTTCCGTCGTCGCCGGTTCTTCGAGGGCACACCCATCCGCAGCGGTGACCAGACCCGCGACATCGCGTGGCTCACCCCAGCCGGTGAGGAGATGACGCCTGAGGACTGGGACAGCGGTTTCGGGAAGTCGCTGGCGGTCTTCCTCAACGGCGAGGGCATTCCCGAACCCAACCATCGCGGCGAGCGCGTGGTCGGCGACTCGTTCCTGCTGTGTTTCAACGCGCACGACGAGGAGATCGAGTTCTCCACGCCGAACTCCGACTACGCCGACGAATGGGCGGTCGTGCTCGACACCGCCGTCCCGACGGGGGCGAAGGAAGCGGTGATCAAGGCCGGGAATTCGCTGCAGGTCGAGGCCCGGTCGCTGGTCGTGCTGCGCCGGACCGCCTGAGCCGGGGACGACGATGTCGATCACGGCCACGTACCGACTGCAACTGCGCGGGGACTGCTTCACCCTGGCGGACGCCGCCGCCGTCGCCGACTACCTGGACGACCTCGGGATCTCCCACGTCTATCTGTCGCCGATCCTGACGGCCACGACCGGATCGACCCACGGTTACGACGTCACCGACGTGACCCGCGTGTCCCCGGCGCTCGGCGGGCGGGAGGCGCTGACCGCGCTGGCCCAGGAGTTGCGGGGCCGCGGCATGGGCATCGTCGTCGACCTCGTCCCCAACCATGTGGGTGTCGCGAATCCGCGTGAGAACGCGTGGTGGTGGGACGTCCTCACGCACGGTCGCCGCTCCGAGTTCGCCGACTTCTTCGACATCGACTGGAGCGACGACAACGGCGCGGGCGGGCGACTCGCGCTGCCCGTCCTCGGATCGGACGCCGATCTCGAGTCCCTCACCGTCGACCGCTCGGGACCCGAGCCCCTGCTCGCGTTCTACGAGCACCGGTTCCCGATCGCCCCCGGCACCGATGCCGCCGAACCGGCGTCGGTGCACGACGCGCAGTCCTACCGCCTGGTCCCGTGGGACTCCGGGCTCATCGGGTACCGCCGATTCTTCGCGGTCAGTGAACTGGCCGGTATCCGCCAGGAAGACCCGCGGGTGTTCGAGGCCGCGCACCGCGAACTGCGGAGCTGGGTGGCGGACGAGTTGATCGACGGAGTGCGCATCGACCATCCCGACGGGTTGTCCGATCCGGCCGAGTATCTCGACCGGCTGCGCGGGCTGATCGGCGCGGACCGGTGGCTCGTGATCGAGAAGATCCTCGGCCACACCGAACCACTGGACGACCACCTTCCGATCGCGGGCACCACCGGCTACGACGCACTGGCCGAACTCGGCGGCATCTTCGTCGACACGTCGGGAGCTCCCGCGCTCACTGCCCTGTCGGCGTCCCGCACGGGTGACCGGGGTGACGCGACGTGGATTCACGAGCACGAAACCGCGATCAAACGTGACGTCGCCGGAACCATCCTCGCCCCGGAGGTCCGGCGCCTCGTCCGTGCGATCCGCGCGGAGACCGGCACCGACTGCAGCGATGCGGACCTGCGTGACGCCGTCGCGGACGTCGTCGCGGCCATGCCCGTGTACCGGTCCGACTACAGTCCGCTGGCCGGGCTGGCGAAGCGCGTGATCGGTGACGTCCTGCGGCGTGAACCGCAACGGTCCGACGCGCTGTCCGCCCTCGCCGCCGCCCTGATCGCCGGCGGTGAGGCGGCCACCCGATTCCAGCAGGTGTGCGGTGCGGTGATGGCGAAGTCCGTGGAGGACTGCCTGTTCTACCGCACCGCCCGGCTGGTGTCACTGCAGGAGGTGGGTGGCAATCCGGCGAACGTCGGCGTCTCCCCCGCCGAATTCCACCTGGCCGCAGCCGAGCGAGCCACCCGGTGGCCGCGGGCGATGACGACGCTCTCGACGCACGACACCAAGCGCGGGGAGGACGTCCGGGCCCGGATCGGCATCCTGTCGCAGGTGCCGGACCTGTGGGCCGAATGCGTCGATCAGTGGGAACGCATCGCACCCAGCCCGGATCCCGTCACCGGACTGTTCCTGTGGCAGAACCTGTTCGGGGTGTGGCCGGTCGACGGCCGCGCCGCGGGCGACGTGCCCGACTTCCGCGACCGCGTCCACGCCTACGCGGAGAAGGCGGTCCGTGAGGCCGGAACCCGGACATCGTGGCACGACGTGAACGAGGACTTCGAGAGCGACCTCCACCGCTGGCTGGACACGGTGATCGACGGCACGGTCGGGAAGGCGCTCGGTTCACTGTGCACCCAGCTGGCCCCGCACGCCTGGTCGGACTCGCTGGGCCAGAAGCTCCTGCAGCTGTGCGGACCGGGGATCCCGGACGTGTACCAGGGAACCGAGCTGTGGGAGGACTCGCTCGTCGACCCGGACAATCGCCGTCCCGTCGACTACGACGTGCGACGGAGCATGCTCGCGGGACTCAGCACTCCTCCGCTCGATGCGACGGGCGCGGCGAAGATGCACGTCGTCCGCACAGCTCTGCGCCTGCGCCGGGAACGTCCGGACAGCTTCGTCGGCGGGACCTATGCGCCGGTCTTCGCGTCGGGGACCGCGGCGCAGCATCTGATCGGTTTCGCCCGCGGCCCCCAGGGGTCGTCCGCGGACGTCGTGGCGCTGGCCACCCGGCACACCGTCGGCCTGGAGCAACGCGGCTGGGGCGACACCACCGTTTCCCTCCCGGACGGCACCTGGACCGACCTGCTCACGTCCGCGACGTACGCTGGCGGCCGAGTCGACACGTCGACACTGTTCTCCCGCTATCCCGTTGCGCTTCTGGCCCTGTGAGTACTTGTCAACCGCCCGCGGTTAACAAGTACTCACAGGGGTACTGGCTCTTGTATGGCGCGCCGTGTGGTTGCCCGGGCGTACGGAGGGCCGGAGGTCCTCGCGCTCGTCGACGCCGAGGCAGTGAATCCCGCCCCCGGCGAGGTGGTGATCGAGGTTCGCGCCATCGGGGTCAACCCGATCGACTACAAGCTCTACAGCGGCGCGTTCGGCGCCGACCCGGACGCCCTGCCCTTGCGGCTGGGCAGCGAGGCCGCGGGCGTCGTCGCCGAGGTGGGTGACGCCGCAGCGGGACCGGTGGGCCCGATCTCGGTGGGCGACGAGGTGATCGTGTATCCGGTGTCCGAGTCGTACGCGGATCGACTTGTCGTGTCCGGTGATTCGGTGATCCCGAAGCCGGCGTCGTTGCCGTGGAACGAGGCTGCCGGACTTCTCGCGGTGGGTGCCACCGCGGTCGACACCCTCGACACGGCGCACGTCGGCGCCGGCGACCTGCTGCTCGTGCACGGAGCGGCCGGTGGCGTGGGGTCGTTCGTCGTGCAGTTGGCGCGTGCCCGCGGCGCCGCGATCATCGGCACGGCGCGCCCCGAGCACCACGACTACGTCCGGTCGCTCGGCGCCGCCCCCGTGTCCTACGGCGCCGGTCTGGGCGATCGGGTCCGCGTCCTGGCGCCCGACGGGGTGGACGCCGTCATCCACACCGCGGGCAGTGACGAGTCGATCGACGTCTCCGTGGAACTGGTGCGGGACCGGTCGCGGTTGGTGACGACCGTCCCCGGGCCCCGGCCTGCCGAAGCGGGCTTCCGGATCGTCGGCGCGCGGGGGCCGGAGGGGATGGAACCGCGTAAGCGGGCCCGCGTCTTCCTCGTCGACCTCGCGGGCAACGGGGACGTGCGGGTGCGCGTCGCGCGCACGTACGCGCTGTCCGAGGCGGCGCGCGCGCACGCCGATCTTCGGAAGCCGCACGCGGCGGGCAAATTCATCCTGCTGCCGTAGGCGCGCCCCATCAGTGGAGCAGACTCGCCCGGATCGTCGCTTTCACCCAGTTCCGGTACTCGTCGACGTCCCACCCGCACTGCCGGCGCAGCATCGAGTAGACCTGCGGCGACACGACCGTGAACAGCACGTCGGCGGCCCGCTGGACGGAGATCTCGGGACGCAGAAGTTCGTGCGCGGCGAGTCCCTCGGCGAGCGTCATCGCATTCTCGGCCGAGGCCCGCGCCCCCTCGTCGGCGAACCGCCGCATGTCGTCGTCCGCTCCCGAGGATTCGATCGACGTCGTCATCAGGGTCCCGGCCCGCTCCAGGACGTCGGTGCTGAATCCCACCATCTGGTCGAGGATCCGTTCGACCGGGTCGCCGTCCCGGGGCACGGGCGTGTGGGCCGCGGCGGTATCACCTTCGATGGCTCCGTGAAGTACCTCGTGGAACAGTTCCGCCTTGCCACCGGGGAACGCGGTGAACACCGTGCGCGTCGACACCCCGGCGGCCTCGGCCACGTTCCGCACCGTCGTGCTGACGTATCCGCGGTCGATGAACAGCCGGGCCGCGGCGTCCCGGACGAGGAGACGGGTCCGGCGCGCCGATTCCGCTCGCAGCGGCGAACTGTAGGGCCTCTTGGCCGTTTCGGGCATGGGCTCACGATAGACGCATTCGATACATCAATCGTGCAACCAATGTGGCACAGCGATTCGCCGCGCATCGACCAGGCGAAACGCCCGATACCTACGACTTCGGGTGTTCCACCCAGGCATCGGATCCGGGAAACACGAGCGCCTCGTGGCCGTCGTCGTACCGGACGAGATAGGGCGGTGCGCCGTTCTCTCCGTGTACCTCTACGACCTCGGCGGTCGTCTCGTGCACTCCGACCACCCTGCCCTGAACGTGCAACCGGTCTCCCACTGCTACGTGCATGACTGCTCCTCGCGACGACGTTCGAGTCCGTACTCCCAGCTTGCTACTTCCGGAACCGGGGCGAAAGGGCCGACTCGCCGCCATCTCTGCCGGCGTGTGCCATCGTGGGGACATGGCTACGTATCGATACCTCGACAAGGACCGTAACGTGCTCGAGGAGCAGGACTTCGGCACCGTGCAGGACGCCGAGGAACACCGGTTGTCCGTTCTCGGCGCCGAGATCATCGAGGAGGTCGAGGACTCCGGCACGCCCGAGAGCTGACTGTCCTGCGCGGCCCGCCGCGTCGAGGCATGCTGATCGGGTGCACACATTCGAGGTATGGGCCCCGATTCCGGAATCCGTTTCTGTGGAGGTCGACGGCCGACGCCACGACATGACCCCGTCACCGGACGGATGGTGGCGAGCCGACGTCGACGCGTCGCCGGATTCCCGGTACGCGTTCGTCCTCGACGACAGCGACACCCCGCTTCCCGATCCCCGGTCGCCGCGCCAGCCCGACGGAGTCCACAGTCCGTCGCAGCTCCACACGCTCGACGAGAGCCTCTGGACCGACTCGCGGTGGACCGGGCGGCAGCTCGCCGGCTCCGTCGTCTACGAATTGCACGTCGGCACGTTCACCCCGGAGGGCACGTTCGCGGCTGCCGTCGCCAAGCTCGACCATCTCGTCGCCCTCGGCGTCGATTTCGTGGAACTGATGCCCGTCAACGGGTTCAACGGGACCCACAACTGGGGATACGACGGGGTTCTCTGGTACACAGTGCACGAGGGTTACGGCGGACCGGACGGGCTGCAGACCCTCGTCGACGCGTGCCACGCCCGCGGTCTCGGCGTGGTCCTCGACGCCGTGTACAACCACCTCGGACCGTCGGGAAACTACCTGGACCGGTACGGGCCGTACCTGGCGCAGGGCGCCAACACGTGGGGCCGGAGCATCAATCTGGACGGACCGGACAGCGGCGAGGTCCGCCGCTACATCATCGACAACGCGCTGCGGTGGTTCCGCGAGTTCCACATCGACGCGCTGCGCCTCGACGCGGTCCACGCGCTCGTCGACCACACCGCCACCCACCTTCTCGAGGACCTGGCCATCGAGACCCGCAGGCTGTCCGCGCACCTGAGGCGGCCGCTGACGCTCATCGCCGAGAGCGACCTCAACGATCCGCGCCTGATCACGTCGCGGTCGGCAGGCGGCTGCGGCCTCGACGCCCAGTGGGACGACGACGTGCATCACGCCATCCACGCCGCCGTCTCGGGCGAGAGACAGGGCTACTACGGAGATTTCGGTTCGATGGCCTGCCTCGCCGACACCCTGCGCCAGGGGTGGTTCCATGTGGGCACGTTCTCGACGTTCCGCGGTCGCACCCACGGCAGGCCGCTGGACACCCGCCGGACCCCGGCCAGTTCGCTGGTCACGTACACGTGCACGCACGATCAGATCGGCAACCGGGCGGTCGGCGACCGTCCCGGCACGTATCTCGATTCCGGGCAGCTCGCCGTGAAGGCCGCGCTCGTGCTGTGCTCGCCGTTCACGCCGATGCTGTTCATGGGTGAGGAGTGGGGGGCGAGCACCCCGTTCCAGTTCTTCACCTCCCACCCCGAACCGGAACTCGCGCGGGCGACGGCGGAGGGGCGTAAGGCCGAGTTCGCCGAGCACGGCTGGAGCACGGACGATGTTCCCGACCCGCAGGACCCGGAGACGTTCGAGCGGTCGAAGCTCGACTGGGACGAACCGGTCCGCGAACCGCATGCCCGGCTGCTCGACTGCTATCGCTCGTTGCTGCACCTCCGTCGGGACCGCGCCGAGCTGACGGATCCGTGGCTCGAGAACCTGTCCGTCGACTACGACGAGGCGGAGCAGTGGATCGTGGTGCACCGCGGTGCGCTTCGGCTCGCGTGCAACTTGGGCGCCGAACCGGTGAGCGTCCCGGTCGGCGGCTCCCCCGTGCTGTGGTGGGAGCCGCCGACGCAGGACGAGACCGCGTCGGCGACGGTGCTACCGGGTCACTCGTTCGTGGTGCTCGACAGCTCACCCTGACGGTCGCGCAGCATCCGCAGGACGAGGATGGCGGTCGCGAACAGGATCACGGCCGTCGCGCCGGCGGCAACGTGCATGCCGTCGACGAACGCCGACTGCGCGGACTCCAGGAACACCGTCCGGGCCGTCTCCGGGAGGTGCTGGGCCTCCGCGACGGCGGCGCCGAGCGTGCCCTGGGCGGGCTCGACCTGTTCCGGCGGCAGCATCGACGTGTCGAGGCCGTTCCGGAAGATCGCCATGACGACGCTGCCGAGCACTGCGACGCCTAGTGCGATGCCGAGTTCGTATGCGGTCTCGGACACCGCGGAGGCCGCGCCGGCCCGTTCGGGCTCGACGGCGCTGACCACGAGGTCGGACGTCAGGGTCAGTGCGATACCGACACCGGCGCCTGCGAGGCCGAAGCCGATCACGAACATCGTCGGGGCGCCGTCCACGCCGAGCGTGAGCATCAGTGCCGCACCCACAGCCGCGATCGCGAGACCGCCGCCGAGCACATGCGAGGTGGCGCACCGGCGCACCATCCAGGCCGCCGCGAGTGCGGTGATCGCGCTCATCAGCATGCCGGGCAACATCAGCACACCGGATTCGAACGCGCTGTTGCCCAGCACCAACTGCAGGTACTGCGAGCCGAAGAACAGCACACCGGCCAGCGCGAAGATGGACAGCAGATTGGTGAGGACGGCGGTCGAGAACGCCGGCTTGGCGAATAGGCCGATGTCGATCATCGGGTCCTTCATCGCCTTCTGCCTGCGTACGAACACCACACCGGACACGACGCCGACGAGTCCGACGACGAGGAGCACCGGGTCGACACCGTGCACCACGGTCTCCTTGACCGCGTACACCAGCGGCAGCATCGTCGTCATCGACAGCGCCGCGCTGAGCAGGTCGAAGCGTCCCGGGGCGGGGTCCTTCGACTCGGGGATCACGAGCGGTCCCACGGCGATCAGGACCAGCATCACGGGGATGTTGATCAGGAACACCGAGCCCCACCAGAAGTGCTCGAGCAGCCAGCCGCCGATCAGCGGGCCCGCCGCGGTGCCGCCACCGGCCATCGCACCCCACACGCCGATGGCGAGGGTCCGCTGGCGCGGGTCGACGAAGATCGTGCGAATCAGACCGAGTGTCGCGGGCATCAGCGTCGCACCCGAGATTCCCTGCAGAACGCGGGCTGCGATCAGCATCTCGGGTGTCGGCGACCACGCCGCGATCAGCGAGGCGATGCCGAATCCGGCGGCGCCGAGGAGCAGCAGGCGACGCCGCCCGATCCGGTCGCCGAGCGTGCCCATCGTGACGAGCAGGCCGGCGAGGACGAACGAGTAGACGTCGATGATCCACAGCAGCTGCGTGCTGCTGGGTTCGAGGTCGGCGCTGATGAACGGCAGTGCGAGGTCGAGCACGGTGCCGTCGACGGCGATCAGGAGGACGGCGAAGGCCAGGACGACCAATCCGAGCCAGTCTCGGCGTGATGCGGAGGACTGACCTGGCGCGCCGTAGGCGTCGTTGATCCCGCGATCCGTGGAGACAGACATTTATCTTCCTGCGACTTTCCGATTCGAGAGCTGACACGGTGATGAACCGTCCAGCCGGTACAGTTCCGTTACATTACCGTGAACCGTCCGGACGGTAAAGTTATTTCCCGGGTACAGTCCCTCTCCATGGCTGCCGGAACGCGCGATCGAATACTCGACGCCCTCGAGAAGCTGCTGCTCGACGTGGGGATAGCCCAGGTGACCCTCGAATCCGTCGCCGCGGAGGCCGGGGTGTCCAAAGGCGGACTGCTCTACCACTTCCCCAGCAAGGAATCGCTGCTCGCCGCCATGGTGCGCCGGCTCGGCGAACGGGCGGACGCCCAGCGCGCCGACGCCGTCTCCGGCGGCACCTCGCTGTCCGAGTGGTATCTACAGGTTCCGGACGCGAGCACCACCGAGGAACTCGCCCTCTACCGTTCGACCATCGCCGCGCTACGGAGCGTCGACGGTCAGCACGACGAGATCCAGAAAGCCGTCACCGAGGTGATGCGCGGCTGGGACGAAGGTCTCCAGAGCGAGATCGACGACCCCGTGCAGGCCGAGATCGTGCGGCTCGTCGGCGACGGCATCTACCTGTCCGCACTGCTCGGGCTCCCCATGCCCGAGCCCGAGCTGTACAACAAGGTGGTCGCGCGGCTGCTGCAGAAGTAGCGGCTCAGGTGAGGTAGCGGTACGCGGGGCTCCCCGGCTCCAGGCGTTCCACCTGCATCCGGGACTGCTCCATCCGCTCGAGCAGGTCGCCGAGCCCCTCGGCCTTCCCCAGCTCGATACCCACCAGGGCGGCACCGGTCTCCCGGTTGTTGCGCTTCACGTACTCGAACAGGGTGATGTCGTCCTCGGGCCCGAGCACCTCGTCCAGGAAGCGGCGCAGCGCGCCCGGCTCCTGCGGGAAATCGACGAGGAAATAGTGCTTCAGGCCGAGATTCACCAGCGAGCGTTCCAGGATCTCGCCGTACCGCGAGACGTCGTTGTTGCCCCCGGAGATCAGGCACACCACCGTGGAACCCGGCTCGAACGTGATGTTGCCGAGGGCCGCCACCGACAGGGCGCCCGCGGGCTCGGCGATGATGCCCTCGTTCTGATACAGCTCGAGCATCGTGGTGCACAACGCACCTTCGTCGAGGTTGGCCATCACGAAGCTCTCGGGATCGAGCCGGATCGTGGTCGACCGGTCGGACTGGCCCAGCGACGTGTGCGTCGCGACCTCGGCGCCGAGGGCGGACACCACGGCGTAGGGAAGGTCGCCGACCCGTTTCACCGACGCGCCGTCGACGAACGGGTCGATCTCCGTCAACGTCACGGGACCACCGGCCACCAGGGCCGCCGTCATCGACGCCGCCCCCGTCGGCTCCACCCCGACGATGGCCGCATTGGGTGCGTGCGCACGCAGATACGTGGCGATGCCGGCGATGCATCCGCCGCCACCGACCGGGACCAGCACGGAATCGGGGGCCGCACCGAGCTGCGCGAGGATCTCGGCGGCGATGGTGCCCTGTCCGGCTGCGGTACGGGCGTCGTCGAACGGCGCCACCATCGTCGCGCCCGTCCGCCGCACATCGGCCGCGGCCGCAGCGGCAGCGGCGTCGTACGTCTCCCCCGTCAGGATCAGCTCGACGAACTCGCCGCCGTGCGCGCGGATGCGGTCACGCTTCTGCTTGGGGGTGTTCGACGGAACGTAGATGCGGCCCGTGATTTCCATTGTCCGGCAGGCGAAAGCGACGCCCTGCGCATGGTTGCCCGCGCTGGCCGTCACCACTCCGGCCGCACGCTCGCCGGCATCGAGCTGGGCCATGAGGTTGTAGGCGCCGCGCAGCTTGTAGGAGCGGACGACCTGCAGGTCTTCGCGCTTGAGGTAGACGTTCGCGCCGGTCAGCGACGACAGGCGCTCGCTCCGCTGCAGCGGGGTCGCGTCGATCACGTGGGAAATTCGCTCGATGGCAGCGTCGATATCGCCCACTGTCAGGGGCGAGGTGATGTTCTGGGCTGCGGTATCGGGCGATGTGGACACCCGGATATGTTCCCACTCTCCAGCCATGGGATACCAGTCGGGTTCAGCCGCGCGGATCGAACTGGGACGGTCGCGGCACGTTGCGGACATTCGACTTCGCCATCTTCACGGCCTCGCCGACACCGCCGTTCATCACCATCTTCGACAGCGCCAACGCGAAACCGGTGACCTGCCCGCCCGTGATGGTCGGCGGCAGCGACAACGCCAGCGGGTCGGTGACCAGATCGACGAGCGCCGGTCCGTCGTGATCGAACGCCTGCCGCAGACCCGATTCGATGTCGGCCGGATCCTCGATCCGGCGGGCGAAGATGCCCAGTGCCGACGCCACCGCCGAGTAGTCGACGGGCGCGACGTCGACCCCGAAATCCGGCAGCCCGTCCACCAGCATTTCCAGCTTGACCATGCCCAGAGTGGAATTGTTGAACACCACGATCTTGACCGGGAGCCGGTACATCGCGACCGTCACCAGTTCTCCCAGCAGCATCGACAGCCCGCCGTCGCCCGACACGGAGACCACCTGCCTGCCCGGCGCGCACACCTGGGCGCCGATCGCGTGCGGCAGGGCGTTCGCCATCGATCCGTGCAGGGCCGAGGACAGGAAACGCCGCGACCCGTTCGGCGTCAGGTAGCGCGCCGTCCAGACGTTCGACATTCCCGTGTCGGTGGTGAAGATCGCGTCCTCGGCGGCGAGGTCGTCGAGGATCGACGCCGCATATTCCGGGTGGATCGGGATGCGCTGCTTCGCGGGTTTCGTGTACGCACCGACCACTTTGTTCATCAGCGTCCGGTGCTTCTCGAGCATGTCGTCGAGGAATCGGCGATCGTCCTTCCGCCGGATCAACGGGGCGAGGGCACGCAGCGTGCTCGCCACGTCGCCGTGCACGGCCAGGTCGACGTTCGTTCTCCGCCCGATTCGCTGTGCGGCCCAGTCGATCTGCGCAGTGCGGACTCCGTCGGGCAGGAACTGGTTGTACGGGAAGTCGGTTCCGACGAGCAGCAGGAGGTCGGCGCCGTGCATGCCGTCGTGGGCCGCCCCGTATCCCAGCAGTCCCGTCATCCCGACGTCGAAGGGGTTGTCGTACTGGATCCATTCCTTCCCGCGGAGCGTGTGGCCGATCGGCGCACCGATCGCGTCGGCCAGGCTCAGCAGCTCCTCTCGAGCCTCCCGCACGCCCTCGCCGGCGAAGATCGCGACCTTTCCCGCCCCGTTCACGGCGTCGGCGAGCGCCCGCACGTCGGCCTGGTCGGGCACGATCGCCGGTACGCCGGTGCGCGGCACCGACGGTGCCTGTCCCTCGGCGGGGCGGTCCGCGATGTCGCCCGGAAGGGTGATCACCGAGACACCGGACAGCGCGGTCGCGTGCGCGATAGCGGACGCCGTCACGCGCGGCGCCTGGGCGGGACTGCCGATCAGCTCCGCGTACCGGGAGCACTCGACGAACAGGCGGTCCGGGTGGGTCTCCTGGAAGAAGCCGAGACCGATCTGCTCGCTCGGGATCTGCGCCGCGATCGCAAGTACGGGCGCCCCCGAGCGGTCCGCGTCGTAGAGACCGTTGATCAGGTGCAGATTTCCCGGACCGCACGAGCCGGCGCACACCGCCAGTTTGCCGGTGACCTGCGCCTCCGCTGCCGCGGCGAACGCGGCGGCCTCCTCGTGACGCACGTGGATCCAGTCGATTCCACCCTTCGCCGCGCCACCCGACCGCCGGACCGCGTCGACGACGGGATTGAGACTGTCGCCCACGATTCCGTAGATCCGCTGGACGCCGGCGTCCTGGAGTTGACGTACCAGCTGATCGGCAACGGTTTTCGCTCTCATCGGGCCTCCGGTCGGGGGACGGTCGAACGGCGAAGGACAGCGGCGGTGCGGGCGTCAGGCGGGTTCGAGCACGAACACCGGGATCTCCCGATCGGTCTTCTTCTGATATTCGGCGTAGTCCGGGAACGCGGCGACGGCGCGGTCCCACCACGTCACCTTCTCGTCGCCGGTCACCTCACGGGCCACCATGTCCCGTGTGGTCGAGCCGTCACGGAGTTCGACGTGCGGTTCGGCCTTCACGTTGTAGTACCAGACCGGGTTCTTGGGTGCACCGCCGAGCGAGGCGACGATCGCGTACGTCCCGTCGTGTTCGACACGCATCAACGGCGTCTTGCGGAGTTTGCCCGATTTCGCGCCGCGCGTGGTCAGCAGGACGACAGGCCTGCCGCCCAGCGTCGTGCCCTTGGCTCCATCGGTGGATTCCATCAACTCGGCCTGATCTGCTGCCCACTTGGACGGACTGGGTTCGTATTCACCTGTGAGTGGCATGCGTCCAGTCAACACCTGATCCGCGAGAACGCGCCACCGATTCCACCGAACGAGCGCACATGCGAAGAACCGCATCCGTTTGTTCGTTGCGCCGAACTCCGGGTTCCGAGTATCCTGATCCCACGCGGGGGACGTCCACTCCCCCGGTCCCCGTCAGTGAGGTGACCTGCGATGACCACACACGACGCATGGCTGCGCCGCGAGGTTCGCCGCAGCGACCCCCCGCGCACCGTCGATCTCGCCGGCGCCGAGTGGCCCCTCTACAAGCTGGAAGCACTGGCCGTCGCGCTGCTGGTCTTCGTCACGGTCCTCGTGGTCACTCAGACGCTGCAGGCGGCCATACTCACCGCCGCCGCGGTGGCCGTCGTGGTGTGGTGGGCGCGGCGCCTCTTCCCGCCGCGCCCCTGACCGTCACACGGACAGGCAGCTCGGTCCGAGCAACGCCTTGAGATCACCCATCAACGCCGACGACGGTTCCACCCGGAGCACGTCGTCCACCTTCCACAACGTGACCTCGGTGCCGCCGATCAACCGCACGTGCACGTCCGACGTGCCCGGATGGCGTGTGAGCACCTGACGCAACGCGCCGATCTTGTCCTTGGTGCACTGACGCAGCGGCAGACTGACCGCCAGCGGCTTCGCGACCCCCACCGCCGAGAGATCCGGCACCGCAAGGTCGTTGGCGATGAGTGAGATCCGATCGTCACGGATCGACACGCGCGCCTTGACGAGCACGACGGAGTCCTCCGTGACATCCATCCCGTAGACCGAGTAGGCCTGCGGGAAGAACAGCACCTCGATACCACCGGTCAGATCCTCGAGCTGCGCGGACGCCCAGGTGAGACCGTTTTTGTTGATCCTCCGATTCACCGACGCGAGGATGCCGCCGACGGTGACCTGGGTGCCGTCCTTGATGTCGCCTTCGAGGATGGTCGGGATCGCGGTGTCGGACTGCGCCGACAGCACGTGTTCGACGCCGTTGAGTGGGTGCCCGGACACGTACAGGCCCAGCATTTCCCGTTCCAGCGCCAACCGGTGCTTCGAGTCCCACTCCTCCTCGGGGATCTTCACGTTGAACACCGAGGAGATCGACTCGTCGGCGTCGTCGCCGCCGAACAGGTCGAACTGTCCGATCGCCTCCGCCTTCTTGGTGCCCATCACCGCGTCGATGGCGTCGGCGTGGACGAGCATGAGTCCCTTGCGCGGATGGCCCAGCGAGTCGAATCCGCCTGCCTTGATCAGCGATTCGGTGACCTTCTTGGAGCAGGCGGCGGCGTCGATCTTGTTGAGGTAGTCCGAGAAGTCGACGAACTTGGACTTCTCCTTGCGCGCCTTGATGATCGAGCCCACGACGTTGGCGCCGACGTTGCGGACGGCGCCCATGCCGAACCGGATGTCCTCACCGACGGAGGCGAAGTTGACCTCCGATTCGTTGACGTCCGGCGGCAGCACCGTGATCCCCATCTTGCGGCAGTCCGCGAGGTAGACGGCGGCCTTGTCCTTGTCGTCACCGACCGAGGTGAGCAGACCGGCCATGTACTCGGCCGGATAGTTGGCCTTGAGATACCCGGTCCAGAACGACACCAGGCCGTACCCGGCGGCGTGCGACTTGTTGAACGCGTACCCGGCGAACGGGAGGATGGTGTCCCACAGCGCCTTGATGGCGGGCTCGGAGAATTCGTTGGCGAGCATGCCCTCGCGGAAACCGGCATACGCCTCCTCCAGCACCGAGAGCTTCTTCTTACCCATGGCGCGGCGGAGAATGTCGGCCTGTCCGAGCGAGTACCCGGCCACCTTCTGAGCGATCTGCATGATCTGCTCCTGGTAGACGATCAGGCCGTACGTGTCGGCCAGGATCTCCTTCAGGGGCTCCTCGAGTTCCGGGTGGATGGGTTTGACCTCTTGCCGCCCGTTCTTGCGGTCGGCGTAGTCGTTGTGCGCGTTCATGCCCATCGGACCGGGCCGGTACAGCGCGAGCACCGCGACGATGTCCTCGAAACCGGTGGGCTGCATGCGGCGCAGCAGGTCGCGCATCGCGCTGCCGTCGAGCTGGAACACGCCGAGAGTGTCTCCGCGCGAGAGCAGTTCGTACGTGGCCGGGTCGTCGAGCGCGAGGGTGTCGAGATCGAGATCGATCCCCCGGTTCGCCTTGATGTTGTCGATGGCGTCACCGATGACGGTGAGGTTCCGCAGTCCGAGGAAGTCCATCTTCAGCAGGCCGATGGCCTCGCACGACGGGTAGTCCCAGCCGGTGATGATGGCGCCGTCCTGGGCGCGCTTCCACACGGGAATCGCATCCATCAGCGGTTCGGACGACATGATGACCGCGCAGGCGTGGACGCCGGCGTTACGGATCAGGCCCTCGAGCCCCTTGGCCGTCTGGTAGATCTTCGCGACGTCCGGGTTGGAGTCGATGAGGGCGCGAACCTCCACCGCTTCCTTGTAGCGCTCGTGGTTCGGGTCGGTGATGCCGGACACCGAGATGTCCTTGGCCATGATCGGCGGCGGCAGCGCCTTCGTGATCTGGTCGGCGATCGCGAAACCGGGCTGGCCGAACTGGACTCGGGCGGAGTCCTTGATGGCCGCCTTCGTCTTGATGGTGCCGAACGTGATGACCTGGGCGACGCGGTCGCTGCCCCACTTGTCCGTCGCGTAGCGCACCATCTCGCCGCGACGGCGATCGTCGAAGTCGATATCGATATCGGGCATGGAGACGCGTTCGGGGTTCAGGAACCGCTCGAACAGCAGGCCGTGCGGGATGGGGTCGATGTTGGTGATGCCCATCGCGTAGGCGACGAGCGAACCCGCCGCCGAGCCTCGGCCGGGGCCGACGCGGATGCCGACCTCCCGCGCGTGGTTGATGAGGTCGCCGACGACGAGGAAGTAGGCGGGGAAACCCATTTCGAGGATGACGCCGATCTCGTAGTCGGCGCGGGCGAGGTACTCCTCGGGCGGTCCGTCGGGGAACCGGCGGTCCAGTCCGCGCATGACCTCCTTGCGCAGCCAGGTGCCCTGCGTCTCGCCCTCGGGGACCGGGAAGATCGGCATCCGGTCGTGGTGCGCCCACACGTCGTCGTACGACTGGACCCGCTCGGCGATCAGCAGTGTGTTGTCGCACGCGCCGGGCACCTGGTCGTCCCACAGCGCGCGCATCTCCGCGGCCGGCTTCAGGTAGTAGCCGTCGCCGTCGAACTTGAACCGGGTGGGGTCGGACAACGTCTTACCGGTCTGGATGCAGAGGAGCGCCTCGTGGTTCTCCGCGGCTTCCTTGGTGACGTAGTGGCAGTCGTTGGTGGCGAGCGGCGGAATCTCGAGCTTCTTGCTGATCTCGAGCAGGCCCTCACGCACTCGTCGCTCGATCGACAGTCCGTGGTCCATCAGCTCGAGGAAGAAATTGTCCTTGCCCCAGATCTCCTGCCACTTGGCGGCGGCCTCGAGCGCCTCGCGGTCGTGGCCGAGTCGCAGCCGGGTCTGGATCTCACCGGACGGGCATCCCGTGGTCGCGATGATGCCCTCGTGGTGGGTGGCGATGAGCTCTTCGTCCATCCGCGCCCACTTGCCGAGCTGGCCCTCGATCGACGCGAGCGAGGACAGCTTGAACAGGTTCCGCAGACCGGTCGCGTTCTCCGCGACCATCGTCATGTGGGTGTACGCGCCGCTACCGGAGACGTCGTCGGACTTCTGGCTGCGGTCGCCCCACAGCACGCGCTTGGTGTTGAAGCGGGACTCGGGCGCGATGTACGCCTCGATGCCGATGATCGGCTTGATGCCCTGCTTCTTCGCCACGTTGTAGAACTCGCTGGCGCCGTACATGTTGCCGTGGTCGGTCATGCCGACCGCCGACATCCCCAGTCGCTCGGCCTCTTCGAACAGGGGGCCGACCTTGGCCGCACCGTCGAGCATCGAGTACTCGGTGTGATTGTGCAGATGTACGAACGAGTCAGCCACGTGCGCCTCTCTGAAGGTCTGGGAGCCTCACGAGTGTAGGCCCTCGGACCGACAGCACCGGTCGCCGACGGCGGGTGTCGGAGAAGTCGTGACGCGAGTTACTGGACGGGCGCCTGGGACGGTTCGGTATTTCGCCGCTCGCGCCGGACCCGTACCAGCGCATCGGTACTGAAGATCGCGAGTGCCACCCAAATCAGCGCGAAACCGATCCACCGCGACGCGGGCATGTCCTCGTGGAGAACGGCGACGCCCCACGCCATCTGCAGCGCAGGCGTCAGGTACTGCAGCATGCCGAGTGTGCGCAACGGCACCCGTTGCGCGGCCGCGCCGAACAGCAACAGCGGCAGCGCGGTCACCGGTCCCGCGGCCATCAGCAGCAGGGTGTGACCCAGCCCGAACCCGAGGAACGTGCCTGCCCCGGTGAGGGCGAGGAACACGAGGTAGCCGATCGCGACGGGCGCGGCCACGATTCCCTCGGCGGTGAGGCTCGTCCGCGGGTCGAGCGGCATCACCTTCTTGCACAGCCCGTACAGCGCGAACGAGGCGGCCAGGGTCAGCGCGATGTACGGCGGATGTCCGTAGTCGACGGTGATCACGACCACCGCGGCGGCGGCGAGCGCGAGCGCGACGATCTGGGCGGGAACGAGCCGTTCCCGGAAGATCACGACCCCGAGCAGCACGCTCACCAACGGGTTGATGAAGTAGCCGAGCGCGGTCTCGACCACCCGGTCCGAGGTGACCCCGTAGATGTAGGTGCCCCAGTTCACCGCGATGGCCGTCGACGCGGCCGTGACCAGCAGCCAGGTGCGCGGACTCAGCCCGCGCAGCGACCGGAGCCGGCCCGAGACCGCGAGGACGACGAACATGAGCGCGAGCGTCCACACCACCCGGTGCGCGAGGATCTCCACCGATCCGGCCGGGCCGAGCAATCCGAAGAACGCCGGGAACGCGCCCCACAGCACGTAGGCGCCGACTCCGCAGGCGGCGCCCACGGTTTCCGCCTTCCTCGCCTTCACGAACCGCTCCCCGGGACGATGCCGTCGTCGGGGCCGGGCGCGACGATCTCGACCTGCTCCGGCAGCAGCGGGCGCACGGCGAATCGCCCGGCGACGGCGTCGGCGCCGAGTGCCTCGACCGCCCGGACGTCCGGGGCGGACCGCAGTGCGGTGAGGGCTTCGTGATCACCGCGGACGACGACACCGATCACGCACGCGCAGTTCCGGGCGAGTTCCGCCGACGACACCGCCGCGATCTGCGCCTGCCGCTCCGTTTCGCCCGTCATCGCCTGGGCGCGTCCGGCGGCCAGGACGCTCGCCCGTGCGAGCGCCGCATCGCCTGCCGCGACGGACACGGGAACGAGGGGGGTCTGCACCCGGTCCAGGGGCACACGGAAGAGCACCTGCGACACCCGGGTGCCGGACGCGGCGTCCCGGACGACGTCCGTCGTCACCGGACGCGTGAACGAAACCAGCGCCCACTGTTCGCGGCGCGCGTCCGCCGCGTCGAGCGACCGGTCCGCCCGGGCCAGGTAGTCGGCCACCACTTCCCCGTTGTCCGGGCCCAGCGTGTCCGTCGACACGGGCGCCCGCCGGACAGGGTGCAGTACTCCGAGCACGACCGTCACCGCGATCAGGGCGACGGCGGTGAGCACTGCCGGCACCGCGGTACCGCCCGGGTACGGGCGCCTCACCTCAGCTCGCCCGCAGAACCCCGAGAGCGTCCTCGAGATCCTTCGGGTACTTGGACGTGATCTCGACCCACCGCCCGTCCGCGGGATGCGCGAAACCGAGCGACCGGGCGTGCAGCCACTGCCGTTCCAGTCCGAGACGTTCCGCCAGCCGCGGATCGGCCCCGTATGTGAGGTCGCCGCAGCACGGGTGCCGCAGTGCGGCGAAGTGGACGCGGATCTGATGGGTCCGGCCCGTTTCGAGGTGGATGTCCAGCAGGCTCGCCGCCTGGAACGCCTCGACCGTGTCGTAGTGCGTGATGCTGGGCTTGCCGTCCGCGGTGACGGCGAACTTCCAGTCGTTGCTGCGGTGCCTGCCGATCGGCGCGTCGATGGTTCCGCTGCTCGGGTCCGGGTGCCCCTGCACCAGCGCGTGGTACCGCTTGTCGATGGTCCGCTGCTTGAATGCGCGCTTGAGGAGTGTGTAGGCGCGTTCCGACGTGGCCACCACCATCACCCCGGACGTGCCGACGTCCAGCCGGTGCACAATGCCCTGGCGTTCGTGCGCACCGGACGTCGAGATCCGGAAGCCCGCGGCGGCGAGACCGCCGATCACGGTCGGACCGGTCCAGCCCACGCTGGCGTGGGCGGCCACACCCACCGGTTTGTCGACGGCGACCACGTCGTCGTCGGCGTACAAAATTTCCATGCCCTCGACGGGTTCCGCCTCGATGGTCAGCGGCCGCGGCGGTTCCGGCAGTTCCACCTCGAGCCAGGTGCCTGCGGACAGGCGGTCGGACTTGCCGACGGGTGCGCCGTCGACGAGCACCGAACCCTCTTCCGTGAGCTGAGCCACCGCGGTGCGCGACAGACCGAGTAGTCGAGCGAGGCCGGCGTCGACCCTCATCGCTTCGAGCCCGTCCGGGACCGGCATCGACCGTGTTTCCCTCACTTCTCTACCCCCTTACGTGTTCCGTCCGGTTCCAGCCCTATCAGTGTGAGCACGACGAGCAGGATCGCACCGCACACGATGCCGGAATCCGCCACGTTGAACACCGGCCACCAGCCGACGGACACGAAATCGACGACGTGACCCTGCATCACTCCCGGCGCCCGGAAGAACCGGTCGACGAGGTTGCCGAGGGCGCCTCCGAGTACCAGCCCCAGACCGAGTGCCCACCACGGCGACCGCAGCGTGCGGCCGATGCGGACGACGCCGATCACCACACCCACAGCGACGAGCGTGAGCAGCCACGTCATGCCGGTGGCCATGGAGAACGCCGCACCCGGGTTGCGCACGAGCCGCAGCGAGACGATGTCCCCGATCAGCCAGACCGGCCGGCCGGGCTCGATGTTGGCGACGGCGAGGATCTTCGTCAGCAGGTCCGCGGCCAGGACGGCACCGGCGATCACGAACAGCAGCAGCCTGCGCTGATGCTGCACCGGCCGGGGCGCTGCGGTGCCGGACGTGTCACCGTCGTTTCGGTCTTCTGCGTCGGTCTCGTTCTCTGCCGTGGGGTCTTGACTCACCCGTTCATCATCCACTACGGAGGCAAGCCTCCGTTCACGCGCTCCCGCGCGCACTAGCCTGGGGGCGTGCCACTGTTCTCGAATGCTCTGCGACCCGGATTCTGCCTACTCGCCGCAACCCTCTCCCTGGTCGCTCTGACCGCCGGGTGCGGAGGTGACGGCGACTCCTCGGAGTCGAACCCCGCAGGGTCCACGTCCACTCCCGCCGAAGTGACCGTCCCGATCTCCGCCACCACCGTCGAACTGATCCAGCCCGGCGAGGAGCCGCGCGAGATGATCCGACGCAGACCGCCGGCGGGGGTCACGCAGCAGGTGCAGTTGACCACCGGCGCGCAGGTGTTCCAGCAGATCGACGACCAGCCCGCCCAGGACTTCTCCTCACCCGAGATCACACTCCCCCTCACCGCCGCCGTCGGGCAGGCCAGCGACGACACGGACGGCAGCACCACCGTCGACCTCACGCTCGGTGACGTCACCAGCCCCGACGACCGCCTCGGCAGCGCGCTCGAAGCCAGCGCCGGTTCGGGCGCCGGCTTCACAGTCGACCCCACCGGTGCGATCACCGCGCTGCGACTGCGTCCGGACGCCGAAACCCAGGACATCGCGCGCTCCGCGATCGAGCAGGCGTTCTACCAGGCCGTGTATCGCACGGTCCCGTTTCCTGCGGAGCCCGTCGGAGTGGGCGCCCAGTGGACGATCCGCCAGCAGGTGATGAGCGGCATCGCCCTCGACCAGACCACCGTGGCCACCCTGACCGCCCGGGACGGCAACCGTCTCACCGTCGACTACACGATCGACCAGAAGCCGAAGTCCCCCGTCTGGGAGCTGCCCGGGGAGGCAGGCACGCTGAACGTCGACCAGTACGTGATGCACGGTTCGGGCACCATGACCGTCGACCTCGGCCTGCCGCTGCCCGTCGCCGGGACGGTGACCGTGGGCGGCGACCAGGAGTACAGCGACCCCGACGGCGCCACCCGCCTGCACCAGACCACGTCGAACTCGGTCCGGTGGGATTCCTGATGCGCCGCGGACCCGTCGCCGTCTCCTGCTCCCTGTTCGCCGTGCTCGCGCTGTCGGCGTGCTCGTCGAACGCATCCGGCGACGCCGGCGACACCGCCTCACTCGCGCCGCTCGGACCGGTGGTGACCGCAGCACCGGACGCGGCAGGCACACCGTTCGCCGATCAGGCCGCCCTGAAGGCGGCCCTCCTCGACGTCGGCGACCTTCCCGTCGGATTCACCCCCGCGCCCGACCCCGAGGACGATCTGGGGCTGCCTCCGGCGTCGGAGTCGGCGGACTCCGACAAGTCGAGCACGGACCCCGCGGAATGCGGCGCGGTGCTGTCGCCCGTCGCGGATCAGCGTGCGGGCGCGGTGGCGTCGGCGTCCGACTGGTTCACCGGCCCGGAGTTCGCCACCATCGACCAGGACGCGGCGAGCTACGGCACCGGCGCCGACGCATCCCAGGCCTTCGCGGCGGTGCAGGACCGGCTGGTGGGCTGCACCGAGTACACCGGCACGGACGCCGACGGCGTGCAGGTGCAGTACCGGGTCGGCGGCCGCGAGCAGCAGCCCGCGGGTGACGCGTCGGTGGCGTTCCGGCTCGTCACCACCAGCGAGGGCGTCAGTCTGGTCTCGGACGTGGTGGTGGTCGTCGTCGGGAGCACCGTCACCCAGCTGGTCGCGACGGGCCAGGACCCGATCGACGCCGGCGTCTTCGACGACCTGACGAGCACCGCCGTATCGAAGCTCGCGCCCGCCCCTGCCGGCTGAACCGACCAGCCGCGAACGACCGATGCCGGTGTCCCGAGGGGACACCGGCATCGGTGCGGGAACGCGGCGATCCGTCAGGACCGCACGGTTCGGCCTGGAATCAGGCAGGGCATGCAGGCGAGGTCAGCTGCGCGAGCGACACGATCTGGCATGCGGTGATCTTCGACAGCTTCCACGTTCCGTTCTCGCCGGGAACGAATATGGCCGGAACGCCACCCTGCTGGACCTGGCCGTTGACGGTCAGCTGCAGCTGGCCGCTGGCGGTGCCGTCACCGTTGTCGATGACCGGGTCGAGAACGGTGACCTCGGCGTTGTTGGCCTTCGCGGCGGCGGCGACCTGGTTGATGAGCTCCGGATCCTGCTCCGAACCCTCGACCATGGCGGACTTGACCTCGAGCGGCGTGGCCGGATCGAGGCCCTGCACCAGAAGCGCGTTGAGATCGGCCGCGGTGGGCACCTCGATGGCTTCCGAGGTCTCGGCAGCTGCGGAAGTCGTCGTCGTGGTCTTGGTCGCCGTGTCGCTCTCGTCGGAGCCACACGCGGACATCGTGAGGGCTGCGGCGATTGCTACTCCGGCAACCGTGATCTTACGAAGCTTCAACTCAATAACCTCTTCATTCTCGGTGTTCGTTCTCGGACGATCTGAGCATCTATCGCTACCCGGGCCAACGTTACCCAAGGGTAAGCATCAGCGCCCGAGGCTACCTTCTCGTGGAGCCGGTCTCCACTCCGTCGTCCGGGCGGTGGGTCCGGTCACTCGAGCGAGCCTTCCACATCGGCCCGTTCGAGTTGCACGTCGTCCTCCTTGAAGGTCCGCGCCTTCCCCGGACCCGTTGTGCGCGTTTCGAATCGGACGGTCACGACACCGTGGCCGGCCCCCTGCACCCAGCCGTGACCGAAGTCCGGGTGCGTCACGTCGAGACCGGGATGCCACCGCGTGTCGATCGCCCGGGCGGGTGCGGGAGTGGGCGCGGAGAGGCCGTCGTCGGGGCCCGCCTCCGTGATCTTCGACTCCTGATAGCCCGGGACGTCCAGGTCCAGCTCGGGGAACAGCGAGCCCTGGCGGACCGTCGACAGTCCGGCGAATCCCACCCCGACCAGACGCACCGGCCCGAGTTCGAGCGGATCGATCACCTGCCGCTGCGCCGCCGCGACGAGGATCTGACGGTCGAGGGTCGCGTAGGGCAGCGTGACCGAGCGCGTCACGATGCTCATGTCCGCCTTCTTCAGCTTCAGCACCACCGTCCGCGCGGCCCGGCCGTCCTTCTGCAGGCGCCCGAACGCGGACGCCGCGCTCGACTCGACGGCACCCCGCAACTCGGCCATCGTGACGATGTCGGTGGCGAAAGTCGTCTCCGCACTGACCTGTTTGGACTCGGCGCGTTCGGCGACCGGCCGATTGTCGATGCCCTGCGCCAGCCGGTGCAGGCCCGGTCCGACCGTGGTGCCCAGAATGGACGCCACCTCCGATTCCGGGGTCCGCGCGAAACCGCCGATGGTCTCGATGCCTAGCCGCTTGAGCTTCTCCTCCGCGACCGGGCCGATGCCCCACAGTTTCCGCACCGGAAGCTCGTCCAGCACGGCATGCTGCTCGTCCGGCGGGATCACCGTGATCCCGTCGGGTTTGGCCAGACCGGACGCGATCTTGGCCACCTGCTTGCCCGACCCGGCGCCGATGGACGCGACCAGTCCCGTCTCCTCGAGCACGAGGGCGCGCAGTCCCTCGCAATAGCGTTGCACCGTGGCCGCATCCGCCCCGGCCAGCTCGGTCGGTTCGCCGAATGCCTCGTCCATCGACAGTTGCTCGAGCACCGGCATCGGGCCGCGGAGAGCGTCGAACACGGATTTGCTCAACATGCCGTAGAGGCGGCCCCGCGGCGGCAGCACCACCGCGCCCGGACCCACCAGCCTGCGGGCCTGATGCATCGGCATGGCCGAACGCGCGCCGAAGACCCTCGCCTCGTAGCTGGCCCCGGCGACGACACCGCGTCCGCCGAGACCACCGACGAGAACCGGGCGGCCGCGGAGCGTCGGCCGGGTGAGCTGCTCGACCGACGCGAAGAACGCGTCCATGTCGAGGTGCAACACCCACCGACGACTCACCTGGTGCAAAATACCCGCCCGGTCCGACAGGTCATGCCTTGGCGATCGCCGCCCGCACACCCTCACCGAGTTCGACGGCGTCGCCCGGCGCCTCGGCCAGTTCCAGCTCGACGGCGAGGATCTCGCCGGCGATCAGCTCCCGGTGCGCGAGCGCCCAGTCCCGCCGTTCCGCGGGCACGTCGAGGACGACGGTGATCCGGTCGGACACCTCGAGCCCGGCGGCGCGGCGCGCGTCCTGCAACTCGCGGATACGGTCCTTCGCCCACCCCTCGGCTTCCAGTTCCTCGGTGACCGCCGAGTCCAGGACGACCAGACCGGCCCCGTCGGGCAGGGCTGCCGTCGACTCCGGTTCGGCGGCGACCAGCCGCTGCGTGTACTCCTCCGGCAGCAACTCGATCCCCGCCGCGACCACGACGCCGTCCGAGTTCTCCGACCAGTCACCGGCCTTGACGGCCTTGATGACGGTCTGCACGTCCTTGCCCAGGCGCGGCCCCGCGGCGCGCGCGTTGACGACGAGCTCGAACCGGCCGTGCACGTCCACGTCGGTGGTGAGGTCGACCTTCTTGACGTTGACCTCGTCGGCGATGAGACCCAGATACGGGCGCAGGCGCTCCGCGTCGTCGGACGCGACCGTCACCTCGGGCAGCGGCAGCCGCACCCGGAGGTTCTGCGCCTTGCGCAGGCCCAGCACCGTCGAGCACACCGACCGCACCTCGTCCATCGCAGACACCAACTCCGCATCCGCCGGCAGCCCACCCTGGGCCGGCCAGACCGCGAGGTGCACGGACCGTCCGCCGGTGAGCCCCCGCCAGATCACCTCACTGATCAGGGGCAGCAACGGAGCGGCGAGCCGGGTGACCACCTCGAGCACCGTGTGGAGGGTGTCGACGGCGTCCTTGTCCTCGTCCCAGAAGCGCGAACGCGACCGCCGCACATACCAGTTCGTCAGCGCGTCGCAGAACGTGCGCAGTTCGTCGCACGCCCCGGCGATGTCGTTCGTCTCGAGCGCGCCGGTGATGGCGTCCCGGGTTCCGGCCAGCTTCGCGAGGATGTACCGGTCCAGGACATTCGTCGAATCCGTGCGCCATTCACCGGATGTCGGCGCGTACAGCTGCAGGAAGCTCCACGCGTTCCACAGCGGCAGCAGCGCCTGCCGGACACCCTCGCGGATGCCCTGTTCGGTGACGACGAGGTTCCCCCCGCGCAGGATCGGCGAGGACATGAGGAACCAGCGCATGGCGTCCGAGCCGTCGCGCTCGAACACCTCCTTCACGTCCGGGTAGTTGCCCTTGGACTTGCTCATCTTCAGGCCGTCTTCGCCCAGGACGATGCCGTGGGCCGCAACGGTCTTGAAGGCGGGACGATCGAACAGCGCCGTCGCCAGCACGTGCAGCGTGTAGAACCAGCCGCGGGTCTGGCCGTTGTACTCCACGATGAAATCGCCCGGGAAGTGGCTGTCGAACCATTCGCGGTTCTCGAACGGGTAGTGCACCTGCGCGTACGGCATCGACCCGGACTCGAACCAGCAGTCGAGGACCTCGGGCACGCGCCGCATCATCGACTTCCCGCTGGGGTCGTCGGGGTTCGGACGCACCAGGTCGTCGATCATCGGCCGGTGCAGATCCGTCGGGCGCACACCGAAGTCGCGCTCGAGTTCGTCGAGCGAGCCGTATACGTCCGTGCGCGGGTACGCCGGGTCGTCGGACACCCACACCGGAATCGGGCTGCCCCAGTATCGGTTGCGGCTGATGTTCCAGTCGCGCGCGCCCTCGAGCCACTTGCCGAACTGTCCGTCGCGGATGTGCTCGGGGACCCACGTGATGTCCTGGTTCAGCTCGACCATGCGGTCGCGGAACTTGGTGACCGCGACGAACCACGACGGGACCGCCATGTAGATCAGCGGCTGCCCGCTGCGCCAGCTGTGCGGGTACGAGTGCTCGATCGTCTCGTGCCGCAGCAACTTTCCAGCAGCCTTGAGGTCCTTGATGATCACGGGGTTCGCGTCGAACACCTGGAGACCCTCGTAGGGCGGCACCATCGCCGTGAACTTGCCGCCCGGGTCGAGCGGCTGCACGATCTCGATTCCGTTCGCCGTGCAGTACTCCATGTCCTCTTCACCGAAAGCCGGTGCAAGGTGGACGATTCCGGTACCGGACTCGGTGGTGACATAGTCGGCGGAGATGACGCGGTGCGCGTTCTCGTGTCCGACGAAGAAGTCGAACGGCGGGTCGTAGCGGAGCCCGACGAGGTCCGAACCCTTGTGCTCCGACAGCACCTCGGGTGCCTCGCCGAGTTCGCGGGCATAGTGACCCAGCCGATCCTTGGCGAGCACGTAGCGCTTGCCGTCGGCGCCCGTCACCTGGACGTAGTCGATGTCCGGGTGCACCGCGACAGCGAGGTTGGACGGCAGCGTCCACGGCGTGGTGGTCCAGATGATCGCGTTGGCGCCGTCGAGCGGGCCCTCACCGTGCAGCGGCATGTCGACCGTGACGGCGGGATCCTGGCGCATCTTGTACGCGTCGTCGAGCCGGGTCTCCTGGTTCGACAGCGGCGTCTGCTCGTACCAGCTGTACGGCAGCACACGGAAGCCCTGGTAGATCAGGCCCTTGTCGAACAGTTCCTTGAACGCCCACATGACCGACTCCATGAAGTCGAGGTCCAGGGTCTTGTAATCGTTGTCGAAGTCGACCCACCGGGCCTGCCGGGTGACGTAGTCGCGCCACTCGTCCGTGTACCGCAGCACGGAGGACTTGCAGTACTCGTTGAACTTCTCGAGACCCATGACGTCGATCTCGGACTTGTCCTTGATCCCGAGCTGCTTCTCCGCCTCGAGTTCGGCGGGCAGTCCGTGGCAGTCCCAGCCGAATCGGCGCTCGACCTTGTTGCCGCGCATGGTCTGGAACCGCGGGATCAGGTCCTTGACGTACCCCGTCAGGAGGTGGCCGTAGTGCGGGAGACCGTTCGCGAACGGCGGACCGTCGTAGAACACGAATTCGGGGGCGTCGTCGCGCTGGGCGACCGATGCCCGGAAGGTGTCGTCCTCGTCCCAGCCGGCCAGCACACGCTGCTCGATCTGGGGGAACCGGACACCCGCATCCTGGGAGACGCCGTAGTCGACCTTGGGGTAGGACTCGTTGCTGCTGGTCACGTTGCTGGTGTCGGTCACCGCGATCTCCTCGTGCCTGACGTACTCGGCACGGGGACGACGGAGACGCCTCCTGCGTCACCACCGCGGTACCACCCCGCTTGCACCCCGGAGGGCGCCTCTCGGTGCCGGGCTGTGACGGGCCCACCCGTTCGGTTCTACTGAGCCGGCGTACCGGCCGTTCTTCCGAAGGCTCCCCGGTGATGGCCGGATCGTCGCCGCGAAACTCGGTTACTGAATTATTCGCTGAATGCAGTCTAGCCGCCACCGGCGTGCGGCAGCTCAGTCGCCCTCGTCGGAACCGGGCGTCGTGTCCGCGTCCCGTGCGGGACCGCGTTCACCGGGAACACCGCTCGCGGGTTGCCCCGGCACGGTCGCCGCCTTCTTGCCCGCGAGGGCGCTGACGAGCAGCAGGACCGCTCCGGCGACGCACACTACGATGCATCCCCAGGCCCACACGACCGAACCGGTCATCAGAGCCACCACCAGGAGAGCGAACCCCACCGCTGCAAGAGCGAGTGTCACGACCAGCACGGCTCAACCTCTATCCGGGCCGCTGGCTGGGCAACTACCGCGCGCTCAGTCAGCTATTGCCCTTGGCGTAGGACTGGCTGTAATTGGACTGCGATCCACCCTGCGCGAACGAATCCTGACCGCCGTCCACCGGAACCGCGGATCCCCGCTGCTCCAGTTCCTCGAGCTGCGACTCCAGGTACGACTTCAGGCGCACACGGTATTCGCGCTCGAATGTCTTGAGCTGCTCGATACGACCCTCCAGCACGGAACGCTGCTGGTTGATCGTCGCCATGATCTCGGTGTGCTTCTTCTCCGCGTCCGCCTGCAGCGCGTCGGCCTTCTCCTTGGCCTGGCGCAGCTGGGTCTCGGACCGGGTCTGAGCGTCGGTAATCAGCGCTTCCGACTTCCGGCGGGCGTCCGCGATCATCGTCTCGGAACGGGTCCGCGCATCGCTGACCAGCTGCTCCGAGTTGGTGCGCGCGTTGCCGAGCAGCTGCTCGGACTCCGTCTTCGCGTCACTCGTGAGGCGGTCCGCCATCTCCTGGGCGAGACCCAGAACCTTGGCAGCCTGCATGTGTGCGTCGGCGCCCTGTGCAGGAGCGGCCGCAGCCGCAGCGGCGGGAGCCGGTGCCGGCGCGGGAGCCTTGGGCTGCTCGACGACGCGAGCCGGCTCTGCCTTGGGGGCGGGAGTCTGTGCTGCGGACGCGGAGCGTGGAGCCTTCTTCGCATCGGCGAGCTCCTTGTCGAGCTCCCCTACTCGCTGCCGAAGGTCGGCGTTCTCCTCGATCAGGCGCGACAACTCTTGCTCGACGAGGTCGAGAAACGCATCGACTTCGTCTTCGTTGTAGCCCCGCTTACCGATCGGTGGCTTGCTGAACGCGACATTGTGCACATCAGCGGGAGTCAGCGGCATGGAAGGATCCCTTCACGCGTCATTTGGCGGTCTAGCAAGCATTCAGTTACAGCGCAGTCTACGTAACGGTGAAACAAGACTGGATCAATGGGGTCCATTCTGTCACACCAGACCCGTAGCACGCGCTTGTCCCTGAACGATCGACATCAGGATGAAGACGATGAACAGCAAGACCATGATGGATAGATCCAACCGCACCCCCCCGAGATTGATCGGGGGGATCAACCGCCGGAGCAGTTTGACCGGAGGATCGGTGACCGTAAAAATCGCTTCGAGGATGACGACCACGACGCCGGTTGGCCGCCAGTCTCGTGCGAAGGTCCGTACGAACTCGACAATGATTCTGCCGATGAGTAGCAGCCAAAAGACAAACAGTATCAAGTAGATCACCGAGAACAAGGCCACACCTTCACTCTGCCTGAGAATGTCCGGCCGATCAAAACGAGCCGCGTGGCCAGGGCTTTCTCCGCCACAGCCGCCGCGGCCCGCGTCGTTTCGGACGTTCGGATCCCGATGGTCGTTTCCCCCGCTCGCCGGTTTACTTCTGGCTGTAGAAGCCGGTTTCCGCGATGCGGCGACGCTCCTCGGCAGAGACGTCGATGTCTGCGGGTGAGAGCAAGAACACCTTCGTGGCCACCTTGTCGAAGGACCCGCGCAGCGCGAATGCCAGTCCGGCGGCGAAATCGACGAGGCGCTTGGCGTCGGCGTTGCTCATCTCGACGAGGTCCATGATGACGGGGGTGCCGTCACGGAACCGCTCGCCGATGGTCCGGGCCTCCCCGTAGTCGCGGGGACGCAGTGTGGTGATCTTGGACAGCGGGCCCCCTTCGTCGAAGAGGGGTCCGCGACGACTCTCCACCCGCTCGGACCGCGTGTCGACGGCCAGCGCGCCGCGGGTGCTGCCGCGCACGGCACCGCTCGCACTGGGACGGGCCGACCGGACGGCCACGGGTTCGACCCGGGACGAGTGCCGCGGGCCGTCGTACCGGTCGAAGTCGTCGTCGAGGTCGTCCCGGCGGCCGGGAGCGTAGGCAGCCTTACTGAAGGCCGGCTCCGCGAAGTCACGGTCGTCGCGGTCGAGATACGGGTCACGTCCACTGTCACGCGCCGGTCGAGCGGGCCTGCGCGCAGGTTCCGGCTCGTCCAGGTACTCGTCCTCGTAGTCGTCGAGGGGAACCATGCCGAAGTAAGCCTTGAACTTGTGCAGACTGCTCATTGATCGACCTTCCTTGGCGCGGCGGACAGGATCCAACTGCGACCGGTCGCAGCGGTGTGGACGGGTTGGCGATCACCTGGGCGATCTACTTCGAGGTTATAGGCCTCGAACCCAACAGCGCGGTTCCGACACGCACGCACGTCGACCCGTGCCGGACAGCGTGCTCGAGATCATTCGTCATGCCTGCTGAGAGGTCCGTCGCATCCGGATGGTCGCGCCTGAGCCGCGCGTGTATCTTCTCCAGTTCCTCGAACGCCGCGTCCGGGTCGGCGTCGATCGGCGGAACCGCCATCAGCCCGCGGTATTCGAGTCCCGGCGACGACTGCACCTGCGCGGCAAGGTGTTCGAGGTCGGCGATCGCGGCACCGCCGCGCTGCGGATCGCCGTCCAGACTGACTTGGAGCAGCACCCGCAGAGGCTCGGGCCGCTCCCCCGCCTCGAGAGCCGCGGTCGCCGCGCGGCCGAGGGCGCCGACGAGTCGTTCGCTGTCCACCGAGTGGATGGCGTACGCCCAGTGCGCGACGGCCTTCGCCTTGTTGCGCTGGAGGTGCCCGATCATGTGCCACCGCACCGACGGATCCGTCACCGCGGTCCGGAACTCCGCGATCTTGGCGGTGGCCTCCTGCTCACGTGACTCCCCGAACTCGCGGCACCCGAGGTCGTACAGGATCCGCGCGTCGGATTCGGGGAAGAACTTGGTGACGGGCAGCAGCGACACCTCCGCGGGGTCGCGGCCGGCGTCCCGGCACGCCGCGTCGAGCCGTGCGCGCACGGCGCCCAGCGCAGCCTCGATCTCCCCGACCCTGCCCATCTTGTCCACTCCCACACCGAATCCTCGCCGCCGCCGGCGGCCGTCGTCACACGCTGTCTTGCCCAGTATCCATCCAGATCACCGCCGCGAGGCGACCGGTCGGGGCCTGCCGGCGATGACTGAACAGTGTCTGGTCCTCGATGGTGCAGCGCGGATCCTCCGCCACCCCCGAGACACCCGCGTCGAGCAGTTGCTTCCGCAGGCCGGCCCGCAGATCGAGGCCGGGGGTCCCCTTGACGGTGCGGGTGGCGCTGCCGGGAAGGAATTTCTCGACGTCCGCCTGCATCGCCGCGGGAACCTCGTACTGTCGGCCGCTCGCCGCCGGACCCAGGAAGGCGCCGATCCGGTCGACCCGCGCCCCCTGCTCGACCATGACGTCGAGCACCCGCGGAACGATGCCGATGCGTGCGCCGATCCGGCCGGCGTGGACGGCGGCGATCACCCCGGCCTCGTCGTCGGACAGCAGCACCGGGACGCAGTCGGCGCTGAGGGTCGCGAGTGCGAGCCCCGGCACCGTCGTCACCAGCGCGTCCGTGGCGGGCACCGGCACGTCGGTGGGCCCGTCGACCACGGTCACGTTGCGACTGTGGATCTGCTCCATCCAGACCAAGTGGTCGAAGGCCACGCCGATGTTGTCGGCCAGCCGACGCCGGTTCGCCTCCACGGCGGCCGGATCGTCGCCGACGTGATCACCGAGGTTGAACGTGTCGTACGGTGCGACGGACTGCCCACCGGCACGGGTGGTGACGACCCGGCGAACCCTGAAATCGGGGGCTGACGACGAACTCAACGACGCATGAAGGAGGGCACGTCGACTTCGTCTTCACCCTCCTCGTCGGACACCGGCACCGCACGGGACTGACCGTTTCCCGGAAGCGGCGGCAGACTGCTCGGGCTCTGGTGGGAGCTGATCGTCTCTCGGGTCACCGACATCGGCTCGCTGTGCTGCTGCTCGGCCTGCTGTCCGACCTCGCCCGCCCGCCCGGCACCGATGGCACTGCGACCGGCGGCGCCCGACTCGACCGGCCGACGGGCGGGGGCGCCGCCGTCGAACCCGGCGGCGATGACGGTGACCCGCACCTCGTCGCCGAGCGAATCATCGATGACGGTGCCGAAGATGATGTTCGCGTCGATATGGGCAGCTTCCTGCACCAGCGACGCCGCCTCGTTGATCTCGAACAGGCCGAGGTCGCTGCCACCGGCGATCGAGAGCAGCACGCCGCGCGCACCCTCCATCGACGCCTCGAGCAGCGGAGAGTTGATCGCCGATTCCGCGGCCTTGATGGCCCGGCCCTCGCCGCGCGAGGATCCGATGCCCATCAGCGCGCTACCCGCGCCGGACATGACGCCCTTGACGTCGGCGAAGTCGACGTTGATCAGACCGGGGGTGGTGATGAGGTCGGTGATGCCCTGGACACCGTTGAGCAGGACCTCGTCGGCGCTGCGGAACGCGTCCATGAGGCTGACTGCGGCGTCACCGAGCTGCAGGAGGCGGTCGTTCGGGATCACGATGAGGGTGTCGCACGATTCACGCAGCGACTGGATGCCGGTGTCGGCCTGGCCGCCGCGGCGCTTGCCCTCGAAGGAGAAGGGGCGGGTGACGACACCGACGGTGAGGGCTCCGAGCTTGCGCGCGATACTCGCCACGACCGGTGCGCCACCGGTACCCGTGCCGCCGCCCTCGCCTGCGGTCACGAACACCATGTCGGCGCCCTTGAGGACTTCCTCGATCTCGTCCTTGTGGTCTTCTGCGGCCTTGCGGCCGACTTCGGGATCCGCGCCGGCTCCGAGCCCGCGGGTGAGCTCCCGGCCGACGTCGAGCTTGACGTCGGCGTCACTCATCAGCAGCGCTTGCGCGTCGGTGTTGACGGCAATGAACTCGACTCCCTTGAGTCCCTGCTCGATCATCCGGTTGACTGCGTTCACGCCGCCGCCGCCGATGCCGACGACCTTTATTACGGCGAGGTAGTTGTGCGGGGGCGTCATCGGCTCTCGCCTTCCATGAGTGTGTATCACGCTTTCGTACAGATCAGTCCAGCCTGAACCCTCAACCTCAACCATAGGGTTACGGTTATGTCAAGTGCTGCCCGACTAGAGCGAAACGCTATGCACCGCCATACGGATACGCCATTAGGCGCGCCGAGACGCGCCGAGTTATTTGACGAACTCGCCCGCAACTCTTTCGCATCCGGGTCACGACCCCTCACCGCACCGTCGGCAGGTCGGGACTCGACACGTCGTACGTCTGCCCGGGCTGAGTGAGCAGCGGCAGGGTGACCGCAGCCTTGCGCTCGGACTTCTCCGTGCCGCCCCACACCACGGTCCGGCCGTCGAGCAACGTCACCGCGATATCCGAAATCGACTTCGCCACAATCTGTCCCACCTGACCGCGGAGCTGAGGCGGCATCGACTCCAGCACCTCGATCGCAGCCTCCGTCGACGGGTCGCCCCACCCCGGCGTCTCCGTCACCAGACGCGGCACCCCCGGCGGCGGCGGTGCGATCTCGTAGTCCACGGCCTCCACATCGAGAAGATGGGTACCGCCAGGGTTGTCGACGAACACGACGGGCACCCGCTCGGTTACCGTGACCCGGATGGTGGACGGGTACACCCGCTGGACGCGCGCGGACGCCACCTTCGGGATCGCGGCGACCCGCTGAGCCGCGCCCTCCGTGTCGACACGCAGCAACGGCTGCCCCTGCGGCACCGCCAGCACCTGGCGAATCTGCTCCTCGGAGACGGACGTCGCCCCCGCGACGTCCGTCTCCCGCACCGACAGCAGCGGCGTGAACCAGGCGACGAGGCCGAGCGCCACGACCACGACGACACCGACGACGCCCACCACCGCGGGCCGCCGGTACCACGGTCGCTGCGGCGTCTCCGCCGCCGCGGACTTCCGTGCCGCCGAAGCCGATTCGCGGGTGCGCCGCGTTTCGGGGTCGGTGACCGTCGAGGTGCGCCGACGCGAGGACGTCCGATCGCTCGCCGTCGCGCGGGCACCGGCCTCACGCCCTGGCCTCGGACTGCGCTGGACGTCGCGGCGGACAGGGCGGTCCGGCCGCTCCGACCGGCCCCGACGCTCCCGCGTCATCGCGACGGGTGGTGGTGCGGAGCCGCACGCAGAGCGTCGAGGATCTGGTTGCCGAGCATCGTCACGTCACCGGCACCCATGGTGATCACCACGTCCCCGGGGGTCGCGAGGGCCGCGACCTGCCGCGGCGCCTGCGACAGATCGGGCTGGTAGTGCACCGGCTTCGACACCGACAGCGCGACCAGGGCGCCACTGACACCCGGGAGCGGTTCTTCCCGCGCGCCGTACACGTCGAGGACCACGACCTCGTCGGCGAGGTCGAGCGCGTGCCCGAATTCTTCCGCGAATGTTGCTGTGCGGGAGTACAGGTGGGGCTGGAACACCACGATGACCTTGCCGCTGCGCACCGAGTCCTCGGATTCGCGACGGTCGGCCTCGTGGGGCTGGCGCACCAGATCGGCGGCGGCGCCGAGCACGGCACGCACCTCCGTGGGGTGATGAGCGTAGTCGTCGAACACGCGGACCCCGTGCTCGCGGCCGGTGAACTGGAACCGGCGGTGCACTCCCCCGAATCCGGCAATGCCTTCGAGGATCTCGTCCACGTCGGCACCGGCTTCCCGGGCGGCGAGGAGAGCGGCCAGAGCGTTGAGCGCCATGTGCCTGCCGGGCACACCCATCCGGACCGTCCTCGGCGCCTGTTCGCCGGCCAGCTGGAACTGCAGCACTCCGCCGACGTCCCGGGCCTCGAAACTCAGCAGCCGCGCGCCGACCTCGACGCCGTCGACGGGAGCGAAGGCCCCATCGGTGTTCTCGGCGCTGCCGTACCCCAGCACCCGCACACCGGGCAGTCCCCGCGCCGCCACCCGCTGCGCGAGCGCCGCGGACCCCGGATCGTCGAGACAGGCGACGAGCAGACCGCCGGGCGACAGACGTGCCGCGAAATCGTCGAACACCTGGATGTACGCCTCGGTGCTGCCGAAGTAGTCGAGGTGGTCGGCTTCGACGTTGGTGACGACGACGACGTCCGGTTCGTACTGGAGCAGCGAACCGTCGCTCTCGTCGGCCTCCGCGACGAACACGTCGCCGCTACCGTGGTGGGCGTTGGTTCCGGCCTCGTTGAGTTCGCCGCCGACCGCGAACGACGGATCGAAACCACAGTGTTGCAGCGCCACCACCAGCATCGACGTGGTCGACGTCTTACCGTGCGTGCCCGACACCAGCAGGGTGCGATGCCCCTGCATCAGCGAGGCCAGCACCGCGGGTCGCAGGATCACGGGTATCCCGCGCCGGGCCGCCTCCACGAGTTCCGGGTTGTCCTTCGGGATGGCTGCGTGGGTGGTGACCACGACGGTCGGGCCGCCGGGCAGCAGGTCGAGCGCGCCGGCGTCGTGACCGATCCGCACGTGCGCGCCGCGGGCACGCAGCGCGAGGACGCCGCGGCTCTCCTTGGCGTCCGATCCGGACACCTGCCCACCCCTGGCCAGCAGGATCCGCGCGATTCCGGACATTCCGGCGCCGCCGATCCCGACCATGTGGACACGTTCCAACTCCGCGGGCAGGTCGGTCATCGGGTTCCCCTCGTCAGCGCGGCCACGTCGAGCACGATGCGCGCAACCTCGGTGGCTGCGCTGCGGTGACCCGCGCCGGCCGCGCGTCGCCCCATGTCCTCGAGCTGTGCGGGATCACGCAGCAGAGGGATCACGGTCTCCGCGACGAATCCGGCGGACAGGTCTCCGTCGGCCACAATCATTCCACCTCCGGCGGCGACCACCGGTCGCGCGTTCAGTTCCTGCTCCCCGTTGCCGTGTGGCAGCGGCACGTACACCGCGGGAAGCCCCACCGCCGACACCTCCGCCACCGTCATCGCACCCGACCGGCAGATCACCGCGTCCGCGGCCGAATAGGCGAGGTCCATCCGCGACAGGTAGGGAACGGCCACGTACGGCGGGCCGCCCGGTGTCGCGGGAACGTCGAGGGTGTTCTTCGGTCCGTGCGCGTGCAGGACGGCCACACCGGCCGCTGCCAGCGACTCGGCCGCGCCCGACACGGCCTCGTTGAGCGACCGCGCGCCCTGCGAACCACCGAAGACGAGCAGTACGGGACCGTCGGCGGGGAGCCCGAAATGTGCGCGCGCCTCCGCCCGCAGGGCCGCCCGGTCGAGACCGGTGATCGACGCCCGGACCGGGATCCCGAGGATCTCCGCGTCCGAACGACCGCGTGCGGAGACTCCGGAACCGGCGACCGCGGCCAGGACCCGGGCGGCCCGGCGGGCACCGATCTTGTTGGCTATCCCGGCACTGGCGTTCGCCTCGTGCACCACGATCGGAATGCGGCGCCGGCGGCGCAGCAGTCCGGGGCCGGCCGCCAGATATGCCGGCAGCGCGACATACCCGCCGAATCCGACGACGACGTCGGCACCGGTCGCGTCGAGCACCTCGCGGGTGCGGCGCACCGACGCGCGCACCCGGCCGGGAAGTCGCAGCAGGTCGAGGGTGGGTTTACGGGGCAGCGGCACCGGAGGTATGAGCTCGAGCGGGTAGCCCCGCTCGGGAACCAGGGTGGTTTCGAGGCCACGCGCCGTACCGAGAGCGGTCACCACCGCGGTGTCGTCGATCGCCTTGATCGCATCGGCCACTGCCAGAGCCGGTTCGATGTGCCCGGCGGTACCACCACCGGCCACGATCACCGACAGGGTGGACTTGTCGCCGTTCACCTACGAAATCCTCGCTCTCCTGCTCGGCCACCCGAGCTTCGCTGTTGACGTGCACCTCGTTCGGGGGTGCGGCCCTTGCCGCGTTCGGGGCGGCCCTTCTCGTATGTGACGCTGCGGGTCCGTGGGGCCATCTCCCGACCGGCCCGCCGGCGGGCCTCGGCGCGGCGCACCGCCTCGGCGCGTGCCGCGTCGGCCCGCACCGGCGAATACGCCTCCGGCTTGCGGAGCCGGAGGAGACGACCGAACGGGCCGTCCTGTCCGGAGTGCAGCGCCGCGACCGCCTCCGGTTCGTGCCGCGCCGCGTTGGCGACGAGGCCGAACATGAACAGTGTGGTGGCCGTCGACGTTCCGCCGGCGGACACCAGCGGCAACTGCAGGCCGGTGACGGGCAGCAGCCCGATCACGTATCCGACGTTGATGAATGCCTGTCCGGTGATCCACACCGTCGCCGTTCCGGTGAGTAGGCGCAGAAACGGGTCGGCGGATCGGGCCGCGATGCGCAGGCCCGTGTACACGAACAGTCCGAACAAGCCGAGGACGGCGGCGCCGCCCAGATATCCGAGCTCCTCGCCGATGATCGCGAAGATGAAGTCGTTGTGGGCGTTCGGCAGGTAGCTCCACTTCGCGCGGCTCTGCCCCAGCCCTCGCCCCAGGATTCCGCCGTCGGCGAGCGAATACATCGCCTGCCGCGACTGGTACCCGATGCCCTGCGGGTCGGAACCGGGATTGAGGAACTCGCGCACGCGAGCGGAGCGGTAGCCGGCGGTGAGCGCGAGGATCACGATTCCGCCGAAGCCGGTGCCGACGATCGCGATGAACAGTTTCAGCGGCAGGCCCGCGAACCACAGCAGGGCCATCAGGATGATGGCCAGCGAGACCGTCGTTCCGAGGTCGGGCTGCAGGATGATCAGGACGAACGCGACGAGCGCGGCCGGCACCAGCGGAACGAGCATGTCCCGGATACTGGAGATGTCGCTGCGCCGCGACGCCAGGATGTGCGCGCCCCACACTGCCAGCGCGATCTTGGTGAGCTCGGCGGGCTGCAACGAGAATCCCGCCACGACGAACCAACCGCGGGTGCCCTGGGACACGGTGCCGATGCCGGGTATGAGGACCAGGACCAGCAGGATGATCGTGACCGCGAAGGCCGGGAACGACAGGGCGCGCATCACCCGGACCGGGATCTGCAGCGCCGCGTAGAACAGGCCGAGCCCGAGAGCCGCGAACAGCGCCTGCCGGGTGAAGAGGGTGTATGCCGAACCGTCGGAGGCGTAGGCCTCGACGCTCGAGGACGACAGCACCATCACCAGGCCGAGGACCGTCAGCAGAAACGCGATGGTGACCACGAGGTGGAACGACGCCAGAGGCCGCGACAGCCAGGCCCCGATCCGGGTGCGCGGGCCACGCGGAGGTGCCGTGCGCGTGCGGGGACTCGACGGTGCACGCTTCACCACCCCGGGGGCTGCCGCCGTGCGGGCCGGGGACCGCCGTCCTTCGGGGACGCGGCGGGTGCGGGCTCCGGCGGAGGTCATCGCAGAGTCCTGGAGATGTCCGACTCGTCGAGCCTGCCGACGGCGTCCGCGAAGCTGCGCCCCCGGTGGCCGTAACTGTCGAACATGTCGAGCGAGGCCGCCGCGGGCGCCAGGACGACGGAATCCCCTGCCGTTGCCAGCGCAGCCGCTTCGCGCACGACGACACCCATCACGCCGTCGCTGTCGGTGTCCGCCGGCAGCACCAGCCGGTGCGTCGCGGTCTGCGGGACTGCACTCACACCTGCATCGTCTCCCGTTTCGACAGTGACCACGGGAACCTCGGGGGCGTGTCGCGCAAGGGACTCTGCGATCTGCATCGCATCGCGGCCGAGCAGGACGGCGCCGGCGAGGCGACCCGCCACCTCGCGGACGAGGTCGTCGACCCGCGCACCCTTCAGCAGACCACCGGCGATCCACACCACCCGCTCGTGGGCGAGGATCGATGGGCGGGCGGCGTGCGGGTTGGTGGCCTTGGAGTCGTCGACGAATGTCACTCCCCCGACGTCGGCGACGTGTGCCGCGCGGTGCGGGCCCACGACGTGGGCGGCCAGACCTGCAGCGACGGCGTCCGGCGGAACTCCGATCGCCCGGGCCAGAGCCGCCGCGGCCAGGGCATCCATCTGTCCGGCAGGCCCGGGCGGGGTGATCCCCTCGGCCGGGGCAAGCCGCTCGCCGTCGGCGAACGCGCGGTCGACGAGATACCCGTCGTCGACACCCAGTTCGCCCGACGCCGGCACACCGAGCCGGAAACCCAGGGTCCGGTCTGCGAGGGACGAGGAGAAAAGAGAGGACGCGACTTCGTCGTCGAGCCCCAGCACCGCGACCTCACCGGTCAGGGCGCGGGCCTTCGCATCGATGTACGGCTGCATCCCGCCATGCCAGTCCAGATGATCTTCGGCGATGTTGAGGATCGCGCCTGCGGTCGGCCGGACCGACGGCGCCCAGTGCAGCTGGAACGACGAGAGTTCGACGGCCAGCACCTCCGCCCGGGGTTCGGTCTGCCGCAGGGCGTCGAGTACCGGAAGCCCGATGTTGCCGCAGGCCAGACTCGGCAGCTCGGCCGCCTCGAGGATGGACTGCAGCATGGAGGTCGTCGTGGTCTTGCCGTTGGTTCCGGTGACCACCAGCCACCGCCGGGGCGGACCGTAGAGCCCGGCCCGGTCGACGTGCCAGGAAAACTCGATGTCGCCCCAGATCGGCACCCCGTCCCCGGCGGCGAGCGAGAGCAGCGGCGCGTCCGGACGGAACCCCGGGCTCGTCACGACCAGCGCGAACTCGGCGACCCGGTCCCGCTCGGCGAGCAGATCGTCGATCGGGACGGTCGCGGCGCCGAGTCGCGCGCACTCGGCGAGGGCGTCGACGTTCGCGTCGGTGACGGTGACGAGCGCACCGAGGTCACGAAGCGGTTCGATGGTGGCCCGGCCGGAGACTCCCGCACCGGCGACGAGGACGCTGCGACCCCGCAACCAGTCGAGCCCGCCGTGTTCCTCTGCCACGTCGTCAGCCCCCGATCGCTGCCAGGTACTCGCTGTAGAACAGCGCGAGCCCGATCGCGGAAGCGATGGCGGCCAGCAACCAGAACCGGATGATCACCGTGGTTTCCGCCCACCCGGCGAGTTCGAAGTGGTGGTGGAACGGAGCCATCCGGAACACTCGTCTCCGGCTCGACCGGAACACCGCGACCTGGATCACGACCGATGCCGCCTCGGCGACGAACAGCGCGCCGATCACGACCATCAGCAGTTCGGTGCGCGTCGTGATCGACAGTCCGGCGAGCATGCCGCCGAGTGCCAGCGAACCGGTGTCGCCCATGAAGATCTTGGCGGGCGCCGCGTTCCACCACAGGAATCCGATGCACGCACCGGCACCGGCCGCGCAGATCAGGGCCAGATCGAGCGGATCGCGGACGTCGTAGCAGCCCTTGCCGGGACTCGTCTCGCACGCGTTGCGGTACTGCCAGAACGTGATGATCACGTACGCGCCGAGCACCAGGCTCATGGAACCGGCAGCGAGACCGTCCAGTCCGTCGGTGAGATTGACCGCGTTCGACCAGGCGCTCACCAGGAGGTAGCAGAACGCGACGAACACGACGGAGCCCATCGTGACCGTCGCGATGTCACGCACGTACGACAGGTGCTCACTGCCCGGCGTGAGGTCGTTGGCGCCCCGGAACTGCAGCGCGAGAATGCCGAACGCCACTGCCGCGATGAGCTGGCCGACCAGCTTCGCGGTCTTGTTCAGACCGAGGTTGCGCTGCTTGCGGATCTTGATGAAGTCGTCGAGGAATCCGACCCCGCCGAGCGCCGTCGTGAGACCGAGAACCAGCAGTCCCGATGCCGACGGCCCGTCCGCGTTGTAGCCGATGCCGATCAGGTGCGAACCCCAGTAGCCGGCCCACAGTCCGGCGAGGATGGCGACGCCACCCATCGTCGGGGTGCCGCGCTTCGACTGGTGGCTCGCCGGACCTTCGACACGGATCTCCTGACCGAATCCCTGACGGGAGAAGGCTTTGATGAGAACGGGGGTCAGCAGAATCGAGACGGCGAGCGCGATGCCCGCCGCGAAGAGGATCTGTCTCACCGCGTAGCCTCCGAACCCTTCTGTCCCGTGCTTCCCGCCAACACCGTGTCCGCAACCTCCCACAATCCGATGGACTGCGACGCCTTGACCAGCACCAGATCACCCGGCGCCAGTTCCTGTTCGAGCAAGGCGACCGCACCGGCGATGTCGGGGACGAGGATCGACTCCTCGCCCCACGAACCCTCCATGACCGCACCCTGGTGCATGGCGCGGGCGGGCCTGCCGGTTCCGACGATGATCAGCCTGCTCACGTCCAGCCGGACGGCGAATCTGCCGATGGCGTCGTGTTCGACCACTGATTCTGGACCCAGCTCGGCCATTTCTCCGAGCACCGCCCAACTCCGGCGCGCCGCACCCCGGCCCGTCCTGGCCATCGACACCAGCGCCTTCAGGGCCGCCCGCATCGAGTCGGGGTTCGCGTTGTACGAATCGTTGACGACGGTCACACCGTCCGGCCGGTCGCGGACGTCCATCCGGCGCGCCGAGACGGCGGCGGCACCGGAGAGGGCCAGCGCGATCTGCTGGAGGTCCGCCCCGCATTCGAGCGCCACCGCCGCTGCGGCGAGCGCGTTGCCGACCTGGTGTTCGCCGTGCACGGCGAGCTCGACGGTCACACTGCCCGCCGGCGCCGTGAGAGTGAAACGCGCCCTTGCCTTCTCGTCGAGCACGATGTCGGTGGCCCGCACGTGCGCGGACTCCGACTGGCCGACGAGGACCACCCGGGCCGACGTGCGCGGGGCCATGGCTGCCACCAGCGGATCGTCTGCGTTGAGGATCGCGACGCCACCGTCGTCCGCCGAGGGCAGCGACTCCGCGAGTTCGCCCTTGGCGGCGGCGATCGCATCACGCGAACCGAATTCGCCGAGGTGCGCCGTGCCCACGTTGAGGACGACCCCGATCTTCGGGGGTGCGATTGTCGCGAGGGAGGCGATGTGGCCGCGGCCGCGGGCCGACATCTCCAGAACCAGGTATCCCGTGTCCGCGTCCGCGCGGAGGGCGGTCCACGGGTGGCCGAGTTCGTTGTTGAACGATCCGGGCGGCGCGACGACGGGGCCGAGGGGGCGCAGGACGGCGGCGAGCAGATCCTTCGTCGACGTCTTTCCCGCCGATCCGGTGACGCCGACGACGGTGAGCCCCTTCGCGGTGAGGTCGTCGACGGATGCGCGCGCGAGCTTCGCGAGGGCCGCGAGCACGGCGGCGCCCGATCCGTCGGTGTCGTGCTCGAGTGCCATCGCCTTGCTCGGGATGTCGCTCGGTGTCGGGGTGACGACGACCGCGGGGACGCCGACCGGGCGCGCCGCCAGGACCGCGACCGCACCGGCCTCGAGCGCCGAGGCCGCGTGATCGTGGCCGTCCACTCGGGCGCCGGGCAGGGCGAGGAACAGACCCCCGGCGGTGACCTTCCGCGAGTCGAACTCGACCGTTCCCGTCACCTCGGCCGACGGATCGGCGACGTCGTGCAGTTCGCCGCCCACGATCTCGGCGACGCGAGCGAGTGTCATCGGGATCATCGCGCTCCTCCGACCTGTCGCTCGATCGCGTCGCCCAGTACGTCGCGGTCGTCAAATGGGTACTTCACCCCGTGTATCTCCTGACCGATCTCGTGTCCCTTGCCTGCGACCAGAACCACGTCGCCTGCCTGCGCCCAGCCGACGGCGTCGGCGATCGCCTTCGCTCGGTCCGCTACTTCCCACACCTGTCCCCGCTCGGATTCGGGCACTCCGAGAGCGCCCTCGCGGACCGCGGCCCTGATCTTCGCCGGATCCTCGGTGCGGGGGTTGTCGTCCGTGATGATCAGAAGGTCGGCTCCGCGCGCCGCCGCGGCGCCCATCAGCGGCCGCTTGCCTGCGTCGCGATCGCCGCCCGCACCCACGACGACGGCGACGCGGCCGTGCGCCTGCTCGCGCAGCGTCGCGATCACGGCCTCGACCGCTGCGGGCTTGTGCGCGTAGTCGACGACGGCGAGGAAGTCCTGCCCTCGGTCGATCCGCTGCACCCGGCCCGGCACGTCGACCCCGGCGATGCCCGCGACGGCGTCGCGCGGATCGACACCCAGCGCCGCGCACAGCGCGACGGCAAGGGAAGCGTTGGCGACGTTGTACTGCCCCGGCAGACGGAGCTCGACGTCGAGTGTGGTGCCCTCGGCCGTGGTGAGCGCGAAGGTCTGCGAGCCCGAGGACGACACCGTCGCCGGGCCCGCCGTCCACACCGCGCCCTCACTCTCCGGCGTGGTGCCCACCGTCGTCACCATCGAGTGCGCGCCGCGCGCGACGTCGGCCATCCGCTGGCCCCACACGTCGTCGACACAGATGACGGCGTGTTGTGCATGGACGGACGAATCGGCTGCGAAGAGCCGCGCCTTGGCGGCGAAGTAGTCCTCGAAGTCGCGGTGGAAGTCCAGGTGGTCCTGGGAGAGGTTCGTGAACGCGCCCACGTCGAAGCGGACCCCGTCGACGCGGCCGAGCGACAGCGCGTGGCTGGACACCTCCATGACCACCGTGTCGACGCCCTGCTCGAGCATCACCGCGAACAGGGCGTGGAGCTGCGGCGCCTCGGGCGTCGTCAGTGCGCTCGGCACCCGGCGGCCACTCATCCGGGTCTCGATGGTGCCCACGAGACCGGTCGTCCGCCCCGCGGCGGTGAGCGCGGCCTCGACGAGATACGAGGTCGTGGTCTTCCCCGACGTCCCGGTGATACCGATGACCTGCATCTTCTCCGAGGGCCGGCCGTAGATGGTGGCCGACAGCTCGCCGAGAACACCCCGCGGGTCGTCGTGGACGAGCACCGGCATGTCGGAGCCCAGTGCGGACACCAACTCGAATCCGGCCTCGTCGGTGAGGATCGCGGTCGCGCCGCGGGCGAGAGCGTCGGCGGCGAATTCCGCGCCGTGCGCGCGGGCCCCGGGAAGGGCCGCGAACAGATCGCCCTCGATGATCCCCTGGGCGCGGAGATCCACCCCGGTGACGATCACGTGCTCGGCGGTTCCGGTGGGTGCCTCGACCCTCGCTCCGGCGAGCGCTGCCAGAGCGCTCACCGTGGTACGGACCGGCTGGGCGGGGCGAAGGCTGTCTGTGACCTTCGCCTCCACTGACGCCGACTGCGGGCGGGACGGAACAGGCACCGGGCTCCTCTCGGATGTCGACTCTCACTGACAACGGCGTAGTGCACGGATCGATACAGCGTGCTACCTCGGCAGTTCCCTGCGTCCACGGAAAAGTCCGTGTCCACTGAACGGCCGACGTGTCAGATTACCGCGAGAGCTCTCGGAACCCGATTCGGCCGACCTTCGCTCAATCGGCCTGCAGCACCAGCCTGCGTCCGGGGTCCGGGGACATCGGCACGCTGTCGCGTTGCAGCATCCAGGACGCGATGTTGTGGAACAGCGGTGCGGCGGACTGCCCGCCGGAGCCGTCCGCGCTGCGTGTCGGCGCGTTGAGCATGATTCCGACGACGTACCGCGGGTTGTCGGCCGGGGCGATCCCGGCGAACGTGATCCAGTAGTTCGAGTTCGAGTAGCACTTGCAGGCGGGATCGACCTGCTGGGCGGTGCCCGTCTTGCCGCTGATCTGGTATCCGTCGACGGCGGCCTGCACCCCGGTACCCCGCTGGTTGCCCGTGTCGTCCTGGGTGACGGACCGGAACATGTCGCGAACGGTGGACGCGGTCTGGGGGCTGACGACCGTCACCTCCTCGGGCGTCTCGGTCTCGGTCCGGTTCCCGGACGCGTCGACCGTCGCCTTCACGATGCGCGGCGGGATGCGGACGCCGTCGTTGGCGATCGCCTGGTACATGCCGGTCATCTGCAGCAGTGTCATCGACAGGCCCTGGCCGATCGGCAGGTTCGCGAACGTGCCCCCCGACCACTGGTCGCGGCTGGGGACACTGCCGGCGCTCTCACCTGGGAGCCCGACGTCGGTGCGCTGGCCGAGACCGAACCTGGACAGCATGTCCGCGTAGCGGTCCTCCCCCACGCGCTGGGCGAGCATCAGAGTGCCCACGTTGGAGGACTTACCGAATACGCCTGTGGCCGTGTACGGGGCGACCCCGTGGTCCCAGGCGTCCTTCACCGACACACCCGACATCTGAATGTTGCCGGGGACCTCGAGAACTTCGTCCGGTGTGGTGAGCCCGTACTCGATCGCGGCCGCCGCGGTGACGATCTTGTTGACCGAGCCCGGTTCGAACGGCGTGCTCACCGGCAGGTTGCCCATCTCCACGGTCCGCGGATTGTTGCCCACCCCGATCGCCGGATTGAACGTGCTGTCGTTCGACATCGCGAGCACCTCACCGGTGTGGGAGTCGAGCACGACCGCCGACGCGTCCTTCGCACCGGACTTGTCCTTCGCCATCTGCACCTGCTGCTGGACGTAGTACTGCAGGTCGGAGTCGATGGTGAGCTCGACGCTCGACCCGTCCACCGCCGGTTGCTTGTCGCGCCAGCTGCCGGGAATCACCGCGCCGTCGGAACCTCGGTCGTAGGTCTGGGAGCCGTCGGTGCCGGCAAGAGTGGAGTCGAGCGAGTCCTCGAGGCCGAGCAGTCCGTGACCGTCCCAGCCGGTGGCGCCGACGAGGTTGGCGGCGAGGGATCCGCCGGGGTACTCGCGGATGTCCTGGCGTTCGAGTCCGACCTCCGGGAACTTGTCACTGATCTGCGCGGCGATGTTGGGGTCGACGCTGCGCGCCAGATAGACGAACGTGTCGTCGCCGTGCAGTTTCTCCTTCAGATCCTTCTCGGGTGCGGCGTCGCCGAGCCGGTCGTGGATCTCCTTCGCGATAGCGTCGAGACGGGAGTCGACGTCGGGGGCGGTGTCGCTCTTGGCCTTCGCCTCCTCGAGTTCCTTCCGCACCCGTGGGGGCTGGAACGTCAGGGCCTTCGCTTCCATCGTGAATGCGATGGGGTTGGAGTTGCGGTCGGTGATCGACCCGCGCAGCGCCGGATCCACCTCGGTGGTGGTGCGCTGGTTCGCCGCCTCCGCGGACAGTTGTGGTGCGTCGATGACCTGGATCCACAGAAGTTGCACTGCGGCGAGGCCGAGCGCCAAGAACATCACCAGGCGTCCGTACCGTTGTCTGAACGGAAAGGACGCCGAACCGGCGCCCTTGGGGCGCCGGGGACGACTTCTCGGTGCGCTTCGACTCACCGGCGACCGCCGGACGGTGGAGCAGTCGTCGGAGCGGTGGTCGAGGGGATCACGGGAACCAATTGTTCACCCTGCGCTTGGATCTCGGTGCCATTGCCGGGCTGCGGCGTGGCGCGCGGCGACTGCGTCGTCGTCCCGCGGTTGGGGGCGGTCGCGACGGCGTTGCCACGCTGGGTGGGCGGGGCGACGTCCAGCGGCGGCACGGGTGCACCCGACGCCGGGGCCGGCTTTCCGACGACCTCGACGCTGCCGTCGGGGTGGACGACGAGGCGAGCGGGATCGTTGGCGGGCACCATGCCGAGCTTGGCTGCTTCCTCCGCCAGTTTCGGGGCGGAGTTGGCGGTCTCGACGTCACGCTCGAGTGCCGCCTTCTCCTCCGCGAGCGACTGGTTGTGAGCGCGGGCGGCGCTCAGCTGGTACGAGTCCTCCGCGGATCGGGTTGTCAGCAGCAGTGTCATGGCCAGGCCCATCGCGAGCAGAACGAGGATCGTTGCCACGAACGGGATGCGGGCGGTGAGCGTGCCGGTGCGGTTCTTACCGGAGACGGCGATCGCGGATCCACTGTGCACGGCCGCGCGCTGGGTGCGCTTCTTGTACGCCCGCTCAGCCGCGCCCGTCCGGGCGGTCGCCCGCGCGGGCCGCATCTCGGTGGAACTCACCTGAACCGTCATGCCGCCGACCTCCTGGCAATTCTTTCTGCAGCGCGCAAACGCACCGGGGCTGATCGTGGGTTCTCTTCGACTTCCTGCTCGGACGCCCGCTCCGCCCCTCGTGTGAGGATCCGGAACTCCGGTCCCATCCCCGGCAGTTCGACAGGAAGCCCCTCGGGGCTCTTCGACTTCGACCTGGGAGTGATTTCCTGCTTGACGACCCGGTCTTCCAGGGATTGGTACGACATGAACACGACGCGTCCCCCGACGGTCAACGCGTCGAGTGCTGCCGGGACCGCGGCGCGCAGTGAATCGAGCTCGCCGTTGACCTCCACTCGAAGGGCCTGGAACGTCCGTTTGGCCGGATGTCCCCCGGTACGGCGGGTCGCCGCAGGAATGGAGCGATACAGCAGTTCGACCAGCGCTGCGCTGGTGGTGAACGGCTCCTTCGCGCGCTGCCGGACGATCTCCGACGCGATCTTGCCTGCGAAGCGCTCCTCGCCGTACGTGCTGAGGATGCGAGCGAGGTCTCCGTGGCTGTACGTGTTGAGGACCTCGGCCGCGGTGATGCCGGTGGTCGGGTCCATCCGCATGTCGAGGGGCGCGTCGATCGAGTACGCGAATCCCCGATCCGATTCGTCGAGCTGCATCGAGGAGACACCGAGGTCGAAGAGGATCCCGTGCACCGACTCCTGCGCGGGGAGGCCCGCCTGGGCGAGCGCATCCTCGATGCCGTCGTAGCGGGTGTGCACGAACGTGATGCGATCGGCGAACGGAGCGAGCCGGCCACCGGCGATCTCGAGCGCGTGCGGATCACGGTCGAGGGCGATGAGCCTCAGCTGAGGGTAGGTCCGCAGGAAGTGCTCGGAATGACCACCGAGACCGAGGGTCGCGTCGATCATGACGGCTCCCCCGCCCTGCGGGTCGTTCACGGTGAGGGCGGGGCCCAGCAGTTCGTCTGCGCGGTGAAGCAGAACCGGGGTGTGACCGAAACCATCGGCGGGCGAGGAATCTTCCCCCTCGTGATCCACCATGATCCCTCCGGCTCCTGCTCTGTGGTGCGGGTGAAGCGCCCGAAGCCGGGGTTCACTGCTCGAACTTCTCTTGTCGGCCAGTTGCCGTGGCGAATGCTTCGAGGTCCCTGCCCGAAATGAAAACCTGGCGCTGGGGAAGTGCGTCAGGGTTCCGTCGGACAGAGGCCTCGCGGCATTCGCGGGGACGCGGTCACGCTCAGACGATCTCGCCGAGCGCGACTCCTGTTGCCTGCGAGTAGTTCTCCTCGTTCGCCTCGACGTAGGTCTGCCAGGCTTGCGCATCCCAGATTTCGAGGAAATCGACCGAACCGATCACTACGCAGTCCTTGGAGAGACCCGCGTAACGACGGTGATCTGCCGAGAGGGTGATGCGCCCCTGGGCATCTGCGTGCTGCTCGTCGGTACCTGCCGCCAGTCCGCGAACGAAGGCTCGCGCCTCCGGATCGCTTCTCGACGCGGCCGCGGCCTTGCGTGCGAGAGCGGTGAATTCTTCCCGGGGATACACCGCGAGGCTGTGATCCTGACCCTTGGTGACCATCAACCCTCCCGCCAGCGCATCCCGGAACTTTGCGGGCAACGTGAGCCGCCCCTTGTCGTCGAGCTTCGGCGTGTAGGTACCGAGAAACACTCGACACCTCCCACCACGTTCGTATCGAACGCCGTATGCCCGGGCGGTTCACCTTCGCTCCCCGCTGCGCACCACAGTACCCCACTTTCCCCCACTCACAAGGTGGATAACAGCGTGTTGTCGCCCAATTTGCCCAATACTTGCTGGTCAACGCTTATTGCAGAAGGTGGGGGAAAATTCCCGACGTGATCACCGACACGAGCCGAGCCGATCGGGCTCGGTCACACATCAGCCTAAAAAGCAGTAAAAGCCCAGGTGAAAGCACAACGCGAGGGGCCGGCGCCCCCACCTCGCGGTTCATCGCGGGGCGCAGGGGGGAAAGTGGGGAAACGGGGTGGGTGAGGGTGGGGATTCGTGGGCAGGAACGTTCACTGGCCCCACCGGATCGACCCCGACCTACCGCACCCAAGCGACCCTGCACCGCCCGGACACAGCAGTGGCGGCGTGGCATCACCTGCCACGCCGCCACTGTGCTGCCGAGCGGGTCGAACTACTCCTGCTCGAATCTCTTCTTGAAGCGGTCTTCCATTCGAGACGAGAATCCGCCACTCTTGCGCCCGCCTCGGGGCTTACCGCGATCGGCACGGCCGGTCTCACCTTGCGTGGTCGAGCCACCACGTGAGGACTGTCCGGACTTGCTCTTTCCTCCACCCCACAGGAGGAGGACTCCGGCACCGAACATGACGATGAAGCCGATCAGGCTGATGACGGGAAAACCGCCCGGCTTGATCGGAAGGGCGACGCCGGCAATGAGCAGGACCAGCCCCAGAACGAACAGGGCCACCGCCTGCAATCGACGACGACTCGATGCCGCACGCATGCGACCGCCTCGCACAGTGGAGGCGAACTTGGGATCCTCGGCGTAGAGAGCGCTCTCGATCTGGTCGAGCATGCGCTGCTCGTGCTCGGAGAGTGGCACGGTACCTCCCCCGGCACTGGAGTGTTGGCCACCGCCTCACGGTGCGAGACGGTGGGTAACCGACTTTGGCGGCTACCTAGATTTAATAATACGAGCAGTTCGATCCCCGTACCACCTACTCCACGTACGAGTTCGACACCAACCTTACGGACTCCCGCACCGAACCCCGTTCGGGGCACCGCAATGTCGCGGACGCCTCACCGTTTTGCCGCCGTTTGCGGCCCACAGCCCGGTCTACGACGCCCGCAGATCGAGACCTGCGCGACGTCCGATGTGATCTTCGACGTGCTGGAGAAAGCGTCCGACCTCGACAAAGAACTCGTCCGCCTCGAGATCGGTGAGGGTACGCGACATTCCTGCCTCGATCGCGGCGCGGGTGGCCGAGTGCCCGGCGAAGTAGTCGGCCCAGTTCACGAATTCCGGCGCCGCGGCGGCCATGAGAACCCAGGCGTTACGCGTTCGTGTCCGTCTGCTCCCCGCCGCAGGCCCCTCGACGGCGGCCAGCACTGCGCCCGCGCCGCGGAGCGCGGCCAGATACGCACTGTGGAATCGATCCGCCGGCCCACCGGCCCCCACCGATTGGGCGAGGAGCGCGTCGGCGCGATCGAGCAGCGTCGAACCCCGCCTGGAGCCCGGGTTGCGTATGTCACCCGGTCGGCGCGAGTTCCCAGAGGCCGGTCCCGTGACCGGGTTCGTCATCACTTCGAACACCTCCAAAACCCCGGTGCAACCACCCCGCCGGGCGTAGTCGGTTCGTGAGTTCGGGGGCCGGCGATGCTCGCTTCCCTCGAGCATCGCCGGATCCCCGCTATCGAACATCCGTTCGACCTATTCAATATAGCTGGACCCACCGACACGTCGTCAAGAGAAAGGTGAGACCGGTCGACACGAACGCTGATCAGACTCCACTCGTGGTCGAACTCACGGCCACCGAGTTCCGCGACCGCCTGCACGAGGCGCTGTCGATCTACGTCGCCGCCATGGGCTATCCCCACGGCACCGAATACCACCGGGCGCCGATGTGGAACGAGCACCTGCAGCGATCGGGGTGGCGTGGCGTCGGCGCGCTCGTCCCGGCCGGTGACGGATCCGCCGACACCGCGGCCGCCCGTCTCGTCGCCGTCGCCTACGGCTACCGCGGGGCACCCGAACAGTGGTGGCATCAGCAGGTCCGTTCCGGTCTGCGCCACACCGGGTGGACCCGGGACCAGATCGACGTGATCCTCGGCAACTACTTCGAACTCACCGAACTCCACGTCCACCCGGACGCCCAGGGACATCGGCTCGGCGAGACCCTGCTCCTCCGCCTCCTCGACCACAGGCCCGAACGCGGCGTGCTGCTCTCCACCCCGGAAGTGGCGGACGAGGACAACCGCGCATGGCGGCTGTATCGCCGCCTCGGCTTCAGAGATGTCCTGCGTCACTTCCGATTCGCCGGGGACAACCGGCCGTTCGCCGTACTGGGACGCGGGCTTCCCCTGTGATCGACGCGGTGGTGGTGGGATCGGGACACAACGCCCTCGTGTCGGCGTGCTACCTCGCGCGGTCCGGATGGTCGGTCGAAGTGATCGAACGCGACACCGTCATCGGTGGCGCGGTGTCCACCGTCGAACGCTTCCCCGGGTACAAGGTCGACCGCGGGTCGTCCGCGCACATCATGGTCCGTCACACGGGGATCGTCGAGGAACTCGACCTCGGCGCGCACGGCCTGCGGTACCTCGACTGCGATCCGTGGGCGTTCGCCCCCGCCCCCGCGGGGTCGGATCGGCCGGGGATCGTGTTCCGCCGCAGCCTGGACGCGACGTGCCGGTCCATCGAGGAGTCCTGCGGCGCCGCGGACGCCGACGCGTACCGCCGGTTCGTGGCGGTGTGGGGTCCGCGCAGCGCACGTGTCATGCGCGCGTTCTCGAATCCGCCGACCGGGCCCGCGCTCCTCTCGTCGTTCTGGGGGCTCGACACGGGCGGCGGCGGCAGCGACCTCTCCCGGCAGTTCCTCGGTTCCGGCGACGCGCTGCTCGACGAGTACTTCGACGACGAACGCCTCAAGGCCGCCCTCGCGTGGTTCGGCGCCCAGTCCGGTCCGCCGATGTCGGAGCCGGGGACGGCGCCGATGGTCGGATTCGCCGCCCTGCTGCACACAATTCCGCCCGGCCGTGCCGTCGGCGGCAGCGGAGCCCTGACCGCCGCTCTCGCCGCGAAGCTGCGCGCCGACTCCGGGACCGTCTCGCTCGGCGACTCGGTGGTCTCGCTGAGCCGCGACGGCGACTCCTGGACGACGCGGACGGCGTCCGGACGGGAGATCCGCTCACGTGCGGTGATCGCGGGCTGTCACGTGCTGACCACGCTCGGCCTGCTCGAGCGCGGTGGGTACGACGCGCTGACCCTCGACCGGTGGCGTCGCCGGATCCGCGTGGGCCCGGGGATCGGGATGGTCGTGCGGCTGGCCACCGACGCCCTCCCCGCCTATCCGAGTGCGTCCGACGCGTCGGTCACCCACGGGCTGCAGTTGCTGGTCTCGGATCGCGCACACCTGCGGCTCGCGCACGGCGCGGCACTCGCCGGAGAACTCCCGCCGCGGCCCGCCGTGCTGGGAATGAGCTTCAGCGGCCTCGACCCCACCATCGCACCCGAGGGCAGGCACCAGGTGACCCTGTGGTCGCAGTGGCAGCCGTACCGGCTGACCGGCGGCCGGCGCTGGAGCGACCTCGCCGGACCGGAGGCCGATCGGATCGTCGCGGAGATCGACGCGCTGGCACCCGGTTTCGGTGAGTCCGTCCTCGACCGGCACGTGCAGTCGCCGCAGGACCTCGAAAACGAGATGGGGTTGCTCGGCGGCAACGTCATGCACGTGGAGATGTCGCTGGACCAGATGATGATGTGGCGTCCGCTCCCCGAACTGTCCGGACACCGGGTGCCGGGTGCCGACCGCCTGTACCTCACCGGCGCCTCGACCCATCCGGGTGGCGGGGTGTCCGGCGCGAGTGGCCGCAGCGCTGCACGCATCGCGCTCCACGACGACCGGCGGGGTCTGGGACGCCTGCGGCGCCGGCGATGACCTCCCGCCTGCCCCTGCTGCTCGCGGGCGCGGCGATCGCGGCGCAGATCGTCTACCCGCTGGTGCACGGCGGGACCCGTGACGTCGTCACCGTCCTCGTCGTCGCGCTGCTCGCCGCGGCGTCCGTCACCCACGCGGCCGCGACCAGGGGTGCCCGCTGGACGGTGGGACTGGTGCTGGTGACCGCGGGGCTCGGTCTGTGCTCCGAGATCGTCGGCACGGCCACCGGCTTCCCCTACGGCTGCTACGACTACAGCGTCGGCCGGCTCGGCCCTGCACTCGCGGGGGTGCCTCTGGTGGTGCCGTTCGCCTGGACGGCCGGGTTCTATCCGGTGTGGTGCGTGGCGTCCGTGCTCGCGCGCGGCCCGTACCGACGGCTGACGCGCATCGCACTGACGACGATCGGTGTCGTCGGCTGGGACCTGTACCTCGACCCGCAGATGGTCGCGGACGGGCAGTGGCACTGGTGTGTCACCGACGCCGGCCTGCCCGGTGTCGAACACATTCCGCTGACCAACTACGCCGGGTGGTTCGTCGTCGCCGCCGTGATGGCCGTCGCCGTGGACCGGATCGACCGCCGTCTGGACGCCGGGACCCGGCACCGTGACGGTGTACCGATCGGGTTGTTCCTGTGGACGTGGCTCGGTTCGGCGCTGGCACACTCGGTCTTCCTCGGCGCCCCCGAGTTGCGGTATTCGGCGATCTACGGGTGGTTGGCGATGGGAATCCTGGGAGTTCCCCTGCTCGTGTCGCTGCTTCGGCCGCGCGCCCGGCGACCCCGGACCCACGACACGCACCCTCACGCCTGACACCGATCCACTCCCCTGGCACGATACGACTGTGCAGCCGCCCTCAGTTCCGACCTCCACCCGCTCGCGGAGGGCCTTGTCCCTCGCGGCCCTCGGCCTCCTTCTCGTGCCCCTCCTCGCGGGATGCCTGCGGGTTCAGGTGTCGATGGGGGTGTCCGCCGACGACCGGGTCTCCGGTCAGATCGTCGCGGCCGCCGTGCCGGCGAACGATCAGGACAAGGGCCCGCAACTCACTCCGCCCGACTCGCTGTCGGGCAAGGTGCGCGTCCAGGAGTACAAGAAGGACGGGTACGTCGGCAGCCAGGCGTTCTTCAGCGACCTCACGTTCGGCGACGTGCAACAGCTCGGCTCCATGTCCGAGCAGGCCAACGGAAGTTTTCAGATCTCGCTCAAGCGGACCGGCGACCTCGTGACCCTCGACGGGAAGGCCGATCTCGGTTCGGTACCCGCCCAGGGCACGGACGTGCAGTTCACGATTGCTTTTCCGGCGCGCGTCGCCACCACCAACGGCACCCGGGAGGGCGACTCCATCGTGTCGTGGAAACTTCCCGCCGGCGACACCTCGACGATCCGCGCCGAGGTGCGGTACTCGGACCCCAGCACCCGCAGCTTCGCGGGCTGGGCGGGCATCATGGCCGGCGTGACGCTGGGCGTCGCCGTGATCGTCGGTGCGCTGGCCTGGATGGCCCGCAACAAGGATCCGGTGATCGGCAGCGGTCGCGCACGGGACCACTCGGAGGTGTGACCTCTCCGCCGATCGAGTGGGTCGTGCGGATCGGCTCCCTGATCTCGGTTCTCGGTCTCGTCACGGCCGGCGCCAACCTCGTCCGCGCCCCACGGCTCCCCACGGCGACCCGCCCGGTCACCGAACCCGTCACGGTCTGCATTCCGGCCCGGGACGAGCGTGACCGGTTGCCCGACCTGATCGGCGACCTGCGAGAGCAGCGAGGCGTCGGCGACCTGCGGGTGTTCGTCTACGACGACGCCTCCACGGACGGGACGGCCGAGGTCGCGGAGGCCGCGAGCGGCGCGGACCCCCGCTTCTCCGTGGTGCGGGGAACCGCGGAACCGCCGTCGGGCTGGGTGGGCAAACCCGCGGCCTGCCATCGGGTGAGTGAGCACGCCTTCGCGCAGGGCCGCGGTGACGGCGGGATACTCGTGTTCCTCGACGCCGACGTGCGGTTGCGTCCGGACGCCCTGACTGCCGCCTGCGCCGTGCTGCGCGAGTCCGAGGCAGCGCTGGTCTGCCCGTGGCCGTTCCAGCAGGCGGGGTCGGTGACCGAGGTCCTGGTGCAGCCGCTGCTCGCGTGGTCGTGGGCGGCGACACTGCCGATCCGCCTGGCCAACCGGTCGCGGCGCCCGTCGACGGCCGTGGCCTGCGGGCAGTTCATGGTCTTCGATTCCGCCCGGTACCGCGGGGTCGGGGGCCACCGGGCCGTCGCGGACAGCGTGACCGAGGACCTTGACATCGCACGGTTGCTCCGTATGCGGGGTCGTGCGAGCACACTGGTCGTGGCCGGCCGGTCGGCGTCGTGCCGGATGTACGAGGACGCCGACGCGCTGCGCCGCGGTTACGACCGCTGGCTGTGGACGGCATTCGGCTCCCGCCTCGGCGCCGTCGCGGTGCTCGGTGCGGCAAGTGTGGCGTACCTCGCGCCGCCGGTCGCGTTCGCGGCCGGACGGGGACGCGTGCGCGGGTGGGGTGCGGTGGGGTATCTCGCCGCCACGGCGTCCCGGCTGTGCGCCCGCGCACTGGAACGGGAGGGCCGCCTCACCGGCGCCGACGTGGCCGGCGCGGTCGCGCACCCGCTGTCCGTCGCCGCGGTGACGGCCCTGACGGTGTCGTCACACCGCAATCATCGACGCGGGCGCACCCGATGGAAGGGGCGGACGCTCAGCTGACCCGCGCCGGGGTGACCGGGGTGGGATCCGCCACACCCGAACCGACCTTGTCGCCGAGCCGGGCCAGCACCTCGCTGGTGGCGCGCGCGAAGTTGAGGGTGATGAAGTGCAGGCCGGGCGCACCCTCGGCGATGAGACGTTCGCTCATCTCGGTGGCGACGTCGATGCCGATCTCGCGCACGGCGGCGCGGTTCTCCTCGGGACCGTCCCCGGCGGCCGTGGCCAGACGCTTCTCGAGGTGCGCCGGGAGACGCGACCCCGACAGTTCGAGCACGCGGCGGACCGACCGCAGCGACGTGATCGGCATGATCTCGGGGATGATCGGCTTGGCTCCCTGCTCGGGGTCGTACGCCGACACCCGGTCGCGCAGGCGCAGGTAGTCGTCGACGTCGAAGAACATCTGGGTGATCGAGTACTCGGCGCCGGCCCGCAGCTTCGACACCAGGTACCGGGTGTCGTGCGCGAGATCGGGCGCGCGGTAGTGGCCTTCGGGGAACGACGCGACGCCGACGTGGAAGTCGCCGAGGTCGCGGACGAGCCGGACGAGGTCCTCGGCGTACTCGACGCCGTCCGGATGCTTCTCCCACTCGCCCAGCGGGTCGCCGGGCGGGTCGCCGCGCAGAACCAGGATGTTGCTGATTCCGCGGTCGGCGTAGGCGCCGACCATCGACCGCAGTTCGTCGACACTGTGCGACACGGCAGTGAGGTGCGCGACCGGCAGGAGGGTGGTCTCCTCGGCGAGCTGGCCGGTGACGCGGACCGTGCGGTCCCGCGTCGACCCGCCCGCACCGTAGGTCATGGACACGAAGGCCGGACCCAGCCGCTCGAACTCCCGCACCGCACGCCACAGACGAGCCTCGGCGGCCTCGTCACGCGGCGGCGAGAACTCGACGGAAAAGGGGACCCGGCCGTCGCTGGACGACCGGATCCGGTCGACGATGGACGGAGTGCGGGTCACCCAACCTTCGCTGGCCCGCCCCCTGACGGAATCGAATGTCACCCGTCCAGCATAGGTAGTGCCCAGGGCAATGCACCCACTGCGTCTACACGGGGCGGCGGGATCCGGGTATCCGGCCACCCGGGAGGGCGCCCACTATGGTGGTGTCGACGCCTGTCGCCGGTCTCGGCGCGCACGCGAGAATTCGATCCTGGAGGCAACACTGTCCGTTGGAACGCGCCCCGCCGCCCTCGCGGCCGAGGTCGAAAATGCGCTTCGCGACTTCTTCACCAGCCGGCAGGACCTCGTCGACTCCGTGGGCGGTGGTTACCGCGAGGCCGTGACCACCCTCGAAGACTTCGTCCTGCGCGGAGGCAAGCGGGTCCGTCCCGCCTTCGCGTGGACCGGCTGGCTCGGGGCGGGCGGCGACCCTCGCGACCCCGAGGCCGGACCCGTGCTCCGCGCCTGCTCCGCGCTGGAACTGGTTCAGGCCTGCGCACTGGTCCACGACGACATCATCGACGCGTCCACGACGCGCCGCGGGTTCCCCACCGTCCACGTCGAATTCGCGGAACAGCATCGTGCGGGGGCGTGGAGCGGTGATTCCGCTCACTTCGGCGAGGGCGTCGCGATCCTCCTCGGCGATCTCGCGCTGGCCTGGGCCGACGACATGATCCGCGAATCGGGCATCACCGCGGACGCGTCGGCCCGCATCTCCCCCGTCTGGTCCGCGATGCGCACCGAGGTGCTCGGCGGGCAGTTCCTCGACATCAGCAACGAGGCCCGGGCGGACGAATCGATCGACGCCGCCATGAAGGTGAATCGGTACAAGACGGCGGCATACACCATCGAGCGGCCCCTGCACCTCGGTGCGGCGCTCGCAGGCGCCGACGAGACCCTGGTCTCGGCGTACCGCCGTTTCGGCACCGACATCGGTATCGCCTTCCAGCTCCGCGACGACCTGCTCGGCGTGTTCGGCGATCCGGCCGTGACGGGCAAGCCTTCGGGCGACGACCTGCGGGCGGGCAAGCGCACCGTCCTGTTCGCGATGTCGCTGCAGCGCGCCGACGCCGAAGACCCCGCGGCGGCCGAACTCCTTCGCGAGGGCATCGGCACCGATCTGTCCGATTCGGACGTGGACACCCTCCGGGCCACGATCACGTCGCTCGGCGCGGTCGCGGACGTGGAGAAACAGATCGAGGAACTCGTCGAGAACGCGCTGTCGACGCTGGCGGCGAGCACCGCCACCGCGGAGGCGAGGCAGCAGCTCACCGAGATGGCCGTCGCCGCGACGCGCCGCGACTACTGAGGGTCCGGGGTGGCCCGCGCGCTCCGGACGGTTCCCGGCCGCACCGATCACGTCGTGGTCGTCGGTGCCGGCCTCGCCGGTCTCTCGGCCGCTCTGCACCTCGCCGGATCGGGCCGGCGCGTCACCGTCCTCGAACGGGAGTCGTCACCGGGCGGCCGGGTGGGCACCTACCGTGGTCCCGGCTACGACATCGACAACGGTGCCACCGTCCTCACGATGCCCGAACTGGTCGGCGAGGCCCTGGCCGCGGTCGGCGCGGATTTCGAGTCCACCAGTCCGGCACTCGTCCTCGAGCGGCTGGCGCCGGCGTATCACGCGCGATTCGCCGACGGTTCCTCGCTGGACGTGCACTCCGATCCCGAGGCGATGGTCGCCGAGGTCAGCCGGGTGTGCGGGCCGGAGGAATCGGCCAGGTACCTGCGGCTGCGGCGATGGCTCGGCCGGATCTTCGACGCCGAGTACCACCGTTTCATGGACGCGAACTTCGACTCGCCGCTCGATCTCGTCTCGTCCCCCGCGGCCGCGCGGGATCTGCTCACTCTCACCGCCCTGGGCGGGTTCGGCAGGCTCGGAGCCCGGGTCGACCGCACGATCACCGATCCGAGACTCCGCCGGATCTTCACGTTCCAGGCCCTCTACGCCGGGGTCGCTCCCGCCGACGCCCTCGCGGTGTATGGCGCGATCGCCCACATGGACACCTCGCTCGGCGTCTACTTCCCCCGGGGCGGGATGCGCTCGATCGCGCTCGCCCTCGCCGACGCCTTCACCACCGCGGGCGGTGAGATCCGGTTCGACACCGAGGTCGCGGCGCTCGAGCGAAGCGGCGACCGCATCGGCACCGTCGTCACGGCTGCGGGTGACCGCATCGACTGCGACTCGCTGGTACTCACCCCGGACACCGCCGTCGTCGACGCACTGCTCCGCCCGGTGACACGCCGGACGCCCCGCCTGGTGCGGGTGTCACCGTCCGCCGTGGTCCTGCACGGGACCGTCCCGACCGCGGTCGCGTCGCAGTGGGCCGCCCAACGGCACCACACCATCGACTTCGGTCATGCGTGGAAGCGGACGTTCGCGGAGATCACCGCCCGCGCGGGGCGCGGACGGCTCATGACGGACCCGTCGCTGCTGATCACCCGGCCCGCCCTGTCGGATCCGGGCCTCGCCGTGGACCGGGCGGGCACTCCGTCGGAACCGCTGTCGGTGCTGGCCCCCTGCCCGAACCTGCACAGCGCACCGCTGGAGTGGTCGTCGCTGACCGGCCCGTACGTGAACGAACTGCTGCGCGAACTCGAGACGCGCGGGTACACCGGAATCGCGGAGAATTTCACGATCGACCACGTCGACACCCCCCTCACCTGGCTCGGCAAGGGCATGGCGGCGGGCAGTCCGTTCGCGGCGGCGCACGTGTTCCGGCAGACCGGACCGTTCCGGCGCCCCAACCTGGTCAGGGGGCTGGACAACGTCGTGCTCGCCGGTTCCGGCACCGTCCCGGGGGTCGGAGTTCCGACCGTCCTGCTGTCGGGGAAGCTCGCGGCCGCCCGCATCACCGGGCCCACCCCAGCACGAAGTGCGGAAAGACCTACCGCAGCACGAAGTGCGGAAAGACACACGAAAGCATCCAGTGCGGAAGGATAGGGCGAGGCGTGGCGGGAACTGGTGCCGGCAGCAATTAAACTGGTTCCTCGACCATGCGATGCGCACGACGACGAGCGCACCGACCGCAACCGAACGCACCTCGGGGGAGGAATCTGCACTCATGACGTCCTCTGCCCGGCAGGCGACCGTCGCCGCTGCGACGCCCACGCCGCAGCGGTCGTGGCCCCAGACCACCGCCGACTTCCTCCGCAGCCCCGAGGGGCACGCCGCCATCCTCGGTTTCGCAGGCGCCGTGATGATCACGTTCGGTGGTTTCGGTGCGGGCAGCGTCCGCCGCGAGGACCCGCTCCTGGAGGCGATGCACCTGTCGTGGCTCCGGTTCGGTCACGGTCAGATCCTGTCGACGGTCATAGTGTGGGCGGGTGTCGTCGCGATGATCACGGCCTGGGTGCGGCTGGGCCGCGCCACGCTCGGCGGCGACGTCACCCTCCGGCAGTTGCGGATGGTCGTCCCGGTGTGGACGGTGCCGCTGCTGCTGGCCGTGCCGATGTTCAGCCGGGACGCCTACTCCTACCTGGCGCAGGGTGCGCTCCTGCGTGACGGGTTCGACCCCTACGCCGTCGGGCCGGTGGTCAACCCGGGCGTGCTCCTCGACAACGTCAGCAACGTGTGGACCACCACCACCGCGCCGTACGGTCCGCTGTTCCTGCTCCTCAGCCAGGGGATCACGGGGCTGACCGGCGACAATGTGATCGCCGGGACGATGCTTCTGCGCGTGACGATGCTGCCCGGACTCGCGCTCATGGTGTGGGGAGTCCCGCACCTCGCGCGCCACCTCGGCGGTAATCCGGCGATCGCCCTGTGGCTCGCCGTGCTCAATCCTCTGGTCCTCGTCCACCTCATCGGCGGTGTCCACAACGAACTGCTGATGGTCGGCCTGATGATCGCCGGCATCGCGCTCGTCCTCGAACGTCACCATCTCGCCGGGATCGCCCTCGTGGCGGTTGCGGTCGCGATCAAGGCGACCGCAGGCGCCGCGCTGCCCTTCATGGTCTGGATCTGGATGCTCCACGAGAGGGAGAAGGCCGAGGCGGAAGGGCGCACACCCGCGTCGCCGCTCGCGTCGTTCGCGAAGACCGCGGGCGCGGGATTCGCCGTGTTCGTGGCCGTCTTCGCGGCCGCGTCCGCCGTCGCCGGTGTCGGGCTCGGCTGGATGACCGCGCTGTCCGGGTCGAACAAGATCATCAACTGGTTGTCGCTGCCGACGATCCTCGCCCACATCGTGACCGTCGGAACGTCGTGGTTCGCGGAGCTGCGGCTGGGTGAGGTGCTGGCCATCACCCGCCCGATCTGCGCGGTCGCCCTGGTCGCGATCGTGCTGGCGGCCTGGTGGCGCTACCGGAAGACCGAGCGTGAGGCGATTCTCGGAATTCTCATCGTCCTGGTCGCGATCGTGATCCTGTCGCCCGCGGCACTGCCCTGGTACTACTCGTGGCCGATCGCCATCGCGGCCGGCTTCGCGTTGTCGACGCGGACCCTGATGGTCCTCGTCGGGTTGTCCACCTGGTTGATGCTGGTCTTCCAGCCCGACGGCTCGATCGGTCTCTACACGTTCGCGCACGTCGTGCTCGCGACGTTCGCCGCGGTCGTCGCGGCGGTATCGCTCCGCACGGTCGATCCGCTGCGGCTGCGCGCACCCCGGCCCGTCGAGCACGAGCGCACCTCCGGTCTCGCAGGTGCTGCGACGTCGTCCCGCGTCGAATGACCGGTCGATGACCGAACTGGCCGACAGTTACCGGTTCTGCGGCGCGGTGACGGCGGAGCACGGTCGCACCTACCATCTCGCGACCCGGTTGCTTCCCGTGCGCCGCCGGGCCGCTGTGCATTCCCTCTACGGGTTCGCCCGCACGGTCGACGACATCGTGGACGTCGATGCCGGTCGGACGGCCGGCGACTGCGCCGCCGAACTCGATCGGATCGACGCGGCACTGCGACTCGGCTTCACCGACCGGAACGCGGTCGGGCCGGCTGCGTGCGCACCGGAGATGCAGCGGGTCCTTCCCGCGTTCCTCGACACCGTGGCTTCGTTCGACATCCCCCACGACTACTTCTTCGCGTTCCTGGAGTCCATGCGGATGGATGTTCCGGGAACCGCGGAGCATCGGGCCGAGTACGGCACCATGACCGAACTCCGGACCTACATGTACGGATCGGCGGTCGTGATCGGGTTGCAGATGCTGCCCGTCCTCGGAACCACCGGGCCCGCCGCCGATGCCGAACCACACGCTGCGGCTCTCGGTGAGGCGTTCCAGCTGACCAATTTCCTTCGCGACGTCGGCGAGGACCTGGATCGGGGCCGGGTCTACCTCCCGGCCGACGAATTGGCCGCGTTCGGTGTCGACACCGAACTACTCGCGCACAGTCGTCGCAGCGGCACGACGGACCAGCGGATCGTGCGGGCTCTCGCCCACCTGATCTCGATCACCCGTTCCGTGTACCGGGACGCGGAACCGGGCATCGCGATGCTGGACCGACGGGTGCAACCCGGGATCCGGACCGCGTTCGTGCTGTATTCCCGCATTCTCGACGAGATCGAGCGAGGCGGTTACCGGGTTCTCGACCGGCGCGCCACCGTGTCCCGGAGACACCGGTGGGCGACGGCGCTGCCTCAGTTCGCCCGGCTCGCGGTGCCGGCCCGTGGCCGAGCGTGGTGACCGGCGGTCAGAATCCCATCGCCTGAGCGCGGCGGATCACTTCGCGGGCGAGGTCGCCGTGCAGGGCCTGGACGGGTGCGCCGGGGAGGCTGTCGTCCTCACGGAACAGCCACTGCAGGATTTCCTCGTCCTTGAATCCGCCGTCGTGCAGCACGGCGATGAGACCGGGCAGCCACTTCACGGTCTCGCCGGTCTCGCCGAAGAAGAGTTCGGGAACACCGAGGACGCCGTCGCGTCGGACGGCGATCAACTGCTGATCGCGCAGAAGCTGCTGCACACGAGTGACGGCCACACCGAGGTTCTTCGCGACGTCCACCAACTGGAGGAGCGAGACGGAAGGGTCCAGGACATCGTCACAGTAAGGGATGGCACTCACTCCCCTAACGTTATCTGGTCGCTTCCTGCGTGGCGCTACCGGTCGGTGTCGCTGGCTACGATTGAGGGGCGCGTGGCCGGGCCACGCGCACTGACGGGGGAACGGACACTGTGCACGATGGAGGTCAACGTTTGATCGGCGAGCTGCTCGACCGGCGCTATCGGGTGGATGCCACGATCGCGCGTGGCGGCATGTCCACCGTCTACCGGGGGCTCGACACGCGTCTCGACCGTCCGGTGGCCATCAAGGTGATGGATCCGCAGTTCGCGGCCGACCCGGCGTTCGTCACCCGGTTCGAGTTCGAGGCCCGCTCGGTCGCACGACTCAAGCACCCGTCGCTGGTCGCGGTCTACGACCAGGGGCACGACCGCGAGCACGCGTTCCTGGTGATGGAACTCGTCGACGGCGGAACGCTCCGCGAACTGCTCCGGGAACGCGGGCCGATGCCGCCGCACGCGGTGGCCGCGGTCGCGGGCCCGGTTCTCGACGCGCTCGCCGTCGCCCACCGGGCCGGTCTCGTGCACCGCGACATCAAACCCGAGAACATCCTGATCTCCGACGGCGGTGAGGTGAAGATCGCCGACTTCGGTCTGGTGCGGGCCGCCGCCGCGTCGACCACCACGTCGAACAGTGTGATTCTGGGCACGGCGGCATACCTGTCGCCGGAGCAGGTGACGTCCGGGATCGCGGACACCCGCAGCGACGTCTACTCCACCGGTGTCCTGCTGTTCGAACTCCTCACCGGACGGACCCCGTTCACCGGGGACACGTCGTTGTCCGTCGCCTACCAGCGGATCAACCAGGACGTTCCGAGGCCGGGTTCGTTCATCGCGGGCGTCCCGCCCGAGTTCGACGAACTCGTCGCGGAGGCCACCCACCGGGAACCGTCGCACCGCTTCGCCAACGCCGAGCAGATGGGCTCGGCCCTGCGCGGCATCGCTGCGGCGCTCGACCTGCCCGCCTATCGGGTGCCCGCCCCGCGACGCTCGGCGCAGCACCTGAGCGCCGCGGCCGCCGCGAGCGCGCCTCCCCTGAGCGCGCCGCCGGGCCCCGCCGCACCGCCCACCGTGCACCTTCCCCCCGCCGCACCGCTGTCGCCGCCCAGCCCGCTACCGGCGCAGCCCGGTGTCCAGCACACGCGGGTCGTCACCACCCAGACTCCGCGCCCGCCGATCGACGAACCGTCGTTCGGGGTGGAGGACGAACCCGACGACGGCTATCACTACCCCGACTTCGCCGCCGAACGGCAGCGGTCGCGCCGGACCACGATCGTGTGGCTTCTCGTGATCCTGATGCTCGCCCTGGCGGTGGGTTTCGGTGGCTGGTGGATGGGTTCGGGCCGATTCACCGCGGTCCCGACCACCGACGGTCTCGATCGCGGTGCGGCGGTGACGGCGATCGAAGCGGCCGGTCTGTCGACGGAGATCCGGGGGCAGTATTCCGACACGGCTGCGCTCGACACGGTGCTGGGTACCGATCCCACCGGCGGTTCGCGGATCTCCCGCGACGGCACGGTGGCTCTTCTCGTCTCCCTCGGGAGGCCGACGGTCCCGCCGCTGCCCGCGGGCGGTGAGCGCGCCGGAATCGAGCAGGAACTGCGGAACCGCACGTTCACCCCGGTCGACGGTGGTCAGGCGTTCAGCGCGAAGGTCCCGATCGGTGCGGTGGCCGCGCTCGACCCGGCACCGGGTACCGAGCTCGCGACCGGTTCCACGGTCAAACTGATCGTCAGCAAAGGTGCACCGCCGGTCGACGTTCCCGACGTGAAGGGTATGTCGGAAGCCGAGGCCCGCGCGTCACTCGAGGCGGTGGGCATCGTCGTGCAGGACGTCACCACGGACTTCGACCGCAACGTCGCCGCCGGGGACGCGATCGCCACCAGCCCGAAGGCGGGCACCAGCATCAATGCGGGTACCAGCGTGACGTTGAGTGTGTCGAATGCGGTGCGAATTCCGTCGATGCTGGGCCGGACGGTCGGATCCGCGCGGGACGAACTGAGCCGTCTCGGACTCGACGTCAAGGTGCGTTCGGTGACCGACACGGACAGGTCGTTCGTCATCAGCCAGAACCCGGGCAGCGGCGATCTCGTGAAGCCCGGGAGCACGGTCACCCTGGTCTCACTGCCCTGACCCCGCAGGTGCAGGGCAGTGAGGGTCCGAATGATGCGGGCGATCAGCCGCGCAGCATCTCCGCGACGAGGAACGCCAGTTCCAGCGACTGCTGGGTGTTCAGGCGGGGGTCGCACGCCGTCTCGTAGCGACCCGACAGGTCGAGGTCCGAGATGTCCTGCGCGCCGCCGAGGCATTCGGTGACGTTCTCACCGGTGAGTTCGACGTGAATGCCGCCCGGGTACGTGCCGAGACCGTTGTGGACCTCGAAGAATCCCTGGACCTCGTCGACGATGCGGTCGAAGTGGCGGGTCTTGTATCCCGTGGACGCCTCGTGCGTGTTGCCGTGCATCGGGTCGCACTGCCAGATCACCTGGTGACCGGTGGCCTGGACCTTCTCGATGATGGGCGGCAGCAGGTCGCGGACCTTGTTGTTCCCCATCCGCGAGATCAGGGTGAGGCGACCCGGCTTGTTGGTGGGGTCGAGGCGCTCGACGTATTCGACCGCCATCTCCGGTGTGGTGCTGGGTCCGATCTTCAAGCCGATCGGGTTCGACACGAGTTCGGCGAACGCGATGTGCGCCCCGTCGAGCTGACGGGTGCGGTCGCCGATCCACAGGAAGTGAGCGGACAGGTCGTACAGCTTGGCGTGGTCGTCGTCGTTGTCGAGGCGCAGCATCGCGCGCTCGTAGTCGAGGACGAGCGCCTCGTGGCTGGCGAAGATCTGCGCGTGGTGCAGGCTGGGATCGGTGACGCCGCAGGCGTTCATGAACTGCAGCCCGCGGTCGATCTCCGCGGCGAGTGCCTCGTACCGGGCCCCGGCCGGCGACGACGCCACGAACTCGCGGTTCCAGTCGTGCACCTTGTGCAGGTCGGCCATGCCCGCGCCGGTGAGCGCGCGGACCAGGTTCATCGCGGCGCTGGCGTTCGCGTACGCCCGCACGAGCCGCGACGGGTCGTGGGCGCGCACGGCCTCGTCGGCGACGAGGGAGTTGATCATGTCGCCGCGGTACGACTGCAGGCCCAGGGCGTCCACGTTCGACGACCGCGGCTTGGCGTACTGGCCGGCGATGCGGGCGACCTTGACGACGGGCAGGCTCGCTCCGTACGTCAGGACCACGGCCATCTGCAGCAGGGTGCGGATGTTGCCCTTGATGTGCGGCTCGGTGTTGTCGGCGAACGTCTCGGCGCAGTCACCGCCCTGGAGGAGGAACGCCTCGCCGCGCGCGACCTGGGCCAGCTTCTCCTGCAGGGCCACGACCTCGCTGGCCACCGTGATCGGTGGCACGCTCTCGAGGACCGTCCGCATCGCGGCGGCCTGACCCTCGGGCCATTGCGGCTGCTGGGCAGCGGGCTTGGCCAGCGCTGCATCGAGGCGCTCACGCATCTCGGTGGGCAGCGGCGGGAGTTCGGGCAAGCGGTCGATCGGCACGTCGACAGTCCAGTTCACCCATACAGGATATTCGCTCGACCGGAGCGATGGCGAGTCAGGTCACCGGAGTGAGCGCGCCGCCCGAACTGCCTCGAACTTCGCCAGGTTGTGCCGGGCGTCGGCGAGGGCGTCGTGGGCGTCCCCCGGTGCAGGTGGGAGCGCCGGGCTGCCGTGTTCCTCCCAGTACTGGCGGAGTTCCCGCGTGTACCGGGGCAGCGACTGCGGCAGCTCCGTCATGTCCCCCCACAACTGGCAGAGGGCGACGTGGTCGTAGGCGGCCACCCACGCCCACAGTTCGGGGACGATGCCGGGCCGGGGAATCAGGAACGCGTAGAGGTTGTCGCGAATGCGGGCGCGGCTCTTCCAGAGGGGCGACGACGGCGGCGGCAGCTTCGGCAGCACGTTCCTGCGCACCCACTTGCCCGCGCGGTCGGGATCGAACTCGGTGGACACCGCGTAGAATTCACGTCCGTCCTCCGCGACCACCCCGATCGACACCAGGTCGATCGTGCGACCATCCTCGATGAACTCGCAGTCGTAGAAGTAACGCACGCCCGCAAACTATGCCTCACCCGTTGGCGTCATCCGGATCCACCCCTACCTCGTGAAGGAGGCCTCGGTGCGCGCAACCTCCGACGGTCGACAGTCCGCCGCCCCTGTCGCGGACCTGATCGACCCCCCGCGGGTGCCTCTGCATCTCCGCATCGGAGGTCTCGTCGTCCGAGTCCTCGTCCTCGCCGGGCTCGCAATCGGATTCGCCTACAACCTGCTCGGACTGCCCGGCCTGCGGGACTTCGGCAGTTACTACCGGCTGGATCTCGACGTCTACCGCCTGGGCGGTTCGGTGTTCCTGCACGGCCCGACCCTATACGGGTCGATGCCGGCCACCCAGATGGGCAACTTCCTGCCGTTCACGTACCCGCCGCTCGCCGCCGTCGTCTTCAGTCCGCTGTCGACGGTGTCGCTGGCGACTGCCGGGACCGTCGTGACGGTGTTGTCGCTGATCGCGTTGTTCGGTGTTCTCGTCGTCACGCTCGACTCGCTGGGCATCGCACCCCGCACCACGCTGGTGTGGACTGCCCTCGGTGCGCTCGCGGTGTCGATGGCCCTCGAACCCGTCTCGTCGACCCTGGACTACGGGCAGATCAACATCCTGCTTATGCTGCTGGTCGCCGCGGACTGCCTGCCGAAGAAGACGCCGTGGCCGCGCGGCGTGCTGATCGGCCTCGCGGCGGCGGTGAAGCTGACGCCCGCCGTGTTCATCCTGTACTTCCTGGTGCGCAAGGACTTCCGCTCTGCCGTCGTGACCGGGGTCAGTTTCCTCGCGTTCAGCGCAGTGGGCGCGATCGCGACGTGGAACGACTCCGTCACCTACTGGACGCACACCCTCTTCGATTCCGATCGGATCGGCACCCCGGCGTATCCGGCGAACCAGAGCATCACCGGTGTGCTGGCCCGGCTCGGCCTGAGCGACTCGGTGCGCACCCCGTTCTGGCTGCTGCTGAGCGTCGTGGTTCTCGCACTCGTGATTCTCGCGATGGCGCGGGCGCTCCGGTCCGGCGAGACCGCGCTCGCGCTGGGACTCAACGCCGTTCTCGGACTGCTCGTCTCCCCCGTGTCCTGGTCGCACCACTGGGTGTGGTCGGTGCCGGTGATCCTCGTGCTCGGGGTCCTCGCCTACCGCCGCCGGAGTGTCGCCCTGGCGGTCACGGCCGTGGCCGGCGTCGTCGTCGTGAGGCTCGCCGCGCACTGGAAACTCGGGGTGGGCCGCTGGAGCGGAACCCACTGGAATCTGTGGGATCAGTTCCTGGCGTCGTCGTACGTGTGGTGGGGACTCGCCGTGGTGCTGGTCGCGATCGTCGCGTTCCGCACCCGCCCCTCACAGTCCGACGAGGACGATCGGTCGGAGACCTCCGACGATCTCACCGTCCCCGTCGGCTGAGAGGTCGCGGCGGTCAGCTCGCCCGCGTGTCCGGCAGTCGCGTGACGGTGGTCGCGTCGCTCGCCGGCGCCACATCGGCCACCGAGGCGTCGGCGGCGGGCGCCTTCTTCTTCAGCGTCGCCGCGTAGATGTCGACGTACTCCTGACCCGACAGCTTCATCAGCTTGTACATGACCTCGTCGGTGACGGCCCGCTCCACGAAACGGTTGCCGCCCATGCCCTCGAACCGCGAGAAGTCGATGGGCTCACCGACGCGGATGGTGACCTTAGAAGGACGCCACACCCGGGAGCCGATCGGGTTGACCTTCTCCGTTCCGATCATGGCGACCGGGATGACCTTCACACCGGATTCGAGAGCCATGCGGGCCAGGCCCGTCTTGCCCTTGTAGAGGCGGCCGTCGGGCGACCGGGTGCCCTCCGGGTAGATGCCGAGCAGCTTGCCCTGCGAGAGGACGCGCAACCCGGCGTTCAATGCGTCCTGCGCGGCGTCCGCGCCCGTCCGGTCGATCGGCACCTGGCCGACCACCGAGAAGAACCAGCGCTGGAAAGCGCCCTTGAGTCCCGTCCCGGTGAAGTACTCGCTCTTTGCGAGAAAAGTGATCCTCCGCGGCACACGCAACGGCAGGAAGAACGAATCCAGCACGGCCTGATGGTTACTCGCCAATATGGCGCCACCCTCCGCCGGAATGTTCTCCGTACCCTCCACAGTCGGCCTACCCAGCCCCCAGAGAACCGGCCCCAAAAACACGTACTTGAAGAGCCAGTACCACATGGCGTCCCTCCCGTTCACAACCCAAGCTTCGTTCGGGTCGACTCTACTTCGGGTGGGTGAGGGTCGCTACACACGCCCGGGAACCCCGCACAGCATCACACTCTGCGGGTTTACAGCAGTAGGCCGGACGTCAACCCACCCGATCGGGCAGGACGGCCCGAGCGAGTTCCGCCGCTCCGATCATGCCCGCCGCCTCCCCCAGCTGGGTAGGCCGGATGCGGGCGAGCGGCCGGTGCCCGGCCCCCGTCGACAGCGCCGCGTAGTGCTCGCGGGCCTCGTCGATGAACAGCGGTGAGGAACTCGCGACCCCACCGGCGATCACGACGAGATCCGGGTCGTACACGTCCCCGATGAGCGCCAGGCCGACGCCGAGCCAACGGGCGAACTCCCGCATGGTCTCCAGTGCCAGTGGATCGCCGTCCTGTGCCGCGCCCGCGATCCGCCGGCCCGTCAGCGCACCGGGATCGACCGCCACCTCCCGCGCCAGGACGGTCGACGTCGCCGGATCCGCGGCCAGAAGTTCGATCGCGGTGTCGACGAGGGCCGTCCCGCTGCAGTACCGCTCCCAGCAGCCGTGTTTGCCGCACGCGCACGGGCGCCCGTCGGGGACCACCTGGATGTGGCCGAGTTCGGGTGCGACGCCGTGGCTGCCGCGGTACAGCCGGCCGTCCGCGAGGAGCGCCGCGCCGATACCCGTGCCGATCGCGAGCATCACCACGTTCCGGCCGCCTGCGGCCGCACCGAACCGGTGCTCGGCCCAGGCCGCCGCGTTCACGTCGTGCTCGAGGATCACCGGGAGACCGAGACGCTGCCCGAGGTCCCGGCCGACGGGTGCACCCACCCACGGCAGATGCGGCGCGAACCGCACCGTCGTGCGGTCGGGCGTGATGAACCCGGCGACCGCCAGCCCCACCGCGGCGACGTCGTGCCGCGCGGACAGCTCCCGGACCGCGCGGTCCAGGCCGTTCTCGAGTGCCTTCGCCGACGCCGGGGTCGGCGACTGGAGCGAGTCGAGCACCTCACCGGCCGAGTCGACCACCGACGCACGGATGCTCGTTCCACCCACGTCGATGCCGATGGTCAGCGCCGCGCTGCCGCCACGTTCGCTGCCCGTGCCTGTGCTCATGGAGATGATTGTGCCCATGCCGGATCGCCGACGTGCACGAGTCCGGCGATCCGGTCCGCGCTGAGCACGCTCAATGCTTGATGGTGACCGTGATCGGCTCGAACGCCGAGCCGCCGTCCGGTTCGGGCGTTCCACCGCCCGGGCCGGGTTCCGGAGTGTCGGGGCCGCCGGGGTCCGGGGTGTCGTGAACGGCATGCTCGTCGAGGACCTGCCGCAGCACCGCGATCAGCACGGACGCCTGGCCGGCGAGCAGGGTCACGAGGTCGTGCTGCTCACCGCGGATCAGGGCCGCGAGTGCGCACACCGGGCACCATGTGCACCCCGACCACTGCCCGGTTCCGGGCACTGCACCCTCGGCGTCCGCCGGGGCGTGCGGCGCCGCCGCGCGCTGGAGAATCGGCTCGAGACGGTCCAGTGCGGTCTCGGCGAGCGCCCGCAACTCTGCCACGAGCTGCGCGTGGTCGTCGTTCATACCGGCCACACCTGCGGGTCGGGCGTGAAGCGCACGACCAGATCGCTTCCGTCGAGTTCTGCGCCCGCGACGACGCACCGGCGCAGGACCGAGGCGAGGCGGACCCGGCGGCGCACCCCTTCAGCTCCCACGACCAAGTCGTCCTCCACTCGACCCAACGTGAGGGTCGACGGGTTCACGAGCGGAAGATACATCCGCATCGTGTACACAGAATCCACACCGGCCCCCGATTCCAGCCCCACCCGCACTGCAGGCGGGTTTTTCCCCAACACCGCAACCGCGTCTGTGTCGTCGGCATACAACTCCCGGGCGATTCCGCCGAGATCGGCCCACCCTACCGGCTCCGTCACCGACCGGGTCACCGAGAGGATCACCGTGGCGCCCGCGGAGGCGGTCAGCTCGGCGAGCACCCGCTGCTGCAGGGCTCGCCGCCTGATCAACCATGCCACACCGGGATCGTCGTGTCCTGCCGGCGAATCGAAGTGCGGCAGAAGGTTGTTCACGAGGATCGCATCGATGCGCAGGCCGGACAGCGCGGCCACCGCCACGGTGCGCCGGGTCTCCGTCAGCACCACCCGCTCCGGCGTCGTCACTAGTCGCACAGTGGTTTTCGCCCGGTTCGCGAGCATCTCCCGGACCTCGCCGACCGCGGCGACGACCTGTTCGATCAGCGTCACCAGCATGACGAGGCGCGGATCGGAACCCAGGAGCGCGACGATGCGGCGGTGCTGCGGCCACACCCGCTCGATGTACTCGAGGGCCATTGCAGGCGCGGCGAGCGTCCGCAGGCAGTCCGCGGTGGGCGGGCAGTCGACCACGACGGCGTCGTAGTCGCCCTCGGTGGCGAACCGGACGATCTCGCGCAGCCCGAGCACGTCCTGCACGCCGGGAAGCCCGGTCAGCTCCTCCGGTTCGAGCGCCGACAGCTGGGCACCGTGGTCGTGCGATCCGGCGGCGGCGAGAACCGCTGCCAGACTCCGGAATCTGTTCTCGAGCAACGTGAGGGTGTCGAGTTCGAGCACGTCGAGGGTGTCGGTGACGGACACGAGGTCCCGGGCGGCGGCGATCCCGATCACGTCGGCGAGGGAGTGCGCCTGGTCGAGGGAGACGAGGAGAGTCCGGTTTCCCGCCTCTGCGGCCGCCTGCGCCGTCGCGGCCGCGAGCGTCGTCTTCCCGACGCCCCCCTTCCCTACGAAGAACTGGACCCGCGCAGGTCCGGCACGACCCTCGCTGCTCAGCCTTCCACCCGCTTCTTGAGTTCCTTGAGCGCGGTGTCGGTGATCGCCTTCTCCGCCTTGCGCTTGAACAGGCCGATCATCGGAATGGTGAGGTCGACGGTGAGCTCGTATGTGACGGTGGTGCCGCCGCCCGGCTCGTCCTCCAGAACGTACGAACCGAACTGCGACTTCTGGATCTCACCGGACTCGAGCTCCCAGCTGACCGATTTGCCGTCGGGAGCCCAGTCGTAGCGGAGTACGTACGTGTCCTTGACCATGCCCGCGTCGAGCACGAACCGCACCCGGTCGGCCCGGCCGCCCTGTCCGGGTTCCATGACCTCGACGGACTTCGCTGCGGCCACCCACGCCGGGTACGCGTCGAAGTCGGCGATCACATCCATCACCCGGGCGGGCGGCGCCTCGATACTGATCGACCTCTTGGTCCTCTCGGGCATGGAGTGAACGCTTCCTTTCGCCTGGCCGACCCGCTCGTCGATCGCGGGGCCACGCCGTTACCGGTGTCGTATGTCTGTGTTGTGCCCGACTATCACACACGATCTCGGCGCCCTGACACAATGCCGACCCAGCCGCGCGGCCGGATCTGCCTCAGGACGGCGGTTCTCCCGCAGCGCGACCGGCCTCGAGTTCCTTCTTCACCTCGAAGGACATGACCTTTCCCTCGACGCGCCTGCGACGGTTCAGTGCGGCCAGATCGGGGGTGCCCTCGCTGCGGGCCGGTTCGGCGTGGAGGAAGTAGTGGACGATCGCCCCGTCCAGCACCGGCTCGAGCCACACTTCCATCGTCCCGGTGAGGGATCCGGCCACCGTCCACCGGATGCCCTTCTCGGCCCGGTCCTCGCGGACGGCGAGAGTGAGATCGGGCCACCACCGGCGCCAGCGGGCCGGCGGGGCGATCGCCGCCGCGACCTGCTGTGGTGGGGCCGCGATGAACGTCTGGTCTGCGACCTGAATGCTGCTCACGGCGACTAGCTTCACATACCGCCGCCGACGGTGGCCGCGGGGTTCCGCAGCACCTCGCCGGCAGGGCTCTGACCACCCTTCTTCGGCCTGGAAGCAGGCCGGGCGGGGGAAGGTCTAAAGTTGGGACCACAATCCTACTCGTCAGTATCTTCAGTGTCGGAGGTTTTCGTGCCCGAGTTCAGCGCGCCACAGTCGTTCACGATCGCGGAGGACGCGTCCGCGGTCGACTCGGTGTTCGCCCACGCCGTGGCCGACCCGACGCTGGTCGTGTACAAGCGCAAGATCGGCGGACGCTGGACCGACGTCACGGCCGCCGAGTTCGCGGCTCAGGTCACCGCGGTCGCCAAGGGTCTCATCGCCCTCGGCGTCCAACAGGGCGACCGGGTGGCACTGATGTCGGCCACCCGGTACGAGTGGCCCCTCGTCGACTTCGCGATCTGGGCAGCGGGCGGCGTCACCGTCCCGATCTACGAGACGTCCTCCGCCGAGCAGGTCCGGTGGATCCTCGAGGACTCCGCCGCGATCGATCTCGTCGTCGAGAACGCGACGCACGCGGCCACCGTGAAGGCCGTCGCCGCCGAGGCGACCGCGCTCCGCGGCGTCTACCAGATCGAGGTGTCCGACGGCGGCCGTGGCGTCGTCGAGGAACTGACCGAACTGGGCGCCGACGTACCCGACTCCGAAGTCCAGGCCCGCGTGGCCGCGCTGAAGTCGAGCGATCCGGCCACCCTCATCTACACCTCCGGCACCACCGGCAGGCCCAAGGGCTGCCAGCTCACGCATTCCAACCTCATCGCAGAGTCCAAGGGCATCCTCGATTCCAGTCTCGGCACCCTGCTGAAGACGCCCGGCGTCAGCACCCTCATGTTCCTGCCGATGGCGCACGTCCTGGCGCGCGCCGTCAGCATCGCGTCGTTCGACGCCGGCGCCGCACTCGGACACACCAGCGACATCCCGAACCTCGTCCCCACGTTCGGCGAGTTCCGCCCCGACTTCATCTTGTCCGTGCCGCGTGTGTTCGAGAAGGTGTACAACAGCGCCCGGGCCAAGGCCCACGGCGAGGGCAAGGGCAAGATCTTCGACGCCGCCGCCGAGACGGCCATCGCCTGGAGCGAGGCTCAGGACAAGGGCGGGCCGGGGCTGGTGCTCAAGGCCAAGCACGCGCTGTTCGACAAGGTGGTGTTCTCGAAGCTGCGGGCGGCGCTCGGCGGCAAGTGCCAGCTGGCGATCTCCGGCGGCGCCCCGCTCGGCGCCCGCCTCGGCCACTTCTTCCGCGGCATCGGCATCACGATCTACGAGGGCTACGGCCTCACCGAGACGTCCGCGGCGTTCGCGGTCAACACGATCGGCGAGCAGAAGGTCGGCTCGGTCGGCAAGCCGTTGGCGGGCAATTCCGTTCGCATCGCCGACGACGGCGAGATCCTGCTGTCGGGGCCGGTCGTCTTCAGCGGCTACTGGCGCAACGAGAACGCGACCGCCGACGCGATCGAGAACGGCTGGTTCCACACCGGCGACCTCGGATCGGTCGACGCGGACGGGTACATCACCATCACCGGCCGCAAGAAGGAGATCATCGTCACAGCGGGCGGCAAGAACGTCTCCCCCGCCCAGCTCGAGGATCACCTGCGTGCGCACCCGCTGATCAGCCAGGCCATCGTCGTCGGAGACCAGCAGCCGTTCATCGGCGCGCTGATCACCATCGACGCCGACGCGCTGCCCGCGTGGAACGAGCGCAACAGCAAGCCCGCAGGCACGACGGTCGCGGATCTGCTCGCCGACGCCGACCTCACGGCCGAGATCGACGAGGCCGTCGCGGAGGCCAACAAGCTCGTGTCGCACGCGGAGGCCATCAAGAAGTTCCGGGTCCTGCCCGTCGACTTCACGGAGGAGACCGGCGAGCTCACGCCGACGATGAAGCTCAAGCGCAACGTGGTGCACGACAGCTTCGCCGACGACATCGCCGCCATCTACGCCAAATAGTGCCCTCCGGGCTCGTGAGTACTTGTCAACCGCGGGCGGTTGACAAGTACTCACGGGCGGTCATGCAAGCAGTGCCTGGAGCTTGGCGGCGAGCACGTCCCATCGCCACTCCGCCCTGACCCATTCGCGGCCGGCCGCCCCCATCGCGGCCGCGCGGTCGCGGTCCGACAGGACCGAGATCACCGAACGCGCCACCTCGGCCACCGACGTGCCGTCCACGACCATGCCGGTTTCGTTCTGCCGCACCGTTTCCGGGGCGCCACCGGACTGTCCGGCGACGACCGGCACACCGGTGGCGGACGCCTCGAGGAAGACGATGCCGAGGCCCTCGACGTCGAGTCCCGCGCCCCTCGTGCGGCACGGCATCGCGAACACGTCGGCGATCGTGTGGTGCGCCGCCAGCTCGGCGGACGGCACCGTGCCCGTGAACACGACGTGGTCCTCCACCCCGACCGAGCGCGCGAGCGAGCGCAGGCGGTCCTCGTAGGGGCCGCCGCCGACGATCACGAGCACGGCGCCGTCGATGTGCTCGCGGATGCCCGGGAGCGCCTTGATGAGGATGTCCTGGCCCTTGCGGGGCACGAGACGGGACAGGCACAGGACCGTCGGCCGCTCCCCCAGCCCGTAGCGGGACCGCAGTTCGGCCCGCGCGCCGCTGTCCGGGGTGAACAGGTCGGTGTCGACTCCCGGCGGCAGGTGTTCGAGCGCGGCACTCGCGCCGAACGCGGACGCGAAGCGGCCCCTCGTGTACCGGCTGACATACGTGACGACGTCGGTCCGGTCGCCGATCCGTCCGAGGGCCTGTCGCGCGGCGGGGAGCATCGACCAGCCGACCTCGTGCCCGTGGGTACTCGCGACCACCCGTTCCGCCCCGGCGCGGCGCAGCGTCGAACTCAGCAGCGCGAGCGGGGCGGCTGCGCCGAACCAGACGCCCGTGCAGTCGTGTTCGGCGAGCAACGTGGCGGCACGGCGGGCGACGAACGGTGTGGGCACCATCAAGGTGGTGGGGTGCCGGAGGACCTGAAACGGTTGCCGCGCATCGAACTTGATGTGCGAGTCGCCGCGCCAGCGCGGGGCGTAGACGACCAGGTCGTCGGCGGGCAGGTGCTTGGCGAAGGTGTGCAGGTACGACTGAATTCCGCCGGGTCGCGGCGGAAAATCGTTCGTCACCAACAGGGTTCGGCGCATGTGATCACCGTAGGCGGTGGACCGTGCGGCGACCGACGCAGGGTCACCCCAGGTGAGCACCCACCCAGTCGGTCCAGCGGTCGCGGAATTGATCGGCGTCGACGCCGAGGACGTCGGACAGCCGCCCGTCGACCGTTTCCGGATCGGCCTCTCCCACGGCCAGCGTCCGGTACAGCTCGGTCAGCCTCGATTCACCGTACTGCTCCGCGACGAAGGCGTTGATCGACCACGCCGTCTCGTAGGCGACCGAACCGCGTTGTCCGTACCCGGAGAAGTCGGTGTCCTCGGGGAACTCGGTCGGCGGACCCTCGGCACCCACCTGCGCGGTCAGTGCCGGCGCGATCTGCCGTTCGGCCTCGCCGGTCCCCCGGTAGGCCGCGTACTCCGCGTAGCCCTCCAGCACCCACATCGGCGAGCGGTCCACCGTCTCGGCGCGTGCCGCCACGTGGATCAGCTCGTGCCGCAGGATCGCGCGCCGGGTGATCTCGGTCAGCCGGTCCGCCGACGCGGGGCTGAACACGATTCGCTGTCCGGTGACCGTGGCGGCGTCGGGGTCGACGGCGTCCGAGATGGCGACGGCGGCGATGTCGCGTCCGTCGTGATTCGGCCCGACGAGAGCCGTGAACTCGTCCTGCGATCCCGCGACCCACACGAGCGCGCGGCCCGCCCAGTTCGAACCCCACAGCTGGGTGGCGTTGACGACGGCGGCGGGGAGTTCGTCCGCCAGCCGGTCGACCATGGTGGCGTTCTCGGGATGTCCGAGCACCACCGACGTCCGCCCGTCACCGGTGTCGACGCGGCGCGACACGACGGGTCCGAAATCCCACGGTCCGCGCCAGGTCCGCCGCTCGCCGTCCACGGTGGCGCTGTCGCTGACGAGTGCCCAGCGGTCGCCGCGCCGGGCGACGACGAGAGACACCGGTTTGCGGGTGGGACTCTCGTCCGCGATCGCGTAGCGGAGTTGCACGGCGGGGGCCCACACCTCATCGGCCCGGATCGCGTCGACGAGACTCGACGGCACCGCTGTCTCGGCTCCCTCGGCGATCTCGTAGCCCCAGTCCGAGAATTCCACCCCGGCAACGTTGCCCGCCCGCCGCGTCTCGGCGGCCAGGAATCCCGGTGCCGCCGCCCGATCCATCAGACCGGCAAGCCGGGCCGCGTCGTTCGTCCGCACGGCCGACGCCCAGGTGTCGAGGAGCGTCTGGACGGCTGCCGCACGCGCCTCGGCGTCGGCCTGCACGGCGCCGACGGCCCCGTCGGCTGCCCGCTCGGTCCGGGAGAACCCGGTCAGTGCGAGTACGACGACGACGGCGAGAACGAGTCCGGCCAGTGCGGCCAGCTCCCACGGGCGCGCCTGACGGCGCGAGGTCGGATCCGTTGCGGGAGACGGGTCTGAAGCGGGCACGCCGGTGAGTGTATGAGCACGCCCGGGCGCCGCTGTCGGACGGTCGCCGTCAGTAGCGGCGCGCCCCGTAGAAGGGGAACTTCGCCATCGACTCGATCTTCACCGGAACACCGAACGTCGAGGCGTGGAGAATGTTGCCGTTTCCGGCATAGAGGCCGACGTGGGACGCGTCGTTGTAGAAGAGGACGACGTCGCCGGGCTGCAGGGCGTCGCGGGACACCGGGGTGCCGCCGCTGGCCTGCGCCTGACTGGACCTCGGCAGCGTCTTGCCGATCTGCTTGTACGCCCACACGACGAGTCCCGAGCAGTCGAATTCGTCCGGACCGGTGGCACCCCACACGTACGGGTCGCCGATGCGGGTCATGCCTGCCTGCAGCGCGCTCGTGCCCGAGCCGGGGGTGAGGTGCGCGAGGATCGTGTTCGGGTCGAAGCCGGGCGGGAAGGGCGTCCCCGCCAGCTGGTCGCGTTCGGCGCCGGTGAGATCTCCGAATGCCTTGATCACGTCGGCGATCTGCGCCTGCAGGTCGCTCTGTTTGCGTTGCAGGTCGTCGCTCACGGCTTTGGCCTGCTCGGTCGCGGACCGCGCGGCATCAGCGGACTTCTTCGACGCCTCGGCCGCCTCGGTGGCTTCCGACGTTGCCGATTGGAATTGCGCGACCTGATTGCGGGTGTCGTTGGAGATGGCGTCCAGAGCGGACATCTGGTCCAGGAGTTGCTGCGGCGAATCGCTCACCATCACGGCGAAGAGGCGATTGGTCCGTGCGCCCTGGTAGTTGGCGGTGGCGAGCTTGTTCACCACGGGCTGGAAGACGGCGACGCGCGCGTTGGCGGCGTCGAGCACACCCTGGTCGGCCGCAAGCTTGGCATCGGCGTCGCGTTGCGCCGATTGTTTGGCCTCGAGATCGATCTGCGCGTTGTGGAGTGCTTCCGACGTCTGCTCGGACTGCCGGGACAGGTCACCGAGCTTCGTCAGTGCTTCGGTCGGGTTGGTGGTGACCGGGTCTGCACCCGCCTGGATCGCGGGCAGCGACACGAGCGCCACCGATAGCACGCCGGCTGTCAGCACGCTGCCCAGGGAGCGCTTCATCTTGTGTGAGGCCACGGAAATGCAGTTCTCCGATCGTCGATCTCCACCAGCCGGGTCGGGTGTCCGGTGCGTGGCTCAGGGATTTCCGCGGCCGAGGCGACCGTGGAGTGCCGAAGAGGTGGTGACCCGCGTTGCCGCCCGGTTGGCGCGACAAGACTTCGCAAGGTCTCGGATAGGTTACGGAATGGCATACGTTTGTGTCCACCCATGTCACGAACGGTGGCGGGGACCACCGGCGAGTGGACGACTCGCTGCCTACCTGGGGCGCAACGACATCGAGGGTGGGTTCGAATCGCGATTCGAACCCACCCTCGATGGTCGTGCGAGATCCTACGAAGCTACCCCGTGCATCCCCGCCCTCGACTCGGTGGATGCCTCGCCTCGTGTGTGGATCAGTAGCGGCGTGCGCCGTCGAAAGGCATGGACGCGATGGGCGCCAACTTGACGGGCTGACCCTCGGTGGAGGCGTGGATCACGTTGCCGTTGCCGGCGTAGATGCCCGAGTGCGATCCGCCGTAGAAGGAGACCACGTCGCCGGGGCGGAGATCGGACTGCGACACGGGAGTGCCTGCCGCTGCCTGCGCGTAGCTGGTACGCGGCAGGTTCAGTCCGGCCTGCTTGAACGCCCACTGCACCAGGCCGGAGCAGTCGAACGAGTTGGGGCCCGCGGCGCCGTAGACGTACGGCGAGCCGAGCTTGGTCTGAGCAGCCTGAACGGCCTTGTCACCTGCGGTGCTGGCCGGCGCCGGGGGCGCGGGCAGGTTCGGGACACCGGGGATCTGCGGGATGACGACACCCGGGATCTCGAAGGTTCCGACTCCGGGGATGGTGACGGGATCTGCGGCCGCGGGGGCCGCGGTAGCGGTGAGCGCTCCGACTGCGAGCGCGCCGGCGACGACTGCCCGTCGCACACTCCGCTTGGAAACTTGTGACGCCACGAAAGGGGTGCTCCGTTTCTTCCATTCATCCGCCGACCGAGTTAGCTGACGGGTTCGGGCTGGGAAGATCAGCCCTACCCACCGGTGCGTGAGGACGTCCCGGCGGGATTCACCCCAGTAGAAACTTGGGTTCCCGGTACGACCGCTCTCGCGAGTGGCCGATTAGGCGGTGACTAGCGATGCTGCCCCGGTGTTGGGGCTGCGAGACTCCGCTAGGTCTCAGGAAGGTTACGAAATGGAATACCCCGATGTCGACCGGAACACGCGGAAAGTGTCCGTTTGGGCCGATTCCGGCTTTGCGGGCGCGCGATACCCACATTCGGTAACGACTGGATAACAAGCGGTTTGTTTCCGATCTCTTTCCGACAGCGGGAGTAGGCATTTCGCGGACCCTCACGACTCCCCGATTTCTCCCCACGCCGTGTTCCTGCTGTTCAACGGGGTGCCGCGGACCGAACCCGCGGCACGCGCCGGACCCGCAACAACCGACCGCCGCCCCACGCGAATCCCTCGTTCGCGGCCCCGCGGCCGCCCCTCGCACCGCCCGCGACCGCCGCCCGAGACGGGCAATGTGATCCTCGTCTCTCCGGGCTCTCCGGGCGGTTCTGTCGGTGCCCGTCCATACGCTCCGATCCGTGAGTGTTCCCGGTGTACCCGAACAGCTGAGATTCGACGAGCTCGACACCCCACTGCGGGACACCACGTTCGTGGTGGTCGATCTCGAGACCACCGGTGCACGACCGGGTGAGGACGCCATCACCGAGATCGGCGCCGTGAAGATCCGCGGAGGCGAGGTGATCGCCGAAATGGCCACTCTCGTCGACCCGGGACGGTCCATCCCGCCGCACATCGTGGAGATCACCGGCATCACCACCGCCATGGTGATCGACGCCCCCCGGATCGAGCGAGTGCTGCCGGCGTTCCTGGAGTTCGCACGCGGGGCCGTGCTCGTCGCCCACAACGCCCCGTTCGACACGGGCTTCCTCAAAGCCGCGGCGTCCGCCACCGACACCCCCTGGCCCAAGTTCACCGTGCTCTGCACCGTCAAACTGGCCAGGCGCGTCCTCAGCCGCGACGAAGCGCCGTCCGTCAAGCTGTCGTCGCTGGCCCGGCTGTTCGACGTCGGGACCACTCCGACCCACCGGGCACTCGACGACGCCCGTGCCACCGTCGACGTCCTGCACGCCCTGATCGCGAGGGTCGGCAATCAGGGGGTGCACAGTCTCACCGAACTCGTCGACTACCTGCCCGACGTCTCCTCACACCAGCGGGCGAAACGCTCACTCGCAAGCCATCTCCCCCACGCTCCCGGCGTCTACCTGTTCCGCGGACCGTCCGACGAGGTCCTCTACGTCGGCACGGCGACCGATCTGCGCCGGCGGGTGCGCAACTACTTCACCGGCTCCGAGACGCGTGGACGGATGAAGGAGATGGTGGCCCTGACCACCCGGATCGACCACGTCGAGTGCGCGCATGCGCTCGAGGCCGGTGTGCGCGAGCTCCGGCTGCTCGCCGCGCACACGCCGCCGTACAACCGGAGGTCCAAGTACCCGAAACGCGGCTGGTGGATCACGCTCACCGCGGAGGCATTCCCCCGGCTGTCGGTGGTGCGTACCCCGACCGCCGACTCGCTCGGTCCGTTCCGGTCCCGCTCGACCGCAGTCGACGTCGCCGACGTCCTCGCCGAGTACTGCATTCTCCGGACGTGCACGAGCCGCATCCCGAAGGGAAGGGAGCACGGTCCGCAGTGCCCGCCCCGCGAACTCGGACGCTGCCCGGCGTCCGTCCACGACCGCATGACGGAGGACGCCTACCGTCTCGGGCCGGAACTCTTCCGGCAGTTCCTGCGCGGCCTGGACGACGCCCCGCTGCACCGCATGCGCGCACGGGTGGAGGAGCTGGCCGCCGGCGAGTTGTTCGAGAACGCCGCACGCCTGCGTGATCGCACCGCGGAGGTCGTCCTCGCGTTGCGCAGAATGCAGCGCCTGGCCGCCCTCACCGCCCTCGATCAGCTCGTGGCCGCTCGCCCGGCCGTCACCGGCGGCTGGGAGTTCGCGGTGATCCGTTCCGGGCGACTCGCGTCCGCGGGCTGCGCCCGGCGCGGAATCCATCCGATGCCGGTGGTCGATGCGCTCGTGCTCACCGCCGAAACCGTCGTTCCCGACGCAACTCCGCTTCGCGGCGCGTCCCCCGAGGAGGCCGGGCTGCTGGCGCGCTGGCTCGACCAGGAGGACACCCGCATCGTCAGCGCCTCCGCGGGCTGGTGCGAGCCCGCACGGGGCGCCGGATCCTGGTCCGAGTGGTGCGCACTCGCGCGAGCGGGGAGCGCGTCGACACGGGACGCCGAGACCCGACCACCCGCGCCGAGTTCCGCCGACCACCGCTTAGGCTGGCGATCATGATCAACGCCATCGTCCTGATCCACGCCGAAGCCCACCGCATCCCGGAGACCGCTCAGGCGGTCGCCGACATCGAGGGCGTCGACAAGGTCTATTCCTGCGCAGGCGACGTCGACCTGATCGGGATCGTGCGGGTTCGGGACCACGCGAAGATCGCGGAGGTCGTCACCGAGGGAATCAACAAGGTGGACGGCGTCTCCCGGACGGCGACGCACATCGCGTTCCAGTCCTACTCCAGCGCCGATGTCGAAGCGGGCTTCTCGATCGGCGAATAGTTCCGCCGACTATTTGCTGGTGGAAAGGCCCGACGTGAGTTCGGCCCACCGCGCGAGCAGCGTCGCGGCCGCTCCACTGTCTATCGACTGTGCCGCCGTCGAGAGTCCGTCCGACAACGCGTCTTCGAGCGTGCGGCCGCCGAGTCCCCGATACGCCGCGATCGCCGCCGCGGCGTTGAGGAGGACCGCGTCGCGGACGGGTCCGGTCTCACCGGCGAGGAGTCGCCGCGCCACCGCCGCGTTCACCTCGGCGTCGCCGCCGCGCAGTTCGTCGAGCGACACCCGCGCGATCCCGATGTCCCGGGGATCGAGCTGACGGGTGGTCACCGCCCCGTCCGCCACGATGTGCACGGTCGACGTCGTCGACGTCGTCAACTCGTCCAGGCCGTCGTCACCTCGCACCACGAGCGCCGAGTTGCCGCGCTGCGCGAGCACACCGGCCACCACCGAGATCAGGCCCGGGAACGCGCAGCCGATGAGGCCGGCCCGCGGACGCGCCGGATTGGTGAGCGGTCCGAGCACGTTGAAGACGGTCGGGATGCCGATCTCCTTGCGCGGCGCGCCGGCGAAGCGCAGGGCGGGATGGAACACCGGCGCGAAGCAGAAACCGATGCCGACCTCCCGGACGCAGCGGGCCACCTCGTCGGGACCGAGATTGATCTTCACCCCGAGCGCCTCGAGAACGTCCGCCCCGCCGCTCTTGGAGGACGCCGCCCGGTTTCCGTGTTTGACGACGCGAATGCCGGACGCCGCGACCACGAGTGACGCCATCGTGGAGATGTTCACGGTGTTGGACCGGTCACCTCCGGTTCCGACGATGTCGACGACGTCGTCGTCGACGGGGACCTTGCGCGCGTGCCCGAGCATCGAGTCCGCCAGTCCGCGCAACTCCTCCGGTGTCTCGCCCTTCATCTTCAGGGCGACACCGAACGCCGCGATCTGCGCGGACGTGGCGTTGTCGGACATGATCTCGTCCATCGCCCACTTCGCCTCGTCCACCGAGAGGTCACGTCCGTCGGTGAGCGTGCCGAGGACCGACGGCCACGTGCGTGCCGGCCGCACACCGTCGTTCGTCCCCTGAGCAGTCGGGCTCTGCATCGTCGTGTCCCCTTGTACTAGTGGCGGATCCGGTCCTGGCAGCCTAGTCACCGGACGGATCGGACTCGCGCGCCGGTTGCGTCGCGTCCCAGCCGTCGACCGAGCCACCGAGTCGCTGCGCCAGCCCGGCCATTCTCGACCGTTCCTGAGAACAGTGCAGCGCGTCGAGGATCTGGACTCGCTGCAGCACGAGTCCGACCGTCGCACCGTCCTCGCCGGGGGATGCCTGCCTGTCCGGATTCTGCGGTCGGTAGCCGTCCTGGGCGGCGATCGACACGGCGTCGGCCACCGACGACGCGGGCAGCCTCAGATGGTGCCGCAGCACCGCTTCCGCGTCGGCGTCCCACCGCGGATCCTCGGCGGCGGCGCGGTCGAGCGCGGTCGAGCACGCCTCCACGTCGTCGAAGCTCGAGGCGACGACCACGAGGTCGTGCCGATCCTGATCGAGAGGGGCCGGTTGCCGACTGCCGAACAGCCTCCGCAGCCACCCCGTACTGTTGTCACGAGAGCGCATGACTCCACCCTTTCACGGTCCGCCACCAGGCTGTCAGCAGGGAGAATCGGACAACCGGGGCGCGTCTACGCGCCGAGGGTGGACCCGGGTAGTCGTCTCTTACGACGAAGCGTCATACTTCTGTCTGTGACGAGCGCAGTAGGGACTTCAGGATCAGCAATCACCCAACGCGTGCACTCGCTGAACCGACCTAACATGGTCAGCGTTGGCACCATCGTGTGGTTGTCAAGTGAGCTCATGTTCTTCGCAGGGCTCTTCGCCATGTATTTCGTGGCGCGAGCGCAGGCGAATGGGAACTGGCCGCCGGAGCCGACCGAGCTGAATCTGTTCCTCGCCGTACCGGTGACGCTGGTGCTGATCGCCTCGTCGTTCACCTGCCAGATGGGTGTGTTCGCGGCAGAGCGCGGCGACGTCTTCGGCCTCCGCCGGTGGTACCTCCTGACCCTGGCGATGGGCACGTTCTTCGTCCTCGGACAGGCCTACGAGTACATCCACCTCGTCGAGCACGGCACCTCGATCTCCAGCAGCGTGTACGGCTCGGTGTTCTACATGACCACCGGCTTCCACGGCATGCACGTGATCGGCGGCCTCATCGCGTTCGTCTTCCTGATCGCCCGCACCAAGGTCAGCAAGTTCACGCCCGCCCAGGCCACCGCCGCCATCGTCGTCTCGTACTACTGGCACTTCGTCGACATCGTGTGGATCGGTCTGTTCGCCACGATCTATTTCATCCGTTGATCAGCTGAACGCCCCAGGCAGCCCCCTGACGTCCAGTCCGTCCCGACATACCAAAGGGATACAGATGAGTTCATCCCCCCCTCCCGCATCCGATACCACAGCGTCTGCCGCGAAGGCACGCCGCCAGCGGAAGCTCCGCAGGCGCGTCACGGGCGCCCTGGTCCTGATGATGGGACTGGTCAGCGCCGGTTTCCTCGCGTCCGCGTTGACGCCGACCCCGCAGGTGGCCACCGCCACCGACGATCAGGCAGCACTGATCCGCGAGGGCAAGCAGTTGTACGACACCTCGTGCATCACGTGCCACGGCGCGAACCTGCAGGGTGTGCAGGACCGCGGCCCGAGCCTGATCGGTGTCGGCGAGGCCGCCGTCTACTTCCAGGTGTCGTCGGGACGCATGCCTGCCTCGCGTAACGAGGCCCAGGTCGAGCGCAAGCCCGTCAAGTTCGACGCCGAGCAGACGGACGCCATCGGCGCGTACGTCCAGGCCAACGGCGGCGGCCCCACGGTCATTCGCGACGAGAACGGCGAGGTCGCCCAGTCTTCGCTGCGCGGTGGCGACATCGGACGCGGCAGCGAACTGTTCCGCCTCAACTGCGCGTCCTGCCACAACTTCACCGGACGCGGCGGTGCACTCTCGTCCGGTAAGTACGCGCCGGTCCTCGACCCGGCCAGCGAGCAGCAGATCTACACCGCGATGGTCACCGGCCCGCAGAACATGCCCAAGTTCTCGGACCGTCAGCTGACCCTCGAGGAGAAGAAGGACATCATCGCCTACATCAAGTCGTCAGGCGAGACGAAGCAGCCCGGCGGCTACGGACTCGGCGGCATCGGTCCCGCCTCCGAGGGCTTGGCCATGTGGGTCATCGGAATCATCGCTGTCGTCGGTGCAGCACTGTGGATCGGAGCAAGGTCATGAGCGACGCTGGCCAGCCGGGCGGCGCCACGCCAAAGAAGTACACGGATGCAGAACTCGAGAACCTGAGCCGCGACGAACTGGTCGAGCTGGGAACCAACCTCGACCACGTCGACGTCGCGTTCCGCCGCAACCGCTGGGCGGTTCCGGGGACGAAGGCCGAGAAGCGCGCCGAGCGGTCGGTCGCCTTCTGGTTCGCCCTCTCCGGCATCTCCGCGATCGCGTTCATCGCGATCTACCTCTTCTGGCCCTGGGAGTACGCAGGCGCCGGCGAGGAGCACTACTCGGCCTACAGCCTGTACACGCCGCTGATCGGCCTCACCATGGGTCTCGCCATTCTCGGCCTCGGTGTCGGTGCGGTGCAGTTCACCAAGAAGTTCATCCCCGAAGAGGTGTCCATCCAGGACCGCCACGACGGTGGATCGTCCGAGGTCGACCGCAAGACGATCGTCGCGGAACTCGGCGACTCGTTCGACACGTCGACGCTGGGACGCCGCAAGCTCCTCAAGCGCACCCTCATCTTCGGCGGCGGTGCCCTCGGCATCATGTCCGTCATGCCCCTCGGTGGTCTGATCAAGAACCCGTGGGCCAAGCGTGACGACTCCCCGCTGTGGGTGTCGGGATGGACCCCCCGCTACGAGGGTGAAACCATCTACCTGCGCCGCGACACCGGTCGCCCCGAGGACGTCGTCCTCGTTCGCCCGGAAGACCTGGACGCCGGCGCCATGGAAACGGTGTTCCCGTTCCGTGAGTCCGATCGCGGCGACCACGACGCGCTGCTCGAGGCGCTGCGCGGCATCCGTAACGCAACCATGCTCATCCGCCTCCGCACGGAGGACGCGGCACGGGTCACCAAGCGCAAGGGCCAGGAGAGCTTCAACTACGGCGACTACTTCGCCTTCTCGAAGATCTGCACCCACCTCGGCTGCCCCACCTCCCTGTACGAACAGCAGACCAACCGAATCCTCTGCCCGTGCCACCAGTCGCAGTTCGATGCGCTGACCTACGGAAAGCCGATTTTCGGTCCGGCCGCTCGTGCACTTCCGCAGTTGCCTATTACAGTGAACGAAGAGGGTTTCCTAGTCACAACGGGTGACTACATCGAAGCTCTCGGCCCGGCATTTTGGGAGCGTCGACCGTGACCGACAACAAACCGTCCAAACTGAGCGCGATGGCCACCGGCCAGGCCGAAGCGATGGACTCGCGCTACCACCTCGCAGCGGGAATGCGGCGGCAGATCAACAAGGTCTTCCCCACCCACTGGTCGTTCCTGCTCGGCGAGATCGCGCTGTACAGCTTCGTCATCCTGCTGATCTCCGGTGTCTACCTGACCCTGTTCTTCGATCCGTCGATGGCGCACGTCGTCTACAACGGTGCGTACGAGCCCCTGCGCGGCGTCACGATGTCCCGCGCGTACGAGACCACGCTGAACATCTCGTTCGAGGTCCGTGGCGGCCTGTTCGTCCGTCAGATCCACCACTGGGCCGCGCTGATGTTCGCGGCGTCGATCGTCGTGCACCTGATGCGCATCTTCTTCACCGGCGCCTTCCGGCGTCCGCGTGAGGCCAACTGGGTCATCGGCTGCCTGCTGCTGATCCTGGCCATGTTCGAGGGATTCTTCGGCTACACCATCCCCGACGACCTGCTGTCCGGCACGGGCCTGCGCGCCGCGTTCTCCGGCATCACGCTGAGCATCCCGATCGCAGGCACCTGGATGCACTGGCTGATCTTCGGCGGCGACTTCCCCGGCGACCTGATCATCCCGCGCCTGTACGTCGCGCACGTCCTGCTGTTCCCGGGCATCATCCTCGCCCTGATCGCCGGTCACCTCGCGCTCGTCTGGTATCAGAAGCACACGCAGTTCCCCGGCCCCGGCCGCACGGAGAACAACGTCGTGGGTGTGCGCATCCTCCCGGTGTTCGCCGTCAAGTCGGGCGCGTTCTTCGCGATCACGTTCGGTGTTCTGGCCGTGATGGGTGGCGTGCTGCAGATCAACCCGGTCTGGACCATCGGCCCCTACAACCCGTCGCAGGTGTCGGCCGGTTCGCAGCCCGACATCTACATGATGTGGACGGACGGCCTGGCCCGTCTGTGGCCGGCATGGGACATCTACCTGTTCGACCGCTACACCATTCCGTCTGTGTTCGCTGTCGCGTTGATCATGGGTCTGGTGTTCACGGTGCTGATCGCCTACCCGTGGATCGAGAAGCGCCTGACGAAGGACGACGCTCACCACAACCTGCTGCAGCGTCCGCGTGACGTTCCGGTGCGTACCGCGATCGGTGCGATGGCGATTGCGTTCTACGCCGTCCTGACGATCTCCTGCATCAACGACATCATCGCGTACCACCTGAGCATCTCGCTGAACGCGATGACGTGGATCGGCCGCATCGGCATGGTGTTGCTGCCTCCGATCGCCTTCTTCGTGGCCTACCGGTTCTGCCTGGGTCTCCAGCGCAGCGACCGTGAGGTCCTCGAGCACGGCATCGAGACCGGCATCATCAAGCGGATGCCGAACGGCCAGTACATCGAGATCCACCAGCCGCTCGGCCCGGTCGACGACCACGGTCATCCGATCCCGCTCGAGTACCAGGGTGCGACCGTCCCGAAGAAGATGAACAAGCTCGGTTCCGCCGGCAAGCCCGGTTCCGGCAGCCTCGTCACGGCCGACCCGGTCGAGGAGAGCCTGGCTCTCGAGCACGCCCTGCACCACGGCGAGCACGAGCAGCTCACGATGCTGCGGGAGTACCAGGACCGCGCCCACGGCAACGGTTCGTCGGCTTCCGGCAACGGATCGTCCGGCAACGGCGAGGCCCACTAGCCTCACCTCCGCAACCGAGCAGAGCCCCGAACCACTTCCGGTTCGGGGCTCTGCTCGTCTGTGGGCTTGCCCGCTCCCCTCCCCCGCGGCTGTGCGCGGAACACGAGCGCGACCGCCCCGAGTCCCAGAAGTAGACCGAGCGCGGTGAGGATTCCGAACGGCTCGCCGAACATCACGGTCCCCCAGATCGCCGTCACCGGTGCCATCAGGAACATCAGGGCATTGACCCGGGTGACCCCGCTCCGACGCAGCACGAGCCAGTACAGGCCGTAGCCGCCGAACGTGGACAGGCCGATCAACCAGGCCACCGACCACCAGAACGATGCCGTCGGCGGTGGCGACACCTGTCGGGCGCACGCGGCGAGGGCGGTGAAGAGCACGGCACTGGTCGCGCAGTGCACGGTCATGGCCACGACGGGGTCGGTGTCGGTCGGTGAGCGACTCTCCAGGAAGGTCGCGGCCACCAGCGACAGCATCCCGGCGAACGGCACGAGATACGCCCACCACGACACGCCGGACCCAGAGGTGGCGTCGCCTGCGGTGACGATCACAACCCCTGCCAGTCCCAGCAGCAGCCCCCACCACTGCCGGGGCGCGACGTACTGCCCCAGCAGCGGGCCGGCCAGTACGGCGACGACCAGGGGCTGGGTGCCGTCGATCAGCGCGGTGGTACCGGTCGAGACGCCGAGCCCGATCGCCTGGTAGACGGTCAGCAGATATCCGGTCTGCGACAGCGCGCCGACCGTCACCTGACGACCGAACGCTCGGGACCCGAGTCCACGCCACCGTGCGCGGTCGAACAGCGCGGCCGCCAGGGCGAGTGCCAGGGCGAGTGGCAGGAACCGCCAGGTCAGAACCGTCAGGGGGGACGCGTCCCCGGCGCCGAGTTTGGCCCCGATGAAGCCGGAGCTCCAGCACAGGACGAACAGCACGGCGAGAAACGCATTCACAACTGACCACCACCCAAGTAAACAGATCGGTATACCTCTCCAACCTATACCGATCTGTATACTTTTGTCATGGATTCTGTGCCGTCCCCGCGACGCGTCGCACTGACCCCGGGAGCGAGGCGAGCGCTGGACGCGGCCGGCCGCCTCTTCTACGAGCGGGGAATTCACGCGGTCGGCGTGGATCTCATCGCCGCCGAGGCCGGCGTCACGAAGAAGACGCTCTACGACCGCTTCGGATCGAAGGAACAGATCGTGGTCGAGTACCTCGCCGACCGGGACGAGCGGTGGCGGGCATTCCTCGCAGCCCACCTCGACACCGTCGGCGACTCCCCCGAGCGGCGCCTGACGGCGATCTTCGACGCGTCCGGGGAGTGGACCGCGGAGAACAGCGCGAAAGGGTGCAGCATGGTTAACGCGCACGCGGAGATCAGCGACCCGTCACATCCGGCGTACGCGGTCATCATCGGCCAGAAACGGTGGATGCTCGACCTGTTCACGGGGGTGTGCCGGGACGCCTCGGTGCGCGATCCGGAGACACTCGCGCGCACCATCATGCTGCTCCACGAAGGCGCCCTGGTCTCGCACGGATTGCACGTGTTTCCCGAGGCGGTACGACTCGCGTCCGATCAGGCGGCGGCACTCCTCGCCGCCGCGGCGGACCCAGCCGGCTAGGACCGACGACAAAGCAGAGGCGCCGAACCCTGATGGGATTCGGCGCCTCCGCTGTCCGACTGTGGTTGGAACTAGTGCTTCTCGGGCCCGACGTAGTACTCGAAGACGAGGCCTGCAGCGGCCGCGAGCACAGCAATCACGGCGACCACGAGCATCCACGGCTGGAAGAACGCCATCGAGACCGCGACGAATGCGGCGGCAGCGGCGAGCAGGATCGGCCAGTAGCTACCGGGGCTGAAGAAGCCCAGGTCGCCTGCGCCGTCGGCGATCTCCGCGTCCTCGTAGTCCTCGGGGCGGGTGTCGAGGCGACGGGCGACGAACCGGAAGTACGTTCCGATGATCAGTGTCAGTCCCGCCGACAGGCAGATGCCTGTCAGACCCGCCCACTCGATACCGGTTCGTGAAACGGCGGTGAAGACGCCGTAGACGATCGCGACGAGAATGAAGAATACCGTCAGGATCTCGAAGAGCTTGGCTTCGATCTTCATATCAGCACTTGTCCTTGGTCAGTGAGGTATCAGCAGCAGGTTCAGTTACCTTCGACACCGCTCGCCTGCTTGTAGCCGCGATCGGTGGTGAAGGGAGACGTCGACGTCGCAACCGGGGACTCGCCGATGGCCTGCAGAGCCTCCGCCGTGGTCAGATCCCGGCCGCCCTCGCTCGCCGGCTTACGCAGCTCGATGTACTGCGCGAACTTGTCGGGGCTCACGGCGCGAACCTCGAAGTTCATCATCGCGTGGAACGTGCCGCACATCTCGGCGCAGCGCCCGACGAAGGCACCTTCCTTCTCGATCTCACTGATCTGGAAGACGTTGTCGGAGTGGTTCTCCTTCGGGTTCGGGTTCACGTCGCGCTTGAACAGGAACTCCGGCACCCAGAAGGCGTGGATGACATCGGCCGAGGCCAGTTCGAACTGGATCCGCTTGCCGGTCGGCAGGACGAGGATCGGGATCTCGTTGCTCGAGCCGATCGTCTCGATCTTGTCGTAGTGCAGGTAGGACAGGTCCTGCGGGGTCTTGCCGTGGATCGGCCCGGGCTGAGCGTGCTCACCCTCGGCCTCCGCCTCGGATGCCGGTGCGGACTCGACCGCAGCCTGCGCTTCCTGATCGACGCCGTCGTACTTGCCGCCACCCTCACCGAGGTCGATGGAGCGGTAGCCGAACTTCCAGTTCCACTGGTACGCAGTGACATCCACCACCACGTTGGGGTTGTCCTCCTTCTCGAGGACATGGTTCTGCACGATCACCGTGAAGTAGAACAGCACGGCGATGATGACGAACGGAACCGCGGTGTACGCCAGCTCGAGCGGCACGTTGTATGCCGTCTGCCGTGGGAACTCGGGTGAGTCCTTCTTCTTACGGTGGAAGATCACCGCCCAGAAGGTGAGTCCCCACACCAGCACACCCATGACGAGGGCGGCGATGACCGACCAGGTCCACAGTTCACGCATGCGGTGCGCCTGCGGGGTTACGCCCGAAGGCCACCCGAAACGAAGCACCTCGTTGTCGATTGAACAACCCGACAGCAGCAAGGCAGCAATGCCCAAAGATACTGCCAACCCTGCCCGCCGAAGGATCCGACCTTGCGCCACGTTCACGCCTTCCTGATCGCCGCAAATTCCACTAGGGCACACCCGATGGGAAGGCCCAATTACTACGCAGCGTAGACCAAAGGTGGCGGCTCTCCATCCTCGGGTCGGGCGACGACGTGTCGCTGCCGACGCCGCGGCGGTGCCGCTGATCGCGCCGGGGGCACCGTCACCGGCGGCCCGAACCGGACGCTCCGGCAATCTGCGGCATACTTTCCGGCAGAGATCCCTGACCACTCCACCTCGTGGAGCCTTCCAAGATTCTGAATTGAGGTACCGGACGCTGTGTGCGGACTGCTCGGGCTACTGACCTCTGGAGAAACCAGCGACAACGCCGTCTCACAGGTCGACCAGGCGATGCACTGCCTGCGGCACCGTGGGCCGGACGAGCACGGGACCTGGCACGACGACCACCTGGTCTTCGGGTTCAATCGGCTGTCGATCATCGACATCGAACACTCCCACCAGCCCCTGCGGTGGGGTCCGGCGGAGAATCCGGAACGCTACGCGCTGACGTTCAACGGCGAGATCTACAACTACCTCGAGGTTCGGGCCGAACTCGCCGAGCAGTTCGGTGCGCAGTTCGTCACAGAGGGCGACAGCGAGGCCATCGTCGCTGCGTTCCACTACTGGGGCGAGGACGCGGTCCGCCGCCTGCGCGGCATGTTCGCGTTCGCGATCTGGGACACGGAGACGCGGGAATTGTTCCTCGCGCGCGATCCGTTCGGCATCAAACCGCTCTTCCTGGCGACGGGCGTCGGCGGTACCGCGTTCGGTAGCGAGAAGAAGAGCCTGCTGGAACTGGCGAGCCTGATCGGCATCGGCACCGAACTCGATCCGCGGGCCGTCGAGCACTACACCGTCCTTCAATACGTGCCGGAGCCGGAAACCCTCCACAAGCAGATCCGCCGGCTCGAGTCCGGCTGCTTCGCGCGCGTGCGGCCGGGCGAAGAACCCGTGATCACCCGCTATTTCGCGCCCACGTTCCCGGTGCGTCCGTTCGCCGCGGGCACCGAGCAGGCCCGGTACCGCGAGATCGCGGAGGCGCTCGAGGATTCGGTCGCCAAGCACATGCGCGCCGACGTCACGGTCGGTTCCTTCCTGTCGGGTGGTATCGACTCGACGGCCATCGCGGCGCTCGCGATGCGGCACAACCCGAACCTGATCACGTTCACCACCGGTTTCGAGCGCGAAGGCTATTCCGAGGTCGACGTCGCAGCCGAATCCGCGGAAGCGATCGGCGCGCGTCACGTGGTGAAGGTGGTGAGCCCGTCCGAGTTCGCCGCCGCCATCCCCGAGATCGTGTGGTACCTCGACGACCCCGTCGCCGATCCCGCGCTGGTGCCGTTGTGGTTCGTGGCCAAGGAGGCGCGCAAGCACGTCAAGGTCGTGCTGTCCGGCGAGGGCGCCGACGAGCTGTTCGGCGGCTACACCATCTACCGCGAGCCGATTTCGCTGAAGCCGTTCGAGTACCTGCCCAAGGGACTGCGGCGGGCCGCCGGGAAGCTGTCCGAGCGCATCCCCGAGGGCACCCGCGGAAAGAGCCTGCTCAACCGCGGTTCACTGACCCTGGAAGAGCGGTACTACGGCAACGCCCGCAGCTTCAACGACGCACAGTTGCGCGCCGTCCTGCGCGACTTCCGGCCGGAGTGGACGCACCGCGACGTCACCGACCCGATCTACGCGCAGTCGCAGGGGTGGGATCCGGTGGCCCGGATGCAGCACCTGGACCTGTTCACGTGGTTGCGCGGCGACATCCTCGTCAAGGCCGACAAGATGACGATGGCCAACTCGCTCGAACTTCGGGTGCCGTTCCTCGACCCCGAGGTCTTCAAGGTGGCGTCGCAGGTGCCGCTGGATCAGAAGATCACCAAGAGCACCACCAAGTACGCGCTGCGTCAGGCACTGGAAGGCATCGTGCCCGGGCACGTGCTCCATCGGGCGAAGCTGGGCTTCCCGGTGCCGCTGCGGCACTGGCTGCGCGGCACCGAACTGTTCGACTGGGCACACGAGCAGATCGCGGCGTCGGGCACCGATCACCTGCTCGACAAGGCGGCGATCGCGAAGATGCTGAACGACCACCGGGACGGCGTGTCCGACCACAGCCGTCGCCTGTGGACCGTGCTGATCTTCATGGTCTGGCACGGCATCTTCGTGGAGAACCGCATCGTTCCGGAGATCGCCGAGCCGGCGTATCCGGTCTCGCTGTAGGCGCTTCGCGCCCGTGCGCCTTTTTGGTCGTTGGCGCTGCCAAAAAGGCGCACGGGCGGCGGAGCCGCCTCCTACGGAAGAACGGCAGCGATCTCGTCGGCGGCGGTGGAGCCGTAGGCGTCCGCGAGGCGCTTGACGGCCTCGTCGCGGTCGAACGTCCATTCCTGGGTTCCGACGGTCTCCAGCACCAGCACCGCCACCAGCGACCCCAGCTGCGCGGAGCGCTCGAAACTCAGGCCCGCGCTGTGCGCGAGGAGGAATCCGGCCCGGAATCCGTCACCGACACCGGTCGGGTCGACCTTCGCCTTCTCGGGAACGACGGCGACGCGGGTCCAGTTGCCCTCGGAGTCGACGATCTCGACGCCCTTGGAACCGAGGGTCGTGACGCGCACGCCGACCTGAGCGCGGATCTCCTCTTCGGTCAGTCCGGTCTTCTGCCGCAGCAGTCCCCACTCGTACTCGTTCGTGAACAGGTATTTTGCGCCACGGATCAGCGCCGATGCCTCGTCGCCGTTCAGTCGGGCGAGCTGCTGCGACGGGTCGGCGGCGAACGGGATTCCCTGCCGGCGGCATTCCTCGGTGTGGCGGATCATCGCCTCGGGGTCGTTGGCGCCGATCAGGACCAGCTCGAGCGCTTCGGCGTCCTGCGCGATACCGGACAGCTGGATTTCGCGGGCCTCACTCATCGCACCGGGGTAGAACGACGCGATCTGCGCCATGTCCTCGTCGGTGGTGCACACGAAACGCGCGGTGTGTGCGGTGGTCGAGATCCGGACGGCGGTGCAGTCGACACCGTTGCTCTCGAGCCACTGGCGGTAGTCCGCGAAGTCGGCCCCGACAGCCCCGACCAGTAGTGGAGATCCACCGAGGACGCCCATGGCGTAGGCGATGTTGCCGCCCACTCCCCCGCGCCGGACTACGAGGTCGTCGACCAGGAAGCTCAACGAGATGTGGCTGAGCTGATCGGCGAGCAGCTGCTCGGCGAACCGGCCCGGAAACCGCATCAGGTGGTCGGTGGCGATGGAACCGGTAACCGCAATTGTCACGGGCGGATGCCTTTCGATGAGTTCGGTCGGGATTTCTCACCGTACCCCGGGGTACCACCATGATCAGTCGGCAGCACGGGGACCCGGGTACGTGGAGATCGGGCACGAAAAAAGTCTGACGCGGCAGCCGGTGGGCGCCGCGTCAGACTTGTCGATTCAGTTGTACTTCGGCCTGGGACTCAGTTGAAGGAGTCGCCGCAGGCGCACGAACCGGTCGCGTTGGGGTTGTCGATGGTGAAACCCTGCTTCTCGATGGTGTCGACGAAGTCGATCGAGGCACCCTCGACGTACGGCGCGCTCATCCGGTCCACCGCGAGGGCGACGCCACCGAAGTCCACGATCAGGTCGCCGTCCAGGTTCCGGTCGTCGAAGAACAGCTGGTAACGCAGCCCTGCGCAGCCGCCGGGTTGCACGGCGATACGCAGTGCAAGGTCGTCACGACCTTCCTGATCGAGCAGCGCCTTCGCCTTGGCGGACGCGGCTTCGGTCATCTTGACGCCGTGGACGGCGGTCTCGTTCTGCACAGTCATGGGCTCTCCCTGTAGTTCGTAACAAACCCGTGAGCGCTTCAACGGTACTCCGCGCCCGACTTATTCCCGGGTTCCATTCCCTGCGGCAGCGTCCGCAGATCGATCCACGTCCATGGTATCCGACGTCGCGGATTCGGGTTACTGCCCTGCGGCCGCACCGTCCCATCCGCGGGCTGCGGCGGCGGCAAGGTCTCTCAGCTGCGCGTATGCGTCCGACATCGCGAGTTCGACCGATCCCGCGTGGTCCACCAGCGACAGTGCGTCGTCGATGCCCGCGCTGTCGAGATCCGCGGGGTCGAGGAGCACCTGCCCGGCCAGGACGAGCGTCGCGATCGACCGCCGGCGGGCGGCAGCGGCAAGCGCGATCACGAGTTTCCCGCGCAGCGACTGCTGGTCGAGCCGGCCTTCCCCGGTGATCACGAGCTGGGCAGAGGCGAGTTGCCGATCCTGCCGGGTGCGTTGCGCGACCACGTGAGCACCGGATTCTCGGGTCGCGCCGAGGGCGAGCAGCGCGGCCCCGATGCCACCGGCGGCGCCGGCGCCGGCCTCGGCGGCGACCTCCCGGGCCGTCACCCGCTGCAGTTGTCCCGCCCATGCGGCGTTCCGGTCCTCGAGGAATGCGACGGTGTCGGGGTCGGCGCCCTTCTGCGGTCCGAATACGCGGGCGGCGCCGTGCTCGCCGAGCAACGGGTGCTCGACATCGGACGCGGCCACCAGTTCCACCGAGCGCAGGCGGGCGACGGCGGCGTCCGCGCTCCCGAAACCCTGCGCGAGGGCTTCGACGAGGCCGCGGCCGCCGTCGGTGCAACTGCTGCCGCCGAGACCGACGACGATTCTGCTCGCCCCGGCATCGAGTGCGGCTACCACGAGTTGGCCGACGCCCCGGCTGTGCGCGTCGCGGGCGGTGCGGGGCGTCGGCGGTCCGCCCAGCAGTCCGAGTCCGCAGGCCTGGGCGGATTCGAGGTAGGCGTCGGTGCCGTCGAGGAGCCAGCGGGCCGTGACGTCGGCGCCGAGGGGCCCTTCCACGACCGCGGTCCGGACGGTGCCGCCCGCAGCGGCGACCACGTCGACGAACCCAGGGCCGCCGTCGGACTGCGGCGCCTCGATCAGCTGGTCGTCCGGGCGCACGGCCGACCATCCCGCCGCGATCGCGGCGGTCGCCTCGACGGCGGTCAGCGTTTCACCGAAGGAGTCCGGTGCGATCATCACTCGCATCGGCGAAGTGTATGGCGACGGGCCCGACCCGGCATTTCGATGTGAGGGCGGTTTTCCTCCCGGCGCCGTCTTCCCATACTCTGGAAGGGTGAAATTGCTACGCCGCGGTGATTCGGACAATTCAGACAAGCGGGACGTCGAGGTCGCCGAGTCGTCCACGGCCCCGGAGGCGGAGTCCGCCGAACAGGCAGGCAAGGGCCGCCCGACCCCCAAGCGACGCGACGCCGAGGCGAAGCGGCGCGGACCGGTCGCGCCCGCGCCCCTGACGGCGAAAGAGGCACGCGCCCGTAAGAAGGCCACCCGCGGTAGCAAGGAAGAGCGCAAGGTCGCCGCGGCGGAGCGACGCGCCACCGCCGCCGAGCGACGCGCCCGCATGCTCGCCGGCGAGGACAAGTATCTCCTCCCCCGCGACAAGGGCCCGGTCCGCGCGTACGTCCGCGACATCGTGGACGCCCGGCGCAACCTGGTCGGCCTGTTCATGCCGCTGGCCCTGGTTCTCATCATGGCGATGTTCGTCAGCCCGGCGCTGCAGGCGATCGTGACGCTCGCCATGCTCATCATGATGATGTTCATGGCCATCGAGGGCGTCTGGCTGGGCCGCAAGATCAACAATCAGGTGCGGGAGCGCTTCCCGGACACCCCCGACGGCGGTTTCAAGCTCGGGTGGTACGCGTTCGTGCGTGCGTCGCAGATCCGCAAGCTGCGCGCCCCCAAGCCGCGGGTGCGCCCCGGCGACGCCATCTGACGGTCAGTTGTGGGGCGCGCGGTGCGTCTCGGCGAGCAGCCGCCCCAGGTCGGCGCCGCGGTCGTAGGACAGGTCGGTCATGGGATCGGCCGGTCGGAAGAAGTTGTCGCGGTAGCTTTTCCGCAGTCGCGGATGGAGTGGACCCAGGTGCCGACCGGCGTACATCACGGCCGCATGCAGCACGAGGAGAAGTGCAACGAGGACGAGGAATTCGGTCATGGCTGAAATTTTCCGCGCATTCACTTCCCGCCAACAGTGGCGGAATTGACGTTCTTCGTCAAAATACTGCCACTCCGGTGGGTTGGTAGCGTTTCCCTCCGTGCCCACCGCCGATTCCCCGGACCGCCCGAGCCGTCCGAACCAGACGTCGCGAACACTCGTGCTCGGCGGTGCACGCTCCGGAAAATCCGCTCACGCCGAGGAACTGACCCAGGCCCTGGCCGGGGCGGGCCGGGTGCGCTACGTCGCCACCAGTCACCGCGACCCCGACGACCACGACTGGGAACACCGCATCGCTCAGCACCGCGATCGGCGTCCCCGCAGCTGGCTCACCGTGGAGACCGCGCACCGGCTCGACCTCGCCGACCAACTGCGTTCCCCCACCGAAGCCGCGGCCACCCTCGTCGACGATCTCGGCACCTGGCTCACCGTCGAACTCGACGGCGCCGCAGCCTGGGACTCGCCGCGGGGCACCATCACCCCACGCACGGACGAACTCGTCGCGAGCGTCCGCGACTACCGCGGCGCACTCGTGCTGGTGACTCCCGAGGTGGGTCTCGGCGTCATCCCCGAGACCCGGTCCGGTCGCCTGTTCCGCGACGAGATCGGCTCCCTCAACGCGCGGCTCGCCCAGGTCTGCGATCGCGTGGTCCTCGTCGTCGCGGGACTGACCATGACCTTGAAAGATGATCCCGCACGCGAGGCGTGCGGGGCAGAAGTGTCCACTCGAGCGAGAGGCCAAGCGTGACCAGCGAGTCCGTGAGCACCGACCCCGGTCGGTTCGAACCCGTCACCCCACCCGACGAAGGGGTGCGCGCACAGGCCGAGGCCCGTCAGTTGCAGCTCACCAAACCGGCCGGCTCGCTCGGACGTCTCGAGACGCTCGCATGCTGGGCCGCGGCCTGCCAGGGTGTCTGCCCGCCCGCCCCGTTCGCGCGGGCGCGCGTGGTGGTGTTCGCCGGCGACCACGGAGTGGCACGGACCGGCGTCTCGGCGTATCCGCCCGAGGTGACGGCCCAGATGGTCGCCAATTTCGTCGGCGGCGGGGCCGCCGTCAATGCTCTCGCGAACCGGGCCGGCGCAAGCGTGCGCGTCGTCGACCTGTCCGTCGACGGCGACACGGATCCGTCGGTGTCGACGTTCAAGATCCGCCGCTCGTCGGGGGCGATCGACCGCGAGGACGCGCTCACACACGAGGAGACACTGAAGGCCATCGAGGCCGGACGGTCCATCGCCGACTCCGAAATCGATTCCGGCGCAGACCTGTTGATCGCCGGAGACATGGGAATCGGCAACACCACGCCGGCCACCGTCCTCATCGCCGCGCTGACGGACACCGAACCGGTGGCGGCGGTCGGCCGGGGCACCGGTGTCGACGACGCCGGCTGGATCCGGAAGACGGCGGCGATCCGCGACGCGATGCGCCGGGCCCGGCCGGTGGTCCGGGACACGGTGGCGCTCCTGCGTACGGTGTCGGGCGCCGACCTCGCCGCGATGGCCGGCTTCCTCGCCCAGGCCTCCGCCCGCAAGACCCCGGTGATTCTCGACGGCGTGGTCGTCACCGCGGCCGCGATGGTCGCGGAGGAACTCGCGCACGGCGCCCGCGCGTGGTGGCTGGCCGGCCACCGTTCCACCGAACCGGCCCACACGATCGCACTGAAGCACCTGCAACTCGACCCCCTCCTCGAACTCGACATGCGACTCGGCGAGGGATCCGGCGCCGTCACCGCGCTGCCGATCCTGCAGGGCGCGGTCGCCACGCTCGCGGAGATGGCGACGTTCGCGGAGGCCGGAGTCAGCACCCGCGACGCCGACGACGGCGAGGACACCGCGACCGGCTCCGCCGCCGATACCGCGGGCTGACCGTGTCGGGCGTACTGCTCGCGTTCTCCTGGCTGACGGTGCTCCCCCTGCGCGGACCGGATTCCGTGGACCGCGTGTCGGGCCGCCGCGCGATCCGGGCGGCGCCGGTGACCGGGGTCGCGCTGGGAGTCCTGGCCGCGGTGCTGCTGTGGGCGCTCGTGTCCGCCGGTCTCGCCCCCGCCCTCGCCGGCCTGATGACGGTGGGTGCACACGCTCTCGCCACCCGAGGCATGCACATCGACGGTCTGTCCGACACCGTCGACGGGCTCGGCTGTTACGGGCCGCCGGAGCGGGCGCGGGCGGTGATGCACAGCGGCGGCGCGGGCCCGTTCGGGGTGTGCGCCCTGGTGATCTGCCTGGGCGCCCAGGGACTGGCGTTCGGATCTCTGGCCGCCGCAGGACAATTCGCGTGCGTCGCCGTCGCCGTGGCGGCCGGGCGGGTGGCGGTCGTCTTCGCCTGCCGGCGCGGAATTCCCGCGTCGTCGACGGAAGGATTCGGCGCACTGGTCGCCGAGACCCAGTCACCGTGGACCGGCATCGCCTGGACCGTTCCGCTCCTCGCGGCGGCCGCGTGGTGCACCTCGCCGTGGTGGCAGGGACCGATCGTCGTGGCAGTCGCGCTGACGCTCACCGCGTTGCTGGTGGCTCACTGCGTCCGGCGATTCGCCGGCCTCAACGGCGACGTGCTCGGCGCCGTGCTCGAGATCACCGTCACCGCCTCGGCGATCGGTCTCACGTTCTGAGCGACCGCCGAAACCGAGATCAGCGCAGTTTCGTCATCCACCCGTGGGTGTCGGCGAACGTTCCCCGCTGAATGCCGGTCAGCGTGTCGCGCAGGGCCATGGTGACCTCGCCGGGCTCGCCGTCGGCGATCGTGAACTCACCCTCGGCCGACTTGACCCGGCCGACAGGCGTGATGACCGCCGCCGTACCGCACGCGAACACCTCGGTGATCTCGCCCGACTTGGTCTTGGTGCGCCATTCGTCGGTGCTGATCCGACGCTCGTCCACCGCGAAACCGGCGTCGGTCGCGAGGGTCAGCAGCGAGTTACGGGTGATACCCGGCAGCAGCGAACCGGACAGGGACGGCGTCACGAGGCGGGCGTCGGATCCGGAGCCGAACACGAAGAAGAGGTTCATGCCGCCCATCTCCTCCACGTACGACCGTTCGATGGCGTCGAGCCACACCACCTGGTCGCAACCCTCGTCGGCGGCCTGCGCCTGCGCGAGAAGCGAAGCCGCGTAGTTGCCCGCGAACTTGGCGGCGCCGGTGCCACCGGGTGCGGCGCGCACGTATTCCGTCGACAGCCACACGCTGACCGGCTTCACTCCACGCGGAAAGTAGGCGCCTGCGGGCGAGGCGATCAGCAGGTAGCGGTACTCGTCGGCCGGACGCACACCGAGTCCGGCCTCGGTGGAGAACATGAACGGGCGAAGGTACAGCGCGTCCTCACCACCGGCGGCGGGCACCCATTCGTGATCCAGCTCGAGCAGTTCGGTGATCGACTTGACGAACAACTCCTCCGGTAGTTCCGGCATCGCGAGACGACGCGCCGACGTCGCGAGTCGTTCGGCGTTCGCTTCGAGGCGGAACGTCGAGATGCCGCCGTCGGGCTGCCGGTACGCTTTCAGCCCCTCGAAGATGGCCTGCCCGTAGTGCAGCACCATCGCGGCGGGGTCGAGCTGGAGCGGCCCGTACGGTTCCACCTTGGCGTCGTGCCAGCCGAGCTCCGTGGAGTAGGTGATCGACACCATGTGGTCCGTGAAGTACCGACCGAATCCGGGCGCCGCCAGTATCTCTCGCCGTACCTCGTCGGAGGTGAGGGCGGGATGCGGGACGCGAACGAACTCGGTGACACCTGTCATGCCCGTGATCTTATCGAACGCCTTCCGCCGCCCCACGGCCGACAGGTCGTCCGCGACAGGCGCTTACTTGGTGTTGATCTCCACGAACGGCGGCGACACCACCTCGGCGCGCAGGGAGCGTCCCCGGACGTCCACGGCGATCTCGTCTCCCGCCGACACGCCGGCTCCGGAGTCGAGCAGCGCCAATGCGATCCCGACCTTGAGCGTGGGCGAGAACGTGCCCGACGTGGTCTCGCCGATCGACTCGCCGTCGCGCAGCACGGTCTGACCGGCGCGGAGAACCCCGCGGTCCAGCGCCTTGATGCCCCACAGCGTGCGCGCCGGGCCGGACTCCTTCTCGTCGGTGAGCGTCTCCTTGCCCCAGAACTTCGGCTTCCTCCACCCGATCGCCCAGCCGCATCGCGCCTCGAGCGGGGAGATCTCCAGCGACAGTTCGTGCCCGTGCAGTGGGTATCCCATCTCGGTGCGCAGCGTGTCCCGGGCGCCGAGACCGGCGACCTGGCCGCCGTGGGCGCGGACCTGCTCGACCGCGGCCCGGAACAGCTTCTCGCTGTCCTCCCAGCGCGGCAGCAGTTCGAACCCGACCTCGCCGGTGTACCCGCTGCGGCACACGCGGACGGGAACCCCGTCCCAGGTGGCGTCCGCGAAGGCCATGTACTCGATGTCGGTGGGCAGGCCGAGGGCGGTGAGTACGTCCGCCGACTTCGGGCCCTGCACGGCGATCACACCGAAGTCCCGGTGCTGGTTCTCCACGGTGACGCCCTCGGGCGCCGCTGCGGCCAGTGCCGCGACCACGTCCGCGGTGTTGGCCGCGTTGGGGACGAGGAACACCTCGTCGGGGCTCACGTAGTAGGCGATCAGATCGTCGATCACTCCGCCCGACGGCGTGCAGCACAGCGTGTACTGCGCCTTGCCGGGGCCGATCTTGTCGAGATCGTTGGTCAGCGCCGAGTTCACGAAGGCTGCGGCGCCGCTGCCCCGCACGAGGGCCTTGCCGAGGTGGCTGACGTCGAACACCCCCACCGACTCGCGCACCGCGGTGTGTTCGGCGACGACACCGGCGTACGAGACGGGCATCTCCCAGCCGCCGAAGGGAGCGAACGTGGCCCCGAGTTCGACGTGAACGGCGTGGACGGGGCCTTGGGACAACTGCTCCTCGGTCATGGGCCTCAACTTATCCGACCCCCGGGCGCACCGGGTAGGCGACGGCGGACGAGCACTACCATCGGGACGGACGTCGACCATCCGACACCACCCGATCCCGAACCGCTGCAGGAGAGACACCGTGAGCACTCACACAGCCCGACCCCTCGGACCACAACTCGCCCTGGCCGGCACCGTCGGCAAGCGGGTGGACGTGCTGGTGATCGGGTTGACGTCGAGCTCGGACGGACCCGAAATCGCGCTCGGCGACGGCATCGTCGACGAATCGGTGCTGACCGATCTGCTCGACACGCTCGTCGCGGTGGGCGCCTCCGGCAAGGCGGAGGAGACGACCCGCATCCCGGCACCCGACACGCTTCCGGTCGACAGTGTGCTGGCCGTCGGCCTCGGTTCGGCCGAGAAGCTCGACGCCGAGCAGATCCGCAAGTCCGCGGGCGCCGCGGCGCGTTCACTCAGTGGCGTCGGCACCGTCGCGACCACCCTGTCCGTACTCGATCTCGGTGCCGCAGCCGAAGGTTTCGCCCTCGGCGCGTACCGCTTCAACGAGTTCAAGTCCGCGAAATCCGCTCCCGGCCCGGACGCACAACCTGTCTCGCGGGTGGAGCTGCTGGTGTCGTCTCCGCGTGCGAAGGAGTCGAAGGAGACCCTCGCGCGCTCCGCGGCAATCGCCGACGCCGTCGCCACTGCGCGCGAATTCGTCAACACTCCCCCGAGCCACCTCTTCCCCGCCGAATTCGCCGACCGCGCAAAGGCTCTCGGCACCGACGCCGGACTGAAGGTCGAGGTCCTCGACGAGAAGGCGCTCGAAAAGAACGGGTACGGCGGCATCCTCGGGGTGGGCAAGGGCTCGTCCCGGCTACCGCGGCTGGTCCGGCTGAGCTACTCAGCCAAGAAGCGGAACGCCCCCAAGGTCGCGCTCGTCGGCAAGGGCATCACGTTCGACACCGGCGGCATCTCCATCAAGCCCGCCGCAGGCATGGAGAACATGACGTCCGACATGGGCGGCGCCGCAGCCGTTGTCGCTACCGTGGTCCTCGCCGCCAAGCTCGGACTGCCCGTCGACGTCACCGCCACCGTCCCGATGGCCGAGAACATGCCGTCGTCCACCGCGCAGCGTCCCGGCGACGTCCTCACCCAGTACGGCGGCACCACGGTGGAGGTCATCAACACCGACGCGGAGGGACGCCTCGTCCTCGCCGACGCCATCGTCCGCGCGTGCGAGGACGACCCCGACTACCTCATCGACACCGCGACCCTCACCGGCGCGCAGATGGTGGCACTGGGCAACCGGACGCCCGGTGTGATGGGCACCGACGAGTTCCGCGACCGGGTCGCCGCCATCTCCCAGGAGATCGGGGAGAACGCGTGGGCCATGCCGATGCCCGCCGAACTGCGCTCGGACCTCGATTCGAAGGTCGCCGACCTCGCCAACGTCACCAACCACCGCTGGGGCGGCATGCTCGCGGCGGCCTTGTACCTCAAGGAGTTCGTCGCCGACGGCGTCCAGTGGGCGCACATCGACGTCGCCGGACCGGCGTACAACTCGTCGGGACCGTGGGGATACACCGGCCGCGGCGGCACCGGCGTGCCCGTGCGCACCATGATCGCGGTGATCGAGGACATCGCCGCCAACGGGTAGGCGCTCCGCGCCCGTGCGCCTTTCGGGTAGCTGGAACAACCAGAAAGGCGCACGGGCGGCGAAGCCGCCTAGAGGTCGCGCTCGCGCTCGCGCTTCCGCTCGATACGGCGCCGCGCATCGTGATCGCGCATCCGCTGCGGGTAGCCCGTCTTGCGGACGTCGTACACGGGGATGCGGAGGTCCTCGCCGAGTTTGCGGGCGCCGCGTTCACCGCCCACCCGGCGCCGGGTCCACTCGCCGTCCGCCGCAACGAGCACGACAGTGACTTCCGTCACCGTCGTCTGAGGTTCCACGTAGGCCTCCACACCGAGGTGCGTGCGAGTCCAGTTCGCGAGATACACGGCGTCCTCGGGGGACGCCTGAGATCGGCCGGACCGAGGCCGCGAGAATCGGTCGAACAACCCCACGTCGAGCCTCCTCGAGTGCGTGCGCCCGACGATGCCGGCGACTGTCCTCCAAGTTTGCCAGCGAACGCCCGGTTTCCGCCGCACACGAAAACTACTGGCCGGTAGCGATTACGTCGCGACACACCGGAGTCCCCGACGGGTGCCCCTCGGCGGACACGCCCGCCGGATCAATGGAAAGATGTGGAGCGCCGACACAGCGAGTGGGTGACGACGAATCGGAATTACCTGCAAGTAGACGCAAGACACGTGCATCTCGAAGCACAATGGTTCACGACCACAAGTCGACAAAATTCAACAACCCGAACACAACTGTCGAGGAGTCAAAAGACATGGCCTTCTCCGTCCAGATGCCAGCGCTTGGTGAGAGTGTCACCGAGGGAACTGTCACGCGGTGGCTCAAGCAGGAAGGAGACACGGTCGAAGTTGACGAACCCTTGCTCGAAGTCTCCACGGACAAGGTGGACACGGAAATCCCGTCTCCCGTGGCCGGCGTTCTCAGCAAGATCGTTGCTCAGGAAGACGACACCGTGGAAATCGGTGGCGAGCTTGCCGTGATCGGCGACGCCGGTGAGGCTCCTGCCTCCGACTCCGCTCCCGCACCCGCCGCCGAAGAGCCCGCCGCCGAAGAGCCCGCCGCAGAGCCGGCTCCCGCCGCGGAGGCGCCGGCCGCCGAGCCCGCGCCCGCAGCATCCGGCAACGGTTCCGCCGAGGGCACCGCCGTGAAGATGCCCGAACTGGGCGAGTCCGTCACCGAGGGCACCGTCACCCGCTGGCTCAAGGCCGTCGGCGACGAGGTCGCCGTGGACGAGCCGCTCGTCGAGGTGTCCACCGACAAGGTCGACACGGAGATCCCGTCCCCCGTCGCCGGTACTCTCCTCGAGATCAGCGCCGAGGAAGACGACACCGTTTCCGTCGGCGGTCAGCTCGCCGTCATCGGTTCGGGTGCGCCCGCCGCCAAGCCGGCCGCGGAACCGAAGCCCGAGCCGACCCCCGAGCCCGCGAAGCCCGCTCCCGCCCCGGAGCCCGCGAAGCCCGAGCCCGCCAAGAGTGCACCGGCCCCGGCCGCCGCACCGGCAGCATCCGCGCCTGCTCCCGCAGCCGCCGCACCCGCTCCCGCGGCCACGTCCGGAGACAGCACCCCGTACGTCACCCCGCTGGTGCGCAAGCTCGCTACGGACAACAACGTCGACCTGTCCTCGGTGACGGGCACCGGAGTCGGTGGCCGCATCCGTAAGCAGGACGTCCTCGCTGCCGCCGAGGCCAAGAAGGCACCGGCCGCCGCTGCCGCGCCTGCTGCCGCACCGGCCGCCGCCGCTGCTCCCGCAGCCGCCTACCCCGGGGTCCGCCCCGAACTGGCCCACCTGCGCGGAACCACGCAGAAGGCCAACCGGATTCGTCAGATCACCGCCACGAAGACGCGGGAGTCGCTGCAGACCACGGCGCAGCTCACCCAGACCTTCGAGATCGACGTCACCAAGATCGCGGCCCTGCGCGCGCAGGCCAAGAACACCTTCCTCGAGCGCGAGGGCGTCAAGCTCACGTTCCTCCCGTTCTTCGCGAAGGCCGTCGTCGAGGCGCTGAAGTCGCACCCGAACATCAACGCCAGCTACGACGAGGCGAACAAGCAGATCACCTACTACGACGCCGAGCACCTGGGCATCGCGGTCGACACCGACCAGGGTCTGCTGTCCCCCGTGATCCACAACGCCGGCGACCTGTCGCTGGCCGGCCTGGCCCGCGCGATCGCGGACATCGCCAAGCGCGCCCGCTCCGGTGGGCTCAAGCCGGACGAGCTGTCCGGTGGCACGTTCACGATCACGAACATCGGCAGCCAGGGCGCCCTGTTCGACACCCCGATCCTCGTGCCGCCGCAGGCCGCGATGCTCGGAACCGGCGCGATCGTCAAGCGTCCCGTGGTCGTGACCGACGAGTCCGGCAGTGAAAGCATCGGCGTCCGCTCGATGTGCTACCTGCCGCTCACCTACGATCACCGCCTCGTCGACGGTGCCGACGCCGGCCGCTTCTTGACCACGATCAAGCAGCGTCTGGAGCAGGGAGCGTTCGAGGCCGACCTCGGCCTCTGATAGTCACCGGACTTCGAGCCGAACGTAGTTTCGCAGGGGCACCATTTCCATCAGGGATGGTGCCCCTGCGCCGTGAAGGAGGCTGTTGCACATGCGAGTGGTCATCGCCGGTTCCTCCGGGCTGATTGGCACCGCTCTCGTCTCGTCTCTCCGCGGCGACGGTCACGACGTCGTCCGCCTCGTCCGGCGGTCGTCCGCGGGTCCCGACGAGTCACACTGGGATCCGCAGAAGGACCGGATCGACACGGGGATACTCGCGGACGCCGATGCGGTCGTGAATCTGTGCGGCGTCGGCGTCGGCGACAAACGCTGGACCGGGGCGTACAAGCAACTGATCCGGGACAGCCGCATCGCCGCCACCGACGTCCTGGCCGAGGGCGTCGCCGCGGCCGCGGTGCCCGTGTTCGTGAATGCGAGCGCAGTCGGCTACTACGGCGACACCGGCGATCGGGTCGTCGACGAGACCTCGCCCTCCGGGACGGGTTTCCTCGCGAACACCTGCCGCGACTGGGAGGCCGCGACAGCCCCCGCCGACACCTCGAAGATCCGGACGGTTCTGCTGCGGAGCGGCATCGTCCTCTCCCCCCACGGCGGCCTGCTCGGCAGGCTGAAGACGCTGTACACGTTCGGGCTCGGCGGCCGGCTCGGCAACGGCCGCCAGTACCTGTCGTGGATCTCGCTGGAGGACGAGGTCGATGCGATCAAGTTCGTCCTCACCCGCGACGACGTCGCCGGTCCCGTGAACGTCACCGGCCCGGCGCCCGTCACCAACGCCCAGTTCAACGGCGCGGTCGCGCGGACGTTGCACCGCCCCGCACCGTGGATCGTTCCCGGGTTCGCGCTCAGCGCACTGGTCGGAGAGTTTGCGCAGGAGGGCATTCTGGCCGGACAGCGCGCGATACCCACGGTGCTCGAGAATGCGGGATTCCGGTTCCGGCACAACACCATCGGGGAAGCGCTCGACGCCGCCCTCGTGCAGTGAACCCAGGTCGTGGCGGTGCGCCCGCCGCCCCGGCGTAACCTCTAGCGCATGAGCAGCGCGACACAATCCGCCCGTTTCAGCCCCTCCCCGATTTCCGTCGAACATCTCGGCACGATCGGGTATGTCGACGCCTGGGATCGACAGCGCGAGCTGGCGGCCGAACGCGCCGAGAACGTGGGTACCGACACGCTGCTCCTGCTCGAACACCCGGCCGTCTACACCGCGGGGCGCCGGACCGAACCCGAGGACCGTCCGACCGACGGCACTCCCGTCATCGACGTCGACCGCGGCGGGAAGATCACCTGGCACGGTCCGGGTCAGCTGGTGGGCTACCCGATCGTCAAGCTGGCCGAACCGGTCGACGTCGTGCGGTACGTGCGCCGGCTCGAGCAGGCACTGATCACCGTGTGCACCGACCTCGGCATCGACTGCGGCCGGGTCGACGGTCGCTCCGGTGTGTGGCTGCCGGCGTCCCTCGACAACGGGCAGTGGCTGCCCGAGCGCAAGGTGGCGGCCATCGGCGTGCGGGTGCAGCGTGGTGTCGCACTCCACGGCTTCTCGCTCAACTGCAATTCCGTTCTCACCGGGTTCGACGCGATCATCCCATGCGGTATCCGCGACGCCGGGGTCACGTCGCTGTCGCGGGAACTGGGCCGCGACGTCACTGTCGAGGAGGTCACGGCCGCCGTCACGGCGGCCGTCGTCGCCGCGCTCGACGGCGAACTTCCGGTGACCGAACACGACATCGAGCGGGTCACGTTCGACTCCGCCGCCGCCGGGACGACGGCCTCCGCGCCCACCTTCACTACTGTTCAGTACGGTTGACCTCCGCTCCCCGGCCCGCCGGGCGCGACGGGCCGGGCGTACGATCGTCTCCGTGACTGTGGCCCCAGAAGGACGCAAATTGCTCCGCCTCGAGATCCGAAATGCGGAGACTCCGATCGAACGCAAACCGAACTGGATCAAGACGAGAGCGAAAATGGGCCCGGAATACTCCGAGCTCAAAAGCCTCGTCAAGCGCGAGGGTTTGCACACCGTCTGCGAAGAAGCCGGCTGCCCCAACATCTACGAATGCTGGGAAGACCGCGAAGCGACCTTCCTCATCGGCGGTGAACAATGCACCCGCCGCTGCGACTTCTGCCAGATCGACACCGGCAAACCCGACGACCTCGACCGCGACGAACCCCGCCGCGTCGCCGAATCCGTCCAGGCGATGGGACTGCGCTACTCCACCATCACCGGCGTCGCCCGCGACGACCTCCCCGACGGCGGCGCCTGGCTCTACGCCGAAACCGTCCGCCTGATCCACCAGCTCAACCCCGGCACCGGCGTCGAACTGCTCATCCCCGACTTCAACGCCAAACCCGACCAGCTCGCCGAGGTGTTCTCCACCCGCCCCGAGGTGCTCGCCCACAACGTCGAAACCGTCCCCCGCATCTTCAAGCGGATCCGGCCCGCATTCCGCTACCAGCGCAGCCTCGACGTGCTCACCGCCGCCCGCGAAGACAACCTCGTCACCAAGTCCAACCTCATCCTCGGCATGGGCGAAACCCCCGACGAGGTCACCCAGGCGTTGCACGACCTGCACGACGCCGGCTGCGACATCATCACCATCACCCAGTACCTGCGCCCCTCCCCCCGCCACCACCCCGTCGAACGGTGGGTCAAGCCCGAGGAATTCGTCGAGCACTCCACCACCGCCGAGGAGATCGGCTTCGCCGGCGTCATGGCCGGACCTCTCGTCCGCTCCTCCTACCGCGCCGGCCGCCTCTACGCACAGGCGATGGCCCACCACGGCCGCGAATTGCCTGCAGGGCAGGCACATCTCACCGAAAGCGGCGATGCGTCGCAGGAGGCAAGTTCCCTCATGGCGCGGCTCGCCCGCTGACCTCCCCGCGTGCGCGGTGGTCGACACCGGACGGGTCATCACCGCGCACGGCCAGGGACGTATCCTGAAGAGCATGGCGAACGGCAGTAAATCCGGTAAAGCGGGCAAACCCAGTAAAGAAGCAAAGGCAGCCGCCAAGGCAGCCCGCAGGCAGGCGTCGAAGGAACGCAGAACTCAGCTCTGGCAGGCGTTCCAGATGCAGCGCAAGGAAGACAAGCTGCTGTTGCCGCTCATGCTCGGCACGCTCATCGGACTCGCGGTGGTGTTCTTCCTCGTCGGTCTGATCTGGGGCCTCCAGTGGTTCCTCCTCCCGATCGGCCTCCTTCTCGGCGTGCTCGGGGCCTTCATCATCTTCGGCCGGCGCGTCCAGAAGACGGTGTACGGCAAGGCGGAGGGCCAGGCGGGCGCGGCCGCGTGGGCGCTCGACAACATGCAGGGCTCCTGGCGCGTGACCAGCGCGGTCGCGGGCACCACGCAGCTCGACGCCGTTCACCGCGTGATCGGACGTCCCGGCGTCATCCTCGTCGCCGAGGGATCGCCGCAACGCGTGAAGTCGCTCCTGGCCCAGGAGAAGAAGAAGACGGCGCGCCTCGTCGGCGACACCCCGATCTACGACATCGTCATCGGCAACGACGAGGGCCAGGTCCCGCTGTCGCAGCTACAGAAGCACCTGAACAAGCTCCCGAAGAACATCGACACCAAGCGGATGGACGCCATCGAGTCGCGGCTCGCCGCGCTCAGCAGCCGCGGTGGCGGTGCCGCACTGCCCAAGGGTCCGATGCCCGGCGGCGCGAAGATGCGCGGCGTGCAGCGCACCATCCGTCGTCGCTAGAAGCCTGTCGCCCCACTACTCCGCCCGATGTCGATCCGACATCGGGCGGAAGACGTTCTGCGGGGTCAGCGGGTGCGAACCAGCGCGGTGCCGGTGGCCCGGTCCTGCATGCCGCGACCGTCGATGTCCGTGATGGTCCCGGGCACGACGAACACGAGCAGCGCCTGACGCACCAGGGCCCGGACGAAGCCGACCCGGGCGGGCCCGTCCACCCGCGCCACCTGCATGCCGAGGAACAGCTGCCCCGGTGTGAAGGAGAACAGCGACACCGTGGCGATACCGACGACGAACCAGACGAGCAGAGTGAAGGTCGAGAACGGACCCTCGAAGAAGTTGTCGCCGATGATCAGTGCCGCGACGCCCGCCGACGACACCCAGTCGATCATCAGAGCGGCGAGACGGCGGCCCGTGCTCGCGAGTGAACCGGGACCTTCCGCCTGCAGGCCGAGGCGCTCGCCCCGGAAGGACTGCTTCGTCTCGTCCGCGCCGTTCGGCAGGGCAGCCGAAGGTCCGGAAAGCCAGGAACCGGTGATACGTGCCATGCTGTCCAGGATAGGCGTCGACTCTCCGAGGACCTCACACCGGAGCTTTGGGCTGTGTGCGCAGTCACAGCCGGTGCAAAAGCCCAGGAAGATTCGACGCGTAACACGGGCGAAACAAAAGGTTGACCAGCGGGCAACACCAAGTCCTTACCGTCTGGCTCGACGAATTCGCCAATATCCACTTGGCTGAAGCGACTTAAGGAGCACAAGCGTGGCGTTCACCACGGCCGAAGAGGTCATCAAGTTCATCAAGGACGAGAACGTCGAATATGTCGACATCCGGTTCAGCGACCTGCCGGGCGTGCAGCAGCACTTCTCGATCCCGGCGTCCGCGTTCAACCAGGACGTCTTCGAGGACGGCCTTGCGTTCGACGGTTCGTCCGTCCGCGGCTTCCAGTCGATCCACGAGTCGGACATGATGCTCCTCCCCGACGTCGCCACCGCCCAGATCGACCCGTTCCGCGCGGCCAAGACGCTGAACATCAACTTCTTCGTGCACGACCCGTTCACGCGTGAGTCCTACAGCCGCGACCCGCGTAACGTCGCGCGCAAGGCCGAGGAATACCTGAAGTCGACCGGCATCGCCGACACCGCCTTCTTCGGCGCCGAGGCCGAGTTCTACATCTTCGACTCGGTCCGCTACGACTCCGGCATCAACGGCGCGTTCTACGAGGTCGACTCCATCTCGGGTTCCTGGAACACCGGCAACGACGTGAACGCCGACGGCAGCCCCAACCTGGGCTACAAGGTCCGCCCCAAGGGTGGATACTTCCCCGTCGCTCCGTACGACCACTACGTCGACCTGCGCGACGAGATCTCCACCAACCTGCAGAACGCGGGCTTCGAGCTCGAGCGCGGCCACCACGAGGTGGGCACCGGCGGCCAGCAGGAGATCAACTACAAGTTCAACACGCTGCTCGCGGCCGCAGACGACCTGCAGCTGTTCAAGTACATCGTGAAGAACACCGCCTGGCAGCACGGCAAGTCGGCCACCTTCATGCCGAAGCCGCTGTTCGGTGACAACGGCTCGGGTATGCACGTCCACCAGTCGCTGTGGAAGGACGGCAAGCCGCTGTTCCACGACGAGGCCGGCTACGCGGGTCTGTCCGACATGGCGCGTCACTACATCGGCGGCATCCTGCACCACGCACCGTCGCTGCTGGCGTTCACCAACCCGACGATCAACTCGTACCACCGTCTGGTGCCGGGCTACGAAGCCCCCATCAACCTCGTGTACAGCCAGCGCAACCGCTCGGCGGCCGTGCGTATCCCGATCACCGGCAACAACCCGAAGGCCAAGCGCCTCGAGTTCCGCGCCCCCGACTCCTCGGGTAACCCCTACCTGAACTTCGCGGCGCAGATGATGGCCGGCCTGGACGGCATCAAGAACAAGATCGAGCCGCAGGCTCCCGTCGACAAGGACCTCTACGAGCTCCCGCCGGAGGAGGCCCGCAACATCCCGCAGGCTCCCACCAGCCTGTCGGCCGTCATCGATCGCCTCGAGGCAGATCACGACTACCTCACCGAGGGTGGCGTGTTCACGTCCGACCTGATCGAGACGTGGATCTCGCTCAAGCGTGAGCAGGAAATCGCTCCGGTCAACCTGCGTCCGCACCCGTACGAGTTCCAGCTGTACTACGACGTGTAAGTCGTCCGCAGCCGCTGACCTGCGTCGGGGCGTTCGGTAGAGCGCCCCGGTACGCAGTAGCTGCGGTCGAGCCCACCCGCGCCGCGATCACTACACCGATCGCGGCGCGGGTGGGCTCTTCTGCATCCGGCCACAGATGGCCGGGCGCGGTCGCGCGCGGGGCGAACCTTCTACTTGTCGCCCTGTCGGCGCACCATCTCGGTGATCCAGACGGGCGCGTACGGAGACGTACAGCCCGGAGACGTCGGGTAGTCCTTCAGCACCTCCAAGCGCTCACCGATTTCGAGTGCGCGGGCGCGGTGCTCCGCGTGCTCGATCCCGATCTGAGCCAGGCAGTGGTTCATCGCCCACTGCAGGCGATCCGGGGCGTCTTTCATCTCCGCCTCGATGACGTCGAGTAGTCCCGCGAGGTCGAGGTCCTCGGGCTTCTTCGCCACGCGTTCGGTGGTCAGCGCCCAGCCGGCACTCGCGACCACCGGATCCGGATCGGCGGACCACGCCAGGCGCAGCTCCTCGGAGTGCGGGTTCTTCTTCACCACGTAGTTCACGAGCCAGTCGTGCACCTTGGGTGCGCGCGCCTCGCGCACCATGACGTCCAACTCGTCACGCTCGAACACCCTCGGGCGGCAGATCAGGATCGCCAGCAGTCGCGCCGCGGTGTCACCCGTCTCCCAGAGCCGGCACGCCAGTTCCTGCTGCGTCTTCAGCCTCTTCGCGAGCGCGCGCAGCTTGCCGAGGTTCACACCGTGATCGTCACCGTGCTTCTCGTTCACCTCGCGTGCCCTCGGGTCCTCGAGCTCGGCCAGCTCGGCCATCACCTCGGCGACCGTCGTCTCGGTCAGCGTCGTCTCGGCCACCTGAGCCTCCTGTCCGTTCCTGGGAGATTCAGCCTACGACGGACGCGGGCCCCGTCGTTTCGTACGTCACTCCCCTGCCGCGCGGTCCGGAACCCGCCCGAGTGCCGCGGGCAGCGTCGTATGATCCAGGCAACCGACCACACGGACCGTTGCGGAGCGTGCGGTCGACGCCTTGCGGGATACTTGCTCCGTTCTCCAGCCCCCTCGGGTCGAGAAGCAGGTGGTGCGGGATGTCAGTGCCCACGACGCCGTCCGGCGTGCCGGTTCCGCGCCGTGTCGTGGTCATTCTGCTGCTGGTAATTCCGCTCAGCCAGATCCCGCTCGACATCTACACCCCGGCGTTGCCGCAGATGGTGCTCGACCTGGACGCGTCCGCGGCCGTGGTGCAGAACACGGTGACGGTCTACATGCTGGGCATGAGTCTGGCGTTCATTCCGGTCGGACTGATCGCGGATGCGGTGGGCCGCAAGCGAACTCTGCTGACCTGCCTGGCGATCCTCGTCGTCACCAGCGTGGGATGCGCACTCGTGCAGAACATCACGCTCCTGCTCGGTCTGAGATTCGTGCAGGGTATCGGTGGGTGCGCGTGCCTCGTCCTCGCCTACGCGATCGCCGCCGACTGCTACCGCGGCGCCCGGCTCACGTCCGTGTCCGGTCTCCTCGGGGCCGCGTGGGGGCTGGCACCCGTTCTCGCACCCGCCGTGGGTGGGGTACTGGTGCAGTTCATGTCGTGGCGTTTGGTGTTCGGGTTGATCGCGCTTCTGGCGGCCCTGGCCGTTCCCCTCGTCGTCGCGGGATTGCCGGAGACGCTTCCACCGGAACTGCGGGCACCGGTCGACGTCGGCGCCGCGGCGCGGGTGCTGGGTGCGGCTCTGCGCCACCGCATCTTCGTGGGGTTCGTGCTCGTGTTCGGACTGATGGCATCTGCACAGATGGTGTTCGGTGTCGTCGCGCCCTTCCTCTACCAGCAGATTCTCGGATTCTCCCCGGCCGCCTACGGTGCGGTGGCGCTCGTCGTGGGCGGCGCCAACCTCGTCGGCGAACTCGCCTGCAGCGCGCTGGCTGTCCGGGTCGGCACACGCCGGCTCGCGTTCGGCGCGTGGTGGGTGTTCGTGGCGGGCGCGCTCGTACTCACCGTTACGGCCGGGCTGTCCGTCGTCACCGCACCGGCCATCACGATCGGCGCCTGCCTCGCGCTCGCAGGATGCGGGGTGCTCTGCCCGCAGATGTACGGGCTCGCTCTCGGACTGTTCACCCGCAATCTCGGACTGATCGGCGGGGTCGTCACGGCGGCCTGCTATCTCGTCGTCAGTGCGGCGATGGCCGTCGCCGGAGTACTGCCGGAGAACAGCCAGGCACCGCTGGGCTGGCTGTACCTGACCCTCGGCGCGGGAGCCGGGATCCTGCTGCTCCTCACCACGTCCACCCGGCGGTCCCAGGGTTCCCCCTCCGCCGCGCCTGCACCACGACCAGAACGGAGGTGACCTCACGTGCCGCATTCACACCCGCGCAGCCCTGCCGCGTCCCCGGTGTCGGTGATCTTCCAACGCCGGATCGACGACGCGAGTTACGCCGACTACGCACGGTGGCAGAAGCGTGCGGCGGAGGCCCTCGCGACCGTTCCGGGTTTCATCGATCAGGACATCGTGCCGCCGTCGCCGCCCGTGCAGGACGACTGGGTGGACGTGCTGCGGTTCGCCACCGTCGAGGACGCCCGCGCATGGCTCGACAGCGACCGCCGGACGGAGCTCGTGGCGGAGATCAAGCACGCCTTCATCGGCAACGAGGACGTCCACCTGCTCACCGGCGAGCAGACCCGGGAGCAGTCGGCGACGTCGGTGGTCATCTCCTGTCACGTCGCCCCCGAGGACGAGTCGGCGTTCATGGACTGGCAGCGGAAGATCTCCGCCGCCGAGGCGGGGTTCCGGGGTTTCCGGGGACACAAGGTCGAGAGGCCGGTGCAGGGGATCACCGAGGACTGGACGATCGTGCTGAGCTTCGACACCGAGGACAACCTGGCGTCGTGGATGGATTCACCCGAGCGGGCGGCCCTCCTGAAGGAGGGCGAGAAGTTCAACAAGAATCTCCGAATCCGCAAAGCGAGCTACGGTTTCGACTTCTGGTTCCGCGGCGCGGGCGGTGACGAGCCGCCCCCGGTGCCCGTTGCCCGGAGCAATCTCCTGGCGCTGCTGGTGCTGTATCCGCTGGTGGTGATCTGGGGCCATTTCGTCAGCGCACCGTTCATCGAGGCGCACGGGGTTCCGATCGCCGTCGCCCTGTTTCTCGCGAACCTGGTCACCACCCAGATCCTCGGCTGGTGGGCGGTCCCGGCGGCGTTCAAGGTGTTCGGATGGTGGATGGACCCGGCGATCTCCCCCCGCCGGCGGAACCTCGGTTACGCCGTGATGATCGCGCTGTTCGGGATTTCGATCGCCGTGTGCACCCTGCTGTTCATGATCCCGACCACGTAACAGACTTTCCGATTCACCTGCGCGATGTTCGGGTACGTAGCACTGTGAAGGACCGAGGTCTGTTTTCACATCTGGAGAAAGGTGTTCACGGTTGGACATGCAGCAACTGTGGGACTTCGTCTCCGCCCGCAAGCAGCAACTGGTCACCGACTCGTTCTTGCACGTCAGCGCAGTCGTGCAGTCCGTGGTGATCGCCACGATCGTCGCGGTGGCGATCGGGATCCTCGTGTACCGCAGCCCGGCCGGCTCCGCGATCGCCACCGCACTCGCGAGCACGATCCTCACCATCCCGTCGTTCGCCCTACTCGGCCTGCTGATCCCGATCCTCGGACTCGGTGTCGCCCCCACCGTCACCGCTCTCGTGCTGTACGCACTGCTGCCGATCATCCGGAACACCATCCTCGGACTCGCCTCCGTCGACCCCGCGATCACCGACGCGGCCCGGGGCGTGGGAATGAGCCGCACGACGGTGCTGAGCAGGATCGAACTCCCGCTCGCCTGGCCGTCGATCCTGACGGGCATGCGGGTGAGCACCCAGATGCTGATGGGCATCCTCGCGATCGCCGCCTATGCCAAGGGTCCCGGGCTCGGCAACCTCATCTTCTCGGGGCTGTCCCGCGTCGGCAGCCCGACAGCGATACCGCAGGCCCTCACGGGGACCGTTCTCATCGTGATCCTCGCCCTCGTACTCGACGGCATCCTCGCCGTCATCGGCCGACTCACCACCTCCAGGGGGATCCGTGACTGACCTCGACACACCGCACACCAACGGAAGCACCGTCTCGGGAGTGGACATCGTCCTCGAAGACGTCGTCAAGAGCTACCCGGGCCAGGAGAAGGCGGCCGTCGACAACGTGTCGATGCGCATCCCCGCCGGCGAGATCGTGGTTCTCGTCGGCCCGTCCGGCTGCGGCAAGACCACCACCATGCGCATGATCAACCGGCTCATCGAACCGACGTCGGGGAAGATCACGATCGGCGGCAAGGACGCCCTGTCCATCGACCCGGACAAGTTGCGGCGCGGCATCGGCTACTCGATCCAGCAGGCCGGACTGTTCCCGCATCTCACGATCGCGAAGAACGTGGGCACGGTCCCCGGTCTGATCGGCTGGGACAAGAAGAAGATCGCCGACCGCACCGACGAGATGCTCGACCTCGTCGGACTCGAACCCGACCTCTACCGCGAGCGCTACCCCCGGCAGTTGTCGGGCGGTCAGCAGCAGCGCGTCGGGGTGGCGCGGGCGCTGGCCGCCGATCCCCCGGTGCTGCTCATGGACGAGCCGTTCGGCGCGGTCGATCCGATCACGCGCGGACTGCTGCAGGACGAATTGATGCGACTGCAGTCCGATCTCGGCAAGACGATCGTCTTCGTGACGCACGATTTCAACGAGGCGGTCAAGCTGGGCGATCGGATCGCGGTGCTGGGCAACCAGTCGCACATCATGCAGTACGACACTCCGGAGGCGATCCTCGCCCATCCCGCCAACGACATGGTGGCCGGATTCGTCGGCGCGGACGCGTCGCTGAAGCAGCTGACGCTCACCCGGGTGGCGGAGGTGGAACTCCTCGACTGCCCCACCGCGTACGAGGACGGCTCGGTGGACGATCTGCGGGCGGCGATCTCGTCCCGCAGGATCAAGTGGGGCGTCCTCCTGGACGCGCGGGACCGCCCGACCCGCTGGGTGTCGTTGCGGCATCTGGCCAACGCCACCTCGCTGCGCGACATCGGCGACCCGATCGAGGAGGTGGTGTCCACCCAATCGACGCTGCAGGACGCCCTCGAGGCGCTCCTCGCGGAGAGCAGTGCGTCGACGATCGTCACCGGCCGGCGGGGCGAGTACCGCGGCCTGATCACCATCGACACACTGGTGACGCACCTGTCCGCGATGCGTGAGGAACACGCGCACGACGACGAGGACAGCGAGCCGCAGCAGGACGGGGCGAGCGAGGGCGGCACACCGTCATGACGGCCGCCGTCGCCACGAAGCCCACCGCACCGGCCGCCCGGCGGTCGGAGCGGGCCCGCTTGCTGGTCCAGCCGATCATCGTCGTGATCCTGGTGGTGGGTGTGCTCGCCTGGGCCTTCAACCGCGAACTCACCGCCACGCAGAAGGGCAGCCTCAACGCCGCCAACATCGCGACCCTGACGTGGCAGCACGTGTTGATCACGGTCGCGGTGGTCGCGATCGTCGTCGTCATCGCCGTCCCGCTGGGGATCCTTCTGACGCGGCCCGGGTTCACCAAGCTGGCGCCGATCTTCCTCGGAATCGCCAACATCGGACAGGCCGCGCCGGCCATCGGACTGCTGGTGCTGCTCTTCCTCGCGACGGGGACCACCGGATTCTGGATCGGGGTGCTCCCCATCGCGTTCTACTCTCTCCTGCCCGTTCTCCGGAACACGATCCTGGGTCTGCAGGAGGTCGATCCCGCCGTCATCGACGCCGGGCGCGGACAGGGCATGACCGCCGGCCTCGTCCTGCGGAAGGTCGAGTTCCCACTCGCCGTCCCGTACATCCTCGCGGGACTGCGCACGTCGCTCGTGCTCGCCGTGGGCACCGCGACGCTCAGTTTCCTCGTCAGCGCCGGCGGTCTGGGAATCCTCATCGACACCGGATACAAGTTGCGCGACAACGTGACCCTAGTGGTGGGAGCCGTGCTCGCGGTCGCGCTCGCGCTGCTCGTCGACTGGTGCGGCGCCCTGGCCGAGGAGTTCCTCGGCCCGAAGGGGCTGCGCTGATGAACCACCTTCGGAAGGCGATCGCCGCGACGGCCGTGACACTCTGCGGAGTCCTCGCAGCGTCCTGCGGCCTCGAATCCGGTGGCGCCCTGCCACTGTCTGTGGAACCGGGCAGCATCCAGCCCGTCCCCGAACTCGAAGGTGTCAAGATCACCGTCGGTTCCAAGGACTTCACCGAGCAGGTCACCCTCGGGTACATCATCGAGTTCGCGCTCAGTGCCGCCGGCGCGGAGGTGCGCGACCTCACCAACATCCAGGGTTCCAACAGCACCCGGGACGCCCAGCTGGACGGGCAGATCGACGTCACCTACGAGTACACCGGGACCGGGTGGATCAACTACCTCGGCAACGAGATTCCGATTCCCGACCCGACCGCGCAGTTCGAGGCGGTCCGCGACGAGGACCTCGAAAGCAACGGCATGGTGTGGGTGGATCCGGCCCCGATGAACAACACGTACGCACTCGCGATGAGCAGGCAGACCGCCGAGGAAACCGGGATCACCACCCTGTCGGAGTACGCGGATCTGGTCAACCGCGACCCCGCCGCTGCGACGACCTGCGTCGAAACCGAATTCAACGTCCGGCAGGACGGGTTCCCGGGTATGGCCGCCAAGTACGGCTTCGACCCCGCCCGCGCGAACCGCCAGATCCTGCAGACCGGCATCATCTATCAGGCCACCGCGGACGGGACGCAGTGCAAGTTCGGCGAGGTGTTCACGACGGACGGCCGCATCATCGCGCTCGATCTGGTGCTGCTGGAGGACGATCGCCAGTTCTTCCCGAAATACAACCCGGCGATCACCATGCGCAAGGATTTCGCCGAGGCACATCCGCAGGTGGCGGAGGTGATGGCCCCGATCTCCGCGGCGCTGACCAACGAGGAGATCACCGAGCTGAACCGGCGGGTCGACGTCGAGGGCGAGGAACCAGCGGACGTGGCCCAGGACTGGATGGTGGAGAAGGGATTCGTCACGCTCCCGTGACGCTCAGCTGCCGACGGCGATCTTCGCGATCAGACCTCGATGATCCGAACCCATCAGGACAACCGATTCCACGGACTCCGCCTGCGCTCCGCTCGTGACGATGTGATCGATCGCGATCATCGGCGGGAACGGCTGCCGGTCGGCGGGATACGTGTTCTGGATTCCCGCACCCACCTGGTCCGCGGCATCGCGGTAGCGTCCGGTCACGAGGCTGCGGTACTTCACGTGGTCGCGGGTGGAGTTGAAGTCGCCGCTGACGATCACCGGTCCCGAGTCGGCGGGGAGGGCGTCGAGAATGGTCTTGATGCGGTCCATCTCGCGCGACCACAGCGACGGATCCGACGGCCACGGCGGGACCGGGTGGAACGCGTACAGTGCCGTGCTCGCACCGTCCGGGAGTTCCACCCGGGCCGACAGCGCGGACAGGACGAATTCCGAGTGGTGGACCTTGTCGGTCAGCGGGTACCGGCTCCAGATCCCGGTTCCCTCGCCGCCACTGCCGGGCATGAGGAACGAGAACGGCAGCGTCGATTCGATTCCCGCGGCCACCAACCGGTCGACGGCCTCCGGTGTCAGTTCGTTGGTGGTGAGCACGTCGACGTCGTGGTCCCGGATCTGCCGGACGAGGGAGTCGGCGTCCGCGTTGCCGAGCCAGATGTTGGCCTGCATCACCGTCAGTTCCGGCCCGGACGCCGTCACCGAACTGTTCGCCACGTACAGCGGGCCCTGCGACAGGGTGGCCACCGCGGCCACGGCCAGCGCGACCCCGAAACCGATCCAGTGCCGGGTGATTCCCAGCAACAGCACCCCGACCGCGGCGGCCGCCATCAGGTACGGCGCCGCGGACGCCAGCACGAGCAGACGCTGGTTCTGGACGTCGAGGAATCTCAGCACGACGCCGAACACGCCGACGAGCACCGCGAGCCACCCGAGCGCCGTCAGCGTCCGCACCCCCCAGGTGGCGATCACTCCCCGAAGACTCTCTCCACCACAGCCTTGGCCCGCCGGGTCACCCGCAGGTAGTTGTCGAGGAACTCGCCCGCGTCGCCGCCACCCCAGCCGGCGATCTGCGCGACCGCGGACAGCACCCGGCCCGAGCCGGGCAGCTGATCGGTGGCCTTGCCGCGAACGAGCACGAGGCAGTTGCGCGCCTTCGTCGCCGTGATCCACGCGTCACGCAGCAGATCGACGTCGGACTCGCTGAGCAACTCGGCCGCGCCGATCGCGTCGAGTGTCTCGAGAGTCGACGTGTTGTGCAGCGACTCGATCTCGTGGGCGTGCCGGAGCTGGATCAGCTGCACGGTCCATTCGATGTCGGCGAGACCGCCGCGCCCGAGCTTGGTGTGCGTCGCGGGGTCGGCGCCGCGCGGCAGTCGCTCGGAGTCGACGCGCGCCTTGATGCGCCGGATCTCACGGACCGCCTGCTCCGACACCCCGCCCTCCGGGTAGCGTGTCTTGTCGATCATGTGCAGGAAGCGCAGTCCCAGATCGGCGTCGCCCGCGACGTGATGCGCGCGCAGCAGTGCCTGGATCTCCCAGGCCTGCGCCCACTGCGCGTAATAGGCCTCGTAGGACGCCAGCGTGCGCACCATCGGGCCGCTGCGTCCCTCCGGGCGCAGACCCGTGTCGACCTCCAGCGGCGGATCGGTGCTGGGCGCGCCGAGCAGAGCCCGCACCTTGTCGCCGATGCTATTGGCCCACTTGACGGCGACCGTCTCGTCGATCCCCTCGCGCGGCTCGCACACGAACAGCACGTCCGCGTCGGAACCGTAGCCGAGCTCACCGCCACCGAGCCGGCCCATGCCGATCACCGTGAAGGTCGCGGGAGCGGGCGTGCCGAGTTCCTTCTCGCTCGCCTTGGTCACGGCCGCCAGGGCGGCATTGAGCACGGCCGCCCACACGGACGACAGCGCCTTGCAGACGCCCGGCACGTCGAGCATGCCGAGGATGTCCGCGGAGGCGATACGGGCCAGCTCGTAACGGCGCAGGGAGCGCGCCGCCGCGATCGCGCGGGCCGGGTCGTCGTGGCGTGCCGACGCCGTCAGGATGCCGCGCGCGACGTCCTCCGGCTTCGACTCCAGCAGCCGCGGTCCGGCCGGCGAATCCGCGAACAGGCGCACCACGTCCGGCGCCTTGATCAGCAGGTCGGGGACGTAGGCCGAGGATCCGAGTACTGTCATCAGCCGCTCGGCGACCGAGGCCTCGTCACGCAGCAGCCGGAGGAACCAGGTCTGATCGGTCATCGCGTCCGACAGCCGCCGGTACGCGAGCAGGCCCGCATCGGGATCCGGTGTGTCGGCGAGCGATTCGAGCAGCGTCGGCAGCAACAACGCCTGGATGCGGCCCTTGCGGGACGCGCCGCTGGTGAGTGCGGTGAGGTGCCCGAGCGCGTTCTCCGGGGCGGTGTAGCCCAGCGCCGCCAGCTGGCGGATGGCCGCGTCCGGGCTCAGCCGCAGAGCCTCCTTGTCGATGCGCGCCACCGATTCGAGCAGCGGCCGGTAGAACAGCTTGGCGTGCAGCCGTCGCACGCGGTGCGAGTTGCGCTTGATCTCCGCATTGAGAACGCCGAGTGCGTCCTTGCTGCCGTCGGGCCGCATGTGCGCCGCGCGAGCCAGCCAGCGCAGCGCTTCCTCGTCGTCGGCGGGCGGGAGGGTGTGCGTGCGCCGCAGCTTCTGCAACTGCAGCCGGTGCTCGAGCAACCGCAGGAACTCGTAGGACGCAGCGAGATTCGCAGCGTCGTCGCGGCCCACGTAGCCGCGGGCGGCGAGGGCGGTCAGCGCGTCGATGGTGCTCTGGACGTGCAGCGCCTCGTCCGCGCGCCCGTGCACGAGTTGCAGGAGCTGGACGGCGAACTCGACGTCGCGCAGACTGCCGCGGCCCAGTTTCAGTTCGCGTTCGCGGAGTTCCGGCGGAACCATCTCCTCCACCCGGCGGCGCATCGCCTGCACCTCGGGAACGAAGTCCTCGCGCTCCGACGCGGTCCACACCATCGGGCTGAGGGCGTCGACGTACTGCTGTCCGAGCGCGACGTCGCCGATCATCGGGCGGGCCTTGAGCAGCGCCTGGAATTCCCAGGTCTTGGCCCAGCGCTTGTAGTACGCGACATGCGAATCGAGGGTGCGGACGAGTTCGCCGCGCTTGCCCTCCGGCCGCAGCGCGGCGTCCACGTCGAAGAAGGCCGAGGACCCGATGCGCATCATCTCGCCCGCGATCCGGCTGGCGATCGCGTCGGCGGGTTCGGCGACGAAGACCACGTCCACGTCGCTGACGTAATTGAGTTCGCGGGCACCGCACTTGCCCATGGCGATGACGGCCAGCCGCACGGGGCACGGCGCGTCGGGACACACGGCTGCGACGGCCACCGCGAGGGCGGCGTTCAGCGCGGCGTCCGCCAGATCGGACAGCTGATGCCCGACAGTCTGGTACGGAAGTACCGGTTCGTTCTCGACAGTCGCCGCGAGGTCGACGGCGGCGAGCAGCATCAGCTCGTCGCGGTACGCCTTGCGCAGCGCCGCGATGGCATCGGGTCCGGTCACCTTCGCCCGGTACAGTTTTGCGTCCGGGTGGGCGCCGTCCTCGGGTTCGGCCCCGACCGCGGCCATCATCGTGGCGGTCGCCTCGTCCTTCGACGGGAGGCGGACGTCGCCGGCGAGGATCTTCCAGGACGCGGGATCCGCGACCAGGTGGTCGCCGAACGCGCTGGACGCGCCGAACAGCCCGAACAGCCGGCCACGCAGACCCTTGTCGGTGCGGAGTGCCGCATCGAGTTCGGCCCAGCCCTCGCCGAGCCCGTCCTTCAGACGCACCAGGGTGCGGAGGGCGAGGTCGGCGTTCGCGGCCCTCGACAACGACCAGAGCAGTTCGATGCTGTCTTCACCGACCCAGCCCAGATCGCGGAGTTCGGACGGAGCGGTCGGCTCGACGAGACCCAGACGACCCGGACCGGGAACGGCAGAACGCGCTGCCGGAGGCTTCACCATGCTCTTGCTCACAACCCCAGATACGTCTTGAGTTCGAACGGCGTCACGTGGCTCCGGTACTCCTCCCACTCGCGACGCTTGTTGCGCAGGAAGAAGTCGAACACGTGCTCGCCGAGTGCTTCGGCCACCAACTCCGACTTCTCCATCTCGCGCAGCGCGCCGTCGAGGTTGCCGGGCAGTTCCCGGTAACCCATGGCGCGGCGCTCGGCCGACGTCAACGCCCATACGTCGTCCTCGGCCTCCGGGGGAAGTTCGTAGCCCTTCTCGATTCCGCGCAGACCCGCGGCGAGGAGCACCGCGAACGTCAGGTACGGGTTGCAGGCCGAATCTGGGCTGCGGATCTCGACGCGACGCGAGGACGCCTTGTTCGGCGTGTACATCGGGACGCGGACCAGTGCCGACCGGTTGGACGGCCCCCAGGACGCCGCCGTCGGGGCCTCGCCACCATGGATCAGACGCTTGTAGGAGTTCACCCACTGGTTGGTGACGGCGCTGATCTCGTTGGCGTGCTCGAGGATGCCGGCGATGAACGCCTTACCGGTCTCCGACAGCTGCATCGGATCGTCCGGGTTGTGGAAGGCGTTGGTGTCGCCCTCGAACAGGCTCATGTGGGTGTGCATCGCCGAGCCGGCCTGATCGCTGAACGGCTTCGGCATGAACGTGGCGCGCACGCCCTCGGCGATCGCGACCTCCTTGACGACGTAGCGGAACGTCATCACGTTGTCGGCCATCGACAGGGCGTCCGCGTACCGCAGGTCGATCTCCTGCTGGCCGGGAGCCGCTTCGTGGTGGCTGAACTCGACGGAGATACCCATCGACTCGAGTGCGTCGATCGCGTGCCTGCGGAAGTTGGGAGCGGAGTCGTGGACGGCCTGGTCGAAGTAGCCGCCGGAGTCGGCGGGCTTCGGCGGCGTGCCGTCGATCGGCCCGTTCTCCAGCAGGAAGAACTCGATCTCGGGGTGCACGTAGCAACTGAAGCCCAGATCGCTCGCCTTGTTCAGCTGACGGCGCAGCACGTGCCGCGAATCCGCCCAGGAGGGGGAACCGTCGGGCATGGCGATGTCGCAGAACATGCGGGCGGAGTGCTGATGCCCCTTGCTCGAACTCCACGGCAGCACCTGGAACGTGGAGGCGTCCGGCTTCGCGACCGTATCCGCCTCGGACACCCGGGAGAAGCCCTCGATCGCGGATCCGTCGAAGCCGATGCCCTCCTCGAAGGCACCTTCCAGTTCCGCGGGGGCGATCGCCACCGATTTCAGGTATCCGAGAACGTCCGTGAACCACAATCGGACGAACCGAATGTCGCGCTCTTCGAGGGTGCGAAGCACGAATTCCTTTTGGCGATCCATGTCCGCGAGAGTAAGCAAAGTTCGTTAAATCTGTGTTACTTCGTTGATTCGACTATGCCGGATTCCGCATCGTGCCAGCGTGCGGGCACCTCGGACGATCCCGTCACAGGCGTGGGTCAGCACATCAGGTCCGCGGGCGGCGCCGCGAGGTCGACGAGATAGTCCGAGACGGCGTCGTCGACGCACGCCTCGCCGTCGAGAACGACGGTGTGCTGAGTGCCCCGGTACGTGACGAGTGAGCCGTTCATCTGCTTCGCCAGATCCACGCCCGCCTGGTACGGCGTCGCCGGGTCCTCGGTCGTCGACACGACGACGACAGGCGGGATCCCGGGCGCCGACACGGTGTGCGGCGAGCCCGTGTTCGGCGCGGGCCAGAACGCGCAGACGTCCAGCGGCGCGCTGCCGGTGCCGCGACCGTCGTCGAGGAACGGCGCCGCCTGGCGGTACCGCACGTCCGCCTCCCCGACGGCCGCGCGGTCGGTGACGGGCGGATCGTCCATGCAGCGGATGGAATTGAAGGCGTCGTTGAGGTTGGAGTACGTGCCGTCGTCGGCGCGCCCCTCGTACAGATCGGCCAGCATCAGCAGCGAATCGCCCGTCCCCGTCTGCAGGCTCTCCAGGCCTCCACGGAGCGGGCCCCACAGATTCGGCGAGTACAGGGCCTGCTGGACGCCGGTGATCGCATCGGTGTAGCTGAGTCCGCGCGGGTCGGTGGTCGCGGCCGGCTTGGCGATCAGCGGGTCGACGAGCGCCCGGAACCTCGCGTTCGCCTGCGCCGGGTCGGTGCCGAGCGGGCAGTCCGGTTGCTGCATGCATTCCGCGGCGAACGCGTCGAACGCGGACTGGAATCCGGCCGCCTGCAGGATCACTTCCTCCGTCGGGTCCTGCTCGGGATCGAGGGCACCGTCGAGGACCATCGCGCGCACGTTGCCCGGGAACGTCTCCGCGTACGTCGAGCCGAGCCGGGTGCCGTACGAGTAGCCGAGGTAGTTGAGCTTCTCGTCACCGAGCACCGCCCGGATGACGTCCATGTCGCGCACCACGTCGTACGTTCCGACGTGCGCGAGGACGTCGACGCCGGTCCGCTCCGCGCACTTGTCCGCGTACTCACGGTTCTCGGCCTCCGTCTGCGCGATTCCGGCGGGACTCATGTCGACGTCGTCGTCCTTACGCCGCGCGTCCACCTCCGGCGGGGTCAGGCAGGTCACCTGCGGCGTGGACGCGCCGACGCCGCGCGGATCGAAACCGATGACGTCGAACCGCTCCGCGATGTCGGTGCCGTCGGCCACGGACGCCAGCCCGATACCCGACGCCCCCGGGCCACCGGGGTTCACGAGCAGCGATCCGACCTTGTCGCCGGTCGCCTTCGACCGGGAGACGGCGATCTGCGCGGTCGCACCCCCGGGGTTCGCGTAGTCGTTCGGCACGGTCACCTTCGCGCAGTCGAGAGTGTCGCCGAGCGGAGACCCGTCCGTGCTGTAGCCCTCGCACGACCCCCACTGCACCTGCTGCGTGTAGAACTCCTCGAGCCCGGCGGGGATCGGTCCGGCCGGAGCCGCCGCGGCCGCCGACGGTTCGGCGACGGCCTCACCGGTGTCCCGTCCGCCTCCCGCACAGCCTGCGACGACAAGGACGACGGCGATGCACCCCGCGAACGCGGCCGGTACCCGAGCACTCTTCGACATAGGACGATCGTGCCAGGGGTTCTGCGCCGGCAGGCCTTCCCGCAGGTCAGAGGACAGACGGTGGGTGTGACCTATCGCACCCGCGCGAGCCCTTCGCTCCCCCGCGGGCCGGTGGCAGACTGTAGGCGTCATCACCCGCACCCGGGGACCCGTCAAGGGCCTCGAGGCCAGAAAGGGACAACGATGTCCGATAGCAAGTCGTCCGCGAGCACGTCAGAAGATCGGCTCTACGGATCAGCACCATCGCACGACGTTCCCAAGCGCAAGACCCGAACCCACCACCTGCAGGCCATGAAGGCCGAGGGTGAACGCTGGGCGATGCTCACCGCCTACGACTACTCCAGCGCCCGCATCTTCGAGGAAGCCGGGATTCCCGTTCTCCTCGTCGGCGACTCGGCTGCCAACGTCGTCTACGGATACGAGACCACCGTCCCGGTCACGATCGACGAACTCCTCCCCCTCGTTCGCGGCGTCGTCCGCGGTGCGCCGCACGCTCTCGTGGTGGCGGACCTCCCGTTCGGCAGCTACGAGAGCTCCCCGGAGCAGGCCCTCGCGTCCGCGACCCGGTTCATGAAGGAAGGGCTGGCCCACGCGGTCAAGCTCGAGGGCGGCGAGCGTGTCGCGCCGCAGATCGCCGCGATCACCGCGGCAGGCATCCCCGTCATGGCCCACGTCGGGTTCACCCCGCAGAGCGTGAACTCGCTCGGCGGTTTCCGTGTACAGGGCCGCGGCGACGCCGCCGAGCAGTTGGTCGCCGACGCGATCGCCGTGCAGGAGGCCGGCGCGTTCTCCGTCGTCATGGAGATGGTGCCCGCCGAGATCGCAGGCCAGGTCACCCGCAAGCTCACCATCCCCACCGTGGGCATCGGAGCGGGCGTCGAGTGTGACGCCCAGGTCCTCGTGTGGCAGGACATGGCCGGCTACACCAGCGGCAAGACGGCGAAGTTCGTCAAGCGCTTCGGTAACGTCGGTGACGAGTTGCGTAACGCAGCCGCCGCATACGCGACCGAGGTACGCGCCGGAACGTTCCCGGCGGAAGAGCACAGCTTCTAGGTCGTCCTCGACTCACCGGGCCGGCACACACTCGAGGGGGATGTTCATGGGACAGCGACGCGTGCAGGGCACCGGACGTCGTCACCGCCCGGCCGTGGTGGCGGCCGCAGCGGTGGCGGCCGCGGCGGTCGTCACGGGGTGTGCCGGACCGGGCCCCGCACCCGCACCCGGCACCACCCCACCCCCGGCCACCACCGCGGTTCCCGGCCCCGGCCTGGTGCCGGGTGGCGTCACCGATGCGCAGGCCGCCCAGCTGTGCACCGACCTCGAAGGTCAGTTGCAGAGTTGGCGCACCTACACCCCGACCATCGGCAAGACCGGGTTGAACGGTCTGGTCGGCACGTGGATCGCGAAGAACAACCTCAACGCGCTCGACTTCCTGCAGGACCGGGGCCGGATCGACGTCATCACGACGGCGGCCTGCCCCGGCATCCGGCAGGAAGCGGTGACCGCTCTGGTGATCCCCGATCTGGCGTCCGGCCTGATCGGGTTCTGAGGCCGACGTGACCCAGCTGCGCACCCTGTACCCGCCGCTCGAGCCGTACCAGTTCGGGCATCTCGACGTCGGCGACGGTCAGCAGATGTACTGGGAGCAGAGCGGGAACCCCGACGGGAAGCCGGTCGTGTTTCTCCACGGCGGGCCCGGCGGCGGCACCGATCCCGCGCAACGACAGTTCTTCGACCCGCAGGTGTACCGGATCGTGCTGCTCGACCAGCGCGGATGCGGCCGTTCCACACCCCACGTCGCCGACGGGGCCGATCTGTCGGTCAACACCACCGACCGTCTCCTCGGCGATGTGGAGTTGCTGCGCAGCCATCTCGGTATCGACCGGTGGCAGGTCTTCGGCGGGTCGTGGGGCTCCACGCTGGCTCTCGCCTACGCCCAGAAGCATCCCGGCCGGGTCACCGAGCTGGTGTTGCGCGGCATCTTCCTGCTGCGCCGCAGCGAGATCGACTGGTACTACAACGGCGGTGCCGGACATCTGTTCCCCGAACTGTGGGAGGAGTTCCTGGCGCCGGTGCCGGAGTCGGAGCGGGGTGGCGACCTCGTCGAGGCCTACCACCGGCTCCTGCAGTCCGACGATCCCGACGTCGCGACGCGGGCCGCGGTCGCGTGGTCCACGTGGGAGGGTGCGACGAGTTCGCTGCTCCCCAAACCGGAACGGGTGGTGGAGACGTCCCAGCCGAGGTTCGCGCTGGCCTTCGCCCGCATCGAGAACCACTACTTCCACAACCGCGGGTTCCTGGACGAGGGTCAGCTTCTCCGGGACGCCGCCGCGCTGGACGGCATTCCGGGCGTGATCGTGCAGGGGCGCTACGACGTGGTGTGCCCGGCGACCAGTGCGTGGGCGCTGCACCTGGCCTGGCCGGGTTCGCGGCTCGAGATCGTCGACGACGCGGGACACTCGGCGATGGAGCCGGGCATCGTGCATCACCTCGTCGAGGCAACGGACCGGTTCCGCGACTGACGCGCTATGCGGGGTAACCGAACTCGACAGTCCGCTTCGCGACGTCGGCGGAGACGAGCCTGATCTTCACCTGTTCGCCCTCGGCGGGGTCGCCCACGCATTTCGCCATCACGGACACGGACGGGACGAACACGTCCGCGGTGCGCTTGCCGTTCCGTGACCGCAGCACGGTCGCGTCGAACGTCTCCCCCACCCGGTCGGCGAGCACGGTCGCTTCGGTGAGGTCGATGCAGGCACGGTCGATCTTGCTCGCGAGGGAATCCGAGCCGACCATGATCTCGGGCATCGAACCCAGGGCGTCCCGCGCCCAGGACGGCACCGGCGTTCCGGCGGTGACGGCGAGGCACACCTCCGTCGAGTACCGATCCGAGAGCCGGCGCAGCGGCGCGGTCACGTGGGCGTACGGGGCGCCGATGGCGGCGTGCGTGGTCAATTCGGGCAGGGCGCCGTCGAACGCCGCGTAGTCGGCGCCCCGCAGCAGCGACGGCGCCTCGGTCATCAGCACCAGCGTCGACGCCGAATTCGGGTCGAGCCGCGCCAGGAGTTCACCGACGCCGACGCTCTCCGGCCAGTCGATCCCCAATGCCGACGCCGTGCGTCGCAGCGCCGCGACCGCGTCCGGTCCGGCGGGCGGCAGGGTGCGGAGCAGCCCGACCTTCGCGTCGAGCATCATGTCCGCGGCGCACATTCCGGTGAGGAGCGAGACCTCGGCGTTCCAGTCGTCGGCCTCGGTGCGGGGCGCGAGGTCGACCCGCCAGCCGTCGCCGTCCGGCACCACTTCCTGCTCGGGGAGCCGGAGTTCGATCGCTCCGCGCGCCACCGCCGCCGCCGTGCGGAGCCGGCCGAACTCCGGCAGCGACGCGATGGACGGATGCAGTCTCCCCGCCTCCGAATCGGCCTGCACCCCGGCGTAGTCCAGCCGTGCCACGGAACGCACCGTCGCACGGGACACCGTGCAGGACAAGGGTGTGGCCGATTCGTCGAGTTCGATCCGCCACACCACCGCCGGGCGGTCCTCGTCGGGGAGAAGACTCGCGGATCCCTCGGAGAGTTCCTTCGGGTGCAGCGGCACCTTGCCGTCGGGGAGGTAGAACGTCTGCCCGCGTTTGCGGGTTTCCACGTCGAGCACCCCACCGGGCTCCACGACGGCGCCGACGTCCGCGATCGCGTAGTGCAGGACGAATCCGACCTGTGTCCGCTCCAGATGCAGCGCCTGATCGAGATCCAGGGAATCGGGCGGATCGATGGTGACGAACGCCAGATCGGTGCGGTCCTCCCGCTCGGACGCATACCGGTCGGACGCCGCCCGCGCCTGCGCGACCGCCGCGGGCGGATACCCCTCCGGCAGGTGGAATTCGGTGCGCACGGTGCCGAAATCGATTCCGCGCGCGACGAAACGACTCATCGGCACCTCACGCACACCCTCTCGACAACGCTAGTTGTTCCACTCCTCGTCTGCCCGGTCCGCCGCCTTGTTCCGCTCCGCGGCGATCTGCAGCGCCTTCTCGGCGGACGCGCGATCGGGGTACGGGCCCATCCGGGACATCGACGATGCCGCCTTCCCCTGCGTGACCGTGCCGTCCTCGACGTTGTAGTACCAGAGATGATCTTCGTCAGTCATGCCCTCAGTGTGGCACCGGTGGGACGTGTGGGGTTGTGGATCACGCTCATACTGTTACCCTCGGAGTCCTGTCCGGTGATACGGTCCCCGGCGCCGGTCAGTGCGGTGCCGATGGCTCGCCTTCCCGGCGCAGTGCCCGAACAGAGAATGGAGCGAGCATGTCAACGATCATTTTTGATCAGCTACTTCCCTACCTCGGTGCCGAAGGCGCCACCTACTGGGCCCAACTGCTGATGGTCGATCCCGTCTGACGGCTGTCGATCAGTCGATACGTCGAAGCCCCCGCCGGACCTGTCCGGCGGGGGCTTCGACGTGAGCGGGCAGGCACGTCCGCGACACATTCGTGACGATTCTCCGAACGCTTCGCCCTGCCCTGGGGACGGGACGTCTCTAGGCTGACCTGATGGCAGTGAATCCAGCGATCGCGGGTCGTGTCTATCCGCCGACCGAGCCCTACCTCGTCGGCCGCGAGAAGATCAGGGAATTCGCCCGCGCCGTCTTCGCCACCAACCCGACGTCCTTCGACGTCGGCAGTGCCCGCGCCGCCGGTCACGCCGATCTCGTTGCCCCGCCCACGTTTCCCGTCATCGTGCAGGAACGCGCACTGGCGCAGCTCGTCGCCGATCCGACGTCGGGAATCGAGCCGGTCAATCTGGTGCACAGCACCGAACACGCCACGTCCATCCGCCCGGTCGTCGCGGGCGACGAACTCTCCGCGGTGCTCACCGTCACGAACGTGACGTCACGCGGTCCGCATACACTGCTCGTCGCCGACATCGAGATCCTCGACGCCGCAGGCGATCACGTGAGCACCATGACGTCGACGCTGTTCGTCAGGGGGGAGGAATGACGTCGCCGCAGCGAATCATGCTCGGCGACACCGTCGCCAAGGCCCGATATCACGTGACCCGGGAATCCCTGGTCCGGTATGCCGGGGCGTCCGGTGATTTCAACTCCATTCACTACCGGGACGACGTCGCGAACGCCGTGGGCCTGCCCGGTGTGCTGGCGCACGGAATGCTGACGCTGGGACTGGCGACGCAATGCGTCGTCGACTGGCTCGGCGACCCGGCACGGGTCACCGGATACCGCGCCCGCTTCACCAAGCCGGTGATCGTCGCCCCGGACGACGGCGCGGTCGTCGAGGTCGTCGCGAAGGCCGCACAGGTCGACGAGGCCGCGGGCACTGCGAGGATCGACCTGACGGTGACGTTCGACGGACACACCGTGCTCGGCAAGTCACAAGTCTGGATTTCACTGCGCTGAGCGCGCCCGACATACTGGGCCGATGATCGGTGTCGTGATGACCGCGTTCGCGGTGCTCGGGCTCCTGACCGTCATTCCGGGTCCGGACATGGCGGTGGTGACGCGCGCCGGCCTGTCCGGTGGACGCGGCGCCGCGCTGCGAGCGACGTTCGGCGTGGTCGCCGGGTTGATGGTGTGGGGCGCGCTGACCGTCGTCGGGCTCGGCGCGGTGCTCGCCGCCTCCGCGGAGGCCTACACCGTCGTGAAGATCGTCGGCGGGATGTACCTGGTGTATCTGGGCCTCTCCACCCTCTGGCGCAGCCGGTCGCGACAACGCACCGCCGCGCCCGGACCGGCACAGGTTCCGTCGCCGGGGTCGAGTTGGCGGGCCGGGTTCCTGACCAACCTCCTGAACCCGAAGATCGCAGTGTTCTACACCGGCCTGCTCCCCCAGCTCGTTCCGCCCGGGTGGCCGACCGCCCCGACCCTGGCGTTGCTCGTGCTCGTTCACGGGCTCCTCGGGATCGTCTGGCTCGGCGCGTACAGCCTTCTGCTGACCCGTGCCCGTACCACGCTGGAGAAGCCGTCGGTGCGACGGACCCTGGATCGGATCACCGGAACGGTCCTCTTCGGTTTCGGCGCCGTCGTCGTCGCCGAGGCACGGTAGGGCCGAGGTCAGTTCCGGGAATCGCCGGAAGTCGCCGAGCTGCCGCCGAGCAGAATCGTGCTGATCAGATTCGGGTCGTCGGTCATCGGGACGTGCCCGATGCCGGGCAGGACCAGTATCCGCGCCTGCGGGAGGAATCGGCGCACCCCCCGTGCCTGATACACCGGCAGAATCAGGTCGCGGCGCCCCCACGCCACGGTGACCGGAACCGTCGCGTCGACGACCGACGGAAGATCGAACGACGCCGTCATCCCCTTGTCGACCAGGGCGTTGGTGGTGAGCGAGTGCGCGTCGACCACGGCATCCTCGTACGGCACCCGGCTGGGCCGCGCGAAGAAGGCGGCAAGCGAGGGGTAGCGGACAGCCTTGTACCGCAAAGCCTTCGGAGCGTTCGGACCCATTGCCCGGGCGAGTCCGCGCAGGGCCCGGAACGTGTAAATGGTGCGGGCCTGATCGGCGTGGTTGACGAAGAAGCCGGCCGGTGAGAGCGCCGTGGCCGAGGCGACCTCGCCCCTGGCCGCCAGCGCGAGGGACAGCCAGCCTCCGAGCGAGTTTCCGGCGACGTGGGGCCGTTCGCCGGGCGGCGTCACCGAGCGGACGAACCCGCTCAGTTCCTCGAGGAGTTGATCCATCATGTCCGGGCCGTCTTCGAGTGCCGCCGATTCTCCGTGTCCCGGAAGGTCGACGGTGACCACTCGGCGATAGGGCGTCAACTGGTCCAGCAGGGCGTTCCAGGCCTGCCGGCGATGCACCACCCCGTGCACGAGTATCAGGGTGGGGCCGGAGCCGGCGATGTCGTGGGGCAAGTCCATGGACAGATGTTACCGCTATCGCGAGTAACATCTACTGCCGCCGATAGAGGGGCCCATCGCCCACGGACGTGGGCGACGGGCCCCGGCATCGACCCCGATTCGGGTCAGTCGGGCCGTTGCGGGAAAGATGCTAACCGGTCTGTTTGTTACTCGCCAGTCAGGATCGAGACCTCGCCGACCGGCGCACGGGTGAGGCGGACGAGTTGGCGTGTAAGCCGGATCCTGTCCCCGAGCGCCGAAGCGCCGGGTGGCGACCATCCATCTGGGCACACCGTCGCCGGGTACCTCGAGCGGTTCACCCGCAGGCTCGGGCGAGCAGCCCTCGGACACCTGCGCAGCCGCACCGGGATCCCGGAGGATCCGGTGCGGCCTTCAACCTTGCTCCGGGCGGGGTTTACCTAGCCACCCCGGTCACCCGGGGTGCTGGTGCGCTCTTACCGCACCGTTTCACCCTGACCGACGCCTCACCCCGGAGGATGTGGCGTCGGCGGTCTGTTTTCTGTGGCACTGTCCCGCGAGTCACCTCGGGTTGCCGTTAACAACCGCCCTGCTCTGTGGAGTCCGGACTTTCCTCGACTCAGGGCCTGTGCACTGATGTGCTGGTTCCCTGTGCCGCGGTCGCCCGGCCAACTCGTCCGCCCGATCAGCCTACAGTTCGCGCGAACGTGTCATGCCGCCGCACTATGGTCTGATCATGACCCGATACGCCGCCCTCCTGCGCGGCATCAATGTGGGCGGCATCAACATCAAGATGGCCGACCTCCGCAGCACCTTCGTCGATCTGGGATTCGAGAACGTGAAGACCGTCCTCGCGTCGGGCAACGTGCTGTTCGATTCCGACCGTGACGACGTCCCCGCGCTGAAGAGTGAGATCGAATCCGGCCTGCGTGCCGAATTCCACTACGAAGCCTGGGTTTCGTCCTCGACCTCGACACGGTTCGACAGATCGTCGACGACTACCCGTTCGACCCCGAGCGAGAAGGCTGGCACCCGTACGTGCTGGTGACGCCCGAACCCGAGGTCCTGGACACCCTTCTGAGCATCGGGGACGAGCTGGATCCGGGGGTCGAACGGGTGCAGGCCGGCGACGGCGTCCTGTACTGGGAAGTCGAACGGGGTATGACGCTCAAGAGCAGGTTCGGCAAGAGCACCGGCGCTCCCAAGCTCAAGGCGTTCACCACAACCCGGAATCTGCGCACCCTCCACAAACTCCTGAAGTGACCCGTCGGTGACAGTTCTGGCGGTGGCGCTCGTCGCCGGAGTCCTCGTCTTCGCCGTCGTGCGTCCACGGAGGCTGCCCGAGATCGTCGCGGCCGCACCGGCCGCGGTCGTCGTCCTCGCCACCGGTCTGGTGACGCCGGCGGAGGCCTGGGACGAAGTGTCGGAGATGGCCCCGACCGTCGGGTTCCTGGCGGCGATCCTCGTCCTTGCGCACCTCGCGGACGCCATGGGGGTGTTCACCTGGATCGCGGGCCGGTTGCGGCGCGGGGCGCGGGGGGATCCGAAGAGGTTGCTGACTCTCGTGTTCGCGGCGGCGGCGCTGACCACCGCGGTCCTGAGCCTCGATGCCACGGTGGTCCTGCTGACACCGGCGGTGATCGCCACCGCCCGCTCGCTGCGGATGGATCCGCGCCCCCATTCGTATGCCACCGCGCACCTGTCGAACACCGCGTCGACCCTGCTGCCCGTCTCCAACCTGACGAACCTCATCGCGTTCTCGGCGACCGGGTTGAGCTTCCTGCATTTCACCGCCGTGATGGCGCTGCCGTGGGCCGCGGCGATCCTCGTCGAATTGATCCTGTTTCGCGTGTTCTTCCGGCGGCACCTCGTCCGGCCCGAAGCCGAGCCGGAGCCGAAACGTGACCCGCCGGCGCCGGTAGTCGCACTGTCGATCATCGCGGCCACACTCCTGGGGTTCGCGGTGTCCGGCTTCGTCGGGGTCGCACCGGCGTGGGTGGCCGCGGCGGGGGCGATCGTGCTGGGCGTCGTCGCCCTGCGTGACGGCCGGACCAGCGTGGGCCGGATCGTGTATTCGATCGACGTGTGGTTCTGCGGGTTCGTCCTGATCCTCGGCGTCGTCGTGGCCGGGGTCGCGAACGGTCCGATCGGCGAATGGATCGCCACGCGACTGCCGACCGACACGTCGTTCACGGCGTTGCTCACGATGGCCGTCGTCGCCGCGGTCGCCGCGAACCTGGTGAACAACCTCCCCGCCACGCTGCTCCTGCTGGCAGCGCTCGGACCGCACGCTCCGACCGGACTCGTGCTGGCGATGCTGCTCGGTGTGAACCTCGGCCCCAACCTCACGTACGTGGGGTCGCTGGCGATCATGCTGTGGCGGCGCGTCGCCGCGCGCGCCGGATCTCCCGCAGATCTCCGGACGTTCACGATTCTCGCGCTGGTGACCACGCCGTTGACCCTGCTCGCCGCGGTCGTTGCCCTCTGGGCCTGTGAGTACTTGTTAACCGCCCGCGGTTAACAAGTACTCACAGGTGGGAGGTGTCGTTGACCAGGCGGACGGACGAGCCGCCGTCGGGATAGAACTCGGCGATGCTCAGCGAGGCCAGATCCAGATGCAGCTTGTACAGCAGGGACGGTCCCGCGTCGAGCGCCAACTGCAACAGGGTCTTGATGGGGGTCACGTGGGTGACCACGAGGATCGTGGAGCCGGCGTAGGAAGCGGTGAGGTCGTCGCGAACCTTCAGGATGCGCTCCCGCACCTCGTCGAAGCTCTCCCCCGCGGGCGGGCACACCGACGTGTCCGATAACCACTTGCGGTGCAGTTCGGGGTCACGCTCGGCAGCTTCCCGGAACGTGAGGCCCTCCCACTCGCCGAAGTCGGTTTCGGTGAGGCCCTCGTGCACGGTGACCGGGAGTCCGAGCACCTTCGCTGCCGCCGTCGCGGTCTGCTGCGCGCGTCCCAGCGGGGACGACACCACGGCCGCGATTCCGCTGTTGCCTGCAAGGCGAGCGGCCGCGCCGTTCGCCTGGGCCTGCCCGATCTCGGTGAGGGCCGGGTTCCCGCGACCCGAGTACCGCCGGTCGACGGACAGCGCGGTCTGCCCGTGCCGAAGCAGCAGCATCCGGGTCGGGGCGCCCGTCGTGTCCATCCAGCCCGGTGCCGCGGGGGTGGCCTTCTCCGACTGGACGGCAGCCGGTTCCGGTTCGGCGTCGGAATCGCCGGCGGCGCCGTCCATGGCTTCGTTGGCGAGGCGGTCGGCGTGCGCGTTCTCCGCCCGCGGAATCCAGGTGTACGTCACAGAATCGAACTGCCGGGCGAGTGTGGACGCCTGGCGCTGCAGCGGAATCATGTCCGGGTGCTTCACCTTCCAGCGCCCGGACATCTGCTCGACCACCAGTTTGGAGTCCATCCGCACGTCCACCTCGGACGCGCCGAGTTCGGCGGCGGCGTCGAGACCGGCGATCAGCCCCCGGTACTCGGCGACGTTGTTGGTGGCGATCCCGAGGCTCTCCTTGCGTTCCGCGAGAACAGTGCCGTGGGTGGCGTCGAACACCACGGCGCCGTAGCCGGCGGGTCCGGGATTGCCGCGCGAACCACCATCGGCCTCGACGACGACCCGACCGGCACTCACAGACCCGACTCCTTGGTGCGCACCAGGATCGCGCCGCATTCCGAGCAGCGCACGACGACGTCGGGTGCGGTGGCGGTGATGCGGGAGATCTCGCCGCGGTCGAGTTCGATGCGGCACGCTCCGCAGCGCCGGGCCTGCAGCAGCGCCGCTCCGACACCGTTCTGGCTGCGCTGCTTCTCGTAGACGGCGATCAGGTCGGCGGGGAACTGGTCGGCCAGCGCTGTGCGGTCGCGGATGCAGCGCTGCTCGGCGGCGTCCAGATCCGCGACGGCGTCGTCCCGGCGGCGGGCGGCGTCGATGAGGTCTTCCTCGATCTGCGACAACTGCGCACCGGCGTGGTCGTGGTCGGACTGCGACGCCTCGCGCCGTTCCATCACCTCCAGCAATTCGTCCTCGAGCAGTCCCTGACGGCGGACGAGGCTGCCGAGTTCGTGTTCGAGTTCGGTGAGCTGCTTCGATCCGACCGTTCCGCTCTGGAGCAGCGTGCGGTCGCGGTCCTCGCGCTGACGGACGGCGTCGACCTCACCTTCGAGCTTGCGGATGTCGCGGTCGAGATCGTCGAGGACGATTTCGACGGCCACCGCCGCGTCCTTACGGGTGACGCGCTCCGCCTCGAGCCGCTCGACTTCCTGACGCTCCGGAAGCGCGGTGCGTCGGTAGGCGATCCTCGACAGCTCCGCATCGACGCCGGCGAGGTCGAGAAGCTTGGACTGCACCTGTGGTTCGACGTTCACGCGTGGTAACTCCTGCTGTCTTCTGTGAAGGGTTCTTGTGTGCAGATTGCTGGGTGTCAACCGTACCCCGGCGGATCACCGGTTTCGGCCGGACGGCGCTACGACGGCGACGCGCTGACCGACCACGGATCGGTCCGTACGGCCGACACCCGAACCTGCCAATCCGGTGTATGGCCGAACGCGGTGTCGAGGACGCCCTTGGCCTGGTCACACCACGGCTGCTCGCTCGCCCAGTGCGCGACGTCGATCAGGGCCGGCCCCCCGGCGCGCAGGTGCTCGTCCGCCGGGTGGTGTCGCAGATCGGCGGTGACGTAGGCGTCCACGCCGAGTCGGGAGACGGCGTCGAGGTACGAGTCGCCGGAGCCGCCGCACACCGCGACGGTGCGGATCATCGCTTCGGGGTCGCCCGCGGCCCGCACACCCCACGTCGTGGCGGGCAGCGCGTCCGCCACCCGGTCGGTGAAGTCCCGCAGCGACAGCGGCTCGGGCAGCTCCCCGACCCGCCCGAGTCCGCGGGGTCCGGGGAACGTCGCCATCTCGAACACGTCGAACGCGACCTCCTCGTACGGGTGGGCGGCGCGCATCGCGGCGAGCACGTTCTGCCGGATGCCGCGCGGAGCGATCACCTCCACCCGGCTCTCCTCGACACGCTCGAGCGCACCGACCGCGCCGAGGGTGGGGTTCGCGCCGTCGGTCGGGAGGAACTGGCCCTGCCCGGTGACGGACCAGCTGCAGTCGCGGTAGTTGCCGATGTGCCCGGCGCCCGCGTCGAACAGGGCGCGGCGCACCGTGTCGGCGTCGCCCGCCGGGACCAGGACGACCCACTTGTCCAGGTTCTCGGTGGGGTGCGGGTCGATCGGTCCGGTGACGGTGAGTCCGAGTGCCTCGGCCAGCGCGTCGGAGACGCCGGGGTCCGCGGAGTCGGCGTTGGTGTGCGCGGTGAACAGGGCGCATCCGGCCTTGATCAGCTTGTGGACGAGTGCGCCCTTCGGCGTGTGGGCGCCGACGGTGTCGACGCCGCGCAGCAGCAGCGGGTGGTGGACGAGGAGAAGGTCGGCGCCGGCGTCGATCGCCTCGTCGACCACCGCGGCGGTCGGATCGACCGCGATCGTCACCGTCGCCACCGTGTCGTCGGGGTCGCCGCACACGAGGCCGACGGAGTCCCACGATTCGGCGAGGGCGGGCGGGTACGCCGCATCCAGGGTCGCGATCACGTCGGCGAGACGCACCGGGTTCACAGGATCTCCTTCATCGCGTCGATCAGGACGTCGGCCTGCTCGCGGGGGCGCACCGCGACCCGGAGGAAGTCGGGACCGAGCCCGGGGAACGTGTCGCACCGCCGCACGGCGATGCCCCGTTCGCGCAGTTGCTTCCGCACGAGTTCGCCGTCCGGCAGTCGGAGCAGCAGGAACGGGGCGACGGCAGGCTGGTGCACGGCGACGCCGATCTCGCTCAGCCGACGGATCAGGTAGTCCCGCCACGCACCCAGCACGCCGGCGTGCTCCCGGGCGGCGGCGACAGCGTCCGGTTCGCTGCATGCGGCGATCGCCTCCACCTGCAGGCTTCCCAGTGGCCAGTGCGCCCGCCCCACCTGCAGGCGTTCGAGGATCTCCGGGGAGCCGAGCGCGTACCCGCAGCGCAGTCCGGCCAGTGCCCACGTCTTGGTGAGGCTGCGCAGCACCAGCACGTCGGGCAGCGAACGACCGGCGAGCGACTCGACCTCGCCCGGCACCGCGTCGGCGAACGCCTCGTCGACCACGACGATCCGGCCGGGGCGGCGCAGCCGCAGGATCCCCTCCGCCGGGTGCAGCACCGACGTCGGGTTGGTCGGGTTGCCGATCACGACCAGGTCGGCGGATTCGGGGACCGAAGCGGCGTCCAGAACGTACGGATCGCCCAGCAGCACCTGCGTGACGGGCACGTTCGCCTCCCGCAGGGCCCACTCCGGTTCCGTGAACGACGGATGGATCAGCGCCGCCTGCCGGACCCCGAGCCGTGGGAGCAGGGAGAAGCCCTCGGCCCCACCCGAGAGGAGCAGCACCTCGTCGGGCGAGCGGCCGTGCCGGGAGGCCACGGCGGTCCGGGCGGCGCGATCGGCCGCGACGGTGGGATAGGAGCCCAGGCGCGGCAACGCGTCCGCGAGGCGCAGTCGCAGCCATTCAGGGGGCCCGTCGCCCTGCACGTTCACTGCGAAATCGAGGAGACCGGGTCCCGCATCCACGTCTCCGTGGTGACGCAGGCTCTCCCGGCTACCGGCACGAATGTCCACAGCTGTCGAGCCTAAGGGACAATGGTCCGGTGACATCTCTCTCCACCTCCCCGTCCTCCACCCCTTCTGCCCTGTCGGCGCCGATCGTGCTGTTCGACCTCGACGGCACGCTCACCGACTCCGCGCCCGGCATTCACGCCGGGTTCCGTCATGCGCTCGCGACGATCGGACAGCCGGAACCGACCGACGAGATGATCGACACCGTCATCGGCCCGCCGATGATCGACACGTTCCGGTCGATGGGGCTGGACGAAGACGTCGTTCAGCAGGCGATCGCGGCCTACTTCGAGCGCTACGACAGCGTGGGGTGGGCGGAGAACGCCGTCTTCGACGGCATCGAGAAGGTCCTCGTCGATGCCCGCGACAGCGGCAGAAGGCTCGCCGTCGCCACGTCCAAGTCCGAGCGGTTCGCGATCCGCATCCTCGAACACTTCGAACTGGCCCACTACTTCGAGTTCATCGGCGGCGCCAGCGACGACGGCAGTCGGCGCGCCAAGTCGGACGTGATCGCCCACTCCCTCCGGAACCTGGGAGTCACCGCCACCGAGGGCGCCACCCCCGACGTCCTGATGGTCGGCGACCGTGACCACGACGTCCTCGGTGCCGCGCACTGGGGCATCCCCGCGGTGTTCGTCGAGTGGGGCTACGGATTCCCGGCCGAGGCCGAGCGCGCGCACACGACGGCGCAGACCGTCGCCCACCTCGGGAAGATGCTCGATGCCGCAGCCTGACACCCCGTTGCACGTGACGTTCGTGTGCACCGGAAACATCTGCCGCTCCCCGATGGCCGAGAAGATCTTCGCCGAGCACCTTCGCCGGGCAGCCCTCGACGACCGGGTGATGGTGAGCAGCGCCGGGACCCACGGCTGGCACGTCGGCCGTGAGGCCGACATCCGCACCAACGAAACCCTGAAGCTGAACGGGTACCCGACGGGCCACACGGCCACGGAGGTCGGGCCGTTCCATCTCGGCGCCGATCTGGTGGTCGCGCTGGCGGCGAATCACGACCGTGAGCTTGCCCACATGGGCGTCCCCGACGAGCGTCGCCGGTTGCTGCGCAGTTTCGACCCGGATGCGGACACGTCGTCCGTCCCCGACCCCTTCTACGGCGACCTCGAGGACTTCGAACGGGTCCGCCTGCAGATCGAGGCCGCGGTGCCCGGGCTGCTCGACTGGGTGCGCAGCCGGTAACCCACGATCAGGGTCCTCACCTGCGAGCGGCTACCGTGGAGGCGTGCGAAGGCTGAGATTTCTGTTGCGACCCGGCTGGTTGGTGTTGGCCTTGGTGGTCGCCGGATTCGCATTCATGTGTTTCTACGTGCTCGCGCCGTGGCAGCTCGGCAAGAACACGTCGACGGAGCACCGGAACCAGCTGATCGCCGACTCGGTCGACGCCGAGCCCGTTCCGCTGGAGACCCTGCTGTCCGGCGCGGCCCCGAATCCGGACGACGAGTGGCGCCGCGTCACCACGACCGGCTCGTACGTCCAGAACAGTGATCTGCTGGTCCGATTGCGGTCCATCGAATCGCAGCCCGCCTACGAGGTCCTGACCCCGCTGCAACTCACGGACGGTCGCACGATCCTGGTCAACCGCGGCTACGTCCGACCGGTCCAGGGAACCGAGCCGCCGCCGGTGGATCCGCCACCGGCCGGGCCGGTGACACTCGACGGTCGCGTCCGCAAGTCGGAGGGCACCATCGCCGGCAAGGAGCCGATCGACGAGAACGGGCTCCGCCAGGTGTATTACATCGACGCGGGTCAGATCGGCGGTTTCATCGGCACCGACCTCGTCGACGCGTACGTGCAACTCGAACCCGATCAGCCCGGCGGCCTCGGGACCATCCCGCTCCCGCAACTCGACGCGGGCCCGTACCTGTCGTACGGCTTGCAGTGGCTGGCGTTCGGCATCATGGCCCCACTCGGCCTGGCCTACTTCATCCGCGCGGAGTGGCGCGAACGCCGCAAGGAGAAGTCCGCGAAGACCTCCGAGGACTCCGCTCCGGCTCCCGCACCGGTGGCCCGGAAGAAGCCGTTCACGCGAAGCAAGCCGGTGGAATCAACGCCTCGGACGGCGGCGGAAGCGAAGCTGGCCGACCGCTACGGCAAGGGCCGCTGACACCAGCGCCGCGCCGCCCTGCACCGCGGCGGACAGCTTCACCGCACGGTCGAGGTCGACGGGCCGGGGCGACGCCCCGGAGCCGAGGACGGGTCGCATCTCGACGCCGTGCGCGTACTCGGTGCGCCCGCCCAGCGAGATCCCGAGTGCGCCCGCCGCGCTGGCCTCCGCGACACCCGCGTTGGGGCTGGGGTGCTGGGACGCGTCGCGTCGCCACGCCTCCCACGCCTCGTTCGGCGACCCGCCGACCGTCGGTGCGGCCGCGACGGTCAGCGCACCCGTCAGGCGGGCGGGCAGCAGGTTGAGGACGTCGTCCCAACGCGCCGCCGCCCAGCCGAAGTTGCGGTACTTCGGCGAGCGGTACCCGACCATCGCGTCCAGGGTGTTGGACGCCCGGTAGACGAACAGTCCGGGGATGCCTGCCACCGCGCCCCACACGAATGCCCCGACCGCCGAGTCTGACGTGTTCTCGGCCACCGACTCCAGCGTCGCCCGCGTGAGCCCGTCGACGCCGAGCACGCTGGGGTCGCGACCGCACAGCGACGGCAGCAGGGCGCGGGCGGCGGCAAGATCGTCCGCCTCCAGGTGTGCGGCCATGGTCGATCCGGTCCGTCCCAGCGACGTTCCGCCGAGCACGGCCCACGTCGCGGCGGCCGTTCCGGCCGCCTCGCCTGCCCATCCCCCGCGCCGCGCCACCCGCGTCGCGGCGACCCCCAGACCCGCCGCTCCGCCGACCAGGACGGCCACGTGCAGGATCCCGGCCGACCGGGAGTCGCGGTACGTCGCCGTCTCCAATGCCATTGCCGTGCGGCCGAATCCGGCCACGGGATGCCACCGGGCAGGATCGGCGAACACACGGTCGGCGGCGAAGCCGAGAAGCAGTCCGGCAGCACGCGCGGCGGCGGGACGGGAGGTTCGATGCACGCCGATATTTGTATCAACTAACGTTGCAGGCGATGTAAAGGAGCGTCCCATGAGTGCCGCGATCGACGAGTACCTGGCAGGCAAGGACCCGGACGCCACCGAGCGCCTACTGCAGTTCCGTGACCTCGTTCTCGCGTGCGGGGAGGTGGACGAGCGAGTCCACCGGACCGAGATCGCGTGGGCTCGTGCCCGCGTCTTCGCTGCCGCGTTCATCTATTCGTCGCGGCTCGAGATCGCCCTCGACCTGCGCCGGCGCGTCCATCACCCCCAGCTGCGCGAGGCGTTTCCCACCACGAAGACGGTGATCACGCACCGCTTGACGATCACCTCCGACGATCAGCTCGACGACACGCTGGCCGCGCTCCTCGCCGAGGCCTACGACACCGTGGGTCCGGGCACTCGCGCGCGCTAGCCGGGTGGACAATTGCGCACCGATTCGCCGGAAACCCGCGCAATAGCGTGTGCGTCTCACCAATCCGTCGGCAGCTGCGAACGCGCACCCGTTCCGGTCGGAATGTCGGATTCCTGAAACTCTGCTGAGTATCTCGCCAAGCGCCCTTTCCTGCGCCTACCATGGTAAATGCCGCCTCGTTCCCCCCATTCAGGGCGGCGCACGGCCCCGCCCTGCTCACATCTTCGGTGCTGACTCAACACACCCACGTGGCCCGGCGGGGTTCTGCGCGTCCGGTGGACATTCGTGTGAGGCATTGGTTTCGCCGACTGCGCCTGGGACGATCGAGAGGTGTGCAGCGACCTGACGAAGCTCGGCGACGACGAACTGCTCGCCCAGCTGGATGAGCACCGAGCCCTGCTCGGGGAGTCGATCGCGAACGACTACGGCTGCGAAACGGTCCGCGGAGTCACGAGCCGGATCACAGCATTCGAGGCCGAACTCGATCGCCGCGGCTCCGCGGTCTCGCGCGACGCAACCTGACGGGCTACGTACGGGACGTGCGGCTCGTGGCGGGCACGGACCAGACGCCGGTCACTCCCCCGTCCTCCTCGTAGCGGTCGATCTTCACGATGCCCGCCCCGGATTCGGTGGGCCGGTGCGTCTCGTTGACGGCCTGGAAGTCTGATTCGAAGGACTTGTCGCTCGACGTGCCGTTCCGCAGCGTCACCTTGTACCTGGGCATGTCAGGAATATGCCACTGCAGGCGAAGCTCCGGGCGGTGAACAGGTTAACTCGACGAAACCTGGCGCAGCACCGCACCTGAACTGGAATGACATAAATCTGTGTCATTTCAGTCAGAACTGCTATCTTCGATACTGTGCCGTCCGACACACAGCTGATCTTCGCCGACCATGTCGGCCGCTTCTACGCGCGCCAGTACGGATTCCCGCCGATGGCGGGACGGCTGCTGGGATACCTGTTCGTCTGCGATCCGCCGCAACAGACGATCGACGAACTGGGCGCGGCGTTGCTGGCGAGCCGGAGCGCCATCACCGGTGCGGTCAAGCTGCTCGAGGGCTATCGGATGGCGCGGCGAACCCGCGTCGCCGGCGAGCGGGTGGACCGGGTGAGCCTGGACCCGGCGAGTCAGCAACCGCAGAACTTCGATTCCGCCCTCCACCGGGAGCATGCGGCGCTGTTCCGGGAGGGATTGGCGTTACTGGCCGACGCTCCACCCGAACGCCGCGCCCCACTCGAGGAAATGGTCGCGCTGGCCGACTTCCTCAGCGAGCGACTTCCCGCCCTGCTGGACGAGTGGCACACGCATCGCGACGAGCTCCGGGATCGGCACACGAGGAAACTCGATCGAGAAGAGGAAGTACGTCATGACTGAATCCGACCTGTCCGTCCTGCGCGAGCGCGCGGAGAACGGTGACGCCACAGCGGTGGACATCCTGATCGAGCTCGCCGGCGAGCGCGGTGACATGGACGAACTCCGGCGCCTCGCCGACAACGGCAGCTCCGACGCGGCCGACCAGCTCATCGAAGTCGCCACCGAACTCGGCGACATGAACGAACTTCGCCGCCTCGCCGACAACGGCAACAGCACCGCCGCCGAACAGCTCATGGAACTCACCGAGGAGTGAGACGAGGTGAGCGGCAGCCGAACGCGGGCGGGGCGCGAACACCGGCATCGAGAAAGCCCCGAGCCGCGCGGAAACGCAGATCGGGGCTTTGCCTGACGGTGGGCGCGGAGGGTTTCGAACCCCCGACCGCTGGTGTGTAAAACCAGAGCTCTACCACTGAGCTACACGCCCGAACATCCGGCGAGAACCTCGCCGGATGCGCATCAGGACTCTAGCGTGGCGAGCGCTTTCTCCCAAGCTCCCTGGTCGCGGGCCTCTCCGGGCCCGTTCATCTCGGCGAACCGGATGACGCCTTCCTTGTCGATGACGAAGGTGCCGCGGTTCGCGAAGCCCAGCTTCTCGTTGAAGACGCCATACTGCTGCGCGACCGCACCGTGCGGCCAGAAGTCGGCGAGCAGCGGGAAGGTGTATCCCTGCTCGGCGGACCAGATCTTGTGTGTCGGCGACGCACCGACGGAGAGCGCGAGAATCGCAGTCTCGTCGTTCTCGAACTTCGGCAGTTCGTCGCGAACCTTGCAGAGTTCACCCTGACACGTTCCGGTGAACGCGAGGGGGTAGAACACGAGCAGGACGTTCTTCTTTCCGCGGTAATCGGAAAGCGTCACTTCCTGATTGTTCTGATCCTTGAGGGTGAAATCGGGGGCGGTGGTGCCCACCTCGAGCGGCATGACGTGATCCTTAGGTGAGTGAACGAAAAGGTGAGACTGTTCAGCGCTTGTTCGCGGGACGCGACTTCGGCTGAACCAGACGGCTTCCCGACCAGTCCCCGAGGTTTGCCGCCGACGTCTGGGTGAGACCGGCTGTTGGTGCGGACTCGGCGATCTCGCTGGGCTCGACGTGACCGGGCTGACCGGTCTTCGGGGTGAGGACCCACACGAATCCCTCGTCGGCCAGGGGGCCGATGGCATCCATGAGGGCGTCGACGAGGTCTCCGTCTTCGTCGCGCCACCACAGCAGCACGACGTCGATCACCTCGTCGGAATCCTCGTCCAGCAGTTCTCCACCGATGGTGTCCTCGACCGCGGCACGCAGGTCGTCGTCGGTGTCCTCGTCCCAGCCCAGTTCCTGTACCGCCATGTCGGCAGTGATCCCGAGTTTCTGAGCGTAGTTTTGGGCGTCCGCCGCGGCGACCACGGTGGGGTCCTCCTTTTGTTGACGGTGCTCGGCTACCCGAACACCTGCCGGATGAAGATCAATTAGGTGAAAGCGAACATGCTCGAACGCTTTCGCGCAAGCCGACCACGCGAATTTTTCTCAGAAAGTAGTGATGCGTGGTCATCGACCGAGCCTACGGTGCGGGAGTCACGATGTGGGGCAGGCTGCCCGAATCGCGTCGCTGAGCTCGTCTCCACGGCTGGCGAGCGTGTTCAGAATGTCGCCACGTTGCCCACCGTCGACGGCGTCCGCGAGTTCCCGATAGTTGTTCGCGTAATCGGTGAGCAATCCGGTCAGCTCGGCGGGAAGCGTGGGTATAGCGGCGTTCGCACCGTCGGCCGCCGTCCGAAGGGCCACCGCCGCGGCGCTCGCCTTCGCGCCGGTGTCGGCGGCATCGGCGTTGGCGGCGTCGATGAAGGCGTTGTAGGTGTCGATGGTGTCGCCGGCACGGTTCACGAACATCGTGCACTGCTGCACGAGCGCCTCCCGCTCGGCTGCGGCCTTCTGTGAGGACGACGCGGCCACCGATGAGGACGTCGCCTCCGCGGCGTACTCCGCGGCCTGAGAATCGTTCTGCTGCGCGGTCCCCTCGACGGCGCCGCCGCATCCGGCGATGACGCCCACACCGACGATCGCCGCGACGGCAGCACTCGCCGGCCCCCAGCGGCGCCTCGACGTGCGCATTCGTCTCCCCCATGTTTTCGGCGACATCGATAAGTTCAACATTCGGCCCCGGATCTGCGCAAACGCTACCGGAGAGTAACCCGAGCACAGTGTGCCGACTGCGCCGCGATGGTGAAAGATAAGGGTCGCGCCATATTCATAAAGGAGATGGGTCGGGCCTAACAAGGCCGCGATCGCATGGAGAGGACGCCACACCGCGCGTCCCACCACAATGAGGAGCAACGTTGTCAGACCTGATCCAGGGACCCGCGTCTCAACCGGATTCCGCCACACCCGGCGCCGGAGCGGCCCAACCTTCCAACCCCAGTGCGACCCCGGGTTCCGACGGCCGCGTTCGCGTCATCCGTGAGGGTGTTGCGTCTTATCTGCCGGATATCGACCCGGACGAGACCACGGAGTGGTTGGAATCGTTCGACGGACTGTTGGACCGGTCCGGACCGACCCGTGCCCGGTATCTGATGTTGCGGATGCTCGAGCGGGCCGGGGAGAAGCACGTCGCCCTGCCGGCGTTGACGTCGACCGATTATGTGAACACCATCCCGACGGAGAACGAGCCGTGGTTCCCCGGGGATGAGGAGACCGAGCGCCGGTACCGGGCGTTCATCCGGTGGAACGCGGCGGTGATGGTGACCCGGGCGCAGCGGCCGGGGGTCGGGGTCGGTGGCCACATCTCGACGTATGCGTCGTCGGCGGCGCTGTACGAGGTGGGGTTCAACCACTTCTTCCGCGGCAAGGACCACCCCGGGGGTGGGGATCAGATCTTCATCCAGGGGCATGCCTCGCCGGGCATCTACGCCCGCGCGTTCTTGGAGGGGCGGATCCCGGCGGAGCGGATGGACGGGTTCCGGCAGGAACACTCGCACGCCGACGAGGGCGGCGGGTTGCCGTCGTACCCGCACCCGCGGTTGCTGCCGGATTTCTGGGAATTCCCGACCGTGTCCATGGGTCTGGGCCCGATGAACGCGATCTACCAGGCCCGGTTCAACCACTACCTGCACGACCGCGGCATCAAGGACACCTCCGACCAGCACGTGTGGGCGTTTCTGGGTGACGGGGAGATGGACGAACCCGAATCGCGGGGTCTGGCGCATGTGGCGGCCACCGAGGGCCTCGACAACCTCACCTTTGTGGTGAACTGCAACCTGCAGCGCCTCGACGGCCCGGTCCGCGGCAACGGCAAGATCATCCAGGAGTTGGAGTCGTTCTTCCGCGGCGCCGGCTGGAACGTGATCAAGGTGGTCTGGGGCCGCGAGTGGGACGCACTGCTGCACGCGGACCGCGACGGCGCCCTGGTCAACCTGATGAACGTCACCCCGGACGGTGACTACCAGACCTACAAGGCCAACGACGGCGGGTATGTGCGGGAGCACTTCTTCGGCCGGGATCCGCGGACGAAGGAACTGGTCGCGAACCTGTCCGATCAGGACATCTGGAACCTCAAGCGCGGCGGGCACGATTACCGCAAGATCTACGCCGCGTATGCGGCGGCGATGGCGCACAAGGGGCAGCCGACGGTGATCCTGGCGCACACCATCAAGGGCTACACCCTGGGGAAGCACTTCGAGGGCCGCAACGCCACCCACCAGATGAAGAAGCTGACCCTCGATGATCTGAAGAATTTCCGGGACCTGCAGCGGATCCCGATCTCCGACGCCGAGTTGGAGAAGGACCCGAAGATGCCGCCGTACTACCACCCCGGCCCCGATGCCCCGGAAATCCAGTACATGCTCGACCGGCGGCGGGCGCTCGGTGGGTTCGTGCCGCAGCGCCGCACCGGTGTGGCACCGTTGCCGATGCCGCCGGACTCGACCTACGACGTGGTCCGCAAGGGCTCCGGCAAGCAGCAGGTCGCCACCACCATGGCGTTGGTGCGGATCATGAAGGAATTGTTGCGGGACAAGGAGATCGGCAAGCGGATCGTGCCGATCATCCCGGACGAGGCCCGCACCTTCGGGATGGACTCCTGGTTCCCGTCGCTGAAGATCTACAACCGCAACGGCCAGCTGTACACCGCCGTCGATGCGGACCTGATGCTCGCCTACAAGGAATCGGAGATCGGGCAGATCCTGCACGAGGGCATCAACGAGGCCGGCTCGACCGCCTCGTTCACCGCGGTCGGCACCTCCTATGCCACCCACGGTGAGCCGATGATCCCGCTGTACATCTTCTACTCGATGTTCGGGTTCCAGCGCACCGGCGACGGCCTCTGGGCCGCGGCCGATCAGATGGCCCGCGGGTTCGTCCTCGGCGCCACCGCCGGCCGCACCACCCTCACCGGCGAAGGCCTCCAGCACGCCGACGGGCACTCGCTGCTGCTGGCCTCGACCAACCCGGCCGCCGTCGCCTACGACCCGGCGTTCTCCTACGAGATCGCGCACATCGTCAAGGACGGGCTACGCCGGATGTACGGCGGCACCGACGGCGTGGACGGGTTCGGTGGCGAGGACATCTTCTACTACATCACCCTCTACAACGAGCCCTACTCTCAGCCCGCCGAACCCGCCGACCTCAACGTCGACGGCCTGCTCAAGGGCATGTACCTGTTCAAAAAGTCCGAGGCCTCCGGCCCGAAGGCGCAGATCCTGGTCTCCGGTGTCACCATGCCCGAGGGGCTGCGGGCGCAGGAACTGCTCGCCGACGAGTGGGGTGTGGCCGCCGACGTGTGGTCGGTCACCTCCTGGGGTGAACTGCGCCGCGACGGCATCGAATCGGAGCGCCAGGCCCTGCGCGACCCCGGCACCGACGCCCCGCTGCCGTACGTCACGCAGGCCCTGTCCGACGCCGCCGGCCCGTTCGTGGCGGCCTCGGACTGGATGCGTGCGGTCGCCGACCAGATCCGCCAGTGGGTCCCCGGCTCGTACACCACCCTCGGTACCGACGGGTTCGGCTTCTCCGACACCCGCCCCGCCGCCCGCCGGTACTTCAACGTCGACGCCGAATCCATCGTCGTCGCTGTGCTGTCCGCCCTCGCCGGCGAAGGCACCCTCGACCGCTCCAAGGCCGTCGAGGCCGCCAACCGGTACCGCATCGACGACGTCCGCGCCGCGGCCGTCTCGTACACGGATACCGGTAGCGCGTAACGCCGAGATCCTCACCCACCGCCGCCCGTGTGTCCGTCGGACAACACGGGCGGCGGTGGGCGTAGGTTCTTGACTATGGTCGAGCAGAGTCCGTTGGTCTCCCGCAGACGACAAACCCGGGATCCGTTGCCCGACGCACTGTTGCGCCGCGTCAAACAGTTCTCCGGTCGCCTCTCGACCGAGGCCGTCACGACGATGCAGGATCAACTGCCGTTCTTCGACGACCTCGACGCCGCTCAACGCTCCAACGTGCAGTTGCTGGTTCAGACGGCGGTCGTCAACTTCCTCGAGTGGCTCAAGAATCCGGACAGTGACATCCGGTTCAGCCTGGACGCGTTCCAGGTGATTCCGCAGGATCTCGCGCGCAGGCTCACCCTCAGCCAGACGGTGGACATGGTCCGCGTGGCGATGGAGTTCTTCGAGCAGTGGCTCCCGGCGCTCGCCCGCAACGACCAGCAGCTGATCGCCCTCACCGAGGCCGTCCTCCGTTACGGTCGCGAATTGGGTTTCGCGGCCGCCTCGGTGTACGCGAGTGCCGCGGAGTCCCGCGGCGCCTGGGACACCCGGCTCGAGGCACTGGTGGTCGACGCCGTGGTCCGTGGTGACACGGGCTCGGACATGTTGTCGCGGGCGGCGACCCTCAACTGGGACGCCACCGCCCCCGCCACCGTCATCGTGGGCACTCCCCCCGAGGACGAACGGGTCTCCGTGGTCGGCACGGTCCACACCATCGCGCAGAAACACGGCCGCGCCGCCCTCGCCGTGGTGCAGGGTTCGCGGCTCGTGATGGTCGTCAGCGGCGAACTCCAGGAGGGGTCGGGGCACTCGAGCTTCATGACCGACCTGCTCGGCAAGTTCTCGGACGAGCCGGTGATCATCGGGCCGACCACGCCGACGCTGGGCGCGGCGCACTTCAGTGCCGTCGAGGCGCTCGCCGCGATGCAGGCAGTCGCCGGCTGGCGGGGAGCCCCTCGGCCCGTCCACGCCGCCGAGTTGCTACCCGAGCGCGCACTGCTCGGGGACAACGCCGCGGTCACTGCTCTGAACGACCATCTGGTCGCGCCACTGGCGGCCGCCGGAGGTGTTCTCACCGACACTTTGGACGCATATCTCGACTGTGGAGGTGCGGTTGAGACTTGTGCCCGGCAGCTGTTTGTTCATCCAAATACTGTGCGGTATCGACTCAAGAGAATCGCTGAAGTCACCGGTCGCGATCCGACGAATCCACGGGATGCGTATGTACTCAGAGTGGCTGCCACAGTGGGTCGATTGACACATTCCCATAACGAACCCATATCACGTTTAACACCAGTCACACCCTTCCCATTCGGAGAAGCAGGGCTGTAACGAACGTCTGTCCAGATTCGATGCGAGGACCCCACGTGCAATTTTGTGGGAACCCAACAAATCCGCCGACAAAGGTTCATCCGCAACGACATCTCGCAGCACGCCGTTGACGGTGTTCTCTTGAAGAGTGATTTCGTTGCTCGCCCCGGGTCAGGGCTCTCAGACTCCCGGCATGCTCATCCCTTGGTTGGAGCTGCCGGGTTCTCATGACCGTGTCGCACTGTGGTCGAAGGCCGCCGGCCTCGACCTCGTCCGCCTCGGTACCACCGCGACAGCGGAGGAGATCACCGACACATCGGTGACTCAGCCTCTCGTCGTGGCCGCCGCACTCCTCGCCTTCGAGGAACTCGACGCGCGTGGCCTGGTTCCCGCAGACACCATCGCGGCCGGGCACTCGGTCGGTGAACTCGCCGCAGCCGCCGTCGCCGGAGTCCTCTCCGCCGACGACGCCGTCGCCCTCGCCGCCGTCCGCGGCGCAGAGATGGCCAAGGCCTGCGCACTCGAACCGACCGGCATGTCCGCGGTCCTCGGGGGCGACGAGGCCGAGGTGCTCGCCCGCCTCGACGAACTGGGCCTCGAGCCGGCCAACCGCAATGCGGCGGGCCAGATCGTCGCGGCAGGTCTGTTGTCGGCGCTTGAGGAACTCGCGGCCAACCCGCCGGAGAAGGCGCGGGTGCGCGCACTTCCCGTCGCAGGCGCGTTCCACACCCGGTTCATGGCTCCCGCGCAGGAGGCCGTCACCGAGGCTGCGTCCAAGATCACACCGGGTGAACCCACCCGCACCCTGCTCTCCAACGCCGACGGCGCACCGGTCGCATCCGGAGCCGACGCACTGACTAAACTGGCCGCGCAGGTAACCCGACCTGTGCGTTGGGACCTGTGCACCGCAAGCCTGCGGACCGCTCAGGTCTCCGCGATTGCGGAACTTCCACCAGCCGGAACCCTCGTCGGTATCGCCAAGCGTGAAATGCGCGGTACGCCGACTCTGGCACTCAAGACCCCGGGGGATATCTCCGCGCTAGCCGAACTGACAGAACTCGGCTAGTTTGCTGCGCGCACCTCGGTGCGTGCAGGGCCCGCAGGCGCGGCCGATGGGGACGTGCCTGCACAACTCCAGATACATCTACACCGAATCAGAAGGGAGCCACTCAGTGGCCGCCACCCAGGAAGACATCATCGCCGGACTCGCGGAGATCATCGAGGAGGTCACCGGTATTGAGCCGTCCGAGGTGACCATCGAAAAGTCTTTCGTCGACGACCTCGACATCGACTCCCTCTCCATGGTTGAGATCGCCGTCCAGACCGAGGACAAGTACGGCGTGAAGATCCCCGACGAGGATCTCGCCGGACTGCGCACCGTCGGTGACGCCGTGTCCTACATCCAGAAGCTCGAAGCAGAAGGTGGCGCCGACGCGGAGGCCGTGAAGGCGAAGCTCGAAGCTGCCAAGAACGACGAGGAGTGAGCTCAGCCGTGACTTCCGCCTCGACCAACGGGAAGCAGTTCCCCAACATCGTCGTCACCAGCCTCGCGGCCACGACGTCGATCGCTGGTGACGTGGATGCCACGTGGAAGGGCCTGTTGGCCGGCGAGAGCGGCATCGACACCATCCGGGAAGCCTTCGTCACGGAGAACGACCTTCCGGTGACGATCGGCGGCAAGCTCAAGGTGTCGCCCGACGAGTCGCTGTCCCGGGTGGAGATCCGCCGGATGAGCTTCGTCGAGCGGCTGGCGCTCGTCCTGGGCCGTCAGGTCTGGGAGAACGCCGGCAGCCCGGAGGTCGACAAGGATCGCCTCGGCGTCGTGATCGGCACCGGACTGGGCGGCGGCGAAGCTCTGATCGACGCCGTCGAGAAGATGAAGGCCGGTGGCTACCGCAAGGTGTCGCCGTTCGCCGTCCAGATGGTGATGCCCAACGGTCCGTCGGCCACCGTCGGACTCGAGCTCGGGGCCCGCGCCGGAGTGATCACTCCCGTGTCGGCCTGTTCCTCGGGTTCCGAGGCCATCGCCCATGCGTACCGCATGCTGGTGATGGGCGACGCGGACATCATCGTCGCCGGTGGTGTGGAGGGTTACCTCGACGCCGTGCCGATCGCGAGTTTCGCGATGATGCGCGCGCTGAGCACCCGCAACGACGATCCGAAGGCGGCTTCGCGGCCGTTCGACAAGGATCGTGACGGCTTCGTGTTCGGTGAGGCCGGAGCGATGATGGTCCTCGAAACCGAGGAGCACGCCAAGGCTCGCGGTGCCACCATCCACGCCCGTCTGCTGGGCGCGGGAATCACCTCCGACGGGTTCCACATCGTCGCTCCCGATCCTTCGGGTTCGGGCGCTGCGCGGGCCATGACGAGGGCGATCGAGACTGCCGGATTGACGAAGTCGGACATCCAGCACATCAACGCGCACGCCACGGCAACGCCGATCGGTGACACGGCAGAGGCGAACGCCATCAAGGCTGCCGTCGGCAACCATGCTGCGGTGTACGCACCGAAGTCCGCGTTGGGGCACTCGATCGGCGCCGTCGGTGCGCTCGAGGCGGTGCTCACGGTCCTGAGTCTGCGTGACGGAGTCATTCCGCCGACGCTGAATCTCGAGAATCAGGATCCAGAGATCGACCTGGATGTCGTCAAGGGCGAAGCCCGTTACGGCGAGATCGATTTCGCGATCAACAACTCGTTTGGTTTCGGTGGGCACAATGTCGCGCTCGCCTTCGGCCGGGCCTGACAGCCGGTCCTGCTAGCTCGCGGGTGGAGACCCCTTCTCTGAAGGGGTCTCCACCCATCGACAGCCCACCCGGGCCCGCCACAAGGAGGACGCGATGACAATCTTGGCACCCGCGACTAAGTCCGATGCGTCGATCGATCCGCGCGATCCCCTTGCGCGCCTGGAGAAGCTGTTCGACGCCGGGACGGTCGCCCCTCTGCATCCGCGTGACAAGTCCGGTGTTCTGGCCGCGTCCGGCAACATCGACGGAGTCCGCACCATCGCCTACTGCTCCGATGCCACCGTCATGGGCGGCGCCATGGGTGTCGAAGGCTGCAAGCACATCGTGACGGCGATTGACACCGCCCTCGAGGAAGACGCCCCGATCGTGGGTCTCTGGCACTCGGGTGGCGCGCGTCTCGCCGAGGGCGTCGAGGCCCTGCACGCCGTCGGACTGGTCTTCGAGGCCATGGTCCGCGCGTCCGGCCGCGTCCCACAGATTTCCGTCGTCCTCGGCTTCGCGGCCGGCGGTGCGGCGTACGGTCCCGCGCTGACCGACATCGTCATCATGGCGCCCGAGGCCCGCGTCTTCGTCACCGGACCGGACGTGGTCCGCAGTGTCACCGGTGAGCAGGTCGACATGGTGTCCCTCGGCGGCCCCGACACGCACACGAAGAAGTCGGGTGTGGCGCACATCGCCGCCCACGACGAGGGTGACGCCCTGCACCGGGCACGCCGCCTGGTGTCGATGTTCTGCGAACAGGGCGAGTTCGATCAGGCCGCGGCCGCGCACGGCGACACCGATCTCCGCGCGCTCATGCCCGAGTCGGCGAAGCGCGCCTACGACGTCCGCCCGATCGTTCACGAACTTCTCGACAACGTCGAGGGCGAGTCGAGTTTCGAGGAACTGCAGGGCAATTACGCCCGCAGCATCGTCACAGGTCTCGGACGCCTCGGCGGCCGCACCGTCGGTGTCATCGCCAACAACCCGCTCCGCCTGGGTGGTTGCCTGAACTCGGAGAGCGCCGAGAAGTCGGCTCGTTTCGTCCGGTTGTGCAACGCATTCGGCATCCCGCTCGTCGTGATCGTGGACGTACCCGGTTACCTCCCCGGTGTGAGCATGGAATGGGAAGGCGTCGTGCGTCGCGGCGCCAAGCTGCTCCACGCGTTCGCCGAAGCCACGGTTCCCCGCGTGACGGTCGTGACCCGCAAGATCTACGGCGGCGCCTACATCGCCATGAACTCCCGCGCGCTCGGCGCCACCGCCGTCTACGCGTGGCCCGATGCCGAGGTCGCTGTCATGGGCGCCAAGGCCGCCGTCGGCATCCTGCACAAGCGCGCCCTGGCCGCAGCGCCGGAAGACGAGCGTGAGGCCCTGCACGAGCGTCTGGCCGTCGAGCACGAGAGCATCACCGGTGGCGTCGACCGCGCCGTCGCGATCGGTGTGGTGGACGAGGAGATCGACCCCGCCAAGACGCGCAGTGTCGTCACCGCCGCCCTCGCCGCCGCTCCCTCCAGCCGCGGCGACCACAAGAACATCCCGCTGTGATCTGAGCTCTGGTCGAGAGAAGGCCCCCGCCGTTGTTGTGGCGGGGGCCTTTTCGCGTCCGTGAGCGGGGTGTCAGCCGACGTCGCGGCGCAACCAGGTGACCTCGGCGCCTTCTCCGCCGCTGCGGAACGGCTCGAGAGCCTCGTCCCAGGCGGTTCCGAGTGCGTAGTCCAGTTCGGCCGCGATGTCGCCGCCCGCTTGCATCAGTGCCCGCAGCCGCATCTCACCCACGACGACATCGCCGTTCGCGCTGGTGGACCCGTGCCACAGACCCATACCGGGCACGTGGCTGTACCGTTCGCCGTCCACGCCCTCACTGGCGTCCTCGGTGACCTCGAAGCGCAGCATCGGCCAGGCGCGGAGCGCGTTGACCAGCCGTGAGGCGGTGCCGACAGGCCCCACCCAGCTGGTGGTCGCGCGCAGAACGCCGTTGGAGGCCGGCTGCGAGGTCCATTTCAGGTTGGCTCGGCAGTCGAGGGTCGCGGTCAACGCCCATTCGATATGGGGGCACAACGCGGCGGGCGACGAGTGGATGTAGACAACACCAGCCGTCGCGTCCGCGAACTGATTCAATGCGCGCACTCGAGCCTCCTGCTTCGACGAGGGACGTCTTCCCCAACGGCCTCAGTCGGTGTGTGCAGCGGGCTCGGTTGATCAGTGTGCCTTGTGATGCCTGTGTTGCGCCAGTGATTCGAGCAATCGGTGTGTCATCGTCTTCTGCGTTCCGAGAGGATACCGTCGCTCAGCTCGGTCCACAGGGGCTTGGCCCAGTCGCCGAAATCCCGGTCCGTCAATGCGACGCACGCCAGTCCGGCGGCCGGATCGACCCACAGGAAGGTGCCGGACTGCCCGAAGTGGCCGAACGTCCGCGGCGAGTTGCCGGTGCCCGTCCAGTGCGGGCTCTTGCCCGAACGGATCTCGAATCCCAGACCCCAGTCGTTGGGCCGCTGTGAGCCGTATCCGGGCAGGATTCCGTCCAGCCCGGGAAACTGCACGGAGGTGGCGTCCGTGAACGTCTGAGGCGAAATGAGGGCCGGGCGGAACAGTTCCGCAGCGAACCGGCCGAGATCGCCCGCCGACGCCTGCGCTCCGTGGCCGGCGGGCCCGACGAGCGCGGACGCGCCCATCGAGAGCGGGGCGAAGACGGATTCCGCGACGTAGTCGGCGAAATCGATCGACGTCTCGGCGGTGAGGAAGTCGGCGAGCACCTCGTAGCCGGCACTCGAGTAGATCCGCTTGCGCTCCGGTGCCGTCTGCACACGATTCGCGTCGAACGCGAGACCCGACGCGTGCGCCAGCAGGTGACGCACGGTCGAGCCCTCCGGGCCTGCGGGCTGGTCGAGTTCGACGGCCCCCTCCTCGGTGGCCACCAGGACTGCGTACGCGCAGAGCAGTTTGGTCACCGAGGCCAGGGGGAAGACGCGCTGCTGGTCGCCGTACTCGCCGATCACCCCTTCGTCGTGCGACAGGACCACCGCCGCAGCGTTGTCCACGGGCCATCGGGCAATCTGATCGAGACTCTGCACCCGGTCAGCCTACGAGAGCGGCCCGCGGTCAGCTGCGGCGAGCCGTCACCAGTCGGCTTCGGTGTACCGGATGACGCCGCGAATGTTCTTGCCGTCGAGCATGTCCTGATACCCGTCGTTGACACCTTCGAGGTTGTAGGTGCGGGTGATCATGTCGTCGAGGTTCAGCTGCCCCGACTTGTACATGGCCAGCAGGTTCGGGATCTCGACCCGGGCGTTTCCGCCGCCGAAGATGGTGCCCTTCAGGTCCTTCTGCAGCATCGAGAAGAGGAACAGGTTCAGCTTGACGTCCATGTCGGTCATCGCGCCCATGGCCGTGACGACGCACGTGCCGAACTTGCTGGTGAGCAACAGTGCTTCCTCGACGTATTCGCCGTGCATCTCCCCGACCGTGATGATCGTCTTCTGCGCCATCAACCCGTTGGTGAGCGCGATGATCGGCTCGATTGCGGCCGCGGCACTCTCGAACGCGTGGGTGGCCCCGAACTTCAGCGCCTGTTCCCGCTTCCACGGCACCGGGTCGATGGCGAAGATCTGACGCGCTCCGGACGCGACTGCGCCCTGCAGTGCGCTCATGCCGACGCCGCCGACACCCATGATGACGACGGATTCGCCGGGCTTCACCTCTGCCATCCGCGTGGCCGAACCCCATCCGGTGGGAACGCCGCAGCCGACGAGGGCGGCGACGTCGAACGGAATGTCCTTGTCGATCTTCACGACCGACGTCTCGTGCACGACCATGTACGGCGAGAACGTCCCGAGGAGACACATGGGGATGACGTTTTCGCCGCGCGCGTGGATGCGGAAGGTGCCGTCGCTGATCGCCAGCCCGCTCAGAAGTCCCATCCCGAGGTCACAGAGATTCTGGTGTCCCGCCGAGCACGCCGGACAGCGCCCACAGGCAGGGACGAACGACAGCACGACGTGGTCGCCGACTTCGAGGTCCTTCACCTCCGGCCCCAGCTTGGTGATGACGCCGGAACCTTCGTGCCCGCCCATCACCGGGAAGGAGGCCATCGGCATCGAACCGGTGACGATGTGGTGGTCGGAGTGGCACATTCCGGCGGCTTCCATGCGAATCTGCACCTCGCCCGCGACCGGATCGCCGATCTCGATCTCCTCGACCGACCACGGCTCGTTCAGGCCCCACAGGATCGCACCCTTGGTCTTCATGTGACTCCCAACCCTTCATTCATGTCTGCGCATCTGCTGATGTGACGATAGACACAAACGGTCCGAATTGGAACACGTTCTACCGAATCGGGTCCGGGAATCCGAAACTGTTACCCCGACACGTCGTGGAGGTGATGGATCGGATCGTGGACGAAATACTTGGCCAGCGACTCCGTGAACGACGCGCCGTCGCTCCGCCGCCCGGAATTCCGGCGCGACGGCTTCGAAGTCGTCCGCCACCGCCGCGCCGGCCGCACGCAGCTCGGCGTCCACGACGGCCGGATCCTCCTCGTTGTAGCGCTCGGCGACCGCGGTCTCGTCCTGATCCCAGTTCGGGAACAGTGGATCCGTCTCGTCGAGCATGCGCCGGAGCCGGACGTCGAAGATCCGGAACACGTCGCGAACGTGTGCGGCGTACTCGAGCGCCGACCACGTCTGCTCGTCCGGCCGGACCGTCACGTCGGGGCGGGTGAGGACTGGCGACCATGCCTCCACGTTCACCCGGACCAGCGCCGGAATGTCCTCGTACCGGGTTGCCGCCGAGTCGAACCCGCAGTCGGGACACGCCCGGTCGAGGACCCAGGTCCAGTTCTTCGTGTCGGGAGTGATCGCCATGGCCGTCCTCGTAGAGCGACCACAAATCCCGACGTGCGAGTGCCGCCCACCGGTACGGTCGCGAGCATGCACGCCACCTTCCTCGGTGTTTCCACGATCCTGTTGTCCGACGGCGAGACATCGCTGATGACCGACGGGTTCTTCTCCAGACCGCCGCTCCTGCGATCGGTACTCCGTCCGCTGCGCCCCGACGGCGCCGCCGTCGACCGCGCCCTCACGCGAACCCGAACCGACCGCCTCGCCGCCGTCCTCGTCGCGCACTCGCACTACGACCACGCGATGGACTCCCGACGGTGGCGCAGCGCACCGGTGCGGAGCTCGTCGGTTCGCCGTCGACGCGTCACATCGCCGAAGGTTATGGGTTCGCAATGGACCGGTTCCGAACGATCCAGGTGCGAACTCCCCTGAGATACGGCGCATACGAGGTGACGGCGCTGCCCGCCGAGCACAGCCCCCGGGCGAAGTTCCCGGGCACGATCGAACACGCGGTGCACCCGCCGGCATCGATCGGCGAATACGCGCAGGGCGACTGCTTCTCGTTCCACTTCGCGCACCCCGACGGCCGCGTCCTCGTCCACGCCAGCGCGAACTTCGTGCCCGGTGCGCTCGACGGATACGACGCCGACACCGTCTATCTCGGCATCGGCACACTCGGCAAGCAATCCGACCAGTTCCGCCGCGACTACTGGGACGCACTCGTGACCCGGACCGGCGCACGCCGCGTGATCCCGATCCATTGGGACAACTTCTGGAAGCCACTCGACAGGCCTCTGACGCCGCTCCCCCGCTTCGCCGACAACTTCCGGCGGTCCCTGCGGTTCCTCACCGAGAAGGGCCGGTCCGAGGGTGTCGACGTGCAACTCCCTGTCGCCTGGGAACGCGTCGATCCGCTGGTGTAGTCCGATCTCCGCTCGCTCAGAGCTTGTAACCGATCGTCCGGAGCAACGCCTTGCGGTCGGCGACGTCGGCGTCGGTCTCGACACCGGCGGGTGAGCGCCCGTCGATCACGCCGGCGATGCCCCGGCCGAGTTCCGTCTCGGCCACGATGATTTCGACGGGGTTGGCGGTGGCGCAGAAGATGCCGCACACCTCCGGCACCTGCTTCAGCGTGTTCAGGACGTTCACCGGGTAGCCGTCCTCCAGGAACACGAAGAACGAGTGTCCTGCGCCGACGGCAACAGCGTTGCGGGTGGCCAACTCGACGAGACGGTCGTCGTTTCCGGAACAGCGAACGAGGCGAGGCCCCGAGGCTTCGCAGAACGCGATACCGAACCGGAGATGGGGGCTCACTCCCGCCAGCGCCTCGTGCACGTCCTCGACGGTCTTGATGAAGTGGGACTGTCCGACGATCACGTTCATGTCGTCGGGCTTGTCGATCGCCACGATCTGCAGGTCCACGATGGCCTCCTCGGATGCCATTCAGTCTGCCCCGCTCCGGCAGGGAGAACAACGACGGAGCGGGCGTTCGACCATCCGGGATCCGCGGAAAACGGTGGGGCGGGCGGGGCTCGAACCCGCGACCAATGGATTATGAGTCCACGGCTCTAACCGACTGAGCTACCGCCCCATCGCCGCACTACTCGCGATCGCGGCGTGCCGATGTTACCGTGCGCCCGCCGTGGGCGCGTAGCCGGGACGAAGCCCGCCCTGACAGGACTTTTCGTGGTCGGCGAACCGAATCGTGTTTCGACGTGGGCACTGCCCCGTCCCCGTGTGTGCGAACGCGTCGTCCGGGGTACGCGGGTGTGATCCGCGCTGCGGAGGACCACGCGACGGGAGCACAGGATGAGCGTCGAACGACCAGGACCCGAACCGGACGATGCACCGGCGCTCGACGACGGAGGGGGTGTTCAGCCGGGTGACACGCCACCGGATGCCGGCCAGACCTCGGGGTTGTCGCATCCGCAGCCGATGCCGGGCCGGACGGTGCCGATCCTCGCGTTCATCGTGGTGGGTCTACTCGTCCTCGCGGTCGCGGCCTTCTTCGTCGCCCGCGTGTTCGCGTTGTTCGACTGAGGTGACCGGCGCCGATGCGTCTGCGACGAGTTCGTACCGTCGCCCGTACGTTTCGACGAGGGCCTGGATCGCGGCGACCACCGGCACCGACACCAGGGCGCCGACCGGGCCGAACAGCGAGGCGCCCACGATCACCGATCCGAACGCGACCGCGGGGTGGATCGAGACCGTCGCGGACGTGATGCGCGGGTGCAGCACGTAGTTCTCGATCTGCTGGTAGACGGTCCCGAACACGATCACCCACACACCGTCCATCGGCTGGGAGGCCGCCGCGATGATTGCGGGGAGGGCGATCGCCAGGTAGGTGCCCAGGGTGGGGACGAACTGCGAGACGATGCCGGTCCACAGCGCCAGCGGCAACCAGTAGGGCACGCCGATCACCACGAGGAAGATGCCCGTGGCGACCGAACTCACCGCAGCGAGGATCAGCCGCGACACCACGTATCCGCCGGCCTTCTCGACCGAGATCTCCCACACCACCGAGATGGCCCGCTGTTGCCGCGCCGGGAACCAGCTCGAGATCGTGCGGCGAAGGGCAGGCCCCTGCGCGGACATGTAGAACACGAACAGCAGCAGCGTCAGCATCTGGAACACGACGCCGAGCAGCGAGGACAACACGCCCAGAACTCCCGGCGTGAATCGCTCGGCGAGATCTCGGATGGTTTCGGGCGTGAGGTGGATGAGATCCTCACCGGTCGCGAAGTCGGTGTCGAACACGCGATTGGACCAGTCGGTGACCGAGGACAACGCACCCGGCAGGGCCTTGAGGAGCTGGGCCAGCTGCTGGGCGAGCAGTGTCCCGAAGAGTGCCAGGAATCCGACGGCGAAGACGAACATCGCGAACAGGACGAGTCCGGTGGCGGCGCCGCGCCGCAAACCCCGGCGCTCGAGCCAGTCGACGACCGGTTCGATGGTGATACTGAACAACCACGCGAGGAACAGCAACCCCAGAAAGCTCCGCAGGTTGACGAACAGCCAACCCGACAACTGGTAGGCGGCGACGGCCAGGAGAACGTAGAGGATCGAGGGCAGAAGCCACCGCGGGGCGTCGCTCGTGCCGAAGCGTCCGACCGACCCTGCCCGCCCGGTTTCGCGGCCGTCCTCGCTCATCGCACACCCCGCGATCGATTGCTGCCGATACAGCGGGAATGTACTCGCCCCGGAGGGTGCACCTGTCCGAATTGACCGGGCGCAGCAGAAAACCCCGCCCGGATGAACCGGACGGGGTTTCGGTGCTCCCCCGGCTGGACTCGAACCAGCAACCGTCCGATTAACAGTCGGAAGCTCTGCCAATTGAGCTACAGGGGATTATTCTGCTGTGCTTCACCGTTCCCGGCGATGCGAGAGAAACTGTAGCGCATAGCCCCACCCCAGTACCAAATCGCCTGCCTGTCGACGCATCAGGCAGGATGGGTGCAGGTCGTTGTGCGTCGGGAGGAAGCGGGAATGATGCGGTTGTTGATCGGTATCGCTGCGGGGTACGTGCTGGGTACGCGAGCAGGACGTGCGCGCTACGAACAGATCAGCCGGGCAACCAAGGCCGTGGCCACCAGCCCGGCGACGAAGAAGGTGCTGCAGATGTCGCGTCAGAAGCTGTCCGACTCCCTGAACACTCAGCCGAAGCTCGAGCCCATGAAGCCGCTCGACGAGGAAACGACCATCCTGGTTCCCCAGGATCAGCTCAAGAAGAAGTAGCCGGCGGCGGCCGGTTCAGCCGGCCATCCCGTCCCGGTTGGTGTCGCCGATCGCCTGATCGAGCAGGCTGCGGCGGTACTGCTCCAGGGCGACGAGGTCGCCGAGCAGCGAATGGAACTCGTCCGACGCCGTCGCCGGTGAGATGCGCTGCAGCTTGGACTTCAGTTCCGCCACCTGCTCACCCACCCACACCTCCTGCAGGCGTGCGATCACGCCGGAGATGTATCGCGGCACGGTGTCCTCTTCGGCGGGCAACGGCTCGACGGCGAGTTCCGACACGAGGGACGCCGCGGTGACGTCGTCGACACCGCGGCTGACCGCGTCGACCCACTCGCCGCCGCCGAGTCCCGCGCTGGTGCCGCCGGACGCGATCATCGACTCACGGATCACGACGTACGTCGGATGGGTGAACGTCTCCACCGGCAGCGAGTCGAACACGGTGCCCGCGATCGACGGGTACTGCAAGGCGCCTTTCAGCGCCTCGCGCTGCGCCCACAGCGTCGGATCGTTCGGCCGCGGCCGGGAGAGGCCGACCGGCAACTGCGGGGCGTCCTGGTCCTCGTCCCGGGAGGCCTTCTTCTTCAGCGGCGCAGGCAGCGACCCGCGGGTGGACGCCCGCTTGCGCGCCTCGTCCCGCACCCGCTGCCGGACGGCGGCGATGTCGTCCCAGCCCACCCAGCCGGACAGCTGGACGGCGTAACTGTCACGCAGCGTCGCTTCCTTGATCTGCGCGACCACCGGCACGGTGCGCCGCAGCGCCTCGACCCGGCCCTCGGCGGTCTCGAGGTCGTGCTCGGTGAGGATCGACTTGACCACGAACTCGAACATCGGTGTGCGACGCGCCACCAGGTCGCGGACCGCGGCGTCACCGGACTTCTGCCTCAGCTCGCACGGGTCCATGCCCTCGGGTGCCACGGCGACGAAGGTCTGCCCGGCCATCTTCTGGTCACCCTCGAACGCCTTCATCGCCGCGGCCTGGCCGGCGGCGTCGCCGTCGAAGGTGTAGATGATCTCGCCGCGAAAGTAGCTGTCGTCCATCAGCAGTCGCCGCAGCATCGCGAGGTGGTCCTCACCGAAGGCGGTGCCGCAGGCGGCGACGGCGGTCTTGACCCCGGCCAGGTGCATCGCCATGACGTCGGTGTATCCCTCGACCACCACGGCCTGATGCCCCTTGGCGATGTCGCGCTTGGCGAGGTCGAGTCCGAACAGCACCTGAGACTTCTTGTACAGCATGGTTTCCGGCGTGTTGACGTACTTGCCGGGCATGGTGTCGTCGTCGAACAACTTGCGGGCGCCGAAACCGATGACGTCGCCGGACAGGTTCCGGATGGGCCACAGCAGGCGCCGGTGGAAGCGGTCGATGTGACCACGCCGCCCAGCTTTCGACAGACCCGCGGCCTCGAGTTCCTTGACGTCGAAACCCTTACCCAGCAGGTGTTTCGTGAGGATGTCCCAGCCGTCGGGCGCATACCCGCACCCGAACTGCTGCGCGGCCTGCGCGTCGAAGTTCCGTTCCGTCAGGTAGTCGCGGGCCGCCTGCGCGTCGGGTTCCTGCAGGCGCGCCGAGTAGAACTCCTGTGCGGCCGCGTTGGCCGCGACCAGCCGGGAGCGGGTGCCGCGGTCGCGTTGCACCGAGGTGCCGCCGCCCTCGTACGAGATGGTGTAGTTCAACCGGTCGGCGAGCTGCTCGACGGCCTCGACGAAACTGATGTGGTCGATCTTCTGGAGGAACGAGTAGACGTCGCCGCCCTCGCCGCACCCGAAGCAGTGGTAGTGCCCGTGGTTGGGCCGCACGTGGAACGACGGCGACTTCTCGTCGTGGAACGGGCACAGCCCCTTCATGGAGTCGCCGCCCGCGCGCTTGAGGGAGACGTACTCCCCCACGATGTCCTCGATCCGTGTGCGCTCGCGAATGGCCGCAACGTCACGATCAGGGATTCTGCCAGCCACGGAGGACAGTCTAGGCGCTCTCCCGCGGCCCGAACTTCCGCCTCGGTGTCAGCAGTTCGACGGGGCGGGAATCCCGGCGAATCGGTCGCCGAGATAGCCGAATGCGGGACCGGCACCGAGCATGGTGGCGGTGCCGTGGTCGGCGCCCGGGATCACGTCGAACTGCACGCGCGCACCCTGTGAGCAGTACCGGGCGACGGTGTTCTGCACCGGCCCGATGGCGACGAGCGGGTCCGCGCTGCCGTGCCAGACGAACATCGGCGTCCTCGGGACTCCCGGATACAGTTCGACGCTGTTCTCGTCCATCACCGAGCGGCCGGACGGATCGGCGAGGATCCCGGGACCATTGGTGAGGTCGGGCAGCGACTTCCCCGCACCGGCGCCGAGGATCGAATCGGTGCACATGTTGCTCATCTGCGTCCGCAGGTCGAGTCCGGCGCCGTTGAGGCCGTCCCCCAGCGGTGAACGCGTCGGGTATTCACGCTCGAGCCCGATGGCGGCCGCGAAACCCAGGCCGAACGCCTGCGAGCGGGTGGTGCCCAGACGGTCGGCCAGTTCACCGATGTTGACCGGTGTGCCGCCCTGGGCGGCGCCCACGATGTTCAGCTCCGGGGCGTAGGTGGGTGCGAGCGCCGCGGCCCAGTTGGTCGCCATGGCGCCGCCCGAGTAGCCGGCCAGCCCGACCGGACTGCCACCGAGTCCCGCCTCCGGGAGCCGCTGCGCGGCGCGGACGCCGTCGAGGACGAGCCGGCCGCCGAGTTTCGCGGCCCCGTACGCGCTGGTCGGTCCGAGGTGGTCGGGCACGGCGACGGCCCAGCCCCGCGCGAGCAGGGCGTTGAGGGCGGGCCCCTCCTGGATTCCGCCGTTGAACAGCTGGTGCGACGGCGCGCACTCGAGCCCGAGCGCGTTGACGAACGGCTGATAGGACACCAGCGGCCGGTTCGCGGGAGTGCCGCGGGGCACCAGCACCGTGGTGACCGCGGCGATGGGCGCTCCCGCGGAGTTGGTCGACTTGTACTTCACCTGCCAGGCATCGGCGGTGGGGAAACCGGTGGCCGCGACCGGTCGGCTCGCCAGCACGTCACCGTCGGCGCGTGCCCCGACGTCGGCGGGCGCACCGTAGAACGGATCGGGGTCCGCGAACGGGTACACGGGCGCGGCCTGTGCCGCGGGTGGGGCCAGCAGGGCGGCACCGACCGCCACCGCCAGCGCTGCGGACGTCGAACCGATGATCTTGCGCACTGCAGACTTCATCCGGGCTCCCTGACCATTGGGTGCAAGCTGTCTGTAGACCTATTCGTAGCACCGCGGCGGCCGGACGGGTCCGACTTCCGACTTTGTCAGCCCCAGCTCGCCTGGGCTCCGAGACTGGACTTGTCGACGCGTTCGAGTCGGCTCTCGGTGTAGGAGGCGATCTGGTCGACGACGACCCGAACCCGGGCGGGATCGTCGGCCGCCGCGTTCCAGGCGGGAACCAGGATGGGGTCGAGACCGGCGGGTGCGGTCGCGAGCAGCCATTCGGCGACGCGGTGCACGCGGTCACGCTGGCGTGCCTGCCGCGCCCGGTGGCCGGCATCCGACATCACGTAGTTCAGTGCGAACGTCTTGAGCAGTGCCACCTCCGCCGCGACCACCGGCGGGACCACCAGGTCGGCGTCGTACCGGGCGACCGGCTTGTCGCCGTGGACGTCGCGGGTCCCGATGATCGCGGCGGTCGCGAACCGGCCGACCAGTTCGCTGGTGAGGTTCTTCAGGGCGACCGAACTGGTGAGCGTACCGTCGTAGCTGCCCACCTCGACGACGACGGGCAGAAGACTCAACCGCGTCGCGGCCTCGACCAGTTCCTCGACGTCGAGTCCCGGGAACTCCGACGCACCGAACTCGGCGAGTGCCCGCTGGTCCACCGGATCGGCCAGTGAACGCAGATCGATGCGCCCGTCGATCACGCCGTCCTCGACGTCGTGCACGGAGTAGGCGACGTCGTCGGCCCAATCCATGACCTGCGCCTCGAGGCACTGGTGGCCGTCGGGGGCGCCCTCGCGGATCCACGCGAGCACGTCGGCGTCGTCGTCGTAGGCCCCGAACTTCGCGCCGGGGCGCGGCCGGGTCCACGGGTACTTGATCGCCGCGTCCAGCGACGCGCGGGTCAGGTTGAGCCCGGCACTGCTTCCGTCGGGGTACAGCACCTTCGGTTCGAGGCTCGTGAGGATGCGCAGATTCTGGGCGTTGCCCTCGAACCCGCCGCAGCTTTCCGCGACCTCGTCGAGGGCCTTCTCCCCGTTGTGACCGTACGGTGGGTGACCGATGTCGTGCGCGAGGCCCGCGAGGTCCACCAGATCGGGATCGCAGCCGAGACCGTCGGCGATTCCGCGGCCGATCTGCGCCACCTCGATCGAGTGCGTCAACCGCGTCCGCGGAGTGTCCCCGTCCCGGGGGCCCACCACCTGGGTCTTGTCCGCGAGTCGGCGGAGCGCAGCGGAGTGCTGGACGCGGGCGCGGTCCCGGGAGAAGACGGATCGGTGTTGCGCGGCCGCGATCTGGCTGCCCGGGATTCCCGCCCGTTTCGGTGCCTCGCGGACCCGGCGGGCGACGTCGTGCGCGGAGTACACGTCGCCGAGGGGTGTCGTATGTGCTGTCATCGAATGTCTACTGTCCCGCCGTGTAGGGGAAGTCGGCCGAGAAGTGGGTGAGCTGGTACCAGATCAACGCCCCAGTCTCCCGGGCGATTCCGTGCAACTGAGATTCGCGGGTGAACACGGCGGGCCCCTGCCGGGTGGGCGCCGTCCAGGCGTCGAGTCCGGCGTCGCGTGCCATCGTCCGCGTCCGCAGCGAATGCCAGGGGTCGCTGACCAGGACCGCCGAGTCGATGCCCTGCTCCCCCATCGCCTCACTCACCGCCTCGATGCTGAGCAGGGTGTCGGACCCCTCCTCGACCGCGGTGATGCTGTCGGCGGGGACGCCGCGCGAGATCAGATAGTTCTTGCCGGACGCCGCCTCGGTGTACTCGTCGCCCTCCTGCTTGCCGCCGACCGTGATGACCTCGGGGGCCACCCCTCGCTCGTACAGCTTGTACGCCTGCTCGAGCCGGGCCTCGAACACCGACGACGGGGTTCCCGAGTACTGGGCGGCGCCGAGCACGACGATCGCGTCGGCGGCCGACGTGTCGTCGATCCGCGCGACCTGCCACACCCGGACCGCGGTGCCCAGCACCAGCGCGGCGGCGAGGAGGACCACCCCGGCGATGATGCGGCGGGTCCACCGGGCCAGCGTGCCGGCGAACCCCAGGCGCGCAGGACGGCGCGGGAGGTCGTGGCGTTCGCGGCTCGGTGCAGAATTCACTCCCTGATTCTGCCAGCTGTCGCCGAACTGTCCCGATGACGACTCGCCACACCCGATAGATTTGCTGCCATGCCACTCGCACCGCGCCTCGAGCAGACGCCGTCGTCCCGCCCCCGACTTCCCCGTGCTCGGCGGTTCGCCGCCCTCGGCGCCGTCTCCGCGCTCCTGACTCTCGTGGCGATCCTGTTCTCTCCCGCGATCGCCGCGGCGGACGCACCGTTCCGTCTTCCCGGTCAGATCACGGACACCGTCGGAGTGCTCGACGCCGACCAGCAGAGCGATGTCCAGGCCGCGATCGACCAGCTGTACGACGAGCACAAGGTGCGGTTGTGGGTGGTGTACGTGCCCGACTTCAACGGTCTCGGCGCCGGTCCGTGGGCGGATCAGACTGCGCAGGCCTCCTCGCTCGGCGACCGCGACGCCCTGCTCGCGGTCGCGACGGTCGACCGCGAGTACGCCCTCATCGCGCCGGACGGACTGTCGGAGATCACCAGCGACGAGGCCGAGTCGATCCGGGTGGATGCGGTGGAACCCGCCCTGCGCGAAGAGGATTGGGCCGGAGGCGCCATTGCGGCGGCGGGCGGCCTGGGCGACGCGATGACTCCGGGCGAAGGAATGTCGGTGCGCACACTGCTGATTGGCGGCGGTGTCGTCGTCGTGGGTGCGGGGGGCGTCGTGCTGTATTCGCGGAAGAAGAAGCACGACCGCACCCGGGCCGGTGTCGAGGCGGCGCGCAGCATCAGCCCCGAGGACACCGCCGCGTTGACGGCGCTCCCGCTGCCGACCCTGGACGAGCGCGCCAAGGAGGTGCTCGTCGAGACCGACGACGCGCTGCGCACGAGCCAGGAGGAACTCGAACTGGCCCGCGGCGAATTCGGCGAGCAGGCCACGGCGTCGTTCACGGCGGCGTTCGACACGGCGAAGGCGACACTCGCGGCCGCGTTCACCGTCCGTCAGCGGCTCGACGACGCGATCCCCGAGACCCCGCAGCAGCAGCGGGAAATGCTCATCGACATCATCACCTCGTGCGGGCGCGCCGACCGCGAACTCAACGAGCGGGTCCAGGAGTTCGACGGACTCCGGGACCTGCTGATCAACGCCCCCGACCGGCTCGACGCGCTCACCCGCGACATGGTCGCGCTGACCGTGCGGATCCCCGACTCCACGCAGACTCTCGCCACCCTGCAGACCGAATTCCCGGCCGCTGCACTCGCTTCCGTCGCCCACAACGTGACGATGGCGGAGGAGCGGCTCGCGTTCGCGGAACGGGCCGTGGCCGACGGCAGGGACGCGATCGCCCTGCCGCCCGGGAAGCAGGGACCGGCGGTGTCGGCGATCCGCGGAGCCGAGGGCGCCCTCGAACAGGCCCGGACGCTACTCGACGCCGTCGACCACGCCGCGGAGAACATCCGGCACGCCATCGCCACGCTGCCGGCCGCGATCGCCGACGTGGAGGCCGGGATCGCGGCCGCGGCCCAGTTCACCGAGCAGGGTGGGGACCGGCTCGCCTCGGCCCGCGCCGCGGCCGAGGCAGCACTGGCGGCGGCCCGCACCGCCGCGGACACCGACCCGCTCGGCAGCTTCACCCAGATCGTCACGGCAGACGCGGAACTCGACGCCGTCCTCGCCGAGGCGCAGGAATCCCGGCAGCAGGCCGAGCGTGCGCAGCAGCGTCTCGAGCAGGACATCGTGGCCGCGCAGTCGCAGGTCACGGCGGCGTCGGACTTCATCGGCACCCGACGTGGCGCGGTGGGCGCGGACGCCCGAACGCGCCTGACCGAGGCGCAGCGGCACCTGGCGGGCGCGCAGCAACTCCGCGCCACCGACGCCTCCCGCGCGCTTCAGCACGCTCAGGCCGCGGCCGGCCTGGCGGCCGACGCACTGCGCCTGGCGCAGAACGACGTGAGCCGCTGGGAGTCCCGCCAGCGCCCCGGACCCGGAACCGGTGGCGGGAATGCCACCGGAGCGATCCTCGGCGGCATCCTGATCGACAGCATCCTGCGCGGCGGATTCAGCGGCGGCGGTAATTGGGGAAGCCGGGGCTCCGGCGGCGGGCGCAGCAGCGGCCCGCGGTCCTTCGGCGGGCCGAGCAGCTCCGGCCGGATCAGTGGGGGCGGCCGATTCTGACGTCCTCCCGGGTGTTCGTCGCACTCGCCTGCGTCGCGGCCACCGCCTGCGGCGTCCTGTCGGGCTGCGCGGGCGGGGATCCGACCGAGGACGACGCGATCCCGCTGTCGGCTGAGGCCTATCGCAGCCGGGAGGACGACGCGGCGGGTGGGCGGATTCACGTGCGGATAGCGAACACCGGCGATGCGCCCGTCGCCGTGACATCCGTGGCGTTGGACAGTCCCGGCTTCGAGGCGGCGCCCGCGACCCGGCGCGAGGTCGAACTCGGCCCCGGCAACCGGATCGATGTCGAGGCCGAGTACGGCCCGGTTCGCTGCGACACGTCCCCGGAGCCGGCGTACGCCCTGATCGGTGTCGCCGATCGGGACGGATCGCCCGTGCGGGTGCCGCTCGCCGCCCCGTACGACGTCCTCGCCCGCATTCACGACGACGACTGCGCTGCTGAGGATCTGGCGCGGGCCGTACCGGTGACACTGATCCCGGCGGCGGCTCCGCCCGAGCCGACCGCGCCCCTCCCCGCCCAGCTCGTCGTGAGCCGGGGAACGGCATCGGGCGACGTCCGGGTGGACGAGATCGGCGGCAGCGTCCTGTATGCGCTGCACGGCGCGCTGCCCGCCACCATGCGGGCGGACGAGGACCGGCTGAGCGTCGACATCACGATCGACGCGGCGCGCTGCGATCCCCATGCCCTCGCGGAGGCGAAGAAGCCCTTTGTCTTTCCGCTGTGGATCGCCGTCGGCTCCTCGGAACCGGAATACTCGCGCATCCCGGTGTCCGAGGAGAACCGGCGAATCCTGACGAACTATCTGACCGCCACCTGCGGCGCGCGCAGGTGACGGCGGATCAGGAACCGATGAGGCGCTGCGCCAGGTAACCCTCGACCTGGTCGAGCGCGACCCGCTCCTGAGCCATGGAGTCACGCTCACGCACGGTCACGGCGTGGTCCTCGAGCGTGTCGAAGTCCACGGTGATGCAGAACGGTGTGCCGATCTCGTCCTGACGGCGGTAGCGGCGGCCGATCGCGCCGGCGTCGTCGAACTCGACGTTCCAGTGCTGGCGGAGCGTCGCTGCGAGATCCTTGGCCTTCGGCGTCAGGTCCGCGTTACGCGACAGCGGCAGCACCGCGGCCTTCACCGGGGCGAGACGACGGTCCAGACGCAGCACGGTGCGCTTGTCGACGCCGCCCTTCGCGTTCGGCGCCTCGTCCTCGGTGTACGCGTCGACGAGGAACGCCATCAGCGACCGCGTGAGACCGGCTGCCGGCTCGATGACGTACGGCGTGTAGCGCTCACCGGTGGCCTGGTCGTAGTAGTTGAGATCGGTGCCGGAGTGCTTCGAATGGGTCGACAGGTCGAAGTCGGTGCGGTTGGCCACACCTTCGAGCTCGCCCCACTCGCTGCCCTGGAAGTGGAAGCGGTACTCGATGTCGACGGTGCGCTTGGAGTAGTGCGACAGCTTGTCCTGGGCGTGCTCGTACAGGCGCAGGTTGTCCTTGTTGATGCCGAGCCCGGTGTACCAGTCCATGCGGTAGTCGATCCAGTACTGGTGCCACTCTTCGTCCTCGCCGGGCTTGACGAAGAATTCCATCTCCATCTGCTCGAACTCGCGGGTGCGGAAGATGAAGTTTCCAGGCGTGATCTCGTTGCGGAAGCTCTTGCCGATCTGGCCGATACCGAACGGCGGCTTCTTGCGCGACGTGGTGAGCACGTTCGCGAAGTTCACGAAGATGCCCTGCGCGGTCTCCGGGCGGAGGTAGTGCATGCCCTCTTCGCTCTCGACCGGGCCGAGGTACGTCTTGAGCATCATGTTGAAGTCGCGGGGCTCGGTCCACTGACCGACCGTGCCGCAGTCGGGGCAGGCCACGACGTCCATCGGGACGTCGTCCGGGTTGTCGAGGCCCTTCTTCTCCGCGTACGCCTCCTGCAGGTGGTCCTGACGGTGGCGCTTGTGACAGTTGAGGCACTCGACCAGCGGGTCGTTGAACACGCCGACGTGACCGGACGCCACCCACACCTCGCGGGGCAGGATGACCGAGGAGTCGAGGCCGACGACGTCCTCACGGCTGGTGACCATGTTGCGCCACCACTGCTTCTTGATGTTCTCCTTGAGCTCGACGCCCAAGGGGCCGTAGTCCCAGGCCGACTTCGTGCCTCCGTAGATCTCACCGCACGGGTAGACCAGGCCACGACGCTTGGCGAGATTGACGACGGTTTCGACTTTGGACTTCGGTGCCACTCGGGTGCTCTCCATCTGGGTAATAGATGCATGGTTCACGTGCGCTTTTCGGAGCCCAGCCTATCTGCCCGACCGCGGTCGGTTCACCCACCCGGTTGACATGCGTATTCGTGCATATCAAAATGGAATCGATTTGCAATAAGGTGAGGGTGATCCTCCCGGGCCGACGGCCTCGCGGCCACGGTCCCGTCCATTGTCCGGCACACCGAAGGAGATCACTGGTGAGCGTCATCGATCCCGGGGATCTGCATCCGTTCGAGGCGGCGGCGCCCGCTCCCGTGCCGTCGAAGGAGACCCTTGCGGCGGCCGGCGACATCCTGCGCGCCCTCGCGGCCCCCGTCCGGATCGCGATCGTCCTCCAGCTCCGCGAATCGGAACGGTGCGTGCACGAACTCGTCGGGGCACTCGGAGTCACCCAGCCACTGATCAGCCAGCATCTTCGCGTGCTCAAAGCCGCGGGCGTCGTCCGCGGCGAACGCACGGGACGTGAGGTCCTCTACCGCCTGGTGGACGACCACCTCGCCCACATCGTCGTGGACGCCGTCGCGCACGCCGAGGAAGGACAGAAGCCTTGACCCAGAACACCGGCCAGCGCAAGCCCGTCGTCGTGGGAGTACGCGCTACCAAGCAGCGCAGCGCCATCTCCGCGCTCCTCGACGACATCGAGGAGTTCCGGTCGGCGCAGGAACTGCACGACGAACTCCGCAAGCGCGGCGAAGGCATCGGGCTGACCACCGTCTACCGCACCCTGCAGACTCTCGCCGACGCCGGAACGGTCGACGTCCTGCGCACCGACACCGGTGAATCCGTGTACCGGCGCTGCTCGTCCGGACATCACCATCACCTCGTCTGCCGCGCCTGCGGCTACACCGTCGAGGTCGAGGGACCCACCGTCGAGCAGTGGTCGCAGTCGATCGCCGACGCCCACGGCTTCTCGGACGTCAGCCACACCATCGAGATCTTCGGCCTCTGCAAGGACTGCATCGCGACGCAGTGAGCGTCAGGGGATCAGCCCCTGACGGGCGGTGTCAGCCCCGCTCAACACGAGAAGCAGCATCGTGGTCAGCGCCTCGTCCTCGAGCCCGGCGGCGGGGAACGTGTAGCGCAGGATGACGTCCGCGAGCCGGCCGTGACCGAACACCGCGATCGAACCGAACTGCAGTGCGCTGTTGCGTTCCGCGACCTTCTTGTGCAGCGACGCGCTGACCGGACGATCCCAGGCCAGCACGCACGTCATCGACAGCACGTCGAGGCCCTCGGTCAGGGTCATCGCACTGATCGAGCACAGCGCCCCGGCGTACTCGAAACTCAGCGAACCGTCCTCCGCCCGGGTGACGGTGGCGAAGTGCTCGAGCGCGTCCGCCGCCCGCGCCAGCAGCGCGGGCGCCCCGTCGACGGTCATTTCACTCCACCGAACCGACGGTCGCGCGACGCGTACTCGACACACGCCGCCCACAGGTCCCGGCGGTCGAAATCGGGAAACAGCTTCTCCTGGTACACCATCTCGGCGTAGGCCGACTGCCAGATCAGGAAGTTGGACGTGCGCTGCTCGCCGGACGGCCGGAGGAACAGGTCCACGTCCGGCATGTCCGGCTCGTCGAGGTACCGGGCCACGGTCGCCTCGGTGATCTTCTCCGGGTCGAGTTGCCCCGCCGCGACCCGGAGACCGATCTCCTTCGCCGCGTCCGCGATCTCCGCGCGGCCGCCGTAGTTGACGCACATGGTCAGATTCATGACCGTATTGTGCTTCGTCAACTCCTCGGCGATCTCGAGTTCCTTGATGACGCTGCGCCACAGCTTGGGCCGGCGGCCCGCCCACCGCACGCGCACCCCCATCTCGTGCATCTCGTCGCGGCGACGGCGGATCACGTCGCGGTTGAAGCCCATCAGGAAGCGGACCTCCTCGGGGCTGCGCTTCCAGTTCTCGGTGGAGAACGCGTAGGCCGACAACCATTCGACGCCCATCTCGATGCACCCGCAGACGGCGTCCATCAGCACGGCCTCGCCGCGTTCGTGGCCCGCGGTCCGGGGCAGTCCCCGCTCCTGCGCCCAGCGGCCGTTGCCGTCCATCACCAGCGCGATGTGCCGGGGCACGAGTTCGGATTGCAGGCCCGGCGGGCGGGCGCCCGAAGGGTGCGGGTCCGGCGGCCGGATCTGGCGCTCGGCCCCGGAATCATGCGGGGCTCGAGGTTCGCGTCGTCGAATCACGGTCCCCATCCTGCCTGACCGAATCCTCCACCCCTACCGCCGCATGCGGTCGTGCGCGTTCGATCAGCGGGAGAGTGCGGAGTTGCCGTTCGAGGTGCCACTGCAGATGTGCCGCGACCAGACCGCTGGCCTGCCCCCGCAACGACTCGGGCACGTCCTCCGTGCTCGCCCAGTCGCCGCGGATCAGCGCATCCATCAGATCGAGGACACCCGGTGACGGCGTGGCGGCGCCCGGCGGCCGGCAATGGACGCACACCGCTCCCCCGGCGGCCACGTGGAATGCCCGGTGCGGTCCGGGGGCGCTGCACCGCGCGCAGTCGTCGAGGGCGGGAGCCCACCCCGCAAAACCCATGGCCCGCAACAGGAAGGCGTCGAGGATCAGCTCGCACGGGCGGTTGTGCTCGGCGACGGCCCGCAGCGCCCCGACCGTCAGGCGATGCAGTTGCGGCGCCGGGGCCCGTTCCTCACCGGCGAGTCGCTCGGCGGTCTCGAGGATCGCGCACGCCGTGGTGTACCGGGAGTAGTCGTCGACGATGTCGGTCGCGAACGCGTCGACCGTCTGGACCTGGGTGACGATGTCGAGATTGCGGCCCGGGTAGAGCTGCACGTCGATGTACGCGAACGGCTCGAGCCGGGCGCCGAACTTGGACTTCGTGCGGCGCACCCCCTTGGCCACCGCGCGCACCAGACCGTGCTGCCGGGTGAGGAGTGTGACGATACGGTCGGCCTCGCCCAACTTGTGCTGGCGCAGGACCACCGCATTGTCTCGATACAACCTCACCGGTCCAGTCTCCCACGTCGAGGCGACCACATTCCGCAGGCCGAGCCGCGTGCGACGGTCAGGGCTCGGTGCGCCCGTCGCGCACGGCGTCGACGACGTCGCGGACTCCGTCGATGACGAGTTGCGGCTGCTCGATGTTGATGTTGTGGCCGCTGTTCGTGTTCGTGACATGCGTGGCACCCGGGACGAGTTGTGCCAGATCCGCCTGCGCCTTCGGCTGCACGGCGTCGAGGGCCGGGCCGTAGCCGGGATCGATGTCGGCGGGGAGGCTTCCGTTCGCAATGCCCTCCGCGATCTGCGGCGCCACCGAACGGTCGGCGGAGAGGACGACGAGTGGCTGGGGCCGGATCGGTTCGGCGGCGCGGATCTCGTCGAAGCTGCGGACGAAGTCGACACGCTCGAGGTCCGGGTACTCGTCGAGACTGTCCTGCTGCGGGGTGTTGAGCCGCAGGAACTCCTCGAACTGCTCCGGGGGCAGGAGTGTCTGCAACTCCTCCGACTGCGCGTCGATCAGCACCATGCCCGCCACCTCGTCGGGATGGGTGCCGGCGAAGAGTCTCGCGATCTGACCGCCGTAGGAGTGGGCGGCCAGCACGTAGGGGCCGGGGCCGGCCTCGCCCGTGGCGCCCAGCAGCGACTGGAGGTCGGCGACCGCGTCCGTGGTGGTGATCGGCTGCGGAACCGGGTCGCTGCGGCTCAATGCGTCGCCGCCCAGCACGACTCCCGGCCGGTCGTACGAGCAGACTCGGGTGAACCCGGCGACCCCGTCGAAGGCCGAGGTGCTCGCCGGATCGGCCGTCGTCGTCCACTGATCGGCACCGAACCGGAGACCGGACACGAACACGACGGTCGGCGCGCCTGCGCCCGCACACTCGAGATGGATGTTCCTACCCCCGCCGATGTCGACGGTGCCGGCGAAATTCTCGCTCGTGCCGCCGTCGTCGCTCGCTCCGCACGCGGCGACGAGCACCACGACCCCCAGAGTGGGGAGCCACTCCGACAACCGCGGCCACATCGGCACGACACACCTCGAAACCCGTTCGGAAACGCAGACCGCTTCCGGGTGATCCGTACCCCACTCTCCCCGGATCAAACCCGGACGCCGCCCGGCGTCAGCTGAAACGGTGCCCGAGGTGCACCGTCACCTCCACTCCGGCACTGTCCTTACCGATCAGCTTGCACAGTGCGATCTTCAGGGGAAGCCAGTGCGGACCTTCACCCGAGGGCATCAGGGTCGCATTGAACGGGTGGCCGTCGATCGTCCCGCCGACCTTCACCGACCGCCGCGTTCCGAGAAGATCGGCGGAGTCCGGCACGGTCACGTACGTCGCGAACGCCCCGTCCTTCTGGATCGGCGCCGTGAAGGTGTGTGCGAGTGGTTGCGGGGTCTTCGGTGCGGGCATTCGTGGCTCCTCCGGTCGAGTGTGATGCTGCGGTCGAAGGTAGGACTCCCGGAGCCGGCCGGAATCATCGGTCGTGAGCAGGATCACGTCGCCCGGTCACACCTGGAATCGGTAGCCCATCCCCGCCTCGGTGATGAGGTGACGCGGATGGGACGGGTCGTCCTCGAGTTTGCGCCTCAGCTGCGCCAGATACACCCGCAGATAGTGGGTCTCGGTGGCGTACGCCGGCCCCCACACCTCCCGCAGCAGTTCCTTCTGTCCCACCAGCTTGCCCTTGTTGCGCACGAGCATCTCGAGCATTCCCCACTCGGTCGGTGTCAGGTGCACCTCGGCCCCCGCCCGCCGCACCGTCTTCGCCGCCAGATCGACCGTGAACGAATCCGTCTCCACCACAGGTTCACTCGTGTCGACGACCGTCGTGGCCCGGCGGGCGGCCGCACGCACCCGGGCCAGGAACTCGTCCATCCCGAACGGCTTGGTGACGTAGTCGTCGGCGCCGGCGTCGAGGGCTTCGACCTTGTCGGCGGAGTCCGTCCGCGCCGACAGCACGATCACCGGTGCGGGGCACCACCCGCGGAGGCCGGCCAGCACCTCGGTGCCGTCCATGTCGGGTAGCCCGAGGTCGAGCACGATCACGTCCGGCGGCCGCTCGGCCGCGGCGCGCAGGGCGGCCGCACCGGACGCGGCCGTCACCACGTCATACCCGCGCACGCTCAGATTGATCCGCAGGGCGCGGAGAATCTGCGGTTCGTCGTCGACGACGAGGACCCTCGTCATGAATGCTCCCCTCCCGCCCGGGCCAGTTCCACCACCATCGTCAGACCGCCGCCGGGGGTGTCGGTGGCGCTGATGGTCCCGCCCATCGCGTCGACGAATCCGCGGACGACGGAGAGTCCGAGCCCGACTCCCGTGGTCGTGTCGCGGTCTCCCAGCCGCTGGAACGGGGCGAACAACTCGTCTGCCCGCCCACGCGGAACTCCCGGCCCCGTGTCGGCGACGGTGATGACGGCGCGGTCTCCCACCGCCGCGGCACCGACCCGGATCACGGAGTCCTCACCGTAGCGGAGTGCGTTGTCGATCAGATTGGCGAGCACCCGCTCGAGCAGGCCCGAATCCGCCATCGCCGTGACCGTTCCGACGTCGACTTCCACCCTTTCCCGGGCCCTGGTCCCGGTCCGGCCGCCGATTCCCAGACCCACCAGCGCCCGGTGCACCACCTCGTCGAGGTACACCGGCCGCAGCGTCGGGGTCACCACTCCCGCCGCGAGACGGGAGGAGTCGAGCAGGTTGCCGACGAGAGAGGTCAGCACGTCGGCCGATTCCTCGATGGTCGCGAGCAGTTCGGCGGTGTCCTCCGGGGAGAAGTCGACGTCGTCGCTGCGCAGACTGGACGCGGCGGCCTTGACCGCGGCCAGCGGGGTCCGGAGGTCGTGGCTGACGGCGGACAGCAGCGACCGCCGCAACCGGTCGGCCTCGGCAAGCGCCTGCGCCTGACCCGCCTCCTGCGCGAGTTCGGTCTGGCGGATCATGCCCACCGCCTGGTTGGCGACGGCGAGCAGCACCCGACGGTCCCGGGCGTGCAGTTCGCTGCCGCGCAGGGCGAGCGCGTATTCCCCTTCCCCCACCTCGCAGACGGTGTCGGCGTCGTCGACGCTCACCGGTGGGTGCGGCCCGACGGACCCCACCGGACCGCGGTCCCGGTGCAGCACGCTGACCGAATCCTGGCTGTAGGTCTCGCGCACCTTCTCGAGCAGGGTGTCGAGGTCGGCGCCGCGCAGCACCGATCCGGCGAACAGTGCCAGCAACTCGGCTTCCTGCGACGCCCGGCGGGCTTCCCGTGACCGCTTGGCGGCCGCGTCGACCAGGACCGCGACGGCGACGGCCACCACGAGCAGCACGACCGTGGTGATGAAGTTGTCCGGTTCGGCGATGGTGAAGCTCCGCACCGGCGGCGTGAAGAAGTAGTTGAGGAACAGACCCGAGATCAGCGCGGAGAACGCGGCGGGGGCGACACCTCCGAGCAGCGAGACGAGCAGCACCACGATGAAGAACAGGGCTCCCTCGCCGACCAATCCGAGCCAACGGTCGACGGCACTCATCACCAGCGTGGCCACCGTCGGTACGAGGACCGCGGCGATCCAGGCGATCGCCGTGCGCGAACGGGATCCCACCGGCGACAACCGCCTCGGGCGATGGGATTCGCCGTGCGTCACCATGTGCACGTCGATCGACCCGGACTGTTGCACCACGCTTGCGCCGATGCCCTCGTCGAAGATCCGCGCCCACCGTGAGCGTCTCGACGTGCCCAGCACCAGTTGTGTGGCGTTCGCGGTTCGGGCGAAGTCGAGCAACGTGGTCGGGACGTCGTCGCCGACGACGCTGTGCAGACTCGCGCCGATACTCGCGGCGAGGGTCCGTACCTTGCCCATCTCCGGGGCCGAGACACCTGCGAGGCCGTCGCCGCGCACCACGTGCACGACGATCAGTTCGGCGCTGGATCTCGACGCGATCCGGCCGGCGCGGCGAACCAGCGTCTCCGATTCCGGTCCGCCCGTCACCGCGACCACCACCCGTTCCCGGGCCTCCCACGTGTCGGTGATCTTGTTCTCCGCACGATATTTCGCGAGTGCGGCATCCACCTGGTCGGCCACCCACAGCAGCGCGAGTTCGCGGAGTGCGGTGAGATTCCCTTTCCGGAAGTAGTTGCTCAGGGCCGCGTCGACTTTGTCCGCGGCATAGATGTTTCCGTGGGACAGCCTGCGGCGCAAAGCCTCCGGCGTGATGTCGACCAGTTCGACCTGGGTGGCGGCGCGCACCACCTCGTCGGGAACCGTTTCCTGCTGCACCACGCCGGTGATCCGCTGGACCACGTCGTTGAGGCTTTCGAGGTGCTGGACGTTGAGCGTCGAGAGGACGTCGATCCCCGCGGCGAGGAGTATCTCCACGTCCTGCCAGCGCTTTTCGTGGACACTGCCCGGCGTGTTCGTGTGCGCGAGCTCGTCGACGAGGACCAGCGCCGGCCTGCGGGCCAGTACGGCCTCGACATCGAGTTCCCGGCCGAGCGTGCCCCGGTAGGCGATCAGCTTGGGCGGAATCAGTTCGAGGTCGCCGAGCTGCGCCGCCGTGCGGTCGCGGCCGTGGGTCTCCACCACGGCCGCGACCACGTCGCACCCCCGCTCCCGGCGGCGGTGCGCCTCACCGAGCATCGCGAACGTCTTGCCGACGCCCGGTGCGGCACCGAGATAGATGCGCAGTTCACCGCGTCGGCGTTCGATGTCCCGGCGCTCGCCGTCGGTTCCGGTACCACTCACCTCGCCATCATCCACCAGCGGTCGGGGCCGTGCACTCAGGAGCGGTCAGTCCGAGGGCCAGGTTCAGTCCGAGGACGTTCACCCGTTCCTCACCGAGGAAGCCGAGTTGCCTTCCCTCGGTGTTCTCGTCGACGAGTTGCCGAACCCGGGTCTCGCTGAGGCCGTTCTCCGCCGCCACCCTCGGCACCTGCAACGCCGCATACGCGGCGCTGATGTGCGGGTCGATGCCCGAGCCGGATCCGGTGACCGCGTCCGCCGGTACCTCGGCGGGGTCCACCCCTTCCCGGGTGGCGATCGCCGCCCGTCGGTCGGCGATGAACGTCGCCAGGATCTCGCTGCTCGGCCCCTGATTGGTGGGCAGGGCGGTGGCGGGGTCTCCCGGCGCGAACGGATCCTGATCGGCCACCGACCCGGTGACCCGGTTGTGGAAGAACGGATCCGGCTCCCCCGCCGGCACCTGCGCGTCGACACCAACCCACCGGCTCCCGACGACGCAGCCGGTGCTGTCGCGCACCGGAGACCCCTCGGCCGCTCCCGCGCCGATCCTGCTCACCCCCCACACTGCGGCGGGATAGAGCACACCGAGGACTGCTGTGAGTGCGAGCAGGACGAGTAGTCCGGCCCAGGTCTGCCGGAGCAGGCCGATGAGAAATCGCATGCGGGATCACCCAATTCCGGGAATGAGACGGACGACGAGGTCGATGAGCCAGATACCGGCGAACGGCGTGATCACACCGCCGAGGCCGTAGATCAGCAGGTTGCGGCCCAGCAGCGTCGACGCGGACGACGGACGGTAGCGAACGCCTTTCAGCGACAACGGGATCAGCGCGACGATCACCACGGCGTTGAAGATCACCGCCGACAGGATGGCCGATTCCGGGGTGGCCAGCCGCATGATGTTCAGCGTGTCCAGCTGCGGATAGATGCCGCTGAACAGGGCGGGGAGAATCGCGAAGTACTTGGCCAGGTCGTTGGCGAGCGAGAACGTGGTGAGCGCACCGCGCGTGATGAGCAGTTGCTTGCCGATCTCGACCACCTCGATGAGCTTGGTGGGATCCGAATCGAGATCCACCATGTTCCCGGCTTCCTTCGCCGCCGACGTGCCGGTGTTCATCGCCACCCCGACATCCGCCTGGGCCAGCGCCGGAGCGTCGTTGGTGCCGTCCCCGGTCATCGCGACGAGCCGGCCGCCCTCCTGTTCCCTCCGGATCAGCGCGAGCTTGTCCTCGGGTGTCGCCTCGGCCATGAAGTCGTCGACTCCGGCCTCGGCCGCGATGGCCTTCGCCGTCAACGGGTTGTCGCCGGTGACCATCACCGTGCGAATCCCCATGGCCCGCAGTTCCGCGAACCTCTCGGCGATGCCCGGTTTCACCACGTCCGACAACGCGATCACGCCGAGGACGGTCGCCGCGTCTCCGCGGACGGTGGCGACCACCAACGGCGTCCCCCCGGACTGCGCGATCTGGTTCACGCTGTCGGTGATCGCGGGCGCCGCGCGCCCGCCGTGCGCCTGCACCCAGGTCAGCACGGCGTCGCTCGCGCCCTTGCGGATCCGGGCGCCGTCGATGTCGAGTCCGCTCATCCGGGTCTGCGCCGTGAACGGCACGAACTCCGCTGCTCTCTCCGCCTCGGACGGTGCCGGGTCCAGCCCGAAGTCGCGGGCGCACAGGTCCACGATGCTGCGACCCTCGGGGGTGCCGTCCGCGAGGCTGGACAACCGTGCGGCCGTGGCCAACTCGATCGCGGAAACCCCCGGTGCGGGATGCAAGGCCGTGGCCTGCCGGTTGCCGAACGTGATGGTGCCGGTCTTGTCCATCAGCAGGGTGTCGATGTCGCCGGCGGCTTCCACCGCCCGCCCGGACATCGCGAGGACGTTCCGCTGCACCAGCCGGTCCATCCCGGCGATGCCGATGGCCGACAGCAGTGCCCCGATCGTGGTGGGGATCAGGCACACCAGCAGCGCGATCAGCTTGATCGGATCCTGCTCCTGGCCCACGTACAGGCCCATCGGACCGATCGCGACGACGGCCAGCAGGAAGATGATCGTCAGCGACGCCAGCAGGATGTTCAGCGCGATCTCGTTCGGCGTCTTCTGCCGCGCCGCCCCCTCCACGAGGGCGATCATCCGGTCCACGAACGACTGTCCGGGGGCCGCGGTGATGCGCACGACGATCCGGTCGGAGAGCACGGTCGTGCCACCGGTGACGGCACACCGGTCGCCGCCGGATTCGCGGACGACGGGCGCCGACTCGCCGGTGACGGCCGACTCGTCCACGGTCGCAATGCCGTCGACGACGTCACCGTCGCCGGGTATCACCTCACCCGCCTCGACGACGACCCGGTCGCCGACGGTGAGTTCGGTACCCGCCACCGACTCCACCCGGCCGCTCACCGTGATCCGGTGGGCGACCGTGTCCTGCTTCACCTTCCGCAGGCTCGCCGCCTGCGCCTTGCCCCGCCCCTCCGCGACCGACTCGGCCAGATTCGCGAACAACACGGTGAACCACAACCAGGCGACGACAGCCCAGGAGAACACCGACGGGTCGGCGACGGCCATGACGGTGGTGACGACGGAACCGACGAACACCACGAACATCACCGGGTTGCGAGCGAGGTGCCGGGGGTCGAGTTTGCGCAGGGCGCCCGGCAGCGCCGTCAGCAGCTGAGCGGGGCTGAAGATTCCCGCCTTCACGGGCGCCGGGTCGTGGCCGGCCTCGGGCGTCATGGTCACCGCCCCGGTTTCCGGACGACTGGTCACGTTCACACTCACTGCAGAGCCTCCGCGATCGGTCCCAGCGCGAGGGCCGGGAAGAATGTCAACGCCGCGACGAGCACGACGGTGCCGGTGAGGAGCCCGGTGAACATCGGGCCCGCCGTCGGCAGGGTTCCGGCGCCCGCGGCGGTCTTCTTCTGCGACGCCAGGGATCCGGCGAGCGCGAGGACGAAGATGATCGGCAGGAACCGGCCGAACAGCATGCACAGGCCGAGGGCGGTCTGGAACCAGTCGCTCGTCACCGTCAGCCCGCCGAACGCACTGCCGTTGTTGTTCGAGGCCGACGCGAACGCGTACAGCACTTCCGAGAACCCGTGGATGGATCCGGGACTTCCGGGGTCGCCGCTGTTGCCCTGGTAGCCGGTGGTCGAGGACAGGATCACGGTGATCCCGGTGCCGATCAGGACCAGCGCCGGCATCACCAGCACGGACAGGGCGGCGAGCGTGATCTCCCGCTGCCGCAGCTTCTTGCCCAGGTATTCGGGTGTGCGGCCGACGAGAAGTCCGCCGACGAAGACTGCGATCAGGGCGAGGACGAGGATTCCGTAGAGCCCGGTGCCGACACCGCCGGGCGCGATCTCACCGAGCAGCATGTTGAGCAGAACGGCTCCGCCGCCGAGTGGCGACAGGCTGTCGTGCGCCGAATTCACCGCGCCCGTGGACGTTCCGGTGGTGCTCACGGCGAACAGCGCCGTACCGGGAATTCCGAAACGAACCTCCTTGCCCTCCATCATCGCGCCCGCGGCGGTGGCGGCGACGCCGCGCCGACCCGACTCCGCCGCGAGCGTGACCGCGAGGAGCGATCCCCACAGGATGCCCATCACGGCGAGCAGGGTCAGCCCCTGCTTGCGATCGCCGACCATGGTGCCGAACGTGCGGGTGAGGGCGACCGGGATCAGCAGGATCGCGAGGATCTCGGCGACGTTGCTGATCGGCGTCGGGTTCTCGAACGGATGCGCCGAGTTGGCGGCGAGGATCCCGCCGCCGTTGGTGCCGAGTTCCTTGATCGCTTCCTGTGAGGCGACGGGTGCGAGCGCGTTGGTGACGGAGTTGCCGTCCAGACCGGTGGACGCGAAGCCCGGGTGGAAGGACTGGATCACGCCCTGGCTCAGCAGGATCAGTGCGATCACGAAGGAGAGCGGCAGCAGAATCCGCAGGCTGCCGCGGGTGAGGTCCACCCAGAAGTTGCCGATCTCACCGCCGCGCGACACCCGGACGAACCCGCGGATCAGCGCCACTGCGACGGCCATGCCCACCGCTGCGGACACGAAGTTCTGCACGGCGAGCCCGACCGGCTGGGTCAGGTTGCTCATCGTGGTTTCGGGCGCATACGACTGCCAGTTGGTGTTCGTCACGAACGACACGGCCGTGTTGAACGCCACCGCGGGACCGACCCCGGAGAGGTCCCCGGACAGCGGCAGCACTCCCTGGATGCGCTGCAGGGCGTAGAGGAACAGCACACTCGCCGCCGAGAATCCCAGCACGCTGCCCGCGTAGCCGTACCAGGTCTGCTCGGTGTGGGGGTTGATGCGGCACAGGCGGTACAGCACGGATTCGACCCGAAGGTGACGGCGTGATTCGTACACCCGCGCCATGTAGTCGCCCACCGGCACGTATGCGACCGCGAGTACCGCGAGGACGAAAGCGACCTGCAGTCCGGCCGCCAGGGCAGGCGTCATCAGAACCGCTCCGGGTCGATGAGCGCGATCAGGAGGTACACGACGAGCGCGGCGGCGATCGCGACGAGCGCGACCGCGAGTATTCCGGCGCCTGTCATTTCACGCGTCCGGTCTGCAGGGCACGGAGAACGAGCGCGCAACAGGCGAATCCGCCGAGGACGAGCGCGACGTAGGCCACATCGGCCATGTGAGGATCCCTCTTCGTACTGATCATGCGGTTCAGCGCAGGCATGACACCCCACGGTTGTGGGGTGTCATGCCAGCATCACGCGCGATCTCGGCGAAAGAGGCGGTGCTGACGAAGCGCTTACGGGGCTCCTACGGCTCTTGACGCTTTCCTTACGCGGTCCGGGTCAGCCGCGACACGGACGCGGGCACGGGTGTGCCGCTCGCCACCCACGGTGCCGGGACGGGCGCACCGGCGACCGACCGCACGGGGACCACGCCGGCCCAGGCGCTGCTGGTTTCGGTGGGTTCACCCGGTGGTGCGTCCCGCACCTTGACGGTCCACCGGCCCGGCGTGATCGGGAGGGCGAGGGCCAGTGTCGCGGCGAGTTCCTTGCGCCGGTGCCCCCGGACCTCCGTGCTGCGGCCGGGGATCAGCACGTCCGACAGCGCGTTCAGTGCGTCGGCGGATTCGTCTTCGCCGAGGGTGACGAGGTTGCCCCGCACCACCGCCGAACGGTAGTTGGCGGACGAGTCGAACAGGGTGTCCGCGACGACGATTCCGTCGAGCATCGCGACGCACAGCGCCGCCGGTGCGCCCGCCGCCACCTGCCGCAGCGCGCCGGCCCCGGTGGAGCCGTGCAGCAGAATCCTGTCGCCCTCGCGGGCGTAGAGCATCGGCACGGCCCACGGCAGCCCGTCGACGACGGTGGCGAGGGTGCCCATCGGGGCGGCGTCGAGGACGGCGTCGAGTTGCGCTCGTTCGGTGCGGGCACGGTCCGGGTATCTCGTGATCTTGTCCACGAGACCATCCTCACCCTCATGTGGATCACCCTCCAGATCCACAATCACCATTATCGGCAGGCCAGTATTGTCGGGGCCATGCCCCGGATCAGCCCCGAACTGCACCTGACGTTGCGGCTCCCCGACACCGACGCGCCGCTTCGGCACCGGATCGCGGAGTCGATCCTCGACGAGATCCGCGTGGGTCGCCTGCGGCCCGGCGACCCACTGCCCTCCACGCGGGCGCTGGCCGAACACCTGACGGTCGCGCGGGCGTCGGTGGTCGACGCCTACGACGAACTCTGCTCGTCCGGATACGCGAACGCCCGCGCCGGTTCCGGCACGCGGATCGCACCGGGCGCCGACGTGGCGGCCCGCGCCCACGTCGCCTCGCACACGATCACCCGAACCTCGGAGCGGGCGTCCTCCGCCGCCCCCGAGAAGCCGGCGGCGCTCTGGGATCTCACTCCGGGTCACCCCGATCCCGCCCTGATCTCCACCGTCGACTGGCGCCGGGCGTGGCGGTCGGCCGCCGCCGCGGCCGTGACGTCGGACCTCCCGGGCCCCGGCGCACACCCGGAGCTGCGGCGGTCCCTCGCCGAGCATCTACGCCGCACCCGGGGGATCGCGGCGCGCCCCGACGAACTGGTGATCGTCCCCGGGGTGGGCGCCGCGCTCCGCACCCTCGTCGCCGCAGCAGAACTCGGCGGAAGGGACGTGGTGTTCGAGGAGCCCGGCTACAGCCGGGCCCGCACCGTCCTCGACCGCGCGGGGGTGCGGACGCGCTGTGTGTTCGTGGACGGCGACGGCCTCGACCCCGCGCTGCTGCGTGCGACCGACGTGGCGGCCTACTGCACGCCTGCCCATCAGTATCCGATGGGTGCCCGGATGCCGGTGGGCCGCAGGGCCCGGCTCGTGGCCGACGCCGCGGCATCCGGAACGGTGATCATCGAGGACGACTACGACGGCGAGTTCCGCTACGACGTGTCGGCGCTACCTGCCCTGCGCAGCATCGACCGCGGGTCCGAATGCGTGGCGTACGTGGGCACGGCGTCGAAGATCCTCACGCCCTCGATCCGGGTGGCGTGGGTGATCGCCCCTCCGGCCCTGCGGCCGGGACTCATCCGGGCCCTCGACGCGAGCGGTGAGGCGTGCTGCTCGATCACTGCCCTCGCGCTGGCGCATTTCATCGACTCGGGAGCGCTGTCCCGGCACCTCGCCCGCGCCTCCCGCACCTACTCCGCCCGGCGGGCGGCCTTCGTCACGGCGCTGCAGCGGCAACTGTACGCGGTCCACACGGGCGGTGTCGGACTCGCCGGCATCGAGGCCGGTCTCCACGTCGTCCTGACGCTGCCCGGTTCCGTCGACGACGTCGCCCTGTCGGCTGAGCTGCGGGAACACGGTGTGACGGTCCCGAGCCTCGCCGACTACCGCACCATCCCGGACGGACCGCGGGGACTGGTGTGCGGGTATGCCCGGCTGCCCGAATCGCGGGCCCGCGGGGCAGCCGAGGCGATCGGCGGGGTAGTCCGGCGACATCTCGGCTGATACTGTTCGTTCGAACGAACAGTCACGGGGAGGGGCGACATGAGCGCGGAACACTTGGACGATCGACGGCAGCGCGACGACGACGGGGATCGGGCCCCGGGACTCGTCGAGCAGGTGACGGCGCTGACCTCCGGCGCCACGACATCGGTCGCGGCCACCCGCGCCGCCCTCGACCGCATCGACGCGAGCCAGCCGACGCTCAACGCGTTCAAGGTGATCCGCCGGAACAAGGCACTGGCCGAAGCCGCCGAGGCCGACCGCCGGATCGCCGCCGGTGAGCGCCTGCCGCTGCTCGGGGTCCCGATTGCCGTGAAAGACGACGTCGACGTGGCCGGCGAGCCGACCGCGTTCGGGTGCCCGGGCGACTTCCCGCCCGCGGCTCGCGATTCCGAGCTGGTGCGACGGCTGCGCGCCGCCGGCGCCGTCGTCGTGGGCAAGACCAACAGTCCCGAGCTGGGACAGTGGCCGCTCACCGGCGGACCTGCCTTCGGGTACACCCGCAATCCCTGGAACGGTGAACACACCCCCGGAGGGTCGTCCGGCGGCGCCGCGGCGGCCGTGTCCGCCGGTGTGGTGTCCGCGGCGATCGGTTCGGACGGCGCCGGGTCCATCCGCATCCCCGCCGCCTGGACCAACCTCGTCGGGATCAAGCCGCAACGCGGCCGAATCTCCACCTGGCCTGCTGCCGAGGCGTTCTACGGCCTCACCGTCAACGGTCCGCTGGCCCGGACGGTCGCCGACGCGGCCCTGCTTCTCGACGTCGCATCGGGACCGCACGAGGGCGACCTGCACACGCCCGCACCGGTCACCGTCAGCGACGCCGTCGGCCGCGACCCCGGACCGCTACGCATCGCGCTGTCGCTGCGGATCCCGTTCACCGCGACCCCCACCACGCTGCATCCCGAAGTCCGCCAGGGCGTCGCACGGATCGCCGAGGCGCTGCGCAGGCTCGGGCATCGCGTCGTGGTGGACGACCCCGACTACGGGATCATGTTCGGGCTCGGCTTCCTCCCGCGGTCGATGGTCGGCATCGACGACTGGGTGCGGAAGGTCCCGGACCCGTCACTCGTCGACCCCCGCACGAAGGGCAACGCCCGGACCGGACGACTGTTGCGCGGGGCGCCATTACGCGCCGCCCGCGCCGCCGAGCCGAGGATGCAGCGACGGGTCGGGGCGATCTTCGACAAGTACGACCTCGTCCTCGCCCCGACCACCGCGACTCCCCCACCGAGGGTCGAGGGGATCGACGGCATCAGCTCCTGGGCCACGGACAAGGTGATCACCGCGGTCTGCCCGTACGCGTGGCCGTGGAACGTGCTGGGCTGGCCCAGCGTGAACGTCCCGGCCGGGTTCACGTCCGGCAACCTGCCGACCGGAGCCCAGCTGATGGGACACGACGGTGCCGAGCCGCTGCTGGTGTCGGTTGCGGCCCAGCTCGAGTCGGTGCTGCGGTGGGACCTGGAACGTCCCGAGAGGTGGTGGTGACCGATGGCTTCGACGGACGTCCGTGACCGCATCCTCGCGGCGGCGCTGCACATCGTCGGCACGGATGGCATTCCGGGCGTGACCAATCGGCGGATCGCCGCGCAGGCCGGGGTGTCGCTCGGCTCCATCACGTACCACTTCCCCACGCAGACCGACCTGTTGCGCGCCGCGCTGTCCGGGTTCGTGACGGAGGAGACGCAGCGGCTGTCCGATCTGGCGGAGGGATACCGGGACAAGGGGCTGAGCCTCGAGGACGCCGCGGCACTCACCGGGAAGGTCGCGAAGGATCTGGCGTTCTCCGCCGAGCGGATCGCCCCGTTCGAGCTGTACATCCAGGCGGGACGTGACCACGAGCTGCGTCAGGCTGCCGCCGAATGTTTTGCCGCGTACGACGATTTGACGGTGACGATCCTCACCGCCCTCGGCGTCCCGGACGCGGCGTCCGTCGCGCCGACCATCGTCGCCACCATCGCCGGCCTGCAGCTCAGGAGACTCGCGACCGGAAGCGACGGCGATCAGGACTTCGCGACGTCGGTGCTCCTTCTCCTGAGGGCCGCCGGCCCTGTGAGTGGTTGACGAGTCTCAGTGCTCGTCAACCGCGCACGGGCTGCGCAGCCGCCTAGAACCCCAGGCGGCCCAGCTGTTTCGGGTCGCGCTGCCAGTCCTTGGCCACCTTGACGTGCAGTTCGAGGAAGATCTTGGTGCCGAGGAGCTTCTCGATCTGCAGCCGGGCCTTGGTCCCCACCTCGCGGAGCCGGGCGCCGCCCTTGCCGATCACGATGCCCTTCTGGGACGGGCGTTCGACGTAGAGCAGGGCGTGGACGTCGAGCAGTTCGCCCTGCTTCTCGGTGCGTCCCTCGCGGGGGATGATCTCCTCGATGACCACGGCCAGGGAGTGCGGCAGTTCGTCGCCGAGCCCCTCGAGTGCGGCCTCGCGGATGAGTTCCGCCATCAGCGTCTCTTCGGGTTCGTCGGTGAGCTCGCCGTCCGGGTAGAACGCCGGGCCCTCCTCCATCTTCGACGCGAGGACGTCGACCAGCACCTCCACCTGCTCACCGGAGGCGGCGGACACGGGCACGACATCCGTCTCGGGACCGAGGAGCTTGGACACGGCCAGCAACTGCTGCCCGACCATGTCCTTGCTGACCTTGTCGATCTTCGTGACGATGCCGACGAGCGTCGTCTTCGGCGCGATCTGACGGACCTGCTGCACGATCCACCGGTCGCCGGGGCCGATCTTCTCGTCCGCCGGGATGCACAGGCAGATCACGTCGACCTCGGAGTAGGTGTCGCGCACGAGGTCGTTGAGGCGCTGGCCGAGGAGCGTCCGGGGGCGGTGCAGCCCGGGGGTGTCGACGAGGATCAGCTGCGCGTGGTCGCGGTGCACGATGCCGCGGATGGTGTGGCGGGTGGTCTGCGGACGCGAAGACGTGATCGCGATCTTGCTGCCCACCAGCGCGTTGGTCAGCGTGGACTTGCCGGTGTTGGGCCGTCCGACGAAACAGACGAATCCGGAACGGAATTCGGTTTTACTCATGTTGCTCCTCGATCACGGATCCATCGGTTCGCGCGAAGACGACGGCCGCCTGCGCACTGACTTCGTGTAGGGCGGCGATGCCCGGGTCTTCCGGGTCGCCGCCGATCACGACTGCGGCCTCGAATCCCTCGGCGCCACTCGACACCGCCGCCGCGACAGCGGCCTGCAGCGCGGTCAGCGACAACGCGGCCAGCGCGACCGCGCCCGCCGCGTAGGTGCGGCCGTCGAGATCGCGGACGGCGGCGCCCTGACCACTTCCGGTGCGGCCGAACGCTCCTCGCGCGAGCACGACCAGTTTGGCGTCTTCGTCGCCCAGTTCAGTCATCGTCGTCCTCCCGGTCGCCGTCGTTGCCGTCGCCACTGTCGTCGTCCTCGTCGATGGGGGCGCGTTGCACGAAGACCGTGCTGATGCGCACCCGTCCGCGCACGTCGGGTGAGCCCTCGCCGCGCAGGACGAGACCGTGCGACACGACCTCCGACCCCGGGAGCGGCACCCTGCCGAGTTCGTAACCGATGAGCCCACCGACTGTTTCGACCTCGTCGTTCTCCACCTCGATGCCGAACAGTTCACCGAGATCCTCGATCGGCAGACGCGCGGAGACCCGGTACATGCCGTCGCCGAGATCCTCGACCGGCGGTGTCTCGTCCTGGTCGTATTCGTCGGCGATCTCACCGACGATCTCTTCGATGACGTCCTCGATGGTGACGAGCCCGGCGATTCCGCCGTATTCGTCCACCAGGATGGCCATGTGGTTGCGGTCGCGCTGCATCTCGGCGAGCAGGCTGTCGAGGGGCTTGGAATCGGGCACGAACACGGCGGGCCGCATCACGTCGGCGACGCGGACGCTGCGTCCGCCGTCGCGCGAGTGGTACGTCTCCTGCACGAGATCCTTGAGGTACACCACCCCGAGCACGTCGTCGACGTTCTCCCCGATCACGGGGATCCGCGAATGTCCGCTGCGGACAGCCAGCGACGTCGCCTGTCCGGCGCTCTTGTCGTTCTCGATCCACACCATCTCGGTGCGCGGCACCATCACCTCGCGGGCGGACGTGTCGCCGAGTTCGAACACCGACTGGATCATCCTGCGTTCCTCGTCGGCCACCACGCCGCGTTCCTGCGCCATGTCGACGAGTTCGCGCAGTTCGATCTCGGAGGCGAAGGGGCCGTTGCGAAATCCCTTACCCGGGGTGATCGCGTTACCGATCAGGATCAGGAGGCGGCTGATCGGGCCGAGCAGAGTTCCGATGACCTGCAGGGGAAACGACGTGATCAACGCGATCGAGTAGGCGTGCTGGCGACCCAGTGTCCGGGGGCCGACCCCGATCACCACGTAGTCGACGAGCACCATGATGATCGCCGTGAACGTGAGCGCCCACACCGGCTCGAGGAGATCGGACAGGCCACCGACGAGCACCACCGTCGCCGTGATCTCGCACAGGATACGCAGCAGCACCATGAGATTCACGTAGCGGGGGCGATCCGACAGGATGCGGAGCACGCGGGTGGCGCCGGGGCGATCCTCCTTCGCCATCTCCTCGATGCGCGCGGACGAGATCGTGTTGAGTGCGGAATCGACGGCGGCGAAGACACCACCGAGCGGGACGAGGACGATCGCGAGGACGATCAGCGCGATGGCGCTACTCACAGAAGACCCTTCACGTGGCGGTTACTGGTCGGGTGAGTCGAAGAAGCCGGCCTTGCCGAGCAGCTTCTGATCCCGGGCAGCGAGTGCGGCGTCGCGTTCGGCCCTGCGCAGATCCTCGTACCAGTCCTCGAGCAACTGGTTCTGCAGCCCGAACATCTCCTTCTCCTCCTCCGGTTCGGCGTGGTCGTAGCCGAGGAGGTGGAGCACACCGTGCACGGTGAGCAGAGCGAGTTCGTGGGCGAGCGGGTGATCGGCCTTCTCGGCCTGGTCCGCAGCGAACGACGGGCACAGCACGATGTCACCGAGCATCGACGGTCCGGGTTCGGGCGAGTCCGGGCGACCGCCGGGCTCGAGCTCGTCCATCGGGAACGACATCACGTCGGTGGGACCGGGCAGGTCCATCCACCGCATGTGGAGGTCGGCCATGGTGGCCGAGTCCACGAGGACCATCGACAACTCGGCCGCGGGGTGCACGTCCATCCTCGCGATCACGAAGCGGGCAACGCTGATCAGCTCCTCTTCGGAGACGTCCATGCCCGATTCGTTCGAGACTTCGATGCTCATGTGTGTCGCTTCCTCCTGGTTCCGGCGACACTCACCCTACCGTCGTGGAGAACGCGAGTGCGCCGCTCTCCGCTGTGCGCGGTTCCCGAGCTCGACCTTGCCGTCCCGGTCCGCCTCGAAACGCTCGTACGCGTCGACGATGTCGGACACCAGCCGGTGCCGGACCACGTCGCTGCTGTTGAGTTCGGCGAAGTAGATGTCGTCGATGTCACCGAGGATCTCGGTGGCCGCGCGGAGCCCGGACCGGGCACCGCCCGGCAGGTCCACCTGCGTGACGTCGCCGGTGACCACGACCTTGGAGCCGAAGCCCAGCCGGGTGAGGAACATCTTCATCTGCTCGGCGGTGGTGTTCTGCGCCTCGTCGAGGATGATGAACGCGTCGTTGAGCGTGCGGCCACGCATGTACGCCAGCGGCGCCACCTCGATGACACCCGACTGCATCAGCTTCGGGATGGCCTCGGGGTCCATCATGTCGTGGAGCGCGTCGTGCAGCGGGCGCAGGTACGGATCGATCTTCTCGTGCAGCGTGCCGGGCAGGAACCCGAGCCGCTCGCCCGCCTCGACCGCGGGGCGGGTGAGGATGATCCGCGACACCTGCTTGGTCTGCAGGGCCTGCACCGCCTTCGCCATGGCGAGGTAGGTCTTGCCGGTACCGGCAGGCCCGATGCCGAACACGATGGTGTTGGCGTCGATCGCGTCGACGTAGCGCTTCTGGTTCAGCGTCTTCGGCCGGATCGTCTTCCCGCGCCGCGACAGGATGTCGAGGGTCAGGACCTCGGCGGGTGATTCGCTCAGCCCCTGCGTGAGCATGCCGACCGTGCGACGCACCGCGTCGGGGGTCAGGGGTTGCCCGCGACCGACGATGGAGCCCAGTTCGGCGATGACCCGTTCGGCGAGCGCAACGTCGCCGGGCCGTCCCGTCAGCGTGACGGCGTTGCCGCGTACATGGATGTCTGCGTCCAGGACCCGTTCGAGAGCGCGCAGATTCTCGTCGGAAGAACCGAGGAGAGGCGGGACCGTTTCGGGTGGGAGATCGATATTCGAACGCACGGTGCGTTCCGCCGGACGCGTGGCGCCGAACGTCTCGCCGTTCTGGTCTTGTTCGCTCACGTGAGGAATATGGCCTTCTTCCCGGTTCCTGGTTGGTCACGACGGTCGTCGTGCTGAGGGAAGTCTATCGCTCGCAGGTCACAGCTCCCACCTGATTACGCGACGCCGTCACGACTTCGGGACATTCGGATGCCCGCCCGGTCACTGCCGCGCCTCGCCCGCCGACGCGTGCCCCGTCGGCGGGCGTCAGCCCGAGCACTCACCGGCGTCGGACAGTAGGGCGTCCCGCGAGATCTTCCAGCAGTCGGTCTCGGGATTGAGGAACGCGTAGTGGTCTTCGCCCTCGACGACATGCAGCGCGACCGGGTCCCCGGCTGCCTGCGCGGCCTCGCTGTACCGCACACTCACCTTCGCCGGAACCTGAGCGTCCTCCGTGCCGTGCACGCACACCACCGGCACTCCGGTGGGAATGCGGTGCCGTGGGGACGCGGCGCGGTACCGATCGGGATCTTCGTCGAACGGGACGCCCAGGAGATCCTCGATGTAGCCGATCCGCCGGCCTCGCTCCCCCGCGGACGCGAGGTCGAGGGCGCCCGCCTGGGACACGACCCGCTCCGGCCGGACCGTCGTCTGCCTCTCCCCGGCGAGCCACACCGCGAGCTGTCCACCGGCGGAGTGGCCGACGACCCGGACCTTCGACAGGTCGAACGGGACGGGCGACTGCTCGGCGACCGGACCGGCGATCGCGTCGAGCGCGGCGAGAACGTCGGCGGACATCTCGTCCCACCGGCCGCCCGCACCGAGCCTGCGGTATTCGATGTTCCAGACGGCGACGCCGTGGCGGGCGAGGTCGACCGCGAAGCTCGTGCCCAGGTTCAGGTGGTACTTCCCGCTCCAGAAACCGCCGTGGACGACCATCACCACCGGGACCGCGGCGGCCACGGGCTCCTCGGGCGGGTAGAAGTGCCCGAACTGCTGCGGTTCGGTTCCGTAGGCGATGCGAATGCGGTCCACGGACAGTCAGGCTAGCGGGGCCGCGCCCCAGCGGTCCGTGAGGACACCGATGGCGCCCAGCGCGACGGCCGCGGCGGTCGAGGTCCGCAGAACGTGCGGACCGAGCAGCACCGGGACGGCACCGGCGTCCGTCAGCGCGGCGATCTCCTCCTCGGAGATACCGCCCTCCGGGCCGACGACGAGCACGATCTCGGACGCCGAGCGCAGTGGAAGCTCGGCGAGGCCCTGGGCGGCCGCCTCGTGCAGCACGGCGACGACGCCGCCCCGGCCGACCACCTCACGGACGACGGCGAGCATCCCGGCGGTGCGGTGCAGTTCCGACACCTCGGGGACGATCGCCCGCCGGGACTGCTTGGCGGCGGCGAGAGCCGCGCTACGCCAGCGAGCGACACCCTTCGCGACCTTGGGGCCCTCCCACCGGGCCACGCAACGCGACGACTGCCACGGCACGATCGCGTCGACTCCGGCCTCGGTGGCCAGCTCGACCGCCAACTCGGACCGCTCCGCCTTCGGAAGCGCTTGCACCACAGTCACACTCGGCGACGGCGCCGACACCTGACGACGCTCGTGAACGGTGAGTTCGAGCCGGTCCTTACCGGCCCCCGTCACCTCGGTGTCGGCGAGACCACCCCGGCCGTCGGCCAGCACGATCCGCTCCCCGACACCGATCCGGCGCACCGTCGCGGCATGCCTGCCCTCCGGGCCGTCCAGAACCGCGGTGCTCCCCACCTCGGGCAGCGGGTCGAGGAAGAAGACCGTCGCCGCCACGGTCAGCGACCGCTGAACGCTTCACGCAGGCGTGAGAACAATCCGCCGCTGTGCTGCGACTGCGTGGAGACCACCTCGGCGACGTCGCGGTCGCGCAGGTCCTTGAGTTCGCGGAGAAGCTTCGTCTCCTTGTGGTCGAGGCGCGACGGAACCACGACCTCGAGGTGGGCGTGCACGTCGCCGCGGATGCCGGAACGCAGCTTCGGCATGCCGTGCCCGCGCAGGACCGTCACCGATCCCGGCTGAGTTCCCGGCTCGATGGTGATCTCCTTGGGTCCGTCGATGATCGTGTCGATCGTCACGGTCGTGCCGAGGGCGGCGTCGATCATCGGTACCCGGACCGTGCAGTGCAGGTCTTCGCCGTCGCGCACGAACACCTCGTGCGCCTGCTCGACCACCTCGACGTACAGGTCGCCTGCGGGTCCGCCGCCGGGGCCGACCTCGCCCTGCGCGGCGAGCCGGATACGCATTCCGCCGGCCACGCCTGCGGGCACCTTCACCGTGATGTCGCGGCGGGCACGCACCCGGCCGTCGCCGCCACACTTGTGGCAGGGGTCGGGGATCGTCTCGCCGGCGCCGCGGCAGGTGGGGCACGGCCGCGACGTCATGACCTGGCCGAGGAACGAACGCTGCACCGACTGGACCTCGCCCGCGCCGCCACAGGTCTCACAGCGCACCGGCTTGGAATCGCCGTTGGTGCCCGCACCGGTGCAGCTGTCGCACAGGATCGCCGTTTCGACGGTGACCTGCTTGCTCACGCCGGTCGCGCATTCCGCCAACGTCAGCCTGGTGCGCAGGAGGGAATCGGCGCCCGGCTGGACGCGGCCGCGCGGTCCGCGGCCTGCACCGCCTCCGCCGCCGAAGAACGCTTCGAACACGTCGCCGAGGCCGCCACCGAAACCGCCGCCGAAGCCGGCACCGCCTCCGCCGCCACCCGAGGAGAGGGGGTCGCCGCCGAGGTCGACGATGCGACGCTTCTCCGGATCGGACAGCACCTCGTAGGCCGTCGAGATGTCCCGGAACCGGGCCTGCGCCGCCTCGTCGGGGTTCACGTCGGGATGCAGTTCCCTCGCAAGCTTGCGGTACGCGCGCTTGAGCTCCTGATCGGTCGCCTTCTGATCGACGCCGAGCGTTGCGTAGTAATCCCGTGCCACGTTGAGTCTCTCGTCCTTCTCTGCTTCGTTATCTCGCTACCGGTACCTGTGCTCGCCCCGCGGCGGGCTGTCGCCGGGGCCGGCCGTCACCGCTCGGCGAGCACCTGGCCGATGTATCTCGCAACGGCTGCCACCGACGCGATTGTTCCCGGATAGTCCATTCGGGTGGGTCCGAGCACGCCCATTCCGCCGAGCACGGTGCCTGCCGCACCGTAGCCGGTCGAGATGACGGAGGTGCCGCGCATCTGCTCCACCTGGGTTTCCTCACCGATCCGCACCGTCACGGTGCCCGCGTCCTGCGTGGCGGCCAGCAGTTTGAGCACCACCACCTGCTCCTCCAGCGCCTCGAGGACCGCGCGCAGCGAACCGGGGAACCCGCTGATTCCCGAGAAGTCGGCGGCGTTGCGGGTCAGGTTCGCGGTGCCGCCGAGGACCAGCCGCTCCTCGGGATGCTCGACGAGCGTTTCCACCAGCACGGTGGCCGAACGGATCACGGCGTCGCGCAGATCCTCCGGGGCCTCGTCGGCGAGTTCCGAGACCGCGATGGACGCCGCCGCCAGCCGCTTGCCGTCGAGGGCGCCCCCGAGCAGTCCGCGCAGCCGCGCCAGGTCCTGGTCGTCGAGCACGTCGCCGAGTTCGACGATGCGCTGATCGACTCGACCCGAATCGGTGATGAGCACCAGCAGCAGGCGGGCGGGCGTCAGCGCGACCACCTCGAGGTGCCGGACCGACGACGCCGAGAGTGTGGGATATTGCACAACCGCGACCTGGCGTGTGAGTTGCGCGAGCAGGCGCACACCGCGCCGGAGAACGTCGTCCAGGTCGACCCCGGACTCGAGGAAATCGAGGATCGCGCGCCGCTCCGCCGTCGACAGCGGCTTCACGTCGGCGATGCGGTCGACGAACTGCCGGTAGCCCTTGTCCGTGGGAACACGGCCGGAACTCGTGTGCGGCTGGGCGATGTAGCCCTCGCTCTCGAGGAACGCCATGTCGTTGCGGACCGTCGCACTGGACACACCCAGATTGTGCCGCTCGACCAGCGCCTTCGATCCCACCGGCTCCTGGGTCGAGACGTAGTCGGCGACGATGGCGCGGAGAACCTCGAACCGTCTGTCGTCCGTACTCGACATCGCCGTCCACCTCCAGTTCTCGATCATCACGAGCAGCGGCGTCACCGAACCTTCGTTCGGATCGGCCGCCACATCCCCTGAGCTACGTGCAGATGCACGTGCATCTCGGCTCGGTCCAGTCTAATCGTCGCGCCGCCGATACCGGTTCAGGCCTTACTGTGGTGACCGGAGACGAGCAGAGGCAACGACCACGGGCGGATGACGAGGCGATGATTTTCAAAGGTGTCATGGACGGCAAGCCGTACCCGGACCACGGGTTGTCGCTGCGCGACTGGTCCAAGATCCCACCCCGGCAGGTGCGGCTGGACGAGATCGTCACCACGACGAAGGTTCTCGAGCTCGACCGGCTGCTGTCGGAGGACTCGACGTTCTACGGCGACCTGTTCCCGCACGCGGTCCAGTGGCACGGGGTGCTCTACCTCGAGGACGGACTGCACCGGGCCGTGCGCTCGGCACTGCGAAACCGCGTCGTGCTGCACGCCCGCGTCTTCGACTACGACGAGATGCCCGGCATCGTCACGGCCTGAGGATTCGAAGGTGAGCGGTCGAGGGCTGAGCGGTCGAGGGCTGAGCGGTCGAGGGCTGAGCGGTCGAGGGCTGAGCGTCAGCGCAGCACCGTCCGGACCACGGCGTCGGCGAGGAGCCGCCCACGGTCGGTCAGCACCAGGTGCTCGCCCTCGCGCACCAGCAGTCCGTCGGCCACCACGGTCTCGGCCGCGCGCTGCTCCGCGGCATCCAGCTCCGCCACCGGGAGTCCCGTCCGCAGCCGCGCCGTGAGCATCACCCGCTCGACGTGGACGTCCTCCGTGGTCAGCTGTTCGCTCCCACCGACGGGCAGACTTCCCGCCGCCAGCTGGTCCGCGTAGCGCGCCGGGTGCTTGACGTTCCACCAGCGCACACCGCCGACGTGGCTGTGCGCGCCCGGCCCGGCGCCCCACCAGTCCCCGCCGTCCCAGTACCCCAGGTTGTGCCGGCAGCGTGATTCCCCCGTCGCGGCGTCAGCCGATGCCCAGTTCGACACCTCGTACCAGGTCAGGCCCGCGTCGGCGAGCCGCGCGTCGATGCGCTCGTACCGCGACGCCAGGACGTCGTCGTCGGGCGCGGGCAGTTCCCCGCGGCGCACCTTCCTCGCCAGCGCGGTGCCGTCCTCGACGATCAGCGCGTAGGCGGATACGTGGTCCACCCCGGCGGACAGCACGGCGTCCAGCGAGAGGTCGAGGTCCTCGTCGCGCTCCCCCGGCGTTCCGTAGATGAGGTCGAGATTGACGTGCTTGAATCCGGCGGCCCGGGCCTCCTGCGCCGCCGCCACCGCACGTCCGGGTGTGTGGGTGCGGTCGAGCACCTTCAGCACGTGCTGCGCCGCCGACTGCATGCCCAGCGAGATCCGCGTGAATCCGCCGGCGAGCAACCGCTCGAAGAACTCCGGCGACGTGGACTCCGGGTTCGACTCGGTGGTCACTTCGGCGCCCTTCGCGAGGCCGAAGCTCGAGCGGACCGCACCGAGAACGTCCGCCAGTCCGTCGCCGCCGAGGAGTGACGGTGTGCCACCGCCGACGAACACCGTGTCGACGGCCGGGGCGCCCGTCATCTGCGCGGCGAGGTCGAGTTCGCGGCGCAACCCCTCCATCCACGACTGCGGCGACGCCGACGTCCCCAGTTCGCCTGCCGTGTATGTGTTGAAATCGCAGTATCCGCAGCGTGTGGCGCAGAAAGGCACGTGCACGTAGATCCCGAACGGGCGGCTCCCCACCCCCGTCAGCGCACTTCCTGGCAGCGCGAATGCCGCGGCCTCGTCGCGTCCGACCGTGGGAGTGCTCGTTCCGTTCATCCTTACAGTCTCCATGGTCGGCTCACCTCCGGTGTCCACCCGACCGTCGCGGGCCCCTCCTCGTGATATTTCCCGCAAAAATGGTGGAAATCGGTGCCCGGCTCTGCGTGAGCGATCTGACGTGGCACAATGGTCGGCATGACCGGACCCGGAGTGCGACTTGTGGCGCGTCGTCACGTCGATCTCAAGCGTGTCTGCAGCTGTTGTTGTCTGCCCTGTATCGCGCAGTAATTCAGCCTGTCAGCCCGTTCATCATTCTTCTCGACTTCCGGCCGGATTCGAATGCCCTGAGCGAGGACTAGCCCTCCTCCTCGGCCTCAGCCGGTGCATCTTGAGATTCAGGAGTGCTCCATGACGTCGACCACCGACGCCTCCCCCGCTGCCGTCGAGGCAGCACCCGCGCGTACGCGCACGGCGAAGCCGGCCCGGCGACGCGCCGAAGGCCAGTGGGCCCTCGGCTACCGCGAGCCCCTCAACGCCAACGAGCAGGCCAAGAAGGACGACAATCCGCTCAACGTCCGGGCCCGCATCGAGAACATCTACTCGAAGCAGGGCTTCGACAGCATCGACAAGGGTGACCTGCGTGGCCGTATGCGCTGGTGGGGTCTCTACACCCAGCGCGAGCAGGGTTACGACGGCACCTTCACCGGTGACGAGAACATCGACCTGCTCGAGGCCAGGTACTTCATGATGCGGGTCCGCTGCGACGCCGGCGCCCTCAACGTCGAGCAGCTGCGCACCATCGCCGGCATATCCACCGAGTTCGCGCGTGACACCGCCGACCTGTCGGACCGCGAAAACGTCCAGTACCACTGGATCGAGGTCGAGAACGTCCCCGAGATCTGGAAGCGGCTCGAGTCCGTCGGCCTCAAGACCACCGAGGCGTGCGGTGACTGCCCCCGCGTCGTCCTGGGTTCACCGCTGGCAGGCGAGTCGCTGACCGAGGTCCTCGACCCCACTCCCGCGATCGACGAGATCGTCCGCCGCTACATCGGCAAGCCCGAGTACTCGAATCTGCCGCGCAAGTTCAAGACCGCGATCTCCGGTCAGCAGGACGTGGTGCACGAGATCAACGACGTCGCGTTCGTCGGGGTCAACCACCCCGAGCACGGTCCCGGCCTGGACCTGTGGGTCGGCGGCGGGCTGTCCACCAACCCGATGCTGGCGCAGCGGGTCGGCGTCTGGGTGCCGCTCGACGAGGTTCCCGACGTGTGGGAGGCCGTCGTGTCGATCTTCCGCGACTACGGCTACCGCCGGCTGCGGAACAAGGCCCGCCTGAAGTTCCTGGTCAAGGACTGGGGCATCGAGCGGTTCCGCGAGGTCCTCGAAACCGAGTACCTGAAGCGCAAGCTCATCGACGGCCCCGCGCCGGAGAAGCCCACCCGGCCGATCGACCACGTCGGTGTGCAGAAGACCCGCAACGGTCTCAACGCCGTCGGCGTCGCCCCCATCGCGGGTCGCGTGTCGGGCACGATCCTGGCCAAGGTCGCGGACGCCGCGGAGCGGGCCGGCAGCGACAAGATCCGCTTCACGCCGTACCAGAAGCTGATCATTCTCGACGTCGCCGACGACAAGCTCGAGCAGCTGATCGCCGACCTGGACGAGGTGGGCCTGCCCGCGCGTCCGTCGCACTGGCGCAAGAACCTGATGGCGTGCTCGGGCATCGAGTTCTGCAAGCTGTCGTTCGCGGAGACGCGGAAGCGCTCGCAGGTGCTCGTCCCCGAACTCGAGCAGCGGCTCGCCGACATCAACGCGCAGCTCGACGTGCCGATCACGATCAACATCAACGGCTGCCCGAACTCCTGCGCCCGCTCACAGGTCGCCGACATCGGGTTCAAGGGGATGCTCGTCGACGACGGCGAGGGCAACCAGGTGGAGGGCTTCCAGGTCCACCTCGGCGGCAGCCTCGGATTCGATTCGGCCTTCGGCCGGAAGCTTCGCCAGCACAAGGTCACCAGCACCGAACTCGGTGACTACATCGATCGCGTCGTCCGCCAGTTCGTGAAGCACCGCAACGAGAGTGAACGCTTCGCGGAATGGGTCGTGCGCGCAGACGAAGGAGACTTGCGTTGAATCTCGCCACAGCCACACAGGACGACCTTCGGCTCCTTGCCGCACAGGGGGCGGCAAGTCTCGAGGGTGCCTCCGCGCACGAACTGCTGCGGTGGACCGAAGAGACGTTCGGGGCCGGGGCGAGCGAAGCGACGGGGTACCGGAACAGCTACATCGTCGCGTCGAACATGCAGGACGGCGTTCTGGTCCACCTCGCCGCCCAGGTCCATCCCGGTGTGGACGTGCTGTTCCTCGACACCGGTTACCACTTCGCGGAGACCATCGGCACCCGCGACGCCGTCGAGCAGGTGTACGGCGTCAACGTGATCAACGCGCGGGCCGAGGCGAGTGTCGTCGAACAGGATGCGGCGGAGGGCAAGGACCTGTTCGCCCGCGAACCCAACCGGTGCTGCGCACTGCGGAAGGTCGCCCCGTTGAAGAAGACCCTCTCCGGCTACAAGGCGTGGGTGACCGGCATCCGGCGCGTCGAGGCGCCCACCCGCGCGAACGCCCCCCTGATCTCGTTCGACGACGCGTTCGGTCTGGTGAAGATCAACCCGATCGCCGCGTGGTCCGACGAAGACATGCAGTCCTACATCGACGAGCACTCGATTCTGGTGAATCCGCTCGTCGACGAGGGATATCCGTCCATCGGGTGCGCTCCGTGCACCAGCAAGCCAGCCCCCGGCAGCGATCCGCGCAGCGGCCGCTGGGCCGGTCAGGCCAAGACAGAATGCGGGTTGCACGCCTCATGACCATCGACATCTCCACTTCCCTCGCCGAATCCGCCGTCCGGCCGCAGTTGGACGGGTCGCAGTTCGACACGCTCGACGCGCTCGAGTCGGAAGCCATCCACATCTTCCGTGAGGTCGCGGGCGAGTTCGAACGCCCGGTGATCCTGTTCTCGGGCGGCAAGGACTCCACGGTGCTGCTGCACCTGGCGATCAAGGCGTTCTGGCCTGCACCGCTGCCGTTCGCGCTGCTGCACGTCGACACCGGACACAACCTGCAGGAGGTCCTCGACTTCCGCGATCACGTCGTGTCCAAGTACAACCTGCGCCTGCACGTGGCGAAGGTCGAGGACTACCTGGCCGACGGCCGGCTCACCGAACGCCCTGACGGGATTCGCAACCCCCTCCAGACCGTTCCCCTGCTCGACGCCATCGCCGAGAACCGTTTCGACGCGGTCTTCGGTGGCGCCCGGCGCGACGAGGAGCGTGCCCGGGCCAAGGAGCGCATCTTCTCGCTGCGCAACAGTTTCGGCCAGTGGGACCCGAAGAAGCAGCGCCCCGAACTGTGGAACCTGTACAACGGCAAGCACTCCCCCGGTGAGCAGGTCCGCGTCTTCCCGCTCAGCAACTTCACCGAACTCGACATCTGGCGGTACATCGCCCGTGACAACGTCGAACTGGCCAGCATCTACTACGCGCACCAGCGCGAGGTGTACCAGCGCGACGGCATGTGGATGACGCCCGGTGTGTGGGGCGGACCGTCCGAGGGTGAGGACCTGCAGACGCTGTCGGTGCGGTACCGCACCGTCGGCGACGGGTCCACCACCGGCGCAGTACTTTCCGAGGCCGGCGACAACGAGGCGATCCTCGCCGAGGTCGCAGCGTCCCGGCTGACCGAGCGCGGCGCGACCCGCGGCGACGACCGAGTTTCCGAAGCGGCTATGGAAGACCGCAAGCGAGAGGGCTATTTCTGATCATGAGCGACCTCCACGTGCGTAGCCCGCGAAGCACCCAGTTGCTTCGGCTTGCCACCGCCGGCAGTGTCGACGACGGCAAGTCGACCCTCGTCGGCCGTCTGCTGTACGACACGAAATCGGTTCTCGCAGACCAGATCGACGCCGTCACCCGGGCGTCGGTCGACAAGGGGCTGTCCACTCCCGACCTGTCCCTGCTGGTCGACGGCCTGCGCGCGGAGCGTGAACAGGGCATCACGATCGACGTGGCGTACCGGTACTTCGCGACACCCCGCCGCTCGTTCGTCCTCGCCGACACTCCCGGGCACGTGCAGTACACCCGGAACACGGTGTCGGGCGCGTCCACCGCGCAGATGGTCATCCTGCTGGTCGACGCCCGCAAGGGTGTCATTTCGCAGACCCGCAAGCACGCCGCCGTTCTCGCGCTGCTCGGCGTCCCCAAGCTGGTGCTGGCCGTCAACAAGATCGACCTCGTCGAGGATCCGGCCACCGTGTTCGCGAACATCTCGGCGGAGTTCAACTCGCTGACCAGTTCGCTCGGCTGGGCGTCCGAGGACGTCGTCGAGATCCCGGTGTCTGCTCTGCACGGCGACAACGTCGCGGTGCGTTCGGAGAACACCCCGTACTACGACGGCCCCACGCTCATCGAGCACCTCGAGTCTGTGCCCGTCGACGCCGAACCCCACCGGGTCGGTCTCCGTTTCCCCGTCCAGTACGTGATCCGTCCGCGAACGGCGGAGTTCCCGGACTACCGCGGGTACGCCGGGCAGGTCGCCGCAGGTGAGGTGACCCCGGGCGACGAGGTGGTGATCCTGCCGTCTGGTGTTCGCACCACGGTCACCCGCATCGACACCGCGGACGGCGAACTCGACAGCGCCCACGCCGGCCGCAGCGTCACTCTCGTGCTGGCCGACGACGTCGACGTCTCCCGCGGCGACGTCATTGCCTCCCCCGCCGACGCCCCCGAACCGCTCGGCGAGTTCGACGCGACCGTCTGCTGGCTGGCCGAGAAGCCACTGCGTCCCGGCGCGCGCCTGCTGCTCAAGCACGGCACCCGCACCACGCAGGCCATCGTCGGCACACTCGTCGAGCGTTTCAACGAGCAGGAGCTCACCTCGGAGCCCAGCCCGGAGTCGTTGGAACTCAACGAGATCGGCAAGATCTCGGTGCGGGTCGCCGAGCCGATCGTGGCGGACGACTACACCGTGAACCGCCACACCGGCAGCTTCCTGCTGATCGACCCGGCCGGCGGCAACACGCTCGCGGCCGGCCTCGTCGGAGATGCCATCGCAGCGGTGGAGCTCGGCGAGCGCGTCTAGTGCGATGACCCCGCTGATCGCTGTCGCCCACGGCAGTCGCGACCCCCGCAGTGCGTGGGTGGTGGCGGCTGCCGTGTCGGCGCTCCGGGCGGTGCGACCGGACCTCGACGTGCGGTTGTGCTTCCTCGACCTCAACGCGCCGTCCGTGGACCAGGTGCTCGACGCGGTCGCCGCCGAGGGGCATTCCTCCGCCGTGGTCGTGCCGATGCTTCTGGGTAGCGCGTTCCACGCACGCGTCGACCTTCCGGCGCTCCTCGACGCCGCCCGCCTCCGTCACCCCCACCTGCACGTCCGGCAGGCGGACGTTCTCGGGCACGATGCGCGGCTGGTCGAGGCGGTCCGTCATCGCATCGGCGAGGCCGGCGGTTCCGTCGACGAGTCCGGTCTCGGGATCGTCCTCGCCGCAGTCGGTTCGTCCGACCCGGCCGCGAACGACCGAACCCGCGAGCTGGCCGAATCGGTCGCCGCGGGCACCCGATGGTCGGGGGCGGTGACGTGTTTCGCGACGTCGGCGGAACCGACGGTGCAGCAGGCGATCTCGACGCTGCGGCAGGCCGGTGCCGCGCGCATCGTGATCGCTCCGTGGTTCCTTGCTCCGGGACTGCTCACGGACCGGTTGAGCCGTGCGGCGGAATCCTGCGGACCGGGCATCACCTACGCGGCCACCATCGGACCGCACCCCCGACTGCTCGACGTCATGCTCGACCGGTACTCGCAGACACACACGGAGCTGCAGCGGTACCGGGCACTGTCGGCCTGAGCGCGTCGATCACCGCACGCCCGGCGCCCCGGCTCCCGACCGCTATCCGCGCGTCGCCATTGGGGTAGGTGCGCGCGTGGATGCCGGCACGGGCGAGAGCGTCACCGACTTCCTCTCCGGGGATGTACAGGAAGTTGGCCCGACTGCGCGGGACGGGAATTCCCATCGCCCGCACCGTGCGCCACAGTTCCTCCCGTTCGGCGACGATGGCAGCCACCCGGGCACGGAGCTCGTGCTCGGCGGCGTACGACGCCGTGACCGCGGGAACGGCGGCGCTGCCCATCCCGAACGGCAATTGCAGCGTTCGAATCGTCCGCGCCAGAGCCGCATTCGCGAAGCCGAATCCGATACGCAACCCCGCCAGACCGTACGCCTTGGAGAACGTTCGCAGGAACACGACGTTCTGATGTTCGGCGATGATGCGATGCACGTCCAGGACCAGTCGGCTGTCGACGAACTCCACGTAGGCCTCGTCGAGGACGACTATCACCCGGTCCGGCACACGACGGAGGAATTCCGCCAGCTCGGCGGTGTCGACGAGCGTCCCGGTGGGGTTGTGCGGACGGCAGACGACGACGAGCCGGGTGCGGTCGTCGATCGCGGCCGCCATCGCGGCCAGATCCTGCCCGCCATCCGGGAGAATCGGTACCGGCACCGCGTCGAGTGCCGCGATGCGCGCCATGATCGGGTACCCGTCGAACGTCGGGGCGGTGAACACGATCCGCTCCCCCGGCCCGGCGACCGAGCGCATGATCTGCAGTGCGACGCCGGTGGCACCGGCGCCCACCACCACCTGATCGGCGTCGAGCCCTTCGTGATCCGCGATGACCTCGATCAGCCGCTCGGGCAGGAACTCCGGATACCGATGCGCCCGGCGCATCACACCGTCGAGCGCGTCGAGCACCGAGGGCAACGGGGCGAACGGGTTCTCGCTCAGCGCGAGATCAAATCTCACACCGGGTCCCGCGATGGTCGGCGTCGTCATCTCACACCCCCGCCGGGGCGGCGCCCCATCGAATCGCCCCGGCCCCGGCGAAGTCGCCCGCGTGCGCGAACGCGGACATCATCACCAGCGAACCGTTGGGGATGCGGCCTGCCCGGTTCTCGATGTCGAGGGTGACGGGGATCGCGGCGCCGAACAGGTTCCCGCATTCGTCGAACGTGTCGGGGTGTCGTTCCGCCGGTAGCTCGAGTGCGTCCCGCCAGTTGCGGAGGAACAGCCGGTTGGGCTGGTTGGTGACCAGGGTGTCGATCGCGTCCGGGGTGATGCCGATCCGCTTGCACACCGCGAGCGCCACCTCGGGGACGAGCCGGTTCCCGCGGGCGAAGACCTTCGCGATCCTCGATTCGGTGAACCCGATGTGCAGTTGGCCGGTGCCCGCCTCCCAGTACTTGCGGGGCGGATCGACGGCGGCCGTCATGTCCCCGGCGAACTCGGGGTAGGTCCGGCACTCGAGCCCGAGCACCGGCGCGGCCTCCGACTTCACCAGCAGGCATGCGCCCGCGCCGTCACCGGGCACCGCCGACTGTGCCAGCGCGCGCACGTCCGATTGCGTGAAGATCTGGCCGGCGCTGTTCTGCACCGACACGATCAGGGCGGTCGACGCGTTGCCGGTCTGCATGATCTGACGTGCCAGTTTGATCATGTACACGAACGACGCGCAGCCGCCGTTGTGCAGGTCCACCACCCAGTCCGGGGTGATTCCCATCCGGCGCGCGAGTTCTCCGCCGGTGCCCAGGATCGGGACGTCGGGCAGCTGGGTGTGGGTGATGAGAATGTCCACGTTGGCGACGAGTTCGGAGCCGTTCCGCTCGACCAGCGGGGCGATCGCACGTTCCGCCATGTCGACGGCGTTCTCGTCGCTCGCGATGTGGTGGCGGAATTTCGGCGCCCGGAACATGATGATCTCGGCGAGCCGGTCGGAGGCGGCGAACTGGGCGAAATAGTCTGCTCCCACCCGGTTCTCGGGTAGGTAGCCGGCAATGTCGATCAGGCTGACGGTGTCCATGTCTCACTCACTCATCCAGGTCGGGGTCACGGGCAGGTCGTTCGCCCACCGGTATTCGCAGATCGCCTTGAGATTGCTCATCTCCAGTTGGTGTCCGGCGGCGAACATGTCCCAGAAGTCGCCCACCCACGGAACCCGGTCCGCGGGGGCGGTCTCGGGGTAGGGATTGTCGTCGTAGAACGGATGGTGGCAGTTGGTCCACAACACGACGGATCCGTCGACGTCCAGGACCGTGCGCGCGTCCACCACCCGCATCAGATACACCATCCACAGGTGTTTGCCCTGGTCCCAGGCGCAGTGATAGTCGACGGTCATCGCGGCCGGGTGTGCCACGGTGCGCGTGTAGATCTCGGTGGTGTCGCCCAGGCGGTCGTACGCGAGCCACAGCCCGGGTTCCCCGGCCGGGGTGAATCCCCGGAGGCTGTACGTCCATTCCTCGAGGCTGCGGGTGTGGGAGAGGTAGCGGAACACCTCGTCCGGCGGGCAGTCGATGTATTCGTTGACAGTGCAGTACTTTCCGAACACCTGGTCGTGCGGATACACCGACCTCAGCATGTCCATGATGATCGGTGTCGTCGCCTGACGGTCGGAGGTCTCGATGCGGACGAGGCCGGGCAGGTCGGCGGGAAGGTCGGGCAGCGGGGCAATCTCTCGGGCGGTCATCGGCGGGCTCCTTCTCGGGATTCGGATCTCTCGGTCGGGCGTCGGGCGGGCAGGAACGGCAGGAACGGCGGCAACTCGTCGGCGTCGCAGGCGACTTCGATGACAGCGGGCCCCGCCGAGTCGGTCGTGGCGCGGAGAGAGTCGGCCAGGCCGGCGTGCGTGTCGACCGTGTGGGACGGCAAGCCGGGGAACAGTGCGCCGACTCCCGCCGCGATGTGGGCGGGACGAAACCGGCTGTAGGTGTAAGCGCCCTCGAAGTACACCTGCTCGCGGGTCAGGCACATCGCGTGGGCGTTGTTGTTGAACACGACGAACGTCACCGGCACGTCGTACTCGACCGCCGTGTGGATCTCGAGCCCGTGCGCGTAGAACGCACCGTCGCCGGCGATCACGAACGTGCGGCGGCCGCGCGAGAACGCGGAACCGATCGCGGCGCCGAACGTGTAGCCCATCCCGCCCATTCCCAGCGCCACCACGAACCGGCCTCCGGCAGTAACCGGAAGGTGATGCACGACGGCGGCACCCGTGTTTCCGGCGTCCGCGAACACGTCGGCACCGACAGGCATCACCGCGGAGAGCGCCTTCACCGCGTCCGTGTAGCGCAGGCCCGACGTGCCGGACGAAGGCACGTCGATCGGGGTCGGATCGCCCTGGGCGACAGGCGCGCGCGAGGCCGCCGGTCCGATTTCGGTGACGAGCCCACGCAGTGTCGCCCGCAGATCCCGCGTCGGCACGTGACAGGCCTGCAGATACGGCTTCGCCGAGCCGACGCTGTAGACCAGCGTCTTCTCGAGCACGGCATCCAGACCTCCCCGTGCCATCACCGGCAGTCGTGTGCCGATGAGCAGGCAGACGTCGGAATCCTGCAGTGCATCGACCACATCCGGATTCCCCATCGCGCCGGTGATCCCGAGCCGCCCGGGCGCCCCGGGATCGAGCACGTCCCTCGCGTCGGGCGTGACGGCGACCCGGGCACCGAGCACGTGCGCTAGTTCCGCGAGTTCCGTTCGCGCGCCGGCTCGCGCGACCTCGTCGCCGGCGATGACGGTGATTCGGCCGTAGTCGTCGCGCAGGGCTTCGGCGAGCCGCGTGACGTCCGTCGTGGTGGTGCGGGGTGCCGTCGAGACCGTTCGAGGCGGTTCCGGGAACTCGCCGATCGCCTGCTGAATGTCCTTCGGCAGCAGGAGAACCGCCGGTCCGCCGCGGCGCGCGGCGGCCAGCGCCTCGGCGAGCTGGCGTTCGAGGTCGAGCGGCGACTCGACACGCGCACAGTACACGGACACCTCGCCGAACAACCGGGTCGCATCGATCGACCCCGCCAGTCCACTCGTGTCCTGGAATGCGCCCATCCCTTCGAGCGTCGTCGGCGGTTGCCCGACCAACGCCAGAAGCGGTATATGGGACGCGAATGCCTCACCGAGTCCGGCGATCACATTGAGCGCGCCCCCGCCCGACGTCGCCGCGACCACCCCGATCCGGTTCGAGGTCCGGGCATACCCGTCGGCCATCGTCGTCGCCGAGAACTCGTGTTTGGCGACGACGCCCTCGACGTCGCGGGAGCGATGCAGCGCGTCGTACAGGTCCTCGATGTTCGCGCCTCCCACACCGAAGACGTGCTCGACCCCCTCCGCGGCCAGCACCGCGACGATGTAGTCGGCGACGCGCATGGTGCGACCGGTGTTCCGTGGCTCGTGATCCGTGAGATTCATCGGCAGACCCCCGTGTCGTGGATCGGACGGGGCGACCTGCGGTCACCCACTGGATGTACACACGAACCACGAAAGGGTCGGGTTCACCGGTGGCAGAACATTTTTCCGGAAAACGTTCGTGATGAACGAAACACGGCGGTGGAGCGAGCAGGAGGTATGAAAACCGACCCGACTCCCTGGCGGCCCGCTCACAACGCCGTGGTCAGCAATACCTGATGGTCGTCGTCGGATCGGACGTCGATGCTCGCGATCGCGTCGACGGGCAGGCTGGTGGTGGCTGTGGGCCGCACCGTCCTGCCCGCCTCACCGGTCCAGGTGGCCAGTGTGGTGACCACTCCGGAGCGGTCGGTGACGGTCAGCGCGTACCCCTCGGTGTCGGCGCCGTAGCGACCGTCGCCGGGCCACGTGTCCTCGTAGGAGCACTCGACGAAGATGACCGTGCCCCAGGACGTCGACGCGACGGATGCGCTCGCGGTGATCGTCGTCGGGACCACGGGCGTGAACACCGTCTCGATGGTGTTCGCGCGGTCCGGGACGGGCATGGCCGTCACCGGGGCGGCCGGTCGGTGGTCCTGCGTCACCAGCACCCCGACGGGGACGGCGACGGCGACCACGGCGGCCGCCGCTGCGAGGGCCGTCGCCGCTCGCCGGTAGCGTCTGCGCCGCTGCACCGTGCCCACCAACTGGGTCAGCACACGCGGTGCGGGCGACTCCTCGTCCTCGGGCGCAGCGTTCCCGGGCAACGTGCCGAACGCCTCGTCCGGTGTGATCAGGGCCAGCAACCCGGGCATGCCCGCCAGTTCGGACACGGCCTGCGAGCACTGTGCGCAGTGGGCGAGGTGGGCCTCGTATTCGCGCCGATCGCTCGGGGACATCGCGCCGAGCACGTATGCGGCGTCCCAGCGGACGTAGGGATCCTCGTGCGACTCGAAGTCGTCGAACGTCATCGGGTCACCCCCATTTCCTGCAGAGCCAATCGAAGGGCCCGCAATCCGTAATGCATGCGGGATTTCACCGTTCCCTCCGGTATTCCGAGTTCGTCGGCGATCTGGTTGGTCGACATTCCCCGGTAGTAGCCGAGCACGAGGACCGCACGATGGTCGGCGCTGAGCCGGGCCAGCGCATCACCCATCATCCAGGCGTCGAGAGCGCCGTCCGAGCTGTCCGGGGCGGCGCGTTCGGGTGTGGAGCTCATCCCGATCTCACGCTGGGAGCGGGCGCTGCGGTGCTCGTCGAACACGAGGTTGCGGGCGACCGTGAACAACCACGCCCGAGCCGACGACTCCGACTGGTCGAGCACGTTCGGATGCTTCCAGGCTCGCAGCAGTACCTCCTGCACGATGTCCTCGGCGCGGGCGCGGTCGCCGGTCAGCCGTAGGGCATATCGCCACACTGCGGGGGCGTGCTCCTCGTACAGGGCGTGCATCAGCTCGGTCTGGGCATCCGGCATCGGTCACCACCTCCCAGCAGTACACACGGTTCAACCGCGCCTCCGGTTCACCGCGCCACCGAAACACAGGGAAACCCCAAGTGAGCCGGATCGCAGCGGCCGAAAACCCTTGGCCCGTAGATTAGGAGGTGTTCAGTGCCACGGCGGCGTGGACGAGCGCCTGGAACGCCTCCTCGTCGATCGTGTCGCCCTCGTGGAAATCGATGGCACGCCGGGTGTTGCCTTCGAGGCTGGAGTTGAAGAGTCCGGACGGGTCGTCCAGCGAAGCACCCTTGGCGAACGTCACCTTCACCGCATTCTTGTACGTCTCACCGGTGCAGATCATTCCGGCGTGCGACCACACCGGAACTCCTCGCCACTTCCACTCCTCGACGACGTCGGGGTCGGCCTTCGTGACGAGGGCGCGGATCCGGGCGAGCGCCTCGCCCCGCCAGTCACCCAGCTCCTCGATGCGCGCATCTATCAACTGCGAGGGAGAGTCGCCTCCGCCTCCCTCGTCCGAGCCGCTCGTCCGCTTCTTCATGGTGGACCGTCGCTCTCCTTCTGGCTGTCGTCACTCGCCGTCACTCGAGTATCCATCGCACATCGTGCCGGGATCGGCTACCGACCGATTTGCCTCTGGCGCGTCGACGCCGTCCTGGACCAAACTGGAATGGAGGTGAGGAGCAGCCCCATGAGCACAGCACGGATTCGACGCGGCATCGTGGCAGGCATCGACGGATCGGACGGCGCGCTGGAGGCGGCGGCGTGGGCGGCATCCGCGGCGAGGCGCTTCGAGGAGCCGCTGCGCCTAGTCCACGTGTTACCCAAGCATCCGAATTCCGCGGACGGTCACCCCGAAGGGGACGAGTTCCTCGACGCCGCCGAACGCACCGTCCTGGACGGGCAGCGGGACCTGGACGTGGAGCGCAGTACCCACCCCGGCCCGCCCGCCCACGCGTTGGTGGAACTGTCCAAGACGGCCCGGATGCTGGTTCTCGGGCCCGCGGCCACGAGCGAGATGAAATCGGTGGTTGCCGGTTCCGATGTCGTGCGGGTGTCGAATCGAGCCGAATGCCCGGTCGTCGTCTGGCGCGGCATCCAAGGCCACGAGGTCAGCGAAACCCGGCCCGTCGTGGTGGGGGTGGACGGCAGCGAACTGAGCGACCTGGCGGTGGCCCACGCGTTCGAGTTCGCGGCGTTCTTCGGCGCTCCCCTCGTCGCGGTGCACACCTGGGCCGAGCACTCCACCCTTGGTGCGTGGTACTCGGAGGAAAGACGCTTCACCGACTGGTCCGATCTGGTCCAGCACGAGGAGGCGTGGCTCGCCGAGAGCCTCGCCGGGTGGCGCGAGAAATATCCCGATGTCGAGGTCACGCGCTGCCTCGAGCGCGGTGGGCCGATGAAGGTACTCCTCGAGTACTCGTTCGGTGCACAGTTGATCGCGGTCGGCAGTCACGGGCGAAATCCGTTCACCGCGTCGATCGTGGGCTCGACGAGCCAGAGCCTCATCCACCACGCCCGGTGCCCGGTGCTCATCTGCCGAAAAGGCTGAACACCGGCAGGATCCGTTTCTCCCCTTTTCGATCAGCCTGATTCATATTCACGCTTCGCGGCGCCATTTCCCCGGCGGGGCGCGACCCGAATTTCTGTGCCAGAACACTGCCCTGACCTGCTGAAATGCAGAACGTCACGGCGTTGATATCGGACACTCACACGCAGCAGAAAATGCCAAGTGTTGCAATCACACCAATTCGATTTTCTCCAGATTTCGGCACCGAGTTTCGCGTTTATAGTTTCCGGCATGTCGGAGCCACGCCCATATCTCGTGTGCGCGTCACAGCGCAGCGGCAGCACTCTGCTCGTCGAATCCCTTCGCGCCACGACCGTGGCCGGCAACCCCGAGGAGTTCTTCCAGTACCTGCCGTCCACCAGCCGATCACCGCAGCCGCGGCAGTGGTTCGAGGGCGTCACCGACGAGACGGTGCTCGCACTGCTCGCCCCGCTCGAACCGGGGACCGCCGACACCCGCACCGCGGAGCAGTGGCGCGATCAACTGCTCAGCCTCGGTCGCACGCCCAACGGGGTGTGGGGCGGAAAGCTGATGTGGAACCAGGTGCCGCTCGTCCTCGACCGCGCCGCCGGACTGACGGACCGGTCCGGCGACGACCTGCGGTCCGCCCTCGACGACATCCTGGGCCGCGACCTCGCCTTCATCCATGTCTACCGGCGTGACGTCGTCGCGCAGGCGGTGTCGATGTGGCGGGCGGTGCAGACTCAGGTGTGGCGCGACGACGCCACGCCGCCCGCCCCGCACGACGGCGCCGAGTACCACGCGGGCGGCATCGCGCACCTCGTCCGCATTCTGCGCGATCAAGATGAGCAGTGGCGCGCCTGGTTCGAGGCCGAGGGACTCGACCACATCGACATCGGTTTCGACGATCTCGTCGCGGCGCCGCAGGCGACGGCGGCGAAAGTGCTCGTCGAACTGGGACTCGACGCCGATCTCGCGCCACCGCCGCCGCTGAAGCGGCAGAGCGACGGCCGCTCCAAGGAGTGGGTCGAGCGCTACCGGTCCGAGGCCGCCGCGAACGGACTTCCGCTGTGACCGCCCTTGGCGCCGCGGCGCCGCGCGACAGTGCCACCGACACCGCCACGGCACGGGTGGACGAACTCCGCGCGCTGGAGGCGGAGGCCGTGCACATCATCCGCGAGGTGGTCGCGGAACTCGAGCGGCCGGTTCTACTGTTCTCGGCGGGCAAGGACTCGATCGTGTTGCTGCGGCTGGCGGAGAAGGCGTTCCGGCCGTCCCCGTTGCCGTTCCCCGTCCTGCACGTCGACACCGGGCACAACTTCCCCGAGGTGATCGAGTTCCGCGATCGCCGGCTCGCGGAGGACGGTCACCGGTTGATCGTCGCGTCGGTGCAGGAGTCGATCGACAGGGGCCGCGTCACCGAATCGGGCGGCCCCGGCACGTCCCGGAACCGGCTGCAGACCCGCACCCTGCTCGACGCCCTGGAGGAGCACCGCTTCGACGCCGCGTTCGGCGGCGCGCGCCGCGACGAGGAACGGGCCCGCGCGAAGGAGCGGGTACTCAGCTTCCGCGATGAATTCGGGCAGTGGGATCCGCGTTCGCAGCGGCCCGAGCCGTGGTCTCTGTACAACGGGCGGATTCGCCGCGGTGAGCAGGTCCGAGTGTTCCCGCTCAGCAATTGGACCGAACTCGACATCTGGCGCTACATCGAACTCGAGAACCTGGCGCTGCCGTCGATCTACTTCGCCCACGAGCGTCAGGTGTTCGAGCGCGACGGCATCCTACTGGGGTTGTCCGAGTACACGCTGCCCACCAAAGACGAATTGGTGCAACGGCTCCGGGTGCGGTACCGCACGGTCGGGGACCTGACCATCACCGGCGCGGTGCGTTCCGACGCCGGCGACGTCGCCGGCGTGATCGAGGAGATCGCCGCGGCCACGGTCTCCGAACGCGGCGCGACCCGGGCCGACGACAGAACTTCCGTTGCCGCGATGGAAGACCGCAAGCGCGAGGGGTACTTCTGATGACCACCACCAGCCGGCCCCGCCAGTTGCTGCGGCTCGCCACCGCGGGCAGCGTCGACGACGGCAAGAGCACCCTGATCGGACGACTCCTCCACGACACCGGCAGTCTGCCCACCGACCACCTCGAGGCGGTGACGAACGCCGACGGCGAGGCGGACCTCGCCGCCCTGTCCGACGGGCTGCGCGCCGAACGCGAACAGGGCATCACCATCGATGTGGCGTACCGGTTCTTCTCCACACCGACCCGCAGTTTCGTGCTCGCGGACACGCCGGGGCACGAACGGTACACCCGCAACATGTTCACCGGTGCGTCGAACGCCCACGTGGCCGTGCTGCTCGTGGACGCCCGCGCCGGGGTGCTCCGGCAGACCCGCCGCCACGCCCGGATCGCCGACCTTCTCGGTGTGCCGCACCTGGTTGCCGTGGTCAACAAGATCGACCTCGTCGACTTCGACGAAACCCGGTTCAAGGAAGTCGAATCCGAACTCGGTCTGCTCGCACACCGCCTCGGCGGCCGCGACCTCACGGTGATCCCGGTGTCCGCCACCCGCGGCGACAACGTCGTCACGCGGTCGGATTCGACACCCTGGTACGACGGGCCCACGATCCTCGAGTATCTCGAGGCGGTGGAACTCGCCGCGCGTCCGCGGTCGCGTCCGAGCTGCGACTGCCGATCCAGTGGGTGGCGCGTCCCACGGACGACCGGCGACGCCGCTACACCGGCCGGCTGTCCGCGGGCACCCTGTCCGTCGGGGACGAGGTGGTGGTCCTGCCTGGGGGTTCCCGCAGCACGGTCACCGCCCTCGACACCCTCGATCCGAACCGGTCCGTCGCAGTGGCCCCGCTGTCGGTGTCGTTCGAACTCGCGGACGACCTCGACGTCGCCCGCGGCGACCTCGTCGTGAGCGCTGCCGCCGACGCGACCGCCCCCGCCCCGGCCCGCGAGATCGACGCGACGGTGTGCTGGCTGAGCGAGACATCGCTGCGGGCAGGTGACCGGGTGGCGCTCAAGCACACCAGCCGCACCGTGCGCGCCACGGTTCAGGAATTGCACACCCGGCTCGATCCGGAAACCCTCGAAGAACACGACTCCCCCAGCGAACTCGCCCTCAACGACATCGGCCGGATCACGCTCCGGACGAGCACGGTGGTTCTCCCCGACCCCTACGCCACCAATCGCGACGCCGGCGCTTTCATCCTCATCGACGAGCAGAGCAACGACACCGTCGGCGCCGGCACCGTCAGCGAAGCCCGGGAAGTCGTGCCCGGCGAGCAGACCCGGCACGACATCAAGTGGCACCCGTCGTCGTTGGAGCGGGATCGGCGCTGGTCCGCGACCGGGCAGCGGGGCGCCACCATCTGGCTCACCGGGCTGCCTGCGTCCGGGAAGTCGACGGTGGCGGTCGCGCTCGAACGGACCCTCGTCGACGCCGGACGCACCGCCTACCTGCTCGACGGCGACAACGTGCGGCACGGCATCTCGGACGACCTCGGGTTCTCCCCCGGCGACCGGGCCGAGAATATCCGCCGCGTCGGTCACCTCACCCGGTTGTTCGCGGACGCCGGGATGGTCGCCATCGCGTCCATGGTGTCGCCGCTGCGCTCGGACCGCGCGATCGCGCGGGCGCTCAACGAGGCCGCGGGACTGCCGTTTCTCGAGATCCACGTGAGCACGCCGGTCCACGAGTGCGAACGGCGTGACCCCAAGGGGCTCTACGCCCGGGCGCGGGCAGGCGAACTCCGCGGCCTCACCGGGATCGACGCGCCGTACGAGGCCCCCGAGAACCCGGATCTCGCGTTCGACACCACCGGCGCCGATCTCGACGACCTCGTCGCGCGGATTCTCGCCGAACTCGCCCGGCACGAGACGCTGCCGACCTAGCCTGCGACGAGCCGGAGGAGTGCCTCGTGGAGCGCAATCCGGTCGTCGAACACACGCCGGCGCGGTCCGTACGCCTGAACCCGATCGTGCCCACGGCCTGCGACCACCACGACGTCGCCCGGCGCGGCGAGAGTGATGGCGGCGACGATCGCCTCGGCGCGGTCGGCTAGGACGAGCACGTCGGCGCCGCCACCACTGCGTGCTCCTCGCGCCACGTCCTCGCGCAGGCGCTGCGCGTCGTCGGAGTACGGACTCTCGTCGGTGACGATGACCGTGTCGGCGAAACGGGCTGCGGTCGCACCGAGCGGGACCCACTTGCCGGGATCGCGCTCACCGGTTGCCCCGACGACGGCGATGACCCGGCCCCGTGTCAGGGAGCGGAGGTACGGAAACAGACGTCGCTGACCGGCCGTGTTGTGCATGTAGTCGACGAACGCGAGAACGGCTGGCCCGCGTCCACCGCCTCCAGGCGTCCGGGCACCGTGTCGAGGTTCTCGAGCCCGCCGACCGCCGAGTCGAGGTCCACACCGCGAGCCGTCGGCAGGACGTCCGACCCGCGGTCGCTGAGCATCGCGACAGCACCGCGCGCCGCGGCCTCGACCGCGAACTCGATCCCGTGCCGGTGCCGCCCCGGCAGCGCCGCATACACGTCGCCGGCCCGGACGAGCCGAGAGTCCTGGCTGATACCCGTCACCGCTGCCTCGCCGGACCCGCGGAGCGTCGCCGAGCGGCCGAGGCGGCGCACCATCTCGCGCAGCAGCTTCGGCGGGGTACACCGCGGGCAGTCGACGCTCACGCTTCCAGTGCACCACTGCCGTTCAGGTCGCGGTGACGGAACCGCATCATCCGGCCGCTAACCGGCGGTTACGTCGCTCCGCGGCTCGTCGAGGATTCCGCGTGCCGAACTGTAGGCCGAACGCACGTCCGGCACCCGGCCGAGTGTGGCGAGGTATTCCTCCATCGCCTTCCGGGCGTAGGCCGTTCCCTCCGCCTCGCTCGGAATCGAGTCGCCCGTCGCCCGCCGCCACGTCGCGAGTTCCAGCGCCAACTCGGCCTGTGTCCCGGCGAGGTCCTCGGTGTCGGCCAGGTTGTCGCGCTCGCCGGGATCGGCGACCAGGTCGTAAAGTTCCCGGCTCGGACGTGGCCCGAGATGCTCGGTGCCCAGCGCCGCACCGGACAGACTGTTCTCAATGTCGAGGGGCAGATCGAGCTTGGGCCGGGGTGCGTAGTTCTCGATGTAGCTGAACTGCTTGGTGCGCACCGCGCGAATGGGATCGAAGCTGTCGTGGAAGGTCTTCTCCGTGAACAGGACGTCGCGCGCCGTCGACTCCGACCGGCCCAGCAACTGCCCGGCGTGGGAGACGCCCTCCACCGCCGCGGGGATCGGGATCCCGAGCAGATCGAGGAGGGTGGGAACCAGATCCACCCCGCTGAACAGGTCGTCGTAGACGCGGGGCGCCGCCCGCAGCCTTCGCGGTGGCCGGATGATCGTCGCAATTCCCGTGCCCGGCGCATACAGTGTCGACTTCGCACCGGGGAACGCCTCGCCGTGGTCGGTAAGGAACACGACCCACGTGCTGTCGTCGAGCCCCTCGTCGTCCAGCGTCTGCAACAACCTGCCGACGGCCGCGTCGGCCACCTCGATCGACCCGTGGAATCCGGCCAGATCCGCACGGACCTCCGGCCGGTCGGGCAGGTACGACGGAACGTCGAAACCCTCGGGATCGGCGGGGACATACCGGTCGACCGGGTACGGGCGGTGGGTCTCGAAGAAACCCGCGGTCAGCAGGAACGGTTGCGGAGGGAACCGCGCCAGCCACTGCGACGCCCGATCGGTGACGTATTCGCAGTACGAGTTCGTCACGTCGTACTCGTGGAAGCCGAGCCGCTTGGGGTACGCGGTCTCGTGCTGCATCCCGATCAGAGCCGTGTACCAGCCCGCCTCCGCCAGCAGGGACGGCAGCGTTCGGACGTCGTCGTGGTACTGCCAGCCGTGGTGTGCGAGGCCGATCAGACCGTTGCTGTGCGGGTACCGGCCCGAGAACAGGGCGCCACGCGAAGGCGAGCACAGCGGCGCCGCCGCATGCGCGTCCGTCAGCAGCACACCCTCCGCGGCGAGCCGGTCCAGGTTCGGACTCCGCACCCCCGACGCGCCGTAACACCCGAGGTGACGGCCCAGGTCGTGCCAATGCACGATCAGAACGTTGTCACGGACGGGATTCACCGGGGTCGCCACAGTCGCCTCCTACATCGGCGGGGAGTTACAGGGAGACCGGAACTTCGGCCTCCGGGAGTTCGGGTGCCCGCGTCGCCCGCGCGTACACGGTCTCGCCTTCCTGCAAGCCGAGCGCCGCGCTGTCGCCGCGAGTCACCTGCGCGGAGAACGGTTCACCGGTCGCCTCGTTACGCAGATCCACCCGCACCTCGAATCCCAGGTGCACCACGCGCTCGACGGTGGCCCGGGTGACGCCGAGCGATTCGGCCGTGCCGGCCTCCTGCGCGAGGGCCAGGTCGGGATCGCGGCCGAGACGGATGTCGTGCGGTCGGACCAGCTGACCGTTGAGCTTGGCCACCGACCCGAGGAACGACATCACGAAGTCGTTGCGCGGACGGTCGTAGAGGTCCTCCGGTTCGCCGATCTGCTCGATCCGGCCCTTGTTGAGGACCGCGATCCGGTCGGCGACGTCGAGCGCCTCCTCCTGGTCGTGGGTGACCAGCACGGTGGTCACGTGCACCTCGTCGTGCAACCGGCGCAGCCACGTGCGAAGGTCCGCGCGGACCTTCGCGTCGAGTGCGCCGAACGGCTCGTCGAGGAGAAGCACCTTCGGGTCCACGGCCAGGGCCCGCGCGAGCGCCATCCGCTGACGCTGACCGCCCGACAGTTGCGCCGGATAGCGGTGCTGGAACCCGTCGAGGCCGACGATCTCGAGAAGCTCGTTGACCTTCCTGTCGATCTCCGGCTTGGGCCGCTTGCGGATCTTCAGACCGAACGCGACGTTGTCGCGCACCGTCATGTGCTTGAACGCCGCGTAGTGCTGGAACACGAAGCCGATGTCCCGCTTCTGCGGGGAGACGTCGGTGACGTCGTTCCCGCCGATCACGACGGTGCCGGAGTCGAGGGACTCCAGTCCGGCGATGGACCGGAGCAGCGTCGACTTGCCCGAACCACTGGGCCCGAGGAGCGCGGTCAGCGAACCCGAGGGGATGTCGATGGTGACGTCGTCGAGAGCAGCAAAGGACCCGTAGTTCTTCCGGGCGCCGGTCACGGTAATCATGTGGTGCTCCTCTTGCGGTCGAGCAGAGTCATCAGAAGCAGGGTGATCAGCGCAATGCCCATCAGCAGGGTGGCTGCGGAGTACGCACCGAACGTGTTGTGGTCGTCGATGTAGCGCGAATGCACGAGCAGGGTCAGGGTCTGCGACACCCCGGGGAAGCCCGAGGACACCATGATCACCGCACCGAACTCGCCCAGCGAGCGGGCGACGGTGAGGACCACACCGTAGGTCAGGCCCCAGCGGATGGCGGGCAGTGTGATCAGCCAGAACGTCTGCCAGCGGCTCGCGCCGAGCGTCGCGGCGGCCTGTTCCTGTTCCTCGCCGATCTCGTGCAGGACGGGTTCCACCTCCCGCACCACGAACGGCAGTGTCACGAAGAGGGTGGCGATGACCATGCCGGGAAGCCCGAAGATCACCTTGAACCCCAGCGATTCGAGCCCGCCGAACCAGCCGTTGGCACCCCACAGCAGGATCAGCGACACACCGACCACGATGGGTGAGACGGCGAACGGCAGGTCGACCACCGCCTGCACCAGGCCGCGGCCGGGGAAGCGGCCCCTCACCAGCGCGAGTGCCGTGACGATCCCGAACACCACGTTGACCGGGACGACGATGGCTACGATCAGCAGGGACAGGTTGAGCGCGGAGATCGCGGCGGGGGTGCTGATCGACTGGATGAAGGCACCGATCCCGTTCTCGAACGTGCGGAACAGGATGATGACGATCGGCACCACCAGCAGGCCGAACAGGTAGAGCAGCGCGACTGCGCGCAAGGTGATCCGGGTGGACCCAGAGAGCTTCATTCCGCCTGCTCCTCACGACGCTGCCCCCGGCTGGCGAAGACCCGGAGGGCGAACAACGTCACGAACGCGATGGCCAGGAGAGCCACCGACACGGCCGCCGCGGCGGCCGGCCGATCGATTTCGATCTGCTGTTGAATGTACTGGGAAGCGACCTGTGTCTCTCGGGGAATGTTTCCGCCGATCAGGACGACGGATCCGTACTCGCCGATCGCGCGGGCGAACGCGAGCCCCGCGCCGCTGATGATCGCCGGGGTCAGGGTGGGCAGCACGACTCTCCGGAAGATCGTCACGTTGTCCGCGCCGAGTGAGGCCGCGGCCTCCTCGACTTCCCGGTCCACCTCGATGAGCACCGGCTGCACCGAGCGGACGACGAACGGCAGCGTCACGAACGCCAGTGCCACGATCAGACCGGGCTGCGTCGCGTTGAGGTGGACGCCGATCGGGCTCTCCGGGCCGTACAGCGACAGCAGCACGATGCTGGCCACGATGGTCGGCAGCGCGAACGGCAGGTCGATCAGCGCGTTGACGGCCCGCTTGCCGGGAAACTCGTCGCGCACCAGAACCCATGCGATGAGCGTGCCCATGATCACGTTGATCACGGCCACCACCACCGACACCACGACGGTGACGCGCAGGGACGCCACCGCCACGGGCGAGGTGATCGCGTCCACGAAGCCGCCGATTCCGTCGCCGAACGAGGCGACGGTGAGCGCGGCGAGGGGCAGGACCACGATGATGCTCAGCCAGAGCGTCGCGATGCCGATGCCGAGGGGTCCCACCGCACCGGTGACCCGGGCGACCTTCTTGCGCGTAGGCGGAACGGGCGGAGACGGCACCGTGGTGCCGCGTCCGCCCGTCGCCGTCGTCGTGTCGCTCATGTCGGTCTTACTTGGTTGCGTTGTCGTAGATCACTGCGATGGACCCGGTGTCCTTGGCGAACACCTCGGAGTCGACCTTGGACCAGCCGCCGAGATCGGCGATGGTCCACAGCTTGGCCGGCTCCGGGAACTTGTCGGCGAACTCCGTGGCCACCGCGGGATCGACCGGGCGGAATCCGGCCTCGCCCCACAGCTTCTGCCCCTCGGGGGTGTAGAGGAAGTCCTTGAACGCGTTGGCCTTCTCCAGGTTCTTGCTGTTCGACAGCACCGCGACCGGGTTCTCGATCTTGAACGTGGTCGGCGGGGTCACGTGCTCGACGGGGTCGCCGTTGCCCTCGATGAACAGCGCCTCGTTCTCGTAGCTGAGCAGCACGTCGCCGGTGCCCTGCAGGAACGCCTCCGACGCCTCGCGGCCCGACTTCGGCTGAATCTTCACGTGGTCGTTCACCAGCGAGGTGATGTAGGCCAGACCCGCCTCCGGGTCCTGACCGCCGTTGCTCTTCGCCGCGTACGGTGCGAGCAGGTTCCACTTCGCGGATCCGGAGCTGAACGGGTTGGGGGTCACGACCTCGACGTCGGGACGCAACAGGTCGTCCCAGTCGCGGATGTTCTTCGGGTTGCCCTCACGCACGACGATGGTGACGACCGACCCGAAGGGAATTCCGTTGTAGGCGTCCTGGTTCCAGCTCTTGTCCACCAGGCCGGCGTCGACGAGGCGGGTGATGTCGGGTTCGACGGAGAAGTTGACGAAGTCGGCCTCGGCGCCGTCCTTGACCTTGCGGGACTGGTCACCGGAGGCACCGTACGACGGCTGGAAGGCCACGCCCTTGCCCTCGTCGGTGGCGTTGAACGCGGGGATCAGCTTGTCGAAGCCCGGCTTCGGCACGGCGTACGCGTACAGGTTGATGGTGCCCGCACTGCCGTCGGCACCGGCCGAGTCGCTGCCGACGGTGTCGCTGGCGCCGCCGCTGCACGCGGTCAGCGCCACAGCTCCGAGCGTCACGAGGGCCGTGAGAAGACTACGAGAACGGCGTTTCATGGGAGAAACCTTCCTGGGGATCTGTCACAGAGGGGTGGTGCACAAACGTGGGAGGGGGTTCGAGAGGAGGAACGCAGGGATCGCCCGAGCGGGCATCAGGAATGCGAACGAAAATCAGCAGCGCGAGACCGATCGAACGGGTGCCGTGTCACCCGTACGCATTGCTGTGTGCGAGGAGAAATCAACAACAGTCGATGTCGGCGACTGCGAGCATGCCGACAGCGATCAACGCCAATTCATGGCGGACCTGGTGTACAGCGGCTTCAGACACGCCGTGGACTGTAGCAGAGGCTGAACCAACCGCCCACATCGAACGGGATCTACCGGGTGACCAGCCATGCGACGACGACGAGGACGAGCAGCGCGAGCAGCGCGAGTGTGACGCGTGAGCGCGGCATCAGGGTTCCTCCACCTTCGAGACGTCCCGCCTGAGCAGGACGAAGACTGCGGCCAGGCCACGATCGAGCAGCCACGCCAGTCCTCGGCACACCGGCACCATCACCAGCAGCACGAGAGCGACCTGCGGAACGAACGGGAGCCCGGCGATCCACAGCTCGAAGCCGTCCCACCAACTCGCCATCCGGTCCACGGTGCCACCCTATCGTTCGCCGGCACCGAGTCGGCGCACAGGTGGACGCCGCGCCGACGACAGCCGATGATAGGCAGATGGTGTCTCTCGATGCGCACTCGGACGACCAGCCCCGCTCCGCCGCGCATCGTCACCGTCGCGCGTTTCCGCCGATCGACGATTACGCATTCCTGTCGGACTGCGAGAACACGTGCCTGATCGCACGGAACGGCGCGGTCGAGTGGATGTGTATCCCCCGGCCCGACTCCCCCAGCGTCTTCGGCGCCGTCCTCGACCGCAGCGCCGGCCACTTCCGGATCGCACCGTACGGGCAGAACGTGCCCGCCGCCCGCCGCTACCTGCCCGGGGGACTGATCGTCGAGACGACGTGGCAGACCCCGACAGGGTGGCTCATCGTCCGCGACGCACTCGTGCTCGGCCCGTGGCACAACGTGGAGCAGCGGTCTCGCTCCCGCCGCCGCACCCCCACGGACTGGGATGCCGAACACATCCTGCTGCGGACCGTCAAATGCGTGAACGGCACCGTGGACCTCGAGATGAGCTGCGAGCCCGCGTTCGACTACCACCGCGGCGACGCAGTGTGGGAGTACACCGGCAAGGTCTACGAGGAAGCCACCGCCACCTGCACGTCGAGCGGTCCGGGCGACCACCCGACACTCCGGCTGACCAGCAACATGAAGCTCGGGCTGGAAGGGCGCGAGGCCCGCGCCCGGACCCGGATGGTCGAGGACGACAACGTGTTCGTGGCACTGTCCTGGTCGCACCTGCCTGCGCCGCAGACGTACGACGAGGCTGCCGAGAAGATGTGGCAGACGGCGAAGTTCTGGCGGGAATGGATCACGACCGGCCGCTTCCCCGACCACAAGTGGCGTGGCTACCTGCAGCGCAGCGCCCTGGCCCTGAAGGGGTTGACGTACGCCCCCACCGGCGCGCTGCTCGCCGCGTCGACCACGTCGCTTCCGGAAACCCCCGGGGGTGAACGGAACTGGGACTACCGCTACGCGTGGGTCCGCGATTCGACGTTCGCGCTGTGGGGTCTGTACAGCCTCGGACTCGACCGGGAGGCCGACGATTTCTTCGCGTTCCTCTACGACGTGTCCAGTGCCGACGACGGCAAGTACCGGCCGCTGCAGGTGATGTACGGCGTCGGCGGCGAGCGGACCCTCGTCGAGGAGGAGCTGCCGCATCTGTCCGGCTACGACGGCGCGCGTCCGGTCCGGGTCGGAAACGGCGCGTACGACCAGGATCAGCACGACATCTGGGGAACGATCCTCGATTCCGTGTACCTGCACGTGCGATCGCGCGAGCGGGTGCCGGAAACGCTGTGGCCGATGCTCAAACGTCAGGTCGAGGAGGCGATCGAGCACTGGCAGCTCCCCGACCGCGGCATCTGGGAGGTGCGCGGCGAACCACAGCACTTCACGTCGTCGAAGATCATGTGCTGGGTGGCGCTCGACCGGGGCGCGAAACTCGCCGAGCAGCAGGGCGAGACGAGTTACGCGGACCAGTGGGCCGAACTGGCCGACGAGATCAAGGCCGACATTCTCGAGCACGGCGTCGACGCACGCGGAGTCCTCACCCAGCGGTACGGCAGCGACGAACTCGACGCCTCACTCCTCCTCGCTCCGCTCCTGCGGTTCCTGCCCGCCGACGACCCGCGTATCCGCGCGACCGTGCTCGCCATCGCGGACGAGCTGACCGAGGGCGGGCTGGTGCTGCGCTACCGGGTGGAGACCACGGACGACGGGCTGACGGGCAAGGAGGGCACGTTCACGATCTGTTCGTTCTGGCTCGTGTCGGCGCTCGTGGAGATCGGTGAGCTCGACCGCGCGAAGCGCCTGTGCGAGCGGCTCCTCGGGTTCGCCAGCCCCCTCGAGTTGTACGCGGAGGAGATCGATCCCGGGTCGGGACGGCACCTGGGCAATTTCCCGCAGGCGTTCACCCATCTGGCGTTGATCAACGCGGTCGTTCACGTCATCCGCGCCGAGGAGGCCGCGGCGAGCGGCTTCCACCCTGCCCACTACGCGGTGTGATCAGGCCGAGGACCTGCGACTGCGGTTACTCCGCGAAACGGTGTAGCAACCGCTCCGCGTCGGCCGCGATCTGCCGCACCACGACACCGGCCGGCCGCTCCGACGTGACGAGACCAGCCGCCTCCCCGGCGTACACGACACCGAGGTCGGGATTCGCGGGGTCGTAGGCGGCGGCGAGTTCGGTGTCGGGGGCGTGTGCGCCGTGCCAGCGGGACGTGAACTCGTTGCTCAGGGCCCGCCCACCCCATCGGGCCGGCCACGGCTGGCTGCGCGCCTGGTCGAACACCGACGTGTACACGGTGTCGGCGCTGCCCGCCGCGATCAGCTTGTCGCGGGCGTACTCCGGTCCGATGGTTTCGGGGCTGGCCAGCAACGCGGTCCCGATCATCGCGCCTTCCGCGCCTGCGGCGAGAACAGCGGCGAGACCGCGGCCGGTCGCGATGCCGCCGGCCGCGAGCACGGGCAGCGCGGTGGCGTCCAGGATCTCCTGCAGCAGCGGCAACGTCCCGATCCGGCCGGTGTGGCCGCCCGCCTCGGCGCCCTGGGCGATGACGAAGTCGACGCCCGCCGCCTCTACGACCCGCAGATCGTCGACCGTGTTCACCTGCGACATCACGAGCGCCCCGGTGGCGTGCACCCGCTCCACGTAGGGCGCGGGATCACCGAACGACAGCGACACGACCCGCGGGTTCTCCGCCAGCGCGGCGTCGAGCAGAGCGTCGTCGTCGTCGAGCGCCCAGGTCATCAACCCGATACCGAAGGCGTCGCCGCCGATGCTCCGCGCGACCGCCGTCTCCTTCGCCACCCACTCCGGGGTGGCGTAGCGCGCCGCGCCGAGCAGGCCGAGCCCACCCGCCTTCGACACCTCGCCGACGAGGGCCCCGCCGGCCCGTCCGCCCATCGGGGCGCCGAAGATCGGTACCTCGATTCCCAGTGTCCGGGTGAGCCAGGTTTCGAGGGCCACGTGCCGCACCTACTTTCGATCAGACGTCGACGGAGGAGAACCAACCGAGCGATCGCGCTACTTCTTCGGCTTGTCCCCGACCGATTCGGACGACAACGCGGCCACGAAGGCCTCCTGCGGAACCTCGACCCGGCCGATGGTCTTCATCCGCTTCTTGCCTTCCTTCTGCTTCTCGAGCAGCTTGCGCTTACGGCTGATGTCGCCGCCGTAGCACTTGGCGAGCACGTCCTTGCGGATCGCGCGGATGTTCTCACGCGAGATGATCTTCGAGCCGATCGCCGCCTGGATCGGCACCTCGAACTGCTGCCGGGGAATCAGCTCACGCAGCTTCGACGTCATCCGTCCGCCGTACGCGCCGGCCGCGGAGCGGTGCACGATCGACGAGAACGCGTCGACCGCCTCACCCTGCAGCAGGATGTCCACCTTCACCAGGTCGGCCTGCTGCTCGCCGGCCTCCTCGTAGTCGAGGCTGGCGTACCCCTTGGTCCGCGACTTCAGGGCGTCGAAGAAGTCGAACATGATCTCGCCCATGGGCATCTCGTAGCGAAGCTCGACCCGGGTCTCGGACAGGTAGTCCATGCCGCCGAGTTCACCGCGCCGGTTCTGGCAGAGCTCCATGATCGCGCCGATGAACTCGCTCGGCGCGATGACGGTGCACTTCACCATCGGCTCGTAGACCTCGCGGATCTTGCCCTCCGGCCAGTACGACGGGTTGGTGACGACGTGCTCGGAGCCGTCCTCCATCACCACCCGGTACACCACGTTCGGCGAGGTGGAGATCAGTTCGAGCCCGAATTCGCGCTCGAGGCGGTCGCGGGTGATCTCCATGTGCAGCAGTCCGAGGAATCCGCAACGGAAACCGAACCCGAGCGCCACCGACGTCTCCGGCTCGTAGGCCAGGGCGGCGTCGTTGAGCCGCAACTTGTCCAGGGCGTCGCGCAGCACCGGATAATCCGAACCGTCGAGCGGATAGAGGCCGGAGTAGACCATCGGCTTGGGGTCGCGGTACCCCACGAGGGGTTCCGTCGCACCGCCGCGCGCGGCGGTGACCGTGTCGCCGACCCGCGACTGCCGGACGTCCTTCACACCGGTGATGAGGTAACCCACCTCGCCGACGCCGAGGCCGATACTGGCCTTCGGTTCGGGCGAGATGATGCCGACCTCGATCAGATCGTGGGTGGTGCCCGTCGACATCATGGTGATCTTCTCGCGCGGCGAGATCCGGCCGTCGACGACGCGCACGTAGGTGACGACTCCGCGGTAGGCGTCGTACACGGAGTCGAAGATCATGGCGCGCGCCGGACCGTCGGGGTCGCCGACGGGGGCGGGGATCTGCCGCACGACCTCGTCGAGCAGTTCCTTCACACCCACGCCGGTCTTGCCGGACACGCGCAGCACGTCACCCGGTTCGCACCCGGTGATGTGCGCGATCTCCTCGGCGTACCGGTCTGGGTCGGCGGCGGGCAGGTCGATCTTGTTGAGCACCGGGATGATGGTGAGGTCCTTCTCCATCGCCAGGTACAGGTTGGCGAGAGTCTGGGCCTCGATACCCTGCGCGGCATCCACCAGCAGGACCGCACCTTCGCAGGCCTCGAGTGCGCGCGAGACCTCGTACGTGAAGTCGACGTGCCCGGGGGTGTCGATGAGGTGGATGACGAACTCCTCGTCGCCCACCTTCCACGGGAGCCGCACGTTCTGCGCCTTGATCGTGATGCCACGCTCGCGTTCGATGTCCATGCGGTCGAGGTACTGGGCACGCATCTGCCGCTCCTCGACCACACCGGTGAGCTGCAGCATGCGGTCGGCCAGCGTCGACTTGCCGTGATCGATGTGCGCGATGATGCAGAAATTCCGGATCCGGGCAGGATCCGTGAACGTCTTGTCGGCGAAACTGCTGATGGGGGACCCCTTACCTGGACCGGCACCGGCCCGGTTCCGGACCACTGTCACCTGTCAGGATATCCAAGCCACCGCGTTGCGGCTGCCGCGGCATACACGCACTAAGCTCGGCGGCCATGGCGAGCACGTGGAGCAGCATCGGGAAGACGTTGGGCCGACTTGCACGGGACAAGGGCCCGCAGCTTCTCCAGCAGCTGCAGAAGTCCGGCGCGCTGGACCGCGCGGCCGGTGTCCTGACCGGGTCGACGGCCGCCGCGCCGAAGCCGGCCCCGGGTCGTCCGGTCACCGCGAACTCCGCCCCGACAGCCCATCGGGCACGGAGGGTGGAGTACTCCCCCGACCTGGACGGTCGCGCGGATCCCGGCGAGATCGTCTGGACGTGGGTGGCGTACGAGGAGGATCCGAGCCAGGGCAAGGACCGCCCGGTGCTCGTCGTCGGACGCGACGGCGACACCCTGCTGGGGTTGATGCTGTCCTCGCAGAGCAAGCACGACGGCGACCGGGACTGGATCGGGGTCGGCGCGGGGGCGTGGGATGCGGAGGGCCGTCCGAGCTGGATCCGCCTGAACCGGGTGCTGGACGTGCCGGAGGCGGGGATCCGCCGGGAGGGTGCCGTGATGGCCCGGGACACGTTCGAGATCGTGGCACGCCGTCTGCGGGCGGACTTCAGCTGGCAGTGACGCGGTCACCGGCCTAGATCTTCGGCGATCATCTCGGCGATCGCAGTCATCGCGAGCGCGTTGGGGTGTGCCGGTTCGGCGGGTGACTGCGGCAGGATGCCCTCGAACCATCGCTGTCCCGCCGGCGCGCAGGCGTCGTGCCCACCGTCCACGGCGGCCGTCGCAATGTCGACGTAGTGCACGCCGTACCTGGCCGCGGCCTGGGCGTAGATCTGGTTGAACCGTGCGAAGTATCGCTCGAGCCAGACCGCGTCCGCGTCGGACACGGGCAGGTTCGGCCAGCAGCCGCGTCGTCCGACGGAGCCGCCGTGCCCGATCAGGTAGACCTCGGCGTTCGGCGCCTTCGCGACGATCGCAGCCACCACGGCGTCGACCTGGGGCGCCATCTGCGCGATCCCCTCGACCGTGAGCTGCTCCGCCTGTGGGTTGTTGCGGCAACCGGCATCTGCGCCGGGAACGACGGCGACGCAGCGCACCGACACGGGCAGGTGATTGGAACCGCCCCCGCCGATGCTGAGCGTCACGACGTCGGTGTCCGGGCGGAGCGCGTCGATCTGCGGCGGGGCGAATCCTGTCCCCACGAACTGCGGCGTGCTGATCACGTGGGCGGGTTTCGCGGCGGAACAGGTGACGTCGATGACGGTGGCCGCGCCGATCAGCCGCGCCAGCTTCGCCGGGTAGTTCAGGTCCGGTGATCGCAGGCACAGGTCGCGGTGCTCGGAGAACTCGATGAGCGGCCCGGCCGCCCGGGAATCGCCGAGTGCCACGTATGTCGGTCCCCGCCGCGGCGCGTCCTCGGCGGTCGCGGTCGCCGGGACCGCCCCGGTGAGCGCGAGAACGACGCACGTGAGGATTGCGGCTCGCAGGGCGCGCCGGTCCGGGACGGGTCGGTGGGTGCTCAGCTTTGCAGTCGGTCGTACCGGCCGAACAGCGACCGGTACACCAGCGCTCCCACCGCGCCACCGATCAACGGGAACACGATGAACAGCCAGACCTGAGCGAGCGCGCCGTTCTGGTACGGCGCGACGGCGAGACTGCGGGCGGGGTTGACGGACGTGTTGTCGATCGGGATCGACACGAGGTGGATCACGGCGAGCGTGAATCCGATGGAGACACCGGCGAGGGGGACGTCGGAGATCTGGTCGGTGGATGCGAGGACCACGAACACGAGCAGCGCGGTGAGCAGGACTTCGATGATCATCGCCGCACCGATGCCGTACCCGTTCTCGATGACCCCGCCGAGCGGCCCCTTGATGGCGGACGGGCTGTGGGCTCCCCAGCCGTTGGCGCCGAGACCGTCGGCGGCCCGGTTGTACGAGGGCAGGCTCTGCGCGATCGCGTACACCACCACTCCGGCGACGAGACCGCCGATGACCTGTGCCACGACGTACAACCCCGCCTTCGCGACGGACAACCGGCCGAGCGCGAGGTGTCCGACGGTGACGGCCGGGTTGACGTGGCAGCCCGAGATCGGGCCGATGGCGTAGACGAGGAAGAGGAGCGTCAGTCCGAATGCCAGTGCCACACCGAGGTTTCCGACCTTGGCTCCGGCGAAGACCGCCGTACCCACCGCCGCGAAGACCAGTACGAACGTACCGACCGCCTCTGCTACGTATTTCTTGAGATCCGAGATCGGTTCGACTTCTACGTATTCCTGTGCGGTTGGAGACATTGAACCCACCTTCGTCGAAATGGATCGTTAGTCCTGCTTTCCACAGAGAGATCTGGCTGGCACTTTACGCCAGGCGTGTGATCTCCACGACGACTTCGAGATCTGTCGCCCGGCCACCGGAGAAGATGCCCTTGAGCGGCGGAACGTCCGCGTAGTCCCGTCCGATACCCACCGACACGTGCTGTTCGTTCACCGCGACGGCGTTGGTGGGGTCGTATCCCCACCACGCACCGGTCCACGCCTCGACCCACGCGTGACTCTCCCCCGCCACCGTGTCGTCCACCGCCGCATCGGGTTTCGGGTGCAGATAGCCGGACACGTAGCGACTCGGAATTCCCATACTGCGCAGAAGGACCAGCGTCAGGTGCGCGTAGTCCTGGCACACGCCCTGCCGCTCGGCCCAGGCGTCGACCGCGGACGTGTGGACGCCTGTCGTGCCCGGAACGTAATCCATCTCCCGATGCACCCAGTCCGCCGCCGCGACAACGGCTTCGTCGGGAGTGCGGCCCTTGCGGAGGTCCCGGGCGATCGTGTCGAGCTTGCGGCTGCGCGGCACGAACGTCGTGTTGCTCAGCTGTTCGTTGAACCGGTCGGTGAGCGGAGCGCTGGCCAGCTCGTCCCAGTCCACCTTCTCCTCCGGCTCCCAGAACGGTTCGGTCTCGACCACGGACAGCCCGGTGACCTCGAGTTCCTTGTGCGGCGCATGGAGATCGAACGCGGTGACGGCGGTGCCCCAGTAGTCGGTGTAGCGGTACGACCGTGTCGCCGGCGTCGTTTCGACCCGGTTCAGGATCACCGTCTGCCTGCTGTCACCGCGAGGGGTGAGTCGCGCCTCGTTGTACGAGGACGTGACCGGTGCGTCGTAGGCATACCCGGTGGTGTGCACGACTCTCATACGCCAGCTCACAGCTCTCCCTCCACGACGGCTTCGCCGCCGACGGCCCGTGCATCGGTCCACGCCACCCACGGCGCGGCGTGAAAATACTGCAGCGCGATGGCTTCTCCGAGCTCGCGGCAGGTTTCCTGCAACCCCGCGAGCCGATCCTGGAGATCCTCGAGGAGCACGCCGGGCGGCAGGAACTCGAGTTCGCTGCGGGCCCTGCCGAGGAGACGCTGCGCCTCGGCCCTGGGTCCGACGCGGCTGTCGGGCTGGTGGTCGAGTTCGGCGAGGCACAACTCCGCCTGCCGGATGGCGTGGAACACCGACCGCGGAAACAGCCGGTCCAGCAGGATGAACTCGACCACCCGGTTGGCGTCCAGCGCGCCCCGGTATGTGCGCAGGTAGGTGTCGTGGGCTCCCGCGGAGCGCAGCACCGTCACCCACGCCGGCGAGGACGGGCGGTCGCCCGCACGGGACAACAGCATCCGCGCGAGCATGTCGACGCGTTCGATCGAGCGGCCGAGCAGCAGGAAGCGGTATCCGTCGTCGCGGCTCATCGTCGAATCGGCCAGACCCGCGAACATCGCCGCGCGTTCCTCCACGTACCGGAAGAACTCGTGCGGCCCGAGACGCTTGGACGCCCGCTCCCGTTCGGCGAGGCCGTTGTACGTGGTGTTGAGGCACTCCCACATCTCGCTGGACGTGACCTCCCGGGCACCCCGCGCGTTCTCGCGGGCGCTGGCGAGGGAGTCGATGATCGAGCCCACCTGGTTGCGGCTGAACGCCACCAGTTCCGTCACCGACCGGACGTCGAGTTCGGTGTCGGGCGCTTCGATGCCGAGCACCCGCAGCAGCAACCGGGACGTGCGGTCCGGGTCCACCGAGGCGTCGTCGAGCAGTTGATGCACGGCGACGTCGAGAATGCGGGCCATGTCGTCGGCCCGCTCGACGTACCGGCCGATCCAGTACAGCGATTCCGCGTTCCTCGCGAGCATCAGCGATCACCTCCCTGGCCCTGTTGTTGCTGCTGTTGCTGTTGTTGCTGCAGTTGAGTCGTGCTGAGTTCGGGTCCCTGCTCGGCCTCGGCAGACTGCGCAGGCTCGGCCACGAGCTCCTCACCTGCGAGTTCCCGCTCCTCGTCGGAGCTCCTGCTCGCGAGCACCCACGTGTCCTTGCTGCCGCCGCCCTGGCTGGAGTTCACGACGAGGGACCCCTCGGGCAGGGCCACGCGGGTGAGCCCGCCCGGCAGCACCCACACGTCGTCACCGTCGTTGACCGCGAAGGGCCGCAGATCGACGTGCCGGGGAACCAGTTCGTCCCCGACCTTGGTGGGCACCGTGGACAGCTGGACGACGGGCTGCGCGATCCACCCGCGCGGGTCCGCCTTGATCTTCCGGGCGATCGTGTTCAGTTCCTTGGGTGACGCGTCGGGGCCGAAGACGATGCCGTAGCCGCCGGAACCCTCCACCGGTTTGATCACCAGTTCGTCGACCCGGTCCAGGACCTGTTCGCACTCCTCGTCGAGCCAGCACCGGAATGTGTCGACGTTCGCGAGCAACGGCTTCTCACCGAGGTAGTAGTCGATGATCTGCGGGACGTAGGTGTAGACGAGCTTGTCGTCACCTACCCCGTTGCCGACGGCACTTGAGATGACGACGTTGCCCGCCCGGGCCGCGTTCAGCACGCCGGCCACCCCGAGCACGGAATCCGGGCGGAAGTGCATGGGGTCGAGGTAGTCGTCGTCGATGCGGCGGTAGATGACGTCGACCTGGCGTTCGCCCTCGGTCGTGCGCATGTAGACCATGTTGTCGCGGCAGAACAGGTCGCGGCCCTCGACCAGTTCGACACCCATCTGGCGCGCGAGCAGCGAATGCTCGAAGTACGCGGAGTTCGCGACCCCGGGCGTCAGCACCACGACGGTCGGGTCGGCCTCGTTGAGGGCGGCGGAAGCGCGCAGCGCCCGCAACAGATGGGAGGCGTAGTCGCCGACGGACCGCACACGGTGTGACATGAACAGGTCGGGGAACACCCGCGCCATCGTGCGGCGATTCTCCATGACGTACGACACTCCCGACGGCGAACGCAGGTTGTCCTCCAGTACGCGGAACACCCCGTTCTCGTCGCGGACGAGGTCGATTCCGGCGACGTGGATCCGCACCCCGTTCGGCGGGACGATCCCGGAGGCCGCCCGGTGGAAGTGCTCGCACGAGGTGACCAACCGCTTCGGCAGCACGTGGTCACGCAGGATGCGCTGTTCCCCGTACACGTCGTCGAGGAACATCTCGAGCGCCTGCACGCGCTGCTTGATGCCTTTCTCGAGACGCGTCCACTCGGCAGCGGCGATGACCCGAGGAACCAGATCGAGCGGGAAGGGTCGCTCCTGACCGGACAGCGAGAACGTCACGCCCTGGTCGATGAACGCCCTGCCGAGGGCGTCGGATCGGGCGGCGAGATCGGCTCGGTCCGCGGGCTCGAGCGCCTTGAAGACGCCTTTGTAGGGCGGGCGGACGGTGCCGTCGCGGTCGAACATCTCGTCGAACGCCAGCCCGTAGCGCCCGATGTCGGTGTACCCGTCGAACACGTGGGCGGGTTCTGCGGGCCCCCGCGGCCGGGCGGTCACCCGCGTCCGCGGCTGGGTTCCCGATGCCTTCGCACCCGCCTGCGTGCTTCCCCCCGATTTTCGGACGGGGGCTTTCGAGGTTGCCGACGATTTCGTTACTGTTGACGACTTCGATGCTGGGGGCGTCATCCCAGACATGCTGCTACATGTACACCCCTTCAGCAGCACAGCCGCAGGATTTGTCGGCGCGTCCGGCGCCGGTTTGAGATCGGACACCGATCACTGGTAATCTCGCCTGTCGGTGCATATGTGTGCGCCCAGAGCTTTCTCGACCGTAACCAGCTTAAGACGACAGGATTTTACGCGTGGCCAACATCAAGTCCCAGGTGAAGCGGATCCGTACCAACGAGGCGGCCCGACTCCGTAACCAGTCGGTGAAGTCCTCGCTGCGCACGGCGATCCGCTCGTTCCGCGAGGCTGCGGCGGCCGGTGACAAGGACAAGGCCAACGAGCTCCTCGTCGCCACCAGCCGCAAGCTCGACAAGGCAGCCAGCAAGGGCGTCATTCATGCCAACCAGGCTGCCAACAAGAAGTCTGCTCTCGCGCAGGCGATCAACAAGATCTGACGGTTCTTCCGTCGTAGGCTCTCCAACAGCCGCTCGATCCTCGGACCGAGCGGCTGTTGTCGTGTCTCCGTCAGACCTGTCGTAGTCGGGAGACGCGGCCCACGGCACTCTCGACGGCGTAGTCTGCGTCGGCCGACGCGCCCTTGACGTCGGCGTTCAGGGCGGCCACGATGCGCAGCGCCTCCCCCACCGACGTCGGTGTCCAGCCCTTCGCGAGGGCCTGCGCCTTCTTGATCTTCCAGGGCGGCATACCGAGTTCCGACGCCATCCGGAACGGGTCTCCCCGCCCCGCCGGGGCCACCCGGGCGATCGAGTGCACCGCATCGGCCAGCGCGTCCGCCAGTAGCACGTGCGGCACGCCACGCAGCATCGCCCAGCGCAGCGCCTCGATCGCGCCCGCGGTGTCGCCGGCGACGGCCTTGTCCGCGACGTCGAATCCGCTCACCTCGGCCTTGCCCGAGTAGTACCGCTGGACGGCGGCGACGTCGATCTTTCCGCCGGTGTCGGCCGTGAGTTGCGAGCACGCGGCGGCCAGTTCGCGCAGATTCGAGCCGACTCCTTCGAACACGCTCTGCACCACTTCCGGCGACACCCGCACCCCGAGGGTGCGGAACTCGCCGCGAATGAACCCGATCAGGTCGCCCGACTTCAGTTTGGCGCAGGGGTGCACGACGGCACCGAGCTTCTCCAGCGCCCCGGTCATCGCTTTCGCACGTCCGCCGCCCGAGTGCAGGACCACCAGGACGACGCCCGGTGGCGGGTCGCCGGCCGCGTCCAGGATCAGTGCCACGGCGTCCTTGCCCGCCTCCGCCGCGGCCTCCAGCACCACCACGCGATCTTCGGCGAACAGCGAGGGGCTGAGCAGTTCGGCGAGTTCGGCCGCCCCGGCATCACCCGCCCGCAACCGGTTGACGGGAAGCTCCGCGCCCGCGGCCACGTCCGCGTTCGCGCGGACGTGGCCGATGACCTGCGCCACCGCGCGTTCGACGAGGAATTCCTCGTCACCGAGGACCAGATGGAGCTGTTCGAGCTGAGTTGGAGTGCTCACGCGAAGATCGTGCCACGTGGGGCGGACACGGTCGCCGACACCCCGGAACCGGGACCGAGCAGGCCGAACACGGGCGATCGCCACGCAGCGGTCGCGTCGGCGGTGGACACTCGATCATATGACCGCGGAAACCGAGGTGGACGGCGTCACCCGCGAGGACTACGCGCACATGATCGACCTCGACGACGATCGCGCGGCAGGGCACCGGTACGAACTGAGTTTCCGGTACACCTGCCGCGACGGGCTGCTCCGCCGATGGTCGGTGCAACTGGTGACCCGCTGCTCGGCCTCCGGGCACGCCGAGACACTGTTCGCGGGTGGTCGATCCGTCCTCGAACCCGCATCGCCCTCGTACCGCGACCTTGCGGCGGCCGGCTCCGACGGCGACTTCGACACGGCGTGCGACTTCTACGAACACCGGTGGCGGGCCCTGCTCGACCCGGCGGGCGGCAGCCCGCGAGGTGAGAACGAGCAGCGTCACCTGTCCGACGCGCTCACCCTGTACGGGCGTACGTGGCGCAACGCCGCCGGCCGCGCGCTCGCCGACCGGCTCGCGTCGTTCGCCGAGGTCACCGTGCTCGCCCTGGGCACCGACCCCGCGTTCCACGTCATGCGCCGCACCGCCGCCCACTACCCCGATCCGGTCGTCCTCGCCGTCTACCAACCCGTCGGGCAGCGCATCGACCTCACCCTGGTCGACACCGCGACCGTGGAGGCGTTGATCGACGACCCCGGTCCGCTGCGCACCGGACCGGACACCAGCGCAGGTGCCCTGCTCACGGGCATCGGATCCGCCGGACTGCTGCATCCCGGCTACATCGGCTCCACCACCGCCGGCGTCACCGAGTTGCCTCCGCCACCCCCGGTCAGCTGACCACTTCGCGCGTCAGGAGGTCGACCACCGCCGCCAGCGTGCCCACCCGCGTGAACTCGGCCCGTTGCCGCTCGGCGCCCGTTCCCTCGCGCAACACGGTGTCGAGCCCCGACTCGAGGAACGCCCGATCACTCGCGCCGAGCCCCGGGGCCACGCAGTCGTTCAGCAACTCCAGTTGCCGGCGGATCGGCAGGGCCCGATCCGCGGCCGGGCTCGTGCATTCCCCGTCGAGTCCGTCACGGGCCGCGCGCCACAACTGCGCCCTCAGCAGCTCCGCGCGCAGCCACGGCACGGTGAGGCCGTCGTCCAGCGATTGGAGCGCCCACCCGACGAGCCCCTTCACGACCACCGCGTAGAGCGCCGCGTGCGCCGCGGTCATGGCGACGTCCGCGATCCGGACCTCGATGGTCGGCTGCTTGTCGGCGAGCCGGACGTGCCAGTAGATCATTCCCCGGTCCATGGCGGCACCGGTTCCGATCATGGCGCCGACCGTCGCCTCGTACTCGTCCGCGGAGTCGAAATGCGGCGGCGGTCCCGCCGACGGCCACCGCGACCACATGATGTGCCGCCAACTGTGATAGGCCGTGTCGTGCCCACTGTGAAACGGGGAGTTCGCGGCGAGCGCGAGCAGCACGGGCAGCCAACTGCGGACCAGGTTGCTCACCTGCACACCGACGTCGCGGCTCGGGATCCCCACGTGCACGTGGCAGCCGCACGTGGTCACCGTGTCCACGATCGACCCGAAGTGGCGGGCCATCTCCTCGTACCGCGGGCTCGGGGTGATCGCCGGGGGCAATCCCTCGACGACCAGGGACGTCCCGCTGGGCAGCAGCAACAGGTCGCGGCCCGCGGCGGCCTTCGCCAGCCGGCGGCGCAGGCTGCGCAGCTCCTCGTGCAATTCCTCCCCCGTGTGGCACACACCCGTCGCCGTCTCGATCTGGCATCGGGCGAGTTCACGCTGAAGCCCGTGAATGTCGTGGCCGGCCTCGGTCACCACGTCGGGTCCCGCGGCGGAGAGGTGACCGGACTCGTCGACGAGGAAGAACTCCTCCTCGACTCCCACACTGAGGTCGCGACCCGATTCCGTTGCTGCAGCGCTCATTCAGGAGGTATCCCCCGTTCCGCGGATACGAAACCGGGGCCGCCGCTCAGGTGAAACCGATGACTTCCTCACCCCAGGCCCGGCGGAGTTCCCGGTCGGGATCGGCGACGACCGCGTCGTTCTTGCCGATCAGCAGGGTCGTGCGATCCGCCTCGTCGTACCGCGGCCAGCCGACCTCCTCTCCCGTTCCGTCCGGGGTGCCCTCGGTGGCGAACGACAGCCACCGTCGCTGGATCCGCTCCGACACGTGACCGGCGGTTCGGTGCCCACCGAGCTTGAACGTGGGGTCGTGCGGGACCACACCGAAGTTCCCGAAGACGTACGGCACCTCGGTGCCGTGGGTGGCGCCGATCCGCGCGGCGCGCAGGAACGGTGTCGCGTAGTCGAAGCGGTACAGCCAGGTCGGGGCGACGCGGCTGTGCGCTTCCGCGATCCACAGTGTCGGCATTCGGAACGCGGCGTCCCGCGAGATCTCCATGGCCGAGCGTTTCTTCGGATAGTCGGGATATGCGGCCGCCACCTCGTGCTCCTCGTCTGCCTGGAGGTCGGGGTGATCGGCGGCGATCGCCACGAACATCTGATGCACGGCGTCCGGGGTGATGGGCATCAGGGGCGACTTCATGAGCCGGAACATCGACGCCTCGTCCTTGTTCGTCCCGATCAGCAGCGGAATCCGGTGTGCGAGGCCTGTGCGGAATGCCGCGACAGGGTAGTGCGGGAGCACGTCGCCGTCGACGGTCGGGGCAACCGCCAGGGTGCCGGGGACCCGTGCGGGCACCTGCTGGACGAGTTCGACGCAGGCCTTGGTCAGCACGTCGACGGGCAGGTCGCGGAGTCGGCTCGCGTCGGCGGGCGCGATGTCGAGCAGCTCGAGGAACGATTCGGCGATGCTCGCGGCGCGGTCACTGCCGTACACGGACGTCGCGGGCGAACTCTCGGCGATCGCACGGTGGAACAGTCCCTCCGCCGGTGGGGACGTCATCAGCGTGGTGACCGCGCCGCCACCGGCGGACTCCCCGAACAGCGTCACGTCACCCGGGTCGCCGCCGAATGCCGCGATGTTGTCGCGGACCCAGGTCAGTGCCGCGATCTGATCGCGTAGGCCCAGGTTCGTGTCGAACGGATGCTTCTCGGTCGAGAACGAGGAGAAGTCCAGGAATCCCAGCGCACCGAGCCGGTAGTTGAACGTGACGACCACGACGTCGCCGCGTTCGACCAGACGAGTCGGATCGAACATGCGCTGTCCGGACGAACCGAGGTAATACGCCCCGCCGTGGATCCACACCATCACCGGCCACGGTCGCTCCGTGTCCGTCGCGGGGGCGAAGACGTTCAGGGTCAGGCAGTCCTCGTCGATGGTCAGTCCGGGGTCGATGGGCAGCGGGCCGTGCTCGTTCTGCGGCGCGATCGAACCGAACCGGGAACAGTCGCGCACCCCGGTGAACGGTTCGGGCGCGCGCGGGGCGCGGAGCCGCCACTCGCCGACCGGCGGCGCGGCGTAGGGAATGCCTTTCCATGACCGGACGCCGTCGAGGCGGACACCCCGCAGCGTCCCCTGGCCGATGATCACCTGTGGGTCCTCGGTGCGCGAAACCATGCCGTCATCTTCGCCCGGGACGACCGCCCCCGGAGTCCGATCGGGAATTCCTCCGGCCCGGACCTGCAGCGACCGCCCTCTCTGGCAGACTGAATCAGTGAGCCGGGCGCATGCCCGCACGCTGGAGGAACCGATGCGAGACACAGTGCCCGATACGACGCGCTCGCAGGCTGTCGGCAGGTCGGCCGCGACGTTCGCGACCCTCGCCGATCTTCTCTACGCGGGTCAGGATTTCGGGCACGTCCACCAAGCCATCTGCGACGCCGCGCCACTACTCGTCGAGGGCTGTGACCACGCGAGCCTGATGCTCCGGGAGGGATCCCGCTACGTGACGGCCGCGTCCAGCGACGACGTGGCCGCCCGCGTCGACGAGTACGAGCGCGACGAGAACGAGGGACCGTGCGTCGATGCCATCGTCAGCGACACGCCCCAGTTCGAGACGGACCTCTCCACCACGTCGCAGTGGCCGCGGCTGTCGGCGCGGGTGCTGGCCCACACGCCGGTGCGCGGTGCGGCCGGATTTCGCATGGTCATCCTCGGGCGCAAGGTCGGCGCCCTCAATCTGTTCTCCGACACGGCGGGAGCCCTCAACACCACGTCCGTCGAGCAGGGCATCATGCTCGCATCGTTCGCGGCGGTGGCGCTGGCGGCCGTCCACGAGCACGCCGAGGCCGAGACACTGCGGGCCGGCCTGGCCAGCAACCGTGAAATCGGGAAGGCCGTGGGTCTGCTGATGGCGTTCCACAACATTCCCGAGACTCAGGCGATGGAGATTCTCCGCACCACCTCGCAGGACATGAATCTCAAACTGGCGAAGGTGGCGCAGGAAATCGTCGCTCACCATCACCGGAAGGTGACCTGACCGCTGTCAGTCAGTCCACCTCCGGCGTATCGGGGTTACCCGCGATGCCGAGCATGGACAGGAGCATGCGGCAGTCTTCGGCGTCGAGTGACTGGGCAGCAACGACCCGCTGCGCCCTCCACACCTGCCCGGCGTCGAGCTCGTCGTCCACATCGAGATCTGTCCGCTCCGATTCCGACATTCGCCCTCCAATGCGGGTGCGTTCCAAGACCGTTCACCTCAACATCTGCCACCGGATGGTAGTCGGTGTTTCGGTGTCGCATACGCACATCGGGAATCGAAGTCGAAACGATACAGACGTCGTTCCGCCGCCGTCGCACCGAGCGTGCCGAGCGGCACACTCCGGAGACGAAAGTGACAGCGGCACAACATATATCAGGATGTTGCCAGCGCTCGCAGCGGCTCACTCAACTCGTTGGCGAAGAATTCGAAGAAGCCGTCGACGTCCGGCCCCGCGTTGATCAGCGCCAGATGATCGAACCCGGCATCGACGAAAGTGCCTGCCACCTCGAGGTGCCGCCGGACGTCCGGACCGCACGCCATGGCGTCGCGGACGTCCTCGGTGCGGATCGACGACGCCGCCGCCTCGAAGTTGATCGGATTCGGCAGTTCCGCTTGAACCTTCCATCCGGTCAACCCGAACCGGAACAACCGATGCGCCGACTCGACCGCGGATTCCTCGTCACGCGCCCACGCTAGGGGCACCTCCCCGTACTTCGGCCCCGACCCACCGGCCCCGGCATAGGCCTTCACGAGGTCCGGATCCGCTTCGGTGGCGAACAGGCCGTCGCCGAGTTCCGCGGCGATCCCGACTGCCTCCGTGCCGCCCGCAGCGACCGCGATCGTGGGCGGCACGTCGGGCAGATCGAAGACGCGTGCGTCGTCGAGGGTGAGGTGCTTGCCCTCGTACGAGTGGTAGCCGCCCGACCACAGCAGGCGGATGATGTCGATCGCCTCACGAAGCATCTGGTGCCGGGTGGTCACCGACGGCCAGCCGCCACCGACGACATGCTCGTTCAGCCGTTCCCCCGAACCGAGTCCCAGGGTGAACCGGCCCTCGCTGAGGACGGCGGTCGTGGCCGCGGCCTGCGCGATGATCGCGGGGTGATATCGGACGAACGGGCAGGTGACACCGGTCGCCAGACCGATCCGGTCGGTCCGTGCCGCGGCGGCCGCGAGCATCGACCACACGAATCCCGAATGTCCGTGACTGTAGAGCCAGGGGTGATAGTGATCGCTCACCTCGACGAAGTCGAAGCCGGCCCGTTCGGCTTCCACCGCCTGCCGCACGATCTCCCGCGGATCGAACGTCTCGGCCATCAACTTGAACCCCACCTGCATGTCGTCGTCCCTTTCCTCGAGTTCTGCGAAGGTTTCCCGGATTCGGGCGCGCTCACACAAGGCGACCCAGCGACGACGGCCAGACCGGCGCCCACAGCACCAGCACGCCGATCGCGATTCCCGCCAGCACCAGCCGGGGTCCGCGTCTGCGCAGCGTGACACCGAGCGCCACCACGGCACCGAGGACGATCGCCGCACCGGCGGGCCCGGAGGGCACCGGAATCGAGGCACCCGGAATCCGCGCGCCCCGCTCGGCCACGGTGACGAGCCACCACAGCGGCCACTGGGTCACGCGCACCACCACTTCCGCGACGGGAACACTGACCCCTGCGATCAGCGCGGTGACCGCTCCGGCCACGGTGATCACGCCGACCACGGGGGCGACCAGGATGTTCGCGCAGATGGACACCAGGCTCACCGTCCCCGCCATCGCGGCCACGATCGGAGCGGTGACGGCGAAGGCGGCGACGGACACCGCCACCGTCTCGGCCACCGCCCGCGGCCAGCCGCGGCCCACCAGCACGTCGACCCCCACCGGCGCGATCACGATCAGCCCTGCAGTGGCGGTTGCCGAGAGAACGAAGCCGAAGTCCACCGCCAACCCCGGTGACCACGCCAGCAGGGCGATGACACCCGCTGCCAGCGCGGGCATCGCCTGTTTCCGCCGTCCGGTCACGAGCGCCAGCAGGGCGACCGAGCCCATCGCCGCGGCGCGCAGCACGCTGGGTGACGGTCGCGCGATCACCACGAATGCGATCAGCGCCGCGGCAGCCAGCGCCGCACCCGCGCGGGGACCGAGTCCCACCGCTCGGACCACGAGCAGCACCGCGCCCAGCAGGATGACGTTCGCCCCGGACACCGCCGTGAGATGGGTCAGTCCGGTCGCGGTGAAATCGTCCTTCACCTCCCGGGGCAGCGCCGAGGTGTCTCCGACCACCAGCCCCGGCAACAGTCGTGCCTCGTCGGCAGGCAGGACGGCGGCGGCAGCGGCGAACCGCGCACGCAGGGCGCCTGCCCACCGCTGATGCGGTGGCGCGGGACCGACGTCCGCGGGCGGTCCGGACACCCGGACCGCGGCCAGGCTCAGGTCCCGGTGCCGCGGAGGGCTCACCTGCCCGCGCAGGATCACAGCCTGTCCCGGCAGCAGTCCGAGCCACCCGTCCGCCGGGGCGAGGACGACCACCGCACCGCCCGAGTGGATCGTCTCGGTGGCCCGGCGGATCTCGACGACGTTCGCGTTCACGAGGACGTGTCGTCCGAAGCCGGCGATCTCCCGGGGATCGTCGGCAAGGGTGACGACGAGCGTCACCCACGTCTCGTTCCGGGCGAGTTCGGTCATCGGGTGCCGTTCCGCGGCCTGAACCCGCCAGGCCACCCCTGCAGCGCAGCAGGACCCGAACAGCAGTACCGCCAACGTCCCGGCCGTCCACCGTCCCGGCCCCCGCAGGGCGCATCCCGCGGCGAGGAGAACCGCCGCTCCCGACAGGATCGCCACGAGGACCCACGCCGCCCGGGAGCCTCCGAGGATACCGATCAGCGTTGCTGCCCAGCACATCCCGGCGAACGGAAGAAGCCGCAGGTCGAGGAGCCGCGGTTCGTTGTTTCGCATCACAGGGTGACCTGGCCGCGCAGTTTCTCCAGCCGCACCGGCCCGATCCCGTCCACCTCCCCCAGTTGCGAGATGTCGGTGAATTTGCCGTTGGTCGTGCGCCACGCGACGATCGCCGCCGCCGTGACGGGTCCGACACCGGGAAGTGCATCGAGTTCCGTCTCCGTCGCCGTGTTGAGGTTCACGAGCCCTCCGCCCGTGGCGGCCGGTGCGCCGGCGGGCCCCGGCGATCCTGCGGAGGCACCGCCCACCGCGCTCGGTGGCGCCTGGGTGGTCGCGGCACCTACGAGCACCTGATCGCCGTCCGAAAGTCGTTGAGCCAGATTCAATCCGAGGGTGTCACCGCCGTCGCGCACTCCCCCGGCAGCGGCGAGAGCGTCCGCGACCCGGGAGCCCGGTGGCAGCCGGACGAGACCGGCCGAGGCCACCAGTCCCACGACGCTGACGACGATCTCCTCCGCCGGGGCGGGTGCCGACGCCGCCGCGGCGGGAGTCGTCGTCGCCGGTGCCGGAGTCAGGGAATGCACTCCGGCTGCGGGTAACGACGGAACGGCCTGCGTCTCCGGACGATCGCTGCGCACGCCGAGCACGGTGGCCGTCGCGACGACGATTCCCACCACGATCAGCACCAACGCCCCGGTCCGCCCGGGATCGAATCGTGCGTCCCGCCACCGGTCCGGCAGCGAGAATCCGCCCCGTCGGCGGTCGGCGGACCACGTCGTGTCGCCGTCGAGGACGGTTCCGCTCGGCTCGGCCAGCCACTCCGGCGCCGCCGGTGTGTCGGGCGGCACCGCATCGCGTTCCCCCGACGTCAGGAACGCGAGCCGGGTCCGGCCCCTCGAACGTTCTTCCCTGATGCCCATGGAGGCGACGGTAAAGGGCGCCGCCCACAGAATTGCCGCGACGACCAGGCTTTCCGAATCGGCCTGTGGATCAGTGCGAAGTTGTGGATGAATCGCGGTCTTCGTGGTGCAGGGCGGGTTCCGGGCACAGCACGATGCCGATGGCGCCCACGCCCACGTGGGCGCCGATCACCGAGCTGAAATCGGTGACGACGAGGTCACTGACCTGCGGAATTCGGTCCTTCAGCTGCTGCGCCACCGCTTCGGCGCGCTGCCGGGCGTGCATGTGATGCACAGCGACGGCCGTCCTGTCCAGACCTGCCAGCTCCACCGCGGCGTCGACCATCCTGGCCATCGCCTTGGTCGACGTGCGCGTCTTCTCCTTCAGAACTAGCCGGCCGTCCACGAGATGCAGCACCGGCTTCATCGCCAGTGCGGTACCGAGCAGTGCGGCGGCGGTTCCGATGCGTCCTCCGCGTCGCAACTGATCGAGCCTGTCCACGACGATCAGGCAACGCCCGCGGCTCGCGACGTCGACCGCCCGCCGGTACGCCGTCTCGAGGTTCGCACCGTCCTTCGCGGCCCGCGCGGCCTCGAGGACCGGGTAGCCCAATCCCATTCCGGCGGACTGGGAGTCGACGATCCGCACCCGGCCGTCGAATTCCTGTGCCGCCTGACGACCTGCCTCCCACGTTCCGGACAGCTGCCGGGAGATGTGCACCGCGAGAACGCCTGCGCCCTCACTCAGCTCCAGCGCTGTCGCGTACGCCTCGGACAGCTCGCTCGGCGACGCGCCCGACGTGGTGACGCCGGCAAGATCCTCGGGGAGCGCGTCGATTCCCTCCCGGAAATCCTGGCCGCCGCTGAGGACATGGAGTGGGACCACCTGGATCCCGTACTGCTCGACGAGTTCGGGCAGGATCGAGGCCGAGGAATCGGTGACGACGACGACGGGCATCGGACTACTCGGCTCCGCTCGACACCGGGTCGGCCGGAACCGCACCCTCGGCGGAGTCGGGAACGACTCCCGCCGCGCGGAGCGCGGTCAGCATCGCCGCGGCCACCTCGGTGTGTCCGTCCCAGCCCCAGTGGATGCCGTCCGGATTACCCTGATCGCTGAAGACGTTGGCGCGCACCGCCTCCGCCAGGTCGACGAGGGGCACGTTCTTCTCCTCCGACCACGCGGTGATGGCGGCAACGGCACCGGGGCGGCCCGCATGCACCTTGCCGTAGGCCTCGCTGCGATGCACGGACGGCAGGGTCCCGATGACGGGCAACTCGGGGCGCATGTACTCGAGCGCCGCCCGTGAGCTCTCCAGATATTCGACACTCAGCCGCGGGGGCAACGCCACCGGCCATCCCAGCGGGGACAGCCTGGGCTGAAGCCACTGGTAGCCGGCCCGCACGACGCGGCGCAGCGCGGGCGGGCGGACGTAACGCAACTGTTCCCGCAGCGCCGTCGGGAGCGGGGACGGAAGGGAGTCCATGCCGCCGACCGCGAACACGACGGCACCGGCGCGGGGAACCGCCGACCACACGCGTGGGTCCTGGGTCAGCGCCCACCACACGTCGCGGCTGGTCCAGCCGATCCGCGCCACCAACTCGACATCCCAACCGAGTTGACGTGCAACGATATTGGGCCAGATGTCGGGGTGGTCGGACGGGAGACCGCCCTTGGGTCCGTAGTACGACAGCGAATCGGCGAGCACGAGCAGGACGGGGCGTTCCCCCGAGCCGGCATCCACGTCAGAGGACGTCACTGGCCACACTCGCAGAAGCGTTCCACACGTCGAGGCGCCAGTTGAGCGAATCGGGGTTTCCGTACGCACTCAGCTGCACCCAGCTGGTGTTGCCCAGCCCGCCCAGCACCGGCCAGCGGTCGACGGGCAGATCCAGCAGGGCGGCGGTCAGCGCGGCGATCACACCGCCGTGCGCAACCAGGACCACCGGCTTCTCCGCCCAGTCCTCGTGCTTCTCGACGAGTTCGGCGACCACCGGCTTGCTGCGGCGGGCGACGTCGATGCGACTCTCCCCGCCGGGCGGTGCCCACGTCGCGTCGCCGCGCCACGTGGCGCGGGCGCCGGGTGCGCGGGCGTCGACGTCGAGGTGCGTGAGCCCCTGCCAGTCACCGAGATGCGTCTCGCGGAGGCGCTCGTCGATCTGGACCGGCAGACCGGCGTTGTCGCCGACCTCCACCGCGGTGTCGTAGGCCCGCCGCAGATCGGAGGACACGATGGAGATCGGTCTGCGACCGACGAGCGCGGTGGCGGCGGCGCGGGCCTGCGACCGCCCCAGCTCCGACAGTTCGGTGTCGAGCTGACCCTGCATGCGATTGTCGGCGTTGTACTCGGTCTGCCCGTGTCGAAGCAGGATCAGACGTCGCGGGGCGCGGGGGGCATCCGTCACAGCTCGGACTCCTCCGCCTCGGCGGCGGTGCCCGCACCGTTCGCGTCGGCCGGGCCGTGCAGCCCGAGACCCTCGACGGGCACGGTCGGGCAGTCCTTCCACAGCCGGTCGAGTGCGTAGAAGTTGCGCTCCTCGTTGTGCTGGACGTGGATCACGACGTCCACGAAATCGAGCAGTGCCCAACGGCCTTCGCGGGTGCCCTCGCGCCGCACCGGCTTGTGACCTGCCTCACGCAGTCGATCTTCGATGTTCTCGACGATCGCGTTGACCTGTCGCTCGTTGGGGGCGGAGGCGATGACGAAGCAGTCGGTGATGACCAGCTGCTCGGAAACATCGAGCACCACCACATCGGAGGCCAGCTTCTCGTCGGCAGCCACTGCCGCGATGCGTGCCATCTCGATGGCTTCGGTCGTTGCGCTCACGCGATGTTCTCCCAGTTCGGTTCGAAAAGTGCTGACTAACTCTTGGTCTTGTCCGGGGCCGGTTCGGACATCGTCGTTGCGCCGTCGAGGCGCTCGGAGTCCGGTGGCCGGTACAGGTTCCGTTTGGAGATGTACTGGACCACACCGTCCGGCACGAGGTACCACACAGGACGGTGTCGACTGGCACGCCGCCGACATTCCGTCGAGGAGATCGCCAGAGCCGGGATCTCGATCAGCGTGACCGCGTCCTCCGGCAACGCGTCCAGGTGACCGGCCAGATGTTCGGTGTTGAGATCGAATCCCGGGCGCGACACCCCGACGAACTTCGCCAGCGAGAACAGTTCCTCCCAGTCCTGCCAGGACAGGATACTCGCCAGGGCGTCCGCACCGGTAATGAAGTACAGCTCGGCGTCCGGGTGGTAGCTGCGCAGATCACGCAGAGTGTCGACGGTGTAGGTGACCTTCTCCCGGTCGACGTCCACCCGGCTGACGGAGAAACGCGGATTCGACGCGGTGGCGATGACCGTCATCAGGTACCGGTCCTCGGCCGGGCTGACGCCCTTGCCCTGTTTCTGCCAGGGCCGGCCGGTGGGCACGAAGACGACCTCGTCGAGGCTGAATCGATCTGCCACCTCACTGGCTGCCACGAGGTGACCGTGATGAATGGGGTCGAAGGTGCCGCCCATGACTCCCAGGCGGCGCCGACGCGCGCCCGCTGCTCCCTGTTCCACGAGTGACGAGCTTACGTGTTCACACCGGCAGCAACCCGGCGACCACCGACGCCAGCTGCTGAGCGGATCGGCATTCGTGCATGCTGATGACCTCGTTGTACACCTTCGCCGCCGAGTCGCCCGTTCCCCACTGACCGCGGGGCTCCGGGTTGAGCCAGTGCGCGTGCTTCGCCACCGACACGAGCCGGGCAAGGGCCTCCAGATTCGGGTCGCGGTAGTTGTTGCGGCCGTCGCCGAGCACCAGCAGCGACGTCCGCGACGTGATGCTCTGGGTGAACCGTTCGGCGAACACCCCGAACGCGTTGCCGTAGTCGGAGTGCCCGTCGTAGCCGACCAGGTCGGCTTCCCGGATCATCCGCGACATGGCGCTGCCGAGGTCGGCTCCCGCGTCGAAGAAGCGGGTGACCTCGTCGGTGGTGTCGATGAACGCGAACACCCGCACCCGGGAGAACTGCTCGCGCAGCGCGTGGACGAGCAGCAGGGTGAAGTGGCTGAAACCCGCGACCGAACCCGACACGTCGCACATGACGACCAGTTCGGGGCGCGCCCGCCGGGGCTTGCGCTGGACGAGGTCGATGGGCACACCGCCGGTGGACATCGACTTGCGCAGGGTCCGGCGCAAGTCGATCGAACCGGCCCGGTTGCGGCTGCGCCGCACGGCCAGCCGACTGGCGAGCAACCGGGCCAGCGGGGTGACGTTGCGTTTCAGTGCCGTCAGTTCGGCGTCGGACGCGCGCAGGAAGTCGACTTCCTCGGCCAGCCGGGGCACGCCGTACGACGCCACCCGTTCCTTGCCGAGGTTCTCGGCCGACCGTCGCCGCGTCTCCGTCTCGATCATCTTCCGGAAGTCGGCGATCCGCTGGGCGGCGGTGCGCTTGGCCACCTCGGATTCGTAGCTTTCCGTCGTTCGGGCTTCGCCGTCCTGCTGATTGCCCAGGAGTCCGTCGAGGATCTTCTTCAGCAGGGTTTCCGGTGCGACGTCCCGCAGCGCCTGGTACGCGGAGAACGACGGGCCGTTCGCCGACTGGTACTGCCCGAGTTCCTCGACCATCTGCGCGGTCAGGAGTTCGGTGAGCTCGATCGCCTCCGGCGAGCCGTCGGTGAGGAGTTCGACGATCAGCTCGCGCAGCGCATCGTAGTCGATCTCACCCTTGGCGTTCCGCGGCAGACTCGTGTCGATGGCCCCGTCCGCCCGGCTTCCGACAGCCGCCGGGAACCAGAGTTCGAACAGCGCGTCGAACGTGGGCCGGTGGGTGGGTCGCCGCAGCAGCGCGCACGCGAGACCCTCGCGCAGTGATTCGCGGTCGAGCAGGTCGAGGACCGACATCACGCGACCGGCGTCGACAGTCTCGGACGGTCCGACCATGATGCCGCGCCGCCGCAACGCCTCGACGAAGTCGACGAGATGCCCCGGCAGCCCGTGCGGCGCCGCGGGACCGCCCGGCTTCGACCGGGACGCGAGTGGACCACCAGCAGCCATGGGGAGTCCTTCAGTTCAGTCGCAGCTCGGCAGCGGCCCGTAGCTGGTCGGATTGGTGTTTGAGGACGACACCCATCGTGGCGCGGACGGCGTCGTCGTCGAGGGTGTCGAGCCCGAGCGCCAGGAGTGTGCGACCCCAGTCGATGGTTTCGGCGACCGACGGCAGCTTCTTCAGCTGCATGCCGCGCAGCACGCGGATGGTCCTGACCAGCTGCTCGGCCACTGCCTCGGGCAGCTCCGGCACCCGGCTCGCGAGGATCCGCCGCTCGAGTTCGGCGTCGGGGAAGTCGAGATGCAGGAACAGGCAGCGGCGCTTGAGTGCCTCCGACAATTCGCGGGTGGCGTTCGAGGTGAGGACGACGAACGGCTTCCGCGTAGCCGTGATGGTGCCCAGTTCGGGGACGGTGACCGCGAAATCGCTGAGCACCTCGAGGAGCAGGCCCTCGATCTCGACGTCGGCCTTGTCGGTCTCGTCGATCAGCAGCACCGTCGGGTCCTCGCGCCGGATCGCGGTCAGCAGCGGCCGCGACAGCAGGAACTCCTCCGAGAAGACGTCCGCCTTGGTGGAGTCCCAGCTGTGATCGCTGCCCGCCTGGATGCGCAGGATCTGCTTCGCGTGGTTCCACTCGTACAGCGCGCGTGCCTCGTCGACGCCCTCGTAGCACTGCAACCGCACCAGCTCGGCGCCGGTGGTCTCGGCGACGGCGCGGGCGAGTTCGGTCTTACCGACTCCGGCGGGACCCTCGATGAGCAGGGGTTTTCCGAGCCTGTCCGCGAGGAACACCGCGGTCGCGGTGCCCTTGTCGGACAGGTACCCGGTTTCGGCGAGCCGAGCGATGACGTCGTCGACGCTCGCGAAGAACGGCGTCGTGGTGGGCAGTGCGCGGTCCACGCTCGCTCCTTTCAGAAGGGGTGACGGGCAGAGGGGCTGGAGGGAAGGGTGGGCGAAGGTCTAGACCGGGCGGGTGTGCCCGTCACCCCAGACGATCCACTTGGTGGAGGTCAGTTCGGGGAGCCCCATCGGGCCGCGCGCGTGCAGTTTCTGCGTGGAGATCCCGATCTCGGCGCCGAATCCGAACTGCTCACCGTCGGTGAAGGCGGTGGACGCGTTGACCATGACGGCGGCGGCGTCGACCCGGGCGGTGAACTCGCGGGCGGCGGCGAGGTCGGAAGTCACGATGGCCTCGGTGTGGCCGGTTCCGTAGCGGTCGATGTGCTCGACCGCGGCATTCAGGTCGTCGACGACCTTGAGCGCCACATCCAGGGTGAGGTACTCCTCCGACCAGTCCGACTCGGTCGCGGGCACCAGTCCGGGCAGGTCCCCGTGGACCGTCACGCTGTGCGTCTGCAGGGCCTGGAGCAGCTTCGGCACCGCCGTCTCGGCGATCGCGGCGTCGATCAGCACCGTCTCCGCGGTGTTGCAGACACTCGGTCGTCGCGTCTTGGAATTGAGCAGGATTCGCTCGGCCATCTCCAGGTCGGCCGCCGAGTGGACGTAGACGTGGCAATTGCCGACGCCCGTCTCGATGGTCGGGACTGTCGCGTCGCGCACCACGGCGCTGATCAGGCCGGCGCCGCCGCGGGGAATGACGACGTCCACGAGGCCGCGGGCCTGGATCAGGTGCGTCACGCTGGAGCGGTCGTCGCTCGGCAGCAACTGCACCGCGTCCTCCGGCAGCTGCTGCGCCGCCAGCGAGGCCCGCAACGCCACCACCAGCGCCGCGTTCGACTTCGCCGCGGACGAGGAGCCGCGCAGCAGGGCCGCGTTGCCGGACTTCAGTGCCAGCCCGAACGCGTCGACGGTGACGTTGGGGCGGGCCTCGTACACCATGCCCACCACGCCGAGCGGGACCCGCAGCTGACGAAGTTCGAGACCGTTGGGGAGCGTCGAGCCGCGCACCACTTCACCGACCGGGTCGGGCAGACCGGCCACCTGGCGCAGTCCGGACGCGATCCCCTCGATCCGCTCCGGGGTCAGCCGCAGGCGGTCGAGCAGGGAGTCCTCGGTGCCCGACGCCCGGGCCGTCTCGATGTCGGCCGCGTTGGCGGCGAGGATGTCGGCGGAGGCGGCGAGCACGGCGTCGGCCGCCGCATGGAGCGCCGCATCCTTCTGCGCGGTGGTGAGCAGCGCGAGGACCCGCGACGCGGTGCGGGCGCGACGGGCCGCTGCGTGGACGGCTTCACGGGTATCCACCGTGGCACCGGCCGACGAGGTGGAAGTCACTGCAGTCATGAAGACAGCCTATATACCGGGGCCTGTACACCGCGGAGCGGGAACGACCGGGAATGATTTGGTCCCCCGCGCAGGTTGCGACTGGTCGAGACCATCAGAGGCAGGAGTGCTGTAGTGAGCGTGTTGTTCGAACCCATCACCTTCCGCGGAGTCACCGTCCCCAATCGGGTGTGGATGGCACCGATGTGCCAGTACTCGGCCGACGTGACGGGCCGCGACGTGGGAGTTCCCAACGACTGGCACCGGACGCACCTCGTGACGCGCGCCATCGGCGGTGCCGGCCTGATCCTCACCGAGGCGACGGCCGTCAGCCCGGAGGGCCGCATCAGTCCCGCCGACCTCGGCATCTGGAACGACACCCAGACCGAGGCCTTCGCGGAGATCAACGCACAGCTCGAGTACTTCGGCGCGGTCCCGGGCATCCAGCTCGGTCACGCCGGGCGCAAGGGCTCCGCGCACGTCCCGTGGCGCGGGGGCGGGAGCCTCGACGGCGACGATCGGCTGTCCTGGCAGACGGTGGCGCCGAGCGCGATCGGTTTCGGCGACCACACCCCGCCGGCCGCGGCGACGACCGCCGACATCCGGAAGGTGGTCGCCGATTTCGCCGCCGCCGCCGAGCGGGCGTCGCGGGCCGGTTTCAAGGTGGTGGAAATCCATGCGGCACACGGCTATCTGCTGCACCAGTTCCTCTCACCGGTCAGCAATCACCGCACCGACGAGTACGGCGGCAGTTTCGCGGGCCGCATTCGCCTCCTGCTCGAGGTCGTCGACGCGGTACGCGGGGTGTGGCCGGCCGAGTTGCCCGTCTTCGTCCGGGTCTCGGCCACCGACTGGCTGTCCGAGGAGCCCGGCCTCGACGCGGACAGCTGGACGCCGGATCAGACCGTTTCCCTCGTGCAGGCCCTCGTCGACCTCGGCGTCGACCTCGTCGACGTCTCCAGCGGTGGCGTCGCGTCCGCCCGGATCCCGATCGGGCCCGGCTACCAGGTCCCGTTCGCCCGCCGCATCCAGAACGAGACCACGGTCCCGGCCGCCGCCGTCGGGCTCATCACCGAGCCGGAGCAGGCCGAGCGGATCGTGGAGTCGGGAGAAGCCGTCGCCGTGTTCCTCGGGCGCGAACTGCTGCGCGACCCGTACTGGCCGCGAAAAGCCGCACTGGTATTGAATGCCCAGGTGACGCCGCAGATTCCGGCGCAGTACGCACGGGCGTACTGAGGCTCGGGCCGACAAGCCCGCACATCCTTTGCTACGGTAATCGCTCTTACAGCTGGTAGTCCCGCACCCCGGACGGTGGGGCGGGACCGAGCCACGAGCCAGAGCCGATCGGCGGGGGCCGCATCGCGCCGAAGGGCCGTGGGTTGCCGAACCCGACCAGCAATCGCCGTGCGGGCGACGAAAAGATGCGTGCATCAGGTACGTGCCCCGCGCGGGTGATAACTGCGCTGGGGAGCGCACGACATGAATGCACCAGATCACTCGATCACGTCGGCCGAGGTGGCCGAATCACCTGATGTGACGGTCACCGACGAGGCCTCCGTCAAACGAGCCGTCAAGGCCACCATGCTCGGTAACGCCATGGAGTGGTTCGACTTCGGCGTGTACGCCTACCTCGCGACCACCATCGGCAAGGTGTTCTTTCCCGAGGCCAGCGGTACCGCACAGTTGCTGTCGACGTTCGCGATCTTCGCCGCGGCGTTCATCGTCCGTCCCCTCGGTGGGCTGTTCTTCGGTCCGCTCGGTGACCGGATCGGCCGCAAGAAGGTGCTCGCCACCACGATCATCCTGATGGCGGGCAGCACGTTCGCCATCGGCCTGATCCCGAGTTACGGATCCATCGGGCTCGCGGCGCCGATTCTGCTGGTGCTGTTCCGGCTCGTGCAGGGATTCTCGACGGGCGGCGAGTACGGCGGTGCCAGCACGTTCGTCGCCGAGTACGCGCCGGACAAGCGCCGCGGGTTCTTCTCGAGCTTCCTCGAATTCGGAACCCTCGCGGGGTATGTCGCGGCCGCGGGCCTGGTCACCATCATCAGCACCGTGGTCAGCGCCGACGCGCTCGTGGACTGGGCGTGGCGAATTCCGTTCCTGCTCGCCGGTCCGCTCGGCCTGATCGGCCTCTACCTGCGGCTGCGGCTCGAGGAGACGCCTGCATTCCAGCAGATGGAGCAGGCCGAAGAGCGTTCGCTCGCAGACGAATCCACGGGACGTAAACTGCGCGAGACCCTGGTGGAGAACTGGCGTCCGCTGGTGCTGTGCGTCATCCTGGTCGCCACGTACAACATCGCGCACTACGGCCTGCTCAGCTACATGCCGACGTACCTGTCGAACACGCTCGGCTACGACGAGTCGCACGGCCTCGTCCTCATGATCATCGTGATGCTCATCATGATGGTGTGCATCAGCTTCGTCGGAAAGCTGTCCGACCGGGTGGGTCGTAAACCGTTGCTGCTGGCCGGTTTCGTCGGATTCTTCGCGCTGTCGCTGCCCGCGTACCTGCTGATCGGTGTCGGGCACTACTTCACCGTCTTCGTCGGCCTCGCGATGCTCGGCGGGCTGCTGCTGCTGTTCGTCGGCGTCTTCCCGTCGGTCCTTCCCGCGCTGTTCCCCACCGGAATCCGCTACGGCGGGCTGGCGATCGGATACAACCTCGCGGTGTCGATCTTCGGTGGCACCACCCCCCTCGTCCTCACGGCGCTGCAGGACGCGACGGGCAGTGACCTCGTCGCGCCGATTTACATGATGGTCGCGGCCGTCATCGGCGGTATCGCGGTTCTGCTCATCTCCGAGACCGCCCGGAAGCCGCTGGAGGGTTCGCCGCCCGCCGTGGCCACGGACGCCGAGGCCCGCCGCATCCTGAAGCGTCTCCGCCGCACCAAGGGTGACGCGTCCGCGACACCCGCACAGGAGACGGCAGCCGCCGACGCGGGTTAGTCTCGGGATATGTCCGCTCCCAGGGTCGCCGTGGTCGGCAGCATCAACATGGACCTGCTGACGGCGGCCGAGCGGTTGCCCGCGCCGGGAGAGACGATCCTGGGCAGCGCCTTTGCCGCCACCCCCGGTGGCAAGGGCGCCAATCAGGCGATCGCCGCGGCGCAGGCCGGTGGCGCCGTGACGTTCATCGGCGCCGTCGGCTCCGACGTGTTCGCTCTCGACCTGCGGCAGGCCCTGGTGGACGCCGAGGTCGACACGCGGTACCTGCGCGAAGTGGACGGGCCGAGCGGGATCGCGGCGATCACCGTCGACGCCGCCGGTGAGAACAGCATCGTCGTGGTTGCGGGCGCCAACAGCACCGTGGTGGACCTGACGACGGCCGAACTCGCGGCCGTCGCGGACGCCGACGTCCTGCTCTGCCAACTCGAGATACCCCTGGGCACCGTGCTGGCCGCGGCGGCGCACGCCGCGGCACACGGTACCGTCGTGATGTTGAATCCCTCACCGGCGCAGACACTTCCGCCCGAACTCGTCGAGCTGGTCGACGTACTCCTCGTCAATCAGACCGAGGCCGGGCAACTCGGCGCCGAGGTCATCGGCGCCGTCGCCCACGTCGTGACCACGCGGGGGTCGTCCGGCGCGGACTACGCGGGCAGCGACGGCACCGCGATCCACGCCGACTCCCCCGAGGTCGAGGTGGTCGACACGACCGGGGCGGGCGACGCGTTCGCCGGCGCCCTGGCCGTCTCGTGGCGCCGCGGGCCCGCGGCCGCCGTCCCGTTCGCATGCACGGCGGGCGCGCTCGCCACCACCCGCCGAGGCGCGTCCACGTCGTCACCGACCCTGGCCGAGATCGAGGCGGCACTGCCCGGCTGAGCGCTCCTGCCGCCGCCCGGATCCTCCGTGTCACCCGTGTCGGGCACCATGGGGGCATGACGACCGCCACCGAACCCGCACTCCGTGACGAGGCCGAACGGCTGCTCCGCGAGCTGGCAGGCGAGCACGCCACCCTCCGCGACGACCAGTGGACGGCGATCGAGGCGCTCGTGGTGGGCCGCAGACGGGCGCTGGTCGTCCAACGGACGGGCTGGGGCAAGTCGGCGGTCTACTTCATCGCGGCGAAGCTCCTGCGGGCGCACGGGCACGGCCCCACGGTCATCGTGTCGCCGCTCCTGGCCCTCATGCGGAACCAGGTGGCCTCCGCCGAGCGGGCGGGCGTGCGCGCCGCCACCATCAATTCCGGCAACGTCACCGAGTGGGACGACATCCACGCCCGGGTCGCGGACAACGAACTCGACGTGTTGCTGGTCAGCCCCGAGCGTCTCAACAATCCCGACTTCCGCGACCAGGTGCTCCCCTCCCTCGCCGCCGACGCGGGCCTCGTCGTGGTCGACGAGGCGCACTGCGTGTCGGACTGGGGTCACGACTTCCGTCCCGACTATCGGCGGATCCGCACGCTGATCGCCGAACTGGGCGAGGGAATCCCCGTCCTGGCCACCACGGCCACGGCGAACGACCGCGTCGTCTCCGATGTCTCCACGCAGCTCGGGGTGGGTGGCGCCGAAACCCTCGTCCTCCGCGGCGGCCTCGAACGCGAGTCGCTGCACCTGTCGGTCGTGCAGATTCCGGAGGCCACCGCCCGGGCCGCGTGGCTCGCCCAGAAGCTCGACAGCCTGCCCGGCTCGGGCATCATCTACGCACTCACCGTGTCGGCGGCCCGGGATCTGGCGAGCCTGCTGTCCGAGCAGGGCCACACGGTCGCCGCATACACCGGGCAAACCGACGCCGCCGAGCGCGAGACCCTCGAGCAGGACCTGCTCGGCAACCGGGTCAAGGCCCTCGTGGCGACGTCCGCGCTCGGCATGGGATTCGACAAGCCCGACCTGGGGTTCGTCGTGCACCTCGGTGCGCCGTCGTCCCCCATCTCCTACTACCAGCAGGTCGGGCGTGCCGGACGGTCCACCGACCGCGCCGAGGTCATCCTGCTGCCCGGATCCGAGGACAGGCAGATCTGGAGTTATTTCGCCTCGGTGGCGTTCCCCCGGGAGCACGTGGTGCGGCGGGTGATCGAGGTCCTCGACACCGAGCGGCCGCAGTCCACGCAGGCGCTCGAGCCGCTGGTGGAGCTGGGCCGCACCCGGCTCGAGATGGTCCTGAAGGTCCTCGACGTGGACGGTGCCGTACGCCGGGTGCGCGGCGGCTGGGTGGGCACCGGGGAGCCCTGGACGTACGACGCCGACCGGTACGAACGCCTCGAACGCGCGCGCGAGTCCGAGCAGCAGGCGATGATCGACTACCAGCGGATCACCACGTGCCGGATGGCGTTCCTGCGCGAGCAGCTCGACGATCCGGGTCTGGCGGCGGGCGCCTCGGAGTGCGGGCGGTGCGACAACTGCACCGGAGTGCGCCACGACGCGACCGTGGACGCCGAGGCGGTGCAACAGACCAGAACGCGCCTCGAGCGCCCAGGCGTGGACCTGGCGCCCCGTAAACAGTGGCCCACGGGCCTCGCGAAGCTCGGCGTGACGCTGTCCGGGAAGATAACGGATGGCCCCGAACCGGGGCGCGTCCTGGGCCGGCTGTCCGACCTGGGCTGGGGTCAGCGGCTGCGTTCCCTGCTCGACGAACCGGACGGGCCCGCCCCCGACGCCGTCCTGAAGGCCTGCATCCAGGTGCTGGCCTCCTGGGACTGGACCGAGCGGCCCACCGCTGTCATGGCCGTCGAATCCGCCACCCATCCTCTCCTGTCGGCGTCGATCGCGGGGCAACTCGCCACCGTCGGACGCCTCACCGACCTGGGGGTTCTGCGGCTGCGCCCGGAGCATCCGCCGGTGTCCGCGGCCAACTCCGCCTACCGGGTGGCCGGGCTCGTCGACGCCTGGGAGGTCCCCGGCCTTCCCGACGGCGCCGGTCCGGTGCTACTCGTCGACACCCTCACGGACACCGGCTGGACCCTCACGATGGCCGCCAGGACGCTGCGCGCGGCGGGTGCCTCGTCGGTCCTCCCCTTCGCGCTCGCGAGTCTCAAATAGGCGAAGTGTGTCGCTTGCGGTTCACCCAAAAGTTACATAATGTGATGAGCATCACTTTGCACGTCTCACCTGCAAGGCTCCGCCACCTGAACTGTCCAATTTCGCGAGGCACGTGAAATCGAAGGGGATGGTTGTTAGGTTCGAATTTCCAATGACGCCTGTTGAGAAGAGTGCCATCCCGACCACCGCGCCGGACGCGGTGTTGTTCAGAAGTCCAGAGATCACTGACGGAGTCCGGCTCTGGGAGATCGCCAGGAACACGGAAGTGCTCGATCTCAATTCGAGCTACGCATACCTGTTGTGGTGTAGAGATTTCAGCCGCTCGTCGGTCGTCGCAGTCGTCGACGAGCGCGTCGTGGGTTTCGTATCAGGGTTCATCCGCCCCGAATCCCCAGCGACGCTGTTCGTCTGGCAAGTAGCCGTAGACGCAGACCAGCGCGGCAAGGGAATTGCAGGTCGCATGCTGAGCGCGCTACTCGACCGACTTGCACCCGAAGGGATTACCCATCTCGAAACGACGATCAGCCCCGACAACGAGGCCTCGATCGCGCTGTTCACAGCATTGGCGCGTCGCCGAGATACGGCGATCAACAAGCAAGAACTGTTCTCCCCAAACGATTTTCCCGATGGACACGAAGCCGAAGATCTGTACACGATCGGCTAAGAGCATGCCCCGGAGGAATGCAGCAACATGACTAACTTCGATACGAACATTTTCGACAACCTCGAATCCGAGGTTCGCAGCTACAGCCGCGGCTGGCCCGCCGTCTTCGAGTCGGCGTCCGGATCGTGGATCCGTGACGAGAACGGCCGCGACTACCTCGACTTCTTCGCCGGTGCCGGTTCGCTGAACTACGGCCACAACAACCCGGTCCTGAAGTCGGCGCTCGTCGACTACATCGTCAGCGACGGCATCACGCACGGTCTCGACATGTCGACCGTGGCCAAACGCGACCTGCTCCAGACGTTCCAGGACAAAATCCTGAAACCCCGCGGTCTCGACTACAAGGTCCAGTTCCCCGGACCCACCGGAACCAACACGGTCGAGGCCGCACTGAAACTGGCGCGCAAGGTGACGGGTCGTTCGTCGATCATCAACTTCACCAACGCTTTCCACGGCATGACGCTCGGCGCCCTGTCGGTGACCGGTAACTCGATGAAGCGCGCCGGCGCCGGAATCCCGCTGGTGCACGCCACCCCGATGCCGTTCGACAACTACTTCGACGGAGTCACCGAGGACTTCCACTGGTTCTCCCGCGTGCTCGACGACTCGGGCAGTGGCCTGAACCGTCCGGCCGCCGTGATCGTCGAGACCGTGCAGGGTGAGGGCGGCGTCAACGTCGCTCGTCCCGAGTGGCTGCGCGCCCTCGCGGACCTGTGCGCCGAGCGCGACATCCTGCTGATCGTCGACGACGTCCAGATGGGCTGCGGACGCACCGGGCCGTTCTTCTCCTTCGAGATCGCCGGCATCACCCCGGACATCGTCTGCCTGTCGAAGTCGATCGGTGGCTACGGCCTGCCGATGGCGCTGACGCTGTTCAAGCGTGAGCTCGACGTGTGGGGACCGGGCGAGCACAACGGCACGTTCCGCGGCAACAACCCGGCGTTCGTCACGTCGAAGGTGGCGCTGGACCACTACTGGTCAGACGACACCCTTCACCAGTCGACGCTGAAAAAGGGCGAGAAGATCCACCAGGCATTCGCCGATCTGGCGAACCAGTTCGAGGGCTCCATCTCCACCCGCGGTCGCGGCCTCGTCCAGGGCCTCGTGTTCGACGAGCCGGAGAACGCGGGCAAGGTCTGCAAGCTCGCCTTCGACGAGGGCCTGCTCGCGGAGACCTCCGGACCGTCGGACGAGGTGGTCAAGCTCCTGCCGGCGCTCACCATCACCGACGAGGAACTGGACCACGGACTCGCGATTCTCGCCGACGCCACCGGCAAGGTTTGCAGCTAGAGAGAGGACTGAGACTCACATGATCGTTCGCACCACCGCAGAAATCACCGACACCGAGCGCGACATCACCAGCGAGGACGGAAACTGGCGCAGCAAGCGCATCATCCTCGGCGGCGACAAAGTGGGCTTCTCGTTCCACGAGACCACGATCAAAGCGGGCTCGGTCAACGAGTTCCACTACGCCAACCACGTCGAGGCCGTCTGGCTCGTCGAGGGAACCGGCAAGTTGATCGACCTCGACAACGACAAGGTCTACGAACTCGGCCCCGGTTCGATGTACCTGCTCAACGGTCACGAGCGTCACCGTGTCGAGCCCGACACCGAAATGCGCATGCTGTGCGTGTTCAACCCGCCCGTCACCGGGCGTGAGGTCCACGACGAAAACGGTGTCTACCCGTTGATCGAGGTTCCCGCGTAAGTTCGACCCCATGGCCGACGACGCTGCTGTTCCAGCTATAGCCATCGGACCCGCCCCGGACCCGCTCCTCGAGGATGCGGTGCGCCGGGGCGGCGCCCGTGTGGCACCCCTCGAGTCCGCGGACGCCCTGGTCTGGACCGCGAGTCCGATCGGGTTCCCGGACCCGCTTCCCGAGAACATCCGCTGGGTGCAGTTGAACTCCGCGGGTGTCGAGGAGTGGTTCGCCGCGAAGGTGATCAGACCTGACACCACCGTGCTGTGGACGTCGGCGGCGGGCGCGTTCGCCGCCACCGTCGCCGAGCACGCTCTGACGCTGCTGCTGGCCGGGGTGCGGGCACTTCCGGAGCACCTCGAGGCGAAGACCTGGCGTCAGCAGGAGTTCTTCTCGAAGATCGGCACCCTACGGGGCACCACGGTCGCCATCGTGGGTGCCGGCGGAATCGGCCGGGCACTGATCCCGATGCTCGCGGGTGTCGGGGCCGACGTCATCGCGGTGAATCGCTCCGGAAGCCCGGTGCCGGGCGCGATCGAGACGCTCCCCACCACCCGTCTCGGCGAGGTGTGGGCCCGCGCGGACCACTTCGTGCTCGGGGCTCCCGCCACCGACGCCACGCACCATCTGGTCGGGGCGGCGGAGTTCGCGCAGATGAAGCCGACCGCGTGGGTGATCAACGTCGCGCGCGGCTCGCTCGTCCACACCAACGCACTGGTGAAAGCGCTGCGGGACAAAACGATCGGCGGTGCGGGACTCGACGTCACCGATCCCGAGCCGCTTCCCGACGGCCACCCGCTGTGGGATCTGCCCAACGTGATCATCACCCCCCACGATTCCAACCCGCCTGCGGTCCGGCCCCCGGCGTTCGCCGAGCACGTGGCACTGAACGTCGCCCGCTTCGTCGCAGGTGAGAATCTCACCGCTCTGATCGATCCTGTCGTCGGGTACTGAGCCGGCGCTACCCTGGAGTGCGTGTTCGCCCGACTGATCGACGTACTCGGTGGTCGGCGCCTGTGTGTGATCACCGGCGCCGGCATCTCGACCGACTCCGGAATTCCCGACTACCGGGGTCCGGAGTCGCCGCCGCGCAATCCCATGACGTACCAGCAGTTCACCGGGGACCCCGACTTCCGCCGCCACTACTGGGCGCGCAACCACCTCGGCTGGCGGCACATGGACGCCGCCCGGCCCAACACGGGCCACCGCGCGCTGGCGGGGCTCGAACGGGCCGGTGTCGCGCGTGCCGTCATCACCCAGAACGTCGACCTGCTGCACACCAAGGCCGGCAGTCGCCGGGTGATCGACCTGCACGGCACGTACGCCCAAGTCCGGTGCCTGGCGTGCGACGCCCTGATCTCGCGGGCCACGCTCGCCGACCGGCTCGAGCGTGCGAACCCCGGTTTCGCCGAAACCGTCGCTGCCGCACAGGGAGTGGAGATCGCACCGGACGCCGACGCGGTGATCACCAGCACCGAGCATTTCCGGATGGTCGACTGCGAGGCGTGTGGCGGACTTCTCAAACCCGACATCGTGTACTTCGGCGAATCCGTCCCGAAACCGAGGGTCGCCGCCGCCTACGACGTGGTCGACGAGGCCGAGGCGCTCCTGGTGGCCGGCTCGTCGCTCACCGTCATGTCGGGACTGCGGTTCGTCCGGCACGCCGCCAAGCGCGGAATCCCCATCGTCATCGTCAACAGAGGGACGACACGCGGCGACGAGTTCGCCACCCTCACCCTCCACGCCGGTTGCTCGGAGGCACTCACCGCACTGCTCGACGCGTCCTCCGCGCTGCCCGCGTGACCGTCAGAGCGGCACCAGATCGTCCGCGTGGACGACGGGGCGCTGCATCTCCGCGGGCAGTTCCTGGGTCGACTTGCCCAGGATGTCGCTGATCTCGGCGGAGTCGTACGCCACGACACCCCTGGCCACGGGACGTTCGTCGGGGCCGAGGAGCGACACGACGTCGCCGCCGTAGAACCGCCCCGACACCGCGCTGATCCCCGCGGGCAGCAACGACCGCCGTTTGGTGACGACGGCACGCACAGCGCCCTCGTCGATGTGCAGGATCCCCTGCTCGTCCGCGGCGTGGCGCACCCAGAACTTGCGCGCCGACAACCGGGACGGCCGGGCCGCGAATGCCGTCCCCACCCCGGCGTCCCGTAGCGCTGCCCCGGCGTCCGAGGCGGCGGCGAGCAGCACAGGCACGCCGGCATCGGCCGCGAGGCGCGCTGCCGACAGCTTGGACGCCATCCCGCCGGTGCCGAGAGCGCCGCCCGAACCTGCGACCACACCGTCGAGATCCTCCGGGCTGTTCACCTCGGGAATCAGCGTCGCATTGCCCTTGCGGGGGTCGCCGTCGTACAGCCCGTCGACGTCCGACAGCAGGACCAGCGCCTCGGCGCCGACCAGGTGCGCGACCAGCGCCGCGAGCCGGTCGTTGTCGCCGAAGCGCAGCTCCGCCGTCGCGACGGTGTCGTTCTCGTTGACGATCGCGACCGCGTGCAGCGCGCGGAGGCGGTCGAGAGTGCGTTGCGCGTTGCGGTGCTGCGCGCGGCGGGCGATGTCCTCCGCGGTGAGCAGCACCTGCCCGACGGTGCGCCCGTACCGGGCGAACGACGTGCCCCAGGCGTGGGCCAGCGCCAGCTGGCCGACGCTCGCGGCGGCCTGCTTCGTCGCCAGGTCCCGCGGCCGCTTGGTCAGCCCCAACGGAGCCAGACCCGCGCCCACTGCCCCGGACGACACGACGACCACGTCGGAACCGGCACGCATCCGTGCCTCGATCGCATCGGCCAGCTCGTCGAGGCGACGGACGTCGAGCCCGCCGACCAGGCTGGTCAGCGCGGACGATCCGATCTTCACGACAATGCTGCCCGCCGACGCGATCGTGCGCCGGGTGGCGCTCACTGGTCTTCGGGGTCGAGGCCTTCGAGACCGCGACGGACCCTTGATGCGTGCTTGCGTTCGGTCGCGCCGATGCGCTCGACCTGATCCAGACGCGGGTCGGTACCGCGGCCGGTGCGAGTGAGATCGACGCCGGCCGGTGTCTGGGGCTCCCAGTCGAAGCTCACGTTGCCGATCGTGACGGACGCTCCCGGCTCCGCACCCTGCTTGACGAGCTCGGTCTCCACGCCGAGTCGCGCGAGGCGGTCGGCGAGGTAGCCCACGGCCTCGTCGTTGTCGAACTGCGTCTGCCGCACCCAGCGCTCCGGCCGCGTGCCGCGGACGATGAACCCACCTGGGATCTCGGGGTCGGCGACGACGCTGAAGCTGTTCTCGTTCGCGATCACCGGGCGGATCACCTGACGCTTCGGCTCGGCCTTCGGGTGCGCCTCACGGTAGTCCGCAACCAGCTTCGCCAGCGCGAACGTCAACGGGCGCAATCCCTCTCGGCTGACGGCCGAGATCGTGAAGACAGGCCACCCGCGGGCCTCGAGATCGGGGGTGACCATCTCGGCCAGCTCGGCCGCCTCCGGCACGTCCGCCTTGTTCAGGATCACGATGCGGGGCCGGTCCGCGAGGTCACCGAGCCCGGCGTCGCCGGACAGCGCGCCCTTGTACGCGGCGAGTTCCGCCTCGAGTGCGTCGATGTCGGAGATCGGGTCGCGGCCCGGGTCGAGCGTCGCGCAGTCGACGACGTGGGCCAGCACGGCGCACCGCTCGAGGTGGCGCAGGAAGTCCAGTCCGAGCCCGCGGCCGTCGCTCGCGCCGGGGATCAACCCGGGCACGTCGGCCACCGTGAACGTGGTGTCGCCGCTCGACACCACACCGAGGTTCGGCACGAGCGTCGTGAACGGGTAGTCGGCGATCTTCGGCTTCGCCGCCGACAGCACGGACACGAGCGAGGACTTACCCGCCGACGGGAACCCGACCAGCCCGACATCGGCCACGGACTTCAGTTCGAGGACCAGTTCCCGCTCGACACCGTCCTCACCGAGGAGCGCGAAGCCCGGCGCCTTGCGCGCCTTCGACGACAGGGCCGCGTTGCCGAGTCCGCCGCGACCACCCTGGGCGGCCTCGAAGCGGGTGCCGACACCGATGAGGTCGGCGAGAATACGCCCGTCCTCGTCGAGGACGACGGTGCCGTCGGGGACCTTCAGGATCAGGTCGTCGCCCTGGGCGCCGTCACGGTTGCTCCCCATCCCCTGCTTGCCGTTGGTGGCCTTCGCGTGGGGGTGGAAATGGAAGTCGAGGAGGGTGTGGACGTTGCCGTCCACCTCGAGCACGACGTCACCGCCACGCCCGCCGTTGCCGCCGTCCGGGCCACCGAGTGGTTTGAACTTCTCCCGGTGTACGGAGGCGCAGCCATTGCCGCCTTTTCCGGCGCTGACGTGCAGCACGACGCGGTCAATGAATCGGGACATGACTGCCGGATCCTTCCTCAGCCAATTGTGTTGATCTCACTCTGAAAAAAACAATAGGGGCGGACCGGGTATCACGACCCAGGTCCGCCCCTATTGGGAGCTTGAAACGTCCCTCACGGGACGATGCATACTCGCGGCAGGACTAGGCCTCTGCCGCCGCCGGAACGATGTTCACGGTCTTGCGTCCACGCTTGGTGCCGAACTCGACGGCACCGGCAGAGAGCGCGAAGAGCGTGTCGTCGCCGCCACGACCGACGTTGACGCCGGGGTGGAAGTGGGTTCCGCGCTGACGCACCAGGATCTCGCCGGCGCTGACGGACTGGCCGCCGAAACGCTTCACGCCGAGTCGCTGAGCATTTGAATCGCGACCGTTACGGGAGCTGGATGCACCCTTCTTATGTGCCATGTTCTTGACCCTCCTCGGGTGAAATCAGCTCTGAAGCTCTAGCTACTTGATGCCGGTGACCTTGAGGACCGTCAGCTTCTGCCTGTGGCCCTGACGCTTGTGGTAGCCGGTCTTGTTCTTGAACTTGTGGATCCGGATCTTCGGGCCCTTGGTGTGCTCGACGACCTCACCCGTGACCGAGATCTTGGCCAGCTTGTCGGCGTCGGTCGTCAGATCGGATCCGTCGACGACGAGAACGGGAGCAAGCGAGACAGCAGTGCCGGGCTCACCCTCGATCTTCTCGACCTTGACGAGGTCACCAACAGCGACCTTGTACTGCTTTCCGCCGGTCTTGACGATCGCGTACGTTGCCATCGGAGGGCTACCCCTTGCTTCTTCGAACTTGCTCGCGCCACAGTGTGCGCGACTGGTCTGGTGTGACGGCTAGCTCGGTCGAGATCGCGCAGCCTTCACAGGTAAGGGCACAGCTGACCTTCATCGCCGAGTAGCGACTGGTCAAGGTTACAGGAAGGCAACCGTTCCGTACAAACCGGCGTCGATTGCCTTCCCGCGCTCCCTCGTCAGTTGTCGGCGTCCACCGGCGGGCCGGCGGGACGTGCCGCCGCCCGGCGGCGCCGCGGCCTGCGCGGCGCTGCCTGCGCATCCGCGCCGTCGGGCGAGGACGCGGGCGGTCGGCTCACGGCCGAAGCCGACATGGCCGGTTCCGGCTCCGGTGCGTGCTCCGCGCCGGTCTCCGATGTCGGGATCACGAACACGGTCCCGGCGCTCGGGGTTTCGGACACCGGCGCGGCCGCTGCCCTCGACACCCGACGACTCCTGCGCCGCGGCGGGGACACCGGCTCCGGTTGGGGCTCGGGCTCGCGCTCCACGACGGGTTCCGGGGTCTCGGCGACCGGAGCCGCTTCGGCCGGCGCAGGTTCGACGACCGGCTCTTCGGCCACGGCTTCCTCGACGACAGCTTCCTCGACGACGACTTCCTCCGCCTCGGGTGCCACGACGGCTTCCGCGGCGACCGCTGCCGGGGCCTCGGCCACCGCTTCTTCGATGCCGGGCAGGTCAGCCGCCGGCGTCTCCGCCTCCACGGCGACCGGCTGCTCGGGCTCGGGAACCGCCGCCGCGGGCTGCGCGGCGGATTCCGCCTCGTGCCCGCTGTGTGCGTGCGCGGCCTCCTCCTCGTGATGGTGGTGTGCCATCGCGAGAGCGACCGGGTGGGCCCGCTTGACGGTGGCGTCCACCGTCGGGGTCTCCTCGTGCACGGGAGGCTGCGACGTCTCCCCGCCGGACGACTTGTCGCGTCCCCGCTTCTTGCGGGAGCCACCGGAGTCGCCGCCGCGGGACGACCCGCCGCGCGCACCGTTGTCCTCGGAGGTCTTCACCTCGATCGGCTCGGCGTGGACGAGGATGCCCCGGCCGTGGCAGTGCTCACACGTCGTCGAGAACGCCTCGACCAGTCCGGTGCCCAACTTCTTCCGCGTCATCTGGACCAGACCGAGCGACGTGACCTCGGACACCTGGTGGCGGGTGCGATCCCGGCCCAGGGCTTCCGTCAGCCGTCGCAGCACGAGGTCGCGGTTCGATTCGAGCACCATGTCGATGAAGTCGACGACGATCATGCCGCCGATGTCGCGCAGGCGCATCTGCCGCACGATCTCCTCGGCCGCCTCGAGGTTGTTCCGGGTGACCGTCTCCTCGAGGTTTCCGCCGGCACCGGTGAACTTGCCGGTGTTGACATCGACCACGGTCATGGCCTCGGTGCGGTCGATCACGAGCGTGCCGCCGGACGGCAACCAGACCTTGCGGTCGAGCGCCTTCGCCAGCTGCTCGTCGATGCGGTGCGCCACGAAGACGTCGACACCGTTGTCCGACGTGTGCTGCTCGAGCCTCGGCATGAGATCGGGGGCCACGGACTTGATGTACGACTCGACCGTCGACCAAGCCTTCTCGCCCTCGATGACGAGCTTGGAGAAGTCCTCGTTGAACAGGTCGCGGATGACCTTCACAAGAAGGTCGGGCTCCTCGTACAGGGCCTGCGGGTTACCGGACTTGCCGGATTCCGCCTTCGCGGCCTGCGCTTCGATACCGGCCCACTGGTCCTGCAGACGCTTCACGTCGCGAGCGAGTTCCTCCTCGCTCACACCCTCTGACGCGGTCCGGATGATGACTCCGGCGTCCGAGGGCACGATGTCGCGCAGGATGTCCTTGAGGCGCTTGCGCTCCGTGTCGGGCAGTTTGCGGCTGATGCCGGTGGACGTGCCGCCCGGCACGTACACCAGGAAGCGGCCCGCGAGACTGATCTGCGTGGTCAGCCGCGCACCCTTGTGCCCGACCGGGTCCTTGCTGACCTGAACCAGCACCTGATCGCCCGGCTTGAGAGCCTGCTCGATCTTGCGGGAGTTGCCGCCGAGCCCGGCGGCCTCCCAGTTGACCTCACCCGCGTACAGCACGCCGTTGCGGCCGCGGCCGATGTCGATGAACGCGGCTTCCATGCTGGGCAGCACGTTCTGGACGCGTCCGAGGTACACGTTGCCGACCATCGATGCCGACGCCGACGTGGTCACGAAGTGTTCGACGAGGACGCCGTCCTCGAGCACGGCGACCTGCGTCGTCGCGTGCGGTTGCCCGGTGGCGATGCGGTCGCGCACCACCATCACGCGGTCGACGGCCTCGCGGCGGGCCAGGAACTCCGATTCCGTGAGGATCGGCGGACGCCGGCGGCCGGCATCCCGGCCGTCACGGCGACGCTGACGCTTCGCCTCGAGCCGCGTCGAACCGGTGATGCCCTGGACCTCGTCCTTCGAGCGGCTCTTGTTGCGAGGTTCACGCTCGTGGACGACGGTGTTCGGCGGATCGTCCTCGGACGTGGCCTCTCCCGACCCCTCGCCACCGGACTTGCGACGACGACGGCGACGGCGGCGACGGCTCGACCCGTCGGAGTCGCCCTCACCGGCCTCTTCGTCACCGGACTCCGCCTCGGCCTGCTCGGCCTCAGCGGGCTTCTCCTCGGATTCCTTCTTCGGCTTCTCTTCGAGCTCCCGAGCCGGTGTCTCGGCGACCTTCTCCTCGCGCGCGGATTCCTCGGCCTCGGGACCCTCGGTGTCGGTGTCGGTGTCGGTGTCCTGCTCGTTCTGCTGTTCGCCCCGTCCGCGACCACGGCCGCGACGGCCGCGGCGACGACGACGCGGCTGGTCGCCGTCGACGTCGGACTCGTCCGTCTCGGTCTCGGCGGTTCCGGTGTCCGTGGCCTTCGCGGTCTCGGGCACCTCGTCGTGCGATTCGACGACGGGCGGCTGCTCGGTGGTGGGTTCCGGGGTCCCGGCGTCCCGGCGACTGCGGCGGCGACGCGGCGGGGTCTCGACCGCCGCGAGGTCGGGCTGCAGGAAGAGCGGGACCTGCGAGACGGCGGGCGGGGTCTCCACGGCGGGCTCGGCGGCGGGCGCCTCGACCTGGTAGGACGCGGTGGTGAACAGGTCACGTCCGAGGTCGCGCTCGGAAACCGCGGCCTCCTCCGCGACGGGTTCCTGGGCGGGAGTTTCCTCGGCGGGAACCGCCGGAGCGGGAGTCTGCTCGACCGCCGCTTCCTCGACGTCGGCAGCCGCGACCGGTTCCGGCGCGACCTCGACGGCCGGTTCGGCGGCCGGGGTCTCCGCGACCGGTTCGGCGGCCGGGGTTTCCGCGGCCGGTTCGGCCGCTGCGGGTGGCTCGGTGGGAGCGTTCTGCGCAGCGGTGAAAGCTGCGTGCACACGCTCGGCGACGTCGCGTTGCAGGCTCGACTGCGCGCTGCGCAGTTCGGTTCCGAGGGCCGCAGCCTCGGCGAGAACCTGCTTGCTCGTCACGCCCAGCAACTTCGCGAGGGCGTGAACGCGAATCTTCTCCGGAAGAGCGGGAACCGCGCTCCCGGCGGTGGCCGAGTCGTTCGGCTCTGAATTTGTGGGCGGCGCTTGATCGGCCACGTAGTCTCCTCAGCCCCCGGGCGCGTCCACTCCCGTGTCTGGGGGTGTCACGCGGCCACGCGAGGGCGCAGTATGTGTACTCGCGCCCCAGATGTGAGCGCGAGATTGTCTGGTCTCGCTCCACACAGCGCGTGCAGTGTCCGTTTTCACTGCACACCCATGTGGTGCCTTGCGGATGGCCGTCGTCCGCGGCGCGAGCGCCTGATCATCCAGCGTGCCGAAACGCCCAGGTATTTCCTGTTGACGCAGGGGCAGCGATGAAGGGCATCGAGCCGTGGTGTCATCCGGTCGAAGCCACGTGGTGCACAAATTGCGGTCCGACCACCTTCAGTATCCCACACGTGTGCCGCAGTCCGTGCCAGCGGCGCACGTATCGGTCTGGAACATGTTCCGCACGCGAGGGCGCCGCCGGCCCGGAGGGCAGGCCGGTGGGTCGAGGGGTGGGTGGAGAGGTAGATCAGTTGGCGGCGAGGTGCGGGAACCAGAGGGCGATCTCGCGCTCGGCCGACTCGACCGAGTCGGAGCCGTGCACCAGGTTCTCCTGGGCTTCGAGCCCGAAGTCACCGCGAATCGTGCCCGGAACGGCCTTCTCGACGGGGTCGGTGCCGCCGGCGAGCTGACGGAACGCCGCGATCGCCCGCGGACCTTCGAGCACTGCCGCGACGAGCGGGCCGCCCGTGATGAATTCCAGCAGGCCCGGGTAGAACGGGCGGCCTTCGTGCTCGGCGTAGTGGGCGGCTGCGATGTCGCCGGGAGCGGTGCGCAGGTCGAGCGCGGAGATCGTCAGACCTTTCCGCTCGATACGACCGAGGATTTCTCCTACATATCCGCGGGCAACGGCATCGGGCTTGATCAGTACAAGGGTGCGCTCAGTCACGGCGCATAGCCTAAATGGTCAGCCCCGCTGCCCCGGCAGCAGGCCCCGCTCCATTCGCTGGCGGACATTCCGGCGGAAGTAGAGAAGGTATCCCCACAGGATGGCGAAGACCACTCCGACCGAGCCGATCGACACGTGGACGAAGAACCCGAGCAGGAGCCCCACCTGCAACAACAGGTTGTACTTCATCGCCCAGGGGCGGCCCTGCAGGCCCGCCCCGAGGATCATGAGCACCGCCAGCCCCACGAGGTACGTTCCGGACCACCAGGTCAGTCCGCCGCCGACCGTCGCGACGACCGGCAGGGCGAGAAGCACCACGATCGCTTCCAGAATCAGAGATCCCGCGACCACACCGCGGAATCCCTTCCACGGGTCCTTGGTCGGCGGCCCGAACTCCGGTTCCGAAGCACTCGAGTCTGGCTCGCTCACGCTGGGTCCTTTCCGAAGAGGGTGCGGGCCGCACCGGCGGTCACCACGGATCCGGTGACCACGACGCCCGCTCCCGATACTGCTTCACCCGGCTCGGCGACCTCCTCGGCCAGTCCGATGGCCGTTTCCAGCGCGTCCGCGAGTGTGGGCGCCACGACGACGCGTTCGTCGCCGAACTTGGCGACCGCGAGATTGGCGAGATCGTCGACGTCCATGGCTCGCGCCGAACCGTTGTTCGTCACGACGAGCTCGTCGAACACCGGTTCCAGCGCCGACAGGATGCCGTCGACGTCCTTGTCCCCCATCACGCTGACGACGCCGACCAGCTTGCGGAAGTCGAACTCGGCAGTCAGGGCGGCGGCGAGCGCACGAGCCCCGTCCGGGTTGTGCGCGGCGTCGAGGAAGACGGTCGGGGCGCTGCGCACCCGTTCGAGCCTGCCCGGATTGACGACCGAGGCGAACGCCTCCCGGATGGCCTCCTGGTCAAGCTGCCGTTCCGGGCCCGCACCGAAGAACGCCTCCACGGCCGCGAGCGCGAGCGACGCGTTACGCGCCTGGTGCTCCCCGTGCAGGGGCAGGAAGATGTCGGTGTAGACCCCGCCGAGGCCCTGGAGTTCGAGCTGCTGGCCGCCGACCGCGATCTGCCGGGCCAGCACCGTGAACTCGGAGCCCTCCCGCGCGACCGCGGCATCCACCTCGACGGCCCGGCGGAGCAGCACCTCCATCACTTCCGGCGTCTGCTCGGCGAGGATCGCGACGGCGTCGCGGGGCACGAGCGCGTCCTCGCGCCCCTTCTTGATGATGCCGGCCTTCTCCTCGGCGATCCCGGCCAGGTCGTCGCCGAGATACTCGGCGTGATCGAGGCTGATCGGGGTGATCACCGCGATCTCGCCGTCGATGACATTGGTTGCGTCCCAACGCCCGCCGAGACCCACCTCGACGACGGCGACGTCGACGGGTGCCTCCGCGAACGCGGCGTACGCCATCGCGGTGAGCACCTCGAATTTGCTCATCGCCGGGCCGCCGGCCGCCTGCGACTGCTGGTCGATCATCTGCACGTACGGTTCGATCTCCCGGTACGTGTCGACGTACCGGCGGGGCGACACCGGGCGCCCGTCGATGCTGATGCGCTCGGTGGCGAGCTGCAGGTGCGGGCTGGTGGTGCGGCCGGTGCGCCGGTGCAGCGCCGTGAGCAGCGCGTCGATCATCCGCGTCACCGACGTCTTACCGTTGGTGCCGGTGACGTGGATGGCGGGATAGCCGTGCTGCGGCGAACCGAGCACGTCCATCAGGGCCGCGATCCGGGTGAGGGACGGCTCGATCTTCGTCTCGGGCCACCGCTTGTCGAGTTCCGCCTCGACCAGTGTCAGCTCCGCGAGGTCGACAGGACTGACTTCCTCCGGCGTGAAGTCGGGCGAGGTCACGCGCCTTCCAGCTCCTTCAATCGCTTGGTGATGCGTTCGATTTCTTCCGTCGCGATCTGCTGACGCGTACGGATCTTCTCCTTGACGGCGTCGGGGGCCTTGGCCAGGAACGCCTCGTTGGACAGCTTCGCGGTGGTTCCGGCGAGTTCCTTCTGCGCGGCCGCGAGATCTTTCTCCAGCCGCGCCTTCTCGGCGCCCAGGTCGACGTTGCCCGACGTGTCGAGATCGACGGTGACGGTCGCCTTGCTCAAGCGCACCTCCACCGACGCGGACACCGCGAAACCGTCCTCCGGGTCCGTCAGACGCGCCAGCGACGTGACCGCGGCGAGCTGCGTGTCCAGATCGGCCTCGGCAATGCCGCTGATCCGCGCGGGCACCCGCTGCGAGGGCTTGAGCCCCTGGTCGCTGCGGAATCGGCGCACCTCGGTCACCAGTCGCTGCATGTCCTCGACACGCTGCGCCGCAACCGCATCCGCGGCGGTCTCGCTCGACTGCGGCCAATCCGCCACGACGACGGATTCGTTCTCGGTGAGCGCCTTCCACAGGGTCTCCGTGACGAACGGGATCACCGGGTGGAGCAGGCGCAACAAGGCGTCGAGGACGTTGCCGAGCACGGCCCTCGTGTTCGCCGCGACCGTGTCGTTCTCGGCGAACTGCACCTTGGCCAGCTCGAGGTACCAGTCGCAGACCTCGTCCCACGCGAAGTGGAACAGTGCCTCGCACGCCTTGCTGAACTCGTACCGGTCGAATGCGGCGTCGACCTCCCCGCGCACCTGCTCGAGGCGGTCGAGGATCCACCGGTCGGCGTCGGTCAGTTCGCCGCGTCCGGGCAGTGGTGCCGGCGCGGCCCCGTTCATGAGGGCGAACTTGGTCGCGTTGAACAGTTTGGTCGCAAAGTTCCGCGACGATTGCGCGTGGTCCTCGCCGACGGACAGGTCGCTGCCGGGGTTGGCGCCGCGGGCCAGCGTGAAGCGGAGCGCATCGGCGCCGAAGCGGTCGACCCAGTCGAGCGGGTCGATGCCGTTGCCCCGCGACTTCGACATCTTCTTGCCGAACTGGTCGCGGACGAGGCCGTGCAGGAACACGTCCTGGAACGGCATCTGCGGTCCGGACTTGCCTTCGCTGAACACCCCGTCGCTTCGCTCGCCCCGCCCAGTGATGGCGTCGTCCTCCGACACATACGTGCCGAACATCATCATCCGCGCCACCCAGAAGAACAGGATGTCGTAACCGGTGACGAGAACACTTGTGGGATAGAACTTCTCGAGCTCGGGCGTCTTCTCGGGCCAGCCCATGGTCGAGAACGGCCACAACCCGGAGGAGAACCAGGTGTCGAGGACGTCGGGATCCTGCACCCAGCCCTCGGGCGCGGTCTCGTCCGGTCCGAAGCATGCGACCTCGCCGTCGGGGCCGTACCAGATCGGGATCCGGTGACCCCACCACAGCTGACGCGAGATGCACCAGTCGTGCATGTCGTCGACCCAGGCGAACCATCGCGGTTCCTGACTGGCCGGGTGAATGACCGTGTCACCGTTGCGCACCGCGTCGCCGGCGGCCTTCGCGAGGGACTCGACCTTCACCCACCACTGCAACGACAGGCGCGGCTCGATGGACTCACCGGTGCGCTCGGAATGTCCGACACTGTGCAGGTAGGGCCGCTTCTCCGCGACCACGCGACCCTGCTCGGCGAGCGCCTCACGCACCTTGACCCGTGCCTCGAAGCGGTCGAGACCGTCGAATTGCGTTCCCGTGTCGGCGATCTTGCCGGTCTTGTCCATGATGGTCGGCATCGGCAGGTTGTGCCGCAGGCCCATCTCGAAGTCGTTGGGGTCGTGCGCAGGCGTGATCTTGACGGCGCCGGTGCCGAAACCGGGATCGACGTACTCGTCCGCGATGATCGGGATGTCGCGCCCGGTGAAGGGGTGCTCGAGCGTCGTTCCGATCAGGTGCTTGTAGCGCTCGTCGTCGGGGTGGACGGCCACGGCGGTGTCGCCGAGCATCGTCTCGACACGGGTGGTCGCGACCACGACGTGCGGCTCGTCGTCGTTCAGGGAGCCGTACCGCAGCGAGACCAGTTCGCCCTCGACGTCCTCGAACTTCACCTCGATGTCGGAGATCGCCGTCTGCAGCACGGGCGACCAGTTGACGAGACGCTCGGCCCGGTAGATCAGGCCGTCGTCGTACATGCGCTTGAAGATGGTCTGGACGGCGCGGGACAGCCCGTCGTCCATGGTGAACCGGTCGCGGCTCCAGTCGACGCTGTCACCGATGCGGCGCATCTGGCCGCCGATGGTGCCACCGGACTCGCGCTTCCAGTCCCACACCTTGTCGATGAACAGCTCGCGGCCGAAGTCTTCCTTCGTCTTGCCGTCGACGGCGAGCTGCTTCTCGACCACGGTCTGCGTCGCGATGCCCGCGTGGTCCATGCCGGGCAGCCACAGCACCTCGTAGCCCTGCATCCGCTTGCGGCGGCTCAGCGCGTCCATCAACGTGTGGTCGAGCGCGTGACCCATGTGCAGGCTGCCGGTCACATTGGGCGGCGGCAGGACGATGGAGTAGCCCGGCTTGTCGCTGTGAGGGTCCGCGCGGAAGTAACCGGCGTCTACCCAGCCCTGATACAGATCGTCCTCGACGGAACTGGGGTCCCAGCTCTTCGGGAGGGCATCGGCACGGTTCTGGGGATTTTCTGGAGCTGCACTGGTCACCCGTCGAGTCTAATGAACGCACGGACGACCGACGACGGGGCTACCGTCCGCCTCGCTACTGGTCGCTGAACAGCGCGCGGTGCACCTCGGTGGCGGTGCGATGCTCCGGGTCGACGGGGCGCAGCGCCTCGCCTGCGTCCTCGCCGCCTGCCTGGGATCCTGCGGTGGTGTGCAGCTCGGAGAAGAGCTGCACGTGGTGGTCGTTCAAGGGATTCCTCCGGTTCGTCTGCCGCATCCAGTGCAGCAACCACTCGAGAGTGTCGAGTATGCATCGAGAATGCCGCCGATCGGCGGCGACACGGCGATCGGCGCGCCGGTGGTGTTCACCCACACGCCGGCTGAAGGCTCAGCCGGCCCGCCGCGCCACCACACAGGCGAGGTAGAGCGTCATGCCCAGACCCGGTTCGTCCAGCGGGCGACCGAGGAGCCGGGCGATCTTGTCGAGCCGGTTGGCGAGGGTATTGCGGTGGACGTGCAGCCGCTTCGCCGCCCGGCTGGAGTTGAACCCGCACTCCCCCCAGGCGATCAGCGTCTCCTGCAACTGCGGCCAGTCGTTGTCGGTGGCCAACGCGCCGAGCACGGCCCGTGACAGCCTGTCACGGGTCTCCGCAGGTATCACCGAGACGGCCTGATGGAGGCGGAACCGGTCGATGTGGTAGACCTGGCCGCGTGGGTCGAGAACCGCGCCGAGCCGGAGCGCGTCGTACGCGTCCTGGGACGACAGATTGAGGTGCTCGACCCCGTGCGCGATCGAGCCGATCCCCACGCGGGTGTCCCATCCTCGTTCCCGGATCTGGGACACATACTTCCGGCACCGGTCCGTCAAAGCCGAATCCGCAGCCGGGATCGGTGCGGTCACCACGGTGGTGACCGCGATGACCTGTCGGGCGAGCGGTGCGACCAGATCGGTCGCGGAGTCGAAGGTGTCCTGCACGGCGCGCAGGACCTCGAGGGACACGGGCCGTCCCTCCACGGCGGCGTCGTCGGTGTGACTGTCGTAGCTGATCAGCACCATGACCCGGGGACGGCGCAGGTCGTATCCCAGACCCGTTGCCCGCCGGGAGATCTGGGCCTCGGTGAACGTGGAGCGATGCCAGTCACAGATGTCGCGGAGCAATTCTTCCGCTGCCCGCTCGTAGGTCAGCCGGGTACCGATCCGCGAGGCCTCCTGCATCAGGATTTCGGTCTGCCGCTTGACCACCAGCCCGAACTGTTCGACCTGCTCGGGTGAACCGGACAGCCCGATGGTGCCCACCACGTCACCGTCGATGACGAGCGGAATGGTGACGCCGGGCAGACTGCCGACGAGGTCGCGGACGTCCGCTGCCGAGTGCGCGATCATGCGCCGTGCACGGATCACCTCGATCGATGCCTCGTGGAACTGGCCGATGCGACGTTCGTCCCCGCTGCCGACCACCGTTCCGGCCGCATCCGTGATGAGCACGTTGAACCCGATGACGTCGGTGATCTCGTTCGCGATCTGTTGCGCCAGAGCCTCACTCAGCATCGACTGCCCTTCCGAACGCTTGTGGGAGTTGTGCACATCGCACAATTGGGTATCGATCTCAGTGTAGATCAAGGGCAACTCGCCTAGTGACTACGGTCACATGACGTTCCTACGATGGGTTCATCCCAACTAGGAGTTCACATGGCAATCCTCGACTGGATACTTCTCGGTGCCTACTTTGTGCTACTCGTCCTGATCGGCGTCCAGACCATGCGACGCGTCAAGTCGCCGGACGATTTCGCCGTGGCAGGCAACCGGATCATCTGGCCGGTCTTCTTCGGCAGCCTGGCCGCAGCCTTCCTCGGCGGCGGAGCATCGCTCGGCGTCGCCGGCGCCGCCATGCGTGACGGATACGTGTACATGTTCGCCTTCTGCGCGTTCGGCGTTCAGACGGTGCTCGTCGGCTACTTCGTCGCGCCCAGACTCAAGAACTACATCGGCGCCCACACCCTCGGCGACATCATGGAGACCCACTACGGCCGGCCTGCGAGACTGGTCACCGGCGTACTGTCCGTCGTCCTGTGCGCCGGCATCCTCGGCGCCCAGGCCCTGGCCATCGGCACCGTCGTCAACGCCACCCTCGACGTGCCCACCGTGCCCGCGGTGATCATCGGGATGGGAGTGGTCATTCTCTACTCCTCGTTCGGTGGGGCGTGGGCGGTGATCCAGACCGACCTGCTGCAGTTCGTCTTCCTCGGAGTGCTCCTGCCGGTGGCGCTCCTCATCGGGCTCGACGCCGTCGGCGGACCGTCGGCTCTCCTGGACAGCGTTCCCGCCGAGCATCTTTCGTTCATGGGCGACTACTCCCCCGCACAGTTCCTCACGCTCTTCGCGGCACTACTGCTCGGCGAGACGCTGGTCCCGCCGTACGCGCAGCGGACGTTCTCCACCCCCGACTCGCGGCACGCCCGTAAGGGCTACGCACTGGCCGGGTTCTTCTCGTTCTTCTTCTTCTTCACCTCGGCGTCTCTCGGGTTGATCGCACTCGTCCTGTACCCGGACATCGAAAGCGATCAGGCGCTTCCGACCGTGGTGATGAATCTGATGCCGGTCGGCGTTCTCGGATTGGTGGTGGCGGCGCTGATGGCGGTCGTGATGTCGACGGCCAGTTCCTACCTCAATTCCACCGCCGTCGTCCTGACCAAGGACATCTACCAGCCGCTCAGCCCCACCGAGCTGCCACCGTCGAGGCGGCTCACCGTCGAGCGGGCCACCAGCGTCGTCGTCGGTGCCGGAGCGACCATCTTCGCCCTCAGCGTCCCGTCCATCGTCGACGCCCTTCTCTACAGCTACACCCTGTGGGCTCCGACGGTCATCGTCCCGTTGTTCGGCGCCGTGCTGTTCGGCGTGCGGTCCGCTCCGGCGGCACTGTCGGCGATCACGGCGGGCGCGATCGTCACCGCGGTGTGGCAGTGGGGCCTCGACGCTCCGTTCGGACTGGACGGGCTGGTGCCCGGCGTCGTCGCCAACCTGCTCGTCTTCGTCACGGTCGCCATGGCCACCTCGTCCCGCTATCCGCGCCGGCAGCAGCCTGCCGTCCGCGTCACCGAAGGAGAATTCGCATGATTCCCACCCTCCTCTATTACGGGGTGCCCACCGCCGTCGTCACCGTCACCCTCTGGGTCGGATTTCTCGGCTGGCGCTTCTACGTCAAGGAAGTGCTGCGCGGCGACCGCGGCGACACCACAGCGGGTGAGCCCGACCATGGGTGACATCGTGGACGTGCCCGGGGTGACCACCGGCACCAGCCCGTACCCGTCGGCGCGCAGGGTCGGCGACCTCGTGTTCGTCTCCGGCCAGGTCTCGTTCGACGACACCGGCAACGTCGTCGGCACCGACGTGGTGGAGCAGACCCGTCACTCCCTCACACGACTCGACAGGGTCCTCGCCGCGGCAGGCGCCACCCTGCACGACATCGCCTCGGCCACGGTGTATCTCGCGAACGCCGACGACGCCCCGGGCTTCAACGAGGAATGGAGGCGCTGGTTCGCCGCCGAGCACCGCCCGGCCAGGGCCACCGTGGTCGCGGCCCTGCTGGACCCGCAGCTGCTCGTGGAGATACAGGCCGTCGCCGTCACGGGCCGGGGTTCGACCGAAGGAAAGGAAGCGGAATGAAGGTGGCAGTACTCGGAGCAGGGGTCGTGGGAGTCGCGACCGCCCACGCTCTCGCCGAACGCGGACACGAGGTTCATGTGTACGACCGGCGCAGTGAGGTCGCGTCCGACACCAGCGCGAGCACCGCCGGACTGATCGCCCCTGGTCACTCCTACGCGTGGGCGTCGCCGTCGGCTCCCACCATGCTGGTCCGATCGTTGCTCGGCGCGTCGACCTCGATCCGCGTCCGTCCCCGGGCGGACGCCGAACTCGCCCGGTGGGGTGTGCGATTCCTCCGCGAGTGCACGGCCTCCCGGGCGCGGTCGAACACTCTCGCGAAGCTCCGCCTGGCCCGGTACAGCCAGCAGCTGATGGACGAACTCACCGCCCGCGAGAACCTGGAGTACTGCCAGACACGGAACGGCGTGCTGTACCTGTACCGGGAGGAAGCGGAACTCGAGCAAGCGCGGGTGAACTCGCAGCTGCTCCGCGACCACGGACAGCTGCAGGACGTGCTGGGACCCGAGGAGATCGCGGCCGCGGAGCCCGCCCTCCGGCACGGGACGGCCACGTTCGCCGGGGCGATCCACGACCGCACCGACGGCACCGGCGACCCGCACCGATTCTCGGTGGGGCTCGCCGAGGAATGCGGTCGGCTGGGGGTCCGGTTCCACCTGGGCACGTCCGTCGTGGCCCTCGAGTCCGACGGTGCGGCCATCACGTCGGCCGACACCGATCGGGGCCACATCCGCGCGGATGCCTTCGTCCTCGCCGCCGGGGCCGCGAGTGCTCTCGTCGCGAGGAGTGTCGGTCTGCGACTGCCCGTCTACCCGGCCAAGGGATACACGCTGACTGCGACCGTCAAGGACCCCGAACGCGCGCCGGTGGTGGGCGGCATCGACGAGAAGACACTCGTCGCCTGGTCGCGGTTCGGTGACGAGCTGAGAATGTCGGCCACCGCGGAATTCGTCGGGTACGACCGCAGTCACTCGCCCGCCGACTACGCGGGCATCGTGGACGCGGGGAACGAACTGTTCCCCGGCGCGGTGGACTGGGACACGGCCAGATACCGGACGGGCCTTCGCCCGATGACGCCCGACGGCCCGCCGATGATCGGGCTGGGGCGTCACGACAACCTGTACTTCAACACCGGTCACGGTCACGTCGGCTGGACCATGGCGGTCGGCTCGGCCCGCATCCTCGCGGATCTCGTGGACGAACGGCGACCGGACATCGACCCGAGTCCGTACTCCCCGATTTCGTCGCGCCGGCATCCGAGCGGACCAGGCGCGTAACGAAGTGCACTGACCCGACGACTATCCGAGCGTGCCTCCGGAAACGGCGGCGCACCGACCTCGCTGACCGCAACCCCCGACTGCGGTCAGCGAGGTCGACACGACAGATGCTCTATTCGCCGCGTTCGGCGTGACGCTTGGCGAACGCCAGTTGCATTTCCCAGCCCTCGATATTGCCTTCGTAGGCGGCCGCGCGGCGCTCGGCATTCGGGTACAGGGCGGCGAATCCGGTCTCGACGACGCGGAGGAGCGTGCCGCCGTCCCGCTCCGACAGGAAGAACTCGACCAGGGTGGACGTGCCCTCCACGAGCGGCTGCGCGGGATCGTCTCCCCCACGGAACGAGACGTAGTGCGGTGCGTCGGACTTGACGGGAAGTATCGGGAAGCGCCCGTACGGGGGAAAGTCCACGACGAAGACGTCGCCTTCGCGTGTGGTGGTCGTCTTGCCGGGTTCGCCGTCGCCGATAAACCAGCCGGGTTCACTCACCAGCCGGAACACCCGCTCGATGGGGGCGTCGATCTGGATCTCGCGCTCGATCCTGTCCTGGGATGCGTCCGGAATGCTCATGATCATCCTCACCTCTCGCTGATGTGCTACCTCACGGTTGCACATCGGTGCCCAATTGCGCAACCTTCAGGTTGCACTAGCTGGGGGTGGGGGCAGGAAAGACGCGTCCGGGCGCCCGCCCGTCGCCGGAAGGCGAGGGGGCGGGCGCCCGGGGAACGTGTCAGCTGAAGTGCGCCAGCAGCGCGTCGCGCTGACGGTCGCCGAGGCCACGGAGGCGGCGCGTCGGAGCGATCTCCAGGTTGGCCATGATCTCCTGGGCCTTCACCTTGCCGATCTTCGGCAGGGCTTCCAGAATGGCGCTGACCTTCGTCTTTCCGATGATGTCGTCGACATCGGCCTTGGAAAGGACCTGCTTGAGGGTGATGTCACCGGACTTGAGCTTGTCCTTGAGCTCTGCGCGTGCCTTACGAGCGGCGGCGGCCTTCTCGAGAGCTGCTGCCCGCTGTTCGTCAGTGAGCTGGGGAAGTGCCACGATGTCTCCTTCATTCGGGGTACGTATCGAACACCGTAGCGAGAGAACCGCTACTTCACCGCATCCATCGGACGTGTCGCGCATCCTGTCCGATTCGACACGCCCCGGCTCACGGGTCCGATTGCGCGAAAAATGCCAGGACGCGGGCTGCGCCCTGTGTCATGCTCGACGTGTTCCGATCGGTTCACACGTCGAGTTCAGGAAGGACGTAGCGATGCGCGCACTGCCCGCAGCCCACGCAGCCCGGTTGCAGCCGTCACGCATGGGCGCCTCCTCCTTCCCCGCCGGCCGGCAAGGCGAACGCGGGATCATGCCCGCCCCGAAGACCCACCGCTCCACCCGACACGCCTGACTCGACCGCAGTCGCCCGGCGTGCCCCCACCGCCGCGAACCGACGACAGAACCGAGATCTCCCGTGAGGCACTTCTCCCGCAATCCGCCCGGCAGCACCCTCGACGCCCGCAGTTGGTCGCGCGCAAATGTGCTGGTCCTCAATGTCACGTACGAGGCCCTCTGCGAGATCCCCGCGGAGCGCGCCGTCGTGCTGATCAGCGTCGGTGCGGCCGAGACGGTCGCATATCGAGAGCCTCCGTTCCCGATTCGCTCGCAACACGTCGAGATCAGCCTGCCGCAGACCATTCGACTGCTGCGCTACGTCTACGTCCCGCACTCTGTGCTGGTGACCGACAGCAGCCGCGCGACGTTCGCGGGCGTGTTCCGCCGCGACCGCAATCGTTGCGGCTACTGCGCCGAGCCGGTCGCGACGACCATCGACCACGTGCTGCCGAGGAGCCGCGGCGGCCCGAACACGTGGGCCAACCTCGTGGCCTGCTGCGTCCCCTGCAACCAGCGAAAGGCCGATCGCACACCGGAGGAGGCGGGAATGCCGCTCCTCTGGGAGCCGAAGGCGCCCCGGCACATCGAAAAGGCGCAGCGGCAGATCTGGAGGGATCTCGCGGCGGTCTAGCCGCGAGATCCCCGCACCCGCCGCCACCCGACCGACCTTCTCCCGGGAAGGGGAGATTTCCCGATGACCGACGTCCTGGACACGACCCTGTCCACCCTGCTGCCTGCCTCCGACGACCCCACGGGCTGGGTTGACGCCGCGTGCCGCGCCGACCCCGAGCCGGACCGGTGGTTCCCGTTCCCGACGGAGGATTTCGCGTACGCGCGCGACGTCTGTCATCACTGCCCACTGCGGATGCGCTGTGAGCTGTTCGCCAGGGCCACCGGTCAGACCGGCGTGTGGGGTGGCAAGGAATTCGATCGGGGTCGCGAGAAGCGGACGTGAATCCGCCTCGGCGCGGCCCCGGTCCGCCGGCTACCGGCCCAGGATCTCGGGCAGCGCGACGTCCTCGCCCCGCACGTGCTCGGAGAGGAACGACAGCACCACCTGGTACCAGACCTTCGCGTTCTGCGGGGTGAGGATCCAGTGGTTCTCGTCCGGGAAGTAGAGGAAGCGGTGTTCGGTGCGACCGTCGTCGTCCGCGGGCAACCCCGACTCGGACAGCAGCTCGAACCACAGCCGCAACCCCTCGCCGATCGGTACGCGAAAGTCCTTGTCGCCGTGAATGACCAGCATCGGAGTCACGATGTCCGCGACGTACAGGTGCGGCGAATTCTCCACCGCCATCTCGGGCGTCATCTCCCGCTGCCAGTACCAGGCGGCGTCGGTGGTGGGGCCGAACTGGTCCAGCGCCCAGAGGCTGGCGTGGGTGACGATCGCCTTGAACCGGTCGGTGTGTCCGGCGATCCAGTTGGCCATGTAACCGCCGAACGATCCGCCCATCGCCGCGGTGCGCTTCTCGTCGATCTCCGGCAGGGCCACCGCGGCGTCGGTGATTGCCATGAGATCGGTGAACGGGGCCTTGCCCCACTTACCCCAGCCCCGCTCGACGAACTCCTGCCCGTAGCCGGTGGACAACGCCGGATCCGGGAGCAGCACGGCGTATCCCCGCGCGACCAGGAGCCACGGGTTCCATCGCCACGACCAGGTGTTCCACGAACCCAGGGGGCCGCCGTGCACCCACAGCGCGAGAGGCACCGGCGCGTGGGCGGAGGCGCCGGTCGGCACCGCGAGCCACGCGCGCAGCGCCGCGCCGTCGGCGGCGACCGTCTCGACCTCCGTGAGCGCGCCCGGCAGTTCGGGGAGGTCGGCGGGCGCCTTCAGCAGCGACACGGCACCGGTGGTGATGTCGATGCGCACCGGGTGCGGCGGCGCCGCGTACGACGCCCGCAGCGCGAACACCGTCGACCCGTCGGGGGCCACCTGCAGGTCGGTGTACGCGCAGTCGTCGGTCGTCACCCGAGTGGGGTCCGCGCCGTCACGGAGCAGGAAGATCGGTGCGCGCCCACGGTCGTCGGCGGTGACGAGGAGCCCAGAACCGTCGGACAGCCAGACCACGGACGTGGCCCACCGATCCCACCCGGGCGCCACCTCGGTGACGGTGCCACTGTCGAAGCTGTAGCGGTGCAGCGTGAATCGGGGCGCGGAGTCGGGGGTCGCATGCGATTCCCGCGTGAATACGACGTGCCGTCCGTCCGGGGAGATCACCGGGTCCGACAGATCGGCGTCGGCGTCGTCGACGAGGACCGTGCGCGCCCCCGTCTCGGTGTCGACGCGTACCAGGATGTTCCGGATCGACGCGAGCGGACCGGGAACCGTCCACGACGTCACGACGAACGCGCCGTCGTCGCTCAGCGCGTAGTTGGCCTCCCGCAGTGCCGGACCCGGCATCGGGGTGAGGTCGGTCAGCTCCGGCTCCTGCCCGTTCTCCGCGAGCGCGTCCAGTGGGGCGGACAGGAGGTGGGGCACGTCGGGACCGAGATCGTGGTCCCAGTAGCGGATCGGGTAGCCCGTGTGCAGGATCGCCGAGACCTTCTTCTCCTTGCGCTCGGTGCGCACCCGCTCGTCGTCGGCGGACTCGCCGGATCTCCCCAGAACCCCGGTGGTCACGACGAAACGCGGCGCGCACCGTGCGGCGCGCACCCCGGTGATGCCGCCGCCTCGGCGCGCGACGACCACCGCCTCGCCGCCCCGCGCGGGCAGTCGCCACAGGTCGTCGGGAAGGTCGTCCTCGTCCTGCGTCGGACGGGAGGACGTGAAGAGGAGATCGCCGTCGCTGGTGAACGTCGGGTTGGACTCCCCGCTGCGGCCACGGGTGAGCCGGTGCGCCGCGAACTCGCCGGTGGGATCGATCTCCCACAGGGCGGTGACGTACTTCGTCGCCTTCTCGCCGAGCGTCGACTGCGCCACGACGAGCCTTCGCCCGTCCGCGGACAGCGCGAGGCTTCCGATGCGGCCGAGCGCGAGGTAGTCGTCGAGGTCGTCGAAAGGAGTTCCGGCGTGGAGTTCAGGAATCGCGGTCACGAGTCGTTGGTATCACGAACCGGGCCCACACCGTCGGACATCCGCGTCTCAGGCGAGCAGGGGCACGACCCGCGGCGGGATCTCGTTCAATGCGTACGGCAGGCTCAATACGGTGCTCCACGCCATCGCCTCGGCGGCGGCGTCCTCGAGCGTGATCGTGCGTCCGGCCTTCACCACCTCGAGTTCCTGATAGATCGGCGTCTTGTCGAGTTCCGCGCGCAGCTTGTCGCCGTAGCCGCCGCCCGCGTACCAGACGAGGAGGTCGACGTTCGCGAGCGACAGCTGCTCCGTGCTGATCTCGGCGAAGTTGCCGGTGATCTGCTCCGTCACAGGGGGGTTCACGAAGCCGAGTTCGGTGAAGAAGCGGACCTTCGGGTCCTCCGGGCCGTACACACCGAACTGCCCCGGACCCTTGAGCGCGCCGACGAGGACGGTCTTTCCCGCGAACGCCGGGTTGGCGGCCCGGACGTCGTCGAATTGCGTCTCGACGGAGGATACGAGCTCGGCCGCCTTGTCCTTCTTGCCGAGCGCGTCGCCGAGGATCCTCGTCTGGTCCTGCCACGGAACACCGTAGTCGGCGAAGTCCGCGGGCTGCGCCACCGTCGGCGCGATGGCGCTCAGCTTGTCGTACTGGGCCTGGGTGAGGCCGGAGTAGGTGCCGACCACCAGGTCCGGGGCGACGGCCGCGACCTTCTCGAAGTCGATGTTGGTGGACGCTGTGCCCACGATCTCGGGCTGCGCGTCACCGAGGAGGTCCTGCGCCCACGGCCACACGCCGTAGGGGTAGTCGCCGTACCAGTCGAACGTGCCGGCCAGCGTGCCGCCGAGCGCGAGGATCGTGTCCTGGTCGTTGTAGCCCACACTGACGATGCGCTGCGGGTCGGTCGGCACCTGGGTTTCGCCGTACTTGTGGGCGATGACGGGGCCCGACGGCTCGCTGCCGGAGCCGTCGCCGTCCGAGCTGCTGCAGGCCGCGGCGAACGCGAGCAGCGCTCCCCCGGTGCCCACGAGGAATCCGCGTCGGCTCAGGCCGATCCTCTGTTGACCCATGTTCATGCGGCGACCCTCTCGTCTACCAGGTACTACGATCCACTTAGGTAAGGCTTGCCGAGCTTAGCCTAAGGGGTCGCGGACGGGTTCCCGCCACATCGCCCACACCGTGGGCCCGCCGTCCGGGATCCGGATCTCGCCGGTGACGTCGAAGCCGAATCGCTGGTAGTAGGAGATGTTGTCTTCCTTGCTGGACTCCAGATACGCCGGGAGCCCCTCGGCGTCACAACGGTCCAGCCGCGACCGCAACAGCGCCTTCCCGTAGCCGCCGCCCCGTCCCGCGCTCGACGTTCCGATCGTCGCCAGATACCAGTGCACGGGATCGACCGGGTGTGCGTCCTCGACGGTTCCGCTCACCGCGGCCCCGACGCCCAGCCGGGAGCCGAACGCGCGGACCAGCCCCGGCAGGCTGCGGAGCGACGACAACGTGGACTGCTTCCAGCCACCGGGCGGATCCCACATGGCGGCCCCACGAACCACGCCGTCGTCGCCCTCGGCCAATTCGGCTCCGCCCCCGGCGAGATGGTGATGGCGGATCTCCACCGCGAACAGTCTCGGCAGGCCGCGCCGCCGGCGGTCGGGATCCGGCCACATCCACACCATCACGGGGTCGTCGAAGAACGCGTCGGCCAGGACGCGCGACAGTTCCGGGATGTCGGATCCGGTCGCAGCACGCACGCTCACACCCATGCCCAGAGGGTACGGGCACACTCCTTCGAATTGGTGCAGAAGTCCGTGATGGCGGGGACACCGATGCTCGGCGCGGTGTCGGCGCCGTCCTCGCCGGCCGTCGACCTGGCACTGGAATCCGGCACGACGCTCGTCGGCTTCCTCCGCGGGGAGTCGATGAACGTCTATGCCGGAGCCCAGCGCGTGAAGACCGGGGCCTGAGCGGGCCCTAGACGGTGGCGTCGACGAGGAGCTTCGCGCCGGTGGCCGCCTGGACGTCCTCGACGCTGTGGCCGGGAGCGGTCTCGACGAGCCGCAGGCCATCGGGGGTGACGTCGATGACGGCGAGATCGGTGACGATCTTCTGCACGCAGCGCTTGCCGGTGTACGGCAGCGTGCACTCCTCGAGGATCTTGTGCTCACCCTTCTTGGTGACGTGATCCATCATCACGATGACCTTGCCCGCGCCGTGGACGAGGTCCATCGCGCCGCCCATGCCCTTGACCATGGCGCCCGGGACCATCCAGTTGGACAGGTCGCCGTGGCTGCTGACCTGCATGGCGCCGAGAACGGCCACGTCCACGCTGCCGCCGCGGATCATCGAGAAGGAGTCGGAGGAGGAGAAGAACGCGCCGCCGGGGACCACGGTGATGGTCTCCTTGCCCGCGTTGATCAGTTCGGGATCGACCTCGTCGTCGGTCGGGTACGGCCCGACGCCGAGGATGCCGTTCTCCGAGTGCAGGATGACGTCCTTGCCGGCCGGGATGTGACCGGGGATCAGGGTGGGCATTCCGATGCCGAGGTTCACATACTGCCCATCCTCCAGCTCGGCCGCGACCCGGGCCGCCATCTCGTCACGCGTCCAGCTCATGCCCGCACCGTCCTGTTCTCGATTCCCGTTTCTTGCTTGCCGACCTCGACCACACGCTGGACGAAGATGCCGGGGGTGTGCACCTCGGCGGGGTCGATCTCGCCGGGCTCGACGAGGTACTCGACCTGCGCGATGGTGATGCGACCGGCGCCGGCGGCGTCCGGGTTGAAGTTTCGGGCCGTCTCCCGGTACACGAGGTTGCCGAGGCGGTCACCCTTCCACGCGTGGACCAGCGCGAAGTCGGTTCGGATGGCGCGTTCGAGGACGAAGGCCTCCCCGTCGAACTCGCGGGTCTCCTTGGGCTTGCTCGCCACCGCGATGCCGCCCTGGCCGTCGTAGCGGATCGGCAGACCGCCGTCGGCGACCTGCGTCCCGACACCGGCGGGGGTGTAGAAGGCGGGGATGCCCGCTCCCCCGGCGCGCATGCGCTCGGCAAGCGTGCCCTGCGGAGTGAGCTCGACCTCGAGCTCCCCGCTGAGGTACTGCCGCGCGAATTCCTTGTTGGCGCCGACGTACGAGCTGATCGTGCGCCGGATCCGGTGCTGCTCGAGGAGCAGACCCAGACCGAAACCGTCGGTGCCGCAGTTGTTGCTGACCGTCTCGAGGTCGGTGGCACCTTGTGCGAGGAGGGCGTCGATGAGGACCGAGGGGATACCGACGAGGCCGAAGCCGCCCACCGCGAGGGACGCTCCGTCGGGGACATCGGCAACGGCCTCGGCCGCCGTTGCGAAGACTTTGTTGACCATGTGACCCAGGCTACCGCAAAATGTTCGAGTAGTGAACACCCATCCACATTGCGAACAAATTACGCCCTGCCTGTTGGCCCCATCACAGAACGCGACTACTATGTGCGAATAGCGGCCGACTGTTCACATCGAGAACGTGAGGATCTTTTTCCATGCTGCATCTGCCAGCCCACCACCACGCCGGGCACGAAGCGAATGCCCCGCTGCTGTTCCCCGAGTACAAGACGACTCGGCTGCGCAGCCCCAAGAACGATCTGATCCTGGTCCCGCAGCGACTCGGCGAGATCACCGGTCCGGTCTTCGGCGACGCCGACATCGCCAAGGGCGAGAACGACATGACCCACGCCAACGGCGGCGAGGCCCAGGGACAGCGCATCATCGTCCACGGCCGCGTCCTCGACAGTGCGGGCAAACCCATCCCCGACACCCTCATCGAGGTGTGGCAGGCCAACGCCGGAGGCCGCTACCGCCACAAGATGGACTCCTGGCCGGCCCCGCTCGACCCCCACTTCAACGGTGTCGCCCGCTGCCTGACCGACAAGCACGGCCACTACGAGTTCACGACCATCAAGCCCGGCGCCTACCCGTGGGGCAACCACCACAACGCGTGGCGGCCCGCGCACATCCACTTCTCCCTGTTCGGTCAGGCGTTCACCCAGCGGCTGGTCACGCAGATGTACTTCCCGGACGATCCGTTCTTCTTCCAGGACCCGATCTACAACTCCGTACCCGAAGCCGCCCGCGAGCGGATGATCAGCACGTTCGACTACGACCACACCCGCGACAACTGGGCCGTCGGATTCAAGTTCGACATCGTCCTGCGCGGTCAGGACGCCACCCCGTTCGAGGACACGCCGTTCAACAAGACGGAGGGCCACTGATGATCGACACCCAGAACCCCGACGCCCCCCGCTACCCGGTCTTCGCCAAGAGCCAGGACGAGGTGCCGTTCGGCGTCACCCCGTCCCAGACCGTCGGCCCGTACGTCCACATCGGCCTGTTCCCCACGTGGGAGAACAGCGGCGAGGCCGTCCCCGAGGATGCGCCGGGACGAATCGACGTGTCCTTCAACGTCATCGACGGCGCCGGACAGCCCATCGGCGACGCGATGATCGAAACCTGGCAGGCGGATGCGGCCGGCCGGTTCAACAGCCCGACCGATCCCCGCGGTGCCGCCGAGGCGACCCCCGCCGGATTCCGCAGCCTGGCACGCGTGTTCGCCGACGAGAGCGGCACGATCGTGGTGCACACGGTCAAGCCGGGCGCACTTCCCGCCGAGGACGGCGCCGTCGAGGCTCCGCACATCAACGTCGGACTGTTCGCCCGCGGCATGCTCGAGCGGCTGTACACGCGGCTCTACTTCCCCGAGGACACGGACGCGCACGCATCGGACCCCGTGCTCTCCGCCGTCCCGGAAGCAGATCGCCCCAAGCTGATCGCGGAGAAGACGGATCGCGGATACCACCTGACGATCCACGTGCAGAACACAGAAGGACGGGAAACGCCGTTCTTCGCCCTGTAACCGTTCACAACCCAGAAAGGTGTCGCGCGTGAACTCTCCGGAGCCTTCCCGGGGTGCCCTGTTCGATCCGACGTTCGGTGCCGGCGAGTTGTCGGCACTGCTCTCGGACTGGGCGTGGGTCACCGCGATGGTCGAGGTCGAGGCCGCACTGGCCCGGGCGGAAGCGAAATGCGACGTCATCCCCGCCGCGTCCGCCGACGCCATTTCGTCGGTGTTCGCGCGCGTCGTCGCCGAGGGATCCGTGGATGTGGGCGCCCTCGGCGAGGCGGCCGCAGCGGGGGGTAATCCCGTGATCCCGCTGGTGAAACTGCTCCGCGGCGAGGTCTCTGCCGCCGATCTCGGAGTGCCCGGAAGCCATGTGCACAAGGGCGCCACGAGTCAGGACATTCTCGACACCGCCCTGATGCTGCTGTGCCGCCGGTCGGGGGCGCACGTCCTGGCGTCCCTCGACGAGGCGGTGCTGTGCGCCGAGGCGCTCGCACGGGCCCAGCGCGACACCCCGATCGCCGGCCGCACACTCGGCCAGCAGGCCCTCCCCACCACGTTCGGCGTGCTCGCCGCCGGGTGGATGACGGCGTTGCACAGGGCGTCTCGCGCGCTGTTCGACGCACTGGACGGCCTCCCCGTGCAACTGGGAGGTGCGGCCGGCACGTCCGCTGCACTCCACCCGCACGGCCTCGACGTCGCCGACGTGCTCGCCGACGAACTCGGGCTGGCACGTCAGGACGTGCCCTGGCACACCGATCGCACCCGCATCGCACTGCTCGCGTCGGCGCTCGGAACGGCCGCGGGCGCGGTGTCCAAGATCGCCACCGACATCGTGTTCCTGTCGTCCACCGAGGTCGGCGAGGTCAGCGAAGGGTCACCCGGCGGTTCGTCGGCCATGCCGCACAAGCGCAATCCGGTCGCCGCGATCGCGGCCCGCGCCGCGGCCCGCCGCACCCCGGGACTCGTCGCGACGATCCTCGGCTCGATGGATCACGAGCAGCAGCGCGCCGCGGGTGCCTGGCACGCCGAGTGGGAAACGCTCACGGACCTGCTGCGCCTCACCGGCGGAGCCGTCGCGCGCATCGCCGACTCGCTCGGCGGACTGAACGTCCACCCCGATGCGATGGCCCGCAACCTCGACATCACCGGCGGCCTGCTCCTCGCGGAACGAGTCACCGGCGCCCTGTCCGCCCGCACCGACAACGCGCGCGACCTCGTGACCGCCGCGTGCGAGACCGGAAGCCCTCTCGACGAGGATCCGGGGCTCCTCGAATACCTGCAGGCGGACGAGATCCGCGCCCTGCTCGACCCCGCCGGATACCTCGGCCACGCCCACGACATCGTCGACCGCGCACTGGAGACAGTGGCCCGCGGCCGGGAAGGAACGCGATGACAGTCGCACTCGCACACGAAATCTCCGGACCCCGAAACGGCGCGGCGGACGCCCCCGTCGTGGTCCTGCTCGGATCGCTCGGTTCCAACCGGTCCATGTGGGACCCGCAGATCGCGGCGCTGTCCGACGAATGCCGGGTGGTCGCCGTCGATCAACGCGGCCACGGCGAGTCACCGGCACCGGACGGCCCGTACTCCGTCCGCGACCTGTCCGAGGACGTTCTCGCCCTGCTCGACTCGCTCGGCGTGGACGCCGCCCACTTCGTCGGACTGTCCATGGGCGGTGCGATCGCCCAGTGGCTCGGCGCGCACACTCCGCGCCGGGTGCTGTCCCTGTCGCTGCTGTGCACCGCCGCGAAATTCGGTGAACCGCAGGCTTGGACCGAGCGGGCCGCGGCATCGCGCACCGACGGTCCGGAGTCGCTCGCGGACGCCGTTGTCGCCCGGTGGTTCAGCGAGGGGCTCGCCAAGCGTGATCCGGAATTCGTCCGGCACTACCGCGAGATGATCGCGTCGACGTCCCCCGAGGGATACGCCGCGTGCTGCGACGCCCTCGCGGACTGGGATTTCACCGCCGACCTGTCCCGCATCAGCGCGCCGACGCTGGTGATCGCGGGTGAGGAGGATCCGTCCACCCCGCCGTCGGTCATGCAGATCCTCGCGGACGGCATCACCGGTGCCCGGTTCGAGGTACTCTCCCCCGCCGCCCACGTCGCGAACCTCGAGCAGGCAGGCGCCGTCACGGCGCTGCTGCGCGAACACATCGCCGGCGGCGGGTACGCGCGCGGACGTCGCGCCGCGCACGCACAGGGAATGACGGTGCGCCGCTCGGTTCTCGGCGACGCGCACGTGGATCGCTCCGTGGCGGGAACCACCGACTTCACGGCACCGTTCCAGGACTTCATCACCCGCACCGCGTGGGGCGACATCTGGTCGCGCCCCGGACTGGACCACGAGTTGCGGCGGCTGCTCACGATCGCCGTCCTCACCGCGGTCGGAAACGAGCACGAACTCGACATGCACATCCGCGCCGCCCTCCGCGCGGGTGTCGACGCCGACACCATCGGTGAGGTGCTCCTGCACACCGCCGTCTACGCCGGAGTGCCCAACAGCAATCTCGGGTTCGCGCTCGGCAAACAGGCCCTCGCCGACCTGTCCTCCACCGACACCGGGGCCACGGAGGAGAATTCGCAGACATGACCGCTACCGAACCGACGGAGAAGATCCTCCCGTCCCCCGACTACGTGCAGTCGCTGGCCCGGGGCCTCGCCGTGATCCGCTGCTTCGACAACCGGAATCAGCGGCGCACGCTCAGTGACGTCGCCCGCGCCACCGACCTGACCCGCGCCACCGCACGCCGATTTCTGCTCACCCTCGTCGAGCTCGGCTACGTGGCCACGGACGGTTCCGCGTTCTGGCTCACCCCGCGGGTCCTCGAACTCGGATACAGCTACCTGTCGAGCCTGTCGCTGCCGGAGGTCGCGCAGCCGCACCTCGAGAGGCTGAGCCACAAGGTCCACGAGTCGTCGTCGGTGTCGATCCTCGACGGTGCCGACATCGTCTACGTCGCCCGGGTGCCCGTCAGCCGGATCATGACGGTGGGCATCACCATCGGTACCCGGCTCCCCGCGTACGCCACCTCGATGGGCCGGGTCCTGCTGGCGGGACTGCCCGACGACGAACTCGACGCCTACCTCGAGAAGCTCGACATCCAGCGGCTCACCGAACGCACGATCACGGCCCGCGACGACCTGAAGGCTGCGATTCTCGCGGTCCGCGCGGACGGTATCTGCGTTCTCGACCAGGAACTCGAGGCAGGCCTGCGGTCGATGGCCGCCCCGATCCGCAACGCCTCCGGGCTGACCGTCGCCGCGGTGAACATCTCCACTCCGGCCGCGCGATACAGCCTCGAGGATCTGCATTCCGATCTCATCCCGTCGCTGCGGGTCACCGCAACCGACATCGAACAGGACCTCGCCACCGTCAATCGCTGACGCAGTGCCCGAGGAAACTTCATGAAAGGTCTTTCCATGCGTGACGTCGTCATCTGCGAGCCCCTGCGAACGCCGGTCGGGCGCTTCGGCGGAGTGTTCAAGGACATCACCCCCCAGAGCCTCGCGGCCACCGTCATCACGGCGCTCGTCGAACGCACCGGCATCGAGGGCAGCCAGATCGACGACGTCATCCTGGGCCAGGCGTCCCCGGGCGGGGAAGCCCCGGCCATCGGCCGGATCGCGGCCCTCGACGCCGGACTCGGCATCGACGTCCCCGGCATGCAGGTGGATCGCCGCTGCGGATCCGGTCTGCAAGCCGTCATCACCGCAGTGCTTCAGGTGGCGTCCGGCGGCAACGACCTCGTCCTCGCCGGTGGCGCCGAATCCATGAGCCAGGCCGAGTTCTACACCAACCCGAACATCCGCTGGGGCGTCAAGGGCGAAGGGGTGCAACTCGCGGACCGGCTCGCCCGCGCCCGGGTCACCGCCGGCGGTGCGAACTTCCCCGTGCCCGGCGGCATGATCGAGACCGCCGAGAACCTGCGCGCCGAGTTCGACATCAGCCGTGAGGACCAGGACGCGCTCGCCGTGCAGTCGCACCAGCGTGCCGTCGCCGCACAGGAATCGGGACGCTTCGCCGAGGAGATCGTCGGAGTGACGGTGCCGCAACGCAAGTCGGACCCGCTCGTCGTCGACAAGGACGAGCACCCCCGCGCCGACACCACGGTGGAGTCGCTGTCGAAGCTCCGCGCCATCCGCTCCAAAATCGACTCCGCCTCCACCGTCACCGCAGGCAACGCCAGCGGGCAGAACGACGGTGCCGCCGTGTGCATCGTGACGACCGCCGAAAAGGCGAAGGAACTCGGACTGAAGCCCCTCGCCCGCATGGCGTCCTGGGCCGTGGCCGGCGTCCCGCCGCGCACCATGGGCATCGGCCCGGTGCCCGCTACGGAGAAGGCCCTCGGTCAGCTCGGACTGTCGCTGTCCGACATGGGGGTCATCGAACTGAACGAGGCCTTCGCCGCACAGACCCTCGCCGTCCTGCGCAGCTGGGACCTCGCCCCCACCGACGGACGCCTCAACCCCAACGGATCCGGCATCTCCCTCGGACACCCCGTCGGCGCCACCGGCGGCCGCATTCTCGCCACCCTCCTGCGGGAGATGGACCGTCGCGAATCCCGCTACGGGCTCGAGACCATGTGCATCGGCGGCGGCCAGGGACTGGCCGCGGTGTTCGAGCGGGTCTGATCCAGCGCCTCGAATGCACGCATCGGCGGGCAGGCTCGTGCCTGCCCGCCGATGCCCATTCGGGGCCGAGGATGGACGTCCACGGCTGCCACGGAGCAGTCGGGCTCTCACAGCCGGTGTAATTCGACGTCGACGAGTTCACCGTCGCGGACGGTGGCGGTCATGTACGTGCAGTGCGGCTGCCGTCGCCGATCCGTCGGTGATCCCGGGTTCAGCAGTCGCAGTCCGGTTTCCGTGGTGGTGTCCCAGGGAATGTGGCTGTGCCCGAAGATCAGGACGTCGGTGTCCGGGTAGGCGGCCGACATCCGTTTCTCCCTGCCGGCGGAGGCCCCGGTCTCGTGCACGACGGTGATGCGCACCCCGGCCAGGCTCACGTCCGCCCGCTCGGGCATCAGGGCGCGCAGTTCGTCGCCGTCGTTGTTGCCCCAGCACGCCACGAGCCGCGCCGATCGCGCCTGCAAGGCCTCGAAAGTGGGGAGATCGACCCAGTCGCCGGCGTGGATCACCACGTCGGCGCGGTCGACCTCGTCCCACACCCGGGCGGGCAGGTCTCGTGCCCGCTTCGGGACATGGGTGTCGGCCAGCAGCAATAACCTCACGGTCACAGTCTGCGCGAATCCGCACCCTTTCTCTGCATCCGCACCCGTTTTCGCGAAAAGCGGTGCGGGTGCAGAAATGGGGTGCAGGTGCTTTACGCGCCGGCGAGCGCGGCGGCGTCCTCTGCCTGCAACAGCAGACCCATGTGCTCACGCATCCGCTGGGCGTCCGGCTCGAGGCCGGTGAAGATCCGGAAGGAGTCGACGGCCTGACCGATGGTCATGCCGATTCCGCTGAGAGTCCGGGCGCCGATCTCGCGGGCGCGGCGGAGGAGTTCGGTTTCGGCGGGACGGTAGACGACGTCCGCGACCCACAGGTCGGGGCGCAGCAGCGCGGCGTCGAGTGCCATGCCGGGGTGGGCCGCCATGCCGATCGGCGTCGCGTGGATGAGGCCCTGGGCCGCACCGACGGCGGCGGGAACGGCGGAGAGGTCGCCGGCAGCGATTTCCCGGTCCGGGAACAGTTCGGCGAGCGAATCGCGCAGATCCTTCGAGCGCGCGGCGTCGGCGTCGATGATCGTGAAGTGTCCGACACCCCGGGTCAGCGCGGCATAGGCGACGGCCGCGCCGGCCCCACCGGCCCCGAGTTGCACGACGCGGTTCATGGGCGCGCCTTCGAGACCCTCGTCCATGTTGCGCGCGAATCCGGACCAGTCGGTGTTGTGGCCGATCAGGCGCCCGCCGTCGATGTGGACCGTGTTGACCGCGCCGAGCTTGCGGGCGTCGTCGGAGAGGTCGTCGAGCAGCGGAATGACGGCCTGCTTGCACGGGTGCGTGATGTTGAGCCCGTTGAACCCGAGGAGCTTGGCGGCCGAGAGGAGCTGCGGCAGTCCCTCGACGCCCACGCCCAACGTGTCGAGGTCGAGGATCCGGTAGACGTACCCGACGCCCTGCACGCGACCCTCGGCCTCGTGGAGCGGCGGGGTCAGCGATTTCGAGATCCCGGTGCCGATCAGACCGCACAGGTACGACGGGCGAGCGGTGGGGGCATCGAGGTCACGAGAGGTCATGGCGATCACTTCCGGGAGAGGGCTGGGAGCTAATTAACTATCTAGTGAGTTATGTCACGGTAGCATACCTCCATACCGCGCGGAAGACAGCACAGGCAGGAGTTTCACCGATGACACGAAGCGAGACGACGGGCGCGACCTCCGAGAAGGAAACGGTCAAACGGACCCGTAACCCCGAGAAGACCCGGGAGAACATCCTGCGGGTGGCAATGACGGAATTCGCCGACAAGGGCCTGACCGGGGCCCGCATCGACGAGATCGCGGCGAAGACCGCCACCACGAAGCGGATGCTCTACTACTACTTCGGCGACAAGGAGGGGCTGTACCGGGCAGTGCTGCAGCGGGCCTACGAGGAGATCCGCTACGAGGAGTCCCAGCTCGACGTCGACCACCTCGAACCGACCGAGGCGATCCGCGCGCTCGCCGAGCTGACGTTCGACCATCACGAGGCCCACCCGGACTTCATCCGTCTCGTCGCGATCGAGAACACGAATCGCGGCGCCAACCTCGTCCAGGCCGAGGGGCTCCCCGAGACGCAGGCTCCGGCGATTCGCACGCTCGAGCGGATCCTCCAGCGAGGACAGGAGGCGGGCATCTTCCGCACCGACACGACGGCGCTCGACATCCACATGCTCATCAGCTCGTACTGCGTCTTCCGGGTGGCGAATCGGTACACGTTCAAGGCGCTGTTCGACTGGGATCTCACCGGCGCGGAGAACCGCCCCCACCTGCGCGCAATGATCGGCGACGTCGTCCTGGCGTACCTGCAGCAGCCCGGGAAAGTATGAACTAACCATTTCGACCATTATTGACTCGAGGCTGTGACCGGGGTTACCTTGCTTCTACGACCTACGAACACCTGCTCTTCCGAGCCGCCCGTGTTCACTTTCCTCGCTCCCCAGGAGTATCGATGACCATCGACTACGGCACCGGCGTCTCCGGTCGAAACGGTGACGGCAAAGGCCGCTCCTCCGTCGATCCCAACGCTGATCCCACCAACGCGAAGAAGGCCGCGAAGGCCGCCTTCTTCGGCAGCCTGCTCGAGTACTACGACTTCTACATCTTCGCCTCGGCTGCTGCGCTGGTCTTCCCGCACGTGTTCTTCGAGGGATCGAAGAATCCGCTGCTGCTGTCGCTGGCCACCTTCGGCATCTCCTACATCGCGCGTCCGATCGGCGCCGTGTTCGTCGGACACTTCGGCGACCGGGCCGGACGCAAGAAGGTGATGATGTTCTGCCTGGTTCTCATGGGCGTCGTCACGTTCCTGATCGGCTGTCTGCCGTCGTCCGAGCAGGCCGGAATGGTCGGCCCGGTGCTGCTGGTGCTCCTGCGCATCTGCCAGGGCGTCTCCGCGGCCGGCGAACAGTCGGGTGCGGGCTCACTCACCCTCGAGCACTCCCCCGCCCACCGTCGCGGCTTCTTCTGCAGCTGGACGCTCACCGGTACCCAGGCCGGCTTCATCGTCGCGAGCCTCGCGTTCATCCCCGTCGCGGCGCTGCCCGACGAGACCCTCTACAGCTGGGGCTGGCGCGTCCCGTTCTGGTGCAGCCTCCTCGTCCTCGTCGTCGCCTACATCGTGCGTCGCAAGCTCGAAGAGCCCGAGATCTTCATCGCCAACAAGGAAGCACTGGACGAGACGCCCGCCCCGCTGCCCGTCGTCGACCTCTTCCGCACGCACTGGCGTGACGTTCTCCGTGTGGTCTTCTGCGCGTTCATCGCCGTCGTCAGCACCGTGTTCTCCGTGTTCGGCCTCGCCTACGCCACCACCCCCGAGATCGGGATGAGCCGCACGACCATGCTGTGGGTCGCGATCGCCGCCAACGCGGTGGCCCTCGTCTCGCAGCCGCTGCTCGGCATGCTGTCCGACCGGATCGGCCGCAAGCCGGTGTTCATCGGTGGCGCGATCGGTTCGGCCGCCGGAATCTTCCTGTACTTCGCCGCGATCGGCACCGGCAACGTGGCGATGATCTTCCTCGCCGGCATCCTGCTGATGGGTGGCGTCTACGCCGGGACCAACGCCATCTGGCCGGCGTTCTACGCCGAGATGTTCTCGTCGCGGGTTCGCTACTCCGGTATGGCGATCGGCACGCAGCTCGGTTTCGCTCTCGCCGGATTCGCTCCGACCATCGCCCAGGCATTGCGCGGCGCCGACCCGAAGAACTGGGTGCCGGTGGCGATCTTCACCGCCGTCTGCGCGCTCATCGCCGCGGCTTCTGCCTCCACCGCCAAGGAGAACTCCCGCACTCCGCTGATCGACCTCGACAAGGAGGATGTCGCGCTCACGAAGGCGAAAGCGAACGCGAAGGTCTGATCCACTCGAAACGAACGATGCGCCCGGCACGTGTGCCGGGCGCATCGTCGTGTCGGTGCCTAACGCCGCAGTTCGTGGGTGAGTGCTTCGAGTTCGTCGCCGCCGGCCATCTGCTGGGTGAGTTCTTCGAGGCTGATCTCGTCGAACGTGCAGTCCAGTTTCTGGCGGCCGCGGTTGAGGAGGACGAAGTGGTCGCCGACCATGTAGGCGTGGTGCGGGTTGTGGGTGATGAACACGACTCCGAAGCCCTGTTCCTTGGCGGCGGAGATGTAGCGCAGCACCATCCCGGACTGCTTGACGCCGAGGGCGGCGGTGGGCTCGTCGAGGATCAGGACGCGGGCGCCGAAGAAGATCGCCCGGGCGATCGCGACGCACTGGCGTTGGCCGCCGGACAGCGAGCCGATGGGGGCGTCGACGTCGGGCAACTCGATGCCCATCTTCGACAACTCGGACATCGTGGTGGCACGCATCCCGTTCGCGTCGAGGGACCTCAGCGGTCCCTTCCGCAGTTCCTGGCCGAGGAAGAAGTTGCGCCACACCGGCATCAGCGACACCACCGCCAGGTCCTGGTAGACCGTGGCGATGCCCTTGGAGAGCGCTTCCTTCGGTGAGCCGAAGGTGATGGCCTCGCCGTCGACGAGCAACTCACCCTCACTCTGCTGGTGCAGGCCGGCGATGATCTTGATCAGGGTGGATTTGCCGGCTCCGTTGTCGCCGAGGACACCGGTGACCTCCCCGGCCCGCACCCGCAGGTTGATGTCCTGCAGGGCGATGATGTTGCCGTACCGCTTGCCGACGTGTTTGAGCTCGATCAGCGGGATCTTGTCGCCACCACCGGGTTCGGTATCGACGGGCATCTGTTCGATGGTACTCATGCGGTCACCTCTTGGCGGCGTAGTTGCGGAAGGCATTGTTGGCGATGACCGCGAACAGCAGCATCGCGCCGAGGAAGAACTTGAACCAGTCCGGGTTCCAGCCGGCGTAGACGATGCCCTGGTTCGTCATGCCGAAGATGAACGCGCCGATCGCGGCGCCGATCGCGGTGCCGTACCCGCCGGTGAGCAGGCAGCCGCCGATGACCGCGGCGATGATGTAGAGGAACTCGTTGCCGATACCCTGCCCGGACTGGACGGTGTTGAACGAGAACAGCAGGTGCATCCCGACGAACCAGGCGGCGAACCCGACGGTCATGAACAACCCGATCTTGACCTTGGTGACCGGGACGCCGATCGCGCGGGCTGAGTCCTGGTTGCCGCCGACGGCGAAGATCCAGTTCCCGATCCGGGTCTTGAACAGCACCCAGGTGGCGATCGCGGTGAACAGCAGCCACCACACCACGGTGATCCGCACCGACACCCCGCCGATCTCGAACGAGGACGCGAACACCTTCTTCGCCGAGTCGAAACCCTGCATGTCGGACACGCTGGGGGTGGCGACCTGGCCGGTGACGAGTTTGGTGACCGCCAGGTTGATGCCGGTGAGCATCAAGAACGAGCTCAGCGTGATCAGGAAGCTGGGGATCTTCGTCTTCATCACCAGGTACCCGTTGAAGAACCCGACCGCCAGCGAGACGACCAGGGCGAGGGCGGCGCCGGCCCACAGGTTCAGGTGCAGGTTGTAGGCGATCATCGACGCCGCGAGGGAGCTGGTGGTGACGGCGACGCCGGCGGAGAGGTCGAATTCCCCGCCGATCATCAGCAGTGCGACCGCGCACGCCATGATCCCGATCGTCGACGAGGCGTAGAGCACCGTGGCCAACGCTTCGGGGCTGCGGAACGGGGGTGCGACGACCATGAAGAAGACGAAGATGGCAATCGCGCCGAACAGGGAACCGATCTCGGGGCGGACCAGCAGACGCTGAAGGCGTTTTAGTTCTTTCACCCGCTCGTCGTGGACGACCTTGTGACTGGCAAGGTCCAGATCTTGCTGTGTGGACATGATTTCCTCTCCGCGCCGGTGGATCTCAGCGTTGTGCAGTGCCGGCCGGCCGTGCGGCCGGGTCGATGGTGACGGTGATGGTGTGTGCATGAGATGGACCCACCGGGGTCCGGATCGTGTTCCCTGACATGTGATCGGCCGCCGATCAGCGGGTGCCGGCCTTGGCGTACTCGGCGACCTTGTCGATGTTGGACTTGTCGATGAACGACGGCCCGGTCAGTGTGGGCCCGCCGCCGCCGATGACGTTGCCGTTGTTCAGGTATAGCCACAGCGAATCGATGGCCAGGTAGCCCTGGAGGTACGGCTGCTGGTCGATGGCCCACTGCACGCTGCCGTCGGAGATGGCGTCGACGAGTGCCGCGTTGGTGTCGAACGTGTAGACCTTGGCCGGACTGCCCGCGTTACCGACCGATTGCACGGCGGTCAGGGCGATCGGGGCGCCGAGCGCGAGCACACCGTCGATGGACGGGTCCTGCTGGAGCTTGGCGGCGATCGTCGAGTTCACCGACGGCATGTCCTCCCCGTTCACGTTGAGTGTCTCGAACGTGCCGCGGAAGGTCTGCTTGGCGCCGGCGCAACGGGATTCGAGCTGAATCTGGCCCTGCTGCTGGATGACGCAGATGACGTGCTTGGCGCCGTCCTCGTTGAGCCGGTTCCCCGCGGCCTGGCCGGCGATGGTCTCGTCCTGCCCGAAGTACTGGGTCGCCCCCATGTCCTTCCAGGCTCCGTATCCGGCGTTGAACGCGGAGATCGGGATGCCTGCCTCCTGCGCGCTCTTGACGGCGGGAGCCATCGCCTCGGGGGTGGCGAGGGTGAGCGCGAGTCCGTCGACCCTGGAATCGATTGCCGTCTGCACGAGGTTGGCCTGGTTGGGGGCCTGCGGATCGGCGGAGTACTTCAGTTCCACGTTGTCCTTGTCGGCGGCGTCCTGCGCGCCCGTGCGGATCAGGTCCCAGAACGTGTCGCCCGGTGCCGCGTGCGTGACCATTGCGATCGTGATGCGCGGGGTGTCGGCGGTGCCCGCGCCGATCCCGGACCCGCTGCTGTCCGGCTTGCCTCCGGTGCTCGAGCACGCCGCGAGGCTCATCACCAGGGCACTCGCGCAGGCCAAGACCGCCACGCGACGCCGGTTGGGGAAGTTCATCTACTTTTCCTCTCGGGGGGACGAACGGCCCGGTGACGTCTCGGCCGTGTGCCTTAGATGTAATACGCGCCACACCCGAAAGTCAATAGTTTGTCTGGACATTAGGACCACATATCAAAGGCGGACATGGGTGTTCCGCAGTCGGCCCGGAAATCGAGCAGAGGGATGGACGGATACAGGCGCACTCAGCGCGTGACCGCTGCCCCCGCGTCGCGCGGCAGACGCAGCGTGTCGACCACCGTGCACAACATCAGCAGCCCCAAAAGGACGAAGGTCCAGGAATATTCGGACCCGAACCCGTGCTCGGACGACGTCGCCAACGGCGTGAACGCGGTGAGGGCGAGCGCTGCGACCGCGATCCCGAGACCGGCCGCCAGTTCCTGCACGGCGGCGTTGAGGGTGTTCGCGTGCGTGAGGTCGGCACGATCGACGTCGGAGAACGCGAGACTGTTGTACGCGGTGAATCCGACCGAACGCAGGGCTCCGCTCACGAACAGGACCCCCGCGATGACCGGCATCGGGGTCGACGAGCTCAGGGCGGCGAGCAACCCGAAGCAGCCGACGGACAACAGGGCATTGACCAGCAGGATCGGCCTGATCCCGAAGCGCCGCATCAGCGGCGTCGTACAGGGTTTGACGGCAATGTTGCCGGCGAACAGCGCCGCGACGAGCAGACCCGCGAGGAACGGGGTCCAGCCGAAGCCGAGTTGGAACTGCAGCGGCAGCAGGAACGGCACCGCGGTGACGATCAGGCGGTAGAGCGAACCCCCGGTGACGGTGGTGCGCAGCGTCCGGACGCGCAGCACGCGGAAGTCGACGAGCGGGTGGGGTGTGCGGGCGAGATGGCGCACCGAGGCCGCCAGCAGAACGACCGCGACCACTCCCCCGATCGTGACCCGCCGCCAGTCCGTGCCCGTCACGCGGATGCTCTCCAGCGCGATCAGGGCTGCCGCGATCCCTGTTCCGACCCCGAGGAGGCCCCGCCAGTCCAGCCTGCTCGTCGACCGCGAGCCCGCCCCGTGAACCAGCTTCAGGGACAGCAGGATTCCGAGAATGCCGATGGGAATGTTGATGACGAAGATCCATCGCCACGAGCCGACGGTGGCGATCGCACCGCCGAGCAGGGGCGCGATGACGGGCGCCGCCAGCGCGGGCCACGTGAGCAGGGCTATCGCGCGGACGAGGTCGCTCTTCGTGCTCGACCGCAGCACCGCGAGCCGCCCGACCGGCACCATCATCGCGCCGCCGACTCCTTGCAGCACCCGCATCGCGACGAGCATCGGCAGTGACACACTCGCCGCGCACCCGATGGACGCCAGCGTGAACACGGCGATGGCGGCCACGAACACCCGGCGCGTCCCGAACCGGTCGGCCACCCACCCGCTCGCGGGAATGAGGACGGCGACCGTCACAAGGTAGGCGGAGATCGCGATGTTGACGTCGACTGCGTCGACACCGAAGGACTCGGCGATCAGCGGGACGGCGGGCGCGATGATGGTGGCGTCAAGAATTTCCATGAACAGGGCACCTGCCACCAGCAGGGCCATTCCGCGGGGGAACGACGTCGCGCGCGCGGTTCTAGCGATCGACAACGGTCGTGTCGAAGTAGTACCGCGACGCGCGGTAGCAGTGACTGCCGAACTCGACGGCGCTTCCCGAGTCGTCGAACGCGGTCCGGTTCATCGTCAGCAGCGGCGCCCCGGTCTTCTCGTCGAGCAGCGACGCCTCCGCCTTGCTCGCCGCTTTCGCGCCGATGCGCTGCCGTGCGAGCCGGATGTGCACGCCGCGGGCCCGGAGTGCGTGGTAGAGGCCGTGCGCCTCCAGTTCCTCGGGATCCGGCGCGAGGTCCACCGGGATGTGGTTGGTCATCAGCGCCAGCGGTTCGCCGTTGGTGCTGCGGAGGCGCCGGATGGACGCGACCTCGGCGTCGGGCTGCAGGTTGAGTTCGGCGGCGACGTCTTCGGCCGGCACGGCCACCTGGTAGTCGAGGAGTTTGGTGGTCGGGCTCTGCCCCGCCCGCGCGAGGTCGTCGAAGAGGCTGGTGAGTTCGACCGGCCGGTGCACCGCGCTCTGCACCACCTGGGTGCCGACCCCGCGTTTGCGGACGAGCAGCCCCTTGTCGACGAGCTCCTGGATGGCGCGGCGCGTGGTGGGGCGCGACAGGTTCAGCCGCTTGGCGAGCGCCAGTTCGTTCTCGAAGCGGTCACCGGGGGCGAGTTCCCCGCCGATGATCGCGTTCTCGATCGTCTGCGCGAGCTGGAAATACAGCGGAACCGGGCTCGACCTGTCGAGCTCGACTGCGAGTGGTGCACCCACGGACAACTCCGATCCTCGTGCGCGGGGCGACGTCGCCGTCGCCGATCTTTCCGGCAGTGTATGCGAACACTAACACCAGATTGACTTCAAGTAATAATGTCAGGACAAAGTCTTGACAGGAGTCGGTGAGGTGGAGCACAGTTTCAATCAGACCTCGGCGCCCTGCGCAGACCACCCACAACGACCTATTCGGGAGTCAGCCTTGACCACCATCCAGACGCACACCAACCGGAACGGATTGGACGTCCTCGCCATCGGGCGCTGCGGTGTGGACATCTACCCATTGCAGACCGGAGTCGGACTCGAACACGTCGAGACGTTCGGCAAGTTCCTCGGCGGAAGCGCGGCCAACGTCACCGTCGCCGCCGCCCGCCTCGGCTGCCGCAGCGCGCTCATCTCGGGCGTCGGCAACGATCCGTTCGGGCGCTTCGTCCGCACGGCACTCACCGACCTCGGCGTCGACAACCGTTACGTCGGCATCGACACCGACCACCCGACACCCGTCACGTTCTGCGAGATCTTCCCGCCGGACGACTTTCCGCTGTACTTCTACCGCAAACCCGTCGCCCCGGACCTGCAGGTGACGCCGGCGGACATCGACGTCGACGCGGTCCGCGACGCGAAGCTGTACTGGTCGACGGTCACCGGACTGTCCGAAGAGCCCAGCCGCAGTGCGCATTTCGCGGCCTGGGAAGCCCGCGGACGCCGCACCCACACCGTCCTCGATCTCGACTACCGCCCGATGTTCTGGTCCTCCCCCGCCGAGGCCACCGCTCAGGTGCAGCGCGCCCTCCAGCACGTCACCGTCGCGGTCGGCAACCGTGAGGAGTGCGAGATCGCGGTCGGCGAGACAAATGCGCACAAGGCCGCGGACGCGCTGCTCGATCTCGGCGTCGAACTGGCCATCGTCAAGCAGGGCCCCAAGGGTGTCCTCGGGAAGACACGCACCCAGAGCATCACGATGCCCCCGAACGACGTCCAGGTGGTCAACGGGCTCGGTGCCGGCGACAGCTTCGGCGGCACGCTGTGCCACGGCCTGCTCGCGGGGTGGCCGCTCGAGAAGATCCTGCGCTACGCCAACGCCGCGGGGGCGATCGTCGCCTCCCGCCTCGAATGCTCCACCGCGATGCCGACGGCCGACGAGGTCCGGGCGCTCGCCGATTCCACCACTTCGGAGGCTGTCAATGTCTGAAACTCTCGCTCACCGCGCAGTCTGCACGTCCTACGCCGACGTCACCGACGTACGCGCGAACGACCCGGGCGCCATAAACCGCGCCTGGGCGACCCGGATCACCCGGCCCACGATGCGCGGTAACGGCCGGCTCATGATCGTCGCCGCCGACCACCCCGCCCGCGGTGCACTCTCGGTCGGCGACCGTCCCACCGCGATGAACAGTCGCACCGACCTCCTCGACCGCCTCCGCACCGCCCTGCGCAACCCCGGCGTGGACGGCGTGCTCGCCACCGCCGACATCCTCGACGACCTGGTGCTGCTCGGCGCACTCGACGACAAGGTGGTCATCTCGTCGATGAACCGCGGCGGCCTGGCCGGCGCCAGTTTCGAACTCGACGACCGGATGACCGGCTACACCGCGGCCGGCACCGCGAAGGCCGGCATGAACGGCGGAAAGATGCTGTGCCGCATCGATCTCGATGATCCCGGCACTCTCTCCACCCTCACTGCGTGTGCCGAGGCGGTCGATGCGCTGGCCGAGGCCGGACTGATGGCCATGGTGGAACCGTTCCTGTCGCGACGGGTCGACGGCAAGGTCAAGAACGATCTCAGCGCCGACGCCGTGATCAAGTCGATCCACATCAGCCAGGGCCTGGGCTCCACGTCCGCGTACACCTGGATGAAGCTTCCGGTGGTCGACGAGATGGAACGCGTCATGGACGCGACGACGCTTCCGACGCTGCTGCTCGGCGGAGACCCGCAGACAGCCCCCGAGGAAACGTTCGCGAGCTGGGCCAAGGCCCTCGCGCTGCCGTCGGTCCGCGGCCTGATCGTCGGACGCACCCTGCTGTACCCGCGGGACGAGGACGTCGCCGCCGCGGTCGACACCGCCGTATCCCTCGTTCACTGACGCACACCGGAGAGGCCCACGATGAACAGCAAGTACTACGTGCCGGTCGGTTCCGCGGCCACCGGGCCGTTCGACCTCGAGGTCACCCCCGAATCGGCGGGCTGGACCGAATCGAGTCTGCGGGTGCTCACCCTGGCCCCCGGTGGCTCGGCCGAACTCGCGTCCGGTGACGACGAAATCATCGTCGTGCCACTGGCCGGGTCCGCGGCGGTGTCGAGCGAGGGCACCGAGTTCGCCCTCACCGGGCGGCGATCCGTGTTCGACGGACCGAGCGACTTCGCCTACGTGGGCCGGGATTCGGCCTACACGGTGACGAGCGCGACCGGTGGACGATTCGCCCTGTGCGGGGCCCGCGCGCGGCAGAAGTTCCCGTTCCGGTACGTCCCGGCAGCCGACATCTCCGTCGAACTGCGCGGCGCGGGCAACTGCAGCCGCCAGGTGCACAACTTCGGCACCGCCGATCGCTTCGAGGCCGATTCGATCATCGCGTGCGAGGTCGTCACTCCCGGTGGCAACTGGTCGTCGTACCCGAGCCACAAGCACGACGAGAACAGCGACGTCGAGTCGCAGCTCGAGGAGATCTACTACTTCGAAATCGCCGAAGCCAATTCCACCGCAGTAGATTTCGGCGAAACCGGATTCGGCTACCATCGCGTGTACGGCACTCCCGAGCGGCCCATCGAGGTGCTCGAGGAGGTGCGCTCCGGTGATGTGGTGCTCGTGCCGCACGGCTATCACGGACCGTCGATCGCCGCCCCCGGACATCACATGTACTACCTGAACGTCATGGCCGGGCCCGGCCAAGACCGCGCCTGGAACATCTGCGACGACCCGGCCCACACCTGGCTGCGCGGCAGCTGGGAACACCAGACCATCGATCCCCGCCTCCCCCTCCACGCACCGTCCGAAGGAGCATGACCGTGGTGTCCACCGCGCCGATGTCGGCGAGCAAGAACCCCAACGCCGAGGGCACCGTCCACCTCACGGTGGCTCAGGCGACCATCCGATTCCTCGCCAACCAGTACGTCGAGCGGGACGGCGAACGCACCAAGTTCTTCGCCGGCTGCTTCGGCATCTTCGGCCACGGCAACGTCGCAGGACTCGGTCAGGCACTGCTACAGGCCGAGATCGACGCGGTCGAAGCCGGGACCGAATCCGAACTGCCGTACGTCCTCGGGCGTAACGAGCAGGCGATGGTGCACAGCGCGGTCGCGTACGCACGCCAGAAGGATCGCCTGCAGACGTGGGCGGTGTCGGCCAGCGTCGGCCCCGGCTCGACCAACATGCTGACCGGCGCGGCGCTCGCCACCATCAACCGGCTGCCCGTCCTGCTCCTGCCCGCCGACACGTTCGCCACCCGCGCGAGCGCACCGGTGCTGCAGGAACTCGAACTGCCGTCGAGCGGTGACGTCACCGTCAACGACGCGTTCAAACCGCTGTCGCGGTACTTCGACCGCGTGTGGCGGCCGGAGCAGTTACCTTCGGCGCTGCTCGGCGCGATGCGCGTGCTGACCGACCCCGTCGAGACGGGTGCGGCCACCGTCGCCATTCCGCAGGACGTGCAGGCCGAGGCGTTCGACTGGCCGGAGTCGCTGTTCGCGGAGCGCACGTGGCACCTGGCCCGGCCGCTCCCCGAGAAGTCGGTGATCGAGCGGGCCGCGGACGTGATCCGGACGGCGAAGAAGCCGCTGATCGTCGCGGGCGGTGGCCTGATCTACTCGGGCGCCACCGAGACACTGGCCTCGTTCGCAGAGGCGACCGGAATTCCGGTCGGTCAGAGTCAGGCCGGCAAGGGTTCACTGCCCTACGACCACCCGCAGTCGGTCGGCGCGATCGGCTCGACCGGCACCACGGCGGCCAACGCGCTCGCCACCGAGGCCGATGTGATCATCGGCATCGGCACCCGTTACAGCGACTTCACCACGGCGTCGCGGACCGCGTTCAACAACCCCGACGTGCGGTTCGTCAACATCAACGTCGCGTCGATCGACTCGGTGAAGCAGGGCGGCGTCAGCGTCGTCGCAGACGCCCGCGAGGCGCTCGAGGCACTCGCCGTGGCGCTGCGCGACTACCAGGTTTCCGGCGAGTACCGCTCGCGTACAACCGAACTCGCGGACCACTGGGAGTCCACGGTCGACGCGGTCTACAAGATCGACGACGACTCGCTCGGCTTGAACCAGAACCAGGTCATCGGTCTCGCCAACACGCTGTCGGATCCGCGGGACGTCGTCGTGTGCGCCGCCGGCTCCATGCCCGGCGACCTGCACAAGCTGTGGCGTACCCGCGACCCCAAGGGCTACCACGTCGAGTACGGCTTCTCGTGCATGGGCTACGAGATTGCCGGCGGCATCGGCGCCAAGATGGCCTGCCCCGACCGCGACGTGTTCATCATGGTCGGCGACGGCTCGTACCTGATGATGGCCACCGAACTCGTCACGGCCGTGCAGGAGAACGTGAAGGTCATCGTGGTCCTCGTGCAGAATCACGGGTTCGCGTCCATCGGGTCGCTGTCGGAGTCGCTGGGCTCTCAGCGGTTCGGCACCGACTACCGCTACCGCGGCGACTCCGGCCGGCTCGACGGCGACATCCTGCCCGTCGATCTGGCGGCCAACGCCGCCAGCCTCGGCGCCGACGTGATCCGCGCGAACACGGCCTCCGAGTTCGCCGACGCCGTCAAGCTGGCGAAGGCCAGTGACAACACCACCGTCATCCACGTCGAGACGGACCCCCGCATCGCGGCCCCGGACAGCGAATCCTGGTGGGACGTGCCGGTCAGCGCGACCAGCACGCTCGACTCCACCCGGGCCGCCTACGAGACGTACGCGCAGTGGAAGAAGATCCAGCGTCCGTTCCTCCGCCCGTCCGGCAACTGACCCCTCCGACACACTTTCTCGAAAGGAATTCCCGATGAGCGTCATTCGCGTCGGATCCGCCCCCGACTCCTGGGGCGTCTGGTTCCCCGAAGACCCCCAGCAGACCCCGTACGGTCGGTTCCTCGACGAGGTCTCCGCATCCGGTTACGAGTGGATCGAGCTGGGGCCGTACGGCTACCTGCCCACCGACCCGCAGCAACTCCGTGACGAACTCGCGGCCCACAATCTGAAGCTGTCGGCCGGCACCGTGTTCGAGCACCTGCATCAGGATGACTCCTGGGATGCCGTGTGGACCCAGATCGAGGACGTCGCGAAGCTGACCGCGGCCGCCGGCGGCAAGCATGTGGTCGTGATCCCGGAGATGTGGCGCGACCCGAGCAGCGGCGAGGTGCTCGAGGACCGCAATCTCACTGCAGAGCAGTGGAAGAAGAAGACCGGCGGCATGAACGAGCTGGGCAAGAAGATGTTCGAGCAGTACGGCGTGAAGGCGCAGTACCACCCGCACGCGGACAGCCACGTCGACACCGAGGAGAATGTGTACCGCTTCCTCGACGGCACCGACAGCGAGTACGTGAACCTGTGCCTCGACACCGGCCACATCAGCTACTGCGGCGGCGACAACCTCGCGATCATCGAGCGCGCCCCCGAGCGGATCGGCTACCTGCACCTCAAGCAGGTCGATCCCGAGGTCCGCGCCAAGGTCGAGGCCGAGGACCTGCCTTTCGGCGAGGCCGTCAAGCTCGGCGCGATGATCGAGCCGCCGCTCGGCATCCCCGACCTGCCGCCGCTGCTCGCCGCGATCGAGAAGCTCGACATCGACGTGTTCGCGATCGTCGAGCAGGATCTCTACCCCTGCGCCGTGGACGTTCCGCTGCCGATCGCCCAGCGCACCCGTAAGTACCTGGGTTCCTGCGGGATCCCGTCCGTCAAGTTCGTCTAACCGATCCCGTCAGGAGCTAGTCAGCTATGTCCGGAAGCAACGACCTGCGCATCGCCGTCCTGGGTGTCGGAATGATGGGCGCCGACCACGTCGCACGCATCACCGAGCGCATCAAGGGCGCCACGGTCGCCGTCGTCAACGATTACTTCATCGAGAAGGCCGAGCAGATCGCGGCCGGGATCCCCGGCTGCCGGGTGATCAGCGACCCGCTCGACGCGATCGCCGACCCGGGTGTCGACGCCGTCGTCCTGGCCACCCCAGGCCCGACCCACGAGAAGCAGCTCCTCGCCTGCCTCGAGCACGGCAAGCCGGTGATGTGCGAGAAGCCGCTGACCACCGACGTCGCCACGTCCCTCGAGATCGTGAAGCGCGAAGCCGAGCTCGGTAAGAAACTGATCCAGGTCGGCTTCATGCGACGTTTCGACCACGAGTACGAGCAGCTGAAGTCGCTCATCGACGACGGCACGTTCGGGCAGGTGCTCCTCGCCCATTGCGTGCACCGCAACCCCGCCGTGCCGCCGAGCTTCGACAGCTCGATGATCGTCAAGGACTCCCTGGTCCACGAGGTGGACGTCACCCGATTCCTGTTCGACGAGGAGATCACCTCTGTCCACATCCTCCGGCCCGCCGCGAACCCCGGTGCGCCCAAGGGACTTCAGGATCCCCAGATCGCGTTCTTCACCACCGAATCCGGTCGCCACGTCGACGTCGAGGTCTTCGTGACCACCGGCATCGCCTACGAGGTGCGCACCGAGATCGTCGCCGAGAAGGGTTCGGCGTTCATCGGGCTCGATGTCGGACTCGTCCGCAAGTACGGCACCGGCGCGGGCAACGGCCGCTCGGGCGCCGGAGCGTGGGGCGGGGAGATCACCCCCTCGTTCAAGGAACGCTTCGGCCAGGCCTACGACGTCGAGATCCAGCGCTGGGTGAACGCCGCCCGCACGGCTGCGGAGACCGGCAACTACGTCGACGGACCCGGTGCGTGGGACGGCTACGCCGCCGCCGCCGTGTGTGCCGCCGGCGTGCAGTCACTCGAGACCGGCGAGCGCGTGGCCGTCGACATGGTCGACCGTTCCTCCATTCCGGGAGCCTGATCACGATGAAGATTGCACTCGATCCCACCCCGTTCCACCACGACTACTCGCTGCTCGAACTGCCGGCCGTGGTTGCGGAACTCGGCTTCGAACACCTGCAGCTCACCCCGCATCGCGACATGATCCCGTTCTTCAACCACCCGAAGGCCGACGACGAACTGGTCCGGCAGTTCCGCAAGTCCTGCAGCGACGCGGGCGTCGGAATCGCCTCCGTGTTGCCGGTCCTGCGGTGGTCCGGCCCGGACGAGGACGCCCGCGAGGCGGCGGTGCGGTACTGGAAGCGCGCCATTCAGATCACCGTCGACCTCGGTGTGAACGTGATGAACACCGAGTTCAGCGGCCGCCCGGAGAAGGCCGAGGAATCGGAGCGCGCCTTCTACCGGTCGATGGAGGAACTCGTCCCCATCATCGAACGTGAAGGCATCGACGTTCGCATCGACCCGCACCCCGACGATTTCGTGGAGAACGGTCTGGACGCCATCCGGATGATCCGCGGCATCAACTCGAAGAACTTCGGACTGGTGTACGTCGCGTGCCACTCGTACCACATGGGCGCCGGCATGCTCGAGATCATGCGCGCGGCCGGCGACATGCTGCGGCTCGTCCACGTCGCGGACACGATGGATCACCACCGCTCCCACGGACTGCGGTACATCACCAACCCGCCCGGCAACCCGGTGCGTGTGCACCAGCACCTCAAGATCGGTGACGGCGACCTCGACTGGGACGAATTCTTCGGCGGGCTCGGCGAACTCGGCTTCTACGACAAACCCGACACCGTGATGGTGTCCAGCGTTTTCGCCGAAGACGAGAACGCTCACGACGTCTCCCGCTACCAACTGAAGACCATGAAGGATTACATCGCGCGCACGCGGTGAAAGGACAACACATGAGCACCAACATCACTCGCGAAATCGCACACTGGTCCGACGGCAAGGGTTTCGCCGGTACCAGCGGCAACACCGCACCGGTCACCAACCCGGCGACCGGTGCCGTCACCGGTCAGGTCGCCCTCGCCAGCGTCGAGGACGCCCGCGCCGTGATCGACGACGCCGCCGCCGCGTTCCCCGCCTGGCGCGACACCTCCCTCGCCAAACGCACCCAGGTGATCTTCAACTTCCGGGAACTGCTCAACGCCCGCAAGGGCGAGTTGGCCGAGATCATCACCGCCGAGCACGGCAAGGTCGTCTCCGACGCCCTCGGCGAGGTCTCCCGCGGCCAGGAAGTCGTCGAATTCGCCTGCGGCATCGCGCACCTACTCAAGGGCGGCATGACCGAAAACGCCTCCACCAACATCGACGTCACCTCCCTCCGCCAGCCCGTCGGCCCGGTCGCGATCATCTCCCCGTTCAACTTCCCCGCCATGGTCCCGATGTGGTTCTTCCCCATCGCCATCGCCGCCGGCAACACCGTCGTCCTCAAACCGTCCGAGAAGGACCCCACCGCCGCGATCTGGATGGCCGAACTCTGGGCCGAAGCCGGCCTGCCCGCCGGGGTGTTCAACGTCCTGCAGGGCGACAAGACCGCCGTCGACGAACTGCTCACCCACCCCGCCATCAAGGCCATCAGCTTCGTCGGATCCACCCCCATCGCCCAGTACGTCTACGCCACCGGCACCGCCCACGGCAAACGCGTCCAAGCCCTCGGTGGGGCGAAGAACCACGCCATCGTCCTGCCCGACGCCGACCTCGACCTCGCCGCCGACGCCATGGTCAACGCCGGCTTCGGCTCCGCCGGCGAACGCTGCATGGCCATCTCCGCCCTGGTCGCGGTCGGCGACATCGCCGACGAACTCGTCGCCAAGATCAAGGACCGCACCGACACATTGAAGATCGGCGACGGCACCCTCGATTCCGACATGGGACCGCTGGTGACGAAGGTGCACCGCGACAAGGTCGCCTCCTACATCGACGCCGGCGAAAACGACGGGGCCACGATCGTCGTCGACGGCCGACAGGTGCAGGCAAATGGCGGCACGGACGGGTTCTGGCTCGGCCCAACCCTCATCGACCACGTCACCACCGACATGAGCGTGTACACCGACGAAATCTTCGGACCCGTCCTCTCCGTGATCCGGGTCGAGACCTACGACGAGGCCCTGGAACTGGTGAACTCGAGCCCGTTCGGCAACGGCACCGCCATCTTCACCAACGACGGCGGCGCCGCCCGACGGTTCCAGAACGAGGTCGAGGTCGGCATGGTCGGCATCAACGTCCCCATCCCCGTCCCCATGGCGTACTACTCCTTCGGCGGCTGGAAGAACTCCCTCTTCGGCGACACCCACGCCCACGGCACCGAAGGCGTGCACTTCTTCACCCGCGGCAAGGTCGTCACCACCCGCTGGCTCGACCCCAGCCACGGCGGACTCAACCTCGGCTTCCCCCAGAACGCATAGGTCCTGGTTCTCCGCGCCGGACCGTCCGCGGTCCGGCGCGGAGTCCGTTCGATCGAAAGGAACTTCATGAGCGACACCTCTCTCGCCCGCCGTCATCGGGTCGTGGTCATCGGATCGGGATTCGGCGGCCTCTTCGCCACCAAGGCCCTGAAACGGACGGACGTCGATGTCACTCTGATCGATCGGACGACGCACCACCTGTTCCAGCCGTTGCTGTACCAGGTGGCGACGGGAATCCTGTCCGAGGGTGAGATCGCGCCCGCGACCCGGCTCGTCCTCGAGGACCAGCAGAACGCGTCCGTCCTGATCGGCGGAGTCGAGAAGATCGACGTCGCCGATCGGACCGTCACCTCCACACATCGCGGCCGCACCACCGTCACCGAGTACGACAGCCTCGTCGTCTCGGCGGGCGCCCGCCAATCCTATTTCGGCAACGACCATTTCGCCGAGCACGCACCCGGAATGAAAACGATCGACGACGCCCTCGAGCTGCGCGGCCGCATCCTCGGCGCCTTCGAAAGCGCCGAGGTGAGCACCGATCCCGCCGAGCGGGCGCGACTCCTGACGTTCGTCGTGGTCGGCGCCGGGCCCACCGGAGTCGAGATGGCCGGCGAGATCGCCCAGCTCGCACACCGCACTCTCGCCGGCGCCTACCGCACCATCGATCCCCGTGACGCGCGGATCATCCTGCTCGACGCGGCGCCCACGGTGCTCCCGTCCTTCGACGACAAACTGCGTCGAGCTGCCGCCGACACGCTGGAGGATCTCGGCGTCGAGATCCAGCTCGGCGCGATGGTGACCGACGTCGACGACGACGGACTCACCGTCCGCGACCAGGACGGGGAGCGGCGGATCGAGGCCGCCTGCAAGATCTGGTCCGCCGGCGTCGCAGCCAGCCCGCTGGGCCGGCAACTGGCCGAACAGACCGGCGCCGACACCGACCGCGCGGGCCGTGTCCTCGTCGAACCCGACCTCACCCTCCCCGGCCACAGCAACGTCTTCGTCGTCGGGGACATGATGAACCGCGACGGCCTTCCCGGCGTCGCCCAGGTCGCGATCCAGGGCGGCCGCTACGCCGCGCAGCTGATCGCCGCGGAGGTGCGCGCCCACCGGAAAGGTCGCGACAAGCCCGAACGCGCCCCGTTCCGATACACGGACAAGGGCAGCATGGCCATGATCTCCCGCTTCCACGCGGTCGCGAAGGTCGGCCGCCTCCAACTGACCGGGCTGCTCGCCTGGCTGCTCTGGCTCCTGATCCACCTGGTCTACATCGTCGGCTTCAAGAGCCGACTCGCGACCGCCATCTCCTGGACCTGGTCGTTCCTGGGCAGGACCCGGGGACACCTGGCGGTCACGGAGCAACAGGTGGTCGCGAGGACAGCCATCAACCGGCTCGACGCCTGGGAAGATTCCCGGGCGGTACCCGAGGCGGCGACGGCCTCGGCACGGTGAGTACCGTCGCCTCCGTGCCTGCTTCCGCTCTCGCCGTCGGCATCGACGTCGGTGGTACCAGTATCCGTGCCTGTGTGGTCGACGACACCGGCGAGGTACTCGACTCCGTCCAGGCACCCACACCGCAGTCGGCGAAAGCCCTCGAGGACGCGCTCGACCGTGCCGTCCGCGAGCTCGCGTCCCGTCATCGGATCGCCGCCGTCGGTCTCGCCGTGGCCGGATTCATCAGCTCCGACCTCACCACGGTGCGATTCGCCCCGCACCTGCCGTGGAAGAACGTGCCGGTCGCGAACGATCTGAGTGACCGGCTCGGACTGCCGGTAGTCCTCGAACACGACGCGAACGCGGCGGCGTGGGCGGAGCACCGGTTCGGTGCCGCCGCCGGTGGTCGCAATGTCGTGATGGTCGCGATCGGCACCGGCATCGGTGCGGCTCTGCTCATCCACGGCACGCTCTACCGGGGCAGTTACGGCGTCGCCCCCGAGCTGGGTCACCTCCAGGTGGTGCCGGGCGGCAGACCGTGCGCGTGCGGTAAACGGGGGTGCTGGGAACGGTATTGCAGCGGAACAGCTCTCGTCGACACGGCCATCGAGCTCCTCGCCGCCGACCCGGCGACTTCCACGCTGCTCGCACGCGAGGTCGCGAGCGACCCGGGATCGCTCACCGGCCGCCGCATCGCGAGCGCCGCGCGGGACGGCGACCCGCTCGCCGTGCGCACCATGGAGGAGTTCGCACGGTGGCTGGGCGTCGGACTCGCCATCGTCGGTGACGTCTACGACCCCGATCTCGTCGTCGTCTCCGGTGGTGTCAGCGGTTCGGCTCCGCTGTTCCTCGACCACGCGCGAGACGTCTACGCCTCTCTCGCAACCGGTTCCGGGCACCGTCCCCTCGCCCGTATCCGGGAAACCCAACTCGGCGAATCGGCCCAGCGGATCGGGGCCGCGACGATGGCCAGGGACGCACTACTGAACGGAGCTCCGCTCCCCGTGCGTGGTTGAGGGGTCTCTGGGCTCGTCGGGCACTCACGGGCGCGGTCGAGGATTCGGGCCGTGAGCGATCGGGAAAGCATCGAACTGCGTGCGTGCCTCGGTGAGGAAGCGTTGCCGGTCCTCGCTGCCATCCGGAAAAGCGCGGTGCAGGCGACGATCTCACCTCACCCACAATCGGTGCAGACCTCCCCGCGCCCTCCGACTGCTCATCGAGCGCTCCACGACCAGCAGGACGCGAAATTGTTACACGACCTGCTCGGGAGGCGGGCCACACACCACCACCCACCGGCACCACCACCCGAAGGCGGCGGCGCCGGTGCCTGAGATCCAGCGATCAGTGAGTGGCGACGGCGGCGGTGCTTCCCGCAGCCGACGCGTCGGGCTTGCCTGCGCCGAGGCGGTCCTCCAACTCTTCGAGGCTGCGACCCTTGGTTTCCGGGACGAAGTGGTACACGAAGTACACCGAAATGAGGTTGACGAGGACGAACAGGCCGAAGGTTCCGGTGGATCCGAGGACCGAGTTCAGGATCGGGAAGACGAACGAGATCAAGGCGTTCGTCGTCCAGAGCACGAAGACCGCGATGCCCATGGCGAACCCGCGGATGGCCATCGGGAAGATCTCCGAGAGCAGCAACCACACGCAGGTTCCGATGAAGCACTGCACGAAGGCGACGAACACCATCATCGCGGCGAGGATGATGTAGCTGCGGCCGGTGGACGAGGGCAGCAGGAACACGAGGGACAGCGCGGCCTGCGAGGATGCCACACCGATGAATCCGGTCAGCAGCATCGTGCGACGATTCACGAAGCCTAGCAGGATGATTCCGACAATCGTCATGACCACCGACGTGACACCGACCGCGATGGTGGCAACCAGGGACGCGCTGACACCCAACCCGCTCTGTTCCAGGATCGTCGGGGCGTAGTAGTTGACCGTGTTGATACCCGTTGCCTGCTGGACGATGGCCAGACCGCAGCCGATCCAGAGGATCCGGCGCATCCAGGGATAGTCGCGCAGATAGTGGACGGCTCCACTGACCTTCGAGTTCCGGTCGCGGGCGGCGTGGACGCTGATGCTGGCGTACTCGACTGCGGCCTCCGACTCGCTGCGGCTCAATTCGAGCGTCCTGCGGGTTTCGGCGAACCGGCCCTTCGACGCGTACCACCGCGGCGAATCCGGGAGCGCGAGCATGCCGAGCAGCAGGAGTACCGCGGGCACCGAGGCGACGGCCAGCATGTACCGCCACACCGTCGGATCCTCGATCAGGTGATCGAGTAGCGCGTTGATCGAGAAGGCGAGCATCTGACCGGTGACGATCATCAGTTCGTTGATGGTGACCATCCGACCGCGGCGCTCGACCGGCGCCATCTCGGCCAGGTAGAGCGGGCAGGTGACGGCGGCGGCGCCCACACCGAGTCCGAGGACGATCCTGGCCAGCACCATGATCTCCACGTTGGGGGCCATCGCACACCCGAGGGCGCCGACGAGGAACAGTCCCGCGCAGACGAGGAGCGTGCGCTTGCGACCGAGAGCGTCCGACAACCGGCCTCCGAGCAGCGCACCGACGGCGGCACCCGGGAAGAGCAGCGAGCTCACGACAGTGGCTTCGCCGACCGCGCTGAGGTTCAGCTCGTCCTTCATGTAGAGCAGCGCACCGGAGATCACACCGGTGTCGTAGCCGAACAGCAGGCCCCCGAGCGTGGAGATGACGGTGAGCTTGGTCAGGAAGCGTTTGTGACTGCGCTCGTTACGCGCAGCGCCGCCGCTTCCGCGGGCACTGGCAGCCGAGTGGGTTGTCGACATCAGGTGTATGGCCTTTCTGGGGAATGCTCACGCATCGCGACACGGAAGATCGGTTCACGTGTGTCGATATCGCCCGAGTGCGCTCGGCTCGATGCAGCCGACGGGGCGTTCTCTCCTGACCTGAAGCGCTTCACTAACGCGCTTCAGTTACCTACTATGATGTGAATCACAGAGGGTGTCAAGGGCAGATGACGCGATGCGTGAGAATGTCCCTGACTACGCGACCGAGGGAGATCGAGATGCTCGACGATCGAGCCACCGCGCACGACGGTGCGGAACGGCTACCCGCCGGCCTGCACCGACGCCCCACGATGGCCGATGTCGCGACGCGGGCCGGGGTGTCGCGCACCCTCGTGTCACTGATCTTCAGCAACAAACCCGGCGCCTCCGACGAGACGCGGGAACGCGTCCTCCAGGCCGCGGACGAACTCGGCTACCGGCTCGACCGGGCCGCCCGCATGCTCGCCCGTGGGCGCAGTCGCACCCTCGGTGTGCTCATCGACGTCCACCAGACCTTCCAAGCCGACCTGATCGGAACCATCTACGCGGAGGCCGAGGCCGCCGGATACGAAGTCCTGCTCTCCGCGAGCGCACCCGCCCGGGACGAACACAAGGCGATCGAAGCGCTTCTCAGTCACCGGTGCGAAGGCCTGATCCTGCTCGGTCCGCTGTCCGAGGCCGACTATCTGCGGACGCTCGCGGACCGTGCCGTCGTCACCGTCGTCGGCCGCGCACTCCCCCACACCGCCGTCGACACCGTGCGGACCGCGGACGCCAAGGGCATCAGGCAGTCCGTCGACCACCTCGTCGAACTGGGACATCGTGACATCGTGCACGTCGACGGCGGAGCGGACCCGGGGTCACCCGAGCGTCGTCGCGCGTACCTCGCGGCGATGCGCAAGCACGACCTCTCCGACCACATTCGCGTCATTCCCGGTCAGCACACCGAGGACGCAGGTGTCGCCGCCGCGAACACCCTACTGGCGGAGGACCGCCTGCCGACCGCGGTGCTCGCCGGCAACGACCGCTGCGCCATCGGCCTCATGGACGTGTTCACCCGCGCCCACGTCGACGTGCCCGGCGACATCTCGATCGTCGGGTACGACGACAGCCACCTGGCACAGTTGTCGCGGATCGACCTCACCACCGTGCGGCAGGACACGGAGGGTCTGGCGCGGCGCGCCGTGCAGTTCGCCATCGGGCGACTCGAGGACGAGGACCTCGTCCCGCAGGATTTCGTGATCGACCCCCACCTGGTGGTGCGCGGCACGACCGGTCCGGCCCGGTCGTAGCCGCGTCCCCGCCGGCACCCCGATTCAGCGCAGAGGCAATGGCCTCACTGCGTGATGCTCCTCAGGTATTCGACGCTCCGGACGACGTCCCGCACGGGGCCTTCGCCTTCCGGTTCCGACGCGAGGATGGTGTCCTGTTCGAGGACGTACCAACCGTCGTAACCCTGATTCTGCAGCCGCTCGACCACCCCGGCGATATCCACGTCTCCGGTGCCCAGTGGCGTGTACATTCCCTGCGCGACGGCCTCGGTGTAGGTGAGTTCGCCCGCCCGGACCCGCCCGAGAAGCGCCGCATCGACGTCCTTCAGGTGCGCGTGCGCGATCCGCTCGGGGGCCGTGGTGACGAGGTCGAGGGGGTCGGTGCCGCCGATCAGCAGGTGTCCGGTGTCCAGGCACAGCGGGATCGACGAGCCGTCCAGGATGCGGTCCACCTCGGCGCGCTTCTCGATCATCGTCCCCACGTGGGGGTGGATCACCGCCCGGAGCCCCCGGTCGGCAGCGGCCGACGACACGCGGTCCAGGTTGCGCAACAACGTCTTCCATCCCGAGTCGTCGAGTTCCGGTCGCGAATCGTAACCGACGGCTCCCGTCACCGCCGCCAGGACCATCACCTCCGACCCCGACGCGAGGAGTGAGTCGATCGCCCCGCCGACAGCAGCGACAGCGTCCTGATCCGGATCGTGGAGCAGCACCGGGACGAATCCCCCGACCGCAGTCATGTCGTAACGGGCGAGCGTGTTCGTCAGCTCGTGCGGATCCGACGGGAGGAATCCGTCCGGACCGAGTTCGGTGGCAGCGAGGCCGGCGCCACGCATTTCGGTGAGCACCCGGTCGGGGTCGAGCTGGTGGCCCCAGCCTTCCACCTCACACACTCCCCACGAAATCGGTGCGCCTGCAAGTCGAATCGTCATCGTCGTGTTTCATCCCATCGCACCGGACGGTGCTGTTGTAGTGACAGTGTGGCCGTGTCGACAATCCCGCTCACGGCTGCCGCCGGGTGGTCTGCTCGGCCAGACGCTCGGCGAGCACCGCCGGATCGGCGTTTGCCCGCAATGCTCCCCACACCGTGTCCACCTGAGTGGCCGGCGCGAGACTGTGCACCGGCTGATCGTGGTCGAGGTTGGTGGGGAACGGGTAGCACTCAGCCGTCGCGACGACGGCATTGCGGAGGGTGCGCTCGCTCGCTCCGGCACTCTGCCGTGCCAGCAGGGCCGGATATACGACGTTCGCCATCGCCTCCCGGTCCAGCACCTCCATCGCCCGGCCGAACGGCGACGAGATCTGCAGCAGATTGGCCGTCCGCCGGATCGCGTCCGAACGGTTGTGGCCTGCACCGTGGTAGAGCGCCGGGTTGAAGAACACCGCGTCGCCTTTCCGCAGCGGCAGCTGAACATGATTGTCGCGGAAGAACTCGACGAACTCCGGCCGGGAGAACGCCAGGTAGCCCGCCTCGAACAGGTGCGAGTACGGCAGATACAGGGTGGGTCCGCTCTCGACGGGCATGTCGCAGTGCGCCACCGCGCCCTGCAGTGTCAAGGTGGCCGACATCCGGTGCAGGTGGGCCGGATACTCGGTCAGCTCGTCCCGGGGCACGATGCCGAGGTGGTAGTCCCGATGCGGCACCTGCGCGGCACTGCCGGGGTTGACCACGTTGACCTGCGACGTCACCTGATACAGCGGCCCCAGCCAGCTCTGGCAGATCAGCGCGAGAATGTCGTTGGAGTAGTACTCGGCGAACACCTGCGGGGTGCCGAGAGCCAGCTTCTGCGCGGCGTTCCAGATGCGGTCGTTGTCGCCCGCCTTGCCGAAGTGGTCACCTACCACGCCACCCGACGCGTGCTGCTGCGCGATGAGGAGGTCGAATTGCTCCGTGGCGCGATCCACCACCGCGAGATCGTTGAAGGCGTTCTGGAACAACACGATTCCGGGGCCGTCGGTGAGCGCGCGCACGAGTTCGGTCTGCACCGCGCGGCGGGACTGCTCGTCGTCGAGGTGGGGCATCAGCGAGTCACTGCGGTACAGCAGGACGTTCCGTTCCACGGAGTGAGCGAACGGGTAGTCGGCGAGGTTCGTCGAGCGGTCAGTGGACGCGCGAAACGAGTCGAGGTCACAGTCGGAGTCGCGGATCCACTCACGCCGGCCGGTCGGCGGAGGAGTCGTGATGGTCATGGGGATAGTCTTGCGGTGATGTGAGCGCCGAACAACAGCAGAAATCCATCATTTTCACCTCAGGAGCCGGCCGTGAAGCACCGCTACAAGGTCCGTGAGATCGCCCAGCAGTCGGGATTGAGCGAGGCGACCGTCGACCGCGTGCTCCACGAACGCCCCGGAGTACGGGAATCGACGAGAGCGGAAGTGCAGCAGGCGATCCGCGATCTCGACAAACAACGCACTCAGCTCAAGCTGAGTGGGCGCAAGTTCCTCGTCGACGTCGTCATGCAGTCACCCGAGCGTTTCACCACCGCGTTCCGCGCGGCCGTGGAGGCGGAACTGCCCGCTCTCGCTCCCGCCGTCGTGCGCTCACGGTTCCATTTCCGGGAAACCGGCTCCACACCCGCGATGGTCGAGACCCTTGATCGGATCGGGGCCCGCGGCACGCAGGGCGTGATCGTCAAGGCGCCCGACTCCGTCGAGGTCGTCGAGGCCATCGACCGGCTCACCGCGGCGGGGATCCCGGTGGTCACCTATGCCACCGACGTGCCGGGCAGCTCGCGGGCCGGCTACGTCGGGATCGACAACCGGGCCGCGGGGGCGACCGCCGCCTATCTCGTCGACCAGTGGCTCGGCGAGGTGTCGTCCACCGTCCTGATCACGCTGAGCAGCAACGCCTTCCGGGGCGAGGAGGAACGGGAGATGGGGTTCCGCGCCGCACTGCGAAGTTTCGGCACCGACCGTGCGGTGATCGACATCGCCGAGAGCGACGGGCTGGACGCGACCATCGAGAGCCTCGTCCTCCGGGCCCTCGAACAGAACCCGGACATCGCGGCCGTCTACTCGATCGGCGGCGGCAACGTGGCCACGACCCGCGCATTCGAACGCACCGGCCGCGCCTGCCGCGTGTTCATCGCCCACGACCTCGACGAGGACAACACGGGGCTGCTGCGCGCGGGCACGCTCTCCGCGGTGCTGCACCACGACCTCCGGGCCGACGCCCATCTGGCGTGCCGCATGCTGCTGCAGGCCCGGGGCGCGCTCGGTGGAGTCGCGACCGCGGCGTCACCCATCCGGGTGGTCACCCCGTACAACCAGCCGTGACGGCGTGGATCGGCGACTCGCCCGCGCCTAGCCCTGCCCCTGGGGGACGGGGACGCCGCGCGATTGGAACCAGCCCGCCGGATCGATCTTGGTTCCGTTGACCGCCCACACCTCGTAGTGCAGGTGCGGTCCGGTCGACTGACCCCGGTTGCCCATGGTGGCGATCTGGTCGCCGGCCCGGACCTGCTGCCCGACCGACACCAGTGAAGTGTCGATGTGGCCGTACACGCCGGTGGTGCCGTCGTCCTGCTGGATGCGGACCCACAACCCGAATCCCGACGCCGGACCGCTCTCGATCACGGTGCCGTTGGTGACAGCCTTGATCGGGGTGCCGATGGAGTTCGCGATGTCGATCCCGTTGTGGTTCGTGCCCCACCGCGGGCCGAAGCCTGAGGTGAAGCTGCCGACGGCCGGGACCAGCACGGCGGGTCGACGTGCCGCTTCCTCCGCCGCAGCCTGACGCGCGGCCTGTTCGGCGGCCTCGCGAGCCAGCCGCTCGACCTCGGCCTTCTCGAACGCCAGCCGCTCGACCTCACGCTGGGCGCCGCGCTGGAGTTGCTCGGCGTAGTCGACGGGTACCGGGCGCGTGACCTGTAGGAACTGGGGCGGCGTCGAGAGGGACATGCCCGTCTCGGTCGACGCCTGCGCTACCTCACCGGTGGCCGCGGAGGCGATCCCCCCGGATGCGAGCAGTGCAGCGGCCGCCAGCGAGGTCGCGACCAGCCGTCTACGGGAGGTCTTCGTCGAACGGAGGCGCCGGGTGCGCCGGGCTTGCGGGACGGTGTTCGGGTGTAGAGCCAAAACCACATTCCTCTGTCGAGTTCGTGATCGATAACGAAACGGTCACGGTTTCGACACAGGTTAGTACGGATCGGGCTGAATCCTGCGCGTCGCATTGACACACTCGGACGAGGTCAAGGTCTCGAACTGGATTACTCGACCTCATCAGTCACATGCACCCCGTGGGCCCACATCGACGACAGTGGTCCCGCTCCAAAAGTGTCCGAAGTCACGGAGCCCGCGGTCGTGACCGCGGGCTCCGTGACCTTCGAATCGACCGCTCAGCCAGCCGCCCGCAACTGGGCCGCCAAACGCATCGCGGAGTTCGCATCCCCGTATCCCTCGTAACCGCCGACGCGTTGCACCACCTCGAAGAACAGGTCGGCGCCCACCGTCTGGGTGAACAGATGGAAGAACTCGCCGTGCGCATCACGGTCGTACATGATGCCCGACCCGATCATCCGGTCCAGGAGTTCGCGGGAGAGCCCGAAGCGGGCCTCGAGGTCGTCGTAGTAGTTCGGCGAAATCACGAGGGGCTCGAACCCGTTGGACTGCATGGTCGCGGCGGCGGTGAAAATGTCCGTGCACGAGAACGCGACGTGACTGATGCCGCCGCGCCGAGCCGCGGCGATGTGGGAGTTGCCCGACACCGCACCCGGAACCATGTTCAGGGAGATGCGCAGCGGACGGTCGACGCCGTCCGCACCCGTCTGATCCATCGTCAGCGCCTGACTGCGCATCATTCCGACCGCGTCGGTGACATCGAGGCCCTCGTGCGGCGCCATCGCGAACACCGAACGGAGCAGCAGCATGATGCCGTCCCAGTTGTCGGACGGTACGGCGAGCGCCACGTGATCGACACCGGTGAAGACGGGCACCTCATCCTGCCAGCGCGACTCCGTCGGATACAGATCGAACGCCGACTGCCACGACGCGGCGCTGCCCGGGCCGCGCAGATCCAGCGACGTCGCGTCGGTGATCTTGAGACGCACCACATCCGATTCGGGTGCGGTGTCGACACCGGGCAACAGGACCTCGTGCACCGGGACCTCGAGCGCCGCGGCGCGCTCACCCCACGCGTCGGGATCGCTCGACCGGATACCGATCTGGGTGAGCACCGGCAGGTGCGCAGGCAGACCCGGAGCGGTCCACACCGTGCCCGCGGTCGCATCGACCACGATGGTCATCCGGCCGTGCCGCCACAACTGGAGGTCGTGGCTGCGGTGCCGGCCAACCAGACGGAATCCGATGTGCTGCAGCGCCTGCCGAAGGTCGGAATCCTTGCCCGGACCGGCCGCGAGCCGGAGCGACACGATGCCTTCGAGGGGTGCGCGCGGCGGCGGCTCGAACAGCGTCAGGCCGCGACCGGTGTCCTCACCGCGCTCGGCCTGCACGCGTGCGACCTCCTCCTGGAGGTACAGCAGCGAGCGGTGCGCGTCGGCGGCCGTGCGCCCCGTGGACGACTGCCGGAACGTGTCGTTGAAGATCTCGAGCGACCACGGTCCGGTGTATCCAGCGGCCTGGACGTGCGCGCCGAACGTCGCGAGATCGAAGTTGCCCTGCCCCGGGAAGTTCCGGTGGTGCCGGCTCCACTGCAGGATGTCCATCGACATGCGGGGCGCGTCGGCGAGTTGGAGGAAGAAGATCTTCTCCCCCGGGATGTCGCGGATGCCGGACGGGTCGTCGCCGCGGGAGAGGATGTGGAAGCTGTCGAGGCAGGTACCGAGGGCAGGATGGTCCGCGTCCTGCACGATCTTCCACGCGTGCCGGTACGTGTTGACGTGCGTGCCCCAGGCCAGCGCCTCGTAGGCGATGCGGAGTCCCCGGCTGTGTGCACGCTCGGCGAGAGTGTGGAGTTGCTCGGTCAGGCGAGCGTCGTCCCGCACCGCCTCGGGCAACGGCGACGAGCAGACCAGCAGGATGTCGCAGCCGAGCTGCTCCATGATGTCGAACTTGCGCTCGGCTCGGATCAGGTTGCGCGCGAACGTCGTGTCGTCCACGGAGTCCAGATCGCGGAACGGCTGATACAGATCGAGGGTGAGTCCGAGATCCGCTGCGCGGGAAGCCAGCTCACGCGGCGACCACGGCGAGCTCACGAAATCGGGTTCGAACACCTCGAATCCGTCGAACCCGGCCGCCGCGATCGCGGTGACCTTCTCCTCCAGCGATCCGCTCAGGGATACCGTGGCAACGCTCGTACGAACCTGTCGTCCCATGGCGGCGTCAGCCCTTGTTGCAGATGAAGTCGACGGCCAGCGCATAGCCGAGGATTCCGAGTCCGGCGATCACACCGGTCGCGACCCCGGACACGTACGAGTGGTGCCGGAATTCCTCGCGGGCGTGCACGTTGCTGATGTGCACCTCGACGAGCGGCACCTCGAGCGTCACCAGGGCGTCGCGCAGCGCCACCGACGTGTGCGTGAAACCGCCGGGGTTGATCACGACGCCCGACGCCGTGGTCCGGGCCTCGTGCACCCAGTCGATCAGGTGGCCCTCGTGATTGGACTGCCGCGCGACGATCTCACGTCCAGCTTTCGCGGCAGCCGTGCGGCACAACTCCACGACATCGTCGAGCGTCTCCCGCCCGTACACCTCGGGCTGCCGCTGCCCCAGCAGGTTCAGGTTGGGGCCGTTGAGAACAAAGATCGGTCCGGGAGCGGTCATCGCGCGCATTACCTCCATTTGTACGAACTAGTGAGTTAGTTCGCACCCAGGATACAGCGCGCTCCCGCCTAGGCGGACTTGTCTCGGCGTTCTCCCCGCTCCGGCTTGCGCGGAACGATGGTCGGAAGCACGTTGTCGTTGACCGTCTCGGCGCTGACCACGACCTTCTCGACGTCGTCACGGCTCGGGATGTCGTACATGACCGGCAGGAGGACTTCCTCCATGATCGCGCGGAGTCCACGAGCACCGGTGCCGCGGAGGATCGCCTGGTCGGCGATGGCCTCGAGCGCGTCCGTGGTGAACTCCAACTCCACGCCGTCCATGTCGAACAACCGGTTGTACTGCTTGACCAGCGCGTTCTTCGGCTCGGACAGGATCTGGACGAGCGATTCCTTGTCCAGGTTCGTCACCGACGCCACGACCGGCAGACGTCCGATGAACTCGGGGATCAGCCCGAACTTGATCAGGTCTTCCGGCATGACCTCTGCGAAGTGGTCCTGCGTGTCGATCTCCGCCTTCGACCGCACCTCGGCGCCGAAACCGATGCCGCGCTTACCCACGCGATCGGACACGATCCGCTCGAGGCCGGCGAACGCGCCCGCCACGATGAACAGGACGTTCGTCGTGTCGATCTGGATGAACTCCTGATGCGGGTGCTTGCGACCGCCCTGCGGCGGCACGCTGGCCTGCGTGCCCTCGAGAATCTTCAGCAGAGCCTGCTGCACACCCTCACCGGACACGTCCCGCGTGATCGACGGGTTCTCGCTCTTGCGGGCGATCTTGTCGACCTCGTCGATGTAGATGATGCCGGTCTCGGCGCGCTTGACGTCGTAGTCGGCGGCCTGGATCAGCTTGAGGAGGATGTTCTCGACATCCTCACCGACATAGCCGGCTTCGGTGAGCGCCGTCGCATCGGCGATCGCGAACGGGACGTTGAGCATCTTCGCCAGCGTCTGAGCCAAATACGTCTTGCCGCAGCCCGTGGGACCGAGCATGAGAATGTTCGACTTCGCCAGCTCGACCGTCTCGCCGCGCGCATCACGACCCTTGTCACCGGCCTGGATGCGCTTGTAGTGGTTGTAGACCGCAACGGCGAGAGTCCGCTTGGCGGCATCCTGGCCGATCACGTAATTCTCGAGGAAATCCCGGATCTCGGCCGGCTTCGGCAGCTCGTCGAGCTTCACCTCGCTGGACTCGGCCAGCTCCTCTTCGATGATCTCGTTGCACAGGTCGATGCACTCGTCGCAGATGTACACCCCAGGCCCCGCAATGAGCTTCTTGACCTGCTTCTGGCTCTTACCGCAGAAAGAGCACTTGAGCAGATCCCCGCCGTCACCGATGCGTGCCATCTCGTCAGGTCCCTACTTCCTTCGTCTACGTGCAACCATCGAACCGATCCCACGCCGTGCGCGCACCGACCGAAAACGAAAGCCCGTTATGTGACCGTACCCGCAGATCGCGAGCGAGGTCGACTGGTTGTCGGTGATTCGCGCACCGATCTTCCGGGAAAGCCAGCCTTGCCGATCCCGCACCCGGCTCGCGGCAACCGCGCCGTAACGGCGTGTCGCCCGAGCCGGGGCGGCAGGAAATCACTTCTGGGCGCTGAGTTTGCGGTACTCGAGCACGTCGTCGATGATTCCGTATTCCTTGGCCTCGGCGGCCGTGAGGATCTTGTCGCGATCGGTGTCCTTGCGGATCACGTCGGCATCCTTGCCGGTGTGCTTCGCGAGGGTGGTCTCCATCAGGCGACGCATCCGCTCGATCTCGGCAGCCTGGATCTCGAGGTCGGAGACCTGACCCTGGATGCCGCCGGTGGCGGGCTGATGGATGAGGACACGAGCGTTCGGCAGGGCGAGACGCTTGCCGGGGCTACCGGCCGCCAGCAGCACCGCGGCAGCCGAGGCCGCCTGGCCGAGGCACACCGTCGTGATGTCGGCGCGGACGTACTGCATGGTGTCGTAGATCGCCATCAGCGAGGTGAACGAGCCACCCGGCGAGTTGATGTACATGGTGATGTCGCGATCGGGGTCCAGCGACTCGAGAACGAGCAGCTGAGCCATCACGTCGTTGGCCGACGCGTCGTCCACCTGCACGCCGAGGAAGATGATGCGTTCCTCGAACAGCTTGTTGTACGGGTTGGACTCCTTGACGCCGTAGCTCGAGTGCTCGATGAACGACGGCAGGATGTAGCGAGACTCGGGGCCTGCGGGCGCCTGGCCTCCCAGGCTGCGGGGATCGAACAGGTTGGTCATCAGTTCTCCAAAGGATGTGTGGGAGCGGTCAGTGAGGAAGCCGGGCCACTACAGCCCCGTCCCGCCCGCCTGCGCCGCCCGGGAGACGACGTGGTCGACGAAACCGTATTCGAGAGCCTGCTGGGCGGTGAACCAGCGGTCACGATCCGAATCGGCGGTGATCTGCTCGACCGTCTGACCGGTGTGCTCGGCGATCAGCTCGGCCATTTCGCGCTTGGTGTGCGCGAACTGCTCGGCCATGATCGCGATGTCACTGGCGGTACCACCGATTCCGGCGGACGGCTGGTGCATCATGATCCGCGCGTGCGGGAGCGCGTACCGCTTGCCCTTGGCGCCGGCGGAGAGCAGGAACTGACCCATCGACGCGGCCAGACCCATTCCGAACGTCGCGACGTCGCACTCGGCAAACTGCATCGTGTCGAAGATCGCCATGCCGGCGCTGACCGAACCGCCGGGCGAGTTGATGTAGAGGGAGATGTCCCGGCTGGGATCCTCTGCCGACAGCAGCAGGATCTGAGCGCACAGCTTGTTCGCGATGTCGTCGTCGACCTGGGTACCGAGGAAGATGATGCGCTCGCGCAGCAGGCGTTCGTACACCGAGTCGCTGAGGTTCAACCCAGCGGTGGCTGAAGTCATGGCGGGACTCTGCAAAGTCTCCAGGTGATTGGAAGTCACGGTACCTGCCTTCTCCGTAAATCGTTGATTGCTGACACAGACACTAACGAAGGAGGGCGGCACCGGAGTCCCGGTGCCGCCCTACTTCGCTCAAAGCGGAAAACAACTCACAGCCGAACGCGAGAGAAACATCCCGCGACCAGCATTACTTCTGGTCTTCGCCCTCGGCGGAATCCGACGCAGCCTCGTCCGTGGACGCAGCCTCCTCGGCGTCGCCCTCACCGTTGCCGAACAGTTCGGCTGTGTCGACAGCGGCACCCGAGGTGTCGGTGACGGTGGCCTGCTCGACGACACCGGCGAGAGCCTTGCCCCGACGCACGTCCGCGAAGACGGCGCCGAGCTGGCCGGCCTGCTGGATCTGCTGGATGAACTGCTCGGGGGCCATGCCGTAGCGCTGCGCCTGGAACAGGATGCGCTCGGTGAGCTCGTCCTGGCCGACGGTGACGTCGGAGGCGTCGGCGATGGCGTCCAGCAGCAGCTGGGTCTTCACCGAGCGCTCGGCGCTCTCCTTGGCGTCCTTGTCGAACTCTTCGCGGCTCGTGCCCTGCTCCTCGAGGAGCTTGTTCAGCGCTTCCTCGTCGTGGTCGAGACCGTGCACGGCGTCGTGCAGTGCAGCGTCGACCTCGGCCTTGACGACGGCCTCGGGCAGCGGGACCTCGACGGTCTCGAGCAGGGTCTCGAGGACCTTGTCGCGGATCTGACCGGCCTGCTCGACCTTACGGACGCGTCCGACGCGCTCACGCAGGTCGGCCTTCAGCTCGTCGAGGGTGTCGAACTCGCTTGCCAGCTGAGCGAACTCGTCGTCCTCGGCAGGCAGCTCGCGCTCCTTGACGGTGCCGACGGTGACGGTGACGACAGCTTCCTTGCCCGCGTGGTCACCGGCGACGAGCGTCGAGGTGAACTCCTTGGACTCGCCGGCCTTGACGCCGACGACGGCCTCGTCGAGGCCCTCGATGAGCTGACCCGAACCGACCTCGTGCGACAGACCGCTCGCGGTGGCCTCGGGAACGGCCTCACCGTCGACGGTGGCCGACAGGTCGATGGAGATGAAGTCTCCGTCCTCGACCGCACGCTCGACACCGGTGAGGGTGCCGAAGCGCTGACGCAGCGACAGGAGCTGCTCCTCGACGGCCTCGTCGGTGATCTCGATCGGATCGACGGTGACGCTCAGCTCGCTGTAGTCGGGCAGCGTGATCTCGGGACGGACGTCGACCTCGGCGGTGAACTCGAGGAGCTCGCCGTCCTCGATCTTCGTGATCTCGATCTCGGGCTGACCGATCGCCTTCACCGAGGCGCTGGTGACGGCCTCGGAGTAGCGGGACGGGAGTGCGTCGTTGACGACCTGCTCCAGGACTGCGCCACGACCGACACGGGCTTCGAGCAACTTGGCCGGTGCCTTGCCCGGACGGAAGCCGGGGAGACGGATCTGTTGCGCGAGGGCCTTGTAGGCCTTGTCGAAATCAGGCTTGAGCTCCTCGAAGGGCACCTCAACGTTGATACGGACTCGCGTCGGGCTGAGCTGCTCGACGGTGCTCTTCACGGACTGGCTCCTTCGTCTGGTCGTGCTTTTCTGTGCGGCAGTTACCTGCCCTGTGGTTCTGGTCGGGGTGACAGGATTTGAACCTGCGACCCTCCGCTCCCAAAGCGGATGCGCTACCAAGCTGCGCTACACCCCGGTCGAAGCCGGCTCTCGCCAACCTCGCGAGGACCCGAGGAAGAATCCTACGGCCCCCCGATTATGAAATCCAAAGCGAGGTTGGGTACAGTCACTCATCGCAGACGACATGCATGGCGATCCCAGGTAGTCGTATGCACGGGGATGTAGCTCAATGGTAGAGCCTCAGTCTTCCAAACTGATTACGCGGGTTCGATTCCCGTCATCCCCTCCACACAGGAGCGTTCCCACCCCAGGGAGCGCTCCTTTTTTCATATTCGAGGGCGGCCGCAGAGACCGCATCCGCTATGACATGCGTCACATGGACGATGGACGCGGCCCCACTCGCCCTCCACGGGACCGCTCCCCCGTTCGCCGAGCGCGTAACCACGATTTCGGTCAGTACTCTGGGAGATGTCCGATTCGTCCCCTACTCGTGGATGTTGCAGCTCCGCAGCCGGCGGTCCGCGAGAACTCCGGAGGCCCACCGTGGAACTGCTACTCATTCTCGTGATCGTGGCGGCGGTCGCCTTCCTGGTGGTGAGGAGCCGCAGCAACCGCGCCGGGCAGACCGCGAACCAGCTCGAGGACGCCAAGGCAGACGCGCGCCAGGCCATCGAACGGCTCGGCGGACAGGTGTACAGCCTCACCGGATCCGATACCGCCTCCCAGCAGGCACTCGCCGACGCGTCCGAGCGTTACACCGCCGCCGGCTCCCAGATCGATCAGGCCACGACGCCCGTCCAGGCGCGGCTCGCCAAGCAGACGGCACTCGAGGGTCTCTACTACATCCGCGCCGCCCGCACGGCCATGGGCATGGACCCCGGCCCGGAGATTCCGTCCATCGACGGCCAGAAGTCCGCGGGCGCGGTCACCGAGGACCGTGAGGTCGAGTTCGAGGGGCGGCAGGTCGCGGCGTCGCCGAACCCGTCGTCGAAGACACCGAACTACTATCCCGGCGGCCGCGTCGCGGGACGCCCGGTTCCGGCCGGCTGGTACTCGGAGCCGTGGTGGAAGCCCGCTCTCGTCGCAGGCGCGTGGGGCCTGGGCTCGATGTTCCTGTTCTCGGCGATGTTCTCCGGGATGGCCGGAGTGGGGTACGACGCACAGGGCTTCGAGAGCGGAGCGGGCGACGCGTCCCAGGACACCGGTGACGCGGGCGCAGACGGCGGTGGCGACGGCGGTGACGCAGGCGCGGACGGCGGCGGCGACATGGGCGGGGACGCCGGTGGCGACGGCGGCGGATTCGACTTCGGTGGCGGCGGAGACGGCGGCGGGTTCGACTTCGGTGGTGGGTTCGACTTCTAGCCGGCCGTCAGGAGGGCTGGCAACTCGGGCACCAGAAGAGGTTGCGGCCCTTCATGACCGAGTGGGCCACCGGGGTGCCGCAGATCCGGCACGGTGATCCCGCCCGCCGGTAGACGTACGTCCGGGGACGATCCTTCGCATACGCCGGATCGCCGTGATCGTCCTCGGGACGGACGACGTGCATCTTGCCGCGGCGGACCCCGACCTTCATCAGGGCGACGAGGTCGGCCCACAGCGCGTCCCACTCGTCACGGGACAGCGCGCGGCCGGGCCGGTCGGGGTTGATGCCGTGCCGGAACAGGACCTCCGCCCGGTACACGTTGCCGATGCCCGCGATCACGGCCTGATCCATCAGCAGTGCCCCGACCGGGGTCTTCGACGCCGAGATGCGTTTCCACGCCTTGTCGGGATCGGCGTCCTTCCGCAGCGGATCCGGTCCCAGCCGCGCCTCGATGGCGGCGACCTGCGGCGGATGGAGAACCTCACAGGCCGTCGGACCGCGGAGGTCGGTGCCGAATTCGGCGCCGACCATCCGCATCCTGACCTGCCCGACCGGCGGTTCCATCGGAACGGCCGATTCCGTGAACGCTCCGTACAGTCCCAGATGGACGTGCACGACCAGTCCGGACTCGTAGTGATGCCACAGGTGTTTACCCCAGGCCTCGGACTTGACGAGGACGCGGCCGTCGACGAGGGCTGCGTCCTCGGCGAATCTGCCCTGCGGGCTCAGCACCCGCACCGGCGCACCGGCGAACCGGCGTTGGTGCAGCCGGGCCAGCCGGTGCAGGGTGTGACCTTCGGGCAAGGACGATCAGGCCTCGGGCAGGGCCGGGGCGACGCCGGTCTTCTCGAACTCGGACAGGATGTCGATGCGGCGCTGGTGGCGCTCCTCGTTCGACCACTCGGCGGCGAGGAACGCGTCCACGATCGCGAGGGACTCCTCGAGGGAGTGCATGCGGCCGCCGAGGCCGATCAGCTGAGCGTTGTTGTGCTGGCGGGCCAGCTGCGCGGTCTCGACGCTCCACGCCAGGGCACATCGCGCACCCTTCACCTTGTTCGCGGCGATCTGCTCACCGTTGCCGCTGCCGCCCAGCACGATGCCGAGGCTGCCCTCGTCGGCGACGACACGACGAGCCGTCTCGATGCAGAAGGCGGGGTAGTCGTCGAGGGCGTCGTAGACATGAGCGCCGCAGTCGACGGTCTCGTGGCCCGCGGCCTTCAGGTGTTCGATGATCTCGTTCTTACGTTCGAATCCGGCATGGTCGGCACCCAGGTATACGCGCATGACTGGTGATTCTGTCAGGCGTCCTCGCGAATCGTGTCAGGGGCCCGGGACGCTTATCGTGATCAGCATGTATCCCGACAACGGACAGAACTGGGGACAGGCGTATCCGGGACATCGGCAGGCCCCCGCGCAGCACCAGTGGAGTGGCGGGACGGGATGGAATCCTCCCGTCCCGTTGCCGGGCCTCATGCCGCACGACAGGCCCGCCCGGCACTCGTGGGAGATCCCGCTGCTCGTGGCGGCGATCGTTCTCACCGTGGTCGCCTACGTCGCGGCGATCGCGGCACTCTTCCTCGGCGTGGTGTCCACCTGGGTGCTCATCGTGCTGATCGCACCGATCCTCATCGCCGTCGGCCGCGGCCAGCTCTACGGCTCGCAGCAGGTGAACGGGATCAAGATGACGCCCACCCAGTTCCCCGACGGTTATCGGATGGTGGCCGAGGCGGCTGCGCGGTTCGGGATGACCGAACCGCCCGACGCGTACGTCGTGCTCGGGAACGGCCGGATCAACGCGTTCGCATCCGGACACGGCTTCCGCCGCTTCGTCGTGGTGTACAGCGATCTGTTCGAGATCGGCGGCGAGGCCCGCGAGCCCGACGCCCTCGCCTTCATCATCGGCCACGAGGTCGGTCACATCGCGGCCGGTCACGCCTCCTACTGGCGGCAACTGGGACAGTTCGCCGCCAACTACATTCCTGTCGTCGGGTCGGCGCTGTTCCGATCGATGGAATACACCGCAGACAATCACGGCTACTGTGTGCGGCCCCAGGGCGCCCGCGGCGCGATGGGCGTTCTCGGCGCGGGCAAATACCTCGTGAGCAACGTCGGCTTCGACGAACTCGCCGACCGGGCCACCACCGAACGCGGGTTCTTTCCGTGGTTCGTGAATCTGCTGTCGGGACATCCGGTGCTGACCTGGCGCGCCGCCGCCCTGCGGAACAGGACCCGGCACGGTCACCTGTTCGTCAAACCCGGCCAGATCTACCGCGATCCGCAGCTACTGCGGTACGCGGCCGACCCGGCCGGGCCCGTCACTCGGTGACCGTGCCCGGGACGGGGCTCAGTCGAACTGGGGGTCCTCGGTCCGGGTGCGCTTGAGTTCGAAGAAGTGCGGGTAGCCGGCCAGCGCGACCGCACCGTCCCACACCTTGCCCGCGTCCTCGCCGCGGGGAATCCGCGACAGGACCGGGCCGAAGAACGCGACACCGTTGACGTGGATGGTCGGGGTTCCCACGTCCGGTCCGACGGCGTCCATGCCTGCGGCGTGACTCTCGCGCAGTGCGGCGTCGAACTCCTCCGATTCGGCGGCCTCGGCCAGTTCGGCCGGCAGCCCGACCTCGGCGAGCGACTTGACGATCACGTCGCCGAAGTCCTTGTTGCCCTCGTTGTGGATGAGCGTGCCCATCGCGGTGTACAGCGGCAGCAGGATCTCGTCGCCGTGCTTCTGCGCGGCCGCGATCAGCACCCGCACCGGGCCCCACGCCTTGGTCATGAGCTCGCGGTATTCCTCCGGCAGATCCCGGCCCTCGTTGAGGACGGCCAGGCTCATCACGTGGAAGTTCGCCTCCAGGTCACGCACCTGCGTGGCCTCGAGGATCCATCGCGAGGTGATCCAGCACCACGGGCACAGTGGGTCGAACCAGAAATCAGCGACGTCCTTGGCGGTCCCGGCGTTCGTCCCAGCACTCACGTGATGCTCCTTCTCGGTGATGTACACATTCCCGTCCAGTCAACACCTCCCCTCCGGCAATCCTTCCCGGAGACCCCGCTCGCGGCAGTAGGGTCGAAAGTGGTCGACCGGAAGGGAGCATCCTCACATGTCCTCCACTCGCACGTTCGTCGTCGTCGGCGGCGGCCTCGCCGGAGCGAAGACGGCAGAAGCATTGCGTGACAAGGATTTCGACGGATCGATCATCCTCCTGTCGGAGGAGGAACATCTTCCCTACGAGCGACCTCCGCTGTCAAAGGAACACTTCGCAGGCAAGAAGGCACTCGGCGACTTCACCGTCCACCACGGCGACTGGTACCGCGACCATCACGTGGACCTGCGGCTCGGCACCACCGCCACCGCCCTCGACCTCGCCGCCCACACCGTGACGCTGCCGGACGGTTCCACGCTGGGATACGACAAGCTCGCCCTCGCCACCGGTTCGCGCTCGCGCCGCCCACCGATCTCCGGGTCCGACGCCGAGGGCGTCCACTACCTCCGCACCATCGACGAATCGGACAAGCTCATCGAGGCGGTCGCCGGTGGCCGACGACTCGTGGTGATCGGCGCCGGCTGGATCGGTCTCGAGGTGGGTGCCTCCGCGCGGGAGAAGGGCGCCGACGTGACGGTGGTGGAAGCCGCCGAAGTTCCCCTGCTCGGCTCCCTCGGCCCCGAGATCGGCTCGGTCTTCGCCGAACTCCACCGCGAGCACGGCGTTCAACTGCACCTCGGCGCGACGGTCGAGGAGATCGTCGTCGAAGACGGCAAGGCCACCGGGGTTCGGCTGGGCGACGGCACCGTCCTGCCCGCCGACGCGGTCCTCGTCGCCGTCGGTGCGGCACCCAACATCGAGATCGCGGAGCGGGCCGGACTCGACGTCGACGGCGGCGTTCTCGTCGACGCCGGGTTGCAGACCAGCGACCCCGACGTCGTCGCGGTGGGCGACATCGCCGCGCAACAGCATCCGCAGCTCGGCACCCGCATCCGGGTCGAGCACTGGGCGAACGCGCTCAACCAGCCGGCCGTGGCCGCCGCCACCATGCTCGGGCACGAGGCGGAATACGGGAACCTGCCGTACTTCTTCACCGACCAGTTCGATCTGGGCATGGAGTATGTGGGGTACGCCCCGCACGATTCGTACGACCGAGTGGTCGTGCGCGGCGATTTCGCCGCACGCGAGTTCGTGGCCTTCTGGCTCGACGCGGACAACCACGTCCTCGCCGGCATGAACGTCAACATCTGGGATGTCACCGATCAGATCAAGAAACTGGTGTCGTCGTCCGCCCCGGTCGATCCCGACCGCCTGGCCGACCCCGGGGTGCCGTTGGCCGACCTGTCCGGTTAACACCCCCGGCCCACTCGTGATGGGATGGCAGCATCGAGTACGAGCACCGCCGCCGATCACGAGGAGACCTCTGTGGCCCCACCGAACCTGACCCGCGAACAGGCAGCCGAACGAGCCGGACTGCTGACCGTCGACAACTATCTGATCGAACTCGACCTCACCGACGGGACAGGTCAGCCCGGAGTCGAGACGACACTTCAGCCCGGAGTCGAGACGTTCTCCTCTCGCACCACCGTCACGTTCGGGGCCACCCCCGGCGCGTCCACGTTCGTCGACATCGTCGCGGCCCGTGTGCATTCGGCCACGCTGAACGGCTCCCCCGTCGACGTGTCGAACTACGACGAGTCCACCGGCATCACACTCACCGATCTCGCGGAACGCAACGAACTGGTGGTCGAGGCCGACTGCGCGTATTCGCACACCGGTGAAGGGCTACACCGCTTCGTGGACCCGACCGACGACGCGGTGTACCTGTACTCGCAGTTCGAGACCGCCGACGCCAAGCGCATGTTCGCCTGCTTCGACCAGCCCGACCTGAAGGCGACGTTCGACGTACACGTCACGTCCCCCGCCGACTGGAAGGTGATCTCCAACTCCGCGACCGTCGAGACGGTGGCGCCGGACGCCGGCCGCCACATCTTCCGCACCACACCGAAGATGAGCACCTACCTCGTCGCGCTCATCGCCGGCCCGTACGCGGAGTGGACCGACAACTACTCCGACGAGCACGGCGACATCCCCCTCGCGATCTACTGCCGCGCCTCGCTCGGGAAGCACATGGACTCCGAGCGCCTGTTCACGGAAACCAAGCAGGGCTTCGAGTTCTACCACCGCAATTTCGGCACCCCCTACGCGTTCGGGAAGTACGACCAGCTGTTCGTTCCCGAATTCAACGCGGGCGCAATGGAGAACGCCGGCGCCGTGACATTCCTCGAGGACTACGTCTTCCGGTCCAAGGTGACGCGGGCGTCGTACGAGCGGCGCGCCGAGACCGTCCTGCACGAGATGGCGCACATGTGGTTCGGCGACCTCGTCACCATGCGCTGGTGGGACGACCTGTGGCTCAACGAGTCCTTCGCGACGTTCGCCTCCGTGCTCTGCCAGAGTGAGGCCACCGAATACACCAACGCGTGGACCACGTTCGCCAACGTCGAGAAGTCCTGGGCGTACCGGCAGGATCAGCTGCCCTCCACCCACCCCATCGCCGCCGACATCCCCGACCTCGCCGCGGTCGAGGTGAACTTCGACGGCATCACGTACGCGAAGGGCGCCTCGGTCCTCAAGCAGCTCGTCGCGTATGTCGGGCTCGACCCCTTCCTGTCCGGCCTGCGGGACTACTTCCGCGACCACGCCTTCGACAACGCCACGTTCGACGACCTCCTCGGCGCACTCGAGAAGTCGTCGGGCCGCGACCTGTCCGACTGGGGAGCCCAGTGGCTCAAGACCACCGGGCTCAACATCCTGCGCCCCGAATTCGACGTCGACGCGGACGGCAAGTTCACGCGGTTCGCCGTCCTGCAGTCCGGCGCCGCACCGGGTGCCGGTGAGCGACGGGTGCACCGTATCGCCGTCGGCGTGTACGACGACCGGGACGGCAAGCTCGTGCGCACGAAGCGGGTGGAACTCGACCTCGACGCCACCGAACGCACCGACGTCGCCGAACTCGTCGGTGTCGAACGCGGTCAGCTGATCCTCGTCAACGACGACGACCTCACGTACTGCTCGCTGCGGCTCGATCCCGACTCGCTCGCCACCGCCATCGACCGCATCGGCGACATCGACGAGCCCCTCCCCCGCACCCTGGTGTGGTCGGCGGCCTGGGAGATGACGCGTCAGGCCGAACTCAAGGCGCGGGACTTCGTCGCCCTCGTGCAGCGCGGCGTCGGCGCCGAAACCGAGGTCGGCGTCGTCCAGCGACTGCTGATGCAGGCCCAGACCGCGCTGCACAGCTACGCCGAACCCGAGTGGGCCAAGGAACACGGCTGGCCGGACTTCGCGAACCGGCTCCTCGAACTGGCGCGGGAAGCCGAGCCGGGTTCGGACCACCAGCTGGCGTTCGTCAACGCGCTGGCGGGGGCGCAGCTGTCGGCGTGGCACACCGAGGTGCTGCAGGAACTGCTCGACGCCGCACCCGAGACGGTCGGGCTTCCGGGGCTCGTCGTCGACACGGACCTGCGCTGGCGTCTCGTCACCGCACTCGCCGGGGCCGGTGAGATCGACGCCGAGGGCGTCGAGACGCCGTTCATCGACGCCGAAGCCGAACGCGACCCCACCGCGGCAGGTGCCCGCAACGCCGCCGCCGCGGCCACCGTCCGCCCGCAGGCCGCGGTGAAGGAACAGGCCTGGAACCGGGTGGTCGGCGACGATTCCGTGCCGAACATCACCGCCCGCTCGATCATCGGCGGATTCGCCGGTCACGGCCAGTCCGAGATCCTCGCACCGTACGTGGCCCGCTACTTCGCGGACATTCCCGGGGTGTGGGAGCGGCGTTCGAGCGAGGTCGCGCAGACCGTCGTCGTGGGTCTGTACCCGTCGTGGTCGATCAGCGAGGAATCCGTGGCGGCAGCCGACGAATTCCTGGCCGGCGACCACCCGCCCGCCCTGCGCCGCCTGGTGGTCGAGGGCCGCGCCGGGATCGTCCGGTCGCTGGCGGCCCGAAAGTTCGACGCGAGCTGATCGGTGGCCGATCCTGCCGGCCTAATCCGGCAGGATCGGCACCGTCACACCCTGATCCCGGCCCAGCAGCACGGCGCGGGTGACGGCCGAGGAGCCGAAGCGGTCGCGGAGACTGTCGAGCGTGCCGTCGAGTGAACTACTCGTGTACGGGTCGAACGGCAACGCCAGCTGTTGCGGGCAGTCGTCCTCGAGGTTGGCCACCGCGATTCCCACGAGGGTGATGCCCTTGCGTTCGATCATCGGCATCGCGTTGTTCAGCAGGCCGCGGGCCGTCGTGAGGATCGTCTGCGTCTGAGCCGACGGCTGCGCGAGTGTGTGCGAACGCGTCACCCGGGTGAAGTCGTCGAACCGCAGCCGGAGCACCACCGTGCGCCCGACCCGCTCGCCGCGGCGCAACCGGCCGGCCACCCGGTCGACCAACGTCACCAGAGCGGCGTCCACATCCTCCGTCGACTTCGGTCTGCGCCCCAGAGCGTGCTGCGCGCCGACGGATCTCCGCCTGCGCCCCACCTGCACGGGACGCGGGTCGCGTGCCCAGGCGAGCGCGTGGAGGTGGTGGCCCGCCGCGGGTCCGACGATGGACACGAGCAGCTCTTCGGGATAGTGGGCGAGCTGGCCGACGGTGGCGATCCCGGCGTCGCGGAGCTTGACCGACGTCACCGCGCCGACACCCCACAGCCTTTCGACCGGCAGCGGATGGAGGAACTCGATCTCGCGGTCCGGCGGCACGTGCAGCAGTCCGTCGGGTTTGCCCACCGCGCTGGCGACCTTCGCGAGAAACTTCGTTCTCGCGATCCCGACCGTGATCGGCAGACCCACCTGCTCGCGTACGTCCCGGCGCAGACGCGCCGCGATGTCGACCGGCGCGCCAGCGATCTTGCGGAGACCGGCGACGTCGAGGAAGGCCTCGTCGATCGACAGTCCCTCGACCAGGGGCGTCGTCCGGCCGAATACTTCGAACACCGCCTTGCTCGCGGCCGCGTACGCCGACATTCGTGGGCGCACCACGACGGCGTGCGGGCACAGGCGCAGCGCCTGCGCACCGCTGCTGGCCGTGCGCACCCCGTACGCCTTCGCCTCGTAGCTCGCGGCCAGCACGACGCCGCCGCCGACGATCACCGGACGACCCCGCAGGCCGGGGTCGTCCCGCTGCTCCACCGAGGCGTAGAACGCATCGAGGTCGGCGTGCAGGATGGTCGCCTCGGCGCCACTCGAGATGCGCGGGCGCGACGAATCGGACACGAACATATGTTCGCATCGACCACCGACAGAAGTCGAGGGTCGTTCAGGCCGACAACAGTGTTCGCAGCGCGGTGGGTTTCTCGCCGAGGTGGGCCCCGATGGTCCTGGTCGTGTGCGCCTGATCCGAGAATCCCAGGTCCGCGGCGAGTCCGGCGAGGTCACGGTCGCCGTTCTCGATCCGCTCGAGCGCCCGCCCGACCCGAACCCTGTTGCGGTACCTGGTGAGCGAGACGCCCATGACTGCACTGAACGCACGACTGAGCGCGAACGGTGACACCCCGAACCGTCCGGCGAGCGGTATCAAACCGTCCGAGCCGGGCTCGTCGTCGAGGACCGCCGCGCGGGCAGCCGCGGCCACTACGTGGTCCGGAATGCCGCCGCGCCGGTGTGAACACGACCGCGCCCGTGACGCGGCGACCGCGACGAGCCGGCCGGCCTCCTCGGCGAGGGCGAAGTGGACGTCGCCCGTCCGGCCGGCACGGAGCAGGCGCCGATGAAGAAGGTCGACGCGGGCATCGACGTACACATCGGAACGGCCGAGTGTCCAGTGGTCACCGGCGATCGCACGCCAGAGCTCGGGCCGGACACTGATCGACGTGCACCGGTCTCCACCGGCGGGGTGCGCGAACTGTTCCACTTCGCCGGGTATTCCGAGATACGCCACGGTCGGATCGGCCACCGACTCGCGTCTGCCGATCCGGCGAACGAATCGGCCGCCACGGACGAGCACGAGCCGGTGATCGTCCCGCACCTCCACGTCCGACCAGCCCGTGTGCACGCCACAGCAGTCCACAGCCCAGACACTCGCGCCCGGCAGACGTGCGACCTCGCTCACCGCCACAACGGGGACGCTACCCGTGGGGCCCGACACCTTTCCGCACATACGGTGGCCTGCAAGAATCTTCAATCCTCACGGCAGTTCCCGCGGCAGGCTGCAGTCATGTCATACATCTACGAGTCCACCCACATCGATGTCACACCCGCTGCCGCGTGGGACGCTCTGCGCGACTGGGGTGCGTTGCCCACGCGGCTCGCCGCAGGTTTCGTCACCGCCTCGGTGATCGACCGGGGAGATCGGGTCATCACGTTCTTCGACGGTTCCGTCGTCCGGGAGCGTCTCGTCTCGTGCGACGAGGACGCGCGCCGACTGGCCTGGTCGATCGTCGACGACCCCTACCTGCATCACAGTGCTTCCGCCCAGGTGAGCGACGACGGCCACGGCGCGACCGTGTTCGTCTGGATCGCGGACATCCTGCCCGCAACTCTCGCGGGGCGGACCGCGCAGATGATGGAACTCGGCATCGACGCCGTTCGGCGGACCCTCGAAGGCGCCGATCGCGTCGTCGGCACCCGGTGAGACACCGACGGCCCGATCCGGTTCAGGAGGACTGAGCCGGATCGGGCCGCGCCGATGCTGATCTGTGCAGGTTTTACGGCGAGGCGATCGCCGCACTCATCACGCGGATGGCACTCACGAGACCGTCGATGAGGTCCCCGTCGCCGAACGACGACACGGCGGCGGTGGCGCCGAGCTGGGCGACCCGGTCGGTGACACGGTTGGCCACGGCCCGGCCGCTGCGGATCTCGACCGTCCGCTGGTTGGGCGAGACCGCGATGAGCACGGACCGTTCCGCCTCGGGCGTCGTCGGGAACAGCGCGTCGGCGCCGGCCGCGGTGTCGGCACCGAGGTCGCCGATGTACGCGTTGAAGCGCACCTTCGTCTTGCGGGTGCCTTCGGTGAGGGCATCGTCGAGGCGGACGAGTTCGTCCGTCGTGAACGGCAGGTCGTCGGTGAACGGCTCACCGACGCGATGCACGCCCGAGATGCGACCGCTGGAGGTCACGACGCTGCCGACAGGCAGATTGTCCGCGGATACCGCCGACGCGGGAATCAGGTCACCACTTGCCACTTGCCGAGCCTCCAATCAGGTCTGCCGAACCGGCGTGCGCGCCGTGGTGTCCGCCGTGATGACCGTGCGTGGTCACCTCGTCGACGGCGCTCCACAGCACCGGCGCGTGCGTCCATTCCTCACCGAGGTGGAACGCGGGCGGCACGGGGCCCGGCGTCTTCTTGCCGACGAACGACATCCCCGCGAAGAAGGCGGTGATCAACGCCGGAATTCCTACGAATATCAGCACTGTCTCGAGAATGCTCACAACGCAAACGGTAGCCCAGAACCGTGCGAGGGGAAGCGTCAGGGCCGAACTTCGCGAAGCGGACGCGCGGAACGCTCAGGCGGCGCCTTCACCGAGGTAGGGCATCCACGACGGGTGCAAGTCCTTGGTGGACGCCAGCAGTCGCCAGTGCGGCCCCGACGGAGGCACGAGGGAGGCCCTGAGCGTCCAGCCGAGTTCGCTCAGCAATTTGTCCGCCTTGCGGTGGTTGCAGGGCGCGCAGCAGGCCACGCAGTTCTCCCACGAATGCTCGCCGCCTCGACTGCGGGGAACCACGTGATCGACGGTCTCGGCCTTGGCACCGCAGTAGGCGCACCGGAACCGGTCCCGGTGCATGAGGGCTGCGCGGGTCATCGGAACACGGGCGCGATACGGGACGCGGACGTAGTTCCGGAGGCGGATCACGGACGGCACCTGCACGGACCACTGCTCGGAGTGGACGACCGGGGCCTGGGGATCCTCGTGGACGGTATCGGCTTTACCGCAGGTCATCAACACCACGGCACGGCGGGCAGGAAGGGCGGTGAGCGGCTCGTAGGTGACATTCAGGAGAAGCACCCGGCGCTTGATCCAGAGCGGAACCGCATTCTCGCCCGGGAAAGAAGGCTCTGCGCTGCGCGCGGAGCCTTCGGTGATCACTTGTAAAGCAAACGCCCCTGAAACCCCGGCACTCCGGGCATCAGTGGGCACGAGTTGTCGGTGCGCGCGGGCGCTGTGTCGATTCTTCATGCGACCTCCGGGAGATTGCCACCAAGTGCACCATGAATTGCCTGCTCGTGCACGTCCATTTCCGACAAAAAGGCAGGACGTTCGGTGAACAGACGGTGACGAAGACCGTTCGCGCCCGCACGTGCACAATGGAGGGCGCCATGACTGACGTGCAGCAGACCTTCTACGAGGCGGTGGGCGGAGCGGAGACGTTCCGCAAACTCACCGCGCGCTTCTACGAGGAAGTCGCCAAGGACGACATCGTGCGGCCCCTCTACCCCGAGGAAGATCTGGGTCCGGCCGAGCGCCGGATGCGGATGTTCCTCGAGCAGTACTGGGGCGGACCGCACACCTATTCGGACGAGCGCGGCCACCCACGACTGCGGATGCGTCACCAGCCGTTCAAGATCGGCCCGATCGAGCGGGACGCCTGGCTGCGGTGCATGCACACGGCCATCGCGTCGATCGACACCGGAACCCTCGACGACGCCCACCGCAAGGCCCTCTCCGAGTACATGGACATGGCCGCGGCGTCGATGGTGAACTCCGCCTTCTGAAACCGCACCGCGCCGATTACGCCGGTCGGGTCGTGGTGCGGGCGATCGTTTGGCACGATGGGCGTTTGTGAGCACTCCCGCCGAAACGTCCGCCGACGACACACAGCCGGCACCCTGGTGGTCCGACGCCGTCTTCTACCAGATCTATCCCCGCTCGTTCGCCGACGCGAACGGTGACGGTGTCGGCGACCTCCACGGAGTGCGGGACAAGCTGGGATACCTCGAACTACTCGGTGTCGACGCCCTCTGGCTGAGCCCGGTGATGCGCTCCCCGATGGCCGATCACGGTTACGACGTGTCCGATCCCCGAGACATCGACCCGCTGTTCGGTGACCTCGCGACCATGGACGCACTGATCGAGGCCGCGCACGCGCGCCAGATCAAGGTGACGATGGACCTGGTGCCCAACCACACGAGCGTCGAGCACGAATGGTTCCGCGCCGCCCTGGCGTCACCGCCCGGCAGTCCCGAACGGAACCGGTATATCTTCCGCGACGGTCGCGGTGAGGACGGCGCGGAGCCGCCCAACAACTGGCCGAGCATCTTCGGCGGGCCGGCCTGGACGCGGATCACCGAGGCCGACGGCAAGCCCGGCCAGTGGTACCTGCACATCTTCGCGACGGAACAGCCCGACCTGAACTGGGACAACCCGGATGTCGTCGAGGATCTCACGACGACGCTCCGGTTCTGGCTGGACCGCGGCGTCGACGGATTCCGCATCGACGTCGCGCACGGCATGGCGAAGCCGGAAGGTCTGCCGGACCACGACTGGTCCGCCAACGCCCTGCTGCAGAACTCCGACGACGATCCGCGGTTCGACAACCCCGCGGTCCACGACATCCACCGCGGCATCCGCAAGGTCCTCGACGAGTACCCGGGCACGATGGCGGTCGGAGAGATCTGGGTTCGCGACAACGAACGCTTCGGCGAGTACATCCGGCCCGACGAACTGCACCTCGGGTTCAACTTCCGGCTGGCCGAGGCCGAGTTCTCGGCGGAGACGGTCCGGGAGGCGATCGAGAACTCCCTGACCGCCGTCGACCAAGTGGGCGGGACACCCACCTGGACCCTGTCGAACCACGACGTCGAACGGGAAGTCACCCGGTACGGCGGCGGCGAGATCGGCACGGCACGCGCCCGGGCCATGATCCTCGTCGAACTGGCGCTGCCGGGTGCGGCGTTCCTGTACAACGGCGCCGAACTCGGCCTGCCCAACGTCGACCTCCCCGATTCGGCGTTGCAGGACCCGGTGTGGGAACGGTCCGGTCACACCGAACGCGGACGTGACGGCTGCCGTGTGCCCGTTCCGTGGGAGGGCACCGAACCGCCGTTCGGGTTCAGCACCGGCGAGCCCTGGCTGCCGATGCCACCCGAGTGGGCGGACCTCACCGTCGAGGCGCAACTCGAGGACGTCACGTCGACGCTGTCGCTGTACCGGGCCGCACTCGAACTGCGCTCGCTGCGCCCGGAGTTCTCCGGGCCCGGGGTCGACTGGTACGGGAGCCCCGCGGGTTGCTTCGCCTTCCGCAGGCGCGGCGGGCTGATCTGCGCCCTCAACGCCACCGACGGGCCGATCTCGCTGCCACCCGGTGAGGTGCTGCTCAGCAGCGCGCCGCTCGTCGAGGGGCAGCTCCCACCGAACGCGGCTGCGTGGCTCATCTGACCCGCACTCCCGCAGTTGCGGCGGTCGTCGCAGCATCGATCCTGTTCGCCACGACGGGAACCGCGCAGGCCCTCGCGTCCCGCTCCCTCGGCTACGACCTCGACCCGCTGGCGGTCGGCTCGGCCCGGGTCGTGGCCGCGGGCGCGCTCCTCGCGGCGTTCGCAGCGCTGCGGGGCGGGCTCGGGTTCGGTGACGGCTCCGGGATTCGCGGGTACGTGCCCGCCGTGTGGGGCGGAATCGGAGTCGCGGCGTACCAACTCGGCTTCTTCAGTGGTGTGCAGAGCGCCGGGGTGGCGGCAGGAACCATGATCGCGCTGGGTTCGGGCCCCGCGTTCACCGGGGCACTGCAATGGGCGGTGCACCGGCACCGTCCCGGCCCGGTGTGGGCCGTGTCCACCGTCATCGCGGTCGCCGGAATGGCGTTTATCGTGGCGGGCACGACGGGCGGCTCCGACTCGTCCGGGATCCTGGCGGGTGCACTCCCTGCACTGCTCGCCGGCCTCGGGTACGCCGCCTACACAGTTGCCGGATCGTCGCTGCTCGCCGCGGGTGCGAGTCCCGAGGCGGCGATGGGACAGATGTTCGGTCTCGGTGGACTGTTCCTGATCCCCGTGCTCGTCGCGACCTGGCCCGGCGGCCTCGACACCGGACCGGGCGCTGCGGCCGCGGTGTATCTGGCGATCGTCCCGACCGTCCTGGCGTATCTGCTGTTCGCCGCCGGTCTGCGGCGGCTGCCACCCGCGACGGTCGCGACGCTGACACTCACTGAACCGGTGGTCGCGGCACTGCTCGGGACCGCGGTGCTCGGCGAACAGCTGACCCTGGTCGCGGGGCTGGGCATGGCGGCCGTCGTCGCGTCACTCGCCGTTCTGGCGACCAGCACCCTGCGGTCCGGCTGACGGCGCGCTACCGCGCGACCGACAACGGAATCCCCCCACCGCGGTGCCGGTAGATCGACCCGAACCGGGCGTCCACCCGCAGCCACGACGCGGTGGCACGCACCCGGACCAGTTCGGCCGCGTCGATGCGCTCGAGGTCGATGTCGGCGGTCAGCCGATCCGAGCCCGCGTGCGGAACGAATCCCATCGCGGTGAGTGCGAACACCACCCGCATCGGGATGCCGACCGTGTGCTCCGCGCCCTTCACCTGCAGCACCTCCTGGTCGAGGAGTGATGCGGGCGGGCCGTGGCCGCTGCCGTGCTCCTGCGCCAGGGCCGCACCGCGCTGCGCGAGGTCCACGAGGACACGCGCCGGGACGTCGTCGACGTGCACGAAGCCCTCCGTCGGAGGCAGAGCGCCCCGCCACGCCGAATCCATCGAAAACCCGGGATCGATGTCGGCGGCGGTCGCCGCTTCGAGGGCGGCGAGCAGTTGGTCACCGGCAGCCGACGTGTCGTCGGGGGTGATGGTCCCCGCGACCGTGCGCACCGCCAGCGCGTCGAAACCGGTTGCCGCCCAGATCGTCAGGCGGCCGGGTCCGCGCTGACGCAGACGCACCACCGCCGACTCGTCCAACCGGACCACCCGCGTGAGGAACGTGGCGAGATCACCGCGTTCCGTGGCGTCCGGGATCGACAGGACGCGCTCATGCACGCTGCCAGCTCTCCAGGTACGCACGCTCGACGTCGGTGATTCTGCGCAGTCGCTGGGTGTCGATGTCGAACGCCGCGATCTGCGTGGAGGCGATGATGGACGGCGCGACCGAGACATCGACGCCCTTCGGTCGGACCTCGTAGTTGATCGTGAAATCGACCGCGCGCACCTTCTCCACCCACATCAGGACGTCGAGCGGTGAATCGCTGTGCCGGAGTTGCCCGCGGTAGCGCACATGGAGGTCCGCGATGACCGCGCCGTCACGCAACGTGACAGTGGGCCGATCGTCCTCGAACAGCCAGGGAATCCGCGCCTCCTCCAGCAACGTCACCATCCGTGCGTGGTTGATGTGCTGGAAGACGTCCATGTCCGACCATCGAACTTCGACCTCCGCGTGAAAGCCCTCGCTCAACGTCATACCTCCGATCGGGTGCCCATACCTCGCACCATGCTGCGTACCTGACGCGCCGCCACCGAGAGCGTCGCGAGGTCAAGGGTCCCAGACTCGAAAATTTCGGTGAGAGCGGACCTCGCCCTGGCCAGCCGGGACGCGTTCGTCGACTCCCAGTCGTCGATCTTCTCCTGCGGCGTCTCGTGAGGTTCACCACCCAGGAGCACTTCCATCGTGAGCTGACGCAGCGAACTGTAGAGGTCGTCCCGCAGTGCGAGGCGGGCCAGCGAATGCCAGCGGTCACCCCGCGCGAGTGTGGACACGGCGCTGAGCAGCCAGTCGATGCCGAGGTGCGCGTCGAGTTCGTAGTACAGCTCGGCGACCTCGTCGATGTCGCGTTCGGCGATGTCCGCGATGTCGCTGATGTCGAGCAGGCAGAACTTGTCCAGAAGCCGGAACACCTCGAACGCGAGGTCCTCCGGCGCTCCGCGGACGACGAGCGGCCTCGCCCGTGTCTCCACGTCGGCGAGCTGATGCCCCCGCACGAGCTGCGGGACTCGCGGCGAGAGCGCGCGGAAGTCGGCCGAGTACCGGGCGATCTCGGCGCCCACGGCGAGGGGCTGAGGCCGGTTGGTCAGGAACCAGCGGGACGCGCGGTCGAGAACCCGGCCGGACTCGAGAATCAGGTCGTCCTCGATGTCCGCCGCGATGTTCGCCGACCGGATCCTCGACCACAGCTCGGGCAGGGCGAAGATCTCGGTGACCGCCGCGTAGGCGCGGATGGCGTCGGTGCTGCTCGCACCCGCCTCGTCCGCCAATCGGTATGCGAAGGTGATGCCACCGTTGTCGATGGTCTCGTTCGCGAGCATCGTCGCCACGATCTGCCTGCGCAGAGGATGCGCCTTGATCGCGGTGCGGAACCGCTTGCGCAACACTGTCGGGAAGTACCGCGGCAGCCGCGGCGCGAACGTCTCGCTGTCGGGCAGGTCCGTCGCGAGGAGGTCGTCCTTGAGCGCGAGTTTCACATGCGCGGTGAGGGTCGCGAGTTCCGGAGACGTCAGGCCCTGACCGGCCTGCCTGCGTCGGGCGATCTCTTCGTCGGTGGGCAGGGCCTCGAGCTTCCGGTCGAGTCCGCGACGCGACGCCAGGTGCTCGATCTGGCGGCGATGCACGGTCAGCATCGGAACCGCGCTGGTCCGGGAGACACCGAGGAGATCGTTCTGCGCGATGTTGTTCGCGAGCACGAGGTGGGCCACCTCGTCGGTCATCGACGCCAGCAGAGGATTACGTTCCTCCCGTGGCAACCCGCCGCTGCTCACCAACGAGTCCAGCAGGATCTTGATGTTCACTTCGTGATCGGAGCAGTCGACGCCCGCGGAGTTGTCGATCGCGTCGGTGTTGATCCGGCCACCATTCTGGCTGTACTCGATCCGGCCGAGCGCCGTCACCCCGAGGTTGCCACCCTCGCCGACCACCTTCGCCCGCACCTCGTTGCCGTCGACGCGCACGGAGTCGTTGCTCTTGTCGCCCACCATCGCGTTGGTCTCGGTGGACGCCTTGACGTACGTGCCGATGCCACCGTTCCACAGCAGGTCAACCGGGGCACGCAGGATCGCCCGGACCAGTTCCGGCGGGGAGAGTTCGGTGACGGCGTCGTCGAGTCCGAGCGCAGTGCGCGCGGCGGCACTGATCGGGACCGATTTGCGCGTCCGGTCCCACACTCCCCCGCCCTCGCTGATGATGCCGGTGTCGTAGTCGGCCCACGACGACCGGGGCAGCGCGAACATGCGGGACCGCTCCGCGAAGGACCTGGCGGCGTCGGGATCGGGGTCGAGGAAGATGTGCCGGTGGTCGAACGCCGCCACCAGCCGGATGTGCCGACTCAGGAGCATGCCGTTTCCGAACACGTCGCCGCTCATGTCACCGACACCGACTGCGGAGAAGTCCTGGGTCTGGGTGTCGACGCCCATCTCCCGGAAGTGCCGTTTCACGCTCTCCCAGGCGCCGCGCGCGGTGATGCCCATCCCCTTGTGGTCGTACCCGGCCGACCCACCGGACGCGAACGCGTCGCCGAGCCAAAACTTGTACTGCTCCGCAACAGAATTGGCGAGGTCGGAGAATTTCGCAGTCCCCTTGTCCGCGGCCACGACGAGATACCGGTCGTCACCGTCGCGCCGCACCACCCGGGCCGGGGGCACGATCTCCCCCGACGCCTGATCGACGTTGTCGGTGAGGTCCAGGAGCCCGCAGATGAATGTGCGGTAGCAGTCCTGACCCGCCTCCAGGGCGGCCGCGCGGTCGGCCGCCGCGTCGCCCGAGGGTGTCGGCGGATTCTTGACGACGAAACCGCCCTTCGCGCCGACCGGGACGATCACCGCATTCTTGACGGCCTGAGCCTTCGCCAACCCCAGGATCTCGGTGCGGAAATCCTCACGCCGGTCCGACCAGCGCAGACCGCCGCGGGCGACGGATCCGAACCGCAGGTGGACACCCTCGACGTCGGGCGAGTACACGAAGATCTCGTACTTGGGGCGGGGCTTCGGCAGTTCCTGGATCGAGGTCGGATCGAGCTTGATCGACAGGTACGACGGCGGCTCCCCGGTGCGGCCGACGACGAAGTAGTTGGTGCGCAGCGTCGACTTGATCAGCCCGAACAAACCGCGCAGGATGCGGTCCGCGTCGAGGCTGACCACGGCGTCGATGTACTCCCGCTGACGGGTGTCGAGTTCGGACACCAGATCGGGTGAGGGCGTCTCCGGATCGAACATCGCCTCGAACAACTCGACGAGTGTGTACGCCGAACGGGGATTCGCCAGCGCAACCCCCTCGATGTGGAACTGACTGTACGGAAACCCCGCCTGACGCAGGTACTTTGCGTACGTCCGCAGGATCACGGCCTGCCGCCACGACACTCCCGCCCGCAGGATCAGCTCGTTGAACCGGTCGGCCTCCGCCCGCCCGAACCAGACGGCGGTGAAGGCATCGGTGAACCGTTCCTGAAGCTTCGGTGCGGCGGCCGACGCCTCCTCGGCGGCGAGTTCGGCATCCAGGTCGTCCTCCACCGAGGAGCGGAGCAGCTCCGCGGGCACCGACAGCCCGAAATCGTAGATCCAGCACGCCAACCCGTCCGGCCGCGGGATCAGATAGGGCCGTTCGTCGAGCACCTCCACACCCAGGCTCTGCAGCACCGGAAGCACCTGGCTCAGCGAAATGCCGTCCCCTCCCACGTACAGGGTGAATCGCCAGTGCCCGACCTCCGCCCCGGGATCGCGGTAGAGCAGCAGATCGATGGAACCGTCTTCGAGCGCCTCCAGCCTCGCGAGATCCGACAACGCGCGCGTGGCGTCGAAATCCTCCTTGTACCCCTCGGGCAGGACGGCGGCGTAACGCTGCGCCAGAACGGGATCCACACCGGTGGTCACCGGGAGGAGGTCGCCGAGATGGTCGTCCCAGCTGCGGCTCGCCTCGGCCAGCATGGCCTGGACCCGTTCGCGGTCGGCGTCCGAGAGGTCGAGCCGAGACCCCATCTGTTCGGTGCTCTTGCGGATCGTCACGTGCAGCAACGCCAGGTCGGATTCCGTGACGCGCGCGGTGTATTCCAAAGTGCCGCCACCGAATTCCCGCAGCAGGATGTCCTGCATCGCGAGCCGGACCCGGGTGGTGTACCGGTCGCGGGGCAGGTAGATCAGGCAGGAGACGAATCGTCCGAGAAAGTCCTCGCGCACGAACAGACGCACCTGACGCCGGAGCCCGATGCTGTGCACGGCGGTCACCGTGTCGAACAGTGTGTCGGCGTCGCTCGAGAACAGCTCGGTGCGCGGGAACGACTGGATGACCTCCAGCATTGCCTGCCCCGAATACGAATTCAACTGGAACCCGGCCCGGTCGATCACCTTGCGCACCCGGCGAGCGATCACGGGAATGTCGAGGACGTTCTCGTGCAGCGCCGTGACGGTGAAGACCCCGAGGAAACGGTGCTCACCGGTGATGTTGCCGTTCTCGTCGAGAATGCTCACGCCGACGAAGAACGGGTAGACCGAGCGGTGCACGGTCGCGGGGAACGAGCCCTGCGTGAGCACGAGCAGGGGACGGTCGGGGATCTCGGCGGCCGGCGGCAGACTCAGCGGGCCTTCGGTGACCGTGTCGGAGCGCAGCAGTCCGAGACCGCTGCCCGGCACCACCTGCAGGCTGCGGGCGCCGGAGCTGTCGGGCTCCCCCAGTTCGAAGCGGCGGTAGCCCAGCGCCGCATAATTGCCCTGCGACATCCACCGCAGCAGATCGGCGCAGTCCTCCAGGTCGTCCTTCGACGCGCCGGGAGAGGGTGTGGACGTCTCGAGTTCGTCGGCGAGTGTCCGCTCGAGCTTGCGCATGATGTCGGTGTCCCGGACCACCTGGCGCACGTCGGCGAGGACGGTGCCGACTTCCTTCTCGAGTGTGTCGAGAACCGCGGAGTCGGTACGGGGATCGAGTTGGACGTGAATCCACGACTCGGCGAGGCTGCCCTCGTCGGCATCCTTGGCCGTGTCTCCCATGAGGATTCCGCGCAGTGCACCGATCGGATCGCGCCGGACCGAGACGATGGGGTGCACGAATTCGCTGATCCCGATGCCCAGGCGGTTCAGCAGCGCGGTGATCGATTCGACGAGCAGCGGCATGTCGTCCGTCACGATCTGCAGGGACGCACCGAGTTCGTGCCCGTCACCCGGGCGGTAGACGCGGGTGACCGCGCGCTCCGGCGGACGGTGCAGGGCAAGTGTCAGATGCGCGCCGAGCACGGCCTCGGAGGCGCCGTTGACGGCGCTCTCGCTGTCACCGCGATCTACGTGACGGAAATACACGGCTGCGAGAGTCGGCACCTGCGACCGGAGACCTTCGGGCAGATTCCGCGCCCACTCCGCATCTTTCAGTGCTGCCGATTCCGTCATCGGGGCTCACTTCCTATTCGTTCCGATCGCCGCGGGCAACTCTCTCGAGACTAGCCCGCGGCGATGGGAACAGAGGGTGAACTTCGGGCACCCCGCGTGCCGGATCCGTCAGCCGGTGGTCACCGGCGCGAGGTACCGCTCGAGCGCGTCCCGTTCCGCCTCGGAGAGCGGACGCGAGCGTTCGGTCTTCGCGTCGAACGCCACCATCAGGGCGTCGCCCGTCGCGCAGCGGACCCCGTCGCGGTTCGTGACGACGTGCCGGATCGTATACGACGAATTGCCGACATGGAGCACCGACACGTCGATCGTCAGCGGACCGGAGGCGTCCGTGACGGGACGCAGGAATTCCACGTCCATCTTGCGCACCACCGTGGCGCCCGCCCGGGCTCCCACCGACTCCAGCTCCGACGACAGGAAATGCACACGTGCTTCCTGCATGTACTCGACGAAGCGGGTGTTGTTGACGTGACCCAGCCGGTCGGAGTCACCCCACCGGACCTGGATCTCGTACGTGAAGACCTTCGACTCCGCCAAGGGTCAGTCCCTCGTGAGCTTGCGGTGCGTCACCCGGTGCGGACGTGCCGCGTCCGGTCCGAGCCGCTCGACCTTGTTGGCCTCGTAGCCCTCGAAGTTGCCCTCGTACCAGTACCAGGCGGCTTCGTTGTCGCCGAAGCCACCCTCCCACGCGAGGATGTGCGTGCAGGTGCGGTCGAGGAACCAGCGGTCGTGGGAGATCACGACGGCGCAGCCGGGGAACTGCTCGAGGGCGTTCTCCAGCGAACCGAGGGTCTCGACGTCGAGGTCGTTGGTCGGTTCGTCGAGCAGGATCAGGTTTCCACCCTGCTTGAGCGTCATCGCAAGGTTCAGGCGGTTGCGCTCACCACCGGAGAGGACGCCCGCCGGCTTCTGCTGATCGTGGCCCTTGAACCCGAACGAGCTGATGTAGGCGCGCGACGGCATCTCCGTCTGGCCGACCACGATGTGATCGAGACCGTCGGACACGACCTCCCACACCGTCTTGTCAGGGTCGATGCCCGTGCGGTTCTGGTCGACGTAGCTGAGCTTGACCGTCTGACCGATCTTCACCTCACCGGCGTCCGGCTCCTCGAGCCCGACGATGGTCTTGAACAGCGTCGTCTTACCGACACCGTTGGGGCCGATCACGCCGACGATGCCGTTGCGCGGCAGGGTGAACGACAGGTCCTTGATCAGAACCCGGCCGTCGAAGCCCTTGTCGAGGCTCGAGACCTCGACCACGACGTCGCCGAGCCGCGGCGGCGCCGGGATCTGGATCTCGTCGAAGTCCAGTTTGCGGGTCTTCTCGGCTTCGTTGGCCATTTCCTCGTAGCGGTCGAGGCGGGCCTTGTTCTTGGCCTGACGGGCCTTCGCTCCCGAGCGGACCCAGGCCAGCTCCTCCTTGAGGCGCTTCTGCAGCTTCTGGTCCTTCTTGCCCGCGACCTCGAGCCTGGCGGCCTTCTGCTCCAGGTAGGTGGAGTAGTTGCCCTCGTAGGGGTACAGGCGGCCGCGGTCGACCTCACAGATCCACTGGGCGACGTGGTCGAGGAAGTACCGGTCGTGGGTGACGGCCAGGATCGCACCCGGGTAGGCGGCCAGGTGCTGCTCCAGCCACAGGACGCTCTCCGCGTCGAGGTGGTTGGTCGGCTCGTCGAGCAGCAGCAGGTCGGGCTTGCTGAGCAGGAGCTTGCAGAGGGCGACGCGGCGCTTCTCACCACCGGAGAGGTGCGTGACCATCTCCTCCGGCGGCGGACAGCGCAGGGCGTCCATCGCCTGCTCGAGCTGGGAGTCGATCTCCCACGCGTCGGCATGATCGAGCTTCTCCTGGAGCTCGCCCATCTCCTCCATCAGCTCGTCGGAGTAGTCTGTGGCCATCAGCTCGGCGATCTCGTTGTACCGCTTGAGCTGGACCATGGTTTCACCCAGGCCCTCTTCGACGTTCTCGCGAACGGTCTTGGTCTCGTCCAAGTGCGGTTCCTGCATGAGGATCCCGACGGTGGCACCCGGAGCGATGAACGCTTCACCGTTGCCCGGCTGATCCAGCCCCGCCATGATCTTGAGGATGCTGGACTTACCCGCGCCGTTCGGGCCGACCACACCGATCTTGGCGCCGGGGTAGAAGCTCATCGTGACGTCATCGAGGATGACCTTGTCACCGTGCGCCTTGCGCACCTTCTTCATCGTGTAAATGAACTCAGCCATGGGGCCAGCCTAATGGTGAAGTGCGATGAACCCACATCGCGGAGGGTCGGGGACGTGATCGGGGGCTTCGCAGGAAGAGGCCGCGGGCACCGGCGCCGCGGGCGCGGGGTCGGCGCCGATACCCGCTGGTGCGCTACGCGACGAGGGACCGAGTGGCGACCTGTTCCGTCGCCGGGGTCGCCGCACCCCCGTCCGCGGTTCTGGGCGCGCGCTCGAGGACGACCGTGCAGCGGGCGAGATCCGGTCCGATCGCGGTCGCGCTCAGCTCCATGTCGGAGCGGGCGATTCCGTCCCGCGTCGTGTACTCCGTGGTGCGCAACTCGCCGGTCACGATGACCGGATCCCCCTTCGCGATCGATTGGACGACGCCGGCCATCAGTCGCCGCCTGCAGGTCACCGTGAGGTAGAGCGTGCTCCCGTCGCGCCACTCGCCCGTCGCGTGATCGCGGCGCCGGACCGTGCTCGCCATCCGGAAATTGAGGAACTCGTCACCGGCCGCGTTCGACCGGGTGACCGGGCTGGTGATGACCGTTCCGACCACGGTGCCGTGTGTTTCGTACATTTCGCTCTACCCCCTGTGAGTGCGGCAAGGTGCCGTCACTCACAGCGTGCCGTCCGGATGGGAGATTGCCGGACGGCATCCGAAATCTGTGGAGAAGCGGAGCGGGTGTGGATAGAGCAGCCGAAACGGCTGCTGACGCTCCGACGGTGTCGGAACCACGTGCTAGCGGTCAGTGTCCGGCTTCTCGGTCCCGTCGCGCCAGTTCCGCGAACATCGCGTTGTGCGCTGCCAGGTCGGCATCGTCGTCGCGGTCGGCGGCCCGGTCGACCCGCCGCGCCGTGCGGCCGTCGCTGCGGGACCACTGGATGAGCAGCGCCATCATCACCAGCACCAACGGGATCTCGCCGGTCGCCCACGCGATGCTGCCACCCAGTTGCTGGTCACCCACAAGGTCGGCGTTCCAGCCCAGTCCGAGCGACCGGTAGTACCACTCGCCCATCACCGCGCCCATGCTCATCAGCGCCACACCGAAGAACGCGTGGAACGGCAGAGAGCCGAACACCATCGCGAGCTTCGTCACCGGCTGAAGTTTGCGCGGCGAGGGATCGACGCCGATGGCGACCCAGTAGAAGAGGTAGCCGCTCAGCAGGAAGTGCAGGTTCATCAGGACGTGCGCGGAGTGCGAGTCGACGGCGGCCTCGAAGATCCCGCCGAGGTACAGGGCGTAGAAACCGCCCACGAACAGCACGGCCGCGACGACGGGATGGGTGATGAACCGGGAGAACGGGCTGTGCAGCGCCGTCAGGATCCACTCGCGCAGACCCGGCACACCATTCTTGCCCGCCGGATCGAGGGCACGCAGGGCGAGGGTGATCGGCGCACCGAGCACTAGCAGGACCGGGGTCAGCATCGACAGTGCCATGTGCGCGCCCATGTGCACGCTGAACACGGCCGGTGAATAGCGCCCGACACCCGACGACGTCGCCACGAGGAGCACCACGCATCCGCACATCCACGCGACGGTCCGGCCCACCGGCCAGCTGTCGCCGCGACGCCGGAGTTTGCGCAATCCGAGCGCGTAGACGACGACCAGCACGATCGCGGCGGTGCCGTAGAGGAGGTCGAATCGCCAGTCCAGCATCAGCCTGGAGAACGTCGGCGGCCCCGCCAGGTTGTAGCCGAGTTCCACCTCCGCGAGGGTGGGCGCCGCGGTCGGAGGGGGCGGGGGTGTGCGACCGAGCCCGACGGCGAGACCGATCGTGGCGGCGAACACCATGGCCTCCGCGCCGGCGAAACGGATCAGGTTGCCGCGGCCGGCCGGGTCCTTCTGCAGCGCGGGCAGCGCCCGTCGACGCTGCGCCCAGCCGAAGACGCCCAGGATGACGAGCGCCACGACCTTCGCGACCACCAGGCGTCCGTACGTGGTGTCGACGAGGTCACCGATCTGGACGCGGACGAGCGCGTTCACCACACCACTGACCGCCATGACGACGAAGCAGACCGTCGCGACCGCGGAGAACCGTCGCGCTGCCACATCGGTGTAGGCGCCGCGCCGGCGCGCATGGGCGAGGAGAGCGAACAGACCGCCGGCCCACAGCGAGGCCGCGACGAGGTGCAGTATCAGACTGTTCGTCGCCATGTCGTGCGAACCGCCCGACGACGAGTGCCCCGTCAACGCGAGCGGCATCAGCCCGAGGATGCCGACGACCAGAAGGATCGGCGTCCACCACCAGCGCAGTACGAGCCGGGATGCGATCGCGAGGACGATCGCGATGATCGCGGTCCAGCGCCAGGCGCCGGCGAGTTCGACCTGATCGATCGAATTGAAGATGTTGGCCGGTTCGACCGCCTCGGCGAAGGGTTGCCCGGACGTGTCCGACAACGTCAACGGGACCAGGACGAGGGCGGTCGCGGCCCACACGATCGCGGCATATGACGCGGTCCGGACCGCACGGTAGCCGTCCACGTCCAGGACACCCGATTTCTGCGGCGGTACGAAGAACGCCGCGAGCAGCAGCGACCCGATGGTGATGACCGCAGCGATCTCCGACACGGCTCGCATCGCAGGCAGTCCGTAGGTGGTGATCGGTCCGGGATCCGGAATTCCCAGCAGCACGAGCGCCTGAGCAGCGGAAAGTCCGACGACGATTGCCGCGACCAGACCGGCGATGAGTCCGCCGACGACGAACAGGGCGGTCGAATCGGCGCGATCCGGGGGTTTCGATGCCGGGTCGGACGCCGCGAGCTGGGGTGTAGCCATACATCAAGGGTAGGACCTACGACAGGCCGTCGGAGACGCGAGGGTTCCGTCGCCGCTCCGGTTACCGTCGACAGGGACGTCTCCCGAGGCAACGAGAGGCTGAGATGGCTGAGTTTCTGATCATCGCGGTGGCGCTGTTCTTCGCGGGCATGGGTGTGTACGGGCTCGCCGCGCCGGCCCGGCTGGTCGCCCCGTTCGGTCTGTCCGCGGATTCGGCGACCTCCCGCGCCGAGGTGCGCGCGGTCTACGGCGGCTTCGGTGTCGCGGTGGCGGCCCTGCTGTTCTTCGCAGCTTTCGACGCCCACGGCATCCGATCCGCCGCCTCGGTGACCGTGGCCGTCGCCCTGCTGGGGATGGCATTCGGCCGGATCGTGTCGGCCGTCGCCGACCGGCCTACCCGTTTCTACCCCGTGTGGTTCTACTTCGTGGTCGAGCTCGTTCTGGCGGGACTTCTGCTGTCGGCGGCCGGCCTGGGCTCGTGACCCGCACACCACAGCCCCGGTCGGAGCGCTCGAGGCGGCAGGTAATATTTGCTGCGCGCCTCCGTAGCTCAGGGGATAGAGCAAGAGCCTTCTAATCTCTTGGTCGCAGGTTCGAATCCTGCCGGGGGCACTCATTCCACGGAGCGCAGACAGACGAAAACCCCCGATCACCTGGACGAACAGGAATCGAGGGTCCGTCGTCAGCCCTTCAGGAACGCCAGCAGGTCGGCGTTGATCGTCTCCGCTTGTGTGGTGGGCATGCCGTGGGGGAAGTCCTGGTATGTCTTCAACGTCCCGTTCGCGAGAAGCTTCGCGGACAGGGGTCCGGCGTCGGCGTACGGAACGATCTGGTCGTCTTCGCTGTGCATCACCAGCACCGGCACCGTGATCTTCTTCAGATCCTCGGTGAAGTCGGTCTGCGAGAAGGCGACGATGCCGTCGTAGTGAGCCTTGGCCCCGCCCATCATCCCTTGGCGCCACCAATTCTCGATGATCGCCTCGGAGGATTCCACGCCCGGTCGGTTGAATCCGTAGAAGGGTCCCGACGGCAGGTCGCGATAGAACTTCGATCTATTGGCGGCGAGCTGTGCCTGCAAGTCGTCGAACACGTCCTTGGGGAGGCCGCCCGGGTTCGCCTCGGTTTTGACCATCAGCGGCGGTACCGCGCTGATCAGTGCGGCCTTCGACACCCGGCTCTCCCCGTGCCGCGCGAGATAGTGCACCACCTCGCCGCCGCCCGTCGAATGGCCGACGTGGATCGCGTTCTGCAGGTCGAGATGCGCGGTCAGCTCCGCGAGGTCGTCGGCGTAGTGGTCCATGTCGTGGCCGTCACCGGTCTGGGTGGAGCGCCCGTGACCGCGCCGATCGTGGGCGATGACGCGATAGCCCTGCTGGAGGAAGAACAGCATCTGGGTGTCCCAGTCGTCGGCCGACAGCGGCCAGCCGTGGCTGAACACGATGGGTTGACCGGTTCCCCAGTCCTTGTAGAAGATCTCCGTGCCATCCTGGGTGGTGATCGTGCCCATGTGGTTGCCTTCCTTGACCGCTCTGGGATGACGCTGATGAGGACGGAATTCAGTACATCAAACTTCGGTACCCCACAGGGCGGCTTCGACCGGCGACGTCCTGTACGACCGTCCGATAGGCATTGCGCCCCTCGTCCGTACCCGGAGTTGCGTACTCGCGCGTAACAAACCGACCAATTAGTCTTGTTCGCGCATCGCCCCAACCCGACGGGGCAACGGTGCACCGGGACCCGCCACGATCCTCCGCGAGTGGCGGGTTTCCCGCATTTCAGCTGCCTTTACTCGCGTATTACCTTTTCATGACCTAACCTAGGGGTCGCCGGCCCTCCCCCGACTCGGGTCGGCAGGCGGCCCGCCGGACGCCCCCGAGGCACCCGGCGGGCGCCGTCCGGCGTCAGCTCTCGTGTAGAACCTCGAACACCAGCAGGGTGCTGGTGGCGGTGGCGACGAGTCGGCCCTGCGAGTCGGTGACCTCCCCCTCCGCGAACGCGATGCGGCGACCCGACTTCTTGACGACTCCGGTGGCCGTGAGGGGCCCGGAGTCCCGGGTCGCTCCGCGGATGTAGTTGACCTTGATCTCGACCGACGTGTAGCCCCACCCCGCGGGCAACGTGGTGTGCACGGCGCAGCCGGCGACCGAATCGAGCAGGGTGCACACGGCGCCGCCGTGGATGGCGCCGATCGGGTTGTACTGCGACTCGTCGGGGTTCAGCGCGAAGACGACCCTTCCGGGTTCGGCCTCGAGGAACCGCAGGTTCATCAGGCTCGCGATCGGGGGCGCGGGAATCTCGCCGTCGAGGATCGCCCGCAGGTAGCCGAGGCCGTCGAGTTCTCGCGCTTTCCGCGCCGGGCCTGCCGGGTCGCGCCATTCGACGGTCCTCGACCGCACCTCTCCCCACTCCGCGTCCGCGCCGCCCTCGACAGTCGCCACTGCACCGTTTCCGGACTCGCTCACTATGCCGCCCCCTGCTGCGCCGGCTGCGGATAGAGGACGTCGAGGTCACCCGACAGTGCCGCCTTGACGGTGCGGGAGGTGTCGTCGGCGAGGACTTCGTGAGCGCCGGACTCGATGCCGTCGAAGGCCAGTCGCGCGACCTCGGCCGCGGAGATCTTCGGTACGTCCAGACCGCTCGTCATGTCGGTGTCCATGTACCCGAGGTGCAGCCCGACCACCTGGATGTTCTGCGCTGCGAGTTCGGCACGCATCGCGTTGGTGGCACTCCACAGGGCGGCTTTCGAGACGCTGTACGAACCACCGACGGCCAGCCAGGACAGGACGGAGTGCACGTTGAGGATCGCGCCGCCCCCATTGGCGGCGATGATCGGTGCCAGCGCGCGAGTGACGTTGAGCGGGCCGTAGAGGTTGGTTTCGAGTTCCCGGCGCATTCCGTCGAGATCACCCGTGAGCGGCGACTCGCCGATGAGGATGCCGGCGTTGTTGATCAGCACCCCGAGGTCCCCGACGTACTCCGCGGCGGCGTAGACCGATTCGGGGTTCGTGACATCCAGTTCGACGGGCACGACCCGGGGATGTCCTTCGATCGTCGACGTATCACGTGCCGACGCGTAGACCGTTCGCGCTCCTCGCGCGAGCGCCTCGGCGACGAAGGCACGTCCGAGCCCGCGGCCGGCTCCGGTGACCAGCACCGTTCGATCTTGAATCGTGGTCATGACGACCCCTTCGAGAGAGTAAGTCTGCTTTTCCAACTAACTGCGCTACGACAGTAAACCCTATTAGTTGGAAAACACAACCCTCTATGATGGAGTACATGACCAACGGCGACACCGAGCGAGCGACACCCGAGATCTTCATGGACCGCATGCCACTGGCGCCGAGACCCTGCGCGATCGCCGCCACCATGGAACTGATCGGCGACCGCTGGTCCATGCTGGTGATCCGCGAACTGAGCTACGGGGTGCACCGCTTCGACCGGATTGCCGGGTACATCGGCGTCTCGCGCGACATCCTCACCGCGCGACTACGCAAACTCGAGGAGGTCGGCGTCATCGAGCGCCGCCAGTACTCCGAGCACCCTCCCCGTTTCGAGTACCACCTCACCCCGGCAGGAGAGGACCTGCGACCACTGCTGCTCTCGCTGTTCCAATGGGGCAGCAAGTGGGCCGTCGACGAGGCGCCGTCGGTGCTCGTGCACGAATGCGGGCACTCACTGGAGCTGGAACACCGCTGCGCTCACTGCGGCGAGACCGTCGAGAACACGTCTGTCGCAATGCATTCCCGCACACCACTGCGGGAGTCCTGACCTCTCCGCACGGCGCGATACAGGACGCCTGACGCCAGGTCTATAGTTTCCAAAGTAAACGTCAGGTAACGAATTCCTCACACGTCAGGCAGGTGGGTCTGTGTCAACGCGCGACCAGGTAGCAGAGATCTACGAGCAGGTCCGCCTGCGGAACGCCGGAGAACCCGAGTTCCACCAGGCAGCCGCCGAAGTCTTCGAGTCGCTCCAGGTCGTGCTCGACCACCATCCCCACTACGCCGACTCCGGATTGATCGAGCGACTGTGCGAGCCGGAGCGTCAGATCATCTTCCGGGTGCCGTGGGTCGACGACTCCGGCAACGTGCACGTCAACCGCGGTTTCCGTGTGCAGTACAACAGCGTGCTCGGCCCCTACAAGGGCGGCCTGCGGTTTCACCCCAGCGTGAACCTGGGAATCGTGAAGTTCCTCGGCTTCGAGCAGATTTTCAAGAACGCCCTCACCGGACTTCCGATCGGCGGCGGCAAGGGTGGCTCCGACTTCGACCCCAAGGGTCGCTCGGAGGCCGAGATCATGAGGTTCTGCCAGTCGTTCATGACCGAGCTGCATCGCCACATCGGCGAGTACACCGACGTCCCGGCAGGTGACATCGGCGTCGGCGGGCGCGAGATCGGCTACCTGTTCGGCCAGTACAAGCGCCTCACCAACTCCTACGAGTCGGGGGTCCTCACCGGTAAGGGCCTCACCTGGGGCGGCTCGCAGGTGCGTCGCGAGGCGACGGGGTACGGCGTCGCCTACTTCGTCGCCGAGATGCTGAAGGCGGCGAACAGCTCACTGGGCGGCAAGACCGTCGTCGTCTCGGGCTCCGGAAACGTCGCGATCTATGCGATCGAGAAGGTGCACCAGCTCGGCGGAATCGCGATCGCGAGCTCCGATTCCTCCGGATACCTCGTCGACGAGAAGGGCATCGACCTCGAGCTCCTGAAGGAGATCAAGGAGGTGCGACGCGGACGGATCAGCGAGTACACGGACACCGTGCCGCACGCCCGGTTCGTGCCGAACGGCTCCATCTGGGACGTGCCGTGCGACGTCGCGCTCCCCTGCGCCACCCAGAACGAACTCGACGAAGCGGCCGCCAAGACACTGGTCGCGAACGGCGTGCAGGCGGTGGCCGAGGGCGCGAACATGCCCACGACCCCGCAGGGCGTCCAGGTGTTCCGCGATGCCGCGGTGGCCTTCGCCCCGGGCAAGGCGGCCAACGCGGGCGGCGTCGCCACGTCGGCACTCGAGATGCAGCAGAACGCATCCCGCGACTCGTGGGGCTTCGAATACACGGACGAGCGGTTGGCCGGAATCATGCGCGGCATCCACGAGCGCACCGTGGCCACGGCCGCCGAGTACGGCATGCCGGGCGACTACGTGCACGGCGCGAACATCGCCGGTTTCGTGAAGGTGGCCGACGCCATGATCTCGCTCGGCGTCATCTAGCAGAACGAAAAGGGGCGCGGCCGTCGCCGGCCGCGCCCCACCCACGCGAGGATCCTCAGTCGACCGGCCTGTCTTCACCCTCGTCTTCGCGGGCCTTCTTCGCGGCCTCGCGCATCTCGATGCCGTCGGACACCCAGTCACCGATCTCCCGGGTGACGTCCCGGACGGCGCCCGCGATGATCGTCGCGATGTGGCCCACGTGCGTGGCCGCGGACTCCGTCAGTTCCTGCACGGTGTCCTTGCGCCGCTCGAACTTCCCCACCATGTGTTTCGCCTCTCAGGCTGCAGTCTTCTGCCGCTCGACGATAACACCGGGAGGGGTGTCGGACGAGACGAGACCGGGCGGCAGTGCGAACGTGAAAATCTTCCCCCACACGGAGCCGATCTGCTTGAAGAAGCCACCGGTGTTGTAGGGCAGCCCGTGCTTCTCGCACAGCGCCTTCACCGCGGGCGCCATCTCCGGGTACCGGTGGGCGGGCAGGTCCGGGAACAGGTGGTGCTCGATCTGATGCGACAGGTTGCCCGACATGATGTGGAACAGCGGACTCCCCTCGATGTTCGCGCTGCCGAGCATCTGCCGGACGTACCACTCGCCGCGGGTTTCCTCCGCGGTCTCGTCCTCGGTGAAACTCTGCACGCCGGTGGGGAAATGGCCGCAGAAGATGATGGAGTACGCCCACACGTTGCGGATCAGGTTGGCGGTCACGTTGCCGAGCAGTGTGGGGACGAACAGCGGCCCCGTGAGCGCCGGGAAGATCGCGTAATCCTTGAGCACCTGCCGACCGGCCTTGCGCCACCAGCCCTTCAGCAGCGGCTTGACGTCACGCCACTTCCGCTTGCCCTGGATCACGTTCTCCGCTTCCAGGTCGTGCATCATGACGCCCCACTCGAACAGCATCATCAGGAAGAAGGCGTAGACCGGGTTCCCCAGGTAGTAGGGGTTCCACTTCTGCGCCTCGTCGATCCTCAGGATGCCGTAGCCGATGTCCCGGTCCCGGCCGAGGATGTTGGTGTACGTGTGGTGCATGTAGTTGTGGGAGTGCTTCCACTGATCGGCCGGGCAGACCGTGTCCCACTCGAACACGCGGGAGTTCAGGCCCGGTTCACGCATCCAGTCGTACTGCCCGTGCATGACGTTGTGGCCGATCTCCATGTTGTCGAGAATCTTCGACACACCGAGAGCCCCGACCCCGGCGATCCAGGCCGGCGGGAAGAAGCCGAGGTACATCAGCCCGCGGCCGGCGACCTCGAATCCCCTCTGCGCCTTGATGATCTTGTAGATGTAGTCGCGGTCCTCGGCGCCGAGGTCCGCAACCGTCCGGTCGCGGAGGGCGTCCAGTTCCCGGCCGATTTCTTCGACCTGGTCGTGACTGAGCACCACCGGGGCGTCGTTACGGGAACCGTCGGAGCCGTCGACGAACGGGAGGAACGAGAGTGAGAGTCCAAACATGTCGGTCTCCAAACGTTGGATGTCGAGTGAAAATCAGATGTCGAGGGCGACGTCGCCCACCGGAACCGAGACGCACAGCTGGATCGCCTTGTCCGGATCGGTGTCGGTGTCGCCGGTGCGGACGTTCTTGGTGCACCCCGACTTCTTCACCGTGGTGCAGGAGAAACAGATGCCCATCCGGCATCCGTACTCGGGATGGAGCCCGGCGGCCTCCGCCTGTTCGAGCAGCGTCGCTCCGGAATTGTCCGCTGTGACACCGCTGGCGGTGAAGGACACCTCACCACCGGCCTCACCCTCCGCCGGGGCAGCGGCGGGAGCGAATTCCTCGGTGTGCAGACGGTCCTCGATGCCGAGTTGGCGGTACACCTCCCGAACGCCACGCATCAGTCCGGGCGGGCCGCACAGGAAGGTGTCGGCGTCCGCGTACCAGGGCGCCACCGCGTCGAGGTGCTCCTGGCCGAAGAACCCGTGGAGATGGCCGCCGGTGTCCTGATCGGTGTACGCCAGCACGAGCGAGACGTTGGCGTTCGCGTCCGCGAGTGCCCGCAACTCGTCGAGGTACGCGACGTCGTTTTCGGTGTACGCGTAGTGCAGAAAAGTGATGCTTCCGAAGTGCTGCTCGTCGACGAGGGTGCGCAGCATCGACAGAACCGGGGTGATTCCGCTGCCTCCGCTCACCAGCAGGAGCCGGCGAGGGCGAGGAGAGGGAAGGGTGAATTCGCCCGCCGCCTGAGACAGGTCGAGCACGAGACCGGGGCTCGCGTGGGCGTGCAGGTACCGCGAGACGAGACCCTCGGGATGCGCCTTGATCGTCAGCTCGACGAGGCCGTCGATGGACGCCTGTGCATTGGCCGGCGAGTAGCACCGGGTGTGGCGAACCCCGTCGATCACGACGCTCACCTGTACGAACTGCCCCGCACGGAATCCGCGCCACTGACGGGTGGGGCGCAGCGTGAGGGTGACGGTGTCGGCGGTGGACCGCCGGACCTCGACCACTTCGGCACGCAGGTCGCGCACGGTGATCATGGGAGTGACGAGTTCGAGGTAGCGGTCGAGCTGGTGCGGAGTGGCCATCGCCTCGAACAACGACAGCAGCGAGAACCTTCGTCCCTCCGCCGGACGACTGGTGTGGGCAACTGACACGTCAGCCTCCTCCGTTTGAGTGCACGGTTGTACACTGACAATAGTGTGACAGAGGGGGACAGGAAGTTGTCAATCAGAATGTGATCGCACGCACACTCGAGGCAGGGATCGGATACGCATGCCGGATGACGGGTACGAGCACCCGGAGATGACAGGTGTGGGCACTGTCGCGAATACACTCACTGCCGTGAGTCAGTCGACCGGCGCCGAACCCGAGAGCAGGGCAGCCCGCAAGGAGCGCACGAGGAAGGCGCTTCTCGACGGCACGCTCGAACTCATGGCGGATCGGAGTTTCGCCGGCGTGAGCCTGCGCGAGATCGCCCGCACTGCGGGAATCGTGCCCACCGCGTTCTATCGCCACTTCGCGTCCATCGAGGAGCTCGGCGTGGTGCTCGTCGAGGAGGGCATGCGAATACTGCGGCAGATGCTGCGCGACGCCCGGCGCACCCCGAGCACCAAGAGCGCTGGCGCATCCCTCGACATCCTCGTCCGGCAGGTTCGCACCCACGAGGCGCAGTTCCGGTTCCTCAGCCGTGAACGCTACGGCGGCGTCCCCGAAATTCGCCGGGCGATCGCGACCGAGATGACGCTGTTCGTCAGCGAACTCACGGTGGATCTGTCCCGCATCGAGGGTTTGCAGTCCTGGGACCACGACGACCTGGAGATGGCGGCCGACCTGATCGTGTCCACCATGTTCGCCGTCGTCGTCGACCTGCTCGAGGCCGACCGCCCCGGAAGCCGAAGCGAGGCCGAGGTGGTCGCGCGCGCCGAACGGCAACTGCGCCTGATCATGCTCGGCATGAGCGGGTGGAATCCCGGAAAGTAGTCGCGCTCTCGCCGTACGGTGGGGGCATGCTGTCAACCTCGGAACACGCGCACATCACCCTCGGCGACCTGACGTTCGACGTCACGACCAGCGGTCCGGCCGACGGCGTCCCCGTCGTTCTCCTGCACGGGTTTCCGGAGAGCGCCGCGTCCTGGGAACCCGTCAGCGCCCTGCTGAACGAGTCCGGTCTGCGGACGTACGCCCCGAACCAGCGCGGATACTCGCCCGGTGCGCGACCCGACGGAGTCGACTCCTACCGGATCGACCACCTCGTCGCGGACGTGATCGGACTGCTCGACGCACTCGACCTCGACACGGCGCATCTCGTCGGCCACGACTGGGGTGCCGCCGTGGCCTGGGTCGTCGCGGCCAGGCACCCCGATCGGATCATCTCGCTCACCACCGTGTCGGTGCCACATCCCGGCGCGTTCGGCTGGGCGTTGCGCGAAGACGCCGATCAGAAGGAACGCTCCTCCTACATCCGGCTCCTGAGGATGGAGGGCAAGGCCGAGCGGGTCCTCCTCGACGACAACGCGCACTCACTGCGCGCAATGTTCGGTGACGTCGTCCCGCCGGCGCTCGTCGACCGGCACGTCGCGCTGCTCAGCGAACCGGGAGCGCTGACCGCCGCGCTGAACTGGTACCGCGCCATGACGAGCGACTTCGAGCAGACGCCCGCCGTCACCGTTCCCACGACCTACGTCTGGAGCACCGGCGACCAGGCGCTGGGGCGTGCGGGAGCGGAGCGGTGCGGCGAGTTCGTCGATGCGCCGTACGAATTCGTCGTGCTCGACGATGCCACGCACTGGATCCCGGAACAGCGACCCGACGCCCTCGCGGACGCGATCCTCACGCGTGCCGGAACCGTGCCGAACTGAAATCCGCCCTTCCCCTCGACGGGGCGTCCGTTCTGGTTTGATGACACTACTCGTCTCGTGCACCCCGGGAGGGCACCATGAGTGGCATCGCAATTCTTCTGGTCGGCGCCGTTCTGTGCTTCGCCGGTGTCGGTTCACTCCACGTCGCCGTTCTCGCCTCGGGCTTCGGCCTCGGCTGGCTCCTGGCCGATCTGCTGTCGCTGTCGCTCGGGACGACGTTCCTGGTCGCGGCGATCGGCGCGGTAGTGGTGTGGGTGGCCACGACCCTGATCTTCAAGTTCGCCGCATTCTTCATCGGCATCATCGCCGGCGCGGTGATCGGAGCGAAGCTCAGTCGTGTTCTGCAACCCGACGACGCCGGCTGGCTCCTCAGTGGAGTCGTGATCGTCGCGCTCGCCGTCGCCTGCGGTTTCATCGCCGACCGGTACCGGGCGCGGGCATTGTTGTGGCTCACCGCGCTCGGCGGCGCCAGCATGGTGCTGACCGGGCTCGGCCTGGCCGTCCCCCCGCTGGGTTTCCTGGAGGATCCGAACGAGGGCGGCCAGCAGTTCTTCGCCACGCTGATCTGGATCGTCGTGGCGGCGGCGGGCTGGCTGACGCAGCGGCGCCTGTTCCCGGAGAAGCTTCGCATCGACGACACTCGCGCGAGGCGCTAGTCGCGTTCGGGCGCCTTCACCACCGTCAGCGCGGCGAGCCCGATCGCGAGCACGATCACCAGGCCGAGGATCCCCGCCCGATCCGCCGCGAACCACCAGGCGAACAATCCGAAGAGGGTGGGCGAGAGGAACGACACCGCGCGACCGGTGGTCGCGTACAGGCCGAACATCTGCCCCTCCCGGCCGGGCGGGGTGATCCGGGCCAGGAACGTGCGCGCGGACGACTGCGCGGGACCGACGAACAGGCACAGCAGCAGTCCGAAGATCCAGAACATGGCCGGTCCCGAGACGGCCATCAGGACGACACCGACGATGATCATCGCGATCAGGGACGTCATGATCACGGTCTTCGGCCCGATCCGGTCGTCGAACCGGCCGGCGGTGAGCGCGCCGAGCGCGGAGACGACATTGGCCGCGACGCCGAACAACAGCACGTCACCCGCACCGATGCCGTAGACGTTGACGGCGAGGACGGCCCCGAACGTGAAGACACCGGCCAGACCGTCGCGGAACAACGCACTGGCCACCAGGAAGTAGACGGTGCGCCGGTCGGCGGACCACAGGTCGCGCAGATCGCGCCACAACACCCGGTACGACTCGACGAAACCGGCCTTGTCCGCACCCGGATCCGCGTGCGGGCGGGGTAGCTCGGGGACCTTCAGCAGCACGGGAATCGCGAAGACCGCGAACCAGACGGCGGCCAGCAGCGCCACCATCCGGATGTTCAGGCCGCCGTCCGTGGTGAGCCCGAGGAACCCCCGGTTGTCGCCGTCACCGGAGATGAAACCGAAGTAGCACACCAGCAGGAGCACGATCCCACCGAAATAGCCCATCGCCCAGCCGAACCCGGACACCCGGCCGATGTTCGCCGGCGTCGACACCTGCCTGAGCATCGCGTTGTACGGGACGCCGGCCAGTTCGAAGATCACCGAACCGGCGGCCAGCAGCACCAGCCCGAGCCACACGTACTGATACGAGTCGCGGACGAAGAACATCGCCGCCATGCACCCGACCGTCGCGAACGTGAGGACGCCGAGCGCCCACTTGCGTCGTCCCGCGGCGTCGAATCGCTGCCCGGTGACGGGGGCGAGCACGGCGATGAGGAAACCAGCGATGCCGAGCGACCACCCGAGCCACGTGCTCGCGGAGATCGATCCCGGCAGGTCCTCCCCCACGGCGTCCGTCAGGTACACGGAGAAGACGAACGTGAGGATCACGGCGTTGAACGCGGCCGATCCCCAGTCCCACAGCCCCCACGCGACAACATGTCTGCGCGTCGCGGCCTCGCCGATCCCGGCCGGCGGACGAACGTCGGTGCTCATGCCCGCGAGCCTATGCGAGCGAACGGGGAGTTCGTGCGGTCCGACGCGACGAGCGTCCCGTTCGACCGGGAGGACCTAGTGTGCACTCAGTTGCATACGCACCTCGTTGCATACATACTTCTGTTCGTGGCCCTCGAACATGCGCTTCTCGTCTCCCTGACCGAGCACTCCGGCTCGGGCTACGAATTGGCGCGCCGGTTCGACAAGTCCATCGGCTTCTTCCAGAGCGCCACCCACCAGCAGATCTACCGCGTCCTCAAACGCATGGACGAGTCCGGCTGGGTCGACGCCGAGGTCGTGGCACAGGACGGCAGACCCGACAAGAAGGTGTACCGGGTCAGCGCGGCCGGGCGCGCGGAACTCGAGCGCTGGATCGCCGAACCGACCGAGCCCAATCACCTGCGTAACGAGCTGGCAGTGAAGATCCGCGCCGCTCAGCACGGTGACATCGCCGCACTCACGGCCGAGGTCGCTCGCCACCGCGACGGCCACGCCGCCCGGCTCGAGGTCTACCGCATGATCGAAAAACGCGACTTTCCCGCACCGGACCAGCTCTCCGGGGCAGCCCTGCACCAGTACCTCGTCCTGCGCGGCGGAATCCGCGTCGAAGAGGGATTCGCCGACTGGTGCCAAGAAGTACTCGACGCGCTCGCACAGTAAGGACACGCCGCCAATGACCCAGTTCCCTGAGCTCCTCGCTCCCCTCGACCTCGGTTTCACGACGCTGAAGAACCGGGTGATCATGGGCTCCATCCACACCGGGCTCGAAGATCGCGCGAAGGACGTTCCCCGTTTGGCCGAGTACTTCGCCGAGCGTGCCCGCGGAGGTGTCGCGCTGATCGTCACCGGCGGATACGCGCCCAACCGGACGGGCTGGCTGCTGCCGTTCGGCGCCAAGCTCACCAACCGTGTCGAGGCCGGGCGGCACCGCGCGATCACGAAGGCGGTGCACGACGAGGGCGGCAAGATCGCCCTGCAGATCCTGCACGCCGGCCGGTACAGCTACCAGCCCTTCAGCGTGTCCGCCTCCTCGATCAAGGCCCCGATCAACCCGTTCCGGCCCCGCAAACTCACCGGCCGCGGCGTGCGCTGGCAGATCCGCAACTTCGTCCGCTGCGCCCGGCTCGCGCAGCAGGCGAACTACGACGGCGTCGAGATCATGGGCGGTGAGGGCTACTTCATCAACCAGTTCCTGTGCGAGCGCACCAACAAGCGCACCGACATGTGGGGCGGCACTCCCGAGAACCGCAGGCGGATGGCCGTCGAGATCGTCCGCCGCACGCGCAAGGCGGTGGGCCCGAACTTCATCATCATCTTCCGCCTGTCGATGGCCGACCTCGTCGAGGGCGGTCAGACGTGGGACGAGATCGTCGCGCTGGCACAGGAAGTGGAGGCCGCGGGCGCGACCATCATCAACACCGACATCGGCTGGCACGAATCCCGTGTTCCCACGATCGTGACGTCGGTGCCGCGGGCCGCGTTCGCCGACATCACCGGCAAGCTCGAGAAGCACGTGAGCATCCCCGTGGCCGCGTCGAACCGGATCAACATGCCGGAGGTCGCCGAGGAAATCTTGACCCGCGGCGACGCGCAGCTCATCTCGATGGCACGCCCGATGCTCGCCGATCCCGACTGGGTGCGGAAGGCGGAGGCAGGCACCCCCGACGAGATCAACACGTGCATCGCATGCAACCAGGCCTGCCTCGACCACGCCTTCGTCCGCAAGCACGTGTCGTGCCTGCTGAATCCGCGTGCGGGCCGGGAGACGGAGCTGACGCTCTCCCCCACCCGGGCCGCGAAGCGTGTCGCCGTCGTCGGCGCCGGCCCCGCGGGACTGTCCGCGGCACTCGGCCTGGCACAGCGTGGCCATTCGGTGACCCTGTTCGAGGCGGATTCGGAGATCGGCGGCCAGTTCGGCATCGCCCGGAAGATCCCCGGCAAGGAGGAGTTCGCGGAGACGATCCGGTACTACAACCGCCAGCTTCCGCTCGCCAGTGTCGACGTCCGGCTCGACAGCCGCGTCACCGCGACCGAACTGATCGGCGCGTACGACGAGGTGATCGTCGCGACCGGTGTGACGCCGCGCGTTCCGTCCATTCCGGGTATCGACCACCCGAAGGTGCTCACGTACCCGGAGGTCGTGCGGGGCGGCAAACCCGTCGGGAAGTCGGTCGCGGTGATCGGAGCCGGCGGGATCGGCGTCGACGTCAGCGAGTTCCTCACCCACGAGCATTCCCCGACGCTCGACCTGAAGGAGTGGAAGCAGGAGTGGGGTGTCACCGCACCCGAAGCGGCGGCGGGCGCCCTCACCACACCCATTCCCGAACCGTCGCCGCGCGAGGTGTACCTGCTGCAGCGCAAGAGCGGCCGGATCGGCGCCGGACTCGCGAAGACCACTGGCTGGGTTCACCGGGCAGCGCTGAAGAACAAGGGCGTGCAGGAACTGTCCGGGGTCAACTACGAGCGCATCGACGACGACGGCCTGCACATCACGTTCGGCGCCAAACGCGAGAAGCCCCGCACCCTCGCCGTCGACAACGTCGTGATCTGCGCAGGTCAGGAATCGGTGCGTGACCTCGTCGACGAACTGACCGTTGCCGGCGTCACCACCCACGTCATCGGCGGCGCCGACGTCGCAGCCGAACTCGACGCCAAACGCGCGATCGAGCAGGGCACCCGGCTCGCCGCACGCCTCTGACGCACTACGCTGCTGACCGTGAGCTTGCCGAATCCCACTCCCAGTGCCCGCGCCGTCGTGACCGGCGCCTCGTCCGGAATCGGCGAGGCGCTGGCCACCGATCTCGCCTCCCGGGGCCACTCCCTGATCCTCGTCGCACGCCGCGGCGAGGTGATGGAGTCACTCGCCGGGACCCTGCGCGACCAGCACGGCGTCGAGGTCGACGTGCGCGCGTGCGATCTGTCGGATCGCGACGCTCGGGCCACCCTCGTCACCGAACTGTCCGGACGAGAGATCAGCGTCCTGTGCAACAACGCGGGGATCGCCACGTTCGGCCCGGTCGCCGGACTCGATCCCGCCTACGAGCGGGCCCAGGTGGAACTCAACGCCGTTGCGGTGCACGACCTCACCCTCGCGGTGTTGCCCGGGATGCTCGAACGCAAGTCCGGCGCCATCCTCATGGTCGGCTCCGCGGCAGGCAACATGCCCATTCCCCACAACGCCACGTACGCGGCCAGCAAGGCGTTCGTCAACACCTTCTCCGAGTCGCTGCGCGGCGAACTCAAGGGGACGGGAGTGAACGTCACGCTGCTCGCACCCGGCCCGGTCCGCACCGAGGAGCCCGATCCGGCGGAGGCGTCGATCGTGGACAAGCTGGTGCCCGACTTTCTGTGGATCTCCAGCGAATACACCGCCAAGGTGTCGCTCGACGGTCTGGCCGACAACAAGATGCGGGTCGTGCCCGGCATCATCAGCAAGGCGATGTCCGTTGCCGGGCAATACAGCCCGCGCGCGGTGGTCGCCCCGATCGTCGGAACGTTCTACAAGAAGCTGGGCGGATGACGCCCGGGTGAATGTACCGGTCACCCCTGCCGAGGCGCTGAAAGGTACATTCGCCCAGCGTTTCTAGCGCCTGCGACGTTTTCCCGTCCCGAAGATGCTGCGGGAGATCTCGCGGCCGGCGGCCGACGCGGCCGAGCGGAGGAAGCTCTTCACCGCGGAGTTCCCGAGAATCTGCTCGGCCATGTTCGGCCCCTCCGGCTGAGCGGGCGGCGGTGGCGGCAGGTCGGGCAGCGGGGGCAGGTCGAGGCCCGGTTCCGTGGCCGGTGCCCCGGCGACCTTCGCCGTCAGCTTCTCGTACGCCGATTCCCGGTCGACGGTCTGCCGGTACTTCGCCGACAGCGGGCTCGACGACGCCGCGGCCGTGATCGCGTCGTTGCCGATGGTGTCCATCAGCGAGCGGGGAGGCCGAATCCTCGTCCACGCCACCGGCGTCGGCGCGCCCCGTTCCGACAGGACCGTGACGATCGCCTCACCGATGCCCAGTGAGGTGAGAGCTTTCTCGAGGTCGTAGTTCTCGGTGCTCGGGTACGTCCGTACCGTTTTCGTCAGTGCCTTCTGGTCGTCGGGGGTGAAGGCGCGCAGCGCGTGCTGGATCCGCGCGCCGAGCTGCGACAGCACCGCATTCGGGACGTCCGTCGGCAACTGGGTGCAGAAGAACACCCCCACTCCCTTGGAGCGGATGAGCTTCACGGTCTGTTCCACCTGCTGCAGGAACGCCTTCGACGCGTCCGCGAAGAGCAGGTGCGCCTCGTCGAAGATGAAGATTAGCTTGGGTTTGTCGAGATCGCCTTCCTCGGGCAACGTCTGGAACAGGTCGGCCAGCACCCACATCAGGAAAGTGGAGAACAATGCCGGGCGCGCGGCCTGGGCGCCCAACTCGAACAACGTGATCACGCCTTTGCCGTCGAGCACCCGGAGCAGGTCCTCGGTCTCGAGCTCGGGCTCCCCGAAGAACGTGTCGCCGCCGTCGGCTTCGAGATTGACGAGGGCCCTGAGGATCACGCCGGCCGTGGCCGGGGACACGCCGCCGATGCCCTTCAGATCGGCCTTGCCCTCGTCGCTGGTGAGATGCGCGATGACCGATCGCAGATCCAACAGGTCGAGCAGCGCGAGCCCCTGAACGTCGGCCCAGTGGAAGATCAGCCCCAGCGTGGACTCCTGAGTCTCGTTGAGCCCGAGAACCTTGGCGAGCAGGATCGGCCCGAACGCCGTGATGGTCGCGCGGACGGGAATGCCCAGGCCTTCCGTTCCCAGCGAGAGGAATTCGACCGGGGATCCCGCCGGCCGCCACTCGTCGTCACCCGTCTCGGACGCTCGGGCGGTGATCTTGTCGCCCGCCGCACCCGGTTGTGACAGGCCCGACAGGTCGCCCTTCACGTCGGCCATCACCACGGGAACCCCTGCAGCCGACAACTGCTCGGCAATACCCTGCAGCGTCTTCGTCTTTCCCGTCCCGGTGGCGCCGGCGACGAGTCCGTGCCGGTTGACCGTCGCGAGCGGGATACGCACCCGGGCCGCCGGATCCACGGCGCCGTCGAGAACCACGGTGCCCAGCTCCAGAGCCGCACCCTCCGAGGAGTATCCGGCCGCGATGTCCGCGGCGGCACCGGAGGAGGCGGCGACGTCTGCGGGAGCACGGTTCTCCGCAGCCTCCGCGTCCCGGGCTTCCTGCTCCGCCGCCTCTGCCGCTGCCGCAGCCTCCGCCGCGATCCTGGCCGCTTCGGCGGCCGCCGCCCTCGCCGCCGCCGCCCTTTCCGCCGGGGTCGAGGTCGCGTCGCCGTCCTGCGATTGCCGGGTCATCCAAGCCCTCCTCGGATCACGCACGTCGGGAGAAAGTGTCCACCGCAGACCTTATCCCGTCACTCACGTGACTACTGTGTTCCTGGTGCAGGACAAACTTGTGTGGATCGACTGTGAAATGACCGGGCTCCGGCTCGGCACCGACAAGCTGATCGAGATCGCAGCTCTGGTCACGGACAGCGAGCTGAACGTGCTCGGTGAGGGTGTCGACATCGTCATCCACGCCGACGACGACGCGCTCGCGGCCATGCCCGACGTGGTGACCAAGATGCACGAGAACTCGGGGCTGACCGACGAGGTCCGGAAGTCCACGGTCACGCTCGCCGAGGCCGAGCAGCAGGTGCTCGCCTACATCCGCGAGCACGTGCCGGTCGCCGGGACGGCGCCGCTCGCAGGCAACTCGATCGCGACCGACCGCGGATTCATCGCCCGCGACATGCCGGACCTCGACACCTACCTGCACTACCGGATGATCGACGTCAGCTCCATCAAGGAACTGTCCCGGCGCTGGTACCCGCGGATCTACTTCGGTCAGCCCGAAAAGGGTCTCGCCCACCGCGCCCTGGCCGACATCAAGGAGTCGATCCGGGAACTGAAGTATTACCGGAAGACGGCGTTCGTGCCCGAGCCCGGACCGTCTACCAGCGACATCGCCGCCGTTGTCGAGGAACTCGGGCCCGCCTGAGATACCGATTGGCTTCTCGGGCACCGGACGCGCTAGTATCTTCCTCGCCGAAGTTACTGCCCCCGGGCGGTGCCTGAAGCACATGGTGAGTGTAGTTCAGTTGGTAGAGCACCAGGTTGTGATCCTGGCTGTCGCGGGTTCGAGTCCCGTCACTCACCCCAAACGGAAAGCCCCCGGCCTCGGCCGGGGGCTTTCCTCTTTGCGATTGGTCTGACGCCTGCTGTCAGGCGTTGGCGTTGCCCGCCTTCCAGACATCCCACGGGATGTTCCAGTCACCGAGGCCGTCCGTACCCGACAGCGTGCCGCCCAGCGTGTTCTTGACGATCACGATGTCGCCGCGCTTGGTGTTGTCGTACACCCACTTCGCGTTGGACGGGCTGAGATTCAGGCAGCCGTGGCTCGCGTTCGAGTAGCCCTGCTGCCCCACCGACCACGGCGCCGAGTGGAAGAAGATGCCGCTGTAGGACATTCGCGTGGCCCAGTCGACGGGAGTCTTGTATCCCTGCGGGGAGTTGACCGGCACGCCGTAGGTGGACGAGTCCATGACGAGGTTCGCGAACCGGTCGCCGATGATGTAGACGCCGTTGTCGGTGGGTGTGTCGTCCTTACCCATCGACGTGGGCATCGTCATGATCACTTCGCCGTTGCGCTCGAACGTCACCTGCTTGGTGTTGTCGTCCGCCGTCGCGATCAGGGCGTCGCCGATGGTGAAGGCCGTGTGGACGTCCTCCTGGCCGAACAGTCCGTCACCGAGATCACGGCCGTACACGGCGACCTTGACGTCCACGGCGGTGCCGGGCGCCCAGTAGCTCTGCGGACGCCACCGCACCTCACGGTTGTTCACCCAGTAGAACGCGCCCTCGACGGGCGGATTCGTCGTGACGGTGATGCCGGCCTCCGCGGCCTTGCGGTCGGGGATGTTCTCGTCGAACTGGACCGCGATCGGCTGACCGATGCCCACCACGTCGCCTTCCGACGGCATCACGTACGGCTTGGTGACGTTGCCGGGAGCGCTGGTGGTGAACGCGGATGTCGAGGTGGTGCCCCCGCCGAGTCCGTTCGCCTTCACCTCGAGCCGGTACTCCTTGTCGTAGCCCAGCGGCTCCGTGTTGACCCAGGACAACCCGTCGGGGGCGATGGCGCCGTCGACCGTCTCGCCCTCCGGGTTGAGCATGGTGACCGCCACCAGCGTGCCGTCGGCCACCGTCACTGTCACCGGCTGTCCGGGCGAGAATCCCACCGCACCATCGACGGCCGACGCCGTCAGCTTCGGCTTGATGAGCTCGGTGACCGGATTGGAATCGATCGGCGCCTCACCTTCCGACGTGACGCTGTCGGCACCGGAGACGGTGCACCCCGCGATCGACAATGCGAATACGAGTGATGCCGCCACAATCGTCGCCGTCTTCGAGACGGATCTCACCGATTGCGCACGCACGCGCCCGCCACGCCCCACACCCATGGATAACCCCACTTCACGTCCTCGCTCCGAATTCACGTTCAAGCCGGCACGTCCCTCGCCTTCGCGAGACGAATCAGCACGTCGAGACCGTGTGGTCTCCAATGATGCCAGCCACTGGAGACCGGTTCCAACCAAGCGCCGAGCCGCTCAATAACGTTCGAATATCAATCGTGACCAGCGGCGCTCTCGTTACGCGCCACCGTGCGGACCGGGTCGCCATGGGCAGTCGCCACCAGGCGATTTGCATTCCCGAGAAGCGACCCGCTAATGTTCTGTCTCGCAAGAGCGAGCGCCTATAGCTCAGTTGGTAGAGCAAGTGACTCTTAATCACTGGGTCCGGGGTTCGAGTCCCTGTGGGCGCACTTGCACGAAGGCCCCCATCCTCTCACGAGGATGGGGGCCTTTCTCGTGTCACCATCTCAACGCACCGCTCGGGCGGTCAGATGACGAACGGGCCGCCGGAACGTGAAGTCACTGCGAACTTCACATCCGACGGCCCGTTGTCGACGAGGGTCGTTCAGCGCAACGCTTTGCGGAGCACCAGGAGCCCTGCCACCGCACCCACGGCGATCAGTCCGTACTTGACCGCCGGCTCGTTCAGCTTCGCGATCATCGTGCGCTTCGTGTTCTCCACGAGACGCTTCGGGTTGGTGCGGACCGTCAATTCGTCGAGAGTGCTCGCGAGCTGATTGCGCGCGTTCTCGATCTCACGCTCGATGCTCTCGGTGTCCCTGGGCACGTGTCCTCCAACTTGTTCGACTGGTTCGATCAGCGAGAGCGACGCTACCGCGACGATCCCACACTTGCGTCAACCGTAGACGAGAACTCCCGACCTGCGACTCCGTCTCCCCCGATCGCGCTTCGGGCCACGTCCACCCCTTCCCGGTAGCCTGACTTCTCGTGACCGACAACAACAGACTCGCCCCCGGAGACACCGCACCCGCCTTCACGCTGCCCGACGCCGACGGCAACGACGTGTCGCTCGCCGACTACCGCGGCCGCAAGGTCGTCGTGTACTTCTACCCGGCGGCGAGCACGCCGGGCTGCACCAAACAGGCCTGCGACTTCCGCGACAACCTCGCCGACCTGAACGGCGCCGGCCTGGACGTGATCGGCATCTCCCCGGACAAGCCGGCGAAGCTGGCCAAGTTCCGCGACAACGAGGAATTGACGTTCCCCCTCCTGTCCGATCCCGACAAGGCCACACTCGAGGCGTGGGGCGCATTCGGCGAGAAGAAGATGTACGGCAAGACGGTGCAGGGTGTCATCCGCTCCACGTTCCTCGTCGACGAGGACGGGAAGATCGAAGTGGCCCAGTACAACGTCCGCGCCACCGGCCATGTCGCGAAACTGCGCCGGGACCTGTCCGTCTGATCCACGCGACGGGCGGCTGCATCGTCAGCCGCCCGCGACCCATCCGACACGGTCCGTGGCCTGCTGTCGGGCACACACGCCGACGCCACGGCACTGCCCGCGGCGTTGTGGTGGGTCGGAATCTCAGCGAGCGGCCACTTGTGGCCGATCACATCGGTCACGCCCGAAACGGCGCGACGAGTCTCCTCGCCCAGGTGAAACCCGACGCGTCACCGGGAGGGATCTTCGGAATCCGGACGAAAGACGGATAGCCTGGGGCGGTGGAGTCTTCAGTCAGCAAGCAAGCGCCGCGCCGAGTGGACCCGGCGTTGGAGCTGCAGTCGGACCCGCAGGAACTCCTGCCCCGCAGACGGCCGACCCAGGAACGTAGTCGCCGGAAGTTCGACGCGCTGCTCACGGCATCGCGGGAGTTGCTGGTGGACGTGGGATTCGAATCGTTCACGTGCGAGGAGGTCGCCGCACGCGCGGACGTCCCGATCGGCACCCTCTACCAGTTCTTCGCGAACAAGTACGTGATCGTCTGCGAACTCAACCGGCAGGACCTCGTCGGAGTCCAGCACGAGATCGCCCAGTTCAACGGTGAGGTCCCGTCCCTCGACTGGCTGCGGTTCCTCAATTCCTTCGTCGACCACATGGCGGGCCTGTGGACGTCCGACCCGTCGAGGCGCGAGGTGTGGCTGGCGATGCAGTCGACGCCGTCGACGCGCGCCACCGGCGCCATCCACGAGAAGGCGTTCGCGGAGCAGGTGTCACGGATGCTCGCGCCGCTCACCCCGCAGACATCGCGGGAGCGGCGCACGATGATGGCCGAGGTGCTCGTCCACGTCGTGTACTCGATGCTCAACTTCTCCGTGCAGGACAATCAGAGCCACGCCGACGCCGTCGCCGAACTCAAACGGCTGATGGTGGCATACCTGTTGGTCGCGGAGAAGGAATCGCGCTCCACCTAGGCGCTACGCGCCTGTGCGCCCTTCCGGTTGCCGGAGCTACCAGAAAGGCGCACGGGCGCCGAAGGCGCCTACAGCGACTCGATGACGGCGAACGCGCCCGCCATGTCTCCGTCGTGTGTGAGGGAGATGTGAATCTTCACGTCGGTCAGATGCTTGGCGACGTCTCCGCGTAAGCGGATACTCGGTCGCCCCCACGCATCCGTCACCACCTCGATCAGGTGGTGGATCATCTCGGGCAGCACCGGCGGGCTGGCGAAGAGAGACGTGGACCAGGCCTTGATCACTGCCTCCTTCGCAGCCCACCGGGCGGCGAAATGTCTAGCCGGATCGGAGCTCCGGGTCACGGCGTCCCGACGCTCGCCCGGTGTGAAGTTGTCGAGCATGGCCGTCCCTGGCCGGTCCAGCTGCTCGGCGAACTCCGACACCGTCACGAGATCGAAGCCGATCCCCAGAACTCCCATCCGTCGTTCCTACTTGCAGCCGGGCAGACCCGAGCTGTACACGTCGTCCGCTCCGAGGCGCGCGGCCTCGGTGAGCAGGACGTCCGCCTCGAGCTGACGGGACGCTGCGGCCGGGACGCTGTCGCCGCCGAAGCGACGATCCGCCGGACGCTCGTACAGGCTGCCGCCGCCGACCATGGCCTTCGCCAGGCGACGCTGACCCTCGACGGTGCGCTTGCGTGCCTGCTCGAGGTACGCCTCACGCCTGTCGGCCGGGATGGCCTCGACGAACGCCTGCGAGTGCACGACCGCGACCATGCCGGACACGTGCCCGAAGCCGAGGCTGGTCAGCAGACCGGCCTTCAGCGCGAACTGCTCGCCGAAGCGGAGCGGCTCCCGAGCCCACACGAGGTGTTCGAACTCGGCCATCTTCTCGTCGACGCAGTCGAGGCTGCGGTTCGGCGGAACGATGCCCTGGTCGAGCACCTGGCAGAGACCGATCAGCTGGAACGCGGCGGCACCACCCTTGGCGTGTCCGGTGAGGCTCTTCTGCGAGACCACGAACAGCGGTGCACCTTCGCTGCGGCCGAGTGCCCCGGCGAGGCGCTCGTGCAGCTCCGCCTCGTTGGGATCGTTGGCCGCGGTGGACGTGTCGTGCTTGGAGATCACCGAGATGTCGTCGGCACTGACACCGAGCTTGCCGAGGGACTGGGCGAGCTGCGAATCCGCTCCCCCACGACCCGCACCGAGCGCACCGATTCCGGGAGCCGGGATCGACGTGTGCACACCGTCCGCGAACGAGCCGGCGTAGGCGACCACACCGAGGACGGGCAGGCCCATCTCGAGTGCCAGGTCACCGCGGGCCAGCAGGATCGTGCCACCACCCTGCGACTCGACGAACCCGCCGCGACGACGGTCGTTGGCCCGGGAGAATCGACGGTCGTCGATGCCCTTGGCCCGCATGTCGTCGGTCTTGGCCGTGGCGGACATGTCACCGAATCCGATGATGCCCTCCGCGCTGAGGTCGTCGAACCCGCCGGCGACCACGAGCTGGGCCTTGCCGAGCTTGATCTTGTCGACGCCCTCTTCGACGGACACCGCGGCCGTTGCGCACGCCGCAACCGGGTGGACCATGGCGCCGTAACCGCCGACGTAGGACTGGACCACGTGCGCCGCAATCACATTCGGCAGGGCTTCCTGCAGGATGTCGTTCGGCCGGTTCTCGCCGAGCAGCGTGTCGATGTACAGCGACCTCATGGAGGTCATGCCGCCCATGCCGGTGCCCTGGGTGTTGGCGACCAGCGAGGGGTGCACCCACCGCAGCAGTTCGCTGGGCGTGAACCCACCGGTGAGGAACGCGTCCACCGTGGCGACGATGTTCCACAGGCCCACGCGGTCGACGGAGTCGGCCATGTCGGCGGGGATGCCCCACTTGGTGACGTCAAATCCGGTCGGGATCTGACCACCCACGCTGCGCGTGAGCTTCATCTTGCGGGGGACGCGGATCTCGGTGCCCGCACGGCGGGTGACCTGCCAGTCACCGCTATCCGGAACCGGCGTCGCGACCGTGTTCTCCGGGTCGGCCTCGACGAAGGCCAGTGCCTCCGCCTCGGTGCTGACGACGAAGCTCAGGTCCTTGTCGAGGAAGACCGACGTGAGGAGCGGTGCGGTGTTCTCGACCATGGCGCCGTCGTCCGCGTAGCGGCGGATGCCGCAGCGCTCGACGACTGCGTCGTGGTACTTGTCCGCGATCTCGGCCTCCGGAACCAGTTCCCCGGTCTCGGCGTCGTACCAGCCTGCGGACGGCGTGGTCTCCCACACGACGAGTCCGGTGTTCCAGGCGAGTTCGAGAACGCCTGCCGCCGAAAGCTCTTCGTCGACCTCCATCTCGAAGCGGGTACGCGAGGAACCGAACGGTCCGAGCTCACCGGCGCCGACGATGACGACGAGGTCCTCCGGAGCCGCGGTGACGCCGGACCAGGCCGGTGCCACCGACGCGGAGACCCGCGGCGGGGCGGGCAGGGCCGCGATGGTGTCGAGCTCGGCGGCATCCGCGTCGGCCTCGGCGGCTGCGGTCGCAGCTTCCTGAGCCTGCTTCGCCAGCGCGGGCAGGTCCAGGTTCGCCTGGGCGAGCCCACCGGTCAGATCGGCCGCGAGCGGCTCAAAGGAGGCGAGGCGACGTGCCTCGGGCTCGCACCACTGCAGCAGCTCGGTGGCCATTTCCTGGGTGGACCAGGTACGGACTCCGGCACCTTCGACGGCCTCGACCAGCGGGTCGTTGCCGCCCATGAGGCCGGTTCCGCGGACCCAGCCGATGAGAGCGTGCACCAGGGTGACGCGCTCGGCCCAGTTGCGCTCGGCCTTCCAGCGGCCGACCACTGCGTCCAGCGCGGCCTTGGCCTCGCCGTACGCACCGTCGCCACCGAACAGGCCGCGGTTCGGGGAACCGGGCAGGACCACGTGCAGGTGGGTGTCGACGTCACGGTCGTAACCGATCTTCGACAGTCCGCCGATCAGGCGCTCCACCGACCAGAGCAGAACGCGCATCTCCATTTCGGCGCGGGCGCCGGCGTCGGCGAGGTCGCCTGCCACGCGGGGCGCGGCGAACGGGAACAGCAGCGTCGGGGTGACCGCTTCCTTGACGAGCTTCTTCGATCCACCGGCCGTCTCGTACTGGGCTTCACCGATCCACTCGATGAGCGCGTCGATGTCCGTGTAGGACGCCATGTTCGCGGGGACCACCCACAGGGCGGCACCGGCGCGAGCAGTGCGGCGGTAGAGGTCGCGGTAGAAGCCGAGACGCTTGTCGTCGAGACGCGAGGTGGTCACGAAGACCGTCGCGCCGCCGGCGAGGAGCTTGCCTGCGACCGAGGCCGCGATGGAGCCCTTGCTGGCACCGGTGACGACGGCGACCTGGTCTGCCCATTCCGGGGTCTCGTCGGTGACGACGACTGCCGCCTCCGCGATGCGTCCGTACTTCTCGGCCAGGGCCGTGCGACCCTCGTCGGTTGCGCGGGCCTGCCACCATGCGGCCTGCGCCGCAACGGACTTGCCTGCACCGGCGAAGCCTTCGATCTCGAGAGACTCCACGCCTGCCGCGTCGATCCACAGACGAGCGAGGTCCTCACGTGCGCTGGCCCAACGGTCGTCGAGCAGGACCGCCCGCTTGGCGTCGAACGCCGGAGCGACCAGGCGCGGCCAGTCGGAGCCGAGTTCCGCCGACACGAGGTCGACGAGTTCGGTGTCGGTCGGCTGCGCTGCCGTCGCCGTGTCGCCTGCGAAACCGAGCTGCTCGAGCACGAGGCGGGCGGCCGAGGCCAGCACGCCGTCGCGGCCCGTGATGTGCTCGGTGAACTCGCCCAGTGCCGCGGCGTCGACGGTGCCACCGGCTCCGCCACCCGAGGACGGGAGGGAGACGCTGATCCCGCGGCGCGAGGCCACTGCGGCCACTGCGCTGTCGATGACGGCGTCCACTGCGGCGCCGTCGGCGAGACCGCCGCCGGCCAGGCCGCCGAGGTCACCACCACGGATGCTGGAACCGTCGCGGGTTCCGAGCGCCACCTCGGCGGTGACGTGGTACGCCCAGCCGTCGCCGAGTTCCCAGACCTTCTTCACACGGTCTGCGATGGCCGCCGGACGACGACCCGAGGGGCCGAAGACCTTGCGGAGGTGATCGTTGATCGAGTCGGACAGCACCGGGCCGAACGGCTTGTACGTGCGGGCCAGGGAGTCGACCGTGCCGGCGAGCGAGCCCATGTCGGCGTCAGCGGCACCGTCGATCGCGCCGAGCGAGAGCTCGGAGCCGAGGTCGACGAGCAGCTGGTTACGCCGCGAGGACACGCCGTCGCACAGCGCCTCGATCGTGTCGACGGGGCCGACCTGATCGGGACGGAGCTTGGTCCACAGGCTGATCAGGACCTTCGTGGCGTCGGCGGCCTTGAACGCGATGTCGTCGGGACGCGGTCCACCGGACGGTGCCGCGGCCGGGACCGGAGCCGCGGCGGGTGCGGCCGATGCGGCGGGCGCCTCGGCTGCGGGTGCTGCGGGCTCGTCGTCCTCGACCGGCGCCGGATCGACGTCGGTGGAGTACACGATGGACGCTTCACGCTCGATGTTGAGGACCTCGACCGGGTAGCCGAAGCGGCCCGGCAGCTTCAGGGTCTGCGACGCGAGGTTCGCGACGGTCGGGACCGAGCCCAGACCGATCTCCACGAACCGCTCGACACCCAGTCCACCCTCGGACTCGTCGGCGAACAGCAGATCCTGAGTCTCGATCCAGCGCACCGGGCTGGCGAACTGCCAGGCCAGGAGCTCGGTGAGGACCACGCGGGTGAGCTGAACCGGCTTCTTCGACCAGGAGTCGAAGTCCTTCAGCACCTTGTCGAGGGGCTTCGACGGCACCAGGTCGGCGATCTCCTGCACGAACTCCTTCTTCAGGGAGAACGGCTTGGGGACCAGGTTCGGGATGTAGCGCCCGATCAGGATGGCCGGGTCGATGTCCTGCGGAAGCAGTTCCTCGAGACGTCCGCGGAAGTCGTCGACACCGCCGCGGAGCACCGTCGAGTGGAACGGAACGTCGATGCCCGGGACCATGATGTACGCGCGCTTGCCACCGAAAGCCTCACGGCGGATGTCGATTTCGACCTCCAGCGCGTTGAGTCCGGCGACCGTACCGGCGATGGCGTACTGCGAGCCACGCAGGTTCAGGTTCACGATCTGCAGGAACTCACCGGTCGCCTCGGCGACACCGGCGACGAACGCCTCGACGTCGTCGTCGGCCAGACCGATCTGCGACGGGCGGATGGCAGCCATCCGGTAGTCGGAGCGGCCGGCCTCGTCGCGGGGTACGAGTGCGTGCATCGCGGAGCCACGCTGGAAGACCACCTCGAGAACGGCTTCGAGAGGCAGCACACCGGCGACGGCGGCGAGGGCGTTGTACTCACCGACCGAGTGGCCTGCGAGCAGGGCACCCTCGACGAAGGCACCGGATTCGCGGAGCTCGGCAACCTGAGCCACACCGAGCGTCGCCATCGCGACCTGGGTGAACTGGGTCAGGTGCAGGACGCCGTCCGGGTGCTTGTGCTCGACACCGCGGGCCTTGACGACCGTCGGGTTGTCGCGGACCACGGCGAGGATCGAGAAGCCGAGGGCCTTGCGGGTGTGCTTGTCGGCGCGGTCCCAGATCTCACGGGCGGCCTTGGAGCGGGCGCGGGCGTCGAGGCCCATGCCGGGACGCTGGATGCCCTGTCCGGGGAACGCGTAGACGGTCTTCGGGGCGGCGGTGCGACCCGTTGCGACCATCACCAGTTCACCGTCGATGCGGCAACCGACCTCGACGATCTCGGCGCCACGGTCCACCGCGATGCGGTCGACGCGGACGTCGATCTCGGCGCCCGGGCGAACCATGCCCAGGAAGCGTGCGGTCCAGGCGGTGAGGCGACGCGGCGGCGTCTTGGTCTCGGCCGGATCCACGGCGGTGACGACCTGCTGAGCGGCGGCGGAGAGCCACATGCCGTGCACGATCGGGCTGCCGAGGCCGGCGAGCAGTGCCGCGTTGTCGGAGGTGTGGATCGGGTTGTGGTCGCCCGACACCTGGGCGAAGGAGCCCATGTTGCGGGGAGCGACGATCGTGGTGTCGCGGCGACGACGACGCGGGGTGTCGACGGCCTCGTCACTCAGCGAGCCACCGGCGCGGGCCGGGTCGGTCAGTTCGCCCTTGCCGGTGCGGCCGCGGATCGCGAAGCGCTCCGACAGGGTGACGACGGCAGGCGCGTCCAGGCCCTCGCCGAGCATGGCGCCGACCTCGACCTTGACCTCGACGACGCGGCCCAGGTCGGTGTCGAGAACCGAGGCGACCTCGGCCTTGACGACGAGAATGCTGGTCTCCGAAGGCAGTTCGCCGACGAAATCGACGCTGTGGTCCAGGTGGACCAGGTCGAGCATGCCCTCGATGACGGACAGCGAGTCCTCGGTCTTGGCAGCACCGAGCACGGCGAACACGGCCGGCCAGCAAGCACCGACGACCACGTCCGGGACGGCCTTGCCGCTGACGCTCAGCGTCGTGGGCAGACCCGAGCCGGTGACACCGGCATGGTCGGCGACCAGGTCGGGCGTCCAGGCGAGGTTGAGGCGTGCGACACCGTTCTTGACGGCGGGCAGTTCCTGACCGGCCGCGACCGCGAGGAGTGCGGTCATCGACTTCTCGGCGTCGGCCTCGGTGACCACGGGAGCGCCACCGTCCGCGACGGACGCGGGAACGGTGATGGTGATCTGGACGGACTTGGCTGCCACCAGCGGGACGGTGAGGAGCACCTGCTGGTCGTCGATGACGGACAGCTCGGCACCGGTGGTCTCGTGCACCGCGAGGGTGTCGGACTCGATCGACCACTTGTCGAGGTCACCGAGCCGGCGAACCGGGTTCAGCGTCAGGCGCGAGGCCCACTGGATGTCGGGAGCCGACAACACGGTGTCGAGGAGGCCGCGGGCGATGTCCGCGTGACGGCGTGCGGGCAGCGACAGCGGCGCGACACCGGCGGTAACCAGCTCGTCGTACGTGGCCTTCTCGAAGCGGTCCAGCAGCTCGCCGACAGGCTCGTCGACGCGCGTGATGCCGGCGACGGCGACGGTACCGGGGATGACGCAGACCTGGTCGGCCGTGTAGCGAGGATCGTGTGCCTGCCACAGCGAGTCGGAACGCCACCAGCGGCGGACGTCACCGTCGACGACGGGCACGAAGTTGACCGGCTTGCCGGGGGTCTTGCACAGCGAGACGAAGAAGGAGACGTCCGCGGGGTGCAGAACCGTGGTGGCGTAGTCGGGGTACTGCGCCTGCAGGGCGCAGACGGCCGCCTCGGGACGCTCGAGAATCGCGTCGTCGGCGAACAGGGTGGGGATGGGGCCACGGTCGACCGGGTGCAGACGCGACTCGGTGCGCTGCAGCATCTCACCGAAGCGCGCACGCCAGGTGATGTCGAGCCACGGGCTCGAGGTGGCCTCGGTGATGGCGTCCTGGAGGTCGGTGCCGCAGTCGAATGCCTTCGCCGCGTCGATGCCGACGGCCAGCTCGAGGTAGCGGCGCAGCCACTGCTCGTACGTCATGGTCGCGACGTCGCCGAAGTACGGCTTCGCCGTGATGTTCAGTGCCTCGATGATCTCGTCGCGACGCTCGGCGACGGCGTCGGCGTCACCGGCGACCTCGTCGAGCAGACGGCCGGTGCGGGACGCTGCGTTGTCGATCTCGTGGATGTCGGCGCCGAGCTGGCTGCGGCCGGAGGCCATGCCGCCCTCGGCGGTACCTGCTCCGACCCAGTCCGGAGTACCGGGGGTGTCGACGAGGAGCTGCTTCACCTCGGCAGAGGTGGTCGCCTCGAGGGTGGCCATGGCGGCGGTGCCGACCAGGATGCCGTCCAGCGGCATGGCCGGGAAGCCGTGTGCAACGGACCAGCGGCCGGTCAGGTAGTCGGCAGCCCGCTCGGGCGTGCCGATGCCGCCACCGACGCACAGGACCAGGTTCGGCCGGGTGCGCAGCTCGGCGTAGGTGTCGAGGAGCAGGTCGTCCAGGTCTTCCCACGAGTGGTGACCACCGGCGCGGCCGCCCTCGATGTGGGCGATGACGGGGAACGAGGGAACCTCGTTGGCGATGCGGATGACCGAACGGATCTGCGCGACCGTGCCCGGCTTGAACGCGACGTAGCTGAAGCCGGCGTCGGTGAGGTCGCCGATGATCGAGACGGCGTCCTCGAGTTCGGGGATACCGGCGGTGACGACGACACCGTCGAACGGGGCACCCGCGGCACGGGCCTTCGGCACGAGGCGCTTGCCACCGACGTGGAGCTTCCACAGGTAGGGGTCGAGGAACATCGAGTTGAACTGCACGGCGCGGCCCGGCTCGAGCAGCCCGGTGAGCTTCTCGACGTTGTCGGCGAAGATCTGCTCGGTGACCTGGCCACCGCCGGCGAGCTCGGCCCAGTGGCCTGCGTTGGCTGCTGCGGCGACGATCGTCGGGTCGACCGTGGTCGGGGTCATGCCTGCGAGCAGGATCGGCGAACGACCGGTCAGCTTCGTGAACGCGGTCTCCACGCCGATGCGGCCGCCCGGCAGCGACACCGGCTTCGGGAGGAACTCGGTCCACGCGGCGGGAACCTCAGGGGTTGCGCCCGGGGTGAGGAGGTTGCGGTGACCGCCACGGGTCGCGGCGGCAACGATGCCGACGCCCTGGCCGCGGACACTGGCCGACGTCATGCGGGTGAGGAGGTCACCGGGTCCGAGGTCGAGGATCCACGCGGCACCGGCTTCGAGGGTGCTGTCGACGGCGGCGACCCAGTCGACGGGATCGACGAGGCAGGCGCTCGTGAGAGCGCGGGCCTTCTCCTCGTCGAGACCGCAGCGCACGGCCCACTGGCCGACGATGTCGATCGTCTCCGCGAGTGCGGGGTGGTGGAAGCCGATCTCGACCGCGAGGGACTCGAAGACGGGCGCGAAGATGGAGCCGCCACGCTTCTTGGCGTCGCGCTCACGGGCCTCGTCGGCCTCGATCTGCTCGCACCGCTGCTGGACGCGTGCCAGCTGGGCAGGCGGGCCGGACAGTACGACGCGGCGACGAGCGTTGCGGATGCCGAGGACGGCTGCACGCTCGGGCTCGAGGCCCTCCGCGAGCTCCTCGACGATCTGACGGAGTCGTTCCGGGTCGACGTTGGAGACAGCGAGCATCGGGGTGGAGTCGGCGGCGGCGATCACTCCGCGACGACGGCCGACGAGGCCGGCAGCCGCACCGATGAGCTGAGCGAGGGCGAGGAGTTCGCCGTCCTTCTGACCCGAGGAGGCAACGGCCTCCGCGGCGAGGAGTCCCTGGGAGTGGCCGATCACCGACACGGGAGCCGTAACCGCGGGATCGAGGCCCTGAGCTGCCAGCGCACGCAGCGCTGCGATCTGGGTGAGGAAGACGCCGGGGAGAGACACCGCCGCCGAGGTGAGCGCTGCCGCGGAGGGACCGGCCGCCTGGGCGCCGTCCTCTTCGTCGGCGAGTTCCTGCTCGAGGATCCAGGCGATGGGGTCGAATCCGACCGGGCGCACGACGAGGAGTTCCTGCGCCACGGGGGCCAGGTAGTCGGCCGCGTCGTTGACGATCGTGGTGAGTGCCGGCTCGAGTCCGTTGTCGCGGCTCAGTTCCTCCAGCGAGCTCAGCCAGGGCGCGCCCTGACCACCGAAGGCGAGCGCGTACGGCTCACCTCCGAGCAGACGATCCACGAGGGTGCCCTTGCTCGACGACCGAGTGTCGTCCCGGTCTACGCCGATGCGCCGCGAACCCTTCGAGTTTTTTCCGTTTCCTGCGGGTGTCGTGTCGTCAATCGTCACGCGTATGTCCTCTCCTGGTCCCCTCTGGGGGGAGGTGGGGATAGTGTCTGCCGCCCTCGGCATCGTGTGCCAGCTGTATCGGCTCTGATCAGCTCTTCGGGCTGTTCAAGGTTGACACAGAATCATGAGGATTTCCTCACGTTCACGAGCCGTCGGGGTGTCACAGCCGCGCATCGGAGAAATATCGCGTGATGTCCCTCACAGATCTCCCGCGAAGTGACCGGTGAGTAGATCGCGTCCGTGCTGGAGGAGGGCAGTGCGAGGACGTCCAAGAACCTGAGGAAAGCCTCACATTAATCGTTATCAATCTGTTACCACCTTGACGAAGTCCCAGGTTCATGCAGGTCTGCACCCTCGAATCCGGGTCCGCGACCAGCGAAAGCGAACCTGTCGGTCCCTCGCACTAATGTTCGAGTCCAGGAACAGCCGACAGCCATTCTCCGGGGGGAAGAAATGAGCACGGCCCACGTCCGCGCCCTACTCGATCACGTCGCCGCCGAACTGCCACCAGAGTCGTGGCCGCACTGGACGGAGGGCTGGCCGCACGAGATCGAAGCCGGTCTGCTCGATGCCGCGTTCTCCGCCCGCGCCACGTACGGCACGCCCACCACGGGGGTCCGCGCCGTCGTCACCCGCTGGCGCGATCACCGGGCCGCCCTCTCGACGACCTCACGGCGCTCGCCGCGCACGCCGACGAACCCGAAGACCTCCTGGCCGTCCTGAACAACCGGCAGCGAGTACCGGGGAACTACACCACCAAGCCCGAGGCCGTCGCCTCGGCGGCACGCTCGCTCACCGAACTGGGCTGCACCACCTCGGCGGACCTCCGCGACGACGAGGCCCAGCGGAACGCCCTCGTCGGGGTGCCCGGGTTCGGTCCCGCCACCTGGGAGTGCCTCGCCACGCAACTCGGCATCCGCACCGCCGAATCTCACCGCGTGGTGTGCGAGTTCCTCGGCGAGGCGCTCCATCTCGAAGCACCCCCATCGACGGCAGACGCCGAACACCTCGTCGCCGCAGCAGCAGCACGGCTCGAGATCACACCTACCGCCTTCACCCACGCCGTCTGGCGATACCAGCGCGCGCAGCGGCGGGCATCGGGTGCCAGATGAAGTACACGCGGGAAGTACTCGAGCAGGCGGTCGCAGAATCGACGAGCTACGCCGGCGTCATGCGCTACCTCGGACTGAAGCCCGCGGGTGGGACACACGCGCACCTGAGTCGGCAGATCAAGAAGTTCGGGATCGATACGACGCACTTCACGGGGAGTGCACACACCAAGGGCAAGCGGGCTCGCAATCGCATGTCGTGGGAGGAGATTCTGGTGAAACGACCACCAGGTAGCGCACGCGTGAAACCACATCTGTTGCGCCGTGCCCTGATCGAGGCCGGAGTCGAATACAAATGCGTTCTCTGCGGCCTCGGTGACGACTGGTGCGGACTCCCACTGATCCTGCACGTGGACCACATACGGGGTGACCCGTCGGACTCCCGCTTGGAGCAAGTTCGATTCCTGTGCCCCAACTGCCACAGCCAGACTGCGACGTGGGCCGGGCGAAGGAGCGGGAACGGAGGCGACCACACCGGCTGACGCGTGTGCGCCAGAGTGTCGCTCACATGGCGTAGTCTGTGCTTCGCGCGCGAGTGGCGGAAGGGTAGACGCGTCAGGTTTAGGTCCTGGTGTCTGAAAGGACGTGGGGGTTCGAATCCCCCCTCGCGCACTTCTCGGGTTCTTTGCCAATTTTCCGGCGGCCCTGTTTCGCTTAGATTTACGGCTTGTCGGGCGCTGCGGCGGCTGTGACCGCCGCCATAGCGGCAACCTCTCCTAGCAGCGCATTCAGCGATTCAGGTACCGTCGTTACGTGTCCGGTAACCGTAAGCAACACCGCCCCGCGCTGATCCTGTTGGTGGTCGTCGGGGCTGTCGGGTGCCTCGCACTCGGCTGGTGGCAGTGGACACGTTTCGAAGCGGTGGGCGGGACCGGCCAGAATCTCGGATACGCGTTCCAGTGGCCACTGTTCGCGGCGTTCCTCGTCTACGCCTATCGGCGATTCGTGCAGCTCGAGGATGCCGAACCAGCTGACACCACCGACGTCCGGGATGCTCCCACCGAACTGCGGGAGATCCCGGCCGACGTCTTGCCCCCTCGCCCCTCGGTGGCCGAGGACGACGATCCGGACGACCTCGAGAGCCGGCAGATTTCGCAGTACAACCAGTACCTCGCCGAGCTGTCTGCTCGCGAGACCGATAGGAGCACCACGTGAGCACGGGCCAAGACGAAACGACTGCCGGTTCGGTTACAGACACCGCGAAGCAGAAGAAGATCGCCCCCGCGCTCCTGCGCTACCGCGTCCTCGCCTACGCCACCGGTGTGTGGCTGCTGGTCCTCACCGCAGAGATGGTGGCCAAGTACATCTTCAAGGTCGACAACCTGCCCAGCTGGATCGCCGTGGTGCACGGCTGGGTGTACTTCGTCTACCTGCTGGTGACGCTCGACCTGGCGGTCAAGGTGCGCTGGCCCGCGGGCCGGACGGTCGGGACGCTCCTCGCGGGCACCATTCCGTTCCTGTCGTTCTACGTAGAGCACCAGCGGACCAAGCAGGTCCGCCGCGACTTCGGTCTCTGATCGAACCGGTCGGCTCCTTCACATGATGACCGGCTGCCCGGTGATCATCGCGATCACGTAGGTCAGCCAGCCGAGCGGTGTCTGCGGCACCATCATCGGCGACATGCGAAAACCTCCTCCCGTGAAGCGTAGCGAGGGTCAGTGCCCGGTGAGCGCCGCCAGGGCGGGGACGAGTTGAACGAGCGCCCGCCCTCGGTGCGAGGACGCGTCCTTCTCCTCGGGTGACAGCTGGGCGGCCGAGCGGGTGTCTCCGTCGGGCACGAAGACCGGGTCGTAGCCGAATCCGCCGTCGCCGACCGGCTCGCGGGCGATGCTTCCCCGCCATTCGCCGCGGACCACCGATTCCTCGCCGCCGGGCACCACGAGCGCGCACGCCGAGACGAACGCCGCTCCCCGGCGGTCGTCGGGCACGTCACCGAGCTGAGCCAGGACCAGGGCGGTGTTCGCGGGATCGTTCCCGTGCGAGCCCGACCACCGGGCGGACAGGACTCCGGGCATGCCGTTCAGCGCATCGACTTCGATTCCGGAATCGTCTGCGACACAGGCCATTCCGGTTGCGGCGGCACCGTCGCGCGCTTTCGCCAAGGCGTTCTCCTCGAACGTCGCACCCGTTTCGGGGGCCTCGGGGTACTCGGGTACGGCATCGAGCCCGACCAGTTCGATCCCGTCGACACCGGCCGCCGCGAGCACCCGATGCAGTTCCCGGAGTTTCTTCGCGTTGCGGCTGGCCACCAGCACCCGTGTGGTTGGCACCGAGCTAGCCCCCGAACTTCTTCTTCGACGTCTCCGGGACCTTCGGCTCCGGAAGCGCACCGGGGTAGGGCAGTTCGAGCGCGGCCTTCTGGATCTCGAACAGCTGCTCGCACCCTGCGAGTGCGGAATCCAGCAGTTTGTCGAGCGTGCTCCGCGGGAACGTCGCGCCTTCGCCGGTGCCCTGGATCTCGACGAGGGTGCCCGTGTCGGTGGCCACCACGTTCATGTCGACCTCGGCGCGCGAGTCCTCCTCGTACGGCAGGTCGAGGCGCACACGGCCGTCGACGACCCCCACACTCACCGCGGCGATGCCACAGGAGATCGGCTGGGGGTCGGCGAGACGGCCGGCGGCGCGGAGGTAGGTCACCGCGTCGACGAGGGCCACATAGGCGCCGGTGATGGCTGCGGTGCGGGTTCCGCCGTCGGCCTGCAGCACGTCGCAGTCGAGGGCGATGGTGTTCTCACCGATGGCGGCGAGGTCGATGCAGGCGCGGAGGGAGCGTCCGACCAGCCTGCTGATCTCCTGGGTTCGTCCACCGACCTTGCCCTTGACGGACTCTCGGCCACTGCGGGTGTGGGTGGCGGCGGGCAGCATGGCGTATTCGGCCGTCAGCCAGCCGAGTCCGGAGCCCTGACGCCAACGGGGAACACCGTCCTCGACGCTGGCCGTGCACATCACCCTGGTGTTTCCGAATTCCACCAGCACCGATCCCGCGGGATGAGTGGTGAAGCCCCGGGTGATCTTGACCTCGCGGAGTTCGTCGTCCGCCCTACCGTCTTCTCGTGTGGTCACGGCAGAGAGCCTAGTCGCCCCCGTGCGGGGCGCGGGCACACGGCTTCAGACGGTGTAGACGCCGCCCGCGGACACCGCGTGCACGGGGCCGGAGAATTCGGCCTTGGCCTCGGCGATGACGTCTTCGCGGGACGTCCACGGCGGTATATGGGTGAGCAGCAGTTCGGCGACACCGGCGCGGTGTGCGACCTGACCGGCCTCGGTCCCCGACAGGTGGATCCCTTCGGGCCGGTCCGGGCTGTGCGTCCACGACGCCTCGGCGAGCAGTACGTCGGCCCCGCGGGCGAGGTCGATCACTTCTTCGCACATGCCGGTGTCGCCGGTGTAGACGAGGGTGCGCCCGGCGCCGTTGGTCACACGGAACCCGTACGCCTCGGGCGGGTGGTTTACCCGGCGCGCGGTGATGGTGAGGTCGCCGAACGTGACCGGTTCGCCGTCGGTCCAATGGTGCAGGTCGATCGTGTCGGAGATGTCGTCGATGTCGCCGCCGCACTCCGCGGACGCGACGCCGATCCGGCGGGCGGTGTCGGACGGGCCGTAGACGAGTGCGCGCCCCTTCGGCGGGAGCGGATGATAGCGACGCCAGACGAGCAGTCCGGGGAGGTCCAGGCAGTGGTCCGCGTGCAGGTGACTGAGGAGGACGGAGACCTCGCCGGGATCGGCGAACCGCTGGAGCGCACCGAGGACACCGGGTCCGAAGTCGAGTACCAGCGGCGGTGTGTCCGGCGCTGTCAACAGATAACCCGATGCAGGTGAGTCTGGTCCGGAGACGCTCCCTGAACACCCCAGGACGGTAATGCGCATACCCGCCATGCTGCCACGACGACCCGTTTCGGAAAAAGCTTCCGACCGAATTGGCGCGTCGACCTCACAACCGATGGGGAACTGTGACCTGATCGCACGCGTCGGGGGCTTGCGCCGACCGGGTCGGGGCGATCACCCGAACGATTGTGGCCCCACTGCTTTCCGGGCCCGCTGTTTCCTGGCGTCCGCGGAGAGCAGCCAGGCGGCGACGACACCGCCGACGGCACCGAACAGATGTCCCTGCCAGGACACACCGGGAGCGCTGGGCAGCACACCCCACAGCAGGCTGCCGTAGACGACGAACACCACCACACCGACGAGGATCTGACCGAGGCTGCGGGCGAAGATTCCCCGGACCAGCAGGTAGGCGAGCCAGCCGAAGATCAGGACGGAGGCGCCGATGTGGTTGGAATAGGATCCGCCGGTCAACCAGGTGCCCAGACCTCCGACCACCCAGACGATCCCGGTGGCGGCGAGGCCGCGGGCGATGCCCGACAGCAGCACGAGGAACCCGAGGACCAGCAGCGGGACGGTGTTCGCGAACAGGTGCGCCCAGTCGTCGTGCAGGACCGGGGCGAACAGAATCCCCCAGAGCCCGTCGATGGAGCGCGGCCCGACGCCGTTCTCTTCGAGTCGCTCGTCGGACGCCACGTCGACGATCTCGATGACGTACAGCAGCATCGTGAAGGTGCCGATGAGGATTGCGGACTGCAGCCACAGCGGCTTCGACTTCGACGCGGGCGCCGGCTTCGCGCCACCCCTGGGCACCGGCGAGTCGAATCGCGAGGAGTCGAACGACGAAGTCACGATCCACACACCCCTGTCGTCATGCCCACAACTGCCCTTCCAGTGCTTCTTCTGCTTCCTCGACCGTACCGCCGTATGCGCCGGTCGACAGATATTTCCATCCGCCGTCGGCGACGATGAACGCGATGTTCGCCGCGCGTTCGGCCTTGACGGCCTTGCGCGCCACCCCCAGCGCGGCGTGGAGGATCGCGCCGGTCGAGATGCCCGCGAAGATGCCTTCGTTGTCGATCAGTTGCCGGGTGCGGCGGACGGCGTCGGCGGGGCCGACGGAGAACCGTGAGGTGAGGACGGATTCGTCGTACAACTCGGGGACGAAGCCCTCGTCGATGTTGCGGAGGCCGTAGACGAGTTCGCCGTAGCGGGGCTCGGCCGCCACAATCTCGATGCCGTCGACGTGTTCGCGGAGGTAGCGTCCCACACCCATCAGGGTGCCGGTGGTGCCGAGGCCCGCGACGAAGTGGGTGATCTCGGGAAGGTCGCGCAGGATCTCGGGGCCGGTGGTCTCGTAGTGCGCCAGCGCATTCGCGGGATTGCCGTACTGGTACAGCATCACCCAGTCGGGGTGCTCCGCGGACATCTCCTTGGCCACGGCCACAGCCTGATTCGAGCCACCGCGCGCGGGCGAGTCGATGATCTGTGCACCGAACATCGTGAGCAGTTGCCTGCGTTCCACGGACGTGTTCTCGGGCATCACGCAGATCAGGTGGTAGCCCTTGAGTTTCGCGGCCATCGCGAGCGAGATCCCGGTGTTCCCGCTGGTCGGTTCGAGGATCGTGGCGCCGGGTGTCAGGGTGCCGTCGTTCTCGGCCTGCTCGATCATGCGGAGGGCGGGCCGGTCCTTCACCGAACCGGTGGGGTTGCGGTCTTCGAGCTTCGCCCACAGCCGGACCGGCGCAGCGCCGTTCCAGCTCGGCGACAGGCGGGGCAGCCCGACGAGGGGTGTGTCGCCCAGGGTGTCGATCAGCGAACCGAACCGCGCCACGGCCGCGATCAGCCTCCGGCGACGGCGGGCAGGATCGTCACGGAGTCCCCGTCGGTCACCTCGGTGTCGAGTCCGCCGGAGAATCGGACGTCCTCGTCGTTGACGTACACGTTGACGAAGCGGTGCAGACGACCGTCGTTGATCAGGCGGTCCTTGATGCCGCCGTAGTTGCCGTCGAGATCGTCGATGACGTCGGAGAGTGTGGGACCTGTTGCCTCCACCCGCTTTTCACCGCCGGTGTGGGTACGCAGGATGGTGGGGATCGAAACTGTGACAGCCATGGTCGGCTCCTCGGGATGTGGGTGTCTTTGCATGCCGCGGGCCCGTCGCGAGGGACGGCACCGTCACTTGTCGGGGATGTCTGCCACGGACGTGTGGGCGAACTTGTAGCTCTGGACCACGTCGACGGGTTCCTCGGTGACGACACCGTCGACGATGCGGTAGCTGCGCAGTTCGTGGGCGTCGGGGTCGCGGGTGGAGATCAGCACGTAGTGAGCGTCCGGTTCGGATGCGAAGGAGATGTCGGTCCGGCTGGGGTACGCCTCGGTGGCGGTGTGCGAGTGGTAGATCACGACGGGCACCTCGTCGGCGTCGTCCATTGCCCGCCACACCTTCAGTTGCTCACCCGAGTCGAAGCGGTAGAACGTGGGCGAACGCTCGGCGTTGATCATCGGGATGTGCCGTTCGGGGCGGTCGGAGCCTTCCGGCCCGGCGACGACCCCGCACGCCTCGTCGGGGTGGTCGGCGCGCGCATGCGCCACCATCGCCTCGACGAAGTCCGATCGAATCACCAGCACGTCATCCACCTCCGTGAGCGCCATCCTAGGTGCGCACCGGCGAGTCGGCCACCGACCGGCCGGTACCTCAGGAACGGGTACCTCAGGTACGCGAACCTCAGGAACGCAGTGCAGAGGGGAACAGTTCGCGGTAGGTGGGAATTCCCGCGACAGGGGTGGCGCTGAGGACGGCGTCGACGATGGCCTTCTCCACCACTTCGGCGGCCGCGGTGCAGACGGCGTCGACGACGGGCAGATCGGGCGGGAACGCGTCGGGCACTCCCGGCGGGTGGTGAACCGGGTGGATACCGGTGGAGAGCGCGAAGATCGTGTCGCCGTCGAGCGGCGAATGCGCCGGCCGGATCGCGCGGGCCAACCCGTCGTGGCCGGCGACGGCGACGCGGCGTAACGCCGCCTTCCCCAGGACGGCGTCGGTCGCGACGACCCCGATGGTCGTGTTGAGGACCGTGCTCTTGGCGATCAGTTCGCGCGCCGCCGACACCTCGGCGGCGACGGGGGGCCTGAGCCCGAAAGCGGCTGCACCCACGGTGGCGACACCCCACGGCAGTCCGGTCGCCGGGTCGAACACGGTTCCGACGGGGTTGGCCACCATCAGCGCGGACACCGTGATGCCCTTCGCGGGACCGTCCGTGACGACGACACTCGCCGTTCCGAGCCCCCCTTTGAGCGCGCCCGCCCGCGCCCCGACTCCGGCGCCCACCGAACCGGAGAGCACGGCGTGCGACGCGGACTCTGCTGCCCGGTAACCGAATTCGGCGGTAGGACGCGTGCGCCAGTCACCGACCGGTAGGTCGAAGATCACGGCGGCGGGGACGATCGGAACCACCTGATCGGGCTCCCCCATGGCGATTCCGTGACCGTGCTCCTCGAGCCACCGCATGACGCCGTCCGCGGCGGCGAGTCCATAGGCGCTGCCGCCGGTCAGGACGATCGCGTGCACCTTCCGGACGCTGTGGCTGGGGTCGAGAAGGTCGGTTTCCCGGGTGCCCGGTCCCCCGCCACGGACGTCGACCGCTCCGGTCGCGCCGTGCGGCGCGAGGACCACGGTGCACCCGGTGGCGGCACCGCTTCCGAGCGTGGCGTCCGCGGCGAGTTCGTGGTGGTGCCCGACGCTCAGGCCCACCACATCGACGAGCGAATCGGTGCGGCCCGGCGTCGTGGCCGTCACGGCGCGAGTGCCTGAACGAGCGAGTCCTGCATCCAGGTCAGCCAGTGGTAGATGTCGAGGTGCGGTGCGCGGGGATCGGCGGGATCGAGTTCGTCGGGTGTGTCGGCGTCAATGCCCAGGTTGGTGCCCAGCGCCAGCCGGACGTCGTTGAGACCGCTGAGCCAGGCGTCGGCCTGCTCCGGCGTGAGCAGCACCTTGCCGCCGTTCTCGGGCACCGTGTGGAGAATGACCGAGCCCGCCGCCAGTTTGGCGTCGATGATCTCCGGTTCGTGGAGTCCGCGCAGCGCACCGTTGATGTCGGCCTTCGATTCGGCGCGGATCTCGTCGTCGTCCGGCGCGTCCATGCCGGGACGGTGGAAGTCGGGCAGCAGCCGCGCGAGGACCTCCTCGTCGGGTGCCGCCGTGTTGCCGGTCCGCATCCCGGTGAGCGCCGCGAGTTCGTCCTCCGGGGCGGACGCGGCCCGCTCCTCGAGGAGACCGAGGACGGAGGCGACCAGCGATCGCAGCACCGTGGCCTCGTGCGCGTCCATCTCCGAACGCAGCTTCACACCGCCGAGCGAGTTCTTCCTGCTCCACATCCGCACGTCGTGTACCGAGTTCCTTACTGTCCGAACGGAAAGTTAGCTGCCGTCACGCTGCATCGTGGCCCACAGGCCGGCCGCGTGCAGCTTGCGTACATCGTTTTCGACCTTGTCCCGGGAACCGCTCGACACCACGGCCTTCCCCTCGGAATGGACCTGCATCATCAATTCCGTGGCCTTGGCTTTGCTGTACCCGAAGAGTTTCTGGAAAATGTAGGTGACGTAGTGCATCAAATTCACCGGATCGTCCCACACGACGGTGACCCAGGGACGATCATTGGCTTCATCGATCTCGGCGACCTCCGACTCTGCAGGGGTGACCTGCGGCGATGCCGGCATGGCATCCACGAATGGAGCTGTCGTCGAGCAATGAGCCATGACACCAGGGTACGACGCTCCTCCACTGGGCGACACCGCGGCTTACAGTGGCCGGGTGTCCAGAGACAGCACCGCCTTGTTCACCGACCAGTACGAGTTGACGATGTTGTCGGCGGCCCTCGCCGACGGTTCCGCCCACCGACGCTGCAGCTTCGAGGTGTTCGCCCGCCGGCTCCCCGACGGCCGCCGGTACGGAGTGGTCGGCGGCACCGCCCGTCTGGTTGCCGCGCTGTCGAACTTCCGTTTCGGCGAGCAGGACCTCGAGATCGTGTCCCGCTTCCTCGACGAGGCGACCGTCGCATGGCTGCGTGACTATCGCTTCAGCGGGGACATCGACGGCTACCGGGAGGGCGACTTCTATTTTCCCGGCTCCCCGATCCTCTCCGTCCGCGGAACGTTCGCCGAATGCGTCCTCCTCGAGACGCTGAGCCTGTCGATCCTCAACCACGACAGCGCGATCGCGTCCGCCGCCGCCCGCATGGTCAGCGCTGCCGACGGACGCCCCATGATCGAGATGGGTTCGCGGCGCACCCACGAGGAATCCGCGGTGGCGGCTTCCCGCGCCGCCTACCTGGCGGGCTTCACGGCCACGTCGAATCTGGAGGCGGTCCGCAGGCACGGAGTACCCGGTGCGGGTACCAGCGCGCACGCGTTCACCCTGTTGCACACCACCCCGGACGGGCCGGACGAGGCGGCGGCGTTCCGCGCGCAGGTCGCGGCACTCGGAGTCGGGACCACGCTCCTCGTCGACACCTACGACATCACCGCAGGCGTCAAGACCGCCGTCGAGGTGGCGGGCCCCGGTCTCGGGGGTGTCCGGATCGACTCCGGCGATCTGGGTGTGCTGGCCCGGCAGGTCCGCAGGCAACTCGACGACCTCGGTGCGACCGGGACGAAGATCGTCGTCTCCGGCGACCTGGACGAATACGCCATCGCCGCATTGCGGGCCGAACCGGTGGACGTCTACGGCGTCGGCACGTCCGTCGTCGTCGGCTCCGGCGCGCCGACCGCCGGAATGGTCTACAAACTCGTCGAGGTGGACGGCATCCCCGTCGAGAAGAGGAGTAGCAACAAGGCGTCGCGGGGCGGCACCAAGCGGGCGCTGCGATCCGCCCGTGACACCGGAACCCTGGTGGAGGAGGTCGTGTACTCGGCCCACTCGGACGCACCAGGCTCGGCCGGCCTCGAGACGCGGGAACTGCTGGTCCCGCTGGTGCGGGGCGGTGAGACCGTCTGCGACACGACTACCCTGGAAGACAGCAGATCCCTCCTGGCGGCGGGCCTCGTCAGCCTGCCCTGGGAGGCCCTGAAGCTCTCCCACGGCGAGCCCGCGATCCCGGTGCGCTTCGCCGAACCCGAACCCAGGAGGGCACCATGACCGACATCGAGAACACCGACCTCCGGCGGGCGCTGCTCGTGGTCGACGTCCAAAACGACTTCTGCGAGGGCGGCTCCCTCGCCGTCGACGGCGGTTCCGCGGTCGCCGCCGCGATCAGCCGCTTCCTGGCGGCGACCGAGTACGACGCCGTCGCGGCCACGATCGACCACCACATCGACCCGGGCCACCACTTCTCCGACGAACCGGACTACGTCGACACTTGGCCGGTGCACTGCAAATCGGGAACGTCCGGCGCGGACTTCCACCCCGACCTCGACCTGAGCGGCATCGAATCGGTGTTTTCCAAGGGCGAGTTCTCGGCGGCCTACTCGGGCTTCGAGGGCAAGAACTCCGACGGCCAGAGCCTGGAGAAATGGCTGCGTGCGGCCGGAGTCACCGAGGTCGACGTCGTGGGGATCGCCACTGATCACTGCGTGGTCGCGACGGCTCTCGACGCCGTGGCCGCCGGGTTCCCGACGCGCGTCCGCCTCCCCCTCACCGCAGGCGTCGCCCCCGCGACCGTCGAGGCCGCGATCACCGCGATGCGGGCCGCCGGGGTGCGCCTCGTGGGCCGCGACGCAGACACCCCCTCGGACCGCGTGACGATTTCTGACGTAGGTCCCGAGTAACCTGCTCGGGTGCCTGAAAACCTCCCCAACGTCCCCGAGCTGTTGCGCACGGCGGTGCGGTCGCTGGGCGGTGCCGAGCGGTCCAACCAGCTGACCATGGCTTCCGCCGTCGCGCATTCGATCGACACCGGGGAGCATCTGGCCGTCCAGGCCGGGACGGGCACCGGCAAGTCCCTCGCCTATCTGGTGCCGAGCGTCCGGCACGCGGTGCAGAGCGGGAAGACGGTCATCGTCTCGACGGCCACCATCGCACTGCAGCGTCAGCTGATCGACCGCGACATGCCGCGGCTCGCGGACGCGCTCGCGGGTTCACTCGGACGGCGACCGCACTTCGCGATCCTCAAGGGCCGCAACAACTATCTGTGCATGAACAAGATCCACACCGGGTCCGCCGAGGAGCCTCCCACGGACGAGCTGTTCGACCCGTTCGCGGTGTCGCGGCTCGGACGGGAGGTCCAGCGCCTCACCGAGTGGTCCTCGGACACCGAGACCGGCGACCGCGACGACCTGGCCCCCGGAGTCAGCGACAAGGCGTGGCGCCAGGTCAGCGTCACCGCCCGGGAATGCCTCGGCAAGTCCCGCTGTCCGGTCGGCGAGGACTGCTTCGCGGAGCGCGCCCGCGCGGAGGCCTCGCAGGTCGACGTCGTGGTCACCAACCACGCCCTGCTCGCCATCGACGCCATCACCGGGATCGCGATCCTCCCCGAACACGACGTCGTGGTCATCGACGAGGCGCACGAACTGGTCGACCGCGTCACCAACGTCGCCACCGCGGAGTTGGCGGCGTCGACGATCAGTGCCGCGGCGCGGCGCTGCGCGAAGCTCGTCGAGGAGCAGGACGCAGACCGTCTCGAGGCCGCGGGCGAAGGCTGGGCGGCACTGCTCGAGGAGTTGCGGCCGGAACGGTGGGAGGCGTTGCCGCCCGGCGCGGCCCCCGCCCTCGCCGCTGTTCGCGACGCCGCCTGGTCGCTGCGCACGGCCATCGGCCCGTCCCGCCCCGGTATGGCATTGAGCGACCCGGAGGCCGCGGCGGCACGCAACACCGCACTCGCGTCGGTCGAGGAGGTGCACGACAGCGCCGTCCGCGTTCTGAGCGCCTTCGACGAGCCGGATCCGGCCAAGCGTCACGACGTGGTGTGGCTGGCCGCCGACGACAACCGCGGGTCGATCCGCCGGGTGGTGCGGATGGCGCCGCTGTCAGTCGGCGGGCTGCTGCGTTCCCGGCTGTTCGCCGAATCGACCGTGGTCCTGACGTCCGCCACGCTGACCGTGGGCGGGTCGTTCGACGGTCTGGCCGTCAACTGGGGACTTCCGGCCGAATCGTCCGTCGTGATCGATCCGGCGATGGCCACCGGCTCCGAGGCGCCGTCCGATTCGGGCACTCTCAAATGGAATGCCCTCGATGTCGGGTCGCCGTTCGACCATGCCCGTGCCGGCATCATCTACATCGCGAAGCAGCTTCCGCCGCCGGGGCGGGACGGCCTGTCCCCCACGTATCTCGACGAGATCGCCGAGCTCGTCGAGGCGGCGGGTGGGCGCACGCTGGGATTGTTCTCGTCGATGCGGGCCGCGAAGGCCGCGTCCGAGGCGATGCGCGACCGGCTCGACACCCCGATCCTGTGCCAGGGCGACGACTCGACGGGCGCTCTCGTCCGTGCGTTCGCCGGAGACGAGCCTACGTCGCTGTTCGGCACGCTGTCGCTGTGGCAGGGTGTCGACGTGCCGGGCCCGTCCCTGAGCCTCGTGATCCTCGACCGCATCCCTTTCCCCCGCCCCGACGACCCGTTGCTGGTCGCCCGGCAGAAGGCCGTCGAGTCGCGCGGCGGAAACGGGTTCCTTTCCGTCGCAGCCAATCACGCGGCGCTGCTGCTCGCCCAGGGCGTGGGACGTCTGCTGCGCAGCGTCGACGACAAGGGTGTGGTGGCCGTCCTCGATCCGCGGCTCGCCACCGCCCGCTACGCCGGGTATCTGCGGGCCTCGCTGCCACCGTTCTGGGAGACGTCCGATCCGGAAGTCGTGCGGAAGGCGCTGGGACGGATCCGCGATTCGCGCCCCTGAACCGCTGCGCAGACTGAGTCGGACAGCGGATCGGTGCGCACCTATGCTCGACCGATGGACCTTGCGATCTCAGTCCGCGGACTCACCAAGAAGTTCGGCGAAGTCCTCGCCCTCGACGGCCTCGATCTGGAGGTGAAGTCGGGTGAGGTGCACGGATTCCTCGGCCCCAACGGCTCGGGCAAGTCCACGACGATCCGGGTGCTCCTCGGTCTGCTGCGCGCCGACGGCGGTTCGGCGTCCGTTCTCGGTTCCGATCCGTGGCGTGATTCCGTTCCCGTGCATCGGCGACTCGCCTACGTTCCGGGTGACGTGAACCTGTGGCCCAACCTGTCCGGTGGCGAGGCGATCGACCTCCTCGGGCGGCTGCGCGGCGGGCTGGATCCGGTCCGTCGCGCGTCGCTGATCGAGCGGTTCGAACTCGACCCCACCCGCAAGGGCCGCACCTATTCGAAAGGCAACCGGCAGAAGGTCGCCCTCGTGGCGGCGCTCGCCGCCGACACCGAACTCCTCATCCTCGACGAGCCGACGTCGGGCCTGGACCCGTTGATGGAGGCGGTGTTTCAGGAGTGCATCACCGAATTCGCCCGTAGCGGACGCACAGTGCTGTTGTCCAGCCACATCCTCGCCGAGGTCGACGCGCTGTGCCACGCCGTCACCATCATTCGCGCGGGCAGGACCGTGCAGGCGGGAACGCTTTCCGAACTGCGCCATTTCACCCGTACCACGGTGACGGCGACCACCCGGATCAGGCCCACTCCCATCGCGAACGTCCCCGGTGTGCACAACCTGCGGAAGGGTGAGGATGCGAACACGGTGACGTTCGACGTCGATTCCGATCAGATCGATCCGGTCATGACCACGTTGACGGGGCTGGGCATCGTCTCGATCACCGCCAACCCGCCGACACTCGAGGACCTGTTCCTCCGTGAGTACCTCGACGAGGTCGAGGCACTCGGGATCGGACGGCCGCAGTGAGCCGACTGAGCGGAACGGGGGTGCTCGCCGAATTGGCGGTGCGCACCGACCGGGTCCGGATTCCGGTGTGGACGGTCGCGGTGGCGGGCCTCACCGTCCTGATCGCGTCGAGCTATTCCACCATCTACCCGACCGCCGAATCCCGGCAGGCCCGTGCCGAACTCATCTCGTCCCCGGCCGCCACGGCACTCGCCGGGCCGGGGTACGGCCTGGACGACTACACGCTCGGTGCGATGGTCGCCAACGAGATCGCCGGCATGACGATGGTGGCCGTGGCGATCATGTCGGTGCTGCTGGTGACGCGGCATCTGCGGACGGAGGAGGAGACCGGGCGCACGGAACTGGTACGCGCCGGCGTCGTCGGGCGGTATGCGGGAATCACGGCGGGGTTGATCTCCGCGGCGCTCGCCAATGTGTTCGTCGCGCTTCTGCTCGTCATCGGGCTGCTCGCCGTGGGTCTGCCTCCGGCAGGTTCGCTGAACATGTCCGCGGGTGTGCTGGTGGCGGGTCTGGTGTTCACCTCGCTGTCGGCGCTGGCGTCCCAGTTCACCGAGCACGCCCGCACTGCAAGCGGTGTCGGGATCTCCGCGATCACCGTCGCGTATCTGCTGCGTGCGGTGGGCGACGTGCAGCAGGGACACAGCGGGAGCCTGCTGACGTGGGTGTCGCCGATCGGCTGGTCGCAGGCCACTCGCGCCTACGTCGACGAACGGTGGTGGCCGTTGCTGATCGGCATCGTCGCGGCGGCGCTGACCGTCGGGTGCGCGTATGCCGCCATCGGTCGACGGGACGTCGGGGCGGGGCTCCTCGCGCCGCGGGGCGGGCGCGCCGAGGCGTCCCCCCGCCTGACCGGTGTCACCGCGCTGGCGGCGCGTCAGCAGCGCGGCCAGATCCTCGCCTGGGGTGTCGGCGTGTTCGCGCTGTCGCTGCCGATCGGTTCACTCGGCAGGCAGATCAGCGACCTCATCGACCAGGATCCCGATCTCGCACAGCTGCTGCCGGGTGGCGCCGCGGCGGCCGCGGACGGTGCATTCGCCCTGTATCTGGTGTTCTTGGTGGTGATGGCGGCGATGTACGTCGTCGGTGCCGTCATATCCGTCCGCTCGGAGGAATCGTCCGGTCGCGCCGAGGAGGCACTGGCCACCCCGGTGTCCCGCACGTCGTGGCTCGGTGGCCAGCTGGCCGTGATCGCCGGTGCGGCCGTCGCGATCACGGCGGCGGCAGGGGTCGGCATGGGGATCACCGCGGCGTTCACGCTGTCCGATGCGGGCGCGCTCGGCCGGTTGATCGGCGCGGCCCTGAACACCGTGCCGGCAGTGCTGGTGATCGTCGGTGCGTGCGCAGCCGTCTATGGCCTGATTCCACGCGCGCTGCCGGCGTTGTGGGCCTTCCTGGGCTACGTTCTCGTCGCCGGAATGTTCGGGGAAGTGCTCCCGGACCGGTTCGGGGTGCTCTCCCCCTTCCACTACACGCCGACCCTGCCTGCCGAGAGTTTCTCGGCGACTCCCCTCGCGGTGCTGCTGCTTCTCGCAGCGGCCCTGTTCCTCGCGGCCGTCACCGGATTCCAGCGCCGGGACGTCGGCTGGTGACGGCTCGGTAGCGCCGGTCAGGGGTTCGGCACCGTCACCAGACCCAGCTCCGACGGGTCGACGAGCAACCGATGGTGCGGAAGGACCCGCACCGTGTATCCGACCGACCCCGACAACGGCAGGGCCAGGTCGGCGACGAACAACTCCCCCGACTCGTCCGATGCGGAATGGGTCATCGGGACCGTGACGATGTCGGTGAGCTCCTCGTCCGGTCCGGCCTTTCCGATCACGGCCTGCACGGTGACGTCCGAGACGGACAGTTCGCCGAGGCGGATGCGGGCGCGGAGCACCAGATTGGCGCCGATCTCGGGGGTGTCGGGCAACCCCGCGCCGTCGACCTGCAGGACCGCCACCGACGGCCAGGCGGCCTCGACGCGGCGACGGAACGCGGCGAGTTCGCGGGCGCCGGCGAAGTTCTCCGCCGCCACCGTCCGGGCCGATTCGGCGGCGGGCGCGTAGTACTGGACGGCGTAGTCGCGCACCATCCGCGATGCAAGCACCTTGGGCCCGAGATTCTGCAGGGTGTGACGGACCATCTCCACCCAGCGCACCGGCAGGCCGTCCGCGCGGTCGTAGAACCTCGGCAGGACGGCGCGCTCGAGCAGTTCGTACAGTGCGCTGGCCTCGAGGTCGTCACGCCGTGCCTCGTCGACGACGCCGTCGGCGGTGGGGATGGCCCAGCCGTTCTCGCCGTCGAACATCTCGTCCCACCAGCCGTCCCGGATCGACAGGTTCAGTCCGCCGTTGAGAGCGGACTTCATACCCGACGTGCCACACGCCTCCAGCGGGCGCAGCGGGTTGTTGAGCCACACGTCGCAACCCCAGTAGAGGTACCGCGCCATCGACATGTCGTAGTCGGGAAGGAAAGTGATGCGGTGCCGGACGTCGGCGGCGTCGGCGAATCGCACGACCTGCTGGATGAGGGCCTTCCCGCCGTCGTCCGCGGGGTGGCTCTTCCCGGCCACCACCAGCTGCACGGGACGCTTTTCGTCGAGGAGGAGGGCGCGGAGCCGCTCGGGGTCGCGCAGCATCAGCGTCAGTCGCTTGTAGGTGGGCACCCGCCGGGCGAAGCCGACGGTGAGCACGTTCGGGTCGAACACCTCGTCCGTCCAGCCGAGTTCGGCGGACGTCGCACCGCGTTCGATCCAGGACGCGCGGACCCGGCGGCGCACTTCCTCGACCAGTTTTCCGCGCAGCGCGTTGCGGGTCGACCACAGTTCCTCGGCGGACAGGTCCTGCAGCCGCTCCCAGCCGCGGGCCTCCTCCACCAGTTCGGGGCCCAGGATGCGGGTGGCGAGATCGATCCATTCGGGTGCGGCCCAGGTGGGCGCGTGGACACCGTTGGTCACCGAGCCGATCGGCACCTCCTCGGCGTCGAATCCCGGCCACAGCGGCTGGAACATCTCGCGGCTGACGATGCCGTGCAGCTTGGACACACCGTTGGCCCGTTGCCCCAGCCGCAGGCCCATGTGGGCCATGTTGAACACGGCCGGATCCGATTCGCGGCCGAGTCCGAGGATCCGGTCGATCGTCAGCCCCGGCAGCAGCGAGGATTCGTTCGCAGCGTTGTCGCCGCCGAAGTAGTGCCGCACGAGGTCGGCCGGGAACCTGTCGATTCCCGCAGGAACCGGGGTGTGGGTGGTGAACACCGTGCCGGCCCGGACCGTGGCCAGCGCCTCGTCGAAGTCGAGTCCGCCGGTGGTGACCAGTTCACGGATCCGCTCGATGCCGAGGAAACCTGCATGTCCCTCGTTCATGTGGAAGACGGCGGGATCGGGCAGGCCGTAGGCGTGGGTGTAGGCGCGCACGGCACGGACACCGCCGATGCCGGCGAGGATCTCCTGCTTGATGCGGTGGTCCTGGTCGCCGCCGTACAGACGGTCGGTGACGCCCCGCATCTCGGCGTCGTTCTCCGCGATGTCGGAGTCGAGCAGCAGCAGCGGGACGCGCCCCACCTGGGCGATCCACACGCGGGCGCGCAGAACCCGGCCACCGGGGATCGCGACGTGGACTAGGACGGGCGCCCCGTCCGACGACTGCGGCCCGGACTCGGTGAGCAGGCGCAGCGGCAGGCCCTGCGGGTCGTGCGGCGGGTAGTGCTCGGCCTGCCAGCCGTCCGCGGTCAGTGACTGCCGGAAGTAACCCGAGCGGTACAACAGGCCGACACCGATCAGCGGCAGGCCCAGATCGGACGCCGCCTTCAGGTGGTCGCCTGCGAGAATTCCCAGACCGCCGGAGTAATTGGGCAGCACTTCGCTGACCCCGAACTCCATTGAGAAATACGCGATCCCACCGTCCAGCGACACGCCCTTGGCCTGCTGGTTCTGATACCAGCGGGGGCGGGACAGGTAGTCGTCGAGGTCGGCGGCCGCGGCGTCGAGCCGGGCCAGGAACGCGACGTCCTCGGCCAGTTCGTCCAGGCGGGCCGGATCGACCTCACCGAGCATCCGGACCGGGTCGAACTGCACCTGCCGCCACAGTTCCTCGTCCAGCAATCCGAACAGTTCCTGCGTGGCCGGATGCCACGACCAGCGAAGATTGGTGGACAGCGGACCGAGGGCAGCGAGCCGCTCCGGAAGGTGGGCTCGGACAGTGAACCGACGCAAGGCTTTCACCTCGCGAACGATAACGCACCGCGGGCGCCGTTGCGCCGTGTCGGGGCGGGTGGACGTCAGATCTCCAATACGGACAGGAACCGGTCGACTCCATTACGGTTGAACGGGCGGCCCAGCCCACGAGCCGCCGGCAACTTCCGGCTATGGAACGGAGCCCAGTGTGACAGGTCGACTCGGTATCGACGACGTGGAACCGAACATCGGGTGCGGTCGCTACCCCGCCAAGGCCGTTGTGGGTGAGGTGTTTCCCGTCCAGGCAACCGTGTGGCGTGAAGGTCATGACGCCGTGGCCGCCACGCTTGCGGTGCGGGGACCGCGCAGTGCGGCGTCGGGCGGCTCGGCGACCTTCCGCATTCCGATGACCGGCGGTCCGGTGCCCGACACCGTCGACGGTTCCTTCACCCCGACCGGCGAGGGCATCTGGACGTTCCGGATCGAGGCCTGGAGCGATCCGCTCACCACGTGGAAGCACGCGGTCGAGGCCAAGCTGGCAGTGGGACAGGGGCCGGCCGAACTGGCCAACGACCTCGAGATCGGTGCGCGGTTGTTCGAGCGAGCCGCGAAGGGCGTCCCCCGCGCGGACCGCTCGCGGCTGGCCGGGGTCGCGGCGTCGCTGCGTTCCGACCGTCACCTCTCCGAACGTGTGGCCCCGGCGTTCGGGTCCGACGTCACCGAACTGCTGCGCGCACATCCGCTGCGCGATCTCGTCACGAAGAGCGAACCGCACACCGTGCTCGTCGATCGCACGCGCGCCCTGTTCGGGTCCTGGTACGAGTTCTTCCCGCGATCCACCGGCGGCTGGGACGAGAACGGCAAGCCGCGGCACGGTACGTTCGCCACGTCCGTGGCTGCGCTTCCCCGCATCGCGTCGATGGGATTCGACGTGGTGTACCTCCCACCCATCCACCCGGTCGGCAAGATCAACCGGAAGGGCCCCAACAACACACTGACCCCCGGCCCCGACGACGTCGGTTCGCCGTGGGCCATCGGCTCGGACGAGGGCGGCCACGACGCGATTCATCCCCAACTCGGGACGATGCGCGATTTCAAGGCGTTCATCGCTGCCGCCAAGAAGCTGCACATGGAGGTGGCGATCGACCTGGCCCTGCAGGCCGCACCCGACCATCCGTGGGCGAAGAAGCACCCCGAATGGTTCACCGTGCTCCCCGACGGCACCATCGCCTACGCCGAGAACCCGCCGAAGAAGTACCAGGACATCTACCCGGTCAACTTCGACGACGACCGCGACGGCATCTACGCGGAGGTCCTGCGGGTCGTCCGGCACTGGGTTGCGGCGGGCGTCAAGATCTTCCGGGTCGACAACCCGCACACCAAGCCGCCGGACTTCTGGGAGTGGCTGATCGCCGAGGTCAAGAAATCGGATCCGGACGTCCTGTTCCTGTCCGAGGCGTTCACCCGTCCCGCACGGTTGTACGGTCTCGCCCGCCGCGGTTTCACCCAGTCCTACACGTATTTCACGTGGCGGACCGCGAAGTGGGAGCTGACGGAGTTCGGCAAGGAGATCGCCGCCAAGGCCGACGAGGCGCGCCCCAACCTGTTCGTCAACACCCCGGACATCCTGCACGAGAGCCTGCAGACCGGCGGCCCGGGAATGTTCGCCCTGCGCGCCGCGCTGGCGGCCACCCTGTCCCCCACGTGGGGGGTGTACTCGGGATACGAACTGTACGAACATGTTCCGCTGCGAGTGGGCAGTGAAGAGTACCTCGACTCCGAGAAGTATCAGCTGCGTCCCCGCGATTTCGAGGGTGCCGCCGCGCGCGGCGAGTCCCTCGAACCGTGGATCACCGCGCTCAACCGGATCCGCAGGCAGCATCCGGCGCTGCAGCAGTTGCGCAACATCCATTTCCACCACGTCGACAACGACGCCCTGATCGCCTATTCCAAGTTCGACGCCACCACCGGCGACGCCGTGCTGACGGTGATCAATCTCAACCCGTACGGCGCCGAGCAGGGCAACGTGTGGCTGGACATGCCCGCGCTGGGCCGCGACTGGCACGACCACCTGACCGTGCTCGACGAGGTCACCGGGGAGCAGTATCACTGGGGGCAGGCCAACTTCGTGCGCCTGGAACCCTGGCGCGCGGTGGCCCATATCCTGGCATTACCGTCGATCCCCTATCCGGCCAGAACGAAACTGGCCTACCGCGGAGGTACATAGTGACCGTCGAACCGCCTGTCGCCATCGCACCCGACGCCGCCGACCTCGACCTGCTGTCCCGGGGCGAGCATCACAACCCGCACTCGGTCCTGGGCGCGCACCCGCACCCCGACGGCACGGTGATCCGCGCACTGCGCCCCCACGCCGAGGCCGTCGACGCCGTCATCGGTGGGACGAGTTTCTCGCTGGAACACCTGGCGCACGGTGTGTGGGGGGCACTCGTCCCGTACCGGGATCTGATGGACTACCGGCTGTCCACGACGTGGCCCGGTGGTCACAACGACGTCTCCGCCGACGGGTACCGGTTCCTGCCCACGCTCGGCGAACTCGACCTGCACCTGTTCGGTGAGGGCAGGCACGAGCGGCTGTGGGAGATCCTCGGCGCGCACCGCCGCCGCTACGACACCCCCGACGGCACCGTCACCGGCACCTCGTTCGCCGTGTGGGCTCCCAATGCCCGCGGGGTGAGTGTGATCGGCGATTTCGACGGATGGAGTGGGCGGAACTTCCCGATGCGGGTGCTCGGCTCCACCGGGGTGTGGGAGTTGTTCGTTCCCGGTATCGAGGCCGGTGACCTGTACAAGTTCCGGGTCCACGGACCGGACGGCACCGTGCGCGACAAGGCCGACCCCATGGCCTTCGCCACCGAGGTCCCTCCGGCTACCGCGTCCCGGGTCTCGGTGAGCACGTACGAATGGAACGACGCCGACTGGCTGGCGCAGCGCGCGGCCACCGAGCCGGCGCAGTCCCCGATGAGCGTGTACGAGGTTCACCTCGCTTCGTGGCGGCCAGGCCTGAACTACCGCGAGATGGCCGAACAACTCGCGGCCCACATCACGGAGACGGGATTCACGCACGTCGAACTGCTGCCGGTCGCCGAGCACCCGTTCGGCGGTTCGTGGGGGTACCAGGTCACGTCGTACTACGCGCCCACCTCACGGTTCGGCTCCCCCGACGACTTCCGGTGGTTCGTCGACCACCTGCACTCGGCCGGCATCGGGGTCATCGTCGACTGGGTACCGGCCCACTTCCCCAAGGACGAGTGGGCGCTGGCACGTTTCGACGGCACACCGCTCTACGAGCACAGCGATCCTCAGCGCGGCGAGCAACTCGACTGGGGAACGTACGTGTTCGATTTCGGGCGGCGCGAGGTCCGCAACTTCCTCGTCGCGAACGCGCTGTACTGGCTCGACGAGTTCCACGTGGACGGTCTGCGCGTCGACGCGGTCGCGTCGATGCTCTACCTCGACTATTCGCGGCCGGAGGGCGGTTGGACGCCGAACATCCACGGCGGCAGGGAGAACCTCGAGGCCGTCGCCTTCCTGCAGGAGACCAACGCCACGGTCCACAAGCAGCACCGCGGGGTCGTCACCATCGCGGAGGAGTCGACGGCGTGGCCGGGTGTCACCCGCGCGACCAATGTCGGCGGTCTCGGTTTCAACATGAAATGGAACATGGGGTGGATGCACGACACCCTCGGATTCATGGCGCACGATCCCGTCCACCGCAGCTATCACCATCACGAGATCACGTTCTCCCTGATGTACGCGTGGAGCGAGAACTATCTGCTGCCCATCAGCCACGACGAGGTGGTGCACGGCAAGGGCACGCTGTGGACGCGGATGCCCGGCGACGACTACGCGAAGGCCGCCGGTGTACGGGCCCTGCTGGCGTACATGTGGTCGCACCCCGGTAAGCAACTGCTGTTCATGGGTCAGGAATTCGGACAGACCGCGGAGTGGTCCGAGGAGCGCGGACTCGACTGGTACCAGCTCGACGACCCGTACACCGGCGGTTTCCACCGCGGTCTGCTCCGGCTCGTTCACGACCTCAACGCCACCTACCGCGAGCACCCGGCGTTGTGGACTCTCGACACGTCACCGGGCGGGTTCTCCTGGATCGACGCCAACGACACCGCGAACAACGTCCTGAGCTTCCTGCGCTACGGCACCGATGGGTCGATCCTGGCCTGCCTGTTCAATTTCTCGGGTTCGCCGCACGCGAATTATCGTGTGGGCTTGCCAGAACGGGGCGAATGGCGTGAAATTCTCAACACCGACGCCGAGATCTACGCGGGATCGGGTTGGGGAAATCTCGGTGCGGTGACGGCAACGTCGCAGCCGTGGCACGGCCGTCCCGCCTCTGCAGAGGTGGCACTGCCCGCGAACGGCGCGATCTGGATGAGTCTGGAGCGTTGATGAAGGCACGGCCTTGCTGACCCGACGTCGGCAGTGGGCTGCGAGCGTGGGCGTTCTGGCCGTGGCCGCGGTCGTCCTGTCCGGGTGCACGCGGTCGGTGGACGGCGAGGCCGCGTCCATCTACGACGATCCGTTCAAGGTGGCTGGGCTGGATGCCACGTCGGGTCCGAGCGGTGCCCGCAAAGGCGTGGCCGACGCCGACGTGCCCGTCACCGGCACCGACGGCGGTGAGATCGACACGATGGCCGCCAACGCGGTGAGCGACATCGAGGATTACTGGCGCACCGAGTTCCCGGCGTTGTTCCAGCGCAAGTTCGAGCCGGTCGAGGAACTGATCTCCTGGGATCCGCGCGAGTCCGACGGCCCGCGGTTCTGCGGGGACAGCACCGAGGAACTCCTCAACGCCGGCTACTGCAGCACGGACCACACGATCGGCTGGGACCGGGCGCTGCTGCTGCCCGAGGTCGTGGAGAAGTTCGGCGTCGTCGCCGCCGTCTTCGTTCTGGCACACGAGTACGGGCACGCCGTGCAGACGAAGGCGGGAATCGCCGACGAGAACGTGGGCGGTGGCATCGTGCGGGAACAGCAGGCCGACTGCTTCGCGGGGGCGTTCATGCGGTACATCGCGGAAGACAAGGCGACCCATTTCACGCTGAACACGTCGGACGGGCTGAACAAGGTACTGGCGTCGGCGGTGGCGATCGGTGACAGCGACCCGAACGATCCCGACAACGTGCACGGCTCGGCGTTCGAACGCGTCACCGCCACCCAGATCGGATTCACGGACGGTCCGGCGTCCTGCACGCGCATCGACGAGAAGGAGATCGACTCGCGCCGCGCGGATCTGCCTCAGCGGTTCGCCGACGAGAGCGACGACGGCGAACTCCCCGTCACCGAGGAGGCGCTCGAGGCGTTCTTCACGTCCTTCCAGCAGATCTTCGATCTCAGCGATCCCCCGACGCTGCAACTCGACGGCGCCGACCTCGACTGCGCGGACGCCGACGCGACCGAACCGGTGTCGTACTGCCCGGCCACCAACACGATCGGGGTGAGTGTCGACGCCCTCGCCGAACGCGGCACACCGGGCCGCCCGGGCAGGCGGGAACTCTTCCAGACCAAACTCACCGGCGACTACAACGCATACGTCCTGCTCGCCTCGCGGTACACCCTGGCGTTGCAGCGGGACCGGGGCAACGATCTGCACTCACCCCAGACCGCGCTGCGAGCCGCCTGCCTGTCCGGCGTCATCACCAGCGCGTTGAGCCCGGACAGTCCCGCCACCCTGGAGGCGGGCAGCGTGTGGCTGTCCCCCGGCGATCTCGACGAGGCCGTGTCGGGGCTGCTCACCGACGGACTCGCCGCCAGTGACGTCAACGGGGAGACCGTTCCCAGCGGATTCTCCAGGGTCGACGCGTTCCGCACCGGAGTGCTCGGCGGCGAGCAGGCCTGCGAGGGCCGGTACCGCTGACCGTCCCACCACCCGATCGCCGTCTCAGATCTCCCGGTAGCCGAGCGCCGCGGAGATCCGCCCCGCGGCCCGGCACACGACCGGCACGAGTCCGCGCATGCGCTCGTCCGGCATGTACGGGCTCGTGGCCGACACGCTGATCGCACCGACGATCGCGCACGACGCGTCCCGCACCGGTGCCGCCACACAGCGGATTCCGGGTTCGTTGTCCTCGAGGTCCATCGCCGCGCCCCTCCGCGCGTAGTCCTCCATCCGCGCGCGGAAGTCCGCCACTCCGCGGGGGCTCGGTGGCCGCTGTCCCTGCGCGGCATCGCTCTCGTACAGCGCATCCCAGCGGTCGGCCGAGTCCAGCAGCAGCGCCTTTCCGACACCGGCGCGGGTCAGCGGCATGCGGTGACCGATGCGGGAACGCATCTCGGCACCCCGTGACCCCGGCAATTTGTCGAGATACAGCACCGATCCGCCGTCCTCGACCGCCAGGTGCACGGTGTCGTGGACGTGCGCCGACAGCTCTTCGAGGATCGGTCGCGCGACGACGGGCAGTGGGCTGCCGTGGAGGGCCTTGAAACCCAGTTCGATCAACGTCGGGCCGAGCGTGTAGCCGCGGCTTCCGCTCCGGAGATATCCCTCGTGGACCAGCAACTGCACGAGCCGGTGGGTGGTGCTGCGTCCCAGCCCGGTGCTCTCGACGACCGCGCGGAGATCCTGCGCGCCGTCGGAGACGGCGCGGATGACGGCCAGCCCCCTCGCGAGCGTCTGAGTGCCGGGTGGAATGTCGTACGTCGGATTCGCCACACCCCACTGTCCCACATATAGGGACCATGTTCGTCATTATGGGATTCGCGTCCGATAGTGGTTCGCGTGATCCAGAACACCCCCGACACATCGACACCGCGCCTGATCGCCCTCGACTGGGGTACGTCGTCACAGCGTGCCTGGCTCCTCGGCGACGGCGGCCGCATTCTGGACGTTCGCCGGCCGGACTTCGGATTGCTCGGCACCGCCGGAGACGACCCCACATCGCGCACGCGTGATTACGAAGCCGCGTTCGACGAGGCCTGCGGCGACTGGATCGCGGCCACCCCCGATCTCCCGGCGATTGCCTGCGGCATGGTCGGCAGCGCCCAGGGTTGGCGTGAAGCCGGCTATCTGACCACGCCGACCGATCTCGCGATCGACGCCGGCGATCTGACGACGGTTCCTCATTCGCGCGGAGTACTGCATCTCGTACCCGGCCTGCGCGTCGCACCCTCGGCCGACGGCACGGTGGCCGGCGACGTCATGCGGGGCGAGGAGACGCAGATCATCGGGGCATTGGGTCTGCTCCCGCCGACCGACCGACCACTCGCGATCGTGCTCCCCGGAACACACAGCAAGTGGGCACGAGTCGAGAACCGCAAGATCGTCTCGTTCGCCACATCGATGTCGGGCGAGTTGTACGGCCTGGTGATCCAGCACGGCATCCTCGGCCGAACGGCAACCGCCGAGGTGCGGGACGACGCCGCGTTCGAGCGGGGCCTCGCCACCGGAACGTCGACACCGCGTCGCGGACTACCCGCGGAGCTGTTCGGAGCACGAGCGCTCGTGCTCGACGGACTCCTCGATCCGGCGTCGCTTCCCGACTACGTCTCCGGCGTGATCATCGCCGACGAGGTCCGGCATCTCCTGCCCCACTACGCCGCCGGAAGCCGAATCCTGTTGTGCGGAAACGCCGATCTCTGCCGACGCTACGCAGCCGGACTGCGCGTTCACGGCGTGGCCGCCGACATCGTCGCCGAGGAGGCCGCCGCACAGGGTCTGTGGCGCGTGGCGGTCGATGCGGGGCTGGTCGACCCGGCGCCATCCACCAATCCCGAGAAGGAGTCCCTATGAGCAGCACAGCCACCACCACCACCAGGACCGGTTTGATCGCCATTCTGCGCGGCATCATCCCGGACGAGATCGTCGCCGTCGGCTCGGCCCTCGTCGACGCCGGGTTCACCGCGATCGAGGTCCCGCTGAACTCGCCGCGACCGTTCGACTCGATCGAGCGGTTGGCCGCGGCCGTCGGCGACGTCTGCGTCGTCGGGGCCGGAACGGTACTGAGCGTCGACGACGTGATCCGATCCGAAGCAGCCGGCTCCCGGATCATCGTCTCGCCCAACACCGACGTGGAGGTCATCGGCGCCGCCGTTGCCCGGAACCTGCACCCGTATCCGGGAGCGGCCACTCCCACCGAGGCGTTTCGCGCCGTCGGTGCGGGAGCGCGCAGCATCAAACTGTTTCCCTCCGACTCGGTCGGGACAGCCGGGATGCAGGCATGGCGGGCCGTCCTGCCGACGGAGGTCGAATTGCTCCCCGTCGGCGGCGTCGACCGAACCAACCTCGCCGAGTGGGCATCCGCGGGCGCGGGCGGCGCGGGACTCGGAACCTGCCTGTACCGGCCCGGGGACGGCGCCGAGACCGTCCGCGACCGCGCCCTCACCCTGATGAACATCTGGTCGGCCGAAGCCGCCTGAACCGACACCTACTACCCCGGGGCCACCACCACAGCCCCGCACAGGAGGACTCCATGAAGATCAAGTCACTCACCACGTACGCCGTTCCCCCCAGGTGGCTGTTTCTGCGGATCGAGACGGACGACGGCGTGGTCGGCTGGGGCGAACCGGTGCTCGAAGGCCGGGCCGCGTCCGTCGCCGCGGCGGTGGAGGAACTGTCCGACTACCTGATCGGACAGGATCCGACGCAGATCGAAGACCTGTGGACGGTCATGTACCGGTCCGGTTTCTACCGCGGTGGCGGCATCCACATGAGCGCGCTGGCCGGCATCGACCAGGCCCTGTGGGACATCAAGGGCAAGGCCCTCGGCGTGCCGGCGTACGAGCTTCTCGGCGGCCGCGTCCGGGACCGGATCAAGGTCTATTCCTGGATCGGTGGCGACCGCCCCTCGGACACCGCGAAGGCGGCACGCGAAGTGGTCGACCGGGGGTTCACCGCCGTGAAGATGAACGGCACGGAGGAACTGCAGTACCTGGACTCCTGGGACAAGGTGGACCAGTGCCTCGCCAACGTCGCCGCGGTACGGGACGCAGTGGGCCCGAACATCGGCATCGGCGTCGATTTCCACGGCCGGGTGCACAAGCCGATGGCCAAGGTACTGCTGAAGGAACTCGAGCCGTTCCGGCTGATGTTCGTCGAGGAACCGGTCCTCTCCGAGCACGTCGACGGTTTCGTCGACGTGCTGCGACAGTCGCCGATCCCGATCGCGCTGGGTGAGAGATTGTTCTCTCGTTGGGATTTCAAAACCGTCCTCGCGTCCGGGGCGGTGGACATCATCCAGCCCGATCCGTCGCACTGCGGTGGCATCACCGAGGCCCGGAAGATCGCGCACATGGCCGAGGCGTACGACGTGGCACTCGCGCTGCACTGCCCCCTCGGGCCGATCGCTCTGGCCACGTGCCTGCAGATCGACGCGGGCTGTTACAACGCGACGATCCAGGAACAGAGCCTCGGCATCCACTACAACACGTCGAACGATCTCCTCGACTATCTCGTCGCCCCGTCCGTGTTCACGTACGCGGACGGTCAGGTCCGAATCCCCACCGGTCCGGGACTGGGCATCGAGGTGAACGAGGAGTACGTGATCGAACGGGCCGCCGAAGGCCATCGCTGGCGAAACCCGGTCTGGCGCCACACCGACGGATCCTTTGCGGAGTGGTGAGGGCAATGGTGCAGACCCAGAAGATCGGCAAGTCCACTACGGTCGCCGCGCAGGCGTCGAAGGCGCGCGTTCTCATCGCGGTGATGCTGTTCGTGACCGTCGTCATCAACTACATGGACCGGGCAAACCTGTCGATCGCGATGCCTGCGATCGCGGACGAAATGGATCTCTCCAAGGCGCAGCAGGGACTTCTGCTCTCGGCTTTCGGCTGGACCTATGCGGCGCTGCAGATCCCCGGAGGATGGCTCGTCGACCGGATTCCCCCGAGACTGCTCTACCCCGCCTGCCTCATCCTGTGGTCGGTCGCGACCGCGTTCATGGGGGTCATCGGCGGCTTCGTGGCGCTCATCGCGTTGCGCCTGCTGGTCGGTGTGTTCGAGGCGCCCGCATATCCGATCAACAACCGGGTCGCGACGGCCTGGTACCCCGAGCGTGAACGGGCGACGGTGATCGGCTTCTACACCTCCGGGCAGTTCATCGGACTGGCCCTGCTCACGCCGTTCCTGTCCTGGCTGCAGTCCGTGCTGTCGTGGCATTGGGTCTTCATCGTGACCGGAACTATCGGGGCGGTCTGGGGTGCCGTGTGGTACGCGTTCTATCGCGAGCCACGCGACTCGCGGGCGAACGACGCCGAGATCGACCTGATCCGCGACGGCGGCGGACTCGTCGACCTCGCGGACGAGCAGCAACCCGAACGTCCGGCGGTGACCCGGAACGATGTCGCCACCGTCCTCGGCCGGCGCAAGCTGTGGGGGATCTACCTGGGGCAGTTCTGCCTCACGTCGACGCTGTGGTTCTTCCTCACCTGGTTCCCCACGTATCTCGTCGAGTACCGGGACATGGATTACATCAAGTCCGGATTTCTCGCCTCGCTGCCGTTCGTCGCGGCACTCGCCGGTGTGCTGTTCTCCGGGGCGTTCTCCGATTTCCTGCTGCGCAAGGGAGTGTCTCTCGGAGTCGCCCGGAAGGGTCCGATCATCGTGGGCCTGTTGCTGACCGTCGCGATGATCGGCGCCAACTTCACCGACTCGACCGCCATGGTGATCGTGTTCCTGTCCATCGCGTTCTTCGGCAACGGACTCGCGTCGATCACGTGGTCGCTGGTTTCGGCGCTCGCGCCGGAACGGCTGCTCGGGCTCACCGGTGGAATGTTCAACTTCATCGGCAACCTGTCGTCGATCGCGACGCCCATCGTGATCGGGTTGCTCGTCACCGACGACAGCTTCGCGCCGGGATTCGTCTACATGACCGTGGTGACCGCGGTCGGGGTCGCGTCCTACGTCTTCCTGGTCGGACGGGTGGAGCGCGTACGAAGCTGACCATCAGACGAGGTGACCGGGGTGAGTGCCGACAGCACTCACCCCGGTTCCTCGTCAGTACAGTGCGGCGGCGAGTTTCCGTCGCGCGGTCATGACGACCGGCTCGGCCGGGTCGAACAGTTCGAACAACTCCAGCAGACGTGTCCGTACCCGCGTCTTGTCGTCGCCGGCGCTGCGGGCGACGACACCGATGAGACGGGCGAACGCCGCGTCGGGGGCCTGGGAGTAGAGCTCGACGTCCGCGGCCTGCAACTGGGCGTCGATGTCGTTCGGGGCGGCGTCCGCCGCGGCGACGGCACCGGGATCGACGGACTGCACGCGGGCGAGGAAACGCACCTGCCGGATCGCGCCCTGCGCCTCGGCGTTGGCCGGTTCGTCGTCGAGGATCTTCTGGAACTCGGCTTCGGCTGCCGACAGGTCGCCTTCGTCGAGCGCGGCCTCGGCCGCGACGAAACGCGGGTCCTCCGGTTCGGGCTCGTCCTCGTTGCCGTCACCGGCCGGCGGTCCGGACAGCTTTCCGGCGGTGGCCTGCTGAACGGCGGCGAGCCACTGACGCAGTTGCGGTTCGGGCTGTGCGCCCTGGAAGTCGGCGAGCGGTTGCCCGCCGGCGATGGCGACCACGGTCGGGACGGACTGGACGCCGAAAGCCTGCGCGATCCGCGGGTTGGCATCGACGTCGACCTTGGCGAGCACCCAGGTGCCGCCGGCCTCGTGTGCCAGCTTCTCGAGCAGGGGTGAGAGTTGTTTGCACGGCTCGCACCAGGTGGCCCACAGGTCGACGACGACCGGGACCTGCTGGGACCGGACGAGCACCTCCGCCTCGAACGTCGCCTCGGTGACGTCGATAACGGGTGTGAGTCCGGTACTCCCGGGTGCGGCCGGGGCCGCGCCGTCCCCGGAGGGTGCGGGTGCCGGCGGGGGTGGAGCGGCCGCACGCTCCTTGAGGGCGGAGAGATCGACTGCTCCGCTCATGGCCGCGGCCACTGCTGAGGAACGCGCTGACGGACGAGAACCTGGTCGAGTCACGTCCACCAGTTTGTCACGATTTGAGCGCGCACCGGAATGCGGGCCGTGCCTACCGCGGCGCGGATCAGACGAGCGACGGTTCGCTCTTCACGGCGCTCGACCGGGACAGTTCGCCCATCCGGCCGGTGCGGGCCGCCCAGACCTCGAACACGACGGTGCCGAACGGCGGGACGCTGGCGACGAGCGCCCAGAAGGTGGTGACCAGATTCCAGCTCAGCTTGCGGGCGGTCCACAGCGAGATGAGCAGGTACAGGACGAAGACGCCGCCGTGGATGGGCCCGAAGATCTTCACGCCGATCTCGTTGCCGTCGGCGGGCAGGTACTTGAAGGACATGCCGATAAGGAGGCCGAGCCAGGTGAATGCCTCCAGAATTGCGACAAATCGGAAGCGCGTAGCCGTGGTGCTGAGATCGAAGACGTTCGCCATGCCGACCATTGTGCCCGACCATCTACGACAGTCCGTAGTGGTGTGAGATACACCACTACGGACTGTCGTCTGGTCAGGCCTTGGGGACGCGGACGATCAGGGCGTCACCCTGACCGCCACCACCACACAGTGCCGCAGCGCCCACACCCCCGCCGCGACGACGCAACTCCAGCGCCAGATGCAACGCGATCCGCGCCCCCGACATGCCCAGCGGATGCCCCATCGCGATCGCCCCGCCGTTGACGTTCACGATCTCCGGATCCAACCCCAGCTCCCGTGTCGACGCGATCCCCACCGCCGCGAACGCCTCGTTGATCTCCACCAGATCCAGGTCCTTCGGCTCGATCCCCTCCTTGGCGCACGCCTTCGCGATGGCCCGCGCCGGCTGCGACTGCAGCGTCGAATCCGGACCCGCAACGACCCCGTGCGCGCCGATCTCCGCGATCCACGACAACCCGAGTTCCTGCGCCTTCGCCTTGCTCATCACCACGACAGCGGCCGCGCCATCGGAGATCTGCGACGCCGACCCGGCGGTGACCGTGCCGTCCTTGCTGAACGCCGGCCGCAGCCTGGCCAGGGATTCCGCCGTCGTATCGCCGCGCACGCCTTCGTCGGAGCCGACCAGCACGGGATCCCCCTTCCGCTGCGGCACCGGCACCGGCACCACCTCGTCGTCGAACACCCCGTCCTTCCAGGCCCGCGCCGCCTTCTGATGCGACGCCGCCGCGAAGGTGTCCTGCTCCTCACGGCTGATCCGCTGCCCGTCCTCCGCGTTCTTCGCCTCGGTCAGACTCCCCATCGCCTGATCGGTGAAAATGTCGTACAACCCGTCGAAGGCCATGTGGTCGCGCATCGTGACGTCGCCGTACTTGAAACCCTCCCGCGACTTCTCCAGCAGGTGCGGGGCGCGCGACATCGACTCCTGGCCGCCGGCGACCACCACTTCGAACTCGCCGGCCCGGATCAGCTGATCCGCCAACGCGATCGCATCGATCCCGGACAGGCACACCTTGTTGATGGTCAGCGCCGGCACATCCATCCCGATCCCCGCGGCCACCGCGGCCTGCCGCGCCGGGATCTGCCCCGCCCCCGCCGTGAGCACCTGACCCATGATCACGTACTCGACCTGCTCGGGAGCGACGCCCGCCTTCTCCAGCGCACCACGAATCGCCACCCCACCCAGATCCGAACCCGACACATCCTTCAACGAACCCAGCAACCGGCCCATCGGGGTCCGGGCTCCGGCGACGATCACAGAACTGGTCACGATTTCCTCCGCGTGAGACGAGTAGGCAGGTGCGGGGCGACGGAAGTCACATCCCGACGAGAACTACCGAAACGGTAGCGCTAACGTCGGGACCATGACACAGTCCTCCCCCACCCAGACCACGTCACCGCTGTCCTCGGACCTGGTGACCGCCATCGACCACGTCGGTATCGCCGTTCCCGACCTCGACGCCGCCATCGCGTGGTACTCCGAACACCTCGGCATGGTGTCGACGCACGAAGAGGTGAACGAGGAGCAGGGCGTGCGCGAAGCGATGCTCAGCGTCGTCGGCTCCCCCGAGGGCAGCACCGCGCTGCAGCTTCTCGCACCGTTGAACGAGAACTCGACCATCGCCAAGTTCATCGATCGCAGCGGTCCCGGTCTCCAGCAGCTCGCGTACCGCGTGACGGACATCGACGCCATCTCCGCCCAGCTGCGCGAGCGCGGCGTGCGCCTGCTGTACGACGCACCTCGCCGCGGAACCGCCGACTCGCGCATCAATTTCGTCCACCCGAAGGACGCAGGCGGAGTTCTCGTCGAGCTCGTCGAGCCGTCGGCGACTCACTAGAGCTGTGGCCGGCCGCCGGGTACCAGGCGCAGAGACAAGTTCTACTTTGCCCAGGTAGATTGGCGGCCATGGTAAACGAGCAGGACCGTGGTTCGATCCCCCTTCCCTTCTCCACCGTGCGCAAGGGATTCGATCGGGACGAGGTACGTAACTACTTCGAGCGATTCGACGCCGAGCTCCGCGTCACTGCCGCCGACCGCGACGCCGCGGCGGCGCAGGCGCGGGATCTCGCCAAGCAGCTCGACGATGCGCGGGACGAGATCGACGATCTCCGCAAGGATGTCGACCGCCTGTCCGTTCCGCCGACCACCGCGGAGGGAATGAGCGACCGCATCTCGCGCATGCTCCGGCTCGCGTCGGACGAAGCGTCCGAGGTGCGTGCGAAGGCCGAGGCCGACGCCGCCGAGATGATCTCCGTCGCCGAGCAGGAGGGCGCGCAGCTCCGCGGCCAGTACGAGTCGCTGGTCGCGGAACTCGAAGACCGCCGGAGTGCTCTCGAGATTCAGCACGAGCAGACGATGGCCAAGGCCCGCACGGAGGCGGCGAAGATCGTCGAGGCCGCTCAGTCCGAGCGCGACCGCCTCGCCGCCGAGGCCGAACTGCGTCGGTCGCAGGTGCAGGAAGATTTCGACCTCGCGATGTCCGAGCGTCGTCAGAAGACGATCACGGCCGTCAACGAACTCGAGTCCACCAGCAAGGCCGAGGCGCATCGCCGTCTCGCGGACGCCACGCACGAGGCGGAGCGCAGGCTGCAGGCGGCCACCGACCAGTCGGAGCGCAAGATCGCCCACGCCAAGGAACTCGCGGAAGAACTGCGCGTGCTACGCGGCCGGATCCTGGCGCAGCTCTTGGGGATTCGGGGTCAGCTCGATTCCGTTCCCGCCATGTTGGCGTCGGTCAACCGGGAGAGTGAGCTCCTGGACGCGCAACCCGACACCGCGGCATCGAACTCGGAGAAGCGCTCGACCGAGAACACGAGCAGCAAGCCCGCACCGGGCGGTGCCGCCGACCGGAAAACCACGCCGAGCGAGTCCGGGAAGAACTCCGCGGACGAGACGGACAACTCGGACGAGGACACCGCGGTGCTGTCCACCGTCGAGAAGAACCCGGCGAACCGGCCGGCGGATCAGCGGACCGTGAAGACGGGAAGCTAGGACCACCTTCGCGTGAGGCCCCGGGTGCTGCGTCCCGACCAGCACCCGGTGTGCCAGTGCCGCCGGTCCTCGGCTCCGCCGTATTCGGCCGGCCAGGTGACGAGGTGGGCGACACCCGGCCGGATGTCGTGATCGCAGCCGGGGCACCGGTAGGACTTGGTCGCCCGGGCCCCGGGGATCGTGCGGACGATGAAAGTCTCGTCGGCGTAGCCTGCGGGCCCGGACTCCTGACGCATCACCGCACTACCGAACAGCGACCCCTCGGAGTCGTCCGGGGGCGCACTGCGGCGTGTGTTCTTCCGCTGCGGTTTACGACGGGGCACGGGTTCAGCCTAGGCCTCAGAAGAGCCGGAACTCGGTGCTCTCGGTACCGCGCAGCGCTTCGTAGTCGAGCACGAGGCACCGGATTCCGCGGTCGGTGGCAAGGGTTTTGGCCTGCGGCTTGATCTGCTGGGCGGCGAAGACACCGCTCACCGGCGCCAGCAGCGGATCCCGGTTGAGCAGTTCGAGGTACCGAGTGAGCTGCTCGACACCGTCGATGTCTCCGCGGCGCTTGATCTCCACGGCGACGGAAGCCCCGTCGGCGTTCCGGCACAGCAGGTCGACGGGACCGATGGCCGTCATGTACTCACGCCGCACGAGCGTGTAACCGCTGCCGAGCGTTTCGACGTGTTCGGCGAGCAACTCCTGCAGGTGTGCCTCGACACCGTCCTTGACGAGCCCCGGATCGACACCGAGTTCGTGACTGGAGTCGTGCTCGATCTCCTCGATGGTGATCCGCAGTTCCTCACCGGCCTTGTTGGTCACCACCCACAGCGCTTCGGCGTCCTCCACGGTCTCTTCGACGAGCCAACAGGGCGGGCTCATCCAGTTCAGCGGCTTGTAGGCGCGGTCGTCGGCGTGGATGCTCACGGAACCGTCGGCCTTGATCAACAACAGGCGACGAGCGGTGGGCAGATGTGCCGTCAAACGGCCTACGTAGTCGACTCGGCATCTGGCAATCACTAGGCGCACCCGCCCACCCTAAGGGATCGTGCCGACTAGTCTCGAATGACTATGCGCCGCCCTCGCCGATCCGTCGCCCCGCTGGGGTCGTGGTTGCTCGGATCACCGGACGAGAGTCCCCGCAGGCGGCGTATCCGTGTCCAGCTGCTGCTGACCGCCCCGCTGGTGTTCACCAACCTGGTCGGCGCGGTGATCACCTGCCTGCTCGTCAGTGTCGTCGTCCCCGGCCCGAGTGTGTGGTCGAGCGAGTTCATGATCGCCAACTTCGTCGCGGTGCCCGTGTTCGTGCTGTGCGCGGTCCTGATCGGCGTGACATGGGGCACCAAACGACTGGTGTCGGATCTCCGGTGGGCCACGGAGGACGACACGCCCACGGACCACGACCGGTCGGCGGCGTTTCGCGCACCGTGGCGTCTGACGCGTGTCCAGGCGGCGTTGTGGGGCATCGGGCTGGTCTTCTTCACGACGCTGTACGGCCTCATCGATCCCCAGACCATTCCGAAAGTCGCGTTCACGATTGCGTTGGCCGGGATCACGGTCTGCGCGTTCTGCTACCTGCTGACGGAGTTCGCCCTCCGCCCCATCGCCGCCCGGGCACTGGGATCGGACGGACCGCGACCCCGCCGAACCCTGGGCATCACCGGCCGCACCGCGCTGGCGTGGATCCTCGGGACGGGTGTTCCGGTGCTCGGTCTGATGCTCATCGCGATCTTCAGTTTCATCCGGCCGGCGAGCCCGACCAGCCTCGCGGTGTCGATCCTCGCGCTGGGTGGTGTGATCCTGCTCTTCGGCCTGCTGCTGGTCGTGATCAGCGTGCGTGCCACCGAGGCGCCGATCCGCTCGGTGTCGCTGGGCATGGCGAAGGTGGCGGAGGGCGATCTCGACGCCGAGGTCGTCGTGTACGACGGCACCGAACTCGGCGCGCTCCAGACCGGGTTCAACCGGATGGCGGAGGGACTCCGCGAACGTGAGCGGATCCGCGACCTGTTCGGGCGCCACGTCGGGCAGGAGGTGGCCTCCCAGGCCCTGCGGCACAACCCCGAACTCGGCGGCGAGGAACGTGACGTCGCGGTCCTGTTCGTCGACATCATCGGGTCCACCACGATCGCGGCCACCCGGTCGCCTGCGGAGGTCGTGGACCTGCTCAACCGGTTCTTCGACGTGGTCGTCGACGAGGTCGATCTGCGAGGCGGGTTCGTCAACAAGTTCGAAGGTGACGCCGCGCTGGCCATCTTCGGGGCACCCGTGGCGCTCGACGACCATGCAGGTGCCGCGCTCTCCGCCGCTCGGGCCCTCCGCGAACGGCTCACCGCCGAGGTCCCGGAGTGCGATGCGGGAATCGGGGTGGCGGCGGGTCGCGCCGTGGCCGGAAACATCGGAGCCCACGAACGGTTCGAGTACACGGTGATCGGCGATCCCGTCAACGAGGCGGCGCGGTTGTCCGAACTCGCCAAGAACGTGTCGGGACACGTCGTCGCGTCCGAGCGGGCGATCGACGCGGCAGCCGAGGACGAACGCTCGCGGTGGCAACTAACCGACACCGTCACCCTGCGCGGCCGTGTCGAACCGACCACGCTGGCCGTTCCCGCCGAACTACTCCCCGCCGGTTCCACCGTCGACGATGAGGGCGCCGACTCCGTCGAGTAGCCGGGCCAGCCCGAATTCGAAGGCGTGGGCGGGCGCGTACGCGGCGTCGTGGTGTTCCCCCGCGGAGGCCCCGACCCGGGCGGCCAGTGGGAACCGGTCGGGGTCGAAAACCTTTTCGAAGTGCGGAGCGACGCGCTGCCACCATTCACGGTCCGCCTCCCCCTGGGCGGCGAGCGCGGCCGCGTCCACCGCGGCCCGCGCCGCGCCCGCGACGAAACTGTCGAGGAGCGTGACGACCGAATCCATGTCGAGGTCCGACAGTCCCAGTCCCTCGACCGCGCGCAGTTCCCGCTCGTACTTGGCCATCCCGCCGGGCCCGAGGACCGGCCGGCTCAGCGCGACGACGCCGAGCATCCACGGGTGGGCGCACAGCAGTTGGAAATAGTCGTGCGCGGCGGCCGCGAGACGCTCCCGCCACCCCGCTTCGGTGTCGTCGGCCGGCTCGAGTGTGGACAGCGAGCGATCGAGCATCACCTCCACCAGTTCGGTCTTCCCGGGCACGTGCGTGTACAGCGACATCGCCCCGGCGCCGAGTTCGGCTGCCAGCCGGCGCATCGAGACGGCGTCCAGCCCTTCGGCATCCGCGACGGAGATGGCGGCCTCGACGATCCGGTCGAGCGTCAGGCCCGGCTTCCCGTTGCGGGGGCGAGAGATCGGTGTACTGCCGCCACCCCAGAGCAGCTCCATGGTGCGGGCGGGGTCGCCCTCCGGTGTCGCGCTTCTACCCATGCCGAGATCTTCCCACGGCGCCCGGGAACAATTCCGTCCGCCGCCTCGTTGACGTACGGCGTACTGTAAACGAGGCGAAAGGCGCAGTAGTGACAGCAGGGCCCATCCTCGCCGCCTGTGCGGCCACCTTCGTGCCGTCCGATCCTCCGCGCGACTCCCGCTTGGCGTTCTGGCGTGATTCCCCGGACGGGCCACTGCCACCGAGTATCGATTCCCACACCCGGATGGCAATCGGAAGCACCGTGGAACGCGTTCCGACGCAGAGTATCTCGCTCGCCGACACGCTGCCGATGCTCCTGGCACTGCGACCCGGCGAGACAGCGCATCGATCGGTCGCATTCTGGGCCGCCTGCACCCGGACCGCTCTCGGATACGTCGGGACGGGCAAGATCCTTCCCGCGGTTGCGCCGAGTGGCCGAGACCGCTGGCGGCTCGGCGTCCTCGACGACGAGGACGAATCGCATCTGCGCCTGCTGGCCGCCGCCCTCCCGCCGGAAGCGCGCGCGATTCCACTCGGGGATCCGTCCGCCGCCGGAGTTCGCCTCCCCGCCGCGGTGGACGTGCTGCGCGACTTCCTCACCGCTGCCGTCGACACGATCCCGCGACTCGACTCACCGGCCGACGCCGGCCCCTACCGGGGATGGAACGCCGAGACCTTCCCCGCACTTTAGGCGTGGGCGGACGCCCTGGCACCCGATGCGATCGCGCTGTCGTTGCGGATCGACCCCGTCGATCCGCACGCGGTCGACCTCTCGGCCGGCGAGTTCGACGCGACGGTCCAGGTGCACGGTGTGGCGCGGCCCGGGGTGGTGTGCGACGCCGTCGACCTGTGGCGGCATCCGACGCTCGCCGAGTCCGCGTTCGCCGCCGACCCGCGGATCGAGGTTCTCGACGCCCTCCGCCGCGCGGCCCAGGACTGGGCTCCGCTCGAAGATCTGCTGCGAGCCGAGGCGCCGCACCGCATCCGGCTCGAGGACGACGACCTGGCGTCCCTCGCCGGGGACGCCGGCCGTCGGCTGCGTGAGCGTGGAGTCGAGATCCATTGGCCGCGCGAACTGGTCGCCCGCACCTCCACCCGCATGATCCTCGGCGAGCCCGGGTCCCGCGAGGGCGCAGCCGCTTTCGGCGGCGACCGCGCCTTCGACGTCGACTGGCGCGTGGCGGTGGGCGACGACGTTCTGACCCGCGAGGAAATGGAGGAGCTCGTCTCGGCGGAGCGCGCCGTCGTGAAACTCCGCAACCGATACGTCGTCGCGGACTCGGCGTTGATACGAAAGACCCTCCAGCGGCGGACCGGAACGATGACGTCCATCGAGGCCCTCCGCGCGTCGCTGACCGGCCGGGCCCGGCGCGGCGAGGAGGACGTCCGCGTCGACTCCTATGGAGCGGCCGCGGCGGTGGCGCGTGAGCTGTCCGACCAGGATCCGGAGGCCGTGCCGGTCCCCGCAGCCCTGCGCGCAGTTGCGGGACTACCAGCTGACCGGATTCCGCTGGCTGGCCGGGCTCACGTCACGAGGCCTGGGCGCCTGTCTCGCCGACGACATGGGCCTGGGAAAGACGTTGACCCTCATCGCACTTCACCTGCACCGACAGCAGACACCGCAAACGGCAGGACCCACGCTGGTGGTCTGTCCCGCGTCTCTGCTCGGAAACTGGCGACGAGAGATCGAACGCTTCACACCGGGCACCGGCGCCCTCGTCCACCACGGTCCGAAGCGGCGCCCTCCCGGTGAGACGGTCGCAGGCGGCAGCGACACCGTCGTCCTCACCACGTACGCGACGATGCGGCTCGATTGCGACGTACTCGCCCGGACCGTGTGGGGTCTGGTCGTCGCGGACGAGGCGCAACACCTGAAGAACCGCGCCGCGTCCGTCACCCGGGCACTGCGGACGATTCCGGGACAGGCCCGCGTCGCGCTCACCGGGACACCCGTGGAGAACAGGCTCAGCGACCTCTGGTCGATCCTCGACGCCGTCACACCGGGCCTCCTCGGTCCGTACGCGCAGTTCCACCGCCGCTACGACGGCTCGGCCGCCGAGGACGGCACCGACCGCGCGGCGGAGTTGGCGGCGTTGATCTCGCCGTTCGTCCTCCGGCGCACGAAGTCCGATCCGGGGATCGCCCCCGAGCTTCCGCCGAAGACGGAGATCGACCTGGACGTCACGCTCACCCCGGAACAGGCCGGAATGTACGAGGCCCTCGTGCGCGAGGCCATGGAGCAGATCGAGACGAGCGACGGCATCGGGCGGCGCGGCAGCATCGTGTCGCTGCTGACCGGACTCAAGCAGATCTGCAATCACCCCGCCCAGTACCTCGGGCAGGAGCACGCCGCGCTCACCGGCCGCTCCCACAAGATCGGTCTGCTCGACGAGCTGATCGACACCAACCTGTCGGAGGGCGGGCGTTCGCTCGTCTTCACCCACTTCACCACGATGGGACGGCTGCTGCGGCGGCACCTGACGGCGCGAGGAGTGGGCTGCGAATTCCTGCACGGGGGCACACCCGTCCCCGCCCGGGAGGAACTGGTCGAACGCTTCCAGAACGGCGACATTCCCGTCCTGATCCTGTCCCTCAAAGCCGCCGGTACCGGGTTGAACCTCACCCGGGCCGATCATGTCGTCCATTTCGACCGCTGGTGGAACCCCGCGGTCGAGGACCAGGCCACCGACCGCGCGTACCGCATCGGGCAGGCCCAGCCGGTCGTCGTCCACCGGCTCGTCACCGCGGGAGCCATCGAGGAACGCATCGCCGGCATGCTCGCGTCCAAGCGGCAGCTCGCCGACTCCGTCCTGTCACACGGTGCCGACGCCTTCACCGAACTGACCGATCGCGAACTCACCCGGCTGGTGGCGCTGAGCCCCGACTACGACTTCGGAGGTGATCTGTGAGCGACGCCGTCACGCTTCCCCGCTTTCCGGCGCAGAAGGGCCGCCGCACCCGCGGCCGGACCTGGTGGGCGCAGCGATGGGTCGACGATGTCGAGCAGGCCGCACTCGACTCGGACACGCTGAAACGCGGACGCGCCTATGCCCGTGGTGGACTGGTCGGTCCGCTCACGTTCGCGGCCGGGCTCGTCTCCGCGGACGTGCACACGGACGAGGAGAGACACGTGCGGATCCGGGTGGACCAGCTGGACGAGCGCCAGTGGGGCGAGGTGCTCACGACCCTCGCGTCGCGGAGCGGTCACGTCGCCCAGTTGTCGAGTGGGACGCTTCCCCGCGAACTCGACGACGACCTCGCTGCCGTCGACGTGTCCCTCGTGCCGTCGATGTTCGACGCCGACGCAACGTGCACCTGCGAGGAGTGGGCCGTGCCGTGCCGCCACGCTGCCGCGGTGCTGTATCAGGCCGCGTGGGTGCTCGACGTCGACCCGCTGCTCTTCTTCCTCCTGCGCGGACGGGAGGGACAGGAGGTTCTCCAGCTCAGGCACGGCGCACACGAGGAGACGTCTCATTCCTCGCTCGACGGTTCGTTCGTCCCGGTGTCGGCGTTGGACGCCTACGCCGCAGTTCCCGGACCGCTTCCGACGTCGCCTCGTTCCGGCGGAATCCTGGTGCGCCCACGTTGGCTCGACGACGCTCCCCCCGAGGTTCAGGCGGACGCCGTGTGGTCTGCGATCGTCACTGCGATTTCGCGATACGGAGACCGCGTCTGAGGTCGTCCGACGGTCCGGGCACGAGGCTCGGTGCGACCACCCGGGCCCCGGTCGCCGGATACGGCGTGCAGATCTGGGCGTCGTGCACGAAGCACCAGCGCCAGTTGTCCCCCGCGTGGAGCGACTGGACGATCGGATGACCGCTGCGTTCGGCGTGGTGTCGCGCGTGCCGCATCGGTGATCCGTCACTGCATCCGACATAGCCGCACGTCAGGCACAACATCAGGTGCTCCCAGCGGGTACCGAGCGCGAGACAGCCCTCGCACCCGTCCGACGTGTGCGCGACGACATCGCGAATCATGTTCAGATCGGGATCGTGCCAATTATTGGATTGGGTCATAGTGCCACCCCTCAGTTACCAAGATTGGCGGCTGATCCGTCTCGCCACATGGTCACGGCGGAACGAAAGAATCCACCGAAATCCGGCCTCAGCGGACAGCGTCCCGGTTTCGACGGCGCAAAACGGGGTAGTTCCAAGCCATGGATCTGGAAGCAGCCCCAGACCCGAGGGTGGATGACACGCCGCGGGCGACGAACCTGTCCGCGGTGTTGGCCGTCACCGCGCACATGCACGACTGCGGGAATCGGGACGAGATCCTCGCCCTGCTGGTCGAAGCTCTCCCCGAAGTCGGTCCCTTCACGGTGGAACCCGTGTCGGTTCCGACGGGCGAACGCCACGACGACGACGTCTGGCGACACCGCGTGCTGCTCGACGATTCGTGGTCGAGGCCGGTGTCGCTCACCCTGCGGGCCGACTACCCGCCTACCCCGGTGCAGGCCACGCTGCTCGAGTTGTTGATTCAGCACACGGGGTCGGCCCTGCGCGCCACATCGCTCCGCTCCCGGGCGGCCACACAGGAACGTCAATTGCGCGAGGCCGCGGACGAGATCACCGCGCTCGGCGCGCGGGTCGCGCGGCTCGAGGAGGAAGCAAAGATCCAGAACACGTTCGGACGCCTTGCCGCGACCGGCGCCGACGAGACCGCCATCGCCGAGACCCTCCACCACGTGACCGGACTTGCCGTCGGGATCGAGGACGCCTTCGGCAATCTCCGCGTCTGGGCCGGCCCGGACAAGGCCCCGCGGTACCGCAAGATCGGCGGCGGGAACCGAGTCGACATCCTGCGCCGTGCCGCGATGGAAGGGCGCCCGCTGCGGCACGACAACCGGATCGTGCAGATAGTCCGGCCCGGCCAGACACTTCTCGGCGTTCTGTATCTGTCCGACCCGGAACATCGGGCCACCGACCTCGACACCGTCGCCCTCGAATACGCCGCGACGATGCTCGCCGTCGACATGGCGCATCGCAGATCACTCGCCGAGACGGAGGCGCGGCTGAGCCGCGACCTGGGCGCCGACCTGCTCGCCGGCACCGACGACGACAGCGCCTACTCGCGGGCCGACGCACTCGGCTACGACCTGCACACCCCGCAACGCGTCCTGGTGGTCCACTGGGGGCCGGACACACCCGTCGAGTCCGTCGCGGAGGCCTTCCGGCGTCACCTGGCGTCCTCCGACTCGTCGGCCCTCCTCGTCCACAACACCGAGCACCGAACCGGGGTCCTCGCCGCCGTCATGGACGCGAAGACAGATGTGAACATCATCTTCACAGCGCTGGAGAAGTCATTCGGCCCCGCGGTGGGAGTGATCGGTGTCGGATCCGAATGCATCTCCCCCAGTGGTCTTCCCGACTCGTACACCCACGCGATACGGGCGCTCGAGATCAGAAAACAGTCGCTGTCGCCCCGTGGCGTGGCGCTGTTCGACGAACTCGGCGTCTACCGGATCCTCGACTCGCACAGCAGCACCGGAGACGTCGAGGCATTCGTGCAGGAATGGCTCGGCCCACTGCTCGACTACGACCGGGAACACCGCAGCACGATGACGGCCACACTGGCCCAATACCTCGAATGCGGAGGCAAGTACGACGAGACCGCGCAGGCACTCCGGATCCACCGCAGCACCCTGCGATACCGGATGTCTCGCATTCACGAACTGACCGGGCGTGATCTCCGCAGCGTCGACACACGCCTGAATCTTCATCTGGCGTCCCGCGCACTGCAGGTCCTGGCCGGCGGTGCGCCGGGGTGAAAAGACAGGCGCGGCATGGGTGTTCGTGCCCGGGAATGCCGAAAGCCCCCCAACATGGTTGGGGGGCTTTCGGTAACGGATGTTCGGCGGTGTCCTACTCTCCCACACCCTGTCGGGTGCAGTACCATCGGCGCTGGAGGGCTTAGCTTCCGGGTTCGGAATGGGACCGGGCGTTTCCCCTCCGCTATGGCCGCCGTAACTCTATGAAACTGTCACACGGAACATCAGCGAAGACACACATCCCATCACCATCGGTGGTGGGGTGTTCTTCTTTCTTCTGTTCTGAAACGTGTGTGTTGTTTCAGATACTGCACAGTGGACGCGTAGCTTCTTTGTGGTAAGTCCTCGGCCTATTAGTACCAGTCACCTGCACCAGTTACCTGGCTTCCAGTTCTGGCCTATCAACCCGGTGGTCTGCCGGGGGCCTTACCCCCTCGAGGGGGTGAGAAACCTCATCTTGGAACAGGCTTCCCGCTTAGATGCTTTCAGCGGTTATCCCTTCCGAACGTAGCTAACCAGCGGTGCTCCTGGTGGAACAACTGGCACACCAGAGGTTCGTCCGTCCCGGTCCTCTCGTACTAGGGACAGCCTTCCTCAAGTTTCTAACGCGCGCGGCGGATAGAGACCGAACTGTCTCACGACGTTCTAAACCCAGCTCGCGTGCCGCTTTAATGGGCGAACAGCCCAACCCTTGGGACCTACTCCAGCCCCAGGATGCGACGAGCCGACATCGAGGTGCCAAACCATCCCGTCGATATGGACTCTTGGGGAAGATCAGCCTGTTATCCCCGGGGTACCTTTTATCCGTTGAGCGACACCGCTTCCACTTGCCGGTGCCGGATCACTAGTCCCGACTTTCGTCCCTGCTCGACCTGTCAGTCTCACAGTCAAGCTCCCTTGTGCACTTGCACTCGACACCTGATTGCCAACCAGGCTGAGGGAACCTTTGGGCGCCTCCGTTACATTTTGGGAGGCAACCGCCCCAGTTAAACTACCCACCAGGCACTGTCCCTGAACCAGATCATGGTCCGAGGTTAGAGGTCCAATACGATCAGAGTGGTATTTCAACAACGACTCCACACTCACTGGCGTGAGCGCTTCACAGTCTCCCACCTATCCTACACAAACCGAACCGAACACCAATACCAAGCTGTAGTGAAGGTCCCGGGGTCTTTTCGTCCTGCCGCGCGTAACGAGCATCTTTACTCGTAATGCAATTTCGCCGAGTCTATGGTTGAGACAGCTGAGAAGTCGTTACGCCATTCGTGCAGGTCGGAACTTACCCGACAAGGAATTTCGCTACCTTAGGATGGTTATAGTTACCACCGCCGTTTACTGGGGCTTAAATTCTCAGCTTCGCCATTGCTGGCTAACCGGTCCTCTTAACCTTCCAGCACCGGGCAGGCGTCAGTCCGTATACATCGTCTTACGACTTCGCACGGACCTGTGTTTTTAGTAAACAGTCGCTTCTCACTGGTCTCTGCGGCCCCACCCAGCTCACACTGCAAGAGTGATCACCGGACGAGGCCCCCCTTCTCCCGAAGTTACGGGGGCATTTTGCCGAGTTCCTTAACCATAGTTATCTCGATCGCCTTAGTATTCTCTACCTGACCACCTGTGTCGGTTTGGGGTACGGGCCGTGTGAAAGCTCGCTAGAGGCTTTTCTCGGCAGCATAGGATCACTGAATTCGCCTCATTCGGCTATGCGTCACCTCTCAGGCTGTGTGAATGGCGGATTTGCCTACCATTCGCCCTACAGGCTTACACCAGTATTACCACTGACTGGCTCAGCTACCTTCCTGCGTCACCCCATCGCTTGGCTACTACCAGATCAGGTCCCATGCATCCACATCCAGGGCCCCCGAAGGGGCGTAAGGACGCTTCAGGATGGTTAGTATCACTGATTCACCAGGGGCGCGTTCACACGGGTACGGGAATATCAACCCGTTGTCCATCGGCTACGCCTGTCGGCCTCGTCTTAGGTCCCGACTCACCCTGGGCGGATTAACCTGGCCCAGGAACCCTTGGTCATTCGGCGGACGAGTTTCTCACTCGTCTTTCGCTACTCATGCCTGCATTCTCACTCGTGTGGCCTCCACGGCTAGGTCACCCTGCCGCTTCCATGGCCACACGACGCTCCCCTACCCATCCACACCACTGCCCAAGACTCCGCAGAATCAAGGGGGTGCATTGTGTGAATGCCGCAGCTTCGGTGGTGTACTTGAGCCCCGCTACATTGTCGGCGCAGGATCACTTGACCAGTGAGCTATTACGCACTCTTTCAAGGGTGGCTGCTTCTAAGCCAACCTCCTGGTTGTCTTCGCGACCCCACATCCTTTTCCACTTAGTACACGCTTAGGGACCTTAGCTGGCGATCTGGGCTGTTTCCCTCTCGACTACGAACCTTATCGCCCGCAGTCTCACTGCCGCGCTCTCACTCACCGGCATTCGGAGTTTGGCTGATTTCGGTAAGCTTGTGGGCCCCCTAGACCATCCAGTAGCTCTACCTCCGGTGAGAAACACGCGACGCTGCACCTAAATGCATTTCGGGGAGAACCAGCTATCACGGAGTTTGATTGGCCTTTCACCCCTACCCACAGCTCATCCCCTCAGTTTTCAACCTAAGTGGGTTCGGTCCTCCACGACGTCTTACCGTCGCTTCAACCTGGCCATGGGTAGATCACTCCGCTTCGGGTCTAGAACATGCCACTACGGACGCCCTATTCGGACTCGCTTTCGCTACGGCTACCCCACACGGGTTAACCTCGCGACATGCCACTAACTCGCAGGCTCATTCTTCAAAAGGCACGCCATCACCCCCCACACCGAAGTGTGCAAAGGCTTTGACGGATTGTAAGCGCACGGTTTCAGGTACTATTTCACTCCCCTCCCGGGGTACTTTTCACCTTTCCCTCACGGTACTAGTCCGCTATCGGTCACCAGGGAGTATTCAGGCTTATCGGGTGGTCCCGACAGATTCACACCAGATTTCACGGGCCCGGTGCTACTTGGGTTTCCATCACGACAGTCATCATGTTTTCGTGTACGGGACTCTCACCCTCTACGACAGGCCGTTCCAGACCACTTCCACTAACACAATGATTTCTTACTGTCGGCCAACACGGCAGCATTGACAAGATGAACCCCACAACCCCACGAATGCAACACCTGCCGGCTATCACACATCCATGGTTTAGCCTCTTCCGCTTTCGCTCGCCACTACTCACGGAATCACTATTGTTTTCTCTTCCTGTGGGTACTGAGATGTTTCACTTCCCCACGTTCCCTCCACACACCCTATATATTCAGGTGCGGGTAACACGACATCACTCGTGCTGGGTTTCCCCATTCGGACATCCTCGGATCTCAGCTCGGTTGACAGCTCCCCGAGGCTTATCGCAGCCTCCTACGTCCTTCATCGGCTCCTGGTGCCAAGGCATCCACCGTACGCTCTTCATTACTTACAACAAAGATGCTCGCGTCCACTGTGCAGTTCTCAAACAACACACCCCGCTCGAACTCCCATCAGCACCATGCCCACCACCGAAATGATGCGGTCTGCCTGACATTCGAACCGGATCGTTTTTGCCTAGAAAAAACACTCACGTGTTCTCTCAGGACCCAACAGTGCATCGATATAACTCTTCTCCCACCGGCACTCGGGCCGGCAGTAGTGAAAAGAATGTTTGTCAGTGTTCCACCCATGAGCGTCTGCCGTTCCACATGTGGGAACGAAACAGTCTCTGCCAGAACATCATCCACTGACTGTTCAGTGGTACACGTCTGGAGATGTGCTCCTTAGAAAGGAGGTGATCCAGCCGCACCTTCCGGTACGGCTACCTTGTTACGACTTCGTCCCAATCGCCGATCCCACCTTCGACGGCTCCCTCCCACAAGGGGTTAGGCCACCGGCTTCGGGTGTTACCGACTTTCATGACGTGACGGGCGGTGTGTACAAGGCCCGGGAACGTATTCACCGCAGCGTTGCTGATCTGCGATTACTAGCGACTCCGACTTCACGGGGTCGAGTTGCAGACCCCGATCCGAACTGAGACCAGCTTTAAGGGATTCGCTCCACCTCACGGTCTCGCAGCCCTCTGTACTGGCCATTGTAGCATGTGTGAAGCCCTGGACATAAGGGGCATGATGACTTGACGTCGTCCCCACCTTCCTCCGAGTTGACCCCGGCAGTCTCTTACGAGTCCCCACCATTACGTGCTGGCAACATAAGACAAGGGTTGCGCTCGTTGCGGGACTTAACCCAACATCTCACGACACGAGCTGACGACAGCCATGCACCACCTGTATACCGACCACAAGGGGGGCCGTATCTCTACGGCTTTCCGGTATATGTCAAACCCAGGTAAGGTTCTTCGCGTTGCATCGAATTAATCCACATGCTCCGCCGCTTGTGCGGGCCCCCGTCAATTCCTTTGAGTTTTAGCCTTGCGGCCGTACTCCCCAGGCGGGGCGCTTAATGCGTTAGCTACGGCACGGATCCCGTGGAAGGAAACCCACACCTAGCGCCCACCGTTTACGGCGTGGACTACCAGGGTATCTAATCCTGTTCGCTACCCACGCTTTCGCTCCTCAGCGTCAGTTACTGCCCAGAGACCCGCCTTCGCCACCGGTGTTCCTCCTGATATCTGCGCATTTCACCGCTACACCAGGAATTCCAGTCTCCCCTGCAGTACTCAAGTCTGCCCGTATCGCCTGCAAGCTCGAGGTTGAGCCTCGAGTTTTCACAGACGACGCGACAAACCGCCTACGAGCTCTTTACGCCCAGTAATTCCGGACAACGCTTGCACCCTACGTATTACCGCGGCTGCTGGCACGTAGTTGGCCGGTGCTTCTTCTGCAGGTACCGTCACTTTCGCTTCGTCCCTGCTGAAAGAGGTTTACAACCCGAAGGCCGTCATCCCTCACGCGGCGTCGCTGCATCAGGCTTTCGCCCATTGTGCAATATTCCCCACTGCTGCCTCCCGTAGGAGTCTGGGCCGTGTCTCAGTCCCAGTGTGGCCGGTCACCCTCTCAGGTCGGCTACCCGTCGTCGCCTTGGTAGGCCATTACCCCACCAACAAGCTGATAGGCCGCGGGCCCATCCTGCACCAGTAAACCTTTCCACCCTCAGCCATGCAGCCGAAGGTCATATCCGGTATTAGACCCAGTTTCCCAGGCTTATCCCGAAGTGCAGGGCAGATCACCCACGTGTTACTCACCCGTTCGCCGCTCGTGTACCCCGAAGGGCCTTACCGCTCGACTTGCATGTGTTAAGCACGCCGCCAGCGTTCGTCCTGAGCCAGGATCAAACTCTCCGTTGAAGACTCTAGATTTCGAAACCCCCAAAAGGAGTCTCTAATCAGTCATAGACATCGAGTCAAATCACTAGCAATCAAAAACTCAAACTAGCATTTCAAACACTGACCCCCCTCCGACGGAAGAAGGAGAAGAGCCAGCAAATACCCACACCACAACTCACAACCAAACCACAAGGGCCAGTTGATCATCCGTGATGCGGAGTACCAAAAACATTTGGCACTGACATTCATCGACACACTGTTGAGTTCTCAAAGAACACGCACACACCATCACTACCGAAGTCGCAACTTCGGCCGCTCCGGGGCAACCGTTCCATCTTATCCTACCAGCCTCACCGGCGCAAGCCGAGACGCTGATCAGAATCTAACCGGGATGGAAGCATCACCGTACACGACGGTGAACTTCCGATTTACCAGGCGCCTGCGTCCAACCTCGTGTCCCCGCCTTCCGGCCGGGGTCGGTGTCCGTGTCGCTCTGACCTGGAATAAGTTACGCGAAGGGAAACTGCTTGCCAAATCGCCAGGTCACGGTGTTCGTCGATTTAGATTCTGCTGGTCAGAGCCGGTGCGCCGGAACCGATCCGGCGTTCTGCCGCTCACCCGGGCCGCTGTGACGCCGGACTCACCGCTCAGAGCCTGGATCTGCGTCCACCCTTTCGATCCGGCCACCGAGTTCCTGGAGGATCTCGACGAATCGGGGGTAGCCCCGGTCGATGTGGAAGACGTCGTGCACTTCAGTAACCCCGTCGGCGACGAGCCCCGCCAGCACCAGGCCGGCGCCTGCCCGGATGTCCGAGGACCACACCGGCGCACTCGACAGCTGCGCGATTCCCCGGATCACAGCGTGATGACCGTCCGTCCGCGCATCGGCACCCAACCGGATCATCTCCTCGACGAAACGGAACCGCGCCTCGAAGACGTTCTCCGTGATCATCGACGTTCCCTCCGCGACCGCGGCGAGACCGATGGCCATCGGCTGGAGGTCGGTGGGGAAACCCGGATACGGCAGGGTCGCGAAGTTGACGGCCGTAGGCCGTGCTTCCTGGACCACCCGGAATCCGTCGGCCTCGGCCGTGACGTCGGCTCCGGCGACCCGCAGCTTGTCGAGCACCAGGCCGAGATGCTTCGGGTTGACTCCGCGAACGCGCACGTCGCCACGGGTCATCGACGCGGCAATCCCCCACGTCGCTGCGACGATCCGATCCCCGATGACCCGGTGCGTGGTCGGCTCGAGTTTGGGGACGCCCTGGATCGTCAGCGTGGACGTGCCGGCACCCCGGATCTTCGCGCCCATCTGGATCAGCATGTTGCACAGGTCGACGATCTCGGGTTCGCGAGCCGCGTTGTCGATCACCGTCTCGCCCTTGGCGAGTACGGCGGCCATCAAGATGTTCTCGGTCGCCCCCACCGAGGGGAACGCGAGCCGGATGTTCGCACCGTGCAGGTCGTCGGCCTGCGCAACCACGCAGCCGTGCTCGATCGTGCTGTGGGCGCCCAGCAACCGCAGCCCCGACTGGTGCATGTCGAGGGGCCGCGAACCGATGGCATCACCACCCGGTAGCGCGACCACCGCGCGACGGCATCGCGCGACCAGCGGTCCGAGCACACACACCGACGCGCGGAACTGACGTACCGCCGCGAAATCGGCGTGGTGTTTGGGCTCGGCGGGTGTGGTGATCCGGACGATGGAATCGTCGAGGTCCACCTCGCAGCCGAGGCCGCGAAGGACGTCGGCCATCAAGGGGACATCCAGGATGTCCGGGCAGTTGGTGACAGTTGTGGTGCCCTCAGCCAACAGCGCTGCCGCCATCAGCTTGAGAACGCTGTTCTTCGCGCCCCCGACAGACACTTCACCTACGAGGCGGTTACCGCCGGTGACAAGGAAGCGTTCGCTCACAGAACACAGCCTAGAGCCAGGGATGCCGACCCCGGAGGCCGGTACCGTAACGCTATGGCCGTACACCTCACCAAGATCTATACCCGGACCGGCGACGACGGGACCACCGGACTCAGCGATTTCTCCCGTGTGTCGAAGAACGATCCGCGGCTGATCGCCTATGCCGACTGCGACGAGGCGAACGCTTCGATCGGGGTCGCGGTGGCATTGGGCGACCCGCCCGAGGAGATCCGGTCGATCCTGCGGCAGATCCAGAACGACCTGTTCGACGCCGGCGCCGACCTCTCCACCCCGGTGGAGGCCGAACCGAAGTACCCGCCGCTGCGGATCTCCGACGAGTACATCGACCGTCTCGAGGGCTGGTGCGACGAACTGAACGAACGCCTGGCGCCGCTGAACTCCTTCATTCTCCCCGGCGGCACGGCACTGGGAGCTCTGCTGCACGTGGCGCGGACCGTGACCCGGCGGGCCGAACGGTCTGCGTGGGCGGCCGTCGACGCGAACCCGGAGACCACCCACGCACTCCCCGCGAAATACCTCAACCGGCTGTCGGATCTGCTGTTCATCGTCAGCAGGCTCGCGAACCCCGAGGGCGACGTGCTGTGGAAGCCCGGGGCCGGAAAGTCCTGATCAGAGTCGGCGACCGCGAACCGATCGGCCGGACGGCCGTGATTCGACCCAGGACAGGAACGCGGTCAACGCTCCCCCGTCCAATGCGATCTCGTACGAGCTACCGCGGTCCTTGACCGACAGGATGATGATTTCCTCGGACATGATGTCGAATTCGGAGCCCTCCGGGCTGCGACGACCTGCGACCTCGATGCCCTGGCGGTCGATGCGCGAATCAGGGCCGGGACGCAAACTCGACAGTTTGAAGAAGACGAGGGAACCCTCGCCGTAGCGGATGACGCCGTGGCGCCACCCGGTGTCCCCCGGGGCAGGCGTCACCCGGAGGATCGCCGCGGTGCCACCGCGGCGCAGTACTGCAAGCCGATACAAAAAGACCGCGACGAAGGCCGCGAGCAGCACAACCAGAATGATCAACACAGTCATTCCGATTGTCACTGTTCGTCGGCTCCGTCGCGGTCTTTCTCGTGCAGCCTAAGCGCGCTCTACAGCGCGGACCCGACCCTTGGCGACAGCAATCGCCTCGAGATCGTCTCCGCTCTCTGCGAGCACGGCCTTGGCCGCTTCCACATCGATGTCCTCGGCCAAGTCGGCTGACTCGGCGAGGATCGTGACTGTCTTCGCGGTCACGGACAGGAACCCGCCGTGCACAGCAGCGACGATACGCTCACCGTCGGCCGTCGTGATCGCAACCACTCCGCCCTCGACCAGCTGTCCGAGAACCGGCTCATGCCCAGGCATGACACCGATCTCGCCCTCGGTCGTCTGTGCGCTGACGAGAGTCGCCGAACCAGACCACAACCGTCGCTCCACGGCGACGAGTTCCACGGTCATCTCAGCCATCGTCGACTACTTCCCGGCGATCTTCTTGGCTGCAGCCTCGACGTCGTCGAGTCCACCGCAGCTGTTGAACGCCTGCTCGGGAAGGTGATCGAACTCGCCCTTGCAGATGCGGTCGAAGGCTTCGATGGTATCGCGGAGCGGCACCACGGAGCCGGGCTCACCGGTGAACTTCTCGGCGACGATGAAGTTCTGGCCGAGGAACTTCTGCAGACGGCGGGCACGGCCGACGAGCACCTTGTCCTCTTCCTGCAGCTCGTCCATACCGAGGATGGCGATGATGTCCTGCAGTTCCTTGTACTTCTGCAGGATGCGCTTGACCTCGTTGGCGACCCGGAAATGCTCGGCACCGACGATGCCGGGCTCCAGGATGCGGGAGGTGGAGGTCAGCGGGTCCACAGCGGGGTAGATACCCATCTGCGAGATCGGACGCGACAGCTCGGTGGTGGCATCGAGGTGCGCGAACGTCGTGGCCGGCGCCGGGTCGGTGTAGTCGTCGGCGGGCACGTAGATCGCCTGCAGCGAGGTGATGGAGCGGCCTCGCGTCGACGTGATGCGCTCCTGCAGCTCACCCATCTCGTCAGCCAGGGTCGGCTGGTAACCCACGGCCGAAGGCATACGACCGAGCAGGGTCGACACCTCGGAACCGGCCTGGGTGAAACGGAAGATGTTGTCGATGAACAGCAGCACGTCCTGACCCTGGACATCGCGGAAGTACTCCGCCATGGTCAGCGCGGACAGGGCGACACGCATACGCGTTCCCGGCGGCTCGTCCATCTGGCCGAAGACGAGGGCGGTGTCCTGAAGGACGCCCATCTCTTCCATCTCGAGGTGGAGGTCGGTGCCCTCACGGGTGCGCTCACCGACGCCTGCGAACACCGAGGTTCCGGAGAACTCGCGGGCGATACGGGTGATCATTTCCTGGATCAGAACGGTCTTGCCGACGCCGGCACCACCGAACAGACCGATCTTTCCACCCTTGACGTACGGGGTGAGGAGGTCGATGACCTTGATGCCGGTCTCGAGGATCTCCGTCTTGCCCTCGAGCTGGTCGAAGGCCGGTGGCTTGCGGTGGATGCCCCACTGCTCGCCGTCGCGGCCCGTGCCGGGAGCATCGAGGCAGTCGCCCAGTGCGTTGAACACGTGGCCCTTGACGACGTCACCGACGGGAACCGAGATCGGCTTGCCCGTATCGGACACGGAGGTGCCACGGATCAGGCCGTCGGTGGGCTGCATCGAGACGGTGCGCACCAGATTGTCCCCGAGGTGCTGTGCGACCTCGAGGGTCAGCGTCTTGGCGACCGAAGGGAGCGTGATCTCGGCGTGCAAGGCGTTGAACAGTTCAGGAATAGCGCCACGCGGGAATTCAACGTCCACGACGGGACCGATGACCCGCACGACGCGGCCGGCGACGGACGAACCCGAGCCTGCCCCGTTGTTTTCGGTTACTGCTGCGGTCATTGCTTAGTCACTTCCTGCGCTCGAGGCGAGCGCATTCGCGCCGCCGACGATCTCGCTGATTTCCTGGGTGATCTGGGCCTGGCGAGCCTGGTTTGCCTGACGGCTCAACGTGTTCACCAGTTCGTTTGCGTTGTCCGTCGCCGCCTTCATGGCCGTACGACGGGCAGCCGACTCCGACGCCGCAGCATCCAGCAGCGAGGAGTAGATACGGGTGCTGATGTACTTCGGCAGCAGGGCACCGAGCAACTTGTCGGGTTCCGGCTCGAAGTTGTATCCGGCGACCGGTTCCGAGTTGCTGGATCCGTGACCGTTCGACAGCATGTCTTCGCCGAGTTCGACGCGCTCCTCGGAGACCATCACCTCGAGGGGAGCCATCCGGCGAACCTCGGGAGACTGGGTCAGCATCGACACGAAGCGCGTGTAGACGATGTGCAGCTCGTCGACGCCTTCGATGGTGCCCTCACCGTTCGGCGCGGGGACCTCCGAACCGGAGCCCGCCATGAACAGGTCGACCAGGTGCCGGCTCGCCTTGGCAGCGTCGGAGTAGCCCGGATTCTGGGAGAACCCGGTCCACGCACCTCCCAGGTCGCGGCCACGGAACGTGTAGTACCCCAGACCCTTGGATCCGAGCACGTAGATGACCGGGTCCTTGCCCTCGCTGCGCAGCAGCTGGAACAGCTCCTCGGCCTCCTTGAGGACGTTGGAGTTGTACCCGCCGCACATACCGCGGTCGCTGGTGACGACCAGAACCGCGGCACGCTTGGGGTCGGTGCGCTCGTTCAGCAACGGGTGGTCCAGCGAAGCGGACGCGCTCGCCAGCTCCGACAGGACCTTCGTGATCTCTTCGGCGTACGGCTTCGCCGCGGCAACGCGCGACTGCGCCTTCGTGATGCGCGAGGTCGCGATCAGTTCCTGGGCCTTGGTGATCTTCTTGGTCGAGTTGACCGACTTGATGCGAGACCTCAGTTCGAGAATGCTTGCCATCGATCGATCACTCTCCCTTCATGTTTCGCAGCATCATGGACGGGCCGCTCACTTGCTGACGGTGGTGCGCTTGACGTTGATCTGCTCGTGGCCGACCTCGCCGGCATCCAGAGCTTCGGCCTCGGCCTCGTTCACGACCCGGCTTCCGTCGGACGCGAGGAAGGTTTCCTTGAACTTGTCGGTGGCCACGACCAGCGCCTTGGCGTTGTCGGCGTCGAGGGCCTTGCCGCCCTTGATGCTCTCGTACACGCCGGAGGCGGTGCGGTGCAGCTCGTCGAGCAGTTCGGCCTCGAAGCGGCGGACGTCACCGACGGGAACGCTGTCGAAGACACCTTCGCCGGCCAGGTAGATCGACACGATCTGGTCCTCGACGGGGATCGGGCTGTACTGATCCTGCTTGAGCAGCTCCACCAGGCGGGCACCACGCTCGAGCTGTGCCTTGGAGGCGGCGTCCAGGTCGGAGGCGAAGGCGGAGAACGCCTCGAGCTCACGAAACTGAGCCAACTCCAGACGCAGCGAACCGGAGACCTTCTTCATGCCCTTGGTCTGCGCGGCGCCACCGACTCGGGACACCGAGATGCCCACGTTGATGGCGGGACGGACACCCTTGTTGAACAGGTCCGACTCGAGGAACACCTGACCGTCGGTGATGGAGATGACGTTGGTCGGGATGTAGGCCGAGACGTCGTTGGCCTTGGTCTCGATGATCGGCAGCGCGGTCAGCGAGCCTCCACCCAGGGCGTCGGACAGCTTGGCCGAACGCTCCAGCAGGCGGGAGTGCAGGTAGAAGACGTCACCGGGGTATGCCTCACGTCCCGGCGGACGACGCAGCAGCAGCGAGATGGCGCGGTACGCTTCGGCCTGCTTGGTCAGGTCGTCGAACACGACCAGGACGTGCTTGCCCTGGTACATCCAGTGCTGTCCGATGGCGGAGCCGGTGTAGGGCGCGAGCCACTTGAAACCGGCGGAGTCGGAGGCCGGGGCGGCGACGATGGTGGTGTACTCCATCGCGCCCTGCTCCTCGAGGGCAGCCTTGACGCCCGCGATGGTGGAGCCCTTCTGCCCGATCGCGACGTAGATGCAGCGAACCTGCTGCTTCTCGTCGCCGGTCTCCCAGTTGGCCTTCTGGTTCAGGATCGCGTCGATGCAGACGGCGGTCTTGCCCGTCTTACGGTCGCCGATGACGAGCTGACGCTGTCCGCGGCCGATCGGGGTCATCGCGTCGATGGCCTTGATGCCGGTCTGCAGCGGCTCCTCGACGGGCTGACGCTCGAGCACCGAGGCAGCCTGCAGTTCGAGGGCGCGGGTCTCGTTGCTCTCGATCTCGCCCAGGCCGTCGATCGGCTGGCCGAGCGGGTTGATGACGCGGCCGAGGAAGGCGTCGCCGACCGGTACCGACAGCACGTCGCCGGTCCGCTTGACTTCCTGGCCTTCCTGGATGTGCTCGTAATCGCCCAGGATGACGGCACCGATCTCGGTGGCATCCAGGTTGAGCGCGACACCCAGAATTCCGCCGGGGAACTCCAGCAGTTCGTTGGCCATCGCCGAAGGCAGGCCACTGACGTGCGCGATGCCGTCGCTGGTGTCGGTCACAAGGCCGACCTCTTCGCGGGAGGCCTCCGGGGAGTAGCTCGCGGTGTAGTTCTCGATCGCACTACGGATCTCGTCGGAGGAGATCGTCAGCTCCGCCATGTTTTTCCTGCTCTCGGTGTCTGGTCTTCGAAAAGATCTGGGGTATGGGGTTCGGTTGCGGACTACTTGAGGGACTTCCGCAGCGCTGCGAGACGTCCCGCGCCACTGCCGTCGATCACCTCGTCGCCCACCCGGACGACCAAGCCGCTGAGGAGTTCAGGATCGACCTCCACGTGAACCGTCACCGGCTTCCCGTAGGTACGGGTGAGGGTGGCGGTCAGCCGATCCGACTGCTCACTGGACAGCGGAGCAGAGCTGCGCACCTTGGCGACAACTGCTTCCCGCTGTGCTGCTGCCAGATTCGACAGTTCGTCGAAGGCGTCCGCGGGTGCGGAGTTCTTCAACCGGCCCACTGCCTGGGTCGCCAGCGCCTCGGCGACAGCGGTGACCTTGCCGTACAGCAGCTTGGAGAGCAGTTCACGCTTCCTCTTCGCCGGCACGGAACGGTCGGACAGTGCCTGCTCGAGCTTCGGGTCACCGGCAACGATGCGGCCGAGGCGGAAGAGCTCGTCCTCGACAGCGTCGAGCTGTCCCTGATCGGCCGCTGCCTTCAGCAGCGATTCCCGACCGACGAGCACCAGCGAGTTGAGCAGGTCGGAGGTGACGGACCAGTCCTGGCCCACCGCCGCCTTCAGGACGGCGAGGGTCTCGGCCGAGACCTTGCCACCGAATACCTGCTCGGCCAGACCTTCGCGAACGTTCCCGGGCGTCGAGGTGTCCGACAGGGCACTCCGGAGAGTGCGCTGCTCGTCCAGGATCTCGACGACCGAGAACAGCTCGGCCCCGATCTGGGCCGCGGCCGCTGTGGCTGCTCCGGCAGAGACGGATCCCAAGGCCGAAGACAACGCAGCACGGGTCTGCGTCAAGGCCTCACGGCTCGCTGCGTACATGGTGCTCACTTCCCTGCTGCGGAATTTGCGCCGATGGTGTCGAGCTCGTTCAGGAAGCGATCGACCGTGCCGGCCCGCTTGACGTCGTCGGCGAGGGACTCACCGATGACCTTCTCAGCGAGGTCGACCGCGGTGCGGCCGAGATCGGCGCGCAGTTCGGCGACGATCTGCTGACGCTGGGCAACCAACTGGCTGTTGCCGGCGGCCACGATGCGGTCGCTTTCTTCCTGAGCCTGTGCCTTCATTTCGGCGATGATCTGCTGCCCCTGGGTGCGCGCGTCCTCACGGATCTGCGCAGCCTCGGTGCGAGCTTCGGCGAGCTGGGCGCGGTACTGCTCGAGCGCCGCCTTCGCTTCGGCCTGGGCCTCTTCGGCCCGCTTGATGCCGCCGTCGATCTGCTCGGTTCGCTCGGCAAGGACCTTCTGGAACATCGGAAGGACGTACTTCCAGAAGACGAAGCCAACGATGACCAGGCAGACGATCGACCAAACGATGTCATACGTCGCGGGGAGGAGAGGGTTGTGGCTCTCTTCCTCTGCCGCGAGCAATGCGATGTTGGCTGCCATGTGACGGTCTTAGAAAATGAAGCCGGCGACGAGGCCGATCAGCGCGAGGGCTTCGGTGAAGGCGATACCGAGGAACATCGTGGTACGGACCTGTCCGGCCATCTCGGGCTGGCGAACCATGCCCTCGATCGCCTTGCCGACAACGATGCCCACGCCGATGCCGGGGCCGATTGCGGCGAGGCCGTAGCCGATGGCTCCGAAGCCCTTCGCCGTGGTGGTGGTCTCGACCGCTCCTTGTGCCAGGTACGCGAGGCTCATGGTGTTCCGTTCCCTTTCTGTTGACCTCCGCCGGATTCGGCAAGAGGCTCAGTTCTTGGTGTAGCTGGTCGTGAAAACTTGTGGTGCTAGTGCGAATCCGCGTGCAGCGCCAGATCGATGTACACCGATGTGAGCAGCGCGAAGACGTAGGCCTGCAGGAAGATCACCAGCAGTTCGAAGAAGGTGAATGCAATGCCGGCGGCAAGCGAGGCCACACCGAACACAGCCTGGAAGCCACCGGAGACGAAGAAGAAGTACTGGGTGGCGCTGAAGAACAGCACCAGCAGGATGTGGCCGGCCAGCATGTTGGCCATGAGACGAACCATGAGGGTGAACGGCCGGAGGACGAACGTCGAGATGAACTCGATCGGCACGAGCAGGAAGTGCAGCGGAAGTGGAACACCGGGGACCACGATGCTGCTCTTCACGTACTTGAAGAAGCCGTACTTCTTGATGCCGACGTAGTTGAACACGATGTACGCCAGGGCGGCGAGCACCAACGGCATGCCGATTCGCGCGTTCGGCGAGATATTGATGAAGGGGATGATGCTGCCGAGGTTGCTGGCGAGCACCAGGAAGAAGATGGTGGTGATGACCGGCAGGAAGCGCTTGCCCTGCTCCTTGCCGAGAATCTCTTCCGCGATGTTGATCCGGACGAAGTCGAGCGCGATCTCACCGATGTTCTGGACACCGCGCGGAATGATCTTCGGGCTGCGCATCGCGATGACGAAGAAGAGCATCATCAGTCCGGACAGCAGGATGCGAACCAGCATCAGGCGGTCGAGTTCGAACGGAGTCCCTTCGAACAGGACCGCGGGCGGGAAGAAGTCGTTCAGGGAAGGCGCGTGGAATTCTTCTCCAGCAGCCACGTTGATGACGCTCAGCGTTCTCTCCCGTAGTCGGTCCGCAGCCTTCGTTGACTGCGGTTCGATCGGACATTGACGATCAAACAAGTCGACAAGCTCGACTCGCGTATTCGTCAGCTGCAGCGGACTGTTCGAGTCCAGCGTCTGTCGGTGTCGGCGACTCTCGTCGACTCGGCGGCCCTGAAAGTGCGGCCACCTACAAGCATGCAATACCGGCGAGTAACTTACTCGCACTCTCATTGCTCTCGCTTGACCCAGACCTTAGCAAGTCATCTACGACGTTGTGTAGACGGGGTCCGGGTCGATTCAATTTTACTACATCTCGTAGTACTACTTATCGTCCGATTCCGGCGAGCCGGCGTCGTCCGACGGCGTGGGCTCGACGTACGGCGCCTTGGTTCCCAGCACTCCGAACGTCTCCGCTCCCAGCACGATCACCAGCGACAGCACCATGACCAGCACCAATGCTGTCTTGTCGTAGAAGTCGAGCGGTTTGAGGATCGCCAGGACCGTGATCGCGAGGATCATCTTCAACAACCACGTACCGAGCAGTACCGCTCCCGCCGTCAAGGCCGGAAGTTTCGCGGTGAACAGCACACCCAGTGCGGTGCACAGGATGAACCCTCCCCCGACTGCCGCACCGAGAAGAGCGCCGTACAGACCGGGCTTGCCCGCGACGAGAAACGCGATGATCGAACCGACCACTGCCAGCACGATCAGACCGAGAACTCCGTAGCGGACGGCAGCCCGCAACGATGCGGTGTGATCAGGGGCGGAGGCGGGGGTGAACGTCACGGTCGCCAAGGGTAGTGGATCTTCGCCGGTCCGCCGCAACCCTCCGGTCAGCCGCGACGGTCGTGCTGCTGTCCGCGAATCGACGGGACGGCCGTGACGACCAGCGCGAAGACGAGGCCTCCCGCAACCAGGAGGACGACGACGCGACGGTCGAACAGGGCCGATCCGACCGCGCCGAACGCCAGGACACCGACCCACAAGTAGATGAGCAGCACGACGCGACGGTGCGAGTGCCCGATCTGCAGGAGCCGGTGGTGGAGGTGCATCTTGTCGGGACTGAACGGGCTCACCCCCGCACGGGTACGCCGGACCACGGCGAGCAGCAGGTCGAGGATCGGGATGAACATGACGGCACCGACGAGGAGCAGCGGAGAGAGAAGTCCGAGCAGGTCGCGGGTGCCGTACGCCGTCAGCGGGATGCGACCGGACGCGCTGGTGGAGATGGCCGCGAGCATCAGGCCGATCAGCATGGAGCCGGAGTCGCCCATGAAGATCTTGGCGGGCTGGAAGTTGTGCGGCAGGAATCCGAGACACGCACCTGCCAGCGCCGCGGCGATCAGCGCGGGCGGATACGCGCTGACGTCGCCGCCCTGATCGTGCAGAAGCCCCACCGAGAACACGCAGATCGCGAGCGAGGAGATCAGACCGAGGCCCGCCGCGAGGCCGTCGAGGCCGTCGACGAAGTTCATGGCGTTCACCATCACGACCGCGACACCCACCGTGACGAGACCGGCCTGGAGCTGGTCGAGGATGACGGTGCTGCCGTCCCCGAACGGCATATAGATGATGAACCAGCTCACCCCCATCACGACGAGGATTCCCGCCGCGGTGACCTGGCCGACGAACTTGGTGAGCGCGTCCAGGCCCCACCGGTCGTCGACCACCCCCACCAACACGATCACGAACCCCGAGACCAGGGCCGCGGGAATGTCGGAGGTGAACTCGAATCCCCTGGTCAGGGCAGGTAGCTGCTGCGCGAACAACAACGCGACGAGCATGCCGAGATACATGCCGACCCCGCCGAGGCGCGGCGTCGGAGTGACGTGGACGTCGCGGTCCCGCGGCACGGCCACCGCCCCGAACCGGAGTGCGAACAGCCGCACGGCCCCGGTGGCCAGGTAGGTGACCACCGCAGCGGTGAAGAGGACGAGCAGGAGTTCACGCAGCGGGACACCCGCGCCCCCACCTGCTTGGGCCAGCGCCACGCCGGCCGATTCGGCAGCACTCACTGGGCGGACAGGCTCTCCGCCGTCACTCCGAGCACGTCGGCGACATCGCCGGTGGGCACGGCACCTTCACGCAGAATCCGGGGGGTCGCGCCGGTGAGGTCGACGATCGTCGATGCCTGCCCCTGCTCGGCCCGACCACCGTCGAGGTACACGCTCGCCGATCCGCCGAGTTGCTCGCGCGCCTCCTCGACCGTCGTCGCGGGCGGCTGCCCGGAGACGTTCGCGCTCGACACCGCAAGCGGTCCGACTTCACGCAGCAGTTCGAGGGCGACGGGGTGCAGCGGCATGCGCAGCATGACCGTGCCCCGGGTGTCGCCGAGATCCCACGCCAGCGAAGGCGCTTGTTCCACAACGAGACTCAGCCCGCCCGGCCAGAACGCCCGGATCAGGTCGCGCGTCTGCGGGCGGACGCTGTACACCAGGCCGTCGATCGTGTTCCACGAGCCGACGAGCACGGGAACCGGCATGTCGCGTCCGCGACCCTTGGCCCGCAGGAGGGCGGCGACAGCCTCGCTGTCGAATGCGTCCGCGCCGATTCCGTACACCGTGTCTGTGGGGAGCACGACGAGCCGCCCGGCCTTCAGCGCATTCTTGGCCGCACTCATTCCGGCGGAGCGTGAATCGGGAAGGCCACAGTCGTATACGGTACTCACCCGCCCATTCTTTCACCCTCGGCGACGGCCCCTGCACGCTGCGCCTCGATATCCGTTGCGACGCGCCGGGCGACCACGAAGCGCGGCTTGCCGGCGAGGTCCGGGTGCTCCGCGACCTCGCCGAACACCCGGCGGGACGCGAACAGTGCCGCCACGTCGGACCCGTTGGAGTCGTCGTGCTCGATGCCGACCGCTCCCCCGATCCGCAACCAGCGCGCGACGTTCGAGATCATCGGCTTGATGACGGACAGTCCGTCCGGTCCGGCGAACAGCGCGCTGTGCGGATCGTGGTCGGCCACCTCGGGTTCGAGCTCGACACCTTCCGGGATGTACGGCGGGTTCGCCACGATCAGGTCGACGCCGCCTTCGAGCCCGGCCAGCAACGTCCGATCGGTCACGTCGCCCTGGTACAGCCGGATCGGTGCGTCACCTGCCTGTTCGCGGGCATCGGCGTTGCGCCGGGCCCACGCGAGAGCGTGCGGTTCGAGTTCGACGGCGTGCACGACGGCGTCGGGGCGGGCATTGGCGATCGCGAGCGCGAGCGCGCCCGACCCGGTGCACAGGTCGAGGACCACCGGCGGATGCTGATCGCAGCTTCCGAGGAACGCGAGCGCCCAGCCGAGCAGCAATTCCGTCTCGGGACGCGGCACGAAGACCCCGGGGCCGACCTCGATGTCGATGTCCCCCATCGCGGCGGTACCGAGGATGTACTGCAACGGAATCCGCTTGGCGCGCTGGTCGACCATCTTCTTGTAGGCGTCGATCACCGACTCGTCGACCAGCGGGACGAGGCCGAGCCGGGTCCGCTCCACCCCCAGCAGGTGGGCCGCGAGCAGTTCGGCATCCGCACGGGAGCTACGCACCCCGGCCTCGTCGAGTTGCGCGGTTGCGTCGATCAGGGCCAGGCGAAGAGGAAGGCGACTCACAGGTACAGACTGCCACGCGGCTCGCCGTCCGGTGGCGCGGTCCCGCTTCGCGGTTACTCCGCGGCGAGCCTCGCCTCGCGGTCCGACTTGCCCAGGGCGTCCAGCAGAGCATCGAGTTCGCCGTCCAGGACCGCATCCAGGTTGTGGGACTTGAAACCGATCCGGTGGTCGGTGATGCGGTTCTCCGGGAAGTTGTAGGTGCGGATGCGCTCCGAACGGTCGACGGTGCGCACCTGACTCTGCCTGCCCGCCGACGCCTCGGCATCCGCGGCTTCCTCGGCGGCGGCCTGCAGCCGTGCGGCCAGCACCTGCATGGCGCGGGCCTTGTTCTGCAGCTGTGAGCGCTCGTTCTGGCAGGTCACGACGATTCCGGTGGGCAGGTGCGTGATCCGGACCGCGGAGTCGGTGGTGTTGACACCCTGACCACCCTTGCCCGAGGAGCGGTAGACGTCGATGCGCAGATCGGTTTCGTCGATCTGCACCTCCTCGACTTCTTCCGGTTCCGGGTAGATGAGGACACCGGCGGCGGACGTGTGGACGCGTCCCTGCGATTCCGTGATGGGCACGCGCTGCACGCGGTGGACACCGCCCTCGAACTTCAGTCGCGCCCAGACCCCGTCACGCACATCGCCCTTCGACTTGATCGACAGCGTCGCGTCCTTGTATCCACCCAGATCGGACACCGTCGCGTCGAGGATCTCGACACGCCAGCCGTGCCGCTCGGCGTACCGGACGTACATCCGGGCCAGATCGGAGGCGAACAGCGCGGATTCCTCGCCGCCCTCCCCCGACTTCACCTCGAGCACCACGTCGTCACCGTCGTGCGGGTCGCGGGGGGCCAGAAGGTCGGTGAGGGTCTTGTCGAGTTCCAGGACCTGTGCCTCGAGTTCGGGTACCTCGGCGGCAAAGCTGGAGTCGTCGGCGGCGAGTTCGCGCGCGGCATCCAGATCGTCCTGCGCCGACTTGAGCCTGGTGTACGTCGCCATGATCGGCGCGAGCTCGGCGAATCGCTTGCCCGCCTTGCGGGCCGCGGAAGCGTCGTTGTGCAGGGCCGGGTCCGCCAACTGCTGCTCCAGGCCGGCATGTTCGGCCAGGATGTCGTCGATGGCCGACGGCTGGGTGGTCCCTGCCATGATTCGCTCCGCTCTGCGTTTCTTTCGGGAATAGGCACAAAAAAGCCGACGCCCGGCCTGCAATTATCGCAGGACGGGCGTCGGCGGAACAGCTAGGACTCTGCAGATTCCTTGGCTGCGCCCTTGCCGGCGCGCTTGCCGTAGCGAGCCTCGAAGCGGGCGACACGTCCACCGGTGTCGAGGATCTTCTGCTTGCCGGTGTAGAACGGGTGGCACTGCGAGCAGACCTCGACGTTGATACGTCCGGTCTCCTTGGTGCTGTGGGTCTCGAAGGTGTTTCCGCAACCGCAGACCACGGTGGTGGCCACGTAGTTGGGGTGAATGCCTGACTTCATGGTGTCCCTTTCAATGGTCGCCGGGTCGCCTTCGCCGTTCGAAGACGTGAACCGGAACCGGACTCAGCCGCTCAGTATGCCAGATCGCAGGTTCGCGATCCCAATCGGCATTTGTGCTTGCGGTGTGGTCAACGCGGGTGGTCCGCGTTTTGTTCCACGGTGGTTCCCGAGGGAAAACAGCGGGGCCCGGCGACCGAGAGTCGCCGGGCCCCGCGTCGGGTCGAGATCAGTCGTCGATCGCGCCCGGAGCAGTCTTCGACACCTGCATGAGGAATTCGATGTTGCTCTTGCTCTTCTTGAGGCGGTCGATCAGCAGATCGATGGCCTGGTGCGAGTCGAGACCCGAGAGCACGCGCCGGAGCTTGTGCAGCACCGCCGCCTCGTCCGGGCTGAGCAGCAGCTCGTCCTTACGCGTTCCCGACGGGTTCACGTCCACGGCCGGGAACACACGACGTTCCGCGATCTTGCGGTCGAGCTTCAGCTCGGCGTTACCGGTGCCCTTGAACTCCTCGAAGATCACGGTGTCGCCGGTGGAACCGGTCTCGACCATGGCCGTCGCGATGATCGTGAGCGAACCGCCGTTCTCGATGTTGCGCGCAGCACCGAGGAAACGCTTCGGCGGATACAGCGCGGTCGAGTCGACACCACCGGAGAGGATGCGTCCCGAGGCCGGCGACGAGTTGTTGTACGCACGGCCGAGGCGGGTGATCGAGTCGAGGAGGACGACGACGTCCTTGCCCGCCTCCACCAGACGCTTCGCACGCTCGATGGCCAGCTCGGCGACCGAGGTGTGGTCTCCCGGCGGACGGTCGAAGGTCGAGGAGATGACCTCGCCCTTCACCGAACGCTGCATGTCGGTGACCTCTTCGGGACGCTCGTCGACCAGCACGACCATGAGGTAGCACTCGGGGTTGTTGGTCGCGATGGCGTTGGCGATGGCCTGCAGAACGCTGGTCTTACCGGCCTTCGGCGGGCTCACGATCAGCGCACGCTGTCCCTTGCCGATCGGCATCACCAGGTCGATGACACGGGTCGTCAAGATGTTCGGCGTCGTCTCCAGACGCAGCCGCTGATTCGGGTACAGCGGGGTGAGCTTGCCGAACTCGGGGCGCTTCTTTGCCGCTTCCACGTCGCCACCGTTGACGGTGTCGATGCGGACCAGCGGGTTGAACTTCTGGCGCTGGTTGCCCTGCTCGCCTTCGCGTCCGACCCGGACGGCGCCGGTGATGGCGTCGCCGCGGCGGAGACCGTTCTTGCGGATCAGGTTCATCGACACGTAGACGTCGTTCGGTCCGGCCAGGTAGCCGGAGGTCCGCACGAACGCGTAGTTGTCGAGGACGTCCAGGATGCCGGCGACCGGCTGCAGGACGTCGTCCTCGCGGATCTCGGTCTCGCGGGCGTCACCGCCGCCGCCTTCGCCGCGGTCGCGTCCACGACGACGTTCGCGGAAGCGACGTCCGCGGCGTCCGCGACCGCCTTCCTCGTCGTCGCCCGGGCGGTTGTCGTTGTTGCGCGGGCCGTTGCTGCCCTGGCTGCGGTCGCCACGGTTGTCGCGATCGCCCCGGTCACCGCGTTCGCCCCGGTCACCGCGTTCGCCCCGGTCACCGCGTTCGCCCCGGTCACCGCGTTCGCCGCGGTCACCACGAGTGTCGCCACGATCACCGCGGTCGCCGCCCCGCTCACGTCGGCTGCGGTCGCCGCCCTGTTCGCCGGAGCCGTCCTGCTTGGCCGGCTTCTCGGCGGAATCCTGACGGTCGTCGGCCTGCTTGCGCTCGGCCTGCTGCGTGTCGGTGGCATTCGCCGAGGCGGTGTCCTGAGCGTTGCCGCCCTGGTCACCCTGCTCGGGTGCGCCTGCCCGACGCGCGGATCCGCGGCGCTGACGCCCGCGACGGCCGCCTTCGGCGGTGTCGGAGTCGGCGGCTGCGCCGTCGCCCGTCGCGGGTTCGGCCGACTTGGGCTCGGCGGTCTTCTCCGTGGTCTCCGCCTGCGGAGTCACTTCGAGTTCGGTCTGAGCGGACTGTTCGCGCTTCGCGCGCGTGGCCCGGGTCCGGGGAGCGGCTTCGGTCGCGGCAGCGGCCGGGGCGGAAGAGCCGCCCTGACGCTCCTTGATCGCGGCGATCAGGTCGCCCTTGCGCATCCCCGAAATGCCCTTGATGCCCAGCTCACCTGCGAGAGTGCGGAGCTCGGTGAGCACCATTCCGGACAGCCCGGCACCCCGGCGCGCCTCGGCGCGCTTGGTGGAGGCTGTCACGGCACCGGTGTCGGGTGCGGTCGATGACGCCTGTGAAGAGTCGCCTGCCTGCGCGCCAACGGTATCCACCGAGGAGGCGCGCACAGGAGCGGCGATGAGGTCCGTATCGGTCACGGAGGTCCTTTCCTTCCCTCACTCGCGCTGCGCAGAGTCGAGGGTTCGTCCCGCAATTCGGTTTCGAATACCGAATTCGGATGTGCCGTACGTAGTTGCATGTGAAGAACTGCCGGCTTGCCCGCCATCACATCACCCTTGAAACAGGCGCGTACTCGCAATCCCTACACGACAGATAGTGCGGAGGATCGTGCCAGGAGCCGTCAACCCCGATTGACCTGGAGTAATTGCCCTGGTGAAGCACCGGCGTCTGATGCGCACGATGTACGGACATTGCCCAGGATAGCTGTGAACGACCGTAGGGGCAAGGAGACGCCCCTACGGCGTGTCAGCTGGTCCGGACGCCGTCCGCCACGTCCAGTTCGAGAACCTGCAACCCCTCGGCCTCGGCCTGCGCTCGAAGATCCACGGGGAAAGGCTCCGTGGTCAATGCGAGGACGGTCGGTCCGGCTCCCGAGACGGTGGCGGCGATACCCGCCTTACGGAGGACGGCGATCCATCGCGTCGTGAGCGGGAGAGCCGGAGCGCGCTGCGTCTGATGCAGTCGGTCCTCGGTGGCCGCCATCAGAAGGTCGGGACGCTCTGTGAGCGCCACCACAGCGAGCGCCCCGCGGCTGACGTTGAACGCCGCGTCCCGGTGGGGAACCGTCTCGGGCAACAGACCCCGCGTGTGGGCGGTCGACGAGCGCTCCCCCGGCACGAGAGCGACGACGCGGATCGCGGGATGGACCTTCAGCGCGACCGCCGAGTAGATGTCGGTGGCCGCGGGCGCTCCGTCGGTCTGCTCGCCCGCGCAACTCCACGACACCACGGCACCGCCGAGCACGCTCGCCGACGCGTTGTCGGGGTGCCCTTCGAATTCGGACGACAGCTGGACGAGCTGATCGAGCGACAGTCCGAGTTCGGGGTCGAGCTTGATCGCCAGGCCGTTGGCGGCCGCCAGCCCCCCGACGACGGCGGAGGCCGACGAACCCAGGCCCCGAGAATGGGGTATCGCGTTGCGGCACACCACATCCAGGCCTTCAGCCCACACACCCGCCGATTCCAGGCCACGTTCGATGGCCCGGACCACGAGATGGGACGGACCCCACGGCACGTCGTCGGCACCCTCGCCTTCGACCCGGATCTTCAGCCCCGAACCCGTGGTGGTCACGGTGATCTCGTCGTACAGTCCGAGCGCGATGCCCAGCGTGTCGAAGCCCGGGCCGAGGTTGGCGCTCGACGCAGGCACGCGGGCGGTCACGGTGAGGCCGGTGGGGAGGGTCTGTGTCATGGCAGCGGTGTGGTCCTGCGGCGTGGTGGGCGTGGGCGCCACCACTACGCCAGCTCGAGGGCCGACGCGACCGCGACAGGATCGACCGGGATCGGTTGAACCTCAGGCATACCCGCCAACGCCGTGTCGGGGTCCTTGAGGCCGTTACCGGTGACCGTGCAGACGACGGTCAGCCCCGAGTCCAGCCAGCCCTCCTTGCGGGCGGCGAGCAGACCTGCGACGCTCGCGGCCGAGGCGGGCTCGACGAACACCCCTTCGGTCCTGGCGATCAGCCGGTACGCCTCGAGGATCTCGTCGTCGGTCGCGGCCCGGAAGGCGCCGTGCGACTCTTCCTTGGCGGTGACCGCGCCGTTCCAGGACGCGGGCGAGCCGATGCGGATCGCGGTCGCGATCGTCTCCGGGTCCTTCACCGGTGCGCCGTGGACGAGCGGGGCGGCGCCGGCGGCCTGGACGCCGAGCATGCGCGGCTTCACGCCGGTGAGCCCGTCCGCGTAGTACTCGGAGTACCCGCGCCAGTACGCGGTGATGTTGCCTGCGTTGCCGACCGGGAGCACGTGCACGTCGGGGGCCTTGCCCAGTGCGTCGCAGATCTCGAAGGCCGCGGTCTTCTGGCCCTCGATGCGGACCGGGTTGACCGAGTTCACGAGCCCGATCGTGGGGAACTCCGCGGTGGTCTTGCGGGCCAGTTCGAGACAGTCGTCGAAGTTGCCCTGCACCTGGATGATCCGGGCGCCGTGCATGACGGCCTGCGCGAGCTTGCCCATCGCGATCTTGCCCTGGGGCACCAGCACGGCGCAGGTCATCTTCGCCTTCGCGGCGTACGCGGCGGCGGAAGCGGACGTGTTACCCGTGGACGCGCAGAGGACCGCCTGCTGGCCGCGGGCGAGCGCGTCGGTGACGGCCATCGTCATGCCGCGGTCCTTGAACGAACCGGTCGGGTTGAGCCCCTCGACCTTCAGGTAGACGTCGCAACCGGTGAGTTCCGAGAGGTGCCCGGCGGGCAGCAGCGGGGTACCGCCCTCGCGCAGGGTGACCGTCTTCCAGTTCGGTCCGATGGCGAGGCGGTCGCGGTAAGCCTCGATCAGCCCCGGCCAGGGGACGTGAACGGGGTTACGGGTGCCGGTCATTGTTCGGTGCCTTCCAGTCGCAGCACGCTGGTCACAGCGGTGACGAATTCGAGTTTGCTCAGTGCCTCAACGGTTTCCGACAGAGCAGAATCCGTCGCGACGTGGGTCACGACGACGAGGCGGGCACCGTCGCCGGCGCCTTCCTGCCGCACGGTGGAGATGCTGACGCCGTGCTGCGAGAATTCGGCAGCCACCGCCGACAGGACCCCGGCCTTGTCCGTCACCTGCATGTTGACGTAGTAGCGCGTGGGGATGTCGCCGATCGGCGCGATCTTCAGCTTGGCGTACTTGGACTCGCGGGGTCCGCGGCCACCGTTCACCTTGTTGCGCGCGGCCATCACCAGGTCGCCCATCACGGCCGACGCGGTGGGGGCGCCGCCTGCGCCCTGCCCGTAGAACATCAGGCGTCCGGCGTTCTCCGCCTCGACGACGACGGCGTTGAACGCACCGTTGACCGAGGCCAGCGGATGTTCCAGCGGCACGAGCGCCGGGTAGACCCGCGCGGAGATCCGCTCCTTGCCCTCGGGGGTGGTGATCCGCTCGCAGATGGACAGCAGCTTGATCGTGCAGTCGAGTGCACGAGCCGACGTCAGGTCGGCCGCGGTGATCTTGGAGATCCCCTCGCGGTACACGTCGGCGGCCGTGACCCGGGTGTGGAATGCGATCGACGCGAGGATCGCCGCCTTGGCGGCGGCGTCGTAGCCCTCCACGTCGGCGGTCGGATCGGCCTCTGCGTATCCCAGGCGTCCGGCCTCGGCGAGGGTCGCGGCGTAGTCCGCGCCGGTCTCGTCCATCGCCGACAGGATGAAGTTGGTGGTTCCGTTCACGATTCCGGCGACCTTGTTCACCCGGTCACCGGCGAGGGACTGGATGAGCGGGCGGATCACGGGGATCGCGCCGGCCACGGCGGCCTCGAAGTAGAGGTCGACGTTGTGCAGTTCCGCGGCCTCGGCCAGTTCACCCGTGTGATCGGCGAGCAGCGCCTTGTTGGCGGTGACGACGGACTTGCCGGAGTTGAGCGCCGAGAGGATCAGCTTGCGGGGCAGGTCCATGCCGCCGATCACCTCGACGACGAGGTCGACGTCGTCGCGGGCCACAAGTGACTCCGCGTCGGTGGTCTGCAACTCCTCGGGAATTCCGCGGTCCTTGCCGGGGCGGCGCACGGCCACTCCGCGCAGTTCCAGCGGGGCACCGACGCGAGCCTCGAGGTCTTCGCTGTGCTCCCGCAGGATGCGCACGACCTCGCTCCCGACGTTGCCGAGGCCGAGGACGGCCACACCGATAGCGCGATGCGCCGATTCGCTCGTCACTCCTGTACCTCCAAGCTCAGCAGGTCTTCCACGGTTTCCCTCCGGAGGATCACGCGCGACTGTCCGTCGCGCACCGCCACCACGGCAGGGCGGGCGAGCAGGTTGTACCTGCTCGACATCGAATAGCAGTATGCACCGGTGGCCGCGACGGCGAGCAAATCGCCGGCGTCGATGTCCTCGGGCATCCAGGTGTCGCGGATCACGACGTCGCCGGACTCGCAGTGCTTACCGACGACGCGGGACACCACCGGTGCCGCGTCGCTGACCCGCGAGACCAGTTTGGCCTCGTACTCCGCCTGGTACAGCGCGGTGCGGATGTTGTCGCTCATTCCGCCGTCGACGCTGACGTACCGGCGGGTGAGGTTGGCGCCGACGGTGACGTCCTTGATGGTGCCGACCTCGTACAGCGTCACCGTGCCGGGTCCGGCGATCGCGCGTCCGGGTTCGACGGCCAGCGTCGGCTCCGGCAGACCGGCGAGCGCCGACTCGTTGCGCACGATGTCGCCGAGTTTGGCGGCGAGCCGGTCGACCGGCGGCGGGTCGTCGGTGGGGACGTAGGAGATTCCCATGCCGCCGCCGAGGTCGATGATCGAGATCTGGGCGGTCTTGTCCACACCGAACTCCGCGACGACGTCCCGCAGCAGCCCGATCACGCGGTGTGCGGCCAACTCGAAGCCGTCGACGTCGAAGATCTGCGAGCCGATGTGGCTGTGGAGTCCGACCAGCCGCAGATTGTCGGCGGCGAAGACCTGGCGGACCGCGTCGATCGCCTTTCCGCCCGCGAGCGAGAACCCGAACTTCTGGTCCTCGTGGGCCGTGGAGATGAATTCGTGGGTGTGTGCCTCGACTCCGACCGTCACGCGGATCAGAACGTCCTGCAGCACACCGGCTTCGGCGGCCACCTTGTCGAGGCGGTCGATCTCCGTGGCGGAGTCGAGCACGATGTGCCCGACCCGGGCCGACACGGCGGCGTTCAGCTCGGCGACCGATTTGTTGTTGCCGTGCATGGCAATTCGCTCCGCCGGGAATCCGGCGTGCAGGGCGACCGCCAGTTCACCGCCCGACGCGACGTCCAGGGACAGGCCCTCGTCGGCGACCCAGCGGGCGATCTCGCCGCACAGGAACGCCTTGGACGCGTAGTGCACCTTGGCGGTGGGCCCGAACGCACGGGCCATGTCGCGGCAGCGGGACCGGAAGTCGTCCTCGTCGACCACGAACAATGGGGTGCCGTACTTCTCGGCCAATTCGGTGACCGGGATGCCCGCCAGGCTGACGACTCCGTCCGCGGCGCGGCGCGCGTTGCGGGGCCATACCTCGGGAGAGAGTGCGGCGAATGCGGCCGCGTCGGCGGGACGTTCGGGCAGACCGGGTGCGTGCAGCTGTTCGGCGTGCTTGGGACCTGCGGGGTGCGCGTTCACATCTGCTCCGGTGCGCTGACGCCGAGCAGGGCCAGTCCGTTGGACAGGACCTGACGGGACGCGTCGCACAGCGCCAGTCGCGCGATGTGCAGCGGGCCGATTTCCTCGTCACCCTGGGGCAGGATCCGGCAGGCGCCGTAGAACCGGTGATAGGCACCGGCCAGCTCCTCGAGATACCGCGCAATACGGTGCGGCTCACGCAGATTCGCGGCACTGGTGACGACGCGCGGGTACTCGCCGAGGGTGCGGATCAGATCGCCCTCCTGCTCCGAGACGAGCAGCGAGAAGTCGGGATCCGTGACCGCGACACCGAGGTCGGCGGCGTTGCGGGCGATGGCCGACAGGCGGGCGTGCGCGTATTGCACGTAGTACACCGGGTTCTCGTTGCCGGTGCTCGTCCACAGTTCGAGGTCGATGTCGATGCTCGAATCCACCGACGACCGGATCATCGCGTACCGCGACGCGTCGACGCCGATCGCCTCGACGAGGTCGTCGAGGGTGATGACCGTCCCGGCGCGCTTGCTCATCTTCACGGCCACACCGTCGCGGACGAGGTTCACCATCTGGCCGATCAGCACCTCGACGGTGTCGGGGTCGTCGCCGAACGCGGCCGCAGCCGCCTTGAGCCGGCCGATGTACCCGTGGTGGTCGGCACCGAGCATGTAGATGCACAGGTCGAAGCCGCGGGAGCGCTTGTCCTGGAAGTAGGCGATGTCACCGGCGATGTACGCCGCGTTGCCGTCGCTCTTGATGACGACGCGGTCCTTGTCGTCGCCGAAGTCGGTGCTCTTGAGCCACCAGGCGCCGTCCTCCTGGAACAGGTTGCCGGAGTCCTTGAGCGTCTCGACGGCCTTCTCCACCGCACCGGACTCGAACAGCGAGTTCTCGTGGAAGTAGACGTCGAAGTCGACGCCGAACTCGTGCAGGGTGCGCTTGATGTGGGCGAACATCAGGTCGACGCCGATGGCGCGGAAGACTTCCTGCTGCTCGCCCGCGGGCAGTTCCAGCACGTCGGGGCGCTGCTGCTGCACCTGGGTGGCGATGTCGGCGATGTACGCGCCCGCGTAGCCGTCCTCGGGGGCGGGTTCGCCCTTGGCGGCCGCGATCAGCGAGCGGGAGAACCGGTCGATCTGGGCGCCGTGGTCGTTGAAGTAGTACTCGCGGGTGACCGCCGCGCCCTGGGTGGACAGGATCCGGCCCAGCGCGTCGCCCACGGCCGCCCAGCGCGTTCCACCGAGGTGGATGGGGCCGGTGGGGTTGGCCGAGACGAACTCGAGGTTGATCTTCTTGCCGTCGAGCGTGTGTCCGGATCCGAACGCGGCACCCTCCTCGAGGATCTTCGCGACGATCACGCCCTGCGCGTCGGCGGCCAGGCGGATGTTGAGGAATCCCGGGCCCGCGATGTCGGCGCTGTCGATGCCCGCGGCCGCGGTCAGCGCCTCGGCGAGCCAGCCGGCCAGCTCACGCGGGTTGGTACCGACCTTCTTGGCCACCTGCATCGCGACGTTGGTGGCGTAATCGCCGTGCTCGGGATTGCGCGGACGCTCGACCGTGAGAGTTTCGGGAAGCACGGACACGTCGAGTCCGCGTTCGGCGAGCACTTTCGCGGCGGTTCCGCGGAGCAGTTCGGCAAGGTCAGCTGGAGTCACAGGTATCTATCCTATGGCCAACGCGTCCCGGGCGGTGATCCGCCTTCCCGCGAGTCTCGCCGCGGGCCCGGCGACCGCCGGCGAGCGTGGCCGCGGCCACTCTCCCAGGTTGCGCTCAGGGTGGGAAAGTACAGTGGTGTCGCCCTGAGTCCCGGCCCTCAGCTTCCGGTTACCGGGGGTCGAGCGCCCGTAACCCACACACCGAAAGATCACAATCGATGCCAAGCGGTTCGGAAAGTCGCGGTCCCGATAAGAACTCGGGCGCGAAATCGGCGAAGGCCATCAAGGCCGCCAAGAAGAGGAGCGGCGGCGCGAAAGTCAAGGGTGGCGCGTCCGCTCCGCGGAACATCCCCTGGCTGACGATCGGCGCCGGAGCTGCCGTTCTCGCACTCGTGGCGATCCTCGCGATCAACCTGGTCCCCAAGTACCAGGCCAAGGAAGAAGCCGCGAAGTACGCACCGAGCGCCGAGAATCCCGACCCGTCGGTCAACATCGACGGCGTCGTCAAGGTCGACTACCCGGCCGGCATCCACATCCAGCCGACGCAGCGCGTCGCGTACGACCAGTCGCCCCCGTTCGGTGGCCCGCACGACGCCATCTGGGCGACGTGCACCGGCACGGTCTACCCGAACGCGATCCGCACCGAGAACGCCGTGCACTCGCTCGAGCACGGCGCCGTGTGGATCGCCTACAACCCGGACGAGCTGTCCGCCGACCAGGTCGAGACGCTGAAGGACAAGGTGGACGGCGAGACGTACACGCTGATGTCGCCGTTCCCGGGCCTCGACAGCCCGGTCTCGCTGCAGTCGTGGGGGCACCAGCTGAAGCTGGACAGCGTCGACGACGAGCGCATCGACCAGTTCATCACCGCGCTGCGGATCAACAAGAACACCTACCCGGAGGTCGGCGCGAGCTGCTCGTCCATCCCGGGCTCCGGTTTCGACCCCGACAACCCGCCGCCGTTCGACCCGAGCGCACCCGGCGCGGACGCGGTGCCGATGGACGGTGGCGGTATCAGCCCCGACCAGTCCGAGTCCGGTGGCGCGGGGGCGCAGCTGCCCAGCGGCATGCAGCTCCCGAGCGACCTGCAGCTGCCGTCCGATCTGCAGCAGGCGCCGGCTGAGGGCGGAAATGGCTAGTTCTGCCGAACCCGGGGACGGACCCGAGACCCACTCCGCGGACGATCCAGCCCCGTCCCGGCCCAGTCAGCGCACAGCGCTGCTGGTCATCGGGCTGATCGGCGCCATCGCCCTCGGATTCGCGCTCGGGTTCCTCGCCCGGCTTCCGCTCGAGGACTCCGGCGCCCCGGTTCCCGAGGCCGGTTCCGTCGATGTCGGATTCGCGCAGGACATGAGCGTGCATCACAGCCAGGCGGTGGAGATGTCGGCGATCGCGCTGGCGGGCGCCACCGACCCGGCGGTGCGCGGCCTCGCGTACGACATCCTCACCACGCAGCAAAATCAGCTCGGGCAGATGCAGGGCTGGCTCGCGCTGTGGGATCAGCCGGCGCTGCCGTCCGGCGGCTACATGGGCTGGATGGAATCCGAGCACTCGGACGGTCACGACCACGGATCCGCCGACAGCGGGCACATGGGATCGATGTCGAAGATGCCGGGCATGGCGTCCTCGGAGGACATGGCCGCGTTGCGTCAGGCCACCGGTCCGGCCGTCGACGTCCTGTACCTCCAGCTGATGCTGCGTCACCACCAGGGCGGACTTCCGATGATGGAGTACGCGGCCCAGCACGCGTCGGAGGACGCGGTGCGCTCTCTCGCGCAGACGATGGTGGACACCCAGCAGAGCGAGTCGACGGTGATGACGAACATGCTCACCGCGAAGGGCGCTGCTCCCCTCCCGATGAACTGACTTCCGGCTTCACGACCACGTCCAGTCGCGCACCTCGGGCATGTCCTCGAGGTGCGCGACGACGTATTCGCCGTGCCGTTCGAGTTGCCGGAGGCAGAAATCGGCCAGTTCGCCGGCCCCGGCCGGCTCTCTCCGCGTGCGTCGCAGGGCCTCGAGGACCAGGTGATAGCGGCTCATCCGGTTGAGCACGACCATGTCGAACGGTGTCGTCGTGGTGCCCTGTTCGCTGAAGCCGCGAACGTGGAACCGGTCCGGGGCGGGACGCCCGTGGATCAGCTCGTGGACGGCGCGCGAGTACCCGTGGAACGCGAACACCACGTCCGTGTCCGCGGTGAACAGGTCGAGGAACATGCGTGCGTCGAATCCGTGCGGGTGTTCGGTGGGGGTGAGCAACCCCATCAGGTCGACGACGTTGACCACCCGGGTGACCAGGTCCGGCGTGTGTTCGCGCAGCAACTGCGCCGCGGCGAGGATCTCCTGGGTCGGGACGTCCCCGGCGGCGGCGAGCACGACGTCCGGGTCGGCGCCCACCGCGCCTTCCGTCCCCGCCCACTCCCACACCGACGCCCCGGCCGCGCAGTGCGCATGCGCCTCCGCGAGGGTCAGGTACTGCAGGTGCGGCTGCTTGTCGACCACGATGAGATTGACGTGGTCGGTGCTGCGGAGGCAGTGGTCGGCGATGGAGAGCAGAGTGTTCGAGTCGGGTGGCAGCCAGATCCGGACGACATCCGGTGCGAGCGGGATGACGGCGTCGATCATGCCCGGGCCCTGATGACTGAACCCGTTGTGGTCGTTGCGCCAGCACGTGCTGGTCAGCAGGACGTTCAGCGACGCCACCGGTGCCCGCCACGGCAGATCCACCGCGTGCTGCAGCCACTTCGTGTGCTGGACGAGCATCGACACGCTCACCATCGCGAACGCCTCGTAGCTGGCGAACAGCCCGTGCCGCCCCGACAGCAGATATCCCTCCAGCCATCCCTCGCAGAGGTGCTCGCTGAGCACTTCCATCACCCGGCCGCGGGCCGACAGTCCGTCGTCGTAGTCGGTGACCGGCAGCTGCCAGCAGCGGTCGGTCACCTCGAACACGGCGCCCAACCGGTTGCTGGCCGTTTCGTCCGGGCAGAACAGCCGGAAGTATCCACCGCCGTCGGGCGTGGCGGTGGCGGCGTACAGGTCGCGGAGCAGTTCCCCGAGCACCCGGGTGGTCTCGTGGAGGGTGGTGCCGGGCTTCTCGATCGCGAGCGCGTACTTCTCCAGCGGCGGCACGGGAAGATCGGCACGCAGGCGGCCGCCGTTCGCGTACGGCGACGAACCCATCCGCTTGTCGCCCTGCGGCGCGAGCCGCTCGAGGTCCGGAACGAGTGCGCCGGAGGAGTCGAACAGTTCACCGGGGCCGTAGGACCGCATCCACTCCTCGAGCTGACGGAGATGCGCCTCGTCGGTCCGCACCCCCGACAGCGGAACCTGATGCGCCCGGTGCGTGCCCTCGACGAGCACGCCGTCGACGGTGCGCGGACCGGTCCAGCCCTTCGGGGTCCGCAGCACGATCGCCGGCCACTTGGCTGCGCTGCGCCGGCCGGCCCGCGCCTCCCGCTGCAGGTCGGAGATCGCTGCGTGCGCGTCGGTGAGGGCGCGATGCAGCGCCGGGAAGACATGCCTCGGGTCGTCGCCGGAGACGACGGTCGGCGCCCAGCCCTGACCGCCGAGGAACGCCTCGACGTCCGCGTCGCTGCTGCGACCGTAGACGGTGGGCCCGGCGATCTTCGCTCCGTTGACGTGCAGGATCGGCAACACCGCTCCGTCACGTTCCGGATTGAGGAATGCGGGGAGTTTCCACGAACCGGACAGTGGTCCGGTCTCGGCCTCGCCGTCTCCGATCACGCACGCCACCAACAGGTTCGGGTGATCGAATGCCGCACCGGCGGCATGCGCGAGAGCGTAGCCGAGCTCGCCACCCTCGTGGATGCTGCCCGGCGTCTGCACACTGACGTGACTCGGGATGCCACCCGGCGTCGAGAACTGCCGGCAGAGACGGTGGATACCGGCGGCATCGCGGGACACGCCCGGGTACACCTCCGAGTACGTCCCCTCCAGGTACGTGGCGGCGACGAGCGCAGGGCCACCGTGTCCGGGACCCGTCACGTAGAGACAGTCGGTGTCGGTCCGGCGGATGAGACGGTTCAGCAGGGCGTAGATCATCGACAGACCCGGGCTCGTCCCCCAGTGCCCGAGGAGCCGGGGTTTGATGTGTTCGGGGCGCAGCGGCGCACGCAGAAGCGCGTTGTCCTGCAGGTAGATCTGCGCGACCGTCAGATAGTTGGCCGCCGCCCACCACCGCAGGTCCAGATCGAGGTCGGAATCGGAATAGTGCCCGTCGGAGTCCTGCGACCCGACCTGCCGTCCATCGGTCATTCTCGACCCCTCCCCGAGAGTTCGCGAGCGTCCACGTCCTCCCGACACTAGGCGTGTTCGGGCCGCTACCGGGGCGAGTCCACGAAGTAGGGGGACCGATTTGGTCGATCCCACTACCCATGCGCTACGATTGGCCAGCCCAATCGGCACACCGGATTTCCGGTGCGCCCCCGTAGCTCAGGGGATAGAGCGTTCGCCTCCGGAGCGAAAGGTCGCAGGTTCGAATCCTGCCGGGGGCACCACGAGGAACTGCGTCGCCTGTCGCGGCGCAGCCTTTCTCTCTGGTGCTACCAGTCTTCCCCGAGTGATCTCCTCGGGCTTTGTCGAGAGCTGCAGCCGCGCCGGCCGATGCCGCGCACATCGATCGAACGCTGGCCTCCTCCATTGCGGGTTCCGCGGCAACAACTCTCTGCCGAAGACTCTCTCCGGCAGTGTCGACCAAGGGACACCCCTGTGCAGCAACACCGCTCTCATCCACTCACCCTCGGCGTCGTCGCGCGTTCGAGCAAAACCGACGAACGCCGGCTCCCGATCCACCCGCTCCACTTCGACCGGATCGACCCCGACCTCCGTGGCCGCATCCATCTCGAGTACGGCTACGGAGAGCCCTTCGGCGTGTCCGACGAGCAGCTGGCCCTGTCGGTGGGCGGTCTGCGCACCCGGGAGCAGCTGATCGAGCACAACGACGTCCTCCTGCTGCCCAAACCTCTCGCGAAGGATCTGGCGGACCTGCGTGACGGCCAGATCCTGTGGGGGTGGCCGCACTGCGTCCAGGACACGGAGCTCACCCAGGTGGCCGTCGATCGCCACCTCACGTTGATCGCGTTCGAGGCCATGAACCACTGGAGCGTCGAGGGGTCGTTCCAGCTCCATGTCTTCCACAAGAACAACGAGCTCGCCGGATACAGCTCGGTGCTGCACGCCCTGTCGATCGCGGGGTCGACCGGCGACTACGGCCGCCGTCTCCGCGCCGTGGTCCTCGGCTTCGGTGCCACCGCCCGCGGCGCCGTCACCGCACTGAACGCCCTGGGCATTCACGACGTCCACGTCGTCACCCAGCGCGGGGTCACCGCCGTGAGCTCGCCGATCCACTCCGCGGAGATCGTGCAGTTCGATCACGACGACGCCGATCCGCGCCGCAGCCACGTCACCACGGACGAGGGCCGGATGCCGCTCGCCGGATTCCTCGCCCGGCACGACATCATCGTCAACTGCGTCCTGCAGGACACGGAGTCGCCGCTGACGTTCCTGATCGACTCGGACGTCGAGACCCTCCTGCCCGGCAGCCTCGTCGTCGACGTGTCCTGCGACGAGGGAATGGGCTTCAGCTGGGCCCGGCCCACGTCGTTCGCCGATCCGACGTTCATGATCGGTGAGAACGTCCGCTACTACGCGGTCGATCACAGCCCGTCCTACCTGTGGAATTCGGCGACGTGGGAGATCAGCGAGGCCCTGCTCCCGCACCTGGGGACCGTCCTCGACGGACCCGCCGCCTGGGACCGCAGCGACACGATCCGGCGGGCCGTCGAGATCCGCGACGGGGTCGTGCAGAACCCCCGGATCCTGTCGTTCCAGCACCGCGCGGCGGACTACCCGCACCCCGTTCTCGCCTGATTGTCGGAACGAACGGGACGCTCGTTCGATCTGACGCGACGAGCGTCCCGTTCGTCCGGGACGGCGGCGGGCTCAGGCCGGGGTGCTGCGGCGCATTTCGCGTCGGAGGATCTTCCCACTGGCCGTCTTGGGCAGTTCGTCGACGATCTCGACGCGCCTCGGGGCCTTGTAGCTCGCCAGCCGCTCCCGGCAGTACTCGACGAGGTCGTCCGTCTCGACCGTCTGCCCGGGGCGGAGGCTGACGAACGCGGCGACGGTCTCGCCACGGTAGCTGTCCGGCTCGCCGACGACGGCGGCCTCCCGGACTGCCGGGTGCCGGTACAGGACGTCCTCGACCTCGCGCGGCCAGACCTTGAACCCGGACGCGTTGATCATGTCCTTCTTGCGATCGACGACGTACACCCAGCCCTGGGCGTCCATGAAGCCCACATCGCCGGTGAGCAACCGGCCGCCGGGCAGCGACTGCGCCGTGGCGTCCGGTTTGTTCCAGTACGCGGGCACGACCATCGGCCCGTCGACGGCGATCTCCCCGACTTCGAGCGGGTCGAGGTCGTGCCCGTCCTCCCCGACGATCCGGATCACGGCGGACGGAAGGGGCAGGCCGATCGCCAGCGTGCCCGACGACGGATCGACCGGCGCCTCCAGGTTCGGCGGGACGACGACGCACGGTGCGCTGGTCTCGGTGAGCCCATAGCCGTTGCGGATGTACTTTCCGGTCAGCTCCCGGAACCGTTCGACGATGGCAGGGGGTAGCGGGGCGCCACCGGACATCACGGCCTCCAATGAAGCGAAGCGCTCACCGGAGAAGTCGGGGTGGGCCATCAGCGCCATGTAGGCGGTGGACGGGCCGACCATGAACACCGGCCGCTCCCGCTCGAGGGCGTCGAGGACGACCCCTGCGTCGAACCGGTACGCGAGGATCAGCGGCGACGCCAGGTCGATCGCGGTGAGCAACTGGCACACCATGCCCGTGATGTGGAACAGCGGTGCGAGCGCGAAGATCGGCGAACCGGCGGGCTTGCTCTCGTACAGGCGCAGGATCGAACTGTTGACGGTGAGATTCCGGTGGGTGTTGGTCGCTCCCTTGGGGACTCCACTCGTTCCGGACGTGTACGACACGAGCGCGACGTCGTCCGGGACCAGACCGGGATCCGGCACGCCGGTACCCGCGCGCGCCCGGGCCACCTCGAGCAGGTCCGGCACGCCCTCGGCGCGCACCCGGGTCACGCCCCCGAACACCCGTGGGTCGCCGGACGTCTGGATGTCGAGTTCGCTCGCGGTCAGCGCGATCCGCACCCCCGCGGCGGATGCCCGCTCCGCCACCCGATCGGCCCACGCGTTCTCGCTGCACACGATCGCGGTGACTCCGGCGTCGGTGAGGATGTGAGAAAGCTCGTCCCGGTACATCGGGTTCAGCGGGACGACGACACCGCCCGCCTTCCACGTGCCGAGCAACGCCAGCACGAACTGCGGGATGTTCTGCAGGTAGATCGCGAGCCGGTCGCCCTTCCCGAATCCGTTCTCGGTGAGGTAGGCGGCCACACCGTCGCTGAGTTCGTCGACCTCGCGGTAGTCGAGGGTGCCCCCGAGGTACCGGATGGCCGGCCCGTCCGGGGCGGATTCGACCGCGGCCGAGAACATGTCGAGCGCTGTCCGGGCGGGGATCTCCCCCACGGAACGCGTGTTCTCGTCGTACCGATCCATCCAGGGCCTGTCGTCGTACCAGCTCATCGCGGCCGTACCGCCTCTCGCTCGTTCCGTGTTCCGACTGTCTGACGTGCTGTTCAGCGTGTTCCCGACAACCCGCCGTCGACGGGGACGACGGTGCCGGTGAGGTAGGCCCCGGCACGCGAGGAGAGGAAGATCGCGGTGCCCGCGACGTCTTCCGGGGTGCCGACCCGGCCGAGCGGGACCGATCCCTCGACCGCCTCCTTCCGCTCCGGATCGTCCAGGACGAAGGCCATCATCTTGCTCGGAAACGGTCCGGGGGCAATGGCGTTGACGGTGATCCGCTCGGCGGCCAGTGTCGCTGCGAGCTTGCGGGTGAGCATGTGGACCGCGGCCTTGCTCGCCCCGTACGAGAAGTTCTCGCTACCCGACACCACGAGTCCGTCGATCGATCCGATGTTGATCACCCGGGCGGGGTCACCGTCCGTCGCCGCGGCCCGCAGACTCGGCAGCAACGCCTGGGTGAGCATGAACACGCCCTTGACGTTGATGTCGAAGATCTTGTCGAAACCGGCGGCGGGGAAATCGTCGACCGGCGCACCCCACGTCGCTCCGGCGTTGTTCACCAGGACGTCCAGTCGGGGCGACACCTCGGCGACCCGCGCGACGAGGCCCTCGATCCCCTCCTCGGTGGACAGGTCGGCGGGGTGTGCTTGACACGTCCCCGGCCCGGCGGCGGACAGTTCGGCCGCGGCCTTCTCGCACGCCTCGGCCTTGCGGGCGGAGATGATCACGGTAGCCCCGGCCAGGACGAATCCTTGCGCGATCATCCGGCCGATACCCCGCGAACCTCCGGTGACCACCACTGTCTTGCCTGCGACGTCGAACAGTGAACCGATGTCCATGTGCGTTCCCTTCAGGGTTGGAAGACTAGGCGGCCGACGGTGCTGCCGTCACCGAGCCGGCCGATGCCGTCGGCGACGTCCGCGAGCGAGAGCCGCTCGCTGATGAGCGGCGTGATCGCACCGGAGTCGGCGAGACCGGTCAGTTCCTCGTGGCAGTCGGCGATCGCCTGCTGGTTGTACTGCTTGTACAGACCCCAGTGCAGACCGATGATCGAGTAGTTCTTGATCAGGGCGTGATTGAGGCCGGGTGTCGGGATGGTGCCGCCGGCGAAACCGATGATCAGGATCCGGCCTTCGAACGCGATGCACTTGGTGGACTTCGCGTAGGCGTCGCCGCCGACCGGGTCGTAGACGACGTCCGCGCCGCGTCCGCCGGTGAATTCCTTGACCAGCGGAACGAAATCGTCGGTGTGCCGGTCGATCACCAGATCCGCCCCCAGCCGGCGGCAGTACTCGACCTTGTCGGAGCCTCCGACGACGCCGATCACCTTCGCTCCGGCAGCCTTGCCCAATTGCACTGCGGCGCTGCCCACTCCGCCAGCGGCGGCATGGACGAGCAGCGTCTCCCCCGGCTTCAGCTGGGTGCGCCGGTGAAGGGCGAACCAGCTCGTCTGGTAGCCGATGCTCAACGCCGACGCCTCGGCGTCGTCGAGCGCGGACGGGGCGGCGAACGTGTTGGCCTCGTCCATCACGGCCATCTGGGCGAATCCGCCGCCGGGCAGGTTGGGGTTGCCGATCACCCGGTCGCCGACGGCGAAGCGGGTCACGCCGTCACCGACCTCCAGCACGTCACCGCACAGCTCGACTCCGGGTGTGAACGGCAGCGGCGGCTTGATCTGGTATTCGCCGCGGCACAGCAGCACGTCGGGGAAGTTCGCCGGTGCGGCGAGAACCTTCACCAGCACCTGGCCGGGGCCTGCTGTCGGATCCGGGACCTCCTCGAGTTGCAGCGCGGTGCGCGGCTCGCCGAGTTCGTGGACACGCCATGCCTTCATGGATTGCTTCCTGACTGTCGGTGGTGCGGCTCGGGTTACGCGGGCAGGTCGATCAGGTCGGCGAGGCGCGCGCGGTGACGGTAGGCGGTGCCCAACGCGAGCTGATCGCTCTTCGCCCTCTTCAGATACAGGTGCGCGGGGTATTCCCACGTCATGCCGATCCCGCCGTGCAGCTGGACGCACTCCTCGGCGGCGTGGACGGCGACGTCACTGCAGTACGCCTGCGCGACGGCAGCCGCGACCTCGGCGTCCGCGTCGCCCCGGGCGGCAGTGTCCGCGGCGTAGCGGGCAGCGGCGGCCGCGGAGGTGACCTCGAGCCACAGGTCGGCGAGGCGGTGCTTGATCGCCTGGAACGACCCGACGGCGCGGCCGAACTGGGTTCGCTCCTTGACGTACGCCAGGGTCGTCTCGAAGCACCACTGCGCAAGCCCGAGTTGCTCGGAGGCGAGCAGTGCGGCACCGACGACGAGGGCGTCACGGACCGCCGCCGCGGCGTTGCCGTCGTCGATGCGGGTGGATGCGGCGGCGTCGAACGAGATATCCGACAGTGGCCGGGTCATGTCGAGCGCGAGCACGGGCATGACCGAGACGCCGGCGGTGCCGGCGGGAACCGTGTGCAGTTCGAGTCCACCCGGACCCTCGACCGGCACGATCAGGATGTCGGCCTCCGAGACGCCCGCGACACTGGTCACGGTGCCGGTCAGAGCGTCGCCGTCCCGGCGCACGGTCGGGGTGAACCGGCCCGGTGCGGTCGCGAGCCCGACCGTGAGCGCACCGGTGGTCGTCCCGTCGGCGAGTGCGCCGACCGTTCGCGTGTCTCCCACCTTCAGCAGCGCGACCGTCGCGAGTACGGCGCTGGAAAGGTACGGGACGGGCGCGACGGCACGTCCGATCTCCTCCATGACCACCGCAGCCTCGCGTGCGCTCGCGCCGGCGCCGCCCAGGTCCTCGGGGACGAGCAGGCCCGCCAGTCCGAGTTCGACGGCGAGGGATTTCCACACTCCGGAGAAGTCGGCGGGTGCCCGGTCGTACGCCCCGACCACCAGTTCCGGTGGGCAGCGGTCGGCGAGGAGGCGGCGGACGGAGTCGCGCAGGGCGTCTTCCGTGTCGGAATACAGCAGATCAGCGGTGCTCATCGGGGCAGGTCCTTCCAGGCGATGTCCTTGTCGACGCGATGCTCCGGCGGGAGGCCGAGGACGCGTTCTGCGATGACGTTGCGCAGGATCTCGGACGTGCCGCCCTCGATCGAGTTGCCTTTCGCGCGCAGGTACCGGTAGCCGGGTTCACGGCCGGTGAAGTCGACCTTGTCGGGTCGGCGCATGGTCCAGTCGTCGTACCGCAGCCCGGCCTCGCCGTGGAGTTCGATGTCGAAACCCGAAATGGTCTGCGCGAGCCGGGCGAAAGCCAGTTTCAGGCCGGATCCCTCCGGGCCGGGTTGCCCGGCCGCGAGTTGTTGCCGCAGGCGCTCCCCGGTCAGCCGGGCGACCTCCGCTTCGACCCACAGCCGCAGCAGTTCGTCGTGCATCGCCGGATCGCGGAGTTCGGGTTGCTCCCGCCAGGCCTGGGCGACCGGTCCGATCATCCCGCTCTCGCGGGCGGCCGCGGAACCGCCGATCGCCACCCGCTCGTTGTTGAGGGTCGCGGTGGCCACCCGCCAGCCCTGCCCCTCGTCGCCGAGCCGATCGGTATCGGGAATGTGGACGTCGGTGAGGAACACTTCGTTGAACTCGGCCTCACCGGTGATCTGCCGCAACGGCCGGACGTCGATACCGGTATCGCTCATGTCGCACAGGAAGTACGTGAGCCCGGCGTGCTTGGGCACCGTCGGATCCGTCCGGGCCACGAGGATCGCCATCTGTGCGTTCTGCGCCCCCGACGTCCACACCTTCTGCCCGTTGACCGTCCAGCCGTCACCCTCACGGACGGCTCGCGTCGCGACCGCGGCCAGGTCGGAGCCCGCCCCCGGTTCGCTGAACAACTGGCAGTAGATGTGCTCGCTGGTGAAGATCGGCCGCAGGTACTTCTGCTGTTGTTCCTCGGTGCCGAACGCGGCAATGGTCGGCGCGGCCATGCCCAATCCGATCCCGTTGCGGCCCTTGGCCGGACCGGGCGCTCCGGCGGCAGCGAGTTCGGCGTCGACCTGCGCCTGGAAGCTCTGCGGCAGACCGAGCCCGCCGCGCCCCGGCGGGAAGTGGACCCACGCGAGGCCGGCGTCGAATCGGGCTCCGAGGAACCCGGTCGGATCCGACAGGTCGTTCTGTTCGACGAGGGTCGCGACACGATCGCTGAGGTCGCGTGCGATCGCCTGTTCGTCAGTGGTCATGTTCCTCAGTCCTTCGGTCCGCCGGCGACGTAGATCACTTGTCCGGACACGAATCCGGCACCCTCACTCGCCAGGAACGACGCGGTGTTGGCGATGTCCTCGGGCTGCCCGACGCGGTTCACGGGGATCTGCGACGCCGCCGCCTTCTTGAAGTCCTCGAAGCCGACACCCACCCGCTCGGCGGTGGCGGCGGTCATCTCGGTCTCGATGAAGCCGGGCGCGATCGCGTTCGCGGTGACACCGAACTTGCCCAGTTCGATGGCAAGCGTCTTGGTGAAGCCCTGCATGCCCGCCTTGGCGGCGGAGTAGTTGACCTGCCCGCGGTTACCGAGCGCGGACGTGCTCGACAGGTTCACGATGCGCCCGAACCCGGCGTCGACCATGTGCTGCTGCACGGCCCGCGACATCAGGAACGCACCGCGCAGGTGCACGTTCATGACCGCGTCCCAGTCGTCGACGGTCATCTTGAACAACAGGTTGTCGCGGGTGATTCCGGCATTGTTGATCAGGATCGTCGGGGCACCGAGTTCGGTCGCCACCCGCTCGACCGCCGCGGCGACCGACGCCTCGTCGGCGACGTTCGCGCCCACGGCCAGCGCCCGGCCGCCGGCGGACTCGATGGCGTCGACGGTTGCCGCGCAGGCGGACTCGTCGAGGTCGAGCACGGCCACCGCGTACCCGTCGCTCGCCAGTTTCTTCGCCACCGCGGCACCGATGCCTCGTGCCGCGCCGGTGACGATTGCCGTTCTCTTCATGAATTTCTCCATCGTCGTTCGATCAGATTCCGGCCCGGGCGGCGATGTCGCACGCCTTGGCCACCAGGTCGTCGATGCGCTCGACGGTCGGGGTGCCCGCGGCCGCCTTGTTCTGCGGTTCGTCCCGCGCGCGGCGCATGACGCCCTCCGCGATGACCGCGACCTTCCACAGGCCGAGGACGTGCCAGAACGCGAGGGCTTGCGGGTCGCGGCCGGTCTCGTCGAGGTACACCCCGGCGATCTCCACCCGGTCCGGGAAACCGTCGAGGGTGGACGCGGGGAAGTCGCCGCCGGTGGTCTCGCCCGGCTCCGGCCAGTACGCGAGCAGGCTGCCGACGTCGGCGAGGGGGTCGCCGAGGGTGCACAACTCCCAGTCCAGGGCCGCGGTCACCTCCCCGGTCTCGTGGGAGGTGATGACGTTGCGCAGGTGGAAGTCGCCGTGCACCAGTGTCAGTTCCCGCTGCTCCGGCACCGAGGCGGCGAGCCGCCGCGTCAGGTCGTCGAGGGCGGGCAGCTCGCGGGTCTTCGACTTCTCCCACTGCCCCGACCACCGCTTGAGCTGACGCTGCGCGTACGGCTTGTGGCTGGCCAGGTCGGTCAACCCGGTCCGGTCGAGGTCCACCGCGTGGATCTTCGCGAGCGTCCGCGGCAGCGACAGACCGATCGCCCGGCGACGTTCCGCGGTCAGGGACTCCGCGATCGACATGCGATCGACGACCTGTCCGTCGACGAACTCCATAAGCAGCAGCGGTACCTCGCTCACCTCCGGGTCGTCGGTGAGTCCGAACACCCGCGGGGTGGGCACCACGGTGTCTTCGAGGGCGGAGAGGACCCGCGCCTCGCGGGCGACGTCGTGGGCCGACGCCAGCAGGTGTCCGAGGGGTGGGCGCCGGAGCACCCATCTGCCGCCCGCCCGGTCCTGGACCAGGTAGGTGAGGTTCGACTGGCCGAGTCCGATCCGGTCGAAGGTCAGCGGTCCGGCACTGTCGATGCCGAGCGTGCCGAACCAGCGGCTCACGGCCTCGGTGTCGATGCCGACGACGTCCACGCTAGACACCGAGCTGGGCCCCCTGCCGGAACGGGAGGGCGTCGCCGAGCAGTTGACCGCCGTCGATCACCATGGTTTCGCCGGTGATCCAGCTCGCGGCATCGGAGACGAGGAACGCGACCGCGGACGCGATGTCCGCGGGTTCGCCGATCCGCCCCAGCGCCGTGGACGCCGACACGGCCGGCTCGTGTTCCTTCCACAGCGCCTCGGCGAGCTTCGTCCGCACCACACCGGGAGCGACGGCATTGACCCGCACCCTCGGTGAGAGTTCCAGTGCCAGTTGCTTGGTGAGATGGATCAGCGCGGCCTTGGACGCGTTGTACAGACCGATGTTCGCCTCGAAGGCCATGCCGCCGATGGAGGCGGTGTTGACCACGGCGCCGCCGTGCTCGCCCATCCACGCCTTCGTGGCGAGCCCCGTCCACAGCACCGGAGCCCACAGGTTCACGTCGAAGGTCTTGGCGAATCGCGCGTGGTCCTGGTCGATGATCGGCCCGAACGACGGGTTCGTCCCCGCATTGTTGACCAGGATGTCCAGGCTGCCGAAGCGTTCGAGGGTGACGTCGACGCAGCGCCGGGCGGCTTCTTCGTCGACGGCGTGGGCGGCGATTCCGATCGCGGTGCCCCCGACCTCGGCCGCGGCGGCGTCGGCCGATTCCTCGGACCGTGAGGTGAGCACCACGTTGCCGCCGGCGGCCGCGATGGCCTTGGCGACGGCCAGGCCGATGCCCCGCGACGCGCCGGTGACGATCGCGGTGCGTCCGGTGAGGTCGAGACCGGCCATGTCAGCTCACCGCAACCTTGTGTCCGTTGGTGGAGGCGCTGACGGCGGTGTCGCGGTACTGCCGGAGTTCCTGTCGCGCGATGGCGCGCTTGTGGACCTCGTCGGGACCGTCCGCCAGGCGCAGGGTCCGCAGGTGCGCCCAGGCCATGGCAAGCGGGAAGTCGTCGGTGACGCCGGCCCCACCGTGCACCTGAATCGCCCGATCCACGATCTTCAACGCAATATTCGGAGCCGCCACCTTGATCGCCGCGATCTCCGTCCGCGCCTCCTTGTTCCCCACCGTATCCATCAGATACGCCGCCTTCAGCGTCAACAACCGGATCATCTCGATCTCGATCCGCGCCTCCGCAATCCAATCCTGAATATTCGCATTCTCACTGACCGGCTTCCCGAACGTCACCCGCGACGACGCCCGACGACACATCAACTCCAACGCCCGCTCCGCCATCCCGATTGCCCGCATGCAATGGTGAATCCGGCCCGGACCCAACCGCGCCTGCGAAATCGCGAAACCCTCCCCCTCGCCCTTCAACACATCCTTGACCGGAACCCGAACATCCGCGAAGTCGATCTCCGCATGCCCCTCACGATCCTGATACCCGAACACCGGCAACCCCCGCATCACCGTCACCCCCGGCGCATCGATCGGCACCACCATCATCGACTGCTGCCGATGCGGCGCCGCCGACGGATCCGTCTTCCCCATCACGATCAACACCCGGCAATTCCGATGCAACGCATTCGACGCGAACCACTTCCGGCCGTTCAGCACATACTCGTCACCGTCCCGGACCATCGACAACTCCACATTCGTCGCATCCGAACTCGCCACCGCCGGCTCCGTCATCGCGAACGCCGACGCCATCGTCCCCTCCAGCAACGGCATCAGATACTTCTCCTTGTGCTCGGCCGTACCGAACAACTCGAGCACCTCCATATTGCCCGTATCCGGCGCATTACAATTACACGCCTCCGACGCAATATGACTGCGCCCCATGATCTCCGCCAACGGCGCATACTCGAGATTCGTCAACCCCGCACCCGTCCCCGGATGCGGATGAAACAGATTCCACAACCCCCGACGCCGCGCCTCAACCTTCAACTCCTCCAACACCGGCGGCTGGAAATGCGGATCCCCCGACTCCCGCATCTGCTCCTCATACACCGCCTCCGCCGGATACACATGCGAATCCATGAACTCCAGCAGATCGGTCTGCAACTGCTGGGCGCGATCCGAGATGTCAAACAGGGACATGGGAACTCCTGACGGGTAGTGAGGGAAACGTGGGTGTGCGCTTGTCGAGGTGACTCTGTACGCCCTCGACGAGATCGGCCCCGCGGAACGCCTGCAACATCAGGCCTTCCGCTCGGGCCACGGACTCGGCGTAGGTGCCGTCCGCATCGTTCTGTAATTGGTCCTTGATGACGGCCATCGACGTCGGGGAGCAGTGCGTCGCCAGCTGTTCGGCATAGGCGACCGCGGCGTCGACGACCGAACCATCCGGCACGAGGTGGTCGACGAGTCCGATGCGCAACGCCTCCTCGGCATCGACCATGCGGCTCGACAGCAGCAGGTCGGTGGCGCGGCTGTGCCCCACGAGCCGGGGCAGAAGCCAGGAGATGCCGTATTCGGCGATCAGTCCCCGCTTGGCGAAGGCGGTCGTGAACCGGGCGGACGCCGAGGCGAACCGGACGTCGCAGTAGAGGGCCTCCACCATTCCGAGACCGGCGGCGACCCCGTTGATCGCCCCGATGAGCGGTTTGCGCAGTGTTGCGGGAAGGTCGCGGGGGTGCGGCCGGAGGAGGTCCGCTTCGGAGACGTCACCGACGGCCTGCAGGCGTCCGAGGTCGGCGCCGGCACAGAACCCGCGCCCGGCTCCGGTCGCGACGATCGCGCGGACGTCCGGGTCGTCCTCGGCGTCGCCGAGCAGCGTGAAGTACCGGTCCTCGAGGTCGTCGGTCCAGGCGTTCAGCTTGTCCGGCCGGTTGAACGTCAGCACCAGGACCGGTCCGCGCCGCTCGGCGAGGACCAGGTCTGCGTGCTCGGGGGTCACGCGTGCTCCAGCAGCGAACTCTGGTAGCGGCGCATCCCGCGCAGCCAGCGGTCGTAGTCGGATCCCTTCTGCCGGTACATGGTGAGGACGCTCTCGTGGGGCAGGATCAGGAACGTCTCCCGGTCCACGGCGTCGAGCACGATGTCGGCGACCTGCTCGGGCTGCAGCACGTCGCCTGCCGAGACGACGGCGCGGGTGGCCGCGACGCCGAGTGGATCACCCGAGTTCTCGCCGGAGCGCATCAACTTCGTCTCGACGCCCATCGGACAGAGGCAGCTGACGCGAACTCCGTTGTCCCCATACGTGACCGACAGCCATTCGGAGAACGCCACGGCGGCGTGCTTGGTGACCGCGTAGGTGGCCGAACCGATTTGAGTGAGGAGCCCGGCCGCGGACGCGGTCGACACGAAGTACCCCTCGCCCCGCTCGACCCACTTCGGCACGAGTTGCCGGGCGGCGCGGATGTGGGCGCGGACGTTGACGTCGATCGCGAGATCCCAGCCGGCGTCGTCGGCGTCGAGGCCGGGTGCTCCCGCGATGCCGGCGTTGGCGAAGTAGAGATCGACCGGGCCGAACTCGGTCTCCGCGCGATCGATGATGCGGCGGATCTGATCGGCGTCCGCGACGTCGGCGCCTTCGGCGACGGCCGTTCCGGGGTGACGTGCGTTGATTCCGTCCGCAACCGCGGCGGCGGCGTTCGGGTCGAGATCGGCGACCAGCACCGTGGCGCCCTGGTCGGCGAGACGGTCCGCGATCGCCCCGCCGATTCCGCCTCCACCGCCGGTCACGATGGCGACCTTCTGTGCAACCTTCACGAGGTGTCCTCTCCTTCGCCGTGCGTTGTGACTCGCGTCTCTCTTTTGTATAGTTGAATCCGTCGTCAAGTTCAAGTGTCGGAGTTCGGCGAACACCTCGAAGTTCGATGCAGCCAACGTGACACATCCAGGCCCCGCACCACCCGGAATTGAGGGAGACAGATGACTGACACCACCGCACTGCCCGTTCGCCCCGCGAGCTTCGACGAGCTCACGGCGTTGATCGGCAAGGAGCTGGGCCCCACCGACTGGCACGACGTCACCCAGGAACGAGTCAATGCCTTCGCCGACGCGACCGGCGACCACCAGTGGATCCACATCGATCCCGAGCGCGCCGCCGCCAGCCCACTCGGCGGCACCATCGCGCACGGGCTGTACAGCCTGTCTCTCGGACCGGCACTGTCGGCGACCCTGCTGCGGTTCGACGGTTTCGCCCACAGCCTGAACTACGGCTACAACAAGGTCCGTTTCCCCGCGCCGGTGCCGGTGGGTTCACGCATCCGGATGCGCGCCACCGTGCAGTCCGCGGAACAGGTCGGGGGCGGCATCCAGGTGACGATGAGTCAGGTCGTCGAGCGTGAGGGCTCCGACAAGCCGGTGGTCGTGTCCGAGTCCGTCGCCCGCGTCGTCGAGGCCGGATAACCGCCCGTGCCGTCGAGGCCGGAAAACCCTGTACCGCGTCGGAGGTTGACGACATGGCAAATGTGATCGATCCGGTGTCCCGCCACGCGGACGCCACTCCCGGCAACATCGCACTACGGGGTGCGGACAGCACCCTGACCTACGGACAGTTGCGCGACGCGAGCACCCGGTATGCGGGAGCACTCACCGAAGCGGGTCTGTCCCCCGGCGACAGAATTCTCCTGGCCGCACCCTCCGTGCCCGAGTTCGTGGTGGCGTATCTGGGAATTCAGTCGGCGGGGTGCGTCGTGGTCCCCGTGAACACGATGTCCACCCGGCCCGAGACCGAGTACGTTCTCACCGACGCCGGCGCCGCGCTCGCCGTCGTGTGGCACGAACTCGGGCCCGCGATCGGCGACGCCGCGTCCGCGTTGGGCATCCCCGTCTGGACGCTCGCACCCGACGCCGCGGCATCGGACGCCGAGCCGGTTCCCGTCGCCGAGCGGGACCGCGACGACACCGCCGCCATCCTCTACACGTCCGGCACCACCGGGCGGCCGAAGGGCGCGGAGCTGACGGTCGGGAACCTGCTGTCCGGCGGTGAGATCGGCGCCGAATGCAGTCGCGGTTCGACCGACGACCGGACGGGCACCGGGCTTCCGCTGTTCCACGTCTTCGGCCAGGCCTCGGTCATGATGGCGACGTTCACGGGCGGCGGGTCGCTGTCGCTGCTGGCCCGGTTCGACCCGGCCGCGATGCTCGCGCTCCTCCGACGCGACCGCCTCACGATCATGGCCGGGGTGCCGACGATGTGGAACGCGATGCTCCACGCCGCGGACGGCGCCGACTCGCAGGACTTCACGCAACTGCGCATCGCCATCTCCGGGGGCGCGTCGCTGCCGGGCGAAGTGGCCCGCGAATTCGAGTCCCGCTTCAGGTGCACCATCCTCGAGGGATACGGGCTCACCGAGACCACCGCGTTCGGCACGTTCAACGACATCGACCGCGGCGGAAAGATCGGCTTCACCGGACGCGCGGTTCCCCGGCTGGAGGTCCAGGTGCGGGACCACGACAACACCGCCTGCCCTCCCGGGACCGTCGGCGAGGTGTTCGTGAAGGGGGCGACCGTGATGAAGGGCTACTGGAACCGGCCGTCCGACACCGCGGCCGTCCTGGACTCGGACGGCTGGCTGCGCACGGGGGATCTGGGCGAGATCGATGCGGACGGGGATCTGCGCATCGTCGACCGGGTCAAGGACCTCATCATCCGCGGCGGCTACAACGTGTACCCGAGTGAAGTCGAGGAGGTGTTGTACACACATCCCGACATCCTCGAGGCCGCCGTCGTGGGTGTTCCCGACGACCACTACGGCGAGGAGGTGGCCGCGGTCGTGGCCACCGTCCCCGGTTCCGGTCTGGACGGCGGCGAACTGACCAGCTGGGCGCGGGAACGACTGTCTGCATACAAGATTCCCCGGATCGTCGCGATCGTCGATTCCCTCCCGAAGGGGTCGACCGGAAAGATCCTCAAGCGGTCGATCGACCGGACCGCACTGAAGAACGACGCACTGACCGCAGAGGTACCCGAAAGGTGAACACCGTGACATCCGTGAACAGGCAGGTCCGACTGGCGAAGCGTCCGGTCGGCCGTCCCGACGACTCCACCTGGGAGATCACCTCGGAACCGATCCCCGAACCCGCGGACGGCGAATTCACCGTGAAGGTGGACTACGTGTCCCTCGATCCCGCGATGCGCGGGTGGCTCGACGACGTGAAGTCGTACGTGCCGCCGGTGGCGATCGGTGAGGTGATGCGCACCCACGCCGTCGGCCGGGTGGTGGCGTCGAAGAACGCGAAGTTCCCGGAGGGACAGCTCGTCTCCGGACAGTTCGGCGTGCAGGAGTTCGCGCTCTCCGACGGCCGCGGCGCACTCGCCGTCGACGAGTCGCTCGCCCCGGCGCCGACGTGGCTGGGCGCGCTCGGGTTCCCGGGGATGACCGCCTACTTCGGCCTCACCGACATCGGCAAGCTGGAGAAGGGCGACACCGTGCTCATCTCGGGGGCGGCCGGAGCGGTCGGGAGTATCGCCGGGCAGATCGCGAAGTTGAAGGGCGCCACGGTGATCGGCATCGCCGGCGGCCCGGAGAAGTGCGCGTGGCTGACGGAGGAGCTGGGTTTCGACGCGGCGATCGACTACAAGTCCGAATCGGTCGGCAAGGCCCTGCGCGCCGCCGCACCGGACGGAATCGACATCTACTTCGACAACGTCGGCGGCGAGATCCTCGACGCCGCACTGGCCCGGCTCCGCAAGAACGCCCGGGTCGCGCTGTGCGGCGCGATCTCCGGATACAACGCCACCGACCCGCAGCCCGGCCCGTCCCGGTACCTGTCGCTACTGGTCAACCGGGCGTCGATGACGGGGTTCATCGTGTTCGACTACCTCGACCGGTTCCCCGAGGGCATGGACGCGATGTCGGAGTGGATCCGCGCCGGCGAGATCGTGACCCGCGAACAGGTCGCGACCGGGGGCGTCGAGGCCTTCGGCCGCACACTCAATCTGCTGTTCGACGGCGCCAACACCGGCAAGCTCGTGCTGGAGATCGGCAACCACTGACAGCACGCTCGGAAGGGCTCGTCGCGGCCGTCACCGTACTACGGTGGCGGCCGTACCCGTGCGACGACGAGATGACTAGGTAGGCCATGCGCGCGATCACCATTTCACGTTTCGGCGAAGTAGACGTCCTCGAGACGGCCGAGCTCGCCGTTCCGGAGCCGGGGCCCGGCCAGGTGAGTATCGACGTCTCGCACGCCGCGGTCGGGTTGGCGGACGTCCTCATGCGTCGTGGTGAGTTCGGCGGGACACCACCGATCGTGCCCGGCCTCGAGGTGGCGGGAACAGTGCGGGAAGTCGGTGCCGGCGTGCATCATCTGCGGGCCGGCCAGCCTGTCGTGACGCTCTCTCGCCCGACCGCGGGCGGCTATGCGGAGGTATCGGTGGCCGATGCGGCCATCACGATCCCGCTCGATTCCGTGGACCCTCGCCTCGATCCGCCCGAGGCGGTGGCGCTGGTCCCGAACACCACTACGGCGCTGCTGTCGCTGGAACTCGTGGGCAATGTCGGTCCGGGAAGCCAGGTGCTGATCCACGGCGCCGCGGGAGCCCTGTCGGGCATCACCGCACAGGTGGCCCGGCGGCTCGGCGCCGCGCAGGTGCTGGGCACGGTTCGGTCTGCCCGACGTGCCGCGGAGGCCGAGCGGTACGGATACGACCTGGTGGTGTCGAGCAACGGATTTCGCAGCGCCCTGTCGGACGCGGGCATCGATTCGGTGGACATCGTCGTGGACCCGGTCGGCGGCCGGTTGCGTGCCGAGAGCCTCGAGGTGCTCGCGCCGCTGGGCCGGCTTCTCGCCGTGGGCAATGCGAGCGGAGAGGACGACGTGCGAGTCGGTGCCAACGAGTTGTGGCTCGCCAACCGCGCCGTCCTGGGTTTCAACGTCGGCGGACTGCTGATGCAGGATCCGACCGCCGCGGAGGCCGCCGCGCGCCGCGCGATCGAGTGGGTGGCCGCGGGCACGGTGAGCATGCCGCACACCACGCTGCCGCTGGCGCAGGCCGCCGAGGCGCACCGCCTGCTCGAAGCCGGGGACTGCGAAGGCCGGATCGTGCTGACGGTGCCGAACTGACGGCTGTGGGGTGGCTGGGTCCCAGCCACCCCACGTCGCCTTGTAGTGCCGGTCAGTAGAACTGGGCGCCGGGTACGGCGGTGGGATCGTTCCGCACCTCGGCGGTGTTGGTCTCGCGGAGCTTCCACGCGCAGAGGAACGTGACCAGCCCCATCAGTGCGACGAAGACGGCGACGAACGTGGTGGTTCCGGTCTTGGCGATCAGCGCGGTCATGATGAACGGAGTGCCGCCGCTGACCGTGATCGCCGCCAGCTGGTACGCGAGGGAGGCCGCCGAGTACCGGACGTTGGGAGCGAACAGTTCACCCATGTACGCGGCGATCGGCCCGTATGTCATGGACTGGAAGACGCTGCCGACCGTGACGGCGATGAAGAACAGCAGCAGGTTCCGGGTGTTGATCAGCCAGAAGTACGGGAACGCCCACACGATGATCATCGCCGCGCCGATCAGGATCATCGGCCGACGCCCGATCTTGTCGGACATGTGCCCGGACCACAGCACGACACCGACCGTGAGTCCGGCGCTGAGCAGCGAGATCGCGAGCAGGTCGTTGCGCTCGAGCCCCAGTTCCGCGGTGCCGTAGCTGAGCACACCGGCGATGGAGATGTAGAACAGGGAGTTGGTGGCCGCGAGCAGGCCGCAGCCGAGCAGGATCTTGCGCCAGTGTTCCTTGATCGCCTCCGTCAGCGGTGCGCGGACGACGGTCTCGTTCTTCTTCTGCGCCTCCTCCTGCAGGTCCCGGAATTCGGGGGTGTCCTCGACCTTGGTCTGGATGTAGAGCACGACCGGGAACAGCAGTGCGCTCGCGAAGAACGGGATCCGCCAGCCCCAGCTGAGGAACGCCTCGTTCGAGATCGCCGCGGTGGCGCCGAGGAACACCAGGTTGCCGAGCAGGACGCCGAAGGAGACGCCCATCTGGCCGAAGGTCCCGGAGAATCCCCTGCGCTTGGGGCTCGCCGATTCGGTCAGCAGCAGGACGATCCCACCCCATTGACCACCGCACGCCAGGCCCTGGACGAACCGCAGGACCACCAGCAGGATCGGGGCCGCGACGCCGATGGTCGCGGCGCCCGGAAGGCAGCCGATGAGGAATGTCGCCAGTCCCATGAACAGCAGGCAGGTGACGACGGCCGGCTTGCGGCCGTACTTGTCGCCGAAGTGGCCGGCGACGAGGCCGCCGAGTGGGCGTGCGACGAAGCCCGCCCAGAACGTGCTGAACGAGAGCAGGGTGCCCATCAACGCCGACGAGTCGGGGAAGAAGACGTGGGGAAAGACCAGTGCCGCAGCGGTTCCGTACAGGAAGAAGTCGTACCACTCGATCGAACTGCCGACGAGTCCCGCCGCAAGCAGTTTCCGATGCGCACGCTTGCGCGAGACGGCTGTGTCGCCGGCTGCGTCCTTACTCGGCTGCACCGCGGATGTAGTCATCCGATCACTCCTCGGGATAGGTCTTCGTATGGATGTGGGAAACAGATTTTTCAGAACATGACGCCAACTTCAAGTCAGTGAGCGCTTGCTTAGTGTGTTTGAATAGCTGTGTGATGTCAATCACTCGAGGGGATTGATCTTGCCGGATCCCGCCGATGCGGACGAAGCTCGATGCGGCGGAGAGGACCACCGATGACCGAACTGCGAGACGACGTGTCCGCGACCGAGGAGCCGAGCCCTGGTCCGCCGACATCCGAGGAACGCCTGCTCCGGGCGGCGACGACACTGTTCTCCGACAAGGGTTTCGAAGCCACCCGCACGAGGGACATCTCCACCATGGCCGGGATGAGCCCCTCCGCGATGTACGTGCACTTCCCGTCCAAGGAAGATCTGCTGTTCCAGCTCGTCCGCCGGTCGAACGAGCGCGCGCTCGCGCTGGTGCTGAAGGCCGTGGCGCCGTTCACCGACCCCATCGACCGCGTCCGGGCACTGGTCCGCGAATTCAGCATCATGCACGCCCGGAACTTCCGCCGCGCGCGCATCGCCCAGTACGAGAGCAGGCATCTCGACCCCGAACACCGCGAGGTGGTCGCCGAGACCCGGCTCCAGATCCGGCTCGCGGCAATTCGAGAGGTGCAGAACGGGATCGATCAGGGGGTGTTCCTGATCCCCGACCCCCGCGTCGCGGTTCTGGCGATCATGTCGCTCGCGGTGGACATCTGCCGGTGGTACAGCCCCGACGGCGAATTCACGCCGGAGGAACTGGGCGACATCAACGCCGACCTCGTTCTGCGCATCCTCCACGCACCCGGCTACTGACGGTCCTCACACGCGGTCGGGGACGCGCAGCGCGTTCGTCCACATCCGCGCGAGTCCGGCGGTCAACTGCTCGAACGTGAGCGATCGCCGCTCGCTCGGCGGTCCGACGAAATAGCTGTAGGCCATCCTTCCGACCATGGCGGACAACGCCTTCGACGTCAGCATCGGGTCGAGCGAGGCGTCGGCGAGACCGCGGTCCTGCAGGTCGGCGATCGCACGCGCGTTGCGCCGGTAGAACGTTTCGTCCCGCGAGCGTTCCAGTTCGCGGAATGCGGGGTCGACGTGCGCGACCTGCTCGAGCAGGGCCAGCAGTCGCGCGTTCCGGCGGCACGCGTGCAGGTAGGCGCGGATGCTCGCCTCCACGACCGCGTGCACGTCGCCTTCGTCCGCGACCCGTCCCATGCCCGGATGCAGCAGGTCGTTCTGCGTCACCTCGACGACCGCCGCGAACGCCTCCTCCTTGTTGGTGAAGTAGGTGTAGAACGATCCGGTCGAGAGTCCGGCCTCCTTGCTGATGTCGACGAGACGGGCGTCGAGGTACCCCTCGCGCTCGAACACCACCCGGGCCGCGGCGACGAGACGATCGCGGGTGCGGACGCCCCGGGCCGTGACCGGTGGTGTGGGTGCAATTCGCGGGCGCGACATGTCAGTAGGGGTCGACGTTCTCGAAGTATCGCCGAGGCACCTCGACCAGCATCTCGGTGATCATCTTCTCGGTCACACCCCGCTCGCGGACGTAGGGCAGCACGTCGTTCTCGATGTGCAGGTAGTGCCACTGCGGGAGTGCGGCCATCAGGTTGGGGTCGATCCAGTCGATGTAGCAGGAGGCGTCCTGCGACAGCACCATCTGCCCCGCGAATCCCCGGCGGCACATCTCGACGAGCGTGTCGGCGCGGGCTTCGAACGTCGTCTCGAGGTTGATCCCGAACCGGTCCATTCCGAGGACGAAGCCGGCCTCGGCGAGGCTGGTCAGATGCTCGATGTCGGTGCTGTCTCCGCTGTGGCCGAGGACGATCCGGTCCGGCCGCACCCCCTCCTCGTCGCACATCACGCGTGTGACGTGCAATCCGGCCTCGCTGCCGGGGTGAGTGTGCACGGTGATGGGCACGCCGGTGCGCCGATGCGCCTTCGCGACGGCCCGCATCACTCGCTCGACACCGGGCGTGGGCCCCTGATGGTCGATCGCGCACTTGAGCAGTCCCGCGCGGACCCCGGTGTCGGCGATTCCCTCTTCGATGTCCTTCACGAACATGTCCACCATCGGGTCGGGAACCTCGGCCCCCACGATCGCGTCCAGCGCCGGACCGCGGTAGTGGAAGAAGAACGGCACGTCGTCGTAGGTGTACAGCCCTGTTGCGGCAACGATGTTCAGCTCGGGAAGCTGTTCCGCGACCCGCTGGATGCGCGGAATGTACCGGCCGAGCCCGACGACGGTGGGGTCGACGATGGTCCGGACCCCCTGCTCCGCCAGCGCGCGCAGCTTGGTGACCGCGTCGGCGACCCGCTCGTCTTCGCTCCCCCATTCGTCCGGGTAGTTCTGTTGCACGTCGGGCGTCAGCACGAACACGTGCTCGTGCATGTAGGTGCGTCCGAGTTCGGCGCTGTCGATCGGCCCGCGGACCGTGTTGACCTGGCTCATGCAGACTCGCCCTCTCCGGGTGTGACCGTCGTCATACTCCCGAGCTCAGCCTAGAGCCAACTTGAACCTGACGTCAACATTTAGTCAGGAGTGAATGCACCGCGGGCGAGACGGAATCCGACGTCGTCGATGCGGTAGGTCGGGTGACTGCGCCTCCGCACGGAGGCACGGCAACTCCAGTGCTCGTCGAACCACCCACCGCCGCGCAGGACCCGGTACGTGCCGTACACCTCGGGGTCGTACAGATCCCAGCACCACTCCCACACATTGCCCAGGGTGTCGTGCAGGCCCCATGCGTTCGGCTGCTTCCCGCCCACGTCCCGCGACCGGCCGTCGGAGTTGCCGCGGTACCACGCGATCGCGTCGAGCGGGCCGTACCGCGGACCCGTGGTGCCCGCCCGGCAGGCGCGTTCCCATTCGGCCTCGGCCGGAAGCCGGTACCCGTCGGCCATGGTGTCCCACACGACGTCGTCGCCGGTCACGCGATAGGCAGCGGCGAGCCCGGCGCGCTCGGACAGGGTGTTGCAGAACAGGATCGCGTCCCGCCACGACACTCCGTCGACCGGCAGCCGCGTTCCCCGCGTCGTGCCCGGCCAATCGCCGGTGATGTCGGCGTACTCCCCCTGCGTCACCGGATGGACGGCGATCTCGAAGGCGCCCAGCTCGACGCTCCAGCTGCGGGTGGTTCGGCGATCCGACAGCGTGACCGGCCCGGCCGGGACGGCGATCATCGGGCCGCTATCCACCGCCGGCAGCAGCCTGGATCGGTGCCATGTCGAAGTAGTCGCGCCAGGTGGTGATCTTGCCGTCGGTGATCTCGAAGACACCGACGACGGGCAGTTCGACGACGTTGCCGTTCAGCGTGAACACGTCGATCCGCTCGTTCATCACCACGCCGCTCGATTCCTCGGCGTTGGGGCTCTGCCCGCCGTCGGTGACCTGCCGGTGCACACGGAAGTCGATGCCGCCGAAGGCCGCGATGAAGCCGGCGACGAACTCGCGGATCGCGTCACGCCCGATGACGGGTTCCATCGGAATGTTGTGGTAGACGGCGTCTTCCGCGAAATACTCCGCGATCTTCGCCGGATCGGGCTCGATCCACTCGGCACAGAATTGGGTGACCAGTTGATCCGGGGTCATCGGTTCTCCCTTTCGATCGCGGACGGTTCGATGATGGCCATGACGGACTGGATCGCCCCGGCCGGGATGTCGAAATGTTCCGTGATCCGGACGGACGTCACCTCGGTGGGCGTGGCCCCGAGGTCGAGCACGAACCGGGCCACCACGTTGTCGCCCCACTCGTGGAAGGAGAGTTCGCGCACGGCCTGGATGGCCTGATACTGCAGGCCGTTCTCGAGTTCGTCCCGGATGAACGCCCCCGATTCGCCCGTGTGCTGCCCGTTCTCGACCCGCCAGGCGTTGTCCGCGAGACGCACCTTGGTGGCGTCGTGGCTGACCAGTGCATCGATGTAGGCCCTGGCCATCGCGACCCGGCCGCTGTCGGCCGTGTCGGTGGCGTGTGTCGCGATCGCGGCGAGCAGCGGCCGAGCCAGCTCCGGCCGGCAGATCAGGAGGTCGGGCAGGTACGGGTGGGATTCGTTGTAGTCCAACGGGGTTCCGTCGATCCGTGAGCAGTGCAGGCCCGCGGCCTCGGCGACGCCGACGGGTGCGGCCGAGTCCCATTCCCACTGACCGCCCGAGTGGATGTAGGCGTCCACGTCTCCGCGGAGCACCGCCATCGCCTTCGCTCCGGCCGAACCCATGGTGGTGACCTCGGCGCCGATCTCCGTCGCGACGGCGTCGACGAAGGCAGGCGGCCTGCTGGCGGACACGACGATCCGTGGTCGTGCCGGGAGTTGTTCGGTATGCACCGCATGGCTGTCGTCGTCACTGGCATACACGGCGCCCAGCGCCGGTTGCGCGACCGCTGCCGCCGTGATGCCCCGACCGCGTTCCCACAGCGCGACGTGCACGGCCCAGTCCGAGTGCCCGGGCAGTCCGTACTCCTTGGAACCGTCGAGCGGGTCGATGATCCACACCCGCGAACTCTCCAGCCGCGACCGGTCGTCGGCCGACTCCTCGGACAGGATCGCGTCGCCGGGTCGCTCCGCGGAGAGCTTGCCGAGAATGAACGCGTCGGCGGCGACGTCGCCTCGCCTGCCCAGCTCCCGTCCGTCCGCCGATCCGAGTCCCGCGGTGCGGATGTCCAGCAGCAGGGCACCGGCACCGGAGGCGATGTCGGCCGCGAGTCGTGCGTCAGTGATCACGTCTCAACAATTCCATAATTCTCTCGGCTTGTTCGGTCGGCGTGCCCTCCCCGGGCCGGAGGACGAGTTCGGCGTTCTCCGGGGCCTCGTACGGGTCGTCGACCCCGGTGAATCCGGTGATCTCCCCCGCGCGGGCTTTCGCGTACATGCCCTTGGGGTCCCGCGCCTCGCACTGTTCCACCGGCGTGTCGACGAACACCTCGACGAAGTCGAGCCCGGCAGCCCGGTGCTGCTCCCGGACGCGGTCCCGGTCGGCGCGGTACGGGCTGATCAGCGACGCGATCGCGACCACCCCGGAGTCGGCGAGCAGTTGCGCCACGGCGCCGACGCGGCGCACGTTCTCGGCGCGGTCCTCCGCACTGAAACCGAGGTCGGCGTTGAGACCGTGACGCAGGTTGTCGCCGTCCAGCCGGTAGGCGGGCACCCCGGCCGCGACCAGGCGTCGCTCGAGTTCCACCGCGACCGTCGACTTTCCCGACGCCGACAGTCCGGTCAGCCACACCGTGCGACCCCGTGTCGCCCGCTCGTCCCGCGAGACGGCCGCGGCGTGCCACACCACCTTGGATCGCGACAGCGTCGGCCCGGTGATCATGCCGGCGGCGACGGTGTTGTGAGTCGACTCGTCGACGAGGATGAAACTGCCCGTCACGTGGTTGCGGCGGTACGGGTCGAACATCAGCGGCTGCGACGTCCTCAACTGGATACGGCCGATCTCGTTGAGCGAGAGCGACTGTGCGGACTCGTCGCGGTGCAGGGTGTTCACGTCGAGGCGGTAGTCGAGCCGCGCGACGGACGCCCTGGTGGCGCGGGTGGTGTGCAGCAGCGTGTACCGCGCATCCGGTGTCAGCGAGGACTGTTCGCTGAACCAGCAGACCATCGCGTCGAGTTCCTGCCCGACGAGCGGACGGTTGTTGGGGCGGCACAGCATATCTCCGCGGCTCACGTCCAGTTGGTCGGCGAGCTGGACGCACACCGCCGACGGTGCGAACGCCTCGTCGAGGCGGGTTCCGCCGGGACCCCAGATGGCGCTGACGGTGGAGGTGAATCCGGACGGCAGTGCCACCACCTCGTCGCCCGGCTTGAACACGCCGCTGGCGACCGTGCCTGCGTACCCGCGGAAATCGTGCAGCGCGGAATCGGTCCGGCGCTGCGGCCGGACCACGTACTGCACCGGGAACCGCGCGTCGATGAGGTTGCGGTCGGAGGCCACGTGCACCTGCTCGAGGTAGTGCAGCAGCGACCCTCCCTCGTACCAGGGCATGTTGACGGTGCGTTGCGCGATGTTGTCGCCGCGCAGTGCCGACACCGGGATGAATGTGAGGTCGTGGACCTCGAGTTTGATCGCGAACTGCCGGAACTCCTCCTTGATCTCCTCGAACCGGTCCTCGGACCACCCGACGAGATCCATCTTGTTGACGCACAGCACGAGGTGCGGAATTCCGAGGAGGCTGGCGATGAACGCGTGGCGGCGCGTCTGCTCGAGGATCCCCTTGCGGGCGTCGACGAGGATCAGGGCCAGGTCGGCGGTCGACGCGCCGGTCACCATGTTCCGGGTGTACTGCTCGTGTCCCGGCGTGTCCGCGATGATGAACTTGCGGTGCGGTGTGGCGAAGTAGCGGTGCGCGACGTCGATGGTGATGCCCTGCTCGCGTTCGGCGCGCAGACCGTCGGTGAGCAATGCCAGGTCGGCGTGCTCGTCGCCCCGTTCGCGGCTGGTGCGTTCGACTGCCTCGAGCTGATCCTCGAAGATCGCCTTCGAGTCGTACAGCAGCCGGCCGATGAGGGTGGACTTGCCGTCGTCGACGCTGCCCGCGGTCGCGACCCGGAGTAGCTGCGGCATCAGAAGTAGCCTTCCTTCTTGCGGTCTTCCATACCGGCCTCGGAGATCCGGTCGTCGGCCCGGGTGGCCCCGCGCTCGGTCAGCCTGCTCGCGGCGACCTCGGTGACCACGGCCTCGGCGGTGGTTGCCGACGACTCGACGCAGCCCGTGCACGTGGCGTCGCCGACGGTCCGGAATCGGACGAGGGCCTCGTACGGCTCGTCTCCGGGGAGCAGGGTCAGGAACCGGGTGTGCGCCAACAGCATTCCGTCGCGGGGCACAACCTTCCTGCGGTGCGCGTAGTACAGGGGCGGCAGTTCGATCTCCTCCTCGCTGATGTACTGCCAGATGTCGAGTTCGGTCCAGTTCGACAGCGGGAACACCCGGATGTGCTCCCCCTTGCGGTGCCTGCCGTTGTAGAGGCTCCACAGCTCCGGGCGTTGCGCCCGCGGATCCCACTGCCCGAACTCGTCGCGGAAGCTGAACACCCGCTCCTTCGCGCGGGCCTTCTCCTCGTCGCGGCGGGCGCCGCCGAAGATGGCGTCGAAACCGTTGTCCCGGATCCCGCGCAGCAGCGCCGCGGTCTGGAGCCGGTTGCGGCTGGCCCGCGGACCCGTCTCCTCGCTGACGCGGCCTGCGTCGATGTCGTCCTGCACGCTGGACACCACCATCCGCAGGTCGAGGCGGTCGACGGTCCGGTCGCGGAACTCGATGACCTCGTCGAAGTTGTGGCCGGTGTCGACGTGCATGACGGCGAACGGGAGAGGTGCGGGCCAGAACGCCTTGGCGGCCACGTGGAGCATCACCACCGAGTCCTTGCCGCCGGAGAACAGCAGAACCGGACGCTCGAACGTGGCGGCCACTTCTCGGAAGATGTGCACGGCTTCGGCTTCGAGCGCGCCGAGGTGGGACAACTCGTACACGGGCGGTGCGGTCATGGGCGACTCCTCGTCGCGAGTGCCTTACCGGTCACTGGTCCATATTTGGACCAGCCCGGTCGAAAATGATTGCACCTCCGAGAATAGAACGTGTTTCAGATTGCGGTCAATGCCCGTTCGTCACCGCGGCCGGCGGCCGCCCACCTCCGCCGTGATCGCGTCCGCGGCCGCGGCGAGAGCCTTGCCCCGCCGCGCGATGTCGGACGGCGCGAGTTCGGTGCCCACATAGAGCGTCAGGACCATGGCCTGATGCCCCTCGGCGTCGTACGTCGGCGCGGCGATGAGGCTGACGGGATGCGGCGCGGCGGGGTCCGCATGCTCGGCGTCCAGGTACACCCGCTCCCCGAGGCTGGACACCATCTCACCGAGCACGTCGCGCAACTCCGGCGGCAGGTCGTGCGCGGCGACCCCGGCCATGAGCGTGTGCAGGCGCTGGCCGACCGGAGTGAGCGTCTCCACGAGATACCCGGTGCGGGAGCACTCGTCCACCACGGTGCGCAACCGGTCGCGGTCGAGGCGCACCGGCAGAGTCGGCTCCCGGCGCAACCACGACTGCAGCGCGTCGTCGCCGTCCCACAGCACGTACATCAGGCCGACGGGCGGCGCGAACGGGTACATCTCCCCCACCTTGGCGGCCGCCCGCACACCGGGCGGACTCGTCAGCTCCAGGACGGCGATGCGGTCGCCGACCACCGCCGACGCCGTGCACGTGGTCCGGAACTCCTCACTGAGCACGGCGAGATGCGTGCGCGCCACCGGCCCGGCCGCGAATCCTTGCTGCGCCGCGCGGCCGGCCGCGATGAGGGCGGGCCCGAGGCCGTACGTCTTCGTGGCGGGATCTCGGACGAGATAGCCGCCGCGGCACAGTTCGGTGAGGATTCCCAGGCAGGTGGGCTTGCTGATGTCGAGTTGCCGGGCCAGCTCCGACAAACCGAAGCGGTGCTCCTTGCGCGCCACCAGGAAGTCGAGCACCTGCACCACACGCTCGGTGGGCGGCGACCGTCGGCCCTGCGCCCTGTCGGGCGTCTCGTCCTCGTGTCCCATTGACCACTCCTTAGAACACGTTCTATTGTCGGTTCATCAATGTTCTACCACGCAGGTGCATATTTGTACCACCCCCCTCGTGAGGAGCACGGTGTGCTGACCGACCCATTCGCCGACGCCATGGCCGAAGCCGAGAAACTGATCGAGAGCGCCCCCCACATCCGCACCGAACAGGATCTGCTGGAGGGCTACCAGTACCTCGCCGGCGGCATTCTCGCCACGACGCACGCCGCCTGGGCCACCGAACGGTCGCACCCGACGTTCATCTCGGGCACCGGCCCGTACATGAAGATGGGCCTCGACAACCCCGACACCCTGTACTTCGGCGCGCGGATCAACGACGACGTCGAATACGTGGTGACCGGGCGGCGCGGCACCACGGCGGACCTGAGCTTCCAGGTGCTGAGCGGAAACTACACGGCCGCACACGTTCCCGGCAGCGTCACCGCGTTCGACGACCGGGAGATCGACATCGCCCCCGACGGCTCGTTCGAGGTGCGGTTCGGCCCGGACGAGAGCGCCGGCAGGCGCAACTACTTCACCCTCGCGCCGGGTTCGTCGCAGCTGGTGGTCCGGGAGGTGTACAGCGACTGGAGTCAGCAGCGCGGCACCATCCGCATCGCCAGGGCGGATACGACGGGTACGGCTCCGAGTCCGCTCACGCGGGAAGCCGTCGAGAAGCGGTACGCCCGCGCGGGCACAGCCCTGGTGTCCCGGGTGAAGACGTGGCTGCAGTTCCCGGAGTGGTTCTATCTGAACCTGCCGGTGAACACGATGACCGAACCGCGGCTGACGCCGGGCGGCCTCGCCACGCAGTACTCGTCCGTCGGGCATTACGAACTCGCCGAGGACGAGGCCATCGTCATCACCATCCCGAAAGCCGACGTGCCCTACCAGGGTTTTCAGTTGGGCAGCATGTGGTACATCTCCCTCGACTACGTCAACCACCAGACCTCGCTGAACGTCGCCCAGTCGCAGGTGGATCCCGACGACCACATCCGGCTCGTCGTCAGCGAGCGCAATCCGGGCGTCGCCAACTGGATCGCCACCACCGGGCACCTCCGCGGCTACCTGCAGTTCCGCTGGCAGCGCGTCTCCCGCGAACTGACCCCGGACGACGGTCCCCGCATCGAGGTCGTGAAGTTCGACGAGATCCATCGGACGCTGCCGTTCCACGACTCCAACAAGATCTCGCCCGAGGACTTCGCCGAACGCATCGCCGCACGCCAGGCCGCGGTCGCCGACCGGATGCTGGGGTGAGCGCCATGACCACTCCGCAACTCCTGCAGGACAAGGTGGTCGTCATCTCCGGCGTCGGTCCGGCCCTGGGCCGAACCCTCGCCGTCCGCTGCGCCGACGCCGGCGCGGACGTGGTGCTGGCCGCCCGCACCGCGTCGCGTCTCGACGAGGTGGCCAAGGAGATCATCGCTGTCGGCCGACGCGCCGTGACCGTCCCGACCGACATCACGGACCAGGCATCGGCCGAGAATCTGGTGTCCGCGGCCGTCGACGCGTACGGCAAGGTCGACGTGCTGATCAACAACGCGTTCTCGGTTCCGTCGATGAAACCGCTGGCCCGCACGGAATTCGACCACATTCGCAGCAGTTTCGAGCTGACCGTGCTCGGGGCGCTGCGGCTGACCCAGCTGTTCACCCCCGCACTCGCCGAATCGAACGGAGCGGTGGTGAACATCAACTCGATGGTGCTCCGACACTCCCAGGAGCGGTACGGCAGCTACAAGATGGCCAAATCCGCCCTGCTCGCGACATCGCAGTCGCTCGCCACGGAATTGGGACCTCAGGGAATCCGTGTCAATTCCGTTGCTCCCGGCTATATCTGGGGAGACACGCTGAGGCAGTACTTCACGCACCAGGCCGAGAAGTACGGGACGACCGTCGAGCAGATCTACGAACACACCGCCGCGAACACCGACCTGAAGAGGCTCCCCACGACCGAGGAAGTGGCCGACACCGTGATCTTCCTGGCCTCACCGTTGGCGAGCGCCGTGACCGGCCAGTGCCTCGACGTCAACTGCGGCGAATTCCATCACTAGCGACGAGAACCGGAGCATCATGAGCGAGCGCACCACCGTCGGCACGGTCGAGGACCTTCACGCCTCGGCCACCCGCCTGACCGGCCTCACCGACTTCGGCGTGGACGACTACACCGAGGCCCTCGGCGTCCTGCTGGACTCGTACCACGTCGACGAGCAGCTGACCCCGCTCGGCAGCAAGGTGTCGCGGGTGTTCCTCCGCGGCGCCCTGGTGGCGCGGCTGCTGAGCGAGGCAGCGTGGAAGCAGAACCCCGAGCACGCGGACGTTCGGATCGAGCGGCCGATCTTCGTCACCGGGCTTCCCCGCACGGGGACGACGGCGCTGCACCGGCTACTCACCGCGGATCCGTCGCATCAGGGCCTGGAGATGTGGCTGACCGAGATGCCCCAACCCCGTCCGCCGCGCGAGACCTGGGAATCGAATCCTGTGTTCCAGAAGATCGAGGAGGGTTTCAGCCGCCACCACATCGAACGCCCCGAATTCATGGGCGTGCACTACATGTCGGCGAGCGAGGTCGAGGAGTGCTGGCAACTGCTGCGGCAGACGTTCAAGTCGATCTCCTACGAGTGCCTGGCGTCTCTCCCGACATATTCCCGCTGGCTCGAGGGCCAGGACTGGACGAACGCCTATCAGCGGCACAAGAAGAACCTGCAGCTGATCGGGCTTCCCGATCGGGACCGCCGCTGGGTGCTGAAGAACCCCAGCCACCTGTTCGCGCTCGACGAGTTGCTCGCCGTCTATCCGGACGCCTCGATCATCCAGACCCACCGGCCGCCGCGCATGATCGTCCCGTCGGTGTGCAGCCTCGCGGAACAGGCGACGGAAGGGTGGTCGGAGAAGTTCCGGGGCAGCGTCATCGGTGAGAGCCAGCTCGAGCTGTGGGCCCGGGGGCTCGAGCAGTTCACCGCCGCCCGCGCCCGGCACGATCCCACTCAGTTCATCGACGTCGACTACCACGATTTCGTGGCCGATCCCCTCGGCACCGTCGAAGGGGTCTACACGCACTTCGGGCTCGAACTCAGCGCCTCGGCCCAGTCGGCGATGGAGGCGATGCACGCCGAAAGCCGCAGCGGCGACCGCCGCCCCTCCCACAAGTACACGCTCGAGGAATTCGGGCTCACGGCCGAGCAGGTGGACGAGAGATTCGCCAAGTATCAGTTCAGCGCGACCAGCTGACGGGATAGTCGAGGATCGACGACGCCGCCCGCGCCGCGATCAACGGCCTGGGCGACAGCGGAAGTTGGACGACCGGAGACGGCCGCGGTCCGGGCTCGGGCTCGGGCTCGGGCTGGGGCTCGGGTTCCCGTTTCGTGCCGCTGCCGAGGTCGAGTGTGTCGAGCAGCGGCATCAGTTCGGCGGCGATCCGATCTCCCACCTGCGCGAACGCCGCCCCGCCGAGGCCGACGGGGTCGCTGATGTTCGCATCGTCGATCTCTCCGTATTCCCTTCGGGCGACGGCGAGTTCGGCGACGGTGCGGGCACCGGTGTCGGTGGCGATCCGGCGAGCCTCGCGAAGCGTGAACGTGCAGTGGCTCGTCCCGAGGAGCAGTTCCATCGAACGGTCCCGGATCTGCTCGGTCATCGCGAGGACGAGGTCGGCGCGTTTGATCATCTCGGGCCGCAGGCGACGCGCTCGGAACCCGTCGGCGCTCGCGCCGAGGCCTTCGATGACACGGGCGGCGACGGGTTCGATCGGAAAGCCCACGAGGGCTCGGACACCGGCGCTCTCCGCGGTGAGGTGCGGCAGACCGTGGGCAAGCGCGTACGCGTGCGTCAGCCGCTCTGCGATCGGTGAGCGGCAGACGTTCCCGCTACAGACGAACAGAACGTGCATGAGGGCACCCTAACCAGCGAGTTCGCCTTCGCGCGCTGGCAATTCCACTGGCCGAGCGGTCTGTTTCCGACGTTCACCTGACCGGGGTGAGTCGTTCACCCACTGGATTCCTGGTGGCCACCTCGAATCACGAACGCCCAGTTCACGGCGCTCGACGCCGGAGTGTCGCCACGTACGCGATCTGCGTCACATTCCCGGGTGGGTGCGGTACCGTCGCCGGGGTTTCCGAACCTCCCGGCGCAGGTCGTCTGCCCACAGCAGACAATCGCCGGTCCGGCACCGGCGCGGCGGTAGTAATGAAGGCATGACCACAGCCGCACTACCCGACCTGAATTACCGCGACCTATTGGCGGACAGACTGTTTCGCCAGCGCACGATCCTCCTCACCGGCGAGGTGGACGACGCCATGGCCGAGCGGGCCTGCTCCGAACTGGTGCTGCTCGCGGCCGCCGACCCCAAACGCGACATCGTGCTGTACATCAATTCCCCGGGTGGCTCCGTCTTCGCCGGCCTGGCCATCTACGACACGATGAAACTCGTTCCCAACGACGTGGTGACCGTCGCCATGGGTTTCGCCGCGAGCATGGGCCAGGTACTGCTGTGCTCGGGCACCCACGGCAAACGGATCAGTCTGGCGCACAGCCGCATCATGATGCACCAGCCCTCGGCCGGCATCGGCGGCACCGCCGTCGACATCGCCATCCAGGCCGAGAGCCTCGAGCGGATGAAACGACAGTCGCAGGAGATCCTCGCCGCCGAGACGGGGCATCCGGTCGAGCAGATCGCCGAGGACAGCGACCGGGACCGGTGGTTCACCGCCGACGAGGCCCGCGACTACGGGATCGTCGACCGCGTCGTGTCCTCGTTCGCCGAGATCGCCCCGCACACCACCGCCCCGAGAATTGGATTGTGAAGCCATGTCCCAATACACCATTCCCCACGTCATCGAACGCACCCCGGCAGGCGAGCGGTCGTTCGACATCTTCAGCCGACTGCTGAACGAGCGGATCGTCTTCCTGGGCACCGAGATCGACGACGGAGTCGCCAATGTCGTGATGGCACAGCTGCTCCACCTCCAGGCGGACAGTTCCGATCAGGAGATCGGGTTGTACATCAATTCGCCCGGCGGCTCCACGACGGCGATGCTCGCGATCTACGACACGATGCAGTTCCTCCGTCCGACCATCGCCACGTACTGCATGGGCCAGGCCGCGTCCGCGGCTGCCGTGCTGCTGGCGGCGGGAACCAAGGGACACCGCCACGTCCTGGCCCATTCCCGGACGCTGCTGCACCAACCGTCGACACAGGGCAACGGCACGATCTCCGACCTGGCGCTTCAGGCCGCGGAGATCATGCGGGTCCGTTCGCAGACCGAAGCGATTCTGAGCAAACACACCGGTCAGACCGTCGAGCGGCTGCGGCGGGACACCGACCGGGACCGCATCTTCACAGCCGAGGAGGCCATCGAGTACGGCCTGGCCGATACGCTCGTCGCGGCCTGACGGACGGCGCTAGGCGGCGAGCAGCGTGGGCACCTGCCGGTTCAGGCTCCTGGTCGCCGGGTTCCGGTTCGCCGCGCCGAGCCGGTGCCCGGACCGGAACAGCAGGTGTTCCACCGGCAGACCGAGCGCGCCACACACCGCGCGCAGCATTTCCGACGACGGCTCCTTCTTGCCGCGTTCGATCTCGGAGAGGTACTGCTTCGACATGCCGACGGCGGCGGCGACGTCCTCGAGGCTCCGATCCTGGTCCCGGCGGGCCTCGCGGAGCACTCGCCCGTACAGCTCACGCACCAGCGGCTCCTCCCGCGATTGCTCGGGAGCGGCCGTCACCAGCGTCAGTCCGCGCTGAGCTTCCATACCTTCGGAGTCTTCCAGACGACGCACCCGGACGCGGCGGCGTTCACCGACAGCGGACAGCCGATCAGTACCGTCCGACGGCGAGCGCGACGTTGTGCCCGCCGAAACCGATCGAATTGCTCAGTGCGTAATCGATGCGCTGACGGCGGGGCGACCCGGCGACGACGTCCAGGTCGATGGCGGGGTCCTGGTTGTCGAGGTTGAGGGTCGGCGGGACGATCTGTTCGCGCACCGTCAGAACGGTGAGGATCGCCGCGAGGGCTCCGACCGCGCCGATGGAGTGCCCGAGTGCCGATTTCGGTGCGTACACCGATGCCTGTCCGGCGACGGCGGCGATCGCGCGATGATCCGAAGCGGGATCTCCGCTCAGGACGCCCGCGAGAATGCGACGGTCGCGGTGTCCGGGCTGCGGGGCATCCTCCTCGACCGCTTGGTCACCGGCGACGTGGCGCGGACGGACCGATCGGCGTCACGACTGATCGAGCAGGTGGCTGCCGAGTAGTTCGTCGACGCGCTCGGCCGCCTCGTCCGGAATCCAGTGGCTCACACCGCGGAACACCTCGTAGGTGTACGGGCCGTCGACGAAGCGTGAGGTCAGCGCGGGACCTACCGGCCCGATCGCCGAGTCGCCGTCGCTCCACACGAAGAGCGTGGGCACCCGGACCTTCCGGGAGGCCGAACGGGGTGCGGTGAACGGCATGGCCCGATACCAGTTCAGAGCGCCCCGGGCCCGCGTCCGATCGCGCATGGGTTCGAGGTCGCGCTTCGCCCGGTCCGCAGACTGGCCGCTGGCGAGCAGTGCCCGGTAGCCGTAACCGTCCGGGGTGATCAGCCGCTCCGGAATCCACGGCAGCTGGAACGCGAACATGTACCAGGACTTCAGGATCTGGCGACTGGTGAGCATCGCCCGCACGAATGCCGCCGGATGCGGCACCGAGAGCGCAGTGAGCGTGCGAACCCGGTCGGGCCGTTCCGCCGCGATTCCCCAGGCCACCACAGCGCCCCAGTCGTGCCCGACGACATGCGCCGGCCCGAGGCCCGCCTGGTCGATGAGAGCGACGACGTCCGCGACCAGTTCCGAGCCGCGGTACGCCCAGCGGGCGCGGGGCCGGGCCCCGGCCGAATAGCCGCGCTGGTCCGGCGCGAGAGTGCGAAATCCCCGCCGGTGCAGCAACGGTGCCAGTTCGTCCCACGACCGCGAGTCCTGCGGAAATCCGTGCAACAGCACCACCGGCGTGCCGTCGATCGGACCCTCGTCGCGAACGTCGAACACGAGCCCGTCCCGGGTGAACGTGCGGATCCGCTCCATGCCGCTCATCGGACGGCCGTCTCACGCTCGCTGTGGTCTGCGGCCGACGCACCGGCGCGGAGGAACCGTCCCGTCTTGGTGACGCCGAACCCGCCGGTGAACTCCCCGTCGCGATAGACGAGCCTGCCGTTGATCACCGTCGCGACCGCCGCGCCGTCGCTTCGGTTCACCATCCGGCGCAGACCGCCGTACTCGGGGACCTCGGCCTCGAACAATCCGTCCACGGTCGCGTCGAGACCCGCCGGATCGATGACGACGAGGTCGGCGCGGTCCCCTTCGCGCAGGTGGCCGGCATCGATGCCGTACCAGTCGGCCAGCTCGCCCGTCAGCCGGTGGACGGCACGCTCGACGGACAGGAACGGTTTGCGGTCGGATTGCGCGTCCTTGACCTTCTTCAGCAACCGGATCGGATAGTTGTAGAACGCCATGTTGCGCAGGTGCGCACCCGCGTCGCCGAATCCCATCTGCACGCCGGAACTGGCCGCGAGCTTCTTCGCGAACTTGGGACGATGGTTGGCGATGGTGGTCCGCCACCGCAGGTCGGTGCCGTACTTCACGACGAGATCGAGATACGCGTCGACCGGGTGCACGCCACGCAGGTCGCCCACCGCGCCGAACGTCTTGCCTATCAGCGCCTCGTCGGGGCACCCGACGATCACCGCGTCGTAGAAATTGCGGTGCCAGATGCGGGGGCTGAACTTGTTGTCGTAATCCTTGCGGAACCGGCGTCGGTAGGACTCGTCCTGCAGCAGGGCGTTTCGTTCCACCTGGTCCTTGAGATGCAGTGCCGCCGCGCCGGCACCGAACTCCTCGAACACCACGAGGTCGATGCCGTCCGCGTAGACGGTGAACGGCACCGGGAGGTGCTGCCACTTGAAGTCAGTCTTGGCGAAGCGGTTGAGCAGCGGCGCCGCGGCGAGCATGAAGTACACGATCGGCGGGTAGGCCTTCGAGTCCGCGGCGGACAGCAGCGACGTCTTGAGGGGCTTGCGTCGCCCCAGACCCGAACTCTCCGCGAAGAATCCCGCGATGTTGGGGTGCAGGTTGATCGTCGGCGCGCTCTGCAGGATCTTGCCGCGGTCGCGCAGGATGCGGTTGAGGAAGCGGAACTCCTTCCACCGCGCATACGTGGACGGCAAAGAGCGCGAACGGTATTCGTCGCCGTCGATCTTGTCGAGCGCATTGGTCATCGAGGACAGGCCGAGGAAGCCCGCGTCCACGGCCTCGGTGAGCATCGCGCCCATCCGTTCGAGTTCGCGGGTGCTCGGCTTGGTCCGCTTGTCGGTGCCCCGGCCGAGGCCGAGCACGTGGGTGCGGATGTCGGAGTGCCCGATGAAACCGGCGATATTGGGGCCGAGCGGCAGCGATTCGAGTGCCTCGACGTACTCCGCCGGGCTCTGCCAGATCTTGTTCTCGTCCAGGATCCTGAGCACGGAGTCGTGTGGTACGGCCTCGACCCGGCTGAACAGGTCGGCGCATTCACGCGGCGTCGAGTACACGGTGGACAGGGAGCAGTTTCCGAGGACAACGGTGGTCACGCCGTGTCGCACCGACTCCGGCAGCCCGGGGCTGACGAGCACCTCGGCGTCGTAGTGGGTGTGCACGTCGACGAATCCGGGGACCACCCATTTGCCTGCCGCATCGATGATCTCGGTGTCGGGCCCGACGGGCAGCGGACGGATCGATGCGCGGACGACGACGCCGTCGCGGATGCCGAGATTGCGGCGCCGGGGCGCGGATCCGGTTCCGTCGAACCACAGCCCACCATTGACGACGACATCGAAATCCGACATTGTTGCGCTCCTCACACTCGGTATATGTTACCCGAGGTTACGTATCCCGTTGAGTAAAAGTCAATGGACGCCTCGAGGGTTCCTCAATAGAGTGCAGGGGTGGCCGCCGCACCCCGCTCTCCCGAAGATCGGCGCGCGCAGATCCTCGACGTGGCCGTCCGGCTTCTCGAGACGGTGCCGTTCGACGATCTGTCGATGGACCAGGTGGCGGCCGAGGCGGGCGTCTCCCCGCCCCTGCTGTTCCACTATTTCAAGAACAAGCAGGGTTTTCGCAACGCCGTCCTCGAGGCCTCGGCGTCCGAACTGCAACGCCGGATGACACCCGACGCGACGCTCCCCGTGTCCGGGCAGCTCCGGGCCGGCGTCGAAACATTCGCGGACGCGGTGATCGAGCACCCGACCATCTACCTGGCGGTCATGCGGATGGCCGGTAGCGGTGACGAGCGGATGCGGCAGATCTACCGCGGCATGCGGCACACCTTCACCCGCTGGATAGGTGCGTCGCTGGCGGAGTTCGGGGTGCCGACGACACCCGCGCTCGAGGCTGCGATCTCGGGCTGGCAGGCGTTCATGGAAGAGGTCGTGCTGTCGTGGCTCGACGAGCCGACCATGGGCCGCACGGACATGATCGATCTCTGCGAACGTGCTTTCTATTACCTGCTTCCGGCGGCAGGCGTCGATGTCGATGCACTCGACGTGACACGCTGATCCGGACCAGCAGACACGAAGGGGTTCGCGGTGGGCGAGCTGATCTACTCGACGATCATGTCGCTCGACGGCTACATCGCCGACGAGGACGGTAATTTCGACTGGGCCGCACCCGACGAGGAGGTCCACAGCTTCGTCAACGACCTCGAACGTCCGATCGGCACCTACCTCTACGGGCGCCGGATGTACGAGACGATGACGTATTGGGAATCCGTACCCGACCTCGCGAGAGAGCCTGTCTGTGTGCAGGACTTCGCGGAAATCTGGCGAGCAGCCACCAAGGTCGTCTACTCCACGACACTGGAGGCGGCGTCCAGCGCCAGGACCCGCATCGAGCGGGAATTCGACCCCGACGCCGTCCGGCAACTGAAGGCGAGCGCGGCACGGAACATCAGCATCGGGGGCCCGGGACTCGCCTCCCACGCCTTCGCGGCCGGGTTGGTCGACGCATGCCAGGTGTTCGTCGCACCCGTCGTCGTGGGAGGCGGCACCCGGTCTCTCCCGGAGCGCGTCCGGTGCAGGCTGGAACTGCTGGACGAGCGCCGTTTCGGCAGCGGCTTCGCCTTCCTCCACTACCGCGTCGCGAGCTAGGAATTCGGAATGTTTCGGGTGACCCTAGGGTCTACCGGATGTCATTGACCGGCCCGCTGAGCCGCCAGGAATTGCCGTCCCGGCGTCGGGTCGACGTCGAAGCGCTCGGCGTAGCTCTCGTGAACTTCCTCCCACTGATCCCACGAGCCGTGCGCCTCCGCCTCGGAGAGGTACCCGCCTGCGAGATGCGGCTCGAGCCGCGACAGGTAGGTCTCCCAGCCGGCCGCAGTCTGCGCTGCGATCGCTCGGTCACCGAAGACATGGATGAAGATCAACCGGCAGCCGTCTCCCTCAGCGGTCAGATCGAAGCTGTACTTCTCGCCGCCGAAGGTCCACGCCAGCCGATGGGGTGCATCGACCTCGGTCACCTCGCCGGTCGCGCCGTAGGCCTCGAAGGTCTCCCCCGTCGCCGGTGTCCACTCGGCTGCTGCGGGAAACCAGCTCTCGAGTTCTGCCGGCACGCTGACCGCCCGCCACACGCGCTCGATCGAGTGGGCGAGCGTGCGCTCGAAGCGCAGTGCCGGGCGACCATCGATCGTCTCCAGGGTTCCGTCGGTCATGGGTTCTCCTCCAGGTGTAGTTCGAGGGCGTCGAGGCGCCTCGACCAGAACGCGCGGTACGGCTCCAGCCACTGGTCGACCTCGGCGAGGGGTTCTGGCCGCAGCGCGTACAGACGCTGCTTGCCGTCCACGCGCACCACGACGAGCCCGGCCTCGCGCAGCACCTTGAGGTGCTTGGACACGCCGGGCTGACTGAGCGCGATGTGCTCCACCAGCTCTCCGGCAGGCCGCTCACCATCACGCAGCAAGTCGAGAATCTGTCTGCGGTGCGGCTCGGCCAGGGCGGCGTAGGCGCTCATGCCATCATATTGCCAGATGGAAATATGAGCCGCAACCGTCGCTGCAGCCGTGACGGACTCAGCAGTCCCACGGGCACCGACTTGACACACCCGGGTGTGACACACAACACTTGCCCACATCGACCGAGCGAGTGATCGGTCGGCCGCTCGAATTCGGACATCCCGTTCGGACCGGAGCCGGAGAAAGGGGACAGCGGTGTCGTCGACGTTCACCAACGACGGAATCCAGGAGCCACCCGTGGCGACCACTCTCGACGCGTGGCGGTCGCGCGTGAAGGCCCATCCCGATCACCCCGCCGTGGCCTATTTCGATGGCACCCTCACCGCGCGCGAGGTCGACGACCTGTCGGATGCCCTCGCCGTCGCGCTGGACGAGTGGGGTGTGGGGCGCGGCGACCGGGTGGGCATCTACCTGCAGAATGTGCCGCAGTACGCCCTCGCCCTGCTGGCACTGTGGAAGGTCGGCGCAGCGGCGCTGGTGCTCAATCCGATGTACCGCGGAAACGAACTCCGCCGCCTCGTCGACGATGCCGAACCGATCGGCATCATCTGCGAAGACGTGAGCGCCGCGGCCACGGCCGAGACCCTGCGCGGCAGCAGCGTGCGATTCTCGATCAGCACCAGTGCCCTCGATTTCCAGACCCGCAACGATCCGCGGGTGTTCGAGTCCACCACGCGCGCCACGCCGGCAGCCGACGGCGACCTCGTCGCACTCCTCGCACGCTTTCGCGGCAGGCGGCCTCCCCTGATCGAACTCGACGGCGACGATCTTGCGCTGCTCACCTACACCTCCGGGACCACCGGCCCGCCGAAGGGCGCGCTCAACTCCCACGCGAACGTGCTGGCCACCGCACTCGACTTCGGTGACTGCGCCGGCGTCGTCGACGGGGACGTCGTGTTCGCTGTCGCGCCCCTGTTCCACATCACCGGTGCCGTGCTCAATGCCGGCGTGGCCCTCGTCCGGGACTGTGTGCTCGTCTTCGCGAACAGGTTCAACGCGGCCGTCGCACTGGAGACGTTCGTGGAACACCGGGTGACCTACACGATCGGCTCGATCACCGTGTTCAACGCACTCTCCGAGGTGCCGGGTGTGAGCGCGGACCACTTCGCCTCGGTCAAGACCCTCTACTCGGGCGGCGCGCCCATCCCGCCAGCGACAGTGGAGAAGTTCGAAGCCGGATTCGGCAAGTACATCCACAACGCGTACGGGATGACCGAGACCACGGCCGGAGTGATCGCGGTGCCGCCCGGCCTGCGGGCGCCGGTCGACCCGTCGAGTGGCTCACTGTCCATCGGTCTCCCGCTGCCCCGGGTGGACATCCGGGCCGTCGACCCGAATGGCGACCCTGTTCCGCCCCACACCGCGGGCGAGCTGGAAATTGCGGGACCGCAGGTTGTTTCGGGCTACTGGCGCAACCCGGACGCCTCCCGCGACACACTGCCCGGCGGACGGCTGCGCACCGGGGACGTCGCGATCATCGACGACGCGGGGTGGGTGTACCTCGTCGACCGGCTCAAAGATCAGATCAACGTCTCCGGCTACAAGGTGTGGCCCCGTGAGGTCGAGGACACCCTCTACGAACACCCGGCCGTGCACGAGGCCGCCGTCGTCGGTCAGCCCGACGACTACCAGGGCGAATCGGTGGTGGCCTACGTCTCGCTCCGCACGGGCGCGACCGCCACCGAGGACGAACTCGTCGCGTTCGCCCGCGACCGTCTCGCCGCGTACAAGCGGCCCCGGCTGGTGCACATCATCACCGACCTCCCGAAGACCCAGACGGGCAAGATCCGTCGCAGCGACCTGCGCTGACGACCCGACCTCTCCGACCTTTCGACTCCGCGACCCCGACGAAAGTGACTGCACGTGAACGTCGACCTCACTCGCCAGGCGCAGCCTGACACCCATTCGGGCCCCACCCTCGCCTCCCGCAAGAAATCGCTCCTCGCCAGCTCCGTCGGCAACGTCCTCGAGTGGTACGAGTGGAGCGCCTACGCGGTGTTCGCCCCGTTCATCGCGGCGGCGATGTTCAGCAACTCGGACCCGGTCTCCGCCCTGCTGTCCACGCTCGCCGTCTTCGCGGTCGGCTTCCTGATGCGCCCGCTCGGCGGGATCATCTTCGGCCGGATCGCCGACAAACGCGGACGCAAATTCGTCCTCGTCACGACCATGCTGATGATGGCCACGGGCAGCCTGATCATCGGAGTGATGCCCACCTACTCGACCATCGGCGCGTGGGCCTCCCTGATCCTGCTCGCGGCGCGCGTCATGCAGGGCTTCGCGCACGGCGGCGAGTCCGCGACCGCGTACTCCTACGTCGGCGAGATCGCGCCTCCGCACCGGCGCGGCATGTGGGGCAGCGTCGCGTTCATCGCGATCTTCGGCGGTTCGGTGCTGGCCTACACGGTCGGCGGCGTCGTCACCTCCTCTCTGTCCGACACCGCGGTCGGTCAATGGGGTTGGCGTATCCCGTTCCTCATCGGCGCGCTTCTGGCACTGTTCGCCCTGTATCTGCGCCGCAGCATGGAAGAGAGCGACGTCTTCGACGCAGCGCAGAACAACGACGATCTGCCGAGCATCCCCCGCCGCGCCGTCGTCCGGGCGATCCTCCTGATGATCGGGATGACCTCGGGCATCACGGCCGCGCACTACACCTGGACGTCGTACATCTCCACGTACGCGATCACGCAGCAGGGCATGAATCCCGACACTGCGTACTGGATGCTGGTGATCGCTCAGCTGATCGCACTGGTCTCGCTGCCGTTCCTCGGGTTGCTCTCCGACAAGATCGGCCGGCGGCCCATGCTGGGCGCCTTCGCGGTTCTGATGTTCGCCCTGCAGTTACCGCTGACGATGATGATCACGTCCGACGGGTGGACCCTGCTCGTCGCCACCACCGCCGCCCTGCTGATCGTCGCGGTCCCCGCGTCGATTCTGTCCTCCACGCTGTCGGAGAGCTTCCCGACGCGACTACGCACCCAGGCGATCGGATTCGCGTACTCGTTCTCCGTCGCGGTGTTCGGTGGCACCGCCCCGTACCTGAACCAGCTTCTCCTCGGACTCGACCTCGGCTGGGTGTTCGGCGTCTACATCATGGTGCTGGCCGTCCTCACCGGCGTCGCGTGCCTGTTCATGAAGGAGACCAAGGGCATTCGCCTCGAAGACGTGTGACCACGCGAAAGAGAACCGGCAGGTGCATCACCTGCCGGTTCTCACCCGAGCGAGTGACGGGATTCGAACCCGTGTGAACGGCTTTGCAGGCCGGTACCTCAACCACTCAGTCACACCCGCATCGATGATTACTGTGCCGGGCCGGTGCCCCGGGCGCGAGGGTTGCGCTCACGGTGATTCTGAAACCGACATGCCGGGGCGGGAACAAACCACGTGCCCTCGTTGCTGTGTTGCTTCGTGACCGATACCGAAGAACGCGCCGCCCCGACCGCCGACCGGACAACCACCCGTCCCAGCCTTCGGGTGATCCTGGTACTCGGCGCGATGGTGGCCCTCGGCCCCTTCACCATCGACATGTACCTGCCTGCGCTTCCGGACATCGGAACCGACCTCGGCGCATCGTCGTCCGCGGTCCAGCTGACCATCACCGGCACTCTGCTCGGCCTCGCGCTGGGGCAGTTGATCGTCGGACCGCTCGCGGACAGCCTCGGGCGCAGGCGTCCCCTCACCGCCGGTATCGGTGTCCACGTGGTCGCGTCCGTCCTCGCTGTCTTCGCGCCGACCGTCGCCGTGCTGGGTGTGCTCCGCGTCTTCCAGGGCATCGGGGCCGCCGCCGCAGCGGTGGTCGCGCTCGCCGTCGTCCGCGACCTGTTCTCGGGGAACACCGTGGCCGTCGTGATGTCGCGGCTGATGCTCGTGCTCGGCGTCGCACCCGTTCTCGCCCCGAGTATCGGCGGGGCGCTCCTTATCGCCGTCGACTGGCGCGGGATCTTCGTCGTCCTCGCCGTGATCGGCACCCTGACGGCGTTGATCGGGGTGTGGGGTCTGACGGAGACGCTGCCGCCGGAGCGGCGGCGCAAGAGCAGTCTGCGCGCCGTGCTGGGCACCTACAAGAGCCTGCTGGGCGACCGCGCGTTCATGGTGCTCGCACTCGTGTCGAGTGTGGCGATGGGATCGTTGTTCTCGTACGTCTCCGGTGCGTCGTTCGTGTTCCAGGACCAGTACGGCCTGGACGAGCAGCAGTTCGCGCTGCTGTTCAGCTCCGGCGCGATCGCTCTGATCGGCGCCTCGCAACTGAACGTCCGCGCCCTCGCATGGTGGTCACCGCTGCAGATCACGGTGTCGGCCCTCGCCTTCGCGACGGTGGCCGGGCTGGCGCTGGTCACCACCGCCCACTTCGAGCTCGGCGGGCTCGTCGGGTTCGTGGTTCCACTGTGGTTCCTCCTCGCCGGTGTCGGCTTCGTCCTGCCCAACGCCCCCGCGCTGGCTCTCGGCCGCCACGGGGAGGCGGCTGGCACGGCTGCCGCGCTGCTCGGCGCCCTGCAGTTCGGTGTCGGCGCGCTGATCGCTCCCCTGGTCGGCGTGCTCGGCAACACCGGCGTCGCTCTCGCGGTCACGATGACGGCGTGCGCGGGACTCGGGTTGGTGGCATTGGCGGCTGCCGCGAAGGCGGAAGCGCACTGACGACACGTTCGGCAGACTTTCGCGGCCCATCACCCGTCATGGGATGATCGACGCATGCCACCACCGTCACCACTTCATCTCGACCCCATCGAAGAGGCCCACCGGCAGTGGACGAAGCACGGCTGGGGTGATGTCGCCGACGGCATGGCCGCGGTGACCTCGGTGATGCGGGCACAGCAGATCATGATGGCCCGGGTGGAAGAGGTGCTCAAGCCGTCGGGGCTCACGTTCGCCCGGTACGAATTGCTGACACTGCTGACGTTCACGCGCACCGGCGCGCTCCCGATGGCGAAGGCCAGCGCGCGCCTTCAGGTTCACCCGACCAGCGTGACGAACGCCGTCGACCGGCTCGAGACGGCGAATCTCGTGCGACGTGTCCCGCATCCGAGCGATCGCCGCGCGACCCTGATCGAAATCACCGACGCGGGAAGGAAACTGGCCGTCGAGTCCACCGAGCGACTCAACGCCCAGGTGTTCTCGAGTCCCGGGGTGTCCGGCGACAAGCTGGAACAACTGGTCACGATCCTCGCCGAACTACGCCGCGAGGCAGGCGATTTCGACACCGGAGACGCCCCCACCAAGTGGTGAGACGACTGTCGCCCCGCACCGGATCCCGGTGCGGGGCGACAGTCGTTTTCAGGGTTTCTAGCGGTGTTTGAACACGGGCGAACGCTTCTCGACGAACGCTGCCATGCCTTCCTTCTGATCCTCGGTGGCGAACGTCGAATGGAACACCCGACGCTCGAACCGGACACCCTCGGTGAGGGTGGTCTCGAACGAGCGGTTGACGGCTTCCTTCGCCATCATCGCGACCGGAAGCGACATCTCGGCGATGGTGGTCGCCGTCTGCAGCGCCTCGTCGAGCAGATCCGCGGCGGGCACGATCCGCGACACCAGCCCGGCGCGTTCGGCCTCCTCGGCGTCCATGTTCCGGCCGGTCAGGCACAGTTCCATGGCCTTCGCCTTACCCACCGCGCGGGTCAGCCGCTGCGAACCGCCGATGCCGGGGATGACACCGAGCTTGATCTCCGGCTGACCGAACTTCGCGGTGTCGGCGGCGATCAGGATGTCGCAGAGCATCGCCAGTTCGCATCCGCCGCCGAGTGCGTACCCGGCGACCGCAGCGATCGTCGGCTTGCGGGCCGCGGCGAGACGGTCCCATGCGGCGAAGAAGTCGTCCAGGTAGACGTCCATGTACGACTTGGGCTGCATCTCCTTGATGTCGGCACCCGCCGCGAACGCCCGATCGGAACCGGTGATCAGAATGGCACCGATCTCCGGATCCTTCTCCAACTCCTCCACCGCCGACACGACCTCGCGCATCAGCTCGGAGTTCAGTGCGTTGAGCGCCTTCGGACGGTTGAGGGTGATGATCCCCACCCGGCCCTTGCGTTCGAGCAGGATGGTCTCGAAGTCGGTCACTGGTCTCCCTTGGTAGAACGGTCGCGGATGTCGTTGATGATGGCCGAGAAGTCCTGACCACCACCACCGGCGGCGTGGAACCGGCTGTACAGCTCGGCGGCACGCAGCCCGAGGTCGGCCTCGACGCCGTTGGTCTTCAGCGCGTTCGCGGCGAGACCGAGATCCTTGTCCATCAGCGCGGCCGCGAAGCCCGGCTGGTAGTCGTTGTTGGCCGGGCTCGTCGGAACCGGTCCGGGCACAGGACAGTTGGTGGTGAGCGCCCAGCACTGGCCGGACGCGTTGGACGCGACGTCGAACAGGGCCTGGTTGCTCAGACCCAGCTTTTCGCCGAGGACGAACGCCTCGCTGATGGCGATCATCGACACGCCCAGAATCATGTTGTTGCAGATCTTCGCGGCCTGACCGTTGCCCGGGTCTCCGCAGTGCACGACCTTCTTGCCCATCACGTCGAGCAGCGGCTTCGCGGACTCGAAGTCGTCCGCCGTGCCGCCGACCATGAACGCGAGCGTTCCCGCGGTGGCGCCGACGACGCCACCGGAAACGGGTGCGTCCACCGAACGGTGGCCCGCCTCGACGGCCTCGTCGTGCGCCGCCCGGGCGTCCGCGACGTCGATGGTGGACGAATCGATGAACAGGGTGCCCGGCTTCGCGGCGGGCAGGATCTCCGCGTAGAGCCCGAGAACGTGCTTTCCGCTCGGCAGCATCGTGATCACGACGTCCACCTCACGCACCGCCTCCACGGCCGAATCGGCGACGGTGACACCGTCTTTCACTGCCTGTTCGAGAGCGGCGGGCGCGAGGTCGAAACCGACCACCGTGTGCCCCGCCTTGACGAGGTTGGCCGCCATGGGACCACCCATGTGGCCGAGTCCCAGAAATCCGACGGTAGTGCTCATAGCAGTCCCTCCTGGACGCGTGTAGCTGGTGGTCAATGCTGCGGCTGCGGGGCCGTCAGGCCGAGTTCGAGGTCGCCGAGTGGTGCGAAGAACGCGTCGACCTGCGCTGGGTCGACCTCCTCGATGGTGGCGGGCGACCATTGCGGGTTGCGGTCCTTGTCCACGACCTGCGCCCGGATGCCCTCGACGAGGTCGGGCGAGTTCAGGCAGGCGACGGACACCCGGAACTCGTCGTTGAGGACTTCCTCGAGACTGCCGGCCTGCCGGGCGCGGCGCAGCGATTGCAGGGTGACCGCGCACGCGGTCGGCGACTTCGAGCGCACCTGCTCGGCCGCCTTCTGAGCCTCGGGCACCCCACTGCCGCGCAGGCGGGCGACGATGTCGGCGACACTGTCGGCGGAGTACGCGGCGTCGATCCAGCCCTGCTGGCCCAGCAACTCCGATGCCGGTGCCGGTTCGGTGAACGCGCCGAGCGCCTCCTGAACGGACGTCGTCGACAACGCCTCGATGAACTGCTCGATCTTCTCCGACGGAATGAAGTGGTCGGCGAACCCGCACGCGATCGCGTCGCCGGCACTGAGCCGGGCGGTCGTCAGGGCGATATGGGTGCCCAACTCGCCCGGGGTGCGGGCGAGCAGGTAGGTGCCGCCGACGTCGGGGACGAACCCGATCCCGGTCTCGGGCATCCCGATCATCGACCGCTCGGTGACGATCCGCACGCTGCCGTGCGCCGACACCCCGACCCCGCCGCCCATCACGATGCCGTCCATGATCGCCACGTACGGCTTGCCGTAGCGCGCGATGGCCGCGTTGAGGAGGTACTCCTCGCGCCAGAACTCCCGCGAACCGGTGCCCCCGTCCTTCGCGTCGTGATAGATCGACACGATGTCGCCGCCCGCGCACAGGCCCCGCTCCCCGGCACCGGTGATCACCACCGCCCGGACCGTGTCGTCGCCGGACCATTCGGCCAGGGCCGCCGCGATCTGCCGGACCATGCCGTGATTGAGGGCGTTGATCGCCCGGGGCCGATTGAGCACGATCCGGCCCAGCCCGCCCCGCTTCTCGATCAGAACGTCCGGTTCCGTGGGTACCGCGTCGGTCATGCCGCTCCTCTGTTTCCGATGACGCTGCGGGCGATGACCACCCGCATGATCTCGTTGCTGCCCTCGAGGATCTGATGCACCCGCAGGTCGCGGACGATCTTCTCGATTCCGTACTCGGCAAGATAGCCGTACCCACCGTGCAGTTGCAGCGCCCGGTTGGCGACCTCGAAACCGGTGTCGGTGGCGAACCGCTTCGCCATCGCACACAGTTCGACGACATCGGGGGCGCCGTCCTCGAGCGCCGCCGCCGCCCGCCACAGCAGGGTGCGGGCCGCCTCCAGTTCGGTGCGCATGTCGGCGAGCTGGAACTGCAGCGCCTGCGAGTCGATCAGCGGCGACCCGAACGCCTTCCGGTCCGTCAGGTAGGCGACGGCCCGCTCCAGCGCGGTCTGCGCGCCGCCCACCGAGCACGCCGCGATGTTGAGCCGGCCACCGTTCAGGCCCGCCATCGCGATCCGGAAACCACCACCCTCGGACCCGAGCAGATTCGCCGCCGGCACCCGCACGTCCTCGAAGATCACCTGCCGGGTGGGCTGGGCGTTCCAGCCCATCTTCACCTCGTTCGGCCCGAACGACAGACCCGGCGACCCCTTCGGGACGATGAACGCCGAAATCCCCCGCGGCCCGCTCTCCCCGGTGCGGGCCATCACCACGTACACATCCGAGGTGCCCGCACCGGAGATGAACTGCTTGACCCCGGTCAGCACGTAGTCGTCGCCGTCCCGGACCGCCCTCGTGCTCAACGCCGCCGCATCCGAACCGGCACCCGGCTCGGTCAGGCAATAACTGCCGAGCTGATCCATCGAACACAGCCCCGGCACCCACGCACGCCGCTGCTCGTCGGTGCCGAACCGGTCGATCATCCAGGTGACCATGTTGTGGATGGAGATGTAGGCGGCGATCGACGGGCACCCCTTCGCGAGCTGCTCGAAGATCCGGGCCGCGTCGACACGAGTCAGCTCGGATCCACCCACGTCCTCGCGGATGTAGATCCCACCCATCCCCAGCGACGCCGCCTTCCGCAGGACATCCACCGGGAAATGCTTGGCCTGATCCCACTCCACGGCATGCGGCGCGAGATGCTCGGCCGCGAAGTCGCGGGCAGTGTCGCTGATCGCCCGCTCGTCATCGGTCAAGGTGAACATGGAGGTCCGTTCAGTTCATCGTGGGGATGACGAAGTGGTTGGTCTCTTCCTTCTTGCCCGAGGGCCAACGCTGCGTCACGGTCTTGGTCTTGGTGTAGAAGCGGAACGAGTCGGGACCGTGCTGGTTCAGGTCGCCGAAGCCGGAGCGCTTCCAGCCGCCGAACGTGTGGTACGCGATCGGCACGGGGATCGGCACGTTGACGCCGACCATGCCGACGTTCACGCGGTTCGTGAAGTCGCGGGCGGTGTCGCCGTCGCGGGTGAAGATGGCGACGCCGTTGCCGTACTCGTGCTCGGTCGGCAGGCGGAGTGCCTCCTCGTAGTCCGCGGCACGGGCGACCAGCAGGACGGGTCCGAAGATCTCTTCCTTGTAGACGCGCATGTCGGTGGTGACCTTGTCGAACAGGGTCGCGCCGGCGAAGAAGCCGTTCTCGTGGCCCTCGAGGGTGAAGCCGCGGCCGTCGATCACGGCCTCCGCACCCTCGTCGATGCCGATCTGGATGTAGTTGTTCACCCGCTCGAGGGCGTCCTTGCTGACCAGCGGGCCGAAGTCGGCGGACTCGTCGTCGCTGCGGCCGATCGTAAGCTTGCCGACCCGTTCGGTCAGCTTGGCAACGAGCGCATCGGCCGTCTCCTCGCCCACCGGGACCGCGACGGAAATGGCCATGCACCGCTCACCCGCGGAGCCGTAACCTGCACCGATAAGGGCATCGGCCACCTCGTCGAGGTCGGCGTCGGGCATGATGATCGCGTGGTTCTTCGCGCCACCGAAGCACTGCGCACGCTTGCCATGGGCCGCGGCGGTCTCGTAGATGTACTGCGCGATGGGCGTGGAGCCGACGAACCCGACAGCCTTGACGCGGTCGTCGGTGAGCAGAACGTCCACCACTTCCTTGTCACCGTTGACCACGTTGAACACGCCTGCGGGCAGACCGGCCTCGAGGAACAGCTCGGCCAGACGCAGCGGCACCGACGGGTCGCGCTCGGACGGCTTGAGGATGAACGCGTTGCCGGCGGCCAGCGCGGGACCGGCCTTCCACAGCGGGATCATGGCCGGGAAGTTGAAGGGCGTGATGCCGGCGACGACACCGAGCGGCTGACGCATCGAGTACACGTCGATGCCGGTTCCGGCGGATTCCGTGTACTCGCCCTTGAGCAGGTGCGGGGCGCCGAGGGCGAACTCGATGACCTCGAGGCCGCGCTGGATGTCGCCCTTCGCGTCGGGGATCGTCTTGCCATGCTCGGACGACAGGAGGCGCGCCAGCGAATCCATCTCCTCCTGCACGAGCTGGAGGAACTTCATCAGGACGCGGGCCCGCTTCTGCGGGTTGAACAGCGCCCATTCCCGCTGAGCATCCACCGCGTTCGCGATGATCGCCTCGGTCTCGGCCTTGTCGGCGAGAGGCACACGCGCCTGCACCTCACCGGTGTTGGGGTCGTAGACGTCGCCGAACTTGTTGGAGGCACCGGGGACGCGCTTGCCGCCGACGAAGTGGGATAGCTCTTGAACCATTGTGCGAACCCGTTTCTTACTCGATGATGAGGGAGTTCCGAATATGTAGCCCATCCTATAGTTGGATGTCCATGTATGTCCAGACCGTGTCATGTCGCGGCGGGAGTGAGCAGTCAGTGCTTTCGCACGACGTGCTCGGGCTCGCCCGGTTTCCAGATGGTGATGTCCATGTGGCCGTCGCCGACCTCCACCGCCGAGCCGCCGGTCAGGTCGGCTCGGTAGCAGTGATCGAATTCCTGCCCCCGGATGTCGAACCCGGTCTCGTCGAACAGCGCCTGCGCGAAACGCTGGTGCAGGGCCTTGTCCTGGACGTCGTCGACGACACCCCACAGTTTTGCGTCGCCCTCCTTCACCTCGGTGTCGACGGTCGCGGTGTGGAGGCAGAAGCGCGGATCGCGAGCCAGATCCCGGAACTTCGTGGTGTTCGGCATTCCGGCGATCCACAACTGATTTTCGAAGAATCTCGGCTCGACCGGGCTGATCCGCGGGAATCCGTCGGAGCGAAGCGTGCCAAGCATGCAGAGGTTTCCGGTCGCTGCATGTCGACGGGAGAAGATAGCGGCAATCCGCGGAGCAGCTTCGGCGAACTCGTTCCAGCTGGCCATGCACACGACCCTACGACCAATCCTGTGGCCGCCGGGTCAAGACGCACGCAATTGTGCGATGAGTACCGCCTCGACTCCCGACTGTCGTGCCGCGGCCGGGAGCGGTGGGGCCGCAGATCGGTAGTGGTGCCCGGTCGGGGTGCCGAGGTCGAGGAGGTGGGTGCGGCCGGGGTTGTGCACCGGTCGGGCCGTCCAGCCTGGTGCTTCCTTCGCGTAGTTGCAGGCCTCGCAGAGCCCGGACCCGTTCTCCGCGCTGGTGGCACCGGATTCGCGGTGTGAGCGGATGTGGTCGTGGTGTCGAATCGGGGCGTCACACCACGGGGTGCGGCACGTCTGATCCCGCAGGTCGATCAGCTTTCGCAGGCTTTTCGGAAATGTTCGGGATTGGGATTCCAGCGCGGTCAACGACCCCGACTGTGGGCATGCGTAGATGCGCTGCAACGACGTCTCGGCATCTCCATCGATGGCGTCGGCGACCAGTTGCCGCGCGATCCCCGCCGGCACCGGCCCGAAACCCTGCAGCTGCGCCGCCTCGTGCCCGCCGGTCAGCAACGTTTCGTCGGAGAGCACGAGGTTCACCGTCACCGGAATACCCGACGTCACTTCGGCTCCGGTGCCCCGGTCGAACAACAAGTTCACCATCAGCTGATTGCGGGTGCGGCCACCGCCGTTCCCGGTGGCGATCAGGCTGTCCGCGTCCCGCCCCAGGGTCGCCTGCAGGCAGACCGCCTGCTCAACCGGCATCAGCACACTCAGATACGCCATCGAATCCGGCGCGGGGCGTGTTGTGACCCGCCGTTCGGACACAGCCTTGCGGTGCCGGGCCACGACCGCTGCGGCGTCGAGTTCCACCGCCAACGCCTTAGCCCGTGCGATCAGACCGCGGTCGCCGACCCCGTCCAGTGTGTTTGGGTCCGAACACAACCGGCGGTCCACGATGCCCCGATCCGCGGCCGACAGGCACGCAGTCTCCCGCACCAACAGGGTGGCGCGCCATTCGTTCAACCGACCCGACCGCAGCAGGGCCAGGGTGTGCGGCATCTCGTGCACCAGCGCCTGCGCGAATCCGAGATGCCGGCCGCCGCGGTTCGGGGATTCTCTGCGCGCAAACGCAATCTGCGACCCGACGCCCCGGGCCCACTCGGATCGCGGGAGCCTCCGAGCTTTACGGTCCTCTCGGATACTCGTCGCGACATCGTCAGTGATCACCGCCTGCACCGCACACCCGACCGACTTCAACGTCTCGATCGCATCGAGCAGATCGATGCCCAATCCCGCATCGCCACTCGTTGTCTCGGCACATTGCAGGCGCGCCGTGAATGCGCGCAATTCCTCGAGAAGTACTGCCCCCACAACAAACCTCCCCCAAGGTTGTTCGAATATCTGTTCGAGACTAGCAACAGCCCTTGCCAGTGGCAATAGCCCGCGTCGACGCATCAGAAAGGCCCGCGTATGTACTGGGGTGGGGCCGAATGAAGGGACCGTCGACCGACGGGCACAACGCTGTATCGAAAACGGTCGCGACCCGCGACACGCCGCTGTCAAGGCCGCCAAGGGCGTCACCCGTCGCTGCCATGCAGGCATTGTGGACTAGCGAGTGATTCAGACTTCGCAGGGATCTCGACATGGGGCCACAGGGAACCGTCGAAGTCAGATCCCCAGCGCCGCCGCCGCTGCCCGCGCGAGGGTTTCGTCGACGGCGTCGTAGCCGCCGGACCCGCCGCCCGGACCGCCGCTGTCGGCGACAGTGCGGCGGGCGGAGAGATGCACGGCGTCGACGCCGGTGCCCGCGACCGCGGCGATGTCCTCGACGCGGATCCCGCCACCTGCCATCACTTGGATCCGGCCGTGCGCGTGGGCGACCATGCCGGACAGGGCGTCGAGGCCGTCGATGCACCGCGGCGCTCCGCCCGAGGTCAGGACCCGGTTGATGCCCGACCGCGCGAGCGTATCGACGGCGGTCGCCCGGTCGTCGACGACGTCCATCGCACGATGGAACGTCACCTCCACCGCGTACGGGTCGATGCCGTCGAGCAGGCGGCGCAGCGCGTCGTGGTCGACGGACATGTCGGGCGTGAGCGCACCGAGCACCACCCCGGACGCGCCGGCGCCCACCGCGGCCCGAACGTCGCGAGCCATCACGGCGATCTCGTCGGCGTCGTAGACGAATCCACCGGGCCGGCAACGGATCAGCGGGTGCACCGCGATCCCCTGGGCCGCAACCGCTTCGATCATGCCGATGCTCGGCGTCAACCCGCCGGTCGCGCCGAGTGCGGTGCACAACTCGACGCGCACCGCGCCGGCGTGTCGGGCGATCTGGGCGCCCGCGACGTCCTGGACCGCCAGTTCGAGTACGGGTGTCATCTAGAACGACTGCCAGGAAGGCTTGTGTTCCAGCGCATACCGGTAGTAGTCGGCGAGTTGCAGCTTGCTCGCTGCGGCTTCGTCGATCACGACGGTGACGTGCCGGTGCAGCTGCAACACCGATGCCGGGCAGAACGCGGAGAGCGGTCCCTCCGCGGCGGCGGCGATCGCCTCGGCCTTGCCCTTGCCGAACGCGATCATCACCAGGTGCCGGGCCTCGCTGATGGTGCCCAACCCCTGGGTGAGGACGTGGTGTGGGACGTCGTCGACGCTGTCGAAGAACCGCGCGTTGTCGAGGCGGGTCTGCTCGGTGAGGGTCTTGACGCGGGTGCGTGAGGTCAGCGCGGAGCCCGGCTCGTTGAATCCGATGTGGCCGTCGGTCCCGATGCCGAGAAGCTGCACGTCGACGCCGCCCGCGTCGGCGATGGCCGCGTCGTACCGCGCACCTTCCTCGGCGATGTCGGGCGATTCGCCGTTCGGGCTGAGCACGCGGTCGGTGTCGAGGTTGACGTGGTCGACGAACTCCGAGCGGATCACCGAGAAGTACGACTGGTCATGGGTTTTCGGAAGTCCGACGTACTCGTCCAGCAGGAAGGCGCGCGCGTCCGAGAAGTCCAGTCCGGACTCACGGTGCCTGCGGGCGAGTTCCCGGTAGCTTCCGAGCGGGGACGAGCCGGTCGCGAGGCCCAGCGTCGCCGGACCGCGTCGCACGTACCCCTCGACGATGTCCGCGACGGTCGAGCTGACGTCCGACGGCGTCTGCCGGATTACGATTTCCATGCGAGTCCTTCCGTTTCGGCGGGTATTCCGCCGACGAACACGCCGCGGGGGCGCAGTTGGTGATCGGTCACGACGATATCGGCGCGGCGGCCCGGGGCGAGGCTGCCGCGTTCGGACTCCAGGCCGAGCAGCCGGGCCGGAGTCCTGGTGGCGGAAGCGACGGCGTCGGCGAGTCGGATGCCGCTGTCGACGACGGCGGTGCGGACCACGTCCAGCAGCCGTGCGGTGCCGCCTGCGATGGCCCCCTCGGACCCGTCGGTGGTCGCGAGCCGGGCGACACCGCGCGAGACGCGCACGTCCAGGGGCCCGAGCTGGTAGTCGCCGTCCGTGACACCGGCGGCGGCCATGGCGTCACTGACGAGGACGATCTGGTCGGGCCCGACGGTGTCGAACACCATCGACACGGTCTCGGGCGCGAGATGCACTCCGTCCGCGATCAATTCGACGACGATGTCGCCGCGACCGGCCGCGGCCAGGAATGCGGCCACCGGTCCCGGCGCGCGATGGTGCAGTGGTGGCATCGCGTTGAACAGGTGTGTGGCGGTCAGTGGGCCGCCGGCGGCGTCGGCGATCCTCGCGGACGTGGTCGCCGCGTCGGTGTCGGTGTGACCGAGGCTCGGTAGCACGTCGAGCCGGCGCATCGCGGCGAGAAGTTCGCCGAAGTGCGCGGTCTCCGGCGCGAGCGTCATCGACCGGACGGTGCCGCGCGCGGCATCGCAGATCCTCTCGAACAGGCCGGGATCGCCGGGGATCACGGATGCGGGATCCTGCGCACCGCACCGGGCACCGGAAATGAACGGACCCTCCAGGTGGATCCCGAGGAGCTCACCGCGTTCCACCAGATCGGCGAGGATTCCGGCCTGCCGGAGCAGGTCCTGCTCCCCTGCCGAGACGAGGCTGCCGAGCAGTCCGGTGGTGCCGTGCTCGCGGTGATGGTCCGCGGCCCGCCGGGCCCCGTCGGCGTCGGCGTTGGGAAACCCCGCGCCGGCGCCGCCGTGGCAGTGCAGGTCGATCAGGCCCGGCAGCAGTATCGACGAACTCGGTTCCGGTAGCGGCACTTCTCCGCGGTACCGCACGGCGGACCCGACCCAGGAGATTCGGTCGCCGTCGGTGATCACCACACCGTCGGCGATGATGCCGTCCTCCACGACGACCTTGCCCCGCAGGATCATCGAGGCGCTCCGGATGTGAGAGCGGCGACCGCCGATCGTGCGGCCTGCGGGGACCGTGCGCCGCGTGCGGCGACCGCCATCTCCCGGCACAGGCCGAGGTCGGTGGCTGCCAGACGGGCACGCACGGCATCCAGCGACGGGGCGACCATGGACAGGCTGGTGACGCCCAGCCCGACCAGCACCGGGGCCAGCGCGGGATCGGACGCGGCCTCCCCGCAGACACCGACGGGTGTGCCTGCATCCGCTCCTGCCGCGCCGACCAGGCCGATGAGGTCCAGGACCGCGGGCTGCCACGGGTCGAGCAGTGGGGCGAGACTGCCTGCCATCCGGTCCACGGCACACGCGTACTGGCTCAGGTCGTTGGTCCCGATACTGACGAAATCGAGGTGCTCGAGCAGGTCGCGGGCACGCAGTGCTGCCGAGGGGATCTCGATCATCGCCCCGGCCTTGGCGATTCCGCGTGAGCGGGCGAGCGAGGCAAAGGCCTCCGCCTCCTCGGCCGTCGCGACCATCGGTGCCATCACCCACAGGTCCGCGCCGGTGGCGGCCGCCGCGGCGCCGAGCGCCTCCAATTGGGTGGCCAGGACGTCCGGGTAGACGGTGCCGACCCGCAGTCCGCGCACGCCGAGTGCCGGGTTCTCCTCCGCGCCGAGGTCGAGGAACGGCAGTGGTTTGTCGGAGCCGCTGTCGAGTGTCCGGACCACCACCTTGCGTCCCGGGAACTGCTCCAGCACCGACGTGTAGGTCGCGAGCTGCTCGTCGAGGGTGGGCGCGATCTGCCTGCCGAGGTACAGGAATTCGGTGCGGAACAGGCCGACGCCCTCCGAATCCGCGGTGGCGGCACGCGCGGCGTCGTCGATGGTGCCGATGTTGACGAGCAGGCCGACGGGTGCGCCGTCCCGGGTGCGGCCCGGTCCACTCGTGGCCGCGACCCGCGCTAGCGCCTCGGCGATCTGCTCGGCCGCCTCTGCCTGTCGAAGGTCACTGGGGTCGACGACGATCTCGCCGGTCGTCCCGTCGAGCAGCACCGGCCTTCCCTCGGCCAACCGGTCGAGGTCGGCGCAGTTCACGATCGCGGGCAGGCCGAGCGATTTCGCCAGGATCGCAGTGTGACTAGTCGGCCCGCCCTCGGCGGTGAGCAGGCCGACCACGTCGCTGCCGCCGAGCATCGCGGTGTCCGCGGGCGACAGGTCGCGGGCGACGAGCACGAACGGGTACCCGGGATCGGGGATGCCGGGCATCGGGACTCCCAGCAGCACCGCGACCGCACGATGCCCGAGGTCACGCAGGTCCGCGACGCGTTCGGCCAGGTACCCACCGAGGGTCTCGAGTGTGGCGCAGTAGCCGTCGAACGCGACGCTCACGGCGTGTGCCGTCGGCATGCCGGCGAGAAGGTTCTCCTCGGCGGCGGACACGATTCCCGGGTCGCGGGCCATGGCCGCCGACACGAGCAGGATCTCGGACGCGACGCCGTCCACCTGAGCGGCGCGGGCTTCGAGGTCGGCGGACACGGTCGCGAGAGCGTCCCGCACCCGGGCGACCTCGGCCGTGACCGATTCGCCGACAGGGTCTTCGGCCGACGTCGCGACCGGTGTCCCGAACGCGAGCCAGGGTGCGCAGACCAGGCCCGGACTCACCCCGAGGCCGTGTACGAGAACTTCCGTAGCCGTCGGCATCAGGCGGCGTCGAGGTCGGAGGCGAGCAGGTCGGCGAGGCGGTCGAGGGCGTCCTCGGTGCCCTCCCCTTCCGCGGTGATCGTCACTTCGGTACCGAATTCGGCGCCGAGCGTCATCACCGCGAGCATGCTGCCTGCGTCCACCGGCGCGGACTCGCCGACCGCGATCTGCACTGCGACGGGTACCGCCGCGGCGGCCTGGGTGAACTTCGCAGCGGGACGGGCGTGCAGTCCGACCTTGGAACCGATGAGGACCGTTCGTGTAGCCATGCTCATTGACCTGCCTTCTCAGTGTCGGCGTTCGTGTCGGTGTTCGTTTCCGCGTCGTCCTCCCGACCGGGAGTGCGCAGGTTCCACTTCTTGATGACGAAGCTGAACAGGACGTAATAGATGACCGCGTACCCGAGCCCGATGGGGATCAGCATCCACGCGTTGGTGGCCTTGCCGAAGTTGAGCACGTAGTCGAAGAAGCCTGCGGAGAACGTGAATCCGTCGTGGATGCCGAGCGCGTTGACGAGCGCCATCGAGGTGCCGGTGAGGAACGCGTGGATCAGGTACAGCGGCCATGCCACGAACATGAACGCGAATTCGAGGGGCTCGGTGATGCCGGTGAGGAACGCCGTCAGCGCGGTGGAGAGCATGATGCCACCCACGAGCTTCTTCTGCGACGGCCGGGCGTTGCGCCAGATCGCCAGTGCTGCAGCGGGAAGGGCGAACATCATGATCGGGAAGAAGCCGGTCATGAAGATGCCTGCGCTCGGGTCGCCGGCGAAGAACCGGTTGAGGTCGCCGCGGACGAGTTCTCCGCTCGCGTTCTGGTGGTCGCCGACGAGGAACCACACGGTGGAGTTCAGGATGTGGTGCAGTCCGGTCGGGATGAGCAGACGGTTGGCCATGCCGTACACGCCGCCACCGATCACCGAGTTCTCGGCGACGGTCTCGCCCACCCACGTGAGGGCGGAGTTGAATGCCGGGTACAGGAACGCCATGAGGACGCCGACGACGAGGCCGGTGACGGCGGTGAGAATGGGAACGAGCCTGCGCCCGTTGAAGAATCCGAGGTAGTCGGGCAGTTTGGTGCGGTAGAACCGCTGCCACAGGATGGCGGACAGCAGACCCATCACGATGCCTGCGAGCACACCGTAGTTGATCAGCGCCTGGTCGCCGTTCGGATCGGTTTTGCCTTCGAGGACGACCGGCGACATGGCTTCGAACACGCCGTTGATGACCATGTATCCGACCACTGCGGCGAGAGCGGTGGAACCGTCCGCCTTCTTCGCCCAGCCGATCGCGATGCCCACCGCGAAGATGAGGGGCAGCCAGGTGAACACTGCCTGGCCGGCTGCGGAGATGACGGATGCGGCGGTGTGCATCGAGTCGAACCGGCCGAGGAGGTCGTCCTGGCCGAGCCGCAGCAAGATGCCGGCCGCGGGCAGTACCGCGATCGGCAGCATCAGGCTGCGCCCGAGGCGCTGTAACCCGGCAAACACCGCTGATTCCTTTTTCGGGCTGTCTACGACAGTCATATCGGCCTTCTCTGTGCGCTTCGGTCGCCGAATCGGCGTCTGGTGAGTCCCGAAACCGGCGGCGGCGAGCGCGTCGTACGGCTTCGGGAAAACTATTGTGGACCAGCACCCCCAACGGGTACTGTCCGGTCATAACCAGTTGCTAGTTTGACCAGGTGAGCACGGGATGTCAACAGGCAAATGTGATCCAGCTAACCCATCCGGCACCATCACCTGCAGCTCGAACACGAACTACGAGGGAGAACCGATGTCCAAAGCGGACGCAATCATCAGCGGCCTCGGCGGTGCCGACAACATCGTCGAGATCGAGGCCTGCATCACCCGCCTGCGCACCGAGGTCAAGGACGGCGCCAAGGTCGACGAGGCCGCGCTCAAGGCCGCAGGCGCCCACGGCGTGCTCAAGGCGGGCAGCGTCGTCCAGGTCATCGTCGGCCCCGAGGCGGACACGCTGGCCGAGGACATCGAGGACATCCTGTGAGCCTGTCCGTGCAGGCTCCACTGCCCGGCCGCGTGCTCGCCCTGGCCGACGTGCCCGACCCCGTATTCGCCGGCCAGATGGTGGGTTCCGGAGTCGCGATCGAACCGGCGCGCGACCGCGGCGCCCTCGACGTGCTCGCGCCGATCCCGGGCAAGATCCTCAAACTGCACCCGCACGCGTTCGTCATTCTGGGCTCGGCGGGCGGCGGTGTGCTGGTGCACCTGGGAATCGACACCGTGAAGCTGAAGGGCGACGGGTTCACCCTGCTGGCGGCGGAGGGCGACGACGTCGACGCAGGTGATCCCGTGGTGCGATTCGATCCGACCGAGATCGACGGCACCGGATACTCCGCCATCTGCCCGATCGTCGTCATGGACTCCAAGCCGGATTCGGTGTCCACCGACACCATCGGATCCGACGTGACCACCGGCGACGCCCTGTTCGACTGGACGGCGCCGTAGAACGGAGGGGCGGCCGGGCTCAGACGCTGCGCTGAGTCCGCTCCCCCTGAACTTCCATCTGCAGTTGGTAGCGATCGGACCGGTACCAGCTGCGGGTGTGCTCGACCGGCGTGGGACCACTGAAGGACACCCGGTCGAAGTACATCACCGGGGCGCCCTTCTTGATGCCGAGCAGGGTCGCGATCTCCTGGCTCGCCCCGTCGGCGCTCACGGTCTGCTCCGCCCGGTCGATCGGCATGCCGTACTTGTCGGCGGTCGCCCGGTAGATCGAGCCGGTGAGGTCGAGGTCCAGCAGGCCGGGAAGCAGCGCGGCGTTGAACCAGCCGTCGTCGACGCTGACCGGTTCGCCGTCCGCCAGCCGGAGCCGTTTGACGTGATAGGCGCTGGTGTCCGGCGCAATGCGCAGGGCCTTCGCGGTGGCCTCCGGCGCCGCGTCCTCCTCGCTCTGGAGCACCACCGTCGTCGGCTTGTGCCCCTGCGCCCGCATCTCCTCCGTGAACGAGGCCAGGTGGAGTTTCGACTGCACCGGACGATGCGCGACGAACGTGCCCTTGCCACGCACCCGTACCAGGTGACCCTCGTTGACGAGCTGCCCGATCGCCTCACGAACCGTGATGCGACTGACGCCGTAGTCCTGCATCAGTTTTCGTTCACTCGTCATCAGGTCTCCGGGCTGAAGTTCCTTGGTGCACTTGTGCAGCAGGATGGCACGGAGTTGCTCGTGCTTCGGAATCACGCTGTCGCGTAGATGTACGGGCATCATTCCGGCGGCTCCAGCTCTGTCAGGGGTGAGACACATCGGATCAGGCAGTCGGACTGCAAAGGTCCCGTCCGGTCCGGTCCAACCACGAGAATACGTGATTCGGACGCTCCGGCCTACCGTGCGGCCTCGGCCAACGCCTCGAGATATTTGCGCGTCATCACCCTCTGCACGACCCGGCCGGCGGGCCCGCCGAGCCGGGTGAACCATCGATCCGGTTTCGAGAACGCCGAGATGGTCGCGAGGACGGTGCCGTCCGGCCGCTGTTCGACGACGAAGCTCTCCTCGCCGCGCTCGGGGTGACCCGGCAGCGTCCCGTACGCGAATCCCTTGCGATGCGGTTCGTCGAGGACGTACACGACGCGGCAGGAGAACGTCAGCCGGAGCGGACCGATGCCCCATCGCAGTTCGACCGACGTGCCGGGCGAGGCCGTCGGAGCGTCGGCCCGCACGTCCAGCCCGGCGTCGCGGTGCATCCCCCAGGCACACAGGTGGGCGGCGGCTGCGGCGAATGTGTCTGCCCCGGAGCCGATCACCTTCTGCTCGGTCAGATGGTGATATCCCGCAGGGAAGGGAACGTCGCGGCTCGCCCCCACCTCGGGGTACGTGAACGCGGGCAGGTCGTCTCTGGAGGTACTGATGGCGGGATCCTCTCGGTCCGGACGTCACGAGCAGGTGGGTAGGCACGTTACCCGGCGCACGGCCTCGAGGCCTTCAGGGGTGCCCGGCCAGTGCCGAGCCACGACCTGCGGACCTGCGCGGCGAATCACCGAGCGAAGCGTGATGCCGATGATGATCACGTCGTCGGCGTATCCGATGACGGGGACGAAGTCGGGTATCAGGTCGATCGGAACCGCGAGATAGACCAGCAGCAGGACGAGCCGGACGCGCACACCCCGGGGCAGGTCGGGATCGGCTGCGAGGCGGCGCAGGAGACGGAGCACGTCCGGGAGCACCCGGATCGTCTCCCCGATCCGGGTGCTGTCGGGTCTCGATCGCCACAGCACGAGCGCCAGCACCACCCAGACGGCCAGCAGGCCCGTTGCCGCGCCGATCAGGACGGGCCATGCCGCCGCCCACACCTGCCCCGGATCCATACGGCTGCGACTAGTGCTCCGACCGGACCGCGGGACGGATGTTCTGGTTCACATGGAAGAGGTTGTCCGGATCGTACTTCGCCTTCACCTGCGCGAGCCGGTCGTAGTTGCCGAGGTAGGAGGCACGCACGCGGTCCTCACCCTCGGACATCATGAAATTGACGTACGCCCCGCCCGCGGTCGTCGGGTGGAGGGCCTCCCAGTACCGCTTGGCCCAGTCCGTGATGACCTCGGCGTTGGCCGGATCGGGGTCGACACCGACGATCACCGCGGCCCAGCCGCCGTCCCGGTACGCGAACGCCGTGGCATCCTCGGCGACCCGCGTCGCCGCGCCGTCGATGGGATACATGTGCATCGTCGAATGCCCGGTGGGCAGCTGACGGCCGAACTCCAGATGGATGTCGATGGCGTCGTCGGAGATCTCCCGGACGAAGTCGGCGCGCCAGTACCACTGCAATCCGGCCGGGTACAGTCCGTCGAAGGCGGATTGCAATGCGGTGAACGGCATTTCGTGAAGTCCGACCAGCAGCGGGTTTCCGAAGTCGCGGATCGGTTCGAGTACCGCGTCGGCCTTGTCCGGGTCGCCGGTGTAGCACCAGACGACGCCGCACGCCTTGCGTCCCCACAGTTCCTCGGGGAACGGCGGCGCAGGCGGAATGGTCAGCAGCCCGATCCAGCCGTTGAGTTCCTCGGGCAGCGACGGCAGGAGTTCGCGGTACCACCGCATCACGTCGGGCGTGTCTTCCAGGTCGTACAGCACCGGCCCGCCGACGACGGTGCCGTGGTCGCCGATGTCGTGACACGCGAACTGGAACGAGGTGACCACACCGAAGTTTCCGCCGCCTCCCCGCAGCGCCCAGAACAGGTCCGGATGGGATCGTTCGCTCGCCGTCACCAGTGTGCCGTCGGCGAGGACGACGTCGGCGCTGAGCAGGTTGTCCACGGTGAGACCGAAACGGCGCGTCAGGTAGCCGATCCCGCCGCCGAGCGTCAGCCCGCCGACACCGGTGGAGGCGATGAACCCGGACGGGGTGGCCATGCCGAACGGCACGGTGGCATGGTCGACGTCGCTCCAGGTGCACCCGCCGTCCACCCGGACGGTCCGGTCGGCGGGCGAGACCGTGGTTCCGCGCATCCCCGACAGATCGATCACGAGGGCACCGTCCCACACGCCGAGACCTCCCGCGTTGTGTCCTCCGCCGCGAACCGCGAGTTCGACGTGATGCTCCCGCGCGAACTTCACGCACGCGACGGCATCCGCGGCGTTGGCGCACCGCGCGATGGCCGCGGGTCGACGGTCGATCATCGCGTTGTACACCGCACGCGCGTCGTCGTAGCCGGCGTCGTCGGGGGTGATCAACTCTCCGCGTAGCGATGCGGCCAGTTCCGCGTAGGGCGGCGGTGTCGTCGTCGACGGCGTCGAATTCGTGGTGGTGGTACTCATAGCCTTCTCCTCGGATCGGCAGGCCCCGGAACGGGCCGTACCTGGTAATTCACACCGTAGGAATCCGGCGTTCGCGCACCGTTCGCGCCGGCGCCCCGCCCGCGAACGGTCCGGCGTCCGCACGCAGTCGCAGCACCTGCGGCAACCACCAGCGGTCGTCGTGTTGCTCGGCGGCGATCCGGGCGGCATCGAGCGTGGCGCGGGCCGCGTCCCTCCACCCGACGTCGATCTGGACCTCCGCCAGCAGTGAGAGCCAGTACGGCATACGCGCGAACGCCCGCTGCCGGCGCAACTCGGCGAGCCCCTCGCGGATCTTCGCGATTCCCGGTTCGCCGCCGAGGAGCCGGCCTTCGAGGATCTGCGACCACTGACTGTAGTAGGCGAAGTGGTAGCGCTCGCACAGCTCCCGCAACTCGGTGAGCGAGGCGAGGAGCGCTGCGTCGTGGCCGCGGATCTGATACAGCACCGATGCGTATCCCAACGCCACCGCGAGACTGTAGGGGTGGCCGCAGGTCCTGCCCAATGCGAGGGCATCCGCACACGACCGCGCCGCCTTCTGTTCGTCACCGATCATCCAGTACGCGTGCGACTCCCAGGCGTGGGCATGCACCTCGAGCCTGGTCCCGAGGATGAAGGAATAGTCGTCGGAGAACGATCGCAGCGCGACGTCGAAATGTTCGATCGCATCCCTCGGACGGCCGAGAGCGAGGGCGGCCCCCGCCACGGCGAACTGCGCCTGACCCTCGAACTCGGGATCGGCCGCGGACAGTTCGAGGGCACGCACGCCGATGCCATGGGCCTGCGCGGTGTGCCCCTGCACGAAGTGTGCCGCGAACAATCCGATCAGGGCACCGAGCACGACTTTCGGCCGGCGCAGACGCTGCCCCAGCTCGACTGTGCGGTCCAGCGTCTGCTCGAGCTCGGCGGAAGAGTACCCGTACAGGGTGGTCAGCGGCGCCGACATGCCCTGCCGCACATCCACCTCATGAGCGTCCCGGTTGCGGCCCACCGGCATCGCCTCGAGGAGGTCGAGGCAGTCCCGGAAATGCCGCAGAGCCTCCGCGTTCGCGAACACGCTGGCTGCCACCTCGGCGGCGCGCTGCAGATAGTGGAGCGCGCGGTCGGGGCGGCCGCCGCGCCGATACTGCTCGGCGAGTTGCGCTGCCACGTCGTCCGTGCGGCCCGCGTGGAGAAGTTCGAGTCCCTGCGCCAGCCGCCGATGCAGGAGCCAGCGTCGCGGCGGGCTGACCGAACGGTACGCGGCCTCCCGGACCAGGTCGTGCACGAAATCGTAGCCGGTGCCCGCCGGCCGGACGATCCTCCGCCGCCACAGTTCGTCCACCGCCTGGACGAGAGAATCCGCGTCCAGGTCGCTCGCCTCGCTGAGCAGGTCCAGATCGAAATCCGTGCCGAGCGCACCGGCGAGGCCGGCGACGTCCCGCGCGGGTTCCGAGCACTGTTCGAGCCGCCGCTGCAGCACCTCGCCGAGGTCGTCGGCGCCCCCGCCGCGCCCGGTCGCATCCATGCCCGGCACCATCCTGGCGGCCTCCACGACGTACAGCGGGTAGCCCCCGGTCGCGGCGTACAGGACCGCCTCCTCCGACGGGTCCAGCGCCCGGCCGCCGAGGGACCGCGCCAGTTCCGCGGTCCCCTCCGCGGTCAACGGGTCCACCTCGACGTCGGTGACCAGCCGTGCCGACCGGAGGGCCCGCAGCGCTTCCCGCACATCGTGTCGCGACCGCGCCTCGTCCGTGCGGGCGGTCGCAGCCACCAGTACCCGCATGTGGGTGTCGAGTGAGAGCAGGAAGGCCAGCCAGGCCGTCGTCTCCGCGTCGCACCACTGCAGATCGTCGAGGACGAGCAGGACCGGCCGGCCCGACGACAGAACCGCACGCGTCGTTCCCTCGAAGAAGCGGTGACGCTGCCATGCGTCGACCATCGCCCGGGACGTCGACGGTCGCGGCCCGGGCTCGGCGCTCGGGACGAGCCGTTCGACCTCGGCCCGCCACAACGGATTCAGAGACCCGATCGCGGACCGAAAATCCGGGCTGCGCAGCCACTCGGCGACGGGCGCCAGCGCGACGCGGCCCGGCAGTCCGAAACACCTCGTGGTCGCCACCACCGCTCCGTCGGCGCGAGCGATCTCCGCGAGTTCGGTGGTCAACCGGGTCTTGCCGACACCCGCGTCCCCCGAGACGAGCAGCAGTCCCTGCCTGCCGTCGAGGGACTGCTGCCACCGCCGTTGCAACTCCCCGCGTTCACGCTCCCGCCCGATCAGAGCGGGCACCGCGGTCCGGACGCGTTCGGGCCGGCGAGCCGCGCCGGCACCGACCCTCGGGTGCTCCACCAGCAGGTTGTCGAACAGCCTGCTGGTCGCCGCGCTCGGCGTGACGCCGAGTTCGGTCTCGAGAACGGCCGCGCATCGATGGTAGGTGGTCATCGCCGCCGCCCGGTCGCCCGACGCGGCCTGCAGTTCCATGAGAGTCCGGTACCCGACCTCCTCCAGGGGGTCGAGCTGGATACGTCGGCGCGCGCACGCCGTGGCGGTCTCCACGTCACCCGACTCCCGCAACACCCGCACCGTCGCCTCGCAGAGTTCGACGCACTGCCTGCGCAGCACCTCGCGGTGCTCGAGGACCCAGTCTTCGTAGGTTCCGGGCATGAGTTCGCCGCGATAGGTGTCGATCGCGCGGTCGGCGTGATCGAGAAATGCCCGCGGGTCGGAATCGGCGAGGGCCGCGACGGCGGCCGACCGCTCGTTGCGGAAGGTGTCGACGTCCACCCGGCACGACGACGAGTCCGTCCACGTGAGCGTCGGCCCGTCCGCCGCGAGCGCACCGTCCGATCCGAGGAGGCCGCGGAGATTGTGCAGTTCCCGCCGGAGGTTGGTGCGGGCCTGCTGCTCGCTCGACTCGGGCCAGAACAGCCCCGCGAGGCGGGTCCTGGACTGAGCGAGTCCGGCGTGCAGCACGAGGTAGGCCAGCAACGCGATCGCCCGTGACGAGATGGGGCCGACCCTGGCATCCTCCGGGTTCGATACGCGCTGTTCGCCGAGCAGGTAGACCGTCAACATGAGTGACCAGCTCCCGGTCGCGGAACGAGGCGAACTTCCGCGTTCTCATCATCGCACGGTCAGCGGAAGTGCTGGTACAGCGCTTTCAGCTCCCGGATCGCGGCGTCCACCGCGCGCTCGTCCTCGCTGACCGATCGGATCGCCTTCCGCAGCAGCAGCGGGTCGAGGTCGTCGATCGCCGCCCGGAAGTCGGCGTCGGGCAGGTCGGGCAGATGGGACTCGTCACCGAACCAGTCGTCGACGTCCGCGTCGGAGGAGTCGCCGCCGACGCCGTCGATCAGCATGTCCAGGTCGACGCCGCGCAGCGTCAGGATCTCGAGCGGGTTCTCGTCGATGCGTTCGGTGGTGAGGTACGCGACCGCCGCCGCATGCTTGCACGGCCAGCCGTCGTCCGGGCAGGTGCAGTCGTAGCTCAGCGCGGACGCCCCGGCGGGCAGCAGCAGGGGTCCGAGAACCTCCGGAACTCCGCCGCCCGCCAGCATCGCGAGACTGCCGGGTTGCCGACGCACCAGCGCGACGAGTTCCGCGACCTCCGCGTCGTCGAGGCGATCGATCGAGACGGTGGCGACGAACGGCTGGAGCTGACTGCCCTGGACCTCTCCCGTGACCATCCCCCCGGCGATCTCGAGCGAGATCACCTGTCCGCTGCGCGCGTAGCTCCGCCCGCGGCTCATCCGGCCCTTGTCGGCGACGAACTCGATGATGTCGACGAATTCGCGGCCCCACCACGTGCGCCCGAACGATCCGCGCTGCGATCGTGCCTCCAGCCCGCCCGTCACCGGTCGACGCTTGCCGTATTGGCCGAAGTACGGCCCGGGTCGCCGATTCGTCATTCGCCCACCGCCTCGTCGCCGAGCCGCAGCAGTTCACCGAGTTGCTCGGTGCTCATCTCCGTCACCCAGTTCTCGCCCGTCCCGACGGCGAGATCCGCCAGCTCCTGCTTGGTGGCGATCATCGCGTCGATCCGCTCCTCCAGGGTGCCGACGCACACGAGCTTGCGCACCTGCACGTCCCGCCGCTGACCGATCCGGAACGCCCGGTCCGTGGCCTGGTTCTCGACCGCCGGGTTCCACCACCGGTCGAGGTGAACGACGTGATTGGCCGCGGTGAGGTTCAGGCCCGTCCCGCCCGCCTTCAGCGAGAGCATCATGATCGGCGGCCCGTCGTCCGCCTGGAACGAGGCCACCATGTCGTCGCGTTTCTGCTTGGAGACGCCCCCGTGCAGAAACGGCACGGGGGTACCGAAACGCTCCGCGAGGTACGGGGTCACGAGGTCGCCGAATTCCCGGAACTGGGTGAACAGCAACGCCTTCTCGCCGTCCGCGACCACCGAGTCCAGGATGTCTTCGACGAGCCCCAGCTTGCCGGAGCGGTGCTGTCCGCGCCGCATCACCGCCGACCCGTCGCGCAGGAAGTGTGCCGGGTGGTTGCACACCTGCTTGAGTTTCGTCAGGGCGGCGAGGACGGCCCCCTTGCGCTTCATCCCCTTCTTGTCCTTGATCTGCGCCATCATGTCGTCGACCACCGCCCGGTACAGCGCGGCCTGCTCGGCAGTGAGGTTGGCACGGACCGTCATCTCGAACTTGTCCGGGAGGTCGGCGATGACCGCGGGATCGGTCTTGAGGCGGCGCAGTACGAACGGCGACGTGACGGCGCGGAGCCGGGCGACGGCCGCCTCGTCCTGCTCCCGCTCGATCGGCACCACGAAGCGCTTGCGGAACATCGCCTCCGAGCCAAGGATGCCCGAGTTCGCGAAGTCGAGGATCGAGCGCAGTTCGTCGAGCCGGTTCTCGACCGGAGTGCCCGTCAGCGCGACGCGGTGCGCCGCCGGAATGCTCCGCGCCGCCCGCGCCTGGGACGTCTTCGCGTTCTTGATGTGCTGCGCCTCGTCCAGCACGACACGCCGCCAGTCCTGCTCCTTCAGGTGCGCGACGTCGCGGGCCAGCAGCGCGTACGTGGTGATCACCAGATCGCTCTGCGTCACGGCGGCGGTGAAGTCCTCACCGCTCAGCCGCTGCGGACCGTGGTGGACGAGCACCCGCAGCGAGGGAACGAAGCGTGCCGCCTCGCGCTGCCAGTTGCCGACCACCGACATCGGGCACACCAGCATCGTGGGTGTCGCGGCGTTCTCGTGTGCCAGCAGTGCGAGCAACTGCAGTGTCTTGCCGAGACCCATGTCGTCGGCGAGGACGGCGCCGAGGCCGAGGCGGCTCATGAAGACCAGCCAGTCGAGTCCCCGCTTCTGATACGGGCGCAGCGTCGCGTCCAACCCGTCCGGGGTCGGCACTTCCTGCGGCTTCGTGTCGCCGTCCAGCAACGCGGCCGCCCAGCCGGTGGCCGTGACCTCCTCGACGGGAAGGTCGGAGAGATCGTCCGCGATCAGGTCCTTCAGCAGGTCCACGATGGCCCGGTCGCCGCTCGCGTGCCGCTCCGCCACGTACCGCGCGGCACGGGAGAGCACCTCCTGATCCGCCCGCACCCACTCGCCGCGCAACCGCACGAGATCACTCTTCGAGTTGACCAGTCGATTCATCTCCGCGGCGGTGAGCACCGTGTCGCCGAGTGCCAGTTCCCAGTTGTACTGCACCAACTGGTCTTTGCCGACGGCCCGGTTCTCCGCGCTCGCCGGAGTGCTCGGCGAGCTCACCCTCAGGCGCATCGACGGCGACGCCACACTCCACGCCCGCGGCAGCAGCAGGCTGATGCCCTTCTCCTTCAACGCCACCGCACCGTGTCCGACGAGGTCGATGACCACGGCGGTGGGCAACATCAGGTCCAGGCTGTCGGGATCACTGGGGACGTCCTGCAGTCGCGGGTAGGCGGCCACGGCCTCCGTCAGCTTGCGCACCCCGATCTGCAGGCGACTCGCCTCCGTGTGATGCAACGGAATCGGCACCGGCGCTTCGCCTTCCGGACGAAGACAGACCTCCAGTCGCCACAGCACCGTGTCCGGATCCCAGTCCCCCTCCACGTCAACGTCTTCCGGCTCGAGGAGCCGCAGCACCAGTTCGGGTTCGTCCACCTTGAGGCTGTCGCGCCACCCGTCCAGCGAACCCGACAGCTGGGCGGTGCCCTCGTCGAACTGGTCGCCGCGCAGCAGCGCTTCGATCAGCGGATGATCCCCGTCGGTGGCGGAATCGTCCGGATGCCGGCGTTCGAGGACACGGCGGGCGACGGGGTCGGTCAGCTCGGTGACCATGTCGTCGAGCACAGCGCGGGGGGTCGTGCCGTGACGCTGGACCGGCGGCATCGCGACGGCCAGCTCCGTGAGCCACGCACGCTGCCGCTCACCGCCGAGCAGCCGCCAGCGCGGCCACCAGCCGCCCTCCGCGCGGTGCACCTCGGGCACCACCCGGCCGGCGCGTGCCCACCGCTCGACACCGCGGGCGACGTGGGCGAGGTAGCGCAGATCCCCGGCGACCCGGGGGTCGCGGGCCGACACCGACAGCAGGAACTCCGTCGCGTCCGGCGGTGCGAGCGCCACCGCGGCCCACTCGAGCATCTCCGGCCCCGACGGCGTCGGCATCGGCACCTTCACGTGATGCCGGAACTTCCGTGCCAGCACCCGCCCGACCGCATCCGTCGGCTCCTCGGCGGCCGGATTCCGGTCCTCCACCCACAGCATGAGACCCGAACCCGGTGTCCAGAGGCCGTGCAGCATGCACCCATCCAAGCAGGTGCGACCGACAGCGCGTGAAGTCCCTGCTCGTGGCATGTAACCCTCGACCATATTCCACCGATGAACGAGTTGGCGGCCGTCCACGCCGGTAACTCACCGGGATCGCTGCCGTACGTGATCGCAGTGATCGGAGGAAGACAAAATGGACATGGAACAGATCTTGGAAGTCCTCGTTCAGCTCATCCAGGTTCTCGGACCGTTGATGGGTGGCGGCGGAGGCGGCGGAGGCACAGGTTCCCTGGGCGGCCTGTTCGGCTCCTGAGTTCTCACGACGGAGGCCCGCCGACTCCACGTCGGCGGGCCTCCGTCGTGCCCGAATTCCGACCCCGGTTCGTGATAGGACTGTGGGCGTGAGCATGGCATACGGCTTCAGCGAGTACGGCGGCCCCGAGACGCAGCAGTTCTTCGACGTCCCCGTTCCCTCCCCCGGCCCCGGACAGTTGCTGGTCGCCGTCCACGCGGCCGGCGTGAACCCCGCCGATTGGAAGGTGCGGGCGGGAACGCGCAAGGACACCGTCCCCGTCACCCTTCCCGCAGTTCTCGGCCGGGAGGTCGCCGGTGTGGTCGCGGATGTCGGGCCCCGGGCGACCGGCTTCGCGGTCGGCGATCCCGTGTTCGGCGCGACCGCCACCGGCTTCGGCGGCTACACCGAGTACACCCTGGTCAACACGGCCTCTGCGGCGCACAAGCCCGAGCCGGTCTCGTTCGCCGACGCGGCCACGCTCCCCGTCGCGGCGGGAACCGCGTACGACGCGCTGACCACCCTGGATCTGGCGCCCGGCAGCCGGTTGCTCGTCGTTGGCGCGGGCGGCGGTGTGGGGGTGGTGGCGCTGCAGTTGGCCGCGGCGTGGGACGTCACCGTGATCGGAGTCGCGAGCGAGAGCAAGCGAGAGATCGTCGAATCGCTCGGTGCCACCTGGGTGGCGTCCGGAGACGGACTGGCCGCACGCATACCCGGCCCGGTCGACGCCGTCTTCGACCTCGTCGGGGGTGACGCGCTCGCCGAGGCGGCGCGGGTGGTCGCGGATCCGGCGGCGATCCTCAGCACCGGCGATCCGCTCGCCGCGCGGGATCTCGGCGGCTCGGGGGTGGAACGGCGCCGAACGTCCGCGGTGTTCGCGGAGCTGGCCGCGCTGGTGGCCGACGGGACCCTCGATCCGCGGGTCGCTCACCGATTCCCGTTCGCGCACGCCGGTGACGCTCTCGCGATGGTCGAGTCCGGTCACACGAGCGGCAAGGTCGTGATCGAGTTCGGTTAGCAGGTCTGGCTTTCACCGGTTCCGAGGTAGATGCTGGAGAGACGTAGCTGCCGGACACTCGGGAGTCGGTCATGAGCATCCTGATCCAGGTTCTCGAACAGGGGTACGCGCTCACCACTCCGTGGGAGCAACGGAAGTACGCCTTCGTCGATGCCACGCACATCGTCACGATTCGACTGGACGGACAGTCGGGTGTGTGGCTCGACGGGATGAAACACGGTGAGGCACACAGGCTTGCGGTTACCCCCACCCCCAGCGAGGCGATCTTCTTCCTCCTCCGCACCCTCGATCTGCTCGCGGAATGCCGGCAGAGCGGCGGTTCCTGGGTGATCGGCCACGATGGCACGCACCTGTCGTCGATCGCCGCGGTGCGCCTCCCCTTCACTTGACGTGTCGGGGGCCCGGTGCATACTCCCGGTGGTAGGGGGAGATGGGTCGAGCGCCGGGGGACGCATGAGACTTCTGTACGTGGCCGCGTGGCTGGTGGCGATCCTGACGGTCTGCGGTTGCGGGGTGTCGCTTCTCGACCTCAGCGGCCCCGGCCCGGCACCGGGCAGTCCGCCCCGCGCACACATCGAGGAGTTGCTCGGCCGGGTCGCGACGGTCGAGTCCCGTCCGCACCCCGGCGGATATCAGCGCGGGTGTTCCGGCAAGGAGTTGTGCGTCTTCGGCCCGGCCTGGACCGACGACCAGGACGCCGCCGCCGGCCACGACGGGTGCGACACCCGCAACAACGTTCTCGCGCTCGATCTCCGCTCGGTGGCGTTCCGCGACGGCACCCGCGGCTGCGTGGTGCTGAGCGGGGTCCTCGCCGATCCGTATTCCGGCGAGGTGCTCCAATTCGACCGAGCCGACGCGAAAGCCGTTCAGATCGACCACGTCTACCCCTTGGCGGCGGCGTGGGACATGGGCGCGTCGACGTGGTCGCCCGAGCGTCGGCTGCGGTTCGCCAACGACGTCACGTTCAACCTGCTGGCCGTCAACGGTGCGGACAATCAGGACAAGGGCGACCGGACCCCGCAGGACTGGCTTCCGCCGAATCCGGCGTACCACTGCTTCTACGCGGGCAAGTACCTGTCGGTGGCGGTGGAGTACGGGCTTCCGGTGACGCTGGCGGACCGCGACGCGCTCGCCGAGGTGGCGGAGCGGTGTCCGTGAGCACCTCAGAAGGCGGTGCTTCAGGACACGGTGAAGGAACGCGTGTGCCAGCCGGTGGCGCCACCCGGGATCGGCGGCGTCCGCTCCTCTACCTGAACGTTGCCCTCCAGATCCGTGGCCCGCACCTGGAGGGTGTGCAGTCCGGATGTGGCCTGCCACTCCCAGGTCCATTGCCGCCAGGTGTCGATGGTGTACTGCGGGGCGAGGGTCGCGGTCTGCCATTCGCCGTTGTCGACCCGCACCTCCACCTTCTCGATGCCGCGGTGCTGTGCCCAGGCGGTTCCGGCGACGAGAATCGGCCCCGGCGCGGTGGGCGTGAACGATGCGGGCACGTCGATCCGGGACGCGGTCTTGATCGGACCTTTCGCGGACCATCCGCGCTTCGTCCAGTAGGCCTCCGCCTTGTCGAAGCGTGTGAGTTCCCAATCCACCACCCATTTGGTGGCCGACACGTAGCCGTAGAGACCGGGGACCACCTGCCGCACCGGATAACCGTGTTCGAACGGCAACGGCTCACCGTTCATCTCCACCGCGAGGATCGCGTCGCGTCCGTCCCGCAAGGCCTCGACCGGGGTGCCCGCCGTGAAGTCGTCGCTACTCGTGGACAGCAGCATGTCGGCGTCGGGGTGCACCCCGGCCTCGTCGAGGATGTCTTTGATCGGGTAGCCGATCCACGTGGCGTTGCCGGCGAGGTTTCCGCCGACCTCGTTGGACACGCACGTCAGCGTGACCACCCGTTCCACGGGCGTCCTCGCGACCAGGTCGTCCCACGTCAGCGTGACCTCGCGGTCCACCATGCCGTGGATGCGCAGTTTCCAGTCGTCCGTCGTCAACCGTGGGACCCGTAGTGCGGTGTCGATCCGGTAGAACTCCTCGTTCGACGTGACGAACGGGGTGGCGCCCGGCACGTCGATGTCGGTGCCCGGAGCGATCGGGGCCGCCCGGTCCGTCACCTCGGGAACGGCGAAGGCGCTACGGTTGTCCAGAGCTCCCGCGGCTTGCTGCCCGAGGTACCGGCCGGCGGCTCCCGCGGCCGCGGCGGTCGCGGCGGCGGCCGCGGCCAGCAGAAGAAAAGTTCGGCGCGGCAACCACGAATCCTCGGCGTCCGAGTGCTCGGGTGCCCGCGCGGCGGCCGTCAGCACCCGCAGAACCGCGATGCCGGCGACGACCCCCACCACGGTCGGCAGCGCACACATCCACGTGGCGCTGGGGCGCTGGGTCGAGGCGTAGATTCCCACCAGCCCGAGAGCCGCCAGGATCGCGCTGCCGAACGGGGCGCGGGGACGCTCGACGATGCCCGCGATCGCGGCAAGGAGCACGATGAGGATCGTCATGCCGACGAACAGGGCGGGTTTGTCGTTGGTTCCGAACGTGTCGATCGCGAACTCGCGAGCCCAGGCGGGACTGCGGTCCACCGTCGTCGATCCGACCGCATAGAACGGCGACGAGTTCGGGTCGATCAGCACCGACAGCAGTTCGCCCACCCCGAGCACGATGCCGGCGGCGATCACTCCGGCGAGCGCGCGGGAGAGCAGGTGCCGCCGTCTCCGGGGCGTCCGCGCCGCCTCGTGCCGGTCACCGATCGTCGTCGTCATCGCAGCCCTGCTCCTTTGTCGTCGTCACCGTGTATTCGGAGCTGAGAACGCGCACGGATGGGAGCCCACTACTAGTATTTACCGGATGAACCAGCTCGACAAAGACACTCTTCTCTGCATCTCGCTCTCCGGCCGACCGAGCAACATCGGCACCCGGTTTCACAATTATCTGTACGGCGAGCTGGGCCTCAATTTCGTCTACAAAGCGTTCACCACCAACGACCTCCAGGCTGCGGTCGGCGGCATCCGCGCGCTGGGGATCCGCGGTGCCGGTGTCTCCATGCCGTTCAAGGAGCGGATCATCGAGTACGTCGACGTGATGCACGAATCGGCGTCGGTCATCGAATCCGTCAACACGGTGGTCAACGAGGACGGGGTGTTGCACGCCTACAACACCGACTACCAGGCCATCGCGAACCTGTTGCGCGACAACGCATTGCACCACTCGCTGTCCGTGGCGGTGGCCGGGAGCGGCGGAATGGCCAAAGCTGTGGTCGCCGCCGTGCGCGACTACGGCTTCACCGACGTCACCGTGGTCGCCCGCAACGAGACGACGGGCGGCGCCCTCGCGAAGCAGTACGGATTCGACTGGCAACCCGAACTCGGCGCGGCACGGCCGGGGCTCCTGATCAACGCCACCCCCGTCGGCATGGCGGGCGGTCCCGAAGCCGAAGATCTGGCGTTCGAACTCGACGCGATCGACGCGGCGGAGGCCGTGTTCGACGTGGTTGCCATGCCCGCCGCGACGCCGCTGATCCGTGCCGCGGCCGAACGCCACAAGACCGTCATCACCGGCGCCGAGGTGATCGCGCTGCAAGCCGCGGAACAGTTCGTGCTCTACACCGGCGTCCGCCCGTCCCCCGAAGAGATCCGCCGGGCCTCCGAGTACTCACGGTCGTGAGGTGAGCACCGCCGAGACACCCGCGCAACGGCTCGCACGCAACTTCAGCGAGCTCCTTCAGGAACTCCGTGTCGCGCAGGCGGGCGTGCAGATCCTGTTCGCCTTCCTCCTCGCGGTCGCCTTCACCGAGGCGTACGAGGAGCAGCCGTTCGGCCTGCGCATGCTCCATCTCGTCACGGTGCTCCTGGCAACGGTGTCCTCGGCCCTGCTCATCGCCCCGGCGGTCTGGCACCGGGTGCTGTTCCGCCAGGGCCGCCGGGTCGACATCCTGCGCAGGGCCAACCTGTTCGCACTGTGGGGTGTCGGATTTCTCGCCGCAGCCATGACCGGCACCGTGCTCCTGATTGCCGAAGTGGCAGTGGGCGGTCCGGTCGCGATCGTGATCGGCGTGGTGGCCGCGCTGATGTTCGCGACGCTGTGGTTCGTGTTTCCCCGCCTGTTCGATCACGATGCGGGCGGCAAAGACTAGGGACCCGCAATTCGGCGCGACTGTGTTTATATGCTGTTGTTCTACAACAGCTTTCACACGTCATGACTCCAGCACGCCACGGATCGCACTCGCATCCGAATCTGGATCAATTCAATTTTGGGTCTTGACATGAATTGTGACCCCTGTCACGACACCGCACTCGACAGCCGGCTACTCAACAGCGAGGCCAGCGAATTAGCCGTTGTCGCAGAGGAACTGCGCGACATCGCCGCACGTCGTCTCGCCGGGATGCTGGACGCATGAGCGAGATCAGCCAGGTCACCACCCACGTGCTGGATGCGGCCGAAGGCATGCCCGCGCGGGAAGTGCCGGTATCGCTGACGGTCCAGCGCGACTCCGCATGGATCACCGTGGCCGACGCCGTCACCGACGACGACGGACGCGTCACAACCCTGGGCCCCGCCCGACTCGATCCGGGCACCTACCGGATCGTCTTCGACACCAGACGCTACTTCGCCGCGAAGGGCCGTCCGGCGTTCCACCCCGACATCACCATCACGTTCGCTCTGACCGACAGCGAACAGCACTACCACGTACCAGTCCTTCTCAGCCCGTTCGCATACTCGACCTACCGAGGGAGCTAATCATGAGCAAGATCGTGCTCGGCCAGAACCAGTACGGCAAGGCAGAAGTCCGGTTGGTCAAGATCACGCGGGACACGAAGCGACACGAGATCGAAGACGTCACCGTGACGTCGCAACTGCGCGGCGACCTCGACGCGGTGCACACCGAAGGCGACAACGCGCACGTCGTGGCCACGGACACCCAGTAGAACACGGTGTACGCGTTCGCCCGCGACGGCGTCGGCCCGATCGAGACGTTCGCCATGCGACTCGGTCAGCACTTCACCGGGGAATTCGAGTGGATCACCGGCGGCCGATGGGAGATCGAGCAGTACTCGTGGGCACGGATCCCGGTCGACGGCGAGGGCCACGACCATTCCTTCGTCCGATCGAGCGACGAACGGCGAAACACCGTGGTCACCATCGACGGCGACCGGACATGGATCGTGTCCGGGCTCAGCAACATGGTGGTGCTGAAGTCGACGGGCTCGGAGTTCCGGGGCTACCCGAAGGACAAGTACACCACCCTGCAGGAAACGTCCGACCGGATCCTCGCGACGTCGGTGAGCGCCCGGTGGCGGTACCTCACCACCGACGTCGACTTCGACAAGACCTTCGAGAACGTGCGGGCAGTCATGCTGGAGGCGTTCGCCACGACGCACTCGCTCGCGCTGTAGCAGTCCCTGTTCCAGATGGGTTCGGCGGTGCTCGAGGCGCACCCCGAGATCGCCGAGGTGAAGTTCTCGATGCCGAACAAACACCACTTCCTCGTCGACCTGGAACCGTTCGGACTCGAGAACCCCGGCGAGGTGTTCTTCGCGGCCGACCGCCCCTACGGGTTGATCGACGCGACCGTCGAGCGCGAGGACGCTCCCGACGCCGGCTGCGCCTGGGATTCCGTTCCCGGATTCTGCTAGGAGCGCGGCGATGAAACGGATCGGACACCGGGTTGCCGGAACTCCCGGACCCGAGAACGAGCGGTTGCCACTCGGAAAGTCGTACGTCTACGGGTTGCAGCACATCCTGACGATGTACGGCGGCGTGATCGCGCCCCCCCTGATCGTCGGCGGCGCCGCCGGTCTGACCGGCGTCGAGATCGGGCTGCTCGTGTCGGCGGCATTGTTCGTCAGCGGCGCGGCCACACTGCTGCAGACCCTCGGCGTCCCCTATCTCGGGGCAAAACTTCCCCTGGTGCAGGGCATTTCCTTCGCCTCGGTGTCCACCATGGTGGCGGTGGCCAGCGGTCCGGGCGGACTGCGATCAGTGTTCGGAGCCATCATGGTCGCCGGCGTGATCGGCCTGTTGATCAGCCCGTTCTTTTGCAGGATCGTGCGCTACTTCCCGCCCGTCGTCACCGGGTCGATCATCACGGTCATCGGCATCTCCCTCCTGCCGGTCGCGGTGCGCTGGGCGATGGGCGGCAACGCCAAGGCCCCGGACTGGGGGTCGATGTCCAACATCGGGCTCGCCGGATTCAGCCTGTTCGTCGTGTTGCTGGTGAGCCGGCTGGTCCAGGGAACCCTGTCGCGGCTGTCCATCCTGATCGGCATCGTCGTGGGAACCCTGTTCGCCGCACTGATCGGCAAGGCCGACTTCGGCGCCGTCGGGAAGGGCGCGATCTTCGAACTGCCGCAGGTGTTCTCGTTCGGCACTCCCCTGTTCCAGATCGGCGCGATCATCTCGATGACCGTGGTGATCCTCGTGATCATGACCGAGACGACGGCCGACATCCTCGCGGTCGGCGAGATCGTGGAAACGAAGGTCGATGCTCGCCGGGTCGGCGACGGTCTCCGCGCCGACATGCTCGCCACCACCGTGGCACCGGTGTTCGGCACGTTCCCGGCCAGCGCGTTTGCTCAGAACGTCGGGCTCGTCGCGATCACCGGGATCAAGAGCCGATACGTTGTCGCGGTCGGCGGTTCGGTTCTGTTCGCTCTCGGACTGTTCCCCGTCCTGGGCCGGCTGGTGGCCTCCGTGCCGCTGCCCGTCCTCGGCGGTGCGGGGATCGTCCTCTTCGGTTCGGTGGCCGCGAGCGGAATCCGGACCCTGTCCAAGGTGTCGTACGACGGCAACCTCAACCTGGTGATCGTCGCGGTGGCCCTCGGATTCGGTGTGATACCGATCGCGGTGCCCGAGTTCTACTCGGTCTTCCCGGAATGGGTGCACATCGTCTTCGACTCGGGAATCAGCGCGGCCAGCATCGTCGCGGTGCTGCTCAACATCCTGTTCAACGAGATCAAGGCCGGCAACCGGCCCACTCCCTCGGTGGTCTCGGCGGCGCCGCCCGTCCTCGTCCACCCAGCCGAGGACTCGGAGCACCCGGCAGACACGGCGCGCACCTCCGCCGTGCGCAATGAGTAAACAGCCGGAACAGGCCACCCCTGGTCGAGCGGTGCAGTCGCGACGCTATCGGTCCGCGACTGCACCGCCTTCCCTGCGAAGATCGAGCAGGCGCATCACCCGCGTCGCACTCACCCCGTGGACGAGGACGGAGAGGACGACGGTGAAGGCCACCGTCGACCACAACCACTTCTCGTCGTCCACGCCGGCTTCCGCAGCGGCGTAGGCGAGATAGTAGATCGACCCGATTCCGCGAACCCCGAAGAATGCGGTGACCCGGCGCTCGGGGCCGGACATCTCCTCGCAGCCCAGCAGCGAAAGCCATCCCACCACCGGCCGGATGACGAACACGAGGGCTGCCGCGACGAGAACCCCGCCCCACGTCAGTCCGGTCAGCAGACCGGAACTGAGTGCCACCCCCAGCAGGAGCAGGACGGCGAGGGTGAGCACGTGTTCCAGTTGTTCGATCAGGCTGTGCATCTCGGCGTGGTAGTCGTGGGCCCGCTCCGTCCGACGAATGGCGACGGCGCAGGCGAAGACGGCGAGAAAGCCGTATCCCCCGGCCAGTTCGGTGAGTCCGTAGACGGCGAACGTGGCGGCGAGCGCGAAGATGGGTTCGCTGCGTTCGGCCAGGCGCATGTGTGTGATCGGGAAGCGGAAGACCGCGCGGCCGAACAAATCACCGGCAATCCACCCCAGGGCTGCGCCGATGACGACCTTTCCGATCAGTTCCCAGGCCGCCCACTGCACGATCCATTGCTCGATCGGCCCTTTGCCGATCATGAACAGCGCCAGATACACGAACGGGAAGGCGAGAGCGTCGTTGAGCCCGGCCTCCGAGGTGAGCGCGAACCGGACCTCGTCGTCCTCCTGATGGGACTCGCCGCCCGACGTGGGACCTTCGACCTGCACGTCGGACGCCAGAACCGGGTCGGTGGGCGCGAGGACTGCCCCGAGCAGGATCGCGACGGCGGGGGTCAATGCCGCCACCCACCAGCCGAGCAGCGCGACAGCTGCGATACCGAGAGGCATCGCGATCAGCAGCAGACGCCACGTCGAATTCCACGTGCGCCAGCCCAGTGGTCTGTCGATCGCCAGTCCCACGCCCATCAAGGCGACGATGACGCAGGTTTCGCTCAAGTGTTCCGTCACGGCGGGATGCAGTGCCGGCGACAGGGTGTCCGTTCCCGACTCGCCGAGAAGCAGGCCGCCCCCCGCTCCGACCGCCAGGACGATCAGCGGCGCCGAGACGGCACGGTCCTGGAACAGGCGCGGAACGGTGGCGGCCAGCAGAAGAGCCAGTCCTGCCGTCAGATACGCGAGATCGGTGTTCAGCGCCGTCACCCCACCTCGCCGCGCAGCAGCGACGCCATCCGTGCGTCGAACGCCACGAACAGCACCCGGGGAATTCCGGCGTCCGACTCACGGACGGCACCGACCGCCTGCCGGACGGCGTCGTCCGCGGGCCAGCCGTACACCCCGGACGAGATCAGCGGGAACGCAACGGACAGGGCACCGAGGTCGGATGCCACCGCCAGGCTGGTGATGTAGGCGCTGCGCAGGGTGGCCGACCGATCGTCCGTAGCGGAATACACGGGGCCGACGGTGTGAATCACCCATCGGGCCGGCAACCGGCCCGCCGTCGTCGCGACCGCCTGTCCCGCCGGGAGTCCATCCTGGAACGTGGTGGCCCGCAGGTGCCTGCATTCGGCGAGGATCTCGGGTCCGCCGGCCCGGTGGATGGCGCCGTCCACTCCACCACCCCCGAGCAGTCCGGAGTTGGCGGCGTTGACGATCGCGTCGACCTCGACCGTCGTGATGTCACCGTGCACTACCTCGATGGTGGTCATCACCCCATTATCGCCGCGAACTCACCGCGACCCGCACGATCAATCCGGCGACCAGCGCCCAGAACGCGGACCCGATGCCGAGGATGCTCACCCCCGACGCGGCGATCAGGAAGGTGACGACGGCGCCTTCCCGTTCGCGGACGTCGTCGAGGGCGGAGGCCAGTGCCCCGCCGAGGGTGCCGAGGAGGGCGAGGCCGGCGACCGCCTCCACGACGCCCTCGGGGGCCGCGGCGATGAGCGTGGCCACCGCTGCGGAACACGCGGCGAGCACCAGGTAGGCCCAGCCTGCCGTGAAGGCCGCGACCCAGCGCTTCCTGGGATCGGGATGTGCGGACGGCGCGGCGGCGAGGGCGGCGCTGATGGCGGCGAGGTTGATGGCGTGACCGCCCGCGGGCGCGCCCACCAGGGTCCCGACACCGGTCACCAGCATGGCCGGCCGCCACGGCACCCGGTAGCCGAAGGAATTCATGACGGCGGTCCCGGGGATGTTCTGGGACGCCATCGTCACGATGTACAGCGGGATCGCGATCCCGATCGTCGCCTGCCACGTCCACGCCGGTGCCGTGACGTCGAGTCTCGGCAGGAGCGCGCTGGTGTCCAGTCCGTCGCTGCCGGAGGCGAGACCGATCGCGATCACCACTGCGGCAGCCGCGAACGCCGCCGGCACCGCCCACCGCGGCGAGTGCCGCTGCAGAACCAGCCACACGAGAACCACGGGCGCGACGGCCAGCGGTGCGTCACGCAGCGCCAGTACCGGCGCCAGGCACAGCGGCAGCAGCACCCCCGCGAGCATCGCCTGCGCCAACGCCGGAGGGATGGCCGCGATGAGCCGTCCCAGCCGCGGCCACAGCCCAGTGAGAATCACCGCCGCCCCCACGACGACGAACGCCCCGACCGCGGCGGGCCAGCCGCCGCTCACCGTCCCCGCGCCGGCGAGGAGAGCGGCGCCCGGCGTCGACCACGCCAGCGTGATCGGCATGCGGTAGTGCCGCGACATCCACAACATGCCGAGCGCCTGCGTCACACACAGCGCCAGCAGTCCCGACGCGGCCTCGGTGGAATTCGCGCCCACCGCCGTCAGTCCGGTGAGTACGACCGCGAACGAACTGGTGAAGCCCACCAGGGCGGTGACGATTCCGGCGCTGATCGGCTGGGCCGCGGAATCGGGTGAACGCACATCGCTGTCGGGCACAGACATAGGACGCGATTCTGCCCGACGGGTGGTCCCGGCGATCCGTGGCATTAGGGTCGGCACGGTGAAACACGACGACGCCCCCGCCCTGCCGACCGCCGCCGACTTCCCCGCCCTGTGGCCGGTGCCGACCCGCTGGGAGGACAACGACCACTACGGGCACGTCAACAACGTCACGTACTACTCGTACTTCGACACGGCCGTCAACGGCTGGCTGATCGCGACGACGGGCACCGACATCCGCGATCTGCCCGCCATCGGTGTGGTCGCCGAGACGTCCTGCAAGTACGTCAGCGAACTCACCTTCCCGGACCGTCTGCAGGTGGGGTTGTCCATCGAGAAGCTGGGCACCCGGAGCATCGTGTATGCGCTCGCGATCTTCCGCGAGAACGACGACGCGCTCGAACTCGCAGCTCTCGGCCGCTTCGTGCACGTGTACGTGGACGCGAAGATCCGCAGGCCGGTGCCGATTCCTGCCGAAATCCGGAGCGCTGCAACCCTTCTGGTGACACCGGACGCCGTCTGAACGTCCGGCACCACCAGGGGGATCAGCGCAGTCCCTCGGCCTCCGCCGTGGCCACCGCCCGGGCGATGATGCCGTCGATCAGCGCGACCGTGGGCGCACCGGTCTCGGCCTTGTTCCGGGGGTCGTCGATCACCCGGCGCAGGACGCCTTCGGCGATGATCGCCAGCTTCCACAACGCCAGAACGTGCCAGTACCCCACCTGAGTGACATCGCGTTTCGTGTTGTGGACGTAGGCCTCCACGAGTTCGGCCCGGGTGGGGAAACCCTCCAGAGTGGAGGCGGGGAACGGTCCGGCGTCCGCGTCGCCCGCCTCGGGCCAGTAGGCCAGCAACGCGCCGACGTCGGCGAGGGGGTCGCCCAGCGTGCACAGTTCCCAGTCGACCACCGCGACCACCTCACCCTCCTCGGGCGAGGTGATGACGTTGCTCAGGTGAAAATCACCGTGCACCAACGACAGTTCGGTCTGCTCCGGCATGTTGCGCTCGAGTATGCCCGCCAGGTCCTCGATCGCCGGGACGTCACGGGTACGGGACTTCTCCCACTGATCCCTCCAGCGCTTCAACTGCCGTGCCGCGTAAGGCTTGTGGCTGGCCAGATCCTCCAGCCCGGCATCTTTGAGATCAACCGCATGGATCTTTGCGAGAGCCTTCGGCATCGCCAGCCCGACGGCATTCCTCTGCTCGGGTGTCAGCTTCTTCGCCACACCGACATTGTCGATCACCACCCCTGCGACATAGCTCATCAGCACGAGCGGCGCGTCCGTGACCTCCGGATCGTCGGTGAGCCCGAGGATCTTCGGCACCGGAACGTCGGATCCCTGGAGAGAGGACAGAATCCGGTGTTCGCGGACCACGTCGTGCGCCGACGCGAGCAGATGTCCGAGCGGTGGCCGCCGCAACACCCACCGACCACCACCCGCGTCACTGACCGCGTACGTGAGATTCGACTGACCGTTCCCGATCCTCTCGAAGCTCAGCGGCGCGATCGCTCCCACACCGAGTCCGGCAATCCACGCAGAAACGGCATCTTCGTTCAGCCCCACAGCATTCACGCGCTCGATGCTAACCGCTCGGAAGCCCGATGCGGAGGGAACCGGTCCGCGCCGCAGGTCGCGGCCCTAGGGTGGCAACAGTGAGGCCGATTCGGCCGGAACTGGAGGGACCGACGTGGAAGTTTTCCTCATCGTGTGCGGCGTGCTCCTCGCCGTGAGTGCCGTCGCCGTGAGCATTCCCAAGCTGAGACTGAAGGGAACCGCGTGGACGGGGTTGCAATCCCGGGGCCTGAGCAGGCAACAGGTCCGGCTGATCGGCGTGGCGGAACTCGCCGGCGGTGTCGGTGTTCTCGCCGGCCTCTACTGGACACTACTGGGAGTGATCTCGACGGTGGCGCTGCTGATTCTCCTCCTGTGCGCAATCGCCTTTCACGTCCGACACGGTGACTACGGCAACCCCGACACCCGGGCCGTCGCAATGCCCGCGGTCTACCTCGCGATGCTGGCCGTCCTCGCCTCGATCGGGTTCGTGTTCGCGGGGTGATCCGGGGTTCTCGGACCCTTGCAGCAACAACCTGGCGTCGGTGATGTCCGATTGGTCATTAGACGCAGCATGACACCCTTGCCACCCCGAAAACTGGGCATTCTGCTCGACGTCAGCGGTGCCACTTGCGCACTTCGCGTTCTCGTGGATGCTGTGAAGTAGGACACACACTTGCCCTACCGCAGTACCCGTCTCCTACGGACCCACAAGGTTCACGGACTCGACAACACGAGGTGACCCCGATGGTCGACAAGATTGCCTATCCGGTCCAGCTCATCCAGCCGGACGGCCGACGGGTCTTCAGACCCGACTACACGAGCCTGGTCCGCGACATCGGACCCGATCAACTGCGCGGCCTCTACGAAGACCTCGTGGTCGTGCGTCGGATGGATGTCGAAGCGGTCGCGCTGCAACGCCAGGGCGAACTGGGACTCTGGGCTCCCCTGCTCGGGCAGGAAGCCGCACAGGTCGGCTCCGCCCGCGCCCTCCGCCCCGACGACTACGCGTTCATCAGCTACCGCGAACACGCCGTCGCCTACTGCCGGGGTGTGGACCCGGGGGTGATGACCCGCATGTGGCGGGGATGCGCCCATTCCGCGTGGGATCCGAGTTCCGTGAACGTGACGAATCCCGCGATCGTCGTCGGCTCCCAGGGGCTGCACGCCACCGGGTACGCCATGGGCGCCCACCTGGACGGCGCGGAGATCGCGACGATCGCCTACTTCGGCGACGGCGCCACCAGTCAGGGCGACCTCGCCGAGGCCCTCGGCTTCTCGATGAGCTTCAACGCGCCGGTCGTATTCTTCTGCCAGAACAACCAGTTCGCGATCAGCGAACCGGTCCACCTGCAGAGTCCCGTCCCCATCGCGCAGCGCGCCGCCGGTTACGGCATGCCCGCCCTCCGGGTGGACGGCAACGACGTCCTCGCGGTCCTCGCGGTCACCCGCCAAGCCACTCAGCGGGCGCGCGAAGGCAGTGGGCCGACGTTCATCGAGGCCGTCACGTACCGGATGGGCCCCCACACCACGTCGGACGATCCCACCCGGTATCGGGCGGCGGCCGAGACCGAGGTCTGGAAGGCCCGCGACCCGATCGACCGGATGAGGCGCCTCCTCGACCGGGAAGGCCTGCTCGACGACACGTTCCTCGCCGGGGCGCAGGCCACCGCCGACGACGTCGCGGCGCGACTGCGGTCCGGGACCATCGATGCGCCCGATCCCCAGCCGCTCGATCTGTTCGAGCACGTGTATTCCACCGACCACCCACTCATCGAGGAGGAACGCGAGCAGTACGCCGCGTACCTCGCGGGCTTCGCCGGCATCGAGGAGGCACTGTCATGACCACCACCACGCTCTCGCTCGGCGCCGCACTCAACGCGGGCCTCCGACGCGCCCTCGAACACGACCGCAAGGTCGTGATCATGGGTGAGGACGTCGGACGCCTCGGCGGTGTCTTCCGCGTCACCGACACCCTGCAGAAGGATTTCGGCGACAACCGGGTCATCGACACCCCACTCGCCGAGTCCGGCATCATCGGCGCCGCGTTCGGCATGGCCCTGCGCGGTTACCGGCCCGTCTGCGAGATCCAGTTCGACGGCTTCGTCTACCCCGCGTTCGACCAGATCGTGTCCCAGGTGGCCAAGATTCACTACCGCACACAGGGCCGGGTCACCGCGCCCCTCACGATCCGGATCCCGTACGGCGGCGGCATCGGTGCGGTCGAGCACCATTCGGAGTCGCCGGAGGCATACTTCGCCCACACCGCCGGACTGCGCGTCGTCACACCCAGCAACCCGGCGGACGCCTTCCACATGATCCAGCAGTCCGTCGCGGCGGACGACCCGGTGGTGTTCTTCGAACCGAAGCGGCGGTACTGGGACAAGGCCGAATTCGACGTGGACGCCGAACCGGACCTGCCGCTGCATCGGGCCCGGGTGACCCGGGAGGGCACGGACGCCACCATCGTCGCGTACGGCTCCGTCGTGCCGACGGCCCTGTCGGCCGCGTCCATCGCCGCCGACGAGGGGCACTCCCTCGAGGTGATCGACCTGCGCTCCCTGTCGCCGATCGACTTCGACACCATCGAGGAGTCGGTACGCAAGACCGGAAGACTCGTCGTCGCGCACGAGGCGCCGACGTTCCTCGGCCTGGGCGCGGAGATCGCCGCCCGCATTTCCGAGCGGTGCTTCTACCAGCTGGACGCGCCCGTCCTGAGGGTCGGCGGATTCGACGTTCCGTATCCCCCGGCGAAGCTGGAACTGCACCATCTGCCGGACGCCGACCGCCTGCTCGACGCGGTCGATCGCAGCCTCGCGGCCTGATCGCACCCATCGGAGGAGAGGAGCCGTCCGTTGGCGCAAGAATTCCGCCTACCCGATCTCGGTGAGGGCCTGACGGAGGCCGAACTGGTCTCCTGGGCCGTCGAGGTGGGCCAGACGATCGAACTCAATCAGGTGATCGGAGAAGTCGAGACGGCGAAGGCGCTCGTCGAGTTGCCTTCGCCGTACGCGGGTGTCGTGGAGGAATTGCTGGTTTCGGCCGGTGCGACCGTGCCGGTCGGGACGCCGATCATCCGGATCGCGACGGATGCGGCCACCGAGGAACCTCCCACGCGCACGCCCGTTCTGGTGGGATACGGGCCCGAGGCCGCTGCCGAGAGCAAACGGGCCCGGCGGAAGCTGGTGACCGCTCCGGAAACCGGCACGTCCGGCCCGGACCGTCGGCGCCCCGACGCCTCGCCGGCAGCCCGGGTCGCCGCACGTGAACTCGGAGTCGACCTCGCCGTCGTCGCGGGGACGGGGCCGTCCGGTGCCGTCACCCGGACTGACGTGGAATCCCATGCGGGTTCGGTCGGGCAGGCGGTGCCGTCGACACCGGACTCGCCGGAGCCGTCGGAGCGCGAGACCCGCACCCCGATCCGCAGCATCCGGAAGCAGACCGCGGCGGCAATGGTCCGCAGCGCGTTCACCGCCCCGCACGTCACCGAATTCGTGACCGTCGACGTGACCCGGTCGGTGGAACTGCTCGAGCGCCTGCGGGACCTCCCCGCATTCGACGGATTGTCGGTGACACCGCTGAGTCTGGTGGCGAAGGCGATGATCGTCGCGTTGCGGGAGAACCCCAGCCTCAACGCGTCGTGGGACGAGGAGAACCAGGAGATCGTCACCAAGCACTACGTCAATCTCGGCATCGCCGCGGCCACACCCCGCGGTCTGGTCATCCCGAACATCAAGGAGGCGCAGTCGCTGAGTCTGCTCGAACTGTGCCGCGCGATCACCGAACTGACCGCGACCGCGCGCAGCGGCAGAGCCGAACCCGCGCAGCTCACCGGCGGGACGGTGTCGATCACCAACGTCGGAGTGTTCGGTGTCGACGCGGGCACGCCGATCCTCAACCCCGGCGAATCGGCCATCCTGTGCCTGGGCAGCGTCACCAGGCGACCGTGGGTGCACGAGGACGATCTCGCGGTGCGGTGGGTCACCACCCTGAGCGTGTCGTTCGATCACCGAGTGGTCGACGGCGAGCAGGGGTCGAGGTTCCTGTCGTCCGTCGCGGCGATGCTGCACGATCCCGCCTCACTGCTCGCGCACCTCTGATCCTCGGTACGTTTGGTCGGTGAGTACCTCCCGAGCGTCCGCGGTCGACACCCGCGCACCAGTGGACGAGCCGCTCCGCCGGGCTCGTGCGGGAACGTTCGGAATCTTCGGGATCAACGGGTTCCTGCTCGGCATGTGGGTCGTGCACATTCCGGCGATCGAGGATCGGACCGGTATCAGCCACTCCACGCTGGGTTCGCTGCTGCTCCTGCTGGCGGTCGGTGCGATCGGCGGCATGCAGGTCAGCGGTCCGCTGGCCGACCGATTCGGCAGCAGGCGGATGGTGATCATCGCCGGACTCGTACTGTCGGCCGCCACCGTGGGTCCCGGGCTGGCCTCCGCGGCCTGGCAACTCGGGCTCGCCCTGCTCGTGTTCGGCTTCGCGAACGGCGCACTGGACGTGTCGATGAACTCGCAGGCCGTCGAAGTCGAGCAGCGGTACGGGCGTCCGATCATGTCGGCGTTCCACGCCCTGTTCTCCGTGGGCGGGGTGGCAGGATCGCTGCTCGGGGCCGCGACGCTCGCCGCCGGATGGGCACCCGTGACGGCGCTGCTGGTCGCCGGCGGTGTCGGGGTCGTCACCGTCGCCGCGGGCTCGCGGTGGCTGATGGCCGACCGTCCCCGCTCTCGGCACGACACCGCTCCCGCCGAGAAGGCACAGGGCCGGCTGTCCACGCGGGTCCTCGCACTCGGTGGCATCGCCTTCGTCCTCATGCTGTCGGAAGGGGTCGCGAACGACTGGAGCACCCTGCAGGTCAAGGAGCACCTCGGAACGTCCGATTCCGTCGCCGCCCTCGCGTTCGGAGCGTTCTCGGTGATGATGACGGTGGGCCGGTTCACCGCGGATCGCGTGAGCGGCGCGCTCGGTCCCGTCGCCGTCGTCCGCTACGGCACCCTGATCGCGGCCGTCGGAATGCTGCTCGTCGTCGTCTCGGGACTGCTCCCGCTCACCGTCCTGGGCTGGGCGCTGTTCGGCCTGGGATTGTCGGGCTGCGTGCCGCAGATCTTCACCGCCGCGGGCAACCTCGGCGCGGGTTCCGCGGGCACCAACATGTCCCGTGTGGTCGGGCTGGGGTACGTCGGATTCCTCGCCGGCCCGGCCACCATCGGCTGGATCACCCAGGTGGTTCCGCTGACCGTCGCGATGGTGGTGCCGCTGACCTGCGTGCTGGTGGCTGCCACGTTCGCGGGGGCGGTCCGGCGCACCTGACACGTTCGCCGCACGGACAGGACCGTTCACCGACCTCACAGCGGCCTCTCATCGATCGTTCAGCGTCGGTTGGCACACTGTGTGGCGTGACCGAATCGACTAGCAGGCTGCGTCGCAGTGTTCGTCGCCTCGCCTTCGCCGCGGCGGGTGTGGTGGCACTGTGCGCGCTCTACCTCATCCGCCCCGAATCGTCGGGTCTCGTCCTCCCGGAGGCACTCCGACCCGTCGCCGAACCTGTGATCCAGGCGATCGACGTCACCACGGTGCTCGCAGCGACCGTGGTCCTCGCCATCGTCGCGGCGATGCGAAAACTTTCGTACGGCATGGGTGCGGTACTGCTGCTGTGTATCGGCGCGAACCTCACCAGTGCCGCAGTCCGGGCGTGGGAATCGGATGCGCCGTCGGTGCTCCTTCCGAGCGGGCACGTCGTCGCCGTCACCGCGCTGTACGGTTCGGCGCTGCTGGTGTCGGCACCGCGGTTCCGGCCCGTCATCGCGGGCCTGGGTTTCGCCGTCGTCCTCGGTGTCGCGGGGGCCGCCGCGCTGGTCGAACCCGTCGGCATCTTCGGCCTCGCGGCCGGCCTGATCATCTTGGCGATCTGGTGGACACTGGCGTCCACCCTGATGCTCTACTCCCCCGTGGCCGCCGAGCGTGAAGAGCGACGGCCCGACACGGCGGCTATCGCCTTCTCCCGGCACCGCGGCAGTCTGCGCCTCTGAGGCACTTCGCGCCCGTGCGCCTTTCTGGTAGTTGGCGCTACCACAAAGGCGCACGGGCCCGGAGGGCCTACAGGGCCTTGAGTTCCTCGGTGACCTCGGCGACCGACTTCTTCGCGTCCCCGAACAGCATGGAGGTGGTGTCGGCGAAGAACAGCGGGTTGTCGATGCCGGCGAACCCGGAGTTCATCGACCGCTTCAGCACGATCACCGACCTCGACTGATCCACATTCAGGATCGGCATCCCGTGGATCGGCGACGACGGATCGTTGCGGGCGGCGGGGTTGGTGACATCGTTCGCACCGATCACCAGGGTGACATCGGTGCGGGCGAACTCGTCGTTGATGTCGTCCATTTCCTTCATCGCGTCGTACTCGACGTCGGCCTCGGCGAGCAGCACGTTCATGTGCCCGGGCATCCGGCCCGCCACCGGGTGGATGGCGTACTTGACCTCGACGCCCTTCGACTCGAGCAGCTTGGCCATGTCCTTGACCGCGTGCTGGGCCTGCGCGACGGCCAACCCGTAGCCGGGGACCACGATCACCTGGTTGGCGTACGCCATCTGGATCGCCGCATCCGCCGCCGAGGTGGACTTCGCCGTCTTCACGGTCCCGTCCCCGACCGCCGCCGCGACACCGCCGCCACCGAACCCGCCGGCCACGATCGCCGGGATGGACCGGTTCATCGCCTTCGCCATCAGGTTCGTCAGGATCGAACCCGACGCACCGACGATCATGCCGGCCACGATCATCGCCTGATTGTTCAAAGCCAGACCGGCGGCCGCGGCGGACAACCCGGTCAACGCGTTCAGCAGCGAGATGACGACGGGCATGTCGGCGCCGCCGATCGGCAGCACCACCATCAACCCGAGCACCGCCGCCAGCACCAGCACACCCACGATCCACCACTGCGACGTGGGTCCGGTCGGCTCGATCGCCTTGATCCCGATGATCACCGCCAATGCGACGGCCCCGATCAGCAGCACCGCATTGAGCGGCTGCTGCAGCTTGCCGATGCCGATCGGCCGGCCCGGCAGGGTTTCCTGCAGCTTGAGGAACGCGATCACCGACCCCCAGAAGGAGATCGACCCGATGATCGCCGCGAACAGCGACGCGATGACGATGTGCACCGTCGGCGACTCACCGTGCTGGAAGGCGGTGAACCCGTCCGAGTCCAGGAACTCGGCGTACGCGATCAGCGCGACCGTGCCGCCACCGACACCGTTGAACAGGGCCACCAGCTGCGGCATCGCGGTCATCTTCGTCCGCAACGCCGGCGGCACACCTAGGATCACACCGATCACCAGACCGGCGACGATCAGTACCCAGTTGGAGGTGTCCCGGATCGCGATCAACGTCGCGACCACCGCGACGCCCATGCCGACCGCGGCGATCTGGTTACCGCGGACCGCGGTCTTCGGGCCGGTCAGGCCCATCAGACCGTAGATGAACATCGCGAACGCCACGATGTACAGAACGTTGACGAGGTATTCCATTACCGGTCCCCACCCTTCTCAGCAGCAGCAGGGGCGGTGGGCTTGGACTTGAACATCGCCAGCATCCGGTCGGTGACCACGAAACCACCGACCACGTTGATCGTTCCGAACACCAGGGCGACGAACAGGATCACCTGCAGACCCCACGGCGGGTTGTCGACCTTGCCCAACACCACCAGCGCGCCGAGGACGACGATGCCGTGAATGGCGTTCGTGCCCGACATCAACGGGGTATGCAACGTGTTCGGGACCTTCGAGATCACCGCGAACCCCACGAACCCGGACAACACCAGGATCGCGATGTTCGCCAACAATTCGGTATACATCTAGGACACACCCTCCTCACGGGTGACGCAGGACGCGGCGAGGACCTCGTCCGAGAAATCCGGGGCGAGCGCCCCGTCGACGAGCATCAACTCGAGCAAAGCGGAGATGTTCTTCGAGTACAGCTCCGAGGCGTGCTCGGGCATGGTGGCGGGCAGGTTCAGCGGCGAGCAGATCGTCACCCCGTGCTTGACCACGGTCTGACCGGGCTCGGTGAGCTCACAGTTACCACCGGTCTCCCCGGCCAGGTCGACCACCACGGAGCCGGGCTTCATGCCCTCCACCGCGGCCGCGGTCACCAACCGGGGGGCCGGACGGCCCGGCACCAGCGCGGTGGTGATGACCACGTCGAAGCCCTTGATCGCGTCCTCGAGCGCCTGCTGCTGCTGCGCCCGCTCCGCCTCGGTCAGCTCGCGGGCGTACCCGCCCTCACCGGCGGCGTCGATCCCCAGATCCAGCCACTGCGCACCGACCGAGCGGACCTGGTCGGCGACCTCCGGGCGCACGTCGTAGCCGGTGGCCCGGCCACCGAGACGCTTCGCCGTCGCCAACGCCTGCAGACCGGCGACCCCGACACCGAGCACCAGCACCGTCGCCGGCTTGACGGTGCCGGCGGCGGTGGTGAGCATCGGGAAGAACCGGGTCGACTCCGACGCCGCGAGCAGCACCGACTTGTACCCGGACACGTTCGCCTGCGACGACAGCGCGTCCATCACCTGGGCGCGGGAAATCCGCGGGATCGCCTCGACCGCGAACGCCTGCACTCCGGCAGACTTCAGCGCGGCGACCTGATTGTCCTGGTTGCGGGGGGCGAGGAACCCGATCAGGGTCTGCCCGGCATGCAACCGGCCCACTTCCTCGTCCGACGGCGGCGCGACCTTCACGACCACGTCCGCCGACCACGGGTCGGCGATCTTCGCCCCCACCTCGGTGTACAACTCGTCCGGGATCAGCGCGCCCAAACCGGCACCCGACTCGACCACCACGTCGACGCCCTTGGCGATCAACGACGCCACGATCTTCGGCACCAACGCCACCCGACGCTCACCGTCGTTCGATTCCCGAACGACGCCGACCGTCGGGCGCGCAGTGGACGCGCTCTGCGATGTATCCATGTATCGACTTCCTGCGGTAGATGGTGTGTGTGCCGCGACGAGCGGCGATCAACCGATGATGAGCGGAAATATTTCCCCCGACTCGACTGAGTTAGCTGATAGTAGCCAGAGAAAGCGTGACGTAGGGAACAGAGAAGTCCGTGGGTAGGCGTCTGAATCGAGTCCGAACAGTCGTTCTCACAGATCTTTCTGCTCGTTTGTGAACCCGGTCACAGGGTGTTTGGTCGTAGTCTGACGGTAGACAGCCGCAAGGAAGCGGAGGTTCGGCCATGAGCACATCGAAGGAACGGAGCGCGGAGGACGTCACCGCGGATCCACCGGTCGTCGTCGAGCGGGTCTACGACCATCCGACCGAGGGCGACGGACTCCGACTGTTCGTGGACCGGCTCTGGCCGCGGGGGCTCCGCAAGGACGCGTTCCATTTCGACGACTGGGCCAAGGACCTCGCGCCGTCGACGGAGCTGCGTCACTGGTACTCGCACGACGTCGCCGCATTCAGCGAGTTCCGCGAGCGGTACGTCCACGAGCTCGACTCGCCGAGCGGACGGAAGGCTGTCGCGCGGGTGCAGGAACTCGCGCAGGGGCGGCCGATCGTTCTCCTGACCGCGACGAAGGACGTCAGTCACAGTCACGCCGAGGTGCTCGCCGAATACATGCTGGAACGGTTGTGACCACCCAGCGCGACGAGGCCCCGCCCATCACCGACCCGGACGACGACCTCGGCGGCGATCCCGTCTGCTGGCTCGACCGTGTGTGCCCCGACTGCGGGTTGTTCCTCACCGATCACACCGCGAGCACCTGCCCGCGCTGCGGTTCGGCGCGGGAGAGGTGACGTGCGGGACAGGTGACGTGCGGGAATTCAGCCGGCGTTCAGGTACCGGGCACGAAGTTTGTGCTTGACGAGTTTGCCCGTGGGGGTGCGCGGCAGGTCGTCGGAGAAGTCGATGCTGCGCGGCGCCTTGAAGTGACTCACGCGGTCGCGGACGTAGTCGAGTAACTCGCGGGCGACGGCATCGGACGGTTCCACTCCTTCGACGAGTTGCACGACGGCTTTGACCTGTTCGCCCATCTCCTCGTCGGGCACGCCGATGACCGCGACATCGAACACCTTGGGATGCATGGTGAGGACGTTCTCCGACTCCTGCGGGTAGATGTTCACCCCACCCGAGATGATCATGAACGCGGCGCGGTCGGTGAGGTAGAGGAAGCGGTCGGAGTCGATGTACCCGATGTCGCCGCTCGTGGTCCAGGTCGGATGGTCGGGGTGTGTCGCGGATTCGGTCTTGGCCGGGTCGTTGTGATATACGAACGGCCGTTCATCCCTCTCCCAGTAGACGGTTCCGATGTCACCGACGGGTACGTCCGCACCGTTGTCGTCGCAGATGTGCACGATGCCCATGACCCCGTCGTGGCCCACCGATCCCGGCTTGGCAAGGGCCTGGGCGCTGTCGATGAACGTGGCACCGGCACCCTCCGTGGACGCGTAGTACTCGTGGATCACCGGGCCCCACCACTCGATCATCGAGAGTTTCACGTCGGGCGGGCACGGTGCCGCCGCGTGAATGGCCACCTTCAGACTCGACACGTCGAATTTGTCGCGAACATCTTTCGGCAGCTTGAGCATCCGGACGAACATCGTCGGCACCCACTGGCTGTGGGTCACCCGGTATTCCTCGATGAGCCGCAGCGATTCCTCGGCGTCGAAGCGGTCCATCAGGACGATCGTGCCGCCGACGGAGGTGATGGTGCCGCAGAAGCGCAGCGGCGCTGCGTGATACAGGGGTGCGGGACACAGATAGACGGTGTCGGAATCGAATCCGTACATCGGAGCGAACACCGCGGTGTACGGATCCATCGTGGTGTCCACTTCGCCTTCGGGTAGAGCGGGTTTGATCCCCTTGGGCCTGCCGGTGGTGCCCGACGAGTACAGCATGTCCTGCCCGCGGGGTTGCGAATCGAGCGGTTCGGCCGACTGCGCCTCCACGGCGTCGTCGTAGCTGTCGAATCCGTCGAGCACGCCGCCGTACACGAGACGGTGCCGGACGCGGGGAAGCTGATTCGGGTCGCGCGGCACGGCGCCGCCGGCGTCGGCGGACACGATGAGCACCTCGGCTCCGCAGTCGTCCACGACGTAACCGGCTTCCTCCGGGGTGAGGTGCCAGTTCACCACTGTGATGTACAGCCCGGATCGCAGCGCCGCCCAGTACACCTCGAGGACCCGGAGATCGTTGCTCGACACGAGCGCCAGGTGGTCGCCGACTTTCAGGCCGAGCGAGCGCAGGTGCCGTGCGAGGCGGGTGGACCGCTCGTCCAACTCCCGGTAGGTCAGCCGCTCCCCCGTCGAGGGACGAATGACAGCGGGCTTGTCCGGGGTGGTCGCCACGAAGTTTCCAGGGAACATCCGCACTCCTTTTGTTAATGGAGATTCTCACCATCGGTCTACCACAACGAACCCGGGACGGGGAGACCTTCGACGCCGTCACCGGCGCATTCGTCCGCCCGCGGCGAAAATGCTCGGACGCTCCGGCGGGAGGTCCTAGAGTTGAGGCAAAAGGAGGCGTACCACCCGTGAATGCCCTGCAGAAGGAACCGATCCTCGACGCATTGTTCGAGGAGTGGGATGTACTCGACGAGGTGCTGTCCTCGTTGTCCGGCGACGCGTGGTTCACGCCCACCGCGCTGCCCGGGTGGACCGTCCACGACGTGACCGCGCATCTCATCGGCACCGAGTCACTGCTTGCCGGAATCTCCGCACCGCACACCAGCATCGACGTCCGCGGCCTCGCGCACGTGCGCAACGAGATCGGTGCGTTCAACGAAGAGTGGGTCGAGGGACTCCGGAGGTGCTCCGGGCCCGAGATGCTCGAGCGTTTCCGGGCGATCGTGGCCCGCAGGCGGTCGGAGCTGAGCGAGATGACCGACGAGGAGTTCGAGGCCGAGACCACCACACCGGTCGGTCCGGCGCCCTACCTCCGGTTCATGCGCATCCGCGTGTTCGACTGCTGGATGCACGAGCTCGACCTGCGCGACGCCCTCGCGCTGCCCGGCAACGAGGGCGGCCTGCGCGCGGAGACCGCGTTCGAGGAGATCGCGGGCGCTGTCGCGTTCCTCGTCGGCAAGCGCGGCAAGGCCCCGGACGGGTCGAGGATCACCCTGGAGCTGACGGGACCGCTCGCGCGCAACATTCACGTCGCCGTCGACGGCAGAGCCGCGGTGGTCGACGAACTACCGTCCGAGGCCACCACGACCGTGACCGTCGACTCCCGGCTCTTCACCCGGTTGGCGGGCGGCCGGACGACCGCGGCGGATCACCGCGACGAGATCGCATTGAGCGGCGACACCGCCGTGGGCAAGAGGATCGTCGACAACCTCGCGTTCACGATCTGACCGCGGTGCGCCTGTTCCTGTCCTCGTATCGGTTCGGTGCGGATCCCGCGCCTCTGCTGTCGCTGGTCGGCCGTCCGGGGCGCGTGGGGGTGATCGCCGCGGCCGCGGACGCGTGGCCACGGACGGCGCGGACGTCCGCGGTCGTGAGTGACGTGATGCCGCTGACGCGGCTGGGCTTCACCCCGGAGGAGGTGGATCTGCGCGACTACATCGGCAGCGACGGGCACGCGCGGTCCACCGCGCTGAAGGAGCGGCTGGAGGGGTTCGGCATGCTGTGGGTGCGCGGCGGGAACACGTTCGTGTTGCGCGCGCAGATGGCCCGGAGTGGGGCGGACCGGGTGATCCCGGAACTACTGCTGAGCGATTCGCTGGTGTACGCCGGCTACAGCGCGGGGGCGTGTGTGATGACACCGACGCTGCACGGCCTCGACTCCTCCGATGACCCGGCGGAGGTGGTCGCAACCTGCGGCATGGAGCCGCTCTGGGACGGCCTGGGCGTGGTGAGCTTCGCGATCGTGCCCCATCACGCGCCTGCGGAGCTTCCAGGGGCCGAAGACGCCGTGCCCTTGGAGGACGCGGCCGCCGTTCGGCGCACTGTCAACGCTTTGAGGCTCGCCGGCATCGAGTACCGCACCTTGACGGACGATCAGGCGATCGTCGTGAACGGAGATCGAACCGAACTCGTGTGACGACGGCGAGCCCTGCGGCGGGAAGGCCTTCAGCCGAAGACGGCGACCGGCACGGACGGAGCGAACGGGGCGACGCGGTCGAGTGCGGCCCAGGTGACCTCGCAGCGCTTGGCGGTGACTTCGTCCGCGTCGGCGAGGAGCGTGTTCAGGAGGGTCTTCGGGTTCAGGCGCCATTCCTGCACCATGGACCGAACCTCCTCGTTGGTGAACAACCCCGAACCGGCCAGTGCGAAGATCCATTCGTCGAACTCGCCACGGTGGATCTGTTCGATGGAATCGTAGTCGATGCCACCGTCGAGGAACTCGTACGAGAACATCGCGGAGATGTAGCTGCTGGGATCTCGGTGGAGTGCATTCATCGGTGCGGGTCCTTCCAGGGTCGGTGCGGCAAAACCCGGCCCCAACCGTGTTCTAGCTCACATTTCGTGAGAATCTCCGTTTGGGTGTAACGCCTCGCCGGTGTTTGACGATGCAAGACGCTAACCCGTAGAAGTGAGTTTTTGCATTGCCTGGTCGATACGATCCGGTAACAGAGTGACGAATGTGACCTGTGTTACACCCGATTCGTCCGGTTCCTCGCGGTTCGCGGGACGCCCCCACCTGCATTTTCTCCTCCGGACCCGGTTGCATACCCCACCGCCGGGACCCCGGAAAAAATTCACCCCCCTGATCCCACATCGTGAGACTCCTACGCGTAAGTAACTAACAGATGGACTATTGGGGTCTCGCTTCCAGGCCGAACGTCCAGGTTGGAGCGGTATCCGAACAATTGGGTCGGAATCGGTTCAGTTGGACGCCTGACCAATTCGAGGACACCGGTGGCCCGCTGGGTTACCGTCGGGGCCTCCGACACCCGCATTTCAGGAGTCACGATGACGGTCACCGACGACGCACTCGCGACGCTCGCCGACGCGCTCCCCCAGGGATGCCTCGTCACCGATCCGGACATCCTGGTCTCCTACCGCCAGGACTGGGCGCGCGATCCCGACGCCGTCCTCCCCCTCGCCGTCGCCCGTCCGACGACCACCGAGGAAGTCCAGGTGGTGATGCGCTGGGCGACCGAGCACCGGGTACCGGTGATCCCGCGCGGAGCGGGATCGGGGCTCAGCGGCGGCGCCACCGCCGTGGCGGGCTGCGTGGTGGTCAGCACCGAACGCATGCGCCGGATCGAGGTGGACCCTGTCACGCGGATCGCCGTCGTCGAACCGGGACTGCTCAACGCGGAGGTCAAGGCCGCGGCCGCCGAGCACGGGCTCTGGTATCCACCGGATCCGTCGTCGTTCGAGATGTGCTCGATCGGCGGCAACGTCGCGACCAACGCCGGCGGCCTGTGCTGCGTCAAGTACGGCGTCACCACCGACTACGTCCTCGCACTGCGCGTCGTTCTCGCGGACGGGACGGACGTGCGCCTGGGCGGGCCGCGACTGAAGGACGTGGCCGGCCTGTCGCTGACCAAGCTGTTCGTCGGGAGCGAGGGAACTCTCGGCATCGTCACGGAGGCGACGCTGAGGCTGATCCCGGCCCAGCCGCCGTCGAGCACCCTCGTCGCGTCGTTCGCCTCCGTCCAGGCCGCCGCCGACACCGTCCTGGCCATCACCCGCACGCTGCGGCCGTCGATGCTCGAATTCATGGACCGCACCTCGATCGGCGCCGTCGAGGACGCGCTGAAGATGGGCCTGGACCGGACGGCGGAGGCGATGCTCATCGCCCGCTCGGACGCGCCCGGCGCGATTGCGGCCGAAGAGATTTCCGTGATGGCGGACGCCTGCACGGCGAACGGCGCGTCCGAGGTCTTCACCACCGACGACCCAGACGAGGGCGAAGCCTTCGCCGCGGCAAGACGATTCGCCATTCCCGCGGTCGAGAGGCTCGGCAGCCTGCTCCTCGAGGACGTCGGGGTCCCGCTCCCGAAACTGCCTGCGCTGGTGGAGGGAATCGCGGCGATCTCCCGCGCGCGTCACGTGATGGTCGCGGTGATCGCGCACGCCGGCGACGGAAACACGCACCCGCTCATCGTGTTCGACCCCGAGGACGCCGCAATGGCCGAGCGTGCTCACCTCGCCTTCGGCGAGATCATGGACCTCGCACTCTCTCTCGGCGGCACGATCACCGGCGAGCACGGCGTCGGCCGGCTGAAGAAGGCCTGGCTGCCCGACCAGTTGGGCGAGGACGTCATGGAATTGACGCAGCGGATCAAGAACGCACTGGACCCGCTGGGGATCCTCAACCCCGGAGCGATCCTGTAGCTACTCGGGCCGGGTGCGATACCCAATGGTTACCCTAGGGGCTGGTGTGACAGGTGAGGTATTGCTAGCGTGACCGGACCCGACTCGATTCCTCGCAGAGAGGTGCGCTCGTGACCAGACTCCGCCGTGTCGCCTCCCTGGCGATGCCCGCCTTACTCGCTTCTACCTGCACGTTTTTCACGATGACGCCCCCTGTTGCGACGGCTGCCCCGTGCCTCGGAACCGGCAGCCTCGGCTCGAGCGGCTCGAATCAGGGCATCAACCCCATTCCCTGGCTCAACGGAAGCGACGGTCGCCTTCCCGAGCTACGTGGCAAAACTCAGGCTATCGCGCACATCACCGGGCCGCGCAGCTCCAACGACACGATCGGCAGGTTCCGGGTGCTCGGCACCGACCTCGGCATCATGTGGGACAACGGCGGAGGTGAGATCCTCACGGCGTTCGGTGACACCGTCGGACTGAGCGACAATCCGCTGTGCGGTCTGGTCGGCGACTGGCGCAGCAACATCCTGTTGCGCAGCTCCGACAAGGACCTCACCGACGGGATGGGCATCGACAATTCCCCGGTCGATACCCCGAACCATTCCAAGGAGATCATCCAGAGCAAGAAGATCCCGGGTGTGGAGCAGACCGTCATCCCCACCACCGGCATCTCGGTCGGCGAGGGTCCCGGCGCGACGCAGTACATCAACTACATGTCCGTGCGGAGCTGGGGCGCCCCCGGCGAGTGGGACACCAACGCGTCCGGCATCGCATACTCGGTGGACAACGGCGAGAACTGGGTCACCGACCCGCTGACGCTGCGGCCCAACGTGCCCGGCACGGGCGCCGAGAACTTCCAGATGGGCTCGTACGTCAAGCACGACGGATTCGTCTACGCGTTCGGCACGCCGTCGGGTCGCTCCGGCGACGCCCGGCTGTCGCGGGTGAAGGAAGCGGACATCCGGAACCTCACGCTGTACGAGTACTGGGACGGCAAGGCGTGGGTGAAGGCCAACGCCACCGTCGCCGCACCGGTCATCCCCGGACCCGTCAGCGAGTTGTCGGTGCAGTTCAACCAGTACCTCGGTCAGTTCGTGGCGATGTACACCGACGCCGGCAATTCGGTGGTCATGCGCCGGTCCGACCATCTCGAATCCGGCTGGAGCGAACCCGAGGTGCTCGTGAGCAGCCGGGACGTGCCCGAGTTGTACGGCGCGTACATGCATCCGTGGTCGCAGGGATCCGATCTGTATTTCCTGGCCACCACCTGGTCGGACTACAACGTCATGCTGCTGCGCACCAACCTCGCGGACTGACGGTAATCTGCGGGTGACAGCGTGCGCGGGACAGCGCGCACGCCACACGAGCAGAGGAGCGGTCTGTGGCGGCCACGGTGGAGCACGACGTGTCGGAATCCCGGTTCGAGATCTACCTCGACGGTCAGCTGGCCGGATACGCCGACTATTTCGAGCGGAACGGTGCCCGCGACTTCCACCACACCGTGACGTACCCCCAGTTCCGTGGTCAGGGTCTGGCCGCGGAAGTGGTGAAGGCCGCCCTCGACGACACGAAGGCCAGCGGGCTCACCGTGATTCCGTCGTGCTCGTACGTCGAGAAGTACATCGCCGAGAATCCGAGCTATGCGGAGCTCGTCTGATCCGGTCCGCCTGACCGTCCGCGCGACATGTGTGGTCGCCGTGGCGGTCGTGCTGGCCGGCTGCGGTTCCGGCGACGGTTCCGAGACCGCTCCGGCGGCGTCCGCGCCGACGACGTCGGTGTCCGCGCAGCCCGGCGCGTTCGTGGGGGAATGCGGCTCGCTGACCGACGCCGAGGTGTACGAGCGAGCCGGGATCACCGGGCTCACCCCGGTGTCGCGCAACGGCATCAAGTGCCGGTGGGAAGCGGACGGCGGCGAACGGTACGTGATGTTCACGTGGTACCGCGGTAGCCCCATCGACCGGGAACGGTCGGTGGCCAAGGGCATCGGTCACGAGGTCCACGACCTCGAGATCGCCGGGCACCGCGGGTTCTCCTCGCAGAACGTCGGGTTCTGCGAGGTCGCGCTGGGCACCGGTTCCGACTTCGTGCACTGGCTGGTCCGCTACGGCACGGGCACCGCACCCTCCGATCCGTGCGCGGCCCCGACCGCGCTCGGCCGGCTGACGTTGGAGAAGGTCAAGTGAGCGCCGCCCGCCGGCTCGCCGCGGCGGTGGCGTCCGCGGTGGTGCTCGCCGGCTGCGGCACCTCCGTCACCGGCAGTCCCCTGCCCGAGGGCGCGGCCGCCTCCGAAGACGGCGGCTCACCGCAGTTCGACAAACTCCTCCGCGAGTGCGACGCCGTCCCCAACGACAAGATCGCGGAGACGCTCCACGGCGCCGGCATCGACCAGTACTTCTTCGGCGCGGTGTGCATGTGGACGGTGTCCTCCGCCGCCGGATCGATCGACGTCACGTTCGGCTGGTTCGAGAACAACTCGCTGCAACGGGAGCGGAGTGTGGCGGACCAACTGGGCTATCAGGTGGAAACCACGTCGATCGCAGGCACGTCGGCGTTCAGCGCCCGGCGTCCGGGTGATTCGGCGACGTGCGGGATCACCGCCGCCTACTCCGGTGTCATCACGTGGTGGGTGCAGCAGCGGTCGGGCACCGGCGATCCGTGCGACGGAGCGCGCACCCTCGCCGAACTGACCCTGCAACGCAACCAGTAGCGGCCGGAATTCGCTCGCGGTGGCCACGACCTCGCTGTTAGCGTCGAAGGACCACCGATCGAGCCGACCAGAGGACCCTTGCCGTGACCGCCACCGAGACGGCTGTGACTCGCCGGTTCGGGCCCCTGATCCTCCTGAACCTCGCGACGCTGTTCTCGTCTACGGGCAACGGTATCGCGATCGTCGTGCTGCCCTGGCTCGTGCTCGAGAGGACCGGTCGCGCGTCCGACGCCGCGATCGTCGCGGGCGCGGCCACCCTTCCGCTGCTGTTGTCGAGCCTGTTCGCGGGCACGTTCGTCGACCTGTTCGGACGTCGCCGCACGTCGATGATCTCCGACTGCCTTTCTGCCCTGTCCGTGGCGGCCATCCCGGTGATCGCGAACACGACGGGCCTCACCGTGACGGTGATCGCCGTCCTCGCCGCGATCGGCGCCGCGTTCGATCCGGCCGGGATCGCGGCGCGGGAGTCGATGCTGCCCGCCGCCACGAAGTCGGCGGGGTGGTCCCTCGACCGGATGAACAGCCTCTACGAGGCGAACTACAACGTGGCGTATCTCGTCGGTCCGGGCATCGGCGGTGTCCTCATCGCGACGGTGGGTGCGGTGAACACGTTGTGGGTCACCGCCGTCGGCTTCGTGCTGTCCGTGGTGACCATCGCGTTCCTGCGACTGGAGAACGCCGGCAGACCCGACACGTCCACGCGCCCGACGTCCATCTGGCACGGCACGCTCGAGGGGCTGAAGTTCGTGTGGCACAACCGGCTCCTGCGGACGATCGCGCTCGTGGACATGGCGGTGGTCGCGCTGTACATGCCCGTCGAATCGGTGGTGTTCCCGGTGTACTTCACCGAACTCGACAAGCCCGCCCAGCTGGGTTCGGTGCTGATGGCGCTCAGTATCGGCGGCGTGGTGGGCGCCCTCGCGTACGGACCGCTCGCGCCGTTCGTGTCGCGCAGGACGCTGATGGTGGTGGCGGTGACGGTGCTGGGCGCGGCCATGGTCGCGATGGCGTTCCTGCCGCCGCTGTGGGCGATTCTGGCGCTGGCCCTCCTCCAGGGTCTCGTGTTCGGTCCGGTCGGCCCGATCGCCAACTACGCCATGCAGACTCGCAGCCCGGAGCACATGCGCGGTCGGGTCACCGGCGTCATGACGTCCACCGCGTACGCCGCGGGCCCGCTGGGCTACCTGCTGGCCGGTCCCCTCCTCGACAAGTGGGGAATCCAGCCGACGTTCTTCGTGCTCGCGATCCCGGTCCTGATCATCGGGCTGGCCTGCTTCGCGCTGCCCGTACTGAAGGAACTCGACGACAAGGTGCCCGTCAGTTGAACCCCATGACGTCGTTGCCCCAGGCGATCCGCATCTCGTGGTCCGGGTCCTTCACGAGGGTGTCCGCGCCGTCGATCAGCAACGTGGAGCGGTTCTCCTCGTCGTAGGGGGCCCAGTGCTTGGACCCGTCCAGCGCGGCGGGGACACCGTGCCGCGCGAACGCGAGCCACCGGCGCTGGATCCGGCCCGACACCTCGAGCGCCGTCTTCCGGCCACCGAGCCAGAACGTCGGGTCGATGTTGAGGGTGTCGAAATTGCCGAAGACGTACGGGAGTTCGGTGGCATGGCCGGCTCCGATCCGTGCGGCCTTGAGCATCGGCGTGGCCTGATCGAACCGGTACATCCATGTCGGCGAGTGCCGGCTGTGGGCGTCGGCCACCCACAGGGCGGGCATCCGGAACGCGGCGTCCCGCGACATCGCGAGCGCGCCCTTCGCTTTTCCGCGGTCCGGGTACGCCGACAGGATGTCGGCGAGGCGGGCGGCGGGCAGTTCGGGGTGATCGGTCGCGATCGCCCTCAGCATCTCCTGTACCGAATCCGAAGTGACCGGCAGCAGAGGCGATTTCATGAACTTGAAGATCGACGACTCGTCCTTGTTGGAACCGATGATGAGGGGGATGTGGTGCGAGTAGCCCTTCTGGAACGCGGCCACCGGGTAGCGGGGCAGGAAGTCGCGGTCCACCACGGGTGCCATGGCGAGCGTGCCCGGGATCCTCGTCGGCACCTCGTTGACGAGTGTGTCGCTGGCCTCGATCACCGTGCGGTACGGAAGGTGCAGCAGTGTGTCGATCTGCCCGGGTTCCACCTCGAGGATGTCGAGGAACTGTTTCGCGACGGTGGCCGCCCGCTCGCTCCCGTAGACCGACGTGGCGGGCGGACTCTGGGCGATCGCGCGGTGGAACAGCCCCTCCGCGCTCGGACACGTCATCAGCGTGGTGATCGACCCGGCTCCGGACGACTCGCCGAACACCGTCACCTCGTCCGGGTCACCGCCGAACGATGCGATGTTGTCGCGCACCCATGCGAGTGCCGCGACCTGGTCACGCAGCCCGCAGTTGGTCTCGAACACCCGCTCGGCCGTCGAGAACGACGACAGGTCGAGGAAGCCGAGCGCTCCCACCCGGTAGTTGAACGAGACCAGCACGACGTCGCCGAGGGTGGACAGGATGCGCCCGTTGTAGATGCCCTGGGCTGCGGTTCCCAGGCAGTAGGCACCGCCGTGGATCCACACCATCACCGGCCGCGGAGTGCCGTCGGGTCTCGGGGCCCAGACGTTGACGGACAGGCAGTCCTCGTCCATCTCGAGTCCCGCATCGATGGGGACGGCGGTTCCGTGCCCCTGCGGCGCCATCGGGCCGAAGTCGACGCAGTCGCGCACACCTTCCCACGGTGCGGGCGGGACCGGCGCGCGAAACCGCAGGTCGCCGACGGGCGCCGCGGCGAACGGAATGCCCTTCCACGCGTAGACGTCGCCCTCGGGATAGCCACGCACCTCGCCGTCGCGGGCACGGACGACGAGCGTGTCGCCGGACTTGTCGACCTCCACGGACGAATCTCCTCACGCAGCACGTACCGGGAATCTCTCGCCAAACTACCAACGATGAGCAGGCAGGACCGATCGAACGCGAGATAGATCAACCGTGCGCTAACATTCCTGCGTGGCCGCATGGACCGATTCCGACGGCAAGAGCCTCCTCGACTATCCGCGCCCCTCCGTGGCGGTCGACGTCGCCGTCCTCACCGTCGACGGAGCGGAACTGAAAGTGCTTGTGGTTCCACGCCGTTCAGGCCAATTCACCCTTCCCGGCACCTTCCTCCACGAGGGTGAACGACTGCGGGACGCCGCCGAGCGGTGCCTGCGCATCACGGCCGGGCTGACGGGCACCGAATTCCATCAGCTGGCGATGCTCGACGACCCCGGCCGCGACGATCGCGGGTGGGTGCTGTCGATGACGCACGGCGCCGCACTGCCCCGCACGGCGCTCCCCCGCGACACGATGTTGATCACCGTCGACGACGCCCGGGTGACGCAGGAGATGGCCTTCGACCACGCGGACGTCGTCACCCTCGCCGTCGCCGACCTGCGCGAGCGGTACGCGCGGGCCGTCGACCCGTCCGGCCTGGCCGGCGACACGTTCACGGTGCTCGAACTCCGCCGGGTGTACGAGGTGGTGTTCGGACGCTCCCTGCCGAAGGACTCGTTCCGGCGCCACATGATGCCGGCCCTCGAGAACACCGGCGACATGGCCGTCGTCGGGACCGGCCGGCCCGCGGAGATCTACCGGCGCGGCCCCGCGTCTCTCCCGCCGACCGCGGCCGCGTTCCTCGCCGGCTGAGCCCGTCGACCGACCCGGGCCTTTCCGCCCGCGGCACGGCCGGTGCTAGGGTCGGCTTGTTCTGACACGGGGTGCTCCGCACGGGCGGGGCTGAGAACACACCCGGGAACCTGCTCAGGTAATGCTGACGAAGGGATGTCAACGTTGTGAATAGCTCTGTCCACGATGCTGCCGGCGCCGGCCAGCACGCCCGATTCACGGACCACTTGTGGGACCGGACCAAGGTGCTGCGCGAGGCGATCGACGAACTCGAGTTCCTGCGCCGCCTCGGCGACGGAACGCTGCCGCTGGACGTGTTCCGCACGTACATCGAGCAGGATTTCCTGTACCTGACCGGGTACGCGAAGGCTCTCTCGCTGGTCGCCGCGCATGCGCCGGGCCCGGTCGAGGCCGGGTTCTGGGCGGGCTCGGCCGCCGAGGCCGCCACGGTCGAGGCGACGCTGCACCAGAATCTGCTGACCAGCGGACGACTCCCCGAGTCGGACGTGGAGCCGCAGCATTCGCCGGCCTGCCTCGGGTACATCTCGTACCTGACGGCCGTCGCCGCCACCGAGCCGTACGCGGTGGCTGCGGCCGCGGTGCTGCCGTGCTTCTGGATCTACGCCGACGTCGGGCACCGGCTCGCGGCGAGCGCCCGTGAGGTGCTCTCCGCCGACCCGTCGCACCCCTACGCACAGTGGGTGACCACCTACGACGCGGAGGAGTTCCACGCCGCCGTCGCGACGGCCCGCGAACTCGTGGACGCCGCGGCCGAGGCCGCGACCGATGCCCAGCGTGAGGCGATGGCGGAGGCGTTCGTGATCGCCAGCCGCTACGAGCACATGTTCTGGGACACCGCTCTCAACAAGCAGGAATGGCCGGCGTCGTGACACTCTTCTCTCGTACCAAGCGCGCTGCCACCGCAGCCGTCGTCCTGGTCTCCGCCCTGTCGCTGCTCACCGGTTGCGCCGGTGACTCGCAGTCCGGCGACACCATCCGGTTCGCACTCGACTGGACACCGAACACCAACCACACCGGTCTGTTCGTCGCCCAGCAGGAAGGCTGGTTCGCGGACGCCGGACTCGACGTGCAGGTGCTGCCCTACAACGACACCTCGCCCGACACCCTGGTCGACGCCGGCAACGCGGAGTTCGGGGTGAGCTTCCAGAGTTCTGCGACGTTCTCGAAGGCCGCGGGCGCACAGACCACGTCGGTGATGGCTCCGCTGCAGCACTGGGCGACGGGCATCGCGGTGAAGGCGGATCGCGCCGACATCACCCGCCCCCGGGATCTGGACGGCAAGATCTACGCCGGGTTCGCGGACCCGGACGGCGAGGAGACGCTGAAGCAGATCATTCGGAACGACGGCGGCAAGGGCGAATTCACCACCGTCACGCTCGGCACCTCGGCGTACGAGGCCGTGTACTCCGGCACCGCCGACTTCACCGTCTCGTTCTTCGGCTGGGAGGGCATCGAGGCCGAGCACCAGGGCACCCCGATGCGCTACTTCCACTACACCGACTACGGCTTCCCGGATGCGTACGCGCTCGTCATCGAGGGCAACGAGCAATGGATGGCCGACCATCCCGAGCAGGCCCGCAAGTTCGTCCAGGCCCTGCAGCGCGGATACCAGTTCGCCGCCGACCGGCCGGACGAGGCCGCACAGATACTGATCGACGCCAACCCCGGCGCCTTCACGGACGAGTCCCTCGTGCGAGAGAGCCAGCAGATGCTGTCCTCCGAATACATGAAGGACAGTTCCGGAAAGGTCGGGACACAGACGGCCGAGCAGTGGGCGGGTTACTCCGGTTTCCTGTTCAAGCACGGCCTGCTCACCGGCCCCGACGGGGCACCGCTGACCACGGAACCCGACTGGTCGACGTATTTCACCAATGAGTACCTCGCTCAGCCCTGACCCCAGTCTCCGCACCACGGTCCCGGGCGCGTCCCCGCTGCTGCGGCGGGTGCTGCCCGCGGTCGTGGTCGTGGCGCTGCTGGTCGTCGCATGGCAGGTGTACGTGACGGTCAGTGGTATCCGGCCGCAGGTGCTGCCGTCGCCGCTGCGGGTGGTCCAACAGGGCTGGCGGGCGCGGGACGCCATCTCCGGTCACGCCTCCGCGACACTCCAGGTGACGCTGATCGGGTTCGCCGTCTCCCTACTCTTCGCGTGGGCGCTCGCCGTGCTCGTGGACTTCTCGCCGTGGCTGCGACGCGCGTTCGTTCCACTGTTCGTCGTGTCGCAGACGCTGCCGATCATCGCGATCGCGCCGCTGATGATCATCTGGTTCGGATTCGGTCTGCTGCCGAAGATTCTCGTGATCGCCCTCGCCACGTTCTTCCCGATGACGATCGGTCTGATCGAGGGTTTCGCCGCGGCCGACCGGGAGGCGGGCGCGTTGTTGCGCAGCATGGGTGCCTCACGGTGGCAGGAATTCCGCTACGTGCGGCTTCCGTCGGCGATCCCCCGGTTCTTCACCGCCCTGCGCATCGGCATCACGTACGCCGTGGTGGGCGCCGTGTTCGCCGAATACGTCGGGGCCACGTCCGGTCTCGGCATCTACATGGCGACGCAGAAGAACTCCTTCCGCACCGACCTCGTGCTGGCGGCGGTGCTCGTGACTGCCGTGATCAGCGTCAGCCTCTACCTGCTCACCTTCGCGGTCGAGCGCGTCGTCGCCCCGTGGATCAAGAACGAAAGGGCCCGGCATGAGTGAGACCGCGCGCGTCACACTGTCCGGTCTGAGCAAGGGGTTCCCGGTCCGCGGCGGCATCCGGCCCGTCCTCGACGACGTCTCGTTCACCGTCGAACCGGGTGAGTTCGTGTCGGTGATCGGCCCGAGCGGGTGCGGGAAGAGCACCGCGTTCTCCATGCTCGCCGGTCTCGACCAACCCGACGCCGGCACCGTCACGATCGGCGGCGAACCGGTGCGTCCCGCGGGGAGTGGCCCCGCGAAGTGCGCGTACATGCCGCAGAAGGACCTGCTGTTCCCGTGGCGCACCGTCCTCGACAACACCACCCTCGGACTCGAGGTGCAGGGCGTGCCCCGGAAGCAGGCGCGGGACAAGGCCCGGGAACTGTTCTCCGTGTTCGGTCTCGGCGGGTTCGAGGACGCCCGCCCCAGCCAACTGTCCGGTGGGATGCGACAGCGGGCCGCGATGCTGCGGACCGTCGTCCAGGACCGTCCGGTGCTGCTCCTCGACGAGCCGTTCGGCGCCCTGGATTCGTTGACCCGCACCGAGATGCAGACCTGGTTGCAGGACGTGTGGCAGCGCTACCGGTGGACCGTGCTGATGATCACCCACGACATCCGGGAGGCCGTCTACCTGTCGGACCGGGTGGTCGTGCTGTCCGCGCGGCCCGCCACCGTGCGGCGCGAGGTGACGGTGGTCCTGCCGCGTCCCCGCGAATTGTCGATGATGACGTCGCCCGAGTTCGCGGACGTCGAACACGAACTGCTCGGGGTGCTCCACGAGGAATCGCGGCGGGCACTCGTCGAGCAGGAGTCGGCCCGGCGCTGAAATACGCGGCCTCTCAGAGCAGTGCCGCCTCGAGTTCGCCGAGAGCCGTCTCGAGATAGAAGAGGATGCGTTGCAGGCTCGGCACCGATCGGCGGCACCCGATGACACCGAAATCGAGGTTGCCGCCGTTGGTGGTGAGTGTGATGTTGAGTGCCTGCCCGTCCAGCACCACCGACGTGGGGTAGATGCCGTCGAGCCGGGACCCGTTCCAGTACATCGTCTTCCGCGGTCCCGGGACGTTGGAGATGATCACGTTGAACGGCGGCGGCGTGAAGCGGACGAACCCCGGCACCGGCGTCAGGGCGATCGGCGACATGTTGAACGCGGACCACGCCAGCGCCTGCATCGAGGTGAGGCTGCCGAACAGTTCCTTCCCCTGGGACATGGAGGCGGAGATCGCCGTCAGACGCTCGGCCGGGTCGTCGACGTCCGTCGCCAGGTTGCACAACGTGACCCCGACCGCGTTGCCGCCGGCGTCGGCCTTCTGCTCGTCGCGCAGCGACACCGGAACCATCGCGATCAGCGGCTCGTCCGGTAGCGCATTCTGTTCCTCGAGGTACCCCCGCAACGCCCCGGCGCACATGGCCATCACCACGTCGTTGACACTGACCCCCGCCGCCTTCCGCACGGCGTGGACGCGTTCGAGCGGCCACGACTGCGCGGCGAACCGGCGCGCGCCACCGATCGGGACGTTCAGCATGGTGCGGGGCGCCTCGTACGGAAATCTCATGTCGTGCTGCCCCATCGCGGTGCGGGCGATGCGCAGCGACGCCGGTGCGAGACCGGCCACCTCACCGACCGTGCGACGGACCCCGTTCACCACCGACCAGAGGTCGGGGGCGGCTCCGTTGGCCGACGCTCTTCGCGGCAGGTTCCACGGCGGCGGTGCGTCGCGCACATCCGGGTCGGTCGACAGCGTCCGCATCAGCAGCCGCAGCCCGGAGACCCCGTCCATCAGCGAGTGGTGCAGCTTGGTGTAGATGGCGAACCGGCCGTCGCCGAGACCCTCGATCAGATACATCTCCCACAGCGGGCGATGACGGTCCAGGAGCGTGCCGTGCAACCGGGACGTGAGCGTCAGCAGTTCCCGGACGCGGTACGGGGCCGGGAGGGCCGAATGACGCACGTGGTATTCGAGGTCGACGTCCGACTCGTCGGCCCACCACAGGTTCCCGAGACTGCCGACGGGGCCCGCGGGCTTCTTCCGGAAAGTAGGGTCGACGTCCGTGTGCTTCAGCAGAGTTTCGTGCATCGACTTCACGTAGTCGGGGCCGGCATCCTCCGGCGGTGTGAACAATTCGAGCGATCCCACGTGCATCGGATGCTCTCGCGATTCTCCGAGAAGGAATATCGAATCGGTAACCGGCATGATCCCCACCTGGACGTTCACCCCCGCTCGGTCACTATCCCATTACGACTTTTGCCTGGATGCTACGTCGGGCGTAGCGTCCGTGCGACCAACTTCGATGTAGACCGTACGGCGCAAAGAGGTGGAAAACCTAAACGCAGCAAGTCGATGGGCACCGAGGCCGGATCGGAGGCAGGCTATGAGCACTGCGACTTTCGACTTCTGCCCGTCACCCCTCCCGGTGACGCGGCGGGAGTTCGCCGGGACCAGCCTGCAGTCGACGGCCCTCGCGCATACACTCCGCCGCACGGTCCGGCCGTTCCTGGACGGGTGGGCGCGCTACCCCGAACTGCCGTGGCCCACGGGAGTCGTCGACCTGTTCGGATACTCGCTCGGTCCCATCCGCGGAACCGTGCGCAGGCCCATCCGGCTGCCGAACTGCCGCGCCGAGTGGATCCGGCCCCCGGGTGAGCTCGCCGACCGGGCGATCCTCTACCTCCACGGCGGGGCGTTCCTGTGCTGCGGGATCAACTCCCACCGCCAGATGGTGTCCCGGATCTCGGCGGAGTCGAAGGCGTCGACGCTGAACGTCGCGTACCGGATGATCCCGCGGAACCCCATCCGGGCGGCCGTCGAGGACGGCGTCGACGGGTACCGGTGGCTGCTCTCGCACGGGTACACCGCCGACCGCATCGTCATCGCCGGCGACTCGGCAGGCGGATTCCTGACGTTCATGGTGACGCTCGAAGCCCTGCGCCAGGGGTTGCCGCGTCCCGCCGCCGACGTCGCGCTTTCGCCGCTGACCGACCTCGACCCGGTGAACAAGCTGGCCCATCCCAACGCCGACCTCTGCGCTGTCTTCCCCAAACGCGCGGTCGGTGCCCTGTCCAGGCTGATCGAAAGACTGGACACGAGGGGCGGGCACGAGCCGTCCACGTCACCCGTGGACGGCTCCCTCGCCTCCATGCCGCCGGCGCTGATCCAGACCGGCTCGCGGGAAATGGTGTACGTCGACGCGGAACTGATGTCCGAGCGGCTGTCCCAGGCGGGTGTGCCGTGCGAACTGCAGGTGTGGGAACGGCAGGTGCACGTCTTCCAGGCCGCCGCCGGTCTGCTTCCCGAGGGCACCCGCGCCATCCGCGAGATCGGCCGGTTCATCCGCAAGGCCACACCCGTGAGTACTTCTTAACCGCCGGCCGGATGTTAACAAGTACTCACGGGGTGAAGAGGTGGTTCCGGTCGAGTGTGGAACCCGGCGTGCGACGGCCACCCCACCCGATCACGGCGCGGTAGGCGCCGAGCGCCCCCGACTCCGCCAAACCCTCGGCGTCGGTGTGCGTCGAGTCCTCGGGAACCGGGGTGTCGAACGGCGCGACGTACAGCGCATCGGTGGGACAGTTCGCCTCACACATGAAGCACGTCTGACAGTCCTCCTGGTGCACGACGACGGGTACCCCGTCCGCGCCGCGACGGAAGACGTCCGTCGGGCAGACCTTGATGCAGATGTCGCACCGCACGCAGCGGTCGGCGACGACGACCTCGATCACGACGCGACCGTCCGGGCCTCGGTGGTGCCGCGTTCCGGCCGCACCCACACCTTGCCCAGTCCGCCCGACAGCAGTCGGCGGGTCTGCGCCGGATCGGTGTCCGGCAGGTCGGTGCGCACGTGCATCCCCCTGGTCTCGGTCCGCGCCAGCGCGGAGTGCGTCGCCCACCGCGCGACGGCGAGCATCGCGGCGGCCGACCGTGCCTGCAGCAGCTCCCGTTCGGTGCCGCCGAGCAGATCGGCGGCACCCGACCACGCCTCGTCGAGGGCTGTCACGCTGTCCTGCAGACTCGTCGCGCTGCGCCGGTAGCTGCGTCGCAGCGGCAGGGTGTGCTCCTGCACGAGTCCGACGATGGAGCGCGACGCCTGCCGGCGGGCCGACGGTCCGCGCAGTCCCGCCGCGCCCGCGCCGCGCACCCCGTCGGGGACGGGACGCTTCCGAGCGAACCGGGCTGCACCCGCGCCGGCCCACGTCCCCGAGGAGATCGCCCACGCCCCGTTGTGGCTGCCGCCGCCGCTGCGACCGCCGGTGACGAGTTCACGGGTGGCCGCGTCGCCCGCCACGAACAGGCCGGGAACGTCACTGGCGCAGTCGGTGCCGACGACCCGGATGCCTCCGGTTCCGCGCACCGTTCCCTCCAGGACTGCCCGCACGGGATACTTCTGCGTGAACGGGTCGATACCGGCCTTGTCCAGCGGCAGAAAGTAATTCGGTTGCGACGTGCGCATGGCCGCGCGGATGTCGGGCCTGGCTCGGTCCAGTCGCGCGTACACGGGGCGGCCGGCGGCGAGGTGCGCCATCGCGGCGCCGCGTGCGGAGAAACCGCCGTCCCCGAGAGTCCGGCCGTCCGCGTCGTAGTACGTGGCGAACTGCATCATCAAACCCTTGGTGTGCCCACTCCACGCCGGTGCCAGCGCGTATGCCGTCGAGAATTCCATGCCCGAGAACGACGCCCCGACCTCGGCCGCCATCAGGAGTCCGTCGCCGGTGTCGACGTTCGTTCCGAAGCTTCCCGACAGGAATGCGCAGCCGCCGGTCGCCACGACCACTGCCCCGGCACGCACCGACCACGGGGAGTATCCGTTCTGCCGTTGCAGACCCGCGGCACCGGACACGATGCCGTCGCCGGTGGTGAGCAGTTCCAGGGCGGGGCTGTGGTCGAGGATGGTGACCCCGGCGCGGTGCACGCGCCTGCGCATCCGGCGCATGTACTCCGGCCCCTGCAGGCTGGTACGCACCTCCCGGCCGTCGTCGCCGGACGGAAACCGGTAGCCGGCGCCTGCCAGTTCATCCACCCGGTGGTGGGTTTCCTCGAGCACCCGGTACATCCAGGCCGGCTCGGACAGTCTGCCGCCGTCCTCGAAGCGGGCCTGCACCGACCGTTCGCGTGCAGGCCCGGGCGGGACGTTCCACAGGTTGTTGCCGCCCGACGCGGTGGGGCCGCTGGTGCCGCAGTAGCCCTTGTCGGCGAGGACGACCCGCGCGCCCGCCCGGGCCGCCGCCAGTGCCGCCCACGTTCCGGCGGGTCCGCCGCCGAGGACGAGGACGTCGGCGTCGATCTCGAGCCGGCTCACGAAGCGAACAGCATCGCCGACGCGGCGACGGCCGCCCCGGTTCGTTCGGACAGCGGACGGCGTAACAACCAGTCGAGCAGAGACATCGTTACCCCCGGTCGGAGCGGTATGGACACCGCTCGATCGTCGGCTGACCGGCTCGCCCGAACAAGAGTTCTCGTCAGCGTGCGCCGAACCCCGGCAACCATCCAGCGAACCCGCCCGGACGACTCGTCTTCCGGACACATGAGGCAGCAGGCGGCACCGCCCTCTATGGTGGACGCATTTGCACGCCGAGGACGGGTAGCGCATGGACGACAGGACTGTAGCGATCGGGGCACTCGCGATTGCCACCGTGTCGGCGGTCTCCGGCCTGATGATCGGTGCCGCGGGCGGCGCGTTCGGCAACCGCGGGCCGGACGTCGTGCCGCCACCGCTGACGTCGGAGGGCCTGCAGGCCGCCGGGCCCTACAGCGCCGCACCGGCCACCTTCCAGGTGTTCGTCCCGCCGACCCCCACCTGGCAGATGGCCGACCTCACCACTCCACGGGCCGCCACGCTCACCACCGAACCGGCGCCGGTGACCACCGCGCCGCCGCCCGCGCCCTCGACGACCCCCGCCCCGCCACCGCCCGTCCGGACCACGGTCGCGCCGCCTCCCCCGACGATCAGCCTGGCCCCGGTCACCACACCCGTGACCCGGCCTCCCGTCATCACGACGACCGAGCAGACCGTGCCCCGGATCGCGGCCCCGCCGACGGCGGCACCCGCGAAGCCGACACTGCCGCCGGTCACCACCACCACGACGACGCGTCCGGTGATCACCATCCCGCCCGTCACCACCAGACCGCGGGGCTGAGGCCCACCCGAGCCTTTCCGAGATCGGGAGCGGTGACAAGCCCGGTGCAGGAGTCGGTAAGGTGGCTTCCCGCCGGATTGGGGGGTCCACTCCGGGACCGTGAGTGTCCAGCATCGGAGGTCGGGGATGAGTGGCGGGGAGAATTTTCGGTCGGGCGAGTGGGATCACCGAGCCATCAGGTGTGCGGTCGACGCGCTGAGGCCCGCCGAGTCCGGTGCGGTGGCCGCGGCCTGGGACGACCTCGGACGCCGATTCCAGGAGTCGGTCACCGAGTTCCACGACGCGACCCGTGCCGCCGTCGACACCGGTTGGCGTGGGCCGACCGCGGACGCGGTGGCGTCGGCGCTCGACGACTACGCCGCCCAAGCCGGGCAGGTCGGGGGCCGATTCACCGATGTGGCGGATGCGTTGCGGCACGCGACCACCGGAGCCGAAGCGGTCCGCAGCGCGGTGGGCCGGCCCGGCGAACACCCGACCGACTGGACCCGGGTGCTGCCCGTCAACTGGACCGCGGAAGCCGACGCCGACGCCGCAGAACAGAACGCGAAGGCCGCCATGGACACCTTCTACACCTCGGCGTATCGGGTCGCGGACGAACAACTCCCCGTTGCGGGCCTCGCCGCGACCGATGCCGCGGCAACGGCAAACGGTCAGCCGGTGGGCTTCGACATCGGACCGAACGGGGTGCACGGCATACCCAGCGATGAGCAGGTGGCCGAGCCCGGATCCGAATCCGTCCCGCGCACTGAGCACCGCAAGAGCGGCGAGGTGCTGCTCGAGGACTCGTCGGCGCCCGCACAGGCTGCGCCGGGTTCGATCGCGGGTGCGGCGCTGGCCGGGGCCGTCGGCGGCGGGGTGGCGCAGTACGCGCGCAGCATCGTGTCCTCTCACCAGACGACCACCCCCGAACGGCCGGGCGCTCCCGCCCTGCCAGCCGCGCGGGAAGACGAGGAGGAACCCTCGACGTACCTCGAAAGCATCGACGAGGGAAGCGAACTCGTCGGAAGATTGCCTCTCGTGACACCCGCGGTGATCGGCCGATAGTCGTGGGGCACTGGGTGTTGACCGGCCCGCAGTTCTCGGCGTTGTGGGCCCGGACCGGCCAGGACCGCATTCCGTATCCGTTCAGGGTCACGAGCACGCTGGCCACCGCCGACGAGTACGCGGCGGAGCAGCGCCGGATCGGCGCCGCCTTCTCCGGACCCGAACACGACGCGCTCGAGTCGGCGCTGCTGGTGCTCGCCGAACCCGACCTCCGGATCGAGATCTCCGGTTCGGCAGGTGCGGACGGCGGTACCCCGGTCCGCATGACGGGAGCCATTGCACGCGGGCACGGGATCGCGGCGGTGCAGCATCCGGGCGAAGTGGTGATCCGGAGCTGCGAACCGTACGACGTCGGCCGGCAGCTGATCGCTCAGCTCCCCGACACCGACGCCGGCGCGGCGGCGGGCGTCGTGGTCCCGCCGACACCGGCCGGGAGCGCACGGGCGGCCCGGATCCTCGACCGGCCGTCGACGAGCCAGGGGGTCGTCACCGTGATCCGCGGCGCGCGGCACTCACCACGCCCCGTCGGCGGTCTGGCGTGGCGGGACATCGAGGGCGACGGCCGGTACGTCGTGTGGGGCGATACCGCCGTGGCGGTGGAACCGGGCACGTCGTGGGACCTCCTCGACGCCGTCACCCGGCTGACCGGACGAATCGCGGCCGGTCACCCCGTCTGAGCCCACCGCCCCCTCCTGCACTGCGGTCTCGACGAGCGCCGCTACCGTATAGAGCGGAAGTAGGTGACTCGTGGCCGACCCGGACGGAGCAGACATGCAGGACTTCGATCTGGATTCGAGCGTGAACCGCGACTGGGCGGAGTTCCAGCGGCGCCTCGCGGACTATCTGGCAGCGATGCAGGACGAGGACCTTCTGGTCCTCGAATCGGGATTCGAGGAGCTCGACGAATCCCAGGGACTGATGCCGTGCATTCAGTTCGTCGTGTGGGACGGTGACACGGTGCGCTGCGAGGTGCCGTCGAACCATTACCTGCACCCCGACCGCGCACTGACCGAGGCCGAGCAGACGTACCTCACCGAGCTGGGCTGGAACCGGCCGACGCGCGGCCCGGACGACGAACCCGACGACGGCTCCCCCGCGTTCTACGTCGACAAGAAGCTGTCGTGGTCGGATCAGCTGGCCGCGATGGCCGTGGCCGCGTTCCGCGACGTCTGGGGAATCACGCATCCCGCGTTCCTGAGCACCGAGACGTCGAGTACGGATCCCGAGGCCACGTTCGACCCGGTTGCGGTGCGGCCGCCGCTCGTCGCGCAACTCGACCCCGCGGCCGCCGTGGTCCCCCGCGACGTCGAGCATCTCCACGAACTGATCACGCTCGCGTTGGTGCCGATGCTCGGGCTGCTGCCCGAACGCGACCCGGACGGCGACGTCCCGATCCGGATGGGCAACACCATCCTGTTCGTCGGCCCGCTCGCCGACACCGTCGACGTGCAACTGTTCGCGCCGCTCGTGCACGACATCAGCGACCGCACCCGGGCGGCCGAGGTCACCGCCGACCTCAACCGCACGTGGTCACGGATCAAGTTCGTGCTGGTCGACGACCGGTTGTCGGCGTTCCTGGAAGTGTCGGGCAACCCGTTCGTCCCCCAGCACCTCACGGACAGCTGCAAGGTGTTCTCCGATTTCCTGAGCACCGTCGACAACGAGTTCGCATCGCGGTTCGGTGGCGAACTGTTCTTCCACCGCGACTCCGGCCCGGACGCGGAGGCGGACGCGGCACCTCGCACCGAGAACCGGATGTCGTCCACCGACCTGCCGAAGGAACTCCAGACGCTGTTCCATCTCCATGCCGGGCCCGGAGGCGACACCGATCCGGCTGTCGTCACCGACGTCTGCGGTCACGACCGCGACCGGATCCTCGTGCTCCTGGACACCGGCATCGCCTGGGTGACCCGGTTGCGTGAAACCGACGATGCGTCGGCGGACCAGTGGGAGCGCATCGTCGGCGCCCTGCGCCACGCCCTCCGCACCGTCGTGCTGCCACCGACGGCGAGCGCTCCCGACACCAAGCCGCGGCCCGAGCAGATGGGGCTGTTCACCAACCCCGAGGAGCAGACCCTGTTCGACGATCCGTCGTCCTAGAAGCCGCCCTTTCGACGATCGGTCCGGGTTTCCCGGGATGTGGCGTACTGTCAGCACTATCGGAGCCGTCCAGGTTCCGCATTCAGGGATGGTCCATGGCTGACAAATCGCCCCGCAATTCCATGTCGAAGAAATCCGGTAAGTCGCTGAAGGAGAAGCGCGCCGACAAGAAGATGAAGACCAACGGACAAAGCGATCCGGAAATCGTCTCGCACGTCAAGAAGCGCTAGCGCCCGTGCGCCTTTCTGGTAGCGGCAGCAACCACAAAGGCGCACAAGCCGTCAGGCGACGACGGAGCGCTGGGGGACGCCCGAGTACTCGCTGAGCGGGCGAATCACACTGTTCGACGCGCTCTGCTCGATGATGTGGGCGGTCCACCCGGTGATCCGGCTCATCACGAACACCGGCGTGAACATTTCCACGTCGAATCCCATCAGGTAGTACGCCGGACCGGTCGGGAAGTCGAGATTCGGCGCGATCCCGGTGGCGCCGGCCATCGTCTTCTCCAGGACGTCGTACATTCGCACCCACTTCTCACCGCCGGTGGCGGCGGCGATGTCGAGCAGTGCCGCCTTCATCGTCGGCACCCGCGAGTCGCCGTTCTTGTAGACCCGGTGGCCGAAACCCATCACCTTCTCCTTGGCGGCGAGTTTGCCCAGCAGCCACTCCTCGGCGCGGTCCGGATCGAAGATCTCGAGCATGTCGTGCATGACGGCCTCGTTGGCGCCGCCGTGCAGCGGGCCCTTCAACTCCCCGATCGCCGCGGAGGACGAGTCGCTGACCGCCGAGTCCGCCGCGCTCGCGCGAATCGGGTTGGCTCCTACTTCGCCGGGGCGCTCATCCTGCCGTACACGCTGTTCCTGGGTGCCGCCGAATCACTCCACTACGACATCGACCTGCTGGGCCTGAAGTTCGAGGTGGGGTTCGAGACGATCTGTCGCCTGCTGTCGACGCTGCAACGGCCGGGCCAGCGCGGCGTGTCGTTCTTCTTCGTCCGCACCGATCGCGCCGGGAACATTTCGAAGCGCCAGTCTGCCAGCGCATTCCACTTCTCCCGAGTCGGCGGCAGCTGCCCGCTGTGGGTGGTCCACGAGGCGCGAATCCCGGCCGGATCCTCACGCAGGTGTCGAAGATGCCGGACGGGCGCGCCTACCTGTGGATCGCGCGCACCACCCACAGCGGCGGTCTCGGATATCTCGCCCCGGAACGCAATTTCGCGATCGGCCTCGGCTGCGACATCGGGTACGCCGATCGGCTGGTCTACTCACGCGTGCGCGCGACGCGCGTTCCCGCAGCTGGGCCGGTAGGCGCTCCGCGCCCGTGAGTGGTTGACGGGTCCAGGAACTCGTCAACCACTCACGGGCGTAACGCTGCTCGCACCTGAACCTCAGCCATCGCCTCCGCCCTGTCGGTGGCATCGGCGTGGATTGCGAGCAGTGCGGCTAGGGCCGTCGCCCGAACCAGTCGAGGAGCCGGGTCTGCTGCGAAGCGTCGGGAGGCAATGTGCCACTCGGGCCCTCGCCGTACGCACCGAACGCGAGCATGTCGTCCAGATGTGGTTCGACCACACGAGATAGCCCGGCGACCACAGGCGGGTCGAGAGTTTCATCGAGGCCCGCCGCGCGGAGGAGGTCCCACGCGTGAACCACAAGGTCGACGAGCCGGAAGCGCAGGAACGCTTCGGCAGGGACGTCGCCGCTCGGGCCTGGAACTGGCTGTTCCGGTGGTGCGGCGGCGAAGGCCTCGGCCTGATGTCGTGACGATTCGGCCACCGCGGCAACCGGGTCGTCTCCGAGCTGGTCGTTTGTGAGCATGTTCCGGGCTTGTTCACGACCGACGCCGGCAAGCAGGAGCGCAGTGAAGCGGTTTCCCACCACGACGTGCTCGACCAGGTCACGCACCGACATCTGTGACGGTGTGGGCAGGTCCCATGAGTCCACCGGCAGGTGGCGCACCACGCGCTCGAATTCGGCCGAGGCAGCGAGAATGAGTTCCACCTCTCGCACGGTAGCGGTCGTGGACTTGCTCCGGAAAGGTGCGTCGTCGCGGATGTCCTTCTCGGGAAGGGCGTACGGCCGGGTTGCTTGCTGGGCTCGTCAACTAGCGGCGGCGGCAAGCGCCCGAGTCCGGCCCGCGGTGCCGTCGAGAGTGTGCTCCGTCGATCAACGAGGCGACCGGACCGGTGGGTTTATCTGACCGGGGCCCTGCCGCGGCGGCGGCAATCAGGGTGCTCGCCGCGATCTGACGCCGCCAGTGTGCGTCGCCCACCCTGCGAAAGCCCAGGTATGAGGTGGTGGTCGAGGATCCGCCACCGGAACGGAAAAGCGCGCTACGTGCCGCGCCGGACGAAGTGTACGACCTGGCTGACATTGAGTTGCCACCGCTCGTCCACGTCGAAACCGTAGGACCGCACGACGCGGAAGTTGGCGCCGAGCGCCACCGGATCACGGGAATCGACGGCCGCCCCGGTGTGGCTGTCGACCCCCGCGGATCGGTCGGTGAGCAGCCAGATCGCCGGACAACTCCTGATCTGGTCCGCGATGCGGTCGGGCGCCAGCGTCTCGTCCCACAACTCGCCCAGTTCCGCGGCCGTCGATCCCCGCGAGATGTCGCGGAGAGCGGCGAAGGCGGGCGGATCGACGGTCTCGACGGTGCGCATCGGGCCGGGATTCCAGACGTTCTTCAGGTCGTAGAGCACGCAGTCGCCGGGTGCGGCCTCGGATTCGACGAGGTCGGCGACGCGGCTGTAATCCATGCCGCTCGGCTTGGCGTACGGTCCTCGCTGGACGAGGTAGTGCGGCAGGGCGATGGCACCGAACAGTGCGAGGATCACCGCGAGAAGCGGCAGCGATCGTCGTCCGGCGAGGCCGGCGATCCACACCATCGACTGTCCGAGGAGCAGTGCGCACGCGGGGGCGGTGAACGTGAAGTAGCGACCCAGATACACGTTCTGCGACGTCAGCCAATACAGCAGCACCAGCGCGGTGGGCACCACGAGCCAGGGCATCGCGGTCGCGAGAAGCCCGGCCTGGTCGCCGTCCCGGCGGTCACGCTCCCGGACGATGCCGACCGTCACTCCGGCGACGACGAGCAGTCCTGACACGACGGCGACGGGTAGGGCGTTGTCGAAGTACTGCTCGACGAGCACGATCCACACGAGGTCGAAATTCCGGCCGGCGATCCACGAGACCTGATCCGCCTGCGATTGCACCAGCACGATCACCGGCGCCGCGATCGCGATGCCCGCGCCGGCAGCCAGGACGAACGACCCGACGCAGCGACGTCCGGTCTTCGTCACCGCCAGCGTCACGACGTGCGCGGCAACGATCAGGATGCTGTAGAGGAACACCGTGGTCGAGACCGCGACGAGCAGCGCATACAGCACCCAGGCGGTGCCCGTCCGCCTGCGCACGGCCACGACGAACACGACGGTCACCCACACCGCCAGCGCCGCGGACAGCGCGTACGAGCGCGCTTCGATTCCAGCGGACGTCACCCGCGGCAGGATCGCGAACACGAGCGCCGCGACCAACGCCACCCGTCGCGTGGACACCAGCTTCCCGAGCACGACGAGGCCGGCGGCGCCGATCCCCACGGCCAGCACACTGGGCAATCGCAGCCAGAACTCGGTGAGGGGGACCACGCGCAGCCAGCCATGCATGCCCAGGTAGTACGCGCCGTGGACGGCGTCGACGTCGAACAGCAACCGCACCATGTCAGGGATGTCGCGCCCGGCGACCGAGACGGTGGCGGCCTCGTCGTGCCAGAACGACGGCGACCACGACCGGAATCCCGAGATCGCGACCGCCACGAGTCCGAGCAGGAGCGGGTCGCACCATCTCGTCCACCCGAGGGTTCCCCGCTCCGCACCGCTGCGCCGCGGCTCGGAAGCCAGCACGGGCAGGGGCGACGTCATTCCGCGGTTCCTCGAGGTGGGTGAAATCAGTGACCTACATGGAGACCGTTCCGGACGGCGTCGCCGTTACGTCCGGCTGCTACCCGGCGGGCGGGTCCTGCGCACCGAGCCGCCACAGCGACGTCACTTCCCGCTTGCGCGCGGCGTGCAGCGCATCCGATCGGTCGGCGACCTTGCCGTGCCGGGGCGCCACGTCCCGGCGTCCGAGGACGGTCAGTCCGGCGTCTTCGATCCAGGTCAGTAATTCCTCGCGGGTCCGCAGTCCGAGATGCTCGGCGATGTCGGACAGGATGAGCCAGCCCTCTCCCCCGGGCTCGAGGTGCTCGGCCAACCCGGCCAGGAATCCGCGGAGCATCCGGCTGTCCGGGTCGTAGATCGCGTACTCGATCGGCGAGGTGGGTCGGGCGGGAATCCACGGCGGGTTGCACACGACCAGCGGTGCCCGGCCGTCGGGGAACAGATCCGTTTCCACCACCTGGACCTGACCGGCGTAGCCGAGCCGGTCCAGATTCGTCCGGGCGCAGGCGAGCGCATTCGCGTCGAGTTCGGTCGCGATCACCTTCTCGACGCCGCGGTGCGCGAGGACGGCGGCCAGCACACCGGTGCCGGTGCCGATGTCGAACGCCTGCGTGTGCGACGGCAGCGGGGTGTCGGCGACGAGGTCGACGTATTCGCCGCGAATCGGCGAGAACACGCCGTAGCCGGGGTGGATGCGCGCGCCGAGGGCGGGGATCTCGACGCCCTTCTTCTGCCACTCGTGGGCGCCGATCGCCCCGAGCAGGTCGCGCAGGGTGGTGACGGTGGGCTGGTGCGTGGGTCCGTACGCCTCGAGCACCGCCTGCCGTACGTCGGGGGCGCGTCGCAGCGGGACGGTCTGGTCGGCGTCGAACGGCACCAGCAGCATCCCGAGGATCCCCGCCCTCCGCGACTGCGTCTGCCGGTGCAGGTGGAACGCGGTGGCGGGGTCGGTGGACGTCTTACGGGTCTTACGGTCGGTACGGGCGGCGACAGCCGTGCCGAGCTGGCGGGCGTTGTGGAAGTCGCCGCGCCACAGCAGCGCCGTCCCCTCGCACGCCAGGCGGTACGCCTCGTCGGCGGTCATCGAGTCGTCGGCCACGCGAATCTTCTTCGGGGGCGTCGCCCCGCTGGTGGACCGCCACACCGCCGAATGCTCGGTGCCGTCCTCGGTCCAGCGGACGAACTCGGTTTCCATGAGGGAGAGCCTAGGCGCTTCGCGCCCGTGCGCCTTTCTGGTAGCCGCAACTACCAAAAAGGCGCACGGGCGGCGGAGCCGCCTCACCGGAGGGTAAGGACACTCTTCCCGACGGTTCGGCGGTGTTCGAGATCGAGCAGGGCCTCGGCCGCCGTCTCGAACGGGTAACGCGTCGGCTCCGGTATTTTCAACGCGCCCGACGCGAGCAAGGGACATAATTCGCTCCACTGCGCGGACAGTCGTCGGGGGTCCTCGGCCCACCACGAGCCCCACGCGACTCCGACTGCGGACGCGTTCTTCAGGAGCAGCCGGTTCACTTTCACCGAGGGGATGTCCCGGCCGGTGAAGCCCATCACGAGAATCCTCCCGCCCGTCGCCAGGGATCGGACGCTGTCGGTGAAGCGATCGCCCCCGACGGGGTCGACCACGACGTCCACCCCGCGGCCGTCGGTGATCGCGAGGACCTCGTCCCGCCAATTCCCGGTGGTCACGACGTCGGAGGCGCCGAGGCTCCGCACGTACTCCGCCTTCTCCTCACTGCTGACGACCGCGATGGTCCGCGACGCGCCGAGGTGGGGCGCCAGGGTCATCGCGGCGGTGCCGATGCCTCCGGCCGCGCCCTGGACGAGCACCGACTCCCCCTTCTCGAGGCGCCCGCGACGAACCAGCGCGAAATGCACGGTGAGGTAGTTGAACAGCAGGGCGGCGCCCGCGGACATCGAGATCGTGTCGGGGAGGGAGAAAGTCGTCTCCGGCGGCAGCGCGACCACTTCCGCCATCGCGCCGCCCACCCCGGTCAATCCGACGACCCGGTCCCCCGGAGAATATCCGCTGCCGTCAGACGCTGACCGCACGATCCCGGCGACCTCGCCGCCCGGGACGAAGGGAAGTTCCGGCTTGTACTGGTACCGGCCCTGGGTGAGGAGAAGATCCGGGAACGACACCCCGACCGCATGAACCTCGACCAGGATGGCGGATTCGTCCGCGACGGGTTCGTCGACCTCGACCGGGGCGAGCGCCTGGGGGCCGTCGAGCGCGGTGACCATCAGTGCGCGCATGCGGTTGCCCCCGCTGATGTGATCGGGAGTTCGCGGACGGCCGCCCGGCGCAGCTTGCCGACTTCGGTGCGCGGGAGGTCGGGCCGGAAGTCGACGACTTTGGGTGCCGCGTAGGGTCCGACGCGTTGCGCGACGAGATGTGTGAGTTGCGCGACGAGGTCGCCGTCGTCGGCCCGGGTGTCCGTGCGGACGACGACGGCCCGGACCACTCCGCCGCGGATCGGATCGTCGTACGCGACTGCCGCGGCGTCGGCGACCGCCGGGTGTTGCAACAGCGCGTTCTCGACCTCGACCGGGCTGATGTTGTGCCCTGACGCGATGATCATGTCGTCGTCCCGGCCGAGAATCTGCCACCGTCCCTGGGGGTCTGTGACGGCTCGGTCCTCGGTGAGGAATACGTCGCCGCGCCAGCGGTCGGCCCACAGGTCGGGGGTGTTGTCGTAGCCGCTGGACATCTGGTGCCGGGGCTTCCGTACCGCGATCAATCCCGGTTGGCCGTCGGCTACCGGTTGCCCGTCCCGGTCGGCGAGGAAGGTGTCGAAACCCGGAATTGTGGCGGACATCCAGCCCGGACCGGACCGGGTTTCGGTGCCCTGGGTGTCGCCCAGGAGCATGCCGACCTCGGACAGTCCGTACCCGTTGCGCACGGCGGGGGCACCGGTGCCGGCCCAGTCCGCGGCGACCGCCGCGGTGAGCGGTTCGCCGGCAGCGGCGACGGTGCGGAGCGTCGGCGGCACTCCCTCCTGCGCGAACGTCGCCGTCAGTCGCCGCAGGGCGGCCGGCGCGGTGGTGAGGATCGTGGCCTTCTCTTCCCGGATGACGCGATGCCAGGCTTCGGGGACGAACTTCCCGGAGTACATCACCCGCGGCACGCCCAGCGCCATGACGGCGGCACCCGTGCTGTACAGCCCGAACGCCCACGCCGGGTCCGACGTCGAGAAGACGACGCTGTCGCGGGTCGCCCCGAGAACGGCCTTCGCGTAGGGCATGACCGAGACGAAGGTGGCGTGGGTCATGGTGCACGCCTTCGGTGTTCCGGATGTTCCGCTGGTGAACAGCAGGGTGGCGGTGTCCCCGAGTGCCGTGGTCGCGAGCGGGCCGTCGGCGTCGGCCCGGTCGACCTCGGTCCAGAAGGACCGGTCGTCCGCGTCGGCCGCGACGTCGCCGACGACGAACACCGCGGGATCGAGTCCGTGGGTCGCCTGCGCTTCCGCGAGGGCCGGCCGGTACCGCTGATCGACCACGACCGCGCGGACTCCCGCCGCGTCGAGACGCAGGCCGATCGCGTCCGGGGCGAACCCGCCGAACAGCGGCACGTACACCAGCCCGGAGCGCCACGCCGCCAGTGCGGTGATCCAACTCTCGACCTGTCGCGAGAGCAGTCCGCCGACGCGATCTCCCCGCGTCAGCCCCGCGCGTGCGAACACCCGTGCCGCCTTGGCCGCGAGCCTGTCGAGTTCGCGGTACGTCCAGCGGTCGGCCGAGCCGTCCTCGTGCCGGACGGTCAGCGCCACCCGGTTCGGATCGGCCGCGTAGCGGGTGCAGATCTCGTGGGCGGTGTTGAAGTCGCCACCGAACGGGTCGCGGTCCAGCAGGGATTCGATGTCCTGCCAGGCACCGGAGAGTGCGGACGATGCGAGTCTGTCGAGAGACATCAGTGATTCACCTTTGCAGTTTTCGTCAGGGTCAGGACCAGGACCGTGATGGCACACGCCGCGGCGATGTACGCGGCCAGTGCCCACGATCCGTCGGTCTCGGCAGCGATCGCCACCGCGATGAACGGTGCGGGAGCACTGAAGACGACACCACCGAACTGATAGGCGACGGACGCGCCGGTGTACCGGACTTCGGCCGGGAACAGACCGGTGACGTATCCGGCCACCGCGGAATAGGTGACGGCGTGACCGATGGTGATGATCAGAATCATCGCCAACAGGACGGCGACACCCACGCCGGTCGACAGCAACCAGAAGAACGGGTATGCGATCGCGGCCATGTAGAGGGACCCGTAGATCAACATCTTCCGTGCTCCGATCCGGTCCGCGATCATCGACGCGTAGGGCACCGACAGGATGTCGAGAACACACGCGACGAGGATGCTCAACAGAATCGTCTGCCGCGAGATGCCGAGTTCCTTCGGACCGTACGACAGGACGAAGACGGTGACGAGGTAGAACGGCACGAGGGAGGCTGCCTGGGTGAGAATCCCGACGCCCAGCGCGCGCTTCTCCCCCCGCAGGACCGCGAGGATCGGGAAGTCGGCAATCTTCTTGTTGCGCTTGACGTTCTCGAACTCCGGCGATTCGACGACCTTCAGTCGCACGTACATGCCGACCGCGACCAATCCGGCACTGGCGAGGAACGGAAGCCTCCATCCCCACGCCTGCACCTGGTCCTCGGGAAGCTGCTCGACCAGAAGGAACGCGAGCGTCGCGAGCACGAGTCCGGCAGGCACGCCGGCCTGCGGCCAGCTGCCGTAGAACGCCCGCTTCTCGCGCGGTGCGTGTTCGACTGCCATCAGCACCGCGCCGCCCCATTCTCCGCCGACCGCGAAGCCCTGTGCCAGGCGCGCGAGGACGAGCAGCACGGGCGCCGCGAGACCGATCGCTCCGTAGGTGGGAATGAGTCCGATCGCGACCGTCGACGACCCCATCAGCACCAGGGAGAACACCAGCATTTTCTTGCGGCCGATCCGGTCTCCGAAGTGCCCGAAGACGATCGCGCCTGCGGGACGCGACACGAACGCGACACCGAACGTCGCGAATGCGGCCAGCGTTCCCGACAGCGGACTCAACGACGGGAAGAACGCCTTCCCGAATACCAGGGCGGCCGCGGTCCCGAAGATGAAGAAGTCGTACCACTCGATTGCCGTTCCGACGAAGGACGCGAAGGCAACCGTCCGCGGTTTGACCCGAGTGACCTCCAGGTCGTCGATGACTCTCATATCGAATCTCCCATCGCTGCTGATGTGGGGCGGTGCGGCTGCCGTGTCGATCCGGTGCCACCGCAGTTGTGATCGGGCCGTCGGGCCTCGCCCGGGGTTCGCCGATCGGACATCGCATCAGCACCGTCACCCCGTGTGGCCACGGTCACAGGTCTAGCACATCCCTGACGTCGATAGCAAGCATTCTTGTACCGATCGATCCACTTGGGAATTCGCCTAAATATCAAGCTTAAACAGCGATTAACGCGAGTTTCACGAACACCCTGGACTATTTTTGGATCGATCAGTACATTCCTGGGAATGAACGAGAACGATCACGACGCCCCCCGCGTCGCGTTGGTCTCCGGCGGGTCCCGCGGCATCGGAGCCGCCGTCACCACAGCCCTGACACAGCGCGGCTGCCGGGTGGGCTGCACGTACCGGACCAGACGTGACGACGCCGAGAAGCTCGCCGCGGACGCCCCCGAACAGGTACTCCCAATCCGTTTCGACCTGCACGACGACACCACGGCGCCCACGGCGGTGGAGCGCGTCGTCTCGCACTGGGGACACCTCGATTCGCTCGTCCTGAACGCGGGCCAGTGGTCGGGCGGGCGGCTCGTCGAGACGGACCCGGACGCCTGGTGGAGCGTGATAGAGACGAACCTCCGCGGCACCGTCGCCCTCGCCCGGGCCGCGCTACCCCACCTCGCGCATGGCAGGTCACCGAGCATCGTTCTGGTGTCGTCGGTCGTCGGCCTGATCGGTCACGCCGGCGACACCGCGTACGCGAGTGCGAAGTCCGCGATGATCGGCTTCGGTCGCTCACTCGCCAAGGAGGTCGCACGTGACGGCATCCGGGTCAACGTGCTGGCCCCCGGCTTCGTCACCACCGACATGACCGACGCGGTGCCCGACTCCGCACGCAGGCGCATCGAACGAGAAACCGTCCTCGGCCGATTCGGCACCGTCGACGAAATCGCCAAGGCCGCAGTCTTCCTCAGCGAAGACGCCACATTCTGCACTGGCTCCGTCCTCACCGCCGACGGCGGCTGGGCGCTGTGACACACCACGACCGCAACGACCAACAACGAAGGGACACAACACCATGACCGCGACACTCACGCAATCGGTCGGCATTCCGGAGTCGGAGTACCTGGCGCTCCGGGACCGCATTGTCGAAGCGATCTGGTCCGAACTCGATCCACTCGAACAGCGAATCGAGGACGACGAGCAGGTTCCGCACGACATCGTCATGCCCATCCTCGAGCGGATCGGCGCGCTCGGCCTGCTCGTCCCCCGCGAGTACGGCGGCAGCGGCCTCTCGATCGCCCAGTACCTGCCGATCATCGCCGAGTTCGCCAAGGTGCAGGGCGGGCTCCGGGTCATCGTCCACGTGCACAACTCCTTCGCCCACGCACTCTCCGAGATCGGCAGCGACCAGCAGAAGGCGGACGTGCTGCCGGGCACGGCCACGGGCCGGAACTCGGTCGCGTTCGCGCTGACGGAGCCGGGTTTCGGGACGGGCGCCGACCTCGGGTCGACCGCGGTGCGCGAGGGCGACGATTACATCCTGAACGGCGAGAAGTGGTTGATCACCAACTCGGACATCGCGTCTCACTTCATCGTCTTCGCGAAGACATCCGACACCGACGTCTCCGCGTTCCTCGTTCCCCGCGCGACCGACGGTCTCTCGATCGCAGCACTTCCCGAGACGATGGGATGCAAGGGCACCGAGCACGGACGCGTCACCCTCGACTGCGTCCGGGTGCCCGCCACCGCCCTCGTCGGCGTGGAGGGGCAGGGAAACGAGCACCTCGAACGCGCACTGGAGATCAGCCGGGTGTTCATCGCGGCAAGCTCCCTCGGCACGTCCGAGCGCGCCCTCGAACTGTCGATCGCCCACGCGAAGAGCCGTGTCACGTTCGGAAAGCCGATCGGCACACGGCAGGCCATCCAGCGCTACCTGGCGGAGATGGCCACCGATGTCTACGCCCTGCGCGGGATCCTGGCCGACGCAGCGCAGAAGTGGGATGCCGGCGAACGGATTCCCGCCGAGGCCAGCATGTGCAAGCTGTTCGGCCTCGAAGCCGTCGGCCGGGTGACCGACCGGGCTCTGCTCATCCACGGCGGAATCGGATACACGCGCGCGCATCCGATCGAGCGCCTCTACCGGGACGCCCGCCTCAACTGGCTCGAGGAGGGGACCCCGACGATCCAGTACCTGGTCACGGCGGGACGCCTGCTCGACGGGTACGCGTTCTCGGACGCCTTCGAGACGTCGCGTCAGCCCTGACATCCGCACGACAGCCGCCCTGCGGCCGGGAACGGCCGCAGGGCGGCACCACGCTCTCGAAGGAGAAGAACAATGACGGATCACGACCCCACCGTCCTCGTCGCGGGGGCGCGAACCCCGTTCGGACGCTTCATGGGATCCCTGTCGAGCCTGAGCGCCCAGGAACTGGGTAGCCACGCGATCGGTGGTGCGCTGGAATCGGCCGGCGTCGACGCACTCGCCGTCGACCACGTCGTCATGGGCCAGGTGCTCACCGCGGGCAGTGGCCAACTGCCGGCGCGCGTCGCGGCGGCAGCCGCCGGAATCCCCATGACGACACCGGCACTGACCATCAACCGGATGTGCCTCTCGGGAATCGACGCGATAACGCTGGCGCACCAGATGATCTACGCCGGCGACGCGGACATCGTCGTCGCCGGCGGTCAGGAATCGATGAGCACTGCGCCGCACCTGCTGACGAACAGTCGTCGCGGACACAGGTACGGCGACACGGTTCTGATCGACCACCTCGCGTTCGACGGGCTCCAGGACGCCTTCACCGGGTCGTCGATGGGGGCGCTGACCGAGTCGAGGAATCCCGAGTACGGGATCACCCGGGAGGCCCAGGACGAGTGGGCCGCACGCTCGCACCGTGCGGCCGCACGCGCGCGCAAGGACGGCGTCTTCGCGGCCGAGATCGTTCCCGTTCCGATCAGATCCGGGCGGGGTGAGTCGACCGACGTGAGCCACGACGAGGGCATCCGGGCCGACACCTCGGCGGCCGACCTCGCCGGTCTGCCTCCGGCTTTCGCCGCAGGCGGCTCGCTGACGGCGGGCAACTCGTCACCGATCTCCGACGGTGCCTGCGCCGTCGTGGTCACACGGAAGTCGACGGCCGTCCGGCTCGGACTGTCGTGGCTGGCCGAGATCGGATCACGCGCTGTGGTCGCCGGACCCGATTCGGGTCTGCACGAGCAGCCGTCGAACGCCATCCAGGCCGCGTGCCGACGCGAGGGGATCGCGCCTCGCGACCTCGATCTCGTCGAGATCAACGAAGCGTTCGCCGCCGTCACACTCGTCTCGTCCGAACGCCTCGGTCTCGACGCGGACCGGGTGAACGTCAACGGCGGCGCGATCGCGCTCGGCCACCCGATCGGCGTCTCGGGGGCACGGATCGTCCTGCACCTCGCGCTCGAACTGCGACGCCGCGGAGGTGGCGTCGGCGCAGCCGCGCTGTGCGGGGGCGGCGGCCAGGGGCAGGCCCTGATCGTGCACGTCGAACGGTGATTCGATGGGCACCAAGTACGACCTCAACCGCGCCGAAATTCTGCGCGTGTCCGCCGAGTTGTTCGCGAGGTCGGGCTACCACGGCACCGGGATCGCCGACCTGGGCACGGCGGTGGGGCTCGGCCGCGGCGCGCTCTACCACTACATCGGCAGCAAGGAGGAGGTCCTGTTCGCGATCAGCAGCCGGCAACTCGCGCAGATGAACACGGTCGCCGACGAACTCGCCCTGACCGAACCGGATCCGGAGCGCCGCCTCCGCGGTCTCGCGCGGGCCCTGCTCCGCAACATCGCCGAACACCGCGCGGAGTGGACGGTGTTCTTCCGCGAGTACCACGCCCTGACCGGTGATCGGCGTGTGCGAGTCGTCGCGGCCCGCGAACGGTACGAATCGCATTGGCGGCACGCGTTCGACCAAGGCGTCCGGGACGGGGTGTTCACCCTGTTGCCGCCGTTGATGATCAAGGGTGTGCTCGGCATGTTCAACTACAGCTACCTCTGGCTCACCGCGGACGGGGCCCGCACCCCCGAAGAGATCGCCGACGGGTTTCTCGACGCCCTGATCACCGGGCTGGCCGCGCCGAACCCGTGATCTGGGCCGTCTAGACTCACATCTTCGACCGCCGGGAGACAAAGGGGCCCTTCGATGAGCGACAAGTACGACGCCAACCGGGACCGAGTCCTGCAGGTGGCCGCCGAATTGTTCGCGAAGTCGGGTTACCACGGCACCGGGGTCGCCGAGATCGGTGAGGCCACCGGGCTGGGCCGGGGCGCGCTGTACCACTACATCGGCAGCAAGGAGGCAATCCTCTACGAGATCAGCAGCCGGCAACTCGCGCAGATGAACACGGTGGCCGACGAACTCGCGCTGTCCGAGGCCGATCCGGAGAAACGGCTGCGCGGTCTTGCACGAGCCCTCATGCGGAACATCGCCGAGCACCGCGCGGAGTGGACGGTGTTCTTCCGCGAGTACCACGCACTGACGGACGAGCGTCGTGATCGCATCATCGCCGAACGTGAACGCTACGAATCGCATTGGCGGAACGCGCTGGAGCAGGGCATTCGCGACGGACAGTTCCGGGCTCTCCCGCGGCTGATGGTCAAGGGCCTGCTGGGCATGTTCAACTACAGCTACCTGTGGATCACCCCCGCGGGCGCCGAGACACCCGAAGAGATCGCGGACGAGTTCCTCGACGCCGTCGTCACGGGGATGCGGGCGTGAGGCGCTTCGCACCCGTGCGCGGTGAGCGAGTCTCTTCACTCGTTCGCCGCGCACGGGCGGCGGAGCCGCTGAGTATCCTCGTCACATGAGTCCGTCGTCGGCCACCCCTGCCCGTTGCTCCATCGCGCGCACCCTCGAGCTCCTGGGCGACAAGCGGACTCTGCTCATCGTCCGCGAAGCCTTCTGGGGCCACAGCCGGTTCTCGGAGTTCACCCGCAGTCTCGGTGTGGCGTCCGACGTGCTCACCGCACGGTTGGCGATGCTCGTCGACGAAGGAATCCTCGAACGCCGCGCCTATCGTCAGGAGGGGTCGCGGGAACGTCAGGAGTACGTGCTGACCGAGAAGGGCAAGCAGTTGCATGTCGTGATCGGGGCGCTGGGCCAGTTCGGGCGCGACCATCTGCCGCGGCCGGGTAGCACCTCCCCCGAGTACTCGCTGTGGGAAATGACCGGCCGCAATCGCGGATTCATGGGCACCGAACCGGACGGGCAACCGATCCATCTGACGGGTACCACGGTGTGGAACGTCCGGGCCGACGGGATGCTCGAATCCAACCGCGTCGAGCGCAATGCCTGGGAGCTGCACCGGCGGCTGACGGCCTAGGCGCTTCGCGCCCGTGCGCCTTTCTGGTAGCTGCAACTACCAAAAAGGCGCACGGGCCCGGAGGGCCTACCTGGCTGCCGCGATGCGGGCCTCGGCGACGGCGTCGGCCGCGGCGCCGGCGAGGATGCCGTCCCGCTTCGCGACGTCGAGGATCTGCACGACGGTGGCGAAGATCTTCTCGACCTGCGCGCGGACGTCGTCGGCGGACGTGCCGAGCCGCTCGCCGGCGACCTGGATGAGTCCGCCGCCGTTGGCGACGTAGTCGGGGACCCAGGTGATGCCGCGTACGCCGAGGTCGTGCTCCACCGCGGGGTGGGCGAGCTGGTTGTTCGCGGCCCCGCAGATCACCTGGGCGGTGATCGCGGCGACGGACTCGTCGGTGAGCGTGGCGCCCATCGCGCAGGGTGCGTAGACGTCGAGTTCCTGGTCGATGACGGTGGACGCGATCTTGACCTCGGGGAAGTCGCGGGCGACGCGGTCGAGTGCCGCGGCGTCGACGTCGGTGGCGACCACCGATGCGCCGTCGGCGAGCAGCAGCTTGATCAGCTGGTAGCCGACCTTGCCGGTGCCCTCGACGCCGACGGTGCGTCCGGCGAGGCTCGGGGTGCCCCACTTGGCCTGGGCAGCGGCGCGCATGCCCTGGAACACGCCGAGGGCGGTCATCGGGGCGCTGTCGCCGGACCCGCCGGCGGACGTGTTTCGGCCGACGACGTAGTCGGTGGCGCGGCCCATCACGTCGAGGTCGTCGGAGTTGGTGCCCACGTCGCCGGCGGTGATGTACCGGCCGCCGAGCGTCTGGACGAAGCGGGCGTACGCCTCGAGCAGTGCCTCCGACTTTCCGGTGGCGGGGTCGCCGATGATGACGGCCTTGCCGCCGCCGAGGTCGACTCCGGCGATCGCCGACTTGTAGGTCATGCCCCGCGACAGGCGCAGCACGTCCTTGAGGGCGGCGGCCTCGTCGGCGTACGGGTAGAAGCGGGTTCCGCCGAGGGCCGGTCCGAGGGTGGTGTCGTGGATCGCGACGATCGCCTTGAGTCCGGTGGCGGGGTCCTGGAAGAACGTCACCTGCTCGTGGGCGGTGTCGGTGGGGAAATCGGTGCGCTCGAACACTCCAGCGTTTTCGGGCAGTGCGGTGTCGTGTCGTTCCGCGGTGAGAGTCATGTCTTCTCAGGACCTTTCCGGAGTGGTGGCAATCGTGATGGTGGAGGTGTCGACGCCGAGTTCGGCGAGACGCTGGAGGTAGACGGTGACGTTGCGCAGCTTCACGTCCTCGTAGCCCCGGACGAGGTCGGGGGTCGCGGCGATCAGCGTTGCGGTGTCGTAGGTGTCGGCGGAGAGGTCGGCGACGAGGCCGGCCACCGTGGTCTCGTAGTGTGCGAGCAGCTGACGCTCGAGACGACGGACCTTGGCGTAGCCGAACGGGTCGAACGCGGTGCCGCGCAGGAACTTCGCCTTGGCGAGGGTCTTGAGCGCGACGTGCGAGCGGGGGCCGAAACCGATCTTGGTCTTGCGGCCCATGGCCTTGAGGACGGGCGGGTGCAGCTTGTAGGTGAGCTTGCCCGCGCCGGGGACCTCGTCGGCGGCGGCGTCGAGGAACGCCTGGTCGGTGAGCATCCGGGCCACTTCGTATTCGTCCTTGTAGGCGGTGAGCTTGTGCAGTCCGGCGGCGACGGCCTCGCTGAACTCGGTCCGGCTGCCCAGCTCGCGCTCGGCGTCCCATGCCTGCTGCACCAGGGCGATGTAGCGGGCGGCGACGCGGTCGCCCTGGAAGGCAACGAGGTTCGCGGCGCGGCGTTCGGTGAGTTCGAGCGTCGTGCCGTCGAGGGTTGATCCGGCGAACAGGTGCGTCGGGACGACGGTGTCGCTGCGCTGCGGCACGGCGGCCGAGCTGGTGGCGGCGAGGAAGGCTTCCCGGTCGGCGACGGCGACGCGTCCCCAGTGGAACGCTGCCTTGTTGGACTCGACGGCCACCCCGTTGATCTCGAGGGCCTCCTCGATGAACCGTGCGGGGACGGGCAGTCCGCCGGCCTGGTAGGCCGCGCCGACCAGCAGGAAGTTGGCGGCGGCGGTGCTGCCGAACAGTGCGGTGGCGGCGGCGAGCCCGTCGATGGCGGTCAGTTCGCGGGCCGAGACGTCGAGCCGCTCGAGCAGCTTGTCCTCGTCCGGGTAGCGGACGGCGGGGTCGTAGACCATGTCGCCGGTCGGGGTCTGGCTGGTCGACGCGACGGTGATGGTGCGGTCGGAGCTGCCGAAGCCGGCGTACTTGGCGTCGGCCGCGGTCAGCAGGTCGAATGCGAGGACGCAGTCGGCGGTCGCGGGGCTGATCCGGTTGGACGGCGCCGAGCTTCCCGACCGCGTCTTCTGGTCACTGAGCCGCAGGTGCGACGTGACGGGTCCGGCCTTCTGGCTGAGACCGGTCTGGTCGAGTCCCTCGACGTGCAGCCCGGCGCGCAGCGCGGCCATGCCCAGCACCTGGTTGACGGTGACGATGCCGGTACCGCCGACACCGGCCATGAACAGGTTGTGCGTTCCGGTCCACACGGCGGGATCGGGGTCGCCGACCTCCGGCGGAACCGGGATCTCGCGCAACGTCTTCGGCGCGCCTTCCTCGGGCAGCTCGACCGTCACGAACGACGGGCAGTCGCCCTCGAGGCAGGAGTAGTCGGTGTTGCAGCTGGTCTGGTCGATCTTGGTCTTGCGGCCGAATTCGGTGTCGACGGGCTGCACGGACAGGCAGTTGGACTTGACGCCGCAGTCGCCGCAGCCCTCGCAGACGGCCTCGTTGATGACGACGCGGGTGCGGCGGGCGGGCAGCTTGCCGCGCTTGCGCTTGCGGCGGGCCTCGGCGGCGCACTGCTGGTCGAAGATCAGCACGGTGACGCCCTCGATGTCGCGCAGGACGCGCTGCGCCTCGTCGAGCCGGGTCCGGTCCCACAGCAGTGTGTTGGCGGCGAAGTGGGCACCCTTGTGCCGCTTGGGGTCCTCGGCGCACACGATGATCTGCTTGACGCCCTCGGACGCCAGCTTGTGGGTCAGCTGCGGCACGGTCAGCCCGGCCTCGGCGTCCTGCGCCCCGGTCATCGCGACAGCGGAGTTGTAGAGCACCTTGTACGTGATGTTGACGCCGGCGGCGACGCACGCCTGCACGGCGAGCTGACCGGAGTGGAAGTAGGTGCCGTCGCCGACGTTCTGGAACATGTGCTTGACGTCGCTGAACGGGGCCTGCCCGATCCACTGCGCGCCCTCGCCGCCCATCTGGGTGAGCATCGTGACGGCGCTGTCGGTGCGACCGGACATCGTGACCAGCGTGTGGCAGCCGATGCCGCCGCCCGCGATCGATCCCTCGGGCACCGCGGTGGAGCGGTTGTGCGGGCAGCCGGAGCAGAAGTACGGGGTGCGCGACGTCGGGAGGACGGTCAGCTCGAGGCGCGGCGGTGGGGCCGGCGTCAGCGCGACCCGGTCCTTCAGGACGCGGCGCAACGGTCCGGTGAGACGGGCGGCGGTCAGTTCACCGTCGACGGGGATCAGGTTCTTGCCCTGCGCGTTCTTCTTCCCCAGCACTGCCGGTGCGCTGGCGCCGCCGTAGAGGATGTCCTTGAGCTGCGACTCGACGAACGGCATCTTCTCCTCGACGACGAGGACCTGCTCGACGCCGTCGGCGAGTTCGCGAACCTTGTCGGCGCCCAGGGGGTAGGGCATGCCGATGCGGAGGATGCGGATGCCGGCGTCCTCGAGCTGGGAGTCGCCGAGCCCGAGGTCGAGCAGGGCCTGGCGCAGCGAGTCGTAGGCGGTACCGACGGCGGCGATGCCCAGCCACGCGGCGCGCGGGTTGACCTCGATCTTGTCGATCTCGTTGGCGGCGTTGAACGCCTCGACCATCGCCCAGCGCGGCCCGTACAGGTCGGCCTCGGCGTAGACACTGTCGGGCGGGGACGCGAGCACGCGCTGCCGGTACGACCACGGCGTGCCGTTCCACTCGATCTCGGGGAGCACGATGTCGAGGTCGGCGAAGTTCCGGTCGAGGGTCCACAGTCCGTCGGCCACGTCGGCGACGATCTTCATGCCCGACCAGCAGCCGGAGATCCGCGACAGCGCCACACCGTAGAGGCCGAACGTGATGACCTCCTCGGCGTTGCGCGGGAAGAACACGGGCATGCCCATCGCGGCCATGGACCGCTCGCTGGCACAGGGGATGGTGGAGGACTTGGCGTTGGGGTCGTCGCCCACGAGGACGAGGACGCCGCCGCGGGCGTTGGCGCCGTACATGGCGGCGTGCCGGATGGAGTCGCTGGCGCGGTCGAGGCCGGGACCCTTGCCGTACCAGACGCCGACGACACCGTCGTGGGTGCGCTCGCCCTGCGGGAGGTCGACCTGGCTGCCCCAGACGGACGTCGCGGCGAGTTCCTCGTTCATGCCGGGCACGAACTTCACGTCGTGGTCGGTGCTCAACGTGGGGATGGCGGCGATGGTGCGGTCGAGGCCGGCGAGGGGGCTGCCCTGGTAGCCGGAGACGAACGTCGCGACGTTCAGTCCCGCGCGGCGGTCGCGTTCGTGCTGCTCCACCAGCTGGCGGGCGATGGCCTGGACACCGGTCATCAACACCGGGCCCGAGTCGGCCCGGTATCGGTCGGCGAGATCAAAGGATGCTGCACTGGTGCGAGCGTCGTCTAGCTGAGTCATCTGCGATTCCCGATCCGTCGCGTTGAGCATTTCGTGAGCTTGATCCTGTATCTGGTCTAAGATTTGGTCAACGCAAATCGGATCAACTGATCAGTTCATGCAACAGGTGACGGTCGTCACTTCCCGGAGGTACCCAAAGTGCTCAGCATCGACAAGCTCGACGTGCAGTTGCTCGGACTGCTCGGCAAGGACTCACGCATGAGCGTGGCCGAACTCGCCAACTCGCTGGGCGTCGCCCGCAACACCGTGCAGTCCCGGATGAAGCGCATGGAGACCAGCGGACTGCTCACCGGCTTCCGCCCCAACCTCGACCTCGCCGAGGTCGGGATTCCCATCCAGGCGTTCGTCGGGCTCGAACTCGAACAGGGCAAGCTCACCGCCGTCGGCAACCGCCTCGTCGACCTGCCGGAGGTCATCGAGATACACGCGACCACCGGCCGCGAAGACCTGCTGGTGCGGGTGGCCACGTCCACGCACGCGGAGCTGCAGAAGTTGCTGGAGAAGATCGCGAACCTGCCCGGCATCACGCACTCGACCACCACGATCGCGCTGACCAGCCCGCTGCCGTACCGGATTCAGCCGCTGCTCGAGCACCTCACCGACGACTCCGGGTGGGGCCGGTCCACGGCACTGCCCCGTTCACAGCGCTAGCTCCGGTGCAGTAGTTTCAGACCATGAGTGAGAGTCAGGGACGAATCGCGTTCATCCAGGCCACGTGGCACCGCAACATCGTCGATCGCGCACGCGAGGGCTTCACCGACGAGGTGAACACGCTGGGGTATTCGAAGGACGAACTGGACTTCTTCGAGGTGCCGGGCGCGTTCGAGATCCCGCTGCACGCACGCCGCCTCGCCCTCACCGGGCGTTACGACGCCGTCGTCGCCGCCGCGCTCGTCGTGGACGGTGGCATCTACCGCCACGAGTTCGTCGCGACCGCGGTGATCGACGGCCTCATGCGCGTGCAACTCGACACGGATGTGCCGGTGTTCTCGGTTGTGCTGACGCCGCACCACTTCCACGAGCACGACGAGCACCTCAACTACTTCCACGACCACTTCGTGAAGAAGGGCGCCGAGGCTGCTCGCGCCTGCGTCGCCACCGTCACGTCGCTGAAGTCGCTGCCGACCGCGAACTGAGATTCGCCCACTCCGAACCCGATACGAGGAACCACCGTCAGTACATGCTGACGGTGGTTTCTCGTATCGAGGGCTTGCTGCCGCTACACGGCGACGAAATGCGACAAGATCGCCTGCACCTCGTAAATGTCCACGGACTTCGAGAATTGCTTCTGCAGCGGCACCGGATTGCCGGAGATCCAGATCTTCAGTTCGGCGTCGAGATCGAAGTTTCCGGCGGTCTCCACCGCGAAATGGGTGATCGATTTGTAGAGCACGCTGTGGTATTCGATCTTCTTGCCGGTGAAGCCCTGCTTGTCGACGAGGATGAGTCGTCGGTTGGTGAACAGGAAAGCGTCGCGAACCAGCAGATACGCAGCGTGGATCTGCTCACCGTTCCCGAGGAGTCGCGAGTACTCCGCGTGCGCAGCCGCCGGGTCGATCTTTCCCGCACTACCCATGAGGCCGTTCATCAAGCCCATTTTCATCTCCGCGATTCCACTCGAATGTCGACAGTCACGCTGGCTGTCGTCGGGACGAGCGAGATCGTTACGGGGCCGAACTATCGGTCTTTCGCGTGCCGGTGCTGGACGTAGAGGAGCCAGAACACGGGCGCGCCGACGACGGCGAGGATGGTCGCGAACACGCGGAGCCCGACGTTCCCTTCGCCGAAGGGGGCGATCATGAGGACAATCGTGCAGACGACGGCGCCGAGAAGTCGCCAGTGCGCGCCGAAGAAGCCTGCGACCATCGCCCATGCGTTGCGGGCGACGATGCGCGCCGGCGATTCGGGCTCGGGTGGGGGCGGCGGGGACGGGGCCACCGCAACCGTCGAGTTACGCGCGGCGGCCACCAGTTTCGGGGCGTGGGCGCCGACCGGCGGGGTTTCGCCGTCGGGCTCGCACCGGAACAGGGCGATACCCACCGCGTCCGCGTAGTCGACGGCCTCGTCGGTATATCCGGGGCCCGAGAAGTACAGGAGTTTCCGGGCGTGGCTGGTTCCGCGGGTGTCGTAGAGGTTCGCGAGGTCCGACTTGCCCGCACTGCCGCCACGCCACTTCACCTGCGCGTAAGCGCGTGACGAGTAGACGTCGATGCCGCCGTCCGCGCCTCCGAGTAGCGCTGTGGCGTCGCCGTAACCGAGCTTCTGCATCTGCTCGGCGGCGTTGATTTCAGCTTCAGCCGCCGTGCGTATGCGTGCCATGCCTCACTCCCCCAGATCGAACCAGTCTTTCCCCTCGAAGGTACCCGCAGATCGGGCGAAACCAGCTATCCGCCGGTGAACGTCACACCGGCGCCATCGAATTGCAACACACTGCAACTCTTCCCGCTCCCGGCCGCGCGACAGTACCGTTCCCCGAATCAGCACGTTCACAACGTAGTGAGGGCGGATTCATGAGGGCAGCACGCTTCCACGGCCGACGCGACATCCGGATCGACGACATCCCGGAGCCGGAATTGCGGCCGGGCGCGGTGAAACTCCGAGTCGCGTGGTGCGGCATCTGCGGCACCGATCTGCACGAGTACCTGGAAGGCCCGATCTTCATCTCCCCGCCGGGACATCCGCATCCGCTCTCGCACGAGAACGCGCCGGTGACGATGGGCCACGAGTTCTCCGGCACGGTGGAGGAGGTCGGTGAGGGCGTCACCGATGTCGCCGTGGGCGACAACGTGGTGGTGGAGCCGTACTTCGTGTGCAACGAGTGCGCGTCCTGCAAGGCAGGCAACTACCACCTGTGTACGAAGATGGGTTTCATCGGATTGGCCGGTGGCGGAGGAGGACTCAGCGAGAAGGTGGTGGTCGACCGCCGGTGGGTGCACAAGATCGGCGACATCCCGCTCGACGAGGCGGCCCTGATCGAACCGCTCAGCGTCGCGCACCATGCGGTCGTCCGCAGCGGGGCCAAGGCCGGCGACGTCGCGCTGGTCGGCGGTGCGGGGCCGATCGGACTCCTCGTGGCCGCGGTGCTGAAGGGTCTGGGTGTCACCACGATCGTCACGGAACTCAGCGACGCCCGGAAGCAGAAAGCGCTGTCCAGCGGCGTCGCGCATCACGTGATCGACCCGTCGTCGGAGGACGTGAAGACCCGGGTGCTCGAGCTGACCGACGGTGTCGGCGCCGATCTCGGGTTCGAGTGTGCCGGGGTCGACGTCGTCCTCGACACCATCCTCGACGCCGTTCGGCCCGCAGCCGTGGTGGTGAACGTGTCGATCTGGGGCAAGCCCGCGACGGTCGACATGCAGAAGCTCGTCCTCAAGGAGATCGACCTGCGCGGCACCATCGCGTACGTCCGCGATCACGAGGCGGTGATCGAGATGGTGCGCAGCGGCGTGATCGACCTCGCCCCGTTCATCACCGGGCGGATCGAGCTCGACAACCTGGTCTCGGAGGGCCTCACGACGTTGATCGAGCACAACGACACGGCGGTGAAGATCCTGGTCCGGGCGTGACCGTCAGTCGGGTTCGTCCGAAGACGGTGTCACCGCTCTGGCCTTGAGCGCCAGCCACAGCTCCATGCGGTCGTCGGCCTGGTCGAGGTTCCGCCCGGTCAGTGCCGCGATCTTGTCGATCCGGTTCCGGACGGTGTTGCGGTGCACGGAGAGGGCTGCCGCGGCGGGGTCCCATGCCCCGTTGGCTCGCAGCCATTCCTCGAGCGTTCGCTGGAGTTCGACGCGTTCGCGCGGCTCGAGCTGATCGAGGGGTGCGAGGACGGCGGTGGAGAAGCCGCTGAGCACGTCGGCCGAGCCGAGTCGGAGCAGCAACTGGACGGTCTCCCCTTCCTTGGCGTCGACAGCGCGGCCCAGTCGGGCGCTGACGGCGACGAGGGATCGCGCCTGCATCGCCGACACGGCCAGCGCGTCCACGGGAACCAGCGCACCGATCCCGATCGCGCATCCCTCCGCCACGCCCGACAGTAGGTCCGCCAGCCCGGCGACCTCGGGGAGCGCGATCTCGATGTCCGAGTTGCGCTGTCTCAGGACGGAATCCGGGAGGGCCGAACCGATCCGGACGGTCAGGTCGGCCACCGCCTCGGGAGTGGAGCGCACGACGGCGATCTGCAGGGGGTCGCGGGACAGCCCGATGCCGGCCGCGATCTGGTGCGCGCGCTCCCTCCGGAGGCCGGGTCTGAGCAGCTGCGCCAGCGCCGCCGCCCGCCGCTGCCGCTCGGGTTCGCCGGCCACGTGACGGCGTTCGAGTTCGAGCGACAGCAGCGAGACGAGAACATTGGACGCGTGCCGCAGCGCGTTGTCCGCCGACCGCTCGAGCACGACGAACGCGAGCGGGTTCTCGATGCGAACGGGGTGCAGTTCGAGCTCCCGCCGACCGGCACCGCCGAACGCCGTCCAGCCCTTCGCGCGGGTGGTGTAGCGACCCACCTGGTCCTGGGCGTCCTGCAGGAACGCCGCGTCGACGCCGTCGGAGAGTTGGACGACCCCGCCCGACGCGTCCAGCACCGCGCAGAGGGAGCCGCTGACGGAACGCCAATTGTCGAGCAGTCCGCTCAGCGGCGACGGTCCGGCCGCGACCGCGGTGAGCTGATAGCTCAGTTCGATGGCGTCCTCGAGCGCACGTTTCTCCTCCTCGGCTATCCGGGAGAAGATCCACTTGGTGATGGCGATGAACGGCACCGAGTCGGGGGCGATGAGCAGTGGGACGCCGAATTCCCGCGCCGCCGCGACGAGTGGCGCCGGTGGCGCCTGATAGGGCAGCCCGTGCCCCAGACCGAGGCACAGTGCGGCGACCCCGCCCGCGACGCAATCCCGCACGTAGTCGCGGCACCCGGATTCGGTGGTGGGAAGCATCAGGCCGACGGTCATCAGCAACTCGCCGCCCTGGAGCCAGTCCCGCGGACGCGTCAGTTCGGACACGTGCGCTGCGGTGATGGGGTTGCCGACTCCCGCCGTCCCGCTCATCGACGTGAGCCGCAGCGTGGGAGCGGACAGGACGTCCTGGACGGTGATCACCGGCGAACTCTTGTACTCATTGCCCAACCGTAATAGACGAACTGTACATCTCGCCTCTGGTGCCGGGGCGGCGCAGTGCGCAGAGTGGTGATCAGAGCCACAGCACCTCCTAGGAGTTTCAGTGTCAGATCACTCCGGCGACACCGCCGCGACCCTCGGTGGCACCATCGAGACCCGCTCGATCGACTACGTCCCCGAGGACGAACGTCACGGGAAGGTCCGCGACCAGGGCCCCTTCTGGTTCGTCGGAAACTTCCAGCCGTTCACGGTGGCCATCGGCTTCGTCGGCCCCGCCCTCGGCCTGTCGTTGGGCTGGACGGTCGTCGCGGGCATTCTCGGCATCTTCTTCGGAACGTTGTTCATGGCGTTCCACGCGTCGCAGGGACCGGTGCTCGGGCTCCCGCAGATGGTGCAGTCCCGCGCGCAGTTCGGCTATCGCGGTGTCGTCCTCGCACTCATCGGGACGTTGTTCACGTACGTCGGGTTCAACGTCGTGGACGTCGTCATCATCAAGGCGGGTCTGCACAGCATCTTCGGGTGGAACGCGGCCGTCATCGCCGTGGTGATCACCGCGGTCGCGACGCTGCTCGCGATCTTCGGTCACGATCTCCTGCACCTGTCGTTCCGTGTGCTGTTCTGGCTGTCGCTGCCGCTGTGGGCCATCCTCACGTGGGGCGTCGTGTTCGGGCACGCCGGCGGCGACGCGGGCGCCGCGACGGGCGGGTTCACCTTGCTGGCGTTCATCGCCCAGTTCAGTGTCGCGGCCTCCTACAACATCACCTACGCGCCGTACGTGTCGGACTACTCGCGGTACCTGCCGCGCAACACGCGCACGTCGGCCATCGTGTCGGCCGTGTTCCTCGGCGCCTCGGCGTCGCCGGTCTGGCTGATCCCGGTGGGCGCGTGGATGGCCACCCGACTCGGAGCCACGGATGCGCTTGCAGGCATCCACGACGCCGGCAACTCGGTGGTTCCGTTCCTCGGCAGCGTGCTCGCCCTCGTCGCGACGCTTGTGCTGGTGGCGACCATGGGCCTGAACGCGTACAGCGGCATGCTGACCGTGATCACCGGCATCGACTCCTTCCGGAAGGTCACCCCGTCCCGCCGGATCCGGGTGGTGACCGTCCTTGCACTGGCGGCGGTCTGGCTGGTGCTGAGCCTGCTGTTCACCGATTCGACGACCGTCCTCAACACGACGCTGCTGATCATGCTGTACCTCCTCGTGCCGTGGACCGCCGTCAATCTCACCGACTTCTTCTTCGTGCGCCGCGGGCACTACGCCATCACCGACCTGTTCACGCCGGACGGCCTGTACGGAATGTGGTCGTGGCGGGGCATGACCGCCTTCTTCGCCGGCATCGTCGCGTCCGTGCCGTTCATGGTGCTGCCGTTCTACGTCGGACCGATCGCCGCGGCCCTCGGTGACGTCGACGTCGCGTTCGCGGTCGGACTCGCCGTGTCCGGGATCGTGTACTGGGTCTTGTCCCGGTCGCTGGACCTCGACACCGAGGAACGGTTCATCGAAGACAGCGAAGCCACACTGGCAGTCGAGGAGACCCCGGCTCATGGCTGACACGGCGACGCGAGCAGACGTCCAGCACGCGATCGACGCGCTGATCCGGGCATTCGGCGAGCACGACACGACGGCCTACTTCGCCTCGTTCAGCCCGGACGCGACGTTCGTCTTCTACACCCACCCGGTGCCGCTGCCTAGTCGCGAGGCCTACCGCGACCTGTGGGCCGAGTGGGAATCGGACGGGTTCCGCGTCCTGGCGTGCCGCTCCAGCGAGCAGAACGTCACGTTCCCGGCCCCGGATGTCGCGGTGCTGACGCATCGGGTCGGCACCACCGTGCGGGATTCGACGGGAACGGTCGAGCTCGACGAACGGGAGACGATCCTGTTCCGGCGTGGCGAAGGTTCGGGCTGGATCGCCGTCCACGAACACTTGTCTCCCCAGTCGTGAATCACAGCCTGATAGCTGACAGATAGCTGTCGCGACGTGGACCGCGTCACATCAGTACCCCGTCGAGTTGCGGAGGCAGACGCCCGACGGTGTACTGGTCAGTAAACCTGCCCGGCTCGGCCTATCGCGAAGGTGCACAGATGACGGACGAACGGCCCGGCAAGAATCAGACCCCACCGGACAAGACGACGCGACCGAAGCCGAAGGAGGCGACCCCGGACGTCTCAAAAACCGATCTCGCGGCCGTCGTCGATGCGCTCACCGCGACGAACGAGAAGAATTTCGACTTCTGACCTCGCGCCTCAGGCCCGCTCCCGATGCGGCACGAACTCGAACGTCATGCACGCGAACGCCACGGGCAGCAGGTAACGGAACCGCAGGAGGACGTATCGCCGGTTCCCCACGGAATGGAATTTGCCGAGGTAGCGATACAGCGACTCGAGCGAGATCAGCACGTCGCCGAGGTGCAGGACACGACGGAAGAGCCGGGCACCGGCGCCGGATGCGTCGGGGTCGAGGAGTTCGGGGAACGCCGCGAACGACAGCGAGACGTATCGCGCACCGGTCCGCTCGGCGTACCGGATGACGTCGACGGTCATGCGTTCGTCGGTGCCGTTCGGCGCGCCCTCGCCGCGCCACGGAACGTCGAGGCTCAGTTCGCGGGCGGAATCGGCGGTGCCGTAACGCTGGAACGCGACGGCGCGCCCGGTGCAGTCGCGGGCGACGACGAGAAGAACACCGGGGAGCGTGCCGTCCAGCAGGTGGTCGAGGATCATCGAGAACCCGCGGCGCTGATGTCCGGCGCGTGCGTCCTCGACGATGTCCGTCAACTCCCGCCGCGTCGGTTCGTCAAGCGCGGCTTCGGGAACGATCTCGGTGGTCAGCCCGGCGTTGTGGGTGCGCTGCACGGCCTGCCGGAGGTTGCGGAACTTTCTGCCGTGCAGGGTGAAGTGTCCGACGTCGATCACCACGTCGCGGCCGATCGGGACCGCCGTCAACGGCTTCCGGGTGTCGCCGCCGATCTCCCACAGCCGGGCGACGCGCTCCCCCGCGCCGAGCACCGCGACGCGCCAACCACGTTCGGCGGTGAACTCGGAGAACTCGTCGAGGAGGGCACCGAATTCGAACGCGTTGCCGATGGGATCGCCGGAGACGACCGCTATTCCGGACCGCGCCCGGTAGGCGATCGCCGCGGTGCCCGACGCGTTGAAGTAGTACGACTTCGCCGAATTGAGGGCGAACGGCGACAACGGGTCGTCCGTGGTCTGCTGGATCAGCGAGAACACACGGGCACGGTCCTCGGGCTGCGGCACACTGCGCACCGGCAGCATCAGGACGGGTCCGGTGGCCACGAGGAGGAGGAACCCGGGAGTCGAATGTGCGCTGGTGTACGCCACATCCGCTGCCGCTACGAACAGCACCGCGGCCGCCGAATGTGTCATGGTGACGGGCCGCCGCAGGTGCAGACCCCGGGCCACCAGCAGGACGGCGATTCCGGCCGCCACCATCCACGTGCGAACGGGCCCCGACCGCCCGGCCATCCACAGGAGCACGAGGCCGACCACGACGGTTGCGCCGACGAGCGCCATCCGCGCCGCGGGCGATTCGGGCCGGTACACCCGCAGCCCGGGCACGGTCATCGGTGTCGATTTCGAATTCTGCATCCGCACCCCTGCCCCAGGTGACGACTGTTCCGGTGCCTCCAATCTAGCGGCTCCGCCGCCTGTGAGTGGTCGACGAGTCTCTGGACTCGCTACGCACTCACGGGCGAAGCCTTGGCGGCGGTGCCCCGTGCGGCAGGGACGGCCCGACGGCCGTGAGTGAGCCTGCGGCGCGCCCCTTCCCCCAGCCGAGCTTCTCGCGGTACCGGCCGATGTGGTCCTCCGGGATGTTCTGCCCGTCGACGAGAGGCGTGGACTGCGGATCCACGTAGAGCGCGTCGACCGGGCAGTACGCCTCGCACATGAAGCACGTCTGGCAGTCCGATTGCCGCGCGATCACGGGGATCCCGGTGTCGGTGCGGTCGAACACGTTGGTGGGGCACGCGTCGACGCACTTGTCGCAGCCGATGCACGCCTCGGCCAGCAGTACCTCGATCACGAGGCCACCCGCAACAGCCCGCTGCGTGCCGCACCGGTCGCGGTCCAGACGTCGTCCAGCCCACCAGTGAGTACGTGGTGGTGCTGCGCGGGGTCGAGGTCCGGGTAGTCCGCGCGCTTGCTCATTCCACGGGTTTCCGTCCGCGCGAGCGTCGAGTGGTACATCCACCGCCCCACCGCGGTGATCGCCGCGGCCTGACGGGCCCGGACACGGTCGTCGCCGGAGTCGCCGCCGAGCCCCAGCGACAACGCCGTCCACAACGACTCCAGCTCGTCGAGCGCACCCTGCACCCGCACACCGTCCCGCAGGTAGTTCTTCTCGTACGGGATGAGTTCCGCCTGCGCGGCCGCGACGACGGCGGATGCCTCCAGCCCCAACCGCTGCGTGGGCCGCAGACCGGCCCGCCCGGCGGGACGCAGTCCGCCGGCCCGGACCCGACGTTCGGTTCGCGCGAACCTCGCGGCCCCCGTGCCCGCCCAGCTGCCGGACGACATCGCCCACGCCGAGTTGTGGCTGCCGCCGCCGGTGAAGCCGCCGCAGATGCGTTCGCGGGTCGCGGCGTCGCCCGCCGCGAACAGGCCGGGGACGGACGTCGCGCAGGTGTCGTCGACCACGTCGATGCCGCCGGTTCCGCGCACCGTCCCCTCGGCGAGCATGCTGACCTCGAAGCGGTCGGTGAACGGGTTGATGCCGCGACGGTCGAATTGCAGGAAGAAGTTGGGCTGGCCGAGCCGCATCTTGCGTTGCACGTCGTCGTCGGCGCGGTCGAGTTGGGCGAACACCGGCTCGGACAGCAGCGTTTTCGCGATCACCGAACGCCCCTTGGTGGAGCCGGCGCCCTCGAGGACGCGCCCGTCGGCGTGGAAGAACGTGGCGTAGCCGTAGTAGGCGGTCTTGGTGATGGTGGAGTTGGCGGGGACGATCGCGTACGCGTTGGAGAACTCCATGCCGGAGAACGTCGCACCCACCTCGGCGGCCATCAGCGCGCCGTCGCCGGTGTCGACATTCGTGCCCAGGGCGCGGGACAGGAACGCGCAGCCGCCGCTCGCGATCACGACGGCGCCCGCGGTGATCCGGTAGTCGCGGTCGTCGTGGCGCTGGTAACCCGCCGCGCCGCGCACCTGACCGTCGGCGTCGACGAGCAGTTCGAGGGCCGGCGAGTGGTCGAGAATCCGGACGCCCGCCTTCTTCACCCACGCCCGCATCCGCCGCATGTATTCGGGCCCTTGGAGTCCGGTGCGGATCTGCCTGCCGGTGTCGGGGTCGACGGGGAACGGGTACCGGCCTTCTTCGGCGAGGAGATTCATGTTCGCGTACGTCTGGTCGAGGACGCGGTCCATCCAGTGGTGGTCGGCGAGATGGCCGCCGAGCGCTTCACGGCTGGCCTTGGCCTTCGCCCGTGCGGACGGGTCGGGGTCGACGTACCAGACGCCGGTGCCCGAAGGCGCGGTGGCGCCGCTGGTTCCGCAATACCCCTTGTCGACGAGGACGACGTCCGCGCCGGATTGCCGTGCGCGCAGCGCCGCCCACGTTCCGGCGGGGCCGCCGCCGATGACGAGGACGTCGGTGCTCAGGTCGAGAAGTTCGGTCATGAAGGGCGCTCCTGTCGAGGCGGAACAACTGCCCTTCAACGCTTCCGCACATCGGCCCTCGCCGCCATCGTCAGAATCAGCGTGAGCTGAACGCCCGTGCGCCTTTCTGGTTGTCCCAGCTACCACAAAGGCGCACGGGCGCTACGCGCCCTTGCCGTAGTCGACGCTCAGCCAGTGCTCCGGTCGCATGCGGATGACGATGGCGCTGTCGTCGTACGCCTGCTCGACGAAACTGTCGACCTCCTCGGCGGGGAGGTAGCGGGTGGCGAGTTCGCGGACTACGTCGGCGGTGGGTGATTCGTCGAACTCCACCGGACCTTCGACGCTGACGTACCGGTAGGGCGGCTTCTCGTCCTGGGCGACGAGGCTGAAGCGGCCGGCAGCGCGGATCAGCCGCTCCTTCAGCGACCCGCGTCCGGTCCAGACGTACACGTGGCCGCCGGGTTCGTAGCCGTACCAGATGGGCACGGCGAGCGGTGCCCGTCCGTCGCGGTCGACGGCGATCACCCCCACGTGCACGTCGGCGAGGAACTTCTCGCGCTGTTCACTGGTCATCGACAACTGCGACATGTCAGTCTCCGCTCTGGTGTTCGGTTTTCGACGGTGGTGCGGGGTCGAGCAGCTGGGCGAGGTGTTGCGACGATCGGGTCGGGTCGAGTTGCCGCACCTGCATGTGGCAGCTGAATCCGTCGGTCAGCACGACTGCGTCTTCGGGACTGTCGCGCAGTGCGGGGGCGAGTGCCTGTTCCGCCACCTGCATGCTGAGGTCGTAGTGGTCGGCCTCGAACCCGAAGTTTCCTGCGACGCCGCAGCATCCGGTGGCCTCGCGCACACGCTCCACCCCGATCGCTTGCAGCGCCTTCCGCTGACCGGCCGCACCGAACACGGCGTATTCGTGGCAGTGGGTCTGCACGGTGACGTCCTCGGGCAGCGCCGCGCTCGGGGTCCAGCCCGCCTGTGCGCGCTCGAGGACCGCGCCGGCGAAGCTCTGCACGCGGGCGGCGACGCGGCGGGCGGCGTCGGAGTGGACGAGTTCGGGCAAGTCCTTGCGGAACGCGGCGGCGCAACTCGGTTCGAGAACGACGATCGGACGGTCGGTGCCGTCGTCGAGGAGTTCGGCCGCCTTGGCGAGCGTCTTTTTCGCTTGCTTCAGCTGTCCGGTGGAGATCCAGGTGAGCCCGCAGCACACGTCGCTGCGGCACTGCGAGCTGAGGCCCGCCTCGGCGAGTACCCGCGACGCGGCGCCGACCACCTCGGGGCGGAATCCGCGGGTGAACGTGTCGGCGAGCACCACGACGTCCGCGGTGCCGTTCTGCGACGTCTCCCCGACCTCGCGTCGAATCTGCTTGCGGGACGCGAACTCCGGCATCGACCGGTGCGGGGTGAGACCACCCAGCTTGGCCGCGACCTTCGCCAGCCGGCCCGCGGTGAGCCGATTCACCACGGGGGCGGAGCGTTCGGCGATCTTCAGCCACACCGGCAGCCAGCCGAGGGAGTAGTGCGACAGCGGACGCACCCGGCCGCGGTAGTGGTGGTCGAGGAATTCGGACTTGTACGTGGCCATGTCGACGCCCACCGGGCAGTCGGTGGAACAGGCCTTGCAGGACAGGCAGAGGTCGAGGGATTCCTTGACGTCCTCGGAGCGCCATCCGTCGGCGACGGTCGGCGAGTTGCGGACCATTTCCTGCAGGGCGCGGGCGCGGCCGCGGGTGGAGTCCTTCTCGTCGCCGGTCGCGCGGAAGCTGGGGCACATCACCCCGCCGGTCGACGCGCGGCAGCGGCCCACTCCGATGCAGCCCTGGACGGCGTGGACGAACGGTGCGACGGGGACGTCGCTGGTGGGGGTGAGGTCGAATGTGGTCTGCCACGCCCGCGGGTTCACACCGTCGAGGGAGAGGCTGCCCAGCAGCGGTTCGGGGTCGACGATGCTGCCCGGGTTCAGGACGGCGGTCGGATCCCAGAGCCGTTTGAACGTCGCGAACGCCGCCATCATGGTGGGGGTGTACATGATCGGCAGCAGCGCCGACCGCGCGCGACCGTCGCCGTGCTCGCCCGACATCGATCCGCCGAACCGCACGCACAGTTCGGCGGCGCGGTGGATGAACCGCGACATCACGTCCCGGCCCTCCTCGGTGCGCTGGTCGAAGTTGATGCGGATGTGCATGCAGCCGGCGCCGAAGTGCCCGTACATCACGCCGGTGAGACCGAATTCGGCGAGCAGGGCCTTGATGTCGACGAGGTAGTCGGCGAGCTGGTCGGGTGCGACGGCGGAATCCTCCCAGCCCGTCCAGGATTCGCCGCCCTCGACGAGCCGGGCCGACAGTCCGGCGCCGTCCTCGCGCACCCGCCACAGCGACGCGCGTTCCGCCGGGTCCCCGACCACCCGCGAGTCGACGAGCCGCCCGGCCGCCCGCAGCTTCGAGACCAGTTCGGCCCCGCGCACTTTCACCTCGGCGAGATCCTCGCCGTCGAGGTCGACGTACAGCCAGGCCTCGCCGTCGGGCAGCCCGACCACGGAGTCGGCGCCGCGCAGGTGCCGCATGGTGTCGACGATCGCCGAGTCGATGCCCTCGATCGCGGCGGGTGAGTATTCGAGGATCAGCGCGTTGTCGCGGGCGGCGTCCACCAGGTCGCGGTATCCGAGGCACAGCAGCATCGCCGCGGGCGGCACCGGCACCAGCGCGACGGTCGCGGCCACGATCACCGCGCACGTCCCCTCGCTTCCCACCAGGGCTCGGGCCACGTCGAAGCCGTTCTCGGGCAACAGGTTCGCCAGGTGGAATCCCGACACCTGCCGTGGGATGCGGCCCAGCTCGAGCCGGAAGTCGCCGAGATGCTGCTGCGTCAGCGCGTCGAGTCCGGCGGCGATCCGCCCGGCCTCGCTCGCCGCGGCCGCGTCGTCCGGGTCGGTGGCCCGCAGCCCGTCGCGGGTTGCGGTCAGCCGGTGCCCGTCCGCCGTCACGAGATCGAGTGCGACGACGTGATCGGACGTGCGTCCGTACCGCACCGAGTGGTTGCCGCAGGCGTCGTTGCCGATCGCACCGCCGACGGTCGCGCGGGACTTGCTGGACGGGTCGGGCGCGAAGGTGAACGCGCCGTCCGTCGCCAGTTGCACGTCTTTCTGCAGGTCCGTGAGGACGATGCCGGGTTCGACGACGGCCGTTCGGGCGGACGCGTCGACGGCCCGCACCTGATTCATGTGCCGGGAGAAGTCGAGTACCACTCCCCTGCCGATCGCGTTGCCTGCGAGTGACGTGCCGCCGCCGCGGCTGGTGATGGGGATGCCGCGGTCGGTGCAGGCCCGGACGATCGCCACCACGTCGTCGGCGCTACGCGGAAACGCCACCGCCAGCGGCGGCACCCGGTAATTGGAGGCGTCGAAGGAGTATTCGGCGCGCCGCCGCGATCCGATGTCGAGGTCGATGCCCAGCTCGGCGAGCTCGGCATGCAGGTCGGCCGCGGGACGTGTCAGCTCAGCCACGCGTCGATCTGTCCCGTCTCTTCGGAGTCAGCTACCGGAATTCTCGTCAGCGCGGCCATGGCTACATGGTCGAGCCGCTCCCGAAGATTGTCAACAATCCACTCGGTGAGCCGGGTACGGTTCGGAGGGGTGAGCGTCGTGCGAACGCCGTCACCCGCCCAGCGACTGTTGGCTGTGCGGGTCGGAGCCACGGCCTGGGTACTCATCGCCGTGTATTTCCTCGCAGAGGTCGTGACCGCGCGCGCCTGGCCGCGGTCGTACGAGGTGCGAACCAACTCGGTCAGCAATCTGGGTGTCACGGGCTGCGACGGCTCCGCGGCCCAGGCCGCGGCCGCCCGGCTCTGCTCACCGCTGCACACAGTGATCAACAGCGCTTTCGTGCTGACCGGGGTGCTCATTCTCGCGGGAGCGGTGGGCCTTCGCGAGTTCCTGCCACCGGGACGCCTGCGCCGGGCAGCGTTGACGTTGCTCGCACTGGCCTCCGTCAGTGCGGCCCTGACGGGAGTCGTTCCGATCGATGTGGACGCTCACCTGCACCAACTGGTCGCGACCCCGACGTTCGTCGCGCGCAACGCCGCGATGATCGTCATCGCGATCGCACTCCACCGGCGATGGCGCATCTTCGCGCTCTGGACCGGTCTGTGCTGCATCGTCGGGGTCGTCGGGATGGCGGCGATCCTCCTCCCCGGCGCGCCGTTCGGCATCACCGAACGCCTGGCCCTCTATCCGTTCACGGTGTGGGTCGTGACCGCCGGTGTCGCGGCGCTCCGCACCCGTGCGTGGTTAACGAGTCCAGAGCCTCCTTAACCCCGCACGGGGCGCCGAAGGCGCACCATGGAGTGATGTCCACAGCTCTCACGCATGCCGCCGCTACCCAGCAGTTCGCGGAGAACGGCCGCATCTCGATCGAACCCAATCACAAGCGCATCCGGGTGTTCTTCGGCGGCCAGGTGGTCGCCGACACCGCCCGTTCGGTGTACCTGTTCGAGAAGGGGCACCTGCCCGTCTACTACATTCCCCGCGACGACGTGAACTTCGACCTCCTCGAGCCCGTCGACGCCACCACGACCTGCCCGTGGAAGGGCAAGGCCCGGTACTGGGATCTCGTCGTCGGCGACCGTCGCGCCGAGCAATCCGTGTGGGGATACGACGCCAAACTCGAGGACTCCCTCGACCTCAGCCCGTACGTCGCGTTCTACTGGCACAGGATGGACGCCTGGTATGAGGAGGATCAGCAGGTGTTCGTCCACGCACGCGATCCGTATGTCCGCGTCGACGTGCTGCCGTCGTCCCGGCACGTCGAGGTGTTCGTCGGTGACACGCTCGTGGCCGACACCGTCCGCCCGCGACTGCTGTTCGAGACGTCGCTGCCGGTGCGCTACTACATTCCCCGCATCGACGTGCGGCCCGAGTTCTTCACCGCCTCCGACACCAGGACGTCCTGCCCGTACAAGGGGACGGCGTCGTATCTGTCGTTCACCGGGGCGGACGGCTCCGACCCCGTCGAGGACGCCGCATGGTTCTACCCGTTCACCACCGCGGAGGCGTCGGGCATTGACGACCACGTGTCGTTCTACCCCGACCGCGTGCGGATCGTCGTGGACGGCACCGAGGTGGAGAACTGATGTCAGTCCCGAGGAGGCAGCGGGGGTAGTTCCAGATTGTCCCGGAACGTGTCGCCCACGTAGTCGTTGCCGACGATTCCGCGACGCCGCAGTTCGGGCAGCAGACCGTTGACGACGAAGTCCCGGGTTCGTTCCTCGGCGAGCCCGCCGAGGGAGATGACGTCGAGGACACCGGCGTCGTAGCGTTCCTGGACGGCGTCGGCGAGTTGTTCGGGTGTTCCCGCGACCGCCCAGTGGCCAGTGTCCTTGGACGCGATGATCAGCTCGCGCAGGGTCCGCCCGGACGCGGCGAGCCGGCTGAAGATTTCGACCCGTCCGCGGCGGCGGTTCACCGACCGGACGTCGGGCAGGACGTCGACCGGGATCGGCTTGTCGAGCGGCAGCCCGGACAGGTCGACGTCGCCACCGAGCATTCTTCCAGCCGGATCCGGCCGGCGTCGAGGTCCGTTGCCTCCTCCTGTTCCCGGACCAACCTGCGCACTTCCGCCTCGGACGCGCCGTAGGTGGGTGGAAGGAGCTCATGATCAGCGGCAGCCCGTCGGCGCGGCCCAGTTCGGTGGCCCGCGCCCGGATGCTCTTGGTGTAGGTGATGGCGTCCTCGAGGGTGGGCAGCGACGTGAACACGACCTCCGCGAATCGGGCCCCGAGTTCCACGCCGGCGGCGGATTGGCCCGACTGGAACTGCACGGGACGACGCTGCGGCAGCGGCGGGATGTTCAACGGGCCCTTCACCGTGAAGTACGTGCCCGCGTGGTCGATCGGCCGCACTCGATCGGCGTCGAGCGTGGTTCCCCCGGCACCGTCGGACGTCAGTGCCCCGGGTTGCCAGCTGTCGAACAGCGCGTTCCTGCGCGCCGATCGCGCCCTGCGCCCCGAAACTGAGGAGGTCGGCGGCGAACAGCGCGTCGAACTTGTTGGCCTCGGCGATCTTCGCGGCTCGATCGACGACGCGACGGTCGACTGCTGCGGATCGATGGCGGCGGCATAGGTGCTCACGGCGCCGCTGACTCCCGTGACCGTTTTCAGCGGCCGGCGACGTGGGGTGCTCATCGTCGAAGCCTAGGAACGACGGCCGGGTCGGCCCAGTGTTTCGATCAGGCGGATTCTGACCGCCCACGGGACGTTCCGGTTACCGTCGGGGTGTGCTGTTCTCGCAGATCGTCGCGACGTCCCGGGACGTGGGGGCCACCCGGTCGCGCAAGGTGAAGGTCGGGGCGCTGCGTGAGGTCCTCACCCAACTGGAGCCGGCCGAGGTGGAACCGGTGGTGGCGTGGCTGTCCGGGGAGCTTCGGCAGGGCCGGATCGGGATCGGCTGGCGGACGATCGCCGACATCCCCGCCACCCCGGCCGACGTGCCGTCCGTGACGGTGTCGGAACTCGACGGGACTGTCGCCGCCGTCGCCGGGATCTCCGGCTCCGGATCCGCCGCTCGTCGACGCGAACTGCTCGCGGACCTCTTCGCCCGCACCACCGCCGACGAGCGGGACTTCCTGCTGCGGCTGCTCACCGGCGACCTGCGTCAGGGCGCGCTGGAGGGGGTGATGACCGACGCGATCGCGGCGGCCGCCGACCTTCCCGTCGAACCGGTGCGCCGGGCGTTCATGCTGTCGGGACGGCTGCCGGCGACCGCGGTCGCGGCGTTCGACGGCGGCGTGGACGCCCTCACCGCGTTCCGGCTGGAGGTGGGCCGACCGGTCCGGCCCATGCTCGCGTCCCCCGCGGAATCACTCACCTCCGCGTGGACCGAACTCGGCGGCGACGTCAGCGTCGAATACAAACTCGACGGTGCACGGATCCAGGTGCACCGCAACGGCGACGAGGTGCGCATCTTCACCCGCACCCTGCGCGAGATCACCGGCAGCGTGCCGGAACTCGTCGAACTCGTCGCCGGCCTGCCGTGCACGTCGGCGGTGTTCGACGGGGAGACGCTGGCACTCACCGACAGCGGCCGGCCCCGACCGTTCCAGGAGACGATGAGCCGCTTCGGCGCCGAGTCCGCCCGCGACCTGCTGCTGCACCCCTACTTCTTCGACTGCCTGCACCTCGACGGCGTCGATCTTCTCGACGCGCCGTTGGAGGAGCGGCTGGACGCGCTGGAACGCGTTGCCCCACAACACCGCATCCCCGGGCTGATCCGCCCCGACAGCGACGGCGCCGCCACCCATTTCGACGACGCCCTTGCCGCCGGCCACGAAGGTGTGATGGTCAAATCGCTCGCCGCGCCGTATGCGGCGGGACGACGCGGCCGCGCCTGGCAGAAGGTGAAACCGGAGCACACACTCGATTTGGTGGTGCTCGGCGCCGAATGGGGTTACGGGCGGCGCACCGGCTACCTGTCCAACCTGCACCTCGGTGCGCGCGACCCGGACGGCGGCGAACCGATCATGGTGGGCAAGACGTTCAAGGGCCTCACCGACGCGCTACTGCAGTGGCAGACGGACGAATTCCCGCGCCACGAACGCAGCCGCGACGACCACACCGTGTATCTGCAGCCCGACCTCGTCGTGGAGATCGAACTCGACGGCGTCCAGGTCAGCACGCGCTATCCCGGCGGGCTCGCGCTGCGATTCGCGCGGGTCCTGCGCTACCGCCCCGACAAGACCGCCGCCGACGCCGACACCATCGACGCCGTGCGGGCCCTGCTGCCCGGCTGACGGCGCTCGCTCGACCTGCGTGGCGAGCGTGTGCGCGGTAACCTCCCCGGCACAGATAAGGACGCCGTGCTGTGAGGGGGTCGACTGGTGAACTTCGTTTTCCGTTTCGTGCCGTCCCCCGTCGAGCGCACTGTCCGGAAAGTGGCCACTGCAGCCGAGGGACCGGTCCGCGTCGCCGTGTGCGCCGTGACCGTGCCGATCGAGGTCGCGAAGACCTCGTTCCACATCCTCCGGCTCACCGAGGAACTGCTCGAGGAGGTCGTGTTCCTGCTGCGGACGATGCGGCCGGTGGTCGAGGCGGTGAGCACCACCCAGCAGTCCGACAATTTCGACACGGTGTTCCGGACGCTCGAACAGATCCAGCAGTCGGCCGACGCGATCGCCCGCACCCCGATCGGGGTCGTCCGGAGCGTGTTCGCGCCGGCCCGTCCGTCGCCCGAGCAGATCGACTATCACCCCACGATCATCGACGCCGAGCCGCCGAAGCCGTCCGGCGTGGCGGTCCGGATCGCGTCCGTCACCGTGACGGCGCCGAGCATCACGTTCGGCAGGCCGAATCGCTGATCCGGGTTACCGCCCGGGAAAGAAGTCCGCGCTCTGCACGTAGTCCATTGCGGCGGTGAACGTCGGGTCGCTCATGCGCCTGGTCATCTCGGCTTCGTCGACGTCCTCGATGTGGGTCTGGACCCACCAGAGATTGCCGAACGGGTCGCGGACGCGGCCCACGAGGTCGCCCCAGAACAGGTGTGTCGCCTTCGTCACCAGCGTGCCGCCGGCGGCGACGGCCCGCGCGAGCACCGCCTCCGCGTCCTCGACGTACAGGCGGAGGAACCCGGGCGTCGGCGGCCAGTCGGGTCGCGCGTCGAACATCATCACGACGGCGTTCCCGATCCTCACCTCGGCGTGCCCGATGGTGCCGTCTTCGCTCACCATCCGTCCGAGTTCCTCGCCGTCGAACGCCGCCTTCACGTAGTCGATGAGTGCAGCGGTGTCGCGGGAGATGATCCACGGCGTGACGGTGGTGTAGCCCTCGGGAATCGGATCGACGGTCATGCGGTCCTCCTGCGTCGGCGAATCGGTTTCTCTCACACCGTAGAACCGATAGCGGTCAGCTTTGGTCCGCATTTGATCGCCCGGATACGCTCGTAGCGTGTCCGAACACATCCTCGTCACCGGTGGATCCCGCGGCATCGGCGCAGCGGTGGTGCGCCTCGCCGTCCACCGCGGCTATCAGGTGACGTTCACGTTCCAGAACGACGACGAGGCCGCCGCGCAACTCGTCCACCACTGCGGTGTCCGCGCCACCGCCGTGCGGGCGGACGTCCGCGACGCGGATGAGGCCGTCGCCGTCGTCGATGCGGCCGACCAACGCGGTCAGCTGGTCGCGTTGGTCAACAACGCGGGGACCACCGGCCCACTCGGCACGTTCCTCACCACCCCGGACGAGGTGATGCGGGAGGTGTTCGACGTCAACGTCTTCGGGGCGATGGCCTCCGCCCGCGCGGCGGCCGAGCACTGGATCCGGCAGGGACGCCCCGGCGTCATCGTCAATCTCAGTTCGATCGCGGCCCGCACCGGCGCGCCGGGCGAATATGTCGGTTACGCGGCCTCCAAGGCTGCCGTGGACAGTTTCACGGTGGGACTCGGGCGGGAACTGGCGAGCGCGAACATCCGCGTCGTCGGCGTCGCTCCCGGTACGACGGACACCGACATCCACGCCGCTGCCGGCGATCCGGAACGACCCGGGCGAGTGGCCGGGAAGGTGCCACTCGGCCGGGTCGCGGAGCCCGAGGAGATCGCCGAAGCGGTGTTGTGGGCGCTGTCGCACCAGGCGTCCTACGTCACCGCCACGACCATCGACGTCGCCGGGGGTCTGTGACGCTACCGCCCTCGCGAGCCGACCCTCGGGACGAGCATCGGCACCCGCGAGCGGTAGGTGCGGTAGTCGTCGCCGAACGTGTCGACCAGGTCGTGCTCCTCGAAGCGCACCGCCACCAGGATGAAGCCGGTGGTCCCGACGGCGAACAGCAGCCGGCCCCAGGTCATCGTCGGTGCCACCCAGAACGCGATGATGAAACCGGCATACAGCGGGTGCCGAATCACCCGGTACAGCACAGGTGTCCGAAAGTGACTGGGCAGAGCCGACTTTCCACTCTGGTTCCGCAGCACCTGGCGCAGCCCGAACAGGTCGAAGTGGTCGATGGCGAACGTCGCCGCCAGCACGAGGGCCCACCCGCCGAGCGACACGACGTAGATCACGACGCGGACCCAGTCGGTTTCCACGTCCCAGATCTGCTCGGGTAGCGGACGCCATTGCCACATCAGCAGCGCCAGCGCGGCCGTGGCGAACAGGACGTAGGTCGAGCGCTCCATCGGTTGCGGGACGATCCTGGTCCAGTGTTTCTTGAACCAGGGCCTGGCCATCACCGAATGCTGCATGGCGAAAACCGTCAGCAGCGCCACGTCGATGACCACGGCGAAAGCTACGGGGGCGTCGGGACCATCGTTGATCGTGTGGGGCACCACCAGCCCCTCGACCCATCCGATCGCGTACAGGAACACGATCAGGAACGTCGCGTAGACGACCATTCCGTACACGGTGATCAGTGTTCGGGCGACACCACCTGTGCGGTGCGCCTGGGGTGATTCGACCATCTCGGCCATGCTGTTCTCTCCGATCGCTGGGATTCCCCCGACGCTCCGAAGTCTCCGATCGGGCGCGGTGCGGAACAAGGAACCCTGGGGTGGGAGTCACCGCACCCCGGCGACCGTGTCGGATCGGTTGACTACTCTGTGGCCATGCTTCCCGGGGAATTGCGCGACATCGACGTGGCGTCGATCAAGGCGGTCCTCGGCACCACCACGTACACCCGCGGCGAGCAGTACGCCCGCGACAACGCGGTGATCCAGATGTCGTGGGATCCGGCGGCCAAGGAGCTGTGGGGCGAGGTCGCGGGCACGGCGAGGGAGCCGTACTCCACGTCGGCGTTCATCGTCTCCAGCATTGGCCGCACCGTGTACCGGTACGGGATCTGCACGTGTCCGGTCGGGATGAACTGCAAGCACGTCGCCGCCCTGCTGATCACCGCGATGAAACAGGCGAGGTCCCAGGCGCAGGCGGCGGTCGCGCCCACCTGGGAACGCTCGCTCGGTTCCCTGCTCACCGCCGATCCCTTCGGCGACTCCGGCGGGCGTTCGCCGCTTGCCATCCAGTTCCGGGTCCAGGCGTCGGCCGCCGACGCGGCACCCCAGTTGCTGGTGCGGCCCGTCCAGCCGGGCAGCAAGGGCTGGATCGTCGGCGGGTTGGCGTGGAACAAGCTGGGCAGCCAGTTCCAGCATCCGGCCGAGCAGATCCGGGTGCTGCACGAGATCCATCTGCTGTCCGTCGGGGGTCTGACGTACCGCCGCCAGAATCACACCGATCTCGACCTCGGCGTCTTCCCCAGCCGCCAGCTGTGGTCGCTGCTCGACGAGGCGACCCGGGTCGGCGTGGAGCTCATCCACTCCTCCAAGCGTTTGGGCGCACTCGCCCCCTACCGCTCGGCCGAGGTCTGCCTCGACGCCACCCGCGACGACGCCACCGGCGCTCTCGTCGTACGGCCGGTGGTCCGCGTCGACGGCGAACCCGTCGACGCAGTGACCGTCGGCTTCATCGGAGTCCGGGCCCACGGCCTGTTCTACGTCGACGCGGACGACCGCATACACCTCGCGCGCCTCGACTCCGTCGTACCCGGCCCCTTGCAGGATCTGGTGCGCCGCCGCACGCCCATCGAGGTGCCCGCCGCCGAAGAGCCCCGTTTCCTGGCGGACTTCCTGCCGAAGCTGCGCAACCTGGCCACCGTGATCTCCTCCGACGGCTCGTTCGTCCCACCCGCGATCTCCGAGCCCACTCTGGTGATGCGGGCGTCGTATCACCCCGACCACGAGGTCGCCGTCGACTGGGAATGGCTGTACACCGTCGGGGGCGACGAGCACCGTGCGCCGCTGTCGGCCAGGACCCCCGGCGACGAGTACCGGGACGACACCCGCGAACGCGCACTGCTCGACGAACTCGACATCGCCTGGGACAGATACGGGTTGGGGTCGACCGGTCCCGAAGCGACGGCGTTGCGCGGACTCGACACGATGCGGTTCACCACCGAGGTCCTGCCCCTGCTCCACGGCAAGTCCGATGTGTCGATCGACGTTTCGGGCGAACCTGCCGACTACTGGGAGGCCGGCGACTCCCTGGCCATCGGGGTGTCCGTCACCGCATCCGAGGGCGGCACCGACTGGTTCGACCTCGGCGTCACCCTCACGGTGGAGGGCCGGGACGTACCGTTCGACCAGGTCTTCTCGGCGCTGGCCGCGGGGAAGACCGAGTTGCTGCTGCCCGACGGCGCCTACTTCTCCCTCGACAAGCCCGAACTCCACACGCTGCGGAAGCTGATCGACGAGGCGCGCGCCCTCCGCGACCGCGCGGACGGGACGTTGCGGCTGAGCCGTTTCCAGGCGAGCCTGTGGGACGAGTTCGCCGCGCTCGGCACCGTCGAACGTCAGGCGACGCAGTGGCGGCAGCAGGTGGACGGCCTGATGTCGCCGACCACCATCGGGCCCGCAGAAGCCCCGAGCACGCTCGACGCCCAGCTGCGCCCGTATCAGCTGGAGGGGTTCCGCTGGCTGGCCTTCCTGTGGGAGCACGAACTGGGGGGCATCCTCGCCGACGACATGGGGCTCGGCAAGACGCTGCAGGCGCTGGCGTTGATCTGCCATGCGCGGCAGTCGAATCCGGCCGCGCCGCCGTTCCTCATCATCGCCCCGACCAGTGTCGTGTCGAACTGGGAGTCCGAATCGGCCCGCTTCGCCCCGGACGCGAGTGTCGTCGCGATCTCCGACACCCGATCCCGCAGGCGCGTTCCCTTCGACGAACTGATCGAGGGCGCCGACATCGTCGTCACGTCGTACACCCTGTTCCGCTTGGAGTTCGAGGCCTATGCGGAGTCCGCGTGGTCGGGGTTGATCCTCGACGAGGCGCAGTTCACCAAGAACCATCAGTCCAAGATCTACCAGTGCGTCCGCCGACTGGAGACTCCGTTCAAGCTGGCGATCACCGGCACACCAATGGAGAACAACCTGATGGAGCTGTGGTCGCTGCTGTCGATCACCGCCCCGGGACTGTTCCCGAATCCGGCCCGGTTCACCGACTACTACCGCAAGCCGATCGAGAAGCAGGGCGACACCGAACTTCTGGCGCAGCTGCGCCGCCGCATAAAGCCGCTGATGCTGCGCCGCACCAAAGAGCAAGTGGTGAAGGATCTTCCGCCCAAGCAGGAGCAGGTGCTCGACGTCGAACTGCACCCGCGGCACCGCAAGGTCTACGACACCCACCTGCAGCGTGAGCGGCAGAAGATCCTCGGCCTGCTCGCCGACGTCGACAAGAACCGCTTCACGATCCTGCAGTCGCTGACCCTGCTGCGGCAGCTGAGCCTCGACGCCGGACTGGTGGACGCCGAATATCACGACGTCCCGTCCGCGAAGGTGGACGCCCTGCTCGAGCAGCTCTCGGACGTCGTCGCGGGCGGTCACCGGGCGCTGGTGTTCAGCCAGTTCACCGGGTTCCTTGGCAAGATCCGCGACCGGCTCGCGGACGCCGGGATCGCGCACAGCTACCTCGACGGCAGCACCCGTCGTCGCGGGGACGTGCTCCGCGAGTTCAAGGAGGGCGCCGCCCCGGTGTTCCTGATCAGCCTCAAGGCCGGCGGCTTCGGGTTGAACCTCACGGAGGCCGATTACTGCTTCATCCTCGACCCGTGGTGGAACCCGGCAACGGAGGCGCAGGCCGTGGACCGGGCGCATCGCATCGGGCAGACGCGGAACGTGATGGTCTATCGGCTGATCGCGAAGGACACGATCGAAGACAAGGTGATGGCGCTGAAGGCGAAGAAGTCGGCGCTGTTCGCGAGCGTGATGGACGCCGACTCCCTGCTCAGCTCCAGTCTGGACGCCGACGACCTTCGCGGGTTGTTCGAGTGACCTCGCGGGCGACACGGGTTCCGGGGCTCCGTCGATGTCGGAGAGCCCTGGTAGGAACGTGAATGTTCACACTGAGCAAGGAGGGCGCCGTGAGCCGCAACAGCCAGCAGAACCGTGCCGCACGCAAACGCAAGAAGCAGCAGCGTAGCGGCACCCGTCAACATCGCGAGTTCCGTCCCGATTTCGACGCCGAATCGTTGGTGTTCGCAGGAATCGAGTTCGCTTTCGGGCCGTCGGCGAATGCGGAGTCGCTGCGCCGGACGGTCGACAACCTGGCGGAGCTCGAAAGTTCCCCCGTTGCCGGCGCTGTACTGGACCGGGTCTCGCGGATGCTCGACACGTCGATGGACCACGCATTCGCCTCGGGGTGGCAGCCGGTCGAGCTGGTGCATGCGGTGCGCCGGGAATTCGGTGCGCGCACCGCCCGGCTGACGGTTGCCGCGATCGGCTCCCATGCGAGCCGCACCTCGGCACACAAGAGCGCCCCGGAGCCGTGGCGCGAGCAACTCGACGAGCTGAACATCGGCGCCGACGACGCACCCGCCTGTGGCCGGCTGTCCGCCTGGCGTGCGGCGGAGAACGCCGAGCCGACGGACACCTGGACGGCGATCCTGTCGCTCCTCGGCTTCTGCAGCTATCTGACCCCCATGACGCCACTGATGGCCACCCCACCGAACTGGGTCACCGGCGCGGCGGCGTCACGGCCGGCCAAGCCTGGGCCCGAACCCAAGGTGCTGTCCCGCATCCGCGGCCTGCTGGCCAAGGCCGAAGCGACCACGTTCGCGGAGGAAGCAGAAACCCTCTCGGCGAAGGCACAGGATCTCATGACCCGGTATGCCATCGACAGCGCCGTGGTCGACGCCGAGGCGCACACCTCATTGAGCGATCGTGTCGTCACGCGCCGGTTGCTCGTCGACAACCCGTACCCCGAAGCGAAAGTACAGTTGCTGAACTGTGTCGCGGACTCCAATAGCGTCCGCGTCCTCTGGCATCAACGATTCGGCCTTGTCAGCATGGTCGGGATGCCGATCGACCTGGACCTGTGTGAAATGCTGTTCACTTCGCTGCTCGTTCAGGCTTCTCACGCATTGAGTGAGGCAGGCGGCGACCGGGTGAAGCGCTCACCCAGCTTCCGTCGCTCGTTTCTGCTCGCGTTCGCCTCCCGGATCGGGGAACGGCTGGCGATCGCCCGGGAACAAGCCGGTCGCGACGCTTCCAGTCAGTACGGCATGGAGTTGGTGCCGATCATGACCGAACGCACCGAGGCGGTGGGTTCGGTGTTCGAGAAACAGTTCCCGTCTGTTGTCACGACGTCGCATTCGGTGACCAACGCACACGGTTGGCAGGCGGGGCGCGTGGCCGCTGAGTTGGCAGACCTGACCGGTGGCCGGGAACGAATCGCCGAATGAGTCTGGGCACCATCTGATCGCCACTACGAGAGGAGCTCGATGTCCATCACCGCCGACGTGCATCGGCTTCTTCGCCTGCGGCAGGACCACGCCGCGTGGACGTTGCTGCGGGCCGATACCGCGCCGGCAATTCTGGCGCTGTTGGGCCGGCACTTCGACCATGGGACCCGCCGCCTCCCTGCTCCGGAACTCTTCGCCCGCTTGGACTCCGATCTTCAGACCATGCGCGACGAGGGCCTCGACTTCCCGCGAACCGGTCAGGCCTATTGCACCGAGTGGGTGCGGTCCGGATACCTGCTCCGACGAGCAGCGGCCGGTACCCGTGAGGAGACTCTGGAACCGACGGAGGGCGCGTTCGCCGCGATGGCCTTCGTCGCGAATTTCACCAGTCAGGCGAGTTCGGCGACCGAATCCCGCCTGACCACGCTCTCCACCCAGTTGCAGGCCCTCGCGCGGGATTCCGATCCCCGCGCGGAGACCCGTCTCGCCGCGCTGCTGGCCGAACGGTCGTCGATCGATCAGCAGATCGCAGCGGTGGAGTCGGGAGTCTTCCCAGTCCTCGACGGCGAACGCGCTGTCGAGCGTTCTGCCGAGATTCTCGCGCTGGCCTCGGAGGTCCCCGCCGATTTCGCCCGCGTCCGCGCCGAACTCGAGGAACTCAACCGTGATCTGCGAGCCCGCATCCTCGATGACGACGGTGATCGCGGCGACACTCTGGGAGATGTGTTCCGCGGGGTCGACCTGATCGGAGATTCCGATGCCGGCCGCAGCTTCTCTGCCTTCTACGACATGATTCTCGATCCGGCCCGGTCGTCTCAGATCGACGAGTGGATCGATGCAGTGCTGCAGCGGCCGTTCGCCTCCCAATTGACCAACGATCAGAAACGACGGTTCCGCGCATTACTGACCGAGATGGAAACGGCTGGCTCCGAAGTGCATTCGACGATGACATCCCTGTCCCGGTCGTTGCGTCATTTCGTCCAGTCGCGTCACTACGAGGAACACCGCCGGCTGCAGCGGTTGCTGCGCAGCGCGCAGCAGAGTGCTGTCGCCGTGGCCACACGTCGTCGACCCTACGACCTGCTCGACCTCGACCTGGTGCGCGTCGGTATGAGCATCGAATCGGTCGCAGCTCTGCGCCTGCACAACCCTGCCGACAACCTCGTCACCGAGCCGGTGCGTACCCACGACCCCGGTACCGTCGATCTCGATGAACTTCGAAAGCTCGTCCGAGAATCCGAGATCGATATGGACGAACTGTCCGACAACGTCGCGGCGACGCTCCGCGCTCACGGTCGCGCTACGATCGGTGACGTCCTGCGCGAGTACCCTGCCACCCAAGGACTCGCGAGCGCAGTCGGATTGATGGTCCTTGCCACCCACCACGGGCACGCGATCGACGGCACCGAAGACATCCACTGGATCTCGGGAGCCGGAGTATCGCGTCGGGCGACAATTCGTCGTCACCTGTTCGATCCTGCCGCCGACGAGTTCACCGCTCGTCCGGCGTTCGCACCCACGGGGAGCTCGACATGACCCACGAGCCGATGGCCGGCGGCCAATACCCCGGCGACGCCGGCGAACTGGACCTCGAGACGCGGCGCGCGTTCGTGCAGCTACTCAAGGGCCCTCTCGTCACCGCGGCCAAACATCCCGAGGTGTGGCGTGCGGTGATCCGGGACGAGCGCCTCCTCCGGTCCCGACTCGCCGACGTCTTCCTCGATCTCGTCATCGACGACGAGAACGAGCTGGCGTTCACCCGCCCCGCCGAGACCGGCAATGCCAATACCCCCACGGTGCTGCGCACCGAGCGTCTGACCTTCATGGACACCGTCATGCTGCTCGCATTGCGCCAACGACTGCTGCGCGCGCAAGCCGGCGAACGGGTGATGGTCGACCTCGACGAACTGCGCGAACAGCTCGAGCTGTATCGCACGGCCGGCGACACCGACCCGGCCGGCTACGCGAAGCGCATCAACGCGTCGTGGAAGAAGCTCGACAAGTATTCGCTGCTCACGAAGACGTCGACCGACGACCGAATGGAAATCTCCCCGGTGTTGCGGCAGCTGTTCGATGCCGAACAGGTCGCTCTGGTCGAAGTGGAGTTTCGGCGCATTCTGGAGGAGGACACACCGTGATCCATCCCGGTCAACGCCGTCTTGCGCGCGTTCAGGTCGTCAACTGGGGGACGTTGCACGGCCACCACGATCTTTCCTTGGCCCGTAAGGGTTTCCTGATCACCGGCAATTCCGGCTCCGGCAAGTCCACGCTCATCGATGCCATCTCGGCTGTGCTCGTCCCGGGCAATCAACTGCGGTTCAACGCGGCCGCGCAGGAGGCCACGAACTCGGGACGCAACTTCGTCACGTACATCCGTGGCGCGTGGCGGCGGGAGGCGGGCGCCGACACCGACGGTCTGGTCGCCTCGTACCTGCGCACCGGCGCGACGTGGAGCGGGATCGCCCTCACCTACCGCGCCGGCACCGACGATCCGCCGATCACCCTCGTCAAACTCATGCATCTGGGTCGCGGCCAGAACGCCGCAGCGGACGTCACCCACCTCCATCTGATTCTCGAACACGAACTCGACCTGACCGACTTCACGTCGTTCACGACGCGCGGCATCGACACGAGGGCGATCAGGAAGCGGTGGCCGGAGTCGACGGTCAGCCCGGCCTACGGGCCGTTCGCCCGTAGTTTCCGCTCCCGCCTCGGCATCTCGTCGGAGGGCGCTCAGCGCCTGCTGCACCGCACCTTGTCCGCGAAGAGCCTCGGCAGCCTCGACCAGTTGTTCCGCGACTACATGCTCGACACTCCGAACACCTTCGCGATGGCCGAACGTGCGGTCAACCAGTTCCACGACCTGCAGGAGGCGCACCGCGTCGTGGTCGACGCGCGGCGTCAGGTGGAGATGCTCGCACCGCTCGTCGATCTTGCCGACACCCGGCAACGCGGGCTTCAATCCCTGCGCGACACGGACGAGGAGAACGCGCATCTCGGAGCGGTTCACGCGGAGATGACCTTGTCCCTCCTGCGCGGTGAATGCACTGAACGCCATGCCCTGACGTCTCTGCTGGTGGCGGGTGCGAGCGAAGCCACCGCCGCTGCCGAGCGTGCACGGCAGGAGACCCTCGATCTGACCATGAAACTCGAGGGCATCGGGGGCGGCAGACTGGCCACCCTCCACGCGCAGCGAGACGCGGAACTGAAGACACTGGCGCGCGTCCGAATCAGGCGCCAGCAGATCGCCGAGGCGGTGTCGGCCTGGGAAGGAACCGTTCCGGAGACCGCGGAGGAGTTCACGCGACTGCGCGGGCAACTCGAGGACCAGTTGCGGCAGGCCACCACCGCACACGAGGATCGGCTCGGTGACCGCTACACGCTCGCCGAACAGCGCGGCACCGCACAGAAGGAGCGCGCCGAGCTGATCACCGATCGTGAGATCGTCGCCCGCAGACGCTCCAATATCGACCCGGGTCTGCTGCGTGCCCGCGAGTCGATTTGTTCCGCCGCGGGCATTTCGGACGACGCTGTGCCGTTCGCCGGCGAGTTGATCGCGGTGCGGGACGAGCATTCCGAGTGGACCGGCCCCATAGAGCGAGTCCTCGGCGGCCTCGGCCGTACCCTGCTCGTCCCGGACGACGTGTATCCGACGGTTGCCGCGGCCGTCGATGCCACCCACCTCGGCGCGCGCCTGGTGTATCGCCGAGTGCGGGTGGGCGTCACACCGTCGGCGGTGCCGAAGACCGGGGCGTTATCGCTGGTGCGTCGCGTGGAGGTCGCCGACGGTCCGCTCGCCGCGTGGATCCATCACCATCTCGCCGACCGCTACGACTATGCATGCGTCGACACCGCTGCCGAATTCACGGATCACTCGCGCGCCGTGACACGCGCCGGGCAGGTCAAGCACTCCGCGGAGCGACACGAGAAGGATGACCGCAGCCGCATCGACGATCGCCGGCGGTGGGTTCTCGGATTCGACAACGAAGCCAAACTCGAGGACATTCGCCGGCGAATCGCAGATCTCGATGTCACGATCGCAGGTGCGACGAGCCGACTCGACGCGCTGGACCGTGAGGACCAGCAGATCGCCGTCCAGAACCGCGCAGCACAGACAGTCCTCGATGCTCAGTGGGTGGACGTCGACGTGAGCGGTGCGCAGGCTGCCGTCGACGCTGTCGACAGCCGTCTCGAATCATGGCAGCAGGACAACCCGGAGCATTCTGCGGTGTCGGTCGCCCTCGAGCTCGCCAAGAAGGCGGAGAACGAGGCCGACGCAGCCCGGCGTCAGGCGGATACTGCGTTGACGGTGCACCGAACTGCGGTAACAGAACTCGAGACGCGGATCGCGCAGGCCGAACTCGACGGGAAAGATGCGGCTCCCGCGGCAGTCGCCGCACGGATCAAGGCGCGATTCCAGAAGTTCGCGCGGCGGGTCACGTCGGACAACATCGACAAGGCCCTGTTCGAGGTCGGCCAGGGCATCGGCAAGGACAGGGCTGACGCGCAGAACGCGGTGTCCGCCGCCGACGCGTCGATCGTCAGGATCCTCTCCCAGTATCTGGCGCGATGGGAGTCCCGCGGCGGTGAGTTGAGGATTGATGCCGAATATGTCGACGACGCATTGAAAATCCTCCAACGCCTGCGCTCCGACGGTCTTCCCCGGTTCGAAGATCGGTTCTTCCAGTTGCTGCACGACCAGTCCCACCGCAACATCGGCGAACTCGCTCGCACGATCCGTAAGGCGCCCGCGGAGATCCGTTCCCGCATCGACCCGGTGAACGACTCACTGCACCGCTCGGCGTTCGACACCGATCGGTGGTTGCGCATCGACGTCCGCGAGCGACGTTCGCCGGCGGCGGCCGATTTCCTCGACGACCTGACCCGGATCACGAGTGGTGGATGGAACGTCGAGCAGCGTCCCGCGGCCGAGGAGAGATTCGAGCGGATGGCGGTTGTGCTGGAGCGTCTGGCATCGAAGGAACCCGCGGATCAGCGCTGGCAGCGCCAGGTCCTGGACACTCGCGTGCATGTCGGGTTCATCGGCGTGGAGGTCGACGGTGCCGGAGAGGCTCGCAACTACCACGATTCGAGCTCGGGATTGTCTGGCGGTCAGGCACAGAAGCTCGTGTTCTTCTGCCTGGCAGCGGCGTTGCGGTATCAGCTCGCTCCCGACGGCGCAGACCTTCCCCGATACGGCACCGTCATCCTGGATGAGGCGTTCGACCGTGCCGATTCCGCGTACACACGCCGAGCCCTGGACGTGTTCGCCCAGTTCGGTTTTCACATGGTGCTCGCGACCCCACTCAAGTTGCTCGGCACCCTCGAGGAGTACATCGGTGGCGCTGTGACCGTGAGTATCCGTGACCGGATGCACACCGAACTCAGCCTCATCGAATTCGACGACGTGGGCGCTACATGAGTGTGCGGTGTGTTCTGCCGCCCGCATCCGCGGCGAAAGCGCTGACCACCTACCGCAGCCGCCGAAGTCGCTGGCTGGCCGACCCGTCACTTGCCGAACAGGATTCACTGACGGTTGCCCTGCATCCGCCGTCCGAGCAACAGATCGCCGAGGATCCTGACACGGTTGTCGCCTGGGTACGCTCCTGGCGCGTCTACACCGGCGCGGGCCACGTGGAGTGGGCGATGCGCCGGTGGCCGAGCTTCGGCACACAGGAGGTGCCGGTGCGGCTGACACTGGCCGGGGCCGGCCAGATTGCGTCTGCGGGTGGCCGCGAAACCGAATGGCGCGCCCTGATGATTCGTCGTGACGTACTTGTCGACCGCCTTGGTCCCGGCACCGAAACGTTGTCGGCAGCGGTCGCCGCGACCGCGGCGAATTGGCTCGACCTGGACGACGACGACTTCGTCAGGCTGACAACCATTGCGCGGTGGTTGAGCGACCATCCGAACTCCGGGTATTTCATTCGTCAGCTTCCCGTTCCGGGTGTGGACACGAAATGGCTCTCACGTCACCACGGAATGGTGGAGACTCTGGTCGAGGGCGTTCGCGGCAACCGGGATCTCGGTATCCGGCGCCTGCCCGGCCTGCGCGACGTCGCACTGTGCGATCCCGATCTACTGATCGGAACTCCGAGGCGCTTCGCCACCTCGCTCGAGGAACTCACCGCCTTGCCGCTGACCCCGGCTCGGACTCTGATTCTCGAGAACAAAGAGGGTCTGTATGCGCTACCTCGGCTGGCGGGAACGGTGGCATTGCACGGTGGCGGCTACGCGGTTCACGAGTTGGCCGGAATCCCGTGGGTCGTCAACTCGGAGGTCTGGTACTGGGGAGACCTCGACAGTCACGGTTTCGCCATCCTCGACCGTCTGCGCCGACATCTTCCGCACGTGCGGAGTCTGTTGATGGACATGGACACCCTGGATCGGTGGCGGACCCTCGCGGTCCGCGAGCACAAGCCCACCTTCAACGAGGTATCCCATCTCACCGAATCCGAAGCCGCCGCCCTGCAGTCCCTGCGCGAGGACGATCTCCGCCTGGAGCAGGAACGCATACCCTGGCCGTACGCCCTGGAGAGACTCCTCGCTGCAGTCGGTCCGGGTCAGTAGTCCCCGGGCGCGTGGTGACCGTTGCCCCTGGGTAATGTCCGATCCATGCCTCGTTACACGATTGCGCTGCGGAACAACTCCGGGCCGGACGCGTCGGCGTCCGTGAGCCGCCATGTGCCGTTCTACTGCGCGCACGAGGCGGCGGGCGCGGCGTGGAATCGGGCGCTCGACGAGGCGTGCGGCGACCTGCTCGACCCGGTCACGCAGACCGCCGTGGTGAACGTCGTCAGCAACTTCGGACGCGAACTGTTCACCGGGGACGCGGACGTGGTCGTCACCCTGAACCGGATCGGTACCACCTCGCTGACCCTCCTGATCACCCTCCACCAGGACGGCGTGCAAGCTGCGGAGCTGACCGTCGTACTCGTGCACCTCGATTCGAGTCGCCTGAACTCGGCGCCGTGGTCGCCGGCGCAGATCGCGGCGCTCGAGACGTTGCGGAGTGCTCCGGTCGTCGCCTGATCTCGATCGATCGAAGTTTCAACAACGCGTGATCTGGGCATTTGATGCGTATGAGTATCGAAGACGGGCCCGGTGACACGCTGAGCCCCAGCGAGAGCCTGGACTCCGACGACGTGCGCAACAACGACGGCGACGACGTCGTCGATCCGCCCGACGGGTGGAGTGAGGCCGACAAGTTCGGCACCACGGCGCGCGAGGAGCGGGAGGGTGAGTCCCTCGACGAGAAGTTGTCCGAGGAAGAGCCCGACGTGATGCTCGAGGAGCAGAGCGAGGTGTCGTTGGCGGATCTCCCCGACGACCAGCTGACCGAGGACGTCGACCGTGTCATCGACGACGAGGAGATCGACATTCCGGTGTTCGGAAACAAACACGCCGACGTGGTCGAAGGCGTCATCGTGCAGGACTCGCGCACCGACCGGGGGCAGATCGACGGGTCCGCGGAGGACGGCGACTCGTTCTTCACCGTCCTGGACTGACGGCAGTGCGTCAGTCGCGCTGCGTTTTCCGGCCGTAGCGCAGGTAGAGAAAGTCGTCGTTGATCAGAGCACGCTCGAGTGAAAGTGTCCGCGGCGCTTGCACTGTCGGGCCAGACGATGCGGACAGCGTTTGCGGACCGGCCAGTCGTGGGGCGAGGGTCAGGCACATCTCGTCGACCAGATCGTGTGTGACGAGATCGTGGAGGAGGGTGGGGCCGCCCTCGCACAGGATGCGGCCGAACCCGCGGTCTCGCAGAGCGGCGATGAGGGTGGGCATCTCGACGCGGTCGTCACCGGCAATCACGATGTCCGCTGATTCCCCGAGTGTTGCCCCCCGGGCTTCTGCGACTCGTCGGGTGGTGACGACGATCGGCCTGACACGACCGGCGAACAATGGCGAATCCGGCGGAAGGTTGCCCGTTCGTGTGACGACGGCGATCGGCGGTGGTGTGTCGAGTCCCCACCGTTCGAGTCGATAGCGAGCCTGTTCCTCCGTCAGCTGCACCGGTCCGTACGTTTCGGCGCGGACGGTGCCGGCCCCGACCAGAACCACGTCGGCATACGCACGCATCGCACGCAGGAGTTGGTGATCCACCTGGTCGGACAGGGGCCGAACGCGTCCGCCAAAGGCCGCCGCACCGTCCAGGCTGGCGACCATGTTCACCCGAACCCCGTCCGGTGGGTCGCGGTAGAACTCTTCCGCCGACACCTCGTCGGCACCGCTGCTCAGCGTGCGCATCTGCGGCATCACGCCTCGTGCCCGGGTTCGAGGTCGCGCACGTCGGAGAAGGTGACCAGCTGACCGAGGTCGTCCGGGGCGGATCCGGTCTCCGGGGCGAGGAGGAACGCGACGTGGTCACCCAGTTCGAGTCGTTCGAGGATTCGGCCGCTGAACCATGCCGGTGAATCGTCCAGGATCGGCAGCCCGTGCGGGCCGGGATGCCAGTCGCATCGGGCGAACTTGTCGATCTCGTCCCCGGTCTGCGCGCCGAAGAGCGTCGCGAGCGCGACGTGGTCACGGGTCAGGAGGTGAACCGCCAGACGCTCCGCGTGCGAGGCCACCGAGAAGGTGTGATTCTTGTTGGACAGTCCGACCAGGAAGCGCGGGGGGTTGATGCTGACCTGCGACGCGAACCCGACGAGGCACCCCGACATCTCGTCTTCCGACCGTGTGGTCACCACGAACATCGGATAGTTCAGGAGCGCGACGACGTCCTCGAAAGCCTGACAGGCATCCCGATCAGTTGCGTTGATGTCCCCGGTGCGATCGGCCATGGGTCCTTCCTAGCAGATTCCGGCCGGGAAGCGTCCGACATGGTACTTCGCGTCCGACGCTTACTCGAAGGCGGTAGCCGCACCGCAGCGCCTAGACTGGGCAGGATCGCACTCGCGACAGCCACCGAAAGGCCCGACATTACTCAATCCTCCGCCCCGCATGACGTCTACTTCGTACCCCCGGAGCAGGAGACCGCGGACGCCGTTGCCCATGCCTCCGCCGCCGCGGCGTCGAGGTTGCGCGACCGCGCCGACGTGGTCCGGTTCAAGGGCCGCTTCGCGCTGCCGATCACGCACACCACGCCGCACGAGGCGATGGTCGAGGATCTGCTGTTCGTCCGCGACGTCCTCGACGGCGCCGGGATCGAGTACCTGCTGGTGCGGGGCAACGACGAACGCCCGGTCATCGCGGTCAACTGGGCGCAGCGCAAGGCGTTGCGGGCGGCATTGGTCGCCGCGTGCGAGGACCGTCCGTTCTACTCCAAGACCGTCGACGCCAAGGGTCCCGCGGTCCTGGTGTCCGACGGCAGCCTGTCCGCGACGTCGAAGGCCCGCATCTTCCGGCTGTTCCGTCCGCGTGTGCACCTGGCCAGCGGCCTGAGTTACGGGGCGTCGACGGGCGTGCAGATCGAGTTGTGGTCGATCAGCGACGACGAGATCGTGCTGCCGATGGAGAACTCCCTGACCCGGCGGGTGGTGCGCTCGGAGGAGGCGGTCCGCGGCACCGTCGAGCGGTTCGGGCGGGTGTGGCCCACCATCGAGAACATGTTCGCCGACCATGCGTCGGACATCAATTTCGACGTCGACCTGGTGTTCTCCTGGGTGGACGGGTCGTCGGCGGAGTTCCAGGCGCAGCGGGCCAAGCGGATGCAGAGCTACGTGGTCGGTGAGGGTGACGATTCTGCCGCCCGGTTCCGGCAGATCGACGAGCTGAAGTACGCGCTGCGCTCGGTGCATATGTACGCGCCGTGGATCCGTCGCATCTTCGTCGCCACCGACTCCGACCGTCCCGCGTGGCTCGCCGACGACCCGCGGGTGACGTTCATGCCGAGCGAGGAGTTCTTCGCCGACCCGTCAGTGCTGCCCACGCACAATTCGCAGGCCGTCGAGAGCCAGCTGCACCACATCCCCGGTCTCGCCGAGCATTTCCTGTATTCCAACGACGACATGTTCTTCGGCCGCTCGGTGGGTCCGCAGATGTTCTTCTCCCCCGGCGGCATCACGATGTTCATCGAGGCGACCACCCGAATCGGGTTGGGCCACAACGACGACGAGCGCAGCGGCTTCGAGAACGCGGCCCGCGTGAATCGCCGGCTGCTGCAGGACCGCTTCGGTCTGATGACTACCCGGCACCTCGAACACGCCGCCACCCCGCTCCGCAAGAGCGTCATGGAGGAGATGGAGAAGGAGTTCCCCGACGAGTTCGCCGCCACGGCCGCAAGCACTTTCCGCGCCAGCTCCAACATTTCGGTGACGAACTCGCTGTATCACTACTACGCGTTGATGAGTGGCCGCGCGGTGGTGCAGACGGCGGCGCGGGTGAAGTACGTCGACACGACGATGAAGTCGGGGCTCCGCGACATGGACTCGTTGCTCGCGAAGCGGTCGATGGACTTCTTCTGCCTCAACGACGGCAGCGCACCCGAGATCGACCTGGAGTTGCGGACCAGGAAGGTGACGCAGTTCCTGGAGAACTACTTCCCGATCCCGGCACCGTGGGAGACCGGGGTCTGATCAGACGGCGGGAAACGCGTCGGTCGGACGCTCGCCCTCGTCGTAGACCGTTGCGGGAGAACCGATGAGGAGCGGATCGGGGGTGCCGACCACCCGCGGGTCTCTGCCGGTGTAGTCGAATTTGTGGAGCACCCAGCGGATCGCCTCGATCCGGGCGCGCTTCTTGTCGTTTGATTTCACGACCGTCCACGGCGCGTGCGGGGTGTCGGTGTAGAAGAGCATCGCGTCTTTGGCCTCGGTGTAGGCGTCCCACTTGTCGAGGCTCGCGAGGTCGGTGGGCGACAGCTTCCACTGCTTGACCGGGTCGGTGCTGCGGGCGACGAACCGGGCGTGCTGCTCCTCGCGGCCGACCGAGAACCAGAACTTGATGATGTGGATGCCCGACTGCACGAGCATCCGCTCGAACTCCGGCGCAGACCGGGTGAACTCCAGGTACTCGTTGGGGGTGCAGTAGCCCATGACGCGTTCGACGCCGGCCCGGTTGTACCAGGAGCGGTCCATCATCACGATCTCCCCGCCCGCGGGCAGGTGCTGGACGTACCGCTGGAAGTACCACTGGGTGCGTTCGCGTTCGGTGGGCTTCTCCAGCGCCACCACCCGCGCGCCACGAGGGTTGAGGTGTTCGGTGAACCGCTTGATCGCGCCACCCTTGCCGGCCGCGTCCCGGCCCTCGAAGATGACGACGACCTTCTCGCCGTTCTCCTTCACCCACGCCTGGAACTTGAGCAGCTCGATCTGCAGTTTCCGCTTGCGGTTCTCGTACTGCCGCCGGGTCATCTTCTCGTCGTACGGGTAGCCGTGCCGCCACGGCTCGTCGGTCTCGTCGATGGCGTGTTTGCGGCCGGACTTACGCAGCAACTCCCCGATCTCGTCTATCTCGGCTGTCACGTCGATCTGGCCGGCACGCGCGAGTTCGAAGGCGTCGGGATCGTGCAATTCGTCCACACAGCAAGACTACCGCCGCGAGGCCTCGCCGTCCGGGCTCATGAGATCGTGGACCCATGAGCATCGACCACATCGTTTCCGCGCTCGACTCGACGGTCGCGGCCGAGCTCCGAACCGCCCTCGACGGGTCGCCGATCGTCACCCTCGACGGAACGGTGCTGCCCGACCCCGCACGCGACGCGGTGCTCGAACTGCTCACCCTGCTCGCCGACGGGCAGAGTGTGGCGCTCGGGGCGGTCGCGGACCTGCTCACCACGTCGCAGGCCGCGGAGATCCTCGGCGTCTCCGACACCTACGTGCGCCGGCTCGCCGACTCCGGCGCCCTGCCCATCGAGATGCGCGGCACCCACCGCCGGTTCCGGCTCTCCGACGTCATGGCGTACCGGGAGAAGTTCCCGCGCAGGGGCTGACTACACCCGCACCCGCATGACGGCCTGCTCCCCGGCGTCCGGGATCCGCACGCCCTCGGCCGCGAGCCGCTGCCCGGTTTCCTCGGCGGTGACGTATTCGCCGACGGTGTCGTAGCTGCCCATCGGGACCACCGAATGCACGATCGTCTCCGGGTACACGTGCACAAGGTTGTAGCCCTGAGCACCGTCCCGTCCCCGCAGCGCCCCGGCCGGGACGTTGAGGTCCTGGGTGTAGCAGGTCGCCGACGCGACGGAGACAGGGATGCCCGCGAACGTCGCCGTCGTCGAATAGTGCAGATGTCCCGCGAGGATCGACCGGACGTCGCTGCCGCGGAGCACGTCGGCGAGACGCGGCTGGTCACGCAGTTCCACCAGCACCGCCAGGTCGAGGACGCACGGCACCGGCGGATGATGCAGCGCCAGGATGGTTCCGTGCGGCGCCGGAACCGCGAGCTGCTGTGCCAGCCAAATCAATTGGCTCTCGGAGATCTCCCCGTGGTGATGTCCGGGCACGGTCGTGTCGAGGGTGACGATGCGCAGTCCGTCGACGTCGTAGACGTGGTCGATCGGCTCGTACGACGGTTCCTGCCCGAGCAGTTCCGTCCGGAAGTGGCCGCGATCGTCGTGGTTGCCCATCGCCCAGATCACCTGCGCACCGAGCGACGCGGCCACCGGTTCGACGATCGCCCGCAGCTTCTCGTAGGCGCCCGGCTGACCGCGGTCGGTGAGGTCGCCGGTGAACACCAGGGCGTCCGGGCGGGCGTGCGACGACTCGATCTCGGTGAAGATCTGCCGCAGGGTGGCCTCGCTGTCGACGGCCCCGTACAACAGGTCGTCGTCGACGAGATGGGTGTCGCTGAGGTGCAGCACGAAATGTGACGGTCGCGGATACTCGGCCGTCCGTATGTCGGCTGCCTCGGTGCCGCTCATCGGTCTCTCGCTTCCGCTCGCCCCGACGGGGGCAGGTGCCCGGGTGGACGCCACTGTTTGTCCACCCTAGCCAAGCGCACTCCGGTCACCTCCCGGGGCACGCGCGGTGGCCGGACGGTGAACGGTGGGGCACGACGTCAGTTTCGTGCGTGGTGCGGTGCGCGCGCCTCCGGACCGGCGGGCGGGATCATCGCGGCGAGGTTGGCCTGGGCCTCGAACCGGGCGCACTCGTCGCCGTCGTCCGTCGCTGCCGCGTCCTTGGCCGCGGTGAGGAACGGGCGGACCAGGTCAAGGGGCATCGGGAAGACGACGGTCGAGTTGTTCTCGCCGCCCATGGCGCTGAGGGTCTGCAGGTAGCGCAGCTGCAGGGTGGTGGGGTTGCGGCTGATGACGTCGGCGGCCTCGACGAGTTTCGCGGAGGCCTGGAACTCGGCTTCGGCGTTGATGATCTTGGCGCGACGCTCGCGTTCCGCCTCGGCCTGCCGGGCGATGGCCCGCTGCATGTTGGCGGGGATCTCGACGTCCTTGATCTCGACGGTGGTGACCTTCACACCCCACGGCTCGGTCTGCTGGTCGATCACCTTCTGCAGGTCCTCGTTGAGGCGTTCCCGCTCGCCCAGCAGGGCGTCGAGGTCGGCCTTGCCGAGAATCGAGCGCAGAGTGGTCTGGGCGATCTGCAGGGTGGCGGCCAGGAAGTCCTCGACCTCGACGATCGCCCGGTCGGCGTCGACCACACGGAAGTAGGCGACGGCGGTGACCTTGGCAGGCACGTTGTCGTGGGTGATCACTTCCTGGACGGGGATCTTGAGGGTCACGGTCCGCAAGCTGACCCGTTCCATCCGGTCGATCGCCGGGATCAGCAGCACCAGTCCCGGGCCCTTCAGGTCGACCAGCCGGCCCAGCCGGAACACGACGGCCCGCTCGTACTCGCGCAGTACCCGGATCGAGCTGCTCGCGAGGACGGCGAGGAGGGTGATGACGACGCACAGGATGACGATGATGGTGGTCATATCTCCAGCTCCCATGGTTCGCGGCGGCGCACGGTGAGGGTGAGTCCGCGGATCTGCTCGACGATCACGGAGTCGCCCGCGGTCGGTGTCTCGTCGTCCCCGAACAGGGTTTGCGCCTTCCACAGGCTGCCGGCTGCCTCGACCTGGCCTTGCCGTCCCTTCCAGTTGCGGACGGTGGCGTCGGATCCGATGAGGGATTGCATTCCGGTGCGCACGGGCGCGTGCCCGGCGGCGAGCGCCTTCCGGCCACCCACCACAGCGAGACCCACACCGACTACCGCAACTCCAGCGGCCGCTGGGATGGCGATCATCTGCGCGGTGTCACTGGACGTGAACAGCAGCCACACCCCGGCCCCGACGAACAGTGCGCCGAGCCCGCCGAGCACACCCGCGGTCGGTGCGTGTGCCTCCACGACGATCAACAGCACACCCAGCACCAGCGCCAGCACGCCCAACGCGGTCATCTCGCATCACCCACGATCACGCTTCACGAGGACCCGGTCGCACTCGCATAGCCACTCGGCGATCGAGCCCTCAGTTCAACGGTAAGCGCAGGTCGACGGCAATGCCACCGCCAATTTCCGGCGGGGTACCGTTCAACGAATGACGAACCTTGATCACGGAGATCCCGGTGACGCCCCAACCGTGCCGCCGCCGCTGGAGGAGGTCGCCAACCCGGCCCGCCCATCCGCTGCCGAGGAGGCCCGGACGGTCGCGGCCACGACGAACGTAGGCACCCTCGCCAGCCTGACCAGGGACGGCGACCCGTGGGCGTCATTCGTCACCTACGGTCTGCTCGACGGCTCCCCCGTGCTGTGTGTGTCGCAGATGGCGGAGCACGGACGCAACCTCGCACACGATCCCCGCGCCAGCATCGCGATCGTCGCGCCGAACCCGCCCGCCGATCCGCTGGCCAGCACCCGCATCACCCTCGCCGGGTACGTCTACCGCCCGGAAGGCGACGAGCTCGCCGCCGCGCGGGAGGCGCACCTGGCGGCAGTCCCGGCTGCGCACGTCTACATCGACTTCAGCGACTTCTCGCTCTGGGTGCTGCGGGTGCAGCGTGTGCGGTGGGTCGGCGGCTACGGGCGAATGGACTCGGCGAGCGAAGAGGCCTACGCCGCCGCGACAGCAGACCCCGTCACCCCGCATGCCGGCCCGGCGATCGAGCACCTCAACGCCGACCACGCGGACGCCCTCCGCGCGATGGCCCAGGCGCTCGGCGGCTTCCCCGACGCGAAGACGGTCACCTGCGAAGGAGCCGACCGCTACGGACTGGACCTGCGGGTCACCACCCCCCGCGGCGTGGCCGTGACCCGCGTCGGCTACGCAGAGCCTCTCCAATCGATCGACGAGTTGCGTGCGGCGACAGTCGCTTTGACAGAACAGGCCCGGGCGCTCACCGGGCGGTGAGCACGTGACGCCTGGGGCGACTCCCTCCCCGACCGACCAGCACGGATGAGAGCGGCGAGCTTCGTGCTCGCCGCTCTCGGGACCAGCCTGCGCAACACCGCGGGTGCGAGCCGGGCGCCAAGGGGGCGTCCGGCGAAATCCGGGTGACCGGCCACTGCTGACTGCAGCAGCCGATACGTGTCGGTTCCGACGGCGCCGAGCCCGGTGACCAGTGCAAGTTTCGTCACCGGCATCTGCGCCAAGTCGCGCAGCGCGGCTGCCAGGGTGACGTCGCGGGCCTGGCGTTCGTTGACCTTCCGCGAGCTCATCACATAGATCCGGCTGGTCGCCTCCAATCGCGCGACCTCGGCGACTATCTTCGGTGCCAGCTTCTTCCCGACGCCGGTCATTGAATGCGGGAGTGCCCGGCGGGCGGAGCACCTTCATCTGCTTCCGCAGAGCCGCGAGGTCGCCGGACGCGACCATCACCGCACACAGGGCGTACTCGCCCCGCTTCGATTCGTCGATGAACGCATGCACGCGGAGAAGCCCCCGTGCGCGACACCTTTCGCACGCTACGCCGCGGTGGTCAGCTTCCGCTCTGAGGTGTGGATTCACGCGGGTACTCGATTCGGCGACCAGTCACCAGAGGGTGAGGGGTAACCCGGCCGCTTCCACGCAGCGGATCCGTTCCTCGATCTCCTCGATGGCTTCGCCACGGGCGAGGCCGGTGCGGATCGCCCGTGGCGATGGCGCGGGTCGGCCGGCAGGCCGCGGACATCGGCGAGGATACAGGCGAGGTTGCGGCGGCGCAGGTGGTATTCGGTGCGGTTGACGGCGTTGGTCCCCGACCGCATGTCCGCGGGTTTGTGCAGCTGGCGAAGTCGCATTGGTGGCATTGACGTCTCATACGTGGTCCGGACAGAGAAGATCCTTGACGTCAAGGATCTTCGCCGAGACCTTCCAGCCCACGGCGCCGATGCGAGGCGGCATCGACCCCCAAGCCCGTCGCCCCCGCTTGGGCCGGGCACCGGGCCCGCGTCGAGCTCGCGGAGACCATCGCAAGATTTCATTCAGAATCCGACAAGCGACATCCCAGATCCTTTTCGTACCCGCAAAAGCTCTCACAGAAAAGGACCCGCCATGTTCCCCAAGACCGTCACATCCGCCGCTCGCGTTGCCACCGCCACACCGGCGCCCCGAATCACCGGTTCGATCATGAAACACACCGGCCTTCGCGCCGCGATGTGTGTCGGCGCTACGGTTCCCCTGGTACTGCTCGGTCACGGGATAGCCTCGGCCGCAACTATTGAGGTCTATGGGGGCGCCGACGAGGTCGAAGTGTATGTAACCGACGGTACGCCCGGGGAGAACTGCCTGGTCACCGACAACGGCTACACCTTTGGTGACGTGGTGGATGATGCGGGGTTTCTGGCTATCTTTATTCCAGCTGAGCCCGGCGACCACCAGGTGACTCTGGCGTGCGACAGCAGCGGAGGCTACGGCCAATGGGTCACGGTCGCACCCACCGGCCCCGGTCCGGGACCAGCCCCAGCACCCGCCCCCGGACCCGGACCCGCCCAGGGCTACTACGCCAACATCTATGGCGGCCCCGGCGGTGCCGACATATTCATTACGGGCGCCGCGCCCGGGGAGACATGCATAGCCACCACCGATGCGAACGAGGCACTCTTCCTCGACGGAGTGGTGGATGGCACCGGCTCTCTCACTCTGTATTTCGGTACTCCTCCCGGCGACCAGACCGTGACTGTGGTGTGCGACAGCAGTGGAGCCGTCGCCCAATCGATCACGGTCACCTGACAGGTGGCATCACCAGATTCTGGTGTGCAGTCGGTCACCCATATCCCCGCCGACGCCTTCGTCGCCGAACACGATGTCCTTGCCTGACTGTCCGCCCGCAGCGACGGGTTGCCGGGAGGCGTTCGTCCAGTACGTCGAGTACCTCGCCGCAAAGTCCGGTGAACGCGTCACCCCGCCGGCGTCGTTGAAGCAGGAATCAGGGAAATCAGGGATAAGGCGCGGTCAACGGGTCCGTGGGGACCCCCGTTGACCGGGTTGTCGTTTTCCTTCTGCGCAAGCCGGACAGCCACCGGGTCTCGTGAGGCCCGGTTTTCGGGGGTATCGTTGACGAAAATCCGGCGACATGGTCGACGGCGGTGCACCATGAGCGACGATCCGGGTACGCCAGGCAGTCCGCACTGGCAACCCCGCGGCCCCGAGTGGCAACCTCAGGGCCAACAGTGGCAACCGCACGCCCAACAATGGCCGCCCGCCGATGGGCCGCCCCCGGGGCCGCCGGGTCCTCCACCTCCGCGTTCGCGGGGCGGTGGCCGTTGGCCTCTGCTGTTCGGGTTGCTCGCCGCCGTGCTGATCGGAGTGCTCGTCGGCGGCTATCTCTTGTTCGTGAGGGGCGACGCGGATGAGGGTGAGGTGTTGCTCGAGGCGGCGACCTCCGAGGGGCCGTTTCCGTGGACGCCGCTGGTCGTGCCCCCCGATGCGCCGACCACGCTGCCGGAGTCGATGCCGACGGTGGCTGCCGGTGCGCCGGATCCGGGCCGGCCCGGATTGATCGCCGTGCCGGGCGACCGAACCGGAATCTACGGTGGCTCCCTCGAGTTGTCGGTCTGCGACAAGCCGAAACTGATCGGATTCCTCGAACAGAATCCGGGGCAGCGGGCCGCGTTCGGCAAGGTGTTGGGTGTTTCCGACGTCCGCGCCTATGTCGAGTCGCTCACGTCGGTGATTCTCGGTTCCGATACCCGGGTGACGAATCACGGGTACGAGAATGGCCGACCGACCGCGCTGCAGTCCGTGCTGCAGGCCGGGACGGCAGTCCTCGTCGACGACCGCGGTGTGCCGCGGGTTCGGTGCCAGTGCGGGAACCCGCTGTTGCCGCCGCAGCCCACCAAAGCAGCCCCGACGTACAGCGGGCAGCGGTGGCCGGGTTTCGAGCCGGACAAGATCATCGTCGTGCAGCCCGCACCCGCGTCGGTTACCCAGTTCACGGTCATCAACGTTGTCACCGGGGCTCCTGTGGTGATCAACGTCGGTAGCGGGACACCGCAGCAACCGACGACGACGCGGACGAGGACGCCGACCACGACGGTGCCACCCCCACCGCCGCGGACGACGGTCGCGCCACCGCCACCGCCACCGCTCCGGACGACGGTCGCGCCACGCCCACCGCTCCGGACCACGGTCGCGCCACCGCCGCCGCGGACCACGGTGGCGCCACCCCCGCGAACGCAGCCGCCGACAACGCAGGCGCTGCCGCCCGCCGACTGGAGTACGACCGCCGAGGCTTTCCGGGGTCAGGACGGAGGACAAGCGTCGTTCGAATGCCCGCCGGGTGGAGCGTTCGGCACCGTGTGGGGCTCGGGCACCTACACGGATGACTCCAGCGTGTGCACGGCTGGTGTGCATGCGGGAGTGATTTCCCAGCAGGGCGGCGGCGTGGTGGTCATCGTGATCTCCCCGGGCCTCAGCTCGTATGAAGGTTCGACATCAAACGGCGTCACGTCCGTGGGCTATGGAAGCTGGTATGGCTCGTTCCAAGTCGTCGGTGGCGGCTGACCGTGACCGGTCGGGAGGACGACATCAAGGGTCGCCCGGCAGGCGTAGGACCGTGTTGCCCTCGGTGACGTAGAGGTCTCCGGTGGCCCTGACCGTTACCCAGATCGGGCGATCGAGACCGGTGAACGGCACCACGGTCGGGGTGTCGGCGCCTGCTCGAAGTTCGACAACGCGACCATTTCGGTAGTCGGCGACGTACACATCGCCCGTGGAATCAACCGCCACACCGGTGGGGGACGCCAGCGCTGTGAACGGCAGCACGGTCTGGTCGGTGGCGCCGGCGGAAAGGAAGAGCACGCGGTTGTTGTCGGTATCGGTGACGAATACGTCTTCACTGGAGTTGACCGCCACGCCGACCGGTCCGTGCAGGTCGGTGAACGGCAGCACTTGTTGGCTCGCGGCGCCGGCGGGTAGCGCGACAATCCTGTTGTTGTTGTTATCGGCGACGAAAAGGTGTCCGGCGTCGCTGACCGCTACTCCGGCGGGCCCGGCCAGGTCGGTGAACGGGAGCACCGTCTGGGTTTTGGCTCCGGCATCGAGTTTCAGCACTCGATTGTGCTTTGTGTCGGCGACGAAGACGTCGCCGGCGACATTGGTCGCTACCCCCGCGGGGTGGTCGAGATCGGTGAACGGGAGGACGTCCTGGGCGTCGGAGTTCGCGGCCAGCTTGAGGATTCGATTGTTGTTGGTGTCGGCGACGAAGAGATCTCCGGCGGTGTTGACGGCCACGCCGACGGGGGAGTTGAGGCCGCTGAACGGCAGCGTGGTCCGGGTCGGTGACCGGTTGCCCCAGTACACGAACGCCACTGCGGCACCGACGGCCAAGAGGGTGAGGAGGACTAGCGAAAGCAGAACACGCGCCCGATTTCGCCGCTGTGGAACGCTGACCGTCTGTGGTGGGGGCGGTTGCGGTACCGGCCGGGGTGGCGGCCGCCCATGCGGTGGTGAGGTGGGGTGCCGAGTCGTCTGGGCATGGGGTGTGCCGTGCAGGTTCGTCGTCTGCGTCCGCCAACTGGTGGACTGGACCGTGTGCGAGGACTGCGCGTTCGACAGGGCAAGCTGAACGCCGGCCGCGAGTGCGCGGCAGGTCGGCAGCCGGTCTTCACGCCGCTTCGCCAAAGCGGCGGAGACGATGTCGTCGAAGGTCGGCGGAAGATCACCGCGCACAGCACTGATCCGCGGTACGGGTGCACTGAGATGACCACGCATGACCTCCTGGGTGCTTCCGGTGAACGGTGGGCGGCCGGTGAGCAGGCAAAATAGGGTGCAGCCCAACGAGTACACGTCTGCGCGGGGGTCGAGTGGGATGCCTTGGAAAGCCTCGGGCGCCGAGTACTGCAGGGTGGCCACCAGCGACCCGGTTCTGGTCAGGTGCTGTGTCTCGTCGAGTGCCTTGGCGATACCGAAATCGGTGAGCAGTACCCGCTCGGGTTGCTCGGCGCCCGACGTGCCCAACAGAATGTTCGCCGGTTTGACGTCGCGGTGCAGCACGCCGTTCTCGTGTGCATAGTCCAGGGCCTTCGCCGTTTCGGCGATGATGTGCACGGCGCGCGATGGGTCCATCGGACCCTCACGCAGCGCCACCGCGGCATCGGTTCCGGCAACGTATTGCATCGCAATCCAGTGTTGATGTGCTTCCCGGCCTCGGTCGAAGACGGACACGATGTTCGGGTGTTCCAGGCGCGCCGCGTGGTCGGCCTCGAGCTCGAAGCGGGAGCGGAAGCAGTCGTCGGTGGTCAGGCTGCGGTCCAGCAATTTGAGGGCGGTGTTCCGGGGCAGGTGAGGATCGCGAGCGAGGTACACAGCGCCCATCCCGCCGACGCCCAACACACGTTGGATGGTGTAGCCGGCGAACACGTCACCCGGCTCGAGTTCCGCACGACCCATCGGCAACACCGCCTTCGGTCGGACCGCTACGCCGTCTGTGAGCCAATCGGAGTGTATGACTCCGCAGACTCACGGGGCACACTCATGGGGCTGCAGAGTCGGTCGTCCACGCCATCCACCTTCGGCCGCAACGGGCTGCATCGATTATGTGCCTCCCCTCCCGCTGTGGAAGCGCCTGTATTTGCTCTGCACACGCCCCGACGGCCTGATCGCCGAGTACGACGAACTCGGTGCACTCGTCCGTGCGGGGGTTCTTGCCGAGCTCTACCTGACCGGCGCGGTAGCGGATCGCAAGGCCGCGCGGTCATCGAGTCCACCCCGGTGCTTCCGGGCGCGCTGGAGCAACATCTGATCACGCAGATCTCCGCCTCATGCCCGCGCACCTGGGAACACTGGATCGGCACCGACCCGCGGCCCACCGAGAGGCTGGCCCGGGACCAACTCGTGGGCGACCACGAAACGGCGCCGGGCCCTCGGCATGGTCCCCTATACGAGTTACCGGGCGTCCGACCTGGAGTTGACGGCACGGCTGCGGGCGGCGGTCGAGGACACATTGCGCGCGGCCAAAGCCGACGAGCCCGACCACGACGCCATCACACGCGTCGCGCAGGGCGCCCTGTCGATGCTGCCGGACGATGCCAAGTCCCTCCCCCGCAAACAGCAGCGTGAACTGCTGGCCGAACTCCGCGAGCGGGCCGAGTCCAGCCTTCGCGCCTCCCATCCGCGCGGTCAGGGATGCGCGGTCACCGACACGGACGCCGTGTACGCCGCCGTGGCAGTGCGAATCACTTACCGCTGCAAACACTTCCAACCTAAAGGTGACTACGACGACCAAATCGTGTCCTTCTCGAAACGAATCGGTCCGATCGTCCCGGCGTTGTCGTCGGCATTGCGCACCATGAAGTGGACGCGCGCCGCCAGTTTCACTTAGGCCGCCAGTTTCACTTAGACCGACCCGGCCGAGCGGGACATCCGACCCGGGTCGGATCGGCTCGGGATCCTCCGAGACCGTCGAGTCCGCGGAGCCGAGGCGGCATCACACCCGAACCCGTCGATGCAGCGGTCCTCCCGCTGTGACCGGCGCCAGGCCGCGTCGAGCTCGCGGAGACCATCACAAGATTTCGTTCAGAATCCGACAAGCGACATCCCAGATCCTTTTCATACCAGCCAATGGCAACTCAAAGAGAAGGACCCGCCATGTTCCCCAAGACCGTCAAGTCCGTCAAGTCCGCCGCTCGCGTCGCCGCCGTCACCGCCGTGCTCGGCGTCGCCGCCGTGGGTGGGGTCGGGGTCGCCAACGCCACCAGCTATGCGCCGGAGGAGGTCTACCTCACCGCCCTCGACGAAGAAGGCATCCCCTACGACTCGGCCTACTACGCGGTGGCGCTGGGCTACGCGGTCTGCGGGGACTTCGAGAGCGGCTACGACTTCTACGACATCGGACTGGATTTCCTGAGCGAGTCCTCCTACTCGCCGTACGAGGCGGGCCTCATCATCGCCGACGCCGTGACGGTGTACTGCCCGCAATACACCTACGCGCTCCCGGCCTGATTCACCCGCCACACGCCCCACCGAGTCGGTTGCCGCACCCGAGACGAACCGGAGCGTCTGGGCCCGGTGGTGATGCCGACGAGGCGGAACATCGGTCGGGTAGCACGACGACGCACGTGTCGGGGGTGGGGAGGCGCTGCGCTATTCGACCACGATCTGGAATTCGAGCTCGGTGTCGCCGATCCGAATGATGTCACCATCGACGAGCCAGACGCTGTCGACGACGCGGTTGCCGCCCACGTATACACCGTTCGAGGAACGCAGGTCCCGCAACACGAAGTTCATCCCGGTATCCACGATGATCGCGTGGTGGCGACTGACCTTGCCCTGAGCGAGCACGATGTCGTTGTCGGGCATCCGGCCGATCCTGACCCCCGCCGATCCCATCCGAAAGACACGGCCCTGACGATCCCGCAGCTGCGCGGCCAGGGCGCGTTCGAGCGTCTCGAGGACGGTGACCGTATGGGCGGCGGTCGCCAGCGCGGTCTCGGCCACCGCCAATGATTCCTGCCGCAGGATGCGGCCCTCCAGTTCCAGCAGGTCACGGCCCGGATCGATGCCGAGTTCCTCGGCCAGGTTCGAGCGCAGCCGGCGGCACGCCTCGAGGGCGTCGGACTGCCGGCCACACACATACAGCGCGGTGATCAGCTGACCCCACAACGGCTCGCGATGCGGGTAGACGGACGCGAGGGACACCAACTCGGGAATCACCGCCTCGGCTCGTCCGCACGCGATCTCGGCTTCCGCGCGGGCGGCGAGGGCCGACACCTTCTCCTCCTCGATCGCGGCGGCAAACGTCTCGGCGAACTCCAGATCCCGGAGATCGTCGAGTGCCGGGCCCTTCCACTCGGCGAGCGCGGCGGCCAGGTGCCCGCTCGCCTCCTCGAATCGCCGCGCGGCGGCGGCCTGGATCCCGGCCCTCTTCTCGGCGAGGAATCGTCCCAGATCACAACCCTGGTCCGGCACGATGAGCCGGTACCCCGGCGGCGCGCTGGCCAGCACCGCCCGGGCATCGATCCCGGCATGGCGCAGAATTCGACGCAGATTCGAGATGAACACCTGCAGGCTCGCCCGGGCCTCGGGTGGCGGCCGATGATTCCACACCCGGTCGGCGAGCGCGTCGGCGGACACCGGGTGGTTGCGGTTGATGATCAGGGCCGCGAGGACGGCACGCTGCTTGGGGCCACCCAGCGGTGGGGCGATCCCGTCGATCGTCATCTGCACCGGTCCGAGCACGTCGAAGTGCAGTCCCGTCCCGGGCTGTGTGCCGTCCACTACACCGATGACCCTACCCCGGTGGCCCCTCCGGTGCCGTCCCGTCGTCGGGGACCGTCGCGGCGCTGACACAAAGCCTGTCCGCCCTGACCCGCGGACAACGGTTGGCTGATGCCCTGACGTGGTCGGTGTTGACTGAGGTCGGCGAGGCATCCGAGTGAGGCGGTGACGGCATGGGCGAGCACGGCATCTTGAGGCCGGGGGAGGTGTTCGCCGGGTACACCATCGACCGCGTGCTGGGGGTCGGGGGATGGGCACCGTGTACGCGGCGGCGCATCCGCGGTTGCCGCGGCGGATCGCCCTGAAGGTGCTGCACCCGGCGCTGGCCGAGGACGACGACGCCCGCGCCCGGTTCGAGCGGGAGGCCGACCACGCGGCCCGGCTCGAGCACCCGAACATCGTCGCGGTGTACGACCGCGGCCGGGAGGGCGACCGGTTGTGCATCGCGATGCAATACGTCGAGGGCACCGACGCCGCGACCGCCGGCGAGGGTGGTCCCCTCGATTCGGCACGGGCCGTGCGGATCGTCACCGAGACCGCCCGGGCGCTGGACTATTCCCACGAGGCGGGGGTGTTGCACCGGGACGTCAAACCGGCGAACATCCTCGTCGAACACCCCCGGCCCGGTCACCGGGGTGATCCCGGGCGGGTGCTGCTCGCCGATTTCGGGATCGCCAAGGCGCTCGAGCAGACCCAGCACTTGACCAAAACCGGGATGTTGGTGGCGAGCCTGCAGTACGCGGCGCCGGAACAGTTCGCGAACCTTCCGTTGGATGCCCGGGCCGATGTGTACTCGCTGGGCTGCACCCTGTTCCGGTTGCTGACCGGGCAGCAGCCGTATCCCGGATCGCCCCTGGCCCCGCTGATGGCCGGCCACCTGAACTCGCCGACCCCCCGACCCGCCGCCCTTCGGGCGGGCCTGCCAGCCGGGTTCGACGAGGTCATTGCGCGGGCGTTGGCCAAGGACCGGGAGGAACGCTACCCCAGCTGCGGGGCCCTGGCGGCGGCCGCGCAGCACGCACTCGGGCCGGCGGAGGCCGACATCCCGACGCGGTGGAGGCCGCCATCCCGACGGTGCGGGAGGAACCGGAGACGGACCGCCCGGCACCCGCACCGGTCAAGCCCGAACCGTCCCCCGGCCCGCCGCCCCGCCCGCGCCATGGCAGGAGGAAGAAACCCAGCGCGCACCCATGCCGCACCACCCGAACTGGCCGGGGCCGCCGACTCCACCCTCGAGCGGCTCTGGCACCCGCCCGCGCAAGTCTGAACCGCCTGTAAGTGTTTGTAGTGGCTGGCCCGGGGCTGGCTGGCAGGATCGGTGTCGTCGTCGCGACTGGGTGTGACCCCTGAACCGCATGGCCCTTTCGGGGTGCACTTTCCAGGATCTGTCCACTCGGTCGAGACGGCGACGCCGACCCGGTCTCGCTTCGGTGGCTTGATCAGAAGCCTGCCCGACCCGTGTGCGCGGGTCGTGGCCCGTTACAGGCCTGCCTCGAAGTGTTCTTCCCGGGCCGACGCCGACACGACGTCACCCTTTGGGAAGGAGATCCGTCGCAATGCCTATCGTTGCAGATCAGTACGAGTTCGTCATCGGGGTCGATACCCACGCCGCTACCCACTCGCTGTCGGTTGTCACCGCCGCGACCGGTGCAGTCGTCGACCAATCAATGTTTCCTACGAACCCATCCGGGCTCGAGCGAGCGGTGACATGGATCAGTCGTCGCGTGGGCGAGCACGCGACTCTGGTGGTCATCGAAGGCGTCGGTTCCTACGGAGCCGGTCTCGCCGAGCGGGTCCTCGGTTCCGGATTGGCCGTCGTCGAACCCGCCGCGATGCCAGCCGCGCACCGACGCGGAATCGGCAAGACCGACTCACTCGACGCCGTCCGGATCGCCCGGTCGGTGCTCGCGGTCGACATCTCCCGGCTCCGCTGGCCGCGCGCCGAGGGTCCCCGCGCCGCGCTTCGGGTCCTGGTCGTGGCCAGAGAACAAATGGCCGCCGAGCGGACCCGAGCAGTCAATGCGCTCACCGCCCTGCTCCGGATCACCGACCTCGGTATCGATGCGCGCAAAGCTCTGACGCGCAAACAGATTGATGCGATATCTACCTGGCGTTCCCGATCGGAGGACGTCACCATGCACACGTGCCGGCAGGAGGCGGTCCGACTGGCGAAGCGAATCCGCGCCCTGGATGCCGAGTTGATCGACAACAGGAAAGCACTCGACTCTGCCGTGGGCTCGGTCGCACCGGAACTGCCGGAGTTACCCGGCGTCGGATCGGTGGTCGCGGCCTCCGTGCTCATCGCCTGGTCCCATCCGGGCCGTGTCCGTTCCGAAGCCGCGTTCGCAGCCCTCGCCGGGACCTGCCCGATACCGGCGTCGTCGGGGAACACGATGCGTCACAGACTCAATCGTGGCGGAGATCGACGACTGAACCGGGCGCTGACCACCATCGTCCTCGTCCGGATGCGCACCCACCCCGACACCCGCGCGTATGTTGCCCGGCGCCGCCGCGAGGGTCGCACGACCAAGGAGATCATGCGCTGCCTGAAGAGGTATATCCCCCGGCAACTGTTCCGAACACTGACGGCTGCATACCCGGCCCCAGCATGACTTGACGGATATAGAAGCATCCTGGGCGAGGTCCAGACCCCAGGCTTCGCGACGACGAATCCCGAACGCGTAGATCGTCTTGAGCAGGGCGGCATCCCGCATCGCGGCCGTCGCACCCTTGCGGTGGTGCGCGCGGATCTGTTCGACGCGAGCGTCGGCGGCGTCGAACAGGGCGTGGATCTCGTCATAGGTCAGCGGCCGCCGGCGCGGATTGCCCTCGTGTTCGGTGACGTGCACGATCGAGTTCGACTCGTGCAGCAGTTGTGTCGGTGTCACACCGAAGCGCTCCCGGCATTCCGGCGGCCATCCGTAGCGGGGATCGGTGACAAATGCGAGGAACTGTCGCAGCGAGATCTCGTAAATCCACGCCGTCGACACCACGATCGATTTCGCACCCTGGCGGCGGCTGGTGATGAATGTCCTCGATGTCCGCACACTGCCAGTTCTACGGATAGTCGTTGGTGAATTCGGCAAGCCACCGCAGCAACGTCTGCCGCGACTCGATCATCGCGGGCTGGAGGAACCGGGCGCGTTGTTGCACCGCCCACCCGTCCAACATCGCATCGAACGCCGCCGTCTCCGGATCCAGATGCGCGACGCCGTCTGCGAGGACGCGGTGGGCGACACCGGGGCGGTCCGCCGTGTCGGCCACGATGCATAGGATCTATCATTGCGGCGTGTAAGGCAACACCCGAAATGCAAGGTCGAACGGCCACAACGCCATTGGGTTCCTCGCCTAGAACCCGAGCAAGTACGCTGCGACTGCGTCCTACTTCGCAGCGCGTCGAGTGCGTCATCGAATGCAATTCCGCCTAGTTCGGTCAGTAGTAGTTTGGCGATGTGGATACCAAGTGGCAGGACTCCAAGGCCGTGTCGTCGATGCTCGACGACTGGGACACGTGGGCAGTTGTCGGGCTCTCCGGCAATCCCGACCGGACGGCGTACCGGATCGCGGAGCTGTTGCAGCGCCGCGGGAAACGCATCGTCCCGATCCATCCTGACGCCCCGACGGTGCTCGGCGAGCAGGGTTACGCCACTCTCGCGGACGTCCCGTTCGCCCTTGACGTCGTCGATGTCTTCCGCAAATCCGAGGCCGCCGGCGAGTTCGCGGACCAGGCCGTCGAGATCGGTGCGAAGGGTGTCTGGTTCCAATTGGGCGTCATCGACGAGGCCGCCTTCCAGCGAACGATCGCAACGGGCGTCGCGATGGTGATGGACACCTGCCCAGCGATCGAGTGGAGTGCACGGGATTCAGCGTGACCATGGTCGGGCTGTAGTCCGCCGCGCGCGACTGCCGCTACCCTGGACCGAAATCGTGCAAATCGGACAACGGTCTGACGCGCTCAGTCAATCGGAAGGTTCCCACCTGTGGCCATCGACTACACCCGACGCCCCTCCGCCCCTGTCGCACCGCAGGGCGGAGTCAATCTGAGCAAGGTGACCTTGTCGAAGGCCGCGCCATCGGTCAGCCTGACGAAGTCGGGTGAGCGGCAGGGTGCGATGCGGGTCAACCTCAACTGGTCGACGGGCGTAACACCGCAACCGAAGAAGACCGGCTTCTTCGCGAAGCTCGCGGCCGCCGCGGGCGGTAACAACGGCATCGACCTGGACCTCGGCTGCTTGTACGAACTAGCCGACGGGTCGAAGGGTGTGGTCCAGGCACTCGGCAACAGTTTCGGATCGCTGCAGGCCCCGCCGTTCGTCAAGCTCGACGCCGACGACCGCACCGGCACTGTGACCGGGGGCGAGAACATGCATATCAATCTCGACCGACCGGAGATGTTCAAGCGGATCCTCATCTTCGCGATGATCTACGACGGCGCACCCAACTGGGCGGCCGTGGACGGTGTCGTCACCCTTTACCCCACCAGCGGTCCCGAGGTGGAGGTTCGATTGGACTCCTCGAACAGCTCCGCTCGCATCTGCGCCATCGCGATGCTGCAGAATACCGGACAGGGCATCACCGTCACCCGCGAGGTGAAGTACATCGAAGGCAGCCAGGCCGATCTCGACAAGACCTACAGCTGGGGCATGAAGTGGGCAGCCGGCCGCAAGTAGTAGAGACGGCGGTCGCGAAACCACATCCGCGACAGTGACGGCGGCGGCGCGGTTTCCGGTATACCCGGCCCCCTCCGCCAAGGGAATACTGGGACCGGGCTTTACACCGAAAGGAACCTCAATGCGCACACAGAATAACCTCTTGCTCCACGCATGATTTCCATCCCGAGGGCGCAACCGCTGCGGGGTCGGGTCCGCCGCTCGAGCCGCCCGGTACTCCTGCAATTGATTCGAGTACCTGAGCATGGTCGCTTAACTAGTTGGGCTCGTCATCGAGATTGCATCCCTAGTTGTCGACGCCGCTCGATGCGGTGTTGACGATTCCGATCGCGGCAGGGCTTGGTCACATAGCGCGTGCGCTGTCACGGGGCATGGCGCTACCGTCGGAACTATGTTCAGTACCGAGATCGAGGTGCGCACCGGCGCTGAGCCCGTGGTGCACGACCTGACCCGTGAGATCGAGAAGTTCCTCGCCTCAGCAGGCGCCGGCGACGGCCTGTTGCATGTGTGGGTACCGCACGCCACTGCGGGACTCGTCGTCATCGAGACCGGCGCGGGAAGCGACGACGACCTGCTGCGGGCGATCGACGAGGTGCTTCCGCGCGACGACCGGTGGATCCATCGCCACGGCAGCCACGGGCACGGCCGCGACCACGTGCTGCCCGCGTTCCTGCCGCCCTACGCGTCCGTGCCCGTCTTCGACGGCGCACTCGCGACGGGCACCTGGCAATCCGTGTGCCTCGTCGACACCAATGTCGACAACCCGGTGCGGCACGTCCGGTTCAGCTTCCTAGCCGGCTGAGCCGGCGCCTGCGGACCGTCTCCGATCACGCCTGCGCGAGTCCCCTTGCCAAGGAATAGATTTCGGGCAGGCTCGCCGTCTCATCGGTGGACGATTGGTCCACCCACGTTTCCAACGCCGCACGGAGCACGGCAATCGACACATCGACTGCCAGTCGAACCTGCAAGTCGGCGCAGTCGAACCTCTTCGACACCACATCGACAAGCGCCGCGGTTCGCCGCACACTCTCGCGCGCCAGCTCCGCCCGCAGCGCCGGCTCCTTCTTGATGAGTCGGTTCACCCGCAGCAATCGTCGGCAGGCGATCGACAAACTGTCCGAGTACATCGTCAGAGCAGCAGCGAAGGCCGTTTCCAGCGCGAGCCTCGGTGAACCTTCCGAGTCGAGCTGGTCGAGCCCTCCGGCCAAGACCGCCTCGAAGGCCCAGTGATCGCGGAGCGCGGCCTCTTCCTTGGTAGCGAAATATCGGAAGAAGGTTCGCTGCGACACTCCCGCAGTCTGCGCGATCTCGCCGACGGTCGTGCCCTCGACACCCTTGTGTTCGAACAGCGTGAGTGCGGTCTCGCTGATCTCGACATTCGTCTGCTCGCGTCGCCGCTCCCGCAGCCCCAACGGGCCGGCGGGCAGGTCAGGCGATACGGAGAACGCTTCGAGTCTGGTCATCAACGGCCTTCGCAATCGGTAGGAGCACCCACCAGAGATCGTTCATATCTGGTCAGCAGTTGTCAAGATGGCAGCGTGTGCCATAATGTTGGGGAAGGGTAGGTAATCTATGAATCTCAATATCGGTGATATCTTTCTGTACCCGCACCACGGGTCCGTGACAGTCACAAAGCTCACGACCCGGATGTTCAACGATTTGCCCACCGAATACGTACAGTTCGAGGTCGCTCAGAACGGGCTGTCCATCGAGATCCCGATAGCGAAGGCCGAATCCATCGGCGTGCGAAACGCGATCAACAACGACGAAGTCGGTCGAGTCTTCGACATCTTGCGCGGTCCGACGGTCGACGACCCGTCGAACTGGTCCAGGCGGTTCAAGGCCAACCAGGAAAAGCTGACCGTCGGCGGAATCTTCACGGTGAGTGAAGTCATCCGCGATCTGATGACGCGTTCGCAGGTCAAGCCGCTGTCGGCCGGCGAGAAGCGGCAGCTCGAGCACGCAATGCAGCTCGTCATTTCCGAACTCGTCCTCGCGATGAAGTCCGACCCCGACGAGACCCGGCGCCGCATCGAAGCGATCTACGAACCCGCGTCCGCCTCTACGGCGGCGGCTATCGCAGTCTGAGAACACCATCGGCAGCAGCCCCGAACGAAAGTTCGGGGCTGCTGCCGATTTCGTGTGTCAGTTCGCGGCCTGTCGCGACTCCAGCGTGGGAGTCGAGATCAGCTGCTGCCGAAGAGGTTTCCGAGTGACCCTGTTCCCGATCCGGCCCCGTACGTGATGACCACCGACGAAACAGCATCCGCCCCAGCTGCGGTGAAGGTTCCGCCGGGCGCGTAGGACGACCCGCCACCGCCTCCGCCACCGCCGTAGTTCTCGGCGCCACCTCCGCCGCCGAACCAGCCGCCGCCGCCACCACCGCCCGTGCCCGCAGCGGCACCACCGACGCCGGCCTCACCTGGCGAACCATGCGGGTCGGTGCCACCGTTGCCTCCGACACCACCTGCGACGTCCGTGCCGCCTCCGCCACCGCCGCCCCCGCCGCCGGGTCCGCCGGCAGGTCCCATCAGGTTGCCCGCGCCACCGATATAGGTGTCACCCGCGCCGCCGCCGCCCGCGGCGACGATCTGACGATCCGCCAGCTCACCCGTCCCGGTGCGAACGTCGGAGGCACCGCCTCCGCCACTTGCGCCGGTGCCGCCGGCCCCACCGCCGTTGTATCCGGCCTGGCCGTTACCGTCGCCACCGTTGCCGCCGACCTGAATGTACAGCGCGTCACCTGCGGCGACCGTCAGCTGTCCGGTCGCGACCGCCGCGGCGCCGCCGAGGATGTCTTCACTGTTTCCACCACGACCGCCCGTTGCCGTCACCGCCAAGCTGGTAATGCCCTCGGGAACCGTGAACGACTGCGCACTGCCAGTGAATGTGAACGTGCAGGTCACCTGGGTGCCGACGCCCTGCACACAGCCGGCAGGCAACGCCGCCGGCGCGGCAACCGCCACGCTGGGGGCGAGCAGTCCCGAGGCACCCACTACGGCGAGGCCACACATTCCGGTCGTGTACCACCGGCGGCGCGATCGAACGAGGGTTGTGGTCAAAGCAGTCTCCTGTCGCAATGCGAGCACGTGAAAGCTGGTCCGAGTGGAGCATTCCATAGCGTCCGGCATCCAGTGGGCCTTCCGGTCTCCCGGTCGGCTTTTGCGCGAAAGCACCTGGTCACGGGCCATGCCGTTCCGCTAATCGGGACCCGCGGTATCGCAAACCGCGGCGAAAGGTCAGTATGAAGGTGAGTAGAACTAATTTGTTCATCTAGGCAACGAGGTATGCACATGAGCGACGCAGCGCCCATCGGTGACGGGATCTTCCAGATTCCGGTCCCGATCACCGACAATCCCCTCGGTCACACCTTGGTGTACGCGATGGAATCCCCCGGCGGCCTGATCCTCGTCGACGCCGGCTGGGACGACGACAACGCCTGGAACGGCCTCACCTCCGGTCTCGAGGCCATTGGGCACTCGGTCAAGGATGTGGAAGGCGTCGTACTCACGCACTTCCACCCCGACCACACCGGTCTGTGCGGGCGAGTGCGGGAGGCGTCCGGTGCGTGGATCGCGATGCACGAATCCGATCACGAAATGTTCGAGCACATGTCGACCGGTCACGGACCCGAGTGGTTGGATTTCCAGAAGGCCAACATGACGCGCGCCGGTGCCGCCCCGGCAGATCTCGAGGCATTCGAGAAGGCAACGAGTGGGAAGCCGCCGGCGGGTCCCGAGTCGGCGCCCGATCGTGTTCTCGTCGACGACGAACTCATTGCCCTCGCCGGCCGTAACCTGCGCGCCGTCTACACCCCCGGCCACACTCCCGGCCACGTCTGCTTCTACCTGGAAGACGCCGACGTGATGTTCACCGGCGACCACGTCCTGCAGAAGACGACGCCACACGTCGGCAATTTCGTATACCCGCTCGAGGAGCGCGACGGCCTGGCAGAGTTCATGGACTCGCTGCGCCGCGTCCAGACCATGAACATCACCCGGGGCCTCGGCGCCCACGGCATCCCGATCGACGACGTCGCAGGCCGCGCCGGCGAACTCATCGAGCACCACGAAGAGCGACTCGACCACCTGTACAAGGCTTTCGGCGACGACCAGATCACCGTGTGGCAGGTGGCCGAGCGCATGAAGTGGTACAAGCCGTGGGCCGACATCTCCCCCATGGGCAAGGGCATGGCGCTGTCCGAGGCTGCGGCCCATCTTCGGCACCTCGTCGCCCGCGACCTCGTCGCCCAGGTTCCCGACAGCGAGCCCGCAGTCTTCGCCCGCCGCTGACACGTGAGTGGCAAAGCGTGCCCGAGCACGCCTTGCCACTCACGTGGGCGGGGTCATTTCCAGCCGCACACCGAGGAGTCGCACTTCCCGCTCGTGGTCGAGCCTGTCGACCAATGCTGTTGCCGCATCGGCGATCACGTCCGGATCGAACGTCGGCTCCGGCAGCGGCTTGCTCGTCGTGTGGGTGTCGAACGGGGCGTAGCGCACCTTCAACGCCACTCGCACCGCCCGGCGGTTCTCCGCGAGGATGTCCTCCCGGACCCGGGCGGCGAGACGACGGATCTCCTCGGTGACGGCCTCCCGGCCGGCGAGGTTCTGCTGGAAGGTCGTCTCCCGGCTGTGCGACCGGGCCACCCAGGGTTCCGCCGAGACCGGGGAGAGGTCGATCCCGCGACCGATCCTGGCGTACCACGGTCCCATGTTCGGACCGAGGGTCGCGGCCAATTCCAGATCCGAGGCGTCGGCGAGTTTCTGCACGGTGCTGATGCCCAGCGCGGCAAGCTTCTTCGCTGTCTTCCTGCCGATCCCCCACAGCGCGTCGGTAGGGCGCTGCCCCATGACGGCGAACCAGTTCTCCTCGGTGAGCCGGTAGATGCCCTGTGGTTTGCCGAAGTCTGTCGCGATCTTGGCTCGTAACTTGTTGTCGCCGATACCGACTGAGCAGTGCAGACCGGTCGCGTCGAGGACGGCGTCGTGCACGGTTCGCGCGAAGGCCTCCGGGTCGTCGGTCTCGACACCCAGAAACGCCTCGTCCCAGCCCATCACCTCGACGACGACGTCCAGTTTGCGCAAGGTGTCCATCACGACGCCCGATACCTCGGTGTAGGCCTCGGCGTCGACAGGTAGGAATACCGCGTCGGGGATCTTCCGTGCCGCGATCCGCATCGGCATCCCGGAACCGACACCGAACTCCCGCGCCTCATACGACGCCGTCGACACCACCGCGCGCTCGGTGGGATCCCCGCGACCGCCCACTACGACGGGACGTCCCCGCAGCTCAGGATTCCGCAGCACCTCGACGGCGGCGATGAACTGGTCGAGATCGACATGCAACACCCACCGACGACGCGGCGGAGTGCTCATGGAACCAGTGTGCCGGAACCGTCGAACCGGGACCCTCGAATCCTCGAGTTCGACCGTAGTGGCGGTCAGAACACGTCGTCGGCGTCGACAGACGGAATCAACTCGTCGGGGAACCGATACGAACATCCGAGTTCACTGGTGGACCGCGTGCCCCAATTGTCCCGGAACCACGCCACGCAGGTGTTTGCGATCAGGTTCACGTCGCGACTGAAGAGATAGCCGTCCGTGCAGTCTTCGAAGTGGCCGTCGAAATGCCACCTGTCGAGGGTCAGGTGCTCGGCCGAATAGTCGGCGAGCAGCAGGTGCCCGAGTTCGACGCGTGATCGACGAAGCATCAACACACCGTCGGCCAGTACCTGAATCTGCGCGCAGACGACTTCCTCGTCTTCGTCCTCACTGACGTAACTGTTCGGGCCGATCTCGACGATGAGCGCGACCGGTTGATCGACCAGCGAACCCGTCAACCACTCGACCATCCCCGCCCACGAAACCTCGGGCACCTCGGTGGAATCGGCCATCATCATCACCTTCCCTTGCTCGCGAGCGACCACGCCGGGGTCTTCGAACGCATCCCCGTGAGTCGTATCAAAGCAGAAGGTTCCGACACATGTGGCCCGAAATCGTCATGGACCGAAAGGTGTCGTCCATGCGAATGACACGTGTGTGCTTGGCATTCGAAGTCCTACACGAATGTGTAGAGTGGCCGACGAGCGTGAGACCTTTGGTAGGGGAAGATTGCTCGCACCCCCACTTCGTCCTCGGATGGAGTGGGGGTCCTCGCTTCGAAGAGCACTCAGGTGACCAGGCCGGCCCGAAACGCGGTCAACGCCGCTTCGACGCGGTTCCGGGTGCCCAACTTGCTGAACACCGCCGAAATGTGAGTCTTGACGGTCGTTTCGCTGAGGAATAGTTGCGCGGCGATGTCGGCGTTCGAGGCGCCCGACGCGAGTGACCGCAGGACGTCGCGTTCTCGCGCACTGAGTACGGCCAGACCAGCAGGATCAGGAACCGCAGCGGCGGTCCGGCTGGCAGCGACGATCCGGCGCAGCGACTCCTGACTGAACAGGGTGTTGCCGGCGGAGACGGCACGGACAGACTGGTGAAACGTCTCCGGCGGTTCATCCTTGCTCAGGAAGCTGTGGGCGCCGGCGGAGACGGCCTGGATCACGAGGTCGTCGACGTCCATCGCGGTCATCGCAATCACCCGGGGTGGGTGTTGCAGGGTCATCAGTTGACGGGTGGCGTCGAGCCCGCCGACGCGGCGCATCTTCAGATCCATCAAGACAACGTGCGGTCGATACGCGTGGACCGCGGCGGGCACCCGGTCGCCGTCGTCGACATCGGCGACGACGGTGATGTCCGTGGTGGCGGCGAATATGTCGGAAACACCTCGCCGGACGAAGGGGTCGTCGTCGGCGATCAAGACGGTGATTGCGCTGGCTCCGGTCATGGTGACCACAGGGTATTACCCCGGACCGACACGTCCGCCAACGGTATCGGCGACAGCGGTCAGGCGAACCAGGGCAGCCAGCAATCGACGACGAACTCGTCACCGAGCCTGCCCGCCTTGAGGGTTCCGCCGATGTCGCGGGCCTGCTCGGCGAGCCCGGGAAGTCCGGCACGCGACCCGGGCGGGACACTCGGGGGTTGAATGCTGAGCCGGTTGCGGACGTCGATGCGGATCCCGCTCTCGCTGGCCCCGCTGATTGCGACGCGGATGGTCTGATCGCTCGCGTACTTCTGGGCGTTGGTGAGCGATTCCTGCACAACCCGATAGGTGACGTGGCCCGACACGGTGCCGACGTCTCCGGGCCGCAGATCCGTGAAGTAAGTGGCGTGAAGGCCGGCGGCACGGGCGGACTGGACCAGGTCGGCGACGCCGTCGATGCCCTGGTGGCCGCCCGCGCGACTCGCCCCACCCGACCCTCGCAGCACGCCCACGATGTTCTTGAGTTCGTCGAGCGCCTCGTGCGCGGTGCTGCGGATCATCGACGCGGTGTTGGCGACCTTCTCCGGGTTGCCGGCACCGCTGACCTGCAGGGCCCCGGCGAACAGGGAGATCCGGCTCAGGCTGGCGGCGAGAGTGTCATGCATGTCTCGCGCGATGCGAGTGCGTTCCTCGGTGCGAATCATCTCGTCCCGCATCGCATGTGTCTGCTCGGTGGCGCGGTCACGGCTGCGCTCGGCCTGAGCGAGTTCGGAACGGGTGTGCTTCAACACCGCGACCGAGACCACGATCGCCACGAGCGTCGCCGCAACGAGCCAGGGGATCCAGAGTGCGATATCCCAGTCCGGCTTCGGCCCGCCGACCTCCGGCCGCGTCGAACCCATCGTCAGAACCGAATTGTCCCGCGTGCGGAACGCGTCATAGGTGAGCGAGACTCCGCACGCCAGGAACACCGCTGTCGCTGCCGCGGCCAGCCGCTGCCCCCGCTCGGTCTGCGCGAGCGCATACAGCGCGATCAATGCGGCAGTGGCATCGGTCGAGAAGAACAACGGACCCACGACGGCCAGGCCCAGCACCAGCCACGGACGCTCATGCCGCCACACCAGCGCGACCGCGGCACCCAGATTCAGCACCAGCCCGATCGCGATGTTCCACACCGCAACAGTTCCGGAATCGCCGGACAGCCCGACCGTCATCAGCGAGCAGAACACGCTGAGGGTCACCGCGCCGGTGGTCCAGACGCGACGACGGATGATTTCAGCGGATGTTGCAGTCACGGCAATGAGGCTACGCACCGGTCCGACAAGTTCACGATCGGCCGAAAGTAGGGGCCCGAGCGGACTTCCGACCGAAAGGAGGAATCGAACCGACTCTTCGGACGATCCGCGACCGGTGCCGAGTCGGGTGAACTCTTCCCCGAGCGGGACAGCAGCCTCGAAGCGGTCCCGACACGTCACCCACTCGAGCGATCCGCAGGAGGAACCGACATGACGAACCCCGGACAGCCCTACCAGAACCAGCCCTACCCCACCCCGCAGCCGCCGAAGAAGAAGCGTCGCATCTGGCCGTGGATCGTCGTCGGCGTCCCGATTCTGCTCTTCGGCGCGTGCTCGATTGCCATCGCGTCGAGCACGGGAAGCGACGAGGACACCACCGTCACAGCGGGTTCCAGCGGCGACGACGCAGCCGCCGACAGCGGCCCCGCGTTCCCCGGAAAGCTCGACGAGGACACCTCCGCGGCCGGCGGCGACACGATCACCCGGGACGGGCTCGCCTACACCGTGTCCACGCTCGAACCGGTGAGCAGCGTGATCGGCGAATACCTGTGCAGCAACGTGACCATCAAGAACGTCGGTGACAAGCAGAACGACTTCAACGGGTACGTCGATTGGAGCCTTCAGGACGCCAGCGGAGCGATCCGTGACGCGACGTTCGCCCCGGACCGCGAACTGCTGAACTCGGGGAAGATCGCGCCCAGCGGTCAGGCCACCGGCAGCGTGTGCTTCGACGCCCGTCAGGGCTCCGGCCCCGGAACCTACGTGGTGCTCTTCGAGGACACCTTTTCACTGTCCACCGACCGTCTGGCCTGGATCAACACCCTGTAAAGGGCACTGGGGCGGTGACGGGACACGGGGCAGGCAGACACGGCACCCCGTGTCCCGCCCGCATGTCGCCAGATCTCATTCTCCGACAGATCAATACATCATCCGAATGACATCGACCAACCGGAAATGGCCGCCGAAGCCCCCTCCCGAACCCACGTGTCGGACGGGCCTGATACTTTCCGTTTCAACGAACTGACCGCAGGTTCGCAAATACTGAGCAAAGGCTGATCATCTACATGTTCCGCAAGGTATCACTCACCGCTGCACTCACTCTCGCGATCCTTGGCGTCGGATCCGGGATCGCGAATGCCGCGCCCGCAACCTCGTTCGGCGACGGCGACTACATCGTTGGGGCTGGACATCGCCCCGGGCACGTACGTCGGCAGCGGCACCGTCGACGAGATCATGGGCTGCTACTGGGAACGCCTGTCGGGCACCAGCGGTGAGTACGAGGACGTCATCGCCATGGACTACACCCACTCGCCCAAGGTGATCGTCACCATCAAGCCGACCGACATGGTCTTCTCGTCCACGGACTGCGGAACGTGGACGCCCGCTCCGGCCGCCCAGCCCCAGGCCCGGCCGGCACCCGCGGCACCGGCACCGGCACCGTCGATCTTCGGTTCCTGATCAGCACGGGATGCCCACCCTCACGCGAACTGGTTGGGCATCCCCTCCAGGCAACCTCGAGCATCATCTCTCGTGAAGGACCTTCCCGATGTCGAATCCGCACCACCCGAATGGTCAGCCTCGACCAAGCCACGTCGTGCGGCCCGAGATTGCCTCACCTCTCGCAACGCACTCCGATTTCATCCCCGAACGGGCAGATCTCCTGCTTGTCACATGCGTCAAGACGAAGCTCAACGTCCCAGCAGCTGCCAAGGACCTGTACATCTCCTCGCTATTCAAGAAGCAGCGTGCCTACGCCGAGAGCCGCAGCATTCCGTGGTTCATCCTGTCTGCTGAGCACGGACTGGTTGCACCGGACGAGTGGCTCGCTCCGTACGAGCGCTACCTCCCAGATACACCGCCGTCCTATCGCGCTGCTTGGGGCGCGTGGGCTGCCGAACGTCTCGAACTGCTGGAAGGTCCCCTGCACGGCAAGATCATCGAGATCCACGCCGGAGCCCCATACATCAATGTGATCGCCGACCACCTGATTGCCAAAGGGGCAACGGTGGTTAACCGGCTCGAGGGACTCACCATGGGTGCGCGACTCCAGTGGTACACCGCTAGCGGAACAGGCGACACTGACCCTGTACGGGTTCGGCAGGGCGAGCAAACTCACGAGGCCGCCGCCGCATTCATCACACTACTGCTAGACGAATCTCGAGCAATCGCACCAGCCGACTTCCTCGAACACGGGGGCGAAGGTCTAAAGCGTCCCGGTCTCTACAGTTGGTGGGTCGACGATTCCGGTGCGTCGGACCTGGCCGACGGGCTCGACATCCACATCTCATGTGGACTGATCTACGCCGGCCTCGCTGGAGCAACACGCTGGCCGAGCGGGAAGCGTTCGACCAACACTCTCTGGTCGCGCATCGTCGGCATGCACCTCGGCGGACGTCACGAATTCTCCACCTTCAGGCGGACTCTCGGATCGATCCTCGCCAGTGCCGACCGGAGTCCGAGCATCGACGAAGACGCTCTCACGGTCTGGATGAAGCAACATCTCAAAGTCCTTGCCGTCCCCTATGAAGATGCCGACACACTCGGGAAGCTCGAGGACGACGTGCTGACAAGGATCGACCCGCCGCTGAACCTCCAGGGAATGGCCGCGTCGCCGATTCGGAAGAGACTGAAAGAACTCCGACGTAACCACCGTTGAGTTCGTTTCCGAAACCGCGGGAGACAAGCGGGGCGTTTCACATCGACAGCACCATCTGCGCGAGGAGCCGACCCCATTCGGGGTCCATGGGCTGGTCGCGTTGGACCCAGCCCTCGACCATTGCGCCGATCAGTTCGAGGAACGAGATCGTGGGACGTCCCATCCAGAACACTTCTTCCCGGCCGACGATCGTTCCGTCGCTGGTCTGCCAGCCGAGGGCGGCGAGTCCCTCGGCGATCACGTCCCTGCGTTCGTCCGACGACGTGCCTGCGGCGAGGGTGAGAAGCACGAGGTATCCGGCCTCCCGCTCGATCTGTTCGGTGCCCAGCGGCAGGCGGTCGAGCAGATGACGCCACATCTGTGTCGCGTTGTCCGCCATCGCCGTTCCGAGATTGGTTCGAACAAGTTTTCCCTTGTACTTGCGCACCAGTCCGAGTGTCTTGGCGTACTCGCGGAGCAGGTGGACGGGCCGTTGGTCCGTCTCGCGATTGCTGGTGGCGGGCCAGTCGTCGAAGCCCGGAAGCGCCTGCCGCATCTCCGCCACCACGGCCGGGGGCAGGTAGCCCGCCTGAGTCAGCGTGATGCCGTCGGATCCGATGCGCTGCAGCAACCACCGCAGATGAAACGTCGCCGCTTCCTGGGCCGCAGGAAAGTCACCCTTCCGCGTCGTGAGCTGGGCGTGCTCGAGCAGCGAAAAGACGTGCGGGGCAGCTTGATGGGGGATCCGGCGCAGCAGTTCCGCGAACTTGGAATCGGTCACCGGACCGTGGTCACGAATCACGACTTCGATCCGCAGATTACGGTTCACGGCGTCGACGCCGAACGATTCGGGCGCGAAGCCCGGCCCGACCCACGCCCCGGCGTCGTGATGACCGGGGTGCGACGGGGTGGCCAGGACCGTCAGCAGGTCGGCGTATCCCCCCGGTCCGCCGCAATCCTCGGGCGGGCAGGCGCGGGCGCCGGCGAGGCAGGTCACCGTCGGCGCGGGCCCGTCGGCCTCGATCCGTTCGAGGACGATCGTATGGTCCCAGCCGTCGCCGAAGTCGTATTGATAGGACAGGAGCTCGCCGGGTTCGGCCAGCACCTGATCGAGCCGGACCGCGTCCTCGCACAGCTCGTCGTCCTCGTCGGCGAAGCCCTCTTCGATGCTCTCGCGCATCTCGTACCGCTCGGAGGCGGGCGGCTCGCCGCCAACCCACGAATGCAGGTGGCTGTCCTGCCAGCCCATGACCGTCTGCACGATCGGATGCAGCTCGTTCAGCCGCAGGTTCGAGGGCACGACGAACTGCCGCCAGATGGCCGGCGACACGTCGTCGAGCTCGATCCGCAGGTGGAAACTCGCCACGTCTCGGCGACCCGGTCGCTCGGACGGCCGGACGATCACCGGCACGTCAGGAACGACGGACAGGTGTCGGCGTTTACCTGAAGCGGTCATGGCGTCATGGTAGGTGGGAGGCAGCGGTGTCCGGCACAAGTGCTGACGATAGCGTGAGCACATGTCGGTGTCCGCAGTTCTCGCAGGTCGGTACGAGTTGCGGGGAGTGCTGGGGCGCGGCGGAATGGCCGATGTCCACGACGGATGGGACCTGCGCCTGCAGCGACCCGTGGCGATCAAAGTGCTGCGCCCGGAGCTCGCCTCCGTCCCCGACACGCGTCGGCGGTTCGAGGCCGAGGCCCGGCTCGCCGCCACCTTGAATCACCCCAACGTCGTCGCGGTGCACGACTGCGGCGAGGACGCCGGAATGGCGTACATCGTGATGGAGCGCCTGCCCGGGCGGACCCTCGCCGACGAGATCGCCGCCGGTCCCGTCCCGGACGCGCGGGTGCGGTCGATCCTCGCCGACGTGCTCGCCGCCCTCGGCGCCGCCCACGGAGCGGGAATCCTGCACCGCGACATCAAACCGGGAAACGTGCTGTTCACCGCCGCGGGCACGGTGAAGGTCGCCGACTTCGGCATCGCGAAGAGCGCCGCGTCCGACCACACCGCGACGGGACAGGTGCTGGGCACCGTGGCCTACCTCAGCCCGGACCGCATCATGGGCACACCCGCCACGACCTCCGACGACCTCTATGCCGTCGGCGTCGTCGGCTACGAAGCCCTCGCCGGGCACCGGCCGTTCGCCGGCGACAACATCCTGTCCCTCGCCCGGGCGATCATCGACGGCGCGACCCGACCGCTGCGCGAAGCCCGTCCGGACGCCGATCCGAACCTCGCCGACACGATCGAGCGGGCGATGGCCCGCGACCCTCAGCAGCGGTACGCCGACGCCCAGACCATGCGGGAAGCCGTCCTCGGAGCGTCCGGCCCGCATCCGCCGCCGACGAGAGCATTCACACCCACCACCTCCGTCCCTCAGCTGCCGCCCGAGCCCCGGCGACCACGGCGGACCGGCCTGATCGTCGCCGCCATCGCCGCAGTGCTGGTGGCCGTGGTCGTGGCGGCGCTGGCCATCGCGTCTCAGAATCGGGACGGCACGGTCGGTCCCGGGCCGAGCACCACCGCCGTCGTCCCCGGTCCGGCGCCCGTCTCCGTCCCGAGCAGTGCGGTCGAGGTCAACCCGGTTGCGCCTCCCCCACCGACCGGCGCTCCGGCACCGAAGACCGGCCCGGGAAATAACAACGGCAACGGGAACAACAAGCCCAAGGACAAGGACAAGGACAAGGAGAAGGACGGCAACTGAGCGAGTCGCGGTCGGGTCAAGCGCGGGCACCCGTTCCACGGCGCTCATCCACGGCGGCCCGAACGGCGGGCGCGACGTCGGTCGCGAACGTGCGGACCTGGGCGAGGTCGTCGCCGTCGGTGCCGAAGACGAACGTGTCCATGCCCGCCTCCACCGCGAGTTCCGTCAGTTGGCTCACCCACTGCTCGGCGGTTCCGTGGAACAACGTGTCCGACGGTGTATCGCTCACCCGGCCGAACACGTTGTAGGCGCGGACGATCGAACTCGGGTCCCGGCCCGCATCCGCCGCGCCCGCGTCGATCCGCGCGTGCATGCCGGGCAGGACCTCGGGCGGAAAGTACGAACTCGACGGGACCCACCCGTCCGCCGAGCGTCCCAGCGCCCGCAGCAGCCGGGGGCCGCCGACGCCCAGCCAGATCCCGATCCTGTGCGCCGGGACCGGTCCGGGATGCACGCCCGCGAGGCGATAGTGCTCACCCGAGGAATACACGGCACGCTCACCGGACCACATCAGGCGGATCACCTCGACCGCTTCCTCCAACGCCGTCGCGGCCTGCCCGGGCGTGCGCACGTCACCGCCCATCGCCCCGATCGCCTCCCAGAACGCGCCCGCACCCAACGCCAGTTCGAATCGGCCTCCCGACATCACGTCGAGGCTGGCCGCGGCTTTCGCCATCGTCGCCGGCGGGCGAAGCGGCAGGCACGCGACGTCGGGAAACACGCGCACCCGCTCGGTCCGGGCCAGCAGCGTGCCCATCAGCGACCAGCAGTCGAGGAACTTCGCCTGGTACGGGTGATCTTGCACGCCGATCAGGTCGAGTCCGGTCTCGTCGGCGAGGGCGGCGAGTTCGAACGTGTTGGCCAGCAACTCCACCGACGGGGTCACGAACGCCCCGAACTGCACGGCCCTGCCGTAATCGGTCATGGCGGTCGCGTCCCCTCTCGGATCGCTGAACTCCTTCGATCATCCACCTCCGCGACGTCCGGGAACACCCGCCGCGCAGTCGGAACCCCGCCGGGCGGCATAGTGGGTTCATGACAGACGACACGAAAGACGGCCCCGCACCCGACGTCCGGAACGCCCCCGAACTACACCGATTCGAGGTCCGCGTCGATGGTGAACTCGCCGGGTTCACGGAGTACCTCGACGACGAGAACCAACGGATCTTCTTCCACACCGAGATCGGTGACCAGTTCGCGGGGCGCGGCCTCGCCAGCACCCTGATCCGCAGCGCGCTCACCGAGACCGTCGGGGACGGCAAACGGATCGTGCCGATCTGCCCGTTCGTCGCCGGCTACCTGAAGAAGCACGACGACTTCGCCGACGACGTCGACCCGGTCACCCCGGCCGCGATCCAGGCTGTGAAGGATTCGCGCGGCTGATCAGGGTGCGCCGTCGGCGCCGCGCGCCTCTTCGAGCTGCCGGATGAGGGTGGCGGCGTCGTAGGGGCCGCTGTGCCGGGCGAGGTCGGTGCCCGTCGCGCCGAGGTAGAACGTGGGGGTCCCCCGGAAATCGCTCGACTCGGCGTCGAGTTCGTCGTCGTCGATGCGGTGAACGTAGGTGCCCCTGCGGATGTCTTCCTCGAACCGGTCCATGTCGAGCCCCAACTCGGCGGCGTAACCGAAGATCTCGTCCTCGGCGAGGGCGTCGCTGTTGGCGAACAGGTGGTCGTGCATCTCCCAGAACCGTCCCTGCGCGGCCGCCGCTTCGCTCGCCTGGGCGGCGAAACGCGCGTGCGGATGCACGGCGTCGAGGGGGAGATGCCGGAAGACGTAGCGGAGCTCGTCCCCGAAATGCGCCCGCACGTCCCGGATGCTGCCGGTGGCCTTGCTGCAGAACGGGCACTCGAAGTCGCCGTACTCGACGAGGGTGAGCGGCGCATCCACCGGCCCGCGCAGATGATCGCGGCCGGTGTCGACGGGCCGGAGCAGGGTGCGCCCGACGGCCTCCGTCGGCGGGTGCACCCAGTCCGACAGCCGGAACAGTGCCCAACCGAGGACGGTGGCGATGACGGCCGCCGTCAGGACACCCACCCGAGCGTCGTTGGCGAGCTCGGGTGAGTCGATGGCCAGGTCGACGATGAACAGCGAGATCGTGAAGCCGATGCCGGCCAGCGCGCTGCCACCGGCGATCTGTGACAGCGTCAGCCCGCGCGGCAGGCTGCCGGGCCGCAGCTTCGAGAACAGGGCCGTGGCCGCGGTGATGCCGACGAGCTTGCCGACCACCAGGCCGAGCACGATGCCCCACGCCAGCGGAGACCGGGCCGCGTCCGCGAGTGTCTGCCCGGTGATGACCACACCGGCATTGGCGAGCGCGAAGATCGGGACGACGAGGAACGCCGTGTAGGGCTGGTAGAAGCGCAGCAACCGCTCGTTGACGGACACCGCGCGCAGCACACCGAGCTGGGCGGCGCGGGCGTAGTCGGAGTTGGGTGACTGCCGGAACGCGCGCGTGAGTTCACCCGCCCGCTCCACCTCGCTGCGCCGCGGCGGATACACGGGCAGGATCAGCGCGATCAGCACACCGACGAGGGTGGGGTGGACGCCGGACTCGTAGAACGCGACCCACGTGCCCGCCGCGACGATGAAGTAGGCGACACCACGCCACACCTCGAGCTTGCGCAACTGGATGATCAGCAGCAGTCCGACGCACCCGAGGAGCAGCGGTCCGAGCCGGAGGTTGTCGGTGTAGAAGAAGGCGATGATGGCCAGGGCACCGATGTCGTCGGCGACGGCCAGGGTCAGGAGGAACACCCGCAGCCGGGCGGGGCATCGGGGTCCGACGAGTGCCAGTGCGCCCAGCACGAACGCCGTGTCGGTGGAGACGACGACGCCCCACGCACTGGCCTCGGCGCCGCTGGGGTTGAGGATCAGGAACAGGACGGCGGGCAGCGCCAGACCCGCGATCGCGGCGAGAAGTGGGACGGCGGCACGGGCGCGATCGGTGAGTTCGCCGATCGTCAGCTCACGTTTCACCTCGAGCCCCACGACGAAGAAGAACAGCGTCATCAACCCGTCGTTGACCCAGTGCTTCAGGTCGAGGCTGATGCCGTAGTCGCTGATCTGGATGGTCACCCGGGTGTGCCAGAACGACTCGTACGAATCACCGATGTTGGCCCACACCAACGCCAGGATCGTGGCGACGAGCAGAAATCCGGCCGACAGCTTGTCGTCGTCGGTGTCGTCGCGGATCAGGGCCAACCGCGCCGACAGTCGCCGAAGTGTGGTGGGGCTGCTCTGCTCGACCGTCATCTGGTCCTCGTCAGACGTAGTTCTCGAGAACGAACTTGGTGAATCCCTTGCGGATCAGTCGCACGGCCTGCTTCTGCCCCTGACGCAGCACGGACTTCGGCACCCACACCTTCGGCTCGACCGACATCGTGAGGTGAACCGACGTCCCGCGCGCGGTCGGGGTCAGCCGATACTCCCCCTCCTGGCACTTCTGCTTCTCGCTCTCGAGGAGCGTCCACGACATCTGCTCGTCCCCGAGCCACTTGTGCTCGGCCAGCTGCGTGTCCGCGACCCCGAGGACGGCGAGCGTCATCCGCACGGTGCGGGGGCGTCCGTCGTCGAATCGGGACTCGACGACCACCTTCTTGTGCACCACCGACCACTCGGGGATGCGTTCGACGTCCGCCAGCGCAGCCATCACCTGCTCCTGGGGCGCCTCGATCTCGAACTCTCCCGATACCGACAACGCCATCGATTGCTCTCCTTCTCGTCGGATGTACATGCCCTACAGTTCGGACGCGTAGCGCTCCAGCATGGCAGCAAGTTCGCCGGGGCGCGCGAGTGCCGCCAGATGGCCGGTGTCGATGACCTCCGGTGCAATGCCCAGTCGCTCCCGGACGATCCGCTGCATGAAGTCGAGCGGGAAGAGCCGATCGCGCCTCCCGGCGACGACCCGCGTCTTCACGTGCGGCCACGCGTCCGCCTGCCACACCGTCTCGAACGGGGTGTTCGACATGACGGGCTCCTCCTGGCTGAATGCCTCCTCGGTGACGTCGTCGGGCACGTCGTGGAAGAACAGTGCCCGCAGGTCGTCGGGCGCGTCCGGGTCGCGACCCTCCAGCACGTCGAACGCCCGTTTCGCCTCCGGCTGACCGGTGGTCTCCCACCACTGCCCGGGTGCCTCCCCCGGCGCGGGCAGCATCGGTGCCAGGAGAACCAGCAGGTCGACGTCGACCTCGCCGCGCTGACAGACGATCGCGGCGGTGAACGCGGACATGGACTGCGCGACCAGCACGATCGAACCCTCGACGTCCTCGACCGCATCGACGACGACGTCGGCGAACTCGTACTGGCCCGCGTCGTCGTCGCCGTACGGAAGGTCGACGGCGATCACCGAGTGCCCGCCCGCCTCCAGGATCGGTGCGACGCGGTGCCAGTACCACGAGTCCGAGCCGGCGCCGGGCAGCAGAACGAAGGTTGCGGGCATCTCGACTCATCTCCTGTTTCCGGGACACGAACGAACGGTCGAGTCGAGCCTAAGCGCTACGTGCGCGGGAATGCGCGCCCGAACACACCTTGCCACTCACCTGCGGTGACCTGAAACAGAAGCGCCGCCGAGGGCGATACACCCAGTAGGTCGGACAGGAAGCTCCGACCGTGCCGGGATCCACCACACGTTACGAGAACTGAGCTGACATGTTCACCAACCACCTCTTCGGCGGAATGACCGAACAGGAAATCGACATCGAAGTCGCTGACGAGCTGGCGGCCTGAGTTAGCTCCTTCGCACGCGAGTGGCGATGTGCACCCCGGCACGCTGCGCCACTCACCTACGAATGACGTTCACGCTCAGCCCTTCGCAGGCTACCGGTGTCGTTGACCCTCCCGGTTGCCGCCCTCACGGAAGTTCGCCGTCAGGCCGGCTCTCTCATCACGCCGACGTGGCGCACCGTCCCGGAAAGGCCTGGAAGCTCTTGCACAGGCGACCAGGTGCGCAGCCCATCCGTGCTGTCGGAATAGAGATACTTCCCTTCGGTATAGGCGTCGAGATATATCCGCCAGGCGCCGCTCGGCAACTGAACCAGGGCTGGGCCCTCCACCAGTGAGCCCCAATTTCCAGGCGGGACGAATGAATAGGGTCCCGTCACCGACGACGCGACCGCATGCTCGACGACCTTCTTCGTCTCGTTCTTGGTAAACGCATGATAGGTCGATCCCACCTTGACCACGGTGGTGTCGATATGGTCCGCGCCGATCCCGGCGAGCGGAACAGGCGGGCTCCACAACCTGAGCGATGGTTCCAGCGCCGTCATCAGATACGGCACGAATCCACCACCGGTCGACATCGACAGGATGACGTTGACCCGGTCGCCGTCCACGAACCATTCGGGTGCCCAGGCCTTGGTGGTGAACGGCGACAGCGACGGTCCGTCGCTGAACCCGGCCGACCCTGAGGAACCCGGCGGGCTCGCTGAGCCCGTTCCATCTCCCGTGCCCGGCAGGAAGGCGCAGCAGAACGGGACCGGCCAGGCCCCAAGGAACTTCCAGTCCATGCGGTCACTGCTGCGTGCGAAGCCGATGTTCGCCCCGTCGATCGTCGTGTAGGTGAGGTAGTAGAACCCGTCCGTGTGCCGGAAGATGCTCGGGTCACGCACCACCCCTGACGGAGGCCGATACGCAGACAGTCGGAGGGGTTGGAACCCCGTGCCGTCCTCAGACTCGTATACATCCAGGTCGCGGTCGCTGACGTTGCTGAACGCCACCATCGTGGTTCGCCAGGCGAGCGGTGCGGCGCCGCTGCTCCCCGGGGCGGCGACCAGCAAGCCTGCGACAGCGAGCATCACCATCGATATGACGGAAAAGCAGGTTCGTTTGGGCAGCATCACCGGTGCAGTATCTATCACAGCGGGCGCACCATGCGTAACTTTGGCCGCAGGCAGCGGATCGTTACCGACGGCCGTGCAGTGACGCCGTATGCGAACCCGAGGGCGCCACCCACATCAGCGGCGATCAGTACTCCTGTGGCGCGGTCGGTCTACGCGCGAGCCTTATGCGTGACGGCATCTCGGCGCGTAGCGTCACGGGGACACTGTCGACGGAGGAGTGCTCATGTCGGGCGAACTGTCATTCTTCGAATTGGGTGTGGCCAACACCGAGCAGGGCCGAAAGTTCTACTCGGCGTTGTTCGGCTGGGAATTCGAATCCGGGCCCGGCGGATCGGGCTACTCCATCAACACACCGAACGTCCCAGGCGGGATCCACGGGGGCGACGAGGGCGCCGGCCCGTATGTCTTCTTCCGGGTGCCCGACCTCGACGCCGCGGTCGAGCAGGTACTGGCGCTGGGCGGCACCGTCGACGCCGTCGAGCTGGGCGAAGACCCCGAGTCGGTGGCGAAGTTCGGGCGGTTCAAGCTGTGCCACGACGACCAGGGTTCCTCCTTCGGACTGCACGAACCGCCCTCCGGCAACTGAATCAGTGCGCCCCGAAACGGAGACTCCCGGGGCGCGCTGATTCGGATCGGTCGGTTTACGGCTCGTTCGGCGAGTCGCCTCCGCCCTCGTCACCGCTGTAGGTGGCCGGTTACGGCTGACCGTCCTCGGGTCCGTCGCACCAGTTGTCGTACTGGTTGTACGGGTCGGTGCCCCACGCCGGGACGTTGTTCTCGTACGGTTCCGCCCAGTCGTCGCAACCGGCCGGGCCGGTCGGCGGAACACCGGGAGGCAGTGGTGCAACCGTGTCCGGTGCGCGCACCGGTACGACTGCCGACTCGAGCGCGTCACCCCAGGCGACACCGGATGTTCCCAAACCGATCGAGGCCGCGAACACGGCGACCGCAGCCAATCTCGAGCCGACCTTCATCGTTGCCTCCCATAGGTGAATAACGCTGCCTAAGGGCTGTACCCAAAGACAACGTAAACAATCCTCGAAGAGCGAATTTCGTGAATGAAATTTGACGGACGGTCGGTTTCAGTTCACGACTGGGCTACACGACGGCCCAGTGCGTCGTGCGAACAATCACCGTCGAATCAGGGATTGACGATCCGGCCCTGCTCGTCATTGACCGGCGGCTGCTGCGCGGAAAGGCCGTCTTCGGGGCCGTCGCACCAGTTGTCGAACTGGTTGTACGGATCGGTGCCCCACTGCGGCACATTGTTCTCGTAGGGTTCCGCCCAGTCGTCGCATCCGATCGGACCGTTCTGCGGGAATCCGGGTGGCATCGGCTGAATGACATCCGGCCGGCGCACCGGCACCGCCGAGTCGAGACTGCCGCCCCAGGCGACACCGGATGCTCCCAATCCGATCGAAGCCGCGAATACCGCCACCGCGGCCACTCTCCTGCCCATTCTCATGATTGCCCTCCGTTGGTTACCTGGCCTTTCGGGGCGGTACCCAGAAACGCGAAAAACAATCCTCGAAGAGAGTGTTTCGTCCAGAAAATTTGGCGATCAGTCGGTTTCCGGTCGGCAGCGCATGTACATCTCGGTCACCGAGGTCAAGACCTGCTTGCCTGACCCGTTGAGAATCTCCGCCGCGACCGTCACCAAGGCCCGTCCGCGATCGTCGGGCACCACATCCTCCACGACCAGCTTTCCGGTGAGCACATCACCCGGCTTCACCGGACGGAGAAAGTTGACGTCGCGCATCCGCACTCCCGCAATAACGCTCCAGCCTGCATAAAGAGTGGTCGCAGACAGTCGCTGGCACACCGCGATCGTATGCACACCACTCGCGATGAGCCCACCGAAATAGCCGCCATCTGCAGACTCGCGGTCGATGTGGAAGGACTGCGGATCCCACTGCCCCGCGAACTCGACCAGTTCTTCCTCCGTCACCGTGTACGAGCCCAGCTCGAACTTCTCGCCCACCCGGAGGTCGTCTGCGTACACGACGTCACATTTGCTGTCCACTACCAACCGTCCGATCATTCGCCCACGCCTCCACCGAACACGGAGGCTGACGTCGAGGATATGACCGGACGACGGCGGCGGTGACAGTGCCCTTCCCCCGGCGGTGGGAAGTGGTCGTCAGTTCTCGTCGTAACGCGGCCAGCCCGGATACGGAGCAAGCGTCGGGTAGGGGCTGTCGTGCGGGAGGTTCGCCTTCTGCGGTCGCACATCCCTGGCATCGGGCATGCGCGAGTCACACTCCGCGTAAGCGTTCTGATCGCGCGCAGCCGGCTCATGCTCACTGATCGTCCATCCAGCGAATACATCCGCTGATGGCGCACGCTCCGCACCCTCCGCAACAATCCGTTCAGAAGCGGCAGACTGCGCTTGCTCGGGCGCCACCATTCTTACCGTTTCCGCCTGAGGAGACGGACCTGTCAGATTGGAGTATCGACCGTCCTTCTCCGCCATTACGGTGTAGTTACCCGAACACACCGTGGCGACCCACCCGTCCTCTGCCGGCGTCATCGCCAGGAGATGTTCGAACTGGGTTCCGACGAGTTGTTCCAGTTCCTGATCGTTCGAATGGTCGAAGTCGACCCGGTCGCGCTGCTGTGACGTCGCATCAGCGAAACCTGGATAGCCCGCCGACAACGCGTGACCATGAATCGCGAGGTAGTACGACTCCATATACGCCCGGACCGCTACCGCCGGCCTGCTGAGCAGATCGATACCTGGTTCCGCCGACCACCGAACGTTGTAGTCGACATTCTCGGGAATGGCATACCAACGTCCCGCACTCGGAGCAGTCTGGCGCGGCTCAGAATCGCCGTGTGATCCGCAACCTGCAACAGTCAAGACGATGGCAGCTAGGAGCGGAAGCCGACTCCTCCCAAAATTCACGCGAACACCTTTTTCTCCCAAGCAATTCGAGCTTCATACCGGGCGGCCAACCACCATCACCGACGCCGATATCATTCCTGGTCGCTCCTTGGCCAGCCAGGAATCGGCGCAAGCGACGGGTACGGGACGTCGTGGGGCTGATTCACTTGCTGCGGCCGGGCCTCGCGAGCGTCAGGCATGCGAGCGTCACACTGCCGATCAGCTTCGGTGTTGGCCGTCGCAGGTTGATGATGTCGGATCGTCCATCCAGCGAACATGTCCCGCGTAGGTGCCCGCTCGGGTCCGGACGAATCTGGAGCACCACTTTCCACGACGGGTGTGCGTGGCGCAACGATCTCGATCTCCTCGGTGCCGACAGACGTGGATCCGACGTTGTAATACTTGCCGTCGTCGCCGAGTCTCATCACCGCATAGTCACCAGTACACACAGTCGCAAACCACCCACTCGGGGTTGGGGACAGCCACAGGAGGTGTTCGAACTGGGTACCTGTGTACTGGGTGAGAGCCTGGTTGCTCCTGCCGCCATAGTTCCAGCGTCCCACCTGCATAGCGGTCGCATCGGTGAAACCCGGGTAGCCCTTCTCCGAACTGTGCGCACCAAGCGCGATGTAGTACGACTCCAAATATGCCCTCACGACCGTCGATTCACGGCTGGAAAGGTCGATACCCGACTCCGCTGTCCATCGAAAATTGAAGCCGACGTTGTCCGGCACCACGTACCCCGCCGACAGCGCTGGTTCTCCTGGCCGATCATCGGTATCTCCCCCGGACCCGCAGCCAGTCAAGGCCATTACGACCATCGTCATCGCTACAAGGCGCGCCCTCATCGACCCGGCTCCGGAGCCAGAACTTCGTCACGTCCGCCATTCACGGCGAGGGTGAACGAGTCGATATCCGCCAAGCCGGCGTTCACTATGTATCCGTTCAGTACGGCTTGCAGAACCGGCAGCGAACGTTCCGGCTCAACCGACGCGATCTCGTCGAAACTCTTCAGCGGACCGCCCGGGATTTCAGTGAAGGAATCGAGTCGCGGGAACGGATCGAGAACTCCCCCGTTCTGCTGCTGAAGACCGAGTGCGATTTGGTAGTAGTGCTGAGCAAGACTCGTTTCGTATGTGACCTCGCCGTTTGACTTCACAACAGCTTCGGGGACCGCGCCCAGTACAGCACTCTTGAAGGTTGGATCGGCCAGATCCATACCGGTGGAGATCAAGGGGCCGGCCCCCGGGATGAACTCGACACCCTTTCCAATCGCAGTACGGATGGTGTCGTACGCGACGCCTTTGTTCTCGAATCCTGCCGAATTTTCGGAAGTGGCATCGCCCAGTCTGTCGTTGAACTCGAGATCGAGGCCCTTGTCGACGACCCCCTGAATGCGTCCCGCCCACGTGCCGTATTCCTGGGCCCAGTTCTCCGGATCATGCCCACCGACCGCCCACGCCTGCTCGAGTTGAGCGGACATCCCGAAGGCCTGCGCATTGAGATACGCCGCGGCATCAGCATTCGAATCGATCACCGAGAACAAGCGAGAGGCATTGTCGATGCCGAATCCTTCGTTGCCGGGCGGCCCTGCGAACCCATTATTTCCGGTGAAGGCCTGTGGAGCACCCACCATTTCAGCCACATAGGGAGCAACTACCTTGCCCAACGCCTGCGTGATGTCGGGGTTCACCTCACCGATTGCCTGCCCCTTCATCCCCGGGATGTCGAGTAGCTCGGCGTCTTTCGCGGCGAGGATCTGCGCGAGCCCGAATGCCGATTCGCCGGCTTGTCGCGACCGGAATATTTCTCCGGGATCGGACGGATCGGCGGGCCGGGCGTCGTCGGCGATCCAGTCGAACATCGCGGCGACGTTCTGTTCGCCGCCGTCGGCCCAATCGCGTTGGAGCAGGGGCATGATGACGTCGTCGCGGTTGTAGTCGGCCGGCATGCCGTCGCCGGACAGGATGTTGTGGACGGCGACGTGGTCGCGGCCACCGACGCCGACCATGTCCTGCAGGAGGGTGTCGACGCCGTCACGGCCCAGAGCATTGTGGTCGAAGGAGTCCCCGATCAGGAGGCTCTTGTCGTTGGTGGCCGAGGCGATCTCCCCGGCACGGGAGAGGAGGCTCTCGCTCAGCTCACTGCCCTGCTGCACGGCCGGGTCCGCCAGACCGAAGGCTTTGGTGAAGCGTGCCAGGTCGTCGCCATTGTTGACGACCACCGACGGTTGCGGGGCGTCGTGCGCGCCCTTCATCAGGTTGCCGGCCGCCGTCACCGGTCCCTCGAACAGTCCTCGAAGGCTTTCCGGAATGTGGCTCTGACCTCCGACGTCGCCGCTGGCACTACCGACGTTGTAGTTCGACACCACGGCGAGGCCGTTGGACAGCGCGCTCGCGGCCTCGGTGCGCCCGTTCGCGCTGTACTGCTCGGACAATACGAGGAAGCCGTCCTTGCCGGCCGCCGTATAGAACTGTTGCAGGAAATCGATCGTTCCCTGTGGCAGATCGGTGACCTTGCCGCCGTCGGCCAGCGTCTGCACTTGTGCGGGAGTAAGTCCTGCGGCCGCGATCTCCCGGGCAACACGGTCACGGACGTCCTGCGGAATGTCGGAACCGCCCCGCGCGACCTGCTCACCCAGCGCGGTGCCCTCGTGCCCCGACAGGCCTGCGGACGCCGGGGCACTCGCCGCCACGGCGCGCAGCGCGTCCCGGATCGCCGTCGCCATGTCCCGATCGGCATTGTCGAGTTCCGTCAGTGCTCCACCGAGTTGGCTGCGCCAGTACTCCATCAGCTCGGCATGCTCGGCGGCCTCGCTCATCGTCGTCGGCGGGCTGACGATCTGCCAGTCGTCGGAGACGGTGAATCCGTCGGTTGCCGCCTTGTCGATCACGGTGGCGACGTAGTCCCGCGCATGGCCGAGGCGATCGGCCCCACCGACGAGCGCGTTCGACAGATCCTCCAGATCGTCTGCGAGCCGGCGGATTTCCGTGCGCTCACTGTTCGCCCTCTGCTCGGCGGCCGCCTGCGCCGGACCGCGCCAGTCGTCGTGTCGGCCCAGATCCGCGACAGCACGCTGGACGTCGTCCGCCCGGCCCCGTGTGTCCTCGGCGGTCCGTCCGATCTCCTCGCCCGCCAGTGTCAGATCCCGCGGGTTCCAGACGTGCAGTTGCGACCTACGAGGAATCACAGCTCCCCCATCGCCGACAGCTGCGACGCGAACGAGGTGTCGGCGACCTCGTAGTTCTCGGCCCCGTCGCCCGCAATGAACGCCATCTCGTCGATGCGACTGGCCGCGACTCCGAGCGCGGACGCGAGGATGTCGCCGGCGTCCTTGCATGCCGCCGCGGTGTCGGACCCCTCGACGGCCCGGACCGCGTGCTCGAAGCTCCGCCGGCCGCCCAACGCCTCGACCTCACACGCAATGGCGCCGAGCGCGGTGGACATCGCCCGCAGCGTGTCGGGATCGACCTTGACGACCGCGACGTCCGGTCCACCGAGCACCGGCGGCAGCCCGGGGACGGCGGCCAGCGGAGGCTGCGTCGCACCGGTCCCGTCCAGCGACGCAATGACACTCTCCGGCCATGTCATATCGCCCTCTGACATCGACATCTCCCCCTGATAGCCGCATCGAGATCCACCCCCGGATCCGGGTCACCGACACGCTCGGCGACCGTGGAGACAATAGCGGACGCCGTCACACGGACGTGTGACCACAACACGGTTGCGCAACGGTTCGGCGGATTCGCTGATTGAGAATCGGGTGAACCGGGTACCGAGACCAGATGGCCATCACCGATATCAAGGAGTACAGCCACCTCACCGATGCGGATGTGGAGGCGCTGGGCGCGGAACTCGATGCGATCCGAGCAGACATCGAAGAGTCCCGCGGCGCCCGCGACGCGCGGTACATCGACCGGACGATCAAACTGCAGCGGTCGCTGGCGATCGCGGGCAGGGTCGTCCTGTTCGGTAGCCGGAAGAGACCTGCGTGGATCCTGGGTACCGCCTTGATGGGTGCGGCGAAGATCATCGAGAACATGGAACTCGGCCACAATGTCATTCACGGTCAATGGGATTGGATGAACGATCCCGAGATCCACTCGTCGAACTGGGAGTGGGACAACACGTGCCCGTCGTCGGGGTGGAAGCACTCGCACAACTACGTCCATCACAAGTTCACCAACATCGTGGGTCTCGACAGCGACGTCGGTTACGGGATCCTGCGTATGACCCGGGACCAGAAGTGGTCGCCGGTGTACCTGGCGCAGCCGTTCTACAACGTCCTGCTGGCGTTGCTGTTCGAGTGGGGTGTCGCGTTGCACCACCTGGACGTGGCGAGCATCCGTCGCGGCGACTACGACCGCGCCGAAACCCTCCGCAACGCGAAGGAGGTGGGACGCAAGATCGCGCGGCAGGTAGGCAAGGACTATGTGGTGTTCCCGGCGCTCACCGGCCCGGCATGGAAGAGCACGCTGACGGCGAACATCACCGCCAACGTGATCCGCAACCTGTGGGCCTACGGCGTGATCTTCTGCGGTCACTTCCCGGACGGTGCCGAGAAGTTCACCAAGGAGGAGTTCGAGAAGGAGACCAAGGCCGAGTGGTACCTGCGGCAGATGCTGGGCTCCGCCAACTTCAACGCCGGCCCGGTGCTGGCGTTCATGAGCGGCAACCTCTGCTACCAGATCGAGCACCACGCGTTCCCCGACCTGCCCAGCAACCGCTATGCCGAGATCGGTGTGAAGATGCGGGAACTGTGCGACAAGTACGACCTCCCCTACACGACGGGTTCGCTCCCGCACCAGTACGGGCTCACCCTCCGCACCATCTTCAAGCTCGCCCTGCCCAACCGCTTCCTGTCGGCGTCCGCGGACGACGCACCGGAGACGGCGTCGGAACTCCGATTCCGCATCCGGGGTGGGATGAAGGAAGTGTTCGGGGTCGATCCTGCGACCGGGAAGCGGCGCGGACTGCGCACCGCGCTGGCGATGATCCGCAACTGACTACGACGTCCACGCGTACCGGAAGCGCTGTGCGACCTCGTCGACCGGTTTGTCCCGGTATTCGGCGAGCTCGTACCCCTTGACCGCCGCGAGCGCCTCCATGATCAGCGGCCCGAACAGATCCCGCGCGAGCGCCGACGACTCGAACATTCCGAGCACGTCGGACGGCTGGGTCGGGAGGAGATCGACGGCGTGGGCGCCGGTCAGTTCCGCCGGGTCGACCGACACCGCGTCCGGGAGGGGAAGTCCAGTGGCGATGCCGTCGTGGGCGGCGCCGAGAATGGCGGCGCTGCTCAGATACGGGTTCGCGGACGGGTCGATGGGTTTGATCTCGAGGTTCGCGCCGTGCGGGTTCCCGGCGGTGTCCGCGCAGAGGCGGACGGCGGCCTCCCGGTTTTCCAGGCCCCAGCAGCGGAACACCCCCGACCACATGCCCGGGCGCAACCGCAGGTGCGACAGTGCCGACCCGGCGAGAACGGCCGTGAACTCGGGTAGCGCCCGCAGAATCCCGGCGATGGCCGCACCACCGGCGGGAGTCAGCCCGTACTGGCCCGGGCCTCCCGACAGGATCGGCAGGTCACCCTCGGCGATCGACACGTGCTGGTGGGCGCCGTTTCCCGCCCCTCCCGCGACGGGCATGGGTGAGAACGACGCCCGCAGCCCCTGGGCACGCGCGACCCGGCCGATCAGAGCGCGGGCAAGCACCGCGTTGTCGGCCGCCGTGACAGGATCCGCGGGGGCGAGCGACACCTCGAACTGGTTCAGCCCCGCCTCGGCGTGGACCTGTTCGATCGGTAGCGCGGCCGTCGACGCCGCAGCGAGCAGATGCTCGAAGAATTCATCCTGCGCGAGAACGGCATTGAGGCCGTAGGCGGACCATTCTTCGGCGGTCGCCGCGTCGAAGAGGGTGAACTCGATCTCGTGACCGATCCGCGCGGTCAGTCCGGATTCCGCCAACCGCGTCGACACCTGCCGCAGCGCACCCCGGGTGCAGGCGAGCGACGGCGTCCCGTCCTGCTCGGTCAGGCACGCCGGCGCCCAATACGTGCCGTTGCCCAGATCTCGCACGTCGTCGCCGTCGATACGCAGACGGAGGTCGCCCACGACGGAGAAGGACGGTGTGAACGCGAGATGGTCGTCGACGCAGAACACATTCCAGCTCGGCGATGCTCCAGCACCGGAGTCGACGAAGGAATCCAGTCTCGAGATCGGAAATACTTTCGCCCGGGACACCCCGGCCATGTCGACGATCGAGCCGACGATGCGGTCCGTGTGGCCGAAGCCGCCCTCTGCGCCGCGCATCAGGCCCTCGCCACCGCGGTGGTTCGCGCGAGGAAGCCGAGCACGCTGTGCACCGCTTCGCGCTGCGCCCGGCCCTGACCTGCGCCCCCGCCCCCGAACGCGATGCCGCCGGTCCACTGCGCGTCGGCGGGGAACATTCCGAGGCGGAGGAGGTGGCCGGCGCCGTCGAACGTCCGGTGCTCGCCGCGGGTGTCGGATCGACGCCCGAGAAGTGCCGTGGCCATCTCGTCCGACGGCCACAACTGGTCGTCGGCGCCGGTCAGACACAGCACCGACGCGGTCGCCTGTTCGGCCCGCAGCGTCGCCTCGGCCGGTGCGGCCGCGAGCCCGGCCCGGTAGGCGGCACCCAGGCGCAGCAGGCTCGGCCGGTGCGCGGTGACATCGTGGTGCGCCCGCCACGCGTTGCGGATCAGCTGCGGCATCAGCGCCCCACCCGGCAACGGCGCCCACGGCACGAGCCCGCCGTTCCACGTCCACGACGGGGTGGCGGCGATCTCGCCGTCGGGGCCGATCGCCTGCCACGACACCGAACTCGGACTGACCAGGATCAGCCCGGCGACGGGGAGGTCGCCGACGCAGGCGGAGGCCAACAGACCCTCCGCGCCGCGCGAAATGGCCATCGCGGTCAGCCGGTTCGCGTCCACCGACGGCTGCGCACCGAGAACCTCGACCGCAGACGCGAACCGCTCGAGCGGTATGTTCACCAGCGTCGCGTCGGTGTTCGATTCGTCCACCCACGAATAGGCCAGTGCGGCATACCCGTTGGCGGCGAGCATCCCGATGGTGGAACGTTGGGAGTCGACGCCGCCCTCCGAGCCGCCGAAGCAGGCGACGCCCGGCCACCCGCCGCTCGGCGCGTCGCCGGCGGGCAGTGCGAGCAGGGCGGGCCGGCCGCCGACTTCGAGGGAGCGGACGGACACTCCGGGGGCGCTCACGTGACGCGTCACCGTCCGCCGCGACGTTCCGTCCGGAGTGCTCGCCTCGACGGTGACCAGCCAGGCGTCGGGCGGCGGTACGAAGAGGTCGGGTACCCGGTCTTCGGACACGAAACGCATGGCCCACAGCGGGGCGTCGGCGTCCGCCACGTCCCAATCACCGTGGTCCGGAACCTGTCCGGCGACGTCGACGATTCCGTCGGCCTGGACGGTGAACGTGGCCTCGGACCGCCATTGCCCACCGAACAGGTCGGTCCCGGTGGTGCGGACGGTCACCGACGATCCGGGCCGGGCGCCGCGGACGATCAGCGAGAACGCCTCGTCGTGACGCGACGACGCCGGAACGTCGAGTTCGAGGGACCCCGCCGACACGTCCGCGGCCGGCGCGGGTTGCTCGGCGACCGCCGGCTCCGCCGAAGATTGCGTCTCCAGCAGCTGCGACCGCTTCTCGAACCATCCGGGAAATACCGCGGACACCAGCCCCGCGATGCCCATGAGGGTGAACGGCAGCACCCAGTAGCAGACGACGGACAGGGTGTCGCCGGCGTCGCGCATGGTGGCGTCGCCGTCGACGATCGGCGGGATCAGCGAGAACACGGTCATCAGTCCGAACGCGGCCACCCACATCCACGTCATGGCCGTGGTGATGTACCGGAAGCCGCCGCTCGCCGCCGTCCGGGCGTCCACGGATGCCGTCGCGTACTCGCGCACGAAGGGCCGCCCGATCAGGACGCCCACCGCCGCGATCGCGAACAACCCGAAGTTGCTGAGCGGCTGAAGCCAGCGTTCGAGGGCGGCGTCGTCCAGGGTGAGTGCCGCGATCAGCAGCAGCGCGAAAACGGCGACGGTGCCGACCTCGAGGGTCCGCCACGGCTGGCCCCGTAACCGTTGCAGCACCTGGCCAATCGCCGCGATACCGAACGCGATCGCGACGGCAGCGACGAATCCCGTGCTGCCCACCAGGATCCAGTAGACGATCCACGGTGCGAATCCGATGATGAATCCCATTGCACTGCCCCACTGCTCGGCACACCCGAGCGGACGACGGCCGACCCACACATATTGTCGGCCCTCGGGCGGGCGCGGGGGCCGGATTCACCGAGCCGAGCGGGTGCCGCCCAGGTCACGCACCGAGCAGCTGGTGCGCCCGCAGACCGACGTACAGTTCGGCGGCGTCGATGGGGTCGGAGAAGTCGCGTCCCGTGAGGGTGTGGATTCTGCGCAGCCGGTACAGGACGGTGTTGCGATGGTAGTGCAGTTGGGTGGCCGCCGCGGTGGTGGATCCGCGACAGGAGAACCACGCGTCGAGAGTGGCGAGCAGGCTCTCCTGTTCCTCGGCGGGCAGCGCCAGCACCGGTCCGAGGATCTGGTTCGACGCCAGCTTGCCGGCGTCGGGAACGCTGACCAGCAGCAGCGACACCGGCACCGACTCGTAACGGGTGGGGGTGCATCCGCCGTGTCCGGCGCAGCGACGCGCGATCCGTGCCTGCTCGACGGCCCGGCTCGTCCCGCCGGGACGTCCGAACACCGAGCTGACCCCGATCCGTCCGTGCCCGGTGCGGCCGAGGAGGTCCAACGCGGAATCGAGCACCTCGGCGGTGGCGGCCCACAGCAGTCCGATCCGGCCGTCGACCTCCGTGTCCCACACCGAGTCGACACCCACACCGCGGAGGTCCGACTGCACGACGTCCGCGGCGGACGGAGAGGCCGCCGCTTCGACGGACACGACGAGGAACGTGCTGTTCTCCGGAATCCGGAACGTGCGGAGCGCGTCGGCGGCGCCGGCCGGGTTGGCCGCGTGGTCACCGAACAGGGTTCTGATCAGCCGGCCTCGCGACTCGGCGTCCTCGCGGGCGCGCAGGTCGGCGGTCTCCCGGTATGCCTCCGCTGCGCTGTCCGAATAGTCGTCCACGAGCGCCCACACCTGAGCGGCCATGTCGAGCAGGGCGTTGGTGGCGCGACCCTCCGAGCGGTCCATCAGTTCGTCCCAGATCAGGCGGCCGCCGAGCCGAAATGCGTGGAGCAACGCCGCGAGCGGCACACCCTGTTCGGCCTTCAACTGTCCGGCCGCACGCGCCGCCTCGAGCCGGATCGGCGCACCGCCCGCCAGGTTGCCCAGCATCGCAGTCAGATTATCGACGCACGCCGCGTACAACTGCTCGGGGGTGAGGAGGGTCGCCTCCACGTAGCCGTGCTCGGCCGACAGGATGCGCGAGACGAGTTCCTCGGACAACTGGTCCACGGACTCCAGCATCGATCCCAGAAGATCGGTGGGCGATGGCGCGACATCCGAGCTGACAGTCATCCGGCAAGACTATCCACCGTGCGTGGTCCGCGCCATACCCTTTTTGTGCGACGGCATAGCCCGGATGTTCACATTGACAGCCGCTGCCTATGGCGCGGTGCCCGGAACTGAGACGAGAATCAGTAATCTACGCCACAGTAGTTTGTCCTTCTGCGGCGCGGTCCTTCATGCACTCGACCCGAGCGGAGCTGTCCACAGTGAGCACTTCAGAACCCGAGGCCACCTCCAACACCCCCGGCGCGACCTCCCCACATCCGGACGTCGACGCGGCCCTCGCCGACCTCGCCGAGGGCGAGAAGACCTGGGCCGACCTCTCCCTCGCCGATCGCAGGAAACTTCTCGACAAGGTGCACGACCTCACCGTGCAGCACGCCGCCGACTGGGTGGACGCCGCGGTCGCGATCAAGGGCCTGGACCCGAAGTCGCCGCTGGTCGGCGAGGAATGGATGTCCGGACCGTACCCGCTGGCCACCGGCACCGCGGCACTATCCGCGAGCCTGGCGAAACTCGAGGCCGGATCGAGCCCGCTGGACGGCGCCACATTCGGCACGGCACCCGGCGGCCGCACCACGGTCAAGGCGCTGCCCCTGAACATCTTCGACAAGCTGCTGCTCAGCGGATTCAGCGCGGACGTGTGGTTGCAGCCGGGAATCGATCGTGCGACGGCACAGCGCGACGCGGGCCTCGCCCAGCGTGACCCGTCGCTGACGCAGGGCATCGGCGTGGTCCTGGGCGCAGGCAACATCACCTCGATCGCCCCGCTCGACACCCTGTACGAACTGATCGCGCACAATCGCGTCGTCGCGCTCAAGCTCAACCCCATCACCGACCGCCTGCTGCCCGTGCTGACACGTGTCCTGGAACCGCTCATTTCGATCGGCGCGGTCCGGTTGCTGACCGGCGGCGCGGAGGTCGGGACGTATCTGGTGCACCACGACCTCGTCGACCACGTGCACATGACGGGCAGCGCGCTCACCCACGACGCGATCGTGTTCGGGACCGGCGAGGAGGGCGCGCGGCGCAAGGCTGCGAACGAGCCGATCCTCGGCAAGGCTATCTCCAGTGAACTCGGCGGTGTGTCCCCCACCATCGTGCTGCCCGGTGAATGGAGCCGCGCCGACATCAAGTTCCAGGCCGAACACATTGCGACGCAACGACTCCACAACGGCGGCTACAACTGCGTCGCGGCGCAGGCGGTGGTCGTGTCGTCCGAGTGGAAGCAGCGCGACGAGTTCGTCGCAGCCCTGAAGGAGGCCCTCGACACGGCACCGGACCGCGCCGCGTACTACCCCGGCAGCGACTCCCGGGTCGCCGACGCCACCGCGTCGTTCCCCACCGCCGCACGCCTGGGCGAGAACGGCGGACGCGTCCTGGTCACCGATCTCGAGCCCGGCGCCTACGCCCCGCTCCTGCAGACCGAGTACTTCGCCCCGGTGCTCGGCGTGATCGACCTTCCCCACGGCGGCGCCGAGTTCGCGGCACACGCCGCGGACCTCGTGAACGAGGACTTCATCGGCACCCTCGGCGTCAACATCGTCGCCGCGCCGCAGACCATCCGCGAGCTGGGCGCGGAGTTCGACTCACTGCTCGAAAGCCTCCGCTATGGAACCATCGCCGTGAACGCGTGGACCGGCGTCGGGTACCTCACCGCTACCGCGACCTGGGGAGCCTTCCCCGGCCACACCCTCAACGACGTCCAGAGCGGCATCGGCGTGGTGCACAACGCCCTGCTCATCGACCGGCCGGAGCGCACCGTCGTCCGCGGCCCGTTCCGTCCGTCGCCGCGGTCGATCCTGAACCGTGAGATGTCCATCTCGCCCAAACCCCCGTGGTTCGTCACCAACCGAACCGCCGCCACGACAGGTCGATTGCTGACAGGATTTGCCGGTGCACCCTCATGGACCCGGCTGCCGGCGATCTTCGCGTCCGCGCTGCGTGGATGAGGGCTGCGTGTCCTCGATCCCCCACCCCCGTCGAAGTGGAGATGAACGATGAATCAGGAACTGTCTGTGGCCGACTACGTGATCGTGGGGTCGGGTTCGGCAGGTGCCGTGCTGGCCGACCGGCTCAGCGCCGACTCCGGCAGCGAGGTCGCGGTCCTCGAGGCCGGCGGTGAGGACAAGGACAAGTTCGCGCACATCCCCGCCGCCTTCTCGAAACTGTTTCGCAGCGAGATGGATTGGGACTACCTGACCGAGCCGCAACCCGGGCTCGGTGGGCGGACGATCTACTGGCCGCGCGGCAAGATGCTCGGCGGCTCGTCGTCGATGAACGCGATGATGTGGGTGCGCGGATTCGCCGCCGACTACGACGAGTGGGCCGAACTCACCGACGACTCCTGGTCGTTCAAGGAAGTGGTCAAGTATTTCCGCCGCATCGAGAACGTCCAGGACGCGTCGGACGCCGACAGCGGAACCGGCGGACCGATCGTCGTCTCGCATCAGCGGAGCCCCCGGGCCCTCACCGCGTCGTTCCTGGCGGCGGCCGAGGAGACCGGCTATCCCGTCGAGCGGGCGAACGCCATTCGACCCGAGGGTTTCTCACAAACCATGGTGACGCAGAAGCGGGGTGCTCGGTGGAGTACCGCCGACGCCTACCTCCGACCGGCGCTGAAACGGAAGAATCTGACCGTCCTCACCGGCGCCCAGGCCACCCGGGTTCTGTTCGAGGGCTCCGCGGCCGTCGGAGTCGAGTACGAGAAGGACGGGGTGCGACGCACCATCCGCGCCGCAAAGGAAGTGATCCTCGCCGGCGGGGCGATCAACTCCCCGCAACTCCTCATGCTGTCGGGCATCGGCGACGAGGCACAGTTGCGCGAGCACGGTATCGCGGTGCAGCAGCACCTGCCGGAGGTCGGGAAGAATCTGCTTGACCATCTGGTGTCGTTCCTCGGCTACAGCGTCGACTCGGACTCGCTGTTCGCCGCCGAGAAGATCCCCGAGCTGCTCAACTACCTGACCCGTCGCCGCGGCATGCTCACGTCGAATGTGGCCGAGGCGTACGGCTTCACGCGCAGTCGGGACGATCTGGCACTGCCCGATCTCGAGATGATCTTCGGGCCGGCGCCGTTCTTCGACGAGGGCCTCATCCCGGCGACCGGTCACGCCGCGGTGATCGGCACCATCCTCGTGAAACCCGAGAGTCGAGGCGAGATCTCGCTGCGGTCGGCCGATCCCCTCGCCAAGCCGATCATCGATCCCCGCTACCTCAGCGACAGCGGCGGAGTCGACCGGCGGGCGATGCTCGAAGGACTGCGCCTGTGCGACGCCCTCGCATCGGCTCCGGCGCTGAAGTCGCGGCTCGGCAACATGATTCGCCCGGCCGTCACGCCGAGCACGCCGCTCGACGAGATACTCGCCCGGGCACTGCAGGAGAATGCCCACACGCTCTACCACCCGGTTGGGACGTGTCGCATGGGCAACGACGACGCGAGCGTCGTCACGCCCGACCTGCGGGTGCGAGGGGTCGACAAACTGCGCGTCGCCGACGCGTCGATCATGCCCGCCATCCTCCGCGGGCACACCCACGCACCGTCCGTTCTCATCGGTGAGCGGGCGTCGGACCTGATCCGGAACTCGTAGCGCTTCGCGCCCCGTGCGCCTTTTTGGTAGCGCTGGCAACCAGAAAGGCGCACGGGCGGCGGAGCCGCCTTAGTACCGGCGCGCCGCGTAGAACGGCATCGAATCGAGGGGCGCCTGCTTCACCGGCTGCCCGGACGTGGGCGCGTGGACGACCGTGCCGTTCCCGGCGTAGAGCCCGACGTGGTTCGCCCCGTCGAACAGGACGAGATCACCCGGCTGCAGGCTGCCCTTGTCGACGGGCGAGCCACCGTTCACCTGGTCGTAGGTGGTGCGAGGCACGGAGATGCCCGCCTGCTTGTACGCCCACTGCACCAGACCCGAGCAATCGAAGGCGTTCGGCCCGGTTGCGCCCCAGACGTACGGCGATCCGATCTTCGATTCGGCGGCCGCGAGAGCCTGCGCGCCGTGGGTGGACGGCAACGCCGGTGGGGCAGGCAACGGTCCCGGGAGAGGCCCAGGGTTCGGAGCCGGAGCCGGAGCCGGCGGCACCGGCGGCACGCCTGGTACCTCGAACGTCCCAATCCCTGGGATCGTGATCGGCTCCGCTGCAGCGGGAGCAACGGGAAGCAGAAACGCTCCCACTCCCACACCGGCGGCGATCAGGAGACCGCCGGTCGAAAACTGCAGACGATTGCCCCGACGCAATCTATGCTTGGCCATTGAGCTGAGTCCTTCATTCATGAGGTTCCGGCGACATCAGTGCCGCTCGGACGAGACGTTAGATAACATCCCGGTCACGGACTCAGCGGACAACGGCCGAATGGCCCATACACATACCTGTTTTCGCAATCCAGGTATATAACGATCAGATCTCGAACCGACCGGTCAGTCACGAAACTTCAGAAACAGGTATGCCTTCAGGCAATTCGGCCCGTTACCGAAGGCATGCGCGTCGTCCACGCTGTTGGGCGTGTCACTGATCCAGAATTCAGAACCCGAGATCTTCGGGGAACCCGCAGATGCGGACGCCGCGACCCTCACTGTCGTGGGGCGAGGCTCACCCGTCGTCTTCCTGCACGGATGGGGGCTCACCCCGCGGGTGTACGGCCGCAGCCTGTCGATGCTCGCCCAGCAGGGACATCGCGTCGTCACTCCGACGCTCCCCGGCTTCGGCGGAACTCCCGACCATCCGCCCGAGGCCCGCACCTTCGCGGGTTACGCGGCCTGGCTGGGACGGTTCCTCGACGAGGCGGGAATCAGCGAACCGGTGACACTGGTCGGCCACTCCTTCGGCGGGGGCGTCGCCATTCAGGCTGCCCACGACCTTCCGGAGCGGGTCGCGCGCCTGGTGCTCGTCAACTCCGTCGGCGGTGGCGCCTGGTCGTCCGACGGCTGGGGAATCCGGCCCATCGGCGAAAGGCCGCTGTGGGACTGGGGCGCTTCGGCGCTGGGTGAGGCGCTGTCGATCCGGACCATCGCGCACACCACGGCGTCGCTCGTCAACGGGTTCCTGCCCAACACGCTGCGGGATCCGCGTGCGGTCTGGCGCACCGCGCACCTGGCCAGACGGGCGGACCTGCGCCACGAACTCGGCGTCCTCGCCGACCGGGGCCTACCGGTCTCCCTCGTCTGGGGTCGCGGGGACCGGACGATTCCGCTCGCCAGCTTCGAGTCGATGCGGAAGGCACTCCGCAATCCGACCGTCCTCACCGTGACGGGGGGTCACGGCTGGCTGATCCACGATCCCACCTCGTTCGCCGACACCGTCCGCCGGGCACTCCGCAGCCCGTGAGTGGTTGACGAGTCCAGAGACTCGCACACCACGCACGGGTGGCGCAGCCGCCGGTCGGACCAGCCGGGTCGATGAAGCGCTCGGCCGCCATGGGAACTGCGAGTACGCAGATTTCGACGCGTGGTGCCACAAGCCTCCGCGTTGGCCGTAACCTCGCTCCATGACCCCGCGCGAACCCCGCCGCAGTTCTGCGCGGCGAAGTCCAGTTCTCGTCGTCCTTGCCGGACTGCCGGGATCGGGAAAGTCGACGATCGCACGGGGGCTGGCGCAATCACTCGGTGCAGCACACGTGCGCATCGACAGCATCGAACAGGCCATTCTCGACTCGTCTCTTGCAGCACCGTCGGTCGCAGAGGCCGGTTACCGGGTGGGATACGCCGTGGCCCGCGACATCCTGCGCGGCAACGTCTCCGTTGTCGCCGACTCGGTCAATCCGATCGACGTGACCAGAGATGCGTGGCGGACAGTCGCGCGCGACCTCGATGCGTCACTCGCCGAGATCGAGGTCGTCTGCTCGGACGAGCAGGAACACCGGCGTCGCGTCGAGACCCGCGTCGTCGATGTGGCAGGTCTGCGGGTTCCCACTTGGTCGGACGTCGTCCGACGCGAATACCAGCCCGTCGATTCTTCCGTGCACGTCCTGGACACGGCAGGCCGGGACGCGACCGCGTGCATCGACGAAGCCTTGGCCGTGGTCAGCGCCGGGGGGCGCCCGCAGTAGCGGGACCGGGTCAGGACGCGACGGTGCGCAACCAGCGGAACCGGCTGCGGTGGAACACGATCGGCTCGATCTCGGACTGCACCCTCAGTTCGTTGATCCGCAGGACCACGATCGCGTGATCCCCGGCAGGCACCTGTTGGGTGACGGTGGTGTCCAGCCACACCGACGCTCCGTCGATGAACAGCGCACCGCCGTCGGTGGTTTCGGTGTCGAGGCCCGCGAACCGGTCGCCGGTCTTCGCGGCCAGCACGCGGGCGGCCGCGTCGTGCGCCTCACCGAGCACGCTGATCCCGACGTGGGCGAGGTCCGCGAGTTTCGGCCACGTGGTGGACGTGTTCTGCACGCAGAACGCGACCAGCGGCGGCTCCAGCGACACGGGCACGAACGTGCTCGCCGCCATCCCGACGCGCTCACCGTCGACTTCGGCGCAGACGGCGACGACGCCGCTCGGGAAATGTCCGAACGCCTCCCGGAGCGAAGTCTTGTCCAGTGTGCCGTCTGCCTGCGTCATGAGAGTTCCGTCCGGGTCCGGGCCGCCGCGGTGAGGATCGAACCCCACCGCTCGGCGTAGTCGGCGATGCGCGTGTCGGTCGTGTAGGTGGTGTCGATGAGGTACAAACCGGGAGCGGGGGCCGTTGCGCCGAGTTCGACGAGCACCGGCTTGAGCAGCAGGTCCGGCGCCATGGCGTGCGCAGGCCCGGCCCCGAGCATCAGCGGCACCACCACGACGTCCTTCAGGCCGTCTCCGGTCGCGAACTGGTCGAGGAACAGCTTCAGCACGCCGGTGTACGACGCTTTGAACGTCGGGCTGGCGAACACGACGAGGTCCGACGACGCCACCGTGTCCACGGCCGCCGCGGCCTTGTCGTCACCCCATCCGAGCAGACCCGCACCGAGTTCGATCACGTCGACCATGGAATCCGCGGCGGCACCCGTGACCGCGGTCGCGACCAGACCGGCTGCGTCCAGCGTCCGTGAACCGGGCTTGGGATTGCCCGCCACTACCGTTACCTTCATTGCTTCATCACCTCTCGCGCGTCTACCCCGCCACCCTAGAGCACTCTGCGGTTCCGGTCGAATACTGCAGGGCAGGAACGGAAGTCGCCACACGACCCTTCGAATCACGGCGATCCAAACCATTCCGCGCAACTTCCGGAGGCGCTACCTTGCCAGTGGCCACACTCCGTGGTCATCCGATCGATCGTGGGGATTTTCCGTGAAGTTCAGCCGTTCTCTCGCCCTTGCCGCCGTTCCACTCCTGGCAGCACTGACAGCGTGCTCCGGTGGATCCGGGAGCGCCGACGGCGACACGGTCCGGATCGGAACCACCGAGGCCAGTGACCGCTCGTGGGAGATCTTCGAGGACAAGGCGAAGGACGCGGGTATCACGCTCGACGTCGTGAACTTCTCCGACTACTCGCAGCCGAACATCGCCCTGTCGCAGGGGCAGATCGATGCCAATCTCTTCCAGCACCTGCAGTTCCTCGGCGAGTACAACACCGGCGCGGACGACGACCTCACCCCGATCGGCGCCACCCAGATCGTGCCGCTCGGCCTGTACTCGCTGAAGCACCAGAGCCTCACCGACATTCCGCAGGGCGGCGAGATCGCGATCCCCAACGACCCCAGCAACCAGGCTCGTGCGCTGTTCGTGCTGAAGGGCGCCGGCCTGCTCACGCTGACCGGCGACAACCCGTCCCCCACACCCGCCGACATCGACACGGCTGCGTCCAAGGTGAAGGTGACCCCGGTCGACGCCGCCCAGACGGCGCTGTCGCTCGCATCCGTCGACGGCGCGATCGTCAACAACACGTTTCTCGAGCGTTCGGGCATCGACCCCCAATCGGCTCTCTACAAGGACGACCCGTCCAGCCCGGCCGCCGAGCCGTACATCAACACGTTCGTCACCCGCGCCGAGGACAAGGACAACGCGACGTACCTCGAACTCGTGAAGATCTGGCACGACCCCGAGATCCAGGCCGCCGTGCGCGAGGAGTCGAAGGGAACGTCCGTCGAGGTGGAACGCGACGGTGCCCAACTGCAGCAGATCCTGTCGCGGGTCGAAGAGGGAATTCGTTCGGCCAAGTAGATGACATCGATCGTCCGATTCGAATCCGTCACGAAAACCTTCTCTTCGGGAAAGAAGACGCTCACCGCTGTCGACGCCGTGGATCTCACCATCGAGAGGGGTGAGATCTTCGGGGTCATCGGCTACTCGGGGGCCGGGAAGAGCACGCTGGTTCGGCTGATCAACGGCCTGGAACGCCCGACGAGCGGGCGTGTCGTCGTCGACGACGTCGACATCACCGCGCTGTCGGAATCGAAACTCCGGCACGTGCGCGCGAAGATCGGGATGATCTTCCAGCAGTTCAACCTGTTCCGCTCGCGGACCGTCGCCGGGAACGTCGCGTACCCCCTCGTCGTGGCGGGGTGGCCGCGACAGAAGCGCTGCGAGCGCGTCGCCGAACTCCTCGAGTTCGTGGGCCTCTCCGACAAGGCGCGGGCCTACCCCGACCAGCTGTCCGGCGGGCAGAAGCAGCGTGTCGGGATCGCCCGCGCGCTCGCGACGTCGCCGGACCTGCTGCTCGCCGACGAGTCCACCAGTGCCCTGGACCCGGAGACCACGCAGGACGTACTCCGCCTGCTCCGCAAGGTGAACCGGGAACTCGGGGTCACCATCGTGGTGATCACGCACGAGATGGACGTCGTCCGGGCCGTCGCGGATCGTGTCGCCGTGCTGGCGGAGGGTCGCGTCGTGGAACTCGGCACGGTTTTCGACGTCTTCTCCGAACCCCAGGCGCCGGCGTCGAAGAGCTTTGTGAGCACGATCCTGCGCAACCGCCCGGAGCCCGCCGACCTGGAACGCCTGCGGTCGCGTTTCGGTGGCCGGATCGTCACCGCCGACGTGCGGGACGGCAGCCGGATCGGCGACGTTCTCTCCGACGTGGGCGGGCACGGCGTGCGATTCGAGGTCGTCTACGGCGGCATCACCACCCTGCAGGACCGCTCGTTCGGCAGTCTCACGCTCGAACTCGTCGGTCCGGACGACGGCGTCGACGACGTGATCCGCAGGTTGCGGACCGTCACCGACGTCGAGGAAGTACAGGCATGACCACGAACTGGGACAAGCTGCGCCCCGTACTGTTCGAATCCATCGGCACCACCATCTACATGGTGGTGATCACCCTGGTGGTCGGCGGGCTGATCGGGCTCGTGGTGGGCACGCTGCTGTACGCCACGCGGAAGGGCGGGATTCTCCAGAACACGGCCGCCTACACGGTGCTGAACATCCTGGTGAACATCGTCCGGCCGATTCCGTTCATCATCCTGCTCGCCGCACTGGGGCCCGTGACCCTCGCCGTGGTGGGCCGGACCATCGGAACCGAGGCCGCGATCTTCGTGATGATCATCGCGTCGTCGTTCGCCATCGCACGCATCGTGGAACAGAATCTGGTGACCGTCGACCCCGGCGTGATCGAGGCTGCCCGCGCGATGGGCGCGGGACCCCTGCGGATCATCGTCACCCTGCTGATCCCGGAAGCCCTGGGCCCGTTGATCCTCGGCTATACGTTCGTTCTCATCGGCATCGTCGACATGTCCGCGATGGCGGGGACGATCGGCGGCGGCGGGCTCGGCGACTTCGCCATCGTCTACGGCTATCAGCGATTCAACTGGCAGGTGACCCTCGTCGCCACCCTCGTCATCATCCTGCTCGTCCAGGCCTCCCAGTTCTTCGGCAACTGGCTGGCGCGAAAGGCGCTGCGCCGCTGACCCGTGAGTACTTGTCAACCGCCCGCGGTTAACAAGTACTCACGGGCGGGACGCCCTTGACCGGGATACTCGCCGCGAGTAAGGATGAATATGTTCTGTGCGCGGCGATTTCATTCCCGGAGAGAGGAATTCACACCCCCAGGACCAATGGCGGCGCACCCGTTACATACGGCCGCACTAGGGCCGCGCGCGGAGCGCGAGGGGATTTGCCATGCCAGACATCGAGGTCGACTATTGCGTCGTAGGCGCCGGATTCGCCGGACTGACGGCGGCACTGCGCTTGAAACAGGCCGGACAATCGGTCGCGCTCGTGGAGGCGCGTGACCGGATCGGCGGGCGCACCTTCACCGTGGTCCGTGAGGACGGTTCGTGGATCGATCGGGGCGGTGCTTGGATCGGGCCGGGACAGGACCGGATCTACGCCCTGATGGACGAATTCGGCGTCAAGAGTTACAAGCAGTACACCGACGGCGAGGCGATGATGGTCGTCGACGGCAAGCAGTACCGGTACAAGGGGACGATTCCCCTGACGATGAGTCCCTGGGCGGCCGCGAATCTCGGCGCCGTGTTCGTCGAACTCGGTGAGATGTGCAAGACGATTCCGCTCGAGGCGCCGTGGGAGGCGAAGAAGGCAGCGAAGTGGGACGCGATCAGCCTCGCCAAATGGCTGGGCGACAACACGCTGTCCAAGCCGGCCCACGACCTTCTCGAGACCGCCATCGCCGGCTGCTACACGTCCGCGGCGTCCGAGGTGTCGATGCTGTTCGTCCTGTACCAGATGGCGTCCGGCGGCGGTCCGAGTTTCGTTCTCGGTGTGAAGGACGCGGCCGAGGACGCGCGGCCGGTCGGCGGAATGGGTGCCGTCTACCGTCCGATGGCGGCCGCGATCGGCGACGCACTCCATCTGTCACAACCCGTCCGGGACATCGCGCAGGACGGCGACGGCGTGACCGTCCGATCTGCGGATATGGCGGTGCGGGCCCGGAGGGCGATCGTCGCGGTCCCCATCGCGATCGCGAGCCAGATCCTCTACGAGCCGCTGCTGCCGATGGATCGGTCCTTCCTGCACCAGCGGATGCCGAGCGGCGCGGTCATGAAGATCGCCGTCCTCTACGACGAACCCTTCTGGCGCGCGGACGGATTGTCCGGGCAGTCCGCGGCACCCGACTCCCCCGCGACGATCACCATCGACGCGAGCACCGACACGGGACGTCCCGGTGTTCTGTGCGTGATCGTCGAGGGACCGATCGCCCGCACGCTGGGAACGCTGTCGGAAGCGGAACGGAAGAAGGCGGTGCTCGGCGAGTTGACCGCGAGGTTCGGAGCCAAAGCTGCCTCCCCAGTCGACTACATCGAGCAGAACTGGAGCGTCGAGCGGTACTCCGGCGGCGGCATGCTCAGCCATGCGCCGACGGGAGTGCTCACCCAGTTCGGCCACGCCCTCCGCAAGCCGTGCGGTCGCATCCACTGGGCAGGCACGGAGAGTTCGTCCGTGATGTGCGGCTGGGTCGACGGGGCCATCCGGTCCGGGGAGCGCGCCGCCCGGGAAGTCACCGAACACGACGGCGCGCTGTCACCCGCCCGCGCTCAGTAATAGACGGCGCCCGGAGCACCCCCGCCGACGGCAACCGCGTCGCCGGAGATCCCGACGCTGCGCGGTGACGCCAGGAACGTGACGACGTCCGCGACCTCGCTCGCGTCGATCAACCGGTGGATCGAGTTGGTAGCCAGCCGCGACTCCAACTCGGCGACCGGCACACCTTCCGCCTCGGACTGCGCCGCCAGCCGGTCGACGAGCCGTTCCGTCCGCGTCAGCCCCGGATGCACCACCGTCACGTTGATTCCGTGCGGTCCCAGTTCGTCGGCGAGGTTCTTCGTCAGCGCCGACACACCGACGTTCCGCACGGTCTGCGCGATGGAATTGGCCTGGCGTGCACCGAGCCCGCTGATATTGATGATCCGTCCCCACCCCTGCTCCACGAGGTGCGGTGCCACCGCGCGGGCGGTCCGCAGGTAGCCGAGCACCTTGATCTCGAGTTCGGCGCGCACCACGTCGTCGGTGGTGGACGCGAAGTCGCTCGGCTTGCCCGCACTCCACGGTGTGGCCGCGGCGTTCACGAGAATGTCGACGCCGCCGAGTTCGTCCACCGTCCGCTGCACGAGGGCGCGCACCGAATTGTCGTCGCCGGTGTCGGTGGGTACCCCGATCACCCGCCGCCCGGTCTCCTGCGACAGCGTCTTCGCCGCCAGTTCCAGCGCCTCGACGCCCCTGGCCGCGAGCACCACGTCCACACCCTCCGACGCGAGGCTGCGCGCGATCGCGAAACCGATACCGCGGCTGCCGCCGGTGACGACGGCCCGCTTGCCGCCCAGACCGAGATCCATGTCGTTCTCCTCATCTCCGCTGTCCGCCCCTCGGTTCGAGGGTAGGACCGCGACGGTCGGGAGTCACCGATTCGGTTCAGCGTGAGGCCAATTGCGCTCCGCGCCCGTGCGTGGCCTCGCGGCCGATGCCCGACTGCGTGTACCCGCCGAACGGGGCGTTGGTGTCGAACCTCCCGCCGTTCACCTCGACCTGGCCGGCGCGCAGCTGTCGCGCGACGCGGTCGGCGCGGTGCTGGTCGCCGGACCAGACGCCGGCGGCGAGTCCGTACTCCGTTGCGTTGGCGATCCGCACCGCGTCGTCCTCGTCCCGGTACCCGATGATGGACAGGACGGGGCCGAAGATCTCCTCCTTGGCGATGGTCATGTCCTCGGTGACGCCGGAGAACACGGTGGGTCCGACGAAGTAGCCGGATTCCTGGCCGGTCTCCCGGCCGTCGAGTACGGCCTGTGCGCCTTCCGCGATGCCCTGTTCGATATAGCCGCGACCCGCTTCAGCTGGTTCGAGTTCGCCAGCGGCCCGAGCACCGACGTGGCGGCCGTCGGATCGCCGACGGAGTAGTTCTGCGCGACCTGCGCCGCGATGGCGGCGGCCTCGTCCACCTTGTCCGCGGGGACCAGCATCCGGGTCAGCGCCGAGCAGGTCTGGCCGGAGTTGAGGAACATTTGGCTACTCCGTCGGTGACAGCCTTCGTCAGGTCGGCGTCGTCGAGGATGAGGTTGGCCGACTTGCCGCCGAGCTCGAGTGCCACCTTCTTCACCGTCTCGGCCGCGACCACCGCGACCCTCTTGCCCGCGCGGGTGGAGCCGGTGAACGAGACCATGTCCACCTCGGGATGTCCGGCGATCGCCTCGCCCACGACGGGCCCGAATCCGCTGACAAGGTTGAACACGCCTGCCGGCAGACCGATTTCGTCGAAGATGTCGGTGAGCGCGTACATGGCGAGCGGTGCCACCTCGGTCGGCTCGAGCACGACGGTGCATCCCGCGCCCAGGGCACCGCCGACCTTGAGCACCACCTGGTGGAGCGGGAAATTCACGGGGTGATCGCCCCGACGAGACCGACCGGCTCGCGCACGATCAGGGAGTTGCCCACCTCGTGGACGTCGAGGTCGGAGGTGGCGGCCAGTTCGGCGAACGCAGCGAGGTTCGCGAGCGGCATGCCGATCTGGATGGGCTTCGCGAATCCCAGCGGCATGCCCATGTCGCGGGACATCAGGGCGGTGAAGTCGTCGAGGCGCTCCTGGATCAGGGCAGCCGCTTTCTGGAGGTACTCGCCACGTTCCTTGCCGCTGAGCGCGGACGATGCGGGGAAGGCTGCTCGCGCGGCTTCGCGGCGCGATCGACGTCGTCGGCGGTGCCCTCGGCGACTACCTGCGCCCCGCAGCCTACGACCGGATTCCTCCGGCAAGGGGCGAATGCGGTCTCCCCGAACCACACACCGGGACGGCACCGATCGCGGACCATCGACGTACGGCAGCACATCGGCGAAGAGGAGCGATCAGATGCGCACGCAGTCACCGGCACGCACCCTTCTCGGAGTACTCGGAATCGCCGCCGTGCTCACCGCCTCGGCGTGCGGCTCGACGGACGAGACGGAGACCGCCGAACCCTCGGGTGACATCACCTTCACGAGAGCCGCGCCCACCGTGACGACCGCTCCGCACCCCGACCGCTGCCTGATCGGCGAACTGCAGGTGACGCTCGGGCAGGCGAGTGGGGCCGCCGGATCTCAGGAGATCCCGCTCGTCTTCACCAACACCGGCACCCGCGGCTGCGTCCTCCACGGATACCCGGGGGTCTCGTACGTCGCGGCCCCGGACGGTCCGCAGGTGGGTGTCGCGGCCGATCGGGACGGTGGCACCGTGACTCAGGTGACGGTCGCTCCGGGCGCACGGGCCACCGCAGCGGTGCGTGCCACGGTGGTGCAGAACTATCCGGCCGAGACGTGTGGCCCCACTCCGGTCGCGGGGTTCCGGGTGTACCCACCCGACGACACCGGGTCGGTATTCCTCCCCTACCCCACCACCGGCTGTTCGCAGACCGGTGTGAAACAGCTGTCGGTACAGCCCGTGACCGGGTGACCCGGTTCACCCGCCCCAGGTGAATCGGCTCACCCTGCCCTCGACCTATCGTCGGGCTACCGACTCGCGTCGAAGGAAGGCGGAGGCATGTTCGAGATCATTCGCGAAGTGCATTCCGAGGTTCGGCACCGCCGTGGTCCGCGGCATCACCACCATCTCCTCACCCGAGCGGAGCGCCGGTCGCGGATCCTGAAGCACTTCCACATGTGATTCGCCGGGGCGGCCGGTCCTCCGACCGGGCCTGTTCTTGCCTTCGCTAACGATTGGCGCGGATGGGTACTATCCGACGTCGTGACTGACAGCAGGCTGGAATCGGCGAAAGTGTCCAGAGACGACTCGGACGAGTCGCCGATCGGGACCCCGCCCCAGTCGTCTCGCCTCGGTCAGTCGGTCCGCTCCGCCCGCCTTCTCGCGATCATCGGCTCCGTCGTCGGAGTGCTGCTCACGTTGTCGCTCCCGTTCCTTCCGGTCGAGCAGGACAGCGCGACCCTCACCTGGCCGCAGAACGGCAGCACCGGAAGCGTCGAGGCACCGCTCGTCACCTACGCGCCGCTGAGCCTCGACGTGCAGATCCCCTGTTCGGCGGTCGGTGAACTCGCCGACCGCGGCGGGATCCTGACCTCCACCGCCCCCGCGGGCGCCGCCGACGCCGGGAGGTACGGCCTGGTCGCCAGGGTGAAGCCCGCGACCCCGGACGGTCCCGCCGGCGTCGAGGTGCTGTTGCGGAACAAGGTGCTCCTGTCGTCGCCGCTGGACCAGCTACCCGCAGACTGCGCGCTCGTGGTGTCGTCGGATTCCACACGGACCACCGCCGGTTTCGTCGCGGCAGGCCAGGACGCACCGACCGTCGTCGACGGCGACCTCCGCCCGCAGATGGTGGGCATCTTCAGCGACCTCGACGGTGCGGCGCCCGACGGACTGCAGGTGACGGCCCAGATCGACAGCCGCTTTTCGTCGAACCCGTCGACCCTCAAGTTCGTCGCCATGGTGGTGGGCGCGCTCGCGACCATTCTGGCGCTGGTGGCGCTGCACCGTCTCGACAACGTGGACGGGCGCCGGGCACGACGATTCCTGCCCACCCGCTGGTGGTCGTTCGGGGTCGTCGACGCCGTCGTCATCGGCACGCTGGTGCTGTGGCATTTCATCGGCGCTTCCACCTCCGACGACGGCTATCAGTTCAACATGGCCCGCACGTCCGCGGCGGCGGGTTACATGGCCAATTACTTCCGCTGGTACGGGGTCCCGGAGGCGCCGTTCGGGTCTCCGTATTACGACGTCCTCGCGGTGCTGGCGAACATCACCCCGGCGAGTCCGTTCGTGCGTCTGCCCGCGCTGCTCGCCGGCATCGTCGCGTGGCTGGTGATCAGCCGTGAGGTCGCACCGCGACTCGGCGCCGCGGTCCGGGGCAACCGGCTCGCGCTCTGGACCGGCGGACTGGTGTTCCTCGCGTTCTGGCTTCCGTACAACAACGGTCTGCGGCCCGAGCCGATCGTCGCTGTGGGCGTGCTGCTCACGTGGTGCTCGGTGGAACGTGCCGTCGCGACCCGGCGACTGCTGCCCGCCGCGGTGGCGATTCTGGTCGGTGCGGCCACGCTGACCGCGGGCCCGTCCGGGTTGATCTGTTTCGGCGCCCTGGTCGCGGGCGCCCGGCCGATCCTGCAGATCGTGATCGCGCGGGCCAAGACGGTCGGATACATAGCATTGCTGGCTCCGCTCGTCGCGTCGGGGACCGTGATCCTGGTGGCGGTGTTCGCCGACCAGACCCTCGCCGCCGTCATGGAGATGCAGCACGTTCACGCGATCGGCCCCAACGTCCCCTGGTTCGACGAATACCTCCGCTACCAGTACCTGCTGAACATCTCCGTCGACGGTTCGCTGTCGCGCCGGTTCGGCGTGTTCGTGATGGTGCTGAGCCTGGCCGTGACGGTTTTCGTGATGCTCCGCAAGGGCGGCCGGATTCCCGGGACGGCGGCCGGACCGTCGCGGCGGCTCATCGGCATCACGCTCGCCGCGATGGGGTTGATGATGTTCACGCCCACCAAGTGGACGCATCACTTCGGCATCTACGCCGGCCTCGCGGGGTCGCTCGCCGTCCTGGCGTCCGTGGCGGTGAGCACCGCCGTGGTGCGCTCGCCGCGCAACCGCGCCCTGTTCGCGGCCGCTGTGCTGTTCCTGCTGGCGATGTGCTTCACCAGCACCAACGGGTGGTGGTACGTGTCCAGCTACAGCGTCCCGTGGTGGGACAAGCCGGTGTCGATCGCCGGCCTCGGTGCCGGCACCATCCTGCTCGGCGCCACGCTGGTGATGCTGCTGATCGCGGCGTGGTGCTACTTCCGCGAGCCCTACACCCGGACCGAATCCGTACGGCGACGCCGGTTGTGGGCGATTCCGCCGTTGACGGTGGCGGCCGCCGCGATGGTGCTGTTCGAGGTGCTGTCGATGGCGAAGGGCGCGGTCGCGCAGTACCCGGCGTTCTCCCTCGCCCGTTCCAACGTCGACGCCGTCACCGGCGCACCGTGCGGTCTCGCCAACGACGTCCTGCTCGAAACCGATCCGAACGCGTCGCTGCTGCAACCACTGTCCGGTGACGCCGCGACCGCCCTCGCGGGTACGGGCACCGTCGGCTTCACACCGAACGGCGTCGCCGGCGACCTCAGTGCCGACGAGGAATCGTCGGATGCGGGCGTCGCCAACTCCGTCAAGACCGACAACACCGAGCAGACGGCGTCGAGCAACGCCGCGGGCACCGGCGGCGGCGCCGGCGCGGTGGGTGTCAACGGCAGCGCCGTGGCTCTGCCGTTCGGCCTCGACCCCGACCGCACGCCCGTCCTCGGCAGCGACGGCAGCGACGGCGACGCGTCACTGACCACGGGCTGGTACCGGTTGCCGAACCCCGAATCGGACGCGGGGGCGGGTGACATCGTCTCCATCGCCGCAGCGGGCCGCATCCGCTCCGTCGACGCGGACGGCGTCGTCACCTACGGCCAGAACCTCGAGGTGGAATACGGCACCACGCAACCGGACGGCGCGGTCGCGGTGTCGGGACGCGTGACGCCGATCGATATCGGCCCGGCACCGTCCTGGCGGAATCTGCGCGTCCCGCTCGATTCCCTGCCGGACGATACGGATGTCGTCCGACTCGTGGCGTCGGATTCGGACAGTGATCCGCAGCAGTGGCTGGCGGTCACGCCGCCGCGTGTTCCCCGGACGCAGACACTGAACGACGTGATCGGATCCGACTCGCCCGTGATGATCGACTGGGCTGTGGGACTTGCATTTCCGTGCCAGCGACCGTTCGACCACCGCACGGGTGTCGCGGAGGCGCCCGAATACCGGATCCTCCCCGACCGTCCCGGCGCGATCATGACCAGCCTGTGGCAGGACCGGTACGGCGGAGGCCCCCTGGGCTGGATCGAGATGACCCGGGCGAGCCGCACCATACCGTCGTATCTGAGGGACGACTGGGACCGTGACTGGGGCGGAGTGGAGCAGTACTCCCCGGTCGACCCCGACGCGAAGACCGCGGAGATCGACACCACCCGGATTCAGCGTTCGGGCATGTGGAACCCGGCGCCGATCATCACGGCCTACTGAGCGTCGGTGACGCGCCCCTGAGCCGGGCGCGTCACCGATCACCTCAGAGTTCGAATTCGGCCGGGGCGATGCCGACGGCGAAACAGGCGTCGCGCACCACGTTTCGCTCGTGCTGGTCGAAGTTGCCGTCGGCGCCACCGATGACGATGCCGATCTGGATGACGGCACGTGCCTGATCCTGCTTGGACTTCAGCTTCGCGATGGTGGCGGTGGCCTCGATCTTGCCGAACTCGAAATCGGACTGCAGCTTGCTGCAGTACCAGTCGAACTTCTGGCTCAGCTCGTCCGACGGGAACACACTCAGCGCCTCGTTGCTGGTGATCAGCGCCGCGGTCTTCTGACGCTCGGACGGGTCGATGGTTCCGTCCGCCGCGGCGATGAGGGCGCACATGGCCATGCTGGCGTTGGCGAACTCCTTGTTCTGGAACTGTGCCGTCTTGGTCTTGAGCTGGCCGTTCATCTCGAACGCCTTTGCCTTCAGCTGATCCCAGAAAGCCATTGGACTCCTTCTTCGTGTGCCCACGCACGGTGCGTGTGGTGTCCAATTTGCCAGGTTTCACCCGAGGGCGTCGCCGCGGTCGGTCTACCAGCGCAGTCACAGGAATGCGCCGCTAGGGCCGCAACGCCTGCAGGCCTCCCGCCGGCACGTGGATCCATCCCTCCCGTTCGGCAATGGCGCGGTCGTCGCCCTCGGGTAGCGCTGTGCAGCCGACGGCCGCTGCCCGCGCGATGACGGCGGCCAGCACGGCGTCGAGAGCGTCGTCCGATTCGCGGCAGATCGTCTGGAATGCGCCGAGATCCATCCAGTCCGCGGCCGCCAGGAGCGTGTCGACCAACTCCCCCAGCGTCACCCGGTTCTGCGCGCTCTTGTATCCGCGCGACACCAGCCCCCAGGTGCGCAGCGCGGCCGCCGGATACGCCTCGACCACGCGGCCGTCGACGCGTCCGACATCGACGCCGAGGTCACCGAGTTCCGCGAGGATTCCGGCGCAGCGCAACGCGACGTGCGCGATGAGATCGGCCGACACACTGAGCGGGGATATCCCCGTCGCGGCCTGCACCACGAGGTCGGTGCGCCGCTTGGTCAGCGGTCGACGCCCGTCGCGGTTGGCGAGACCGTTGGTCGCGGACAGTCGGCCGGCGTGGTGCTCGGACACCATCCGGACGAACGCGTCGGGCCAGCCGAACGGTGCATCGATACCGGTCCTGTCGCACGCCAGCACGGCCTCGATCACGGCGTCGTTCCCGGCTCCCAGCCGGACGGACTCGACGCGGGCCACACCGCCGGACCAGTCGATGATCGACAGGGCGGTCTTCTTCGGCTCGGCCGCCAGGTCGACTCCCACGGTGTGCATCGACCCAGGCTAGTCCGACCTGCTGAATCAGAAGAAGTGATGCAACGCATCAGTTAGTTGTTCTGTACAGATTCACTGACTCCGGCCATTGTGGTCTCCACTACTCGACCTAGAAGTGGCGCACTCGCGCCGTTCGGAGGATTGATGCCCGACACCCACGTCGCCCCGATGCTGGAGAAGCACACCATCGGGTTCGTCCCGGAATCCGATCGCCACGGCAAGGTTCGTGATCTGTTCACGCTGTGGTTCGGCGGCAACCTCGCCCCGCTACCGATCGTGACCGGTGCCCTCGGCCCCAGCCTGTTCGGGCTCTCGCTGTGGTGGAGCCTCGTCGCATTCGTCGTCGGACATCTCGCCGGGGGCGCCCTGATGGCGTTGCATTCGGCGCAGGGACCCCAGATGGGGATCCCCCAGATGATCCAGAGCCGCGGACAGTTCGGCACGTTCGGGGCGCTCATCATCGTGGTGATCGCCGCCGTGATGTATCTCGGCTTCTTCTCGTCGAACATCGTCCTGGCCGGCCAGTCGATGCACGGGATCGTGAACGGCATACCCGTGGACGTGGGGATCGTGGCCGGCGCTCTCGGCTCCGCCGTCATCTGCGTCATCGGCTACCGGTTGATCCACATCCTCAACCGCATCGGAACCTGGGTCCTCGGAATCGGAATCCTGGTGGGCTTCTTCGCCATCCTCACCGGCGACCTGCCGTCGGACTTCCTCACGCGGGGCGACTTCAACTTCGCCGGTTGGCTGGCCACCGTGTCACTCGGCGCGCTCTGGCAGATCGCGTTCGCGCCCTACGTGTCCGACTACTCGCGGTACCTCCCCAAGGACGTCGGCGTGCCGTCGACGTTCTGGGCGACATACCTCGGCTGCACCCTCGGCTCGTTCCTCGCCTTCGCGTTCGGTGCGGTCGTCACGCTCGCCGCACCGATCGGCATGGGCACCATGGACGGCGTCAAGGCGACGACGGGAAGCCTCGGCAGCATCATGCTGGTGCTGTTCCTGCTCAGCGTCATCAGCCACAACGCGCTGAACCTGTACGGCGCCGTCCTCGCCATCATCACGTCCGTCCAGACATTCCGCGCCCGCTGGATTCCGACCGCCCGCGCCCGGGTGATCCTCTCGACGATCATCCTCGTCGCGGCCTCCGTCGTCGCCATCGCGCTGTCGGCCGACTTCGTGTCGCACTTCGTCGATCTGGTGGTCGTGCTTCTCGTCGTGCTGGTGCCGTGGACGGCGATCAACCTCATCGACTTCTACCTCATCCACAAGGGCGTCTACGACGTCGAGTCGATCTTCCGCTTCGACGGCGGCATCTACGGCCGCTTCAACTGGACGGCCGTCACCGCCTACCTGCTCGGCATCGTCGTCCAGATTCCGTTCATGGCCACGTCCCTCTACACGGGGCCCGTGTCCGCGTTCCTCGGCGGCGCCGACCTGTCCTGGGTCGCCGGGCTGGTGGTGACCGGGCCCATCTACCTGCTCCTCGCGCGGCGCGGCTCGACCGGAGCGAAGACCACCTCCGGCGCCACACCTGTGCCCGCCCGGCAGTAGTCCCCGAACACCGCACCGCCCGAGCCTGTTACAGGCTCGGGCGGTCTGCGTGGTGACCGCCCCTGTCCGCTCGGGCAGGATTCGCCGTTGTCCACCACCCGGCGGCGCCTGCTCGTTAGGGTCGAAAAAAGAGACCGTTCCGCCGGAGAGAGAGTTGTCGCAGATGTCCAATTTCCCGGGCCTCACCCACGTCGCGATCACCGTGTCCGACCTACCGGCCAGCACCGCCTGGTACACCGCACTGTTCGGATCGGCCCCCGTCCTCGACGAGGACGAGGAATCGGGGACCTTCCACCACACGGTGTTCGCGCTCGACGGCGGCATGCTCTTCGGCCTGCACACGCACCCCGACGGCGTCGCTCCCACACGATTCGACGAACGGCAGGTCGGACTCGACCACATCGCGTTCCAGTGTTCCCCCGACGCACTGCCCCGGTGGGTGGAGCGGCTCGATGCCCTCGGCATCGAGCACGGGGGCATCAAGACAGCGCACTACGGTTCGGGCATCTCGTTCCGTGACCCCGACAACATCGCGCTCGAATTCTTTGCCCCACCCGTGAGTACTTCTTAACGTTGGGCGGTTAACAAGTACTCACGGGCGGCGGAGCCGCAGGCGTCGAGCAGTGTCAGGGCGAGGGCCAGCGCGCCGTCGACGGCCGCCCGGTCTGCAGCGGGCGCGGCGCTGGCCGCGGCGAACTCGGCCTGATGGTTGACCGCGGGCGCCGAGTCGATTCCGATATAGGGGTGGATCGCGGGAATCACCTGCGAGACGTTGCCCATGTCGGTGGAGGCCCGGTTCATCAGCGAGTCCGCGCCGGTGCGGAACACGCGGCCCAGTCCCTCCGCGTGCCGGACGTACGACGCGAGCAGCGCCTCGTCGGTGCGGAACTCCGAGTACGGTTCGCTTTCCGGGGCGATGGTCAGTTCACAGCCGGTTGCGACGGCGCCGGCCTCGAAGCAGCGGGCCACCCGGGGCTCGATGCGGGCCAGTTCCTCCAGCGTCTCCGCGCGCACGTACCAGCGACCTTCGGTGCGCTGGGGAATGGCGTTGGGCGCCTCTCCCCCGCGGGTCATCATTCCGTGCACTCGCGTGCTCGACGGAAGCTGTTGGCGGAGCAGGCCGATGGCGACCTGTGCCACCGTGAACGCGTCGGCCGCGTTGACGCCGCGTTCCGGGTACGCCGCGGCGTGTGCCGCCTTGCCGTCGTACCGGATGTGGCTGTGGGACACCGCGTACGGTTCGGCCCGGGCGACGTCGACCGGGCCGGGGTGGGCCATGACGGCGGCGTGGACGCCCTCGAACGCACCGCGTTTCAGCATGTCGATCTTGCCGCCCCCGCCTTCCTCTGCGGGGGTGCCGAGCACCGACAGGGTGATGCCGAGGTCGTCGACCAGCGGGGCGAGGGCCAACGCCGTCCCCACCGAGATGGCGGAGATGACGTTGTGCCCGCACGCGTGTCCGAGCCCGGGGAGCGCGTCGTATTCCGCGCAGACCGCGAGGTGCAGCGGTCCGGAGCCGACGTGTGCGCGGAACGCGGTGGGCAGTCCGACGTACTGCTGCTCGACCGTGAAACCGGCGTCCGACAGCACCCCGGCCACCCGGACGCACGAGCGTTCCTCCTCCCACGCGACCTCGGGGTGGGCGTGGAGGTCGTGCGACAGAGCCAGGATCCGGTCTTCCGCCCTCCTGGCTCCGTCACGAACCGCGGCGTCGGCGCTCACAGGTCCCCCGGCACGCCGTAGGACGGGGCGGCCGTCGGGTCGACACCGCGCACCCAGTAGTCCCGCTTCTGCGGTTCCCACACCGTCCACAGCCGGCGCAGTTCGCCGACCGGGTCGTCGTGCCAGTCGACGCGCAGATCGGTGACGGGCCAGGGCACGTCCTCGACCACCTGGACTCCCGCCGAGTGCACGGGCCCCGCCTCCCCGCCCGCGGTGACGGCCGCGGTGAGTCCGTCGAGCAGTCTGCCCTCGAACGTCGGGGCGGTACTCGACACGTAGCCGAACAGCAGCGACCGGATGACGCCTTCGTCGCGGAGCATGTTGCCGGCGACGGCGGCGCCGTTGCCCTGCGCGCTGCTGTGGATGCCCAGCGTCTGCGCGCCCGAGTGCACCGCGGTGCCGCCGTCCGCATCGACGATGACGACCTGGCGGTAGTCCGGGAATTTCTCCTGCGCGAGTGCGGTTTTCAGTGCGGTCTCCGCGTTCGCACTAGAGGCGAGTGCGTCGAGACCGATCGGCCCCAGCTGCGGGTTGGTCACGTTCTGGGAGGCGACGACGCCGACCCCGGACCGCACGTGCAGGCAGCGTGCGGCCACGGCGGGGCTCGAGGAGCAGACGACCATCCCGAACGCGCCCCCGGGATCACGGGCGACGAGTGAGAACGTCATGAGCTGATCACGGCCGTCGCGTCGATCTCGACGAGCCATTCGGGCCGGGCGAGGGCGTCGACGACGATGCCGGTGGACACCGGGTGCACGCCCTTCAGCCAGCGTCCGACCACTCGGTAGACGGTCTCGCGGTACCGGACGTCCACCAGGTAGATGGTGACCTTGACGACGTCCTCCAGCCGGCTGCCCGATTCCTTCAGCAGCATCGCGATGTTCGCCATCGCCTTCTCGGCCTGGGCCTCGACGTCGCCGATTCCCACCGACTCCCGGGTGTCGAGGTCCTGTCCGATCTGCCCGCGGAGATACACGACTCCGCCGGCGACGACGGCCTGGGCGAGGTCGTTGTCGAGGTTCTGTTCCGGGTACGTGTCGCGGGTGTTGAACGGGCGGATGCGGGTGTGGGTGGTCATGCCGCACCTCCGTCGACGTTGTCCGACAGTCCCGCTGCGGCCTTGACCAGCCCGAGCGGACCGTCGAAGTCGAAGTTGCGGTAGACGGCGGCGAGCTGCGCGAAAGGCGGCGACTGGGCGAAGAGCTGGAACGTCAGGCGATGTCCCGCGTAATCGCTGTTGAGCAGGTCGCGGGCGAACGCGAGGAGCTTGCGACGGTCGTCGGCCACCCAGTTGTCGTTGATGGAGTAGAACTTCTCCAGCCACGGCGCGACGTCGGGGTCGGCGAACGTGGCGGCGTCCGGGGTGATGCAGATCTGGCCGCCGCACAGCTCGCGCGCGATGTGCATCATCGCGGGCAGCTGGCTGAGCGCCGTCACCCGGCCGGTGTAGAGCAGGGACTGGTTGGGCATGAGCAGGCCGCCGGGGCTGGGCTCGGCGAGGGAGATGGCCGCGGTGAGGTGGGCGTTGATCGTCTCCCGGTAGCAGGCGAGCTGAGCGAGCTTCTCCTGCACCGCCTGCTGCTTCTCGAGCCCGCTCTGCTTGACGTTCCAGAGTGCGGATCCGATCATCAGATCGGCGAGGTGCAGGGTGCGTTGCACGAACGGGAATGCGCTGTAGCGGTGCAGGGTGGAGCGGATGAACGTGGCCGCCCGGGTGTGCCGGTAGAACAGCACGTCTTCCCAGGGGATCTCGACGTTGTCGAACACGACGAGGGACTCGATCTCGTCGACGCGGTTGGCGAGCGGGTAGTCGGCGGACGGCGCACGGCCGGCGAACCCGTTGCGGGAGATGTACTTCAGCCCCGGCGCACCCATGTCGAGCACGAATCCGACGGCGTAGTCGGACAGTTCGCTGTTGCCCCAGTTGGCGATGGTGGGTTTGGTGAACGCCTGGTTGGAGTAGGCGGCGGCGGTCTCGTACTTCGCGCCGCGCACGACGATGCCGTTGTCGGTCTCCTTCACGACGTGCAGGAGCATGTCGGGGTCCTGATCCTGCGGCGCCTTGGACCGGTCGCCCTTGGGGTCGGTGTTCGCCGACACGTGGAACGGGTCCTCCCGGACCGACCGGTCCAGGTGGCGGCGGATGTTCTCCGAGAATCGCGGGTCCACCTCGTTGAGGACGTCCTGGCCGTCGAACAGCGACCACATCTCACCGATGGTCTCGTCACCGACGCGGGTGACCACGCCCCGGGTGTCCTCGAGTACCAGGTCGACGGCGGCGCGCTTGTCGAGCCAGTCCTGCTGCGTGCGGGGAAGCTTGTTGGCGATGGCGTTGCGTTCGCCGGATTCGGGATCGACGTAGGTCATCGCGTCCTGCGTGGCCTCGTCGTGTGCGAGGTCGTAGATGCGTGCCCGCACGTCGACGATCGGCTTGAACATGGGATGGTTGGCCACGTCCTTGACGCGCTCCCCGTCGACCCAGACCTCGCGGCCGTCCTTGATGGACTCCCTGTATTCGTCTCCGGTGCGGATCATTTCGTGCTCCTGGTCCTCGGCGCGGGGTGTGCGTCCGGGTAGTCGGGGAAGGTGGAAGGTTCGAATGCTGCGGGCTTGCTGTAGGTGTGGGAGGCGTACACGAGCGGTTGGCCGGGGTGTGCCTCCACGGCGGCGACGCGCCCGATGTAGACGCGGTGGGTGCCGGCCTCGATGACGTCGTGGACGGAGCAGTCGAACGACGCGATCGCGTCGTGGACGCGGGGTGAGCCGGATTCGGCCACGGTCCAGTGCCCGCAGGTGAAGTCCCACCGCTGCTTGCCGGGCCAGGGGCGGCCGGCGAAGGTGTCGGCGACGTGATCGTGCTGGGTGGCAAGCACATTGACGCAGAAGACGCCGTTCTCGGAGATCGCGTCGTTGACCGGGCTTCGTCCGTGCAGGCAGACCAGTACCAGCGCCGGGTCTGCCGAGACGGAGCACATCGCGCTCACGGTCTGCGCGGCGCGCCCGCCGGGGCCGTCGGTCGCGACGACTGTGACTCCGGTGGCGACGGCGCCCATGGCCGCGACGAAGTTGACGGTCGAGCTGTCCGGCATCGGTGCGGCCACCGATGTTCGGGCCGTCGTTTCGACGGCTGCGTGACGGTCAGCGATCGGCATGACGGGCTCCTTTCTGTGTGCGGTGAGCGAGGAGTTCGTGCCGTTGCACCAATCTTGAGGTGCCCGGCGAAATCTGTACAACACAGATAAGTGGCGCACTGCATAAGGAAAAGTGATGAAGTGGGAACCGATGCCGATCACGGCTTCGACCAGGGATAATTCCCTACATCAGCCGATGTGGACGGGGACGATCATGACGCCACTGCAGCGCTATATCGCCGAAGAGATCGCGATCGACCATGCCGACGGGCTGCTGTCCCGCCGGGAGGCGTTGCGAAGACTCGGACTCATCGGCCTCGGCGTGGCGGCGGCGTCCTCGCTGCTCGCCGCGTGCGCCACCGACAGCGACGAGTCGCCGACCTCGGCGCCGGTGACACCCGGCGGAGCGACGCCGCCGCCACCGGGAGCGGCCGAGGCCGTCGGGACCGAAGCGGTCACGTTCCCCGGCCCGGACGGCCGGGTCCTGCAGGGCGCGTGGGCCGACGCGGCCTCGCCCCGCGGAACGGTCCTCGTCATACACGAGAACAAGGGCCTGACCGACCACGTTCGTTCGGTGGCAGGCCGATTCGCGGGTGCCGGCTACTCCGCCCTCGCCCTCGACCTGCTTTCGGAAGAGGGCGGGACCGCGACGTTCACCGATCAGGCGCAGGCCACCGCCGCGCTGGCCACCGTGCCGCCGGCACGCTTCGTCGCCGACATGAAGGCCGGGATCGACGAACTCGGGCGTCGGGTGCCGGACGAGAAGATCGCGGCGGTGGGGTTCTGCTTCGGCGGCGGGATGGTGTGGCGACTTCTCGCGTCCGGCGAACCGCGGCTGGCGGCGGCGGTCCCCTTCTACGGTCCCCTGCCCGAGGGCGCCGACTTCTCCGGGTCGAATGCCGCGGTCCTCGCCATTTACGCGGAATTGGACGCCCGGGTGAACGCGTCCCGCGACGCCGCGGCCGCCGCACTCGCGAAGGCGGGGCTACCGCACGAGATCGTCACGGTTCCGGGTGCCGATCACGCGTTCTTCAACGACACCGGGCCCCGCTACAACGCGACCGCGGCAGCCGAGGCCTACGAACGTGTCCTCGCCTGGTTCGGCGAATACCTGGGGTGAGGCGGGCGCATCAGCAGTGCGGCCACGAGGAAGCAGACGGCGCCCACGAACGTGCCCAGATCGGCGATCGTCGCGTTCTTCAGCGCGTCGGTGCCGGGCACGATGTACGCGCCGACCGCGGACACCCCGAACGCCACCGACCCGACCATGTTCAGCCAGGTGCTGCGCCAGTTGCGGGCATGCGGATCCCACAGCTTGTCGGTTTCGGTGGTGGCCACCACCGCCAGACCGCTGGCGACGAGGAACGCCGTCGACCCGAAGAGGTCGGGACTCCACCCCCACACCCGGTCCTGTTCGACGGTGAGGCTCTGGATCAGCACGACCCCGGTACTCACGTTGAACAGCAGGGTGCCGACGAACTGGATCAGCGCCGCCCACCAGTCGTAGCGTTCGACCGTCGCGGATTCCTCCCCGGGCACCGGCCTCCCGCTGAGCCGCAACTGGATGAATCCGGCGGTGGTGAAGAACAGCGACCCGACGAAGTAGGTGATGTTGTCGATCTCGGGGCCGACCGCGTGCCCGTACACCCGCGTGGCCGCCAGCCCGAACAGGAAGGAGCCGATGACGAATCCCCAGGACTCCCGGCGCAACCGGAGCGTTCGGCGAGGTGCGGACGAGGTGTGGTCACTCGACACCGTGACGTCACCCCCCCTGACCGGTCGGCAAGGTCTCAGACTCTCCGAAGACACGCACCGGGTCAAGGTCGGAGCCGAAATTCGGCTGCGAGTCCACGTGGGGTGTGCCAATGTCGGGACATGACGACGACCACCGCCGGCATCACGATCAGAACGGCGACCGAACAGGACTGGCCGAAGATCACCCTGCTCAACGAGATCTGCTTCGTGACGCCGCAGACCGAGGAGTTCACCGCCCACTGGAAGCAACTCGTCAGCGGCGCGCCGCCGATCATCGCGCTCGTCGAGGACTCGGTGGTCGGCGCCACCATGGACATCCCCATGACAGTCACCGTTCCGGGTGGCGAAGGCGTTCCCGCGGCGGGTGTCACCGCGGTGACGGTCGCGCCCACCCATCGACGCCGCGGCCTCCTGCGCGCGCTCTACACCGAACATCACGACCGCATCCGGACGTCGGGGGTCCCGCTGTCACTCCTCACTGCCAGTGAGGGCGGGATCTACGGACGCTTCGGGTACGGACCCGCGACCATCGAGACCACGTCGAGCATCGACCGCCGATTCGCCGTGCCGCATCCGAAGGCACCGGACCCGGGTGGTGTGCGGATGGTCCATCCCGCGGAGGCCCGGGCCGCGTTCACCGACGTCTACGACCGCTGGCAACGGGTGACCCCGGGGGCGCAGGTGCGGCCCGAGATCGTGTGGAATCGGATCTTCGCCGACCGCGAGAGCGAGCGCGGCGGCGGCACAAGCCTGTTCGGGCTCGTGCACGACGACGGTTACGTGCTCTACCGTCGCGTGTCCGCCGACAACGGAACCGTCGCCCGGGTGGAGGAGATCCGCACGGTCACGCGGGACGCGCACGCCGCGCTGTGGCGGGCCTTGCTCGGCCTGGACCTCGTGCGCCGCATCGAAGCGCACCTCACCCCCGAGGACCCGCTGCCGTATCTGCTGACCGACGGCCGGCTGGTGCGCACCACCTCGCGCCACGACGAGCTGTGGGTCCGGATCATGAACGTGCCCGCCGCACTCGAGGCCCGCAGGTACCGAACAGACTTCGACATCGTGATCCAGGTCGACGACGGATTCTTGGACGCCGGCGGGCGGTTCGCGCTGACCGTGCGAGACGGCACCGCGATGTGCACCCCGACCGACTCCGCCCCGCAGGTGGTGCTCGACCTGGACGTGCTGGGCAGCCTGTATCTCGGCGCCCACCGGGCACGCACCTTCGCGGCCGCGAACCGGCTGCAGGCCGCGGACCCTGACGTCCTCGAACGCTTCGATCACGCCTTCGGCGCCGACCGCGACGCCCAGATGGGGTGGCCGTTCTAGCGGGCCGAACCCGCCTGTTTCGCGAACACGGCGCGCGCCCGTTCGGCGACGGCCCGGGCCCGCGCCGTGCTCCGCACACCCTTCAGCCGGGCGAGCACCACGGGGAGGCCGGGAACGTCGTCGGCGATGGGCAGCGTCGCGACGCGTCCGCCGTCGTAGGTCCGGCCCTCGGCGGGCCGCTGGTTGAGGATCGAGAAGCCGTGCCCGCGGGCGACGAGTCCGCGCACGGTTTCGTAGCTTGCGGACCGGTACCGGACCACCGGCGTGACCCCCGCCGCCGACAGCATCGCCAGGAAGTAGTCGCGGCTGCTCGGCAGGTCCAGCAACACCATGGGTTCGCCCTCGAGGTCGGCGAGGGTGATCGCGTCGTGGCCGGCCATCCGGTGGTCCGGCGGAAGGATGACGTGCGGCCTGGCCACGCCGAGCGTCTCCGTCTCCATGTCGTCGCCCAGCGCGAGGTCGTACGTCAGGGCCAGTTCCGCGGTGCCGTTGCGCAGCGCCGCCCGCACCGCCTCCGCCTGCGTCTCGACGACCTCGACCTCCAGGTCGGGGTGCTGATCGCGCAGGTCCGAGATCAGTGTCGGGAGGATGAACGGGGTGAGGGTGACGAAGCAGGCCAGGCGCACCGTTCCCCGCACGTTGTCCTCGTGGCCGCGCGCCGCGTCGAGAACCTCACCGAGGTGGGCGAGGACGCTGCGGGTGTCGCGGAGCATCTCCTCCCCCGCAGCGGTGAGGACCAGTCCGCGGGACCGTTGCCGGATGAAGAGCTGGGTACCGATCTGATGCTCGAGTTGGGAGACCGCCGAGGAGACCGCCGACTGCGCGACCATCAGTTCGTCGGCGGCCTTCGTCATGCTGGAGAAGTTCGCGGCCTCGACGAAATACCTCAGTTGGGTGAACGTCACGTCGGGTCGTCGTTGCATGCGCTCTCCTCGGGATCTGAGGCCACCAGGATTGCAGGTCTCCGACCGGGGAGCCACCCACGACACACGCGGCGGACGCGACACCGTCAGCGGACGTCGGCGTTCACGAGGTCGGGATCCGGCTGCGATCCGGGGCCGTCTTCCCGGGTGGGGCGCGGGCCACTCGCGGACCGCACGGATGTGCCGCGCACGTATCCGACGGCGCCGAGGAGCGCGAGCACGGCCAGCGTCCCGAGGGTGAACAGTTCGAACGTCCCCTGGCTCACTCCCCAGATCTCCTCGAAGTCGTAGTCCAGGCCGAACACCGATTCCAGGGTTCCGGGGAAGACGGCCACCCAGGAGCCGAGCAGCACCCATGCGAAGCAGAGGATGCCGAGCACGCGGAAGCCCGCGTTTGCGGTGGGAACCCGGAAGGGCCGCACGACGTCCGGGAATCGTGTGCGCAGGCGGACCGCCGAGGGGATGACGATCAGGTAGCTGAGCAGGAACGTCGAGATCGAGATGGTGAGCACGACCGCGAAGATGGAACCGCCGGAGCCGGTGATCTGCATGGCCGCGATCATGAAGACGGTGGCGACGAGTCCGGACAGGAAGTTGACGCGCACCGGCGTTCCGAGACGCGGGTGGAAGCGGCCGAAGAACCCGCCGAAGAACGCGCCGTCGGCCGCGGCCATGGCCTGCATGCGGTCGCTGATGATCATCCACGCCGCGCCCTGGGTCATCAGGATGACCGCGAAGATCACCGCGGTCACGGTGAGCATGGCGGGTGCGGCGGGACCGTAGACGCTGTACACGGTCGCGACCGCCTCGAGAAGTCCGCCGACACCGGTGATGTCGTCGGCGGGGACGACGAGCAGGATGGCGAAGATCGGCAGCAGGTAGGACGCGGCGGCGATGGCGCAGGCGCGGGCGATCGAGATCGGGACGTCGCGGGCGGGATTCTTCATCTCCCCGGCGGCGCTGTTTCCGGATTCGAACCCGAGGTAGGAGAACAGCAGCAGCGGCGTCACGCCGAGGAGCCCGGTCAGGGTGGGGCTGAAGTCACCCGCCGAGATGCCGGCGAATCCGTTCTTCGCGGCGTAGATGCCGGTGGTGACGAGGAAGAAGAGCAGGAAGACGATCTTGAGGAACGCGCCGACCGTCGGAATCCATTTGCCGCGAGCCAGACTCACGACGGCCGCGAGCACCGTCAGCCAGATGAAGACGAGTTTGAACAGGTAGTCCGTCACCGATCCTTCCTCGAACGCGGTGACGTAGTGGTTCCAGGTCTCCGCGGCGATGAACGCCATGGACCCGCCGACCCACACGGGCTGGGTCACCCACGTCAGCAGCGATGCGAGGGCGGCGAGGGGCCGGCCGAACGCTCTCCGGACCCACACGTACACACCGCCCTCGCCGGTGAACGTGCTGCCGATCTCGGCGAAGATGAGGCCGTACGGCAGCAGGAAGAACACCGCGAGAACCAGTGCCCAGGTGAATGTCTCCGCGCCGAAGGTGGAGACCTGACCGAGAACCTCGACCGACACCACCGCCGCGACGATGAGGAAGACGATGTCGAAACGGCCGAGTGACTTCTGGAGATGTTGCGTCTGTTCGTCCGCCAGGGCGGTGGGGGTGTTGTCGCTCATCGATATACCTCGTTGCTGGAGCCGATGGGAATGTGCTTGCGCGCTGCCGGTTTTCAGTCGGCCGGTTTTCAGTCGGCGCGGTAGACGGTCCGCCCCTCGACCATGTCGGCGGCGCCGAAGATGCACCCTGTCTCAGCGGCTGCGGTCGAATCTGTGGTCATGGCGTCTCTCTCGTTGCAGTGATGCCGGTCACTACTCTCGTCCGCACCCAGTAAATCTGTACAGCACAAAGATCCGGGGTACTGCATCAGTTCTCCAGATGCCGACGCCACCACGAGGGCATCTGAAAAACTGATGCAGTGGCACGGAAAGATCCTGTTGACTGTTGTGGTCGCGCGGACCGACGATTCTGGCACTGCACGAACCGAACAGCGTGAGGAACCCACCGTGCGTGATCCGCGATACGACATCCTTTTCGAACCGGTCAAGATCGGACCGGTCACCGCCCGCAACAGATTCTTCCAAGTCCCGCACTGCAACGGCATGGGCTACCGCGACCCCTCCGGGGAGGCGCACATGCGGCGCGTCAAGGCCGAGGGCGGCTGGGCCGTCGTCTGCACCGAGCAGGTCGAGATCCACCCCACCTCGGACATCGGCCCGTTCATCGAGCTGCGCCTGTGGGACGACCAGGACCTGCCTGCCCTGACCCGGATCTCCGAGAAGATTCACGAGGGCGGCTCCCTCGCAGGCATCGAGCTCGCCCACAACGGCCTGAACAGTCCCAACCTGATCAGTCGCGAGACCCCGCTCGGCCCGCAGAATCTGCCCGTCGTCTCCTGGAACTACGACCCCGTCCAGGCCAGGGCGATGACCAAGTCGGACATCGCCGACCTCCGGCACTGGCACAAGGAGGCGGTCCGCCGGTCGCTGAAGGCCGAATACGACATCGTCTACGTCTACGCCGGGCACGCGATCGGCGGCTTGCACCACTTCCTGTCCCGCCGCTACAACAACCGGTCGGACGAGTACGGCGGCAGCCTGACCAACCGGGTTCGCCTGCTCCGCGAGATCCTCGAGGATTCGCGTGAGGTCGCCGACGGGAAGGCCGCCGTGGCGTGCCGCATCTCGGTCGACGAACTCCTCGGCGACGAAGGAATCACCCGCAGCGAGATCGAGGACGTGATCGGCCTGCTCGGCGAGACCCCCGATCTGTGGGACTTCGTGCTGGGCAGTTGGGAGGACGACTCCGTCACCTCGCGGTTCGGTCCCGAGGCGGAGCAGGAACCGTATGTCCGCGGGCTGAAGCAACTCACCACGAAACCCGTCGTCGGCGTCGGCCGCTTCACCTCGCCCGACACGATGCTGCACCAGGTCAAGAGCGGCATCCTGGACTTCATCGGGGCGGCCCGCCCTTCGATCGCCGACCCGTACCTTCCCCGCAAGATCGAGGAGGGGAACCTCGAGGACATCCGGGAGTGCATCGGTTGCAACATCTGCGTGTCCGGTGACTTCACGATGTCCCCGATCCGCTGCACCCAGAACCCGACGATGGGCGAGGAGTTCCGGCGCGGCTGGCACCCGGAGCGGATCAAGGTCCGCTCGACCGACTCGAACGTCCTCGTGGTCGGCGCCGGCCCCGCCGGACTCGAGGCGGCGCGCGCGCTCGGGCAACGCGGCTACCACGTCAGCCTCGCCGAGGCGAGCAGGCAACTCGGCGGCCGCGTGACCCGCGAGTCCAAGCTTCCCGGACTGTCCGCGTGGATCCGCGTGGTCGACTACCGCGAACAGCAACTCCGCAAGCTCCCCAACGTGGACGTGTTCATGGAGAGCGAGATGACCGCCGACGACGTCATCGATAACGACTTCCATCACGTGGTCGTCGCCACGGGCTCGCACTGGCGCCGCGACGGCGTCGGCCGGTGGCACACCCACGCCGTCCCCGTCGACGAGCACGCCGACGTCCTGACCCCCGACGACGTGATGGCGGGGCTCCGCCCCCGGGGCAACAAGGTCGTGCTCTTCGACGACGACCACTACTACCTCGGCGCGGTCGTCGCCGAACTCCTCGCGAAGGAGGGATTCGACGTCACCCTGATCACCCCGGCCGCGCACGTGTCGCAGTGGACGACGAACACCATGGAAGTGGTCCGAATCCGCAAGCGAATCATCAAGGCCGGCGTGCACGTTCAGGTCAACCGCGCCGTCACCGCGGTCACCCCCCAGGGCGTCCGCACCGTGTGCGCATTCACCGGCGACGAGCAGTTCGTCGACGCGGACAGCGTCGTCCTCGTCACCGCCCGACTCCCGTACGACGGGTTGTTCCACGAACTGCAGTCCCGCGAATCCGAATGGGCCGACGCCGACCTGCGCAGTGTCCGCGGCATCGGTGACGCCTGGGCGCCGTCCACCATCGCGGCGGCGGTCTGGTCCGGGCACCGATACGCCGAGGAACTGGACGAACCACCCGCCCCGGGTCCGGTCGCCTTCCGACGCGAAGTCACCGGACTGTCCATCGAACCCGTCGAGAAATTCTCCGTCGCCCCGCTCTCCACCGCACAGAACTGAGGAACACCATGACCGCAGTGCACCCGATCCCGACCGACGCCCGGAACATCGCGGCGATGACACCCAGCGCCTACGTCACCGCGGACACGCTCCGGGCAGGCGATCCGAAGGAACACGAAATGGTCCACCTGAGCAGCGGGGACGAGAAGTTCACCATCGGCTCGTGGCGTGCGGAGCCGTATCGCGAGTACATCGAGTCGTACCCGGGCGACGAATACACCCGGGTGCTGGAGGGTTCGGTGACGTTGACAGCGGACGACGGCGTCGCACACACCTTCGGACCCGGCGACGCGTTCACCCTGACCAAGGGGTGGCGCGGCGAGTACCGCGTCGACGAGCCCCTGCTCAAACAGTTCGCCATCTATGTTCCCTGATCGCACACCACCACTTTCGAGCCCGAGGGATGACGATGCCTGATCCGACCACACTCGCCGACTGGACCCGGCTCGCCGCGACGATCACGCCGCGCCGGGAGCTTTTCATCGACGGCGCGTTCCGTCCCGCCAAGTCGGACGAGACGTTCGACTCGATCAACCCGGCCACCGGTGAACTGCTGGCACGGGTGGCCGCCGCGGACGCCCCGGACGTCGACGCCGCGGTGCGGTCTGCGCGCGAGGCGTTCGACTCGGGCGTCTGGTCGCGGAGCCCGGCGTCCCAACGCAAGCGGGTCCTGCTCCGGCTCGCCGAGCTGATCCTCGAACACCGGCACGAGCTCGCCCTGCTCGACTCCCTCGACATGGGCAAGCTCGTGGTGGAGGCGCTGACCGTCGACGTCCCCTCGGCCGCCGAGCTTTTCAGGTTCTACGCCGAGGCCCTCGACAAGATCGGCGGGGAGATCGCGCCCACCGATCCCGGGACTCTCGCGCTCGTCTCCCGTGAACCCCTCGGGGTCGTCGGGGCGGTGGTCCCGTGGAACTTCCCCCTCGACCTCGCGGTGTGGAAGCTGGCGCCGGCCCTCGCGGCCGGCAACAGTGTCGTCCTCAAACCCGCCGAGCAGGCTCCGCTGTCGGTGCTGCGGCTGGCCGAGCTCGCCGCCGAGGCGGGGCTGCCCGATGGCGTCCTGGGTGTCGTCCCGGGGCTCGGCGCCACCGCCGGGGCGGCGCTGGGCCTGCATCCCGACGTCGACGTCGTCGCCTTCACCGGCTCGACCGAGACCGGGAAACGGTTACTCCGGTATGCGGCGGACTCGAATCTGAAGCAGGTCTGGCTCGAATGCGGAGGCAAGAGTCCCAACCTGGTCTTCGCGGACGCCGACCTCGACGAAGCGGTGGAGAAAGCCGTCTTCGGTGCGTTCTACAACCAGGGTGCGGTGTGCTCGGCCAACTCCCGGTTGCTGGTCGAGGAGTCGGTGGCCGAACAGGTGACCGAGGCCCTCGTCCGCCGGGCGTCGTCGATCCGCCCCGGCAATCCGCTCGATCCCGCCTCCACGCTGGGCGCGATCGTCGACGAGAACCACGCTCGCACCGTGGCGGGGTTCATCGACCGCGCCCGGTCCGACGGACGGGTGTTGCTGGGCGGCAACAGGACCACCGTCGACGGCCGCGGATCCTTCGTCGAACCGACGATCTTCGCGAACGTCGCACCCACGGCCGAGGTGGTGACCCAGGAGGTGTTCGGACCCGTCCTCACCGTCCAGACGTTCACCGACGAGGCCGACGCCGTCCGGATGGGCAACGACAGCATCTACGGGCTGGCCGCCTCGGTGTGGACCGAGAACCTGAACCGGGCGCACCGCGTCTCCGCGGCACTGCGGGCGGGAACCGTCTCCGTCAACACCGTCGACGCCATCAGCGCGCAGACCCCGTTCGGCGGGTTCAAACAGTCCGGGTTCGGCCGTGACCTCTCCCTACACGCGTTGGACAAGTACACCGGACTGAAGACGACGTGGATCCGGCTACGACAGTGAGCGTCACGACACCGTGTTGAGCTCCCGACCTCGCCGGGCGAATGTACCCGTCGGCGCTGCCGAGGCGCCCGAAGGTACATTCGCCCCGAAACGTGGCACCCCACGTGGGCACGTCGAGCCGCTAGGCTGGCGCCATGTTTTCCCTCGTTCCTTCGGAACTCGATCCTCGATTACGTTGTGTCACAGCACTTCATGGCGATACTTCTACGATGCCGCCGATCACCGTACGCAGGCTCGATGCGAGGGACTGGGGGTCGGTGCTTCGCATCTATTCGGAGGGCATCGCCACGGACGCGCGCTGGCTGGACGGGCACCGGTGGGTGGCCGAGGTGGACGGGACGGTCGCCGGGTGGGCGGCCCTGTCCCCCGTGTCCTCGCGGCGCGTCGGTGCTGGCCGTGAACACCGGGTCCATCGCACTGCACCACGCGGTCGGCTACCGGACGGTCTGGGTGCGGCAACGCCTCGCGCAGATCGACGGTGTCTGGCACGACAGCGTGCTGCTCGAGCGCCGCCGGGACACCTGACATTGCGACCACCCGGGGATACCGTGGAGGAATGCTCCCCGTCATCGATTTCGCCGAACTGGACACACCGGCCGGGCGGGAACGGCTGCGGGAGATCACCCATCACGTGGGGTTCTTCTACCTCGACGGGCACGGCGTCGACCGGGAGCTGCTCGATCGGGTATTCACCGTCGCCCGGGAGTTCTTCGCCCTGCCCGAGGACTCCAAGCAGTCGATCGCGATGCTGAACAGCCCCCACTTCCGTGGCTACAACCGGGTGGGCGGTGAACTGACCAACGGCGAGACCGACTGGCGGGAACAGATCGACATCGGCCCCGAACGGCAACCGATCCCCGACGCCGACGGCTACCTGAGACTGCAGGGTCCCAATCAATGGCCCGCGGACCTCCCCGACCTCGAGAAGACGATCGAGGCCTTGGACGCCGCGCTCACCGACGTCGGGATGCGGCTCCTGCGGCACTGGGCCGCTTCACTCGACGCCGATCCGGCGATCTTCGACGACGCCTTCGCGCACGCCCCCGCCACGCTGATCAAGGTCGTCCGCTACCCGGAACGGCCGAGCGCCGACCACACCGGCGAGCAGGGCGTCGGCGCCCACAAGGATTCGGGTGTACTGACGTTGCTGCTCCTCGAACCCGGCTCGTCGGGACTCCAGGTCGAGACCGAGGACGGCGACTGGATCGACGCACCGGCCCGCGCCGGCTCGTTCGTGGTCAACATCGGCGAACTGCTCGAGGTCGCGACCGGCGGGTACCTCAGGGCCACCCGGCACCGGGTGCTCACCCCGGCCGGTGCACCCGAGCGACTGTCGGTGCCGTACTTCCTCAATCCCGCTCTCGACGCCACGGTCCCGACCATCGAGCTGCCGCCGCACCTGGCCGAACGTGCCCGCGGCATCGAACTCGACCCGGCGAATCCGCTCTATCGCACGTACGGCGAGAACGCGTGGAAGAGCCGCACCCGCGCGCACCCCGACGTCTACGCCCGCTGGTATCCCGGCGAGGCGGAACCGGAGTAAACGCGCGCCGCCGCCGGGAGTATTGTTCCCGCAGTGTTGTTCCTGACCTCTCGGCGCTACGTCGACCTCCGCCTGCAGGCGAGCGCAATCTGTCCGCGCTCGCGCTGACGCACCTCTCCACTCAGGACTCTCTCTCTCGCCGTATCCGCCCCACCGGGCGACGTTCCACGGCCCCCATGCGAAAGGCACACCCATGCCCAGTCCCGCGCTGTCCACGCGCGCCGAGACCACCTCTCGACGCCGGCTACCCCAGTGGGCCACCTCGTTCGGCCCCCAGATCATCACCGGACTCGTCGTCGGCGTCATCCTCGGACTCGTCGCCCGCGCCATGCCCGTCGCCGCCGACGGCAACGAGAACTGGCTCGTCGGAACCGTCCATACCATCGGCTCCAGCTACGTGAAACTGCTTACCGTCGCGGTGATCCCGTTGGTGTTCACGGCCATCGTCAGTTCGATCGCCAACCTGCGTGAGGTGGCCAACGCCGCGCGCCTCGCCGTGCAGACGCTGCTGTGGTTCGCGATCACCGCGTTCATCGCCGTCGTCATCGGAATCGTCATCGGACTCGTCACCCAGCCCGGATCGCACACGACCGTCACCGGCGCCGGCAAGGAACCGGCCACGACCGGGTCGTGGTGGGCGTTCGTCACCGGCCTCGTGCCCAGCAACTTCCTCGGCCTGAACGCCAAGACCACCCTCACCGAGGGCGCCGCCAGCACGTCGCTGAGTTTCAACGTGCTGCAGCTGCTCGTCGTCGCGGCCGCGATCGGCATCGCCGCACTGAAGGTCGGGGCCAAGGCCGAACCGTTCCTGCAGTTCAACGCGTCACTCCTCGCGATCGTGCAGAAGGTGCTGTGGTGGATCATCCGCCTCGCACCGATCGGGACCGCCGCGCTGATCGCGAACGCCGTCGCCACCTACGGCTGGGACGCCATCGGCTCGCTCGGCTGGTTCACCGCCGCCGTCTACATCGGCCTGGCCGTCGTGTTTCTCGTCGTCTACCCCGTCCTGATCCGCGCGCACGGACTGTCGGTGCGCGCCTTCTACTCCGGCGTCTGGCCCGCGACGCAGCTCGGCTTCGTGTCCCGTTCGTCGATCGGCACCCTGCCCCTCACCGAGCGTGTCACCGAACGCAATCTCGGTGTCCCCCGCGAGTACGCGTCGTTCGCGGTGCCGCTCGGGTCGACCACCAAGATGGACGGCTGCGCTGCCATCTATCCCGCGATCGCCGCGATCTTCGTCGCCGAGTTCTACGGTGTGCCTTTGTCGTTCACCGACTACCTGCTGATCATCGTGGTCTCCGTGATCGGATCCGCGGCCACCGCGGGCACCACCGGCGCGACGGTCATGCTCACGCTCACGCTGTCGACGCTGGGACTGCCCCTCGCCGGGGTGGGCCTGCTGCTCGCCGTCGAACCGATCGTCGACATGGGCCGCACCGCGGTCAACGTCACCGGCCAGGCTCTCGTCCCGACGATCGTCGCGAAGCGGGAAGGCATCCTCGACGAAGCCCGCTACAACGCCGAACGGACCGGCGACCCGTTCCAGGACGACGAACCGGTCGCAGCGAAGTAGCGAAACGCTCGACGAGAGCCTTCCCCACGTGGAAGGCTCTCGTCATGGCCGACCTCGACGCGATCAAACGACGGATCGTCATGCAATTCCAGCGGCACGTCGCCAACCCGCTCTCCACGCGACTGTCGAGCCAGACACTCCTCGAGACCACCGGCCGCGTCAGCGGACAGCCCCGCGTCACGCCCATCGGTGGCCGGCGACAGGGCACCGAATTCTGGCTGGTGTCCGAGTTCGGTGAGCGGTCGAATTACATCCGCAACATCCGCGCGAACAATGCCGTTCGCCTGCGGATCCACGGCACGTGGCATACGGGCACCGCGACGCTGCTGCCCGACGACGACGCCCGCGCCCGGCTGGCGCAGCTTCCCCGGATGAACAGCGTCGCCGTCCGGGCCGTCGGCACCGACCTGCTGACCGTCCGCATCGATCTCACCGACTGAGGTCAGGCCCCGCACACGCCCACGGAATAGTCATCCGCACCCGCAAAAGCGTCGGCATCTGACCAATGTCCGTGCATCTACGAGCGGGGCCCAGCGGCCTGGCCAGGTGTGATGTTCGCAACTCGGCGTTCGGCTGCACGCCCGGCGCGGATTTGCTACCGCTCGGCGGCTGCGGATCGAGCAGCTTGCAGTAGGGACTTAGCCTCGGCTAATCTGCGATTTCGCGCGGACCTGCGAAAGTTCCGCACCTCAGACAACGACGTCTGCCTCACCGGCGTATCGGTTCGGGGCCGGTTCTCTGCCGTGATCCTCTCGCCGACGCCACCCGTGCGCCCAGCACGGCCCCATAATTCGGCGAGTATCGCGAGGAGACAGTCGGTTGAACACGAGTGCCACCGAGTCCGGCCTGTACGACAGGACGCTCGACAAGAGCAGCTGCGGCGTGGGCTTCGTCACCCGCAAGGACGGCATTCAGACCCATGACGTCCTCACCCGGGGCCATGAGGCCCTGTGTGCTGTTCCTCACCGTGGTGGCATGTCGGCCGAGGGTGTCGGCGACGGCGCCGGTGTCTGCGTCGACCTGTCGGTGCCGTTCTTCCGCTCTCTGACCGGTCAGGACGATCTCGAGGCCGGCCGGTTCGGTGTCGGCAACTTCTTCCTCCCCACCGACGTGGCGTTCCACGGCGACGCGGAGGCCGTCATCGAGCGGGCTCTCGCCGATCAGGGTTTCCGGGTGCTGCTCGAGCGCGACGTGCCCGTCGACGCGACCGTGCTCCGGCCCGCCGCGATCCGGCACCAGCTGCCGATCCGGCAGTGGGTGTTCACCGCGCCCGACGCGTGCGCCGACGAGACCCAGTTCGACCGTCGCATCCACGACGCCCTGCTCGCGATCGAGGCCGTCGCGTACACCCAGCCGGATCTGGCCGGGCTGTACCCGCTGTCGCTCAGCGCCCGCACCCAGGTGCTCAAGGGCCGCCTCAACTCGAACGAGGTGATGCCCTACTTCCAGGACCTGGTGGACCCGGCGCATGCCATCCACACCCTGTACTTCCACACCCGGTTCTCGACGAACACCGACCCGCACCCGACGATGGCGCAGCCGTTCCGTCTGATGGCGCACAACGGCGAGCTCAACACGGACAAGAAGAACCGCCTGTCCGAGACGGCGCTCGCTCGTGCCCGTAACCGGGAGATCGTCCGCCCGCACGGCCAGTCCGACAGTTGCCGCCTGGACCAGACGCTGCAGAGCCGTGTCGTGGAGGACGGACTCGACCTGGTGACCGCAGTGGTGTCGATGATGCCGCCGGCGTGGGAGAACGACTCCACCCTGTCGCCCGAGGTGCGGGCGATGCTCGAGTACTTCTCGCTGTACGAGGAGAAGAACGACGGCCCGGCGGCGCTGATCTTCGGTGACGGCACCGTCGTCGGCGCCCGCCTCGACCGGCTCGGACTGCGTCCGCTGCGCTCGGTGGAGACGGACGAGTACCTGTGCGTCACGTCCGAGGCCGGGCAGATCGACTTCGACCCCGACACCGTCCTGCATCGCGGACGCATCGAGGCCGGCGGCATGCTGTACTTCGACCACCGCGAGGGCCGCTCGTACTCGACCGACGAGGCACTCGAGCTGCTCGCCTCCCGGAACGACTACCCGACGCTCGTCGCCGAGGCTCGCCGGACCATCGAGGCGCTGCCCGAGGTCGAGGCCGAGCCGGGACCGTTGCGCTACAACGGCGACCTCGAGCGCACCCAGCGCTACGTCGCGTACTCGCACAACCAGGAAAGCTTCAAGTTCATGATGGACCCGATGCTCGCGTCGGGTCAGGAGAAGATCTCCGCGATGGGCTACGGCAACGCCATCAACGCGCTCTCCGATCAGGAAGGCGGGGTGGCCAAGTATTTCTCGCAGCGTTTCGCTCAGGTCACGAACCCGTCGCTCGACAGCATCCGCGAGGCCGACGGCATGACGCTGCGCGTCGCGCTGGGCGCCAAGCCGAACAGCGGGGCGCAGTCGGCGCCGCAGATCGTGGTGCCGTCGCCGATCCTCACCCACATGGACATGCTGCGGATCCGCAAGCAGTCCGAGACGCCGGTGCAGCGATTCCCGATGCTGTACACCCCCGTCCACGGTGACTCCGCCGCCAACGCGGCCGCACTCGAGGCCGCGGTCGACGGGCTCTGCGACGAGGTGGAGGCGTTCGCCCGCGAGCAGGGCGGCATCGCGATCGTCACCGACCGTCACGTGGCCACCGACCGCGCCGCGCTGCCGATGATCGTGGCGATCTCCGCTGTCAACCAGCGGCTGATCGAGGAGGGCCTGCGCCTGCGGGTGTCCGTCGTCGCCGAGAGCGGTCAGATCTCGTCGTCGCACCACGTGGCCGCTGCCCTCGGTTTCGGCGCCGCCGCGATCTACCCGCTCGCCGTCCGCCTGCGGGCCGAGGAGAAGTTCGCCGACGAGGCGGATGTGGCGTTCAAGCGGTTCGCGAAGGCCGCCGAGAAGTCGCTGATGAAGACGATGGGCCGGGTCGGCCTGTGCACCGCCGAAAGCTACATCGGCGGCGAGTTCTTCGAACCCAACTACCTCGACACCGACGACCGGGTGCTGCGCCGCTACTTCGCGAACGTGAAGACGCCGGTGGGTGGTGTCGGGTTCACCGTCATCGCGCAGGCCGTCGCGGACTGGCACCAGCGCGCCCTGACGGTCACCGGAGAGAAGGACGTCCCGCTGCTCGGCCTGTTCAAGGAGCGCGCGGAGGGCGCGGGTCACTCGTACGGCACGGCGGCCGTGCGCGGCTTCGTCGACCTCACCGAGGAGCCCATCTCGTTCGACACGGCGGGCACGCAGGACCACACGGAATCGCTGCGACTGCTGCCGCTGAACCGGCTCGAGGACGCGTTCGGTCTCGACGACGACGCCTACCGCAACGCCGGCTTCCAGAAGCTGACCCCCGAGGCGATCGACCGCTTCGAGATCACCCCCGGCTACCGCGCCTTCGCGCGGACGATGGCGGAGGAGCGCACCCGTCGTCCCGCAGCGTTGCGGGACGTGCTGGATCTGCCTGCCGACGTCACGTTCCTCACCACGGCAGCCGAGTTCCGCAAGCAGATGGGCCGCTTCTCCCGCAAGGGCAACAACAGCTTCGCGGTGCGCGGACTCGAATCCGAGGCCGTCGGCGAGGACCGGTTCCGGCTCCGGCTCACCGGCCCCCACGCGGGTGAGGCCCGTGTGCTGGCGGCGCTCGGCGAATCGCTGGCGATGCGGTTCGGCGACGACCTCCGCGAGCACAGCGTGGACGGCGACGCTCTTGTCGTGCGCACGTCGGGTGAGGCGCTGCGATGTCTGTCGCTGCTGCGCACCGCTCCGGCGAGCCTGCCGATCGAGAAGGTGCAGAAGGCCAGCGACATCACCCCGTTCCTCACGTCCGGCGCCATGAGCCACGGCGCGTTGAACTCCAACGCGCACGAGGCCGTCGCGCACGGCACCAACATGGCCGGCGGCATGTCGAACAGCGGTGAGGGCGGCGAGCACATCTCCCGCTACGGCACCATCCGCGGTTCCAAGATCAAGCAGTTCGCGTCCGGCCGCTTCGGTGTGTGGGCCGGGTACCTGGCCGACCCGATGCTCGAGGAACTCGAGATCAAGATCGCGCAGGGGGCCAAGCCCGGCGAGGGCGGGCAGCTGCCCGCACCCAAGGTGACCGTCGAGATCGCGGCCGCGCGTGGCGGCACCCCCGGTGTCGAACTCGTCTCTCCCCCACCGCATCACGACACGTACTCCATCGAGGACCTCGCGCAGCTGATCCACGACTGCAAGGCGGCCCGGGTCCGCGTCATCGTCAAGCTCGTGTCCTCGGAGGGCATCGGCACCATCGCGGTGGGTGTCGCGAAGGCCGGCGCCGACGTCATCAACGTGGCGGGGAACACCGGCGGCACCGGTGCCGCCGCGGTGACCAGCCTCAAGTACGCCGGACGTTCGGCGGAGATCGGTGTCGCCGAGGTCCATCAGGCGTTGTGCGCCAACGGGTTGCGGCAGAAGGTGCTGCTGCGGTGCTCCGGCGCGCACCAGACGGCGAGCGACGTGGTGAAGTCGGCGCTGCTCGGCGCCGACAGCTTCGAGTTCGGCACCACCGCGCTGATGATGCTCAAGTGCGTCATGGCCAAGAACTGCAACGTCAAGTGCCCGGCTGGTCTGACCACCAATCCCGAGCTGTTCGACGGTGATCCGCGGGCGATGGCGCAGTACCTGCTGAACATCGCGCACGAGACCCGCGAGGTGCTGGCCGAGCTGGGAATGTCCTCGTTGCGCGAGGCGCGGGGCCGCTCGGATCTGCTGCAGCTCCTCGACCACCCGTCGAGCGTCGGCCAGCTCGACCTGCGCGCGATGCTCGCCGTGGTCGAGGAAGTGACCATCGGTGACCCGGTGTACCTGGAGAAGGACTACACCCTCGACGACGGCTGGCTCGTGCAGCTGCGCGCCGCGCTGATCGAGCAGGGCGAGGCCACGGTCGAGCTCGGCGACGGGGTGCACCTGAGCAACCGCAACAAGAGCGTCGGCGCCCAGCTGGCGGTCGACATCGAGCGGATGCTGAACCACGAGCTCACCGATGTCGAGCTGCCCGCCGTGCTCCGCGACGAGCGCGGCCGCGGCTATCTGCGCGAGGGCAGCGTCCGGATCGCCACGTCCGGGTCCGCGGGCCTGTCGTACGGTGCGTTCTGCAACGACGGCATGACCCTCGTCCACACCGGCACCGCCAACGACGGCGTCGGCAAGGGCGCCAACGGCGGCAGCATCGTCGTGCGCTCGCCCGGTGGCGGCTCCGACCTGCACGGCGGCAACGTGCTGATCGGCAACTTCGCACTGTTCGGCGCCACCGGTGGGCGCACGTTCGTCGAGGGCCAGGCGGGTGACCGTTTCGCCGTCCGCAATTCGGGTGCCACCGCGGTGGTCGAGGGCGTCGGCGACTTCGCCTGCGAGTACATGACCAACGGCGCCGTCCTCAACCTCGGCGGCTTCGGCAAGGGCGTCGGCAACGGCATGAGCGGTGGCTTCGTCTACCAGTACGACCCCGAGGGCAAGCTGCCCGGCAAGGCCAGCGCGGACTCGATCCTGCTCGGCTCCATCACCGGCGACGACGAGCACGCGGCGCTGCACCGTCAGGCCGTGCACGTGCTGCTCGGGTGGCACCTCGAGGCCACCGGGTCCGCCAAAGCGGCATGGTTGCTCGAGAACTGGGAGACCGAACAGCACCACTTCGTGTACGGCATGCCGCGCGCGCTGCTGCAGTACCAGGACAGCGACGAGATCCTGAACGCCAAGCCCCGCAAGGACCTGGCCGACGAACTCGCCGCCGCGCTGGTCGCGCACCAGGTGCGCAAGTTCAAGCTGGACTACCGGGACGGTCACGCGGTGCTGGACGGCGCCGTGCCCGGCTATGGCGAGGCCGACACCGAGGCCATGTTCGCGCTGCTGAACAACTACACCGTGCTGAATGCGGCGCAGGAGATGGCGCTGTCCAAGCTGCCGGGTGTCGCGGATCCGTCCGATCCGGCGGTCGACAAGGCCGTCCGCAACCTGCTGCTCACCGAGGACTTCTTCCTCATGCAGCGGTTGCAGCGGTACGCGCGGGAAGCGTTGAAGGACTACAGCGACGAGGACCTGGCCGTGATGGTGGCGGCCAAGCGTCTCGCCGACTACAAGGATGCGCTGCGCCGCCGCAACGTGCGGTCCATCGACGCCCCCGGCACGTACGGCTGGATCCTGCACCAGGATGCGAAGAACGTCGACAAGATCGGCCGGCTGCCCGGTTTCGAGGAGCTGTTCGCGCAGCACGCTCTCCCCGATCTGATCCCCACGAGAGACGTGGTCCCCTCATGAAGATGCCCTACATCCCCCAGGACGCCCCGTTCAGCGAGGACCAGCGCGTCTGGCTCACCGGCTTCCTCGCCGGCATGAGCTCGCGTCTGGTCGTCGGCGGCTCCGACGCGCCTGCCGCGGCGGACGGTGGGCAGTTGCCCGCCATGCACGTGCTGTACGGCAGCCAGACCGGGAACGCCGAGGGTGTTGCGGAGGACGCCGCGGCCGCGGCACGTTCACAGGGCTTCGCGCCGGTCGTGAGCGCCCTCGACGACGTCGACACGGAGGCCCTCGCCGCCATGCACCGCGTCCTCGTCGTCACCTCCACCTACGGTGAGGGTGAGATGCCGGACAACGCCGAGCTGTTCTGGCAGGCACTGTCCGCGGAGGCCGCGCCACGACTGGAGAACACCGACTTCGCCGTGCTCGCGCTCGGCGACACCGGCTACGACGGGTACTGCCAGGCCGGCAAGATGATCGACACCCGGCTCGAGCAGCTCGGTGCCCGTCGCGTCACTCCGCGCGTCGACTGCGACGTCGACTACGAGGACACGGCCGCCGCGTGGGTCGCCGAGACCCTCCCCCTGTTCGCGGCCGTCGAGGGCATTCGCGGCGAGTCCCCCGTCGCCGATGTCGCCGAGCCCGAGACGAAGCCGGCCCGCAAGCGGTCGCAGTGGAACCGCAAGAACCCCTACGCGTCCACGCTCTCCGTGAACCGTCGACTGTCGAGCGACACGTCCGCGAAGGAGATCCGGCACTACGAGTTCGCGCTCGCCGACAGCGGTCTCGAGTACGAGGCCGGTGACGCGCTCGGTGTGATGCCGATCAACGATCCCGCGCTCGTCGACGCTCTGGTGTCCCGGCTGGGCATCCCGGCGGATGCCGCTGTCACCGGCAAGGAGCGGCCGTTCAGCGATCTCCTGCTGCACGGCTACGAGATCTCCACGCCGAGCCACGAATCATCGACGAGATCGAGAAGCGGGCGGGCGACGAAGAACTGAGCCACGTGCTGCGGCACGGCGACAAGGAAGCCCTCGACGCCTGGTTGTGGGGCAAGGACGTGCTCGACCTGCTGCTCCTCGAACCGTCGGTGACCCTGACCGCGGACGAGTTCGTCGGGCTGCTGAAGCCGTTGCAGCACAGGGCGTATTCCATCTCGTCCAGCCCGCTCGCCAACCCCGGCAGCGTGCACCTGACCGTCGCCAGCGTCCGCCACAGCTCGGCCGGACGCGACCGCGGCGGCGTGTGCTCCACGTTCCTCGCCGATCGGATCGCCGACGGCGGCAGCGGCGGGATCTTCGTGTCGAAGAACAAGTCGTTCCGCGTCCCCGCGAACGACGACGCACCGATGATCATGGTCGGCCCCGGCACCGGCATCGCGCCGTTCCGCGCGTTCCTGCAGGAACGGCAGGCGCGGGGCGCGTCGGGACGCAACTGGCTGTTCTTCGGCGACCAGCACCGCGCGTCGGACTACATCTACGAGGACGAGATCGGCGCGATGAGCGACAGCGGTCTCCTCACCCGCCTCGACCTCGCCTTCTCCCGCGACCAAGCGGAGAAGATCTACGTGCAGAACCGGATGGTCGAGAACGGCGCGGAGTTGTTCGCCTGGCTCGAGGACGGCGGCCACTTCTACGTCTGCGGCGACGCCACGCGGATGGCGAAGGATGTCGACCGGGCCCTGCACGAGGTCATCGCCACCCATGGCACCCTTTCCCCCGAGCAGGCCGCCGACTACGTGACCACGCTCAAGAAGGAAAAGCGCTACCTGCGCGACGTGTACTGACCACGTCGGCAGCAACCCACGAGGAGCAAGAACAATGGCAGTGGTGATTCTGTACGGCAGCGAGGGCGGAACCTCCGAACTGGTGGCCGACAACATCGCCGACGTGCTCGGCGACTACGGCGACACGTCCCTGTACGACATGATGGAATTCGACGCGGGCGACCTCGACCCCGAGAACTTCCACGTCATCGTGTGCTCCACCTACGGTGAGGGCGAGTTGCCCACCGGCGCGGAACCCTTCTTCGAGGGCCTGGAGGAGGACGAACCCGACCTCACCGGGATGCAGTTCGCACTGTTCGGCCTCGGCGACAAGGTGTACGAGGAGACCTACAACCGCGGCGGCGAGATCATCGCGGAGAAGCTCGTCTCCCTCGGCGCGGTCCAGGTCGGCGAACACGGCAGGCACGACGGGTCCAGCTCGATCCGCCCGAAGGATCAGGCCGAGGAGTGGGCCAAGAACATCGGCGAGGAATTTCTCGGATAGCACCTCACACGGGTAGCCGCGACTGCACGCTCCGCACCCAGTCGCGGCTCCCGTCGAGGTAGCGGTCCCGCGCCGACGCGAACAGGCGGACACTGTCGGCGCCGGGCCAGGCCCCGGGCAGCATCCCGGCAGGCAGGCCCGGGTCGATGTACGGGATGATGCGCCATTCGTCGAGCAACGGGACGAAGCGGACGAATGCGTCGCGCGGCGACACCTCCTCTGCGGCAGACAGAGCGGCCCGGTGGCGGTCCAGGAAGTCGCGGTGCCGCGCGGCGATGCCGTCCAGGTCCCACCACCGCGTCGCCGCGTCCCCCATCGAATCGGGGACGAACACCGACGTGGACACGAACGTGGTCACGAACTCGGACAGGCCCAGCGCGGCGACGATGTCGTCGACCTCGCGGGCGAGGTACTCGGGGGCGATCCACAGGCCGGGCGACACGGTTCCGCAACCGATCCAGCCGAGCCGTCTGCGCAACTGGTGCCGCACCGCCCGTTGGGATTCGGGGATGGTGAACGAGATCAGCCGCCAGGGATCGGTGTCCGCCATCTGACGGAAGCCGAAGATCCGCGGATCGCCGCGTCTGAACATCGCCTCGGCCTGCTCGGTCACCTCGTATCCGCTCCGCCCGTCGCGGGTCAGCGGCCGCAGCACCCCCTTCTTCTTGAGGCGGGCCACCGCGATGCGCGTCGATTCGGACGGGATACCGACGGCGTGCATCAGTTCCACGAAGTCGGCGATCGCCACCCACCCGCCGAGGTCGCGCACATACGCGCCGAGGACGGTGCGGATCAGGGACGTCGCGCTGCCGGGCCGCGAATCGAAGTCGTCGAGGATCGCGCTCGCCGGTTCAGTCGATGAGTTCATCACGGATCGCGAGTATCCCGGTGCATACCTCGCCGAAGCTCGTGCTCAGCGGGCTCAGGCCGAGCCGCAGGCCCTGCGGGGCCCGGAAGTCGGGGATGACACCCTTCGTCCACAGTCGCTCGACGACCGCCTCGAACCGCGGGTGGTCGATGATGACGTGACCACCCCGCTCGGCGGAATCCTCCGGCGATCCGATCTCCACGCCCAGCGGAACCAGTAACTCGCGCACGAGGTCGAGTGCGTACTCGGTGAGCGCGATCGACTTGGCGCGCACGGCCTCCATGCCGACGTCGTCGAGGAGTGCGAGGGTGTCCTGCAGCGCGATCATGCCGAGGACCGACGGCGTTCCGCTGATCACGCGCCGGATGCCGGGCGCCGGTCGGTAGCCCTGCTCCATCGCGAACGGGTTGTCGCGGCCCATCCAGCCCCAGATCGGCTGCACGAAGTCCTGCTGATGGTCTGCACGAACGTAGGCGAACGCCGGTGAGCCCGGCCCGCCGTTCAGATACTTGTACGTGCACCCGACCGCCAGATCGACACCCCACGTGTCGAGTTCGAGGGGAACCGAGCCGACGGAGTGGCACAGGTCGAGCAGCAGGAGCGCACCGGCCTCGTGTGTCACGCGAGCGGCGCCGGCGGCGTCGACCAGGTAACCCGAGCGGTAGGCGACGTGGCTGAGCACGACGAGCGCGGTGTGTTCGGAGACCACGGACTTCAGGTCGTCGACGGTGACGCCGCCCCGGGTATCGGACTCGATCCACCGGAGCGTGAGCCCGAGTTCTCCGGCGACGGACTCGAGCACGTAGCGGTCCGTCGGAAAGTTGTCGCGGTCCACGACGATCTCGGTGCGGTCCGGGCGCAACGCGAGCGCACCGCGTGCCAGCTTGTACAGCAGGACCGTCGTCGAGTCGCCGATGGTGGTCTGTCCGGCGGCCGCGCCGAGCGCCACCCTCGCGAGGGTGTCCCCGATTGTGATCGGCAGGTCGTACCACTCCTCGTCCCACCCGCGGATGAGCCGGCCGCCCCACGACTGGGTGACGAAGGCGGTGACCTGCTCGGCGCTCGCCTTGGTGGGCCGTCCGAGCGAGTTGCCGTCGAGGTAGGCGGGCACCGAGGGGTCGTCGGCGCCGATGAACAGGTCGCGATACGGGCGCAACGGGTCCGCGGCGTCGAGTTCGGCGGCGCGGGCGGCCGGCACATCGGTCGAGGTGGTCATCATCGTCCGATCTCGGTGCGCACGGCCAGCAGTTCCGGGAAGAACGTCAGGTCCAGTGCCTTCTGCAGGAAACCCACTCCGCTGGATCCTCCCGTTCCGGATTTCATCCCGATGGTCCGCAGCACCGTGCGCATGTGTCGGAAGCGCCACAGCTGAAAGTTCTCTTCGAGGTCGACGAACTCCTCGAAGGCCTCGTAGACGGCCCAGTGTTCGTCGTGGTTCTCGTAGACGAACTTGATCAGGGGCAGCAGGTCCTCGTTCAGCGTGTAGGCGGTGGTCACGTCACGGTCCAGCGCGGAGGCCGGCACGTCGTACCCGAGCCGCGACAGGCACTGCCAGAACGCGTCGTACAGGCTCGGCTCGGTGAGGAGCCGTTCGAGCAGATCGTGGGCGGCGGGATCGGCGTCGAACACCGTCAGCATTCCGGCGTTCTTGTTGCCGAGCACGAACTCGACGGCGCGGTACTGGTAGGACTGGAACCCGGACGAATTGCCGAGGAATTGGCGGAACTCCGAGTACTCGGTGGGGGTCAGGGTGGCCAGGACCGACCACTGTTCGGTCAGCGTCTTCTGGATGTGCTTGACGCGCGCCACGCACTTGAGCGCCCGGCCGATCTCGTCCTCGTCGAAAGCGGCTCGGGCGGCGAGTGTTTCGTGCAGGACGAGCTTCAGCCAGAGTTCGGTGGTCTGGTGCTGGATGATGAACAGCAGTTCGTCGTGATGTTCCGGACGGCTCACCGGTTTCTGCGCGCTGAGCAGGGTGTCGAGGTCGAGGTACGACCCGTAGCTCATCCGCTCGCTGAAGTCGGTGACGATGTCTTTCTCGATGGCTCTGGTGTTGGCCTGCACGCCCATGACCGTCCTCACTGCTGGTGTTCGAGTACCGGGCTCCCGACCTTCATATTACATAATCGTGGCGACCGCTATACAGATGTCATCAGCGAAAAGTACGGTGGGCTCGTGACCGAACCAGCGCGCAGAGTCGACATCGTCTTCGCCCCCGGCGTGGTGGCACACCGCGGAACCGCGGAGGAACTCGTGGGCCGGGCGCTGGATGCACGCGGCCTGACCGGTGAGTTGACGTTCGCCGCGGACACCGCCGGGCTGGAGCGGGCCGTGCGGTCGGCGGCGCGGCGAGGCGAGTTCGTCGTCGTGCCCGGCGCCGGGGCATCCTTCACCGCCCCGGCCGGCGGGGCGATCCGCGTCGATTTCGGAGAGTGCGAGGCCGACCGCTCGGCGGGCGCCCGGGTCCACATCCGGGGGCGGGGACTCGACGGACTCCGCTACGCCGTCGACAGCTGGTACCACCACCGCTTCCACCCCGGGCGGATCGTCCGGTACGGCGACCACCCCGATCAGCGAGTGGAACTGCGGATCCCCGATGGCGACGGCCCCTTCCCCGTCGTCGTGCTGATCCACGGCGGATTCTGGCGTCCTCGTTGGGAGTCCGACCTGATGGACGCGCTGGCAGTCGACCTGACGGCCCGCGGGTACGTCACCTGGAACGTCGAGTACCGGCGAGGCGGCGAGACCCGTTGGGCTGCAATGGCGTCCGATGTCGCCGACGCCGCGCAGGCCGTCGCGACCGTCCCGTCGGCGGACCCGGAGCGTCTCGTGATCCTCGGCCACTCGGCCGGTGCTCAGCTCGCGCTCCGCGCCGCCGCCGACGCCGCTGCCGAGGAGGCAGCGGTTCGTCCGGCACTGGCCGTCAGCCTCGCCGGGGTGCTGAATCTGCGATTCGCCGGCGAACGCCACCTCGGTGAGGGCGCGGTGGCGGACGCCGTCGGCAGCGACTGGGCCGGCGACCGTGCGACGTACGAACGGTCGTCGCCGATCGCTCGACTGCCGCTGGGCATCCTCAGCTAGTGGTGTGCGCCGTCGACGACGAGCCGGACATGCTGGAGATGAGCAGGGAGTACCACGAAGCCGTCGCGGCGACCCCCGACGACGTCGTCCGGATCGAGGGGCCCGGCGATCACTTCACCGTCGTCGATCCGGAGAGCGAGATCTGGCGAAGGACCGCCGAGGCGATCGACGCCCGGATCAGACCTCGGACAACGCAGACTCCGCCGCCCGCAGCCCGGCCCCGGCCCGGCCGCGGAGCAGATCCGCGCACCTCTCGGCCATCGTCATGACCGTGATGTTCGGGTTGACGTGCGGCAGTTTCGGCATCGCCGACGCATCGACCACTCGCAGTCCTCGAACCCCCTTGACCCGCAGTTCCGGGTCGAGCACCGCCATCGGATCGTCGACACCGCCCATACGTGCCGTGCCCGCGGGGTGATACACCGTGTTGTGGGTCTTGTGGATGTAGTCGAGGATCTCGGCGTCGGTCACCGCATCGGGCCCCGGCGCCAGTTCGCGGGCAATCCACCCGCTTAGCGCCTTCTGCTCGGCGATCTTCCGGGCCAGCTTCACCCCGGACAGCATCACCCGGTCGTCGTGGCCCTCGCTGTCGGTGAAGTACCGTGGATCGACCTTCGCGCGATCGCGGAAGTCCCGCGACCGCAGCCGGACCGTTCCGCGGGAGCGGCCCTGAGTGACGTTGGGTGTCAGGCAGAATCCGTTGTCGGTGGTCGGGTAACCCCACCGCAGGGTGTTCATGTCGAACGGGACGCTGCCGTAGTGCATCATCAGGTCGGGATGGTTCAGGCCCTCCCGGGTGGTCGCGAACAGGCCGATCTCCCACCACTGCGTCGATTCGGTGACCATCGGCTGGGACGCCTCCCAGAACACCAGCCCCTCGACGTGATCGTCGAGGTTCGAGCCGACACCGGGCGAGTCGACGCGCACAGGAATCCCGAACTCCGCGAGATGCTCCGCCGGACCGATACCCGACAGCATCAGCAACTTCGGGGTGTCGATGGCCCCCGCCGTCACCACCACCTCCCGTCGTGCCGACACCGTGTCGTAGCCGGTGAGGTCGGGACGCTGGTACCGGACGCCCGTCGCCGTCTGCTGTTCGTCGAACAGGATCTCGCTCACCCAGCAGCCTGTCCGAACCTCGAGATTGGGCCGCGTTCCGAGGATCGGGTGCAGGTAGGCGTGCGACGACGACATCCGGGTGCCGTCCTCGGACGCGTTGATCTGGAACCACCCGGCGCCGTTGAGCACCGTTCCGCCGCGGTTGAACGCGACGGTAGGCAGTCCTACGGCGGCGGCGGCGTCGAGAACCGCTCGGCCGCACGGGTCGTTCGGCGGGACGTCCCGCAGCCGCACCGGCCCGCTGCGGCCGTGGCCGTCGCCGGGGGCGTCGTTGCTTTCCAGCCGGCTGACGTACGGGAGGATGTCACGCGCACCCCAGCCCGACGCCCCCATCGCCTCCCAGTCGTCCAGTGCCTCGGCGGGCGGCCAGAATGCGATACACGAGTTGTGGGACGAGCAGCCACCGAGGACCTTGGCCCGGGCGTGCCGCATGAAGCTGTTGCCCTTCTCCTGCGGCTCGACGGGGTAGTCCCAGTCGTACCCGGAGTCGAGAAGATGCATCCACTGGGAGAGCTCGAGGATCGCGCGGTCCCCCACGTCGGACGGGCCCGCCTCGAGCAGGCACACCGTCACCGACGGGTCTTCGCTGAGACGCGCCGCGAGAGCGCATCCCGCGCTGCCGCCGCCCGCGATCACGTAGTCGAATTCCCCTGCAGTGCTCTTCGATTCGCCGTCGGTCATCGGGCGAGCTCCTTGTCGTTCGGTTCGGATTCCGGCGCGGGCGTTACCACCGCCGCGCAGTGTGACGTCAACGTTCCGATGTGGTGCCGGCCGGTGGTGAGGTACCACAGCAGGCCGAACCCGAGGATGACGCCGATGTAGGCGAAGGCACCCCAGGTGTTGTACCAAGGTTCGCCGTACACGGCCTCCCGCGGCCAGGCGAGGTTGAGGGCCATCCCGATTCCCCACACGAGCGCGACGATGTTGACGGGTAGTCCCCATCTGCCCATCGTGAAGTAGCCGCCCTCCTTCAGGTCCCGCGGCGGCCACTCGCCTCGCAGCCTCTTCTTCAGCATCGGTCCGGTCACCATCAGGTAGGCCAGGTAGATCATGATGATCGCGATGGAGGTCAGCACGGTGAAGATGTGCGGCTGGCCGATGTTGACCACCAGGATCAGCGCGGCCACCACCCCGATCGTCACCGCAGGCACGACGGGTGTCCGCGTTCTCGGGTGCACGCGGGCGAGCCGCTCGCCGAACGGGAGTGCGTTGTCGCGGGCCATGGCGAAGGTCAGCCGGATGGCTGCCGTATGCACCGCCAGCGAGCAGACGGTCACCGCGATCACGATGCACACCAGGAAGATCGTGCCCAGCGGCCCCCACATCACCTGCTCCACGATGTACTGCAGGCTGCCGTCCGACGCGCCGATCTTCGGATCGTCGAGGTCGGGTGCCGCCATCACGGCGAACACGAGGATCGCGCCGCCGATCACGAACGACGCGAGGATTGCGCGGAAGATCGCCTTGGGGGCGGTGCGGCGGGGTTCGACCGTCTCCTCGCCCAGCGAACTCGCGGTGTCGAAGCCGTACATCACGTAGCCCGACGCGAGCGTCGCCACCAGGAACGCGCCGAGGTATCCACCGCTTTCGCCTGCGCCGTACCCGTGGGTGGAGAAGAACACCTGCGGGCCGCGGGTCATGTTGGCGGCGAGGATGATCGCGATCAGCACCGCCGCGATGATCTCGATGAACACACCGGCACTGTTGATCATCGCCATGAGACGGACACCGAGCGCATTGACGACGGTGGTGAAGCCGATCATCACGGTCCCGAGAATGACGGCGTTGGTGGCGAAGTCGTGTTCTCCGGTCCCGTCACCGACGATCTGGAAGCCGCTCCACAGCCGCGGCAGGTTGAGCTGCAGCGCCAGCACAACCGCCGACAGGGTGACGATCGACGCGGTGAGCATCAGCCAGCCCGCGGACCACCCCACTATTCGGCTGCCGAGCGTCTTCGCCCAGTTGTACACGGAGCCGGCGATCGGATACTTGGCGGCCAGCTCCATGAAGCACAGTGCCACGGCGAGCTGGCCGACGAACACCAGCGGCCATGACCACAGGTAGGCGGGGCCTGCGGTGCCGAATCCGAAGTAGAACAACTGGAAGGTGCCGGTCAGAATAGAAATGTAGCTGACGCCCGCGGCGAAGCTCGCGAACTTGCCGATACTGCGATCGAGGGACTCCTTGTAGCCGAAATCCTCGAGTCCACTGTCGTGATCGCCGGTCGTATTGTCGGTACTGGTCATTCGATCACTTCCTGAGAAGTTGAGTGGGCCTGCTCGCGCGCCCTGCCGGGGCACGTCAGGTCGCGGTGAACCAACCCGCGGCAGGCGAGGTCGTGTTGTTCCAGATGTGTTTGACTTCCTGGTATTCGGAGAGCCCGGCGGGTCCGAGTTCGCGGCCGTTGCCGGACTTCTTGAATCCGCCCCATTCCGCCGCCGCCGTGTAGTAGCCGAAGTCGTTGAGCCACACGGTCCCGTGGCGCAGGCGGCGCACCACCCGTTCGCCCCGGGCGGCGTCCGACGTCCGGACTCCGGCGGCGAGACCGTACTCGGTGTCGTTGCCGAGCCGGACCGCGTCCTCCTCGGTGGTGAATCTCTCGACCGTGAGAATGGGCCCGAACGTTTCCTCCTGCACGATGCGCATGGAGCGGTCGCAGTGGTCGAAGATGGTGGGCAGGTAGTAGCTACCGCCGTCGAGCGCGGGATCGGCGGGCCGGGAGCCACCCGTCCGGAGCGTCGCACCTTCGGAGATACCCAGTGCCACATAGGCTTCGATCTTGTCGCGCTGCGCCGCCGACACGAGAGGTCCAGTCTCACTGCCGGGATCGAGCCCCGGGCCGACGCGGATGGCCTCGGCGCGCGAGACGAGGGCGGCGACGAAGTCGTCGGCGATCGACTCCTCCACGATCAGCCGCGTCCCGGCCGAGCACACCTGCCCCGAGTGCAGGAAGACGCCGGTGAGCACCTGGTCGACCGAGGACTCCCATTCGGCGTCCGCGAACACGATATGCGGGTTCTTCCCGCCCAGTTCCACGGCGACCTTCGTGACGTGCTTCGCGGCCGTCTCCAGGATGGTGGTGCCGGTCGCGAGTCCACCGGTGAACGAGATGAAGTCGACGTCACCGGTATCGGTCAGCGCGGGGCCGAGGTCGGCGCCGCTGCCCTGCACGAGGTTGACGACACCGGCGGGCACACCCGCCTCCTCGATCAGCCGGGCGAACGCGATCGTGCTCAGCGGCGTGACCTCACTGGGCTTGAGCACCATCGTGCAGCCGGCGGCCAGCGCGGGTGCCACCTTCCAGGAGATCTGGAGCAGCGGGTAGTTCCAGGGTGCGATGAGGACGCACACCCCGATCGGTTCGCGAACGATCCGGGAGACGACCGCGGGGTCACCCACGTCGACCACTCGGTCGCTGGAGACGAGGGCGAGCCGGGCGTAGTACCGGAATACCGAGACGACGTCGTCGATGTCGATTCGGCTCTCCACCAAAGTCTTACCGGTGTCCAGCGTCTCGATCCGCGCCAATTCCTCCTTGTCGCGCTCGAGGAGATCTGCAATGCGCGACAGGAGCGACGATCGCACGGCGACCGCCGTCTCCGGCCAGTCCCCGGCGTCGAAGGTTGCCCGGGCCGCCAGCACGGCTCGCCGGGCGTCTTCGGGTGACGCCTCGTCGACCGTGGCGATCACGTTCCCGCTTGCCGGGTCGATGCAGTCGCGGGTGCGCCCCGACGTCGCCGCGACCCACTCCCCCGCGATGAAATTCACCTTCCCGAACAACCTCGGGACGTCGAGATCCGCGGATAGTGCCGACATCTTCATACTGTGTCCGAAACCCTCTCGTGTGCAGACTTTTTCGATGTACCGACGATGAGCGGATCACGGGAGACGTCCCGATACAGCGAGAAGCACAATCCGATCATCACCAGAAGGAACGGCGCCGCCGCGATGATCGTCATCGTCTGCAGCCCCTGAAGGGCGTCCGAGCCGCCGGTCCAGAGGATGAGTGCCGCGGTGCCCCCGGTGAGGGTTCCCCAGAAGATGACGACCCACGTGCTCGGTTCCCGTGCACCCCGCTGCGACAGCGTGCCCATCACCAGCGACGCGGCGTCCGCACCGGACACGAAGAAGATCGCGACCAGCACCATGACCAGCACGGTGGCGAACCCGGTCAGCGGCAGATGGTTGAGCATCCCGAACAACTGGCCTTCGGTCGACGAGCGCGCCGCCAGGTCGACTCCGTCCTGCTGCTGTCCGATGCCGGCACCGCCGAACACCGCGAACCACACCAGGCTGACCGAGGTGGGAATGACGATCACGCCGATCACGAACTGCCGGATGGTGCGGCCGCGGCTGATCCGGGCGAGGAACATTCCGACGAACGGAGTCCACGACACCCACCACGCCCAGTAGAAGATCGTCCACGACGACAGCCAGGACGCCGTGTCGTCGCCGGCACTCGCGGCCGTCCGTCCCGACATCGTGGCGAGCTGCGCCGCATAGTCCGCGATCGCGGTGGGGAGCAGATTGAGGATGAGGACGGTCGGACCGAGCACGAACACGAACAGCGCGAGAATCACCGCCAGCACCATGTTGATGTTGGACAGCCAGTGGATGCCCCGCGCGACTCCCGACACCGCCGAACCGACGAACGCGAACGTCAGCAGCCCGACGAGGGCAACGAGCGCGAACGTGCCGACGTTGTCCATCCAGCCGATGATCTCGAGGCCGGAACCGATCTGCAGTGCGCCGAGCCCGAGCGACGCGGCGGTGCCGAACATCGTCGCGATGATCGCGAGGATGTCGATGACCTTCCCCACGGCGCCTTCCGAGCGGCGGCCGAGGAGAGGGAAGAACGCGGCGCTGATGAGTTGCTTGCGGCCACGCCGGTAGGAGCCGTACGCAATCGACAACCCGACGACCGCGTAGATCGCCCACGGATGCAGCCCCCAGTGGAACATCGTCGTGGCCATCGCCGATCCCACGGAGCCGTCTGTTCCCGGCGGCGGGCTCACCAGATGAGCGAGCGGTTCGGCGACGCCGTAGAACATCAATCCGATTCCCATGCCGGCGCTGAACATCATCGCGATCCAGCTCACCGTTCGGAACTCCGGTTTCTCACCGTCGCGGCCGAGCGGAATCCGGCCGTACCGGGAGAACGCGAGGAACAGTGAGAAGACGACGAACGCCGACGACGCGGCGATGAACAGCCAACCGAGGTCGGCCACCAGCCAGTCCAGCGCCGCGGTCGACACGACCGAGAGGTTCTCCGGTGCCAGCAGTCCCCACAGGATGAGTCCGACACCGAGCGCTGCGGCCGTGCCGAACACCACCTTGTCGACGCTCCGCCGCCCCTCGCCGCCGGACGGCGCCGCCGGCTCCTGCTCCTGGTGCCGGGGTTGCGGATCGACATCGTTCACCCTGGGAGGGTCGGTCACCCTCGGTTGCTCGCCGGCGTAGGTCATCGGGGATCCCCGCTCAGCCTTTCGAGTAGCCAGTCGTGGAATTCGCCGATGTGGTGTTCCGCGGGCACCAGCACACCCCCGTTCCGGTACGCCTTCGACGCCATCGTGGGCTGGGTCCGCTCACAGGCGTCGAAGTCCTGCTGGTTGACCCGGTGGAACAGCTCCACCGAACGGGAGACGTCGCGACCCGAGGCGGTGACCTCCGGGGAGTACAGCCAGTCGCATTCGACGATGGTGCGATCCGCGGACACGGGGTACATGCGGTGGAAGATGACGTGGTCGGGCACGAGGTTGACGAAGACCTGCGGCCGGATCGTGATGGCGTAGTACTTGCGATCCTGGTCGGGACTGATGCCGGACAACGAGTCGAATCCGCCGCTTCCGTCGATGGTGAATCCCTCGACGTCGTCACCGAAGGCGGCACCGTGCCCCACGAAGTACTGTGCGGCAAGGCCGTCCGCGAACTCCGGAAGTACCTCGGTGAGCTCCGGGTGGATGGTCGCGCAGTGGTAGCACTCCATGAAGTTCTCGATGATCAGCTTCCAGTTGGCCGCGACGTCGTAGACGATCCGGCGGCCGAGTTCCAGGGTTCCGATCTGGTACCGGTCGATGGCCGCCGGATCACCGAGTCGTTCGGTGACGGCGCCGACGACCTCGTCCTCGAACGACGGCGGTTCGTCGGCCAGGCACACCCACGCGTAGCCGAGCCATTCGCGAAGCGCGACCGGCACCAGTCCGTACCGCACCCGGTCGATGTCGGCTCCGGTCTCGTCCCGCAGCGCGGCCATGTTGGGGGCCGCCACCAGTTTGCCGTCGAGTCCGTACGTCCACGCGTGGTAGGGACACTGAAGGTTTCTGCGGATCTGCCCTTCGTCCTCGGTACACAACATGGCGCCGCGGTGCCGGCAGATGTTGAGGAAGGCGCGCAGTTCCCCGTCCCGGCCGCGGACGAGGAGCACGCTCTCCCGGCCCACCGTTACCTTCCGGAAGGCTCCGGGGTCGGCGAGATCGGCGGCGCGGACGGCGCAGAACCACATCGCCTCGAACAGATTCTCCTGTTCGTCCGTGAAGATGTCGGCGTCGGTGTAGTACCGGCCACCGAGGGTGGGGATCAGTGCCGGTGCGGGCGCGGAGGCGGGAGCGGGGGCTTGGACGTCCGGAGCGGACATAGATGTCACCGTTTCTTTCGTTGCCGGGAAAGATGCGTGTCGGTCGAGCTGTGACCTGATGTCTGTGTGCGTAGGGGGCGCAGATCGCAAGGGGCGTCGTTGCCGAGTGTGACGACATGCGTGCCCGATCCGCAGCGACCGTGCGAACAGCGGGCAGCTGTTCCCGCCGAGTCATCGCGGCGTCAGCATTGTTGCGTCATCAGCAACGCTATGCGATTCACACAACTTAGACCGTGGCCCGCGGACGTGTCAAACATCACATTCGGCACTTCTTTCGCGGACGCGACACGACCGAAACACCGCGTTAACCGCGGACGGCCGAAACCCGGGCAAACGGGACTATCCGTTCGTCCCGCCTTGAGGGAGAAGCACTTCCGGGCGTTCAGTCACCCGTTCCGACGGATTGCTGCGCTTCGATCCGGACGACCGCGTCGGCGAGTTCGAGCGCCACGGCCTCGAACCGCTCGGGTGCGAGGCGGTACTCCGGCCCGGATACACAGATCGACGCGACGATCCGGTTGGTGACCTTGCTCCGCACCGGCACGGCGATGGAATTGAGCCCCGCTTCGAGCTCCTCGGCCGTGGACGCCCACCCGCGCGACCGCACGTGCTCGAGTTCGACGTCGAACGCCCGGAAGTCGGTGATCGTGTTGGGAGTGAGCGGGCTCAAGTGCGGCCCCAGCCGACTCCGGAGCTGGCCGGACGTCAATTCCGAGACCAGGACCTTGCCGGTCGCGGTCGCGTGCGCAGGAGTCACCTGACCCACCCACGTGCGCAGCGCGACGTGGCGATCACTGCGGGCCTCGAGCACGTTGAGGGTCGCCGCACCGTCCAGCACGGCGAGGTTGACCGTCTCCCCGAAGGCGTCGGCCAGGCGGTCGCACTCCGGCTGCGCAACCTCGACGAGCCCGCTCTGCGCGACCGTGGCCTCGGCCAATCGCACCACCGCGAATCCGAGCTGATACTTGCCGCGGACACCCGCTTCCTCCACGAAACCTCGTTGCTGGAGCGATGCGATCAGGCGTGACACGGTCGATTTGTGCACGCCGAGCCGCACGGCGATCTCCGAGGCGCCGACACGGCCTTCTGCCGCGACGATCTCGAGTACGTCGATGGCGCGTTCCACCGCGTGCACGGTCTTCGCCTTTCCTTCCGTTCCCTGGGCCGCGGGCGCCGTTGCCTCGGATTCACTCATGCCCCGAGGTTATGCCCACCGACTTCGGGAACGCAGTTTTTACACGCGAATGCTTGACACCGTGGGGCAGCACCGGAGAGCATTGTGTTGCACAGCTTGCAAGTCGTCGCGCATAGCGCAACAACCGCTCCACAACTTGTCCTTCCTCCCCGACGCTTTCGGAGGTATCGAGTGATTCTCGATAACGATTCCCCAGTTGTGACCCACCCCGGCGCCACGGCCTTCCCCGTGTGCGAACTCGTGACACTGCCCGTGGGCGAAGTCGTCACGGTGACCCCGCCGGGCATGGCTGCCATCTCCGTCTTCCACACCTCCGACGGCCTGTATGCCATCGACGACACCTGCACCCATCAGGACGCCTCCCTCGCCGACGGCTGGGTCGAAGGCTGCACCGTCGAGTGCCCGCTCCACGAAGCGTGCTTCGACCTCCGCACCGGAGTGCCGTCGGGTCCGCCGGCCAAGACCGCAGTCCGCACACACGATGTGTCGATCGTCGACGGCACCGTGCTGCTTCATCTCGAAGAGAAGGGCGACGCCCGATGAACACTGTCCCGAATTCCATTGTGGTACTGGGTGCTTCCCTCGCCGGATTGTCGGCGGTCCGCGCACTGCGCGAGAAGGGATACGCAGGCCGCCTCGTCGTGGCCGGGAGCGAGCAGTCCCTGCCCTACGACCGGCCGCCCCTGTCCAAGGAATTTCTCACCGGCGACCTGACCGACGAGGACCTCCTGTTGATGAACAGCGACGACGACACACTCGACGTCGAATGGCGCATGAACCGAACGGCCACCGGTCTGGTTCGCTCCCCCGACGGGATCCACCGCGTCACGTTCGACGACGGGTCCCACTTCGACGCCGATGCCGTCGTCGTAGCGACGGGCGCGCGCGCCCGGACCCTGCCCGGACACTCCCGTCTCGCCGGCGTGCACACGCTCAGGTCGGTCGAAGACGCACGCGCACTGCGGGATTCGCTGTCACGTGCGCAGAACCTCGTCATCGTGGGAGCCGGTTTCATCGGAGCGGAGGTGGCCTCCAGCGCGGCCGGCATGAGCCTGAACGTCACCGTCGTCGAGGCCTCGCCCACGCCCCTCGCCGGCCCGCTCGGCATCGAACTCGGGGCGATCTGCGCAGGACAGCATGCCGCGCACGGCGTCCGGCTCCTCACCGGGGCAGTCGTCTCCGCACTGCTCGGTGACGACGCGGTCGAAGCCGTCCAACTGAGTGACGGAACGATCCTCCCCGCGGACGCCGTGGTGGTCGGAATCGGGGCCGTCCCCAACGTCGAATGGGCAAGCGATTCGGAACTGATGATCGAAGACGGTTTCCTCACCGACTCGTCGTGCCGCACGAACGTGCCCGGCGTGTACGCGATCGGCGACTGCGCACGGACTTTCGACGACGCCCACCAGGTGCACCACCGAAGCGAGCACTGGAGCAACGCGGTCGCACAGGCCGCCACCGTCGCCGACACGATCATGGCCACACCGTCCGGGCCCGCCGCGATCCCGTACTTCTGGTCCCACCAGTACGGCAAGATGCTGCAGTTCGCCGGGACGAGACACAGCACCGACGAGGTCCGGTTCGTCGACGGCGACCCCGGAACCGGTACGTTCGTGGCCACCTACGACCGGGACGGCGACACCGTCGGCGTCTTCGCGATGAACAGTCCCCGGCTGTTCACCCGGTACAAGAAGCAACTCGCCAGGTCGCGGGCCTGATGCCGGCGCTACGTGACGGCATAGCCCAATCGGCTGCTGATCTGCTGGGACGTGTCGAGTGCGGCGCGGGCGACGTCCTCGAACCGTTCCGGCAGCAGCCGGTAGGCGGGGCCGGACACACTCAGAGCAGCAATCATTTTCGACGTGTAGTCCCGGATCGGAACGGACACCGCGTTCAGCCCGAGTTCGAGTTCCTCCTCGGATTCCGCCCACCCCCGCTCGCGAATGGTTTTCAACGATTCCACGAGCACAGGCACATCGGTGAGAGTTTTCTCCGTGAGAGCAATCGGAGTTTCTCCCACCCGCTCCGCGAGTTCGTTGTCGGACAATTCCGTCAGCAACAATTTTCCACTCGCCGTCGCATGTGCCGGGCTGCTCTGACCCACCCAGGTATTGGTACCGACGCCGGACGGACCGTCCGCTTTGACGATGCTCACCGATCGATTGCCGTCGAGTATCGACACATTGACGCTCTCTCCGACAGTTTCCGCCAGTTCGGCGCACAATTCCTGACTCTGCCGCACCAGATCGCCGTCCGGCGACGCGGTGCGGGCCAGACGGACGATGGAATTGCCGAGCTGGAATTTTCCCCGGTTCTTCAATTGGGCGACGTAACCTCGCGAATCCAGAACGGCCACGAGGCGCGACGCGGTCGACTTGTGGACACCCAGCTCGTCGGCGATTTCCGTGACGCCGGCGGTACCGAGCCTGGCCAGGATTTCGAGTACCGCCAGCGCGCGGTCCACTGACTGCACAGCACCGGACGGCCGGCTCCGATCTCCATTCGAGTTATCGTCCAATTCAGTCATCGCGACTTCAGGATAGGCGACATCACCGTGCGACGGTTACCTCCATCCACACCCGGTTCCGCGTCATCACCGTCGCGAACGGTGCATATTTCCACGGTCGATCGCGGAATTGCTGCTATTTCCTCAACCAATCATCGTGGAATTACCCGTAATTCGGGGTTGACCCCCTTACTCTTCCCGACCTAATGTGTTGATATATCAGTTGTCGATAACGGGTTGGATCAGTTCGGCCCGTTTCGCAATTCACAGTTCTTCCCGGCGCCGTTCGAGCCCACACCGAACACCGAATCTCCCGCTACCTCGCCACACACAGGCACCCACCCAACCAGGAGGACCATTATGGGGTCACCGCGCGTAGTGATCATCGGAGCCGGCATCGTCGGCGCGAACCTGGCCGACGAGCTCACCGCTCGCGGCTGGGATCGGATCACGGTTCTCGACCAGGGACCGTTGCCGCTCACCGGAGGCTCCACGTCACACGCACCGGGCCTGGTGTTCCAGACGAACGCGTCCAAGACGATGACCGAATTCGCCCGGTACACGGTGGAGAAGTTCGTCGGACTCGACGTGGACGGCGAATGGTGCTTCAACCAGCTCGGCGGGCTCGAGGTGGCCACCACCCCCGAGCGTCTCGCCGATCTGCACCGCAAGCAGGGCTGGGCCACCTCCTGGGGCATCGAGGGCGCCGTCCTCGACCCGGCCGAGTGCGCGAAGCTGCACCCGCTGCTGGACGAGAAGCGGGTTCTCGGCGGGCTGTACGTGGAGACGGACGGCCTCGCGAAGGCGTCCCGTGTCGTCGTCGCGCTGGCCCGGCGCGCCGAGGCCCGCGGTGCCGTGTTCCAGGGTTCGACGAAGGTGATCGGCATCGAACAGAGCGGCGGCAAGGTGACCGGCGTCGCCACCGCCGACGGTGTGATCCCCGCCGACATCGTGGTGTCCTGCGCGGGCTTCTGGGGTCCCGACATCGGCGCGATGGTGGGGATGGACGTCCCGCTGCTTCCCCTGGCGCACCAGTACGCGAAGACCGAGCAGATTCCCGAACTCGTCGGCCGGAACACCGAACTCGCCGAGGCGGGCTTCCCGATCCTGCGCCACCAGGACCAGGATCTGTACTTCCGTGAGCACGTCGACCGCCTCGGTATCGGCACGTACGCTCACCGCCCGATGCCGGTGAACCTGCGCGACCTGGACGCGAGCGACGACGTGTCCGCGTCCGACATGCCGTCGATGCTGCCGTTCACGGAAGAAGACTTCGCGCCGTCGTGGGAGCAGAGCAAGTTGCTGCTGCCGTGCCTCGAATCCGCGAAACTGGAGGCCGGTTTCAACGGGGTCTTCTCGTTCACCCCGGACGGCGGACCGCTCATCGGCGAGTCCCCGGACGTCGCCGGGTTCTGGATCGCCGAGGCAGTGTGGGTGACACACTCCGCCGGTGTCGGCCGGGCGGTCGCGCAACTGCTCGTCGACGGCCGCTCCAAGGTCGAACTGCACGGCTGCGACGTGCACCGCTTCGAGGAGATCCAGCTCGCACCCGACTACGTCAGCGAGACGTCGCAGCAGAACTTCGTCGAGATCTACGACGTGCTGCACCCGCTGCAGCCCAAGGAGTCTCCCCGCGACCTGCGAGTCAGTCCCTTCCACGCTCGCCAGAAGGAACTCGGCGCCGTGTTCCTGGAAAGCTCCGGCTGGGAGCGCCCGCACTGGTTCGAGTCCAACGCCCATCTGGTGCAGGACCTTCCGGCCGAATGGCAGCCGCCGGCCCGGGAACCGTGGGCGGCGATGTTCCACTCCCCCATCGCCGCGGCCGAGGCCTGGCGCACCCGCACGTCGGTGGCGATGTACGACATGACACCGCTGAAGCGGCTCGAGATCAGCGGTCCCGGCGCGCTGGCCCTGCTCGACCGGCTGACGACCGGCAAGATGGACAAGTCCGTCGGGTCCGTCACGTACACGCTCGCGCTCGACGAGACCGGTGGCGTCCGCAGCGACCTCACCGTCACGCGACTGTCCGACACCGTCTTCCAGGTCGGCGCCAACGGCAACCTCGATCTCGACTACTTCCGCCGCCAATCTCCGGACGACGGCAGTGTGCAGATCCGGGACATCACCGGCGGCACGTGCGGGATCGGGTTGTGGGGTCCGCGAGCCCGGGATCTGGTGCAGGCGCTGAGCTCCGACGACTTCACGAACGAGAACTTCAAGTACTTCCGCGCGAAGCAGGTCCGCATCGGCGGTGTTCCCGTCACGGCGATGCGTCTGTCGTACGTCGGCGAACTCGGCTGGGAGCTGTACACGTCCGCCGACAACGGTCTGCGACTGTGGGATCTGCTGTGGGCGGAGGGGCAGAAGTACGACGTCATCGCCGCCGGCCGCGCCGCGTTCAACAGCCTGCGGATGGAGAAGGGTTACCGCTCGTGGGGCAGTGACATGACCACCGAGCACAACCCCTACGAGGCCGGTCTCGGTTTCGCGGTCCGACTGCAGAAGGGCGACTTCCGTGGGCGTGACGCGCTCGACGGCGTCTCCGACGAGACGGTGAAGCGGCGCCTGGCGTGCCTCATGATCGACGACCGCACGTCGGTGGTCCTCGGCCACGAGCCGGTGTTCGTCGACGGACAGCCCGCCGGGTACGTCACGAGTGCCGCGTTCGGTCACACGGTGGGGGCGCCGATCGCCTACGCCTGGCTTCCCGCGAACGCGACCGTCGACACCGCGGTGGAGATCGAGTACTTCGGACGCCGCATCCCCGCCACCGTCGTGGCCGAGCCGCTCGTCGACCCCGAGATGAAGAAGATCCGGTCATGAGCCTCCGAGACGACACGATCGCCGGATTCCTGGACTCGCTCGCCGCTCGGACCCCCGCGCCCGGCGGCGGCGCGACCGGTGCGCTCCACCTCGGCCAGGCAGCCGCGCTGGTCTCGATGGTCGCCCGCTACACCACCGGCAAGAGGTACGCCGACCACGGGATGCTCGTCGAACGCATCTGCGCCTCAGCAGATGCGTTCCGCGAGAAGGCACTGCAGTTCGCCGAGGACGACATGGCGGCTTTCACGGCCGTCATCGACGCCTACCGCCTCCCCCAGGACACGGACGACGAAACGGGTGCCCGCACGTCGGCGATCGCGACCGCCCTCGCCGGCGCGGCCGCGGTCCCCGCCGAGGTGGTGGTCGCGGCAGGCGACGTCGTCGCACTCGCCGACGTCCTGCTGCCGGTGGCGAACCGCACCGTCGTCAGCGACGTCGCGGCCGCCGCCGAGGCTGCCCGCGCAGCCGCCACCACCGCCCGGGTCAACATCGAGGTGAACCTGCCGGGTATCGCCGATCCGGACACCCGCCGGGCCCTCACCGAGTGCCTGTCCGGCGTCGACGCGATCGTCGAGCGTGCCGACGCAGTCACGACACGAGTACGAAAGCAGCTGAGTTCATGACCAGAAGCCTCGGTGGCGCCGAACTCGCCACCTCCATCCGCAACGACGCGTCCGTCGCCGCCGCAGCCCTCGCCGAAATCGGGGTCCGGCCCAAGCTGGCGGTCGTGCAGGCCACCGACGACGAATCGACCGCCTGGTACGTGCGTTCCATCGCGTCGGCCGCGAAACGCATCGGAATCCTCTGCGACATCGTCGATCTCGGTGCCGCGGCATCCACCGAGCAGATCCGCAGCACGCTCGTCGAACTCGGCCACGACCCGGACGTCCACGGAATCATCCTGCAGACACCCCTGCCGGACGGAACCGACCTCGACGCCCTCCGGGAGGCGATCAACCCCGCCAAGGACGTCGACGGCGCGAACCCGGTCAGCCTCGGCCGCCTTGTCGCGCGTCTGCCCGCGTTCGCGCCCGCCACCGCACAGGCCGTGATCGCCCTCCTCGATCACCACGGAATCTCCCCGCACGGCAGGACGGCCGCGGTGGTCGGCAGATCGACGGTCGTCGGAAGTCCCGTCGCGCATCTGCTCGTGCAGCGCAACGCGACGGTGACCGTCTGCCACCGCCACACCACCGACCTCGCCGCCGGCACCCGTGACGCCGACATCCTCGTTGTCGCCGTCGGCATTCCCGGGCTGATCACGGCCGACCACGTCGCCGACGGCGCCGTCGTCATCGATGTCGGGACGACGGCGACCGCGGACGGCCGACTGCTCGGTGACGTCGACGCCGCGGCCGTCGACGGCCGGGCGGGCGCGCTGACCCCGGTCCCCGGCGGGGTGGGACCGGTGACCACGGCGTTGCTGCTCAATCACACGGTCGACGCCGCCGCGACCCAGTACGCCCAGACTCGATCGGACTCCCTACTCGCCGGGTTCCGTAGCAGCGTCTGACTCCGTCTCCACCCCTTGACCCGCTCGTCCAGCCTGAAATAGCATGGGCCCATTCTGATATATCAGTTCGCTCGGACTGACACCTCAAGTAGTGACACCATAACCAGTCCGGCATCGAGGAGACCCACATGACCCAGACCTTCACCCTGACGCTCAGCTGCGCTCAGCGTCCCGGGATCGTTCACGCAGTCAGCTCCTTTCTCTTCGAGCAGAACTGCGATATCGCCGAGCATCAGCAGTTCGACGACACCCGGAGCGACGCGTTCTTCCTCCGCACGTCGTTCGTGTCGGCGGAAGATGTCGACATCGAGCGCCTCACGGCGGAATTCGGGAGCGTTGCCGCGAAATTCGGCATGACGTTCAACTTCAACGGCAGCGACCTGCCCCGGGTGATCGTGATGGTCTCCAAGATGGGTCACTGCCTCAACGACCTCATCTTCCGCTGGCGAGCAGGCAACCTCGGCGCCGAACTCGTCGCCGTCGTCTCCAATCACGAGGTGCTGCGACCGATGGCCGAGGCCGCCGGGCTGCCGTTCGTCCACGTCCCGGTCACACCGACCACCAAGCCGCAGGCCGAGGCCCGGCTGCTCGAACTCGTCGAGGAGTTCGACGCGGATCTCGTGGTCCTCGCCCGGTACATGCAGGTGCTGTCGGACGACGCGTGCCGCGCGCTACGCGGACGGGCCATCAACATCCACCACTCGTTCCTGCCCGGTTTCAAGGGCGCCAAGCCCTACCACCAGGCGTTCGATCGCGGCGTCAAGCAGGTCGGGGCCACCGCCCACTACGTGACACCCGATCTGGACGAGGGTCCCATCATCGAGCAGGAAGTCATCCGCATCGACCACTCCTTCGACCCGGCGCGACTCGCCACGGTCGGGCAGGACGCCGAGGCCCTCGCGCTGTCACGGGCCGTGCGCTGGCACTGCGAGAACCGCGTCCTGCTGCACGGTCATCGGACGGTCGTCTTCAGCTAGGCGCTTCGCGCCCGTGCGCCTTCTTGGTAGCTCCCGCTACCAGAAAGGCGCACGGGCCGGAGGCCTACAGCAGGTCGCGGATGGCCTTCTCGAAACCAGCGACGTGGGCGAGGGTGAGGGACGAGGCAGTGCTCTCGTCGCCGTCGACGATGGCCCGGAGCAGGGATACATGCTCGCGGACGTGGCTGGCGACGTCGGGCAGACGGTCGAGGAAGAGGCACCAGATGCGGGTGGCATGCGCGTCGAGGCTGACGAGGATGTCCTCGAGGTGAGGGTTCCCGGACGCCCGGTAGATCTCGCGGTGGACGCGCACGTCCTTGCGCAGGACTTCGCGCGGATCTTCGCTGTCGTCTATCTCGGCGATCTCGTCGGCGAGCGCGGTCAGCCGGGCTCGCGCGTCCGGGGACGCCGTCCGGGCCGCCCGGGCCGCCGCGGTGGGTTCGAGTTGCTTGCGGATCTCGGAGATGTCGGCGAGGTCGGTCATGTCGACGGCGGTGGCGAACGTGCCGCGACGCGGGTAGGCGACGACGAGACGTTCCCGCTCGAGGCGCTTGAGCGCTTCCCGTACCGGTGTCCGGCCGAATCCGAGTTCCTCGGCGAGACGGTCGTCGTTGATCGGTTCGCCGGGCCGGATGTCCAGCATGACCAGGCGTTCGCGCACGATCTCGTACGCGCGGTCGGCGTTGGTGCCGCCGTTCGACGCCGTGTCCGCGACCGATGAATGCGCCAGGCTCATGTTCCGTCTCCCTGATTTTCCAGAGCTATTGACCTTTGTCCGGTGCTGACCTTACTCTACTTTCCAGTTGATATATCAGTTCGAAGTCAACTGACCTTCCAGAAAGGCGAACCATGACCGTGGACACCGCACACCTCACCGAGGTGGCAGCAGCGAACCCGACGCTGACTCATTCGCTCGCCGATCTCGACCCCGCCGTGCACCAGGCGATCGCGGCCGAGCTCGAGCGACAGCAGGGCACCCTGGAAATGATTGCCAGCGAGAACTTCGCCCCGCTCGCGGTGATGCAGGCGCAAGGGTCGGTACTGACGAACAAGTACGCCGAGGGCTACCCCGGACGCCGCTACTACGGCGGATGCGAGCACGTCGACGTCATCGAGCAGCTCGCCATCGACCGCCTCACCGCACTGTTCGGTGCGAAATTCGCCAACGTGCAACCGCACTCCGGAGCGCAGGCCAACGCCGCCGCGATGTCGGCACTGCTGAAGCCCGGCGACGGCATCCTCGGCCTGGACCTCGCGCACGGCGGTCACCTCACGCACGGCATGAAGCTGAACTTCTCCGGCAAGCTCTACGACGTCGCCGCGTACCACGTCCGCGAGGACGACCATCTCGTCGACATGGACGAGGTGGAGCGTCTGGCCCGTGAGCACCGCCCGAAGTTGATCCTCGCCGGCTGGTCCGCCTACACACGCCAGCTCGACTTCGCCGCGTTCCGTCGCATCGCCGACGAGGTCGGCGCGTACCTCATGGTCGACATGGCGCACTTCGCCGGACTCGTCGCCGCCGGACTGCACCCCTCCCCCGTCCCGCACGCCCACGTGGTCACGTCGACGACGCACAAGACGCTCGGTGGTCCCCGCGGCGGTGTCATTCTCACCAACGAGGAGGCATTGGCGAAGAAGTTCAACTCCTCGGTGTTTCCCGGTCAGCAGGGTGGTCCGCTCGAGCACGTGATCGCCGGCAAGGCCGTCTCGTTCAAGCTCGCCGCCGAGCCCGAGTTCCGGGAGCGTCAGGAGCGCACGCTCGCCGGTGCGAAGATCCTCGCCGACCGCCTGCTGCAGGACGATTCGCGGGAGGCGGGCATCAACGTCGTGTCCGGCGGCACCGACGTGCATCTGGTGCTGGTGGATCTGCGCGAGTCCGAGCTCGACGGTAAGCAGGCCGAGGACCGGTTGCACCGGGTGGGAATCACGGTGAACCGCAACGCGGTCCCGTTCGACCCGCGGCCGCCGATGGTCAGCTCCGGGGTGCGTATCGGTACTCCCGCGCTCGCGACCCGCGGTTTCGACCTGGACGCGTTCACCGAGGTCGCCGACATCATCAGCTACGCGCTGCGGCCGGCCACCGACGAGGCCGGGCTCGACGAACTCCGCGGCCGCGTCGATGCTCTCGCGCTGCGTTTCCCGCTCTACCCCGACCTGACGGAGGCGAACTGATGAGTGCCACCCAGCCCCCCGGCGCCCACCTGCCCGACCATCCCGACTTCCTGTGGCGTAACCCGGAACCGAAGAAGTCGTACGACGTCGTCATCGTCGGCGGTGGCGGACACGGCCTCGCCACCGCACACTACCTCGCGAAGAATCACGGCATCACCAACGTCGCGGTGTTGGAGAAGGGCTGGCTCGCGGGCGGCAACATGGCCCGCAACACCACGCTGATCCGCTCGAACTATCTGTGGGACGAGAGCGCCAAGATCTACGAGCACGCCCTCAAACTGTGGGAGGGCCTCGAGGACGACCTCGACTACCCGATCCTGTTCAGCCAGCGCGGCGTCCTCAATCTCGCGCACAGCCTGCAGGACGTCCGCGACAGCGTCCGCCGGGTGGAGGCGAACAAGCTCAACGGCATCGACGCCGAGTGGGTCGGACCCGACGAGGTCAAGAAGCTGTGCCCGCTGGTGAACATCTCGAGCGACATCCGCTACCCCGTCCTCGGCGCGACGTATCAGCCGCGGGCCGGGATCGCCAAGCATGACTACGTGGCCTGGGGATTCGCGCGCCGCGCCGACGAGGCGGGCATCGACATCATCCAGAACTGTGAGGTCACCGGGTTCGTCACGGACGGCAACAAGGTGACCGGGGTGCGCACCACCCGCGGCGACATCGCCACCGGTCAGGTCGCGCTGTGCGCGGCCGGGCACACCTCGACGCTCACCGACATGCTCGGCATCCGCACCCCCGTGCAGTCCCACCCGCTGCAGGCGCTGGTCTCCGAACTGCTCGAGCCGGTGCACCCGACCATCGTGATGTCCAACGCCATCCACGTCTACGTCTCGCAGGCGCACAAGGGTGAATTGGTGATGGGCGCCGGTGTCGACTCCTACAACGGGTACGGCCAGCGCGGCGCGTTCCACATCATCGAACGTCAGATGGCGGCCGCGGTGGAGTTGTTCCCGGTGTTCGCCCGCGCGCATCTGCTGCGCACCTGGGGCGGCATCGTCGACGTGTGCCCCGACGCCTCCCCGATCGTCGGACGCACCCCGTACGACAACGTGTATCTCAACTGTGGTTGGGGCACCGGCGGTTTCAAGGCCACCCCGGGGTTGGGCTGGTGTCTGGCGGACACCATCGCGAACGACGAACCGCACGAGTTCATCGCACCGTTCAGCCTCGACCGGTTCGTCACCGGTGCCCTCGTCGACGAGCACGGCGCCGCGGCCGTCGCCCACTGATCCCCCGTCGCGCACTGAAATTCAGGAGCCACAATGCAACTCATCGAATGCCCATGGTGCGGGTCCCGTGAGGAAACCGAGTTCCACTACGGCGGCGAAGCCCACGTCCTGTATCCCGAAGACCCCGAATCGCTGACGGACGAACAATGGGCACATTTCGTGTTCTTCCGCGCGAACCCGAAAGGTCTTTTCGCGGAACGGTGGAACCACAGCGCCGGCTGCCGGCGCTGGTTCAACGCCGTACGCGACACCGCCACCTACCGATTCCACAGCGTCTACCGCTTGGACGAGCAGAAGCCGACGATATCGTGAACGCACCCTTCCGCACCCGCCAGGGCGGTCGCCTCGACCGCGACACCTCCTACACCTTCACGTTCGACGGCCGGGAACTGACTGGTCACCCCGGTGACACCCTCGGTTCGGCCCTGCTCGCGAACGGCGTCCACCAGATCACCACCAGCATCAAACTCGGCCGGCCCCGCGGCATCACCGCGGCCTGGGCGGAGGACACCGGCGGCCTCGTGCAGATCGAGGAGCCGTTCCCCGAGCCGATGCTGCTCGCCACCACGATCGAGTTGTTCGACGGTCTCGTCGCCCGCGGCATCCCCGGTCAGGGACGGCTCGCCGAGATCGCTGATTCGGCGAAGTACGACGCGAAGCACGTCCACACCGACCTCCTCGTCGCCGGCGCCGGACCGGCCGGTCTCGCCGCCGCTCTCACCGCGGCCCGGGCAGGTGCGCGGGTGGTGCTCGTCGACGAGCAGAGCGAAGCCGGCGGAGACCTGCTCGGCAGCACGGACCTCATCGACGGCGCCCCCGCCCTCGACTGGGTCGCGGCCGCGGTCGCCGAACTCGCGACCTACCCGGATGTGCTGCACCTGCAGCGCACCACCGCGTTCGGCAACTACGACGACGGCTTCGTCCTCGCGCTGCAGCGTCGCACCGACCATCTCGGTGTCGAGGCTCCCGCGGCGCTGAGCCGCCAACGGGTCTGGCGGATCCGCGCCCGGCACATTCTCGTCGCCGCCGGCGCGCACGAGCGTCCCGTCGTCTTCACCGACAACGACCGCCCAGGCATCATGCTCGCGCACGGCGCCCGCACCTTCCTGCACCGCTACGGTGTCAAGGTCGGCGAGCAGGCCGTCGTGTTCACCACCAACGACAGCGCGTACGAAGCCGCGATCGACCTGCACGACGCCGGGGTCCGCATCAACGCGATCGTCGAGGCCCGCGACGAGGCACCCGCCCGCTGGCAGCGTGAGTGCGACGAGCGGGGCATCACCATCCGTACGGCGTCGGTGGTGTCCGGCACCCGCGGCAACGGCCGGATCAGTCACGCCGTCGTCTCGCAGCGCGGCGAATCCGACGCCCGGGTCGGCGTGCCGCTGGCCTGCGACGTCCTGCTGGTCAGCGGCGGCTGGAACCCGGCCGTGCACCTGTTCTCCCAGGCCCGCGGCAAGCTCCGCTACGACGAGAACCTCGGTGCCTTCGTGCCCGGCGAGACCCTCGACGGAGTCTCCGTCGCCGGGTCCGCGAACGGTGTGTTCGACCTGGACGGGTGCCTGCGCGACGGGCAGACCGCCGGCCAGTCGATCATGCGCGATCTCGGCTTCACCGTTCCCGAACGCACGATCGACCCGGAACCTGCACCCGCGATCGAACAGTCCACTCCGCTGGTGCTCTGGCGGGTGCGGGACGTCGCCGGTGAGGACACCCAGTTCGTCGACGTGCAGCGCGACGCGACGGTCGCCGACCTCGCCCGCGCGGTCGGCGCCGGGATGACGTCGATGGAGCACATCAAGCGCTACACCACCATCGGCACCGCGCACGACCAGGGCAAGACGTCCGGGGTGATCTCCTCCGGCATCACCGCCGAACTGCTGGGCAGGCCGATCGAGACACTGGGCACCACCACGTTCCGGCCGCCCTACACCCCGGTCGCGTTCGCCGCCCTCGCCGGCCGCAGCCGCGGCGCCCTCTTCGACCCCGAACGGGTGACGGCACTGCACGATTGGCACGTCGGCCGCGGCGCGGTGTTCGAGGACGTCGGCCAGTGGAAGCGTCCCCGCTTCTACCCCCTCCCCGGGGAGGACATGGACGCCGCCGTGCTGCGCGAATGCGCCGCCGTGCGCCGCAGCATCGGCATCCTCGACGGCTCCACCCTCGGCAAGATCGACGTCCAGGGCCCCGACGCCGGGGTGCTGCTCGACATGGTCTACACGAACATGATGAGCACCCTGAAGGTCGGCATGGTCCGCTACGGCGTCATGTGCGGTGTCGACGGCATGGTCATCGACGACGGCACCGTCATGCGCCTGGACGACGACCGATTCCAGGTCTTCACGACCACCGGCGGCGCCGCGAAGATCCTCGACTGGATGGAGGAATGGCTGCAGACCGAATGGCCCCACCTGAGGGTGCGGCTCACCTCGGTCACCGAACAGTGGGCCACGTTCCCCGTCGTCGGGCCGCGCTCCCGCGACGTGATCGGTGAGGTCTTCCCCGACCTCGACGTCAGCAACGACGCGTTCCCGTTCATGGCGTGGCGCGAGACCTCCCTCGGCGGCGTCCACGTACGGGTCGCGCGGATCAGCTTCTCCGGCGAACTCGCGTTCGAGGTCAACGTCGACGGCTGGCACGCCCCCGCGGTCTGGGCGCGCCTGATCGCCGCGGGCGAGAAGTTCGACATCACCCCGTACGGCACCGAGACCATGCACGTCCTCCGCGCCGAAAAGGGCTACCCGATCATCGGTCAGGACACCGACGGCACGGTCACGCCGCAGGATCTCGGGATGAGCTGGGCCGTGTCGAAGAAGAAGCGCGACTTCATCGGGAAGCGCTCCTTCACCCGGGCCGAAAACCAGAATCCGCTGCGCAAGCAGTTCGTCGGACTGCTGCCCCTCGACAAGCAGACCGTGCTGCCCGAGGGCGCACAGATCATCGAAGAGGCGTTGGACGGCATCCTGCCGCCCGCACCGGTGCCGATGCTCGGACACGTCACGTCGAGCTACCTCAGCGCCGAACTCGGCCGCCCGTTCGGGCTCGCCCTCGTCAAGGGCGGCCGGGCCCGGCTCGGCGACACCCTGCACGTCCCGGTGGACGGAAACCTGGTCGCCGTCGAGGTCACCAGTTCCGTCCTCGTCGATCCCGAAGGAGCACGCCGCGATGGCTGACACCCTCGTCCCCCTCAGCCCCCTGCACGGCTGGGACCAGAAATTCTCCGAACTTCCCGAGTCGGTGACCATCACCGAGGAACCGTTCGTCACCATGGTCGACCTGTGGGTCGACCCGGCGGGACCGGGAGCCGCGGCCGCCGCAACGGTCCTCGGGTTCGACCTCCCCACCGCGGCGTCGACGTCCGCCGGCACCGACGCCGGCACCGCGGTCTGGCTCGGTCCCGAGGAGTGGCTGATCACCACGCGGTCACAGCCGGCGCCCGCGCTCGAATCGGACCTGCGGGCGGCGGTGGCCCCCCACGGCGGCGCCGCGATCGACGTCTCCGGACAGCGAACCACCCTGCGGCTGCGCGGCACTCACGCCCGCGACGTCCTCGAGAAGGGTTGCTCACTGGATCTGCATCCCACGGTGTTCGTCCGCAGCACTGCGGCGCAGACCATGCTCGGCCTCGCGGGCGTGATCCTGATCGCGCTCGACGACCGGGGAACCGACTACCGGATCCTCGTGCGGTCGTCGTTCGCCCGGTATCTCGCGGAGTGGCTGATCGACGCCGCCGAGGAGTTCGGCGTCGACCCCGTGTAAGCGACAGCGCCGGTTCGGTGGACGGCACGGCGTCGTCCACCGGACCGATCCCCCCTTCTGGAAGGAGGTGCGCCCGAATGGTTCCGTTCCCGACGCTCACCGCCACCGGCCCCGGCCGACTGCTCGAGGCTCTCGCACGCGATGTTCCCCTGGTCTGCGGCATCGTCAACGTGACCCCGGATTCGTTCTCCGACGGTGGCCGATACCTCGACACCGAGGCCGCGGTCGCGCACGGCCTGTCTCTGGTCGCGGAGGGCGCCGACCTCCTCGACGTCGGGGGCGAGTCGACCCGTCCCGGGTCCCGCCCGCCGTCCGTCGCGGAGGAGATCGCGCGCGTGGTGCCGGTAGTCGCGGCCCTCGCGATGTCGACGTCGGTCCCGATCTCGGTCGACACCTCGAGACCGGAGGTGATGCGGGAGGCGGTCGCCGCCGGCGCGTCGATGATCAACGACGTTCGTGCCCTCCGACTTCCGGGTGCGCTGCGGGCTGCCGCCGATCTCGACGTGCCCGTGTGCCTGATGCACATGCGCGGCGAGCCCGAAACGATGCAGACGTCGCCGGAGTACGGCGACGTCGTGTCCGAGGTGCGCCGGTTCCTCGTCGACCGTGTCGGCGCCTGCCGGGGAGTGGGAATTCCCCTCGAGCACCTCATGGTCGACCCGGGTTTCGGCTTCGGCAAGACCCTCGCCCACAACCTTGCACTGTTGTCCGAACTTCGGCAGATGACGGATCTCGGTGTTCCCGTGATGGCCGGACTGTCCCGGAAAGGCATGCTGGGCACGATCACCGGTCGCAGCGTCCACCACCGTCAGGCCGCCTCGGTGGCCGCTGCGCTGATCGCCGCACAGAACGGGGCAGCTGTACTCCGGGTGCACGACGTGGCCGCCACCGTGGACGCGATGTCCGTGCTCCGCGCGCTCGTATATCCTGGTCGCGCAAACTCCAGTCCCGCGTCGAATCGAGCCTCCGCACTGTGAACAGCTCCGTGTCCGCCGCCGGTCTCGCGACCATCGATACCGCTGGGGTCCAGCCGATCGGTAGTGCTGAGGCACAGCTGATCGGTGCCGGTGCACAGCTGATGGAAACGATGTATCACGATCCGCGGACCGGCCTGCGGCACGCGGAGCGTCACCTGCGACGTCTGGCCCGTTCCGCGGCCGTGCTCGGGTACGAGTTCCGGGAACGTGACGTCCGGCGCCGACTCGCGCAGCGACTGTCCGGCGTCGGCGCGGCCCGGGTCCGCGTGCGCCTGCACCGCGACGGCGGTGTGGAGGTCGATATCTTCGGGCCGCCGGTCGCACCCACGTCGGTGTCTCTCGTGCTCGACGACGAGCCCGTCGACTCCCGGGACATCCTCCTCGGACACAAGACGACGTTGCGCGAGCGATACGACCGCAGACGACACCGTCACCCCGGGGCCGGCGACGTCGTGCTTGTCAACGAACTCGGGCACGTCACCGAGACCACGATCGCGAATCTCGCCGCCCGGATCGACGGCGTCTGGTGGACGCCACCGTTGGCGTCGGGGTGCCTGCCGGGTGTCGAGCGGTCCTGGCAGCTCGACCGCGGGCTGATGCGCGAACGCATTCTCACGCCGGGCGATCTCCTGGCCGCCGAGGCGCTCGCCGTGACGAGCTCACTCAAAGGCGTGCTGCCCGCGACCCTCCGGCCGTAGCCTGCGTCGTTTCGGGACGTAGTGCATACCACCTCTTGACCCGCCTCCGCACCTGACCTACTGTTATCGAATACACTGATATATCAATATCAGACCTATTGGATCACACGCGCGACTCCGCGACCACAACGCCCGACTGTCAAAGGAAAAGGCATGAGAGCTGGAAAGATTCCCTCGGATCGACGGTTCACGGCGACACACAGCTGGTTGGCCCTCGCACCGGGACAGAGCTTCTCCGACTACCCGCTCCGGGCCGGGGTCACGGACACGGCACTCGACGAGATCGAGGTGGTCGGACTGGAACTTCCGGCAGTGCGCAGCACGATCGACGCGGGCGCACCCTGCGCGCTCGTCTGGACGTCCGCGCGGACCGTGGTCACGGTGTTTGCGCCGATCAGCGGACTCGTCACGATGACGAATGACGACGCCCTCGCGAACCCGCAACTCGTCGCCGACGACCCGTTCCATCGCGGCTGGCTGTTCGCCGTCCTCCCCTCACCGACGTCGTCCGCCTACGGACTTCTCACCCCCGCGCAATACGCACACGAACTCAGTGAGGCGGTGTAATCCCATGACCATCAGCGTGTTCGACCTGTTCTCCGTTGGCATCGGCCCCTCGAGTTCGCACACCGTCGGACCGATGCGCGCCGCCGCACGGTTCGTCTCCGACCTCCGCGCTCTCGACGCCCTGCCCGCAGTCGCGGACATCCGCGTCGACCTGTACGGGTCGCTCGCAGCCACGGGAGCGGGCCACGGAACGATGTCCGCGGTGCTGCTCGGACTCGAGGGGTACTTTCCCGAGAAGATCGAGACCGAGGAGATGGAACGACGTCTCGAGGAGATGCGCAGTACCCGGCACATCAGGGTCGGCGGATCCCATGAGGTCGCGCTCGCCGAGGACGAGATCGTCCTCCATCCGCTGACCATCCTGCCGCTGCACCCGAACGGGATGAGAATCACCGCGTCCACCGCCACCGGCATCGAGATCCACAGCGAAACCTACTTCTCCATCGGCGGCGGCTTCGTCGTCACCGAAGCGGAGAGCGCGGAGCCGCCGGCCACCGCCACCGGCGGTCTGTCGTTCGGGTCCGCCAAGGAACTCCTCGACGTCGCGGCCCGCCACGGCTACGCCATCAGTGACGTGATGCTCCAGTTCGAACGCGAAACGCGGTCGACCGTGGAGATCTACGAGCGGCTCCTGCATATCCGCGACGTCATGGTGGAATGCGAGAAGCGCGGGATCGCGCGCGACGGAATTCTTCCCGGCGCTCTGCGCGTGCGCCGGCGCGCCCGGGACTGGTACCTGCGCCTCAATAAGGAAGACCCGCACCGTGATCCCGCATTCGCCGAGGACTGGGTCAACCTCGTCGCGCTGGCCGTCAACGAGGAGAACGCATCCGGTGGCCGGATCGTCACCGCCCCGACCAACGGGGCCGCGGGCATCATCCCCGCGGTGCTGCACTACGCCGTTCACTACACCCCGGCCGGGAAGTCGGATCCCGACGACACCGCGATCCGCTTCCTCCTCGCCGCCGGCGCCGTCGGATCGCTGTACAAGGAACGCGCGTCGATCTCCGGAGCCGAGGTCGGCTGCCAGGGCGAGGTGGGTTCCGCGGCGTCCATGGCCGCTGCCGGGCTTGCGGAGATCCTCGGCGGCACAATCGAACAGGTGGAGAATGCCGCGGAGATCGCGATGGAGCACAGCCTCGGACTCACCTGCGACCCCATCGAAGGGCTGGTGCAGATTCCGTGCATCGAACGCAACGCGATCTCGGCGGGCAAGGCCATCAACGCCGCTCGCATGGCCCTGCGCGGCGACGGCACCCACCGGGTCAGCCTCGACCAGGTGATCGAGACGATGCGCTCGACCGGCGCAGACATGCTGTCGAAGTACAAGGAAACGTCGACCGGTGGTCTGGCCGTCAACGTCCCGGTCAACTATGTCGAGTGCTGACATGATCACCGACGAACTTCGCCTTCTCCCCGCCCGCGCCGCGCAATTCATCCGGCGGCACCCGGTTCCGAAGCGCGGCGACTTCGCACCCGAGACCCGGCTGTCAGTGCTCGACGTCCTCGTGCACTGCGCACCGGTCCGCGGCGACGCGTTCGTGGCCTTCCAGCTCCTCAACCGGCGCGAGCTGCCCGGCTCGTACCTTCTCCACGTCGACGTCGTGGACGACGCGCTGTCCGCCCTCGACACGTTCGCCGTCACCGAGTACGAATGCGAGCAGAGTTTCGGCCCGAACTGGCAGGACGTCGTGCGACACGCGGTGGAAGCGGCAGCCCTCCTGCACGGGCACTTCGGAGCACTGACGCGGACGACAAGCGTCGCCGACAGCCGACGACGGCTCGGCGCCTGGGCCTTCGCACGCGATGCGGCCTGGGAAGCGGGCCGGATCAAATCCTGGTACCGCGCCCAGGACGCCGCGTGGGAACGGCACTTCATGGACGAGGCGACAGTGCGCGAGGACGAGCAACTGTGCGCGCACATCGCGACCGCGGTGCGCGACGCGGCGGCAGCGCACGCCGTATCGGATCTCGTCGGGCGGCACGACTTCACCAACGCACACTTCGACACCCTGCTCGCCCCGTGGCGGACGGCAGCCGCGCACCTGCTCCCGCGGGATGACTACTGCGCGGCCGCGAGCACAGTGTCGACGAACGTCCGCGGCAGGTCGGGATGACCGTTCTCCCGCAGCGCCGACAGCGCCGCGACGACGTTCGGGCCGCCGTCGGGTAGGAACCGGGTAAGCCCGTGCCGGGCGCACTCCACCGCCGCCGGCAGCAGCATCGCCTGCGCCTCGTCGCGACGTCCGGCCGCCCACAGGCACGACACGAGCAACCGGCCCGCCTGCAGGCGGGCCCGGTGCCGCCCGGTCCCGTCGAGTTGCCGAACCCAGTCGTTCGCCCATTCGCACGCGAGATCCGCGTCCGCCGGATCGCCCCGCGCCGCGAGCAACGTGATGGCCGCCTCTTCCTCGAGTTGTGCCGTCGCCAGGTCGAGCCCGTTCGCCGGGGTGCGCCGGGTCTCGCGTGTGACGGGCGCGAACCCGGGTGCCGGGGGCAGCCCGATCCGCGCCCGCTCATTGTCGACGGCGGCCCGCAGCCGGGGCAGGGAGAACGTCTCGGCCGTCCGCACCCCCTCGTCGAGTTGTCGTGCCGCGGCGTCGCGATCGCCGCGCACCGCCATGATCCGCGCCCTGAGGCAGTAGTGCCGGATCATGAAATCCGGTGCGCCACCGAGCGCGGCCGCGTCGAACGTCTCGTTGAGCAGCTCGTCCGCTTCATCGACCCGGCCCTGCTCGTAATGGACCTCGGCGAGTAGTGCGCGGGTGAGCCGCGCATGTTGCGACTGCGTGTTCTCCGCCTCCCGGACAAGCTGGAACGCCTTGCGGTACAGCTCCATCGCACCGCCGACGTCGAGCTGCTCGAACTTCGCGAGTCCGGCGAAACAGTACCCATAGGCGACGGAGTACGGTCCCGTGTTCTGCCGGTGGTACGGGGCCGCCCAGCTCTGCCTGCGGTAGGCGTCCTCGAACCGGAATTCACACGTGTCCACAAACGTCTCGATGAGAGCGGCCATCGACACCACGAAGGGGTGGTACTCCGTGGGATGGGCGAGGCATTCGGTGACGAGCTCTCGCACCCCTTCGATGCGGTCGGCGGTCACCTCGATGTCGCCTTGCAGGACATCCGCTTCCACCCGGAGCTGGGCGGCTCGACGCTCGGGCATCTCGCCGCTGTCGATCTGCTCGAGCGCGCGGGTTCGGGCGGTTTGCGCGAGTTCGAGTCGCTGGAGTTCGCAGTTCGCCCATCCGATGGTGAGCTGCAGCCGCGGGCTTGCGTCCACCAGGTTGGCGGGCAGCTTCCCGATCAGGCAGAGCAGCGTCGACATCTGTGACCGATCGAGGAGGTAGAGGTCGTCCTCCTCGAGCAGTTCCACCGCTCGCTGCGGTTCACCGGCCGCGAGGATGTGGTCGACGGCCTCGCCCAGCAGGTGCCGTTTCCGGAACCAGTCGTATGCCCGGCGGTGCAGATCGGTGATGCGCCCGGGGTGGTCCCGTTCGAGACGCTGATGGAGGATCTGCGCGAACAGGTGGTGATAGCGATACCACTGGCGGTCGTCGCCCGTCCTGCCGAGGAACAGGTCACGGGCAACGACCTGCTCGAGCTTCGCTTGCCCGTCCTGCACGCCGCCCAGCGCCGACGCCAGATCGCCGCACACCTTGTCGGGGACGGACGTGGCGAGCATGAAATCGAGCAGGTCGGGTTCGAGGGCGTCGAGCACGTTCTCGGCGAGATACTCGCCGATCGCGTCGGTCCCCGTCCGGAGCTGTTCGATCAGGTTCTCCGGAGTTCCGGCTTCGCGCAACGACAACGAGGCCAACTGCAGTGCCGCGATCCAGCCGTCGGTCGATTCCCGGAGTTGTTCGATCTCGGTGTCCTTCAGGGGAACCTGCACCCGGTCCGACAGGAAGTTCTGCGATTCGCCGAAATCGAAACACAGGTCGTCGGACGCTATTTCGTTGAGTTCGTCGAGCACCCGCATCCGGCTCAGCGGCAGCCCCGACCGGCTCCGGCTCGCCACGACGATCTTCAAGTGGTGGCAGCCGTTGTCGAGCAGGAACTTCATCGAGTCGATCGGCCCGGAGCCAGTGATGCGGTGCCAGTCGTCGATCACGACGACGAGGGCCTCCCCGCTGTCGTGAAGCCGGTTGATCAGGGACGTGAGGACGAACCGTTCGACCGCGTCCCCGTGCTCCTCCAGCGACTGGCCCAGATCGGTGACGACCTCCGGGCGTACCCGCCTGATCGCCTCGACGAGGTGGGTGAGGAACCACACCACGTTGTTGTCGTCCCGGTCCACGGTCAGCCACGCGACCGCCGTCCCGGCGTCGACCAGGTCGTCGCGCCACTGGGCGACCAGACTGCTCTTGCCGAACCCGGCCGGCGCGTGGACGAGCGTCAGCCTGCGGTCCCGGCCTGCGCGGAGGACGGCGAGGAGCCGCCGGCGCGGCACGAGCTGCCGGGTGGTGGTGGGTGGGCGGAACTTCGTCACCGGCGCGGGCGGGGTCGGCGGCGTCCGCACGTTGTACGGGAGCCCGGGGCCCCGGGACCGGGTGGATTCGCCGGCATGATCGTGCAGCTGCTCGGGTGCCCGCCGAACCGGGATGTACATGTCGTCGACGACGACACCGTTGCGTCGCTCGACCGCCCGGAGCTCGTTGCCGAAGTCGGCGGCACCGCCCGGCCTGTCCTCGACCGCGCGGGCCATGGCATGTTCGACTGCGCTGCACACGTCGTCGGGGATTCCGGCGTCCCGCAGGTCGGGAACCGCCTGCGTGGAGATCCGCAGGAACTGCCCGACGACCTGCTCACCGCTCCGGCGCTCGTACGCCGCATGCCCGGTCAACGCGCAGAACAGGGTGGACCCGAGACTGTAGACGTCCGACTCCACCGTAGGTGGCCGGCCTTCGAGCACCTCCGGCGCGGTGAACGCCGGGGACCCGGTGATCGAGCCTGCCGTCGTCTCGAATCCGCCGGAGACGCGGGCGATGCCGAAATCGGTCAATTGCGGTTCGTCGTATTCGGTGAGCAGGATGTTCGCGGGTTTGACGTCGCGGTGGAGCATCCCACCGCGATGCGCGGTCTCGAGGGCGCCGGACATCTTGATCCCGAGCCGCAGCACCTCCTGCCACCCGAGGGGACCCGACCGACGGATCTGCGCGTCGAGGGAACCGAACGAGTGGTACGGCATGACGAGGAACGGCCGCCTGCTCCGGGTGACACCGACCTGGTAGACGGCGACGATGTTCGGGTGCCCGGACGTCCGGCCCATCGCCCGTTGCTCGCGCACGAACCTCGTCACGTTGTCGGGGTCGAGGTTCGACGTCAGGACTTTGACGGCCACCGTGCGGTCGAGGTCCTCCTGCAGGCAGCGGTAGACGACCCCGAACCCGCCGCGGCCGATCTCCACGGCATCGTCGAACCCTGCCGCGGCCAGCTCGGTCGTGATCTCCGGCTGGCGCTGGGTTGCCCACAGATCGTCGTTCGTCATCGGCCCTGCACCACCTCTGACACGCTCCACCCAGAATAGTCCGCGGAGTCCATCCGACGAGCGGAGGCGATGCGGTCAGTCGCGGGTCTCGACGGGTGCCCCGAGTCGTGCCGACACCCGCCTGCCGGATTCCGCGACCGCCCGCCCGAGCGACTCGAGCATGGACTCGGGGACCCGGAACCGTGGGGCGGACAACATGACGGCCGCGACCAGTACGCCGCGATGATCGCGGACCGGCGCCGAGATGCCGACCTCCTCGATCGACGTGCGGCCGTCGTTGACGGCGTATCCGCGGTCGCGGGTGTCACTCAGCTCGTCGAAGTACTCGCCGCGTGACTCCTGCTCGTCGGGTCCGACGAGCAGACGCCGGTCGAACAGCCGCTCGGTCTCCGCCCGCGGCATCTCGGAGAGGAACACCTGGACGGACGAACTCGCATAGGTGTCGTAGCGGGTGCCCACCGCGGCGGTGTGCTTGACCTGCTTGGGACTGGGTATCTGTTCGACGACGACGGATTCGTGCCCGTTCCACACCATGAGCGCGCTGGTCTCGCCGGTGCGGCGGGTGAGTTCCTCCAGTTCCGGCTGCGCCACGCGGCGGACGTCGAGGTTGGCCAGCAGTGGCCCCGCGAGGGCGATGAGACCGAGGCCGAGCCGGTAGCGTCCGGTGCCCTCGTCACGCTCGACGTAGCCGGCTTTCTCGAGGGTGGCGAGCATGCGGGACACGCTGCTCTTGTGCAGATCGACCTTGCGCGCGATCTCGGTGACGCCGAGGACCGGCTCCGCGATCGAGAAGGATTCGAGCACCCGCAGTCCGTTGAGGAGGACCGACGGGGACGGCTTCGCGTCACCGTCGTGCTCGCCCGGTCCGTTGTCCGCGAGTCGATCGACGTCGTCCACACTCATGATCGTTGCGCTCCTTCGGTTCTGCCAACACCACCGCCGACCCTGCCACACCCGCGGCAGAGTCGGCGTACCGGTCAGACGCCGAGGATGTTGTGCTCGGGTCCGAACGGGAACCGGGTGATATTCTCCGCGCTGTCCTCGCCGACGACCAGGATGTCGTGTTCGCGGTAGCCCCCGGCGCCCGGCATGCCCTCGGGAACCATGATCATCGGCTCCATCGACACCACCATCCCGGGTTCGAGGACCGTGTCGATGTCTTCGCGCAGTTCGAGGCCCGCCTCGCGTCCGTAGTAGTGCGAGAGCACGCCGAAGGAGTGCCCGTACCCGAACGTGCGGTTCGGCAGCAGACCCTCGGCCTCGTAGATCTCGTTCAGCTCGGCCGCGATGTCCTTGCAGACGGCGCCCGGCTTGATCAGGTCGAGCCCGCGGCGATGCACCTTGACGTTGATCTCCCACAGCCGCAGGTGCTCCGCCGACGGCTCACCGTAGAACAGGGTGCGTTCGAGCGCCGTGTAGTAGCCGGCGATCATCGGGAAACAGTTCAGCGACAGGATGTCTCCGCGTTCCACGCGGCGGCTGGTGGCCCAGTTGTGGGCGCCGTCGGTGTTGATGCCCGATTGGAACCAGACCCACGTGTCGCGCAATTCGGCGTGCGGGAAGGTGGCCGCGATCTCCCGGATCATCGCGTTCGAGCCGGCGATCGCCACCTCGAATTCGGGGACACCCTCGGTGATCGCCGCACGGATGGCCTCGCCGCCGAGGTCACCGATCCGCGCCCCGTGCTTGATCAGTTCGATCTCCTCGGGCGACTTGATCATGCGCTGGCGCATCGTGGCCTTTGCGACGTCGGTGAACGTCATCCCGGGCAGAACCGCCGCGATCCGGGCCCGCACGTCGGGGGTCAGGTGGTCGTCCTCGACACCGAGGCTGCCGCGTGAGATGCCCTGCTTCGCCACGACCTGCTGCACAGCGTACTCGAAGTTGTCGCGGCGCCAGTCCGTGTAGACGACGTTCTCGCCGAACGACCGCCGCCACGGCATCCCGGCATCGATGTTGGCGGACACGGTGGTCGAGCCGTCCTGGGTGACGACCAGGGCGTACGGCCGTCCGAACGCCGTGTAGAGGAAGTCGGAATAATAGTTGATGTTGTGGTAGCTGGTGAAGAGCACGGCATCGAACCCGTTGTCCGCCATGTGCTTACGCAGAGCGACTAGCCTGCGGTCCATTTCCACCGGGGAGAACGTGGGAACGACCTTCTCGCCGTTGGGGATGCTCTTGATGCGCTCCAAGTTCATGATGTTCCTTTCGAGTTGCCGGCGGCATCGCGTGATGCCGCACTTCTGTGGGATGTACGGGTAGTCAGGTGTCGGCCAGGGGGCGCTGGGAGGTTTCGCGGGCCATGAGCATCGCCCCCATGGCGACGAGGGCCGCGGCGACGAGATACCAGGCGGGCGCGAGTGTGCTGCCGGTGAGCTCGATCAACAACGTGGCGACGAACGGCGCGGTGCCGCCGAACAGTGCATTGGCTGTGTTGAAGCTGAACGCGAAACCGCTGTAGCGGACCTGGGTCGGGAAGATCTCGGCCAGGAAGGTGGGAAGCGTGCCGTCGTTCATGGTGAGGAACGCGCACAGCACGATCTGAATGAGGACGATACCGACGATTCCGACGGCGCCGAGTGCACTGAACAGCGGGACGGTGAACACCGCGAAGCAGACCGACGCGGCAATGAGAACTCGCTTGCGGCCGAAGCGGTCCGAGAGCGCCCCCATCCCGAAGATGAAGACGATGTAGCAGGCGAGAGCGATCGACGCGGCGACGAACGAGGCCGTGTGGCCGACGTCCAACACCTCCGACAGATACGTCGGCATGTAGCTGAGGATCAGGTAGAAGCCGACCGCATTGAGGCAGGTGACACCGAACGCGATGGCGATCGCGCGCCGATGGTGGGTGAACAGGATCGACAACGGCGCGTTGGACTCCACCTTCTGTTCCATTTCCTGGAACTTCGGGGTGTCCTCGAGCTTCAACCGAATGTAGCGACCGATCAGGCCCATCGGTGCCGCGAGCAGGAACGGCAGCCGCCAGCCCCAGCCCTCGAGCTGTTCCGTCGACAGCACCGCGGTCAGCAGTGCCGCGATCAACGATCCGAACAGCAGCCCGGCGGCCGTGGACGCGGGCACGACGCTCGTGAACAGCCCGCGCTTGCGGTCCGGGGCGTACTCGGCGAGGAACGCCGAGGCGCCCGCGTACTCGCCGGCGGCGGAGAATCCCTGCACCATGCGGACGAGCAGTAGCAGGACCGGTGCGAGGTAGCCGATCTGATCGAAGCCAGGGATCAGGCCGATGCAGAACGTCGACGCCGACATGATGAGGATCGACAGTGACAACGCCGTGCGACGTCCGATCTTGTCACCGAAGTGCCCCCAGACGAGTCCGCCGATCGGGCGGATGACGAACGAGATGGCGAACACGGCGAACGTGGCCAGCAGACCCGTCGTGGGCTCGGCCTCGGGGAAGAAGACCACCGCGATAACCGTTGCGAGATAGCCGTATACGGCGTAGTCGAACCATTCGACGAAGTTGCCGATGAAGCTCGCCGTGATGACCCGCCGGAGAACACGGGGCGAGGGGTTCACCGCGCCGTCCTCGTCCGATTGCGGCGGGGTTGAGGGGGAATTGAGGTTTTGGGCCATGCCCACTCCTTCTCGGGGCGTCGGCGCTTGCCGACTGCGACGAATGGCATTTGTTGCTTTCATTGCAACGGCAAGTCGTTCACCGACCATATTGTGCTTAGCATCACATGTCAACGATGTCTTGCTTCTCATGACCGGACTGCGGCTGCAAGGTGAACCCGCAGTAAACACGCACGGTCGCGGTTGCGCTACCCGATCCGCAGTTCTCGGCGATGTTCACGGGAATGCAACACAGTTGCAACAGATGAGCCCGGAGGTGGCTTTCCCGGTCACCCGTGAAAGTCAGACCGCGCTCGTCGACCGCACCGCCGAGATAGAGGCGGGTCGCGAGGTGCACGGCAGCGAGACGCGGCGAACCCGTCGGATCCTCGCCGAGTAGCGCGAAGATCTGATCGAGCCGCTGATACAGCGTCTGACGCTGCACATGCAGCCGGGCGCCGCCTCGGTCTTGTTGCACCCGCACTGCAGGTAGATGTCCAGCGTGTCGATCAGACGGCGAGCACGTTCGGGACCGACCGCGAGAAGCGGCCCGAGCAGTTCCCTGACGAACGACGTCAGCAGCGCCGGATCGCCGATTCGCCGGCCGAGGCGTTCGAGAGCGAGTTCCGCGGCGTCCACGATGGTGTCGGCGATACCCAGATCAGCCGCGAGGTCGAGCGCGAACCGCGCTTCCGCCAGCGTCTCGGGGAGCCCGATCAGACCGGTGACCACCGGACCCACCGCAACCCGCGCCAACTCCGCCTGCGGTGTCGCGCGCAGCGATTCGACCAGCGACGCGCAGGAACCGACTCGGTCGTCGGCCCGGAGCACGACGATTGCGTGCAACTCGTCGCCGGCGATGGACGACACCGTTCCGGCCGCGTACCGGTGCAGTGCCGCATCGACAGCGCCGAGCGATACCGGACCGTCGACCGAACGTCCGACAACCCCGACGTATGACGCTCCGTCGGCCATCCCGGCCGCGCGCGCCGCCGCAACGAGACGTTCCGGGGCAGGATTCGGCTGGCAGGCGATCCGCAGCAAGGCCTGCGAGGCGCGGACCGCGGCCGAAGGAGGAAACGATCGCAGGAGGGAGATCGCCAGCGCTGCCGGTGCTCGCTCGACGATCGCCTCTGCGGTGACGAGATCGGCCGGGTCGTCCGGAGACACCATGAGCGTCGCCACACCGACACCCTGAACGGACACCGGCACGGCGAGCACGCCCGAACCGGTGGCAGGGGCTGTGATCTCGTTCCCGAGGGCCGCGATCACGTCGCCGGTCGCGTCGAGCAGGGTCACGTCACCGGGCAAGAGTCGCGCGAGCACCTCGAGCAACTCGTCGGGTCCGCCACCGCGGGCCAACTCCTCGGACACGCGTGCGCGACCGCGTCACCACGACGCAGTCGCTGCACCGATTCGTTGACCAGCAGGGCGTTGATCGCCTCGGCGACCTCGACGAACGGAACGACACCACGCAGTTCGACGACGGGCAAACCCGCCTCCGACGCCTCCTCGACCAGCGAAGGCGGGATCCGCGGCAGTTGCGCCCCGGTCTCGATGGCCACTCCGGCGACACGGCGGGCCGACAGTTCACGCACGTACCGCCGCAGTCCGGCCGGGTCGGCAGACGCGAGTGCGAACCCGCCGGTCAGCAGCAACTCGCCGCCGCGAAGAAGGTGCGCGATGTCGATGACTTCACTCGAATGCACCCAGCGCACTGGCTGGGCCAGCAGGTCGGCTCCGGCCCGAACGGCCGGGCGTCCGGCAGCGAGGCTCGGGTGTGCGAGGACGTCGGCTAACGCATTCTGCGAATACTCGAACGTCAGGACGTTCGCGCAACGTTCTTCGTGCCGGGATTCACCGCCGAGTGCTATCCCGACGCGGTCCGCGCCATCATCGACGGCGGTCACGAGGTGGGGCACCACGGGTATCTGCACGAACCGATGAAGGGCCTCGACCCTGCGACCGAGGCACGCTACCTCGACCGGGGGCTCGACGCGCTCGAGGAGGTCGCGGGCATCCGCCGCGTCGGATATCGCTCGCCCTGGTGGGAAATGAACTGGCACACAACCGAGTTGCTCGCCGATCGCGGGTTTCTGTACGACTCGAGTCTGCTCGACGGCGACAAGCCCTACCTGATGGCGACGAGCCCGGCGTCGGAACGAACACTGATCGAGATCCCCGTCGACTGGGCACTCGACGACTGGGAACAGTATGCGTTCTACCCCGGTGTCACCGGCAGCGGCGTCATCGAAAGCCCCGCCAAGGTCCTGGAGATGTGGACCCTCGAAGCGGAGGCCCCATGCCGAAGGCGGGTGCTTCGTCCTCACGAACCATCCGTTCATCTCCGGAAGACCCTCCAAGGCAGCCGCATTGGAACGACTCATCGAGAACGTCAAGGCAATGGACGGGATGTGGGCGACCACCCTCGGGGACATCGCGGCACGCCCAGCGCGTCTGCACCGAACCCTTCGTACACACCCGATTCGAAGTCCCCACCTTCCCCGACGTCCAGATCCGGCGGACTTCCCCGGCCCCCGAAACTGTTCGCTCCGAACGGTGAGGGATCCTCAATCGTCGACCGTCACCCCGTACTCGGTGGCGAGCGTGGCGAGATCGTATTCGTACCCCTGACCCACCGCGCGGAGACGCCACTGCCCGGCGCGTCGGTAGATCTCGGCGAAATGCATCGTCCGTTCGGTCGTGCCGGCGTCCAGAACGAACGATGCGATTGTGTGGTCCGGCGCGTCGACGGTCACCGAGATCGGACCGAGTTCACCGAAGGTGCGATCTCCGCCGATCGCCGCCGATACGGACACGCACTGGTAGTCGGAGTGCAGGGCAGCCAATTCGATCCGCACTCCTTGCTCGCTGCTGCCGTCGCAGGACAATTCCACGGTGCCGTCCGAACTCGTCGGCGAGTTGTAGAAGAAGAAGTCCTCGTCGCAACCGACCCGGCCGTCTTCGCCGAGAAGAAGCGCAACCACGTCCACGTCGAACGCATCGTCCTGGGTGTGGGCGCGCCAAGACGCGTTGACCGTCAGCGATGTCGTCTGTGGTGGCAGGTCGATCACCTCTCGCGAGCGAGCAACGGCGCAACCCACTGACACGGCGGCCGGATCGGCTCGCGGAGCGCCCCCCGCTCGGGTGGTGCCGCCGGTTCGAGTGCGGAGTTCACATCGGGGGCGGTGAGCAGAGGCAACTGACGGGCCGACACTCGGTCCATGCGGGGATCGAGTTCACCACCGTCGAGAACGAGGACATCGGTGACTCCTGCGGAGTGATTGACCGACGGCTTGGCACCCAGCTGCACGATGCGGGAGCGCATCAGAACGGAGTCCGAATGTGAGCCACCGACGATGAGCACTCTTCTTCCGTGCCAAGGCTTCGTGGAGGAAACAGTTGTCGTAGGTCGAGGCCGCTGAACGTCGGACGGCGCCGCGGCGGCCTTCGGCTCACCCGGTGTCACGTGCAGCAACATCTCGCCGAGCTGCCGCTCGGTCAGGACAGGAATCCCGTCGGCCACCGCGCGGCGCACCTTTGCACTCGACGAGTGCGGGTCGTTGCAGACGACGACACTCGTCTGACGGCTGACCGAATTCATGACGTCCAGGCCGGCGGCGGTCATACGTGCGGCGAGCGCAAGACGGGGAACATCCGTACTGCCGCTGATGACCAGTTTCATGCCCTGGACCAGTCCCGCCCCCGGATCCAGCCGACCCGGATTCCGCCACGGAGACTCCACGCGCGGCACCCGATCGGGGTACACCGCCCGCCGATCGGCGCAACCGACGACCGGCAAAGGAAGTCTGAGGGACTCGGCCAGCGAGGCGCTGTGCGCGAAGACCTCCGTCAGCACGAGGGCGTCGTCGTAAGCGTCGTGAGCCCGGTTCTGACGAACCTTCCAGTGCGCGGCCAGAGTGGACAACTTGTGGTTGGGGACGTCGATCTCGAGGCGGCGGGACAGGGCGAGGGTGCAGAGCCTCTGCCGTGTCGGCATCGTCATCCCCGCCCGCCGTACCTCGGCGTCGAGGAAGCCGTAATCGAACGACGCGTTGTGCGCGACCAGCGTCCGACCGTCGAGAAGTTCGAGCAGATCTTTCGCGACGTCTTCGAAACGGGGCGCCCCCGCCAGACGCTGTGGCGTGAGATTGTGGATATGGACCGGTCCCGGGTCGCAGCCCGGGTTGAGCAGAGTCACCAATTTACGCTCCACCGAACCGTCTTCACGCAACGCCAACGCCGCGACGCTGAGCACTCTGTGCGTGGACGAACGCAGACCGGAGGTCTCGACGTCCAGGACGACCCAGCGGTGCCCCGTCGGCAATCGCACCGGCCGGGTCATGGTCGAGGAGGCAGATGACAGCACAGAGCGACTATAGAGCCCAGTTCTCGCCGTTCTGATCGACGACACGGAAATCTCCGGCACATATCGTGCCAATTCCGAATTTCTCGGTAGTTTTTTATTCAAGTACAGGTCGAGGGTTGTGTCATTCGAGTGAATGACACAGAGGACCATTGCGCCTCAACAGCTTTCGAAGTTCGTTACCAATTGGCTACTATCCTCGTCACACCGAATGGAGTGGCCGTCGTGGCATTTCTCGACCATTCTGTGGAAGCCCCACCCCACCCCTGAACGAGGTAAACATGAAGGCTCGACGGTTAGTTCTCAGCGTCCTCGGTTGTGCCGCCATTTCGATGGCAACCGCGCCCTCCGCACTGGCGGCGACGATCTTCGATTTCCTCCCCCCGGAGATTGCGTCCCTGATTCCGAGCGGTTCGGCAGACGCCGTGAACCCCCTCCTGCCGCCCGCGCCCGCCGCTCCGGCAGCACCGGCACCCGCGCCGCAGGTCGCGCCGGCCCCGCAGGCAGCACCCGCACCGCAGGTGGCTCCGGCACCGCAGGTGGCTCCGGCACCGCCGGCACCCGCACCGCGGGCGGGGTACAAGAACTGCACCGAGGCCCGCAATGCCGGCGTGACGCCGATCTACCGCGGCCAGGACGGTTACGCGTCGCACCTCGACCGCGACAACGACGGCATCGCCTGCGAGTAGTCGATCACGGGCGCGCCATCCGACAGACGCACCCCTTCTGTGCCCACGCACCCGTTTTCGAGCCCGAGAACGGGTGCGTCCACCGAGAAGGGGTGCGTCGGTGTCCGGCAACGCCTCACCCGACGTGCAGGTGTCGCCATTCCCCGTGCGGCGCAGTGCGCTCGGCACTAAGTTCGGCGATGATGGTTGAGGTTCTACGCGAGGGGGCGGTCCGGCATGAGCAGGACACATTTCAGGGCTCTGACACTGGGTGCGGTCGCGCTGGCCGGGGGTGCCGCACTCACTGCGGGCACCGGAACGGCCGCGGCGGACGTCCTCACCGAGATCAACGGCTGCAGGATTGTGGCGAATCCACATCCCGACGATCGCACGACCTGCCCCGGCGCCGATCTGAGTTCCGCGAATCTCGCGGGCCTGAACCTGAGCTTCGCCGACCTGTCGGGCGCGAACATGAAACGGGCGAACCTCACCGGCACCAACTTCGCCGCCGCGAATCTGTCGTACGCCAACCTGAGCGACGCGAACATCACCGGCACGAACTTCACGGATTCGCAGCGCAACGCGGTGATCCTGTACAGCACGGACATCGACTTCTTCGGCACGATCGTCGGGGACATGAACATCACGACCGAACCCGAATGGTCCACCGACGCCCACGAGCGCGCACTCGCCTCGGTCGTCCCGGTGACACCGACACCGCCGTCGCCGTAATTCGCTCCTGACCCAGTCACCCGGGCCGCGCACTGCGCGGCCCGGGTTTTTTTGCATGCCCACACCCCTTGACATTGGATACTCTCACTATCCACTATTAGATAGTAGCGGTATCCAACCTTGGAGGCATCCGATGACGACGATCGACCCCACCCGTTCGACGCACCACTACGACGGCGAACTGGTGGTCTTCCTGATCGGGATGACCATCAACCGACCCTGGCGACCGGACCTGTGGCTGCCCACTTTCCTCGCGATGCCGAGGATGCTGCGTGAGCTGTCCGAAGACCCGGATTCGGGTCTGATGGGCTACCGCCTGACGTTCGAGGGCCGCGGCCCGACAGTGATCCAGTACTGGAACTCCGTCGACAAGCTGTACGCCTACGCCAGTGACAGCCAAGCGAAGCATCGTCCGGCCTGGGCCGCATTCAACCGGCGGGCCCGCAAGGCACCCGGTGCGGTCGGTGTCTGGCACGAGACCTATCCGGTGGACCGCGCCGAGTCGATCTACGTCGGCACGCCGGCGATGGGTCTGGCCCGCGCCACCGCACGTGTGCCCGTCGCACAGAAGTTCAGCCGCGCCCGAGACCGGCTGTCCCGCAGTAACAACACCCACGAACAGTGATCGATTCAGGAGAAGGACCATGGAACCCTTGATCGCCCTCGTTGCCGTCACTCTGGCACTCCTCGTCGCAGGCGCGGCGGGTGTGCGCCGGTTCCGGCCGTGGCCCGTTGCCCTGAGGGGCGGACTCGCGGCCATGTTCACGCTGACCGGCATGGCCCACTTCGTGGGGATGCGCGCGGAACTCGTCGACATGGTCCCGCCGTCTCTGCCGAATCCCGGCCTGCTGGTGACCGTGACCGGTCTGCTCGAACTGGCCGGCGCCGCGGGACTGCTGATACGACGCACTGCGCCGTGGGCGGCGGGCTGCCTCACCGCCCTGCTGATCGTGATGTTCCCGGCGAACGTGTACGCCGCCGTGGAGGAACTCTCGACGGGACCGTTCGAAGCGCTGATCCCCCGCACACTCCTGCAGGTCGTCTTCGTGTCCGCGACTCTCGCCGTCGTGATCTCCTCCCTCCGGAGCCGTGCTACGGAATCGCCCTCCGAAGCCCACTCGCCCTCAGCACCCGACGTTGCACTCCCGCCCGCACTGCATCCTCGGACCCGATGATCCGCACGTGCTTTCGTGCCCGGGTGATCGCGGTGTACAGCAATTCGCGAGTCAGCAGCGACGACGCCTCGCCGGGAAGAACCACGGACACCGTGTCGTACTGACTGCCCTGACTGCGGTGAATCGTCATCGCGTACACCGTCTGCACGGCGGACAGATGCGTCGGATGCAACAGGAACGGTTCGTTGCCCCGCACGAATGCGGCGACGAGTTCGTCGTCGTCGCGGCGCACGATCACCCCGGTGTCGCCATTGTAGATCTTCGTTTCGTGATCATTGGCAGACACCATCAGCGGCTGGCCCGGATACCAGCGATCCGGGTTCAGTCGCTGCCCGGTCGCCTCCCCTATCCACTCCATCGCCTGCCGCGCCCACCACTGCACGCCGTACGGACCTTCGCGGTGCGCGCACAACAGCCGGTGCTCCTCCGAATGCCGCAGTGCAGCAAGGGCATCACCGGATTCCGCGGACCCGGTGACCGAGGCGGCCGTCCCCACCACGTCCGCCCGCAGTGCGTCCAGATCTTCGGGACCGTGGAACGACACCTCGGGGAAGCCGCTCGACAGGATCTCCATGACCTCGTCCGGTTCGCCCTTCCGCACCGCGACGGCCAGCTGCGCGATGCCGCCGCCGAACCGCCGCCCGCGGCTGAGCCGCACCACTCCGCCCCGCAATCTGTCCCGTTCTCCCGCACTCAAGGCGGCTTCGAGCGGGTCGTCGGCTGCCTCCAGGTCATCGCCGACGATCCTGGCGAGCACCGGATTCTCGGTTCCCGTCACCGGCCGGGCCACGAGATCGGCCAGGACCGCGCCCGCGTCGACGGACGTCAGCTGATCGGGGTCGCCGACGAGCACCAGCCGGGTGTCCGGGCGGACGGCCTCGAGGAGGCGGCACATCATCGTCAGCGACACCATCGACGTCTCGTCGACCACGATCGCGTCGTAGGGCAGGTGATTGTTCGCGTTGTAGCGGAACCGGCTACCACGTCCGCGCTGCCAGCCCAGCAGCCGATGCAGCGTCATCGCGGTCAGGTCGGGCGGCAACCCGAGTGCGTCGGACTGCTCGCGCACCGATTCCTGCAACCGCGCCGCGGCCTTCCCGGTGGGTGCGGCGAGCGCGATCCGGAGGCCCGGCCCGGGCTGCCTGGTCAGCAGCGCCAGCACCCGGGCGACGGTGTGCGTCTTGCCTGTTCCGGGTCCGCCGACCACCACCGACGTCCACTGTGTGGCGGCGACCGCGGCGGCGATCCGCTGCCGATCCGGAGCCGGGGCCGGCGCCCCGTGGTCGTGCTGGTCGCGGAACAACGCGTCCAGCCCCTCCTGCAGCGACTGCTCGTCGACGAGGGGATGCCCGACAGCGCGGTGGTCGAGTACCCGCCGGATGGTCGCTTCCTGCCGGAAGTACCGGTCGAGGTAGAGCAGCCCGCCCTCGGCCGTGTCGACGAGCCGCAGCGGTCGCAGCGGACCCGCCGAACCACCCGTGACCAGCGGGCTCTGCCGCAGTGCCTCGACGACCGTGCCGTCGTCCGGCCACGGCAGTGCGTCGAGATCGACTTCGGACTCCTCGTCGACGGTCACCTCACGAATCCGCGTCAGGTCCAGGCACACCGAGCCGGACCGCACCGCCCGCACCGCCAGCGCCGTCGCCAGTACGACGTCTTCCGACGATTCGCCTCCGAGCGCCGACAACCGCAACGCGACGTGCACGTCCGCGGCGGCCAGCACACCGGCCTCGTTGAAGACCCGCAGCATCCCCTTGCCGCGCTGCGCCACCTGCACCTCGGTCATCGCGTCCCCTCGCGCTCGGAGGCCGACCCGGACAGCAGATCGGACAGCTCGGTGATCAGCGCGGCGGGCGGCGCCCAGTCGAAGACACCACAGCCGGGCGGGGTGCCGGGGCCGACCATTCCGCGAACGAACAGATACCGGACACCACCGAGGTGCACCGCCGGATCGTAGTCCGGTTGCCGCCAGCGCAGGTAGCGATGCAACGCAACGGAATACAGCAACGCCTGCAGCGGATAGTGCGCCCGCAACATTTCGGCGGCCATCCTCTCGCGGGTGTAGTGCGCGGTGGTCAGGTCGCCCTGCGCGAGGCGATTGGTCTTGTAGTCGACCACGACGTACCGCGGTCCGGGCAACCGCAGCACGACGTCGATGCTGCCGGTGAGGTATCCGCGCAGCGGGGTCGGCTCGAGTGTCTGCACGGCATCGGCGTACGACCGCAGCGGATCGTCGACGGGAAGGTGGGTGCGCAGCAGCCTGCCGACGCCGTCGAGCATCACGGTGAGCGAGGGTGTGTCGCCACCGGCGAGCGGCAGTTCGAAGTCGAGCTCCGCCAGCAGGTCTGTGGGGGCGATGTCGGCGAGCGTGGGCTCGCCCCCCGCGCCGAGGGGAGTCCGCAACACGGGCAGCAGCGCCGTCGCCAGCTGGGCGGGGTCGATGTCCGACAGCGTCGACGCGATCACGTCGCGGCAGCACCGCAGGACTTCTGCTTCCAGATCGGGTGCCGCGGTGTCGACGATCTCGAAGACGGCATGGACGAGCGTGCCGAACGTCGCGCCGCCGGGCAGTTCGTTCATCGTCGACGGCACCCCCGAAGTGACGTCGGCCGGCGCCTGCAACGGAGGCTCGTCCGGTTCGTCCGTCTTCTCCTCGACCTCGGCCTCACTGCCCACCGCGGGCGCGTCGTGCGCAGATGCGGTCAACGCCGAGTACGACGTGCGACGCCAGCGCGTGTCGAGCAGCCGCCGGAAGCGCGCGGCTTCCAGGTCTCCGCTGGGCTCACGCTGTGGTGTCCACCCGACCCGCGCGATCGGGTCGGAACCCACCGCCTCGACGGTCACCGTCTCCGCAGCTTCCGTACCCCACGCGGACAACCGTTCCGCGACAACCGGATCCTCGGGGACGGTGACCTTCGGCGGGACCTCCCGCTGCCCGGGCTGCCGCCCCAGGATCATCCGGTGCAGCGGTGCGCCCGCCGTCGTGAACGCCGGTGCCCACCACACCACGAGCCCGCACATCGCCCGGGTCACGGCGACGTACAGCAGCCGCAACTCCTCCCCCGCCTCTTCCGCGTCGTGCCGGTTCCTGCGGTCCGCGTAACCGGGGCTGCCCGGACCGCCGACGTCGAGGATGCGTCGCCCGTCGTCGTCGTGCAGCAGCAGTTTGCTCGGTTTCGAGATCTTCGCGGCGTCCCAGGCGTACGGCAGGTACACGAGCGGGAATTCGAGGCCCTTGCTGGCGTGGACGGTCGCGATCTGCACCGCTGCGGCGTCACTGTCGAGTCGCCGGCTGCGGTCCACCCCACCCGAGGACGGATCCTTCATCCGTTCGGTGAGCCAGCGGGTGACGGCCGTCAGACCGAGCGACTGCTCGACGGCGGCACCGTTGAGCAACTGCGCCACGTGCCGGAGATCGGTCAGTGCCCGCTCACCCGCTGCCACCCGAAGCAGTCTCGCCTCCAGCGCGCCGACCGCGGACAGTCGTTCGAACAGGGCCGCGAAACCGGACTGCGCGAACACCGCGCCGAGCTCGCGGAGCTGCCCGCCGACCTCAGCGACGATGTCGTCGCCGCGAGCGTCGAGTTCCTCGGCCGTGTGCCCGAGCAGCGGGGTGAGCGCGGCCAGCCGCACCCGGTCGGAACGGTGCGGTTGCTCGATGGCCTGCAGAATCCAGAGCCAGTGCTGCGCAGCCGGAGTCGTGAAGACGCTGGCCCCGCCGGCGAGCACGGACGGCACACCCGCCCGGTCGAGGGCGTCGTGGACCAGTGTGATCTGCGCGTTGGTGCGCACCAGGACGGCGATGTCGCCCGGTTCGACGAGTCGGGCGCTCCCCCCGACGTCGAGTGTCGCGCCACCGTCGAGGAGGGCGACGATGTCGGCGGCGAGGTCCGCCGCGATCCGCTTCCGGAGCGGCCCCACCGCGGGGTATCCCGACTTGTTGATCGGCCCGGCGCCGGTCCTCGGCAGATACCGCAGCCGCAGCGGCACGGCACCCGTCAGACGCGACTTCGGTCTCGCACCGTCGACGCGGTGCACCACGATCTCGGGATGCCCGAGCGCGGCCCCGCCGTGCAGATATTCGAGCCCGTCGAGGAGTTCCTGATCGCTGCGCCAGTTGGTGGTCAACTCCTGGTGACGGTCCGCCGACCGCACCGCGTCCAGATAGCTGAGCACCTCCGCCCCACGGAACGCGTAGATGGCCTGCTTCGGATCGCCGACGAGCACCAGAGTTCCGCTGCCGTGGAACGTTCGGCGCAGAATGTCCCACTGCAGCGGGTCGGTGTCCTGGAACTCGTCGACGAGCACGACGCCGTAGCGTTCGCGGACACGCCGGCAGGCCGCCGCACCGTGCTCGGGATCGCTGAGGACGCGATGGAGCAGCATCGGGAGATCGTCGAAGTCACGCAGACCCACCGCGCGTCTGCGCCGCTCGACTTCGGCGCGCACCGCCTCGGCGAACGCCACCCGATCCCCGGCCGGGGTGCCCCGCGCATCTTCCGGGGCGAGCACGGCCTGCGGGTCGAAGATGGCCGCCCGGGCGGCCGCGGTGGCCTCCGCCGGAGTGAACGGCGCCGACTCGACTCGACTGTAGGCCCGCAGGTACAGGTCGGCGATCACCTCCGTCGTGAGGTCGTCGGCGGCCTCGACCAGCACCGTGTCGGGGTCGCGTTCGCCCGCGATGCCGAGCCCGTCGAGCATGCGCTGGCAGAAGCTGTGGGTGGTGACGATGGTGGCGGCGTCGAAGTCCGACAGTGCCTGCAGCAGGCGTCGGCGGCGCAGCGTCACCTCGTCGGTGTCGGCTTCGGCGAGATGCCGGATCAGTTGATCCGCGCTCAGTCGCGCCGCCGCGGGATCGGCCAATGCGGCTGCGGCGGAACCGAACCGCTCACGGGTGCGTTCCCGCAGCTCCTGCGTGGCCGCCCGGCTGAACGTCACCAGCAACAGCTGCGACAGGTCCACGCCACCCTCGGCGACGAAGCGGGCGGCCAGACCGACGATCGCGTACGTCTTGCCGGTGCCGGCGCTCGCCTCGAGCACCGTCGTGCCCTCCGGCAGCGGACCGAGGAGGTCGAAGCCTCGCGCACCGGTCACGGCTGCGCCAACGTCTCGGCGGCGAGCAGCGGCGCCCACATCTGCCGGGCGTAGTTCTCGATGGTCACCGTGTCGCCGAGGACGTCGAGCCCGGGCGAAGCCCCGTACACGTATGTGATGTGCCGGTCGCGTGAGTCACCGAAGTCACTGCTCCATTCCTTCCGGGCCGCCTCGATCGCGTCCTCCATGCTGCTGCCGCCGTGGCGTCGTTCGGCATAGGCCGCCGACGCGCCCGTGGCGATCGGCAACGGCGCGTGCAGCCCCAGATCGCGCAGTTCGACGAGTCGCACCAACTCTTCCACTGCGTTCTCGGGTGCGGTGAGGGTCGAGCGCCACGCCGGACGGCTGTACGCACCGCGGCCGGTCGTGACCGCAGTCCACTCGGTCTCGTTGTCGGACGCCGCGACCGCCAGCAACTGCGCCCAGGCGGCGAGACGGTGTTTCGGCCCCAGCTTCGAATACGTGGTGCTCGCGATCACCGACCCGTGCACACCGCCGACGGTGCCGGTGAGGCGCCGTCCGGAGCCGAGATCGACATCGACGTCCACGGTCTCCGCGCGCCCGACGTGCACGGACCCGCTGACGGCGACGAGCGACTCGACCGCGTGCTCGATTCCGCCGAGCACCGACTCCCCCAACTTGAACGGCGGCAGCGTCCCTCGGCGCCACTCCGCGGCGCGGAAGGCGGCCAGTTCGACTCCGGCCAGCCTCGCGACGAGCATCCTCTGGCCGAGATCCCACCGGGCCAGCGGATCGGGCGCCACGTCCAATGCGTCGGCGAGGTCCTCGTCCACGTCGGGGACCCGCAACCCGAGCCGTTGCCGCAGAAACGCCTGCGTCGGGTGCACCAGAAACGCGATGAGGTCGGCGAGATCGACGTCCCCCAGCGGCGGCGGCACCAACGGCGCAGGCAGGAACGCGGGCTCCGGTTCGGGCGGGTGCTGCGCGGCGCGGGCACCGGCCAGCGCCGCCCGGTCGAAACTGAACGGGTGCCCGGGCCGGAAGTTGCGTGCATCGAACGGCTGCAACGGATGCCGGGTCACGATGCCGGGCAGGGCATCGCTCCCGACGGTGGCCGCCACCGCGTCGAGCAGCTCGGACAGCGGGATCGCCGGCGGCCGCGACATGCCGGTGACGGGGTCGGCGCCCGTGTAGAACAGCAGGAGTTTCTCCCTCGCCGACATCACGGCGTCCAGCAGCAACTGCCGGTCCTCGCTGCGCGGATCGCGTTCACCGAGAAGGGGATTACGGGCCAGCACGTCGTCGCCGTCCACGCTCACACCCCGCGGGAACACCTCGTCGTCGAGGCCGAGGAGAACGACCACACGGTGCGGCACCGACCGCATCGGCACCATCGTGCACACCGTCAGCTCGCCCGTGCGGAAGTTCGCGCGGGTGGGGCGGCCCGCGAGCCGGGTGGCCAGCATGGCGCGCACGTCCGACAGTCGCAGGACCGCGTCGCCACCGTGTTCCGTCGCCGCCCCGAGTTCTCGTCGCGCCTGCGCGAGTTGCCACGTGTCGGCGGCGCTGACGTCGACGAGGAGGTCGAGCGCCCGGGTGAGCGCGCTCGACCATTCCGCGACCGATTGCGGCCCGCCGAGCCCGCGCAGCGCGACGTCGAGCCGGTCGACGAATTCGGCCAGCCGCCCGGTCAGGTCGATGTCGTTGCTGTCGACGTCGTCGAGCGGCAGGGCCAGGGCGAGCCATTCGCCTTCGGACTCGTCGGCCGCGGCGCCGAGCAGGATTCGGTCGAGCGCGGTGGTGAACGTGTTCTGCGGAAACTCGCCGAGACCGAATGCGGCGCGCTGCCGCGGCCCGATTCCCCAGCGGGCGCCCGTCGCGGTCGCCCACTCCCGGATCCGTTCGAGGTCGTCGTCGCCGAACCGGAACCGCCTGCGCACCGGCGCGGCCGCCGACAGGTCCAGGACCTGACTCGCCGTCACCCTCGCGTCGGCGAGTTCGAGGAGCGTCGACACCACGGCGAGAACCGGATTGGTCTGGTGCAGGGCGCGATCCGCAAGGCGGACCCGGAGGCGATGGCCGGGATGCCCGAGCACGTCCTGTCCGAATGCGGCCCGGATCAGCGGGGCGTACGACTCGACGTCGGGGCACATGACGAGCACGTCGCGCGGTTCGAGAGTCGGATCGTCCTCGAAGAGATGCAGGAGGCATTCACGCAGGACCTCCACCTGGCGGGCCGGGCCGTGGCACGCGTGGACCTGGACGGACGCGTCGGCCGTGCACTCGGCGAGCGCGGGCGCCCGGTCGTCCCGGACGTCCGCCTGCAGGCACCCCAGCAGGGAGTCGCGGGGCGCAGGTCCCTCGTGGTGGAGGTCGTCGACGTCGAGGCGGGTCAGCCTCGACTCGAGTTCGCGGACGTCCCGCGCCAGGCTCGACAGCAGCGGATGGGCGACGGACAGCGCGGTGTCGTCGTCGGCGCGTGCGAGAACGCTGGCTGCCGTGGACAGCGACGACCACATCGCGGGACTCGGATGCGGAAGCCACAGGTGCACATCACGATTGACGGCGAGGGCGGCGAGGACCGCGATCTGATCGGTCGCGAGGCGTGTCGGACCGAACAGCGACAGTCGGGCGGGGAGTTCGACGAGGTCCGGTTCCTCGCGCAGCCGGGCGCAGGCGGAGTCGAGCCGCTCGGCGGGAGCGGGACTGCCGACACGCTCACGCAGCCGCCGCCACAGTTCGGCCTGCCAGAGAAGGTCGTCGTCGAGTGGACCACCCGCACCGTCGGTGTCGCGGCCTCCGGCCCAGTCGACCAGCATCGCCGGCCGCTGTGCGGCGTAACTGCGGAACAGATCGGTCAGGTGTGAGGCGGTGGCGTAGCGCCGGCCCGGCCGGTGATCGTCCGGGTCGCGATCCGGGAGGCCATGGCCGAGGTGTTTCGCGAGGACGGCACACCAGGGCTCACCGAGGCAGTCGTCGACGACGCCGAGCAATGACCACAGCACGCGGGACGGATTCCACGGGTCGTCGTCGGCGGTTACCCCCGTGGCGGCGGCGAGGCATTCGTCGACGAGCCGGGTCGGGGACGGGAAGTCGATGTTCGCGGCCACCCCGTCGCCGACGTCGGGCCGGGCACCGAGCGCGGTCGAGAGGCGCTGCGTGAGCCAGCGCTCCACCCCCTTCGCCGGGACCGCGACGACCTCCCGGGCGAACGGATCGGGCAGCGGGGTCGCGAGCACGTCGCCGAGAGCCGACGCGAGAGTGGTGGAACGCTCGGCGCGATGCAGTACGAGCACGTGGCCTCCCTTCGCTCCCCAACTCCGGTCGGCTCAGACTTACCACAACCCACCGACTCGGGAGGCCACACTCTGCAGGTGAGTGGCAAAGTGTGCCGGGGCACGCTTCGCCACTCACGTCAGCGGCCGGGGCGCGCCTGGGTGAGGTGCGGAACCCAGCCGTGGGTGGGCCACTTCTTCAGACCGACCTTGGCGGGAACGATCCGCTTGTTCACGAATTGGCTCTCCAGTTCGGTGTCGGGCTCGCCCGTGAACCGCCACAGCGCCGCGTCGCCCGGTCGGGCGACCGAGGACCAGGACTTGGCACGGTATGCGGCACGAACGATGTTGTCCGCGAACACGATCACCGGGATGTCGTCGGTGTTGCGGACGGCAGCGCCTGCCGCCCACGCGCCGCGGGACAGTTCGTACACCTCCTCCGGCGTCACGCCGCGCCGGGACGCGGCGGGCACCTCGAGGACGACGCAGGGAGTCGGCAGGTTCGGGACGGGTTCTGCTGCGTACTGCAACACGAGGTCGTCGACGGGCACCGCACGATGCTCGCCCGCGCCACCGGCGAGATTGCTGAGCACCGCACCCTCGTTCAGCCCCAACGCGCCTACGATTCCGCCCCGCACCGCACCGGCGACGTCACCGGTGTCGGCGATCCGATGCGCCACGATGTAATGCTCGACCTCGTGGCCGGAGTCGTAGATCTCGCGGATGCGGGCGATGGTCGCGGCCTTCACCTCAGCGCTGTCGGTCTCCGGATCCTCGAGCGTCTGCCGGTGCTCGTTCTCGGCCAACGCCTCCCACACGTAGCCGTACACCCGGGTGCCCCGCCCGGCGCCGACGTAGAACACCGACCTGTTGCGGGGATCGAGGAGCGCGTAGACGTAGGTGCCGAGTTCCTCGCCCACCCGCTTCGGGAACGGCTGCGGCGCGTGACGGGTCTGATACACCTCTTTCAGGATCAGGCGCAGCGCCGCCAGTTTCAACGCGACGGGGACGCCGCCGTCGATGCCGTCGAAGAGTGCGGTGGCCGCGCCCTGCACCGAGGAGAAGGTGTGCCCGATGTGGCGTTCCAGCGACTTCGTGACGTCCGCGAACTGCGCGAACCGCACCCGGGGGTCGGGTGCCGCGTTGTCCAGGTCGTTGGACGCGAGGAAAGTCTGGACCTCGGAATTGTCGAGCCAGCGAGAAGTGATGTCGATCGGGATCGTCCAGACGGTAGCCATGCCCCTACCGTAAGGGAAAACCTGGGTGAAGAACTCGCACGAGGAAGGCTCGAGGAGATTCGAACCCTTTCGACGTCCTACCGAGTGCGGGAGGATGGAGTTGTACCCATTGCGACGCAGGTTGGGAGAACACTCATGACAGCGCCCAGCTACTCCACCCGCACGGCCGTCGACATCGCGGTCGGCATCCTCATCGCCTACCGCGGATGCTCCGAGAACGACGCGTTCACCGAACTCGCGGAGACGTCCCGCAGGCACAAGGTCGCCCTCGCCCGCACCGCCCGCGCACTGATCGCGTTCATCCAGACCCATCACCACGACCTTCCCGCGTCCGACGTCACCGCTGCCGCTCTGCAGTGGAGCCACGCCACTCCGTACCGTGGCGCGTTCGGCACGGCGGCCTGAATTCGGTCGAAGTCTGAGAATTCTCTGGCTTCGACGGCGCGACGCTGCCCAAACCTTCAGACTCGATGTGAGACCGAACGACCAGCGCACCGAGATACGAAGAGGTAACTGAGTTGACGATCCGCAAAATCACGGTTGCCGCGGTAGCGATCGCCGCAGCCCTCACGATGTCCGCTTGTGGTTCCGACGAGTCTTCCGGGCCGAGCGCGACCACCACGTCCACGACCACTGCAGCCGCCGAGACCAGCGCCGAACTCGAACTGCCGACCGCGGCCGACCTCAACGCCCTGCTGGCGAAGGGCCTCGACCCGGCCACTCCCCTCGAGGAGAAGATCGCCATGGTGGAGGGTTCGGAGCAGGACCCGAACCTGTTCAATCAGGTCGCCGCCGCCGCCCAGCAGGCAGGTGCGCAGGTCCAGGTACTGGACCCGGTGATCGATAACGGCGACGGCAGCGCCAGCGCGCAGCTGCAGCTGACGATCAACGGCCAGGTGCAGCAGAACACCCTGCCCGCCATCTTCGTGCCCGGCGAGAACGGGACGTGGAGATTGTCGAAGGCGACGGCATGTTCCATCGTGGCGATCGCGCAGCTGACGTCACCGGCCTGTCCGCCCGCCTGATCCGGACCTCCGCGTCACGCGCCTTCCAGGGCCTCCCCGATCTCCTGGACGGCGCGGTTGTGCTGATCGGTGATCAGGATGTGCCCTGCCGCGATGGTCAGGGCGACCGGCCATTCGATGATCTCGACTGCGGCGAGCAAGCCGATCGCCGCGAAGAATGCCAGTTGCTCGGGACGCGGCAGCGGCACCCTGCCGAGGATCGGTAGCTGCACCGCGAAGCTGTGGGCCTCCCGCACCCGCTGGACGGCGTCGCTCTGCGATTCCGCCTCCGACGTTCGTTGGGCCATAGTTCGTCTCCCTTGTCCGTGCCGTTTCCCGGTCAGCCACCTTGATCGCGGACCGTGTCCGCTGTGCTGAGTTCCGTCGCCCAGACCGCTGCCGGTGTCTTCTCCGCAGCCGGGGACCCGTTGACCGGGGTGGTCACCCGCGTGCTCACCCCACCGCTGCGGGAGGTGTACGCCGTACTGCTGCGGGCGGGCGTGATCGAGATCGTCGACTGATCGCCCACAAGCTTTTCGAGCAGCCCCGGTGCGAACGCGGCCGCCGCGGTCGCCGCACCCGCACAGCCGAGCGCCTGGGCCCACCCGACCGGTCCGAGCGGGGTGCAACCGAGGAGCTGACTGACACCGGGAGTACTGACCATGACGGTGAGTGCGGCGAGTGAACCGCCCGCGGTGAGCACCACGAGCGGACTCCGCGAATCGATGAGCGTCTGACCCAGCTGTGTGCCGACCAGCGCCACCAGCCCGACCGTCGACGCCCGGCGTTGCCTGCCCGTCACGCTCGCCAGCGCCCACGCCGTCGTCGCGCCCGCCGCGGTGGCGGCGCCGCGGATCGCGACTGTCCGCCACAGCGCCGCACCGTCCGGGCCGCGGCCCTCTCCCCGGGCCTGTTCGTTGGGCGGACTCACCGCGAGCGCGGCCGCGGGCAGGGCGTCCGTGAGCACGTTCACCAGCAGGAGCTGACGCGCCGTCAGCGGCGACCGTCCGGCGATCGCACTGCCGATCAGGGCGAACGCCACCTCGCCTGCGTTCCCGCCGAGCAGCACCGACACTCCCGCCTGCACCCGCCGCCACAGCTGACGGCCCTCGTCGAGGGCGTCGAGCAACGCGTCGACGCGGCCGTCGAGGAGCACCACGTCCGCGGCGCTGCGGGCCGGGTCGCTGCCGCGCGAGCTGACACCGATCCCCACGCTGGCCGCCCGGATCGCGGCCGCGTCGTTGGCGCCGTCGCCGACCATCGCGCAGACGTGACCGACACGCTCGAGGGTCTGCACGATCTGCACCTTGTTCTCCGGCGACATCCGGGCGAAGACGACGCACTTCTCGACGGCATTCTCCTGCCCCCGGTGCGACAGGGTGTCCCAGTCGGTCCCGCTGATCACCTGCTCGGACGACACCGCCAGTCCCAGCTCTTTCGTGATGGCGGTGGCCGTGACGGGATGGTCGCCGGTGATCAGCCGGACCCCGACCTGTAGCCCTTCCAATGCCGGGAGCAGTCCGGCCGCTTCGGGGCGCGGGGTGTCCGCCAGCCCGAGCAGTCCGACGAGTTGCAGCCCACTGCCGCACAGATCGTCGAGCACCGCGGTGTCGTCGGCCGCGCGACGCGCCTGGAAGGGCGTGACGGTCCGGCGGGCGACGGCGATGACGCGTAACCCGTCAGCAGCCATGCCGAGAACGGTGTCGTGGACCTCGTCCGCGTCGATTCCGGTGCACGCCGCGACCACGACCTCCGGCGCACCCTTCAACGACACGTGTGTCCCGGACAGCGAGGCGGAGTAGGACCGTCCGGACCGGAACGGAAGGTAACTGCTCCGGTCCTCCCCCTGCGGTAGCAGGTCCACTGCCGCGTCGGCGATCGCGGCGTCGGTGGCGTGTGCGGCCGGACTGCCGTCGGGGGTCACCGCGCTCCGGCCCGCGCACACGAGCACGTCCTCGCGATCGAACCCCGACTCCGGGACGGCGGTGATGACCCGCAGTCGGTTCTCGCTCAGGGTGCCCGTCTTGTCGAAGCACACCACGTCGACGCGGCCGAGCGCCTCGACGGAACGGGGCGCCCGCACCAGCGCGCCCGACCCCGTCAGTCGGCGTGCGGCGGCCTGCTGCGCCAGGGTCGCGACGAGCGGCAGACCCTCGGGAACCGCCGCCACCGCGACCGCGACACCACTCGTGACCGCCTGCCGCAGTCCGGTGCCGCGCAGGAACCCGACGGCGGTGACGAGGGCGCCGCCGCCCACACTGACGGGCAGCACCCGGTCGGTGAGGCTTCTGAGCTGCGCCTGCAGACCCACGTGCGACGCACTCGCCGGGGTGAGCGCGCCCGCGCGTCCCGCTTCCGTTGTATCGCCCACCGCGGTGACGATCGCCGTCGCCGTGCCGGTGAGGATCGTGGTCCCCGCGAACACCATGCAGGCACGTTCGCTGAGCGGTGCGCCCGGAGTCGGCGACGTCTGCTTGCTCACCGGCAGCGATTCCCCGGTGAGCGAGGACTCGTCGACCTCGACGCCGGACGCCTCGACCAGCCTGCCGTCGGCGGGCACCACCTCGCCGGGACCGATCTCGATCACGTCGCCCGGCCGCAACCGCGAGGCCTCCACCTGCTCGGTCACCCGGCGCTCCGGGGACCCGGCGACGCGGTGTGCGGGCGGATCGCCCGCCGCCAGCAACCGGTTCAGCAGACGTTCCGCGTGCAGCCGTTGCACGGCCGACAGCGCGGCGTTGCCCGCCAGCACCGAGCCCACCAGCACCGCGTCGATCGGCGACCCGAGCAGGGCGCTCGCCGCAGATCCGGTGGCGAGGACGGGGGTCAGCGGATCCGCCAGTTCCGTCCGCATCACCCGACCGAAATCCCAGGCCAGCCCGACCGGCCACGCGGTGAGCCGCCCGATCGCCTCGACCGGGGTCAGCACCAGATTCACCGAGCGACGCCGGGAGACCGCGGCATCCTCTTCGTCGCGCGGGGGCAGCAGGCGGCGCACGTCCGGCACCGGCATCTCGTGCCAGGCGTGAACCGGGGCGGCGGGTGGAACCTCGGCCCGCAGCACACTGCGCGCGAGGGAATGCCCCGTCCACAATCCTGCCGCCGCGCCGACCGTGACGGGTCCGGGTCCGCGGCCACGCACTCCGGGCAGCATGACGAGCGCACCGAGCATCGACGCCGCCGTTGCGATCTCGACACCGCGCCGGCTCGCCGTCCGCGCGTCCGGCAGGGCCCGCAGCACCCGCCATACTCCGACGAGATCGTCGACCAGCAGGTCCGCGCACCACGGTGGCGGGGCGTCGTCGACGAGGACACCGATCCCGACGTCGGCGGACGACAGGGCGTGCGGCGCCCGGCCGGCGATCACCGCGACCGTCGCGCCGTTCGCCTGCAACTGCGCGACGGCGTCGCGAAGGTCCGCGTCCAGTGACCCGCTCGAGGGCAGCAGATCGTCGAACGCCGAGCGGAGTCCGCCGAGCGTGTCCACGTTCACCGACACCACCTGGGCGCCCGACGTGCGCGCCTGCGCGAGCACGGCCGCCGCGCTCGGGTGGTGGGCGGGGGTCACCAGGACAGCGGAATCTTCGTCCACGGCTGCCGCGGCGATATCGTCCGTAAGGTCGGTCAGCGCGTGCCAGCCCACCCCGAGAGCGCCTGCCCCCACGGCAGAACGCGCGGCCTCCCACACTCTCGTCCGGTCGGCGTCCCGAACCGCACGGATGCCGCTCACCCGGAGCTCGGCCGTGTGCAACACCGACGGGTCCACGACCACCGCGTCGACCCGGTCCAGGCAGCGCAGCGCGCCGGGATGCAGGGCCAGCACGGTGTGGCGATCGGCCAATCCACGGCCGAGCGTCGCGGCGAAGGCCTCGCGTGCGGTGCGCGCCGCCTTCGGCGCGGCGACCAGGGCCGCGTCCGCGGCGCCTGCGACACTTCGGGTCGCCGCCCCCACCGCGGTCGCGCCGACCCACTGCGCGATCGCCGCCCGGTCGACGTCCCGCTCGACCGGTCCCGATGTGCCGCGCGCGCGGGCGGGGCGATCCGTGTCGTCCACGGGGTGCCGGGCCAGTTCGGGTTCGCGGCGGTGCCATACCCGCCGGCCCGACCACGCCTCCGCCGTGATCGCCGACCGCAGTGCCACGTCCACGGCGAGTGACGCAGGTGCCCGCCGCAGCACGTCGCCGACGGCCTGAGCGGTGGCGAGCAGCAGTTCGGCGGCGTCCGGCCCGAGCCGGTTCTCGACCATGCTGCGCAATCGGGGCTGATAGTTGACGAACGTGACGGCGGCGGCAGGCACCGCCGACGGCAGGGCGGGCATCGGCAGCAGGCGAAGGCCGGCGGCCGCGACCAGCCCCGTCGTGACGGCGGCCAGTGCGAGCGCGCGTTCGGCGAGTGCGACGTCGTCGCCGGGAAGTTCTCCGGGCCGGTCACGGACGGCGCCGCGAGCGATCGGTCGCGCGACATCCTCCGCGCCCGCGACCACGGCACACAACGCGGCCACCGACGGTCCGTGCTCGTCGACCGTCACCACCAGCCGGGACAGCGCGCGGTTGAGTTCGGCTCCCCCCACACCGGCGGTCTCCCGGACGGCGCCGAGAACGGTCGCGGCCACGTCGTCCCCGCGAGGTCCGTCGAGTCCGCGGACCTCGATCCAGGCACGGCCGTGTCCGGAACTCGTGCGGCGGGCGGGGGTTCCTCCGAGCACCTCGGTAGCGATGTGTGTCGCGGTCCGTGCGGTGGTCGCCATCAGATCGGCAGCGACCGTGCCCCCGTAGGACGCCACCCCGAGTCCGACACCGGCGCCGCGCACCGGCAGGGATGCGGTGGCGCGGAGGTATCGACCGACTCCCACGGCAGCTACTGCCTGGAACCTGCGCCGAACTGCCGCAGCACGAGCGCCGCCCCGCCCACGGTGACCAGCACCGGCCACTCGACCAGTCCCGCCGCGCCGACGGCGGCCAGGGTCAGGGCGGCGGCGGGCGTCGAATGACTGCCGCTCTCCATGCCGGACCGGGCTCCGCTCGCCGCCCCGCGGACTCCGCCGACCACACCGCCGATCGCGGCGCCGCCGACCGCACCGACCGCGCTGGTCGTCGCGTTCGCAGCACCTGACACGGCGTGCGCTGTGCCGTCGACGATTCGCATGACGAACTCCCATCGGCCGTGGCCACTACCGCCGATGCGCGGCGGATCATGTCTGCGGTACCCACCTCAGGGTATTCTCAACCGCCGCGCGCCGGAACAGTTTCAGGGAACTCTCAGCGACTATCGGATGCTGTTCTGTCCCATGGGAATTCGATCACCTTGTTCGGTGCGCCAGAATTCCCAGCCGTCGTGGGTTTCGATGTCTCCGCTGATGTGACTGGCAACGGCGGTCGCCGCGGTCGTGGGGTCGGGAAACCGGCGGCCCTGCATCGGTCCGCGCATGATCTCCAGAGTCTGCGTGTCGGGGTCGAACCGTCCGACCAGCCGATAACCCTCGAAGTCGGCCACGACCTCGAGGCGGGTATCGGTCAGTTCCTCCAACGCCGCGGTCGCTTTGGCCGGCTTCTTCCGGGCGGAGGCGCGCGCGACGGCGTCGGCGCGCAACGTGGCCGCCGTCGTGGCGCGTTGCGCGTCGCTGTAGCGGCTGGGGTCTTTCTCCCCCGCCAGCCCGAGAAGATCCCAGCGCCCGCGACCGTGCGCGACCCGGCTCAGCGGAATCGCGTGGTGTCCGGTCCGCGTGCGGCCCGGGGTGTCCATCATCCACAGATCCACCTCGGCGCGGATGTCGTCGGCCACCTCGGACGAGGGCACGACGAAGAACTCCTCCGGCGAACTCGCGAGATCCACGAACACCCAGAACTGCGAGCCGGTGTCGTCGTCGTCGAGCGATTCGTCCTGTTTGCGGGCCTGCCAGTCACCGCTGAGCTTGGAGCGCACCCGCACGATGCAGCTCGTGCCGTCGTCGCCCCAGACCTGGACGGGGTTACGTCGCGAGTGGGTGAGCCGGACTGCCTTGCCGCCCCGTTCCACGACATCGGCGATGAAAGCCTGGATTCCCCGGCTGGCGGTGTCTTCCACTGTCTACGTGTCCGTCCCTGATTCTGCGTCCCGTATGCAGGTGGAGAGAGGTGTGGCGACGGGTTTGCGCAGCACGACTCGGCGTTCTTCCCCTCACCTTACGTGCCGAGCCCGGCGCACGGTGACTACCCGACCGCGCGGGCCGCTTCCGCCGCCTCGGCGAAGAACCACGACAGCACCAGGGCACCGGGGTCCACGACGCCGCGCGCCGCCTCCCCGATGTAGCTGGCCCGGCCGCGCCGCGCGGTGATGTCCGCGGTCGCCTCGGCGCCACGTGCGGCGGCGTCCGCGGCCTCGGCCAGACCGTCGGCCGGACTCTTCCCGGCCGGGGCGGCCGATTCGAGGGCGGCGACGGCCGGGTCGATGGCGTCGATCATCGTCTTGTCTCCGGGCTGCGCCCCGCCGAGTTCCTGGATCGTGTCGAGGCCCGCCCGTGCCGCGGCGGCGATCGCCTTCAGGTCAAGACCGTGCGGTGCGTCGGCGGCCACCCGGTAGAACTGCCGGAACCAGACACCGAACAGCGCGCCCGACGTGCCGCCCGCGTGACCGAGATAGGCGTCGGACAGTGACTCGAACACCGTCGGCGGGGAGTAGCTGTCGCGGATCCTGGGAACGTCGACGTGGTCGAGTGCGGCCGCCATGTTGGTGCCGAAGTCCCCGTCGCCTGCGCGGCGGTCGAGGTCGGTGAGGTTCGCCTCCTCGGCGAGCACCTTCTCCACGAACGCGCCGATCCACGCGCCCACCGGCGCACGGCCCAGTGTGTCGGCGGTGCCGGACACCTCCGGCTCGTCCTCACGGGAGGCGACGTTCGACCGGAACCGCACCTCGGATTCGTTTGCGATGCCGCGGAATTCACCGGCCGGGGCGTTGGGCCATCCCGGTGCGGCGGTCGGTGCGTCCCACAGGTCGAGGAGCTGCTCGTCGCAGCGCACCAGCGTGATGGACGCGCCGTCCATGTCGAGGGCGGTGACGAAGCTGCCGACCAGCGAGCGCCGGATCACCACACCCCGCTCCGCGAGGTGGTCGGCGAGTTCACCGAACAGCAGTTGCAGCTCCAGCGGATGGGCCGCGCCGAGCCCGTTGACGATCGCGATCACCGGCTCGCCCCGCTCCACGCCGAGCGAGGCGAGCACGGGGTCGATGAGCCGGCGGACCAGTTCGGCCGCCCCCATCGCGTCGACCCGTTCGGTTCCGCGTTCGCCGTGGATGCCGATCCCGAGTTCGATCTGCCCGTCGGGGAGGTCGAACGACGGCGAGTCCGCCCCCGGGACCGTGCACGCTCTCAACGCGACCGCCATGCTGCGGGAATTCCGGGCGGTGCGTCGCCCGAACTCCGCGACGGTGGCGAGGTCGTCTCCGCGCTCGGCCGAAGCGCCGCAGATCTTCTCGACCGCGATCGTGGCCGCGGTGCCGCGACGTCCGGGCCCGTCCTCCTGTTCGGAGGCGACGTCGTCGTCGACGAGCACGTGCTCGACCGTGATGCCGTCCTCCGCCGCCAGTTCGCCGGCGATGCGGAAGTTGAGGACGTCGCCGGTGTAGTTCTTCACGATGTGCACGACGCCGCCGCGCGCGTCCACGGCCCGGGTGGCGGCCCGCACCTGCAGTGCGTTGGGTGAACTGAAGATGAGGCCGGGGCAGGCTCCGGTGAGCATGCCCCGGCCGACGAACCCGGCGTGCAACGGTTCGTGCCCGGACCCGCCGCCCGACAGCAACGCGACCTGCCCGGCGCGCAACGGTTCCCGCCGTGTGAGATATCCCGGTTCCGGATGCCATTCGAGGTCGTCGGTGGTGGCGACGGCCCCGCGGAGCGCGTCGACGACGAAGGACTTGGGCGAGTTCAGGAACTGTGGGTGCGCCATGCTCCCAGGCTAAGCGTCCGCATGTGAGTGCCGCGGCGTGCCTGAGGACACTTTGCCACTCACGTGGGAGGCGGCGGCCAGTGCTTCCTCGAACTCCCGCCGGCCCGACTGCGATCCGAGCAGCAGCGCGAGCCGGGTCAGGAATCCCTCGCGGTCCGATTCGCCCGCCTGGTCGAGCGCCTCGGACAGTCCCATCCACACGTTCTCGCGCAGCAGTTCGTCCGGCGTCGCCGTCGTCTCCGTATGAGTGGGGACGACGCCCAGCGCGGGGGCGGTTGCCGTTTTCAGGTGATCGCGGACGTCGCCGAGTAGCGACAGGTCCCGGACCCGGCACAGGACGAGTCCGTCCGGGCGGATCACGAAGCACTCACCCGCGGATGCGCCGAGGGCCTGCGCCAACGCGCCGTCGGGGTCGTCGAGGACCGTCAGGTCGGCCGCCCCGTCCACCGCCGCCCCCGGTGCCGGGACGACGACCGCCCGCACCGATTCCGGCGACAGCGCCATTGCGAGCGCGGACGCGTGTGCGGCGATCATCCGAGCACCGGCCGGGTCGACTCCGACACCGAGCACCGCGAAACCCGTTCCCCGGACACGGTTCAGCGAAGACTGCACCGACCCGTCGGCGGTGGTGACGCGGACGCGGACGCGCCGGTCCTCCATCGGATCCCCGGGCAGCACGCCGGTCGTCCCCTCGGCCACCGGCCACGTGAGCGGCGACAGGTGCGCGTGCGTCGCACTCGACTGCCGCGGGTTGACGAGGTGACCGAACTCCGGACGGGTCGTGGCCAGCGCCAGCACCGCGTCGCGGGTGGTGCGGTAGCCGTGGCTGCCGGGCGACATGATGAGCGTCGACTTGCCCGCGTTGTCGACGTTCTGCTGCCAGGCGGCGCGCCGTTCGGCCGAATACGCCTGCAGGAGAGACTCGCCCGCGGTCCCGTGGACGACGGCGGCCAGGGTCCAGGCCAGGGTCTCGGCGTCCTCCATGCCGGAGTTCAGCCCGCGGACTCCGAAGATCGGCACCAGGTGGGCGGCGTCCCCGGCGAACAGGATGCGACCGTGCGTGAAGTCGTCCAGCGCGAGCGCGTGCGCGCGGTAGAAGCCGTGCCATTCGAGGGTCCACGGCACGTCGTTCTCGAGCCAGTCGAGGTGCCGGGTGATCCGGTCGCGGATGTGGTCTTCCTGTGTCTCGAGTTCGGCGTCGTCGGCGCTGTCGAGTTGGTAGTCGATGCGCCAGATGTCGCGGGGCTGCTGATGCATGATGATCGTCGAGCCGGGGTTGCTCGGCGGGTCGAACCACACCATCCGCTCGGCGGGCAGCGTCGATTCCCAGTGGATGTCGGCGATGACGTAATTACCCTGATAGCTGTTTCCCTGCAACCGGATTCCGGCGAGTTCACGCATTCGGCTGCGACCGCCGTCGGCGGCCACCACCCAGCGCGCGCGCAGGCGGCGCGCACCGAACGCGGTGTCGACGTCGAGCGTCACGTCCTCGTCCGACCGCAGCACCCCGGCGACGCTCGACGACCAGTGGAAAGTGATCAGCGGGTGCGCGAGCAGTGTGTCCGTCATGATCTGCTCGATCTCGGACTGCGACACGTTGACCATGGGCCCGCGGACGTCGTGGTCGCCGTGCGCCATCTCGAAGTGCAGCACCTGTTCGTCGCGGTAGAAGCTGCGCCCACCCACCCAGGGGAGCACGATCTTCTCGAGTTCCGGCCCGAAGCCGAGCCGGGCGGCCACCTCGAGGCTGTGCCGGGAGATACAAATGGCGCGGCTGCCGAACGACACCTGGTCGGCGGCCTCGAGCACGGTGACGGGGATGCCGCGCTGCGCGAGGCCGAGTGCCACGCCCATGCCGACCGGTCCCGCGCCCACGACGACGACGGGCAGGGCCTCGTCGGTTGCACCGGTCGACGCGAACTCCGTCGCCGGGTACTTCTGTGGCTGAAAGTAGGTGGACATGTCAGGCGGCCTCCGCTTTCCGGCGCTTGGTGGTGGTTTCCGGCAACAGCAGGATCGAGACGAGACTGACCACGGCGATCACCACGAAGTAGGCGGTGACGGCCGTCGAGGTGCCGAACGCTTCGAACAGCCACGTCGCCATGAACGGTGCGAGCCCACCGCCGAGGATGGCGCCGATCTGGTAGCCGAGAGACGCACCGCTGTAGCGGATGTGGGCGGGGAAGAGTTCCGCGAACAGTGCCGACTGCGGCCCCGCGGTGGTGCCGAGGACCGCCGCCATCACGATCATCGCGAGCAGCATGACGGGGATCGACGCCGTGTCGATGAGCGGGAAGAACACCGCGGCCACGATCACCAGTGCGATCGAACTCCACGTGTACACGCGGCGCCGGCCGAGCACGTCCGACTTCCAGGCCGACAGGGCCATGCCCGCCATCCAGACCGGGCACGCGGCGATCAGCAGTGTAAGCATCGTGGCTCGGCTGTAGCCGAGTTCCTTCGTGCCGTACGTCAGGACGTACACCATGAACACGTAGGCGATGCCGTTGGTCGCGATGAACGTGCCCGCCGCGAGCAGGACCGTCCGCCAGTTGCGGGTCAGCACCTCGACGATCGGCATCTTCACGATCGTGTCGCTCTCCTTGGCCTCCGCGAACGCCGGGGACTCGAAGACGCCGAGCCGAATCCACATCGCGACGCCGACGAGCACGGCGCTCATCAGGAACGGCACCCGCCAGCCCCACGTCTGGAACGCGTCGTCGGACAGCAGCTGGGTGACGGCGAGGAACACGACGTTCGCCATGATCACTCCGGCCGGAACGCCCATCTGCGGTGCCGCGCCGTACAGTCCGCGCTTGCCTTCCGGGGCGTGCTCGGTGGCCATGAGCACCGCACCGCCCCATTCGCCGCCCACACCGATGCCCTGGACGAACCGCAACGCCACCAGCAGGATGGGTGCGGCCACCCCGATGGCCTCGAAGTTCGGGAGCAGGCCGATGCCGACGGTCGCGGCGCCCATCATCGTCAGCGACAGCACCAGCATCGACTTGCGCCCGATGCGGTCACCGAAGTGGCCCATGACGACACCGCCGATCGGGCGGGCGATGAAGCCGACCGCGAACGTGGCGAATGCGGCGAGGGTTCCGGCAAACGTCGACGCGCCGGGGAAGAACTGCGGTCCGATCACCAGGGCTGCGGCGGTGCCGTAGATGAAGAAGTCGTACCACTCGATCGCGGTACCGACGAAGCTCGACAGGACTGCCCTGCGTGCTTCCTTGTGAGACACCGGCGGTGTCGCCTCGGTGATTGCCGTCATCGTCTGCCTTCCCGGTTCTGCTGCGCGCGCACTCATCGCGCTACCGGAAAACAATGACCCGACTCACATACATCTGAAAAGCGGAACTATCCCCACATGAATTGCAGAAAAACCGTGGAAGTCGTGAATGCGCAGCTCAGGGTGTGACGAACCGGATGAATGCCCGCGCGACCCGGCTCAGCGTCGCCTCCTGATGCCACGCCACCACCACGGCCACCGACGCCGGTTTCGGGTCGGCGATCGGTTTCACGACGACGGGCAGCCCCTCGTACGTGACATCCACCCGGGGTCGCTGCAGCAGCAGCGTCCACCCCAGACCGCGTCCGACGAAGGCCCGCGCCGTCTCGAAGTTCGCGGTCCGATACGCCACCCGGGGCGCGAATCCGGCCTCCCGGCAGACGTCCATCGCATGGTTGGTGCTCGGTGGCGCGTCCAGCAGCACCATCGGGTGCTCGGCCAGATCCGCGAGCCGCACCGGCCCGTCGACACCCGCCAGCGGATGCTCCGCCCCGAGCACCACCATCGGCTCGCGGGTCATGAGCGGCACGGTCTGCCACTCCGGGGAGAGGTCGAGGTCGTAGACGATGGCGACGTCCAGTTCGCCGCCCTCGAGCTGCGTCCGCAACCGGTTCTGGGTGTCTTCCCGGAACTCCACGGACGCCCGCGGGTACTCCGCGGTGAACGCGTACAACATCGACGGCAGGATCGTCGGGCCGAGCGCCGGGTAGCAGCCGACGGCGATCGGCCCCGCCACGACACCGCCCTCCCCGGATGCGTCGGCCTGCAACTCCCCCGCCTGCTGCAACAGGGCACGCGCCCGCGACAGCACCGCCTCCCCCGTCGGGGTCAGCTGCACACCGCGGGCCCGCCGGCGCACACACAACTGCGCCTTCAGTGCCTTCTCCAGGTCCGTCACCGCCGCGGACAACGCCGACTGCGACAGGTGCATCCGCTCGGCCGCACCACTGATCGTCCCGGTCTCCGCCACCGCCACGAACGCCGCCAGCTGGCGCATCGTGTACACGGGGACGTTGTCGGGGCGGGGCATGCAAGAACGGTAGCGCGGACAATTCAGTGTCCGGTGGTCGCCGGGACCTGCGCGAGCACCTCCCGGGTGGCGGCGACCAGCCGCGCGAGCCACGCGTCCGTGCCGACGACCCGCCGGAGCGGCTCGTTGGGGAGTTCGATGCTCACCGGCAGGCCCGCCGGCAACGTCGCCCAGATATCGGCGAGCGGGATGCCGCCCGACCCCGGCACCAGCCGCTCTTCGCGCGCCTGACGGATCAGTTCGGCGTCGTCCGTGGGCGCAGGCACCGAGCCGTCGCACATCTGGGCGTAGTGCAGCCACTCCCGAGGGATCGCCGCCAGGTCGTCGAGCGTGGTGCTCGACCGTCCGACGTGCAGCCCGTCCACCAGCACGCTGCGCGCCGACCCGTCGGCCTGCGACACGATCTCGACCGCGGTGGTCGCGTCGGGCACGGCCGTCCACGGCATGAACTCGAGGCTCGCGACGATGCCGTACTGCGCGCACAGTTCCGCGAGCCGGGCGTAGGAGTCGGTGAGCCGGGAACGGTCGCGGTCGTCACCGCCGACGAGCATGGCCTTCGCACCGAGCCGGGCGCCCGCCTCGAGCAGCGGAACGTACGACTTCGGGTCGAAATCGGCTCCCAGCCGGATGATTTCGAGGTCGAACACCTCGATCGACGAATCGTCGAGACGCCGGACCAGCGCGTCGAGGGCGGCGTCGTCCTCGTGCAGCGGGTAGGCGGTGGTGCCGGGCGCGGCGGGCAGCAGCCGGATGCCGATGGTGTCGAAGCCGTGCTTCTCGGCGAGGTCCACCTGCTGCAACGGCGCGGTGTCCAGCACGGTGAGTGCGGCAAGGCCGAGTGGGGCGGTCATCGCAGATCTCCTGTCGTCGAGGCGAGGCGGCGACCGGTGAGGTAGCCGAAAGTCATGGCCGGGCCGAGGTTGATGCCGCCGGACGGGTAGTGGCCGCCCATGACGCTGGACTGGTCGACCCCGACGGCGAACAGCCCGTCGATCGGCTGGTCGTCGTCGTTCAGCACCCGCGACGCCCTGTCGGTGACCAGACCGGCGAACGTGCCGAAGCTGCCGGGCACCACCTTGACCGCGTAGAACGGGCCTTCTTCGAGCGGTGCGAGGGAGGCGTTGGGCCACGGATTGTCGGCGTCCCCGGACCCGACGGTGAACGGGGTGGTGCCACGACCGAACTCGGGGTCGACGCCGTCGCGGGCGCCCTCGTTGAACGCTGCGACCGTCTTCTCCAGGCCGTCGGGGTCGACGCCGATCTTCTCGGCCAGCTCGCGCACCGTGCGGCCGCGGGTGAGGTAGCCGGACTTCAGGTACGGCCACGTGGGGATCGGCAGCGGCTTGGCCATGCCGAGCGGGAAGTACCGCAGGTACCGTTGGTCGGCGATCAACCAGGAGCAGACCTCGTCGCCGTCGGGGACCTGTTCGACCATCGCAAGAGTGTAGTCGTGGTAGCCGAGGGCCTCGTTGACGAAGCGGCGACCGTCGGCGAGAACGCCGATGGCGCCGGGCTTTCCGCGGTCGAGGATGTGCGGGAACACGCCCTCCTTGCCGTTGCGGTATCGGATGATCGACACCGGGCAGTACGCCACCGGCGATGCGACCGAGCGGTCGAGTCGGCCGCCGACCGACTCGCCGAGGGTGATGCCGTCGCCGGTGGTCGTCGACGGGGTGAGGGTCCAGTGTTCACGGCCCGTGGGTGTGCGGGGGAAGTGTTCGCGGCGCCGGTCGACGTCGCGACTGAAGCCGCCCGTCGCGAGGACGACTCCGCGGCGGGCGGACACGGAGTAGGCCCCGTCCGGGCCCTCCAGCCGGACACCGGTGACGGTGCCCGCGGAGTCGGTGGTCAGCGCGGTGGCCGCCGTGCTCACGCGGATCTCGACGCCGGCGTCGAGCGCCGACCGCAGCAGCCGGCCGACGAGCGCGGTGCCGTTGACGAGTTGCTGGCCGCGGCGTGTGGTGGCGAGGTCGAGCAGGTGCGTGGACACCCTGCGGGCGCAGTGCACGAACGCCTTCGCCGAACGCGTCGAGTGCAGGAAAGCCTGGAGGTCCGGGCCGGCCATGATGCCCATACCGAGGAACGACGTCTCGTAGAGCTGCCGCCGGAGCAGCGCCGCGACGTCGGGGCCGAGCTTCCGGAGGCTCACCGGCTTCGGCCCGACGGAGCGGTGTCCCGTGCCCGCACCCGGTGTGTCGCCGTGGATGTCGGCGATCTTCGCGCCCGGAACGAATTGCAGCGCCGTCTTCCTCTCGAAGAACTCGACCATCACGGGTGCGCCGTCGAGCAGGGCATCGACCTTGGCGGCGTCGAAGTTCTCGCCGAGTCGGTGCTCGAGATAGGTGCGCGGCAGCGAGCGATCCTCGTTCACGCCGTCCGCTTGCGCGAACAGGTTCCGCGGCGTCCACATCCAGCCGCCGGACCACGCTGTCGCGCCGCCGCACGTGGCCGCCTTCTCGACGACGAGGACGGAGGCCCCCCCGTCGGCTGCGGCCACGGCGGCGGACAGACCGCCCGCTCCGGAGCCGATGACGACGACGTCGTAGGTGGCGATGGTGTGTTCGGGGGTCATAGCGTCTCCTGAGCGGATGTCGTTGCGAAAGTCGTTGCGGGCGTGAGGTCGACGACCCGGCCGGTGCGCGAAGACTCGTAGATCGCCGCGATGATCGCCAGCGAGGCGCGCGCGTCACGTCCGGTGACGGCAGGATCGCGACCGGTCAGGACGGCGTCCGCGAAGTCCTGCACCTGGAGTGTGTGGAAGTCGGCGAGTCCGGCGTTGACTTCGGTGACGTCGAGATTGGCGCGGACGTCAGCTGGGAACGGGGCACGGAACTCCACTTCGCCGGGGACCGTCCAGATCTCGTTGACGCCCTCCCGGCCCTCCGGGAACTCGAGGACGCTCGCAATCGCACCGGTCTGCCCTATCACGGTGACCCGGTTGCCGAGGTTGTGGTTGGCGCCGGTGGTCGCGGTGACGGTAGCCGTGCCGCCCGACGCGAACGAGACGACGGCGGACGCGCTGTCCTCGGTCTCGATGTGGTCGCCGTGTGTGTGGGTGCGGATGAAGCCGCTCACCGAGACGGCCTCACCCATGAACCATTGGAGCATGTCGATCTGGTGGACGGCTTGCGTCATCAGGACACCGCCGCCGTCGGTGTCCCACCGTCCGCGCCACTCGTCGGCGGAGTAGTAGGACGACGGGCGGTGGAGAAGCACCGACGCCTCACCGAGCACCGGAATGCCGATCCGGCCGTCGTCGATGGCCGTCCTGATCCGCCTCGCGGCCGGCCAGAACCGGCGCTGGAACAGCACACCGAACGTGATGCCCGCGCGGTCGGCGGCCGCGATCATCCGGTCGGCCGCGGCGACGTCGACCGCGATCGGCTTCTCGCACAGCGCGTGGATCCCGGCCTCGGCGGCCGCGACGACCACCTGCTCGTGCACCGGATGCGGGGTGCAGACGGTGCACGCATCGAGGCCGAGGGCGATCAATTCCTCCACCGAACCGACGGCCCGCGCGATGCCGTGCGCGGATGCGAACTCGCGGGCGCGGTCGACGTCAGGGTCGCAGCAGCCGACCACCTCGACGCCGGTCACCTGCTGCAGGGCCCGTGCGTGGTTGCCGGCGATCTTTCCGCAGCCGACGATGCCGATACGTAGTGCCATCAGTAGTGCTCCTCGGTTTCGACGTCCCTGGCCGCGGACTCGCCGCGGTCGAGACGGTTCAGGGCGTCGACGTCCGCGCCGGTGAGCCGCACGTCGAGGGCGGCCAGGTTCTCGGCCTGGCGCGCGGGATTCGCGGATCTCGCGACCGGCACGACACCCTGCGCGAAATGCCAGGCCAGGACCACCTGCGCGGGGGTGCGGTCGAGGCGCCGGGCGATGTCGGTGACCACGGGCGAGTCGAGCACTACGCCGCGGCCCAGCGGGCTCCACGACTGCGTGAACACGCCGAGTTCGTCGTTCGCGCGCCGGACGGGCAGCCGGGCGAGCGACGGGTCCATCTGGATCTGGTTGACTGCCGGCGCTTCTCCGGTTTCGGTGACGACGCGACGCAGGTGCGTCTCCAGGAAATTGGAGACGCCGACGTAGCGGACGAGGCCGGCGTCGCGGCACGCGAGCATCGCCTCGAACGCCGCCACGTACCTGTCGTGGCGGGGCAGCGGCCAGTGGACGAGGAACAGGTCGAGCCGATCGAGTCCCAGATTCTTCAGGCTGCGCTCGACCGCGCCGCGGATGTCACCCGACACGTGATCGCTCCCCCGCAGTTTCGTGGTGACGAACAGCTCCTCGCGGGGCAGTCCGCACTCCGCGAGCGCCACACCCACACCGTCCTCGTTGTCATAGATCGTGGCGGTGTCGACGAGCCGGTAGCCGGCTTCGATGCCGGACAGCACGGCCCGGGTGGCGTCCGGGCCGGTCAGTGGCCAGGTCCCGAGACCGAGGGGCGGGATGTCCATCATGCGCTGACCTCCTCGCGGGCTTCGGCGGCCGCGGTGATCTTCGCGGCGACGTCGGCTGCGGTGACGAGAGCGGCGTGGATGGAGCCGCCGTCGCCACTCGCGTCACCGACCGTGTGGACGCCGAGTCGCGGTGCCAGCGACCGCACTGCGGCGAGCAGGTCGGTGCGCGGCTCGACGCCGTGCGAGATCAGCAGTTCACCGGGAGCGTCCACCACCCGCTCGTCCCCGGCGGTCGAGATCACCACCCGGTCTTCCTCGATCCGCGTCACGATCGACGACAGATGGGTGGTGAGGTTCGCACTCGCCGCGAGCCGCGGCAGCAGCACGATCTTGCCGCGTCGGCCGACATCGTGGGCGATCGTCTCCTGCGGGCCGATCATGACCACCTTCGTGCCGTGCTGGAGCAGGTCGTCGGCGACCGCGGCCGCTTCCCGGTCGGCGCCGAAGATCGTGATCGCCTCGGGTGCAGGGTCTCCGGATTCCAGGAACTCGCGAACGTCGCGGACCCTCCGGGTGTCGGCCCCGGGGAGGTCGACCTCGGGTCCGCGGCCGCCCGTCGCGAGCACGACAGCGTCGTAGTCGAGTTCCGCCAGTGCGGCGGCGTCGACCCGCGTCCCGGTGTGGCAGGTGATGTCGAGGCCGACGATCTCGGCGAGGTACCAGTCGACGATCCGTGCGTACTCGGGGTACTCGTGTAGTCGCGAGGCCAGCGCGAAATCGCCACCGAGACTGCCGCGTTCGTCGTACAGGTCGACTCGGTGCCCGGCGAGCGCGAGGTCGCGGGCGGCCGCCATGCCCGACGGCCCGCCGCCGACGACGGCGACACGCACCGCCACGTCCGCCGGCTTCGACGGCTGCTCGAGTTCGCGGCCCACCCACGGATTGACCGAGCACGGAACGGGTCCGGCGGCGAGGCTGTCGATGCAGTAGTTGCAGGCGATGCAGGGCCGGTACCGGCCGCCGTCCAGCGCGCGGTTCGGGAAGTCCGGGTCGGCGTGCAGGGTGCGGGCCATGCTGACGAAGTCGGCCTGCCCGGATTCGATGATCTGCGCCGCGACCTCGGGTGAGCTGATCCGGCCTGCGACTCCGACGGGGAGGTCGAAGTCCCGCGTGTACTGCTCGGAGAACGGGGCGAGGAGCCCGCGCGGCCACTCGCCGGGTTGGATGATCCACTGCCCGGATTCGTAGTTACCGGCGGAGACGTCGAGGAAGTCGAGCCGGTCGGTGGCGATCGCGTCGATCCGGGCGCGGGTCGTCTCCGCGTCGAGACCGCCGTCGACGGCCTCGAACGCCGAGAATCGCAGTCCGAGAGCGATACCCGGTGCCATCGCGCGCACGGCGTCGATCACCTTGTTGACGAACAGTGCCGGATCGGCCCACTCGTCGTCGCGGTGGTTGTACGCCGGCGAGAGAAACTGGTGGATGAGGTAGCCGTGACCGCCGTGCAGCGAGATCACGTCGACCCCGGCCTGCTGACAGCGCGCGGCGGCCTCACCGAAGCATTCGATGATGTGCTGGATGTCGTCGCCGTCGAGTTGCTCGGGCATTTCGCCGCCGACCACCGCGCACGGGATCGGTGACGGTGCGACAGGGACGAATCCGCTGACGGAACCCTGCGCGGTGCGGCCGCCGTGATTGAGTTCGACGCCGACAAGGGCACCCTGCGCATGAATCGCCTCGGCCATCTTCGCGATGCCCGGGATGCGTTCGTCGACGTCCACACCCATCTGCCGGACACGGCCCTTGCCGTCGGCCCGCACGTAGCTGGCCTCGGTGAAGACGAGTGCTGCGCCGCCCGCCGCACGGCGCTCGAGGTACGCGATGTACTCGTCGGTCATCGTGCCGTCGACCTCGCAGTAGTTGCGCTCCATCGGCGCCGACACGAAGCGGTTGCGCAGTCGCACTTTACCCAGGTCGAGTGGTGCGGCGAACGGACGCGCGGTCATCGGGACTCCTCGAGAACGGTCGGGGCGCACTGATCGGCGAGCAGTTCGCCGAGATGACGTCGCATGCGATCGGGGTCGGGCGTGACCCCGGTGAGGAGGGCGAACGTGTCGGCCGCCTGAGCGCCGAGCATCTGACCGCCATCGAGCACGGCGCAGCCGAGAGCGCTTGCTGCCGAGACGAGTTCGGTCCGCAGGGGGCGGTAGACGATGTCGGCGACCCACAGTCCGGGATGGAGCGCGCCGGTGTCGAACGGCGTTCCAGGATGTCCGACCATGCCGATCGGGGAGGCGTTGACGACGCCGTCGCAGCGTTCCAGGTTCGCTTCGATCGCGCCGAGGGGGATGGCCGTGACCCGCGTCTGCGGGAAGGCCGCCGCGAGGCGCGCGCAGACGTCCGCCGCGCGGGCCGGGTCGAGGTCGGCGACCCGCAGGTCCGTCACTCCGGCGGCGGCGAGCGCGTAGGCGACGGCCGAACCGGCACCGCCCGCACCGGCGAGGACGACGCGGCCGAGCGTGGCACCGGGCAGTCCCCGGCGCAGCGCCGCGAGGAATCCGCTGTGGTCGGTGTTGTGACCGATCAGCCGCCCGTCACGGACGACGACGGTGTTGACGGCACCGAGAAGTCGCGCGTTGTCGGACAATTCGTCGAGGGAGTCGACGACCACCTGCTTGCACGGGTGGGTGACGTTGAGTCCGGTGCAACCCGCTGCGACGGCCTGCCGCAGCGTGTCGCCGGAACGGTCGACGGGGATGCCCTCCGCCGCGACGTCGAGCAGGTCGTAGCGGTAGTCGGTCAGGCCGAGGGCGGCGGCCTCGTGCTCGTGCAGCGCCGGCGACAGGGACGTGGCGATCCCTGCCCCGACGAGGCGGATCCGGTGCCGGGTGGATACGGGGTGCATGAAAATCTCCTGCAGTGGTGAAGGTCCGGTCAGGCGTCGGTGCGGACGAGCGCCTGGTGCCGGGTGCCGACCGTCGTCGTGCCGGGTTCGCCAAGCTGCTCGGTGGGTGTGCGGTACGTCTCGGGGCCGGTGAGCGCGGCGACCGACGACAGCAGCGCGAAGCCCAGGCACATCCAGGCGACCGGGGTCCAGTTCGCGGTGTCGCCCGCCGACAGCCACTGCGCGATGGCCGGGGTGAAGCCGGCGACCAACAGTCCCAGCATGAGGCTCACGGCCATTCCCGTGTACCGGACCTTGGCGGGGAACTGCTCGGGGAAGTACGCCGGGTACACGCCGTTGGGCATCGCGTAGAACAGGCCGATCAGGACGATGCCGGCCGCGAACACCATCGGCGCGCTGCCCGTTCCGATCGCGTGGAAGAACACGAACACCATGCCCGCGGCACCGACGGCGCCCGTCACGAACACCGGTTTGCGGCCGATCCGGTCGGCGAGCATTCCGAACAGCGGCTGGGTGAGGACCGCGACGAAGTTGGCGACGGCGATAGCCCACAGCATCGTGGAGCGTTCGAGCCCGGCGACCTGCACGGCGTACGCCAGCGCGAAGACGTTGACGATGGTGTTGATCATCGCGAATGTCGCGCTGAGGCTGATGCGGATCACGGTGCGCCAGTGCGAGCGGAACATCTCGACGACGGGGATGCCCGCCGTGTCGTCGTGTTCCTTCAGCTCCTCGAATACCTCCGGCTCGTCGAGCTTGCGACGCAGCCAGACCGCAACACCCGTCACGAAGATGCTGAGCAGGAAGGGCACACGCCAGCCCCACGAGTAGAGCGCGTCGTCGGGCAACGCGGCCACGGGAATGAACACCAGGCTGGAGATGACGATGCCGAACATGATGCCGCTCATGGTGAATGAGGTGTAGAACGAGCGACGGTTGTCCGGTGCATGTTCGAGCGTCAACGCGGACGACCCGGGCGATTCGCCGCCGGCGGACAGGCCCTGCAGCAACCGCAGGAGCACCAGGATGATGGGCGCGGCGATACCGATTTGGTCGTACGTGGGCAGGCACCCGACGACCACGGTCGCGATACCCATGAGCAGGAGGCACGCCAGCAGCGAATTCTTGCGCCCGTATCGATCCCCGAGATGTCCCCACAGCACTGCGCCGAGTGGACGCGCGATGTACGCCACACCGAGCGTGCCGATCGACAGCAGGGTCGCCGTGGCGCCACCGCCCGGGAAGAAGATCCGCGGGAAGACCAGCGCTGCCGCGGACCCGTAGATGAAGAAGTCGTAGTACTCGAGCGTGCTGCCGAGGAATCCCGAGACGGCGGCCCGGCGGGCGTTCTCGTTCGGTTGTCCCCCGGTGTCGCGAGTAGACGTGCTTGCCATGGTGTTCCTTTCGTCCCAGGGATCCGGTGCGCCGCAAGGCTTCTTCGGAGGTGACCCACCTCACACGAAGTTCCGGACCGTGACGAGCGTGTCATGGCGGACTATGCGCAGTCCAGCGCAAAAAAGGTCTTAGATATAGACCGAAAATGTCCTAATCGGGAGTCGGGAGAATGTCCTCCGATACCGTGAGGGCCACCCGGAGCGCGTCGGAGACCCGACGCGGGGACCAGGCGAGTCCGTGGTTCATGTAGATCGGCTCGCCGGTGAGCGGCACGAACACCGTGCCCGGGGGCGTGAGCGCGGCAATACCCGACGTCATGAGCGCCACGCCGACACCCGTCGCCACCAGCATCAGGATCATGTACGGGTCGGTGATCTCCTGCACCACGCGGGGACGGAATCCCGCATCGACACAGGCCCGCATCGCGACCTCCTGCAATGCCGAGCCTGCCGACAGCGGTGTCGTGACGAACCCGTCTTCGGCGAGGTCGCGCAAGTCGATCTCCGGCTCCGACGCGAGCGGGTGGTCCGCCGGGAGCACCGCCCCGAACGGCTCGCGGCGGATCAACCGGGTGGACACCGAGGCGGTCTCCACGGGAAGTCCGACGAACGCGAGATCAAGTGCGCCACTGTCGAGTTGAGTGATGGCGTCGCGGGTCATGATGCGTCCGACGAGGGTGAGTTCGATGTCGGGGTAGCGCTGCCGGAGTGCACGGGTGAGCGGGGGCAGCGACAGGTGATTGAGCACGCCCGTGAAGCCGATCTTGATGCGGCCGTACACGCCCCCGGCGGACGCGCGGGTGGCCTGCCGCGCGATGTCGACACTCTCGAGAATGCGGTAGGCGTGCGGCAGGAACGTGTGGCCGGCCGACGTCAGGGCCACACTGCGGGTGCTCCGCTCGAACAACGGCACGCCGATGTCCTTCTCGAGTTTGCGCACCGTCTGACTCAGCGGCGACTGGGCCATCTGGAGCCGCGCGGCGGCCCTGCCGAAATGCAGTTCTTCGGCGACGGCGACGAACGCTTGCAGCCAGCGAATCTCCATCGGATTCCCTTCGCGAGTTTGACGAGTGTGGCTCAGCCCATATATTCCAATTCGCACACAGTGTGAAACCGATCATTCTGATTTCGCACATAGAACAAGACTAATGCGCACACAGTCGCGAGGAGAAACCACCATGGCCACGTATCCCGAGGGCGCGACCGCGCTCGTCACCGGCGGCGCGAGCGGAATCGGTGCGGCGTGCGCGAAACGCCTCGCCGGCGCCGGGGTCCGCGTCGTCACCGCCGACGTCGCCGCCGGGGCCGACGAGCAACTCGACGTCACCGACGCCGACGCCGTCGAGAAGCTCGCCGCCCGGCTCGGCAGCGTCGACATCCTCGTCAACAGCGCCGGTGTCGTGGGGCCGTCCGCTCCCCTGGTGGCCGTCGACCTCGAGGACTGGCGCCGCACGTTCCGCATCAACGTCGACGGGACGTTCCTCCTCTGCCGCGCGTTCGTGCCGGCCATGGCCGACGCCGGCTGGGGGCGGGTCGTGAATCTGGCGAGCATCGCGGCGAAGGATGGAAATCCCAACCAGAGCGCCTACTCGGCGTCGAAGGCCGCCGTGATCGCGCTGACGAAATCGCTCGGCAAGGAGGTCGCGCAAACCGGTGTCCTGGCCAACGTGGTGGCCCCCGCTGCGGTGGAGAGCCCGATGAATGCCGGCACCGACCCGGCGATCCTCGCGCGGTCACAGAGCCTGACCCCGATGGCCCGGATGGGACGGCCCGAGGAGATCGCCGAACTCGTCGCATGGCTGTGCTCGGAGGCGCTCAGCTTCTCGACCGGCGCCGTCTACGACGCCAGCGGTGGCAGGGCGTACTAGCGGGACACTCGCTTACAGCCAGTGCGGGGGCTCCGGGATCTCTCCGGCGGCGCCGAGTCCGACGGTGCCGCGTCCGGCGGCCCACCGCACGACCGCGGCGAGGGGGCCGGACACCTTCTCGGCGGGTGGTGACTCCGGCTGCACCGCAACCGGTTCACCTCCGTCGACCGCGAGCACGAGGCCGGCGCCGAGGTTCTTCTTTTGCCACATTCCGACGATGTCGGTGAGCAGCGACTCGAGGACGACGTCGGGGAAGTCGCCGAACCGGCCGCCGTTGCCGAGGTCCACGGCGTGGATCCAGACCTCCCGGGTGCGCATCCACGCCGTCTCCGACACCGGGACGGTGCGGCCCTGCGCGGTGCGGACCTGCGCCTCCCACGCCGAGGCCGGCAGGTGACGCCACTTCTCGTCGAGGCGGGCGACGGTGTGGTCGAACAGGTTCCGCAACGCCGCCGGCGACAGGGTGGCGCCCTCGGCGATCTCCCGGCCCCGCTGCTCCGGCGAGGCATACATCGGGGTCTCGATCCCGGTGGCCGCCCAGTCCAGCAGCCGGCACAACGCGGCCGCGTTGTAGCCGACGTGCGCGAGCAGATGCGCCCGCGACCACCCGGACAGGAGGGTGTCGCCATTCAGCTGCTCGTCGGACAGCTCGGCGAGGCGTTGCGCGAAGTACGCGGTGCCGCGGCGGGCGATCAGCAACCGCTCGGCCAGGGGAAGATCGTGGAAACCCACCGGGTGCACCCTTACTTGACGATCGTCGTGTTGCGGACGGTGCCCAGGCCCTCGATGGTGACCTCGACGGTCTGCCCGTCCTGAATGTAAAGACCGGGCTTACGGGCGTGCCCGACCCCGCCCGGGGTGCCGGTGATCACCACGTCACCGGGCTGCAACGTCACGATGTGCGAGATGTACTCCACCAGCTTGGCCGGGGTGAACACCAGATCATCGGTCGTGGTGCTCTGCACCACCTGCCCTTCCAGTTTCGTCTCCAGTGTCCCGCCGAACGTGTACGAGTCGGTGGTCGTCAGGAACGGCCCGAAACCGCTGGTCTTCTCGAACGTCTTGCCCTGATCCCACTGCAGCGTCCGGTACTGGTAGTCGCGCATCGTGTAATCGTTCATCACCGAATACCCGGCGATGTAGGACTCCGCGTCCGCCTCGGGCACCTGGTACGCCTGCTTCCCCACCACGAACGCGAGTTCCCCTTCCCAGTCCAACTGGGCGGCGGCATACGACGGCACGATCACGTCGTCGTACGGACCGGTCAGGGCCTCCTTGAACTTCGCGAACAGGGTCGGGTACTCGGGCAGATCCCGGCCCATCTCCTGAATGTGGTTGGCGTAGTTCAAGCCGACGCAGATGATCTTCCCCGGGTGCGGGACCACCGGGGCGTAATCGGCCCCGTCGAGATCGACGATGGCACCGGACGCGTTCTGCGCGAGCGTCTTCCAGTTCGGGTCGGTCAGCAGCGCGGACAGGTCCGGGTATCCGTCGATGATCGTGGCGGTGGCGTCGGAATCGACGCGGACGGCGACGGTGGTGCCGGCGCGGCGCAGGGTGGCAAGCTTCATGGGATTGTCAGGCTCCTTCGGAGATGTACGTGCGGTCAAAGTGCAGGCGCTCGACGATGGGGGCGTCGGAGAACGCGAACAGGTCGAATTCGGTGTCGGCCTCGATCGACCACTCCGTCCAGGACGGGACGACGATCATGTCGCCGGTGGCCACGGTGCGGGCCTGGCCGCCGAGGACGAACCGGCCCTCGCCGTCGAACACCTGGTAGACGGTGGACCCGACGTCGCGGCGGGGCCGGGTGCGGGCGCCGGCGCGCAGGCGGTGGAACTCGGCGCGGATGGTGGGCATCACGTCGCCGCCGGTGGTCGGGTTGGTGTAGCGGACCGCGGCATGACCGGGTTCGGTGGTCGCCGCATACCCCTCGTCCTCGAGCGCCAGCTGCTCGCGCAGCGCGGCGTCGGTGTGCTCCCACCGGTACGCCGCGATCGGCGAGGACGTCTTCGCGTCCAACCCGACCAGCGGTCGTAGCCCCGGATGCGCCCACAACCGCTCCGACCGGGACACGTCCGGGGTGGAGTCGTCGGTGACGTTCTCGGACCCGAATTCGAAGAACCCGGTGTCGGTGTAATGCACGAACGGGATGTCCAGGCCGTCGATCCAGGCCATCGGCTGATCGGTTTCGTTGTGGTGGCCGTGGAAATGCCAGCCCGGGGTCAACAGGAAGTCGCCGCGCCGCATCGCGACCGGATCGCCGTTGACGACCGTCCACACCCCCTCGCCCTCGACGACGAACCGGAAGGCGTTCTGCGCGTGCCGGTGCTCGGGGGCCACCTCCTTCGGTCCGAGGTACTGGATGGCCGCCCACAACGTCGGCGTCACATAGGGCACCCCACCCAGGCCGGGGTTCGCCAGGGCGATCGCCCGCCGCTCCCCGCCGCGGCCGACCGGCACGAGGTCCCCGGCGCGCTGCGCCAGCGGATACAGCGTCGACCACTTCCACACGAACGGCACCGCCCGCGACGTCGGCGTCATCGGCATCAGATCACCGAGCTGGGTCCACAACGGATTCAGGTGTTCGCTCTCGAAGTCCCGGTACAACTGGGCGAGCGGAGTGTCGTCGACGTGCGGTTCGGTAGCGGTCATGGCATCGACGCTAGGAGGGTCGGCGTCCCGGCCGATACAGAATTCTTCTGTGCAGAATTGCTGTCAGGGTTCGAGGTCGGCGATGTCCACCTCGAGCTCGCGAATCGCGTTCTTGATCTGCGACACCAGCGGTCCCTGTGAGTGCTGCCGGAAGCGGGTGATCGGCACGGCCACCGTCAGCGCCCCGACGGCCGTGCGGGCCCGGTTCCGGATCGCGACACCGAACGCCGCGACCCCTTCCTCGGTCTGCTGCACGTTGACGGCGAATCCGACGGCGCGGGCGGCGGACAGTTCTCGCCGGAACCGCTCGAAGTCGTCGGGTGACAGACGGCGGTCACCCCACTCGCGTTCGTCGTCGGCCAGATCCGCGGGCCTCAGGTACAGCTGTTCGAGGGTCTCCCCCGGCAGTTCTGCCAGCAGAATGCGCCCTCCCGCAGTCAATTCCGCGTCGAGCACCTGCCCCTGACGGTCGCCGACGCGCAACATCCCGGTCGACTCGGCGGACGACAGGAAGCGCGCCTGGGTGCCGACGCGGATCACGAGGTTGACGGTCTCGCCGCACAGGATCGCGAGGGCTTCCATGTGGGGCCGGCAGAGGTCGGTGAATTCACGGGTCCACCCGCGCTGTGCGGGGCCGGCGCCCATCGCCGACCCGGGGTGGTACATGCGTTTCTCGTCCTGAACGGCGAACCCCCGGTACACCAGCATTGCCAGCAGCCGGTGCGCGGTGGACGGCGCGATGCCGAGTTCCTCCGCAGCATCCTTGAGCCGCAGCCCGCCGACGTCGCGCAGCATCTGCAGGAGGCGCAACGCGTTGTCGACGGACTCCAACATGTACGTCGGCTTTTCGATCGTTCGCTTCTTCTGCACAGCAGAACTTTATTGCACGTGGGCTGTGCGCCGCATCACCCTCGATTCATGCCCCTCACTGCCACCACCGCGGCGCCACCGGTGAACCGCGTCGGACTGGACCGCACCGCCATGATCGCCGTCGTCGTCTGCTGGCTGTTCGTGGTCTTCGACGGCTACGACCTCATCGTCTACGGCAACGTCATCCCGAGCCTGCAGCAGGAATGGGGCATCAGCGCCGCGACCGCGGGCACGCTCGGCAGCCTCGCATTCCTCGGGATGATGATCGGCGCCGTGCTCGCGGGACGCCTCTCCGACGTGGTGGGACGCAAACGCGCGGTGATCGGATGCGCGATCGTCCTGTCCGTATTCACCGCGCTGTGTGCGCTGGCGACCGGACCGGTCATGTTCGGCGCATTGCGTCTGATCGCCGGACTCGGCTTGGGCGGCCTCGTGCCGACCTCCAATGCACTTGCCGCAGAGCTGATCCCCGCGAAGTGGCGCGCCGCGGTGGCCACGATGATGATGTCCGGTGTTCCCATCGGCGGTTCGATCGCGGCACTGATCGGCATCCCCGTCATCCCGAACTGGGGTTGGCAGCCGATGTTCGCCTTCGCGCTCCTCCCGCTGATCCTGCTGGTGCCGATCGCGTGGAAGACGCTGCCCGATCACACCGCCGCGGTGACGTCGACGGAGGTGCGGCCGGCAACCGGCTTCAGCGCACTGCTCGGTACCCGGTTCCGGTCTGTCAGCATCATGTTCGCGCTCGCCACCGTGGTCACCCTGCTCGCCTGGTACGGCCTCGGCACGTGGCTGCCCAAACTCATGCAGGGCGAGGGAACCGATCTCGGCAGCGCGCTCACGTTCGCGCTCGCACTCAACCTCGGCGCCGTGGCGGGCTCGTTCGTCACCGCGTGGGGCGGCGTCCGGTTCGGCACGATCCCCACGAGCATCGTCGCCGCACTCCTCGCGGGTCTCGCGTTGCTGACGTTGCTCACCGGCCCACCGGTGGCGCTGATCTATGTGATCTTCGTGCTCGCCGGCGTCGGGACACACGGAACCCAGTGCCTCATCATCGCGGCGGTCGCGTCCTACTACCCCGACTACCTCCGGGGCACGGCCCTCGGCTGGGCGCTGGGTGTCGGCCGAATCGGTGCCGTCGCCGCACCGCAGATCGGTGGCTGGCTCCTGGCCGCCGGACTCGGCGCGGATTCCAATTTCATCCTCTTCGGTGTCAGCGCCCTCGTCGCCGCACTGCTGCTCACCGTGATCTGGCGCCGCTTCCCCTCCCCCACGTGAGTGCCGCCGCGTGCCCTGGCACGCATTGCCACTCACATGCCCCGAACGCTCGAAACGAAGGAACTGTCATGTCGAATCTGCAGGACGCACGCATCATCATCGCCGGAGGCGGGATCGGTGGCGCGGCCAACGCCCTGGCTCTCGCCCGGAAGGGCGCGAACGTCACGTTGTTCGAACGTGCCTCCGAGTTCGGTGAGGTCGGCGCCGGACTGCAGGTCGGACCGCACGGCGCCCGCATCCTCGACTCCTGGGGCGTGCTCGACGACGTTCTCTCCCGGGCCTTCCTGCCGAAGAACATCGTGTTCCGCGACGCGATCACCGCGGAGGTGCTCACCACGATCGACCTCGGCGCCGAGTTCCGCGCCCGCTACGGCGGACCGTACTTCGTCACCCACCGCAGTGACCTGCACGCGACCCTCGTCGACGCCGCGCGGGCTGCGGGCGCCGAACTGCACACAGGCGTCACCGTCACCGACGTGATCACCGACGGTGACAAGGTGACCGTCGGCACCGACGACGGCTGCAGGCACGAAGCGGACATCGCGCTCGGCATGGACGGCCTCAAATCCCGGCTGCGGGGGAAGATCTCGGACGACGAACCCGTGTCCTCCGGCTACGCCGCCTACCGGGGCACCACCCCGTACCAGGACGTCGCACTCGACGAGGACATCGAGGATGTGGTCGGCTACATCGGACCGCGGTGCCACTTCATCCAGTACCCGCTGCGCGGCGGCGAAATGCTCAACCAGGTCGCGGTGTTCGAATCGCCCGGTTTCAAGAACGGAATCGAGAACTGGGGTGGACCCGAGGAGCTCGAACAGGCCTACGCGCACTGCCACGAGAACGTCCGCCGCGGGATCGACTACCTGTGGAAGGACCGGTGGTGGCCGATGTACGACCGCGAGCCGATCGAGAACTGGGTGGACGGGCGGATGATCCTGCTCGGCGACGCAGCGCACCCGCCACTGCAGTACCTGGCCTCGGGAGCCGTGATGGCGATCGAGGACGCCAAGTGCCTCGCCGACTATGCCGCCGAAGACTTCTCCACAGGCGGAAACTCCGCGTGGCCGCAGATCCTGAAGGAGGTCAACACCGAACGCGCACCGCGCTGCAACCGCATCCTCACCACCGGACGCATGTGGGGCGAGCTGTGGCACCTCGACGGCACCGCCCGCATCGCGCGCAACGAACTGTTCCGCACCCGCGACACGTCGAGCTACAAGTACACCGACTGGCTGTGGGGGTATTCGTCCGATCGCGCGTCATAACCGCTTCCCTGCCGGAATGGTTCGGCAGACTGGGAGCGTGACCCTCAACCTGGTGCAGACCCGTGTGTGGCGCGATGGCGAGTGCGTCGGCAAGGATTTCCCGCTTGCCGACGTGTCCGAACAGGTGAAGGACGAGAATGCGCTCGTGTGGGTCGACCTGTGCGACCCCGACCACGAGTGCCTGACCGAGCTTGCGGCCGAGTGGTCGCTCGATCCGAACGCTATCGAGGATGCCGTCGCCCGCGGTGAGCGGCCGAAGGCGACGCGCTATGCGGGCCATGCGTTCGTGACCGCGTACGCCACCTGGTTCGAGACCGACGACGTCAGCACTCTCGGCGTCCTCGATTCCCGGCTTCGGCTCAGCCGCGTCTCCGCGTTCGTGGTGCCGAACGGGATCATCACGGTGCGGCGGGACGATCGATTCGACATGTCGCAGGTGGTGGAGCGCTGGGAGGAGGACCCCGCACTGCTCACACCGGGTTCCGGCGCACTCGCGCTCCTGCACGGACTGCTCGACGCCATCGTGGACGGGCAGTTCGAGACGATCGAGATGATCGACGACGCGATCGAAGCGCTCGAGGAGGGCTTGTTCGACGAGTCCGCGCGGACCCGGGAGATTCAGCAGCGCACGTACCGGCTGCGGAAGGAACTGGTGCAACTGCGTCGCGTCGTGCTGCCGATGCGTGAGGTGGTGGGCGCCGTCATGCGCGGGCGCGCCGAATCAGGACGCGACAAGTCGCCGGTTCTCGACAGCTTGTACACCGATCTCTACGACCACGTGACGCGCGCCGCGGAGTGGACGGAGTCGTTGCGCGACATGGTGGTGACCGTCTTCGAGACGAATCTGTCGCTCCAGGATGCCCGGCTCAACACCGTCATGAAGAAGCTCACCGGTTGGGCGGCCATCATCGCGGTTCCCACCGCGGTGACCGGGTGGTTCGGTCAGAACGTCTTGTTCCCCGGAGTCGGGCAGCTGTCGGGAATGATCGCCAGCACCATCGTGATCGTGACGTCGGCCACCCTGCTCTACATCCTGTTCCGCCGACGCGACTGGCTGTAGTCGGGACGGACACGCCCTCAGGGCGCCGTCTTCGCTCCTGGCGACCCGGTCTCGCCCGCGGGAACGGCGGCGGCCTCGCTCATCAGGCGGGTGATCTCGGCACGGTCGGCGTCACCGGGCAGCCCCCAGCCGGTCCGGTAACCGTAGAGGTCGGCGAGCGTAATCGAATGCCGGTTGCCGTCCGCGACCTCGACGTCCGACGCGGTGATCAGGCCCGGGTGCGCGACACCACACGCCTCGGCCACCTTGAATACGTCCCGGCGCAACGCCCGCAGGTAGTTCGCGGCCCGGACCGATTTGATACCGGCGTCGAGTCCGTGTGCGAGCCAGGGGTTTTGCGTCGCAACACCCGTCGGGCACCGATCGGTGTGGCACTTCTGCGCCTGGATGCACCCGACCGCGAGCATCGGCTCACGCGCCACATTGATCAGGTCGCATCCGAGCGACATCGCCGCCACGGCATTGTCGGGCAGGCCCAGCTTGCCCGAGCCTATGAACGTGATGCCGTCGGTCAGACCGGCTTCCGCGAACTTGGCGTACACGCGCGCGAAGCCGCTACGGAACGGCAATGAGACCGCGTCGGTGAACACCAGCGGTGCCGCGCCGGTACCGCCCTCACCCCCGTCGATGGTCACGAAGTCGACACCCCGCCCGGAGTTGCTCATCGCGTCGACCAGCACGTCCCAGAACGTCGGGTCGCCGACCGCGGACTTGATCCCGACCGGCAGCCCCGTCTCGGCGGCGAGGAGCTCCACCCAGTCGAGCATGCTGTCGACGTCACGGAAGGCCGTGTGCCGGGACGGGCTGATGCAGTCACGGCCCTCCGGTACGCCTCTGATCTCGGCGATCTCCGGTGTCACCTTCGCCCCGGGCAGGAGACCCCCGAGGCCCGGTTTCGCGCCCTGGCTGAGTTTGATCTCGATGGCCCGCACCGGCGCCGACTCGACCAGCGCCCGGAGCCGCGCCAGGTCGAACCGGCCGTCCTCGTCGCGGCAGCCGAAATACGCGGTCCCGATCTGGAAGATCAGGTCTGCGCCGTTCCGGTGGTATCGGGAGATTCCACCCTCGCCGGTGTTGTGCAGGCAATCGGTGGCAGCGGCACCACGGTTGAGAGCGACCACGGCCGCGGACGACAGCGCCCCGAAACTCATCCCCGAGATGTTCACGATGGAGCGCGGGCGGAAGGCATGCGCCCGGCCGCGGGCGGCACCGAGCACCTTCGCCGACGGAATCGCGAGATGTTCGTCGGCATGCGGCATCGCCGAGGGAGGAATCTCCGAGAACGTCCGGTGCTTGATGATGGTGTAGCCGTCGGTGAACTCGATGTCGTTGTCCGTACCGAACCCGAACGTGTCGGTCACCCGCTTCGACGACGCGTACACCCAGCGACGCTGGTCCCGGGTGAAGGGACGTTCCTCGTCGTTGCCGGTCGTAATATACTGCCGGAGTTCCGGGCCGAGCGACTCGAGCAGATAGCGTCCGTGCCCGACCACGGGAAAATTCCGGAGCAGCGCGTGGCGTCGCTGAACAAGGTCGTACGACGCGATCGCAGCCGCGGCGGCAGCCGGAATTGCCAGGACGTTCCACCGCTTCATGAATTCACCGTACGCGCGCGCCGCCACTCGGATCGGCTCCTCGCGCCAATTTCACCCCGGCACGGACCCCGGAGTCGGAGCCTCCTGCGACACCGAAAGCAGCACCCGCAAGTTGTCGGTGACCACCCGAGCGGAAATGGTCGGATCGATGGCGCGCTGAATACCCAGTCCGACACCGAGACTGAGGATGCTGCCGGCCGCATCCTCCGCGGGCACCGGCAGGACGACCCCGAGTGAGTCGGTGAACGACTTCAGCAGTGTCACCGTGATCTCCCGCGCGACCCCGAGAGTGGCGGTGAGTGCGTCGCGGAGTTCGGGATCGTGGCGGGACAACACGATCAGCTCGAACTCGAGCATGGTCCATCCGACGTCGCCGAGCGTCTTCTCCGCCCAGGACTGGAACGCCTCGAGTCGCTCCTCCATCGTGTCGCCACCGCCGAGCGCCTCGGCGATCTCCTGCCCCTTGGTGGCGTGGATGAGCCCGAGCACCTCGAGGCACAGTTCCTTCTTGTTCTTGAAGTTGGAGTACACCGCCCCCTTGGAATAGCCGGCCTCGTCGGCCACCTTCTCGAGCGACGTGGCCGCGTACCCGTCGGCCAGGAAGAGGTCGCGTGCAGTCGCGACGAGATGCGCCCGCGTACGCGCCTGACTCTCCGACCTGGTCAATCGCGCCATGCTCACCCTTTCTTCGAAGCCCCTGCGAGAATATTCCAATTTTCATATACCGCCGGTATCTGGTTTCTGCTAGCTTCTAGATATGACTTCGAGTGACACACAATTCAGCCGCGGACTGGTGATCGGTTGCGGCGGCACGCTCGGCGCGGCCTGGACCGTGGCGGCCCTGGTCGCCGTGAGCGACGCGCTGGGCTGGGACCCACGCGACGCCGACGTCCTCGTGGGCACGTCCGCCGGCGCCGAACTCGTCACCATGCTGGGTGGCGGGGCGGGCGTCGACGAACTGCTCGCGATGCAGCTCGGTGGGCCCACCCATCCGGCGCTCGACGGACACCTCGCCGCCGCACCGGGACGGTTCCCGCCGCTCCCCGGGCCGGGCCTCGGTTCGCCAGGGCTGTTGCGCCGCGGGCTGCCACCCGTGACCGCCGCGAGCGGGCTCCTCCCCCACGGCCGCGGCGATGCCGCCTGGCTCGACCGGCTCGCACAGCGGTTCGCCTGCGACTCCGGCTGGGTGCGCCACCCGGCGACGTGGCTGGTGAGCATGGACTACGACACGGGAGAGCGCGTCGCGTTCGGCTCACCCGGTGCACCGACCGCGACCCTGTCCGAGGCGCTGCGGGCGTCGTGGGCGATTCCCGGCTGGTATCCGCCGGTCCACATCGGCGGCCGCCGGTTCGTCGACGGCGGCGCGGCGTCCACGGCATCCGCCGACCTGGTGCTGCCCCTCGAACTCGACGAGGTGGTCGTGCTGGCACCGATGGCGTCGACCGGCCGCATCGCCGGCCGCCGGGCGGCCCGGATCGAACGCCTGACGCTCCGGAACTGGATGAGTTCCGGGCTGGACGCCGAGATCGCGAAGCTGGAGGCGGCCGGCACCCGGGTGATACGCCTCGACGCGACCGCCGAGGACCTCGCCGTCATGGGTCCGAACTTCATGGACGGCCGGCGCCGGCTCGCCACACTCGAACATTCCCTCGTCACCACCCGCACTCAGCTCGCGAACGGAGTACGCGCATGAAGCATTACGACATTCTGATCGTCGGTGCCGGGATCTCCGGCATCGGAGCCGCAATTCGTCTGAAGCAGAGCGGAATCGACAACTTCGCCATCCTCGAGAAGGGGGACGCGCTGGGCGGGACCTGGCGCGACAACACCTACCCGGGCTGCGCGTGCGACGTCCCCTCGGCCCTGTACTCCTACTCGTTCGCACCCAACCGGGAGTGGTCGCGGTTGTTCGCCGGACAGGAGGAGATCCGCCGGTACATCGAGCGCACCGCCGCCGAACACGGGGTGCCCGCACACGTGAAGTTCGGCACCGAGATGCAGCGTGCCCATTGGAGCGAGCAGAGCAGGCGGTGGACGGTCGACACGTCCGCGGGCACGTTCACCGCGAACGCCGTCATCGCCGCCGCCGGACCGTGGAACGAACCGCTCGTTCCCACCATCCCCGGCCTCGACACCTTCACCGGCGAGGCGTTCCATTCCTCCCGCTGGAATCACACCTACGACCTCACCGGCAAACGCGTGGCCGTAGTCGGAACCGGTGCATCCGCAGTGCAATTCGTCCCGGCGATCCAGCCGCAGGTCGAAACGCTGCATCTCTACCAGCGCACCGCGCAGTGGGTGCTACCGAAACCGGATCACACCCTGCCCGGCGTCGAGCGCGCGATCCTGCGCCGGGTACCGGGTGCGATCCGCGCGCTGCGACGCGTCGAGTACACGATCATGGAAACGCTCGGACTCGGTTTCCGGCACCCGTGGATCCTGCGGGTGATCCAGCAGATCGGCAAGGCACAACTCCGCGCGCAGGTGCGGGATCCGAAGCTGCGCACGGCATTGACCCCCGACTACACGCTCGGCTGCAAGCGACTGCTGCTGTCCAACACCTACTACCCCGCACTCACCCGCCCGAATGTCGAGGTCCACGCCAACGCCGTGGAGTCGGTGCGCGGAAACGTCGTCGTCGGCAGCGACGGCGCAGAACGGGAAGTGGACGCCATCATCTTCGGCACCGGCTTCCACATCCTCGACATGCCGATCGGTGCCAAGCTGTTCGACGGCGACGGTCGCAGCCTCGACGATCACTGGAAGGGCAGCCCGCAGGCCTACCTCGGCACCACCGTCGCGGGTTTCCCCAACGCCTTCGTCCTCCTCGGGCCCGCGCTGGGCACCGGTCACACGTCGGCGTTCATGATCCTCGAGGCGCAACTCGACTACCTGATCCAGGCCGTCACCAGTGCCCGGAGCAACGGGTGGACCAGGATGGAACCGCGCCGGGAAGTGCAGGACGCGTTCAACGCCCAGGTCCAGGAAGCCCTGGCCACCACCGTGTACAACGCCGGTGGTTGCCAGAGCTACTTCCTCGACGTCAACGGCCGCAACAGCTTCAACTGGCCGTGGTCGACCGACCGCATGCGGCAGCGACTCGGCCGGTTCGACGAGGCGGCGTACGACGTGTCGCGTGAGCCGGCGTCGGCTACAGCGACTTCGCGATGATTCCCTTCATCACCTCGTTGGCGCCCGCGTAGATCTTCTGGACGCGGGCGTCCTCGTACATCCGGGCGATCAGGTACTCACGCATGTACCCGTAACCGCCGTGCAACTGCACGCACCGGTCGATCACCGCACACTGCTGCTCGGTGAGCCAGTACTTGACCATCGCCGCCTCGGACGGGTCCAGTTCCCCACGCAGGTGCGCCTCGATGCAGTGGTCCAGGAACACCGCACAGGTGCGGGCGATGGTCTGGCACTCGGCGAGCTCGAACGCCGTGTTCTGGAACTCGAACAGACTGTGTCCGAACGCCTGCCGCGACTTCGTGTACGCAACGGTGTCCTCCACCGCACGCGTCATCGCACCGGACGCCTGCGCGCCGATGATCAGCCGTTCCTGCACCAGCTGCGCCATCAGCTGCCCGAAACCCTGCCCCTCCTCGCCGAGCAGGTTCGACACCGGCACCCGCACATCGGTGAACGACAACTCCGACGTGTCGGCCCCGTGCTGACCGACCTTGTCCAGCACCCGCCCGACAGCGAACCCCGGGCAGTCCCGCAGATCGACGATCAGCAGCGCCACCCCCTTGGCGCCGGCCTTCGGGTCGGTCGTGACCGCCAGCACGATCATGTCGGCCGACGCACCGTTGGTGATGAACGTCTTCGACCCGTTGACGATGTACTCGTCACCGTCCCGGATCGCGGTGGTCTTGATCGCCTTGAGGTCCGATCCGGCGCCGGGCTCGGTCATGCCGATGGCGCCGAGGATCTCCCCGGTCGCCATCCCCGGCAGCCAGCTCTTCTTCTGCTCCTCGGTGCCGTACTCGAGGAGGTAGTGCGCGACGATCCCCGAATGCACCGAGATGCCGAGCGCGAGGTCGCCGGCATAGCCCTGGGCCTCGAACACGGCGAGGTCGTGGGCGAACGTGCCCCCACCGCCGCCGTACTCCTCCGGGATCGAGCAGCACAGCAACCCCAACTTGCCCGCCGCCAGCCACACCGCACGGTCGATGCGATGCTGGGCGTCCCACTTCTCGTTGTGCGCGACCACCTCACGTTCGAAGAACCCGACCGCGAGCTCGGACAGGGCCTTCACCTCGTCGTCGTGCCACGACGGGATGTGCTTCTTCATCGCCTGCCCTGTTTCTAGACGCGCCGGAAGAGTGCCGCGAGGGCCTGGCCGCCGCCGATGCACATGGTGACGATGCCGAGTTCGAGGTCGCGGCGCACGAGGTCCTTCGCGAGGCGCAGGCTCAGGATCGCGCCGGTCGCCCCGACCGGGTGACCCAGCGCGATCGCACCGCCGTACGGGTTGGTCTTCTCCGGGTTCAGCTTCGCGTCCCGGATCACCGCGACCGCCTGCGACGCGAACGCCTCGTTCAGCTCGATCACGTCGATGTCGCCGGGGGTGGTGCCGGTCTGCTCGAACAGGTTCGCCAGCGCCAGCACCGGGGCGTATCCCATCAGGCCCGGGTCCATCGCCGCGGTCGCGACGGCTTCCAACGTGACCAGCCCGGTCAGGCCCTTCTCCTGCGCGGCGGACTGCGTCGCCAGCACCAGGGCCGCGGCGCCGTCGTTGATACCGGACGCGTTGCCCGCGGTCACCGAGCCGCCTTCCTCGAACGCCGGCCGCAGCTTCGCCAGGGTCTCGAGGGTGGTGTCGGGCTTGGGGTGCTCGTCGACGTCGATCGTCTTCGGGCGGCGGCCCCCGATCTCGACCGGGGTGATCTCCTCGGCGAACGCGGCCTTCGCGGCCTCGGAGGCGGCACGGCGCTGGGATTCGACGGCGAACTCGTCCTGCTGCTGCCGGCTGACGCCGTACTTGCGGGCGACGGCCTCGGCGGTGCGGCCCATGTGCACGCCACCGAACGGGTCGGTCAGAATCGCGACCGTGCCGTCGACGAGCGTGCGGTCGCCGAGTTTGTAGCCGGAGCGGGCGGAGAAGTCGTAGAACGGCATCCGCGACATGCTTTCGTCGCCGCCGGCGAGGGCGAAGTCCACCCCACCCCAGCGCATCTGCTGCGCCGCCGACCACACGGCCTGCAGACCGGACCCGCACAGCCGGTTGACGGTGTACGCGGGGGTCTTCTCGGGAAGTCCGGCGGCGAGGGCGACGCGGCGGGCGTTGTAGGCGTCCGGTCCGACCTGACCGATGCAGCCCATCACCACCTCGTCGATGTCCTCACCCGGCACCCCGGCACGCCCCAGTGCGGCCTTCGCGGCGGTGGCACCCAGTTCGTGGGCTGGCACGTCCTTGAACGCACCACCGAAGCTGCCGATCGGGGTCCTCGCGCCGTCGACTACCACGATCGGTTCAGGAGAATTCATGACGTGTCCTTCCGTCTCTCTACCAGTATGGAGAGATAGTAGGACTTCAAAGTACCCAGCGGTTCACGCAGGGCCTCCGGTACCTCGTCGGGTCAGGTTCCGCGGATCAGATCGGCGCACTTCTCGGCCATCGTCATGACCGTGATATTGGGATTGACGCAGGGCAGTTTCGGCATCGCGGACGCGTCGACCACCCGCAGATCGCGGACGCCCTTCACCCGCAGTTCCGGATCGAGGACGGCCATCGGGTCGGTGGCCGCACCCATCCTGGCGGTCCCGGCCGGGTGGTACACCGTGTTGTGCGTCCGGTGCGCGTAGTCGATCAGTTCGTCGTCGGTGACCGCCTCCGGCCCGGGAGCCAGTTCCCTCGTGATCCAGCCGCGGAGAGGTTCCTGCTCGGCGATGCGACGTGCCAGCCGGATTCCGGCGAGCATCACCGCCTCGTCGTGGCCGTCGGGGTCGGTGAAATACCGGGGATCCACTCGCGGACGATCCCGGAAGTCGCGGGACCGCAGCCGCACCGTTCCGCGAGAGAGTCCCTGCGTGACGTTCGGGGTGAGACAGAAGCCGTTGTCCGTGGTCGGGTATCCCCACCGGAGTGTGTTCATGTCGAACGGCACGCTGCCGTAGTGCATCATCACGTCCGGATGGTTCAACCCCTCCTCGGTGGTGGCGAACAGACCGATCTCCCACCACTGGGTGGACGTCTCGACCATCGGCCGGGACGCCTCCCAGAACACCAGCCCCTCGACGTGATCGTCGAGGTTCTGCCCGACCCCGGGGGCGTCGACCCGAACCTGCACACCCATCTCGCGCAGGTGCACCGTCGGCCCGATACCCGAGAGCATCAAAAGTTTCGGTGTGTCGATGGCCCCGGCGGTGACGATCACCTCGCGGCGCGCGGACACGGTGTCGTATCCGGTGAGATCGGGGCGCTGGTACCGCACGCCGGTCGCCGCCATCGCATCGTCGATGACGATCTCGCTGACCCTGCAGTCGGTGCGCACGTCGAGGTTGGGGCGGGACCCGAGAATCGGATGCAGGTAGGCGTGCGACGTCGACATCCGGGTGCCGTCCTCGGACGCGTTGATCTGGAACCACCCCGCCCCGTCGAGCACCGTCGAGCCCCGGTTGAACTGCACGGTGGGCAACCCGACCTTCGCCGCAGCCTCGAGCAGGGCCACGCCGCACGGGTCGTGCGGCGGGACGTCACGCAACCGCACCGGACCGCTGCGGCCGTGCTGCTCGCCGGGGGCGTCGTTGTTCTCCACCCGCGCCACGAGCGGCAGCACGTCCGTCGCGCCCCAGCCGGTGGCGCCCGCCGCCGCCCAGTCGTCGAGGGTCTCGGCGGGCGGCCAGAACGCGATGCACGAATTGTGGGAGGAGCATCCGCCGAGCACCTTGGCGCGGGCGTGCCGCATGAAGCTGTTGCCCTTCTCCTGCGGCTCCACCGGATAGTCCCAGTCGTAGCCGGAGTCCAGCAGATGCATCCACTGCGACAGCTCAAGGACGTTGCGGTCACCGACGTCGGAGGGCCCGGCCTCTACGAGGCAGACGGTCACCGAGGGGTCCTCGCTGAGCCGCGCGGCGAGCACACATCCGGCCGTTCCGCCGCCGGCGATCACGTAGTCGAACACGGTGTCCGTCATGGCAGTTCACTCTCCGCCTCGTCCTTCGACGACGCCGCGTGCGACGCGAGACAGCCGATGTGGTTGCGGCCCTTCACCGCATACCAGAGAAGGCCCAGCCCGAGGATGAGGCCGATGTAGACGAACGCACCCCACGTGTTGTACCAGGGAGTGCCGTACACCTCGGGGCGCGGCCACGCCAGATTGAGCGCCATCCCCACACCCCACAGCACGGCGAAGATGTTCACCGGAAGCCCCCACCGGCCCATCGTGAAGTAGCCGCTCTCCGCGAGTTCCTTCGGCGGCCACTGCCCCTGCAGTCGTTTCTTCAGCAGCGGACCGGTGACCATGAGGTACGCCAGGTAGATCATGATGATCGCGATAGACGTCAGCACCGTGAAGATCTGCGGCTGGCCGATGTTGATGACGAGGATGAACGCCGCGAGCACACCGATCACGATGGCGGGGACCACGGGCGTCTGATGCTTCGGGTTGACGTGGGCCAGCCGCTCCCCGAACGGCAGCGCGTTGTCGCGGGCCATCGCGAACGTGAGCCGGATGGCCGCGGCGTGCACCGCGAGCGAACACACCGTGACCGCGACAACGATGCAGACCAGGAAGATCTTGCCGAGCGGTCCCCACATCACCTGCTCGACGATGTACTGCAGGCCGCCCTCACTGCTGCCGATCAGCGGATCCTCGAGGTCGGGGGCCGCCATCACGGCGAACACCAGGATCGCCCCGCCGATGACGAACGACGCGAGGATCGCCCGCAGGATGGCCTTGGGCGCCGTCCGCCGTGGGTCGACGGTTTCCTCGCCGAGCGAACTCGCGGTGTCGAATCCGTACATCACGTACCCGGACGCGAGTGACGCCACGAGGAACACGGTCAGATATCCCCCGCTCTCCCCGGCGCCGTAGCCGTGGGTGGAGAAGAACACGTCCGGACCGCGAGTGATGTTGGCGGCGAGGATGATCGCGATGAGGACGGCCGCGATCAGTTCGACGAACACACCCGTACTGTTGATGAGAGCCATCAGCTTGACGCCGAACGCGTTGACCGCCGTGGTGAACGCGATCATGATGGTGCCGAGAATGACGGCATTGGTGGCGAAGTCGTACTCGCCGCTGCCGTCACCGAAGATCTGGAACCCGCTCCACAGCCTCGGCAGGTTGAGTTGCAGAGCGAGCACGACGGCGGAGAGGGTCACGATCGACGCGGTGAGCATCAGCCAGCCCGACGACCATCCCACGATCCTGCTGCCGAGCAGCTTGGCCCAGTTGTACACCGAGCCGGCCACGGGGTACTTGGCCGCGAGCTCCATGAAGCACAGAGCGACCGCCATCTGCCCGACGAACACCATCGGCCAGGACCACAGATACGCCGGCCCCGCGGTGCCGAACCCGAAGTAGAACAACTGGAACGTGCCGGTGAGAATCGAGATGTAGCTGACTCCCGCCGCGAAACTGGCGAATTTGCCGAGGCTGCGGTCCAATTCCTGTTTGTACCCCAGTTCGCCGAGTCCGCTGTCCCCCGGCGCACCTCCGTCACCCACTGCTCCGTGCCGAGTAGCCATGGTTCTCTCGCCTCTCCGTGCGCCGACCTAGCCGTTGTCGAACCACCCCGCCGCCGTGGGCGAGGTGTTGTGCCAGATATGTTTGGTCTCCTGGTATTCCGCCAGACCGGTGGGGCCGAGTTCGCGCCCGTTACCCGACATCTTGAAGCCGCCCCACTCGGCGGCGGCGGTGTAGTAGCCGAAGTCGTTGAGCCACACCGTGCCGTGGCGCAGACCCCGCACCATCCGCTCGCCCCGCGCACTGTCGGCGGTCCGGACGCCCGCGGCGAGGCCGTACTCGGTGTCGTTGCCGAGTCGTAGCGCCTCCGCTTCCGTGGTGAAGCGCTCGACGGTGAGGATCGGTCCGAACGTCTCCTCCTGCACGAGGCGCATGGTGCGGTCGCAGTAGTCGAAGATGGTGGGCAGGTAGTAGCTCCCGTCCGCCAACGCGGGATCGGAGGGCCGGGCTCCCCCGGTCACCAACCGGGCGCCCTCGGAGAGGCCGAGCGCCACGTACCGTTCGACCTTCTCCCGGTGGGCCTCGGATACCAGCGGGCCGGTTCGGCTCGCTGGATCGAGACCGTTGCCCATCCGGATCTTCTCCGCCCGTGCGGCGAGCGCGGCGACGAACCGGTCGGCGATGGACTCCTCGATGATCAGGCGGGTTCCCGCCGAGCACACCTGCCCGGAATGCAGGAACACCCCCGTGAGCACCTGGTCCACCGAGTCGTCTCCGTCCGCGTCGGCGAAGACGATGTGCGGATTCTTGCCACCGAGTTCCACCGCCACCTTGGTGACGTTCTTCGCCGCGGTCTCGAGGATGACGCGTCCGGTGGCCAGCCCGCCGGTGAACGAGATGAAGTCGACGTCGGGGGTGCCCGTGAGTGCGGCGCCCAGGACGGCGCCGCTGCCCTGCACGAGGTTCACCACCCCGGCGGGGACACCTGCTTCGGCGATCAGCGCGGTGAACGCGATGGTGCTGAGCGGGGTTACCTCGCTCGGTTTGAGGACCATGGTGCACCCGGCGGCCAGCGCGGGCGCCACCTTCCACGAGATCTGCAGCAGCGGGTAGTTCCACGGTGCGATGAGCACGCACACACCGATCGGCTCGCGCACCACCCGGCTGATCACCTCGGGGCGCCCGACATCGACCAGATTGTCGGCTTCGACCGCGGCGAGTTGCGCGTAGTACCGGAACACCGACACCACGTCGTCGATGTCGATCCTGCTCTCCTCCAGAGTTTTTCCGGTGTCGAGCGTCTCGATGCGCGCCAGGGTCTCCTTGTCTCGCTCGAGGAGATCGGCGATCCTCGCGACCAACGCCGTGCGCTCGGCGACGGGTGTGCGGGGCCAGGTTCCCTCGTCGAACGCCGCGCGGGCCGCGGCGACTGCGCGAGTTGCGTCCTCCGGGGAGGCCTCGTCGACGGTGGCGACCACCGATCCGTCGGCCGGATTGATGCAGTCCCGGGTCTCACCGGAGCTGGAGCGGATCCATTGCCCGTCGACGAACAGGCCCGTGTTCAAGAGGTCATCGATCGACTGGTCCTGCATCACTCAACTCCGTGTCTCGCCGGAACGAACGCACCCCCCTTTACGGTATGCCGTCGGAGTCGCGGTGGGCGGGGATCGCGCACACATGTCCGATTCGCGACGGTATCCGTGGCCGAGAAGACTGTGTCCGGTAGCCGGACGCGCGTGCGCCTAGCGGCTGCGATAGCGTCGTCAGGCGAACTCTTCGCACATTCCCGGACAGGACACACCTAGAAACGGAGCACCCGTGGTCGCGATCGGCAACTCGGATCTGGACATCTTTCCCCTGGCCCTCGGTGGCAACACCTTCGGCTGGACCAGTGACGAACCGACGTCGTTCGAGATCCTCGACGCCTTCGCCGCAGGCGGCGGCAACTTCGTCGACACGGCGGACTCGTACTCCGCGTTCGCCGAGGGCAACTCCGGCGGCGAGTCCGAGACCGTCCTCGGCAACTGGATGGCGTCCCGCGGCAACCGCGACCACATGGTGATCGCCACCAAGGTCAGCCAGCACCCGGAGTTCAAGGGCCTGGCCCCCGCCACAGTCCGCGCGGCGGCGGAGGCATCCCTGAAGCGGCTGCAGACCGACCACATCGACGTGTACTACGCCCACTTCGACGACGCCGACACTCCCCTCGTCGACACACTCGGCGCCTTCGACGAGCTCGTCCGCGACGGACTCGTCCGCCACGTCGCCATCTCCAACTACTCGCCCGAGCGCATCCGCGAGTGGCTGTCGCTGACGGCCGAGAACGGCTTCGCGGCCCCGATCGCGCTGCAGCCGCACTACAACCTGGTGCACCGCCACGACTACGAGCCCGAGGTGGCCGCGATCGCCACCGAGAACGGCCTGGGCGTCTTCCCGTACTACTCGCTCGCCGCAGGCTTCCTCGCGGGCAAGTACCGCACCCAGGCCGACCTGGACGGTCAGCCGCGCCAGCGGATGGCGACCCGCTACTTCTCCGAGTCCGGACTCGCCGTCGTCGAGGCCCTGGCCGAGATCGCCGACACGCACTCGGCGGAAATCTCGACCATCGCGCTCGCGTGGCTCCTCACCCGGCCCGGCATCACCGCGCCGATCGCGAGCGCGAGCCGCCTCGAACAACTTCCCGCGCTGCTCGACGCCCCGACCGTGACCCTGACCGCATCCGAGATCAGCCGGCTCACGACTCTCTCGGACGCGATCGGCGCCTGACCTCAGCTCAGCAGCTTGCCCCGGAGCCGGTCGACGGTCGCCGCGCTCAGACCGAGCCCCTCGCTGAGATAGCGGTCGACCGTGCCGTACTGCTCGGTGAGCCGGCCGAGCCCGGCCTCGAGGTAGCTCCGGTCGACGCCCAGCAGCGGCTGGTAGATCTGCGCCACCGCCTCGCCGCGGCTGGCGGCGATCTGGTCGTACGTGACCTTCATCGACGCGGCGGTGTACTCGTTGGTGAGCAGATAGTCGTCGAAGATGGTGTCCTGCGGGACGCCCGCGATGGAGAGCAGCAGCGCGGACGCCCAGCCGGTGCGGTCCTTGCCCGCCGTGCAGTGGAAGACCTGCGGTCCGTCGGTGTCGGCCAATGACGTCAGGAGTTGCGCGAACCCGGCCCGGGTCGCCGCGTCGTCGACGAAGCTGCGGTTCATCTGCTGCATGAAGACGACGGCGTCGGCGGGCGACTTCAATTGCGCGACTGCGGCACCCAGGTCTCCCGACAGGATGGGGATGCCGAGGTAGCGCGGCCCGGCCGGGAGCCGGTCGGGTTTCGCCGCCACCTCTTCGACGGTCCGCACGTCGTACACCGCCGTCAGTCCGAGCCCGGTGAGGACGGCGAGATCCTGATCGTTCGGAACCAGAACGTTCGAACGGTAGAACAGTCCCCTCGTGACGTGTCCTCCGTGGGTGGTGGCGTACCCCCTACCCGATCCCCCGACGTCGCGGAAGTTGTCGACCGACGCCAGTCGCGGTGTCTCGACGACCGGGCCCGCGCTCCCGAAGTCGGACGAACCGAATCCCGGGAGGCTGATTCCGGGCAGCGACAGCGGGTCCGCCGAAGCGAGCGCAGGCGTGCCGAAACCCGCGAACAGGACGCTGCCGGTGATCAGCACCACGGCGGTGGAGGTGACGCGTCGAGACATAGGGGAAGCCTTTCGATGAGCTGTCGGGGAGATCCGCTCGTCCGGCATGTCCGGAGTGTCAGCGGGTAACCCACATCACAGTGGTCGGACGTTTCCCGTGGCTACGAGTTGTTCCGATCACCGGGAGAACCCGTTTCCCGCCGGCGGCGCCCACAGCAGACTCGGGCCGTCGGCAGCCGACGTGCCCGACGAAAGTGACTCTTTGACGACGAGGATGTGAGCTGAGATGACCAAGACCGCACAGCAACTGGCGGGGAAGGTGGTGATCGTGACCGGGGCGGCGCGGGGGCTCGGCGCAGCATTCGCCCAGCGCATCGTCGACGAGGGCGGCAGCGTCGTGGTCGGCGACGTTCTCGACGACGACGGCCGCGCGACCGTCGACCAGCTGGGCGACCGGGCGCGGTACAGCCACCTCGACGTCACGGACCCGCAGCAGTGGCAGGCGGCAGTCGACGTGGCGACGAGCGAATTCGGACGCGTCGACGGCCTCGTCAACAACGCCGGTATCTCCACCGGCCAATACATCGAGCACGAACCGCTCGAACACTTCCGGACGGTCCTCGACATCAACCTGACCGGTGTGTTCAACGGCCTGCAGGCCGTGATCGCCCCGATGCGCGCCGCCGGCGGCGGATCGATCGTCAACATCTCGTCGGCCGCCGGTCTGATGGGACTCGCGCTGACCGCCGGTTACGGCGCGTCCAAGTGGGGCGTGCGCGGGCTCACGAAGATCGCCGCCGTGGAACTGGGCACCGACCGGATCCGCGTCAATTCCGTCCACCCGGGGATGACGTACACCCCGATGACCGCGGGCCTCGGAATCCAGCAGGGCGACGGCAACTACCCGAACACTCCCATGGCCCGGGTCGGCGTGCCCGAGGAGATCGCCGGTGCCGTCGGGTTCCTGCTGTCGGATGCGTCCACGTACGTCACCGGAGCGGAACTGGCCGTCGACGGCGGATGGACCGCCGGGCCGACCGTCAAATACGTCATGGGCCAATGAGATCGAATTCGCAAGCCACACGAGGAGCACACACGATGAATCGATTCGACAACCGGCGGATCCTGGTGACCGGAGCCGCGTCGGGGATCGGACAGGCCACCGCCCTCCGACTGCTCGAGGAAGGCGGCACCGTCGTGGCAGCCGACGTCTCCGAGGACGGCCTCGCTCGGACGGCGGAACTGGCCGACGCGGCAGGCACGGCGGGACGCCTCAGCGTCGCCGCAATCGACATCGGCGACGAGAAGTCCGTCACCGACGGCGTGAGCCGCAGCGTCGAGAAGCTCGGCGGACTGGACGTACTCGTGAACGCCGCGGGCATCCTCCGCGCCTCGCACACCCACGGGACGTCGCTGGACCTGTGGAATCAGGTGATCGGGATCAACCTCACCGGCACGTTCCTCATGGTCCGCGAATGCCTGCCCGCGCTGCTGCGCAACGAACGCAGCGTGGTCGTGAACTTCAGTTCCACGTCCGCCGCGTTCGCGCACCCCTACATGGCCGCGTACGCCGCGAGCAAGGGCGGCATCCAGTCGTTCACCCATGCGCTGGCCCTCGAATACGGCAAGCAGGGTCTGCGCGCCGTCGGTGTCGCCCCCGGCAGCATCAAGACCGGCATCACCGACGCCACATCCGGATACGTTCCGTCCGATGCCGATTGGAGCCTGTTCGCCAAGCTCTCACCCATCCTGCCCACCACCCTGGAATCGGGCGGCGCGGCCATGGGCGGACCCGAGCAGGTCGCCGGAGTCGTCGCCATGCTCGCCTCCGACGACGGCGCGTTCGTCACCGGAACCGAGATCCGCATCGACGGCGGAACCCACGCCTGACCGGTTGAACCCTTGCGCGTGCGACGGCGGCACGTAGGTTGGACACATGAGCCTGCCCACCCCTGCCGCCGACCGCACCGCGCTCGTCACCGGAGCGTCGTCGGGGATCGGCGCGGCCCTCAGCCGTGAACTCAGCCGCCGCGGTCACCAGGTGGTGCTCGTCGCCCGCCGAGCCGAGAAGTTGGAGGAGCTGGCCACCGAGCTACGAGCCGCGGGTGGTCGGGCGCATGTGCTGGGTGCCGATCTCTCCGACCGCTCGGCCCGCGCGACGCTGCTCGACCGGGTCGGCGAGCTCGGGCTCACCCTCGACATCCTCGTCAACAATGCCGGTCTGTCCACGCTCGGCCCGGTGGCCGCGTCCGACCCGGACGCCGAGATGAACATGATCGAGGTCGACGTCATGGCCGTCGCCGACCTCTGCAGCCGCGCCCTGCCCGGCATGGTGCAACGACGCCGAGGAGCGGTCCTCAACGTCGCCTCCACGGCCGCGTTCCAGCCGCTGCCCGGACAGGCTGCCTACGCCGCCGGAAAGGCATTCGTCCTGTCCTACACCGAGAGCCTCACCGGCGAACTGAAGGGCACTGGCGTCACCGCGACCGCCCTCTGCCCCGGGCCCGTGGACACCGGTTTCGGTGAGACAGCCGGCTTCGCGAAGGAAGACGCCGAAGCCGCACTGCCCAGCTTCATGTGGGAAAGCCCAGAATCCGTGGCCAGGACCGGAATCGACGGCCTCGACAAGGGGCACATGATCGCCATTCCCGGCCTCGCGAACCGGGCGGCGTCCGTGTTCGCCCACCTCGCGCCGAACAAGCTCCTCGTCCCCGTCCTTGCCAGCCGTCATCCCGGTTTGCGGACGTAGAAACTGCCGCCGGTTTACTGTGGCGTGGTGGAGATGACTACCGCTACTCGCCGATTCGCACAGCTCACCGCGACCGTGGCCGTCGTCGCCGCCGCCCTTCTCGGGAGCGCCGGTATGGCCGCGGCCGACGAATGGCCGCCGGTACCCACCGAGCCCAGTCCGGTCGCGCCGTTCGACACCCAGAACTTCCTCACCCCCACGGACCTCGACTATTGGAATCCGTTCGTCAGCGCGAATCGGCTCACGTCACCGTTCGGAACCGCCAACCGCATCGTCTGCACCGGATTCCACGGCGTACTGCTCGACTGCTGGCAAGCCGACCAGAACGGCCAACCACACAAACTCGTCAAGTTGTCCATGAACTTCCCCGGATCCCTCGGCGCCACCCTCCCCGGCGGAGGTCCCGGGCACTTCGTCTACCCGGGCTTCATCCCGGGTATCTGAACCGGGCTACAACGGGTCGCCCTCGACCCGTCCGGCCGGCAGCGTACGGCCGCAGATCATCAGCGCCAGATCCTCGCCCGTTCCGCGTAATTCGGCGCCCGACCCGTACGACCAGTCGAGGTCCGTGGCCCGCAGGCCCCGTCCCTCGATGTCGATGCCGAAATTCGAGTGCCCACCACCCGCCGTGAGATCGTTGAGGACGACGCGCATCGTCTCCTCCGGTACGTGTCGTGGCACGCCGAGCGGCACGGTGGCGTCGAGACCGTGGATCACCACATGGTTGAGCGCGCCGTGATAGCCGCCGCCCGGCGGGATCCACTGGCGCATGACATCCGAGCGCAGGCTGGCGACGAGTTCCGCCGGTGCCAATTCGGCGTCGCTACGGGCGATCTCGTTGGAGAGCCGGGTGAAATCGAACTCGCACTCACGCAAGCGCGCCATGAACTGCTCCTCGGAGTAGCGCGCTGCCATGGTGAAATGCGCGACCACTTCCCGAATCCGCCAGCCCTCGCACAGCGACGGCGTGTCCCATTCCGCATCCGAGATCCCGTCGAACAGATCGGCCAGTGCCGAGAACTCGTTCGCAACCGCCCGCTGCAGATCGGCGTCATCGGTCATCGCACCCAGCCCCTACATCTTTCTCGACGAGAGTTCCCACACCACCGTATCCGGGTATTGCCTTGGTCGAACCTGATTGATAAAGTCGAACATACATGGCGCTCCTCACCTTTGTGTGGGTAGTTTTGGATTAATTCCTCCGAGCGTCAGGTAGATCATCGAGGTCAGCGATTCAGCGGAATGGTGTCCGTAGCCGCGAGCGTTGATGAGTCTGATCTTTGAGTTGATACCTTCGATGAGGCCGTTTGAGATGCCGAGTTCTACTGCTGCGATGATTCCGTCGTAGTGCTTGTGGATCTGTTGGGCGAGCATTGTGAATGCCGGGATTCCGCTGTGTGCGGCGTCGTCGATCCATGCGCGTAGATGTCGTTTGGCACGTGAGGGTTTGACGGTGCGGAACAAGTCCCGCATTTGCTCTTTCAGTCGCCATGCGTGCCCGACCTGCTGATCCTGACCTGTGAGCGTGTCGACCAGGGCGCGGCGCTGGTCGGTGAGTCGTTCGGCGCCGGTTCGCAACGCGATGCGGACTTTGCGCCAGCTACCGCTCGAGAGCTCTATTCTGCGGCGGTTGGCCGAGGAAGCCTCGGAGAACACTCGGTCCAACGCCCGGTTTACCCACTGCATGACATGGAATGGGTCGAAACAGATACGGGCGTTTGGTACGTGCTCCTCGGTGGCGACGCGATATGCCTTCGATCCGTCCATCGATACCGACTCGATCGAGTCGAGATCTGACTCCTGTTGCTGCTCATAAAAGGCCGCGAGTGATTCGGTGCTCCGCCCGGGTTCGATATGCACCACGGTCTTGGTGTCGTGGTCGCCGATAACAGTCAAATACTTGTGCGGGTGTCGGTAGCAGATTTCGTCGACGCCGATGCGGTAGATCGCCCCGAGTCGGCGACTGTCGATCAGTTCGTCGACGGTGCGGTTGATGATTGCGGTGACCGTTTCCCACGCGCAGCGCATCAACGTCGCGACGGAGGTGCGGTCGGTGCGGGCGGCGAGCCACAGGATGGTGTCTTCGAAGTCTCGGGTGTGCCGGGCGGTGGGCCGCGCCCACGGCACCTGTTCGGTGCGCACCCCGCAGTCGGCGCAGTCGATGCGGCGGATCTCGGAGACCAACCACAGGCGGTGGGTGCCGAGGTCAAGGTGTCGCCAACGGCGAGTGGACCGGTCATATGTTGCCGACGAGATATACCCGCAGGGACACTGGAGTCGGCGGGCGCGCAGGCGGACTTCGACCTTGACATCGCTGTCTGTGATCGACACCGCGGACACCGATGCACCGGGGATCTTCAAGAGACGGTTAAATGCAGTACTGACGCGCACGTGTAGCGGGCCTCCGGGTTGAGGTAGGTGTGGTAACCCCGAAACCTAGAGGTGCTGCACGTGCGCGTCCCTCATCTCACCGGTGAAACGCCGAACAGTGCGGCCAACAACACAACCCACCCTGAACAGCAGAAATGGCGCCCACAGAAACCCGAGGAGTGCCACATACATTCGAACCTTGGGGGGGAGGTTGGTTGTGGGGGAATTGATGGCACCGGATCTGGACGAGTTGCGGGCGTTCGCGGCACGGCTGCGGGTGGTTTCCGCTGACGGGGATGCGGGCTTGGGGATCGACCTGCTCGATGCGATCGAGGCGTTGAAGTCGGTCGGGTGTGCGGTGCAGGCGGTGATCACCGACGGCGTCGCGACGAGTATCCGTGCGGACCGCAGGGCTCGAGCGTTGCCGCGGGCGGAGTGGGACCGCGGTATCGCGTCGCAGATTGCGTTGGCGCGCAGGGAATCCCCGAACCGTGGTGGCCGACATCTGGGTTTCGCGCAGGCTCTGGTGCACGAGATGCCGCACACCCTGGCCATGTTGCAGACCGGGCGGTTGAACGAATGGCGGGCGACGTTGTTGGTGCGGGAAACGGCCTGCCTGTCGGCTACGGATCGGGCGATCGTGGACCGCCGGTTGTGCTCGGACCCGGCCATTCTCGACGGGGTGGGCGATCGCGGTCTGATCGCACGGGCGAAGGCGTTGGCGGTGGAACTCGACGCCGCTGCGGTCGTGGCCCGGCATCGTAAGGCGGTGTCCGAGCGGCGGGTGACGACGCGGCCGGCGCCGGATTCGATGGCCTATCTGAGCGTGCTGATGCCCGTGGAGCAGGCCGTGTGTCTGCAGGCGACCCTGGGCCGGGATGCGGACAGTCTGATCGCAACCGGCAACAGCGGTGGCCGCACCCGCAATCAGCTGATGGTGGACCTGTTGTTCGAGCGCGGCACCGGAGCGTCAGTGGCGTCGGGTGTCCCGGTGGCGGTGAATCTGGTCCTCTCGGACGAGACCTTGCTGGCCGGCGGGCACGAGGCCGCGCAGCTCCACGGCTTCGGGCCGGTGCCGGCCGGAATCGCTCGGCGGCTGGTGGCCGACGCCGTCGACAGTGACACCGAGACATCGATACAGCGGGTGTATTCGTGCCCGCAGTCGGGGGCGTTGACGGCGATGGAATCACAGTCCCGCACGTTCCCGAAGAGCCTGCGGACGCTGATCGGCCTCCGCGACCGCACGTGTCGTACGCCGTGGTGCGATGCACCGATCCGGCACCACGACCACATCCGCTCCCGACGACAGCACGGGGCGACCACCGCGCGAAACGGGTCCGGACTGTGCGAGGCCTGCAACTACGCGAAGGAGGGCGACGGATGGTCCGCCCGCACAGTGCACAACCCCGGCCGCACCCACCTCATCGACGTCGGCACCCCGACCGGACACCACTACCGGTCAGCGGCCCCACCGCTCCCGGTCCCGGCACACCTGCGCGCGTCATGAGGCGGCGGCGGCTACCTTCGCGGTCGCCGGGGTCACCTGTTCCCACCGGACCAGGAGGTGAGCTCGGCGATGTCTCCGTACAGCGTCGACTGGTAGGTGAGCATCAGCTCCTCCACCCCGCCGAACTGATCGCCCACGTAATGGGTGTTCTCCGCCGACAGCTCGCGGTCGCCGGAGCGTGCGATGAGTTCGTCGATGCGGCTGTCGAGACTCATCGCCCGGTTGACCGCCAGCACGGACCGCAGTTGCACCTCGGCTCGGGACAGCAGGTCGCCGATCCGTGCGAGTGCGGCGACGCGGTCGACCAGCTGATCCCACACCGGCTTCAGCGCGTTCTGCCGGGCCTCGATCTGTTCGCGCGCCGTGTCGGAATGGGTGGCGCGCAGCGCTTCGTCGAGCTCGGTCCGGATTCCGCGCAGCGCCACGGTGTCGACGGCGATCTGTGTCAGTTCTTCGGCGAGGTCGAGTTGGTACCGCTGGATCGCGAAGTGCTCCGAATGCCAGACTGCAGAACCGTCGATCCTGTCGAAGAGCATCCCCGCCAGATAGAGCAGGGTGTCGTACGAGTCGGCGAATCTGTCGTTGTCGAGATCGACGCCCTTGCCGATGGCGTCGGCGACGCGTCGTCCGACCGCGGCCATCGGCGTGTTTTCGGCCGCCTGGCCGAGTCGTTCCGCCGCAGTGCCGCGGGCATAGTTGCCTGCACGTTCGAGCGCGGTACCGGCGATCGGCGCCGGTGTGCGTTGCAGAGCCCGGAACAGAGCCTCACGCTGTTCGAGATCGAGATGGACGCCCTCACGCCGATCCCGGCGCATCGCCCGGACACCGTTGCCGTAGTGCGCCGGCGACATCACGACCGCAGACCGAGACGACTGCAGCTTGCGGCCCAGTTCGGTGGCACGGTATTTGAACAGTAGTTGCGCCGGTCCGGGACGCAGGCTGTCGGCGCGGCGCGCCACCTGGTGGTACTCGTCCGTCAGCAGACGCAGTGCCCCGAAGCCGCCAATCGACGGGACGGTGCGGCCCGCGCGACGCCGGTGGGTGAGTACCTGCCGGGTGGGCGAATCGAGATGTCCGGCGGCGATCAGCACGGCAGCGGCGTCCGACAACGGGGCGTGGGTGCCCGTGATCGCGGATCGTTCGCACCACTGGCGGACCTGCAGCGAGATGCGTGCACGCCGCTCCTCGTACTGGGTGCTTTCCGACATCGGACCTCCTGGCAGTTCACTGGTCACCACTGTCCCAGAATTTCGTCCGACGCGCCGCGACCGCCGAGGCGGGGTGCGGTTCTAGGCTCTCCACCATGACCTACACGGTGCGTGCGGTGCTTCTGTTCGCGACGGCATTGGTGGTGGCCGGTTGCGGTCGCTCGGTCGACGGATCCCCCGAGACCGGCGCCATCGCGGGGCCCGCGACGGCGCCGACGGTGACGACCGCACCGAAGACGACGACAAGTACGACGAGCACGACCACGACCACGACCACGTCGACGAGCCCCATCACCACGACGACTACTACCACCACGAACACCCCGGCCGAGGCAAACCCGCAGATGTTTGCCGGTACCGCGGCGGGGAGCTACTACTTCACGACGCCGAGCACCAAGTTCCACTGCGCGATCCTCACCGGCGGCGACCTTCCTACCGCCGGCTGTCACGGCCCGATGCCGGCGTCGGCGCCGAAGGTTCCGGGTGCCGGCGCGTCCGGCACCCCGGTGACGCCCAACGCGATCGAGGTCACCGGTGGCCGCGCCGGTCAGTTCGCCAGCGCCGGCGATCCCCGGTACTACCCCCTCGACGGATCCGCCGCGCCCGCACTGTCGTACGGCACCGCGTTGCAGGTGAACGACCTGACGTGCCTCGTCGACGAGACGTCCGGGGTCACGTGCCGCAGCGAAGTGGGCCACGGATTCACGCTCTCGGACAGCGCGTTTCGAGTGTGGTGAACCGGTTCAGCCCAGTTCGTCCGAGCGCCGTTCCATCAGCGTACGCAGTAGGGCATTCTCCTTCGCGGTGAAGCCGATCGTCTCGATCTCCTCGATGCCCCGTCCTATGCCCTTGCGGACGCCGTCGAGCATTCTGGTGACCGCGCGCTCGGGAACACCGAGGCGCCCACCTGATTCGACGAAGTGCCTGCGGTTCAGTTTGTTCGCCTTGCCGTAGAAGTCGAGAGCCATCGGGTCGCGCCATCCGAGGTACGGCTGGGTGCACAGCAGGTCGTAGGCGGGTGTGACACTCCACAACCCCGATTCAGCGAGCTGCACCGAGAAGTTCTTTCCGTGCAGGTCGCCGTTGCCGATCGCGTACGAATAGGCCACCAGCCGAAGCAGTTCCAGGGTGGCCACCCGCGCCGAACCGCCGCCGCGCTCACAGACGCCGGCGAGCGCGGTGATCACGCTCTCGGTCTTCAGCCGGTACTTGGCGGCGGGGAACATCCCCATCACCTGGCACGCATCCTCCTGGGGTGTGCGGATGACGCGGCCGGACGGATCGACGCGCCGGTCGAAACGGGCGACGAGCAGACCGGCATTGCCCTTCCCGTCACGCACCAGCTGATGATCGGCGACGGGCAACCCGCACTGCGCGGCGAGTCCCATGAAGAAGTGCTCGTTCTCGACCAACTGCGGATACCCCTGCGGTGGTGAGAGTTTGAGGATGGCGGGACCCTTCTCTGTCGCGATCGGCGTCGAGTACATCTGCGCCGACACCTTCGCCTGAACACCGGGCAGCGAGGTGGGGTCCAGCTTCACCGCCTCGTGCCCCGACATGTGCTCGAACAGCGCCCGCAGGTCCTGGCGCTCGACCGCGTCGGGGTCGAACATCGGTGCGGTCTCGGGCGGCGGCACCCCCGCGGGCAGGACGCGCACGTCGCCGATCGTGTCGGCCCCGACCGCCATCAGGATTGTGAGGTGATCGTCCTCGGACGTCTTGGTGGCTGCCACCGCGCCCCGCAGCCGGATTCCTTCCGGGAGGAGCCCCGCGAAGAACGGCGGGACGCTGCCCCCACTCGCACGCACCTCGGTCGACGACGTGGGGATCGTCCATGCGACCTGCGGGGCGCCGGGGTCCTGCAGGTAGGCGGTGTCGTAGCGGAAGACGACGTCACCGCCCTCCCGCACGAGACTGCCCGCGAGGCGTTCGCCCTTGTAGACGTCGGCGCGGTCGACACTGCTGAGGTTCTCGACCATCAGGACGCCACCTCCACACCCGAGCGGGTGACGAGCGCCAGACGGCACCCCATCGCGTCCGCGACGGCGACGACGAGGTCCAGTTGCACGGTCCCCCGACCAGATTCGATCGACTGCACACTCGACCTCGACACCCCGGCCAGGTCGGCCAGCTCCGCCTGCGTCAGCCCGAGCTGGTGCCGCCGCGCGACGAACCCGTCGGCTACTCCGCCGGTCTCGGTTCGCTCGCGGCGGCGTGGGGTTGCCATGAAGCCTCCCTGATCGGTGCAATGCTTGTCGACGGACGCTTAACGACAGTGTGCACCGATTCTGCCCCGAAGTCTACCCCTATGACTGCGATAGCAAGCTTAAAGCTTGAGAAGAACATAAACCGAGCCATCTCCCACGTTAAGCCTGCGATCACAAGCACAAAGTACGTCAACACACCCACCCCCTACCCTGGATACATGCGCATAGGAGCACACGTCCGCCAGGACGAAGATCCGATCGGATACGGCGAAACGCTCGGCGCCGACGTCATCCAGATGTTCCTCACGGACCCACAGAAATGGGAGAAGCCGCCGACGCATCCGCGGACCGACGAGATCCGGAACAGCCCCATCGACGTCGTCGTGCACTCGTCGTACGTGATCAACGTGGCCAGCCTCAACAACCGGCTCCGGATGCCGTCCCGCAACGCCGTCGCGCAGCAGGCCCAGGCCGCCGCCGACATCGGCGCATTCGGGCTGGTGGTCCACGGTGGCCACGTCCGCGACGGCGAGGACGTGAACGCGGGGATCGTCAACTGGCGCAAACTCTTCGAACGCCAGGCAGACAAGGGCGGATTCCCCGTCCCCATCCTGATCGAGAACACCGCAGGCGGCGACTTCGCGATGGCACGGCACTTCGACGCCATCGACCGGCTGTGGCAGGAGGTCGGCGATTTCGGCGCCGGATTCTGCCTCGACACCTGTCACGCGTGGGCGGGCGGTGAGGAACTGGTGGGTGTCGTCGAACGCATCAAGGCCATCACCGGACGCATCGACCTGGTGCACCTCAACAACTCCCGCGACGAGTTCAACTCGGCCCGCGACCGGCACGCCAATCTCGCCGACGGAACCATCGACGCCGAACTGCTCGCCGAGGTCGTGCGCACCGCCGACGCGCCCGTCGTCCTCGAGACACCGGCGGAGGGGCTGGCCGAGGACCTCGCGTACCTGCGGGAAACCGTCGGTTAGTCGCCCAGCCGGCCGGTCAGCCTGCGGTACCGCTCCTCGCTGACCGGATTTAGTCCCTCCACGGTGACGTCGGTCCCGCGGCTCGCGTACTTGGTGGTGATGCCGTCGAGCGCGGCCACGGTGGACGCGTCCCAGATGGTGGCGCCCGAAAGGTCGATCACGACGCTGCCGGGGTCGTCGGCGTAGTCGAACGAGAACACGAGGTCGTTGGACGAGGCGAAGAAGAGCTGACCGCTCACCCGGTACCTCTTCACGTCACCGTCGAGTTCGCCGCGCACGTCCACCATGTGGGCCACCCGGCGCGCGAACAGAACCATCGCCACCAGCACGCCGACACCCACACCGATCGCGAGGTTGTCGGTGGCCAGGGTGCCCGCCACGGTGCTGAGCATCACCATCGTCTCGCTCAACGGCATCCGCCGGAGCGTGCGGACGCTGTGCCAGTCGAAGGTCGTGGCGGCCACCAGCACCATCACGGCGACGAGCGCCGCCATCGGAATGGTCCCCACCACGTCGCCGAGCCCGACCACGAGAATCAGCAGAAACGCACCGGACAGGAACGTCGACAACCGGGTTCGCGCGCCACCGGTCTTGACGTTGATGATGGTCTGCCCGATCAGTGCGCACCCGCCCATGCCGCCGAATAGCCCGGTCACGATGTTCGCGACGCCCTGGCCCCACGACTCCCGCGTCTTGTCCGAGTGCGTATCGGTGACGGAGTCCACGAGTTTGGCGCTCATCAACGATTCGAGCAGTCCGACGACGGCCATCGCCAGCGCGAACGGCGCAATGATCTTCAGGGTGTCGGCTGTGAGCGGAACGTCCGGCAGCCCGATCAGGGTCGGCAGTCCGTCGGGCAGTTCCCCCTGGTCCCCGACGGTGGGCACCGCGACACCGGTGAGGACGGTGAACGCGGTGAGACCGACGATCACCAGCAGCGGGGCGGGCACCGCGGTGGTCAGCTTCGGGATCCACACGAGCAGCGCCAGACCGGCGGCGAGGAGCGCGTACACCGCCCATGGCACGTTCGTCAGATACGGAAACTGGTGAACGAAGATGAGGATCCCCAGCGCGTTGCAGAACCCGACCATCACGCTGCGAGGCAGGAACCTCATGAGACGCGCGACCCCGAGGACGGCGAGGAGGATCTGCATCGCACCGCCGAGGAAGACGGCGGCAATGAGGTACTGCAATCCGTGTGATGCCATGAGCGGGGCCAGCACCAGCGACACCGAACCGGTGGCCGCGGAGATCATCGCAGGACGTCCGCCGGTGAACGCGATGGTCATCGCCATGATCGCGGCTGTGAACAAGCCGACCCGCGGATCGACCCCCACGATGATGGAGAACGACAACGCCTCCGGGATGAGGGCCATCGCCACGACGAGCGCGGACAACGACTCGATACGAAAAACCGTCGGATGCAGCCACACCGGCCGTCGGAGAGCGAGAGAAGGCACGACGCGACAAACCTACTTCCTGAGGAGACCCGAAGATCCTATCCGGGTAGCGTTCGACCAGTACGGTTAGCTGATCCGCCGACAGAGGAGGAACCCCGTGCGACGCACACTTCCGGCCGTCCTGATCGCCGTCCTGACCGCGCTGTCGCTGGCCGGGTGTGGGAACTCCGACTCGGGACCGGTCATCGACCAGGTTCGCGAGGCCGGGGTCCTGAAGGTCGGCACCGAGGGCACGTACACACCGTTCAGCTACCAGGGCCCGGACGGTCAGCTCACCGGGTACGACGTGGATGTCATCCGCGCGGTCGGTGACAAACTGGGCGTCTCCGTCGAGTTCACGCAGACTCCGTGGGACTCGATCTTCGCGGGCCTCGAAGCGAAGCGCTACGACCTCGTCGCCAACCAGGTGACCGTCAACGACGAACGCACCCAGAAGTACGACCTGTCGACGCCGTACACCTACTCCGAGGGTGTGATCGTCACCCGCGCCGACGACAACTCGATCACCTCACTCGCCGACCTGAACGGCAAGACGACGGCGCAGTCCGCGACGAGCAACTGGGCGCAGGTCGCCAGGGATGCGGGCGCGAACGTCGAATCCGTCGAGGGCTTCGTGCAGGCCATCACGCTGCTCAAGGACGGCCGCGTCGATGCCACCGTCAACGATAATCTGGCCGTCGCCGAATACCAGAAGCAGACGAACGACACCGGTGTGAAGGTGGCCGCCGAGACCGGTGACACGAGCGAGCAGGCGTTCGCGGCCCGCAAGGACAGCGGTCTGATGCCCGACATCGACAAGGCCCTCGACGAACTGCGCGCCGACGGAACGCTCGCCCAGATCTCGCAGAAGTACTTCGGCACCGACGTCTCGGCACCGACCAACTGAGAGCCTGCCTGTGGACGACGCAACACTCCAGCTGATTCTGGACAACCTGTGGCCGATGCTGAAGGCCACCGTCACCATGACGATTCCGTTGACGATCATCAGCTTCAGCATCGGACTCGTCATCGCTTTGCTGGTGGCGCTCGCCCGGATCTCGTCGATCAGACCGTTGTCGGTGATCGCCCGGTTCTACGTCTCCATCATCCGCGGCACGCCGCTTCTGGTGCAGTTGTTCATCGTGTTCTACGCGCTGCCCCAGTTCGGCGTGGTTCTCGACCCCTTCCCGGCGGCCGTGATCGCGTTCAGCCTCAACGTCGGCGGGTACGCCGCCGAGGTGATCCGGTCGGCGATCCTGTCGATCCCCAAGGGGCAGTGGGAAGCCGCGCAGACCATCGGGATGGGGTACACCACCACATTGCAGCGGATCGTCCTGCCACAGGCCGCACGGGTCGCGGTGCCGCCGCTGTCGAACACGCTGATCTCACTGGTGAAGGACACCTCGCTGGCGTCGACGATCCTGGTGACCGAACTGCTGCGCGTCGCCCAGCTCGCGGCCGCGCCCACCTTCGACTTCTTCGCCCTGTACAGCGACGCTGCCCTGTACTACTGGGTGATCTGCATCTTCCTGTCGGCCATCCAGGGCCGGCTCGAAGCCCGACTCGACAGGTATGTAGCCACATGACCGACACCTCTCCCCTGCTTCAGGTATCCGGCGTCGAGAAGTCGTTCGGCGACCATCACGTCCTGCGCGACATCAGCTTCGACGTCGGGGCAGGAACGGTGACCGTCATCATCGGGCCGTCGGGCTCCGGCAAGACCACGGTGTTGCGCACCCTCAACGCCCTCGACCTTGCGGACCGCGGGACGATCTCCATCGGCGACGTGTCCGTGGACTTCGGCGCCGATGTGGACCGGTCGACGCTGGCCAGGTTCCGCGGGCAGAGCGGCATGGTGTTCCAGGCCCACAACCTGTTTCCGCACAAGACGGTGATCCAGAACGTGACCGAGGGCCCGATCGTGGTGCAGAAACGCCCCAAGGACGTGGCGCGCGCGGACGCGATGCGGTTGCTCACCCAGGTCGGCTTGGCGGAGAAGGCGGACCAGTACCCGTACCAGCTGTCGGGCGGTCAGCAGCAGAGGGTCGGTATCGCCCGGGCGCTCGCCCTGAAGCCGAAACTGATGTTGTTCGACGAGCCCACCTCCGCACTCGACCCCGAACTGGTCGGCGAGGTGTTGCGCGTGATCCGGGATCTCGCGACCGAGGGCTGGACGATGGTGATCGTCACCCACGAGATCCGGTTCGCGCAGCAGGTGGCCGACCAGGTGTTGTTCGTCGACAACGGGGTCGTACTCGAACGCGGCACACCGAAAGACGTACTCGCCAATCCGACCGGGCCGAGACTGCGTCAGTTCCTGCACCGCATCCTCGACCCGCTGTGAACGGTCAGCGCAGGGATTTCTCCATCAGCACCACGCTCGGCCACTCCACCTCGAAGTCCCTGCGACCCACCAGGAAGAAACCCTGCTCCTCGTAGTAGTCCCGGAGCCGGGCGTTGGTTTCGACGCATTCGAGCCGGACGACGGACGCCTCTTCGGAGCGGGCGTGCTCGTCGACCCAACGGAGCAACTGGGCGCCGAGTCCGGCGCTGGCGTGCCGGCGGTCGGTCATGACGCGGGCCACGTAGGCGGCCGGAATGTCGTCCTCGATCCACACGTCCGGGTCGGACCGGAGCACCCGCAGCGCCCCCACCACGATGCCCGCGAACAGTGCGACACGCCATTCCCCGGACTCGATCTGTTCGCGAACGTCGGCGAGCGACACCTCACCCCGGGCGGGTGCGTCGAGTTCCCTGGCCAGGATCCAATCCTCGGCGTCCCAGTGCATCTGAACGATGTCTTCAGCCTGCTCGAGTACTGCCCGCTCCACGGTGACCGCCATGCACACACAGTAACCACCCAGCGGCAAAAACAAACCACCGCTGTACCCGTGTCGATCTGCGATGATGTGACTGGAGTTACAGTTACATTCTGGGACAGTTACCTCAGGCGGTGGTAGCGATGATGCTGTTTCGTGCAGTGGTCCTGATGACACTGTCCACCTGCGCAGCCGCGTATGTCTGCGCCCATCCCCCACGTGTGTCCGCCCAGCCCCTGGGGACCGAATCCATTCTCCCGTCCCCCATTCTGGACGACGACTTCTTCGCGTGGCCGCCGAACGTCGCGGAGTTCGGTGCCGGCGAGATCATTCGCTCACGGGAAGTGACGCTCCGGGCGTTCCCGAACACGCTGGTGCCGCACCGCGCCCACCAGATCATGGTGCGTTCCAACGATTCCAAGGACCGCCCCGTGCCGGTGACCGCGACGGTCCTGGTGCCGACCGCGGCGTGGACGGAGACGGGACCGAGACCGGTGGTCGACTACAACATGCCCATCGACTCCCTGGGCGCCCGGTGCACCCCGTCCTACAAGATGGTGCACGACTGGCAGACCCTGGACCTCGACATCCCACCGGTGCTGTCGCTGTTCCTCGCGAAGAACTACGCGGTGCTCGTGCCCGACCACCAGGGACCGCGGATGGCGTACAGCGCGGGACGAATGGCGGGTCATGCCGTGCTCGACAGCATTCGCGGCATGAAGCGGCTGCCCGGCCTCGGGCTCTCGGACAGTCCGGTCGTCGCGACGGGTTACAGCGGCGGTGCGATCGCCACCGGCTGGGCAGCGCAACTGCAACCGTCGTACGCGCCGGACGTCGAACTCGCCGGCGCCGCCGCGGGCGGGATACCCGCCGATTTCGGTTTGCTGCGCAGGACCATGAACGGCCAGCTCGGTTCGGGTCTGTACCTGTCCGCCGTCCTCGGGCTCGCCCGCGAGTATCCGGAAATGCTGACATTGGCGAATCCACTCGGTGTGCTGCTGGGGACGTCCCCGCTGAAGGACCAGTGCATCCTGGCGCTCGCGCCGGCCGGGATCGCATTGCTTCCCGCCGAACTGTTCGCCGTACCCGATCCGTTCGGCAATCCCACCGCCCGAACGGTGGTCGCCGAGAACAGGATGGGCGCGCTCACCCCGGCCACGCCGGTGCTGCTCTATCACGGGTCGTCGCGGGTGTTCCTCGGCGACGAGTGGATTCCGGAGGAAGGGGGTGATCGCTCTGCAGCAGGAATGGTGCGGCGGTGGCGGCGACGTCGCCTACGCCCCGCAGTTCGGCGAGCACCTCACCGCGGCCGTGTTCGCGTTGCCCGAGGTGGTGCGCTGGATCGACGAGCGACTGGCCGGGGTGTCGGCACCTGCGGGGTGCCGTTGACGGTCATCCGTGCACGTGCGGCAGCAGCAGATCGGCCTGACCGACCTCGACGACCCGCGCCTCGTCGAGCCACTTCGCGGTCTGCTCCCGTGCCCGTGTGATCAGCTCGTCGGCGTCGCCGAAGTCGGCGGGACTCGTGTCCAGCGGGCACAGCGGGGGCACCACCCGGATGTCGGCGGCGCTCTCGTACCGCTCGATGTCGAGGGCGAGCCGCTGATTGATCGCGAGGGTCACACCGACCAGTCCCATACCCAGGGCACTTCCGGGGACCTTCGACAGTGTGCACGCATATCCGGTGGGGAGCACCCACACGGTCGTGGCCCCCAGTTCGATCGCGTGGGAGATGGGCGTGTTGTTGACGACCCCACCGTCCATCAGCGCGCGGCCGTCGATCACCACGGGTGGGAGGATGCCGGGCAGCGCCGCGCTGGCGGTGACGGCGTCGACGGACGGTCCCGTCGACAACCGGACGTCCTTGCCGGTCAGCACGTCGGCGGCGATGACGTGCAGCGGGGTGGGTGCGTCCTCCATCCGCTCGAACCGGAGATTCTGCTCCAGCAGCCTCCTGATGGAGCGGTTGGACACCAGGTGGTTACGGAGGCCGACGAAACCGGTGAATCCGGTGAGCAATCCGGTGGGGAACACCGCACTGCGGGTGAGACCGCGCCACAGGTCTGCGAGTTCACGCAGGTCTGCGTCGGAGGAGCCGCCGGCGAGCCAGGCGCCGTTGAGCGCGCCGACGGACGTGCCGACGATGAGGTCCGGCCGAATTCCCCTGCCGATGAGGGTCTGCAACATGCCGACCTCGATGGCCCCGAGGCTCGCCCCGCCCGACAGAACGAAAGCTGTTGTCATGCCGCCACCGTAGCGGGTCAGCCCCGCCGGTACAGGCTCGCGATGTCGTCGGCGAAGCGCTCGGTCACCACGCGACGCTTGATCTTCAGGGTGGCGGTCAATTCCCCGTCGGCCTCCGTGAGGTCGCGGCCTAGGACGACGAACCGTTTGATCGACTCCGTGTGCGACACGGTGGTGTTTGCGTCGTCCACCGCGTCCTGCAGATCCCCGCGCAGCTCCTCGTCGTCGCGGAGGTCCGCGACCGCGGCGTCGGACGGCTTGCCGTGCGCGGACTTCCACTTGTCGAATTCCTGCGGATCGACGGTCAGCAGGGCACCGACGAACGGGCGGCCGTCCCCCACCACCACGGCCTGCGAGACGAGGGTGTGCGAGCGCAGCCGGTCTTCGAGGGGTCCCGGCGACACATTCTTGCCGCCTGCGGTGATCAGCAGATCCTTCTTGCGGCCGGTGATGGTGAGGTAGCCCTCGTCGTCCAGGTCGCCGAGGTCGCCGGTGCGGAACCAGCCGTCGTCCAGCACTTCCCGGGTGGCGTGTTCGTTGCGCCAGTAGCCGCCGAACACGACGCCGCCGCGCAGTTCGATCTCACCGTCCTCGGCGATGCGCACACTGTTGCCGCTCAGGGGCTGACCGACCGTCCCGATCTTCTGGACACCGGGGACGTTCACGCAGTGCGCGGCAGTCGATTCGGTGAGACCGTAGCCCTCGTAGACCGGAACTCCCATGCCGCGGAAGAAATGACCGAGCCTCGGCATGAGCGCCCCGCCACCCGAGATCGCCCACCAGCAGTCGCCGCCCAGGGCGGCACGGAGTTTCGCGTAGACGAGCTTGTCGGCGAGCGCACGCTCGAGCCGGAGCCGCAGCGACGGACCACCCGCGTCCTGGGCCTCGCTGTACGCCACCGCCGTGGCCTCGGCGAAGTCGAAGATCCGTTTCTGCAGGCCGCCCGCCGACGACGCCTTGCGCGCCGCACCGTCCCGCACCTTCTCGAACACGCGGGGAACACCGAGAATGGTGTTGGGCCGGAACCGTTCGAATTCGCCCGTGACCGTGCCGAAGTCGGACCAGTGCGCCTGAATCGCGCCGGCCTCGAACATCGCCAGCGACACCGCGCGCGCCAGCACGTGTGCCAGTGGAAGAAACGTCAGGACCCGGTTGCCCGGCCGGGCGACGTCACCGATCGGTGCCGCGAGCAACGCCCGCACCTCCGACAGGAAGTTCCGGTGGGTGAGGATGCAGCCCTTGGGACGGCCCGTGGTCCCGGACGTGTACACGAGCGAGGCGAGATCGTTGGCGGTCAGCGCCACCACGCGTTTGAACACCTCGGAATCGTCGATCGACAATCCGTCCCTGATGAGCGTGCCCACCGCGTCCTCGTCGATGGTGAGGATCCGCTTCAGCGTGTAGGGGATGCCGTCGCCCGCGAAACTCGACGCGTGGGCCGGCGTCTCCACGAGCGCGGCGACGGCCCCCGAATCCTCGATGATCCACCGGATCTGGTCGTGTGAGGACGAGTCGTAGATCGGAACGGACGCGGCGCCCGCCGCCCAGATCGCGTAGTCGAGCAGCGACCATTCGAATCTCGTCGACGACAGCAGTGCCACGCGGTCGCCGGGCTGGACACCGTTTGCGATCAAACCCTTCGCGACCCCGACGACGAGCGCGCCGAAGTCCTTGGCCGTCACGTCGACCCATCCGCCGGACTCCGGGCGGGTGTACATCACCCGATCCGGATGGCTCTCTGCGTGCGCGAACACCCTCAGCACGGCGTTCTCGTGGTCGGAGACGGTGAACGTCGGGGCGCTGGTGTACTCACGCACGGGTGTCGTCTCCGATGCTGTCACGGTCTGTGTCGCCGCCCTGGCGGAATTTCCGGAGGTGCCGGGCGAACGCGGCGATTTCGCCGTCCGACCACGAGGCGACCCGGTCGCGTACTTCCTCAACGCGGCGTGCGTCGGCGCCGGCCAGCACCGCGACCCCGCCGTCGGTGAGGCTCAGCGGGTGACCGCTGCGGAGCGGTCCCGGCTCGGCGTGCACCCACCCCTCGTCGATGCAGCCCCGGAGTTGACGCGACACGGTGGAGCGGTGCACGCCGAATGCGTCCGAGATCTGGGTGGCCCGGCATCCCGGGTTGCGGGCGACGAAGGAGAGCAGCGAATGTTGAGCGAACGTCGGGGATCCGACGGGAGGGCGGTCACCGGCAACCAGTTGACGGACGAGGCGGACGAGTTCGTCATGGACGGCCACCACGCCCGATGCGGGCGTTTCCTCCGGCTCGACCTCGTTGTGTTGCACACCGCAACTGTATCCGACCACTCTGGCCTCGACCACCCGCACCTCGATTCCGGTTGTCGTTTGCTCGACTCACGTTCTGCCCATACTGCTATCGATGCTCCGGAAATTCATTCGGCCGGAGACGTCACACGGTCACAATTGGAGAACGCTTTCCGTCCACCGCTACCGGCCGGACAACGGGCGCCGTCAGAAATCCGTTGCGGGCGCGGGCCCGTCGATGCACTCTGTCCGCATGCTGATCAGACGCGAGAATCCGGGCGACATCGACGCGGTGGCGGCGGTGCACCGGCAGGCGTTCGACGGTGACGCTCCCCTCGAGGTCGGCCTCGTGACCCGGTTGCGCTCGAGCCACGCGTGGGTTCCGCAGCTGTCCCTCGTCGCCGAAGTGGCGGGGTCCGTCGCCGGTCATGTGTGCCTGACCCGCGCGACAGTCGACTCCACGGACGTACTCGCGCTCGGCCCGATCGGCGTGCTCCCCGGCCTCCAGCGCGACGGCGTGGGTTCGGCACTGATGCACGCCGCGCTCGGCGGCGCCGACGCCAGGGACGAACCCCTGGTGGCACTGCTCGGTCACCTCGACTACTACCCGCGGTTCGGCTTCGTCTCCGGAACGTCGGTCGGGATCGAGCCGGACCAGCCCTCGTGGTCGTCCCACTTCCAGGTTCGCCTGCTCGCTCGCTGGGATCCGAGCATGTCCGGCACGTTCAGGTACGCCGCGCCCTTCTACGACCTGTGAGCTCGTATCCGCTGGTAGTTTGAGGTGGCACGTGTCATGGGGGTGAGCGGGAACCGAGGTAGGAAACGATGGAGCACGCGGCCGAGGGCGCCGGAACAGCCGGGCCTGTGGATGCGTCCGTCACGACGACCATCGTCCGCCGGGTCCTTCCCGGCTGCGACGAGGAATTCGCCGATTGGATCCAGACCGGACTCGGGCTCGCCCGGCTGTTTCCCGGATTCCTCGGCGGAGGATGGCTCAAGGAGAGCAGCACCTCGGATGTCTGCGTGATCGTGCTGAAGTTCGAAACCCAAGCCGCGCTGGACAACTGGTTGACGTCTTCACTGCGGAACGGGTGGCTGAGGACCGGCGGGAACATCGCGGTCGAGGAACCGGACGAGCCGGCGTCGGACGTGGAGAGCCTGTTCGAACGCCCTCGCCGCCGGACTGCCGACGGCCGCGATCAGGCGGACTCGCCCGGGATCTGCGCACCGGACGGCATCCCCTCTCCCAAATAGGTCTGGTAGAACGGCCGCCAGTCCGCGGACGCATCTCCACGGTGACCGGGCGCGTCGGACCCGTCGAGGTGCCGGTCGAGGTCGGCGAGGCAGACACTCCACCCGGCGGCGTTCCTGGCCGCAGTGTTGCGGACCTCGAGAACGTTGACGAGCGTCAGGGCGCACCCGTCCGCGGTCGGCTCGACCTCGAAGTGGATCTCGTCCCCGCCCCACGTGAACGCGAGCGTGCACGGGGCGCCGTAGACGAGGACCGTCCCCGTCTCCGGGTCGCTGTGCGGTTCCGGAAAAAACTCGATGTCGCCACCGGCGTAGGTGTCGAGGCGGACCCGTGACGGAAACCACTGTGCAAGCTCGTCCGGCTCGGACACCGCCTCCCACAGCCTCTGGACGGGAAACGGGTACGTGCACCGGAACCGCACGGCGGGACGACCCTTGAACTCGAAATACCTTCCGTGGATCACCGGCCCACTCCCTCGCTGTCGTACCTGACGACAGCTTGACACGGGAGACCGACGTCTACACCGAAGTTGGGCCACAATTCCGGCCACCCTCCTCCCTTCCTGTCGGACAACTCCCCTACGGTGACGGAGTGACGTCGCCTTGGTCGGAGGGACAGGTCGCATCGGTCGCGCCCGATGCCGGCTCGCTCGCTGCCGCAGGAAAGCTGTCGGCCGCGTGGTCGGAGACGGGCAGCAACGGCGGCGCGCTCTGGGGACTGTGCCAGGGCAGCGGCAAGAGCCCCTATCGATCGGTCGTCGACCTGTCCGGGCCGGCGTACAACTGCTCGTGCCCGAGCCGGAAATTTCCCTGCAAACACACGCTCGGCCTGCTGCTGATCTGGTCGCGGGGCCGGGTCCCGGAGCAGTCCGAACCGCCCCCGTTCGCGGCGGAATGGCTCAGCCGCAGGGCCGGGCGGGCAGCCGCTCCGGCGGCTCCGGCCACCAAGACGGCCGGTGTGAAGGCCACCGAACGCCGGGCCGAGCGGGTGACGGCGGGCCTCGACGAACTCGACCTGTGGCTCACCGACCAGATCCGCGGCGGGCTCGGCGCAGCCGACATCTCGGCATCCGCGTTCGACGCCATCGCGGCCCGGATGGTCGACGCCCAGGCGCCCGGCGTCGCGTCCGCCCTGCGTCGCCTGCCGATCGTCGTGGCCACTCGAGCAGACTGGCCGGACCGGTTGCTCCGCGAGTACGCCAGGCTGCACCTTCTCGTCGTCGCCCATCGCCGCCTGAGCGAACTACCGGAACCCCTGCAGGCGTCGGTGCGCGCGCACGTGGGATACCCGGTGGCCACCGACAGCGTGCGCAGCGAGCCGGGAGTCCGCGACCGGTGGATGGTCCTGGGAATGCAGACCACCGAGGAGAAGCGCCTCTTCACCCGCAAGGTGTGGTTGATCGGCCGCGACCACGGTCGCCGCGCGATCCTCCTCGACTTCGCACACGGCTCCGCGAACTTCTCCACAGTGGTCCCGCCGCTTGGATCGCTCGTCGACGCCACCCTGCACTTCTACCCCGGCGCCGCACCGCTGCGCGCCCAGTTCGGCGACGCCCACGAAACCCCCGAACCGTTCACCACCGTCGCACCGAGCGACATCGACACCGCTCTCGACCACTTCGCCGCCGCGGTCGGAGCCGACCCGTGGGTCCGCTCGTGGCCGGCTCTGCTCACCGGCGTCACCCCGGCATTCGACGACGGACACTGGTTCGTCGTCGACGCGCAGGGGCGCGCGTTGCCGCTGTCCGGCGAAGACCCGGTCCTGTGGCGGCTCCTCGGAATGTCCGGCGGCCGTCCCGTCACCGTGTTCGGTGAGTGGAACAGCGAATCGCTGGTTCCCGTGTCCGTGTTCGATCGCGGCGACGTGTACCCACTCGGGGCCGGTACACCCTCGGCCGTGGGGAGTCGGCGATGAGCGAACTCCTGTCCGCAGCCCTGCTCGGCACGGCACGGACCGTCCCGTCGTTCGAGGATCTGGCCACCGGTGAACTGGCACACTCGGTCAGCGGCGATCCGGCGGAGACTCTGCTGGGCGCCGCCGCCCTCGAGAACGCCTACCGCGACGGCGGGGTCGCCGCCTCCGCGCGCGTGCTGCCCGCACCCGCCGAGGACGATCCGAGGCTGCAGTTGCCACCCGCGTCCGCGTCGCATCTGATGCAGTTGCTCGCGGCCAAGTCGTGGACGCTCACCGAGTGGTTCGCGGTCGTGGCCGAGCGGGATTACCGCGCGCCGGATCATCTCGTCGCCGACCTGATGACCTCGGCCCGCACCAACGACACCCACCGCGAGAGCATTCTCCGACTGGTGGGTTCCCGCGGCCAGTGGCTCGCCGCGCAGAACCCGGACTGGTCGATGCTGGTCCGCCGGTCCGATCGCACCGACGTGTGGACACACGGCGCACACCAGGAACGACTGCAATGGCTCACGACCATGCGAGCGGTGAACCCGGCGATCGCGATGGCCGAATTGAGCCGCACCTGGGATTCCGAACGGGGCGAGCACCGGGCGGCGTTCATCGCCGTTCTGGGAACGGGGCTGAGTGACGCCGACTCCGCCTTGCTCGAGCACGCACTCGACGACCGGCGGAAAGAGGTGCGCCAGCAGGCGGTCCAGTTGCTGCGGCAGCTGCCGAACTCCGCATACGCCGGGCGAATGGCCGCTCGCGCCCGGGCATGGGTGCGGGTGGAGAAGAAGCCGCTGCGTACCCGTCTCGTGGTGAACATGCCCGGTTCCCTGGACGATTCGGCCCGTCGCGACGGCATCGAGGACGTCCACTTCAAGAACAAGGGAATCCGCAGCTGGTGGTTGCGGATGGTGGTCACCGCAGCCCCCTTGTCGGTGTGGGAAGGCATGATCGGCTCCGCCTCCACCGCGTTGGAGATCCGGATCGAAGACCAGTGGCGGGAGGTGATGATGGAGGCGTGGACCACCGCCACTGTGCTGCAACGCAATCCGCGCTGGGCGTCGGCTCTGCTGCACCGCGAAGGGCGGAAGACCGAACGTCGCGTCGTACCGATCGTCCCCGCCCGCGAACGCCTCGCATACATCCTGTCGGGTCGCGCCGACTCCTACCTGCTGGGCGTCGACGGCGCCGCACTGTTCGACGGTCTGCCCCACCCCTGGCCGCTCGACCTGGCCGAGCGGGTGATCGCTCGCCTCGAGGACGTCGCCGGGCGGCACGCCGACACCGGCAAGGACCTCGGGCAGTTTTCCCGGCACAGCCACTACTCGACCCTCCGCAGCGCCGAGACGCACTTCCCGTTCGCTGCGGCGCCGCTTCTCCGAACGGCCGCCGAACGCACCCGTGATCCCGGCTGGCACCAGGCATTCGCCACTGTCGCCACCAACATCGACCACCGCAGAACAGTCCTGAAGGAGCTCGAGTGACCGAGATCGCGGCCGCCCAGGCCGACCTGCTACGACCCCACGCCGAGCAGGCCTACGCCGACGAACTCGCCGCCCTCGCCGCGCACGACACCCGGCCCCGGCCACCGTCGTGGAAATTGTCTCCGTGGGCGGTCGTGACGTACCTGCTCGGCGGCGAACTCGACGACGGCACCGTCATCACCCCCAAGTACGTCGGTCCCCGCCGGCTCATCGAAGTGGCCGTCGCGACGCTCGCGACCGATCGCGCGTTGCTCCTGCTCGGTGTCCCCGGAACCGCCAAGACGTGGGTGTCCGAACACCTGTCGGCGGCGGTCTCCGGCGAGTCGACCCTGCTCGTCCAGGGAACGTCGGGGACACCGGAGGAGGCCATCCGGTACGGCTGGAACTACGCGAGGCTTCTCGCCGAGGGCCCGACAGCGGGCGCGCTCGTTCCGTCCCCCGTCATGACGGCCATGCAGGGCGGGCGGATCGCACGGGTCGAAGAGCTCACCCGCATTCCCGCCGATGTGCAGGATGCACTCATCACCGTGCTGTCGGAGAAGACGCTGCCCATCCCCGAACTGGGCACCGAGGTGCAGGCCGCCAAGGGTTTCAACCTGATCGCCACCGCGAACGACCGCGACCGCGGGGTCAACGAACTGTCCTCCGCGTTGCGCAGGCGGTTCAACACGGTGGTCCTGCCCCTGCCCGCCAACGAGGAGGACGAGGTCGCCATCGTCGCTCGGCGCGTCGAGCAACTCGGGTCCTCGCTGGAACTGCCGGAAATCCCGGCGACCGTCGACGAGATCCGGCGCGTGGTCACCGTGTTCCGCGAACTCCGGTCGGGCGTCACCGGCGACGGCCGCACCAAACTGAAGTCGCCGTCCGGAACGCTGTCGACGGCGGAGGCGATCTCGGTCGTCACCAACGGACTCGCCCTCGCGGCGCACTTCGGCGACGGGGTGCTCCGTCCGTCCGACGTCGCCGCCGGCATCCTCGGGTCGGTGCTGAAGGACCCGGTGGCCGACAAGGTGGTGTGGACCGAATACCTCGAGGCCGTGGTCCGCGAACGGGAGGACTGGGCCGACTTCTACCGGGCGTGCCGCGAGGTCACCGGGTGAACTCCGACGTCCGTGTCTTCGGCATCCGCCACCACGGGCCCGGTTCGGCACGATCGGTGCGTCGCGCGCTCGACGAATTCGTCCCCGACGCCGTCCTCATCGAAGGGCCCGCGGACGCCGATCCGCTGGTCACGTTGACCGCCTCCGACACCATGGAACCTCCGGTGGCCCTGCTCGCGTATGCCACCGGGGAGCCCAGGACGGCGGCATTCTGGCCGTTCGCCGTGTTCTCCCCGGAGTGGCAGGCGCTGTCGTGGGCGGCCGGGCGCGGTGTCGACGTCCGCTTCTGCGACCTTCCGGCCGCCAACACCCTCGCCGCCGACGACTCCGACCCCCGTTCCGAGGATCCGCTGACCCAGTTGGCCGCCGCGGCGGGCTACGACGACACCGAACGCTGGTGGGACGCCGTCATCGAATCAGGTTCGAGCCCCGACTCGTTCGACGCGATCACCGAGGCCATGACCGCGCTGCGGGACACCGTCGAACTCGACGAACCCACCAGCAGGCGCGAGGCGTACATGCGCCAGACGCTGCGGAAGGTGATCAAGGGCGGCGCCCAGCGGATCGCGGTGGTGTGCGGCGCCTGGCACGCCCCGGCACTCGCCGGACCTCTCGGACCGGCCACCGCGGACGCGCGAATCCTCAAGGGAATCCCCAAGATCAAGACCTCGCTGACGTGGGTGCCGTGGACGCACTCACGACTGTCCGCGGCGTCGGGGTACGGCGCCGGGATCACGTCCCCCGGCTGGTATCACCACCTGTTCACCGCACCGGACCGCACGATCACCCGATGGCTCACCAAGGTCGCGCGGGTGCTGCGGGACGAGGACCTTCCGGTATCGAGTGCGCATGTCATCGAATCCGTCCGTCTCGCAGACACGTTGGCAGCGATGCGTGCGCGGCCGCTGGCCGGTCTCTCCGAGGTCACCGAGGCCACCCGCGCCGTGATGTGCGACGGCGACGACGTCCTGCTCGACCTCATCACACGGCGACTCGTCGTCGGCGAGGCCCTCGGCGCCGTCCCGGACGACACCCCGACGGTTCCCCTCGACGCCGACCTGCGGGCGCGGGCGAAGACCCTGCGGCTCAAGCAGCAGGCCACCGAGAAGACCATCGACCTCGACCTGCGCCGAGACAACGACGTCGCGCGGTCCCGGCTCCTGCACCGCCTGCAGATCCTCGGTGTCGGCTGGGGCACCCCGGCCGACAGCGACGTCCGCGGCACCGGCACGTTCCGCGAGACGTGGTCCCTCACCTGGAAACCCGAACTGGCGGTCTCGATCATCGAGGCGTCGCTGTGGGGCACCACCGTCGAGGCCGCGGCGACAGCGAAGGTGCGCGAGGAGGCCTCGTCCGGTGACGTCTCCCTCGCCCGGCTCACCGGGCTGCTCGAGCAGGCCCTGCTGTCGGATCTCGGAGATGCGCTGGCCGAGTTGCTGCGCGCGCTGGAGACCGCGGCCACGCTCGACCACGACGTGATGCACCTGATGGATGCCCTGCCCGCGCTCACCCGCACGCTGCGATACGGCGACGTCCGCGGCACCGACGTCTCGTCCCTCACCCGCGTCACCGACAGCCTGCTCGTCCGCATCTGCGCGGGACTGCCCTCGGCGCTGTCGGGTCTGGACGACGACAGCGCACTCGACCTGCGCCGCGCCGTCGACGACGTCCATGCGGCGGTGATGCTGCGCGACGACGATCGTGCGTCGACGCGGTGGCTCGGCACGCTCGCCGGCCTCGTCGACCGCAGCGACGTGAACGGCCTCGTGATCGGACGCATGGTCCGATTGCTCCGCGACGCAGGCACCGTCAGCGAAACCGAGTCCGCCACCCGACTGTCGCGGGCGCTGTCCGTCGGCGCCGATCCCTCCGCCAAGGCGGGGTGGGTGGACGGCTTCCTCGGCGGCGGAGGTCTGCTGCTGGTCCACGACCGGCAGCTGCTGCGACTGCTCGACGGCTGGGTGTCGGGACTGCGCGAGCAGGACTTCGTCGACGTGCTGCCATTGCTGCGGCGCACGTTCGGCGGCTTCGAAACCGGGGAACGCCGGGCGATCGGGCAGTCCGTGGAGGGCGGGTCCACGGAAGATGCCCGCGCCGAGATCGACGCTCGTCGGGGCACGATCGCGGTCCGGACCGTCGCGGACATTCTGGGGGTGACATCGTGACCGAAGATGCGGAGCGGCTCCGACGGTGGCGGCTGCTGCTCGGCAACGCCGCCGAGGAGTCCACCGGCGGTCTCGCGTCCAAGACGGACACCGCGATGGACGGCGCTCTGGCCGCCCTGTACGACACCAGCAGCGAAGGGTCGAAGAGCCGCCGTCGCGGCGCGGGTCTCGGCGGATCGGCGCCGAAGGTCGCCCGCTGGCTCGGCGACATCCGTACCTACTTCCCGAGCACCGTCGTGCAGGTGATGCAGAAGGACGCCATCGACCGACTCGGCCTCACCCAGCTGCTCCTCGAACCCGAACTGCTCGACGCCGTCGAACCGGACGTCCACCTCGTCGGCACGCTGCTGAGCCTGAACCGGGTGATGCCCGAGACCAGCAAGGCAACCGCCCGGATGGTCGTCGAGAAAGTGGTCCGGGAGGTGGAGGAACGGATCGCGCAGAAGACCAGGACCGCCGTCACCGGTGCCCTGAACCGGTCGGCCCGCATCACCAACCCCAAGTACCGCGACATCGACTGGAATCGCACCATCCGCGCCAACCTCGCGCACTACCTGCCCGAATACAAGACGGTGGTGCCGGAGCGACTGCTCGGATACGGCCGCCGATCGCAGGCCGTGCACCGCGACGTAGTCCTCGCCATCGACCAGTCCGGGTCGATGGCGTCGAGCGTCGTGTATGCGTCCGTGTTCGGCGCGGTGCTCGCCTCGATGCGGGCGCTGAAGACGTCGCTGGTCGTGTTCGACACGGCGGTCGTCGACCTCACCGACAAGCTGTCCGATCCGGTCGACGTGCTGTTCGGCACGCAACTCGGCGGCGGCACCGACATCAACCGGGCCATCGCCTACAGCCAGTCACTGATCGACAGGCCGACGGAATCGCTGTTCGTGCTGATCTCGGACCTGTACGAGGGCGGGATCCGCGCGGAGATGCTGCGGCGGATGGCGGCGATGAAGAACGCAGGCGTCCAGGTGGTTGTTCTGCTGGCACTGTCCGACGACGGCGCCCCGTCGTTCGATCACGACAATGCGGCGGCCCTGGGTGGGCTCGGCATTCCCGCGTTCGCCTGCACACCGGACAAGTTCCCGGAACTGCTGGCGCTCGCACTGGAACGCGGCGATATCGGCAGGTGGGCCGACAGTCTCCAGACGGAATGACCGGGAGTCAGCCGGCAGCCATCCGGCGGTCGCTGTGCAGTTCGGGGTGCGCGTCGGCGCGGATCCTGAGCAGGACCAGTCCGGAGACCGAGGCGACGATCAGCGATGCGACCGTCCAGGGAACGTGCAGTTCGGAGATCCCGACTCCCGCACCGACGAGTCCCACGAAAAGCAGGCTCCACATGATCGCTTTGACTGGACCGGACCCCATAGCAATGCTCCTTCACCGAGATTACGTACATCCCCCGTGAGTTCTGGTGTGCGCGCAGAACGTTAGCCGCGTCACACTGGGGTCCCTGTGCGACACGTCGAAAACGCTCTTTCCGATACCAATCCGAGACCTGGACCCGTGAGTACTTATTAACCGCGGGCGGTTAATAAGTACTCACGGGGGCGGCTAGATGATGCTGACGGTCCCCTGGGTGGTCGCCGACGCGAGCACCCGCAGGTGGTCGTCGGACCCGCCGAGGGTGTGCTCGATGGCCGTCAGCCGGCTCACGTAGTGTCCGACCGGATACTCGGCCGTCATGCCGATGCCGCCGTGCATCTGGATCGCTTCCTGCCCGATCGTGCGGGCGGAGCGGCCGATCTGCAGCTTGGCGCGCGAGGCGACCACCGGATCGACGGTTCCGTCGGCCAGCGACATCGTCGCGTAGAGACTCATGCTGCGAGCCAGTTCCAGCAGCACGTACATGTCGGCCGCACGGTGCGTGAGCGTCTGGAACTTCGCGATCGGGACACCGAACTGCTTGCGGGTCTTCAGGTACTCGGTGGTCAGCCGCAGCGCCTCCTCCATCGCGCCGACGGCCTCCGCGCACAGCGCCGCCTGCGCCCGGATCTGCGCACTCTCGATCGCCGACGACGCGTCGCCGCCCTCACCGAGGGGCTCCGCCGGGGTGTCCGACAGTTCCACCTGCGCGGCCCGCAGTCCATCGTGGGTCGCGTAGGCTGTGCGGGTCAGGCCGCTGGCGCCGGCGTCGACGAGGAACAGTCCGACCCCACCGTCCGGGAGTGCCGCCGTGACGACCAGTGTGTTCGCGCTACCGCCGTGCGGAACAGGGTTCTTGGTACCGGTGAGGGTCCACGCGTCGCCGTCTTTCTTCGCGGACGTGGACACCTGGGTCGACGGCCAGCGCACACCTGGTTCCCGATCCGCGAAGGCCAGCAGGAGGTTGCCCTCCGACACGTCGGGCAGAATCCGGCGGCGCTGCTCCGTGCTGCCTGCCGCGGCGATCAGGCCGCCGGGGACGAGCACGGCGTCGAGGACGGGTTCGGGCGCGAGGCGGCGGCCGATCTCGGTCATCACCGATGCGACCTCGACCGGTCCGGCGCCCATTCCGCCGTCTTCCTCGTCGAAGCTCAGGCCCAGCAGTCCCACCTCGGCGAGTTGCTTCCACACCTGCGGGCTCCACCCCTGCTCGGTGTCGGTGACGGCGTTGCGCTTCTCCGCGTCGTAGCTGCGGCCCAGCAGTTCACGCGTGGTGTCGCGCAGCAGTTTCTGTTCGTCGGTCAGTTCGAAGTCCATGTCACGCCCTCACAATCCGAGGATCGAGGAGGCGATGATGCTGCGCTGCACTTCGCTCGATCCGCTGTAGATGGAAACCTTGCGGTAGTTCAGATACGTCGGAGTCGTCCGCTGCGCCCAGAGCGGCGAGGAGATGCCGTCACCTGCGGCGAAGGGCAGGGAGTCGGGTCCCGCGACGTCGGTGAGCAGTTCGAGGGTGGCCTGCTGCAGTTCGGACCCGCGCAGCTTCAGCAGCGACGACGCCGGGTTCGGCTTGCCGTCCGCCGAACTGGCCACCACCCGCAGCTGGGTGAGTTCGAGCGCGATGATCTCGTTCTCCAACTCGGCGATCCGGGCGGCGAACAGCGGATCGTCGAGCAGCGTCCCCTCGCCGACCGAGATCTCGGCTGCGCGTTCCTTCGCCTGCGCGAGACGGACTTTGGAGAATCCCAGCCGGGTCACACCGGTGCGCTCGTTGCCGAGCAGGAACTTGGCGTAGCTCCAGCCCTGGTTCTCCTCGCCCACGAGGTTCTCGGCCGGCACGCGCACGTCCTCGAAGAAGATCTCGTTGACCTCGTAGCCGCCGTCGATCAACTTGATCGGGCGCACCGTGACGCCGGGCGTCTTCATGTCGACGAGGATGAACGAGATACCGGCCTGCCTCTTGGGGGCGTCCGGGTTGGTGCGAGCGAGGACGAAGATCCAGTCGGCGTGCTGCGCCAGCGTGGTCCACGTCTTCTGGCCGTTGATCACGTAGTCGTCGCCGTCGCGGACGGCGCGGGTCTTCAGCGACGCGAGATCGGAGCCGGCCTCGGGTTCGGAGAAACCCTGGCACCACCAGATGTCGAGGTTGGCGGTCGGGGGAAGGAACTTCTCCTTCTGCTCCTGCGAACCGAAGGCCGCGATGACCGGGCCGACCATGCTGGTGTTGAACGCGAGCGGCTCGGGCACCGACGCGAACTGCAGTTCGTCGAGCCAGATGTGCTTCTGCACCGGCGTCCAGTCGCGGCCGCCCCACTCGACCGGCCAGTGCGGCGTCGCGAGACCGTTGGCGTTCAGAATCCGCTGGGACTCGATGAACCCTTCCTTCCCCACTTCTTCTCCACGCGCATACCGCTCGCGGATCTCCGCCGGAATCTGCGTGGTGAAGAACGTTCGCATCTCGTCGCGGAACGCCAGCTCCTCGTCGGTCAAGGCCAGATTCATCGGAATTCCTTCGCACTCGAGGTCGGATTCATGTTCTGGTCCCGACGTTACTCCCTCGTGCGGCTCACAGGTCAGGCGGTGCGGAGGACGAGCAGGTACGCACCACCGGCGGCATCGATCTGCGTCTCGACGTTCAGTTCCGGTGCGAGACGGGACAACCTGTCGAGCAACCACGCCGCCGCGTCCTCGGCGTCCGATTTGCCCGGGCACCGCGCCACCGCCACCCGGCCACCCTTGCGGCCGAGCTGTTCGACCACACCGATGATCGGAGCGGGATCGACGACGAACAACCGGTCGGGCCACGGCACGACCGGTTTGACGGCGCCCTTCTTGGTGTTGCACGCACGGTGAGCGAGGCGTTCGACGCCGCCCTTCGCCTTGGCCTTCTTCGCGGTGACGACGCTGTCGATACTGGGGCCGCGCGGATCGTTGACCGACATGTCGGGATCCACCGGTTCGTCACACAGCCAGCAGCGCCACGACTCGCGGACGCCGACCTCTCGAAGAGTACTCATGGGCGCCAACGCTACCCGTGCGGCTAGACCGGATCGAAGCCGGAAATCAGCCAGTTCTCGCCGGACTTGGTCAGCTCGACGTTGATGCTCGTCGCCGTCACCGCCGGTTCCGGTTTCGCCGCACTGGTGGTGGTCTGGTTGACGAACAAAAGCACGGTCGCGGTGTCGGCCGCCACCTCGACCGGACCGGACGCGGCCACCGTCGCCTGGGTGGCCACCTGGTTCTCCTTGGCCGCGGGGACGACGACGTCCGTCGTGAACTGGGTGTAGTAGTCGAGGAACTCCCCCGTCAGGCGTTCCTTTGCGGCGCCGACGTCGTTCTCCACCGTGTCCGGCTCGTACGACAGCAGGGCGATCGCGCCCTGCGAAGCGGTGTCGGTGACGGCGGCGCGGACGGTGTCGTCGACGCGCTGGTCGGGCCGGTAGAGCGTGAAGTACAGAACCCCCGCCAGCACGGCCGCGACCGCGGTGAGCGCGCCCAGGATCAGGAGGAGTCTGCGCGACTTCGGCGATGCGTCGGTACTCACTGCACGAACCCTGCCTTCACGATCTTGTATGTGCCGTCCTCGAGTTGCATCGTCACGCGCATTCTCTGACCGCGTGGCTCCTCGGCAGCGCCGCCCGCGTTGGACACCTTCTGCGCGACCGCCACGAGCACGTCTGCGGAGTCGCCGTTCTGCGTCTCGATCGCAGCCTGGCGCACCTCCCCCTGGGACTTGACCTTGGCCTCCTGCATGACCGCGATCAGGTCTGCGGACCGGGCTTCGAATTCGTCGCGGAACTCTCCGGCCGAGCCGTCGAGCACCTTCTGCACGTCCTCGTCGGCCCGCTCGAAGTCCATCGTCGTCAGATCGACGACGCCCTGGCGCGCTGCATCGAGGATCTCGGATCTCTGCTGCGCCTCCTGCTCCGCCTGCCGGTGCGTGTAGCCGAAGTAGCCGCTGACCGCGACGAACGCGAGCGCGAGGACGGCCAGAATTACCACACTCGCGGTGACGGCCGGCGTCCGGGCCTGGGGAGCGGCGTCCTCACCGGTGCGCTCTTCCGCCATGGAGTTCCTTTCGTCGTGCCCCGCCTCTGTTACCTGCATCACGTCAGATGCTACCGGGTAGTCATATCAAATATTTTTTGGTGTCATTCGTCGGCAGATCCGCGGGTGCAAAGGCGCGTGGGAGACCCCGCGTACGGTCGGTGATCATTACTGTTGAGGAGAAGGCAGGCGACTCGAAGGGGATCCACGATGACCAGCGATTCAGGCGCACGCAGCCGCGTGCAGTTCGGTGCCGGGGCGACGCCGGAACTCGTCAGTTCCGAGGGACGGACCATCATCGCGGACGCAGTGGTTGCCAAGATCGCCGGTATCGCCACCCGTGAGATCAACGGCGTCTACGACGTCGGCGGCGGCACCGCACGCGCTGTCGGCGCTCTCCGCGATCGGATCCCCGGCGCCCGCGTCAACCACGCCCAGGGCGTCGCCGTCGAAGTCGGCGAGAAGCAGGCCGCCATCGACATCGGCATCGTCGCGGAATACGGCGTCGCACTGCACGAACTCGCGGTCGGCATCCGGCGCAACGTCATCGCGGCCGTCGAGCGCATGACCGGGCTCGAAGTGACCGAAGTGAACATCACCGTCTTCGACGTCATGCTGTTCGACGAATCCGAGGCCGCGTCCGAGCTCGACGGCAAACCGAGGGTGCAGTGACCGGACCACTTCCACCGGACACCCACGCCGAGGACATCTCCGAACGCATCGTCGCTGCCGTCCTCGCAACCCCCGGGGTGGCAGCGATGCACGGCGGCGCGTTCGGTGAAGTCGCGACCTACCTGCCCGGACGCCGGGTGACCGGGGTGACCGTCGGCCCCACGTCCTGTGCCGTCCACCTCGCGGCGCGCTACCCCGCCAACGTCGTCGACACCGCCGAAAGAGTGCGGGCCGCAGTGGAATCGCTGGTGGACGTCCCCGTCGACGTGACCATCGAAGATCTCCTGACAGAGACAGGACAAGCTCAATGAACAGCACAATCACAGGCCTGATCGTCGGGTTACTTCTCGCCATCGCCGGCATCCTCGGTGGTTTCAGCGGATTCGTCTTCGCCGTCCTCCTCGGCGCGCTGGGCATGGCCGTCGGCGCGCACCGCGACGGCCACCTCGATCTCGGCGCCATCCTCCGAAGCCGCGGCCGTGGCTGAACCCTTCACCGCACCCCCCGCCGGTCCCCACGACGACGCGGCGCTCGACGACACCGCCCTGCGCGGCGAACTGGTCATCAAGGAGCGCGCCGTCGTGAAGATCGCCGTCGCCGCGGCGCTTCAGGTACCCGGCGTCGTCAAGCAGTCCGGTGGGCTGTCTCGCCTGACGGGTCGGGAACTGCCCCGAGCCGACGTCTCGACGGGAGCGGGCGCCGTCGCGATCAACCTGTACATCGCGGTGCAATGGCCGTGTCACCTCGACCTCGTCAACCGCCGGCTCCGCGCGCAGGTGCACCGTCAGGTCGAACAGATGACGGGGATGCCGGTCATCGAACTCAACATCGTGGTCGTCGGAACGGAATCCGCAGCCCCCGAAGACAGTTCGACCGAGAGCCGCTACTCCGAACAAGGCGACCCGGCCGTGCCGCCCGCCCCGGTGGCACCCATCCGGCCACGCACGCCTCGTGCGACCCCGGCCGCCGTGCCCGCCGCAATCATCGTCGCCGTCGGGGCCCTCGGTCTCGCGATCGTTGCGGCGCGTGAGCTGCTCATCATGCGCGGCACCTTCGCCAACGCGCCCTGGATCCGCAACACCGTGCAATGGCTGGGCCGGCTGCACTGGTCCGAGTGGATCGTCCCCGCCGCGGCGGGCGCGATCGTCCTGGGGGTCGTGTTCATCGTCGCGGCCCTCAAACCGCGGCCGCGCACCCACCTGCCGCTCGCCGTAGGTGACACCCCGATCGTCTGGCTGCGCCCCACGGACCTCGCTCGCAATTCCAGTAGCCACGCCAAGACCGTCCCCGGGGTGCTGTCGGCGCACACGACGGTCGACCGCAAGCACGTCACCGTCCGCGTGGTGCGCACCGAATCGACACCCGCCGGCGACGTGGCCATCTCCGTCCGCGAGGCGGTGGAACCGACGCTGTCGCTGCTCGGCACGTCCCCCGAACTCCGAGTGCAGGTGAAGCCGTGAGACATCGGACCGCCGCCGTCAACCGGCTCATCGTCCTGATCGTCGGGCTCGCGCTTCTCGGGTTCGGCGCCTACGCCATGGCCTGGGACCTCCAGGTTCCGATCGTCCGCGAATGGGTGTCGCGGTACGACCGCGAGCGTGTCACCGCACTCCCCGACCAGGACTGGTGGGGCTGGGCGCTCGCCGCCACGGTCGTCGTCGGACTGGTCTTCGGGATCGTGCTCCTCGCCCTGGACCTCACCCGCCGACGCACGTCCCCCGTCGCCGTACCTGATCGCGAATCGGGCACCTACGTGACTGTCGACCTCGGCTCCCTCGCCAACGGGGTCGCCAGTGAACTCGCCCAGTACCCCGGAGTCCGGCAGACACGCGCTCGCGCCGTCATCGAACGCGGCCTCCCCACCCTGTCGATCGTCGTGACCGCCGACCCCACCCTCGACATCTACGACTTCACGCGCAAATCCGAGGACGTCGCGTCGTGGGTCGCATCGACCCTCGGTGGTGAAGAGGTCGCCACCCAGGTCCTGCTCCACCTCGACCGCGCCGACCACCCGGTCCACGTCGAAAGCTGACGCGGGGCGTTCCGGTCTCGGTAGGTTCGATGCCATGGAGTACGTGGTGTTCTATGCGACCGATCCGACCACCGCCGCCCGGATCCCGGAGATCTACCCCCGGCACCGGGAGTACCTCGACGCGTTCGCCGCGGAAGGTGGGCTCCTCGGTATCGGACCGTTCGACGACCCGGCGAGCAACGGATCGATGGCGATCTTCAGCAGCCGCGAGCGAGCAGAACAGTTCATCGCCCGCGACCCGTTCGTCCTCGAAGGCATCGCGCAACCCGGCGACATCCGAGAATGGGATGCGTTGAACTACCGCTGAAGTCCGTACCCCGAAAACGCCAATGGCGCCCACCCTCCGGGGTGGGCGCCATTGGCGTTGGTGGAGCTAGATCACTTGTTGATCTTCGTGACCTTGCCGGCGCCGACGGTACGGCCGCCTTCGCGGATCGCGAAGCGCAGGCCCTCGTCCATGGCGACGGGCTGGATCAGCTTGACGGACATCTCGGTGTTGTCACCGGGCATGACCATCTCGGTACCCTCGGGCAGCGTCACAACACCCGTCACGTCCGTGGTACGGAAGTAGAACTGCGGACGGTAGTTGTTGAAGAACGGCGTGTGGCGGCCGCCCTCGTCCTTGGACAGGATGTACGCCTGGCCCTCGAACTCGGTGTGCGGGGTGGTGGTGCCGGGCTTGACGACAACCTGTCCACGCTCGACATCTTCGCGCTTGATACCACGAACCAGCAGACCGACGTTGTCACCGGCCTGGCCCGAGTCGAGGAGCTTGCGGAACATCTCGATACCCGTGACCGTGGTCTTGGTCTTGGTTTCCTTGATGCCGACGATCTCGACGTCCTCGTTGACGTTGATCACGCCACGCTCGATACGACCGGTGACGACGGTGCCACGACCGGTGATCGTGAAGACGTCCTCGACGGGCATGAGGAAGGGCTTCTCGGTCTCGCGGACCGGGTCCGGGATGGACTCGTCGACCGCAGCCATGAGCTCGAGGATGTTCTTGGTCCACTCCGGGTCGCCCTCGAGCGCCTTGAGTGCGGAGACCTTGACAACCGGAGCGTCCTCGTCGAACTCCTGCGCAGCGAGGAGCTCACGGACCTCCATCTCGACGAGCTCGATGATCTCGTCGTCGTCCACCATGTCGGCCTTGTTCAGGGCGACGAGGATGTACGGCACGCCGACCTGGCGGGCGAGCAGCACGTGCTCACGCGTCTGGGGCATCGGGCCGTCGGTGGCCGCGACCACGAGGATGGCGCCGTCCATCTGCGCCGCACCGGTGATCATGTTCTTGATGTAGTCGGCGTGACCGGGAGCATCGACGTGCGCGTAGTGGCGCTTCTCGGTCTGGTACTCAACATGCGAGATGTTGATCGTGATACCGCGAGCCTTCTCCTCAGGAGCCTTGTCGATCTCGTCGAAGGCCGAAGCCTCGTTGAGATCCGGGTACGCGTCGTGCAGAACCTTGGTGATGGCCGCGGTCAGCGTGGTCTTGCCGTGGTCGACGTGACCGATGGTGCCGATGTTCACGTGCGGCTTCGTCCGCTCGAACTTCGCCTTCGCCACTGTGTGTCCTCCTGGACTGATTGATGCTTGCGGTATGCAGCAGTGCGGTTGTTATTACTGGGTCGTGCTTCGGCCGGCTGGAACCGAGGTTACTCGCCGGTCGCCTTGGCGATGATTTCCTTCGAGACGTTCGCGGGAACCTCTGCGTAGGAATCGAACACCATGGAGAAGTTCGCCCGGCCCTGGGTCTTCGACCGCAGATCACCGATGTAACCAAACATCTCCGAGAGCGGAACCAGCGCCTTCACGACACGGGCACCACTGCGTTCCTCCATGGCCTGGATCTGGCCACGGCGGGAGTTCAGGTCGCCGATCACATCACCCATGTACTCCTCGGGTGTGGTGACCTCGACAGCCATGAGCGGCTCGAGAATGACCGGGCCGGCCTTGCGGGCGGCTTCCTTCAGCGCCTGCGAACCGGCAACCTTGAAGGCCATTTCCGACGAGTCGACGTCGTGGTATGCACCGTCGAGCAGCGACAGCTTCAGGTTCACCAGCGGGTAGCCGGCAAGAACGCCGTACTGCATCGCGTCCTGCGCGCCTGCATCCACGGAAGGGATGTACTCGCGAGGGATGCGGCCGCCGGAGACCTTGTTCTCGAACTCGTAGGTGGCACCGTCTTCGCCGACGAACGGCTCCAGCGCGATGATCACCTTGGCGAACTGGCCCGATCCACCCGTCTGCTTCTTGTGGGTGTAGTCGTGCTTCTCGACCTTCTTGGTGATGGTCTCGCGGTAGGCAACCTGCGGCTTGCCGACGTTGGCCTCGACCTTGAACTCGCGACGCATACGGTCGACGAGGATGTCGAGGTGGAGCTCGCCCATGCCGCCGATGACGGTCTGGCCGGTCTCCTCGTCGAGCTCGACGGAGAACGTCGGGTCCTCTTCGGCGAGCTTCTGGATCGCGGTGCCCAGCTTCTCCTGGTCGGACTTGGTCTTGGGCTCGATCGAGACCTGGATGACCGGGTCCGGGAAACTCATGGACTCGAGCACGATCGGCGCGTCCTGTGCACACAGGGTGTCACCGGTCGTCGTGTCCTTCAGACCGATCATCGCGTAGATGTGGCCGGCCACGGCCTCGTCGACCGGGTTCTCCTTGTTGGCGTGCATCTGGAAGAGCTTTCCGATGCGCTCCTTCTTGCCCTTGGTCGCGTTCATGACCTGGGCGCCCGGATCGATCCGGCCGGAGTACACGCGGACGAACGTCAGCTTGCCGAAGAACGGGTGCGAAGCGATCTTGAAGGCCAGAGCCGAGAACGGCTCTTCCTTGCTCGGCTTACGCGTGAGGATCTCTTCTTCGTTGCCCAGGGCGTGACCCTGAACCTCGCCGATGTCCAGCGGGTTCGGCAGGTAGTCGATGACCGCGTCGAGCATGGGCTGAACGCCCTTGTTCTTGAACGCGGAACCACACAGCACCGGGTACAGCTCGGAGTTGACCGTCATCTTGCGGATGGCGCCCTTGATCTCCTCGACGGAGAGCTCCTCGCCGGCGAAGTACTTCTCCATGAGCTTCTCGTCGGACTCGGCGACCGTCTCGAGCAGCTTCTCGCGGTACTCGGCAGCCTTGTCGGCGAGATCGGCCGGGATCTCCTCGATGGTGGGCTCGGCGCCGATGGCGACCGTGCCACGCCAGGTGACAGCCTTCATCTCGACCAGGTCGACGACGCCGTCGAAGTCGTCCTCGGCGCCGATCGGCAGCTGCAGGACGAGCGGCTTCGCGCCGAGGCGGTCGATGATGGTCTGGACCGTGAAGTAGAAGTCCGCGCCCATCTTGTCCATCTTGTTGACGAAACAGATGCGCGGAACGTCGTACTTGGCGGCCTGACGCCACACCTGCTCCGACTGGGGCTCGACGCCCTCTTTGCCGTCGAACACTGCGACGGCGCCGTCGAGCACGCGGAGCGAACGCTCCACCTCGACGGTGAAGTCGACGTGGCCCGGCGTGTCGATGATGTTGATCTGGTTGTTGTTCCAGAAGCAGGTCACCGCGGCAGAGGTGATCGTGATGCCGCGTTCCTTCTCCTGTTCCATCCAGTCCGTGGTCGAGGCACCGTCGTGCGTCTCACCGATCTTGTAGTTGACACCGGTGTAGAACAGGATGCGCTCGGTGGTCGTGGTCTTGCCGGCATCGATGTGCGCCATGATGCCGATGTTGCGGACCTTGTTCAGGTCGGTCAGCACTTCCTGTGCCACAGGATTCTTCCCCGCTCGTAGCTCGTGTATCGGGTGTCGGCCTCCCCGGTGTTCCACCAGCGGGGCCATTGTCTCGAGTTGTAGATCAGCCGGTCCCCGGTAGGGGCCCGACGTGCGACGACGCCGGAGCAGTCACGGTAGGTGACTGCTCCGACGTGACGTCACCAGCGGTAGTGGGCGAATGCCTTGTTGGCTTCGGCCATCTTGTGAGTGTCCTCACGGCGCTTCACAGCGGCACCCAAGCCGTTGCTGGCATCGAGGAGCTCGTTGGCGAGACGCTCGACCATGGTCTTCTCGCGGCGCTGCCGGGAGAAGGTCACGAGCCAGCGGAGCGCGAGGGTGGTGGAGCGGCCCGGACGGACCTCGACCGGCACCTGGTAGGTGGCGCCACCGACACGGCGGCTGCGGACCTCGAGGGCAGGCTTGACGTTGTCCAGTGCGCGCTTGAGGGTGACGACCGGATCGGTGCCGGTCTTCTCGCGCGCCTGCTCGAGTGCTTCGTAGACGATGCGCTCGGCGGTGGACTTCTTGCCGTCCAGGAGAATCTTGTTGACGAGCTGCGTCACCAGGGGCGAACCGTAGACCGGGTCGTTGATGAGCGGACGCTTCGGAGCGGGGCCCTTACGTGGCATTAGCTCTTCTCCTTCTTGGCGCCGTAGCGGCTGCGGGCCTGCTTGCGGCCCTTGACACCCTGGGTGTCGAGCGAGCCACGGATGATCTTGTAGCGCACACCGGGGAGGTCCTTCACACGACCACCGCGGACGAGCACCATCGAGTGCTCCTGCAGGTTGTGACCCTCGCCCGGGATGTAAGCGGTGACCTCGACGGAGCTGGTCAAGCGCACACGCGCGACCTTACGGAGCGCCGAGTTCGGCTTCTTCGGGGTGGTGGTGTACACGCGGGTGCACACGCCACGACGCTGCGGGCTGCCCTTGAGGGCTGCCGTCTTGACCTTCGCGGTCTTGTCGCGGCGGCCCTTGCGGACCAGCTGGTTGATGGTTGGCATTTACCGGCTTTCTTCGTGTTGAACAGACTGCTCTGGACAAGCAACCTTGGCTGTTCTGAAATTAGGGATCTAGCAGTTGGGGCAAGAGAGCTGCTGCCCCTCACCCGCACCTCGAGCTGCACCCGAGGTCGGGTGTGTCGCATACCCCCACACAGGCAGCCGGATGCTCGTTCCATGCAGAAATCTGCACGAACGCGCGCACGGCAATACCTCGCTAGGCACACAGATCGGCCCGGGCATGCCGGACACGACCCACAACGATACCCGGCGGCGCGCCGGAAGGTCAAAGTGGGCTGGCAGTGGTAAGGGCTGACCTGCGATGTGGGGTACTGCTCGGAGCTGTCGGTACGGACACGGGCACATCAACTACTCAGATTGAGCGTCAGATCCGCAAGCGTCGATGCCGCTTCACACGGGTCTGCCGCCCCCGTCTGGAACTGTACCCACCAGCCGACGACGCCCGCGGAGGGTGATCCGACCGTCACTCCGCACGCCCCCGGATCGCCGGGGGGACGCATCACGACGGCCTTGCGCCCCTGGATGGTGAAGGACTCCACCGTGTAGCCGAGCTTCTCGCCGGTCGACTTCTCCGTGTCGAGAGAACCCGTCTCGAACCAGTTGAACGTCACCTTCACGGGACCGTTGGCGCCGACCGCGTCCCAGCGGCAGATCGCGCCGAAGAAGCCCCGTTCGATGGCGTCGGCGCCGACGGTCTGGGCGATCTGTTCGTCGGCGACGGCGTTGCACTCCTCCAGCAAGGCCGTGAACTGTTCGGTGTCACCGGACGATGACGCCCCTTCAGCCCTGGGTGAGCCCTCGATCGTCGACCCGCACCCCGCGATCAGCCCGACCGCGGTGGCCGCGGCCAGCACCCGAACCGCACGCCACGTCCCGCCGTTCATCACTCCCCCGCTCATTTGGCCCTCGACACGCTGAGTTCGGCGAGATCGCGCGCCACCGTGCACGGGTCCGCCGCGGGTTGCGCGTCCGCGTACATCACCGACCAGTGGACGAAGTCGCCCCCGAACTCCACGCCGAGTTCACACAGAATTCCTTCGGACGATGCGATGAATCCGGGGTGCCCCTGGATGTCGATGTCGGTGGCCGGCCTGCCGATCAGCTCGGAACCTGCCCGCTCGCGGCCGATGGGACTGCCGCGGTACCAGGAGAACGTCACGCTGGGACCGCCTATTCCTGCGGTTTCCCACTCGCAGCCGACGGAATTTCGCGTCACGCCGGTGAAGGGGGGCATCCCGAACGCCGTCGCGACCTCGTCGTCGGTGACCGAACCGCACTGACCGAAGAACGGGCCCGGATCGGTCACCTGCGGGAGTTGCTGCGCGGCAGGCTCGGTACCGGAATCGTCTCCGTCTCCCCCGCAGCCGGCCAGACCGGCGGCGACGGTGATCAGGACGAGCGCTCCCCATTTCCGGCCCATGGTCGGTGACTCTACCGATCCCCGCGCTCTTTGCCCGGTCAGTCGAGAACGGCCGCGTCCAGCCTCCGCGGCTGTACCGACTGACCGCTCGGCGGCTGTGCCGACTGACCGCTCGGCGGCTGTGCCGACTGACCGCTCAGCGGCTGTCCGGACGGTAACGCCGCATCCAGCTGCGCCGCCCACTGCCGCACGATCTCCGCTCGTCGTTTGGAGTCGTCCGTGAGCACGTCGGCCAGGCCTAGTCCGCGGGCGAGATCCAGGGTGGCCTGGACGAGCCGGTGCGCCACCGGATCGGCGTCGTCGAATCCGAAGTGTTCGACGGCGGTGCGGTGCGCGACCCGCCCGAACCGTTCCTCGAGCGGCACGATCCGGGCCCGGAGTTCGGGGTCGGCGGCCGCGGCCGTCCAGACCTGCAGCGCCGCCTTGAACAGGGTGCCCGTGTAGTAGTCGACGAGCCGCGACACCACGGCCTCGGTGCGCCCCTCCCCGGTCGGCAGGTCGGTGGCCTCGCGCCGGGCCTGCTCCATCCGGGCATCGAACATGACCTCGAGCGCTGCGGTGATGAGATCCTCGCGGGTGGGGAAGTGGTGCTGGGTCGCGCCGCGGGACACCCCGGCGCGCTGGGCGACGAGGCTCACCGTGGTGGCACCCCAGCCCAGCTCGGCGAGGCAGTCGATGGTGACCTCGAGGAGGTGCCCGCGCGTGACCCGGCTACGGTCCTGCTTCGGTTCGCGGGTCATGTGTCACTTCCTCTCGTCGCGCTGCGCGCCCGTGAGTGCTCGACGAGTCCTGAGACTCGTCAACCACGCACGTGGCCGGAGGCCCATCTCGGCGGCCGCTTCTGCAGGAACGCCATCATGCCTTCCCGCGCCTCCTCGGATTCGAACAGCCTCGCCGACTGGGCGGTCAGCTCGTCGGTGTAGCGGTCGAAATCGGCGAGCACACTGCGCGTCGTCAGGGTCTTCGACTCGGCCAGGCCCTGCGGCGACGCCTGCCGCAACTGGTCGAGCACTTCCTCGACGGTGTCCTCGGGATCCTCGGCGGACTCGCTGATCAGCCCGATGGCCTCCGCCTCATGGGCATCGAACTTCTCGCCCGTGAGGAGGTAGCGGCTCGCGGCGCGCGAATCGATCCGGGGCAGCACGGTCAACGAGATGATCGACGCGGCGAGTCCGAGCCGGACCTCGGTGAGCGCGAACGTGCTGCGCGGGCCGGCGACGGCGATGTCGCAGGCCCCGACCAAGCCCATGCCCCCGGCCCTGACGTGACCGTCGATCCGGGCGATCACCGGCTTGGGCAACTCGACGATGGCCCGTAGCAGGTCGGCCATCTGCCGGGTGCGCGAGCCGACGTCGCCGGACGTCTCACTCAGATCCGCCCCGGCGCAGAACGTGCCGCCGGTGTGGGTGAGGACGACGCCTCGGACGTCGTTGTCCGCGGCGGCGTCCCGCAATCCCTGCAGCAGTTCGTCCACGAGCCTGCCGGAGATCGCGTTCCTGTTGTGGGGCGAATCGAGGGTGAGGGTGGCGAACCCCCGGTTCACCTCGTACCGGACGTACCGGTCGGCTTCCACGTCGGTCATGTGCTGTCCGTTCGACATCAGTACGACTTCGGCAACCCGAGCGAGTGCTGGGAGACGAAGTTGAGGATCATTTCCCGGCTCACCGGGGCCACTCGTGCGATGCGTGCCGCGCCGAGCATCGCCGCGAGACCGTATTCCTTGGTCAGGCCTGCGCCGCCGTGTGTCTGGACGGCCTGGTCGAGTGCCTTGATGCTGGCCTCGGCGGCGGCGTACTTGGCCATGTTGGCGGCCTCGGCGGCGCCGAAGTCGTCGCCGCTGTCGTAGAGGACGGCCGCCTTCTGCATCATCAGCTTGGCGAGTTCGAGTTCGATCTTGATCTGCGCCAGCGGATGCGCGATGCCCTGGTGCGCGCCGATCGGCTCCTTCCACACCGTGCGTTCCTTCGCGAACCGCACCGCGGCGCCCAGCGCGTAGCGGCCCATGCCGATCGCCATGGCGGCGCCGAGGATGCGTTCGGGGTTGAGACCCGCGAACAGCTGCATCAACGCCGCATCGGCCTCGCCGACGAGGGCGTCGGCGGGTAGCCGGACGTCGTCGAGGAACAGCATGAACTGGTGGTCGGGCTCGACGATGTCCATCTCCATCGGCGTCTTCACGAAGTTCGCGGCGTCGGTGGGGACGATGAACAGGGCAGGTTTCAGCTTGCCGGTCTTCGAGTCCTCGGTCCGCGCGACGATCAGCACGGCGTCGGCCTGGTCGACCCCGGAGATGTAGATCTTGTTCCCCGACAGCAGCCAGTCCTCGGCTTGACCATCACCCCTCGCTTCGCTCGACCGGACCCGACGCGCGGTGGTCGTGATCTGGTGCGAGTTCGAACCCGCGTCGGCCTCGGTGATGCCGAACGCCATGATCTTCGAACCGTCGGCGAGGCCGGGGAGCCAGGTCTGTTTCTGCTCCTCGGTGCCGTACTTGCCGATGATCGTGCCGCAGATGGCCGGCGACACGACCACCAGCAGGAGGCCGGCGCCGTGGGCCGCGAGTTCTTCCTGGACGAGGGCGAGTTCGTAGATGCCTGCGCCGCCGCCCCCGTATTCCTCGGGGAGATTGACGCCGAGGAAGCCGAGTTTGCCCGCCTCGTTCCACAATTCGGTCAGCGGTTCGCTGCGCCGCGCACGGGGCAGCACGTAGTCGACGTAGTTGAATCGCTCCCCGAGCCTCGACACGGAGGCGCGGAGTTCCTTCTGTTCTTCGGTCTCGATGAAGCTCATGACACTCCTTCAGGCTGCGCTGCTTCGACTACTGCCAGGACCGTTCCCACGTCGACCTGCTGACCGGCGGTCACGGAAAGTTCGGTGAGGACACCGGAAGCCGGCGCCTTGATCGTGTGTTCCATCTTCATCGCCTCGAGCCACACGATCGGCTGACCGGCGGTCACGGAGTCGCCGGCCGCGGCGCCGAGGCGGATGACGGAACCCGGCATCGGCGCGAGTAGCGACCCCTCGGCGACGACGGCGCTCGGATCGGTGAATCGAGGTGCGGCGTGCAGGCTCACCGGGCCCAGGGCGGAGTCGACGAACACGTCGTCCCCGTACCGGGACACCTCGAACGAGCGGCGCAGCCCCGCGACGTCCAGTGCGACGTGCCGCGCCGTGGCCGACACGAGCGCGACGTCGTCGAAGCCCTCGGCCTTCAGCCCGTACCTGGTGAGCAGGTACCGGATCACGATGTCACCGTCGGTTCCCGTGAACGTCTTGCTCTGCGGCGCGGACGCCAGGTTCCGCCATCCGCTGGGCAGCGAGGTGTTCACGGTCGCGACGTCGCGGTTGTGCGCGGCGTCCGCGAGTGCGGCGGCCAGCGCCGACAGTCGCTCGGTGTCGGCCGAGGCCAGCGGGCGCGCCAGCACGTCCAGCCCGTGTGTGTCGAAGAAGGCGGTGTCCGTGTCCCCGGCGAGGAATGCCGGGTGGCGGAGCACGTTGACGAGGAGGTCGCGGTTGGTGCGCAGTCCGTGGATCTGCGCGCGGCTCAGGGCCGCTGCCAGCCGCGTGGCCGCCTGCGTGCGGGTGGGCGCGAACGAGATGACTTTCGCGAGCATCGGGTCGTAGTGCACGCCGACGGTGGATCCGTCGACCACACCGGAGTCGAGGCGGATGCCCGGGGTGCGGAGAACGTCGAATTCGACCGCGTTCCCGGGCAGGTCCAGGCGGTGGACCGGTCCGCTCTGCGGCTGCCAGTTCTGCGCCGGATCCTCGGCGTACAGCCGGACCTCGATGGAATGGCCGGACACGGCGGGCGATTCGGCGCCGAGCGCCTGCCCGGACGCCACCTGCAGCTGCAGTTCCACGAGGTCGAGGCCAGTGGTGCATTCGGTGACCGGGTGTTCCACCTGCAGCCGGGTGTTCATTTCGAGGAAATAGAAGTCACCCTGGTCCGGGTCGTCTCCCCCTCGCTCCGCTCGACCGGAAGCCAGGAACTCGACCGTTCCCGCACCCTCGTAGTCGATGGCCTTCGCCGCGAGCCGGGCGGCCTCGAACAGTCGCTCGCGCATCCCGGGGACGGCTTCGACCAACGGTGACGGCGCCTCTTCCACCACCTTCTGGTGCCGCCGCTGGATGGAGCATTCACGCTCCCCCACCGCCCAAACGGTTCCCTGCCGGTCGGCCATCACCTGGACCTCGATGTGCCTGCCCGTTTCCAGGTAGCGCTCGCAGAACACGGTCGGGTCGCCGAACGCCGACTGCGCTTCGCGGCGGGCGCCTTCCAGCTGTTCCGGAAGGTCCGCGAGCTCACGCACGACGCGCATGCCGCGTCCGCCGCCGCCTGCGGACGCCTTGACGAGTACCGGCAGGTCCGCTTCGGTGACGGCACCCGGGTCGAGTTCGGCCAGCACCGGGACTCCGGCGGCGGCCATCATCTTCTTGGACTCCACCTTCGAACCCATCATCTCGATGGCGGGCGCGGGCGGCCCGATCCACGTCAGACCCGCGTCGTGGACGGCGCGCGCGAAGTCCGCATTCTCGGAGAGGAACCCGTAGCCGGGGTGGATGGCATCGGCGCCGGCGAGCAGTGCCGCCTCGATGACGAGGTCACCGCGCAGGTACGTGTCGGCAGGACTGTTGCCCGGCAACCGGACCGCGGTGTCGGCCTCGGCGACGTGCGGGCTGAGGGCGTCGGCGTCCGAGAACACGGCGACGGTCCCGATGCCTGCGCGGCGGCAGGTGGCGAAGATGCGGCGGGCGATCTCACCACGATTGGCAACCAGTACGGACTGGATCATTTCGGGCCTCACATCCGGAAGACGCCGAAGTTCTCGGCGCCTTCGATCGGGGCGTTGGCAATGGCCGACAGGCACATTCCCACCACGGTTCGGGTGTCGCGCGGGTCGATCACGCCGTCGTCGTAGAGGCGACCGGACAGGAACATCGGCACGGATTCCGCCTCGATCTGGTTCTCGATCATGGCGCGCATGCCTGCGTCGGCCTCTTCGTCGAACGCCTGCCCGCGGGCCTCGGCGGAGGCGCGGCTGACGATGGAGATGACACCGGCCAGCTGCGCCCCGCCCATGACCGCGGATTTGGAACTGGGCCAGGCGAACAGGAAGCGCGGGTCGAACGCGCGTCCGCACATGCCGTAGTGACCGGCGCCGTAGGACGCGCCGAGCAGGATCGAGATGTGCGGGACGGTGGAGTTGGATACGGCGTTGATCATCATCGAACCGTGCTTGATCATCCCGCCCTCCTCGTACTCCCTGCCCACCATGTATCCGGTCGTGTTGTGCAGGAACAACAGTGGGGTGTGCGAGCGGTTGGCCAGCTGGATGAACTGGGTCGCCTTCTGCGATTCCTCGCTGAAGAGCACGCCGCGCGCGTTGGCGAGGATGCCCACCGGGTATCCGTGCAGCTCGGCCCAGCCCGTGACGAGTGACGATCCGTACATCGGCTTGAACTCGTCGAAATCGGAGCCGTCGACGATGCGGGCGATCACCTCGCGGGGATCGAACGGGATCTTGAGGTCGGCGGGGACGATGCCGAGCAGTTCCTCGGGGTCCGCGAGCGGTTCGATGACCTCGGCCCGGGGCGCGGGACCCTGCTTCTTCCAGTTCAGGCGCTTGACGATGCTGCGGCCGATCCGGATGGCGTCCTGCTCGTCGACCGCGAAGTAGTCGGCGAGGCCGGACTTGCGGGCATGCATCTCGGCGCCGCCGAGGGTTTCGTCGTCGGATTCCTCACCGGTCGCCATCTTCACGAGGGGCGGTCCGGCGAGGAACACCTTGGATCGTTCCTTGATCATGACGACGTGATCGGACATGCCGGGGATGTACGCGCCGCCCGCCGTCGAATTGCCGAAGACGAGGGCGATGGTCGGGATACCCGCGGCGGAGAGCTGGGTGAGGTCGCGGAACATGCGGCCACCGGGTATGAACACTTCCTTCTGAGTGGGAAGGTCCGCGCCGCCGGATTCCACGAGGGAGATGACGGGGAGCCGGTTCTGCCGGGCGATGTCGTTGGCGCGGAATCCCTTCCGCAACGTCCACGGATTGCTGGTGCCGCCGCGGACAGTCGGGTCGTTGGCGACGATCAGGCACTCGACGCCTTCCACCACACCGATGCCGACGACGGTGCTGGCGCCGACCGGGAAGTCGCTGCCCCACGCCGCGAGCGGGCACAGTTCGAGGAACGGCGAGTCGGGGTCGAGGAGCAGTTCGATTCGCTCCCGGGCGAGCAGCTTGCCGCGCTTCTTGTGCCGCTCGGTGTACTTCTCGCCGCCGCCCGCGAGCGCCTTGGCGTGCTCGGTGTCGATCTCGGCGAGCTTGTCCGTCATGGCCTTCGCCGCCGCGGCATACTCTTCGGAACTCGTGTCCAGCGTGGACTTCAACGTGGTCATGACTGATACCCCAATCGCTTGGCCGCGAGCCCCGTCAGGATCTCGGTGGTACCGCCACCGATCCCGAGGATGCGCATGTCGCGGTACTGCCGTTCCACTTCGCTCTCCCGCATGTAGCCGAGGCCGCCGAACAGCTGGACGGCCTGGTTGGCCACCCATTCGCCCGACTCGACGGCGGTGTTCTTCGCGAAGCAGACCTCCGCGATGAAGTCCTCGTTCGACACGAGCGAACGCTCCACCAGCGCTCTGGTGTAGACGCGGGCCACGTCGGTCTTGCGCGCCATCTCCGTGACCGTGTTCTGCACCGACTGCCTGCTGATCAGCGGACGGCCGAACGTCTCGCGGTCGCGCACCCACTGCAGCGTGAGGTCGAGGCACCGTTGCGCGCTCGAATAGGCCTGCGCGGCGAGGGCGATGCGCTCGGTGAGAAACGCCTGGGCGATCTGCGCGAACCCGCTGTTCTCCTCGCCGACAAGGTTGGCGGCGGGCACCCGGGCGTCGACTAACGACAACTCGGCCGTGTCCGACGCACGCCAGCCCATCTTGTCGAGTTTGCGGGCCACCTCGAATCCCGGTGTGCCCTTCTCGATCACGAGCAGGGAGACCCCGGACGCGCCGGGACCGCCGGTGCGGACTGCGGTGACCACGAAGTCGGCCCGGACAGCGGAAGTGATGAACGTCTTGGATCCGTTGACGACGAAGTGGTCGCCGTCGCGGACCGCCGTGGTCCGCAGATGCCCGACGTCGGAACCGCCGCCGGGTTCGGTGATGGCGAGCGAGCCGATGAGCTCTCCGCGCAGGGTGGGGCGGACCCACTTCTCGATCTGCTCCGGGTCACCGGCCGCCGCGAGGTGCGGCAGCGCGATTCCCGACGTGAACAGGGAAGCGAACGCGCCACCCGATGCACCTGCCTGGTGGAATTCCTCGCAGATCAGCACCGCGTCGACGAGGTCTCCGCCCTCGCCCCCGACGGATTCGGGGAAACCGGCGCCGAGCAGACCCAGCTCGGCGGCCTCCCGGTGCAGCGCGCGGGGCAGTTCGCCGTCGCGTTCCCACTCGTCCAGGTGCGGCAGTATCTGTCGTTCGACGAAGCTGCGCACCGTCTTGCGCAGTTCCTGCCGCTCGGGTGAATCCCACACGCTCACAACGTTGTCCCTTCGGGAAGGAGTGCTTCCGGTATGTCGACGTGCCGGGATCTCAGCCATTCGCCGAGACCCTTGGCCTGCGGGTCGAACCGGGCCTGGGACGCGACGCCCTGCCCGAGGATTCCCTCGATCACGAAGTTGACGGCGCGAAGTTTCGGCAGCACATATCTCGTGACGGTGAGGTCGGCGGCCTCCGGGAGCAGGCGCTTCAGTTCGTCGACGGTCAGCGCGTGGGCCAGCCACCGCCACTGCTCGTCGGTGCGCACCCACACACCGACGTTCGCGTTGCCGCCCTTGTCGCCGCTGCGCGCTCCGGCGATGGTCCCGAGCGCCACCCGCGCCGTCGGTTCGGCGCCCCGCGGCTCCGGGAGCGCGGGTTCGGCGACGTTCTCGAGTTCCCGGACTTCGGTGGCGGGTTCGATGTCGACGCGCGTTCCGTCCGGCAGCACCGCGACGTGCGGCACCTCCTTGGCGTACACGTATCCCGGGGTGAACACGCCGTAGGGCTGACCCTGCCCGGGTGGCGCCGTCAGCGTGAAGCCGGGGTAGCTCGCCAGTGCCATTTCGACTGCGACGGACGAGAATGCGCGCCCGACTGCGTTGGCGTCCGAATCCCGGACCACGCAGCGCAGCAGCGCGCTCGCGGCCTCCTCGGTGTCGGCGTCCGGGTGATCGGTGCGGGCGAGTGACCAGTCGAGTTCGGCCGGCCGGGTGGGAAGCCACCCCTCGAGCTGCCGCTTCACCAGGGCCGCCTTGGCCTCGATGTCGAGGCCGGTGAGGACGAACACGGCCTCGTTGCGGAAACCCGCGAGCGTGTTCAGCGACACCTTGAGCTGCGGCGGCGGCGCCTCGCCGACGACGCCACTGACGCGCACGCGGTCGGGGCCGTCCTGCGACAGTGCGGCGGAATCGATTCGCGCGGTCACGTCGGGACCGGCGTAGCGGCCACCGGTGATCTCGTACAGCAACTGCGCGGTGACGGTGCCGACGTTCACGGCGCCACCGGTCCCGGGGTGTTTGGTGATGACGGACGATCCGTCCGCGTCGATCTCGGCGATCGGGAACCCGGGACGGTCGAGGTCGCCGATCTCGGTGAAGAACGCGTAGTTGCCGCCCGTCGCCTGGGTGCCGCACTCGATGACGTGCCCGGCCACCACGGCGCCGGCGAGCTGGTCGAAAGCGTCTCGCCGCCAGCCGAAGTGTGCGGCCGCCGGGCCCACGATCACGGACGCGTCGGTGACACGCCCGGTGACGACGACGTCGGCGCCGGCGTTCAGGCAGTCGACGATGCCCCACGCGCCGAGGTAGGCGTTGGCGGTCAGCGGGCTGCCCAGCCCCAGTTCGGCGGCCCGGCCGATCAGGTCGTCGCCTTCGACGTGGGCGACCGTCGCCTGCAGCCCCAGCTTGTCGTTCAGCTCCCGCAACGCGTCCGCGAGACCGGCCGGGTTGAGCCCGCCGGCGTTGGCGACGATGCGGACACCCTTGTCCAGGGCCAGCCCGAGGCAGTCCTCCGCCTGACGGAGGAACGTCTTCGCGTAGCCGCGGTTCGGGTCCTTCATGCGGTCGCGGCCGAGGATCAGCATGGTGAGTTCGGCGAGGTAGTCGCCGGTCAGATAGTCGAGTTCGCCGCCCTCGAGCATCTCGCGCATCGCCGACAGCCGGTCGCCGTAGAAGCCGGAGCAGTTGCCGATCCGCACGGTCATCGGGTTCCCGCCTCACGGCCGCCGCCCGCGGGGCCGGCGAAGGCCTGAGCGATGTTCAGCCACGCGTCCGCATCCGCGCCGGTGGCATCGAGGGCGAGATCGGCTCGGTTCGCGCGCTGGGTGACGAGGAGGCAGAAGTCCTCGGCGGGTCCGGTGACCTTCTGCGCGGCGTCCTCGGGGCCCCACGTCCAGAGGGACACTCCGTCGGGGGCGCTCAGTTCGACGCGGAACTCCTCCGCGGGTGGGGCGAGTTCGTTGACGGCGTAGGCGAAGTCGCGGGTGCGGACACCGAGGTGGGCGATGCTCTTCAACCGCTCGGTGGGTGTGCGCGGCACCGAGAGCGCGTCGGCGACGTCCTGGCCGTGCGCCCACGTCTCCATCAACCGGGCGGTGGCCATCGAGGCCGCCTTCATCGGCGGGCCGTACCAGAGGATCTTCTGTCCCGGCGGCACCGCCAGGAGGGCCTCCGCGAGTCGAGCCCGGGCCGAGCGCCAGGCGGCGAGCAGTTCCGTCGGTTCCCTGCGGGCGTGCTCCTCGGCGCCGGCGTCGACGAAGCCGGCGGGGTTCGAGGCGGCCACCGTCAGTTGCTCGGTGAAGCCGTCGGGGTCGGTGATCGCCAGGAGGGCGGCCTCGTCGGTCCACAGCAGATGTCCGATCTGGTGGGCGATGGTCCAGCCCTCGGCCGGTGTCGGATCGGCCCAGCGGGAGTCGGGGAGGTCGGCGACCAGGGCATCCAGCGAATCGCTCTCGGCGCACAAGTCATCGATGAACCTCTGCAGTTCAGCCATGCGACCAGCATCACACCGACCCAATAAAAAAGCAAGCACGATTGATTGTTATTTGGCTGCGGATCGTCCGGCGAGCTGCCACGCTGGTCAGGTGATACGACAGTTGCTCACCCGTGCCGCGCTCAACCCACTGCCCTCCCCGCGCGCAGTGGCCGCCCGAGTCGTACCGGGAACCGGCCACCGCATCGCCGGGAAGCGGATCCTCGTCACCGGCGGTTCCTCGGGGGTCGGTGAAGCGGCCGCACGCCGGCTCGCCGACCTCGGCGCGGAGGTCGTCCTCGTGGCCCGCGGCTCCGACGCCCTCGAGTCCGTGCGCAACGACATCCTGCGGTCCGGTTGCGACGCGCACGCCGTCCCCTGCGACCTCACGGACCCGGAGTCCGTCGACGCCCTCGTCGCGCAGGTGCTCGGGGAGATCGGCCCCGTCGACGTTCTCGTCAACAACGCCGGACGGTCGATCCGGCGGACGGTCGAGGACTCGCTGGACCGTTTCCACGACTTCGAACGCACCATGGCCGTCAACTACTTCGGCTCGACGCGACTGACCCTCGCGTTGCTCCCGTCGATGATCGAGCGCCGCAAGGGCCACATCATCAACGTCGCGACGTGGGGCGTGCCCGCCGGCGTCATGCCCAAGTTCTCCGCCTACCACGCGTCCAAGGCGGCCGTCGGCGCGTTCGGCCGAAGCCTCGGCGCCGAAGTGCGCGACCGCGGAATCTCCGTGACCACCCTGGACTTTCCCTTGGTCCGGACGCCGATGATCGCGCCCACCACGGACTACGACGCGATGCCGGCCCTGACGCCCGAGCAGGCGGCGGAATGGTTCGTGACCGCCGTGCGTATCCGCCCGATCGAACTGCTCCCCAGTTACGCCGAACTGTTCCGGGTGCTCGGCACGTTCGCACCGTCCGCCACCGACGCACTGGTACGGCGCACCGGCATCTGAGCGCAATGACAGACTGGGACGGTCTCGAATCCGCGCTCACACCCGAGGGAGTCGTTCATGACCGACGCCGTGCTCACCACCCGCGAAGGCGACATCGTCACCTGGACGCTCAACCGTCCGGAGGCGCGCAACCCGATCTCCGAGCCGGACGTGATCGAGGCGCTCGAGAACGCGGTGGCCCAGGTCAACGGTGATCCCAGTGTGCGCGTCGCGATCGTCACGGGTGCGGGTTCGGCGTTCTCCTCCGGCGGCAACGTCAAGCACATGCGCGACCGCGCCGGAATGTTCGGCGGCTCCCCCGCCGACCTGCGGCAGGGTTACCGGCACGGCATCCAGCGCATCCCGCTCGCCCTCTACCACTGCGAGGTGCCGACCATCGCCGCCGTCAACGGACCCGCGATCGGCGCCGGATGCGACCTGTCGCTGATGTGCGACATGCGGATCGCGTCCACGGCCGCCGTGTTCGCGGAGAGCTTCGTCAAGGTCGGACTCGTCCCCGGCGACGGCGGCGCCTGGTTCCTGCCGCAGGCCGTCGGGATGGCGCGGGCCAGCGAGATGGCGTTCACCGGCGACGCGATCGACGCCGCGAAAGCCCTGGAGTGGGGACTCGTCTCGCAGATCACCGAACCCGAGGAACTCCTCGGCGCGGCACAGGCGCTCGCCGACCGGGTGGCGGTCAACCCGCCGCAGGTGCTGCGGATGACCAAGAAGCTGCTCCGCGAAGGCCGTCACCAGAGCCTCGAGAGCCTCCTCGAACTGTCGGCCGCCATGCAGTCGCTCGCCCATCACACCGCGGACCATCACGAGGCGGTCGGTGCGATGCTCGATCGCCGCAGCCCGAACTTCACCGGCCAGTGAACCCGGGCATCGCACACCGGTGACAGCGGAGCCGCGCAGTCAGCTTCTTCCCGTCGTCTCGGTCCTCGGATCGGTGCTGTCCGTCCAGTTCGGCGCCGCCTTCGCGAGCACCCTGTTCGAGGAGGTGGGCGCCAGTGGCGCGGTGTCGCTGCGACTGACGATCGCGGCGATCATCCTCGGGGTGATCGTGCGGCCGCGGTGGCGACGGTGGACACGAACGCAGCGCGAGGGCATCCTCGCACTCGGAGTGGCGCTCGCCGTGATGAATTCGGCGTTCTACGAGGCTCTCGCGCGGCTGCCCCTCGGCACCGCCGTCACCATCGAATTCCTGGGGCCGCTCACCCTCGCCGCCGTGCTGTCGCGAAGACTGCGGGACGGTGTGTGGGTACTGGCGGCGCTGACCGGCGTGGTCATGCTCGGCCTGCGCGAGAACTCGGGCGCCGCGTCCCTCGACCTCGTGGGGGTGTGTTTCGCGCTCACCGCAGGCGCGGCATGGGCCGGTTACATCGTCGCCGGCTCGAACCTCGCGGCCACGGTTCCCAGCGCGGACGGCCTCGCCGGGGCGAGCATCGTCGCGGCGGCCCTGACGCTTCCGCTCGGCGCGGTGTCCGGCGGCACCGCACTGTTCGACCCCCGAATCCTTGCCGTCGGTGCGGCGGTGGCCCTGCTGTCCTCGGTGATTCCGTACTCGCTCGAGCTACGGGCGCTGCAGGTGATGAGCAAGAAGGTGTTCGCCGTGCTCATCGCGCTGGAACCGGCGGCCGCGACCCTCGCCGGGGTGATCGTGCTCGGGCAGGTCCTCGGACTGCAGTCGCTGGCCGCGATCGCGCTCGTCGTCGCGGCCGGAGTCGGCTCCGTCCTGAGCAACCGGTAGCGGCACGGCCGGTGGGCCGGGCTGGCAGGATCGACGCGTGAGCACCGCTAACCTGACCCGAGCCGAAACCGCCGAACGTTCCCGTGTGATCGACGTTCTCGGCTATCGGGTGGAACTGGACGTACTCGGCGCCGTCGACCCGGAGGTCGCGACGTTCGCGACCACCACGACCGTCGAGTTCACCGCCCGCACGTCCACGACCTGGCTCGACTTCCTCGGCGCCGATGTGGAGTCGGTGACGGTCAACGGCGACGACGTCCCCGTCGACTACGACGGCGCCCGCATCGCGTTGACCGGGCTGCGTGAATCCAACGTCGTGATCGTCGCCGCCCGGGGCGATTACAGCCGTTCCGGCGAGGGTCTGCACCGGTTCCTCGACCCGGCGGACGGGCAGACGTACCTCTACACGCAGTACGAACCGGCGGACGCGCGGCGGGTGTTCGCGTGCTTCGAACAGCCGGACCTGAAGGCGCCGTTCACGTTCGTCGTCACCGCGCCGCGGCAGTGGGAGGTGGTCTCCAACCAGCAGATCGCCGAACGGGAAGACACCACCGGCGGCCAGGTGGTCACGTTCGCGCCGACACTGCCGATCTCCACCTACATCACGGCGGTCGTGGCCGGGCCCTACCACCGGGTCGACTCGGAGTGGTGCGGCGGCGACCTCACGATCCCGCTGGGCGTCCTCTGCCGGGCCTCGCTCGCGCAATACCTCGACGCCGACACGATCTTCGAGATCACCCGGCAGGGGCTGGGATTCTTCACGGACGGTTTCGACTACCCCTACCCGTTCGGCAAGTACGACCAGGTGTTCGTCCCCGAGTACAACCTCGGCGCCATGGAGAACCCCGGCTGCGTGACGTTCACCGAGGCGTACGTGTTCCGCGGCGCCGCCACCGACTCCCAGTACGAGGGCCGGGCGAACACGATCCTGCACGAGATGGCCCACATGTGGTTCGGCGACCTCGTCACGATGGTGTGGTGGGACGACCTGTGGCTCAAGGAATCGTTCGCCGACTACATGGGCGCACTGGCCAACGCGGAGGCCACCCGGTGGACCGACGCGTGGGTGGCATTCGCCAACCGCCGCAAGGCGTGGGCGTACCTGCAGGACCAGTTGCCGACGACGCATCCGATCGTCGCGGACATCGTCGACCTCGAGGCCGCGAAACTGAACTTCGACGGCATCACGTACGCGAAGGGCGCCAGCGTCCTCAAGCAACTCGTCGCGTACGCCGGGCGTGACGCGTTCTTCGAGGGGGCGCGCCGCTACTTCCGCGCCCACGCCTTCGGAAACACCACCCTGAAGGATCTGCTGACGGAACTGTCGGCCACGTCGGGCCGGGACCTGACGAGCTGGGCGCGCGCCTGGTTGCAGACCACCGGCGTGTCCGCACTGAGCCTGCAGCGGGACGCCGACGGGCGTGCCGCGATCGTGCAGACCGTTCCGCGTCCGCACCGGCTCGGCGTCGGGCGCTACGACTTCGACGGGACCGGCGACCTCGTGTGCGTGCAGCGGGTCGAGGTCGACCTCGCCGACGCCCGCACCCCGATCGATCTCGCCGACGCGCCGCTCGTGTTGCTCAACGACGCCGACCTGACGTACGCGAAGGTGCGGCTGGACGACCGATCGCTGACCACCGTCGAGACCTCGCTCGACCGGCTGCGGGACCCGCTGGCGCGGGGCCTGATCTGGTCGTCGCTGTGGAATGCGACCCGCGACAGCGATCTGGGCGCCGTGCGCTATCTGTCGATGGCCCGGAGGTTCTCACCGGCGGAGTCACACCTGACCCTCCTCACCTCCGTGCTGGCCAACGCCCCGTACGCGATCGAGCACTTCCTCCCCGAGCCCTCGCGCGACACCGCTCGCCTCGACTGGCTCGAGCACACCTGGCGTGCGTTGTGGGACGCCCCGCCTGCTTCGGGAAGCCAACTCGCCTGGGCACGTGCGGTTGCCGGCGCCGCTGCGATGGACGGCAGTCGCGCGGCCGACATCCGGTCGATCCTCGAGGCCGGCGGGCCGGTGCCGACCGGGCTGGCGCTCGACCCGGATCTGCGCTGGGGGTTCTGGGGCGCGCTCGCCGCCACTGGACACGCCGACGACGCCGACCTCGACGGTGAGCTGCGCCGCGACGACACCGGTTCCGGGCGCACCGCGTACCTGCGAGCGAAGTTCTCGCGACCGGACCCGGACGTGAAGGCGAAGGCCTGGGAATCGATCTTCCATGACCGCACCCTGTCCAACGAACATCTCGGCGCGGTCATCGCCGGGTTCCGCGCAGGCGCCCGGCACGACCTCGTCGAGGGGTACGCCGCCGGCTACTTCGCCTCGATCCGCCCGGTGTGGGAGGAGCGCAGTATCGAAATCGCGCGGCGGATCGTGGTCGGGCTGTTCCCGTCCGAGACGACACTCGACGCGGCGGACGGATGGCTCGCCACCAACGCCGACGCGCCCGCCGCGCTACGACGGCTGGTGCTCGAGCAACGGGATCATCTCGCCCGGGATCTGCGAGCGCAGGCGTTCAACAGCCGTTCGGACGTCACCGGCTGACCGGCCGGGCACCAGTCGACGTGCGGGCCGTCCACCGTTCCAGGACGCCCCGCCACAGGCCGGACCTACTGTCGCCCGCCCAGGCGATGTAGCCGTCGGGGCGTACGAGCAGTGCGGGTCCGCCGTCGGTCCGGGGCACCGCGTGGACATCGCCGGGGACAGGAGCCCCGGGCTCGGTGACCAGGACGAAACCGCCCGAGCGCATCACCTCGTACAGCCGCCCGGCGTCGGTGGGCAGGTCTTCGGCGCGTCGGCCGACCAGGGTGCTCTCGCCGGCGTCGTGGCCGTACCCGATTCCGATTCCCGAGAACATCCGGGCGACCGCGTCGCCGATCGGCGGGAAGGAGAGAAGCGCCGCCACTGCCCCGTTCCGGAGCTTCCGCAGGATCCACGGCCGGATGATCATCATGCGCATCGTGGCACCGCTCGACCGCAGAACCAGCCGGCCGACCGGGTGCCGCTCGGCGTGGTAGGTGTCGAGCACCGCGTCGTCCGCGCCGTCCAGGACGGCCGCGAGTTTCCAGCCGAGATTGACGGCGTCCTGGATGCCGGTGTTCATGCCCTGCCCACCTGCGGGCGAATGCACGTGGGCTGCATCGCCGGCGAGAAACACCCGGCCCGTCCGATACTGCGGGACCTGCCGTTCGTCGCTGTGGAATCGCGACTGCCAGCGCACGTCGCCGAGACCGTAGTCCGTGCCCATCGCGACTTCGATGGTGCTGCGCAGTTCCTCCCGGTCCACGGGCGCGGTGTCGTCCACCTGATGGCGCCGGTTCCAGGCGATCACCCGAAACAGGTTGTCGCCGTACGGCGCGATGAACGCGAATCCGTCTCGGACGGCATTGACGGTCACGAGATTGTCCGGTGGGTTCTCGAGTTCGACGTCGGCGAGCATGATCGACCGCAGCACGGCCTTGCCGGGGAACGGTGCCCCGATCATCGTCCGGACCGCGCTGTGCGCGCCGTCCGCACCGACCGCATATGTCGCGTGGAACGTACTCTCGCGTCCTGAAACGTCGCGGCCGTGAACGCGGATGCCGTTTCCGTCCTGCTCCACCCCGGTCACGGTGAACCCACGGATGATGTCGGCGCCGCGGTCCCGAGCGTGCTCCTCCAGGAGGGCGTCGACGTTCCGTTGCGGGGTGACGAGGACGAACGGGAACCGGGACCGCAGACGCCCGAGATTCAGCGCCGCACCGCGCCACAACTTCAGACCGGGTGAGGCGGCGCCGGTGGCCACGAGGCGGTCGGCGAGGCCGCGGGCGTCGAGCAGTTCGAGGGTGCGGGCGTGGACGCCGAATGCGCGACTGAGGGTGGACGGCGCGGCGCGCTTGTCCAGCACCGTCACCGATCGGCCCGCCGTCGCCAACTCGCCCGCGAGCATGCATCCCGTGGGTCCCGCGCCGATCACCACCACGTCGATGTGCTTCATGACGCTGCCTCCGATCGAAAGATGGTCCATCAAGTCAACACCTGTTGACTTCCACGGTAGGCGCATCCCCACGCCAGGTCAACAGCTGTTGACTTACACTTGTGGAATGCCCGAACGTCGCGCCCGCTCCGCCGTCGCCACCCGCGCCGCGATACTCGACGCCGCCCGCGCCCGGTTCGGCACCGACGGCTACGAACGCACGACGATGCGCGCCGTCGCGTCGGATGTGGGCGTCGACCCCGCACTGGTGGTCCGGTACTTCAGCACCAAGGAATCGCTGTTCGCCGAGGCCGCCGAATTCGATCTGCACCTGCCCGACCTCCACAACGTTCCCGTCGAGGACCTCGCGAGCGTGCTGATGCCGCGCTTCTTCGCGGTGTGGGAGAACGACGGTGCGTTCCTCCCCCTCCTCCGCGCGGCGGCGACCAGCCCGCGGGCCGCCGAGGCGATGTTGCAGGTCTTCGCCCGCCAGGTGGCGCCCGCGCTCGCCGTGGTCGCGGCGGATCGCGCGGACGAACGTGCGGCCCTCGTCGGGTCGCAGGTCCTCGGACTCGCCTTCTCCCGCTACATACTCCGGGTCCCGCCCGTGGCGGACATGACACACGAACAGCTGATGCGCTGGGTCGGGCCCGTGCTCGAGTACTACCTCACGACAGAACCGCGGTAGCCCTACCGGTGATGCCTGCCGCCGTTCAGCATCCAGCGGGCATCGAGCTCACTCGTGCTGCGGCGGTGCCGCCTGATGGTGAACGACGTGATCGGCAACCGCTCGACGACACTCGCCTCGGCACGCGGATCGCCCGCGATCCCCTGTTCCAGAACCGAATACGCGGTGTGGTTGACCGAATGCACGGCCAGCCGGAGGGCGTCGAGCGCCGTCGGTCGCGGCCCGAACGCGGCGAGCGTGTGACCGCCGTCCACCGCGGTTTCGACCACCGCGTAGAAATGCCAGTCTGCGCCCGAATCGCCAGTCATGATGTGCCTCACTCGATCTACTTCTGTGAGCTGTGCCATCACGGTATCGCGAGGGTACGACACGTTTTCGAAGCCGCGCCGCTCAGGCGACGTACCGGCGGCCGATCCCGAAGAGCTCCTGGGGCGCATCGATTCCCTTGAGCCGGTGACTGCCCGCCGGTTCGCCCCAGAACTCGTCGGTGTCGAGTTCGTCGTAGAACTCACCGGTTACGACCACCTCGTGGGACGGTGCGACCGCGACGACGCGACTGGCCATGTTGACGGGCCTGCCGAACCAGTCGCCCGCACTGGGCACCGCCATGCCCCAGGCGATCCCGGCCCGCAACGGCGGAAGCCCCTCGGTGCGCGCGGCCTGCACGAGGTCGAGCGCGGAGTACGCCAGCGCGTTGGGATCGGGCGAGACCAACATGACGGCGTCCCCGATCGTCTTCACCAGACGCACCGGCGCGAGCGCGAGATCGGTGGCCAGCCCGTCGAGCCGCTCGGCCACCCGCCCCAGATCGGCGGGCGCTACCTGCTCACCGAGCAGCGTGAATCCGACGAGGTCGGCGAAACAGACTCCGATCTCCTGCGCACCGCGAACCTGCATGTTCGAGTCCCTGGCGATGCCCACCGCATCGGACCGCAACTGGTGGCGCAGAGTGGTGGCGATGAGGTGAGCCAGGATCTGCGCCTCGAAATCCGCGATGCGACGCACCTCCACCGCGTACCGCAGGGCCACCTCGGGGTGATCGCGCGTCGCCTCGAGTCGCTCCTGCAGGAGCGCGTCCGCGGCGTCCGCGACCGTCCAGAGGTTGCGGCCGAGGACCCGCGCGGCCGCGAAGATTCCGCTCTCGTCGAGCCCCAGGTCCCGGTACTGCTTGAGTCCGCGCGCGAGGTCGAGGTCGCCGTCGTCGTAGAACGTCCCGTCCTCCGACGCACCCCGGCCGATCGCCCGGAACCACCGCCGGGTGTCCTCCACGGTGACGCCGGTCTTCCGGGAGATTTCGTCGATGCCGTACCGGCCCTTCGGCGCCAGCGCGTGCTCGAGCAGCAGGTGCGCGAGGCGATTGTCCCGCGACGCGACGCGGAGTTCGTCGATCGACACCCCGTCCTCGATCAGGGTGTTCAGCACCCCCATGCGCGCAGAGCGATCCGATCCGCTGAGTCCGTCGAGGAGGCCGGCGGCCTCGAACTCGTGGAGTTGCGTGGGTGCCGGACCCGGGCGTCGGAGCGGGCGAGGCGGCGGGGACACCAGGCGACCCGTTCGGGGCGTGATCCGTCGGGGCTGTCGCGGGATGCGCACGTCCTCATCGTCCCAGGAACGACGTCGCCCATCGCCGTAAACCTGCGAACTCGCCTTCCCCCGTCGCCATGACCGAACTATATTCGGTATGTGCCGATTCAAAGTCTGTTGCTGGACGCGGCGGAGGGACATTTCGCCCGCCGCGGCGTCCTCGCGACCCGGCTCGCCGACATCCGGCACGAGGCCGGTGTCAGCGTGGGAGCCGTCTACCACCACTTCCCGAACAAGGAAGTGCTCTACCTCCAGGTCTGGTTACGCGCGCTCGCCGACTATCAGGACGGATTCCGGGCCGCGCTCTCGGAATGCGCCGACGCCCGGTCCGGGGTGGAGGGCGCCGTGGTCCGCCACCTGCAGTGGGTGTCCGGCAACCCGCAGCGGGCCACCATCCTCGCCGCGCCCCGGCCCCCGGGCGTCGACGAGCGGGCCGATTCCACCAATGCGGCGTTCTTCCGCGACGTCACCCATTGGTGGCGGGTCCACGAACACTACGGAACGGTCCGCCGGTTCGACTTCGACGTGCTCTACGCGTTGTGGCTGGGCCCGGCTCAGGAGTACTCCCGCCAGTGGCTCGCGGGCGCCATGACCACCGACCCCACCGCGGTGGCGCCCGAGCTGGCGCGCGCCGCGTGGAACTCGCTACGGAACCAGGAGTAGAGGCATGACAGTGGACGTCGCACTCACCGCCGACACCGCGCAGGCCGTGCTGGCGGCCCAGCCGTTCAGCATGCTGGTCGGCGCCCGCATGACGCAGTTCGGGGAGGGCGGCGCCACCCTCGAGATCCCCGTCCGGGAGGAACTCCGGCAGCAGGACGGCTTCGTGCACGGCGGCGTCCTGTCGTATGCCGCCGACAACGCTCTGACGTTCGCCGCAGGCACCGTGCTCGGCGCGAACATCATGACCGCGGGCTTCACGATCACCTACCTCCGTCCCGCACAGGGCGTGCTGCTGCGGGCGGACGCCCGAGCCGACGCCTCGACCCGGCGCCAGGCGTTGTGCCGGTGCGACATCTACGCGGTGCAGGACGACGGCTCGGAGGTACTGTGCGCCGCCGCCCAGGGCACGGCGACGGTCAAGCAGCCGCGGTAGTCGCGGCCGCACGGGATGGAACGATGGGACCATGGCTCACTCCGTCGATCGCGCATCCGTGGACAGGGCGCGTGAGCGCATCACCGGCCTGATCCGCCGGACACCCACGTTCCGTGCCACCGTCCCCACCGTGCACGGCCCCGTACCGGTGATCTTCAAACTCGAGTTCCTGCAGTACGGAGGCTCGTTCAAGGTGCGGGGCAGCCTCAACGCTCTGCTCCACGCGGAGGAGGACGGGCGGCTCGACGACGCGGGCGTCGTCATCGCGTCCGGCGGGAACGCCGCGATCGGAGCGGCATGGGCGTCGCGGCTCCGGGGCGTGAAGTGCACGGTGGTCGTCCCCGTCACGGCACCCGACGTCAAGATCGACAAGCTGATCGCGCTCGGCGCGGACGTGCGCAAGGTCGGTGCTCGATACGCCGAGGCGGCCGAGTACGCGGACGAACTCGCGACGTCGTCGAACGCCCTCGCCCTGCACGCCTACGATCTCCCCGACATCGTCGCCGGGGCAGGCACCATCGCACTCGAGATCCAGGACGACGTCGCCGAGCCGCTGTCCTACGTGATTGCCGTCGGCGGCGGCGGACTGCTCTCCGGTGTCGTCGCAGGCAGCGGCGAGGACGACAGCATCTACGGCGTGGAACCGAGCGGAGCGGCGACGCTGCACTCCGCGGTCGCCGCCCGGCAGCCCGTGGACATCGACATCGACAGCATCGCCGGCGATTCCCTCGGCGCCACCAAGATCGGTTCCATCGCCTGGGACACCGTCCGGTCGCGGCCCGTGTCCAGCCTGATCGTCGACGACGACGCCCTCATCGACGCGCGAACGCTGCTGTGGGAGGAGTTCCGGATCGTCGTCGAGCACGGCACCGCCGCGGCGCTCGCCGCGATCGTCACCGGACAGCTCGCCCCCGCCGACGACAAGCCGCTCTGTGTGGTGCTCTGCGGCGCCAACACGTCGATGACCAGCTACTGATCCTCAGACGTGTCAGCCGCGCGGTTTCAGCCGGCTATTCGGCAGTTCGGGTGCGGGCAGCGGATCGCCGTCGTAACCCTCGACCGTGCCGAACCGGGAGTCGGCGGGCGCCGCGCCCCGGAGCTCGGACTGCCACTCGCGGCGGTAGCCGACGATGTCCTCGTGGCTACGGCCGAGGAAGTTCCACCACATGATCACCTGCTCGCCCAGCGGCTCACCACCGAGCAGCAGCAGCCGGGCCCGGGTCCCGCCCGTGTTGCGCAACGCCACCAGCGATTCCCCGGGCGGCTGATAGCCGAGTTCCGCCCACCGCACCGTGGTCCCGCGCAGCTGCACCTCACCCTCGTCGACGAGCACCCCGACCTCGAAGCCGCGCTGGATGTCGAGGGTGACGTCCGCACCCGGCTCCAGGAGAATCTCGGCGCCGAGCAGCGGCGTGAACGTGCGGACCGGTGACGTGGAGCCCGCCGTGCTCCCGAGGAACACCCGCACCGTCGCGCCGTCCAGTTTGACCGGGTCGGGTGCGTACGTCTCGAACGCCGGATCCGCGTCCTGCGCCGACGCCGGCAACGCCACCCACAGCTGCGCGCCGTGCAGGATGCGCGTCTGCGGTGTCGAGACCTCGGAGTGCGCGATCCCCCGACCCGCGGTCATCAGGTTGAGCTCGCCGGGACGCACCATTGCGTGCGAACCGATGCTGTCGCGGTGTTCGATCTCGCCGGTGAACAGCCAGCTCACCGTCTGCAGTCCCGTGTGCGGGTGTGGTGGCACGTTCATCCCGCCCGTGTTCCCGACGTCGTCCGGACCGTAGTGGTCGGCGAAGCACCAGGCTCCGATCAGCGACCGTTCGCGCTGTGGGAGAGTGCGCCGGACCGGCATCGCGCGGGGACCACCGAGCGGGACCTCGCGCGAACCGAGCACCTGGATGCCCCCGCCGTCGGGGTGCGACTCGCACCGCTCTTCCACCGAATTCGTCTCCAGATTGCTCACTGCTCCATCGTGCCTTCCGTCAGTCCTGTGCGCCGCGCAGTTTCGCGCAGAGTTCGGTGAGTGTGTCGAGTTCGTCGTCGGACAGTGCCGGGCCGACGTGCCGCCGGATGCTCGCCGCGTGCCTGCGTCCGACGGACTTCTGCACGCGCGCACCCTCGTCCGTCAGGGTGACGACGGTTCCCCGGCGGTCGCCGGGATCGCACTCCCGCGTGACGAATCCGGAGCCGGACAGCCGCTCGACGAGCCGGCTCAGCGACGGTTGGCTGAGCAGGATCTCCCGGTTGAGATCGTGCAGGCGCAGTCTGTGTCCGGGTGCCCGGGCGAGGGTGAACAGCACGTCGTATTCGCGCATGCTCAGTTCGTCCCACACGTCGTCGGCGGCGAGGTTGCGCATCACCGCGACCTGGGCGCGGAAGAGAGACTCCCACGCCTCGGCCGCTCGTTCGGTCCTACTGACGGGCGGCATCGACCGGCTCGCGATCGGCCTTCATCGACGCGTGCGTCGGCGGGTTGTCCGGCACGCCCGCAGGTCGCCGGGCGGCGAACTCCTTGCGCAACACGGGCACGACCTCGCCGCCGAGCAGATCCAGCTGCTCCAGCACCGTCTTCAGGGGAAGCCCCGCGTGGTCGACGAGGAACAACTGCCGCTGGTAGTCCCCGAAGAAGTCGGCGAACGTCAGGGTCTTCTCGATCACCTGTTCCGGTGTGCCGACGGTGAGCGGGGTCTGATCGGTGAAGTCCTCGAGGCTCGGCCCGTGGCCGTAGACAGGGGCGTTGTCGAAGTAGGGCCGGAACTCGTCGACGGCGTCCTTGGCGTTCCTGCGCATGAACACCTGCCCGCCCAGTCCGACGATCGCCTGGTCCGCGCGGCCGTGACCGTAGTGCTCGTACCGTTCGCGGTAGAGGTTGATCAGGGCGATGTAGTGCTCCTTGGGCCAGAAGATGTTGTTGGCGAAGAAGCCGTCACCGTGGAACGCCGCGATCTCGGCGATCTCCGGGCTGCGGATCGAGCCGTGCCACACGAAGGGCGGGATGCCGTCGAGCGGACGCGGGGTCGACGTGAAGCCCTGCAGCGGGGTGCGGAACTGTCCCTGCCAGTCCACGACGTCCTCGTCCCACAGCCGGCGCAGCAGCCGGTAGTGCTCGAGCGCCAGCGGAATTCCCTGGCGGATGTCCTGACCGAACCACGGGTAGACGGGGGCCGTGTTTCCGCGACCCATCATGAGATCCACCCGGCCGTCCGCGAGGTGCTGCAGCATCGCGTAGTCCTCGGCGATCTTCACCGGGTCGTTGGTGGTGATCAGCGTCGTGGACGTCGACAGGACGATCTTCTCGGTCTGCGCTGCGAGGTAGCCGAGCATCGTGGTCGGGGAGGACGGCACGAACGGCGGGTTGTGATGCTCGCCGGTGGCGAACACGTCGAGCCCGACGTCCTCGGCATGCTTGGCGATGGTCGTCATCGCCTTGATGCGTTCGTGCTCGGTGGGGGTGCGGCCGGTGGTGGGATCGGGGGTCACGTCGCCGACGGTGAAGATTCCGAACTGCATAGCTGTTCCTCTCGCGCCAGAACTCCATGCGTTTGCATGAACCTATTGCAACATTCAACCACTTCGCCCTATTCCGGAAACGGCCGAGGGCGGCAAGCGCAGTGCGCTTGCCGCCCTCGGCGACACTCGGATCGAACGAGCCCGATCAGTGCATCATGACCGTGGGGGCACCTTCCGCCTCGAGCTGCGGGTTGACCGACTTCTTGCGCGGCAGCAGGAACGCCGGGATGAGCGTCAACGCGATCAGCACGGTGGCGACCAGGAACGTGTTGCCGAACGCATCGGCGGCCTGACTCAGGACCTGGTCCACCATCCCGGGAGGCTCCTGCGCGGCGACCTCGGGCACGTGCTGCATCGCGACCGTCTGGCTGTCGAGACCGCGATCGAGCAACTGGTTGGTGAGGACCACCGACATGACGGCGGTACCGATCGAACCCGCGGTCTGCTGGACGATGTTCATCAGCGTGGAACCGCGCGCGACCTGCTCGTTGGACAGCGTGACGATCGCTGCGGTCATCAGCGGCATCATCGTGCAGCCCATGCCCATGCCCATCACGAACAGCGCACCCATCAGCAGCCAGGTCGGTGAGTCCGACGCCACCTGCGTGAAGACGCCCAGACCGATCAGGATCAGCGGCAGACCCGTCAGCACGATCTTGCCGGGGCCGATCTTGTCGACGAGACGTCCGGCCACCGGCATGGTCAGCATCGCGCCGATACCCTGCGGCGCCATCAGCAGACCAGCGGCGAGCGTGGTGTGCCCGCCGACCTGGATGAAGTAGCTGGGAAACAGCAGACCGGCACCCATGAACGCGACGATGAACAGCGACGTCGTGATGACCGCGACCGACAGCTGCCGGTTCTTGAACAGGTGCAGGTCGATCAGCGGGTGATCCTTGCGGAGCGCGTGGAACACGAACGCGACGATCAGCGCCAAGCCGACCGCACCGGGCACGAGCACGCGAGCCGAAGCAACGGTTCCCACCTCCGGGATGGACGACACACCGAACAGGAACAGAGCCAGACCCGGCGAGAGCAGCAGCATGCCGAGGAAGTCGAAGGACTCGGACGGCGACGCGTTGTCGGACGGCAGGATGATGAACGCAGCAGCCAGGGCGATGATGCCGATGGGCAGGTTGATCAGGAAGATCCAGTGCCAGCTCGCCGCCTCGATCAGCCAGCCACCGAGGATCGGACCACCGATGGGGCCGAGCAGCATGGGGATTCCGAGAACCGCCATGACCCTGCCGACGCGGTCGGGGCCGGCCGCCTTCGTCATGATCGTCATGCCGAGCGGCATCAACATGCCGCCGCCGAGGCCCTGCAGGACGCGGAAGCCGATGAGCGACGTGATGTCCCACGCGAAGCTACACAGCACCGAGCCGAGGACGAACAGCACGAGCGCCGTCATGTAGAGGCGCTTGGTGCCGAATCGGTCGGCCGCCCACCCGGTGACCGGGATGACCGTGGCCAGGGCGAGTGTGTACGCGGTCATCGTCCATGCGACGGTGGCGTACGTGGTGTCGAATTCCGTGGCGAACGTCGGCAACGCGACGCTGACGACGGTCACGTCGAGGATCGACATGATGGCACCGAGCACCACCACGGACGCGATCTTGAGGACCGTGCCGTCGAGCTTATCGGGCGCCGCGTTCGCGGCGGTCGGCGATGTCATCCGAGTATCTCCTGGTTGAGTTCTCGCAGGGACTCCCCCGCGAGGATCGGTTGTAGTGCCTCGATCAGCCGAGTCCGCTCGATCTCCGGAACCCGCCATGCGAACCGTCGCAACTGATCACGCTTGCATTCGATGTGCTGGGTAGCGACCTTATGTCCGGCCTCCGACAGGGAGACCCGCTTGACCCGCCGGTCGCGTTCGTCTTCCCGGCGAACGACCAGACCCAGCTTCACGAGTTGATCGACGTTCCGACCCGCTGCGGCCACCGAGAGCCGCAACCGCTCGGCCACCTCGTTGATCGGAAGTGGCTCACCGTGCTGAACCAGCGCGAAGAGCATGCGCACCTGCGAGAACGTGAGGTCCAGCTCGATGAGGTTGTCCATCGACTCCGACTCCCCCGCACTCAACAGTTGGGTGAAGAAGTCGTTGAGTAGTTCGAAGAGAAGATCAGGAGATTTGTCGGGCACCCTCAAATACTAGCGCTCATGCAACTATTGCCCAAGGGCAACTATGACGCAACCGAATAAATGGTGTCAGGTGTCACATTCCCCGGCGGCACCCTCGACCTGCGGGTTCAGTCCTGAACGAGCACCGCTTTGCCCAGCACGAGGCCGGCCTCGAGATCACGCAGTGCGTCCGCGGCCCGCTCGAGCGGATACCGAGAGGTGACCACGGGACGCAGTCCGCGCTCCACGTGCCGGATCAACGCGGCATGCACCTCCTTCAGCGCATTCGGTTCGGTCCGGATGAACTCACCCCACGCCGCACCCACGATGCTGATGTTGCGGAACAGCACCCGGTTCACCTTCACCTCGGGGATCGCCCCGCCCGCGAAACCGATCACGACCAGCCTGCCTTCCGGGGCCAGCACCCGGACGGCCTCGTCGAACGCGTCGCCGCCGACCGGATCGACCACGATCTGCGCGCCCCGGCCGCCGGTCAGCTCACGGACCCGGGCGCCCCAGCCGTCGCCGAGGCGGACGACCTCGTCGGCCCCCAGTTCGCGCAGGAAGTCGTCGGCCCCGTCCCGGCGCACCACCGCGATCACGCGGGCGCCGTGCGCCTTGGCCAACTGGATGGTGGACGTTCCCACCCCACCCGCCGCGCCGAGGACGACGACGGTTTCGTCTGCCCGCAGCCGAGCCCGGCGCTCCAGCGCGAATTCCATCGTCTGATAGTTGATGATCAGCGACGCCGCTTCGTCGAAATCCAGGATCGACGGGATGGGCAGCACCTGCGCCGGCGGCACCGCGACCCGTTCGGCGTAACCGCCGACCTGCGACGCCGCGAGCACCCGGCGACCGGGCTCGAACCCGCTGCCTGCCGGTGCGGACACCACGACACCCGCGACTTCGGCACCGGGAACGAACGGCAACTCGGGGCCCAGCTGATATTTGCCGTAGCTGATCAGCAGGTCGGGGAAGCACACACCGCTGGCCTTGACGTCGATCAGGACGAGTCCGTCGGCCGCTGGTTCGGGGATGTCCTGCAGCGTCATGCCGCCCGGCCCCGACAGCTCTGTCACCACCACTGCGCGCATGCTCGAAACATTAGACGCGCAGGGGTGGCGAGAGGCGTCAACGAGCGAACAGCCGCTTCCGCCTGCGGGCGACGGAGACCAGCTCGACCGTGTCGGTCATCTTGACGCGGGGCCGGCCGGACCCCGCCGCGCGGCCGGTCTCCGCCTTGTCGATCGCACGCCAGCCGGGGAAGCCGATCTGTTCCGGCTGGCGTCGCTCGATCAGCTTCTTCACGTCCTTGCGGGTGCCGACCGTGCCGAGGAGCTTTCCGGCCTCGAAATCCGCGAGCAGCGACGACACCGTCTCCTTCGCGCACGCCTTGTTGGTGCCGATGACGCCGCTGGGACCACGCTTGATCCATCCGGTCACGTACACCCGGTCGGTGACCCGGCCGTGCTCGTTGGGGATCACGCCGCGCTTCTCGTCGAACGCGACACCGCCGACGGGATTGCCGCGGTACCCGATGGAGCGCAGCACGAGCGAGGTGTCCAGCGAGCCCTCCTCGCCCCGAGCCCGGGCGGACAACGTGCCGGACTCGTCGACCACCAGTTCGTTGCGTCCGTAGCGCAGGGCCTCGGCCTTGCCGGATCCGGTGACCTCGAGCGGCGACGCCAGGTAGCGGAACACGATGCGCTTGTGACCGGGCCGCGGGGCACGCTGCGCGAACTCCCGTGCCAGCCGGACCTTCATCGCGGTGGCCGGATCGTCCAGCAGTGCCTCACTGGCCGGATCCAGGTCGAGGTCGGCGTCGTCGATGACGACGTCCACGTTCTCGAGGTCGCCGAGCGCCAGGAACTCGGGGTTGCTGTAGGCGGCCTGCGCGGGCCCGCGGCGGCCGAGGAGCACGACCTCCTCGATGTTGCTGCGCCGCAGCGCGGCGAGGGCGTGATCGGCGATGTCCGTCCGCTCCAGCTCCTCGACGTTCATCGTGAGGATCCGGGCCACGTCGAGCGCGACGTTGCCGTTGCCGACGATCACCGCGCGCTTCGCGGACAGGTCGAACGTGCGCTCCGCGTAGTCCGGGTGGCCGTTGTACCAGGCCACGAACTCGGTGGCAGCGTGCACGCCGGGAATGTCCTCACCCGGGATTCCCAGTCGCCGGTCGCTCGACGCCCCGACGGCGTAGATGACGGCGTGGTGATTCTCCAGCAGCTCGTCGTGGGTGACGTGCTTGCCGACCTCGACGTTGAGGTGGAACTCGAAGTTCGGCCGGTCGAGGCTCCATTCGAACATCCGGGTCACCTCCTTGGTGCCGGGATGGTCGGGTGCGACACCGGCGCGGACGAGTCCCCACGGGGTCGGGAGCTTCTCGAACATCTCGACCTCGACGTCCGAACGTTCGAGCAGTTCACCCGCCGCGTAGCAGGCCGCGGGGCCGGCGCCGACGACGGCGACCCGGAGTGTGCCGAGGTCACGGCGCGGCGGAGTCGCCGGCGTGAGGGGGATCCACCCGGTCGGCATCGGGTTGGTCGTGTAGTACTCGGCGTTGATCTCCTTGTAGCGGGTGAGCGAACCGATGAGCTTGTCTTCCGGGAAGATCGCGTCGACCGGACAGGCATCGACGCAGGCCCCGCAGTCGATGCAGGTTTCCGGGTCGATGTGCAGCATCTCGGTCTGCGCGAATTCCCGCTCCTCCGGTGTCGGATGGATGCAGTTCACGGGGCATGCGGAGACGCAGCTCGCGTCGTTGCAGCACGCCTGGGTGATGACATATGCCATTGCGGTTTCCTCACACCTGTCCGGACCATCGAACTCGTTTGTGTTACACGTAGTAACAGTTATATGGACTGTACTGAGAATCGCGTCCGCAAACAAGCACCGGCGCCGGATGGAAGAATCAAAGCTCCGTCCACGAGCGAAGGAACCGCATCTTGGCACTCGACCTACCCCTCGCCGCTCCCCCCGCACACGGCCGCTTCTTCGAGACGTCCTGGCCGGTCCGCACCGGCGACATCGATGCCGCCAAGCGCCTCCGTCTCGACGGGATCGCGCGCTATCTGCAGGACGCCGGTCTGGACAACCTCGACGCGGTCGACGCCGCCGACAGCCACCCGCTGTGGATCGTCCGGCGCACCGTCATCGACGTCGTGCGGCCCGCGGTGTGGCCCGAGCGGGTGCACCTGCGGCGCTGGTGCTCGGCACTGTCGACCCGTTGGACGAACATGCGGGTCCAGATCGAGGGTGAGGCGGGCGCGCTCATCGAGACCGAAGGTTTCTGGATCCACATCAGCGGCGAAACGGGAATGCCCACCCGCATCGACGACGGGTTCATCGAACGCCTCGGGGAATCGGCGGACGAACACCGGCTCAAGTGGAAGCGGTGGCTCGTCGAGAATGCTCCGGCCGCCGACGAGGACGGCATCGTGGACACCGAGTTCGTCCTGCGCCGCACCGACATCGACCCGTTCGACCACGTCAACAACGCCGTCTACTGGCAGGCCGTCGAAGAACTGCTCGCCGACCACGAGCATCCGGGCGGTGGCCGCCTCGTCGACAACCCCCATCGCGCCGTGCTCGAATACCTCTCGCCCATCGTGTCGACCGACCGGATCGTCCTGCGTTCGCGGCGGGACGACACGTCGCTGACCGTGTGGTTCCTGGTCGACGACGCCCTGCGCGCCGTGGCCCGGGTCGGGCCACTCACCACTTGATCAGACCATCTGCTGGGTGCCGATCACCCGCAACAGGTCGAGTCTGGCCCGCGCATCGGAGCCCGGCTGCGGCATGTACACGAGCAGGTGCTGGTAGGCGCTCGGGGTCAGCAGCGTCTCGCAGACGAGGTCGATACGTCCGACCTCGGCGTGGAGGACGGTCTTCGTGTCGGACCGGCGGACGGCCACATCGTGCCTGTCCCAGAGCGCCGCGAACTCGGTGCTGCTCTCGTAGAGGCGGTCCACCAGTTCCGTCACGTCGGCGTCACCCGCCCGCCGGGCGGCTGTCGCCCGCAGATCCGCGACGTGACGTCCGGCGAGCCGCTCGTGATCGTCTTCAGGGAACATCCCGCGCTCGCCGGGGTGCGCGAACCACCGCCACGGCACGTACCGATCGAGACCCGAATACCGGGACGCGTCGCCGAACAGGATCACGTGCATGCGGTTCTGGACCAGCACTTCCCCGAGGTCCGAGATGACGCAGCCCGGGGTGTCGTCGAGCTTGTCGAGCAGATGCAGCAGTCCCGGTCCGACGTGCTTGTTGCCCGCGGCCCGCATCGGCGGAACCTGACCCGACAACAGGTAGAGATGGTCGCGCTGATCGTCGGTCAGCCGCAGCGCCCGCGCGATCGACGCCAGGACCTGCGTCGACGGATGCGGGCCGCGTGCCTGCTCGAGTCGCGTGTAGTAGTCCGTCGACATTCCCGCGAGCATCGCCACCTCGTCGCGCCGGAGCCCCGGCGTCCGCCGCCGCACTCCCGGTGGCAGTCCGACGTCGGCCGGAACCAACTGTTCCCTGCGACGGCGGAGGAAGTCGGCCAACTCGGAGCGGTTCATGAATCAACTGTGCCGGACCCGTCTGCCCGCTGCCAGGGATCGCCGGTCCCCCGATGAGCGGTCTCTGGTTGCCGCTCCCGGCGACGGCGACGCTGGTAACAGTCCGGAACAGCCACCGACCATCGGAGCAGAACATGATCAGCACCACCGCACTCGGAACCACCGGTCCCACCGTCAGCCGGCTCGGCCTCGGCGCCATGGGCATGTCCGGGATGTACGGCAAGACGGACGACGCGGAGTCCGTCGCCACGATCCACGCGGCGCTCGACGCAGGGATCGACCTCGTCGACACCGGGGACTTCTACGGATCGGGCCACAACGAGTCCCTGATCGGCAAGGCCCTCGCCGGCCGCCGACGCGAGGACGTGACGCTCAGCGTCAAGTTCGGCGGCCTGCGCGGCCCCGGCGGCACATGGGCCGGAGTCGACACGCGACCTGAGTCGATCCGGAACTTCCTCGCGTACTCGCTGCAGCGTCTCGGCGTCGACTACATCGACATCTACCGCCCCGCCCGTCTCGACCCCGACGTGCCGATCGAGGACACCGTCGGCACGATCGGTGAACTCGTCGAGGCCGGCTACGTGCGCCACATCGGCCTGTCCGAGATGGGTCCCGAGACCCTTCGCCGAGCAGCGGCGGTGCACCCGATCGTGGACCTGCAGATTGAGTACTCGCTCGTCTCCCGGGGTATCGAGGCCGAGATCCTCCCGCTCTGCCGGGAACTCGGGATCGGCGTGACGGCCTACGGCGTACTCTCCCGAGGCCTGCTCAGCGACTCGCTGCGCACCGATCAGACCCTCGCGGCCGACGACTTCCGCGCACACAGCCCCCGATTCCAAGGCGAGAACCTCCGGCAGAACCTCACCCTCGTCGACTCGCTCGCCGCCGTGGCCGCGCAGCACGGGGTGAGCGTCGCGCAGCTGGCGATCGCGTGGGTACTCGCCCAGGGCGACGACATCGTGCCCGTCGTCGGAGCGCGCACCGTCGCCCGGCTCGAGGAGACGCTCGGCGCACTCGACGTCCACCTCGGCGCCGGTGACCTCGCGGCCATCGCGGCAGCGGTTCCCGACACCGCTGTCGCCGGGGAACGCTACGCGCCCGCGCAGATGGCCCAGCTCGACAGTGAACGCGTCGGCGTGGGGCGCTAGCGTCTAGCCATGGCCTCGCACAGCTCGTCGCGGAATCGCACCCTGATCCTGATGCGCCACGGCAAGTCGGCGTACCCGGAGGGGGTCGCGGATCACGAGCGGCCGTTGGCGGCGCGCGGCCGGAAGCAGGCGGGTCTGGCCGGTGAGTGGCTGCGGTCGACTCAGCCGCCGATCGACGCCGTGCTGTGTTCGACCGCGCGCCGCACCCGGGAAACGCTGGAGGCGACCCGGGTCGGCGCTCCCGCCCGGTTCGCCGAGGAGCTGTACGGCGCGTACCCGTCCGAGGTGCTCATGGAGATCGTGCGGGTCGCACCGTCGGTGCGTACCCTGCTGGTGGCCGGGCACGTTCCCGGCATGCCGTCGACGGCACTGGATCTGGCGGGCAACCCCGATACCGGGGAGGCCAACCTGATGCGGGAGAAGTTCCCGACGTCCGCGCTCGCCGTCCTCACGGTGCCGTGCGACTGGAACGAACTCACGTCGAGCGCGGCGTCACTCGCCGCGTTCCACGTTCCGCGGTAGCGGTCTCAGAACAGCTTCCGGCCGACGACGGCGACGACACCCAGAATGAGGACCAGCACGAGGGCTGACCAGAATCCGAACAGCCACCACACCACCCCGAAGACGACCAGCGCCGGGGCCACGGTGATGAGTGCGATCGTGGGGCTTTCCCGCAGCACTTCGAGTGCCGACTCGGTCTTGACGCGATCGATCTTCTTCTCGGACATCTCGTCTCCGTTCAGCTAAACCACGCATATCGGACAGGTGTGCTCGAGGATAGTCTTCACGGACGAGAACCAGCCTCCGAGCGAGGGCAGACGAGCGGCGAGGGGATGAGGAAAGCGCAGTGACCACCCGACAGGAGAAGGCCGCCCAGACGCGCGGCAACGCACGGTGATGGCCGCGCTCCGTGACGCAGCCCTCGTCGATCCCGCGTTCGCGCAGCGGATGCACGACTTCGGGATCGAACAGATGAAGCCGTGGGCCGAACTCCTCACGGCACTCGCCGCGGACGGCGCGCACCTCCCCGCGAGCCCCGACGTCAGTGCCCAGCTGATCGCCGCGGTGGCGACCGCCTTCGTCGGCCTGCGGGACGGCGGCGACGACGAGGGCATCGCCGCACTCACCCGGTTCGTCGAGCGCGGCCTCCTCGGCTAACTGCCCGGGAACGTCACGACGTCGAGGTACAGAGGCATCTCGTCGGTGCGCGACCCGGTCTGCGTTCCCGTCGCGTCGACCACCGGGGCGCCGGCGGTCGCAGCGGCCTCGAAGCTCTCCCCCGTCACCCGCCCGTCGAGGTCGAAGTCCTCGAACTCGAACGGAATGCCGTTCGACGCCAGATAGTCCGGCCCGTCCATCAGATGGAAGTGCAGATGCGGTGCGTCGGTGTTTCCGCTGTTGCCCAGCAGCCCGAGTTGGTCGCCCGCCCGCAGATCCTGGCCGACGCTGATGTCGTCGACGCTGCCGGGCTGCAGATGCGCGTAGAACGCGTACCGCCCGTTCCCGATGTCCTGGACGACGTGATTTCCGCCGTACTGGTCGAGGGGCAGTCCCTGCGGACTGGCACCCGGAACCTGTTCGGACAGATCACCCACGACGGCGATCACCTTGCCGTCCGACACCGCACGGACGGGTGCGCCGTAGTACTCGTAGCTCGACAATTGAGTCTTGTCGCCGACGTAGATGCGTCCCTGCTCGTCGAGTTGGACGAAGTCGATCGCGAAGCGCTCGGCCGCGAGCATCCGTCCGTTGATCGGCAGCACGGCCGCGCGGTGGGACGTGACCGTGCAGCAGCCGGTGCCGTCGAGCCACCGCGGCCCGTCGAGGGGAGCGCGGATCCGGACGGCGTCGCGGGTGTCGACTTCGGTGTCAGCCACGTTCTCGGCCAGCTGGGACGGCACGAGCGACGTCGCCTGCGGGAAGTCGACGTTCACGACGTGGCCGAGGCTACGGGGCACGTCGTCGGGACTGTTCAGTGTCGCGTCGATCCACACCAGCCCCTGCTGTCCGGGGGTGAGAACGGTGCCGGTCCTCGGTCCACCGCCGAGGGCCTGGAACCACGGTGTCAGCGCCTCGCCGCTCAGGTCCACCAGCGTGCGGCCGTCGCCCTTCACCTGCAGCGACGTGATCGTCGCCGGCTGCGAACCGGTATTCGTCAGCCGCAGTTCGTAGGCGAGATGCACGCGACCGTCGCTGCCCGTCACCGGGATAGGCGCGGCCACCACATCCGCGACCACCGGAGTGAGCACGGCGGGACCGGCGGACGTGGCCGGCGCCGCCGACGACGTCGCCTCGCTCTGCTCGGTGTCCGAGGCCGTGCAGGAGGTCGCTGCCCCCATGACGACGGCGAGAAGAAGCGCGATGGCGAACCTCGACCGGGCCATCATCCGACGCTAGCAACGGCGAACACCCGGCGACAAGGCAAGGAAACAGATGAAGGCCCCACCCCCGAAGAGAGAGGGGTGGGGCCTTCGTCCTTGGTGAGTGCCCGGCGAGTCCTGGGACTCGTCAACCGCTCACGGGCGCGGAGCGCCTACCGGTAATCGTTGCTGAAACCGTAATCGTCCAGCGGCACCGCGGCACCGGTGTTCTGGCCGAAGCCGTCCGGGCTGTAGTACTGGTCGTCGTAGGACGGAACCGCGTACGCAGCAGCGCGGGCTTCTTCGGTCGGCTGAACCTGGATGTTGCGGTAACGGTTGATACCGGTACCGGCGGGGATCAGCTTTCCGATGATCACGTTTTCCTTCAGACCGATCAGCTTGTCCGAGCGGCAGTTGATCGCCGCATCGGTCAGCACGCGAGTGGTCTCCTGGAACGACGCCGCGGACAGCCACGAGTCGGTCGCCAGCGATGCCTTGGTGATACCCATCAGCACCGGACGTCCGGCTGCCGGCTCGCCACCCTCGGCGACGACACGGCGGTTGGCCGCTTCGAAGTCCGCACGCTCGGTCAGCGAACCGGGCAGGAACTCCGTGGCGCCCGAGTCGATGATCGTCACGCGACGCAGCATCTGGCGCACGATGACCTCGATGTGCTTGTCGTGGATCGACACACCCTGGCTCCGGTACACCTCCTGGACCTCGTTGACGAGGTGGATCTGCACCTGACGGGGGCCCATGACACGCAGCACCTCGTGCGGATCGGCAGCACCTTCCATCAGCTGCTGACCGACCTCGACGTGGTCACCGTCGGCCAGAAGGCGTTCGGTGCCGTCGTCGTGCTTGAAGACACGCAGACGCTGACGCTTCGAGAGCTTGTCGTAGACAACCTCTTCGCCACCGTCGTCCGGGACAATGGTGATCTTGTAGAAGCGGTCGCCGTCCTCGAGCTGCACGCGGCCACTGACGTCGGCGATCGGCGCCTTGCCCTTGGGGACGCGGGCCTCGAACAGCTCCTGAACACGCGGCAGACCACCGGTGATGTCGTCTCCGGCGACACCACCCTGGTGGAACGTACGCATGGTCAGCTGGGTACCGGGCTCACCGATGGACTGTGCGGCGACGATACCGACGGCCTCACCGATGTCGACGAGCTTGCCGGTGGCCATGGAGCGGCCGTAGCAGGTGGCGCAGACGCCGGTGCCGGTGGTGCAGGTGAGCACCGAGCGGACCTTGACCTGCGTGATGCCTGCCTCGAGCAGCGCGTCGATAGCCGGGTCGCCCAGGTCGTGTCCACGCTCGACGATGACGTTGCCGTTCTCGTCGACCGCGTCGGCGGCCAGGGTTCGGGCGTACGTGCTCGTCTCCACGTGAGCGTCGCGGATCAGCGTGCCGTCGGCCTGCTTCTCGGCGATCGTGGTGACGATGCCGCGCTCGGTTCCACAGTCGACCTCGCGAACGATGACGTCCTGCGAGACGTCCACCAGACGACGGGTCAGGTAACCCGAGTCGGCGGTGCGGAGCGCGGTGTCGGCCAGACCCTTACGGGCACCGTGCGTGTTGATGAAGTACTCGAGAACGGTCAGGCCTTCCTTGAAGGAAGACTTGATCGGACGCGGGATGAACTCACCCTTCGGGTTGGTCACCAGACCCTTCATACCGGCGAGCGAACGAACCTGAGTCATGTTGCCGGCGGCGCCGGACTTCACGATCATCGGGATCGGGTTGTCGTCGGGGAAGTGGGCCTCCATGGCCTTACCGACCTCGTCGGTGGCCTCGGACCAGATCTTGACCAGGGCGCTGTTGCGCTCGGTCTTGTTCAGAGCACCACGCTGGTACTTCTTCTCGATCTGGTCGGCCTGAGCCTCGAAGGACTCCATGATCTGAGCCTTCTCCGGCGGCACGAGGACGTCGGAGATCGAGACCGTGACACCCGAACGCGTGGCCCAGTAGAAACCGGCGTCCTTCAGCTTGTCGACGGTCTGCGCGACCACGATCATGGGGTAGCGCTCGGCGAGATCGTTGATGATCGTTGCCTGACGCTTCTTCGGCATCTGCTCGTTGACGAACGGGTAGTCCGCGGGCAGCAGCTCGTTGAAGAGCACGCGACCTAGCGTCGTCTCCGCGGTCCAGCCGTCACCGTAGTTCCAGCCCTCGGGGAACAGCTCCGACTCGATGTCGCGGGGGGGGCGCTGCTGCGTGAGCCGCACCTTGATCTTCGCCTGCACGACGAGCGCGCCACGATCGACGGCCATCTGAGCCTCGGCAGGCGAGGAGTACACGCCCTGCTCCGCCTCGTCGCTGGTCGACGCCGCGAGCTCACCGATCGCACCCTCGTCCAACCGGGTCAGGTGGTACAGACCGGTGACCATGTCCAGACGGGGCATGGCGAGCGGTCGTCCCGACGCGGGCGACAGGATGTTGTTCGACGACAGCATCAGGATGCGAGCCTCGGCCTGCGCCTCCGCGGACAGCGGAAGGTGTACGGCCATCTGGTCACCGTCGAAGTCGGCGTTGAAGGCCTCACACACCAGCGGGTGGAGCTGAATGGCCTTACCCTCGACCAGCTGCGGCTCGAAGGCCTGGATGCCCAGGCGGTGCAGCGTCGGTGCACGGTTCAGCAGCACGGGGTGCTCGGCGATGACCTCTTCGAGGACGTCCCACACCTGTGCGCGCTGACGTTCCACCATGCGCTTGGCGGACTTGATGTTCTGCGCGTGGTTCAGGTCGACCAGGCGCTTCATCACGAACGGCTTGAACAGCTCGAGAGCCATCAGCTTCGGCAGACCGCACTGGTGCAGCTTGAGCTGCGGGCCGACGACGATGACGGAACGACCCGAGTAATCGACGCGCTTACCGAGCAGGTTCTGACGGAAACGACCCTGCTTGCCCTTGAGCAGGTCGCTCAGGGACTTCAGCGGACGGTTACCGGGACCCGTGACCGGACGGCCACGACGGCCGTTGTCGAACAGCGCGTCCACGGACTCCTGCAGCATCCGCTTCTCGTTGTTGACGATGATCTCGGGGGCACCGAGGTCGATCAGTCGCTTGAGGCGGTTGTTGCGGTTGATCACGCGGCGGTACAGGTCGTTCAGGTCGGAGGTGGCGAAGCGGCCACCGTCGAGCTGAACCATCGGACGCAGCTCCGGCGGGATCACCGGGACGGCGTTCAGAACCATGCCCATGGGCGAGTTCTGGTTGACCTGGAAGGCTGCGACGACCTTGAGACGCTTCAGCGCACGGAGCTTCTTCTGCCCCTTGCCGCTGCGGATGGTCTCGCGGAGGTTCTCGGCCTCGGCGTCGATGTCGAAGCTCTCCATGAGCTTCTGGATCGACTCGGCACCCATCGCGCCCGTGAAGTACTCGCCGTAGCGGTCGACGAGCTCGCGGTACAGCAGTTCGTCGACGATGAGCTGCTTGACACTCAGCTTGGTGAACGTGGTCCAGATCTCGTCGAGACGATCCAGCTCACGCTGCGCGCGGTCACGGAGCTGACGCATCTCGCGCTCGCCGCCGTCCTTGACCTTGCGGCGGACGTCGGACTTCGCGCCCTCCGCCTCCAGCTCGGCGATGTCGGCTTCGAGCTTCTGAGCGCGGGCCTCGAGGTCGGCGTCACGCTGATCCGCGACGGACTTCTTCTCGACCTGCATCTCGGCTTCGAGAGTGGACAGCTCGTTGTGACGCAGTTCCTCGTCGACACCGACGATGACGTACGCGGCGAAGTAGATGATCTTTTCGAGATCCTTCGGCGCCAGGTCGAGCAGGTAGCCGAGACGGCTGGGCACGCCCTTGAAGTACCAGATGTGCGTGACCGGGGCAGCCAGTTCGATGTGGCCCATGCGCTCACGCCGAACCTTGGCGCGGGTCACCTCGACACCGCAGCGCTCACAGATGATGCCCTTGAAGCGGACACGCTTGTACTTACCGCAGTAGCACTCCCAGTCCCGGGTGGGGCCGAAGATCTTCTCGCAGAAGAGGCCGTCCTTCTCGGGCTTGAGCGTGCGGTAGTTGATGGTCTCCGGCTTCTTGACCTCGCCGTAGGACCAATTGCGGATGTCCTCTGCACTGGCGAGGCCAATGCGGAGTTCATCGAAGAAGTTGACGTCGAGCACGTAACTTCCTTTCCCCAGAGGGATTGTGGATCAGCGGTGGCCGCCGATACCTGACTGCCAATTCAAATGTGAACTACGCCCCCGGACCCTGATTTCTCAGGACCCGGGGACCGAAACCTAGTTCGCGAGGTCGTCGACCGTCGCCGCTTCGTTCCGGGACAAGTTGATGCCCAGGTTCGCTGCGGCCCGCTCCAGGTCCTCGTCGTCACCGTCGGCCATCGCGATGGCCGCGCCGTCCGAGGACAGCACCTCCACGTTGAGGCAGAGCGACTGGAGCTCCTTCAGGAGCACCTTGAACGATTCGGGAATACCCGGCTCGGGGATGTTCTCGCCCTTGACGATGGCCTCGTACACCTTGACTCGACCCACCACGTCGTCCGACTTGATGGTGAGCAGCTCCTGCAGCGTGTATGCCGCGCCGTAGGCCTGCATCGCCCAGCACTCCATCTCACCGAAGCGCTGGCCACCGAACTGGGCCTTACCGCCGAGCGGCTGCTGGGTGATCATCGAGTACGGACCGGTCGAACGAGCGTGGATCTTGTCATCGACCAGGTGGTGCAGCTTGATGATGTACATGTAGCCGACCGAGACCGGGTACGGGAACGGCTCGCCGGAACGGCCGTCGAACAACGTGGCCTTTCCGTCGGACGCGACCATGACCTCGCCGTCGCGGTTCGGCAGCGTCGAACCGAGGAGACCGGTGAGCTCGTCTTCCTTGGCGCCGTCGAACACCGGGGTGGCGATGTTGGAGTCGGCAGGTGCAGACAGCATCTCCTCCGGCAGCTGCTCCGCCCAATCGGGACGGGAGCCGTCGCCGGCGATCTGAACGTTCCAGCCGGTCTTGCCGATCCACCCGAGGTGGGTCTCCAAGATCTGACCGATGTTCATACGACGCGGAACACCGTGGGTGTTCAGAATGATGTCGACCGGAGTGCCGTCGGGCAGGAACGGCATGTCCTCCTGCGGGAGGATCTTGCCGATGACGCCCTTGTTGCCGTGGCGGCCGGCGAGCTTGTCGCCGTCCTGGATCTTGCGCTTCTGTGCCACGTAGACGCGGACCAGCTCGTTGACACCGGGGGGCAGATCGTCGTCGTCGTCGCGCGAGAACACGCGGATGCCGATGACCTTGCCGGTCTCACCGTGGGGAACCTTCAGCGACGTGTCGCGAACCTCGCGGGCCTTCTCACCGAAGATGGCGCGCAGCAGGCGCTCCTCGGGGGTCAGCTCGGTCTCACCCTTCGGCGTGACCTTTCCGACCAGCACGTCGCCGTCACGAACCTCGGCACCGATACGGATGATGCCGCGCTCGTCGAGGTCGGCGAGGACCTCGTCGGAGACGTTCGGGATGTCGCGAGTGATCTCCTCGGCACCGAGCTTGGTGTCGCGGGCATCGATCTCGTGCTCCTCGATGTGGATCGAGGTCAGGACGTCCTCTTCCACGAGGCGCTGCGACAGAATGATCGCGTCCTCGTAGTTGTGGCCTTCCCACGGCATGATCGCGACGAGCAGGTTCTTGCCGAGCGCCATCTCACCGTTCTCGGTGCAGGGGCCGTCGGCGAGGACCTGTCCGACCTCGACACGCTGCCCCTCGTCCACGATCGGACGCTGGTTGGCGCAGGTGCCCTGGTTCGAACGCGCGAACTTGCGCATCCGATAGGTCTTGCGGCTGCCGTCGTCGGCCATGACCGTGACGTAGTCGGCGGAGACCTCTTCCACGACACCGGTCTTCTCGGTGACGATGACGTCGCCCGCATCGACGGCGGCACGCAGTTCCATGCCCGTACCGACCAGCGGAGCCTCGCTGCGAACGAGGGGCACCGCCTGACGCTGCATGTTCGCACCCATCAGGGCACGGTTGGCGTCGTCGTGCTCGAGGAACGGAATCATCGCGGTAGCGACGGACACCATCTGCCGCGGCGAGACGTCCATGTAGTCGATCTCGGCGGACGAGACGAACTCGACCTCGCCACCCTTACGACGGACCAGAATGCGATCGTCCGTGAAGTGACCGTTCGCGTCGAGGGCCGAGTTGGCCTGGGCGACGACGTGGCGGTCCTCTTCGTCCGCGGTCAGGTAGTCGACCTGGTCGGTGACCTGGCCGTTCTCCACCTTGCGGTACGGCGTCTCGATGAAGCCGAACGGGTTGACCCGTGCGTACACCGACAGCGAACCGATCAGACCGATGTTCGGACCCTCAGGGGTCTCGATCGGGCACATGCGGCCGTAGTGCGACGGGTGAACGTCTCGCACCTCGAGGCCGGCGCGCTCACGGGACAGACCACCCGGGCCGAGGGCGGACAGACGACGCTTGTGCGTCAGCCCCGACAGCGGGTTGTTCTGGTCCATGAACTGCGACAGCTGGGAGGTTCCGAAGAACTCCTTGATCGCAGCCACGACGGGCCGGATGTTGATCAGCGTCTGCGGCGTGATGGCCTCGACGTCCTGGGTCGTCATGCGCTCACGAACCACGCGCTCCATGCGGGACAGGCCCACGCGGATCTGGTTCTGGATGAGCTCGCCGACCGTGCGCAGACGACGATTACCGAAGTGGTCGATGTCGTCGACCTCGACGGGCACCGCACTGCCGCCGGGGGCGGTCATCTCGGTGTCACCGGCGTGCAGGCGCACCAGGTACTCGATGGTGGCGACGATGTCTTCCTCGGTGAGGGTCGACGCGACGATCGGCTGTCCGAGGTTCAGGCCCAGCTTCTTGTTGATCTTGTAGCGACCCACGCGAGCCAGGTCGTAGCGCTTGTCCTTGAAGAACAGGTTCTCCAGGAGCGTCTGCGCGCTCTCCTTGGTCGGCGGCTCGCCCGGACGCAGCTTGCGGTAGATGTCGAGCAGCGCCTCGTCGGTGCCGGCGGTGTTGTCCTTCTCCAGCGTCGCCATGAGGATCTCCGAGAAGCCGAAGCGCTCGGTGATCTGCTCGGTGGTCCAGCCGAGGGCCTTCAGCAGCACGGTGACGGGCTGGCGGCGCTTGCGGTCGATGCGGACGCCGACCGTGTCGCGCTTGTCCACGTCGAACTCGAGCCATGCACCACGGCCCGGGATGACCTTGACGCTGTGCAGGTCCTTCTCGGTGCCCTTGTCGACGGAGTGGTCGAAGTAGACGCCGGGGGAACGCACCAGCTGCGAGACCACGACACGCTCGGTGCCGTTGATGATGAACGTGCCCTTGTCGGTCATCATCGGGAAGTCGCCCATGAAGACCGTCTGGCTCTTGATCTCACCGGTGTTGTTGTTGATGAACTCCGCGGTGACGAACAACGGCGCCGCGTAGGTCATGTCTTTGTCTTTGCACTCGTCCGTCGAGGCCTTCACCTCGTCGAAACGCGGGTCCGAGAAGGACAGAGACATCGAGCCCGAGAAATCCTCGATCGGGGAAAGCTCCGCGAGAATGTCCTCGAGACCTCCGGAGATTGCGCTGTCGCCACGAGCGGCGGCGCGTTCGCGCCAGCTCTGCGCACCGATCAACCACTCGAACGAATCGGTTTGTACATCAAGAAGCCCGGGAACTTCGAGGGGTTCGCGAATCTTTGCGAACGAAACCCTCTTCGGGGCTCCGGGGATTCCGGAAACTGCCTTGGTCTGGCTAGAGACTGCCAAGATGCGTCCTTCCAGCACCTCACGCGGGCCGCTCTTGCTGTTGCGACCGCCGCTGTATCTGCTTCGAATTTCGCTGGTCACAACCCGAACGAAACTCGTCACAGTTGCTGAAGAGTGAATCACTTCGCAGCGGTGCGGACGAGGGGTGGACAGGAGGCAGCCAGCGCAACGTCCAAAAGTACACCCAAACTCAGTAGATGTCGAGTCGGGCACCCGAAACAGCACCCAGCCGGGCGCTTGGCCACGCGTCACTGCGCATGTTCACGCATCAGAGTGACGCGTGATCATCGCGGCGTCAAGAGTTAGGGGGCGTGTCGCGTCGTTTCGCGAGGCCCGGGCCGTTCCCGCCGCCCCTTCCCAGCCGCTGACGGGCGGTGAACAATATGCGCACGCGATCGCCGTCGATTTCGCGAGGGAAGCAGAGCCGTGACGCGCTGGAGTTCGTTCGTCGTCGCCCGTCCGAAGCTGGTCCTCGCCGCCACGGTGCTGCTGGTGCTGCTCGGCGGGGCGTGGGGATCGGGTGTGTTCGACCGGCTGAGCCTCGGCGGGTACACCGATCCGGGCAGCGAGTCCGCGGGCGTCGAGCGCCTGATCGAGGGGACGTTCGGACGGCAGACCCCCGATCTGGCGGTCACCTACCACGCACGTCCGGGTTCGACGATCGACGACCTCGGGCCCGAGGTGGCCGCGCACCTCGCTCAGATCGACCCCGGAATGCTCGCCAGCACTCCCCTGTCGTACTGGTCGGCGCCGCCGCAGGCGACGGAGTTCCTGCGGTCCACCGACGGCACCGAGGGACTGGTGGTGCTGTCGCTGAGCGGCGACGAGAACACTCGGATCGCCGCGTATCACGATCTCGAACCCCTACTGGTCATCGACGGCACGGATGCGGAGTTCAGCGGCTTCAGCGCGGCCGCCAACGCCTTCAACGAGGTGTCCGAGAGTGATCTACTGCGCGCCGAGGCGGTGTCGTTCCCGCTTCTGCTGCTCCTTCTGCTCGTCATCTTCGGCGGCCTCGTCGGCGCGGCCGTCCCGCTGTGCGTCGGCGGTCTCGCGATCCTCGGCGCCCTCGGCGCCCTGCGCGTGATCTCCTACTTCACCGAAGTCAGCGCATTCTCGGTGAACATCGCGAGCCTCGTCGGGCTCGGCATGTCCATCGACTACGGATTGTTCGTCGTGACCCGGTTCCGCGAGGAGCTGCGGTCGGGCGCCCACACCGACGACGCCGTCCGCCGGACGCTCGCCACGGCCGGCCGGACCGTGGGGTTCTCCGCCCTCCTCCTGGTGTGCGGCTTCGTGGGCATGCTCGTGTTCCCCCAGGCCATCGTCCGGTCGTTCGCCTACGGCGGGATGGCGGCCATCGGGATCGCCGCCGTGTTGTCGCTGTCGGCGCTGCCCGCGGCACTCGCGCTGCTCGGACCTCGCATCAACTCGCTCACCTGGCGACCGGGTGTGGTCGAACGCGGCGAAGACCGGGCGCACCGGTTCTGGGGCGGCGTCGCCGCCCAGGTCATGCGGCGGCCCGTCCCGATCGCGACGGCCATCGTTGCGGGGCTGCTCGTGCTCGCCGCGCCCCTCGCTGGCGCATCCTTGGGCGATCTCGATCACACCGGGCTGCCCGCGACTCACCCGCTCCGGCTCGCCGTCGACGATCTCGCCGCCGACTTCCCGCTCGCCAACAACGGGGCGACGCTGATCCTGCAGGGCAGCGACGGCAAGGCCCCGCCCCCGGCCGCCACGGCAGAGCTCTTCCGGGCGACGGCCGCGGTCGACGGCGTCCAGCGGGTCGTCCCGGTCGGCGCAACCGACACGTTCGTCGCCATCCGGGCCATCTTCGACGACGCCGACCGCACGACGGGGGCCATGGCGACGGCCGCCGCACTGCGCGACCTCCCGCCCCCGGAAGGCACCGAGAAGATGCTGGGCGGGTTGAACGCCCTGACCGCCGACGGACTGGACGCGATGGCGGCGCGGCTGCCGTGGATGATCGGGATCATGGTGGCCGTCACCTTCGTGCTGATGCTGCTGGCGTTCCGGTCCGTGGTGCTGCCCCTGAAGGCGATCGCGATGGCCACCCTGAGCCTCGCCGCCTCGTTCGGCGTGCTCACGTGGATCTTCGAGGACGGCCACGGTGCCGAATTCCTCGGCGTGACGCCGGGGCCGCTGCCCGCGACGATGGTCGTCCTCATCATCGCGGTGGTGTTCGGGCTCTCCACCGACTACGAGATCTTCCTGATGTCGCGAATGGTCGAGGCCCACGACAAGGGTGCATCGACCGAAGAGGCCGTGCGGATCGGCACGGCACATACGGGGCGCATCGTGACTGCGGCCGCCGCGTTGCTGATCGTCGTCACCGGCGCGTTCACGCTCTCGGAGCTGACGATGATGCGATTCATCGGACTCGGCATGATCGTCGCGCTGCTCATCGACGCCACCGTGATCCGCATGATGCTGGTGCCTGCCCTGGTGAAACTGATGGGTGAGGCCAATTGGTGGGCGCCGGGATTCCTGGCACGGAAGGCACCTGCCCCCGGTTCACCCGAGGATCCGAAACCGACACCGCAGCAACAGATTCCCATCCAATCGTGAAGACGATCGGATGGGAATCGGTTCGCGTTGCCGGAGACGACAATCCGGCGAGCACCTGCGCAGCGTGCGCGGATCTCGTTCCGGCTCAATTCTTTCCGGGCGTCAGGATCAGCCCTCGCTGTCGGAGATGTCGGACAGCACCCACTTGCCGTCGATCTTCTCCATCTTGATCGACAACGGGGTCGCGGCACTGCCCTGAGCCACGGCATCACCGGTGGCGCTGACGTTCATGTGCGCGAGCAGCTCGGCGCGGTCGCCGTCGAGCACCGTGACGCCGATGTCGGTGACGGAGGCCTGGGTGGCCGTCTTGGTCTGGATGGCGGCCTCCTTGGTGGTGTCGGCGGTCGAGTCGAATTCGTCACGCTTGGCGTCGTTGAGGTAGCCGCGCGCCTTCTCGAAGTCCTGATCGATCGTTTCGTAGCTGTACGTGTACAGCGTCTCGATCGCCTCGGTTCCCGCCTTGGTCACCTCGGCAGTGGCGCCTTCGTCGACCCAGGCGGTGTTCGTGATGTCTGCGCCGGGCTTGAATGCCGCGACGACCGCGAACACCCCGAGCACCACCGCCACGGCTCCGAGGATCCCGACGAGCTTCCAGGTGATCTTGCCGGAGCCGTTGTCATCGGCCGCGGTCTCGGCGGCGGTGGGGGCCTGCTGCTTGCTGATGCGCGGTTGAAGGTTGGGCACCTTCGTCTTTCCCGCGGACGCGGTCTTCGCGGTCGACACCGACTTGGCCAGCGACACGGTCGCGTTCGTGTCGGAGGTCTTCGACGCCCCGTCGGACGCGGCGGAGGAGGCCGCGGCGGCTGCTGCTGCTGCTGCGGTCGTTGCGGCCTCGGCCTTCGCCACCGGGGCCGACTTCGCGACCGGCTCTTGCTTCTTCGCCGGTTCCGGCTTCGTCACCGGCTCGCTCTTCGTCTTCGCCACAGGCTCCGTGGCCGGGGCTTCCGATCGGGCCGGCTTCGGCGTTGTCTGACGGGTCCCCGCCACGCGCGGACGCCTGCCCTTTGCAGCGCTGTCCGGCACGTTGTTTCGGCGCTTGGGGGGCATAGTTCACCACTTTCTCATTACACGACGAGCTGTCGTCGACGTGGACACCGCAGCGACATGCCGCCGCGGCACATCAGGACTACTGACCGCCACTGTCGCCTTCGGGCGCCTGTTCAGCCGGCGCCTGCTCGGCGGGAGCCGGTTCGGTGGGGGCCGGGGCGGGAGCCGCGCCGTCGGCGGGCACCGGACCGCTCTCGAGCGGAATACGCCCGCCCACCGGTTCGACCGACGAGGCCTTCCAGACCCCGTCCACGTCCTGGACGTCCATCCGCATCGTCACCTTGGCCTTGTCGAAGCGGTCCGGCCACGTGGTGGTGACTGCCACGACGACCAGCGCCTTCGCGGTGCCGTCGTCGGTGTTCAGTTCCGTGAGTGTGCCCTGGATCAGCTCGGCCTTGCTCGCCGCACCCGACTGACGCATCTGGTCGGTGAACCCGTCCATCGTCGCCTGGAGGTCCTGGTTCATCTTGTCGCCCGTGATCGACGACTTCATGTTCTCGAACGATCCGTCGAGGTCTTTCGAATCGACCGAGTTGAGGTTGATCGCGGCCTGCTGGGCGCCCGTCAACGCGGAATCGCGTGCGTCGGCGATCGGCTTGTCCACGAAGAGAGCGCGCGCCCACCCGAAGCCAAACCATCCGGCTGCGACAACCGCGATCACCACCAGTGCGGTCACCGCAGCAAACGAGGCCTTCAGAGTTCTGTCCTTCCCCGGAGTCGATTGTCCCGACTCCGGGGGCGTGGTAATTCGCGTCACACCAATACCCTACTGATTGTTTTCTTCTACTCGCCCTCGGTCGGGACCGAATGCTACTTGGGAGTAACCCCGAGGAGCGGCGCGAGCTGCGTTGCGATGGGATTCAAGTTGAGAGTGTCAGGCATGACCTTCGGCTTGAAATCCCACGGCTGGATCGTGTCCGGATCGGCGAACACGATGCGGTCTGCACTTCGCACACCCGTCACGCTTCCCTGGGGAGCGTCGCAGTTGGCCTTCGTGTTGTACGGGAAGTCCTGCTGGGTGTCGTCGAAGTTCGGGTCCTGCCGCTTCATCTCGGCCAGGATTTCCTGTGTCCCTTCGTAACCGAGTGTGCACGACGGCGGATTGTTGGTTTCCAGGACGATGCCCTGATGCACCGTGCCGTCGCCGGGAGCCACCGTCGACGCGGACGCCGCGATGGCAGGCAGGAACATCAGGATCGGCCGCAGCGCGATCGCCTGCGGAGCCAGTTTGTCGCCGACAGCGGCGAGGTTCGTCAGGTCCGTGGTGAGACTCGGACCGATCTGGTTCACCAGCAGACCGACCTCGTCGCTCGCCGGAATTCCCTTGTCGATGATCGCGCGGAGATCGGGGTCGCTGGTCCGCAGCTGCGCCGCAACCGCGTCGAGGTCCGAACTGAACTGGGCGATCGCGGAGGACTGATCGGACTGCGTCGCCAGCACCGTCTGGCTGTCCCTGATGAGGGCCAGGGTCTGCGGGAGGACGTCGAGTCCGTCCTTCGTCAGCGTCGACAGCGAATCCGCGAGTGTCTGCAGATCCTCGCCCTTGCCGTTGAATGCCGTTCCCAGCTGGGTGACGACCGTGCGCAACGAGTCGACCGGAACCGACCGGACCAGACCGTCGGTGGCCATCAGCACCTGCTCGACCGGAACGGGTGTCGACGTGTCGGCCTCGGTGATCACCGAGCCCTGTTCGAGGAACGGCCCCTGGTCGCTGTCGGGCTGCAGGTCCACGTACTGCTCACCGATCGCGGATCGGTTGGCGACGACGGCCTTGGCCGACGCCGGGATGTCGGGCCCACCCGAGGAGATCTTCAACTCGACGTTGATTCCGTCCGCGGTCAGGGACAGCTCGCCGACCCGGCCGACGGGAACTCCGCGGTACGTGACTTCGGCGTTGGTGAAGATGCCGCCGGAGTCCTTGAACTGCGCGTTCACGTCGAATTCACCGAACCCGAGCAGGTTGTCGAGGCGGACGTATTTGGCGCCGACGTAGACCAGCCCGAGCATCGCCACGATGGCGAACGCGACGAGCTGGATCCTGACCAGTCGTGACCTCACTGTCCACCCCCGATTCCGAACTGCTCCAGCAGTCCCCCGAGCGGGTTCTGCGGCGACGGCGCTGCGCCGTCCGTCGTGCCGTTCTCTGCACCGTTGCGCGCCGCAGGCGCGGTTCCGGGGAGACCCGGGATCCGCAGACCCGTCGGGGCGGGGATGATCGGCGGAATCGGCAGCAGCGACACCGTCGGCCATCCCGGCTTCGGTCCGTTGCCGTTGTAGTACGGGTTCGAGGGATCGACGATCGGCTTGGGCTCACCGAACTTCGGCGGCACGTACACCGGGTCGCCCTGACCGACGCCGAGCGCGCTGAGCGCATCGCCGATCTGCAGGTCGACCGTGAGGAACAGGTTGACCGATCCGCCGAGCGCGATCTTCTCGACACCGTCCGGGAACGGGACGGTCGGGATGAACGCGAGCGAATTGGGCAGGTCGTCGCCGGACTCGGCGAGCGCCTTCAGCGTCGGCCGCAGTGCGAGGAGATCCGCGATCAGATCGTTCTTCGACCTGTTGATCACGTCCGTGCCGACGGTACCGAGCCGGTCCAGCTGCGTCAGCATCTGGGTGAGCTGCGGACGCTGCTCGTTGAGCACTTCGGCGGCGATCGGGAGCTGATCGAGGATCAGCCCGATCTTCTCGTTCTGTTCGTTCACCCGTGTGGTCAAGGTGTCGAGTCCGTCCAGGGCGCGGGTGATGTCGTCGCGCTGCTGGTTGAGACCGTCGATGAGCGTGTTCGCCTGCTCGAGAAGTCCGCGGACACGATCCTCACGCCCGTCGAGTGCGGTGGTCAGTTCGTGCACGATCGGCTGCAACTGGCCGACGCCGCCACCGTTGAGCAGCAGCGACAGCGCGCCGAGTACCTGCTCGATCTCGGTGGCGTGCCGGGTGCGATCGAGGGAGATCGTGTCGCCGTCCTCGAGCCGCGCGGGATCCTTGTCCTCCGGCGGTTCGGACAACTGGACGAACTTCTCGCCGAGCAGGTTCGTCTGCTCGATGGCGGCGACCGCGTTGGCCGCGAGATCGACGGACGAGTCGAGGACGACCTCCACCTCCGCCGTCCAGCCGTCCGGCGCCACCTTGATCGTTTCGACCCGGCCCACCGGAACACCGTCGACCTTGACTGCGGACTGCGGGACGAGGTCGAGGACATCGTCGAACTGGATCGTCAGGTGCATCGGGTGGTCACCGACATCCGGACCGCCCGGCAGCGGAACTCCGTAGATTCCCTCCGACGAGCATGACGTCACTGCAATGGCGACGGCGCACGCACCGGCGCCGAGGATTACCGACCGCTTCATTCGCCCTCACCACCCGTTGCGCCTTCGAATCGCGGCGACACGACACCCGGCACCGTGCCGGGCGTGACCGTCCGCTGAATGTTGTCGGCACTCATGATCCCGAAGGGAAGCACGAGCGACGGCGTCTTCGCCGACTGCGTGATCTGCGACGTGATGTTGGCGCAGTTGTCGATCAGCGGCTGCATCTGACGCCCGAGTTGCTCGAACCGCGGATCGCCGGGAACCAGCTTGCCGAGGTCGATCAACTTGCACGCGACGCCGGCCGGATCCTGCAGATCCGGGAACGCCAGACGCGATGCCAGGTTGCCGGACTCCGCGTCGTAGGAGTTGGCCAGGTTGCTGATCGCCAGCGGAAGCAGGGTCAGCGAGTTGACGAGCGACTCGCGGTTGTCCGCGAGGGTCTGCGTCACCGGAACCAGATCGTCCACGTTCTCGGCGAGGATCTCCCGGTTGTCGGCCACGAACTTCGAGACGTCGCCGAGGGCGATCGCCAGCTGGTTGAGGGCGGCACCGAGGTTCTCCCGCTCCCCCGCAAGGAATCCGGAAAGTTCGGAGAGCTGCGAATTGAAGTCGCGGACCTGCTGATCGTTGGCCGCCAGCGCACCCACGAACACCTGGAGGTTCTTGACGGTGTCGAACAGGTCGCCGCGGCTCTCGTTGAGCGTGCGGGCGGCGTCGGACAGCTGATTGATGCTCTGCCCCAGCGCCTCTCCGTTGCCGTCGAGGTTGGCCGCGCCGGTCTCGACGAACTGGGACAGCGCGCCTTCCTTGTTCGCCCCGTCCGGGCCCAGAGCGGTCGAGAGCTTCTCGATGCTCGCGTACAGCTCATCCACCTCGACGGGAGTGGCCGTGCGGTCACGCGAGATGACGGCACCGCTCTGCATCTTGTCGCCGCCCGTGTAGGCAGGCGCGAGCTGGATGTAGCGGTCGGACACCACGGACGGCGTGACCTGGGCTGCCTTCGCGTCGGCGGGAATGTCGACGCCACGATCGACGCGCATGTCGACCTTCACCTGGTCGCCCTGCGGTTCGACACCGTCGACGGATCCGACCTTCACACCGAGGATCCGCACGTCGGAACCCTCGTAGATGCCCACCGACTTGTCGAAGTACGCGGTGATCTGCGTGGTTCCTGCGCGAGTGAACAACCACCACAGGGCCCCGGCGATCACCAGCGCGACGATGACGATTCCCGCGATGAGGGCGACCCCGCCGCGTCCGCCGCGCTCGGCTCCGTTCTCGACGTCTGCCATCAGTTACCCCCCAACGTGCGGACGGGATCGCGCGGACCGGGAATGTCGGGCAGACCCGGCGGCAGGAGGTTCACCACGACCTGGTCGAACCAGCGACCGTTACCGACCACGTTCGTGTACAGGCGGACGAACGGCTCGTACAGTTTCATCGCCTTGTCCAGGTTCTCGTTATTGGCCTTGAGGATCTCGACGACACCGTCGAGCTGTTCGAGTGCGGGACCGATGGCGGCCTCGTTGTCGCGCACGAGTCCGGTCAACTGCTGCGACAGCCGCTGAGTTCCGGTGAGCAGCTGAGAGATCGACTGCTGACGGCTGTTGAGCTCACCGAGCAGCAGACCGGCGTCGCTGATCAACCTGTTGAATTCGGCATTGCGGTCGGCGAGGACCTTGGTGGTCTTGCCGGTCGCGTCGAACAACTTCTGCAGTTCCTGATCGCGGCTGGCGATGGTCTGCGACAGCCTGCTCACACCGTCCAGGGAGGCTCGGATCTCCGTGGGAGTTCCCTCGAACGCCTGCGACAGCGTCACCATGCTCTGTGCGAGCTGATCGGAGTCGATGTCACCCACCGTCTGTGCGGCGGCCGAGAACGCTTCGATCACGTCGTACGGAGACGTGGTGCGGTCCAACGGGATCACGTCGCTCGGATTCAGGGTGTCCGAACCACGGGGGTCGAGGGCCAGGTACTTCTGACCCAGGATCGTCTTGATCTGGATGGACGCCGACGTCTCGTTGCCGACCCACGCGTCCGACACCTTGAAGGCGACGTCCACATGGTCCCCGTCGAGTTCGACGGACGTGACCTTGCCGACCTTGACGCCGGCGATCCGGACCTCGTTGGAGGGCTTGAGCCCTGCCGCCTCGGAGAATTCGGCGTGATAGGTCGATCCGGCGCCGATGAACGGCAGCGAATCGAGAAAGAAAGCCGACAGGGTGGCCAACAGCACCACGAGAATGCCGAGGGCACCAGCCACTGCCGGGCTGCGACGTCTGCTCATCGTGTCTGCAACTCCTGTAGGCCGTCCTGCGTGCACCGTTTCGCCGAGTTCGTATAGAGCGGCTGGTTGACGGTGGGCAAGCCCGTGGGCAGGTTCAGTTGGGGCGCGGTACCTGGTCCTGCGACGATGTCGACTCCACAGAGGTAGAACTGGAACCAGGATCCGTAACTGGCTGCCCGGCCAAGCTTCTCGAGCTTCACCGGAAGCGTCTGGAGAACGCTGTTGACCGTGTCGGAGTTACGGTTCAACGTCGTCGCCAGCGTGTTCAGCGACGTGATGGATTCCTGGATGGACGGTCGGGTGGGTTCGAGCAGGTCGGCCGTCGCGTCGGTCAGTCCCGCGAGGGACGTCACCGCCGAACCGACGGTTCCCCGCTCGTTCGCCAGGCCCGTGACGAGTTGCTGGGTGTTGACGATCAGCGAATCGAGTTGATCGTCACGCTGATTCACCGTGGCCAGCACGTCGTTGAGGTTGTTGATCACCGCACCGATCACCCGATCCTTGTCGGCGACGGTGTTGGTGAGGCTTGCCGTGTTCTCGACCAGTTCCGTGATGGTTCCCGACTCGCCCTGGAACACCTGGATGATCTGGTACGACAACTTGTTCACGTCGTCGGCGCTGAGGGTCTGGAACAGCGGACGGAACCCGTCGAACAGCGTGGTGAGGTTGACGGCAGGCTTCGTCCGCTCCATCGGAATGGTGTCGCCGCCGCTCATCTTCATTCCCTGCTGCCCCTCGCCCTGTTCGAGCGCGATGTAGCGCTGCCCCACGAGGTTCCGGAAGCGGATGGTCGCGGTGGTGCTGGCGGGCAGCCAGTCCCGTTCCGACACCGTGAACTGAACCTCTGCCTCGCGGTCGTCGTGGATCGCGATCTTCTCGACCTGACCCACACGCACACCGGCGATGCGGACCTCGTCGCCCTCGTTGAGCGAGGTGACGTCCGAGAAGATCGCGTTGAACTTGGTGCCACCGCCGCCACCGAGGTTGGCGATGGTGGCGGCCAGTAGACCGGTCGCGAGGATGGTGACCACGGCGAACACGATCAGCTTGACCAATGGTGCGGCCAGGCCCCTCACTTGAAGCTCACCTCAGTCCCCCTCATGGTCGGCGCGCCGACGAGTGTCGTCCAGCTCGGCACGTCCTCCGGCGCCATGCCCCCGGCCTCGCCGTAGACGACGTCCAACGTGTCCTGCTCCATCTTCGAACCCGCGTAACTTGCGGGCGTGACCTCAGCTCCGTACCCCGGGACCTGATCGGGGACTCCGGCGGGCGCCGGGAGGAAGTCGATGGTCGACGGGCCGGGATTCCGCGAAGGCACCTGGTAGGCACCGTCGTTGTAGGACGACCCGCCCGGGTACTGCGGGAACTTCCCACCCGGAGCGGTGACGTTGTCATAGCAAGCCGGTCCGCGGTTGTCGAGCAGCCGCGGCTCGTCCTGGTTGGGCACGTAGCGACCCTTCGGATTGACGAACTGCACGCTGGCACGCACACCCGGGTACGGATCGTCCGGTGCCAGCAGTTCACGGGCGACGGGAGCGGACTTGGCGAAGCCCGCGAACGTGCAGCCGAAACTCGGCGAGTAACGGCCGAGGATCTGCAGTGCCTCACGCGAATCGGCGGCGATACTGACGATCGATTCGGCGTTGGTCTGCAGTAGATCCGCGGTGCTGGACGCGGTTCCGGTCAGCGACGCGAGCAACGTGGAGATCTCGCCCTGCTTCTCCACCACGGTATTTCCGGTGGTACGGAGATTGTCGAGGGCGTTGACCAGGTCGGGCGCCGCCTCGGAGTACGTCTGCGAGAAATCTGCCAGACCGCGCAGATCCTCCTGGATGGCAGGAAGTTCCGTGTTCAGCCCGCCGAAGATCTCCTCGAGACGGTCGAGCGTCAGTCCGAGTTCGGCACCGCGCCCGCTCAGTCCCTGGGACAGCGCGCCGAGCGTGTTCGCCAGGTCCTGCGGCGGAATCGCCTGCAGCAGCGGCAGCAGACCGTCCAGAACCTCGCCGACCTCGACGGCGTTGCCACTCTTGTCCTGACGCAGCGTATCGCCGGCCTGGATCGGCGGAGCGGTGTCGCCCTCGGGAACGATCAGCGACACATAGCGCTCACCGAACAGTGTCTTGGGCAGCAACCGCGCCGTCGCGTTGGACGGAATCAGCTGCGCCTTGTCGGGCTGGATCGCAAGATCCAGGGTGACCTCGCCCTCATGGGAGGACGCCGAGCGCACCTCGCCGACGATGAGGCCGCGAACCTTCACGTCCGCATTGGGCGGCAGGGCATTTCCGGCGGTGTCCGTGAGGAGGTCGATCTTGACGACCTTGGTGAACGTCTTGTTGAACATGCCGATCGTGAAGACCAGGAACAACGCGAGGACGAGGAAGAACACCAGCCCCAGCACCCGTCGGCCCACAACAGATGTCGTGTTGCTCATCCGGCCACCCTCACTGTGGTCGTCGTGCCCCAGATGGCGAGGCTCAGGAAGAAGTCGAGAACGGCGATGGTGACGATCGCGGTGCGGACCGCCCGACCCACGGCCACACCCACACCGGCGGGACCACCCGACGCGTGATAGCCGTAGTAGCAATGGATCAGGATCAGCACGAACGCGAAGATCAGCACTTTCGCGAACGAATACAGGACGTCCTGCGGTGGCAGGAACAAGTTGAAGTAGTGGTCGTAGGACCCGGTCGACTGGCCGTTGAACACGGTACTGATGACGCGGGAGGCGAGATAGGCCGCGAGCAGACCGACGATGTACAGCGGTATGACGGCGACGAATCCCGCGATCATGCGGGTGGTGACGAGGAACGGCACACTCGGTACCGCCATGACCTCCAGCGCGTCGATCTCCTCCGAGATGCGCATGGCGCCGAGCTGCGCGGTGAAACCACAACCGACGGTGGCCGAGAGCGCGAGTGCCGCAACGATCGGCGCGATCTCACGGGTGTTGACGTACGCGGACAGGAAGCCGGTGAGGACCGAGCTGCCCAGCTGTTCGAGCGCGGCGAAACCCTGCAGTCCGACGACGACGCCGGTGAAGCCGGACATCATCGCGATGACGCCGATGGTGCCGCCGATGACGGCGAGCGCGCCGCTGCCGAATGTGACCTCGGCGAGCAGCCGGAGCACTTCCTTGCGGTAGTGCACGAGAGTGTGGGGCGACCAGGCGATTGCCCTGGCGTAGAACGACATCTGCTCGCCGGCCCGGTCGAGCACGTTGAGCGGCGCACGACCGACTCGGCGTGCCGCCATCAGCGTCCGGTCACCGCGTCCCTTGGCGATTGTCATCGGGTCACGATCCCTTCGCCGGAACGATTTGGAGGTACACCATGGTCAGGATCAGGTTCGCGAAGAACAGCAGCAGGAACGTGATCACCACAGACTGGTTCACCGCGTCACCGACGCCCTTGGGTCCGCCCTTCGGGTGGAGGCCTTTGTACGCGGCGATGACACCGGCGATGACACCGAAGACGGCCGCCTTGAGCTCGCCGACCCAGATGTCGGGAAGCTGCGCGAAGGCCGAGAACGATGCCAGGTACGCACCGGGATTACCCCCTTGGAGAATGACGTTGAAGAAGTACCCGCCCGCGATACCGACCACGGACACGAGGCCGTTGAGCAGGATCGCGACGAGAACCATGGCAAGCACCCGAGGCACGACGAGTCGCTGAATCGGGTTGATACCGAGAACCTCCATGGCGTCGATCTCTTCGCGGATCGTCCGCGCACCGAGATCCGCCGTGACGGCCGATCCCGCAGCCCCGGCCACCAGAAGTGCCGTCACCAGCGGGGAACCCTGTTGGATGACGGCGAGCACGCTGGCCGCTCCCGTGAACGACTCCGCACCGAGCTGCTTGATGAGCGATCCGGTCTGCAGAGACACCACTGCGCCGAACGGAATCGCGACCATTGCCGTCGGCAGGATCGTGACGCTGGCAATGAACCAGGCCTGTTCGATGAACTCGCGGAACTGGAACGGCCGCTTGAACGTGTTTCGTGCGACGTCGACGAAGAGCTCGACGATATTTCCGGCCTGCGTCAGCGCACCGTTGACCGGCCGCAAGACCGAGCTGCGGGTAACCCCCATCCGATATGCCTACCCTTGCCCGTGAGTGGTGTTTTCGTATCCTTCGCCCCGGTATGCGGGGATGACCTGTGTGTCTTCCTGGCTGTATGCGTAGTCGTAGCCCCCGCCGCCGTTTCCGCCGGAAGTCTCGTCGAGGCTTTCCTGGATGGCGATCTGGGCATTCTCCGGCAGGGTGTGCATGATGTGCCGGACGCGTTCCTGACGGCGGGCCACGGCCTGCCGGAACGGCATCCCCGGCGTCGCCTTCATCTGCGGGACGATGCCCTCGACGTCGTCGACACCACCGGCATGGTGGCCGGCATCGACCATCGCCTGCTCCTGCGCCATGGTGGCCTCGTCCTTCTCCTCCGACATCCCGATCGGACCGATCATCGTGCCGTTGAGGAACTGCTTGACCACCGGCTCCTCACTGGTGAGCAGCACCTCCCGCGGACCGAACATCACCAGATGCCGGCGGAACAGCATGCCGATGTTGTCCGGCACCGTCCGCGCGAGATTGATGTTGTGCGAGACGATCAGGATCGTCGCGTCGATCTCGGCGTTGATGTCGATCAACGTCTGCGAGATGTAGGTGGTGCGCACCGGATCCAGACCGGAGTCCGGCTCGTCGACGAGGATGATCTGCGGGTCCAGCACCAGGGCCCGAGCCAGACCCGCGCGCTTGCGCATGCCGCCGGAGATCTCGCCGGGCAGCTTGTCCTCGGCCCCGAGCAGGCCGACGAGCTCCATCTTCTCCATCACGATCTTGCGGATCTCGGACTCGGACTTCTTGGTGTGCTCGCGCAGCGGGAACGCCACGTTGTCGAACAGGTTCATCGACCCGAACAGCGCGCCGTCCTGGAACAGCACCCCGAACAGCTTCCGGATCTCGTAGAGCTCCTTGGACGAGCACTCGAGAATGTTGGTGCCGTCGATCACGATCGACCCCTGCTCCGGGCGGAGCAGACCGATCAGCGACTTCAGAAACACCGACTTACCCGTACCCGACGGCCCGAGCAACGCACTGACTTCACCAGCAGGGAGGGTCAATGTGACGTCCTGCCAGATCCTCTGCGAGCCGAACGACTTGGTCAGTCCCTCGACGGATACTTCGACTCCCACCATTACCTCCGCGACCGTTCGATGCACTCACCCCGTGTGGGTTGGGTCACTCTATCGCATCGACGTGTTACCTGTGACAAGGGATGCTACTCATGAGTAAGGAAGCATGCCAACAGCGGGTCCCACTATGCAAAACAACGCGCCTGAACTGGGATAACGGTAGCGAAATTTCTGGTCACGCGTCCAGCTTTCGGCTAGGAATCTCGACACTCCGAAGCCGTCTGTGGACGCAAAAAGAGGGCCACTCCCCACTGATGGGGAGTGGCCCTCTTCGTCTGCTCGGCGAGCAGCGCGGGAGAGACCGTCTTACTTGACGGTGATCTTCGCGCCGGCAGCCTCGAGCTTCTCCTTGGCGGCGTCGGCCGCGTCCTTGGCAACCTTCTCCAGGATGGCCTTCGGAGCACCCTCGACGAGGTCCTTGGCTTCCTTCAGGCCGAGGCCGGAAACGACCTCACGGACGACCTTGATGACCTGGATCTTCTTGTCGCCGGCCGACTCGAGGACGACGTCGAACTCGTCCTGCTCCTCAGCAGCCTCGGCGGCAGCCGGTGCTCCGCCTGCAGCGGCGACGGCGACCGGGGCAGCGGCGGTGACCTCGAAGGTCTCCTCGAATGCCTTTACGAACTCCGAGAGCTCGAGAAGGGTGAGCTCCTTGAACTGGTCCAACAACTCTTCGGTGCTGAGCTTCGCCATTGTGGCGGTCCTTCCTGTAAGTCCCATGTCGCTGATCCGCGACCGGGCGGGGTTATAGCAGTGATGCGCGGGTGCGGATCAGCTTTCGGCTGCAGCCTCGGCGGGAGCTTCGGCAGCTCCGCCTTCTGCGGCCTTCTTTTCCTGCAGAGCAGCAGCCAGTCGTGCCACCTGCGAAGCAGGAGCGTTGAACAGGCCTGCGGCCTTTGCCAAGTTGCCCTTCATCGCGCCGGCAAGCTTGGCCAACAGGATCTCGCGGGACTCGAGGTCCGCGATCTTGTTGACCTCGTCCACGGACAGCGCAGCGCCGTCCATGTAGCCGCCCTTGATGATGAGCGCCTTGTTGTCCTTAGCGAAGTTCTTCAGAGCCTTCGCAGCATCGACGGGCTCGCCCTTGATGAATGCAATGGCGGTCGGACCCACGAAAAGGTCATCAAGGCCCTCGACGCCCGCCTCAGCAGCGGCACGCTTGACCAGGGTGTTCTTGGCGACGGAGTAGGTGGCACCTTCTCCGAGAGCGCGTCGCAGTGTCGTGATGTTGCCCACCGTCAGACCACGGTATTCCGTGATCACAGCAGCGGTCGAACCCTTGAACTGCTCGGTGATCTCCGCAACCGCGGAAACCTTCTCAGGCTTTGCCATACTTCGCCTCCTCTCATGACAGTCGTTATCCCACTTCGGAACCGCTGCGTACCGCCGGAATCCCGGAGCACACAATCCACGACATGCAAAACGCCCCGGTGCAGGGCACACGGGGCGTGAAAGGAAACGATACGGTCAGGGCGCGAGCCCACAACCGATACGCATCCCCCTACCTCGTCCTCCTGCGTGGGCCGCCGGACATTCCCGGACTTTCAATCACACCCTTGCGGGAGCGATCACCAACGGTCTTGGGTAGAACATGATTTGGGGTGAAGTTCAGATACTGCATTGAACTCCGCAGGACAGATTACGGCATGGCCTGCACAACCGCCAAATCGTGGCCGCTACCCGCCTCGCGGAAGTGGTAGGCATCACTCCATCGCTGCGGTGTGGTTCAACAGACTGAAGCTGCGTCCAATTACGTGTTACGCACCGTTACATGTATGGGCTAGCTTTTGGTCATGACAATCCTCGAAGCCCGGGCCGTCGTGGCCGGGTCCCGGACGCGCCGCTTCCTCGCGCTTGCCGTGATCTGCCTGGCCGAACTGCTGGTCGTGCTCGACAACACCATCGTCAACGTCGCCCTCCCGTCGATCGGTGTCGAACTCCGCACCAGTGTCAGCGGCCTGCAGTGGGTCGTCGACGCCTACACGCTGACGTTCGCAGGCCTGCTCCTAGCGTTCGGCAACCTCGGCGACCGCTACGGTCGTCGCCGCGTCATGGTCATCGGCCTGATCGGCGTCGCCGTCATGTCGGTCGCCGGCGCCAACGCCGAGAGTCTGGGGCAGGTCATCGCGGCCCGCGCGGCGATGGGTGTCTTCGCGGCCGCCGTCTTCCCCGCGACCCTCGCCCTCGTCATCAACATCTTCACCGACGTGCGGGAACGGGCGCTGGCCATCGCCGCCTGGACCGCGATGGCCGGATTCGCGATCGCCATCGGGCCGATGGCCGGCGGGTGGCTGCTCGAGCATTTCAGCTGGCACTCCGTCTTCTGGATCAACGTGCCGATCGCCGTGGGCGCGGCAGCGGCGACGCTGCTCCTGGTGCCGGAATCGCGCGCCTCCGTCATCGGACGGATGGACCTCGTCGGAATCGCCGCCTCGATCACCGGAATCACCGTGCTCGTGTGGGCCATCATCGAAGCCCCTCATCACGGGTGGACGTCGTTCGTCACGTTGGGCGCCGTCGCCCTCTCGATCGCGGTCCTGATCGGATTCGTTCTCTGGGAGCTGCGCACCGAGCACCCGATCCTCGACCTGCGGCTGTTCCGCAACCGCAGGTTCTCCCTGCCCGCCCTCGCGATCGCCATCGGGTACTTCTCGATGTTCGGCTTCCTGTTCCTCATCACGCAGTACTTCCAAGGCGTCCGGGAGTACACGCCGTTCGAGTTCGGTGTCGCGTCGCTGCCGTTCGCGGTGTCGGTGGCGGTCGGCGCCCCCGTCGCCACACTTCTGGCGCAGCGAATCGGGACGACCCCGGTCATCGTGTTCGGCCTCCTCCTCACCGGGGTCGGCCTGTACCTCGGCGGTCAGGTGGCCGTCGACAGCAGCTACCTGACGGACGTCCTCCCGTCGATGGTGTCGATGGCGCTCGGCTTGGCCATCGTGCAGGGGCCCGCGACCGAATCGATCATGGCGTCGCTGCCCCTCGACGAGGCGGGAGCAGGCTCGGCCGTGAACGACACGACCAGGGAAATCGGCGGAACGCTCGGTGTCGCCGTGCTCGGATCGATCGTCGCGTCGTATTACGCGACGACGATGAGTCCACTGCTCGACCGGATTCCGGCCGCGTTGATGAACGACGACGAGAAGGGGTTCGCACGCGCGACGGTCCTGAGCGTGCTCGAGATCCGGAAACGGGAGATCCCGCCGTTCCTCGAACAGCAACGTGAGAATCTCATCCTCACCATGAAGACGACGGTCCTGCAGGGCTCGCACACTGCGTCGCTCGTCGCCGCGGGCGCCGTGGTGGTCTGCGCGCTCGTCGTCGCGATCTTCATGCCCTGGGCACCGGCTCGCACGGACTCCGTGATGCTGGCGTGGCGAAAGAAGTCCGAATCGGGAACCGCCGACGAAGACTGAACCCGGCAAAAGCAGTTCGGCCGGTACGGAAGATTTCCGTACCGGCCGAACTGTGTGAAGCGTGACTTACGCGTCGGCATCCTCGAGAAGGTTGCGGGTGCGGTTCGGGTCCACCGGGATGCCCGGGCCGGTGGTGGTCGAAACGGTGACCTTCTTGACGTAGCGGCCCTTCGCGGAGGACGGCTTCGCACGCAGGATCTCGTCCAGCGCGGCGCCGTAGTTCTCCACCAGCTTGGCGTCGTCGAACGATGCCTTGCCGATCACGAAGTGCAGGTTGGCCTGCTTGTCGACGCGGAAGTTGATCTTTCCGCCCTTGATGTCCGCGACAGCCTTCGTGACGTCAGCCGTCACGGTGCCGGTCTTCGGGTTCGGCATCAGGCCACGCGGTCCGAGGACGCGGGCGATGCGGCCGACCTTGGCCATCTGATCGGGAGTCGCGATGGCGGCGTCGAAATCGAGCCATCCACCCTGGATCCGCTCGATGAGGTCCTCGGCACCGACGGCGTCGGCTCCAGCTGCCTCGGCCTCGGCGGCCTTCTCTCCGACTGCGAACACGATGACGCGGGCGGTCTTACCGGTGCCGTGCGGCAGGTTGACCGTGCCGCGGACCATCTGGTCCGCCTTGCGGGGGTCGACGCCCAGACGGACTGCAACCTCGACGGTCGCGTCCATCTTGCTCGACGACGTCTCCTTCGCCAGCTTCGCAGCCTGCAGCGGGCTGTACAGCTTGTCGAAGTCGATCTTCTCAGCGGCGGCGAGATACGCCTTGCTGCGCTTTGCCATTTCTTCTGTCCTAACTTCTCACCGCAGTATGTGTCTCGTCTGCGATGGTGAATGGTTCAGTAGTGGTGTGGGCCTGGCCGGCCCTCCCACGCTTTCTTCGACGGCGGTGCCGTCAGTCGATCGCCGACGGTGACGCCGCCGATCGATCAGGGCTGACTCAGCCGTCGACCGTGATACCCATCGAGCGTGCGGTGCCGGCGATGATCTTCGCGGCCTGCTCGATGTCGTTCGCGTTGAGGTCTTCCTGCTTGGTCTTCGCGATTTCGCGCACCTGATCCATGGTCACGGAAGCGACCTTGGTCTTGTGCGGCTCGCCGGAGCCCTTCTGCACGCCTGCAGCCTTGAGCAGCAGCTTGGCAGCCGGAGGGGTCTTCAGCTTGAAATCGAAGGTCCGGTCTTCGTAGACCGAAATCTCGACCGGCACCACGTTGCCGCGCTGGGACTCAGTCGCCGCGTTGTAGGCCTTGCAGAACTCCATGATGTTCACGCCGTGCTGACCAAGCGCGGGACCCACGGGCGGTGCAGGGTTAGCCTGACCGGCCTGGATCTGAAGCTTGATGAGCCCTGCGAGCTTCTTCTTCTTGGGGGGCATCTCGATTTCCTATTTCTTGCTGGGTGTGTTTCTTGCTACTGCAGTGCAAGTATGTGGCGCTAGATCTTCGCGACCTGCGTGAAGGACAACTCGACCGGGGTCTCTCGACCGAAGATCGAGACCAGGACCTTGAGCTTCTGCTGCTCGGCGTTGACCTCGCTGATGCTGGCGGGCAGCGTGGCGAACGGGCCGTCCATGACGGTGACCGACTCGCCGACCTCGAAGTCGACCTCGATGAGCGGCTTCGCGAAGCTCTCTCCGCCGGTCTCCCCCGCCGAGACGGTTGCCGCGGCAGCCTGCTTCTTCTGCTCCTGCTGCGGGAGCAGGAACTTGATGACCTCGTTGAGGGTCAGCGGGGACGGACGCGACGTCGCACCGACGAATCCGGTGACGCCGGGTGTGTTACGCACGGCTCCCCAGGACTCGTCGTTGAGATCCATGCGGACCAGGATGTAGCCGGGCAGAACCTTGCGGTTGACCTGCTTGCGCTGACCGTTCTTGATCTCGGTGACTTCTTCGGTGGGAACTTCCACCTGGAAGATGTAGTCGCCGACGTCGAGGTTCTGGACACGGGTCTCGAGGTTGGCCTTGACCTTGTTCTCGTAGCCCGCGTAGGAGTGAATGACGTACCAGTCACCGGGTGCGCGGCGCAGAGCGGCCTTGAGTTCCGCAACGGGATCCTCGGGCTCTTCGGCGGTCGCAGCCTCGTCGGCGGTCGCAGCCTCGTCGGCGGTCACAGCCTCGTCGGCGGGCGCCTCGTCCGCGACGATCTCGTCAGCCGGGGCGTCCTCGGCAACGTCGTCACCGTCGATTTCCGCGGCTTCGGTGCCCTCCTCGGCAGCCTCGACATCCACTTCGGCTGCCGCCTCGGCAGAAACACGCTCTTCGGCCAAAGCCTCATTCGTGTCGTTCTCGGGGGTGCTCACTGGGGCACTCGCTTCCTCTCGTCACTCACATACTTCGGATCCACCGGGGCGGATTCCGTCAACCGAACAACCAGGTGACGCCCTTGATGACCACCAGATCCAACACACCGATGAACGTCACCATGAACACCACGAAGACCAGGACGACACTGGTGTAGGTGATCATCTGCTTGCGATTGGGCCAGATGACCTTGCGCAGCTCGGCGATGACCTCGCGGAGGAACCGGCGCAGTCGCTTGAAGATGTTTTCCTTGCGCGGCGTGTCGGCGCGATTCTTCTTCGCCGGCTTGACCTTGGTGGTCGTGTCCGACTTCGAGAGTTCCGGTGACTTCACAGAACTCGCGGCGACCTCGGTACCTGCCGGTGAGCGACGGCCCTGGCGCTTACCGCTGGGCTTTCCCGAGGGAGTGGCGGAACGCGTGGTGGTGGCGTCGGCCGCGGTGTCGTCGGCACCGTCCGGGCGCGTCGACCCTGAAGTGTCGCCGTCGCGCTTGGCGCGCTCCTCGCTCACGTCGTTCCTCTCAGTCGCTGGCATCCGGGGGCAGGGGCGACAGGACTTGAACCTGCAACCTGCGGTTTTGGAGACCGCTGCTCTGCCAGTTGAGCTACGCCCCTTTGGTCGGGAGACCTGGTCCGAAACTAGCCTCGAACCAATTCTTGACCGACCTCTCTGTGATTACATGACACGCGCGCCACCCTTGCCGGCCGTACAGCACCGTAGGGCAGCGCGCAGCGCTGAGTAATCCCAGAAATCTCAGTGTACTTCAAAGCCCCGGAACAAACCCAATCCACCCGGCTGTCAGGCCAGACGGACCGTTGCGGTGGCGCGACCGAAGATCTTCTTTCCCTCGGAACGCGCCACGATCGCGACTACTGCTGTCTTGCTTTCCTCGTCGAGCGACTTCACCTTACCGGTGTACTCGACCTGCGCGGCCTCGTCCTCACGGACGTAGACCGAGCTCGTGAAACGAACGTTGTACTCCTTGACCGCACCCGGATCGCCGAGCCACGACGTGACGAATCCGCCGCCGAGGCCCATGGTGAGCATTCCGTGCGCGATCACGTTGTCCAGACCGGCGAGCTTGACGACCTCGTCGCTCCAGTGGATCGGGTTGGGATCGCCGGACACGCCCGCGTAGTTGACCAGGTCGCCACGCGTGAGCTTCACGATGCGCTCAGGGAGTTCTTCACCCACCGAGACGTCCTCGAACTTACGAAGCGCCATGCATGATCACGTCCTTGACTGCGTGAGCGATGTTCTCGTCGACCTCGCCGCCGGTACGCGCGACGAGCGTCGTCCAAGTGGTCTGGACCAGTTCGTCGTGCTGATCGGTGACGATGTTCTTGGTGACGATGATGTCGCTGCCGCCCATCTGGCGGAACGACTCCAGGTACACGTCACAGACCAGACGGTCGCCGACCTTGATCGGCTTGTGAAACTCGAGCCGCTGGTCGGTCTGGAGAATCTGGCTCGGATCGTAACCGGTGACGATCTCCTTGAAGAGGCGTCCCTGAGCGATGATGCCGACAAGCGAGATGAACGTCAGAGGAGCGAGGAGACCGTCGTAACCGAGGCCCTTCGCGGCTTCTTCGTCGTGGTGAGCGGGGTGCCAGTCCTGCACGGCACGCGCGTACTCGCGCACCTTCTCGCGTCCGACCTCGTAGAAGTCGTCGACGCGGTAGTGGTGCCCGACCATCGCCAGTGCGTGCGCGGCAGGATCGGCAGGAACAGCCGCGGGCACGTATGCCTCTGTCTCTGTCACAGTGTCAGTCACGCGAAAGAACCTCTTCTACCCTTGACGTCAGCGCGTGAGGGCAGCCTAGAGGACTCCCTTCGCGAACGCAGTCCTAGTTCCGGACCGTGTTACTTGGACTCGCGATGCGACTGGTGAGTTCCGCAGTTCGGGCAGAACTTCTTGATCTCCAGGCGATCGGGGTCGTTGCGCCGATTCTTCTTGGTGATGTAGTTGCGGTGCTTGCATACCTCGCAGGCCAAAGTGATCTTGGGCCGAACGTCAGTCGAGGAGGCCACGGGATGCCTTCTTTCGGGTGAATCTGATTACGAACAATCAGGGTGGATCATGCATATTGTGTAGCGGTGACCGGACTTGAACCGGCGACGCAACGATTATGAGTCGTTTGCTCTACCAACTGAGCTACACCGCCTCGGTGTCGAGTGTCGCGCACTAGGCGCTCCACTTCAATCCAGCGAGCCCCCTAACGGAATCGAACCGTTGACCTTTTCCTTACCATGGAAACGCTCTGCCGACTGAGCTAAGGGGGCGTGCTTCGCTCGCACATCGCTGCGCGCTGAAGCCTTGACGAGATTACACAGAGTTCGCGTCCAGAACCAAATTGCCTGGTCAGCGGCTTTCACAAGTCGGTGCACCCGACAGTTCCGCTGGTGGCCGTGCTCGAGACCTGCGATCGAGCTCGGGGAGCACGCCGAAGTCCGTCCAGCCGAGCGGCCGTACCTTCGGCCGGTCCCAGCGTTCGCGTCCGAAGAGGTGCATGCGACGCGTCGGGCCATGTTGCCGACGATCCGGTCGGCATCGCCGCATGCGTGGGCACCCCGTTTCGTCCACGAACGACAGAACCCCGGTGAGCTGTCGCTCACCGGGGATCTGTGTGTGGCAGATGTAGGATTCGAACCTACGTAGGCATAAGCCGACGGATTTACAGTCCGCTCCCATTGGCCGCTCGGGCAATCTGCCGGGTTGCACGAGGAGCGCGAAATCTGTGCGAAATCGCTCTCCGCTGCGGAAAGAAGAATACAACGAACGGCCCCCCGTTTTGCAAACCGGGTGGATACGGGCGGTTGCGAACCGATAGCGTCGAATCTGCTCGTCGGCATTCGGCGAGCCCCCGGCCGGGTCGCGGCGGGGAGAACTAGACGAAACCGGGAGTGTGAAGTGGCTGATTCGTCCTTCGATGTGGTGAGCAAGGTGGAGCGTCAAGAGGTGGACAACGCCCTGCATCAGGCCGGCAAGGAGCTGTCGACCCGGTTCGACTTCCGGAACACGGGAGCATCGATCGAATGGTCCGGCGAGGAAACCATCACCCTGACGGCCGACACCGAGGAGCGACTGCTCGCCGCCCTGGACGTCTTCAAGGAGAAACTGATCCGGCGTGACATCTCCCTGAAGGCGTTCGACGCGGGCGAGCCGGCGCAGTCCGGAAAGATCTACAAGCTGTCCGGCAGCCTCGTCCAGGGCATCACCACCGAGAACGCCAAGAAGATCACCAAGAAGATCCGCGACGAGGGCCCCAAGGGCGTCAAGGCGCAGATCCAGGGTGACGAACTGCGGGTGAGCAGCAAGAAGCGCGACGACCTGCAGGCCGTGATCTCCCTGCTGAAGGGTGAGGACTTCGGGATCGCGCTGCAGTTCGTGAACTACCGGTAGGCGCTCCGCACCCGTGCGCCTTTCTGGTTGTAGGAACGACCAGAAAGGCGCACGGGCGGCGAAGCCGCCTACATGCCTGCCATCCGCTCGAGCCGCTCGATCCGGTCGGCCATCGGCGGGTGGGTGGAGAACATCCGGCTCATCTTCTCGCCGGTGCGGAATGGGTTGGCGATCATCAGGTGCGACTGCGCGGCGAGCTGAGGCTCCGGCGGCAGCGGTGCTGCCTGAGTGCCCTGCTCCAGCTTCCGCAGCGCGGACGCCAGCGCCAGGGGGTCGCCCGTGAGCTCTGCGCCCGACTGGTCGGCCTGGTACTCCCGGGACCGGGACACCGCGAGTTTGACGACGGTCGCGGCGATGGGCCCGAGCAGTGATACGAGGAGCAGCGCGATCGGGTTGGCGCCCTGTCCCCCGCCGCGCCCGCCGAACATGTTGGCGAACATGGCGAAGTTCGCGAGCCCCGACACGACGGCGGCCATGGCGCCGGCAACGGAGGAAATCAGGATGTCGCGGTTGTAGACGTGCGACAGCTCGTGTCCGAGCACGGCCCGCAACTCTCGTTCGTTGAGGATCTCCAGAATGCCGCTCGTCACGCACACCGCGGCGTGGCGCGGACTGCGCCCGGTTGCGAAAGCGTTGGGCGCGGACGTGGGGCTGATGTAGAGCCGCGGCATCGGCTGGTGCGCGGTCGTGGCCAGTTCCCGGACGATGCGGTAGATGACCGGGGCCTGCACCTCGGTGATCGGCTGGGCGTGCATGGCCTTGAGAGCCATCTTGTCGCTGTTGAAGTACACGTACGCGTTCATTCCGACCGCGAACACGATCGCCAGCAGCAGGATGGTGGGGTTGCGGAACAGCGCGCCGATGAACACGATCAGCGCCGACATGCCGACCAACAGAACCAGAGTCTTCGCCCCGTTTGCGTAGCGCACGTCACGCCTTCCTTGTCGTTGACACCCGATCACGTCGCCCGAGTTTCGGGATCTTGATCATTCAACGAAACACGGTGGCGGGACGGTTCCCGCACAGACGACGAGAAATCGGGTGAAGACGAGTTCAGATACTGACGATACGGCTCAGCCGACGCGCTCGATCGTGTAATCGACGAGCTTCACGAGGGCGTCGTTGGCGGGGCCCTGCGGCAGCTCGGCGAGCTGCGCGCGCGCCTGGACCGCGAACTCCTCCAGCTTCGCCTTGGCGGCGGCCATGCCGGGTGACCGTTCGAGGAGCGCGAGCGCCTCCGCGACGTCGTCGTCGTTGGTGACGGGGCCGTCGAGGAGCACTCGGAGGCGATCGGCGTCGGGTCCCTCGTCGCGCAGCGCGTACAGGACGGGCAGCGTGTGGACGCCCTCACGCAGGTCGGTTCCGGGTGTCTTGCCGGACTGCGCGGACACCGAGGAGATGTCGATGATGTCGTCGGAGATCTGGAAGGCGGTGCCCACCGCGTCGCCGAGGCGTTCGAGCCGCTTCACGTGGTCGGCGTCCGCGCCGGAGAAGGTGCCGCCGAAGCGTCCGCACGCCGCGATGAGCGAGCCCGTCTTCTCCCACACGACCTTGAGGTAGTGCTCGACCGGATCCTGCTCGCCGCGAAGCCCGATCGTCTCGCGCATCTGGCCGGTGACGAGTTCGGCGAACGTCTCGGCGATGATGCGCACCGCCTCCGGTCCCAGCGTCGAGACGAGACGGGACGCGTGCGCGAACAGATAGTCGCCGGCGAGGATCGCAACGCTGTTGCCCCACCGCGAGTTCGCGCTGGGTGCACCGCGGCGCATCGACGCCTCGTCCATCACGTCGTCGTGGTACAGCGTGGCGAGGTGGACCAGCTCGACGACGGTGGCCGCCGTGACCACCGACGGGTCGGAGGCCTTCGGCCCGAGCTGGGCGGTGAGCACCGTGAACAGCGGACGGAAACGCTTGCCTCCCGCCTTCGCGAGATGCAACGCCGCCTCCGTGAGGAAGTCCTCCCCGTCGGAGAGCTCACTGACCAGCAGTTCCTCGACTTCCTTCAGTCCTTCACGGACCGTGGCAGCGAGCTGCGGGTCGCCGAGATCGATCCCGGCGACCGTAGTGCCCACTACAGCGTCGGCAGCGGTGTGTGCTGCGCCCTCGGTGCTCACGTTCTCAGTACCCATCCTGTCGTCAGTGACGGCTCGGTTCCCGCGCCGTCGGTGGCGGCTCGGCTACCACGGTAGTGAACCTAGCGGTTCCGCTGCCCGTCGGCCTCGCCGCGGTCGTATAGCGAAGCCTGACAGGATGTAGGTGTGGTCGCAGCAGAACAGTCGCCCGCGGGATCCCCGCTTCCCACCGCCACCGATGTCCTGGTCATCGGTGCTGGTCCGGCCGGTTCCTCGGCTGCCGCGTGGGCGGCCCGCGCGGGTCGTGACGTGGTGCTCGCCGACGCGGCGGTGTTTCCCCGCGACAAGACGTGTGGCGACGGACTCACTCCGCGTGCCGTCGCCGAGCTCGACCATCTCGGTCTCGGCGACTGGGTGCGGTCGAAAGGAACCAACCGGGGGCTGAGGCTCAGCGGGTTCGGTCAGGAGCTCGAACTGGAGTGGCCGGGCAGGTCGTTCCCGGCGGTCGGCAGCGCCGTCGCCCGCACCGAACTGGACGACAGGATCCGTGCGACCGCCGTCGACGCCGGGGCCGTCATGGTGCAGGGCGCCAAGGCAATCGGCGTCGAACGGGACGGCGACCGGGTGACGGCGGTGACGCTGAAGACGTCCGACGGAACCCACACCATCGGCTGCCGGACGCTGATCGTCGCGGACGGCGTCCGGTCCACGCTGGGCAAGCAGCTGGGCCGGGAATGGCACCGGGACACTGCCTACGGTGTTGCCGCCCGCGCCTACATCGCCACCGACCGCAGCGCCGACCCGTGGATCACCTCGCACCTCGAGCTGCGGGACGGAGCGGGGACGCTGCAGTCGGGCTACGGCTGGGTATTCCCCCTCGGCACCGGTGAGGTGAACATCGGCGTCGGCACACTGGCCACCGCCAAACGTCCGGCCCCAGGTGCGCTGCGACCGCTGCTCGACCTGTACACGGCGCAGCGGCGCGACGAATGGAAGTGGGACGGCGAGCTGCGCGCGGTGGCGTCGGCGTTGCTGCCGATGGGCGGTGCGGTGTCGCACATCGCGGGCCGGAACTGGGCGATCATCGGCGACGCGGCGGCGTGCGTGAATCCGCTGAACGGCGAGGGCATCGATTACGGGCTCGAGGGCGGTCGCCTGGTCGCGGAAATCCTCGACGCCGACGACCTGACGGAGCTGTGGCCCGCGATCCTCCGGGAGCGGTACGGCCGGGCGTTCTCCGTGGCGCGGCGACTCGCCGGGCTGCTGACGGTCCCTCGGGTTCTGCCCGCGTCCGGTCCGGTGGCCATGCGGTCCCGTGCGCTGATGACCATCGCGGTCCGGGTCATGGGCAACCTCGTCACCGAGGAGGACAGCGACCTCACCGCCCGCGCGTGGCGGGCGTCCGGTCTGCTGTCGACGAAGGTCGACTCGCGACCGCTGTTCGGCTGACGTTCAGCGGGTGGCGCGGTGCAGGGCCACCACACCGCCGGTGAGGTTGCGCCACTGCACGTTCCGCCACCCGGCGGCCTCGATGCGCTGCGCGAGTTCCTGCTGGGTCGGCCAGGCGCGGATGGACTCCGCGAGGTACACGTAGGCGTCGGGGTTGCTGCTGACGGCGCGCGCGACCCGCGGCAGCGCCCTCATCAGGTACTCCATGTAGACCGTGCGGAACGGCCCGAACACCGGGGTCGAGAACTCACTCACGACGAGGCGCCCGCCGGGTTTGGTGACGCGGGCGATCTCGCGGAGACCGGCGTCGAAGTCGGAGACGTTGCGCAGCCCGAAGGAGATGGTCGCGGCGTCGAACACGGCGTCGGCGTAGGGCAGGTGCATCGCGTCGCCCGCGACCATCGGGACGTGGCGTCCACTGCCGGCCTGCAGCATCCCCTTGGAGAAGTCGGTGGCCACACACCAGGCACCCGACCGTCCGAGCTCGACGGTAGAGACCCCGGTCCCCGCCGCGAGGTCGAGAACGCGCTCCCCCGGCTTCAGCGCCAGGGCCGAGCGCGTCGCCTTGCGCCAACTGCGGTCCTGACCGAACGACAGGATCGTGTTGGTGAGGTCGTAGCGCTTCGCGACGCCGTCGAACATCGACGCGACCTCGTGCGGATCCTTTTCGAGCGACGCCCGCGAACCGTGTGTAGTTGCCACGCCCGAAACGCTACCAACCGCGCCCGGCGCCGATGTCGGCGCCGGGCGCGGTGGCGAGGCGGTCACTTCTTGGAGACCCGCACCAGCTTCTTGTTGACGAATTCGTCCATTCCCCACGGACCGAGTTCCCGCCCGACGCCGGAGCGCTTGACGCCGCCGAACGGCAACCCGGGAAGCGTGGTGCCGTGCTCGTTGACGAAGGCCATGCCGACGTCGAGCCGGTCGGCGACCTCACGTGCCCCGTCGAGGTCGGTGCTCCACACCGAACCGCTGAGACCGTAGGAGGAGGAGTTGGCGAGTTCCACGGCTTCGTCGGCGGTGGCGACCTTGTAGACGACGCCGACGGGCCCGAACAGCTCCTCGCTGTACGCCCGCATCTCGGGGGTCACGTCGACGAGCAGGGTCGGTTCGACGTACGAGCCGGGGCCGTCGATCTTCTTCCCGCCGGCGAGGAGCGTCGCGCCCTTGGCGATGGCGTCCTCGATCTGCTCGATCAGCGAATCCGCGGCACTCTGCGAGGACAGCGGCCCGAGGACGGTCTTCGCGTCGAGCGGATCGCCGGTCGGGGTGGCCTTGAAGGACTCGGCGAGCTTCGCGACGAACTCGTCGTAGTTCGGCTCGGTCACGATGAAACGTTTGGGAGAGTTGCAGGCCTGGCCCGCGTTGGACAGGCGGGCACGGGTCGCGGTCTTGACCGTGGCGTCCATATCGTCGGTGTCGAGGACGACGAACACGTCGGACCCGCCGAGTTCGAGCACCACTTTCTTGAGGTTGCGGCCCGCTGTCTCGGCGACGCTGGTCCCGGCTCGCTCGCTGCCGGTGAGCGAGACACCCTGGACACGCGGATCCGCGATCATGTCGGCGATCTGCTCGTTGGTGGCGAACACGTTGATGTACGCGTCCTCCGGGAGACCGGCCTGCCGGAAGATCTCCTCCATCAGCAGTGCCGACTGCGGACAGTTCGGGGCGTGCTTGAGCAGCACGGTGTTGCCGAGCATGAGGTTCGGCGCCGCGAAGCGGGCGACCTGGTAGTACGGGTAGTTCCACGGCATCACGCCGACGAGCGCACCGATCGGCCTGCGGTAGACCACGGATTCGTCCGCACCCGGCACGTCGAGCCGTTCCGCCTCGAGCAGCGCGGGGCCGTTGTCCGCGTAGTAGCGGTAGATCGCCGACGAGAGCTTGACTTCGCCCTTGGCCTCCCGGACGGGTTTGCCCATCTCGAGGGCGATCATCCGCGCCAGTTCGTCTTCGCGCTCCGCGTAGAGATCGGCGGTTCGGCCCAGAATCCGGGCGCGTTCCTCGGCGGCGGTCGTCCGCCAGTCGAGATATCCGTTGTGGGCGCGGGAAAGCGCCGACTCCACTCCTGCATCGTCCAAGGTCGTGAATTCCCGGACGGTTTCACCGGTCGCTGGGTTGACAGTCTTGTACTTCGCCATACTCCGGGCAACCACGAGACGGCCTCTCGAATTCCCCACCGGTTTCGATCCGCTGGTCAGGCCGCCCGGGACTCGCGAAAGTCCTGCCCGCCAACAACCGCCGCGTAGTGACCCAGCAACTCGTCGCAGATCGCAGGCCACGTGCGGTGCAGCACCGACTGCCGGGCGGCCTCACCGAAGCGGGCGCGCATGCGGCGGTCGCGCAGTGCGTCGACGGCGCTCGGCAGCAGTTCGCCGAACCGGTCGACCGGAAGCAGGTAGCCGTTGCGGCAGTGCGCGACCAGATCCCGCGGTCCCCCGGCATCCGGTCCGATCACCGGCACCCCGCTGGACAGCGCCTCCTGCACCGCCTGGCAGAACGTCTCGTGCTCGCCGGGGTGGACGAAGACGTCCAGGCTCGCGTAGGCCTCCGCGAGCTCCACCCCGCCGAGCTGTCCGGTGAACACCGCGTCGGGCATCAACCGGTGCAGGCGGGCCCGCTCCGGACCGTCGCCGACGATCACCAGCCGCACCCGCTGGTCGCCGGCGAGTGCGGCGAGCCGCTCGACGTGTTTCTCGGGCGCGAGCCTGCCCACGAATCCGACGACCAGCCGATCCGAGCCGCCCAGCCAGGAGTCCCGCAGACCCGTGCTGCGACGCGACGGTGCGAATCGAGTCGTCTCCACGCCGCGCGCCCAGCGATGGACCCTCGGAATCCTCTGCTCGGCGAGCGCCTCGACCGCCGACGTGGACGGCGCGAGAGTGCGCGTGCAGCCCCGGTGGATGCGACGCGTCCAGGCCCACGCCGCGCGACTGGTGATGCCGAGGCCGTAGCTCTCGGCGAAACCCGCCACGTCCGTCTGGTACACCGCGACCGTGGGGACGTCGAGCCGGTGCGCCGCACCCAGCCCGCCCGCACCGAGGAGGAACGGTGACGCCAGATGCACGACGTCGGGGTCGAACGCACGCAGCGCGGCGGTGAGTCCGGGCTGCGGCAGACCCACCGGGAGCGAACTGACCTTCGGCACCATCACCGCAGGCACCCGGTAGACGGGTACGCCGCCGTGTTCGGTCGGCGCGGACGTCTGCGATCCGACCGTGTCCGGGGCGACGACCATCGCCTGGTGTCCGGTGCGCTGCAAATGGTCGAGAACCCGCAGCACCGAGTTGGTCACACCGTTCATGTTGGGAAGAAACGATTCCGCGACGATGGCTACTCTCACGCGCTCAGCGTGGCAGTGCTCGTGGTCACAGCAGCGAGATCGACGTGACCGTCGCGCGAAGTTCCGGGAAACTCAGGATGACACTGCCGGCTGGGCCTCCGCCGAACTCTCCCGCCGCCGCAGGTACCAGATCACCGGTCCCGCGATCAGCCAGGTCACGACGATCAGCGAACCGGCGGGGACGACGGCGACGCTGGCGTCGCGCCCGGACACCCGCACCAGGTCGGGGTCGCTGCGCGCGTACTCGACGTCGATGCGCTGCCCCACCGTGAGCTTCGTCGGGTACAGCACGCCCAGTTCGGGGTTGTGCGTCACCCCGTCAGGGGTGACGAAGCTGATAGCCGACCGCAGCGAGCCCGCCGACAGCACCTCCGCCGTGGCCACGCCCCGGTCGGATTGGATGGTGTGGTCGTTGCGCCAGGCGGCCAGCACGAGGAGCACGGCCAGGACCGAGATGCCGATCGCCGCCACCAGCACCCCACACCGGACGCGCCGCGACACCCGCGCATTCACAGTTGGGCCCGCACCGCGGCGTGCAGTTCGCGCAGCCCGGAACGTTCGGTGGTCACCTCGAGCACCCGGATTCCGCGGTCGCCGGGCGCGTCGGGCGCGCTCAGCCGCGTCGACAGCTCACCCAGACCCACCAGGTGATGCTCCACCCGGTAGGCGGCACAGAGTGCGGCGAGATCCATCCCGTGCGGAGTACCGAAGACCCGCTCGAACACCCCGGCGTACTGCGGATCGCCCTGCTCGAGCAGTTCGAAGATGCCGCCACCGTCGTCGTTGGCGACCACGATGGTCAGGTCCCGGGGCCGCGGTTCGCCCGAGCCGATGAGCAGCCCGGACGCGTCGTGCAGGAACGTCAGGTCGCCGAGCAGGGCCACCGTCCGCCCCTCCTCGTAGGCCAGCGCCGCCCCGACGGCCGAGGACACGGTGCCGTCGATGCCGGCGACACCCCGGTTGGACAGCACCCGGATCTTCGGCGCCGGATAGCTGACGAGCGCGGCGTCCCGCACGGGGTTGGACGCCCCGAGCAGCAACTGGTCACCGTCGGTCAGGGCGTCCATGACGGCGGCCGCCACGTGCAGTCCCGTCGCCTTCGGGTGGGCGGCGAGTTGCGCGCGCACCGCCTTGTCGGTGTGTTCGGACAGCGTGCGGCAGCGATTGATCCAGGCCCGGTCGGGTTCACCGGACACGACCGCCCGGGTTCCGGTGGCCAGCACGTTGCCGGACACGTCGGGCCAGCGGGGGCCGGTGGTGAGCGCGTAGACGGCCACCGCCGGATCGGCGAGGACCTTCGACACGGACCGGTGGAGGGTGGGGCGTCCGGTGATGACGGCCTGCCGCGGTTTGAGCTGCGGCAACGCCATCGGATGCACCGGGATGCCGTGCAGCGGCGCGGTCGGCTCGGCGACCGTCGGCAGTGCGGCGAGTTCGGGCCGCAGGGCGGACCCGTGCCCGGAGATCACGATGGTGTCGAGAGTGAGGTCGAGGTCCATCGGCACGTCGAGCGTCGCGTGCTGGGTGGTGGTCCACGCCGCCCCGCCCGGTCGTCCCTGCGGGACCGGACCCTGCGCGTGGACGTCGGGGACGAGCGGTTCCCGGAGCGGGATGTCGAAGTGCACGGGACCGGCGTTGCCCGACCTCGTGCCGCGCGCTGCGGCGAGGACCCGGCACACGGCCGAACGCCACTGGCTGTTCTGCCCGGCATCGTCCTCGGCCAGGCCCAGGCTGATGGTCGCGCGCACCTGGCTGCCGAACAGACCGAGCTGCTCGATGGTCTGGTTGGCGCCCGTGCCGAGCATCTCGTACGGGCGGTTGGCGCTGAGCACCACGAGCGGCACCCGGGCGTAGTTCGCCTCGAGGACCGCGGGTCCGAGATTGGCGACGGCGGTGCCGGACGTCATGACGATCGGGACGGGACGCTTGCCGGCCACGGCCAGGCCGAGCGCGAGGAATCCCGCGGTGCGTTCGTCGATGCGCATGTGCAGGCGGAGCCGGCCCTCGAGGTCGGCGGCCTGCAGGGCGAACGCCAGCGGCGCGTTGCGCGAACCCGGGCAGAGCACGACCTCGCGTACTCCCCCGCGGACCAGTTCGTCGACGACCGCGGTGGCTTGTGCAGTGGACGGGTTCACGACATCAAGAGTGTCAGATCCTCCGGCACCCCCGTCCGGCGACCTCGCCGGGTGAGTTCACGGCCACATCGCGGGCGCTGACACCATGAACGCATGCGCACAGTCTTCGATCCCGCCGAACTTCCCCCACACCGCATGTATCAGGTGCTGACCGCCTCGATCGTGCCCCGGCCGATCGCGTGGGTGTCCACCGTCTCGGCGGACGGGGTGGCCAACCTGGCCCCGTACAGCTTCTTCTCGGTGTCCAGCACCCACCCGCCGGTGGTGCAGTTCACGTCGGTGACCCGCAAGGACAGCCTCCGCAACATCGAGGCGACGGGAGAGTTCGTGATCAATGTGGCGACCGAGCCGCTGATCTCGACGGTCAACGCCAGTTCCGCCACGTTCGACAGCGAGGTCGACGAGTTCGCCGCGCTGGGCATCGACACCGAACCCAGTGAGCGGGTCCGTCCCGTGCGGGTCGCGGGTTCGCCGGTCGCCATCGAGTGCACCCTGCACCAGGTGATACCTGTCGGTGATTCGTTCGTGGTGATGGGCGACGTCGTGACGGTCGCGGTGCGGCCCGAGGCGCTCGCCGACGACGGACTTCCGGACTTCGCGGAACTCGCCCCGCTCAGCCGGCTCGGCCGCAACGAGTGGGGTCTGCCGCCGAAGGTCGTGAGGCTCGACCGACCGCATCGCCCCGCCTAACGGATCGATTGGTTAGGCTTACCTGACAAATCGCACCGCTACCGGGGGAGTAACCGACGCCATGGCTCAACGCAGCAAGTTCGTCAAACCTCAGAGTCGCCGGATCGCGTCCGCAAGCGTAGTGGCGGGCAAGCAGATCAGCCCGAACTTCGTCCGCGTCACCATCGCGGGCGAGGAACTCGACTCCGTCAGCCCGATGGGGTTCGACCAGTGGTTCCGGATGTTCATCCCCCAGCGGGGACAGAGCACGCTGCGGTTACCGACCAGCGCGAGCAACCTCTGGTACGCGCAGTACAAGCTGATGTCCAAGGACACCCGGCCGGTCGTGCGCAACTACACGATCCGCGAGATCCGGTTGGCGGGATCGGGAACGTTCGGCGACAGCACCGAGATCGACATCGACTTCGCCTCGCACGGCGACCTCGGTCCCGCGTCGGCGTGGGCCAACTCGGCCGCGGCCGGTGACGAGGTGGCGATCCTCGACGAGGGGCTGATCTACAACCCGACGCCGGACGCCGAGTGGCAGCTGCTCGTCGGTGACGAGAGCGCGCTTCCCGCCATCGTCGGGATCCTGCGTTCGGCACCGCGGGACCTGCGGGCCGAAGTGTTCGTCGAGATTCCCGATGCCGAAGACGCTCGAGAAGTTTCGGTGGGTGACGGCGTGAACGTGCACTGGCTGGTGCGCGAGGACGCCGATGCCCGTCCGGGAGTGCTCGCACTCGACACCGTGAAACAGGCGGAGCTGCCGACCGGGCCGTCCTACACGTTCGTGGCCGGCGAGAGCGAGCTGACGACGGCGCTGCGACGCCACCTCGTGAACGAGCGCCGCATCCCGAAGTCCGACATCTCGTTCACCGGGTACTGGCGCCACGGCCACGCTGCCAACTGACCACAGGTGAGTGGCACAGCACGCCTGGGCGCGCCGGGCCACTCACCTGGGTTCTCAGTTGGCGTGCTTCTGAACGAGGGCGCCCAGACGCGGAAGTGCCTCGATCACATTCTTCTTCGCCGTCGGACGCAGCGACGAGTACACCTTCTTGACAGCACCGCGGTCGCTGCCCTCGATGCGCTCGTCGGTCACACCGAGGAGCGAGTCCGCGACCTCCTCGCCACGCGCGACCAGGTACTCGGAGAATCCGGCCTCACCGCTGGCGGTGAAGGCCTGCCAGTACGGCTCGAGCTTGGTGACGAATGCCGGCAGCAGGCCCTCGATGGCGTCCGGCACGATCGACGGTCCCACCTTCTTGACCGCGCCGTATCCACCCTTGAGTGCCAGTCCCGAGGCCCCCGACTTGTCCGAAACCTCCGCGTCGATGAGAGCCTGGACGTCTGCGATGACCGCAGGAACGCGCGACTCGTCGAGCAGGGTTTCGTTCAGAGCTGCAACCACTTTCAATGCCTCCGTATTGACTGAGCGATCAGGTCCGGCAGACACTATACGAAAAACCGGACTCCGCGTTGTTCGAGCAGGCCATGGCACCGGCGGGCCCGCTCGATCCACCAGCGTGAACGCTCCGCGGACGCGGCGAGAGCCGTGACGCGTTCGACGTCGGGTGCCACCGCGTCGACGGTGAGTTCGCCGCCGACGGGTTCGCGGGGGCGGGCCACGTCCGCCTCGAAGAGTCCCCCGGTACCCAGACCGCAGGCGAACTGCAATTCGGGGAGGGCGGCGGCAGCGGCGACACCGGCGGCGATACCGACAGCGGTGTCCAGGGCGCTCGACACGACCACCGGCACACCGTACGAAGACAACTCGTCCGCGAGCGACAGCAGCCGCCGCATTCCCCCGAGCGGGGCGACCTTCACGACGGCCACGTCGGCACCGCCGGCCCGCACGACCTTCAGCGGATCCTCGGCGCGCCGGATGCTCTCGTCGGCGGCCACCCGCACGTCGGGCATCCGCCTGCGGACCTCCACCAGCTCGGGCACGCTCGCGCACGGCTGCTCGGCGTATTCGAGCGGACCGTCGACGGTCAGGGCCCGCAGCGCGGTCTCGGCCTCGTCGACCGACCACCCCCCGTTCGCGTCGACGCGCACGTTCGGAACGAGTGCGCGGACCGCCCGCACCCGCGCGACGTCGTCGTCGAGCGTCTGACCACGTTCGGCCACTTTCACTTTCGCGGTCCGGGCACCGGAGTAACGCTCGAGCACGGCGGGCACCCGTGCGGCGTCGACGGCGGGGACGGTGGCGTTGATCGGCACTCGCGTTCGTACCGCGGGCGGCGGCCCGAGCCAGGCGTCCTCGATCGCCGACTGCAACCAGTGCGCCGCCTCGTCGTCCGCGTACTCGGGGAACGGCGCGAACTCGCCCCACCCCGCGGGACCGCGCAGCAGTAACGCTTCTCGGGTCGTGATGCCGCGGAACCGCACGCGCATGGGCAGACTCACCACGACGGCATCGGCCAGGACCTCCTCCAGGGAGGGCAGGGACGTCACGACGTCAGGGCTGCCCGGGCAGCAACTGGAGCATGAGGGCCTCGCAGTCGGCGAGCAACGTGTCGTCCTGCATCAACCGTGCGGTGATGAACGTCTTGCGACCCTCCACGCGGTCGACGCTGCCCTCGACGGTCAGACGCGTGTCGAGCGGTGTGATCGCGCGGTAGTTCACGTGCAGGTAGGCGGTGCGGCTGATGGGCCGCCCGTAAGCGTGGACGATCATGCCCATCAGGTCGTCGAACAGCAGCGGCAGCGTGCCGCCGTGCGCGGCACCGTTGCCCCCGAGGTGGTAGCGCCGGAACATGCCCGCACTGCGCACCCCCTCGGGCCCGAACTTCTCGATGTTCCACGGCGGCATGAGGAGACTCCCCCGGCCCGGCAACTCGATCGTGCGGCCCGCCGGCGACCGCCCCTCGGGAACGACGTGCGGTCCGAGCAGTTCGGCCAGCTTCTCCACCTGGTCCGCGGCCTGCGCGAGCACGTCGTCCGGGGCGTCGACCGACACCGCGAGGTCCTGCAACGTGCGCATTCCCTCGACGAACCGCGGCCAGTCCGGACCGGGCGTCACCGGCTCGTACTTGGGGAACCCGCCGTGGTGCTCGTACTCGTCGTCGCCCTTGCCGTCGAGACGGGTGACGTCGGCAGCCTGTTCGCTCATACCTGCACGGTAAACCCGGGCAAACTCGTGCGCGCGCGGACACCCGCCAACCGCACCCGATAACCTCGGAGCCGTGACTTTCAACCCGCAGCACTGGCGACCGGTTCCCGGTTTCGAGAACCTGACCGACATCACCTACCACCGGCATGTCACCCAGGGAATCGTCCGGGTGGCGTTCGACCGTCCCGAAGTGCGCAACGCCTTCCGCCCCCACACCGTCGACGAGTTGTACCAGGCGCTCGACCACGCCCGGATGACGTCCGACGTGGGCGCCGTGCTGCTCACCGGCAACGGTCCGAGCCCCAAAGACGAGGGGTGGGCGTTCTGCTCCGGCGGCGACCAGCGCATCCGCGGACGCAGCGGATACCAGTATGCGGAAGGCGAAACCGCGGACACCGTCGACAAGGCCCGCGCCGGACGTCTCCACATCCTCGAGGTCCAGCGGCTGATCCGGTTCATGCCGAAGGTCGTCATCTGCCTCGTCAACGGCTGGGCCGCGGGCGGCGGTCACAGCCTGCACGTGGTCTGCGACCTGACCCTCGCCAGCCGCGAACACGCCCGTTTCAAGCAGACCGACGCCGACGTCGGCAGCTTCGACGGCGGGTACGGCAGCGCCTACCTCGCCAAGATGGTCGGCCAGAAGTTCGCCCGCGAGATCTTCTTCCTCGGTGAGACGTACACCGCGGAGGAGATGCACCAGATGGGCGCCGTAAACAAGGTCGTCGACCACGCCGAACTCGAGGACGTCGCAATCGACTGGGCCACCAAGATCAACGGCAAGTCCCCGCAGGCCCAGCGCATGCTCAAGTACGCGTTCAACCTGCAGGACGACGGCCTCGTCGGTCAGCAACTGTTCGCCGGCGAGGCAACCCGCATGGCGTACATGACGGACGAGGCCGTCGAGGGCCGCGATTCGTTCCTCGAAAAGCGTGAACCGGACTGGAAGCCGTACCCCTGGTATTTCTGAGATCCCCTACGTGTACTCAACCGCCATGCGGTCGATGGTGCCGTTGAACGGGAACGGCGCCCGGTCGTAGTAGTCCAGCGACACCGGGGACCCCAGGCAGGTGCCGACATCGAGACAGTCGTTGGCTGTGAACAGCAACGGCACGCTCACCGGCACCTGCCCCTCCCCGACGACACTGCCGTCGACGCAGAGCTTCACGTTCAGCGGGCCACCGGGCCGCGTCTCGACGAACTCCGTGACCACCTGCACCGTGCGGGTGCCCGGCGGGATCGGCACGGTCGAACGAATCTTGGTGCGCATCAGGATGAACAGGTTGTACTCGTAACAGAGGTAGCCGTCGTCGACGAAACACGTGAGTCCGCCGGCGTTACTCCCCAGCGCGTAGAGCACTCCGCTCGGATTGTCCGGAGCGGAGAGGTCGAGGGTGACCCGGTTGTTCTTGTTTCCCAGCGCGGGAGCGCAGAACTCGGGCATACGGATCGTGTCGCCGGAGAACTCCCAGCTCGTGTACGGCGTCGTGATCCGCTGCTCGGGATGCAGCGCGATGACCCACAGCCCGCCGCCGACGGGGAGCACGTTGTTCTTCGCGGCCTCGATCGCGAACAGTTCCCGCAATTGCGCCAGCTTCCGCGGATGCTGCTCGGCGAGGTCCCGGTTCTGGGTCCAGTCCTCGTCCAGGTTGTAGAGCTCCCACACGTCGTCGTCCGGGCTCCAGTCGCGGATGCCACCGGGCACACCCGCCGCCCAGGGTGCGCGTGGCCCGAACGCGGACGCCATCCAGCCGTCGTGGTAGATCGCCCGGCTGCCCATGATCTCGAAGTACTGAGTGAGCTTTCCCCCGGTGGCGCCGCGTTCGACGAGCGTCTGCGCGAAGCTGGCGCCGTCCACCGGATCCTGCGGAACACCGTTCACCGTCCGTGGCGGAGTGATCCCGACGATGTCATAGAGCGTCGGCACCACGTCGTTGCAGTGCAGGAAATGCGTACGGGGCGTCGGGTCCGGTGCCACCTTCGCCGGCCACCGGACGACCATCGGGTTGCGGGTGCCACCGAGATGGGAGGCCAGCAGCTTCATCCCCTTGTACGGTGCGCTGCCCGCCCACGCCCAGCCCGCGTGATACATGTTGTCGGTCTTCGGCGACCCCAGGACGTCGAGGCCACCGAGTTCCTCGAGGGCCGCGATGTGCTGCGCCGGGGTGGTGGGAATGCCGTTCTGCGCCAACAGTTCACTGATCGTGCCGTTCTGCCCCTCACCGGACGAGCCGTTGTCGCCCCAGATGTACAGGACCAGCGTGTCGTCCCGGTACCCCAGACGGTCGAGCTCGTCGAACAGCCTGCCCACCTGGACGTCGCAGTGCTCGGCATACCCGGCCGCGACCTCCATCAGCCGGCGCTGGAACGGTTTCTCGTCGTCGGGAATGTCGTCCCATGCGGCCATCGTCGGGTCCCGGTCGGTCAGCTCCGCTTCGGGGGGAATCCAGCCCTTCTCCTTGGCCCTCGTGAAGACCCGCTCCCGGTAGGCATCCCAGCCGTCGTCGAACTTCCCGGCGTACTTGTCGGCCCACGGCTTCATGATGTGGTGCGGTCCGTGCAGACAGCCGCTGGCCCAGTACATGAAGAACGGTTTGTCGGCGTCGAACGCCTTGTGCCTGCGCAGCCAGCCGATGGCGTCGTCCGCGAGATCCTCACTGAGGTGGTAGCCCTGCTCCGGGGTCTTCGGAGGCAGCACCACCGTCGTGTTCCGCACCAGGTTCGGCTCGTACTGCGACGCCTCGCCGGCGAGGAAGCCGTAGAAGTACTCGAACCCGAGACCCGTCGGCCAGTTGTCGAACGGACCGGCTGCGGTGGTCTCCTCGGCCGGCGTGTTGTGCCATTTCCCGAAAGCTGCAGTGCTGTACCCGTAGTGGCGCAGCACCTCGGGCCCCGTCGCACTCGACCTCGGGATGCGGCCGGAGTAGCCGTCCCAGTCGTTGGCCAGCTCGGCGATCTGCCCGTTGCCGACGCGATGGTGGTTGCGTCCGGTCAGCAGCGACGCGCGGGTCGGCGAACACATCGCGGTGGTATGGAATCGGTTGTACCCGACACCGTCCTGCAACATTGCGTCGAGCGTCGGGGTGTTCACCTCACCGCCGAGGCCACTCGGCAGACCGGGCCCGGCGTCGTCGATGAGGACGATCAGAATGTTCGGGGCGTCGTCGGAAAGCCGCCGCTTCTTCGGAAGTGGGCTGTACACGGACTCCTGCATGGTCCGGCCGGCGATGCTTCCCGACGGCGGCGGCGGGAACGGTAACGATTCGCCGCCCGCTATCGGCTCGCCTGTCACGCTCGATTTCATGGCCTGGTCCCCTCGTCGTCCGATGCTGTCGATCCAGTCCAGCACCGGGCGGTCACGCACGAGTAGACCCTCCGAGGGTGAAATACGCGGGCGGATTCGTCGCCTCGGCAGGAGAGGGCACGCGACGTCTCCGATTCGGGCACACTGACCCACATGAGCATCGACCGCGAGCTCCCCGCACCGGAACACCGCCGTCCGCCCGGAGTGAGCGACGACACCGTCGCCGCGCTCGGGAAGTTGTCGGAGGCCCTCGAAACGGTCGAGCGTGCCCGCGGGCACCTCTACTCGTTCCATCAACTGATCGGCCACGCCGATCTTCAGCTCGGCGAAGCCGTAGACGCGCTCCGCGCCGCGGGACACGCGGCCGTCGCGGACCGGGTGCAGTCCGAGCTCGTGGGACGCAACGTCGTCGAGGGCCGGTGGACGTTCCAGCTCGTCGAAGAGTTCGACGATCACTACTGGTCGCCGCTGCGCGAGCACGAGCGGGGCGCACGTCACGAACTCGCCGACGGACGACGGCACCTGTTCGAGGCGGAGATGAAGGAAGATCGACGCACACACGGGCGGACGGGACACGAAGCCCGGCCCGGCGAAGGAGGGTGACGGGTGGAGATCCTCAGCAGCAGGACGATTCTGCGGCCGCGCGACTACACGACGACACTGGGCTTCTACCGTGACATCCTCGGGCTCGCCACCGCCCGCGAATACCCCGGGGGCACGGTGTTCTTCGCCGGTCAGGGTCTGATCGAGGTTGCCGCGCACGGCGGAACCGGTGAGTCGTCCTCCTTCGACGGCGCCCTGTGGCTGCAGGTTCGCGACCTCACCGCGGTCCAGACCGAGCTTGTTCTCGCCGGGGTGAAGATCGACCGCGAGGCCCGGCAGGAACCGTGGGGGCTGTTCGAGATGTGGATCGCGGACCCCGACGGAATCCCGATCGTTCTGGTGCAGATTCCGGAGGATCACCCCATCCGCCGCGACTCCCGCCCGAAGGGTGAGAACTGACGGGAAGCCATACGCGGGAGTGATCCTGGACACCGGACGTCAGCTGTACATTTTCGGTTGAAATCCGCACAATCTGGGTGTGACCGCAGAGCTCGTAGTTCTCCTGGTGGTGGTCGTCACCGCCCTCGCTTTCGATTTCACGAACGGCTTTCACGACACCGGCAATGCAATGGCCACCTCGATCGCGACGGGAGCTCTGCGACCCAAGGCGGCTGTCGCGCTCTCCGCATCGTTGAATCTGGTCGGCGCGTTCCTGTCCGTGGAGGTTGCGGCGACAGTTGCCAAGGGCGTGGTGAATCTGGGAGAAGTGGGCGGCGAGGATCTGCTGCTCATCGTGTTCGCCGGCCTGGTCGGCGGCATCATCTGGAATCTGGCGACGTGGCTGCTGGGCCTGCCGTCGAGCTCGTCCCACGCGCTGTTCGGCGGACTGATCGGTGCGGCCATCGCATCCATCGGCATGAGCGGTGTCGAGTGGGGCGGCGTGCTCAGCAAGGTCGTCGTGCCCGCCGTCCTCGCCCCCGTGGTCGCAGCACTGGTCGCCACCGCGGGCACCAAGCTGGTCTACCGGATCACCTCCGGCGTGCCGGAGGACACCAAGGAACACGGGTTCCGCATCGGTCAGATCGGTTCCGCGTCCCTGGTGTCGCTGGCCCACGGAACCAACGACGCCCAGAAGACGATGGGCGTGATCTTCCTCGCACTCGTCGCGCACGGGTCCCTGTCCGCCGAGGACGAGATGCCGTTCTGGGTGAAGCTCAGCTGTGCGATCGCCATCGCGCTCGGCACCTACCTCGGCGGCTGGCGCATCATCCGCACGCTCGGTAAGGGACTCGTGGAGATCGCCGCTCCCCAGGGCATGGCCGCGGAGTCTTCGTCCGCCGCCATCATCCTGACGTCGAGCCACCTCGGACTGCCGCTGTCCACCACGCACGTCGCGACCGGCTCCATCCTCGGCACCGGCCTCGGCCGCACGGGCGCCGAGGTCCGCTGGGGCATCGCCGGACGCATGGCCGTCGCGTGGCTGGTCACCCTGCCGTCCGCGGCGATCGTGGGAGCCGTGTGCTGGGTCATCGCCCACATGATCGGCGGTCTGCCCGGTGTTCTCGTCGTGTTCGCCGCCCTGATCGTGCTCGCCGGGTTCATGTATTTGCGCTCCCGGCTGCAGCCGGTGACGTCCGGCAACGTGAATGCCGAATGGGAGTCGGGCGAGACCGACGTTCCCGCCGAACCCACCGAACCGGGCGTGGCCGAGACCGCGGACTCCGCCGGTCGCGCCGCGAACCGCTGAGGGGCTCGCCATGACACTGCTGACCACCACCATCCACTCGCTCTGGCAGGTCATCCTCGTCGGACTGCTGTTCGGCGCGGGCCTCCCCGCGATCTTCGCGCTCGGACTCCGGTCGCTCGGCGGCACGGACACCGGTGAGGGAGTCTCGCAGCCGACCTTCGCAGGCCGGATCGGCGCCTGGGCCTGCTTCGCCGTGGTGCTGATCGCGATCATCACTGGGATACTTCTCTTGATGCAGGGCTTTTTGGCCAGCAGCTTCGGTATCCACATCTTCTGAGCGGCGACCGCGAGTCCCGTTCCATCGACGAAAGAGGCCGAACGCGTGCCCAAGAATTCACTTCGCTCCGTGCTCGACTGGCTACGCGCCGGGTACCCCGAGGGAATCCCGGCGAAGGACCATTTCGCGTTGCTGGCCGTGCTGCGTCGCCGTCTCACCGACGAGGAGATCGAACAGGTCGTCGCGCTGTCCATCGAGACGGCCCACGAAACACCCGAACGCCACGTCGACTACGACAACATCCGCCGTCTCATCAGCGAGATCACCCACGAGGAACCGTCCGAGGAGGACGTTGCCCGGGTGACGGCGAACCTCGAGGCCGGAGGGTGGCCGGTCGGACCCGATGCCGAATGCGGCGACGGCTCCGGCGACACGGAAGAAACCCGCGACGCAGGCTAGCCATGAGCCTTCCACCGTTTCTCTCCTCCATCATCGGCTGGCTGCGAGCCGGCTACCCGAACGGCGTGCCCGAGCAGGACTACATCCCGTTGTTCGCGCTGCTCACCCGCCGTCTGTCGGAAGACGAGGTGGACGCCGTCGCCGACGCCCTCGTCGAGGAGGGCGACCTGCCCATCGAGAAGACCGACATCCAGGTGCTCATCACCAAGGTCACCGACGAGTTGCCGCTGGAGTCGGACGTAGACCGGGTGCGCAGCAACCTCGCCGCAGGCGGCTGGCCGCTGGCCGGGCCTGCCCAGTGAGCGAACTGCAGGTCCTGCCCGTCCCGTCGGGCGTCGGGGTTCTCGGCATCCTGCCGCAACTGTCGGCGATCCTCGACGGAACCGGCCCGGCCGCCCTCCCCGTACCCGCCGCGGACGAGCGGGAGACCCGCCGACTGACGGACGCGTTGCACCCCGGGGAGCCGATCGACGACGGTGTCGCCCTCGTGGTCGCGACGTCCGGCACGACGGGAGTGCCGAAGGGTGCCATGCTGTCCGCGGCCGCCCTCCGCGCCAGCGGTGACGCGACGCACGCGCGGCTCGGCGGTCCGGGCTCCTGGCTGCTGGCCCTTCCCGCCCACCACATCGCGGGCATGCAGGTGTTGCTGCGCAGTGTCCTCGCCGGCACCGAGCCGGTGGTGATCGACGTGGCCGACGGCTTCGACCCCGGTGCGCTGCCTGCCGCTGTCGCGTCGATGAGCGGTCCCCGCCGCTACACCTCGCTCGTTCCGACCCAGCTGGTCAAGGCCCTCGACCATCCCGACGCCGTGGCCTCGCTCGCCGCACTCGACACCGTCCTCCTCGGTGGAGCCGCGACCCCCGCCCCCGTCCTGCGTCGCGCCGTCGACGCCGGCATCACCGTCGTCCGTACGTATGGAATGAGCGAGACGTGCGGTGGATGCGTGTACGACGGGGTTCCCCTCGACGGCGCCCGGGTGCGGATCGACGGTGACGGCCGCGTCCTCCTCGGCGGGCCCATGCTCGCAGCCGGTTACCGCGGACTCCCGGACCATCCAGCGTTCGCCGAACCCGGCTGGTTCCGCACCGACGACGCCGGCGCCGTCACCGACGGCGTCCTCGGCATCTCCGGGAGACTCGACGAGGCCATCTCCACCGGCGGTCTCACCGTCGTCCCGCAGGTGGTCGAGGCGGCTCTCGTCGCGCACCCCGCCGTCCGGGAATGCGCGGTGATCGGCCTCCCCGACGAGCGACTGGGGCGCCGCGTCACCGCCGTCGTCGTCGCCGAGCGCGGCACCGAACCGACACTCGCCGAACTCCGCACCTTCGTCGAACGCACCCTCGACCCCACCGCCGCCCCACGCGAACTGCACCTCGTCGACACCCTCCCCCTCAGAGGTCCGGGGAAGATCGACCGGCGTGCACTGGAATCGCGATTCGGCTAGCGAGTCCTCCCGTCTGCGGAGTTGCACACCGATTCGCTAGATTCCCGTGCGTTTGTGCGTGATTCCAGCAATTCGGCGGGAGGGAATGGGTCACCGGCGTCGCGAGCGGGCACACGCGCGCTCGAATCGCGCCCTCACGGCGTCGAACCGCCCCAGGTCCGCCCACACCCACCGGATCACCTCGAGACCCGTGTCGCGTATCGCGTCCTTCCGCAACTTCTCCTTCGCCACGATGTCGCCCGACTGACCGGAACCGAATCTGTACTTGCCCATCCCGTCGAACTCGCCGACAACTCCCCAGCGTTCCCAGAAGAAGTCGACGCGTCCGACCAACGCACCTCCGTCGGTGCGCACTTCGTGTTGCAGCTCGGGCGCCGGCATCCCACACTCACGCATCCTGATTCGGCTGAGCGACTCACCGGGACTCTCACTGCGTCCGTCCAGCAGAGCCACTGCGCGGCGCGCGGCACCGATGCCTTTCCGGCGCCCGTGACACTCCACCACAGCCTGGACGTCGTCGATCGACACAACACCTCGATGCAACGCGGAATCGCCGATCACGACGGCCTGGTCCAACGATTCCGATCGCGCCACATCCGCCACGGTCCGAGCGAGCGAGGTCACTGCCACGCCGTCGATCTCGGTCACATCGTCCGCGTCGAGTGGAGCGATGTGAAAGTGCAGCGTCGCGGTCCGTCGGCCGCCCGATCGACGCGCCCGGGTCAGGTGCACGCGATCGAGGTTCACCGCACCGACATCGAGCCCGTGGAGGACTGCGGCGGACCACGACCCCACCCCCGTGCGCCACGACCGCCGCCGCAACCCGGGCTCGGTGCATCCCGATCGCGTCCAAGGATTCCGAGCTGCCGCTGTGGAGGTAGGCACCCGCGGCCACGGCGACCAGTTGTCCGGTCGTCCTCGCGCGACGCAGTTCCGGGTCGGTGATTCCGTCGGCCAACGCACGGCGGCGAAAGATCAGGTCCTCTGCTCTCATATCGAGCATCGTGCACCCTGCTCGACGCCAGCCGCCTTCTCCGACCAGGGAGAACAGTCTGCCTGTGGATAACCGACTGGTTGTGGAAATCCACATCCGCACGCCGATTCGTCAGATTCCGGCGCAATTGCCCCTGATTCCGACCAATGTCTGTGAATTCGCCCGACGACAGCGCCCGCAAGACCGTGCAAGAGGCGTGCAAGCCCGATGCAAGTGGTGGGCTGCATCGTCTACGGCATGAACCTCACTGCAACTCCCCCAGCCATCGAGGCCGACGGGCTCGTGAAGCTCTTCGGCCGTCAGCGCGCCGTCGACGGCGTGAGCCTGTCCGTCCCGACCGGGTCGGTGTACGGAGTGCTCGGCCCGAACGGCGCCGGTAAGACCACGACGGTGCGGATGCTTGCGACGCTGTTGCGTCCGGACGGCGGCGAGGCCCGCGTCTTCGGCCACGACGTGGTGCGCGAACCGAATGCGGTGCGCTCGCTGGTCGGTGTCACGGGCCAGTACGCGTCCGTCGACGAGGACCTGTCGGCGGTCGAGAATTTGGTGATCTTCGCCCGGTTGCTCGGCCTGAGCCGGGGTGATGCCCGCCGCAAGTGCACGGAACTGCTCGAGGAGTTCGACCTCACCGAGGCGGCGACGAAGCCGCTCAAGAATTTCTCGGGCGGCATGCGTCGACGTCTGGACCTGGCGGCCAGCCTGATCGCCCATCCTCCCCTGTTGTTCCTCGACGAGCCGACGACGGGTCTGGACCCTCGGACGCGCGCCCAGATGTGGGACACCATCCGCAGGCTGGTCGCGGACGGGTCGACGGTGCTGCTCACCACGCAGTACCTCGACGAGGCGGATCAGCTGGCCGATCGGATCGCCGTCATCGACCGCGGAAAGGTGATCGCGGACGGCACGGCCGACGAGTTGAAGGCGTCCGTGGGCGTCTCCTCGCTGCAGTTGACGCTGGTCGATCGCGGACAGACCGACGACGCGCGTTCGGTGATCGCCCACACCCTCGGTGTGGAGGTCGCGATCACCCCGGAGATCGGCCGCCTCACCGCGCCGATGACCGATCCGTCGCTCACCGTCGAACTCCTGATCCGGTTGCGCGACCACGGCATCGCCGTCGACGAGATCACCGTCCAGAAGCCGAGTCTCGACGAGGTCTTCCTCACCATCACCGGCCACGGCGCAGACGCCACCGAGGCCGACACCGAACGGAGCGTCGCATGACCACCACCCTCGAATCCCTCGCTCACGCGGGCCCCCAACCGATTCCGGAAGCCCGGAACCGGATCAGCCTCGAGCAGTCCGTCGCGAACACGCTGACCATGGCGTACCGGGGACTGCTCAAGATCAAGCACAATCCGGAGCAACTGTTCGACGTCGTCGTCCAGCCGATCATCTTCACGTTGATGTTCACGTACATCTTCGGTGGCGCCATCTCCGGCGACGTGGCGTCGTATCTGCCGATCATCATCCCGGGCATCCTGGTCCAGACGGTGATCACCACGTCGATCGTGACGGGCACCCAGTTGCGGGAAGACATGGACAAGGGCGTCTTCGACCGCTTCAAGTCCCTGCCGATCGCCCGCATCGCGCCGCTGTCCGGTGCGCTCCTCGCCGACGTCGTGCGGTACGGCATCGCCACGACCATCACGTTCGCCGTCGGTATCGCGATGGGGTACCGGCCCGGCGGCGGTGTCGTCGGGGTGGTGTCGGCCGGCGCGCTCGTCATCGTCTGCGCCTTCTCGATCAGCTGGATCTTCGCTCTGATGGGTGTTCTGATGAGCAAAGCGTCTTCGGTGCAGGGCATTTCGATGCTCATCCTGTTCCCGCTGACGTTCATGTCCAACGCGTTCGTGCCCGCCGACACGATGCCGGGCTGGATGCAGGCGTTCGTGAACGTCAACCCCGTGTCGCACGTCGTGACCGCGGTGCGTGAACTCGTCAACGACGGCCACTTCGGTGTCCACGTCGTGTGGTCGCTGCTCGGCGCCGCCGTGATCGTCGCGATCATGGCACCGCTGACGGTCCGGACGTACATGCGTAAGGCTTGACACCCGAAGAACGAAGCGAGCCGGTGGACGCGGGGTCCACCGACTCGCTTCGCCTATTTCTCCAGTTCGGGTGCGTCCGCCTGCAACTCCCCCACCTCGGTCTTGAGGATCCGCATCGACCGTCCCAGGCCGCGGGCGGCGTCCGGAAGTTTCTTCGACCCGAACAGCACCACGAGCACGACCGCGATGATCGCCCAGTGGCTCGGGCTGAGCGCCCCCACTACTGGGGCTCCTCACCGTCGGGGTACACGGCGTCCACCTCGACCTCGACGAGCCAGCCCGCGGCGGGCAGGCTCGCGACCTCGAGCGCGAACCGGCTGGGACGCGCGGAGTTCCGTTCCATCGGGGCGGCCGGTTCCGCGGTGCCGAGCGGGACCAGTTCGGTGTCGCCGGTCTCGAGGTTGGTGTTCGCGAAGAACTGCCGGTAGGCGCGGTTCCAGCCGGCGTAGTCGGCGCGGTCGGTGCCGGGGGCGTTGTCGAGGAACACCCGCATGGTCACGACGTCCTCGAGCGTCAGTCCCTGTGCCTCGAGATGGTCGCGAATCCGCTTGAGCGCGTTGATGCCCTGTGCTTCGGTGATCGTGACTCCGGCCGGGAGTGCGCCGCCCGTGAACACGTCGGTGTCGATGTACGACTCGGGGGTGCCCTCGGGTGCGGCCTGGTTGGAAGCGCCGGGACCGATGCCGCTCGACTTGTAGACGGCGGTGCCGCCACCGATGGCCACACCCTGCGCGATCATCGGATTCGCCTCGCCGGCTTCGAGAACGGACTTCGAGACGAACGTGCTGCCGGGCGCTTCCGCTGCCGCCTCCTCGGAGGAGCACGACGTCGCCCCGGCGATCAGAGCGGATGCGGCGAGCGCGGCGGTCACGGCCTTGGTACGAAAAGACTTCACAGTTCACGACTCCTTGTTCGAGGGGAAGGTCAGGCTTCCTGGGCCACGCGCTCGTGGATGTGGGTGACGACGTCGCGGGCGGACGTCAGGGCGCCGTGCTGCCAGGCGATGGCGTTGGACAGGTGGTCGCCGGCGAAATAGATCTTGTCGACGGGTTCGAGCAGCTTCTCGTACTCGGGTGTGGCCGCCCCGCCGTGCGATCCGCCGCTGCCCGCCCAGTTGGCCCAGGCACTCTCGGAGTACTTGGTGCGCCGCCAGCTGCCCGAGAACGACGACGAGATGTCGCGGGTGTACTTCTCGCCGTGGATCTCCGAGCCCTCCGCGATCGCCTTGGCGAGCCGCTGGCGGTGGGTGAGCGACTCGAACGCCTCCTGCCGCTTGCCGCTGCTGTAGTAGGCAACGACCACACCGCGATCGGAGTTGTAGTGGTCGTACGGGAACATGATCTGCGAGATGTCCTTGTCGGTGTTCGACGCGCCGCCGTAGATGCGGTCCTCCGTCTCCCACCACCGGCGCGAGTACTCGATGCCGAGCTTTCCGGACGACGACGGCTTGGCCGCCTTCAGCGCGGTGAGCACGTCGCCGGGCAGATTGTTCTGCAGTCGTTCGACGAGGTGCGGCGGGATCGTGCAGATCGCGTAGTCGGCGGTGATCGACTTCTTCGAGCCGCCGGCGATGTATTCGACGGTGACGCCCTCGGACACGTTCTTCATCGACGTCACCTCGGCGCCGAAGACGATGTTGTCGGTACCGATCCTGTCCTGGAACGCGTAGTAGATCCGGTCCATGCCGCCAACCGGGGTGAACATCATCATCGCCTGGTCGTAGCCGAAGTCGAAGCTGAAGTTGCGGCCGATGCCGCTGCGGATCACTTCCTGCATCGCGAACGGCTTCTTCTCGGTGCCGAAGTTCAGGCCGGCTCCGGGCTCGGAATCGTAACCACGACGCGAGGATCCGAGGTAGCGGCCGTCGTCGGAGAGGTCACCGAAGTCGCTGAGGAACTCCGACAGCGCATCCTTGTCCTCCCGGCTCAGCACCTGGTCCAGGGCGCCCTGATCGGTGGCCTTCTTCAGCAGTTCCGACATGTAGCCGAACGTGTCGGCCTTCGCGGCCCGGTAGGTGACGGACTGGCCCGACAGCGACGTGTCGCTCTGGTAGTTCACGAACGTGTTGGCGTTCTGGTTTCCGAAGCCCTGGATCTCGACGCCGAGTTCGCGGCAGTAGTCGAGCGTGATGTGGCTCTGCGGGATGCGGGTGGCGCCGACGTTGTAGAAGTGGCCCTCGGAGAACGTGCATTTCTGCGTCTCGCCGTTCAGGTCGGTCTCCTCGGTGCCGCCCCGGGCGGTCCAGACGCGGCCACCGGGCCGGGTGCGGGCCTCGAGGACCGTCACCTTGTACCCGGCCTTCTGCAGTTCGAATGCCGAACACAGACCGGCGGGGCCGCCGCCGAGCACGACCACGGAATGGCTGCCCTTCACCTTGCCGATCAGGTCGCCGGCCGCGAGCGGCTGGAAGGTGCGGGCGGGCGCAGCGGTCGACGGTGCGAGCCCGAGCGTCGACATCGCGCCGTACGCGAGGCCTGCGCCTCCGGTGGCCCCGAGGCCCTTCATGAAAGATCTACGTGTGAATGCCAATTCGCGCTCCCATTCTTGCGCCCGGCGACCCGGGTAACTTGTCCGGATTCATCCTGGGAGGGAAGCGAGTCGGGAAGTTGTCGGCGGCGAAACAGTCTGAGGCCGGCGAGCGAGAACGGGCGCGGGCCGTTCTCACTCCCGAGTCGGAGTTCGACCCGAAACCGAAACTTTTCGGCAACACGACCCGGCTAGTTTCACGCGCATGTCAGCCCTTTCCGACGCCATCGTGCGTTCGTTCGCCACCGGCGAGCCCGAACGTCAGGCCCTGTCGCCGTTGCGTGCGCTGGGTCGGCGGCAGTTGTCGGGCTTCGAGGTTCTCGCCCAGTCGGTGGCCACGACGGCGCCTGCGGTGTCGATGGTGGTCCTGCCCGTCACCATGTTCACCCACCAGATGCTGCTGAGCGGTCTGATCACGATCGTCGTCGCGACGGTGGTGGTCTCCCTGATCGCGGTGTGCGTCTCGCAGTTCACGCGACGTATGGCGGCCGCGGGCGGCCTCTACAGTTTCGTGTTCCAGGGCCTCGGCACGCGAGCCGCGCTGACGGCGGGTGTCGCCATGCTGACCAAGTACGTGGGCAGTGCGGTGATGACGCTGTACCACGGTGGCCAGGCCGTGATCGCGACGCTCGGCTTCTTCGGGCTGGAACTGCGTGAACCCGCCGAACGTCTCCTCGTCTACGCCGGGATCGCGATCGTGATCCTCGCCTGTCTGGTCCGCGGGGTACGGTTCGCGGCCCTCGCCATCCTCGCCGTCGAATCGTGCTCGTTGCTGTTCATCGTCGGTCTGATGATCGTGACCGGCGCGGGCGGCCAGCACGCCGCGGTACCGCCGTCCGATTCCGCGTACGGGCCGCTGCTCATGACGCTGGCCGCGGTGTTCGCCCTGGCCGGCTTCGAGAGCGCCACGTTCTTCGGGCCGGAGGCCAAGCGCCCGCTCGCCACCGTCACCCGCACCGTGATGCTCACGCCGATGATCTGCGGCGGCCTGTTCATCTTCTCGGCGTGGGCCGCCTGGTCCGGTCGCACGGACACCCTGGTCAACGCGTATCTGCACGGCACCTCCACCGGGGTCGACCCGGCCGTGGTGATCGCCCTGAACCTCGGGTTGGGCACGTCGTGGCTGGCGTCGGCGATGGCGTCGTCGAATGCCGCGTCGCGGCTGCTGTATTCGATGGGGATCGAACGAGTCGTGCCGCGTCTGTTCGCCCGGGTGCACCGCAGCTTCCGCACCCCGTACGCGGCGCTGGCGGTCATCGTGTGCGCCGTGTGCGTCGGTGCCGCGACATTCGGCATCGTCGGCAAGTCGACCGGATTCGGTCACGTGCAGTTGATTGCCAGGACTGCGGTGGTCGCGGCGTATGTGTTGGTGGCCGTGGCGTCGGTGCGGTTCCTCAGCCGGATCGGGGAGCACACCCCTCTCGTCCTGGTGGCGGGAGTCGCGGGCAGCGCCGCCGGCGGAATCGTCCTGGCCTACATGCTGTTCGTGAACGTGGCCCACGGCTTCGCTATGGTCCCCACCGTGGTGCTGACCCTGTTGCTGTCGGGTTCGGCGTGGCAGCTGTACCTGCGATGGCGCTACCCGGCGAGCCTGCGGTCGATGGGTGTGTTCGACACCGCGGAAACAGACGATGTGCTGCCGGGAGCCGGGGTCTTCGCCACGGACGCTGCCGGGAACCTCGCGTTGACGGCGGCTGGACGTACCCCCGGGTCCCGGTGATGGGCGCCCGAGCGGGGGAGGTCGCGGGCCACGAACCACGCGCCGTGCAGAAGGCACTCGCCCTGCTCGAGGCCGTGGCTCAGCTCGGGTCCGGGGCGACCGCGCGAGACATCGCCGCACACGCGGGGATCCCCCAGGCCACGGCGTACCGGCTGCTCAATCTCCTGACCGCCGACGGCTATCTGGTGCGGATCGCCGACCTGTCCGGGTTCGCGCTGGGCCGGCGGACCAGGCAGCTGGCGGGGGCGGATGCGGCGCCGGACCCGGTCGACCACCACGCCGTGCTCGAAGAACTGCGCGAACAGGTGCGTTTCGGGATCCATCTGGCGTCGTTCGCGGGCGGCCGGGTGCGACTCGTCGACCGGGACCCCGACCACGAACTCAGCGGCGAGAACACGATCGCCGCGCACCTGCACGCGTCCGCCATCGGCAAGATCCTCCTCGCGTCCCGTCCGGACCTGGTGCCGTCGAGCCTGCACCGGGTCACGTCGCGGACCGTCACCGACATCGCCGCGCTGCGGGGTGAACTCGACGCCGTCCGTCACACCGGTTCGGCCCGAGAGGTCGACGAGGTGCGGGTGGGCCGCAGCGCCGTCGCCGTCCCGGTGCACGATGCGCAGAACGCGGTGGTCGGATGCCTTGCGGCGATCGGCAAGACCGGACGCCTGGCCGTCGACGATCCGGAACTCACCGACCTCCTGCGATCGTGTGCGGCCCGGGTGAGCGGCCGGGTCCCTGCCTGAGACCGGCACTCAGCTCGAACTGCCGAGCATGTCCAGGATTTCGGCGCGCACCGCACGACGCGACCAGTTGCCGAACCGATTCTGCGCCGACTCCCAGCGGTCCTCCCCCACGTGCTCGAGCGCGAACGCGACGTGCCGGGGGTGTCGCAGCGACGCGATGTCCTGCCGGGCCCGGGCCCGGACCGACAACGCCAGCAGGGCGAGGCCCCGATCGGGATCACCGTGCGCGAGCTCGAAGCATCCCACCCCGGCCGCGACGGCCCCGGTGACCGGCAGATCCTGGTAGGCGCCCTGTCCCAGCCTCGACAGCGCTGCCTCCGCGAGCTTCGGCACGAACTCCACCATCATCTCGGACCGGCCGTGCAGCACATGGGCGCACACCACCGACGCCGCCAGCATCATTCCGAACGGATCGGCGTACGGCTCGGACAGCATCCGGGGATACACCATGTCCAGCGCCTCACGGTAGCGGGCGAGCCCGCGTTCGACGTCGCCGTCCGCGAGATCGATTTCCGCGAGACTGCCGGTGGCGGCTGCCCGCCATTCGTCCGGCTGGTGGTCGTCGGTCCCGGTGCCCGCACCGCGATGCTCGAGTACCGTCTCGGCCAGCACTTTCCGGCCGGCCTCCACATCACCGTCGGCGATCAGCGCGGAGGCCTGGAAGCCCCACAACTGATCCGCCTCCTCCTGCGCACCCAGCTTCCGCATGCCCTCGACGGCGTCCTGATAGTGCCGCACCGCGTGCCGGTAGCGCCCGGACTGACTGTGCAGCGAACCGAGGAACTGCGACGCCATCGCCGTGCCCCACACGTCACCGATCGCCCCGCACAGTTCGGACACCGTCGCGGCATCCCTCATCGCGCCGCGGAAGTCGCCGAGGTTCTCCCGCATGCTGGCCCGCGCGGACAACGCGGCCGCGCGGGTCTCCGGATCGTTCGACCGCACCCCGTCCGCGACGACCCTGGCCAGGCGCCGTCCCGAACCCAGCGACAGGATGAGCCGCACCGCGAACGAGGTGACCGACGGAAGGTCGGGGCGGTCCCGGAGCAGGTGACGCAGCCGGATCCGGGCCCGGGCGAGCGTGCGCGTCTGGCCACCGAACACCAGGTGCATCGCCGCGAGCAGGAACGTGTACGCCACCAGCTCCGAACCGACGTCCGTCAGGTCCGCGTCCGCCGTCGACCCGAGAATCCGCGGCGTCCAGTTCATCACCTCCGAGTGCGCGCCCCGAATGGCCCACAGGCCGCCCAGCACCGGGAACACGGTTGCCACCGTCTCGGCGTCGTCGCGCTCGACCGCCCACCGCAGGACCGCGAGCAGGTTGTCGTGGTCGGCGTCGATGTCGTCCGCGAGCGCAACCTGGTCGGATCGGCACCGGCGGAGCGCCTCCGACGCGAACCGGCCGGACCAGACCCCTTGGCGAGCAAACACTTCCGATTCCTCGCCAGCCGACGCGAGCTGCTCCTCGCCGTACTCGCGCACCGTCTCGAGCATGTAGTAGCGCAGCGTGTCCGACGTCTCCGACACGGACAGCAGGGATTGATTCACGAGGCCCTCGACCGCATCCACGACGTCGTCGACGCCGTCCCACTCCGCGATCGTCCGGGCGGCGTCGAGGGTGAACCCCGCCGGGAACCGGCAGAGTCTGCGCAGCGCGATCTGCTGTTGCTCGCCCAGGAGCTGCCAGCTCCAATCGATGACGGCGTGCAGGGTGCGGTGCCGCTCGGGCGACGTCGGGTCGTGCGACCGCAGCAGCGCGAACCGATGCTCGAGTCGTCGGCCGATGTCCTCGACGCTCATGCTGCGTACCCGCGCGGCGGCCAGTTCGATCGCGAGCGGTAGACCGTCGAGAGTGCGGCAGAGGCTGCGCACCGCCTCCGGGTCGAGACGCGCCGTGGGCCGCACCGCGCGGGCCCGCGCCGTGAACAGTTGCACGGCGGGCGCGTCGTCTTCGTCGATCGCGAGCGGCGGCAGCGGGTACACGGCCTCGGACGCGAGCATCAGGGGTGATCGGCTGGTCGCGAGGACGGTCAGCTGGTCGCCGGCCGCCACCAGGTCGGCCACGACCTCGGAGCACGCGCCGATGACGTGCTCACAGTTGTCGAGGATCAGGAGCATCGGCCCTGCCGACAACGCTTCCCGCAGCCGTTCCCGCGCCGAATGGACGCGGCTGACGGTGAGCCGGCCCGGCGCGATGTCGACCTCGCTGAGCCCGAGCGTGCTGCTGATCGCCGCCACGACGTCCTCGCTGCTGCGCAGCGACGCGAGTTCCACCAGAGCCACGGACGTCCCCGCCGCGGCCCGCGAACCCAGTTCGTGCGCGAGTCGCGTCTTGCCGGCACCGCCGGGCCCGAGGATGGTCACCACCCGCGAAGACGTGAGCAACCGCTCGATCTCCGCGATGTCCGAGTCGCGTCCCAGGAGGGCGTTGGGTGCCGCGCGGAGCCCGATCGCCGTCCGGTCCGGCGACGCGAGGAGCGGAGCCGCCACAGCACCGGGACGTCCGCCCCGCAGGATCTCGGTGTGCAGAGCGACGAGCGCCGGCGACGGATCGGCCCCCAGCCGGGACACCATCCGCTTGCGGAAGGTCGCGAACACGTCCAGCGCCTCGTTGTCTCGCCCGAGCCCGGCGAGCGCCCGCATCAGGTGCGCGTGCCCCTGCTCGTCCAGCGGTTCGGCGGCGACGTGGGCCAGCGCCTTCGGGAGGGCGGCGTCCCAGTCTTCGGCCGCCACCAGCGCCGCCAGGTCCGCGGCCTCGAGCTGCCCCCGGATCACCGCGGCATCGGCGGCGAGTTCTGTTGCGGCGGCACCCCCGGGAAGGTCCGCGCCCGGGTCGCCCCGCCACAACGCGAGCGCATCGCGGATCTCGTCCGGCCCGACGCTGCGACCGTTCTCCCGGCCTCTCAGCCGGCGTGCCACGTCCTCCGCGCGGGTCAGGTCGACGGCATCCCTGGGCACCGCCAGCCGGTAACCGGCCGGGCCGATCTCCAGCGCTCCGTCCGGCAACGCGGCGCGCAGACGGGAAACCTGCGTGTGCAACGCATTCATCGGGGACCGCGGCGGATCCTCGCCCCACACCTCGTCGATAAGGGCCTGCGCCGACCGGCTCCGGCCGGGATCGCGGGCGAGAGCGACCAGCAGGCTGCGCGCGCGGGTGCCGGGCAGCGGCGCGAGCACGCCCGATCGCCACGTCGATATCTCACCCAACAAGGCGACCTGGATCGGTGTGCTTGCCGGTGCCACTCTCTCGTCCACGCTCATGTGCTGGTCCACCGCGTTCGATGGTATTGCACGGCGTGGGTGCGGGCGTCTTCTCGCACGGTGCAAAGATCGGTGCATGGCAACGGCTGCTCAATGGATCGAAGGCGCTCGTCCGCGCACCCTCCCGAACGCGATCGCCCCGGTGCTCGTGGGCACCGGCGCCGCGGCGTCGCTCGGCGGCGCGGTGTGGTGGAAGGCAGTATTGGCACTGATGGTCTCTCTCGCGTTGATCGTGGGCGTCAATTTCGCCAACGACTACTCGGACGGGATCCGCGGCACCGACGACGAGCGGGTGGGGCCGCTGCGGCTCGTCGGGTCCAAGCTGGTGAAACCGTCGGCGGTGAAGGCTGCGGCCATCGCCTGCTTCGCCGTCGCCGCGGTGGCCGGTCTGGTCCTCGCCGTCACCACCGCGTGGTGGCTCGTGCTGATCGGCGCCCTCTGCATCGTGGGCGCCTGGTTCTACACCGGCGGCAAGAAGCCGTACGGGTACAGCGGCTTCGGCGAGGTCGCCGTCTTCGTGTTCTTCGGTCTCGTCGCCGTGCTGGGCACCCAGTACGTGCAGGCCGAGACGGTGGACTGGGCCGGTCTCGTGTCCGCGATCGCCGTCGGTTCGTTCTCGAGCGCGGTTCTCGTCGCCAACAATCTGCGGGACATTCCCACCGACACCGGGTCCGGCAAGCGCACGCTCGCCGTCCGGCTCGGCGACTCGCGTACCCGCATCCTGCATCTCGTCACGCTGACGGTCCCGTTCGTCGTGACGCTCGTCCTGGTGCTGCGCACCCCCTGGTCGCTCGTCGGGCTGCTCGCGCTGCCTCTCGCCGTCCGGGCGAACGCGCCGGTCCGCTCCGGCGGCCTGGGCCTCGCACTGATTCCGGCGCTTCGGGATTCGGGGCTGGCGATGCTGATCTGGGGCGCCGCCACCGCTGTGGCCCTCTCGGTCGCCTGAGCGGCCGCCGGGTCAGTCGCCGTCCGGGAGGACGATGCCGAGGATGAAGTTGACGATCGAGATGATCAGGCCTCCCCATACGGCGGTCCAGAAGCCGTCGATTGTCAGGCCGTAATCGGTCTGGGAGCTCAGCCATGCGGTGAGCAGCAGCATCAGGGCATTGATCACCAGGGTGAACAGGCCGAGCGTCAGGATCAGCAACGGCAGCGACAGCAGCTTCACCAGTGGTTTGACGAAGATGTTGACGACGGTGAACACCGCCGCGATGCCGAGCAGCACCACGATGTCCCATCCGGTTCCGTTGCCTGAACTGGAGATGTCGATGCCCGACACCCAGGCTGCCGCCAGCCAGATCGCGAACGCGTTGATGGCGAGGCGTACCAAGAAGGTCATGGGTGCATGCTGGCACATCGTTCGGACAAACGGGAACCGGATAACCCGGGACCGGGATGGTCAGGCCGCGCGGTCGTCGAGTGCCGCGTGGATGCGACGTCGGAGTTCGCCGACACCGACCTGGACCTCGAGAATCTCCCGTGTCGTGCCGTCGGCAACTCGCAGCACTCCGAGGAAGATGTGCTCGGCGCCGATGTGATCGTCCTTGCGCGCCAGCGCCTCCCGCAGCGACAGTTCGATCGCCTTCTTCGCGTCGCGGGTGAACCCGATGTGCCCCGACTTCCGGCCGAACCAGCCGCGCTTCTCCGCCGGCTCTTCGGGATCGAGGACGCCCTCGCCGAAGTTCTGCTCGAGGCTCTGCCGCACCGCGTCGAGGTCGATCCCGATCGATTCGAGTGCTTCCGCGTCGGCGTCGCTCAAGGCCGTGCCGCGGGCCGCGACGGTCGATCGCGACTTCTCCTCCTCGACGCCGGCGTCGGCGAGGATGCCGTGGACGGGTTCGGTTTTCACGGACAGCAGCGCGAGTACGAGGTGTTCGGGCCCGATCTGGGGCGACTTCAGTGCGCGCGCTTCTTGTTGCGCGCCGATCACCACCGCCCGGGCGTCCGTCGAGAATCGTTCGAACATGCGCCGTTACCTCCCTCTCCGATTGTGCTTCTGATGGACGGCCTGCCTGCTCACCTCGAGGGAATCGGCGATCGCCTGCCAGGACCAGCCCTGGGCGCGGGCGTTGGCGACCTGGATGGCCTCGAGCCGTTCGAGGAGACGCCGCAGCGCACGCACGGCCCGCAACCCCTCGGCGGGGTCGGGGCTGCCCGCCGCTGCGGCGAGCGTGGTTGCTTCGGTCATGCATGTCAATTTAGGTTGACACCGACCGGGTGTCAACCCGCCTTGACAGATCTCGGGGCGGCCGTCAGTACGCGGCGACCGCCCCGTCGACGGCGATCTGCAGTTCCTTCTGCACGACGTGGGCGATGTCCATCGGCTTCGCCGGGAGGGCGAACAGCGGTTCCCCGACGAAGACGCTCGCCGACTTCACGTTCTCGGGGTCGGGCCCGTGGGCGTCCGGCCCGTAACTGATGCCGATGGACAGCAGCACGGGTGAGACTCCGCGATCTGCCGCACGTTTCGCGATGTGACCGATTCCGCTGTTGATGTGCTGCAGGCGGGTCGGGTCGTCCTCGTTGCACGTGCCCTCGGGGAAGATCGCCAGGTTGTCACCGCGACAGAGCCGTTCGGCGGAGATGTCCATCATGAGGCGGCCCGCGTCGGCGACCGCCCGGAGCCCGTAGTTCTTGCTGCGGAACACCGGGATGCCGCCCATCATGTCGACCTTCTGGTGCAGGTCGGGGTCGACGAACAATTCGTCTTTGGCGAGCACCCGGGTGCGTCCGATCGCGCGGCGCAGCGGCGTGTTCCAAGCCGTGGCCGCAAGCGTGTACTGGTCGCTGTGGGTGATGTGATTGGCGGCGACGATCAGCACCCTGCCGGACTTCACGAGCCCCGCCAGCTGCGCCTTCGCGTCGTCCGCGTACACGACCCGCGGCCGGTATTTCGCATACAGCGACGCGTACGCCAGCTTGGCGAGTATCCGATTCTGCTGATGGTCGCGGTAGTACGCGTACACCGCTTCGAAGTTCTCGAGAGTTACCTCGGGCTTGTCCATACTCGTCCCCGCTCCGTCGTCCTATCGCCAGGCTACCAACCTACGGTTGCGTAGCCTACGGTGGAGTAAGTTTTGGGAAAGTGCAGGGAAACTGTGCGAACAGCACGATTTCGGGTACAAAAGACCTGTGATCCGCCCGGCCATTTCCACCGACCTGCCCGTCCTGCAAGACATCGAAATCGCGGCGGGTGCGCCGTTTCGTGACATCGGAATGGACGCCGTCGCCGACGATCCCCCGTTCACACTCGACGAGTTGACCGAATACCTCCAGCTGGAATGCATTTGGGTCGCGGTCGACGCAGACGATGCCCCGGTCGCATACGCACTCGTCGCCGTGGTCGACGGGGCCGCCCACATCGAGCAGGTGTCGGTCCACCCCGGCCACGCCCGTCAGGGCCTCGGCGCCCTGCTCCTCGACGAGATCTCGTCGTGGGCGGCGGACCGCGGGCTGCCCGCCCTCACCCTCACCACGTTCGTCGACGTCCCGTGGAACGCGCCCTACTACGAGCGGCTGGGTTTCCGCCCCCTGCCGGAGGACGCCCTGACCCCGGGCCTGTCACGCATCCGCGCCGACGAGGCCCGGCACGGCCTCGCCGCGTGGCCGCGGGTCACGATGTCCCGCCCGGTGACGGTGCCGGTGCGTACCGGCGCGACCGCGCCTCAGCCGGGCTGACCGGGCCACTCCCCGGTCGCCGCGAAGCCGTCGAGCACCGCGGTCGGACCGGTGAGGTCGATACCCTCCCCGGCCACCCAGTCGTCGTCGAAGTAGGTGTCCGCGTAGCGTTCGCCGCCGTCGCACAGGATCGTGACCACACTGCCGGACCGTCCGGCCGCGAGCATCTCCGCGACGACGGTGAACGCACCCCACAGGTTCGTGCCCGTGGAACCGCCGACCCGGCGACCCAGCACTGAACTGGCGTGCCGAGCCGTCGCGATGGACGCGGCGTCGGGCACCCGCATCATCCGGTCGATGACCTGCCCGACGAACGACGGCTCCACCCGCGGCCTGCCGATGCCCTCGATGCGCGAGGGCATCCCCGTCGCGTAGTCACAGGAGTTGGTGTCGTAACCACCGAAGAACGCCGAGTTCTCCGGATCCACCACGAGCAGCCGGGTCGCGTGCCTGCGGTAGCGGATGTACCGGCCCAGCGTCGCGCTGGTGCCGCCGGTGCCGGCGCTCATGACGAGCCACTCCGGCACCGGGTGCTCTTCACGAATCATCTGGTGGTAGATCGACTCGGCGATGTTGTTGTTGCCCCGCCAGTCGGTGGCCCGCTCCGCGTGCGTGAACTGGTCCATGAAGTGACCGCCCGTCTCCGCGGCGAGCCGTCGGGCCTCGCTGTAGATCTCCGGCGGCCGGTCGATGAAGTGGCAGCGACCGCCCTGCGCCTCGATGAGGGCGATCTTCGCGCCGCTCGTGCTGCGCGGCATGACGGCCACGAAGTCGAGTCCGAGCATCTTCGCGAAGTACGCCTCGCTGACGGCCGTGGACCCCGACGACGCCTCGATGACCGTGGTCCCCTCGGTGATCCATCCGTTGCAGATCGCGTAGAGGAACAGCGATCGGGCCAGCCGATGCTTGAGGCTGCCCGTGATGTGGGTCGACTCGTCCTTCAGGTAGAGCTGCACACCCCATTCGACGGGCAACGGGTACCGCAGCAGGTGCGTATCGGCGCTGCGCTGCGCGTCGGCGTCGATGAGACGGACGGCGTTGTCCACCCAGTCACGCGGAAGGCTCCGGTCGATGACGACGCAGTCGCCGTCCGTCACCGGGACGTGCCCTCACCGCGGAGCCTGGCACGCAGGTCGGCCTGGTCGGCGCGACGCTGCGCGTCGAACGCGGCGATCCCCTCGTTGACCCGCCGGCGGAGTTTCGCGAACAGCAGCAGCGACAGCGGGAGTGCGATGAGGACCGCGAAGATGGCGGCGACGAGCAGCGGCACGGCGACTCCGACTAGTGCAGCCACCCCGAGGATGATGGCGCCGATGACGACGACCAGCAGCAGCCGGGCGATCGAATAGATCGCGACGTCGCGCGCCAGCTGCCCCTTGGTCACCCGCCCGTCCTGCTTCGCCGGTGCGCTCGAATCGGCTGTGACGGGGCGCTCGACCTGGTCTTCTGGCTTCTCGGATGACTCACTCACGCTCCCAGGTTACCCATCGCCGAGCCCGCCCCTCACACGTCCGACTTATCCGATTTGTCTATTACCTCCCCTTTACCAACATTAGATCGTTCGAGTACCCGGGGGGCCAGATGTCACGATGACCGAGATCAGTCGCAACAGCGGCCGGCTTCAGCACAGACCAGTCGAAAGCAGTGGAGGACCGTCGATGAGCGCACCCACCTACAACGGACCCGGATTCAGCGGATCCAACGAAGCCCTCATGACCCCGGGCCAGGTGGCTGCCCTGTTCCATGTCGACCCGAAGACCGTGACGCGATGGGCGCACGCGGGCCGGCTCGGATCGCTGCGCACCCCCGGCGGGCACCGCCGCTTCCGCGAGGCCGAGGTCATGCAGCTGCTCCGCTCCCTGACGACGGAGGCGGGCCGACCCTGATATTGGGCGGGTAGCCGTAGAGCTGACCGCGACCGCACTACCCGGACGCCCTGCGACCGGAGAAGTGCCCTCTGCCGCCGACGCGGCTACGCTCAGGGATACCGGCTACCCTCGAGCGGTGTAAGGAGGTGCGCGGTGATCTATCTGTTGGCACTCATCGGGCTCGTGACAGTGGCGGTCCTGCTCTGGAAGGCGTTCGGCCCGAACACCAGGCCCGTGCTCAGCAATCGGGTGCAGGGACCCGACGACGATCCGGATTTCCTCTGGAAGGTCGATCGGGAGACCCGTCGGAAGAAGTCCGACGAACCCGATGCCGGTCCGGCGGACCCCGCCGGGTGAGCCGAAGCCGGGGTGCCGGTCGATCCGGCACCCTCGGTCTCATTGCCTCAGCGACGATCCTGTAGCGCGAAACTGGACGCCGGGAAGTCCGACGCCACCGCGGCGGCCAGTTCGAGAAGAGCGTTGCGCGTCTTGGGACGCAGCCGCTCGAGTTCGATCTCGGCGCCCTCTTCGAGGTGCGGATCGAACGGAATCAGCCGGACCAGGCGGCACCGCTGCTCGAAGTGCTCGACGACCTTCGGCAGATCCACCTTGCCCGACCGCGGGCGGACCGCGTTGACGACGGCCACCGACCGGGACACCAATTCGCGGTATCCGTGGGCGTCGAGCCAGTCGAGGGTCGCGGAGGCGCTGCGGGCGCCGTCGACGGACCCCGAGCTGACAACCACGAGCGCGTCGGCCTCTTCGAGGATGGTCTGCATGGCGGAATGCATCAGTCCGGTGCCGCAGTCGGTGAGGACGATGCTGTAGAACTTCTCGAGCATCGTGACGGTCCGCGAGTAGTCGTCCGCGCTGAACGCCTCCGACACTGCCGGGTCGCTGTCGGACGCGAGCACCTCGAGCCGATGCCGGCTCTGCGACGTGTAACTGCGGACGTCGCTGTACTTTTCGATGCTCTGCTCGTCGCGCAGGAGATTGCGCACCGTGGCCGGGGTCTCGAGGGGAATCTTCTGACTGAGCGTGCCCCGGTCGGGGTTGGCGTCGACGGCGATGACGCGGTCGCCGCGCAGTGACGCGAACGTGGAGCCGAGGGTCACGGTGGTGGTGGTCTTGCCCACTCCGCCCTTGAGGCTCAGCAGCGCGATCTTGTAGCAGCCCTGCAGCGGCTGGTTGACCTGCTTGGTCAGCTCGATCCGGCGCTGTTCCTTTGCGCTGTTGCCGACGTTGATGTAGCGGCCGGACAGTTGGTACAGCGCCTTGCGCCATCCCGTGGTGGGGGCCGGCTTGACCTGCTTGAGGAGCAGCGACGTCGACAGGTCACGAGCCGACACCGCGTACTGCTGATCGGCATTCGTGGTGTGCGGGCGGGGTTGCTGGGGTGCGTGCTGGACCGGCGCCTGCTGCGGCGGCGTGAACGCTCCCTGCACGGGAGTCTGCTGCGGGGCCGGGGCCTGCTGCGGGACGGGAGCGGCGGCCGGGGCCTGGGTCTGCGGCCGCGTGGGTGCGGCGGAGGGGGCCTGGGCACCGGGCTGCGCGAACGGGTTGGGACCCTGCGGCTGAACGTACGGGGCCTGCCGCGCGGCGTTCCACGCGGCGACCGATGCGTGGTCGTCCCCGGGCGGATTCGATGCAGGCCGTACCGGCTCCCACATGCCGGCGTTGTTTTCGGACATGACTCAACATCCCCCTCGTGAAGTCTCCATCGTCCCCACCGAATCACACCGGTCGGAGACGTCGCGGCGGAAGGATATCAGTCGGTGACTACCGTCAGTTGAGGCCCGCGTACGAGTGCAATCCCGACACCACCATGTTGATGATGAACAGGTTGAACAGCATCGCGACGAAGCCCGCCACGTTGATCCATGCGGCCTTGGTGTCGCGCCATCCCGACGTCGCACGGGCATGGAGGTAGGCGGCGTAGATCACCCAGGCGATGAACGACACCGTCTCCTTGGGGTCCCAGCCCCAGAATCGGCCCCAGGCGGCCTCGGCCCAGATGGCGCCGAGGATGACGCCCGCGCCGAACAGCGGGAACCCGATGATGGTGGTCTTGTATGCCAGCCGGTCCAGGGTCTGCGCGTCGGGTAGCCGCTCCGCGATCCGCGCGAACACGCCCGTTCCCTCCTCGCCGCGCGGGTACCGCATGCGCAGCAGGAACAGCAGGCTCGCAATGCCCGACACCAGGAACACACCGGAACCGACGCTCACGATGGTGACGTGGATGGGCAGCCAGTACGACCGCAGTGCGGGCACCACGGGTGCCGCGTCCGCGTACAGCACGGTAGCGGCGAGGAACATCAGGATCAGGACGGGGACGAGCAGGAACACCCACATCGACCGGTACGCCGGCTTCGACAGGAGTGCGAGACCGACGACGAGTGCCGCTGCGCAGGCCATCGTGACGAACTCGTACATGTTGCCGAGCGGGAACCGCTCGGTCGCGAATCCGCGCAGCACGATCGACGCGAAGATCAGCACCGTGCCGACGACGAGCACGGCCGCGCCCATGCCGCCGAAGCGCTCGGACATGGGTTTCTTCGGCTGCTCGACCAGTCGACCGGGCACCGAGGGCGCGTCGGCCGAGCGTGCACCGGAGCCTGCCGACACGAGTTCCCGGTCCTGCACGGCCTGCGCCCGGGTGGACGCGTACTGCACGATGAGCAGCACGAGTGCCAGCACCAGGACGGTGAAGGCAGATCGGAAGGCCCAGTCGCTGTACTGCGCCAGTGTCTCGTTGGTCGTCATCGTTGGCTCTCCTGCGCGTCAGGCTTCGTGTCGTCCGTGAGCAGACGGGTGCAGAGTCGGCCGAACTCGTCGCCCCAGCCGGCCTGATCGGTCCGGGCGAGTCCACCAAGCTCTACTACAGTACGTCGTGGGTCAAGATCGGAAGCGTCCGCGGGGTAGATGCGGGCCCACACGCGGCGACGCTTGACCAGCAGCGAGACGAGCAGTCCGGCCATCATCGTCAGCGCCGACACCAGCACCCACTGCTGCGCCGGGTCGTGCGACACCTGCAGGTTCACGAAGTCCACGGCACCGTCGAACCGCACCTGGGTGCCGTCGGCCAGCGTCGAACTCTCCCCCGGTTTCAGATTCACCCGGTCCTGCTTCACGAGCCGGCCCTGGTTGATCAATTCGGTGTTGAGCGAGAACAGCGACTGCGGATTGCCCGTGTCGAGGCCGGTGTCGCCCTTGTAGATGTCGATGGCGACGGCCGGGTCGTTCATGGCCGGGTAGCTCGACGCCAGCAGATTGCCGTGCAACAGCGCGGTCGGGGCGAACAGTCCCTCGATCGCGATCTGATTCTTCCGGCGCTCGTCGGTGTCGGTGTACATGCCGCCGGGCGGGTCGAACCGCATCGCGCCGCTGCTGAGGAACGTCGTCGCGTCGTCGGGACGCCACTGCAGCGTCTCGGTGCGGGTTTCCCCGTTCGGGAACGTGACGGTGAACGTCGGCGCGTACCCGTGCCCCTGCAGGTAGACGCGGTCGCCCTCGACGCGCAGCGGGTGGTTGACCTGCAACTGTCCGTCCCGCCACGTGTTCGTCTCGAGGTCGTCGCCTGCCTGGTAGGCGATGTTGGACGTGAACATCTCGGCCTGACCGCTGTCGAGGTAGTCGGCCGCGAAGTCCTTGACCTTGACGCACAGCGGCGTCATGCCGGTGCCGTCCTGCGTGTTGCCCGCCTTGAACGAGTCGAAGACCGCGGGCGACGTGGTGCAGAAGCCGGGACCGTTGTTGGCGACCACGATGACGTTGCCCTCGTAGCCGAACAGCTTGCCGACGGCGATCGCGACGAGCAGCGCCACGAGCGACAGGTGGAAGACCAGGTTGCCGAGCTCGCGGAAGTAGCCCTTCTCCGCGGAGATGGTGATCTCGCCGTCGTGCGCGGCGCGTTCCCCTCCCGCGCGGGTCTCGACCCGCCACCCCTTCAGGTGGGTGCGGATGCGGGCGGCGAGTTCCTCCGGCGTCTCGCCGACGCGGTCCTCGTGGTGGTGCGGCAGTCGCGCGAGGTTCCGCGGGGCAGGCACCGGACGGGTGCGCAGCGCCTTGGCGTGGTCGACGCAACGCGGCAGGATGCAGCCGACGAGGGAGATGAAGAGCAGGACGTAGATCGCGGTGAACCAGAAGCTTCCGAACACGTCGAACAGCTCGAGCTTGTCCATCCACGGACCGAGGGTCGGCCGGTTCGAGATGTACTCGTCGACCTTGCCCGCGTTGAGGCTGCGCTGCGGGAGCAGCGCGCCGGGAATGGCCGCGAGGGCCAGCAGGAACAGCAGCACCAGCGCCGTGCGCATGGACGTGAGGCCACGCCAGGTGTTACGGACGACCGCGAACGCGCGGCCCGGCAGCGATTGACGGGGCACCGGTGCGGCTTCCGGGGCCTCGGGGGTCTGGGTGTCGCTCATATCGGCAGGGTCACTTCCGAGATAAAGGCGTCGCGAACCCAGCCGACGAACTGGTCCCACGCGCCGGTGACGAGGGCGATGCCCACGGCCACCAGCATGATTCCGCCGAAGACTTGAATGGTCCGCGCGTTGCGGCGCAGCCAGCCGACACCGCGCAGCGCGCGGGACGAGCCGAGCGCCAGGATCACGAACGGCAACCCGAGGCCGAGGCAGTACGCGACGATCAGGGCCACTCCGCGGGCGGCGGTGGCACCGTCGGTGCCCGCGGCCAGGGAGATGACACCCGCCAGGGTGGGGCCGAGGCACGGGGTCCAGCCCAGCGCGAACACGGCACCGAGCAGCGGAGCCCCGGCCAGGCTGGAGATGCGGCGCGGCTCGAGCCTCGTGTCGCGCTGCAGGGCCGGGATCAGGCCGATGAACACCAGGCCCATCGCGATGGTGACCACCCCGCCGACCCGCATCAGTATGTCGCGGTTGATCGCGAGCGCCGAGATGGCGCCGAACACGGACGCGGTGGCCAGCACGAACACCACGGTGAAACCGGCGACGAACAGGGCCGCGGCGCCCGCGACCCGCAGCCGACCGTCGGCGACCGTCTTCGTGCGGGTGGCCGCCTCCTCCGCGGTGACGGCCGGGGCGTCCGCGCCGACCACACCCGCGAGGTAGGACAGGTATCCGGGAACGAGGGGCACGACGCACGGCGACGCGAACGACACCAGACCGGCGAGGACGCACGCGCCGAGCGCGAGCAGCAGCGGTCCGGATGCCGCGGTGGACTGGAAGGCGTCGCCGACGCCGCCGGCGAGAAGGGTAGTGCTGGTGCTCACGATTCCTGCGCCACCCGTTCGACCACCGGCTTCAGGTCCTCGGCGAGCAGTTCCTTCAGAAACACCGCGGCCACGCGGTGGTCCCGGTCGAGCACGATCGTGGTGGGGATGACGCTCGTGGGGTAGTTCTGCCCCAGCGCGATCATCGTCCGCATGGCGGGGTCGTAGATCGACGGATACGACACCTTGTTGTCGATCACGAAGTCCTGCGCCTTGTCCTGCTGGTTGTCCCGCACGTTGATCCCGAGGAACGACACTCCCTGATCCTTGGTCTCCTCGTACACCTGCTCGAGGTCGTTGGCCTCACCCCGGCACGGGCCGCACCACTGCCCCCACACGTTGAGGACCACGACCTGCCCCTCGAAATCGTCGAGCGAGGTGGTCTTGCCCTCGGTCATCAGATCGGGTCCGGACACCGTGCCGATGGTGCCGCGGTCGGCAGGCGGGTCGTAGAAGATCTCCGTCTGCCCGCCCGGCGACACGAAGTCGAAGGTGCCGCCCTGGGCCACGGCGTCGTCGCCGGACGCACACGCCGACAGCGACACCGCGGCCGTACAGATCACCGCGAGAAGCCCGGCGAAGCGCCCCCGACTCATGCCCCGGTCACCCTCGGATCCGACGCGCCCGCGGGCTCCGAGTACACGATGTCGATGAGGGTGTCGCCCTCGTAGACGAGGGAGGTCAGCGACGCGAGACCGCACTGACGGTGCCGCGGGTCGTGCCACAGCCGCTCCCCCTGAAGGAATCGGCGGAGAGTCCAGACGGGGAGTTGGTGGCTGACGACGACGGCCTCGTGGCCCACCGCCGACACGCGGGCGCTGTTGACGGCGGCCAGCATGCGGTGCGCGATCTGCAGGTACGGCTCGCCCCACGACGGTGTGAACGGGTCGCGCAGTTTCCACCAGTGCCGGGGACGGGACAGCGCACCGTCGCCGACGGACACCTTGAGGCCCTCGAATTCGTTGCCCGCCTCGATGAGGTTCTCGTCGGTCGCGATCTCGACACCGTGCGCGTCGGCGATCGGAACCGCCGTCTCCTGCGCCCGCTGCAGCGGCGAGGACACCACGTGCGTGATGTCGTGCTTGGCCAGCACCGACGCCACCGCGCGGGCCTGCGCCTCACCCGTCACCGACAGCCGGAACCCGGGGAGCCTGCCGTAGAGGATTCCTCGCGGGTTGTGCACCTCGCCGTGCCGGAGCACGTGCACGATGGTGCGGGTCTGTGTGTGGTCGGGATGATCGGCTTCGGTCACGTTGCGATTCCTCGGGTCGGGACGGGAGGGCGGGTGGGTGTCGGCGGCAAGGCTGCCGGCCGCGAGGGGGGAGGACACGTCAGGGCTGGACGGCCGCGGCGGCGGCCTTCGCGGCGTGCGGCAGGGCGTCGGCGATGATCGAGAAGGCTCTGTCGTCCATGGCGGCGGAGACGAACCATGCCTCGAACGCGCTCGGCGGCGGGTACACACCGCGTGAGAGCAGCCCGTGGAAGAACGCCGGGAAGCGCCAGGTCTGGGCGGCCTTGGCCTCGGCGTAGTTGGTCACCGGGTCCTCGCTGAAGAACACGCTGAGCATCGTGCCTGCGGTCTGCACCCGGTGCGGCACGCTCTCGGCGGTCAACGCGTCGGACAGCAGGGTCCGCAGGGTGGCGCTGTTGCGCTCGAGTGCGTCGTATACGCCCTGGTCCGCGGCGCGCAGGCTGGCGAGCCCGGCGGCGACGGCGACGGGGTTCCCGGACAGGGTGCCTGCCTGGTAGACGGGTCCGGCCGGGGCGAGATGTGCCATGACGTCGGCGCGGCCACCGAATGCGGCGGCGGGCAGACCACCGCTCATCACCTTGCCGAACGTATAGAGGTCACCGGCGACGCCGTCGAGTCCGTACCAGCCGGCGGAGCTGACGCGGAATCCGGTCATCACCTCGTCCATGATGAGCAGCGCGCCGTTGTCGCTGGTCAGCTTCCGCAGGCCCTCGTTGAATCCGGGCTGCGGCGCCACTGCGCCCATGTTGCCGGCGGCGGCCTCGGTGATGACGCACGCGATCTCGCCCTCGTTCGCGGCGAAGGCCTGGGCGACGGCGTCGAGGTCGTTGTAGGGAACAACGATGGTGTCCTCGGCCTGCGCGCCCGTCACGCCGGGCGATGTCGGGAGGCCGAACGTGGCGAGCCCCGAGCCGGCGTCGGCCAGCAGCGCGTCGACGTGTCCGTGGTAGCAGCCGGAGAACTTGAGGACCTTGGTTCGGCCCGTGAAGCCGCGGGCGAGGCGGACGGCGCTCATGGTGGCTTCGGTGCCGGAGTTGACCAGGCGCACCTTCTCCACCGGCGCGACCCGGCCGACGATCTCCTCGGCCAGTTCGATCTCACCCTCGGTGGGCGCGCCGAACGACAGGCCGGTGGCGGCCGCCTTCTGCACGGCCTCGACGACGGCCGGGTGCGCGTGCCCGAGGATCATCGGTCCCCAGGAGCAGATGAGGTCGACGTAGTCGTTGCCGTCGACGTCGGTGAGCGTGTAGCCGGACGCTTCCCTGATGAACCGGGGGGTGCCGCCGACCGAGTGGAAGGCCCGCACCGGGGAGTTGACGCCGCCGGGAATGACCAGATCAGCCCTCTCGAAGAGCTGGGCGGAGCGGGATGCGTGCACGTCGGGGTCACCGGAGGAAACAGTCACGGCCTCCAGTGTCCCAGTTCTGTCGAATTTGCCAACGACAGGGTGTAGTGGGTGGCCAGGATCACTCTGCCCGATCCGTCGCGCCGGGCGCTTCCGGGACGAGCGAGGCGAACATCGCCCGCATCTCCTCGGACAGCTTCATCAGTTCCACGTAACCGCCGAGCGGTCCGCCCTCGAGGTACGCGAACTCCATCCCGACGCCCTCGAACCGGCCGCTCTGCACCACCGGCAGTCCCCGACGTCCGGCCTCGGCGAGGGTGGCCTCGAAGTCGTCGGGAACCCAGGCCACGTGATGGACGCCGGGACCGCTGGTCTCCAGCTGTTCCGTGTAGAGGTTGCGCCCCGACACCGGTTGGATCAGTTCGAGCTGCTGTCCGCCGGCGTATCCGAGCGACACGTGGATCACGTAGTCGGCGGGCCGCCCGCGGTACGTGCACTGCTCGGGTCCGAAGTGCACGTCCGGGAGCCGCAGCCATCGCGCGACGCCCAGCTGTTCGGTGAAGTACCGCTCCGCCGACTCGATGTCGTCGACGACCCAGCAGATCTGGAAGATCGGGCCTTCGACGAGGCTCATGCCATCTTCCCGTTGTCCACCGAGTACACGGCTCCGTGGATGGCGGAGGCGTCGTCGGATGCGAGGAAGGCCACCGTCTTCGCCACGTCCTCGGGTTCCATCAGCCCTCTCGGGGAGGCAGACTTCATGACGAGCTCGAAATCGACACCGTCGGGGAACGCGAAGTTCGTAACCTGCGGCGTCATCATCCCGCCCGGGCAGACGGCGTTTATCCGCAGCGGTGTGCCGGTGAATTCGAGTGCCATCGCGCGGGTGAGACCCACCAGTCCGTGCTTGGCCGCGCAGTAGCCGGCCGAGTACGCCTGCCCCTGTAGTCCGGCGACGGATGCGACGTTGACGATGTTGCCTCCGCGTTCGAGCAGGTGCGGCAACGCTGCCCGCGACAGGTAGAACGGCCCGTTCAGGTTCACGGCGAGGTCGCGCGCCCAGTCCTCGTCCGTGACGTCCGCGGTGTGCCGGAGGGTGTGCGAACCGGCGACGTTGATCAGGACGTCGAGGCCGCCGAGCCCGGCGACGCAGGCTGCCACGGCCGCAGTGCACGCTTCCGGCGAGGCGACGTCCGCCGGTGCACAGTGCCCCGCGGCCTCCCGTCCGGCGATCTCGATCATGGCCTGCCGCAGCGCATCCCCGTCCCGCGCGACCCCGAACACGCGGGCGCCCCGGTCGGTGAGGAGCCGGGCCACGGCGTGCCCGAGCCCCGAGGACGCCCCGGTGACGAGAGCGACTTTCCCTGCGAACGTTCCCCGATCCGTGTGATCCATCAGTCGATGATGCACTGCGTGCCGATCGGAGGTTCACAGATTGCCGCGGGCCGCCTGCTCACGCTCGATGGATTCGAACAGGGCCTGGAAGTTGCCTGCCCCGAACCCGAGCGAACCGTGCCGTTCGATCAGCTCGAAGAACACGGTCGGCCGGTCGCCGAGCGGTGTGGTGAAGATCTGCAGGAGGTATCCGTCCTCATCGCGGTCGACGAGGATTCCGCGCTTCTGCAGTTCCTCCACCGGCACCCGCACCGTGCCGATCCGGGCACGCAGCTGCGGGTCCTCGTAATACGCGTCGGGTGTGTTCAGGAATTCGACGCCCTCGGCCCGCAGCGCGTCCACTGTCGCGAGGATGTCTCCGGTCGCGAGGGCCAGATGCTGGCAGCCCGGCCCACCGTAGAACTCGAGATATTCGTCGATCTGCGACTTCTTCTTTCCCACCGCAGGTTCGTTGAGCGGGAACTTCACCCGGTGATTGCCGTTCGCCACGACCTTCGACATCAGCGCCGAGTACTCCGTGGCGATGTCGTCGCCGACGAATTCGGCCATGTTGGTGAACCCCATGACGCGGTTGTAGAACCGTACCCAGTGATCCATCCGGCCCATTTCGACGTTGCCGACGGCGTGGTCGAGCGCCTGGAACAACCGCTCGGGCTTACCCGGTCGCGCCGCGAAACCGCTGGAGCGCGCGACGAATCCGGGCAGATACGGGCCGTCGTACCGGCTGCGGTCGACGATGGTGTGCCGGGTGCTGCCATACGTGGCGATCGCCGCGAGCCGAACGGTACCGAACTGATCCGTGACGTCGCGCGGGTCCTCGAGAATGGTGGCGCCCTGCGAGCGTGCGTGCGCGATGCAGCGGTCGACGTCGAGAACTTCCATGGCCAGGTCCACCACGCCGTCGCCGTGGGCCCGGTGATGGTCCGCGAGCGGGCACTTCGGATCGACGGCGCCGTGCAGCACGAACCGTGCCGACCCGGACTCGAGGACGAACGACTTGTGCGAGCGCTGACCGGTCTCCGGCCCGGCGTAGGCGACGAGGGTCATGCCCCAGGTGGAGACGAAGTACTGCATGCTCTGCGTCGCGTTGCCGCACGCGAATACCACGGCATCCATCGCGACCACGGGAAACGGATCTGACGCGTCGTCGTGTTCGACGAGCCCGACCAACTGCCGGAGCTCGTCGGTCTCCAAATGTGCGGCCACCTCGCGGGGCGTCAGGCGAATGTCGGAGATAGTCATATCCCACTGTGATCCAGCACACATCACTGCGCAACGGCGCCTCTTGACGCTGCTCAATCTGTACAGGATGCTGGATGAAAATACGGTTTGACCCTACATATTGTCCAGGTACGCCATGAGCATCGATCGACTCGACGCGGCACTGCTCGACCTGCTCCACGCCGAGCCGAAGGTCGGGGTGCTCGAGGCGTCGAGACGCCTGGGAGTGGCGCGCGGCACCGTCCAGGCGCGACTCGACCGGCTCGAACGCACCGGCGTGATCACCAGTTCGGCACCGACCCTCGACCCGGAGGCCTTGGGGTTTCCGGTGGTCGCGTTCGCCACCCTCGAGATCGCCCAGGGCAACGGGCACGCCGCGGTCGTCGAGCACCTGACCGCCATCCCCGAAGTGCTCGAGGCGCACACGATCACCGGGGCCGGCGACGTCCTGGTCCGCGTGGTGGCGCGTACCCACGCGGACCTGCAGCGGGTGATCAACTCGATCGTCGACGGGCACAACGTATTACGCTCGTCGACCGTCATCGCGACACAAACCCAGATCGCCCTGCGCCACGACCAACTCGTCCGCGCCGCGGCCCCGCCGCCAACCGTCAGCGGTCCTCGGGACTCAACTCGTCCAGCAGGGAACTGAGCACGGAGCAGGCGTCGTCGAACCGGTCGTGGCCGACGATGCCGCCCCAATGGTGCTCGATCTCGGCGACCCGCACCGCGGCGTCCTGCAGCGCCTGCCGTCCCCGCGCGGTCGGGACGACCAGTTTCGCCCGCCGGTCCCGCGTGTCCGGAATCCGCTCGACGTACCCGAGGTCCTCGAGATCGTTGATCAGTTCGGACGCGGCGGACAGACTCAGTTCGGCACGGGAGGCGATCTCCGTCAACCGCCGGCCCTCCCAGCCGATGTTGCCGAAGATCTGTAGATGCGGCGGGCGGATGTCGCCGTAACCGCGTTCCGCCATGGGCTCGCTCAACTCCCGGCGGAACTCGTGCAGCAAACGAACCAGCAGCTGCCCCACCGCCGGCCGATCGGACGGCAGACCTCTTGACCGTTCCATGACACAGGAGAATACTACGGTTACCGAAGTTTCGGTTTCCGAAGCAATACTCGACATCACGCACCTGGGGCATCCCATGGACACACAATCGATCACCCGAACCGTCCCGACGAGCGTCGGGAACCTCGCCGTCCACGTCACCGGCAGCGGGCCGCCGACCGTGCTGTGGCACAGCCTTTTCGTCGACTCGACGACGTGGGCGCCCCTGCGCAGCCATCTGGTCGCGCACCGGCAGTTGATCTCGATCGACGGACCCGGCCATGGGGCCAGCACAGCCGTACAGCGGCGGTTCACGATGGACGAGTGCGCTACGGCGGCAATCGCCGTCCTCGACGCGCTCGACGTCACCGAGCCCGCCGACTGGGTGGGCAACGCCTGGGGTGGACACGTCGGACTCGTCGCGGCCGCCGACACTCCCGACCGGTGCCGCACCGTGTTCACCATCGGGACACCGACCCAGGCCCTCACCCGCAGGGAACGCGCCAGGATCGTGCCGATGGTGTGGGCCTACCGCATCGCCGGACCGATTCCACCGCTCACCACCGCGGTGATGAACGTCCTTCTCGGCAAGGAGCTTTCACGAACGCACCCGCAACAATTCCGGGCCGTCTCCCGCAGCTTCCGGCAGGCTCCGCGACGCGGCATGCACCAGGCGATGCAGTCGATCATGCTGCACCGCAAGGGCCTCGACCCTCTCCTCCCCCGGATCGGGGCGCCGACGCTGATGGTCGTCCCCCGCGCAGACACGATGATCTCCCTCGAGCAGGCACGGGCCGCCGCGGCGACGATGCCGCACGCCGCGGCCACCACGGTGGACGGCGCCGGCCACATCACACCCCTGATCGCCGACCCGGCTGCACTCGCCGACCTGATCACCGCCTTCTGGCGCGACCCCGTGGGATACCTCGCGATGATCAGCACCTCGGCATGACGAGCGGCCACCCGATCCCGGACCCCGTCGGTCCGGGACAGGAATCGGTGTGGGACTACCCGCGGCCACCCGTGGTCCAGCCGAGCGGCGAGTTGGTGGAGGTGCGGTTCGGCGGGCAACTCGTCGCACGCACGCGCAACCCGCTGCGTCTGCTCGAGACGAGCCACCCGCCGACGTACTACCTGCCGCGCACGTGTTTCGCCGAGGGGGTCTTGCATCCGGTTGCCGGGAGCACGGTGTGCGAGTGGAAGGGGCGGGCGGATTATTTCGACGTCGTCGCGGGCGGACACGTCGCCGAGCGTGCGGCGTGGCACTATCCCCGGCCGGTCGCCGGCTACGAATCTCTCGTCGGGCACGTTGCGGTCATGCCGGGATCGATGGACGGCTGTTTCGTCGACGGCGAGCGGGTTCGGCCCCAGACGGGGGGCTTCTACGGCGGGTGGATCACCGATCGGGTGGTGGGCCCGTTCAAGGGTGTGCCCGGGAGTCGCTTCTGGTGATCGTCCTGGTCAGACGCCTCACCCGCTACCGTGGGACTCGTCCTTCTCCCACGGCGGCAGGTCGTCGACGATCAGGGCAACGATCCACGGCAAGGGAAGGGACGCACCGATGATCGCCACAGCCACCCACGGGTTGCCGGACAGGCCGTAGACCACCGCCGACAGCACGAACGCGAGGATCCTCAACGACGACACGATCACGTACTTGCGCACCCGGACCCGATGCTGTTGCTCGAGTGACACCGATGCCGTGGTGATGCTGACCGGGTGGCGGGCGGTGCCACTCGGCGCGGAGGTCCACCGGAAGGTCGGACCCGTGACGGCGGACCGTAGTGCGCGGGAAAAGTTCACCACACCGGAATACCCCGGACAGTGCAGAGCGCAACACCCATCGCCGGTGCCACGGTCGGCCGGAAGAACGGGATCGCAGATGCGTAGAGCCGCGGCCACGATCCCCATCCGTTCCTCGACCGACATCACGCGCCTCGGAGCGACGGCTACTGTCGAGTCATGGCCACCACAGCTGACCACCTGAGAAGCACACTCGACGGACGCTGGCGGGAGGTACGCGAGCGTGTCAGGGCGGAACTGTCCGGCTCCCCCGACTTCGCACCGCACTACACCCCCGACCTCGACGAGGCCCGCGCCAAGACGCTGGCGCAGTTGCGTCTGCTGGCGAGCAACGGCTACGCCGCCGACGGATTCGCGAAAGACCACGGCGGCACCGGTGACGCCGGAGCCGCAGTCACGAGCATCGAGATGCTCGCGATGTCGGACCTGTCCCTGATGGTCAAGGCCGGCGTGCAGTGGGGACTGTTCGGCGGCGCGATCGAGAACCTCGGCACCGCGCGCCACCACGAGGCGTACGTGAAGCGTCTCGTCGCCCTGGATCTGCTGGGGTGTTTCGCGATGACCGAGACGGGTCACGGCAGCGACGTACAGGCGCTCGAGACCACCGCCACGTACGACGCGGACGCGGGCGAATTCGTCATCCACTCCCCCACGCCGTCCTCACGCAAGGACTACATCGGCGGGGCGGCGCAGCACGCGACGATGGCGGCCGTGTTCGCGCAGTTGATCACGGGCGGCGAGTCGCAGGGCGTGCACTGCTTCGTGGTACCGATCCGGGACGAGGACGGCAACGACCTCCCCGGCGTCCACACGTCGGACTGTGGCTACAAGGGTGGGCTTCCCGGCGTCGACAACGGCCGAATCACGTTCGACCAGGTCCGAATTCCGCGGGAGAACCTACTCAACAAGTACGCGGACGTGGAACCCGACGGCACGTACACCTCGCCGATCGACAACGCGAACCGCCGATTCTTCACCATGGTGGGCACTCTCGTGCGGGGACGGGTCACGGTGGGCGGGTCCGCCGGCGCCGCCGCCCGCGTCGCATTGTCGATCGCCACCCGATATGCGTTGCAGCGCAGGCAGTTCAATGCCCCGCAGGCCGAGGACGAGGTGCTCCTCATGGACTACCTCGTCCACCAGCGCAGGCTGTTCCCGCTGATCGCACGCTCCTACGCGCTGCAGTTCGCCCAGAACGAGCTCGTCGCCAAGATGCACGAGATCCAGAGCAGTGCCGACGCCGACCCCCAGGAACAGCGTGAGCTCGAGGGCCGCGCCGCCGGGCTCAAGGTCGCGAACACCTGGCACGCCACCCGTGCGATCCAGGAAGCCCGTGAAGCGTGTGGCGGCGCCGGCTACATGGCCGAGAACCGTCTCACGGCGCTCAAAGCGGACACGGATGTGTTCACGACGTTCGAGGGCGACAACCACGTCCTGACGCAGCTGGTGGCCAAGGAACTGCTCACGTCCTACGCGGACGAGGTGCGCGGCATGAGCCCCGTCGAATGGATGCGGTTCGCGGCCACCACGGTCTCCGACGTCGTCAAGAAGCGCACCGCCGCGCAGCAGATCATCCAGACGATCCTCGACACGAGGCAGGACAACGAGGAGGACGGCAGCCTCTTCAACCGCGGCACCCAGCTGACGATGTTCGAGGACCGCGAGCAGTACCTGCTCTCGACCGCCGCCCGTCGCCTCCAGGGTGCGCAGAAGCGCGAGGAGAACCCGTTCGACGCCTTCAATTTCGTGCAGGATCACGTGCTGCACGCCGCGCAGGCGCACATCGACCGGGTCGTGCTCGAGGCGTTCGTCGCCGGCATCGACGAATGCGAGGACGACGACGCCCGCGACCTGCTGAGCGATGTCTGCGACCTCTACGCGCTGAGCGTGATCGAGGAGGACAAGGCGTGGTTCATGGAGCACCGGCAGCTGTCGGTGGAGCGGTCGAAGGCGGTGCAGAGGGGAATCAACGAACGTTGCCGGTCGCTGCGGCCGCACGCGCAGACGTTGATCGAGGGACTCGGGGTTCCCGAGGCGCTACTCGGCTCCGCGATGCTCGACGGTCCCGGGACCGACACCGTCCGCAAGACCCAGATCTTCCGGTGACGAGGACGGCTCGGCGGGTTCGCCCGCCGGGCCGGACCGGAACCGGCGTACCGAGTCGATCACCAGCAACCCCGCGACCGTCAGCAGTCCGGCGGCGACGGCGATCCACGACCCGGAATACTCGGTTCCCTCGAAGGAGGGTGCACCCGGCGCCACGGGACCGAACTCCGAGGTGACCTGGGCGTGGTTCCAACACCACACCGCGGCGACGACACCGGCTACGGCGCCGATCCACTCCGCTGCCACCACCACGGTCCCGCGGTTCATTCCGCCGACCCGCCCCCCGACTTCGCGAGCAGCGATTCGAGCTGCGCGCGCAGTGCTACGTCGTCTTTGGCCCACGCCTGCACCAGGGCACCGTCCCGCAGTCGCAGCCCGATGCCCGTCCGCCGGCGGGGAACCGCGGACAGCTCTCCCAGACTCCGGGCGGTTTCCCACGGCTGCTGCTCGTACGACTCCGGGTCGGCCGGGGGCATGATCTTCACGATCTCGGTGATCGGCAGGTCTTCGGTGCCCTGCCGCAGCGACGCCGTCGTGAGTTCGACGCTGGCATGCCTGCGCGCGGCCACCACCTGCACGTAGACGAACCCGCTGAGCAGCACCGCGAACAGCGGCAGCGCGAACCAGTGCACCACCGGGCCGGTGAGCAGTTCGATGATCAATGCGATCAGGCAGAACACCGGACCGAACGCCACCATCCGCCAGCGGGCGCCGGGCTCACTGAACAAGACGGCTGGTTCGCTCACACGCTCATCCTGCGACATCGTGGCCCGCGAGGAAAACGTGAGGCACCTCAGGAGAGGGCGCCCGGGATCACGACGAGCAACAGGGTCAGCAGTACGAAGGCCACGATGAGGGCGAACATCAGTGCTTCCTTGCGAGACCCGTGTGCTCGATCGTCAGCGCGCATGGAGAAAAGTCCTTCGGTCGAAATGAAGTCTGCGGTCTGCCCTTGTGACGTACTTCACGGTACATCTTTATATTTCACGAGCAAATCGAAGCTACTCGGCGGAGGGGGGCAACCTCAGGAAGTAGCTGTTGGAATCCTTGCGGTGCATCAGCACGACGGCGCCGACGGCGACCACGGCCTGGAGAATCTGCACGCCGCCCAGAGCGAGCGCGGTGCCGCTCCCGTCGGATCCGATGCCGAAGAGCACCGGGACGGTCCACACCACCATCATCACGCACGCGATGGTGAGCAGCATCCGGGCCCAGTTCCGGCCCTTACGCATGAAACGCACGAACAGGAGGAACAGCCCGGTGAGGATCAGGATGAGGACGACCGTGAATCCGATACCCACGTAGAACAGCGACTCCACGCTGTCGCGGCTCATGTCGACCTCGCCGGAGGTAACGCTGGGGTTGTTCATCAGTTCGTCGACGAACGTCGACTTCTCCCCCACCACCAGAACCATCGCGGCCAGCGCCTGGATCAGACCGAGCCCGGCCACCGCCCACAGCAGCTGCGCCGCGGTGCCCACGTCGACCGGTGCCGGACGTTCCGGCTTCGGCTGCGGCACCGGCGGGGGGTACGGCAAATTGTGCGGAGACGGGCCCTGCTGGTGCGGAGCCTGGTGCGGCGGTGTCGGTGGCCACTGCTGGGTCATGGCACTACCGTATCCGCCGACGAAACGATCACAACCAGCCGGCCGCTTCGGTCGCCCAGTACGTCAGCACGACGTCCGCGCCTGCGCGGCGGATACTGGTCAGCGATTCGAGGATCGCGGCGTCCCGGTCGATCCAGCCGTTCTGTGCGGCGGCCGTGATCATGGAGTACTCGCCCGAGATCTGATACGCCGCAACGGGGACGGGCGAGCGGTCCGCCGTCTCGCGCAGGACGTCCAGGTAGGACATCGCCGGCTTCACCATCACCATGTCGGCGCCCTCGTCGATGTCGAGGTCGACCTCGCGCAGCGATTCCCGGCGATTGGCCGAATCCTGTTGGTAGGTGCGGCGATCACCCTGCAACGACGAACCGACGGCCTCACGGAACGGGCCGTAGAACGCCGATGCGTACTTCGCCGAGTACGCGAGTTGACCGACGTCGGCGTAGCCCGCGTCGTCGAGTGCCTTGCGGATGGCGGCGACCTGGCCGTCCATCATTCCGCTCGGACCGAGCAGATGCGCGCCGGCCTCGGCCTGCGCGACCGCCATGTCGACGTACCGCTGCAGTGTGAGGTCGTTGTCCACCGCACCGCTCGCGTCGAGAACACCGCAGTGACCGTGGTCGGTGAACTCGTCCAGGCAGGTGTCAGCCATGACCACCGTCGCATCGCCGACTTCGTCTGCGAGCCAGCGCAATCCGCGGTTCAGGATGCCGTCCGGATCGGATGCACCGGAACCCTCGGCGTCCTTGTCGTCGGGACGCGGCACCCCGAAGAGCATGAGTCCACCGAGTCCCGCCTCGACCGCTTCCGTCGCCGCCCGCCGCAGCGAGTCGGGTGTGTGCTGGAAGACGCCGGGCATCGACGAGATCTCACGAGGCTCGTCGATACCGTCCGCGACGAACATCGGCAACACGAGATGCCGTGGCTCGAGCGAAGTCTCGGCGACGAGACGACGCAGGGCCGGTGTCCGGCGAAGCCGTCGCGGTCGGTGGGTCGGGAACAAGGACATGCCCTCCTTCGTCGGGCCCGTGCGCCTTTTTGGTAGTGGGAACAACCAAAAAGGCGCACAGGCGCGTAGCGCCTATCGCCGAGCGCGGGACTTCTTGCGCGGCGGGGGCAGTGCGCCCTCGGCACGCAGGCGCGCGGCGTGCTCGGCGAGAGCCTCCACCAGCGGGCCGACCTGAGCGGTCTCCGGCTGCACGTCCACGCGCAGGCCGAACTCGATGGCCGTCTCGGCGGTCTTCGGACCGATGCAGGCAACAAGGGTGCGCGCGTGCGGCTTTCCGGCGATGCCGACGAGGTTGCGCACCGTCGAGGACGAGGTGAAGCAGACGGCGTCGAACCCACCGGTCTTGATCATTTCGCGGGTCTCGGCCGGCGGCGGCGCAGCCCGGACGGTGCGGTAGGCGGTGACGTCGTCGATTTCCCAGCCACGTTCGCGCAGGCCCTCGGCCAGCGTCTCGGTGGCGATGTCGGCGCGGGGCAGCAGAACCCGGTTGACCGGGTCGAACACGTCGTCGTACGGGGCGAATTCTGCCAGCAGACCTTCGCTCGACTGCTCGCCGGAGGGCACGAGTTCGGGGTTGATTCCGAACGAGCGCACCTTGGCGGCGGTGGCCTCACCGATGCAGGCGATCTTGACGCCGGAGAACGCGCGGGCGTCGAGGCCGAACTCCTCGAACTTCTCCCACACCGCACGCACCGCGTTGGTGGACGTGAAGACCACCCACTGGTACCGGCCGTCGACGAGGCCCTTCACGGACCGTTCCATCTGCGCCGGGCTGCGGGGCGGCTCGACGGCGATGGTGGGCACCTCGATCGGAATGGCGCCGTGCGTGACGAGGCGGTCGCTCATTTCGCCTGCCTGATCCTTGGTGCGCGGCACCAGGACCTTCCAGCCGTACAGTGCGCGCGACTCCCACCAGGACATCTTGTTGCGCTGGGCGACGACCTTGCCGACCGTCACGACCAGCGAACCGACCAGTTCGGAACCGGCCTCGTTCAGCGTCGCGAGGGTTGCCTCCACGGTGCGCTGCTGGCGGGTGGTGCCGCGGACCGTGATGGCGGCCGGGGTCTGCGGAGCCAGGCCGTGCTCGACGAGGGCGCTCGCCGTCTCGGCGAGATGACCCGACGTGGCATGCAGGACCAGTGGTCCGGGTGCGGCGGCCAGGGCGGCCCAGTCGACCTCGCCGCGGACGTCGGCCTCGGTGTGTCCCGACCCCAGTGCCATACCGGCGTAGGACGGGACGGCGGACGCGGACGGCAGGCCCGGCAGGACCTCGAACTGCACCTGGGTGCGGGCGACGGCGGTGACCTCGGCGATCACGGAGTCGGTGGTCAGCGGATCGCCGGACACCAGCCGCACGACGTCGTGGCCGTTCTTCGCCTCGTGGACGAGGGTCTTCGCGACCTCCGCCGGCTCACCCAGTGCGGGACGGACCTCCGCGAGCGGCTCACCGGTCTCGGCGTCGACGCCCAGGTCGGTGCCCACCAGGACCGTGACGCCCTTGTCGACGTCGGGGTCGGTGAAGGCGAGGGTCGCTGCGGCAAGGACGTCCCGTGCGTGCACGGTGAGCAGTGCCGGATCGCCCGGTCCGGATCCCACGAACAGGATTCGTCCGGGGGTGTTCTTACGGACTCGGCTCATCGGTAATTCTCCAGTGCGATCATGTGTCGAGATGGGTACAGGAAGCGGATCGGCCGATCAGTCGGCCTTCGCACATCAAACATCGGCATCACCGGCCTCGGTGACATTCATCAGCTCCCGCGCACCGAGCTCGAGAAGCTCGCGCGCGACGGAGCGGCCGAGTTCTTCGGCGTTCTCCGGGGAGCCCACGGCCCCCGTGCGTATGACGTCGGAACCGTCGATGGCTGCGGCGCAGCCCCGGACGGACAGTTCGTCGAAGATGCGGCCGTCGTCGTCGAGTGATTCGACGACCTCGGCGATGGCGCCGACGGGCGCGGTGCAGCCGGCCTCGAGCTCGGCGAGCAGTGCGCGTTCCGCCGTGACGGCTGCGCGGCTGTTCGGGTCGTCGAGCTCCGACAGGATCGCGACGAGCGCTGTGTTCGCCGACAGGCATTCGACGGCGAGCGCGCCCTGCGCGGGTGCGGGCAGCATCTGGACCGGTTCGATGGACTCGGTGATCAGGTCCAGTCGTCCGATCCGCGCCAGGCCCGCTCGGGCGAGGACGACCGCGTCGAGTTCGCCGGACTCGACCTTGCCGAGGCGCCGCTGCAGGTTGCCGCGCAGCGGGCGGATGTCGAGGCCGAGGCCCAGCGCCCGGAGCTGCGACGTGCGCCGCGGTGCGGACGTGCCGACCTTCGAACCGGCGGGCAGTTCACCGAGTACCAGTCCGTCGCGGGCCACGAGCGCGTCGCGGGGATCCTCGCGCGGCGGGATGGCGGCAATGGTGAACCGTTCGTCGGGGGCGGTCGGCAGGTCCTTGTAGGAGTGGACGGCCACGTCGACGCGTCCGTCGGCGAGCGCTTCCCGGAGTTCGGCGGTGAAGACGCCGACTCCGATCTTCTCCACCGATTCCATGGACTGGTCGCCCTTGGTCTTGATGATGACGAGCTCGGCGTCGTGCCCGGCCGAGATCAGTGCGTCACGCACGGTTCCGGCCTGGGTGGTCGCGAGCTCACTCCCACGGGTTCCGATCCGCAGCGTACGGGTGCCGACGGCGCTCATGCCTGCGATTCCTTCCCATGGTTGTCGTCTGTGACGAAGCGGCGCAGGCGCGGGTCCTGGCCGGCGATGAAGCCATCCGTGATGTCGATGGCGCTCAGGTCGGTGGCGCCGCCGAGGTCGGTGGGCTTGGCGACGGCCTCGACGGACCCGGGGCTGAGTTCGAACAGCTCACGCAGGGCGGCGGCGTAGGAGTCGCCACCGGGTGCGGAGGCGAGCTGCTTCACCCTGACCGTGGGAGCGTGGAGGAGTTTGTCGACCACTCGCCGCACGGTGCGTGCGACCTCGTCGCGCTCGGGGTCGTCGAGTCCGGGCAGACGCGAATCCAGGCGCATCAGCTCCGCCTCGACCACGTCCGCGGCGCGCTGGCGCAGGGCGGTGACGGTCGGCGTGACCTCCGCCAGCCGCTGGCCGGCGAGGTAGTTGGCGAGTTCGGCGGCGACGATCGTCCGGGCGGCGTCGGCGTCGGATGCGGCGGCGCCTGCGGCGGGATCGCGCTGCAGCGATTCCATGTCGAGGACGGTGACCCCGGGCAGGCCCGACACGGCGGGCTCCACGTCGCGGGGCAGTCCGAGGTCGCAGATGACGAGGGGGCGTTCGGCGTCGCGGCCGGGCTGTACCAGCGCCCGGTGGGTGTCCGCGAGCGTGACGACGGCGCCGACCGCGCCGGTACAGGTCACGAGGACGTCCGCCTGGGCCATCGCGGCCGGGAGTTCACTCAGCTCGAGGGCATCCGCCTCCACACCGTTGGACCGGGCGGTGTCGGCGAGGTGCTCCGCACGCTCCTTGGTGCGATTCACGACGACGATGCGGCCGATCCCGGCACGCGTGAGGTGCGCGACCGACAGGCCACCCATGGATCCGGCGCCGACCACGACGGCGGTGCGTCCGGCCAGTCCGCCGTCGCCGACGATGCCGGCAGCCCGGTCGAGGGCCACGGACACGACGGACGCGCCCGCCGAGTCGATGCCCGTCTCCGAGTGCACCCGCTTGCCGACGCGCAGCGCCTGCTGCGCGAGTTCGTGCAGCGTGCGGCCCGCGGCCTGCTGGGCGTCGGAAGACGCGTAGGCGGTCCTGATCTGCCCCAGGATCTGCTGCTCGCCGATCACCATCGAGTCGAGGCCGCTGGCCACGGCGAACAGGTGCTCCGCCGCAGCCTCGCTGTAGCGGACGTACGCGTGCCGGTGCAGATCGGTGAGATCCAGCCCGGAGTGGTCGGCAAGCAATTCGCCGACCTCGGACAGCGCACCGTGGAACGCATCGACGACGGCGTAGATCTCCACCCGGTTGCAGGTGGAGACGATCATCGCCTCCGAGATGTGCGACGACGCCAGAAGCTTGTCCGTCAGCTTCGGGCGATCGGTGTCGGTGACAGCTACCCGCTCGAGAACCGGCACCGGGGCCGTCCTGTGCGAGACCCCGACAAGCAGAACACTCACGGCGCGATCACTGATCCGTTTCTTGGTGCGGTGGACGGGACAGCCGAATGTCCGATGCGGACGCGGGGAGCGGTGGGGACCGATTCCGTGTTGCGTGCGCTGTTGAACGAGAGGACCTGCATTTCGACCGCGAGGTCGACGCGGCGCATCTCGACGTGATCGGGGACGTCGAGCGAAGTCGGGGAGAAGCTGAGGATGCAGCGCAGTCCGGCGCGCACCAGACGGTCGGCGACTTCCTGCGCCGCCTCGTCGGGCGTCGAGATGACACCGATGGTGGCCTCGAGTTCGGCGCAGGCCTGTTCGAGTTCGTCGACGTGCCGCACGGTGAGGTCGCCCACCGGCGCACCGACCCGCGCCGGGTCGCTGTCGAACAGTCCGACCATGGAGAACCCGCGACGGCCGAAGCCGCCGTAGCCGGCGAGCGCCTGGCCGAGGTTTCCGACGCCGACGAGCACCACCTTGTGTCCGCGGTCCAGGCCGAGTGCTCGCTCGATGCGGGCCCGCAGGCGCGTCACGTCGTAGCCGACGCCGCGCACACCGTTCGGCCCCAGGAAGGAAAGGTCCTTGCGGAGCTTCGCGGAACCGACACCGGAAGCGGCGGCGAGTTCTTCGCTCGAGACGATGATCGTGCCGCGTTCCGTCAGCACTCCGAGGACCCGCAGGTACGTCGCGAGGCGCGTCACCGTAGCCTGGGGGATGTCCCGCGATTCGGGGAGCGGAGCCGCGCCGGCGACCGAGGGGGCCGGAGACCCGACCACAGACTGCCCGACCGCCCCCGTGACGCCAGGGGCCACAGACCCATGCGTCTGGTGCGTTTCGGTCACGTCGTTGGCTCCTCGTCCGACCGGCATTCGATGCCGTTCTTCACGATGCTCCGGGGAATTGTTCACACCACGGTAACTGCTTGTGAACCCATGCACAAAGTCGCTGCGACTGCGCGACATGCGGTCCTACCTGCACGGCATCGGAAGATCCCCCTTTTAGGGTTCCCTTACTTGCGTAAATCCGAGCGAAGGCGCTCTTCGTCGACCTCCCAGTAACTGTGCTCACGTCCGTCGAGCAATACCACCGGCAATCGGTCGCCGAATTCGGCCCGCAATTCGGGGTCCGTGGCCGCCGCCTCGTCGACGTCTATGCACGTCAGTTCCAGCCCGAACTCCTCGCACACCACCAGCAGCCGCTCGCGGGCCGGCGCGCACGCACCGCACCCCGCCCTCGTGAGAAGCGTCACCTCGTGTCCGTCCGTGCTCATGCCTCGCCACTTCCTTTCGACGGGTCCGGTGGAGTCACTGTGCCGTTTCGGGGTCCACAGACGCCAATCGACTCGGAGATGAACGTCACACAGTCCCCCCTGCACGGCCATCCACCCGCCCCGTCCCCGATTCGGGGGATAGGCTGCTCCCAGAGGCTTCTGCGATACGGGAGGTGCGAGTGCCTGCGCGATCACTACCGAACGGCACGGGTTTCGGTTCAGGTCTGGCGGGGATCATCCTCCCGGGCCGACGCCAGTTCAGGAATCCGCTGGGACCCAGCGAAGCCGAGGTACGTGCCAACGTCGCAGGTGAGGCGAGTGCCGATGCGGCCCTCGCACTTCACGTCGCGTCCGGCGAGGATACCGAGGTGGTGGAACACGACGTTCCTCTCGACCTCACGGCGGCCGCGTTCTTCGACGTCGACAACACGATGGTCCAGGGCGCCTCGATCATCCACTTCGCCCGCGGACTCGCGGCCCGCAAGTACCTGAAGACGTCCGACCTCGTGGACTTCGCGTGGAAGCAGATCAAGTTCCGCATCACCGGCAAGGAGAGCAGCGACGACGTCGCCTCCGGCCGGGAGAAGGCCCTCTCCTTCGTCTCCGGACGGTCGACGGCCGAGCTCGCCCGGCTCGGTGAGGAGATCTATGACGAGGTGATCGCCGACAAGATCTGGCCCGGCACCCGCGCACTGGCGCAGATGCACCTCGACGCCGGTCAGCAGGTGTGGCTCGTCACCGCGACCCCGGTGGAGCTGGCCCAGGTCATCGCGAAACGCCTCGGCCTCACGGGGGCCCTCGGCACGGTGGCCGAGAGCGAGGACGGGATGTTCACAGGGCGTCTGGTCGGCGACATCCTGCACGGCCTCGGCAAGGCGCACGCCGTGCGCGCCCTGGCCGTCCGCGAGGGGCTCAATCTCAAGCGCTGCACCGCGTACTCGGACAGTCACAACGACGTACCGATGCTGTCGCTCGTCGGCACGGCCGTCGCGATCAACCCCGACACCGATCTGCGCGAGCTCGCCAAGAACCGGGGCTGGGAGATCCGCGACTTCCGGACCGGACGCAAGGCTGCCAAGATCGGCGTCCCCACGGCGCTGCTCCTCGGCGCTGCCGGCGGCGCACTCGCCGCGATCGTCGCGCGCCGCCGCGAACAGGCGGCCTGAGCCGCCGGTTCAGCGATTCAGCCGAGGAACACGTTGCGGCGCTTCGCGAGGAGCCGGTAGAGCGTCTGCTGGATGGTCTCCCGGACGTGGTCGGTGACCTCGAACAGTTCCATCGGATCGTCGGCCGCCGCCACGTCGTAGGTGTCGGTGACGATCGGCTTGCCGAACTCGATGTACCACTTCGACGGCAGCGGAACGAGGCCGAGCGGTCCGAAGTGCGGGAACAGCGGGGTCACCGGGAAGTACGGCATCCCCAGCAGCCGGGCGAGCGTCCCCAGTTCGCCGATCTTCGGGTAGATCTCCTCGGACCCGACGATCGAGCACGGAATGATGGGCGCACCGGTCCGCATGGCGGCGGACACGAAACCGCCGCGGCCGAACCGCTGCAGCTTGTAGCGTTCGCTGAACGGTTTGCCGATGCCCTTGAAACCTTCGGGGAACACGGCCGCGACCTCCCCGTCCTGCAGGAGGCGCACGGCGTCCGGGTGGCACGCGAGGGTGTGCCCGGCCTTGCGGGCGACACCGCCGACCAGCGGCATCTCGAAGGCCAGATCGGCGGCCAGCATCCGCAGCGGGCGATGCGCGGGGTGATGGTCGTGGACGGCAACGGACGTCATCAGACCGTCGATGGGCAGGACACCGGCATGGTTGGCGACCACCAGCGCGCCACCGGTCGACGGGATGTTCTCCAGACCGCTGACCTCGACGCGGAACCACTTGTCGAACAGCGGCCGCAGGATCGGGAGCCACACGTTCTCGGCGAAGTGCGGGTCGTAGCCGAAGTCGTCGACGTGATAGTCACCCGACAGCCGGCGGCGCACGAACTCGGCGGTGTTGACGATCTGCTCGGCCAGGGCGTTGCGGACGGCGTCGACGGCCGAGGACTCGGTGACGGGCTCGGGTGGGGTGATCACGGGGGGTGGAGGCATCGCGGACGGATGTCGGCTCTCGCTCTGCTCACGCCTCGAACGTCCGATAGCGGCCCCGCGCGCGGCTGTCGCACCGTGCAACGGAATGACCTTCGCCACTTCGTTCACCTCTCTCCTTTCGCCGTGCCGGTAAGAGCGAGTAGTGCGTTTTCTGCTGCGTCGACCCATTCGTTCTTGATGATCGGCTTGACGCCTGCCGCGCGAGCGAAGTCGTCGAGCGCCTGCATCGAGGTCCACCGTGGCTCGAAGGATAGTTCGCTTCGCATGCGGGTGGTGTCGAGTCCGCAACCGAAGTGGAAGTACTCGAGTTGCTCGGTGGTGTACGACCGCATCACCGGACCCATCAGCGCACGTCCGACGTTGCGGAACAACCCGAACGGCATCGGGACCTCGATCCGCCCGGCGCGACGGATGGCCTGGGACATCATGACCACGCCGTCGCCGGCGACGTTGAACGTGCCCGCCGGACCCCACACCGTGGCCCGTTCCAGTGCGGCGAGCGCGTCCTCCTCGTGCAGCACCTGCAGGCGTGCGTCGCGTCCGAGAATGGTCGGCACCACCGGTGAGGTGAGGTACTGCGCGACGGTCGCGTTGAGGCGGGGCCCGACCAGCGGTGCGAGGCGGAGAATCGACACGGCGATGTCGGGGCGCCTGCGCCCCATTCCGCGCAGATATCCTTCGATCTCGATGCAGTCCCGTGCGTAGGCGCCCGCGGGACGCCGCCGGGCACTCATTTCCTCGGTGAACTTGGCCGGGTCCTTGGCGCTGCAGCCGTACACCACGGAGGCCGAGCGCAGCACGACCTTCCGGACCGTCGGCGCCTTCTGGCAGACGGCGAACAACTGCATCGCGCCGATGACGTTCATGTCCTTCATGGCCGCGCGACTGCCCGACTTCGGCGGGCGCGCCAGCGTCGACGCGTGCACCACGGTGTCGACCTCGGCGTTGCGAATGACCTTGCCGATCAAGGGATTCCGGATGTCGGCGCGCACGAACTCGGCGCGGCCCATGCGGCGCAGCATGTCCTTGCTCGGCGACACCGCGTCCACCGCGATGACCCGCTCGATGTCCGGATTCTGAGCGAGCCGGGTGACCAGGTACCCACCCAGAAACCTGCTTGCCCCGGTGACCAGCACGACGCGCGGCACCGCCGTTCGCGTAGTACTGTCTCCGTCACTCACAACCACTAGGACCCCCGATCACGTAGCGAGTGACGTCAACGATACGTGCAGGAGGGGGATGGCGCTCCGCACAACGACAATTGGTCGGCCGCCCAATACGCGGAGGGGTCGGCGAAACGACGGATGCCCGCCACCGGAGGTGACGGGCATCCAGACGCAACTCTTTACTTACCGAGTTTCCTGCGCTGCACTCGGGTGCGGCGAAGCAGCTTGCGGTGCTTCTTCTTCGACATGCGCTTGCGTCGCTTCTTGATCACTGAACCCATAGCGGGTGTCCCTCACGTTCTTCTCTAGCGTTCCTGCGCACGCCGGTCACGTACGCCTGCGCCGCTCTGGCGCCTGGGCCTCGTTTTAACTAGCTCAGCGCCTTACGACACCAGCTGGCTGGTACGACAGTCGCTAATCGTACCGGTGCGGGTCCTCTCTCTGAAAACTAGGTCGCACCGCAACCGGCGAAACCGAGGTGACCCTCTTCGTGCCGATCGGTCAACCGGCGTCGAAGTACGAGGTTTCGAGGTAGTCGTGCACTGCTTTCGCATGCACTCTGAACGAGCGGCCCACACGGACGGCGGGCAGTTCGCCGCTGTGCACCAACCGATACACAGTCATCTTGGACACTCTCATCAGCGTCGCTACCTCGGCGACGGTGAGAAATTGCGTTCCGGCCAGTGCCGGTTGTCCGTCCGGGGCCGAGCCCTTGGATGGCTTTTTTGCAGACGTCATCAACCACTTACCTCCGGCACGTCTCGCGCCGCCGGCTTCCCCTCCGGCGGAACAGACACGCACGTGCTACTTCGAGCTTAGCGGGACGGATGGGGTTACTGCGACGGGTGTGGGCAATCGAATATTCATTCGGTTGACGTGCCGAGTTCGGCGGAACGAATCTTCGCGGCTTCGAGAGCGTCGAAAAAAGCTGTTCGGAGCCCGTTTCCTTCCAGCTGGCGGATCGCCGCCGCGGTGGTTCCGCCGGGCGAAGTCACGGCGGCACGAAGTTCGGTTGCGCTCTCCCCCGACCTGTCGAGCATTGCTGCGGAGCCGACCATGGTCTGCACGACCAGTTCGGATGCGGTCGCCCGGGTCAGTCCGAGCCCGACGCCCGCCTCGATCATGGCCTCGGCTACCAGGAAGAAATAGGCCGGACCGGAGCCGGAGACGGCGGTGACGGCATCGATCTGCGATTCGGGGACGACGACGACCTTGCCGACCGACGACAGGACGCCGCGCACCAGTTCGAGGTGCTCCTTCTTCACGTGCCTGCCGGGTGCGAGCACGCTGACGCCCTCACCGACCAGCATGGGCGTGTTGGGCATGACCCGGACCACCGGGAACCCGGCGGGCAGTCTCGTCTCGTAGAAGGCGGTGGGGATACCGGCGGCGAGCGACACGAGCAACTGCTCGCGCTCGCCGTCGAGTTCCACCTTGGACACCTCGGTGAGCGCGGCCTCGACGTCGCCCGGCTTGACGGCCATCACGATGACGTCGGCGCCTTCGGCGGCGTCGGAGGGAGTGGTGACGCGCACCGAGTACGCCGCGGCCAGCTCGTCGGCGCGCGCCGGATGCTGCTCGGCCACCACCAGATCCTTGACGGCGTGACCTGCCTGCAGAAGCCCCGAGATGAGGGCCTCGCCGATCTTGCCGCCTCCGATTACCGCAATTCTCGTCATGCCGAACAGCCTGCCACGACGCTCTGCGGCGCCTTCCTAGCGGGGGATCATCGCCAATTGCCGGCTCTGCACGACGATCGCCCCGGTGGAGTCGAGGACGGTGTGGTCCTCCTCGAACCACGCGTCGCCGAGCACCGTGCTGCTGGCCATCACGCGCAGCCACCCCGGTGCCGGCTGCCTGCGCAGGTAGGTGGTCAGCTGCACCGTGGGCGCCCAGCCGAACATGCCGCGGTTCATCGTCACGGGGGCGCTGATGTCTCCGGTCATGATTGCGAACAGGGCCGCCGTGTAGGGATCGTCCTCGTCGCCCGCGCGCGGTCGCACCCACATGCGCACCTCGGGTTCGCCCTGGTTGCCGGTCAGGAAGTGCGCTGACGTCCCGTCGACCCGCATGTCGCAGCCCTGCGACACGTGGACGATCTGCCCCATCGGATGGTCGGCCGTGAGCACGACGGCATCGGCGGGCGGTTCCACCGGGAGCTGGGACAGGGCGTGGTCGCCGTTGTACTGCGGCTCCCCCACGTCGGGGACGCCGAGCGTGACCGACGCGTGCACGGCCACGCGGTCGCCCTGCATCAGCTCCACGTCGACGAACGACACCTGCTTGCCCTGCTTGCGCAGCGTCGTCGACAGTGTCACCTCGCCGGGATCGGGAGCGGACAGGTAGTTGGCACCGACCGCGAGGGGCTGCACCCGGGACAGCTCGGCGTCGCCGTTCTCGTCTAGCAGTCGCCTGCGGGCCGCGGCCGCGCAGAGCGACATCATCGAACCGCCGTGCACCTTGGGGCCGATCGTCCAGATCGGGTCGATCGACGCCTGATAGGTCCCGTCACCGGCAGCGGTGAGGACGTTGAGGTCGCGGAAGGGAGTTGAGCTCACTGCTGATCCTGTTCTTCGGGGTTCCGGAGACGCTTCTGCGCGACGTCCTGGTGTGCGAGGCGGCGCATCGCGGCGATCACCGGCTCGTAGATGGCCGTGCCGAGCACCGCGTAGCGGATCGCGTCCTCGGCCGATTCGGTGGGCATGAGTCCGATGTCGATCTCGGCGATTCCGCGCACGTGCCGCCCGTAGGCCTCGAGCCGCTCCTCGGTCATCGGGATGCCTGCTTCTTCGAGCCCCTCGAGCGCGCGTTCGAGCTGGCCGACCGCGACGTACCGCGGGTCGTACACCTGCCCGAGCCTGTCGAGGACGGCGCGTGCCCGCGGGAACTCGTCCGTGTCGTCGGCGGAGGCGTCGAGGTAGGGCGGGAGTTGCGCGATGGCCTCGCCGAGCACCTCGAACAGCGAGCCGTGGGGATGGTCGACGAGCCGGAGGATCTCCCGGATGCGCGGAATCGGGAGTCCGGCTCCGGCCAGCGCCTTGACGAGGCCCAGCCGCTCGACGTGCTTCTCGCCGTACCGGGCCTGGGTGGCGCTCGTCGCCTCGCCCGGCATCAGCAGACCTTCGCGCAGGTAGTACTTCACCGTCGCGAGCGGAACGCCGGTACGGGCGACCAACTCGGAAACGCGCACGGCCCCTCCTTCGGCTCGTCGACTCTCGACCTCGGATACCCCACCGCTAGATACTAAAACTATCCAATATGGCGACGAGCCTACCGCAGCAGTGACGCGGCAGATATCTCAGGTGTCGTCGTGATCGCCACCGGAGTGGCTGCGGGGCGACCCCGAGGCGGCGCGACCCGGTTCGAGGTGCTCCCGGGCGAACGCCAGCGCCTGCGCGAGCATCGAGGACCGTTCCCGCTGTGTCCGGGCGTTCTGCGTGTTGATCTCGATCACCGCCTGCCCGTCGAATCCGGTGTCGACGAGATGACGGCACAACTGCGCGCACGGCTGGGCGCCGTGGCCGGGGATCAGGTGCTCGTCCATCGACGCGCCCCGACCGTCGGCGAGGTGAAGATGCGCGAGGCCCTCCCCCATACGCTCCGCCAGCTTCATCGCGTCCATTCCGGCCGTGGCCGTGTGGGACAGATCCAGGGTGTAGTGGGCGTGTCCCGAATCGGTGGGGTCGTAGGACGGGCTGAACGCCGACAGCGCCGCCCCCGGTCCGCCCCGCTTCCGGAGCCGCTGCGCGGACCTCTCCTTGCTGCCGAAGAAACCGTCCGCCCGCATCGGGAACATGTTCTCCACCGCGACGACCACATCGCTGCGCTGTTCCAGTTCGGCCACCTGATCGGCGAATCCCTCGGCGTACCGGCGCTGCCAGCGGAACGGGGGGTGCACCACAACACTCGTCGCCCCGAGCGACTCGGCGGTGCGGACGGAACGCTCCAGCTTCGCGACCGGGTCGGCACCCCACACCCGCTGCGAGATGAGCAGGCACGGCGCGTGGATCGCCTGGACCGGAATCGCGTACCTGCGCACCAGCCCGGCAACGGCCCCGATGTCCTGGCTGACCGATTCGGCCCACACCATCAGTTCGACGCCGTCGTATCCCAGATCGGCCGCATACCGGAACGCAGCCTCCGTGTTCTCCGGGTACACCGAGGCCGTCGACAGGCCCACCAGTACCTTCCGCCCGCGCGGTGACGGTCGAACCTGCCCGTGCCCACTGTCCCCGACCATGAGCAACTCAGCCCGACGCAAGCATGAAGGCTAACGGCCCCAGAGTGACGATCATCCCGACCACGACGGCGATCACGAAGCTGGTGATGTCGTCGGTGCGACGCAGGATGCGGACCATCGCGACCAGTCCCACGATGACGAGCAGCGCCAGAATCAGCGCGACCCACGGAAAGACGTCCCACAGCTTCTCGAAACCCTTGAAGAGCAGGGCCCCGGCGATCACGGCTACGACGCCCTGACCGATGAGGACGGCCCACTCGCGGGTGGAGTTCTCGCCTGCCTCGTCCTGCTTGCCCGCCTTCTCCGCTTTCGCGGTCTCGGCCTTCTCTGCCTTCGCCTCCTTGCGGGAACGGCGAGGGCTCTCGGGCTTCTGCGCGTCGCCCTCGCGCTTCTCGGTGTCCGCGTCGTCGGTGGCGGCCTCGATGAGGTCCGTCTCCTCGCCCGCGTTCGCCGCGTCCGAGTCCCGGGACTGCCGCATCAGGTCACCGGCCAGAGTCGAGCCGGACAGCAGCGCGGGTTCGGGCTTCGCCTTGGCGGGAGCCTCGGGCTTCGGCGTCTCGACGAACTTCGACGCGCCGTTCGTCGGCGCTGCGGGACCGGCCTTCGTTGCGGTTCCGGTTTTCACCGGCGCCTCCGTTTTCGCCGGCACCTCGGGCTTGGCAGGCGCGGCGGGCTTGGCAGGCGCTGCGGTCTTCGCCGCCGGTTCGGCCTTGGCCGGGGTGTCGGGCTTCGGCGCCGGCTTCACGCGGGGAGCGGCGACGGTCGGCGCGGGCTCCGGCTTCTTCACGGCCGGGGCGGCCACGGTGGGCGCCGGTGCGGGCGCGGCGGCCTCGGGCGCCGGCCGTTCCTTCTGGACGGAGCGGCTGACCCAGGTTCCCTGGTGATCACGCGACGTCCCACCCGACACCACTCCGCGGCCACGACCGGCGGGGCGACTGGCGATGGGCTCGTCGTCATCGTCTTCGTCGTCGACGGGAGCCTTGAATACTGCGGTGCGCCCGTCTGCACGCACGGACGGCGCCGCCGGTGCGGTGGTGCGCGGCGGCTCGGGCGCGGCAGATTCCGGTTCGGGTTCGGGTTCGAGTGCCCGCGAATCGGACGGATCCCGAACTACCGGAATTTCGCCGGTCAGCTCGGCAACGGAGATTCCCCCCTTGACGCCGCGACGACGCCGCCCGCCCCGGGACTCCACCTGCTGTCCGTTGCGTTTGAGCAGCTCTGAAACAGAGATCTGCTGACTGTCCTCGGTCATCGAGCACCCACCATCAATTCACCGCCCATTTCCGTATCGAGCTTGCGAAGGATCAAACCCTCACGCAGAGCCCAGGGGCAGATTTCCAGTTCTTCCACGCCCAGTGCTCTCATGCTGGCCTCCGCAACGAGTGCTCCGGCCACGATCTGCTGCGACCTGTCGGAGCTCACCCCTTCCAATTCTGCACGGTCCGAGGCCGTCATCCGCGAAATGAAAGCTATGAGTTGCCTGAGACCGCTGGCGGTGAGGGTGCGCTTGACCCGCGGGCCCGCGCCGGAGGGTGCCGCGCCCGTCAGCCGGGCCAGCGAGCGGAACGTCTTGGACGTGCCGACGGCCCGATCCCACTGCCCCGCCGCGCGCAGTTCCTTGGACGGGACGGTCAGTTCGGCGTCCAGCCAATCCCTCAGCACGGCCACCCGACGCTTGCCCGGCGGGTCGGCTTCGAGCCAGTCCCGGGTGAGCCGTCCCGCGCCGAGTTGCAGCGACAGCGCGACGTCCGGGTCCTCGTCACCACCCGCCGTCAGCTCGAGGGATCCGCCTCCGATGTCGAGGTTCAGGATGCGGCCCGCGCTCCACCCGAACCAGCGGCGCACAGCGAGGAACGTCAGCCGGGCCTCGTCGACACCCGACAGAACCTCGAGTGCCACCCCGGTCTCGGTGTGCACTCGCTCGAGCACGGCGTCCGAATTGTTGGCGTCGCGCACGGCGGAGGTGGCGAACGCCATGAGCTCACCGCACCCCGACGTCTTCGCGATGCTGGCGAAGTCTGACACCGTCGATACCAGGCGATCCGCACCCTGGGGGGTGATGTCACCCCGGTCGTCGGTGTTCTCCGCCAACCGCAGAGTCGACTTGGTCGAACTCATCGGTGTGGGGTGGCCGCCCCTGTGGGCGTCCACTACGAGAAGATGGACGGTGTTGCTTCCGACGTCGAGTACCCCTAGTCGCACATTGACACGGTACTGGGTCTACCGTCGGGCTTTGTGACAGCACGTAAAGCAGGGCGTTCACACAAGATGACGCCCAGCCCGGAAGTACCCCTCGACTTCGCTCGTGAATGGGTCGAGTTTCCCGATCCCGACAACGCCGAGCACATCATCGCCGCGGACATGACGTGGCTGCTCTCGCACTGGACCTGCGTGTTCGGCACCCCCGCCTGCCAGGGCATCATCGGCGACAGGCCCGACGACGGCTGCTGTTCCCACGGCGCGTTCCTCTCCGACGAGGAGGACCTGGAGAAGCTGAACCGGTCAGTGAAGATGCTCACACCCGCGGACTGGCAGTTCATGGAGAAGGGTCTCGGCAAGAAGGGTTACGTCGAGGAGGACGACCTCGAGGACGAGCCCGCGCTGCGCACCCGCCGGTATCAGGGCGCCTGCATCTTCCTGAACCGCCCCGGCTTCGAGGGCGGCGTCGGTTGCGCGCTCCACTCGATGGCACTCAAGCGCGGAATCGAACCACTCGAGGTCAAGCCCGACGTGTGCTGGCAGCTCCCGATCCGCCGCACTCAGGAGTGGGTCGAACGCCCGGACGGCGAGCAGATCCTCAAGACCACCATCAGCGAGTACGACCGGCGCGGCTGGGGCGAGGGCGGCTCGGACCTGGACTGGTACTGCTCGGGCTCCCCCGACGCCCACGTGGGCGCCAAGGCCGTCTGGCAGTCGTACGCACCCGAGCTGACGGAACTGCTCGGCAAGGCCGCGTACTCGGAGCTGGCGAAGATGTGCAAACGCAGGGCCGGCCTCGGCCTCGTCGCCGTCCATCCCGCCACCGCCGCGGCGCAGAAGAAGGCTGCCGAGTAACGCATCAGACCCACCGGTCGATTTACCCGTCACGGCCCCATTCCGGGCACAGCCATGACAGGAGAGATCATGTTCGCTCGAATTCTGACCGGTGCCCTGTTGACCGCCGCCGCGACGCTCGCCCTCGCGCCGACCGCGTCCGCCCAGCCGACCCCGGACTGGAACACCTTCTACGACAAGACGGCCAACTTCGTCGCACCGTTCGATCCGGGTGCCTTCGGCGACAAGGGTGACCGGGCAATTGTGCTGAGCCCGTACGGCACCGGTCGGGTCATCGAGTGCAAGGGCGACGGACACTACGTCGCGGTCTACTGCAGGCAGTTCGACGACCAGGGTCGCGAGCACGCCATCACGCAGATCATCTCGGCGCCGTTTCGCGGCGTCTACGTGTACAACCCGTTCTGACACGCCCACGAATTCGTCAGCCGCACAGGCAATTTCCTGCGCGGCTGACGAATTCGTTTGCAACTGTGGCGGATCGGCGTCCGCTCACGCCTCCAGTTTGTAGCCCAGGCCGCGGACGGTGACGAGATGCTCCGGCTTGGCCGGGTCGGTCTCGATCTTCGAGCGCAGACGCTTGACGTGCACGTCGAGGGTCTTGGTGTCGCCGACATAGTCCGCGCCCCACACCCGGTCGATCAGCTGCCCGCGGGTGAGCACCCGGCCCGAGTTCCGCAGCAGGTACTCGAGGAGGTCGAACTCCTTGAGCGGCAGCGTGACGGCCTCGCCGTTCACCTGGACCACGTGACGTTCGACGTCCATCCGGACCGGTCCCGCCTCGAGGACGGCCGAGTCCTGTGCGACGTCGAGTTCGCTGTCGACGCCGCGGCGCAGCACCGCGCGGATGCGGGCGATCAGTTCCCGCGCCGAGTACGGCTTGGTCACGTAGTCGTCGGCGCCGAGTTCGAGGCCCACCACCTTGTCGATCTCGCTGTCCCGTGCCGTCACCATGATGACGGGGACACCGGACCGGCTGCGGAGCTGCTTGCAGACGTCCGTGCCGCTCATGCCGGGCAGCATGAGGTCGAGGAGGACGATGTCGGCACCGGCCCGGTCGAACTCGGCGAGCGCGGACGGTCCGTCGCCCACGATCGTCGTCTCGAATCCTTCCTTGCGTAACAGGAATGCCAATGGGTCGGCCAGTGACTCCTCGTCTTCCACGATCAGCACACTTGTCATCGCTTGGCCTCCATACCGGTTTCTCTCTTCCCGACGTTTCCGCCCTCGGCGTCCACTGTCTCGATGTGTGCAGGAATCTGCAGGGTAAACGTCGAACCTGTTCCGGGCTTGCTCCACAGGTCGATCGATCCGTTGTGGTTGGCGGCCACGTGTTTGACGATCGCGAGGCCGAGTCCCGTTCCGCCGGTCGCGCGGGCCCGCGCCTTGTCGACGCGGAAGAAGCGTTCGAACACGCGCTCCTGGTCGGCCTTGGCGATGCCTTCGCCGCGGTCGGTCACCGAGATCGCCACGTTGTCGCCGCGGATCGACCGGCTCACCGAGACGGGGGTGCCCTTCGGCGAATAGGCGATGGCGTTCTGCACCAGGTTGGACAGCGCTGTGACGAGGAGGGCGCGGTCGCCGAGCACTTCGTAGCCGCTGTTGTGGTCCGTCGTGACGGCGATGCCGGCGGCTTCCGCGGAGATCCTGCAACGCTGCAGCGCCTCGTCCACCACCTCGTCGACCGAGACGGCCTCGAGGTCGGGCAGTTTCTCGGCGCCCTGCAGCCGCGACAGCGCGATCAGTTCGGTGACCATCTTGCCGAGCCGCACGGATTCACTGAGCACGCGTTCGCCGAAGTGCCGGACCGAATCGGGGTCGTCCGCCGATTCGAGGAGTGCCTCCGCCAGCAGACCCATCGCGCCGACCGGGGTCTTGAGCTCGTGGCTGACGTTGGCGACGAAGTCGCGGCGGGTCGCCTCCATCCGCACCTGCTCGGAGTCGTCGTCGGCGAACAGGACCACGAAGTTGTGATCTTCCTTGCTGAGCAGACGTGCGGTGCCGCGCACCGCGATCCGATCGCGTCCGCGCTGCGGGTTCTTGGTACTCAGGTCGACCTCGACGGGTTCGCCGGTCTCGAGGACCCGGAGCGCCGCCACCCACGCCCGGTCGTCGACGAGCCGGTTCCGCACCAAGCCCAGCTCCTCCGCGCGGGGGTTGAACAGGACGACGTCGTGGAACTGGTCGACCACGGCGATGCCGCTCTCGGACGCCAGCACGATCAGGTCGAGCACCTGCGACATCGTGAGCCCGGACTGCTCTTCCATGCGCTGCGCCTGCCGGGTGGACAGCATGGGGATCAGCACGCCACCGACGAGGTAACCGACGAAGCCGCCCACGATGGCAAGCAAGACGGCCTGAACAACACTCACGCCTGAATCGTACGTTCGTGCGGCGGGCCGGTTACGCCGGGACCGGGCATTTCCGCACACGTCACACGCGGCAACCGGAGTCTTCGTCCGCAGTTAACCTGCCGTTGGCCGGACGTCCCGCGAACGCGACGTCCGGCCGGTCGCACGGGTTACTTCCCGCCCTGGTTCGCGACCGCGGCGGCGCCCGCGGCAGCGGCCTCGGGGTCGAGGTACGTGCCACCGGGGTTGAGCGGCTTCAGGTTCTCGTCCAGGTCGTAGCGCAGCGGGATGCCCGTCGGGATGTTCAGGCCCGCGATGTCCTCGTCGGAGATTCCGTCGAGGTGCTTGACGAGGGCGCGCAGCGAGTTGCCGTGCGCGGTGATCAGCACGGTCTTGCCCGCCTTCAGGTCGGCGGAGATGGTGTCTTCCCAGTACGGGATCAGGCGGACGACGACGTCCTTCAGGCACTCCGTCAGTGGGACCTCATCGAGGTTCGCGTAGCGGGGATCGGTGTCCTGGCTGTACTCGCTGCCGGCCTCGATCGGCGGCGGCGGGGTGTCGTAGCTGCGGCGCCACAGCATGAACTGCTCGTCGCCGTACTTGTCCTTGACCTGCGCCTTGTTGCGTCCCTGCAGGGCACCGTAGTGGCGCTCGTTGAGACGCCAGTCGCGGGTGACGGGAATCCAGTGCCGGTCGGCGGTGTCGAGCGCGATGTTGGCGGTGCTGATCGCGCGGCGCAGCAGCGACGTGTACAGCACGTCGGGGAGCAGGTTGTGCTCGAGCAGCAATTCGCCGGCACGCTTGCCCTCGGCGATGCCCTTATCGGTCAGGTGGACGTCCACCCAGCCGGTGAACAAGTTGAGCGCATTCCATTCGCTCTCGCCGTGGCGGAGCAGCACAAGGGTTCCGGTACTCATGCCGTTCATCCTGGCATGCCTCCCGGAACCCTCGCGCCGTGAACCCCTGCCGTCAGCTCCGGCCGGCCTCGCTTGCCCGGAGATCCTTGCGGAGGATCTTGCCCGCGGCGGACTTCGGCACCAGGTCGATGAACTCGACCTTGCGGACTTTCTTGTGCGGCGACACCCTCTCGGCGACGAACGCGATGACCGCAGCCTCGTCCAGGTCGGCGCCTTGCTGGCGGACGACGAACGCCTTCGGCACCTCCTCACCCTCGTCGTCGAGAACCCCGATGACGGCGGCGTCGGCGATCTGCGGGTGCGTCAACAGCAACGCCTCCAGTTCGGCGGGCGGCACCTGGTAACCCTTGTACTTGATGAGCTCCTTCATCCGGTCCACGATCGTCACCACACCTTCGGAGTCGACGGTCGCGATGTCCCCGGTGTGCAGGTACCCGTCCGCATCCAGGGTCTCCGCGGTGGCCTCGTCGTTGCCGAGGTACCCGGCCATGATGTTCGGGCCCTTGCACCACAACTCACCCGGCTCACTGACACCCTCCGCCGGGTAGGCGACCTCCTCCCCGGTGGCCGGGTCGACCAGCTTGCACTCCATGTTCGCGATCGACGGACCCACCGAGTCCAGGGCGATGTCGTCACGGTCGAACGGGATCGCGTGCGAGACCGGGCTCATCTCCGACATCCCGTAGCCCTGCCGCACCCGGCACCCGAGCCGGTTCGCGACGGCCTTGCCCAGCTCCTGATCCAGCGGGGCGGCGCCGGAGAAGATCGAATGCACGCTCGACAGGTCGTAATCGTCGACCAGCGGATGCTTTGCCAACGCCACCGCGACCGGCGGGGCGATGAACACATACGTGCACTTCTGCCCGGACACGATCTTCAGGAATTCGACCAGGTCGAACTTCGGCATCGTCACCAAGCTCGCCCGGTTGTACAGGGCCGCGTTCAGCAGCACCGTCATCCCGTAGATGTGGAAGAACGGCAGCACCGCGAGCAGTTTATCGTCGGCACCGATGCCCATCCGCGGGTTGATCTGACACACATTCGCCACCAGGTTGCGGTGCGTGAGCATCACCCCCTTGGGCCGGCCGGTGGTCCCGGACGAGTACGGCAGCACCGCCAGCTGGGTCGCCGGATCGAACGACACCTCCGGGGCGGGGGCGCCCTCGGCCAGCAGATCTTTCAGCGACGGGTGCCCGTCGGCGCCGTCGAGGACGATCACGTTCTCTACCGGGATCCCGACGCGGGCCGCGGCATCCTTGGCCTGCGGCAGCAGTGGGGAGACGGTGAACAGGAACTTCGCCTTCGAGTCGGTGAGCTGCTTGGCGATGTCCTCCGCGGTGTAGAGGGCGTTGATGGTGGTCGCGACACCCCCGGCCCGCAGGATCCCGTGGAACACCGACGCGAACGCGGGAACGTTCGGCGAATGCAGACCCACCACCTCGCCGACGGCGAGACCGCGCTCGGCCAACGCCCCGGCGACCCCGTCGATCTGGGCGATGAGCGACCGGTAGGTGGTGACCGCGCCGGAGGCACCGTCGATCAGCGCGGGCCGGTCCCCATCGGCCGGGTCGACTTGACCGAAAAGGAAATCGTAGACACTGAGGTTCGGAATCTCGACGTCCGGAAACGGGCTCTTGAAGCTCACTGGGGCCTCTCCCTCGAAGTGTTGCAGCAGCAGTTGTCGGTACAAGTTTCTGTGAACATCGGAAACATGTACCTAACCTGTGACAACAGTCACAAGCTCGTCGCAACTCTACCCGTGCGTATTTCGCGTCCGCGGGCGGTCAACCAGCACTCAGGGCTGCGAGTCCTCGATGAGATGTTCGAACGGTTTCAGGTTCGCCAGCGACTCCCCGCGTGAGACGCGCCACTCCCACTCGCGCTTGATGGAACCGGCGAAACCGAGTTCGAGGAGAGTGTTGAAGTCGCCGTCGGCCGCCTCGAGCACCTGCCCGAGAATCCGGTCCAGTTCGTCCGCGGTCACCGCGTGCTCGGCGATCTGGCCGACCAGGTAGATGTCACCGATCTTGTCGATCGTGTACGCCACCGAGTACAGCCGGCGATTGCGCCGCAGCAGGTACTTGTAGACGCCTTCGAAGTTCTCGTCGGGCTTGCGGCAGACGAACGCTTCGACGCGCAGACCGTGCTTGCCGACGGTCAGGAGCGTGGTGGTCTTGAGCTTGCGCTCGCCGGGCAACTCGACGATGAAGTGCGTCGAGTCCTTCCTCGTGAAGTCCATCTCACGTTCGGTCAGGGCGGACTCGATCACGTCGGCCAGGTCGCTCATGCGCGCACTCCCCCGGCCCTGCGCAGCTTCCACAGTCCGCGTCCGCGACGCGGTGAGAATTCGCTGGGGCCGTGTCCGTAGTTGTAGTTGACGGTCGCCATCCGATAACTCTCGAGGAGTCCGTCGGCGGTGTGTTCCCAGGAGAAATTCTCCGCGTGACGCGGCGCCTCGGCGGCCAGCGCGGCGAGCCTGCCGGGTTCGGAGACCAGCGACTGCAACGCCGCCGCCCAGTCCTCGGTGCGGTGCCCGTCCACGAGCAGCCCGGTCTCGCCGTTCCGGACGGCGACGCCGAGACCGCCCACGTTCGCGGCGATCACCGGCGTGCCACAGGCCTGCGCCTCGATGGCCACCAGCCCGAACGACTCCGAATAACTCGGCACCGCAACGAGATCCGAGGCCCGGTACACGTCGACGAGCCGATCGGGCGCCTGCGGCGGGAGGAATGTCACCCACGCGGCGATGCCGAGCGAGGACGCGAGTTCGATCAACGCGTCCGGCCGGGCCAGCCCGGAACCGGACGGACCGCCGACCACGAGCACCCGCAGTGTCGATTCGGGGTCTCGGGCGATCAGTTCGGCGGCGGCGCGGAGCAGGACGTCGGGCGCCTTGAGCGGCTGGATGCGTCCGACGAACGTCACGACGGTCTCGCGCGGGTCGAGTCCCAGCTTCGCCCGGGCGGCGGCCCGGTCACCCGGCCGGTACCGCGTCAGATCTGCGCCGGGCGCCACCACGTCGATCCGGTTCGGGTCGGCGCCGTAATGGCGGACCAGCTGATCGGATTCCTCGGTGGTGTTGGCCACGAGCCGGTCGGACTCGGCCACCACCTGCTGCTCGCCGATCTGGCGGGCGGCCGGTTCGGGAGTGTCACCGTCGGCCAGCGACAGATTCTTGACCGCGGCGAGCGTGTGCGCGGTGTGCACGAGCGGCACACCCCAGCGGTCGCGGGCGAGCCAGCCGACCTGCCCCGACAACCAGTAGTGCGAGTGCACCACGTTGTAGTAGCCCGGTTCGTGGCGGGCCTCCTCGCGGAGCACCCCGGCGACGAACGCGCAGAGCTGTGTGGGCAGATCCTGCTTGTCCAGCCCCTCGAACGGGCCCGCTACGACGTTCCGGACGAGGACCCCCGGCGCCGCTTCCTGTACCGGTGCGTCGGCGGACGACGTGGCCCGGGTGAAGATTTCCACCTCGACGCCGCGACGCGCCATTTGGATGGCGGACTGCAGCACGTAGACGTTCATGCCGCCCGCATCGCCGGTACCGGGCTGCGCCAGTGGTGAGGTGTGGACCGAGAGAACGGCCACCCTGCGGGGGCGCGAGTTGTGCATGGGCGTCACCACTCCATAGTGCTCCCTCACCGATCGGCCCCTTTAACCGAGGTTGTCGACGAACTCGCCGACCTCCTTCACGAACCTCTCGGGATCCTCCACGAACGGTCCGTGATCGCAGCCTTCCCAGAACGACGCCCGCGCCTGCGGGATCAGTTCTGCAGCGTGCCTACCAGCCGAGACATCGACGACGGAGTCCTCGGTGCCGTGCAGGACGAGCACCGGCACGTCGAGGGACCGGAGCAGGTCGTCGTGGCTCGCGGACCGATTGAAGAGGGCGGCCCGCACCCGGGGCGGGGTGGTGAGGCTGGCCCCGAACAGCGCCTGCGACTGTGCGCCCTTGCCTTCCGGCGGTCCGGTGAGCGCGTTGCCGAATGCACCCAGCGCGCGGATCGCCTCGCGCGGTTCCTCGGACATCGCGCTGGGGATCGCCGCGCGCATCGCGGCACCGACCTTGCCGCCTGCCTCCCCGCGACCGATGCTGGTGATGGCTCCGACGAGGACCACACCGTCGACGGCGGACGTGCCGTGCGACGCCAGGTAGTCGCAGATCACGAGGCCGCCGTAGGACCAGCCGAGGAGCACGGCGCCCGACGTGACACCTTCGGCCGTGAGTACCGCGTCGACGTCCCCGGCCCAGATCGCGGAGTCGGCGTAGCCGGTGTCGGGCGCACCCGAGTAGCCGTGTCCGCGAAGGTCGACGGCGATGACGCGGTAGCGGGCCGCGAGTTCGTCGAGCACCCCGGGGCCCCAGCACTTCGAGGACTGCGCCCAACCGTGCAGAAGCACCAGGGCCCGCGCGTCGGGGTCACCGGTCACCGAGTAGACGAGGGGCGTTCCGTCGACGCCGACTGTTTCACGAATAGCCATGGGGTCACCATAGAGGCCAGCAGCGCGGCGACCGCCGCCACCGCGTAACCCGCCGTCGTGCCGAATTCGTCGATCATCCGGCCCGCGAGTGCCGATCCCACGGCGACGCCGACACCCAGCCCGGTGACGATCCAGGTGATGCCCTCGGTCAGCGCGGCCGCGGGCACGATCTGCTCGACGAGACCGGTCGTGACGATCATGATCGGCGCCACCGTCATCCCCGCTACCGCGTAGGCGACGGCGAGCGCCGGAATGCTGTCCGCCAGAAGGAGTGGAACCGTCAGCACTGCCACCGCGAGGACCGCGACCATCAGCTGTTTCCGGAGCGACGCCGACACCCGGATCGCGCCGAACACGATGCCCGCCACAGCGGAACCCGCCGCGAACAGGGCGAGCACCACGGTGGCGGAGGCGGGTGCGTGGTGGCTTCGGGTGAAGGCGATGGCACCGACGTCGATGACACCGAAGATCGTGCCCATCGACACCATCACCGCCACGAGGATCCACACGGCGGGCGTCCGGACGACGGACGGGCGGCCGTCGTGCGTTGCTGCATGCACGGGGGGCTCGGTGCCGCGCTGAGCGACGAGCGCGAGCGTGCCGACCACCAGCAGGACGAGACCCGCGAGCGGTCCCGCCTCGGGGAACACCGTGACGGACAATCCGACGGAGACCACCGGTCCCGCGATGAAGCACAGCTCGTCCACCACCGCCTCGAACGCGAACGCCGTCCGCAGCAGTGGCGTTCCGCGGTACAGCTCGGTCCAGCGGGCGCGCACCATCGCACCGATCGTGGGCATGCAGCCGGCGGGAACTGCCCACACGAACAGCACCCAGTCGGGCGTCCCGAACCGGACGCACAACAGCATCGCGGCGATGGACGTCACGCTGATCCCCGACGCGACGGGAAGGACACGGGACTGCCCGTACCGGTCCACCGCCCGGGACACGACCGGCGTGATGAACGCGTAGGTCAGCGCGAACACCGCGGCGAGGGCACCGGCCAGTGCGTAGTCGCCGCGCAGTTCGGACAGCATCGTGACGATGCCGATGCCGACCATGGCGATCGGTACCCGCGCAACGAATCCTGCGGCGGAGAACGCTGCGGAGCCGGGGGCGGCGAAGATCTGACGATAGGTACCGAGCACGCGTCGAGCCTCACAGATCGTGGCCGCGACTTCCAGCACGTGCAAGTATTGCGCTCATGAGTGTCCTGGTGTGTTTCCACGCCCATCCCGACGACGAAGTGTTCACCACGGGCGGCGTCATGCGTCAGGCCGCCGACGCCGGTCATCGCGTCGTCGTCGTCACCGCGACGGACGGGGCGCTCGGCGAGGCCCCCGACGGAATCCTGACCGACGGCGAATCACTCGCCGAACGTCGGCGCCGCGAGCTGGAGGAGTCGACGTCGCTGCTCGGCGCCCAGCGTGTGGTGCTGCTCCACTACGCGGATTCCGGGATGGCGGGAACGCCGGAGAACGAGAACCCCGCCGCGTTCTGCAACGTCGACGTCGAGGAGGCCGCTGCCCGGCTGGCCGCGATCCTCGTCGAGGAATCCGCCGACGTGGTCACCATCTACGACCCCAACGGTGGCTACGGTCATCCCGATCATGTCCAGGTGCATCACGTGGGCATCCGGGCCGCCGAACTGGCCGGTGTGCCGCACGTCTACGAGGCCGCCGTGAGCCGCGACCACCTCCGGCGGCTCATGGCCGCGAATCCGGAGTGGTCCGAGAACGCCCAGCCACCGGACCTCGACACGTTCGGTCTGCCGGACTCCGAGATCACCACGGTCGTGGACGTCACCTCGGCCATGGACGCCAAGCGTGCCGCGATGCACGCGCACGCCACCCAGATCGGGGATTTCGGCCCGTTCCTGCAGATGCCCGAGGAGCAGTTGCGGGCGGCGTTCGGTCAGGAATGGTTCCGCCGTCGCGGGGCACCGGCCGGGCTCGCGGAGTCTTCGCTGCCCCTCTGATCAGCCGGCCCGGGTATCTCCGCGAACCGCCTGCGCGGGTTCGGTTCCGCGCCTAGCATCCACGGGTATGGATCCCGCTGATCTCGTCGCGACCATGCCGTTCGCCGTGCATACCGGGGTCCGCCTCACGAAGGCCGCGCCCGAAGAGGTCGTCGGGCACCTCGAGTGGGAACAGCACCGCACGACCGCGGGAAACGGCATGCACGGCGGGGCGCTGATGACCCTCGCCGACAGTGTCGGAGCGGTCTGCGCGTTTCTCAATCTTCCGGCGGGGGCATCCACGTCGACCACGAGTTCGAGCACGGTGTTCACCCGCGGCGTCCGCAAGGGCACCGTCACCGCGACGGCGCGGCCGCTGCACGCCGGACGAACCACGGTCGCCGTCGTCACCGAACTGCGGGACGACGAGGATCGACTCGTGGCGCAGGTGACGCAGTCGCAGGCGGTGCTGCACCCCCAGCCGGGAAGCTGACCGATGCCGCGTCTGCTGCGGGCATACCGCGCCACGGGAGCGGATCTGCCGTTCGGCAACGTCCTCGCCGCGCACGACGTCGCGATGGAAGGCTATTTCTGGCGGTTCACCCAGCCCGCGACGGGACAGGTCGTCATCGCGCTGGCGGGAATCAACCGGGCCGCGGACGGGCACTGGGCGACGCTCGGTCTCGCCGGTCACCCCACCCGGTTCCTGCGGACCGCCGCGCATCCGGAGGGCTACGCCAACCCTGCCGGACTCGGCGCGTTCGCGGGCGACGCTTTCCGCGGGTCCGTCGACCGTGTGCGGGTGGACCTCGGGCCGGACGCCCGCCTCGACGTCCGGGTCGGCGCCCAGGTCCCGTGGCCGCGGCGCAGGCTCGGCGGATCGAGTGTGTTCCAGACCGTGCCCGCGCTGAACCAGTACTGGCACCCGTGGCTGCTCGGCGGACGCGCCGAGGGCACGGCCGTGCTGGGCGGCACCGAGATAGACCTCGACGGCGCCCAGGTCTACGGCGAAAAAAATTGGGGCAAGGGCGGATTCCCCCACTCCTGGTGGTGGGGCCAGGCTCAGGGTTTCGCCGACCGGCAGGCGTGCGTCGCGTTCGCCGGCGGCGAAATCACCGCGGGCGGGCTGCGCACCGAGGTCACGGCCGTCGTCGTCGCGCTGCCCGACGGCACGGTGTTCCGCCTCGGCAACCCGGTCACCTCCCCCGTCCGGGCGCATGTCACGGACGATCGGTGGTCGCTGCGGGGCCGCGGTCGCACGTGGAGCGTCGAGATCGAGGGCGGTTCCCCGCTGAGCGCGGCGCACGTGCTGCCGGTTCCGCTCCCCGCCGAGCGTCGCAACATCCCCGGTGCCCTCGAGCACCTCGCGGGCTCGATGAGTGTCACGGTCCGCCGTCGCGGTGAGCTCGTCTGGGCCGACGAGTCACCACTCGCCGCGTTGGAGCACGGCGGCATCGAGCGGGCGCGCGCGGAGCTGCGCAGGCGGGGTGCGCCACCGGACGCGACCTCGGCGCCGCCGCTCAGCTGATCACCTCGAGCTCGGGTGGCTGCAACGCCTCGACGATCTCGTCGGTCTCCGCGTGGAGAACCCCTATTCGCCCGGCCTCCTCCAGGTGACGCGCGTCGACGCCCGAGATCGCATCGGCTGCGACGAGCACCTTGTAATCGCGTTCGCTGGCGTCGAAGATCGTGGCGCGCGGGCAGTTGGGATAGTTGCATCCCGCGATCACCACGGTGTCGACCCGCCACTGGCGCAGGCGGTCATCGAGTTCGGTGCGGTAGAACGAACTCCACCGGGGTTTGAACAGGATGTGCTCGGTGGGCGAGACGGACTGGAGGCCGCCGCCGAGGAGCGACTCGGGGTCGAGCGGCGGCACCGCCAGCTCCGGCGCCACCTGGGAGCCGGCGGTGCCCGGTCTGACGATGTCGAGTCCGGCCGCGATCACGCGGCGCCGGCAGAGGTCGACATCGTCGCCCTCGTACAACCGGACGACGTGCACGATCGGCGCCGAGGCCTCCCGGTAGGCGTCCACGAGACGCGCGATCGCGGGCAGCACCGCGGAGGTGCCGGGAATCGGGGCGGTCCCGCCGTCGACGAAGTCCACCTGCGTGTCGACGACGAGCAGCGCGGACCGGCCGAGATCGGGAGCGAGGAACGGATCCGAGTTCTGCCGCCAGTGGGTCACGCAGCAAATCTAACGCTCGCGCGCACCCTGTAGCCGGAATCACAGGGACCGGTGCATTCACCCGAAACGCGAGTTTGGGACCATGGAGTGGGTGGGGTAGTGCGAGAAGGGTCCCAACCGATGACTGTGAGCGACGAGAACTGGCCGTCGATCGGCGCGACAGGGGCGCGCTTCGGATCAGCCGGCCGGCGCCGCAGCGCCAGGAAAGAGCAGGACCCGAGCCCGCCGCAGCCGGCCGAGTGGGTGGAGCCCGGCCGCGCCGAGGCCGCTCCCGAGCTGGTGGAACCCGTTTCCGAACACGCCGATCAGACTCCCGAGTCCGTCGACAGTCCTGCCGCCGAGCCCACCGAGTGGGTGGCGCCCGAGGACACCGTCTCCATCGTCCGGCCGTTCATCCTCACGGGCGGGCGGACCGAGTCCGGGGTCGATCTGCCACTGGAGGCGCTCATCGTCGCCCGCCCGGACGGCGACACCGTCGTGGACGGGATGCTCGCACCGGACGAACTGCGCCGCGTCTTCGCGCTGTGCTCCGAACCGCGGTCGGTGGCCGAGATCGCGTCGCTCGCGTCGATCCCGCTCGGCGTCGCGCGCGTACTCCTCGGCGACCTCGCGACAGCCGGGGCGGTCACCGTGAAGGAGACCGCCGGGTCCACCGGGCCGGACCGGAAACTGATGGAGCGCGTCCTCGACGGGCTGCGCAAACTCTGAGACGCACCGGGGAGCAAGCACCCGGGGAAGAAGCATACGAATTCGTCAGCCGCACAGGCTATTGCCTGTGCGGCTGACGAATCGCTGTGACGCTAGATCGATGTCCGGCGCATCGCTCCGACCGGATCGGAGTAGATGGTACTCAGCGACACCACCGTCGAGGCGTACTCCTGCACCCGGTTGCCGAATCCGGAGATGCGAATGTCCCTGCGCTCCAGCGACGATGCCTGCGCAAAGGCCTCCGCGACGTGCGGGATACCGGCCGGGTACTCGGTGAACGCCTGGCCTCCGAGGATCACCCGATCCGGGTTGAACAGGTCCCGCAGCATGGCGACCGTCTTCCCGAGCACCTGAGCACGTACCACCAGAAGCGCCTGCGCGGGAACGGAACCCGAGGACGCGGCCTTGTAGAGGGCACTCATCGTCGGCCGCTGGTTCGACGCCGGGAGGATGCCCGCATCGAGGGCGGCGGAAATGACCGCGCGATCACTGATCGTCGCCTCGAGGCACCCGCGTGAACCGCATGAGCACTGCGCCGACGAGCCCGTCGGCAGGTGCGCGATGGAACCGGGACCGCTCGACGGCGTGTGAACGCGCCCGTCGATGGTGATCGCGATGCCGGCCGTCTCACGGGCGTAGAAGTACAGGCCCGTTTCGCCTTGCGCGACACCGCCTTCGCTGTCCGGGCTCAGCAGCAGCTCGGACGCGGCCATCGCCTCGACGTGCGCCGCGACGGAGACGGGCAACCCGAGTCCGGTCGCGATGATGGCGCCGACCTGAGCGGACTTCCATCCCAGCCGGGGGTGGTCGACGACACCGGTCTGCGGATCGACCCGACCGCCGAGTGCGACACCCGCCCACAGCGGGCGACGCCGGTGCCAGCGGGAGGCGAAGGCCCGCGCGCTGCGTGCAATGCCGGCGAGTGCGTCGGAGGACGCGCCCGACGGGGTGGGCACCTCGACCGCGCCGAGGACCTTCCCGCGCAGATCACTGGCGATGATGCTGGTCACGACCGCGCCGATGTGAATGCCCACCGTCAGGTAGGGCTCGTGGTTGACTTCGAACGGAACCCGCGGACGACCGATCGCGCCGGACGGCGTGAGGTCGCCGCGCTCGCGCAGCAGCCCGAGGTCGAGGAGCGCCGACACCTGACGGTTGACGGTGGCGATGCTCAGGCCGGTCGCCTTCGCGGCGACGTCCCGCGACAACGGGCCGCGAGACCGGGCCACCCGCAGAACACCGGCGGCCGGGCCGTCGCTGATCCGCAGCTCGGGGGGAACGATGTGGAGACGGGGACGGGACACGGGCCGCTGGAATCGAGATGCGGAGCCGGTCCGGGTGGGGCTGGAAAGAGTGGGGGTAGACACGTGGCAGTCCTTGCATGCGGAGGCGGTGCGCACCTTCGTCCGAACGCTGCATCCGTCCCGGGCCGAGAGTGGGACGACCGAGGACGATCGATCAGGAGAAGACTGCGCGAATTAGCTGCAGATGCTGAGACAGCGACAACACAGTTCCCGCGCCAAGGGCAGCCGCGAGCCCAGCGCGGAAGTCACATAGGTGACCCGCGGAGCGGTCGACTGGCCTGAAGACATGACACGAAAGTAGCAGCTTCGGTCGGTTTCACCAATCGGAGGGCGCGTCGGCGGGTGCCTCCGCGCCGCGCCACTTACCCCTGTTCCCGCCACTGCGAGTGGCGCCTGCCGGTGCACATCGGAGAGCATCACCATCCTTGACGGCAAGAGTGTTTCACGACGCACTACGCAGAAATACCAACCGAACGTACAGTTATAGGAGCGAGATGTATCGATGTGAGCACCTCCGAGATGTCGCTGATCAGACGGCCGAGATCGCCATCGTGACCGAACCTCCATTCGCACCCTCGAAGGAAATCGACGTGACCTCCACCAGAACTCCGTGACACCCCGGGCGACCGTCCGGCCGCTGAAGGTGGCCGGGCGCCAGTCTCATCGGGACCGCCATCGAGTGGTACGACTACGTCATCTACGGCATGGCCGCGGCAATCGTGTTCGGCCCGTCGTTCTTCCCGTCCTTCTCCTCGATCGCGGGGACGCTGGCCGCGTTCGCGACGTTCTCCGTCAGCGAAGAAGCGTTCCTGTCCTGGGGCTGGCGGGTCCCGTTCCTGGCCAGTGCGGTGATGGTGCCGATGGGTCTCGTCATCCGGTTCACCATCTCCGAGAGCCCCGACTTCGAGAAGGTCGAGAGCACGCACCGCGATCAACGACTGCCGATCGTCACCGTCCTGCTGGAGAACCTGCGCGAAGTGCTGCTGGCCGCGGGTGCGTTCATCGGCATCAACACGGTCGGTTACATCTTCATGGCGTACCTGCTGTCCTATTCGACGAAGGTCCTGGGCATGAGCAAGACGCTCATGCTCCTCGTCACGGGCTCGGTGGGGCTGGCCGTCTGGGCGGCCGCGCTGTTCCCGCTGATCGACCTCCGGAACCCCCCGGTGATCGCGGCTCTGTTCACCGAACTGTTCAGTGCCGAGGTCCGGTACAGCGGTGCGTCGCTCGGCTATCAGATCGGATCGGTTCTCGGCGGCGGGCTCGCCCCGACAGTGGCCGCCGCGCTGTACGCGAACTGGGGTTCGTCGGCACCGATCTCCCTGTACCTCACCGCGGTCACGCTGCTCAGCCTGCTCTGCGTCGTCGCGATCACGCGGAAGGTTCGCACCGCCGCGTAGCGCCCGCCCCTTGCGATCAGGGTGACGCAAATCCTTCCTGCGACACACCCACCGGTGGTTCGGTTACGGGACTCCACACCGTCTCCGGTATCCGAAAGGCTCACCATGTCCATCGATTTCGCGCCCGAGCACGTGACAGACGCCGAGGGTTCCCAGAACGCGGCGAGCGTTGTCAAGCTCGGTGCCCACATCGGCGCCCGGATCGACGGCGTCCGGCTCGGCGGCAACCTCGACCCCGCCACCGTGTCGCTCATCCGCCAGGCCCTGCTCGAGCACAAGGTGATCTTCTTCCGCGGCCAGGAACATCTGACCGACGACTCGCAGTACGAATTCGCGGAGCTTCTCGGCTCCCCCACCACGGCGCATCCGACCGTCACGTCGCGCGGCACCAAGGTGCTGCCCATCGACTCCGACTACGGCAAGGCCAACAGCTGGCACACCGACGTCACGTTCGTCGATCGCATCCCGAAGGCGTCGATCCTGCGCGCCGTACAACTCCCCACGTACGGCGGATCCACCACCTGGGCGTCGGGTGTCGCCGCGTACAACGCGCTGCCCGAGCCGCTGAAGGTCCTCGCCGACAACCTGTGGGCGACGCACACCAACGTCTACGACTACGCGGCGACCAGCGCGGAACGCGCGCAGGACGACAAGGCGAAGGAGTACCGCGCCGAGTTCCAGTCCACCTACTTCGAGACGGAGCACCCCGTGGTGCGGGTGCACCCCGAGACCGGCGAGCGCACACTGCTGCTCGGTCATTTCGTCAAGAGCCTGGTCGGCCTGAGCAGCACCCAGTCGCAGGCACTCTTCCGGGTTCTGCAGGATCACGCGATCTCGCTCGAGTTCACGACCCGGTGGAACTGGCAGTCGGGCGATGTCGCGATCTGGGACAACCGTGCCACTCAGCACTACGCCGTCGCCGACTACGACGATCAGTACCGGCGCCTCAACCGCATCACCCTGGCCGGTGACGTCCCCGTCGACATCCGGGGCGAGCGCAGCCGCAGCGTCGCCGGCGACGCGAGTGGCTACTCCGTCATCGACGAGCCCTAACATGTCGGCATGACCTTTTCACCTGACACCCGCATCGCCGTCGTCACCGGGGCGAGCTCCGGAATCGGAGAAGCCACCGCCCGCACCCTGGCCGAGCAGGGATTTCATGTGGTCATCGGGGCCCGGCGACTGGATCGTCTGGAGAAGATCGCCGAAGACATCGGCGGTACCGCGCTCGAACTCGACGTCACGGACCAGGATTCCGTGGACGCGTTCAGCGCGGTACTGCCGAGGGTCGACGTGCTCGTGAACAATGCGGGCGGCGCCAAGGGACTGGCCACCGTCGCCGACGCCGATCTCGACGACTGGCGGTGGATGTGGGAGACCAATGTTCTGGGCACCCTTCGGATCACCAAGGCGCTGTTGCCGAAGTTGGTCGAGTCGGGTGACGGTCTGATCGTCACCATCACATCGCTGGCCGCGCTGGAGGCGTACGACAACGGTTCCGGATACACGACCGCCAAGCACGCGGAGGGCGTCCTGCACCGCACGCTGCGCGGAGAACTTCTCGGCAAGCCGGTCCGTCTCACCGAGATCGCACCGGGCGCAGTGGAAACCGAGTTCTCCCTGGTGCGTTTCGAAGGCGACCAGGAGCGCGCCGACAAGGTCTACGCGGGCATCACCCCGCTCGTCGCCGCGGACGTCGCGGACGTGGTCGGATTCGTCGCCTCGAGGCCCTCCCACGTGAACATCGACCAGATCGTCGTCAAGCCACGAGATCAGGCTTCGTCCGGGCGTTTTCACCGCACGACGTAGGCGCGTTCGCGGCGGTCCGCCGGTCCTGGTGTTCGAGCACCAGGACCACGGTCCACAGTCCCGCCACGATCGTCACGACCCCCAGCAACATCCATCCCATCCCACAGCCCCCTGCCGATCAACGACTTTCGACCGAAACGGACTGTCGGGGTCGTCCGTCGACCCCTCGACAGCGGACGACTCCCCACAGTTGTGTGACCCGAGAACACGGCGCCGTTGACGCGTCCTCATTCAGGTAGACGCAGGCGGCCCGGTTTCGGTTCCACCGGGTGTGAAGAAAGTTCGCTCGCCTATGCGAGCGCCGACATGGACTGCCACTCGGGCCAGCTGACGGCCCAGTCGTAGATGTCGCCGTCGGCGGCCGAGAGGTCGATGGACGTCCCGGTCACCTCGACGGGATCGCCGTACATCGCGGTGCCGAAGTACTGCTGCGCGTCCCCGAGGGACAGGTTGATGCAGCCGTTGGTGACGTTCGACGAACCCTGGACGCCGATGGTCTCGGGGTTCGCGTGGATGAACTCACCGTTGTTGGAGATACGGACCGCCCAGCGCTCGCGCACGTTCTCGTAGAACGGCGGGTTGGACATGAGGAAGTCCTCGTGCTTCTCGGTCACCATGTGGATACCGCTACGGGTGACGTTGCGGGCCTCGTTGCCTTCGCCGTAGCTGACGGGGATGTCCATGATGGTCTCGCCGCCGCGCACCACCTGCATGCGGTGGCTCGGCGCGTTCGCGATCACGATCTGGCTACGCCCGACGGTGAAGTTCAGCGACAAATCCTCCGCGCCGTACGCGCCGTCGCCGAAGTCCAGTCCGTACAGCCGGGCGTCGAGGCTCACGGTGGTGCCGGGCGCCCAGTAGTTCTGCGGACGCCAATGTGCGCGCGACCCGTTGTCGTCGGGCAGCCACGCCCACGAGCCCGGTGTCGGCGGGTTGGTCGTGACGGTCATCGCCTTCTCGACCGCCGCCTTGTCCTCGACGGACTCGTGGAACTGGACGATGATCGGGGCGGCGATCCCGACTTCCTGACCGTCGCCGATGTTGAGTGTGGCGCCGATCGTCTCGTCGGGCTCGACCGTGGTGAAGCTGCCGTCGACGGCGACGGACATGCCGTCCGTGCCGAGCGCCGTGCCCTTCCACGTGTACGTGGCGCCGTAACCCAGCGCCTCCCCGACGGTGAACGTGGTCCGGTCGGGTGACAGCACACCCTGCACGGCACGCCCCTCGGCGTTGACGAGGGAGATGTCGGTGAACGTGCCCTGCGACGCGGTCGCGGAGATCGGCGCCACCGGATTGACGTCCTCGGTGCCCGACGCCGGATTCTGGGTGACCTCGACCGCCGGTTCGGGGGGCGCGGTGGCGGTTCCCGACTCGGAGCCGACCGTGCATCCGGTCAGCAAAACGAGAAACGCGATCAGCGCCGTCGCGATCAACGCGACGCGCGACCGACTTGTCCGAGAACCCAGTTCATGCACAGCTAACAGGTTACCTGCGCTACGGACCTGTCTCAGATCGCGCAGCCCACCGTCACGGGTTCGGGTTCGAGCCGGACACCGAACGCCGCCTGGACGCCGTCCCGGACGTCGCGAGCCAATGCCAGCAGGTCCTCGCTCTTCGCGGCACCTCGATTGGTCAACGCGAGAGTGTGCTTGGTCGACAGCCGCGCGACGGCGTTCTCGCCGGGATACCCCTTCGAGAAGCCGGCCCGCTCGATCAGCCACCCCGCAGACAACTTGGTTCCGCCGTCGGCCGGGAACTGGGGAACAAGGACGTCGCCGAGGCGGGTCTCGATCGCGGCGAGGACGCCCGCCAACTCGCCGTCCGCAACGACGGGGTTGGTGAAGAAGGAGCCCGCGCTCCAGGTGTCGTAATCCTCGGGATCGAGCACCATGCCCTTGCCCCGCCGCAGGTCCAGCACGGCGTCGCGGACCTGCGCCGATGGCAACCGGTCGCCCTCGGCAGCGTTCAGCGCGGAGACCAGTTCGCGGTAGCGCAGCGGCTCGCCGAGCCCGTCGGGATGCACGGTCAGTTCCACGGCCAGCACCAGGGCGGCATCGGAGTGTTTGAGGACGCTCGTGCGGTAACCGAGGCCGAGGGCGTCGGGTTCGACCCAGCGCGCCTCACCGGTGCGTCGATCGAGGAGGTGAACCCGCCGCAGCATCGACCCCACCTCGACGCCGTACGCGCCCACGTTCTGCACCGGGGTGGCCCCGGTCGATCCGGGAATCCCCGACAGGCATTCGAGCCCGCCCAGCTCGGCGGCGACGGTCTGCGCGACCACCTGATCCCACTCGGCGCCCGCCTCGGCAGTGACGAATCCCTCCTCCAGACCGACGGTGGTGTTGCACACACGCACGACCACACCGTCGAATCCGTCGTCGCCGACCACGAGATTGGAGCCGCCGGCGAGGATCAGAGTCGGGATGTGCGCGGCGTCGAGGAGACGCACCACGTCGACGAGGACCTGCGTGGTCGGGCACTCCGCCACGATCCGCGCCGGCCCGCCCACGCGCAGCGTGGTCATCCCCGACAGTTCGAGGTTCTCGGACACGAATGCGCCCGAATCGACGAGTTGACTGACAATGCTCACGTCCCACACAACCGCAAACGGTAGCCTGCCGATCGTGAGTCGCCGCATCGAGCATTCGTCGTCCTATACGTTTCCCGTCGCCCAGGTCCATGCGGGCCTGATCACCGAGCAGTACTGGCGCGACCGTCTCGACCGGGTCGGAGGACCGGGGGCAACCCTGGACGAGGTCACGACCGGCCCGGGCACCATCTCGGTGGCCATGTCGCAGTCGATCCCCGCCGAGCACCTGCCCAGCATCGTCTCGAAGGTCCGGTCGGGCGATCTCGTGATCAAGCGCACGGAGACGTGGGGCACGCTCGACGGCGATCACGCCGCGGGCACGTTCACGGCCGAAGTCCAGGGTGCGCCGGCAACGATCTCGGGGACCCAGACCCTGACGGCTGCCGGTTCCGGGTCGAAGGTGCAGGTCGAAGGCAAGGCCGACGTGAGGATCCCGCTGATCGGCGGCAAGATCGAGAGCGCGATCGCGGACGAGGTCCTGCGCCTGATCGAGAAGGAGCAGGGCTTCACGCAGCAGTGGCTCGGGGCCTGACCTGGGGCGGGTGTCCCTTGTGTTCCGTCACAGCCGGTAACCTTGGCGATCATGGCTCGCCGCATCGACTACTCAGCCCGTTACAAGCACACCCCGAAAGAGGTGTACAACGCGTTCACCAACCGTGACTACTGGGATGCGCGCATCGAGGAGATGCGGAAGTACTCCGAGAACCACATCGAGCACTTCGACGTGAACGACGACGGGATCGACATCGTCCTGCACCACATCCTGCCGCGGTCGGAACTCCCCGAGATCGCGCAGACCGTGATGAAGAAGGACATGGTCATCACGCGCAAGGAGTCGTACACGCCCTTCGGTGAGCCGACCACGGGCACGTACGAAGCCTCGATCCCCGCGGGCCCGGGCAGCCTCACGGGCACCATGAAGCTGTTCGCCACCGAGACCGGCTGCACGTTCCGCACCTCGTCCGAGGCCAAGGTGTACCTGCCGTTCATCGGCGGGAAGCTCGAGCAGCTGATGCTCGTCAACCTGATCGACCTCTTCCGCGCCGAGGCCGAGATCACCGAAACGTGGTTGTCGCAGCACTAGCAACCACCGCACGGATTTCCCATGACTTCAGCGACGCTGAAGCGGCCTCACGGTGTCATCACCCGGGGTACGACAGGCATCAATCGGCTGCGACGCAGCGACCGCTGGCTCGTCCACGACGCGTTGGTGCGCCGGACGCTGCACGCGTCCGTCGACCCGCTCGTCGTCGACCTCGGGTACGGCGCCCGGCCTCACACCACGTTCGAGCTCGCCGACCGGCTGACCGCCGTGCGCGGCGACCGCCGGGTGATCGGGCTCGAGATCGATCCCGAGCGTGTGGTCGAGAGCAGGAACGGAGTGAGTTTCGCCCGCGGCGGGTTCGAGCTCTCCGGGCTGCGACCCGTCCTGGTCCGCGCATTCAACGTGCTGCGGCAGTATCCCGAGGATGCCGTCGGGCCGGCCTGGTCGCGGATGCAGTCCGGGCTCGCACCGGGCGGGCTGATCGTCGACGGCACATGTGACGAGCTGGGCCGCCGCTGCGCGTGGGTGCTGCTCGACGCCACCCGCCCGCTATCGCTGACGCTGGCATGGGATCCGTTCGCCGTGGAGAAGCCGTCGGACATCGCCGAACGGCTACCCAAGGCGCTGATCCATCGCAACGTCCCCGGTGAGCCGGTCCACGCCCTCCTCGCGGCAGCGGACCGAGCGTGGGCCACTGCGGCGCCCCACGGCTCGTTCGGACCGCGGGTACGGTGGCGGGCCGCCCTCGAACTGCTGCGCGCGCAGGGACTTCCCGTGCAACCCCAGCGCCGCCGGCTCCGCGACAACATCCTCACCGTTCCGTGGGACGTGGTCGCGCCCGGTTCCGGCACGAATTAATTCACGCGACATCCCCCGAAGCGCCCCGTAGAGTCACTTCACGAAACATGTTGTGCCGGTGCGCAGGCGAGGGCTACTCCGACTGTGGATCGCGTGGTCGCCGGTTCGAATCCGGTCAGGGACGCAGGTCCCTGTAGCTCAGCGGTAGAGCGCGTCCGTGCCTCCGCCGACTCCGAACTCGGCACGACATGCGTGCGCGCCACCCGGTGCGCAGACGACGGATACTTCTCAGGTGAAGTGCGCAAGCACGCGGTTCGACTCCGCACCCCGTCGTCGCTTCGACCTCGGGTGGCGCGCACCCCACGAGCACCGACACCTCCCGGAAGGAGGAACAACCCCATGAGCAAGTTCAACCTGAAGACGCTGCGCCGCACCAAGGTACAGAGCCCCATCACGTCGGAAACGCAACCGACCGGCCGCACGTTCGAGGGCGGCAGCGGCTACGCCCGCGGCGCGAAGAGCGAGCTGTTCCTCCTCGCGGTCACCAACATGGTGGGTGACCACACGTTCTACGAGTCGGCTCCGGACCGCGACAACCGGTTCGTCGAACTCATCCATGAGGTCACGCTGTCGGACCCGGAGTGGACCGCCCGCCTGATCGGGTGGCTGCGCCGCGACGCGCATCTGCGTTCGGCGTCCGTGGTGGCCGCGGCCGAGTTCGTCCGGGCCCGGCTGGGCGCCGGTCTGCACGGCGGCAACCGCGCCGTCATCTCGTCGGCGCTGGAGCGGGCCGACGAGCCGGGTGAGATCCTCGCCTACTGGATTGCGCGCCACGGTCGTTCGATCCCGAAGCCGGTCAAGCGAGGGGTCGCCGATGCCGCCGTCCGCCTGTACTCGGAACGCTCACTGCTGAAGTGGGATTCCGATGCCAGGGACGTCCGCTTCGGCGACGTCCTCGAGCTCACCCATGCGTCGCCGTCGGCGACGTGGCAGGGCGAGCTGTTCCGGCACGCGATCGATCGGCGGCAGGGACGCGAGAACACGATCCCCACCGGCCTGCGGATGCTCACGGAACGAGCGGCGCTGGCGGCGCTCCCGCCGGAGGATCGGCGTGCCGTCCTCCGGACCCCGGAGCGGCTGTCGGCGGCGGGCATGACCTGGGAGTCGCTCGCCGGCTGGCTGCAGGGGCCGATGGACGCCGCAGCATGGCAGGCGGTGATCCCGTCCATGAGGTACATGGCGCTTCTGCGCAACCTGAGGAACTTCGACGAGGCCAGGCTTCCCGACCACGTCGCCGAACAGGTGGCGGCCCGGATCGCCGATCCGGGCGAGGTCGCGAAGTCGCGGCAGCTGCCGATGCGGTTCCTCGCGGCCTACCGGAACGCGCCGAGCCTGCGGTGGGGACATGCGCTCGAACGTGCGCTCGGGGCATCGCTGTCCGCAGTCCCGTCGCTGCCCGGCCGCACCCTGGTGCTCGTCGACCGGTCCGGATCGATGTTCTACAGCCGCGTCTCGGCGCGGTCGGAACTGACGCGGGCGGACGCGGCCGCGGTGTTCGGCACCGTTCTGGCGGCGCGCGCCGAACGGGCCAACCTGGTCGAGTTCGGCACGGAAAGCCGGTACGTGCCGTTCAAGCACCAGCCGGTGCTGCGGGTCGCCGACAGTTTCGGCGACCTGGGCGGCACGGACACCGCGTCGGCGGTGCGGAAACACTACCGCGACCACGATCGCGTCGTCATCGTTACCGACGAGCAGGCGACGTGGGGCGATCCGACCCGGCACGTCCCGGCCGACGTCCCCGTGTACACGTGGAACGTGGCGGGCTACCGACACGGACACGGACCGACGGGATCCGCGAACCGCCACACGTTCGGCGGACTGTCGGACGCGGGATTCTCGATGATCCCGCTCCTGGAGGGCACCCGGAACGGCGAGTGGCCGTTCTGATCCCGGGGCGGTGACCGGTCAGGTGCAGGTGGCCAGTGCGTGTTCGACGCGCTGCGCCACCTGCGCCGGCAGGGATCCGCACTCCCCGTGCAGTGCGCGCGCATTCAGTCGCCCGATCGCGACGCCGTCGGCGACCACCTCGTCGAGCAATTCCTGCGAGATGCCGCTGGCGGCGAGGTCTAGTGCCGTGCACAGCGGCGTGGTGATGCGCAGGGGGCCGACCTGCTCGCAGTCCTCCGGGCGGAGCGAACGCCGGTGCAGCGCCAACTGCTGCGTCGGCGAAGGCGGCGACAGCACCGTCGAGAGGTGGATGAACCGCGGGTACAGATGCCCGAGACCGTGAAGTTCGGCGGCACTCTGGTGGGACACCGCGGCGGCGGCACCGAACCAGGTGCACCACTTCGCGAACTCCTCGAGATCGGAGTGCGGGCAATCCTTCAAGCGGAACAGATCCCGCTCGATCTTGACCCACGAGCCGTCGGCAACGCGCTCGCCGATCTCGTCGGAGGCGAAACCGAGGCGCAGCACTTGCGCAGTGGTGAAGAAACCCGCCTGAGCCGTCGCGACGCGTGTCAGTTCTTCACCGACACCTTCGCGCTCCGGGTCACCGGGACGTGGAGCCAACCATCCGGACATTCCCCTAGGTTACTGGGCGATTGTGGCACGTATCACAATTTCTGCGGATCTCGGCGACCCGCCGCGGACGCATTCACAGAAATTGTTCAGAGTTGTCGGGAAGAATCCGTGCAATGGCAGCCCGAACGAACTCCGCACCCCGAAGTAACCGCGTGCTCGTCATCTCACTTGTCGTCATCGCCGCGCTCGTGGTGGTCCTCGTCGGCGGCGAACTCTTCGTGCGCAACAGAGTGAAGACCTGCATGGCAGACCAGTTCGAGAGCCAACTCGGCTCGCAGGTGGACGTGGGCCTGAGCTGGAAGCCGGTCCTGCTCCAGTCGGTCGACAAGAACGTCCCGTACATCACCATCGACAGCGACGACACCAAGTTCGGCCCCGCCCAGGGAATGCAGGTGCACGCCCAGGTCAACGACATCCGGATCGAGAACACCGCGGACAGCAGCGGCACCATCGGCAGTTCCGACGCGGACATCACCTGGTCCACCGCGGGCATCCTCGCGACGCTGCAGCAGCAGGCGTTCGGTTCGCTCATCAGCGGCGTCACCGCCGATTCGAACGCCGGGACGTTGAGGTTCTCCGTCGGCCCGGCCGGGCTCGCGGATCTGACCGTCAAACCGGAGGTCGTGAACGGGACCGTCAAGGTGGAGACGGTGGGTGCGGAGGTCCTCGGTTTCGGTCTTCCCACCGATCTCGTCGACGGGGTCGTCCAGATCCTCACGTCGAGTCTGCAGACCTACCCGCTGGGCATGCAGCCGACGTCGTTGAAGGTCACCGACGACGCCATCGAGATCACCCTCGAAGGCGGCGCCTACACGATGCCTGCCGCCGGCACCCAGCAACAGCAGCAAGAACAGCAGAGCAGCTGCGGCCTCCTGGTCTGACCGACCACCGGGTCAGTCGGGCAGCCCGTCCAGGACGGCACGGGTTCCCGACAGTCCCAGCCGCGTCGCACCGGCCGCGATCATGTCGAGGGCGGCCTGTGCGGTGCGGATCCCGCCGCTCGCCTTCACGCCGATCCGACCGCCGACGGTCTGTGCCATCAACCGCACCGCCTCCACGGTCGCTCCCCCGGCCGGATGGAATCCGGTGGACGTCTTCACGAAGTTCGCGCCGGCCCGCTCGGCGGCCCGGCATGCTTCCACGATCGCCTCGTCGGTGAGCGCGGCGGTCTCGAGGATCACCTTCAGGACCGTGCGGTCGCCGACGGCCTCGCGGACGGTGAGGACGTCGGCCAGCACCGCGTTGAAGTCGCCGGCCACGGCGGCACCGATGTCGATCACCATGTCGATCTCCTGCGCACCCTGGTCCACGGCGAGCCGGGCCTCGGCCCCCTTGACCAGCGAGTGGTGCTTTCCCGAGGGAAACCCGACCACCGCGGCGGTCACCAGACCCGGCGCCTTGACCGGCAGCATCGACGGTGACACGCAGACGGCGAGCACGCCGAGCGAGCGCGCCTCGTCGATCAGCGCCTTCACGTCGTCGGTGGTGGCCTCGGGCTTGAGGAGCGTGTGGTCGACGAGGTCGGCCACCTGGGAGCGGGTCAGTGCAACGTCGGACATACCTGTGAGCTTCGCACAATGCCTTCCGGGGCTCGCGGCACGGCCTAGTGGTCCGTCTGCGAATTAGTGGAGCGTTTTGTATAGTCGATGCATGGTTGCAGCGGCGTTGTCGGTCAGTGACGAACAGCGGGCGGAGTTGAGGCGGATGGCGGTCTCGACGACACTGCCGCACCGGAAGGTGGTCCAGGCACGGGCCTTGCTGTGGGCAGGCGACGGAGTCGCCAATGCCGAGATAGCCAGACGTTGCCAGGTGACTCCGGAAGCGGTGCGGCGCTGGCGCTCTCGCTTCGCAGAAGAGGGAACTTCCGGGGTCGGGACGGTCGCGAAGGGGCGAGGCCGCAAACCGAGTTTGCCGGCGGGCACAGTCGAAGAAGTGCTGCGGTTGACCCATCAGGAGCGTCCGGCGGACGGCTCGACACACTGGAGCACCCGGACGATGGCCGCCCGCGTCGGGATCGGGAAGGACTCCGTCGCCAAGATCTGGGCTGATCACAATCTCAAGCCCTGGCGGGTCGCGACGTTCAAGATCAGCAACGATCCGCGATTCGAGGAGAAACTCGTCGATGTCGTTGGGCTGTACCTGAACCCGCCCGCGCGGGCGGTGGTGTTCTCGTTCGACGAGAAGACGCAATGCCAGGCGTTGGACCGCACCCAGCCGTCGCTGCCCATGAAGCCAGGACGCGCCGGGACGATGACCCACGACTACAAGCGCAACGGCACCATCGATCTGTTCGCGGCGATGAACGTCGGCACCGGGGAGGTCCTCACAGACCTCCGCAAGGGCCACGCCGGAGCCGATGTGCTGCGGTTCTTCAAGCAGATCGACGCCAGCGTCCCGCGCTCGCTCGACGTTCACGTCGTGCTCGACAACCTGTCCGCGCACTCGACCCCGGAGATCAAAGCGTGGTTGGCGCACAAGAACCGTCGCCGGTGGCGCCTGCATTACACCCCAACGTCGAGTTCCTGGCTGAACCTGATCGAACGCTGGTTCAAAGAACTGACCGACAAGCGGCTGCGCCGCGGCGTCTTCACCAGCGTCACCGACCTTGCCGACGCGATCACCACGTGGGCACAACACTGGAACGAGGAACCCAAACCCTTCGTGTGGAAAGCGACCGCGGAAGACATCATCGCCAAAGTCCAACGCGGCCGCACCGCCCTCCACAAGATCAAATCGCAGACAGACCACTAGCATCGCCGTATGAGTGATCCGGGATCGATCTTCGACGAGGCGCGGCTGGAGTTCGACCGGCTGACGACGGCCGTGTGGACGCCTGCCGGGCAGTCACTCGTCTTCCAGCTCGGACTGCGTCCCGGCGACGCCGTCCTCGACGTGTGTTGCGGCGCAGGCTCTTCGGCGCTCCCCGCGGCCACCGCGGTCGGTCCGGCGGGCCTCGTCCACGGCGTCGATCTGGCCGACGAACTCCTCGAGCAGGGGCGCCTGAAGGCGTCGGAGCGAGGACTGCAGAACGTCGAGTTCGTCTGCGCGGACGCCACCACCTGGGAACCCCCGAGCACCGTCCCGGAAGCGGGCTACGACGCGCTCGCCTGCTCGTACGGCGTGTTCTTCCTGCCCCACATGGACGCCGCGTTCACCCGGCTCGCGGGCCTCGTCCGGCCGGGCGGCAAGGTCGGAATCACGGTGTGGCGGCGGGGCGCGTTGCGCGACTTCGCGGCCGCGTTCCAGGACGCCGTCGCCCGGCACCGGGAACCCGAGCCCGATTCGGCCGGGTCGCCGTTCGATCCCCTCGAACGCATCGACACCCCGGACGCGCTCCACCAGTGGCTGGGCGAGCTGGGCGCGCACTCGACCGAGGTCCGGGAGCTGTCCAACATCATTCCGGCGACCCCCGAGTTCTCCTGGGACCTCGTCCTGGGTGGGAACTTCCGCCGCGCGCTCGCCCCGTTCGACGCCGCGACCGTCGAGCAGATTCGTCTCGATCTCCTGCAGCTGCTCACCGAACGCGCGATTCACGACATCGACGCCGGCACCCTCGTCGGCACCGCCGTCGTGAACGGCCGGAGCGCGACCTGAAAGACTGTTGCCCATGAGCGCTGCTTCGACCGAGGACCACCGGTACGTTCTTTCTCTCGGCTGCCCCGACCGCACCGGCATCGTCGCCCGGATCTCGACGTTCCTCGCCGAGGTCGGCGGCTGGATCGTCGAGGCGGCGTACCACGCCGACGCCGACACCGGCTGGTTCTTCACCCGTCAGGCAGTGCGTGCGTCGTCCGTCGACATGTCCATCGAGGAACTCCGGGAGCGCTTCGCGGCCGTCGCCGCCGAACTGGGCCCCGAGACCGAGTGGACCGTGTCCGACACCGGGGAGCGCAAGCGGGTGGTGCTGCTCGTGAGCAAGGAGGCGCACTGCCTCCACGACCTGCTGGGCCGTGCGGCCGGAGGCGAGTTGCCCGCCGACATCTGCGCGGTGATCGGCAACCACCGCGACCTCGAGACCGTCACGCGACAGCACGGCATCGACTTCCATCACGTGCCGTTTCCGAAGGATCCCGCCGAACGCGGGCCCGCGTTCGAGCAGGTGCGTGAACTGGTCGACGCCCACGACCCCGATGCCGTGGTGCTGGCACGTTTCATGCAGGTGCTGCCCTCGGCACTGTGCGAGCACTGGGCCGGCCGGGCGATCAACATCCATCACAGCTTCCTGCCGTCCTTCGTCGGCGCCCGCCCGTACCACCAGGCATTCGCCCGCGGTGTGAAGCTGATCGGCGCCACCTGCCACTACGTGACGGCCGAACTCGACGCGGGCCCCATCATCGAGCAGGACGTGATCCGCGTCGACCACGCCGACGAGGTCGCGGACATGGTCCGGCAGGGTCGCGACATCGAGAAGCTCGTGCTGTCCCGCGGCCTGCGCTGGCATCTCGAGGACCGCGTCCTCGTGCACGGCCGTAAGACGGTAGTGTTCAGCTAGCCCCGGCGAACACAGATTCCGACGTATCGGTCAGGCTCACACGCTATTGCGTGTGAGCCTGACCAATACGCGGGCAACTGCCGATCAGAGGTTGCGCAGCCGGACGATCTCCTTGTCGAACTCGTCGATGCTCTCGACGGAGCTCATGTGGCCGACGCCGGGCAGGACGATCAGCCGCTCGAGGTGACCCGCCTCGTCCAGGACGCGAGCGAGCTTGCGAGCGTGGACCGGTGGGGTCAGTCGGTCCATGGAGCCGACGAGCACCGTGGTCGGGACGTCGAGGTTGTCGAGAGCCTCGTGGATGTCGAGGCCGCTGAGCGCGGCACCCCAGCCGCCGCGGATGCGCGGCTTGCAGTCCCGGACGATGTTCTCGCAGAACTGGACTTCGGCGCGGGAGGCGTTCGGCGACATCGACACGTACTGGAGTGCGCGCGTCATCACCGGCGACGACACCAACGGCACCGGGGTGCTCAGGACGGCGCGGCCGACCGGGACCGGCACGCGCGGAAAACGATTCGGCAGCGGGATGACGGTGGTCTCGGCGATGAGCCGATCACAGGCGGTGCTGGCGAGCAGAACCGCCGACGCGTACTTCTTCACCTCGTCGGGGTGCCGGCCTGCCCACGCCATGATGCTCATGCCACCCATGCTGTGACCCACGAGCACGGCCTTCTTGTCGTCACGCACCGTCGCCCTCAGCACCTCCGACAGGTCGTCGGCGAGGACGTCCGGGCCGAGTGCGAGCGAACCGACCGTGCTGCGGCCGTGTCCACGCTGGTCGTAGGTGATGACCCGGTACTCGTCCGCCAGCGCGTTCACCTGCGGGTACCAGTACTCGGTCGAACAGGTCCAGCCATGGCTCAGCACAATGGGATCGCCGTCCACCGGACCGTAGGCGCGGACGTACAGCGTCGCTCCGTCGTCGGTGAGGATCTCCGTCACGTCCGGGCGCAGGTTCGGGGTGCGCAGCAGCTCGTTCGGCGCCACCTCGGTCGACAACGTCAACCCGCGGGTGGCGCGCGTGCGGCGGATCGCCGCTGCCGCAGCGACTACGGCGCCCGCTCCGGCTGCGCCGGCGAGTGCCCGGAAGGCGATGGTGCGCGAACTGCTGGTCATTCCTGCCCCTGTCCTGTCTAACTTGCTCTGTTGGTGTTGGTGTCGGTGCTCGTCGCCGGACCCGGTGTCTCACCGAGTTGCCGGGCCGCCCGCTCGAGGGCCTTGGAGATCTGCTCCTCCATGGCCTCTTCGAACAGCGACTGGACGGCGTCGTGCGCGAGGGGACGCATCTGGTCGACGAGCCGCGCGATCTCCGAGACCTTCGCCTCGTCGAGGTCGAGCGGCTCACCCTCGGCGGCGAGGTAACGGTCCGCGACGACGGTGACGAACCGCGCGGCGACGTCCGAGAGGTCTCGTCGCATCGCCGCGGTCTGTTCGAGGACGCCCTCGAGGGGGATGCCGGCGTCGACGAGGACCTGCACAGCCTCGACCAGTCGCGGATTGTTCACCGAGTAGTCGTCCCCGGCGGGAACGAGCACACCGAGTTCGGTGCCCTTGGCGATGTTGGCTTCGGTGGTCTGCGCACCGAACATGCGTTTCAGCTCGGCGATCGTGAGACGGGCCGCTCGCCTGCGCTTCTTCCATCGGCTGCCCGGGTCGTCGGTCTCCAGAACGTCCTTGACCTGGAGTCCGTAGTGCGCAGCCGTGAGGAGTTCACTGATGGTGGCGAACGTGTAGCCGCGATCGAGCATGCGGCCGATCAGGTGCAGCCGGGCGAGGTGCGATTCGTTGTACCACCCGGTGCGCCCCTGCTTCCGTGGCGGCGGAAGCAGTCCGCGGTCCTGGTAGACGCGCACGTTGCGCACGCTCACCCGCGCCTCGCGTGCGAGGTCGTCGATCCGGTATTCCTTCATCAGACGATGCGCGCCCGTCGGAGCAGCAGCCGCGACGGACCGCCGACGAGTCCCACGGCCGGGTGGGCATCGCTCGCTGAGTCACGTGTGTGGACGACGGACATGTCAGCTCCTCGGTAGCCGTGTCATCACAATAGCATTGTCACAATGTCCATTGTCATCGTTTGGGCGCACGAGAGCTACGCCGTCACTTGCTCATGGAGTGGGAGCGGCTACCAGCGAGGCCCGCGCTGCACGTCGTCGACGCGCGGGCGCACGTCCACGAGATAGACGCACACCGCGACCACCGCGACGATGCCGAACAACTGCACGGCGGGGAACAGCAGGAGGACGAGGAACGCGACGGCGAGAATGCTCAGCCAGATCGGTTTGCTCAACTTGTCCACGGCGGTGAACGCGTCTTTGCGCTGGCGAGCCGCGTGGAACAGCGCGTACGCGGCGCCGCCCAGGGCGACGATGCGAATCACCAACAAGATCACCGAGACGACGCCGTCAACTTGAATCACAGCCCCATCCTACGAGGTCGACACGCAAACGGCCCCCGCACCGAACGTGCGGGGGCCGAAAAGCCTGAAGGATCAAGCCTTCTTGGCCGGAGCAGCCTTCTTGGCCGGAGCGGCGGCCTTCTTGGCCGGAGCCGGGGCCGGAGTTGCCGCAGCCCTGGCCGGAGCAGCCTTCTTGGCGGGAGCGGCATGCTTGGCCGGGGCAGCCTTGTCGGCGCGAGCCTGGACGTCGGCCGCGGTGGCGGTGACGCGATCGGCAGCGTCCTTCGACGCCTCCTCCGCCTGGTCGCCCAGGTCGAGAACCTTCAGGGCAGCCTCGTCGCCGGCGTCGGCGATGGCCTCGCCGAGCCCCTCGGCGGTGTCGGAGATGCGACCCGACGCGCGGCCCGCGAGCTTCGCGGCCTGCTCGCCGACGGCGCGCGTCTGGCGTGCAACGGTGCCGAGAGCTTCCTCGGTCAGCTCGACGGCGTCGCCGAAGGCAGTCTCGGCGCGGCCGATGCCCTCCTCGACGACCGGCTGCTTGCGGATGCGCTCGACGGTGTCCTCGCCGCGCTCCGCGAGAGACGTGTACAGGTCGGATGCGACCTTCAGGTAGGCCTCGGCGACCTTGCGCAGCTCGTCGGCGGTGAACTTCTCCCGCAGCTCGGCAAGCTCCTCGGGCAGCTCGGACGGCAGTCCGGCGAGGCGGTCGCGAAGGTTTTCGACACCCTCGGTGACCTCTTCCTGGAGTCCGGCGATGCGCTCCTTGGCGCCGCCGACCCGCTCCTCGACGTCACCCTGGGTGGACTCGGCGCGCGAGCGGACCTGGGCGACGACGTCGGCCACGGCCTGCACGACGACGTCTCCGGCGCCTACGGCCGCGTACAGCGAGGTCTTGACGCTGTCGATGGTCTTCTGGTCAGTCATCGGCTTTCTCCTGTTCAACGGTGGGGGGTTCTGGTTCCGGCGTCTGGGAATCAGAACGCTGGTGTTCTTCTGTCCGAAGCTCGGACGTCCGGGATTCGGCCGCTTCCGCCGATTCGTTCTCACGACAGAACGACTCGTAGATCTCGAGCAGCACTTGCTTCTGCCGCTCGGTAATGGCCGTATCCGCGAGCAGTGCGTCACGGAGGGGACCGTGTGGCCGCTGCTCGAGGTAACCCGCCTGGACGTACAGGACCTCCGAAGACACCCGGAGACCCTTGGCTATCTGCCCAAGCACCTCGGCCGAGGGCTTGCGCAACCCACGCTCGATCTGACTCAGATACGGATTACTGACACCGGCCAGCTGCGCCAGCTGCCGCATCGACACCTGGGCCGCTTCGCGCTGGGCACGAATGAAACCTCCGATGTCGTGAGCGGCGTTGCTGACTACGCGAGCTGCCAGATCTCCTGCACCGGCTGCGTCGCGATCATCGCTTGCCATCAGTCCTCCGTGTTGCTGGGCAGTATCAAGCCTAAAGCAGGGTGCTAGCAATTGCAAGCACTCTGCTAGCACCCAGCTAGCGGACCCTCCGCCGAGGCAGATGTCACCCGAACAGCAACGTCGAGAACGTGTAGATCAGCAGGCCCGCGATCGAACCGACAACCGTGCCGTTGATGCGGATGAACTGGAGATCCCGTCCCACCTGCAATTCGATCTTCTTGGACGCCTCCTCGGCGTCCCAGCGCTCGACGGTATCGGAGATGATCGCGGTGATCTCGTCGGTGTAGTGAACGACGACGTAGCGCGTGCCGGCGAGCACCCACCCGTCGACCTTGGTTCTCAGCTCGTGGTCGTCGCGCAGCCGCTCACCGAATCGCACGACGTTCTCCGCGACCTTCGTGCGCAGCGTGCTGTTCGGGTCGTCGACGGATTCCATGATCAGGCGCTTGGCGACCGTCCACGTCGCGGCGGCGAGGCCGGTCACCTCCTCGCGCCCCATGATCTCGGCCTTGATCTTCTCGGCCTTCTCGATGGTCGCGGGATCGTTCTGCAGGTCGTCGGCGAAGTCGACGAGGAAGCGGTTGGCCGCCTGCCGCACCTCGTGCTCCGGGTTGGATCGCACCTTCCAGGTGAATTCGACGAGCTCCCGGTGGATCTTCTCGCCGAGCATGGCGTCGACGAACTTGGGCGACCAGGCGGGCGAATCGCGGCTGACGATCCGGTCGATGGTCTCCTGACTCCCGAGCGCCCACTGGTGCGCCCGCTCGGCGAGCAGATCCAGGATCGGCAGCTGCCGGTTCTCGCGCAGGAGTTCGCCGAGTACCCGCCCGATCGGCGGCCCCCACTGGGGCTCGGCCAGCCTGCGCACCAGGGTGCTGTCGATGATCTGCTGCACGTCCTCGTCGCGCAGGATCTCGACGAAGCCGCGCAGGATGGTGGCCGTCTCGGCAGCGACGCGCGCGGCGTGCTTGGGCTGCGCCATCCACGTGCCCAGCCGCAGCGGGATCTCCGCGGCCTCCACCTTGGCGGACACCACCTCGGGGGCGAGGAAGTTCTGGCCGACGAAGTTGCCGAGGCTCGCCCCCAGCTGGTCCTTCTTGCGCTTGATGATCGCGGTGTGCGGGATCGGCAATCCGAGCGGATGCCGGAACAGGGCCGTCACCGCGAACCAGTCGGCCAGCGCACCGACCATTCCTGCCTCGGACGCGGCCCGCACGTAGCCGACCCAAGCCCCGGCGCCCCGCGATTCCTGCCACCTGCACACGAGGTAGACCACGGTGGCGAACACGAGGAAGCCCGTCGCGACAGCCTTCATCTTGCGGAGATCGCGGCGCTTCGCGTCGTCGTCGAAGGCGGAAAGGCTCAGTTGATCCACAGACGCCATTGTGCCCAAGGACGGCGCGGAGGCGGCAGCCCAGCCGTTGGACGCGCGCCCGCACAGACGGCGTTGTGCCGTGCGACAAGACCGGAGCACTAAGCTGACAGGAGATCGCGACACGAAACGGATGTGAAGAGACTCAGTGGCGAACGACGACGTGAAGGATCCTGAGCAGGTGACCGAGTCGATGACGAAGCTGGACAAGGCGGCAAAGCCCGATGGGCGCAAGCGCCGCTGGCGTGAGCACAAGATCGCGCGCCGAGAAGAACTCGTCGACGGAACGATCGCCGCCATCCGCTTGCGTGGACGCGACATCGGCATGGACGAGATCGCATCCGAGATCGGTGTCTCCAAGACGGTGCTGTACCGCTATTTCGCAGACAAGAGCGATCTGACGAACGCGACCATGGCGCGTTACGTGGAGACCACACTCGCCCCGCGGATCTACGAGGCCATCGGCGGCGACCTCGACGACTTCGAGCTGACCCGCGCCACCATCACGGCGTACGTCGAGACGGTGGCGTCGGATCCCGACGTCTACCTGTACATCATGGCCAACGGCTCCGGCCCCGGCCGCGAGACGGTCGCCGACTCGGAACGGATGATCGCGGAGGTGCTCTCCACCGTTCTCGGCGAGCGGCTGCGGCAGATGGAGATGGACTCCGGCGGCGCCGTCCCCTGGGCGTACGGAATCGTCGGTGGTGTGCAGTTGGCGACGCACTGGTGGATCTCCAACCGGTCCATGTCGGTCGAGGATCTGATCAACTACCTCACGATGATGACCTGGGGTGGCGTCACCGGTATCGCTGCGGTCAACGGCTCGCCCGCGCGATTCAACGCGATCCCGCACCCGTTGCTGCCGCCTGCGGCCGAGGCCGACTAGGCGCCCGACCGTTTCTTGTGTAACTAGCAGTTACAGGTAAACTTGCCTGTGTGAACGAACACGAGGAAGAAGAAGAGGGCTACCGCGGCTCCGCCGACGTCGTCGTCGGCGACCGTCCCGCCGTGACCGTGCAGGTCCAGTTGGCGGGAAACTTCGAACCCATCAGCGGTCGGTACGTCTGGCACGGCCGCGTCCGCACCCTGACGGACGCCCTCGGCCCGGATGCCGACCTGTCCGCGGGCACGGAACTGCAGATCACCAGCCCGGCAGGCACGGCCACCGCCCGGATCACCGGGGTGGACCTCTGGGGAAGCCATCTCGTCGACGGAGTGACGCCCCCGCCGTTCAGCCGGGTGTGAACTCGAAGTCCGCCGGTTCGACCGACCGCGTCCGGCGCCAGTAGCGCACGGTCGAACCCGGCCAGATGGTGCGGTTGACGCCGTGCGAGTCCAGGTACCAGCTCACGCACCCGCCGGTGGACCACACCCCCTTCGCCAGTTTCCGTTGGATGTCGGTGTTGAAGCGGCTCTGCACCGCGGGCCGGACGGCCGCGGAATCGGCGCCGCGCCGGTCGACGAGATCCATCAGTTCCAGTGCATAACGAATCTGCGACTCGATCATGAAGACCACCGAATTGTGACCGAGCCCGGTGTTGGGTCCGAAGAGGAAGAACGCGTTGGGGTAACCCGCGACGGTGATACCGAGGTAGGTGCGGATCCCGTGCTCCTCCCATTCGTCGGCGAGGCGCCGGCCCTCGACCCCGGTGAGCTCGACATTGTCGAAGCCGTCGGTGACATGGAATCCGGTGGCGTAGATGATCGCGTCCACCACCCGCTCCGCCCCGTCGCCCGCGACGATGCTGTGCGGGCGCACCTCCGCGATGCCCTCGGCGAGCACGACCGTCTTCGGTGAGATCAGCGCCGGATAGTACACGTCCGACCCCAGGATCCGCTTGCAACCGATGCGATAGGACGGGGTCAGCTTCCGGCGCAGTTCGGGATCGGTGACGGTCCTGTTCAGGTTCTTCCGTGCCGCGCTCTCGATCGGCCGCATCAGGCGGGAGTGCCCGTTGAACCCGAGCGCGAGCGATTCGTAGGTCCAGTAGACCGCGGCACGCACCATTCGACGGGCCAACGGGACCCGGCCGAACAGGCGCCGCGCCTGCGGCGGAATGCCGAAGTTCAAGCCCGGTATCACCCAGGGCGGCGTCCGCTGATACAACTGCAACTCGGCGACGTCGCCCACGATCTCGGGAACGAACTGGACGGCGCTGGCGCCCGTGCCGATCACCGCGACCTTCTTGCCCCGCAGGTCGTAGTCGTGGTTCCACTCCGCCGAGTGGAACACCGTGCCCTCGAACGTGTCGGCGCCGGGCAGATGCGGGACGTTCGGGATGTGGAGGGCGCCGATCCCGGACACGACGAACTGGGCGACGTACTCGTCGCCCGACTCGGTGTGGACGTGCCACCGTTGCCGTTCGGCGTCCCAGTACCCGCCTGTCATCGTGCGGCCGAAATGAATGTTGCGCCGCAGGTCGTACTTGTCGGCCAGACCGCGCAGATAGTCGAAGATCTCCTCCTGACCCGACCACATCCGGGTCCAGTCCGAGTTCGGCTCGAACGAGAACGAGTACAGATGCGAGGGCACGTCACACGCGCAACCGGGGTACGTGTTCTCCCGCCAGGTGCCACCGACCTCCCGCGCCTTCTCCAGCAGAATGAAGTCGTCGCGCCCCCGCTTGCGCAGCTGAATGGCCGTGCCCAGACCGGAAAAACCCGTCCCGATCACCAGGACGCGACACCGATGCACCTCGCCGCTCACAACTCCATGTAACGCTCCTGTGGCACTGTTTGCACATGGCAGACAAGGCACGCGGATTGTGGAAAATGTCGGCGATCGAGGCCCTGCGGTCGCGCCCAGGTCAGCCGATCGCCGAACTCGATTGCGGGAGCACACCCGGATTCGTCGGCGACAAGTCGGACGGGGTCGCGCTGCTGGAGGAACGCGGGGCAGTACTGTCGTCGCTCCAGGAGAAGCTCTACGCCAACGGACGATCCGGCGACCACCGGTCGGTGCTGCTCGTGCTGCAAGGCATGGACACCGCGGGTAAAGGTGGAATGGTCCGCCACGTCGTCGGGCACGTGGATCCGCAGGGCGTGGATCACGCGTCGTTCGGCGTACCCACTCCCGAGGAGAAGCGCCACCACTTTCTGTGGCGGATCGACAAGGCCCTGCCCCGCGGCGGACAACTCGGTGTTTTCGACCGGTCGCACTACGAGGACGTGCTGGTGGTCCGGGTTCACGATCTCGTGCCCGAGGAAGTCTGGAGCGGCCGCTACGACGAGATCAACCAATTCGAGAAGGAACTCGTCGCCGGCGGCACGACGCTGGTGAAGGTCGCGATGTTCGTGTCACTCGACGAGCAGAAGGCGCGGCTGCTCGAACGGGTGGAACGCCGGGACAAGTACTGGAAGTACAACCCGTCGGACGTCGACGAGCGCAGGCTGTGGCCCGCATACCAGGACGCGTATCAGGCGATGCTCGACGAGACGTCGACTGATTACGCGCCGTGGTACGTGGTTCCGTGCGACCGCAAGTGGTACAGCCGGATCGCGGTCACCGAGCTGCTGATCGGCGCCCTGGAGAAGCTCGACCTCGACTGGCCGGCCGCGACTTTCGACATCGAAGCGGAGAAGCGGAGGCTCGCGGAATCCTGAGGCCTCCCGGACATGCCGCCGTCAGAAGAGGTGCGGCGTTTCGTGGTGCAGCCTGTGATCGTGACGCACGGTTCCGCCGTACAGCGCCATCGCTCCGGCCAGCGCGACGACGCACAGAGATCCGGAGATCACCGCCCAGCCGCCCTGCCCCGAGCCGGCGGCGACGAGGAACCCGCCGAGACAGACCACCGAGAACAACACGAGAGCGAAGCTGACCCAAGCAGCGAAGAGATTGAGTTTCACGGCACTCACCTCACCTTCGAGAACGTGGTCCCGACGCTACGCCCGACCTGCATCGACGACAAGGTGGGCCGGTTTTCTTCGCGCCGCCCTGGGTAATCGCAAGGCATGAACCTCGAGAGCCTGTTCCGGAAGGCGGAATCCGCCGGGTTCCTCGACGGCGGCAGCCGGTTCCTGCAACAGCGGATCCAGGGGGTGCTCGGTTCGTCCGGCGCGGGCCCGGTGTTGCGCGGATCCTGGCTCGGGCACCCCGTCCATCCCGTTCTCGTCAGCCTTCCCATCGGGGCGTGGGTCGGCGCGACCGTCTTCGATCTGGCATTCCGCGATCACGTCGGCGCACGCAGACTGATCGGCCTGGGACTGCTCGCCACTCCCCCGACGTTGGTGACCGGCTGGGCGGACTGGGCCGAACGCGATACGCGTCAGCGCCGCGTCGGCCTGATCCACGCCGAGGCCAACGCCATCGGCATCACGGCCATGCTCGCGTCCTACCTTCGCCGCAGGCACGGATCGGACGCACGCGCTGTCGTCACGAGCACCGCGGGACTTCTCGCGATCGGCATCGGCGGCGCGCTCGGCGGGCATCTGACCTACGCAATGGGCGCAGGAGTCGACGGGGTGCGGGAGGGTCCGGGACCGGACACTCTCATCACCCCGGTGGGATGAAGAATCGAGGAACGCCATGATCGTGCTCGGACTGATCTTGCTCCTGATCGGATGGCTCACCGGCCTCACCTGGCTGTGGACCATCGGCATCATCCTCCTGGTGATCGGCGCGATCCTGTGGATTCTCGGCGCCACCGGACGTGCGGTCGGCGGCAGGCGGCGTTGGTATTAGAACGCAATACCGGCCGGCTGGTGCAACCTGTCCTGTGACAGAGTGCTAGCCGGTCGGTTTACAAACCCGAAGTTCGGGAATCCCCGTGGCATGACGGCCATTCATCGCGAACCCAGACCTCCCGTGTGCGGCGGGCAACCGATGAGAACGGCAGCCGTCGGCACCTCGAGACGATTGAGGATTTCGATGGTCTCGGCCAACGCCAGTCCTCTCGACGTCTCGGACGGCGCCGACGTCGGGGGGCAGAGCATTCACCTCGCCGAACTGTCGGCAGCCCTCACACGAGAGGGTCACGACGTCACCGTCTATACCCGGGCGGACAGCGAGGACGCCCCGGAGCGGGTCACCACCCTGGGCGGGTACACCGTCGTGCACGTGCCGGTCGGGCCGGCGCGGCGGATGTCCGAGGCCGAGATCCTGCCGCTGATGGGGGCATTCGGCAGCTTCCTCAAGACCGAATGGGAATCCGAACGGCCCGACATCGTCCACGCCCACTACTGGATGTCCGGGATCGCGACGCAACTCGCCGCCCGCACGCTCGGCATTCCGGTGGTCCAGACATTCCATGCGCTCGGGGTGGTCGAGCAGAGGTTCGAGCGAGCGGATTCGTCGAGCACTCACAACCGAATTCACTTGGAACAGTTGATCGCCCGCGGCGCCACCCGGGTGGTAGCGACGTGTACGGACGAGGTCTTCGAACTCTCCCACCTCGGCCTGCCGCGCTCGCGTACGTCCGTGGTTCCGTCCGGCGTCGACGTCGCCGAGTTCACGCCCGACGGCCGAGCCGACGAGAAGGGTAAACGGCATCGCCTCGTCATGGTCGGCCGGCTGGCGCCGAGCAAGGGCTTCGACACCGCGATCGAGGCACTCTCCCACTTCCCCGACACCGAACTCGTCATCGCGGGCGGTCCGGCCGCCGACGACGTCGCCGACGACCCGGAAGCGTCGCGACTGTTGACACTGGCCCGTGAGGCGAAGGTGCGCAACCGGGTACGGATCGTCGGGCGCGTGCCGAGAAACGCCATGCCCTCGCTGCTGCGCTCGGCGGATGCCGTCGTGTGCACCCCGTGGTACGAGCCGTTCGGCATGGTTCCGCTCGAGGCGATGGCCTGCGGCACCCCGGTGGTGGCGTCCGCCGTCGGCGGGATGCGGGACACGGTGGTCGACGGCATCACCGGACGGCTCATCTCACCGCGCAACCCGGTCCGCCTGGCCGAGGCCCTGCGACAGATCTTCGACGACGACGCCCTGCGCACGGGATACGGCATGGCGGGCTGCGATCGCGCCCGCGCCCGCTACTCGTGGGACCGGGTCGCCACCGACACTCTCCGCGCCTACGGCCGCTGCGTGTCGGCCCCTCCGCGCACGAGTCGAACCGGCGCCCACTGAAAGTCGGGCGCCGGTTCGGACGGTCAGGCCGTTCGGCCGTGCCAGGCCCCGAGGGCACTGTCCACGGAAGCGAAGCAGGGGTAGCTCGACTCCTGGCCCGCCGCTCTGAGCAGCCGATATACGGGACGGCCGCAGATCATCGCCCACGTCCGCCCGTCCCGGACGTTCGTCGTGTGGACGGTGTCGAGCACCGACAGACCCGCGGTTCCGATGAAATCCACCTGCGACATGTCGAGGATGAACTGCCCCTCCGGCGAGATCCGCGTGCACACGTAGTCGCGGAACCCCGGTGCACTGAACAGGTCGATCTCGCCTCGTACCCCTACCAACATCACCCCGGACCCGAGTCGCTCGGAAGTGAATTCCGCGCTCGCACAGCGTGTCGGAGCGGAACCGACAGCCGAGAGCGTTACCCTCGGCTTGTACGTGGTACCGAACTCCGTGCCCGAACACGCCATTTCAGGTTCTGGGACCCCTGGACCAACAGACATGGCTCACCCCATCTCGAACATTGAGTGGGGAAGCGGAGCACCTGCAGACAGACCCGACCTCGGACACATGACACCGTCTGCTACCGCAGCGCTTCCCGACATCGGCTGTGTGTTCAACCTCGGTTCGAGACTACTCCCGCCTGTGATGTGTCACAAGGAAATAACAGATACTCGAGCTCTCATTTGCCCTGGTGAGCGATTACAAACCGTTATGCACGGTTGTACGCGCCGAAACAGCCGCGACGACACGTTCTGCGACCACGCGCAGTTTGACGTTCTCCCGCTGCGAACGCGTGACGAGGACGTCGAACGCGGTCTCGGCGTCGAGACCCCGCAACGCCATCACGATTCCCTTCGCCTGATCGATGACGGCGCGGGACCGGAGGGCGATACGAAGTTGCTCGATCAGGTTTCTCGCCTCGCTGTACCGCCGGGCATTACGCACCGCGACCGCAGCCGCCTCGACGTACAGCTCCAGCGCCGACTCGTCCATCCGGTGGAAGGCGTGCGGCAGCAGTCCGTACAGATTCAGCGCGGCGGACTGCTCCGCGACGGGCAGGGGTACGGACAGATAGCTGTGGACGCCGGCCGGTTCGGAACTCGCGGCATACGCCGGCCACCTCTCGTGCGCGGCGGCACGGTCGGCCCGCACGGTCTCGCCGGAGCGTACGGCGTCGAGCGCAGGGCCCTCACCGAGGCGGTACTGCAACTCCTCGAGTGCCGCGAGCTCGTCCGAGGTCGCGGCCACCGTGACGGGACCCGTCGCCCGGACAACGGTGATCCCGGCCATCGCCGCACCCGGGAACGTCTGGACTACCCGACGGCACAGCGTGTGCAGCGCGACGTCGGTCTCGTCCTCCGGCTCGAGCAACTCGAGCACCGAGTCGAGCGACACGGCGACCGCGTCGGCGTGCACAGCCTCGACAGCACTCGTCAACGTGTGCAGGTGAATCTCGTCAGGCATCCCACTCGTCTCCCGTGACCACCATGACCCTGCCGAGGGCCTCAGGAACGCTGATCGTGCCGCCAACATTACTCGGGCAAACGTACTGATCGGACTGGTTTGATCGGTCCTGTTCTGCGGTATTCCACCTGCGGTGTCGCCGGATCGCTACCCTGACTTCTCAGCAGCGCGAGCCGACCCACCGCCCGCCGACAGCACGGTACGCCCGACCCGGAGGTCTCATGGCCATCGCCAAGACAATCGAACCCGACCAGGATCACACACATCCCGTCGTCGAACTGCGCGTTCGAGCAACGCCCGATCAGCTCTCCGTACTGCGCGCCCTGGCAGCAACCGTTGCCATCCACGAAGATTTCGACCTCGACTCCATCGCCGACATCAAACTGGCCATGGACGAGATCTGTACCCAGCTGATCGTCCGCGCGACACCGGACGCGCTCCTGGTGTGCCGGCTGCAATATCTCGACAACACCCTGCGAGTCGACGTATCGAGCACCACCACGTCGGTCGGCTCCCTCGGCGAGCGTTCGTTCGCCTGGCACGTACTCAACGCCCTCACCGATTCGGTCGATCTGAAACAGGAACCCGACCCCGCTACCGCGGGTTTCGTGACCACCATGGAATTCACCAAGGTGAAGAACGGCCTGAGTCTGTGACGTCCCATACTCACAGTGGGGGGCACACGGCCCGTTGGCCGGACGAGTATCAGGACGTCACAGCACTCTTCGAACAGATGGCAGCCCTCGACGAGGACGATCCCCGGCGCCGCAGACTGCGGGACGCCGTCGTGACGCGCTGTCTCCCGCTCGCCGAACACATCGCGCGACGCTTCGACGGCCGCGGCGAGGCGCACGACGATCTGGTTCAGGTCGCGCGCCTCGGACTGGTCAACTCGGTCGACCGGTTCGACGTGGAGCGGGGATCCGACTTCGTATCGTTCGCCGTCCCCACCATCATGGGCGAGGTACGACGGCACTTCCGCGACACCGGGTGGGCCGTGCGAGTACCCCGCCGGATGAAGGAACTGCACCTCGCGCTCAGCCAGGCCGTCGCCGAACTGTCCCAGAGCCTCGGTCACGCCCCCACCGTCAGCGAACTCGCCGAACACCTGGACCTCGAACAGGAGGAGGTGGCGCAGGGGCTCCTCGCCGGCAACGCGTATCAGACCGTCTCCGTCGACAACACGTCGTCGGACCGGACCGGCGAGCTGTCGATGGTGGAGACACTCGGCGACTACGACGCCGCGATGGACGACGTCGAGAACCACGAAACCCTGCGCCCCCTGCTCCAATCTCTCCCCGAACGGGAGCGGACCGTCCTCATGCTGCGGTTCTTCGGCAACATGACACAGACCCAGATCGCCGACCGAGTCGGCATCTCGCAGATGCACGTGTCCCGGTTGCTGGCGAAGACACTGGCGTCACTGCGAGATCAACTCGGTGATGCGTAGGTCAGATCGTTGCCGTGTCGATCACGAATCGGTACCGCACGTGCTGCCGACCACGCGGTCGTAGGCGCCGTCGCGTGCTGGCCCACACTCGTGGCGGCCTACACGTCAACATATTTGCCCGGCGAAAGGCACGTTCGGGGCCACCGCTGAGGCGGTGACCCCGAACACGCCTGCGAAATCAGGCCTCGGATTCTTCCTTCTCGGCCCGTCTGCGGAGACGCTTCGCGGCCGCCACCATATTGCGCAGCGAGGGCTCGAGCTGCCAGTAGTGCCGCGTCTTCAGTCCGCCGTCCGGGTTGGCCCACAACCGCTCGAGTGAGATCGACTCGCTCGCCTCCGTGAGCAGTTCGTCCAACTCGTCGATGTCCGGGATCCGGGCCGATCGGCTCTCGTACACACCCGGACCGACACCGTGGGTCAGCGCGCGCTCCTTGATGGCATCGAGCACCCACGTGATGGAGCGCGTCGCCACGATCGCGGTCACGTCCGCATCGAGCCGTTCGATGGCGTCGACCACCGACGCCCGGCTCGTGTACGTGATATGCGTGTGGATCTGCGTCTCCGGCTTCGCCCCGCCCGTCGCGAGACGGAATGCGTCGACCGCCCACTCGAGATACGCCTCGCGGCCGTTCTCGCGCAACGGCAGCAATTCCCGGATCGCCGGCTCGTCGACCTGGATGATCGCGATACCCGCCGCCTCGAGGTCGGCGATTTCGTCACGGATCACCAGCGCCAACTGGTCTGCCGTCTCGTACAGCGGCTGATCCTGGCGGACGAACGACCGCGCGATCATCGTCACCGGACCCGTGAGCATGCCCTTGACCGGCTTGTCCGTCAGCGACTGCGCGTACGAAATCCACTCGACGGTCATCGGCTTCGGCCGCGACACGTCCCCGTAGAGGATCGGCGGACGTGTACACCGCGAGCCGTAAGCCTGCACCCACCCGTTGTGGGTGAAGGCATACCCTTCGAGAAGCTCCGCGAAGTACTGCACCATGTCGTTGCGTTCGTGCTCACCGTGCACGAAGACGTCGAGACCGATGTCTTCCTGCAACCGGATCGTGCTTTCGATCTCGGCCTGGATCCGCTTGTAGTACTCCTCCCACTCGAGGCGTCCCTCACCCAGCTCGTACCGGGCCTGGCGGATCGCGTCCGTCTGCGGAAACGAGCCCAGCGTCGTCGCCGGGACCAGCGGCAGGTTCAGTCGCTCCTGCTGGGCGACCCGCCGCTCCTCGTACGGAACCCGGAAGCGGTCGCCCGGCTTGATCGCATTGACCCGTGCTCGCACCGCGTGCTTGAGCTTGAAGTGCACCGACGTGGGACGCTTGCGCCACTTGTCGGACGGCCCCTCGGTGAGCGCCTTCGCCAGCGAGACCACCTCGCCGACCTTCTGCTTCGCGAACGCGAGCCGGTCCGCGACATCACCCGGGATGTCGTACTCGGACAACACGTCGTACGGCACGTGCAGCAACGACGTCGACGTCGACACCACGAGATCCGGCACGACGTCCTTCAGCGTGTTCAGGTACGTCAGCGTGTTGTACCGGTCGACGCGCCACACGTTGCGGCCGTCGACCACACCGGCGTAGATGCGCTTGCGCTTCATGCCCGGGATCTTCGCCAGCTCGTCGGCGCTGAGCCGGTGACTGACGAGATCGAGGCCCAGGGCCTCCACCTTGGTAGAGGCGAGGATGGCGAGCGCCTCCCCGAGATGCCCGTAGGGACCGGTGACGAGGATGCGGGGCCGCAGCGGTGCGTGCGACAGCTTCTCGTACGCCTTGGCCAGCGCGGCCAGTTCTTCCGGTGTGCGGTCCTCGGTGAACGACGGCTCGTCCAGCTGGACGCACGTGGCGCCCGCCTTCGCGAGCTGCTCGAACAGCCGCTCGTACTCCGGCAGCACCTTGTCCAGCAGGTCGAGGGTCGAGAAGCCGTGCCGCTTCGACGTCGGACCGACCTTCGACAACAGGAGCAGCGACACCGGGCCGAGGATGACGGGACGTAGTTCGATCCCGCGCGCCTTCGCCCGCTCGAACTCGTCCATCACGGTCTCGGACCGCAGCGAGAACTCGGTGTTCTCGTCCAGTTCGGGCTGACGGTAGTGGTAGTTGGTGCCGAAGAACCGCACCAGCTCGAGCGGCGGGAAGTCCGGCCGGCCGCGGGCCAGCGTGAAGTAGAAGTCCAGCGGATCGAGCTGACTCTCGAGCGGCTCGAACCGCTCGGGCACGGCACCGAACAGCAGCGCGTTGTCGAGTACGTGGTCGTAGTAGGAGAACGTGTTGCCCGGGACCTGGGTCAGACCGGTCGCGGCGAGTTCGCTCCACGTCTCCTCCTGAAGGTCCCGGGCGACGGCGACGAGTTCTTCCTTCGTGCTCGTGCCGTGCCAGTAGGACTCGAGGGCACGCTTGAGTTCGCGGCGAGGTCCGATGCGGGGATACCCCAGGATGCTGGATCCGTATGCTGCGGTGCTGGACATGCGGTCGACCTTTCTGGACTCAGTCCAGTGGCTGAGTATGCCTCTGGGCTCGATGCACCTGTGCGCCTCTCACAACCGCCAGTGGTCGTGAAAGGCGCACAGGTGTAGTCGCCTACCTACCTACTAGCTGGCCTTCTTGCTGGCACGACCGTTGTCGCCGTACTCGTAGAAGCCCGCTCCGGACTTCTTGCCGACCAACCCGGCCTCGACCATGCGAAGCAGCAGCGGCGGCGCCGAGTACAGGGGCTCCTTGAACTCTTCGTACATGGAGTCGGCGATGGACTTGACCGTGTCCAGGCCCACCAGGTCGGTCAGCGCGAGCGGACCCATCGGGTGTGCGAGGCCGAGAACCGTTGCCTTGTCGATGTCTTCCTTGGTGGCGAACCCGGACTCCACCATGCGGATTGCGGAGAGCAGGTAGGGCACCAGGAGGGCGTTGACGACGAATCCGGAACGGTCCGCGGAACGGACGACCTGCTTGCCCAGCACATCGCTGGCGAAGGCCTCGGCCCGCTCGGACACCGATCTGCTCGTCTTGAGCGTGGTCACCAACTCGACGAGGGGAAGCACCGGAACGGGGTTGAAGAAGTGCATCCCGATGACCCGTTCCGGGGACTTCGTGGCGATGCCCAGCTTCATGATCGGGATCGACGACGTGTTGGACGCCAGTACGGCGTTCGGATCCGTCACGACCTGGTCGAGTTCGGTGAAGATTTCGCTCTTCACCTTCTCGTCCTCGACGACGGCCTCCACGACGAGCTGTCGGTCCGCGAAATCACCGAGATCGGAGGTGAACCGCAGCCGCCAGGCGGCCTGCTCACGTTCCCGCTCGGTGATCTTGCCGCTGCTCACTCCGCGGTCGAGCGAACGGAGGATGCGCGAACGCCCCGCCGCCGCAAGCTCGCGGGTCTGCTCGAACACCAGAACGTCGACGTGCGCGCGAGCACACACCTCAGCGATTCCGGCACCCATGATCCCGGCGCCGATCACGCCGACGCGCTGAATCTTTTCGCTGGTCACGTCAGCTCCTTTTTCGTCTAGTGGAGTCGTCGCCCGGGGAGGGGCCCGGTTACAGGCCCCTCCCCGGGGTCGGGTTGATCAGGTGAAACCGTGATCGGTCGAAGCCTTGGAGGACAAGGCTCAGTGGAACTGACCCTCTTCGGTGGATCCCTTCAGAGCAGCCGTCGAGGTGTTGGGGTCGACCGTGGTGGCGATGCTGTCGAAGTAGCCGGCACCGACCTCACGCTGGTGCTTGATGGCGGTGAAGCCACGCTCCTCGGCGGCCTTGAACTCGCGCTCCTGCAGGTCGACGAAGGCGGTCATGCCCTCGCGGGCGTAGCCGTGGGCCAAGTCGAACATGCCGTAGTTGAGCGAGTGGAAGCCGGCCAGGGTGATGAACTGGAACTTGAAGCCCATCGCGCCGAGCTCCTTCTGGAACTTCGCGATGGTCGAGTCGTCCAGGTGCGCCTTCCAGTTGAAGGACGGCGAGCAGTTGTAAGCGAGCAGCTGGTCCGGGAACTCGCTGCGAACGGACTCGGCGAACTTCTTGGCGACCTCGAGGTCCGGCACGCCGGTCTCCATCCAGATGAGGTCGGCGTACGGGGCGTAGGCCTTGGCGCGAGCGATGCAGGGCTCGATGCCGTTCTTGACACCGAAGAAGCCCTCGGCGGTGCGGGTGCCGTCCAGGAACTGCTGGTCGCGCTCGTCGACGTCGGACGTGATGAGGGTCGCGGCCTCGGCATCGGTGCGGGCGATGACCACGGTGGGAACGTCCGCGACGTCGGCCGCGAGGCGAGCCGAGGTCAGGGTGCGGATGTGCTGCTGCGTGGGGATGAGGACCTTGCCACCGAGGTGGCCGCACTTCTTCTCCGACGCGAGCTGGTCTTCCCAGTGCGAACCGGCGACGCCGGCCGCGATCATGGCCTTCTGCAGCTCGTAGACGTTGAGCGCGCCACCGAAGCCTGCTTCGCCGTCGGCGACGATCGGGGCGAGCCAGTTGTCGACGGAGGTGTCGCCCTCGACCTTGGCGATCTCGTCGGCGCGCAGCAGGGCGTTGTTGATGCGGCGCACGACCTGCGGGACCGAGTTGGCCGGGTAGAGGCTCTGGTCGGGGTAGGTGTGTCCGGACAGGTTCGCGTCACCGGCGACCTGCCAGCCGGACAGGTAGATGGCCTTGAGGCCTGCACGGACCTGCTGAACGGCCTGGTTACCGGTCAGCGCGCCCAGCGAGTTGATGTAGTCCTCGTTGTTCACGAGGTCCCAGAGGATCTCGGAACCACGGCGTGCGAGGGTCTGCTCTTCGACAACGGTGCCCTGGAGCTTGGCGACCTGCTCCGCCGTGTAGTTGCGGGTTACTCCCTTCCAGCGCGGGTTGGTGTCCCAATCCTGCTGGATTTCAGCTGCGGTCTTCGGGGTGCCGGTGGTCGACATCAAGACTCCACTCTCTTCGATCTGCTGGTCCGGTACGGATGTACTGCTTCACATCCTTGCCAGGCCCTTCGTATGTACTTACCCAGAGTGACACAAGCAAAAAGTGCCGTCTACCTGTTGCTACTGCCAATCTTGGCTAGCTTTTCACAGCTCCTTGCAAAGACCGCTAAGAAAGTTCGGCGCCATACCTGCCCGATCGGAGAGGAAAAATACTCGCCAGTAGCAAAAAGCCGCAGGTGGTGAACCAAATGCACGCAACTCGTCGTACACAGATAGTTCCGCCCCTGTGCCCCTCGCCTTCCCGCCGCCGCATACCCCTCGACGCGCCCGTTGTGACTGCAATCACCAATCAGGTCGGTTACCGTGACCTCGAATGGTCTCCTCCGGCGAAGGGCACCAGATGCCGCTGTACGAATTCCGATGCGCCGCCGACCGCGGCCCGTTCGAGCGGTCGTTCCCCATGGCCGACGCACCCGGCACCACCCGCTGCCCCCGATGCGACCGCGACGCCGTCCGGCGCGTCTCCTCGCCGCGGCTCGGACACGGGTCGTCGTCCGCGATGAACCTCCTCGACAGCACGAAGAGGTCGGCTCACGAACCGGACGTCGTCACCGGTCCGCCGCCCCGGACCACGGCCGGGCGTTCACCCGTCACGAACAACCCGCTGCACCGCCGACTTCCTCGTCCCTGACCGGTCACCGAAGGAGCGCCCATGCCCGAACTGCTGTTTCCGCTCGATTCCTCGAAGAAGTTCACCGATCAGGCGATCGTCGGCCACAACCGCTGGCACCCGGACATCCCGGCCGCAGTCACGGTGAAACCGGGCGACTCCTTCCGCGTGCACTGCCGCGAATGGTTCGACGGCGCCATCCACAACGACGACTCCGCCGACGACATCCTGAACGCGCCCCTCACCACGGTTCACACACTGTCCGGACCGTTCGCCGTGGAGGGCGCGAAGCCCGGCGACCTGCTGATCGTCGACATCCTGGACGTCGGACCGATCCCCCAGGAGGATTCCGGCCCGCTGGCAGGCCAGGGATGGGGGTACACCGGGATCTTCTCCCGCCACAACGGCGGCGGATTCCTCACCGAGCAGTTCCCCGACGCCTACAAGGCCGTCTGGGATTTTTCCGGTCAGACCGCCACGTCGCGGCACGTCCCGCACGTCTCGTTCACCGGCATCGTCCACCCCGGACTGATGGGCACCGCGCCGTCGGCCGCCCTCCTGTCGAAGTGGAACGCGAGGGAGGGCGCGCTCATCGCCACCGACCCGGGCCGGGTTCCCCCACTCGCCCTGCCGCCCGAACCGCAGGACGCCGTCCTCGGGTCCCTGGCGGGCGCCGACTTCGACCGCGTCGCCGGCGAGGCTGCCCGCACCGCGCCCCCACGCGAGAACGGCGGCAACCAGGACATCAAGAACCTCACCAAGGGCAGCCGCGTCTTCTACCCGGTGTTCGTCGACGGCGCGAACCTGTCCGTCGGCGATCTGCACTTCTCCCAGGGCGACGGCGAAATCACGTTCTGCGGCGCCATCGAGATGGGTGGCTTCATCGACCTGCGCGTCGACATCATCAAGGGCGGCATGGACACGTACGGCGTGTCCGAGAACGCGATCTTCATGCCCGGCAACACGGACCCGCAGTACTCGGAGTGGCTCGCGTTCTCCGGAACGTCCGTCACCCTCGACGGGGAACAGAAGTACCTCGACTCGCACCTGTCGTATCAGCGGGCCTGTCTCCACGCGATCGACTACCTCACCAAGTTCGGGTACAGCCCCGAGCAGGCCTACCTCCTGCTCGGCGCCGCACCGATCGAGGGCCGGCTGTCGGGGGTGGTGGACATCCCGAACTCCTGCTCGACGGTGTACCTGCCGACGGCGATGTTCGACTTCCCCGTCGCACCGTCCGCGTCGGGTCCGTTCCAGATCGACCCGGGTGTCGGCGCGCCGCGCTCGGAGAACAAGGCCTGAGCACGGGCGAATGTACCTTTCAGCGCCTCCAGTGCGCCCAGAGGTACGTTCGCCCCGCGTCATCGCGTTCCGACCCGCGAGTAAATCTTGCGAAGGATCCGTTCGCACATCTGACCTGCGCCGGTACCATTGCCGTATGTCCAAGACCTTCGTCGGCACCCGGTTGCGTCAGCTCCGAACCGAGCGTGGACTGAGCCAGGCGGCGCTGGCGAAGACGCTGGAGATCTCTGCCAGCTACCTCAATCAGATCGAGCACGACGTGCGGCCGCTGACGGTGCCGGTGCTGCTGCGGATCAGCGAGGTGTTCGGCGTCGACACCACGTTCTTCTCCTCCCAGGACGACACGCGCCTCATCGCGGAGATGCGCGAGGTGGCGCTGGATCAGGAGATGGGCATCGACGCGGACGCCCAGGAGATCGCCGAGATGGTGGCGTCGCATCCGGGTCTGGCGAAGGCGATGGTCAACATGCACCGCCGCTTCCGCAACACCACCGCGCAGCTGGCTCTCGCCACGGAGGACCGCTACAGCGACGGCAGCGGTAGCGGCTCGATCACGATGCCGCACGAAGAGGTCCGCGACTACTTCTATCAGCGGCAGAACTATCTGCACGAACTGGACACGGCGGCGGAGGAACTGACCGCGCGCATGCGATTCCACCGCGGCGACGTCGGCGGTGAGATCGCCCGCAGGTTGCAGACCGTGCACGACGTGCAGATCGTCAAGCGCATCGACCTGGGCGAGAACGTCCTGCACCGGTACGACCCCGAATCCCGGCTGCTGGAGATCTCGCCGCACCTGTCGGGCGGCCAGCAGGTGTTCAAGTTCGCGACCGAGCTGGCGTTCCTCGAATACGGCGACCTGCTCGACAAGCTGGTGGCGGAGGGCGGCTTCACGAGCGACGAGTCCGTTGCGCTCGCCCGGCTCGGGCTGGCCAACTACTTCGCTGCGGCCACGGTGCTGCCGTACGGCCAGTTCCACGACGTGGCCGAGGATTTCCGGTACGACATCGAGCGGCTCTCCGCGTTCTACTCGGTGAGCTACGAGACGATCTGTCACCGTCTCTCGACGCTGCAGCGTCCGAAGCTGCGCGGTGTTCCGTTCATGTTCGTCCGCGTCGACCGGGCCGGGAACATGTCGAAGCGGCAGTCCGCCACCGGGTTCCACTTCTCCACCAGCGGTGGCACGTGCCCGCTGTGGAACGTGTACGAGACGTTCGCGTACCCCGGCAAGATCATGAACCAGATCGCGCAGATGCCGGACGGCCGCCGGTACCTGTGGATCGCCCGCACCGTCGAACGTCGCGCCCAGCGCTACGGCCAGCCCGCCAAGATCTTCGCGATCGGGCTCGGCTGCGAGATCCGGCACGCCCACCGCCTCGTCTACGGCGACGGTCTCGACCTCGACGATTCCAACCCGGGCACCCCCATCGGCGCCGGCTGCCGGGTGTGCGAGCGCGTCAACTGCCCGCAGCGCGCGTTCCCGCCGCTCGGCAAGCAACTCGACATCAGCGAGCACCAGAGTTCGGTCTCCCCGTACCTGATCCGCTGACTCGTCCTTTGTCACATCGGTTCAATCCGACTGAACCGGTGTGACATTGGCCGCAGCGGCAGCAGCATCCGGCCACGCCGGGGGCTCTGTGAGCGCTTGTTCACGTAACCGTAATTCGCGTCACGAACACGTCACCGACAGACATTCAGACGCAACAACGGCCGCTTAATGTTCGCCCCACGAATACACCTCTGTATACGTGGGGCGGATACATGTCCCGGGTTGCGGAGGTCCCCAAGTCCTCCGACGGAAAGGCCCGTACATGCGCACCTTCTCCAAGCGCGCCCTCGCTGCACCGACCGCGCTCGCCGCCATCGGGCTCGTGCTGACCGGTTGTGGCAGCAAGGCGTCCGACACGGCCGGCGAGTCCACCGCGGCGTCCTGTGTGGACACCTCCGGGGACACGATCAAGGTCGGGTCACTGAACTCGCTGTCCGGCACGATGGCCATCAGCGAGGTGACCGTCCGGGATTCGATCGCGCTCGCGGTCGACGAGATCAACAACTCGGGCGGCGTGCTCGGCAAGAAGATCCAGATCGTCGCGGAGGACGGGGCCTCGGAGCCCACCGTGTTCGCCGAGAAGGCGGAGAAGCTGATCAGCAGTGACTGCGTCGCAGCCGTGTTCGGCGGTTGGACGTCGTCGAGCCGCAAGGCGATGCTGCCGGTGTTCGAGGACAACAACTCGCTGCTCTACTACCCCGTGCAGTACGAGGGGCTCGAGGATTCGAAGAACATCTTCTACACCGGGGCCACCACCAACCAGCAGATCGTGCCCGCCCTCGACTACCTGAAGGAGAAGGGCGTCAAGTCGCTGTACCTGGTGGGCAGCGACTATGTGTTCCCGCAGACCGCCAACCGCATCATCAAGGCGTACGCGGAGGCCAACGGTATCGAGATCAAGGGCGAGGACTACACCCCCCTCGGCTCCACCGACTTCTCGACCATCGTCAACAAGGTCCGCTCCGCCGATGCGGACGCCGTCTTCAACACCCTGAACGGCGATTCCAACGTCGCGTTCTTCCGCGAGTACGCGAACGTCGGCCTGAAGCCCGCCGACATGCCCGTCGTGTCCGTGTCGATCGCCGAGGAGGAGGTCGGCGGTATCGGCGTCCAGAACATCGAGGGACAGCTGACCGCCTGGAACTACTACCAGACCATCGACATGCCGGAGAACAAGAAGTTCGTCGACGCGTACAAGGCCCGGTACGGCGCGAACAAGCCGACGTCCGACCCGATGGAGGCCGCCTACACGTCCGTGTACCTGTGGAAGAACACCGTCGAGAAGGCGAACTCCTTCGCCACCAAGGACATCCAGGACAACGCGGACGGCGTCACGTTCGCCGCACCCGAGGGACTGGTCACCATCGACGGGTCCAACCACCACATCACCAAGACCGCGCGCATCGGTGAGATCCGGAACGACGGCCTGATCTACACGGTCTGGGATTCGGGCACCCCAATTCAGCCGGACCCGTACCTGAAGTCCTACCCGTGGGCCGAGTCGCTGGGTAGCTAGGACACGGTCCGACGAGCACGAGGGAAGAGAGGACATACATCGATGGATGTCGTGATCGGACAGCTGTTCACCGGGTTGAGTATCGGATCGATCCTGTTGCTGGCGGCGTTGGGGCTGTCGTTGACGTTCGGCCAGATGGGCGTCATCAACATGGCCCACGGCGAATTCATCATGGCCGGCTCGTACACGGCTTACGTGGTGCAGCAGGTGGTGTCGAGCGCCACCGGTTCTCTGTTCATCTCTCTGCTCGTCGGCTTCGTGGTCGGTGGCGCGATGGGCGTCCTCCTCGAGGTCACCCTCGTCAAGCGGATGTACCACCGGCCGCTGGACACGCTGCTGGTGACGTTCGGGGTGGGACTGATCCTGCAGCAGCTGGCGCGGGACGTCTTCGGTGCACCCGCCGTCAACGTCGCCGCACCGGAGTGGCTCTCCGGCGGTGTGGAGATCCTCGGCGCGGTGGTGCCGAAGACGCGCCTGTTCATCCTGGTGCTGGCCGTCGTGGCCGTGGTCGCGCTGTCGCTGGCGATGCAGAAGTCCCCGATGGGACGCCGCATCCGCGCCGTGGTGCAAAACCGCGACCTCGCGGAGACGAGCGGGATCTCCAGTCGCCGAACCGATGTGACGACGTTCTTCATCGGTTCCGGTCTGGCGGGTGTCGCGGGTGTGGCGCTCACCCTGATCGGCTCGACGAGCCCGACCATCGGGCAGAGCTACCTCATCGACGCCTTCCTGGTGGTCGTGGTCGGCGGCCTTGGCCAGATGAAGGGAGCGGTGATCGCCGCGTTCGCGCTCGGCATCCTCAATTCGTTCGTCGAGTACTCGACCACGGCGTCGATCGCCAAGGTCATCGTGTTCCTGGTCATCGTGGTGTTCCTCCAGGTTCGGCCGCAGGGCCTGTTCGCCGTCAAGACGAGGAGTCTCGTATGAGCATCCTGACGAGTGCCCGCTACCGCGCGTGGGCGGGATTCGCGCTGGCCGCACTGCTTCTGTTCGTCGTCGCCCCCGCGGTTCTCAGCGACTTCCGGCTGAGCCTGCTCGGGAAGTTCCTGTGCTTCGCGATCGTCGCGGTCGGCATCGGCCTGGCGTGGGGCCGCGGCGGCATGCTCACCCTCGGCCAGGGTGTGTTCTTCGGATTGGGCGCCTACATGATGGCGATGCACCTGAAGATCGCCGACGCCGAACTCCGCGGCGACACCGTGCCAGACTTCATGCAGATCGCGGGCATCCGCGAACTGCCGGGCTACTGGGTGCCGTTCACGTCGCCGATCGTGACGATCCTGGGAATCCTGCTGATCCCGGCGCTGGTGGCGTTCGTCCTCGGGCTCGGCGTGTTCAAGCGCCGCGTCAAGGGCGCCTACTTCGCGATCCTCAGCCAGGCGCTCGCCGCCGCGTTCGCCATCCTGCTGGTGGGCCAGCAGAGCACCGGAGGAAGCAACGGCCTCAACCGGTTCCGCACGTTCTTCGGTTTCAACCTGAACGATCCGGCCAACAAGCAGATGCTGTTCTTCATCGCCGCAGGTGTGCTGCTGGCCGTGGTCGCGATCACCCGGCAGCTGATGAACAGCCGTTACGGCGAACTGCTCGTCGCCGTCCGGGATCAGGAGGAGCGCGTCCGCTTCCTCGGGTACGACCCGGCGAACATCAAACTCGTCGCCTACGTGACGGCCGCGTTCTTCGCGGGCCTCGCCGGCGCGCTGTTCGTGCCGATCGTCGGCATCATCTCCCCCGCCGACGTCGGGATCGTCCCGTCGATCGCGTTCCTGATCGGGGTGGCCATCGGCGGACGTTCCACACTCCTCGGCCCGGTCCTCGGCGCCATCGGAGTGGCGTGGGCGCAGAGCGCGTTCTCGGAGTCGTTCCCCTCCGGCTGGACGTACGCGCAGGGCCTGCTGTTCATCGTGGTCGTCGGCTTCTTCCCGGCCGGCGTCGCGGGACTGTTCGCGCTGCTGAAGCGGAAGAAGAAGGCATCCTCCGACGAACCTGCCCCGCCCGAACCGGAAGACGAAACCGAGCCGACGGAACGAATGGAGATGGCGCGATGACGATTCCTGCCACGGCCAAGGAACCCGTGCTCGGCGGCAACGCCGGAATGTCCAGCGAGTACCTCGAGGTCCGGGACCTTCAGGTCAGCTTCGACGGCTTCAAGGCGGTCGACGGCGTCGACCTCACCCTCATGCAGGGCGACCTGCGGTTCCTCATCGGCCCCAACGGCGCCGGCAAGACCACTCTCGTCGACGCCATCACCGGGCTCGTCCCCGCGACGGGATCGGTCACGAAATCCGGTGTCGAGTTGATCGGCAAGAAGGTGCACCGCATCGCCCGGCTCGGCGTGGGCCGCACGTTCCAGACCGCCAGCGTGTTCGAGGAGTTGACGGTTCTCCAGAACCTCGACATCGCGGCGGGCGCCGGCCGTTCGGCACTCACACTGTTGCGCCGACGCAAGACGGTGCTCCCCGCCATCGAGGAGGCGCTCGACGTCACGGGTCTCGGCAAGCTCCGCGACACCCCGGCGGGAATCCTCGCGCACGGGCAGAAGCAGTGGCTCGAGATCGGGATGCTGCTGGTGCAGAACTGCTCCGTCCTGCTCCTCGACGAGCCGGTGGCCGGCATGAGCCACGAGGAACGCGACGAGACGGGAAACCTGCTGCGCCGCATCGGCGGTGAGCGGACCGTCGTGGTGGTCGAGCACGACATGGACTTCATGCGCGCGTTCGCGACGTCGGTGACCGTGCTGCACGCCGGGAAGGTGCTGAGCGAGGGAACCGTGGAGCAGGTGCAGGCCGACCCGCGTGTGCAGGAGGTGTACCTCGGGACCGCCGCGGCCGGCGCCGCCCCCGAGTTGCAGCCCGAGGTTTCTAAGGAGGACAGCGATGCTCGAGCTTGACGACATCCGGGCCGGGTACGGCCGAACCGAAGTGATCCACGGAGTCGCGCTGACGGTCCCGTCGGACGGTGTGGCCGCGGTGATGGGACACAACGGCGCGGGCAAGACCACGCTTCTCCGGGCCGCGGTCGGACTGATCAAGGTCGACACCGGCCGGGTGTTGTTCGACGGCGAGGACGTCACGGCGCTGCGGCCGAGCGCCCGCGTGGCGCGCGGCCTCGCCTACGTGCCGCAGGGCCAGCAGTCGTTCGGTCAGCTGACCACCGCGGAGAATCTGCAGGTGGTGGCCGATGGCCGCAAGCGCGGAAAGGAACTCGTCGGCGAGGTGCTGGATCTGTTCCCGGCTTTGCGCGGCCTGCTCGACCGGCGTGCCGGTCTCCTCTCCGGCGGGCAGCGTCAGCAACTCGCCATCGCGCGGGCCCTGATCACGGAACCGAAGATGCTGATCCTCGACGAACCGACGGAGGGCATTCAGCCGTCCGTCGTGGCCGAGATCGAGCGCACCATCGTGGAACTCACCCGCCGCGGCGGGCTCGGAGTCCTGTTGGTGGAACAGCACATCGGGTTCGCGCTCGAATCCGCCGAGAGCTACTACGTCCTCGAGTCGGGGCGGGTCACGTCCTCCGGCGCGGGTGGCGCCGCACCCGATACCGACGTCCGTACGGCGGTCTCCGACGTCCGCGCGGCGATGGCCATCTGATGGCGCGCCGAGAACCGGCCGGCTCCCTCAGCGATCACGTGTATCTGTCGCTGCGCACCGACCTGATGAGCGGACGGATCCCACCGGGACAGCGTCTCGGCGAGGAGCGTCTCGCCGACACCTACGGGGTGTCCCGGACGCCGGTGCGGGAGGCCCTGGCCCGGCTTCTCGCCGACGGACTCGTCCAGCGCGACGTGGGCGGGTTGTTTCCGTACCGCCCCCGCATCGACGAGCTCGCCGGCCTGTACGAACTGCGCATCACGCTCGAACTCCAGGGAATCGCCCGGGTCCGCGCCGACGAGTCGCTGTCGCACGACCCGGACGTTCTGGGACCCGAGCTCGACCGGTGGTACGCGTTGCGGAAGGAGAACCCCGAGCCGGACGCCGGGTTCGTGGCGCTCGACGAGCAGTTCCACACCGTTCTGCTGCGGTCGGCCGGCAACCGGGCGCTGTCCGATGCGCTCGTCAGCGTGAATGCGAAGGTGCGGCCGGTCCGGATGTTCGACTACCTCACCCCCGACCGCATGAGCGCGACCATCGACGAGCACATCTCGGTGGCCGAGTTCGCTCTCGACGGCAAGCTGGATACGGCGTATGACACGCTGCTTGCGCATATCAGCGAGTCGCGTGAAGTGGTCATCGAGCGTGCTGAACAGGCACTTTCCCTCGCACGGATGGCGTGGGCGATCCGGGATTGAGACAGTTGTCCAACTCGGTTGGACATTTTTCCCACCAACGAACCGAGCGGGTGCTAGCGTCTTGCTACCGCTCGGTAACACAGGTTGGGAACTCGCTTCATGTCACGCACTCTCGAAGAGAATCTGGTCGGACGCCGCGTCCTGATCACCGGCGCAGCCCGGGGTATCGGCGCCGGACTCGCCAGACGACTTCACGAGCGGGGCGCCCGCGTCGGGCTGCTCGGTCTCGAACCCGAACTCCTCGAACAGACCGCCACCACGTGCGGCCGGGCACCGTGGCGTCGATGTGACATCCGCGACCGGCGAGCCGTCGAGGACTCGTTCGACTACCTCGCCGACCGACTCGGCGGCCTCGACGTCGTCGTCGCCAACGCGGGTGTGACGCCCCCGGCCCACATCGTCGAGGGCGATCCGGAGGTGATGCGGTATGCCATCGAGGTGAACGTGATGGGGACGTATCACACGCTGCGGGCCGCGGGACCGTACATCGGCCACCGCAACGGGTACGCGCTCGTGGTGGCGTCGTCGACGACGTTCAGCCCCCTGCGCGGCGTGCACGGCGCCACGAGAGGCGGTGCCGAGGAGCTCGGCTGGGCCCTGCGGGACGAGATGAAACCGCTGGGGACCCGGGTCGGTATCGCCCGGCTCGGCGAGATCGACACGGACCGGACCCTGATCGACTTCGACGGCCTCGCGGTTCCCCCACCCCGCGGCAGTGCACTGACTCGAACCTCCTCGATCACGGTGGCGGTCGATGCACTCGAACGGGGAATCGCGGGGAGGAAGAATCGGATATACGCGCCGTCCCGGGTACCCGGGTCGGATTCTGTGCGTATGCTCGCACTTCGGGCCACGGAGATGACCCGTTCGATCGAACTACGCGCGCACGCAGCCGTTCCCGCGAGGGGACGAGTAGAAGGAGAGGGGGCGGCGTGACCGCACGCATTCCACCCGGACGTCTGAAGGAACTCGGCCCCGTCAACTGGGTGCTGTGGCGAATCATCTCCCGTGTCGCCGGTGTGCCGGACGCACATCTGTTCAGCACGGTAGGCCGCACGGGGGGCCTCTTCCGTGCGTGGCTGCAGTACTCCGGCAAGCTGATGCCGGGCGGTCAGATCTCCCGGTACGAGACCGAACTGATCATCCTTCGGGTGGCACACCTGCGGCAGTGCAGCTACGAGATGGACCACCACGTGCGCCTCGGACGCCGGGCGGGCGTCACCCCGGCGCTTCTCGAACAGGTGCGGGAAGGCCCCGATGCGGAGGGCTGGGACGCGCGCCGCCGCGCCATCCTCACTGCCGTCGACCAACTCGTCGCCACCGACAACCTGGACGATGCCACGTGGTCGGCGCTGAGCACCCACTTCGACGACCGCCGGATGATCGAATTCTGCTTTCTGGTGACCCAGTACGAGGCCCTGGCCACCACCATCGGGACTCTGAGGATCGAACGCGACTATTCGTAGCTTCCGCATCGCGTAGAGAAGAGGAACGGCCGCATGACATCCGCCACCGACGAGGTCCGTTCCGAGAAAGGACTGGCGCGGGTCGCGCAGTCACTGGCCGGCTGGACGGAGAAATGGTTTCCGGACGCCTACGTCTTCGCGCTCGTCGGAGTCTTCGTCGTCTCGGTGGCCGCGCTCGCCAATGGTTCCTCGCCGCAGACGGTCGTGGACGCGTTCGGTGACGGTTTCTGGGATCTGACGGCGTTCACCCTGCAGATGGCGATGGTGGTGCTGACCGGATACGTCGTCGCCACGTCCCCGCCGGTCGCCCGGCTGATCGATCGTCTGGCCCTGGTGCCTCAGTCGGGGCGCACCGCAGTCAGTTTCGTCGCGTTCCTGTCCATGTCGGTCTCCTTCCTGAACTGGGGGCTCAGTCTGGTGTTCGGCGGGCTGCTCGCCCGGGCGATCGCCCGCCGATCCGACCTGCGAGTGGATTACCGTGCGCTCGGTGCAGCGGCCTTCATGGGCCTGGGCGCAGTGTGGGCGCTCGGCATGTCCTCGTCCGCCGCGCAATTGCAGGCCACCGCCGCGTCCCTGCCGCCGGCGCTGCTGGAGATCACCGGTGTCCTCGACTTCGGGACGACGATCTTCACCTGGCAGTCGCTGCTGATGTGCGTGATCATCATCGCCCTGACCGTGGTGATCGCCCACTTCTCCGCGCCGAGGGGTGCGGCCGTCACCACCGCCCAGGATCTCGACGTCGACCTCGACGACCGGCCGAAGGAGGTGGCACCCCGAACGCGACCGGGAGAATGGCTCGAATACAGCCGGATCCTGCCGGTGCTGGCCGGTCTGATGACGCTGGGGTGGCTGATCTCCCAGCTGGTGACCAAACCCGTGCTCACCGTCGTCAGTAGCCTGAACGCCTATCTGCTGGTCTTCCTCATGCTGGGCCTGGTGCTGCACGGGACGCCGCGCAAGTTCCTGCAGGCCGTCGCGCTGGCCGTCCCCGCCACGGCAGGCATCCTGGTCCAGTTCCCGCTGTACGCCGCGATGGCCGCGATCCTCACGAAGGCCGAGGGCAGAAACGGCCTCACCATCTCCGAGCACCTGGCCGACTTCTTCACGAACATCGGCAGCGGCGGCGGCTTCACCGTCGTCATCGCCCTCTACACGGTCGTGCTGGGCCTCTTCGTGCCGTCCGGAGGCGGAAAATGGCTGGTCGAGGCGCCCTACGTCATGCAGTCGGCCACCGATGTCGGGATGAACCTGGGCTGGACGGTCCAGGTGTACAACGTCGCCGAGGCGCTGCCGAACCTGATCAACCCGTTCTTCATGCTGCCCCTGCTCGCAGTACTGGGGCTCAAGGCGCGCGATCTGGTGGGATTCACGTTCCTGCAGTTCATGTTCCACCTGCCGGTGGTCCTGCTCCTGGTGTGGCTGCTTGGAACGACATTCGAGTTCGTACCCCCGGTGCAGCCGTCCTCACCGTGATCCCGATTCGCGCCGGCCGTGAGAGGTCTTACTAACCCACGCTTTACCTCGAGAAATCTCGGTGAAACACCCCGTCCTTAGCGTATACAACCATGTCCACAGGGATGAATACGCCGCCGATCGAGTACTCCTTCGACACTCTGCTCGTTGCGAACCGGGGCGAAATCGCCTGCCGCATCATGCGATCGGCGCACCTCCTCGGACTGAAGACGGTTGCGGTCCACTCGGACGCCGATTCGGCGGCCGCGCACGTCGAGATGGCCGACGTCGCCGTCCGGCTGGGGCCGGCTCCCGCCCACGAGTCGTATCTGCGGGCCGACGCCGTCGTGGACGCCGCCCTGGCGACGGGCGCGGGCGCGATTCATCCCGGATACGGCTTCCTGTCGGAGAACGACGCGTTCGCCGCGGCGGCGGAATCCGCCGGAATCGCGTTCGTCGGCCCCACCCCCGAACAACTCCGCACGTTCGGGAACAAGCACACGGCACGCGAGGCCGCCCGCGCCGTCGGCGTCCCGCTCGTCGCGGGCAGCGGGCTCCTCGACTCCGTCGACGATGCCCTGTCCGCGGCCTCCGACATCGGCTATCCGGTGATGATCAAGGCGGTCGGTGGCGGCGGGGGCATCGGCATGCAGGCATGCTTCGACGCCGCCGAACTCCGCGAAGCCTACGACCGCGTCCAGCGCCTCGCCCAGGCCAACTTCTCCTCGTCCGGGGTATTCCTGGAACGCTTCGTCGCCCGCGCCCGGCACATCGAGGTGCAGGTGTTCGGCGACGGACTCGGCCGCACGGTGAGCCTCGGCACCCGCGACTGCTCGCTACAGCGCCGCAACCAGAAAGTGGTCGAGGAGGCCCCGGCGCCCGGGCTCTCCGACGACGTGGTGGAACAACTGCTCAGCTCGTCCCGCAGTCTCGCGTCGTCGGTGAACTACCGGTCCGCGGGAACCGTCGAGTTCGTCTACGACGTGGACCGCGGCGAGGCGTCGTTCCTCGAGATGAACACGCGACTGCAGGTCGAGCACCCGGTGACCGAGGAGGTCACCGGGGTGGACCTCGTCGAGTGGATGCTGAGACTCGCCCGCGGGGACGGTTCCATGCTCGACGGGCTGCCCGACTCCGGACCCGAGATCAGGGGAACCGCCGTCGAGGCCCGCATCTACGCCGAGGACCCCGGCCACGACTACCGTCCCAGCGCCGGACGACTCACCGGGGTAGAGTTCCCGGCTCACACGCGGGTCGAGACGTGGGTCGACACGGGCACCGAGGTGAGTGCCTACTACGACCCGATGCTGGCGAAGGTGATCACCCGCGGGCACCGGCGCACGGCGGCGTTCGCCGCCCTCGCGGAAGCGCTCGCCGACACGCACCTCTACGGGGTCCAGACGAACCTGCCCCAGCTGCGGCGGATCTGCGTCGCCGACACTGTTCTCGGCGCCGAACACACCACGCAGTCGCTGGCCGATCTGCGGCCGACCGGCCGACGCGTCGACGTACTCCGCGCCGGGACGATGACCACCGTGCAGGACCACCCCGGCCGAATCGGACTGTGGGAGGTCGGAATTCCGCCGTCGGGTCCGATGGACGACCTGTCGTTCCAGTTGGTCAATACCGCGGTCGGCAATCCGGTCGGCGCACCGGGACTCGAATGCACCCTGCAGGGGCCGCGCCTCGTGTTCTCGGACGCCACCGTGATCTGCGTCGGCGGCGCCGACACCCCGGTCACGCTCGACGGCGAACCGATCACCCTCTGGGAACCGGTGGAAGCGCCGGCCGGGTCCGTCCTCGACGTCGGCACCCCGGCGGACACGGGCCTGCGCACGTACCTCGCGTTCCGGGGCGGAATCGACGCTCCGCTGTACCACGGCAGCGCGTCCACGTTCACGCTCGGCGGGTTCGGCGGCATCACCGGCAGGGCCGTCACCACCGGTGACGTGCTGGGTCTCTTCGACGACTCGCTGTTCGAGAACACCACGGGTCTCGGCGCGCCGCACCCCGTCCCGGACGACTCGCGCCCCGAGTTCACGCACCTGTGGCATCTCGCCGTCACCGAGGGACCGCAGCCGGCGCCCTCCTACTTCACCGACGCCGACATGGCGCAGTTCTACGACACCACCTGGAAGGTCCAGACCCACGCCAACCGGACCGGCCTCCGGCTCGACGGCCCCAAGCCGGTCTGGTCGAGGACCGACGGCGGTGACGCCGGGCTGCATCCGTCGAACCTGCACGACAACCCGTACAGCGTCGGAGCCCTCAACGTCTCCGGCGACACTCCGATCCTGCTCGGCCCCGACGGCCCGAGCCTCGGCGGCTTCGCGTGCCCCCTCACAGTGGTGAAGGCGCACCGGTGGAAACTCGGGCAGATCAGGCCCGGCGACGACGTGCGGTTCGTCGCCGTCTCCGACGACGGTGCGCACGTGTTGCGGGCTTCGGATTCGTCTCGCAGACTGGACCTTCCGCCCACGTCAACCCGCTCGACGAACAGCGACGGCGGAGTCCTCCGCCGCATCGCGCCCGTACTGGACCGTCCGGAGGTCGCGTACCTCCGCGGCGGCGACGACAACATCCTCGTCGAGTACGGGGACCGGGAACTCGACCTCGGACTCCGCATTCGCGTCCACGCACTGTCGGAAGCGCTGGTCCGGCGTCGCGTTCCGGGCATCATCGACATCACTCCGGGTGTGCGCTCCCTGCACCTGCATTTCGACGCCGACGAACTTTCGGCCGGCCGGTTGCTGGACATCCTCCAGGACATCGAGGAACTGCTGCCGGCGACGCACGATCTGGTGGTGCCGAGTCGCACGGTCCGGTTACCGCTGTCGTTCGACGACCCGTCCATCGCGGAGGCCATCGACCGGTACCACAACGGTGTCCGCGACGAGGCGCCGTGGCTGCCGTCGAATACCGAGTTCATCCGGCGCATCAACGGTTTGGACAGCGTCGACGACGTCCGCGACGCCGTGTTCGACGCCGAGTACCTGGTCCTCGGGCTCGGCGACGTCTACCTCGGCGCGCCCCTGGCCGTGCCCCTCGACCCGCGGCACCGCCTGGTCACCACCAAGTACAACCCGGCGCGCACGTGGACGCCGTCCGACGCGGTCGGGATCGGCGGCAAGTACCTGTGCGTCTACGGCATGGAGTCGCCGGGCGGCTACCAGCTGATCGGCCGCACCGTCCCGATCTGGTCGGGCTACCGGCAGCACCGCCCTTTCGACGAGGGCAAACCCTGGATGTTCCGGTTCTTCGACCGCATCGTGTGGGAACCCGCCACCCCGGATCAGCTGCGCGAGTACCGCGAGCAGGCGGTCGCGGGGCGGTTCGACGCGGAGATCTCCGACGGCACGTTCGCGCTTGCCGACCATCTGAAGTTTTTGCGGGACAATGCCGAATCCATCGCCGAGTTCGACTCCCGGCAGTCCGCGGCGTTCGAGGCGGAGAAGTCCGCGTGGCGCGCGTCGGGCGAATTCGACCGCGTCGAACAGGCTCCCGCACCCGAACCGTCCGCACGGATCGACCTTCCGCCCGGGGCGACGGTCGTCGAAGCTCCCATGGTCGGCAGCGTGTGGCGTGTCGAAGTCGAAACCGGGCAACGCATCGAACCGGGCCAGAACGCCGTGGTACTCGAGGCGATGAAACTCGAGATGCCGGTTGCATTCACCACGTCCGGAACAGTCCTCGAAGTCCTCGTGTCACCGGGCGCGATCGTCGAACCGGGCACCCCTCTCGTCGTGATTGGAGCAGAAAACTGATGACTGTCGATGCCGTGAACCGCGGACAGACCACCCTTTCCCCCACCGCCCGTGTCGAGGACGCATTCCGGCGGGTCGCCGAGGTGGACCGTCCGGAGGTGTGGATCACCCTCCGGCCGGCCGAGCACGTGCACGCGGATGCCCTTGCCGTGCAGGCCCGCCTCGACGCCGGCGAGCACCTCCCCCTGGCCGGGAAGGTCGTGGCGGTCAAGGACAACATCGACGTCGCGGGACTGCCGACGTCGGCCGCATGCCCCGAGTTCGCCTACCTCCCCGACGTCACCGCGAGCGCTGTGCGCCGACTGGTCGAGCAGGGCGCGGTCGTGCTGGGGAAGACGAACCTCGACCAGTTCGCGACCGGACTGGTCGGGACACGCAGTCCGTACGGCGCCGTCCGGTGCTCGTGGGATCCCGAACGAGTGTCGGGCGGATCCAGTTCGGGTTCCGCCGTCGCCGTCGCCCTTGGCATCGCCGACATCGGAATCGGCACCGATACAGCGGGATCCGGTCGGGTCCCGGCCGCGTTCAACGGTCTCGTCGGCATCAAGGCGACACTCGGCGTCATCCCCGCCGACGGAGTGGTTCCCGCCTGCGTCGACTACGACTGCGTCACCGTCTTCGCCACCGAACTCGACACGGCCGTGACCGCCGCCCGCATCATGTCGGGCCCGGCGAGTGCGGACCCGCGGAGCCGCGCGTGGCCGTCCGACGTCCGCCTCGCGGCGCCCGCGCAGCCGAGGCTCGCGATTCCCGCGGAAGAGAATCTCGCGCTGCTGACGCCGGAGTACCGTGAGGCATTCGTCGCCACGGTGGCGTCGTTGACGGACCGAGGCTTCTCTTTCGAGACGGTCGACATCTCCCCGCTCCTCGACGCCGCCCGCCTGCTGTACGACGGCGCCGTCGTCGCCGAGCGGTACACCGCTGTCGGGAAATTCCTCGACACCGCACCGGCGGGCGCCGACCCGGTGGTCACCGCCATCGTCGAGTCGGCGAGGAAGCCGGCGGGCCACGAGTTCGCCGCCGACCTCGACACACTCACCCGCGTCAAGGCGCAGACGCGGGAACTGCTGGCCGGTTTCGACGGCCTCCTGCTGCCCACCACCACCGAACACCCGACCATCGCTGCCGTACAAGCCGATCCGATCGACATCAACCGGCGGATGGGCACGTACACGAACTTCTGCAACCTGCTCGACATGGCGGCCGTCGCGGTCCCGGGCGCCCCGACCGCCGCCGGCGCACCGTTCGGAGTCATGTTCGTGGTGCCGGCGTTCGCCGATCAGGTGGCCGTGGACCTCGCGGCCCGGCTCGTCGCCGTACCGGCGCCCGCCCTCGTCGAGGACGGCGTCGAACTGGCCGTGTTCGGCGCCCACCTGCGCGGGCAGCCCCTGCACTTCCAGCTCGAGGACATCGGCGCACGGTTCGTCGACACCGTCACCACCACCGACGCCTACCGGCTCACCGCACTCGCCACGACACCGCCCAAGCCCGGCCTCGTCCGCCGCGGTCCCGGCGCGGGAGCGGCGATCGTCGGGGAACTGTTCCGGGTGTCGCCCGCCGGGCTGGGCAACTTCCTCGCCGCCCTGCCCGCCCCGATGGCGCTGACGAGCGTCGAATTGTCCGATGGCCGGGCCGTGGTCGGCTTCAGCTGCACCCACGACGCGGTCGACGGGGCCACGGACATCACCGAATTCGGCAGTTGGGTTGCCTACGCCCGTGAGTACTTGTCAACCACGGGCGGTTAATAAGTACTCACGGCAAGGACGGTGGCGGCGGGGGTCGAGTTGCGGCCGATCAGCTTCTGCAGGTCGCCGCTCTCGGTGTCGAGGGCGCCGACGGCGACTCCCGCATCGGAGTCGGCGAGCATGCTCGCGATCGGTGCGGGCAGTCCGGCGCCCTCGAGCACCGCGGCGTACTCGGCCTGCGGAAGGTCCTTGTACGACACCGGCTTTCCGAGGACGGCGGAGACGACCTCCGCCAGTTCGCCGTACGTCAGGCGCTCGTCGCCACCGAGCTCGTACACCTTGCCTGCCTGCCCGTCGGCGAGCAGGACCGCGGCGGCGGCCTCGGCGTAGTCCTTGCGGGCAGCCGCGGCGACGACACCCGTTCCGGCACTGCCGAACAGCGCACCGGTCTCCGCCGCAGCGGGAATGCTGCCGAGGTAGTTCTCCCAGTACCAGCCGTTGCGGAGCAGCGCGAAGTCGATTCCGGACTGCGTCAGCCGGTCCTCCGTGGCGCGGTGTTCCACGGCCAGTCCGATCGGGCTGTTCTGTGCGTCGAGGACGCTGGTGTAGGCGACGAAGCCGACGCCGGCGGTCTTCGCGGCGTCGATCACGTTGGTGTGCTGGGCAACCCGCTGACCGACCTCGCTGCCGGAGACGAGCAGCAGCTTGTCGACGCCGGCGAAGGCGGTCTCGAGCGCGACGCGATCGCTGTAGTCTGCCTGCCTGATCTCTACGCCCCTGTCGGCGAGGTCCGCGGCCTTGGCGGCGGTACGGACCACGGCGACGATGTCGCCGGCGGGTACGCCCTTGTCGAGCAGTGCCTCGACGACGAGTCGTCCGAGGTGTCCGGTTGCTCCTGTGACGGCAATGGTCATGACGAACTCCTAGCGCGTAGTGGTGCGAGTTGACTATTCAAGCTCACCTCCCATCATGCACTAATTTTTCGTAAGTGCAAATGTTTCCGTAAGCACTTCCTGCATGTGGGGTAGACTGGACGTATGTCCGAGCCCGCGCACCCAGCACAGGAAAGTGAAGACCGCACCCTCGAAGCCGACGTCTTCGCACGCGACTGCGCGTCGCGCGAAACGCTGCAGACCGTCACCGGCCGATGGGGTGTGCTCGCGCTCGCGGCGCTGACCGAGGGCAGCTACCGGTTCAGCGCGCTCCGTCGACGCGTCGACGGCGTCAGCGAGCGCATGCTGTCCCAGACATTGCAAGCCCTCGAACGAGACGGCCTCGTGGTCCGCGAAGTGCTCGAAGCCATTCCGCCGAAGGTCGAGTACAGCCTCACGCCGCTCGGCGCCGAGGTCGGCTCACGCCTCATCGGCCTGATCGAACTCGTCGAAGCGCGCGTACCCGACGTCCGGGCAGCGCAGGAGAAATACGACGCCGCTCGCGGCGTCAGCTGAGTTCGTCGAAGTCGGTGTCCTCGTCGACGATGTGGACCGCGGCCTCCTCGGCCGACGCCGCTCCCCCGTCGATGCCGATGTCGGACGCCACGAGGTCCTTCTCCTCGTCCTCGCCCACACCCTCGTCCTCTGCGACGAGCCGGCCCGACCGCAGCCGCCCGACCTCGTTGTCGTCGAGGATCTCCGCGTCGTCGTCTTCCAGAGCCGGGTCGGGCTCCTCCTCCGCGAGCCGCTGATCGAGGGTCTCACCCTCGCGCTGCTCGGCGGCCGTCGTCCCGTACGCGTCGAGGCCGAGCGGCCTCTCCGGAGGCGAATAGCCCTCATCGAGAACGTCGTCCACACCTCGGTCGACCAACGTGTCCTCCGGCTGCAACTGGTCCTCTTCGTCCAGGCTGTACTCGCCCTCGGATCCTTCTGGCGTGCTGTCCGGCATGGTCATCTTCCCCACGATGCCACCGCAGCGGGCACTTCGCCATCGGATCGCGGAAGCAACTTGGGGAGAAACGCGAAGGGCCCGCACAGAGACTGTGCGGGCCCTCTCGGTGTTCGGGTCAGAAGTTGATCATGTGCCCGGCGAGACCGTGGATGGCCTCCTGCAGGGCTTCGCTGAGCGTCGGGTGCGTGTGCACGTTGCGGGCCAGCTCGTTGACCGTGAGGTCCCACTTCTGCGCGAGGGTCAGCTCGGGCAGCAGCTCGGAGACGTCCGGGCCGATCAGGTGCCCGCCGAGCAGTTCGCCGTACTTCTTGTCGGCGATCAGCTTGACGAAACCGGTCGGGTCACCGAGGCCGTGTGCCTTGCCGTTGGCGGTGAACGGGAACGTCGCGACCTTCACGTCGTAACCCTCGTCCTTGGCCTGCTGCTCGGTCAGACCGAAGCTTGCGACCTGCGGCTGGCAGAACGTGGCCCGCGGCATCATCCGGTAGTCCTCGATCGGCAACGTCTCGGCGCCGGCGATCGTCTCGGCGGCCACGACGCCCTGCGCCTCGGCGACGTGCGCCAGCTGCAGCTTCATCGTCACGTCACCGATGGCGTAGATGTGCGGCACCGACGTCTGCATCGTGTCGGTGATGCCGATCGCACCACGATCGAGCTGCACGCCGGTCTTCTCGAGGCCGAAGCCCTCGACGCGGGGCGCGAATCCGACCGACTGCATCACCTTGTCGACCACGACGGTCTCGATGTCGCCGGACTTGTTGTTCTTGATCGAGACGGTGACCTTGCTGCCGTCGTCGTCGATGCTCTGGACGGCGGCACCGGTCTTGATCGTGACGCCGAGCTTCTTGTACTGCTTCTCGATCTCCTTGGACACGTCCGCGTCCTCGTTGGGCAGCGCACGGTCGAGGAACTCGACGATCGTGACGTCCACTCCGTAGTTCTTCAGGACGTACCCGAACTCCATGCCGATCGCGCCGGCACCGACGATGAGGATCGACTCCGGGAGATCGCGGGTGAGGATCTGCTCCTCGTAGGTGACCACGTTCTCACTGAGCGAGGTGCCCGGCAGCAGCTTGGTGGTGGAACCGGTGGCGATGATGGCGTTGTCGAACGTCACCGTCTCCGTCCCGCCCTTGGACAGCTCGACCGAGATGGTGTTGGCGTCGGTGAACGACCCCTTGCCGTCGTACTCGGTGATCTTGTTCTTCTTCATCAAGAAGTGAACGCCCTTGACACGCCCGTCCGCGACCTTGCGGCTGCGGTCGTAGGCGGCGCCGAAATCGAAGGACGCCTCTCCCGAGATGCCGAACGTCTTGGCCTCTTTTGTGAAGAGATGCGCAAGTTCGGCATTGCGGAGAAGTGCCTTGGAGGGGATGCAGCCGACGTTCAGGCACACACCGCCCCAGTACTTCTGCTCGATGATGGCGGTGCTCAATCCCAGCTGTGCCGCGCGGATAGCAGCGACGTACCCACCGGGACCGGCTCCGAGGACAACGACGTCATAGTGTGAGGTCACGGTTGTTCAGGGTAGTCCCGTCCGGAATCGCTGTCTCCACGCGGTCGTATTACCCGCGAGTAGCCTCATCCGTCACACCTTTGCCGCCGCGACCAGGCACGACACCGCCTGCAAGAATGGCGCCATGACGGATCCCTTCCTCTGGCTCGAAGATGTCACCGCGGAACGGTCACTCGACTGGGTGCGCGAGCGCAACGCCCGCACGCTCGCCGAGTACACCGAGAACGCCCAGTTCTCCGCGCTCGAGAGCCGGATCCTGGACGTGCTCGACACGGACGACCGGATCCCCTACGCCGGCATGCGCGGCGAGTACCTGTACAACTTCTGGCGCGACGGTGACCACAAACGCGGCATCTGGCGGCGCACCACGCTCGAGCAGTACCGCACGGAGAACCCCGAGTGGGACGTCCTGCTCGACGTCGACGCCCTCGCCGAACAGGAGGGCGAGAACTGGGTGTGGGCCGGGGCCAGCGTGCTGCGACCCGAGCAGTCACGCGCCCTGCTGTCGTTCTCGCGTGGTGGCGCAGACGCGTCCGTGGTGCGCGAATTCGACATCGAGAAGCGCGAATTCGTCGGCGGTGACCACGCATTCGACGTCCCCGAGGCGAAGACCAGCATCAGCTGGATCGACACGGACACCGTGTACGTCGGGACCGACTTCGGCGAAGGCTCGATGACCGACTCCGGCTACCCGAGAATCGCGAAACGCTGGCATCGCGGCACCCCGCTCACCGAGGCGGTCACCGTCTTCGAGGGTGAGACCACCGACGTGTCCGTCGGCGCCTCGTACGACGACACCCCCGGATACGAGCGGCACTTCGTCGGCCGGTCCATGGACTTCTACAATTCCGAGCGCTACCAGCTGCTCCCGGACGGGTCGAAGGTCCGGATCGACACCCCCGACGACGCGGGCTCGTCCGTGTACCGCGACTGGTTGACCATCCGTCCGCGCACCGACTGGGACGTGGACGGCACCGTTTACCCGGCCGGGTCGCTGCTCGCCGCGAACTACTCCGACTTCCTCGCCGGGTCACGCGAGCTGACGCCACTGTTCACCCCGGACGAGCACACGTCCCTCGAGCAGGGAACGTGGACCCGGAACCACCTTCTCCTCGTGCGACTGTCGGATGTGCAGACCAAGCTGTCTGTGCTCACACCGAACGACACCGGGTGGGAGGAGAAGCCTCTCGACGGCGTACCGGAACTCACGGCGAGCGGAATTATCAGCACCGATCCCCGCACCAGCGACAGCTTCTTCGTCAACTCCAGCGGATTCACGACGCCGGCGACGCTGCTGTACGGCACGGTCGGTGGACCGCTCGAACCCGTCAAGCAGGCGCCGTCGTTCTTCGACGCAGACGGCATGTCCGTGGCGCAGCACTTCGCGGTGTCCGACGACGGAACCGAGATCCCCTACTTCGTGGTGCGCCGCGACGACGTCACCGGCCCCTGCCCCACCATGCTGTACGGATACGGCGGCTTCGAGAACTCGATGGTCCCGGGGTACAGCGGTTCGGTCGGGTTCGCGTGGCTCGAACGCGGCGGCGCGTACGTGGTGGCGAACATCCGCGGCGGCGGCGAGTACGGCCCGTCGTGGCACACCCAGGCGGTGCGGGAGGGTCGTCACAAGGCGTTCGAGGACTTCGCCGCGGTCGCTCGCGACCTGGTGGCCCGCGGCATCACGACGTCGAAGCAGCTCGGGATCCAAGGCGGCAGCAACGGCGGACTCCTCATGGGCGTCATGCTCACCCGCTACCCGGAACTGTTCGGGGCGATCGTGTGCCAGGTTCCGCTCCTCGACATGAAGCGGTACCACCTGCTGCTCGCCGGGGCGTCGTGGATGGCCGAGTACGGCGATCCGGACAACCCGGACGACTGGAAGTTCATCAGCGAGTACTCGCCGTATCAGAACACCGACGCGACCGCGCACTACCCGCCGATCCTCGTCACCACGTCCACCCGCGACGACCGCGTCCACCCCGGCCACGCCCGCAAGATGACGGCACTGCTCGAGGAGCAGGGCCACGAGGTCTGGTACTACGAGAACATCGAGGGCGGGCACGGCGGGGCCGCGGACAACGCGCAGGCCGCATTCAAATCGGCGCTCACGTTCACGTTCCTGTGGGAGCAACTCACCCGTGACTACGTCCCGTGAGTACTTCTCAACCGCCCGCGGTTGACAAGTACTCACGGGTCAGGTGTGGTCGTGGATCCACTCGACGATCCGGTCGACGGTGCCGGCGGGGTCGCGGATCCACCCGTTGTGGCCCAGCGGCTGCGGCTGGTGCCACAGCGTGACGTCGGCGTTCGGGAGCTTCGCGAGGAGGTTCTTCGCCGAGGATTCCGGCGCCAGATCGTCTCCTTCGACGGTCACGGCCAGCACCGGCAGTTTCAGCCGGGCGATGCGTTCCTCGTAGTCGATGTCGGCGCCGTCGGGTTCGATCCTGCCGGTGCGGGCGAATCGCGACCAATCGGTGATCAGCGCCTTCGACTGCCGCCCGAACCCTCCGATGTCGAGTTTGTCGCCGGGCCAGAACCCCGCAAGGTTGGCCGTCATCGACATCGCCGCGGCGCCGACCAGCATCCGCGGGGCATGGATGCCGGGGAACCCCCGGTGATACGGCGACCCGGACGCGACGAGCACGATCCCGCCGAGCCGGCCGCGGATCCGGGCCGCGTACATCACGCCGAGCTGACCCCCCATGCTGTGTCCCAGCAGGAAGGGCGTGGCGGCGGGAAATCGCTCCCGCACCACTTCGAAGATTGCGGGAAAGTCGAGGGCCACCAGTTCGTGGTAGCCGTACGTGCTGGCGCTGCTCGGGCGGGGACGACTGTCGCCTTGGCCGCGGAGCTCGCCGATTGCCGCGTTGAACCCCCGGGACACGAGTTCCTCGGCGAAGGGTTCGTAGTAGCCGGCGGGAATTCCCAGGCCGGGAAACACGACGATGACGGGGGCCTCGTCCGGGCCGGGAAACAGGCGAACCGGAGTGGTGGTTCCGTCGGGCATCTGGATCGGTACTGTCTCCACTTCGTCAGACTAGACGGCTCGACCCCCGCAGATCCGGGATCTGCGGGGGTCGAGTCTCATCCGAGACCGGTGATTACAGGCCGATCGACGCGGCGAGCATCGGCCACGACTTGTGCAGGTCTTCCTGCCAGTACGACCACGAATGCGTGCCGACGGGCCGGAAGTCGAACGTTGCGGGAATCTGCAGTTCGTTCAGTTTGTCCGCGAGCGCGTGGGTGCACTGGTTGGTGGCCGCCTCGATGGCGCCGCCGAGGAGGATCTGGTTGGCGAGCGTTCCGACGTCGCCGTTGATCCCCGGCCCGTTCAGCTGGTCGCCGGGCCCGGGCAGTCCGGATCCGTTGCTGACGTAGATGTCGAGTCCGCGCAGCTTCTCCGCGTTGATGTACGGGTCGTTGGCCGTCCACCCGGGGCCGTCTTCCGGTCCCCACATGTTGGAGGTGTCGCCGCCGCCGCGGCCCTCGACGACCAGCCGCACGTACGTACGGCCGGGGTCCGTGCTGGTCATCGCACAACCGCTGTAGGCGCCGACGCTCTCGTACAGGCCGGGAGCCGACTGCGCCAGGCTGAGCACCGAACTACCCGCCATCGAGATACCGGCGATCGAGTTGACGCCGTTGGTGCCGAGCGCGGAGTCCACGATGGGCGGAAGTTCCTGCGTGAGGAACGTCGTCCACTTGTTGTTGCCCAGTTCCGGGTCGGACTGCTCCCAGTCCGTGTAGTAACTGAACGCGCCCTCCATGGGCGTGACGACGTTGACGTTCTTGTCCGCGAAGAAATCGACGACATCGGTCCTGGCCTGCCACGTGGCGGAGTCCTCGCCGCCGCCCGCCCCGTTGAGCAGGTACAGCGTGGGCCTCGGTGCGCTCGTGTCCGCGGGAGTGATGACCCGCAGCGGAATCTCCCGGTCCATGGAGGCCGAATACACCTGCATGGTCAACTGCCGGTCGTCGATCTCGTCGGTGCTCACCAGGTGGGAGCCACCGGCCGCGACACTGGTGTCTCCGGTCGGATCGGCGGAAGCGGACGCCTGGACTCCGAGGCACGGAATCGCCGTGGTCAGAGCAACCGCGAGCGCAAAACGAATCCCGTACCTACCCGCTGTCGTGCGGTTGACCATCCTTCACCTTCCGTCTGGACGCTGCTCGCACCTTCTCCGAGCACCGAAACTGGGGCCCACAGTGTTGCATGTGGGCCCCAGAATCAGCGAAGTTCGGTCTATCCGCCCATTGAGCCGGAGAGGAGGGGCAGCAGGGTCTGAATGATCTGCAGAAAGCTCATGATTTCCGAAGAGAACATAAAAACTCCTGATCGTCGTGTGGGTTTGCTCCGCGCCCGTCATGACGCTTTGTCCTTTGTACCGGACCCGACGCGTCAGCCAAAGAGAATCTAGATAACATTTCGAACAGTTACCGGTGCATCACGAGTTTGATTTTCTGGTTATTCCCCAATTACTCCCCTCGCACGGCCTACCACCAGCGGATCTACCGTTCCGCTCGGGTCGAACACCTTGTTGCCGTAATCAAACAGCGACAAAACATACTTCATGCCATAGATTCGAGCGCATTTCTTGCCATTGCCCTTGGCTGCAGTCCACAGTGTGATATCGGTATCCGTGAAGCGGAGCATGCTTTCCTTGGCTGCGGTATAAGCCGACCATTTTCCGAGCCACACAATGTCCCTCTGCGCCTATTTCCGTCGGCGCCCCGGGTCGACCTGACGGAGGGCGAGCCTCGACCAGCCCGAAGTCCTCCACGAGCCTGTTCCCGCCGACAGCGGCGCAACAGAGTCGCCGCGACGAAGCAGACAGGAACGACACGACGCCGCGGCGCGGGCACTCAGGGTGAAAGACCAGGGTCGGGATCGGGGTACATCCCGATGTGCCGGCAGGTCTCGCCCAACAGAATGGGAGCATGACATTCGAGAGCAACACTCCCCGCCAGTTCACCCGTTCCGACAACCAGAAGATGCTCGCAGGCGTCTGCGGCGGCATCGCCGAATACTTCTCGGTGGACGTCAACCTCGTCCGGCTGCTCACCGTGGTCGCCACGCTGGTCACCGGCGGCACCGCGGCCCTCGTCTACCTCGCCGCCTGGATGCTGATGCCGGCCGGACACTGACCCGGGCGACACCGAAAAGCACTGTGGCCGTGTAACGAATCCACGGCCACTGCCGACAGGAGATCTGCCGACGCGCACACGGGAAGGGGCGGGTCACCGACACGAAAGAGCCCGGGACACCAGATGGTGTCCCGGGCTCTTCGAGCACTTCGTGCCCGTGAGTGGTAGGCGAGTCCGAGGACTCCTCAATCACTCACAGGAGGCGTAGCCGCCTTTAGAAGTCCATACCGCCCATGCCGCCGGTCGGGTCGCCCACGGGCGCTCCGGCCTTCTCCGGCTTGTCGGCGACGACGGCCTCGGTGGTCAGGAACAGAGCCGCGATGGACGCTGCGTTCTGCAGCGCGGAGCGGGTGACCTTGACCGGGTCGTTGATGCCGGCTTCGAGCAGGTCGCCGTACTCGTTGGTCGAGGCGTTGAGGCCGTGACCTGCGGGCAGGTTGCGAACCTTCTCGGCAACGACGCCGGGCTCGAGGCCCGCGTTGAAGGCGATCTGCTTCAGCGGTGCTTCGAGGGCGACGCGAACGATGTTCGCACCGGTGGCCTCGTCACCTTCGAGCTTCAGGTCGTCGAGCGCGGGAGCCGACTGCAGCAGAGCCACGCCACCACCGGCGACGATGCCCTCTTCGACGGCAGCCTTGGCGTTACGCACGGCATCTTCGATGCGGTGCTTGCGCTCCTTGAGCTCCACCTCGGTGGCAGCGCCGGCCTTGATGACTGCAACGCCACCGGCCAGCTTGGCCAGGCGCTCCTGCAGCTTCTCGCGGTCGTAGTCGGAGTCGCTGTTCTCGATCTCGGCGCGGATCTGCGCCACGCGACCGGCGATGGCCTCGGGGTCTCCCGCGCCTTCGACGATGGTGGTCTCGTCCTTGGTGATGACGACCTTGCGTGCCTGGCCGAGCAGCTCGAGTCCGGCGGTCTCCAGGGAGAGGCCGACCTCTTCGCTGATGACCTCGCCACCGGTGAGGATAGCGATGTCGGCGAGCTGAGCCTTGCGACGGTCACCGAAGCCGGGAGCCTTGACGGCCACGGACTTGAAGGTGCCACGGATCTTGTTGACCACCAGGGTGGACAGGGCTTCGCCCTCGACGTCCTCGGCGATGATGACCAACGGCTTGCCGGACTGGATGACCTTCTCCAGCAGCGGCAGCAGGTCCTTGACCGTGGAGATCTTGGAGCTCACGAGCAGGATGTACGCGTCCTCGAGGACGGCTTCCTGACGCTCCGGGTCGGTGGCGAAGTACGCCGAGATGTAGCCCTTGTCGAAGCGCATGCCCTCGGTGAGCTCGAGCTGCAGGCCGAAGGTGTTGGACTCCTCGACCGTGATGACGCCTTCCTTGCCGACCTTGTCCATGGCCTCGGCGATGAGCTCGCCGATGGACGGGTCGCCTGCGGAGATACCAGCGGTAGCAGCGATCTGCTCCTTGGTGTCGATCTCCTTGGCGGTCTCGAGCAGACGCACGGTGACGGCCTCGACGGCCTTCTCGATGCCGCGCTTCAGACCCAGCGGGTTGGCGCCGGCAGCGACGTTGCGGAGACCCTCACGGACGAGAGCCTGGGCGAGAACGGTAGCGGTGGTGGTTCCGTCGCCGGCGACGTCGTCAGTCTTCTTGGCGACCTCCTTGACCAGCTCGGCACCGATCTTCTCGTAGGGGTCCTCGAGCTCGATCTCCTTGGCGATGGAAACACCATCGTTGGTGATCGTGGGGGCGCCCCACTTCTTCTCGAGCACGACGTTGCGACCCTTGGGGCCCAACGTCACCTTGACTGCGTCGGCGAGGGCGTTGAGTCCCCGCTCGAGGCCGCGACGGGCCTCTTCGTCGAACGCGATGATCTTGGCCATTGCGAAGTGATCCTCCGGATTGGGGGTGACACACAAGGCGACCGCTAGTCGGGTCGCCTCATTTACGCCTTCGGCCGAGTTCGGTGCCCGCGACGGACGACCAGGGGTGTCTTTGGTTCCCGGTCTCACCGTCCCGACCTGGCACTCACGCGTCGTGAGTGCCAAGTGCATTTTTAGCACTCGGACAGGGTGAGTGCAAGGTCGGGACGGAACCGGTGGCCGGGCGATCAGCACATCGCGCACACCTGACCGGTGTTCACGTTGAACGCGAGGGACAGGGCACCGACGCAGTCGACGCCATTCGCGTCGGCAGTCGCACCCGAACCCCACCCGGCGATCGCGACGGTGGTGGTGCCGTCGGCCGCACCGGAACGGGCGATGCCGCCGCCGAGCGCGAGCGCGTACGCCTGCCCCGAGCCGGTCGACGCACCGAGCGACGTTCCGTATCCGTTGGCGTACGTGGTGGCGCCGCTGTGTCCGTTGGCGACGCTCACCGCGGTGCCGCTGTCCGCGGCCATCGCGTGGGCGACGCCGGCGTCGGTCGCCTTGGCGCCGCAGCTCGCGGTGTCCGACACCTGGACGTCGTTCGCCGACGGCGGGGAGACACAGTTGACGGGGGCGGCACCGGCGACGCCTGCGCCGGCCACCGAGATTCCCGCCGCGACGCCCAGACCCACGGCCATCGCCGCTCCCACACGTGCCAGCCGTCGGCCGAACAGAGACGAGATACGAGTACGAGATGCCGAGGCGGTCGAGGTGACGGGTGTGGAGACAGCGAGCATGGAAGCTCCTTCTGGGAACGTCGAATTGGAGGATTCGCCGCGAGAGTACCCGCTCGCGGGCGGTTAGTCCCGGACCGCGGTCAGGCGAGTTCGTCGAGGAGCTTCGGCAGCTGCGCGACCGAGTCGACGACGTGGTCCGGACGCTGCGGGGCGAGGTCCAGAATCGACTGGCGGAACTTGCCCGTCCGCACCAGCACGCCGATCAGTCCCACCCGCTGCGCGGCCAGGACGTCACCCGTCAGATCGTCACCGACCATCACCGTCACGTCCGGTTCCGTGCCCATCAGATCGGTGGCGGTGAGGAACGCCGCGAGCGACGGTTTGCCCACCGAGACGACGTTGGTTCCCGCGACCTCCTCCATACCGGGGAGGTAGGTGCCCGTGTCGATGCGCAGCCCGTCGTGGGTGGCCCATGTGGTGCCCCGGTGCATCGCGACGACGGGGACACCGTCGAGCATCAGCTCGACCACACGGCTGAGTGCGTCGTGGGTGAATTCCGGCCCGGCCCCACCGAGGATCACCACCTCGGGGTCGTCGTCGTCCAGTTCGATCCCGGACAGATCGGCCGTGATGTCGCCGCTGTTGAGGACCCAGGCCCGCGCCCCGGGGTAGGTCGACCGGACGTACTCCGCGGTGAGCCGGGCCGCCGTGACGATCTCGTCGGCGTCGGCCTCGATGCCCGCCGACCGCAGGGCGTCGGCGATCTCGTCGCACGTCCGGGACGTCGTGTTGGTGAGGTAGGCGCACGCGAGTCCGCGCTCGCGCACCTCCCGCACCGCGGCGGCGGCACCGTCGATCGGATGCCACGAAGTAACCAGCACCCCGTCGATATCGAGCAGGACACCCTCGACCCCAGCCATGACAGGAGCCTATCCGCGCGGCTCGGACGGTGTCACTGCCGAGCCCGGCTCGGACGGTGTCACTGCCGAGCCGGCTCGGACGGTGTCACTGCCGAGCCCGGCTCGGACGGTGTCACTGCCGAGCCCGGCAGACGAGGACGGGACAGGGTGCGTGGTGCACCAGATTCTGGCTGACGGATCCGAGCAGGGCACCCAGCACCTTGCCGCGGCCGTGGCTTCCGACCACCAGCAGTTGCGCCCGCGTCGCGTGCCGCAGCAGGACGTCGGCGGACACCCCCTGCGTCGTCACCGCGTTCACCGGCACGTCCGGGTACTCGTCCCGGATGCCGGCGAGGCATTCGGACACGATGGCCTTCTCCCCTTCCTCGTAGGCGGTCCAGTCCACGTACTTCGACGCATGGGCGAGCCCGTGTTGCTTCTCGCCGCTCCACGCGTGCACCACGTCCAGACCGACGCCGAACGCGGACGCGAGTGCGAACGCTTCCTCGACGGCCTTCTCGCTGACCTGGCTGCCGTCCACGCCGACGACGATCGGGCGGGTGTCCGGTGCCGCCGTCACGGACGCGCCGCGGACGACCGCGACGGGGCTGTGTGCGTGGTTGACCGTCCGGAGCACGGTGGACCCGAGGAGGTAGTCGGTGACCGCGCCCGCACCCTGCGCACCGAGCGCCACGATCCGCGCCGCCCTCGACAACTCGATCAGGTGGGACGCCGCCGCGCCCGACCGGACGTCGCGCTCGACGGCGAGTCCGGGATGGTCCTGCAAGACGGCTGCGGTGGTGGCGTCGAGCATCGAGTTGCCGTCCTCGCGCAGTTCCTGGATGAACTGGGCGTCGATCATCATCGCGGTGCCGTTGTAGAACGTGGCCTCGTCCGGGTACGTGTGGGCGAGCAGGAGTGGGGCGTGCAGCCGGACCGCCGTGCCCGCGGCCCAGCGCGCCGCGTCGAGCGCGGCGCGGGAACCATCGACGCCGACGACCACGGGCGCCCCTGCATGTTCGCTCATATCTCTCTCCCTCTACGGCTCGAGAACTGCTGCACCGCTGAACTTTCCGCCGGCCAGGTCACGCAGGGCCCGGTCGGCGCGGTCGAGTGGGTACGGGTGGGTGTCGATACTCAGCCGGTGCTCCGCTGCGATGCGCAGGAATTCGACGGAATCCGAACGGGTATTGGCGGTGACGCTGCGGATCTGCCGTTCCCGGAACAGATGCCGCTGATACTCGAGCGCGGGAATGTCGGAGAGGTGGATCCCCGCGACGGCGAGGGTGCCGCCGTCGGCGAGCGCCTCCATCGCGACGGGCACCAGATCGCCCACCGGGGCGAACAGAATCGCGGAGTCGAGGGGTTCCGGCGGCACGTCGCGCACTCCCTGCACGGACGCCGCCCCGAGTCGCTGCGCCAGCGCACGGGCCTCCGCCCCACGCGTCATGACGTGCACCCGGGCGCCGCGGATCGACGCGACCTGGGCGGTGAGGTGCGCGCTGCCGCCGAACCCGTAGAGGCCCAGTGCACCGCCGTCGGGGACCGCGGCACGTTCGAGTGCGCGGTAGCCGATGATCCCGGCGCACAGCAGTGGTGCGAGTTCGGTATCCGTGTAGCCGTCCGGCAGGTGCAGCGCGTAGTCGGCCGGGACCGTTGCGAATTCGGCGTATCCGCCGTCCGCATCCCAACCCGTGTATTGCGACTGCCTGCACAGGTTCTCCGAACCGCGCAGGCAGGCCGCGCAGTGTCCGCAGGTGTGACGCAGCCAGGCGATACCCACCCGGTCGCCGACAGCGAAGGTCCCCGACACCGAATCACCCAGTGCGGCAACCTCCCCCACCACCTCGTGGCCGGGAATCACCCGGGACCGGTGCACGGGCAGGTCACCTTCGGTCACGTGCAGGTCGGTGCGGCACACTCCGCACGCCAGCACCTTCACGAGAAGTTCGCCCGGTCCCGGCTCGGGAACGGCCTCACGTCCGAGTTCCAGGGGGTGGCCCGCGACGGGGCCGGGCGCGACCACGCGCCACGCGGCCATCGTTCCGGGTCCGCCCTGCGCCGCCGCCATACTCCCACAATGCCCGTGCGGGGTGGCCACCGCCAGGACCCGGAGGCTCGTGTCTCGAGGACACGGTGTCGCGGCGAAGACCGGGCCGGACCGTCCCTGGCAACTAGGCTCCCAGACATGGACCTGCGCGGTGAAGACCTGTTCACGGTGGCGGGGTCGCTGGCCGAGCTGATCGGCGCGCCGATCACGATCGAGGACGAGAACTCGACGGTTCTGGCCTATTCGAGCGGCGAGCAGGCCGTGGACCAAGCCCGCATCGAGACCATCCTGGGACGGCAGGTGCCCGGGAAGTACCGGCAGCTCCTCGCGGACGCCGGTATCTTCGAACGCCTGCATCGCGACACCGACGTCTTCTACGTGGACATGCGGATGCCGAACATGACTCCCCGCGCGGTGATCGCGGTGCGGGACGCGGGACGCTCGGTCGGGTCCATCTGGGCGGCGATGACGTCCGCCCCCACCCCGGAACAGGAATCGATCCTGCGGTCCGCGGTCCCCGTCGTCGCCGAACACATCGCGGCGGAGCGGGAACGGGTGGACGTGACGCGCCGGATGCAGGTCGACCGGGTGCGCGCACTGATCAACGGTGGCGAGCCCGCCTTCCGTGCCGCCGACGACCTCCGGCTGGAGGGAAGGCTGACCGTCGCGGCGGCCGCCCCGGTCGCGGTCGGGCGCCCACTGCCGTCCGGCTTGCTCGCCTCCCTCGGCCTGTACCTCGACACGTTGGCGGTCGATTCGGTCGCCGCCCAGCTCGACGACGTCATCTATGTGGTCATCGCCGCATCGGAGAAGGACGTCCGGCGACTCGCCGAGAATTTCCTCGGTCGCGCCCGCAGCGGGGCCGCGTTCGTGGTCGCCGTCGGGCGCGAAGTGACCACGGCGAGCCAGGCTCACCTGTCGCGGGGGGACGCCGACCGGGTCCTCACCGTCCTGCAGCACGCCCGGTCCGGCGGTGTCGTCGGTTCGATGCGGGACAGTCTCGCGTCGGTGCTGGCGTTGCGCGTCGCGGACATCTTCGACGGCCTGGGCGAGCTCACCCCGCTCGCCGCGCTGACCCGGCACGACGAGCAGCACGGTACCGATCTCGTGGCCACGGCCCGTGCCTTCCTGGCCCATGGCGGCGATGTCGCCGATGCGGCGGCCGCACTGCACGTGCACCCCAACACCCTGAGGAACCGGCTGCGACGCTCCGTCGATTCGTGCGATGTGGACCTGACCGACGCGGACACCCGGCTCATCCTGATGTTGCATCTGAAGCTGACGGGACTGCGGGATATGTGACCCCTGGCCGATTGCACAGGGGTCACTGTCCGGGACTGGCCGAACGGCTACTCCCCCGGCGCCGTCGCCGACCGATGATGGAGTCATGAGCACAGTGCAGCGCCCTGACCATGTCGCGATCGTCGGAGCAGGCGTCGTCGGATTGTCCACGGCGTGGTTCCTTCAGGAGCGTGGCGTGCGCGTCACGGTCGTCGACCGGCACGGTGTCGCGTCGGACGCGTCCTGGGGCAATGCGGGTTGGCTCGCACCGGCATTGACGTTGCCGCTGCCCGAGCCCGCCGTGTTGAAGTACGGGCTGCGCGCGATGCTGAATCCGTCGTCGCCGGTCTACGTTCCGTTCACGACCGATCTGCGCCTGGTGCGTTTCCTCGTCGGCTTCGCGCGGCACTGCACACCCTCCCGGTGGACGGACGCGATGACGGTATTCGCCGAGGTCAACCGGATCTCCCTGGGCGCCTACGACGAACTCGCGGACGGCGGCGTGCGGGAGCACACCCATCTCGCCGACCCGTTCCTCACCGCGTTCAAGTCGGACGAGGACCGCGAAGCGCTCGTCGACGAGTTCCGTCACGTCGAGGCCGCTGGCGGGGAGGTCGAGTACGACCGCGTCGACAGGGACGAGATCCACTCTCTCGAGCCGAGTCTCGGTAACGGTGTGCACTCCGGTCTGAGGCTGCGCAACCAGCGCTTCATCGACCCGCCGCGCTTCGTGCACTCACTCGCCGACGCCGTCCGGGCCCGTGGCGGCGAGATCAGGTCCGGCTTCGACGTGACGGCTGTGCAGGATCGGGGACAGTCAGGGGTCCGGCTGGTCTCGGCCACCGGCGACGCGGTAGCCGCCGATGCCGTCGTCATCGCCAGCGGCGCACGCCTCAATGCACTCGCCCGCCCGTTCGGTGTCCGCGCCCTCGTGCAAGCCGGCCGCGGCTACAGCTTCAGCGTCCAGCCCCAGCAGATGCCGAAGAACCCGATCTACTTCCCCACCCAGCGAGTGGCGTGCACGCCCTTGCAGGACCGTTTCCGCGTCGCCGGAATGATGGAATTCCGCAGTCCGGACGCACCGCTCGACCCGCGCCGGGTCCAGGCGATCATCGAGGCCGCGACGCCCATGTTCACCGGCATCGACTGGGAATCGCGTCGGGAGGAGTGGGTCGGGTCCCGGCCCTGCACCACCGACGGACTTCCGCTCGTCGGCGCCACCCGCTCCCCCCGCGTGCACGTGGCGGGCGGTCACGGAATGTGGGGCATCGCTCTGGGGCCGCTCACCGGACGCATGCTGGCCGACTCCATGACCGGCGGCGAGGTTCCCGGTGTCATGCGGCATTTCGACCCGCTGCGCTGAGCGCGGCTCAGGAACGGGCTGCCCAGAATCTGCGCAATTCGACGACCAGTTCGCGCGACCGCTCGTCGGGGAAGAACAACTTGCCACCCCGGATCTCCACGACTTCCCGCGCTCCCGGGATGAGGTCGCGCAGCCAGTAGGCCCACTTCGTCCGGAAGAACACGTCGCCGGTGCCCCACACGACGAGTGTGGGCACCTTGAGTGCCGCGAGGTCCGACTCGACCGCGAGCAGGTCGCGTGGATGGAGGGACGCGATCCAGCGCTGGAAAAGTAGTGCTCGGTCGTGGGTGCCGAGCAGCGGCTCGACGTACGACGCCACGACTTCCTCCGGCAGTGATCGCACGTTCTGATACCCACTGCCGTACAACAACTTGCGAGCCCTCGACACGTTCCTCGCCAGCGGTCGCGCAATTCGGGCGAGCAGTCCCGCCCGGGCGAGCAGCACGGCGGGAAGGAACGCCTTCGGCGGCACGTTGTCGTGGGTTTCGCAGTTCGTCAACGTCAGCGACGACAACCTGTCGGGGTGCCGGGCCGCGAAGATCTGCGCGACCGCCCCACCGGTGTCGTTGGCGACGACGTCGACCTTCGACAGCCCCAGCGCGTCGCACGTGGCCGCGACCACGTCGGCGAGTGCGCCGAGGGTGAAGTCCTGATCGGGCGCGGCGGGGGTGTGACCGTGCAGCGGGAGGTCGAGGGCGACGCACCGCCGTTCTCCCTCGAGTTGACGGATCACGTTGCGCCAGAGGTAGCCGGAGGTCCCGACACCGTGAATGAAGAAGGCCACAGGGCCGGTGCCGGAATCGAGGCAGCTCACCGGACCACGGTCCGTGTCGACGGCCTTCCTTCGTGTGTCGAACTCCGCGAGAGTCATGAGGACCATCTCCTGCATTCCACGGTAGTTCGCAAAGCTCGAGGCATCAACGGGCCGTGGGGCACGCCGCTCAGTCCAGCTTTCCCACCACCGTCTCCGCGCTCGCGACCAGCGCGCCGGAGGCCGCGAGGGTGACCGCGGCCTCGATTTCCGGCGCGAGGTGACGGTCGGTTCCCGGTCCGGGAACGTGCTCGCGGATCGTGTCCCGCACCGCACCCGTCGCGGGCGACGGCGCCAGCGGGGCACGCAGGTCCAGCGCACGAGCGGCCGTCAACGCCTCGATCGCCAGGACCCGGGTCAGTCCGTCGACCGCCCGGCGCAGCTTCCGGGCGGCCGACCACCCCATCGACACGTGGTCCTCCTGCATCGCCGACGACGGAATCGAGTCCACACTCGCCGGCGCCGCCAGCCGCTTCAGCTCCGAGGCGATCGCCGCCTGGGTGTACTGCGCGATCATGTGGCCGCTGTCCACCCCCGGATCGTCGGCCAGAAACGGGGGCAGCCCGTGATTGCGGGCGACGTCGAGGAAGCGGTCGGTGCGGCGCTCGCTCATGCTCGCCACGTCCGCGACAACGATGGCCAGGAAGTCCAGCACGTATCCGACCGGCGCCCCGTGGAAATTGCCGTTCGACTCCACCCGCCCGTCCAGCGTGACCACCGGATTGTCGATTGCGCTCGCCAGTTCCCACGACGCCACCCGCTCGGCGTGCGCGAGCGTGTCCCGCGCCGCCCCGGCCACCTGCGGTGCGCACCGCAACGAGTAGGCGTCCTGGACCACGGTGCAGCTGGGATTGGCGTGGCTCTGCACGATCTCCGAGCCGGCGAGCAACCGGACCATGTTCGCGGCGGCGCGGGCCTGTCCGGGGTGCGGCCGGAGCGCCTGCAGATCGGGGGCGAACACCTTGTCGGTGCCGAGCAGCCCCTCCACACTCATCGCCGCTGTGACGTCGGCCAGACGCAGCAGCCCGTGCAGGTCCTCGCACGCCAGCAGCAGCATGCCGAGCATGCCGTCGGTGCCGTTGATGAGGGCCAGCCCCTCCTTCTCCTCGAGGACCACCGGTGCGATACCGGCGGCGGACAGCGCCTTCGCAGCCGGCATCGATTCGCCGTCCGCGTCCCGCACCGTGCCCTCACCGATCACCGCGAGCGCGACATGGGCCAGCGGCGCCAGGTCGCCGGAGCACCCGAGACTGCCGTATTCGTGGACCACCGGAGTGATCCCCGCCGACAGGAGCGACGCGTAGACCTGCGCGACTTCCGGCCGCGCACCGGTCCTGCCGGTGGCCAGGGTCGACAACCGGAGCAGCATCAGGGCACGCACGACCTCACGTTCCACCTCCGGGCCGTTTCCGGCGGCATGCGAGCGCACCAGACTGCGCTGCAGCTGCGCCCGTAGCGCAGAGGGTATGTGCCGGGTGGCGAGGGCCCCGAAACCCGTCGAGATCCCATACACGGGCTTCGGATCCTCGGCCAGCGCCTCGATGCGCTTCCGGGTTTCCGCCATGGCCGACATCGCGTCCCGCGAGATCCGCACCGGCGCGCCGAGACGCGCCACCCGGATCACTTCTTCGGCGGAGACCGCTCCGGTTCCGACAACGACAGACTCTTCGGCTCCCACAACCCCCAGTCTCCCCCGGGGTCGGGCGGAGAGTGACGGGATTGCGGGAGCGACGACGGCGTCTACAACCGGCCGCGGAGAGCTTCCTCGATTTCGCGTGGCGTCATCAGACGTTCGAGTTTTTCACTCGGCCACGAGGACGGACGTCCTTGCAATCGGGCTGATTCGAGTAGAGGGAGAGGGCTGCGGTCCCACCGCAGGATCGAATGAACATTCACTACCGATCACTTCCGAACACCGACTCGACAACTTTCCATTTTACGCCATTGCACCGGCGACATTTCGTCGCGCTCTTGACTCATCGCCCATCGTGCCCTTTTGGTTACACGGTTTCGATGAGGCGCGCGGAAGTGCTGGAAAACTGCGGTCGGGACAAGAATTCAGTGACCTACCGCACACCCCTCTGGCGCGAGCGCCTACCATGACGTCTAAGTAATTGTTACCTTACGTACCACCTTCCCTGACTGGAGACAGCCGATGGCAAACACCCTCGAAGCAAGCATCGACATCGACGCGACCCCGCAAGACGTGTGGGCCGTCGTGTCGGATCTGAAGCGGATGGGCGAATGGAGCCCCCAATGCCGCACGATGCGCGTCCTCGGTGGCGTCGTCGAAGAGGGCACCAAAACCGTCAACATCAACCGCAAGGGCTTCCTCGTGTGGCCGACCACGTCGAAGGTCGTGAAGTTCCAGCCGAACAAGACCATCGCGTTCCGGATCCTCGAGAACCGCACCATCTGGTCGTACGAACTCGAGCCGACGGCAGGCGGAACCAAGGTCACCGAGCGCCGCGAAGCCCCGACCGGAACGTCGAAGGTGTCGCAGTTCCTGGTCAAGACCGTCCTCGGCGGCAACGAGGACTTCGAGGTCGACCTCGTCAAGGGCATGAACACCACCCTCGCCCGCATCAAGTCGGCGGCCGAACGCACGTAGTCCGGTTGACCCTCGACCTGGTCGAGGCCTCAGCGTGGTCCGCATGGACACACCGGACGCCGTCATGGCGAGGATCGCGCAGGGACAGGAACTGGCAGTGACGGGTGACCGGGAGGGCGCCCGACGCATCTTCGAGGAGGTGTGGGACGCCCTCGCCGGTCCCGGCGACGCCACACCGGACCCGTTGCACGTCGTCACGCTGGCCCACTACCTGGCGGACGTCCAGACCGACCCCGCCGAGGAGCTGCGCTGGGATCTGCGGGCCCTCGCCGCCGCCGACTCACTGATCGACGACCGAACTCGGCAGCACCACTCCTCGCTCCGGGTCGCGGGGTTCTATCCGTCGCTGCACCTCAACGTGGCGGCCGCTCATCACGCGCTCGGCCAGTCGTCCGAGGCACGCCACCATTTCGATCGGGCCGCGCAGAGCTGCGAACACCTCGCCGAAAACGGATATGGACGGACGATCCGCGGGGCCGTCGAGCGACTCCGCGCAGAACTCGACGCCGACGCTGTCGGACCGCAGGGGCAGAGTGAGCACCGTGCTCAGCATCGGTGAACTCGCCCGGGCGTCCGGTCTGTCGGTCAGCGCGCTGAGGTTCTACGACAAGGCGGGCGTGCTCACCCCGCACGTGGTGGACCCGCGCACGGGCTACCGCTGGTACGCCGACCGGCACGTGGACGCAGCGGTCCTCGTCGCCGCGATGCGCCGGGTGGGGATGCCCGTGAAGGAGATGGCGGCCGTGCTGAGCGGCACGGACGCCCACGGACTTCTCGACCGGCATCTCGGCCGGCTCGAGAAGGGGCTGGACGACGCCCGGCACGAACTGACGAGGATTCACCGCCTGCTCGACGCGCGAGCGGCGCGGGAGTGCACGATCGTCCTCCGCACCACCGACCTCCTCACCGCGTTCTGCTCGGTGCGGTTCGCCGCCGACGCCGACTCGCCGTTCCCGGTGTTGCGCGGCTGCCTCCTGGAAACCGACCACGACGTGCTGCGGCTCGTCACCACCGACCGCTACCGGCTGGCGGTCCGCACGGTGGCCGTCCTCGAACCGCCGGACGAACCGATCTCCGCCGTCGTCCCGTGCACGTTCCTGGACGACGCGGCCGGACTGCTGGGTCGCCACGACACGGTGACCGTCGTCGTCGGCGTCGACAGCATCACCCTCCGCTGCGGCGCCGAGCAGCTCACCACCCGCCTCGTCGACGGCGCGTTCCCCGACCATCGCAGTCTGCCGCACCTCGACCGCGGAATCGAACACACCTTCTCCTCGGCGGACTTGCGCGCACTCCTGGCGGACGCCGGCGACCGGGTGGATCTCGGTGTTCTCGAGTCGGGCGAGATCGTCGTCGGCAGCCCGGCGACGGAGCAGCCCGCGCGCTTCCATGTGCAGGTGAACGCCGGTTTTCTCCTCGAAGCCGTCGATGCGCTGCCGGGTGAGCAGTTGACGTTCCAGGTGGGTGGACCCATCACGCCGCTCGCCATCCGGCCACGATCCGTTCACACATCGGACCCCGCGAGTGCGTACTCTCTCCTGATGCCGTTGCAGCCGGTCGCGCTCACGTAATCTGTGAGTGCGGCGCGATGGCGCGCAGGCAGCACGTCCGTCCGACACAGTTAGAGGAGCCCGTGGCACGCAAGCCCACACCCCCCGGAACCCCGCAACCCACGAGCGTCGGGCATATCGTCGACCTCGTCCGCGGAGCAGTTCCGCCCCTGCATCCGGCCGGGCTGCCCTTCGTCCTCGCGCCACTCGGTGTGGCCGTCCTCGGTCGCAAGCGCAAGTGGGTCCGGCGCGGAGCGCTGACCTCCGCCGCGGCCTGCGCCGCGTTCTTCCGGCATCCGCACCGCGTACCGCCGAACCGTGTCGGCGTCGTGGTCGCGCCCGCCGACGGCGAGGTCGCGCTCGTCGACTCCGCGGTCCCGCCGTCCGAACTCGACATGGGCACCGAGCCGCTCCCCCGGGTCAGCATCTTCCTGTCCGTGCTCGACGTGCACGTCCAGCGCAGTCCTGTCGGCGGTGAGGTCACGAAAGTCGTCCACCGGCCGGGCCAGTTCCTCTCCGCCGACCTCGCCGACGCCAGCGAGGTCAACGAACGCAACAGCATGCTGCTGCACACCCCGGAGGGCCACGACGTCGCCGTCGTGCAGATCGCCGGTCTGCTCGCCCGCCGAATCGTCTGCGACGCCAAGGTCGGCGATACCCTCCCGATCGGTGACACGTACGGCCTGATCCGGTTCGGCTCCCGCGTCGACACGTACTTCCCGGTGGGCACCACGCTGTTCGCCGAGCGAGGGCAACGGACGATCGGTGCCGAGACCGTCATCGCTCAACTGCCGTGATCGCCAACGCGAAGCGACAGCGGAGGGGTCGACCCCAGCAGGCGGTCCGGCTCCTGCCGAGCGTGGTCACGATCCTCGCGCTGTGCGCGGGGCTGTCCGCGGTCAAGTTCGCGCTCGACGGCGACCTCGGAACGGCGTTGGCCATGATCGGTGCGGCCGCGGTCCTCGACTCGCTCGACGGCCGGATCGCACGGATGCTCGACGCCACCAGCAAGATGGGCGCGGAGCTGGATTCGCTTGCCGATTCCATCTCGTTCGGCGTCGCACCGGCCCTCGTCCTCTACGTCACGCTGCTGGACGGCCAGAGTTTCGGCTGGATCATCGCCCTGATCTACGCGGTGAGCATCGTGCTGCGGCTGGCCCGGTTCAACACGCTCCTCGACGAGGACGACATGCCGGGCTACGCCAACGAGTACTTCACGGGGGTCCCGGCGCCCGCGGGTGCGCTGGTCGCGCTGACCCCGCTGGCTGCTGCGGCGCAGTGGGGCGACGGCTGGTGGTCGTCGTATCCCGTCGTCGTGGCGTGGACCGTGATCTCCGCGGCGCTGATCGTCAGCCGGATCCCCACGCTGGCGCTGAAGACGGTGTCGGTGCCGCCGCACATGGCCGCCGGTCTGCTCGTCCTCGTGGCGCTCGCGGCGGCGGCTCTGGTCACCTACCCGTACATCCTGCTGATCGCGCTCGTCGCGGTGTACCTCGGGCACATTCCGTTCGCGGTCCATTCGAAGCGGTGGGTGGCCGCGCGACCCGAGACGTGGGACATCAAGCCCTCCGAGCGGCGGGCCATCCGGCGTCAGCCGGACGCCCGCGGCAGGCGATCCGCCGCACGGCTCGGACTGCGCCGGCCGGCCCGATAGTTCGCTCCCGCACGTAGGCTCGACGACGTGACCTCACCGGAACTCGCGCTCACAGTCCGACTGAACACCTCGGCCGCCGACACCCGGCGCGGTGTGGTCCGGCTGCATCCGGAAGCATTGGCCGCGCTCGGCCTCCGCGAGTGGGACGCTATCGCCCTCGTCGGCGCGCGCCGCACCGCCGCGGTGGCAGGTCGCGCGCCGTCCGGAACGCCCACCGGGACTGTGCTCCTCGACGACGTGACCCTGTCCAACGCCGGGCTGACCGAGAACAGCACGGTCGTCGTGACACCGGTGACGGTGTACGGCGGGAAGACGGTGACGGTCAGCGGCTCGAACCTGGCCGTCAACTCCGTCTCCGACGTCACGCTGCGTCACGCCCTGCTCGGCAAGGTCCTCACCGTCGGCGACACGGTGTCGCTGCTCCCCCGCGATCTGGGCCCCGGAACCAGCACCGCCCCCGCCACGCAGGCACTGTCCCGGACGTTCGGGGTCGCGTGGACATCCGAATTGCTCACCGTCACCGGGGTCGACCCGGCCGGTGGTCCGGTGAGCGTGCAGCCCAACACCGCGGTCGGATGGGGCGAGGGTGTGCGCGCGACGGTGTCCGCGGCTCCGTCCCGGTTGCCCGCGCCGCCTGTCCGGCCCGCCGAGGAAGTTCCCCCGGTCCCGGTCGAGGACCTGGTCGGTTCCCACACCCAGGCAGCCAAACTCACCGAATGGCTCGGACTGGCGCTCGACGAACCCGAACTGCTCCGCAAACTCGGGGCCTCACCGCATCTGGGCGTCCTGGTGACCGGGCCCGCCGGCGTCGGGAAGGCGACGCTCGCCCGAGCGGTGCTCGCCTCCCGCCGAGTCGTCGAACTCGACGGGCCGAGTGCCGGCGCGCTGGAAGCCGACTCACGGTTGCAGCGGGTCACCTCGGCTGTCGACGCGATCCGCAGCGGCGGCGTCCTGCTGATCACCGACATCGATGCCCTGCTGCCCGCCACGCCGGAGCCGGTGTCGGCGCTGATCGTCGAACAGCTCCGCCGCGCGGTCGACACCGTCGGGGTCGCGTTCGTCGCGACGTCGGCGCACCCGGAGTCGGTCGACGCCAGGTTGCGCGGACAGGACCTGTGCGACCGCGAACTCACCCTGACCCTGCCCGACGGCTCCACCCGCCGGGCGCTGCTGGAACTGCTTCTGCGGAAGGTCCCCACCGACGGCATCGCCCTCGACGCGATCGCGGCCCGCACACCGGGATTCGTCGTCGCCGACCTCGCCGCGCTGTGCCGGGAAGCAGCCCTGCGTGCCGCCTCACGCGCGGCCAGGAAACCCGTCGACCCGGCGCTCACCCAGGACGACCTGCTCGGCGCGCTCGACGTGATCCGCCCGCTGTCGCGGTCGGGCAGCGAGGAACTCGCGATCGGCAGTGTCACCCTCGACGACGTCGGGGACATGGTGGAGACCAAGCAGGCGCTCACCGAGGCGGTGCTGTGGCCGTTGCAGCACCCGGATTCGTTTGCCCGGCTGGGGGTCGATCCCCCGCGCGGCGTACTGCTGTACGGCCCGCCCGGTTGCGGCAAGACCTATCTCGTTCGGGCGCTGGCAAGTTCGGGACATCTGAGCGTGCACGCCGTCAAGGGCGCCGAACTGATGGACAAGTGGGTGGGTGCGTCCGAGAAGGCGGTCCGCGAACTGTTCCAGCGGGCGCGGGATTCGGCCCCGTCGCTGATCTTCCTCGACGAGGTGGATGCCCTCGCGCCGCGCCGCGGTCAGAGTTCCGACTCGGGGGTGTCCGATCGGGTGGTGGCGTCACTGCTCACCGAACTCGACGGCGTCGAACCGCTGCGCGACGTGGTGGTCGTCGGCGCCACCAACCGGCCCGACCTCATCGACCCGGCGTTGCTGCGGCCCGGCCGCCTGGAGCGGTTGGTGTTCGTGCCGCCGCCGGACGGTGCTGCCCGCCGCGCGATCCTGCGGACGTCCGGGAAGTCGGTGCCGCTCGCCGCCGACGTCGACCTCGACGCCCTGGCGGACGACCTCGACGGCTACTCGGCCGCCGACTGCTCGGCGCTGCTGCGGGAAGCCGCGCTGGCCGCCATGCGCCGGAACATCGACGCGGCCGACGTCTCCGCCGCCGACGTGGCGGAGGCACGCGAAAAGGTGCGCCCCTCACTCGATCCCGAGCAAGTGGCGCACCTCGAATCCTATGCGCTGACGCGCCCGTGAGTACTTGTTAACCGCCCGCGGTTAACAAGTACTCACGGGTCAGGACCAGCGGCCGAGCAGCGTGGCCGCGTGTGCGGCGAGGGCGGCCTGGAAGAACGGGCCGAAGCTCACCCGCGCGACGCCGAGCGGCCCGAAGCTCGCCGGATCGTCCTGATCGGGCAGACCGATGGCGTTGACGGGCAGCGGCAGCTCCGACGTGAGCCGCTTTTGGGTGGCGTCGTCGTGACGGCCCACGGGGTACAGCACGTCGGCGCCGGCCTCTGCGGCGAGCTTCAGCCGAGTGATCGCGCGGTCGACACGGTCGGACTCGTCGCCCACCTGCTTGACGAACAGGTCGGTGCGCGCGTTCACGACCACGTGGACCCCGGCAGCGTCGGCCGCCTGCCGCAAACCTCCGACGAAGTCGGCGTGCTCCTGCGGTTCGCGGAGACGCCCGCCCTCGCTGTGGACCGTGTCCTCGATGTTCAGGCCGACGGCTCCCACGCCGATCAGACCTTCGATCAGGCGGGCGGGCTCGAGCCCGTATCCCGATTCGATGTCGACCGACAGCGGCAGATCCACCGCTGCGGTGATCTGCGAGATGCGGTGCAGCAGCTCGTCGAACGTGATCCCCTCGTTGTCGGGCTTGCCGATCGAGTCGGATACCGGGTGGCTTCCGACTGTCAGCGCCTGAAAGCCAGCGGACACAGCCAGATTCGCGGACCAGGCATCCCACACGGTGGGCAGGATGACGGGGTTGCCGGGCTGGTGCAGTCCCAGCAGGGTGGTGGCCTTCTCGTTGATCGACGTCATAGGTGGGCTCCTCGCCTCGGTGGTATTCGATCGGAGTCGTTCTCGGGCACGCCTTCGGTGCCAACGCCGGGTTCGCCATTTCCATTCCTACCCGCTCGAGTACCGTGAGCGAATGGACTTCCGGGAACCCCTGTCGGCCGCGGCTGCTCTCGCGTCCGGTGCACTGGCCGGTTTCGTCCTCACCAATCCCCGCAACCGGGCCTGGACGATCAACGCGTCCGACCGGGAGATCGACCGGTGGCTCAGCAGCCAGCCGACGGGTGTGGTGGTGGCTCTCGTTCTCGCCGTCATCGCGGTCGCCGGTCTGCAACGGTCCGGCTCCCGGCGGGTGTCGTGGCTCCTGGCGGCGGCGTGCGCGCTCGCCCTGATCGGTGCGCGCTGGGTCGTGCCGGACGTCCGCGGGGTCGACACGCTGATTGCCCTGCACTTCGCGAAGACCGCGACTGCCGGGTTCCTGCTGGGCGCGGCGGTCGCCGCGGTGTGGGGTCGCTGGGTTTCGCAGCTGGCGTCGACTCTCGGTGTGGCGAGCGCGTTCCTCCTCGCGAGTGTGCAGCGACTACCGCGCGGCGACACCGCGTATGTCGAGCCCGCGAGTATGAGCACCTCCGCGATCGGCGAACCCCCGCAGTGGCTGCTGATCGGAGTTCTCGTGCTCGCGCTCGCATCGGCGGTGGTGGCGCGGTCGCAGTTCCGGGTGCAGCGTCCCGACCGGAAGACCCTGCTGACCGCGCTGGTCGGCGCCTTGGCTCTCGCCCTGCTCAACCGGTTGCTCGGGGCATGGATCGACGATCAGGAATTCGGCGAACCCCTGACGGTCTGGCTGATCGTCGCGTTCTCGCTCGCCGTGATTCTGACGGTCACGGTGCTGATCGCACGCCGGATCCCGGGGATCGACGGACGCTTCCTGCTCGCCGCGACCGGTGTCACCGCCGCGGCCGTGCTCGTCCTCGACGACCTCCGGACTCCGCCGGTGACGACGCCCGCGGCGGCATTGCTGGCGGTGGGCGTCGTCGCGCTTGCCGCGGGCATCGCGGTGGCGGTCAGGGTCCCGCCGAAGTGGCGGCGCCCGCAGTGGGGACTGAGCCTGGCCGCCGTCGTTCCGCTGCTCGCCGCAATCTGGCCCGACTTCGGCGACGACGGCGTCGCGTTGTTGATCCGGCTGGCCGTGCTGGGCTGCGGCACGGGTTTCGCGCTCGCCGCCGCTCTGCCGGGGTCGGCGCCCGTCGCGGTGCTCGGTTTCGCATTGCCGTTCGCGTCGCTGGTGTTCGTGGCGGCGACCACCGTTCCCCGCAGCCGGGTGGTCTACCCGGGCTCGAGCAGCGAACACCGTCTGCCGTCGTCGCCTGCCTCGACCGCCGCGTCCGACCATCTCGTCGGCTTCGTGATGCTGCTCGTCGTCGCGTTCTGCGTCTACTCGGTCCACGAGCGGCGCAGTACCCCGGAAGGCAGCTAGTCGAGGAGGCCGAGCGACTGCAGCCGACGGAACACGAGCATCGAACCGGGCGCGACGTCGGGCATGGCCGCGTATTCGTCGACGGTGAAGTACCGCAGTTCGGCGATCTCGCTCGCCGGCCGCGGCTCGGCGCTCAGTTCGGCGAGGAAGCAGGTCATGTGCAGGTCGGTGCCCTCGGGGTGTCCGTACGCGGGCGCCTCGAAGACCCCCAAATGTTCGAGCGTCCCGTCGACGATTCCGGCGTCGAGTTCCTCCCGGACCTCGCGGTGCAGAGCCTGTTCGGCGTTCTCGCCCGGATCGATCTTTCCACCTGCCATGTAGAACGCGGTCTTCCCCACCGATCGGGTCTGGAGGAGTTTCCGGTCGCGGATGTGGGCGAGCGCGGCGGTTCGGATCTCGGCAGGCACCGTCACAAGATAGAACAGTCCGGCCGGCCGCCCATAACACATTCCGCCCCATTAGTCCGATTTGCCGCGATTGTGAGTCCGAATAACCGACCCAGTAGGATGTACCCCGTAGCCCAGTTCGCTAGCTAAGCGAACGGTCTACACGACTCGGTTCGTTTCGTTCCGACACCCCGCCGCCCGCTGACCCCCGACGGAGTGCCTTTTGCTTGCTGTTCTGCTCGCCCATGCCGTTGCCGCCGTTCTGGCTCCGCTTGTGGTGCGCAAGTTCGGCCGCAATGGTTTCTACCCTCTCTCCCTCGTCCCGCTGGCGTCGCTCGGATGGGTGATCGCGAACTGGGGCACGGAGCAGACCGTGTCCATCGAGTGGGCTCCGGGCCTGTCGATGGACCTCGACTTCTGGTTCGATCCGCTCGCCGCGATCATGTCGGTGCTCGTGCTGGGCATCGGCACGCTCATCCTGGTCTACTGCGCGCGCTACTTCACCGACGACGAACCCCGCCTCGGCATCTTCGCCGCCGAGATGGTGGCCTTCGCCGGGGCCATGTTCGGCCTCGTCGCCAGCGACAACATGTTGCTGCTGTACATATTCTGGGAACTGACGACGGTCCTGTCCTTCCTGCTGGTCGGGCATTACGCCGAACGCGCGTCGAGTCGCCGGGCGGCGACGCAGGCGCTGCTCGTCACCACCGCGGGTGGTCTGGCCATGCTGGTCGGCATCATCATCCTCGGCCAGGTGAGTGGCACGTACAACCTGTCCGAACTGATCGAGATCGCACCTCGCGGCTGGCTCGCCGGTGTCGCCATCGTGCTTGTCCTGATCGGTGCCCTGTCGAAATCCGCGATCGTGCCGCTGCATTTCTGGCTGCCCGGAGCGATGGCCGCCCCGACCCCGGTCAGCGGCTACCTACACGCCGCGGCCATGGTGAAGGCCGGCATCTATCTCGTCGCCAGACTGTCGCCCGGTTTCGCCGACTCGGCGCCCTGGCGGTTCACGATCATCACGCTCGGTCTGCTGACGATGGTCCTCGCCGGGTGGCGGGCGATGCGTGCCTTCGACCTCAAACTGGTGCTCGCGTTCGGCACCGTCAGCCAGCTCGGTTTCATGATGGTCCTCGTCGGCCTCGGCACCCGCGACGCCGCGCTCGCCGGCATGACGATGGTCGTCGCCCACGCGATGTTCAAGGCCGCGCTGTTCATGGTGGTCGGGATCATCGACCACACGACGGGCACCCGCGACATCCGCAAACTTGCGCACCTCGGTGACCGTGCTCCCGCTCTGATGGTCGTCGCCGCGCTGGCCGCGGCGAGCATGGCCGGGCTTCCCCCGTTCCTCGGGTTCATCGGAAAAGAAGCCGCATTCGACTCCCTGTTGAGCACGACCGTCCTCGCCGACCCGGCGCGGATCGTCACCGTCGGCGTCGTGGTGTTCGGTTCGATCCTGACGCTCGCCTACAGCGTGCGGTTCATGTGGGGCGCCTTCGGTCGCAAGCGGCTCGCGCGGCCGAGCCCGGCCGTGCAGGGCATGCACGCACCGGGACCGTTGTTTATCGCCGCGCCCGCCGTTCTGTCCGTACTGAGCCTGGCGGCGGGACTCGTGGCGCCGCAGCTCGAGAAGCTTCTGACGCCGTACTCGCAGACCCTGCCCGCCGAGGGCGTCTCCGACTACCACCTCGCACTGTGGCACGGCGTGAACACCGCCCTGCTGCTCACCCTGCTGGTGTTCGCCGTCGGCACCGCGCTCTTCGTGGCGCAGCGCTGGGTCAACCGGTTGCGGTTCGAGCATCCGCCGCTCGGCAACGCCGACCGCATCTACGACGCGACGCTGCGCGGCATGGACGCCTTGTCGATGCGGCTGACCGGCGCCACCCAGCGCGGTTCGCTCCCGCTGACCCAGGCGACCATCCTCGGCACCCTCGTGGTGGTGCCGCTGGTGCTGCTCGTCGTCGGCACGAATACGGGCGCCGACGTCCGGTTGTGGGATTCGCCGGTGCAGTTCGTGATCGGGCTGATGATGGTCGCGGCCGCGCTCGCCGCGACGGTGATGCGCAACCGTCTGGCCAGCGTGATCCTCGTCGGTCTCAGCGGCTACGGCTGCGGTGTGCTGTTCGCCCTCCACGGCGCCCCCGACCTCGCACTCACCCAGTTCCTGGTCGAGACGCTGACCCTCGTCATCTTCGTGCTCGTGTTCCGGAAACTGCCCGCCGAGGTCGACGAGCGACGGGCCATCGGATTCAAGATTCCGCGGGCGCTGCTGGCGGTCGCGGTCGGTGCCACCATCACCACGATCGGCGCGTACGCCATCAATGCGCGGAACTCGGTGCCGATCTACGAGCGACTCCCCGACGCCGCGTACTACCTCGGCAACGGCAAGAACGTCGTCAACGTCCTGCTCGTCGACATCCGTGCCTGGGACACGCTCGGCGAGATCTCGGTGCTGCTGGTGGCGGCCACGGGTGTCGCGAGCCTGGTGTTCCGCAACCGCCGCTTCGGCAGCGCCCCCCGAGTGTCCGACGCCCCCGCGGTCACCGCCGATTCGTCGGCGTCGCATTCCGAGACCACGTGGCTGCTCGGCGGCGATCTCATCGATCCGAAACACCGGTCCCTGGTCCTCGAGGTGACGACCCGGCTGATCTTCCCGACCATCATGGTGTTGTCGGTCTACTTCTTCTTCGCCGGCCACAACGCACCCGGCGGCGGGTTCGCCGGCGGCCTCACGGCCGGTCTCGCGCTGGTCCTGCGATACCTCGCGGGCGGACGGTACGAACTCGGCGAAACCGTCCCGATCGACGCGGGCAAGATCCTGGGCCTCGGGCTCACCCTTGCCGCGGGCACCGCGCTGGCGTCGCTGTTCCTCGGCGCCCCGGCACTCTCCTCCGCGGTGTTCGAGGTGACGCTGCCACTGGTCGGCCACGTCAAGATGGTCACCGCCCTGTTCTTCGACCTGGGTGTGTATCTCATCGTGGTCGGGCTCGTACTCGACGTGCTCCGCAGTCTCGGCGCACGTCTCGACGCACAGATCGAGGTGAACCAGCGATGAGCGCGAACATCGGATTTCTCGTCATCATCGGCGTCCTGGTGTCGGCCGGCGTCTACCTGCTCATCGAACGCAGCATCACCCGCATGCTGCTGGGACTGCTGCTGTTCGGCAACGGCATCAATCTCCTGATCCTCACGTCCGGGGGTACGGACGGCAATCCGCCCATCGTCGGCCGCGAGTCCATTCACGAGTCGATGGCCGACCCGCTGGCTCAGGCGATGATCCTGACGGCGATCGTCATCACGATGGGCATCGCCGGCTTCGTGCTCGCGCTCGCGTACCGGTCGTTCAAGATCACCACGCAGGACGCCGTCGAGAACGACCCCGAGGACACCAAGGTCCTGCGGCGCCGGTCGCCCGCCGAGGCTCCCGACCGCGACCGCTCCGACGACCCGGTCACCGGCGAGCCGAGTTTCAGCGGCGACGCATTCGACAAGGACGGAAACCCTATTCCCCTGGAAGAGCTGAAGAACCTCGAAGACCTCGAATGCTACGAAGACCTGCACGAGGGTGACTTCGACGACGAAGAGGACTCCGACAAGGCCGGGATCGGGGAGAAGTCGTGACCATTTCCCCGCACATCATCACGGCCCTCGCGCCGCTGCCCGTCCTCGTCCCGATGCTCGCCGCCGCGGCCACGCTGGTGCTCGGCCGGCGTCCGCGGGCCCAGCGGATCATCACGCTCGTCGCGTTGATCGGTGTCCTCGTCGTGTCCGGACTGCTGCTGTTCCTCGCCGACCGCGACGGGACGACGGCCATCCAGGTGGGTGGCTGGGATTCGCCGATCGGCATCACGCTGGTGGTCGACCGGCTGTCCGCGATGATGCTGGTGGTCTCGTCGATCGTGCTGCTCGCCGTCATGGCGTACGCCGTGGGTCAGGGCATCCGCGACGGCGGTGAGGACCAGCCCGTCTCGATCTTCCTGCCGACGTATCTGGCGCTGACGGCGGGCATCTCCAACGCGTTCCTGGCGGGCGACCTGTTCAATCTGTACGTCGGCTTCGAGGTGCTCCTCGCCGCCAGCTTCGTGCTGCTGACGCTCGGTGCGAGCGCAGACCGTGTCCGTGCGGGTGTGTCGTACGTGATGGTGTCGATGGTGTCGTCGCTGATCTTCCTGGCGGGTATCGCGTTCGCCTACGCGGCCACCGGAACCCTCAACCTCGCCGACATGGCCACCCGCCTCGACGGCATCCCGTCCGGCACGCGCACCGCCATCTTCGGTGTGCTGCTCGTGGCGTTCGGCATCAAGGCGGCGGTGTTCCCGCTGTCGACATGGCTGCCCGACTCCTACCCCACCGCGCCCGCCCCCGTCACCGCCGTGTTCGCCGGCCTGCTCACCAAGGTGGGTGTGTACGCGATCATCCGCGCGCACACGCTGCTCTTCCCGGAGGGCGAACTCGACAACGTGCTGATGGTGTGCGGCCTCCTGACGATGCTCGTCGGCATCCTCGGTGCGATCGCGCAGAGCGACATCAAACGACTACTGTCCTTCACCCTGGTCAGCCACATCGGGTACATGGTGTTCGGTGTCGCGCTGTCCACCCAGTCGGGGCTGTCGGGGGCCATCTACTACGTGGCACACCACATTCTGGTGCAGACCACACTGTTCCTGGTGGTCGGTCTGATCGAACGCCAGGCCGGGTCGTCGTCGTTGCGACGTCTCGGCGGGCTCGCCGCGGCGAGCCCCGTCCTGGCCATCGTGTTCCTGGTTCCGGCCCTCAACCTCGGTGGCATTCCCCCGTTCTCCGGGTTCATCGGCAAGGTCGCGCTGCTGCAGGCCGGCTCAGCGGATGCGAGCGTGCTGGCGTGGATCCTCGTCGCGGGCGGCACCCTCACCAGCCTTCTCACGCTGTACGTCGTCGCCCGTGTGTGGACCAAGGCGTTCTGGCGGGCCCGCGCCGACGCCCCCGAGGGTGACCTCGCGGACGTCAGCCCGTCGGCGCTGCTCGACGAGTCCGAGGCCGACATCTCGTTCGACGACCGCGCCGACGTGGGCCGTATCCCCGCGATGATGCTCATCCCCACCGTCGCCCTCGTCGCCGTAGGGCTGGCGATGACGGTGTTCGCCGGCCAGATCATCCAGATCAGTGATCGCGCGGCGAGCGATCTGCAGAACCGGTCCATCTACATCGACGCCGTCCTCGGCGGGCACCCCGGCGGCGAAGCGCAGGAGGCACCGCGATGAAACGCGAGAGACTTCTCCAGTTCGGCGCGCTGCTGTGGCTGATGGCAGTGTGGATCCTGTTGTGGGGCAACGTCAGCTGGGCCAACATCCTCGGCGGGCTCGCCGTCGGCGCGCTCATCATGGTGCTCATGCCCCTGCCCCGGGTGCCCGTGGAAGGCCGGGTGCACGTCCTGCCGCTGCTCCGGCTGGCGGTGATATTCGTGTACTACTCGCTCCAGTCGAGCCTCCAGATCGCGTGGCTCGCACTCCGGCCCGGGCCGCCGCCCGTCACCGGGGTCCTGCGCTACCAGCTGGGAATCAAGTCGGACCTCGTCCTGACGCTGTGCATCGACGTACTGAACCTGATTCCGGGCACCATGGTCCTCGAGATCGACCAGGTGCGGCGGATCGTCTACGTGCACGTCCTGGACATGGGATCGCAGAAGGCGGTCAGCCAGTTCTACCGCACGGTCGCGCAATTGGAGCGGTTGTTCATCGAGGCGTTCGAACGCGACTCCGACTGGAAACCGAGCCCCTGGCACAACCGCGACCTGCAATACGACGACCCCACTCAGGAGGGCAGCTCATGACAGTCGTCTCGGTCATATCCGGAATCGTCCTGGTCGTCGCCGGGGTTCTGACGACGTTCCGGCTGCTCGACGGGCCCAACTCGCTGGATCGCCTCGTCGCCCTCGACACCCTGATCGCGCTCGCGATGTGCGGGCTCGCCGTGTGGGCCGCGTACACCGGCGACACGACGATCGTGCCCGCCATCGTCGCGCTGTCGTTGGTGGGGTTCATCGGTTCGGTGTCGGTGGCCCGGTTCCGGGTGAGTGACAAGTCGTGACCACCGTGCTGAACGTCATCGGGGCCACGCTCATGCTGTGCGGCTCGCTGCTCGCGCTGACGGCCGCCATCGCCATCGTCCGATTCCCGGACACCCTGCGCCGCATGCACGCCGCCACCAAACCGCAGGTGGTCGGTCTCATCATGGTTCTCGCGGGCGCCGTCCTCGAACTGCGTGGCAACGTCGACATCTGGATGCTGATCCTCGTCGGCATCTTCACCCTGTTCACCGCGCCGGTCATCGCGCACAGCGTCGGCCGGGTGGCGTACCGGGAGCAGCGAGATCAGGACGGGCTGTTGATGATCAACGAGTTGGAGCCGCCAGAACGTCCATGACCGCTGCCTTGGCGCCGCTGCCCCACCGTGCGAGTGCGGTGTCGGGCCGGGCGAAGAACGTCGCGTAGAACACGAGGCTCATCGCGGCGAGGGCACCGAGGACTAGTGGTCCGGACACCTCGGGGAATCGGCCCATCGGCACCGCGAGGTAGCGGTAGCTGAGCAGCAGTCCGGCCAGCACCAGCGCGCCGCCTCCGACGAGGCGGAGCCGGAACCAGCCCCATCCCCGTTCCGGGTCGCGCAACGCGGATTCGATGGTCAGGCACAGGACGGCTCCGGCGACCAGGTCGACGCCGTAGTGGTAGCCGAACCCGAGGGTCGCCGTCAGCGTGCACACCAGCCAGAACGTGCCACCGAGCCGCAGCCACCAGGCGCCGTGCCGGGAGTGGATGAACAGGGCGAGAGCCCACGCCGTGTGCAGGCTCGGCATGCAGTTGCGGGGGGTCGCCGAATCGAACGACATCGGTTCGGGCGCGAAGTCGGGTGTCGGGACGAGGTTGGGCCAGTAGTCGCTGACCTGGAACCCCTGCCCCTCGGTGCCGAACGCGAAGATCGGACCGACCACCGGGAACAGCACGTAGAAGACGGGACCGATGAGACCGATCAACAGGAACGTGCGGACCAGGTAGTGCGACGGCCAGCCGTTCCGCAGTTGGTAGACGGCCACCGCGATGGCCGCGACTGGCAGTTCGATGTAGACCCAGTGGAGGATGCCGTAGCCGACGGGTCCGAGGGCGTCGACGAACTGCCCCAGGTGCCACGAGGGGCTGCCCAGCGCGTGATCGGCCAGTTGCGCGTATTCGTCGAGGATCATCGGCCCGGCCATGATCGTGACCTGCAGCCAGGCGTCGCCGAATTTGGTCGCGAGAATCAGCAGCGCACCAAGTCCGACACCCCTGAGGGCGCTGCGCCGCTGGTCGCCCGTCCATCGGACCGCCGCATACACGCCCACGGCCGTGAGTACCCAGGTCGCGCCGTTTCCGACGGTCAGCGGGCCACCGGACAGATAGCGCACCGCGGCGACCACGACATCGATACCGGCCGCGGCCGACAGTGCCACGACGCGCTGGCGATTGGTGAGCCCGACCATCGCGATCGCGAGGCCGGCCCACGGGACGGACGCCGACTTGGGGGTCAGGACATAGTCGTGGAACAGGCTTTCGAGGGGGCCTTGGAAACCCTGCGTGGACGCGACCAATTGGACGACCACCAGCAGGATCGCCACCCCGAGCGCCCCGCCTGCCGCGAACATGCGGGATCGATCGACGGGCCCACCCGGCCGTACAACGGCAACATCGTCGATCGACACCTGCCAAGTGTAAACAACACGTGAACGGGAAGTGGACGAGTGTCCTGCCCGAGACCGTCTTTCAGGTCCCGAGCTCTTTCACCAGCGCATCGACCACGGCCACCAGGTCACCGCCGGTCGCCTCCGCGACCTGACGTTGCCGCTGGTAGGAAGCGCCACGACGGGGAATCTCGGCCACGGCGGCCAGTTCGTCCGCGCAGCCGAGACGCACAGCGGTCGGGGCCAGCTTCTCGAGCAGGTCGTTCAGGTCGTCGGTGACGAGGCGCTCGTTGCTGTCCTCGTCGAGAATGATCTCGGCGTCGAGCCCGTACCGCGCGGCCCGCCACTTGTTCTCCTTCACGTGCCACGGCTGCAGGTTGGGCAGATTCTCACCTGCCTCGAAACGCCGGTCCAGGTCGACGATCAGGCAGTGCACGAGCGCGACGAGCGAACTGAGTTCGGCGCGGGTGGAGATGCCGTCGAAGACGCGGACCTCGATGGTGCCCCACCGTGGCGCCGGCCGGATGTCCCAGTGCATCCCACCGATCTTGGTGATCACACCGGTCTTCATCTGGTCGCTGATGAAATCCTCGTACTGCCCCCAGTTCGCGAACTGGTACGGCAGCCCCGCGGTGGGGAGCTGCTGGAACATCAGCGCACGATTACTCGCGTACCCCGTGTTGACGCCGGCCCACATCGGTGAGGACGCGGACAGCGCGAGCAGATGCGGGTACCGCTGCAGCAGCGCATTGAGGATCGGGAACACCTTCTGCGGCGAGGACACACCGACGTGGACGTGCACACCCCAGATGAGCATCTGACGGCCCCACCACTGGGTGCGTTCGATCAGCTCGTCGTAATCCGGTGTGCGCGTGACCAATTGGGTCGACCACTGCGCGAACGGGTGCGTTCCCGCGCAGATGAGATCGACGCCGAGCGGGTTCGCCGCCCGCCGCAACAGGTCGAGCGACTCGTCGAGGTCGTCCATTGCCTCACCGACGGTGGAGTGGATACCGGTGACGAGTTCGACGGTGTTGCGCAGTAACTCCTTGGTGATCCGCGGATCCTCGGGACCGGCGAGATTCGCTACCGCGTCGAATACCTCCGCGGCCGTGTTGGAGAGATCCCGCGTGACCCTGTCGACCAGCGCGATCTCCCACTCGACGCCCAGAGTCGGCCGCGGCGAACCGGGAAAGGGAACTACCACGGTTTCGATCCAACCACAAGCCGCAGTGCGCGGCAGCGCACCGGCATCCCGGCCGAAGCCGGGATGTCACGCGACTCAGCTGGCGCCGATGACACCGCAGGCCACCCGGGAACCCGCGTCCCCGGTGTTCAGGGTTTCCTGATCGGGGGCGGGTGCGTAACGGGTGGGGATGTTGGCGAAATTGTCGGAACCCGAGTGGATCATGACCGCGGTGCCGCTGTCGCCGTTCTTCAGGTCCTCGACCGTGAAGGCGTCGGTGGTGGTGACCAACTCGGCCGTGCCGTCGGCCAGAACCTGCAGCGAGGTGAGGTCACCGCTCGCGGGGTGCCCCGAGTGGCCCGCGGCCTGGAAGTGCCCGCCGGCGGACAGGAAGTTTCCGGGCGCACCCCCGGTCGGTGCCACGGAGTTCGTCTCACACTTGCCGACGGAGTGCACGTGGAAACCGTGGAAGCCAGGCGTCTGATCCTTGACGGAAACGGTGACCTCGACGTGGCTGCCTGCCTGCTTGAACGTGGCGGTGCCCACGTCTTCGCCCTCGGCGTTCTTCAGCGTCGCGCTGACCGCGCCGCTCTCCGCGGACTCACCGGAACCGCTCTCGGCGTCACCGGGAACGCCTGCAGCACTGGGATCGGCGGCGCCGGTCCAGACGGGAGGAGTGGTGCCGGGAACGTCGGTCGGCTCCTCGTTGTTACTGCAGGCGGTCAGTCCGAGTGCTGCAATGGCCACCACCGGGGTGACAATGCGCCAGGACATCCGACGGGTAGAACTCGAGGCCATCAAACCGCTCCTTTGAGGTGGCGAAGAAGTGCATCTGATCATAACCGCGGCGATGGTGCACCGACCGTCCGGTCTACTGCGCGGACGTGACGATGACGATCACACCGGCGGACGAATTGGCGATACCCGGGAACCGCGGCTGGGCCGACACCCCGAGTTGCGCGGCGATCTCCGTCGCCGCTTCCTTCTCGGCGGCGGAAGTCCCGTAGTACACAGTGGTTTCGGAGATGGTGCCGTCGCTGTAGTTGCCGGTTTCCGACACCGTCCACCCCGAGGACATCAGTTCGGTGGCCGTCTGGCTCGCGAGACCGGTGACATTGCTGTTGTTGAGCACCCGCACCGGGACCGACGCCGCGTCGGCGGACTTCGAGGTACTCGAGGCACCGGACGTGGTGCTCGCCGCGGGCGTCGAGGTGGTGCCCGCCGCTCCCGCAGCCGTCGTCGGACGCACGGCGGCCGTGGTCGTGGCAGCCGCCGTGGTGGTGACGGTGGCGGCGGTCTCCTCCGAGTCCGAACCTCCGAGGGAGGCGAACCCGAGACCCGCGAACAGAATCGCGAGGGCGATCAGCACCATCGCGAGGGCACGTAACGGCGGGCCGGACGATTCGGGTTTCGGAGTACTCACGATGTCGACCTTAGCGACCGGGTGCTACGTGACGTCGAACCCGAGGCGGCGGGCGGCGCGGGCCTTCTGCCTGCTCGCGCGCAGCCGTCGCAGGCGCTTCACGAGCATCGGGTCGGCTGCGAGTGCCTCCGGCCGGTCCACCAGTGCGTTGAGAACCTGGTAGTACCTGGTGGCGGACATGTCGAACAGCTCTTTGATCGCTTCTTCCTTCGCGCCGGCGTACTTCCACCATTGGCGCTCGAAGGACAGGATGTCGTGCTCCCGACGCGAGAGGCCGTCGTCACCGACGTCCTTGCCCCCTGCCGAGTTGTCGCCGTCGGTGCGCTCGGACTGGTTCCGACTACGCGCTGTTGCGCCGTCCATCTCACTCCTCGACTACTAGCTCTCGCTCGACCTCAGCGAAACCACGTTCCCCCGGCTCCTCGATCGCGTGGCCGACCGAGCAACGAATTACACCGCTGTTCTTCAGCGACTATTCAACCATGACGAACGCCGCGGGCAGTGCGAACGGCTCGGGCGCGCCGCACTATCCTTGACGACCATGGCCATCCTCCCCATCCGGATCGTGGGCGACCCGGTATTGCACGAACCGACCGAGGCAGTGTCCCAGTCACCTGCGGAACTCGCTGAGATCATCGCCGACATGTACGACACGATGGACGCCGCCAACGGCGTCGGGCTCGCCGCCAACCAGGTCGGCCTGCCGCTGCGGTTGTTCGTCTACGACTGCCCGGACGTCGACGGGAACGGCACGGCACTCCGCCGCCGGGGTTGCGTCGTCAACCCGGTCCTCGAAACATCGGAACGACCCGAAACCATGCCGGATCCGGACGACGACGTCGAGGGCTGCCTGTCGGTGCCGGGCGAGCAGTTCCCCACCGGACGGGCCGAGTGGGCGAAGGTCACCGGCACCGACGCCGACGGCAACGCCGTCGAGATCGAGGGACACGGCTTCTTCGCACGCATGCTGCAGCACGAGGTCGGTCACCTCGACGGCTTCCTCTACGTCGACATGCTGGTGGGCCGCAACGCACGCGCCGCCAAGAAGACCATCAAGCGTGCCGGCTGGGGCGTTCCCGGCCTCAGCTGGGTGCCGGGAACGGTCGAAGACCCCTTCGGGCATGACGACTGACATTCCGCTCGGAAGCCGGGTGGTGCTGCGATATCAGCTGCCACCCGGCCACAGCCATCCGATGACCGACGTCATAGGGGTGCTGGAGAGCGTCGAACCGGCGGTGGTCGTCCGCGCCGCGGACGGCTCCGTGGTCGAGGTGGATCCGGAGCGGGTGATCGCGCTGAAGGCCGTCCCCGCGCGACCGGTGCGCGCGAGCGAGATCCGGTCCCTCGAACTGGCCTCGGCCGACGGCTGGCCGGGCGTCGAGCACGCGTGGATCGACGGGTGGCTCGCCCGGTACGGTCACGGCTTCACCGGACGCGCCAACTCGGCGGCCCCGCTCGGCGACCGTGGGTCGGTCGGCAGCCTGGAGGACGCCTCCCCGGGCGGCACGCTCGACCGTCTGCGCGAGTGGTACGCCGAGCGCGACCGCCCGCTGCGGTTGCTGATTCCCGACCGGCTGGGCGAGGTACCGCTCGGCTGGAACGTCAGCGACGAAGTGGTCGTGATGGCAGCCGACATCGACAACCTGGCGTTGCCCGAGGGCCCACGCACCACCACGGTCACCGATCACCCCGATCCGGACTGGCTCGCCCTCTATCGCTACCGCGGGTCCGCGCTCCCCGACTTCGCGGTCGACGTGCTGGATTCGGTCCGCGGCGGCACTCTCGGGTTCGGCCGGATCGGCGCCGCCGACTCGACGCTGCTGGCCGTCGCCCGCGGATCCGTCACGTCCGCGCCCGACGACCGCCGGTGGGTCGGGCTCACCGCGGTCGAGGTCGCGGAGGCTCACCGCCGCCACGGAATCGGCAGCCTCATCTGCGGCGACATGATCAACTGGGGACGCGAACACGGCGCGACCCACGCGTGTCTGCAGGTCGCCGTCGAGAACGAGGGCGCCCAGGCGATGTACCGCAACCTCGGCTTCGTGGCCCACCACCGGTACCGCTACGCCACCGAACCTGTCGGCTGACGACCTGTCGGAGAGTGCCGCTAGGGTGGCTGCCGTGCGCATCGCAACCTGGAACGTGAACTCTGTTCGTGCCCGTACCGACCGGATCCTGGACTGGCTCCAGCGGTCCGACGTCGACGTGCTGGCGATGCAGGAAACCAAGTGCAAGGACGAGCAGTTCCCGTACGAGCGTTTCCGCGAACTGGGCTACGAGGTCGCGCACGTGGGCCTCAGCCAGTGGAACGGCGTCGCGATCGCGTCCCGCGTGGGTCTCGACGACGTGCAGGTCGGGTTCGAGGATCAGCCCGGTTTCCACAAGGACCCGGAGGTCGCGCCCGCGCAGGAAGCCCGCGCTATCGGCGCCACGTGCAACGGCGTCCGCATCTGGAGCCTGTACGTCCCCAACGGCCGTGAGCTGGCCGATCCGCACTACACGTACAAGCTCGACTGGCTGGCGAAGTTGCACACCGACGCGGTCGGGTGGCTGGGGCAGAACCCGGACGCGCAGATCGCATTGGTCGGCGACTGGAACGTGGCCCCCACCGACGAGGACGTCTGGGATCCGGCGCTGTTCGAGGGCAAGACGCACACGTCCGTCCCCGAGCGTGAGGCCTTCCAGGCATTCGTCGAATCCGGATTCGCCGACGTCGTCCGGCCGCACACCCCCGGCCCCGGCGTCTACACCTACTGGGATTACACCCAGTTGCGGTTCCCGAAGAAGCAGGGAATGCGCATCGACTTCGTGCTGGGATCGCCTGCCCTCGCCGGCCGTGTCGACAAGGCCGAGATCGACCGCAACGAACGCAAGGGCAAGGGCGCCAGCGATCATGCGCCGGTCATCGTCGACCTCGGCGACTGAGAACGCAGCACACCGAGGGCCACGACCGCGCACCCGAACCCGATGAGCACACCGTGCCCGATGCGCAATGGGGCGTCGACGTAGAACTGCGGGATGAACAGTGCGAACCCCACCGCCATCGGGATCCCCGCCCAGCCCGCGAGCAGCCGGGATCGGGCGATCGCCACGGCGGCCGCCGACGCGCCGACCGCGACGAGTAGCAGTCCTGCGGCGAACAGCGTCGCCTGCGCCGCCCCCATCCGCACGCTCTCGGCGAGGGTCGTGACGGCCCCCTCGTCCAGGCCGCTGCCGCCCAGGGCGTGCAGCGCGAACGTTTCGGCACCGTAGTAGGGCAGCGTCAGCCCTGTCCCGATCCACGACGCCGCCACTGCGACCACCGCCGCTCGTTCGCCACCCGTCCCATTCAGCGGTCCGCTGAGCGCGACGAGCGCAAGCCCGAACGCGATGAACCCGCCGACGGCGGCGAGGTGAGCGACGAGCCACCACGGTGAGGCGAACTCGGCCTGTCCGTCCGGCGCCCCACCTGCCGCGTAGGGACGCACCACGGGGTAGACGACGAACAGGACACCGGCGAGGGCGAACAGCGCCGCGGCGCAGATCCGTGCGACCCCGGTACGACTCTCGATCCGATCTGACACGGCCATGACAACTCCTTCGAATGTGAGCACCGCTCTCTATACAGAGCAGTATTCACAGCGGAGTCGCAGATGGCAAGAGCAGTGCTCTCGAAAGTAGGGCTACTCGGCAACCAGAACGTCGAGATGCTCCGGATGCAGCGCCAGGTAGCGCTGGACATACGTGCAGATGGGGCGCACCTTCCAGCCACGCCGACGCGCCGAGCTCAACGCCTCGCCCACGAGGATTGCGGCCAGCCCTTGCCCACCGAACTCTTCCTTGACGACCGTGTGCATGAACGCGACCACCTCGCCCGGCTTCGCGGTGAATCCGGGAATGTCGTCCTCGTCCCGATAGCCGAGGATGCCGACCAACTCGTCCCCGAGCCACAGATCGAATCGTTCGTGGGCAGGGTTGTCGAGCACGCGAGCCTCAGCGGCCGTGATGTTCCCGGACGACCCGGAACTATTCGAAGTGTGATCCATGCCACTCATAGAATCAGCAAGGCGGCATCCTCGCGAGCAGACTCGCCGCCCCCGGCACCGTCTCGTTGCCGACGAGTGCCCGATTCGTGCCCCGACCGTCGTCAGCCCTCCACCGGGACGACGAGATCGCGGTACTCGGGGTGCGCCGAGACGAAGCGCTGCACGTACGTGCACACGGGCCGGACCTTCCAGCCGTAACCGCGGGCGAGGTCGAGGGAGCGACCCACCATGAGGGCGGCGAGTCCGCGGTGGCCGAAGTCCTCCACGATCACCGTGTGCATGAACGAGACCACCGGCGCCTGCCGCCCCCGACCCTTCGGACCCGGCGGCCGGGCGGCCACCACCCCCACGCCGGCACCGGCGCCGGGCGGCGCGTCTGCAAGGTCGAAATACCCGAGGATGCCGACCAGGTCACCACTCAGGCGTAGCTCGAATCGGTTCTGATCGGCGTTGTCGATCACGTCCACAACCTGCGCGTCTGTCAGCATGGCTATCTCCTGGGGGGTGTGTCGTAATCGAAATGTGATGTTCATCACCCTTTATACCGATGCCGGGAACCGCTGTCCAAGTTTCACCCGAATGATTGCTCACAGAGATCTCGGTTACAGTTTGTGGGACAACTACACATCCACGGGGGCTCGCACCAGCGGGCTGAGAGGACGGCTAGGGCCGTCGACCGTCGAACCTGTCCGGGTAATGCCGGCGTAGGGAGCATCATCGATGAGCACAAACGTATCTACAGCCACGTCCGTCACCACGGGGCCGATCGAGGGCAGCACCAAGCAGTACCTGCTGTCGGGCGACGACGTCCGGGTGCCGGTCCGGCGCGTACACCTCACCAACGGTGAGCACCTCGACCTGTACGACACGTCGGGTCCGTACACCGACGCGGACGCCGCGATCGACCTGGAAGCGGGACTGCCGCATCTGCGTGCACCGTGGATCGCCGATCGGGAGGGCACCCAACTCGACGCCGCCCGCGCCGGCGTCACCACCCCCGAGATGCAGTATTGCGCTGCACGCGAGGGTGTTTCACCCGAGGCGGTGCGCGCCGAGGTCGCGGCGGGACGCGCCGTGATCCCGGCCAACCGCTGCCATCCCGAACTCGAGCCGATGATCATCGGCAAGGCGTTCGCAGTCAAGATCAACGCGAACATCGGCAACAGCGCGGTCACGTCGTCGATCGCGGAAGAGGTCGAGAAGATGGTGTGGGCGACGCGATGGGGCGCCGACACCATCATGGACCTGTCCACCGGCAAGAACATCCACGAGACCCGGGAATGGATCCTGCGCAATTCGCCCGTGCCCGTGGGAACCGTGCCGATCTACCAGGCGCTCGAGAAGGTCAACGGAGACCCGACGGCACTTACGTGGGAGATCTACCGCGACACCGTGATCGAGCAGTGCGAGCAGGGCGTCGACTACATGACGGTCCACGCCGGGGTGTTGCTCCGCTACATCCCGCTGACCGCGAAACGCGTCACCGGCATCGTCTCCCGCGGCGGTTCGATCATGGCTGCCTGGTGCCTGGCCCACCATCGGGAGTCGTTCCTGTACACCCACTTCGACGAACTGTGCGAGATCCTCCACCGCTACGACGTCACGTTCTCGCTCGGTGACGGCCTGCGCCCCGGCTCCATTGCGGACGCCAACGACGAGGCCCAGTTCGCGGAACTGCGCACCCTCGGCGAGCTCACGCGGATCGCGAAATCCCATGGGGTGCAGGTGATGATCGAAGGTCCCGGGCACGTCCCGATGCACAAGATCGTGGAGAACGTGCGCCTCGAGGAAGAGTTGTGCGAGGAGGCACCGTTCTACACGCTCGGGCCGCTCGCCACCGACATCGCGCCGGCGTACGACCACATAACGTCCGCGATCGGCGCGGCGATGATCGCGCAGGCCGGCACCGCGATGCTCTGCTACGTGACACCCAAGGAACACCTGGGACTGCCGAATCGGGACGACGTCAAGACCGGGGTCATCACGTACAAGATCGCGGCGCACGCCGCGGACCTCGCGAAGCAGCATCCGCGGGCGCAGGAGCGGGACGACGCGCTGTCGAAGGCCCGGTTCGAATTCCGCTGGCACGACCAGTTCGCGCTGTCCCTCGACCCGGATACCGCGCGGGAGTTCCACGACGAGACGCTGCCCGCCGAGCCGGCGAAGACGGCCCACTTCTGCTCGATGTGCGGCCCGAAGTTCTGTTCGATGCGGATCTCCGCCGACGTGCGCGAATACGCGCAGCGACACGGACTCGATTCGGTCGAAGCCATCGAGGCGGGCATGGCCGAGAAGTCGAGTGAGTTCGTCGACGCAGGTGGTCGCGTGTATCTGCCCGTCGAATCCGTCACCTCAGAGAATCGGTAAGGTCCCCTTCGTGAAGCTGCTGCCCCTGACCCCCGACGGCCAGACCCCCGTCCGCGTCCTCACCATCGCCGGCACCGATTCCGGCGGCGGCGCCGGGATCCAGGCCGACTCGCGGACGATGGCGCTGTGCGGCGTCCACGCCTGCGTCGCTGTTGCCGCGGTGACGGTGCAGAACTCGGTGGGCGTCAGCGGTTTCCACGAGATTCCGCCGGAGACGGTGGCCGCGCAGGTGCGGTGCGTCGTCGACGACATCGGGGTCGGGGCAGCGAAGACGGGCATGCTGGCGTCGACGGCCATCATCGAGGCCGTCGCCGCCGTGTGCACCGAGGTCGGGATCGGCCGCGACCAACTGGTCCCGCTGGTCGTCGACCCGGTGTGCGCGTCGATGCACGGAGATCCGCTCCTGCACGCCGAGGCGCTGGACGCCGTGCGGAACACGCTGATCCCGATCGCCACGGTGGTCACCCCGAACCTCGACGAGATCCGGCTGATCACCGGCATCGAGGTGGTGGACGACGCGACCGCGCGCCGGGCCGCCGAGGCGCTGCACGCACTCGGGGCGAAGTGGTCGATCGTGAAGGGCGGCCATCTCCGGACGTCGGCGTCGAGCACCGATCTGCTGTTCGACGGCGACAGGTTCCTCGAGTTCAGCAGTCCCCGTATCGACACCGGCAACGATCACGGCGGCGGCGACACCCTCGCGGCCGCCATCGCGAGCGCTCTAGCCCACGGGTGGTCCGTGCCCGATGCGGTGGCGTTCGGCAAGGAATGGGTCACCAAGTGTCTGGAGGCGTCGTACGACCTGGGCGCCGGTCACGGCCCCGTCTCTCCCCTGTGGCGACTCCGTCACTCGTGAGTACTTGTTAACGTCCGGCGGTTAAGAAGTACTCACGGGCGGCGGAGCCGCAACCGCCAGATACCGAGATCGGAGGGCACCCCGCTGGGCGCGGGGGCGAAGAAGGCGCGTCGCCACGGTTTGACGCCGACACCGAGTTCGTCGAGGGTGCCCGGCTGCAGACTCTCCAGCGTGGCGGACGACGCCATCACGTTGCCGTCGCCGCCCAGTTCCATCATGCGTGCCGCGATCGTCACGTCCACGCCGAGCCAGTCGCTGCCGATCTGCCGGGGCACGCCCGTATGGATGCCGACACGCATGCGGGGGCGGTAGCCGTCCACCTCCACCTCCGCGAGCGCTTCCTGTGCGGCGAAGACGGCGTCGATCGCGCGGTCCGGGCTGGGGAAGACGGCCATCACGCCGTCCCCCAGGCGTTTCACCACGTGCCCGCCGCGGTCGACGATGGGGGTCTCGACGGCTCGGGCGACGTCACGCAGCAGGGCGAGGGTGGCGCTGTCACCGGCGGGCAGCGACCAACTGGAGAACCCCACAAGGTCGGTGAACACGATGGTCACTTCCTGCGTTCCCCGACCGCGACCGGTGCGCTCGAGCAGCGCCTGCCACACCTGCAGCGCGCCGAGGCTCATCTCTCGGGACGCGCCCGGCTGGTGGTCGAGGAAGCGATCGGCGACGCGGGCGATGGCCCGTGCGCTGCCGGGGCCTGCCGTAGACAGTGGATCGCCGAACGCCGGATCACCGGGCAGCGCGCGACGAACCCTCCGCAGCCCTTCGATCAGCTGTGGCTGCCGGTTCACCGATCCCATCCAGCCCAGAACCTTGTCGCCTCGTTTCGGTGTCTGCGCAGCGTCGAGTTCGGCACTGTTCTCTTCGGCCGGGTCGTCGCTCACGAGAGTAAGGGTAACCCAGCGTCACATGCACAAACCCGTGCCGAATCGGACATCACTCCGCCGCCCGCGCCTTCTCCCGGTCCGCGCCCGTGGGGACACCGTTCGGCCCGGTGAGCGACTCCGCGTACACCCCCACGGCGTACGCGACCGCGGCGGCATTCTTGGCGAGCGCGGCCCGGTTCACGTTCTCGAGGGTGTCGGTCGCGCTGTGGTAGTTCTCGTCGTACACCACATCCGGGGTGCCACCCCACTTCTGTGACTGCTCGGGGGTCTTCGTCTCGTCGGCGCCGCTGAACACGCCGCCCGAGGGGATGCCGTGCTCGATGAACGGACCGTAATCGGAGCGACCGTCGAAATCCGTGCCGTCCGCGACGACACCGTTGTTCTGGAGGAAATCGGTGAACGTGCGCTCGATGCCCGCGGAACCCTCGGGTCCGGGCCCCTCGCCGACGTTGTCGGAGTTGTCGCCGTCGTACGCCAGGTAGCCCGCGTTCTCGGAACCGAGCATGTCGAAGTTCAGATACAGCGCGATGTCGTTCCGCTGGTCCTCGCTGAGACTGTTCACGTACGCCTCCGAACCGAGCAGACCCAACTCCTCGGCGCCCCAGAACGCGAAGCGCACCGCGTTGTCGACGTCGGGCGAACCGCCGAGTTGCACGGCCGTTTCGAGGGTCGCGGCGACGCCGGTGCCGTTGTCGTTGATCCCGGGACCGTCCGGGACGCTGTCCAGGTGGGCGCCGACCATCACGACGTCCTCGGTCGAACCGGTCTTCGTCTGGGCGATGACGTTGCGAGCGGTGCTCGACTCGGTGGTGGTGTCGAGGGTGAGGGTGACGTCACCCCCGGCCTGCTCGAGCGCGGCGCCGTCCGCCTTACTCACTCCGCCCGTGGGTACCTTGCCCACGTCCGGATCGCCGAGAGTTCCGCCGTTCATCGGCCCGTCCTCGTTGTTGACGACGATCACGCCTGCGGCGCCGCGCTCGGACGCGAGCTGCTGCTTGGCCGCGAACGGGCACACCCCGCGATTGACGAGGACGATCGCCCCGGTCACGTCGAGGCCGTCGTAATCGGTGACCTCGCATCCCGGACTCTCGTCCTTGGGGGCGGGCACCAGGCGGGCGGTCATCCCGTCCGGACCGGTGGACGGCGAATACGCCAGTGCACGCACCTCGAAGTCACGGTCGCCGGACCTGAGCGCCTCCGTCCGGACGTCGAAGTTGTGGAACTCGAACTCTGGGGTCTCGACGTCGAAGCCCTTGTCTTCCAGCACCTGTGCGACGTAGTCGACGCTGGCGTCGTAGCCGGAGGTTCCGGCCGCGCGGTTGCCGTTGTTGTTCTCGGCGATCGTCTGCAGTTGCTCCAGGTGCCCCACCACACCGCCCTCGGTGACCGAGGCCGCGAGAGCGCTCGCATCGACCGGCGGCGAATCGGGTTCGCTCGTCGACGAGCACCCGGCCAAGACCATCACACCGGCCACTCCGACTGTGAAGGCTCCCCGTAGTCGCATGTCGGGAGCCTAACGCAGAAGCACCTGTGGGCCGGCGCGAATGGATTTCGCACCGGCCCACAGGCTCCCACCCCGCCGTCACCCTCAGCCAGGTCTCCCGACGACCACCTGGCGGAGGAACGGGGCGAAAGTACTGTATCGGGTGTCAGGCGTCGCGCTTGTTGACGACCACCAGGCCGGCCCCGAAGATCACGAATACGAACACCGCGAAGTAGACCAGGCTGCCCCACGGGCCCCAGTGGAAGTCGACCCCCTGCGGCGCCCCCAAGAAGTTGTTGGCGTTGAGGAACGGCAGGAAGGGCATGATCTTCTGGCCGAACGAGCCGAACAGGTTGAACAGGCTCTCGATCAGCAGCGGCCACAGCAGCAGCAGGGCGATCGCGCCCGCCGACTGGCGCAGCAGCGTGCCGACGCCGACGGCCAGAACCACGCACAGGAACGCGTAGATCGGGACGCCGTAGATCGACCGCCAGGCGTCGTCACCCGACAGCGTGAGCGCCGCTCCTGCCTCGTCACCCGCGGTCGCCTTCGCGATGGCATACGCGCCGAACGTGAGCACGAACGTCAGCACCGCGCCGAACGCGCCGATCAGGCCTGCCTTCGCGATGAGGACGGACGCCCGGTTCGGGATGGCCTGGAACGTGGTGCGGATGACGCCGAACCGGTATTCGCTGGTCACGGCGAGTGCCGCGAGGATCATCAGGACCAGCACGCCGAATCCGGAGACACCGCCGACGGCGTCCGACATCTGCGGCAGGAACGGATCGAAATCCGGTTGCTTACCGTCCGCGATCTGGTTGTTGAAGGAGTTGATGCTGGCCTTCGCGCTCAGCCCGATGACTGCGGCGAGGCCGAGGCCGAGCACGATGATGATGACCGTGCACCACCACGGCGACCTCGTCGACGTGATCTTGATCCGTTCGGCATTGAGAACAGCCATTACAGTGCACCCCTCATCACATCTTCGACGCCCTCTGCGTGGTACTGCACGTCGTCTCCGGTCAACTTCATGAAGGCGTCCTCCAGCGATCCGCGCTGAGATGCCAACTCGTACAGGACGATGCCCTGCGAACCGGCGATCCCGCCGACGACGTCCGTCGACGAATCCACCACCACGAGCGCCTGCTGCCCGTCGGATCCGTCCTCGCGCACGGTGAGCCCGTTGGACGTGAGCGCGCTACGCAACGCGTCCAGCTGGGGGCTCCGCACCCGCACCGTCGATTCCGAGGACTTGCTGACGAACTCGGACACGGTGGTGTCGGCGATCAGACGCCCCCGGCCGATGACCACCAGATGTTCTGCGGTGAGCGCCATCTCGGACAGCAGGTGGCTCGACACCAGCACGGTGCGACCCTCCGCCGCGAGGCGCTGCATGAACTTCCGGATCCAGACGATGCCCTCCGGGTCGAGCCCGTTCACCGGCTCGTCGAACAGCAGCACCTTCGGGTCGCCGAGTAGCGTGGCGGCCAGGCCCAGGCGCTGCAACATGCCGAGCGAGAACCCGCCTGCCTTCTTTCCGGCCACCTCGGTGAGCCCGACGAGGTGCAGCACCTCGTCGACCCGGCTCTTCGGCAGCGAGTTGGACGCCGCCATCCACTGCAGGTGGGCGCGGGCCGAGCGGTTGGGGTGCACCCACTTCGCGTCGAGCAGAGCCCCCACCGTCCGCAGCGGCTGCACCAGGTCGCTGTACGGTTTGCCGTCGATCAACGCGCTGCCCGCCGTGGGGCGGTCCAACCCGAGGATCATGCGCATCGTCGTCGATTTGCCTGCACCGTTCGGGCCGAGGAAGCCGGTGACCATACCCGGCTTCACGTTGAACGTCAGGTTGTCCACCGCCTTCGTCGCACCGAAGGTCTTTGTCAGTCCCCTCACTTCAATCATGATGAGAAGGATGCCCGACCCTGCGGACGGCGCGCATCGGCCGCAGGTCTACTCCCGGCTCGTCCCCTGGTACCGGTCGGACCCTGAGCCGGACCCCGACGCGACCCCGAGGACTACGACGACGCCTGCGCCCAGAACCGCTTGGGAATCCGGCCCGCGTGACGTGCCTCGTACCCCGCCACCACGGCCCCGCGCATCGCCGACGCCATGAGCGCCGGATCCTTCGCCCTGGTCACAGCCGTGGCCAGCAACACCGCATCGCAGCCGAGTTCCATCGCGAGGGTGGCGTCGCTTGCGGTCCCGATGCCGGCGTCGAGGATGACGGGCACCCCCGCACCGTCCACGATCATCTCGATGTTGTGCGGGTTCGCGATACCGAGCCCGGTGCCGATCGGCGAACCCAGCGGCATCACGGCCACGCAGCCCACGTCCTCGAGTCTGCGGGCCAGAACCGGGTCGTCGGTGGTGTAGGGCAGGACGACGAATCCGTCGTCGACCAGTTGCTCTGCAGCGCTGACCAACTCGATGGCGTCGGGCATCAGGGTGCGCTCGTCGGCGATGACCTCGAGCTTCACCCAGTCGGTCTCGAGCGCCTCACGAGCGAGTTGCGCCGTCAACACAGCCTCGGCCGCACCGCGACACCCCGCGGTGTTGGGCAGCGGGGCGATGTCGAGCCGGCGCAGCAGGTCCAGCACACCGGTGCCGCCTGCGGCGTCGACGCGGCGCATCGCGACCGTGGTCAGCTCGGTGCCGGACGCGACGAGCGCCTCTTCGAGCACCGTGAGGTTGGCGGCGCCGCCGGTGCCCATGATCAACCGTGAACCGAACGTGCGTCCCGCGATCGTGAGGCCCTTCTGCACGCCGGGCGTCGCGTCAGCCACCCTGCACCGCCGTGAGGATCTCGATCTCCCAGCCCCGGACCACGAGCTCGTCCCACCGGGCGCGCGGGAACACGGCGCCGTTCACTGCCACCGCGATGCCCTTGGTGGGCAGGTTCAGCACCTCCAGCAGCCCGGTGACGGTCAACGGTTCCGTGAACTCATGGTCCTCGCCGTTGACGCTGATGCCGATCGGCACCACTACTTGCTGCTCACTCATCTCTACCTCGCTACTTTCTCGAAACGTTCGGGGTCGGCGGCTTTCGCCTCGACCAATGCCGAGCCCTCCAACAATGCCATCGTCGCGTCGGCGGTCACCGGGGTGAGCAGGATGCCGTTACGGCCGTGTCCCGTCGCCACCACGACCCGATCGGACACCCGGCCGATCAGCGGCAGGTTGTCCGGGGTCATCGGACGCAGACCCGCCGAGGTCTCGTGCAGTTCGTACTCGCCGATGGCGGGCATCAGGGCCTCGGCGTCCGCGATCAGGTCGCGCACACCGGCCACCGTGACCTGCGTGTCGTTGCCCGACTCGTACTGGGTGGCACCGACGACGATGCCGTCGGCACGCGGCACCAGGTAGGCGGGCCTGCCGTGCACGCTGCCGCGGATGGTCCGGCCCGGCGCGGGGGTCACCCCGGGACGCGAGCGCAACCGCAGGATCTCGCCCTTCACCGGGCGAACCGGAAGCCCGGGCCACAGGGCCGGTGACGCGATGCCCGCGGTGACGACGATCTGGTCGGTGTCGAGCCGGTCGAGGCTGTGCACGGCCTCCCCGATCAGCTCCACTCCGGCGTCGGCGGCGCACCGCTGCAGCGCCTGCAACAGCAGCCTGTTGTCCACGGCCAGTTCGTCGACGGCCAAGAGTCCCAATCGGACTCCGCGACCCAGCATCGGCTCGAGGGCCCGGACTTCGGCGCGGCCCAGGATCTGCAGTTCCCGCCCCTGGGCGCCCACCCATTCGGCGATTGTCCGCAGGTCCTCCGCGTCGGCGCCGTCCAGCGCGACGGTGAGCGAACTTTCCGACGTGAACAACTCGACGCCGGCTCCGGCCTCGAGTTCCTTCCCGAATTCGGGCCACCGGTCGAGCGATGCGCTCCCCAGTTCGAGGACGCTCTCCTCGCCTGGCCAGCCCTCGGACAACGGGGCGAGCATGCCACCCGCCACCCAGGACGCTCCCGAACCTATCGACGGGTCGTACAGCCGTACCGACCAGCCGTTGCGGGCTGCTCGCCACGCAATGGACAGGCCGATCACTCCGCCTCCGACGACGGATACCGATCTCGCCATTGAACTCCACCTCACTTCCTGCGCCGGCATGATCCGGGTCAGGTATGACGGTCGGGCTCGGCGTGAGCCCCTCTCAGCCCCACGTTCCCCGGGACTCCCGTGTTGCACTTTCACCGTAGAGGCTACCGTCATGCCGTGACCACCTCGCATCACAGCAACCTCACGGACCGTCGGCGCCGCCTCGGAACAGCACGTTTGTACCTGTGCACCGATGCTCGGCGCGAGAAGGGCGACCTGGCGCAGTTCGCCGAGGCCGCACTGTCCGGCGGCGTCGACATCATCCAGCTCCGCGACAAGGGCTCGGCCGGAGAGAAGAAGTTCGGCACGATGGACGCCCGGGACGAACTGGCGGCACTGTCGGTGCTCGCGGCCGCGGCCAGGCGGCACGGAGCGCTGCTCGCGGTCAACGACCGCGCCGACATGGCGCTGGCGGCCGGGGCCGACGTGCTGCACCTCGGCCAGGGCGACCTGCCCGTCCCGTACGCACGGACCGTGGTGGGTTCCGACGTCCTGATCGGCCGCTCCACTCACAGCCGCGCTCAGGCCAGCCTCGCAGCGATCGAGGACGGCGTCGACTACTTCTGCACCGGTCCGGTGTGGGCCACCCCCACCAAGCCGGGGCGGACCGCGTCGGGCATCGATCTGGTGCGATCGACCGCCGACTCGGAGCCGAACCGCCCGTGGTTCGCGATCGGCGGCATCGACGAGTCCCGGGTTCCGGAGATCCTCGCCGCGGGGGCCTCCCGCATCGTCGTCGTCCGGGCCATCACCGAGGCCCGCGACCCGCAGGCCGCCGCGCGCTCGCTGTCCGCCCTGCTGCAGCAGAACGCGTAGTTACGGCTGATCCAGCCAGTCCAGCACGGTGGCGGGCGGCAGGACCACGACGGTGGCCGGCAACTGTTCGATCAGGTCGGGTTCGGTGGTGACGACCGCCGTCACCGTTCCCAGCGTGGTGCCGTGGCCGGCCGGTTCGGCGAGGCGGCCGACGGCGTCCAGGGCCTCGAGCACCTCGACGCGCGGCAGCCACCCGTAAGTGCCGTCGGGCAGGTGCAGTGTGCGGGGCAGGGCCTTCGACAACTGTGCCAGCGCGCCGCGCTCGCCCAGCACGTCGTGCCGGTCGAGCAGCAATCGCACCTCGGTGGTGCGCAGTTGCGGCCACCCCGCTTCGAAACCCGGGTGCAGCGGCAACCCGGCGACGTCGGTTTCCCGCACCCAGCGCAGTTCGGTGCTCTCGCCGTTCGCGACGGTGGGCAGTGGGCGCTCGGCGTCGGCGATCACCGTGGTGTAACTCCAGCCGCTCGCGGCCTTCATCGTGACGACCTCGGTGCGGACGCGGATGGCCGCGCTCTCGATGCCTGCTTCCTCGTGGGCCTCGCGCACCGCGGCGTGGGTGGTGGACTCGTGGCTGTCCCGGGCACCGCCGGGCAACGCCCACGTACCGCCCTGGTGACTCCACACCGCACGGTGCTGCAGCAGGACGGCCGGCGTCTCGTCGGGGAGCGGCGCACGCAACAACAACCCGGCCGCACCGTGCTTGCCCCAATGACGACTGCCGTCCGGCCCGGTTGCCCAACCGTCACCGTCACCACGCATCGACTACCCCTGTCCGACCTGATGGGTCTCCCTGCAGTTCCCTCACACTAACGGTTTCTTCCGGAACTGCCCGTCGGCAGTCGTGAACCGACCGCTGCTTATATGCTCCCCACAAGGTGCGGCCATGACACGGGAGGGGTGCGAGGTGGTTCTGCGTGAGGCACCGTCGATCGAACCCCACGGCAGCCGCGCATTGTCTGCCGCCGCGGATGACGACGTCGACCCCGCGGTGGCACGCCGCAAGGAACTGCGCGCGTTCCTGGAGTCGACTCCCGCCAAACTCACGGCCCTCGGGGCCCTCCTGGTCCTGCTCACCCTCACCGCCGGGTTCGTGGCCGCCTCGACGGTGAACAGCAGGGAAGCCACTCTCGACAGCGTCCTCGCGGAGACGGAACCGCTGTCGTTCTCGGCGCAGAACCTCTACAGCGCCCTGTCCGTGGCGGATGCCGCGGCCACGACGGCGTTCATCTCCGGCGGTCTCGAACCGCCCGAACTCCGGGACACCTATGCGCAGGCGATCGGCACCGCCTCCGCCGACCTCGTGTACGCGTCCGGCGGACTCGCGGCGAGCGACGTGGACAGCCGCCGACTGCTTGCCTCCATCTCCACCGACCTCAGCGTCTACTCCGGTCTCGTCGAGACCGCGCGGGCCAACAATCGCACCGGTCATCCGGTCGGCGCGGCCTACCTCAGCGAGGCGTCCACGCTGATGCAGACGAGCATGCTGCCGATGGCGCAGCAGTTGCACGTCCAGCAGGAAGCCGACGTCGCGGACACGCAGCGGGACTACTCCCGTCCGCCCTGGCTGGCGCTGATCCTGATCCTCGTCGCACTCGTCGCGTTGCTCGTCGCCCAGATCGTCATTGCGAGGCTCAGTCGGCGCACGTTCAATCTCGGGCTGATCGTGGCGTCGTCGTGCACGGCGATCCTCCTGGCGTGGATGCTGGTCGCCGGGTTGGTCTCCTCCCTCGACACCAAGCGGGCACTGACCGAGGGCGCCCGCCCGATTCACGAGTTGACCGCGGCCCGCATCCTGGCCCAGCAGGCGCGCACCGAGGAGACCCTCAAACTGGTCCGCCGCGACTCGAACGGTGACTACGACGCCGTCTTCGAAGACAAGTCCGGTCAGCTCGACACTCTCCTGTCGAATTACCCCCACGACGGCGACCGCGCGGTCGGCCACGACGAGGTGGCGAGGGCGCAGGAGGCGTGGACGCGCTGGTCCTCGGCACACGACCGCATGAACGAGATCCTCGCCAGGGGTGACTTCGTCTCGGCGGCAATGGTCGCCATCGGACCGGGACCTTCGGATTCCGCGGCTCAGTTCACCGCCGTCGACGACGCGCTCACCGACGGAATCGGCACCGCACGCGACCGTCTGCGGTCGCATGTCGAATCCGCGGCCCGGGTGCTGACCGCGCTCGGTTCCGGCGCCATCGTCCTGACGCTGATCGCGGTCGGCGGAATTATCATCGGGTTGTGGCCTCGATTGAGGGAATATCAGTGAGGCGGCGCCGGATCGCGCTCGTGCTCGTGGCGGCCACCTTACTGATCGGCGGGTGCGCCGAGTCGAGTCCCGAGCACGTCGGATCGCCGAGCGTGTCGTACACCGAGCCCCCGCTTCCCGCGGCCGCGACGCCGGCGCCCGAGACCAGCGCTGCGCCGCCGACTCCCGAGAAGGACTGCGGCGATCCCACCGCGAGCCTGCGCCCGTTCCCCGACCCCGACGCCGCACCGCCGATGCCGACGGTCGACGCCATCCGCGCGCGGGGGCGTCTCGTCGTCGGCCTCGACACGGGCAGCAATCTGATGAGTTTCCGCGATCCGGCGACCGGTGCCATCCAGGGCTTCGACGTCGACGTGGCCCGGGAGATCGCGCGGGATCTGTTCGGCGATCCGGACCGGCTCGAGTACCGCATCCTCACGTCGGCGAATCGTGAGAAGGCGCTGCAGGAGTCGATGGTCGACATCGTGGCCAAGACGATGACCATCACCTGCGACCGAAAGGAACGGGTGGCGTTCTCCTCCGAGTACTTCGAGGCGCAGCAGCGGGTTCTCGTCGTGAAGGGCTCCCCGATCCGCAGCGCCGCCGACCTGGACGGGAAACGGGTCTGCGTCGTCCGCGGCACGACGTCGCTGACACGGTTGCAGCAGGTGGCGCCCACCGCGGACATTCTGACGGTCCCCATGTGGTCGGATTGCCTGGTGGTCCTGCAACAGCGGCAGGTCGATGCGGTGAGCACCGACGACACGATCCTCGCCGGTCTGGCGTCCCAGGACCCGTATCTCGAGATCGTCGGAGACAGCATGGGCGCCGAGCCGTACGGCGTCGGCATCACCAAGTCGAACGAGGACCTGGTGCGGTTCGTCAACGGCACGCTCGAACGCATCCGCCGCGACGGTACCTGGACCAGGATGTACGACCAGTGGCTGTCGATGCTGGGGCCGTCCCCCGCCCCGCCGTCCGCCGTGTACCAGGACTGAGGGGACGCATGCCGCAGCATTCGCAGAATCCGGAGTCCACCGACCCGGACATCGCCACCCAGGCCGCCGTCCGGGAGCCGGAAGGGGACGCCACGCAGGCCGCGGTCCGGGAAGAACCGGACGAGGGTCCGGCCACCCAGGCCACCCAGGCGGCGCCGACGTCCCGGCCGTCCGGCGCGTCCGGCACCGGCCGCTCGACGCGCTCACCGCGCACCCGGTCCGGGCAGCGCCTGCGTCTCGGCGGCGGTCTCGTCGAGGTTCCCGTCGTGAAGACACTGGACCCGGCATCCGCCGTGATGACCGACCCGAAAGTCCCCGAGAGCAAGCGCTTCTGCTGGAAGTGCAACAAGCCGGTGGGCCGCACCGGCGCCACGTCCGAGGGCTCAGAGTTCGGTCTGTGCCCCCAGTGCGGAGCCACGTACGACTTCCGGCCGCTTCTCGGCCCGAACGAGCTGATCGGCGGCCAGTACGAGGTGCAGGGCTGCATCGCGCACGGCGGCCTCGGCTGGATCTATCTGGCCATCGATCGCAATGTCAGTGACCGCTGGGTGGTTCTCAAGGGCCTGTTGCACTTCGGCGACGCCGAGGCTCAGGCCGTGGCGGTGGCCGAACGCCAGTTCCTCGCCGAGGTGGCCCACCCGAGCATCGTGAAGATCTTCAACTTCGTGGAGCATCCCCGGTCGGACGGGACCCCGATGGGGTACATCGTGATGGAGTATGTGGGCGGTCACTCGCTTCGGGACGTCCTGTCGACGCACGCGAAGCCCGAACGCATGCCGGTCGAGCAGGCCATCGCCTACGTGCTCGAAATCCTTCCCGCACTGGCGTATCTGCACTCCACCGGTTTGGTGTACAACGACCTCAAACCCGACAACGTGATGGTCACCGAGGATGCCCTCAAGCTGATCGACCTCGGTGCCGTCGCGGGCATCGAGGACTACGGCTACCTGTACGGCACACCCGGGTATCAGGCGCCGGAGATCGTCACGACCGGCCCGACCGTGGCGTCCGACATCTACACGGTGGGGCGCACCCTCGCCGTCCTGACGCTCGACATGCCGTCCGACAAGGGCCGGTACCTCGACGGGATCCCGTCCCCCGAGCAGGCGCCGCTCCTCGCGGAATACGAGTTCTTCCACCGACTCCTGTTGCGCGCCACCGACCCCGACCCGAGCCGGCGTTTCGCGTCGGCCGAGGAGATGGCGGGTCAGCTCACGGCGGTGCTGCGGGAGGTCCTCGCGCAGCAGACCGGCGAGGAGCATCCCGGACTGTCGACCGTGTTCAGCAAGCAGAGAACGACTTTCGGCACGGACGAGGCCGTCGAGCAGACCGACGTGTACGTCGACGGCGTCGAACGGGACGAGAATCTCGATCCGCAGTCCGTGGCGCAGGCGTTGGCGGTACCCCTGATCGACCCGACCGATCCCAACGCCCCGCTCCTGGCCGCCGCGGTGCACAGCGAGCCGCAGCAGACGCTGGATTCCATTCGGCACGCGCGCGAGAACGGTATCGAACGGGTCGTCGGAGATCTGGACGTGGCGTTCTCCCGGGAACTCACGCTCGCCGAGATCAAGGCCCACCTCGATCTCGGTGACGCCGCCACCGCCACCGAACTCCTCCGCGACGTGGAGGGAGAGATGGGTGGGAACTGGCGCGTCGACTGGTACGCCGGACTCGCGACGCTCATCGACGGCGACTATGAGACGGCGTTCTCCCGTTTCGAATCCGTACTGCAGGCGATGCCCGGGGAGACGGCTCCCAAACTTGCGCTGGCCGCCACCGCCGAACTGATTCTGCAGCACTGGGAGAGCTCCGACCCCCACCAGTGGCGAACGTTCGCCGAGAAGTACTACCGGACGGTGTGGCGGACCGACCACAGCATGGTGAGTGCGGCATTCGGGCTGGCGCGGCAACTCACCGAACGCGGCGATCTGCCCGGTGCCATCGCCGCCCTCGATCAGGTTCCCCCGACGTCCCGGCACTTCACCATGGCCCGGATGACGAGCGTGCTGATGCTGTTGTCCGGCAAACCGATCGAGGAACTCGACGAATCGGCTCTCCGGGAGGCCGCACTCCGTGTCGCCGCGCTCGCACCCGAGGAGAGCCGGGCACTGCAGATGCGCACGCTCGTCCTGGGCACCGCACTGGACTGGATGCGTGCCGGTCATTCGTCGGCGACGGAACTCGAGCAGATCCTCGGTGTGCCGTTCACCGAACGGGGCCTACGCAAGGGCACCGAGGCCGGCCTGCGGGCGCTGGCCCGCAACGCCCCCGAGCGCACTCACCGGTACACGCTGGTGGATCTGGCCAACACCATCCGGCCCAAGAGCCTGCTGTAACGCTCAGGCCCCGATCAGCTCCACCGCCGCACAGGCGATCGCGAACTCCTCGTTGGTGGGCACGACCAGCACCTGAACGTCGGACTCGTCCACCGAGATACGGCGTGCGTCCCGGGAACTCGCGCGGTTGCGGTCGTCGTCGACGACGATGCCGAGGCGTCCCAGCCCGGCCAGGCTGTCGCGGCGGACGTCGACGTTGTTCTCGCCGACTCCCCCGGTGAACGTGATGACGTCGACGCCGCCGAGTTCCACCAGGTAGGCGCCGATATACTTGCGGAGTCGGTGCACGTACACGTCGTAGGCCAACGCCGCAGCCCCGTCGCCCTCGCCGACCAGCGTCAGGAGCGCCCGGAAGTCGTTGACCCCCGACAAGCCCTTGAGGCCGGAATGCCGGTTCAGGAGGTCGTCGATCTGATCGACACCCATCCCGCTGCGGTGCAGGTGCAGGATGACGCCGGGATCGACGTCCCCGGACCGCGTGCCCATGACGAGTCCCTCGAGCGGGGTCAGCCCCATGCTGGTGTCGACGGCCAGTCCCCCGCGGATCGCGGACGCCGAGGCACCGTTCCCCAGGTGCAGGACGATCTGGTTCAGCTCGGACAGGTCCCTGCCGAGGAACTCGGCCGTGCGCGCCGACACGTACTGGTGCGACGTGCCGTGGAAGCCGTACCGCCGGATGGAGTGCTCCTTCGCGACCTGCCGGTCTATCGCATACGTCGACGCCTCCGCGGGCAGGGTATGGAAGAACGCGGTGTCGAACACCGCGACGTGCGGGATGTCCGGCAGCTCCTCCCGCGCCACCTCGATCCCGATCACGTTCGCCGGATTGTGCAGCGGCGCAAGGGTCGAAAGGTCCGAGATGGACTGCACCACTGCGTCGTCGATGATCGTGGGTTCGAAGAATACGTCGCCGCCGTGGACGATGCGATGGCCGACCGCGACGATCCCCGCCTCCCTCAGAGGTCGACCCACCTCGGCGACGATGTCCGACAACATCTTCAGTCCGGCGCGGTGGTCGGCGATGTGAACGTGGCGCTCCGCCAATCCGGTGCGGTGGTGATAGACGATGCGCCCCTCGGGTTCCCCGATCCTCTCGATGAGACCGGACGCCGAGGACTTACCGGTGTCCGGGTGGATCAGCTGGAACTTGATCGACGACGAACCGGAATTGACTACCAGTACGGACCCCTCGGTCACTGCTCTGCTCCCTGCGCCTGGATCGCGGTGATGGCCACGGTGTTCACGATGTCCTCGACCAGCGCCCCTCGCGAGAGGTCGTTGACCGGTTTGTTGAGGCCCTGCAACACCGGCCCGACGGCGATGGCGCCGGCGCTGCGCTGCACGGCCTTGTACGTGTTGTTCCCGGTGTTGAGGTCGGGGAAGATGAAGACCGTCGCCTTCCCAGCCACCGCCGAATCGGGCATCTTCTTGTCGGCCACGCTCTGCTCGATGGCAGCGTCGTACTGAATGGGGCCCTCCACCAACAGGTCCGGGCGACGCTCGCGGACGAGTTTCGTCGCAGAGCGCACCTTGTCGACGTCCGCGCCGCTGCCGGAGTCGCCGGTCGAGTACGACAGCATCGCGATACGCGGATCGATACCGAACTGGGACGCCGTCTGCGCCGAAGAGATCGCGATGTCGGCCAGCTGTTCGGCCGTGGGGTCGGGCACCACCGCGCAGTCCCCGTACGCGAGCACCCGATCGGACAGACACATCAGGAACACACTCGACACCGTGGACACTCCCGGTTGTGTCTTGATGATCTCGAACGACGGCCGGATGGTGTGCGCCGTGGTGTGCGCGGCACCGGAGACCATGCCGTCCGCGATTCCCAAGTGCACCATCATGGTTCCGAAGTACGAGATGTCGGTCATCACCTCGCGGGCACGGTCCACGGTCATGCCCTTGTGGGCGCGGAGCCGCGCGTACTCCTCGGCGAACGGACCGGCGTGTTCGGACGTCCGGGGGTCGAGCACCTGCGCGTCACCGAGGTCCACGCCGAGTTCCGCCGCGCGGCGACGCACCTGCACCTCGTCGCCGAGAATCGTCAGCTCCGCCACCTGCCGTTGCAGCAGTCTCCCCGCCGCTCGGAGGATGCGGTCGTCGTCGCCTTCCGGGAGCACGATGTGCTTGTGGTCGCGGCGGGCGCGGTCGATCAGCTGGTATTCGAACATCTGCGGAGTCACCACCGACGGGATCGGCAGCTTCAACCGCTCCAGCAGTGTGGGTGCGTCCACCCGGAGTTCCATGACACTCAGGGCGGTGTCGATCTTGCGCTGCGAACCGACCGCCACCCGGCCACGGGTCTGCGCTGCCGCGCTGGCCGTGTCGAACGTGCCCAGTCCGGTGGTGAGGATCGGCAACCGCGGCTTGAGGCCGGCCATCAACTTCGCGATTGCCGGGTGCGGCATCAGCCCGCCGTTCATGATGATGCCCGCCAGCGACGGGAAACCTTCGGCCTCATGCGCATTCACCATCGCCAGCAGCACGTCGGAACGGTCGGCCGGGGCGATCACCACCGTGCCCTCCGTCAACCGTTCGAGGATGTGCTCGGCCGTCATTCCACCCACCATCACCCGCAGCGCCTCCCGGTGGAGGAGCTCCGGGTCGCCGCTGAACAGGCTGCCGTCGATCGACTCGAGGAGTTCGGCCATGGTCGGTGCGACCAGCAAGGGGATCTCGGGCAGGCTCCACGCGGGCACACCGGTGACTGCCAACGCGTCGGTGACCGCATCGAGCTGGTCGGGGTCGCACCGATTGGCGACCACGGCCAGCAGGTGCGCGTGGTGAGCGGTCAGTTCACCGATGGCGAGCTGCGCGAGTTGGGCGATCTCCTCGGGGGTGCGCCGTGCTCCCCTCACGGCGAGCAACACCGGGGCGCCGAGGTTCACGGCGATCCTGGCGTTGTAGCCGAGCTCGCTGGGGCTGGCCACGTCGGTGTAGTCGCTGCCGATCACCACGACGGCATCGCACTGCGCCGCCACCTGGTGATACCGGGAGACGATCTCGCTGAGCGCGCCGTCGGGATCGGCGTGGACCTGCTCGTACGTGACCCCCAGGGACTCCTCGTACCCGATGTCGGCCGTGGTGTGTTCGAGGAGCAACTCGAGGATGTAGTCGGTTTCCTGCGTCGATCGGGCGATGGGACGGAAGACGCCCACCCTCGCCGCGGACGCGCACAGCATCTGCAGGACACCCAGCGCGATGGTGGACTTGCCGGTATCCCCCTCCGGTGAGGCGATGTAGACGCTCGACGGCTGGGGACGTGCGGGCGGATTCACGGGTGAGGGTGTCGCTGGCGCAGCCATGGCCATAGCGTATCCGGCCACCGGCTCTGGGCGATTGACACCGCACCCGCCCGGCGGTCAGATGACGTATGGCCGAATCACCCTTCCCCGACGTCCGATGGGGCAGCGAGAACAGCTTCCTCCGCGAACCCGCAGCCAAATTTGCCGCCACCCGACCCGGATCGTGGGTGATCCGGAAACTCGCCGGAGTCGACCGCCGGCTCCTCCAGAAGACCAGGGGACGCTTCACGATCCTCGGTCCGATCGCCGCTCCGGTAGTGCTGCTGACCACGACGGGTCGCAAGTCTGGCGCACCACGGACGAGCCCGCTCCTCTACTACCGTGAGGGTGAGCAGATCTTCGTCGTGGGCAGCAACTTCGGGCAGGATCACCACCCGGCGTGGTCGGGGAACCTTCTCGCCCAGCCGAACGCGAAGGTCACGATCGGCGGGAAGGACATCCCCGTCACCGCGACTCTCCTGGCCGAACCGGAGCGAACACGGATCTATCGCGAATTCGACGAGATGGTGCGCGTCTACGGCGTCTACGAGCACCGAACGAACCGCACGATGCGGGTGTTCGCTCTCACCGCCTCGTGAGCCGAGCGCCGTGCCGGGGCCGGAAGCGGCGGTGCCGCCGACCGGTAGTGGTGCCCGGTCGGGGTGCCGACGTCGATGAGGTGGGTGCGGCCGGGCCGCTGTATCGGGCGGGCTCTCCGGCCTGGTGCTTCCTTCGCGTAATTGCAGGCCTCACACGGCCCGGACCCGTTGTGCGCGCTGGTCGCCCCGTGCTGTCGGCGGGAGCGGATGTGGTCGTGGTGCCGGATCGGTGCATCGCACCACGGCGTACGACATGTGCGGTCGCGGAGGTCGATCAGCTGTCGCAGACTCTTCGGGAACGTGCGCGACTGGGATTGCACCGCCGTCAACGCCTCCGACTGCGGGCACGAATACACCCGCAGCAACGACGTCGCGGTGTCACGATCGACGGCGTCGGCCACCAGCTGCCGGGCGAAGCCGATGCCCCTAAAAAGCACATGCAGCGCAGGGCAGTACGGCGCTATACAGGAGATCGCGCACGCCCGCCTGCGCCGAGGAATGGAGAAGTAGTTGCCCACGAATGCCGCACCGGATCCGATGACCCTGCATCCCGTTTCAGGTCAGCCTCGGGTGGTCCTGCTGAAACCTCTGATCGAGAATCCACTGATCGAGGTCGGGGAGTACAGCTACTACGATGATCCCGAGTTCGCGGACGAGTTCGAAACGCGCAATGTCCTGCACCATTACGGGCAGGACCGGCTGATCATCGGCAAGTTCTGCGCGTTCGCGACCGGGACGACGTTCATCATGAACGGCGCAAATCATCGGATGAGCGGAGTCTCGACGTTCCCGTTTCCGATCATGGGCGGGTCGTGGGCCCAGCACGCCGATCTGCTCGCGAATTTACCGTCGCGGGGCGACACCGTCGTCGGCAACGACGTGTGGATCGGAGGCAACGCGACGATCATGCCTGGCGTCCGCATCGGGCACGGCGCGATCGTGTCGACCGGTTCGGTGGTGACGCGGGACGTGCCGGACTATGCGGTCGTGGGCGGGAATCCGGCCGTCCACATCAAGGACCGCTATTCGGAATCCGAGATCGCCGCACTGGTGCGGATCGCGTGGTGGGACTGGCCGATTTCTGTCGTCACCGAACATGTGCGAACCATCGCCACAGGCACAGTCGAGCAACTTCAGGATGTCGCCGACAGGCTCGGCTGAATCAGCCGCGCGCCGCCTGCGGTGCTTCGGCGTCGAGGTCGAGTTCGCCGTCGTCGGCGAACACGAGGCGTCCGTCGTCGAGAGCGACGGCCCAGCGGTGCACGGGCGCCCAATCACGTCCGAGGAGTCCCTCCGACTGGGACAGGTCCGCGAAATCCTCGATCACGACACCGGGCGCGGGAGCGTCGGAGTCGCGGCGGACCCGAACGCGAGCGCCGACGACGACGTCGGGGCTGTGGGGCTGGGCGGCACTCTTCTGATCAGACATGGGTTCATTCCGCTTTCTGCAGGGTGATGCCAGGGCAAGGGATCATCCGGGCCCGCTGCCGAGAACTCACTACAGACGATTGGCAAATTTTGAGCAAGCCTTGGGTCGCAGTTGTGGGGATCATCACCGAGGCCTTGACGGCCGAAGAACTGCCCGGACGTTGTCCACAATTTGTACACCAGAGGCATTGACGTCAAGAGGTTACTTCGACATGATTAGGTGTAACTGCCGGTAACACTGACATGGAGGATTTCATGGCACGCTCGACGCTCGCTCTCCGCAATCCGAAGATCACGGATCGCCAGGACACCGGCGCCCGGCTTCTCCAGTCCTCCGCACGCATGTCGTACGACCCGACCGTCGAGGTGGACTGGGACGCACCGGTCCCCGACGATTTGTACGGCCTCACCCCAGAGTGGTCCTCTCTGTACGGCACGCCGATGTGGGACGAGATGACGTTCGAACAGCAGATCACGCTGACGAAGCACGAGGTGTCCTCGATCATGGGCACCGGAATCTGGTTCGAGATGATCCTTCAGCAGATGGTCATCCGGGACGTGTACGCCAAGGACGCATCGCAGGCCCACTTCCAGTTCGCACTGACTGAAGTGGCCGACGAGTGCAGGCACTCGGTGATGTTCGCTCGCACCGCCGAGAAGTTCGGATGCCCCTCCTACGTTCCGCGCAAGTCGGTGGTCACCCTGGGCCGCGGATTCAAGGCGCTCGCCTCGGGAGAGGTCGCGTACGCCGGCATTCTCGTCGCCGAAGAGATCCTCGACGTCATGCAGCGCGACTGGATGAAGGACACACGCGTCCAGCCGATCGTCCGCGTCACCAGCAAGATTCACGTGGTCGAAGAAGCCCGGCACATGCGCTTCGCCCGGGAGGAGACCCTGCGACGGGCCCAGGGCATGAGCAAGGCGCACCGTGCTGCGAGCCGCGCCTGCATCGCTATCGCATCCAACCTGATCGTCTCCAGCATGATCAATCCCGCCGTCTACGCGGCAGCCGGACTGGACACCGAACGCGCGCTCCGCGAGGCGAAGAACAACCGATTCCGGGCCGAGAAGATCCGCGAGAGTTCGCAGCCGCTCATGCGGTTCCTGGACGACGCCGATCTGCTGGGCGGTCCTTCCCGGCACCTCTACAAGCGCGTGAACATGCTCTGAGGCGCTCCGCACCCGTGCGCCTTTCTGGTAGCACCCACTGCCAAAACGGCGCACGGGCGGCGAAGCCGCCTATCCCCGCAACCGCGGCGCCAGATCCCGCTCGAAGAGTTCCAGGAACCGCTTCTGATCGTGGCCGGGAGCGTGGAACACCAGGTGGTTCAATCCCGCATCGAGGTACGGGCGGATCTGCGCCACCGCCTCATCCGGATCCGACGCCACGATCCACCGCTTCGCCACCTGCTCGATCGGCAACGCATCCGCCGCCTTCTCCATCTCGATCGGATCGTCGATCGAATGCTTCTGCTCCGGCGTCAACGACAACGGCGCCCAGAACCGCGTGTTCTCCAACGCCAACTCCGGATCCGTGTCATACGAAATCTTGATCTCGATCATCTTGTCGATCTCCGCGACATCACGGTCGGCCTTCTCCGCCCCCTCCGCGACCGCAGGCATCAACTTCTCCGTGTACAACTCCATGCCCTTACCGGACGTGCAGATGAACCCGTCGCCGCTCCGACCGGCGTACCGGGCCACCACCGGACCACCGGCGGCGATGTACACCGGAATCCCACCCTCGGGCACGTCGTAGATCGACGCCCCCTTCGTGGTGAAGTACTCCCCCTCGAAGTCGACCCGGTCGCCGAGCCACAGCTCACGCATCAACCGGACCGCCTCCCGCAACCGCGCGAAGCGTTCCTTGAACTCCGGCCACTGACCCGCGAAACCTGTCGCGATCTCGTTGAGCGCCTCACCGGTACCCACCCCGAGCATGATCCGCCCCGGATACAGACACCCCATCGTCGCGAACGCCTGCGCCACCACCGCCGGGTTGTACCGGAACGTCGGCGTCATCACCGACGTCCCCAACTGCAACCGCTCCGTCCGCTCCCCGACCGCCGTCATCCACGCCAACGAGAACGGCGCATGACCACCCTCGTGCCGCCACGGCTGGAAATGATCCGACACCGTCGCCGAATCCATACCGTGCGCCTCCGCCAGAACACCCAGCTCCACCAACTCCCGCGGACCGAACTGCTCCGCGGACGCCTTGTAACCGAGCTTGAGTTCGTGGGCCACCGTGTACTCCTTCGTCTTCGCGTCCGGTTCGCGAGATGCAAACCTCTTCTGCAGGTTAGAGCGCGGCCACCAGGCTGGCGAGCGCCGCTCCCAGTGCCACCACCGTCAGTGTCACCGCGAACAGCCACAACTCGTGGGGCGGTGGCATCGGCGCTCCGTCGCGCAGGGCCTTCTCGACCTGCGCCCACCGCCGCATGCCGACGAGGGCCGCGGCCGCGGCGAGACCGATCAGGATCAGGCCGAGGGTCGTCCGCACCCATCCCGTGCTGAATTCGGGGACCAGGTGGATCATCGCGATGCCACCGGCCAGGAGTGCCAGCGAACTCCGCATCCAGGCGAGGAACGTCCGCTCGCTTGCGAGGGTGAAACGTTCGTCGGGCCGGTCGTTGTCGGTCACCGAATCATCTTTACACCGGTTCGCTGGAACCGCACCAAGCAGGTACCCCGCAGTCCTAGATTGGAAGGGCAGGCCACAGCCAGGGGGCGTCCATGCGACCGTTCGAAGCTCTGCGATCCGCGATCTCTCTTCGTGTACTGGCGGTGATGCTGCTGGTCGTATCCGTGTGGGCGGTGCTCGGCCCGCAGGCGGCGTCGGCCGAGCCCCGCATCACCAGGGTGGACGTGTATTCGGAGTCGATGGGCCGGTGGGTGGCCAACGACGTCATCTCTCCCGCATCAGGTGCTCCGGCGCCCACCTTCTACCTGCTCACCGGAATCGGCGGCGGGTCGGACGGGATCTCCTGGTTCAACAACACCGGTGTGCGGGACTTCTTCGCCGACAAGCACGTCAACGTGGTAATGCCGATCGGCGGCCAGTACAGCATGTACACCGACTGGGATGCCGACGACCCGGTTCTCGGCCGGAACAAGTGGCAGACGTACCTGACGGCCGAACTCCCCGCCGCCATCGACAGCCGCTTCGCGACCACGGGGGCGAACGCCATCGGCGGGGTGTCGATGGCAGGCGGCGCGGTACTCGACCTCGCCATTCAGGCTCCGGGTTTCTATCGTGCCGTCGGCTCGTACAGCGGGTGTGCCGCGACGAGCGGACTGCTGGGCCAGGCGATGGTGCGGTCGATGGTGGAACTGCGGGGCGGCGGCAATGCGGCCAACATGTGGGGCTCCGCCATGGATCCGCGGTGGCGGGTACACGACCCGATGCTGAATGCCGAACGACTGAGCGGCACAGAATTGTTCGTCTCGAGCGGCAACGGACTTCCCGGCAGTATCGACAACCACGACCCCGTGCTGGTGGTGCCCCAGACGATCGGCGGCAGCGTCGTCGAGATGGTGACCAACGTGTGCGCGGCCGCGTTCCAGTCGCGGCTGCACTCGCTGGGGATTCCCGCCACGTTCGCCTATCTGTCGCAGGGCACGCATTCGTGGGGGCTGTTCGAGACCGAGCTACGGGAGTCCTGGCCCGTCATCGGCAGTGCGATCGGGGCGTGACCCCAGGGAACGCTCCAGGATCGGTCCGATCACCGCGAGGGCTTCCGGTGTGGTCATCCGCAGGTGGTCGCACTCCACCTTGTGTTCGACGATCACGCCGGTGATCGCGGGTTGCCAGACGCTCGGCGACGGCCGTTCGCCTTCCTCCCCGTCGGCGGACTGCGCGGCGCTGAAGAACACCAGGTCGCCGTCGAACACCCGCGGCCGGTATCCGGTGGAGATCTGCTTCGAGTTCTCCAGGCCGGTGCTGATGCGACCGAGGAGGGTCGACGCGAACGCGGGGTCGCGGCCGAAGGATCGTCCGAGCATCTCGACCAGTTGCTCGCGGTACGACGTGCCGGTGTCGCCCTCGCCCTCGAACTCGACACCCAGCCCGTGCAGCCACTCCTCGGCGTTCACCTCGAGGTCACCGAAGTTTTCGCCCTCCGCGACGTAGCTGTCCATCATCGCGAGTGTGCCGACCTCGGCGCCGGACTCACGGAGTTCGACGGCGACGGCCTGGGCGATGACACCGCCGAGGGACCAGCCCAGCAGGTGGTAGGGCCCCTGCGGTTGCACCGCGCGCATCTCGACGACGTATCGGTGGGCGAGCTGTGCCATCGACTCGAACGTCGTTCCGCCGCTGAGGATCGGCAGCTGCAGCCCGTACACCGGACGGTCGGGTGAGACGTACTTCATCAGTCCGGCGTATCCCAATGCGAGTCCGCCCGCCGGGTGCACGCAGAACAGCGCGGGTTGCGCACCGGACGCCCGGAACGGAACGACGACGTTCAGCACGTCGTCCGCCGGCATGCTTCCGAGCGCCGACGGGTCGACGATGCGGCGAGCCAGACCCTCCGGGGTGGGGTTGCGGAAGATCCACTGCAGGACGACGTCGGTGCCGAGCCGGTCGCGGAGCGCGGACGCCACCCGGGTCGCGACGAGCGAGTTCCCGCCCAGTTCGAAGAAGTCGTCGTCGGCTCCGACGCGTTCGATGCAGAGGACGTCGGCGAAGACCTCCGCCACCGCCTCCTCGACCGGGGTGGCGGGTGCCCGGAATTCTCTGGGCGCGAGCACCGGTGCGGGTAGCGCTCGCCGATCGAGCTTGCCGGTGCGGCCGACGGGCAGCCGGTCGAGCACCACCAGCTGGGCGGGCACCATGTACGGGGCGAGGTGGGATCCGGCGTACCGGAGTACCTCGGCGGTGTCGATGCTCGCCCCGGCTTCGGCGGTCACGTATCCCACCAGCCGGTCGCCGGTGCCGCTGTGCACGGTGACCGCCGCGCGGCCGACGCCGTCGCAGCGGGCCAGCACCGATTCGATTTCACCGAGTTCCACCCGCTGGCCCCGGATCTTCACCTGGAAGTCGTTGCGTCCCACATACTCCAGTCTGCCGACCTCGCTCCACCGCACGAGGTCGCCGGTCCGGTACATGCGGGAGCCGGGTTCGCCGAACGGGTTCGCCACGAAGGACGCGGCCGTCAGCGCCGACCGCCGGTGGTAGCCGCGCGCGAGCCCCGGCCCCGCGACGTACAGTTCCCCGATCACCCCCACCGGAACGGGCTGCAACCATGTGTTCACCACGATCACGTCGACGCCCCGCCCCGGGCCTCCCACGTTCACCGGTTCGTCCGGCGACAGCACCTCGCTGATCGTGGTCTGCACCGTCGCCTCGGTGGGTCCGTATCCGTTGAAGACGAATCGTCCCGGGGTCCAGCGGTCGGCCAGTTCGGGTGGGAACCGCTCGCCCGCGACGGCGAGAATCCGCAGGGACGGAACGTCCTCGGGGCGGAGGGTGTCCAGGATCGTGGGTGTGAAGAATGCGTGCGAGACGTGTTCGCTCGCGAGGAGTTCGGCCAGTTCCCGCCCCCCGAGGACCGTCGGTGGCACGACGACCAGCGTCGCGCCGACGGCGAACGCCATCAGCAGTTCGAACAACGACGCGTCGAAGCTCGGCGACGCCAGATGCGACACCCGCGCACCGTGCATGGATGCGAACCGTTCCCGTTCCTCGACTGCGAGATTCGCGAGTCCGCCGTGCGTGAGCACGACCCCCTTCGGTGTTCCCGTCGACCCCGACGTATAGAGCAGGAACGCGGCGTGGTCGACTCTCAGCGGACGCGGACGGTCGGCGTCGGTCACCGGGTCGCTGGAGTACCCGTTCGCCACCTCGGGATCGTCGAGCAGCAGCCACGGCACCACGCCGGGCAACCGGTCACGGTGCACCGTCACCGTCAACCCGAGCACCGCGCCCGAATCCTCGAGCATGCCGCCGGTGCGCGCGGGCGGCAGGGCGGGATCGACCGGCACGTACGCCGCCCCCGATTTCGCGACCGCCCACACCGACAGCACCCATTCGAGCGATCGCGGCACGCCGATCGCGACGAAGGCGTCCGGTCCGGCACCCCGACGGATCAGCGCCCTGGCCAGTCGGTTCGACCGCTCGTCGAGTTCCCGGTACGACACGGTGACGCCTTCGCACGACACTGCGGTCGCCCCCGGTGCGAGCGCAGCGCCCGCGGTGAGGACGTCCGGGAGCGTGCGTTCCGCGGCCGCGGGAAAGCCGCGCATGGGCACGAGTTCGTCCCGTTCGAGGGCGTCGAGGATCTCGAGGTCGCCGACCCTGATCGACGGGTCGGTGACGGCGGTGTCGAGCATCCGGACGAACCGGTCGGCCAGGCCGGCGACGGTTTCGGCGTCGAAAAGGTCGGTGGCGTAGGTGAAACCGGCCGTGATGCCGGCCGGTGTTCCGTCGTCCGTGTACTCCTCGGACAACGTCAGCTGCAGGTCGAACCTGGCGATCGTCGCACCGAGGTCGATGCCCTCGACCTCGACGCCGGGCAGCGAAAGGTCGGGGCGCTCGACATTCTGGAACTCGAGCAGCACCTGGAACAGCGGTGAGTGTGCCGTCGAGCGGGGCGGATCGAGCGCTTCCACGACCTTCTCGAACGGCACCTCCGCGTGGGCGTACGCACCGAGATCGACGTCGCGCACCTGCTCGAGCAGTTCGGAGAACCGGCTCGCGTCGGAGACGACGGTCCGAAGCACCACGGTGTTGACGAACATCCCGACCACGTCGTCGAGGGCGGCCTCGCCGCGCCCGGCGACCGGGGTGCCGACGGCGATGTCCTCGGTACCGGACATCCGCGCGAGGAAGGCGGCCAGGGCGGCGTGCGCGACCATGAACACGGTCGACTGGTGCGTGGACGCCGTCGCCAGCAGCCGGCGGTGCAGAACGGCGTCGATCTCGAATCCGACCCTGCTCCCGTCGGGTGTGCGTTGCATCGACCGCGGGCGGTCGGCGGGCAGGTCCAGGGCGGCGGGGAGGCCGGCCAGCGTGGTGCGCCAGTAGTTCAGTTGTTGCGACACCATCGACTGCGGATCGTCCTCCGATCCGAGGAGCTGACGCTGCCAGAGCGTGAAGTCGGCGTACTGGACCGTGGGCGGGTGCCACTCCGGGGTGTATCCGGCCGCCCGCGCGGTGTACGCCACCATCATGTCGCGGGCGAGCGGGACCATCGACACTCCGTCCGCAACGATGTGGTGGACCACGACCAGCAGCACGCGATCGGTGCCGGAGATCTCGAACACGGCGGCCCGCAACGGGATCTGCGCAGTGACGTCGAACCCCTCCGAGAGCGCCGCCGACAGCCGTTTTCGCAACTCCTCGTCGCTCGGCACCGGTGTGACGGGCAGGTCCGGCACCGAATCAGCAGCCGAGAGGATCACCTGCACCGGTTCTTCGCCGGACATCGGGAATCGGGTGCGGAGCGATTCGTGGCGCTCCACCACATCGGATACCGCGGCCCGCAGTGCGTCGAGGTCGAGTGCGCCGGTGAGCCGGAACGCCATCGCGATGTTGTAGGCGGGCGAAGAGGTGTCGAACTGGTTGAGGAACCACATGCGGGTCTGGGCCAGCGACAGGGGAATGCGCTCGGGGCGCGGCGACGCCCGCAACTCCGGCCGACGCGTCAGCACACCCGCTTTCGCCGCGCGCTCCGCGAACCCCGCCACTGTCGGTGCCTCGAACAGGGCGTGCACGCCGACGTCGACGCCGAGAGCGGCGTCGACCCGTGCGACGACCCGGGTGGCCGACAGCGAGTCTCCGCCCAACCGGAAGAAGTCGTCGTCGGCACCGACGCGGTCGACACCGAGGACGTCGCCGTACACCTCGGCGACAACGGACTCGAACGGGGTTGCCGGAGCGCGGAATCGACGCGCCGGAGCTTCCGGTGCGGGGAGTGCGGCACGATCCAACTTCCCACTCGCCGTCACCGGCAACTCCCCCAACACCACCACCACCGCCGGCACCACACCCCCCGGCAACACCGACCCCGCAAACTCCACCACCACACCCGGATCCACCCACACCCCCACCTCCGGCACCACATACCCCACCAACCCACCACCCTCACCCACCACCACCGCAGCAGCCACCACCCCCGGACACCGCACCAACACCGACTCCACCTCCCCCAACTCCACCCGCTGACCCCGCACCTTCACCTGAAAATCAGCACGCCCCACAAACACCAACGACCCCAACCCATCCCACCGCACCAAATCCCCCGTCCGATACAACCGCGACCCCACCACCCCGAACGGATTCGCCACAAACGACCCCGCCGTCAACCCCGCCCGCCCCAAATACCCCCGCGCCAACCCCGCACCCCCCACATACAACTCCCCCACCACACCCACCGGCACCGGCCGCAACCACCCATCCAGCACCACCACCTCCACACCCACCGCCGGACCCCCCACCGTCACCACACCCCCCGCCACCAACGCACCACTGACCGTCGCCTGCACCGTCACCTCCGTCGGCCCATACGCATCGAACAACTCCCTCCCCGGCGCCCACCGCGCCACCAACTCCGGCCCCAACACCTCCCCCGCCACCACCAACACCCGCACCGACCCCAACGACCCCGACTCCACCGTCGCCAACACCGACGGCGTCACAAAACAATGCGTCACCCCCTCCACCGCCAACCACTCCCCCAACGCCGCACCCCCGAACACCCCCGGCGGCGCCACCACCAACCGCGCCCCCACCGAAAACGCCATCAACCACTCGTACACCGACGCATCAAAACTCGGCGACGCCACATGCGACACCCGACACCCCGACCACAAACCAAACCGAACCCGCACCTCCTCAACCAAATTCGCCAACCCCCCATGCGTCACCACCACCCCCTTCGGACGCCCCGACGACCCCGACGTATACATCACATACGCCGCATCCCCCACCCACAACCGCCGCACCCGATCCCCATCCGACACCCCCACCCCCGACACCCCCACCACCACACCCGGATCATCAACCCGCAACCACTCCACCACCGACGGCAACACCACCCCCGACACCGACAACCCCACCACCGCACCCGAATCCACCAACAACTCCCGCACCCGCACCTCCGGCAACCCCGGATCCACCGGCACAAACGCCGCCCCCGACTTCACCACCGCCCACACCGCCACCACCAACTCCACCGACCGCGGCACCCCCACCCCCACCACCACACCCGGACCCACACCCCGCCCGATCAACACCCGCGCCCACCGATTCGACCACTCATCCAACTCCCCATACGACAACTCCACACCCCCACACGACACCGCCACACCACCCCCACCCAACCCCACACCCCCCGCCAAAATCTCCGGCAACAACCGCACCCCCACACCAGCCCTACCCCGCACCGGCACCAACAACCCCCGCTCCACCACACCCAACACACCCACACGAGCCAACGGCCTATCCGGATCGGAGGCCATCACCTCGAGCACCCGGATGACCCGGCCGGCCATCGCGTCGACGGTGGCCCGGTCGACGAGGTCGGGTCGGTAGTGAAACGTCAAGCGCAGCTGCGTGTCCACCGAGAAGGCGACGCTCAGCGGATAGTGCGTGGCGTCGACGCCGCTCACGTCGACCACCCGGATGCCGGCGAGGTCGGTGTCTTCGGTCAGGCCTCCCCGGTCGATCGGGTACGACTCGAAGACGGTTGCCGTGTCGAACCCGATGTCGGGGCCGGCTGCTCGCTGGATGTCGGCGAGACCGAGGTGGTGGTGGTCGAGGAGGGCTGCCTGTTCCGCTTGTGTCCGGTCGAGCAGCCGGCCGAGCGTTTCCCGGGGGTTCAGCGTGATGCGTGTGGGCACGGTGTTGACGAACAACCCGATCATCGATTCGACACCGGACAGGTGCGGCGACCGTCCGGACACGGTGCTCCCGAACGTCACGTCGTGGCGGGACGTCGCTGCGCCGAGCACGATGCCCCACGCCACCTGCGTCACTGTGTTCAGTGTCGTGTTGCGGGTACGCGCGAGGGCGGTGAGGTCGGCGGTCAGTTCCTCGGACACGGTGAACCGAGCACTCTCGGGAGAAGCCGACAGCGGCCGTCCCCGTGCGTCGGGAAGGAGCAGCGTCGGACCGTCGACGCCGGCGAGCGCGGTCGCCCACGCCACACGCGAGTCCGCAGGGTCCCGGCGATGCAGCCAGGACAGGAAGTCTCGGTAGGGCCGGGGTCGCGGCAACGCCGAAACATCGTCGTCTCCGGCCACATAGAGCGCGAGCAACTCGCGGATCGTCAGCGGCATCGACCATCCGTCGAGGAGGGTGTGATGATTGGTCCACACGAGCCGGGATTCGTGGCTGCCGGTCGTCACGAGCACGAACCGCACCAGTGGTGCCCGGGACGTGTCGAACGGCGTGGCCCGGTCAGCGGTCAGGACCCGGTCCAGTTCGGCGGACCGCGCGGCCTCGGGCAGATCCGTGAGGTCGATCTCACGGAACGGGAGGTCGACGTCCGCGGGTACCACCTGGACGAATGTTCCGTCTCGAGCGGGAACGAACGCCACCCGCAGATTCGCGTGCCGATCCAGCAATGCGGTGGCGGCCCGGCGCATCCGGACCGGGTCGACGGCACCCTTCAGGTGCAGTGCCACCTGGACGGTGTACGCGTCGATCGACGGTTTCGCGAGCAGGGCGTGGAACAGCAATCCGGCCTGCAGGGGTGCGGGCGGCCACACGTCGGTGAGCGCGCCGAAGCGCTCCTCCCACGTGTCGAGGTCGCCCTGGGTCACGTCGACGAGGGGAACGTCCGACGGTGTGAGTCCGCCTGCGTCCCCACTGCGCGCGTGGGACACCAACGCGGACACACACTCCCGCCACCGTGCTGCCAGCCGCTCCACGTCGGCGTGCGCGAGCAGAGTGTCCGGGAAACCGAACCCGACCCGGAGTCGTCCGCCGATCACGATCGCGTTGACCTCGACGGCGGCGGACGCCGGCATGTCGGGGTCCGGCACGTACCGCAGGTCGCCGAACCCGTCGGCGGGACTCCAGCCGACCGCGGTGTCACCGTCCGCCGAATCCGGAACCTGACCGAGATAGTTGAAACTGATCTGCCCCGGTTCCGTTCCCGGCAGGCTGCCCGCGGTGTCCGGGTTCAGGTAGCGGAGCAGTCCGTAACCGATGCCCATGTCGGGGACTTCCCGGAGCTGTTCTTTCACGCGCTTCACGGCGCTGCCGATGTCGTGGCCACCGACGAGTGCGTTGTCGAGGTCGATGCCGCGGAGATCGACGCGCACGGGGAAGACCGTCGTGAACCAGCCGACCGTGCGGGACAGGTCGGCACCGGGCACCACCTGCTGCTCCCGGCCGTGCCCTTCCAGCCGGATCAGCATCGACGTTCCCGGGATCCCCCGCTCCGCTCGCCACCTCGACGCCGCCACCGCCAGCGCCGTCAGCAGGACGTCGAGGACACCCCCGTGATACAGCTCCGGAAGGCGTGTGAGCAGAACGGACGTGTCGTCGCGGGAGGTCTCGACACTCACGTCCTGCAACGCGGTCGCGAGGTCCAGGCCCGGATCGAGGGGGCGTTCGGTGATCAGCGGGTCGGGTCCGGCGACGACGTTCTGCCACCACCCCAGCTCGGCGGCCCTGTCGCTGCGGACGGCTTCTTCGGCCAGCGCGTGCGCCCACCGGCGCATCGACGTCGCCGGTTCCGGGAGGGCCGGTACGCTCCCGGTACTGATCTGGTACCAGGCAGCTGCGAAGTCGGGCAGCAGAATCCGCCACGACACCCCGTCGACCGCGAGGTGGTGCGCCACCACGATCAATCGTCCGGTCCGTGCCGGGTGCCCGGCGGCGGACTCCGGGTCGAGCCAGACGAACTGGACGACCACCCCGTCGGACGGGCGCAATCGCTCCACGGCCGCTTGGTGCTCGGCCGCGATCAGGTCTGCCAGGGTGCCGGGATCGGACCCCGGGTCGACGACGATGCGACGGACCAGTGAGTCGGTGTCGATCTCGGTCGCGGCACGAGTCTCCATCTGCCACTGCCCGTTTGCGTCCTTACAGAGCCGTGACCGCAGCATGTCGTGTCGCGCGAGCACCGCGGTGACGGTCGCGAGGAGCCGGCCCGAGTCGATGCCGCCCGGGAGGTCGAGCAGCACGCTCTGGCTGAACCGCTCGAAGTGCCCGCCGCGCTCGATCAGGTACCGGACCACCGGGGTCGGCGGAAACGTGCCGATGCCGCCGCCCGCGAGTTCGGCGAGCGCAACTGCGGTCTCACCGTCCGTGATCTCCGATTCCGCCGCGAGCGCAGCCACGGTCCGGTGCTCGAACACCTGCTGCGGCGTGAACACCAATCCGCGAGCCTTGGCACGGGACACGAGCCGGATCGACAGGATGCTGTCGCCGCCCAGCGCGAAGAACGACTCGTCCAACCCGACCTGGTCGAGCCCGAGCACTTCGGCGAACACCGACGCGAGTGTGTGTTCCGCCGCTGTTCGCGGCGCGCGGTGGGGTCCGCGCGCCACGACGGGTGCGGGGAGTGCGGCACGATCCAACTTCCCACTCGCCGTCACCGGCAACTCCCCCAACACCACCACCACCGCCGGCACCACACCCCCCGGCAACACCGACCCCGCAAACTCCACCACCACACCCGGATCCACCCACACCCCCACCTCCGGCACCACATACCCCACCAACCCACCACCCTCACCCACCACCACCACCGCAGCAGCCACCACCCCCGGACACCGCACCAACACCGACTCCACCTCCCCCAACTCCACCCGCTGACCCCGCACCTTCACCTGAAAATCAGCACGCCCCACAAACACCAACGACCCCAACCCATCCCACCGCACCAAATCCCCCGTCCGCTACAACCGCGACCCCACCACCCCGAACGGATTCGCCACAAACGACCCCGCCGTCAACCCCGCCCGCCCCAAATACCCCCGCGCCAACCCCGCACCCCCCACATACAACTCCCCCACCACACCCACCGGCACCGGCCGCAACCACCCATCCAGCACCACCACCTCCACACCCACCGCCGGACCCCCCACCGTCACCACACCCCCCGCCACCAACGCACCACTGACCGTCGCCTGCACCGTCACCTCCGTCGGCCCATACGCATCGAACAACTCCCTCCCCGGCGCCCACCGCGCCACCAACTCCGGCCCCAACACCTCCCCCGCCACCACCAACACCCGCACCGACCCCAACGACCCCGACTCCACCGTCGCCAACACCGACGGCGTCACAAAACAATGCGTCACCCCCTCCACCGCCAACCACTCCCCCAACGCCGCACCCCCGAACACCCCCGGCGGCGCCACCACCAACCGCGCCCCCACCGAAAACGCCATCAACCACTCGTACACCGACGCATCAAAACTCGGCGACGCCACATGCGACACCCGACACCCCGACCACAAACCAAACCGAACCCGCACCTCCTCAACCAAATTCGCCAACCCCCCATGCGTCACCACCACCCCCTTCGGACGCCCCGACGACCCCGACGTATACATCACATACGCCGCATCCCCCACCCACAACCGCCGCACCCGATCCCCATCCGACACCCCCACCCCCGACACCCCCACCACCACACCCGGATCATCAACCCGCAACCACTCCACCACCGACGGCAACACCACCCCCGACACCGACAACCCCACCACCGCACCCGAATCCACCAACAACTCCCGCACCCGCACCTCCGGCAACCCCGGATCCACCGGCACAAACGCCGCCCCCGACTTCACCACCGCCCACACCGCCACCACCAACTCCACCGACCGCGGCACCCCCACCCCCACCACCACACCCGGACCCACACCCCGCCCGATCAACACCCGCGCCCACCGATTCGACCACTCATCCAACTCCCCATACGACAACTCCACACCCCCACACGACACCGCCACACCACCCCCACCCAACCCCACACCCCCCGCCAAAATCTCCGGCAACAACCGCACCCCCACACCAGCCCTACCCCGCACCGGCACCAACAACCCCCGCTCCACCACACCCAACACACCCACACGAGCCAACGGCCTATCCGGTGCCCCGACCGCGGTTTCGAGAATGTGGGAGAGGCGCTGCGCGTCGCCGGGGCCGTGCACGTCGACGGTCCAGGAACCGTCCCGGTCGTCGACGTCGACGACCACCCCGTCACCGGCGGAGTCCCACCGCTTCACGACGGTGACGGCACCCGCACCGATGCGCTCGACGCCGAGCGGTTCGCGCATTCCGCCTGCCACAGGCCACGAGTCCACCGGACCATCCGTGGAAGCGAGGAACCGGTGTCTCCGGGATCTCCGGAGTTGCAGACCCACGTGCCGTGTCAGCGCATCGAATGTGAGTTGCGGTGTGAGGGAGAGCCTCACGGGTGTGGTGGACCCGTGCGACCGGTGCCCGATCACCACGTCGTCGACGGCGGTGCGGCTGTGCCAGTACACCGCCAGCGCGGCGAGCAGGACGGCGGCGGGACCGCCACCGCTGCGGCGTGCGAGCCGCACGAGCGCGCCGTCGGCGGGAACGGTGAACGGGCCGAGGTCCTCCTCCTCGGAGACCGGACCGGGCGGGGTCTCGTGTCGCGGCGCTCCGGCGAGCAGGTGCGCCCAGTAGCGGCGGTCGTCCGCCCACGAGTCGCTCTCGCGGTACCGCGCGTCGGAGGTCAGCGGGACGGAGGGCGACACGAACGGCCGGGACTCCGGCGGCGAGGTGGGAACGGATTCCCCCGACTCGTAGGCCTCGGCGGTGCGGCGGACGATCGCCGTCATGCCCGGTTCGTCGTTCACCAATCGGTGATAGCGCTGGAACCACCCGTACCGGCCGTGCGGCAGCCGGAACAGGACGTGCACGTACAGCGGTCCGGTGCCGGGGTCCATCGGGCGGTTCAGCTCCTGGTCGATCCACGTCGTCACGAGTCGGCCGGGGTCGTCGGACGCGGCGGCGTCGAGGACGTCCGAGCCGGTCGCCGGGGCGCCGGTGACCTGCCCGGGTTCCGGGCCGTCGAGCACGAAAGTGCAGTGCAGTCCGGTACATTCGGCCAGAGTCTGCTGCAGCACCCGGCAGAACCGGTCTTCGTCGAGCGGGCCGTCGAGTTCGAGATACTGGCCGAAGGACGCGTCGAGAACACCGGCGCGGAGCACGGCGAGCTGGTCGTAGGTGAGGGGCAGCACCTCACCGGTACTCATGGAATCCTCGCCCGGTCTTACGCCCGAGATGACCGGCCTCGACCAGGGCGACGAGCGACTCGGGCGGGCGGTAGTGGTCGTCGCCGGTCAACTCGCGGAGCGCGGTCATCGTGTCGTGGACGTTGTCCAGGCCGATCAGGTCGGCGGTCCGCAGTGGGCCCATCGGGTGGCCGAGGCAGCCTTCGAACAGCGCATCGGTGGTGTCCGCGTCGGCGATACCGTCGCCGAGCGCGGTCGCCGCCTCCGCGATACACAGCATGAGGACACGGTTCAGCAGGAAGCCGGGTCCGTCGCCGACGACGATGCCGGTCTTGTTCAGTGAGGCGAGAAGCGCCAGCGCACGGTCCAGCGACTGCGGCGACGTCCGCGGCCCCCGCACCACCTCGACAGTGTCCTTGAGCGGCGCGGGGTTCATGAAGTGCAGTCCGACAACCTGTTCCGGTCTCGTGGTACTCGCCGCGAGTCTGTCGACGGGGATGCCGGAGGTGCACGACGCGAGGAGCGCGTCGGGTGCGCAGGCCCGGTCCAGTTCGGCGAAGACCTTCTCCTTGAGGTCGATTCGCTCGGGGACGCATTCGATGACGACGGTGGCGTCGCGCAGGTCGCTCATCTGCCCGGTCCAGTGCACCCGCGCGGTGACCTCGGCGGGTTTCGGACCACCGGCCCGGCCGAGGAGTATCGCCAGCCGCAGCGAGTCGCGCATCCGAGACCGGGCCAGTTCGACGGCCTGCGGGTCGGGGTCGACGACGATCACGTCGTGGCCGGCCTGCGCGAGACATTCGGCCACCCCGGCGCCCATGGTCCCCGCCCCCACCACACCGACGCTCATCGCACTGCCTTCACTCATCGCGCCGCCTCCGTCGAAAAGCCGGTGTCGTCCTGATGCACGTACTCCATCGCCACCTCCTGAGTGGGCAGGTCGGGATGGGCCACGAGTCCGGCCAGCAGCCGCCGGAGGTCGGTGAGCATCGCGGTAGCCGTGCTCCGGTCGAAGAGGTCGGTGGCGTAGTCCAGTTCGAGGGTGAGCGCGGTCGGACCGCGCGTCCACGACAGCCCGAGTTCGACGGGCGACAGGTCTGCCCGTTCGGCACTGTCGTCGCGCTCCCCGTCGCAGCGCACGGGGAAGTGCTGCGCCGCCGTGGCGGCCGCGCGAGGATCCGAGGACAACTCACGGCGTACGGTCTCCACCAGCTCCGGGTAGGTGGGATCTCCCGACAGGTCCGCGACCACGAGCCGCGGTGATGCCCCCGGCCCCGGGGCGGTGCCCACGGCCACCTCGTCCTGCGCCGTGTACCAGGCGAGGAGGGTGAGCCAGGCGGCGAGCAGTTCCGGGTGGCCCGGCCGGCCGTCGAGCGTCACCGTCACCCGTGCGGTCGAGTAGCTCGGCGGTTCCGCGCCGGTCGAGGGCTGCCGGGGCCGGTCGGCCGGGACCAGGGGCGGCGCCACCAGTCGCGACACCGGCGCTGGGGCCGCGTCGGCCAGGAACACGGAAACAGGCTGTGTGCGGGGAGAATCCGCGACACCTTCGAGGATGCGGACGTACTCGGCGCACAGCGCGGCGGCAGTCTGCTCGGTGAACAGTTCCGTGCTGAACTCGAGCCCGGCCGCCATGCCGTCCTCGCCGCCCCGCTCCGTGGTGACGAGGGTGAGATCGAACTTGGCCGTGCCGGACGGCACCCCGCCGAACGCGATGGCCGCGGGATCCTCCTGGTCGAACAGCGTCTCGGTCAGTCCTTGCTGCGACTGCAGCGCCGGCAGCTCCTGGTGGACGTGGCAGACGTCGAACAGTGGTGTCCGGCTCAGGTCCCGGTCGCCGGTCAGTGCGGTGACGACGCGGTCGAACGGGATCTCCTGATGCTCGAGGGCGCCGAGCACGACATCACGCACGCGTGCGCACAGCTCCGCGATGTTCGGGTCCCCGGACAGGTCGGCGCGCAGCGCCACCGTGCTGTTGAAGTACCCGATCATGCCGGACAGTTCCGGCCGGTTACGTCCGGTCGTCGGTGTCCCGACCACGAGGTCGCGCTGGCGGCTGCGGCTCGCCATGAGGAGGTAGAACGCGGAGAGCAGTACCACGAACAGCGACACGGACTCCCTCCGCGCCACGGCCCGCAGGCTCCGGGTCAGGTCCTCGGAGACGGTGAACGTGTGGAACGCGCCGGTGAAGTTCTTCCGCTCCGGACGCGGGAAGTCGGTGGGCAGCCGGAGCAGCGGTACGTCCTCCAGAACGGTTCTCCAGTATTCGAGTTCGGAGTCGAGCTCGGCACTCGCGATGAGTTCCCGCTGCCACAGGGCGTAGTCCCAGTACTCGATGGGGAGCGGTGCGACGTCGGCGCGGCGGCCGGCGCGGCGTGCCGCGTACAGGGCGGGCAGTTCCTGCTCGAAGATCCTGGGCGACCCCCCGTCGTTGACGGAATGGTGGGTGGTGACCTGCAGGACGTGCTCGTCGGGGCCGATCCTGATGAGCAGTGCCCGCACGAGCGGGTCGGTGGCCAGGTCGAACGGTGCCACCGCGGCGTCGTGCACGAGGGCCCGGGCCGCGGCCACCGGATCCGGTTCGCCCGACACGTCGGCGGTGTGGAAGAAGTCGCCGAGGGATTCGCGGATCCGCAGTTCCGGCTCCCCGTCGACCTCGACGTAGTTGGACAGCAGCACCCGGTGCCGTGCGGCGAGGTCGTCCCACATTCCCCGGACGGCGGATTCGTCGATCGGCCCGTGCAATTCGCTGACCATCGGCAGGTTGTAGATGGTCGTCGCGGCGTCGAGTTGATGATGGAACCACATGCGTACCTGACCGAACGACATCACGTGCCGCCCCCGCGGCATGATCGGGGGCAGCCCACCGGACGCGGACGTGCCGTCCGCGAGGAGTGCGGCGAAATCTGCGACCTTCGGCCGCTCGTAGAGGTCGATGAGTTTGGGCCGGACCCCGTATCGGTCCGACACCCGGTCGACGAGTTGCATGCCGATGAGCGAGTTCCCACCGAGGTCGAAATAGTCGTCGTCGGCGCCGACGTCCCTCTCGCTGTGGAGCAACTCGCGCAATGTCGTCTGCAACCAGTCGAGGCTGTCTTCCGGCGCGGCCGTCACCGATCGGGGGCTCGGTTCCGCCGACTTATTGTCCGGTGCGTCGTCCCAGTCGGGTTGGCCCGGGAGGTCGAACCAGCACCGCGAACCGCACATCGGGTGGCCGGGTAGGCGCACTCGCCAGGCCGAGTCGTCACCGCGGTCGACGGCCGCCCAGTCGAGGTCGACTCCGCGCTCGTACAGTCCGGCGAGGAGGTGCGTGACCGCGTCGGACGTGTCCGGCGCACGGAGCATGTCGGCGTCCGCCGTGTCGCGGAGAGCGTCGGCGAGCAGTGCGCCGAGGCGTCCCTCCGGGCTCGGCTCCACGAAGACGACGGGTCCGTCCGCGAGCATTCCCTTCGCGACGGCGACGAGCCGGTCGGTGTCGATCGAGGGATCCGCGGCCGCGGTGGCGATGTCGGCAGCCTCCACCGCCGACAGTGTGTCCCGCAGATACCGGGCCGCGTACCGGGACACGCCGCCGCTGAGGACGGCGTCGACGGTGACTCCCGCGGCCCGGAGTTCCCGGTGGACGGCGATCTGACCGGCAAGGAGGTCCGCCTCGTCGCCGGTGGCCGGAAGCTCCGACGGCAGGGTGCGGCCGCGCAGTGCAGGCGGCATCCGGTCGGGCGACAGCAGCAACGCCACGGCGGGGCGTTGCCGGGTGGTCGGTGCGGAGCCCTCGCCGCGGGCGTCGAGTTCGGCGGCACGGGCGGCGAGCGACTGCGCGAGTTCGGCAATGTTGCGTGCGTGCACCGCCACCCGGTGGTCGTGATGCGGGCGGCCGCGATTGAGGGTGAAGACCACATCGTCGAGGTCGTGCCCGCGCACGGCCGTCGCCAGTTCCGTGCACAGCGTGGCGAGGGCGCCCACGCTCTTCGCCGACACCCCGACCAGTCGACTCGTGGTGCCGGCGCGCGATCCGGTGGCACGCGCGGGCGGTTGTTCGACCACGCAGTGCGCGTTGATGCCGCCGAGGCTGAACGAACTCACCCCCGCCAGCCGGGGTCCGGTCTCGTCGCTCCACGTCCGGGCCTCGGTGACCACCTCGATCCCGTTGCCCGCGAGGTCGACTCCACCGGTGGGTCGTTCGAAGTGCAGCGACGGGTACAACTCGCCGTGCTCGACGGCCAGGATCGCCTTCACGAGGCCGGACACCCCGGCGGCGTGGTCGAGGTGACCGATGTTGGTCTTCACCGAACCGATCGGCAGGACGCCGGGACGGCCCCGGAACGCGGACGTGATCCCTTCGAGTTCGACCGCGTCGCCGAGTGGAGTTCCCGATCCGTGGGCCTCGAGGTACCCGGCAGCGTCCGGGGTGAGACCCGCCTTCTGCCAGGCCCGGGAGATGACGGCCACCTGCGCCCGGGCGCTCGGGGAGCTGATCGTCGCAGACGAATGCCCGCTGGACACCGTCGCGGTGCCGCGGATCACGGCGTGGACCGGGACGCGGTCGGCGCGGGCGCGGGCCACCGTGGTGAGGAGGAGCGCCGCACCGCCCTCCCCGACCGCGGTGCCGTCCGCGTTCGCGTCGAACGCGCGGCAACGCCCGCCGGGTGACATCAGTTCCGCGGATCCCTCCGCCATGTCGGCGCGGAGACCGTTCACCCGCAGACTGACTCCGCCTGCCAGGGCGAAGTCGGCGTCACCCGACCGCAGCTCCCGGCAGGCGTGGTGCACCGCGATCAGCGACCCGTTGCAACCCGAATCGACGGCGTAGCAGGGGCCGGTGAGGCCGAGCTGGTACGCGATCCGGGCCGGCACGGCGAACGGAACGTTGCCCAGTGTGCTCAGCACACCCGGTTCCGCCCACATCGCCGGATACGTCGAGGTGGCGGCGCTGAACACCACCGCCGTCGCGCTGTCACGGAACTCCGCCACCGAGTATCCGGCGTCCTCGACCGCCTGGTACGCGAGGACCAGCGCGAGCCGCTGTTGCGGGTCGATCAGCGACGCTTCCCGTTTCGACAGTGTGAAGAAGGCGTAGTCGAACGTGGAGATGTCCTCGACGAAACCCATCGCGTGGTAGTGCGAGGGAGGTCCCAGCCCGGTCGCCTTCGCCCGTGACCGCGACAGCGGGCGCACCGAATCCCGGCCCGCCGCGAGATTGGCGCGGAACTCCGCCAGGTTCGCGGCCTCGGGGTAGCGCGCGGCGATGCCGACCACGGCGATGTCGTCGTCGCCCGGTGTGGGATGTCGCACGGTCACGGTTGCCTCCTCCCGGCTGGTCAGAACTCGTAGGTGGCGGGCGCGGACGCCTCGCTCGTGTCGGTGGACTGCGAAATCGCCTCGGCCTGCGCCGCCACGGTGACGAGGTCGAACAGCTGACCCACCCGCAGAGCCCCGGGCCAGCGTTCGTCGAGACGACGCTGCAGTTCCACGACGCGATGCGAGTTGCCGCCGACGTCGAAGAACCCGTCTTCGGGACCGAAGTCGTCGTGCCCCAGCACCGCCGCCCAATGCTCGGCGACGGACCGTTGCAGCGTCGTCCAGCGGTGCCGCGACTCGCCGGGCGCGGGCGCTGCCTCTGAGACGAGTGCGCGCAGCGCGTTCTCGTCCACCTCGCCGTCCGCCGTCCGCGGGACCGCACCGAGTGCGACGAATCGCGTGGGAACCGATCGGGCGTCGAGCCGCCCGGCGCTGAACTCCCGCAGATCGTCCGCCATCGGTAGCACGGCCGCCGCGGCTGCCGGGACCCAGAAGGCGGTGACACCGGTCGCGGTCGTGAGGACCACCGCTTCGCGGACCGCCGGGTGACTCGCCACGACGTCCGTGACCGACCGCGACGGAGGCCCGGTCGCGCCCACGCTCAGCAGTCGTCCGGACCGGTTCCACCGCGCGAGCGTGCCCGTCCGGACCATCCGGGAGCCCGGGGCGCCGAACGGATTCGCCACGAACGTCGCGGCCGCCGCCCGCGCCGAAGTGTGGTGCTCCCGCGTATCGGCCACGTACACCGCACCGGTCACGCCTTCGGGGGTGAGCTGCAGCCGGGGATCGAGCACGACGATCTCGGCCGCCGCACTCCATTCGCGAATCCGGGTGCGCTCGTCCGGGGCCAGCACGTCGACGTCCCCGACGGCGACTGTCGGATCCGCGACGAACGCGGCGAGGATCCTGGTGAACCGATCGGCCAGGGCCTGCACGGTCGCCGCATCGAAGAGGTCGGTGGCGTAGGTGAATCCCGCCGTCATCCCTTCCGGTGTTCCGGACTCGTCGTACCGCTCGCGCACCGTCAGCTGCAGGTCGAAGAGCGACACCTCGACGTCGGGTTCGAGAACTTCGGCCTCCAGGTGCGGGAGGGCGAGATCGGGATGCTCGGTGTTCCGGAACTCGAGCAACACCTGGAACAGCGGTGAATGCGACTGGGACCGAGGCGGGTTCAGCGCCTCCACCACCCGTTCGAACGGCACGTCCGCGTGGGCGTAGGCCGCGAGGTCGGTCTCGCGCACCCGGGCGAGCAGATCGTCGAAAGTCCCCGACACGTCGGTCCGCAGCACCAGCGTGTTGACGAACATTCCCACCACGTCGTCGAGGACGGCCTCGCCGCGGCCGGCGACCGGCGACCCGATCACCACGTCGTCGGTGCCGCCCGAGCGGGCCAGCAACACGGCGAGGGCCGCGTGCACGACCATGAACACGGTGCACCGTCGGGTCCGCGCCAATGCCACTGCGCCCCGGTGCAGGTCGGCGCCGATCCCGAACGTCACCCGGTCACCGGTGGCTGATCGCCGCGGCGGGCGGTCACGGTCCGTGGGCAACGCGGTCACCGCCGGCGCGTCGGCGAGAGCGGATCGCCAGTAGTCCAGTTGCCGCGACAGCAAGGAGTCCGCGTCGTCCTCCGAGCCGAGGAGTTCCCGCTGCCACACGGTGTAGTCGGGGTACTGCACCGGCAGCGGCTCCCATCCCGGCGCGCAGCCCTCGGACCGCGCGGTGTACGCCGTCATCACGTCGCGGGCGAGCGGAACCATCGAGAACCCGTCGGCAGCGATGTGGTGCACCACGACGACGAGGACGTGCTCCCGGTCGCCGAGTTCGAACAGCCTGGCCCGCATCGGGACTTCGGTCGCGACGTCGAAACCCGCCGACACGAGTTCCGAGATCTGTTCGCGTACCGGATCGTCGGACGTCGACACGGTGAGCTGCGCGACGTGGCCCGCACCGACGATCACCTGGGTGGGTCCCGAATCGCCGTACGGGTACCGGGTGCGGAGCGATTCGTGCCGGTCCACCACGTCGGCGAGGGCGGCGGTCAGCGCGTCGACGTCGAGGTCACCCGACAGCCGGACGATCATCGCGACGTTGTACGCGGGCGAGGACGGGTCGAACTGATTGAGGAGCCACATCCGGTGCTGCGCCCAGGACAGCGGCACCGCGTCGGGGCGCCGGGGCCCCGCGATCGCAGGCCGAGCTTCGCCGCCCGCGGTCTCGCGCGCGATCCGTGCCGCGAGCGCCCGAACGGTCGGGGTCTCGAACACGTCCCGCACACCGACGTCCGTGCCGAGCGCGGAGTTGATCCGCGCGACCACCTGCGTCGCGGTCAGCGAGTTGCCTCCGGACGCGAAGAAGTCGTCGTCGGCTCCGACGACGCCGGTCCCGAGAACCTCGGCGAACACGTCGGCCACCGCGGATTCGAAGGGGGTGCCGGGCGCCCGGAAAATGCGGGGTGCGAATTCGGGCTCCGGCAGCGCGTGCCGGTCGACCTTGCCGTTGGCGCCCAGCGGCAGTCGGCCGAGGACCGTCACCGAGGCAGGCACCATGAACGGCGCGAGGACGGACCCGGCGAACTGCATCACCTCGCTCGTGTCGAGGTCCGCGCCGTCCTCCGCCGTGACGTATCCGGCGAGGACCGCCTCGGCAGCGGGTGTGTGGCGGACCACGACCACCGCCTGCGCGACACCGGGGCAGCGGGTGAGCGCCGCCTCCACCTCCCCCGGCTCGACCCGCTGGCCGCGCAATTTGACCTGGAAATCGTTGCGGCCCAGATATTCCAGCCGACCGTCCTTCGTCCAGCGCATCAGGTCGCCGGTGCGGTACATGCGTGATCCCGGGTGGTCGAACGGGTTCGCCACGAACGAGGCGGCGCTCACCCCCGCCCGCCTGTGGTAGCCGCGCGCCAGACCGTCGCCCAGTACGTACAGCTCACCCACCACACCGACCGGCACGGGACGCAACCACTCGTCGAGGACGAGTTCGCGGACACCGCGCATCGGGTGGCCGATCCGCACGGGGTCGCCGGGTGTCATCGGGTCGCCGATGTTCGACATCACCGTCGTCTCGGTCGGACCGTAGCCGACGAGCAGGGTGCGTCCGGACGCCCAGCGGGCCAGCAACTCCGGCGGGCAGCGTTCGCCGCCGACGACGAGCGTGCGGAGCAGGCGCAGACCACGCGGGTCGATCGTGGCCAGGACCGCGGGGGTGGCGAACGCGTGCGTGATCCTCTCCGCCGCCAGCAGCTCCGTCAGTGCGGCGCCGCCGTAGACGTGCGGCGCCGCGATGACCAGTCGCGCACCGGCGCCGAACGCCGCGAGGTATTCGAGCATCGTCGCGTCGAACCCGGGCGACGCGAGATTCAGGACGCGCGAGGCATTCGTCGTCGCGTACCGGGTGTGCTGATCGATCGTGAAGTTCTGCAACCCCGCATGGGGGATCACGACGCCCTTCGGTGCCCCCGTCGACCCGGACGTGTACATCAGATACGCCGGATGGCCCGGTCGCAGCGGCACGACCCGGTCGTCGTCGGTGATCGGACGGGACTCCCATCGCCGCGTCGGACCCGGATAGTCGAGGAGCAGCCACTCCACGCCGTCCGGCATCCGGTCACGCTGTTCGGCGACCGTGAGTCCCGCCACCGCCCCGCAGTCGGCGAGGATGTCGGCGATCCTCCCCGGCGGCAGACTCGGATCCACCGGGACGAACGACGCACCCGACTTCGCCACCGCCCACACCGACACCACCAGTTCCACGGACCGGGCGAGCCCGATCGCCACGTGGTCCTCGGGTCCGATTCCGCGGCGGATCAACACCCAGGCCAGGCGGTTCGACCAGTCGTCGAGTTCGCGATACGACATCACCGCGTTGCCGTACGACAGCGCGACGGCGTGCGGGTCCCGGGCGGCGGCGGCGGAGAGGATCTCCGGCAGCAACCGGGTCGTGCCGGTGGGCCGCCCACGCACCGGGACGAGTGCCTCGCGTTCGCCGGGCGACAGCAGATCGAATCGGGCCAGTGGAACGTCCGGATCGGCGACCACCGCGTCGAGGAACCGCACGTATCGTTCGGCGAACTTGCGGACGGTCGCGGCATCGAAGATATCGGTGGCATAGGTGAATCCCGCGCTGATCCCGGCCGGCGACCCGTCCTCTGCGAATCGTTCGGCCAGGGTCAGCTGCAGGTCGAAGGTGGAGACGGAGACACCGAGGTCGATCTCCTCCACCTCCAGTTCCGGCAGGCTCGGAGTGGGCCGCACGACGTCCTGGAATTCGAACAGCACCTGGAACAACGGCGCGTGCGCCGTGGTGCGCGGGAGAGCGAGCGCCTCGACCACCCGCTCGAACGGCACCTCGGCGTGCGCGAACGACTCCAGGTCGCGGTCCCGCACGGCGGCGAGCAGCGCGGCGAACGACTCGGCGCCGTGGACGGGGGTGCGCAGTGCCAGGGTGTTGACGAACATCCCCACCACGTCGTCGAGGACGGCCTCACCACGTCCCGCCACCGCGGATCCGATCACCACGTCGGTGGTGCTGCCCAAGCGGGACACCAGGACCGCGAATGCGGCGTGCGTCACCATGAACACGGTCGCATCGTGTTCGCGCGCAAGGGCGACCACCTTCCGGTGCAGGCGGTCCCCGATGTCGAACGACTCCCGGGCGCCGGCGAGCGACCGGTGTTCGGGACGTGCGCGATCCATCGGCAGGTCCGTCACGACCGGGGCGTCGGCGAGCGCGGAACGCCAGTACCCGAGCTGGCGGGACATCAGGGAGCCGGGATCGTCCTCCGAGCCGAGCAGCGCCCGCTGCCAGATGCTGTAGTCGGCGTACTGCACCGGAAGCGGCACCCAGTCCGGCGCGTGTCCCCGCGCCCGGGCGGTGTACGCGGACGTGATGTCCCGGGCGAGCGGGCCCAGCGACAGCGCGTCCGCCGCGATGTGATGGACCACCAGGGCGAGGGCGTGATCGCGCGGACCGACCTCGAACAGGTGCGCCCGCAACGGAACCTGTGCGGTCACCTCGAAGCCCGCGGACAGGGCCGCCGCGAGCCGGCCCCGGAGGTCGCTCTCCCCCGACACCGTGACCGCGCGGATTCCGGGCACCGCCTCCGCCGCCGGTATCACCGACTGCACGGGCGTGTCGCCCCGCATCGGGAAGATCGTCCGCAACGCCTCGTGCCGGTCCACGACGTCCGTCAGCGCCGTGTGCAGCGCCGCGACGTCGAGGTGGCCGCGCAATCGGAAGGCCGCCGCGATGTTGTAGGCGGGCGACGTCGTGTCGAACTGGTCGAGGAACCACATCCGCGTCTGCGCGAGGGACACCGGCGCCGCCGCGGAACGGTCCGTCGCCACCAGCGGCGGCCGGTCCGCCGATGCCGCTCGGCTCACCCGAGCCGCCAGCGACCGCACCGTCCGCGCCTCGAAGACGTCGCGCACACCCACGCCCGCACCGAGCACACCGTGAATCCGCGCCACGACCTTCGCCGCGATCAGCGAGTTGCCGCCGAGCGCGAAGAAGTCGTCGTCGACCCCGACCGCGGGCACGCCGAGCAGCGCGGCGAAGATGACGGTGAGCGACTCCTCGGCGGGAGTCCCCGGTGCCACGAATTCGGCGCGGGAAGCCGTGACGGGCGCCGGAAGTGCCGCCCGGTCCAGTTTCCCGTTGACGGTGAGCGGGAGCCGCTCGAGGACCGTCACCGAGGCCGGGACCATGTACGACGGCAACGCGGTTCCGGCGAATTCCAGCACGGCCTCCGTGTCGACGATCGCACCCGCCTCGGGCACCACGTACGCCGCCGGAGCCGGGCCCGGCACCGGGTCGTCGTGCAGGGTCACCACTGCCTGCGCGACCCCGTCGCACCGGCCGAGCACCCATTCCACTTCGCCGAGTTCCACCCGGAATCCGCGGATCTCGACCTGGAGGTCGTCGCGTCCGAGGTAGTCGAGACTCCCGTCACGTCGCCACCGGACGATGTCCCCGGTCCGGTACATCCGGGCGCCCGACGCATCCGCGACGAAGCGGGACGCCGTGAGCCCGGCGCGGCCCAGGTAGCCGCGCGCGACCTGCGGTCCCGCCACGTACAATTCGCCGGCCACACCGACCGGCACCGGATGCAGCCGCGCGTCCAGCACCGACACCCGAAACCCAGGAATCGGCCGCCCTACCTTGCTCGTCCACGCGGCGGCGGCGAGCCCGCGACCGAGCGGGAGGTGCGTGACGTGCACCGTCGTCTCGGTGATGCCGTACATGTTCACCAGCACGGGCGCGTCCTCGTCGTGGCGGGAGTACCAGCGTTCGAGTTGCCCGAAGTCGAGCGCCTCGCCGCCGAGCACGACGTAGCGCAGCAGCGGCGGGCCCGCGCAGGCCTCCGCGTCGGTGGCTTCGATCAGCTGCGAGAACGCCGTCGGCGTCTGGCTCAGCACCGTCACCCGCTCGCGGCGCAGCAGCGCGAGGAACGCGGCGGGCGACCGGGTGGTGTCGAAGTCGACGACGACCAGGGTCCCGCCGTGCAGCAGCGCGCCCCACAACTCCCAGACCGAGAAGTCGAATGCCGGGGAGTGGAACATCGTCCACACGTCGGTGTCCGCGAACCGGAACAGGTCCCGGGTGCTCGTGAAGAGCGAGACCACGTTGCGGTGCGACACCGCGACGCCCTTCGGCCGTCCCGTCGATCCCGACGTGTAGACGACGTAGGCCAACGAGTCCGGATCGACCGGTGCCCGGTCGGCGCCGGTCAGCGGGTCCGCGGAGCTGCCGCCGAGATCCGTGTCCGTCGAATCGAGGAGCAGGACAGGAATGTCCGACGCCGGCAGTGCGACCGCGGTGTCCCGGGTGGCCAGAATGCACACCGGGTGGGCGTCGTCGAGAACGCGCGACGAGCGCTCACCGGGATGGTCCGCGTCGATGGGGAGATAGGCGGCCCCGGCCTTGACGATCGCCACGAGTGCGACGACGAGCGCCGCCGATCGCGGCATCGCCACCGCGACCGACGCCTCCGGGCCCACACCCAGGGAGAGCAGGTGCCGTGCAAGGCGGTTCGACCGGGCATCGAGGTCGCCGTAACTCGTGCGCTCGCTACCCGACACGACGGCGGTGGCGTCGGGGCTCCGCGACGCCCGGGCGGCGAACAACTCACCGAGTGTCGTCTCGTCGGCGGCATCCCCCGGACGGATCGACCAGTCCTGCTGCACAGCGCGTTCGGCCTGTTCGACCAGGTCGAGGTCGCCGATGACGACAGACGGATCCGCGGCGGCGGCCTCGGCGGTCCGCACGAACCGCCGGGCGATTCCCTCCACGGTGGCGGCGTCGAACAGGTCTGTCGCGTAGGTGAATCGGGCCGTCGTGTCCGACACCGTCACGCGCAGGTCGAGGTCGCCGAGTTCCCCTGCCTGGTCCGTGAATTCGAGCAGTACCTGGAAGAGCGATGCGTGGGACGTGGACCGCGGCGGGTCGAGGATGTCCAGAATTCGCCGCGCGGGCACACCGCGGTGCGCGAACGCCTCCGCGGCGGCGTCCCGTACCGTGCCGACGTACTCGCCGAAGCGGTCCGAACCGCACACGTGGGTCCGCAACACCACCGGGTCGGTGTCCGTCTCCGCGCCGAGGACGACGTCGTCGGTCCGAGCCGACCGTGCCAGCACCAGCGCCAGCACCGCATGGATCACGGTGGCGGCGACCGTGCGGTGTTCGGCGGCGAACGCTTCCAGGCTGCGCCGCAGATCCGGGTCGAGTGCGACGTCGACGGCGGCGCTGCGGTGGGACGGCCGCGCGGGCCGCGGATGGTCGGTGGGCAGATCCAGCACCGGGGGCGCGTCAGCCAATGTGCGCGTCCAGAAATCGAGCCGGGCCGTCTCCTCGTGGACGGTGGTGAGCGCGGCGTTCGCGGCGGCCGTGACGAAGTCGCCCAGCAGTTCCAGGAATTGCTGGTGATGCGCGCCGACCTCGTCGGCGTCGTACCGGTTGGGGTTGGCCAGGAAGTGGACGAAGGTCCTTACCGGTGTGCCGCTCCGGTACACGTTGACGAGCAGGTCCTCGACCGGCCCGGACGTGACGATGTGATACTCCCCGACGAGCGGACCCAGAGCGAGTTCCTGGTGGAAGAGCATCACGTTGACCATCGGACCCGACAGTGACTCCGTGGCACCGGCGCCCGCGTCGCGCCGGATGTCGCCGAGCCCGAAACGCTGGTGTCGCAGCGCCCCCATCAGGTCGAGTTGCACCCGCTCCACCAGCTGCCCCACCGTGTCCTCGGGGCGGATCTGCACGGGAAGCGGCACGACGCCCGCCACCATTCCGCCGGACCGTCGCAGGGTCGCGGTGGTGCGCGCCGACACCGGGATCTTCACGAGCACGTCCCGGCGTCCCGTCGTCCTCGACAGGTAGCAGGCGAACGCGGCGATGATCTTCGCGGTCCCGTGGGCCCCGGCGTCGCCGAGCGCTCGCTCCGCCGCGTCCGGCAGGGGCGCGGTGACGTCGGTGCTCGTGGCGACCGCGGGCCCGGTCCGTCGGGCCAGGCTCGATCCGGGTCCGAGGCCGCCGACCCGTTCGGCCCAGAACTGCCGGTCCGCGGCGAAGCGGGTCGACGACCGGTACTGCTGATCGGCCTCGTACAGCTGCCGGGGGTCCACGGCCTCGTTGGGCGGCAGTTCCCGGTCGAGCACCTTCGCGGTGTACCGGGCCGCGATGCGGTTGAGCATCGTCATCGCACCGTAACCGTCCAGGGCGACGTGGTGAATCTTGCTGTACCACAGGTAGTGCGTCTCACCGACGCGAAGAATCGACGATTCGACGAGGCGGTCGCGAGTCGGATCCAGTGGGGTCTCGCAGTCGGCGCGCATCCATCGGCGGGCGGCGTCCACCGGTTCGGCGTCCCCGCGGAAGTCCAGCAGGCCGATCGACCGGTCCGTCGACGGGTCGACCAGTTGGAACGGCTGACCGTCCCTGTCGATCAACCGGAGGAAGGGCGATCCGAATTCGTCGGCGGTCGCAACGGTGGCCTCGCGCAGGAGGTCGACGTCCAGATCGCCGTGCACCTCGACGTACTGGGCGATGCACAGCGGCACGTCGGGGGCCAGTTGCTGGGCCAGCCACGCCTCGTATTGGGCCGACGACAGCGGGAACGGTACTTCCGCGCCGCCGGCGGCCTCGGTATGGTGCTCACGCAACGCCACCACCTCCGCTGGGCAGCAGCCGGCGCAACGCCGCCTCGTCCACCTTGCTGCTCGGTGCGAGCGGAAGGGCGCCGAGCGCGAGGAAGCGGTCGGGCACCGCCTGCGCGACGAGCCGCTCGGCACAGTGCGCGATCAGGTCGCGCGGCGTGGGTAGTACGGTCGCCGCGGCCGCGGGCACCCAGAACGCGGTCAAGGCCGTCTCCCCGTGTTCGTCGGCGGTGGCGAGAACCACGGCCTGGTGTATCGCGGGATGACTCTCGAGGACGGCCTCCACCGCGTGTCTCTCGACCCGGGCGCCGCGCACTTTCACCTGTCCGTCGAATCGGCCGCAGAATTCGATGTCGCCGTGCGCATCGACGCGCGCGAGGTCACCCGTGTGATACATCCGGGCACCCGGCCGAGCCGCGAAGGGGTCGGCGACGAAGCGGGCCGCGGTGGCGGCCGGGCGGGACGCGTAGCCCTCGGAGATCTGCGGACCGCCGACATACAGGTCCCCGACCGTTCCGTACGGCACCTCGACCAGTTTCGCGTCGAGGACGTGGGCCGTGCTCGCCCCTAGCGGTCTGCCGATCGGCGCGATCGAGGCGGGCACGTCGCGCACCGGATGAGCCAGGCAGCTGACGGTCGTCTCGGTCGGACCGTACTCGTTGCTCAGCGGGATCCCGGGCAGCGTCGCCCGATGCTGTTCGACGAGCGTGCCCGGAAGCGCCTCTCCCGCAAGCGTCACCAACCGCAGACGTTCGCGCAGCGGGGTGAGATGCGGCAGCAGCAGCCGGTAGAAGGACGGGGTCGCGACCAGATGGGTGCTCTGCCACGTGCGGGCGAGCGCGGCGACGGCCTCGGCGTCCATCAGTTCGCGAGCGTCCGGGAGCACGCTGGTGCCGCCGGTGCACAACGCCCACAGGGTTTTCAGCAGGGAACCGTCCCAGGTGAGGCGAAAGGCGGAGAACGTGACGAGGTCGCCGTCGTCGTAGTCGTAGTCGCGGCCGTCGACCATGTTCGCAAGGTTGGCGCGGCTCGCGACGACGGCCTTGGGGACGCCGGTCGACCCGGACGTGGTGATCACGTAGGCGGCGATGCCCGCGGGCACGTCCTCGGGAAGGTCGGCCGGTTCGGCGACGGGCGGGTGGTCGGCGTCCAGGTCGTGCAGCGCGGGCACGCGTCCGCCCGCCCTCCGGGCCAGATCCCGGACCGACTCCGGCGACGTCTTCGGATCGGTGGACCCGAAGACGATGGCGCCGCAGTCGATGTCGCCGAGGAGTGCGCGGAGTTGAACCACCGGATGTCCGGGTTCGATCACGCACCACGCTGCACCCAGTCGCAGCGCGGCGATCATCCCGACCACCGTCTCGACGCTCTGCCGCTGGTGGATCAGCACAACCTGGCCCGGCCGCACGCCCCGGGCAGCGAGTTGTCGCGCCAGTGCCTCACTCGCCGAATCGAGTTCGCGATACGTCAGCGACCGGTCGCCCACGACGATCGCGATCCGGCCGGGAACCCGCGCGCACTGGCGGAGAATCCCGGACATCACCCCACCGTTCGCGACCACGTCCGTCATGGCGCCACGTCTCCCGAGAGGACCGCGACGTGGTCGGCGTTCGGCGCCACCGCACTACGAAAGTCATTGCACAGCAGCAGTATCCGATCGGGGTTCGGGTCGACGACGTCGAATCCCGCGAATCGCAGGGTCACCAGCATGACCCGGTTGACGTCCGTCGGCACGAACTCGGCGAGCGCCCGCCTGCCGTGGGCGCGGGCCCGCTCGACGACGTGCCGGATCAGCGCCGTCCCGACCCCACGGGACATCACCCGGCACGACATCAGCAGCAGTTGCAGAACGGAATCGTCGCCGCGGATCTCCGACACCGCGAGACCGATCGTGCCGTACCCGCCGAATCGGTCGCCGAGCGACGCCACGAGCACCTCGTGGTCGTCCGAGGCGCACAGCCGGCGCAGTTCGTCGATGCCGAAAGTCCGGCCCGTCGTGTTGAGTTGATGAGACCGGACGGTCAGTTCGTGGGCGCGTTCGAGGTCGTCCTCGGCCGCGCGGCGGACCGTCATGACCAGTTCGAGCGAGGCCAGGAACTCGGAGTTGGACCCGTGGAACTCCTGTTCGCTCACCTGACGGATCCGTTCGGCGCGGTACAGCGACCTCCGCTGCCTCGCCTCCTCGGTGACGGCGGGCGGAGTCAGCTCGGGAAGGTCGGGGAACGACGCGATCTGCTCGGCGGGATAACAGCGCACCGGGGGAAGCGCCTCGGACACCTCGGCCCGCTCGACGGGATCGTTGTCGACGAAGGCGATGGTGTCGAGACCCAGATTCAGTGTCTCCGCGATGCGGCGCACGGCCTCCGACTTCGGGCCCCAGCCGACGTCGACGGCGCAGAACAGTTCCTCGATCCCGTGCATGCGCAGGTGCGCGGCGGCGGGTTCGTATTCGCCGCGGCTCGCCACGGCGTGCAGGATGCCGCGACGGTCGAGCACGTCCAGGGCACGGAGGGCGTCGGCTTTCGGCACGGGGGCGTCCTGTTCGAGGACGACGCCGTCCCAGATGGTGTCGTCGAGATCCCAGACCACGCACTTCACCGTCTGCTCCATCGCGATCACTTCCCGTGCCCGGGTCGATCCGGCAGGCGTCGGAGCAGCGCGCTGCTCCACGCCGCGACCGGGCTGCTGTTCATGATCACGCAGTAGTCGCCGGGCGCCTGTACGGACGCAGCGTGCTCGAGGTTCGCCGCGACGTCGACGGATCCGAGGTGGCCGAAGCGGGCCAGGTTGTCGCGGCAGACGGGATCGATGGTGACATCGAGTGCCTCCTGCCAGAACGTGAACGCACCGAGCGACAGGTTCTGCATGAGGAACACGCCGATCGCGTCCTGCTGCAGCCCGTTCCGGGCCAGCAGGTCCGCGTTGATCTCCGTGAACCGCTTCCGGCTCTCGACCGCGAGACGGAACGAGTATGTGGGTTCGTCGGCGCATTCCTCGACCCAGTCGGCTTCGCGGACGTCGCGGTAGTCGATGTGGAACAGGTCGGCGTATTTTCCGTCGCTGCGGATCATCTGGTCGACGAGTTCGTACCGGCCGGTCCCCGACGTCGTCAGCAGGACCGCGGCGGCGCCGTCACCCAGGAGCGTCATCGGCGACCGGTACCGCAACCGGGTAGGTGTCTTCGCCGCCGCGACGACGAGGACGTTCTGGCAACGGGGGTCGCCGCGGAGCAATGCCGACGCGAGCGCGAACGCCGCCGAGACGGACACGCACCCGAGGTCACCCACACCGGTGGTGAACGCCTGGGTCGCACCGAGCAGGTGCTGCAGCCTGGTCGCCTCGGACGCGAGCAGGTACTGCGGAACCCGGCCCTGGACGAGCAGCAGCGCGTCGAGTTCGGTGGCGTCGAGGCCCGCCTTCCGGAGCGCCTCGTCCGCTGCCGCCTGCGCCAGATCCACCTCGGAGAGCCCGATTCCGATCCGCACCGTGTCGATGCCCAGTGACAATGCGTGCTCGCGCTGAGCGATCGGCAGTTCGTCGAGCTCGGGCAGGCCGGCCACGGTCACCTCGTCGTCCGGGAACCAGAGCGCGACCGAGTCGATCGTGACCGGTCGGTCGGCCGTCATGGCGCACCTCCCCCGAGCACGTAGTCACCGATCTGGAGTTCGGCGACCTCCGTCGCGCCCTCGATGATCTGCATGACCTTGGCGTCGCGGAAGAAGCGCCCCACCCTGCTGCCGGGGGCGCACCCGACGGCCCCGAGCACCTGGACCGCCTGCTGGCTCACCGACGCGGCGACCCGGGCAGCGGCGTATTTCGCGGCGATCGTCGTGAAGAGCGCGCTGGGCTCGTGGGCATCGCGTTGTTCGGCGGCCCGTTCGCACAGCGCGCGAGCCCCGGCGGCATCGACCCAGCTACGACCGACGATCGCGCGGACCGAGTCGTGCTCGGACAGCACGGCGCTGCCCTGCACGCGGGTGGACGCGTGCGCGGCGGCGTCGGCGAGACACCCGCGCGCCATCCCGGCGCACCCCCAGGCGATGGTGTACCGGCCGTGGTCCAGGGCGGTGCCGACGACGTGGGACAGCCCGAATCCCGGCGGTGCGATCAGGTGGTCGGCGGGGACGACGACGCCGTCCAACGCGATGTGCGCGATCCGGGCGCCGCGCATGCCCAGCTGCCCGTGGATCGGTTCGACGGACACTCCGGGTGCGTCCGTTTCGACCAGCGCGGTCGTCAGCCCGGCCGGCGACCGGCCGAGGACGAGCAGTACGTCCGCGACCTCGCCGAACGTGACCCACAGTTTCCGTCCGGAGATCCGGTGATCGGAGCCGTGCGCCTCGAAACTGGTAGTCACAGAGGAGAGGTCGCTGCCTGCTCCGGATTCGGTGGCGGCGAATCCGGCGAGGAGTTCACCGGTCGCCAGGGCCGGCACCCACTGCGCCCGCTGTTCGGCGGTGCCCCACCGATCGAGGGCGGCGTTCACCATCCCCTGCACGGTCAGCAGCGAGCGCAACGACGTGCAGACCGCTCCGAGTCTTTCTGCGACGGAGCCGAGTTCGGCCGCGGTCAGGCCGAGTCCCCGGCAGTCCGTCGTCCGGTCCAGCCCGAGGACTCCCGCCCGTGCGGCGGCCTCGATGACGTCGACCGGCAGTCCGGTCTCGTCCCAGGTGGCGGCGTCCGTCTCGGCGGAGGCGACGAGTGTATCGATACCGATCACGGCGCCGCCCCGTCCGTCGCACGAAGCTGCTCGCCCCGCTTTCTCCGAATGAAGCCCGCTACCCGCGCTGCGGTACGGAAGTTGTCGAGATCGAGATCCTCCACCTCGACCACGACGTCGTGGGAGCCTTCGATGTACGTGACGATCTCCAGGGCCCGCAACGAACTCACCAATCCCAGGGTGAAGTAGTCGTCGTCGGGTCCGAGTTCCGTCGACGTGATCGAGCTCAGGTACTTTCGTAGCTGCTCGACCAGCTCGTCACGGGACTCGGGCACAGGGGCATGTGCTGTGTCCATGGGCGTGGGATTCCCATTTGGACCAGCGTTCAATCATCGTGCTCTCAGGCGGCCAGCAGGCCCGGCAGTCCCCACTCCGCTGCGAGCAGCTCGTAGGAGCGCAGCCGGTCGCCGTGATCGTGGGTGACGCTGGTGATCACCAGTTCGTCGGCGTCGGTGAGCCTTCGCAGACTGTCGAGTCGGTCCGCGACGGTGGCCGGTGCGCCCACGAACTGGGTGATCAGCCGGTCCTCGACCGCCGCGCGTTCCGTCTCGCCGAGCGGTGCCGTGTGCGCAGGGTCCGGATACGGGATTGCACCGTGTCCACTGCGGATGCTGTGCGTCCAGTGCGCGAACGTCGACGCCAGTTCCTTCGCGGTCGCGTCGTCCTCCGCCACGACCGCGTCGGCGGAGACGACGACGTACGGCTTCTGCAGCTGCGACGACGGGCGGAACGCGGTGCGGTAGGCCTCGACCGCCTCGAGCGTCGTCGACGGGCTCACGTGGTAGTTCGCTCCGAAAGGCAACCCCAGGCCCCCGGCCAGTTCGGCGCTCGGTCCCGCGCTGATGCCGAACACCCACACCTCGACGTCGGCGCCCTCGCCGGGGCTGGCGTGGAGCTCGATCCCGTCCGGGGTGCGGTACGTGCCGTCGAGCAGTGCCAGGATGTCGTCGACCTGCTGGTCGAATGCGGGCGACAGCGCGCCCGGCTGCTGCAGTACCGACTGCGCCGCTGTGAGCCGCGGAGACAGCAGGAGCCCGGACGGGTCGAACGGTGCCGGGATCACGACGCCGTCGCGGATCTCCGTCTCCCGGCGGGGCGGGGCCGGCTGGTTGTTGCGTTCCGCAACGGCTTTCAGCGCCTCGGCCCGCCGCTGGCCCGACCGCCCGAGCCCGAGGTCCAGGCGACCCGGGTACAGCGCGTCGACGGTGCCGAACGCCTCGACGACGGCCGCTGCGGTGGTGTGGCCCAACTGCACCGCGGCGGCGCCGACCCGGAGCGTGCTGGTCGCCGCGGCCAGGATCCCGACGAGCACGGCAGGTGAGGAACTGGCGACGCCCACGAAGTGGTGTTCGGCAACCCAGTACCGCTTGTATCCCCACTCCTCGGCGTGCCGGGCGAGGTCGACGGTGTTCCGCAGCGCGGTGCGGGCGGTGGTGCCCTCGCTGACGGGCGACAGATCGAGGACGGACAACGGAGTGGTCATGAGGGCACCTTCTGGAGAGAGCGGGGATTGACAGCGCGATGGCTGCGCGGGGCACCGAGTCCGAGGTGCTGCCGCAGCGTGGCGGTGATGTATTCGGTGCGCAGAACACCGCGGTCCTGCAGCAACGGCACCACCGTGTCGGCGAACAGGGCGAGTTCGTCCGGGGTGAGGTGGGACGGCAGGACGAACCCGTCCGCTGCGTCCTCGCGGACCCACCGGACGATCCGGTCCACGACGGACGCGGCGGTACCCACGAACGTCGCGGCCGACAGAACCTTCACCGCACCGGCGGGTCTGCCTGCCTCGACCGTGCGGCGCGCGAGGTCGTCGTAGAACGCGCGACCGGCCTCGAACGTGCCGAGCGGGGCGATGATCACGTCGCCGTGCCGGGCGGCGAGATCCCGGGCCTCCGGGCCGTCACCCGACACGATCACCACCGGTTGCGCTTGCGGGCTCCGCGGGACGGTGAAGCGTCCACCGATGTCGAAGTGCCTGCCCCGGTGATAGAACGCGCCTGCGGTGGGGTCCGAGACGAATCGACCCGCATCCCGGTCGACGGTGACGACCCCCTGGGCCCAGGAATCCCACAGCGTGCGGGCGGTGTCGACGAACTCCGCGGCCCGCGGGCGCCGCCGCCCCGAGCACGACCTGCTTCTCGGCCATGCCTACCGCGGGTTCTTCTCGCCGGCTTCGACCGCGAGCGTCAACCGGTTCTCGGCGGGCGCGACCGGGCAGGTGGCGTAATCGGTGAACGCGCACGGCAGGTTGGCCGCCCGGTTGAAATCGAGGATCACCCGACCGTCGGCGGCGGGGGCGTCCACGGCCAGGGACCGCGCCGCGGGGTACGTGCTGACCCCGCTGGTGGCGTCGGTGAACAGGACGTGCAGGCCACCGTTCTTGCCTGCGAACGCGACGAGTTCGTGTGCGGCGCCGTCGTACTCGAATGCGAGTGAGCCCAGCGCTGTGTGGTGGTGCTCGAGTCCCTCGACGACCGCACCCGTCGTCACGACCCGGGACTGCGGGAACGGGGTGAACGTTGCCGGCACGGCCCACTGCCGCGCGGGCAGGAACGTCGGGATGCCGGTGAACGCGGCGAGGGTGCCCGCCTCGGGATCGTGGATCCGCAGGGCGACGTCACCGGTCCTCCGGATCACCTCGATGTCGCGGCTCCCGTGCCGCACGAGCAGACCCGGTGCACCCGCCAGAGGTGCGAGGGTCGCCGTGCCGTCGATCGCGTCGCCGTCGATCTCGAGACCGGCGTCGGCGGTGGCCGTGATCACCACCCCGTCCGCGTCGGCCCGCCACTTCCCGGGCAGGTCGGGGAACGTGGTGTCGGTCTCGACGAGCCAGTGCAACGCCGTGAGACTCAGCCATCCCAGCGGGTCGCGGAAAGACTCCTCCCGCGCCGAATGCCAGTCCTGCCAGTCCTGCTCGAATGTCGCGCCTGCCGTGACTGCGGTCATGATGCCCGAACTCCTTCTGTCTGGTGATGTGGATGGCGCAGTCCGAGATGACTGCGCAGGGTCGTCCCCGAGTACTCGGAGCGGAAGCTGCCGCGGTTCTGCAATTCCGGGACCACCTTCTCGACGAACTCGTCGAGCCCGGCCGGAGTGAGGTGCGGTACCAGGATGAAGCCGTCGCACGCGTCCGCCTGCACGTAGCGGTCGATCTCCTCGGCCACCTGGGCGGCGGTGCCGACGAACTGCTGGCGGGTGGTGACCACGATGATCAGTTCACGGATGCTGAGCTTCTCGGCTTCGGCCTTCGCCCGCCACGCGGCAGCGATCTCGTTGGGGTCCTTCGCGTGCCGCACCCGGCCGCGGGTGATGTTCGTGTCGTCGGCCGGTTCGACGTCCGGCAGCGGACCGTCCGGGTCGTATGCGGAAAGGTCACGACCCCAGACCTGTTCGAGAAACGCGATCGCCGTCTGCGGGCCCACCTGCTGGTGCCGGATGTGATCGGCGCGCTCGGCCGCGTCCGCCGCGGAGTCGCCCAGCACGAAGGTCGCCGCGGGCAGTACCTTGAGATCGTCGTGGCTGCGCCCGTACTTCGCCAGCCTGCCCTTGACGTCCGTGTAGAACTTCTGGCCGTCCTCGAGCGACCCGTGGATGGTGAAGATCGCGTCCGCCTGCGAGGCCCCGAATTCGCGGCCCTGATCGGAGTCGCCGGCCTGCAGCAGCACCGGGTGCCCCTGCGGGCTCCGGGGAATCGTGAATCGTCCCCGGATGTCGAACTGGGAGCCGGAGTGGGTGACGTCGCGGATCGAGTGGTCCGCGGCGAACACTCCCCGGGCGCGGTCGATCTGCAGCGCATCCTGATCCCAGCTGTCCCAGAACTTGCGGGCGCCCTCGATCAGTTCGCCTGCGCGGACGTACCGGTCGGCCTTGTCGAGGTATCCCCCGCGCCGGAAGTTCTCCCCCGTGAACGCGTCCGAGGACGTCACCATGTTCCACGCGGCCCGGCCGTCGGACAGGTGGTCGAGCGAGGCGAATTGGCGTGCCAGCTCGTACGGTTCGTTGAACGTGGTGTTGATCGTTCCCGCCAGGCCCAGATGCGTGGTGACTCCGGCGAGTGCGCCGAGCACCGTCAACGTGTCGGGGCGGCCCACCACGTCGAGGTCGTGGATCAGGCCCCGGTGCTCACGTAGGCGCAGGCCCTCGGCGAGGAAGAAGAAGTCGAACAATCCGCGTTCGGCGGTCTCCGCGAGGTGCACGAACGAGTCGAAGTCGATCTGGCTCTTCGATTCGGGGTCGCTCCACACGGTGGTGTTGTTGACGCCGGGGAAGTGGGCCGCGAGATGAATCTGCTTGCGCTGGTTGCTCATGATGTCAGTCCTGTCCGGCGAAGTGATTGTCGGGACGGGTGAAGCCGAGCCGCTCCCGGAGCACTCCGCTGTCGGACGCCCGGCCGCCCGGCCGCAGCAGCGGCAGGACGCGTTCGGTGATCTCGTTCAGGCCGGACGTCAGCGCCAGCGGCCGGAGGGTGACCCCGTCGACGCCCCCGGTGTCCACCACGTCGGTGATCAGCCGGGACAGTCCCCTCGCGTCTCCGCGGTGGAGAATCGACGCCGGCTCGTAGCGGCCGCCGGACCAGTTCTCGAGCTGGGCGAGGTCGCGTTCCGCCGTGTCGGCGGTCTCGGCGATCACCACCTCGACGTCCAGCAGGATCCGGAGCGAAGCGGGGGCCCGGCCGGCCTCGACCGCAGCACGTCGCACCCGGTCCGCGACGTCACGCGCGGTGTCCACGGTGGGTGCGCCGATGCGGATCACGTCGGCGCGCGCGGCGGCGACCCGGGTGGAGTGCTCGTCCCGCGCACCGATCACGATCAGCGACTGTCCCTGCGGCGACCGCGGCGTGATCGAGGGACCCTTCACGGAGAATTGCGTGCCCTCGAAATCGATGTAGTGCAGCTTGTCCCGGTCGATGAAGCGGCCGGTGGGCACGTCGCGGATCTCGGCATCGTCCTCCCAGCTGTCCCACAGCAGACTGACGACCTCGATCGCGTCGGCCGCCTCCGCCCACAGACTCTCGGCATCCTGTGCGTCCTTGCGCCCGAACAGATTCGCCTGCGCCTGGCCGGCCGACACGTCCACCTGCCACCCGGCGCGGCCGAGCGACGCGTGGTCGAGGCTCGCGATGGCCTTGGACACGTGGAACGGTTCGGTGTGGGTGACGGTCACCGTCGGAACCAGGCCGATGCGCTCGGTGGACGCGACGGCCCGTGCCGCGATCGCCACCGCGTCCAGGTGCCCACGCTGATCGGCATGTCCCGTGGTGGCGATCGCGAAGGTATCGCCGACGAAGGCGAGGTCCACTCCGGCCGAGTCGGCCTGCCCGAGCAGGCCGGTCCAGTAGCCGGGGGTGAAGAGGTCCTCGGCGCGCGAGTCCGGACGACGCCAGGACTGCGGATGGATCCCCGTGCCGTACAGATCGACGGCGACGAGCGGGTCGTGTGACTCAGGCATGAATCGATTCCTCCAGCTGTGCAGAACGTGGGCGCACGACGGATCGTCCCGGGATGGCGTCGAGCAGCTGCCGGGTGTAGTCGTGGCGGGGATTGTCGAATATTTCTGCCGCGGCGCCCGATTCGACGATGCGTCCGGACCGCATCACCGCGACCGTGTCGCTGATCTGCCGGACCACGGCGAGGTCGTGTGAGATGAAGAGGTAGCTCAGCCCGAGTTCCCGCTGCAGGCTCTCGAGCAGCCCGAGGATCTGTGACTGCACCGAGACGTCCAGCGCCGACACCGGTTCGTCGAGCACGACGAGTTCGGGGTGCAGGGCGAGCGCGCGGGCGATGGCGACCCGCTGCCGTTGCCCACCGGACAGCTCTGCCGGTCTGCGTTCGAGGTAGGTGCGCGGCAACGCGACCTGTTCGAGCAGTTCGGCGACTCGTGCCGTCCGTTCCGCCCTGGTGCCGACACCGAACGCACCGAGTGGTTCCGCCACGATGTCCGCGATCGCCAGCTTCGGATCGAGGGACGCATACGGGTTCTGGTACACGATCTGCACTCGGCGGCGCAGTGCTCGCAGCGCACCGCCGCGCAGGGTGGTGATGTCCCGGCAGTCGAACTCGACGCGGCCCGCGGAGGGAGATTCCAACCGGATCGCGATCCGGGCCACCGTGGACTTGCCGGACCCGGACTCCCCCACCAGCGACAGCGTGCGGCCGCGCGGGACCTCGAACGACACGTCCTGGACGGCGTCGATGGCCGTGCGCCGATCGATCGGGAACGTCTTGGACACCCCGGACACGCGCAGCAGGACATCGGGTTCGGCTCCGCCCGCCTCCGCGGCGCGGCTGGGCCCCCGCACCACCGAGAGACTCGGCGCCGCGGCCAGTAGGGTGCGGGTGTACTCGTGCCGTGGGTTCTCCAGGATCTCGCGGGTGGGGCCCGTTTCCACCACCTCACCCTGGCTCATCACCACGATCCGGTCGGCACGGTCGGCGGCGACACCCAGATCGTGGGTGATCAGCAGGACCGCGGTGCCGGATTCGGCGATCCGCGCGTCGAGGTGATCGAGAATCCGGCGCTGCACCGTGACGTCGAGCGCGCTGGTCGGTTCGTCCGCGATCACGAGTTCGGGGCTGCACGCCAGGGCGATCCCGATCAGGACGCGCTGCCGTTGCCCGCCCGACAGGTCCTGCGGGTACTGTCTCGCCCGCACCTCGGGCTTGTCGATCCCGGCCTCGGCGAGAATGCGCACCGCCTCGATGCCTGCCGTCCGCCGGTCGGCGAGACCGTGGATCCGGAGCACCTCCGCCACCTGGGCGCCGACCCGCAGGACGGGGTTGAGCGACGTCGTCGGATCCTGGGGAACCAGGCCGATCCGGGCGCCGCGAACCCGGCCGAGTGCGCGCTCCGACTTGGTGTCGAGACGCTCACCGTCGAACGTGACGGTGCCGGCGACCGCCCGCCCGGATCCGCTGAGCAGTCCGAGGATGGCATGCGCGGTGGTGGATTTTCCGGAGCCGGACTCGCCGACCACGGCCACCACCTCCCCGCGCGAGACCGTGAGGTCGACGCCCTTCACGGCCACGACCGGATCGCTCACGCTCCCGTATGCCACCCGCAGTCCGGAAACCTGCAGGAGCGGCGCCGTGGTACCTGCCGCAGCAGTAGTCGAACTCATCGCACTTCCCTCTGTTCGAGTGCATGCCCGAGTCGGTGCGCCGACAGCACGACGGCCACGATCACCAGTCCGGGCAGGGTGGTCATCCACCACGCGGTGGCGAGGTAGTTCCGGCCCTCGGAGATCAGCGAGCCCCATTCCGGGGTGGGCGGCACCGCACCGAACCCGAGGAAGCTCAGCGACGACACCGCGAGGACCGCCATCCCGAACTCGACGGCGGCGAGTGCCACGACGGGCGGGTACGAGTTCCGCAGCACGTGCCGGCGCAACACCGTGTGCCAGCGGACACCCGACGCGAATGCCGCCTCGACGTACAGAGACCGGCGTACGCGCAGCACCTCCGAACGCATCACGCGGGCGAAGTTCGCGATCAGTGACACTCCCACCGCGATGGCCACGTTGACGGTGCCGAACCCCAGCGCGGTCACCAGTGCGAGCGAGAGCAGCAGCGCGGGGATCGACAGGAGGACGTCGACGACCCGCATCAGGACGGCGTCCAGCGCCCCTCCGACGGCACCGGACAGCAGGCCGATCAGCGAACCGGCCACCAGCGCGATCCCCACGGCCAACAGCGTTGCGGTCAGCGACAATCCGGCCCCGTGCACCACGCGGGTATACACGTCGCGGCCGATGTTGTCGGTGCCGAACCAATGTGCGGCACTCGGCGCCTGCAGTTTCTGGGCGGGCACCCCGACCAGCGGGTCACCGCTCGCGAACACCGACGGCGCCACCGCGAATCCGACCGCGACAAGGAGCACGGCGGCCGAGGCCACGAGCGCGAGATTGCGACGCAACCACGTCACCACGCGGCGTCCGCGGCTGTCCGACTCGGACACGATCGCGGGAGGCGGGTCGATCGGCGGAGTTCCGAAACCCTCGGCCTCGTCGATCAGTTCCCTGGTGAGGATGTCAGACATGAACCTTCTCCTCCACATCCGCGGTGGCGCTGGTGTCGGAACTGCGTCTGCCCTCGACGATCCTCGGATCGATCAGCGGGTAGAGCAGATCGACGGCGAGATTGACGAGTACATAGACGACGGAGCTCAGCACCACGATTCCCTGGACCACCGGAATGTCTTGCGCCATCACGGAAGTCTGGGTGAGCCGCCCCACTCCGGCGCGCGAGAACACCGTCTCGACGACGACCGATCCGGCCAGCAGATTACCCACGAGCACACCGGCGATGGTGAACGCGGGAATGCTCGACAGGCGCAGCGCGTGCCGGGTCTGGATCTGCCAGCGAGACGCACCCTTCGCCCGCGCGGCTTCGATGAACGGCTGCCGCCACGTGGTCTGCAGACTCGCCGCGAGCACCTGCGCGATCACGGCGCCGGTCGGCAGCGCGAGCGTCACCGCGGGGAGCACCAGCGTCGCGATCCCCTGGTCACCGAACGCCGGGAAGGCCTTCAATCGGAACGAGAACAGCTGCAGCAGAATCAGTCCCACCCAGAACGGCGGCACCGCGACACCGAGCGGAGGAAGTGAGAACAGCAGATTCCGCACCCAATGGACCCTCGTGTAGGTGGCGAGGAACGCGACCGCTGCCCCGAACACGACCGCGAGAACCAGCGCCGCGGATGCCAGCGCGAGCGTGCTGGGCACCGCGTTCCCGATGGCCTCGGTCACCGATTGCCCGGTGGCGATTGAGTACCCGAAGTCACCGCGGACGGCGTGGCTCAGGGAGTTCCAGTACTGCACCCACACCGGCTGGTCGAGGCCGTACCGGGCCTGCAACTCCGCGACGGCGGCCGCGTCGACCGTCGTTCCGGTGGTCGCCGAGTCGACGGCGATGCTCACCGGGTCGGACGGCAGCAGGAACAGCACGGCGAACGACACGGTGAACGTCGCCCACAGGACGGCGATCGCCTGCAGCACACGTAGTCCGAGGTAGCGAATCATGGCTCAGCGTCCGCTGATCCAGGTGTCGAAGAACTGGAGCCGGGCCGAGGCCTCGAACTTCAGGTCCTGCACGTTCGGGCCGGCGCCGATCGCCTGCGACAACTCCACCGTGGGGATCCACAGGCCGTTGTCGAGCACCTGCTGCTGGGCGTCGGCGACGAGCGCGCTCCGCTCGGTGGTGTCGGTGGTGGCGAGCTGCTTCGCGAGCACGTCGTCGAGCGCGGGAATCGGTCCGCGGTTGTTCAGGTTGCGGCCCTCGAGGCCGAACTGGGTGCGGAGGATGTCACCGTCGGCGCGGGTGCTGTTGTAGTAGGTGGCGTCGAAGTCCTTGGCATTCTGGCGGGCGGTGGCCTCAGGAGTGGACACGAGATTCAGCTGCAGATCCACTCCCACCTCTTTGAGCTGCTGCTGCACCAGTTCGAGAATGGCCTGGTTGCCGGCGAACACCGAGCTGAACAGAACGGGGAAGCTCAGCTTCTGACCGCCCTTCTCCCGGATGCCGTCGGCACCGGGAACCCAGCCCGCCTGATCCAGAATCGACTTCGCCTTCTCCGGGTCGTACGTCACGTCCGGCAGCGACACGTAGCCGGGGGTGCGGCTGGCCAGCGTGCTGGTGGCGGGCGTGAAGTTGGGCCCGAGCACGGTGTCGACCAGTTCCTGCCGGTTGATCGCCGGGACCAGCGCGCTGCGCACGACGGGGTCGACGAGCGGTCCGCGAGTCACGTTGGGCTGGAAGCCGAACGGGGTCCCGGGGTTCGACGTGGTGAGCACCTGCCCGCCCGCGCCTTCGATCTGCGGGGCGTCCTGCGGCAACGCGTCGCTGATCGCGTCCAGCTGTCCCGAGGACAGGCTGCCCGTGCGGACGCCGGATTCGGGCACGACACTGAACTCGATGGTGTCGAGGTAGGCCTCGCCGTCGTGGCCGAACACGTCCGAACCCCAGTTGTATCCGGCACGCTTGGCGAGGGTGACCGACTTGTCCTGCTGGTAGTCGGCGTACGTGAACGGCCCGGTGCCCGAGATGTTGCCGGTGCACCGCTCTTCGGCGGACCTCACGACGGACGCATCGGACAGGATGCCCAGCTGCGGGGTGGACGACGCCTGAAGGAACTGCGCGTTGGGTGCGGCGAAGTCGACCTGCGCGGTCAGCGGGTCGATCACGGTGGTACCGGTGTAACCGGCGAGGTAGCTGGCACCGAGCGGGGCCTTGGCGCCGGAGAGGGCGTTCACGATGGCGTCGAGATTCTTCTTCACCGACTCCGCGGTGAAAGGTGTTCCGTCACTGAACGTCACCCCCTCCTTCAGGTGGAACGTGAAGGAGGACGCGTCGGCGTCGGTTTCCCAGCTCTCGGCGAGCCACGGCTTCAGTTCACCCGTTGCCGGGTCCTGGTCGGTGAGCGAGTCCACCACCTGACGGGCCACGTAGATCGTCTGGTTCGTGCCTGACTGCGCCGGGTCGGCGCACGTGGGTGCCTGGGACAGGCCGTAGCGGAGTGTGCCGCCCGGCTGTGCGGGGCCCGCATCCGCGGAGGGACTGCTGGAACCGCCACCGCAGGCGGTGAGTGCCGTGGCCAGCACGGCAGCGGCACCGATACCTGCTGCGATGCGGTAGGGCGAGGACAAAAGCACTGATGGCACCGAGAACTCCGTGATCTCGAAGAAGTGCCGTGCGCGCTGCCGAGACTATTCGGCAGCGCTCACGCGCACAGGAAGGTGAGGGACACCGGATCCGACGCGGATGCGGTGTGAAGAGCCGGAACCCCGACGGATCGGGGTGTCAGGTCAGCTGTGACAGATCGAGGTGGACAGCCGGCAGAGATCGACGTGGAGACGCCCCCAGGCGCTCACGAAACCTTCGGTCAACATCGTTCCTCCATCGATCCCGGCGGTAGCACCCGCACCCGCAGGGCGGGGGGTTGCTGCGACGTCAACGAGCCAGGTCTCTCGGTCGCTCTGGATGGTCGTTACCGAGTGTAAGAGATCGCCGGTCGCCGCGCCACACGGACCCCCGTTACCCCACTGCCTGCCGGGGCGGGAGTTCCCGCCGCGACAGAGCGGGGCGGAGACCGAGATGTTCGCGCAGGGTGGAGCCTTCGTATTCCGTTCGGTACGAGCCTCGCTCCTGCAATTTGGGCACCAGCAGGTCGACGATCTCGTCGAGTCCGGTGGGCACCAGATACGGCGAGATGTTGAACCCGTCCGTGGCCCCACTGCGAACCCACCGGGTGAGTTCGTCGGCGACCTGCCCGGGGGTGCCCGCGAAACCGGACCGCTGGGTGGTCGCGATCGCGACCTGACGCAGCGACAGGTTCTGTGCCTCTGCCAGGGCCCGCCATTCCCGGGCGATGGCGAGCGGATCCTTTCCGTCACGCGCCGCGCCGCGGGTGACGGAGATCGGCGCGGGCACCGGATCGAATTCGGGCAGTGGACCGTCCGGGTCGCGATCGGACAGATCGCGGCCCCACACCTGCCCGACCAGAGACAACGCCGTCTGCCCGGTGTACTGGCCCTCGAGAACCCAGCGCACCTTCTCCTCCACCTCGGACGCGTTCTCCGCGAGCACGATCTGCGTGCCCGGCAGAATCTTGACGTCGTCCTCGGGGCGCCCGGCACGACGCAGTCTCGCCCTGATGTCCTCGGCGAAGGCGAGCGCCTCGCCGAAATGCGTTCCGTGCCGGGAGAAGATCACGTCGGTGTGCGCGGCCGCGAAGTCCCTGCCCGCCGGTGAGTCGCCGGCCTGGAAGATGACGGGATGCCCCTGGGCGCTGCGCGGCAGCGTGGGAGTGATCGTGACGTCGAACTGCGGCGTGCGCCGGGACACCTCCCGCACCCCGTCCGGGGTCGACCACGACGGCGCGTCGGTGCTCGTCGCGACCGCGCCGTCGGCCCACGCATCCCAGATCGCCCGGGCGGTGTCGAGGAACTGCCCGGCCCGCTCGTACCTGTCCGCGTGATCGAGGAAGCCGCCGCGCCGGAAGTTCTCACCGGTCCACGCGTTGTCCGTGGTGACGGCGTTCCAGCCGGCACGGCCACCGGACAGCAGGTCCAGCCCGGACAGCCGCCGGGCGAGGTCGGCCGGCTCGTTGTAGGTGGTGTTCTGGGTGGCCACCAACCCGATGTGCCGGGTGATGCCGGCCAGCGCCGCGAGCTGGGTGATCGCGTCCGGCCTGCCCACGATGTCGAGATCGAGGATCTTGCCTTCCTGTTCCCGCAGGCGCAGGCCCTCACCGAGGAAGAAGGCGTCGAACAGGCCCCTCTCGGCGGTCAGTGCCACCCGACGGAACGTTTCGAAGTCGATCTGCGATCCGCTCGACGGATCGGACCAGATCGTCGTGTGGTTGACGCCCTGGAAGAAGACACCGAAGTGCACCTGGGCGCCGGGTCTGGCGTACGAGTTGTCGGTCATGTTCTCCACAACCTTTCAGCGAGAGGAGTCTTCGAGGCGCTCGGCCTGGAATCGGGTGACGGGACGGTCGAGGCCGAGCGTGCTGCGCAGGGTCGAACCGGGGACGGGGCGGTGGGCGATGCCGGCGCGCAGGAGTGCCGGGACCACGGACCGCGCGAGCACCGGAAGATCCTCGTCGACGACGGCGGGATGCAGGCGCACACCGTCGACGTGCGCATCCAGGGCGCGCAGCAGTTCCAGCAGCCCGGTGGCATCGCCGGCGAACGACAGCCGTCCGCTCGGCGGGGCAGGGGGGGACGAGCCGAGTGCCACATCCAGTTCGGCGAACACCAGCGGTGCGCCGCCTGCCTTCGCGCGCCCGGCGGCCGCGCTGGTGTCCTCGAGTGTCGGTCCGGACACCAGCACCACGTCGACCAGCGACGGATCCGTGTTCCCCTCGGAGCCGAACACCACCAGTTGCCCCTGCGGCGGTCGTGGCACGATGGCCGGACCCTTCACCGAGTAGGTCTCACACTGGAAGTCGATGTAGTGCAATCGGTCGCGGTCGACGAAACGCCCGGTAGCGTGGTCGCGGATCACCGCGTCGTCCTCCCACGAATCCCACAGGTCCCGGACCACGGTGATCGCGTCCCGTTCCTCCCGCGCGAGGTCGGCGGGTGCGGTGACCTCGGGTCGGCCCAGTGCGCTCGCGACCCGCGGGTCGGTGTCGCGGGCTGCGATCCAGCCGCCACGACCGCGCGACGCGTAGTCGAGCGTCGCGAGCTGGGAGGACGTGTGGAACGGCTCGGCGTATGTGGTGCCGACGACCGGTACGAGACCGATCGTGCTGGTGGCCGCGGCGACGAACGCTGCGCGGTTCACCGCGTCGATCCGGCCCACGGGTCCCCCGTCGGCGCCGGGGGGGCAGGAGCGAATCGCCGAAGGAGGCGAACGTGAACCCGGCGTTCTCCGCTGCCGCGACCCGGTCCGCCACCGTTCGCCCGGTCAGCAACCGGTCCGGTGTGTGCGCGGCTCGCCGCCAGGCTTCGGGATGCGCACCCTCGCCGTCGAGTTCGATGCCCAGAACCAGGCTCATGCGGTTTCCTCCTCGGTGCCGGCCGTGAGGGGTCGGCTCGGAATGGTCTCGCGCAGCGCGGGTGCCACCTCGGCCTGGAACAGCTCCAGGCTTTCGCGGTGCTGCTTGTCGCTGCCGACGCGGTCAGCGCTCAGGTGGATCACCTCGTGGCCGAACTGCTCGTGGTAGCGCTGCACCTTGTCGATCACCTGCTGCGGGCTGCCGATCAGTGCGGAGCTGCGTTCGACGAAGTCCTCGACGGTCTCGAACACCACCGGAAGTCCTGCCCTGCGGGCGAAGTCGAGGCGAGCGGCGTGAATCGGCCGCCACACGTCGAGCGTATCCTGTGAGTTCGGCGTCACGTAGAACCCGGCAGTTCCGGCGCCGACGAGGGCGTCGGCGGGATCGTGACCGTAGTGGGCCCACCGTTCGCGGTAGTGCCGGACGAGTTCGGCGTACGAGTCGATGGGGTACGTGACGTTCGCGGAGAAGATCGGATCACCGTAGCGGGCAGCGAGATCCACTGATTCCTTGCTCGTCGCGCTGCCGTGCCAGATCCGGATCCGCCGCTGCAGCGGGCGCGGCAGTGCGACGGCGTGCTCGAGAGACGGCCGGAACGTGCCTTCCCAGGTGACGTCCTCGCTCTCCCACAACTGCCGGAACAGTTCGTAGCCCTCGCGGTTGCGGTCCCACTGATCGTCCGGGGTGACCTGGAACAGCTCCGCCTGCGCGGTGCCGTTGCCCTTGCCGATGATGAGCTGCAGCCGGCCGCCCGACAGGTTGTCCAGCGTCGAGTAGTCCTCGAACGCACGGACGGGGTCGAGCAGGCTCAGCGTGGTCACCGCCGTCCACAACTGCAGCGTGCTGGTGCGCGCCGCGATGGCGCTGAGCACCACGGGTGGGGACGAGGACAGGAAGGGATGTTCGTGGCGCTCGCCCACCGCGAACCCGTCGTACCCGAGTTGCTCGGCGAGGACGGCGGACTCCACGACCTCCTGCAGCCTGGCTGCGGTGCCGATCTTCTCCCCTGTCACCGGATCCGGTTGGTGAGTGATCAGGCTCATCAGCAGAAATTTCATACGGACTCGTACTCCTTTGCGGCACAGGCGGAAGGCAGAGCGATAGCGGTGTGCAGGATCTTCTCGAAACCGTGGATTCCGACGTCCTGCGGTGGGAGGGAGCGGTCGAACAGTGCCGTGTACCCCGCCGCCAGATACAGGGCCACCGCCTCGGGCTGCCGCGGCCCCGTGGTGAGGAAGATGCGGGAATAGCCGGCCCGGACGATCTCGGCCTCGAGCTCCCGCAGCACGATTCGTCCGAGGCCGCGGCGGCGGTGTGCCGACGAGGTCCAGATCCGTTTGAGTTCGGCAGTTGTGTCGTCGTAGCGGCGGAAGGCCCCGCCCGCCACGGACGTCCCGTCCTCGACCACGACGAGCAACGCGCCACCCGGTGCGGCGAACTCCTCCGCCGGATACGTGCTGAGATTTTCGTAGATCTCGTCGCGGGTGCGCTCGTACCGAGTGCTGTACTCGATCGCCAGTTCTTCGAGCAGCGGTGCGGCCAGTGGATCCGTCTGATCGACGAACACGGTCTGCACGGATTCGGTCCTCTCGGTCACTGGTCCTCCTGTCAGCTGGTCTTCGGGAGTCCGGGCGGGTTGACGACCGACGTGCCGACGGCCTCGCTCGCGATGTTCCAGCGGTCGAGAACCTGTGCATACGTGCCGTTCTCGATGATGTGATTGATGGCCTCGTTGACGGCGGTAACCAGTCCGTTGTCCTTCTTGGTGAGCACGGCGATCTCACCCTGGAGGGCGTCGCCGGCTCCCGAGAACGTTCCGGCGATCTCGCTCTCCCCTGCCTGCGCCACGTGGAACGACGAGGACGGGTTGGGCCCGAAGTAGGCGTCGATCCGGCCCGACGCGAGGGGAAGGTAGTAGTCGGTGACGTTCTGGTAATAGGTGATGTCGGTGGGTTCGAGCCCCGCAGCGACGTTCTGCTCGCTCCACTTCACCAGCAGCGCTTCCTGATTGGTGCCGGAGGAGACCGCGATCTTCAGGCCCGCGACGTCCTTGGGCTCCTTTATCTGAATTCCGCTGTCCTTTTTCGTCTCGAACGCGACCGTGTCGAGGCGGTACGTCGAGAAGTCGTACTTCTCCTTCCGCTCCTCGGTGACGGTGACGTTCGAGATGAGCGCGTCGGCCTCCCCCGAGTCGATCCGGACGAAGTTCTGCGCCCAGTCGGCGGCCTGGAGATCGACCTTCAACCCGAGAACGTCGCCGATCAGGTACGCGAAGTCGGTCTCCGAGCCGATGAGCGTCTTGTCGTCGTCGGCGTAGAAACGCAGGGGCGGGGCGGAACCGGCGCTGCCAGTCACGATGAGCGTGCCGCGGTCGCGGATCTGCTGGGGAACCTTCGCGGCGATCGACTCGACCTCGTCGGTGGTGATGCGATTCTGGTCTGCGGTGAGGTTGTATCCGGCGGCCGAGGTCGGCCCCGATCCCTCGTCCTCGATGTCGCCGCCCCCGCACGCGGCGGCGAGCAGCGCGACGGTGGTGAGGGCCGAGGCCAGAATCTTCGTACGGAACCGTGCGGTGGACATGTGTGCCTTTCGGGGATCCACACCGAGGTGTGGAGAATCAGAGAACTCGGGAGAGGAATGCTGTGGTGCGGGCGTGCTGCGGGTTGTCGATGACCTGCGAGGGCGGGCCCTGTTCCACGACGACGCCGGCGTCCATGAAGACCGCCGTGTCGGCGACCTCCCGCGCGAAGCCCACCTCGTGGGTGACGATCACGAGGGTCGCGCCGTCCCGTGCCAGTTGTTTGATCACGGCGAGGACCTCACCGACCAGTTCGGGGTCGAGGGCCGACGTGGGCTCGTCGAACAGGATCACCGCCGGGCGCAGTGCGAGGGCCCGCGCGATCGCGACCCGCTGCTGCTGGCCGCCGGACAGTTGTCGCGGGTACTCGTGGGCCTTGTCGCGCACGCCGACCCGTTCCAGCAGCGCGATCGCCTCGGCCTCGACCTCGGCGCGGTCGCGGCCCTGCGCTGACACCGGCGCCTCGATCACGTTCTCCAGCACCGTGAGGTGGGGGAACAGAGTGAAGTTCTGGAACACGAATCCGATCCGGGAACGCTGCTTCAGGATCTCGCGTTCACGCAGTTCGTGCAGTTTGTTGCCCTTGCGCCGATAGCCGATGAGGTCGCCGTCGATGCGGATGGTGCCCCGGTCGACCTTCTCCAGGTGGTTGAGCGTGCGCAGCAGCGTGGACTTGCCGGAACCCGAAGGCCCCAGGATCACCGTCACCTCACCCTTGCGGACCAGCAGGTCCACCCCCTGCAGGACTTCGAGTGCGCCGAACGACTTGTGGACTCCGCGGACTTCCACCGCGAACTCCGCCGGATTGGCTTCGACCGTCATTTCGTGGCACCTCTCGGTACGGAGACACCGGCGTCACGGATCTCGGCGAACTTCCGGGTGAGCTTCTGCCACGGAGTCGGCGGCAGTGCCCGAGCCGATCCGCGCGCGTAGTGCCGCTCGACGTAGTACTGGCCGATCGACAACAGCGTGGTCAGGATGATGTACCAGATCGTCGCGACCATCAGCAGCGGTACGACGCGGCCGTTGCGGCCGAAGATCACCTGAACCTGGTAGAACAGTTCGGCGATCGCCATCGTCGACACGATCGAGGTGCCCTTGAACAGGCTGATCACCTCGTTCGCTGCGTTCGGCAGGATGCCGCGCATAGCCTGGGGCAGAACGATCTTGAAGAACTGGCGTCGGCGCGGAATGCCCAGCGACTGCGCCGCCTCGACCTGCCCGTGGTCCACCGAGATGATGCCGGAGCGGATGATCTCGGCGGAGTACGCGGCCTGGTGCAGGGCCAGACCGATGACGGCGGCGGTGAAGCCGCTGATGACGCCGTTGACCTCGAATGTGAAGAACCCCGGTCCGAACGGAATGCCCAGCGACAGAGTCTGATACAGGTACGTGATGTTGAACCAGAACAGAAGCTGCACGATCAGCGGAATCGACCGGAACGCCCAGATGTACACCCAGGCGATCACCTGCAGCACCGGGTTGTGCGACAAGCGGCTGACCGCCAGCACCACACCGAGTGCGAATCCGAGGATCGTCCCCCACAATGTCAGCTTCACCGTCATCCACAGGGCCTGCGGCACGGAGCCGGCGGTGAAGTACTTGGCGAACGTCGCCCAGTCCCATCCCGGGTTGGTCGCGAGGCCGTGGACGAACTGGGCGAGCAGTACCAGCACGGCGGCGCTGACGACCCACCGCCACGGATGCCACCTCCGCGCCACTTCCAGCGCGGCGTCCCCGTCGCCGGAGGGCACTGAATCGAGGGGCGCGGCCGAACGCGCCCGAACGGGGGCGCTCACGCTCCCTCACCACTTACGACAGACATCACTGAGGCGGCCTTTCACCTGGAAACGGGACTGGAGGAGGGCGCGTCTTCCGCGGGATGCGGGCGCGCGTCAGGCGCTCACCGGGCGAAATGCCCGGTGAGCGTGCTGTGAGACCTCGTCAACAGTGGCAGGAGGTGGTCCGGCACAGGTCGATGTGCCGTCTGCGCCACGCAGGGCGCGCGAGGTAGTTCATGTGCTGCCTTCCATCGATCCCGGCGGTAGCACCCGCACCCGAAGAATTCGGAAGGGTTGCTGCGACGTCAACGAGCCAGGTCTCTCGGTCGCTCTGGATGGTTGAAGCGAACACTAGCCGCATTCCCGAACCTCGTCAACACGGGGTATTTCCCTGCAACACAGGGGAAATGGTGCCGATCGGCCGCAAGAATCACCGTGCGCAGAAGTACTGACAGACGAAGGTCCATGCGGTTCGATTGTGCGTGCAGCCCTGTATCTCTGCGGTCGTGCAACCCGGCTGCCGAGCCTTCCGAGGCCCTTGTAACGTCGCCTCGGTGACACCACTCGAAGTCATCGCGATCCTGGTAGCCGGTGTAGGCGCGGGCGCGATCAACGCCATCGTCGGCAGCGGCACGCTCATCACCTTCCCCACCCTGGTGGCGTTCGGGTTCCCTCCGGTGACCGCCACGATGTCGAACGCGATCGGCCTGGTCGCCGGTGGCGTATCCGGCACGTGGGGGTACCGGCGGGAACTGGCCGGGCAGGGACGGCGGCTGCGGTGGCAGATCCCGGCGTCACTGTGCGGTGCGGTTCTCGGCTCGTGGCTACTGCTGCACCTACCCGAAACCGTGTTCGAACTCGTCGTCCCGGTGCTGCTCATCCTCGCCCTGATCCTGGTGGTGCTGCAGCCGAAGATCCAGGCCTGGGCGAAGCAGCGCGGCAGCCACGAGGCGGGCCTGAGCCCGGCGCGCCTCACCTCGCTGACCGTCGGGACGTTCGCCGTGGGCGTGTACGGCGGATACTTCACCGCCGCGCAGGGCATCCTGCTGATGGGTGTGATGGGCGCGATCCTGCCGGAGAGCCTGCAACGGATGAACGGCGCGAAGAACCTGCTCTCGCTCATCGTCAACGTCGTCGCCGCGACCGCGTACACGCTCGTGGCCTTCGACCGGATCAGCTGGGCGGCCGCCGGCCTGATCGCGGTGGGCTCGCTGCTCGGAGGTGTCCTCGGCGCCCGCTACGGCCGCAGGCTGTCGCCGACCGCATTGCGGGGAACCATCGTCGTCGTCGGCCTCGTCGGTCTGTTCCGGCTGCTCGCATAGTCGCGCATGCACCCTCCCGGTCCCTCATACTGAGTCGGTGAGCAAAGACGTAGAGCACCCGGGCTGGACCTATCTGATGGACATGGACGGCGTTCTCGTCCACGAAGAGCACCTGGTCCCCGGGGCCGACCTGTTCCTGGCCGAACTCCGGGAATCCGGTACCCCGTTCATCGTTCTGACCAACAATTCGATCAGGACTCCGCGTGACCTCCGCGCCCGTCTGCTCCGCACCGGCCTGGACATTCCCGAGGAATCGATCTGGACGTCCGCCCTGGCCACCGCGACGTTCCTGGCGAACCAGCGCCCCGGCGGCAGCGCGTACGTCGTCGGGGAATCCGGGCTCACCACCGCACTGCACGACATCGGGTACGTTCTCACCGACAACGATCCCGACTACGTGGTCCTCGGCGAGACCCGCACCTACTCCTTCGAAGCGATCACCACCGCAATTCGTCTGGTGGAGAGGGGCGCTCGCTTCATCGCCACCAACCCCGACCCCACCGGCCCGTCCCGGGAGGGTTCCCTTCCGGCCACGGGATCCGTTGCGGCACTGATCAGCAGGGCCACCGGCCGCGACCCGTATTACGTGGGCAAGCCGAATGCGCTGATGATGCGCTCGGCGCTGCGGGCCATCGGCGCGCACTCCGCGAACACGCTGATGATCGGCGATCGCATGGACACCGACATCGTCTGCGGGCTCGAGGCCGGGCTGCAGACCATCCTCGTCCTCACCGGAATTTCGACGCGGGATTCGGTGGAACTGTTCCCCTACCGCCCCACCGCGGTGCTCAAATCGGTCGCCGATCTGGTCGGCCGCACGTCGGATCCGTTCGGCGATGCGGCTCCGCCACCCGTGAGTACTTCTTAACCGCGGGACGTTGACAAGTACTCACGGGTGGCGGCAGCCGGTGACGCCCCTGATGGTCGCTGCCCTGTACGTCCCGAACGTGATCCGGTTCCCGTCTCCACCGGCGAACGTCACGTCGTGGCGTCCGGGTCGGTCGGCGTGCACGTCGAGCCGATCCATTCCGGCGTCGGTGGCGATCGCACGGGCCGCGGCCAGCACGGCGGGCCAGTCCGCGTCGCCGATCGGAGTGTCGGACAGCAATACCTGCGTGGTGACGGAAAGCCCCTCCGCGTACGCATACGGTCCCGGGCATCCGCCGCCCTGGCTGCGTTCGCGATGCCACTGCCACCGGACATCCGGTGCAATCGCAGCGACGGCCTCGCTGATCCGCACCAGCGCATCGGTGACCTGCCGCTCGGTGACCGCGAGTGTCGGCCGGTCGCTCAGGCTCGCTGCCGCCGCCGCGATCTCCTCGTCGCTGAAGTTGTACGGGTTGTCCGTCACGCCACCACATCCGCTCGTCAGGATCGCCGCACCGATCGCGGCGACCGCCTTCACTGCCCACCCGCCATCCGTCACCTGATCGCCAGTTCCGGCATGCCCGCGACGATCACCGCCATGTTGTAGCCGGACGTCCGCAGCTCTCCGTTGCCACTCGGCCGTGGATACTCGCTGTGCCCGTTGGCATCTTCGCGCTGTACACCGTCCGGGGTCGCCGCCTCGCGCACCGACAGTTGCTCGAGGTGCGTCTGCACCGGATCGGGGCCGAGCCTGCCGAACCCGTCTGCCACGGTGATGGGGTCGTCGTGTGCGCGCATCACGAACCCGTGCCGGGGTGCCAAACCGAGATCCGATTCGTCGTTCGCGTCGAACCCGGGCGACCCGTAGAACACGGCGTCGTCGACCGGTTGACGCGGTCCCGCGTCCTGCAGGGCCAGTCCCTGGGTGTACGAACCATACGAATGGCCGAGCGCGGTGATATGCGGATCGGGCGTCCGGGAAGCAATGTCAAGACCCTCGTAGAACGAGGCGAGCTTCGGGGCACCCGCGGTCGCGCGGTCGGACTGCCAGGAATCGACGAGCCATCCGCGACCGAGATTCTGGTCGATGAACGGCACGTCGTAATTGCCCGGACCGGTGGTGGTCGGCGGCTGATACCCCAGCCACGCGATCGTCGACACCGTGTCGCCGGTGCGGCCGGCCAGGTCCAATTGCCGTTCGGTCTCGGCCTTCAGCGCCGCCGCCTCCTCGGTCATCCCGCGCAGCGAGGCGACCGTCGTGTCGATGCCCGGTGTGGTGACGGAGATGTGGTCGGCGGTGTCCGGGTCGCCGAGTGCGAACGCGGCCATCGTCCGTTCCCCCGACTGCAGGTCGAGCAGCATCAGTCTGCCGTCCGGACGATCGCGCACGAGCTTCTCGAGGTCGTCGAGGTCCCGCAACTTCTGCTCGGCGTACCACAGCCGGGCGTCGTCTTCGGTGAAGGCTCCACCGAACTTGTTGCGGTCCAGCCTGTCCCGGAGCCGGACCCGTTCCGCCTCCCATCGCGACCGCTCGTCGTCGAACCGGCTCACGTTCGCCTCGTGCCGCACCGCGGACGGGATGCCGTCGCGACTGCCCACCCACTCGGGATGCTGCTCGATCACCTCGCGGCGCTGGGCTGCCGGCAGCGCCTCCCAGTACTCGCGGTTGTCGAGCGGGGAGCCGTCCGGCGGCGGCGCAGGGGCGGGCAGTCCGGTGCCCGCGCGATCCGTCTCACCGGGTTCGGCCGCGCCGTCCGCGGCCCGCGCCAGGACAGCGGCCGCGTCGGCGACGAGGTCCTCCGCCTGCAGGATCAACGCCCGGGCGGCGGCACGAAGTTCGTCCCGCCGTGTTGCCGCAGCGTCGACCGGTGGTCCAGGCGCATCGATGATGTCCCCGTTGTCCGACAGGACCATCCCGTGGGCGGCAGCCGCTTCCCGGAGGCCGCCGACCTCGGCTTTCAGGTGCGTGACCGCGTCGACCAGGTCGCGGGCCAGCCTCTCGACGACGGCGATCGCCGTCGCCTCACCGCTCAGATCATCCGCGACGATCCGGAACCGCCGACGTGCGGCGTCCGCGGCGTCGTCCTGCCACGCCGGCAACCGGCCGATGTCCGCGAGACCGTCCTGCACGAAACGGATCGTCGCCGCCCGCACCGACAGCGACCGTTGCACGGCCTGCAGCGCGCGGGTGTCCCACTGGACTATGTCCCTCAGATTCACGATCCCCCCCAGGATGCATAATGCCCGTACCCTAACGGATCGATCGCGTCCGCGGGAGTCCGATCTCGTCTCGACCGACACGAAGGATCGAAAATGAGCGGTTCCATCCACGTCGACACGGCGGCCCTACGCGCGGCGGCCGGTAAGCTCGACGTCCTGTTCGATGATGCGTCCTCTCAGCTGAACACCACCGACGCGGCCCTCGCCGACTCGGGTGCGGCGTGGCCGGAGGCGGCCGGGGCCGCGTTCGGTCGGTTCACGTCCTACCTGGACGATCGGCGGGAGTTGTTGCAGCAGTCTGTGGCCGAGATGTCGACGAGTCTCGACGAGTGCGCGCGCCGGTACGACACGCAGGACGGGGCCATCGCCGGGCACCTCGACGCGGTCCCGCCGGTCACGAGCCTCAACCTGTAGGCGCTTCGCGCCCGTGCGCCTTTGTGGTTGCCGGAACAACCAGAAAGGCGCACGGGCGGCGGAGCCGCCTATGCCAGCGCCTGCTCCAGATCCGTCAGCAGGTCGGCGGTGTCTTCGAGTCCCACGGACAGCCGGACGACGCCGTCGGTGATGCCCACGGCTGCACGACCTTCCGGGCCCATCGCCCGGTGGGTGGTGGTGGCCGGGTGGGTGATGAGCGACTTGGAGTCGCCGAGGTTGTTGGAGATGTTGACCAGCCGCAGGGCGTCGAGGAGTTCGAATGCCCGCTTCTTCGCTTCGCCCTCGGATGCGTTCAGCGCGAAGGTGACGACGGTGCCGCCGCCGCTCATCTGCCGCTTGGCGAGTTCGTGCTGGGGGTGCGATTCGAGGAACGGGTACTTGACCCAGTCGACCGCGGAGTGGTCCTCGAGGAACTGTGCGATTTCCAGTGCGGAGCCCACGGAGTGGCGCACCCGGATCGGCATCGTCTCGAGCCCCTTGAGGAGCGTCCACGCGTTGAACGGGCTGAGCGCCGGCCCGGTGTGGCGCATGAGGTTCTGGACGGGACCCTCGATGTAGTCCTTCGGCCCGAGGATCGCCCCGCCGAGCACGCGACCCTGGCCGTCGATGTGCTTGGTGCCGGAGTAGACGACGATGTCGGCACCCAACTCCAGGCTGTGCTGCAGCAGCGGCGTCGCGAACACGTTGTCCAGCACGACCTTTGCGCCGGCGGCACGCGCGAGCTCCGCCACCCGGGGCACGTCGACGAGCGTCTGCATCGGGTTCGACGGCGTCTCGAAGAACACCGCGGTGGTCGGCTCGGACAGAGCCTTCTCCCACTGGTCGAGGTCTTCACCGTCGACGAACACCGTCTCCACACCCCAGCGGGGCAGGATCTCGTTGCACACCACGAAGCAGGAACCGAACAGGCTGCGTGCCGCGACCAGCCGGTCGCCGGCCTTCAGCAGCGCGCCCAGTGCGGTGAACACCGCGGACATGCCGCTGGCGGTGCCGAAGCACGCCTCTGCGCCCTCGATCAGGCGCAGCCGCTCCTCGAACATCTTCACGGTCGGGTTGCCGTACCGGGAGTAGACGAAGTGGTCGATCTCGCCGGTGAACGACGCCTCGGCCGCTCCCGCGCTCTCGAACACGAAACCGGAGTTCAGGAAGATCGCTTCGGACGTCTCTTCGAACCCGGAACGGAGTGTTCCTCCGCGCACGCTGATCGTGCCCTGGCCGATGTCGTCCGGCAGCGCCTTGTCAAACGCGCCGCCTCGAGGAATTGCACTCACCACTGCCTCCACGGCAGGCCCAGAGCCCGCCAGCCGACCGCCCCACGGTGACCTTCGGCGTCCAAGCCGCCTTCGAAACCGTCGAGCACGTTGTACGACGGGCCGATGCCCGCCGCTGTCGCGGCTTCCGCCGCACCGATGGACCGCTGGCCGGAGCGACACAGGAAGATCACCGGGGCGTTCTCGCCACCCGCGATCCCGGCCTCCTTCAGCTGGTCCACGAAGTTGTCGTTACGAGTGCCCGTCGGGTAGCTGACCCATTCGATCAGCACGGTCTTCCGCCCGAGCGAGGTGGTGTCGGGGACTCCGACGTACTTCCACTCGGCGTCCGTCCGCACATCCACGAGCACAGCGTCGGGATTCTCGCGGAGCAGCTCCCAGGCATGCTCCGGCGTTATGTCGCCTGCGTAACTCACCATGTCAGCTTTTCACAACCCTGTTCGGTATGCCCTTCCGGGCAACGGTCAGTTGCAGACGACCCATGTCTCGCCGTCCCGCGTCAATTGCCAGGTATCCGTCGTCTCGCCCTTGCCGTCGTCGGCGCTGACCCGGACCTCCGCCCGGGCACGATCCCCGTTGACCTCGGACGACTCGACGCCCTGCAGCCTGACCTCGCCTTCCCGGTCCCGGAGCACCGACCGGTCGTCGGACCACGACGAGCAGACCAGCGTCTTCTGCAGATCGGCGTCGTCGTGGTTGTGGGCCTGGATGAAGTCGGCGACCGAACGGTTGATGCGGTCCGCTTCCGTGACGTTCTCGTCGGCGGGCGAGAGCCTGCTGGACACGACGATGGCCACGAGGATGACGACAATCACGGTGACGGCGGCGATGAACGGCACCGCCGTGGTGCGCCGGGGATCCACCGGATCTTCGGTGCCTCCCGCGTCGCGCTGGGGCGATTCGCTCGAACCGGACATGACTTCCCTTCGATCTCGGCGTGGCCACGAGTGTATAGAGCAGCCCCTACAAATCGTGTTTGTGACCCCCCAACGCGAAGGCGACTACCCTCTACAGGCGTGCGTGCCGAGAATGGGCTCTGCCCTGTCGCCGCACCTCGGCCACCCGATTAGGCTGGGCTTAATTTAAGCTGAGGTTTCGTTGTCCGCCCATCAGAAGGTAGTTCGCTCCAGATGACTGATCAGACACGTCCGTTGCGCGTTGCGATCGTGGGTGCCGGCCCCGCCGGTATCTACGCAGCCGACGCTCTCATGAAATCCGATGCCGCGTCTGACGGCGGGATCAGCATCGACCTCTTCGAGCGGATGCCTGCCCCCTTCGGTCTGATCCGGTACGGCGTCGCACCCGACCACCCGCGCATCAAGGGCATCATCACCGCCCTGCACAAGGTGCTCGACAAGCCGTCGGTGCGCCTGCTGGGCAACATCGACTACGGCAGCGACATCACCCTCGAAGACCTGCACAACTTCTACGACGCGGTGATCTTCTCCACCGGCGCCAACGCCGACCGCGCCCTCAACATCCCGGGCATCGAACTCGACGGCAGCTACGGCGCCGCCGACTTCGTCTCCTGGTACGACGGCCACCCCGACGTCCCGCGCACCTGGCCCCTCGAGGCCGAGAAGGTCGCCGTCCTCGGTGTCGGCAACGTCGCCCTCGACATCGCCCGCGTCCTCGCCAAGACCGGCGACGAACTGCTGCCGACGGAGATCCCCGCCAACGTCTACGAGGGACTCAAGGCCAACAAGGCCGTCGAGGTCCACGTGTTCGGTCGCCGCGGGCCCGCGCAGGCCAAGTTCACCCCCCTCGAGCTGCGTGAACTCGACCACTCGCCGACGATCGAGGTCATCGTCGACCCCGAGGACATCGACTACGACGAGGGCTCCGAGCAGGCGCGCCGCAATTCCAAGCAGGTCGACATGGTCGCCAACACCCTGCAGGACTGGGCCATCCGCGACGTGGGCAACCGTCCGCACAAGCTGTTCCTGCACTTCTTCGAATCGCCCACCGAGGTGCTCGGCGAGGACGGCAAGGTCGTCGGTCTGCGCACCGAGCGCACTCAGCTCGACGGCACCGGCAACGTCAAGGGCACCGGCAAGTTCAACGATTGGGACGTGCAGGCCGTGTACCGCGCGGTGGGCTACCTGTCCCAGAACATCGCGAAGCTTCCGTTCGACGAGCAGGCGGGCACCGTCCCGAACGAGGCCGGACGCGTCATCGCCGACGACTCCGCCGAGGGCAACGACCGGTTCATGCCCGCCACCTACGTCACCGGCTGGATCAAGCGCGGCCCGGTCGGCCTGATCGGCCACACCAAGGGCGACGCGAACGAGACCGTCGCGAACCTCCTCGAGGACCGGGCCGGCTTCCCCGAGCCCGCCAACCCGGGCGAGGACGCGATCATCGACTTCCTCGAGGGCAAGCAGGTCCCGTACACCACCTGGCAGGGCTGGTACCGCCTCGACGCGCACGAGCGCAGCCTGGGCGAGCCCGAGGGCCGTGAGCGGATCAAGGTCGTCGAGCGCGAGGACATGCTCAAGGCAAGCGAGCCCGACAAGGCCTGATCTTCCGAACCAGTGTGAAGGGAACCTCCTGCGGGAGGTTCCCTTCCGTCGTCTCAGGCCAGGTGTGACGACAGCGCCCGCAACGCCGTGAGCAGTTCCGCGGCGGACATCGCGTGGTCGGGATCCACCAGCCACTGCTCCGCGACGCCGAGCAGCAGCGCCTGGTAGAGAGCGCCCAGTGTGTGTGCCCGGCCCGGCTCGATGCCCGCGTCACCGAACAGTTCGACCAGCCCTTCGCGGGCATCGGCGGTCGACGCCACCAGGTTCTTTCTCAATTCCGGCAGGGAATCCAGGTGCCCGAGCAGTTCGAACTGCAGCATCCACAACCGACGATGGGCGGTGAACGACTCGATGACACCGGTCCAGATGGCTTCGAACCGTTCCGTCGGACTCATGCCGGGTTCGATCTTCTTCCCGGCGGCCGTCGCGAGGTCGTCCCCCCAGCGCTCCATCTCCCGGTACAGTGCGGCGTGGAGCAGCGCCTCCTTGGTGCCGAAGTGATAGCCGATCGCCGCGAGGCTCACCCCGGAGGCCGACGCGATGTCCCGGGCCGTCGTCCGCGAGTATCCCTTTTCGTACAGGCTGCGCGTGGCGCCGTCGATCAGGTCTTCGCGATTTCCCATGACCTCACCCTAATGAGCCTGAGACGTATGTGTAGGACACTTGTACCAGCGCTCGCGGACGGCTCCGCCACGAAGCGTGTCCCCGCACAAGGCAGGATATAAGTCGTGTTTGACGCCCACGTTCACATCATCGACCCCAGGTTCCCGGTGGTCGAGAACCACGGCTACCTCCCGGAGCCGTTCACCATCGCCGACTACCGGGCGCGCACGGCAGGCTTCGGTGTGGACGGCGGCGCCGTCGTCACGGCCTCGTACCAGGGCACCGATCAGAACTACCTGAAGGCGGCGCTCGAGGAGCTCGGCCCCAGCTGGGTGGGCGTCACCCAGATGGAGCCCGACGCCACCGACGAGAGCATCCTCGAACTCGACCGCGCCGGGGTCCGGGCCGTCCGATTCAACCTCCGGCGCAGCGCGACCGACGTGAAACTCCTCACCAAGCAGGCCCTCCGCGCGTACGAGCTGGCCGGCTGGCACGCCGAGTTCTACGTGGACGCCACGCTGCTGCTGTCGCTCGAGCCGGTGTTCGCCAAGCTCCCCGCCGTGTGCATCGACCACCTGGGGATGTCGACACGGGGCCTGCCGTACCTGCTCGATCTCGTCGACCGCGGAGTCCGGGTGAAGGCCACCGGGTTCGGGCGGACCACCATCGAGAACGTCGGCGACGTGCTGCGCAAGATCCACGCCGTCAACCCCGAGGCACTGATGTTCGGCACCGACCTACCGGGCAGCCGTTCCCGAAGAGTGTTCCAGGACAGCGACATCGACATCGTCGCGGACGCGGTGGGTGACGACTTCGACGCCGTCATGGGCGGCAACGCACGCGCCTGGTACCGCTGCGACGCTCCCGGAGGAACCTGCTAGCACGCAGGACCCTTCACGCAGGACCCTTCACGCAGGACCCTTGTCAACAGCCTTCCATCTGCGCGCTGTTCATCGACACCATCTCGGCCACCGGCGGCGTCTGCGGCTGCGCCACCAGCCACATGTTGTAGTTGTTCATTTCCTCGCAGTCCAGCTGTTCCCGGCGTTCCTGCCGCCGCTCACGCTGCCGGTCGTCCATCTGGTCGTCGTTCCGGTCGACGGCGATGGCACCGGTGCTCGATCCGTTGGCCTGCCGTTCGAGCCCCCGGACGCCGTCGGCGGTCATGATCCAGCCGAGGGTGTAATCGGCGCCGTCGTGGTTGGTGGTTGCGCGGAACATGCCCTCGTCGGCAGCGGCCGGGTGCGCCACGAACGCCTTGTCGGGCATACCCGGCGCGCTGACCTGCCCCGTCACGGTGCCGTCACTCATCGACGCGGTGAGTGTCGCTCCGTCCGGCGAAGACAGCGACGCCTTGTCGCCGTCCATGGTGCCGGTCATCCATTTCCACATCTGGTCTCCGTCGCACAGGAAGGCGATCATCTCGTCGCCGGACCTGGCCAGCGCGACGTACGCGTCGGATCCGTCGACCGAACCGACGTAGGTCGGCTCCATCTGTGGGGTCATCACGAACGGTGACGGAACTTTCTCCATCATGTTCGACGCGGGCGCCGCTTCGCCGCTGCTCGAAGCGGCTGCGCTGGTCGTGCTCGGCGCCGCCGAGTCGGACGAGTCGTCGCCGCAGCCGCTCAGGGAGAGGGCCACGGCAGCGAGGGGCGCCAGGATCCAGGTCGTCTTCTTGTTCACGGCGTATTCCTCCGCTAGCCGGGAAGATCAACATCCGCATTTCATCATCGCAGGTGGAGGACGCTTCTGGATACCCCTCGGCGACGATTTCGACCGATCTACGTCGCGACCACCGCAGACAGCCACACACCCGAGGCGATCAGGGCGCCGAGCAGTTCGATCAGCATCGACAGTCCGACGGCCTTGCAGGCGTGCCACGTCGAGGCCCATGCCCGGTTGTGCGCACGCAACCGGTAGAGCTCGGCCACATACGTTCCCGCGATGAAACCGAGGAACAATCCCACTACGGGAACGACGAAGAACCCCACGATCCCGGCCAGTCCGCCGACGATCAGCGACATATTGGGCACCCCGGCCGTGCGCATCCGTTTACCGGGCCAGGTGTATTTGACGACGCCGCTGATCACGAGGAACACCGTTGCGACCGCGAACACCGTCCACGCCGTCGCGCCGCCGGTCATGATGGCCCACACCAGGATTGCGGCGAAAATGAGGATCGTGCCGGGCAGGATCGGGATGACGATTCCGACGAGCCCGACGGCGATGGCCAGGCCGACGAGGAGTTCGGCGCCCGGACTCACGCGACGGGCTCGACGCGGGACGCCGCCTCCCGCGCGCGGCTGCGCGCGGTCTCGACGTCCGGTCCCGTGGACACGGCGACGCCCATTCGCCTGCGCACGTAGCTCTCGGGCTTGCCGAACAGCCGCAGGTCCGTCTCGGGGACCGCCATCGCGTCGGCGACGCCCTCGAAGCCGATACCGGCGGCGTGGACGCCGCCGTAGATCACCGCGGACGCACCGGGTGTCGTCAGGGTGGTGTCGACGGGCAGGCCGAGGATGGCGCGGGCATGCAGTTCGAACTCCGAGAGTCGTTGTGTCCGAAGGGTGACCAACCCCGTGTCGTGCGGGCGCGGACTGACCTCCGAGAAGTAGACGTCGTCGCCCTTCACGAACAGTTCCACACCGAAGATCCCGCGGCCGCCCAGCGCCGTGGTCACCTTCTCGGCCACCTCCCGCGACCGGGCGAGTGCCGCGTCGCTCATCGGTTGCGGCTGCCACGACTCCACGTAATCGCCCGAGTCCTGCAGGTGCCCGATGGGCTCGCAGAAGAAGGTGCCCACCTCGCCGTCGGCATCGATCGCCCGGACGGTGAGCTGGGTGATCTCGTAGTCGAAGTCGACGAACCCTTCCACGATGACGCGGCCGTGATTGATGCGGCCGCCCGCGAGCGCGTACTCCCAGGCCGTCTCGACGTCGCCGGCGTCGCGCACCGTGGACTGCCCCTTGCCGGACGACGACATCACCGGCTTGATCACGCAGGGAAAGCCGATGCGTTCGGTGGCCGCCCGGACCTCCTCGAGCGATTCGGCGAACTCGTAGGGCGACGTCGGCAACCCCAGCTCCTCCGCCGCGAGGCGCCGGATCCCCTCGCGGTTCATGGTCAGCTGCGTCGCCCGTGCGGTGGGGATGACCACCGCGGTGCCGCGCTCCTCGACCGTGGCCAGGGCGTCGGTGGCGATCGCCTCGATCTCGGGGACCACGAAGTGGGGTCGTTCCTCCTCGACGAGACGCAACAGCGCCTCCGGGTCGCTCATGTCGATCGTGTGCGCGCGGTGCGCCACCTGGTGGCCCGGCGCGTTGTCGTAGCGGTCGACGGCGATCACCTCGACCCCCAGCCGCTGCAGGGCGATGATCACTTCCTTGCCCAGCTCACCCGACCCGAGCAGCATCACGCGCGTCGCGCCTGCCGTCAGAGGTGTACCGAACCGTACGGGTGCCTGTTCACGCATGGTCACAACTATATGCGGGCATGGTTTCGCGCCGATGTCTACTTCAGCAGCCGCGACATCCGGCGGTCGGCGAGCACCTTGCCTCCGGTCTGACACGTCGCGCAGTACTGAAAAGACTTCTCCGCGAACGACACTTCCCGGACGGTGTCGCCGCAGACGGGACACGGGAGGCCGGTCCGGGCGTGCACTCGCATCCCGGATCGCTTCTCCCCCTTCAGCCGCGCCGCGTCCTGGCCGAGCGACCTCTGGACGGCGTCGCTGAGCACCGACCGCATCGCGGCGTACAGCACGTGCACCTGGTCCTCCGGCAGGGTGCGGGACGTGGCGAACGGGGAAATTTTTGCGGTGTGCAGGATTTCGTCGGAGTACGCGTTGCCGACCCCGGCGAGCAGCGACTGGTCGACGAGCGCATTCTTGATGCGCGCCGACGTGGTGGACAGCAGCGCCGCGAACTCCGGTTCGGTGACGGCGAGGGCGTCGGGTCCGAGCCGGGCAATCCCCTCCACCTCCTGAGGGTCGTGCACCACCCACACCGCGAGCCGCTTCTTGGTGCCCGCCTCGGTCAGGTCGAACGCCGGCGTCGCGCCCTCCGGGGTGAAGAAGTGCACCCGCAGCGCCAGCGGGCCCTTCCCCGGTTTCGGCGGCGCCGCCGACGGGTTGTCGGTCCAGCGCAACCAGCCCCCACGCGAGAGGTGGGTGACGAGCCACAACCCGGAGCAGTCGAGTGCGAGGTGCTTGCCGAACCGGGCCGCGCCCGTCACGTCGCGGCCCTGCAGGTCGGTGATCGGGGGGTCGAACGTCTTCAGCACGCTCAGGGCCGCCACGTCCACTCGGCCGACGACCGCTCCCACGGCGTGTTCACGCAGGAACTCGGCTAACGCCTCCACCTCGGGCAGCTCGGGCATGGTCCCAGGCTAACGGTAGGTGAGCGCCGAAGTGTGCTCCTCCGCGCTTTCTCACTCACCTGCGGAGGAGATAGGTGTCCATGATCCAGCCCTTGCGTGCGCGCAATTCGGCGCGCACCCGCTGGATCTCGTCCTCGACGTCGCGCAGGCGACCGGAGATCAGCACCTCGTCGGGTGTGCCGAGGTAGGCACCCCACCAGATCTGGACGTCGTCGCCGGGGACCTGGGTGAACGTGCAGTGGGCGTCGAGCATGACCACGGCGTTGTCGACACCGTCGGGCAGACCCTTGGCCAGCCGCCTGCCGGTCGTGATGTGCACGGGTTCGCCGATCCGGTTGAGCACGATCCGGTGCTGCGCGGCCAGCGACTGCACACTGGTGACGCCGGGGATCACCGAGTAGTCGAACGACACGTTGCCGCGGTCGAGCACCCGCTCGACGATCCGCAGCGTGCTGTCGTAGAGAGAAGGGTCACCCCACACGAGGATCGCGCCGACCCCCGGCTCGGACGCGAACTCGGCCTCGAACAGTGCCGCCCGGCGCTCGTGCCAGTCGTCGACCACGCCCTCGTAGTCGGACGGCGTGCGATCGCGGGGCGGATCGACGATGTCCACGACACGGTACGGGCCGGTGACGTGCTCCTCGAGGATCGCGGTTCGGAGATCGACGAGGTCCTGCTTCTCGTCGCCCTTGCCGATGACGAAGAACACATCGGTCTTGTTCATCGCCTTGATCGCCTGGACCGTCACCTGGTCGGGGTCGCCGGCGCCGATGCCGATCACGAAGAGTTCACGCATGGGCGCAGGCTATCGCTCGTGCGCCTTTCCGGTTGTTCCAGCTACCGAAAAGGCGCACGGGCGCGAAGCGCCTAAACTGGACGCCGTGACTGTGCCGACTCCGTACGAAGACCTGCTCCGACTCGTCATGGACACGGGCACCCCGAAGGCAGACCGCACCGGGACCGGTACGAAGAGCGTCTTCGGTCATCAGATGCGCTGGAACCTCGCGGACGGGTTTCCGCTGATCACCACGAAGAAGGTGCACCTCAAGTCGATCGTGTACGAACTGTTGTGGTTCCTGCGCGGCGATTCCAACGTGAAGTGGCTTCAGGACAACGGCGTCACGATTTGGGACGAGTGGGCGGACGCCGACGGTGAACTGGGCCCGGTGTACGGCGTGCAGTGGCGCAGCTGGCCGACCCCGTTGGGCGAGCACATCGACCAGATCACCCAGACCATCGAGACGCTGAAGTCGAACCCGGACTCGCGTCGCATCATCGTGTCGGCGTGGAACGTCGGCGACATCCCGCAGATGGCGCTGGCGCCGTGCCACGCGTTCTTCCAGTTCTACGTAGCGGACGGCAAGCTGTCGTGCCAGCTGTACCAGCGCAGCGCCGACCTGTTCCTGGGCGTGCCGTTCAACATCGCGAGTTACGCGCTCCTCACCCACATGGTGGCGCAGCAGGCCGGGCTCGAAGCGGGCGACTTCATCTGGACGGGCGGCGACTGCCACATCTACGACAATCACGTAGACCAGGTCACCGAGCAGTTGAGCCGGGAGCCGTTGCCGTATCCCACGCTGAAACTGCACAAGCGGGATTCGATCTTCGACTACACATTCGAGGACGTGGAGATCGTCGACTACCGGCACCACCCCGCCATCAAGGCGCCGGTGGCCGTCTAGTGGCGGCGCGGCAGGTCAAGCTGGTCTGGGCACAGGGCGTCGGCGGCGTCATCGGTCGCGACAACACGATCCCGTGGCACGTCCCCGAGGACATGGCGTACTTCAAGAAGGTGACGCAGGGGCACCCGGTGATCATGGGCCGCAAGACGTGGGACTCGCTGCCCCCGAGGTTCCGGCCCCTGCCCGGGCGGCGCAACATCGTGATCAGCCGTCAGTCCGACTGGACCGCGGAGGGTGCCGAGTCCGCCGACGGGCTCGACTCCGCACTCGCGCTCACCGACGAGGACGTCTGCGTCATCGGCGGCGCGCAGATCTACACGGCGGCAATGCCGTTCGCCACGCAGCTACTGGTCTCCGAGATCGACGTCACGATCGGCGGCGACGCCTGGGCACCCCCGATCGACAACTCCTGGCACGCGCAGGACACCGGTGAGTGGCTCACGTCGGCGAAGAACGGCACCCGGTACCGGTGGATCACCTACACCCGGGCATTACCTGCGAGGTAATTGAGAGCATTCGGCTTCGGCGCGAGTCTGAGTGACGTACCTGTTCACTCGTCTCATGTGAGGACCGCCGACATGATCGCCGCACTCGAAATCCGCACCGCCCTCTCCCCACTGCGCCTCGCCCTCCGCATCGACGCCGTCGTCACCGGCGCCAACGGCGTCGCCTATCTCGCCGCCGCCACCGTGCTCGACGACGTCCTCGGCCCGACAGCCGGCTTCCTGCGTGCCATCGGCGTCTTCCTGCTCGTCTTCACCGCCGGGGTGTGGGCGGTGAGCGTGCCGGACCGTCCCGCGCCGGCCGCGGTGGACGCCGTCGTCCTCGCGAACGTCGTCTGGGTGGGCGCGAGCGTGGCCCTGGTGCTCACGCAGTCGCAGCACCTCACCACCGTCGGCGTCGTCTGGGTGCTGCTGCAGGCCGTGGTGGTCGGCGCGTTCGCCGCGGCCCAGGGCTGGGCCCTCACCCGGCGCTGACCGACGCCCCCTTTGCCGCCGCACCGTTACCCCATTCGACGGGTGACGGTGCGCGCAGTGGTTCATACTCACCTCATGGACAAGAAGTCACTGACCGCCCTTGCCCGTCAGCAACTGAAGTTGGCAGGCGGGACGTCCAGCGGCCGCAGTTCGCAGACCGTGTACGGCGGACATCGGCGCAGCCTCCGACAGACCGTCATCGCCTTGGCCGCGGGTCAGAAGATGGCCGAGCACGAGAGCCCGGGCGAGGCCACCCTGTTCATTCTCAGCGGCAAACTGAACCTCGTGTCCGGCGAGGACTCGTGGAAGGGTTCCACCGGCGATCTGCTGGTCCTTCCGACCGATCGGCACAGCGTCGAGGCGATCGAGGACGTCGCGTTCCTGCTCACCGTCGCCATGTGACGGCCGGTTCGCGGACACCGCGGGCCACCACCGCTCGCCGGTATCGTCGGTACCGGCACGCACAGCAGTGGAGACGCAGGAGAACGCATGACCGAATCCCAGCCGGTGATCGAGGTGGCCGTCGCCGCGGCGCCCTCGGTGGTGTGGCAGGCCCTGCGCGACCCGGAGTTGATCCGACGCTGGCACGGCTGGGACTACGCCGGCCTGGCCGACGAGATCAGGGAAATCTATTTCGACGACGTGACCGAGGACGCCGCCGCCTTCACCCTCGCCCTGAACGGCGCCGACAAGTTCAGCCTCCACGAGCACGAGGGCACCACACTGGTGCGGATCACCCGCCCGCCCCGCAGCGGCGACCCCGCCGCGGACGACTGGTACGACGACGTCACCGAGGGCTGGACCACGTTCCTGCAGTTCCTCAAATTCGGCATCGAGCGGCACGGACTCGACGAGCGTCGCACGCTGTTCCTCGAAGGCCCGGTCGCGGAGGGTGATTCGGCGCGGCACCTGCTCGGCCTCGACAAGCTCGAGGGCATGACGGTCGGCGATCATTTCACCGTGGTCGCCGAGACGGGCGATCTGCTGCACGGGGTGGTGTGTTACGTGGGCGAACACCAGACCGCGGTGAGTGTCGACGACCTCGGCCCGGGACTGTTGCAGTTCGGCGAGCAGCCCGTCAACGCGGCACGTCCCCACGGCGGTGCGCAGATCCTGCTGGCGGCCTACGACCTGGACGACGAGGAGTGGGCCGAACTCGACGAGCGCTGGAGAGAGTGGTGGCAGGCCCGGCCGGGGGCCGAACCTGCCACCTGAGTTCTCGAACCGTCAGGCGAGCACGGTGCCCAGCGTGGGCCACCAGATCGTGCTCTTGACGACGTTCGGTCCCACCTGGTGGTTCAGCGAGCCGTACACGGCCGCCACGACCAGACCGCTGCCGAGCCCGGCCACCGGCGGCGAGGAGACGACCGTGGGAACCGCGACGTTGTTCTGGTCCAGCTTCACGATGCCGCTGGCACCGGTGGCGAAGCTGTAGTAGACGACGTCGAGTTCGGCGCCGGTCTGGTCGTTCGCGATGACGCCCGGTCCGCCGAAGAATCCGAAGCGGAACTGGTTGCTCATGTTGGTCGCCACGCCCGCTCCGTACAGCTGTCCGAGGACCGGACCGCCCTGCCCGGTGTCGGAGTACGCGGGGATCTGGAAGATCTGGCCCGGAAGGGCGATGTTCGTCGCCGCGGTGTCGGTCGGCGACGCGGCGAGTCGCTCGATGGCGGCCTCGGCCTCGGGATTACCGGCGGCGACGGTGCGCAGCTTCGCGATCGCGGTGGCCGGGTCGACGACGGGAGCGGAATCTGCGGGCTGCGCCGACACGACGCCGGTGAACATCATCGTCGCTGCCACTGCAGCGGTCAGACCTGCCGCGACCCGTCGTCCGAAGTGCCGTCGATTCATTCTTCTTCTCCCTCGTCACGTCAATGGGTAAGCATTAGTTCGAATGAGTAAACACTCGCGCCCTTATCGACGCCGCGGTTCGCGGCGTTACGCCGCCTCCGGACCTATGCTGCAGACATGGGACCGGACGGTGGGCACGAGGCGAGGATCAGTGAGTTCCGGGAGGGGCTCGCCGCCGTGGTCCCCACCCGCCGAAGTCTGCAGCGCCTGTTCGAGGCGGTCCTCGTGGTCGGTTCGGGACTCGAGCTGGATTCCACCCTGCAGCGCATCGTCACGTCGGCCACCTCCCTGCTCGACGCCCGGTACGGCGCGCTCGGTGTCCACGCCCCCGACGGGGGCCTGTCGGAGTTCGTCTACGAGGGCATCACGCCGGAAGAGCGTGCGCACATGGGTCACCTGCCCGAAGGCCGTGGGCTGCTGGGACTGCTGATCCACGACCCCCGCCCGGTGCGACTCGCCAACCTGGCCGATCACCCGGGGTCGATCGGCTTCCCGCCCAATCATCCACCGATGAAGAGCTTTCTGGGTATGCCGATCATGATGCGGGGCAAGGTTTTCGGAAGCATCTATCTCACCGAGAAACTGAGCGGTCCCGAGTTCACCGACGAGGACGAGGTGATCCTGCGCGCGCTCGCGACCTCGGCAGGAGTGGCGGTCGAGAATTCGCGGCTGTTCGAGGAATCGCGGACGCGGGAGCGGTGGTTGACGGCCGTCGCGGCGATCACGTCCCGGCTGATGGTCGGCGGATCACTCGACGAAACACTCCACACACTCGCCGCCGAGGTACGCGAACTGTCCAGCGGCGACGAGGTCTACATCGTCGTCACGCTCGGCGAGGGTGCAGTGGTCGGGGCGGACAGCACGGTGCGGCCGCTGCGCGACAGCTTCCGCATCGCCACCCAGGCCGAGCCGTTCGCCGAAGTGCTGCGTTCCCGCACTCCCGCACTGCTGACGGGGCTCGACGGTCTGGCACCGTTCTCCGCCGAGGCGGGCCGGGCCGCGGTGCTGCCGTTGTCGACGGCGTCGGGGGTCGGCGGGGTCCTGGTGGTCACGGCGCGCGGCAACACTGCGTGGGATCCGGACGAGGTCGCCCGGCTCGAATCGGTGGCCGACCTGGCTGCCGTCGCGGTGGAATTCTCCGATCAGCAGAGCAAACAACGGCTGCTGTCGGTGCTCGCCGACCGTGACCGGATCGCGCGTGACCTGCACGACAACGTCATTCAGCGATTGTTCGCCACCGGCATGAGCCTGCAGAGCACGCACGCGGTCGGAGACGTCCCGGACGGCGTGCGCTCCATCGTGGCCACCGCGGTCGAACAACTCGATCGCACGGTGCGCGAGATCCGCACCACCATCTTCGATCTGCAGGCCACCGGCATCGCATCCGCGACGAGTCTGCGCCGTCGCCTCCTCGACGTGATCGGCGACCTCACCTCCCAGTCACCGATCGCGCCGAACGTACAGTTCTCCGGCGCCATCGACACTCTCGTGCCCAGCCGCATCCACCAGCACGCGGAGGCGGTGCTGCGGGAAGCCCTGAGTAATGCGCTGCGGCACGCGCGGGCCACCACCATCGACATCTCGGTGGCCGCCGGGGACGACCTCACCGTTACGGTCGCGGACGACGGCATCGGGATCGCCGACGGCGCCCGGCGCAGCGGACTGGACAACCTCGATCGGCGCGCCGAGCACTGCGGCGGCGCCTGCACCGTCGACGCCGAGGGCGGCGGAACCGTCGTCACCTGGCGTGTTCCGTTGACGTGATGAAGAATTCAGCGCTGGTTGCGTAGTTCGGTGGCCAGCACGGCCGCCTGCGTGCGTCGTTGCATCCCAAGTTTGGACAACAGCCGCGACACGTAGTTCTTGATCGTCTTCTCGGCGAGGAAGAGCCGCTCGGCGATCTCCCGGTTGGTGAGCCCCTCGCCGATCAACTCGAACACGGCGCGTTCCTGCTCGGACAGTTCCGCCAGGGGGTCTTCCCGGCGCGCGGACCTGATTCGGTTCATCAGCGCCGACGTCGCCCTGCTGTCGAGCAGCGAACCGCCCTCCCCCACCGTTCGCACGGCGGCGACCAGGTCGGTGCCGAGGATCTGTTTGAGGACGAATCCGGACGCTCCGGCCATGATGGCGTCGAACAGCGCCTCGTCGTCCGAGTACGACGTGAGCATCAGGCACCGCAGTTCGGGCAGGGCCGCGCGGAGGTCCCGGCACAGTTCGACACCGTTGCCGTCGGGCAACCGGACGTCGAGCACGGCGACGTCGGCGCCGCAACCCGGGATGCGCGCCATCGCCTCGCCGACGGACGCGGCCTCCCCGACCACCTCGAGGTCGGGCACGCTGCCGAGTAGATCGACCAGGCCTCGTCGCACGATCTCGTGGTCGTCGACCAGGAACACCCGCGTGGTCATGTCTGCACCTCCACCGTCTTCTCCTCGAACCGTACCGCGCCGGCGACCGGAGCCCACCCCTCCGGGACCTCTCCCCCACGCATTGGGGACCTTCGACCCAAGCGCAGGCGCCGTGGTGCGCGGAAAGCTGAGGTTGCGGGGGAATACCCGGACACCACAAGTGGAGGTCGCGATGAACAGCTGGTCGCTCAGTGACATCGAGGTGGTCTCCCGCGCCATCGTCTCGGCCCCGTCGATCCACGACACCCAGCCGTGGGATCTGCGGCTCGACGGCAGCTGCGCGGAGATCAGCGAGCGTCGCGGCTTCACGGACACGCCGCGCGCCGACCGCGTGATCTCGTGCGGCGCGGGCGTCGCGAACGTGGAGCTCGCGTTGCGGGCGCTCGGCTGGAAGATCGAGACCGACCTGCTGCCCGATCCGCGCAGGCCCGACCTCGTCGCGTCCGTTCGGGCCGTGGGCACGGCCTCGCCGTCGAGTACCGAGCTGAGGCTGTTCTCCGCCATGGCTCGCCGCCGGAGTCATCGAGAAGCGTTCGTCGACATACCGGTTCCCGCAGCAACCATTGACGACATCATCCGCGCGGCGGCGACGGAGGGCGTCCGCGCCCGGCTGCTCGCCACGGACGAGGCGCCCGCGCTCGCCGACGTGCTCCTCTATTCCGCCGACCGGGTTCGGCAGGATCCCGGTCACCAGCGCGACCTCTTCCCGTGGACGTCGCACTGGCTGCCGCAGGGCGGTCACGAGTCGGTCGACACGATCCGCACCGTCGTCACCCGCGGGGTCCCCGATTCGGCACGCCTCGCCGCGGCGATCGAGGGCGAGACCGTCCTCGTGTTCGTCTCGGACACGCAGGAGTCGATCGACCTGGTCCGCACCGGAATCGCGGTCGAACGAGCGTGGCTGACCGCAGTCGACGCCCGGCTGGGCGCCTCCATCCTCTCCCACCCGCTGCGCGTCGACGATTCGGCGCGTCGCCTCGCACATCGACTCGACGTGCCGGGCCATCCACAGCTGATCCTGCGAATCGGATACTGACAGACCAGAAACGGAGTGCCCTTGTGAGCCGCGTACTCACGGACCGCGAACTGCTGCACGAACTCGAGGACGTCGCCGAGGACAACGTCAACCGCCACCTGGCCATGGCGAAGGACTGGCATCCCCACGACTACGTTCCGTGGGACGACGGCCGCAACTTCGCGGCGCTGGGCGGGGAGGACTGGGATCCGGAGCAGTCCCAGCTCAGCGACACCGCGCGGGCGGCGATGATCACCAATCTGCTGACCGAGGACAACCTGCCGTCCTACCACCGCGAGATCGCCCAGCACTTCTCACTCGACGGCGCCTGGGGCACGTGGGTGGGCCGGTGGACCGCGGAGGAGAACAAGCACTCCATCGTGATGCGGGACTATCTGGTCGTGACGCGAGGGGTCGACCCGGTAGCGCTCGAGCAGGCTCGAATGGACCACATGACACAGGGCTTCGATCCCGGTGGCGGGTCCATGCTGGATTCGGTGTCGTACGTGACGTTCCAGGAACTGGCCACCCGGGTGTCACACCGGAACACGGGTAAGGCGTGCGGTGATCCGATCGCGGACCGGATGCTCGCCCGGGTGGCGGCCGACGAGAACCTGCACATGATGTTCTACCGCAACATCGTCGGTGCCGCCCTGGACGTCGCACCCGACCAGGCCATTGCCGCGATCCACAGGGTGGTGACCAACTTCCAGATGCCCGGTGCGGGCATGCACAATTTCCGCCGCAACGCGGTCCTGATCGCGAAGGGCGGCATCTACGACCTGCGCCAGCATCTCGACGACGTCGTCCTACCGGTGCTCCGGAAGTGGAACATGTTCGAGCGTAACGATTTCGGACCGGACGGTGAACGCTGCCGCGAGGAACTGGCGGTGTTCCTGCAGAGCCTGGAAGGCAAGGCCGCCCGGTTCGAGGAGTCGCGGGATCGCGCGCTCGCCCGCGAAGCCCGGCGCGGCGGGCGCGTCGCGGCCCGCTAACGCACCTCGAAGACCAGCGGGAACCGCGACGCGGCGTCGTCGAGTTCGGGTGCCGGAGCCCCCTTCAGGAAGCGGTCGAACATCCCTGCCACGAGGTCGTTGGTCGTGTCGACCACCTCCTGGCGGGGAGCCGTGCCGAGGCTGAAACCGGCTGGCAGGCGGATTCTAGTAGTCGTCGCCCCCAGAACCTGTCCCGGCCTTCGGGGCTCTCCGCGTGACGCGAGTTGAGCACGCTGAGCAGTGGAGTGCCGGGATCCTGGGAGACGTTGCCTTCACTCGAGCCTCCTCTGCGAAGTCGAGCGAAGGCTACCGCACCATCGTCGCGATCGGGGGTGCTAGCTTTCCGGCCTGACGATCATCACCGGGCAATCCGCGGTGTGGAGCAACGCATTGCTGGTGGAGCCCAGCAGCATTCCCGTGAAGCCACCCCGGCCGCGGCTGCCCACGACGATCAGCTGCGCCTTCTCGGCGAACTCGCTGAGCACCCGCACCGGGCGGTCCCGCGCGACGACGCGTTCGACCGTCACATCGGGGTACCGCTCCTGGTACCCGGCCAGGCGCTCCGACAGCACCACTTCTTCGCCCGTCTGGATGCTGCTCCACAGCGGGTCCTCCGGGCTGGCGCCGAGTGACGGCTGCACACTGACATCGCTCCACACGTTGACCGCGACCAGGCTCGCTCCGCGGGCGGCGGCCTGCTCGAATGCCACTTCCACCGCCGCCTTGCTGCTTTCCGAGCCGTCGATGCCGACCACGATCGGCCCCTCGGTCGGTGGCTGCCCGTCCATGGTCCGCCCCCGCACGACCACCAGCGGGCAATGACCGTGCGCCGCGACCGCGGAGGTGGTGGAACCGACCAGCAGACCGGTGAACTCACCGTGCCCGCGCGAACCGAGCACCATCATGTGCGCGTTCGCGGAGAGCTCGATGAGTGTCTGGCTCACCTTGCCCTCGTGCTGTTCGGTGGTGATGTCGAGCGGCTCGTCCACCGTCTGCTTGGCGTGCACCCGCGCACTGCCGAGCCGGGACTTCGCCGTGTCCTCGAGTTCTTCCTTGAAGCTCTCGGCCAGGTACGGCTCGGTGTAGTAGAAGGCAGGAATGTGCACCACTGTCACGATGTGCAGCGGGAGCGACAGTGCGGCGGCGGCGCGAGCGGCCCACGCCACGGCGGCCGAGGCCGCCTCGGATCCGTCCACACCCACGACGATCGGCTTGATTCCGGTCATGGTCACCTTTCCTGATTCTTCCGGCTGGGCACTGCTGGGGTTCGCGGGGCTACCCGCAGATCTTGCGGAGCTTCTCGACCAACGCGACGCGTCCCGCACGATCCGCGGCGAGCGGGGTGACGGTGAGCGTGGTGACCCCGGACTCGGCGAAGGCGGCCACCCGCTCCGCGACGTAGCTCTCCGGACCGATCAGCGACACGGCCCGCACCAGATCGTCCGGCACCGCGGCGGCGGCCTCGTCCTTCTTGCCCGACAGGTAGAGGTCCTGGATGGTCTCGGCTTCCTTCTCGTAGCCGTACCGGACCGCGAGGTCGTTGTAGAAATTCTTGCCTTTCGCGCCCATGCCGCCGATGTACAGCGCGAGCCCAGGGCGGACCCAGTCGAGCATGTGCTCGACGTCGTCGCCGATGGCGAGGGCGGGCGACGCGAAGACCTGCAGCTCACCGAGGGAGGGGTCGCGCTTCGCCTTGCCCTTGGCCAGGGGCTCGCCCCACACGCTCGCCGCCTTCTCCGGGTGGTAGAAGATGGGTTCCCAGCCTTCGGCGATCTCGGCGGTCAGCTCCACGTTCTTCGGCCCGAGTGAGGCGATGACGATCGGGATGCGATCACGCACAGGGTGGTTGATGATCTTCAGCGGCTTGCCCAGCCCGGTGCCCTTCTCGGCGGGCAGCGGAATCTGGTAGTACTTGCCCTGGAACTCGACCTTCTCGCGGCGCCACACCTTGCGGCAGATCTCGACGACCTCGCGGGTGCGCCCGAGCGGGGCGTCGTACTTGACGCCGTGAAAGCCCTCGATCACCTGCGGTCCGGAGGCGCCGAGGCCCATCACGAAGCGTCCGTCCGACACGAAGTCGAGGCCGGCGGCCGTCATGGCGGTCAGGCTGGGCGTACGGGTGTAGATCTGGAAGATCCCGGACGCGAGTTCGAGTGTCGTGGTCTTGGCGGCGAGGTAGCCGATCTGGCTCACCGCGTCGAACGAGTAGGCCTCGGGCACGAACGCGATGTCGAGTCCGGCTTTCTCCAGGTCGGCGACCTCCTCGACCGTCTCGGCGAAACCGCCGCTGTAGTTCAAGCCCATACCTATGCGCACGTCGTTCCCCAATCCTGGCGTTATCTGCAACCTGTTCCTGCTTCAACCCAGACACTACTGCGAGCAATGGCGTCAGGGGCGTGCAGGCCTCACGACGACTACCGGGCAATGTGCCCCACCGACCAGGCTGTTGCTGGTCGATCCGAGCAGCATCCCCTTGAAACCTCCGCGCCCCCGGCTGCCGACCACCAGCAGTTGCGCCTTCTTCGACCACTCGAGCAATCGCGCCCGCGGATTGTCGATGTACACCTCCCGGGTGACCCGCACATCGGGGTACTTCTCCTGCCAGCCGGCGAGGCTCTCGGCGAGAACGGCGTGTTCGTCCTCCTCGAGCCCCTGCGGCACCAGCGCCGCGGCCCGCGGGTCCTCGAACGCTGCCGGTCCGAGGTCGCTCCAGACGTGGACGGCCACCAACGGCGCGTTCCGCAGCGACGCCTCCTGGAAGGCCACCGAGATCGCCCGCTCACTGGTGGGGCTGCCGTCGACGCCGACCACGACGGGTCCGTCGGCGTGGGCGTCGCCGCGGACCACGACGACCGGGCAGTGGGCGTGACTGGTGACGTTGATCGCCGTGTTCCCGAGCAGTGCGGTGGCGGCCGCTCCGGACCCGGACGCGCCGACCACCACGATCCGGGCGTTCTCGGACAGGTCGACGAGCCACTGGGCACTGCTGCCGATCGACAGTTCGGTGTGGACGTCGATGATGGGATTGACCGCGAACGCCTGCTCCTGCGCCTCGGCGAGAATCGCCTTGCCACTCGCTTCGACCCACTCGTACACGCCGCCCGAATCCATGTAGGGACCGCCGAACCCGTACGGAGCGAAGTCGAGTGCGTGGATGATCTTCAGGTTCAGTCCACGTTCGGTGGCCAGTTCGGCGGCCACCCGAACAGCGGACTTCGAGGTGTCCGATCCGTCGACACCGACGACGACGCTGTTGCGGTCCCGTGTGCTCATGACTTCACACTATCCCCGGCCTCCGCTTCGCGTCTGCCGCCCTTCGCCTTTCGACGAGGGACTTAAGTCCCCACCATCTCGGGCTCTCCGCCCGTAGCCGTGACGGCCGACTTCGGCGATGATGAAAGATGGAGTGGTCTCTCCAGCGCGAAAATGACTGGGCCACTGCATTTTCCGCTCAGATTCCGTCGGGAGCGACGTCGGTCACAAATTTGGTATCCGAGATGAGAATTAAAGTACGTTCGGGTCATGCAACTCACACAGTTCACCGACCTCGGACTGCGGGTGGTCATGCGACTGGCCGTCGCCGGGGACGGCGAACGACCGGGGAGCCGGGCGATCGCCGAGGAACTGTCGGTCTCGTACACCCACGCCGCCAAAGTGATTACCCGGCTGGGTGAGCTCGGCATCGTCGACGCACGCCGGGGACGCGCGGGCGGTCTGGCCATCACCGAACTCGGGCGCACCGCCTCCGTCGGCTGGCTCGCCCGCCGACTCGAAGGCGATTCGGAGGTCGTCGACTGCGACGGCGCCCAACCGTGCCCTCTGCGATCGGGGTGCCTGCTGCGGTCGGCGCTGAGACGCGCACAGAATGCGTTCTTCGAGTCGCTGGACGCCCTCACGATCGAAGACCTCACCCGGTCCCCCACCGGAACCGTGCTGCTCGCCCTCCCGCGAGCAACCGCCGCCACAACTTCCCAGATTTCTCGAACGATCGGAGAATGACATGCTCTCGCCCACCTCGACGGACGTCATCCGCGCCACCCTGCCCGTGGTCGGCGCCGCGATCTCGGACATCACGACGCTGTTCTACCGCAAGCTGTTCGACGCGCACCCCGAACTCGAACGAGACCTGTTCAACCGCGGAAATCAGAAGCAGGGCGAACAGCAGAAAGCGCTGGCCGGAGCCATCGCCGCGTTCGCGGCCCTCCAACTCGAGCCCGATCAGGCGCGCGTCGACCTCATCCTCTCGAGGATCGCGAACAAGCACGCCTCACTGGGGATCGAGCCCGCGCAGTACGCGATCGTGCACACACACCTGTTCGCGGCCATCGTCGAGGTCCTCGGCGACGCCGTCACTCCCGAGGTCGCTGCGGCCTGGGACGAGGTGTACTGGCTGATGGCGGAGACCCTGATCGCAATGGAGGCCGGGCTCTACGCCTCGGCGGGAGTGACGGCCGGCGACGTGTGGCGGGACGTGCGGGTCCGCGAGCGCCGCCACGAGTCCGCCGACACGGTCTCGTTCGTGCTCACTTCCCTCGACGGCTCGCCGCTTCCGTCGTTCGCTCCAGGGCAGTACCTGTCCGTGGCGGTTCACCTGCCGGACGGTGCGCGCCAGATCCGCCAGTACAGCCTGTCGTCGGCCCCGTCGCGCGGCGACTGGAGGATCTCGGTGAAACGAGCGGGCGAGGTGTCGAACTTCCTCTACCAGAACGTCTTCGAAGACGACGTCCTCGCGGTGTCGACGCCGTTCGGCGATCTCGTCCTGCAGGACGACGACGCTCCGCTGCTGCTCGTGTCCGCGGGCATCGGGTGCACGCCGATGATCGGGATGCTCAGCCACCTCGCGGACACCGAGGACAGCCGACCGATCTCGGTACTCCACGCCGACCGGTCCGCCAGCAGTCACGCGCACCGCGCGGAGCTGACCGAACTGGTGGAACGCCTGCCGTTCGCGGTGATGCACCGCTGGTACGAAGACCTGGGCGCCCGCCGGCCCGAGGGCAGCCTGCGCGAGGGACGGGCCGACCTCGGTGAGGTCGCGATCGCGCCCGGTACTCGCGCCTACCTGTGCGGTCCGTTGCCGTTCATGCTCGGAATGCGGGAGGCGCTCCTCGCGAAGGACGTGCCCGCCGAGAACATCCACTACGAGGTGTTCGGTCCGGACAGCTGGTCGGCCACCGTGTGAGAGCCACGGCGGCGCCGTTCACACCGGCCAGGTGTGGACGGGGCTGCCCTCACGCATGTTCTCCACGTACTGACGCAGCATGGCGGCCAGGGCTTCCGGCCGGCTCAGACCGGCGTTCTCGTGCCGGACCACCTGTGCACGCTGCCACGACGCCCCCGTCTGCCGGGTGACGCACCGGCCCTCGATGACGCTCAGGTAGCGGTCGCGGGCCTTCGCGGACAGCCCGAACGCGGCGAGCCCCTCGTCGGCGATCGGCAGCAGCCGCCGCAGGACGAGCTCGTCGGCGCCCGCGAACCCGACACCGGGCCAGTACAACTCGGCGTCCATGCCGTACTTCGCGCCGGCGTGCAGGTTCTCCTCGGCCGCATTGAACGACATTTGCGACCAGACGGGCCGATCCGATTCGACGAGCCCGCGCAGCGCGCCGTAGTAGAACGCGGCGTTCGCCATCGTGTCGAGCACAGTCGGGCCCGCGGGCAGCACCCGGTTCTCGATCCGCAGGTGCGGCTTGCCGTCGTCGCTGTCGTATACCGGGCGGTTCCACCGGTAGATGGTGCCGTTGTGCATCTGCAGTTCGCTCAGGTCCGGTACCCGGCCCGCGTCGAGTTCGGCCGACGGGTCGACGTCGGACACCTCCGGCAGCAGTGCCGGGAAGTATCGGGAGTTCTCCTCGAACAGGTCGAAGACCGACGTGATCCACCGCTCCCCGAACCACACGCGGGGCCGCACGCCCTGGTTCTTGAGCTCCAGTGGACGCGTGTCGGTGGCCTGCTCGAAGATCGGGATGCGGGATTCGTGCCACAGCGCCTTGCCCGCCATGAACGGCGCGTTCGCGGCGAGGGCCACCTGGGCACCGGCCAGGCACTGCGCGGCGTTCCAGTGTGCGGCGAATTCGTCGGGCGCGACGCGCAGGTGCAGCTGCAGCGACGTGCATGCGGCTTCCGGGAGCACCGAATTGGCGTCCACCTTCAGCTGTTCGGCGAGCCGGCCCTCGAGCGGCACACCCTCGAGGTCGAGTTCGATGTCCTCCCCCCGCGCGGCGAAGATCTGATCGTTGAGCTGCTCGTAGCGGGGATTCGCGGTGATCCACTCCCGGCCGAGGTGCTCGAGCTGCAGCGTCGGCAGCATGCCCACCATCACCAGCTGGGCGTCGTGCCCGTGGATCCGCGCGTCGGCGACGTGCAGCGACGCGCGCAGGGTGCGTTCGAGCTCGAACGTCCCCTCACCGATCAGGGGACCCGGCCGGACGTTCATCTCGACGTTGAACTGACCGAGTTCGGTCTGGAACACGGCGTCGTCGTCGATCGACTCGAGGACGGCGAGATTGGACATCGCGGGCGTCATGTCGGCGTGGACGAGATTGAACTCGATCTCCATGCCCAGCATGGGCCTGGGCGGATCGACCTCGTCGACGAACGCTCCCTCCCGCAGCATTCTCTCGAGCGCGTCGACGCACATGAGCACCTTCTGCCGGAACAGGCGCCGGTCTTCTCGGGTGAATGTCCGAGACGTCACTTCGCGACCCATACCACTCCCCAATTGCGCGTCGAACTGCGCTCACGGGGGAGCATATCCGTTCATCCCGCGCGAATGCGGGATGGCGGGCTAACCTCGAACCAGACGCTGGTGAGCGGAAGGACTTGAGATGACGCCTGATACCGACTCCAAGAAGAAACCAGAGTTCTCCGTGGGCACGCGCGTGAAAACGCGGCATTCGGCCGATCACGAACTGGCCGAGAAGAAGTGGCCCCTGGAGGCCGGCGTCATCGTCGACGATTTCGCCGGCGTCCAGGACATCAGCAACGATTCGTACGGCCGGGACTGGGCCGTCTCACGACGCTGGGCGATCGCCCTCGACAGCGGACCACTCGTGTTCCGCAACGACGACGACCTCGAGCCGGAATAGGCCCTTACGCGTTGGCGCCTGCGTCGCCCCAGGTGACGGACACGCCGCGATCCTGCAGCCAGCGCCCCGGATCGATTTTGTTTCCGTTTGCGTCGTGTACCTCGAAGTGCAGGTGCGGTCCGGTGGACTGGCCGCGGTTGCCGACGTGGGCGATTTCCTGCCCGGCGGTGACGCGCTGCCCCACGCTCACGGTGTAGTCGTTGACGTGTCCGTAGACGGTGACGGTTCCGTCGTCGTGCAGCAGACGCACCCACAGTCCGAAACCGGACGCCGCGCCGGCATCGATGACCTGGCCGTCGGCCGCCGCGAGCACCGAGGTGCCGATGGGCGCCGCGATGTCGATCCCGCCGTGGTGCGCTCCCCAGCGGGAACCGAAGTTGGAGGTCAGCTTGCCCGACACCGGCTGGACCGCGTGCGGCTTGACCGGGTTGACGTTGGACAGCCACTGCTGCGCCTGAGCGCCGAGGTCCGGGCCGCCGAGGTTCTGGGCGGCGGCACCGAGGTCTGCGGGCAGTTCGAAGCCGGCGGGGAGGACACCGGCCGGGATCTCGAACGGCAGCCCCGGCAGGGTCTGCGCGCCGCTCGTCTCGTGGGAGTCGACGGGGGCGGCAGCGGCGTTTCCGGCGCCCAACTGGGCTGCACCGACCACGATGGCTCCGGTGGCGGCCGCAACAGTCGCGGCCTTGATGCCCACACCCGCTCCGGTCTGCTGGTTCCGATGGCGTCCGCGCGCCGCGTCCGGATCGATCTCGAAGCGAATGGAAGACCCGTTCGCCCGGTGGTGGGAACCCACAGTAAATACCTCGTCAGTCGTCGGATTGCAGCTCTCCCCATCCGGGGTGGGCTCCTCTGTCTGGCGACGAATGTAACAAAACGGTATAGGTCCGCGCCACCGTTACCGAACGTTTATGTACGGCGCTCCTCGAGCTCGGCCTTGAATGCGGCGTAGCGGGCGCGGTGCGGGCCACGCCGGCGGATCACCGCCCACGCGATCCCGAGCACGACGAACCATACCGGGGTGACGAGGAGCGCCTCGAGGGTGTCCGCCTCCTGGGTCAACGCCCAGATGAGAAACACGAAGAACGCCAGGACGACCCAGCACATCACCACACCGCCGGGCATCTTGAACTTCGAGGCCTCGTGCAGTTCGGGTCGACGCTTCCGGTACACGATGTAGCTCGCCAGGATCATCGTCCACACGAACATGAACAGCACCGATGAGATTGTCGTCACAGTTGTGAACGCCTCGATGACGGAGTCGCCGGAGAACAGCAGTGCGATCGCCGACAGCAGGAAGGCGCACGAGAACATCAGCGCATTGGCCGGGACCTTGCGGGAGGAGAGCCGGCCGAGCCGGGCCGGCGCGTCCCCCTCCTGCGCGAGGCCGTAGACCATCCGCGAGGTCGAATAGATGCCCGAGTTCGCCGAGGACGCCGCGGACGTCAGCACCACGAACTGGATGACCCCGGCCGCGATTCCCAGACCGGCGAGGGTGAACATCGCCGTGAACGGGCTCTCGCCGGGGACGACCTCACGCCACGGCGTGACCGAGATGATCACGATCAGCGAGACCACATAGAACAGCAGGATGCGGATCGGGATCGAGTTGATGGCCTTCGGCAGGTTCTTCTCCGGGTCCTTCGCCTCGGCCGCCGTGGTGCCGACGAGCTCGATACCGACGAACGCGAAGACCGCGATCTGGAATCCGGCCACGAAGCCCATCGCCCCGGTCGGGAACATGCCGCCGTCGTTCCACAGGTTGTCGAAGCCGGCCTCGGATCCGTTGGGCGACGTGAAGTGCGTGAACACCATCACGAGCCCGACGACGATGAGGCTGACGATGGCGATGATCTTGATCAGCGCGAACCAGAACTCGGTCTCACCGAACGCCCGCACGGTCGGCAGGTTCAGCAGCAGCAGCGCCGCGATGGCGATCAGTGCCGGGATCCACAGCTGGAGGTCGGGCCACCAGTACTGCACGTAACCGGAGATCGCGACGATGTCGGCGATGCCGGTGACGATCCAGCAGAACCAGTACGTCCACCCCGTGAAGAACCCGGCCCAGGGGCCGAGCAGGTCGGCGGTGAAGTCGGAGAACGACTTGTAATGCAGGTTGGAGAGAAGCAGCTCACCCATCGCCCGCATCACGAAGAACAGCATGAAACCGATGATCATGTAGACGAAGATCACCGACGGTCCGGCCAGCGAGATCGTCTTCCCGGACCCCATGAAGAGGCCCGTGCCGATTGCTCCGCCGATCGCGATCAGCTGGATGTGCCGGTTGGCGAGCTGCCTGGAGAGATGCGGCTCGCCGGCCGGCCCCGTCCCTGAGCCATCACCTGGTTCCGATCCGATCGAGCCCGTCGAGGAAGTGCGGTCAGCCATGGAACACCTGCAACCCTTCTCAGTCCTTGCTGTCACCGTCCGAAAGCGTGGGTCACGTTACGCCGGGACCACTTGCGGACCACGGCCGAGGACGGCATTCCGCATCGAGGGACTTGACAGAAGCCGAGCAGCTAAGGCTAACCTCAGTTCGTTACTTCGAGGCGAGGAGCCTGCACATGATCGAGGACCTGATCGAGATCGCGTACGCCCAGGGCGCAATCACCTGCGTGGCTCAGGCCGCCGACGGCGTCGACGAGTACGAACTCGCCCGGGTCGATTCGGTCGCGTCCAGCGTCACGGTCACGGTGCGGGCCGACGGCAAATTCGCGAAGGCCACGAGCGTCGAGGGCTACCTCAGTCTCGGGCAGGTCGTCCGGGCGTGCGGACTCGACTACCGGCACGCCACCTCGAGCGCCCGCCAATACATCCACTGATCAACCCAGGTGCTCCCCGAAGAAACCGTCGATCCTCCGCCACGCGTCGGCGGCGGCTTCCGGGTCGGGCACCATCCCCGTGACCTTCGCCAGGGGACGCAGCACCTTCGGTCCGGCCAGTTCGTCGTTCAAGAACGTATGACCGGCAGTGGGGTACTCCTTCACATCGTGAGCCACGCCGGCCTTCGTCAGCGCCGCCTCCAACTTGGCCGCCGCGTTCCGCAGCGCGAAGTCCTTCCCGCCGTAACTGGCGACCACCGGGCACGCACCCGCCACCGCCCCCTCGAGGTCGCGCGGCAGGACCCCGTAGTTCGGGGCCGCCGCATCGAAACCCGTGCGCAGGGTCATCAGGGCGAACCCGCCGCCCATGCAGAACCCGATGACCCCAATCTTCCCCGTGCAGTCCGACGAGCCGGACAACCACTGACGGGCAGCCTCGATGTCGCCGTACGCCCGGCCCTTCCCCGACAGCATCGCCCGCATCGTCGACACCAGGCAGCGTCGCGCCCCGCCCGCACTGAACAAATCCGGCGCCAGAGTCAGGAACCCCGCCGACGCCAGCCGGTCCGCCTGCCGACGCATCACATCGTCCAAGCCGAACGCCTCGTGCACCATCACCACACCCGGCCACGGACCCTCACCGGACGGCCGCGCCAGATAACCGTGCAGGTTCAGCGAACCGTCGTGCCGCGCAGCGAGGTCGGTCAAGTCGATCTCGGACATGTGCGTCTCCCGTTCCGTCGTCACTTCCAGAACATCTGCGACAACCATGCCCTCCCCATCGCGAGCGCACCACCATTCCCGCTACACTCACCTCGGTGTGCGCCCCGCGCGTGCACCGCGCCTTCGTAGCTCAGGGGATAGAGCAACCCTCTCCTAAAGGGTAGGTCGCAGGTTCGAATCCTGCCGAGGGCACTTTCTGACCTGCGGGTTTCTTTCGATTGTCCCCCTGCGTGCACTAACCGTGCACCTTCGTTGTCTTCCCTGCTCCGAAAACAGAACGGCCCCAGCGAGTGCTTCCAACACTCCGCTAGGGCCTCGGACACAACGGAATCGACCCGTCATGAACCGTACTCGCAGTGTATCTACTTGCGCCGAAAAATTGCCCAGCGTGCGTGACTATGCCGCCGCATCCGCAATCTGCATTGGCTTCTACGCCGGAACTCTCGGCCTCCTGAAGCTGGCCGTGGACCTCGGCTGGGGTGCCGCATGAGCACCTTTACTGACGCTCAGCTCGACGGCTGGGCTTGCGTCAAGTGCGGGACCGACCTCCGCACGATTCCCAAGTCGTACTTCATCGGATACGGCCCGCGCGGGCAGCTCTTCGCCTGCCCCGATCACGCATCCCCCGCCGACCGCGCCCTTGATGCGTGGCGAGGACTCACCGATGACGAACAAGCCCGTGCCACCGGCTATCTCTGTGCGTGCGTCCCGGAAGCCGTCGTTGAGGCAGCTCACGCCGCCACCGAGTAGCCCCTCGGGGTGATGGCGGCACTCGGGCCAATCCGGTAACCGCAGGCCACCACGTCACCCACTCGTCGCTATCTGTGCGAGTCCGACGTAAACCGACCGCATCCGTTATCCATCCCTAGTCCCCGTGAACGGCACGGGGCACCTGATCGAATGGAGTGCACGCCGTCGAACAGGTCCAGCAAGCCGACACGTCCCCACGGGCGGTCGGCTAGAGGTGTTGGCCGAGACGGTATATCGGGGCATGGCTACCGGGCAGCTGTGGGGACGGGGATCAGACCCCGTCACCCTTGGGTGTCCGTTTGGAAATCTGTAGACCTACACAGCACACAACCAGGAGAGTGGAATGTTCGTAGGTTCGGCCATCGGAGACATGATCGAGGTTTCCACCAGCGTTATCGAGGGCGTACCACTCGTGACGGTCAGCTATGGCGCAGGTGTCAATGAACTGTTCGACCTTACGTCGGAAGCCGCGGAGGAGCTAGCGGTCGCATTGATGGCGGCCGCTAGGTCATAACGCGACCGCGCGGGACACATGCCAGAGTCCCACCGGACATAGGCCGTACATTAACCCCATGACGCTGACGCGCCCTCTGAACCAGCGGGACTCACCCCGTGTCCTGGTATGGACCGATGATGCCACATCTGAACGGCTCGACTTCCTATCAAGCCTGCCAGGGACATACCGATCAATTGACGACATGTCTGAGGTCGATCCCGCTGAGTGGGATGCCCTTATTACCACCCAACATATCGCCAGTAGGCGAGTTGCATCGTCCGCCACCTATGGGGAACCATATCGCCGCCTTGAGGAATGCTCAGAACCTGTGGATCCCGGGAGGGCGTACCTTCCCGGAAGATGATCTACGAAGTTCACAGGAATCTGATCAAGACCAGCGCGCCAACGCTGGCGGGAAGGTACGCCCGTGCTCACGGTAGTACACGACGACGACCGCTCCAACGACGACGTCGGGCGGTCGATGCTCGACGAGATCGTCCGCGATGGTGCGCGGCAGATGCTGGCGGCCGCGCTGCAGGCGGAGGTGGCCGCCTATATCGAGCAGTTCGCTGATCAGGTCGACGAGAACGGTCGCCGCCTGGTGGTCCGCAACGGCTACCATCACGAACGCGATGTGCTGACCGCCGCGGGCGCGGTCACCGTGAAGGTTCCCAGAGTGAACGATAAGCGCGTCGACCCGGACACCGGCGAGCGACAGCGGTTTTCGTCCGCGATCCTGCCGGCCTGGGTACGTAAGTCCCCGCAGATGAACGAGGTGCTGCCGCTGCTGTACCTGCACGGGCTCTCCACCAGCGACTTCGGGCCGGCGCTCGAGCAGTTCCTCGGATCCGGTGCCGGACTGTCGGCGGCCTCGATCACCCGGTTGACATCCCAGTGGCAGGACGAGGCCAAGGCCTTCCAGGATCGGGACCTCTCGGGCACCGACTTCGTCTATCTGTGGGTCGACGGCATCCACCTCAAGGTGAGGCTTGAGCAGGAAAAACTGTGCCTGCTGGTGATGATCGGTGTCCGTGCGGACGGACGCAAGGAGCTCGTCGCCCTCACCGACGGGTACCGCGAGTCCACCGAGTCGTGGGCTGACCTGTTGCGCAGCTGCCGACGCCGCGGCATGACCGCCCCAGTTCTGGCGGTCGGTGACGGCGCGCTGGGGTTCTGGCGGGCGTTGCGGGAGGTGTTCCCGGAAACCCGGGAGCAGCGATGCTGGTTCCATAAGCAGGCCAACGTTCTTGCTGCGCTGCCGAAGTCGGCGCATCCGGGTGCGCTCGCGGCGATGAAGGAAATTTACAACGCCGAGGACATCGACAAAGCGCAAGTGGCGATCAAGGCCTTCGAACTCGACTACGGCGCGAAGTATCCGAAGGCGGTGAAGAAGATCACCGACGACATGGATGTGCTGCTCGAGTTCTACAAGTATCCGGCTGAGCACTGGGTGCATCTACGCACGACAAATCCCATCGAATCCACTTTCGCCACAGTGCGACTCCGGACCAAGGTCACCAAGGGTCCCGGGTCCCGTGCGGCGGGACTTGCCATGGCCTACAAGCTGATCGACGCCGCCCAGGCTCGCTGGCGGGCGGTCAACGCACCACATCTGGTCGCGCTCGTTCGTGCCGGCGCGGTGTTCCACACGGGCAAGCTACTTGAGCGACCCACCGCCATCAGCCCCAACGCCGGGGCGGTCGAGCCCGCAAGCACCGGAGCGGAGGTTGCCTGAAACTCCCTCATCCACAGGTATTGACAATATCTCCGCCGCCTTGTTGCAGAGCATCTATGCGTACTCTTAGTGGTTACGCCCGAGGAGTTCTCGGGGTGGTCCGACATCACAGATTTCATTGAAGCCGAAGACGGGTCCAGCGACATCACGCGCCTAGATTTCAAGGACAGAGTTGCGGGACATCACGCCTACCCCGGCGACGCGCAATCGTCCGAGCTTCTGACATCTCTCGTTAAGACTCAACTAGTCCCCACTGTCGAAAACCGCCCGGCTCAGTTCGGTGTGTACCCATTCAACGTTCGAGGTGATTCTGAATTTCGCGTGAACACCTTCCTGCGTGGACCAAACGAGCTGGTCATCGCTGGTAGCTACGTTAGGCCGAACCAGGGCTCGGTTTGGTTCATTCCCCATGACGTGGACGATCTCGAACCTTGGTGGACACTTGCACTGCACGACTGGCACGAGATATTCCCGGAACGATTCCCGGGCGTTCCCAAGTGGCAGAATTCGCCTGACTGGATGACGCACATTGAACGGGCGATACAGGCGCGAATCCAGGATGAGGTAGCACGGTTTGCACCGCTTCAACAAGCACACGACGCCGAGCTCGCCCGATTGCGTACCGACTTCGACATCGCACAGACCAACGCATCTAAAGGCGCTCGCGTACTGCTAACTGGTCAGGACGACGAACTACAGAACGCGGTTCTCCAAGCTCTGTTAGCGCTCGGTTACACGGTGCGAGACATGGATGAGGTCTGGCCGGACCGGGAACGACGCGAAGACTACCGAATCACCGAAGATGGCTATGACGACTGGCTCGTACTTGCGGACGCGACCGGTGTCTCCAAAGGCGCTAAGGCGTCCAAGTTTCAGATCCTTGGTAGAAACGTCACCAAGTACGTGTTCGAGGAAAAACCAAACTTTATTCCTCGCCAGTGGCTTATCGTCAACCGCCTTATCGAGCGGGACCCGGCCACACGGGGCGACATCTTCCGGCCGGATGAGCTTGGCCCGCTGAGCGAGAGCCTCTGCCTCGCGTTTGACACTGCGGCGCTCTTTGTCTTGCAAGACGCGGTAGCGGCAGGAGCAGTCTCAGGAAAGCTCGTGCGTGAGATGCTCCGGGAACGTACGGGACAGCTACGACTCGAGGATGCCAGGGAGTGGCTGAACAGACAAGAACCTTAGGTTCGTTGGCCGTCCATCCCTCTAGAGTGCACAGCATGGATGTGTCTATCTGGGTGCCCGTAATGGTTGCAGGTATCGCCGCCATAAGCGGACTACTGCTCAACTACCTGTCACATCGGCAGGCACGTCGGGACGTGCGGACTAACATTCGAGCCGACCAGGAGCTGCTCGAAAAGCTCGACTCCGACAGTCGGGAGTTTCGATCGCTGAAGGACCATATCGCTACGCGGATCACGACACTTTGCGAGTACGAATCCGGGGCTCGACGGGATCAGAGCGGCATTGGTGCGGGTGTGTTCTGCATAGCTGTAGCCGTGGCGCTGTTTGCCCCGGCATTCTCATACGGCGGCTGGTTTTGGATCTTGGCAGCGCCCGGCAGCGTCTTCGGCCTCATGGGAATTATCGGTGGCGGTGCTGCACTCAAGAAAAAAGTCCGTGAATAGTCTCACATGCCAGATTCCCTTGCCCTCACGGCCAGAAGGGCATTCGGCTAGGGACCATCCTTCGGGCCTGGAACGGTGACAATCCCACGTCATCCGCCCAGCAGACGATTGCCCTCGCCCAGTTCTGCCGTGCCGAAATCATCACTGTCCCCTTCAGCTCCGCGCGGTCGGGGTGGGTACTGCCCATGGCGTCGATGCGGCGCAGCAACTCGGGGTCCGCCCATACCCGGATGTTTGGCCCGTCCGCCAGCTCAGCAGGCACGTCGTCGCTGGCAGTCGGGGTCACTGTCGCTGGCTCGGGGGCTTTCGGGATCACTGGGCGTCACGCACCACAGCGAGAGCGGCCGGATTCGTAGCGTAGGTGCCGCGAGCACCACCCCGACGTTGTGGGCGGCTCACCGGCTGTTCCGGTGCTACATCAGGAATGCGCAGTGAAGCAATGAGTTTGGTGAGCAGTTGCGCCTGTAGACGAAACTCGACCATCAGCGGATTCGCGACCGGCTGCACCTTGCCCTGGACAACGAGCGACTGCCCGTTCATCTCCGCCTGAATCTCGTCCAAGCGATCAGCGGCTCGACAAGCTTGCTTCAAAACGAGCTTTTCGGGCACATTCAGGGAGAATTTTGAGTCGATTTCCCCCCACAACTCGCGCCCCGATGAGCCGAACCGTTCAGGATACTTGCTGGTAGAAGCCATATCGACCTTCTTTCGGGTTGGCTCTATGGGGAAATTCAGGGTCACGCACCGCGATCCAGTGAGTGCTGCGCAACGGAGATAACTGGGGCGAGCAGGTAGGCCCCCACCCCCTCTGACCTGCGGCGTTACGCCCGTGGTGGTCGCGGCCGGCGCTGTTCGGTGGCGACCACCACCATGCGCGACCAGCGGATAGGCACCGACCTGCCGCTACCCGCTGGTAACTTACGAGATATGTTGCGGCACAGTGGTTCACGGATCTACGTTGTGGCTGTCGGTCGAGGGCACCGACATCCAGCACTCACGGCATGGAGACGACATGGGAATCTGGGGCAACGCCGCAAGGAGCCACGCCAAACGCGAGGACGAGCGGTTCAGGAAGATCCGCGAGAAGTCGGCCCATGCGTCGATTGATCGGGCGGAGACGAGAGCTGCCGAGTACAAGGAGCTGATGGAGGACGCCGAGCGGAACGGCGCAAAGGAGCTGTACGAGAAGTTCAAACAGGAGATGGAAGACGCGCAGAACTTGGCCGACGACATCTGGTGCATGCAGTTGGATGGTCGGTTCTAGTCCCCGTACCGATGACGATGCCCGCCGGGGAGAGGTAAGTACCCGGCGGGCATCGTCGTGTAGTGGCCCATCACTTCCACTGACACAGGACCACTGCCCGATGTGGTGTGCGAGTTGCCAGGGCTGCTGTTCACACATCCCGCCCTGGCATCGGGCAGTGGTCCAAGTTTCTATTTCGTGCGCGTCCGTCGTCGGGGCTTCCCGGTGGTTGCGGACGTTGCCGCGCTGGTCTCGTCAGGCTGCGTCACCGCGTCAGGCCGCGTCACCGCGTCAGGCCGCGTCACCGCGTCAGGCTGCGTCACCGCGTCAGGGTGCGTCACCCACCCGTTCCGCGTCCAGCTCTCGACATTGCCGGGGTGGATGAGAACGGTCTCGCCGCCCCCGACCTGTCGGCCGAGTTCCTGCGAGTAGATCAGGTATCCAGCGCTGACGGTGACGGCTACGGCCTCATCGGCGGGTACTGCTCGTGCCCTACTGATCACGGGGTGGTCGCCACCTTCACGATTGCGGCGGCGTGGGGGAAGCCGATGCCAGCGCGCATGACGGCTCGCACTGCGGTGCGGTCGGAGGTGAAGAACGCCGAGGTATCGGTCACCACTTCCACGTCCTTACGGAGTCCCAGAACGGTGCGCTGAAGCGGCAGGCTCCACACCGTGTCAGCGGCAACGGCGGGCGACACGAACAGCGGGACACCGGCAATGGTCCGCTTGGTCGGGCTGGTGGGGTCCTGGCCCAACAGGGGCGCGTTGCTACCCGTTCCCGTCTTGATCTTCGCCAGTGCCAGCGCGACAGCGGGAGTCGTCACGAACGCGGAGACGGTAGCGCCCACGGTCTCGGCCTTGCTGATCGCTTCGTGGAAAGCATCGAGGTTCGTCCAGGTGTCGCCAGCATCGACCGACTGCACTCCGGAGACCGAGCCGAGTCCGGACGGACCGTTGGTGACTGTGGTTCCGAAGAACGCCGCGTCGAGCTTCTTCGCGATGTCGCGTGCCAGGCCCTCTCCGACGATCTGCGAAGCCTCCGGGCTGGAATCCGCGATCAGTTCGTTAGAGACGACGGTGAGGCCCTTGAGTGCATGGAATGCGACGTTGATCTCATCAAGGTCTGCGTCAGTGACAGCGATCTCGGCACCTTCGGCAGTCCACGCGGCGGTGGGATCGGCGGTGACGACGGGAAGGCGGAGCGCGGAGGCGCTGGTCTGGATGACCTTTGCTACTTGTGCGGCGACGGATTCGGCTAGGACTGGCTGGACGAGAAGTTCGTCTACCTGAGCCTGCGTGAGAATTGCACTGCTGTTGACGGTATTCATTGCCATGGGGAACTCCAGAATTGTTTTTGCGTGATTGACGACGCAAAAGCAACCTGGCTATCTTGCGTTTCCCTACAAGGGCGAGTCGGTGAAGGTTGGGGCCAACCTGGGCCGTCCAATACCTTCTAAGAAGATTCTCCCGGACTCTGCGAAAAATTCCAGATGATTAACTCTCCTGGCTTGTCTCCCGAAAATGCTGTGGTAAATACTCAGCGCCCCAAGTGCTCTGGATCACTTCAATGTGGTAATTCTCGAGCACACCCCCGACAAACATTCGACTGACAGGCGATGAGTTTCCGCTGGTTGGCGTCGAGAACCTTGAAACATACTGCTCACCTGGCGGTTCCCTGGCCCGGGCGAACCCTCAGCGAAACAGCTTGCATTCAGCGAACGCGGGCGCATTCTTGTAGCAACAGACCGCAACACCTCACTGGAGAAGCAAATTGAACCTCGCACGCATGGTCACCGTTCAAGAGCTGGCCGAGATGCAGCAAGTTACCAAGAGAACCTGCTACTACTGGATAGCTAAGAATAAGGTCACGGCCTACACAATTGGCGGTCGAATCTACGTCGACCTCGATTCCGTCGATGAATTTTTCGAGCCGAAGCTGATCGGCGGGAATCGTGACTGACAACCACTATGGGCCGACCGACAATTATGGATCGGCACGCGTCATTGCTGAGCACACCGGAATCCGACGCACGGAGCTGATTCGCCTCTTCATTGCCGGGAAGATCAAGGGCTACCAGGGCGGCTGTGACTACTGGCTCGACCTGCTCAGCCTGCGGGAATACCAGCTCTCGCAGGGGGAGGCGGCCTCGTGAAGCGCCCGGAGGAACTGTCAACGATCGAAGAGGCAGCCGAGTATCTCAAGGTCTCGACCCGAACGATTCGACGGATGATCGCGGAGGGGAAGATCTCTTCATACAGAATCGGCGGACGCGTAATCCGGATCGACCTGGATGCCCTGTTCGACTCGGTCGCTACGCCGATGGGGCGAACTGCCGCGTGACCCTGCACGACCAGATCATCCAGCTTGCTACGCGGCGTCCGTATGTGCTCGAGAACTACGTTGCGACCCAGCTCGGAGTGGGGCACCACGTGGCGCGCCACACACTTCGGGAGCTGGAGCAAACGGGCCACCTCATCGGGACACGGCGGCGCGGATACAGCTTTGGCTACTTATCCGCCATTCTCGACCGAATCGAGCAGGTCGGGTCCGCCTCGGGGCGTGACCTGGCTGAGCACTTCGGAATCCTCCCCCACTGCATCGCCCCGGCCCTGGCCGCGCTGGTCGATGCTGGTCAGATCAGCGAAAGCTCGGACGGGTATCAGATCAGCCCGAAACCGTGAGGTCGCACAAACCGCGGTTGGTGCCGGCGCACGGACGACCTGCGGAAACGCGAGATGACTCGGAATACCCGTTGTGCGATCCCACAAATCGCCACCTAGGCACCACTTCCGGACGTCGCGTGGACTCGCGACTCGGCTCACTAGCAGTACTCAAATACAACAAAGAACACCCCCGGGTGACGGCCCGAGGGTGTTCGGAAAGCAATTCGCCATGGACAGATTACACGAATCTACCGAGCTGGTGCAGTTCGGTGACTGACGCACGAATCCCAGAGCGGTATCTCATGGACCGTCGACTGAATCGGCTCAGTGACAGTGATTTCCGCTCATACATCATGTCCCTGGTCTGGAGCGTTTCCAACCGGACCGAGGGGAATCTGTTCCCTGATGACCTTCCCCTAATTCCCTGTTTCACGCGCGGGGCCGAGGTCGGCATCGAGACGTCTGGCCTTTGGATTCGGTCGGGCGAGGGCTGGGCTATCGACAAGTTTGAGTTAGAACAGACAACGGTCGCGGACTTGGAAGCTGCCGAGCGTAAGCGATTCAACGACCGTGAACGTAAGCGGAAACAGCGCGTCCGGGAGAAGTGTCGCGCCAACGTCGATGCCCCACCGGATCGCCTCGACGCCGACGTCCAACCGGATGGCACGCGTGACGTCACGCGGATGTCACGCATGACATTGCAGGATAGGACAGGACAGAGACAGGACAGGCCAGGACAGGCAAAAGATCTACTCGCTGTGAGTGATGACGAATCAGCAGACTCCGTGTTTACGGAGTGGGGGAAGAGTGCCTAGCCAGGCGTGCGACGCGTGCGGCCTGTTTCCGTGCGCATGTATGTACATCGCCGACCTTCGCCCCGGTCGTCGGCTTGAGCATCTTCGCGATGCAGCGGCGTTGGAAGTCAACAAGCCGTTGCCGGTTGGCCCCGATGGCCTGCCGACTTATCACCGTGGCGGCTGTCCTTGCCCCCGCTGTTACTCGCTCTGCGCGGCGACTTACTTGCAGTTTGCGGAGTGACCCCTTCCCCGTCGTCATCGATTGCGGGGCCCGTACGGGGGCTGGCCCAGCCGATCACACCATCCCTGGCCTGACGCCCCAGCGCGGGGTTTCAGGCCTTCAGAAATCTAGTTACAGGAGTTTGCAAAATGACCGAACCCATCGAACCTCATCCCGACCTGGCGGCGCGCGCCGAAGCCCTAGCCCGCGAGTCCACTCTGACTGCTCGGCTCGAAGTGCTGGCGTTGCTTGAGGCGCACGTCGAGGGCCGCAACAGCGACTTCGACTCCCTCATCCTCACGCCGAACGTCTCCGATGCCGAGCTGTTCTGTGAAGCGCTGGCTTTGCTGGCGTCCGTTCTCGTCAATACGGGAACCTACGAGGCTGTTGTCGACCACACGCGTTCGCAGACGCTCACCGAGCTTGGGAACGCGTGACATGGCCGACACGACAACGATTCCCGGAGTGAGTGGATGGGCTGGACCGCTCGACCAACGCGGCTGGCTCACCTTCAAACGGCTACCCAAAGAGATGCAGAATGCGTGGGATGCAACGATATACAATGACTTTTGCCAGCGTGACAGGGTGCGAGAGACCACACCCGAAGAGATTGCCCTGCTGCGGCATCTCCGGGTCACTGTCCCGATGGACTATCCGGAATCCGATCCGCGTCACAGTGCGACGATGTTGACGAAAGTCACTTACGTCACTGCGACTCTTCGCAACTTGAGCTGGCCCGCGCTGGCCGAACAGACCCCGACCGATCCCAAAGCATAGAAACCGCGAGCAGACATGACTACTCAGACCACGACCGCCGATTCCGACCCCCGTCAGGCACTCCAGGACGGCGCAGAGCTGAACGCCGATACCCTGACTACCCCCGCGACGGAAAACGGCTCAGAATCCGCCACCGGGAACGCCGACGAATCGGCCGGCAAAAACGGCAACGCCGAAGCTGCCCGCTACCGTCGACAGCTCCGAGACACCGAAGCGGAACGGGATGCGCTCACGGCCAAGGTGGAGGCTTTCCAACGCGCCGAGGTGGAACGGCTGGCTGGGGAGCTGGCCCAGGCCGGAGACCTGTTCGACGTTGGGGGTGTCGAGCTTGCCGACCTCCTGGACGAAAACGGAGAGGTGAACACCGAAGCTGTCGCCACGAAAATCGCGGAGCTGCTGGAATCCCGTCCAGGGCTTTCCGCGAATGCTCGCATCCCCAGCGGCCCGCGATATCGCGACTTCGGCCAGGGCGCACCGCGCTACGGTGGCGGAGGCTCGTCCTCGCACAGTTGGCACGCGGCACTCAGGCGCAGCTAGACCGCCAACGGCCAAGCCCTCGTCATTACGACGGGGGCTTTTCGTCGTCTACCCACAGCGCTTCGACTAGCGACCTGTTACGTGCTGCTGTGGAGTGCGTATAGCGCGCACTCATTGCAGAACTCGTGTGCCCCATCAGAGTCATGTGATCCGCCAACGTCGCACCAGCCTGCGCAAACAGGGTTGCCGCAGAGTGCCGTAGATCATGGAAGCGCAGAGTCGGGTGACCGATCTTCGCAGCCGCTCGTTTGTAGTGAGGCCTAACCGTGTTCTCGTGGGGCACATTCCCGGTCTCGGACGGAAACACCAAACCTGATCGCCCGGCTTGCGCGAAGGTATCGAGGTGGGCACGAATGATCGGACGTAGCCCAGTCGGCAGGGGAACCGTGCGCAACGCAGCCTTTGACTTCGGGGCTCCGATCACGAACTCCCCCGCCCGGCGCACGGCGGCTCGGGAGACGGTCACCGAACACTCCACGTCCGTCAGGGTGATATCGGAACGCCTGAGCGCAGCCAGTTCGCCCCACCTCAGGCCCGAGAATCCGGCAACCAGGATCAACGTCTTCCACCGTTCGATCCCCATTGCATCAGAAAACGCCCTGATCTCCGATGCCGTCAGCGCGATCGGCTCCACGACCCTGTTCTTGACGGCTGCGCGCTTCACGCGGCAGGGGTTCGCAGGAATCAGTTCGTCGTCAAGGGCTTGATTGAGAATGGTCCGCAACAACGAGTAGGCGTTGGCGTTGCGCGTCGGGTAGGCGTCGAGGCCAGCGAACCAGGCGCGAACCATCTGCACTGTCAGCTTGTCGATCGGCACCGGACCCAGCTCAGGCAGGATCACCCGATCGAGGTACCCACGATTCAGGTCGCGGGTGCGCGGCTTATGCCTGCCCTTGGTCTCCGCGAACCAACGTTCAGCGTAATGCGCGAGGGTCAAACCCTCATCGGCACGCTCACCGGGTGGCGTCCAGGTTCCGAGGTCTACTTTCCTGCGCTCGGAGGCCAGCCATCCTTCGGCATCGAGCTTTGCGGCGAACGTCATAGGTGCGGTGTACCGGACCCCGTCAGGAGCGACGTAGCTAGCCTGCCACCGCCCTGAGGGAAGCTTGCGGTTCTTACCCCAGCCGCGCCGACCAGCCATATTCCGCCCCTTCTCGCGTGCACCTAGCGTGCCCCACAAGAGTACCGGCGTGTCCACTTGTGCCCTAACGTGACACCCGATAGAGTCCCCAACTACCAGGCAATCAAGGCTGTTTCTCCTGGTAGCTGAACAAATCCATATCGGCAGTAGGGCAGGTTCGAATCCTGCCGAGGGCACTTTCTGACCGCGGTAGTCCTCACTGCGCCCGCTCCCGCATCTTGGACGAGGTAACGCAGGTCACGCCGCAGGCGATACGCCAGGCAGGTCGGGACGACCCGAGGAGAGTCTCATGAACTGGGTGGACATCGATATCTTCCCGCCGCTGATTGCCAACCTGCTGCACCTGTTGGCCGCCCTGACGAACAACGGGACGGGATCATGATCGGCATACTGCCCGACCTGCCGTACATGGGTTTGGATTGGGAGTTCTTCTTCCCGACCAATCTCTATATCGCGTTCATCAACTGGTGGAATCCTTTCTAGCGCACGGTAGCTCGGTCAGCGGGGTCCGCGCCCGCGCCGACATTCCGGGGATACGGATATTGCGGACCGTGGCTGACCTCGATCGTTCGTATCGTCGCCCCATGACCACTACCGAGAACCGCCCGGCAGCCCTGCACTCCTACTTCGCCTACCGTGACGCCCCGGCCGCTCTGCGCTGGCTCGAGCGCGCGTTCGGGTTCGAGACCACCCTCGAGTTCCCGGACGACAACGGCGGGATCATGCATTCCGAATTGCGCCGAGGCGACGCCGCCATCATGGTCTTCAGCGACGACGGCAACTACGACCGGCCGGCGCTCCGGGGCGAGACCGTCGGGCACGGCACGTATCTCAGCGTCGGCACCGACAGCGAAGTCGACGAGGTCTACGCCACCGCCGTCGAGGCCGGTGCCACCTCGGTCTGGGAACCCGCGAACACCCAATGGGGCAACTATCGCTGCCGGGTCCTCGACCTCGAGGGCTTCGAGTGGACGTTCGGCACCCTACGCCCGGGCGAGAGCAGCGGTGACTGGCCGGACGGCGAATGACGGTGACACGGAACCGGATCGACGCGGCGTCACACCGGGTCGTCAGTCGATCGCGAAGAGCCGCGCCGCATTGTCGTGGCACACCGCTCGCAGCCACGGCTCGCCGAGGTCGAATCGGGTGAGTCCCTCGAGTGCGTCGAGGTAGGGATACGGGATGTTGGGGAAGTCGCTGCCGAACACGATGCGTTCCTGCAGATCCGCCAGCCGGTGCACCTGGTCGCGTGGAAACGGTGAGGCCGCTTCGGTGTAGTCCGTGAACGTCATCGTGGTGTCGAGATACACGTTGCCGTACTGGTCGGCCAGGTCCAGGAATTCCCGGTACTCCGGCAGACCCATGTGGGCGATGATCAGGTGCAGCCTCGGGTACCGCGACAGCAACTCGGCGATCGGGCCGGGGCCCGTGTAGGTGCCGGGCGCCGGCCCCGACCCGCAATGGATGACCACCGGGACACCCGACTCCTGCAGCACACCCCACACGGCGTCGAGGAGCGGATCGTTCGGCGAATAGTCGCCCACCTGGATGTGGGACTTGAAGACGCGCGTGCCCGATTCGACCGCCTCCGCGACATACGTGGCCGCGGACTCCTCCGGGAAGAACGTGGACGTCCGCAGACAGTCGGGGGTCTGTTCGGCGAATTCGACCGACCACTGGTTCAGCCACGCGGCCATCTCCGGCTTGTGCGGGTAGATCATCGACGTGAACCGCCTGACACCGAACCCACGGAGGTGTTCGACGCGGACATCCTCTTCGTGCCGGTAGTGGATGGGCCACTCACGTCCGGTGAGGGGACCGACTGCGTCGAAGTAACCCCACACCTTCTCCATCACGTTCGCGGGCATGAAGTGGGTGTGGACGTCGATGATGCCGGGCAGCCCCAGCGCACGCCAGAACTCCTGCACCCTCAGATCCTCGGACAACAGTCTTCTCCTCGACGCAGTGCCGGACTCAGAACCCCGGCAGGTCAGAACGGGGGCCGCCTCAGAACAGCGTGAACGCGTCCTCCGCCTCGGGGGTGGATTGCGCGACTGCTGCCGGTGCAGGCGCGGGGGCAGGGACCGGCGCCGGTGCGAGCGCACCGGAGGCGACGGCACGAGCCGCCTCGCCGGCGAGGACGTCGGCCATCTCGTTGTAGTGGTTGCCGACGTGGCCACGAACCCAGCGGAAACGCACGGGCCCGGGGCGTTCGCTGATGGCGCGGTCGATGGACTGCACCAACGTGAGGTTCTTGACGGGAGCGCCACCCGCCGTCTTCCAGCCCTTGCGCTTCCACCCGAGCAGCCACTCCGACGCGCACTTGATGGCGTACTGGGAATCGGACTCGATCAGCAGCGGATCTTCCCCGGGATGCGCGGTGATCGCTTCGAGCAGAGCCCGCAGCTCGGCGATCTGATTTGTCCCGGAGGGTTCGCCACCCGATTGGCTGGGACCCTCGTGATTGACCCATGCCCAGCCGATCGCCCCACCGGGGTTGCGGAGGCAGGATCCGTCGGTACTCACGATGATCATGGCTGGGACTTTACGTGCGCGCTCCGACATCCGCCGGTGGCGGTCGCGTTCGGAGTGGATACGCTGCATTCGATGACGGTTTCGCTGGAGGTGGTCGAGACCACCGTGACCGCGCGGCGCCCCCTGGACGTCGCCATGTCGTTGCAGCCTCTACAACGCGGCAAGGGCGACCCCTGCCACCGCCGGACGGCCGACGGCTCGATCTGGCGGACGTCGGTGCAGAAGTCGGGCCCGGTCACCTATCGCATCACCCAGATCGACCGCCACTCGGTGCGCTGTCAGGCGTGGGGTGCGGGCGCCCACGAGTTGTCCGCCGGACTGGGCCGCCTCGTCGGCGACCACGACGACTGCGCGGACTTCGCCCCCGACCATCCGATCCTCGTCGAGGCCCACCGCCGATTCCCGCAGCTGCGCCTCGGCCGCACCGACCGGGTGATGGAGGCCCTCGTCCCCGCGATCCTCGAGCAACGTGTGCACGGCATCGCCGCGTTCGCGTCGTGGCGACGCCTAGTGTGGAAGTTCGGTGGGCCCGCTCCCGGACCCGCTCCGGACGGGATGCGGCTGCCCCCGACCGCGGACGTGTGGCGGCGAGTTCCGTCCTGGGAATTCCACCGGGCCAACGTCGACCCCAGCCGGTCCCGGACGATCGTCCGCTGCGCGCAGGTCGCCGACCGGCTCGAGAAGATCGTCGACCTCCCTCGCGAAGAAGCGAATCGCCGGCTGATGTCCATTTCCGGCGTCGGGATCTGGACGGCGGCCGAGGTGTCGCAGCGTGCGCTCGGCGACCCCGACGCCCTGTCGGTCGGCGATTATCACCTGGCCGCGATGGTGGGGTGGTCGCTGCTCGGCAAGCCCCTCGACGACGCCGAGATGGTGGAGTACCTGGCCCCGCTTCAGCCGCACCGCCATCGCGCCGTGCGACTGCTGGAGGTGAGCGGACAGGCCGTCAAACCCAAGTTCGGGCCCCGCACGGCGCTCGTCGACCACACCTGGCACTGACCCGGCATTCGCGGAGACCCCACACGCGTTTCCCGTACCCATGAACACCTGTTCAAGTGTTCATACGAGAAACTAGACTTCGAAGGATCAGCTGCCGGCCGGAGGAGACGCCGTGGAACCTGTGGCAATGCACATGAGCGACGGCCTGATCAATGCGCCGACCTCACTGCTGTTCGTCGTCGTCGCGGTGGCGGGACTGTCGATCGCCGCGTGGCGCGCGCGCTCGGAACTCGACGAACGCACCGCACCGATGGCCGGTCTCGTGGCGGCCTTCATCTTCGCCGTCCAGATGGTCAACTTCCCGATCCTTCCCGGCGTGAGCGGACACCTCCTCGGTGGTGCGCTCGCCGCCATCCTCGTCGGCCCCTACACCGGGATGCTCTGCGTCTCGATCGTGCTGATCGTGCAGGCCCTGCTGTTCGCCGACGGTGGGCTGACAGCGCTGGGAGCGAACATCACCAACATGGCGATCATCGGGGTGGTCGTCGGCTACGGCGTCGCGGTGGCCCTGCGTCCGCTCGTAGTGCGACAGCAGCGACTGCGCCTCCGCGTCCTCGGCGGGCTCGCGTTCGCCGCGGCACTGTGCGGAACGGTGGCGGCGTCGATGGGCTTCGTCCTCGCGTACGCGATCGGCGGTCATGCGACGTCCGGAGATTCGACTTCACCGGGCGCGGTGGCGGCGTACATGCTCGGGGCGCACGTGCTGATCGGCATCGGTGAAGGCCTCATCACCGCCGTCACGGTGACGGCCGTCGCGAAGGCGCGCCCCGACCTCGTGTACCTGCTGCGGACGGCACCCCGACGAGTCGAGGTGCGGCCATGAGCACGTCGTCGCCGGTCTCGCTGTGCCGATTCCTCCTCGGTTTCGCGCTGGTGGCGCTGCTCGTCGCCGGCGCGGTCTCCTATCTCGCCAGCTCGAGTCCGGACGGTCTGGATGCCGCGACCACTCGCGGGTGCGAAACCGTGGAAACCGATGCCGGGGAGACGCTCGTGGGTGACTGCATCGCCCAGAACGCGTCCGCTCATCCGTTGTCGGACTCGCCGCTCGCCGACTACACGGTGGGCGGCCGGTCGCATCTCACGGGTGTCGCGGGCGTGATCGGCGCCACCGCGACGTTCGTCGTCGCGGGTGGCCTGTTCTGGCTGCTCGCCCGCGCGCGGCGGAACCGAACGAGCCCCTGACCGTGGGAGCCGGTCACGCCCATCCGCTCTACCTCGACGGCACGTCACCCTTGCACCGGCTGCCGGCCGAGGTCGAGATCGTCTGCGCCGTCGTCTTCGTCTTCGCGGTGGTCGCGACACCACGCGAGGCGTTCTGGGCGTTCGCCGGGTATCTGGCCATCCTGCTCGTGATCTGGCGGATCGCCGGCATTCCGCTCAACTGGATCGGACCGCGGATGCTGATCGAATTGCCGTTCGTGACGCTCGCACTTCTCCTGCCGTTCGCCGAGGGCGGCGCACGCGTCACCGTCCTCGGACTGTCGCTGTCGGTCGCGGGCCTCTACGCGGCCTGGGGCATTCTCGTGAAGGGCACTCTCGGCGTCCTGGTCTCGCTGACACTCGCCGCGACGACGCCGGCCCGGGACCTGCCGTTGGGTTTGGCGCGGCTGCGCGTGCCCGCGATGCTCACCACGATCGTCGTGCTGATGCTGCGCTACCTCGATCTGCTCACCGCCGAGGTCGAGCGGATGCGCACCGCCCGGCTCTCCCGCGGCGACGACCCGCGGACGTTCCGGCAGATCGGTGCCACCGCCCGTGGCGTCGGCGGATTGTTCGTGCGTTCCTACGAGCGCGGCGAGCGCGTCCACCTGGCCATGCTGTCGCGGGGATTCACCGGTTCGGTTCCCACTGTCGGGGCGCCGCCTGCGACCGCTGCACTGTGGCGGGCGGGGCTCGTGCCCGCCGTGTGCGCGGTGGGGATCTGTGTCACGGCGTGGGTGCTCCGATGACCGCGGCCGTGCATCTCGAGGGCGTCTCGTTCGCGTATCCGGACGGCAGGGCCGCGCTGCACCGGATCGATCTCACGGTGCAACCCGGTGAGAGGGTGGCCGTTCTCGGCCCGAACGGGGCCGGGAAGACCACACTGATGTTGCACCTCAACGGCATTCTGACGGCCACCGAGGGCAGCGTCACCGTGGGCGGGCTGGAGCTGTCGCGGGGGGCGTCCCGGGACACGGTGCGGGAGGTCCGGCGCCGCGTCGGCATCGTGTTCCAGGACCCCGACGACCAGTTGTTCATGCCCACCGTCGCACAGGACGTCGCGTTCGGTCCGGTCAATTTCGGGGTCACCGGGACCGCGCTCGACGAGCGGGTGCACGACGCGCTGGCGGCCGTGGACATGACGGCACATTCCGATCGCAATCCCGCACACCTGTCGGTGGGGCAGCGCCGCCGCGTCGCGCTGGCGACGGTCCTCGCGTGTGCCCCGGACGTCCTCGTGCTGGACGAGCCGTCGAGCAATCTCGACCCCGTCGCCCGACGCGAACTGGCCGACGTCCTCCTGGATATCGACACCACGCACCTGCTCGTCACGCACGACCTGCCGTACGCCGCCCAGTTGTGCACGCGCGCCGTGATCCTCGACGAGGGACACCTGGTGGCCGACGGTCCGATCCTGGAACTGCTCGGCGACCCCGCGCTGCTCGCCGAGCATCGCCTCGAGTTGCCCTGGGGCTTCCGGCTTCCTACGACCGACCCTCATTCGCCCGGCGAACGATCCGTGACACCGCCGATCGGGTAGCTCACGATGGGGAGACGAAGCTTCGCCCCGCACTCCTACCGGAGGTCCGCGATGTCCATACCCGAAGCCGACGCCGGGGCCGTGTCCCAGCGCATTTTCGACGCATCGCTCGGGGCGATCGACCTCCTCGCCGTCCATCTGGGTGACCGGCTCGGCTGGTACCGCAGTCTCGCGTCGGAAGGTCCGGCAACCGCGGACCAACTGGCGGAACGCACCTCCACCCACCCGCGGTACGCGCGGGAGTGGCTCGAACAGCAGGCCGTGTCGGGACTTCTCACGGTCGACGACTCGGAGCCGCGGACGTTCACGCTTCCGGCCGGCGCCGCCGAAGTGCTCACCGACGAGCAGAGTCTCAACTATCTTGCACCGCTGGCGCGGATCTTCGTCGCCGCGACCACGCAGATGCCCGCGTTACTGGAGGCGTACCGCACGGGCGGCGGTGTGGGATGGGCGCAGTACGGCACGGATGCCCGTGAGTCGCAGGCCGACATGAATCGGCCGTGGTACGAGCAGGTTCTTCCCGGTGCGCTGGCATCGGTTCCCGAGGTCGACGCATTGCTGCGGACGCCCGGCGCCGCCATCGCCGACATCGGATGCGGCGGCGCGTGGTCCACGATCGCACTCGCGCGCGCCTACCCGGACGCCAGACTCCACGGCTACGACATCGACACCGCGACCGTCGAACTCGCGAGGTCCAACGTGCTCGAGCGGCCGGATGTCGCCGATCGGATCACGATCACCGAATCGGATGCGGCGGGAATTCCCGAAAGCACCTATACCGCGGCGTTCGCGTTCGAATGCATCCACGACATGCCGGCGCCCGTCGATGTACTGTCCGCGGTTCGGAAGGCCCTGGTTCCCGGTGGCGCGATGATCGTGATGGACGAGGCGGTGGACGACGAGTTCTCCGCGCCGGGAAGCGACGTCGAGCGGCTGATGTACGGATTCAGCCTCACCGTGTGTCTTCCCGACGGCATGAACCACACACCCAGCGCGGGCACCGGAACGGTCATGCGCCCGAGCACATTGCGCAGCTACGCCGAGGCGGCCGGTTTCGGCACCATGGACATCCTTCCCATCGAGGATTTCGGGTTCTTCCGGTTCTACCGGCTCACGGTGTAATCCCTGCACCGCCACCCCGATACGCACGTATTTTGCGGAAAGGCCGAAAACTGAGGCATCCGAAGGGGGAAGATGTCTGCAGTAGGCAGGTTACGGACGCTTTCGCCGGTCGGGGCAAGTGAAGCGCCAGGTCGAACCAGATTTGTCGTTTGTCATCCGCTACCACGCATGGGAAACACCATGAAACTGCATAGAGTGACAGCACCGGCAGCGCTGCTGATCGCCACCCTGTGTGTCGGAATGGGTACCGCGTATGCCGCCCCCACTCCCGCCGACCAGGCCGTCATCTCGCACACCAGCCTGAGCGCCGACGGCCGATCGGTCGGTACGGCACTCGACGCCGGGCACTTCACCCTGTCGCGGACGGCCGCCGCCGTCGACATCGTCAACGATTCGGGCACCCCGGTGGGCACGATCCCCCTGCGCTATTCGATCGCCGGTGTGCAGTTCGCGATCGATCCGCTCATCACCGACGCCGGCCGGTTCCTGAACCTGACACCCACGACGACCCCTGTCGCGGGAACCCTCGCCCTCACCCCGGTCGACAGGGATTCGGCGTACAACAACATGGTCGAGCAGCTGCAGATCGGTTGGAACAACGGCGGCGGGACCGCGACCGCGATCGGCGCAGGCATCGGATTCGTCGTCGGGTGCATCTTCCTCATCCTCGGCGGGTGCCTCCCCGGTGCCGCGGTAGGCGCAGCGATCGGCGCCGTCACCGGTATCAGCAACGCGAACCCCGCTGCGCCACCAGCGGTTTACGAATTCCTCGGAACCCCGTAGCGGGGCTTCCGTCCGACTCCGAAGACGATTTCGGGAGGGCTATGGGTTAGTTCGCACACGGGGAGCATCACCGCGCACCCACATATGCATGTAGCCGTTCCGGTTTTCCAGCGAATATGGTCCACGCACAACGATGTTCGGTGCACTCAGGTGGGGGCCGTGTTCGTCCTACGACACGGTGGGAATTTCCATGAAACTCTTGAAAACTCTGGCATTGTCCATATTCGTCGTCTCCGCGATGGCCGTCGGGGCGGGCACTGCGTATGCCGATCCCGCACCTCAGGGAATCGACTGGTCACAGCCGCTGATGACTCCGGCGGCCGACGGCGGCAGCAGCCAGGTGGCCGAACAGTTCTTCCCGGAGAACGAAGTGAAACAGGACGCCTTCGACAAGATGACCAACGAGATCAATACCGGTTGGAACAACGCGGGCCTGCAGGGCATGGCGATCGGTTCCAACGTGGGCATGGCCATCGGGTGCGTGTCGATCTTCCCCAACTTCATCGCCGGCTGCATCGTCGGCGCAGTGGTCGGCACCATCGCCGGCGCCGTCATCGGCATCGGTGTGGGTAATCCCAACGCACAGCCGGCCGTAGAGCAGTTCTTCGCCACACCCTGAGCGAAGAGCGAGCTGCAGCCCCGGCCTCACTCGGGCCGGGGCTGCGGCGCGTCGTCAGCCGACGACGCCCTGGTCGCGCATCGTCGCGATATCTTCCGCCGACCAGCCCAGTTCACCGAGGATCCGATCGGTGTGCGCGCCGAGCGCGGGCACGTCACCCATCCGCATCTCCACGTCGGAAAACGTCATCGGGGGCAGCATCGCCCTGATCGGCCCGGCCTCGGTTCCGATGTCACGCCAGCGGTCGCGCTGATCCAGCTGCGGATGGTCGATCAACCCGCCCATGTCGTTGAGCTCTGCCGCCGGAATCCCGGAGTCCGCGAGCACCTGGTCGAGAGCCGCGCTCGTGAACCGTTGAGTCTCCTCGGCGACGAGGGCGTCCACCTCGGCGCGGTGCTGCACACGCAGCATATTGGTCGCGAACCGGGGATGGTCGGCGAGTTCTGGTCGCTTGAACACGTCGGTCACCAGTTGCCGCCACCCGCGATCGTTCTGGACACCGATGAGGATCTGTCCGTCGAGGGTCGGGTACGAGTCGTACGGGACGATCGCCGCATGACCGAGCCCGACGCGCGGGATCTGCTTGTCGGCGTACATCTTCATGTACATCGGGTGGCCCAGCCACTCCGCGGTCGCGTCGAACATCGACACGTCGATCCGCGCCCCCACTCCGGTGCGTGACCGCCGGAACAGGGCGGCGAGGACGGACGTCATCGCATACATTCCCGCCGCGATGTCGGACACCGGGACACCCGTCTTGGTCGCGGTGTCGGGGGTGCCGGTCACCGAGATCATCCCCGTTTCGGCCTGGACCAGCATGTCGTACGCCTTGCGTTCGCGCCGCGGCCCCGCCGACCCGTAGCCGGACATGTTCACGACGATCAGTTCCTCGTGCTCGGCGCGCAACTCGTCGGCGCCGAATCCCAGCCGGTCGGCGGCATCGGGGGCGAGATTCTGGATGAAGACGTCGGCCTTCGCGATCAGCTTCGCGACGGTGTCCCGGCCCACCTCGGACTTCAGGTCGACGCCGAGCGACTCCTTCGACCGATTCAGCCACACGAAATGCGACGCCTGCCCGAACACCGCGTCGTCGTAGTTGCGGGCGAAGTCACCCTCGCCGACGCGCTCGATCTTGATAACCCGCGCGCCCATGTCCGCGAGATGGCGGGTGGCGAGCGGAGCGGCCACGGCCTGCTCGAGTGCCACGACGGTGATGCCGTCGAGCGGCAGCAGTCCGGGGTCGTTCTCCATGTCGGGATTCACCTTTTCTCTTCGGCCCCCGTGTGATTGTGGTAGTGCGTGGCCCCGATCGTGTGCAGCAGTTCGTGTACGGTGTCGTCGGTGAGCCGGTACCGCATCGAGCGACCGTCCCGCGTCGCCGACACCCACCCCTGGTTGCGGAGCAGTCGCAGAGCGTGCGAAACGGCGGTGCCGGTCATGTCGAGTGCCGCGGCCAGGTCGCCGACGCAGATGTCGGGGGCGTGGTGCAGACACAGCAGCAGTCGGAGGCGGTTGCCGTCCGACAGCAGTTCGAACCGGTTGGCCCAGCCGTCGATGTCGGGGGTGTGCAGTGCCGCCGCAGCACGCTGAACATCCTCGGGGTTCAGGGCGGGGGTGGCGGCCATCACGCCAGTCTACAAACGCCGCGAGGCCGCTCGGCCGGGCATCCATAGGCGATTCCTCACTGTCCGTTCGGCTCTGTGACTTTGTCTCCGCACTCACGCGGGTGGTCGACTGGCAGCACGCGTCACCCGGTTCCCGGCGGCGTCGACGAGTCATCGAGGAGCGTGATGTGAGCGGTCTGCATCTACCCCAGCGTGTGCGGCACCATGCCGCAGAGCGGCCCGGAGCACCGGCAGTGACGTGTGGTGACACCACGCTGACGTACGCGGAGCTCGACTGGCGGACCAATCGGATCGCAACCGCGCTGTCGGCGTTGACCTCCGACGGCGGCCGGGTCGGGGCACTGCTCCGGATGCGCACCGAGGGTGTCGAGGCGTTCGTGGCCGCCGCCAAGTCGGGGCTGGTGTTCGTCCCGCTCAACTGGCGACTCCCGGCGGCCGAGGCCGCCGCGATCGCGGTCGATGCCGAACTCCAGGTGCTGATCGTCGAATCCGAATTCGCTGCCGCCGCGGACGCCGTTCGCGGCGCGCTCCCGAGTGTGGTCGTGGTGGTCGTCGACGCGGCCGACAGCGACGTTCTTCCGCGCGGCTCCTGGACGTGGGACCGGCTGGTCACATCGGGCACCGCCACCGATCCGGGTCTCGGGGACGACCCCGACGCCGAGGTGCTGCAGCTCTACACATCGGGCACGACGGGTTTCCCGAAGGGCGTGGTGGCGACGCATCGCAACCTGCACAACGAGCCGGAGGGCCTGCTGATCTACCGCTGGAAGCCCGGCTCGGTGGCGCTCGACGCCATGCCGCTGTTCCACATCGCGGGTGCCGGCTGGTTGAGCACGTGTCTGTCGGCGGGCGTCCACGTGGTGCTGCTCGGCGCGTTCGACGCCCGGCGGGTCGCCGAACTCGTCGAACGGCATCGGATCACCCACGCCTTCCTGGTTCCGTCGACCATTCAGATGCTCCTCGACGTGCCCGACCTCGACCGCTACGACGTGTCGAGCCTCGAACTGGTCGCCTACGGTTCGGCGCCGATCACCACCACTCTGCTCCGGCGGGCGGTCGATCGCCTCGGCTGTGGATTCGTGCAGCGCTACGGCATGACCGAGACGACAGGCTCGGTCACCGCCCTCGCTGTAGAGGACCATGACCCGTCCGGACTCCGTGCGCACCTGCTGCGTTCCGCCGGCAAGCCCATGCCCGGTGTCGAGGTCGAGATCCGGGACGTGGTGACCGGCGCCCGGCTTCCGGTGGGCGTGTCCGGGGAGATCGTGTGCCGCTCACGCAACAACGTCGCGGGCTACTGGCGGCGGCCGGACGAGACCGCGCAACTGCTCACCCCCGACGGTTTCCTGCGCACCGGCGACGCCGGGCACATCGACGGGGAGGGCTACCTGTTCGTCACCGACCGGGTGAAGGACATGATCATCACGGGAGGCGAGAACGTGTACCCGATCGAGGTCGAATCGGTGCTCGCCGAGCATCCGGCGGTGGCCGAGGTGGCGGTGGTCGGCGTGCCGCACCGGACGTGGGGTGAGTCCGTGACGGCGGTCGTCCGGCTCGTCGATCCGTCGAACCAACCGGACGAGCAGGACCTGATCGCGTTCACCGCCGCCCGGCTCGCGTCGTACAAGAAGCCGCGGGAGATCGTCTACGTCGCCGAACTTCCGCGAGGAGCGAGCGGCAAGATCCTCAAACGCACCCTGCGCGAGGGGCTCCGCGCCACGGAGGTGCCGTCGTGATCGTCACCGAAGACGTCGGTACCGTCCAGCGCGAGGCGTGGGCCCTCGGCGTCCTGCCGCCGGTCGAGCAGGTACGCCCCGGATTGTGGTCGATCCCGGTGCCGATGCCGCGAAACCCGTTGCGCTACGTCCTGATCTACGCACTCGCGCTGCCCGACGGCCTCGCCCTGATCGATGTGGGCTGGGATTCCGAGGAGTCGTGGCGAGCCCTCGTCGACGGCATCACCGAGACCGGGCACCACGTCACCGACGTCCGGTACGCCGCCGTCACCCACCTGCATCCCGACCACTTCGGTCTTGCGCCCCGGCTGCGGGAGGTCAGCGGGGCCGCGCTCGCGATGCACAGCGCGGATGCCGCACTGCTCGGCCACCATTCGCCGGAGGACACCACCGCCGACGAACAACTGTGGAACACCCAGCTCGCCCAACTCGGGGCGCCCACCGACATCCTCGCGGCCGCCCGCGTCGACCTCGTTCGGCTGGGGGCAGGCGAATCCATGGACGTCGTACTCGGTGACGGGACTCCCCTGGACCTGCCCGGCTGGGATCTGCGGGCGGTCTGGACCCCGGGGCACACTCCCGGTCATCTGACCTTCGTCGACGACACCCATGGACTGATGTTCAGCGGCGACCACATGTTGCCCCGCATCAGTCCCAACATCTCGACGGTCCCCGGCGAGCTGGAGAACCCACTGCACCGTTACCTGCTATCGCTGCACGCCACCACCTCCATGCCCGACGGCGAGGTGCTGCCGGCCCACGAGTACCGCTTCCGGGGGATCGCCGACCGTGCCCGGCAACTGATGGGTCATCACGAGGAACGCTTCGCCGAGATCGTCCAGACTCTGGGCGTACACCCCGAATCGACGGCGTGGGAGATCTCGCACCACATCTCGTGGTCGCGGCCGTTCGAATCCATGTCCGACCGCCTGCTCCGCCTCGCGGTCCGCGAAACCCATGCCCACCTGCTCGTTCTGGCCGAGCGCGGGAGCATCCGCTCACTCGGCGGGCACCCCGAACGCTGGACCCCGACACCGTAAGGAACACACCCCATGAGCGTGGTTCTCACCGAATTCTCCGACGGCGTCGCCGTCATCACCCTGAACCGGCCGGAGGCGAAGAACGCCGTCGACCTCGAGGTCGCCGAGGCGCTTGCCGCCGCGATCGACGAGTTCGAGGCGCGGCCTGACCTGACGATCGTGATCCTGACCGGTGCCGGGGGAACGTTCTGCGCGGGCATGGATCTGAAGGCGTTCACCCGCGGGGAGCGGCCGTCGCTACCCGGCCGTGGCTTCGGCGGCATCACGGAGGCCCCGCCGACCAAGCCGCTGATCGCCGCGGTGGAGGGCTGGGCGCTGGCCGGCGGCTGCGAATTGGCGCTGTCGGCCGATCTGATCGTGGCCGCCCGCGACGCCAAGTTCGGCATCCCCGAGGTCAAGCGCGGGCTCGCCGCCGCCGCAGGCGGTCTGCTGCGACTGCCGAAGGTGCTGCCGTACCCGATCGCGATGGAGATGGCGATCACCGGCGATCCCCTCACCGCCGAGGTGGCGCACGCGCACGGACTGGTCAACCGGCTCACCGAGCCCGGGCAGGCCCTCGACACGGCCCGCGAACTGGCGTCACGGGTCGCCGCCAACGGTCCCCTCGCGGTGCGCGCCACCAAGCAGGTCGTCGCGATGTCCGCCAACTACACCGATCCCGACTCGTTCATAGGGCAACGCCGCTTTCTCGATCCGGTGTTCGCTTCCGAGGACGCCCAGGAGGGTGCGCGCGCCTTCGCGGAGAAGCGCCCGCCGGTGTGGCGTGGCCGCTAGCCGCATGATCGGCGCAGCCCGCATCACGGCTTCCGTACGATGACCGCGTGGACCTGCATCTCGTCACCTACTTCGTCGCGGTAGTCGATCACGGCGGGATCACCAGGGCCGCACAGTCCCTCTACATCTCGCAACCGTCGCTTTCGCAGGCGATTCGCACACTCGAACGCCGCCTCGGTGTCACCCTGTTCGACCGCACCGGGCGGCGTCTCGAGCTGACCGAGGACGGCCGCACCCTCGACGTCGCCGCCCGGCGCATCCTCGCCGACGTCGAGCGGGCCAAGGCCAAGGTCGCCGCCGTGCGCGAACTCGTGTCCGGCCGCGTCGACGTCGTCACCTACGCGGCGTTCTCGATCGATCCGATCGTCGACCTGGTGCGCCGGTTCCGTGAGCAGTATCCCCGAGTGACGGTCCGCGTCATCGACGCCGACGGCCCCACCGGCGTCCTCGGCGCCTTGCGCCGCGGCGAGGCCGAGCTCGGGGTGATCGACCTGTCCGTCGACCACAGTGCGCTGCGCTCGGTCCCCATCGGCGACCAGGAGCTGGTACTCGCCCTGCCCGGCGCCCTCGCCGAGACCCTTCCCGATCCGGTGCCCCGCTCGGCCGTCCGCGACATTCCGCTCGTTCAGGATCTCGGGGACAAGAGCGACGCCGCGCTGATCTCTGATCTCGTCGGCGAGCCCGCGAACATCGTCATCGACTGCACGCATCCGGGCGCCACGTGGGAGCTGGTGATGCGCGGCGCGGGGGCCACCGTCCTCCCCCGCCTCGTCGCCGAGGAACAGTTGCGCGGGGTCTCGATCCGGTCGATGACGCCGAAGCTGACCCGCCCCGTCGGCCTCGTGCAGCGGTCCGGGCCGGGATCACCCGCGGCCTCGGCGTTCGTCGCGATCGCGCAGTCCACCCGAACACCGGCACCCGAGTGAGGAACTGAGCACATGGAGTTGCGCCAGGTCGAGTACTTTCTCGCCGTCGTGGAACACGAAGGCATCAACGGGGCCGCCGCGTCGCTCGGCGTCGCACAGCCCACCATCTCGCAGGCGCTGCGCGGGCTCGAGCGGGAACTGGGTGTGCAACTGTTCCACCGCATCGGCCGGGGCATGGTGCTCAGCGCCGCGGGGCGCAGCATGGTCGGGCCGAGCAGGCAGATCCTGCGCGACGTCACCGCCGTCGAGGACCTCCTCGCCACCTCCGACGGGGCACTCGCCGGCCGACTGGACATCATGGCGTTTCCGGCGTTGGCGATCGGGCCCCTCGTCGACCTCGTCACCGAATTCCGGCGGACCCACCCGAAGGTGATGGTCCGGTTGGGTGAATTGAAAGACGAGGCACAGGCCGGGTCGCTGATCGAGGACGGCCACTGCGAATTCGTGGTGGCGCACCTCCCGCTCGACGACGCCCGCCTGGACGTCGTCGAACTCGGCGAACAGGAGTACTGGCTCGTGTACCCGCCGGGCACCGACGTGCCGGAAGGTCCCGTTCCGCTCGCCGCACTCCCCGACATCCCGATGGTCTTCGTCCCCCGCGGCCACTCCGTCGCCAACGAGATCGAGGAATCGATCCGTCACGCCGGGGCACGCCCGACCCTCGCGGCGCTGTCCGATCACCGCGAGGCGCGACTTCCCCTGGTGCTCGCGGGAATCGGTGGAACCCTGCTGGAACGGTCGATCGCGGAGGCGGCCCAGGACCGCGCGGTGGTCCGCCGCGCGGAGCCGACGATCGCCCGCACCTTCGGGATCGCATTCGATCCCGACATGCTCTCCCCGGTCGGGCACGCGTTCGTCGAACTCGTGCGGGCGGAAGGTTACAGCGCGAGCAGGTAGCTTTTTGCCGCGGCGTACTCGGAGACGAGCCGGTCGACGAGTTCCGCCGTCGGTTGCACGGAGCGCACGGTGCCGATCCCCTGTCCGGACCCCCAGATGTCGCGCCATGCCTTCGTTTTGGCGGTTCCGCCGCGGAAGCTCATGGCGGACGGGTCGGAGTGGGCGAGGTCGTTCGGGTCGAGGCCGGCGGCCTCGATGCTGCCGCGCAGGTAGTTGCCGTGCACGCCGGTGAACAGGTTGGAGTAGACGATGTCGGACGCGGTGGAGTCGACGATCATCTGCTTGTAGCCCTGGTCTGCGTTGGCCTCTTCGGTGGCGATGAACGCGGAGCCGATGTAGGCGAGGTCGGCGCCTGCGGCCTGCGCGGCGAGGACCGAGCGGCCGTGGGCGATCGAGCCCGACAACAGGACCGGCCCGTCGAACCATTCGCGGATCTCCTGGATCAACGCGAACGGCGACAGGGTGCCCGCGTGTCCGCCGGCGCCGGCCGCGACGGCGATGAGGCCGTCGGCGCCCTTCTCCACCGCCTTTCTCGCGAACGTGTTGTTGATGACGTCGTGGAGGACGATGCCGCCGTAGCTGTGGATGGCCTCGTTGACGTCGGCGCGGGCGCCGAGGGACGTGATGACGATCGGGACCTGGAACTCGACGATGGTGGCGAGGTCCTCGTCGAGACGGTCGTTGCTCTGGTGGACGATCAGGTTGACCGCGTACGGCGCGGACGGTGTCTCGGGGTTGTTGGCGTCGTGTTTGGCGAGGGCTTCGGTGATGCGGGTGAGCCATTCACGCAACACGGGCTGCGGGCGGGCGTTCAGGGAGGGGAACGATCCGACGATGCCCGACGCGCACTGGGCGATCACCAGGTCGGGACCCGAGACGATGAACATCGGGGAGGCCACAGCCGGCAGGCGCAGGCGATCGGACAGCACGGAGGGCAGAGACATCGGTTCTCCTGATGAGGGGGAGTCCTCTGATGCAAGCACTTTCAGGTACCGACCAGTTCAGCACGCAGTCCGGGCGTGGACAAAGACACATCGCTGATGGTCCGGTTAATCGGAACCTATGACGCTCGGCGGTAACCATAGGTTTGACCTCATCCGGTGTATCCCAGAACGACATTGCGGCGGAACGTCCCCGGTGATCGACTGGCTGGGCGGCACGGCGTCGACCACTCCGGCGTGCGCCGAGAACCGCGCCGACGTCTGGAGCCGCGTATGAGCATCGAAACCGTCACCTCGAACACGGGCGCCGAATCCGCCGAACGCGACGTTCTGATCAGCCGGGACGGCGCGGTCGCGACGATCACCCTGAACCGGCCCGCACGGCGCAACGCCATGACCCTCGACTCGTGGATCGCGTTGCGCGAGGCGCTCGGCGAACTCGCCCTCGACGACGCCACCCGCGTCGTGGTCCTCACCGGCGCAGGCAGCGACTTCTGCACCGGCGCAGACCTCGACAAGCGCACACCCATGCACCCGCTGAACCGCATGCGTCAGATCAATGCGACGGCACTGGCAGTCGCCGAGTTCCCCAAGCCACTGATCGCGAAGGTTCGCGGCTACGCCGTGGGAGCCGGCTGGAACCTGGCGCTGCTGTGCGACCTGCTCATCGCCTCGCGCGACGCGCAGTTCAGCCAGATCTTCGCCAAGCGCGGCCTGTCGGTGGATTTCGGCGGCTCGTGGCTCCTGCCGCGCATGGTGGGACTGCACCGCGCGAAACGTCTGGTCATGCTCGCCGAGATGATCGACGCCGAGCAGGCGGATGCGCTGGGACTGATCAGCGAGCTCGTCGAGCCGAACGAATTGGACGCCACGGTCGCCCGGTTCGCGACCCGCCTCGCGGCGGCACCGACGGTAGCCGTCATGCAGTCGACGCGACTGATCGAGGACGGCACGACGTCGTCGCTGCGGGACGCACTCGAGAACGAGGCGCGTTCGCAAGCGGTCAACTTTGCGACCGACGCTCCGGCCGCACTACGCGCATTCATCGAGAAGCGTCCCCCTGCGTTCAGCGGGGAGTGGCAGGTGCTGCAACCGTGATGGTCGGGCCGTCGATCACACAGAAGCTGCGGCACAGCCGAGTGACGATCCGCGGCCCGCGTTCGGGACCGAACCACCGATCTATGTGCGTCCACTGAGATGAACAGCGTCCGGTAGACGGTCGGTTCGAAATGACCTGGGCCGGGAGTGGGCGCGCCCGTGTAGCCGACGCTGTCGATGTGCCGGATCTCGGGCGCGCACAGCGGTGCCGTGATGTCTGGTTCGACAGCGCGCCAGTGGGATTCGTCGTCGAAGTGGAGGTGCGCGATCACGTCTCCCCCGTTGATTCCGCCGGGCAGGGTCGGTGTCACGAGAACGCGCCGAGCGCTGGGGGCAGCGACCTCGTGCAGCCGGCCGGCCAACGCCGCACCGGCTGTGACATCCGCGTCGGCGACGAGGTGAACGAGCCTGGTCACCTTGAACATCGGTCAGCGCCGCCACGTCCGCGGGCGAGCAGGAGACGATGCGACGGCGGGTGGTGAGGAACTCGTCGGCGTCGACCCACCAGTTGAGCACCTCCGCATCGTGGCGTGCGAGGAGACTCTGCTGCCACCACGCGCGAGCACCCCACAGAGTTGGTTCCACCCAGCGGGAGGAAAACGCTAGGTCGTCGCGGCGGCGAGTTGCTCGCGCAGCTTCGTCTTGAGGATCTTCCCGGCCGCCGACGTCGGCAGCTGCTCGACCACCACGACGTCGCGTACCTTCTTGTACGGCAGCACCCGCTCGGCGACGAACGCGGACACCGCATCCGGATCGATCGTCACGTCCGGCATCGGCACCACGAACGCCACCGGCTCCTGCCCGACGCTGCCGGCCTCCCTGCCGACGACGGCAGCCGAGGACACGTCCGGGTGCGAGACCAGAATCTCCTCGAGCTCACGCGGATAACAGGTACCCGTCCTCGTCCAGGTAGGCGATGTCGCCGGTGTCGAGCCAGCCGTCGACGTACTGCTGCGCCGTGATCTCCGGATGGTTCAGGTAGCCGTCCGTGACCTGCGGGCCGCGGACCCACAGCTTGCCGCGGGTGCCGGCCTCCAGTAGGGCACCGGAGTCGTCCTGGGCACGAATCTGCACCTCCGTGTCGAACACCGGCAGCCCCACGCTGCCGAGCTTGTACGCGACGGAGCCGGTCAACGGTGCGGAGGCGACCAGGCAGGTGCCCTCGGTCAGCCCGTACCCCTCGACCACGCTCGCCGACGGGAACGCCCGACCCAGCGCCTCGAGGGTCACATGATCGATCGGCGCCGCACCCGACGACACGACCCGCACCGAGTCGGTGTCGCGAACGGCGGCGTCGGGGTGGGTGGCGACGGCATGCCACATCGCCGGACTGCCGGTGATGTACGTGGCGCGGTGCGTCTCGATCAACTCCAGCATGCGGCCCGGCTCGAACCGTCCGGCGAACACCTGGGTCGCCCCGCACAGCAGGAGGAACGACATGTTGATCAGCGCGTGCGCGTGGAACAGCGGCGACACGACGACGGTCGCTCCGACGCCGGGCACCACACCGCGGTCCCCGAGACTCTCGACGGGTCGCAGTTCGATCCCGCCGTCGGCGGTGGCGCGCACCTCGTGACCCGCACGCCAGGCGATCATCTGGGTCACGTTGGCGAGGACGTTGCGGTGCAGCACCCGGACACCTTTGGACAACCCGGTGGTGCCGCCCGTGTAGGCGAGGTGGGCGACGTCGTCCCCGGACACCTTCGGGGTGAACGGTGCGGTGGCGTACCCGCGGACGAACTCCTCGAACCCGAACTGACCGCGACCGACACCCGCGGGGAGTCCGGCCACCACGATGGTGCGGACGGTGGTGCCGCTCGCCGCCTCGGTGAGGGTGTCCAGTTGTGCGGGCTGGGTGACGGCGGCGACCGCCGCCGTGTCGACGATCTGCGAGCGCAGGCCGGGGCCGGGCTGCAGCGGGTTGACCAGGGTGACGGTCGCGCCGGCCCGCAGTGCGCCGTAATAGGCCACGACGAATTCGATGCAGTTGCCGAGATGCAGGAGCACCACGTCACGCTCGGTCACCCCCGCGTCCCGCAGGGCGGCGGCGAACGCGCCCGACCGCTGGTCGAGTTCGCGGTAGGTGCACACCGTGTCGCCGTCGACCACCGCGGCCTTGTCTCCGTACAGGTCCGCCATGCCGGACGGGAACGCCGCCAACGTCACGTCGGGGTAATGCAGTACCGGTGCAGCAGAATTCACGTTCGGTCCCTTACTCGTCAGCGAGGTGCCATGCGGATGGCACCGTCCAGGCGGATGGTCTCGCCGTTGAGGTAGCCGTTCTCGAGGATCTGGCAGGCGAGCTGCCCGAACTCACTGGGCTTGCCCAGACGCGACGGGCCCGGCACCGACTTCTCCAGCGACGCGCGCACATCGTCGCGCAGCCGGGCGAGGAGCGGGGTGTCCATGATTCCCGGGGCGATGGTGCACACCCGGATGTTGCGGCTGGCGAGGTCGCGGGCCGCGGTGACCGTCATGCCCACGATGCCGGCCTTCGATGCGGTGTAGTTGATCTGGCCGATCTGGCCTTCGAATGCGGCGACGGACGCCGTCAGCACGACCGCGCCGCGCTCGCCGTCGATCTCCTCCTGCCGCGCGATCCGTTCCGCTCCGAGGCGCAGGGCATTGAACGAGCCGACGAGGTTGAGCCGGATCACGAACTCGAAGTCCTCGACGGAACCTGCCTTGCCGTCAGAGTCGAGGATGCGCATCCGGCGTCCGGCCCCGGCGCAGTGCACGATGCCGCGCAGGCCACCGCGGTCGTCGGCGACGTCGAGGGCGGCCGCGAACTGCTCGGAATCGGTGACGTCGGCGGGAGCGAACTGGGCGGCGCTGCCCAATTCCTTCGCCGCCGCCTCACCGTCGGAGTTCGGGAGGTCGATGAGCGTGACCTGAGCGCCTGCGTCGACGAGGCGGCGTGCCGTCGCGAGTCCGAGACCGGATGCGCCTCCGGTGACCGCGGTCGAGATTCCCTCGAGTTCCATCGTGCGGGTGTTCCCTTCGAAAAGTATTGTCGGATCAGAGAAGTTCGAGAATGGTGGCGTTGGCGAGGCCGCCCGCCTCGCACATGGTCTGCAGTCCGTACCGAATGCCGTTGTCCCGCATGTGGTGGACGAGTCGGGTCATGAGGATCGCGCCGGACCCGCCGAGCGGGTGACCGACTGCGATGGCGCCGCCGAGCGGGTTCAGCCGGTCCGTCGCGGCGCCGGTCTCCGCCTGCCACGCCAGCGGGACGGGGGCGAAGGCCTCGTTCACCTCGAATGCACCGATGTCGTCGATCTTCAGTCCGGACCGGGACAGTGCCTTCTCCGTCGCGGCGATGGGTCCGGTCAGCATGATCACCGGGTCGTCGCCGGCGACGGCGCAGGTGTGGATGCGGGCCATCGGGGTCAGACCGAGTTGCGCAGCCTTCTCGCTCGTCGTGACGAGCAGTGCACCGGCGCCGTCGGAGATCTGCGAGGAGTTGCCGGCGTGGATCACGCCGTCCTCCTTGAACACGGTCTTCAGCTTGCCGAGAGATTCGAGCGTGCCGCCGCGGCGGATCCCTTCGTCCCCGGCGAGGACGTCGGAGAGCGGTGCGAGTTGCCCGTCGAATGCGCCCCGGTCCGCGGCGTGCGCAGCGAGCTCGTGGGATCGCAGCGAGTACTCGTCCAGCACCTGGCGGGAGAGCCCCCACTTCGCGGCCATCATCTCGGCGCCGGTGCCCTGGCTGAACCCGTCGACGCCGTACCGGTCGAGGACGGCCGTCGGGAAGTGTTCACCGTTCTTGCTCGCGCTGCCCATGGGAACCCGGCTCATGGACTCCACACCACCGGCGACGACGACATCCTCGTGGCCGGCGATGACGGCGGCGGCGGCGAAGCTCACGGCCTGCTGGCTCGATCCGCAGGCCCGGGTGAGAGTGGTGCCCGGCACCGTCTCCGGCCAGCCGGCGGCGAGGACGGCGGTGCGGGCGACGTTGCCTGCCTGCTCCCCCACCTGGCTGACACAGCCCCAGACGACGTCGCCGATCTCCTCCGGGGAGAGACCGGTGCGCGCCACGAGGGCCTCGAGGACGTGCGCCGACAGATTTGCGGGGTGGATTCCGGACAGGGAACCGCCACGCCGCCCGATGGGCGTGCGGACGGCGTCGACGATCACTGCATCGCGCATGATGTGTTCCTTCGATCTGAGGGGGTCACTCGAATCAATCACGGGCGATGTCGTCACCACAACGACTTTCGGCCGATCAGAGGGTTAGCTCGTGCCTATGTCCGCAGCGTCGCCCCGGACGAGTTTCTTGTCGCGCTCGGGGTTCGCGAAGACCAGGGCGCCGACGGCGCAGACGGCGGCGACGAGGCCGAGCGACTGGAACGCGGTGGCGTAACCCTCTGCGGGCGAGGCAGCCGCGTCGACGATCAGACCCGTCGCGTAGGGGGCGACGAGGCCGCCGATCGCCATGACGGCAAGGAAGACGCCCAGGGTGCCCGCGGTCTGACGGGGCGGGCAGATCTCCGAGATCGCCGCGTTGAGCAGCGGGAACACCGACGCGGCGAAGCCGTAGCCGACGGAGACGACGAGGACGGCGACAGCGGGTGCGGTGATGGACGGGAGTGCCAGCAGGATCGCTCCGCAGATCAGCACCCCGACTGCGGGGACGATGACGCGGACGACGCGGGACGTCGAGCCGCGTGCGAGCAGACGGTCGCCGATCACGGACGAGAGCAGCATCAGGATCAGCCCGGCGATGCTCGGGAACGCGAACATGGAGCCGGCCTGGAGGCGGCTGTATCCGAGGCCCACCTCGAAGTACGAGGGCAGCCACGTCAGAACCACGGCGACCAGCGCGTACACGCTCATGACGAGAAGCGCACCGCTGATGAACGTCCGGGTCCGGAAGATGCGACCCCACGGCACCGCCGGTTCGCCCGCGTCACCGGAGGCCGCGGAATCGGCGCCCTTGCCGCTGCGAATGTACGGGCCCTCGCTCCAGACGGTCAGCCACACGACACACCACAGGACCCCGATGACCGCCAGCGCGACCAGCGCGTAGCGCCACCCGAACGTGACGGTCACGAATGCGAGAGCAGGCGCGACGGCGATCTTGGCGATGGACGCGGCACCGGCGAGCAGGGCGCTCGGCAGTCCGCGTTTGGCGGGTGCGTGCCACGAGTACGCCGCCGTGTGGAGTAGAGCCGAACTCGGACCTTCGGCGAGCCCGAGCAGCAGGCGGCTGACCAGCAGCACCGCGAAAGACGCGACGACCACGAGCGGGAGTATCGCGACGGACCAGGCGATCGCGAGCAGCAGCAGCGCCCACCGCAGCGACATCCAGCGGTTCAGCGCGCCGGCGAAGAACCCGCCGACGGTGAAGGTCAGGAAGAAGAGGCTTCCCACCAGCCCGATCTGCGAGGCGCTCAGTCCCAGCTCGTGGGCGAGGGGTTGGGCGATGATGCCGAGGACGGCCTTGTCTGCGTAGTTGACGACGTAGAGCAGCACGAGGAGCCCGGTCAGGCCCCAAGCGCGGCTGCGGGACTCGGAACCGATGGCGACGGTCCGGTCGAGGATGGCAGTGGAGCGGGTCACGTGGTGATCCCTTCGGAAGGCGTGGTGGCGTGGGTCACAGTGTCACGGTTCATTGAACGTACCGGGGTGCCCGCGATCAATACGCACTCGGCGAAGGCACCGGCTACGTCTGCCTATGAGTCGGCGGATTCGAGGAGCCTGGTGTGCATTGGAGTGCGCTATCCGACCGATAGCCGAACGCCCCTAGCCGGGCCCCGGCGAATCGGGCATTCTCATCCCATGAGCCGCCTCGCCCGGACGTTCGATCCGACGAACAGTCCGAGGTTCGGAAGATGATCATCGGCAAGGGCGTACCAGGCAGTTACGCACTGTAATTCGAAGGAGAAAACCCGTGCAGCGTACGGTGTTCAACGAAGATCACGACGCGTTCCGGAAGACGATCCGCGACTTCATCGCCAAGGAAGTCGCACCCGTCCACCACGAGTGGGAGGGCGAAGGGCATCCCCCGCGCGACTTCTACCGTCGTCTCGGGGAGCTCGGGGTGCTCGGCATCCAGGTGCCGGAGGAGTTCGGCGGCGGCGGTGAGAAGAGTTTCAAGTTCGCCGCGGTGGTCGGTGAGGAGACGGCGGCCGCCGGGGTCACGTTCGGCAGCTATTCCGTCCACACCAACCTGATCCTGCCGTACCTGCTCGAGTACGCGAACGAGGAGCAGAAGCAGCGGTGGCTCCCCGGATTCGCGTCCGGCGACATCATGTTCGCCATCGCGATGACCGAGCCGGGCACCGGTTCGGACCTTGCGAACATCGCGACGTCGGCCAAGCTGTCCGAGGACGGGTCGCACTACGTCCTGAACGGCGCGAAGACGTTCATCACCGGTGGCGCGCTCGCCGACCGGATCCTCGTGGTGTGCCGCACCGCGCCCAGCACCCCCGAGGACCGCCGGGCGGGTCTGACCATCCTCGTCGTCGACACCACCTCCGAGGGTTTCGCGGTGGGTCGCAAGATCGAGAAGATCGGGCTGAAGGCCTCGGACACCGCCGAACTGTCGTTCACCGACGTGAAGGTGCCCGTGGCGGACCGCCTCGGCGACGAGGGGGCCGGTTTCAGCTACCTCACCCACAACCTCGCCCAGGAACGCCTCTCCATCGCGCTCGGCGGGTCGGCCACCGCGGCCGCCGCGCTGCAGCACGCGATCGCGTACGTCAAGGAGCGCAAGGTGTTCGGCAAACCCGTCGCGGCGTTCCAGAACACCAAGTTCGTGCTCGCCGAGTGCGCCACCGAGGTCGAGGCGATCCAGCTGATGGCCGACCGCGCGCTCGAACTGCACGATGCCGGCGAACTTACGGTCGCGGATGCCGCGAAGGCGAAGCTGTTCTGCACCGAGGCCGCGGGCCGGGTCATCGACAAGTGCCTGCAACTGCACGGCGGGTACGGGTACATCCTCGAGTACCCCATCGCGCGGCTGTACGCGGACACCCGCGTCTCCCGCATCTACGGCGGCACGAGCGAGGTCATGAAGACGATCATCGCGAAGGATCTCGGCCTCTGACCCCACACACCAACAGTATGGGCGTACTGTTTCGGGCGAGGAGGACAACATGTGGGATCCGAACAAGTACCTCGCCTTCGCGGACCATCGCGGGCGCCCGTTCTACGAGTTGCTGTCGCGAGTCGACGCGCGGTCCCCGCGCCGCGTCGTCGACCTCGGCTGCGGTCCGGGAAACCTGACCGTCAGCCTCGCCGAACGATGGCCGGACGCCGTCCTCGAGGCCTCCGACAGCTCACCCGAGATGGTCGAGGCCGCGCGTGAACGCGGCCTCGACGCCAGCAGGCAGGACGTGCGCGACTGGACGCCGGAGCCCGACACCGACGTCGTCGTCTCCAACGCCGCCCTGCAGTGGGTGCCGGAACACCGGGAACTGTTGCGTCGCTGGCCGACCCAACTGCCGTCGGGGGCGTGGATCGCGGTGCAGGTTCCCGGCAACTTCGACGCGCCGTCGCACACGATCGTCCGGGCCCTCGCCTCGAGCGACCGGTGGTCCCGGTTGCTGCCGGACGTGCCGTTCCGCGAGAGCAAGGTCGTCGACGATCCCACCGACTATGCCGGTCTACTCGCCGACGCCGGGTGTGCCCTCGACGCGTGGGAGACCACGTACGTGCAACAGCTGACCGGGGAAAACCCGGTTCTGGAGTGGATCACCGGCACCGCGCTCCGCCCGGTCAAGGACGCCCTCGCGGCGCCGGAGTGGGACCGCTTCCGCGAAGAGCTCGTCCCACTCCTCGACGAGGCGTACCCCCGGCGACCGGACGGCAGCACGTTCTTCCCGTTCCGGCGCATCTTCGTCGTCGCCCAGGTGCAGTGATCGACCAGGTGCAGTGATCGACCAGGTGCAGTGATCGACCAGGTGCAGTGGTCGACCGGCTCAGCCGTGATGTCTCCGGTACGCCGCGGCCGCGCCGGGATGCAGCGGAACCCCCGCGGTGACGATCAGCGACTGCCGGTCCAGGAACTGGCTGCCGGTCGCCTGATCCGGCACCAGTTCCGCCGCGTGGTCGATGAGCACCTCGACGATGGCGCCGGCGGCACTGTCGGACACGGCCGGGTCGGCGAGCAGCAGGTTCGCGAGACCGATCGTCGCGACCGACGTCTGCTGACCGTACGTGCCGGGCGGAATCAGCACCGGCTCGTAGCGCGGGCCGAACCGCTCCCGCAGCAACTCCAGTTCGGCGGACAGATCGAGTAGGCGCAGCGGGATCCCGAGATTCGCGAACGACGGGGTGGGCACTCCACCGGCCCACAGAACCGCGTCGACGGTGCCGTCACGCAGCGCCTGCCCCGCGTCGGTCATCGACAGGTGCAGACGCGTCACGTCTCCCGGACCCGCCAGACCCAGCACCTCGAGGATCCGTTCGCCCGTCAGTTCCGCGCCGGAGCCTGTGGCACCCAAGCTGATTCGGGCTCCTCTCAGCTGCGAGGTGTCCGCGATCCCGGAATCGGCGCGCACCGCGAGCTGCATGTAGTTCTCGTACACCTTGCCGATGGCGGTGAATCCGGCGCCGGCCTCAAGAGCCGATACGGCGGCGTCGGCGAGGCTCAGAGCCAGTTCCGCGTCTCCTGATGCCAGCGCCGCCAGATTGTCCATCGACCCCGCGGTGCGGACGGGGACGATGGTCACCGGCAGTGCGGCACGCTCCGCGGCCTGGGCCGTCAATTGGGCGAACTCCCAGAAGAATCCGCCCTCCTCACCGGCGGCGAGTCGCAGCGGATCGCGGCCGCTGTCCGAGCACGCGGCGAGCACCGAACCCGTGGCCGCGGTGGCTCCCACGGCGACGACGCCGCGCAGAAGTGCGCGTCGCGTGATCACGGCGCCACCGCCGGAAGGGTCAGCGTCACCCGGAGCCCGTGTGGCTGCTCCGCAGCGATCGTCAGCGCCCCACCGCCGCCTTCGACGAGCGCGGTCGCGATGGACAGCCCGAGCCCGGTGCCCTGCTGCGCCGCCCCGGACCCGCGGAAGAAGCGTGACGACAGTTTGCCGATCTCGTCCTCGCCGACCCCGACCCCGTCGTCGCTCACCCGGATCTCGATTCCCGCGGCGGACCGTCCCGTGTCGATCCGGACCGTCGAACCTCGACCGGCGTACGCGTGTGCGTTGCTGAGCAGGACGTCCAGGACCTGCGCCAGGTGACTGGATCGGAAATCGGCGACCAGCGGTTCGGCCGGTTCCCGGAGCACGAGGTCCATCGCCGATTCCCCGAGAGCCTCCGTCCAGGCGTCGGCACGGTCCGCGAGGACGGCACCGACGTCGCACCCTCCGTGCGCCGACTCGTCCTCGATGGCGTCGGATTCCGCAGGTGATTCGGCGACGGCGAGTGCCAGCAGTCCGTCGAGGATCCCGCCGAGCCGATCGACCTCCATCCCGGTCCGGCGGTAGGTCTCGGCCCCGGACTCCGAGACGTGCGGGCCGAGGGAATCCAACCGGATGTGCAGGGCCGCGAGGGGGTTTCGGAGCTGATGGGCGGTGTCGGCGATCAGCTGCCGCTGCGCCTGACCGGACGCCTGGACGGCACCCGACATGGTGTCGAACGCCTTCGCGAGTTCCTGAACCTCGGGCGGGCCGCTGTACCGGCCGGTCGGCCGCCCGGTGCTACGGCGCACCCGCGGACGCGGCGACGGGACCGCGTCGGTGAGGGCCCCGACCCTGGCGGTGAGCGCCCCGAGCGGACGAACGGTCCACCGGGACAGCGCGATCGCGACCGCGCTGACCGCCGCCAGCGCGACGAGCGCCCCCGCGACGATCACCAGCCACGACGTCCGGATGGATTCACGTGCGGCGCGGGTGGACACGTCCAGGACCACGGCACCGTCCACCTGCGCTCCGGTGCCGACGGGTACGGCCGACAGGACACGGTCCGCCGACCACGGGGTCAGCGAACCGCTGATCCCCTGCTTCTGGTTGCGCAGTCCCGCCGTGACCGCCGCGGCGACGTCGGAGTCGTCCGGCGACAGTCCGGCTCCCGCGCGGAGGTTGCCTCTCGCGTCGACGATGAGGACGCCCTCGCCGTACAACTCGTGGTAGCGGGCCACCTCCTCCCGCAGCAGCGTGGTACTCCCGGGCGCCTGGGTCTGTCCGGCGAGGCTGGCGAAATGCGTCGCGTCCGCCTCCCGGCTCAGCCGCAGAGCCTGGGTTCTCCCGGCGCTGGTGGCCAGCGCCAGCGGGACGGCGAAGGCCACCACCGCGACGGCCGCGAACACCAGCAGAACGGCGAGTACACGGCGGCGCACGTCAGGTGCCCCAGCGGTAGCCGTACCCGCGGATGGTCGAGATGAGCCCGGGCCGGCCCAGTTTCGCGCGCAGCCCGGTCATGTGCACGTCGAGAGTGCGTGAGATGGCCACGTACGCGTCGCCCCACACCGCATCCATCAGTTGCTGGCGGCTCACGGCCGCACCGGGACGAGTGACGAGCACCTCGAGAAGCTCGAACTCCTTGGCCGTCAACGCCACCGGAGCGCCGCCGACCTCCACCTCACGTGCCGCCAGATCGACCACCACGTCACCCTCGGTGACCGTCTGCTCGGCCGAGGCCGCGGTCGCGCGGCGACGCTGGGTCACGACGTCGAGCCGGGCCAGCAATTCCGCGAGCCGCGCCGGCTTGACGAGGTAATCGTCCGCACCGCCCCGAAGTCCCCGCACCACCGACCGTTCGTCGTCGCGGGCGGTGAGGATCACCACCGGAACGTCGCTGACGGCCCGCAGCTGCCGGAGCACCTGCAGGCCGTCCGCATCGGGGAGACCGAGGTCGAGGATCACCGCGTCCATACCGCGATGGCCGAGAAGGAGATCGGAGCCGCGTCGCATGCGCACCGCCTCGTGGCCGTGGGTGGCCAGTGCTTCCACGAGTGCGTCGCCGACTCCGTCGTCGTCCTCGACCACCGCGATCTGCACTTCTCTTCCCTTCGATCAGCTCCGCGAGTCGACCAGCTCGACGTCGTCGTCCGGGGTGTCCTCCCGGCTGGTCGCCCGGTCGAGCGGCGAACCGTCCGAAGTCTCACGCATGAAGAAGTAGACGACGAGCGAGATCGCGATACACCCGGTCACGTAGTAGAAGAATAGCGATTCGTGGCCGGCCCGCTTCAGGGCGAGGGCGACGGTCTCGACCGTTCCGCCGAAGATCGCCAGTGTGAGGGCGTACGGCAGCCCGACCCCGAGCGCGCGGACCTTGGTCGGGAACAGCTCGGTCTTCACGATCGCGTTCACCGACGTGTATCCGGTGACGACGATCAGTCCCAGCATCATCAGGCCGAACGCGACCAGGGGGTTCGTCGTCTTCCCGAGCACGGTCATCAGCGGCACGGTCAGGATGGTTCCGCCGATCCCGAAGAAGATGAGCAGCTTCCGGCGACCGATGCGGTCGGACAACGCGCCGCCGATCGGCTGCAACACGATGAACACCAGCAGGGCCGCGAAGTTGATCCACGCCACCGTGTCCTTGGAGATGCCGGACGTGTTGATCATGTATTTCTGCATGTACGTGGTGTACGTATAAAACGCCACGCAACCACCGAGCGTCAGTGCGCACACCAGCAGGCACTCGCGGGGGTACTGCAGCAGCATCCGGAGCGAACCTTCCTTCGGCCCACCGTCCGAGGTGTCTGCGTCACGCTTCGCCTCCACCTCGTCGGTGAACGCCTCCGACTCGTCCATCGTGCGACGGAGCCACATCACCGCGACGGCACCGGCGGCGCCGATCAGGAACGGAATCCGCCAGCCCCACGACTGCATGGCCTCCGCAGGCAGCGTCAGCTGCAGGATGATCTGCACACCCAGTGCGATCAGCTGCCCGGCCACGAGCGTGACGTACTGGAAGCTCGAGTAGAACCCGCGCCGACCCGGCGACGCGACCTCGGCCAGGTACGTGGCGCTGGTGGCGTACTCGCCGCCGACCGACAGTCCCTGCAGCATCCGGGCGATCACCAGGAGCACCGGTGCCACGAGCCCGATGCTCGCGTAGGACGGCGTGACGGCGATGACGAGCGAACCCGCCGCCATCACGGTCACCGACAGGGTGAGCGCCGATCGGCGTCCGTGCCGGTCGGCGTACCGTCCCATGATCCAGCCGCCGATCGGCCGCATCAGGAACCCGACCGCGAAAACGGCTGCCGTGGAAAGCAGCTGCGCGGTGGTGTCGCCCTCCGGGAAGAACTCCTTCGCGAAGTACACACTGAACGCCGCGTAGACGTACCAGTCGTACCATTCGATCAGGTTGCCGACCGAACCTTTCAAAACATTGCCGATGACTCGGCGCTCACCCGTCGATGTGGTGCTCACGCGGGACTCCTCTCGATGCCCTGGATCTCTGCGTTCACACCACAGTGGGTCACGTCACATCGATACGGAAGGGCCGCGGAGCCTTCCTAACACTCCCTTAGGGAAGAGCCCCCGTGAGTACTTGTCAACCTCGGGCGGTTAACAAGTACTCACGGCTGGGGTGTCCTCGCCGAGCAGCGGCGGCGCGCTGCGATAGCTCGCCGGGGTGGCGCTGAGCCGGATCGGATTCGCCACCTGCCGCACGGGCCGGTCCCTGCGGGGATCGTCGATCTCGACCACCGGATTCAGCCCGAGCCGCTCGGCGAGCGCCACCGCGTCGGCGATGTCATTGAGCGGACCGCACGGGACACCCTGCGCGGTCAGCTTCTCGAACCACTCGTCGGCCGAGCCCGCGGACAGCGCCGCGGTGATGTCCCGGACCAGTTGCTCGCGGTGCGCCACCCGTTGCGTGTTGGTCGCGTACCGCTCGTCGTCGGCGAGTTCGGGCACACCGAGAACCTCGACGAGAGAGGCGAACTGACGGTTGTTCCCCACCGCCAGCACCAGCGGACGGTCGCCGGTCCGGAAGACCTCGTACGGCGCGATGCTGGGGTGCCGGTTGCCCATCGCCTGCGGGACGACACCGGCGCCCACATACCCCGACGTCTGGTTCGCGAGGGCGGACAGCAGCGACGACAGCAGATTCACCTCGACCCGCTGCCCCTCCCCGGTGCGATCACGGTGACGCAGCGCCGCCAGGATCCCGACCGCGGCGTGCAGTCCGGTGATGATGTCGACGACGGCCACCCCGACCTTCGTCGGAACGCCGGGTTCGGGACCGGTGATGCTCATCAACCCGCCGACGGCCTGGATGAGCAGGTCGTATCCGGGCAGGTCGTTCTGGCCGCCGAACCCGGTCACCGAGCAGTAGACGACGTCGGGATTGATCTCCCGCACGGCGTCGTAGCCGAGCCCGAGCCGGTCCATCGTGCCGGGAAGGAAGTTCTCCACCACCACGTCGGCCCGGGCGGTCAGTTCCCGCGCCTGCTGCAGGTCGGCGGGGTCACGCAGATCCCAGGCGAAGGACCGCTTGTTGCGGTTGACGGACTGGAAGTAGGTGGATTCGTCGCCCACCCACGGCGGCCCCCACTGCCGGGTGTCGTCCCCGACGCCGGCGCGCTCGATCTTGACGACGTCGGCGCCGAGATCGGCGAGCAGCATCGTGGCGTACGGCCCGGCGAGCACCCGTCCGAAGTCGGCGATCAGCAGGCCGTCCAGGGACGCGCTCCCAGCCGACTCGAGCGACCTGCTCACCGGAACGCTGCCTCGCCCGTCAGCGCCTTGCCGATCACGAGCTGGTGCACCTCGGACGTTCCCTCGTAGGTGAGCACGGACTCGAGGTTGTTGGCGTGACGGATCACGGGGTATTCCAGCGTGATTCCGTTGGCGCCGAGGATGGTCCGGCACTCGCGGGCGATGGCGATGGCCTCGCGGACGTTGTTCAGCTTGCCCGTGCTGACCTGCTCGGGACGCGCCACGCCGCGATCCTTGAGACGTCCGAGGTGGTACGCGAGCAGGTGGCCCTTACCGACCTCGAGGGCCATGTCGGCGATCTTGACCTGCGTGATCTGGTAAGCGGCGAGCGACTTGTCGAAGACCTGACGGTCCTGCGCGTAGGAGATGGCCGATTCGAGGCAGTCGCGGGCGGCGCCCATCGCACCGAAGATGATGCCGAACCGTGCCTCGTTGAGGCAGCCCAGCGGACCGGACAGTCCCTTGGCCTCCGGCAGCATCGCGGATTCGGGCAGCCGGACGTCCTCGAGCACGAGTTCCGAGGTGACGGACGCCCGCAGCGACATCTTGTGCTTGATCTCGGGCGCCGAGAAACCGGGGGTGTCGGTGGGCACGACGAATCCGCGGATGCCGTCGTCGGTGCGTGCCCACACGACGGCGACGTCGGCGACGGATCCGTTGGTGATCCACATCTTGGTGCCGTTGAGGATCCAGTCGTCACCGTCCCGCTTGGCGCCCGTGCGCATGCCGGCGGGGTTGGAGCCGAAGTCGGGCTCGGTCAGTCCGAAGCAGCCGATCGCCGTGCCCGCGGCCATGCGGGGCAGCCATTCCTGCTTCTGGTCTTCGCTGCCGTAGTGGTGGATCGCGTACATGGCCAGCGAGCCCTGGACGGACACGAGGCTGCGGATTCCCGAGTCGACGGCCTCGAGTTCCAGGCAGGCCAGGCCGTAGGCGGTGGCGCTCATGCCGGCGCAGCCGTATCCCTCGAGGTGCATGCCGAGCACGCCGAGTTCGCCCAGCCCTTCCGCCAGTTCACGCACGGGCAGTGCCGCCGCTTCGAACCATTCGCCGATGTGCGGCCGGATCTTCTCGTCCGCGAATCGGCGCACGGTGTCGCGGATCGCGATCTCCTCGGTGTCGAGCAGCGAGTCGAGGGCGAACAGCTGGGACAGGGACTGCGGGTCGGACATTGTTCCTCCACGGGGCCGGTGGGGCTGATGTGCAAACGTTCGCGAGAACGATTGCACGAACGATTTCGTCACGTAGACTAAGGCGCGTTCCGGCGGCCGTCAACCACGACACCACCGGCCCCCGTCCCCGAGCGCGAGGATTGCCCGTGAACCAGCCGGACCGCCCGACACGCACCTCCGGGCGTCCGCCTACCCTCCGCGAGATCGCCGAACGCGCCGGCGTCCACGTGTCGACGGCGTCCCGGGTGCTCCGGCAGCCCGAACCCGCCGACGGCTGGTCCGAGGCCGCGCTGCGGGTGCGCGAGGTGGCGGTGGAACTCGGCTACCAGCCCAACCTGTGGGCCGCGAGCCTGCGGACCCGGAAGACCACCACCCTCGGCGTCGTCATGCCGCGACTCACCGACGGCGTGGTCGCGACCATGTTCCAGGGCATCGAGGAGACGGCAACGCAGGCCGGCTACTCCGTGCTGCTGTCGAGCCCACCCGATGACCTCGACGCCCAGCGCCGCGCCATCGAGTTCCTCGTCAGCAGGCAGGTGGACGGTCTGCTGCTCAGCAGCCTGCACAGTCCCGGCCGCGAATTCGTCGACTCGCTGTCGGTGGGGGCTTTGCCGATGCTGCAGCTCAACCGGCACGCCGACGTCGGTCTGCCGTTCGTGTCCGGCGACGACCACCGCGGCGGCTACCTCGCCGGACGCCATCTCCTCGACCGCGGGTTCACCGAGCTCGCCGTCATCACAGGGCCCGACCATGCGAGCACCTCCCGCGACCGCCTCACCGGATTCCGCGCCGCACTGGCCGAGAACGGCATCGAACTCCGCCCGGATCGCGTCGTCCGCTCCGACTTCGACGTGTCCGGCGGTGTCGCCGCGGCCACCGTTCTCCTCGAGTCGGATTCGCCTCCCGAGGCGATCTTCACCGTCAGCGACACCATCGCGATCGGCGTCCTCGGCGTCGCCCGGGACCTCGGACTGCGGATCCCCGACGACCTCGCACTCGTCGGGTACAACGACATTCCGGTGGTCGCCCAGCTGCCGGTGCCGCTGACGACCGTCCGGTCACCCGCGCGCCTGATCGGCGCGACGGGTGTGCGTCATCTCCTGTCGATCATCGCGGGCAACGACGTGGAATCGGTGAAACTCCCGGTCGAGCTGATCGAGCGGGCGTCGACCAGGAAGTAGTCAGAGCGTCGCCCGCAGTTCGCGTTTGAGAAGCTTCCCGCTCTGGTTGCGGGGCAGCTCGTCCACGAACACCACCTGCTTGGGCACCTTGAACGGCGCGATGCGCTCCTTGACGTGGGCGATCAACCCGTCCGGCGTCACACCGGCCGCGTTCTCCCGCAGCACCACCACCGCGGTGATCGCCTCGATCCACTTGTCGTCCGGCGTCCCGATGACGGCCACCTCGGCCACGTCCGGATGCGTGTAGACGGCGTCCTCGACCTCGCGCGACGCCACCAGGATGCCGCCGGTGTTGATGACGTCCTTGATGCGGTCGACGACGGTGATGTACCCCTCCGGGTCCCGCGTCACCAGATCGCCCGAGTGGAACCAGCCGTCGCGGAACGCCTCCGCGGTGGCATCGGGGTTGTCCCAGTACCCCAGGCACAGCTGGGGTGAACGGTAGAGCACCTCACCGGGCGTGCCGTCCGGAACGTCGTTGCCGTCCGGGTCCACCACCCGCGTTTCGACGAAGAACACGGCCTTGCCGCACGACGACGGCCGCTCCTCGTGCTCCTCGGGCTGCAGCACCGTGGCGAGCGGACCGATCTCGGACTGTCCGAAGCAGTTGTAGAACCCGAGGTCGGGGTAGCGTTCACGCAGCCTGTTCAGCACCGTCACCGGCATGATCGACGCGCCGTACTGCGCCTTCTTCAGCGACGACAGGTCGCGGGTCTCGAGATCCGGATGTCCGGCGAGCGGCACCCACACCGTCGGCGCCAGGAACAGCGAGCCGATGCGATCCGCCTCGATGCGGCGCAGGATCTCCGGGATGTCCGGGGTCTGCATCAGATTCACGGTGGCGCCCACCGACAGGTACGGCATCATGAAGACGTGCATGCCCGCCGAGTGGTACAGGGGCATGCAGATCAGCGGATTGTCGCCGTCGCTCAGCGCGAGGGCGATCACCGAGGACACGTACTCGTGCACGAGACCGCCGTGAGTCATCATGGCGCCCTTCGGCTTCGACGTCGTCCCGGACGTGTACAGCAACTGTGCCAGGTCGGTTGCCGCGACCGGCACCGCGAGCACGGGGACGCCGCCGGAGCCGCTGTGGGCGAGCAGCGAATCCTCGGCGTCGCGCAGGGGAACCACGTGTCGCAGTTCGAGGGCGCCGCGGACCGAGTCGAGCGTGCCCCTCAACGCCGGATCGACCAGCACGGCGGCGCTCCCGGACTGCGACACCAGATAGGTCAGCTCCTCGCCCTCGAGCGCATAGTTCACGGGCACGTGCACGAGACCCGCACGCGCGCAGGCCAGGAACCCGATCGTGTACGCGTCCGAGTTGGTGCCGTACGCGGCCACCCGCTCACCGGCCGACAGTCCGAGCGACTGCAGGTAGGCGGCCGCTCGGCTGACCGCGTCGTCGAGTTCACGGTACGTCCAGGTGCGGTCCTCGAACGTCAGTGCCCTGCGGTCGGGGAACTTGGCGGCCGAGCGCCGCAGCACTCCGTCGACGGTATCGGTACGCGCATCCAGACTCATGCACGAAGGTTATAGGACGTCCAAGTACCTTGCCGGAGGTTTCGGCTACCGCCCTGCAGGCACCAACATCGGCTCGTGCATGTCGTAGTACGACACGTCGCCCATCAACCGCCCCTCTTCCTCGAACAACGACCGCAGGTCGTCCGGGATCTCGACCTTCTCGTGCTCGCGGGCTTCCGATTCCGAGGTGAAGTACACCGCCTCGACATACCCGCCGTCGCCGTACGTGCACAACGTTCCGCCGAGGATCTCCGGGCGCAGCTGATGAACCTGGGGTTCGGCCTGTTCCAGCAGCTCCCGCATCCGACTCGCGTCGGAGGTGTGCCCCTCCATGACCTGAACGAATGTCGCGTCGTCCGAGCCACCACCCATCCACTCCATCACGTCCGGGCAGTCCATGAACGACACGGCACCCTCGAAGCACCTCTCGGTCTCTGCCCACCACGCGCCCTGCTCGGGACGCTCGCTGTTACGCCGGGCGGCTTCGGCCGATTCGAACCGCGCGAGTGCGATGAACGTTCCGTCGTCGCACAATCCCTGGGTGCAGCCCAGGAAGCCCGTCGCTCCCGGTCGCACGTCCTCCGTCCAGCGGTCCATGCACCGGCGCAGGCCGGCCTCGTCGGACACCTTTCCTTGAATAACCTGGATGAACATCGATAGTCACCTCCCGCGGGACGGTCGCCCCGCAGTGAGAACGATCTCGGTGACCGACCCGTCGCGGTCCACCGTCAGCGGGCACCGACGGCCCGCGGCCGCAGCCACTGCACGGTCAATACTTCGCCGGTTCGCTGGACCGCGCAATGCAGACAGTGCGCGCTATTTTCCCTGCCACCGCGGTGTGCGCTTGTCGACGAACGCCTGCATGCCCTCCTGGGCGTCGCATGTGATCGCGTTGGTGGCCATCGTCTCCGCCATCGCCGCGTAGGCCTCGCCTTGAGGGAGCTCGATCTGCCGGTAGAACGCCTGCTTGCCGATTTTCACCGTGAGCGGGCTGGCCTTCGTGATCTTCGCGGCGAGAGCCCGGGTCTGCGCGTCGAGTTCCTCGGGTGCCACGACCAGGTTCACCAGCCCCCAGTCGGCGGCGGTCTCCGCCCCGATCGTCTCACCGGTGAGCAGCATCTGCAGGGCGCGCTTACGTCCGATCGCGCGGCTGAGGGCCACCATCGGGGTGGAGCAGAACAGACCGATCTTCACCCCCGGCGTCCCGAACACGGCGTTCGACGACGCGACGACCAGGTCGCACGACGCCGCGAGCTGACAGCCCGCCGCGACGGCCGCGCCCTGGACGGACGCGATGACCGGTTGGGGAATGTCCTGCACGGTCTGCATCATCTCGACGCAGGTGTCGAAGATGGCCTGCTCGTCCTCGAGTGTGCGGCCGATCATCTCCTTCAGGTCGTGGCCTGCGGAGAACACCGGTCCTGCAGCCCTGATGACGACGACGCGGGTGGTGTCGTCGTCGCCCAGCTTCCGGAGCGCCGCGGTGACGTCCCGCATGGCCTCGGACGACAGCGGATTGCGCTGCTCGGGGCGGTTCAGGGTGAGGAACGCGACGCCGGTGTCCGGCTCGGCAGTGGTCTCGACGAAGTTCTGGGTCATGACTACTGCCTACCACCCGTGAGTACTTGTCAACCGCCCGCGGTTAACAAGTACTCACGGGTGGAGCAATGCGGGCCCGCACCTCGCCGAAGCCGATGCGGGTGCCGTTCGGGCCCGGTGCGGTGGCGGAGATGGCGATCTCGTCGCCGTCCTCGAGGAACGTGCGCTTCTCGTCCCCCACGACGACGGGTTCCTGTCCACCCCAGGTCAGTTCGATGAACGCACCGCGCTGATCCTTCTCGGGTCCGGAGATGGTGCCCGACGCGAACAGGTCGCCCGTGCTGGCGGCGGCGCCGTTGACGGTGGTGTGGGCGAGCATCTGCGCCGGCGACCAGTACATCTGCGCGTACGGCGGACGCGACACGACGTGTCCGTTCCATTCGACGGCCAGGTCGATGTCCAGGCCCCACTTCTCCTCGCCACGCAGGTACGGCAGCGGCTGCGGATCCTGTGTCGGGGTGTCGATGCGGGCCGCCTCGAGCGCGTCGAGGGGAACCACCCACGGCGAGATGGACGTCGCGAAGCTCTTCCCGAGGAACGGGCCGAGCGGCACGTACTCCCAGGCCTGGATGTCGCGGGCTGACCAGTCGTTCACGACGACCGCACCGAACACGTGCTCCGCGAACTGATCCGGGGTGATCGTCTCCCCCAGCTTCGTCGGGACGCCGACGAGGAATCCCATCTCGGCCTCGATGTCGAGGCGGCGGGACGGCCCGAAGTCGGGGGCGTCCTGAGCCGGGGTCTTGCGCTGGCCGCAGGGCCGGATGACGTCGATGCCCGACACGATGACGGTGCTCGACCGCCCGTGGTACCCGACCGGCAGGTGCTTCCAGTTGGGCATCAGCGGCTCGGAGTCGGGGCGGAACAGTCGCCCGAGGTTGGTGGCGTGATTCTCGGAGGCGTAGAAGTCGACGTAGTCGGCGACGGCCACCGGCAGGTGCAGGGTCACGTCGGAAACCGCGAACACCGCGGTGTCGGCGACGTCGCCCTGCACGAGTTCGGTGATCTGCCTGCGGACCTCGGTCCAGCGGGCCCGGCCCTGCGCCATGAAGGCATTGAGGGTGGGCTGCGCGAAGACGTCGTCACCCAGGGCGGAGGCGAGATCCACGACGGAATCTCCCACCCGCACTCCGACCCGTGGGGCCGAGTCGGCGGTCGAGAACACGCCGTACGGCAGGTTCTCGATCCCGAAGAGGGAATCGGCGGGGATGTCGAGGACGGTCATGCGTGGGCTCCTTGATCTGCGGAGGCGAGGGCGGAAGACGGCACGAGGTGCAGTGCGACGAGATCCTCGAGGGGTTCGAGGATGCTGCACGTGCCGAAGGATCGGAAGGCGGTGCGAACGGCGCCGACGACGTCGGCCGGGAGGTCGCGCAGTTCGCGGGCGAGCAGTGCGCCGTCGCGTTCGGCGAGGGTGGCGGCCACCTCGTCGACACCGGCGCCGCCGAGTGCGTGCCGGGTGGCGAGCAGCACGTTGAGGAAACCGTGCTGTTCGAATCCCGTGTGCGGATCGGTGTTGCGAACGGCGTGGTGCAGCCCGGCCGTGGCCTTGAACGGAACGCCCGACGCGATGACGGTGGCGAGAGCGGATGCGAGTTCGTCCTCGTCCGGGTAGGCCTCGGCGACCACGCCTCCCGTGCGGAACTTGGCGGCGAACGGGCTACCGGTCAGCGCGGCGAGGAAATCGGCGCGACGCTCGCCGCGCGGAACCTCCACGAACACGTCGAGTCCGGCGGTCAGCGTCTCGACGGCGTCCATCGCGGCGAAGAACTCCGCGGCCGCCTGCTCGGCCGGCACCGCGATCTCGAGTGCCACCGCGGTGGCGCCGTCGATCTGCGACAGGCGGTCCAGTGCGGATTCGAGCGTGGCCGGGCCATCGGGCAGTGTCAGGCTCAGATCGAGCGGACCGGGTGTCAGTTCGTCGAGTCGGGCGACCGGAAAGACGAAGGGGCCGACCAGATCCGCGTACGGCGCCGACAAATGCCCGGCGTGCGCGGGCACGGCGTCGGGCAGGGGTGCGTTACCGGGTGGGAAGAGGGCGGCGTCGTCGCAGAGGCCGGCGAAGAGGGCGGAGATCACTGCTTGGGCCCCCGTCCTGCCCACGTCCACGCGTAGCCCGAGTCCTCGCAGGCCACTGCACCCTCGCCGAGTTCGAGCGGGCGAAACGTGTCGACCATGACGGCGAGTTCGTCGAAGAACTCGGCCCCGATGCTGCGTTCGTAAGCGCCCGGCTGCGGACCGTGCGCATGCCCGCCGGGGTGAATCGAGATCGAACCCTGGCCGATGCCGGAACCCTTGCGCGCCTCGTAGTCTCCGCCGACGTAGAACATGATCTCGTCGGAGTCGACGTTCGAGTGGTAGTACGGCACCGGAATCGACAGCGGGTGGTAGTCGACCTTGCGGGGCACGAAGTTGCAGATGACGAAGTTGTTGCCCTCGAACGCCTGATGCGCCGGCGGCGGCTGGTGCACGCGACCGGTGATGGGCTCGTAGTCGGAGATGTTGAACGTGTAGGGGTAGAGGCACCCGTCCCAGCCCACGACGTCGAAGGGATGCTGCGGGTACACCATTCGCGTGCCGACGATCCCGTGCGACGTGCGGTGCTTGACGAGCACCTCCACGTCGGCGCCCTCGACCTGCAACGTGTCGGACGGCCCGTGCAGGTCGCGCTCGCAGTAGGGTGCGTTCTCGAGCAACTGGCCGAACCGGGACAGGTAACGCTTCGGCGGCACGATGTGACTGTTGGCCTCCATCGCGTAGGCGCGCAACGGTTCCGGGCCCTGCGGGATCCAGCGGTGGGTGGTCGACATCGGAATGAGAACGTAATCGCCCTGCTTCGCCTCGAGCGCGCCGAACACGGTTTCGACGGTGGCGGCGCCGGATTCGACGTAGACCATCTCGTCGCCGATCGCGTTGCGGTACAGCGGCGACTCCTTGCCGGCAACCACGTAGGAGATGCGGACGTCCGCGTTGCCGAGGATCAACCGGCGTCCGGTGACCACATCGGTGTCGGCCCAGACCGTCTCCGGGAACAGGTCGTGCAACTTCAGGTGACGCGGCTTGAGCGGATGATTGGGAGTCGTGCTCTGGTCGGGCAGCTCCCACACGGTGGCATCGACGATCGCCGACGGGATGTGGCGGTGGTAGAGCAGTGAGGAATCCGAGGAGAAGCCCTCTTCTCCCATCAATTCCTCGAAGTAGAGCTGACCGCTGTCGTCACGGTGCTGGGTGTGCCGCTTGGGCGGGATGTTGCCCACGTGCCGATAGAACGCCATGACCGGCCTCCCTAGAAGTGCGTGTTCCGTATTAGTAAATACATTAACTAAATTGCGGGCGTGATGGCAAGCACAGATTTTCCGGGAGGCACAGCAGGCTCAGTTACGACCGCGGACGTCGAACTGGCTGCGATTGGTGATCAGCTTGTCCAGCAGCATGACGAGAACGCGCTGCTCCGGTTCGGTGAGAACACTCGCCCAGGCATGTTCCCGCTCGTTCTGCTCACGGTAGATCTCACCGATCTCGCTCCGGCCCTTCTCGGTGAGCGACAGCTGGACGGACCGGCCGTCCCGCTCGTCCGGAGTCCGCTCCATCAGACCGCCACCGACCAGCGTCTTCGTCAGATTCGAGACCGCAGCCCTGCTCATGCCGGTGAGTTTGGCCGCCGTCTTCGACTCGACGGGGCCGGCCAGCCACGTCACGAACATCAGCCGGAACGCCGACCACGACAGCCCGCGCGGACGGTGAATCGACGACTCCAGGTCGTACGTCACCACGTTCGACGCGCGGTTCAACGTCAGAAGCACCTGGGTGGCGAGTTCGTGCGTCGAGCCGTATTCCGTGCTCAGGCGCCTGTTCGCCAGTTCGATGAACGACCAGAAGTCGAGGCCGTCGGGCACCTCGACGGGCACCGGCGCTGCGTCATCGGTCATGGGGGAACCCTATCGCGAGCCGGTGGCGGGCCCAGTGCCCGCCACCTCCGCTTTTAGTATATCCATGAACTATATGCCTTCGGCCTGTGAGTACTTATTAACGCCCGGCGGTTAATAAGTACTCACGGGCGCGTCAGCGCTCGTAGCCCTTCCGCATGTCGTCGACGATCCGCGGGCGGTCGAGGGTGGAGGGCTCGAGTTCGCGGCGGGGACGGTCGCGCGGGAAGATCGCGGACGCGGCGAGGGTCGGCTCGTCGAGGAAGCGCAGTTCGGGGACGTCGCGGGGCAGGCGCAGGGCCGGCGGTTCGGGTCCGCGCCGGGCGAGGACGTAACCCCAGTCCCCGAAACTCGGCACCAGCACGTGGTACGGCGTGACGGCCAGACCCGCGGACGCGACCGTCGACGTAGTGCGCCAGTACGCGTCCGGCGTCGAATAGGGGCTTCCCGACTGCACCACCATCAGTCCGCCGGGGTTCAGGGCGGCGGCGGCGAGACCGTAGAACTCGGTGGAGTACAGGCGTCCGAGCGCCGGGGTGTCCGGATCGGGGAGGTCCACGATGACGGCGTCGAAACCCGAATCGGGTGCGTCCCGTAGCCACCGGAAGGCGTCGTCGAGGACGACGTGCACCCGCGGGTCCTGCAGTGCTCCCTGATTCAGCCCGGACAGCCGGGTGTTCGCGAGTTCGATGACCGCCGGGTCGAGTTCCACCTGCACGATCTCCTCGACCCCGGGCAGTCGCAGGACCTCTCGGGCGGCGAGGCCGTCGCCCCCGCCGAGGATCAGTACCCGCTTCGGGTCGTCCGCCATCGCGGGGTACACCAGCGATTCGGTGTAGCGATGTTCGTCGACGCTGGAGAACTGGAGGTCGCCGTCGAGGAAGAGCCGCACGTCTCCCCCGCGCTCGGTGACGACGATCTCCTGGTACTGCGACCTTTCCGCGGCGACCACCGGATCGGTGTAGAGCCGTTGCCGCGACGTGGTCTCGATGTCGTCGGCGCGCACCAGCAGCACCGCGATGCACGCGGCGGCGACGAGCATCGCTACGACGGCGAGCAACCGGGTGCGCAGGCTCAGCTGCCACCGCAGCAGGATCAGCGCCACCACCGCGGCGGCAACGAGATTGATGATGCCGGTGATGGCGGCGCCGCGGATCATCCCGGCTGCCGGCAGCAGGACGAACGGCCAGAGCAGGCCACCGACCAGGGCGCCTGCGTAGTCGGCGGCGTTGAGGTTTGCCAGCACTTTTCCGGTGCTCTCGGCGTCGGTGTCGCTTCGTCCGGACTGCAGCAGCGTCATCAGCAGCGGCACCTCGGCGCCCACCAGCACACCGATCAGTGCGGTGGCGAGCACCAGAACGATTGCGCTGGAACCGAAGAACGTGAAGGTGACGTACAGCGTCACTGCACTGAACCCGCCGACGAGGCCGAGGACGATCTCGACGACCACGAACGACGCGGCCGCGGTGGAGAGCAGCGGCTTGGCGGCGAGGGCACCCACCCCGAGTGCGGCCACGAAACCCGCGACGATCAGCGACGTCTGGGTGATCCCGCCGCCGGTCAGACTGACCGACAGTGTCAGCAGAGCCAGTTCGTAGATCAGCCCGCACGCCGCACAGGCTGCCACCGCGGCGAGCAGGAACGCCCTGGCTCGCCCGCCGAGTGCGCGGGTGGTGGAGGAATTCGGCTCTGCCGCTGTGGTCGTCACGAGGTCAGGTGAGTGCGGCGGCGTTCACGAGGCCGATGGCGAAGAGGCTCGCACCGACCGCCCAGGCGGCACCGCACATCTGCGGGTTCCCGACCAGACCGACGAGTTGCCCCGGCAGCAGCAGATTCATCAGGCGCAGCGCGATGACCTGCAGCAGCACACCGAAGAGGCCGTAGACCGCGGAGTCGGCGAGACCCTGCGCGAATCCGTCGGAGCTGGTGAGGATTGCCGTCACCACGACGACGGCGAGGGCGAGATGGTTCGACGCGAGCAGGATTGCCGCGTTGGGGTTCTTGTCGACGTACACCTGGTGCCGGAGATTGCCGGGGGTGGCGAGGTCGAGTACCGCGAAGCCGACTCCGAGGACGGCGATGCCGATGACGAAATACGCCAGGGTGCCGAGCATGCCGACGGCGAGCAGTCCGACGTCGACGCTGCCGATTTCCGTTGCTGCCGCCGTGTAGGTGGTGTTCACGCGCTTCTCCCCAGTCGAGTGTTCTCTGTCATTTCGCGCTTCCGGATCCGCCGCTGCCGCTGGCGCCGCCCGCCGGTGAACCGGGGTTGAAACCGGGCCCCAGATAGGCGAACCCGCCACTCCGGTACCGTCCGTCGATGTCTTCGACGCGGACGAGGCTGCCGCCACCCGGCCCGGCGCTGACCGTGACGATGTCGTCGTCGTAGCGCAGGTATTCGCTGCCGCCGTCCGCCTTCCGCGCTGCCGGTTCCTCTTCGGCGACGATGTTCGACACGGTCGTCCCCACCGGGTCGTTCGACGTGTACGTCTTGGCGTCGCCCGCGGTGTTCTGCAGGGCGTAGGTGTCGGCGATGTAGTCGCGGACGCCGCCGCCGCACGCGGTCGCGGCCAATACCAGGAGCAGCATCGGGGCGAGTCGCACGCGCACACCGAACCGGCTCACGGCTGCCACCTGCTTCGAGTTTTCACGATCACCCCACCCTTGTCTCCTGGGTACAGATGCCAGGTCTGCCAGGCCCATCCGTCCGAATCTTTCGCTGCCGTGAGCGCCGTCAGTGCGGTGTGGTCGCCGGGGAACGCCCCGCAGATCCACCCGTCCACCTCGGTGGCCTGGCGCCGCAGCCAGTCGGCGGTCTGCTCGAGGTGGGTGCGGTCGACGGTGTCGGTGGTCGAGTCGAACCGGTACCCGCTCGCGCTGTCGGATGCCGGCAGCGGCCTGCCGCCGGCCCGGATCGCGTCGCACGACACCTGTTCGGTGAGCTGCCTGCCCGCGGCGGACGCGGTCACCGCGTGCGACGCCCCGAGAACTGCGAGCGTCACTCGGTCGTCACCGTGCGTGATGGTGAGTTCGGCCAACGGAAGCGGTGTTTCGGCGTTCACGACGAGACCGAGTGCCTCGGCCGTCACATCACGCGACTCGATGTCGAGGACGTGCAGTGTCACTGCGGCGGACCGGAATGGATCACGGTGAGTTCACCCCGCGTGACGGCGCGGCCCGTGGAGACCTCCCACGATTGCGTCCGCGCCCAGCGTTCGAAGGACAGCAGGCCGGTCTTGTCGGCCGTCTCGTAGTCGGCGTAGTCGACGATGCCCTGGGGTGCGGTTCCGGTGGTGCCTTCCGCGGTGAACGAGGCGGTGCCGCGCTCGATCTGCCGGTGCACCCTGTCGTCGAGGATCACGTCACCGTCCGGTTCGAGTCCCGTGCCCTCGCGGCGCATCCACAGCGTCATGTCGAGGTTGCCCTCGTCGTTCTCGACGGTCAGCCAGCGCTGACCGGTCGACCCGTCGAGGAGGTGTTCGTGCCAGATGTATCCCTCTTCGTCGAGGGTGATGGTGCCGCGCACGACGTGATCGATTCCGGCGTACGTGATGATGTCGCCGACTCCGATCTTGTACGGGTCGTAGACCTCCGGGTAGTCGGCGAGCGGATCGACCCTGGCAGCAGGAGTGGACTTCTTCCCGGCCCGATTCCGCAGGATCAGCACGATGCCCACGATCACGACGACGATCAGCAGCAGTAACAGCAGCGTGGTCAACAGTCTCTCCTGGTCAGCGGCTCCGGCATGGGAGACCGGCGCCCGGCCCCCACCGCTCAGTCACCCTACTGTGCGCCGCGCACCCACACACCTGGCGATTGCAGAGCCTGGTAGCAAAGGCTAGCCTAACCGAACGCGCGAGCGGTGGAGCGGAGCGCTGTCGTTCACCGAGATTCGCGCGGCATACGCCCAGACGCCGACAAGACCGACCGTGAGGAACCATATGGCCATCCCGCCCATCTCGTCCTACACGATCCCGGAGATCCACGAGGTCCCCGAATCGAAGGTGTCCTGGCGCCTCGACCCCCGGCGTTCCGCACTGCTGGTCCACGACATGCAGAACTACTTCATCGACGCGTACGACGTGCGTGCGGAGCCGATGTCGACCGCGCTGGCGAACATGGTCCGGATCCGCGAACTGTGCTCGGAAGCCGGTATTCCCGTGATCTACACGATGCAGCCGGGCGACCAGCACCCGTCGCGCCGTGGCATCCTCGCCGACTTCTGGGGCCCGGGACTGACGTCGGGTCGCGATACCGAGGTGGTCGAGCCGCTCGCCCCCCGCGAGGGTGACATCCAGGTGACCAAATGGCGGTATTCGGCGTTCCAGCGCACCGACCTCCGGCAGCTGCTCGGCCACCACGGCCGCGACCAGCTGATCGTGACGGGCGTCTACGCGCACATGGGCTGCATGCTGAGTGCCGCCGAGGCGTTCATGTCGGACGTGCAGCCGTTCCTGGTCTCCGACGCGACCGCGGATTTCAGCCGTGCCGAGCACCTCATGGCGCTCACCTATGCGGCGAAGCGCTGCGGTTCGGTGACCACCACGGATGCGCTGGTCGCCGCGCTCTCCCCGCTACAAGTCGGCTGAGTCGACCCGAAGCCCACACTCCGGCGCAGCGCTTCGTTCCGAAGCCTGCGCCGGTGTGCTCGGCAGTCGGATCACCACAATCGATGTGGTTAGGCTAACCTGACACGCTGAGTAGCTGAAAGCCCGGAATCCCCACGCCCGAAAGCCGAAAGCATCAGGAGTGCCTGTTCGATGTCCCATTCGATCTCGTCGCCGTCCACCCCGCAGACCGGGGAGGACACGGCCGACGTCTGCTTGACCGCCGCCCAGCGCGAGCTGTGGGCCGGGCACCTTCTCGACCCGACCCGATCGGCGTTCACCACGGCCGAATACGTGGAGGTCGCCGCCCCCGTCGACATCGACGCTCTCGGCGCGGCGGTACGCACGGTGATCGAGGAGGCCGAGGTGCTCTCGGTCCGATTCGAGGCCGAACCCGGTGCCGATTCGGCTGACGTCGTCCAGATGCACGATCGTCGCCACGCCCCCGAACTCGAACGTCTCCAACGCGACCGGGCCGCAGCCCTGGAGTGGATGCGCGAGGACGTGCGCCGACCGCTCGACTTCGACTCCGCTCCCCTCGTGCGCACGGCACTGATCACGACCGAATCCGGTGTGCTCTGGTACCTCCGCGCCCCGCACGCGTTGCTCGATGCCTACGGGTATTCGTTGCTCACCCGCCGCGTCGCGGCGCTGTACGCGGCCCGGCTCGCGGGCACGGAACCCCGGCCGGCGAAGTTCCCTTCGTTGCGGGCGCACGTCCAGGCGGCACGGGAATTCGATGCCGCGACCCCCGACATCGACGCGCCGCACGACGCTTCCCGTCCGGCCGGATTCAGCGACACCGTGCGCCGGCCCGTCCCCGACCCGCATCGCTGCACGCTCGCGATCGAGCCCGCGGTGGCGAAGACCCTGCGCGAGGCGGCCACCGTGCAGGCGACGACGTGGGCCGAGGCGGTCTATGCGGCCGCGGCCGCCTACCTCGGCGCCCACACGGGAGCGGAAGAAGTCCGGCTCCGCGTGCCGGTTCTGGCCCGGCAGGGCATCGAGCTGGCGTCGCCCGTGACGGCCACGAACATTGTGCCGCTCCGCATTCCGCTCGACGCGCGACCGACGTTCGCCGGCGTGATCGACAGAGTGGCCGCCGCACTGTCCGAGACCCGACCGTTCCAGCGCGTCCGGGACGCCGGGATCCGCGCCACCGGCGGAGCGGTGGTGAACGTCAAACCGTTCGCCGCCAGAATCGCTTTCGGTCCCACGTTCGGGGCGGTGCATCAGCTCGCCACCGGTCCGGTGGAGGACGTGGTGATCTCCGTCTCGGGTGCCGGGGACGAGCTCACCCTCGAATGGGCCGGAAATCCCGAGGTCTACACGGACGACGAGATCCGGGATCACGCACACCGATTCGCGCACTACCTCCGAACCATCTCCGTGACAGCTGAACCCGTCTCCGTGGTCGACGTCTGCGCTCCGGACGAACTGGACCTGTGGCGGTCGGCGGCCGGCCTCGACCGGACCACCGGCACCGCAGCGGCGCTTCCGGACAGCATCGTCTCCGCCTTCCTCACCCAGGTGCGCACCCACCCGGACCGCATCGCGGTGAACGATCTGACGTACCAAGAACTCTCGAATCGCAGCGCCGCCCTGGCCCGGCAACTGAGGTCGGCCGGCGCCGGCCGCGGAACGGTCGTGGCCGTCAGCCTCCCCCGCGGCACCGACCTGATCGTCGCCGTCCTCGCGATTCTCCGCAGCGGCGCGACCTACCTGCCGATCGATCCGTCCTCCCCGGCCGACCGCGCCCGGTTCATCCTGCGGGACGCGCAGCCGTCGCTGGGGATCGGATCCGCCGATCTGCTCGGCGACCTCCCACGAATCGAGGAGGGCGCGGCGCAGTCCGAGCTGGGCGAACTCGAGAACGCGGTGCGCGCGGACGACATCGCGTACATCATCTACACCTCCGGATCCACCGGTGTCCCCAAGGGCGTTCCGATTCCGCACCGTAACGTGATGCGGCTGTTCGACGTGTCCCGTGAATGGTTCACGTTCACCGAGGACGACTGCTGGCCGCTGCTGCACTCGTATGCATTCGATTTCTCCGTCTGGGAGATCTGGGGTGCGCTGCTGCAGGGCGGCCGCCTCGTCACGGTCGACGAGGCCACCCTGACGTCACCGGCCGACCTCGCCGCACTTCTCGTCGACGAGGGTGTGACGGTGCTGAACCAGACGCCGTCCGCGTTCGGGCATCTCGTCGACGCTCTCGTCCGCGCGGACTCGTTCGACCGGCTGCGACTGCGGTACGTCGTGTTCGGCGGTGAGGCTCTCGATCCCGCCGTCCTGCGCGCCTGGTTCGCCGCGACCGGCCCGGACGCGGGAACCGAACTGGTCAACATGTACGGAATCACCGAGACCACCGTGCACGTCACCGCCACGAAGGTCACTGCCGCCGACGTCGTCGACATCGGCGTTCCACTCGGCGACCTCCGCACGTACGTCCTCGGACCGGGGCTGCGTCCGGTACCGCCCGGCGTCACCGGCGAGATCTACGTGTCCGGCCCCGGACTGTCCCCGGGCTACCTCGGGCGCCCCGACCTGACGTCGGGACGGTTCGTGGCCGACCCGTTCGCACCGAGCGGGACGCGCATGTACCGCACCGGCGACCTCGCACAGTACGACGCGACCGGCGCGCTCCACTACCACGGCCGGATCGACGACCAGATCCAATTGCGCGGTTACCGTGTCGAACTCGGCGATGTCGGCGCCGCGATGACTGCGGTGCCCGACGTGCAGGCGGCGGTGGCCACGGTGCACGGGCGGGCCGGCGGCGACCAGCGGATCGTCGGGTACGTCGTTCCCCGGCCCGGCAGCGAGCACGACGCTGTCGAGGAGGAAGTAAGGGCGCACCTGGTCCGCTCCCTCCCCGGGTACATGACGCCGTCCGCACTGGTGATGCTCGACCGATTGCCGTTGACCCACAACGGCAAGGTCGACAAGGACGCGCTGCCCGCCCCCCGTTGGCTCGGACAGGCCTGCGACACACCGCGGACCGCCACCGAAGCCCGGATCCTCCCGCTGTTCACCTCGGTGCTCGGCGCCGAGGAGGTCGGCGTCCACGACGACTTCTTCGCACTCGGCGGAAACTCTCTCCTCGCCGCCGCTCTCGTGTCCGCGATCACTGCCGAACTGGGTGTTCCGCTGCGAGTTGCGACGGTCTTCGAGAATCCCACCGTGGCTGCCGTGGCCGCGCAGTTGGAGGATGCCGGCGAGCCGGTGTCGGCGAGCAGGCCGTCCCCGCGGGGCCTCCCCGAGGGCACGCCGGTGCCGTTGTCGCCCGCGCAGGAACGCCTGTGGTTCCTCGACAGCGCGGCCGGCGGCGGAACGTACCTGCTGGCGCTGGCCGTCGATTTCGGGGAAGGCCTCGAACCCGACGCCCTGTCAGCGGCGCTCGCGGACGTCGTGACCCGGCATCAGTCGTTGCGGACGGTGTTCCCCCTCGTCGACTCGGTGCCCCACCAGGTCGTCCTTCCCGCCGGAGACGCGAAGGTCCGGCTCGAACGAGTCGACAACGTCGGCAACATCGAGGGACACATCGCGGCGATGACGACGGTGGGTCTCGGGCTCACCGACCAGCCGCCGCTGCGCGCGGTGCTGTACGAACCGCAGCGCACACTGGTCCTGTTGATGCACCACATCATCGGCGACGAGTGGTCGCAGTCGAAACTCCTCGACGATCTCGCGTTCGCGTACAACGCCCGCCGCGCCGGACGGGCACCGGAGTTCACGCCGCTGCCGTTGCAGTACCCGGACGTCGCGGTGTGGCAACGCGAACGCATCGGCGCCGGCGACGACGACGCGACCCCGTTGTTGACCGGCCAACTCGACTACTGGCGTGAGCAACTCGCCGGTCTGCCACTCGAACTGGGCTGGCGCACCGACCGCCCCCGGCCCGCCCTGCCCACCAACCGCGGCGCGAGCGTCCACCGCACGCTGTCGCCGTCGCTGCACGCGGCCGTCGAGTCGCTCGCTGCCGAGCGGCGCGCGAGCTTCTTCATGATCGTGCACGCCGCCGTGGCCGTGCTGCTCGAAAGGCTGGGCGCCGGCGAGGACATCGCCCTCGGCGTGCCTGTCGCGGGTCGTAGTCACCCCGACCTCGACGCCATGGTGGGCTGCTTCGTCAACACGGTGGTCCTGCGGACCGACGTCTCGGGCGACCCGACGTTCGACGAACTGCTGGACCGGGTCAGAGCCGTCGACCTCGACGCCGTCGACCACGCCGACGTGCCGTTCAACCGGATCGTCGAACTCGTCAATCCCCCACGGTCGTCGGCCCGCCATCCCCTCTTCCAGGTGATGCTGTCGCACTGGAAACAGGACGGTGCGGCGGAGCGATTCGCCGGGACCACCGCCTCGGTACGGATGCTCGACGCGACGTCCGCGAAATTCGATCTGGCGCTGCGCTTCCAAGAAAGCCCGGACAGCGGCGGGGTCGACGTGACGTTCGAGTACTCCACCGAACTCTTCGATGCCGCGACCGTCGAATCCTTCGCGGACCGCCTCGCCGTGGTGATCGAGCGGCTCGTCGCGAACCACGAGCAGCGGATCGCCCGGCTCGACATCCTGACCCCGCAGGAGCGGGGCCGGGTGCTCGGCGAATGGTCCCACGCGGAGCACTCCATCCCGGCCCGCACGTTCGACGAGTACTTCTCCGCGCAGGTGGCGCAGACACCCGACGCCGAGGCCCTCGCCGTCGGTGCGAGCGTGCGACCGGCGGTCTCCCTCACCTACCGGCAGCTCGACGAACGGGCGAATCGGATTGCCCACCTGCTGATCTCGCGTGGTGCCGGCCCCGGTGACGTGGTCGCGCTCGCACTCGACCGCTCCGCCGAGCTGATCGTCAGCGTTCTCGCCGTGCTGAAGAGCGGTGCCGCGTACCTTCCCGTCGACCCCACCTACCCGGCCGACCGGATCGCGCACATGCTCGCCGACGGCGCACCGGTCGCGATCCTCACGTCCTCCGTCGGTGTGCCCGACCGCACCCCGCTGGGCACCGACGTGCCCATTCTCGACCTGGACGATCCGGACCTGCAGGCCCTGATCGACGCCCAGCCGGTCACCGGCCCCACAGACGCCGACCGGAGCAGACCGCTGCAACTCGACGACGCCGCGTATCTCATCTACACGTCCGGATCGACGGGGGTGCCGAAGGGCGTCGTCGTTCCCCACCTGGGCATCGCGGATCTGCTGTCGCTGCAGTCGGACGTGATCGGCATGGACCACAACACTCGTGCGCTCCACTTCTCGTCCATCAGCTTCGACCTCGCGTTCTGGCAGATCATGTGGGGCGTGCTCTCGGGCGGAACGCTGGTGGTCGCGACGGACGCCGACCGCATCCCCGGTGAGCCGCTCGCCCGCGTCATCGACGAACACGACGTGAACTTCGTCGGCGTGCCACCGTCTTTCGCCGCCGCGTTGCCGCCCGAGCATCCCATCCCGGACGGCGTCGACCTGATGCTCGGTGCCGAGAAGCTCACACCCCAGCTGATCGAGCGGTACGCACCCGGACGCCGGCTGTTCAACGCGTACGGACCGACCGAGTGCACGGTCAACGCCACCCTGGCTCTCGTCGAACCGGGACACGAAGGTCCGGTCCCCATCGGCGTCGTCGATCCCGGCAAGCACGCGTACGTCCTGGACCACGCGCTGCGGCCGGTGCCTCCGGGCGTGTCCGGCGAGCTGTATCTCGCGGGCGACAGCGTCACCCGGGGATACCGCAACCAGAGCCCCAAGACGGCGGAACGTTTCATCGCCGACCCGTTCGCGGAGCCGGGCACTCGCATGTACCGGACGTCGGATGTGGTGTGGTGGGGCCGGGACGGTCAGATCTATTTCGCCGGCCGCGCCGACTCCCAGGTCAAGGTGCGCGGATTCCGCATCGAACTCAACGAGATCGAGGCCGTGCTGTCCGGTGACCCGGACGTCGAGCACATCGTCGTCGTGGTCCGCGAGGACCGCCCGGGCGATCAGCGGCTGGTCGCGTACGCCACGTCGGTGCCGGGCGGCCGGATCGACCCCGACAAGTTGCACCGCCGCGCCGCCAGCCGGCTGCCGGATTACATGATCCCGGCTACGTTCATCGCCGTCGACGAGTTCCCCACCCTCCCCAACGGCAAGCTCGACCAGTCGTCGCTTCCCGTTCCGCACCTGTCACTGCAGGTGTCCGAGCGGGGTCCGCGCACGGCGCGCGAAGAGGTGCTGTGCCAGTTGTTCGCCGAGGCTCTCGGTATCGAGCGGGTCGGCATCGACGACAGCTTCTTCGACCTCGGCGGACACTCGCTGATGGCGGCCGGATTGATGAGCGCGATCTCGAAGCGGCTGTCCGTCACCGCGACGGTGGCCTCGCTGTTCGCGGCGCCGACGGTGGCCCAGCTGGCCGGCCGTCTCGACAACGATCACGACGCCGACGCGCTGGCCGTCCTGCTGCCCTTCCGCACCGAGGGGTCCCAGCCGCCGGTGTTCTGCTTCCACCCCGCCGGTGGAATCAGCTGGGGCTACTCGAGCCTGCTGCGGCACATCGACGACGACTACCCGCTGTACGGCGTGCAGGCCTCCAACCTGTCGACGTCCAAGCGGCCGCCGGAAACGCTCGAGGACATGGCTGCCGAGTACATCGAGCACATGCGGACCGTGCAGCCGAAGGGCCCCTACCACCTCCTCGGATGGTCACTGGGCGGCGTCGTCGCGCACGCCATCGCCGGTGCGTTGCAGAAGCAGGGGGAGGAACTCGGCATGCTCGTCATGCTCGACTCCTTCCCGTCGGACGCGTGGGCCTCGATGCCGACGGAGCAGGACGCGCTCGCCGCGCTGCTCTACATGGTCGGCTACGACCCGGAACCGCTCCTCGCGGATGGACTCGACCGGCAGCAGGTGATCGACATCCTGCGCGGCGAGGGCAGCGCGCTGGCCGGGATCAACGAGCACACACCGGCCGCGATGATCGACAACTTCGCGAACGCCGTGCGCCTCGAATCCGAACCCTCACAGATCGTCGTGGACTCCGACATGCTCTTCTTCACTGCGGCCAGGAATCCTGCGACCGCGGCGACGTACGACCTGTGGCGGCCCTACCTGACCGGCACCATCGTCAACCACGACCTCGACTGCGAGCACAAGGACATGACTCAGCCCCGTTGGATCGGCGAAGTCGGCTCCGTCGTGAACGAGGCCCTCGCCTCGTTCGGCTCGCGCATGAACCCCATCAACAAAGAACAGGGAGATCGATGAAACCGTCCGGAAGATACTGGCGTAGAGCCGGAATCGTGATGATGGCGGCAACCGCGCTCTTCGCGGGTGCCTGCAGCGAGTCGAATACCGACTCGACCGACGCGGCGGGATCCGCCACCGGACAGGCCGACGCGTCGGCCTTCCCCGTGTCGATTCCGTCGGCGCTCGGCACCGCGGAGATCACGGAGGCCCCGGAACGTGTCGTCACGCTCGGCTGGGGCAGCGAGGACGCGGCACTGTCGCTCGGCGTCGTGCCCGTCGCCGTGCAGAACATGAAGTCGGACACGGGAACCGACGACGGCCTGCTGCCGTGGTCGCGGGCGAAGCTCGAAGAGCTCGATCCGAACGCGGAACCCACGTTGCTGACGGCGTCGAGCAAGGAGATGCCGTACGAGCAGATCGCGGCACTCGCCCCCGACGTGATCCTGGCCGTGCACTCGGGCGTGAACCAGGAACAGTACGACAAGCTCTCGGCCATCGCCCCCACCGTGGCGTACCCGGAGCGTCGCTGGGCCACCAGCTGGGAAGACCAGATCACCACCGTCGGCAAGGCCCTCGGCCGGTCGGCACAGGCCGAGGCACTGGTGACCCAGACGCAGGACACCCTCGCGCAGGCGAAGTCGCAGCACCCCGAGTTCGCCGGGAAGACGGTGGCATTCGGTAGTGGCACCGAGCCGGGGTCGTACAACTTCTACTTCGACACCGATCCTCGCCTGAAGATGCTGGCCAGCCTCGGTTTCACGGTCGATCCGCTCGCCCAGCAGTTGCGCGAGAGCAGTGACCAGACCAAGTTCGCGGCCCCCGTCAGCCTGGAACTGCTGCCGACGTACAACCCGGACGTGCTGCTCGCCTGGTACCTGTCACCGGAGCTGCAGAACGAGGTCCAGTCGAATCCGCTGTTCGCCGGGATGAAGGCCGTGCGCGACAACGCCTACGTGGGTCTGACCGACCCGCCGCTGGTGTTCGCGTCGAGCTCACCGAACGTGCTCAGCATGCCGTGGCTGCTGGACAAGCTGCTCCCGCAGCTGTCGCAGGCCGCGAACAACGCTCAGGCCAGCTAGTTTCCACCTGACAGCGTCACTGTGCCGCTGCCGAGAGGTCGTCCTCCTCGGCAGCGGCACTGCTGTAGGTGCGCAACCCCTTCAAGGTCAGTGCGAGAACCGCCAGCACCACGATGCCGCCCGCCCCGTAGAGGAGGAACGCCTCCCGCGGACCCACCGCGGCGCCGACGGCGCCGGCGACGAGCGCTCCGGCGGCCGAGCCCGTGGAGATCTGGGCGCCCCACACACCGGCGACGCGTCCGCGGTATTCCTCGGGGGTCTCGGTCTGGATTACCGCGTACCGGAGGATGTCACCGAGGACGCGGCCGAATCCGTGCGCGGCGAGCCCGAGGAACGTGACTGCGATCATCGGGACGGCGCCGACGCCGATCAGCCCGGCCGACGCGATCATGGCCGCGAGGAACACGATCAGGCCACCGCGACGAGCAGTCCCCGTCCAGCCACTCGTGAGTGATCCGGTGAGGGCGCCGACCGCGGGGGCGCTGTAGAGCAGTCCGGTGGCCGCCGGTCCGGCGTGGAGGACCTGGCTGGCGTAGGCGGGCAGCAGCACGTTCCAGCCGGTCAGCATCATGGCGCAGAAGCCGACCAGAAGCGTCCCACCGACCACGGAGTCCTTGGTGGCATAGGTGAAACCGCTGACGATCGACCGCAGCGGACTCTCGGTGTTCTTGACCGGCGGCGGCAGCGACGGCAGCCTGGCGATGCAGTACGCGGTGATTCCCGAGGACACCGCGGCCAGAACGTAGTTGGTGCCCACAGATGTCGCCGCGATGATCACACCGCCGATGGCCGGTGACGCGACCGTGCCGAGGTCGGCCATCACGGTCATCAGGGCACCGGCGGCGGCCATCTTGTCCTTGGGGAGCAGCGACGGGATCACCGCCATCAGCGCGGTCGCGGAGATGCCGCCGGCGAGGCCCTCGATCACGCCACACAGGTAGATGATCCACAACTGGGGTGTGGGGAGGAACGCGTTGACCGCGAGGATCGCGAACGCCAGACCCGCTGCGGCACGGGCGAGCGAGATGACCGGTCGGCGGTCGTGCCGGTCGGCGATCACGCCGCCGAACAGGGTGCCGATGAACACCGAGGAGCCCACGACGATGCTCGCCGCGCCCACTGCCAGTGTGGAATTCGTCATGTCGTACACCTGCAGCGGCACCGCCACCAGGAGCAGACCCAGACCGAAGATGGAGATCGTGCGGGCAATGAAGATGTATCGGAACTCGCGACTCGTCCGTAGAGGCGTCACGTCGATTGCGTATCGCGATAATCCAGCCATTGTCATCCATTCACATTCGGTTGCAACAGCTCTCCGTTTCGCCGTTCGCGCGGAGAGCAACTATGCTTAGGCTTCACTAACCCAGCAACCTACCCCATGTCGTCGAATCGGCTCAACGGGCCGTGGTTCGACCGAGGCACCGGAGGATGACAGTGAGTTCCGCTCCCAGCACAGTTCCGACCCGCGACCGAATCCGCGCCGACGTAGCCGACGTGCTCGACGTCCCGGTCGCCGAGATCGACGATTCCGCGAACCTCCTCGACGAGGGAATGGATTCCGTGCGCGTGATGGCGCTGGTCGAACGATGGCGGGCGGACGGCGTCCAGGTGGATCTCGTGGACCTGGTCGGTGAGCCGACACTCGACGCCTGGTTCGAGGTGACGGCAGCACGCTGAGCGGTCCCACCGCCTACTCTTGATCCGGCTGGTCGATCCCAGGGTCGGCACGGACACGGGAGGATGCGAGGGGACATGGCTCACGAAACCAGCGGTGCAGGCAGCATGAGCGTGCTCCGGACACCACGGTTCTGGATAGCTCCCCTGCTCCTCGTCTCCGTCGTCATGTCCCTGCTGGCCGCGCTGTACATGGGTGGAATGCTCAACCCCACCACACACCTCAACCACTTCCCCATCGCGCTCGTCAATCAGGACGAGGGCGACACCACGCCCAATTCCAACCCGCCGCAGCAGCAGAATTTCGGCGACCAGATCACCGCCGGGCTCGTCGAGGGTGTCGATCCGAACAAGGTCGAACTTCGGCAGATCGGGATCGCGCAGGCCCAGTCCGCGCTGGACAACGGGGAAATCTACGGTGCGATCGTCATACCGAGCGACTTCACGAAGCGCACGTTCATCCTCGCCCAGGCCGGCGTGATTCCCGGAGACGTCGAACGTCCGGTGATCACGATCTACACGAACCCCCGCGCGGGCACGATCAGTGCGAACCTCGTCCAGAACATCGGGGAGATGGCGTTGGACAAGGCCAATCAGACGATGGGCGAGCAGCTCACCACCCAGGTGACGCAGCAACTCCAGGCGACAGCCCCCGACCTCCAACTGTCGGGGGCCAGCCGGCTCGTGCTCGACGACCCCATCGACGTGCGGGTCGTGGCCCACAACCCGCTGCCCGACGGCACCGGTTTCGGCTTGGCGGCGTTCTACTACGCGCTCCTGATCGTCCTGGCCGGTTTCACCGGTGCGACCATCGCGAGCACCCTCGTCGACGGCATGCTCGGATTCACTCCGACCGAGGTGGGGCCGCTGTACCTCCACAACGAGGCGGTCCCGATCTCACGTTTCAACACCCTGCTCATCAAGTGGGCGGTGATGGTTGTGCTGGCGATGATCGTGTCGGGTCTGTACCTGTGGATCAGCTCGGCCCTCGGCCTGCCGATCACCGATCCGCTCGCCCTGTGGGAATACGGCGCCGTCGCGATCGCCGCGGTCGGGATCACGGCGATGTCCGTGATGGCCGCGTTCGGCAACCTGGGCCTGCTCATCAACCTGCTGGTCTTCGTCGTCCTGGCGCTGCCCTCGTCGGGCGGCACGATCCCGCTCGAGGCCGCGCCGCGCCTGTACACCTGGCTCGGCGAGTTCGAACCGATGCACCAGATCTACATCGGGGTGCGCGCCATAATGTTCTTCGGCGCAGCGGGCGACGCAGGGCTCATCCACGCCGTGTGGATGACCCTCGCCGGCCTTCTCATCGGCCTCGTCTTCGGTGCAGTCATCACCCGGTTCTACGACCGCAAGGGCTTGCATCGCCGCCACAAGGCGCAGACCGAACCCGAACCGGTGGACGCAGCAGGGGCGTGAGTCACGCGGGCGCGGACGACCAGGCCGTGCCGAACTGTTCGTACCAGGGATGCGGGGCGGGCACCGCCGCCAGGATCCGTTCGACGAACCGATCGGGGTCGCCGAGTTCGGCGAGTCCGACTCCGCGGCGCTCGTAGTCGGCGAATTTGTCGTGCAGTCCGGCGATCACCTTGTCGGTCACCGTCTGCTCGAACTCTTCGATGGTTGCCATCGGATGCCCCTCCTTCCGGCGAGAAGCGTCTGCGTTCAGTGTAGTGCCGACCTGCGGGTTTGCCCTCGTCCGGCGGCGGATTATCGACTGTCGGTGACGCAGAGCAGACTGGGCCCGTGAGAATGGTCCTGGTTCCCGACGCCGACGGTGGCGCGACGAGCGTTCGCACCGATCCCGCGGGCGTTCCGATCGAGTCGCCACGTCGTCACCCCGACGTCGTGGCCGCGGTCCGCGACATCGAGACCACCGAACACCCCCGCTGGGTCTGGACGAGTACCGCGGCCGTCTATCCGGCACTGCTGCGAGCCGGGGTGCGGGTGCGGCGCTGCCAGGACCTCGCGCTCACCCACGCCATCCTCAGCATGCGCGACGGTGTACCCGCGCCACCGCCGGACGAACCCGTCGACGAACGGCCCGGCCTGTTCGAGACCGCACCCACCACGGATCCGGCGCAGGTGGTGGCGGACTTCGCGGAACAGCGGAAGACGATCGGTGACGACGCCCGGCTCGACCTTCTGGTGGCCGCCGAGTCCGCGGGAGCGCTGGCCGCCGCGGAGATGAGCTTCGACGGGCTGCCGTTTTCCACCCGCACCCATCGCGCGTTCCTCGAGGCGGCGCTCGGTCCGCGGCCGGCCGGGTACGACCTGCCGCAGCGCATCCAGGACGTGACCGTGGAGATCGGGGCGGCGTTCGGCCGTCGCATCAACCCGGCGTCCCATGTGGAGGTCGTCGACGCGTTTCGCCGTGAGGGCATCGAACTCGCGTCGACCCGCAAACACCTGCTGCGGGAGGTCGATCACCCTGCCGTGCCGCTGCTCCTGCGCCACCGGGATCTGTCCAAGCTGTTCAGCACGAACGGCTGGCAGTGGCTGGACAGTTGGGTCCGCGACGACCGGTTCCGGCCCGTGTACGTTCCCGGCGGCGTGGTCTCGGGCCGCTGGGCGAGCCGCGGCGGCGGCGCACTGCAGATTCCGAAACCGCTGCGGTCGAGCGTGCTCGCCGACCCGGGTCACACGTTCGTCATCGCCGACGCCGGCCAACTCGAACCCCGCATCCTGGCCGCCATGTCGGGGGACGCCCGCATGGTTGCCGCCGCGGGCGCCGACGACCTGTACGCACCGGTCGCGGCGGAGACGTTCGACGGCGATCGAGGCAAGGCCAAGGTCGCGATCCTCGGCGTCCTGTACGGCGCCACCGCGGGCGAGGCCCGTTCCCTGCTCACCCTCCTGCGCACCCGCTTTCCCGTCGCCGTCGAATATGTGGAAAGGGCGGCCCGCGCCGGTGAATGCGGCGAGGTCGTGCACTCGTGGCTCGGCCGGGCGTGCCCGCCGCGGTCCCCCGACTTCTGGTCGCACGGCGACGCGCATTCCCGCGGCCGGTTCACACGAAACTTCGTGGTGCAGGCCACGGCATCCGAGTGGGCACTGTGCGTGCTCGCGGATCTGCGGCGCCGGCTGGCGGACGACCCGGACAGCGAACTCGTCTTCTTCCAGCACGACGAGGTGATGGTGCATACCCGGGATCCGGAGTCGGCGACGCGGCACGTTCTGGGCGCGGTCGAGGTAGCCACCCGGTTGCTGTTCGGCGAGACGCGGGTGCGGTTCCCGATGGATGTGGCGGTGCGGGACTGCTACGCCGAAACCTCCGACGAGGCCTGACGCGCGCGGATTTCCGGTGTCGCCGGTGCGCTCGACATGGTGTACTGGGACGCACTGCTGGCGGGGGCGGCGAAGGAGAACCCATGACGAAGCTGGATTCGACGGACTCGAGCACCAGCGGCGAGACGCCGCGTAGATTCCGCTGGCCTGCGTTCACCATCGTGGCCATCGCGATCATCGCGTTCTTCGCGGGCGGATTCGGGGGTTCCTTCCAGGGCAAGCTCACCGAGGTCCAGAAGAACGACAACGCCGCCTACCTGTCGAGTTCCGCCGAATCGACGATCGTCACCAACGAATCGTCCAAGTTCCTCACCGTCGAAACGATCCCCGGTTTCGTGCTGTTCCACAGCGACGCCCCGCTCACCGAGCAGGACAAGACCGCCATCGCCCAGGCACGTGACGCCATCGCGGCAGTCGACGGGGTCGACGCCGAAGGCATGTCCCAGACACAGTTCTCCCAAGACGGCACCACGGCATCGATCTTCGTTCCCCTCGTCGCGAAGGAGGACGGCACGGCGGTCGCCGGCGATGTGCTCGCCGCCACCGAGGAGAACGTCCTCACCGCCGCGAAGAACGCGGCCGCCGGGCTCGAGGTGCTCCCTGCCGGTCCCGGTGGTCTGCTGGTGGCGTTCATCGACGCGTTCGCCGGGCTCGACGGTGCACTGCTGGGCGCCGCCCTGCTCGTGGTGGTCCTGATCCTGCTGGTGGTCTACCGCTCCCCGGTGTTGTGGTTCTTCCCGCTCTTCTCGGCACTGCTCGCGCTCGGCCTGGCGTCGATGGTCATCTACTTCCTCGCCAAGGCCGAGGTGCTCACGCTCACCGGACAGAGTCAGGGCATCCTGTTCGTCCTCGTGATCGGTGCGGGCACCGACTATGCGCTACTCCTGATCTCCCGATATCGGGAAGAACTTCACTTCTATCCCAGCCGGTTCGACGCCATGGTCAAGGCGTGGAAGGAATCCGCCCCCGCCATCACGGCGTCGGCGGTCACCGTCATCCTCGGTCTGCTGTGCCTGACGTTCTCCGAACTGAACTCCAACAAGAGCCTCGGGCCGGTCGCCGCGATCGGCATTGCGTGCACGTACCTCGTGATGATGACGTTCCTGCCCGTCGCGCTGTCCGCGGCGGGACGGTGGGTGTTCTGGCCGCGGAAACCCAAGGTGGACGAGGCCGCCGACCTCACCACGCACGGTCTGTGGGGCAAGATCGCTGCCCAGGTCGGAAGCAAGGACCGCCCCCTCTGGATCGGTACGACGGTGCTTCTGGCCGTGCTGTTCCTGGTCGGCATCGGCAGTCTGAAGACGGACGGGCTGTCGTCGTCGGAGAACTTCACCAACCGCCCCGACGCCGTCGTCGGTCAGGAGTTGTACGACTCGAAATTCGATCCGGGCGCCGGCGCGCCCGCCGTCATCGTCACCAATGCCGATCAGACGGAGGCGGTCATCGCGGCCGTGAGCGGTGTGGACGGGGTGTCGACGGATCCCGGCGCGGTGTGCCCGCAGGTCGACGTCGAGCGACTGTCCGCACTCGTCAAGTCCAACCCGGCCGCGGTGGCTTCGGCGGCCGGGCAGGGGTGCGCACCCGACTTCCTCACGGCCGCACCGATCGACGGGCGCATGGTCGTCAACGCGACACTCGCCGACTCGTACGATTCCCCGGAAGCCCTCGAGACGGTGAAGCGACTGCGCGACGCGGCGCACGCCGTACCCGGTGCCGATGCGCTCGTCGGTGGCAGCACGGCAACCACTCTCGATGTGCAGACGGCGTCGGTGCACGACCGGAACCTGATCATCCCGATCGTTCTCGTCGTCATCTTCGTCGTGCTGGCCCTCCTGCTCCGCGCCCTGCTCACACCCATCATCCTCATCGCCACCGTGGTCCTGTCGTTCGCGGCCACCCTCGGGGTGTGCGGACTCTTCTTCACCCACGTCTTCCATTTCGCGAACGCAGATCCGGCGTTCCCGCTGTTCGCGTTCGTGTTCCTCGTGGCGCTCGGCATCGACTACAACATCTTCCTGATGACCCGGGTCCGCGAGGAAACCGAGGAACACGGCACCAAATCCGGTGTGCTGCGGGGACTGGCGGTGACCGGTGGCGTCATCACGTCGGCCGGTGTCGTACTCGCCGCGACGTTCGCGGTACTGGGCGTGCTGCCCCTGGTGTTCCTCGCCGAGGTCGGTTTCGCGGTCGCGTTCGGTGTACTGCTCGACACGATCATCGTGCGCAGCATCCTCGTCCCGGCGCTCTCTCACGACATCGGCAAGAAGATCTGGTGGCCGTCGGCGCTGGCGAAAGCCAAGGACTAATACGCTTCGTCCGTCCACAGGTGGAACAGCGCGTAGGCCCGCCACGGTCGCCACGACTCGGCGAGTTCCGCTGCCTGCCTGCCGGTCCTGACCTCCAGCGCACGTTTGAGGACGAGGTCGTCGGGTGTGAACGCGTCCGGGTCGGCCAGCACCCGCACCGTCAGATAGTCCGCCGTCCACGGGCCGATGCCGGGCAGTGCGAGCAGACCGGCCCGGAACTCGGCCGGGTCGGTGTCCGCGTCGAGGCGCAGACCGTCGGACGCGGCCTCGGCCAGCGCGAGCACCGTCCTGGCCCGGGCGCCGGTGAGACCGAGGGTGGAGCGCAACTGTTCGGGTGCGAGCGCCGCGAGCGTCTCCGGTTCGGGGAACGCGAAGAATCCGTCGTGGACGGGCCTGCCGTACGCGGACACGAGCCGGCTGCCGAACGTCCGGGCCGCCGCCAGCGAAACCTGTTGTCCGAGAACGGTCAGAACCGCCGTTTCGAACCCGTCCACGCTCCCCAGGCGCCGCAGACCCGGTCGTAGTGCCACCAGCGGAGCCAGTTGCGGGTGACGGCTCAACGCGGCGTCGATCGGCAGCGGATTCGCGTCGAGGTCGAGCCAGCGCCGGACCGCGGCGGTCAGCGCTTCGACGTCTCCCGGATCCGCCGGTGTCAGGTGCGCCTCGACGTACCCGCCGGCGGGACGTACGACGACGGACACCAGCGCGGGCCCGTGCGGACCGTTCACCACCCGGGTGTGGGTTCCGTCGGGGTCGTGTCGCTCGAGCCCGGACACGGTGTGGGCGCGGAGCGCGCCCCACAACGGCGCATGGGTGAACGGGCCCCGGTACGGCAGCTGCACTCTCATGCGTCCTCGAGTCCCGTCATCCGCAGCGTGATGTTCAGTCGGCCCGTTGTCAGTCCGCAGTCCGGATCGCTCGTGCCGGGAAACACTTTCGGCACTCCGTGATACGCGAACCGGGACTCACCACCGAACACGAAGAGGTCGCCCGACAGCAACTCGACATCGGTGTACGGCTTCGTGCGGGTGGCAGTGTTGCCGAAGCGGAACGTGCACGTGTCGCCGATGCTCAACGACACGACGGGCGCATCGGACCGCTCCTCCTTGTCCTGGTGCATGCCCATCTTCGCGGTGTCGTCGTAGAAGTTGATCAGCGCGGCATCGGGTGTGTACCCGTCGGCGGGCTGCCCGTACGCCTCACTCACCGCTCGCCGGCCGAGTTCGACCAGCCAGCCGGGCACCGGCGCGACACGGCCGCCGCCCGCGTCCTCGGCGGTGCGCGAATAGGAATACGGCTTCCAGTGCCAGCCGAGGCACACCGTCTGCACCGACATGCGATGCCCCGTCGGCAGTTGCGCGGCCCGCATCGGGACCGGTGCGGTGGCCCAGCGCCGGCATTCGGCCACCAGGTGGCGCTGCTCCTCCGGCGTGAGCCAGTCGGGGACGTGGACGGCGCCGGGCGCCACCACAGTTCGGGGCCGGGGTATCAACGCGGACATCACGGTCACTCGGCGTCGTGCAGGACCAGGCCGAGGGTCCGGCGGGTGCCGCGCCGAACGGTGCTGACACCGTGTCGTACCGGTCCCGTCGACCAACCGCGGGTCGAGCGTACGGGCCTGTCCCTGGTGGTGAATATCAGCGCATGCCCCTGCCGCAGCGTCGTCACCGTGCCCCGGGACTGGGCGCGGGGTCGCTGCTCGACGAGCATGAATTCCCCGCCCTCGTGGTCCACTCCCGGGCGGTCGAGGCCGATCACCACCTGCAACGGGAACACCAGGTCACCGTAGAGGTCGCGGTGCAGAGCGTTCCAGTCGTTCGCGCGGTAGCTGAGCAGGATGGGTGTCGCCCGTTTCTGGCCGGCGTCGTGGCACATGTCCAGCCATTCGTCGAGGGTGTCCGGCCACGGCGCGGGCTTCCTCAGCTTGGTCGCCCAGTCCCGTGCCACGGGAAGCAGTTTCGGGTAGAAGGCCGCACGGAGTTCGGCCACGACCTCCGGTAGCGGGTAGTCGAAGTACCGGTATTGTCCCGAGCCGAAACGGTGCCGGGCCATGTCGACGGTGGACCGGAAACGCTCGACCTCCTCGTACATGTCCGCGATCTGCCCGCACTCCTCGGCCGTCAGGATCTGCTCGGATTGCGCGCATCCCGCGGCGTCGGTCTCGCCGTGGAGACCCTGCCAATCGAGGTCGTTCACGCGTTGCGTCAAGGTAGTCATGCCGCTGCCTCCAATGTCAGCAGAATCGACTTGGCTTCCGGCCCACCCGCGTACTGGCCCATGCTGCCGTCGCTGCGGACCACCCGGTGGCAGGGAACCACGACGGGGAGCGGGTTGAGGGCGCAGGCGGTTCCGACCGCGCGCACTGCCTTCGGGCTGCCCGCGGCCGCCGCGACCGCGGCGTAACTCGCGGTGTGTCCGTAGTCGATCTCGGGAAGATGGTGAAGTACCTCGAGCCGAAATCCCTTGGACAGCCTGAAATCCAGCGGAACGTCGAAGCTCGTGCGCTCGCCGAGGAAGTACTCGTCGATCTCGTGGGCCACTCGGTCGAGCCGGGCCGGTGCGCGCAGGATCCGGGGGCTGATCTGCTCGGCGAGGGTCTGCAGCACGGCGTCGTGATCCTGGCTGGGGAAGGCGACCCGTACCAGCCCGCGATCGGTGGCGGCGAGGAGAAGCGAACCGACGGGGGTGTCGAGGGTCCGGTACGCGACGTCGAGGAGCCCTGCTTCGGCGGCGAGGGCGGCGAGCCGCTCGCGCAGATTCTGCTCGACCGCGGAGTCCGACGTGGACAGGGCGTAGACGATGTCGGGGATGTTCATGTGATGTCTCCACTCACAGAGATCGAGAGGGTCTTGCGTAGCGCCGCAATCCCGTCGGCGGCGGCCCGCCGCGACGCGTCCGAGGAGTTGCCCAGGATCACCGCGATCTCGGCGTACGGCAGCCCGGCCAGGTAGTGATACGCCACCGCCGCCCGCTGCTTCATCGGCAGGGCGCCGACCGCGTTCCACAACTCGAGATCGTGACCGCCGGGAAGTCCGCGATCGGTGGTCTGCTCGGGAAGCGCGTCGGTGGGGACGGGCCGCCGGTCGCGCGCACGGATGTGGTCGAGCGCTTTCCGGTGCGCGATCGTCACCAGCCACGCCTCGACGTTGCTCCCGGGACGCAAGTCGGGGTACGCCCGCATCGCGGCGATGAACGTCTCCGACCACGCGTCCTCGGCGTCCACCGGACCGACCACGGCCCGGCAGACCCGCAGCACCGTCGGTCCGTGCTCGACCACGATGTCTTCGAACGGCTTCAAGGTCATCGGCTCAGCCGGAGTCCCGCCCGTTCCGCTTCGCGTTCGAGCAGGAACCGTTTGCGCTCGAGCCCGCCCGCATACCCCGTCAGGTTGCCGTTGCTCCCGATGACGCGGTGGCACGGGACGATGATGCTGATCGGATTTCTGCCGTTCGCCGCCGCCACCGCGCGAATCGCGGTCGGGGTGCCGAGGGAGTCGGCCAGCTGACCGTACGTCCACGTCTCGCCGTACGGGATGGTGCGCAGGGCGTCCCACACCCGTTGCTGGAACGGGGTGCCTCGCGCGGCGAGCGGGACGGTGAACTCGGTGCGCCTGCCGTCGAAGTATTCGGTGAGCTGGGTGACGGCCTCGTCGAAACCTGTGGTGGCGCGTTCCCCGAACGCCGCGGGGTTCGGCTGGTGCCGGTGTTCGACCATGTAGATGCCGCGCAGCACCCCGTCGACGCTCACCAGCGTCAGGGGGCCGATCGGTGAATCGATGACTGTGTGTGCTGCTCGGTCGGCATTCACGGTGCCAATCCTTCCAGGTGTGCGGGCCTCTGAAAGGTAGACGTCTGCCACGACCGAAACGTGAGGTGCGGAAAGCATCAGGCAGGATGGGCCGATGGCTCTCGTACAACTCGGCCCCCGCGACCTGGTGCGTACCGTCACCGGGATCGCCCGGTGGTCGGCGGACACCGCTGAACTCGTCGTCTCCCTTCCCGGCCGGATCGGCACCCTCCTGGACCAGGTCGAAGTGCTGATTGCGCGCATCGAGGCGATCAGCGACGGCGCCGAGATCGCCGTGGCGCGGGCGAACGCGGTTGCGGAATCGGCGGCGACCGTCGTCTCCGCCGCCGACCACGCGTCCGCGTCGGCGCAAACTCTCATCGGTCTGTACGAGCCGCTGGCGACGAAGGCCGCCCCACTGGCGCAGCGGTTCGTCGACGACCTCACCGAGGAGGAGATTCACGCCGCGATCGGGTTGGTGGACCACCTGCCCGAGCTGACCCTGCGCATGGAGGGGCTGATGCCGATCCTGGCGACCCTGGACACCGTGTCGCCGGAGATCCACCAACTCCTCGAGGAGGTCCAGGGCGTGCGTCAGGCGATCCAGGGCGTCCCCGGTTTCAAGTTCTTCCGCAAGCGTGGCGAGGCCCAGGAGGACGACGACTACGCGCGGTAGCCGTCCGTTCCGGCGCGTCCGACGACGATCTTCGGGACCACCGCGCGCGACGACAGCCGCAGCAGGGCGTCGACGAGTTCGACGATATCGTTGACCTCGATCATCGCCTCGGGCGGGATCGTGTCGTGGATCCACGCGGACATGTCGGTGTCGACGTACGCCGGGGCGAGCGCGGTCGCCGAGACTCCGTTGCCCGACTCCTCCACGTTCAGCGTCTCCGTCAGGGAGATCAGCGCGGCCTTGGTCGCCCCGTAGACGGCGAGCCCTGCCTCGGCGTACACGCCGGTGATCGATGCCAGGGCCACGACCTTGGACCCGCGTCCCGGGTTCTCCGCCGCACCGGTCCGCAGCAGCGGCAGCGACTGCTGCAGCAGGCTGAACGGCGCCCGCAGGTTGACTCCGAGGCTCTTGTCGAATCGGCGCATGGGGAACTCGCCGATGGGGCCCGCGGTTCCGACCCCGGCATTGAGTACCAGCGCGTTGAGCGACCCGAACGCGTCGGCGTGCGCCTCGACGACGTGTCCCGCGGATGCCTCGTCGGCGAGGTCACCCGCGACCACGACGACGTCCTTCGCGCCCGCGGTCCGCAGGTCGGCGGCCACGGACTCGAGCCGATCACGATCACGGGCGGTGATCGTCAGCCCGTACCCCTGTGCGGCGAGACGGGTGGCGATGCCGAGTCCGATGCCACGCGAGGCGCCGGTGATCAGTGCGGTGCGACTCATACGGTCTGTCCTTTCAGGGCGCGCAGGCCGGCCGCGACGAATTCGGGCACCGCGTCGCCTGCCTTGTCGAAACCTTCTCCGACGGTGGCACCGACACGGTAGCGGTGGTTGATGCCCTCGGCGATGACGGCGAGTTTGAAGTTCGCGAGCGCCAGGTAGAAGTTCCAGTGGACCAGTTCGCGCCCCGACGCCACGGTGTAGCGCTGCGCGAGATCGTCGGCCGACGGCAGTCGCGTGCTCGTCCAGGCCGCCGGTTCGCCGAGCACCAGGTCGAGAGCCGGATGCCGGTAGACGCACATCAGGGCGACGTCGGTGAGCGGGTCGCCGAGGGTCGACAGTTCCCAGTCGACGACCGCCGCAACGGTGCTCACGTCGCCGGCCGCGAGGATGGTGTTGTCGATGCGGTAGTCGCCGTGCACGATCGACGATTCCGACTGCTGCGGAATCGATTCGACCAGCGCGGCATGCAGGCGGTCGACGTCCGCGGAGTCCGTCGTCTTCACTCGCCCCCACTGGCTCGCCCACAACGTGACCTGCCGGGCCACGTACCCGTCCGGGCGGCCGAGCTCGCCCAGACCGACGGCGTCGTAGTCGACGTTGTGCAAAGCGCCGAGCACGCGGACCAGTTCGTCGGTGCACGAGTCGATGTCGTCGTCGGACAGCGCCTCGAGATCCGACTTGGTCCGGATCACCTGGCCCGTCACGTGTTCCACCAGGGTGAACGGCGCGCCCATCACACTGTCGTCCTCGCACAACGCGACGGTGGCGGCCACCGGGACGTCGGTGCCCTGCAGCGCCGAGGTGATGCGGAATTCGCGGGCCACGTCGTGCGCCGACGGTGTGAGCCCCGCGGTGGGCGGCCTTCGCAGCACCCACCGCGAGGAGTCGTCGCAGATGGCGTACGTGAGGTTGGACTTGCCGCCCGAGATCAGGTCGGCCCGCAACTCACCGGCGAGAGGAACGTCCGACTCGGACAGGAACTTCCGCAGCGCAACGAGATCGAGTCCCCGATGTTCGGTCATGCGCCCGCCTCCCGCGCGGCCTTCTTCGCGGCACCGACGACACGCTTGGCGATGGCCCAGCGGTGCACCTCGGACGGTCCGTCGTAGACACGGAACGGTCGCACCTCGCGGGACAGCCGGGCGAGGGGCAGGTCACCGGACACGCCGAGACCGCCGCACATCTGGATGGAGCGGTCGACGATGCGGAAGATGGCCTCGGAGGCGTAGGTCTTGGCGATGGACGTGGAGTTGCTCGCGTGGCCGCCCTGATCGAGTTCCCAGCACGCCCGCGTCAACAGTGCGCGGGTGGCGGCGATGTCGATCTCGTTGTCCGCGATCATCTTCTGGACCATGCCGAGATCGCCCAGCTTGCCTCCGAAACCCTCACGCTGCGCGACGTGTGCCACGGCGACGTCGTGGCCGCGCCGAGCCGCACCGAGCCACCGCATGACGTGCGTCATCCGGGCGGGCCCGAGCCGGACCTGGGCGTAGGCGAATCCCTGGTCCACCTCGCCGAGAACCCCGCTGTCGGGGACGAACAGGTCCTCGAAGAACACCTCGCAGTGCCCACCGATCATCGCCCGGTCCAGGGTGTCGATGTGACGACCCACCCTCAGCCCCTCGGCGTCGGCCGGCGTGAGGAACATCGTCGCACCACCGCGGTCGCCGGGCACGCCGGACGTGCGCGCGAAGATGATGAAGAATCCCGCGCCGTCGGCTCCGGTGATGAAGTACTTGTGGCCGTTGATCTTCCACCCGCCCGGCACCTTCTCGGCGCGCGTGGTCAGCGCCGAGGGGTCGGATCCGGCTCCGGGCGACGGCTCGGTCATGGCGAACGCCGACCGCATGTCGCCGTGCGCCAGCGGGGCGAGGAACCGCTCCTTCTGCTCCGGGCTGGCGATGTGCGCGAGCATGTGGACGTTGCCCTCGTCGGGGGCCCCGATGTTCAGGGCTGTCGGGCCGAACAGCGAGTAGCCCGCAGCCTCGAAGACGGGCGCGCGATCGGTCATGTTCAGGCCGTGTCCGCCGTACTCGACGGGTGCGTGCGGGGCGAAGACTCCGGCGTCCTTGGCTGCCTTCTGCAGCTCCACGCGCAGGGTGTCGCCACCGGCCGCTGTGATGTCGCCGCCGTGCTCGTCCTCGATGGGCAGCACGACTTCGCGGGTGAACGCCTCGGTCTTCTCGACGAGCGCGGTCACCTCGGGTGCGTAGGACAGATCGATCGCCACAACTACCTCCAGTCAATACGGCGACTCCAGTACCGACCGATCACTCGCTCGGTCGAAGTCGTCCCCGACAATTCCACACCTTCGAAAGCCGGTCAAGACTCAGTCGGACGCGCCGACCGTGCTCCTCGCGATCGCCAGGTACCGCTCGACCAGTTCGTCGGGCGACAGCGGCCCGTCCTCCCGGTACCAGGTGGACACCGCGACGCACATCGTGACGACGGCACGGCTCGCGTCCTCCGGGAACGGCGTCCGGAACAACCCCGCCGCCACCCCCTCTCGGACGATGTCGTCCAGCATCTCCTGCTGCTCGTCGCGCAGCGCGATGTACGCCTTCCGGCTCTCCGGTTCCATGCTCCGCGTCTCCCGGGACGCGACGAAGGCCTGTTCACGCCGGTACATGTGGAACCGCAGGAGCGACTCGATGACTGCGTCGAACCGCTCGCCCGGTGTCGGGCCCGCCTCGGCCACCGCCGCGTGGCTGCGATCGAGGAGTTCGCGCATCACCGCGTTGGTCAGCCCCACCAGCAGCGCCTGCTTGGAGGGGTAATGGTGATAGAGACCGGGGACCGACAGACCGGCGCGTGACGCGATCTCACGGATCGACGCCCCGTCGTACCCCTTCTCGACGAACGCCGCCAGCGCCGCGGCCAGAACCTTGGACAAGCCCTGGTCGGTGTACTCACGCCAGGAACTGCCGCGCTGGGTGCCCTCTACCGTCATGGGTCCTACGGTAGAACAGATACCCGCCGCTCCCCTGCTGTGGTCGCGGGAGTTGACTAGAGTCGAACGAGGTCGCCCAGATCGACAGCCTTCTCCGACAGAGAGCCAGGGACCACCTGATGATCCACGTCCGTCACTCCGCGATCGCAGCCGTCCCCATCCACGTGGCGTTCGCGTACATCGACGATTACCGGACGGTCCCCGACTGGATGTTCGGGGTCTCGGAGTTCCGTCCGATCGGGGAATTCGACCAGGGGATGGAGTCGACTTTCGACGCCGCGATCCACATCGGCCCCAGCACCCTGCGGTCGCGGCTCGAGGTCACCGAGTGGGAGCAGGACCGGGTCATCACCCTGGCGTCGCTCGACGGCGCCGCCAACTCCTCGACCTGGGAGTTCACCGCTCACGGTGAGGACAAGACCGAGATCAGCGTGGACTTCGCGTACAAGCTCCCCGGCGGTCTCGCCGGCAAGGCACTCGGTCTCATCGTCGAACCGTTCGTCGAAACGGCCGTGAAGAACACCGAGGTGACCTTGCGGCACAACCTCGAGGAGCTGTACGCGAAGCGCAACCGCTAGCGTCCGGGCAGGAAAGCCAGCCGTCCGACTGTCGTCCCCTCACCGAGCCGTGCGATGCCGTCCGCGACGTCGGTGAGCCCGAGCCGCTCGCTGATCATCGGCTTGATCTCGCCGGCCGCGGCCATCCTCGTCAGCTCTTCGTGACACTCCCGGATCGCAGCGGGGTTGTAGGCGTTGTACAACCCCCAGTGGAGCCCGATGATCGAGTAGTTCTTGATCAGCGCGTGGTTCAGCCCGGGCGACGGGATGGTGCCGCTCGCGAACCCGATCACGATGATGCGACCCTCGAACGCGATGCACTTGGTCGACTTCGTGTAGGAGTCGCCACCCACCGGATCGAACACGACGTCGGCACCGCGGCCGTCCGTGAAGTCCTTCACGGCCTGCACGAAGTCCTCGCTGTGCCGGTCGATCACGAGGTCGGCACCGAGTTCCCGCGTGTAGGCCGCCTTCTCGGGACCGCCGACGACGCCGATCACCTTCGCACCCGCCGCCTTACCCAGTTGCACGGCCGCGCTGCCCACACCACCTGCCGCAGCCTGCACGAGCAGGGTTTCACCGGGCTGGATCTGCGTCCTGCGGTGCAGCGCAAACCATCCCGTCTGGTACCCGATCGACAGTGCCGACGCCTCGGCGTCGTCGAGGGCCTCCGGAGCGGGGAACGCGGTGGCCGAGGACATGACGGCCAGCTCGGCGAACCCGCCGTTCGGAAGACTCGGCATGCCGATCACCCGGTCACCGACGGAGAACTCGGTGACACCCTCGCCCAGCCCCACCACCTCGCCGCACAGCTCCACACCGGGAGTGAACGGAAGCGGCGGCTTGATCTGGTACTCGCCGCGGCACAACAGGACATCCGGGAAGTTGGCGGCGGCCGAAAGCACCTTGACCAGCAACTCCCCGGGCTTCGGTTCGAGGTCGGGAACGTCCTCGAACGTCAGAACGTCCCTCGGCTGCCCCAATTCGTGTACACGCCACGCCTTCATCGATCAGTCCTTCGGTCCACCGGCGACGTAGACGACCTGCCCCGAGACGAATCCGGCGCCCTCGCTGACGAAGAACGACGCGGTGTGCGCGATGTCCTCGGGCTGCCCGACGCGGTTCACCGGGATCTGCGACGCCGCCGCCTTCTTGAAATCCTCGAAGCCGACACCCACCCGCTCGGCGGTGGCGGCGGTCATCTCTGTCTCGATGAACCCGGGCGCAATCGCGTTCGCGGTGACACCGAACTTGCCGAGCTCGAATGCCAGCGTCTTGGTGAAACCCTGCATGCCCGCCTTGGCGGCGGAGTAGTTGACCTGCCCGCGATTACCGAGCGCAGAGGTGCTCGACAGGTTCACGATTCGCCCGAACCCGGCGTCCACCATGTACTTCTGCACGGCCCGCGACATCAGGAACGCACCGCGCAGGTGCACGTTCATGACCGCGTCCCAGTCGTCGACGGTCATCTTGAACAACAGGTTGTCGCGGGTGATCCCGGCGTTGTTGATCAGGATCGTCGGGGCACCGAGTTCGGCCGCCACTCGCTCGACCGCCGCGGCGACCGAGGCCTCGTCGGCGACGTTCGCGCCCACGGCCAGCGCTTCGCCCCCGGCGGACGTGATCGCGTCGACGGTGCCGGCACACGCGGACTCGTCGAGGTCGAGGACGGCGACCGCGTAGCCGTCGTCGGCCAGCCGCTTCGCGACGGCGGCGCCGATCCCCCGGGCCGATCCGGTGACGATGGCGGTTCTACGTTCCTGGCTCACTTGTTTCCTCCATGCTGGTTGTTCTCGGTCTTCGTACGGTATTTGCGGAGTTCTCTTCTCGCGATGGACATCTTGTGGACCTCGTCCGGTCCGTCCGCGAGACGCAATGTCCTCAGATGGGCGTACATCATGGCAAGGGGGAAGTCGTCGGTGACACCGGCCCCACCGTGCACCTGAATCGCCCGATCCACAATCTTCAACGCAATATTCGGAGCCGCCACCTTGATCGCCGCGATCTCCGTCCGCGCCTCCTTGTTCCCCACCGTATCCATCAGATACGCCGCCTTCAGCGTCAACAACCGGATCATCTCGATCTCGATCCGCGCCTCCGCAATCCAATCCTGAATATTCGCATTCTCACTGACCGGCTTCCCGAACGTCACCCGCGACGACGCCCGACGACACATCAACTCCAACGCCCGCTCCGCCATCCCGATCGCCCGCATGCAATGGTGAATCCGACCCGGACCCAACCGCGCCTGCGAAATCGCGAAACCCTCCCCCTCGCCCTTCAACACATCCTTGACCGGAACCCGAACATCCGCGAAGTCGATCTCCGCATGCCCCTCACGATCCTGATACCCGAACACCGGCAACCCCCGCATCACCGTCACCCCCGGCGCATCGATCGGCACCACCATCATCGACTGCTGCCGATGCGGCGCCGCCGACGGATCCGTCTTCCCCATCACGATCAACACCCGGCAATTCCGATGCAACGCATTCGACGCGAACCACTTCCGGCCGTTCAGCACATACTCGTCACCGTCCCGGACCATCGACAACTCCACATTCGTCACATCCGAACTCGCCACCGCCGGCTCCGTCATCGCGAACGCCGACGCCATCGTCCCCTCCAGCAACGGCATCAGATACTTCTCCTTGTGCTCGGCCGTACCGAACAACTCGAGCACCTCCATATTGCCCGTATCCGGCGCATTACAATTACACGCCTCCGACGCAATATGACTGCGCCCCATGATCTCCGCCAACGGCGCATACTCGAGATTCGTCAACCCCGCACCCGTCCCCGGATGCGGATGAAACAGATTCCACAACCCCCGACGCCGCGCCTCAACCTTCAACTCCTCCAACACCGGCGGCTGGAAATGCGGATCCCCCGACTCCCGCATCTGCTCCTCATACACCGCCTCCGCCGGATACACATGCGAATCCATGAACTCCAGCAGATCGATCTGGTATTGCCGGGCGCGATCGGATAAGTCGAACAGCGACATGCGGACTCCTCGTGCGGTCGGGTCAGGACGACTGGGCGAGGAGCGAGGCCTGGTAGCGGCGCATTCCCCGGATCCATCGGTCGTAGTCGGCGCCCTTGTGCCGGTACATCTCCAGCACTTCGGGGTGCGGAAGGATCAGGAACTGTTCGGCTTCCATTGCGGCGAGCACGCATTCGGCCACCTCGGATGGTTCGAGCACCGAACCCGCGGTGGTGACGGCGCGTGCGGCCGTGGCCGACAGGGCGGCGTCGTCGGTGAGCAGCTTGGTGTTGACGCCCATCGGGCACAGGCAGCTGACGCGGACGCCCTTGTCGCCGTACGTGACGGACAGCCATTCGGCGAATCCGACTGCGGCATGTTTGGTCACCGAGTAGGGGGCGGACCCGATCTGGGTGAGCAGCCCAGCGGCGGAGGCCGTGCTGACGAAGTACCCCTCGCCGCGCTCGATCCAGCCAGGGACCAGGCGGCGTGCCGCGCGGATATGCGCACGGACATTCACGTCGAGGGCGAGGTCCCACACCGTATCGTCGGGTTCGAGGCCCTCCCCGGCCGCGACACCCGCATTGGCGAAGTAGAGGTCGACGGGGCCGAACGCCTCCTCCGCGGCGTCGATGACCGACGCGATCTGTGCGTCCTCGGACGCGTCGGCACCGCGGGCGATCGAGGCCCCCGGACGTGTCGCGTTGATCCGGTCCGACACCGCCTTGGCCGATACGGCATCGAGATCGGTGACGACGACCCGGGCGCCCTCGGCGGCGAGCCGCTCCGCGAGTGCACCGCCGATTCCACCTCCGCCACCGGTGACGATGGCGACCTTCTGCGCAACCTGCACGAGATTCCTCCCTCGAAGGGACACGGACGTGCCCCAGTCTTCCACAGAAAACACCTGAACCCGGTGTCGGATTCAGTTTCGTCGACCTGGGTGTCCCACGCGCTGACGCCGTCGGAGAGAGCTCAGCTCCGCTCGGGGAACCTCAGTCCATTTGCCCAGATGCGCGTCGTAGTGAACACGACGTCGTCAAAGTCGACGGGAGTGCCGTCGGTCCCGTTCACGCTGGCCACGAACACGTTGTACGCCAACCGGCTGACCATCCCCGATAGCGCCCGCGACGCCAGCATCGGGTCGAGTTCTTTGTCGGCGATGCCCCGCGCCTGCAGTTCCGCGATGCCCCGCGCGTTGCGCGCGATGAACGCGTCGGCCCGCTGACGCCGCAGGTCCGCGAACGCCGGGTCGATGTGCGCGACCTGTTCGAGCAGCCCCATCAGCTTGGCGTTACGCCGATAGGCCTCCAGGTAGGCGCGGTTACTCGCCTCCAGAACGGCGTACGGGTCGTCGGTGTCCTGCACCCGTTTCATCCCCGGGTGCATCATGTCTTCCTGCGCCACCTCGAGCACGGCGGCGAACACCTGTTCCTTGTTGTCGAAGTACGTGTAGAACGACCCCGTCGAGCAGTTGGCTTCCTTCGTGATGTCGGTGAGCCTGGCATCGAGGTACCCGGACCGCTCGAATACCGTCCGCGCGGCCGCCACCAACGCCGCGCGAGTGCGTGCTCCACGCGGGGTCGCCGGAGGCTCCCGCAACAGATCGGTGGCCGCCATCGACGGGGCGGGCTTGTCGTCCCACTCTTCATGGACGGTGCGCGTGGTCATTTCCTACTTATACGCCAGCACGGCAGCCCCGCCCAACCCGACGCTCAGGTGATGGTGATGCCGCCGTCCACCGCGATCGTCTGGCCGGTGACGTACGCGGCGGCGTCCGACGCGAGCCACACCACGGTCGCGGCCAGCTCCTCCGGATCGCCGAGGCGACCGAGAACCAGCCGCGATTTCATCGATTCGAGGTACCCGTCCTGGTACTGATCCGTCATCTCCGTCTCGAAGAACCCGGGAGCGATCGCATTCACTCGAATGCCCTTGCGGGCACCCCACTGCTGCGCCAGGTCGCGGGTGAGACCGATGACCCCGGCCTTGCTCGCGGCGTACGCGGCCTGCGGAAGTCCCGCGGTGGTGAGACCCAGCACGCTCGCGATGTTCACGATCGCGCTGCCCGGCTTCATGACCTTGCCCGCCGCCTGCGCCGCCCAGTAGGAACCGTTCAGGTTGATGTCGACGACCTGCCGGAACTGCTCCGGCGTCTCCCGCGTCGCGGGGACAGCCGTACCGACGCCGGCGTTGTTGACGAGCACGTCCACGCGGCCGAACTTCTCCATGGCCGCGTCGATCATGTTCTGCGCCTGAGCCGGGTCGGCGATGTCCGTCGCAACGCACAGCGCCTGACGTCCCGCGGCCCGCACCAGCTCGGCGGTCTTCTCGAGACGGTCGGTGCGGCGTGCTGCCAGCACCACGTCGGCGCCGGCCTCCGCCGCGGCCTGCGCGAACGCCACCCCGAGGCCCGACGACGCACCGGTCACGACGACCACCCGATCGGTCAAGCTGAACTTGTCGAGAACGGACATATGAAGCGACTCCTTTGTCGTCGGGCTACGGGGTACGGGTTCAGAGGCCGAGGTCGCGGCCGATCAGTTCCTTCATGATCTCGTTGGAACCGGCCCAGATCTTGGTGACACGGGCATCCATCCACGCACGGGCGGCACGGTACTCGGTCATGAATCCGTAGCCACCGTGCAGCTGCACGCAGTGGTCGAGGACCTCGTTCTGCACCTGAGCAGTCCACCACTTGGCCTTGGCGGCGTCCACTGCCGTGAGCTCACCGTCGGCATGTGCGGCGACGCAGTTGTCGACGTAGGCCTGGGTGACCTCGACACGGGTGACGAGGTCCGCGAGGAGGAACTTGTTCCACTGCAGCGAGCCGATGGGCTGACCGAATGCCTTGCGGTCCTTGGCGTACTGGATCGTCTCCTCGAGGATCGGCGCGGCGTGCGCGATGTTCGAGACGGCGGCGCCGACCCGCTCCTGCGGCAGCATCTCCATCATGTGGATGAATCCGCGGTCGATCTCACCGATGATGTTCGTAGACGGGACACGCACGTTCTCGAAGAACAGTTCGGCGGTGTCCGACTCGTGCTGGCCGACCTTGTCGAGCTTGCGTCCGCGCTCGAAGCCCTCCATGCCCGTCTCGACGGCGAACAGGGTGATGCCCTTGGACTTCTTCTCGGGGCTGGTGCGCGCCGCGACGATCACCAGGTCGGCGTTGTAGCCGTTGGTGATGAACGTCTTGGAACCGTTGATGATCCAGTCGTCGCCGTCCTTGACCGCGGTGGTCTTGAGCGACGCGAGGTCGGAACCGCCGGAAGGCTCGGTCATACCGATCGCGGTGAGCAGCTCACCGGTGCAGAACCTGGGCAGCCAGCGCTGCTTCTGCTCCTCGGTCGTGAGCTGCACGAGGTACGGCGCGACGACGTCGGCGTGAATACCGAAGCTCGACGACACGGCGGCGCTCGCCCGCGAAAGCTCCTCGGCGAGAACCGCGTTGAACCGGTAGTCACCGGCCTCGCTTCCACCGTACGCCTCGGGGACCTCGAGGCCGAGGAATCCGTTGCGGCCGGCTTCGAGCCAGATCTCGCGGTCGATGAAGCGCTGCTCGATGAGCTTGTCGGCCACCGGCAGGAGGTTGCGGTTCACGAACTCCCGGGCCGATTCGCGGAATGCCTCGTGATCGGGGCCGTACAGGGTGCGTCGCATGACCGCTCCTTTTTCGAAATCCAGCTGTGGTGTGTGCACGCTTGTAAGCGTGTGCTTATTTTCTAAGCGCTTGCTTATACTGATGGTGCGGCGCGGTATTGTCAACAGCCGCGCAGCCGAGGATGGAGAAAGACATGAGCGAATCACCGAACCAGGTGATCAGCCCTTCCAAGGCTGCCGCCCGCATCCGAGCCGCAGCCGTCGACGCGTTCGCGACCAGCGGTTACGGGGGCACCACCACCCGTGAGATCGCCGCCCGCCTCGACATGAGCCCCGCCGCGATGTACCCGCACTACCGATCCAAGGAAGAGCTGCTCTTCGCGATCAGTTACGAAGGCCACACCGCGGCGCTCGACGTCGTCGTGAGTGCAGACCTCCCCGACGAGGCGCCCTCGACGAGACTGCAGGCGATGATCGGCGCGTTCGCGAGCTGGCAGGCCACGCACCACGCACAGGCTCGCGTCGTGCAGTACGAACTCAACGCCCTCACACCCGAGCACTATCGCGACGTGGTCAAACTGCGCCGCGACATCACCCACATCGTTCGTGCCGTCGTCGACGCCGGGGCCGCATCCGGCGAATTCACGGTGCCCGACAGCGAAGGCGTCACCCTCGCCCTCATGTCTCTGTGCGTCGACATCTGCCGCTGGTTCCCGGCAGGCGCCTACACCGAGCCGGAGGCTGTCGCGAACCTGTACGCCGACCTCGCCATGCGCATGGTGGGTGCCGGCGAGGTATTGCCAGGATCCAGTGGGGTCGGCTAAGATAGAACATACGTGGCGCTCCTCGGGTTTCTGTGGGCGCCATTTCTGCTGTTCAGGGTGGGTTGTGTTGTTGGCCGCACTGTTCGGCGTTTCACCGGTGAGATGAGGGACGCGCACGTGCAGCACCTCTAGGTTTCGGGGTTACCACACCTACCTCAACCCGGAGGCCCGCTACACGTGCGCGTCAGTACTGCATTTAACCGTCTCTTGAAGATCCCCGGTGCATCGGTGTCCGCGGTGTCGATCACAGACAGCGATGTCAAGGTCGAAGTCCGCCTGCGCGCCCGCCGACTCCAGTGTCCCTGCGGGTATATCTCGTCGGCAACATATGACCGGTCCACTCGCCGTTGGCGACACCTTGACCTCGGCACCCACCGCCTGTGGTTGGTCTACGAGATCCGCCGCATCGACTGCCCCGACTGCGGGGTGCGCACCGAACAGGTGCCGTGGGCGCGGCCCACCGCCCGGCACACCCGAGACTTCGAAGACACCATCCTGTGGCTCGCCGCCCGCACCGACCGCACCTCCGTCGCGACGTTGATGCGCTGCGCGTGGGAAACGGTCACCGCAATCATCAACCGCACCGTCGACGAACTGATCGACAGTCGCCGACTCGGGGCGATCTACCGCATCGGCGTCGACGAAATCTGCTACCGACACCCGCACAAGTATTTGACTGTTATCGGCGACCACGACACCAAGACCGTGGTGCATATCGAACCCGGGCGGAGCACCGAATCACTCGCGGCCTTTTATGAGCAGCAACAGGAGTCAGATCTCGACTCGATCGAGTCGGTATCGATGGACGGATCGAAGGCATATCGCGTCGCCACCGAGGAGCACGTACCAAACGCCCGTATCTGTTTCGACCCATTCCATGTCATGCAGTGGGTAAACCGGGCGTTGGACCGAGTGTTCTCCGAGGCTTCCTCGGCCAACCGCCGCAGAATAGAGCTCTCGAGCGGTAGCTGGCGCAAAGTCCGCATCGCGTTGCGAACCGGCGCCGAACGACTCACCGACCAGCGCCGCGCCCTGGTCGACACGCTCACAGGTCAGGATCAGCAGGTCGGGCACGCATGGCGACTGAAAGAGCAAATGCGGGACTTGTTCCGCACCGTCAAACCCTCACGTGCCAAACGACATCTACGCGCATGGATCGACGACGCCGCACACAGCGGAATCCCGGCATTCACAATGCTCGCCCAACAGATCCACAAGCACTACGACGGAATCATCGCAGCAGTAGAACTCGGCATCTCAAACGGCCTCATCGAAGGTATCAACTCAAAGATCAGACTCATCAACGCTCGCGGCTACGGACACCATTCCGCTGAATCGCTGACCTCGATGATCTACCTGACGCTCGGAGGAATTAATCCAAAACTACCCACACAAAGGTGAGGAGCGCCACATACGTTCGATTCGGGGGAATCGACGGCAACCGGGGGGTCGGGGTGGATGCAGCAGCGGTGATCGCATTTCTGGCCGAGTTACCAAAACTCGACCGAGACATCGACGATGCGACACGCATCGACGTACTCCGCACACTCGAAGAGGTGAAAGCCGCCTGCGCGGGCGTGCAAGCCCGGGTGACCGCAGACCTCGACGCCTCCATCCGCGCCGCACGAGCAGACCGCGAAGTGCCGGCCGCACAGCGAGGGCGAGGCATCGCCAACCAGGTGGCGTTGGCACGACGGGACTCACCGTTTCGAGGGGGCCGCCATCTCGGCATGGCGACCGCTCTCGTCCACGAGATGCCCTGCACCTTGGCGCTGCTCGAACGAGGGTTGCTGAGCGAGTGGCGGGCAACAATTCTCGTCCGCGAAACTGCATTCCTCACCCGAGAAGATCGCACCGCACTCGATTACCTGCTGTGCGCCGACCCGGCGACATTGGACGGGCTCGGCGATCAGGCGGTGTGCGCGAAAGTTCGCGCGGCCGCTGCGGAAGTCGACGCCGAGGCCGTGGTGCGGCGGGCCCGCAAGGCGGTATCGGATCGGCGGGTCACCTCCCGTCCCGCACCGGACACCATGGCTTACGTCAGCGCTTTACTGCCGGTGGCACAGGGGGTCGCGGTGCACGCGACTCTTGCCCGTGACGCCGATTCGATCCTCGCCGCCGGTGACGAGCGCACGCGGGCGCAGATCATGGCCGACCTCCTCGTCTCCCGAGTAACCGGCGCGCCCCACACCGCGACGGCACCTCCGATCACCGTGAACCTCGTCATCTCCGACCGTGCGCTCCTCGACCGGGGGTCCGAACCCGCCTACATGCAGGGGTACGGGCCCGTCCCCGCGGCACTGGCGGGGCATTGGATCAAGGAGGCAGTCGAGGCCGCGATCGATCCGGAAACCGGGGACGAGGCGCGGGTGACCCTGCGCCGCCTGTACGCGAACCCGCACTCGGGAGCCCTGACCGCAACCGAGTCCCAAGCCCGCTGCTTCCCCGCCGGGTTGGCGAGGATGATCGATCTCCGCGATCGAACGTGCCGGACACCGTGGTGTGATGCGCCGATCCGGCATCACGACCACATCCAACCCCGCGAGTACGAGGGCCCGACCACCGCACACAACGGAGCCGGCCTGTGCGCGGCCTGCAACTACGCCAAACAAGGTGCAGGGTGGAACGCCAAGCCCCATCAGCTGCCCGGCGGACTGCACAAGATCGAGATCCACACCCCCACCGGACACCGGTACCGATCAACCGCACGACCACTACCGAAACCGTTGCCGTTCCGTGAGGTTCAGATCAGCTCACCAGTGGAACGCATCCTCATCGAATACCTCCACGCAGCCTGAACATCGGGTCGCCGCACACTAGACCGAGTGACACACCCGTGCGGTAGCATCTCCGCACGCGGCCGTGGGGGTCCTGTCGAGTACTGGGGGGATGGGAATGAGCAAAACACTGCGTCTGGAAGATGACGCAATCGAGAAGTGTGTCGGCGTGTGCAACACGATGCTGGAGCAGGTGCGTGATGCGATCAAGGAAGCCGACAGGCTTCGCATGGTCACTGGCTTCGGAGGGTTCGCCTCCGCGCAAGAGCTGCAGGCTGGCTATCAATCGAAGTTCACCGGCGAGGCTGGGTCAGTGCATCAACGCCTTATTCAGTTTCGTGACGCAATCATTCTGATGCGCGATACCTTCGCGGCCGGAGGCGAAGCCTTCGCGAACGCTGACAGCGCAATCCGCCAAGCCCTCGGTGCCATCCAGGAGGACACTCCAGCATGAGGCGTTCCCTTTCATGGATCGGCATTGCTTCGACCGCCGTAGCGCTAATGGGGTGCACGGCGACCGCGACGACTGAGTCGAATCCACAAACATCCTCCACCCGAGTTCCGCGTCACGTCGACGAATCGACTCGCCCTCAGGTTGCCTTCGATCCGTGCCTCGACATTCCCGACGAAGCTTTGCTGGAAGCGGGGTACGACCCGAGCAGTGAAGAGAATGCCGACTTCCCTGCGGGGAATTACACCTTCCTTGGTTGTTCGTACGATTCCACCGACGATCTATACGGGATGAACGCGTTGTCCGGGAATATCACTTGGGCTGAAGAGCAGGAAAAATCCAAGGACCACCACGCAACGCAGATTGAGATCAACGGTCGTCGGGCGCTTCTGAAGTTCGACCCTGAGGTAAGGAATGCGTGCGATCTCAGCATGGAAACCACCTACGGCATGTTCGGACTAACACGAAGCATCTTCCCCGATTACGCTGGGTCCGCTCCTGAACCGGAATGGTGCGCTGGCCTCGAAGACACCGCCCGCATCTTCGAGCGCTACATTCCTAAGGAGGGCTGAGCCATGCCGCCCAACGATACTGTGTCCGCGATCCTCGGCTCGATGAACCCGAATGGTGCGGGCGAGCAACGCCGCACCAGCCTCCAGAGCTCGGCGGACAGGCTCGCTGCGGGTTCGGGAACAGATGACCCGTACATCCGCACCATGGAGAGCTTCCACGGTATGGGTCACGAAGAAATGTACGCGATGGTGCAGACCATGGTTCCCGACGCCATCGGTCAACTCGCCCAGGCCTGCCACAGCATCTCGAACTCCCTCCCACTTGCCTTCGGATTCGCAGTCCTCCGCAATACGATTTCTGAACGTTGGGAGGGCGAGGCGGCAGACGCCGCGGCACAAGCGACCGAGAAACTCGCTGAAACCAGCGGTCAGCTGACATCGAGTATCGCGGCAATCGCGGTGAAGCTCGATATCTTGAGCAGCGCGGCTGCGGACGTGAAAGCGTCTGTGCCTCAGCCAGCTAGTGCCGAAGGCGTCCTGTCCCAACTCCCGCTGAGTCCGCTTGCGGCGGAATCGTCCGAGACTGCGAGGGAAGCCGCACGACTCGAGGCGGTTCGGAGGTTGGAAGCGATCTACGTGCCGAACTACCGCGATGTCGGCACGAATGTTCCGCAACTCCCGGAGCCTTACGCCCCTTCTGGAGATGGTGCCGGCTCCGACGGTGTCCTGACTGCTCATGGAACGTTCCCCCACGGTTCGAACCCCTGGGGCACAACCGACAGCAATATCTCCTCCGCGTCGGGAGAGGGCGATTTGTCGGCAGATAGCGAGAACTCCGCGGACGGTAATTCCGCGGGGGATGATGCCGCGGCTACGTCCGCAGCGAATGCCGAATCTGCTGCCAACCAGGGCGCTGGGGCTGGATCCGGATCGGCCGCGCAGACTGCCGCAGCGAATGCGCAGAATGCGGCCGGTGCCGGTTCGCAGGCGGGCAGCGGCGCGGGTGCCGCGGGTTACGGCGGCGGAATCGGCGGAGGTTCGGGGTCCGGTGCCGGAGGTTCGGGCCTCGGGGGTTCGGCGTCGGGCGCGCGCCGGAAGAATGACAAGCGCGACTCCGAGTCCAGCTCGAGCGGTGTGGTTCCGGGTGGCCCGATCCCGTCCGGTGGCGCCGCAGCCGGCGCAGGGGCGGCTGCCGCTGCTGCGGCGGCGACTCCGGTGAAACCGAGCATGAGTCGTCCCGGAATGGGAATGGCACCCGGGATGATGGGTGCACCCGGCCGAGTGGGCGGCAACGGCGATGGCGACACGGAGCATCAGACGCCGAGCTATCTCATCACCGTCGACAACGGCAACGAACTGATCGGCAAACTCGACCCCGTCGCACCCCCGGTGATCGGCGCATGAACTGGCGGCTGACGTCAGCCCAATTCATGTGCCTTTGGGAGGCAACCGATCTCGACCGGATGCCGTACCCGCTGCAATACCGGTCCGCAGCTGCGACGGAAGATCAGTATGCCGCCCAGCAACGCGAGCTGGAGCAGTGGCGGACCGCGCTCGACGAACCGAAACTGGTCGCCGCAATCCAGGCGCTCCGGGATCCGCAACTGTCCGTCACGGTGCTCGCCCCCTCCCCCGAACTCGACTCCGGGCTTCGCCGGAGGGGCAGCATCCGTGGCCGGGTCGCCGTCGTCGCCGAACAACTGCGCGGAGAACCGGGCCGCGGCGACATCCGGATCGACGCCGGCACCGAGGGCGTCGACTGGCTGACCACTCAACTCCTGAAAGACCTGCCCGACTGTGCGCCCGGACGGACCCCGTCCCTGACCGCGCACCCCGACGACCTCGAGAACCGAAGCAGCGGTACTTCCGTCCTGCAGAACGCTCGCGCCTCCGACGGCACTCTTCTGCGAGGGATCGTCGGCCGGCCGCGGACCGGAATCGGATACATCTGCATCCGGGGTACGCGCAGCGGGCTCGACGAGCCCGTTCTGGGTGAACTGACCTGGATCGACGTGGAAGCGGACGGCCGGTACCTCTATCACCAGGACAACCGTGTTCACCTGCGGTCCGCGACAGTCCCGTTGGTTCGCGACGAGCTGTCGAAACGCGTGTCGGCGGCCCTCGCCAACCCTTCGCCGACCCGCGACTGAGCGTTACCCTTGTCCCATGACCGATCGGGACAGGGACGGGACGGGGAAACCCCTCAACGCACGCCCCCGCGATGAACTCGGCCGACCCCTGCCCCACGACGCCGAGGGTGTGCCCCGCATCCCCGACGACCTGCGGTTACCACCCGACGAGGCGATCACCGAGGCTCAGCGGCTACTCGACCACGGCATGCCGTTCCACGCCCACGAGATCCTCGAGGGTACGTGGAAGATCGCCCCCGAGGACGAGCGGGAACTGTGGCAGGGGCTCGCACAGCTCGCGGTGGGTCTCACCCACCTGATGCGGGGCAACAAGACCGGCGCGCGGTCACTGCTGCGCCAAGGCCACGACCGGATCCGGCATTACGAGGTGGAGGCGCCGCACGGCCTCGACATCGCCGGCCTCCTGACATGGTCGGAACACCTCACGGACGAGATCGATCGCGTCGACCCGCTGCCGGCGACGCCCGTACCCCGATTGAGAATCCCCTGATGACTCTGCTCCCCATGTTCCCGCTGGGCTCGACGATGCTGCCCGGTCAGCAGCTTCCCCTCCACGTCTTCGAACCCCGCTACCAGGAACTGGTTCGCGACTGCCTGGACGCACCGGACGGTCCCCGTTTCGGGGTCGTTCTCATTGCCCGTGGCAACGAGGTGGGCGGCGGCGACGTCCGCCACGATGTCGGCACCATCGCGCGGATCGAATCCCACGCGTCGATCGGCGACGGGCGGTACGAGCTGTTCTGCCGCACCGAGGAACGGATCAAGGTGTCGAAGTGGTTGCCCGACAACCCGTATCCGGTCGCTGAGGTCGATGTCTGGCCGGACGAGAACACCGGCACCCAGACGGCGGACTACGAATTCCCGTCCCTCATCGAGAGACTCGAATTCCTGTACGGTCTCCTTCGCCGTCTCGCGACGGAGACCGGCAATGTCCCGCCCGACGTTCCCGTCATCGGCGCTTTCCGCGGGTCGCTCGGCACGCGGCTCTACGAGATCGCCACCTACATTCCGATGGGGGACGCCGACCGCCTGCAGATCCTCGCTGCGGCGGGCGCGGACGAACGCTTGCGGGAGGTCTCCGAGGCGATCGAGAACGCCATCGAAATGGTCCAGTTCCGGCTGATGTGACCTAGCCCTCCCCGGGGTTGGTCAAGAGCACTCCGGGAAGGGTGTAGTGTTGTCAATGCAACGCGGGGTGGAGCAGCTCGGTAGCTCGCTGGGCTCATAACCCAGAGGTCGCAGGTTCAAATCCTGTCCCCGCTACCACTGGAAACGGCTCCGGAGATTCAATTCTCCGGAGCCGTTTTTCGTTGTTCCACATCCTCCGGGACTAGAACGTATTCTCGTACGTGAGGCCTCAGGAGGGACAGTGCAGCTCGCCGACGTCGATCTCTACAACCCGGACACCTTCGCGAAGGGCGTGCCCCACGAGATGTTCGCCGTGTTGCGGCGGGAGGCACCGGTCTACCGGCACCTCGACGAGCGGGGCGACCCGTTCTGGTGCGTCACCCGGCATGCCGACATCGTGACGGTGAACCGGGACGCCGAGACGTACTCGTCGTGGCGGGGCGCCACCTACATCGACGACCTGAGCCCCGACGACCTGGCGGGCCAGCAGCTGATGATGCTGAACATGGACCCGCCCGACCACACGGCGCTGCGGAAGATCGTGAGCAAGGGTTTCACGCCCCGCCGCATCGGCCAGCTGCACGAGATTCTCGCGAGGCGGGCCACGACCATCGTCGACGCGGTGATCGAGCGCGGCGAGTGCGACTTCGTCGTCGATGTCGCGTCCGAACTCCCGCTTCAGGCGATCGCCGATTTCCTGGGGGTGCCCCAGGAAGATCGCAAGCTGATCTTCGATCTGACGAATCAGATGATCGGCTCGTCCGATCCGGAATTCCATCTCGAGGAAGGGCAGGAACGGGCGGCGGCGGCCCAGATGTTCGCGTACAGCCTGGAGATGTTCGAGGACCGCAAGAAGCACCCGCGCGACGACATCGCAACAGCTCTCATCCAGGCCGATGTACACGGCGAGAAGCTGGGCGAACTGGATTTCAACATGTTCTTCATGCTCCTTGCGGTCGCGGGTAACGAGACCACCCGCAACGCCATCTCACACACCCAGCTGGCGCTGATGGAGCATCCCGAGGAGCGCAGGAAGGTGCTCGAGGATCCGTCCAAGCTCGACGCTCTGATCGAGGAGGGGTTGCGCTGGGCCACCCCGGTCATGCAGTTCCGCCGGACCGCGACCACGGACACCGTGCTGCACGATGTCGAGATCTCCGAGGGCGACCGCGTGGTCATCTGGCACATGTCGGGAAACCGCGACGAGGCGGTGTTCGACGACCCCTACACGTTCGACATCGACCGCCCTACGGGCCACTACTCCCAGCACATTGCGTTCGGCGGCGGCGGTCACCATTTCTGCCTCGGCGCCAACCTCGCTCGCGCCGAGATGAAGGTGATGCTGGGCGAGATTCTGCGTCGCATGCCGGACATGGAACAGACGGCACCGGCACAGCGCCTGCGCTCCAACTTCATCAACGGGCTCAAGCACATGCCGGTGACGTTCACACCCTCGTCCATCTGAGCGGAGCGCCGCCTTTTCTGACAGCCTGGTCGAGTGAACAACGTCGACGCAGTGGTCATCGGGTCCGGTCCCAACGGACTCGTCGCGGCCGCGACCCTGGCAGATGCGGGCTGGGACGTCGCGGTCGTGGAGGCGCAGCCGACGCCCGGCGGTGCGGTGAGGTCGGCGGAACTCGTCCCCGGCTTCACGTCGGACCTGTTCAGCGCGTTCTATCCCCTGTCCACCGTGTCGCCGGCGCTCCGCGGTCTCGACCTCGAGTCGCACGGACTGCGGTGGAGTCACGCGCCCAGCGCGCTCGGGCACGCCCGCTCGGCTGCCGACGAGGACGCGCCGGTGATCCACCCGAAACCCGCGGATACGGCCGCCGACCTCGAACGCCGTCAACCCGGTGACGGCGTCGCGTGGACGGCGCTGGTCGAGCAGTGGCACGACATCAAGGAACCGCTGCTGAGCACCCTGTTCAGCCCGTTCCCGCCCGTGCGTGGTCCGAGCCGACTGCTGCGACAGCTGGGGACCGCCGAGTCGCTGCGGCTGGCCCGATTCCTCCTCCTGCCCGCACGGCGGATGGCCCATGAACTGTTCCGGAGCGAGGCGGCACGACTTCTGTTGCTGGGTAACGCGATGCACGCCGACACCCCGCCGGACGCACCGGGCAGCGGCGTCATGGGTTACATCCTGACGATGCTCGCCCAGGACGGGGGTTACCCCGTTCCGGTGGGCGGTGCGGGCGAGTTGTCGGCCGCGATGGTGCGCCGGGCCGAGCACGCGGGTGCGCACTTCCACTACGGCGACGGCGTGACCGGGATCGACGTCCGGTCGGGTCGCGCCGTGGGGGTACGGACGGCGTCGGGTGTCCGCTACACGGCACGTCGGGCGGTGATCGCCGACGTCTCTGCGCCCGCACTGTACGGGTCGCTGCTTCCCGACCACGCCGTCCCCGCCCGCGTGCGGGCCGACCTCGAGCACTTCGAGTGGGACACGCCCGTCCTGAAGGTCAATTACGCCTTGTCGCAGAAGATTCCGTGGCGTTCCCCCAGCCTGAGCGGAGCGGGCACCGTACACCTGGGTGCCGACGACAACGGACTCGTCCGCTGGATGGCCGACCTGACCACCGGCACCGTTCCGTCCAGCCCGTTCCTGTTGTTCGGGCAGATGACGACCGCGGATCCCACCAGGTCACCGGCAGGTACCGAAAGCGCCTGGGCGTACACGCATCTACCGCGCGACGTCACCGACGACGCGTCCGCCGATCTGCTGGCCGCGCGGGTCGACGACGTCCTCGAGGCGCACGCACCGGGTTTCTCGGAGCGGGTCGTCGGACGGGTCGTCCAGCGCCCGTCGGATCTCGAGGCGGCCGACGCGAATCTCGTGGGTGGCGCCGTCAACGGCGGGACGGCGCAACTCCATCAGCAGCTGATCTTCCGGCCGGGGCCGGGCACGTCCCGTTCGGAGACGCCGGTTCAGGGCCTGTACCTGGGAAGCGCCTCCGCACACCCGGGTGGCGGCGTACACGGGGTGTCGGGCCTGAACGCCGCCCGCGCCGCGCTCGGCGAGGACGGACCGCGTGGGTGGCTGCGGCGGCGCACGTCGCGCGCCGTCATCGACCTGTTGTCGAAGGGACCGATACCCTAATTTGTCCCGTGCCGGGGTACCTCACCGTGCAATGATCTGAGTCGTCGAATTCGGACCACGAAGGGGCATCATGCAGCATCGAGAATCATCCTTCGCCGGCGTCGGCGGAATTCCCATCGTCTACGACGTGTGGCTCCCCGAGCGGCGCCCGCGTGGCGTGCTGGTTCTGTGCCACGGCTTCGGCGAGCATGCCCGGCGCTACGACCATGTGATCGAACGGCTCGGGGAGCTCGACCTCGCGATCTACGCGCCCGACCACCGCGGGCACGGGCGGTCGGGCGGCAAACGGGTCCACCTGAAGGACTGGACCGAGTTCACCGACGACCTGCACCAGTTGTTCGGCATCGCATCGACGGACTGGCCCGGCACCGACCGGTTCCTCCTCGGGCACAGCATGGGCGGTTCCATCGCGCTGACCTATGCACTCGACCACCAGCAGGACCTGAAAGCACTCATGCTGTCCGGGCCTGCGGTCGACGTGACGAGCGGCACGCCGCGCATCGTGGTCGAGATCGGCAAGCTGGTGGGCCGCTTTCTCCCCGGAGTGCCCGTCGAGTCGCTCGACGCGAAGCTGGTCTCTCGCGACCCTGCGGTCGTATCGGCCTACGAGGAGGATCCTCTCGTCCACCACGGAAAGGTGCCTGCCGGGATTGCGCGCGGAATGATCCTCGCCGCCGAACGGTTGCCGGAGCGTCTGCCGTCGTTGACGGTTCCCTTGCTGCTCCAGCACGGCCAGGACGACGGACTTGCGAGTGTGCACGGCACGGAACTGATCGCGGAGTACGTCGGTTCGGAGGATCTCACGGTGGAGATCTACGAAAACCTGTTCCACGAGGTGTTCAACGAACCGGAGAACGAGGAGGTACTCGACGACCTCGTCGAGTGGTTGCGGCCGCGCGTGCAGTCCTGACTTCGGCGGGGGTGTTCTGCACCCCCGGCCGATGGATGCCAGGATGGGCTGATGAAACGTCACGTCAGCGCCACTCTCGACATCGAGGTCACCGACGCCACCAGTCTCGAATTCAAAATCGCGGTGGCCCGGACCCCCGGTTCGGAGTTGTCGGAATCGCTGACGTTCACCCTCGACGGTCATCGTGTGGATGCACGAGAGATGTTGGCGGAGCACGGCACTCGCGTCCACCTCCTGGACAGTGAACCTGGATCGCTACACGTCGAGTACTCGGCTTCAGTTGCGGGTAAAGCTGATTCGCCTCCGGTCACCGACTACGACCTGTCGAAGTATCTGCGCCCGAGCCGATATGCAGAGGCGGACAAGTTCTTCGGTTTCACCGGCGGCGAATTCAATCTGTCCAAGCCGCACCCGGAACTACTGCAGGACATCACCTCGTGGGTGGGGTCGCGATTGCTGTACCAGGCGGGTTCGAGCAGATCCACCGACAGCGCCGTCGACACGATGCTGTCCGGGGCGGGCGTGTGCCGTGACTTCGCCCACCTCACGGTGGCGCTTCTGCGGGCCGTCACCATTCCGGCGCGGCTGGTGGCCGTGTACGCGCCGGGGTGCGATCCGATGGACTTCCATGCCGTCGTCGAGGCGTTCGTTGATCACGAATGGCGTGTGGTCGACGCGACCCGATTGGCTCCGCGTTCGGCACTCCTGCGGATCGCGACGGGTCGCGACGCCGCGGACACGGCATTCCTGGACAATCACGGAGGGGCGATCACGCTCGAGAACACCGTGGTGACAGCCGTCGTCGACGGCGAATTCCCGTCCGACGACTACGCGACACCCACCTCACTGACCTGACGGGTCAGGTTGCGTCCGAAAGCCTTTCGGTGAGCACGCCCACCTGAATCTTCTTGGCGTCGGCGTGCACCTCGCGGCCGGCGTCGGTGACGTCGACGAACACACCTCGCCGGTCCGCCTCACACAGCGACCTCGCGACCAGGCCCGCCTTCTCCAGCCGGGCCACACTCCGGGACAGGGCGCTGGGGCTGAGGTACATCTCGGCCGCCAGGTCCTGCATCCGAGGTCGCTCGCAGGTGGCGTCCATCAGTCGGTCGAGCGTCTCGAAATCACTCATGCTCAGGCCGTGAGCGTGTTGCATCTCACGATCCAACTCGCAGGCGATCTCGTTGTATCTGCTCGCGAGCAGCCGCCACGTGCCGCGCAGGTCCGCTTCAGAGCTCATGCCCCGCACCCTAGCGCGCGCACGCAAAAGGTGCAAGCGAATTAAATGCAAACGAAATTAGTGCTTGCGCATTTATTGCACGTGCATCTACATTCTCTCTGTCACTATCAGCGACGCCACCCCGGACCTCGCCACCTCGTCGGGCGCCACCGCCACCCCGTCGACCGACCAGGCCTGGACACCCCGCCTCTGGGGCGTCCTGGCCGTGCTGTGCCTCGTCATGTTCCTCGACGGTCTCGACGTCTCGATGGTGGGTGTTGCGTTGCCCTCCATCGGAACCGAGTTGGGGCTGTCCACCACCTCGCTCCAATGGATCATCAACGGATACGTACTCGGATTCGGTGGTCTGCTGCTGCTGGGCGGACGCACTGCCGACCTCCTCGGACGCCGCCGCGTCTTCTTGATCGCACTCACCGTGTTCGCGATCGCGTCCCTGGTCGGCGGACTCGTCGACAACGGCACGCTGCTCATCGCGAGCCGCTTCGTGAAGGGACTCGCCGCAGCGTTCACCGCGCCGACCGCGATGTCCATCCTCACCACCACGTTCAAGGAGGGGCCCGCCCGCAACCGGGCCCTGTCGATCTTCTCCGTCTTCGGAGCCAGCGGCTACTCGTCCGGCCTGATCCTGGGCGGACTGCTGACCAGCGCCGGGTGGCGCTGGACCTTCCTGATGCCGGTGCCGTTCGCGGTTCTCGCCCTGGTCGCGGGCGCCGTCCTGATCCCCCGCGACCGCGCCGCCGACAACGGCGGACACGACATCGTGGGAGCCGCCACGCTGGTGTCGGGGATGCTGCTCGCCGTCTACACCGTGGTGTCGGCACCGGCCCGCGGCTGGGCCGATCCGCTCACGCTGGGCTCGTTCGCACTGGCCGCAGCCCTGCTGGCGTCGTTCTTCGTCGTGGAGAACCGGGTGGCGCACCCGCTGGTGCGTCTGAGCATCCTCCGGGTCGGCTCGATCGTGCGGGCGAACCTCAGCATCGTCGCGCTGTTCGGCTCCTACCTGAGCTTCCAGTTCATGATGACCATCTTCCTGCAGTCGGTGCTCGAATGGTCGCCGCTGGAGATGGCGCTGGGTCTCCTGCCCGCCGGCATCATCGTGGCCTTCGGATCGCCGTTCGTCGGACGTCTGATCGACGCGTTCGGCACGGCACGCATGATCATCGCGGCACTGACCTCGTTGAGCCTCGGCTACCTGTGGTTCCTCTTCGCCGGGAGCGACCAGCCCCACTACGCGGTCGCGATCCTGCCGAGCGTGCTGCTACTGGGCGTCGGTTTCGCGCTGGGCTTCACGTCGATCATGGCCCAGGCCACGTCGGGCGTCGACGACTCCGAGCAGGGGTTGGCGTCGGGCCTCGTGCAGACGTCCGCACAGGTCGGTGCAGCGCTCGTGCTGGCACTCACCACCGCGCTCGTCACCGCCGGCTCGCACACGGCCACCGGTATCAGCGGCGCCGGGTTCCACCAGTTCCACTCCGGCCTCGTGCTGGTCACGGGAGTCGCGTTGCTGGGATTGCTGATCACGGTGTCACCGCTGCTTCGCAGGGTGCTCAACCCCGCATAGGACCCGAACGGCAGAACGGGTGGGCACAGGCCCACCCGTTCTGCTCGTTCAGGCCGAGTGGCGCTTCGACTCCGTGAGCGCGCGGGACGCGAAGTCGACGGTGAGTCCGATGATCGTGCGACTCTCCCGCAGCACCTTGCCGATCACCGGGAACGCGTGGATCTGCCCACTCCACAGATGGGTCTCGATCTGCCGCCCCTCGCGGTCGAACCTGTCGGTGATGATCTCGACGTCGGGCCGCATGATCTCGTACTCCGCGGCGGTGAGGAAGACGGGCGGGAACAGCGCAGGATCCGCGTTCACCGGAGACTGCGCTCCCGGAATCTGATCGGGCCCGGCCAGCCAGCGATCCTTCAGCTTGGCCACCTGCGACATCGGCAGGTATGCGTCGCGCTTCAGGAAATCGGGGTCGTGATCCTCGAGGTCGAGGTTGAGCAGCGGGGAGTACCCGATGACGGCCGCCGGGCGGGTGAGGCCCCGCAATGCGGCAACTTCCGCGACCTTCATCGCGAGATATCCACCCGCCGAGTCCCCCGCGACGATCACCCTGCTGGGGTCGTCGCAAACGTTCAGCACCTCGGTGTACGCGGTCATCGCATCTACCAGGGACGCCCCGATCGCCCCCTTGGGAAGCTGCCGGTACTCGACGGAGACGACGGGCGCACCCGAACGCGCGGCGAGCAGTCCGCACAGCGCCCGGTGGGTGGCCAGACCGCAGAACACGAATCCGCCGCCGTGGAAGTAGAGGATGGTGGCGCCGTCCATCGAGGTGATCGTGGGTCGCGGATGGGTGATCTTCTCGCACGGCACCCCGCCGAGCGAGATCGCCTCGATGTCGAGGCCCTTCGGCTTGGGAAGCCGGTCGATCAGCTCGTCGAGGGTCGCCAGCAGTTCGATGCCGCGGTCCGTCGTCGGCCATATCGTGAACAGCGGTTTGACGAAAGCCCTGGCAAACCAGAACGTCATGCGCGCCCGCCGACTGACATTCCAGTGCCACACGATCGATTCACGCGTTCGCATACTGCCCTCCGTTGTATCGGACGCTTGTCCAGCCAAGTGGACACCCTAGGGCGATCCGGAGAGAAACGCACCCGAAACTGTCACGTCCGCTCCCCGAGACCTCCCGCCACGGTAAGTCGAAGTCGCCCGTTGCCGAGCGACTTCGACTGATTTTCGTCCGATTGCCGGAGGTTCACCGAGCCAGTCGCTCCTCCAGCCGAGCGATGATCTCGGTCGCCACCTGGGTGGGCGATCCGCCCACGTCCACCACGATCGCGTCCTCGTCCGGCTCGATCGGTTCGAGCGTCGAGATCTGCGTGTCCAGCAACGACGGGGGCATGAAGTGGTCGAGCCGGGCGGTCAGCCGTTCCCCGATCTGCGCCCGCGACCCGGCGAGATGCACGAAGACGACGTTGGCGCCCCGCAACACATCGCGGTAGCTGCGCTTCAGCGCCGAGCAGGTGATGACCCCGGGAAGACCGTTCTCGGTGTGTTCCCGAATCCACCCCGCGACGACATCGAGCCACGGCCAGCGGTCCTCGTCGGTCAACGGCTGCCCCGACGCCATCTTCGCGACATTCGCGGGTGGGTGCAGGGCGTCTCCCTCCTGCAGGTCCCAGCCCATGGCGCCGGCGATGATCCCCGCGACCGTCGACTTCCCGGACCCCGACACGCCCATCAGCACCAGGACTGGATCCGCGGTCTGCGGCGTGCGTCCTGCAGATTCGCGCGTACTCACGTGCATCTCACCAACCTCACTCGACATTTCTCAGCCCCTCTAGATGAATACGCTCAGTGCGAGGACACCGGCCAGACCGGTGACGGAGATGATGCATTCCATCACCGTCCACGTCTTCAGGTTCTGTACCACCGTGACGCCGAGGTATTCCTTCACGAGCCAGAATCCCGCGTCGTTGACGTGCGACAGGAACAGCGAGCCGGACCCGATCGCCAGCACCATCAGCGAGACGTGCGTGGAGGTCAGTTCGGCGGCGACGGGTGCGAGGATTCCGGACGCGGTGACGGTCGCGACGGTGGCCGATCCGGTGGCGACGCGGATGAGCACGGCCACGAGCCAGGCGAGGAACAGCACGGGAAGGGCGCTGTCCTTGATCGCGTCGGCGATCACGTCGGCGATGCCGGTGTCGATCAGGACCTGCTTGAATCCGCCGCCGGCGCCGACGATGAGGAGGATTCCGGCGATCGGGGGCAGTGAACTCTCCAGCGAGCCGGCGATGGCCTTGCGGTCCATGCCGCCACCCCGGCCGAGGAGCGCCATCCCGGCGAGCACCGCGAGACCGAGGGCCACGACCGGCGTTCCGAGGAAGTCGAGCAGCGCCTTCGCGGGCGACTCCGAGTCGGCGGCGATGACGTCGGCGATCGCCTTGCCCAGCATCAGGACGACAGGCAGCAGGATCGCGGACAGGGTTGCCGCGAAGCTGGGCCGGCGACGCTCGGCGGCGGCTTCCGCGCCTTCCCGGTCCTCGACGGTCACGTAGAGCTCGGGGACGGGAACGTCCACCCAGCGTGCCGCCAGCTTGCTGAACAGCGGCCCGGCGATGACGACGGTGGGAATCGCGACGAGGACGCCGAGGGCGAGGGTGAGTCCGAGGTTGGCGTTCAGGGCCGCCACCGCGACCAGTGGCCCGGGGTGCGGCGGAACGAGACCGTGCATGGCCGACAGACCTGCCAGCGTGGGAATCGCGATCCGCATCAGCGACAGCCCCGAACGACGCGCGACCAGAATGATGACGGGCATCAACAGCACGAGGCCGATCTCGAAGAACATCGGCAGGCCGATCACGGCGCCGACCAGCGCCATCATCCACGGCAGCGTCCGCGGGCCCGCCCGTCCGACGAGGGTGTCGACGACGCGGTCGGCGCCACCGGAATCGGCGAGCAACTTGCCGAACATGGCACCGAATCCGATCAGGATTCCGACGCTGCCCATCGTGGCCCCGAAGCCCTCGACGAACGACTTCACCGAATCTTGCCCACCCAGACCTGCGGCGATGCCGACGCCGACGGCGCCGATCGACAGCGCGAGGAACGGATGGAGTTTGAGCCAGGTGATCAGCGCGATGATGACGGCGACGCCGACGACGGCGGCCGTGATCAGCCGCGCGTCGTGGCCGGCACTGTCGGCCGCTGCGAGTAGTGACGCGGTACTCATTCTGTTGCTCCAGGGAGATCGGTGTTGGAATGACCCTTGTTCGTGACTCAGGTCACTCTGCCTCATAAACCATATGATTTCAAGGCTCAACCAGATTAAGTACTACTTAGAGTCTGAATCGCGCGCCAACGTGTGTTCAATGGGGGCAACCGTGGGAACATCGGCGGATGACCAACGCAGACGGCGGCGAGTACCGGCAATTGCACGAAACCGTGCTCGATCGGCTGGGTAGCGACATCGTGGCCGGAGTCGTCGCACCCGGCACCCGGATCTCCGCCGACGACGTGGTCACCCAGTACTCGGTCTCCCGCACCGTCGTCCGCGAGGTGGTCCGCGTCCTCGAATCGCTCGGATTGCTGGCCGTCCGACGTCGCGTCGGGATCACCGTCCTGGGTGAGGAGCACTGGAATTCACTGGATCCGAGCGTGATTCGGTGGAAACTTGCCGGCCCGCAGCGGTTCGAACAACTGTCGAGCCTGAGCGAACTGCGGTCGGGTATCGAACCGCTCGCCGCGCGTCTCGCGGCAACGCGGGCGACACCGGAACAGTGCGGGGCGCTGACGGCGGCCGTCATCGGAATGTCGTCGACGTCCCGCGCCGCGGACACGGACGCCTACCTGGCCCACGACTCCGATTTTCACCGCACGCTGCTGACCGCGTCGGGGAATCCCCTGTTGCGCGCGATGTCGCAGATCGTCGTGGAGGTGCTCGAGGGCCGCACCCGGCACTCGCTGATGCCGCACGTCGCCGAGACCGAAGCAATCCGCCTGCACGGCGTGGTGGCGTCGTCCATTCAGATGGGCGACGCCGACGCGGCGGAGGCGGCCATGCGTGCGATCGTGAGCGAATCCGCGACGGCGGTCGAGCAGATGAAGGACGAAGAAGACACCCACGAGTGAGGTACTCGCGGGTGTCTTCCTCGTAGCTCGGTGAATCTTATGCGACCGAATCCGATTGCATGGCTTCGAGTTCCACGCCCTTCGTCTCCTTGACCCAGCGCAATACGAAGACGAGTGACAGCACGGCGCACACGGCGTAGAAGCCGTAGGAGATTCCCAGCGAGAAGTCCTTCATGGACGGGAATGTCACGGTGATGAGCCAGTTCGCGGCCCACTGGGCGCCCGCCGCGAGGGAGAGGGCGGCGGCGCGGATGCGGTTGGGGAACGCCTCACCGAGCAGGACCCACACCACGGGGCCCCAGGACATTCCGAAGGCCACCACGAAGAGGTTGGCGGCGACGAGGGCGATCGGGCCCTGCAGTCCGGTCAGGTGCGGCGTCGTGACGCCGTCCACGACGGTGGTGGACGCGGTTCCGAAGATGAACGCCATGGTCGCGAGCGTCACGGCCATACCGGCGGAGCCGATGATCAGCAGCGGTCGCCGGCCCACACGGTCGATGTACGCGATGGCGATGAGGGTGGTGGCGATGTTGACCACCGACGTGATGACCGTGATCTGCAGGGAGCTGCCCTCGTCGAAACCGACGGCCTGCCACAGGACGCTGGAGTAGTAGAAGATCACGTTGATACCGACGAACTGCTGGAAGACGGAGAGTCCGATGCCGATCCACACGATCGGCATCAGGCCGAACGCGGAGCCCTTCAGATCACGGATCGACGGTTGCGTCTCACGGGCCAGCGTCGAGCGGATGCTCTCGATCTTGAGGTCCAGTCCCTTCTCGCCGAGCAGGACCGCGAGGATGCCGCGGGCCTCGCCGAGGCGGCCCTGGGCGATCAGATAGCGGGGGGATTCGGGAATCGTCAGCGACAGCAGTCCGTAGGCCAGTGCGGGCACGCACATCGCGAGGAACATCCAGCGCCAGGCCTCGAGCCCGAACCAGAGTTCTTCCTGCGACCCGCCGGCGAGGGCAGCGAGGGCGTAGTCGACCAGGAGCGAGACGAAGATCCCCGTGACGATCGCAAGTTGCTGCAGCGACCCGAGACGTCCCCGGACCCGGGCGGGCGAGATCTCGGCGATGTAGGCGGGTGCGATGACCGAGGCCAGACCCACGCCGATGCCGCCGACGATCCGGAACGTCACCAGTATCTCGACGTTGGCCGCGAATCCGGTGCCTATGGCGCTCAGCAGGAACATCACGGCAGCGGCCCGCATGGTGACGAGGCGTCCGTACCGGTCGGCGATCCGGCCGGCCAGCATCGCTCCCGCCGCGGCGCCCAGCAGCGCCGAGGCGATCGCGAATCCGAGGAGGGCGGAATCGACCTGGAACTTGCCCTCGATCGCCGACACCGCGCCGTTGATCACCGCACTGTCGTAGCCGAACAGCAACCCGCCGAGTGCGGCGACGACCGCGATACGGACGGGAACCGAAGTGCCCTCTGCTGTGTCGCCGGACGATTCCGCGCCGGGCAACAGGACGTTTTCAGTCATGGGACTCCTCGTGAGCAAGGGGGTGATCGAGTCTCGGATCGAGCCGAGGCCTGCGCGATAGCGCATTCGTTGTGGTGTGGAACACAGTAGGCAACGAACACAGGAATCGTCAAGACATGAACATGGATAGACGGTTATGCCAGGTTTATGTTCACTGATGAACACCCAAGGCGGCAGAGCCGTGTCCGCGAGAGGAGCGAATTCAGCGGCGAACAGTCAGGCCGGAAGCGCAGATCGCAGACCCAGCGCGACGGCGCCGAGCACCTGCGCCCGGGGGCCGAGTTCGGCCACGCGGATGTCCAGGGAACGGACCGCACTGGGCACCGCGTAGCGGCCCACCACCTCGCGCATCGGCCCGAGCAGAAGTTCGCCGGCCAGCGCGAGTTCGCCCCCGATGACGAGTCGTTCGGGATTGACGAGGTTGCACAGGCTCGCTACCGCGACGCCGACGTGCCGCCCCGTGTCGGCGAGCACCCGGATGCAGGCGGCGTCGCCGCCCTCGGCCATCGCGACGATGTCGGCGATGGTGAGATCGGGACCGCGACTCGGGGCCAGCAACCCGATCACGACATGCGAGGCGACGAGGGTCTCGAGGCAGCCGCGATTGCCGCAGCGGCATACCTGACCGAACTCGTCGAGTGTCAGGTGGCCGATTTCGCCTGCGGTGCCGCCTCTTCCGCGGTACAGCCGGCCGTCGAGTACGAGGCCGGCACCGACTCCGTCGGACAGTTTGATGTAGGCGAGATCGGTGGTTCCGCGGCCCGCTCCCCACATGTGCTCGGCGAGTACGCCGAGGTTCGCATCGTTGTCGACCTGCACCGCGGTGCCGAGATACTCCGACGCGATGGCGGCCGCATCGACACCGACCCACCCCGGGAGGATCGACGGGCCACCGACCTCGCCGGTGTCGGTCTCGAGCGGAGCGGGCAGACCCATCCCGACCGCGAGGACGGACGTACGGTCGCAGCCGAGGCGATCGAGCGCCGCGTCGAGAAGAGCGCCCGCCTGCACCACGCCGTCCGCGGCGCGGTGCCCTGCACCGAGTTCGACGCGCTCCTCGGCGAGCACCTCGTGTGCCATGTCGGCGACGGCCACGGTGAGATGGCGATGCCCGAAGTCGATCCCGACGGCGAGCCCCATCTTGCGGGTCAGCTTCACCGCACGGCCCCGCTGGCCCGGGTGGTCGCCGCCCGGCACGGCAACCATCCCGGCCGCGGTCAATTCCTTGACCATGTTGGACACGGTGGCGGGCGCCAACCCGGTGCGGCGCGCGATCTCCGCCTGGGTGAGCTCACCCGACGTCTGGAGCGCGCGGACCACACGATGTTGGTTGGCGGACTTCAGCGAGGACTGAGAACCCGGCCTCGGGGAGTCACCGTTGTCACTGTCGCGCACGACATCACCGTACCGCGCCGCTTCTCGCGCTACCGGGCGAGTGCCGCCGCCTCACGCGCGAGGCCGCTGATCCGGTCCCAGTCCTTCTGCTTCACGGCGTCGGCGGGCGTGAGCCAGGATCCGCCGACGCAGCCGACGTTGGGCAGCGACAGGTAGTCCCCGACGTTCGACGTCGAGATACCGCCGGTGGGGCAGAACCGTGCCGCCGGAACGGGTGAGTGGATCGAGCCGAGGAACTTCGCGCCACCCGACGCCTCGGCGGGGAAGAACTTGAGTTCGCGATAGCCGCGCTCGAGCAGGAAGAGCACCTCGGAGACCGTCGCCGCGCCCGGGAGGTGTGGCAGTCCGGTGTCCGTCATCGCCTTCAGCAGAGTTTCGGTGCTACCCGGCGAGACCAGGAACTGTGCTCCCGCTTCGGCCGCCTGCGCGGCCTGCACCGGTTCCACGATCGTGCCCGCGCCGACGCAGATCTCCGGCACCTCGTTCGCGATCGCCTTGATGGCGTCGAGAGCACACGGTGTGCGCAGGGTCAGTTCGATCATCGGGATGCCGCCGGCCACCAGGGCGCGGGCCACCGGCACTGCGTCGCCGAGGTCGTCCACGACGACGACGGGGATGACCGGGACGCGGTCGAGGAGGGAGGGGCTGTTCGTCACTGAGATACTCCTTAGACGGGTTGAGGGTGGAAAACGCTGGCGCCCTGGGTGGCCGGTCCGACAGCGGCACGCAGGCCGGCGAAGAGTTCGCGCCCCGTGCCGACCCATTCGTCGGCACCGAGCGCACGACCGGTCGCCGGGCGGGCGGCCAGTTCCTCGTCGTCGAGGTGCACGTTCACGGAGCCGGTCACGGCGTCGACGGTCAGGACGTCACCGTCACGCACACGCGCGAGCGGTCCGTCCGCGGCCGCCTCGGGGGTGAGGTGGATGGCGGCGGGAACCTTCCCGGAGGCGCCGGACATCCGGCCGTCGGTGACCAGCGCGACCTTCCGGCCCTGGTCCTGCAGAACGCCGAGTACCGGTGTGAGCTTGTGCAATTCGGGCATCCCGTTGGCGCGCGGGCCCTGGTACCGGAGTACGGCCACGAAATCGCCGGTCAGCGTGCCCGCCTCGAACGCGGCGAGGAAGTCGAGCTGATCGTCGAAGACCCGGGCCGGAGCGGTCACCACGCGGTGGTCCGGGTGGACGGCCGACGTCTTCATCACGCACGAACCCAGGTTTCCGGTGAGCATCTTGAGCCCGCCGTTGACGTCGAACGGATCTTCCGGTCCGCGCAACACGCTGGTGTCGAGGCTGATTCGCGTGCCCGGCTGCCATTCGACGCCCTCGCCCGACAGTTTCGGTTCCTCGGTGTACCGGCGGAGCCCGGGGCCGACGACGGTCTTCACGTCCTCGTGCAGCAGTCCCGCGTCCAGCATCGACGACACGACGTAGCCGAGTCCGCCGGCCGCGTGGAAGTGGTTCACGTCGGCCGAGCCGTTGGGGTAGATCCGGGCGAGCAGCGGCACCACCGCGGACAGTTCCGCCAGGTCGTCCCACGTGAGGATGATTCCGGCGGCGCGGGCGATCGCCACGAGGTGCATCGTGTGGTTGGTCGAACCGCCGGTGGCGAGCAACGCCACGCAACCGTTGACCACGGCCTTCTCGTCCACGACCTCACCGACCGGCGTGTAGTCGTCGCCGAGTGCGGTGAGACCGGTGACGCGCCTACCCGCCTCCGACGTGAGGGCCTCACGCAGCGGGGTACCGGGGTTCACGAAGCTCGATCCGGGCAGGTGCAGGCCCATGACCTCCATGAGGAGCTGGTTGGAGTTGGCAGTGCCGAAGAACGTGCACGTGCCCGCGCCGTGGTAACTCGCCGCCTCCGCGTCGAGCAGTTCCTCGCGTTCGGCCTTGCCCTCCGCGTACAACTGCCGCACGCGCGACTTCTCGTTGTTGGGCAGACCGGACGTCATCGGCCCGGCCGGGACGAAGATCGTCGGCAGGTGACCGAACCCCAGGGCGCCGATGAGCATCCCTGGCACGATCTTGTCGCACACACCGAGCATGAGGGCGCCGTCGAACATGTCGTGGGACAGTCCGATCGCCGTCGCCATCGCGATGACGTCGCGGCTGAACAGCGACAGCTGCATGCCGTCGCGGCCCTGGGTGATGCCGTCGCACATCGCGGGGACACCACCGGCGAACTGGGCGATGCCACCGGCCTCCATGACCGCGGCCTTCAGCTGCCGCGGGAAGTGCTCGAACGGCTGGTGCGCCGACAGCATGTCGTTGTACGACGAGACGATCGCGATGTTGGGCTTGACGAAGCTGCGCAGCGCCTTCTTGTCGGCCGGGCCGGACGCGGCGAAGCCGTGCGCGAGGTTCGCGCAGGCCAGCTTGCCGCGCGCCGGGCCGCGGTCCCCCGCCGCCCGGATGCGGTCGAGGTAGATCGTGCGCTCGGGTTTGCTGCGCTCGATGATGCGTTCGGTGACAGCGGCGAGGACGGGGTGCACGTCGGCCGTCGGTGTGGGTGCGTCGGTCATGCGGTGACTCCTTCGTGCCAGGCGCGGCCGTCGCGCTCGATCAGGGTGGTCGCGTCGGTGGGTCCGTTGGTGCCGGCCGGGTAGCGGCGCGGGGCGCGGTCGGACTTCTTCCAGCCGACGAGGATCTGCTCGACCCACTCCCAGGCGGCCTCGACCTCGTCGCGGCGCATGAACAGGGTCGGGTTGCCCCGGACCACGTCCATCAGCAGCCGCTCGTAGGCGTCGGGCGACGGGCGCTTGAACGTTTCGATGTAGTTGAGGTCCAACGACACCGGCTTGAGCCGGATACCGCCGGGTCCGGGTTCCTTCGCCGTCATGTGCAGCCGCATGCCTTCGTGGGGCTGCAACTGGATGACTAGGCGGTTGGGTTCGCTGTGGCCCTCGCTGCCGGGGAACATGGGGTGCGGGACGGGCTTGAACTGCACCACGATCTCCGAGCAGCGTCGGTCCATGCGCTTGCCGGTGCGCAGGTAGAACGGCACGCCGGCCCAACGCCAGTTCTGGATCTCGGCCTTGACGGCGATGAACGTCTCGGTGGCGCTCTCCGGGTTCTCGACGTCCTCCTGGTAGCCGGGGACGGCGATCCCGTCGGCCAGTCCGGGGCCGTACTGGCCTGCGACCGTGCAGCGTTCGACGTCCTGTGGGCTCATCGGCTTGAGGGCCTGGAGGACCTTGAGCTTCTCGTCTCGGACGGTCTCGCGGTCGACGTAGGTGGGCGGTTCCATCGCGACGAGGCAGAGCATCTGCAGGAGGTGGTTCTGCAGCATGTCGCGCAGGGCACCCGCCGACTCGTAGTAGCCGCCGCGACTGCCGACTCCGAGCGACTCGGCGACGTTGATCTGCACGTGGTCGATGGACGAGGAGTTCCACAGCGGCTCGAGGAACGTGTTGGCGAATCGCGTGACCAGAAGGTTCTGGACGCTTTCCTTGCCGAGGTAGTGGTCGATGCGGAAGATCTGCGATTCCTCGAACACGGCGCCGACCGCGTCGTTGACGGCGCGGGCCGAGGCGACGTCGTGTCCGATCGGCTTCTCCAGCACGACGCGGGACTGCGCGTCGGCGAGACCGTTCAGGGCGAGGTTCTCACAGATCGGCCCGAACAGACCGGGAGCGCAGGCCAGGTAGAAGACCCGGATCGCCCCTTCCCTGGCGGCGAGACACTCGCTCAGGCCCGCCCAGTTCGCCGGATCCGCGGCGTCGACGGAGACGTATTCGAGGCGATTGAGAAATCGCTCACAGGTGTCCGAATCCAGCTGATCGCTGGAGACGAACCGCGCGAGTTCTCCCCGCACCTTGTCGCGGTAACCGTCGGTGTCGAGACCGGCTCGCGAGGCACCGATCACGCGGGTTTCGGCGGGCAGCTGGCCGTCCCGATCGCGCAGGTAGAGCGCGGGAAGCAGCTTACGAACCGCCAGGTCGCCGGTTCCGCCGAACACGACGAAATCGCACGGTTCCACGGTGGTCGCTGGTGACATGTCATCTCCCTCTGAAAGCCGGATGTGTGGGCCGTCACAGACGACAGTAGGCGACCTTTGGCTTTCGATCAATACAGACTTAAGTATTTCTGCGAACAAAGATCACGGCCTTACGTTGTCAGACGCGTGTCCGGTTGGTTGAATGGCCTGCATGCGGACGCCTCGCTCGACGACCTCCCCGGCGACGGGTGGCGACGTCTTCGCCCTCATTCGCGCAGGGCAAGCAACGACTCGCACCGAGATCGGCACCCTCACCGGCCTCTCCCGCACCGCTGTCGCGGCCCGGGTGTCTTCGCTGCAGGCGTCGGGGCTCGTCGTCGAACGCGAGGAGGGCGTCTCGACCGGTGGTCGGCCGCCGGTGAAGCTCTCGTTTCACGTTCAGGCCGGTGTCGTGTTGTCGGCGGCCATCGGCCGGAGCCGCACCCAACTGGCCATCTGCGACCTCGCCGGCGACGTCATCGTCTCCGAGGACGTGGAGCAGGAGATCGGCACCAGCCCGGCCGAGCTGATGCCCGTCATCGCGCAACGCCTCATCGCGCTGCGCGAGAGTCTGGGCGAGACCGCGGGACGGACGGTCGGGATCGGGATCAGCCTCCCCGGGACCGTCGACACCGAACGCGGGTGCAGCCTGAACTCCCCCATGATGTCGGGCTGGGACGGCGTCCCTCTCCAGCCGTTCCTCGCCGACGTCACCGACGCGCCCGTCTTCGTCGACAACGACGCCAACGTCATGGTGCTGGCGGAGCGGCGCGGAGAACGTCGCGACTTCGCCGACATGCTGCTCATCAAGGCGTCGACCGGACTGGGCGCCGGACTCGTGTCCGGTGGCGTGCTCCAGCGGGGCGCCCTCGGCGCGGCGGGCGAAATCGGGCACACGAAAACCGCAGCGGCACAAGGTGTGGTGTGCCGCTGCGGTGATGTGGGTTGTATCGAGGCCGTGGCCGGCGGGTGGGCGCTGGTCCGCAATCTGCAGGAGCAGGGACGCGAAGTCACCCACATCCGCGACGTGATCACGCTCGCCCTGGCCGGGGACGCCGAGGCGCGGCGGATGATCCGTGAGAGCGGGCGGCAGATCGGCGAGGTCCTGTCGGGCGCGATCAACCTCCTCAACCCGGAGGTCGTGATCGTCGGCGGCGACATGGCGCAGGCCTACGACACGTTCGTCGCGGGGCTACGCGAAACCCTCTACGGCAACGCCATCGCCGTTGCCACCCAACAGCTTCAGATCCTCCCCTGGACGCACGGGGAACTGTCGGGCGTCGTCGGCAGCGCCACCATGGCACTCGACCACGTCCTCAGCGTGCGCGCGGTGGACCAGCTGCTCGCAGGCGCTCCGCGCCCGTGAGCGGTTGACGAGTCCAGAGACTCGCTGACCGCGCACGGGCCCGGAGGGCCTATTTGACGTCGGAACCGTGCTTGGTGAGCGGCATGATCTCGATGTTCATGTACGGGAACAGTGGAAGGTTCCACAGGATCTCGTGCAGTTCGTCGGCCGACTCGACGTCGAAGATGCTGATGTTGCTGTACTGCCCCACGATGCGCCAGATCTCGGGCCACTTGCCGGAGCGTTGGAGCTCCTGCGAGTACGCCTTCTCCTTGGCGATGGTCTCGTCCCGCACCTTCGGGTCGAGGTCTCGGGGAATGGCGACGTCCATGCGGACGTGAAAGAGTGCCATCGGGTGGTGTGCTCCTTAGTTCCTGGTCCAGGTCTTGACTGCGTCCATGTTGAGCTCGACTCCGAGTCCGGGCCCCTCGGGCAGGAACACCTGGCCGTCGGCGTAGCGGATCGGTTCCTGCAGCAACTCCTCGCTGAACAGCAGCGGTCCGAACAGTTCGGTGCCGAAGTCGATGCCGGGTTCCGCGCACGCGAAGTGGATGGACGCCGCGGTCCCGATCGGGCCTTCGATGGACGTGGCTCCGTGGCAGGCGATTCCGGCTGCCTTGGCGATTGCGACCACCTCGCGGCTCTTCTGCAGGCCGCCACATTTGGTGGTCTTGAGGGCGATGACGTCCGCGGCGCCGCGGCGTGCGACCTCGAGGGCGTCGTGCGGAGTCTGCACGCTCTCGTCCGCCATCACCGGGACGGGGACGAGTCGGTTGAGCTCGGCGAGGACCTCGAGTTGCTCACCGGGTGTGGGCTGCTCGATCAGTTCGACGCCGCCGTCGACGAGGCGGGGCACGTACTTCAGCGCGGTGAGCCTGTCCCAGCGGGCGTTGACGTCGATGCGGACGCCGGCCTTGCCCTGCAGAGCCTGCGCGATCTGGACCACCCGGGCAGTGTCGACGGCGGGATCGAGCGCACCCATCTTCAACTTGAAACTGAAGTGCCGCTTCGACTCGACGAGATCGAGGGCCTCCTCGATGATCTCCTCGGCGGGTGCGGCGCCGAGGGCCCACGTGACGTCGACACTCTTTCGGAAGGCGCCGCCGAGCAGCGTGTGTACGGGCACACCCAGGCTTCGGGCCCAGGCGTCGTGCAACGCGACGTCGACGGCGGCTTTCGCGAAACGTGCATTGGCGACGACTCGTTCGATGTCCGGCATGATGCCGGTGATCTCGTCGACACCACGCCCCAGCAGAACCGGGACTATATACCGCTCGACGATCGCCTGCATCGTCTCCACCGATTCGCCGCCCCACCACGGGCCGCCGGGGACGACGCCCTCGCCGTAACCGGTCACGCCGCCCGCGGTCGTGACGGCGACGAGCAGCAGCGGCTGCGCCGTCATCGACGTGGTGGCGAACTTGTGGGGACGCACCAACGGCACATCGAGGATCGTCGTTTCGACGGAGACGATCGACAGGTCGGTCATCGGATCACTTTCTCTACGGGCGGAACGGGTCACGCGGGGTCGAGCACGAAGTTGTAGGTGACGTAGTTCTTGCCGTCGTCACCGGTCTTCGGGTCGAGGATGAGTTCCGGCTTGGTAGCCGACGCGACGTCGCTGTCGATCCACTCGCCACCCTTGAAGTACAGCTGCGTGGTCACCGACTCCTTGCCCGGCGCCGACACGATGAGGTGCAGGTGCGCGGGACGCCACGGGTGACCGTTCTGCGCCTCGATGAACTGACCGGTCGGGCCGTCGGTCGGGATCTGGTAGGGCGCCGGCTGGATCGTGGTGATCTCGTAGCGGCCCTCCTCGTCGGCGATGATGGTGCCGCGCAGGTTCCACTCGGGCAGGTGCGGAGCGAACTGCGAGTAGTAGCCGTCGTTGTCGGCGTGCCACAGTTCGACCTTCGCGCCGGCGAGGCCGTTGCCGTCGAGATCGGTGACCTGGCCGGAGAAGACGAGCGGGGTGATCTTCTCGTCCTCTTCCCGCATCGGCAGGGTGCACTTCGACGGCAGCTCGGGCGAGTTCTCGATGTAGTACGGGCCCTCGATGCTGCCCTTGGTGCCCTTGCGGCTGCGAGCGAGGACTTCTTCGACCGAGTGCTCGATGAACACGTCGAGGAACAGCGGCCATTCGCCGCCCTCGCCCACGTCGATGAGCCACTGCTTGAACACGCGGTACTCGGGGTAGGTGACGCCGTGCTTCAGGATCACGTCGTTGAGTGCGCCGAGTGCGTCCTTGGCGATGGCCGCGAGCCGCTCCGGCGAGGTGTCGGCGGTGACGCGCTCGGCCTTGAACTTGTCGGTGGCGGCGGAGCCGGATCCGGCTGCGGTGGGGCTCTCGGTGGTGGTCATCTGTTTCTCCTTGGGCTGGGAGGGGATCGGATTGGGCTGATATCGAGTTTTGGGCGACGCGGTGGGTGTTCACGCGCCGAAGATCTTGCATGGTGTACGCTGTGCGTACTAATATCACGCTGTGCGTACACCACTACTGTGCGCGCAGTCACATTGAAATGTCAACCCCGAGTCCGAAGACGCAGACGAATCGCTGGTGGAGGCCGCAATGACCGAGAGCGATCGCGATTACATCCAGAGCATCGAGCGCGGCTTCGCAGTGCTCCTCGCGTTCGACGCGCAGCGTCCGAACCCCACGCTCGCCGAACTCGCCACGGAAGCGGGACTGTCGCGTCCCGCGGTCCGCCGGATCCTGCTCACCCTGCAGAAGCTGGGGTACGTCGCCGGCTCGGGAGGCCGGTGGTCGCTCACGCCCCGCGTGCTCAGCATCGGACAGCACTACTCGGAGTCGCACGCACTGATCGAGGCCGCGATGCCCCGGCTGCTCGAGGTGGCCGAGAAGACGCAGGAGTCCGCGTCGCTCGGCGTGCTCGACGGCGCCGACGTGGTCTACGCGGCGCGCGTTCCCGTCCGGCGGATCATGAGCATCAACGTCTCCGTCGGCACCCGCGTCCCCGCGTACGCCACGTCCATGGGCCGTGCGCTCCTGGCCTGGGCCCCCGCGGACGTGGTCGAGCGGGTGGTCGCCGAGTCGACGTTCGAGAAACTCGGACCCGAGACCATCGGCACGGCAGCCGAACTCGAGCGGGAACTCGCCAAGGTCCGCGAGCAGGGGTTCGCCCTGACGTCCGAGGAGTTGGAGAAGGGGCTGATTTCGCTGGCCGCCCCCGTCCACGACGCGGGCGGCACAGTGGTCGGCGTGGTCGCGTGCTCCACGTCGTCCGCGCGGAACACTCCGGCGCAGTTCCGGGAACAGGCCGTTCCCTGCGTCCTCGCCGCCGCGGCCGCCCTGAGCGCGGATATGGGTTTCGCCGGCTGACGGCGTCACGTCGGTCAGATCGGGTCGAGCAGGAGACCTGTCCGCCGGCACCGAGGTCGACGAGCGACTCGACGGCGGACGCGACCACTTCTCGTGATGCGCCCGGCGTCGGCACCAGGCGCGTCTCGAGCGGCCGGAAGCCGCGCGCATGCACGACGACGTTGACGTGTCCGATATCGGCTTCGGCTCGGGCGCTGGAGAATTCACACGGCGCTGGCTGCACGGTCGATATGTCGAAGCGGCCCCCGGCGCACGTGACGACGATGCCGCGCAGGTTGTTGCGCAGAATCTCGACGGAGTACCCGGAGTAGCAGCCGTCGGCGTCGGCGTGCCAGATCTCGAGCTCCGCCCCCGACAGCGGTTCGCCGTCGCGTGAGCGCACGATTCCCGCGATGCGGAGCGGAGTTCCCGGTTCGCCGGGAAGTGCCGCGAGGTTCGCCTTCCACGGCAGCACTCGCTGCGCGGGGAGGTAGAACTCCCGGTCGACGTGGTCGAGGCCTGCCTGGTCCACATGAGGTGCGGTCGTCGTCGATGTCGAGGTCATCACCTGATCCGATCCTCTCGTACGCTGTGCGTACATCTAGAACGCTGTGCGATCGATGTCGAGTGTGCGCGTGGTCACACGCTTTCGTCAACCTCGGTCCGTTCACATCGCGCACGGGTCGGCCCGGTGCATCTGTGGGATAATTTCCCCCGCCACCGGCGGACAACGACGTTTCGCCGTTCCCGGTTCGCGCCCTCGTGCCGGCCACGTCGAATCCCCGAGGATCACATCGATGACCACGCCTCCCCGCAGCATCACCCTCCGCTTCCTGGCCGCACCCACCGAGGTGGCGACGCTCGGAGGAGCCGTCCAGGGTGGCCGGATCCTCGAATGGATCGACAAGGCCGCCTACGCCTGCGCGGTCGGCTGGAGCGGGAGCTATTGCGTCACCGCCTATGTGGGAAACATCAAGTTCACCCGGTCCATCGAGTCGGGCCATCTCGTCGAGGTCGAAGCGCGGCTCGTCCACACCGGGCGCTCGAGCATGCACATCCAGTGCACCGTGTCGTCGGCCGACCCGCGCACCGGACAGTTCACCGAGGCCAGCAACTGCCTGATCATCTTCGTCGCCGTCGACGACTCCGGTAAGCCGACGAGTGTGCCGCCGTGGCAGCCCGTCACCGCCACCGACCGCGCCGAGTCCGAGGAGGCGGTCATGCGGATCGGCCTGCGAGCCGACATCGAAGAGGCGATGAGCAAGCAGAACTACACCGACGCGGGCACCGCACCGGAATCGCTCACCCGCTTCCTCGCCGCGCCCACCGACGTCAACTGGGGCGGCAAGACCCACGGCGGAACCGTGATGCGCTGGATCGACGAGGCCGCCTACCTGTGCGGCACGTCGTGGAACGGCACGCCGTGCGTGTCCGTCTACGCCGGCGGGGTGCGCTTCTACCGCCCGATCCAGATCGGTCACGTCGTCGAGGTCGACGCCCGCCTGCTGCACACCGGCGCGCAGACCATGCACATCTCGGTGCACGTGCGATCCGGTGACCCGCGCACCCGCGAAATGAACCTCACCACCCACTGCCTCACCGTCGTCGCCGCCGTCGACGAGGACGGCGCCGCAACCGCAGTGCAGCAGTGGGTGCCCCGGTCCGACGAGGACCGCAAACTGGAGGCGCACGCCCGCGAACTCATCGCCCTCCGCGACCGGGCGCGAATCGGTGCCCTGGCGTAATCCGCCCGAGTAGCGTCACGGGAAACGGTCTACCCGCGGAAGGAGCGTGGGGATGCCTGGGAACCGTCCACTCGACGCGCAGTTGTCCCGGCGGCGTGTGCTGCAGTGGGGAGCGGGAGCCGCACTCCTCGGGTTCACCGGGGCCTGCGCCCGCAGCGACGACACCGAGGCTGCGATCGGGCCCGACTCCCCGGAGGTGCGCGCGTACGCCGAGTCCGAGGAACGCCGGTTTCCCGGCGGCAGACCGGTCGGGTACGAACTCTCCGCGACGCAGTCCGACGTCGACCTCGCAGGTAAACGCACTGCTGCGTGGCTGTACAACGCGCAGCTGCCGGGCCCGATCCTGCGGGCGAACGTCGGGGACAGGGTCCAGGTGCGGTTTCGCAACCAGCTGCCGGATTCCACCACCGTGCACTGGCACGGGCTGGCCATCCGCAACGACATGGACGGGGTCCCGGATGTCACGCAGGCTCCGATACCGGCGGACACAGAGTTCGTCTACGACTTCATCCCGCCCGACCCGGGCACGTACTGGTACCACACGCACGGCGATCTCCAGCGCGGCCGAGGGCTGTACGGGGCTCTGATCATCGACGATCCCGGGGCTCCCGCGAACTACGACGCCGAGTTCGTCGTCGTGCTCTCCGACTGGTTGACCGACCGCACGCCCTCGCAGGTCTTCGACGAACTCCACGGCGGGCGGATGACGTCCATGCCCGAGATGACGTCGCGCGTGCTCGGCGGTGACTCCGGCGACGTCCGGTACCCGGTGTACCTGCTGAACGGGAAACCACCCGGCGATCCGACCGTCTTCACCGCACGGCCGGGGCAGCGAGCCCGCATCCGGCTGATCAACGCGGGCGACGACACCGCGTTCCGGGTCGCGCTGGGTGGACACCGGCTGACCGTCACGGACACGGACGGTTTCCCCGTCGAACCGGTCGACACCGACTCGGTGCTGATCGGCATGGGCGAGCGGTACGACGCCGTCGTCACCCTTCAGGACGGGGTGTTCCCGCTGGTCGCGGCCGCAGAGGGGAAGGGTGCGCAGGGATTCGCGGTGGTGCGCACCGGCGGCGGCGCGCAACCCGACCCCGCCGTGGCGCCCCGTGAGCTGGGCCCTCCCCCACTCACCGTGGTCGGCCTGCGGGCCACCGACGCCGTCCGGTTACCCGTCGTCGACCCGGGTGTCACCCTGGAGGCGTCGCTCGGCGGCCACATGATGCAGTACGTGTGGACGGTGAACGGCAAGGCCTACCCCGACCACACCCCGCTGACCGTCCACCGGGACCAGCGAGTGCGGCTGGTCTATACGAACCCCACGATGATGTTCCACCCCATGCACCTGCACGGGCACACGTTCGCCGTCGCCCGGTCGGACGGTTCGGGACCGCGGAAGGACACCGTGATCGTGCTTCCCGGGCAGACCGTCGCCGCCGACATCGACACGACCAACCCCGGTCAGTGGATCACGCACTGTCACAACGACTATCACCTTGCCGCCGGGATGGCGACGATCTTCTCCTACGTGAGCTGACGCCGCACCGTCAGCCCCGGAGCGCTTCCGAGGGCGCCACGCCGTACTTCCGGCGGTACGCCGCCGCGAACCGCCCCGTGTGGGTGAATCCCCAGCGCATCGCGACCTCGGCGACCGTCGACGAACCGTCCGCGCGCAGCAGGTCGTCGTGGACGCGTTCGAGCCGCACGTTCAGCAGGTAGTCGCGGGGGCTCACCCCGACGTACTCCTGGAATCCCTCCTGCAGGCGGCGGACGCCGACGCCCGCGATCCCGGCCATCTCGCCCGCCGTCCACGCCCGCGCGGGGTCGGCGTGGATCTCGTCGATGACGCGCTTGACGATGCGCGGCCGGGTACCCGCACCGGCCGTCTCGTCGTCCGGGATCGCCGCCAGGACCAGTGCCGTGGTGACCGCCCCCGACAGTTGCTCGGCGACGAGCGGGTTCGTGTAGATGCCGTCCGACCGCAGCATCTGGTCGAGCAGTGACCGCACCAGGGCCAGCCAGCTGGCACCGTTCTCGCTGGTCAGGTCCAGCTGCGGGGGAAGTCGCAGCCCTGGCCGCGCCAGGATCCGCGCCATCTCGCGGTGCAGGTAGTCGCGGTCGACGCGCACGCCGATGATCGAGCAGTCCTTGCTCCAGTCGGTGATCAGCGTCGTCGTGTCGGGTGGGCATATCGTTCCCTCCCCGGGCACGGACGACACCTCGTGCTTGCCGGTCACCGATTCCAGATGTCCCGACAGCGGCACGTTGATCGCATACGCGCCAGGGTGGTCGGACTGGATCGACACGTCGGCGCCCCAACCGATATGGGTGATCTTCACGGGCCCGAGTTCCACCGCCTCCGCGACGGTGTTGCCCGCGTTCGACCTGTTCAGCGGGGTCAGCCGGTGCGGGAAGTACACGTCCGACACCACGTGCGACGCTTCGTCCCAATCTTCGGGGCGAATCAGCTTGGACGCGGGCAGCATGGCACCAGTGTGACTACGGACACCTTCGATTGCAATTTTCGGCGTGATCCAAGTCACCGCGCAAAGCGGATCACCTCCGCGCTCAGCGGATCGACGCACCGTTCCCACGGTCGTACTTTCGTCCGTACCTCATCAGCGCCCCGGACAGGAAGGGAGGCTCCGACCATGGAGCAACGCGAACTCCGGAACATTTTCGGGCAGTTTGCCAGCGGAGTCACGGTCATCACGTGCGCCAACTCCGAGGGCCTGCCGCACGGAGCGACGGTCACCGCCTTCACCGCCGTCTCGATCGAGCCGAGACTGTGCCAGATCACCCTGACCCGAAAGTCCAAGGCCTGCAACTACTTGAGCAAGTCGCCGTTCGCCGTCAACATTCTCGCCGCCGACCAGGTGGACACCGCGATGCATTTCGCCGGGCGACCGCAGAACCCCGAACCCGTGTGGGCCGACGGACCGACCGCCCCCATCATCTGCGGTGCCGCCGCCACGTTGTCGTGCCGGCCGTGGGCCGAGTACGACGGCGGCGACCACATCATCTTCATCGGTGAGATCGTCGCGGCCGAATCCAGCGGCAAGGACCCGCTGCTTTTCTACCGGAGCACCTTCCACGACCTCGGCTCACCGTCCGCGTCGGCCGCGTGGAACGGATCGATGGACGATCCGAACAACGGCTGGTTCGACTCCACCACCTCCTTCACCCCATTCCATCTTCAGCCCGTCAACTGACCGCCCGATCCGAAAGGACATTCCATGACCACCACCGAAAGCGCTCCCGAGACCGCGCTCGACCCGACGAAGGTCAACCCGGCCGCAGACTGCGAGGCCAACCGCACCGCCAACTTCGCGTCGCGCCCGATGACCGGTGACGAATACATCGAGTCGCTGCGCGACGACCGCGAAATCTGGTTGCACGGCGAGCGTGTCGAGGACGTCACCACGCATCCGGCGTTCCGCAACCCGATCCGGATGACCGCACGCCTCTACGACTCGATGCACACCGGCGAACACGTCGACAAGGTCACCACCCCCACCGACACCGGCAACGGCGGCGTCACGATGCCGTTCTTCAAGGCGCCGAAGTCCTCGGACGACCTGCTGAAGGAACGCGACGCGATCGCCACCTGGGCGCGGATGACGTACGGCTGGATGGGCCGCTCCCCCGACTACAAGGCCTCCTTCCTCGGCACCCTGCATGCCAACAAGGAGCTGTACTCCCCGTTCCAGGACAACGCCGAACGCTGGTACAAGGAATCGCAGGAGAAGGTCCTGTACTGGAACCACGCGATCATCAACCCGCCCGTCGACCGCCAGCTCCCGCCCGACGAGGTGGGGGACGTGTTCATGAAGGTCGAGAAGGAGACCGACGCCGGCCTCATCGTCTCCGGCGCCAAGGTCGTGGCCACCGGCTCGGCCATCACCAACTACAACTTCATCGCCCACTACGGCCTGCCGATCAAGAAGAAGGAATTCGCCCTGATCTGCACCGTCCCGATGGACGCACCGGGCGTGAAGCTGATCTGCCGGTCCTCGTTCACCCAGAACGCGGCCGTGATGGGCACCCCGTTCGACTACCCGCTGTCGAGCCGCATGGACGAGAACGACACCATCTTCATCTTCGACAAGGTGCTGGTGCCGTGGGAGAACGTCTTCATGTACGGCGACGTCGACAAGATCAACGGCTTCTTCCCGCAGTCCGGATTCCTGCCCCGCTTCACGTTCCAGGGCTGCACCCGTCTCGCCGTGAAGCTCGACTTCATCGCCGGCATGCTGATGAAGGCCCTCGACGCCACCGGCGCGGGCGGTTTCCGCGGCGTGCAGACCCGCGTCGGTGAGGTCATCGGCTGGCGAAACCTGTTTTGGTCACTCACCGAATCGATGGCACGCAACCCCGAGCCGTGGATCGGCGACACCGTCATCCCCAAGCTCGAATACGGCCTCACGTACCGCATGTTCATGATCCAGGGCTACCCGCGGATCAAGGAGATCATCGAACAGGACGTCGCGTCCGGGCTGATCTACCTGCCCTCGAGCGCCCGCGACTTCAAGAGCCCCGACGTCCGCCCGTACCTCGACAAGTACGTCCGCGGCTCCGACGGCATGACCGCCGTCGAACGTGTCAAGATCATGAAGGCACTGTGGGATTCGATCGGCAGTGAGTTCGGCGGCCGGCACGAACTCTACGAGCGCAACTACTCCGGCAACCACGAAAACGTCAAGGCGGAACTGCTGTTCGCCGCCGAGAACCGTGGCGACGTCGCGTCCATGAAGGGCTTCGCCGAGCAGTGCCTGTCCGAATACGACCTCGACGGCTGGACGGTCCCCGACCTCATCGGCAACGACGACGTCTCGTACTTCGGCAACAAGTAACCGCACACCCGCCGCGATCCCCGTCAGAAGCGAATCAGCTCTGACGGGGATTTGCCGTACCGCCGGCGGTACGCGGCAGAGAACCGGCCCGCATGGGTGAACCCCCACCGGGCAGCGACCTCGGAGACCGTGACACCGGGTTCCAGCGCCCGCAGGTCGGCGTCCGCGCGACTCAGGCGGATGTCGAGGAGGCATTCCGACGGACTGCGCCCGACGTACTCGCGAAACCCTTCCTGCAACCGGCGGACGCTGGTACCCGCCAGTTCTGCCATGTCGGCTGCCGTCCAGGCGCGGGCCGGGTCGTCGTTGAGTCCGTCGAGCACCCGCTTGACGATTCGTGGTCGGGGTGCGCCCCCGCGCACCTCCTCGTCGGGCGTGACGGCCAGGATGAACGCCGAGGTGATCGCGCCGGCGAGCTGTGGGCCGACCACCGGGTTGGCCAGGAGGTCGGCCGGCTCCCGCAGTTGCGCGGTCAATGAGCGCACCAGACGAAACCAGCTGTGTCCCGGGGCCTCGGTGAGATCGATCTGCGACGGTAGGTGCAGCCCGGGCCGCAGGTCGGAGCCGAGGATCCGGTCAGCCTCCTGCTCGAGGTAGTCGCTGTCGAATTTGACGCCGAGCACCGAGCAGTCGCCGCTCCACCGGGTGATCAGGGTCGGCTCATCCGCCCGGAAGACCGTGGCCTGACCTGGGCGCGACAGCACCGTGTCGCCCTGCGAACAGGACTCCAGCGAACCGGACAGCGGAATGTTGATCTCGTACGCATCCGGATAGTCGCACTCGATCGACACGTCGGCACCCCAGCCCAGCCTCCCGAGAGTGACGGGGCCGAGGTCAACGGTCCGCATCGACAGCTTCATCGCTCCGTTCGGCGACAAGTCGGTCAACGTGTGGGGAAAGTACGCACCGGCCACCGCCCTCGACGCCGCATCCCAGTCCTGGGTTTCGGTGATCTTCGATGCCATCGTCATGCACCTGCCTCACTGAAGAATCGTTCCGACCTCATTGAAACCGTGTCGTCACGCCCAGTCGAGGATAACTGAGACCGCAATCACAAGTAGTCGCGCAGATGGTCCAGAGACCGCGCAGAGTGGCTAGACCACCCTCCTGCGACGGCCTACCTTCTTCCTCACCCCGCTCACACAACGAAAGTTGTTTCCGAGCAGTTGCTTTGAATGAGGAGATTCAGATGACCGCCACCCTCTCTTGGATCGACGAGATCACGATGACGGAACTCGAGCGCAACCCGTACCCCGTCTACGAGCGGCTGCGCGCCGAGGCGCCGCTGGCCTACGTCCCGGTCCTCGGCTCGTTCGTCGCGACCACTGCCGACTTGTGCCGCACCATCGCCAACAGCCCCGACTTCGAGGGGATCATCACCAAGGCCGGTGGCCGCACGTTCGGCCACCCGGCGGTGATCGGCGTCAACGGCGAGATCCACCGCGACCTCCGCTCGATGGTCGACCCCGCACTGCAACCGTCGGAGGTGGACCGCTGGGTCGACGGACTCGTCCGCCCCATCGCGCGTCGCTACGTGGAGCAGTTCGAGAACGACGGCAAGGCCGATCTGGTCTCGCAGTACTGCGAACCCGTCAGCGTGCGCGCACTCGGTGATCTCCTGGGGCTGAACGACGTCAGCTCGGACACGTTGCGTGACTGGTTCCACCGGCTGTCGAACTCCTTCACCAATGCCGGGGTGGACGCGGACGGCGAGTTCACGAACCCGGAGGGATTCGTGCAGGGGGACGAGGCCAAGGCAGAGATCCGGGCCGTCGTCGATCCGCTCATCGACAAGTGGACCGTCGAACCCGACGACAGCGCCATCTCGCACTGGCTGCACGACGGCATGCCCGAAGGTAAAGTCCGCGACCGCGAGTACATCTACCCCACGCTCTTCGTCTACCTGCTGGGCGCGATGCAGGAACCCGGGCACGGCATGGCATCGACACTCGTGGGCCTGTTCACCCGCCCCGAGCAGCTCGAGGCCGTCATCGACGAGCCTGCCCTGATTCCGCGGGCGATATCCGAAGGAATGCGCTGGACCTCCCCGATCTGGTCGGCCACGGCCCGCATCAGCACCAAGGACGTCACGCTCGGGGACGTGTTCCTTCCCGAAGGATCCGTGGTCCTGCTGTCCTACGGTTCGGCCAACCACGACACCGCCGTCTACGACGCCCCCTCCGACTACGACATGACGCGCCCCCCGCTCCCCCACCTGGCGTTCGGTTCCGGCAATCACGCGTGCGCGGGTATCTACTTCGCGAACCACGTCTGCCGCATCGGCCTCGAGGAGTTGTTCGAGGCGATCCCGAACCTCGAACGTGACTCCGGCGCGGACGTGGAGTTCTGGGGCTGGGGTTTCCGCGGCCCGACCGCCCTCCGGGCCACGTGGGAGGTGTAGCCGTGACCGTCACCGTCTCGGTCGCCGCGGACAGGGTGGAATGCCGCACCGACCAGCCGATACTCGACGCTTTCCTCCGGGGCAGCGTGTGGATGCCGAACTCGTGCAACCAGGGCACGTGCGGAACGTGCAAGCTGCGGGTCGTGTCGGGATCGGTCGATCACGGGCGCTCGCCCGAGACCACGCTGACCCAGGCCGAGCGCGAGCAGGGATTCGCCCTGGCCTGCCAGGCCACTCCGTGTGGTGACACCGTGGTGGAACGCCTGGACACGGCGCCGGCGGGCACCGTCCACGCCCTGCGGGACCTGGTCGGCACCGTGAGCGCGATCGAGGACGTCGCCCGTGACACGCGGCGGGTTCTCGTCACGCTCGACAGCCCGCTCGAATTCTCCGCGGGGCAGTACGTCGAACTACGAGTACCCGGCACCGACCACCGCCGCCAGTACTCGATGGCGAACACGCCGGGCGAGTCGAAACAACTCGAGTTCCACGTCCGCAGACAGCCGGGCGGAGTCGCGACGGACGGTTGGGTCTTCGGCGCGCTGTCAGTCGGCGAGCGCGTCGAGATGGCGGGGCCGCTCGGCGACTTCCGTCTCGATCCGGAGGACGAGGGTCCGATGATCCTGCTCGGCGGCGGAACCGGGCTCGCCCCGCTGAAATCGATGGTCCGCCAGGCACTCACCGTCGCACCGGAACGCGCGATCCACCTCTATCACGGCGTGCGGGAAGCAGCCGACCTGTACGACGTCGACCTGTTTCGGGAGTGGGAACGCGCACACCCGGGGTTCCGATACGTTCCGTGTCTGAGCGATTCGACGTGGTCCGGCCGGACGGGCTACGTCACCGACGCGTTCGTGGAGGACTTCGACACCTGTCGCGGCTACTCCGGGTACCTGTGCGGGCCGCCGGCGATGGTCGACGCCGGAGTCAAGGCGTTCAAGCGCCGGCGCATGGCTCCGCGACGCATCTTCCGGGAGAAGTTCACGCCCGCCGCGTGACGACCGCACCCCGATGCGTACGCCGAGGCCCTCCGAGCCTCGGCGTACGCATGCCGAACACGTCCTAGTCAGTACTCGGTAAATGCCTAGTGTGATGCAGCGCACAGGCTGCAAGAGTGGAATTCATTGCCGGACCCGGGCGCCCTCACAGGGCGCAAGCCCCCGGAGATCTTGGAGGATCCCATGACTGACACCCTGTACACAGCGCCGTCCGACGACGTGCGCGCCAAGCTGGCCGACGCGCTCGTCGAGGACGCGGAAACCGGTCGCTACCAGGTGCGACGTAGCGTTTTCACCGACGAGGACCTGTTCGAACTCGAGATGAAGCACATCTTCGAGGGCAACTGGATCTACCTGGCCCACGAAAGCCAGATCCCGAATGTCGGCGACTACTTCACCACGTACATGGGCCGCCAGCCGATCGTGATCTCCCGCAACAAGGAGGGCGAACTCAACGCCCTGGTGAACGCGTGCAGCCACCGCGGCGCCATGCTGTGCAGGCGCAAGACGGACAACCGGACCACGTTCACCTGCCCGTTCCACGGCTGGACGTTCAACAATTCGGGCAAGCTCCTCAAGGTCAAGGACCCGCGTGAGGCCGGCTACCCGGAACAGTTCAACAAGGACGGCTCCCACGACCTCACCAAGGTCGCGCGGTTCGAGAACTACCGCGGTTTCCTGTTCGGCAGCCTCAACGCCGACGTCCCGCCGCTCGAGGAGCACCTCGGTGACACCACGAAGATCATCGACATGATCGTCGACCAGTCGCCCGACGGCCTCGAGGTCCTGCGCGGTGCGTCCACCTACACCTACGACGGCAACTGGAAGCTGCAGACCGAGAACGGTGCCGACGGCTACCACGTGTCCGCCACCCACTGGAACTACGCCGCGACCACGTCGCGCCGGGAGTCGGGCGAGTCCACCAACGCCACGAAGGCGATGGACGCCGGCAAGTGGTCGAAGCAGCAGGGCGGCTACTACTCGTTCGACAACGGTCATCTGCTGCTGTGGACGAAGTGGGCCGACCCCGCCAACCGTCCGCTGAACGAGCGTCGCGACGAACTGGTCGCCGAGTACGGGGAGGATCGCGCCGACTGGATGATCGGTGTGTCCCGCAACCTGTGCCTGTACCCGAACGTGTACCTGATGGACCAGTTCGGTTCGCAGATCCGGCATTTCCGTCCGATCTCCGTCGACAAGACCGAGGTCACCATCTACTGCATCGCCCCCAAGGGTGAGAGCCGCACGGCACGTGCCGCCCGCATCCGCCAGTACGAGGACTTCTTCAACGCCACCGGCATGGCCACCCCGGACGATCTCGAGGAGTTCCGCTCCTGCCAGAAGACGTACCAGGCCGGAGCCGCACCGTTCAACGACCTCAGCCGCGGTGTCACCCACCAACTCCAGGGCCCCGACGAGGGTGCGAAGAAGATCGGCATCAATCCCATCTCCAGTGGTGTGAAGACCGAGGACGAGGGCCTTTACCCGATCCAGCACGGCTACTGGGTACAAGCGCTCACCAAGGCGCTCGACGCCGACGTTGCCGCGAACAACCGCTGAGGGAGACGACGAACATGACTGCAGTAGCCGAAAGCACTGTCACCCAGCACGCCATCGAGCAGTTCCTCTACCGTGAGGCCCGCTACCTCGACGACCGCGAGTTCGAGAAGTGGATCGAGTGCTATCACCCCGACTCCGAGTTCTGGATGCCGGCGTGGGCCGACGACGGTGAACTGACCACCGACCCGATGACCGAGATCTCCCTGATCTACTACGCCAACCGTGGTGGCATCGAGGACCGGGTGTTCCGCATCAAGACCGACCGGTCGAGCGCGACGAGCCTTCCGGAACCCCGCACCGGTCACAACATCTCGAACGTCGAGGTCACCGACCGTCGCGGCGACGTCGTGGACGTCCGGTTCAACTGGTTCACGCTCTACTTCCGGTACAACACGGTCGACACGTACTTCGGGAATTCGTTCTACACCATCGACTTCTCTGGTGAGCAGCCTCTGATCCTGAAGAAGAAGGTCGTGCTCAAGAACGACTACATCCACCACGTGGTCGACATCTACCACATCTGATTTCTTTCCCATTCTTCGCGAATCGAGCTGTTTTCCATGACTTTCCAAGTTGCACTGAGTTTCGAGGACGGGATCACCCGCTTCATCAAGTGTGACGGCGACGAGACGGTCGCCGACGCGTCCTACCGCGCGCGCATCAACATTCCCCTCGACTGTCGAGACGGGGCGTGCGGCACCTGCAAGTCGCTCTGCGAATCCGGCACGTACGACGGCGGCGACTACATCGAGGAAGCGCTCACCGACGAAGAGGCGGAGCAAGGCTACTGCCTTCCGTGCCAGATGATGCCGGAAAGTGATCTGGTGCTGCAGATCCCGACGACGTCCGACGTCGCGAAGACCGCCGCAGGCACGTTCTCGTCGACGGTCACGGAGATCCGTAAGTTCTCCGACACCACCATCGGGTTCACGATCGAGATCGCGAACCGGGACGACCTGGTTTTCCTCCCCGGCCAGTACGTGAACATCACCGTTCCCGGGACCGAAGCGACGCGCTCGTACTCGTTCAGCACCGGACCCACGTCGAAGGAACTGTCGTTCCTGGTCAAGATCACCGACGGCGGCCTGATGTCGGAGTACCTGCGTAGCCGCGCACAGGTCGGCGACACGCTCGAGTTCACCGGCCCGATGGGAAGCTTCTTCCTGCGTGAGCAGAAGCGTCGCGCCCTGCTGCTGGCCGGCGGCACCGGGCTGGCCCCGCTGCTGTCGATCCTCGACAAGATGCGCACCGACGCCGCCGACCACCCCGTGCACCTGGTCTACGGAGTCTCGTCCGACGCGGACCTGGTGGAACTGGACAAGCTCGAGGAGTACACGAAGTCCCTGCCCCGGTTCACGTTCGACTACTGCGTGTCCGACCCGGCGAGCAGTGCACCGAACAAGGGATACGTCACCGGCCTGTTCGAGCCCGCACACCTGAACGACGGCGACGTGGACGTGTATCTGTGCGGTCCGCCTCCCATGGTCGAGGCGGTGCGCGACCACCTGAAGTCGGAGGGCGTCACGCCGGCGAACTTCTACTTCGAGAAGTTCAACAACGCCGCGACACCGAGTGGGTCCGAGGTGTCCGCACCGCCGGCGGCCGACGCCGTCGAGGCGGCCCCCGAGTACGAGATCGGCGAGGAACACCAGCCGCTGTCCGAGTCGGACGCGCAGTTCGACGCCCGCATGGCGCTCGAACTCGGGGCGATGGAACTGACCATCGGCCGGATGACGAAGGAACAGCTGTCCGAGTACCGGATCCTCGCCGAGACCTCGTGCGAATCGATCGAGAACGACCACTTCACGGACGCAGGCGCGTTTACCGACACCAACGCCGCATTCCACGAATTCCTGTTCCGGTGCACCGCCAACGACGTGCTCCTCGAGGCGTACAACCGCCTGGAGGTCACGCAGCTCATGACGAAGGTGCTCCGCACCGCGGACTGGGTGGACGAGCACATCCAGCACGACCACCTCGACATCGTCGCCGCCTTCGAGAAGGGTGACCGGGCCGCCGCCCACGACCTGATCGTCAGCCACAGCGCGCACGCCAAGGCCACCATGTGCCGCGCCATCGAGAGGAGTGCCGTCGCATGAGTGGACTCGTCACTCCGCACCGTTTCGACGGCAAGGTCGTCGCGGTCACCGGCGCAGCGCAGGGCATCGGCCTGACGGTCGCGACCCGACTCGCGGCCGAGGGTGCGTCGCTGATCCTGATCGACCGCGCCGAACTCGTCCATGACGTCGCGAAGGGGTTGCGCGAGAACGGTACCGACGCGCACAGTATCACCGCCGATCTGGAACAGTTCGCCGACGCCGAGGCGGCGATCGACGAGGCGCGGCAGCAGCACGGCCGGCTCGACGTGCTGATCAACAACGTCGGCGGCACCATCTGGGCCAAGCCGTACGAGCACTACACCGCCGAGCAGATCCAGGCGGAGGTGCAGCGGTCGCTGTTCCCGACCCTGTGGACGTGCCGCGCCGTCCTCCCCCACCTCATCGCGCAGCAGTCGGGCACCATCGTCAACGTGTCTTCGGTGGCCACGCGGGGTGTCAACCGCGTGCCCTACGCGGCGTCGAAGGGCGGGGTCAACGCCCTGACCGCGTCACTCGCTCTCGAAGCCGCACAGTACGGAATCCGCGTGGTGGCCACCGCACCCGGCGGCACCGAGGCGCCCGCTCGCCGCGTTCCCCGCGGCCCCGGCGCGGAGACCGATCAGGAGAAGGCCTGGTACCAGCAGATCGTCGACCAGACCGTCGACTCGTCCCTGCTGAAGCGGTACGGAACGCTGGACGAGCAGGCCGCGGCCATCGTCTTCCTGGCCTCCGACGAGGCCACGTACATCACCGGGACGGTACTGCCTGTCGCCGGTGGCGACCTCGGCTAGCTGCCCACAGATCTCGACCGCCTCATCGGCGGGGCGCATTGCATCGTCTCGCCGATGGGGCATTTCTTTAGCCGAATTCGATTGTGGCACAGCACACTTACGAGTTCGGCCCGGTTCCCCGTCACACCCACCGAGCGGAGATCACCATGAACCCATCCACCACCCCCGATACCTGGGCGAGTCCGAGACACCGCAGTGCCGTCACGTGGGTCGTCGCGATCGCCACGATCGCGATCATCTTCGACGGCTACGACCTCGTCGTGTACGGCACCATCCTCCCGACGTTGATGAACGATCCCGGCCAGCTCGGCGAGATCTCCGCGCAGCAGGCCGGTGCATTGGGCTCGTACGCGCTCATCGGTGTCATGGTGGGCGCGCTCACCGCCGGCGCCGTGGGCGACTACCTGGGCCGGCGGCGGATGATGCTCGTCAACATCGCGTGGTTCTCCATCGGAATGGGGCTCGCCGCGTTGGCCACCAACGTCACCATGTTCGGCCTGCTGCGATTCTTCACCGGTATCGGGGTCGGTGGCCTCGTCGCCACCGCCGGTGCGATGGTGGCGGAGTTCGCCCCTCCCGGAAAGCGGAACCTGTACAACGCCATCGTCTACAGCGGCGTCCCCGCCGGCGGGGTGCTCGCGTCCCTCCTCGCGATCGTCCTGCGCGACACGATCGGCTGGCGCGGCCTCTTCTGGATCGGCGCACTGCCCATCGTGATCCTGCTGCCGCTGGCGCTCGTGAAACTGCCCGAGTCGCCGAAGTGGCTCGCCGCCCGCGGCCACGAGGACAAGGCCCGCCGCATCTCCGAACGCACGGGCATCCCGATGCCCGGCGCCGACGAGATCGCCGCGGAACGGGCCTCGGCTGAGAAGGTCGGCTTCGCCGCACTCGCGACGCGCCGTTACGTTTGGGGCACTGCACTTCTCGGAATGATGAGCTTCTCCGGCCTGCTGCTCACGTACGGACTCAACACGTGGCTTCCGAAGATCATGGAGGACGCCGGTTTCAACGCGAAGGGTTCGTTGTCGTTCCTGCTCGTCCTCAACGGCGGCGCGATCCTCGGCGGCCTGATCGCCTCCAAGGTCGCCGACGGCATCGGACCGCAACGCGTCGTCGCCACGACGTTTGGTCTCGCCGCACTCGCCCTGATCCTCCTGACGCTCGGCTTCCCGCTGCCGGTGCTGCTCGCGTCCGTCGCGGTCGCCGGAGTCGGCACCATCGGCACCCAGGTCCTGATCTACGGCTTCGTCTCCAACTACTACTCGACGTCCGCGCGCGGCGCCGGGGTGGCGTGGTGCGCCGGATTCGGCCGGCTGGGCGGCATCTTCGGCCCACTGATCGGCGGAGCACTGATCAGCGCGGGCATCAGCAGCCAGGTGGCGTTCTACGTCTTCGCGGGCATCGCCGTCCTGGGCGGGATCGTGACGTTCTTCGTTCCGCGTGCACGGGTCACCCGCGCCGAGGTGGCGGGCACCGGCGAAGCCGCCTACTCCACCGTCCAGGTGTCGTGACCGGTCAGCAGGCGCTGCAGCGAGCCGTCGTCGACGGGATCCTTCTCGCGCGCGATCTCGTTCTGCAGACGCACCATGTCGTCGTACGTGTCCCGTGTGACGCTGCGGAACACACCGGTCACGGTGTGGGTGAGGTCCTGGTCGGAAAGTCTCGACAGGGCGGACGCGTAGTCGGGGTCGTCGGTGTGGGCGTCGTGCACGACGATCTCGTCCCGGTCGACGTCGGCGGTCGCGACCACCTTCAGACCGAAACCCGATCGGACGACGCAGTATTCGCCTGCTCCGCCGAACACGATCGGCTCGCCGTGGGTCAGCGGGATGAGGCGCTGCTCCGAACCGTCCTTGCGTAGGACGTCGAACGAGCCGTCGTTGAAGATCGGGCAGTCCTGGTAGATCTCCACGAACGACGTGCCGCGGTGGGCCGCCGCCTGCCGCAGCACCTCCGTCAGCCCCTTGCGGTCCGAGTCCATGGCGCGGGCCGCGAACGTGGCCTCGGCTCCCAGCACGAGGGACAGCGTGTTGAACGGGTGGTCCACCGACCCCAGAGGTGTCGACTTGGTGATCTTGCCGACCTCCGAGGTAGGCGAGTACTGCCCCTTGGTCAGCCCGTAGATCCTGTTGTTGAACAGCAGGATCGTCATGTTGACGTTTCTCCGCAGGGCGTGGATGAGATGGTTGCCCCCGATCGACAGCGCGTCACCGTCACCGGTCACCACCCACACCGACAGGTCGGGGCGCGTCACCGCGAGACCCGTCGCGATGGCGGGCGCACGACCGTGGATCGAGTGCAGGCCGTACGTGTCCAGGTAGTACGGGAACCGGCTCGAGCAACCGATGCCGGAGACGAACATCAGGTTCTCGCGTCGGAGTCCCAACTCCGGCAGGAAACTTCGGATCGTGGCGAGGATGACGTAGTCTCCGCAGCCCGGACACCACCGGACCTCCTGGTCCGACGTGAAGTCCTTGGCCTTCTGCGGTTCGTCGGTCTGGGGCACGTGCGCGGTGGCGCTCAGCCCCAGGTCCGCACCGACACGACTGATCATCCGTGTCACGCCGATTCCTCCTGCCGGGGTCCGGTCGATCGGTAAGTCGCCGACGCGAGCGCGTCGGAGGTCTTCGCGAGCTCGTGCTCACGCAACGTTCCGGCCAGCGCGGAGTCGATCACCTCGTGCAGTTCGTCGCCGAGGAAGGCGAGCCCCCGCACCTTGGTCACCGATTGCACGTCGACGAGGAACCTCGAACGGAGGATCATCGCGAGCTGGCCCAGATTCATCTCCGGTGCGACGACGGTCCCGTAGCTGCGCAGCACCGCACCGAGATTGGCGGGCAGTGGGTTGATGTTGCGCACGTGCACGTGGGCCACCTTCTTGCCCTCACGCCGAGCACGCCGGCAGGCCTCACCGATGGGTCCGTACGAGCTGCCCCACCCGACCAGCAGCAGGTCGGCCTCACCCGAGGGGTCGTCGACGACCGCGTCGGGAACGGCGATTCCGTCGATCTTGGCCTGGCGCAACCGCACCATGAGGTCGTGGTTGGCGGGATCGTAGGAGATGTCGCCGCTGCCGTCGGCCTTCTCGAGTCCGCCGATGCGGTGTTCGAGCCCCCGCGTTCCCGGTATCGCCATGGCACGGGCGAGCGTCTCCCGGTCGCGGGCGTACGGCGCGAATTCGCCGTCCACCGGTGGCGCCGTGTCGCAGCCGGGGTCGATCCGGTCCAGTTCGGACACGTCCGGGATGGCCCACGGTTCGCTGCCGTTCGCGATGGCACCGTCCGACAGCAACAACACCGGTGTGCGGTATGTGAACGCGATCCGGGCGGCCTCGACCGCGGCATCGAAGCAGTCCGCGGGTGAGCGCGGCGCGATCACTGCGACCGGCGACTCGCCGTTGCGTCCGTACATCGCCTGCAACAGGTCCGACTGCTCGGTCTTCGTCGGGAGCCCGGTGGACGGGCCACCGCGCTGGACGTCGATGACGAGCAGCGGGACCTCCGTCATCACCGCCAGCCCGATGGCTTCGCTCTTCAGCGCCAGTCCGGGTCCGGACGTGCTCGTCACGCCGAGCGCACCCCCGATCGACGCGCCAAGCGCCGCGCCGATTCCGGCGATCTCGTCCTCGGCCTGGAACGTGGTGACGCCGAGATTCCGGTGCTTGCTCAGCTCGTGCAGGATGTCCGACGCCGGCGTGATCGGATAGGTGCCGAGGAAGACGTCCCGCGACGCCAGCCGCCCCGCGGTCACCACCCCGTAGGCCAGGGCCGTGTTCCCGGTGACCTGGCGGTACGTGGCCGGTGGGAGCGTCGCCGCGGACACCTCGTAGGTGGTCGCGAAACTCTCCGTCGTCTCCCCGTAATTCCACCCGGCCTTGAACGCGAGCAGATTGCCCTCCGCGATCTGCGGTTTCGCTGCGAACTTGGTCTCCAGGAACCGCTCGATGCTGTGGGTGGGGCGGTTGTACATCCACGACAGCAGTCCGAGCGCGAACATGTTCTTCGCCCGCTCACCGTCCTTCCGGCTCAGTCCGGCGGGTTCGACCGCGCCGACCGTCAACGTCGACATCGCCACCGGATGCACGACGTAGTCCTCGAGGGAGTCGTCGTCGAGGGGGCTCGTGGCGTATCCGACCTTCGCGAGATTCCGCTTGGTGAACTCGTCCGTGTTCACGATGATCATGCCGCCACGCGGCAGATCGGCCAGGTTCGCCTTCAACGCCGCCGGGTTCATGGCGACCAGGACGTCCGGGCGGTCGCCGGCCGTGAGGATGTCGTAGTCCGCGATCTGGATCTGGAACGACGACACACCGGGGAGCGTGCCCTGAGGCGCCCGGATCTCGGCGGGAAAGTTGGGCTGGGTGGCGAGGTCGTTGCCGAACGCCGCCGCCTCGGACGTGAACCGGTCGCCGGTCAACTGCATACCGTCGCCGGAGTCTCCGGCAAAGCGGATCGCCACTCGCTCCAACTTCGTGGAGTTCGCCTCCGTCGTCATGGATGCACCGAATCCCTCGACTCGTAGTCGTTCTGACCAGCAGCTTCTAACCTCACGGTACAAGCGTTCCCAGTTTTCGCCAGGAACACGCCGAAATCAGGCGTCGCGATACGGTGAGTGGTGTGAGGGATCCAGGGAACATCGAGCTCGTCGGGCGTTCCCGCGAACTCGCCGAACTAGAGTCGATCCTGCGTGAGGCGGGCGAGAACGCGCCCGTCGTCGTGGTCGTCGAAGGCGTGCCGGGCATCGGCAAGACCACCTTGGTGGAACACTTCCTCGCGGCGCATCCCGACCTGCCCGCCTTCTCCGCCGTCTGCACCCCGTGGGCGTCGGGCCATCCCTTCGGCGTCGCCCAACAGCTCCTCGGGGCGGCCGTGACGTCGGAAGACCCCGTCGACGTCGCCCGCGAACTCGTCGCTGCAGTGGATCCGCCTGCCGGTGACGTTCCGTTCGTGTTCGTGCTCGACGATGCGCAGTGGGCAGACCTCGCCTCATTGCAGGCGCTGACTTCCGCCGTGCATCTGCTGGACCGACCGGCAATGATCGTCCTCGTCACGAACTCGGAACCTCCTGAGGGTGTTCCTGCGGACGTCCTCGACCTCCTCGACCGGCACCGCCGGCATCGGATCCACGTCCGTCCACTCGATGCGTCCGACACCCGCAGACTTGCGAATACCCTTGCGCATCTCGACCTTCCGGCCCCGGTGGCGCACCAGCTCGTTCAGCACACGGCGGGGAATCCACGGCACCTCACGCAACTTCTGCAGGAAGTCGACCCGAGCGCGTGGAGCCAGTGGCAGCCAGTGCTCCCGGTGCCCCGCACGTTCGCCGCGAAAGTGCAGTCACAACTGTCCGCGTGCTCAGCGCCTGCCCGGGCACTCGTCGAATCGGCGGCCGTACTCGCCGGGGATCCCCGATTCGCCGACGCCGCCGCGCTCGCGGGCATCGAGCACCCGGTGGAAGCGCTCGACGAAATCCATCGGGCGGGCCTCCTCACCGTCGGTGAGCATCGCGGCGTCACCGTGCTGACCTTCCCGTCGCCGCTGACCCGGGCCGCCGTCTACCGCAGCCTCGGGCCGATCCGGCTACGTGACCTGCACGATCATGCCGCGCAGATCGTCGAGGACGAAGGCAGGCGGCTGGACCATCGCGCCGCGGCCGCGCCGTTCGCCGACCCCGCGCTCGCGGACGAACTGGACACCTATTCTGCGCAGCGGGCGACCGTCGGGGCGTGGTCGGCCGTCGCGGACGCATTGATCAAGTCGAGCCGCCTCACCGTGGACCGCGGCGAACGCGAACAACGCCTCATCCGGGCCGTCGACGCTCTCGTCGGTGCCAGCAACCTTCCCCAGGCTTTGGCGTTCGCGCCGGAGATCGAGAGCTTCCCCGAAAGTCCGTTACGCGACGCCGTACTCGGCTACCTCGCAATCCTCCGGGGACGACCCGCGGAGGCCGATCTGCTGCTCACCCAGTCGTGGACCGCATGCGACCCGGGCACCGATCCGGCGACCGCCGCGCTGATCTGCCAGCGCCGCGTCCTGGACTCGCTCGTGCGCTGGCACGGACCGGACCTCGTCGAATGGGCCAGCCGGGCCGTGGCTCTCGTCGATCCGGGGGATCCGTCGGCCGTCGAATCCGCGGCGATCATGGGACTCGGACTCGCTGCCACGGGTCAGGTCGTGGAGGCACGGGCCGCCTACGACACGCTGTCCGCAAAGATCGCTCTCGGTGCCCAGTCCCAGCGCTTCGACATGGCCAGGGGGTGGCTCGACCTGGCGCTGGACGATCCCGAATCGGCGCGTCAGGAACTGGAGAGCGCCGTCCCCACGGCCTTCCGGATGGGCTCGACCCGCATCTCGCTGTGGGCGCAGGCCTGGCTGGCGCGAACGCAATTCGCCCTCGGCGACTGGAGCGGCGCTATCGCCACTGTCGACCGTGCGGTACACCAACTCGAGGACGCCGCGCTCGACCTCGTCCGGCCCCTCGTGCACTGGACCGGCGCGCAGACACACGCGCTGCGCGGAAACTGGCCCGCTGCGCACGAGCACCTCCGTCTCGCGGCGGCGAGTTCGCACGACTACCCGATGATGTTCATTCCGTCCTCACTGGCACGCGCCCAATGCGCCGAGGTGCAGGCCGACTACGCGGCAGTGATCAGGGCGCTCGAGCCTCTCACCCGCCTGCAGCCCCGCGAGGGCATCGACGAGCCAGGCTTCTGGCAGTGGCCCGACGTCTACGCGAACGCTCTCGTGATGGCCGGTCGCGTCGACGACGCGGACACCTTCCTCACCCCGCACGAGGAACGCGCCGCCGAGCGCGGGCACCGGTCGGCGATGGCTCGTCTCGGTTACGCCCGAGGTCGCGTCGCAGGCGCGCGTGGCGACATCGATGCCGCCCGGGACGTGTTCGAGACGGCGTTGACGCACCTCGACACCCTTCCCCTCCCCTACGACCGCGCCCGCGTGAACTTCGCGTACGGCCAGACCCTGCGCCGGGCAGGTAAGCGGCGCGAAGCGGACGCCGTCATGCAGGCCGCCCGGGAGGGATATTTCGCGCTCGGAGCCACCTCCTACGTGCAGCGGTGCGACCGCGAACTCAAGGCCGGCGGCCTCAACCTCAAACGCAGCCGGTTCACGCTCGAGGAACTGACTCCGCAGGAACGGGCCGTGACCGAACTCGTCGCCGGCGGAGCCAGCAACAAGGAGGCGGCCGGCGAGCTGTTCCTGTCCGTCAAGACCGTGCAATACCACCTGACCCGGGTCTACGCGAAGCTCGGCATCCGCTCGCGCAGCGAACTCGCGGCGCAGTTCCGCGACCAGGAGTGACGTTCGGGGTGGCGGGAACCTACCCCGAGGGTGCCTGTTCGGGGCAGCACCATCCGGCCAGGCTGGATCTCGACCGATGCAGCCGACCCACCGGAGTACCGAGATGGATGACACGATCGACGCAGTGCCAGCCGACCGCGACCTGAAGAACAAACACCGCGCCATGTGGGCTCTCGGCGACTACCCCACCCTGGCCACCGACATCATCGCCGGCCTCGGCCCCGCCCTGGTCCGGGCGAGCCGGGTCAGGCCCGGTGACCGTGTTCTCGACGTCGCGGCAGGCTCCGGCAACGCCGCCATCCCTGCGGCGCTGTCCGGTGCGAGCGTCGTGGCCGGTGACCTCACCCCCGAACTGTTCGACGCCGGCCGCCGCCGGGCCGCCGAACTCGGAGCCGAGGTGGAGTGGCGCGAGGCCGACGCCGAGGCGATGCCGTTCGCCGACAACGAGTTCGACACCGTGATGTCGTGCGTCGGTGTCATGTTCGCGCCGCACCATCAGGCCAGCGCCGACGAACTCGTCCGCGTCTGCCGGCCGGGAGGGACGATCGGTCTACTCAGCTGGACCCCCGAAGGTTTCATCGGCCAGATGTTCGCAACGATGAAACCGTATGCACCCCCGCCCCCACCGGGCGCACAGCCCCCGCCACTGTGGGGTCGCGAGGAACACGTCCGGGCGCTGTTCGGCCACCGCATCACCGACATCGTGGCAACCCGGCACACCGTGCGCATCGATCAATTCCGGTCGCCGGAGGACTTCCGCGACTACTTCAAGACCCGCTACGGTCCGACCATCGCGGTGTACCGGAACATCGCCGACGACCCCGCCCGTGTCGCCGCACTGGATCACGAACTCGCCGATCTCGCACGTCGTTTCGACCACGGCACCGGCAGCACCGTGATGAACTGGGAATACCTCCTGCTCACCGCGCGGAAGTGGTAATTGCGGACGGAGGTCGCAACAGCCACCGGGATCAGTCGTGGCCGTTCTTGTTCCAGAACTGGTGGGTAAGCCCACTGGGGGATGTGACGGTCTCGACGGTGAAGCGGTCTTCGATGCCGGCCAAGCCCTCCCAGAGGGATACGCCGCGCCCGAGGGTGATGGGCACGATCACCAGGTGCATGAAGTCGATCAAGTCGGCCTGCAGAAACTGCCGCACGGTCGAGGGCCCTCCGCCTATCCGGACGTCCCGACCGTCGGCAGCTTCCTGGGCCAGGCGCAGCACCTCATGGGGTGGCGCGTCCACGAAGTGGAAGCTGGTTCCGTTGGGAAAGTCGATGCTGGGGTGTGGGTAGTGGCTCATGACGAACACCGGTGTGTGAAATGGCGGTTCGTCGCCCCACCAGCCCCGCCACCCGTCGTCGGGCCACTCACCGGTTTGAGGGCCGAACTTGCGACGGCCCATGATTTCCGCGCCGATGCCCTGGCTCCACAGGCTGGTCACGGCGCGGTCCAGGGTGATTGGGGCGTCTACCCGGTCGACCCCGTGGATGACGCGTCCGTCGAACCAATCGAATAGCCGTTCGGCACCGCCGATCGGGGCGTCGAACGTCACGTGCTCGCCGGCGGCGTAGCCGTCGAGGGAGATATTCATATTGTGGATCCGGGTGCGGGGCATGGGCGATTCCTCCAATAACCGGGTGCGGGATACAAATAGACAGACCTGAAGAGATGGCCGAACTCATCGCGGAACGTTGGAAATCGTATTCCCTCGAGCCGTACTCTGAGGCTGCAACCTGACAGCGCCGCAGCCCGCATGCCATCCTCGGGGAATGTCGTCGCGGTCGGACCGTCGCACACCTTCATGGACCTCGCGAATGCGGTCAACGACGCCTTCGGCCGGTGGGACAGGTCTCACCTGTCGATGTTCACCCTTGCCGATGGACGGGTCGTCACCGACACGGAGCCGGGGGCCGAGATGGCAGGGTCGATCGGTGGGCCCATTGCGGAGCCGGTGGACATCGAGTCGTCCAGGGTCGCTCGGCTGCTGGCGCCTGTCGGTCGTCAACCGGGTGACGTGGCGCGCAGGCCCGGGTGACGAGGTGCTGGCCGAGGACCTGCTCGCGTGTCCGCCGCGAGCCGCTGACGGGGCGGGTGGCGCCGGTCGACCTCGGGATGATGGTCGGGGAGGACGCCGCCGTCGACGTGGAGGAGGAGCCCGACCGTTGGCTCCGGTTCGACTGCACCGGCCCGCGGGGACGGCTGGCGGGACATGTCGGCCTTCGCTGAGCGGCAATATGATTCGGCGCTGAGGGATCGACTGGAGCGGGCGATCGGGGGCAAGGGCGCGCTCGGCCGGTTCCGCGACCTCGTCCACCAGGAGAGCCTCGCCGAACAGTGGAACGTATTCTCCACCGACCGCCAACTACCCAGCCTGCGATTCGGGCATTGCCCGGTCGGGACTTCGCTGCTAGAGTCGAACATGTATGGCGCTCCTCACCTTTGTGTGGGTAGTTTTGGATTAATTCCTCCGAGCGTCAGGTAGATCATCGAGGTCAGCGATTCAGCGGAATGGTGTCCGTAGCCGCGAGCGTTGATGAGTCTGATCTTTGAGTTGATACCTTCGATGAGGCCGTTTGAGATGCCGAGTTCTACTGCTGCGATGATTCCGTCGTAGTGCTTGTGGATCTGTTGGGCGAGCATTGTGAATGCCGGGATTCCGCTGTGTGCGGCGTCGTCGATCCATGCGCGTAGATGTCGTTTGGCACGTGAGGGTTTGACGGTGCGGAACAAGTCCCGCATTTGCTCTTTCAGTCGCCATGCGTGCCCGACCTGCTGATCCTGACCTGTGAGCGTGTCGACCAGGGCGCGGCGCTGGTCGGTGAGTCGTTCGGCGCCGGTTCGCAACGCGATGCGGACTTTGCGCCAGCTACCGCTCGAGAGCTCTATTCTGCGGCGGTTGGCCGAGGAAGCCTCGGAGAACACTCGGTCCAACGCCCGGTTTACCCACTGCATGACATGGAATGGGTCGAAACAGATACGGGCGTTTGGTACGTGCTCCTCGGTGGCGACGCGATATGCCTTCGATCCGTCCATCGATACCGACTCGATCGAGTCGAGATCTGACTCCTGTTGCTGCTCATAAAAGGCCGCGAGTGATTCGGTGCTCCGCCCGGGTTCGATATGCACCACGGTCTTGGTGTCGTGGTCGCCGATAACAGTCAAATACTTGTGCGGGTGTCGGTAGCAGATTTCGTCGACGCCGATGCGGTAGATCGCCCCGAGTCGGCGACTGTCGATCAGTTCGTCGACGGTGCGGTTGATGATTGCGGTGACCGTTTCCCACGCGCAGCGCATCAACGTCGCGACGGAGGTGCGGTCGGTGCGGGCGGCGAGCCACAGGATGGTGTCTTCGAAGTCTCGGGTGTGCCGGGCGGTGGGCCGCGCCCACGGCACCTGTTCGGTGCGCACCCCGCAGTCGGGGCAGTCGATGCGGCGGATCTCGTAGACCAACCACAGGCGGTGGGTGCCGAGGTCAAGGTGTCGCCAACGGCGAGTGGACCGGTCATATGTTGCCGACGAGATATACCCGCAGGGACACTGGAGTCGGCGGGCGCGCAGGCGGACTTCGACCTTGACATCGCTGTCTGTGATCGACACCGCGGACACCGATGCACCGGGGATCTTCAAGAGACGGTTAAATGCAGTACTGACGCGCACGTGTAGCGGGCCTCCGGGTTGAGGTAGGTGTGGTAACCCCGAAACCTAGAGGTGCTGCACGTGCGCGTCCCTCATCTCACCGGTGAAACGCCGAACAGTGCGGCCAACAACACAACCCACCCTGAACAGCAGAAATGGCGCCCACAGAAACCCGAGGAGCGCCACATGTATTCGAACGACCTTGGGGGAGGTTGGTTGTGGGGGCAGTACTTCTCGAAGAATTGCGCACATTCACGGCGCGACTGCAATGCGCCGAGGCGGCAAGTGGAGATCCGGGACTGGGCATAGATCTGCTCGATGCGATCGAGGCGTTGAAGTCGGTCGGGTGTGCGGTGCAGACGGTGATCACCGACGGCGTCGCGACGAGTATTCGTGCGGATCGCAGGGCTCGGGGGTTGCCGCGGGCGGAGTGGGACCGCGGTATTGCCTCGCAGATTGCGTTGGCGCGCAGAGAATCTCCGAACCGTGGTGGCCGACATCTGGGCTTCGCGCAGGCTCTGGTGCACGAGATGCCGCACACCCTCGCCATGTTGCGGACCGGGCGGTTGAACGAATGGCGGGCGACGTTGTTGGTGCGGGAAACAGCGTGCCTGTCGGCGGCCGATCGGGGCATCGTGGACCGCCGGTTGTGCTCGGACCCGGCCATTCTCGACGGGGTCGGTGACCGCGGTCTGATCGCACGGGCGAAGGCGTTGGCGGTGGAACTCGATGCCGCGGCGGTCGTGGCCCGGCATCGTAAGGCGGTGTCCGAGCGTCGGGTGACGACGCGGCCGGCGCCGGATTCGATGGCGTATCTGAGTGCGTTGATGCCGGTGGAGCGGGCGGTGTGTCTGCAGGCCACGCTGGGGCGGGATGCGGACAGCCTGATCGCGACCGGGAACAGTGGTGGCCGGACTCGCAATCAGTTGATGGTGGATCTGTTGTTCGAGCGCGGCACCGGAGCATCCGTGGCGTCGGGTGTGCCGGTGGCGGTGAATCTGGTGCTCTCGGATGAGACCTTGCTGGCCGACGGGCACGAGGCCGCGCAGTTACACGGCTTCGGGGCCGGTGCCGGCCGGGATTGCCCGGCAGTTGGTGGCCGACGCCGTCGATCGTGGCACCGAGACGTCGCTGCGGCGGGTGTATTCGTGCCCGCGGTCGGGGGCGTTGACGGCGATGGAATCGCAGTCCCGCACGTTCCCGAAGAGCCTGCGGAAGCTGATCGATCTCCGGGATCGGACGTGCAGGACTCCGTGGTGCGATGCGCCGATCCGGCATCACGATCACATCCGCTCACGCAGGAAATTGGGAAGGACCACCGCGCGAAACGGGTCCGGGCTGTGCGAGGCCTGCAATTACGCGAAGGAAGCACCAGGGTGGACGGCCCGACCGGTGCACAACCCCGGCCGCACCCCCCCTCATCGACCTCGGCACCCCGACCGGGCACCACTACCGGTCGGCGGCCCCGCCGCTCCCGTCCGCGGCACGACAGTCGGAGGTCGAAGCCGTGCTGATCGCACACCTCCGAGCGTCATGACAGCGCGATCAAGCCTGGACGACGCCGACCACCGGGGCGTAATCACACGGCGGCAATGCTCGGCTGGTGTTGTCGAGGATGCCCCCGAAGACGACGAAAACGATTGTGCCCCTGCCTGTCTCGAGGGTGTTGGACAGCGTGACGATGTAATCGGCCGGTCGCTCCTGATACAGCGGCGCTCGCCCCGACTGCATGGTGGTGAGGTTCAGCCAGGCGACCTCCACGAGGTCGGCCTGCAGCGGCGACGACATCGCCGTGTTCATCCCGCTGAAGAATACATTGACCTTCCCCGGCGGAATGACCGGGACAGGAAGGTTTTCGTCCACGGCGGGGCCGGCTATCGCTCGCGCGATACCGACCGAATCGTTTTGCTCTCCGAAACCGGCAGGGAGGCAATCCGCAGCGATGGTGTCGTACAAGAACGGCTGAGCTGTGCCCTCGGCGAGATGAACCGATCGGGGGAAGTAGTTGTATCGCGGTGTACCGGCGGCGATGCGCTCGATGGTGGTCGTGATCGACTGCGCGGTGCGGGTGCTGATCGGCATGGCGGCCGACTGGAGGGCGGCTCGCACTGCGGCCACGTCGTCGAGCGGCGGGGGCGCAGCGTGCGCTTCACCGGCTGCCATGGAGGCGAGCACACCGACACACGCTGCAAGTCCCGCAATTCGTCCACGCATGAATGGATGCTAGCGGCCGCAGGGACTTGCCGAATCAGCTTCGTGAACGCCCGGCAAGTGCCAGGCTTGAGGTCATGGACAGCATCAACACGATGGGTGATCGGTAATGGCCCGCCCGGTACGCGTCGTCGTGCTCGGCGCCGGGTCGTGGGGAACGACGGTGGCAGGTCTCGCCGCCCACAACACACCGACCCTGCTGTGGGCGCGAAACTCGGACACGGCCGACGAGATCAACAACGAGCACCGCAACTCTCGGTATCTCGGCGACCGCCCACTCCCCGACTCCATGCGCTCCACAGCCGACCTGTTGGAGGCGGCGCAGGAAGCCGACGTTCTCGTGGTCGGGGTGCCGTCGCACGCGGTCCGCAGCACTCTTGCTCAGATCGCCAACGAGGTGCGGGCGTGGGTGCCGGTGTTGTCGCTGGCGAAGGGGCTGGAGCCGGGAACACGGCTACGACCCACCGAGGTGATCGCCGAGTGCCTGCCCGGGCATCCGGTCGGGCTTCTGGCGGGCCCGAACATTGCGCGGGAGATCGTCGACGGGCTCGCCGCGGCGTCGGTCGTCGCCACTCAGGACGTCCGGGTGGCCACGGCGTTGCAGCCGTTGTTCGCGTCCGCCGTGTTCCGTGTGTACCGGAACACCGATGTGCTGGGCTGCGAACTCGGCGGTGTGCTGAAGAACATCGTGGCCATCGCTTCGGGCATGGCCGACGGACTGGACGTCGGCGACAACACGCGCGCGATGGTCCTGGCGCGCGGGTTGGCCGAGATGACCCGGCTGGGTGAGGCGATGGGCGCGAACCCTCGGACGTTCGCGGGACTCACCGGGGTTGGAGATCTGATCGCCACCTGTATGAGCCCGAGTTCGCGCAACCGGCGGGTGGGCGAGTTCATTGCCCGCGGCATGACGGTCGACGAGGCCGTCGCCAAGCTGGGTCAGGTGGCCGAGGGTGTGAAGACCGCCCCCACCGTGATGGAACTGGCCCGCGACTTCAACGTGGACATGCCCATCGCCGCCGAGGTCGAGGCAGTGGTCGCGGGGCGGCAGACGCCGGAGGGCGCCTACCGCGGCCTGCGGAAAGTCGCTGCCGGCGGAGAGGATGAGGTGGCGTGACCGCACAACTGCAACCGGCAGTAGCACTATCTAGACGTTTCTAAGCAATCTCCTAGAAAACTGGGGCAGACTCCTGAATGGAGGCACCCCAGCAAGCAGCGTCGTGCGGGGACGTATGCGTGAGAGAAGTCAGCGATGAGTTCACCGACCTCGGTTGGTCCCGGAGACTCGTCGGCGCGCGCGTTCCCCCTGTCACCCGCGCAAACGGGGATGTGGCTCGCGCAGCACGTCGACCCCACGGTTCCGGTGTCGGTCGCCCAGTACGTCGACATCCACGGCGATCTCGACCGGAGCGTCCTGACTTCTGCGTGTGTCCGAGCGGCCGCCGAGTTCGAGTCGTTCTTCCTGCAGATCTCCGAGGTCGACGGGCAACCGCTGCAATGGGTGGAACCGAGCCTGGACGCTCCCGTCGGCTACCTCGACTTCCGGGACACGCCGGACCCCGAGGCGGCGGCGCACGCGTGGATGCGCACCGAGACCGCCGATCCGATCGACGTCCAGCGTGACCGCCTGACCGTCTCGTTCCTTCTCCACGTCGGACACGACCACTACTTCTGGTATTCGCGCGCCCACCACATCGCGATGGACGGTTTCGGGTCCGTCACGATGCTCTACCGGATCGCCGCGCTCTACACCGCCGCGGTGCACGGACTGCCGCCACCCGCGAGCAAGCCCGTCGGTCTTCGGCGCATCCACGAACTCGAGACCGACTACCGCAACTCCGGCCGCCGGGAGTCCGACCGGGAGTACTGGACCGAGACGATGCGCGGTGTCACCCGCGCGAGCACCCTCGCGCGCGGCTCCGCGCCTGCGACCGCCGGTTCCCGGGACGTCGGCGGAACGTTGACCACAGAGGTCGTCGACCAGCTCGAGAAGTGCGCGGCGGCGCACGGCGTCAATCCTGCGACGCTTACCGTCTGCGCGGTCGCGGGCTATCTGGCGCGAATGACCGGCGAGGACGACGTCACGCTCAGTCTCCCGGTGTCGGCCCGCACGACGGCGGCGCTGCGCCGGTCCGGCGGCATGGTGTCCAACGTGGTGCCGCTGCGCATCACGTCCGCGGGGACGGCGACCATCGGCGATCTAGTGTCCCGCACGCGCCTCGTGATGTCGGGTGCCCTGCGGCATCAGCGGTACCGGCACGAGGACATCCGCGCAGACCTGGGAAGCGCCCTGTCCGGGCCGCGACTGTTCGGCCCCGCCGTCAACATCATGCTGTTCCCCGAGGAGTTGGAACTCGGTTCGCTGCGGAGCCAACTGCATGTGCTGTCGTCGGGTCCGATCGAAGACCTCCTGGTGAACCTGTACCGGTACGGTCCTCGCGGACGTGTGCACCTCGACTTCAAGGCGAACCCGCGACTGTATTCGCAGGATGAGCTCGAGGGGCACCACACGAGATTCCTGCGGTACTTCCGGCACTTCCTCGACGCCGATGCCGCCCACCCGATCGGGGAACTCCCGGTCCTCACGGAGAACGAAACCGCGGCGCTGGTCCCCTTCCCCGGACCGCCCGACAGCGTCCCGGTCACGCTCGCCGACGTGTTCCGCGCCGCCGCACAGCATCCGGACGCGCCTGCCGTCGTCAGCGCCGGCCGCACGATCAGCTACCGCGAACTCGACGGGCGATCGGATCGGATCGCTGCGACGCTGGCACGGTCCGGCGTCGGGTCCGGCGACATCGTCGCGGTGGCTCTGCCCCGGTCCTCCGACTACGTTTGCGCGGTCTGGGCCGTCGCCAAAACGGGGGCCGCCTTCCTTCCGGTGGATCCGAACTACCCGGTCCCCCGTGTTCGGCACATGCTCGACGACTCCCACGCGGCAGTCGGGTTGACGTCCGCGGAGTACGCAACCACATTGCCGGACAGCATCGAGTGGCTACTGCTCGACGAGGCAGGCAACTCGAACGTCCACGATTTCCCGACGCCGGCAATACGACTCGACGACGCCGCCTACCTCGTCTACACGTCCGGATCAACCGGCGTCCCCAAGGGAGTCGTGGTCACGCACCGCGGGCTCGCCAATCTGGTCTCCGCGCAACGCACCCGACTCGACCTCGACAGTGCGGCGAGGGTTCTGCATGTCGCGTCGCCGAGCTTCGACGCCTCCGTCTTCGAGATGCTGATGGCGTTCGGCTCCGGCGCTGCTCTCGTTATCGCCCCGCCCGCGGTGTTCGGTGGATCCCTATTGGCGCAGCTGATGACCACCGAACACGTCACCCACGCGGTGATCACCCCGTCGGTCCTGGCGTCGATGGAACCCGGCGAGGTCGGAGGTCTGCTGCTGCGCACACTCGTCGTCGCCGGTGAGATGTGTCCATCGGAACTGTTGTCTCGGTGGGCGTCCCGATGCCGGATGATCGACGCGTACGGTCCGGCCGAGACCACCGTCATGGCGACCGTCAGCGAGCCTCTCGCCGAGTCCGGACCGGTCACCATCGGCCGGCCGATCCACGGCACGAGGGCCGTGGTTCTCGACCAACGGCTCCGTCCGGTCCCCGTCGGTGTGGTCGGCGAACTGTACGTCGCGGGGACCGCCCTGGCCCGCGGGTATCACCGCAACGCCCGGCAGACGTCGGAACGGTTCGTCGCCGACCCGTACGGACCACCGGGCACCCGCGTGTACCGCACCGGCGACACGGTCCGCTGGACCCGCGACCACGAACTCGAATATTTCGGACGCAGCGACGAACAGGTGAACATCCGGGGCCTGCGCGTCGAGCCGGGCGAGATCGACGCGACACTCCTCCGGCATCCGGCGGTGCGATTCGCCGTCACCGTGATTCGCTCGCAGGCGGCCGGCGATCAGCTCGTGTCGTATGTGGTGGGCGCCGACACCGCGACCGAGCAGGAGCTGCTGTCGTTCCTCACCGCCGCACTGCCCCCGCATCTCGTGCCGGCCGCCGTCGTCGTGCTCTCCCACATTCCGCTGACCCCGTCGGGCAAGCTGGACCGCACTGCTCTCCCCGAGCACGGCCTCCGGTCCCGTTCCCGGACCGCCCCCGGCAGTGAGCGCGAACGCACACTCCACACCCTCTACGCCGACATCCTCGGGACGTCCGATTTCGGTGTGGACGAGTCGTTCTTCGCGCTCGGCGGCGACAGCATCATGGCGATCCTTTTGGCCTCCCGGGCACGGAGTGCGGGAATCTCGTTCACGCCGCGTGACGTGTTCGAGCAGCGAACGATCGCCCGCCTCGGCCAAGTCGCCGGAAACGACGTCGGCAGACCCGCCCTCGAGGAACTTCCCGGCGGCGGGGTCGGCGACATGCCGCTCACCCCGGCCGCCCGATTCCTGTTCGACCGGGCCGGCGTCGTCGACCGGTACGCACAGGCTGTGGTGGTGGAACTGCCACGGGGCATGGACGCGGAGAGGTTGCACACGGTGATCGCCGCCGTCATCGATCGGCATGACGCACTGCGGGCGCACCTCGTGCGCGGCTCGGACGGGACGGCGTTTCTCACCGTAAGCCCGGCAGGCGCACCGCTGCCGGAGGACACGATCCTGCGGGTTCCGCTGCCCGCCGACGCCGACCCGGCGCCGCGAACGAGGGACGAACACGAAGCCGCGATCCGCCGGTTGAATCCTACTGCGGGCGTGATGATGCAATGCGTGTGGCTCGATCCCGGACCAGGCGACACCACCCGCCGCGGGCGGCTCCTCCTCGTCGCCCATCACCTGGTGATCGACGGGGTCTCGTGGCGAATCCTGATCGGTGATCTCGCCGCAGCGTGGGCGCAGGTAACGGCGGGGGTACCGCCCACTCTCGCACCGATCGGCACCTCCCTGCGCCGGTGGTCGCACGGCCTGATCGAGGAGGCGCAGCGGCCGGGCCGCAGGTCCGAGCTGTCGTTCTGGCGCACCATGACTGCCGGCGAGGATCCGCCGCTCGGCACCCGCCCACTCGACGCGCGGCGTGACGTGAATTCCACCGTGGATCGGGTCCACACGGAAGTAACCGCAGCCGTCACGCACTCGTTGCTGACCGAGCTCACAGCCGCCTTCCGGTGCGAGGTCAACGACGCACTGCTCACCGCGCTCTCCCTCGCCCTCACGCAGTGGCAGCGCCGGCGGGGACGACCGGCCACCGCGCCGGTGATCCGGCTCGAGGGGCACGGCCGCGAGGAAGCGGTGCTCCACGGCGCCGATCTCTCCCGCACAGTCGGGTGGTTCACCAGCATCTTCCCGATCCGCCTCGACCTCGGGGACGTCGATCTGGACGAGGCGTTCGCGGGCGGGCGCTCCGCGAGCACTGCGATCGAGTCCGTCAAGGAACAGTTGCGTGCGGTGCCCGACAAGGGCATCGGCTACGGGCTGCTGCGGCTTCCGGGAGACGGCATCGGCCAGGTCGCCTTCAACTACCTCGGTCGTCTCGATACCGCGGATACCGAACGCGAGTGGCGCCCGGTGCGGGAGGGCACCGCCGTGTTCTCGTCGGCGGAACCGTCGATGCCGGTCACCGCGCTGATCGACATCACCGCGTTCACCACCCACGGCGTCCTCGACGCCACCTTCGCATACCCGACAGGCGCGATCGCGTCCGAGGACGTGCAGGCGCTGGCCGATTTGTGGGAGCAGGCGCTGACAGCCCTCGCCGCGGTGGCCCGTTCTCCACACGCAGGTGGGCTCACCCCCTCCGATCTGCCGCTCGTCGCCGTGGAGCGGAACGACATCGTCGAGTGGGAGCGGGACCGGCCGGGTCTGCTCGACGTGTGGCCGCTGACGCCGTTGCAGTCGGGCTTGCTGTTCCACGCGGCTCTCGCGGGCGCGGACGCCGACCCGTATGCGATGCAGGTGGTCCTGACCCTGTCCGGACACCTCGATCAGAATCGACTCCGGCGCGCATGCATCGCCGTCCTCGCGGGGCACGCGAACCTGCGCACCGCGTTCGTGCGCGACAGTCGCGGCGTCCCGGTGCAACTCGTGCTCGACGACGTGCCGTTGCGGTGGCGGCAGGTCGAGCTCACGGACGGCGACACGGGCGAGGTTGCCGAGGAGATCCTGCAGGGCGACCGCACCGCCCGCTTCGACATGTCCGCCCCGCCGCTGATTCGGTTCACCCTGCTGTCGCGAGGGCCGAACCGCGCCGAACTGGCGATCACCGCTCACCACATCGTGCTGGACGGCTGGTCGATGCCGTTGCTGGTGCGTGAACTCTTCACCGCCTACCAACGCGACGACGTCCGCACCGAGCAGCCGGATTCGAGCCCGTACCGCGACTTCCTGGAATGGCTGGCGGAGCGGGACATCGAGGCCTCGGCGCGGGCGTGGGCCGTGGCTCTCGACGGCATCACCGAGCCCGCCGCGCCGGCCGAACCCACCCCCACCACGTCGGAGACGGTGCTGGAGCTGAGCGAGGAGGACACCCGAAAGCTGACGGTTCGCGCGACCGAGCTCGGCGTCACGCTGAGCACGATCGTGCAGGCGGCCTGGGGAATTGTCCTCGGGCAGGCGACCGCCCGGGACGACGTCGTGATCGGCGCGACCGTGTCCGGCAGGCCCGCGGACGTCGCCGGGGTGGAGAGTGCGGTGGGATTGTTCGTCAACACCGTGCCCGTGCGGATCCCGCTGGATCCCGGCATCGACACCGCCACACTGCTCGGCCGCCTGCACGCCGATCACATCCGTCTCCTGGAACATCACCATCTGGGCCTCGCAGACATCCAGCGGGCAGTCGGCGTGGCGCCGCTGTTCGACACGCTGGTCGCATTCGAGTCGTACCCCGTGGACCGCAGCGCGCTGCCGGAACCCGTCGACGGACTCACCCTGGACGGGGTCCGCGCACACGATGCCTCGCACTACGCCGTGACGCTGGCGGCGACTGTGTCCCGGCCCCTGCGGCTGACAGTGAAGTGCCGGTCACGCCGGTACGACGGGGCGGCCCTGCTCGCGCGGGCCGGCCGCGTCCTCGAGTGCATCGGCAGGGATCCGCACGTCGTCCTCGGCAGGCTCGATCTCCTCGGCGAGCAGGAGCGCGAGCAGGTTCTGCGCACCTGGAACGCGACGGACGCCCCGGTGCCCTCGCAGACCCTGGTGGACGTGTTCGACGCACAGGTCGAGCGCTCCCCCGGCGCCGTGGCGGTGGTCTTCGGCCGGGATCGACTGACATACGCGGAGTTCGACGCACGGGCGAACCGGCTCGCCCGGTATCTCGTAGCGAAGGGAGTCGGACCGGAAACCGTCGTCGGTGTCGCGGCTCCCCGCTCGATCGAGCTTCTCGTCGCGCTGCACGCGGTGCTGAAGGCCGGCGGCGCCTACGTGCCCGTCGACCCCGAGCAGCCGCCCGAACGCACTGCACTCGTCATCGACTCGGCCGCACCAACACTGGTCCTCACGTCCGGTTGCCGGAATCGCACGGTCTCCGACGGAGTCGCCGTCGTGGATCTCGACGTGCTCGACGCCACCGGGTACAGCCCCCGACCGATCACGGATTCCGAGCGACGCGCAGCACTGCATCCGGCGAACGCCGCATACGTCGTCTACACGTCCGGTTCCACCGGCCGGCCCAAGGGCGTGACGGTGACCCACGAGATGATGGTGAACCAGTTCCGCTGGGCGCAGACACTGACGCCGCTCGACGGTTCCGATGCGGTACTGCACAAGACCCCTCTCACGTTCGACATTTCCGCGTGGGAGCTGCTGTGGCCCTTGCACACCGGTGCGCGGGTGGTGATCGCCGCACCCGACGGACACCGCGACCCCCGCTACCTCGCTCGCATCGTCGAGCAGGAGTCGATCACGACTCTCCACGTCGTACCGTCGATGCTCGACGCCTTCCTGGAGCAGTGCGGGCCGCGGGCGCCCTCGACGCTGCGCCGCGTGTACTCGGCCGGCGAGCCCCTGTCCGCGGCGACGGCATCGCGATTCAGGGAACGCGGCGCCGCCGCGCTGTACAACTGGTACGGCCCGTGCGAGGCGGCGGCGGCGACCTCGGAGTCGGTCGACGGCAACGAGTTCGGCACCTCGGTCGCCATCGGCCGCCCCATTCACAACATACGTACGTATGTACTCGACAGCCGGCTCCGACCGGTGCCGGTCGGGACGAGGGGCGAGTTGTACCTTGCCGGTGGGTACTTGGCGCGGGGGTATGCCGGACGCCCCGATCTGACCGCCGAACGCTTCGTCGCCGATCCCGTCGGCGGAACGGGCGGCCGGATGTACCGCACTGGCGACGTGGTGCGGTGGAACGAGTCGGGCCGGCTCGAGTATCTCGGCCGCAGCGACTTCCAGATCAAACTCCGCGGCCAACGCATCGAACCCGGCGAGATCGAGTCCGCACTCACGTCCGACCCGGCGGTGACCCACGCGGCGGTCACGGTGCACCGCGACCCGGAAGCGGGAGACCGGCTGATCGCCTACGTCGTGCCCGCGGACGGTGTGCCGCCGGACGAAGGCCGGATCGTCGACCGTCTCACCGGTCTGCTCCCGGCTTACATGATTCCCTCCGCCGTCGTCCCGCTCCCGGCGCTGCCGCTCACCACCAGTGGGAAGCTGGATCGCGCCGCCCTACCGGAACCGGCGCCCGCGCAGTCTGCCTCCGATCCGCCCGCCACCCCCACCGAGGACGTGATTGCGTTCGTGTTCGCGGAGGTCACCGGCACCGGCCGGGTGGGCCGGAACGACAACTTCTTTGCGGCGGGCGGAAACTCGCTGACCGCGGCGCAGGCCGTCGCCCGCGTCGGAGCGGCGCTGGGAACCTCCGTCGGCATCCGCGAACTGTTCGACCACCCGACGGTCGCGGAACTGTCGGAGTATCTCCCGAAACGAACGCACGAGGTCGAGCGGACGCCCCTGGTCCGCCGCGCCCCGACCGCGCATGTTCCGCTGTCCCTCGCACAGCAGCGTGTGTGGTTCCTGAACCGGCTCGACGGACGCTCGGCCACCGACAGCATTCCCGTCGTGCTCCGCCTCACCGGCACGCTCGACGAATCGGCTCTGTGTGCGGCGGTGGGTGACGTGATCGAACGACACGAACCCCTGCGCACCGTGTATCCCGAACACGACGGGATCCCCTGCCAGCACGTTCTCCCCGCTTCCGCCGTGCCGGCGTGCACGGTCCGGAGGACGACGGACCCGATCGCCCGGGTCCGCGACCTGCTGTCGGCGGGGTTCGACCTCACCGCCGAACCCCCAGTTCGCACCGAGCTTCTCGCGGTGAACACCGACGAGTGGGTGCTGACTCTCGTCGTCCATCACATCAGTGCGGACGGGTTCTCGCTGGGACCACTCGCCCGGGATGTGATGGCGGCGTATCGCGCCCAGGCGGAGGGCGACTCCCCGGGCTGGACACCACTGCCCGTCCGCTACGCCGACTACGCCGTCTGGCAGCGTGAACTGCAGGACGGGCAGCAGGGCCTGGCGTATTGGACGCAGACGCTGTCCGGATTGCCCGGGTTACTCCCCCTGCCGTTCGACCGTGCCCGCCCGCCCGTCGCGACGCACCGCGGCGCGAACGCCGAGTTCACCATCGACGCCGAGATTCATCGGCGGATTCGTGCTCTCGCGCGGACGCACGACGCCACTCCGTTCATGGTGGTGCACGCGGCGCTGGCCGTCCTCGCGGCCAGACTCGGCGACACGTCGGACATCGTCGTCGGCGCGCCGATCGCGGGACGCGGGCCCCGCGCACTCGACGACCTCGTCGGGATGTTCGTCAACACACTGGTGCTACGGACAGATGTCTCGCTGCACACCACGTTCGCCGACACACTCACCCACGTGCGGAACGTCGATCTCGCCGCGTACGCCCACGCGGACGTCTCGTTCGAGGAGGTCGTGGAGGCGGTCGCGCCCGCTCGGTCCCGCAGTCGCAATCCGCTGTTCCAGCTTGCATTCGCCTATCACAACACGGCGCCGGTCGTGATCGACCTGCCGGAGGTGTCCGCCGAGATCGTCGAGATCGAGACGCACACCGCGAAATTCGACCTCCAGCTCACCGTCACCGAATCGGTCGACGACGCAGGCGGCCCGGGACCACTGTCGTGCGTCTTCACGTACGCCACCGATCTGTTCGACGACGCCACGGTCGCGGGATTCGCGGACCGGTTCCGGCGCATTCTGCGGGCGGCGCTCGCACACCCGTCCATCGTGATCGGCGACATCGACGTGCGGGACCCAGCGGAGCAGCAGGCGCGGCACGACGGACCGCCGTCGTTGCCGCAACGCACACTGCCCGACCTGATGTCCGCCGCCGTCCGGCGGAATCCGGGAGGGTCGGCGCTGACGGCGGACGGCCGGTCGATGACGTATCGCGAACTCGACGCCGAATCGAATCGGCTCGCCCGCGCCCTGATGCGGCGCGGGGTGGGCCCCGAGGCACTCGTGGCGCTCCGTCTGCCGCGGTCCGTCCTGTCCGTCGTCTCCGTGTGGGCCGTCGCGAAGACGGGTGCCGCGTTCGTGCCCGTCGACCCGCACTACCCCGCCGCGCGGGTCCGGTATCTGATGGACGACTCCGGCGCCGCCCTCGGGCTGACCACCGTTGCGGACCACGAGGCCCTGCCGGACGGTACGGACTGGTTGGTGCTCGACGACCCGGCCTTCCGAACCGAATGTCGCGGTTGGTCTTCGGACCCGGTCACCGATGCCGACCGTGCTCGGCCGCTGGATGCGCGCCATCCGGCGTACGTGGTCTACACGTCCGGTTCGACAGGAAATCCCAAGGGAGTGGTGGTCACCCACACCGGTCTCGCCGACTTCACGGCAGAACAGCGGGATCGGTATTCGGTGACGGCGTCGTCGCGCACGCTGCACGCTTCGTCTCCCAGCTTCGACGGTGCGGTGCTGGAGATACTGCTCGCGCTCGGTGCGGGCGCCTGCATGGTGCTCGCACCACCGATGGTCCAGGGCGAGAACCAACTCACGGACCTGCTGGCCCGCGAGCGGGTCAGCCACGTGTTCACCACACCGACGGTTCTGGCGACGGTCGACCCGCGCGGCCTGCACGACCTGCGGGTCGTCGTGGTGGGCGGCGAACCCTGCCCGCCGGAACTCGCGGCGGTGTGGGCCGAGCAGGCGCAGATGTTCAACGGATACGGTCCGACCGAGACGACGGTCATGACGAGTATCAGTGATCCCTTGGCGGCCGGCGGGCCGGTCACCATCGGCCGCCCGGTCCGCGGCGCCGCCGTACTCGTGCTGGATTCGCGGCTGCACCCGGTTCCGACGGGAGTGGCCGGCGAACTCTACATCTGCGGGCCGGGTGTCGCCCGCGGCTACCATCGCAGGCCCGCGCTGACCGCCGCGCGCTTCGTCGCCTCCCCGTTCGGCACAGCCGGGGAGCGGATGTACCGGACGGGCGATGTGGGTCGTCGGCGTCGCGACGGGTCGATCGAGTATCTGTACCGCAACGACTCGCAGATCGAACTACGCGGCGTCCGAATCGAACTCGGCGAGATCGACGCCACCCTCCTCACCCATCCGGCCGTGAGATTCGCGGCGACGGATGTGCGTGAACTCCGGGACGGCGTCGAGGTTCTCGTGTCGTACGTGCTGCCGGCTCGGAACGAGACGGTCGATCCGGATCAGCTGATCCGCTACGCGGCGACGCGCCTGCCGACCCCGCTGGTGCCCGCGATCGTGGTCGTGGTGGACGCCGTCCCGCTCACCGTCAACGGGAAACTGGACCGCGCGGCGCTGCCTGACCCCGTTCCCGCGGCAACCGAGTTCGAGGCCCCGCACACGCCCGCCGAACGGGTGGTGGCGACAGCGTTCGCCGAGGTGCTCGGACTCGACCTCGTGGGGCGGGACGATAACTTCTTCGCCCTGGGCGGCAGTTCCCTGTCTGCCACGCGCGTTGCGTCCCGGATCGGTGCCGCGCTGGAGACGACGGTGCCGGTACGTGCAGTGTTCGACTCGCAGACGGTCTCCGCGCTCGCTGCGGCCGTCACCGAGCAGACCGACGGCGCGACGCACGTCGCCCTGACCGTGCGTCCGCGCCCGGCCCGCGTGCCGCTGTCGCCGGCGCAGCAACGATTGTGGTTCCTCGCCCGCCTCGCCCCCGGCTCCCCCGAATACAACATCCCGATGGCGTTGCGGCTCACCGGAACACTCGACGTCGCCGCCCTCACCGCGGCCGTCGCGGACGTGGTGGGCCGTCACGAACCGCTGCGCACCCTCTACCCCGACAGTGACGGTGTCGCGTACCAGCAGGTGGTCCCGGTGTCGCGGGCCGCTCCCACTCTCAGTCCGACACCCGTGTCCCGCGGCGACGTCGCCGCGCGGGTTGCGACGTTCGCGTCGAAGGGTTTCGCCCTGGGCGCCGAACCGCCGATCCGTGCCCGGCTGTTCGCCCTCGCCCCCGACGAGTGGGTGCTCGCCGTCATGGTCCATCACATCAGCGCGGACGGGTTCTCGGTGCCGCTGCTCGTCCGCGACGTGATGACCGCCTACGAGGCGCGGGTTTCGGGCGAGCCGCCGCGGTGGGCCGAACTTCCCGTCCAGTACACGGACTACACCCTGTGGCAGCACGAACTACTGGGCGACCGCGATGATCCACAATCCGTTGCCGCGCAGCAACTGTCGTACTGGAAGGAGACGTTGTCGGGTGCGCCGGAACAGCTGTCCCTCCCCGCCGACCGGCCACATCCCGCGATCGCGTCGCACCGCGGTGGCACAGTCGAGTTCGCGCTCGACGACGTGCTCTACCGTGCGGTCGAGCACACCGCTACGGCCCTTGCCGTCACCCCGTTCATGGTCGTGCACGCGGTATTCGCGGTGCTCCTCGCGAGGCTCGGCGGATCCACCGACATCGTGATCGGCACCCCCGTCGCGGGACGCGGGGATGAGGCCCTCGACGACCTGGTGGGCATGTTCGTCAACAACCTGGTCCTGCGCACCGAGGTGATCCCCTCGGAAAGCTTCGCGGAACTGCTCGGCCGCGTGCGGGAGGACGACCTGGACGCGTTCGCGCACTCCACCGTTCCGTTCGAGACCGTGGTCGAGGTCCTCGATCCCGCCCGGTCACGCGCACGCAATCCGCTGTTCCAGGTGGCCCTGGCGTTCCAGAACCTCGACCACACCGCGCTCACCCTGCCCGGACTGCGGGTGTCGGCGATGACTCCCCCTACCCGGTCGGCCCGATTCGATCTGCAACTCACCGTGACCGCCGATCCGGACCCGTCGACGGAACGCACTCGGCGTGCGGCGGTGTTCACGTACGCCACCGATCTGTTCGATCACCACACCGTCGCGGACATCGGCGAACGTTTCATCCGGACGTTGAGCGAGGCCGTCGCACAACCGGATACGGCCGTCGGCGACCTCGCCCTTCTCGATCCGGACCCGGATGTCCCCACCGCGGTGCCGTCCTCCGGGGAGACCCTCGTCGATCTGTTCGCGCGGCAGGTCGCCGGTTCGCCCGACTCGACCGCGGTCGTCTCCGGAGATCGTGCGCTCACCTACCGTGAACTCGACGAGCACGTGAATCGACTGGCCCGCCACCTGATCGGCGCCGGCGTCGGCCCGGAGTCCATGGTGGGACTGGCGATTCGCCGCTCGGTCGACCTCATCGTCGGAATGTATGCCGTATCGAAAACAGGAGGGGCGTACGTGCCGATCGACCCCGATCAGCCCGCACAGCGCAATGCCCAGATCATCCGGTCCTCGGCCACACGCGTCGTCCTCACCACCGAGCGCGACCGGTTCGACCTCTCCGACGTCCTGCCCACGGAGACACAACTCGTCGTCGTCGACCGACTGGACCTCTCCGGTATCGATCCGTCGCCGATCTCCGACCTGGACCGGATCGCGTCCCTGCGGGCGCACAACCCCGCGTACGTGATCCACACGTCGGGCTCGACGGGCACCCCCAAGGGGGTCGTCGTGACCCATGCGGCCGTCGTGAGCTTCCTGAGTTGGCGTCAGGACACCGACCCGCTCGGCGCGGACGACACGGTGATGCTCAAGTTGCAGTACACGTTCGACGCCTCGGTCCGCGAATTCTGGTGGCCGCTGATCGCCGGTGCGCGGCTGGTGATCGCTCGACCGGACGGCCACCGCGACCCGCGGCATCTCGCCGAGCTGATCGGACGGCACCGGGTGACCGCGGGATACTTCCTTCCCCTCATGCTGGCCGAGATCCTGGCGATCGCCGACGCGGACCTGACGTCACTGCGACAGCTGTCGTGCGGTGGCGAGGTCCTGCCGCCCGGCACGGCACACAGTTTCCACGCGCGGTGCCCGGACGCGACGCTGTACAACGAGTACGGTCCGACCGAGACGGCGGTCGCCGTGACCCGCACGGTCGTCGGCACCGTGGACGCGACCGTTCCGATCGGTGTGCCGCAGAACGGCGTCGGCGTGCTCGTGCTGGATTCGCGGCTGCATCCGGTGCCCGTCGGCGTTCCGGGCGAGCTCTACCTGGCGGGTGCCCAGTTGGCGCGCGGCTATCTCGGACAACCGGGGGTGACGGCCTCCCGATTCCCGGCGAATCCGTGGGGACCGCCCGGTCAACGGATGTACCGGACCGGCGACGTGGTGAGTCGTCGCCGAGACGGCACGATCGACTACCTCGGCCGGCGCGATCTCCAGGTGAAGATCCGCGGTCAGCGCGTCGAACTCGAGGAGATCGAGACGGCACTGCGACGCCATACCGCCGTCGCGCAGTCCGCGGCGGCCGTGTACGAATCAGCCGGCACCGGCGTCCGGCTGGTCGGCTACGTCGTGCCGCGGCCGGACATGGTGGTGGATACCCGCGCCGTGTCGGCGGAACTGGCGCAGCGACTGCCCCGGTACATGGTGCCCAACCAGATCGTGGTGCTGGGGGCGCTACCGTCGACACCCCACGGCAAGCTGGATCGACGGGCGCTTCCGGATCCGGGTGTGCCGCGGGCTCAGCGGTTCCGTCCCCCGACGACCCGCACCGAGAAACTGGTCACCGCGGTGTTCGCGGACGTTCTCGGCACAGGCCTGGTGGGGCTGGACGACAATTTCTTCGAACTGGGCGGCAACTCCCTGTCCGCGACCAGGGCGGCGTCACGACTGCACGCCACCACTCGGGTCGAGGTCCGGCTCGAATGGTTCTTCGCCGACGCGACCGCGGAGAGCATCGCCGCGCGAATCTCGTCGAGTTTCGCCGCGGCCTCCGACGCCTCCGCCGGACTCGGGGTGCTGCTGCCGCTGCATTCTGACGGCGGCCGCGAGCCGCTGTTCTGCATTCATCCGGCAGTCGGGTTGGCCTGGTGCTACGCGGGATTGAGTACGCATCTCGGCCCCGACCGCCCCGTCTGGGGTGTGCAGTCCCCCGCCGTGACCGTGCCCGGCGAACGGTTTTCGTCGATCACACAGCGGGCCCATCGATACGTGGAGGAGATCCGCCGTGTGCAACCGCGGGGGCCGTACCACCTGCTCGGGTACTCGGTGGGTGGCGTGATCGCGCACGCGATGGCCGTCGGGCTGCGGTCGCTCGGCGAGGAGGTGCGTGTGCTCGCGATGATCGACAGCTACGCGTCGGCGGAGCGGGACACCCCGGCACCGACACTGCCGGAACTGCTCACGGAATTCGGCGGCGGGGCGTCGGAGCAGCTCGGGCCGGAGCAGCTGACCCGGTTGTACGAGGACTACGTCGACGTCGTCGACGCTGCCGCCGACTTCGTTCCGGGACACTTCGACGGGAGCCTGGTGTTCTTCGGCGCGGCCGGGGACGGATCCCAGCCCGTGCCGGCGAGTACGACGTGGCGGCCGTGGATCGACGGGGACGTCATCGCGCACACAGTCGACCGCCCTCACGCGCGGATGACCGACCCGGATGCGCTGGCCGTCATCGGACCGATCCTGGCCGAATACCTCGCGGGCGCGTCAGCCACCGACGGGACGGAGAATCCACCAGCCACCCAGCGCGAGACAGCCCAGCGTCACGAGTAGGGACAGACCCACCCAGACGATGCCGGGCACGCGGGTGAGTCGCGCCAGCTGATCCGCATCCGACTCCGGGGCCGCGCCGCGGGCCCGTTGCCGCTGCAGTTCGAGGACCGGGCGCGGCGCGGCGACGAGCATGAACAGGGTGATCAGATACGCCGCGGCCACCTGCTGGTCCTGCGTCCCGAACCACACGATTCCGAACAGCAGCGCCCCGGCCACCGCGAGGGAGAACAACCCGTACAGGTTTCGGACGAGGATCAGCATGGCCGCAAGAGCGACGACGCCGATCCACAGCACCGCGACCGCGTGCTGGGTACCCAGCACGCGGGCCGCGCCGAGCCCCAGAACGGCAGGACCCACGTAGCCGGCGAACGTCATGAGGACCACACCGAGCCCGGTCGGTTTACCGGACGAGATGGCCACACCCGATGTGTCCGAGTGCAGCCGCACCCCCTTCAGCGTTCGACCGAACAGCAGGGCGACCACCAGATGCGCGCCCTCGTGCACGATGGTCACCACGTTGCGGGTGACTCGCCAGGCGTGCGGTTCGAGGACGAGTATCACCGCCACCACCGCCGTGACCTGAACGATCCAGGGAGCCGGCGCGGGACTGACGGCGCTCATGCGCTCCCACAACGATTGAATTCCATTCATCGGCGCCGAGTGTACGGCGACCGGCTGATCACTCTCTGCGTGCCAGCTGTGGAATCAATCCGCCCGCGAGCACGTCGTCGACCTGACGTGGGGACAGCCGGTGACGCACCGGGATCTCCACGTCACGGGTCGAGTCGAACAGGGTCAGGCGGGGGCCGGAACGAATGGCGTCCCGAACTCCGTCGAGGACCAGCACGTCGTCCTGCCGGATCGTGTCGTAGTCGTCCGGGTTCTCGAATTCGAGCGCGAGTACACCGAAGTTGGCGAGATTCTGCCAGTGGATACGGGCGAACGAGGTGGCGATCACCGCATGCAACCCGAGGTAGCGCGGGGTGATCGCGGCGTGCTCACGCGAGGACCCCTGCCCGTAGTTGTCACCGCCGACGATGAAATGCCCGGTGGTCTTCGCCGTCTCCTCCGCGCGCGCCGGATAGGTCTCGTCCACCTGGGTGAACGTGAACCGGGACAGCTTGGGAATGTTGGAACGGTACGGCAGGGCCCGCGCCCCGGCCGGAGAGATCTCGTCGGTGGAGATGTTGTCACCGACCTTGAGAAGTACCGGTGCCTCGATGCGGTCGGGCAGGGGCGGAAACTCGGGCAGGGACGAGATGTTGGGCCCCTTCACGAGTTCGACGTGCCGCGCTTCCTCTTCCGGCAGCGGAGCCACCAGCATGGCCGTGTTGACGGTGGCCTCGTCCGGAAGGGTGATCTCCGGGTACGGCATCCCCGCTTTCTCCGCCCAGTCCCGCGGGTCGGTGATCACCCCGGTGAGAGCCGACGCGGCCGCCGTCTCGGGTGAACACAGCCACACGGAATCCTCACGGGTGCCCGAACGACCCGGGAAATTGCGGGGCATCGTCCGGAGGGAATTCCGGCCGGTCGCCGGCGCCTGGCCCATGCCGATGCAGCCCATGCACCCGGATTGATGAATTCGCGCGCCTGCCACGACGAGTGCGAGCGTGGCGCCCATCTTGGTCAGATCGGAAAGGATCTCCCGCGAACTCGGATTGACGTCGAAACTCACGCTCGGGTCGGTCTGCCTCCCCGACACCATGGCCGCAGCGATCGCGAAGTCGCGCAGCCCGGGATTGGCGGACGACCCGATCACCACCTGGCTCACGTCCTCACCGGCGACCTCCCGGACGGGCACCACGTTTCCCGGCGAAGAGGGTTTCGCGATCAGCGGCTCGATCGTCGACAGGTCGAGGTGTTCGTGCACGTCGTATTCCGCGCCCGCATCGGCGAGCAGTTCCACGAAGTCGCCTTCCCTGCCCTCGGCGCGCAGGAAATCGCGGACGGCGTCGTCGGCGGGAAAGATGGACGTCGTGGCGCCCAGTTCGGCGCCCATGTTCGCGATCACGTGACGATCCATCGCCGTCAACGTCGCGAGCCCCTCACCGTGATATTCGATGATTCTGTTGAGCCCGCCCTTGACCCCGTGGCGGCGGAGCATCTCGAGGATGACGTCCTTCGCCGAACTCCAGTCGGGGAGCCTGCCGGTCAACTCCACGCCCCAGATCTGAGGCATCCGCAGGTGCAGGGGCTGACCCGCGATCGCCATGGCGACCTCGAGCCCACCGACGCCGATCGCGAGCATGCCCAGCGAGCCCGCCGCCGGTGTGTGCGAGTCGGACCCGACCATGGTCTTGCCGGGGACGCCGAAGCGCTGCATGTGGGTGGGATGAGAGACCCCGTTGCCCGGCTTCGAGAACCACAACCCATACCGCAGGGCGGCGGTGCGGAGGAATTCGTGGTCCTCGGCGTTCTTCTCGTCGGCCTGCAGCAGATTGTGGTCGACGTATTGCGCGCTCAACTCGGTCTTGACGCGATCGAGGTGGAGCGCCTCGAGTTCCTGCATCACCAGGGTTCCGGTGGCGTCCTGGGTGAGCGTCTGGTCGATCCGGATCGAGATCTCCTCGCCCGGTTCCATCCGGCCGTCGAGGAGGTGTGCACCGATGACCTTGCGGGCGACAGTGTCCGACATCGCTGATCCCTTCGTCGTACCTCCAGGATGCGCCGGAGCCACGGCGAGGGCCAGCGCCCGGAACACGTTCCGCACTCGACAGGACAATCTTCGGCTTTCTATGCAAAGTCATAGAGAGAGCTAGATTCCGCTAGTCGTGCTGCGCCCGCAGGTACTTGCCGAAGTGCGGCACGGTGAATCCGATCGACCCGCGCTCGGCCGAATAAATCAGGCCCTTCTTGATCAGCCCGTCCCGCGCCGGTGACAGCGACGCGGGTTTGCGGCCGAGCTCGGAGGCGATCGCCGACGTGGCGACCGGCCCGTCGTCCCCGGAGAGGTCGGCCATCGCCCGCATGTACTCCCGCTCGGCAGGCGTCGCGCGCTCGTACCGTGACCCGAAGAACCCGACCGCGAGTTCCTCCTCCGCGGTCGGCGCGGCCACCCGCACGTCCTCCTCGGTGATCGGGCTGGCCGCGGCCACGTCCCACGTCGCCTTGCCGTAGGCCTGGACGAAATAGGGGTAGCCGTCGGCCGCGGCGTACAACGCGTCGAGCGCCTCGTCCGTGAACTTCACGTCCTCCCGCTCGGCGGGCGCGATCAACGCCCGGTCGGCCGACACCCGGTCCAGCCGGTCGATGCGGTGGTAGCTGAACAGCCGCTCCGAGTAACTCTTGGACGCCGACAGCACCGCGGGCAGGTGCGGCAATCCGGCTCCGACCACGATCAGCGGCGCCGCGTCCTGGCTGAGCTCGTGGCAGGCCCCGCACACCGCCGAGACGTCCGCGGCGCCGAGGTCCTGCATCTCGTCGATGAACAGTGCGATCCCGACCCCGACGTCGCGGGCCAGGGACGACGCGTCGAGCAGCAGTTCGACCAGGTCGATCTCGATGTCCCCGGAATCGGCGCGGCCCTTCACCGCGGGGGCGTCGATGCCCGGCTGCCACCGCTCCCGCATGCCCTTGTCGGCCGTCGCCCGCAGGGCGAACGACTTCAGGACGCCGAGGAACTCCTCCACCCGGTCGGGGTCGCGGTGCGAGCCCGCGATCTCCCGAACCGCCATGTGCAACGCCGACGACAGCGGCCGCCGCAGATCCTGATCCGGTCGGGCCTCGATCTTCCCCGTTCCCCACCGCCGCGAGATGGCGGCCGACCGCAGGTGGTTCAGCAGGACCGTCTTGCCGACGCCACGCAGACCCGTGAGCATCACACTGCGTTCCGGGCGACCGCGCGCGATCCGCTCGAGCACCACGTCGAACGCGTCGAGCTGCCTGGTTCGGCCCGCGAGCTCCGGCGGGCGCTGTCCCGCGCCGGGCGCATAGGGGTTACGGACAGGGTCCATGGCCACGAAGGTAACAACCTCTGTTGCCGAATCTGCGCTCATCTAGCGCGTGTCCTAGATCCCGCTATGGAGTCCTAGCCGGGGTGGGGACTTCCGCACCCTTCGGTGCCTATCGACTGTCGCGCGTTCCCCCGAGGCTGGATGCAGCACCAGGAACAGGGAGAACACCATGATCGAGTTGGACGCCAGAGCCGAGTTGGAACGCCTCGCGCCGCACGCAGCGAAGGGCGACGAGGACGCCGTCGAAGAGGTTCTCCGCATTGCGCACCCCCTCGTGCACCGCTACTGCACGAGCCGACTCGAGTCGGTGGATCACCCGCACACCACCGCCGACGACGTCACCCAGGACGTGTGCCTCGCGTTGATGAGCGCCCTGCGGACGTACGAGAACCAGGGAAAATCGTTGCTGTCGTTCATCTTCGGCATCGCCGCGCACAAGGTGTCCGACGCGCGGCGCCGCGCCACCCGGTTGTCCGTGCCGCAGACCGCGCGCGCCGCCGCCGCACACTACGTGGTGGACGTCGAGGACGGCCCCGAGCATCACATCCTGCGCGGTGAACTGCGCGGCGAGATGGGCCAGCTCGTCGAGACCCTTCCGGTCCGGCACCAGCAGATCCTCTTCATGCGCGTCATCGTGGGAATGTCGGCCGAGCAGACCGCACGGGTCCTGGACACCACACCGGGCGCCGTCCGCGTCGCCCAGCACCGGGCACTGAGCCACCTGCGGGCGCGGATCGGGCACGGGCCCGCCCGCTGAGAGTTCCCGCTCCGTCGTTGCCAACTGCCGGGCCGAGTGGTCCGATGGATTCATGAGCGCACCCGACACCGTCCTGGTCGCGATCGGAACGAAGAAGGGCCTGTGGCTGGCCACCAGCCGCGACCGCGCCACCTGGTCGCTGTCCGGCCCACACTTCCTGATGAATGAGATTCCGAGTATCGGGATCGACACGCGGGGTGGGCGCACCCGCATTCTGGTCGGGGTCCGGTCCGAGCACTGGGGTCCCACCGTCGCGCACTCCGACGATCTGGGTTCCACCTGGACCGAACCGGATCACGGCGCCATCCGCTTCGGCGACGGAGACGGCGCCGCGCTCGAGCGGGTGTGGCAGCTCCGGCCCGACACGGACGACCGTCCGGGCGTCGTGTGGGCGGGGTGCGAACCCATCTCGGTGTGGCGGTCGGTCGACGGCGGCGAGCATTTCGACCTCGAACGCGGGCTGTGGGACCATCCGCACCGACCGGAGTGGGGAGCCGGATACGGCGGCGCCGCAGCGCATTCCGTCGTACCACATCCACAGGACGAGAACACGGTGCATGTCGCGATGAGCACCGGAGGGGTCTACCGCACCACGGACGGGGGTGCGTCCTGGGAGCCGCGCAACACCGGGATCACGGCCTACTTCCTGCCGGACCCGAATCCGGAGTTCGGTCAGTGCGTCCACAAGATCGCCCGCGACGCCGTCGCCCCCGACCGGCTGTACGCCCAGAACCATCACGGCGTCTACCGCACCGACGACAGCGGCGACACGTGGAAGTCGATCGCGGACGGGCTGCCGACGGACTTCGGATTCGTGATGCTCACCCACCCGCGCCGCGAGGGGACCATCTGGGTCGTTCCGATCGAGGCGGACCGTGAACGAATCCCACCCGACGGCCGGCTGGCCGTCTACCGGAGCGAGGACGCCGGGAACAGCTGGACCCGCCTCGACAGCGGGCTACCGGAACGCGACTACAACGTGGTGCTCCGCGACGCCGCCGCAGTGGACACCGGCGACCCGGTCGGCGTGTATTTCGGCACGCGCGGCGGCGAGGTGTACGGGAGCGCCGACGAGGGCGCCACGTTCGGCACGGTCGCGGCGCATCTGCCCGACATCCTGTGCGTGCGGGCCGCAGTGATCGCGTCATGAGTGAGGGCGTCACCGTGCGGGTTCCGCGGGCGCTGGCGTCGATCGTCGGCGGTGAACGGTCCGTACACGTGCCCCTCGACACCGCCTCGCCGCTGTCCCACGTGCTCGACGTTCTCGCGGGCGAGTTCCCGATCCTCGGCCGCCGGATTCGCGACGAGACCGGCGCCCTGCGGCGGTACGTCAACGTCTACGTGGACGGCGAGGACGTCCGGCTCCTCGGCGGTGTCGGCACCGAGGTGGCGCCCGGGCAGGAACTGCAGATCCTGCAGTCCGTGGCCGGCGGCTGAGCGGGACTATTCGGCCAGCTCCATCGCCACTGCCCGGGTGGGGGCTCCGTCGCCTGCCTCCAGTGCGATCGGCAGGAGGCTGAGGAGCGGGTCGGGGAAGTCGATCCGGTCGAGCCGGCAGAGATTCTCGCCGATCACTCCGCCTGCGTCGGCGATCAGATGGTGAACCGGGTATCCGGCGTCGGCGTGCTCCCCGTCCGGCGTCTCGTCGATGCTCGGAGCGTCGAGGCAGAACGTCCGCACTCCCCGGTCGAGCAGCAGCGCGCATGCCGCGGGGTCGAGGAACGGATGTGTGTAGTAGGCATCCGTTCCGTAGTGGCGAGACCACCCGGTATGGAACACGGCGATGTCGCCCGGCCCGGCGTCCTCCGCCCGGGACATGATCAGGTCGCGGGTAATCCGCTGCCGCGCAACGAGCTCGCGCAGGTCGAACACGACGCCACGTCCCACGAACAGCTCCGGCGCCAGCCGGTCGACGGTCGCGGCCCCCGCCTTCAGATGCGCCGGGGCGTCGACGTGCGTCCCGGACTGCGAACCGATCCTGACGTCCAGCACGTTGTAGCCGTCGCGTTCGAGGGTGCAGTGCCGGATCAGCGTCGGCACCGGGTCGCCGGGATACACCTGCATCCCCGGACCGATGGTGTGTGACAGATCCACGATTTTCCGCACGTGTGGCATCGCTCGATTGTCCGGCCTCGGGGTCACGCGTACCGCGATATGCTCGATGACGAGCGAAGAGGTGGTGGAATGACCGATTTTGACCCGCTCGCCACCCAGCGTGAGTCGGTGTCGAAAACCCTCATATCCGAGCTGTCCGCAGTCGGTCTCGAGGACGCCAGGGAGATCGGGCACGGTGGGTTCGGGGTGGTCTATCGGTGTGCGCAACCGGAACTCGATCGAACCGTGGCGGTCAAGGTCCTCACCGCGGCGCTCGACGCCGAGAACCTCGAGCGGTTCCTGCGGGAGCAGCGCGCCATGGGCCGGCTGAGCGGCCACCCGCACATCGTCAACATCATGCAGGTCGGGACGACCGACACCGGCCGTCCGTACATCGTGATGCAGTACCATCCCCACGATTCGCTGGACGCGCAGATCCGCAGGCGCGGGCCCATTCCCTGGAGCGACGCCCTGCGTGTCGGGGTGAAACTTGCCGGTGCACTCGAAACCGCGCACCGGGTGGGCATCCTCCACCGGGACGTCAAACCGGGAAACATCCTCCTGACGGAGTACGGCGAACCGCAGCTCACCGATTTCGGGATCGCGCGGATGTCGGGGGCGTTCGAGACGACTGCGGGCACCGTCACCGGCTCCCCAGCGTTCACCGCTCCCGAGGTTCTGTCCGGGCGGACCCCGACCGCCGCCTCCGACGTGTACAGCCTCGGTGCGACCCTGTTCAGCGCGATCACCGGGCACGCGGCCTTCGAACGGCACAACGGCGAGGAGGTGATCGCGCAGTTCCTGCGCATCACCACCCAACCCGTCCCGGACCTGCGGACCGAGGGATTCCCCGAGGACCTCAGCGCGGTGATCCAGCGGGCGATGTCCGGTAAACCGGAGGATCGCCCCGCGTCCGCCGCCGCGTTCGGGGACGAACTGCGGGAGGTCGAACGCCACCACGGATTGGCCGTGGACGAGATGGCGATGCCCGTCGACGCGGGGGTCCACCACGTCGAGGCTTCCGCACACGGGGCCGTCTCGACCATCTCCGGTCCGTTCCGGACGTCCACGACGGGACGGGCGCGATACCCGTCGACGCCGCCGCCCGCACCGGCCACCCGGTTCCGGCCGCCCGCCGCGACCCGTCAGCTCGTCGAGCGGAACCGGCTGATCGACCTGCTGCGGGCCGGACGCCGACGCCTGCTGACCGTGATCCACGGCCCCACCGGATTCGGCAAGAGCACCCTGGCCGCCCAGTGGCGGAACGTCCTCGCCGACGAGGGCGTGGCCGTCGCGTGGCTCACCGTCGACAGCGACGACGACAACGTGGTCTGGTTCGTCGCCCACCTCATCGAGGCGATCCGCCGCGTGCGCCCCAACCTGGCCAAGGAACTCGGCCAGGTCCTCGAAGAGCACGACGACGAGGCCGAACGCTACGTGCTCACCTCGCTCGTCAACCAGATCCACGAGAGCGGCGAACGGATCGCCCTGATCATCGACGACTGGCAGCGCGTGTCCGAGCCCGCGACGATCGCCGCACTGGAGTTCCTCCTCGACAACGGGTGTCACCACCTGCAGGTCGTGGTGACGAGCCGGACCAGGGCCGGGCTGCCGATGAGCCGCATGCGCGTCAAGGACGAACTCGTCGAAATCGACTACTCCGAACTGCGTTTCGACGATTCCGAAGCCCGGTCGTTCCTCGTCGACCTCGGTGGCCTGCCCCTCGACACCGAGGACGTCACCGAGCTCCGCGACTCCACCGACGGGTGGGTCGCGGCGCTCCAACTGGCGTCGCTGTCGCTGCGCGGGCGAGCGGATCCCTCCGAGCTGATCGCCGGATTGTCCGGCCGCCACCACGCGATCGGCGAATTCCTCGCCGAGAACGTCCTCGACACCCTCGAACCCGAGATGCTCGACTTCCTGCTGGCCACCTCGATCACCGAACGCACGTGCGGCAGTCTCGCAGGCGCCCTCGCACACACCGCGCGTGGGCAGGCGATGCTCGAGGCCGCCGAGGACCGGGACCTGTTCCTGCGCCACATCGACGACGAGCGAACGTGGTTCCGCTACCACACCCTGTTCGCCGAGTTCCTGCGCCGCCGGCTCGAACGCGACCAATCCGACCGCGTCCGGGAACTGCACCGCGTCGCGTCCCGCTGGTTCTGCGACCACAGTCTGCTCCGCGAGGCCGTCGACCACGCCATCGCCGGCGGCGAAGAGCAACGCGCGGTGAAACTCGTCGAAGCGGACGGACTGATACTGCTCGAGCAGTCCCAGGCGGCGACGTTGTCGGCGGTGGTCGACAAGCTGCCACCGGCTCTCGTCGCCGCGAGCGCCCGGTTGCAGGTCACGACCGCGTGGGCGCACGCGATGGCGAACCGGACCATGGCCGCCGAACGCGCGCTCGAGCGAGCCGAATGGGCACTCGACCACAGCGGCGCGAGCGCGAGCGACACGGCGGATCTGCGGGCGGAGGCGGGCGTCGTCCGTGCGGTGGCGGAACTACGCAACGACCGCAGCGGCCGAATCGACGAACTCGCCGCCGACTGCCTGGCGCGGCCGGAGACAATGTCCCCGTGGGTGGTGTGCGCCGCGTTCAACGTCACCACATTCGCCGCCGTGTACCGCTTCGACTTCGCGGAGGTGCGCAGGATCCAGGAAGTGGCCCGGCCCTACTACGAGCGGAACACGGGACCGCACAACGTCGTTCACGGTCAGAGCTATCTGGGTGTCGCGTCCTACGAGCAGCTCGACGTCGACGACGCCGTCGACCGCTTCCGGCGGGCCCGGCGAGCCGGACGGAAACTGGGCGGGCCGCGAGCGCCGTCCGCCCGGCTCGCGGGGTCGCTGCTCGGTGAGGTGCTCTACGAACGTGGGGACATCGAAGAAGCCGAACGTCTCCTCGACGACGGATACACCCTCGCCGTCGAGACCGGTGGGGTGGACTTCAAGGTCGCCCGCTTCGTGACCGGCGCTCACGTCAAGGCGCTGCGGGGTGACCGTGAGGAGGCGACGACACGCCTGCACGCCGGACTCGAGGTGGCCGAGACCTACTCCCTCGCCCGCCTGCGGGCCCGCATCGAGAACGAACGCCGGCGGCTCGGCATCACCCCGCATCCCTCGCTGCGGGCTCCGGACCCGATCTCACACGAAGACCGGCGGCGCCCGGTGTCGGGCATCGACGAGATCGTCGCGCAGGTCGAGGAGACCACCGCGATCCGGATGCTGCTCGCCACCGGGGCGCGCGAGAACATCGAGCTGGCGTGCACCTGGGCGCAGGAGTGGACCGATCGACTGGCCGGCACCGGCCGCAACCGCGCCTACCTGCTGGCCGAGCGCCTCCGGGTGGCGTGCCTCGCCGCCGCGGGCCGCGACGACGAGGCGAAGCAGACCCTCGCCTCCATCGCCTCGATCTGCGCGGCACGCGGACTCCACCGCGTGCTTCCCGACGGCGGACCCCTCGTCGTCGCCCTGGTCGCGGATCTCCGGGCAGATCAGTTGGCCGGCAACTGGCGGCCGGAGTGGCCGACGGTGCCCGCCGACTTTCTCGAGGAGCTACAGAACGCGACCGCTCCGTACACGATGTGACCGGCGGTCAGGACGGAGTGGGCGCCTCCTCCAGGATCAGTCCCGCGGCGCGCAGGTCCTCCCAGAATTCGGCCGGGATCGGGTGTTCGAGCCAGGCCGCGTTCTGCCGCAACTGCTCGCAGTTCCGTGCGCCCAGCAGAAGTTCCCGCACCGCCGGATGCGCGGCCGCGAACTGAATCGACGCGGCCGCCAACGGAACCCGATGACGCTCGCAGTGCTTCTCGATGTCGCGCACCCGGCTCAGCACCTCTTCGGGTGCGGGCTGATAGTTGAACTTGGCGCCGGGCACCGCGCCGGTGGCCAGGATGCCCGAATTGAACACACCGCCGAGGACGATCGCAACGTCGCGCTCCACCGCGAGCGACAGCAGGTCCTTCACCGGATCCTGCTCGAGCAGGGAGTATCTTCCCGCGAGGAGGACGCAGTCGAGATCGACGCGTTCGAGGGCGTCGACGACGACGTCGGCCTCGTTGACCCCGACGCCGATCGCCCGGACCACGCCCTCCTCCCGCAACCGGATCAGCGCGGGGAACGCACCCTCGAGCGCTTCCGCGAACCGCGCGGGCTGGGCGTCGCCGTGCGTGTACCGGTCGACGTCGTGCACGTAGAGGATGTCGAATCTGTCCTGGCACATGCGCTGCAGGCTGTCGTCCACCTGCCGCAGGACCGCGTCGTACGAGTAGTCGAAGTCGGCCCGGAACGGCGGGGTGTCCACCCAGATTCCGGTGTCGAACGACCCACGGCGCGCGGGCGTCAACGTGCGCCCCACCTTCGTGGACAACACGTAGTCGTCGCGGGCCCTCGTCAGCAGTGCATGGCCCACCCGGTGCTCGGACAGCCCGTGCCCGTACATGGGTGCGGTGTCGAACGAACGCACCCCCATGTCCCACGCCTCGGCGATCTGCGCCTGCGCCTCCGCCTCGGGGACCGGCCGGAAGATGTTGCCGATGGGCGCACCGCCGTACCCGAGCAGGGTCACGTCGAACCCTGCGCGCCCGAACGTCCGAGTGTCGTTCACCTTCATGGATTCTCGCTTCCGTTGCCGAGGAACAGGGTGCTCGGGTCGCGCATCACGGAGTCCATCTCGCGAAGGCACACGACCTTGATCGCCGCCACGACCAGCTCCGAGTAGAACTGGTCGTGGAACCACTTGTCGCCGCTGTACGCCACGACCAGCCCGCCCTCGCCCACCGCGCTGCCACCCCACTTGGTCCAACCGTGCTGGTACAGGTAGGGATGCAACTGCTGAACGGCGTGCGACGGCAGGCCGGTGGTCCAGCTGATCCGAGCCTTCGACTCGGCAATCACGTCGTACGGCCCGGCCCAGTCCGCCTTCTCACCCCAGCTACAGCGGAAGACGACGGGCAACTCAGCGTCGGCGGTTGGGGCGACGCCTGGCCGGAGCACGACGAGATGCCCTGGAGATCCGTGGGAGAGGTTCTCGATCGACGGCCGCGCCACCTCGACGGCCTCCCGAGCCACGTCCTCGGTCAGTCCGGAAAAATTGGTCATCCGGTCATCCTTCCCCACGGATCAGATCGATCGCCTTCTCGGCGATCATCACCGTGGGAGCCTGGGTGTTGGAACTGACGATGCGCGGCATGACGGACGAGTCGACCACCCGCAGACCCTCGATGCCCATCACCTTCAGTTCCGGCGAGACGACGGCGTCGTCGCCGACACCCATCGCGCACGTGCCGACCGGGTGATACGAGGTGCGGCCGTACGCGCGAACAAACTTCACGTAGTCGTCCTTCGTGTTCACCGACAGACCACCGGCCAGATGTTCCGCCTTGATGTGGCGCGCCATCGACGACTGCGCCATGATCTCGCGGCTCTGCCGGAGCCCCTCGATGCTCGACTCCAGGTCGAAGTCGGTGGCGAGGAAGTTCGGGTCGATCAGCGGCTGGGCGGTGGGATCGTTCGACCTGATCTTCACCGAGCCGCGGCTCTCCGGCCTCAGTGAGTACGAGTTCAGGGTGCAGCCGTAGCCGGGACGGACCGCGGCGACACCGGCCTCGACGCCGGCGGCGGGCAGGAAGTGGAACTGCAGATCCGGAATCGACTCCGCCGCGTGCCCGAAACTGAACCCACCGGCCTCGACGACGGTCGACGCCAGCGGGCCCCGCCGGAAGGCCGCGTACTCGAGTCCCGCCTTCGCCGTGGCCGGACGCATCAGGTTCAGTCGGTCGAGGCTCTGGTATTCACGGAGTTCGTAGATGACGTCGAGATCGCAGTGGTCGTGCAGGTTCCGGCCGACACCGGGAAGCGCATGGGCCACCTCGACATTCGCGTCCCGGAGATCGTCGGGATGACCGATCCCCGACAGCTGCAGGATCTTGGGCGAACCGAACGCGCCCGCCGCGACCAGCACCTCGCGGGACGCACGGAACGTCTCCACACCGTGCGGGGTGAGCACCTCGATCCCGGTGGCGCGTCCGCCGTCGAGCAGCACCCGCGACACGGCGACGTTCTCGCGGACCGTCAGGTTGGGCCGCTTCCTGGCGGGTGCGAGGTACGCGACCGCGGCGCTGCACCGGCGGGCGTTCTTCGTGGTCGTCTGATAGAGGCCGACACCGTACTGGTGCTCGCCGTTGAAGTCGCCGTTGAACGGCAGCCCGAATTCCTGACCCGCCTGGACGAACGACTTCGACAGCGGATGAGGGTTGACGGGATCGGAGACGCCGAGCGGCCCGTCGGTGCCGTGGTACGGCGCCGACAGCCGTTCGTTGTCCTCGGACCGGAGGAAGTACTTCTGGATCTCCTCGAACGACCATCCCGCGCAGCCGTACTTCAGCGCCCACTCGTCGTAGTCCTCGTGCGCGCCACGGGTGAACACCTGAGCGTTGATCGAGCCGCCACCGCCGATGACCTTGCCCTGGGCGAGGGGGATGACCCGGTCGTTGCAGTGTTTCTGCGGGACGCTCGAGAATCCCCAGTCGTACTTGCTCGCAGTGAGTTTCGCGAAGCCCGCCGGCACGTGGATGAACGGATGCCGGTCGTTGCCGCCGGCCTCGAGCAGGAGGACCCGGACCGTCGGATCCTCGGTCAGCCGTCCGGCCAGCACGCAGCCCGCGGTGCCGCCGCCCGCGATGACGTAGTCGTAGGTGGCACTCATCGGTTGCCTCCGGTCCAGTTCGGGAACACGCGCTGACGTGGTCCGGTGCGGATCTGAATGGTCTTGACGTCGGTGAACTCGTCGAAGCCGGCCTGCCCCATCTCGCGGCCGAACCCGCTCTGCTTCATGCCGCCGGCAGGCAGCTGCGGGGCGCCGTCGATGGTGGTGTTCACCCACACGCGGCCGCTGCGCATCTCCTTCGCCACCCGCAGCGCCTTGTCGATGTTCTTGGTCCAGATCGAGCCGGCGAGTCCGTATTCCGTGGCATTGGCGAGCCGGATGGCGTGGTCGACGTCGCTGAACCGGGTGACGGTGAGCACGGGTCCGAAGATCTCCTCCTGGAAGGCGGCGGACTCCTCGGCCACGCCGTCGAGGATCGTGGGAGCGACGAAATGCCCGCTCCCCCAGTTCTCTCCGCACAGCCGGTCACCGCCGGTCAGGACGGTCGCACCGTCCCGCCGCGCCGCGTCGATGTGCCCGAGCACCTTCTCGAGGTGGCCGGCGTCGATCATCGGACCCAGTTCGCTGGCGTCGTCGAGCGGTCCGCCCACCCTGATACGGCCGGCGGCCTCGACGAGGCCGGCGAGGAAGGCGTCCGCGATCGAGTCCTGGACCAGGAGCCGGGCACCCGACACGCAGCACTCACCCTGATTGAAGAACACACCGAACAGGACGCCGTCGAGTGCGTCGTCGAGGTCGGCGTCGTCGAACACGACGCTGGCGGCCTTGCCACCCAGTTCCATCGACAGTCGCTTGACGCTGCCCGCCGAGGCCTCCACGATGCGCTTACCGGTGGCGGTGCTCCCGGTGAACGACAGGATGTCGACCAGGCTGCTCTCCGCGAGCGGGGCACCGACCTCGGCACCCGCGCCCGTCACCACGTTCACCACCCCGTCGGGGATCCCCGCCTCGGTGAGCAACCGGGCCAGCTCGACGGCGGTGCCGGACGTGAACTCGGACGGCTTCACCACCGCCGTGCAGCCCGCGCCGAGCGCGAACGGCAACTTCTGCGCGAGCAGGAGCAGCGGGAAGTTCCACGGGATGATCATGCCGACCACGCCGGCGGGCTCCCGGACCACCATGGCGGTGCAGTCGTCGCCGAGCGCCGTGTGTGCCTCACCGTGCATCGTCATGGCCAGCGCCGCGGCGTACTCGAACAACTCGATGCTCGCCCCGACGTCGCCGCGGGCCAGAGTGATCGGTTTGCCCGACTCCTCCGCGTCGATCCGGGCGAGTCGTTCCTCGTGCTCGCGCATCAGCCCCGCGCACCGCAGCAGTGCCCGGCCGCGGTCCATCGCGGTCCAGTGCGGCCACTCGCCCTCGTCGAAGGCCTCCCGCGCGACCGCAACGGCCAGGGCCGCGTCGGCGCGGGTGCCCGCGGTGAACGTGGCGACGACGCGGCCGTCGGCCGGGCTGACCCGTTCGATGATGTTCTCGGACGGGGGCACGCTGCGCCCGCCGATGAAGTGTCCGTAGCTGCGGATCTGTGTTGCTTCGACTGTCGACATCTTTGGCAGTTCCTCGTCAGTGTTCGTGGATCAGGACACCACGCAGGTTGAGCCCCGCGTGCATGTCCACGTATGCGTCGTTCACCTGGTCCAGGCTGTAGCGCCGGGTGATCAGTTCGTCCAGCTTCAGTCGTCCCGACTTGTAGTAGTCCAGCAGGGCCGGGATGTCCCGGGTGGGGTTGCAGTTGCCGAACAGCACCCCCCGCAGATGCTTGGCGTAGACCACCAGTTCGAGCGGGCTGATCGGGATCCCGGGTTCGTTCTGGCCGATCGACACGACGGCGACGGTTCCCTCCTTGCGGACGGCGCCGAACGCGTCGGCGATCAGCTGTCCGTCCACCACGCCGACGGTGACGACGGCGCTGTCGGCGCCCTGCCCGTTGGTGACCGAGCGGACGAACGGCATGGCCTCGTCGATCGACGCGTACGCGTGGGTGGCGCCGAGTTCGAGTGCTCGTTCGCGTTTGAACGGGACCGGGTCCACCGCGACGACGTGCGCGGCACCCGCGTGGTGGGCGCCCTGCACCGCGTTGATCCCCACACCGCCGACCCCGACGACCAGCGTCGTGTCCCGGGGACGGACGCCCGCGCCGTTCACGGCGGAGCCCCACCCGGTGGCGACCCCGCAAGAGACGAGGCAGGCCACGTCGAACGGGATGTCGTCATCGATCTTGACGGCCTGTGCCTGCGAGGTGACGAGGTAGTTCGCGAACGTGCCGAGGCGCTGCATGGCGCCGATCGGCCGCCCTGACTGCGTGGCGAACCGCGCCGTTCCGTCGAGCATGAAACCAGCCTCCATACCGGCCCCAGTGTCGCAGACATATTGCATCCCCTGCGCGCACCAGGCGCAAGTTCCGCAAGCCGGGAGGTAGGCGGTGGCGACGTGATCGCCGACGGCGAGCCGGGTGACACCGGGCCCGACCGCGTCGATCACACCGGCACCCTCGTGTCCGCCGACCAGCGGCAGCGTATTGGGAATGTCACCGGTGACGAGGTGATCGTCGGAGTGACACAGTCCGGACGCCATCACCTTGATCCGCACCTCGCCGGGACCGGGCTCCGCGAGGACGAGGTCGTCGACCTCCCACTTGCCGCCCACTTCGTGAATCACCGCACCGCGTGCCGTCGTACTCATCGTTCTCCTTCGAATCTCACACTGACACAGAGTCTTACTTGATGATCGACAGCCGGCCGCGGTCGAGGGTCACGGCGACCGCGACGATGACGACCGCGCCGTACACGATCTGCTGGAAACTGGGGTCGATGCCGGCCACCGAGCCGCCGACCCGGAGAACGGTGACCACCAGAGCGCCGACGAGCACCCGCCACGCTCCGCCGATTCCACCGGTGATGGCGCAGCCACCGACCAGCACGGCCGCGATGGCGGGCAGGAGCAGCGAATCCGCGAGTTGCGGTGCGGCGCTCTGCTGCTGGGCCGACAGTACGACACCCGCCGCGCCTGCGAAGAATCCGGACAGGGCGAATGCGCCGATCCGGACAATCCGGGTTCGGACGCCGCTCATCATCGCGGCCTTCTCCCCCAGTCCGACGAGGTGGAAGACGTTGCCCCGCGGCGAGAACCGCATCGCGCAGAATACCGCGGCGACCGCCGCCACTGCGGCCCACACCGCCATGGGGAGACCGAGCACCGTCCACGAACTGAGCCAGAAGATCGCGTCGTAGCCTTCGCTGATGTAGATGGTGGTCGACCCGGACGCCACGAGCGCGACCGCACCCCAGAACCCCAGCGCCCCGAGCGAGACGACGAACGACGGGACCTGACCGAACACGATCAGGAGACCGGTCAGCGCACCGATCAGAGTGAGCGCCACGAGGGTGACGACGACGGCGAGGGGACCGAGGGAGCCGATCACCGTCGCCAGGATCACCGTGGCGAGCGACGCCAGCGCCGCCACCGACAGGTCGATGCCGCCGGTGAGGATGACGAACATCTGGCCCAGCCCGAGCAGCAGAATCGGGACCGCCTGCGCCGAGACCACCGCGAGGGCGTTCATCGACAGGAAGTTCGGTTCGGCGAGCGCGACGAGGAGGACGAGCGCGACCAGCACGACCGACGGGCCTGCCAGCCGCAACCGGTCCCGCGTCGTCCGGGACACCGCCTGCGCCGCGCCCTCGGGTGCGCGCATCTCGGTGGAAGTCCTCTCGGCGGAAGTTCTTGTTGCCACGGCGATCACATCATCTTCTCGAGGAGTTGGAGTTTGCTGGGCGGGTTTCCGGGCGGCGAGTCGAACGCGCCGGTGATCTCGCCGTCCCGCATCACGATCACGCGGTGGCCGAGGCCGATCGCCTCGTCCAGGGTGTCGGCGAGCACCAGAATCGCCACTCCCCTGTCGGAGAGGTCGCGGAAGACGGCGTAGAGGTCTTCTTTCGCACCGATGTCGAGGCCGCGGGTGGGGTGGTCGAGAACCAGTACCTTCAGGCCGTCGCCCAGGATCCACTTGGCCACCACGGCCTTCTGCTGGTTGCCGCCCGACAGTCGCGCGATGTCGGCGTCGGGGTCCGCGGGCCGGATGCCGAGTTTCGCGATCCAGCCGCGGGCGGTCTCCTCCACCCGGGCACCCGAGGAGATCCGGCCACCGCCTGCCTTCACCGGATGCACCGTCGCGATGTTCTGCGCAACGGTCGCGCCCGCGATCATGCCTTCGACGCGACGCTCGGCGGGAACGTATGCGACACCGGACCGCACGGCGTCCGCCGGTGATCCGGGGGCCGACCGCTGTCCGTCGATCTCGACGGTTCCGGAGTCGATGGGGACGGCGCCGAAGACGGCGCGGGCCACCTCCTCGCGGCCGGAGTCGACCACGCCCACCACCGACACGATCTCGCCGGCATGGACGTCCAGCGACACGTCCTTCGCCTTGCCGCCGCAGGTGAGGTTGCGGACCGACAGCGTCGGCGTGCCCGTCCGGGGAACGGCCTGCTTGCGCTCCGACGAGTAGATCTCCTCGGCCGCACCCTTGCCGATCATCAGCTGGTACAGCTCGGATTCGGTCGCCGCCGCGGCGATCCGCTCGCCGACCACCTTGCCGTCGCGCAGCACGTACACACGGTCGGAGAAGCGGAGGACCTCGTCGAGACGGTGGGAGACGAAGATGACGGAACCGCGCTCCTTGAGGGCGGTGATCCGGCGATGGAGCACCTCGACGTCCTCGGGTTCGAGCACCGACGTCGGCTCGTCGAGGATGAGCAGCGGCGGGTGTTCCACCTGCCTGCCGCCGACGGCCCGAGCCACCTCCACCATCTGGCGCTGGGCGAACCCGAGCGTCTCGGTCAGCGCGCCCGGGTCGACCGTCGACTCCACCACCGACAACATTTCCTGGGCGCGGGCCCTGATCTTCCGTCGGCGGAGGAACCCGGCGCGGGCGGTGTCACCCTCGTGTCCGAGGATCAGGTTCTGGCCGACGGTGAGGTTCGGGAGCAGCGACTGCTCCTGGTGCACCACCCCGATCCCGTGGTCGGCGGCGTCGGCGGGGCTTCCGAAGCTCACGTCGCGCCCGCCCAGCACCATCCGTCCGCCGTCCTGGCGGTGGACTCCCGCGAGGATCTTGAGCAGCGTCGACTTTCCGGCGCCGTTCTCGCCGATCAGCCCCACGACCTCGTTCGGAGCGATGGACAGGCTCACGTCGTCGAGGACGGTGTTGGGTCCGAATTTCTTCGTGACATTGCGGAGTTCCAGGAGAGATGTCATTTCACGACCCTCAATCGACTGCGGGCGGGCCACCCGGTGGCGATCACCGCGACCACGATGATGAGACCCTGCGCGCCCTGCTGGATGTACGGGCTGGCGCCCGACAGGAGAAGTCCGTTGCCGAGGACCACGAGGAGCAGCACACCCACGAGGGAATGCAGGGGTCCGCCGCGACCGCCGCTCAGCAGGGTGCCTCCGACGACCACCGCGGACAGGGTGAGGAAGAGGCTTCCCGATCCGACGCTCACGTCGCCGACGCCGAGCCGGATGGTGGCCAGCACTCCGCCGAGCCCGGACAGCAGTCCGGCCACGGCGAACAGGATGATCTTGGTGCGCCCGACCGGGACGCCCGCCAGGCGGCTGGTCGCCTCGTCGCCGCCGATCGCGTAGGTGTGCATGCCGAGCCGGGTTCCCTTGCACAGCAGCACTGTCGCCGCCACGGCGGCGAGCGCGAACACCACGACGACGGGAAGCCCGAGCCAGTGGCCGCCGGCCCAGGCCGCGAGCGACGGGTCGGCGAGCTGAGGGGTGGCGGTGCCGAAGAGCACGGTGGCGACGCCGAGACCGACGAACCACGTACCCAGTGTGACGAGGAAGGACGGCACCCGGACGACGACGTGCAGCACGCCGTTGACCACTCCGAAGAGCAGACCGACCCCCAGCGCCAGCAGGACCGCGAGGAGTCCCAGGTCGTTGCCGTTGACGCTGTTCGCTGCGAGCAGGACGAACGTCAGCCCGCTGGCCGCCATCACGCCCTCGATCGACAGGTCCACGCCGCCCACCAGGACCACCAGCGTGGCGCCCATCGCGAGGACGACGGGTATCGCGGCCTGCTCCACGATCGCCATCGCGTTGCTCGCCGTCGCGAAGCCGGGAGCCAGCGCGGCGAAGACGGCGCACAGTCCCAGCAGGGCGGCGAGCGGGCCGGCGGTGGAGAGCAGCCGGCGAACTCGTGGTCGTGTGCTGCGCACGGGCGCAACGGGTTCTGCGGGGGTCGTCACCTCCCCGGTCACTTCAGTCGTCGACATCGTTACTCCTTCGGAAGTTCGGTGGTGTTCGGAGGGTTATCGGGCGACGGGCCCGGTGATGCGGGAGAACGGATCCTGCACGGACCGCACGATCTCGTCGTCAGTCGGAACGGCGAGGAACTGGTCGACGTTGTTCGCGGTGATCAGAGACTGATCGACGAAGAATTCGCGGTTCTCACGGGGCAGCGACTCGACGTCGAGTGCGCCGGTCATGGCCTGGTAGCAGATGGCGAGTCCCATCGCGCCGTTGAAGTAGGGGTCGGTCGTGTAGGTGGAGAGCAATTCCCCGTTCGCGATGGCGCTCAGGCCTTCCGGGGTGGCGTCCGCGGCACTGGCGATCTTGATCTCCCCTGCGCGGCCCGCCTCACGCACCGCCTGCAGAGCGCCCAGTGCCATGGAATCTGTTGCGGCCCAGATACCGTTCACTTGGTCGCCGTACTTGTTGAGCAGGGTCTGCGTGGTGGTGTAGGCCTTGTTGCGGTCGAAGTCGGCGGGCTGGTCGTCGAGCAGGGTGACGCCGGACTGTCCGTCCATCGCCTGCTGGAAGCCCTGGAACCGGGTCTGGCTGATCTCGTTGGCGAGCAAACCCTGCAGCGCGATCACGCCGCCGGTGCCGCCGAGCGAATCGACGAGGGCCTTCCCCGTGTCGGCTCCCTGCTGGACGCCGTCGTAGGCGACGTACGACGCCCATCCGTTCCCGACGTCCCAGGGGTGCAGGTCGGCCGGCTTGCTCCACTGGGTGACCGCGCACCCGCCGCTGTTCTGCACGGCGCGCACGATCGCGGGGGTGTCGGCGCTCGTGTTCGGGTTGATGTTGAGCAGCACGGTCTTGCCTGCGGCGAGCACCGACTGCAACTGCGACAGCGCGTTCTGCGAGTCGCCGCCGTAGACGATCACCTTCAGTTCGATCCCCAGCGATTCGGCGTACGCGCGGCTGCCCTGCACCCACGCGGCTTCATACGGGTTGGTGAGCGACCGCACCTCGGAGACCATCACCATGTCGCCCCGGTCGACGGCTGCCCCGTCCCGCTCGATCTGGTCCGATCCCGTCGAGCAGGCGATGGCGGAGCTCGCCATGACGGAGACTGCCGCGGCCACGCCGACGGCCCGGGCTGCCGCCCTGATTGATCGTTGCGTCCGTGTCATCGTTCGTCCATTTCCTGAAAAAGAATGTAAACGCTTTCTTACCGTGATCGGCGTCACAAGTCAAGCGCTGCATGGTGTGGTCAAGGACCATCCGGATCGACCGGACAGATCAGAAATCGATTACAAAGTGCTGGTGAGCCGGGCGGCGGCGACCGCTCCGGCCACCCGGCACCACATCGCGGGTGCGGCGAGTGCCGATTCGGAACTCCCCGCCAGGTCGGACAGTGAGATCCCGATCCCGGGTGGCGCCGCCGCGAGGCGGCCTGCGACGACGATCGATCGGGTCGCGGTCTCAGCGCACCGTTCCAGCACGGAGCCGACGAGTTTGCCGGACAGCGACGTCGCGTCGAACTGGCCCTCACCGGTGACCATGACGTCGGCGCGGCCGAACTCGGCGCTCAGCCCGGTGAGCTCCGCGATGCGGGCGGCGCCCGGCACCAGCCGGCCGCCCCAGGCCGACAGTCCGAATCCAGTGCCTCCCGCCGCTCCCGCGCCGGGTTCGTCGGGACTGCACGGCAGTCGTGCGCCGAGGCAAGCGGCGAACGTCGCGAGCGCGCGATCGAGGCGGTCGCGCTCCGCGGGGTCGGCGCCCTTCTGCGGCCCGAAGACGTGCGCTGCCCCGTGTGGGCCGCAGAGGACAGCCGTAGTGTCCGTCAGCAGTTCGACGCCACCGGTTGGGGGCTCGGTCAGCGAGCCCACGTCGATCGAGGCGAGAGCGACCAGGCCGGCGCCCCCGTCGGGGATCTCCCGGCCGTCGCGGTCCAGGAGCTTCGCGCCGAGCGCCCGCAGGGCGCCCGCACCGCCGTCGGTGGACGCGGAACCGCCGAGTCCGACCAGCAGTGCCTTCGCGCCGTCCGCCAGTGCGGCGGCGATCACCTGTCCCAGGCCGGTCGTCGACGCTCCCCCCGGATCCGGCGAGTCCATCAGGGGCAGCCCACTCATCTGGGCCAGCTCGACCACCGCCGTGCCGTCCCGGAGCAGCAGCCAGCGTCCGGTCGTCGGACGTCCGTCGGGGCCTCGAACCCCCGGCACCTCACGCCACACGCCGGTGTCGTGGCAGGACGCGACGGCGTCCACCGTGCCTTCGCCGCCGTCCGCCTGCGGGAGCAGGATCAGCTCGTCGTTCGGCCGGACCGTCGACCAGCCGGCTGCCAGAGCCGCCGCCACCTCCGTCGCGGTCACTGAGCCCTTGAACGAATCCGGGGCCAGCACCACCCGCATCGAGCCGGCGTCAGTCGACGTCATCGGGGTGGGGTCCCGTGCGCTGATCCCGATTCAGAGCCGAGATCGCGTCCATCTCCGCGGCGGACAACCGGAAGTCGAACACATTCGCGTTCTGCCGCATCCTGTGCACCGCAGAAGCTTTGGGCAGTGGAATCGTCCCGATCTGCACATGCCAGCGGAGCACGATCTGCGCGACCGACACACGGTGCCGGGCGGCGAGCGCCGCCAGGAGTGCGTGGTCGTTCAGGTGCCCCCTCGCCAGCGGCGCCCACGCCTGGGTGCGGATGCCCATCGACCGGTGCAGATCCGTCAGTGCGGACTGCGTGAGCAGCGGGTGCAGTTCGATCTGATTGACCGCCGGGGTGATCGTCGCGATCTCCGCGAGCCGCTCGAGCTGTTCGGGCTGGAAGTTCGACACACCGATCGCCCGCACCCGTCCGTCGTAGTACAGCTTTTCGAGTGCTCGCCACGTCTCCAGATACCGTCCGCGGCTCGGTGCCGGCCAGTGGATCAGGCACAGGTCGATTCGGCCGAGTTTCGCCGCACTCACCTCGAACGCGTCCAGTGTCTGCTGGTAGCCCTGGTCCTCGTTGGAGATCTTGGTGGTCACGAAGATCTCGTGCCGATCGACGTCCGCCCGGGCCAGCGCCGCGCCGAGAGAGGCCTCGTTGCCGTACATCGGGGCCGTGTCGAACGCACGGTAGCCGGCGGACAGCGCGTGCGACACCGTGGAACCCATGTCCTCGTCGGGGATCGTGAAGAGGCCGAACCCGAGCGCGGGCATCGTGACTTCGTTGTTCAACGTGACCGAGGAAACGGTCGCCAGGCTCGTCATGTGATCGAGTACCCGCCGTCGACGGGCAGGACCACCCCGGTGACGTATCGGGCGGCGTCGGAGACCAGGAACAGCACGACGTCGGCGACGTCGTCGCCGTCGGCGAACCGTTGCAACGGGATACGGCTCAGCTTCTGGGCGCGGAAGTCTTCCTGCCCCAGCACGTCCGCCGTCATCGGCGTTTCGATGTAGCCCGGCGAGACGGTGTTGACGCGCACGCCGTGGGGGCCGAGTTCCACGGCCAATCCCTTGCCGAGCTGAGTCAGTGCGGCCTTCGTCGCGCCGTAGGGAACGATCCCCGGGACAGCGCGATCCGCGGACAGCGACGCAATGTTCACGATGCTGCCGCGGGCGTCGACCAGGGACTTGGCCGCCTGCCGCGTCAACCGGTAGGCCGCCGAGAGGTTGACGTCCAGGAGACGTTCCCATCCGTCCTCGTCCACGTCGATAGCGGTGGTCCGCAACTGGATCCCGGCCGCGTTGATCAGGATGTCGAGGCACCCCGACAGCTGCTGGGCGAGGTCGACGGCGCGTGCACCGAATTCGGGGTCGGTGAGGTCGCCGCGGAGACCGTGTCCGCCGAACTCCGCGGCGACGTCGGTGACCTTCGGGTCGGCGTCGACCGCCACCACGAGTGCCCCGCTCCGGGCGAGGGCCCGGGCGATCGCCGAACCGATCCCGCCGGCCGCACCGGTCACGATGGCGGTCTTCCCTGACAGATCGACCGAGTTGGTGGGTTGTGCAACGCCGCTCATGCCGCGGCTCCCTTCAGTACTGCCCGGCTGATGATGAGCCGCTGCATTTCGCTGGTGCCTTCGTAGATCTTCGTGATGCGGGCGTCGCGGTAGAGGCGCTCGACCTCGTATCCGCGGATGAAGCCGTTGCCGCCGAACACCTGCACGGCGGCGTCGGCGTGGCGCACGCATCCCTCGGACGCGTAGAGCTTGGCCATCGAGCACAGCGTCTCGGCGTCCGCTGCCCCCGTGTCGAGTGCCCGCGCCGCCTCGACCGACAGCGCGGTGCCTGCCCGCAGTTCGGTGGCGACGGTGGCGAGGGAGAAGGAGATGCCCTGGTTCGCGGAGATCGGCTTGCCGAATTGGCTGCGGTCGAGGGACTGCCGGGTGGCGGCGTCCAGTGCGGCGCGGCTGATGCCGAGGCTCAGGCCCGAGATGCCGAGACGGCCCTTGGCCAGCACCTTCATCATGTAACCGAAGGCCTTGCCTTCCTCGCCGAGGAGGGCGTCGGCCGGCAGTTGGACGGAGTCGAACACCAGCCCGCCGACCTGCGAGGCCCGCTGGCCCATCTTGTGTTCGTGGTACGCGCGGCTGACACCGGGCTGGTCGACGTCCACCAGGAAGACGGAGATGCCGCCGCGCTTCCCCAGTTCGGGGTCGGTGACGGCGAGGACGACCGCGAAGTCCGCGACGGGGGCGTTGTGGATGTAGATCTTCTCACCGGTGAGCACCCAGCCGTCACCGCCCCGCACCGCCCGTGTCGTGATCGATCCGAGGTCGGATCCGGATCCCGGCTCGGTGAGCGCGTAGGCGCAGCGCTTCTCGGCGGTGAGCATCGGGCGCAGGTACTGCTCCCGCTGCTCGGGTGTGCCGTAGTTGCCGAGCAGGCTGCCGAGGATCTCGACGAGGCCGCACTGGTCGGCCACCGACGCGTACCCGTAGGACAGCGACTCCATGACGAACAGGTAGTCGAGGGCGGTGCCGCCGAAGCCGCCGAACTTCTCGGGCACCGTGATGCCGAAGAGCCCGATCTTGCCCATCTCCCGGTAGATCTCTTCGGGGAATCGTTCGGTTTCGTCCAGCTCGGTGGCGACCGGACGGATCCGTTCGTCGACGAACTCGGCGACGAGCTTGCGTTCGTCGGCGCCGAGCACCGACGAGGGAATGACGCTGTTTCCGGTTGACATGTAGTTCTCCTCAGATGTGTACGGCGACGGGGGCGAACAACCCCGCGTCCATCACGCGTGGGTTCTTGATGATCGGACGGAATCCCATGTGCGGCAGAATGTCCCGATCGATGTCGATGCCGGGTGCTATCTCGGCGAGTTCGAGGCCGTCCCGGGTGAGGACGAAGACGGCGCGTTCGGTGACGTACACCGCCTCACGTCCCTCACGGACGGCGAGAGCGCCGGAGTAGGTGACCTGATCGACGCGGTCGACGAACTTGGGCACCGAGCCTTCGCGCCGGATCACCAGTTCTCCCCCGACGATCGCGACGTCCAGGCCGCGGGCGGTGAACGTTCCGCAGAACACGGCGCGCGGCGAGTTCTGGGAGATATCGATGAACCCGCCCGGTCCGACGATTCCGCCGCCGATCTTGCTGACGTTGACGGCGCCGGTGGAGTCGACCTCGGCCATACCCAGGCAGCTGACATCGAGCATGCCGCCCGAGAACAGATCGAACTGGGTGGTCGACGAGTGCACGACCTTCGGTCCTCGCGCGGCCCCGAACAGGTCGCCGGAGACGGGGATGCCGTCGATCAGCCCCTGCTCGATGGCAAGTGTGATGTCGTCCAGGCGATCCTGTTCGGCGAGCGCGTCCACGACCAGCGCGGACACCCCGAAGCCGACGTTCAGGACGTCGCCGTCCCGGACCTCGGCGGCCGCCCGCCGGGCGATCAGCATGCGGATCGGGTCGTGGTTCGTGGCGCCGAAACCGGAGTTCGCCGCATCGCCGGAGAGTTCCGGATCGAATTCGCCCGCGTACGTCTGCCATTGGGCCGGCGCGTGCACGACGTCGTCCACGAGGACCGCCGGGATGTGCACGAGCCGCGGATCGATCGGCCGGTCCAGCAGGTTCTTCACCTGCACGATGACCCGGCCGCCGCTCGCCTTCGCCGCCTGAGCGACGGCCAGCGCGTCGAGCTGGGCCGCCTCGCCCGAGCACGTGACGTTCCCGGACGGGTCGATGGAATCGCCGCGGACGATCGCCACGTCGACGGGAAACGGCTTATAGCGCAGGTACTCGCGGCCGTCCAGAGTCAGGAGTTCGACGAGGTCCTCGGTGGCGGACGGCGTGAACTTGCCCCCGCCGTGCCGCGGGTCGACGAACGTGTCGAGACCGGTCGCTGTGATGAGGCCCGGCCGGCGTGCGCCGATCTCCCGCAGCAGCTGACTGATCGCGCCGCCGGGCCACGCGTACGCCTCGATCTCGTCGTTGCGGACGAGGTCGATCATGGTCGGCGACCACGTCCAGTGCCCGCCGACGACCCGCTTGACCATGCCCTTGTGCGCGAGGTGGTTGGTTCCGCGGCTCACCCGGTCGCCGATGCCGAGGGCGTGCACGATCGTGAGTTCCCTCGGCGATCCGGTCGCGAGGAAGCACTCCTCCAGCGCCTTCAGGACGGTGTCCGGTTCGAGGATCCCGCCGCCCGAACCGGTGAGGGCGATCGTCGATCCTGGCGCGATGTCGCTCACGGCTCGGGTCGCGGTGGTCAGTGTCCAGCGCCTCGAGGCGGCACCCGTTCCGGGCTGTGTCATATCCGCTCCTGTAAATGCTTACATTCTGCCAATCGGCCCATTAACGCTATGGACCTCGGTGATTGACACAGTATATTGTGAGCTGCACAACATCAAGAAAACGATTACAGGAGATCTCATGGCCTCGATCCTGCTGCCCGATCGCCACGGTTCGCCCACGACTCTCGCGTTGAACGCACCGGCACGGCTGGACACCCGGTCCACCCCGCCGACCAGCAGGGCGGTGTACGCGGCCGCGCATGTGGTCGCCGATCCGCTGCGGGCGTCGGCGGAGAATGCCGCGGACCAGATCGACTGGGACGCCACCCTGCACCTGCGCCGCGACCTGTGGTCGCTGGGCCTCGGGGTGGCCGAGTCGATGGACACCGCCCAGCGCGGCATGGGACTGGACTGGGCCGCGGCGAAGGAACTCGCCGTCCGCACCCTTGCCGACGCCAAGACGGTCGGCGGGAAGGTGGTCGTGGGGGTGGCCACCGATCAACTGAAGACCGACACCCCCTCGCTCGAGGAGATCCGCGACGCCTACCTCGAGCAGGTCGAGGCAATCGAATCCGCGGGCGGTGAGGTGGTGCTGATGGCGAGCAGGCACCTCGCCCGCGCCGCGACCGGTCCCGACGACTACCTCGCCGTGTACGACGCGGTGCTGTCGGCGGCCACCCGCCCGGTGGTCCTGCATTGGCTGGGTTCGGTGTTCGATCCCGCCCTGGACGGCTACTGGGGATTCGCGGATTCGGGCGCGGCCATGGACACCGTGCTGCAGATCATCGCCGCGCACCGGGACACCGTGCGCGGCATCAAGGTGTCCCTGCTCGACCCGGCGCTCGAGATCGCCCTGCGTGAGCGGATGCCCGCCGGGGTGCGGGTGTTCACCGGCGACGACTACAACTACGTCGGCCTGATCGCCGGCGACGGCACCCACACCAGCGACGCCCTCCTCGGTGCATTCGCCGCGCTCGGACCGTTCGCCTCCGCCGCGTTCGCGCGGTTGGACGACGGCGACGAGCAGGGCTTCCGGAACATCTTGGGCCCCACCGAAACCCTGAGCCGGTTGCTGTTCGCCGCCCCGACGCAGTTCTACAAGGTCGGCGTCGCCTGGTTGGCGTACCTGAACGGCAAGCAGGAGCACTTCCGGATGATCGGCGGCTTCGAGACCGGCCGCAGCCTCACCCACCTGGCCGAACTGGTTCGCGCCGCCGACGCGATCGGGCTGTTCACCGATCCCGACTTCACCGCCACCCGCGCCGCCGCCTACTTCGCCGTTCACGGAATCCACTGACATGGACCTGGCGCACTGCAGTCTCAACTCCGTCACCGTCAAGGGTGCCGGCCTCACCGAGGTCGCCGACCTCGCCGCGCAGTGGGGATTCGGCGGCGTCGGCCTGTGGCGGGACGTCCTCGACGGCGTGGATCTGGTGGACGCGTCGGCCCGGCTCCGGCAGTCGGGTCTGCGCGTCACCAGCGTCTGCCGGGGCGGAATGTTCCCGCAACCGACCGCCCGGCTGCGGCGAGAAGCCACGGCCGACAACCGAGTGGCGGTCGATCAGGCGCACGCCCTCGGCGCCGACTGCCTCGTGCTGGTCTGCGGCGCCGCTCCCGGTGACCTCGCCGACGCTCGGCGGCAGGTCCGGGACGGCATCGCCGAACTCGAGCCGTACGCCCGCCAGTCGGGGGTGCGGCTCGCGGTCGAGCCGATGCACCCGATGATGGCGTCGAGTCGTTCGGTGATCACCTCACTGAGCGAGGCCAACGACCTGGTCGAGGCGATTGGATCCGACATCGTCGGGATCGCCCTCGATTCGTATCACGTGTGGTGGGACGCAGCGCTGCCGCAGCAGATCGCCCGGGCAGGCGAACGCCTGTTCTCGGTGCAGTTGGCCGATTGGGTCACCCCGATCCACGGCGAACTCAGCAGCCGCGGCATGCCCGGCGAAGGGTGCATCGACATGACCGGATTCGTCGCCGACTGCAGGAACGCCGGCGGCTACGCGGGGCTCGTGGAGGTCGAGATCCTCAGCGACCGCTGGTGGGCCGCAGACCCGAAAGACGCGGTCCACGCCGCGGCGAACGGCCTTGCCGCCGTCTGAAATCCCGGCTCAACTCGAGGCGGGCCCCGTCGACTCGCGAATGACGACGTCGGCGGGGATCAGCGGCGGAGACGTGGTGGTCTCGTTGTTCAGGGCCGCGCGCATCAGCGACCACGCCTGGTCGCCCAGGTCGATTTTCGGGCTGACCACCGTGGTCAGGCGCGGTGCCAGGTGGCGCGCCATGTCGATGTCGTCGAAGCCGGTGACCGAAATATCCTCGGGGACGCGGAGTCCGCGCTCACGCAGTTTCGAGATGACGCCCAGCGCGGTCAGGTCGTTGAAGCAGACGAGAGCGGTCGGCTCGTGCGTGAGTGCTTCTTCCACCACGTCGTAGCCACCCTCGATGGTGCCGTCCGACGGCACCGCCGTCGCCTCGATCCCGAGCACCTTCGCCATTTCGATGGCCCGCCACCGCTCGCGGTTCTGCCAGGCCAGATCCGAGCCCTTCACGTAGACGATCCGGCGATGGCCGAGCTTCGCGAGATGCCCGCACAGCTGCATCATGGGGGTGAAGTTGTCGACGGCCACCATGGGGAGATCGACTTCCAGCTCGACCCGGTTGACGAGCAGGACGGGAGTCGACTGCTTGGCGAGTTCCTTCAGGCCACTCGTCGGAATCCTCGACGAGAGCAGCACGAGGCCGTCGACCTGGCCGAGCAGGTCGAGTGCGGTGGCGAGTTCGTCGGCCGCGTCACCGGAGTAGTCGGCGACGAGCATGCGGTATCCGTCGGCGGTGGCGCCGTGGTGCATCTGCTTGACGACGTCGAAGAAGTACGCGTTCGCCAGGTCCGGCAGGATCACGCCCATGTTCCTCAGCGACCCGAGGACGAGTCCGCGGGCGGCGGTGCTGGGCCGGTAGGACAGCTCGTCGGCGACCTTGTGGACCCGGGCCGCGAGGTCCGGGGTCACCGACGAGCTGCCGCTCATGACACGGGAGACGGTGGCGATCGAGACCCCGGCTGCCTTCGCTACGGTGTTGATCGTGACGCGACGGCTCGCGGGCACTCGGGTCTGATCAGCCATAGCTGCCTCTACATCTCTCGTCGCCATTGCTACCGTCTACACCTCGGTGGGTGGAAACGCTTACAGCGTATCGCGAAGACGGCCCCGGATCACGCGGACGCTCACTCCTTGCGCAACAAGGCGCGCGTTCCGAGCAGTTTCCGCGACGTCAGCAGCACCTTGACGTGCTTGCTGCCGTTCGATTCGAGTTCCTCGACCGCGCGGCCGAACTCGTCCAGCGGGAACGTCGCGGTGTGCAGCGGTGACGCGTCCACCTTCCCCGATTCGAGTAGTTCGGCCGCCTCGACGAAATCCTGACGGACGTAGTTCCGGCAGGCCACGACGGACAGTTCGCGGGCGTAGAGCGTGCTGTAGTCGAGGGTCAGTTCGTGCCCGGGTTTCGCGGACGCGATCGCGACGTACCGGCCGCCCGGAGCGAGGACCCGCAGCGCCAGCCGAGAGGACTCGTCGGTGCACACCGTGTCGTAGACCAGGTCGACCGCGTCCGTCCGGTCCCGGAGCCAGCCCTCGAGCGCGGCCCCCGAGTCCGTCGTGAAGTCGCTCATCCCACACGCCAGGGCGGGCTGCTCACGTTCGGTGTAGCGATCGACACCGAACACCCGGACGCCCCGGCTCCTGGCCACCAGCGTGGTCGCAAGACCGATCGCACCGGTCCCGATGACCAGCGCGGTGTCCCCCTCCGACGCGCCGCCGCGCCGGACCACGTGAACTCCGACGGCGAGCGGTTCGACGAGCGCCCCGAAACGGTCCAGCACCGAGTCGCTCACGGGCACGCATTGCGTCTCGGGAACGACGAACTCCTCGCTGAAACACCCGCGTGGGTCGGACAGGCCGAACACGCGGATGCTCGGGCAGTTGTTGATCCGGCCGTCGCGGCACGCGCGGCATCGGCCGCAGCCCGTGGTCGGGTAGACCATCACCGGCTGACCGACCGTGAGACTCGTGCCCGGACCCACCCGCGACACACGTCCCGCGCATTCGTGGCCGAGCACCGTCGGATATGCGGCGACGGCGTTCCGGCCGCGCAGATGCGACAGGTCACCGCCGCAGATCCCGGCCGAGTCGAGTGCGACGAGCACCTCCCCCTCGCCGGGCGCCGCGACGTCACCGTGATCGAGGCGATACTCGTTCGGACCGTCGACCCGAATACTCAAGACTGACATGCACTTTCCCTTTCCTCGGAGACAGTGTCACGCATCTCCTCGGAGACAGTGACCGGCATCGTGCCGGCCGCGGCGGACCGGTAGGCGGCGTCGATCACCGCTTGCACGGGCAGCCCGGACCGGGCGTCGGACAGCGGTGCCGCACCTGCCGCCCAACTGGTGAAGACGTCGTCGTACAGCGACCGGAACCACGCCATCATCGACAATGGGTCCGGGCCGGACGCGTCGACGGAACCGTCGACGACCCGGCGGACCCCGTCGCCGATCTGGACGAGCGAATCCCCCACCAGCCGCAGCTGTCCCGCGTCGCCGTAGAGGTGAATCGTCTCGGCACCGCCCGGCCACGCGGCCGTGCTCGCCGTCACCGACGCCGCATGCGTGCCGTGGTCGATCAGGAGGTGAATCGTGTCCTCGGCCTCGAGCCGGCCTCTGCTGGTGGAAGCAGCGGCCACGACACTGCGCGCCCGACCGGCCAGCGACAGGTACAGGTCGAGGGTGTGGATGGCCTGGGTGATCAGCACTCCGCCGCCGTCGCGGTCCCAGGTCCCGCGTCCGGCCTCGGCGTAGTAGGAGTCGGGGCGCCATAGCGGGACGGTGACGGTCGCCGAGCGGAGGGCGCCGATCGCTCCGTCCGACAGAAGCTGCCGGGCGCGACGCGCCGCCTCCTTGTAGCGGTGCTGGAGCGTGACCGCCGCCCGCACGCCGGACCGCTCGGCGACGTCGACGATCGCCTGCGCATCGTGCAACGACGCGGCCAGCGGTTTGTCGATCACCAGGTCCAGGCCGCGCTCGGCCAGTGCCGACGCGACGGCCAGGTGACTCGACGGCGGCGTGACCACCACCGCCGTGTCGGCGTCCAGGTCCGCTGCCGCGTCGACGTTCGGGAGTATCCGTGCCTCCGGTGCCAGCCGGCGTGCGGCCGCCGCCCTCGTCTCGTCGCGCGTCACCACACCGACCACGTCGGCGCCGACAGCCCGGAGCGCCGTGAGGTGTGCGGCGCTCGCGAGCCCGGCGCCGACCACCACGACGCGACGGGTCACGGTGCGACCTCGACGGACGTGCGCGAACCCACGCTCCGGCCGAGGGTCTCGGGAAGCAGGGCGATGCCGATCAGCCCGACCACGCTCAAGCCCATGAGGTAGCTCGCGACGAGCCAGGGCGTCCCGCCCGCGACGGCGACGAGGGCGGTGGCGACCAGCGGGATCGTGCCGCCGACCACGGCGGCCGGGATCTCCCGGGAGATCGCGATGCCGCTCCAGCGGATCTTGGTGGGAAACAGTTCGGAGAGCAGCGCACCGCCCGGACCGGACGTCGTGCCCTGGACGAGGCAGATGCCGAGGATCAGTGCCAGTCCGACCATCCACGGCGACCGCGTGTCGAGCATCATGAACATCGGGAACGGGAAGATGATGCCGAAGATCGCGCCGGACAACAGGACCGGCTTGCGGCCGACTTTGTCGGCCAGTCGGCCGAATCCGATGATGACGGGGATGGCGCAGAACTCGGCGACGATCAATCCGATCAGGGCCTGGGTGGAATCGACGCCGAGGGTCTTGGTCACGAACGAGAGCGCGAAGACCTGCATGACGTAGGCCCACGGAATCACGAAACTGAACAGGGCAAGTCCGCACAGGATCTGCCGCCAGTGGTTGCGGACCGCCTCGACCAGCGGCGCGCGGTCGACCTCGCCGTGCTGCGCGGCCTCCTCGAACACGGCGGTCTCGTTCACCTTCAACCGCAGATAGCCGGCGACGAGAACGATGACGGCGCTGGCCAGGAACGGAATACGCCAGCCCCAGGACAGGAACTGGTCGTCGGGCATCAGCGTGAGCAGCGCGAAGATCATGGTGGCGCCGCCGGTCCCGACGTAGATCGCGGCTCCCGGATAGGCGCTGGAGAGAGCGCGGCGGGAGCTGTCCGTGGATTCGGTGACCATCGTGATCGCCCCGGCGAACTCGGCGCCCGCGCCGGCGCCCTGGAACAGGCGAAGCACGATGAGGAGGATCGGCGCCCAGATTCCGATCGAGTCCGCGGTGGGCAGCGCAACGATCAGCGTCGTCGAGGCGCCCATGACGAGCAGGGTCATGAGGAGCATCGGCTTGCGACCGAGCCGGTCGCCGAAGTGCGCGAACACCAGCCCACCGATCGGGCGGGCGCCGAGCCCGACGGCGAACGTCCCGAAGGCGGCCATCGTGCCGGCGAGGGATCCCGCCCCGGGGAAGTAGAGCGGCCCGAAGACGAGGGCAGCGGCGAGGCCGTAGAGCGTGAAGTCGTACCACTCGATCACGGTTCCCGCCGCGCTCGCCTTGATCACCCGGCGGCGCTGCTGCCCTGCCGACCCGTGTGGCACCGCGGTCGACCGCTCGGTGCCGAGTTCGGTCATGCCCATCGAGAACTCCTGACTGTGAAGGGAATCTGCCGGAACCCGACTACTATGACCCACGTCACCGAATTTGTAAACGCTTTCTCGGCTACGCGGACAGATTCCCGTTTCCACAGTTCACAGCAAAATACTCGACGTTTCCCGACTAGTACCGGTCAGATACCGCTTTCATGTTGACACCGGGCCGTGACCGGCCCCGCGGTCAGGCGGTACCCATGTCTGCCGATCGCCAGTGCTCGGGTCTGAGGTAGATCGCGACCTGCTCGCCGAGTTCGGCCCGGGCGAAATCGAGGTAGCCGTCGACCTTTTCCGGCGCGAGGTAGCGCTCGGTGATCTCCCGCAGCTGGGCGTCGGTTCCCGTGACGGTGCGCGTCACCGCACCCTCGACGGAGACGTATCGGACGGTGGGGGCGACGCGTTCGACCATCATCGTGAATCGCCCGGCCGCCTCGATGAGGCGCGCCTTCTCCGAACCGGCGCCGGTCAGTACCCACAGATCACCGCCCGGGGCGTACTGATACCAGATCGGGACCGTCAGAGGTCCGCGGCTCTCACCCGCGGAGACAGACAGCGCCGCGATGTGCGGCTCGGACAGGAACTGTTCGCGCTCGGACACAGACAATGGCATGACCTCGACGATAGGAGCCCCCACCGACAGATTCCGGAGCCCCGCGGCGGCGCGGCGGACCGATGGAATGGAACCTGGCGGTGCGAAACGGTTAGATGGACCTAGGTTCCGGACAGTGCAGCGTCGTACGTCGAGGTGAACGGAGACACAGATGCCAGGCCCAGTCGCGAGATTGGCACCCCAAGCAGTCCTCACTCCGCCCAGCCCTGCCTCGCTGTTCCTGGTGCTCGTCGCCGGGGACTCCGACGACGACCGCGCGACGGTGTGCGACGTGATCTCCGGGATCGACGGACCGCTCAAGGCGGTGGGATTCCGCGAACTCGCCGGCTCACTGTCGTGCGTGGTCGGTATCGGTGCGCAGTTCTGGGACCGCGTGAGCCCGTCGTCGACACCGGCGCACCTGCATCCGTTCGTCCCGCTGTCCGGACCGGTCCACAGCGCGCCCTCCACGCCGGGTGACATCCTGTTCCACATCAAGGCCGCCCGCAAAGACCTGTGCTTCGAACTGGGCCGCCAGATCGTCTCCGCGCTGGGCTCCGCCGCCACCGTGGTCGACGAGGTGCACGGCTTCCGCTACTTCGACTCCCGCGACCTCCTCGGATTCGTCGACGGCACCGAGAATCCCACCGACGACGACGCCGCGGACGCCGCACTGATCGGCGACGAGGATCCCGACTTCCGGGGCGGTAGTTACGTGATCGTGCAGAAGTACCTGCACGACATGAGTGGGTGGAGCACGCTGAGCACCGAGGAACAGGAACGGATCATCGGGCGCACCAAGCTCGAGAACGTCGAACTCGACGACGACGTCCAGCCCAGCAATTCGCACGTCACCCTCAACACCATCGTCGACGACGACGGCGTCGAACACGACATCCTGCGCGACAACATGGCATTCGGCAGCCTCGGCGAGGCCGAGTACGGCACCTACTTCATCGGGTACGCCAAGAATCCTGCCGTCACCGAACTGATGTTGCGGCGCATGTTTCTCGGCGAGCCGCCCGGCAACTATGACCGCATCCTCGACTTCTCCACGGCGGCCACCGGCACGTTGTTCTTCGTCCCGAGCCGGGACGTGCTCGAATCGCTCGGCGACGAGCCGGCCACCGCAGAGTCGGCACCCGACGACCCGGTCGAGCCCGCCGCGGCCGGACCGTACGACCTGTCCCTGAAAATCGGTGGTCTCAAAGGAGTATCGCAATGAGTGATTCGAGCAATCTGCACCGCAACCTGGCGCCCGTCACCGAGGTTGCCTGGCAGCAGATCGGCGAAGAGGCCGCCCGCACGTTCAAGCGGCACGTCGCGGGGCGGCGTGTCGTCGACGTCGCGGGACCGTTCGGATACTCCTACTCGGCTCACAACCTTGGCCGCGTCACTCCGATCAAGACGTCGGACAGCAGGATCCGGGCGCAGCAACGGCAGGTGGACCCGCTCGTCGAACTCCGGTTCCCGTTCACCCTCAGCCGCGCCGAGGTCGACGACGTCGCCCGGGGTTCCCTCGATTCCGACTGGCAGCCCGTCAAGGACGCCGCGAAGGCCGTCGCGTTCGCCGAAGACCAGTCGATCTTCCAGGGATTCGACGAGGCGGGGATCCGCGGACTCGGACCGTCCAGCGACAACCCGGTTCTCAGCCTGCCGGAGGATCCGCTGCTCATTCCCGACGCCGTCGCGTCCGCGTTGTCGGCGCTGCGACTCGCCGGTGTCGAGGGACCGTATTCGGTGGTGCTCGACGCCGACGCGTACACCGCGGTCAGCGAGACCCGCGACGAGGGACATCCCGTGTTCCACCACCTGCGCGACCTGGTCACCGGCGACATCATCTGGGCACCCGCCATCAGCGGCGGGTACGTGCTGTCCACCCGCGGCGGCGACAACCAGCTGACCCTCGGCACGGACCTGTCGATCGGCTACGACAGCCACACCGCCACCGATGTCACGCTCTACCTCGAAGAGACGTTCACGTTCGCCTCGCTCACCGCGGAGGCGGCAGTCGTCCTCGCACGCTGACGCACGCCGGGGTCGTCAGCCGCCGAACAGCAGGTACAGCCCACCGAAGGTGTACGTGACCATCGTGAACAGCAGTGCCAGCTGCCCGGTCAGCTGATGACCCCGCGGCAGGACCCGCACGGATTTGTCGTGTGCCGCAATCACTCCGAGGACGTGTCCGGCGAGGACGCACAGCACCTTGATCGATGCCGTCGCGGCCGGATGCTCGGACAGCACGTACCAGACGTCGGCGTCGCCGAGCCCCAGCGGGTTCCATCCCCGCCCCATCGGGTCGGCCAGCAGGATCACCGTCGCCTGCCCCTTCTCCACCAGATACGTCAGATAGTGGGCGAAGACGTAGCCGATGATGATCGGGATCAGCGAATGCGACAGCAGCCCGGGGAGAGCGGAGCGCTGCTCCGGCCGTAGTCCGCCCGCGGCCCGCGAGGCCACCCAGAACGACACCCCGACGAAGCCGATGAACACCAGCAGCCCCGCCGTGCGCACGAGAGTGGCGCCAATCGGCGAACCGATTCCGTCCACCAGCCGTGACCACCACGGGAACGCCGAGAAACTGTCGAAGGCCGTGGATCCCAGCAGCGTTGCCATCAGCGCGACCGAGCCGGCACGGACGGGCATCGATCCCAGGTGGTCCAGCGGATTGCGCAGCACGATCCGGCCGTCGTGCCGATTCCGGCTCAGCGGAGACAACCGCGACGCCAGCGTGCTGTACACCTCGAACGGATCGCCCCGCTCACACCAGCGTTCGCCGCACGCGAAGGCCCCGGCCGTCGTGACCACGACGTAGACCAGCAGCCAGGTGCGCACGGCGGCAACGGAACCCGGGTCGCCAGAGGCGAGCTCGAGCCAGACGAAGGCGAACAGTCCCGCGACCGCGGGCCAGTAGCCCCACGAGTTGCGGTACCGCGCATTGCCTTCTGCCGGCGAGCGCCCGATCGCCGCGCACACCGATCGGTGTACCGTGCGGACCGGGGAGAGCACCCGCCACACCGGGCCGAACGCCAGCGACGCCGCGACCAGTCCCACCCAGAGCAGCACGTAGAACACGCCCGGCAGTGCATTCTCCGACGATGCCGCGGGTCCGAAGAACGCCGCGAGGGCCACCCACACCGCGAGCACCAGGCCGAACGCCGCCAGCACGTTCCGCGTGATCGGCGCGTCGGCGAACCGCGTCACCCAGCCCGGCAACCTCCGCCCGGGACTGTCCGGATCCAGTTTCGGGGTGCGCCACGCGAACGCCAGGACCACGAAAGACACGGTGAGCGCCCAACTCGCCCCGATCAGCGCATACGTGAACGGAATCGGAAGGTCGGTGGATCCACCGAGGCCGTGCGCGAGAACAACGGTCATGGACGCACGAGCAGGGTGGCCACCGTCTTACCCGTGTCGTGCAACTCCACCGCCACCTGGCCCGGAACGTCCACGGAGAACTGGGTTTCCTGCGTTCCGGGGTGAATCTCGAACGAATGTTCCGGCACGGCGTGCACGTGCAGTTCGTCGGCGGCGTCGCTCTCGATCCGCACGGTGACGGTCTCCCCCACCGTGGCCTCGATGCGCTCGTTGCTCGGTGTGACCGAGCCGCTGTCGATCACGACGTCGATCACGACACCGTCCTCCGTTGCCGGAGTGTCGTTGTCGCCTCCACAGCCCGAGACCAGGTTGACGACGACAGCAGGTACCACGACAACTCCGGCCAACCGCCTGATCACCTAATTCTCCTTGTCTTTCTCACTCGGGCCGTGTCTCGCACTCTCGGCATTCTCGGCGGCTTCCGCCTTGCGGTCCCGGACCGCCAGGTAGATGACCAGGCCGGCCACCAGGAACGCAGGGACGAACGCGGGAATCGCCAGCAGCACCGAATGATCGGCGAGGAAGACGATGTCCGGGTCGTTCACCGGATTCATGTCACCGTCACGTCCTCACGGGTGCCGGTGGCCGCCTGACCCTGCGTGTACTTGCTGATCCGGCCCGCTCCCCAGGCCAGCGCGGTGATCAGCGCGAGAGTGCACACGAGCACGACCAGCGACGCGGCACCGAACAGCCATGACGGGTGATCGAAGTTCCGCTCCCGCTGCAGGATCGTGATTTCCGGGACGAAGTCGCGGGTCGAGGACGCGACGGCGGGGAGTTCCTCGGCGCCGATGCCCGGGTCGCTGGGCAGGTAGATCGGGACGGCCGTCATCGTGCGCCCGTCCTGCACGCGCAGCAACGTCTTCCACGTTCCGTGGACCGGCACCGGTTCGTGAGTTCGGTAGGTGCCGGGCCCGGTGCGTTCGAGTCGGTCGACCGTGAATCCGTTGCCCAGCCCGGGGCCACCCTGCCACGACAGAATGGACACCCAGGCGGGATCGTCGCCGGCGAGATCGGGTGGGTCGATGCGCACCTCCGCGTCGACCATCCGGCCGCCGTCCGGCGCGGCCTCCGTGAGAGCGATTGTCGCCGTGGCGTTCTCCGGGACGGTCGCGACGAGTCCGTTGGCGGTGGCACCGGCGATCACCACGACCGTGGCGACGACGATGGTGCGGCTGATCGCGGGACGCGGAAGCCCCTCGGATCGGAGCACCCGCCCGAGCAGGGCGCCGCACGCCCCGGCCGCGATGCCCACGGGCACGGCCATGGCCAGCGCCTCCGGCCACATACTGGTGGGCCAGGGGTAGATGTACACGGCGTCGATCCACAGCGACTCGAGCCACAGCCCGACCGTCGCGACGAGGAGTCCGCCGACGGCACCGAAGGCCACCCGATTCTTGATCAGCGGTGTCAGGGCGAGCAGTTCGATCAGCACCGCGGCGCCGAGGCACAGTTCGAACACGTTCGTGGGGGCGCCGAGAACCGGTCCCACCATCAGTGCCGTGATCGCACGCACGACGCCGGCCACCGCCACGGCCACGATCGCCGCGAAGGGTCCGAGAACGATGCGCGCCGCCACCAGGGTGAACGCGGCCGCGCCTGCGATCATCATCGGTTGCAGGACGAGGCGAAACTGTTCGACGCCGAAATCGTATTCGATCTGGAAGACGGACAGGCCGATGAGCAGGCCACCGAACGTGCCGCACCGCAGGAACCAGATCAGCCTGCTGTCCTGCTTCGTGTCACCGGGGGTGGCCATCCGGCCCTCGTAGTCCAGGAGCAGGACGCCGATCAGCGACAGTCCCGCACCGCCGATCAGCATCAGGTGCGTCGGCCCCCACAGCGTGACGTCCTGACCGAAGATGCGATGCCAGACGTCGTCGAGCGGGAACCCGATGAGGGCGTACAGCCCCGCCCCGGCCACCAGGACCCCGCCGACCGGGACGTACCAGGTGCGGGTGATCTTGATCGCCGCCGGACCGGGTTTCTCGTCGCGCGGCAGGATCATCGCCAGCATTCCCGTGATGAACAGCAGGAAGAGTCCGACGAGGATGAAGTAGTGTGCAGGGTTCGCGAGCGGCCCGTCGTCGCGGCCTCGCCCGATGTGCAGGCTGACGTCCCAGATGAAACCGAAGAACGCCGTCAGGATGGTCCCGACGAACGTCACCAGGGGCAGTGCCACCCACGGCGGCCGGTCGAGCGCGCGCGCCGCCGTGTCGGCGGTCGTCTGCAGCCACGTGATTTTGCGTGTGCGGTGCAGGTACGCGATCCACAGCAGACCCACGGTGATGATCGCCGTCGCCACCGAGATTCCGATGATCTGATCGAACGCCGCACCGCCACCCTCTCCGCCTGATTGGGCGAGAATGGGTGAACTCGGAGTAACAGTAACTTGGCTCACGTGGTGATTATGTGCTCCTCGGACCGAAAACGCCAGACCCTCGACCCGCAAGACGGCGGTTCGTAGACAAATCTATTCAGATCTGCGATCAGACGTAGATATGGCTAGATTCCCCTACCGACGCCTCGACCAGCGACAACTGCCACCGCCCACAGGAACAGCCGAGGTACGTGACGACTCCCGTACTCGTCCGGTGCCGAGAGACTTCCTGCCAGTCGTGTTCGTGATGTTCGCTCATGCACCCAGCGTGATGTAATGGCATTGTGCATCTCAACCCTTACGGCGAATACGCGGTCACACTCGCCGCCGACCTCGCGAATCACCCACCCGACTCGACCGGCGAACTCGTCGACCGGTGCGTCGACGCCGGCATCGTCGTCGACTTCCCCGTCACCGACGACGACCTCGCCGACGTGCTCGCGATGCTCGACCGGTGGTCGTCGATCGCGGACACCACCAGCGACGAAGCCCGGGCCGAACAGGTGAACCTCATGCTCACGAAGGCGTCCGCCTACCCGCGACTGACCAACCACGCCGGCGACGGCTGGCACCTCCACTACCGCGACGACCAGCAGTCGCTGGCGGGCGTGCTCGAGGCGCTCTTCTCGGTCGGCACCGCACTACACCTCGTCGGCCGCGGCATGCACCGACTCGGCCGCTGCGCACTCGACGAGTGCACCGCCATCTACGCCGACACGTCCCGCAACGGCCGTCAGCGGTACTGCTCACCGAAGTGCGCGAACCGGGACGCCGTGCGACGTCACCGGGCGCGCTGACCCCTATCGCTCAGTGCGGGAAGTCTTCTCCGGTGTACTCACGCTTTTCCACCAGCACCAGCCAGTTGCCGGAGTTGTCCCGCATCACCGCCTCGATGCCGTAAGGACGTTCGGCCGGTGGCTGGGTGAATTCGACACCCTTGGCGACCAGATCCTCGTACGTCTGATGGCAGTCGGTGGTGGTCAGCCCGAATCCGCCCATCGTTCCCGCGGCCAGCGACCGGCGGATCGCCTCCGCCATGTCGGCGTCGAGCGGCGGCCCGGGCTTCATGAGCGTGACCTCGAGTTCCGGGTGGTCGGGGTGCAGGATCGTCACCCACCGGAACCCGTCGCCCATCGTGACGTCGGTGCCCTCGGCGAAACCCAGCGTGTCGATGTAGAACTTCTTGGCGTCGTCCTGGTCGGTGACCCACAGAGTGACGAGAGAAACGTTGGTGATCATGCGACCAACCTATGTCCGGCGCGACGGACCGCGCTTCTCGGAAATTGCGGTATTTCTGTCGCTCAGCCCGTGCATGAACACGTAGCAGCCGGGGATACGCGGCGCCCCGTGCTCGGCGAACTTCGCCTGGTACCCCGACGGTGACGTGCCGACCAGCTGACGGAACTTGGCACTGAACGACCCGACGCTGGTGTACCCGACGAGGTGGCAGATCTCGGTGACCGTCAGGTTCGTCGCCCGCAGCAGGTCCTGGGCGCGCTCGACGCGACGCTCCGCGAGATAGACGCCCGGAGTCCTGCCGTAGACCGCCGCGAAGCAACGGAGGAAGTGGTATTTCGACACCCCCGCCGTCGCCGCGAGTTCTCCGAGGTCGAGCGGTTGCGCGTAGTCACGGTCGGCGAGGTCGCGGGCACGGCGCAGGTGCGGGAGCAGTTCCCCCGGCACTCGCGCAGTTGCTGCCATGCCCCCAGTCTGGCAGTGGCTACCGACTCGAGGACAGGAACGCCGTCGACCCGGACAGGTCGCCGGGGCGGTGACTGCGCGACTGCACGAGCCCCCGGCGCTCGAGAATCGGCCGGACCCCTTCGCCGAAGTTGAAGGCCTCTTCGAGGTGCGGGTAGCCGGAGAGGACGAAGTGATCGAGCCCGATCGCCGCGTACTCGGCGATGCGATCGGCGACCTCCTCGTGGGAGCCGACCAGCGCGGTGCCTGCGCCGCCGCGGACCAGCCCGACACCGGACCACAGGTTGGGGGCCACCTCGAGGGCGCGTGCTCCGGCGTCCTTCGAGTAGGCACTTCCCCCGCCGTGCAGTTCCCGCATACGACGCTGACCTTCGGAACCCGACCGGGCGAGGCTCTGCTGTGCCTGTTCGACCGTCGCCGGGTCGAGGGCGGAGAGCAGGCGGTCGGCCTCGGCCCACGCCTCCTCGGACGTGTCGCGGCTGATCACGTGCAGCCGGATGCCGTGATCGAGCGTGCGGCCCTGGACGTCGGCGAGGTCGCGGATCCAGGCGATCTTCCCGGCGACGGCGCTCGGCGGTTCACCCCAGGTGAGGTAGGTGTCGGCGAACTGGGAGGCCACGGTGCCCGCGGCCGGCGACGACCCGCCGAAGAAGATCGGCGGCACCGGGTCGGGGATGCGCTGCAACTGGGCGTTCTCGACCCGGATGTATTCGCCGGCGTAGTCGACCGGTCCGGTTCCCGCCCACAGCTGACGGATGACGTCGAGGAACTCGCCGCAGCGGGCGTAGCGCTGGTTCTTGTCGAGGTAGTCGCCGTAGGTGCGCTGCTCGTGGTCCTCGCCGCCGGTGACGACGTTGAGCAACAGCCGCCCCTGCGACTGCCACTGGAACGTCGCCGCCATCTGTGCGGCCAGCGTGGGGCTGAGCAGGCCCGGCCGCAGTGCGACCAGGAACTTCAACGTCTCGGTGGTCTCCAGCATCATGGCCGTGGTGAGCCAGGCGTCTTCGCACCACGCGCCGGTGGGCGTCAGGACCGATTCGAAGCCGTTCGACTCCGCCGCCGCGCCGATCTGATTGAGGTACCGCAGCGTGGCGGGACGGTCTCCTGCCATGGAACTCCCGTGACCACCCGCCATCAGATTGCGGGAATCACCGTAGGTGGGAAGGAACCAGTGGAAATGCAGAGACACGCGCGATCCTCTTGTCGACGACAGATGGGCAGCGCTGGACAGTTCATCAACGACGAAGCCGTAGCGCGAGGGTTTCGATCACCGTGATTCGGAATCGTGCCCGACCGCAGCGAGCAGGGTTACGGTCGCCGCGCTATGACTACGCTGTCCGACGCCCCGTACACATCCTCGACCGAATCCGACCTCGAGCGGCGCAAGCGGCTCCGCACCGTCGTCGCCGCCAGCCTCCTGGGGACGACAGTCGAGTGGTACGACTTCTTCCTCTACGCGACGGCCGCCAGCCTGGTGTTCAACCAGCTGTTCTTCCCCGATCAGAGTTCGTTCGTCGGCACCATGCTGGCGTTCGCCACGTTCGCGGTCGGTTTCGTGGTCCGGCCGATCGGCGGAGTCGTCTTCGGCCACATCGGCGACCGCATCGGACGCAAGAAGACGCTCGCGCTCACCATGTTCATCATGGGCATCGCCACCGCTCTGATGGGTGTGCTGCCCACGGCTGCGCAGGTCGGGGTGGTCGCGCCGATCCTGCTGCTCCTCCTGCGCATACTGCAGGGGTTCGCACTGGGCGGTGAATGGGCGGGCGCCGTGCTGCTCGCCGTCGAACACAGTCCCGCGAAGAAGCGCGGCATCTTCGGCAGCATCCCCCAGATCGGTCTGGCACTGGGCCTGGCCCTGGGCACCGGCGTCTTCGCCGCGTTGCAGGTGATCTTCGACGACGCCCAGTTCCTCTCCTATGGGTGGCGCATCGCCTTCCTGCTGAGCCTGATACTCGTGTTCGTCGGATTCATGGTGCGGCTGAAGGTCGAGGAGACTCCGGCGTTCCAGGAGGTGCACGACCTCTCGAAGCGCTCCTCCGCTCCGCTGAAGGACGTGTTCCGCGGCCGGGTGCGCCGGGGCACCGTCCTCGGCCTGCTCTCTCGCTGGGGTGAGGGCGCCGCGTTCAACACCTGGGGCGTCTTCGCGATCACGTACGCCACCAAGAATCTGGAGTTCGCGAAGATTCCCGTGCTCCTGGTCGTCACGATCGCCGCGACGGTCATGGCCGTGCTCCTGCCGTTCTCCGGGCTGCTGGTCGACCGATACGGTGCCAAGAGGATCTACCTCGTCGGGATCGGGGCCTACGGGCTCGCGGTCTTCCCCGCATTCGGGTTGTTCGGCACGGAGAATCTCATCCTGTTCGGTGTGGCGATGGTGCTCGTGTTCGGCGTCGTCCATGCCCTCTTCTACGGGGCGCAGGGGACGTTGTACGCAAACCTGTACCCCACCGAGATCCGCTACACCGGCCTGTCCGTGGTGTACCAGTTCTCCGGGATCTACGCCTCCGGCGTCACGCCGATGATTCTCACGGCCCTGATCGCGGCCGGCGGCGGAACTCCCTGGCTGGCCTGCGGATACCTCGTCGCCACCTCGGTCGTCAGCGTCGTGGCCACGGCCCTCATCCGAAAGCAGGACCTCTACCTCTGAGACCGCAGAACTCTCCGAACGGGCTCTGACAGCCGAGTTCAATACACTGGTGTATCCGATACGCTAGTGTATCGACGGCTGCTGTCGACCCGATCGGAGGAGTGCCCATGCCGACGTCACCGGCGCGCTCCTCCGAGCCTGCCACCGGCTCACCCCGCCGGGTCACGAAACGGCGAGGCCAGACTCGTCGGCGTCTGCTCGACGCCGCGGTCGAGGTGTTCGCGGAGAACGGCTTCGGACGGTCGACGGTCGAGCAGATCTGCGAACGCGGTGGCTACACCCGCGGCGCCTTCTACTCCAACTTCGCATCGCTGGACGAGATGTTCTTCGCCATGTGGGAACAGCGCTCCAGCGCGATGCTCGCACAGATCCGGCTGGCCGCCGACTCGTCCAGCATCGACCTCTCGGGGCTCACGCCTGCCGAAAAACTGCGCGCCGGTACCGAACTGGTGCTCGGAGTCGTCCCCGTCGACGACCAGTGGTACCGGATAAACGCGGAATTCACCGCCCACGCCCTACGCAACCCGTCGCTGAAGAAGGCCCTCGCAGCACGTGAGGACACGATTCTGGAGACCATCGTGCCGATCCTCGAGAAGGCGCTGCACCGGCTCGGGCGCCGCGTCGTCGGCGATCCCCGGGTGCTCGGCCGCGCGCTCGTCGCCCTGCACGACGGCACGAGCGTCCAGTGCCTCATCGAAGACGACGACGCGTCCGCCCGGGAACTGCGTCTCGAACTGTTCACCCACGTCGTGGCCGCGTACACCGAACCCGACACCACCCACACCCACACACACCGGAAAGAGGGGTCCTCGTGACCGAACAGGCTGATGTGATCGTCGTCGGCGCCGGATTGGCCGGACTCGTCGCCACCTACGAGATGGTCAAGGCCGGCCGGAAGGTGCTCGTCGTCGACCAGGAGAGTTCGGCGAATCTCGGCGGGCAGGCCTTCTGGTCGCTCGGCGGCCTGTTCCTCGTCGACAGCCCCGAACAGCGGCGCCTCGGCATCAAGGACTCGTACGAACTGGCGATCCAGGACTGGATGGGCACTGCGGCATTCGATCGCGCCCGCGAAGATCAGTGGCCGCGGCTGTGGGCCCAGGCGTACGTCGAGTTCGCGGCAGGCGAGAAGCGGCACTACCTCCACGACCTCGGGCTGCGGTTGATGCCGAACGTCGGGTGGGCCGAACGCGGACGCGGATCCGCACTCGGACAGGGCAATTCCGTCCCGCGCTTCCACATCACCTGGGGCACCGGACCGGGGGTCGTCGAAGTCTTCCTCACGCGCGTGATGGCCGCGTCGAAGCGGGGCCTCGTCACGTTCAAGCATCGTCACCAGGTCGACGAGATCGTCGTCACCGACGGCGCCGCCACCGGCGTGCGCGGCACAATCCTGGAACCGTCCACCGAAGCACGCGGTGTGAAGAGTTCGCGGACCGCGGTCGGGGAATTCGAATTCGCCGCGCAGGCGGTCGTCGTCACGTCCGGCGGCATCGGCGGAAATCCCGAACTGGTCAAGAAGAACTGGCCCGCGCGCCTCGGCAAGGCTCCCGAGAACATGCTCGCCGGCGTCCCCGCGCACGTCGATGGCCGCATGCTCGAGATCACCGAGAACGCCGGCGGCAACATCGTGAACCGCGACCGGATGTGGCACTACACCGAGGGCATCCAGAACTGGGACCCGATCTGGCCGAACCACGGCATCCGCATCATCCCCGGACCGTCGTCGATGTGGTTCGACGGCAACGGCAAACGCCTGCCCAGCCCCAACTTCCCCGGTTTCGACACCATGGGAACCCTCGACCACATCATGAACAGCGGCCACCACCACACGTGGTTCGTCCTCGACCAGAAGATCATCGAGAAGGAGTTCGCGCTGTCGGGCTCCGAGCAGAACCCCGACATCACCGGCCGCGACTTCAAACTGCTCGCCGAACGCCTGAAGAAGGGCGCACCCGGTCCTGTCGAGGCGTTCAAACAGCACGGTGCGGACTTCGTCGTCCGCGACAATCTCCGTGACCTCGTCGACGGCATGAACGCCCTCACCCCGGAGGCACCGCTGAAATACGAGGACCTCGAACGCGAAATCGTGGCCCGCGACCGGGAGGTGAAGAACAGCTACACCAAGGATTTCCAGATCATGGCGATCCGCAACGCACGGAATCTGCTGGCCGACAAGATCACCCGCGTCGTGAGCCCTCACGAATTGCTCGATCCCAAGAACGGTCCGCTGATCGCGGTCCGGTTGCACCTGCTCACCCGCAAGACCCTCGGCGGGCTCGAGACCAACCTCGACTCGCAGGTGATCAGGCCCGACGGCACACCGTTCGAGGGTCTCTACGCCGCCGGTGAGGTCGCCGGATTCGGTGGTGGCGGCGTCCACGGTTACAGCGCGCTCGAGGGCACCTTCCTCGGCGGCTGCATCTTCTCCGGCCGGGCCGCGGGTCGCGCGCTGGCCCGGCACCTGTAGGCGGCTCCGCCGCCCGTGCGTGGTTGACGAGTCCCTGGACTCGCTAACCGCTCATGGGCGCGAGCCTCTCGGAAGCCTCGAGTTCGCGGACCAGCGGCAGGACGTTGGCGCCGAAGTACTCGATCTCCTCCTGGAAGTGCAGGAAGCCGCCCAGGATGAGGTCGACTCCGCGGCGGCGGTATTCGACGATGCGCTCGGCGATCTGCTCCGGCGTCCCGATCAGCTGGGAGCGGAATCCGTCGTTGTACTGGACGAGATCCTCGAACGTGGAGTCGGCCCACATCCCCGATTTGTCGGCGGTGGACGCGCCGGCCTGCTGGACGGCGGACCTGAATCCCTCGACCGCGGGCTTGTTCGCCTTCTCGATGATTTCGCGGAGGGTGTCACGTGCTTCCTTCTCGGTGTCGCGGGCGATGATGAATCCGTTGAGCCCGAACTTCACTTCCCGGTTGTGCTCGCGGGCCACCTGTCGCACGTCGACGATCTGCTCGGTGACGCCGTGGTAGTCCTTGCCGTTGCTGAAGTACCAGTCGGAGTACCGGCCCGCGTTCTGCCGTGCGGCGGCGGAGTTGCCACCCTGGAACAGTTCGGGGTTCGGACGGTCGGGCGTGTTCAGCGGCTTCGGCTTGAGGGTGAAGTCGTGGATGCGGTAGAAGTCGCCACGGAAGTCGACGTCGTCCTCGGTCCAGATCTTGCGGAGCACCTGCAGGAACTCGGCGCTGCGCCGATACCGCTCGTCGTGCTCGAGCCACGGCTCCCCGAGGTGGGTGAACTCGTCCTTGAACCAGCCGCTCACGACGTTGACGGCGAACCGGCCGTTCGACAGGTGGTCGGCGGTGGCCCCCAGCTTCGCCAGGACCGCGGGCTGCCACAGACCCGGGTGGACGGCAGCGATGACCTTCAACCGTTCGGTGGCCAGCAGCAGTGCGAGGCTGAAGCTGGTCGACTCGTGCTGGAACTCGGCCCCGTAGCTGGCCTCGTACCGGACCTGGCTGAGCGCGTACTCGAAACCGTTGTTCTCGGCGGTCTGGGCGAGCTTCTTGTTGTACTCGTAATCCCAGCTGGTCCGCTGTTCGATGTCGGACGTGACGAGCCCGCCACTGACGTTGGGCACCCAGTAGGCGAACTTGATCTGCTCAGCGATGTGTTCGGTTGACATACCCAGCATGCAACCCGCCCGTGCAGCCCACGCCCACCCTTCCGATCACTGCGCGCACAACCCTTCACCCGGCTCGCGGGTCCGTGTGAGGTTCGACGCCATGACCGCCGTACCGGGAGATCAGGCATGACCGCCGTCCAGAACGCCCACCGCATCAGTGACGAGGCCGAAGCCCTCGCCGTCGCCGCCGATCTCGCGGCACAATTCGCCGAGGAGGCGGCAGCTCGCGATGCCGGTCGGCAACTTCCCTACGAACAGGTAGGCGCTCTCGCCGCGTCCGGACTGCTCGCACTCGGTGTTCCCCGCGAGCACGGTGGCGTCGACGCGCGGACCGAAACCCTCGCCGAAGTCTTCCGTCTCCTGGCCGAGGGCGATCCGAGCATCGCGCAGATCCCGCACAGCCACTACACGTTCCTCGAGGTGCTGCGTCACCAGGGCACGCCGGCGCAGCAGGAATTCTTCTATTCCGAGGTGCTCGCGGGGCGCCGGTTCGCCAACGCCCAGAGCGAGCGCGGAACGAAGACGATCGACATCGACGCCACGACGCTCACCGAGCAGGGCGGTGACTTCGTCGTCGACGGTCGCAAGTTCTACAGCACGGGCGCACTGTTCGCCGACTGGATCGCGGTCCGGGCCACCCTTCCGGGGACGACGACGCCGGCAGGGAAACCCACCAAGGCCGTCGCCTACCTGCCGAGCACCGCTGCCGGGCTGTCGATCGTCGATGACTGGGACGGCATGGGGCAGAAGACCACGGCGAGCGGAACCGTCACGCTGGACGCAGTCCGGGTGCCCGCATTCCACGTCGTGCCGTTCTCTCCCATCTTCGACGCACCCACCACGTACGGGTCGCAGGCCCAGATCCTGCACGCCGCGATCGACGCCGGGATCGCCGCAGCAGCCCTGAACGAGGGCGTGCGAACTGCACGTCAGGCAAGGCCCTATTTCGAGGCGGGCGTCACCGACGCCGTCGACGATCCCCTGCTGATCCAACTGGCCGGTGAGGCGGCGGTCAGCGTCCGGTCCGCGACGGCACTCCTCCGGGAGGGTGCGCGCAGCATCGACGCAGCGCGGCGCGACCTCACCGAACAGAGCGCCGCGGTCGCCTCGATCGACGCCGCCGCAGCCAAGGTCGCCGCCGCCCGTGCGTCACTCGAGGCGTCGAGCGTGCTGTTCGAACTGGGCGGCACCCGCAGTGCGTCGGAAACGTCCAACCTTTCGCGGTACTGGCGCGATGCCCGCACCCACACCCTGCACGACCCCACGCGGTGGAAGATCCAGCACATCGGCCGGTGGGCACTGTCAGGCACCGTCCCGCCCCGTCACGGCCTGCTGTAGGCCCTGCGGGCCTGTGCGCCTTTCTGGTTGCGGGAGCTACCAAAAAGGCGCACGGGCGCTACGCGCCTATGTCCGCCTTCATGAGGAAGACGTTGTAGTCGGACCAGGTCGACATGGTGAAGTACAGATCGTCGCCACTCGACCACGGGTGGATGAAGCCGCCGTACAGTTCCGGGTACTCGACGGCGCTGACCATCGGCGCCCCCTCGGACCAGACGCCCTGCGGCGAGTCGGACTCACGAAGAACGATGGCCGCCTTGGACGTGTCGAGGTACGTCATCTGCCACTTGCCGGTGGCCTCCTCGTAGCGCACGGACAGTTCGGCGGCGGGGGCGTCCACGATCGGCGTCGCCTCCGTGTAACCACCGACGGGCGTCCAGTTGCCGTTCTGCCAGTACTGGTACGCGGACGTGTTCAGCACATCGGCGGCGGGGACGCGGGCCAGGCCGATGGCGCCGAGCCTCGTGTTGGGGGTGCCGAACATGTACACGAAGTCGCCGGCCGGGACCATCGACGCGACCTGGAACTTGGTGACCCCGAAGATGTTGTCCCACTTCGCGTACGGGTCCTTGGTCCACGTCGATCCACCGTCGTCCGAGTAGGCGATGCCGCCGTAGTTCGTCCACCACGTGGCGGGGATGCTGTTCCAGGTGCGGATCGACATGTAGCTCATGTACTGCCGGTTCCCGACGGCGAAACCCGAGGTCGGGATCGTGGTGATCTCGATGTTGTCGAGTTTGCGGCTGTCGAGCAGTTCCGCCGCGTGGCACCGGCTGTCCTGGACCATGCTGTCGAGACTCATGCCGTCGGACAGGTTGCGGTCGGAGCTGAACCCGAGGACGTTGCTGCGCCAGTCGCCGCCCTGGCCACCGGGCGGCTGGAATCCCTTGCCGACCGTGTCGCCGAACGCAACGGCGATCTGGTCGGGTGCGCTCTCCCACATGATGCCGAGGTCGGTGCCGTTGACCTGGTAACGCTTGTCGGTGCGGCTGACCGATCCGGACCCGGTCACCTTTGCCACGCGGGTCACGTCGCCGATCTTCGGGGTTGCCGGGGCCGCGCTGCGCGGCGCCTCCTCGGTCGCGGGGTGCACGAGGGGCGGCGGCGGGGGAAACTGGATGTCGGCGCCCGGGACGGGAATACCGAAGTGGAAGGGTGTGAACTTCACGCTGACGTCCGGGATGTTCAGCACGCTCGACAGGTTTCCCGGGGCCTGGTCGGTCTCGTCCGTGAGGTCGGGGCACGGATCGGTGCACGTGTCGGCGGGCAACGCCTGCGAGACGCGGACGGGCTCCGTGACGGGAGCGGGATACGGCACCGTCGTGATCTTCGGGTACGGGATCGGGATCTCGAGCTTCTCCGGTATCAGCGAGTGCGTCTCGTTCGACACCTCGCTGGCGCAGGGACCGCTGCCGGGTATGCCGTTGGATACCGGCTCGGGTTCCGCGACGGCAGCGTTCTGGTTCGAATAGGCGATCATGCCCGAGCCGATCGCCACTGCCGCGACCGACGCGACCCACCTCTTCGACATCCCCGACCCCTCCGTCAACTCCGGCCACTCCCGGCGAGGGGAACATAGCATCGGCCTTCTACGCTCGCCGGTTACCACACGCCATACCTGGCGGTAACATTTCTGTCCCGATCCGGAACCGGGGCTGTGACTCCTGCCACGCGACAGCGGAAGTTACCCGTACGCGGAGTCACCGATATCGCAGGTCAACGACTTTCGACTGTCGCGTTCGCCTGCCGAACACCGTCACGGGATCGGTGAACACCGGATTACATCGGTTGACGCTCCAGATCGCCCGGTATTCACTGATCGTGCGCATCCACCGGGATCCCCGGCCCGCGACGAGACCCCGAGCTCCTCGCCCTCTGCGCTGCGGGCTCGCCCGCGTTCTTCCGATCCAGCGCGAACCACCGTTCTGCCCGGGTCCCGCAATCCACTGATCACCGCCGTCGTCGTCCGGCGGCATCGACCCGTGCGAATTCCGCTGCCAACAAAAGGAATCGACATGACCGCCGTCCTGGAACAACCCTGTCCTATTCGTCGTCCATCGCCCGCGCGCACGTGCACCGCGCCGCGATCTGCGAGGTCTTCCTCACCGACATCATCTGCGAGAGTTACCCACAGTTTCGTCTCGGTGTGCAGCTCCCCAGAGTCCACAGCTACTGCGCGGGACGGCGAATTCCTGTCCGGCGAACTCATCGCCCGCCACGACGACGGAACGCTGCGCCTCGTCCGGTTCGTGCGCCGCGCCGTCGAGACACCCGAGGGGTGGTGCTGCGGGGCGTCGATCACGACGTCACGCACAAGACCGACGTCGGCGAACTGGCGATCCGGGTGATGGATTCGGACATCGCGTCGACCCCGCACGCGGTCGCCGGCGTTCATGCGGCACTGGTCGATTCACAGCACGGGTACGCCATCAAATGGATCACGGCACCGCTGGCGGGTCTGTCTGCGGCGGAGGGCGGGCAGATCGGGCTGCTGCACGACGACGACCTCGCGGCGGTGCGGCAACGGATCCCGGCGCGTCTTCCCGGAAACGCCCGCGTCGCCCTGTCGGACGGGTCCTGGTCCCGGCACACGGTGCGCACGTTTGCCGTCCCCGGCTACGGTTCCACACCCGTGGTGATGATGACGTTCTCAGGCGCCTGTCCCGAACAGCATGCCCAGCAGGTAGGTGGCGGCGGCTGCGCCGTACCCGATTGCCAGCTGGCGTAACGCGCGCTTCACCGGGGGTCCACCCGACAGCAACCCCACCACCAGACCGGTCCCGAGCAGCGCGACGCCGACCAGCGCGGCGGCGACCACGAGCGCGGCGGTGCCTTCCATGCCGAAGAGGTACGGCAGCACGGGGATCACCGCACCGGATGCGAAGAAGCAGAAACTCGCGGCAGCCGCACCGAGCCCGGTGCCGATGGCCTCGTGCTCGTCGGCGGTTTCCGTACGCGAAACGGGCTCGGGCTGAACGGCTCTCCGCAGCACGTCGGCCGCGCGTTTCTCGGCGTCCTGCGCGGGCATGCCCCGCGCGCGGTACACGAGTGCGAGTTCGTTCGCGTCGACGTCGAGGAGCGGCAGCGCCTCACGGGCGCCCTGCCCCGGCGCCGACGCCTCGAGCAGTTCACGCTGCGACCGCACGGACACGTACTCGCCGGCGCCCATCGACAGCGCGCCCGCGAGCAGACCGGCGAGCCCGGTCAGCAGGACGATGTGATTGTCGACGCCGCTACCGCTGATGCCGAGGACGAGGGCGAGATTGCTGACCAGGCCGTCGTTGGCACCGAACACGGCGGCACGAAACGTGCCGGACAGACGATTTCGCCCGCGCGCCGCGAGCGCCCGCACCACCTCTTCGTGGATGCGCTCGTCCGCGCCCATGGCGTCGGTGGCGTCGACGTCCGTCGGGTACGGCGACCGGGTCTCCGCGCGCTGCGCGAGGGCCAGCACGAACACCGATCCGAACCGCCGGGCCAGCACACCGAGGATGCGTGTGCGGACGTCACCGCGCACGGGCTTGCCGACGTGTTCGCCGAGCAGTTCGCGCCAGTGCGCCTCGTGCCGTCCCTCGGCGTCGGCGAGCGCCAGCAGAATCTCGCGTTCCTCGCCGGTCCGACGTTTCGCGAGATCGCGGTAGACGGCCGCCTCGGCGCGTTCGTCGGCGAGGTAGCGACGCCATTTCCGGATTTCACGCGGACCGGGATCCGGTCGTGCACCAACCATCGTGAGCCTCCCGATCGTCGACGGGAGAAGCCTACCGACGCACCCTCCCCACCGCGGCGGTTCGGGATCAGTCCTCGGCGGCGAGCGCCTTCCCGAGTGAGTCCTCCGGTTCGGAGACCACCACGGGATCGCGCCCGGACAGCAGGTCGAGGACGGCCTTCGGCCGGGCCAGTGATTCGCGCACGGTGTTCCTGGCCATCGTGATCGGGCGGCATTCGCATCCGGCGTTGACACCGGCGACGTCGATCCCGGCACCGCGGCACAGCGCGACCGCACGGGGGACGTGGAAACCCTGAGTGACGATCAGCGCCTTGGTCACGCCGTACGTCTGGACGGCGCGAGCACACGTGTCGTAGGTATCGAGCCCGTACCGATCGCCGACGATCTTGCTGCGGTCGATGCCCTTCTCCACCAGGTATTCCGTCATCGCCGCGATCTCGTCGCCGGATCTGCCTGCGCCGTCGCCGGAGACGAGGACCGCCCGCGCACGGCCGTCCTCCACGAGACGGACGGCGACGTCGAGGCGTCCGGCCAGGTACTCCCGGGGTTTGCCGTCGCGCACCTGCGCACCGAGGACGATGACCACCGGTGCTTCGGGTGCGTCGTCGACGTCGTAGACGTGGCCGGAGGCCTCGCGCGATATCCACACCGTCGAGGCCGCGACGACGAGGACCGCGAGCGCGCCGAGGCCCGCTCCGATGCCGACCAGTCGGCGGACGATCCGTCGTTCCCCCATGCCGCCATCAAACCACAGCCTCAGGCGACGGCCGGTTCTTCCCCGGCGCGCCGCTCACGCAGTCCGGATACCAGGCACAGGCCGAGCCCGAACAGAATCCAGCAGGTCAGCACGAGCACTGCCGCACCGGCTCCGTGTCCGTCGAAGAACGCCGTCGACCGCACCATGGTTCCCGCCGCTCCGGGTGGCAGCAGCTGACCGAATGCGCCCCACCCCGACGGCAGCCACGCCGCGGACGTCGCCAGGCCGGACAGCGGATTGGCGAAGAAGATCATCGTCACCGCGCCGAGCGCGAACCCCGCTGTGCCCAGCACCGATTCGAGCCCGAGAACGGTCAGCGAGATGGCGGCGATGCCGAGCACGACGGCGCCGGTGGTCGTCCAGTAGTTGCCGTCGACGCTTCCGAGACCGAACTGCAGGATTGCCGTCAGCACCACCCCGGCGCTCACGGCGAACAGCACCGCCCCGGCCACCCGCCGACCGACACTGCGCGGAAACAGCCGCACGAGCGCGAGCGCGGGGATCATGCCGCCGAAGACCAGGGGAAGCGCCAAGGCGCCGAGACCGACGCCGGCGGGGTCGTCGGCCGTCAGCGGAACGACGTCCTCGACCGGAACGGTGTGTCCCGCAGTCTTGCTCATGCCCGCCGCGATACCGTTCATCGTCTGCGCGATGGGTCCCCCGCCGGCGCCCGCGGACAGGACCTTCATGCCGTCCCGTGTCGCGACGATTCCGCCGACCACCTCCCGGTGTTCGATCGCCGTCCGGACCGCACCGGCGTCGTGAAAGCGCTCGGTGACGAACGCGCCGGGGTGCCCCGCGGCGAGCGCGGAGTCGATCCGGGTGACGGCCGCGTCGGGTCCGGCGACGCCCAGCCGGAGGTCGTGCGGGCCGCTGTTGACGGCGGGCAATGCGAACGCCAGCAGCATCAGCGCGATCACCGCGGTGAGTCCCAGCACGACAGCGGCCAGTTTCGCAGGATCGGACGGGCCGTGCGCCGACCGCCCGATCGGCTCCGTGCGCGGCGCGAGTGTCCCGGTATCCGAAGTGCTCATCGGACTCCCCTTCAAACTAAGTGGAGGAAATTTCTCCGTTACTTGTGGAGAATATTCCTCCGGTTATGCTGGGTTGTCAACGGAAGAGGTGGAATCGTGCGGGCAGACGCGCTGGAACGACGCAACACGCTGATCAAGGCTGCCCGCGCGGTGTTCGCCGATCGCGGGCACGACGCACCCCTCGACGCCATCGCCGCGAAGGCCGGCGTCGGAATCGCCACTCTCTACCGGAACTTCCCGAGCCGGGACGAACTCGCCCACGCCGTCGCCCGGACGACGCTCGCCGAAGTCCGCGAACTCGCCGTCCGAGGACTGGACGAATGCACGGACGACCCGGAGGGGGCGTGGCGACGGTTCGTCGACGCAGTGGTCGAACTGCGCATGGGAGCACTGGTTCCCGCGCTGGTCAACAGCCTCGACGAGCTACCATCCGACGTCCGCGAGTCGAGGGAGCACACGACGTCGACGGTCACCGGCTTCATTCGCCGGCTCCAGGACGTCGGACTGGTCCGCGAGGACGTCGTGCCGCTCGAGATCATCATGGGGATCGCCATGCTCACCCGGCCCCACGTGCTGATGTTCGACCGCACGACAGCAAATCTCATTCCGCGGCTGATCACGGTGTTCCTCGCCGGGTTGCGCCCGGACGGGGCTCCGCTGCCGCCACCGATCCTCCCGAAGTAGACTGTGACGCATATGCAGCCAGGGGGGCCTCGAGAACATCCATGGAATCACCCGCGTGCGGGTGACGATCAGCCGCCGCTGAACGGCTGGGACGTGGCCGTGTCGGCGGCCACACTCGTCGTCGCGGTCGCCGTCGCCAGCATCTCCGCGGTCGCGGGACTGTTCTGGCTGCTGTTCCTGGACTACTGCCCGCCCGAGACGTGCAGCGCCGAGAACGCGTGGATCGCGGTGTGCGTGGCGCTCGCGGTCGCCGCACTCGCGACCGTGATCGGCGGCCTGGTCACGATCGCACGCATCGCGCGGCGCACGATCGCGTGGCCGGTGGCGTGCGGAACCCTGATCCTCTGCGCGGGCGCGTGCGCCATCGGATTCGCCGGTTACGTCTCCGCGACGGGGATCTGAGCCGACTCAGTTCACGTGGTGGTGGTCGGTCCGGCTGATCGCGACCGCCGAGACGATCACCCCGACCACCACACCGATGAGCGTGTCGACGATGCGGCTCACCGCGATGTCCGGGGCGACCGCCGAGCCGAGGCCCGTGAGCAGCAGAGCCATGGGTGTGATGGCGACGGACGCGAACGCGTAGTTCTTGATGACCACCAGTTCGGTCACGGTCTGCAGCACCACGATGACCACGACGGTCTGCCAGTACCCCATCGCTGCGGCGATCAGCCCGGCGGCGAGGACGGCGCCTCCCACGTTTCCGACGAGGCGTTGAATTCCCCGCTGCACGGTCTGACTGAAGTTGAAACCCTGCATCGCGGCCATCGCACCCATCGACGCCCACAGCGGGTGCTCCAATCCCATTGCCACACAGATCCATCCGGCCAGCGCGGCCGCAGCGGCGATACGGGCCGCGTTGACGATCCCCTCTCGCGACTGCAACGCCTGGAGACCGTCCGCGAAGAAGCCGCCTGGCTTCGGGAGTACCGCGATCTCGGCTCCGAACGCCGAAAGGTCGCTGCGGCGCTTCACCTTACGCAATTCGGACTCGTGATCGACGAGCGCGCGCAGGGTGTCGCGGTCACGTTCGTGCGCCCACTGATCGACGACCGTGTCCGCTTCGGCGAGAAGCGCGAACAATTGGTGGGAGTGCCCGTCCCGGCCCCGCCCGCTGTGTGCGATCACGTCACGCGCGTTGTCGATGGCCTTGCGTGCGGCCGCAATCGCGGAGTCGTCGTGTGCATGCTCCAGTTCCGCGGTCGCGGCGAGTGCCCGCGCCACCGCCAGCCGGGCGGGACCGAGGGGAACGAACAGGCAGGGCGTCATGGCGGCGAGCCAGCCCACGACGACACCGATCGCCACGGCCACGACGGCCGGTCCGAGATCGGAGAGCCGGGTCGCGTGCCCGACCGCCGCGGTCGCCGCGAAGACCAAGATGACCGGTCCGGGACCGGCGATGCGGAACGCCGCCAGCAGCCACGCGGCGACCCCCGACGCCACGGACATGACCGCTATCTGCAGCCAGAGTGACAGCCCCGCTGCACCGAGGAGCGCTCCCCCGGCGACGAAGGCGATGAGCGCGACACCGACGAGACCTGCCTTGCGGGCGAGCCGCGGGTACGGCTCGTATCGGCCGAACGCGGCGGTCAGCGCACCGAGTGCCGCGAAACCCGCGAGATTGCCGTGCCCGAGCAGGCCACCGATGACCAGTACCAGGGCCGTCGCCGCACCCACCCGCAGTGCAGGAGCGATGGTGGCATCGGCGTTCCGGACCTCGAACGCACGACGCCACGTCGACGGCGCCACCGAATAGGCCAAAGCCCCACGGGAGTGATGGAGCCGGCTGAGGTCGGGTGCGTATCGAGGGGAAGCCTGCATGACCTCAGCGTACCGTATACTTCACTAGTAAAATAGTTCTGAATTAATGTGAAGTTGGTCGCTACGATGGATTTCATGAGCACTGCCCCACGTCCGGATGAGGATTTCACCGATCGCGTTCGACGCGAATGGGCCGAGACCCATCCCGAAGTGGACACGTCACCGATCGAAGTGATGGGTCGCATCACCCGGATCGGATCCCAGGCCCTGCAGCAACTCGACCGCGCCCTGGACGCGAGCGGGGTCTCGCGCGCCGAGTTCGACGTCCTGTGTGTACTCGCCCGCAGCGATCGGCCACTGCGAGCCAGCGAGGTCACCGCCGTGACGATGCTCAGCGGCGCATCCACCACCAAACACGTCGACCGCCTGGCCCGGCTGGGACTCGTGGAACGGCTACCGTTCGAACGCGACGGGCGCGTCGTACTGCTCCACCTGACCGAGTCCGGGCGGCAACTCGTCGACACCGAGTTCCCGCAGCGTGTCGAACGGGACCGGCAATTCCTCGCCGGACTCGACGAGGACGAATGCGCCGTCCTGGCCGGGCTGCTCCGGCGGATCGCCGCCAACGTCGAATCCGGGATTCGCCGGTAGTCCCCCTCAGGGAATGATCTTCCGGGCTCGAAGGTCGCGGAAGATGTCGAGGAACATCCGCTCGGTCTCGACGTGACGGTGGAAACCCAGCCGGCGCGCCTTGGAACCGTCGGCGATGACGTCGTAGTCCCAGCCGAAGACGAAATCGCCGAACGCCCACGACGAGACGTCCGAGTACGGCGTGGGCTCCAGTCCGTGTTTCGCGACGAGGTCGTTCCATACCGGCTCCTTGTCGGCCATGACGACCTCCATCGACATCGGCAGCGGTGGTGCGACATCCAGCTCGAAGAAATTCGCGATCTTCGGCAGCATCTCGTCCCAGCGGAACAGATCCCCGTTGTTGATGTTGAACGCCTGATTCGCGCACTCGGGGGTGGTCGCGGCCCAGACGGTCGCCTCCGCCAGCAGTCCGGCGTCGGTCATCTCGATCAGACTCGTGTACGCGCCGGGCTTACCCGGAAACCGCAGTGGCACGCCGAGTTCCTTCGACATCGTCGCGTAGACGGCAATCACCAGCGCGAGATTCATCGGATTGCCGAGAGCGAATCCGCACACGACCGAGGGGCGGATCGCGGACCACGTCCAGCTCTTGCCGCGCTGACGGTCTTCGAGGAACTGCTGCTGATCCACGTTGAACTCGGGCGGCATGTGCGGCGGGTCGCTCTCGCGTGCCGGCGTCTTGAACGGCCCGAGGTGCGCGCCGTAGACCTTGTAGCCCTGCATCAAACTGATGTGCTCGAGCCTGGCAGCCACAGGTTCGAGCGCGTTCACCGTGTTGACCAGCATCGCGACGTTGGGCGCGACGAGCTCCGCCCACGACGGACGGTCCTGGTAGGCGGCGTAGAAGATGTGGGTCACGTCGCGCAGTCCACCCAGCTTCTCGGCGGCGTCGCGCTCGTCGAGCAGATCGACCGCGATGTGCCGCACCCGGTCGGTGTCGGATCCGCCGCGTCGCGACAGTCCGATGACCTCCCACTCCCCGGTCGCCTCGAGGTGGTCGATCAGATTGCCGCCGATCACCCCGCGCGCACCGACGACCGCTGCCACTCTGCGTTTCTCCATCACTCACCCCTATCGGTATATCGCGAAGTTGCGATATACCGATACAAGCACACATATCGAAAAATCGCGATATAGCGGTACGATGAGTTTGTGAGTGAGCTTCCGGACGCGACCGACCTGGCCCTGGTCTTCAAAGCGCTGTCGAACCCGACCCGCGTGCGCATCCTGCAGTGGCTGAAGGACCCCGACAGCTTTCCCCCGCAACTCGAACCCGCCGACGAGGTGGGCGTGTGCCTGAAGCACATTCAGGCGAGGGCCGAGGTCTCCCAGTCGACGGCCTCGCAGTACATGGCCGCGCTACAGAGCGCCGGACTGGTCACCAGCCATCGGATCGGCCAGTGGACCCACTACCGCCGCAACGAGGACCGGATCGCCCGGCTGGCCGATCACATCCGCACCGAACTCTGAACGAATCAGGGCATCTCGACGGTTTCGGCGCGCGCGATCTCGTCGAGCGCCCGGCGGACGTAACCGTCGGCGGAAACCTCCGCCGCACTCAGCAGATCGGCGATGACCAGGATCGCGGCCTCCACGGCACGCTCCGGTCTGCGCGGGTTCTCCTCGACATCGGCCACGCCGAGTGCACCGGTCAGCACGGTCACCAGCGAATCGACATCGACGACCGGAAACCAGAGTGCCGCCGCCCGCGCGCAGCGGGTGAGAACGTCCTGCACGTCCTCGCCCGTCAGACCGTCCGGGTGCAGCGTCTCGAGCAATTCCCGGACCACCCCCGCCAGCACCGCACCGACCTGCTCCGCGGGCAGGGCCGCCAGTTCCTCCGTCGCCTCGGTCAGCGCCGCCGAATCCGACGCACGCGCCGCGACGATGGCGGCGTCGAGCGCTTCGGCGATGTCACGCGCGACAGCAGGCCAGTGAGTGGGCCACATCCGGTAGATCCTCTTCTCGTCTTCGTCGAACCGAGGCTCACTGTGCCATGGGACACCGACAAAACGGCGCACTGTGCCATGGGACACCGACAAAACGGCGCACTGTGCCATGGGACACCGACAAACGGCGCACTGTGCCACGGGACACCGACAAACGGCGCACTGTGCCACGGGACACCGACAGTCAACGCAGCCGCTCGATCAGCCGCAGCGCGTCGAACGGCGCGTACCCCTTCATGTCGTTGTCGAAGTACGCGAAGCAGTCGAGGCCCTCCCCGAGCCACCGCTCGAGCTTGCGGGCCCACTCGTCCAGCGCCTCGTCCGTGTAGCCGCTGGCATAGAGCTCCTTGTCGCCGTGCAACCGGGCGTAGACGAAATCGCTCGTCGCAGCCTCGACGTACGGGTACCGGCCTGCCGTGTCGGCGACGACGAACGCGACGTCGTGCGCGCGGAGCAACTTCCTCGCCTCCTCCGTATCGAAACTGGGGTGCCGGACCTCGAGGGCGTGGCGGACGGGCCGATCGGCGTCCGTCTCCGTCCACGCCCTGTCGTCGGTGAGCTTGTCGTCGTGTCGAGACGCGAGCGCCGCGGCATCGGTGGTCGTCCTCGGCAGCTGGTCGAAGAATGCTGCGAGACTCGTCGAATCGAACGCGAGTGTCGGGGGCAGTTGCCACAGCAGCGGTCCGAGCTTGGGGCCTAACGCGAGCACCCCGGATGCGAAGAAGTTCGCCAGCGCCGACTCCGCGCCGACCAGCCTCTTCATGTGCGTGATGTAGCGACCGCCCTTGACGGCGAACACGAAACCTTCCGGTGTTTCGTCACGCCACTTCGCGTAACTCGTCGGTCGCTGCAACGAATAGAAGGACCCGTTGATCTCGATCGACGTCAATCGCCCCGCGGCGTAGGCCAACTCCTTGCGATGGGCCAGGCCGTCCGGGTAGAAGTCACCGCGCCAACCGGGATACGTCCAGCCGGAGATACCTACGCGGGCCTCAGCCATCTCACGACCCTAGCGCCGGAACCTATTGCATGTGGCCCGTCCCGGGAGAACCATGAGAGGACCCCACAATCGAGGAGGCACTGATGCCGAGATATCTCTGGCAGGTCACGTACTCACCCGAAGGCGCGAAGGGACTACTCGCCGAAGGCGGCACCGTACGACGCGACGCGATCACCCAGATGGTCGAAAGCGTCGGGGGCACAGTCGAATCCTGCTACTTCGCATTGGGTGGCCGGGATCTGTTCGTGATCGGTGTCGTGCCGGACGACGTCGCGGCCGCCGCGCTCGGCATCCGCACCACCGCCTCCGGTGCGGCGCGGTCCGAATCGGTGGCGCTGCTCACGCCGGAGCAGGTGGACGACGCGGTCCGCCGGGACGCCGAGTACCGGGCGCCCGGCAGCTGATCGACTACCCCTGCGGTAGCGAATATCGTTCTGCAGGATGATGTGCGGCGGCGGAGTCGGTCGATAGCGTCGAGCCATGTCAACTGACCAGGCCAACTCGACATCGGTGAACCCGTTTACCACCGAGTCCGCTCGCCGTGCCCTGTTCGCGCTGAGGGCGTTTCCCGCCGGCCTCGTCTCGCTCGGCGCCGCGATGACCGGACGGCACCGCTGGGCCGGGCGGTGGCAACTCGCTGCCGCCGACTCGCGCGCGTCGGAGCGGATCGACGTGCGTTCGCCGTCGTGGCCGAGCGTTTTCGCCCACTCGGTGCTGTCGCTGCTGATCGGGATGGTGGCCTGGTTTTTCGCGTTCCTCAGCGGGATCGCCACGTTCCGGGGCCTGTTCTACGGGCTGATCACCGACGGTTCCTACGAGTACAGCTGGGGTGGTCCGGCGTGGGCCGTTCCCGTCGCGCTCGTGCTCGCCGCCGCGGGCGCGCTCCTGTTCCGCTCCTGGCTGCACCAGGCCTGAGACCACGTACTCGAGAACACCGGAATGAATGACAACGACGGAAGGTTGCACGCCACATGACGGAGACCACAGCACAAACCCCGCAGCTCGGACAGTTCGGCGTCTGGCGTCACGCCGGCGGATTGGCGCCCGAGGTGGGTGCGGCGATCGAATCAGCAGGCTACGGCGCGATCTGGATCGGCGGCTCCCCGCCTGCCGACCTCGAGATCGCCGAACGCCTGCTCGACGCGACGTCCACGATCACCGTCGCGACCGGAATCGTGAATATCTGGACCGCGCCCGCCGACGAGATCGCGACCTCGTTCCACCGGCTCGAAGCCCGTCATCCGGGGCGCTTCCTCCTCGGCATCGGTGTCGGCCATCCCGAACAGCCCGGGCTGAACTACAGCAAGCCGTACGCCGCGCTCGTGGAGTATCTCGACGCCCTCGATGCTGCCGGTGTCCCAGCGGGACGACGCGTCCTCGCCGCACTCGGTCCGAAGGTTCTGGAATTGTCCGCAGCCCGCGCCGCCGGCGCCCATCCGTACCTGACCACTCCGCAGCACACCCGTGAAGCGCGTGAGCTGCTGGGCCCGGGTCCGGTGATCGCGCCGGAGCAGAAGGTCGTGCTGGACACCGATCCGGAACGCGCCCGCCCCATCGGACGTTCGGCCGTCGAGAATCCGTACCTGCACCTGCGCAATTACGTCAACAATCTGAAACGGCTCGGGTACACCGACGAGCAGATCGCGAACGGCGGCAGCGACGACCTGATCGACGCGCTCGTCGCCCACGGCGACACGCAGTACGTCGCCGGCCGCCTCCGGGAACACCTGGACGCGGGCGCCGATCACGTGGCCATCCAGGTACTCCCCGCCGGCGACGATCCGGTGCCTGCCCTGCGGGAACTCGCAGGCGCGCTGGGACTCTGAGTTCTGCTAACGAAATGGTGTGATGGCGGGTACCGCATACTGAAAGGGGTTCGCCGAAACGGTCGGGGTATGGTCCCCTTCTGAACGGCAGGCAGCACTGAACGCAAGGTAGGAACTGTGCAAGAGCCAACGGCACGTCCGGTCGGCCCGTACGCTTCGGGGCCGCCACCTGCAGCCCTGACCGTGCACTCCGCGAGCCTCGATCATTTCCGCGCCGCAGAGCTGTGGCGGGCGCTGGTCATCGGCGTGGTCGTCGTCGCCTTCACCTTGTCAGCGCTGGTCACCTGGCCTGTCCGACGTCGCGGCCGCACCCTTGCGGACGCGGCGTCGGAGGGCCTGGTCAACGGTTTCGAGGTGCTGGGCCCGACGTTCGTCAAGGTCGGGCAGCTGATGGCGTCGTCTTCCGGCGTGTTCCCCGCCCCGTTGGCCAACGCCTGTCTGCGATGTCTCGACGACGTGCCGCCGGTGCCCGCCCAGGAGGCCCGCAGGGTGATCGAAGCCGATCTGGGGCATCCCGTCGACGCACTGTTCGCGTCGTTCGACAACGTCCCCCTCGCAGCCGCCTCCGTCGCGCAGGTGCACGGCTGCGTTCTCCCCGACGGCAGGGAAGCCGTCATCAAGGTGCAACGCCCCGACATCTTCCGCCGCATGGTGGTGGACCTGCGCACCGCGTACTGGGGCGCGCGGATCCTCGAGAAACTGTTCGAGTTCTTCCGCATCGCCAACGCCACCGCCATCATCCGCGACCTCCACGCCGCCACGATGACCGAACTCAACAGTGCGGTCGAGGCCGACCGCCAGGCCCGGTTCCGGACGAACATCGGGGCGTTCGGCGACAACAAGGGCGTCACCACCCCTGAGGTGTACTGGGACTACTGCGGTCCGCACGTCATCTGTATGGAACGCATGTACGGCCTGCCGCTCGACCGGTTCCCCGACCTCGTCCACATGGACACCCGGATGCTGATCCGCCGCGGCGTCAAGGTGTGGATCGAGTCCGTCATCCTGCACGGCCCGTTCCACGGCGACGTGCACGCCGGGAACCTGTGGGTCCTCGACGACGGACGCATCGCGATGCTCGACTTCGGCATCGTCGGTGAGCTCCCCGAGTCGTGGCGGCAGATCCTGCGCGACATGTTCTACGCGACTCTGATCGACGGCGACTTCTCCCGGATGGCCCGCGGAATCCGGAGCCTCGGCTATGCGACCGACAACGACGCCACCGACGACGAGATCGGACTCCAGGTGGCCGCCGCGCTCGCACCCCTGCTGGGCCGGGACCTCGGCGAGCTGCGGCTCAGCGAACTCATCATGGCGCTGATCGGCATCGGCAAGAAATGGGGCGTCGCCAGCCCCGAGGAACTTGTCCTGTTCGGAAAACAACTCGGCTACTTCGAGCGCTACGCCACGGAACTCGCCCCCGGCTGGGTGATCGGGCAGGACCTGTTCCTGTTCCGCAACGTCTTTCCGGACGCCGTCGCCACGAAGGCTCTCGAACTCGGGGTCGAACTGCCCGACGAGTGACGCTAGCTCGCGGCGAGGGTGTTATTGCCCGGTCAGTGAATCCAGCACCGAGGCCCGGTGGAGGGGGTGGTCCGGGAGCCGGTCGGGTGTCAGGAGCCAGTCGTTGCCCGTCCACGGGTCGGAGACGGTGAGGACCCCGGACGTCGGAACCTGCTGCGCGATGCGTTCGAGCACCGCGACGCCCGGATCCGAATCGGCGGAGGCGCTGTCGCCGACGATGATCAGCGACGTCCCGAGTGCGGGACCGTGATCGGCGAGGTGCACGATCCGGGCGGCGTCCTCGGCGCCGTACCCGTGGGGGAAGTCGCCCAGGATCACCAGGCGCGGCTCCGGCCGGCCGTCGCGGATTCCGCTGCGGGCCGCCATTTCTGCGAGGTCGACGCTCTCGGACAGCGCGGTGAGGCGGGCGGTGATGTCGGAAGCCGACGACACGACGGGCGAAGCCAGCAGAGCACCGAGGGGTTCGGTGAACGTGCGCAGCGAGCCGCTGAGGTCGACCACCTCCAACCGCTGTGCCACCGCAGGTGATGCGACCAGCATGCGCGCCGCCAGCGCCGCGACCACCGGTGCGGCCTCGGCCGGATCGCCGACGATCCAGAGCGGACGCCCCAACGGGTAATGAACGCAGAACGGCACCCGCAGCTCACCGAGGTCGGGTGCGGTCAACTCACCGAGCCTCAGCCCGTCCGTCACGGCGCTGCCGGTGACCGGGCTGGTCCACGCGGCGGACTCGAAGGTGGCCAGCGACCGCGGCAGCAGAGGATCGATGGCGCGGAGTTCGTCGGCCAATTGCGAAGTCTCGCCGTCGAATTTGCGCTGCGCCTCGGCGACGAGGGCATCACACCGCTCCTGCGCCCTGGCCTGCGATTGCACGACCGCCGGACTGTTGCGTGTGGACGGGTCGGCCACCGACTCGGACAGTTCGTCGTCCAGCCGGGCCTGCGCGTAGTCGCGGGAGGATCGGAACGAGGCCGCGGACCGGGCGGCGTCCTCGAAGATCATCCACGCCCTCTCGAACGAGTGGGCCGGGTCGAGCGGGATGCCCGCAGGACCGGGCATCGCCGGAACCTCCTCGGCCACAGCGTGCGCGGGTTCGTCCACCTCGACGCCGTGCCGGGTGACGAGTTCGGCGAGGCCGCCGTCGTATCCCTGCCCGACGGCCCGCACCTTCCACTCGGTGCCGCGCCGGTAGACCTCGAGGCAGATCGCGGCCGCCTCGGAACCGACCAGCGGGACGTCGAAAACGACCAGGGGAAGACCATTTTCGTCGGCGAGCGTGGCCGACAGCCCCTCGCGGGCCAGCGTCGCCGGACCGTTCGGGGACGCCGGATCGACACTGACCACGCAGAGCACGGCCACCGCAGCGGCGTCCACCTCGTCCAGCTGCAGCCGGACCGTTCCGTCCGCGTCGAGTTCCACCCCGGCGGCGCGGCGCTGGTTGTAGAACACGAAATGGTCCGAGGACAGCACGCGGAGATCGCCGTCCACGATCAGCGCGGAGACGTCGATCGGCGTCGCATCGACCGCGCGGAAACGCAGTTCGCGCGACGGCAGCGGAGCGTTCTGCCCCGGAACGAGGTGGACTGTCACCGCCGCCCCTAGACGCCGAGGAAGCGGGCGAGTTGAGGCGCGGCCTCCCCGGCATGCTTGGCCTGAATGCCCTCACCGATGGCCTGCAGCTTCCACTCGCCGCCCACCCGGTACACCTTGGCCATCACCATTCCCGTGAACGGCATCCCGCCCTGCAGCGTGAACCGGGCGAGTTCGGCCGACGACGTGGTGTCCACCAGGCGGCAGAAGGCGTTCTTCACCTGCTCGAACGTGTGCCCGCGGTACGACGTCACGATGAACACGATGGTCGAGATGTGCGGCGGAATGCGGGTGAGATCGACGAGGATCACCTCGTCGTCGCCGGCGCCCTCACCGGTGAGGTTGTCGCCCTGATGCCGGATCGACCCGTCCTTCGACGTCAGCTGCCCGTAATAGGCGACATCAACCATGTTGTTGTCCGCGAACAGGACCGCCGACGCGTCGAGGTCGACGTTGGCGGAACGGTTCCCGAACATGCCGCGCTTCTCGATCGGATCCCAGCCGAGCCCCATCTGGATGTACGTCAGTGCGACGCCACCGTCCTTGCGGAGCGTCACCTTCTGGCCCTTCGAGAGGCTGACCGGTCGCGACTTGGTGAGACTGACCTCGGCCGGAGCGGACGGGGCGGCGGGTGCGGGGGGTGCAGCGGGAGCCGGGGTCGCAACCGGTGCGACCGGCGGCGGGTAGGCGGCTTGCGGTGTCGGTGCGGGAGCGGGCGGCTGCTGGACGGGAGCGGCGGCGGGTGCGGGAGCGTCGTCGACGGACACGCCGTGATCGGTGACGAGTGCGGCGAACCCGCCGGCGTAGCCCTGCCCGACGGCCCGCACCTTCCAGGCGCCCTGGCGTCGGTACAGCTCGAGCGCGATGACGATCGACTCTGAGTTCAGTCCCTCGATCTTGTACTCGTACAGCGAGTTTCCGGTGCCGTCCGAGACCCGGGCGGTCGGCGGCGCCGAGCGGCCGAAGTTACTGGTGGCGTCGTCGAGGGTGATGACCGCGCGCACCTGGGCGATGTCGGCAGGCACCGCGCCGAGAGACACCTTCAGCGAGGCCGCCTGTCCGGTGGCTCCGGGGACGAGTTGCACGCCGGGACCGGCCGGCTGGTTGAAGAAGACGAAGTCGGCGTCCGAGCGGACCTTCCCCGAGTCCGTGACGAGCAGCGCGGACAGGTCGGCGGCGGCCGTCAGTTCAAGGGAGACGATGACGTCGTCGACGCTCAGCGGGCCGTTCTGACCCTTGGCTAGAGGAGTGGACACTGCGGTGGTTCCTTCACTGTGGGAGCGTCGGGTTTGTCCCGTTTGGTCTGTTTGCCTACAACCTACAAAAGAGAGCCGACGGCCGTCGTCCCCGCACCCCGCGCGACACGGTCCGCGAACCAGCGCAGGATCTCCTCACCAGCGGCGATACCGCTGCTTCCGGTGACCGACAGGGTCGGATGCTGCCAGTCGAGGGTTTCGAGTTCGCCGTGCCGGGGGCGGATGGCGGCGTCGGCCGCACTGAGCATGTTGGCGTCGAGCGCCCCGTCCCCGGCCGCCAGCACGGGCGCTTCCGCCTCGAGCACTCCGTCGTCGACGAGCCTTGCACGGACCTCGGCGACCGCACGGCTCTTGCACACCGCGTCGGGCATCGTGTAGATCTTGCGGCCTTGCCGGGACACTCCCCATCCCCGATCCGCGCACCAGTCGTTCCACTCCTCGACGAAGCCGGCCGGCATCGCGTCGAGGTCCACGACCAGGTAGGAGAACAACTCGTCGGCCACCCGGGACGAACGCACCCAGCCGTCGTCGATCCGTCGGCTCAGCTCGGCGCCGACCTCCACCAGCGAGGCTCCACCGTCGGCCATCGCGATGTCGACACCCGACCGCCACCGCGCATCGGGCACCCCGTCGACGAGGATATTGCCGCCGTTGGTCGTGATCGCGTACCGCCACGGCGCCCCCGGCAGGTCGATGCGCTGGAACTGGGCGACGGTGCGCGTGGTGGTGGGCACGACCACGGCGGACGCGGTGAGCTTCCGCAGCATGGCCTCGGCGGCCGACGTGACGTAGGACAGCGGTTTGCCGTCGTACACCTCGACGCACAGCAGGTCCTCGTCGCCGGGCCGCTCGGCCACGTCGCTCTCGGTGACGGCGAGTTCCATGGCCCCGCGCGAGTAGATCATGGTCCGGTCGAGGTCGGTCGCGATCAGCGCGGTCATGTCACATCCTTGATCAGGCCCATGCACGAATAGGCCAGGCCGGGAACCTCTTCGACGGGGACCGAACGCGCGGCGGCGAGGAGCCGGATGTGCGCGTGCTCCGGGGCGTCGAGGTCGCGGACGAGCACCCGCCACGGCACCCGGCGCAGCAGCACGCGGGTGGTTTCGCCGACGCCCGGCTTCACGAAGTTCACACTCGAGATTCCGTACTGCTCCCGAACCGCCTCGACGGACTTCCAGCCGTCCCAGGTGGGGGTGCGGTCCGACCGCAGCAAGTCCTCGACGTCGTTGGGAACGTGTTCACGCACATCCCCGAAGGAGGCGCTGACGGAATCGAGGAGGTGATTGGACACGTCCTCGCCCGCCAGGTGCGCGTAGAACTTGGCGCCGTGGAAGTCACCGGGGCCGATCAGCGTGTCGTTGAGGACGGTCCGCGACACCAGGCCCGACACAGTCGAGTTCAGACACGCCGAGGCGATCAGGAAGTCGTCGCGGGTGCCGAACGTGCGAACGCAGTGCCCGGGATCGGCGAGGACGGCGAGGTCGTCGTCGAACTCGGCGCCCCCGGCGGCGCGGTACTCGGCGAGTGCCTGCGACAACTCGCGGGCGATGGCACCCTTGCCCGTCCATCCGTCGACGAACACCACGTTCGCCGGGTCGTGATGCTGTGCAAGGTAGTCGAGCGCGACGGCGTCGATCCCCCGGTCCCGGACGATGGAGACGGCGTAGTGCGGCAGCGTCAACCCGTGGACGTCGCGCGCCCAGCGGCGCATGAGCACACCCACCGGGGTTCCCGCCCGCGCCAGGGACACGAGAGTGACGTCGCTGCCGCGCTCGGCCAGCACGAGGTCGGTGACCGTCCCCACGGCACGCGCCAGCCGGATGGAGCTGTCCTGCAGCACCTTCTCGAACAGCTCGCGATACTCCGCGTCGGGCTGGTATTCGATGGGCAGCGTTTCCGCGTAGTGGGCTTCACCCGACTGGATGCGGCGCTCCCGCTCGGCGACATCGGCTTCGAGGTCGACGTGCGACAGGTCTTTGAGCAGCCAGCCCACCTCGTCGGCGGCGTACGAACCGAACGCCGGGCCGGTCAGGGGCGCCGTCACGTCGACGCTCCCGCACGCGCGGCGCGCAGCGACCGCGGGTCGGCGCCGGACACGACGGCCAGGAGCACATCCGTTCCCGACGCGGTGAGGACGTCGAGGAGTCCGCCGGCTTCCGTGAGCCGGTCGGTGTCGGCCGCGGCGTCGATCACCGCGACCACGACGGCGTCCTCGTCCGGCCACTGCGCGTTGTAGACGAAACGCGGCTGCTCTTCCCCGATCTCGGGGGCCGTGAAGCGGAATCCGCGGCGCAGCGGGTACCCCGGCAGGTCGAGCACGTAGGCGGGCGACCGCGTGGTCGTCTGGAAACGAACCCGGAAACCGGACGTGGACAGCGCGCCCGCGATTCGCAGAGGGAGGTACATCAGCTCCTCGTGTCCGACGACGATCACCGGGCGCTGCGGGTCGAGCCGGTCACGGAGCACCGCGGCCGCCGACGCGACGGCCGCATCGAACTCCTCGGTGTCTTCCTGCAGGAACCCGTGACGCCCGCCCTCCGGAACTGTTGCGGGCCAAGGTATGTCGGCGCGCTCGACAGCTCCGGTCCGCGTACCGACGGGGTTGAGCACCGGATCAGGGAGGGCACCGACCGAGTCGATCAGTCCGTCGGGAAGCTCGGTGCGCCCCACCGCCAGACTCACGCTGTCGATCTGCACCCCCAATTCGGCGGCGGCGGCGTCGACGGCGTCCCGGTGGCCCTGCTCGCGCATGTCGACGAGCGACGCCACGACGTAACGGCTGCGCGGGTTCTGCCGGTGTAGCGCTCGGATCGCGTCGACCGCGGTGGCGCCGGTGGAGATCTCGTCGTCCACGAGGACGAGTGGACGATCGCCCGTGAACAACTCGACGGACGTCGGCTGCAGCTGGTGACTGGTCGCGTGCGAGTGCCCCTCCTCGAACCCGGCGGACGTCCCGATCTCGGGGACGTCCCGGCGCGTGGAGTGCAGGTAACACCGGGCGCGCAGCCGGGCCGCGACGCAATGCCCCAGACCTGTTGCGGTCTCGGCGAATCCGAGCACGACGGGATCTGCATCGGGGGCGAGGACGTCGGCGACCAGATCGCCGAGGCGGTCGCCTGCGCCGATCACGGCAGCCGGGTCGGTGGGCACGTGCTTGCCGAGGACCGTCGAGACGAGCAGATGGGCACGTCGCGGGTTGCGCCGCAGGCCGGGTTCGACGAGTTCGGGGATGGTCAGCCCCGTGTCCGAACCCACGTGGGCGAGCGTCAGCCCCAGATGTTCCGTGGCCCAGGGCACCGCGCGCACGGCGGTGGGTGAGCTCATCGGACGGCCAGTGCGGTCAGTAGATCCACGAACGTGATTCCCTCGTTTGTCACGCCGAACACCTTCGCCCGGACGAGTGTCTTCTCGGCCCAGCTGCGGTGCGGGCGCATTTCGTTCATCTTGTTGCGATACCCCGACGCCTGGACGCCGCCGACATTCTCGGCGCCGAGAATGTCGAGCGCATCGTGGTACTCCTCGTGCGTCACCGCGGACAGCGCGTGCACGGCCGCGACGTGCGTCGGGTGGATGACGGTTTTGCCCTGGATACCGTTGGCGCGGTCGAGGGCGATCTCCCGCAGCAGGCCGTCCAGATCCCGGCTGACCAGCTGCTGACGGAACCGCACCTCGTTGTGCTCCTCGAACGGCGTGGCGCGCAGGGTCGGCCGGAACATCCGCTCGTGGTCGGCGAAGTACTCCCACACGGGACCGGTGATGACGTGTCCGGTGTCGTCGGCGCGGCCCAGGAAGTTGACGATGCCGGCAATCGCGTCCGCGACCACCCGCACGTCGTAGATCGTCAGGTCGCGGTCGCGGCGGATGCCGAACGTGGCACACATGTCGGTGGCGCCGATGCGCACGGCGAGGATCCGCTCGCGGTGTTCGACGAGCAGTGCGCCGATCTTCGCCAGTTCGTCGTCGCGGGCCTCGCGGTGCACCAGTGCGGGCGATTCGAGCACCGGCATCGCATACAGGTGCTTGCCGAGCCGCTCCGATGCCGCGGCCAGCTCGTCGAGGAATGCACGCCCCGTCGCACTACCGAACTTCGGAATCACGAATCCGGACAACACCTCGACGCCGGTGGTCAGCAGATCGGCGATCCGCCGAAGGTCCTCGGCCGCCCGCACCCGGACGAACAACTGCATCCGCGCACCACCGTGGACCGCGAGCCGATCGAGCGCGTCGACGGTGTTGAGCAGCGCCGCCTCCACCTGGTCGTCGGCCACCGCGTCCTCGAGGTCCAGGACCATCGAGCAGACACCGTCACCGGACCGTCGAAGGATGGTGTCCGCGAGGTCGGACCTCGTCGCAGGCACGTACAGCGTCGCGCCCAGCGCGACGGCCAGCACCGTACGATCCTCGTCCGGCCCGAGCGCCTGCGGAGCGTGCAGGAACAGCCGGCCGTGCGTCTCGGGATCGAGGTGGTGGAAGTGCCGAACATGCCTTACCGCAGCCGGCATCATCTCTTCGCTAATGCTCATCGTCCCCCCGTGTCATCGCTGTCCTGTGTGTCCTCTCATCTTCTGAACCACCTCGGCTATGAACGCCGACACGGCATCGAGCTGGGCGACGTATGCCCAGTAGTCGGGATGCCTCCCGGTCAGTGTCCCTGCAATTCGGTCTATCCGCTCGAGCTGAGCGTCGAGGACCGACCCCCATTCCCGCACGAGCCCACGATTGACAGCCAACATCTGGGCGTCGCGGAGACGAAATCTGATCTCGTTTTCCTTGGCCCGCGGGTTTTCGCGGACCGCGCGCAGCAACCGCAGGCGATCGGTGACGCCGTCGACGTTCGCCTCGGCGTCGACCAGATGGGTCCGCGCCGCGGCAGTCAGTTCGAGCGCCCCCTCGGGATTACCCGCGGTCAGAGCCTTCTGCGCCTGCTGCAGATCGGTCTGCGCCTGCTCGATGTGCCTGCGGCTCTCGCGGTCGTTGTGGACGAGATCCGCCGAACTGGCCGCGTTGAACTCGCGCAGCAGCGCGGAGTAGGCGGGCGCGAGGCGTTCCGCCCGAGTCTGCACGGCGGCGATCCTCGTCGTCACCGACGACACCGCGTGAGCGGCGTCCTGCTCTCTGGACGGGGCCGCGGCCAGTGCCTTCTCCAGCGCCGCCGACTCCTCCCGCACGCGCGCCGCCGCTTCGCGGATCGGATTGGCGCCACGGGCGCCCTGCAGCGCCACGACCGCGGCGTCGAGTGCCGCTCCCCGGTCGCGCACCGACGGGTAGCCAGCGTACGCGGCGCCCTCGGTCTGCACCCGCTGCTGCGCGGCGGAGGCGACCTGAAGCGCCTGCTGGGCAACCTGGGGAACGGCCGCCAGCATTGCGGTCGACTCCTCGAGATGGCCGCGATGTGTGCGATAGAACTCGTCGAGGGTCTGGGTTGCCGCGACCAACTGCCGCGTCACCTGCTCGTACGCGGCGGTGGCGGCGGGTGACTGCACGTTCTCGAACTGGTCTTCGGCCGCCAGATACGCCGTCGCGGCCTGGTAGCACCCGTCGCGAACCGGTTCCCAGGCCCGCCGGATTCCGCGTTCCGGAGTCAGCTGTTCCGAGGCGTCCACGGCCGCGGCGGCGATGCTCTGCCGGTTGTCCATATCGAGAAACGCTGCGACCATCGTGTCGTGGGCGCGACGAGCCGAGTCGTCGCCTCGGGCTCTTCCTCGGAAGCGTCCCGCCCATCCGCTCGTCACGTCCTGAATCGTACTGGTCGGGCCGACAACCCCGAGTGGTCCGGAATTGCCTGTGCACAAACCTGTGGACAGTTCGCGGGATGGGACAAGTCGGACAAATTCATTATCGTGGTGTTGCACGACGAACCCGGAACTTCGACAGCTGTCGAGGGTCCACCCACCTCCTCTCGAAAGGACCCCTGAATGGGCGTCAGCTTGACCAAGGGCGGCAATGTTTCTCTCACGAAGGAGGCGCCGAACCTGACCGCGGTGGCTGTCGGACTCGGATGGGATGCCCGCTCGACCACCGGCACCGACTTCGACCTCGACGCCAGCGCCATCGGTGCGGGCGCCGACAAGAAGGTCGTGTCGGATCAGCACTTCGTGTTCTTCAACAACTTGCGCTCCCCCGACGGCTCGATCGAGCACATCGGTGACAACACCACCGGTGCGGGCGAGGGCGACGACGAGGTGATCAACGTCAACCTGGCGGCGGTCCCCGCGAACATCGAGAGCATCCTGTTCCCCGTCTCGATCTACGATGCGGAGACCCGTTCGCAGTCGTTCGGTCAGGTGCGCAACGCCTACATTCGCGTCGTCGACCAGGCCAACGGCACCGAGCTCGCCCGCTACGACCTGTCCGAGGACGCATCGACCGAGACCGCTATGGTTTTCGGCGAGCTGTACCGCAACGGTGCGGAATGGAAGTTCCGCGCCATCGGCCAGGGCTACGCGTCCGGGCTGGCCGGTATCGCCCGCGACTACGGCGTCAACGTCTGACAGTCGTCACGTTCTATAGCCGGGGGAGGGTTTCACGGCCCTGACGTGAAACCCTCCCCCGGTGTTCGTCCACCTGCAGTAGCCACCCTGCATGCCCACTAGAGAAAGGCCACGCTTCGTGGTTCTGCGAATATTCGGTCTCTCCTTCGCCGTGACGGTGATCTCCCTCATCATCGCGGCGATCTACGGAGGCCCCCAGGCCGTCCTCCTCGTGGTGATCCTGTCGATCCTCGAGATCTCGCTGTCGTTCGACAACGCCGTCATCAACGCCACCGTGTTGCGCCGGATGAGCGAGTTCTGGCAGAAGATCTTCCTCACCGTCGGCATCGTCATCGCGGTGTTCGGTATGCGTCTGGTCTTCCCGCTCGTCATCGTATGGCTCGCGTCCGGTCTCGGCCCCGTCGCCGCCCTCGACCTCGCCCTCAACCCGCCTGCCGACGGCGCCGCGTACTTCCCCGACGGCAGCGCCAGCTACGAAACCCTGCTCACCGACGCGCACCCGCAGATCGCGGCGTTCGGCGGCATGTTCCTGCTGATGCTGTTCCTCGGCTTCATCCTGGAAGAGCGTGAGATCACCTGGCTGTCCTGGCTGGAGAAGCCCCTCGCCCGCGCGGGCAAGCTCGACCAGCTGGCCGTCATCATCGCCGGCGCCCTGCTGCTGATCACCGCCGCGTACATCGCCCCCGCGGACACGGTGTCCACGGTGATGATCGCCGGCGTCCTCGGCATGGTCACCTACATCGCCGTCAACGGTCTCGGTGAGCTGTTCAACACGCCCGAGGAAGACGAAGACGGTGAACTGGTCGAAGGGTCCAAGGGCGGACCGACCGAGCTGGCCAAGGCCACCGGTAAGGCCGGGTTCTTCCTGTTCCTCTACCTCGAGGTCCTCGACGCGTCGTTCTCCTTCGACGGTGTGATCGGCGCGTTCGCGATCACGTCCGACCCGATCATCATCGCCCTCGGCCTCGGTTTCGTCGGCGCGATGTTCGTCCGTTCCATCACGGTGTTCCTGGTCCGCAAGGGCACCCTGTCGGACTACGTGTACCTCGAGCACGGCGCCCACTGGGCCATCGGCGCACTGGCCGTGATCCTGCTGGTGTCCATCGGCTACCACGTCAACGAGAACGTCACCGGACTCGTGGGCGTCGCCCTCATCGGTGCCGCCTTCATCTCCAGCATCGTCCGCAACCGCAAGGCCGTTGCAGCGGCCGGCGCAGTGGAAGACGACGTGGACGAGCAGGACCCGGTGTCCGTCGGCTAGGTTCTGCCTGTACTCACATCCAGCGGCAGTGCTCGTGACTCGGTCACGGGCACTGCCGCTCGACACTGGAAAGGGCACCCATGGGGCGGCTGCTCGACAAGTCGAAGAAGGTGGTGGAGGCGCAGCTCGCCGGAACCACCATCCGGGCGATACAGGGTTCGATGATCGCCTACGAGGGCAATGTCAGTTTCAAGTCGGCAGGTTTCGGTGGCGGTGACGGGGTGCTCGCCGGGATGAAGCGGCGTGCCACGGGCGAGGCGCTGTCGCTGATGGAATGCTCCGGCCACGGTGTCGTGTACCTCGCGGTGGGCGGTCAGTACGTCTCCGTCGTCGACTTGGCGAACGAGACCCTGCAGGTCGAGTCGCAGCAGCTTCTCGCGTTGAGCGGCAACCTGAACACCAACGTCACGTTCACCGGACTGCGCGGCGGGGTCGGCGGTCAGGGCCTGTTCACCACGACCGTCTCCGGCCAGGGACAGGTGGCACTGCTGTCGGCCGGCGGGCCGCTCATCCACCTCGAGGTGTCGCCGCAGTACCCGCTGGTGGTCGATCCCGACGCGTTCGTCTCGGCGCGCGGACAGGTGACGCAGTCGTTCGTGACCGACGTGTCGTGGCGCAACGCCGTCGGCCAGGGCAACGGTGAGGCCTTCTCCCTCAGGTGGGACGGTCACGGCGTCGTCTCCATTCAACCGGCAGAGCGGTGAGTCCCATGGTCTTCTCGAAAGTGAACTCGAAGGTCGTCAAGGTCGACGTCGGCGCCGCCGGCGGTGTGGTGGCCCGCACGGGCGCGATGCTGTTCTACACGGGTCAGGTCCAGTTCTCGCCGCATCAGGTGCCGGGTTCCCAGTCGATGGCGGGCATGGGTGGATTCACCCGGATGGCCGGACGCATGATGCAGGGCGAGCACGAACGCACGATGCTCGCGCAGGGGCAGGGCGAGGTGCACTACGGCCACGCCGGGCTCGAGGTGCACGTCGTCGACATGTCGCAGGGCGGTGCGCTGTGTGTCGAGGCGTCCCGGCTGCTCGCTCACAATGCGGGACTGCAGAGTTCGGTGATCTCCGTGACGAGTCAGGGCGGCGGCGGCGGACGCGGCATGCTCGGCGCCCTGCGTGGCGCTGCGGCAGGCGCCCTCGCCGGTACCGGGATGTTCACGACGCAGCTGTCCGGGTACGGGTCGGCGGTCCTCCTCGCGCACGGCGGCTTCATCGAACTCCCTGTGGGTGGACCGAATCCGGTGTTCGTCGACCCCGACGCATTCGTCGGCACGTACGGGAGCGTCCAGGTGGAACTGAAATCCGCCGTCGGCTGGCGCGAGGCCATGGGCCGCGGCGTCGGGGAAGCGATGCAATTGCAGTGCACCGGTCAGGGCATCGTCTACGTTCAGGCTTCGGAGGAGAAACTGTGACCGCCATCCACAATCCGTCTACTCTCGGCGCCAGCGACAACATTCCCGACAACAGTTACGCGTTCTGCATCGACCTCACCGCACCCTGGTTCATCCGCAAGGGTGCGATGATCGCCTACTACGGGCAGATGCAGTTCCAGGCACTGACCCACGGATTGCACGGCGCCGCACTGCACATGGTCGCCAACCAGTTCTCCGCGCCGCTGTACATGGGCGACTACGCGGTGGCCGAAGGATTCGGGAAGCTGATCATCGGCGACCGCGGCTACGACATCAACTCGTACGACCTCGACGACGGCAACCTCACGATCCGGGCGTCGAATCTCCTTGCGTTCGAGCCGGGTCTGGCCCTGAACCAGTCCATCGTGCCGGGCTTCCTGACGCTCATCGGGACCGGCAAGTTCCTGGCGTCGTCCAATGGCCCGGTGATGTTCGCCGAGCCGCCGCTGCGGATCGACCCCGAGGCGCTCGTCGGGTGGGCCGACTGCCCGTCCCCGAGCCACCATTACGACCAGGGGTGGATCAGCAACTTCCTCGCGGCGGGCGCCCACATGATGGGAATCAACTCCGGGGAGGAACGGCAGTTCGACTTCACCGGCGCCGGAACGGTTCTGATCCAGTCGAGCGAGAAGGTCCTCAGCGACACGCATGTCGTGCGCAGCATCGAGGGCCAGATCCACGGCCTCACCCCGAGCGGTCTGCAACGGCTCAACGGCGTGATCGCCGCCAAGCTGGCGGAGCAGCCGCGCTGACACCGAGGAGATTGACAGGCTGAGCGAAGAGTTTCAGCAGGGACGGGCAGCAATCTGGTCTGTGTCAGGAAGTTCTGACACCGCATCCGATACGTTCCAGGAGGAACCGCATGAAGTCCGTCGTGACCAAGGCCGTCGCAACCGGTGGTATCGCCCTCGCAGCCCTCGGCATCGGAGCCGGTGTCGCCAGCGCCGACCCGGTGGGCCACAACCCCGTCCCCGCCCAGCAGCAGCAGGCACCGCAGCCTCAGCCGCAGCAGCACGCTCCGCAGCAGCAGGCACCCGTGCCGAGCCCACACGGATTCTGGTTCTTCGGCACCTGGGTTCCCCTGCCCTGATCTGCGTTCCCCTCGCAGGACGAACGTGCCCTTCGACGCTCCCACGGCGCCGAAGGGCACGTTCGTATGTCTACCGGGTGGGTCGCATACTCGGATTCGGGCCGAGAGTGATCGTCCGCGTTCTCGGCAGGAGTCCTATTTCCTTCCACCCCGCGGTCAGCGTGATCGTTCCCGACTCCGGGTAGTCGCTGATCCAGTAATGCGGCGCGGAATGATACTCGGACGCGTCAGCGGCATCGGACTTCGACGTCGAATGCGGGTGGCGTGGATCGGCGACACCCTCCATATCGTCGACATGCACGTTCACCGCGAGATACGACCACCGAGCCGACGGGTCGTCGGGATCGTCCAGTGGACGCGTCTCGTGGCGCGCCAGATCAGCGGATCTGCCTCTCGCCGTCAGCTCGATGCGCAGCAGCATGCCCGTCGGGTGCGCGACGACCTCCGCCAGGCGCAAGCTCAGGTCGCGGCTCGTCACGAGCTCCACCGGCCCGTGCACCACGATTCCCTCCGTGGCAGGCGGCGGTGCCGCCGGCCACCGTCTCCTGCGCATGACTCAATCGTCCCACCGGCTCCGACCGGCTGCCACAGCTACGTTCTGCACACTCAGGGCAACTGGGCCATGCCGTACACCTTCGTCGCGCGGACCCGGAGTACCTGCCGGTGCTCGGACACCATCGCGCGGCGGAACTCCTCCCAGTCGTCGTGCTCTTTTCCGGACGCGAGCCGGAACACGTCGACGAGCTCGTCCGCCACCGCGTCGTGCGGATCCGCCGCGACCGCGCTCAGTTCCGCATCTCCCTCCACGACCGCGTAGCTCCAGAAGTCGGTCGCGCTGACGTGCAGCGACACCCGCGGGTCGCGGGCGGCGTTCCGGGTCTTGGCCCGATCCGCCGTCACCGACACCCTCGCGGTCTGCGTGCCGGGGTCCCAGGCGTAGATCACGTTGGACAATTGCGGGCGCCCGTCGCGTTTGATCGTCGCGAGGACCGCACGGTTGTGTGCAGCGACGAGGTCGAGAAGTGGGCGCCGGTCGTCATTCGCATCGAGGCTCATGACTCACCCAACCACGGTCACCGAGGAGGTGTTCCCGTTCTGCCACGCCGGATGCTCACGGCTCGTCAGCCTCGGATCAGGAACCCGTACCTGCGAGGTGGAGGCCATGGACACCACGATGGTGAGAATCGGTGGAGTGCTCGGGGTCGCGTCCGCTCTGGTGATGATTCCGGCGTATGTCGTGGGCACCCCGGACCGTCCCGCCGACACGGCCGAAGCGGAGCGCTACTACTCGTCGTACTCGGGCTTCGTCACCGCCAACGGCGTCGTCCCGGTGCTGCACGTGCTCTTCTTCCTGTTCTTCCTCGGCGCGCTCGCCGGGGTGCTGCGCCGGGCGGACGGTGAACGGACCGGACTCGCGAACACCGCGCTGGCCGGCGGGACCGTGTTCGTCGCACTGACCGCGGCCGGGTTCACGGCGGAGGTGGCGTATCCCGCGACCCTGATGCGTTTCGACGAACTGCCGTTCGACGACCAGATCGCGCCGCTCCTGCTCACGATCGCGGCGTGGTTCTACCACTACTGCCAGGTGGGTACGGCGGCGATGATCTTCGCGACCTCCATCGTCGCGTGGCGGACGGGGGTGCTGCCACGGTGGACGGCGGTCGGCGCAGTCCTGGGAGTGGTTGCCCTGCTGCACACGTGGTTCCCGTAGACCGCCGCTCTGAGCGGCCTGGTCTGGATCGCCGTGATCGGACTCGTCCTGGCGATACAGGGCGCTGCTCCTACCGACGAGTAGGCTGACGGTTTCGCAAAATCATTGGCCGATAACGTGTTCCAGGACATTGCCGGCTACTCACCGGTAGGCATTCTCGTGTGGGATCTGCGGTTCTACTCGGGTACGCTCTCGTGATCCCGAGCCGGAAGGACCACACGTGAACGACTCATATCTCGTCATCGGCGAAACCACCGTGGCCCGACGGGTCTGTGCGTCCCTCCGCGAAAGGGACTTTCACGTACGCCATCTCGTCGCCCCCGACGACGACGAGCTCCGCCTGGCGATGGCGGACGAACCTTGCGGGATGGCCGTACTGGTGCGCGACGACGTCGTCGCACTGCGCTACGCGCTGGCCGCGGCGCACATCTCGGCGTCGATCCCGTTGGTGGTGACGATCTTCGACCGCACGGTCGCGGACCAGCTGTCGCAGCTCCTTCCGCAGTGCGAGGTGACGTCACCGGCAGACCTGGCCGCACCCACGCTCGCCGGTCCGTGCCTGGAACCCGAACTCGTCGCGGCCCGGCACGCGGGTGAGCACATGCTGACGGTCCGCATGATCGACGGCCACCCCGAGGGCGCCCACGTCGACCTGCCCCGGCGGAGCTGGTGGCGCACCGCGGCGACCGGCGCGACCGGACTGTTGCGCTCGCACGACATCGGCACGCGCATCCTGCTCGGTGGGCTCGCCGGGCTCCTCGCAGTGCTGTTCGCCGACTGGCTGTGGCTGATGCTCGGCCAGCACGTGGCACCGCTCGACGCTTTCAACGAGGCGGTGCGTGTGGTGACCACCGTGGGTCCGGGAACCGACACCCACGGCAGCCCCGCCTACGCGGTGTTCGCCTCGGTGGCGATGCTGTTCACCGTCGTCTTCACGGCCATGTTCACCGCCGGAATCATCGAGCGCCTGCTCGGCCCCCGGCTGGTCGGCCTGGTGGGCAGCCGCGTCCTGCCCCGCTCCGGCCACGTCATCGTCGTCGGCCTCGGCCAGGTCGGGCTCCGGCTCTGCCGGGAACTACAGGCTCTCGGTGTCGCGGTGGTGGGCGTCGAACGCGACCCCCACGCCAAGAACCTGCGGCTCGTGCGGTCGATGAGCATCCCGACCGTCGTGGGGCACGGTGGTGACCGTGAACTCCTCGAGCGACTGGGTGTGAGCCGAGCTCTCGCGCTGGCCGCCGTCGGCTCCGACGACCTGGACAACATCGCGGTGTCCGTGGCGGCGCAGGCCGTGTCACCCGGACTGCGGCTGGTCCTGCGGGCCGGCGAGCAGGAGGCGATCGCGGAGACGCGGTCGTTGCTGCGGCTCGGGATCATCCGCGACGTCACCAGCCTGAGCGCCACGTACGTGGTGGCCAAGCTGATCGGCCTGCAACCGCAGGGGGTCGTCGCGGACGGCAGCCACCTCTACCTGGAGGTGCCGACGGCGGACACGTCCGAGCCCGTCTTCACCGAGCTGCCCATGTCGCCGCGGATGAGCTGCCGGCACCTCGTCACCGCGTAGCGACCTAGCCGGTCACTGCCAGCGCGTCGATCTCGACGAGCATGACCTCGTGCGGGAGGTCGACGAAAACCGTGGTCCGGCACGGCAGCTGTCCGCTCGGCACGTTCTCCGCGATGAATTCTCCGTACACGTCGTTCATCGCGGCGAAGTCGTCGCGGGTGGTGAGGTAGACGCGGAACATCAGCACGTCCTCCACGCTCGCGCCGCCGGCTTCGAGGATCGCCTTGACGTTCTCGAGCGTGCGACGGGTCTGCTCGCGCACGTCGCCCTCCGCGATGTACTTGTTGGTGACGGGGTCCATCGGACCCTGCCCCGACACCTGGAGCATATTGCCCTTCTTGATGCCCTGGCTGAACGTGTGCGCGGGGGCGGGGGCGCCTTCGGTGCGGATGACGGTGGTGTCGGACATATCGATTCTCCTGTGTGTCGTTACTTTTCGGGTGGACGGGGGACGGTCAGGGCTGGGCGCGGTATCCGCAGTCGCGGGAGATCCGCGTCCCCACTGCCTGAAGGGGTTCGAGCAGGTCGAGGACGCGTTCGTAGCTGAGCACGACGTCGGGCACCGAGACGGAGACGGCGGCGACGACGCGGCCGGACGCGCCGCGGATGGGCACCCCGATGCAATTGACGGACGGCTCGTTCTCCTCCTGATCGTGCGCCCAGCCCTGCTCCCGGACCAGACGGATCTCGTCGAGGTAGCGTTCGGGCGTCGTGATCGTGTTGGCGGTGCGGGCGGAGAAGTCCATCGAGTCGACGATCGGAAGCAGTTCCGAATCCGGCAGGTCGGCGAGAATCACCTTCGCGACGGCGGTGGAATTGAGGTTGGCGCGCAGTCCGATTCGCGAGTACATCCTGATCTGATCGTGCGATTCGAGTTTGTCGATGTACACCACGTCACCTCCTTCCATCGCCGCGAGGTGCGTGGTGCGCCCGTATTCGCGGTTGAACGCGACGAGGTGCGGCGACGCGATGCGCCGCACTTCCCGTTGATCGGTGGCCTGCGCGGCGAGCTCGAAGATGCGGGAACCGAGGTGATACTGGTTGCTGTTGTCGCGGAACGTGAACCGCTCGTCGGACAGCGTTCGCAGCAACCGGAGCACGGTGGTCTTGTGGACCCCGGTGGATTCGGCCAGCTGGTCGAGATTGGCGGGACCGTTGCCGAGTTGCACCAGCAGGTGCAGGGCGCGGGAGACACTCTGACTCATCCGTTCACTCCACTTCCTCGGGGGGAGAAGCCGTCGGCGGTGACGCTCGTTGCCGCCCAGTCCGATTCGGAGCACCGGAGCAGCTCGTCCAGCAGTTCGGCGGGCGGCGGGGGTGCCGAGTCCGCTGCCACCGTCAGAGTGGCGGCGGCACCGATGTGCCCGCGGCGCAGGCACCGCGCCTGATCCTCGCCGCGCACCACCCCGCTGAGATATCCGGCGGCGAAGGCATCGCCCGCTCCGACGGGTTCGACGACGTCGACGCGCAGCGCGGGAACTGCCACACTGCGGCCACGTCGGTCGACGGCCAGCGCCCGGTGCGCTCCGTCCTTGACGACGACGGTGGCCGGGGCGGGCAGGATGAGCCGCAACTCGTGCGGATCCGCGGTGCCGAGAACGCGCAGGGCCTCGTCCGCGCCGACGAGAACCAGATCGGCGAGATTCGCCAGTTCCACGACCATCCGCGGGTCGCCGTCCGGCCACAGTTGTTCACGCCAGTTGACGTCGAAGCTGACCACACCGGAGATTCCCGGCCGGTCGCGGAGCAGTCGCCGCATCAGCGCGAGGCACGAATCGGACAGGGCCGGTGTGATTCCGCTGCAGTGGACCACGGCGGCGCGGCCGAACAGGTCCGCGACGGCCGGCGTGTCGAGGAATCCGGGATCCATGGCCGACGCCGCCGAACCGGCCCGGGAATACAGGCTGTCGGTTCGCGGCTCGCCGTGCTCGTCGAGGGCGGTGGATTTCGAGTAGTGCCCGGTGGGCCTGTCGGGATCGACCTCGATCGCGCGGACGTCGACACCCCGCGCCTGCAGTTCGGTGCGGATGAGGGTGCCGAACTCGTCGTCGCCGAGCCGTCCGACCCAGGCGGCGGGTATGCCCAGCGCGGCGAGTCCGGCGGCGACGTTCGCCTCGGCGCCGGCCAGGTGGAGTGTCGAGTCCGGGGCCACCAGGACCATCGCCTCACCGAGGCACGCGACACCGGACTCGGGGGTGGGGGTCGATTCCTGCACTTGTTACCTCTACGACTGCTCGGACCGGCACTGGGGTTGCGTTTCGAGAGCCCTCGCCCCGGCGATGCATGCCACACCGGACCGTTGACGATGACCCAGGCCAATGCTAGACATAGGTGACTCAAAAACGCAATCACCGTTGCATAGAGCGCAACGTAGCACTTCACGGCCCCCTCCGATTGCAGGCCTGCCCCCCAGAACCCGAACGACAGGATCGACGATGACGATCAGCGAACCGGACACACTCGATTCCGGCGCCTTGGCGGAGCTCGACGAGCTGCGCTTGTCCGACGTGGACAAAGCCCTCCCCTCCGCGGCGAACGGCCTCACCAAGACCGAGTTCCTCGGAACGCAGCCGAAGCTGTCCGCCTTCAGCACGCCCGTCATGGTCCTCGACGAGACAGCCATCGCCGGCAATCTCGACACGATGGCGGCCTGGTGCGAGGCGCACGGGGTCGACCTCGCGCCGCACGGGAAGACGACGATGTCTCCGGTGCTGTGGGACCGGCAGATCCGCAGCGGCGCATGGGGCATCACGCTCGCGAACTTCGGTCAGCTCCGGGTGGCGGTGCGCTTCGGCGCGCGCCGGGTGCAGATCGCGAACTCGCTCGTCGACCCGACCGCGCTGCGGTGGCTGGCCGAGCAGATGGACGCGAACCCGGAACTCGAAGTCCTGACGTGGGCCGACTCCCCGCAGACGGTCGACGCGATGACCGCGGCGCTCGCGCACGTCACGGTGGTCCGTCCGCTGCCCGTGCTCGTCGAACTCGGCGGAGAGGGAGGACGCACCGGCGCACGAACCGTGGCCGAGGCAGTGGAGGTGGCCGAACGTATCGGTGAAAGCCCCGCACTGCGGTTGGCCGGTGTCTCCGGTTACGAGGGCGCCCTCGCACACGACGCGTCCGAGGAGTCCCTCACCCGGGTCCGCACGTATCTCCGGTCGATGGCCGAACTGCATCGCCGACTGGAGGCCGAGGGTCGCTACCCCGACGGCCAGGACGTGTACGTGACCGCGGGCGGCAGCGCCTACTTCGACGTGGTCGCCGAGGTGCTCGCCGAACTTGCCGGTGGCAGAACCAAAGTGGTGGTCCGCGCCGGCGCATACATCATCCACGACGACGGCTTCTACACCGGGATCTCACCGTTCAGCCGCAGCGAAGACAGGCAGGCACGTCGACTCACGTCGGCGATGCACACGTGGGCCCGGGTGGTGTCCCGCCCCGAGCCGGGCCTCGCCCTGCTCGACGCCGGCAAGCGCGACGTCCCGTTCGACGAAGGACTCCCCACCGCGCAGACCGTCGCCGACCAACTCGGGGCGACGCCGCGGCCCCTCGTCGGCACCGAAGTGACCGCCGTCAACGACCAGCACGCGTTCCTCCGGCTCGATCCCGCACGGCCCGAACACGATCTGCGTGTCGGGGACGTCGTCCGGCTCGGTCTCTCGCACCCGTGCACCGCGTTCGACAAGTGGCGCTGGATTCCCGTCGTCGGCGACGACTCCGACGATCCGGTCGTCGTCGACCTGATCCGCACCTTCTTCTGATCCCCGGCCGAGGACTCACATCATGACCACACTGATCCGCTCCGCCACCGTCGTCGACGGTTCGGAGGCGCCGAGGTACCGCGCCGACGTGCTCGTCGACGGAGACCGGATCGCCGAAATCTGGCCCGAGGCAGTTCACTCCGAGACCGGACGCCCTCGCGCGGATCGAGTGATCGACGCCGACGGCCTGGTGCTCGCGCCTGGTTTCATCGACATGCACGCCCACTCGGATCTGCAGATCCTGCTGAACCCCGTGCACCCGTCGCGGATCACCCAGGGCGTCACCACCGAGGTACTCGGGCAGGACGGGCTGTCCTACGCACCCGTCACCGACGACGTGCTCGCGGTGGTCCGGCGCAAGATCGCGGGGTGGAACACCGATCCCTCGGATTTCGACTTCTCCTGGCGGAGCGTCGGCGAATACCTCGACCGACTCGACCGCGGTATCGCCACCAACGTCGCGTATCTCGTCCCGCACGGAGTGGTCCGGGCCCTGGTGGTCGGCTGGGAAGACCGGCCGGCGACACCGTCGGAGATCGAGGAGATGCAGCGGATCGTCGCGCAGTCCATGGCGGAGGGTGCCGTCGGGTTGTCCGCGGGACTGACCTACACGCCGGGGATGTACGCGGACAACGCGGAGTTGCTGGCACTGTGCCGGACCGTCGCCGAGTACGGCGGCTACTTCTCCCCGCACCACCGGTCCTACGGCGCCGGCGCCATGGAGGCCTACGCCGAGATGGTCGACCTGACGTCGCGGGCGGGGTGCGCACTGCATCTGGCTCACGCCACGCTGAACTTCGGACCCAACAAGGGCCGCGCCCCGGAACTGCTGGCCCTGCTCGACACGGCCGAATCCGCCGGCGCGGACATCAGCCTCGACACCTACCCCTACCTTCCCGGCGCCACCACGCTGTCGGCGATCCTGCCCAGCTGGGCGTCGGCGGGCAGCATGGAACAGACGCTCGATCGGCTCCGGGATCCGGTTGCCCTCGAACGCATCCGGGAGCATCTCGAGGTCACCGGCTCCGACGGCTGCCACGGGGTGATCGCCGAGTGGCACACGCTCGAGATCAGCGGCGTGCAGAACGCGGAACTCGACGACTACGTCGGGAAGACCGTCGCGGACATCGCCGTCGCCGAGAACCGCGACCCCTTCGACGTGTGCATCGACATCCTGATCCGCGACCAACTCGGCAGCGGAATCCTGCAACACGTCGGCCACGAGGAGAACGTGCGCGCAATCATGCAGCACCCCCGGCACACCGGCGGCAGCGACGGACTGCTGGTCGGCGCGAAACCGCACCCGCGCGGGTGGGGAACGTTCGCACGCTACCTCGGGCACTACAGCCGCGACCTCGGCCTGATGTCCCTCGAGGAGTGTGTCGGTCACCTCAGCGGCCGAGCCGCGACGCGGTTGCGGCTCGTGGATCGCGGATTCGTCCGCCGCGGATACGCCGCTGACCTCGTACTCTTCGATCCGGACACGGTCAGCGACACCGCGACCTACGCGCAGCCGCGCCAGGCGGCGGCCGGTATTTCCCACGTATTCGTCCGCGGCCGCCTCGCCCTCGAGGACGGCCGCCTCACCGGCGCGACCGCCGGAAGATCGTTGCGCCGCGAAGAAGGAGGAGCAGTTCGATGACCGAGATCGACATTTTGCGTGCCGACCGGGTACTGACGGTGGTGCGAGCGGAAACCATCCCCGACGCCGCAGACCTGTGCCACGCACTCGCCGAGGGCGGAATCCGGACGGTCGAGCTGACATTCACCACGCCCGACGTGCTCCATCATCTCGGTCGCGCCGCCGACGCCGCAGCCGCGGCAGGCAGCATCCTCGGCGTCGGAACCGTGATGACCGGCGATCAGGCCGCCGCCGCGATCGACGCCGGCGCCCGGTTCCTCGTCACCCCCGGCATCCGACCCGACGTCGCGAAAGTCGCGACGGGGCGGTCGATTCCCGTCTTCCTCGGTGCGTTCACCCCCACCGAGGTGGCCATGGCCGTCGACCTCGGCTCGGCCGCGGTCAAGATCTTCCCCGCCAAGCGGCTCGGCCCCGACTACCTGTCGGACCTGCACGGCCCGTATCCCGGCGTGGAACTCCTGCCGTCGGGCGGGATCAACGATTCCAACGCCCGCCAGTTCCTCGACGCCGGCGCGCTGGCCGTGTGCGCGGGCACCAGCGTCGTCCCACCGTCCAGCGTCGCGGCAGGCAACTGGACCGACATCACCGACCGCGCACGATCGTTCGTCGCCGCGCTCTCGAACTAGTCCCACTCTCGCCCGACCCCACCACCTCCCCTGGAGACGCAATGACGTCGTTCGTCGACTGGCTGCAGCACGACACAGCCGGACTACTCACTCTCGCGGCGATATCCATCGCCGTGCTGTTGATCCTCATCATCAAGCTGAAGCTCGAGCCGTTCATCGCGCTGATCGTCGTCGGCGTCGGCGTCGCGCTCATCGCGGGAGTGTCGGTGGTCGAACTGGTCGGCACACCGACGTCGGCGGCCGACTCGATTCTGGAGAAGGGGTTCGGCGGAATCCTGGGGCACATCACCCCGATCATCGGCCTGGGCACCGTCCTCGGCGCGATGATGGAACGCTCCGGCGGTGCCGACGTCCTGACCGAGCGGCTCCTGAAGTTGTTCGGGCCCAAGGGCGCTCCGCTCGCGATGGGTGTCACCGGCCTCGTCCTCGGTATCCCGGTCTTCTTCGACATCGGCATCTTCATCCTCGCCCCGCTCGTGTACGTGGCGGCGAAGCGCGGCGGCAAGTCGCTGGTCATGTACGCGATGCCGATGCTCGCCGGCCTGTCCATGACCCACGCGTTCCTGCCCCCGCACCCGGGACCCGTCGCCGCCGCCGGTCTGCTGCACGTCGACATGGGCTGGATCATCATCATGGGCCTCGCCTGCGGTATCCCCGCCTGGTTCGTCAGTGGCGTCGTCTGGGGTAGCTGGATCGGCAAGCGCGTGATCATCGAGGTCCCGGACGAGTTCATCCCGGAGGAGAAGGAAGCCGACAAGAATCCGCCGCCGCTCTGGCTGATCTCGTTCATCATCCTCGTGCCGATGGTGCTGATCCTCGGTGCGACGGTCGGCAACGTGGTCCTCGAAGAAGGCTCGACACTACTGTCCGTCCTCATCTTCCTCGGCACACCCACGATCGCACTGACCATCGCAGTCCTGCTGGCGCTGTATCTGCTCGGGACCCGGCGCGGAATCACGGCGCAGGAGATCGGTGCGATGTCCGCGGCGGCGTTGAAACCGGTCGGCATGATCCTGCTGGTCGTCGGCGCCGGTGCGTTCTTCGGCGCTGTGCTGCGGGCCACCGGAGTCGGGCAGGCGCTGGCCGACTCGATGGACGCACTCGGCCTCCCGGTCATCCTGTCCGCATACCTGATCAGCTGCGCACTCCGCATCGCCCAGGGTTCTGCGACTGTCGCCATCGTCACCACCGCAGGCGTCATCGAGCCGTCGATCGCAGCCGGAAATTATTCGTCCCCGCAGATCGCCCTGATCGTGATCGCCGTGTCGGCCGGATCCATCATCGCCAGCCACGTCAACGACGGCGGATTCTGGATCGTGTCACGGTATTTCAACATGTCGGTGAAAGACACCCTGAAGACGTGGACGGTGCTCGAAACCATCCTGTCGGTGGTGGGCTTCGCGATGGCCTCGCTGATCTGGGTGCTGGTCTAGCTCCCGGGGTCCGCGTCGCGCAGCACCCGCGCCGCACCGGCGAACGTCCGCACCTGCCGGTCGTCCCAGACATGGGCAGGCACACCACCACCCAGCAGTGTGCGGACGAGTGCGGGGTCGTCGCCGATCGGCACGTCGCTGCCCGCGATCACGATGTTGCCGTAGCGGCGGCCCTTGAGCATGGCGGGATCGGCGATGACCGTGGTGTGCGGAAACACGCCGCCGATGGTCGCCGCCTCCCGGCGCGCCAGGACGAGGTCGCGGGTGTCGCCGCAATTGACCGCGTAGATCCCGCCGGCCGCCAGCACCCGGCGCACGTGCCCGGTGAACTCCGTCGTCGTCAGCGGCGTCGGAGTCGTGTTGCCGGCGAACACGTCGCGCACGATCAGGTCGCGGCTGGACTCCGTCAGCGTCTCGGTGACCGCCCGCGCCTCACCCACCCGCAGTCGCAGCAGTGGTGCCCGCGGCAGGTCGAACCATTCGCGCACCAACTCGGCGAGCTTGCCGTCGAGTTCGACCACCACCTGCCGGGCGTCCGGATACCGGGCGGCGAGATGCCGCGCGAGTGAGCAGGCACCGCCACCGAGGTGCAGGGACCGCACCCGCTGGTCCGTTCCCCAGTGCGAAGCGACCAGTTCGGCGATCCACCGCATGTACTCGAAATCGAGGTGCGTGGGATCCGACAGGTCGATGTGGGAACTCTCGACCCCGTTCACCTTCAGCACCCAGCCGTGCGGGTTGAGGTGGTCTTCGGTGAGTTCGCACGTGCCCGTGTCGATCGGGTACACGCCTGCGACGGGACCCCCGTCGGTTGTCCGGGCAGCCCGACCGCCGCGCTGCCTGCCCATCGTCCGTCTTCCCTACTGCTCGCGCCGTCCGCTCGCGTCTGCTGCGAGAATCGTCCTCCCACGATACCGGGACGAGACACGGGTGACCTACCGTGGTGACGCGCACGAGAAGGGAAGACGATGGAACCTCAGGAAGTCGACTTCGCGCACACCGAAGGCGCTGCGAAGCGACGTCGCGAGAAGGCGATGGGACTCGCACGGTATGTGTGGGATCGCGGAATCAGCGGTCAGGAACTCCTCGACCTCACCGACGGCACGCTGCGGAAACTCGCCCGGGCGGCCGGGTCGAACCCGCCGAGCACCATGGAGACGTGGCTGACCGTGGTCGAGTTGCTCGACCAGAAGTCGGCGTGGGCGGAGCGCCACCCCGACCATCCCGCCGCCACCCCGGCGCACCGGGACGAGAAGATCATGTGGGTGAAGCCGCCGATCGTCCCCTGGACCGACTGACCCGTGAGTACTTGTCAACCGCCCGCGGTTAACAGGTACTCACGGGCGGAGCATGAGGATGCGGTCGTCGCCCTCCGCCGGATCGCCGCGCCCGTCACGGTTGCTGGTGCTGAACCAGACTGCTCCGTCCGGTGTCGCGACGACGCTGCGCAGTCGGCCGTACTCACCTTCGAACAGCGACTGCGGTTCGCCGAGCGAGCCGTCACCGCCCACGGGAATCCGCCACAGTCGTTCGCCGCGCAGCGCCGCGACCCACAGCGCGCCGTCCTGGAACGCGAGCCCGGACGGGGACGCCTCGCCGGTGGACCATTGGACCACCGGATCGACGAAGCCCGCCTCGCCCGACCGCCCCTCGACCTCCGGCCATCCGTAGTTGCCGCCGGGTTCGATCAGGTTCACCTCGTCCCAGGTGTTCGCCCCGAATTCGGTGGCCCACAGCCGGCCGGCGTCGTCCCACGCGAGGCCCTGCACGTTGCGGTGCCCGAGCGACCACACGGGTGATCCCTGCGTGGGGTTGTCGGCCGGGATCGACCCGTCGGGGTTGATCCGCAGGATCTTGCCGCCGAGCGAGGACGGGTCCTGGGCGCGTGGCCGGTCGCCGGCTTCACCGGTGGCGACGTACAGCGTGCCGTCCGGGCCGAACGCGATCCGGCCGCCGTCGTGGATCGATCCGGCGGGGATGCCCGTCAGGATCGGGGCCGGCTCGCCGAGGCTGCGACCGTCGAACCGCAGGGCGACCACCCGGTTGTCGTCGTCGGTGGTCAGGTACGCGTAGATGGTCTGGTCCGTCGCGTAGGCCGGTGAGACGGCGAGGCCCAGCAGTCCCGATTCGCCCCGCGCCGCCACGCCGGGCACCTCGCCGATCACGGTCGTGTCGCCGTTCGCCTGCAGGTGCCGGATCGCGCCGCTGTCCCGTTCCGCGATCAGTGCCGTCCCGTCCGGCAGGAGCGCGATCCCCCACGGCACGTCGAGGTCGGCTGCGATCACCGTGGGCTCGCTGCCTGCCGGTGCGGCGACCGCGGTGGTCGTCGACGGCTGCGCCGAACTCCCCTCGGACTGGCATGCCGCGCACGTGACGACCACCAGCAACGCTGCAACCGAGAAACGTCGCCGTCCCATGGGTGTCCTCCCGTCACGCGACCGGACCCTGTCCATCCTCCCCCAGTGACGGCCCCTGATCGGTCATTCGCCGCGCTTACACTGTGCGCCATGGCCACTGCGGGCGATCTGAACCTCGAGCGGTACTTCGACCGGATCGGGTACGACGGCGACCGATCCGCGACGACGGCGACGCTGAACCAGCTTGCCGCACATCACGCCCGGTCGATCCCGTTCGAGAACCTCGACCCGTTCCTCGGCACACCGAACCGGCTCGACCTGCCGTCACTGCACCAGAAATTGGTCGAATCCCGAAGGGGCGGTTACTGCTTCGAGCAGAATCTCCTGCTGCGGGCCGTCCTGCTCGAGCTCGGGTTCGACGTGACGCCACTTGCCGCCCGCGTTCTGTGGGGATCTCCGATCGATGCGATCACTCCGCGCTCGCACATGCTGTTGCTCGTCGACGTGGCCGGGGAGCGAAGGCTCATCGACGTCGGGTTCGGCGGCATGACCCTCACCACGACGTTGCGCCTCGAACTGGACACCGTGCAGGACACTCCGCTGGAACCGTTCCGGCTGGTCGACGTCGCGGGCGACTACGCGATGCAGGCACTCGTCGGCGACGAGTGGCGGACCATCTACCGGTTCGACCTCACCAGGCAGTTCCCCGTCGACTACGAGGCCCCCAACTGGTACCTGTCGACCTGGCCCGGATCGCATTTCGTGACCGGACTCATGGCGGCGCGGGCCACGGAAGACCGCCGCTACGCCCTGGCCGGTACGCGGCTGACGGTGCACCACCTCGGCGGGACGTCCGAGCGGCGCGAACTGGCGACCGTCGACGAACTGCGCGACACTCTCGAAACCGATTTCCTCATCGACACGAGCGGACTCGCCACACTGGACGCGGCGTTCAGCCGGCTCTGACACACCTAGTCGCCCGGTAGCATGACGGCGTGTGCGAAACAGGTGGCTGCTGAGGTGGCCGAGCAGCCGGCGTCGGGGGAACGGTATTTCCTCGAGTCCCTGGACCGTGGCCTGACCGTTCTCGAATGCTTCGACGAACAGCACCGGGAACGCACACTGAGTGAGGTGGCGCAGGCTGTCGGGATCACCCGGTCCACGGCGCGCCGTATTCTGCTCACCCTGGTGGACAAGGGTTTCCTGCGTCTCGATGGACGCAACTTCTCGCTCACACCCCGGGTGCTGCGGTTCGGCTTCTCGTACCTCGCCGCGCTGCGACTGCCGCAGGTCGCCGACCCGCACATCGAGGCTCTCGCGAAGGAACTGGGCGAGACCATCTCCGTCACCATTCTCGACGGTCCCGACGTGGTGTACGTGGCGCGGGTCCGCTCGCCCCGGATCATTCGCATCTCCATCACGGTGGGCATGCGGTTCCCCGCGTACGCGACGTCCACGGGACGGGTTCTGCTGGCCGGACTTTCGGCCGGCGCGCTCGACGACTACCTGAAGACCACCGAGTTCCAGGCCTTCACACCCCACACGATCTCCGACGTCGAACACCTGCGTGCAGACGTCCGGAAGGTCGCCGCCGACGGCTGGTCGATGTCGGAGAACGAGCTCGAGATCGGCATCCGCGGCGCGGCCGTTCCCATCCGGGATCGGACGGGCGCCGTGGTCGCCGCCCTCAACTCCTCGCTGCAGGGCACGCAGTACACGCGGGACGACGTCGCGGCGTCGGTGGTGCCGAAACTCGTCGCGACCGCGGAGCGGATCGGTTCCGACCTGTCCCTCGGCTGACCGCCTAGGGCGACGGCGACTCCTGCACCACCGGCCCCGACCTGCACGACGCGGTCGAGGCTCGCACCCGGCAACTCCCGGAGCACCGACCGCGCCGCCATGTTCAGTGCGAGTTCTCGAGCTCGGCTCGAGTGGCGGCATCCGACGCGTCGGCACTCGCATCGGGCTGCAGTCGCCACGCGATCAGGGCGCTGACGATGCAGCCGCCGGCGAGGTACACGGCCACGAGGTGCCAGGACCCGCCGCTGGCGGTGACCAGGGCTGCCGCGATGAACGGGGTGAACCCGCCGCCGATCGCGCTGGCCACCTGGTAGCCGACGCCCGCGCCGCTGTACCGGTACTCGGCCCCGAACATCTCGGTGAACAGGGGCTGCTGCACGCTGACGACCATGTCGTGCGAGATGTTGACGAGGAGCACGGCGAGGATGACGGTGCCGATCATCGACCCGTTCTCGAGGAAGATGAAGAACGGGAACGCGCACACCGCGCCGATCAGTGCGCCGAGGATGTAGACGCGCCGCCGGCCGTGCTTGTCGGACAGCCAGGCGAACAGCGGGATGGTGCCGATACCCACTGCACCGACGAGCAGACCGACGTTGAGCATGAAGTTGCGCTCCATCCCCAGTTCCTGGGTGGAGTAGCTCAACGCGAACGTGGTCACGATGTACATGGAGAACAGTTCGGCGAAACGCAGGCCGATGATCTGGAGGAAGGCCTTCGGGTGGTTGCGCAGTGCTTCGACGAGGGGAATCCGCTTCTTGTCCTGCGCGGTCTGCTCCTCCTCGATCTTCTCGACCTTCTCGACCTTCTCGACGAACTCGGGGCTCTCCTGCACTCCGGCGCGGATCCACAGGCCGATTCCGACCAGGACGACGCTGGCGACGAACGGAACACGCCAACCCCACTGGCTGAACGCGTCGTCGGTGGTCAGGTTGCTCATGAGCATGACGAATCCGGTGGCGAGGATGAGCCCGACCGAGTAGCCGACCTGCACTCCGCTGCTGTAGAACGCCTTCTTCTTCGGCGGGGCGCTCTCGACGGCCATCAACGCTGCCCCACCCCACTCGCCGCCGACGGCGAAGCCCTGGATGGCGCGCAGCGTGACGAGCAGGACTGGAGCCCACCAGCCGATCGACTCGAACGCCGGCAACAGTCCGATCAGGGCGGTGCTCGTTCCCATGATCAGCACGGTCAGGATCAGCATCCGTTTGCGTCCGATGCGGTCGCCGTAGTGGCCGAACACCACACCGCCGAGCGGCCGGAACAGGAATCCGACGCCGAACGTCGCGAACGCGGCGAGCGTTCCGATCGCCGGGCTGACATTCGGGAAGAACTCCGAGTTGAAGACCAGTGCGGCGACCAACCCGTAGAGCAGGAAGTCGTACCAGTCGATGACTGCGCCGACGAAACTGCTCAGCGCTGCTCTTCGCGCCTGCTTCTCGGCTGCCGGGGTGAAGGCGTGATCGCTCATTCCGATGTCCCGTCTAGGTTGGTGCCGGACAGATTCTGTTCGCATACCGAACTCATGTCCGCTGGTTGAATAATGTGACGGTAGCCATAGCGTTTCCGCGTTGTCAAGAAGGTGCAGATGAGTGGTACTGCCGTTTCGTCCATCTCGGCCGCACGAATTTCACCGAATCGGCGATTCCGGAGCCCCCACGACTCGTACACACTTTTCCGAATCAGCGACGCACATCACACCCGGAGTAGCGCCGAAGGGATTTCTCCATGTCAGGAACCACCGATCCGCAGCTTCAGCACACACTGAAGAAGCGGCACCTCTCGATGATCGCTATCGCGGGGGTGATCGGCGCAGGCCTCTTCGTGGGCTCCGGGGTCGCGATCCGCGAGACGGGCCCCGGCGTACTCGTGGCCTACGCACTCGCGGGCATCGTCGTCATCCTGGTGATGCGCATGCTCGGCGAAATGTCGACCGCCAACCCCGAGACGGGATCGTTCTCGGCGTACGCCGACCGCGCGATCGGCCGATGGGCCGGCTTCAGCATCGGCTGGCTCTACGCGTGGTTCTGGATCATCGTCCTCGGCATCGAGGCGACGGCAGGCGCCGTCATCATGAACCGCTGGATCCCCGACGTCCCGCAGTGGAGTTGGGCGCTGATCCTGATGGTGTTGCTCACGCTGACGAACATCGCGTCCGTGAAGTCGTTCGGCGAGTTCGAGTTCTGGTTCGCGTCGATCAAGGTCGCGGCCATCGTCATCTTCCTGGTGCTCGGCGTCCTCGCGATCTGCGGAGCCCTGCCCGGAGTCGAAGCCCCCGGCCTCAGCAACCTCACCGGTCACGGCGGGTTCTTCCCCAACGGGGCAGGTGCCGTGTTCGCGGCGGTCCTCGTCGTCGTGTTCTCCTTCTTCGGCGCCGAGATCGCCACCATCGCCGCCGGTGAATCCGCCAACCCCGTGGCGGCAGTGCGCAACGCGGTGCGTTCCGTCGTGTGGCGCATCCTCATCTTCTACATCGGCTCCATCGCCGTCGTCGTGACGCTGCTCCCCTGGGACGATGCCTCCGTCGCGCTGAGCCCGTACGTCGCCGTCATGGACTCCTTCGGCATCCCGGCAGCCGGCAACATCATGGACGTCGTCGTGCTCACATCGGTGCTGTCCTGCCTGAACTCCGGCCTGTACACGGCGAGCCGCATGATCTTCTCGCTCTCCCGCCGCGGCGACGCCCCGGCCTCGTTGTCGAAGATCGGCTCGTCGGGTGTTCCCCGCCAGGCCGTGCTCGTCTCGACGGTCGTGGGATTCCTGACCGTGGGCCTCAACTACCTGTACCCGGACACCGTGTTCCTGTTCCTCGTCAACTCCTCGGGAGCGATCGCCCTGTTCGTGTGGCTGGCCATCTCGGTGTCGCAGCTGCGCATGCGGCGCAGCCTCGAGGCGGAGGGCAAGGACCTGTCGTTGAAGATGTGGCTGTTCCCGTACCTGACGTGGTGCACCATCGCCGCCATCATCGCGCTCTGCGTCGGCATGCTCGTGTTGCCGGAGACCAGGAGCCAGATGTACGTCTCGATGGGGCTCGCCGTGGTCGTGGTCGGAATCGGGATCTACCGCCAGCGCACGCGCGGTACCACCGACGAGACGCCGGATCCCTCGACCTCCGGCGAAGAGGTCGACGCCCTCCGCCCCTGAGCTCGGATCGGCCGCCGCCGTTCGATCGTCGAGCAGGAGTCAGGAGTCAGGAGTCAGAGAGTCCGCTACATGATCAGCCCGCTGGGGCGACGCCGCAGCGGCGACTGTTCCTGCACGGGCATCGAATTCGGCGGGACGGGGTAGGGCGCACCGGCGTTGAGTGTCCCCGCGGCCACGTTCGGCCCGCACTGCGCGATCGCCGCCTGCAGGCGTGGCCCGGGATCGGTCATCACGGGAACGCCGGCGTTCGGCGCCGACGAGAAGTCGAACGCGGACGTCATGTCGCCGACGGCGCCGCGGCGCCAGTCGGTGAGATTGGGGACGGGCACGCCGAATCGCTTCTCCAGCAACCGGAGCTGCGACGTGTGGTCGAACGTGTCGGAGGCGACGAGGCCGCCGCGACTGTACGGCGAGACGATCAGCGACGGCACCCGGAAACCGAGGCCGATCGGTCCCGGATTGTTCTCGCTCTCCGACACGGTGTTCAGCGGAACCGTCAGATATTCGCCCGGGGTGCCCGGCGGCGGCGTGGGCGGGGTCACGTGGTCGAAGAAACCGCCGTTCTCGTCGTAACTGATGATCAGCGCGGTCTTCTCCCAGATCGCCGGGTTCGACGTGAGGATGTCGAGTACCTCGACGATCCCGACCGCGCCCGCGGCCGGGGGCAGCGCCGGATGCTCGCACGTGAAGATGTTGGGCACGATCCAGGACACCGTGGGCAGCGTGCCGTTCGCGACGTCAGCCCGGAAGTCGATCGGATACGTCGGATCGAGACCGCGGCGAGCGAGTTCCGAATTCGGGTCGCTGTACTGCGTGAAGCAGCCGAGCATCCCGTCGAGTGCGACACTCGACACGGGACCGAGATCCTTGTTGGCGTACACCTTCCAGCTGACGCCGGCCTCCTGCAGGTTCTCCGGATAGGTGCGCCAGGAGTAGACGAACCTGGGGATCACCGTCGGCGTCTCGACCAGCGGCCCACCGGCCAGCCCGTCCGGGTCGATCGTGCCGGTCATCCAGTACAGCCGGTTCGGGTCCGTCGGTCCCAGCACCGAGCAGAAGTAGTGATCGCAGATCGTGAAGGCGTCGGCGAGGTCGTAGTGCACCGGGATGTCGGCTCGCGTGTAGTAGCCCATCGTCGCGGGACCGTTGAGCGGCCCCTCGTGCGCGATGTGCACCGGCATCCACCGGTCCATCGCGCCACCGTTCCACGCGTCGTGCTGCGGACCCCACGAATGGGTGGGGTCGTTGATGCATTCGCCGTCGAGGTGTGTGCCCTGCGTGGTGTCGAGCCGGAACGGGTTGAGAAACCCGGTCGGGGTGGGCCCGGCACCCGGAGTCCAGCCGTACTGCTGCCACGCCGGTGACGGGTCGTCGAACCCACGCACCCCCGACAGGGTGCCGTAATAGTGGTCGAACGAGCGGTTCTCCTGCATGAGGTAGACGAAGTGCTCGATGTCGTTCAGCGACCCGCTGCCGCCCGGGTCCTGCGCGTAGGCGCGGTCGATGACCGGGCCCGCCCACGAGCTGAGGAAGGCGGCACCACCGGCCGCCGCGGCGGAGGCGAGGAACTTGCGTCGTGAGATGTCCGATGCCGGGGTCACGGATCGTGACGGTAGTCGCTGCGGACGCCGCGCGCCCGGCGAATGCGCAGGTTGCTCTACTGCGGGCCGAACGGCACGTCACCTTCCAGCGTGATGCGGTGCATGACGCGGTGCTGGGTTCCGTAGTCGCGGTTGGCGTAGTGCGCGGTGCTGCGGTTGTCCCACAGCACGAGGTCGCCGAGGCGCCAGCGGTGCCGCACGATGTGCTCGGGTTTGGTCAGGTGGGCGTAGAGGAAGTCGAGGATTCCCCGGCTCTCCGCCTCGGACACTCCGGCGATGTGGGACGTGAAGCCCGGGTTCACGAAGATGCCCTTGCGTCCCGTCTCCGGGTGCACCCGCACGACGGGATGCTCGACGGGCACGAGCGCGGTGACTTCCTCACCGTCCCAGACGTTTCCCTTGCCGCCCCGCTTCTGCGCGAGGTAGTACCCGAACTCGCGGTTGCCGTCGTGCACCGCGGTCAGCTGATCGATCATCTGCCGGATCGGCAGCGACAGCGACTCGTACGCGAGTTGACTGTCGGCCCAGTTGGTGTCGCCGCCGTGCGGTGGGAGGACGACGGGGCGGAGAATCGACCCCAACGGCGGTCGCTTCATGAACGTCACGTCGGTGTGCCACACGTCGGCGAAACCGTTGTCCTGGCTGTCGAGTGCGTACACCTCCTGCGCGACGTTGCCGCTGTCGTGGACGGGGTGCCCCGCGGTCAGCCGGCCGAGCCGGCGACCGAACTCGATGTGACTCGTGTCGTCGAGTGACTGACCCCGCAGGACCAGCACCTTGTGCTCGGTCAACGCCGAACGGATCGCGGCGACCTCGTCGTCGGTGGCGGACGCGACGTCCAGGCCGATGATCTCGGCCCCGAAGTGGGGGCCGAACTTGTCGAGCGTCAGCGACGCAGTTCTGGTTTCGAATGCAGTACTCATGGTGTCTTTCCGCGAAGGTGATGGTGCCTGGGTACGGGCGCACCGGCCCGGACCTGCGAACGCGGAGAATGCGTGAGGAAGACCGGATGCCGGAGGCTACCGAGGAGTGGACAGCACGCGGTACGCGCGCCGGACCATCAGCAACAACAGATGTTGGCGCACGTACGGCACAGGTCGACGGTGAGGCGTCGCACCAGGTGAGTCGTATGCACGAAGCAATTCCTACCGGATGGGAGGGAAATGAGCAAGCTCGGGGCAATCGGCGGCGATCAGCTCCAGCGCGCCTGACCACCGTCGAGCGGGATGGTGGCACCCGACAGGTAACCGGCGTCGGGGCCCACGAGGAAGACGACGGCACGTCCGATGTCCTGCTCGCAGTCACCGATCCGGCCGAGCGGGATCGACTTCACGAACTCGGCGGCCTCCTCGGGGTTGTTCTCCGTCCACCATTTCAGGCCCGGTGACAGTGCGTGCGGCGCAATCGCGTTGACGCGGATTCCGTCGGGTCCCCATTCGCTGGCCGCGGTCCGGGTGAGCGAGCGCATCGCTTCCTTGGTGGCCGCGTAGAGGCCGTAACCGCTGGTGTCCCACCGCACCGCCGAGGAGCTGACGAGGTTGATGATCGAGCCGCCGCCGCGCGCCTTCAGGTGCGGGTAGCACAGCTGCATGAGGAACAGGGTGGCCACCGGACCGACGGCCATGGCACGGTCCAATAGTTTCGGAGTGATGTCCAGGAGCGGTCCGAGCGCGCTCGCGTTGGCGTTGTTGACGAGGATGTCGATGCCACCGAATGCGTCCACGACTCGGTCGACCATCGGGCCCAGTTGATCGCGTTTGCTGACGTCGCAGACGATCGGCTCGGCGACGCCGCCGAAGTCGGCGATGGCGGCGCACGTGTCGACGAGTTTCGACTCTGTTCGCCCGACCACCGCGATCCGGGCGCCTTCCTTGGCCAGCGCGAACGCCATGCCGGCGCCCACGCCCTGCCCGGCGCCGGTGATCAGTGCGACCTTGCCGTCCAGTGTCCCCATCACGCGTCTCCTTTGCCGGGTTCCGTGTCGGCTGCCCACCGGTTGGACGTCAGCCGGAAGCTGGGAATGTCGGCCAGCGACATCACCGCCTCGTATGTGCGCTCGTATCCGGTGTGGGCGATCCGCCATCGGCCGTCCGGTCCGCGGACGTAGCGGTCGGAGTAGAACGCCGCCCCGCGCAGCACCATGTCGTGCTCCGGGATCAGCACGATGTCGGAGAGGTACCAGCGTCCGGTCGCCGTGTCGCCGTCGACGTCGATCTCCGGGTGACCGCAGTGGTGTTCGGTGATGGTCTGCGGCCCCAGATTCGACTTCATGAATTCGACGAGCGCGTCCCGCGACTCGAACGCGAGATGCTCGCCGTAGTTCGCCGTTGCGTCGGGAAGGAGCGTGTCGGCGAACTCGTCCCAGCATTTCGTGTCCAGGGCCCGCAGATACGCGTACTTGAGCCTGCTGATCGCGGCGACGGCCTCGAGATCCACGGAATTCACCCTTCGTCCGCCCCCAAAACTGACACCTGTTCTACCACGGATCGTCAGGTGTGGGGGCGGACTCGGGGATTCCGGCCGGTGCTGCCCGCGGCGGTCATCGGCTGACGCTGCCCGCGTCGACCGGCAGGGCGACGGACGTGATGTACCGCGCCTCGTCCGAGGCCAGGAACAGCGCGGCATTGGCCACGTCGACCGGCTCGATCCACGGAATCGACAGCATGTTCATCGTCACGGCCGCCGCCGCGAACTCTTCGCGGGTGGGATGCTCGAGGTCGGGCCGGAACGCCCGCCGCACCATGTCGTTCTGGATCATGTCCGTGTCCACGTTCGTGGGATGCACGCTGTTGACCCGCACCCGGTGCGGCGCGAGCTCCTTGGCCAGCGACCGCATCAGGCCCACCACCCCGTGCTTGGCCGCGGTGTAGTGGGCGACGCCGACGAGCCCGCGCAGACCGGCGATGGAACTCGTCAGGATCATCGCACCGCCGCCCCGCTCGATCAGGTGCGGCGCCGCCGCCTTGCACGTCTGCCACACCCCCGTCAGATTGACGTCGAGCATCGTCTGCCACGTCTCGGAGTCGAGCTCCAACGCGGCACCCGAGGACGTGATGCCTGCCGTGGCGCACACGAAGTCCAGCCCGCCCAGTTCGCCGGCCGCCGCGGTGACCGCCTCGGCGAGCGCCGTTCCGTCACGCACGTCCACCTGCGCGGTCACGATCCGGCGGCCGGTGTCCCGGACCAGTTTCGCGGTCTCCTCGAGGTCCTCCGGACTCGCCGGTGGCGTCACCACCGTGCCGACCGGGCCACACAGGTCGACGGCGACGACGTCCGCGCCCTCCTGTGCGAACCGCAACGCCTGCGCCCGGCCGATCCCGCGTGCGGCACCGGTGACCAGGACGACTCTTCCGTTCACTCGACCTGTCATCTCTACACCTTCTGGGTCAGTCCGGCGTCGACCACGAGTTGTGTGCCGGTGATGTATCGCGATTCGTCCGAGGCCAGGAACAGCAGCGCATTGCTGACATCCCGCGAGTCCAGCCACGGAACGGGCAGCATGTGGTTCGCCGCGAGGATGGGGACGACGTCGTCCCGGGTCGGATTCTCGAGGTCCGGCCGCAGCCGCGCCATCGTCTCCGGGTTCAGGGTCATGCGGGTGCCGACGGCACCGGGGTGCAGCACGTTCACCCGGATGAACTGCGGTCCGAGTTCGTTGGCGAGGGTCCGGGCCAACCCGACCACGGCGGTCTTGGACGCCGAATAGTGGGCGGCCCCGGCCACCGCCTTGATGCCGGCGGTCGAACTGACGATCACGACGGAACCGCCGCCGTCCCGCATCGCCGGGACCGCGGCCTTCGCCGTGTTCCAGACGCCGGTGAGGTTGACGTCGAGCGATCGGTGCCAGACCGCGTCGTCGATCGACCACGCCGGGCCGGGGTTGTCGCAGACACCCGCGTTCGCGACGACGACGTCGAGGGGCCCCAATTCCGCGACTCCGGCGTCGACGGCCGCCCGCAACGCGGACGGGTCACGCACATCGGCGTGGGCGACGACTGCGCGCCGGCCGAGTTCGCCGACCAGCCTTCCGGTTTCGGCGAGATCCGCCTCGGCCGACGGCAGATCGACGACGACGACGACGGCGCCCTCCTCCGCGAGCCGGACCGCGTGACTGCGTCCCATGCCGTTCCCGGCACCGGTGATGAAGGCGACCTTGCCCGCCATCCGTGACATCGGTTGTCCTCTCTAGTCCAGGTGGCCCGGAGTCGGGTAGCTGCGCAGGGAGAGCCCCACCCGCCCGTCCTCCACCGCGTCGTCGATCGAGCCGCGCAGCGCGCCGCAGGTGGGGACGAACATCGAGTGCTCCCCCTCCTGCGCACGCAGTGCGAACTCCGGGCAGGTCTGCTCGGCGTCGCCCAGCCACTGCACACTCGTGTGCGCCTCGCTGTATTTCTCCACGAGCACCGCGTTACCGCAGCGCCGGCATTCGACCGGAAGCACTCAACTCACCGCCCCGGTGACATTGCGGGGCCCAGCCCCGGTGACATTGCGGGGCCCCGCCCCGGCTGCATGCCGAGCGCCGACCCAGCCGAACACCATCGCGGGACCGATCGTCGCGCCCGCACCGGCATAGTCGTTGCCCATCACGGACGCCGACGTGTTGCCGGTGGCGTAGAGCCCGGGGATCGGTTCGCCGCTGCTGCGGCACACCTGGCTGTGCTCGTTGCACACGAGCCCGCCCTTGGTGCCGAGGTCGCCGGCTTCCATCCGCACCGCGTAGTACGGAGCCCGGTCCACCTCGTCCATGGTCGGGTTGGGCAGTCGCGGGTCGCCGTAGTACCGGTCGTAGGCGCTGTCGCCGCGGCCGAAGTCGGCGTCGACCCCCGCATGGGCGAAACCGTTGAACCGGGCGATCTCCGCGGACAGCGACTCCGCGGGAACGCTTATCTTCTGCGCGAGCTCGCCGACGGATGCGGCGCGTTGCATCAGCCCCGTCTCGAACCATTCCGCGGGGAACTTCTGCCCGGGCATCACCCCACCGAACTGGTAGCGGCTCTTGGCCTTCGAGTCGAACACGAACCACACTGGGTCGTGACCACCGGCGATCTGGTCGTGGACGAACGACACGTACGGGGACGCTTCGTTGGTGAACCTCTTGCCGTTCTGGTCGACGATCAGCGACGGCGGGATCGACCGCTCCGACACCAGGACGTGCATGATGCCGTCCGGCCGCCGGAACGACGGCATCCACCACGCGTCGTCCATCAGATCGACGGCGGCGCCGACCTGCTCTCCCGCGACGATTCCGTCTCCGGTGTTGTCGGGTGAGCCGGCGCTGTAGTTGTCCTTGCCGCCTTCCCGGAGGTACTGCTTCCGCATCTCCTCGCTCTGCTCGAATCCGCCGGTGGCCATCATCACGCCGCGGCGGGCGCGGATGCGCAGTTCCTGTCCCCCGGACTCGACGACCGCGCCCGTGACAGCTCCCGACTCGTCCGTGACCAGACCCTTCAGTGGGGAGTTCAGCCACAGCGGAACCCCCGCCTCCCGGAGCGTGAGCCGCAGCCGGCCGACGAGGGCCTGCCCCAGAGTCTCCATCCGCCTGCGCCGCAGCATCGCCACGACCGACCGCCAGCCGACACCCAGCGCTGTCCTGCGTCCGGCCCAGGTGCGGAAGACCATGTTGAGGTGGCGGAACTCGGTGGATGTCATGTACAGCCCACCGGGCATCGCGAGGGAGTTCGGCCGCTGCAGGTCGCCGTCGGCGCCGAGCTGGTTCATGTCGAACGGCAGCGGTTCGACCGTCCGCCCCTTCGGCCGTCCGCCCACGTTCTCGGGGTGGTAGTCGGAATAGTCCTCGCACCAGGAGAACCGGAGATGCGGGCAGTTCTGTTCGAAGAACCGCATCATGGCCGGCCCCTGCTCGATGTACGCGTCGAGGCGCTCGGCCGGCACGCTGCCGCCGACGATCGACTCCAGGTACTTCCGGACGTCGTCGGGGTCGTCGGCGCGGCCTTCACGGACGAGGATCGGCGAGTTGGGAATCCACAGGGCGCCACCCGACAGTGCCGTCGAACCGCCGTACACCCCGGACTTTTCGACGACGAGGGTGTCGAGTCCTCGCTCGGCCCCGGCGAGGGCGGCGGTCATGCCCCCTGCACCGCTGCCGATCACCAGGAGATCTACCTCCCGGTCCCAGTTCTGCTCGTCTACGCTCATCGTGCACACCTTCCGAAGTGGTCTCGATCACACCTTTCCGGTGTCAATTGCTGTTTCCCACAGCCTTTCCCGCGGAGCGGGAGACAGCGTCACCGCCGCCGCGCGGGAGAAAGCGGCACCGCCGCCGCGCGGGAGAAAGCGGCACCGCCGCCGCGCGGGAGAAAGCGCGGCTATGTGGCCGCGGTGAAGATGCCGAGCCCGCCGCGGTACACCAGGAGCGGCGGCGCATCCCTGAGCACGTCCAGACCGGTGACGCGCGCGACGACGATGGTGTGGTCGCCGGCGTCGTGCTCGAATTCGACGGTGGCCTGCACCTGGGCCAGCACACCGTCCAGCGCCGGAGCACCATTGCGGGCGTGCGACCACCCGACGTCGGCGAACTTGTCGGCGCCGCTGGTCGCGAACGTCCCGCACACGTCGCGCTGGTCGTGGGCGAGAACGTTGACGCAGACGTGTTCGCTCGCCCGCAGCCGCGGCCAGCTGGTCGACGTCCGTGCGGGGCTGAACGACACGTACGGCGGGTCCAGCGACAGCGACACGAAGGACTGGCAGGTGAAGCCGTGTGGGCTCTCGCCGTCGTGTGCGGTGATCACCGTGACTCCGGTGCAGAAGTGCCCGAGCACCGACTTGAGCTCGGCGGGGTCGATGCGTCGTGCCACCGGCACGGGTTCTTCGGTTCGGGTCATCGTGTCTCCTCGGATCGACGGGTTGCGTTCAGCCTGGCCGCGGCGCCTTCCGGCGGGGAATGCCTCGTCCCGCCCAGCGGCAGGGTTTCGCGCTGTCCGGCCGGCGGCGCACGGTTGATAGGCTCGGGAAATGCCATCGTCCGACCCCACACAGAGTTCCGGGTTCGCCGGCCTTCGATCCACGAGCTGGCCGGTACTCGGCATCCTGTCGTTCGGCGAGGAGCTGTCCGGCTACGACCTGAAGAAGTGGGCGTCGTACAGTGTGCGGTTCTTCTACTGGAGCCCGTCCTTCAGCCAGGTGTACTCGGAGCTGAAGAAGCTCGAGGACCTGGGATACGTGACGTCGCGGACCGTCGTGGACGACGAGGCACGGGTGAAACCCAAGCGCCTGTACAAGATCACGGACGCGGGCATGGCCGTCATGCGCAGCTGGGCGCGGGAGGCGCCGATCGATCCGCCCGTCCTCAAACACGGTGTGATGCTGCGCATGTGGCTCGGTCACCTCACCGAGCCGGAGCAGCTCAAAGATGCCCTGAAGGAGCACATCTCGTATGTGGAGGGGATGAGCAGGCAGGCAGCGCTCGACGCCCGCGATTCCGACGTCGAACCCACGTGGGCGTTCGCGCACATGGTCAACAAGTGGTCCGAGCGCTACTACGCGGCCGAGAGCGAGCTCGCGAAGCAGATGCTCGCCGACATCGACGAAGCCGTCGAGCGGATGCACGGCGCAGGGACGCCGGAGCATCCCGGTGTGCCGAAACCGACCGCATCACATTCGATCCGGCGTTCCCGCGCGGCGCTGCAGGAGTACCAGGCCGCGATGAAGGCGGCACGGGACGCGGACGACGAGGCGGAGCGCGAAGACTAGTCGGACGGAGTCCGCACCGGTTCGGCCACCAGATTCCGGAGCCGAGGCCACAGCTCCCGCCGCGCGGTCTGCGCCGCGGCCAGCGCGTCGATCGTCAAGAATCCGTGGAACATTCCCTCCACCCGCCGGCCCTGCACGGGAACACCGGCGTCGGCGAGCGCCGCAGCGTACTTCTCCCCCTCGCACCTGAGGGGATCGCGTTCGGCGGTGATCACGATCGCGGGTGGGAGCCCGCCGAGATCCTCCGCCCGGACCGGGGCGGCGTAGGCGGGTACGGTCTCGCGGTGCGTCGGCAGGTACTGATCCCAATACCATTGCATCGCAGAGCGGGTGAGGAAGTGATCCTCCGCGAATTCCTCGTAGGACTCGGTGTCGAAGACCGGTTCGATGACGGGGTAGATCAGTAGCTGTCCGGCGACCGCGGGGGCCTCCCGGTCCCGGGCTATCAGCGCCGCGACGGCCGCGAGGTTGCCCCCGCTGCTGTCGCCGGCGACGAGGAGCCGGTCCGGATCGCCGCCCAACGCGCGGGCGTGCTCCGCGACCCAGCACGTCGCGGCGTAGGCGTCGTCTGCTGCGGCGGGCCACTGCGATTCCGGGGCGAGTCGGTAGTCGACGGAGACGACGACGGCTCCGATCCCGTTGCACATCGCGCGGCAGAAGCCGTCGTGGCTGTCGAGGTCGCAGATCACGAACCCGCCGCCGTGGAAGAAGACGACGACGGGCAGGGACTCCGCGGGGTCCCCCGCGGGCGAATAGATGCGTGCCGCAATCGGTCCGGCCCCGCCGGGGATCTCCCGGTCGCGCACACTGCCGACCGGCTCGGGGTCGGCGACGGCCTTGCGTCCCGCCTTCGTCGCCGCCCGCGCCTGCGCGCCCGTCATGGTCTCCACCCGGGGAAAGTTCTCGTTCAGTCCCCGGAGGATGGTCTCGGCCTGCTCGTCGAACGGCATTCGTGCTCCTTCGCCCCGCCTCAGGCGGAGTATCGGTCGGCGCGTCCGGCGGCCGGCGTCGCGGTCGACATGTAGTTGCGCCAGGTGCCCTTGGCGGACATGCGAATCGGCGCGGTCAGACGGTGATCGAGTTTGATCTGACTGCTCGGGCCGCACACGGAGATGGCCGCGACCACGTTGTCCTCGGTGCCCACCGGCACGGCGACGCAGCTGACGCCGACGAGATCCTCTTCCCGGTCGTAGGCCGCTCCGCGTTCGCGGGTCTTCTGCAACTCGGCGCGGAACGCCGCGGGTGAGTCGATGCTGAAACGTGTGCTGCGGGGCAGACCCGCTTCGACGACGCGGTCGACCACGGACTCGGGCGAATGGGCCAGCAGAACCTTGCCGACACTCGTACAGTGCGCGGGCTGGCGGCCGCCGACGCGGGACGGCAACCCGACGCCGAACCGTCCGGCGATCTTCTCCAGATAGACGACGTCGATTCCCTCGAGTACCGCGAGGTGCACGGCGTGCCCGGTGAGCCGGTGGAGTTCGTGCAGGAAGGGCAGGGCAGCCCGGTGCAGACGGTCCTGGTGCACGGCCAGCGACCCGAGTTCGAACAGTCGCATCCCTAGTTCGTAGTCCCGGCCTTCCCGGCGGAGCCACCGCAGCTGGACGAGACGTTCGAGCATCCGGTGAGCGGAGCTGCGCGGAAGCCCCGTGCGGCGCACGATCTGCGCGAGCGTGAGCCTGCCCGGGCCGTCGAACGCGTCGAGGAGAAGGGCGGCGCGATCGAGGCCGGCGGTGGGGGTGGGGCTGAGTGTCGTCGTCATGGGGACCTCCGTAGCGGCGCTGCTCGGTGCGGCGACGCGGTGTGTGACTGGCGACACTTACTATAAATAGGCATATACCTATTTGCAATAGTGCTGGGCGAACGGCCCCGAACAGCCCAAAGGCCCGGCACATGCATCGAGTGGATGCGTGCACCGGGCCCGGACACCCGTTACATGGCCGCCAGCGGCTCGCTTCCGGACCAGTCGTGGCCCCAGTAGCTGTCGGCGGTGATCTCCTCCGCGGAGTAGTACTTCTCGTCCACCTTCATCCCCTCGGTGCCGAACTCGATGTCCCAGCCGCCGGGGGCACGCACGTAGAACGACACCATCTTGTCGTTGGTGTGGCGGCCGAGGGTCGACGAGACGGAGAACCCGTCCTTGACGACGCGGTCGAGCGCCTGGCCGACGGCGTCGAGCGTGTCGACCTCCACCATGATGTGCACCAGTCCCGGTGCACCGCCGTGCGGTGCCGGGCACAGCGCCAGGCTGTGGTGCCGCTCGTTGACACCCAGGAAGCGCACCCGCATCGGACCGAACTCCGGCGGTGCCGGGATGCGGAAGGCGCCGCGGGGCAGGAATCCGAGCACCTCGGTGTAGAAGTCGAACGCGCCGCCGAAATCCATCACCGGCAGCACCACGTGGCCGAGACCCTGCGCCCCCGTGACGAACTTCGCGCCGAACGGGGTCACCACCGGGCTGTGGTCGAGGACGGCGCCGTGGAAGATCTCGATCGTCGCACCGGTCGGATCCTGGAACGTGACGACCTCTTCGACGCGGCGGGCGTCGGCCTCTTCCACCGACAGCGGTTTGACGGCGATCCCGGCGCCCTCGACCGCCTCCTGGACACGGACCAGACCTGCATGGTCGCGGACCTCCCACCCGATGGTGACGACCTCGTCCGTCTCGCCCGGCACGATCACGATGCGGGCCGCGCGCTCGTCCATCCGGAGGTACAGGGCGTCCTCGTCCGAGCCCGTGCCCTGGGCGAATCCGAGCACGTCGAAAGCGAACGTGCGCCACCGCTCCAGGTCGTTGGTCTGGATCTTGACGTAGCCAAGCCCCTTGATGTCTGTCATGTGTTGTCCTTCTGCTATTTTCGAGGTCCGACGGCGGTCAGATCATCGACTTGAGGTTGTCGGCCGGGTCGAGGCCGAGCGAGCTGAGCGCGGAGGCGTGGTAGACGGTGCTCGGCACGTGGATGGCGTGCGCCAGACCGGCGTGCGCGTCCCGCCAGTACCGCTGCAGCGGCTTGTCCATGCGCAGCGCGTTGCCGCCGGAGCGGGCGAAGATCTGGTCGACGGCGGTGACCGCACGCCACGCGGCACGCACCTGCGTCCGGCGCCCGGCCGCACGGTCCTCGAACGTGACCTCCCTGCCCGACTCGACGAGGCCCCAGATCCTGTCGACGTTGGCGAGGAGTTCCTGGCGGGCGGCATTGATGTCGGCCGCGGCCTCGCCGACCGCGAACAGCACGTAGGGGTCGTCCTTGATCGCGGTGCCCTGCGCGCCGACGCGGTCGCGCTGGTAGTCGAGGTGAGCGGCCAGAGCGCCCTCGGCGATTCCCACCACGGCGGAGGAGATTCCGAGCGGGAACATCGTCGACCACGGCATGTTGTACAGCGTCTCGGTGCGCCCGAACTTCCGCACCGCGGTGCCGTTCATGACCTCGTCGGCGTCCATCACCCGGTAGTCCGGGACGAAGGCGTTCCGGACGACGATGTCCTTGGAACCGGTGCCCTTGAGCCCGACGACGTTCCACGAGTCCTCGACGATCTCGTAGTCGCTGCGCGGCAGGATCATGTGCAGCATCTTCGGCGGCAGGGCCATCGCGCCGTCCTTGTCGCCGAGCATCGCGCCGAGGAAGATCCAGTCGCAGTGATCGGTTCCCGACGAGAACTGCCAGCGACCGCTGAAGAGGTAGCCGCCGTCGACGGGCATCGCGATCCCGGTCGGGGCGTACGGCGAGGCCATCCAAGTGTCGGAGTCGGCCGCCCACACCTCGTCCTGCACCTTCGGGTCGGCGAACGCCAGCTGCCAGGGGTGCACGCCGACGATGCCGCACACCCAGCCCGTGGCCGGGTCGAGGGACGCCGCGGCCATCACCGTCTCCGCGAACTCGCGCGGATGAGCCTCGTAGCCGCCATACTTGCCGGGCTGGAGAAGCTTGATCGGCCCGGCCTCACGGAGCTTCTTCGCCGTGTCGTCGGGCAGCCGGCCGATCCGCTCGGCCTCGGGCGCCTGATCGCGGAGCTGATCCGCGATCGCCATGATGTTGTCGAGAACCTCGTGGGTCATCTGTCGTGTCCTTCTTTTCGGAGCCGGGCTCAGGCGTTGGTGTCGAGCGGCACGACGCCGTTGGCGAGGTTGTCGGCAACCTCCGCCTCCCAGCTCTGCACCGCCCTGGTGGTGTCGATCTCGAATTCGAAGCGCTTGGTCATGTCGTCGGTGATGTCCTCGACGTCCACGTAGAACTGCTGGTACCAGCGACGCAGCTGGTACACCGGCCCGTCCTCCTCCGACAGCAGCGGGTTGTCGATGCGCGACTTGTTCAGCCAGATGTCGACGTCCTGCTTGAACCCGAGTTCCACGCCCTCGGCGAACTGCGCCGCCATTCCGTTCGCCACCTCGTCGGACAGCCCCTCGGGCTTCTTCACCATGGCGCCCCACTGCAGGACGAACGAATTCGCGGTGACCGGGTAGTGACAGTTGATCAGCACCGTCTCGATCATCATGCCGTTCGCTTCGCTCCACAGCTTGTCGATCATGTAGGACGGGCCGAAGTACGACGCGTCCGAGCGCAGCGTCGAATTGGGGTCGTCGTAGCTGGTGCCCACCGAGATGTCGTGGCGGGGTGTCGACTGCATGTACTGGGTGGCCACGTGCCCTTCGAAGACGTTCTTGAAGTAACGCGGGAACGAGAAGTGGACGTAGTAGAAGTGCGCCATGTCGACCACGTTGTCGACGATCTCGCGGCAGTGCGAGCCCTCGACGAGCAGCGAATTCCAGGTCCAGTCGGTCCATTCCGGGGAGCCGAATCCCTCGATCTCGGGAATCGTCACGTCGGCGGGCGGCGGGTTGCCCTGCGGGTCGTTCCAGACGTAGAGCTGCCCGTTGCGCTCGATGGTCGTCCAGGCCCGGGTCCGCGCCAGCGGCGGGACACGTCGCGCGTACGGGATTCCCGTGCACTTGCCGTTGCCGCCCCAGCGCCAGTCGTGGAACGGACACGCGATGGAATCACCCTTCACGGTGCCGTGCGCCAGGTTGCCACCCATGTGACGGCAGTAGGCGTCGAGCACACTGAGGGTCCCGTCGGACGTCTCGAACACCACCAGCGACGTGCCGAACGCATCGATCTGATGCGGGGCGCCGTCCTTGAAGGTCTTCGCCAGACCCAGGCAATGCCACCCCCGCGCGAAACGCGTTGGTGCCGATCCCACTTCGATCATCCGGACTTCGTCGCCGTCAACGGCACTGTTGCGCGCCATGTCTACCTCCGCCTCGCTGTACGTCAAGAACACCCTCGGGGTGTGGTGTAGCTCATAGTCGGCGAGACGGGTCCGCAGCGGTACCCGACTCTCCCACTCAGCGAGAGGCTTTCGCATCCACCCACTTCGGCGGAACGTCGGCGTCCCGATCACAGGGACCACACCCCCGTTCACCGGCCGCGACGACTACCGTGCGGATCACATACCCGTGAATTGGGAGGAACGATGGCCGCACTCATCTCTTCGCAGCCGTGCACAGCGGAGGTTCGCCGGCTCTGCGCCGACGCCGTCCCGAGCGGGGTGGTCGTCGCACCCGAGCCGGGGGCGGCCGTCGAACAGGACTTCCTCCTGCTGCGACCGCACCGGACGTCGGACGACGCCCTGTCCGCGCAGGTCCGGAGGGTGGGCGACCACGACCTGCTCGTCCGCTTCCGCAACCGCGACGAGCAGCTGGTCTTCGAGTTCTGGACGAACAGCTTCACCGGGACCGTCACACCCGACGACCAGACGGTGGACCTGCTGGAGCGCTACTGCGCCGAGCAGTTCCCCGGTGCCCTCCGCAGGTTCCGCACCCGCATCCGGCGGGCCGTGCCGTCCGGTGCGGGCTTCACGTCTTCGCTTCAGCAGACGTACGTCCAGGACGGCACACGCATGGCGGACGTCGCCGTCACGTCCACGTGGGACGGTGACGTGCTCGCGCAGGCGTGGGCCACGTACGCACTCCCCGACTGATCTCGCCCCGTTCTCCCACGAAATGGTCAGCCGCGCAGGCAATTGCCTGCGCGGCTGACCAATGTCCGGGAAACTATCCCACCGGGTCGGCCAGCCTCGCCCGGGATCGGCTGAACTCGAAACCGCGGAACCCCTCCTCCGCGACGTCCGCGCAGATCCGCCCGTACGCGCCGAAGCCCCCGAGGTACGGCATGAACACGCGGGGCTTGCCCGGAATGTTGGCGCCCATGTACCAGGAGTTCGCCAACGGGAACAGGGTCTGCGCTGCGAGCTCACGGCAGTGCTCCACCCACTGCTCGGTGGCGGGGACGGACGCCTCGATCGCGTCGTGGCCCTTCTCCCACAGGTGCTCGATGCAGTCCGCGATCCAGTCGACGTGCTGTTCGGCGCCGAGCACCATGTTCGCCAGCACGGACGGGCTGCCCGGTCCCGTCACGACGAACAGGTTCGGGAACCCCGGAACACCCAGACCAAGATAGGTTTTCGGTCCCTCACTCCAGTACTCGGAAAGCGACACACCGCCGCGCCCGACGATCCGCATGCGGTCGAGGGCGCCGGTCATGGCGTCGAATCCGGTGGCGAACACCAGCGTGTCCAGGGCGTAGTCGGCGTCGGCGGTGGTGATCCCCGACGGGCTGATCGATTCGATCGGCGCCGCCTTCAGATCCACCAGGGTGACGTTCGGCCGGTTGTACGTTTCGAAGTAGTGGGTGTCGGTGACGATCCGCTTGGTCCCGATCGGGTGATCGTTCGGGATCAGCTTGTCCGCGACGGCGGGGTCGTCGACGAGCAGGCGGATCTTCTCCTCGGCGAACTGGCGTGCCGTCGCGTTCGCGGCCTCGGTCTTCGTCTGGTCCGGAAAGGTTTTCGCGAACAGCACCCCGCCGAGCTTCCATCGCGTCTCATAGGCGTCGCGACGTTCCTCGTCGGAGACCTCCAGCGCGGACTTCGGATGCGTGTTGTAGGGCGAGCCGCCACCGCTCTCCCGGGACAGCCGTCGGCGCTCGTCGTATCCCGCCTTGATCGCGCGCCGCATCTCGTCGTCCCACGTCTGGTTGCCCGCCGGGACGCTGTAGTTGGCGCTGCGCTGGAACACGTACAGGTGCTCGGCCTGCTCGGCGATGAGGGGAATCGACTGAATTCCCGAGGAACCGGTGCCGATGATCCCGACCCGCCTGCCGGTGAAGTCGACACCCTCGTGCGGCCACTGACCGGTGTGATGGGTGTCGCCGGTGAACGATTCGCGGCCCGGGATTTTCGGCGTGTTCGCGGTGGACAGCGCACCGGTCGCGAAGATGCAGTACCGGGCGGACAGGACGTCGCCGCGGTCGGTGCGCACCTCCCACCGGAGCGTCTCCTCGTCCAGTTCCGCGGAGGTCACCCGGGTTCCGAACAGGAAACGGTCACGCAGGTCGAACCGGTCCGCGACGTGATTGATGTATGCCAGGATCTCGGGCTGGGTGGCGTACTTCTCGCTCCAATCCCACTCCTGCTCGAGTTCCCGCGAGAACGAGTACGAGTAGTCGACGCTTTCCACGTCGCACCGGGCACCGGGATAGCGATTCCAGAACCACGTTCCGCCGACGCCTCCCGCCGCCTCCACACCCTGGACGGTCAGACCCAGGCTCCGCAACTTGTGGACGGCGTACAGACCCGCGAATCCCGCGCCGACGACAACCGCGTCCACGTCGCCGATCCGATTCGCACGAGCATCAACTTCGGTGCGTGCACTCACGGGCGCGCTCCTCTCCCATTCGACAGACACATTCGGCAGCAAGGCCTGTCTGGGACGGTAGGTCGCGGCACCGGGGCAGCCACAGGTTCGTTCCCGGTGAGCGGTCGGGCAGCGCCTAACTGGACACGACGGGAGCGAGAGCGGGGTCGATCACGTCGGCCAGGGCGTCCCACGGCACGGTGACGGTGACGAGTCCGATAGCGTGCGGTCCCACCTGGTAGTCGTTGAAATGGATCTCCATGCCTGCCGGGGTGGCCAGCCAGTTGGCGAAGTTCGCCTCGGTCGGTTCGATGCCGCTGCGCTCGAAGTCCGGTCCCGCGACCGTCGCGGGGAGCAGACGCGCGGATTCGTCCGACAGCGCCTGCAGTCCCGCCGGCAGGTCGGGGAAGAGATCGGCGAGCGTAATCGGCGCGGCCGTATCGGCATTCACCACCACCGTCGCGACGATCGGGGTGGGATGCGCACCGGGCGGATCGGCATTCCACGACGTCACCAGCAGACCGCTGATCACATGCTCGCCGATGTGCGCGACGCTGTGCTCCTGGCTGCTCAGCGTGAAGGCGTCGGTGCCCGAGCCGTCGATCTGGTCCTGGAGTGCGGCCCGCATCGATTCGTTGAACTCGGCGGTGACCGCCGGATTTCCACCCTCGATCTGCGGGATGAGGACGTCGTAGCCGACACGGCCGGTGGAACCCGTGACCTGCAACTCCGTCTCCGTGTACGACAGGCTCGCGGGCGTGGTCGCCTCGGCGCTGGACGTGTCCGCGGCGGACACGGTCGTCGTTGTCGACGGCTCGCTCACTGCGGTGCCGGCTTGGTCGGAGCAGGCGGCCAGTGCGACGACGACCGCGACGAGCGCCGCTGCCCGACCAGATCTCCGGATGCCGCTCATGAGCTATCTCTACCACGTCGATTCCGCGGGGTCACCTACCGATCGGGTCTACGACGGTGTGCAGCGTGTCGACGAAACCCTGTGCGGTGGACGCGTCGTAGAGGTCGGCGGAATACACCAGTTCGGCATCGATACCGTCGGGCCGCCCGTCGACGTCGTGACGTTCGGTGAAGTGGAAATGCAGATCGCACTTGGCGATGTCGAGTGGACGGGGTGTGACCTCGAAGTCGAGCCCGGACACGTTCAGGGCTGCGGGAGCGAAGTTGTTCAGCGACAGCGCGACTTGGAACAGCGGGTGCAGGGACGGTGACCTCGGCGGATCGAGCACCTGGACGAGTCGCTCGAACTGCACGTCGGCGTTTGCCAGAGCGCGAAGCTCCACGCCGCGTGACCGATCGACGATGTCGCACAGCGTCATCGTCGGGTCGACCCGGGTGCGCAGAACGAGTGTGTTGACGAACATTCCCACCACGTCGTCGAGCGCCGGGTCTCCCCGGCCCGCGATCGGAGTTCCGATCGCGATGTCGGGGTCGCCGCTGACGCGGGCGAGCAGGACCGCCACTGCCGACCTGAGCGCCGTGAACAGGCTGGCGTGGTGCTCGTGCGCGGTGGCCAGCAGGCCTCGGTGCGCATGCTCGTCGAGCGAGAACGGAAGTCGTCCCGCTCGATAGGTCCACTGATGCGGCCTGGGGCGATCGGTGGGCAGCGCAAGCTCCCCCCGAAGTCCCGACAGTTCCTTCGTCCAGTGGGCGATCTGCTGGGACGCGACGCTGTCCGGGTCGTTCTCGTCGCCCAGCAATGCCCGCCGCCACACCGTGTAGTCGGCGTAATGCACGACCGGCGGCTCCCACACGGGCTCACTGCCCGTCGACCGGGCACGGTACGAGTCGGCGAGATCTCGCGCCAAGGGTGCGAGCGACCAGCCGTCGGCCGCGATGTGGTGGACGACGCAGGCCAGAAGGTGGTCGCCGTCGCCGAGCCGGAACAGCCGGGCACGCAGAGGAGGCTCGCGCCGCACGTCGAATCCCGCGGACAGCAGTTCCGACGTCTGCGCTTCCACGTCCGCGGCGCCGGTCTCGACCGGAGTCAGGTCGGGCAGCGCATCGGCCACGTCGAGCACATGCTGGTACGGGCCCGACGGCGAGTCGGGAAACACCGTCCGCAGCGAACGATGCCGGCCCAGCACATCCGCCATCGCCGAGCGCAGCGCGTCGACGTCGAATCCGCCGCGCACTCGTACCGTGAACGGGATGTTGTGGAGAGCGGGTTCCACGACGGTGCGGTCGATGAAGTACTGCGACGGGGACAGCGGCACCAGGTCCGGCAGTGGTGCGGCGCCCAACGTCGGCCCGTGGGGGGCGCCCCGCGTTCTGCGGGTGTGCGCCGGCCTCCGCGATCGTCCGTGCGAGTGCCGCGACCGTCGGTGCGTCGAAGAGTTCGCGCACGCCCAGCGTGGTGCCCAACTCGGCGTTGATCGTCGCGACCACCCGGATGGCCGACAGTGAATCGCCGCTGAGATCGAAGAAGGAATCGTCGGCGCCGACCGAATCTACGCCGAGCACCTGGGCGAACACCCGCGCGACGCGGCGCTCGGCCGGGGTCTCGGGGTCACGATGAATCACCGAATCCGAGCCGAACTCCGGCAGCGGGAGCGCCGCCCGGTCGAGCTTTCCCGTCGGAGTCAACGGGATCGAGTTCACGAGCATGATCGATTTCGGAACCATGTATTCCGGCAGAAACCGTGCCAGGTGCGCCTTCAACGTTTCGCGATCGATCGACGCGTCCCCGTCGGCCATGATGTAGGACACCAGGTTCGGGTCGCCGGCCGGATTCCGTTGCACCACCGTCGCGGCGAAGGCGACGCCCGGATGCGTGTTCAGCATGGCGTTGATCTCGCCCAGCTCCACACGAAACCCTCGGATCTTGATCTGGTCGTCCGCTCGGTCCAGGAACTCGAGCGTCCCTGCCGCCGTCCACCGCACCACGTCCCCGGTGCGGAACATCCGGGATCCGCTGCGGCCGAACGGGTCGGCGACGAACCGGGCAGCGGTCAGCCCGTGGCGCCGATGGTAGCCGCGGGCGAGTGCCGGGGTGGCGAGGTACAGCTCACCGACAGCGCCCGGTGGAAGCGGACGTAGACGGTGATCCAGAACCACGGCGTCCACACCGCGCATGAGAGAGCCGATCGTCATCCGCTCGTCCGGCGACACCGGATCCGTGAGAGTGACGCTGCACGTCGTCTCCGTCGGACCGTACGCGTTCCGCATGGTCCGGCCACCGGCCCACCGCCGCGCCAGCTCCTGCGGACACACCTCCCCTCCGACCAGCACCAACTCCAGTTCGTCCATCGCGCAGGGATCGATGGCGGCCAGGGCGGACGGCGTCATCAGGAGGTGAGTGACGTGTTCGTCGCGCAACAGTCGTGACAGTTCCTCACCGCCGAACACCCCGGGCGGGGTCACGACGAGCGTCGCGCCGCCGACACAGGCCGCGAGTACTTCGACGAGCGCGGTGTCGAAGCTCGGTGAGGCGAAATGCAGGACACGAGAACGCGCGGACACCGCGTACTTGTCCCGAATCTCCTGGGCGAGGTTGGCAAGGCCGCGATGGGTGACGACGACGCCCTTCGGCGCTCCCGTCGATCCGGACGTGTAGATCAGATACGCGGGATGGTCCACGAGTAGCGGACGGGTCCGTTCCGCACCGGGGAGGGTTTCTTCACAGAGGTTTTCGAGGTCGTCGATATCGATGGTCAGCCATGCGACGGTGCCGGGCAGTCGGGCGCGCTCCGTGCGGACGGTCAGCCCGACCGTCGCGCCGCAATCTTCCAGGGTGTACGCGATGCGAGCGCTCGGGTGTGAGGGATCGATCGGCACGTAGGCCGCGCCGGCCTTCGCGACGGCCCACAACGCCAGCACCGACTCGAGCGACCGCGGGATGGAGACCGCGACGATGCTCTCGGGGCCGATACCCCGGCCGGTCAGGACGCGGGCGAGCCGGCCGGCGAGCCGGTCCAGGTCGCCGTAGGACAGTTCCCGCCCGCGGTCGCGGATCGCGATCGCCCCCGGGGCGTCCGCGACGGTCCCCGCGAGGAGACGATCGAGTGTGATCGGGTCGGCATCCGGACGTCCCTGCGCGGGAGCGAAATCTTCGCGCTCGCCGGCGAAGAAGACGTCGAGGTCGGCGACCGGTCGTTCCGACTCGAGCGATTCGGTGAACCGGTCGAGGTAGGCGAGGAAACGCGCGTGATGTCCGGTCAGTTCGGCGTGGTCGTACAGTGCCGGGTTTCCCTCGAAGTCGATGCGGGCGGCACTGCCCTCGGCCCCAGGATAGATGTTGACGGCGAGGTCGGCGACGGGACCGGTGGTGAGCACCCGGACCGTCCCGTTCACGGCGCCGAGCGTGATCTCCTTCGTGAACATCATGACGTTGACCACCGGACCGAAATGCATGAGTTCGACACCACCCGTGGCGAGGTCCCGGCCGATGTCCTCGCGGCGGTAGCGTTGATGGCGCAGTGCCGCCGTCAACGCCGCCTCGGCGGTTCCGACCGAATGACGGACTGTGGCAGAACCGATCCCCTTCAACCGCAACGGGATCACATTGGACACCGAACCGCCCGAATACCTGAGGCGGGCCGTCGTTCTCGCCGACACCGGCAACGAGAGGACGACGTCGTCGACGCCGGTCGTCCTGGCAAGGTAGGCGGCGAAGGCGGCGACCGTCACAGCCGTCGAATTCCGTGAGTTCCCGCTCGGACTCGTGTGCCCGGTCGCCGTCCGGGCGTCGGTGACGGGTCGCGCCGTGCGGCCGCTGAGGCTGAGGACCGAAGCCGGGTCGCCGCCGGTGCCGCGCCAGTAGTCGCGGTCGCGGGCGAACCGGGTGGAGGCACGGTAGGTCGCGTCTTCTCGCACGAGAGGTTCCGGTCCCACGATTCGGCTGTCCGGCGGTTCCCTGCCCTCGATGGCAGCGACATACAGTTCGGCCGTACGGCTCATCAGCATCATCGCGGCGTACCCGTCCGACACGATGTGGTGAGCGCGGGAGTACCAGTAATAGTGATCGTCGCCCAGTTGCAGAACGTGCGAGACGAGGAGCGGTCCGTCGTACATGTCGGTGCGAGCGCTCCGATCGTTCCGCATCCAGCGGTGAGCAGCGTCGACCGGATCGTCCTCGCCGCGAAGGTCGGTGGTCGGCACCCGGTCGTCGACGGTCGGGTCCACGACCTGATGCGGCTGCCCGTCGATGTCCACCAGGCGCACCGACCCCCAGCCGAATTCGCGATTCGCGCGACGGGTGGCGTCACGCAGAACGGCGAGTTCGGCCGGACCGCGCAGATCTACGTAGTGGGCGATGACGTACGGGATCTCCGGTGTGAGCTGTTGCGCGAACCAGATGGACCGCTGCGCCGCGGTCAGCGGGAAGGCGCCCACCGTCGATCGCGTCGGGTGCCCGAGCGGGCGTTCCACGATGGCGACATCGGGCCGGACAAGCGTGGGCCTTTCCGGGCAGGCGCACGCCGTACCACCGGATTGCTGCGAATCGAAATCGAAGTTCATCTTTCCCCCTCGGGCTGCTGCGCTCTGCACTCCATCACCCCACTGCGCAGAGTCGTCGCGGATGTCGGATCGGCGACTGCTGTGGCACCAATCAACAGCTTGCTCGACCCGCACCGCCTCCGCCAGGCACCCCAGGGTGCGCACCTACCCACCCTCGAATTCGGGGAGGTGCCCACGCCGACATCCGAGTAGCGTCGAACGGGTGACTATTCGCCTTGGATACCAGATGCCGAATTTCAGTTACTCCACCCCCGTCGCGGACCTGTTCCCGACCGTCGTCGCGCAGGCCCGCGAGGCCGAATCCGCGGGCTTCGACACCGCATTCGTGATGGACCACTTCTATCAACTGCCGGGTATCGGTGCGCCCGACGAACCGATGCTCGAGGCGTACACCGCCCTCGGCGCCCTCGCCACGGCCACCGACACCATCCAGCTGTCCGCCCTGGTCACCGGCAACACCTACCGCAACCCTCCCATGCTCGCCAAGGCGGTGACCACCCTGGACGTCGCCAGCGGCGGACGGGCCGTCCTCGGAATCGGCGCCGGCTGGTTCGAACTCGAGCACAAGCAGTACGGCTACGAGTTCGGCACGTTCACCGACCGATTCGAACGACTCGACGAGGCACTGCAGATCATCGCGCCGATGCTGCACGGCGAACGTCCGACGTTCGACGGCAAGTGGTATCACGTCGAGAACGCGATCAACGAGCCACGGATCCGCGACAACCTGCCGATCATGCTCGGAGGTGGCGGTGAGAAGAAGACGTTCGGTCTCGCCGCCCGGTTCGCGGACCACCTGAACATCATCTGCAACGCCCGCGAACTGCCGCGCAAGCTCGAGGCTCTCGATGCCCGGTGCTCGGAGATCGGTCGCGACCGGTCCACGCTGGAGACCAGCTATCTCGCCTTCGTCATCATCGACGAGGACGGCGACCGCGCCCGGCAGCTCCAGCACGACTTCCTGCTCACGCAGGGTGTCGACCTGTCGAAGGCGTCGGACGAGGAACGCGCCGCCGCCACCGACCGGCAGTTCTGCGGCGCCCCCGACGAGGTGGCCGAACAGCTGAAGGCCCGTGTCCTCGACGCAGGAATCGACGGCATCGTCCTCAATCTCGTCGCCAACGGGCACGAACCCGGCATCGTCGAACTCACCGGGCGCACGTTGCGTCCCCTCGTCGACGCCTGACCGTTCCGGTCGCCCGGAATACGCGCACTACCTCTGCGGTTGAACCCAGAGGTAGTGCGCGAGGCCAACCTCACGCGCCTGTTCTTGGTGACGAAAGGTGACGAATCCCGTGAGCGCTGTTCTGTCGATTCTCGATCTGGCCTACATCCGCGAGGGCGACACGGCGCGGGACAGTTTCGATGCGAGCGTGAAGCTCGCGCAACTCGCGGAGACCCGCGGGTACCGCCGCATCTGGTACGCGGAGCACCACAACATGCCGTCGATCGGCTCATCCGCGACGAGCGTCCTCATCGCGCACGTCGCCGCGCACACCGAGAGCATCCGGCTCGGCGCCGGCGGCATCATGCTGCCGAACCACGCGCCGCTGACGATTGCGGAGCAGTTCGGCACCCTCGAGACACTGCACCCCGGTCGCATCGACCTCGGACTCGGACGCGCCCCGGGCAGTGATCAGAAGACGATGTATGCGCTGCGCCGCGACCCGGCGTCCGCGGACCGCTTCCCGCAGGACGTGCTGGAACTCCAGGCATACCTCCGCGGTGTGTCACGGGTTCCCGGCGTCGACGCGATCCCCGGCAAGGGTACGAACGTTCCCCTCTACATCCTCGGGTCCTCGACGTTCGGCGCACAGCTCGCCGCGAAGCTCGGACTCCCCTACGCCAACGCGTCCCACTTCTCCCCCGACTCGCTCGTCGATGCCGTCACGCTGTACCGGGAGCGGTTCGAGCCGTCCGAGGATCTGTCCGAGCCGTACGTCATCGCCGGCGTCAACGCCATCGCCGCGGACACCACCGAGGACGCGCACCGGCAGTTCGAAGCGTCCCTGCGGCGGCGGGTGGTGCAGATGGTCGGTCGCGGGCAGAAGTTCACCCCCGAGGAGGTCGACCTCATCATGACGTCCCCGGCGGGTCAGCAGGTCGCGCAGATGGTGCGCTACTCGGCCGTCGGCACCCCCACCGAGGTCAAGACGTACCTCGACGAATTCGCAGAGCACGCGCAGGCCGACGAGCTGATCGTCGCCTCCCATGCCGAGAACACCGAGTCCTGGCTGAAGACGTACGACCTGCTCGCCGACGTGTGGCGCGGAGCGCCCGTGCGCCTTTCTGGTAGCTAGCACAACCAGAAAGGCGCACGGGCGGCGAAGCCGCCTACTGCTGGTGGACGATCACGCCACGCAGGTTCTTTCCGTCCCGCAGATCCTGGTAGCCCTCGTTCACCTGCTCGAGCGTGTACTTGGTGGTGATCAGCTCGTCGAGCTTGAGCTGACCCGCGTCGTACAGGCGTAGCAGTCGGACGATGTCGTACTGCGGGTTGGCCGAGCCGAACAGCGAACCCTTGATCGTCTTCTGGTTCAGGGTCAGGTCGGTTCCCGAGATGTGCACGGTGAGCTTGGCAGGGTCGGCGAGGCCGGTGATGACGACGGTGCCGCCCTTGCCGATGACGGCGGTCGCGTTCTGCACCACCTCTTCGTCGACAGTGCCCACGAGGATGAGGGCCTGATCGGCGCCCTGTCCCCAGGTCAGTTCGTTGACCTTCTCCGCCGCGGTCGCGGCGTCCGCGAACGCGTGGGTGGCGCCGAACTTCAGCGCGGCCTCCCGCTTCATGGCCACCGGATCCACCACCACGACGTACTTGGCGCCGGCGCTGACCGCGCCCTGCACCGCGTTGATGCCGAGTCCGCCGATGCCGTAGATGACGACGGTGTCACCGGCGCGAACTCCGCCGGCGTACACCGCGGTGCCCCAACCGGACGGCACACCGCAGCCGACGAGGACGGCGGTCTCGAGCGGGAGCCAGTCGTCCACCTTCACCACCGAGTGCTGGGAGATGGTGGCGCGCTCCGCGAACGTGCCGAGCATGCACATGGCACCGAAATCCTGCTTGCCCGAGTGGAACCGGAACGATCCGTCGGGCATCGACCCCTCGAGGATCGTGGCGCCCATGTCACACAGGTTCTGGCGGCCGGTGGCACAGTACCGACACGTGCCGCAGTTCGGGATGAAGCTGCAGACCACGTGGTCGCCGGGCTTCACCTTGGTGACACCGGGGCCGACTTCCTCGATGATGCCGGAACCCTCGTGCCCGCCGACGATGGGGAAACGCGGCGGCAGATCGCCGTCGGTGAGGTGCAGGTCCGAGTGGCACAGGCCTGCCGCGACGTACTTGATGAGCACTTCGCCGGGACCCGGACCGTCCAGATCGAGTTCGATGATCTCGAACGGCTTGTGCGTCTCGAACAGAACCGCTGCTTTGGTCTTCATGTCTTCTCTCCTCGTTGAGTGACGGTCAGAGTGCGATGTTGACGGCTTTGGTCTGGGTGTAGAGATCGATGGCGGTGGCCCCGAGCTCACGTCCCCACCCGGACTGCTTGTATCCGCCGAACGGCATGGCGGTGTCGAACCCGTTGTACTGGTTGATCCACACCGAACCGGCCTTGAGCTGACGGGCCGTGAGGTGGGCCTTGGACAGGTCCTTGGTCCAGATTCCGGCGGCGAGGCCGTAGATGCTGCTGTTCGCCGCCTTTGCGACTCCCTCCTCTGCGTTGAACGGGAGCGCTGCGACGACGGGGCCGAAGATCTCCTCCTCGACGATGCTGAACTCGGGCTTCACGTCCACGAACACCGTCGGCTCGACGTAGAAGCCGGTGTCGCCCCAGCGCTTTCCGCCGGTGAGGGCGCGGGCGCCGTCGGCGAGTCCGGCGGCCAGGTAGCCGGTGACCTTGTCGAACTGTTCCTGCGACACCAGCGGTCCGAGTTGGGTGGTGGGGTCGAGTCCTGGGCCGATCTTGACCTGGCCGGCGGCCTCGGCGACCGCTGCGGTGAAGTCGTCGAAGATGCTGTCCTCGACGAACATCCGGGTGCCGGCGACGCAGCACTGGCCGTGGTTGAACAGCCAGGCGTTGAGCGATCCGGTGACGGCGGCGTCGAAGTCCGCATCCGCGAACACGACGTTGGCGCTCTTGCCGCCGAGTTCGAGCGACACCTTCTTCAGGTTGCCCCTGGCGGCGTCGACGATCTTCTTCCCGACCTCGGTGGAGCCGGTGAACGCGATCTTGTCGACGTCGTCGTGGGCCGACAGTGCCGCGCCCGCGTCGCCGTAGCCGGTGACGATGTTGACGACGCCGGGCGGGAAGCCGGCCTCCTCGAACACCTCACCGAGCAGGATCGCGGTGAGCGGGGTCTGCTCCGCGGGCTTGAGGATCACCGTGTTGCCTGCGGCGAGCGCGGGGGCCAGCTTGAACGCGGCCATCAGCAACGGGAAGTTCCAGGGAACGATCAGACCGCAGACGCCGACGGGTTCACGCAGCGTGTACGCATGGAACTGGCCACCGGGGACGAACGGCATGCTCACGTTGACCGTGCTGCCCTCGATCTTGGTGGCCCAGCCCGCGAAGTAGCGGAAGATGTCGGCCGACCAGGCGACGTCGACAGCGGCCGCGATGCCCGCCGACTTGCCGTTGTCCAGCGCCTCGAGCTGGCCGAATTCCTCGGCGCGCTCCGAGAGGATGTCGCCGACCCGCCAGATCAGCCGTTCCCGCTCGTTGGGCTTCATGGTCGCCCACGGGCCCTCGTCGAATGCCGTGCGAGCGGCCCGGACCGCGCGGTCGACGTCTTCGGCGCCACCGCGCGCGACGGTGGTCAGCACCTGCCCGGTGGCCGGGTCGATCGTCTCGAACGTCTCGCCGCTCGCTGATTCCACCCACTGCCCTCCGACGAGGAATCGCTTGGTGCCGGACAGAAAGTTCCGTACCGACGGCAAGAGTTCCGCTTGGCTGGGTTCGATCGTCGCTGTCATCAAAACCTCCGAAGTTGTGAATGTGACGTGGCTCATAGTGCACTGGTTGCCATATCACTAACTGTCCTGACTTCGGACACCTCCGGACGGTCGCGGATCGGTGGATGAAACTGCAGCTAGACGGTGATATCGAGGGCTCGGATCCGGACGTAGAGCGTGCTGCGGCTGATGCCGAGCGCGGCCGCGGCGTGCACCTTGTTGCCGCCACATTCCTGCAGTGCGTCGACGATGGCCTGGCGTTCGGCGCGCTCGCGGCCGGCCAGCCGGGACACCCGCGTCGGCGTCCGATACTGGTCGGGCAGATCCGCGACAGCGATGTTCGCGCTGCTGCGTCTGCCCGCGGCGGCCTGCAGCACGACGGACAGTTCCGCGATGTTGCCCGGCCAGTCGCGGGCGATCAGAGCGTCGAGCGCGCTCGCCGTGAGCCGGAGATCGGGACGGACCGAATCGAGGATCCCCTGCGCTATGTCCGCGAATTCGCGGCTGCGTTGCCGCAGCGGCGGAAGCACTACCTGTCCGGGACAGCGGCCCACCAGACCCGCCACGCCCGGCGGCAGGTCACCCAGAGGAGAACTCGTCATCACGATGCGTGGCCCCGCGTCGGCCGCCAGCATCTTCACGACCAGCGGCAGCATCGACTCGGGCAACAGTTGCACTTCCTCGATCACCAGGACCGCGGAGGGTCCCGCCGCCAGCGAGAGAAGTCGGTCGGTCCAGGCCTCGGCGCCGTCGAGAGCGATGGCGGTGGCGTCCATGCATACGAGCGACCGGTCGCCGGCCAGGTCGCGGACCGCCGTCGTCCTGCCGGTTCCCGGTTCGCCGCTGATCACCACCGGATCCCGGGTCCCGCGCAGCCGCGACAACTCCGACCTGCTGCGTTCGACGACGGAACTCGACGGGGACTTGCCGCGCCGGATGGGGGTGCTGGTCCGGCGGTCCGGCCGGACGACGAACACGGCCCCGCCGTCCGTGCCTGCCACGCGGTCGGCGCGGACCAACGCCGGTTCGCCCGAGGACAGTTGGATGCGCACCGTCTTCGACTGCTCCGGACGCAGGTCCGCGGCAAGCCCCCGCAGCGTCGCGTGATCGGACACCTGGAGCAGGTCGAGCGCCACCCGATTGCTGAGCAGGATGTCCTCGCCGATCGCGGTGACCGCCATCTGATTCTGCGGCGAGACCCGCTGAAACGCGTCCACGAGCCGCTGCTGAGACACCCTGGACCCTTCGAGCAGCCGTCGTTCGATGTCCCCCGCCGCGCGGGCCAGGAACGGGGCGAACAGCGGGTTGGCACGCGACGCGACGCCCGTCATGTCGAGGATGCCCTCGACGCGGCGCGTCACCGGATGCACGATCGGGTGTCCGTAACAGCTGAGGTCCTTGAACCGCTCGAGGTAATGCTCCTCGCCGTGAATCACGACTCCACGCCGGACCTCCATCGGAGTCCCCAGCGCGGTGGTCCCGACGCAGTCCTCGCCGAACCTCGACCCCAGCACCGCCCCGGCGCCGTCGATCAGACGCTCGAGTCGGGGGCCGTCGAAGAGCCGGGCGACGATGCGGCAGTCGCGGTCGGCGAGCAGGACACAGAATCCGGTGCCCTGGATCTGCTGTTCCATCTCGTCGAGGACGGGCCGGGCCGCCTGCAACAGCCGGCTGGACTTGTCCAGGTCGGAGCAGGAGTCACCGGTCGGCGTCGAACTCGGTTCCAGGCCGCTGAGCGCCGAACGCTTCCAGGACAACGCGATCTCCGGCCGCATCGCCGCGTGCCCGGTCATGCCGCCAAACTCCAACCTCGACTCCTTGCCGCGCGCGGGTCAGGTCGTGCACCGGTGCACGACTCACACCCGAACGTACCCACCCAGTGTGACCCACGCCATAGTGCCTGCGGGCGCGGCGAGCAACTGTCCGGAATCTGGACAGTGCCGCGTTCACTCAGTCGAACAGCCCCCGCACGAACGGGATGGTGTCGGCCTGCGAATCGACGAGCGTGCCGCTGTGGTCGGTGGGATAGGTCTTGAACATGACCGGCTCACCGTTGGCGGTCAGCGCCGCGACCAGCGAGAACGCCGAGGGCGCGGGCACGTCGATGTCGGTGAGCCCCTGCCCGATGAACAGGGGACGGTCGTACCCGCTCGTCGGGACGCCCATGTAGTCCACGAGCAGTCCGTGGAAGTTCGGGATCTGGTTCAGCGGCTTACTGAACAGGGCGCCGACCACCACACCCTCCGCGGCGTCGTGGAGGTCGTTGACGCACAGCTGCTCCGCGGCGTTCACGTAGTGGGCGCCGAGCGGGGTGAGATACGAGTCGAGGTCGATCTCGGGGTGCGCCGACCGCAGTCCCGCGAGGATGTAGAACAGGTACGACGTGAGGCCGGCGGGGATCGCCGTGGGCGGCACTCCCGGGCCGAGCGGCAGCAGTGTCAGCTCGATGTTCGCGGGCACACCCGTTCCCACGGCCCCGCGGTAGTCGAGCGTCTCGCCGCCGTACTCGGTGGCGTAGCGGGCGGTGGTGATCGCGGCGCCGCCGCCCTGCGACTGGCCGACCACGACCCACTTGTTCGACAGGGACTCGTCGACGGCGCGGGCGGCCTTCACCGAGTCGACGACGCTGTGCGCCTCGACCTTTCCGTCGAGGTACGGCATCACACCCGGTGTGCCGAGGCCGACGTAGTCGGTGGAGACGACGGCGTATCCCTGGTCGAGCCAGCGTCCGAGGTACGGGTAGTCCCGCTCGGGGAGCGCAGGCCCGACGAGCGAGGGCGCACAGTCGTCCGCGAGACCGGACGTGCCGTGCGCCCACGCGACCACCGGCCATCCCCCGTCGGGCGCCTCCCCCGGCGGCACGTACAGGGCGCCGCTGCTGAGTGCGGGGCTCCCGTCGGACCCGATCGACCAGTAGGTGATTCGCTGCGCGTCGGCGGCGCCGGGGATCCAGAGGTCGACGGGCAGAGACTCGACCTCCACGACGCTCCCCGGCGCGCGTTCGGCCTCGTCCGCGAACGCGGCCGGGGAGGCGAGGCAGGTGCCGCCCACCGTCAGCGATGCGATCGCGACGCTTGCCGCGGCTCGCGCCATCCGTACCGAGTGTGTCTTCACCGCTTCAAGATAGGGCCTCCCCCGCGCGTGAGTGGCAAAGCGTACGGGAGCACGCGTTGCCACTCACGTGCGCTACGTCTGGGACGCGAGATCCTGTCCCCGGGTCTCGGGGATCGTAAACAGTGCGGCGATCGAGACCGCGACCAGCGCGAGCGCATACCACTCGAAGAGGTCCGGCGTACCGCGGTCGGCGAAGAACGTCTGGACATACGCCGCGGTCCCGCCGAACGCCGCCACACCGATCGAGTACGGCACCCCGACACCGGCGGCACGCAACCCGGTCGGGAACAGTTCGGCCATCATCGCCGGCATGACGGACAGGATCGCGCCCATCACGAACAGGGCGATCGCCATCGCGAAGAACAGCGTGACCGCGCTGTGCCCGATCATGGCGTTGAGCGGGAACAGCAGGGCAGCGATACCGACGTTGCCGATGTACAGCACCGGCTTGCGTCCGATCCGGTCCGACAACGCACCCCACAACGGCAGGGACGCAATCAATACGAGGTTCGCGCCGACCCCCGCCCACAGTGCGCCGGACGGATCGATGCCCCGGACGGCGATCGCGTAGGCCGGCGCCGACACGGCCCACACGTAGTAGACGACGGTGCCGCCGACGGTGAAGAACAGGATCTGGAACACCTGCCGCCGGTGCGCCAGGAACAGCTGCCACATCGACTGCTTCGCGGACTCGTCACCCGACTCCTCGTAGACTTCGGTCTCCTTCATCCGGGACCGCATCCACAACACGAACAGCCCGAGCACGCCGCCCAGCAGGAACGGCACCCGCCAACCCCAGTCGGCCATCTGTTCCGAACTCAGCGTCGTCGTGAGCAATGCGCCGAGAAGCGTGCCGACGACGACCCCGGTGGTGTTGGAAATGTAGATGAGACTCGACCACAGTCCACGCCGGGCCGTCGGCGCGAATTCGACGATGTAGGTCTGCGCGGACGGCAACTCGCCGCCGTGCGCGACACCCTGCGCGAGACGCGCCACGACGAGGACCACCGCCGCCGCGACGCCGATCGTCTGATGGGTCGGCGTCAGACCGATGACGAGACTGCCGACGGCCGCCAGTCCGACGGCGAGCGTCATCGACAGTTTGCGTCCCCGCCGATCCGACAGCCAGCCGAACAGCAGACCGCCGAACGGTCTGGCGACGAATCCGACAGCGAAGACTCCGAACGACGCGAGCAGGTCGGAGACCGCGGAGCCGGTGTGGAAGAACTGCGGGGCGAAGAACGCGGCGAACGTCGCGTAGACGGTCCAGTCGAAGTACTCGATCCCGTTGCCCGTGCCCACGCCGACGATCGCGCGCGCCTTCTCCCAGCGCTCGGATCTCTGCTGGACGGTGTTCACGGTCCCGCTCTCGGTGGCGATCTCGGTCATCGTGCGTCGCTCCCCGCCGCCACAGCAGCATTGTCGGATCGGGCCTTGTCCAGCCGTCGAACGGCCAGTCCGGCGTAGATGGTGGCGGCGTCGGCGAGCACCGCGTCGTCGAATTGCGCTCGGGGCGAATGGTTCATCGGAGCGGCCGCGGGATCGGCACCGGGCATGCACGCGCCCAGTCCGATGAACGCACCGGGCACTTCCTGCAGGACGTAGGAGAAGTCCTCGGACCCTGCCATCGGATGGGTGACCGTCTCGTATCGGTCCTCGCCCATGAGGTCGCTGACCACTTCGGCACCGAACGCGACCTCGTCCACGTCATTGATTGTCATCGGGAACTCGGGGGCCACGGTGACGTCGACCTCGACGCGTTGCGCGGACGCCACCCCCTCCAGCACCCGGCGCAGCGCCGCCGGGACCTTCTCGTACGTGGTGGGCGAATAGCACCGCACCGTCGCCTCGAACCGCGCATCGTCGGGAATGATGTTGTGCCGCGACCCGGCCTGCACGTTCGCGACCGTCACCACGACGGGGTCGAACACGTCGAACGTCCGGGTGACCATCGTCTGCAGCGACGTGATCATCTCGGCCAGCGCGGTGATCGGATCCCGGGCAGTCGACGGGGACGATCCGTGGCCGCCCGCCCCGCGCACCGTGACGGTCAGCTTGTACGACGCGGCGAGCAGCGTGCCCGCCTTGGAGAAGAACCGCCCCTGCGGCTTCTGGCAGGAGAAGACGTGCATGCCGTAGGCGGTGTCGGCGCGGCGCCCGGCGGCGTCGAGCACACCCTCGTCCACCATGACCTTGGCGCCGTCCCACCCCTCCTCGCCGGGCTGGAACATCAGGACGACGTCACCCGCCAAGTGGTCGCGATGACGGCTGAGCAGGTGCGCCGCGCCGACCAGCGCAGCGGTGTGCAGATCATGTCCGCATCCGTGCATGGCGCCGTTCTGCGCAGCGAAGTCGAGTCCTGTCTGTTCGGTGACCGGGAGTCCGTCCATGTCGGCGCGCAGCAGCACCGTCTGCGTGGCGTCGATCGAGCGCCTGCCGCCGCGGAGCACCGCGGTCACCGACGTCGTGTTCGTTCCCGTCGAGATCTCGAGCGGCAGGCCGTCCAACGCCTCGAGGACACGTTCCTGCGTGCGCGGCAGGTCCAGTCCGACCTCCGGTTCGCGGTGCAGTACGCGACGCAATTGCACGAGGTCGCCCTGGAGGGCGCGGGCGTCGTCCACGAGATTCATTGCTCTCCCTTATGTCGGTGGTCACTTTCTCGACCGAATGCGTCGGTGGTCATATGCTGTGATCCGCGCAGCGACGGACTGCCGAGATCGTCGAAAACGATCACCTGTACTGACTCAGAAAGTGTTCTATGCGCGAAATTCTGACAGAATCCGAGCTTTCGCTCATTCACGCGTTGCAGATCCGTCCGCGGGCGACGTGGTCCGAGCTCGCCCCGATCCTGCGGACGACGTCCGCGACGCTGGCGAGGCGATGGGAGTCGATCACCGAGCGCGGACTGGCCTGGATCACCGCGTACCCCGCGCCGATGACGGGCGCCGGTGCATTCACCGCCATGATCGAGGTGACGTGCGATCTCAGCGGCACGAAGGCGCTGGTCGAGGCCCTCACTCGCGACCCGCGGGTGGCGTCCATCGAGCAAGCGGCGCGCGGGCGGGACCTCATTCTGACCGTGCAGACGGGATCCCTGAACGAGTTGTCGGACCTGGTGCTCGAGGAACTGCCCGGCCATCCGAGCGTCAATTCGACCCGGACCCACACGTGCACCGCACTCCACGCGGAGGGCAGTCGCTGGCGCCTCGATTCCCTGGACACGGCACAGTCCGCCGCGATCGCCGCGCTGGAAAGCACCCCTCCGCAGTCCGGATCGGCTCGGCCGGAAAGCCTGACGGACGAGGTCGCCCGCGCGCTCGTCCGCGAACTCACCCGGAACGGCCGGGCGTCCGCGCGCGAGATCGCCTCGGTCATCGACCGGCCGGCATCATCGGTTCGCAGGCAGCTCGCGGGGTTGCTGCGCTCCCGTGCGGTGGTGCTGCGCTGCGACGTGGCCCAGGACGCGACGCGGTGGCCCATCACCGTCACGTGGTGGTGCCGCCTGCCCGTGCGCGCACACCGGGAGGTCGTGGAGATCGTCAACACCCGGCCCGAACTGAGGTTGTGCATGTCGCTCACCGGGCCCGCGAACTTCCTCGTCAGCATGTGGGTGCCCTCGCTGCCCGACCTGTTGCGGGTTCAGGAGTGGCTGGAGAGCCGAGCCCCCAGTCTCGAGATCATCGACTCGTCGGTCACGCTCCGGTCCCGGAAGCGGATGGGGTGGGAACTCGACACCCACGGCCGCGCGACCGGTTATGTCACCGCGCACGGCGGCTGACCGCTACGGTCGAATGGGCATCATCGGACCGGCTGGAGCAGGTGATCACCGTGACCTCTACCGCGAAAACGTCGACGACCGGCGAGCGTGCCGATTTGCTGGAGTCGCTGGCGAAGCACCGCTACTTCCTCCGCTACACCGTCCGGGACCTCACCGACGAGCAGGCGGCCCAGCGCACGACGGCGAGCGAACTGTGCCTGGGCGGACTCGTCAAACACGTGTCGGACGTCGAACGGGTGTGGGCCGACTTCATCGTGCGCGGCACCGACGCCGTTCGGGGCGGTCCCGCGGACGGCACCGGCACCGACAATCGCGAGAAGGAGTTCACACTCCGCGACGACGAGACGCTGGCCGACGTCCTCGACCGGTACGCGAAGGTGGGGCACCGGACCGACGAGATCGTGGCCTCGCTGCCCGACCTCGACATCTCGCATCCGCTGCCGAAAGCGCCGTGGTTCGAACCGGGATCACGCTGGTCCGCCCGCCGTGTCCTGCTCCACATCATCGGCGAGACCGCCCAGCACGCCGGGCACGCCGACATCATCCGGGAGGCTCTCGACGGGTCGAAGTCGATGGGCTGAGTCAGCCGCGGGTGCGAGCCTCGATGAGGAAGCGGGTCGAGTGCGCCACGAACGGCCCCTCCGCCTCGATCAGCTCATGGAGCTCCCGCAGCCGCTCGCGGTACTGCTGGACGGTGAAGCCGGGCACCATCCAGATCACTTTGCGCAGGAAGTAGATGACGGCGCCGATGTCGAAGAACTCGATCCGCAGGGATTCGAAGCGGAGATCGACGACGTCGAGACCGGCGGCCTGCGCGTCCGCACACTCGTCCTCGTAGTGGCGGCCACGCCGCACCTTCTCCGGTTGCGGCCCCAGGAAGTACTCGACGAGTTCGAAGACACTCGCATGACCGACGTGCTGCGAGAAGTACGTGCCTCCGGGTTGCAGGACGCGGGCGATCTCGTCCCACCACACCGTGGTGGGGTGCCTGCTCGTCACCAGGTCGAAGGCGCCGTCGGCGAAGGGCAGCGGCGGCTCGTCCGCGTCGGCCACCACCACCGCACCGAGCGGGTGCAGCAGCGCCGTGGCCTTCGCGACATTGCGCGGCCACGATTCCGTCGCCACCATCACAGGAGGCATCTTCGCCGCACCGGCGAGGACCTCCCCGCCCCCGGTCTGGATGTCCAGAGCGGCCTTCGCGCGCGCGAGCCGTTCACCCATCAGGCGCTGGTATCCCCACGACGGCCGCTGTTCGGTGGCCCGGCCGTCCAGCCAGGAGAAATCCCAGCCGTCCACCGACACGGATTCCGCCTCGGCCACCAACTCCTCGAATGTGCGTCCCATGCCGGAAGCCTGACAGAAAATTCTGGGTCGATCGAGCGGATTACGTGGGGAAGCACCGGGCCGTTACCGACGTTGACCCAGACATGACCGTCCCGGAACACCACACCCGAATCGCCGAGGAACGCGCCGACACCGAACGCCGGATCGCATCGCTGACCGGCCGTTTCACCGCGATCGTGGAGGGTTCGGAATTCACCACGGACGACGACGAACACGACCCCGAGGGTTCGACCATCGCGTTCGAGCGGGCCCAGGTGTCGGCGCTACTGGCCGACGCGCGGCGCGAGTTGGAGGATCTGGCGGCGGCGCAGCAGCGGCTAGACGACGGGACGTACGGCCTCTGCACTCGGTGCGGCCTGCCGATCGCCGACGTCCGGCTCGACGCGCTACCTGCCGCGCAGACGTGTATCGACTGCGCCGGTTAGCCGGTGTTACCGGACAGGAGGGCTCCCCATTCCCGGGTGGCCACGTCCCGTGCCCGTCGATGGTCGTCTGCGGCGGGGTGCACGCCGTCGGCGAGGTCGGCGAGGGCTTCCGCCAGATCCCCGACATCGACCTGATGCCGCATGGAGGAATCGAGTAGTTCGTCGAAGGCCTGGTCCGCGCTGTACGAGCTACCGCGCGCGGTGGTCAGGATCTGTACTGCACCGTCCAAAGCGGACAGGTGCCGTGTCGCGCGGGTGTCGCGGTGAGCTTCGATCGTCAATCTTCCGCCTCTGAGGTGCCGCCACTGGGCGTTGTCGGTCTCTTGTCACCACATCACATCACGATCGGGGCGTCCGTGTTGCCGAATCGAGACCGTGTCCGAAAGTTGTTTCTCGCCAGCAGGATACGAACTCCGGCAAGATACTTGTAACTCTCGTTACTACTTCAGGGTACTACCCGTCGGTAGGGGCGGACGGCGCCACATTTCTGAATGGCTCCAGAACAGCGGATCCAAACCGAACAGTTCGGCCATTCCGGAATACTGGTTTCCGGGTGGAGGTCTCCGCCCGACGCGATCGGACGGCCGTGCGCCGCGCAGTCCCTGTGGACCCGTGTGACCAGAACTGTTCAGAATCGGGATGATTGACGTGAAGCTCGTCGTCGACCTCAATCGGTGCCAGGGTTACGCGCAGTGCGTGTTCCTCGCACCCGGCGTCTTCACCCTTCACGGAGAAGAGGCACTTCTCTACGACGCGGGCCCCACCGAGGACGAACGCGACCATGTGGCGCAAGCCGCCGCCGCGTGCCCGGTGCATGCCATCACCACGGACATCCCCGACCGACACGATGGGCAGTGACGTGCGGATCGTCATCGTCGGTGCGTCGCTCGCGGGCCTGCGCGCCGCGGAGGCACTGCGGGGGCAGGGCTTCGACGGTTCCCTCACCCTGATCGGCGACGAACCCTACGAGCCGTACGACAGGCCCCCGCTGTCGAAGGCCGTGCTCCTCGGAATCATGCCGCCCGACCACGCGGCGCTGCCCTTCCGCCCGGACCTCGACGCGCAGTGGCGGCTCGGTGTGCGGGCCACCCGTCTCGATCTGGAGAACAACCGGGTTGTTCTCAGCGACGGCGCCACCGTCGAGTTCGACAAGGTGCTGATCTCGACCGGCGTCCGCGCCAGGCCGTGGTCGAACTCGTCCGAGGCCGCACTCGACGGCGTCTTCACCATCCGAACCTGCGACGACTCACGCCGGCTGAACGAGCGACTGTCCGCCGGACCTCGTCATGTCCTGGTGATCGGGGCCGGGTTCACCGGCTCGGAGATCGCGTCGGTGTGCCGGGAGCGCGGGCTGTCCGTGACGGTCACCGAACGCGGCCCGGCACCGCTGGTCGGCGCGCTCGGCGGAGTGGTGGCGGCGGTCGCGGCCGACATGCAACGCGACCACGGCGTCGACCTGCGCACCGGGGTCACGGTGACCGGGCTCGACGGGGACGGCAACGGGCAGCTGTGCCGTGCGCACCTGTCGGACGGGACCACACTCGACGTCGATGTGGCGATCGTCGCGCAGGGCAGTATCCGTAACACCGACTGGCTGTTCGGCTCCGGTCTCGCCGCGGGACCCCGCGGGGTCACGTGCGACGCCGGTTGCCGGGCATTCGACATCAACGGCATCGTCACCGACAACGTATTCGTCGCCGGTGACGTTGCGCGGCAGCCACATCCGCTCTACGACTACCAGTTGCTGGCACTGGAGCACTGGGGCAACGCGATCGGTCAGGCCGAGGTGGCGGCGCACAACATGATCCACGACGGTCTCCGTCGGCGACCGCACCTCGAGATTCCGGCGTTCTGGTCCAGCCAGTTCGGCGTCAACATCAAGTCCGTGGGTATCCCCACCTACTCCGATCAGGTGGTAATCACGCAGGGTTTCGTCGCCGACCGGCGATTCGTGGCGGCGTACGGCTTCCGCGGACGCGTCACGGCGGCTGTGGCGTTCAATCAGGGTAAGTGGCTCGACTTCTACCGGGGCTTGATCGAGTCGGCGGCCGCGTTCCCCCCGGACTTCGACGTCATGGACCGGGCGGAGCCGTTCGAGGTGCGTGCGTCGGAGTTGCCGGACCCGGCCGTTCTCAGCCACGGACCCACCGTCGCGGTGACCGGCCATCTGCCCACCGAACGTCGCGTCGAGTTCGTCTCGCTACCGAAGTAACAGGGAGAGTGTCCATGTCGCGTGCGCAGCTGTTCCAGCGGATCACCGACCAGGCGAGCCGGCCGAATCCGTATCCGCTGTACGAGGAACTTCGCGAGTCCCGGGTGGCGCCGCAGGACAACGGCTCCTACCTCGTCGGACGGTACTACGACGTCATGGCGCTCCTGCACGACCCGCGGATCAGCTCCGACCTGCACAACCGTGGTCCGGGACTTCCCGGATCGGATCGTGCCGGCGACGGGCCGGAGTCGTTCCTCAAACTCGATCCACCCGAGCACGATCGGTTACGGAGACTGACGACGCGACAGTTCGGCCCGCCGCACAGCCCCGACCGAATCGACTCCATGCGTGGCGAACTCGCCACACTCGTCACGAAACTGGTCGACGGGCTGGACGGTAAGGAGCGCATCGACATCGTCGACGACTTCGCCTACCCCTTCCCCGTCACCGTGATCTGCCGACTGCTCGGAGTACCCCACGAGGAGGAACCCAGGTTCCACGCCTGGGCCGACGCGTTGGTGGCAGCCATCGACCCGCGTCGCACCAGCGCCGACAACGAGCAGGTGAAGGTGGCGCAGAAGGCCCAGATGGAGATGGCCATGTTCATGGCGGGTCTCATCGAGGACCGTCGCCGCGATCCCGGTGACGACATGCTGTCGGGCCTGGCCAACGATTCGGGGCCCGACGGTCAGTTGAACACCGTCGAGTTGGTCACCAATTCCATCCTGCTGTTCATCGCCGGGCATGAGACCACCGTCAACCTCATCACCAACGGCATGCTGACCTTGCTGCGCAATCCCCATGTTCTCGAACGTCTTCGCGCCGAACCGCAGTTGATGCCGCAGGCCGTGGAGGAACTGCTCCGCTTCGAACCGCCCGTGCATCTCCTGGGTCAGCGAACGCCGATCGTGGACATCGAAATCGACGGTGTCACGGTCCCGAAGGGTTCGCCGCTCGTACTGGCATTGGCATCGGCCAATCGTGATCCCGAACGCTTCGTCGACGCCGACAAGTTCGTCCCCGACCGCGCGGACAACCAGCACGTGGGTCTGGGCAGCGGCATCCACAGTTGCTTCGGCGCTCCCCTCGCCCGCCTCGAGGGGCAGATGGCGCTCGCCGAACTCATCCGCCGCCTCCACAATCCGCGCCTCGTCGAGGACCCGCCGCCCTACCGGCCCAACCCGGTGCTGCGAGGCCCGCGGCACCTGCTGGTGGACTGTGGGTGAGCTGCCGCCGCGCATCCTCGATCAACTCACCGGGGTGATGTCGGTTATTGATTCGCGGTCTTCGGGTGGGGTCGATGTGTGGTGGCGGAATCCATTCGGTCCGGCCCGCGTATGCGGAATGGTGGGGCGCAGACCTCGTCGCCCATCCGGCCGGACCGTCGTTGACCTGAGCATGGCAGGCGTCGCAGACCAGGGCGAGACCCTCGATGTCGGTGTGCCCACCCTTGTGCCAGTCCGTGACATGGTGAACCGCACACAGACTCGCCGGTGACGAGCACCCCGGCCGGGTGCAACCCCCATCTGCGGCGATCAGCGCGAGCCGTTGGTCGGCGTTGGCCAGACGACGTCGCCGACCAAGGTGCAGTGGACGACCCGCATGGTCGAATAGCGCGAGCACCGGATGCGCCTCCTCGGCCAATACTAATGCGTCCGCGATCGGGAGCAACCCACCGGTGGCGGTCGTGGCCAGACCACCGACCGCCTGCTCCAGCTGCTCGAGTGTCATCGTGACGATCACCGTGGCAGGGAGGCCCCGGTGCCGGCCGAGCACCCCCGACTCGAGCAGCGCCCGGAACACTGCGCTGAACGCATCGTGATTGCGCTGCGCTGCGGTGCGGGTATCGCGGACGGCCGCCGCCGCCAACAGGTCACGATCGATCGACGGGTCTTCGCCGTCGCCGGCCGGCGAGGCGGGATCGTTCGGGTTGTTCATTCCGGGCCGCGCCCATGTGGCGAGGATCGGATCGAGCATCGCCCGCGCTACGGGATCGAGCTCACCGGAGATTCTCGATATCAGCTCGGTGTCCTGCCGACCGATCGAGATGCCCCGTCGGCGTTTCCGGTCTCGGTCGTCGCCGAGGTTCCCGTCCGGATTCAGGTATGCCAGCAACCGGTGCCCGGCCTCCTCCACATCCTCCGGGGTTCCGCTTCTCACCAAGTTCGCGAGCACGGCCTCGGCGTCGGCGACCGCGTCGTTGTCGACGGCGTGGGGAATCTTGCGCATCACCTTCGCAATCGCCCGCACATGATCCGTGCCGATGTCACCGTCGCTCTGTGCCGCAGCGGTTTCCGGCAACACCGGTGGCATCGGAACGCCAGCGAGGGCGTGCCACACGCCCAGCTCGCGGGCAGCGGTGACGCGGGCGGACGCGTCCGCGCCCGAGATCCGGAGCACGTCGATCAGGAGCTTCTTCGGCGACGAATACCCCAGACTTGCCGGGACCGAACGTTCCACGCTCTCCACGACCAATCGGTGTGAGACCGCCTCCGCGCGGCGAAGGCACTGCTCCACCCCGCGCATCACCTCGACGAGATCAGAGTCCGACAACTCGGCATCGAGCAACCCGTCCACCGCGGCAGCGAGCATCGACAGATGCTCCGCCACCCGGCTACCCGCCGACGACCCCCCAGTCGAACTCATGTGCGAATACTACCGCGAGGGTCCGACACGTTTCAGAGGCGAAACCGAGCCTCCCCACCGGACCGATCAGACCCCGCGATCGCGCAGTGACTCGGACGGCGTCACGCCGTACTTGCGGCGGTAGGCGGCGGCGAATCTTCCGGTATGCATGATTCCCCAGCGTGTCGCGACTTCGGAAACGGTAGCGCAGGAGCCAATTCCGGTGAGGTCGGCGTGGACACGCTCGAGGCGCACGTCGACGAGGTACTCCATCGGAGTCATACCCACGTATTCGCGGAACCCCTGCTGCATGCGCCGGACGCTCACGCCGACGAGTTCGGCCATCTCCCCCGCGCTCCAGGGCCGGGCCGGGTCCTGCTGGATCGCGTCGATGACCCGCTTGACGATGCGCGGCCGGATTCCCGCGGCACCCGTGTCGTCGTCCGGCATCGCGGTGAGCACGAGCGCGGTGGTCAACGCTCCACACAGTTGTTGCGACACCTGATCGCTGTGCAGGAGAACGCTGTCGCGCAACGCCTGGTCGGCGACGGAGCGGACGAACCTCAGCCAGTCGGCGCCTGCGCCGGTGCGCAGGTCGAGTTGCCGCGGCAACTCCTGGCCGGGCCGTGCGAGCACGCGGTCCATTTCGCGCTGCAGGTAGTCCCGGTCCACCTTGAATCCGATGATCTCGCAGGAACTGCTCCAGTTGGTGATGACGGTGCGGGTGTCGGGCGGGCAGATGGTGGCCAGCCCCGGCGTCGAGGTCACTTCCGTCCCGCCGGTGACGGAGACGATGCGGCCGGCCAGGGGGATGTTGATGCCGTACGCACCGGGATGGTCGGACTCGATCGACACGGGCGCGCCGAAACCGATCCGGGCGAGCCTGGACGGGCCCATCTGCGAGGACTCCAGGGAAGACCGCGCAGCGGTGTCCCGTGACAGCGGACGCAGCTCGTGAGGGAAGTACGCGTCCGCGACCACCTCGTGAACCTCGTCCCAGTCGGTGAAACCGGGACCTTCCAACCGTCCTCGCATGCGTACGTCCAGACCTCTCACCTCGCGCCACGACCGCGCATGGGCAACTCCCGACCTTAGCATCGCCTGTGACTCACGTCACTGCAAGCGCCGGCGACCCACGTCCGGCAAACCCGTTTCGCGTTCCGGATCGCGCCTTCGCATTGCGGATCGACGGACTGTGACGCCCGTCATACGTTGTGCAGGTCCCCAATCGCAGGGGTAATCGCACGAATCGTGCAGAAAGGCGGTCAGGAGAAATGGACCAGCGCACTCTGCGTAACATTTTCGGCCAGTTCGCCAGTGGCGTCACCGTGATCACGTGCGCCAATGCCGCCGGTGAGCCGCACGGCGCGACCGTCACCGCCTTCACCGCCGTCTCGATAGAGCCGCGGCTGTGCCAGGTGACGTTGACCCGGAAGTCGAAGGCATGCAGCTACCTCGGTGATGCGCCTTTCGCGGTGAACATTCTGGCCGCCGATCAGCTCGACACGGCCATGCACTTCGCGGGCAAACCGCAACGGACGGAACCGGTGTGGGACTCCGCTGGCATCGCTCCCGCGCTGTCCGGCAACGCGGCCACGCTCACGTGCTCACCCTGGGCTTCCTACGACGGCGGTGACCACATCATCTTCATCGGCGAGATCGTCGACGCGACCGTCGACGCGACCAAGGACCCACTGCTGTTCTACCGCAGCACCTTCCACGACCTCGGTGCCACCTCGGGCACCACGGCGTGGAACGGCTGCCTCGACGACCCCCACAGCGGATGGTTCGATGCCGCCGCGTCGTTCACTCCGCTCCACCTGCAGCTCGCTCAGGCTGCCTCGTAATCCTGACCGAAAGGGAACACCATGACCACCACCGAAGCTGCCCCCGATACCGACGTCGACCGCACGAAGGTCAATGTCTCCGCCGACTGTGAAGCGAACCGGACCGCGAACTTCGCCACCCGTCCGATGACCGGTGACGAGTACATCGAGTCGCTGCGCGACGACCGCGAGATCTACCTGCACGGCGAGCGTGTCAAGGATGTCACGACGCATCCGGCGTTCCGTAACCCGATCCGGATGACCGCCCGCCTCTACGACGCGATGCACACCGGCGAGCACGTCGACACCCTGACCACACCGACGGACACCGGCAGCGGGGGTGTGACGATGCCGTTCTTCCGGGCGCCGAAGAACTCCGACGATCTGCTGAAGGATCGTGACGCGATCGCCACCTGGGCGCGGATGACGTACGGCTGGATGGGCCGGTCCCCCGACTACAAGGCGTCGTTCCTCGGCACCCTGCACGCGAACAAGGAGCTGTACTCGCCGTTCCAGGACAACGCCGAGCGCTGGTACAAGGAATCGCAGGAAAAGGTCCTGTACTGGAACCACGCGATCATCAACCCGCCCGTCGACCGGCAGCTCCCGCCCGACGAGGTCGGTGACGTGTTCATGAAGGTGGAGAAGGAAACCGACGCCGGACTCATCGTCAGTGGCGCCAAGGTCGTGGCCACCGGCTCGGCCATCACCAACTACAACTTCATCGCCCACTACGGTCTGCCGATCAAGAAGAAGCAATTCGCGCTGATTTGCACCGTCCCGATGGACGCACCGGGCGTGAAGCTGATCTGCCGAACCTCCTACACCCAGCAGGCCGCGGTGATGGGCTCCCCGTTCGACTACCCCCTGTCGTCGCGGATGGACGAGAACGACACCATCTTCATCTTCGACAAGGTGCTGGTGCCGTGGGAGAACGTCTTCATGTACGGCGACGTCGACAAGATCAACGCGTTCTTCCCGCAGTCCGGGTTCCTGCCGCGTTTCACCCTGCAGGGCTGCACCCGTCTCGCCGTGAAGCTCGACTTCATCGCCGGCATGCTGATGAAGGCCCTCGACGCCACCGGCGCGGGCGGGTTCCGCGGCGTGCAGACCCGCGTCGGCGAGGTCATCGGCTGGCGGAACCTGTTCTGGTCACTCACCGAATCGATGGTCCGCGACCCGGAACCGTGGGTGGGCGACACCGTCATCCCGAAGCTCGAGTACGGGCTGACGTACCGGATGTTCATGCAGCAGGGCTACCCGCGGATCAAGGAGATCATCGAACAGGACGTCGCGTCCGGGCTGATCTACCTGCCGTCCTCGTCCGCCGACTTCAAGAGCCCCGACGTCCGCCCGTACCTGGACAAGTATGTCCGCGGTTCGGAGGGGATGACCGCGGTCGAACGCGTCAAGATCATGAAGGCACTGTGGGATTCGATCGGCAGCGAGTTCGGTGGCCGCCACGAGTTGTACGAACGGAACTACGCCGGCAACCATGAGGGCGTGAAGGCGGAACTGCTGATGTTCGCCGAGAACCGGGGCACGGTCAGCTCGATGAAGGGTCTGGCCGAGCAGTGCCTGGCCGAGTACGACCTCGACGGGTGGACCGTGCCCGACCTGATCGGCAACGACGACGTGTCCTACTTCGGCCGCAGCTAATCGCGCAGACCAGGAGAAACATGACCACCATCGACAGCCCTACCGCGGTCGGCTCCGGCAACGCCGCCACCGACAAGTTCAAGGGCGCAAGGTTCACCGCCGACACGTCCCCGGAACGCCTGTCCGCGATCGCCACCGAGGCGCTCGCCGGGCTGAGCGCCCTGATCCACAAGCACGCCGTCACCTACCCGGAGTACCGGGTCCTCAAGCAGTGGCTCATCGATGTCGGTGAGGGCGGCGAGTGGCCGCTGCTGCTCGACGTGTTCGTCGAGCACGACATCGAGGAGGTGAACTCCACCAGGTTCCGGGGCACCAAGGGCAGCATCGAGGGACCGTACTACGTGCCCGGGGCACCGGAACTGCCCGCGCGGTGCACCCTGCCGATGCGCGACGAGGACCGGGCCCACCCCGCGCTTGTCCTCCGCGGCCGGGTGACCGACCTCGACGGGGCCGGCCTCGGCGGCGCCACCATCGAGTTGTGGCACGCCGACGACGAGGGCTACTATTCGCAGTTCGCGCCGCACCTACCGGAATGGAACCTGCGCGGCACCATCGTCACCGACCCGGAGGGGCGGTACGAGATCACCACCATCGAGCCTGCCCCGTACCAGATCCCGACCGACGGCCCGACCGGTCAGTTCATCGAGGGGGCCGGCTGGCACCCGTGGCGGCCGGCGCACCTGCACCTGCGGGTGACGTCCCCGGGCAAGCAGCCGATCATCACCCAACTGTACTTCGCCGGCGGCGACTGGATCGACGACGACGTCGCCACCGCAACGAAACCCGAACTCCTCCTGGATCCCCAGCTCGACGACGCCGGGCGTAAGGTTGTCAGCTACGACTTCGCGCTCGATCCCGCCGCGGACTGAGACACCCACCCTCCCCCGGGCGACGCGGAAGATCGTGTCGCCCGGGGATCGACGTTTGTGGAGGAATCATCATGCCGAGCACATCACCTGCGCGGACAACGGAATTCGTGCACACCGCGACCGCCGTGATCGAGGTCGTCGTCGAGGGCAGCGGTCCGTCGGTGATCCTGCTGCCTTCGCTCGGGCGCGAGTCGTACGACTACGACGACGTCGCTTGTGGACTCGCGCAGAACGGTTTCCGGGTCTCCCGACCCCAGCCGCGTGGCATCGGCCGGAGCACGGGACCATTGGAGAACATCACGTTGCGCGACCTGGCCGCAGATATCGGAGCGGTGATCGAGGCGCAGGACAACGGTGCGGCCGTCGTTCTCGGTCATGCCTTCGGGCACTACGTCGCCCGGATGCTCGCCGCCGACCGGCCCGACCTGGTGCGCGGCGTCGTCGTGGCTGCGGCGGGTGCCCGCAACTACCCGGCCGCGCTGACGGCGCTGGCGGTCAAATGCTCCGATTCGTCACTGCCCGACGAAGAGCGGATCGGCTACCTGCAGATCGGATTCTTCGCCCCCGGCAACGATCCGAGGGAGTGGCTCACCGGTTGGTATCCGGGGGTGTCGAAGCGGCAGCTCGCCGCCTCGTCCGCCACACCCAAGGAGGAGTGGTGGGATGTCGCGCACCAGCCGATCCTGGATCTGCAGTCCGCTCTCGATCCGTTCCGTCCGCGTGAGACGGAGAACGAATTGCGGGATCGGTTCGGCGAATTGGTTACCGTGACCGTCGTGCCGAACGCGAGCCATGCGTTGATGCCGGAAGCGCCCGCACAGGTTGTGCGGGCGCTCACCGACTGGATTCGGGCTCTCGACAGCTGAGCTGTCAGACCCTTTCGAAGATGGCGGTCAGCCCCTGGCCACCGCCGATGCACATCGTCTCCAGGCCGTAACGGACTCCGCGACGGTCCATCTCGCGCAGCAGTGTGGTGAGGATCCGCACTCCCGTCGCGCCGACGGGGTGCCCGAGCGAGATTCCCGAGCCGTTGACATTGGTGCGGTCGAAATCCTGTGCACCGAAGTTCCATTCGCGCGTGACGGCCAGCGCCTGTGCGGCAAAGGCCTCGTTCAGTTCGATGAGGTCGATGTCGGCGAGGGTCAGCCCGGCGCGTTTCAGGGCCCGTTCGGTGGACGGCACCGGTCCGATGCCCATCTCGGACGGCTCCACCCCCGCGACCGCCCAGGTGACCAGGCGTGCGAGGGGCCGGAGCCCCAGACGCTCCGCCTCCGCCCGGGTGGTGACGAGGCATGCTGCCGCACCGTCGTTCTGCCCGCTGGCGTTGCCGGCGGTGACGGTCGCCTCGGGGTCGGTGGCGCCCACGATGGGCCGCAACCGAGCGAGCGACTCGATTGTCGTGTCGGCACGGGGGTGCTCGTCCCGATCGACGACCTGCGGATCGCCCTTCCGGACGGGAACTTCCACCGGCACGGTCTCCTCGGCGAACTTTCCCGAGTCGATCGCGGCGACCGCCCGCCGGTGGGAACTCACCGCGAGCTCGTCCTGCTCGAGGCGGCTGATGTCGTACTTGCGGCGCAGGTTCTCCGCCGTCTCGAGCATGCCGCCCGGCACCGGATAGTTGCGTCCGCCTGCGGTGACACGACCGCGGGCGAGCCTGTCGTGGAGCGCTGCCGGCGCACCTTTGGCTCCCCAGCGCATCGACTCGGTGTAGTACTCGGCGCGGCTCATCGATTCCACGCCGCCGGCGATCACCAGCTCGGCGATCCCCGTCTGCACCCGCATCGCCGCGTCGAGCACGGCCTGCAGACCGGATCCGCAACGACGGTCGAGTTGCTGACCGGGAACCGTCACCGGCATTCCCGCGTCCAGGGCCACGACGCGGCCGATGGCAGGCGCCTCACCGTTCGGGTAGCACTGACCGAAGATCACGTCGTCGACGCGGCCCGGATCTACCTTCGTCCGCGTGAGCAGTTCGGACACCACCCGAGCGCCGAGGTCGGCGGCGGGCACGTCCTTGAACTGCCCGCCGTATCGGCCGACGGGGGTGCGCAGGGGCTCGCAGACGACGACGTCGTCCGCCTGGGCATTCGTACTTTCAGGCACTGCGGAAATCCCTTTCTTGATCGGTCCAGCGCTGCGCCCATTCACGCAGTTCGACCGCTCGGATCTTGGCTCCGTTGCCGCCCACGGTGGTCGGCATTTCCTCGATCACGTGCACCGCGGCGGGAACCTTGAACGCCGCCAGCGACTCTGCGCACCAGGCCCTGAGCTCGGCGGCGCCGGCCGACGCACCGTCGGTAGGGACGACGAACGCCACGGCCTCGGTGTATCCGCCGGTGCCGGTGATGCCCACGACCTTCGTCAGGTGGACGGCGTCGTGTTCCGCCAGCCGGTGCTCGATCTCGGCGGGGTCCACCAGGAACCCGCGTAGCCGGAGCACGTCCCCCATTCGGCATACATACGTATAGCCTCCGTCGCCGGTCGCGACGGCGAGGTCGCCGCTGCGGAACCACCCGTCCCTCGTGAACGCCCGTGCGGCCGCATCCGGATTGCCGAGGTAGGCGTCGACGACGTTCGGTCCGCGCACCTGAAGCTCACCCTGCTCACCGTCCGGAAGGACCGAGTCGTCCAGCGGGTCGACGATGCGAACCTCGATGCCGGGTTCGACCGGGCGCCCACCGCCGTTCCAGCGCAGGGATTCCGGGTCCGCGGCATCCCACAGCAGCATCAGGGCGAACACCTCGGACGACCCGAAGACACCCGTGGTGACGGCGTCGAATTCGTCGCGCACCCACGCGGCGACCTCGTGCGACCGGCCGAGGAAGTCGGCGATGCCGAGGCGCTTCAACGACGACAGGTCGGCACGGTTACCCGCCTGCCACGTGTCGTGGAGCCGGGTGAAGAGATCGTCACCGCCGACGACGTGCGTCACCTTCGCCGATTCCATCCGGGCCAGCGTGGCCGCGGCGTCGAAGACGGGTTCCATCAGCAGCGTGCCGCCACCCGCGAGAGTGGCCAGGGCAGTGGAGTATCCGAATACCCCGGACACCGGCAGGACGCACAGGGTGACGTCGCCCGGTTCGACGCCGAGGACGACGGCGTCGGCCCGCGCGTGCCGTACCACCGCCGATTCGCGGTGCGCCGCGAGTTTGGGGACACCGGTGGATCCGGACGTCGTGAACGCGACTGCGAGCACGTCGTCCGGGTCAGCCCGCTCGCCGGCAGCCGTGACGGTCGCCATGTCGGGTGTCTCCGGCACCTGGACGGTTCCGGTGTCCGCGCTGCCCGCTGTCCAGGCACCGCCGCCGAGGTCGAATCGCGCCAGGTCGGGAGCGGCGCTTTCCGTTCGAGGTCCGCACACGACGGCAACAGCCGGTGCCGGGAGGTCGAGGGAGTGCTGTGCCTCTTCGAGTCGGCCGAACAGGTCGAGACCGTGGAAGTGGTCGGCCACGGCCACCACCGCGGGGCGCGCCGAGGTGAGGATGTGTGCGATCTCGTGCGTGTTGTAGCGGGTGTTGACGCCGATGACGTGTGCACCCACAGCGGACGCGGCGAGTTGCCACACGATCGCGTCCGACCAGTTCGGCAGCAGGACGGCCACACACTGGCCGCGCCGGACGCCGACGCGCAGGAGTTCCGACTTCAGGGCGTCGACGCGGGCACGAAGTTCGCTGCGGCTGGTGACGACCGGATCGCCGTCGACCACGTCGAGGGTTGCGGCGGCACCCGGGTCGGCGGTCACGAGTTCGTCGAGCAGCGAGGCGAGTGTGTCACGGCGCGTCGCCGTGTCGTGCGCCGTCACGAGAGCACCACCGCCGCACGCAGTTCGGTCAACCACTCGTCCGCCATCGAGGCGAAGTCGTCGATCTCCTCCATGGGGTAGTGGCCGATGCCCTCGAGCAGGGTGAACGACGCAAGTCCGGGACGGGCGGCGTCGAGTGCCGACACGGTTTGCTCGACGCGTCCGGCGTCGATCCACGGATCCTGCGCTCCGGCGACGAGCCTGAGAGGACAGGTGATCTCGGCGATCCGGTCGCGCACGTCGTGCGTGCCCCAGCCGATCAGGTCGGAGGACGAGATCTCCGGGTCCTCACGCTTGTGCATCGTGGCGATCAGGTGCGCCTTCGCCTCGGGCACGGTATGTCCGACGGAGGCGAGCGTGCCCAGGTAGGTGCGGTCGGCGCGGCTGGGCCCGGCGACATCCTCGAGTTCGCGGCGCAGCCCACCCACGTTGACGCGGCCGGGACCGGCCTCCGCTGCCATCGCAATCGCTCCGGCCAGCGGCCTCGACGACCGCGTGGCGAGCTCGAGTGTCAGCTTGCCACCGATGGAACACCCGACGACGAAGGGCCGTTCGACGGTGAGCGCATCGAGGACCTTCCCGAGCCAGTCTCCGAACGTGACGATGCTGGTGACGGGACCGTCGACCGCGGGCTCGGAACGTCCGTGCCCCGGAAGGTCGGGGACGATCACCCGGTAGCCCCGGCCTGCCAGTTCGGACGCGACGCGCCGCCACTGGACTCCGCTCTGGCCTGCGGTGTGCAGGCACAGAACTGTGGGCGCCTCGGTGTCCGGCTGATTGTCGGGGGTGATGATCTCGACGAAGCCGAGCGCTCCGTCGATCTCCAGGTATCGGGCCTCGATCATGGCCGGGCCTCCCTTCCGCACGTGAGTGGCAAAGTGTGCCCCGACACGCTTTGCCACTCACGTGCGGCGCTGCGGGCATGGGCGATGATGATGTCGAGTGGTTTGGTGAGGCGCAGGTACTCGTACCCGTCACCGCTGGAGGAGAATTCACCACTGATGGCGCGGCGCATGAAATCGTTCCGTTCGGCGAACACGAGGTCGACCCAGGTGACAGCCGGGGCGATGAGCGTGAACGTAGCCCCACCCGGGACGCGGCGGGCGACGTCGATGATCGTTCCGCGGTAGATCCGCAGCTGCAGTTCGCGGGCCCGGCCCGAGGAGTCGGTGCAACGCAGACCCACGGTGCCGTCCCACGTCGACAGGGAGGACGCGAAGGCTGTATCGGTGGAGACAGATTCGCGGAGACGCTCTCCCCAGGCCGGTGTGCAGAAGTCGACAGCGGGATCGAATCGCACGTCGGACGGTTCGGGCGAACGCCACGTCTCGATTCCCTCCTCGCGAATCGACCCGGCCTCGTCGACGAGCCGCACGTGGCGATCGAACTCGGCTCCGGTCTCGGACTGTTCGATGCGCGTGACGACGGACTCGACGTGGACGACGTCGTCGCCCGCCACCGCGTACTGCGAATTCCATTGCAGTCCGGTGCGTGTGGCACCGGACGTCGTCGCCGGAGCGAGTACTCCCGCTACCACGATTCCCGTCAGCGACGCCTCCGGCAGCGACAGTCCGAGTTCGGAGACGCGCCGGGCGTCGCTCACAGTGCGATCGCCGACGGCGATACTTGTGGTGAGTGAGCTCATTCGCCCGCCCTCCCCAGGAGTTCGTCGGAGATGATCCGCATCTGGATCTCGCTGGTGCCCTCGAAGATCTTCGTCAACCGCGCATCGCGCCAATGCCGTTCGACCTGGAAGTCGGTGGTGTACCCGGCGCCGCCGTGAATCTGCACCGCCTCACTCGTGACCCGCTCGGCCATCTCCGTCGCCACCAACTTGCACATCGACGCCTCCAGCGAACACCGCCGGCCGGTGTCGATATCGGTGGCCACCGAGTACATCAATTGCCGGGCGGCCTCGATGTCGGCGGCCATCGTCGCGACCTTGAACCGCAGATGCTGAAAATCGGCCAACTCGTGCCCGAACTGTCTGCGGGTGTGCAGATACGCGATCGAATCCTCCAACGCGCCCCGAGCCAGACCGATCGCGCGGGCCGCGGTATGCGCCCGCCCCACCTCGAGACCGGACACCGCCAGGTAGAAGCCCTTGCCCTCCTCACCGAGCATGGCCGTGGCGGACACCCGGAAATTGTCGAACGAGAGCTCCCACGTGCTCCACCCGAAATATCCGATCTTGCGGATCTTCGTCCCGCTGATCCCTTCGGGGAACCCGCCGCGCTGCTTCTCGATCAGGAACGCGCTGATCCCGCGGTGCGGTTTCGCCGGATCTTTGTTCGGATCGGTGCGCGCGAACAGCACCAGGTAGTCGGCCTCGTCGGCGTACGTGCACCACATCTTGGTGCCGCTGATCACCCAGTCGTCGCCGTCGCGGGTCGCGCGGCACGAAATGTTCGCCACATCGGATCCGGCCTCGGCCTCCGACAGGGCGTACGCACCGAGGTACTCACCGCGGGCGACCTTCGGCAGCAACGCCGCCTCCTGCTCCGGGGTGAATCCGCCGCCCATCCCGTTACCGCGGGCCAGCAGCCCCGACACGCTCATCCACGCCCGGGACAACTCCTCGGCGACCAGGCAGTACTCGAACACTCCGAGACCGAGACCGCCGTGTTCCTCGGGGATCATGATCCCGAAGAACCCGACCTCGGCCATCGCCTTCTTCAACGTGTCGGGGATGGTGCCCTGCACCGGGTCGAGTTCGTTCGCGACCGGGAGCACCTGCTTCATCGCGAAATCGCGTGCCAGGTCGCGGATCGCCACCCGGTCCTCGGTCAGATACCGCGGTGAGTCGGTACGCGGCTGTGACGGCCGGTGAGTCATGGACACTCCTCATCCACTCGAACTACGGGGCGCGTGACTCGGGAGAACTCGCGGTTCCACACTCGGATCACATTAACGCTTGTTCACCCAGTACAGCACGGACGGGAACGCACCGTCAATGCCGAATCTCCCCGCTTCACGCGGGACGGTATCCGACCAGGTTGAGCGCATAGACGCCGTACGAGTCCGCGACCGCCTGCGCGGACAACGGTCCGTCCGGGCGGTACCAGAGCGCGATTCCCGCGCACATGGTGAGCACCGCGGTCACCGCCTGGTGAACGTGGGGGACGTCGAAGTCGCCGCCGGCCACACCCGCCTCCGCGATGGTGACGAACAAATGCTCCTGCGCGTCGCGCGAGCCCACGACCCGTTTGCGGTCCACCTCGTCGAGGTACCGCAATTCGGTGTTCGCCACCAGGCAGGCTTGCTGGTTGCGGGCGGTGTACAGCGAATGCGCGACCACCGCAGCCGTCCACTGCTCCGCCGGTGCGGACCCTGCCCTCCGCAGGGCGGTCCGGGTGGCGGTGAACTGCTCGTCACTGGCCGACCGCAGAATCTCGACCAGGAGCTCGTCCTTGTTCTCGAAATGGTTGTACACGTTGGCGGCGCTGCAGCCAGCACGTTTGGCGATGGTGCGCATGGTCGCCGCATGAAAGCCGGCGGTATAGAACTCCTCCAGCGCCGCGTCCAGGATCCGCTGCCGGACGGAGGGAATCACTGCACCGCTTGACCGAGTGTTCATCCCTCGGAGGGTAGGTGCCACGCGAGGCGCGGGCAATACACCCTGAAGAAAATGCAGCTCACCACGCATCACGCACGGCGGACAGGGTGAGCGGCGCACGGTGTTGACCGACGGTAGCGCGTCCGTTATGGTCCAGATCACGTGAACGATTGTTAATTACCGGTTCGCGCATTCCGCTCCTCACACCGTGGAGGTATGCCACCTTGAGCACTCTCGAAGAACGAATCCGCCGCCTCGAAGACCTGGAGGCCATCCGGTACCTCGACGCGCAGTACTGCCGCCATCTCGACGACGGCAACTGGGACGCCCTGATGGATCTGTTCACCGACGACGGCGAATTCGACGGGCTGTCCAACCCGAAGGGCAAGAGCGAGATGCGGGCGTTCTTCGCCGGCCTCGCACCCGGCGGGCTCACCGCGTTCTGGCACTTCATCACCAACCTGGAGATCGACCTCGACGGCGATCGCGCCACCGTCCGCTCGTTCCTGTGGCAGCCCTGCGTGTCAGACGGCGACGCCTCGATCGCCGCCGGCCGGTACACGGACGAGGCCGTCAAGGTCGACGGCCGCTGGCTGTACCGCGTCAAGCAGGTGCGCTTCCACTACTTCGGTCCGCTCACGGAGGGCTGGGACGAGAACCAGTTCGCGCTCGACTCGGCGCGACGTGCGGCGGTGAACGCGTGACCACCGAGTCCCCCGCCACCGCGGCGAGCGCAGCCGTCTGGTCACCGATCCTCGCGTTGCCGGAGTTCGTCGAACTGCGGCGACGACGCCGGGCCGTCACCACCGGACTCGGCCTGATCGCGCTCGCACTGTTCTCGGGGTTTCTCGTCGGATTCGCCTTCTTCCCCGAACTCCTCGGCGACAACACGGCATTCGGCATTCCACTGTCGCTGTGGGTGGTGTTCTCCCAGTTCGCCGGCACCTGGGTGCTCGTGTTCGCGTACTTCCGCCTCTCCCGTACCTTCATCCAACCCGCCGCCGATGCCGCCGTCCGGGCCATCGCGCAACGTGATCAGGAGCGTGCCTCATGACCGGCGACGCCGATTTCCTCGCCATCGGCATCTGTGCCGCCGTCATCTCGCTCACGCTGTGGGTGACGTTCGCCGCATCGCGCCGAAGCCGTAGCGCCACCGGATTCTTCGCTGCGGGACGCTCGATCACCGGCTGGCAGAACGGTTTCGCGATCGCCGGCGAATTCATCTCCGCGGGCAGTTTCCTGGGCACCACGGGCTTGATCTTCTACAAGGGCGTCGACGGCGCCGTCATTCTGTGCACGTCGGTGGTCTCCTTCCTCCCCGTCCTCTTCCTCCTCGCCGAGAAGATGCGGAACGTCGGAAAGTTCACGCTCGCCGATGTTCTGGTGTTCCGGACCGGCGCACGTCGCGTCCGGGTGGTGGTTGCACTCAGCACCATCGTCACCGGCACGTTCGTGCTGCTCGCCCAACTCGTGGCGGCCGGCGTACTGCTCGAGTCCGTCTCGGGGATCCCGTTCGGCCTGTCCGTCGTGGTCGCCGGATCACTCATGGGCATCTACGTCTTCGTCGGCGGAATGCTGGCGACCACGTGGGTTCAAGTGATCAAGTCGTCGATCCTGTCGATCCTGGCGATCGTGGTGTGCCTCGGGATCCTCGCGAAGTTCGGCTTCAGCGTCCCCGGCATGCTCGGGGCGGCAACCTCGAACGCCGCGGCCGGAGATGCCATCCTCTCGCCGGGCCTGATCTTCGGGCAGACCGGTGCGATCAACCTGATCTCGTACTCCCTGGCGTTCGCGCTCGGCACGGCCGGTATGGCGCACATCCTGATTCGCTTCTTCACCGTCCCCGAGGCCGCGACGGCACGAAAGTCGCTCGGCTGGACCGTCGCGCTGTGCAGCATCTTCTACCTGATCGTCATCGTCATGGGCTTCGGCACCGCCGCGCTTCTCGGTCCCGACGGGGCGGATCGCGTCGGCGCCGGCGGCAATCTCGCGGCACCCACGCTGGTCACGGAACTCGGCGGGGGCGTCGGCACCATCGGTGGTTCGATCGCGCTGGCCATGGTGGCAGCCGTCGCATTCGCGAGTATCGTCGCGGTCGTCGCGGGCGTCGTGATCTCGGCTGCGGGAACGTTCGCCCACGACGTGTGGCCCACCCTCACCCGCCGGAAATCCGCCGATGCCGGCACCGAGACGGCGGATGCCCGCGAGGCGAAGATCGCCCGGTATGCGGCGGTCGCGTTCAGCGTCGTCGCGATCGGACTGACGATGGCGATCGGCGACACCACCAACATCACCTACTTCATGGGTATGGCCTTCATGGTCGCAGGCAGTGCGCACCTGCCCAGCCTGTTGCTCAGCCTCAACTGGCGGCGGTTCAACAGCACAGGCGCCGTGTGGGGCATCTCGGTGGGATTAGCATCCACCGTGGTCAGTCTGATGTTCACGGAGGCGCTCTGGCTGGGTAGTGGTCCGGCGCCGCTGACCATTCAGTTGCCGGTGATCATCACGATGCCGCTCGGGCTGGCCGCCGCCGTGATCGGCTCCCTCGCCGGCGAACGCCTTCACGGACGTTCGGCGGATCGAGACGAGAAGTTCGCCGAGATGCTGGTGCGCGCCGAGACCGGTATCGGCGCGGAACTCGCCGAAACGCACTAGGTTTCACGCTCGGCCGATGCCCTCGCCGTCACGGCGGGGGCATCGGCCGTCACGTGTGTCCGCCGCAACCCTGGACAGCGCACTGTACCAATTGGTACAGTCTGTACCGGTAGGTACAACACCTCCCGGAGGAACGCTCACCATGTCCGTTCGCCCACCCGTACCCCCGTTCACACTCGACACCGCGATCGCGAAGGTCCGCGCCGCCGAGGACGGCTGGAATTCCCGTGATCCCGAGAAGGTCGCGCAGGCTTACACCGAGGACAGTTGGTGGCGCAATCGGTCCACCTTTCTGCAGGGGCGCCGCGAGATCGTCGACTTCCTCGCCGGGAAGTGGGACCGCGAACTGGAATACCGTCTGATCAAGGAACTGTGGGCGCACGACGGGAATCGGATCGCGGTCCGGTTCGCGTACGAGTTCCACGACACCGACGGGCAGTGGTTCCGCGCGTACGGCAACGAGAACTGGCAGTTCGACGACAACGGTCTGATGCGGTGGCGTCACGCCAGCATCAACGACGTGCCGATCGACGAATCCGACCGCAAGTTCTTCTGGGACATGTCCGGCGTGCGACCGTCGGATCATCCCGGACTGAGCGATCTCGGCCTCTGACCGCCACACGAGGAGTAGTCATGCCCCGAGCAGTAGCCGAGCGCGGCGACGTCGTCCCCGTGCTGGCGGAGGTGTTCCGATCCCACGGGTTCGACGGCGCGAGCCTGGCCGTCATCACCGAGCACACAGGGCTCGGCAAAGGCAGCCTGTACAACTTCTTCCCTCGCGGCAAGGACGAGATGGCCGAGGCGGTCCTCGACGAGGTCGACGCCTGGTTCCAGACCGCCGTGTACCTGCCGCTGCGCGGGTCCGAGCCCGCCACTGCCCGTCTGGAGCGGATGTTCGACGAGGTCGAGACGTACTTCCGGTCGGGACGCCGAATCTGCCTGTTCGGGGCGTTCGCGCTCGGCCTCGAACGTGACCGCTTCGCGGACCGGGTGCGTGCCTACTTCACCGACTGGGTCGATTCGCTCGCCGGCGCTCTCGCCGACGCCGGCCACGGCAGGCAGTCGCGGCCGCTCGCCGAGGAGGTCGTCGCGGGAATCCAGGGCGCGCTCGTCCTCGCGCGTGCCCTGGACGACCCCGACAGTTTCACGCGCATCCTCACCCGGCTACGCCGCTCGGTCGGGGATCCGAACGACATCGCGCGCGTAGGATTCGAATCGTCGACTCGAGAAGTGAGGCAGCCGTGATTTTCATCGTCGTCAACTTCACCGTGAAACCGGACCACGCGGACGGCTGGCTCGACCTGGTGCAGCCGTTCACCGACGCGACCCGGAACGAACCGGGCAACCTGTGGTTCTACTGGTCGCGGGCGGTGGAGGATCCGAACTTGTACGTCCTCGTCGAGGCGTTCCGTGACGACGACGCCGCCGTCGCCCACGTGCAGAGCGAGCATTTCCAAAACGCCATGCGCGAGTTGAAACCCGCCCTCGCACAGACACCGCGGATCATCAACACCACGATCGACGGCACCGAGTGGTCGCTGATGGGTGAACTCGAAGTCGACTGACCCCGTCCGGCTTCACCCTGAAGTCGCGCGCACCGCGCGTTAGCCTGGAAAACGTGGCTTCCGATCTCACCGAATTCGACGCAGTGATCTTCGACTTCTCCGGCACGCTGTTCCGGCTGGAGGAGGACGACAGCTGGATGGCCGACCTCACCGACCACGACGGTGAACCGTTCGACCTCCACCAGCAGGCCGAGTTGATGCGGCGCATGACGGCGCCGGTCGGTCAGACCGTCGAGATGGACGCGGCCGAGCACCACGCGTGGACCAACCGCGACCTCGACCCTCGGTTCCACCGGCAGGCGTACCTCGACGTCTTGCGCAAGTCCGGGGTCGCGCACGAGGACCAGGCGGTCGGGCTGTACGAGCGGGTGATCGACCCGGGGTGCTGGAGCGCATATCCCGACACCGCGGAAGTGCTTGCGTCACTGAAGGACCGTGGAATCAAGATCGCGGTGCTGAGCAACATCGCGTTCGACATCCGGCCCGCGTTCGCGGATCTGGGAGTCGAGCATCTCGTCGACGCGTTCGTGCTGTCGTTCGAGGTGGGTGCGATCAAACCGGACCCGAAGATCTTCGAGCACGCCCTTACCGCGCTCGGCTCCGAGCCCGAACGCACTCTCATGATCGGCGACAGCGAGGAAGCCGACGGCGCCGCACGCAAGGTGGGCTGCGCGTTCGCACTCGTCGAACCCGTTCCCCTCGCGGAGCGCCCCGACGGTCTCCGAAATGCGCTCAATGCCTTCGGCCTGTGAGTACTTATTAACCACGGGCGGTTAACAAGTACTCACAAGCGCGAAGCGCACAATCCGCGGCCGGTGACGAGAGGCAGGTCGAGTGCGGTCACCAATCCGGGCTTCGCCTCGACCACCGCGTGCACCGAATTCACCAGCCGCATCGCGGTGACGATCATCCCCGACACGTTGTGGTCGCCGTTTTCGCCGTGGTGGTTGAACTCGACGGTCATCATCGGCTCGCCCGTGATGTCGATGCGGTAGCACCCGTCGCCGCGGGTGGGTTTCGGCCAGTCCGGTTTCTGTTCGGGGTGGGTGCGGGTGACGTGCTCGAGGACCACGCGCGGCACCCCGTCGACCGTGCCGACGACTTCGAATCGCACCGCCGCCACCGTTCCCTTCGCGATGTGGCACGACAGAATGTCCAGATCCTCCTCGGCGGGGATGCGTTCGAACTTCTCCACCAGCGGCTCGTCGAGCGTGAGGTCCAGTCCCGCGGCGATCTGGCGGACGACGCTCCCCCACGCCAGCGACAGCACGCCCGGCTGGAACAGCATCGGCGTCTCCTCGACGGGTTTGCCGAAACCGAAGATCTCGCTCATCACCACCGGCTGGTAATAGGTGGAGTAGTCGGCGATCTCGGAGCACCGCACCTCGTCGATCCGCTGCGACAGGCTCGTCATGGCCAGCGGCAGAACGTCGTTCGCGAACCCGGGGTCGATACCGTTCACGTGGAGACTCGCGTCGCCCTGCTCGCCGGCGCGGCGGATGCGATCGACGAGTTCGTCCGGGACCACACCGATCGGATACTGCAACAGAACGGGTCCCGAGGACACGACGTTGATGCCGGCCTCGAGGAACGAGATCAGGTCCTCGATGGCGTCGAAGATGCGGTCGTCCGTCATCGCCGTGTGCACGATGCAGTCCGGCTTCAGAGCGAGAAGTGCCGCCTTGTCGTCGGTCGCCGCCACGCCGAGTTCTCGGGCGAGGCCCGCCAGCTCCCCGGCGTCCTTCCCGACCTTCTCCGGGTTGGACACCCACACGCCGACCAGTTCGAGGTCGTCGCGGGCGTCGATCCCTGCGATGGCGTGACGCCCGACCGTACCGGTGGACCATCCGACGACGCGGTATGTCATGAGTTCTCTCCGAGTTCCAGAAGTAGCACCCCTCCCGCGAATGTAACAGGTTCTAGTTTACCCGGGTGGACGATTGCCGAAGAGTGCTGTCGCGGTTCGGCGTCAGGGAGAATCCATACGTATGACACCCACCGACGTCTACCGCGCACCGATGCGTTCCCGCCGCGACGACGTGGACCCAGGGCTCGCGGTGCAACGCGCGCTCACGATGGACGTGTGTGGAATCGGCGGGTTGCTGGCCCCACCTCCCGTCGATCTGAGTGAGGCGCTCGACGCGACCGAGCGCACCTACGGCGATCCGGCCGCACGCCGGCTCGAACGCTTCACGCAGGTGCTGGACGGATCGTTCGTCTGGTCGCGTGACGCCGACGGGCTCTACCTCCTCGGCCGGATCGACGGTCCGTGGCGCTACGACTCGAGTCCGGAGGCCGCGACTGTGGATCTGGTGCACCTCCGAGACTGCGAGTGGCTCGACGCACCCGTCGCCGAGCTCGACGTACCGCCCGCGACCGTGCACACCTTCGCCCGCGGTGGACGCAACTTCCAGCAGACCCACCACCCTGACATCGCCGAGCAGACGCAGCGGGTGTGGGACCGCGGAAGGCGATGAAATGCTTCGCCCGTGAGTACTTGTCAACCACCGGTGGTTGATAAGTACTCACGGGCGGAGCTACCAGCGGTACCCGAGCAGGCCCAGGACGAATTCGAGCCAGTCGGGAAGTCCGGGGTCTCGGAACATCGAGGGCCTCCTCAGCACGGTGCAACGGTGTCGACCTCTCTATCGGCAGCGAAGACCCCGGCGTTAGAGCACTGCATCTTGTTGGATTTACAAATCTCTAGTTTTGTCTAGACGCTGGATCAAAGTCGGTGTACTGTCCAAATGAGAGTGAGCTGGTTCATACCGGCACGGCTACTGAACGAGGAGGTTCGCATCGTGACGACGTCGAATATCGGCAGGATGGCAGGAGAGGCGCCACCGAAAGCGTGGCGTGACCGCAAGCGCTACCTATGGTTGATGGGACTGATTCCCCCGACCGCACTGTTCCTCGCTGCAGGGCTCGTGTGGGCCTTCAACCAACTGGGCTGGTCGGCGGCAGCACCGGTGTGGTGGTGGATCGGCGCCCTACTGCTGTTCGGAATGCTCCCCCTCCTCGACAGGTTCTTCGGGCCCGACGGCCAGAACCCTCCCGAGGAAGTGATGGAACAGCTCGAGAACGACAGGTACTACCGGTACTGCACGTACGTGTTCATCCCGTTCCAGCTGACGAGCCTCGTCTTCGCGTGCTACCTCTGGTCGGCGGACAATCTCTCCTGGCTCGGCATCGACGGCGGCCTCGGACTGGCGTCGAAGATCGGCGTCGCGTTCACCGTCGCCGTCATGGGCGGCATCGGCATCAACACCGCGCACGAGATGGGTCACAAGAAGACCGAACTCGAACGGTGGCTGGCCAAGATCACTCTCGCGCAGACCTTCTACGGCCACTTCTACATCGAGCACAACCGGGGCCACCACGTCCGAGTCGCCACACCGGAGGACCCGGCGAGTTCACGATTCGGAGAAAGCTTCTGGACGTTCCTGCCCCGCAGTGTCTGGGGAAGCCTGAAGTCGTCCTGGGAGCTCGAGAAGACGCGGATGCAGCGACTCGGCAAGAGCACCTGGAGCATTCACAACGACGTGCTCAATGCCTGGCTCATGTCGGTGGTGCTGTTCGGTGCGCTCATCGCCATATTCGGTCCGGTCGTCATCCCGTTCCTGATCATTCAGGCCGTCTACGGATTCTCTCTCCTCGAGACGGTCAACTACCTCGAGCACTACGGCTTGATGCGTCAGAAGACCGCCAGCGGCCGCTACGAGCGCTGCGCTCCCGCACACAGCTGGAACTCCGACCACATCGTCACCAACATCTTCCTGTACCACCTGCAGCGCCACAGCGACCATCACGCGAACCCGACCAGGCGCTACCAGACGCTCCGGAGCATGGACGGCGCCCCCAACCTGCCCAGTGGCTACGCCAGCATGATCACGCTCGCGTACTTCCCGCCGCTCTGGCGCAAGGTGATGGATCACCGCGTGCTCGACCACTACGACGGTGACATCACCCGTGTGAACATCCAACCCGGCAAGCGCGAGAAGGTGCTGGCCAAGTACAGCGGCGGAGTTCGGTGATGGCCGCCTACCAGTGCCCGGTCTGCGACTACGTCTACGACGAGGCGTCCGGCGCACCGCGTGAGGGATTCCCCGCCGGCACCGCGTGGGCCGACGTGCCCGACGACTGGTGCTGCCCCGACTGCGGGGTCCGCGAGAAGATCGATTTCGACCCGAGGGTGGCGTGACATGAGCACCGATTTCAAGCTTTACCGCTGCGTCCAATGCGGATTCGAGTACGACGAGGCCGAGGGCTGGCCGGAGGACGGCATCGAGCCCGGCACCAGGTGGGACGACATTCCCGAGGACTGGTCGTGCCCCGACTGCGGGGCCGCCAAGGCGGACTTCGACATGGTCGAGGTCAGCCGGGCGTGAGCGCAATGTCGAATCACTCCACGGAACTGTCGACGGTGGTCATCGTCGGGTCCGGTATCGCGGGGGCGAGCGCCGCGCAGACGCTCCGGTCGGAAGGCTTCAGCGGACGCGTCGTCCTGATCGGAGACGAACCCGCACCGCCCTATCGGCGTCCGACGGTGTCGAAAGACTTCCTGTCGGGTGCCACGGCGGCGGAGAAGACCGCACTGAAGCCGGGCTCTTTCTGGAAGGAAAGAGATATCGAATTGATTACCGGTGCAACGGCAGTCGAACTCGACACCAGGCGGAAGTTGGTGACGCTCTCCTCCGGAGAGACCCTGTCATTCAGTGCTCTGCTGCTCGCGACCGGCGGCCGGGCCCGAAAACTCGAGGGTGTCTCCGGTGCGCACTTCTTCACTCTGCGGTCGATGGCCGACGCCGATTCCCTTCGCGAGTCGATTCGACGCACCGGGTCCCTGCTCGTGATCGGCGGGGGTCTCATCGGATGTGAGGTCGCGGCCACGGCGCGGTCGCTCGGCGCGGAGGTCACCGTCCTCGAACGCGACCGGTCGCTCCTCAGTCGAATTGTGCCCCCGGACATCTCGACGATGATCGCTTCGCTGCACTCCGAGAACGACGTCGACGTCTGCACGGATGTCGCACTGTCGTCGCTCGACGTGAGCGACGACGGATCCGCCCGCGCCACCGCGGACGACGGTCGCAGCTGGAGCGCCGGCACCGTCCTCGTGTCGGTCGGCACCGTCCCCGAGGTGACGCTCGCGGTCGCGGCGGGACTGCGCGTCCACAACGGCATCACCGTCGATGGGCAGTTTCGCACGTCGGCCGACGGCGTCTACGCGGCCGGCGACGCGGCCAACATCCCCGGTGTACGTGACTCCGAGCGTTACCGTTCCGAACATTGGAACGGCGCTCAGGCCCAGGGGATTGCCGCCGCGCACTCCATCCTCGGAAAGCCCGCGCCGTTCACCGACGTTCCGTGGGGGTGGTCCACGCAGTACGGCCACACCGTGCAGTTCGCCGGCGCGACCCGTTTCGACGACGACTACGTGATCCGCGGTTCGATCTCAGATCGCGATTTCACAGCGGTCGCGGTGCGTGAGGACACGCCGGTCGGGGTCATCGCCGTGGGCCGCCCGAAGGACCTCCGCACCGTGCGCACGATGATCGCCCGGGGCGGCACCGTCGACCGCGCCGCATTGGCGGACGAGTCGGTAGCTCTGACCGACGTGCTCGCCGACGAGCGGGAAGGTCGGGCCGCGGCCGCCCGCTAGCATCGAGGTCATGTCCGCAGACGACCGCACCGAGCGACAGAGTCGATACCGGCTGGCCGCAACGTCGCTGATGCGGGAGACCACCCTCGATGCGCTTCGGGAGCTGCTGCTCGAACGTCCGTGGCCGACAATCACGATGACCGACGTCGCGGTCGCCGCGGGCCTGAGCAGGCAGACGATCTACAAAGAGTTCCGGTCGCGGCGCGGCCTGGCGGAGGGGTACGCACTACGGCTGACCGACAACCTCGTCACCGTCATCGAATCCGCTCTGTACGAGAACCCCGGCGACGCGACAACTGCGCTGCGGCACGGGTATGCGACGTTCTTCGAACTCAGCGGAGCCGATCCCCTGGTGATGTCTCTGCACCAGGGGAAGGCACCGGAAGATCTGCTGCGCCTGATCACGACGGACAGCAACATCATCATCCGACCCGCGGCCGAACGGCTCGCACAGACGCTGCAACGGTCGTGGGTGAACTCCTCCCCGGACGACGCGGACGTCATCGCGCACGCCATCGTCCGGCTCGCCCTGAGTTTCATTGCCAACCCACCCGAGGACACCGCGGCGGCGTCGGCGAACACGGCCCGGCTCTTCGCTCCGTTCGTTGCGGCTCCGCCACCCGTGAGTACTTCTTAACCGCCCGACGTTAACAAGTACTCACGGGGGCGTCAGCCCAATGGCGTGCCGACATAGTTCTCGGCGATGAGGGTGCGTCCGGCGACGGACCGGGTGACCATGTCCAGTTCGGCGACCTGCCGCTTGTGTCCGAACCCGGTCTCGTCGGGGAGTCGGTGCAGCATCGAGGACATCCACCAGGAGAAGTGCTGGGTCCGCCACACGCGCGGGAGGACACTGTCGGTGTAGCCCTCGAGCCCGGCCCGACTGCGGGTGGCGAAGTATTCGGCCATCGCCTGGGAGAGGAAGTACACGTCGGCGATCGCCAGGTTCATGCCCTTGGCGCCGGTGGGGGGCACGGTGTGGGCGGCGTCGCCGGCGAGGAAGAGGTTGCCGTGCTGCATGGGCTCGCACACGAAGCTGCGGAACTGCAGGATCGACTTCTGGAAGATCTTGCCATCCTTGATCTCCGCGCCTTCGCCGTCGACGCGGGCATGCAGTTCCGACCAGATGCGGTCGTCGGACCAGTTGTCGACGGAGTCGTCCGGGTCGACCTGCAGGTAGTGCCGCTGGACCTCCGGTGTGCGGGTGCTGATGAGCGCGAAGCCGCGCGGGTGGTTGGCGTAGATCAGTTCCTCGGACGACGGCGGGGCCTCGGCGAGGATGCCGAACCAGGCGAACGGGTACTGGCGGAAGTGATCGGTGCGCACGGTGGTCTCGGGGATGAGACCGCGGGTGGTCGTCCGCGAGCCGTCGCAACCGGCGACGAGCGCGCAGGTGAGCGTCTGCTCGTTGCCGTCGGCGTCGAGGTAGGTGATCTTCGGGTTGTCGGACGTGTGGTCCAGAACCTGCACGTCGGAGACGCCGAAGCGGAGGTCGCCGTCGTCTTCGAGACGCCGGGCGATGAGGTCCTTGAGGACCTCGTGCTGCGGGTAGACGGTGACGGCGCGGCCGTTCGTCAGTTCGTCGAAGTCGATGCGGTGGCCGCGGCCGCCGAACCGCAGTTCGATGCCGTGGTGGGTGAGTCCTTCACGCTTGACGCGGTCGCCGAGTCCGGTGTCGACCATCAGGTCGACGGTGTTCTGTTCGAGCACACCGGCCCGGATCGTTCCCTCCACCTCCTCGCGGGTGCGGCTTTCGAGCACGACGGAATCGATGCCCTTCAGGTGCAGGAGATGGGACAGCATCAGTCCTGCGGGACCCCCGCCGACGATCCCGACCTGTGTGTTCATGAGCAGACTCCTCGCGTAGTTCGTGACACCAGTCACTGTGCTGCCCGCCGTGTGATCGCAACACCCCCTCTTTCACTGAGTGAAAGACGAGCTACGCGACGCCGCGGGAAATGCCGCGCGCCGCCGCCCGCACCGCCGGGATCAGGGGCGCGGGATCCTTCTCCGCCGGAACCACGACGGACACCGCTGCCACCACCTCACCCGTCGATCGCGACACCGGCGCGGCCACGGCCAGCGTTCCGACGTTGAGGTGTTCGCGGCACGTGGCCCAGCCGGTCCTGCGGATGTCGTCGAGGGTGCTGCGCAGGCGATGTTCGGTGGTGATGGTCGACGGCGTGAAGCGTTCGAGCCCTGCTGCGAGAACCTCGTCGAGGAGGTCCGTGCCGCCGAATGCCAGCAGCACGAGACCGCCGCTCGACGCGTGCAGCGGCAACCGGCCCCCGGCCCTCCCGACGACGGTCACCGCGCCGCGCGCCGACAGCCGTTCGATGTAGAGCGCCTCGAGATCTTCCCGGACCACGAGCTGGACGTTCTCACGCGTCGCCTCGTACAGGTCCTCGAGGTACGGCAACGCCACCTGCCGCAATCCGTGGGCGCGGGGCGCGAGCGCACCCAACTCCCACAGCCGCACCCCGATCTCGTAGTGCCCGTCGTCGACGCGTTCGAGCGCGCCGTTGCCGACCAGTTGGCGGCACAGCCGGTGCACCGTCGGCAGCGGCAGTCCGGTGCGCCGGCTCAGCTCCGACTGCGACAGGCGAGGGCGCTCCGAGGTGAACGAACCCAGCACCAGGAAGGCGCGTCCCAGCATGCTGCGGTCGTCTTCGGACATGCCGCCAGTATCCCGGTCACCACCAGCGGGTGGCCATGCCGATCTGACGGTCGAGTTCGGGGACGAGGCTCCGGACGTACGTCGCCGAGAGGTGATGCGAATCGTGGTACACGAGGATGTTTCCCTGCACCGCACGGCAGATCGCCACGTCACACACGGCGTCCGTGAGGTCGAGGGGATGCACCGACGGCAGGTCGCGGGCCGCCTCGAGCGTCGGGTTGTCCGGGGCCAGCACGTCGTCCCGGGGCATTCCGCAACTGTCGGCGTCGCCGCCGTCGGCGAGGCAGTCGACAACCGAATACGGCACGCCGTCGTTGTGCAGCCACGGCGTGTCGCGGATGCCGAGGAACGGGAGCCCGAAAGCCGCGAGCCGCGCCCAGAGGCCCACGTAGTCGTCGGGGGTGACGTCGCCGGCGCCCTCCTCGTTGGGACGCGAGGACGTCGAGAACACCCAGTCCGGTCGGTGATCACGGAGACGCTCGAGGACGTCGCGGGACCAGTCGCCGCAGTCGGGATACGGCTCGCCGGCGAGCAGCGGAACGTCCGCGACGGTCAGCGGGCACCCCATCTTGAGGTACGTCTCGACCCGGATGCCGCGCTGTTGCCCGATGCGGTCGAGCGCGGGCACCCAGTGCTCGGCGTGGGAACTGCCCACCACGGCGATCGTCCGGTCGGCGGTGAGGTCGCCGTACACACAGGTGACGACGTCGCGGGTGCTCAGATCGGAGATGCAGCCGTCGAGGGTCGGCTGCGGAAGATCTCCCGACGCTTCGAGCAGGGTGGGTCGCATGTCCGTGCGCGGCGCGAACGCGCCGTCGGTCAGCGACGCCGCGCCCGGGTACAGCCACGGGTCCAGCTCACCGACCCGGGCGGTCGTCTCGGGGTTGCGGACCAGATACACGTGCCAGCCGCACGCGGTCCCCACCACGGCGACGCCGAGGATCACGACCAGCGCGGTCAGCGCTCGCCTCGGACGGGCCGACCCGGTCTGGAACCGCGCTTCGACCAGCCGCTGGGTGAGCCACGCCAGCATCAGCGACACGAGGATCACCGCGAGTCCGCCGAGCGCTCCGACCGCGGGCCGCTCCCGCCACGTGAGGTAGAAGATGAGGATCGGCCAGTGCCACAGGTACAGCGAATACGCCAGGCCACCGAGTTCGACGTACGGCCGCGACGCCATCATCGTCACGATCCCCGGCTGCTCGGACTCGCCTACGCCCGCGAGGATCAGCGCCACCGCCGCGCTGACCGGGATCAGGGCGGCCGGGCCGGGGAACAGGGCGGCGCCGTCGACGAGGAACCCGCACCCGAGGACCACCGCGAACCCCGACATCGCGAGGACGGTCCGCGACCGCCGGGGCAGCGCGACCCGGTGCACGACGAGCGCGAGCAGCGCCCCCGCGAGCAGCTCCCACAGTCGCGCGAACGTGTCGAAGTACGCCCACGACTGCCGGTCCTGCGACAGCACGGCCGCGTAGGCGAACGACGCCACCAACCCGAGAACGAGGACGCCGCCGAGCACGGGCCGGAGGAGGTCCGGTCGGCCGCGACGACGGCACGTCCACGCGATCCCGGCCACCACCGCGAGGGCGAGCAGATAGAACTGACCCTGCACGGACATCGACCACAGGTGCTGGAGCGGACTGACCGACGCGTCGGCGGCGGCGTAGTCGGATGCCGTCCGGGCCAGCTGCCAGTTCTGCACGTACAGCAGTGACGCGAGGAGTTGGTCCGCGATCCCCGACCACTGCGTGAACGGCCGCTGGATCACGGTCACGACCGCGGTCGCGGCCGACACCACCACGAGCGCGGGCAGCAGCCGGCGGGCGGTGCGCCGCAGGACGGCGGGGATCGACGGACCCGAGTCCGCCCCGGCGCGTCGCACGAGCATGCCCGTGAAGAAGAACCCGGAGAGGACCAGGAAGATGTCCACGCCGCCGGACACCCGCCCGAACCACACGTGATAGACCACGACCAGCGCGATCGCGATTCCGCGCAGTCCGTCGAGGTCGTACCGGTAACCGCCCGTAGCCGACGCTGGCGCCGCGGCGTGGCTCGGACGGCTCGCAGCCACCTGGGGGTTGGGTCTCACAATCCGTCCTGGCTCATCGACTCGGTACCCGATCGATTATCCACACGGGGTTTACCAGTTCTTGACCAACCGGGGTGTGGAGTAGCCGATGTTTGACAGGCAACTATGGCGCGCCACACAATAAGTCCGCGTATAGAACCAGGGTTCGCATCGCGAACGCCCCGCGCACATCACCACCGAATGTCGAGGACATCATGCCCACTTCCCAACGAAGCGCCGTCCGCGCCTCCACCGCCCTCTGGGTCGCGCCCCTCTGCTGGGTAGCCGTGCTGCTCGACGGCTTCGACCTGGTGGTCCTCGGCGCCGTCATCCCTTCACTCCTCGACTACGAGGACTGGGGTCTGACCACCGGAACGATCACGTTCATCTCGACATTCGGCCTGGTCGGCATGACCATCGGCGCACTGGTCATCGGTACGCTCACCGACGTCATCGGACGCCGGCGGGCCCTCCTGTATGCCGTTGCGGCGTTCTCCGTTCTCACGCTCCTCTGCGCGGTCGCGCCCAACCCGTTCTTCTTCGGACTGTTCCGCTTCCTGGCTGGGGTCGGACTCGGCGGCGCACTGCCGACTGCGCTGGCCCTGGTCAACGAGTTCTCGAAGAGGCAGGGCGGCGGCTCCGCGTCGACGCTGCTGATGACCGGGTATCACGTGGGTGCTGTCGCGACCGCTGCGCTGGCGATCGTGCTGATCGAACCGTTCGGCTGGCGTTCGATGTTCGTCGTCGGCGCCCTGCCCGCCGTGGTCCTGATTCCGCTGATGCTGCGGTACCTCCCCGAATCCCCCTCGTACCTGCTGGCGCACGGCAAGCGCGCCGAGGCCGAGGCCGTCGCGAAGCAGTACGGCCTGGAATTGGAGGCGGCACCCGCAGCCGACGCTCCCGTCGCGGCCTCGGCGAACCCGGTGCGCGCCCTGTTCTCGCGTCCGTTCCTGCGTAACAGCATCGCCATCTGGGTCACCTCTTTCATGGGACTGCTGCTCGTCTACGGCCTCAACACGTGGCTGCCGACGATCATGCGTGAGGCGGGCTACAACCTGGGCGCGTCGCTGACGTTCCTGCTGATCCTCAACGCAGGCGCGGTGGTCGGACTGCTGATCGCGGGCGGCGTCGCCAATAAGATCGGCCCTCGCACGGCGGCCATCATCTGGTTCGCGGGCGCCGCGGTGTTCCTCGCCCTGCTCAGCGTCAAGGTGTCGTTCGGCATCTACGCCCTGGTGTTCCTCGCCGGCTGCTTCGTGTTCAGCGCACAGGTTCTCGTCTACGCGTTCACGAGCGCCAACCACCCGCCGCAGATCCGCGCCACCGCACTCGGCTGGTCGGCCGGTGTGGGCCGGGTCGGCGCGATCTGCGGTCCGATCCTCGGCGGCGTTCTGCTGGGCGCCGGCTACGCGGTGCCGTGGGGCTTCTACGCATTCGCCCTGGTAGGGCTGTTCGGAGCGATCGCCATCTCCTCCACCCGGACGGTGCGCTGAACTCCTGACAGCCGTCCGATGAGTTTCGGGCGTGGGCGCGGTCTATATCGGCGAGGATGAATCGACGAGGACCTGCGAGAGGAACTGCGCCATGAAACCAATCACCCCCTGCCTCTGGTTCGACACCCAAGGCGAAGAGGCCGCGAAGTTCTACACGTCCCTGTTTCCGAATTCGCGGATCACGGAGGTCACCCACTACGGTCCGAACACTCCCGGTCCGGAGGGGGCGGTGTTGACGGTGTCCTTCGAGATCAACGGGCAGCCGTTCATCGCGCTCAACGGGGGGCCGCAGTTCACGTTCGACGAGGCCATCTCTTTCGAGATCCTGTGCAAGGATCAGGAGGAAGTGGACCGGTACTGGGACGCCCTCACCGGCGACGGCGGCGAGGAAAGCCAATGCGGTTGGGTCAAGGACCGTTTCGGCGTCTCCTGGCAAGTCGTGCCCGAGCGGCTGTACGAACTCATGCGCGACCCGGACACCGAGAAGGCACAGCGCGCCATGCAGGCCATGCTGAAGATGCGCAAACTCGACGTCGCCGAACTCGAGAAGGCGTTCGCGCAGGCGTGACGCCTGCCGACGAGAGGATGGACGGTATGAGCGCGGACGGCAAGACCCACATCAACGGGGTGCACACGGTGGCGGTCCCAGTCACCGATCAGGATCGGGCGCTCGAATTCTATGTGGGCACACTCGGTTTCGAGCGTCGCATGGATGCGGAGTTCAGCCCCGGACAGCGGTGGGTGGAGGTGGCGCCACCGGGATCGGCGACGTCGATCGCGCTCGTCCCGACCCGTGACGGCGTCCCCGCGGGCGTCGAGACGGGCATCCGCCTCACCACCTCGGACGCCGACGCCGATCATGCGACCCTGTCGGCGAACGGCGTCGACGTGGACGCGGAGGTCATACGGATGGGCGACTACGTGCCGCCCATGTTCTATTTCCGGGATCCGGACGGCAACAAACTCGTCATCGTCGAAGTGGGGTGAGCTGCACCCCCGACGACAGGGTCAGCACCTGGTCGGCGCGTTCCGCGTCGTGGGATTCGTGCGTGGCCACGACGACGATCGCACCCCGCGCCGCTTCTTCGCCGACGACGTCGCCGATCACCGCGCGGGCCTCCGCGTCGAGACCGGTGGTGGGCTCGTCGAGGAGCAGCAGGTCGCCGCGTTGAACGAGCGCCTGCGCGAGCAGGGCGCGTTGACGCTGCCCGCCCGACAGTGTGCCGATCCGCCGTCGGCCGAGATCCGCGAGACCGAGCCTGTTCAGCGCCTCGTCGACGGCGTCCCGGTCGCCGGGAGTGAGCCGCCGCCACAATCCACGTCGGTGCCAGGCCCCCATGGCCGCCACTTCGCGCACGGTCAGCGGTAGCTGATCGCTCACCGCATTGCGTTGCGGCACATATGCCGTTCCCAACCCCCTCGTGCCGTCGATCCGTCCCGTCGTCGGTCGCGCGATGCCCGCCAGGCACTGCAGGAGCGTCGACTTCCCCGAACCGTTGTGCCCCACGACGGCTGTGACGGTACCTGGTGCGAGCTGCACGCTCACACGGTTCAACGCCGGGGTCGGGCCATACCGGACCGCGATTTCGCTTACGACAATCATTATCGTTAGATTAGCAGAGTGCAGTGGCTACTCGACCCCCTGATGGTGTCCTTCGTCCGGCGTGCGCTCTTCGCGGGAATGCTGGTGTCCGTGCTCTGCGGGCTGGTGGGCACGTGGGTCGTGTTGCGCGGCATGGCCTTCATGAGCGAGGCCATCTCGCACGGCATGCTGCCCGGCGTGGCCGTCGCCTATCTCGCCGGCGCGAATCTCCTCGTCGGCGCGGCCGCGAGTGCGGTCGTCATGATCCTCGGTGTCGCCTGGGTGTCGAAGAATTCGCGACTGTCCGAGGACACCGGGATCGGCCTGCTGTTCGTCGGCATGCTCGCGCTGGGTGTCGTGATCGTCTCGCGCGCACGGTCGTTCGCGGTCGATCTCACAGCCTTCCTGTTCGGTGACGTCCTGTCGGCGACACGGGGAGACCTGATCTGGCTCGCGGCGGCGGCCGCCGTCGCCGGGATCGTCTCGGTGATCGCATACCGCCCCTTCGTCGCCCTCGTCTTCGACGAACGCAAGGCGCACACCCTGGGTCTGCAGCCGCGGTGGGCGCACCTCGCGCTCCTCGCACTGGTGGTCCTCGCGGTGGTCGCGTCGTTCCGCATCGTCGGCACCCTGCTCGTGTTCGGCCTCCTCGTCGCTCCGTCCGCCACCGCAGCACTGTTCGGCAGGTCGATCGGCGCGACGATGGCGATTGCCGTGCTCCTCGGCTGGTCGGCCACCTTCGCAGGGCTGATCGTGTCGTGGAATGCCGACACCGCTGCGGGCGCGACGATCGCCGGAATCGCCGTGCTCCAGTTCTTCGTCGCGGCCCTGGCCCGGTCGGCGGCGCGACGACTTCGGCCTGCCCTCTTACCCACTCCGATGCCCGTTCGATAGATGGAGACCACGAATGCCGAACACGACCCTCGCCCGCGCAGCAATTGCCGCGGTCGCCGCGCTGACCCTCGGCGCCTGCGCATCCCCACAGGAGGAGGCCGCATCCCCCGACGGCCGGAGCCAACCGGGTAGCGACCTTGCCGCCGAGGCCGGATCCACCGAGGTCGAGGGGCCCGAACCTCGGCTCGTCGTGTCGGACGCCGACTCCGGTCGCGTGGACGTGCTCGACCTCGCGACGGCAGAGACTCTCCATTCGTTCGAGTTCGACAACCCGACGCGGGTGACGACGGTGAAGGACCGCTACGCGTTCGCCGTGGACGGCGCCGGCAGCGCCGTGCATGTCGTGGACGCCGGTTCCTGGACCATCGATCACGGGGACCACACCCACTCGTACACCAAGCCACCGGTCGAACTCGGCGCCCTCGAGGGCGGCAAGCCGGCGCACGTGATCGAAGGCGACGACAAGGTGGCGACGTTCTTCGACGGCGACGGACTCGCCCGCGTGATCGACTTCGCCGCGCTCCGCAAGGACAGCATCCACGTCGGGGCCGTCGTGGACGCCGACGCTCCGCACCACGGCGTCGCCCTCCCGATCGCCGACGGGTTCGTGGTGTCGCGCTCGGCCGCGGACGGAACCGGTTCCCGCCCCGGCACGTTCGAGGTCCACACGGCGGACGGGCAGGTCGAGCAGAGCTTCGAGACCGCCTGCCCGAACATACAAGGCACGGCCGTGTCCGACACGGGCGTACTGGCCGCGTGCGACGACGGACTGTTCCTCGCGACCACCGCAGCCGGGGCGTGGACGTCGGAGAAGGTTCCGTACCCGGCGGGCATCGACGCCGCCACCCGACCCACGTCGTTCCGCGGACACGACGGCCTGCCGATTCACGTCGCCGCCGCCGGACCCTCCGCCACCAACGTCGGGGTGCTGGTCTTCGATGCACGCACCCGCGGGTGGACGCACGTCCGGACCCCGGACCGCGCGCTGAGCGTCGCAGTGGCGGGCGACGGTCGCTCCGTGTTCGCGGTCCTCGCGGACGGCACCTTCCGCATGTTCGACACGACGACCGGCGCGGAGACCGCGTCCTCGCACGTACTGGCCACCCCCTACGACTGGAGCGACGAGTCCGCGACCCCGCCTGCCGTGGTCGTCGGCGGCACCCGCGCGTACGTCTCGGATCCCGCATCGAAGACGGTGACCGAGATCGACTTCCGGGACAACGCGCGGGTGGCGCGGACTCTCGACGTCGGAGTCGCCGCGTCCACCCTCGGCGTGGTCGGGCTGTGAGCAAAATGCAGCGCCTACTGCCGCTGACCCTCCTGACCGCACTCGCGGCACTGTCCGTGACCGGGTGCACCCCGGGCGCGTCCGAAGGGCCCGTGGTGGTCGTGACCACGAATATTCTGGGCGACGTGGTGCAGAACGTCGTCGGCGACCAGGCCGACGTGAAGGTGCTGATGCCGAGAGGCGCCGATCCCCATTCGTTCGAGATCTCCGCATCGGACGCCGCGCGGGTGGAGCGTGCCGACCTCCTCGTATCGAACGGTCTCGGACTCGAGGAGGGAATCGGCAAGACCGTCGACACCGCACGCTCCGAGGGTGTCCCGATCCTGCAGGTCGGTGAGGCCGTGCGGCCGATCGAGTACCGTTCCGGAAAGTCCACGGGCACCATGGATCCGCACATCTGGACCGATCCGGACCGGGTACGCGAGGCTGTTGCACTGATCCGCGACGCGGTGATCGAACACGTGCCGGAGATCGATGCGGGAGCCGTCCGCACGAACTCGGACAGCTACGCCCGGCAACTCGAGGAACTCACTGCCCGGATCGCGGACAGATTCGCGACCGTCCCCGCAGATCGGCGAAAGCTGGTGACCAATCATCATGTCTTCGGTTATCTGGCCGAACGTTTCGGCTTCGATACCGTGGGGGCGGTGATTCCCAGCGGAACCACCCTGGCGTCGCCCAGCGCGTCGGACCTCTCGGACCTCGCCGCGACGATCACCGCGGCGAGGGTTCCCGCGATCTTCGTCGACTCCTCCCAGCCCGATCGGCTCGCGCAGGTAATGGCCTCGGAGGCCGGTGTTCCCGTGGACGTCGTCTCGCTGTTCACGGAGTCACTGGGCGAGTACGGCTCGGGCGCGGGCACGTACATCGAGATGATGGATTCGAATTCCCTGGCGATCGCGGAGGGCCTGGCGTAGCGATGCATTCACACATGCACACTTCCGACTTTGACAACCGTTTGCATTAAGAGTTAATTCTCCTGGGTGACCCTTATGCGTAGACCTCTCCCCACCGCCGTTGCCGCCGTGGCACTCTCGGCGACACTTCTCACGTCCTGCTCCACCGACTCCGGCGCGGCCGAAGGGACCACCACCGACACCGCCGCGCCGCGGCTGGCACTGACCTACGACGGCGGCGTGCTGGTTCTCGACGCGCACAGCCTCGACGTGGTCGGTTCTGCCGAGGTGGACGGATTCACCCGGCTCAACCCCGCAGGCGACGACCGGCACGTGCTGGTCAGCACCGGAAACAGTTTTACCGCCCTCGACACCGCCGAACCCGCCCTCACCGACGTCGCGTTCGAGGCGAAGACGCCCGGCCACGTGGTCCGGCACGACGGCAAGACGGTGCTGTTCGACGACGGCACCGGACTGGTGCGCGTGTTCGATCCGGCCGGACTCTCCGAAGGAACACCCGACACCACCGAGTTCACGACGCCCGAGGCGCATCACGGAGTGGCCGTGGAACTCTCGGACGGCAGCCTGCTCACCACCGTCGGCAACGAGGACGAGCGCACCGGCATCGTCGTACTCGACCGCGACCGCAAGGAGATCGCACGCAACGAGGACTGCCCCGGTGTGCACGGCGAGGCCGTCGCCGCCGACGAGACGGTGGTGGTGGGATGCCAGAACGGCTTGCTGATCTACCGGGACGGCTTCATCACCAAGGTCACCAGCCCCGATCCCTACGGGCGCATCGGCAACCAGGCCGGCGACGAGGATTCACCGATACTGCTGGGCGATTACAAGACCGACCCCGACGCCGAACTCGAGCGCCCCGAACGGGTCTCGCTGACCGACACCTCCACCGGACAACTCACCCTCGTCGACCTGGGCACCAGCTACACGTTCCGCTCGCTCGGGCGCGCCCCGCACGGTGAGGCACTCGTCCTCGGCACCGACGGCGCCGTGCACGTGATCGACCCGAACAGCAAGGCGGTGAGCCGCACCGTCGACGTCCTCGATCCGTGGACGGAGCCGGACAAGTGGCAGTCGCCGCGGCCTGCGCTGTACGTGCAGGACCACACCGCCTACGTGACCGACCCCGCGAAGAAGAAGATCCACACGGTCGACCTCGACACCTGGACCGTATCCGACCAGGCCGACCTGCCGGAGATCCCGAACGAGATCACCGGCGTCACGGGCTGATTCGCATACCGCGGCGTCAGTCTTCGGTTTCCAGCGGTCCCAGTTCCGCGTCGAGCGCCTCCTGCACCACGGCCATCGCCGACAACCCGGCGGGGGCGCCGCAGTAGGCGCTCGCGTGGATCACCGCTTCGACGACCTCGGTGCGGGTCAGACCGTTTCGCAGTGCACCCCGCACGTGGCCCTTCAGCTCACCGTGTGCACGCAGCGCGATGAGCATGCCGAGGTTGAGGAGGCTGCGGCTGCGCCGGTCCAGCCCCGGCCGGTTCCATACGGCGTCCCAGACGTGCTCGGTGACGAACTCCTGCAGCTGCTCGCTGTCGGTCCCCGCCGTGCGAGTGAGTGCCCGCTCGACGAAGTCGGGGCCCATCACCTCACGCCGTACCGTCAGACCCGCCTCGACGGCCGGACTCCGCTTCCCGGGTTCTTCACTGGTCATGGGTTCACTCCTGTTCACAGCGCCTGTGTGTTCGGGAGTCACTCTACGAGTCGACGCGATCGGCGCGGGTGAGTGCGACGACGTCTCGGACGGAGTGGGCGTGCGGGATGTGCCCGAGCCCACCCTCGTACCGCAGCCTCCGCGGGAGCAGCCCGTCGGCCGGGTTGACCGACGCGTGGGTCCGCGAGCGGGCCACCTTCGATCGCCATCGTCCCGGCCGCGACACGCGCTCGGTCGCGTCGCCGACCCTCACCACGAGCGGAGTGACACCGAACCGGATCCGGGCGTAGCCGAGCGCAACCGCCAGGGCGTCGTTCACCCCGGCCACCGTCGCACGACCACGCTTCCCCGTGCTCAACCCGTGCCCGGGGAGGTCCACGACGACGACGTCGACCCCGTTCTCCGCCAATTCCGCGGCGAACGGGGTGAGATACCGCGCGTGGAGCCCGGGTGGCGCGGGCAGGACCACGGTGGCTGAGCCGCCCGACTCCACGGTGGCTGAGCCGCCCGACTCCACGGTGGCTGAGCCGCCCGACTCCACGGTGGCTGAGCCGCCCGACTCCACGGTGGCTGAGCCGCCCGACTCCACGGTGGCTGCGCCGCGCGACCGCGCCGCGTGAACCTCGGCGTGCACGGCCCCGGTCGCCGCGGGAATCTGGACGTGTTCGAGCCCGCGGCCGTCGACGCCGACGAATTCGGACGCCGGCTCCAGCGCCGCCTCGCAGGCGATGCGCCGTTCCAGGGCATCTTCCCTGCGCAGCACGGGTTTCCCCTGCAGCAGGACCATGACGGCCGCCGACTCCCGGGCCGTCAGCGTCGGTGCCCAGCCGGTCGCCTCGGTCAGGCGCGTCGAATCGACGACGGTCTCGCCCACGGTCACCCACTGGCCGGAGAACGCGGTGAGTCCGAGCCGGAACGCGACGTTCGCCGCCACGACCGCCGGTCGTTCGGGTACGTCGAACATCCGCTGCCCCTGCATTGCCGCGAGCTCGCGGACACCCACCCAGTCCCGCGGTCCGAGGTTGAACGGGCCCACGAGATCCTGCTTCACGGCGCGATGGAACGCGTCCGCCATGTCCCGCTGGTGCAGGAATTGATACGCGGCGTCGTCGGCCCGCGGAAACGCCCCGACCGGGCCGGTGAGCTGGTCGATGCCGTCGTTGGAGAAGTCCGGGCCGATGATGTAGGTGGGACGCAGCATCGAGATCGCCATCTCCCCCTGATGGCGGCGCAGCCACCACTCCGCGTAATGCTCGACCTCGGCCTTGTCGTGGAAATAGTATCGGTCGGGATCACCTGCGGGATAGACGTCTTCGTTCACCGGCTCCGGCCGTAACTCCGGTCCGTACGCGTTGATGCTCGACGCGATCACGACGCGCACCACGCCTGCCCGGTAGGCGGAGTCGATGACGTTGCGGGAACCCCTCAGGTTGATGTCGTGGGTCGCCGTCTTGTCCCGGATCTCCTCCACCACGAACGCCAGGTGGACCACGGCCTCGCAGCCACGGAACACCTCCTCGATGCCCGGATCACGAATGTCCATCCGGACCGACTCGAGTTTCGGATGTTCGATCGGCAGTTCCCGCCTGCCCAGCCCGACCACCGTGTCGATGTCCGGATCCGCCAGCAGCACAGGGAGGATCGCGGCGCCGAAGTCGCTCGTCGCCCCGGTGACGGCAACCTTCATCACGCGGCGGCCTCCGTGACGGTCTCGGAGATCACTTCCACCGCCCGCCGCAACTGTGCGTCCGTGTGGGTGGCCATGACGCACAACCGGAGCATCGCGCCCGAGCGGGGAACGGCGGGATAGAGTGCCGCGCTGGTGAACACGCCCTTGTCGAACAGGGTGCGCCAGAGGTTCATCGCCTCGAGGTCGTCGCCGACGTGGACGGACACGATGGGCGTCACCGTCTCACCACCATCGGGCAGCGGCGACAGCGCACCCACGTCGAGTCCGTTGTCCACCAGTCCGGACCGCAGGACCGCGGCGTTGTCCAGTGCGCGTCGTGCGCGCTGTTCCCCTTCCTCGCTGCGGATCAGCCGCACCGCGGCGAGGGACGCCCCCACCGCGGCGGGAACACCGGATGTCGTGAACAGGAAGGCACGGGCATTCACTCGCAGCGAGTCCAGGAGGTCACGCGACCCCGCGATGAATCCGCCCGTGGAACTGGGGCTCTTGGACAGCGACGCCATCCGGATGTCGGTGTCGCCGTCGATGCCGAGCAGTTCGGCGGCGCCGGTCCTCTGCTCGCCGAAGATGCCGAGACTGTGCGCCTCGTCCACCATCAGGGCCGCACCGTAGCGGTCACAGAGTTCGGAGACCGCGCCGAGTGGGGCGAGATCGCCCTCCATCGAGTACAACCCGTCCACGATCACCAGCACCACGCCGTCCGCGTCTGCGGTGTCGCCGAGAATGCTCTCCAGGTCGGCGACGTCGTTGTGACGGAACTTGCGGATCGTCGCACCGGACAGAGCACATCCGTCTCGAATCGACGCGTGGGCGGCGGAGTCGACGGCGACGACGTCGCCCACGCCGACGACGGCACTGATGGTGCCGAGATTCGTTTGATAGCCGGTGGTGAAGACCATGGCGTCCTCGGTGCCGTGCCATTCGGCGATTTCCGATTCGAGGTCGAGGTGCAGGTCCATGGTGCCGTTCAGGAGGCGGCTTCCGGTGATCGCGCCGCCGAACGTGTCGAGGGCGTCCTGCGCTCCCTGACGGATGGCGGGGTGATCGGCCAGCCCCAGATAGTTGTTGGAACCGAGCATGATCCGGTCGGCGCCCTCCACCTGGACGATGGGCGCGGTGGCGGACTCCATCACCCGGAAGTACGGACTCACGTCGGACTCACGAACTGCCCGGAGCAGATCTACCCGGTCGTCGCCACCCAGCCTCTGGATCAATCTGTTCACAGCCATCGATTTCTCCTCGCGGTGTGCATGATCGGAATTTCTCCGTTGATTCGGAGCGGTGGCGGATGCGGTTTGGTGGCACCGACCAAACCGGATTACTCCTCACTCCGAATATCCCCATGGATCGCCCTGGAGATCCGGAATTTCCGCGAACACATTCGAGGAGTGTCATGACCGCATTGATGGCCCGTGAACACGCAGCGCTGAAGTCGTATCTGCCCGACCTCGCAACTTACCTGGACGAGACACCACTGCTGACGCTGGAGGGCCGGGGCAGCGGGGCGATCGGGCGCTTCCGGGACGCGGGCGGTACCGCACTGACCATTCCGAAGGAGTCCGGCGGGCTGGGCGCCTCCGCCCTGGACTCCGTGCGGGTCCAACGGGCGATCGGGAGCAGGTCGCCGTCTCTCGGCGCCGCCACCACCATGCACCATCTGTCGCTCGCCACCCTCAACGAGTTCGCGCAGGAGGCGACGGACGAGGACCGCGCGCTGATCACGAGCCTGGTGGAACAACGCGCCGTCGTCGCCTCCGGCTTCTCCGAGGGCGTCACCGGGGGCAACGTCTTCATCCCCACGATGACCGCCACCAGGAACGGGTCGAGCTACATCGTCAACGGCAGCAAGAAGCCGTGCAGCCTGTCGAGCTCGATGGACCTGCTCACCGCCAGTGTGGAGGTCGACACCGGTGAGCGGGCGATCGCGCTGATCCCCGCCGGCACCCCCGGCATTTCAGTGCGCCCGTTCTGGGAGAGCTGGATACTCGCGGGAGCCGAGAGCGACGAGGTGCACCTCGAGGACGTCGAGGTGCCCGCCGACCTCGTCCTCCTCAACGGCGCCGACGACCCCGACGGCCGACACGAGATGACCGGGTACCTGTGGTTCGGCATGCTCGTCACCGCGAATTACCTGGGCGCGGCGAGCGCGCTGCTCGAGCGGCTACTGGCGGCGGGCAAGGACGACTACGAGGGTTACGTGCGCGCCGCCGCCGACGTGGAGAACGCGATGGCCGCGATCGAGAACATCGCCCGCGCCGTCGACGAAGGCGAACGCGGACAGGATATCTCGGTGCGGCTGCTGTTCTCGCGTATCGCGATTCGCGACGCACTCGTCCGCGCGTCCGCGGCGGCCGTCGAATCGCTCGGCGGGATCGCGTTCATCACATCCTCCGACATCGGCTACCTTACCGCCGCCGTCCACGCATTCGCCTTCCACCCGCCGTCACGGCGATCGGTCTCCGAATCGCTCGCCAAGTTCCACGCCGGAGACGAATTCGCCTTCGTCTGACCCCGCCGCGGTCCGGGCTGTCGGTGATCCGGGATATAAAGGTCCCCGGACCACCGACCGCCCGACCAGGAGCTGTGATGCCCACCGAACACGACGTGCGCGCGATGATGCTGGCGTTGCCGGAGGCGCACGAGGTGGTGATCGCCAACTGGGGCGACCAGCCGACGTTCCGCGTGCGCAAGAAGATGTTCGGTCTCGTCGGGTACGGCGCCCCCACCGTCTGCCTCAAAGCGACGAAGGAAACGCAGGCGGCTCTGCTGCAGGAGGATCCCGACGTCTTCCTGGTCGCACCGTTCTTCGGGCGGTGGGGCTGGATCGACGTCGTCCTCGACCGCGTCGACGCCGAAGAACTGGCCGAACTCGTCGAGGAGGCCTGGCGTCTCACCGCCCCGAAGCGGGTTGTGGCGGCGTACGACGCGGGGCGCGCTACCCCTCGTCGGTCTTGAACCGCCCGAGCTGGTGGCGCAGCGCCGTGTCGAGGTCGGGGCGGCGGAACCGGTGACCGCGCTCGCGGAGCTTCTCCGGGGCGACGCGCTGATCGGCGAGGGCGAGTTCGCGTGCGCCCTGCTCGCCGAGCAGGAGCTTCGGCCCGAAATCGGGGACGGGAAGGAAGGCCGGGCGGTGCAGTACCGACGCCAGGACTGCGGTGTACTCCTCGTTGCGAACCGGATTCGGCGCCACCGCGTTGACCGGACCGCTCAACCCCGAATCGACGACGGCGCGATGGTAGACGTCGATCAGATCGTCGATGTCGATCCACGACAGCCACTGCGTTCCGGCACCGAGACGACCTCCGAGTCCGACCTCGAACAGCGGCCGTTGCAGGCGCAGCACGCCGCCGCTCGGCGATTGGACGATCCCGGTGCGGACGTGGACCACCCGCAGTCCGGCGTCGGCGGCCGGCTTCGCCGCGTCCTCCCAGTCCGCCACGACGTCGGCGAGGAAGCCGTCACCCCGCGGGTCCTGCTCGTGCAGCACCTCGTCGCCCCGGTCGGGGCCGTAGTACCCGATCGCCGACGCACCGACGAAGATCTTCGGTCCCTGCCCGGACGCGGCCGCCACTTCCGCCAGCCGACGGGTGGGCTCGATTCGACTGTCCCTGATCGCCCGGCGATGACCGTCGGTGAACCGTCCCGCGATGGACGCGCCGGCGAGGTGGATCACGGCGTCGACTCCGTCGAGCAGGTCCCCGGCAGGAGCGTCCGGGTTCCAGCGCCGCTCGTCGGGTGTGCTGGGAGCGCGGCGCACGAGACGGATCACCCGTTGCCCGCCGGTGCTCAGGAACGCGGTGAGAGCGGAGCCGACCAGACCGGAACTCCCCGTCACCGCGACGGTGAGGGGACCGGGCAGGAGGGTGGACGCCCAGTGGTGCCGGCCGATGTCGTCGGCGAGCTGGCGGTGGCGGTAGACGAACGTCGACCGGAGGAAGTGGCCGGGCACTATGGTGTCGACCTGGTCGGTGACCCGGGTCCGGCCCTCGGACACAACGTCGAACGTATGCGTGTGCCGCCACGGCACCAGCAGTCGCAGCGGCAGCGCGGCCGAATAGTCGACGAACCGGTTCGGAGGGTCGTACGCGTTCGCGTCGTGCTGCGCGATCCACGTCAGGCCACCGGGCATGCGCAGTTCGGCACGACCCGATTCCAGAGACTCGGACTCCTTCACGAGGCTCAGCGGCTGCCACGGCGGTGAGAGCCGGGTGAACGCCCCGGCCCTCGTGTGCCAGGCGAACAACTCGTCCCGCGAGGCCTCGACCACACTCGAATGCACGATGCCCATGACCCGACCTTAGCCGCGATGGCGGGCGAGGCGGTGACAACGACGGTAGCGTGTGGGAATGACGCAGTTACGTGTACTGGTCACCGGTGCCACCGGATACATCGGCGGACGCCTCGCCCCCAGGCTTTCGCAAGCCGGCTACCGGGTGCGGGTGCTGGTGCGTTCACCCGAGAAACTGACCGACGTTCCGTGGGCGTCCGACGTCGAGATCGTCCGCGGCGACCTGAGCGATCCCGAATCCCTTTCTGCCGCTTTCACGGACGTCGACGTCGTCTACTACCTCGTGCATTCGATGGGCGGTTCGGAGGAGTTCGAGGAGGCCGAACGCGTCAGCGCCGAGAACGTGGCCGAGTCGGCCCGCACGTCCGGTGTCGGCCGGATCGTCTACCTCGGCGGACTGCATCCCGACTCGGTGGACCTCTCGCCGCACCTGCGCTCCCGCACACAGGTGGGGCAGATCCTCGTCGACTCCGGTGTTCCCACAATGGTTCTGCAGGCCGGGGTTGTCATCGGCTCCGGTTCGGCGTCGTTCGAGATGATCCGCCACCTCACCAACCGGCTCCCCGTGATGACCACCCCGCGGTGGGTGAACAACCGGATCCAGCCGATCGCGGTCCGCGACGTGCTGCACTACCTCGTCGCCGCGGCCGAGGCGCCGTTGCCGCGCAGCCGCACCTTCGACATCGGTGGCCCCGACGTCATCCGCTACGGCGAGATGATGCAGACGTACGCCGAGGTCGCGGGCCTGCGTCAGCGTCGCATCCTCGTCCTCCCGGTGCTGACCCCGAAGCTCGCCGGTCTGTGGATCGGTCTGGTCACCCCGATCCCCCGCTCCCTCGGGCGGGCACTGATCGAATCACTCCACAACGATGCCGTCGCCACCGAGCACGACATCGACGACGTCATCCCACCGCCGAAGGCGGGCCTGACGACGTACCGGGACGCCGTGCGATTGGCATTGCGGCGCATCGACAACGGCGAGGTGGAGACGACCTGGGCCAGTGCGTCCCCGGTCGGCGCCCCGTCCGATCCGTTGCCGTCCGACCCGGATTGGGCCGGTGAGGTCGTCTACACCGACGAACGCACCAGGGACTGCGAAGCGGACGCCGGTACGCTGTGGAGCGTCGTCGAGAGCATCGGCGGCGAGAACGGCTGGTACTCGTTCCCACTCGCGTGGTCGGTGCGCGGCTGGCTCGACCGCGTGGTCGGCGGTGTCGGACTCACCCGCGGACGCCGGAACCCGAAGCAGCTCAACACCGGTGACCCCTTGGATTTCTGGCGGGTCGAACACATCGACCGGGGGTCTCTGCTACGGCTGCGCGCCGAGATGCGGGCACCGGGCGGGGCGTGGCTCGAATGGCGAGTCCACAGTGTGGATTCCGACCGGTCCCGACTCGATCAACGAGCCATCTTCTTCCCGAAAGGCCTCGCCGGACGGCTGTACTGGTACTCCATCATGCCGTTCCACGGAATCATCTTCAAAGGCATGATGGAGAACATCACCGGCTCGGCTGCCCGTCAGACCGTGCAGAGCGGCTGAATTCCTTCTCGGCCACCGGTGGTCGGGGACGTCAGCAGCAGGCACGAGTTGTAGCCACGCGATTCCACCACCTGCCGGATCTGCTTCCATCCCGCGTCGTCGACCGCCGGGTTGCGGGAGAGGACGAAACCCGAAGCCCGTGTCGGGTCACCGACGAGCGCCCACGAGTAATCCTCGGCGATGTAGGTGACCACATAGTTGGTGGGTCCGTCCGGTGAACTCTGGAACGGAACGTCCGGGAAACTCACGTGGAGTTGCGCATTGGTGATCGGATCGGTGACACGCGCGTTGCCGTTGATTCCGTTCGTCCCTCCCGCCCAGGTGGTGCACGAGTTGGCGACGCTGACGTTCGACGGGTCGACGAGCCCGTACGTCGCCCTGGTGTCCCGCGCACAGTCCAGGTTGAACGGCTGTGGCACAGCGGCCAACTGATACCACGTACCGAGGTACCTCTGGACGTCGAGAGACGGGACGGGTGCGAGCGCACCGGGCTGAGCCTGTGCCGGGCTCGCCGCCAGCACCACGGCCGCAGCCGCGGTCAGCAGTCCTGCGGCGAATCCACGTACCTTCGAGCGTGACATCTCGGGTCCTTTCACGATAAAACGGGCAGCCGGAACAGAGGGCCTGTCCAGCACCCTCTCTCAGGGCATTCGACGCCCCTCCCGGATCGGATGGGTCGATCCGAGAAAACCTTCGGCCCATCCGATCGGGAGACCGCTCCGAATGCCTGTCGATGGTGCTCATCCGCACCCACACCGGAGAGAGGCAATAACCCATGAACATCACCACACGAGTTCTGGCAGTCGCAGCGAGCACATCCCTCGTCCTGCTGGGCGCAGCGTGTTCGTCGGACGACAGCGACTCGTCGAGCAGCGGCTCGGCCTCGGAGGCAATGACGTCCGAGTCGATGTCGTCCGGTTCGATGACCTCGTCCGCGATGGCCGATCCCGCCGCCAACCTGGTCGGTCCGGGCTGCGCCGAGTACGCGAAGACGGTGCCGGACGGTGCCGGTTCGGTCAGTGGCATGGCGCAGGATCCGGTCGCGACGGCCGCGTCCAATAACCCACTGCTCACCACCCTCACCGCCGCCATATCCGGTCAGCTCAACCCGCAGGTCAACCTGGTGGACACGCTGAACAGCGGACAGTTCACGGTGTTCGCGCCGGTGGACGCCGCGTTCGCGAAGGTCGACCCGGCCACCATCGAGACCCTCAAGACCGACCCGGCGCTGCTCACCAAGGTCCTGACCTACCACGTCGTCCCCGGTCAGATCGCGCCGAGTGACATCGACGGCCAGCACACGACCGTCGAGGGTGGCACGGTCACCGTCACCGGTTCGGGCGACGATCTGAAGGTCAACGACGCCGGCGTCATCTGCGGTGGCGTCCAGACCGCCAACGCCACCGTGTACCTGATCGACTCCGTCCTGATGCCCCAGTAAGCACGCTCGGTCTCACAGTTCTCCGCGCCCGGCGGCATCGGTCCCACACCGATGCCGCCGGGTTCTCGCTGCGCTTACGTGAGTGCCACGGTGTGCTCGGGCACGCTTCGCCACTCACGTGAGCGGGTGCGGGTCCGCCCATCCGACACAAAGCCAGCTCCGAATAATTGATATGGAGAAGGGCTCACCCACCGCCCCGGCGTACGTACTCGTGCTGCCCGGCGGCAAACCACGCAGTCAGGCACCCTCGCGGTTCTGGCACTTGTCGAATCTGCGCATGACCTGGATGGCCTGGTCTCTGAGGTGCACGCTCGGCCGGCACGGAATCGTCGTGGAGCGGCTGCAATACCGGGTCCGCGGATGGAACGCCCCCGAGGCCAGCCCGGTGCACGACGCCCGGGTTGCCGTCGAGCGGGCCCGGCTGCGGTTCGGGGACGTCCCCGTCGCCGTCGTCGGACATTCGATGGGCGGCCGCGTCGCCGCTCACCTCGCTGCGCTCGACAACGTACGGGCGATCGCCGCGCTCGCACCCTGGTGGCCCGAGTCCGACGGCGAACTGGTGCCTGCCGACCGCAGCCTGATGGTCGCGCACGGAACCGCCGACCGTTGGACGGATCCCACCTCTTCCCGGGTCCAGACCGAGCGGGTGCTGGCTCGCGGGGTGAACGCCTCGTGGACTCCCCTGCCGGGAGCCGGACACTTCATGCTCACCCGGCCTCGCTGGTGGCATCGCATCACCGCCGATTTCGTTCTCGACGCCTTCACTGCGGAAGATGTCGTCGCCGCACCGACAGACCGGAAAGCAGGTCGCCATGCATGATTCGGAGAAGCTCGAACGCAGGAACGTCGCGGTGATCGGCAGCGGCGTCGCAGGGTTGACCGCCGCCTACGTTCTGTCCCGCCACGACCGCGTCACCCTCTACGAGGCCGACGCCCGTCTCGGCGGTCACGCCCACACCCACCACCTGGCACTCGACTCGGGCGCAGAAGTGGACGTCGACACGGGCTTCATCGTGCACAACGACCGCACCTACCCCACCCTGCTGCGCCTGTTCGCCGAACTCGACGTGGCCACCCAGGATTCGGACATGTCGATGTCGATCCGATCCGATGTTAGCGGGCTCGAATACGCAGGCGCGAAGGGGATCCGCGGGCTGTTCCCCACCACGGGCACCCTGGCCCGGCCGCGGTACTGGCGGATGCTCGGCGAGATTCTTCGATTCCACCGCTGCGCCCGTGCCGTGCTCGACACCCCGGCCGACGAGGCCGGCGCGCAGGAACCGCTGGGCGAGTTCCTGAGCCGCAATGGTTTCAGCCCCTACTTCGTCGAGAATTTCATGACACCGCTCGTCGCGGCGGTGTGGTCGTGCGATCCCACGACGGCGGCGCATTATCCGGCTCGCTACCTGTTCACGTTCCTCGAGCACCACGGAATGCTCACCGTCTTCGGGTCACCCACGTGGCGCACCGTGACCGGTGGCTCCGCCCGCTACGTCGAGAAGGTGGCGGCACACCTCGACGAGATACTTCTCGACACCCCCGTGCAGCAGGTGGAACGCACCCCGGACGGCGGTGCGTGCGTCGTCGACGGCCGCGGCGACGTCCGGTACTTCGACGCCGTGGTGGTCGCCGTTCACCCCCGTCAGGCGCTCGCCATGCTCGGCGATGCCTCGAACCTGGAGACCGAGATCCTCGGTGACATGCCGTATTCGGTGAACCACGCCCAGCTGCACACCGACGAGTCGCTGCTCCCCCGCGCGGAGAACGCCCGGGCCTCCTGGAACTACCTGACGCCCGCCGACAGCACGGACGCGACGGGCGTCATCGTCACCTACGACATGACCCGGCTCATGCGCCTGGACACGGTGCGCGACCGGCGGTTCCTCGTCACACTCGGTGGCAAGCACCTCGTCGACCCGTCGAAGGTCGTCGCCGAGATGACGTACGAACACCCCGTCTACACCCCCGATTCCGTGGCCGCGCAGTCGCGGTTGCGCGAACTCGGTTCCTGTACTTTCGCTTTCGCGGGCGCCTACCACGGCTGGGGGTTCCACGAGGACGGGGCGCTCTCGGGTTTGCGCGCCGCCGAACGGATCGGCGGATCGTGGGATACGCACGCCGGGCGACACCGCGAACGGGAGACGGTGTCGTGACCGCGCCGGCGATCTACTCGACGACGATCCGGCACGCACGCACCGAACCCGTCCGCAACAGTTTCGAGTATTCGAGCTACAGCTGGTACGTCGACGTCGACGACCTTCCGCGCCTACCCGGGTGGCTCGGTCCGTTCGCCCGCTTCCGCGCCGAGGACCACTTCGAACCGGGCTCCGGTGCCGGCGCGGACACGCTGCGCGCGAGGGTGGATGCGTTCCTCGCCACACACGGAGTCGACCTCCGCGGCGGGACGGTGACGGCGCTCCTCAACGCGCGGGTGCTCGGCTACGTGTTCAACCCGCTCAGCGTGTACTGGTGCCACGACGTCGACGGCAGCCTCCGCTGCGTGATCGCCGAGGTGCACAACACCTATGGTCAGCGGCACAGCTACCTGATCCGGCCCGACGGCAGCGACCGCGCCGAGGTGGACAAGCAGTTCTACGTCTCCCCGTTCAACGACGTGAGCGGACGTTACGAGATGCGGTTCCCCGAGCCGGGCGACAGGCTCTCGCTGAACGTGGTGCTCCACCGGGACGGGCACGCCCCGTTCACCGCGACGGTGCGGGGAACGCGGCGGCCCGCCACCCGCCGGACGGTCCTGAGGACTCAACTACGCACTCCCCTGGCACCTCTCGTGGTGTCGGCTCGCATTCGTATCCAGGGAATCACTTTGTGGGCCCGTGGACTCCCCGTCACGGCTCGGCCCGACGGCCGGCAGAAGGAGACAGTTCAGTGAGAAGGAACAAGGACACCGACATGGACGCATCGCCTGCCGTGAGTACCGCCGACCTCGAGTTCACCGGGGAGGATCCGCGAATCGACAACCGGATCTGGCCTGGCCTGGCCGACGTGCCGACCGGTCCGCGTGCCTCGATGTCGGCGAAGGTCGCCGACCGCCTGTTCCGCCGCGCGGCCGCCGACCTCGACGTCCGCATCGAGTACCCCGACGGCACTCTGGTGGGGGCACGCCGGGAGCAGGAAATCCTGCCGCGCATGATTATCCGCAACCCGGATGCGTTCGCCCGGCGGGTCGGGACGAGCGGCCTCATCGGTTTCGGCGAGTCGTACATGGCCGGTGATTGGACGTCGCCGGATCTCGCCGCAGTGCTGAGCGTGTTCGCCTCACGGATGGCGACCCTCATTCCCCACCCGCTGCAACGGTTGCGCGCACTCTATGTCGCCAAACACCCCGCCCAGGAACGCAACACCGAGCAGAACACCCGCTCCAACATCTCCCGGCACTACGACCTGTCCAACGAGATGTTCGAGACATTTCTCGACGAGACGCTGACGTACTCGAGTGCACTGTTCTCGACGACCCCGACCCGCGTGGGGCAGGTCCGGGACGTGACGGTCCTGCGGGCACCCGTCCCACAGATCACCCCGAAGTGGGAGGACTTCGCGGACGCGCAGCGCCGCAAGATCGATCGGCTGCTCGACGAGGCCGGTGTCGGTGCGGGAACCAGGCTGCTCGAGGTCGGGACGGGCTGGGGAGAGCTGTGCATCCGGGCGGCGGAACGCGGCGCCGTGGTCCGCTCGGTGACGCTGTCCAGCGAACAGCAGAGCCTGGCCCGCCTGCGCGTCGCCGAGGCCGGCCACTCGGAGACCGTGCAGATCGACCTGCTCGACTACCGCAACGTCGACGGCGAGTACGACGCCATCGTGTCGGTCGAGATGATCGAGGCCGTCGGACATCAGTACTGGGCCACCTACTTCCGGGTGCTCGACAAACTCCTGGCTCCGGGCGGAAAGGTTGCGCTGCAGGCGATCACCATGCCGCACGATCGGATGCTGCAGACCCGCAACACCTACACCTGGGTGCACAAGTACATCTTCCCGGGCGGATTCCTCCCGTCGACCGAGGCGATCGAATCCGTCACCGCCGAACACACCGCGTTGCGGGTGCGGGAACGCCTGAGCATGGGACAGCACTACGCGGAGACGCTCCGGCTGTGGAAGGAGCGGTTCGCCGCGCACAGCTCGCAGGCGGAGGAACTCGGATTCGACGAGACGTTCCGGCGTATGTGGCATTTCTACCTCTGCTACTCGGAGGCCGGGTTCCGCTCCGGCTACATCGACGTCCAGCAGCTCGTCCTCGACAAGACGGGAGCATGACCGTGACCGTTGCCGCCGAACTCGACAAGGCGTTGCGTCCGCTCGTCCGCGGCGAACTGCCCGTGCATCTGACCGCGTGGGACGGCAGCAGCGCAGGCCCGGTCACGGCGCCGAGGGTGGTGTTGCGCAGTCCCGACGCCCTGCGCCGATTGCTCTGGAACCCCGGCGAACTCGGAGCGGCGCAGGCCTACGTGACGGGTGAGATCGACGTCGAGGGCGACCTGGGCGAGGCGCTGGCACACGTGTGGGCGGTGGCCCGCGAGCGGGGGCTCAACGGAGTCCGGCCGAGCCCGATGACGGTCGCGAAGGTGCTGCGCGTCGCCGCGAAGCTGGGGGTCGTGGGCGGGCCGCTCCCCACACCCGCCACACAGGCGAACATCCGCGGACGGCTGCACAGTCTGCTGCGCGACCGCGCCGCGATCAGTCACCACTACGATCTCTCCAACGATTTCTACGCTCTGATCCTGGACCCGCAGATGGCCTACTCGTGCGCCTATTTCACCCGGAATGCGCCGGGAACACCGCAGGATTCGGACTACGGACTCGAGGACGCCCAGCGGGACAAGCTCGACCTGGTGTGCCGCAAGATCGGACTCGAACCCGGCATGCGGCTGCTCGACGTCGGATGCGGCTGGGGATCGCTGAGCCTGCACGCCGCAGCCGAGTACGGTGCACACGTCGTCGGTGTCACCATCTCTCGTGAGCAGAAGGCGTTCATCGACAAGCGGATCGCCGAGCGCGGGTTGCAGGACCGCGTCGAGATCCGTCTGCAGGATTACCGCGAGGTCCCCGACGGCCCGTTCGACGCCGTCGCCTCCCTCGAGATGGGTGAGCACGTGGGCGAGAAGAACTACGCCCGGTACGCGCAGGCCCTCTACGACAACGCGAAGCCCGGTGCGCGGGTCCTGATCCAGCAGATGTCCCGCACCGGACGCCATCCCGGCGGCGGCCCGTTCATCGAGTCGTTCATAGCTCCCGACATGACCATGCGTCCCGTCGGCGAGAGCGTCGCGTACCTCGAACGAGCCGGGCTCGAGGTGCGCGACGTGCATGGTCTCCGTGAGCATTACGTCTGGACCGTCGACGCGTGGCTGGAGAAGTTCGAGTCCCGCTGGGACGACGTCGTCGAGATGGTCGGGCTCGAGATGGCCCGGGTGTGGCGGCTGTACCTCGTCGGCGGCGGGATGAGCTTCGAGCAGGGCCGCATGGGCGTCGATCAGATCCTGGCCGTGAAGCCGACCGCGGCGGGTCGATCTCTCATGCCTGCCGTGCGGGTCGACTCCGCGGGATCCGGCGTGCTCCGATGAACGGATTCGACTGGTCGGACTTCGGCACCGTCACCGCGGCGAGCGTTCTCGTGCTCGCCGTCCTCCAGGCCGCGACGTTCCTCGTCGGCCGGCGGATCGGACGCTACAACGTCGTCGACGTGTCCTGGGGCCTCGGTTTCGTCCTGGTGGCGCTCGTGGCCGCCGTCATCGGCGACGGCGACACACTGCGCCGCTGGCTGGTGGTGGTGCTCGTCGCCGTGTGGGGTCTGCGACTGACCTGGCACATGTACGCCAAGTCCGCAGGCAAGGGCGAGGACCCGCGCTACGTGGAGATGCTCGACCGGGCGGGCGGCGACTCGCCCGGTGTCGTCGTCAGGAAGATCTTTCTCACCCAGGGCCTCGCGCAGTGGTTCGTGTCGCTGCCGCTGCAGGTGTCGGCCGTCCTCGGTCCCGCATCCGGGCTCGGCGCGGTCGTCGGGGTGCTCGGCGTCCTCCTGTGGGTGGTGGGTGTCGTGTTCGAATCGGTCGGCGACCACCAGTTGAAGGCGTTCAAGGCGGACCCGTCCAACAAGGGCGAGATCATGGACGTCGGCCTGTGGGCGTGGACGCGGCACCCGAACTACTTCGGCGATTCCTGTGTGTGGTGGGGACTGTGGCTCATCGCGGCGAGCGTGTGGCCCGGAGCTCTCACTGTGCTGTCTCCGGTGGTCATGACGTATTTCCTGGTGTTCGCGACCGGCGCGAAGCTGCTCGAGAAGTCGATGTCGCAGCGACCCGGCTACCCCGAATACCAGCAGCGCACCAGCTATTTCCTTCCCTTGCCGCCGAAGCGGTGAGTGCCATGCCGGCATCGCTCGCTCCCCCTCGAGCCCCATCGTGGTCACACCGGCCGCAACCTGCTATTAGGCTGTGGATCGATGAACGGAATGGGCCGATGACCGGCGTCGACAGGGACACGGAGAACGTGACGCTGACGGCGTTGCTGGCGCGTATCGCACAGGGCGAGCGGGATGCCTTCAGCGACTTCTACGAACGCACCAGCGCGCGCGTGTACGGGATGGTGCTGCGGGTCCTGCGCGATCCCGGATACAGCGAGGAAACCACCCAAGAGGTGTACCTGCAGGTCTGGAACAACGCGGAGAAATTCGATCCGAAGCAGGGGTCGCCGCTGTCGTGGCTGATTACCCTCGCCCATCGTCGTGCCGTCGACCGGGTGCGGTCCGAGCAGTCCGGCACCGAACGGGAAGCCGCCTACGGCGCCTCGAGTTGGTACGGACCGTTCGACGCGGTGTCGGAGGAAGTCACCCGACGCGGCGACACCAGCGACGTCGTCGACTGCCTCGGCACGCTCACAGAAGTCCAGCAGAGAACGGTGGTCCTCGCCTATTACGGAGGGCTGACGTACCGAGAGGTGTCGGAACGGCTGTCCGTGGCGCTTCCCACGGTGAAATCACGAATTCGAGACGGATTGATCAGGCTCAAGCAATGTCTGGGGGTGCAGTTCGATGGATGAGTCCCAGCACGACATCCTCGACCTCGCTCAGGTGTACGCCCTCGACGCCGTCGACGATCAGCAGCGCCTCGAGATCGACACCGCGGTCCAGAGTGCACCGTCCCACGTTCGCCTCGAATTCGACACCACCGTCCGCGGTGTGCACGAGACGATGGCCGCCCAGTCGGCGTCCACCGCGGTCGAGCCGCCCGCTCACCTGCTCGGGCGAATCCTCGATGCGTTGCCCGGCACTGCCGCTGCGCCCGCACCGATAGCGCTGGACGAGGTTCGTGCGCGCAAGCGCAGGCGTCTCGTGGCGGCGTTGAGTGCGGCGGCCGCGGTCGTCGTCCTCGCCGTGGGTGGCATCACCGTCGCTCAGCAGTTGCAGAGCGAGGACGGCCAACCCGTGCCCGCGCAGATCCTCGCGGCCGACGACGTCCGCACTGCGGTGGCACCGATCGCCGGTGGCGGTTCGGCCACCGTCGTGTACTCCAAGGACGTCGACGCCGGAGTGCTGGTGATGAACGACGTCCCGCCGCCCGCACCGGGTTCGGTGTATCAGATGTGGCTGCTCGGACCGTCGCACGAGCCGGTGTCCGCCGGAATCATGGAAGCCGATGACGTGTCACCGTCGACCACCGCGGTCGTGAACGACATCGACCAGTCCACGGAACTCGGACTCAGTGTGGAACCGCCCGGCGGTTCCACCCAGCCGACCGGCGACATCTTCGCGACGGTGAACCTCGCCTGACACGTGAGTGGCGAAGCGTGCCGGGGCACGCTTCGCCACTCACGTGCGGGGAACCGGGTCAGGCGTTGGCTGCTTTGTATTCGCGGCGGCGGCGGTGCAGGATCGGTTCGGTGTAGCCGGAGGGCTGGGTGGTGCCGTCGAGGATGAGTTCCTTCGCGGCCTGGAAGGCGATGTTGGTGTCGAAGTCCGGGGCCAGCGGCCGGTAGGTGGGATCGCCCTGGTTCTGCCGGTCCACCACGGGGGCCATCCGCTGCAACGATTGCACGACCTGGTCGGCGGTGACCACACCGTGCCGGATCCAGTTCGCCAGCAACTGCGACGAGATGCGGAGGGTGGCGCGGTCCTCCATCAGGGCGACGTCGTGGATGTCGGGGACCTTGGAGCAGCCGACGCCGGCGACGATCCAGCGGACCACGTACCCGAGGATGGACTGGCAGTTGTTGTCGAGTTCTTCCTGCTTCTCCGCCTCGGACCAGTCGGTGTCGGGGGCGAGGGGGATGGTGAGAATCTCGTCGAGGGTGGCCCGCCGGGCGCCCTTGAGCCGGTTCTGGACGGCGACGACGTCGACCTGGTGGTAGTGGGTGGCGTGCAGGGTGGCCCCGGTCGGGGACGGCACCCACGCGGTGTTCGCGCCGGCCTTGGGGTGGCCGATCTTCTGCTCGAGCATCTCGGCCATCAGCTCGGTCATCGCCCACATGCCCTTGCCGATCTGCGCCCGCCCCTGCAACCCGCAGGCCAGCCCGACGTCGACGTTCCAGTCCTCGTAGGCGGTGATCCAGGTCTGCTTCTTCATCTCGGCCTTGCGGATCATCGGCCCGGCCTCCATCGAGGTGTGGATCTCGTCGCCGGTGCGGTCGAGGAATCCGGTGTTGATGAACACCACCCGCTCACTGGCTTCCTTGATGCAGGCGGCGAGGTTGACGGTGGTGCGGCGTTCCTCGTCCATGATGCCGACCTTGAGGGTGTTGGCGGGCAGCCCGAGGACCTGCTCGACGCGGCCGAACAGTTCGGTGGTGAACGCGACCTCGTCGGGGCCGTGCTGTTTGGGTTTGACGATGTAGATCGACCCGGTGCGGGAGTTGTCCAACGGCCCCGTCGCCTCGGACCGGGACAGCCCGTGGACCGCGCACAGGGAGGTGATCAGGGCGTCGAGGATGCCCTCCGGGATTTCGGTGCCGTCGCCGTGCAGGATCGCCGGGGTGGTCATCAAATGCCCGACGTTGCGGACGAACAGCAGCGACCGCCCGTGCAGGGTGAGCTCGGACCCGTCCGGGGCGGTGTAGACCCGGTCCGGGTTCAGCCGGCGGGTGAACGCCGTGCCGCCCTTGGTCATCTCCTCGGTCAGGTCCCCGCGGTTGAGGCCGAGCCAGTTGCGGTAGCCGATCACCTTGTCGTCGGCGTCGACGGCGGCGACGGAGTCCTCGAAGTCCATGATGGTGGTGACCGCGGATTCGAGCACCACATCCTTGACGCCCGCCGCGTCGGTGGACCCGATCGGGGAGGTCGGGTCGATCTGGATTTCCGCGTGCAACCCGTGGTTGCGCAGCAGCACACTGGTCGGGGCGTCCGGGGCGCCGAGGTAGCCGACGAACTTGCCCGGCTCGGCGAGGCCGGTGATGGTGCCGTCGGCGAGCTGCACGGTCAGGGCGGTGCCGTCGACGGTGTAGGCGGCGGCGTCGGCGTGCGACCCGGTCGCGAGGGGGGCGGCGGTGTCGAGGAAGGTGCGGGCCCAGGCGATGACCCGGTCGCCGCGGACCTTGTTGTAGGAGCTGCCCGCCTCCGCGCCGCCGTCGTCGGGGATGGCGTTGGTGCCGTACAGGGCGTCGTACAACGACCCCCACCTCGCGTTGGAGGCGTTCAGCGCGAAGCGGGCGTTGAGGACCGGGACCACCAGCTGCGGGCCGGCGGTGGCGGTGATCTCGGTGTCCACGTTCGCCGTCGACACCTCGAACGGGGCCGGTTCGGGCACCAGATACCCGATCTCGGTCAGGAACGCCTTGTACTCGGCCGGGTCGATCACGGCACCGGCCCGGTCGCGGTGCCAGGCATCGATCCGGGCCTGCAGGTCGTCGCGGGTGGACAGCAGCGCCTTGTTCTTCGGCGCCAGATCGTCGATCACCTTCGCCGCACCCGACCAGAACCCGTCGACGTCCACCCCGGTCCCCGGCAGCGCCTCCTCGTTCACGAAGTCGTAGAGCACCTTCGCGACCTGCAGACCGCCGACCTCAACACGCTCAGTCATGAAATGACTCACCTTCCGCACTTGGCAAAACTTCCACGATGCGAAAACACAGTTTCGTATCTTGACATCAAGAAAACCGTGTCCATCGAGTTCTGTCAATAGCGGACGGGCGTACGGTTACAGCGTCACATCCGATCAGTGGTCGTCCTCGCCGATCCTGTGGACGTGGATCAGGTTGGTCGAGCCGACGGTGCCCGGAGGTGATCCCGCGACGATGACGACGAGGTCGCCCCGCCGGTATCGGCCCAGGCCGAGGAGCGCGTGGTCGACCTGATGGATCATCTGGTCGGTCGACTCGACGGGGTCGACGAGGAACGTCTCGGTCCCCCACGTCAGCGCGAGCTGAGCGCGCACCGCCGGGAGCGGCGGGTCGCCGCCGGCTTGTACACGGGCAGCGGCTGGTAGGTGTCCGGGTCGAACTCGATCTCCGCCAGTTGCACGTCGATCGGCAGGTCGAGGAGAACCGGTCCGGGCCTGCCGGACCGCATCAGGTGAAATGCCTGCGCGAACGCACCCGGAACCTGGGCGGGCTCGAGCACCGTCATCGCCATCTTCGTGACCGGACCCGCGATCGCGGCGATGTCGACGGCCTGGAAGTCTTCCTTGTGCAGGCGCGCGACCGGGGCCTGCCCGGTGATCGCGAGGATCGGGATCGAGTCCGCCATCGCCGAGTACAGGCCGGTGATCATGTCGGTCCCGGCCGGCCCGGACGTCCCGATGCAGATACCGATGTTTCCGGCCTTGGCCCGGGTGAATCCCTCGGCCATGTGGGATGCGGCCTCGACGTGGCGGGCGAGGACGTGCTTGATCCCACCGTGGTCACGCATTGCTGCGTAGAACGGGTTGATCGCCGCACCGGGGAGGCCGAAGGCCTGGGTGGCACCTTCGAGTTCCAGAATCTTGACCGCTGCATCAGCGGCGCGCATACGAGGCATATCAGTTCTCCATCGAGGATTACGAGTTGAGGCGGGTCACTGGGAGGGGCGGCCGGACAGCCGCTCCACTCCGCGCAGCAGGCCCGAATGATCCAGGCCACCATCACCGTTCGCACGGGCGGAGGCCATCAGCTGGGCGAGGACCGCGCCGAGGGGTATCACGACGCCTGCCTCACGGGCAGCGCTGGTCACGATGCCGAGGTCCTTGTGGTGCAGGTCGATGCGGAATCCGGGTTCGAACGACCGGTCCAGCATCTTCTGCGCCTTCTGGTTCAGGACGGCCGATCCGGCAAGCCCGCCGCCGAGTACCTCCACCGCGGCCGCGGTGTCGACACCGTAGGCCTCGAGGAAGATGATCGCCTCCGCGAGCAGCTGGATGTTGCCGGCGACGATCAGCTGGTTCGCTGCCTTCACCGTCTGCCCGGATCCGTTCGGGCCCACGTGGACCACCGTCTTCCCGACGACGTCGAGGATCGGGCGGGCCGACTCGAAGTCTTCCGGGGCGCCGCCGACCATGATCGACAGTGCGGCGTTGACCGCACCGGCCTCGCCACCCGATACCGGGGCGTCGATCAGCCGGAATCCACGCTCGGCCGCCTGCGCGGCGAGTGCGGTGGTGACGTCGGGCCGGATGCTGGAGAAGTCGATGATCAGCGCGCCTGCCGGGGCGTGCTCGAAGACTCCGTCCTCACCGGCGAGTACGGCCTGCACCTCGGGCGAGTCGGGGACCATCACGGCCACGACGTCGGCGCCGGCGACGGCCTTGGCGATGGAGTCCGCTGCGGTGCCGCCGGCCTCGACCAGTGCCGCGGTGCGCTCGGGCGAGCGGTTGTATCCGACCACCCGGTGGCCGGCCTTGGCGAGATGAACGGCCATGGGGCTACCCATGATTCCGAGTCCGATGAATGCGATAGTGCTCACGAGTCTCCTCGATTCCGTCGAAAGTGGTGTGTGTCAGTGGGCGGCGCGGGACGCGCGCTGTTCGCGGGGCAACCAGTCGAAGGTGTCCGGCCGGGTGGACTTGTATTCGAGCCCGACGTATCCGCGGTAGCCGTGTCCGGCGAGCCTCTTCAGGTAGCCGTCGATGTCGAGCGTTCCGGTGCCGGGTTCTCCGCGTCCCGGAACATCCGCGATCTGGACGTGCCCGATGCGATCGGCGTACGCGTCGATCGCGGCGCCGACGTCGTCGCCGTTGACCTCGAGGTGGTAGAGGTCCGCGAGGAGCCGGAGCGAGTCGACACCGTGCTCGGCCTTCACCCGGTCGATCACGGCGATCGCCTCGGCCGCGCTCTTCAGCGGGTACGCCGGCGTGCCGCTGACCGGTTCGACGAGCACGACCGCACCGATGCGGTCCGCCGCCTTGCCCGCCTGGGCGAGGTTCTCGGCGGCCGTGTCGTCCTGAATCTTCGGATCCGTGCCGTCGATACGATTACCATACAGGGCGTTGAAAGCTTTGGTGCCCAGTCGTTCTCCGATTCCGACGGTGATGTCGATGTTGTCGCGGAACGCCGAGACCTGCGCCGGGTCGGACAGCAGTCCGCGGTCACCCGCCGGCATGTTGCCCGCCGCGAAGTTCAACCCGGTGAGCTGCACTCCGACGTTCTCGATCGCGGCCACGAACGCGTCGACGTCGCTGTCCCGCGGTACGGCGGTGTCGAAGGGCCACCAGAATTCGACGGCGTCGAATCCGGCGTCGCGGGCAGCCTGCGGGCGCTGCAGGAGTGGCACGTCAGTGAGCAGGATCGAGCAGTTCAGGGTGTAGGCCAAGGTATCCATCGGTTGTTCTTTCACTTTCGGGGTGTTCAGGAGACGGTGGTGTTGTCGGGCTCGGGCAGGCCGCGATAGCGTCGCCAGCCGCCGTGATCGGTGATCTCGGTGAGCTCGTCGGCTCTGCTCCCGAGGAGGCCCGGCCGCAGACCTACCGCCAGAACCGAACGGTCGTCGGACAGTTCGGTCACGGTGAGCTCGAGTTCCTCGGTCTCCTCGGGGAGTAAGTCGGTGCGAATGTCGCCGATCGGCACGTCGTAGAGCTCGCCCTCGATCGAGGCTCCCCCGGCCTCCGCCAGCAGTAGCGCAGGGAATTCATCACGTACGGAGAAGAATCGGTACTTCGGTGCGGTCCGGACCGTGCCGAGGAACGTGTGCGCGGACACGTTGTGATGCAGGTTTCCGCCGCGCATCGCTCCACCGTTGCAGAACAATTCGGCCATCGTGTCAGCTCCTTCTTCCGTGGGCAGGTGACGCCGGTTCGGGCGTGCCTGCCAGTTCGATCGCTACCTGAAGCAGCGCTTGGCGTAGTCGTTTGGTGTTGGCGTCGAGTCCTTCACGCACCAGGTCCTGGGTGACCGGCCACGGGGTGTCGCTGATGACGTCGTGATCGGTGACCAGGGCGATGCAGGTGTAGGACATGCCCAGTTCGCGGGCCAGCGCAACCTCCGGGTACGGGGTCATGCTGATCAGGTCCCATCCTTGGGCCGCGTACCAGCGTGATTCGGCGCGGGTCGAGTATCGGGGACCGCGGATCGCCACCATCACGCCGCCGTCGTTGACCACCCATCCGCTCCTGCGGAGCGTCGAGACCGCCGCCTGGCGTCCGCGGACGCAGAACGGCTCCGCGAAGGACACGTGGACGTCGTCGTCGTGGAAGGTGTCGTCGGTGCGGCAGGTGCGGTCGACGAGCTGGTCGGGCACGACGACCGAGCCGACGCCGATCGCCGGTCGCAGCGAGCCGGACGGGGTGGGCGCGAGGATCGTGCGCACGCCCAGGCTGTGCAAGGCCCAGATGTTCGCGCGAGCATTGATGCGGTGGGGCGGGACGTCGCGGTGCCGTCCGGTGCGGGTCAGGTAGGCGAGCCGGCGGCCCCCTGACGACCCGAGGACGATGCTGTCCGACGTCGGACCGTACGGGGTGTCGACCCGAACCTGCCCGGCGTCGTCGAGGAGTCCGTAGTATCCCCAGGTGCCGAGCACTGCGACGGTGGGCTGGGTGTCAGGCATGGTGGTTCACCGTTCCTTCCGAGGCCCCGTTCGTGGTCAGCGCTTCGCGCCTCTCGATCGCCGGCCGTGCCGGGCCGTCCTGGAGGTGTTCGTGCCCCGGGTGCGGGTGGATGGTGACGTCGTCCGGGTCGTCGGGCGTGACCTTCCCGTCGAGAACCGCTCGCATCTTGTCCTTGTCGAGCATGCCCTCCCAGTTCGCGACCACGAACGTGGCGAGGCAGTTACCGAGCAGGTTCGTGAATACGCGCATGGAGTCCATGAGCCGGTCGGCGCCGAGCAGCAACGCGACGGCGGCCACGGGGAACGCGCCGATCGCGGCAGCGGTCGCGGACAGGGCGACGAAGGCCGACCCCGGCACACCCGCCATACCTTTGGAGCTGAGAATGAGGATGCCCATGATCGCGAGCTGCTCGCCGAAGCCGAGGTCCACCCCGACCGCCTGCGCCAGGAACATCATCGCCAGCGACAGGTAGATCGCGGCTCCGTCGAGGTTGAACGAGTAGCCGGTAGGGATCACCAGACCGACGACGGCGCGGTCGCATCCCGCGTTGTCCAACTTCTTGATGATGCGGGGCATGACCGCCTCGGACGATCCGGTGCGCAGGGCGAGCATGAATTCTTCGCGGCAGCACTTGATGAACTTCCACGCGTTCACTCCGGTGATCAGCTTGACCACGATCGACAGGACGACGATGAAGACCACTGCAGCGCCGTAGCACGCCAGGATGAGTACTCCGAAGGATTTGAGGGAGCCGGCACCGTAATTGCCGACGGTGAATGCCATCGCACCGAACGCACCGAGAGGCGCCAGGTACATGATGTAGCCGACGATGCGGAAGATGACGTGCAGCGTCTGGTCGATCACATCCATCAGGATCGGCGGAGCCGATTCACTGAAGGACGCCAGCGCGACGCCGAACAGGATCGCGAACAGCAGCACCTGCAGCAGGTTGTTCTGTGCGAACGCATCGAACACGCTGGTCGGGATGATATGCATGACGAACTCGACGCCACCCGGCAGGTGGCCGCCCTGCGTCTTCTCGTCCAGGGCGCTGGTGTCCAGCGTGGCCGGGTCGATGTTGAGCCCGCTACCCGGCTTGACGAAGTTTCCGACGAGCAGGCCGAGCCCGAGCGCAAAGGTCGTCGCGGCCGTGAACCAGAGCAGCGCCTTTCCGCCGATCTTTCCGAGCGCTTTCATGCTGCCGACCTTGGCGATGCCGGTGACGATCACCAGGAAGATCAGCGGGGACACGACCATTTTGATCAGCTTGATGAAGCCCTCACCCAGCGGCGCCAGGTGATGGGAGAACTCCGGAAACAGGATTCCGGTGGCGATGCCCAGGGCAATTCCGATCAGGACCTGGACGAAAAGTGATCTGTACCAACGCTGCTTTGTGGGTTTCGCAGCGATTTCGACTTCAGACACGGGGCCCTCCCTCGGGGCTTAATGTTTTCCATATCATGGAAGTCGTATTTCGTATCTCGATATAGTGAACGCCGTTACACCGAGGTTTGTCAACCGATGTAGCGAAGGAATCGTCGCGATCCGCCGCGCCCGCGCTATCGTCATACGGAGCGCCCTTTCCGTCTGACGGAAAGAATGTGGAGGCTCTCGGGCAGTCAGAGGATGGAGACAGACATGACGAACGGTCAGAGTCCGGCCGGCGGCGTGCAGTCGGTCGAGCGCGCATTCGACATACTCGAGATCATGGCGAGCGCCGGCGGGTCCATCGGGGTCAGCGAACTCGCCGACCTGGCCGGACTCCCCCTCCCGACCATCCACCGGCTCATCCGCACACTGATGAACCGCGGATACGTGCGGCAGCTACCGACCCGGCGGTACGCGCTCGGGCCCAAGCTCATTCGCCTCGGCGAGAGCGCCACCCAGCTGATCGGCGCCTGGTCACGGCCGCACCTGTCCGAACTGGTGCGAGGCACCGGCGAGACCGCGAACATGGCCGTCCTCGACGGCACCATGGCCGTCTACGTCGCACAGGTGCCGTCCGAGCACGCGATGCGCATGTTCACCGAGGTCGGCCGACGCGTCTACCCGCACTGCACCGGCGTCGGCAAGGCCATCCTCATGCAACTCTCGAATGACGCCGTGCGCTCACTGGTCGGCCGGACCGGCATGACGACGTACACCGAGAACTCCCTGACCGACCCCGACATGCTGATCGCCGATCTCGAATTGAGCAGAAACCGCGGGTTCGCGATCGACGAGGGCGAGCAGGAGATCGGCGTCCGCTGTTTCTCGGTGCCGGTGCCGAACGCTCCGACCCCCACTGCCATCTCCGTCTCCGGCCCCGCGGCCCGGGTCACCCTCGAGTCGGCCGACCACATCGTGCCGCTGCTCAAGCGCGTGGCAAAGGAACTCGGCACCGAGTTCGACAAGAACGCCGCGCTCTGAAGCCGGACGGCCCATCAACAAAGGTTGACGGATCCGGATCATCAACTTAAGTTGATCCTGTGAGTGACGATCCGAACCCGGCGACCGCTTTTGCTGCCGTCGTCGCGCTGCGGCGTCAGGCCGATCAGCTCGAGCGTGACGCCGTCGCACACGCACTGTCCGCCGGCTGGACCTGGGCGGACATCGGTCAGGCTCTCGGCGTCTCGGGTCAGGCGGCGCACAAACGCCTCGGCCCCGGACGATCCTCCGACAAGAAGACGAGGGGCACACGATGAAGTTCACCCGGGCATGGCGCGACATGCGGCCCCCGCACCGGGCCACTGCGGCTGACCGAACCGGCCCAGGCCGCGTTCCGAAATGCGGTGGCGCTCGCGAAGTCGGAACGGAGACCGATCGTCGGAGCCGACCTCGTCGCAGCCGTCGCCACCATCACGCACGGCACCGCGGCGCGGGCACTGGAATCACTGGGACTCGTCCGGTCCGACGTCGTCGACGCCGCCCGCGCCGAGCCGGCACCGTGAGCGGACGGCCCAGGCCCGGCAGCCGCCGCCTGCGCGGATAGGCTCGACACGTGGTTCTTCCCAGCTCGACTTCTGTGTCCCCTGCAGATGTTCTCGGCTCCATGCGGGACGTCATCGACGGTCCGCTGCCCGACATCGCCGTGCGCTTCTCCAAGTTCCTCGCCGACATCTGGCCGCACACCGCGCTGGTGATCTTCACTCGGGAATGCACGGGACGTCCCCGCAAGGTCAGCGGAGATCCGTCGGTGGTCGAGCGCGTGACCATCGCCGAACTGGACGCGTTGCGCACCCGCATGACGGAAGGCACTCCTTTCGACGACCAGACCGTGATTGCCGGCGCGAAGCGGAAGGTGTGGGCGCTGCTGGACGCGACGGGGACCCTCCTCCTCGTTCTCCCGAAGCCGCGGCAGCGCATTCGTGAGGTCCCGCTGGTAGCCGGCGCGTTCGGCGTCGTCGCCGTGTCGATCCGGCACCAGGTGGCGCAGGCGAGCCCGGCGTACCTGGCGGAGTCGCGGGCGGCGTCGAGCGAACGGGCCAGGACCATCGTGGAGCTGACGGACCTGCACGCGGCGACGCTCGAATCGATCCTGTCGACACTCCGGTCCAAGGACCTCGACGACCGCCGGTCGCGGATCACGGCGAGCGAGACGGCGTCCTCGGCGCTGGTGACCCTGCGCTCCGCGGGCGAATCCGACCGCAACCTCGCGGAGGAAGCGGTCACCACCGCGTTCGCCCGGCTGCAGGGCGAATTGCGGCCGCTGCTCCAGCACCGTCCCGTGCGCGTCGACTACGTCGATCCGCCGGTGGACGGCCGGGCGTTGCCCGGCGAAGTGGCCAGTGCGGCGCGGGCCGTCGTCCGGAGCGCCGTCCTGGCATTCGCGGCGCAGGCCGCCCTCGAGCGAATCCGCATCGCCTGGGACTGTGACGGCGCGAACCTCCTGGTCGAGGTCCGCGACGACGGCGACGGCGGTCTCGACACCGACGCGCTGGTGCGGCAACTGTCCGGCCGGGTGCACACCCTCGGTGGCCGGATCGACGTCGAGTCGGTCGACGGGTGGGGGTCCCGGGTGGCCGTCGCGATCCCCCTCGACGTACCGGTGGCGCGACCGGACGAACAGCAACTCGGCGACCTCAATCCCCGCGAACTCGAGGTCCTGGGTCACCTCGCGACCGGCAAGCGGAACAAGGCGATCGCCGACAGCCTCGGCATCAGCGAGAGCACGGTCAAATTCCATGTCGCGGGTGTGCTGAAGAAGCTCGGGGTGGCGTCCCGAGGTGAGGCGGGCGCGATCGCCCTCGAGGCGGGCATCCGCGCCGACACCACCGGCAGGCACGCATGAGCGTCGCGAGGCCGCCGATCGGGCACTGACCCCCGCACATGAGTGGCAAAGTGTGCGTGCGCACGCTTAGCCACTCACGTCAGGTGATGCGGTCCGGGTGGGTGTAGATGTTCATGGTGGTGCCGCGGAGGAATCCGATGAGGGTGAGCCCGGTGTCGTGGGCGAGGTCAATCGCCAGCGAGGAGGGGGCGGACACGGCGGCGAGGATCGGGATCCCGGCCATCACCGCTTTCTGCGCGAGTTCGAACGACGCCCGGCCGGACACGAGCAGGATGCTGCCCCGCAGCGGGATCCGGTTCTGTTCGGTGGCCCAGCCGATCAGCTTGTCGACGGCGTTGTGCCGTCCCACATCCTCCTTGATCGCGAGCAGTTCCCCGGTCCGGGTGAACAATCCGGCCGCGTGCAAGCCCCCGGTGGTCTCGAACACCTTCTGTGCGGCCCGCAACCGGTCGGGCAGCTCCGAGATCGTCGCGGCCGGCACCCGCACCGTGTCGGTGGCCGGGGAGTGCTGGGTGCGTTGCCGGATCGCGTCGAGGGACGCCTTCCCGCACACCCCGCACGAGGAGGTGGTGTAGAAGTTGCGTTCGATTCCGGTGTCGGGCAGAAACACCCCGGGCGCGAGATCGACGTCGAGGACGTTGTAGGTGTTGACACCGTTGTCGTCGACGCTGTTGCAGTAGCGGATCGACGCGATGTCCGCGCGGTCGGCGATGATGCCCTCGGTCAGCAGGAAACCCTGCGCCAGTTCGACATCGGAACCGGGGGTGCGCATGGTGACCGCCAACGGTGTCCCGTTCACCCGGATCTCGAGCGGCTCCTCCACCACCACGGTGTCCGGTCGGGTGGACTGCCGGGTGTCGGTGATCCGGGTGACCGGGGTCCGGGTGGTCACACGCCCCATCAGGGCCGCCGTTCGAGGCGGATGGTGATCGCCTTCGACACCGGGGTGTTCGATGTGCGGGCCACGTGATCGAGCGGGATCAGCGGATTCGTCTCCGGGTAGTAGGCGGCGACGTTCCCGACCGGCGTCGGGTAGGGCACCAGCCGGAAATCGTCGGCGCGGCGCTCCTGCACCGTCCCGTCGGGGGTGGTCCATTCGGAGATCAGGTCCACCCGATCCCCCGCCGCGTACCCCAACGACTCGAGGTCCTGCGTGCTGATGAACAGCACCCGGCGGCCGCCCTTGACGCCGCGGTAGCGGTCGTCGAGGCCGTAGATGGTGGTGTTGTACTGATCGTGGGAGCGCATCGTCTGCAGGATCAGCTTTCCCTGCGGGACGGGCAGCCAGTGCAGATCGTTGACGACGAAGTTGGCCTTGCCCGTGTCGGTGACGAACCGGCGTTCGTCCCGCGGTGGGTGCGGGAGTCCGAATCCGTCCGGCCCGCGAACTTTGGTGTTGAAGTCCTCGAACCCGGGAATGACCCGGGCGATGGAATCGCGGATGCGGTCGTAGTCGGCGGTGAATTCCGCCCAGGGCACCGAGTGGTCGGGTCCGAACAGGGCCTGCGCGAGCCCGCAGACGATGGCGACCTCGCTGCGCAGATGGTCGCTGGCGGGTGTGAGGCTGCCGCGGGACAGGTGCACCATCGACATCGAGTCCTCGACTGTGACCTGCTGTTTCTTACCGGACTGCACGTCCTTGTCGGTGCGGCCCAACGAGGGCAGGATCAGCGCGGTCCGCCCGGTGACCAGGTGGGAGCGGTTCAGTTTCGTCGACACCTGCACCGTCAGCGCACAGCCCCGCAACGCGGCCTCGGTGGTCTCGGTGTCCGGGGTCGCCGAGACGAAGTTGCCGCCCATTCCGATGAACACCGACGCCTTCCCGTCCCGCATCGCCCGAATCGAGTCGACCGCGTCCAGGCCGTGCTCCCGCGGTGACCGGATACCGAACTCGGCGTCGAGAGCGGCCAGGAACGATTCGGGCATCTTCTCCCAGATGCCCATCGTCCGGTCGCCCTGCACGTTCGAGTGCCCGCGGACCGGGCACACCCCGGCCCCGGGTTTGCCGATCATCCCCTGCAACAGCAGCAGGTTCACCGCGTCCTGGATGGTCGCGACCCCGTGCGTCTGCTGGGTCAACCCCATCGCCCAGCAGATGATGGTCTTCTTCGAGGCGATCAACGCCTCCGCCGTCTGTTGGATCTGTTCGCGCGTCAGCCCGGTCGCCGCCGCCACCGTGCCCAGATCGACCTGCCGCAGATGCGCCGCGCACTCCTCGAAGCCTGCGGTGTGCCGGTCGATGAACTCGCGGTCCAGCACGGTCCCGGGATTGCGGTCCTCCGCCTCGAGCAGCAACCGGCCCAAACCCTGGAACAGGGCCTGGTCGCCGCCGATCCGGATCTGCAGGAACTCGTCCGCGATCTGCACACCGTCGCCGACCACCCCGTGCACCTTCTGCGGGTCCTTGAACCGCAACAGTCCGGCCTCGGGCAGCGGGTTGATCGCGATCACCTTCGCCCCGTTGGCCTTCGCCTTCTCCAGGGTCGAGAGCATCCGCGGGTGGTTGGTGCCCGGGTTCTGCCCGGCGATCAGGATCAGATCGGCGTTCTCGAGGTCGGGAACCGACACCGACCCCTTCCCGATCCCGATCGTCTCCACCAACGCACTGCCCGACGATTCGTGGCACATGTTCGAGCAGTCCGGCAGGTTGTTCGTCCCGAACGCCCGGATCATCAACTGGTACACGAACGCCGCTTCATTGCTGGTGCGGCCGGAGGTGTAGAACACCGCCTCGTGCGGTGACGTCAACGCCCGCAGCTCGCCGGCGATCATCGCGAACGCCGCGTCCCAGCCGATCGGCTCGTAATGCGAGGCCCCCGGCAGCAGCACCATCGGATGCGTCAACCGGCCCTGCTGACCCAACCAGAACTCGGTCCGACTCAGCAGATCCGACACCGAATGCGCGGCGAAGAACTCCGGCGTCACCGTTCGGGTGGTGGCCTCCTCCGCGACCGCCTTCGCCCCGTTCTCACAGAACTCCGCATGCTTGCGGTGCCCCGGAGTCTCCGGCCACGCACACCCCGGACAGTCGAACCCCTCCCGCTGGTTCAACTTCATCAACGTCCGGGCCGTGCGCACCGGACCCATCTGCTCGAGCCCACGACGCAACGACACCAACACCGCAGGAACACCTGCCGCATAGGATTTCTCGTGCGTGACGACGACATCGTCCTCGTCGAAGGTGTACCTGTCGGTGGTGTCGGTCATGGAGTCAGTTTCCTCGTGCAATCCATTCGGCGAGGTGCGGGGCCTCGGTGCCGATCGTGGTTCCGTCACCGTGTCCGGTGTGGACGAGCGTTTCTTCGGGAAGAGCGAACAGCCGGTCGCGGATCGACCCGATGATGGTCGGGAAATCCGAGTACGACCGGCCGGTGGCGCCGGGGCCACCCGAGAACAGGGTGTCACCGGAGAACAGTGCCCCGGCCTCGGGCAGGTACAGGCACACCGACCCGGGCGAGTGACCGGGCGAGTGGATCACCTGGATCTCGGTGCCCGCGATGGCGATCCGCTGTTCGTCCTCGAGCTGCCAGTACTTGGCGTCGGGGTGGCTCATCTTCCACAGCACGTCGTCGCCGGGGTGCAGCAGCACCGGGGCGTGCAGACGCTCGGCCAGTTCGGGGGCGACGGTGACATGGTCGTTGTGACCGTGGGTGCAGATCACGGCGTTCACGTGCCGGTCCCCGACCGCGTCGATGATCGGCCGCGCAGCGTGGGCGGCGTCGACGATCACGACGTCGGTGTCGTCACCGATCAGCCAGATGTTGTTGTCGACGTTCCACTCCCCGCCGTCGAGGGCGAACGTTCCCTCGGTGACGACCCGCTCGATCCGCAGCGCCCCGCTCACAGGACGACCACCGAACGCAGCACCTCACCGGCGTGCATGCGGTGGAATGCCGCTTCCACCTCGTCGATCTTGATGCGCTCGGTGACGAACTTCTCCAGCGGCAGCCGGCCCTGCTGGTACAGGTCGACGAGCATCGGGAAGTCACGCTCGGGCAGGCAGTCGCCGTACCACGAGGACTTCAGGGATCCGCCGCGGGAGAAGAAGTCGATCAGCGGCATCTCGAGGGTCATGTCGGGGGTCGGGACACCGACCAGCACGACGGTGCCGGCGAGGTCGCGGGCGTAGAACGCCTGCTTCCACGTCTCGGGGCGGCCGACCGCATCGATCACGACGTCGGCGCCGAAACCGCCGGTGAGTTCCTGGACGGCCTCGACGGCGTCCACCTGGCCGCCGTTGATCGTGTGCGTCGCGCCCAGGTCCTTCGCCCATTCGAGCTTCTTGTCGTCCCGGTCGATCGCGATGATCTTCACGGCGCCTGCCAGGCGGGCGCCCATGATCGCGGCGTCGCCGACACCACCGCAGCCGATGACGGCGACGGTGTCACCGCGGGAGACGTTGCCGGTGTTCACGGCGGCACCGAGGCCGGCCATCACGCCGCAGCCGAGCAGCCCGACGACTGCCGGGTCGGCGGAGGGATCCACCTTGGTGCACTGTCCGGCGTGGACGAGCGTCTTGTCGGCGAACGCGCCGATCCCCAGGGCGGGCGTGAGTTCGGTGCCGTCCTCGAGCGTCATCTTCTGCGCAGCGTTGTGTGTGTCGAAGCAGTACTGCGGGCGACCACGCTTACAGGCGCGGCACTGACCGCAGACGGCGCGCCAGTTCAGGACGACGAAATCACCGACCGCCACCGACGTGACACCCTCACCGACACTCTCGACGATCCCCGACGCCTCGTGGCCGAGCAGGAACGGGAACTCGTCGTTGATCCCGCCGTCGCGATAGGTGAGGTCCGTGTGGCACACACCGCACGCCGCGATATCGACCACCACCTCACCCGGACCGGGATCCGGAATGTTGACGGTCGCGATCTCGACGGGGGCACCCTTGGAGCGGGCGATGACGCCTCGTACCTGCTGCGGCATTGGACTCATTCCTTCGGTCGATCAGTCATAGCGGGATCGATGCATGGCCATATATGCACCTCTCCCGAGACCTTACGTTCTGGAACATCACGGAGGGACTGATCGAAGTGAGAGGTTGACCTAGCCGGAATGCCAGCCGCTCGCGGCGGTATTGCGATAGAGGTCATGGCGGGAAACTGACGGTTGACACGTCGCGGTATATACAGGACTATACATCTCGAAGAGTGAGGCACACCACATCGATCACGGAGTTCTGATGACCCGGAGAGATTCCAGCTCGACCGAGGAACCGCACCCGCCCCATCCTGTGGTGCTCGACGGCGCCCAGCTCACCGTCGACCAACTCACGGCGCTCGCCCGGGAGCCCATCGTGATCGAGCCCGACCCCGCAGCGCTCGACCACACACGCCGTTCGTGGCAGACAGCCGTGCGCATCGCCGAACGGCAGCCCATCTACGGACGCACCACGGGCGTCGGGGGCAACCGGGACACCTCCGTCTCCGACGGCGTCGACCAGGACCTTCGACTTCTCCGCAGCCACGCCACCGGCTCGGGCCCCTCACTGCCGGATCACGTCGTCCGAGCCGCCATGATCATTCGCGTCAATCAGATTCTCAACGGCGGATCCGGTCTGCACCCCGACATCGTGACCGCGCTGATCGCTGCCGTCGCGGCGGACGAACAGCCCACCGTGCACGCTCGCGGGGCGATAGGCACCGGCGACCTCAGCGCATTCTCCGAGATCGCGCTCGGGTTGATGGGCGAGGCACCGCTGCGCGACGGTCGGTTCGTCACCCGGTGGACCGCACACCAGGGTGACGCACTCCCGCTGATCTCGACCAACGCGATGACGGTCGCGCTCGCGGCGTCGGCCACCGACAGCGTGGCGAACTGGCTGGAGCACTCGCTGATCGTCGGCGTGCTGTCGCTGTTGGCGACGCGCAGTTCCGTCGAGCCGTTCGCGGCCCGGGTGCAGGCTGCCCGCAGGCACCTCGGTCAGGAGGAGGTGGCCGGCCGGGTCCGGGAACTCCTCGCGGGCCACCGTGTACAGGCTGCCCGCGTGCAGGATTCCTACGGGTTCCGCGCCCTGCCGCAGATCCTCGGGGCGACATGGCAGGCGCTGCAGCGGTTGCGAGGCACACTCGCGATCGAGATGAACTCGTCCTCCGAGAACCCCCTCATCTCCGTCGAGGACGACGCCGTGTTCCACAACGGGAACTTCCACGGAATGCCGATCGCCCTCGCCGTGGACGAGGCGAAACTCGCGCTGTCGAGCGCAGCGCTGTTGTCGCAGTGCAGGCTTGCCAATCTCTCGGATCCGGTGGTCACCGGACTCCGGCCGTTCCTGGCCGACGGTCCGGCCGGCAGCAGCGGCACCATGCTGCTGGAGTACACGACGTCCGCGGCCATCGCCGAGATCCGGATGGCCGCGGCGCCGGGCTCTCTCGGACACACCGTGATCTCCCGCGGAACCGAGGACCACGCGAGCTTCGCGTCGCAGGCCGCCACCCAGCTCACCGACATCCTCGCCCAGTCCCGCATCGTGCTCGCGTGCGAACTGATCTCGGCGGTACGCGCCCTCGGCCAGCAGAACCACGAACTCGACACCACAACCGAACTCGGCGCGTACCTGGACCGAGCGCGCAGGTGCCTGGACCCGCGGACGACCGACCGTCCTCTGAGCGACGACCTGAAAGCAGCGGTGAAGTTTCTGGAACAGATGCCGAATCCGGAGAAAGACGTTACTCGGTAAAGCAATCCCACGAGACCGAACTTCCGAGTGTGTCACCACTCGGATTACACGAAAGTAGCACGCGAATGATCACATTCGACAAAGTCACCAAGGCGTACCCGGACGGCACGACAGCGGTGAACGAACTGGACCTCGAGTGCCCGAGCGGGAAGATCACAGCACTCGTCGGGCCGTCGGGATGCGGCAAGACTACGTCGCTTCGCATGATCAACAGACTGATCGAACCGACCTCCGGAACCATCTCCCTCGACGGCGAATCCACGGCGGACATGGATCCCGCGCTGTTGCGCAGGCGGATCGGGTACGTCATCCAGCATGCCGGACTGTTCCCGCACCGCACCATCGTGGACAACGTCGCGACGATGCCGAAATTGCTGGGAAAGACGAAGAAGGAGGCCCGAACCCGGGCGATGGAGCTGCTCGAGACGGTCGGTCTCGCGGCGAACTTCGCGGACCGGTATCCCTGGCAGCTCTCGGGCGGCCAGCAGCAGCGAGTGGGCGTCGCGCGCGCCCTCGCCGCGGACCCGGCCTTCATGCTGATGGACGAACCCTTCAGCGCTGTCGACCCGGTGGTCCGGAGCCAGCTCCAGGACGAATTCCTGAGACTGCAGAAGGACATCGGCAAGACGATCATCATCGTCACGCACGACATCGACGAGGCACTCAAGCTCGGCGACCAGGTCGTCGTGTTGCGAACCGGCGGGATCCTGGCCCAGTCGGCGACGCCACTGGAGTTGTTGACCGAACCCGCCGACGAGTTCGTCGCCGACTTCGTCGGACGCGACCGCGGCTACCGTTCGCTGGGTTTCTCGAACCTCGACGGCCGCGTGGAGACGGTCGCCGAACCCGTTGCTCGTCTGGGTGATTCGTCATCCGACGCCCGCACGCGGACCACGGACGACTGGTTGCTCGTCGTCGACCCCGCGAACAAGCCGATCGGCTGGGTGCAACCGGCGAAGGTCGTCGACCGCATTCGCCCCGACGACGTGAATCTCAGTGGCACGGTCGCCGATGCGCACGGGACGATGCGGGCCCTGCTCGACGCCGCCCTGTCCGCACCCAGCAAACGCGGTGTCGTCGTCGACGGCGACGGTGTGCTCGTGGGAACCGTGACGGCACACGCGGCGGTGGCGGCGATCGAGTCGGCGGATCTCGTGGCCGCGGAGGCGATGGCCCGATGAACATCGAATGGCTCAGCCGCCAGTCCGATCGCATCGCCGAACTGGTCGGCTGGCACATCCTGCTCTCGCTCGTGCCGCTCGTCGTCGGCGTGATCGTCGCGTTGCCGATCGGCTGGCTGGCGCATCGCAGTCGCCGGATCAACCCCTATGTGGTGGGGACAGCCGGCCTGCTCTACACGATCCCGTCGCTGGCGCTGTTCGTCCTGCTCCCGCCGATCCTCGGAACGAAGATCCTCGATCCGATGAACATCGTCGTCGCGCTGACGATCTACACCGTCGCCCTGCTCGTCCGCGTCATCGCCGACGCCCTGGATTCGGTGCCGCAGGAGACGGTGCTCGCCGCCACGGCGATGGGCTACCGGCCCTACCAGACTCTGCTGAAAGTCCAGCTGCCGGTGGGCGTTCCCGTCATCTGCGCCGGACTGCGCGTCGCGGTCGTGTCGAACGTCAGCCTCGTTTCTCTCGCCGCGCTGCTCGGGATCCCGCAGATCGGGTCACTGTTCACCCAGGGCTTCCAGTTGCGTTTCTACACACCCATCATCACCGGTATCGCGCTGTGCCTGCTGCTGGCGCTTGTTCTCGACCTGCTCATCGTGCTCGCCAATCGGTTACTCACACCGTGGACCCCGAAGGTGGTCGCGTCATGATCGACTTTCTGCTCGACGGTGCTCATTGGACCGGGCCCGAAGGCATTCCCGCTCTCTTCCTCCAGCACCTGATGTACACGTTCCTCGCCCTGTTCGCGGCGGCGCTGATCGCGGTTCCGCTCGGTCTGTACATCGGGCACACCGGTCGCGGCGCGGTCGTCGTCGCGGGCCTGGCCAACTCGCTGCGCGCCCTTCCCACCATCGGCTTGCTGATCCTGCTGGTGCTCGTCATCGCGCCGTCGTTCTCGACCAAGCTGGCCTATCTGATTCCGAGCCTGGTCGTGCTGGTCTTGTTGGCCATCCCGCCGATTCTCACCAACACGTACGCGGGCATTCGCTCGGTCGACCCGGCCGCCGTGGACGCTGCGAGGGGCATGGGGTTCCGGTCGATGCGGATCCTCACCGAGGTGGAGATGCCGTGCGCGCTGCCGCTGATGCTGTCAGGTGTGCGCAGCGCCGTGCTGCAGATCGTCTCGACCGCGACCGTCGCCGCCTACATCTCGCTGGGCGGACTGGGACGTCTCCTCATCGACGGCAAGGCGCAGAGCGACTACGCGCAGATGGCCGCCGGAGCGGTCCTCGTGTCGCTCCTCGCGCTCGCATTCGACCTGGCGATCGGATTCCTCACGGTTCGGGTCGTCTCACCCGGTCTGACACGACGCGTCCGGAGCGGCGCGACGAAGCGATCCGGTTCCGACGACACCGCAGTCGCGGCCCGACCCACATCCGCTCCCGAGCCCTCGCTGATCTGAAGGACATCATCATGAAGAAGGCATTGATCGTCGCGCTGACCGGCGCCACCCTGATGTCGTTGACGGCATGCGGGATCGGCAAGGACCCGTTGGCGTCCGACGACGGCGGAAGCAGTGACGGCGCCATCGTCGTCGGCTCCGCGGACTTCCCCGAAAGCCAGCTGATCGCGACGATCTACGCGGAGGCGCTGCGCGCGAAAGGCATCGACGTCACCGAGAAGCTCAACATCGGGAGCCGGGAGGTGTACGTCCCGGCCATCCGGGACGGCTCCATCGACCTGCTGCCCGAATACTCGGGTGCGTTGCTCCAGTACCTCGACAGCGCCACCACCGCGACCGCCTCGGACGAGGTGACCGCGGAGATCAAGGCCAAGCTGCCCGCCGGGCTCGTCGCACTGGAACCGTCCCCTGCCGAGGACAAGGACGTTCTCGCGGTGCGGCAGGAGACCGCGGACGAGTACTCGCTCGAAGCGATCGAGGACCTCGTGCCCCACGCCGACGAACTGACCCTCGGCGGCCCGCCCGAGTGGAAGACCCGGGAGAACGGCGTCGCAGGCCTGCAGGACAAGTACGGCCTGACGTTCAAGGAGTTCCTGGCACTGGACGCGGGCGGTCCCCTGACGCTCAACGCTCTGCTGAGCGGTCAGATCGAAGTGGCGGACGTGTTCAGCACCGACCCGGCGATGCGTTCGGAGAACCTCGTGGCACTCGAGGACACCAAGCACCTGTTCCTGGCGGAGAACATCACCCCGATCATCAACGAGAACAAGGCAGGCGACGACGTCCGCGGCGTCCTGGCCGACGTGTCGGCCGCATTGACGACCGAGGATCTCATCGAGATGAACCAGCGGGTGGCCGACCTCGAGGACATGGGCGACATCGCCCGGGAATGGCTGGAGGACAAGGGGCTGGCGTCCTGATCACGCCCCGGGCGGGCGCGTCACCTCAGCGCATCGAACGTCGCCGTTGCATATTGGGCGGTCCGGTCGGAGCCGAGAAGTCCCGGACCCATCTTGTTCATCACGTACGTCATGGTCATCCGTCGTTCGGTGTCGACGACGACCTGCGAGCCGCCCCAGCCACCCCAGAAACAGATGCGGCCCTCGGGGACGAACGGCACGGACACGGGCGTCGGCAGTCCGTAACCGATGCCGAATCGAATCGGTTGCCCCAGAGCCAGATCCACACCGTTCGACTGCTCGTCGAAGATCAGGGAGATGGTGTCCGGCGACAGCAGACGGACGCCGTCGAGCTCGCCCCCGCAGGCCACGACGGACTGGATCCGGGCGAGCGACCGGGCGTTGCCTTGGCCACCGGCCGCACCGTTCTCCGCCTTGCGCCACTCGTCGGACCACGACGCGGACGCGTCCGGTCCGGGGCCGGTGAACGTCCTGACGATGACACTGGCGGGGTCGAGGGAGGCCAGGTCGATCGGCAGCGGAGGCGGCGGGACCACGTTCGACACCCGGCCGAACTCCGACGGGTCCAGTCCGATGTGGAAGTCGGCACCCAGCGGTCCGGCGATCTCCTCCGCGACGAAACGGCCGAGCGTGCGCCCGTCGATTCGGCGGACGACCTCGCCGATCAAATGGCCGTAGTTCAGCGCGTGATATCCGGACGCCGTGCCCGGCTCCCACCACGGCGCCTGGGCGGCAAGTCGTTTCGTCGACCCGGCGAGGTCGAACGTGTCCTCGACCGTGATCGGCTGATCCCATCCCGAGACACCCGACGTGTGCGAGAGGAGATGGCGGACCTCGACGCGTTCCTTGCCTGCCGCGGCGAATTCCGGCCAATACTTCGCGACGGGCGCGTAGACATCCAGCAGTCCGCGATCGACGAGCATCAGTGCGGCGAGCGCGGTGACCGTCTTGGTGCACGACCACACGTTGGTGATGGTGTCGCGCTCCCATTCGGTGGCGTGATCGGTGTCGGACCATCCGCCCCACATGTCGACCACCGGATCTCCGTCGAGGGTCACGACGATCGACGCGCCGAGTTCCTCACCGGAGTCGAGGTTGTCCTTCAGGGCCTCCTGCAACGCCGTGAAGCGCTTGTCGCACACTCCTCCGAGCTTGGTCACCTGCGGTTCCTCTCCACCAGCCGACGCAATTGATCTTGACATCGGGTTCAATTGAGGGTTCCAGTGTGAGCCCGCTCCTCGTGTGATGTCAATCACTCGTTCGTGACGACTCGCGTCCGGACGGGGCCCGACCTCAGCCTGTCACGGGCAGCATCAGCGCCTGACCCGGATCACCCGAGGCGATGGTGACCTGGTGCGGCACGAGACTTCCACGGAAGCTCGGGTCTCCCCCGGATACCACGAGGCGTACGCGGTGGCCCTCATCGAAGCGGTGGACGATGGCCGGCATCGTGACGCGGACGGGCTCACCGGGTGCCACGATGCGCACCGGCGCGACCTGTCCGTTGATAAGCGTTTCCGTGCCGTCGGGAGCCACGTCGTACAGCTTCGCGAAGACCACGACCGAATCCTCGACACCGGCGACCGCGGGTGCGGCCGTGACGCGGACGTCGAGCGTCGGGGCTCCGACCACGTCCACCGGGGCGCCGAGGATGACGGACGACCATTCGGCCTGGGTGCCGGGGACCACGCCCTGCGGGACCTGATTCTCCGGCCGGGTGTCCGGCGCTTCCCGGTCGGTGGGGAGGCCGACCGGCAGTGTGTTCAGCGTCTGTGCACCGGGAACGATGCCGTCGAGGCGGTCGGTGAGTGCGCCGTCGCCGGAGAGGTAGAGCGAATAGTCCTGGCCCACCGAGACATCCGAGGATTCGGCGTACGCGGGTGCGGCGTTGCCGGTGTAGTCGACCCAGTTGCGGAAGTAGCTGAACACCGGCCCGGTGTCGACCTCGCTGTCCTTCAGATAGTGGTCGAACCAGTCGACCATCCGGCCCGTCTCGTACTGGGTGTCGGGGTTCGGATCCTTCATGCTGATCTCCCCCTCGGCGGGAGTGAGATCGGAATGACCCCAGCTGTGCCAGATCATCTTCACGTCGTTGCCCTGCGCCTGCAGGGTCTCGAACGTGGCCGTCGATTCGTTGAGGTCGAACAGGGTGTCCTGCTGTCCCTGCATGATCAACACCGGGATCTTCACCCGGTCCGCGTACGACACCACGGACGACCGGCGCAGGAACTCGAGGGACCCTGGGTCCGGGTAGCCCTGCACCGCGGACTGCGCCAGTGCGGGGCACGCGGGGTCGGCGAAATTGGGGCAACCGAAGGCCCGCGCGGGGTCCTGCGCGTAGCCCTCCGCCCGGGGGTTGGTCGCGCCGATGGCCCCGAACATGAGCGACCACACCACCTTCGACGCCCCGGGAATCGACGTGCTGACCCCGGTGATCTGGTCGGTGCCGTTGGGCGCGAGCGAGTAGCTGAGGTCGTTCCAGGTGATCATCGGGATGATCGTGTCGATCCGGGGGTCCACCGAGGCCGCGGCGAACTGCACGGCCCCACCGTAGGAGCCGCCGACCATGCCGACCCGCGGATCGTGCGCCTCGGCGAGGCCGTGGTGCGCGGTCGCGTCCTGCACCACGTAGTCGAGACCGGGGACGGGAACGGTGTGCGCGGGATCGACGAACGCCATCCGGTCGCGTCCACCGAGGAAGCTCACCAGTTCACTCGCCGCTCGCCCGTCGTACTCGGGATTGTCCATGTGGATCTTGCAGCCTGAACCGCCGAAGCCCAGCCCGGAGTACGCGAGCACCGCGTAACCGCGGGACGCGAGGAACGAGGCGATACCGGCCTGGTCATTCTTGGAACCGCCGAAGCCGTTGGTGGTGAGGACGGCGGGCACCCGATTCGACGCCGACGCCGAATCGGGCTTGTACACGTCGCCGATCACGTCGCACGGCTCGTCGCGGTTCGGTCCGACGAGAACCTGGAAATGGAGCGTGGTCTTCGTGAAACCGAGCGGATCGGCTGTCGCCGGAGCCGCCGCCGCGATCGGTGTCAGTACCGCGGCCGCCGCCGTCACCACCGCCAGAATTGATCTACGCGCCCTGTGTTTCACAGCCCACCCGCCGTCCGTCACTCCGCCCCGAGCACCTCTGACGAGCGTAAACGCTCTGGACGCACGACCAACTCAGGCTGACGGTGTGTCGCGGGCATCGGTGTGGACCGCGGCTCGCAGACTCGCGCAGGTCGTCCTGGCACACGGCTGCGCCCCTCGTGCGGTTTATATTTGAGCTGTGGTCATGACGAGCGAGCCGAAACGTCCCTGTTGACCGACCAGGTCTACGAGACGATCCGACGGCTCGAGGAAGCCGGTCTGGCCGAGCGTGTCCCCCACAAGGGCGCGGTCGTGAAAGGCCTGCCCCTGGCCGAGCTGGTGCATGTCTACGACGTCCGCCGGTTGCTCGAGGTGGAGGACGCACGATTGGGCGCCCAGCAGATCGGCCCCGCCGACGTCGACCGGATGCAGACCGAGTACGAACTCATGCGGGCCGCCATCGCCGAACGGCGGGTGGTGGCGCTTCTCGATCACGACGAGGCACTGTTGACCATTCTCTACGAGGCGGCAGCGAACCCCGTGCTCGTCGATTCCATCCGTTCCCTGTGGCAGCACTGCCGCGCCTACAAGATCGTCGGCGCGCAGGGCACCCTAGACACGGCGGGAGACGACTCGTTGTGGAGGTACCAGGAACGTCTCGTCGAGGCCGCCCGCAAGGGTGACGCCGACGCCGCGGCCGCCGTCAACAATGAATCGTTGATCGATGCGACGTCGCGGATCAGGGTTCAACTCGCCGCTCAACAGGATGCCGGTTAGCGCCAGCGACAACGGATCTCACCGGTCATCGAGAGCGCAGGAGGAGACACCGACCCTGGGAAAATGTTCGCCTGGGCCGGTGCCACGGCGAGCTGGCCCATGCGAACCGACCCCGGCGGAAGCCGCGGCCTCGACGACTACTTCACGCGGGACTTCACCCGCAACATCGGCGCCGAGTTCATGGGCAGCGACAAATTCGGCCCGCAGCGCGGTCCCTGGCACGACCACGACTGGCGCGGCTGGTGGGGTGACGAGCCTCCGTTCCACACTCCGGTGTTCGTGCTGACCCACCACACCCGTCCGTCGTTCACCCTCGGCGACACCACGTTCCACTTCGTCGACGCCGATCCTGCAACGGTCGTCGATCAGGCGCGGGATACGTCCTAGGGCAAGGACGTCCGCTCGCGGCGGGGCCACCACGATCCGGCAGTTCCTGGACGCCGACCTCGTCGACACCATGCATGTGGCGGTCCGGCGACCAAGCCGGTGCCGGTTCGATCAGGGCACCTTCGGCGGGTTGTCGGGGAAGAGGAGGGCACCGATATCCTTGCCGATCGGCACAGCGTTATTGGTGTTGGCGTTGGCCGTCGGTCCGAGCGTGGCGTATACGACGATCGTGGTCTTCGACTCCGTTTCGTAGAGGGCGATGCCGTTGTACCCCCCGAATGCCGGGTTCATGAGCAGCCAACTGCCCAGGTGAACGGTTCCGAAGGCGAAGTACTTGTCGGCAGTCAGCGGGCCCAGCCCGGCGGTCTTGTCCGCCATCATCTCCGTGAACGCCGTGTCGGACAGGAGTTCGCCGGTGCCGAGCGCACGAACCCACCGCGCGACTTCGGCCACCGTCGAATTCGTGTTGCCGCTGTTGAGGAACGCCGTGGGATTCCAGAACGTGGAGTCCTCGAAGACGCCACGTTCGTTCGTATAGCCGTGCAGGATCGGTTCACTCATCTGAGGTGTCAGCATCACGCTGCTCGCGTCCATCCCCAGCGGCGTGAAGATCCGCTCCTTCAGCAGATCGCCCAGGGGCTTTCCCGTCGCCTTCTCGAGTACGACGCCGAGCAGGCACAGGTCGCTGTGCGCGTAGGCAAAGCTGGTTCCCGGTTCGAACAGCGGCGGGCGGGCGTTGGCCAAATCGAAGATCTCCTGAGACGTGAAGCCCTTGATTGGATTGGCGTAGAAGATCTTCAGGAAATCGGGGTTCGTCACGTAGTCCGAAATGCCGGTGGTGCTGTTGGCGAGCATCCGCGGGGTGATCTTGTCGGCTCGCGGAAAGTCGGGCACCCACTTGGCGATCGGCTCGTCCAGGCTCAGCGTTCCGGCCTCGGCCAGCTGCAGCAGAACTGTCGACAGCATCGGTTCCATCGGCTGGCCGACTCGCAATTGCATGTCACGCGTCGCGGGAACGCCGAGCGGAGACTCCCCCACCGCCCCGGCGGCGATCTCCTCGTCGCCGCGCCACACGCCGAATACGGCGCCGGTGAGATCGAGTTCCGTCAGCTTGTCGCGAACGATATTGACGATCTTGTCGGCGCTGGGATCATCCGTATGCGCGACGTCGGGACCGTGCTCCGCTGATTGCTGTTCGCCGGTGCGATCGTCCGATCCGCAAGAAACGGTGGCGAAAGCAAGAACGATGCTGAGTGCGGCGGCCGTTCGACGCAGCCGGCTACGAGTCGACAAGCTCATGGGGTCGATCCCTTCGTACGCAGAGGTCGAGTGGAAGTCGCTGCTCACTTGGATCCTAAGTGCAGACTGTCGCCGCCCAGGGACGTTCCGGCCATTATCTGATCGACTGGTCGAGGGGCAATAACCAGCACTTTCATCCGAGCTGCGCCAAGTGGTGCCACATGGCACCACTATTGAGCCATCAATCCCTTGTGCTGGTGCCATACGTGTGCCACGATGGCACCATGGATTTGACACCGTATGTGAGCAACCTCGGACGTGAATTCGCCACCCTCGCCGAAGCCGGCGGTGACGAATCCCGTGCGTTGGTCGAGCGCCTGACCGGGTCGCTCGAATCGGCGATCCGGATGACGCTGCTGGACGCGCTGTCCGCTGCCACGGACGAGATCACCCAAGATCTGGCCCCGGGATCGGTGGAGCTGCGCCTGCGCGGACGCGACCCGAACTTCGTCGTGACCGCACGGCCCGCCGAGCCGATCGAGGAAGCGGCCGAGAACGATGCGGCACCGGCCGACGGCGGCACACCGATCGCCGAGGACGGCCCGACCGCGCGGATCAACGTGCGCCTCCCCGAACAGCTCAAGGCCGCGGTCGAGGAAGCCGCAGCCAAGGAGGGGCGCTCGGTCAACGCCTGGCTGGTCCGCGCGGCTTCGTCCGCGCTGCAGCAACCGGACCGCGTCCAGCACGCCCAGCAGCGCGGCAAACAGACCAAGCAGAGCCTCACCGGCTGGGTGCGCTAGCCACACCGCCACCACCACACCACGTCCCCGACCTGCGGGGATGTGTCACCTACTCATCTCGAGGGGACAGCTATGCCCAATTTCGATACACCCGAACCGATTTCCGTCACGCTCGAACTCGGTGTCGGCAATGTGCGGATCACCGCGAGCGACCGCACCGACACCACCGTCGACGTGCGCCCGAGCGACGCATCCGATGAGTCGGATGTGCAAGCCGCCCAGCGGGTCCGCGTCGACTACGCGAACGGCGTGCTCCAGGTCGTGGGGCCGAAAGCGCGCGCTCTCGACTTCTCCCGCAAATCCAGGTCGGTGGAGGTGTCCATCGACCTGCCCAGCGGTTCGCAGGTTTCCGGCGAGGTGCAGGTCGGAGACGTCAGCGGCACGGGCCGGCTCGGGCAGTGCCGGTTCAAGACTTCCACCGGAAACGTCCGGCTCGAGCAGACCGGTCCGTTGCGTGTGGACACCGCGGCCGGTCACGTCACCGCGGACGGCGTCGCGGGCAACGCCGAAATCCGCACCGGCTCCGGGAAGGTCCGCATCGGCGAGATCGAAGGCTCCGCAATCGTCAAGAACTCCAACGGTGACACCACGATCGCCGCGGTCACCGGCGACGTCCACGTGCGCTCGGCGAACGGCGACATCTCCGTAGACCGCGCCGGTGCGGGCGTGGAGGCGAAGACGTCCAACGGCAGCATTCGCCTCGGCGAGGTGGCCCGCGGTTCGGTCGAACTCGGGACCGCGATGGGCGACCTGGAGATCGGCATCGCCGAGGGCACCGCCGCCTGGCTCGAGGTGAACACCAAGTTCGGGCAGGTACGCAACCTGCTGGACAACACCACCCGGCCCGAGGCGTCCGACGAGACCGTCGAGGTCCGCGCGCACACCTCGTTCGGCGGCATCACGATCCGCCGTTCCTGATCCACTTCTGGACCTCGAGAAAGGGAAACCATGACCACCAGGCAATCTCAGCCGGCCATCGCGGTGACCGGGTTACGCAAGTCGTTCGGCGACCACGTCGTGCTCGACGGCATCGACCTGACCGTCCCGCAGGGAACGGTCTTCTCCCTGCTCGGCGCGAACGGCGCCGGGAAGACCACCACGGTCAACATCCTGTCCACCTTGATCAGCGCCGATGCCGGTGACGCCCGGGTCGCCGGCTACGACCTCACCCGCGAATCCGACGCGGTGCGCGCCGCGATCGGTGTCACCGGCCAGTTCTCGGCGGTGGACAACCTGCTCACCGGCAAGGAGAACCTGCTGCTGATGGCGGATCTGCACCACCTCGCCCGCAGCGACGGCCGGCGGCGCGCCGCCCAGCTGCTCGAACAGTTCGACCTGGTCGATGCGGCCTCGAAGCCGGTCTCGACCTACTCCGGAGGCATGCGGCGGCGGCTCGACCTCGCGATGACCCTGGTCGGCAGCCCGCGCGTGATCTTCCTCGACGAGCCGACCACCGGCCTGGACCCACGCAGCCGCCGGGCCATGTGGCAGATCGTCCGGGACCTGGTGGCCACCGGCGTCACCATCTTCCTGACCACCCAGTACCTGGAGGAAGCCGACGAACTGTCCGACCGGATCGCGGTCCTCGACCACGGCCGCCTGGTCGCCGAGGGAACCGCGGACGAGCTCAAGCGCCGCATCCCCGGGAGCCACGTCCGCCTGCAGTTCGCCGACCCACGCGGCCTCGAAGCGGCCGAGCGCGTCCTCGACCAGGTCTCGCGCGACCCCGACGCGCTCGCCCTCCGCGTGCCCAGCGACGGCGGCCTCCGCTCGCTCAAGACCCTGATCGACCGGCTCGACGACGAGGCCATCGAGGTCGACGAGCTGTCCGTGCACACCCCCGATCTCGACGACGTCTTCCTCGCCCTCACCGGCAACCCCCACAACGAGAAGGTGACCTCATGAGCGCCCCCGCCCCCACTCTCGCCGGGCCGGCCCCGGCGGACCTCCGGTTCCACCCGCTGCGCGACTCGGCAACGATGCTGCGCCGCAACCTCAATCACATGCTGCGGTACCCGTCGATGACCGTGACTCTCGTCGGAATGCCGGTCGTCTTCCTGCTGCTGTTCGTCTACGTGTTCGGCGGGACGTTGGGCGCAGGGCTGGGCGGGGTGTCCGGCGGGCGCGCCGAGTACGTCAACTACGTTGTGCCCGCGATCATCCTGATGACCGTGACGGCCGCGGTGCAAGGGACAGCGATCTCGGTCGCGATGGACATGACCGAGGGGATCATCGCCCGGTTCCGCACCATGCACATCGCCCGCGTCTCGGTGCTGACCGGACACGTGCTGGGCAGCGTGATCCAGGCGACGGTCAGCGTCGCGATCGTGATCGGCGTGGCACTGCTGGTCGGCTTCCGGCCCACCGCCGGGGTGGGTGCGTGGCTGGCCACCGTCGGCTTCCTGGTGGTGGTGACGTTCGCGCTCGTCTGGCTCTCCGTCGCGCTCGGCCAGGTGAGCAAGACCGTCGAGGCCGCAAGCAATGTGGGTATGCCGCTGGTTCTGCTGCCCTTCCTCGGCAGCGGGTTCGTCCCCACCGACTCGATGCCTGCCGGGCTGCGCTGGTTCGCCGAGTACCAGCCGTTCACCCCGATCATCGAAACCCTGCGCGGCCTGCTGATGGGGACCCCGATCGGGAACAACGCATGGATCGCGCTCGGCTGGTGCGCCCTCATCACCCTCGGCGGATACCTCTGGTCGAAAAAGCTCTTCAACCGCGAGTACTCGCGGTAGCGGCACGGCCCCGAGCCAAACCGGTCTGCAACACCGCCGTCGACAGACCAACCGTCACGAAAGGAAATCCGATGAGTAGAACGGTCGCCATCCCGTACGGCCTCCCGATGGAGCGCGATGCGGGCCCCTTCGACCCGCCCCAGCAGATCACCCGGCTGCGTGAGACTCGTCCCGTCAGTCCCATGGTCTTCCCCGACGGTCACGAGGGCTGGCTCGTCACCGGCTACGACGCGGTCCGCCGGCTCATGGCCGACACCCGGTTCAGCTCACGCCAGGACATCGGCATTCTCCACGTGCCGTACGAGACGCCCGGCATCCCCGTCGCCACCGAGCCGTCGCCGCAGGTGCCGGGACTGTTCATCGCCATGGACCCGCCGGACCACACCCGGCTGCGGCGCACACTCACCGGCGCCTTCACCGTCAAACGCATGAAGCAGCTCGAAGACCACATCATCGACCTGGCCGAGCGGCAACTGGACGAGATGGCGCGCCTGACCCCGCCGGTCGACCTGGTCAAGGAGTTCGCGCTGCCGGTGCCCTCGCTGGTGATCTGCGAACTGCTCGGTGTCCCCTACGCGGACCGGGACAATTTCCAGGTCAACTCCGCCAAGTTCCTGATCAAGGACCAGCCGCTCGACGAGAAGATGGCCGCGTACGGCGCACTGAGCACATACCTGGCCGAACTGGTCACGCACAAGCGCGCCGCCCCCGGCGACGACATCCTGTCCGATCTGGCCCGCGACGACGACCTCACCATCGAGGAGCTGACCGGTGCCGCCTTCCTCCTGCTGCTCGCCGGCCACGAGACCACCGCCAACATGCTCGCGCTGGGCACCTTCGCGCTGCTGGAGAAACCCGAGCAGCTGGCGGAACTGCGCGCCGACCCGGACCTACTCCCCGACGCCGTCGAGGAACTCCTGCGCTACCTGTCCGTCGCCGACATCTTCTACCGCTACGCCACCGAGGACATCGAACTCGGCGGTGAAACGATCCGCGAGGGATCGACGGTGGTCGTCTCGTTGCTGGCCGCGAACCGCGACCCGCAGCGCTTCGACAACCCCGACACCCTCGACATCCGCCGCAAGGCCCGCGGTCACCTGTCCCTGGGCCACGGCGTCCATCTGTGCCTGGGCCAGCAACTGGCCCGTCTCGAGATGCGTGCCGGATTCGAGGGACTGCTGCGCCGCTTCCCGACCCTGAGGCTCGCCATCCCCGCCGGCGACGTGAAACTCAGGACCGACATGAACATCTACGGTGTCCACGAACTGCCGGTCACCTGGACGGAAACGTCCCCCTAGAACGGTCGGCCGAGCGCGTCAGCCGATCCAACCAGTCGCCGAACAGTGCGGCAAGTAGTTCCGGCCGCTCGTGCATGAGTGCATGACCGACGTCCTCGACGACGGCCAGGGTGGCGTGCGGGTAGCGCTCGAGCAGTTCGGCCGCGTCCGTGTACCCGACGACCGAATCGCGGCGGCCCGCCACGATCAACGTCGGCCCCGAGAACGCGCTCGACCCGACGTCGACCGTCCACCCTGCGAAGATGCGCCCGAGGGCATCCTCGTCGACGAGCGTCGTACCCGGCAGAACATGGTCGCGGTAGCGGCGAGCGGTGGCCGGCGTGCGCACGACGAAATACTCGTCGAATCCCGCCCTCTGCACGTGTTCGAGTTCGTCGTAGGCATCGGAGTCCTGGCGAACCACGGTGTGATCGGGCACGTGTCGCGACCGCTCGGTGACCGGACACAACAATGCCAGGCCGCGCACCGTGTCCGGTCGCTGTGCGGCCACCCCGCGTGCCAGATAGGCGCCGTAGGAATGTCCGACCAGCAACACCGGGCCCGCACCCAGGCTGTGGATGAAGTCGCCGAGCAGCGTCACCACATCGTCGTTGCAGGTCAGGCCGTCAGTTGTCGAGAGGCCCATCCCCGGCAGGTCCGGATAGATCCGCCGATATCCCGTGCCGGGAACGACGGCCTCGATCGCGGCCTCGATCTCACGATGATCGACGCCGGCGCCGTGCAGAGCCACGAGCGGCACGCCGGTGCCGTGCTCGACGTAATGGACCAGGGCTTCGTCGATCCGGCGTTCCATGTCGACACCTTAACGATCCACGCGACCACAGGAGCCGCGCTCGACCAATTGCCCGATCCCCCGTCGACAACTGAAATAGGCTGTGTGAGGTGGACATTGTCGATGCTCATCATCATTTCATCAACCTGCCCGACCTCGCGTACCCGTGGATCGACAGTCGCCCACCCCCGCTCACCGCCTTGCTGCCGAACTACTACGACGCTGCGCACCGGTACCTGCCGCACGACTATCGGGCCCAGGTCGAGGGAACGCCCGTCACGGCCTCGGTCGCGTGCGAATTCGGTGCTGCAGACGGAATCGCGGAGGCCGTCTGGGTTCAGCATTGCGCCGACCGTGTCGGTGTTCCGAACGCCTTCATCGCGGCCGTGCAGCTCGATTCAGGCGATCTGACAGGCGTTCTCGCGCGATACCGGGATCTCCCGGTGGTCCGGGCGGTGCGTCAGCCGCTGTACTGGGCGGCCGACCCGATCAAGCGCCTGGGTGCGCGCGGCGACTACCTGTCAGACCCGGCCTGGCTGCGTGGATTCGAGCAGGTCGCCGATGCGGGGCTGGTGTGGGATCTGCTCGTCTACGACGAGCAGCTACCCGCCACACACGAACTCATCGCCGCGTTTCCCGACACCACGTTTGTATTGGAGGCGGCCGGTTGGCCGGTCGATCTCACTGCCGAGGGCTTCACCCGTTGGGAGGAACGCCTCACGGCGGTGAGTCAGTTCCCGAACGTCGTCCTCAAGTTGCAGGGAATCGCCCTCATTTTCGGAACATCTCTGGAAGCGATCGGTCGGTGGGTCCGGGCGGCCCTCAGCATCTTCGGCGCCGGGCGATGCATGTTCGCCTCTCACTACCCGATCGACCACCTGCTGTGGGATACCGAAACCATGGTGTCCACCGTCCAGGCAGCACTCGGCGACTTGCCCTCGACAGAACAAGCACTCTTCTTCGGCGAAACCGCACGACGGGTGTATCGCCTGCCCGCCGGTGACGCCTAATATGAGGGAGATCGGAGTACCTGCAGTTTCGACGCCGCCAATCCAGTTTCGGGTTCCGGCCCACACTGTGAGGAGTCCACGTGACGCGAGAGGGAAGTATCCGGGTCGGCGACCGGACCATCACGTATCTCGAAGCCGGTGACCCGGGCGGGCCACTCGTGCTGCACAACCACGGGGGACCCTCGAGCCGACTGGAGGCCGAACTGTTCGACCCGTATGCGAAGGCCAACGGACTGAGATTCGTGTGCGCGGACCGGCCCGGCATGGGCGGGTCAGACCTTCAGCCGGGCCGCACCTTCGAAGGCTGGACCGATGACCTCCTGCTGCTGGCCGACTCCTTCGGCGCACAGCGATTCGCGGTAACCGGCTGGTCCGAGGGTGGACCGTGGGCCCTGGCGGCCGCCGCGTATCTGGAACCCGCGCGCCTGGTCGATGTCGTGTGCATCGCCGGTGGCAATTACGGAACGTTCGGATCGAACTGGGCCGCGAAGTATCTCAGTAGCGTCGACGCGCTGGGCGGCCGCCTGGCGCTTCACTTCCATCCCGGTTTCACACTCATGTACGACGTGCTCGGTATCGGTGCCACACATTTCGCGGATCGTTACGCGAAGGCGATCACACAGTCGGCGTGCACCGCGGATCGGGAGGTGCTGGCTGACGAGAAGGTCCTCGGCGCGTTTCTGAGGGCAGGGCGCGAATGCTTTCGACATGGCGCGGACGGACTCGTCGCCGACGCCACGATGCTGTACAAGGCCTGGCCGTTCGACGTGACGAAAGTGACGCGCCCCGTGCACTTCTGGCAGGGAAGCGCCGACACCCTGGTGCCTGAGATCATCAACAAGACGGTAGCGGACAAGACCCCGGGCGCCGTCTGGCACCCGATCAGTGGTGGTGGTCATTTCATTGCCGTCAGTCACGCGGACGACATTCTCGCGTTGGTAGCGAATCATCTTGCGCCAGCCGAACACTGACGCTCTTCGTCAGGCCGGGACGTCTCGGGCGTCGAGCCGAGTCTGGTAGAACAGCACCGTCACGGCGACGACCGCTTCGAGTGCGGCCGTCGCGAGCGCCGCCACCATCGGAGTCGACATCGAATGACCCATCGGAGCCGACGCCCCCGCATGCATCGCGTGCCCGTGGTGGCCGCCGCCACCGGAACCGGGACTCATCACGGTGACGTGCAACGCGATCATGCCGACGTTCATCAGCGCGACGAGACCCCAATCCCGGTGCGAACCACGCATCCACAGGTGCCGTGCGCAGTACAGGCATCCGAAGGTCATCGCAACGGTCACCAGGGCGACCAGCGGCGACGACGTCGCATGCTCACCGAACGACGCGGCGTGGAGCCCGGCCGCGGCGACCGCGAGGGCCGCGGCCGCCCGCCGCAACCAGTGGCTGGTGCGGCGGGCGATCGGAGAAAAGACGGCGGACACGACTTCTAGCCTTCGCAGCAGTGCTTCACGGTGCTCGCCGGCACGTCGAGCGCGGGGTTGCGGTCGAAGAATCCGACCGGCTTCAGCGTGAACCCGGCATAGTCGACCGGCATGACCGGCCAGTCCTCGGGCCGGGGGAAGTGCGTCAGCCCGAACGTGTGCCACAGCACCAGGTCTTGCCCCTCGATGTCCCGGTTGCCCGCCACGAACGTCGGCAGACCGGCCTGGCCCGGGTGCTGGTTGACGAAGTCGCCTGCGGGATAACGCTCGGACTCGTCGTATTGCGTGACCCACAGGTGTTTGGTCGCGAACGCGGCACGGGAGGCGATCGAACTGGACGGGTCGGCCAGGAGCACCGGCTGACCTTCGGGGTGCAGCGCGTACCCGACGTCCTGACCGAGCCGGTTCTGCCTGGTGGGATTGGTGATGTGCCAGACCCGGGCCTTGAGGTTGTCGGCGGTGCGTTGCCCCTCGGATTCGGTGGTCAGCTTGGTTTTCTGGCAGCGGAAGGCATTGCCCCACGGGTTCTCCGGGCCCATCGGGACGGGCACGGCATCCACTTCCTCGACGGTGTTCACATTGCCGTCGACGGCCATGTCGAGCCGGGCGGAGAAGAGGTGCTGGTGGAACGGGGCGCCGAGGCCGGGTGCCATCTGTGTGGAGAATCCGTCGGCACCGCGGTAGGCGGAGGTGAAGACGATTCCGGTGGCCTTTGCCTCGAGTTCGATGGTGCCGTCGAGGTAGAGGTACCAGTAGAACCCGTAGTCGTAGTTACCGATGGTGAGGAAGAACGAGATGACGAGGCGGCGCGAGCGGCGGGTCTCGGTCATGCCGTTGAACATGTCCGTGTGCTTCCACAGGACGCCGTAATCCTCCTCGTGGAGGCAGATCGCGTTCTTCATGACGCGCGGGTCACCGGACTCGTCGGCGATCGTGACGTCGAAGTACTGGATCTCACCGAGACAGTCGCAGCCGAGTTCGAGCGAGTTGGTGTACCGGCCGAACAGGTACTCGCCCTGATCGAAGTAGTTCTGCCAGTATCGAACCGGGGACGGATCGGCGTAGGGAACCACCATCTCGGCGATCGAGGCACGATAGATCACGGGACGTTCCACTCCCCCGTCGTCGAACGAGAGCTGGTGCAGCGTCAAGCCCTCGCGCACATCGAAACCGAAGCGGAACTTCCAGTCGGCCCAGGTGATCTCGTTGCCGTCGACGGAGAAGCTGGCACCTTCGGGTTGAGTGATCTCGATGGGTTTGAGGTCGGTGCGGGTGGGTGTGGCGTGCGGTTCGGCGTTCCATTCGCCGCGCTCGGCTGGGACGGGAAGCTCGATCTCGTCGACCACCTTCACGACGCGACGCTCGGTGAGGTCGACGTACGCCACGACCCCGTCGATGGGGTGCGCCCACGGCAGGTCCGCCTTGTCCTCCTGGTGGAAGGCGAGGACGCGGACGATGCGGTGCCCGACCTCGTCCTCGTGACCGAACACGCCGGCCGACAGGGGAACCGCCCGGACCTTCGACGGTTCGATGCCGCGCTTGGCCATCGCCGCGAGCCAGTCGGAGCTGCCGAGCAGGAACGCCTCGATGTCCTCGAACTCCTCGTCGAGGATCGGCACGTGGCCGTCGGTGGCGGAATCGACGGTGGTCGAGCTGATCACGCGGTTCTCCGTCACCGACACGACGAGGTCGGTGCCGATGCCGGTGGAGCGATCGAGCAGCAGGATCCGGGCGCGTCGCTCGATCGGGTCGCCCGGTGTGAACGCGAGGACCGTGGACTTGTGCGGCTCGGCGAGTGCGACGAAGACGAAGCGCACGTGCTCGCCGATCAGTCCCTCGTCGGTGAGGAGCGCTTTCGCCGACCGGATCTCGTCCGCCGACAACGGAGTGAGCGGATGGTCCGGGGTGGCGGAACCGATGGCGGCCGGGGTCTCGGTGGTGGCGGTACTCATCGTGCGATCTCCTTGTCGATGATGGTGTCGTTCGTGTCGTGCTGCGGTAGAGCGGTGTCGTGGCGTGCGGCGTGGGGTCGGAGCACGGCGACGGCCGCTCCACCGGCGAACGTTCCTATGAGCAGGACCCCGATGACGGCGGCGAGAGTGCTCGACCCGCCGACGAGAAGGGGAAGGTTGGCGACGGTCATGATCAGAAGCCCGGCCAGGCCGACGAGCCCGAGCAGTGGTGCGATCACGGTGTTCCACACCCGCCGGTCCACCCGGGTCCGGCCGAAGTAGACGAGGACGGCGACGGAGGTCAGGGTCATCAGTGCGACGATGCCGACCGAGGACACACCGGCGAACCACGCGAACACCTCGGTCACCGGATCGAGTCCGGCAACGGCGGACGCGACGATCAGGACGAGAGCCGACGCCGTCTGCACGACCGACGCGATGTACGGCGACGCGTGCTTGACGTGCGAGCGGCCGCATCCCGCCGGCAGGGCCGCACTGTTCCCGAGGGAGAAGATGTACCGGGAGAGCACGTTGTGGAAGGACAGCAGGGCGGCGAACAGGCTCGTGATCAGGAAGATCTGGACGAGGTCGCCGGCGATCGCACCCACGTAGCGGGTGGCGGTCTCGGTGATCATCCCTTCCGGATTCTCGGTCGCGACGGCCACGGCACCTTCGTCGCCCCACGCGCTGACCATCGCCCAGCTCGACAGTGCGTAGAAGCCGCCGATCACCAGCAACGCCAGGTAGGTGGCCCGGGGAATGGTGCGGCCCGGGTCGCGGGCCTCGTCCCGGAAGACGGCGGTCGCCTCGAAGCCGATGTACCCGGCGATGGCGAAGATCAGTGCGATGCCGGGTGCTCCGGAGAAGAACTCGGCGGGGTGGAACGCCGCCGTCGAGAATCCCTCGCCGCCGCCGCCGCCCCGGACGATGACGGCGGCGTCGATGACGAGGACGATCCCGACCTCGCAGACGAGCAGTACGCCGAGCACCTTGCCGGACAGGTCGATGTGCCGGTATCCGAGGATCGCGACCACGGCCGTCACGGCCAGGGCCCACACGTACCAGGGAAGTTCGGGGCCGCCGTGAGCGGTGACGAAATCGTTGACGGCGGCTCCGATGTATCCGTACACCGCGCCCTGGACTGCCGTGTAGGACAGCAGCGCGAGGAATGCGGAGCCGAGACCGGCATGCCGGCCCAGGCCCTGTGTGATGTAGGTGTAGAACGCGCCGGCGCCGGGGAGGTGCTTGGCCATCGCCGTGAATCCGACGGCGAAGAACAGCAGTACCACCGTGCAGACGATGTAGGACGCGGGGTAGGCGGCGCCGTTGCCCGCTGCGATGCCCAGAGGGACGGTTCCGGCGATCACGGTCAACGGGGCCGCCGCTGCGACGACCATGAACACGATGGCACCCGGACCGAGAGTGCCTGCCAGTCTGCGAGGGGTGCCGTCGCTGACCGCACTCGAGTGCGTGGGGGCGTTGGTTGTCATGGTTTCCTTCGACTTTCACGAGGAGAGGGTCTGCGTGGATGCTCCGCGGTGAGCTCTGGGACGAGCATGCGACTGCGGGTTGTCGGCGCAGTTGCCGAAGCGTCACAGTCCGTCGACAGCAAATGAGAACGCACGCAGGACGATTCTCATTCGGGTCCGGTCGAGATATCTAGAGGGCGATGTTGACGGACTTGCTCTGGGTGTACTCGGCGATGGCACCTTCACCGAGTTCGCGTCCCCACCCGGACTGCTTGTAGCCGCCGAACGGAAGCGCCGTGTCGAAGGCATTGTGGCAGTTCACCCACACCGTGCCCGCCTTGATCTCGGCGGCCACCTCATGGGCGCGGGACACGTCCCGGGTCCACACGCTGGCGGCGAGGCCGTAGGGGGTGTCGTTGGCGGCCGCGCGGACGCCGTCTTCCCGGTTGAACGGCACCGCCACCGCGACGGGGCCGAAGATCTCCTCCTGGTACACGCTGGAGTCACGGTTCACGTCGACCAGCAGGGTGGGCTCCACGTAGAAGCCGGTGTCGCCGTGCCGCTGCCCACCGGAGAGCGCGCGGGCACCGTCGGCGAGTCCGGCGTCGATGTATCCGGTGACCTTGCCCAACTGTTCCTCGGAGATCAGCGGGCCGATGTCGTTGGTGGGGTCGAGTCCGGGTCCGATCTTCTGCGACTTCGCGAAATCGGCTACACCGGACGTGAATTCGTCGAAGATCCGGTCTTCGACGAGCAGACGCGTTCCGGCCGTGCAGGCCTGGCCGTGGTTGAACAGGAACCCGCTTGCCACGCCTGGGATCGCAGCCTCGAGGTCGGCGTCGGAGAAGACCACCTGCGGGCTCTTGCCACCGAGTTCGAGGGACACCTTCTTCAAGTTCCCCGACGCGGCATTGACGATCTTCTTTCCGACCTCGGTCGAACCGGTGAACGCGACCTTGTCGACGTCGTCGTGGCTCGACAGCGCCGCGCCGATGTCGCCGAAACCGGTGAGCACGTTGAACACGCCGTCGGGGACGCCGGCCTCGGCGATCACCTGGGCGAGGAGCAGCGCGGTGAGCGGTGTCTGTTCGGCAGGCTTGAGGATCATGGTGTTCGAGCAGGTCAGCGCGGGTGCCACCTTGAACGCGGCCATCACCAGCGGGAAGTTCCACGGGATGATCTGTGCGCACACACCGACCGGTTCACGGGTGGTGAACGCGTGGAATCGGGCTCCGGGCGCCCACGGCACCGACACGGGGATGGTGCGGCCTTCGATCTTGGTGGCCCAGCCGGCGTAGTAGAAGAAGATCTCCGCCGCCCACGTCACGTCGACGGCCTTCGCCACCGCCACGGACTTGCCGTTGTCGATCGACTCGAGCTGCGCGAACTGATCGGCCCGGGCCAGAATCCCCTCGCCGATCTTCCAGAGGATCCGCTGACGTTCCGCGGGGGTGAGCGAGCGCCACGGCCCGGACTCGAAGGCCCGCCGGGCCGCCGCTACCGCCCGGTCCACGTCTTCGATTCCGGCGTGCGGCACTGTCGTGATCACCTGTCCGGTGGCGGGATCGACCGTCTCGAACGTCCTTCCCGACGCGGAGTCCACCCATCGGCCGTCGACGAACATGCGCTTCGGCGACGAAACGAAGTCGACGACCAGGGGGTCGAGTCCGGCGGGGGTGTGAACGACTGCAGTCATCATGTCCTCTTCGATGGAGTGAATGAATCTGTGAATGAATCCGGCTTCTGCAGAGCACTTTTGGCGGAAGATTTCGCCTCGTCGTGCTGCGGCCTGAACCCACGATAAACCCCGAATGTGTCGCCGGTCACTACTAATTCCGGATGGGAATCAGCGACTGCGGCATTCTCATTCGACTTTTCCGGCCACGATGGCGCCGATTCTCATTCCGGCTTTTCGGTTCGGTGCAGCTGATCCGCCGTGTGCGCCGACGCAGGCTCCGGAATCGGGAACGCATTCTCCGGCCATTCTCATTCGAGGTGATCGAAAATTAATTCCGATCGGCGCATCGCGCTCGTCTCCTGCGCTAGCGTGCAACTCATGCAGCCCCGGGTTGATCACTCGCGCGGGGCCGGCCGGAAAGTGTGGAGAGCAGGTGCGTGGTGTCCGGTACACCGAGAATCAGAAGTAGATCACCGGTCGCCGGTCTCGAGCGGGCGCGTCTGAGTTTCGTCCAGGTGCTCGGGCAGTCCGTTTCCGCGGTCGCACCGTCGGCCGTGATGGTCACGCTGCCTGCTCTCGTCATACCCGACGCGGGCCGGGCGACCATCGCGGTGTTCGTCGCGGCGGCGATTCTGATGACGGCGGTCGGCTACTGCATCGGACAGTTCGCCACCCGGATGGTGGCCGTCAGTGGTCTCTACAGCTACATCGTGAAGGGACTCGGGGCGGTGCCCGGCTTCGGCGGGGGCTGGTCGCTGCTCGTCGGCTACGCGGCCGCCGCCATGGCGAGCACACTCGGTGCCGCGAGTTACCTCGCCGCGCTGCTCGGCCGAGTCGGGCTTCCGGCGGGGTCGCCCCTCATCGCGGTCCTCGCGGCGATCGTCGGACTGCTCGCCCTTCTCCTCATGGTCCGGGGCGTGCAATTGTCGGCGCGGATCATGCTCGCCATCGAGGTCTTCGCGATCGTGGCCGCCTCCGCCGCGCTGGTGGTCGCGTTCGTGCAATCGGTCCGCGAGGGCGCGACCCCGTCCGCGGGCGGCGCGAAGTCAGGATCCGCGGTCGGGTTCGCCGTACTGCTCGCGATCACGTCGTTCGTCGGATTCGAGAGCGCGGGCACGGTGGCGCGGGAGGCCCGCAACCCGTTCGTCGCCGTCCCGCGCGCCATCCGGTGGACCCCCGTCGCGCTGGGCGTTCTGTACGTGTTCGCGGCCGCCCTGCAGTTGCCGGAGCCGGTGCGGCAGGGAGTCGACTCGCTGCCGATCGTCCTCACGTTGCCCGACACGTCCGGCGCAGGTTCGTCGGCGCTGTCGATCGTCATGGAACTCGGCATCACCGCCTCCTGGTTCGCGTGCGTCCTCGGTTCGACGACGGCGCTGTCGCGCACCCTGTTCGCGATGGGCCGCGAAGGGGTGGTTCCGCGTGTGTTCGGCCGGACGCACCACCGGTTCCACACTCCGCATGTGGCGTTGACGGCCGCGATGCCGGTCGTCGTCGCGGTGCCCGTCCTCTATCTGTTCGTCAGCGGTTCGAGCCGCGACGTCCTGATCGGACTCCTCGCCGTGTCCGCCCACGGCTACGTCCTAGCGTACGTCCTGCTGTGCGTCGCGACGCCGGCGTTCCTCCGGCGGATCGGCGAACTGACTCGACTTCCCGTGATCGTCGGCGTGCTGACGGCGACGGCGATGGTCGCACTGGTCGGGTGGGCGGCGTTCTCGCGGACGTATGTCGCGGGCGCGGCGACCGCCGTCTACGTGCTTCTGATGCTTGTCGGCGCCGCGGTCTTCGCGATCCGCGCGAGGCGATCCCCCGGAATCGGAGAACGGATGGGTGTGTACGACGAGGCCGTGGCCGAAGACCTGCTCGGCCGGTACCGACCGTGGGAGGTCCGCCGGTGAGCGCGGACGACCGAGCCCTGTCGGGGCGTCAGCCGAAGGCCGTCACCAGCGCCCTGCGGGTGCTCGAGGAGGTGGCCCGGGCCGGCTCGGGTGTCACAGCGAAAGACATCGCGGCCCGCCTGTCGATGCCGTCGGCGACGACGTACCGCCTGCTCAACATCCTCGTGGGCGAAGGTTATGTGGTGCGGCTCCCCGACCTGTCCGGGTTCGCGCTGGGCCAGAAGATCGGGATCCTCGTCGACGCGGCCGTCGTGCCCACGGTATGTGCGGCGGCGCGTGAGGTTCTTGCCGAACTGCGACTGTCGGTGCGCTTCGGGGTCCACCTGTTCTTCTACACCAACGTCGCCGTCCGCACGGCCGACGCGGACCCCGAATACCCGCCGCCGGAGGACGAGTCGTTTCTCAACCAACACCTCTACGCGTGTGCGGTCGGCAAGCTCCTTCTCGCGGAGAAGTCGGAACTCGAATCCGTGATTCCCCGTTGGGAGCCACGGGCGCTGACGGCCCGCACCATCGTCGTAAGGAGCGAGCTGCTCGCGAATCTGGACCTGATCCGGAGCCAGGGCTTCGCCACCCAACTCGCGGAACTCCAGGACGCGTCGGCCTGCGTGGCCGTCCCCGTCCGGTCCGGAACGGGGGCCCTCGTCGGCAGTCTGGCACTGTCGGGACATGTCGATCACGAACACCTCATGCTGCGCCACGTCCCGTCGCTGCGGGAGCATGCGGAGCGGCTGGCACCGCTGATGGCGTAGCGCTACGGCGTCCGCGACTGACGGGCGAGCCGGCGGTCGTAGTCGGCGCGCCCGACGGGGTCGACGGCAGTGAGCGCCCGCCGGTCGTCGATCAGACGGCGGCCGAGATCGAGGAGACGCTCCGGGACCACGGCGTCGATCAGATCCCACCCGGCGAGGTACCCGGGCACGGCGGTTTCGGCGCGACGATGGTCCAGCGTCCGGACGATGGCGTCCGCGACGTCCTCCGGGTCGACGGTCGGCATCCCGCCGCCCAGCGGCACACCCGACGACAGTCCGGTGCGCACCGCGCTGGGGAGTACGGTGCTCACACTGACGCCGGCGGGAGCGAACTCCGCCCGGACGGAGGCGGAGAGCCCCACCGCCCCGAACTTGCTGGCGTTGTAGACGGCCATGCCGGGCACGGGCAGCTTGCCGGCCATGGAGGCGACGTTGACAATGTGCCCACTCCCGCGCTCGACCATGCCGGGCAACACCATTCGCATCCCGTGCAGCGGACCCCACACGTTGACGTTCATGGTCATCCGGCTGGTCGCGTCGGATTCCTCGAGGAAGCCGCCGAGCGGCATGACGCCGGCGTTGTTGATCAGCACGTCGATGCGGTCGCAGTCCGCCAGCACCGCATCGACGAACCGCCGCCACGACTCCGCGGAGGCGACATCCACGGTGTACGCGCGGGCGCCGATCTCGGCCGCGGCCTCGTCGGCGACCGCGCGATCGAGGTCACCGATGCACACGGTCGCGCCCCTGGCCGCGAACAGTTCGGCGGTGGCGCGACCGATGCCCCGCCCTCCCCCTGTCACGACGACGACAGCGCCGTCCAGGTCGATCACGGGATAGTTCCGGCCGCCGAAGATGCTCATATTTCGGAGACTAGCAGTATCTGAGTTACGTCGGTAGGTCGAATTTCCTCCGAGTCCGTCGAAGCCAGGCGATATCCGGTGCGCGGAAATAAGATGAGTGATGACGAAAAACGCGCCGGCCCCACACCATCCGGTCGTCCTCGAAGCCCTCCCGTGAAGTCGACTCTGTCGTCGATCCTCGCCGGGTGCGTGGTGGCGCTCGCACTCCCGTGGGCGCATCTCGCGGTGGCCGACGCCGCGCCCGACTCCGCCATCCGGTACGTCGCGTTGGGTGATTCGCGAGCCACCGGGTCGCTACACGATCCGTTGTCGATCCGAGACGGGTGCTTCCGCACAGCCGACGCGTACCCGCAGATCGTCGCCGACACCCTGCGCGCGGAATCGTACGTCAGCAGGGCGTGCGCGGCAGCAAAGACCGAAAACATCACGGAGAAACCACAATTCACCATCACCGGACCTCAACCACCGCAGATCGGGGCACTCCAGCCGGACACGACGCTCGTCACCGTCAGCATCGGGGGAAACGACATCGCGTGGTCGTCGTTGGTGGAGCCCTGCTACACGCTCGCCCCGGGGCTCGACGCGAACTGTCGCTCCGACGCCACCACGGCCCGGCGCATGAACGACGCTCTCACCGTGCTCAGCCCGAAGGTGTCCGCCACCCTGGCTGCGATCACCGAGAAGGCCCCCGCTGCGACCGTGCTCCTGGTGGGGCACGGCGGCATCTTCGGCGACCGCGGTTGCTGGCCCAACATCCCCACCAGCGATGCCGACGCCGCCTTCGTGGTGCAGTTCTTCGTGAGAATGAACAGCGTTCTCGCCGACGCGGCACGGAGTAACGGCGCGTACTTCGTCGACGTGGCCGCCGCCGCGGTAGGGCACGATGCATGCGCCGGATCCGATCTCCGGTGGTTCGAAGGCCTCGTCCCCCGATCGTTCACGATGCCCCTGCACCCCACGCACGAAGGGCTGAGGGCAATGGCGGCACTCGTCGTCGCGACCCGTCCATGACCGGCCTGGTCGCGCCATTCCCTACGTCGTCAATTGGACCGACGACGCCGGAGCGAAGTTCCTCGACCAACCGGGGTTGACGCTGACCCCGTTCGCCACGGCACAACCTGTCAGCAACATCCCCGGGCGTGCCCAGATCAGCACTGAACTACTCGCCGACACCGATGCCGATCTCATCCTGGCAATGAGTTCCAACGGCGCATTGGAGAGTCTGGAACAGCAGCCGGCATTCCAATCGCTCGGCGCCGTCGAGCGCGGCGCATACGTGCCGCTGGCACCGACGCTGGCACAGTCCATCGCCCTCCCCTCACCGCCCAGCCTCGATTGGGCACTGGGACAGTTGGTTCCACTCCTCGACTCCGCCGTGCAACGTTAACGACCGCGGAAGCCACTCCCGACACGCTCGTCAATCCATCCGTAAGCACGTCGATGCACCGCCGCACTACTGGACATCCGACCCAGTGGCGCAGGCGTGCGGTCGTCCGGTATACCTTTAAACAGGCCGTCCGGTTTGTTAAAGGGAACGCTCGTAACCGATACCGACGCTCACACGAAGAACATCGATATCTGTTTCCCGACACGTGGTTCTGTTCCACGCGCCGGGAACGGAAGGACCGCAGTGCTGTTGGCAGAAACGTCACGAACACCGGCCCACGCGGCCGCGCCCCACCCCGAGGACTGGCGCGAGCTGGCCTCATGCCGCGGAGTCGCATCGTCGGTGTTCTTCTCCCCCGACGGCGAACGCGGTCATGCCCGCGCCCGCCGCGAAGCGAACGCCCAGCAGATCTGCCAGGACTGTCCCGTACTCGCCCAGTGCCGCGACCACGCCCTGGCCGAGGACGAACCGTACGGAATCTGGGGCGGGATGACCGAAGCCGACCGCCGACGGCACGCCCGCCGACTCCGTTCCGGCAGCCGCCGCTGACCGGCGCCTACTCCCCGCGGATCACCGTGCCTCCAGCTTGTCGATGTCGGCGAGGACTTTCTTGTGCCAGGCGATCTCGGTCTGGATGCGCATCTTGGCGTGGGCGACGATGAGATCGTCGGCAGTACTCTGGTCGGGCCATCGGCGATCGAGCTGGTGGTCGAACTGCAGCTCACGGAGCCGGTCTGGCCGCCAACCAAGTCGGAGACCCGAGGGCGATCTTCGTGTACGACCTGATCGACGACACCCGGCGACACCGAGGGCACGTCATCAATCCGACACTCGAGACTTCGCCGCTGCCCGAGACCATGCCCGACCCGGACGAACTCGAAGGATGCCTCTCCGTTCCGGGCGAGCGCTACCCTACGGGCCGAGCCGACTGGGCACGAGTGGTCGGCGTGGACATCGACAACAACCCGATCTCCGTCGAGGGCACCGGCTATCTGGCCCGCTGCCTGCAGCACGAAACCGATCATCTCGCCGGGCACCTCTACCTCGACCGGCTCGTCGGAGGCAATCACCGCGCCGCCCGCACGCGCCGCCCGCAAGATGATCAAACGGCGTCAGTGGACCGACCCTGGCAATATGTGGGTCCCCGGGGCGGACCGTGACCCCTTCGGTTGGTGACAGGCGTTCCACTGTCGGTCGGGTCTGATCCGATCGAGTTCCCGTCACTCGGCTGACACCCGCCGATGTCGCTACGCTGGGCACAGGCCGATGCAGTAAACCTTGGGAGGAAGCGGTGGTAGCCGTACAGATACAGGTGGGTGATCTGGTGCAGGCGTCCGGTCACGCCGGCCCCTGGCTGGTAGTCGAGCTCAGCAAGGGCATGGCGTCGCTGCAGCATCCCGACGGACATCGGCTCTCGGTTCGGACGACGGCCCTGTCCGTGGTGCACAAGGCGACGAGCCCGGCCGGCGAGGTCGAACCGGCCGACCGAGACCAGCAGGGAGAGGCCCCCACCCTCTTCGACTAGTCGACAATCGTAGTGACGATCGACGTGGCAGCCGGGGTCCGCGGGGTCGAACCGAACCCGAATCGGACGGGCGGATCCACCGGCCGCAGCGCACCGAGGTCCCGGCCGCGCCAGGATGCGGACATTCCGATCACTCGCCGCTGATCGACGGCGCCGTAGTACTCCCGGCGCCCGTTGCCTGCGGTGCCGCGGGTACGCACACCGCGGAGAACGACACGGGCAATCGGGTCGCTGACCACACAGAACCACGGTGCACTAGCGAGGGTCCGCGGGATCAGGTTCAGCAATCGTCCGAGCGTGGTGCGGGCGCCGACCTCGAAACTCACGCGCAGGTCACCGGCCTCGACGGTTCGAGTGGCACCGGACCGCGAGCACCGGACGGGCGCGATCACGGTCTCGTCGAGGACGTACGTCGCGGTGACGAAGTCGCGGACCGCGTCCGACGGGGCGAGGAGTACGCGGTGACCGTCGGCGAGTTCGACCATGACATCCGTGAACTCACCGAGCGGCGATCGCCACCAGTGCCCGACGACGATGCGCACGCCCGAGCCGGTGCCCAGGCCCGTGATCTCACCGTCGAACCGCCATCTGGTCATCGGGCCAGCGTAGGCGCGGTCACTCCGTCAGGTGTCGGTACTTCGCGATGCTCCGGTCCGACAGCACGGTGCGGAGAATGAATCGTGTTTGCGCCGTGATGTATTGGTCCACCGTGTAGCGGGACGCGAAATGCCAGTGCTTGAGCGCCCACCCGTGCGCGAGCATCATCATGTCGAATGTCGTCAGATCGACGTCGAGATCGCTCGCGATGCCCGCGGCGATCGCGGCATCTAGGGCGTCGTGGAGCGGCTTGGAAGTCGCCACCTCGAGATCCTTGATCCGCTCACGCCCATCTTGGTCGAGCGTCCGGCTCTCCCGATACGTCAGCACGACGGCATCCAGATTCTCGTCGACGATCTCGACATAGCGCCGGAACCCGGCCACCAGCCGTTCCACGGGGTCGGTTCCCGCTGCGTCCATCGCGGGCTCGAGCTGATCACGGAAGGCGTCGAGGATGTCGACGATCGTGGCGAGGAGGATGTCCTCCTTGCCGCCGAAGTACTTGTAGATCAGCCCGACGCTTACCTGTGCCTCGTCGGCCAGCACCTGCATGGACATCTGGTGGAAGCCGGTCCGCTGCATCACCGTGACCGCGGCGTCGAGCACCTGACGTCGCCGCGAGCTGACACGGACGGCGCGGACGGCTTCGTCGAGTGGAAGGGCGGACGTGTCCTTCGCCATGACAGATGACCTCTCCTTGCTGGCAGAACCTGCGGTGAACGAGTATTCACAGTATCCCGCGCGGGGCCGGAACCGCAGTCCGGCCCGCGTCAGATCCCGAGATCCTTCGCGACGATGGTCTTCATGATCTCGGTGGTACCGCCGTAGATCGTCTGGATCCGAGCGTCCACGAACGCACGCGCCACCGCATATTCACGCATGTATCCGTACCCGCCGTGCAGTTGCAGGCACCGGTCGGCCACGCGAACCTGCAGTTCGGTGGTCCACCACTTGAGCCGCGCCGCACGGGCCGGGGTCAGTTCTCCGCGGACATGCTGCCGGATGCAGTCGTCGAGATAGGTCCGGGCCAGATCGAGTTCCGTGGCCAGTTCCGCGAGAACGAACTGGGTGTTCTGGAAACCGGCGATCGGCTTTCCGAAGGCGGTGCGTTCCTTCACGTATTCCAGGGTCTGCTCGAGCACTCCCTCGGCGGCCGCGACCGCGCCGACGGACAGCGAGAGGCGCTCCTGCGGCAGATTGTGGACGAGTTGATAGAAACCCTGCCCCTCCTCGCCGAGGAGGTTGGCCACCGGCACGCGCATGTCGGCGAACGTCAGCTCGCTCGTGTCCTGGGCGTGCAACCCGATCTTCTCCAGATTGCGGCCCCGGGAGAATCCCGGTGTGTCGGATTCGACGACGAGAAGCGACAACCCCTTGTGCTTGTCTGCCGACATGCGCACGGCGACGACGAAGAGCGTGCCGTTCTGACCGTTGGAGATGAACGTCTTGCTGCCGTTCACCACGTAATGGTCGCCGTCGCGCACTGCCGTGGTGCGGATCCCGGTGAGGTCACTGCCGGTGCCCGGTTCGGTCATCGCGATGCCGAGAATCGTCTCACCGGTGACGGTTCCGGGAAGCCAGCGCGCCTTCTGCTCCTCGGTCGTCATGTCCGTCAGGTACGGCAGCACGACGTCGTTCTGCAGAGAGAATGCGATGCCCGCGGCGGCGGCACCCGCCCGATTGACCTCGTCGACGACGATCGCGTTGTAGCGGAAGTCCTCGACGCCGGGGCCGCCGTAGGCTTCGGGAACCGGGAAGCCGAGCAGCCCCTGCTTACCCGCGTCGGTGAACAGTGCCGGGTCGAGGCAGCTTTCGCTCTCCCACTGCTCGTGCCTCGGGACGATCCGCTCGCGCACGAAGCTGCGGACACTGTCCCGGAACTGGTGGTGCTCGGACTCGAATTCGATGGTCATGACGGTGTCCTTTACGAGCTGACGGTGTGGGATCCGCGGGCACTCGGAACGACAAACGCCCCGCTCTCGAACTCCCGGCGCGCGGTGTCGGTGGCCTTGTAGTGCAACTTCTTTCCCGTCGCCGACACGGGGAGTGACTCCACGAAACGGTAGGCCCGGGGGCGCTTGAACTGCGAGAGCATCGGGTGTCTGCGGCAGAAGTCGTCCAGATCGTCCGCGGACGGGACCGGTGCGGTGGTGACGACGTAGGCAACGACGATCTGCCCCCACTTGTCGTCGGGAACCCCGACCACCAGCGAATCCGTGACCGACGGGTGCCCGCCCAGTGCTTCCTCGATCTGCACGGGGTGGACGTTCTCGCCGCCGGACAGGAGCATGTCGTCCTTGCGGCCGACGATCGTCACGAACTCCTTGTCGTCCCAGGTGGCCAGATCACCGATGTGGAGCCAGCCGTTCCGGAACTTCCGTTTCTCCTGCTCCGGGGCATCGAAGTAGGCGTTGGCGCCTTTCGGTGAGCGGACGATGATCTCACCGATCTCGGTTCCGTCCTTGGCGACCGTCTCGTGAGCGTCGGCGAGGCGGTCGTCGAACAGCCTGACCACGGCGACGTCGTCGTCGATGCAGGCCCGCCCGGCGGTCCCGGCCATCTCCGGCAGATCGGTGGGCCGGAGGAAAGTATTCCAGAATCCTTCGGTGCTGCCGTACCCGTTGAAGATGCGGGGATTCAGCACCTTCTGATAGTGCAGTGCCGCTTCCCGTTCGAGTGGCGCGCCCATCGTCACGATGCCGTTGAGTGTCGACAGGTCCCGGGGCCTCTCCTCCTGTGCGCGAGCGAGCATCGCCAGGTTGGTCGGGGCACCGATCAGGAACGTCAGCCTGTATTCCTCGACGTAGTCGAGGGTGACCTCGGCGTCGAAGCTGCGCTGCGCCACCAGCGAGGCACCGAGATAGAACGTGGGATTCGGCCCGGCGCAGTACAGTCCGCCGCGGTGGAACCACGGAGTCATGTTCAGTGTCTTGTCTTCCGCTGTCAGCGGGAAGTGCATGATCACGTCGTGGGCGCTGAAGATCTCGATCATGCTGTTCAGCGGAACACCCTTGGGCATGCCGGTGGTTCCGGACGTGAACAGCCGTGTGGTTTCGTCCCACACCGTGCGACTCACGTCCGGCGGTGAGGCCGACTCGGCCACGAGTTCGTCGAAGCGAATCACCTCGAACCCGTTTCCCCGCAGTGGTTCTCCGGGTCCGACGGCAACGACGAGCGCGGGCTTGTGTGTGGAGCGCGACAAGGCATCCCGCACCATCTCGCCGATCTCGGTGTCGTAGACGAACACCGTGGGGCGGTTCGCGTCGAGGATGACGGCCGTCTCCCCGGACGCGAGCCGAAAGTTCATCGGCGCTCCGACCGCGCCGCAGGCCTGCCCGGCCAGGTACAGCTGGGCGAATTCGGAACCGTTGAACAACTGGTAGGCCACGACATCGCCCGGAGCGACGCCGGCGCGGGCAAGCCCGGTGGCGAGCCGGTCGACGCGATCGCCGAGTTCGGCGTACGTCCAGCTCTCACCGGTCGACGGGGACTGCATCGCGAGTCGATCGGCATACCGGTGGGTGTTGCGCCGGAAGCCGTTCAGATAGGTGAAATCGTGCTCGAAGTACTGACGATAGGCGTGAGCATCGTATGTGTACGTCATGATGAGTCCTCCGTCCCGGTGCCGGTCAGCCGGCCATGGTGAGGCCACCGCTGACGCTGATCACCTGGCCCGTGATGAACGATGCGGATTCGGACGCGAAGAACAGGACCGGCGCCGCCACTTCTTCCGGGCGGGCGAGCCGCCGGAACGGAATGGCCTTCACCAGAGCCTCTTTGAGCTTCTCCGCCTGCGCCTGGAACAGCGGGGTGTCGGTCGGGCCCGGGCACACGCAGTTGACGTTGATCCCGTACCGGGCCATCTCACGGGCGAGCGACTTCGACAGCGCGATCACACCCCCCTTCGCACCGGCGTAGATGCTCTCCCCCGCACTGCCGACACGGCCTGCATCGCTCGCGAGATTGATGACGCGCCCGCCGTTACCGGCCTCCACCATGCCGGGAAGGAACGCACTGCACATGTGGACGGGCCCGAGATAGTTGATGGCGACGACCTTCTCGGCGAATTCGGTAGTGGCGTTGAGAAACTGATCGGTGCGGTCCCATCCCGCCGCGTTGACGAGGACGTTCGCGACGCCTACCTCGGCCGTCACCCGGTCGCGCAGGGCGTCGACCTGCGCCCGGTCGGCGACGTCGACGGTCATCGGAATGAGCCGGTCGTCGGGCCGTTCGGCTGCTGTCTTCTCCGCGGCCTGCGGGTCGAGGTCGGCGACGACCACCGTGTCGCCGTGCTCGGCGAGCGCGAGGGCGATGGCCCGGCCGATGCCGGATCCTGCGCCGGTGACCACTGCGATGTTGTTGCTCATGTTTTTTCCCACTTCCCGTGCTGTCGGACTCAGGCGTTCACGTATTTGTTGAAATCGGGCTTGCGCTTCTCCGCGAACGCCGCCGCCCCCTCGAGGCCCTCCGGTGAGTGCGTGAACAGGTCCAGCGCAGACATCGCGAGGTTGCTCAGCCCGGCCTGGTGATCGGTGTCGGCGTTGAACGACTGCTTCAGGAAACGCAGGGTGGTGGGGCTCTTCTCGGCGATCTCCGCGGCGACGGCCTTGGCCTCGTCGAGCAGTCGGTCGGCGGGAACCACCCAGTTGACGAGGCCCCAGCGTTCGGCGGTGACCGCGTCGTACTGGCGGCAGAGGTACCAGATTTCCCGGGCGCGTTTCTCGCCGACGACTCGCGCCAGGAAGGCGGACCCGAAGCCCGCATCGAAGGAGCCGACTCGGGGACCGGCCTGGCCGAACTTCGCGGTCTCGGACGCGATGGTGAGGTCGCAGAGAACGTGGAGGACGTGGCCGCCGCCGACAGCGATGCCGTTCACCGCGGCGATGACGGGCTTGGGGACGTCGCGTATCAGCTTGTGCAGGTTGCCGATCTCGAACATTCCACTCTCGGTCGGGCCGTAGTCGCCGGTCTCCGCGCGCTGCTTGACGTCGCCTCCGGTGCAGAACGCCTTCTCCCCCGCACCGGTGAGGATGATCGCCTGCACCGCGTCGTCGGCCCACGCCGAGCGGAAGGCCTTGATCAGCTCCTCGACGGTCTTGCCACGAAAGGCGTTGTAGCGCGCGGGACGGTTGATCGTCACGACCGCAGCCGGGCCGTCGACCTCGTAGGTGATGTCTTCGTAGTCGGTCACGGTGATTTCTCTCTCTGGAGTCTGCAATGAGTTGGTGTTCATAACTGGTGAAGAGTCATTCTCTGCGAATGAACGTATATTCACATCATGGAGTGTGTCAAGGGTCACCCGGCGCTCGGTGGTGCTAGAGGAAGGCACTGACCCCGGTCTCCGCTCGGCCGATCAGCAGCTTCTGGATCTGACTGGTGCCCTCGTAGAGCGTCATCACCCGCGCGTCGCGCATGTATTTGGCGACGGGATATTCGTCGACGTACCCGTACCCACCGAAGATCTGTATTGCGTTGTTGGCGGCGCGAACCGCGGCCTCACTACAGAAGTACTTCGCCTTCGACGCGGCCGTCCCGAACGGTTCACCGCGCTCGATCAGGTCGGCGGCCCGCCAGGTGAGCAACCGCCCCGCGTCGGCGTCGACGGACATGTCGGCGATCAGGTCCTGCACAAGTTGGAACGAGGCGAGCGGACGGTCGAACTGCGTGCGCTCGCGGGAATAGGCGACGGCGGCCTCGAGGCAGCCCTGGATGATTCCGACGCAACCCGCGCCCACCGACACGCGGCCCTTGTCCAGCGAGTGCATCGCGATGGAGAAGCCCTGCCCCTCGGATCCGAGCAGGCAACTCGCGGGGACGCGGACGTCCGTGAAGGACAACTCGGCCGTCGCCTGCCCGCGCAGTCCGAGCTTTCCGTGGATCTCGCGCGATTCGAATCCGGGGGTGTCCGTCGGAACCAGAAAGGCCGAAACCCCTTTGGGCCCGGGACCTCCGGTGCGTGCGAACACCAGGCACAGTTTCGCCCACGTGCCGTTGGTGATGAAGATCTTGGAACCGTTGATGACGTAGTCGTCGCCGCTGCGTACCGCCTTGGTCTTCAGATTGCCCGGGTCGGAACCGTTGTCCGGCTCGGTGAGCCCGAAGCAGGCGAGCGCCTCACCGGACGCGATGCGGGGCAGCCATTCGTGCTTCTGATCCTCGGTGCCGTGCGAGAGGATGACCTTGCCCACCAGCCCCATCGACACCGACACGATGCCCCGGACCGCGGAGTCCGCCCGGCCGAGTTCCTCCATGCCGAGGCAGTACGTGATGTAGTCGCCGCCGAGACCGCCGTACTCCTCCGGAATGGTCATGCCGAAGAAGCCGATGTCGGCGAGCTTCTCGACGATCGCGGTGTCCACCGATTCGGCGCGGTCCCACGCGGCGCGGTGCGGCACGACCTCCTTGTTCACGAAGTCGCGGGCCAGCTGCCGGAACTCCTTCTGCTCCTCGGTCAGTGTCAGGTCCATGGATGCTCCTCGATGCCGCGTTGAATACACGATCACTCTTTGTGAGTTATCACTCACTTGGAGTGAAGCTATATTCACTCCCGGGTGTCGTCAACCCCCAGCACTGGCCCGGTGCCGCGTCGGTTGAGTAGGCTCGACTCATGCCGGTCACCTGGTCGGACGGGGTCGATGACGTCATCCGTGGCGATCTGACCTGCGGGTTCGCGTACATCACACCCGCAGGCGGGGCCGTGGTGACGGCGGTGGCACCCCTCGGGCTGAGCGACCGCGAGCGGGGAACGGTCGGCTTCACCACCTCGCTGGGGTTCGGCCGCAAGCTCGAACGCATCAAGGGTGAACCCCGGGTGGCGCTCGCCTACCACGCCCGCGAGCACGGGATCGGCGACGGCACCAATCAGCGCTACGTGCTCGTGCAGGGAGACGCGACGTTCGACCCCACCCCCGACCCGGAACTGCTCGAGGACATCGGCCGGCGCTCGACCCCCTACACGGGCGAGCCACGCCGCGGCGCGCTCTGGGACCGGTGGCTCAGCGCGTACTACGCCGACCGGGTACCGGTGACCGTGACGGTGACACGGGTCGTCGCCTGGCCCGACCTGCACCTGACCGGCCGGCCCGAGGTGTTCGGCGCACCGCTGCCCGCCGTCGACCCGGAACCCCAGACTCCGCCGAAGAAGGGCACCGGCCCACGGGTGGATGCGGCCAAAACCGGAGGCCGCGCGGCGAAGCTGTCACACCGGTTGCTCGCCTACCGTCAGGCGGACGGCTATCCGGTCGTCGTCCCGGTCGACGTGGCTTCTGCGAGCAGCGAGGGCGTGCGTCTGACGGTGCCCGCCGGCGTGCCGCAGGGCGGCCGCCGCGCCGGGCTGCTTGCCCACGCCTATCGCGCCAAGCTCGTCGGCCTCGAGTCGCGTCAGAACACCGGCTGGATCGAGGTCACGGGCACCGAGGCGCTGTATGCGCCCCATACCCAGGCCGGGTTCGCGGCGCCGCCGAACAAGACCCTCCTACTCCTCGCCAACGGGTTTCTCGCCCGGCGGGGGCTGGCGAAGGCCCGCAAGGAGGGCCGGACCCAGGCCATGGGCGGCTGATTCACCCGTCACACGTGGTTCACCGCCGCCGGGTTACTCGCGGTATTCTCACCTCAACCGAACCTTCGGTCGGCTCCCGTGGATGACGGCGCACCGATGCGGTGGAGTTCTGCACCTGGAAGGATTGCGCGCATGACTACGGCACGCCCTGCACGGAAGACCGGATCGCCCGGACGTCCCGGCTACGACCTCGACTCGCTGCTCGCTGTCGCAGTCAAGGTCTTCAACGACAAAGGTTACGACGGCACCAGCATGGAGGTGCTGGCCCAGCGCCTGGGAATCACGAAGTCGTCGATCTATCACCACGTGTCCGGGAAGTCGGAGCTGCTCGAGCTGGCATTGTCGCGCGCGCTCAACGCCCTCTTCGCGGTCACCACCGAGGAGAAGGCGACGAGCGGCCGGTACATCGACCGTCTCGAGTATCTCGTCCGCCGCAGTGTCGAGGTCCTCGCCGCCGAGCTTCCCTACGTGACGCTCCTGCTGCGCGTTCGCGGCAACACCGCGGTGGAGCGTCGCGCACTCGCCCGCCGCCGCGAGTTCGACGCGTTCGTCAGCGACCTCGTCGTCGCGGCGGCGGAAGAGGGAGACCTGCGGCCCGGCATCGATCCCGCGCTCACCAGCCGGCTCGTGTTCGGCACGGTCAACTCGCTGATCGAGTGGTACCGCCCGCGTACCGGCGGGACTGTCGCCGATCTGGCGGACGCCGTCGTCGAGCTGACCTTCGACGGGCTGCGCCGCACCTGACCACCGCGGCCCGCACCGTCGCGCCGAACGTCGTTGGGACGGAAGCTCTGTGGTGTTCATGACGATCTCCGGATGCCGCTCGATGCGGACCGTGGTGCATTCGGGATGATTGTTGACCTCTGGTGTCAACAGTGGGGCGAGAGGGGATCCCCGATCGTTACCGGGATCGATGAGACGATGACGGCATGACCGACAGCGAGAACCCACGTGGAGCGCCACGCAAATGGCGTGGCCGGGAGCCGGCCGACCGCCGCGCCGCGAGGCGTGCGGCTCTGATCGAGGCCGGCCTGCAGATCATGGGAACCGAGGGAACGGCAGCGACGACGATGCGCGCGACCTGCCGCCAGGCAGGCCTCACCGAGCGCTACTTCTACGAGAGTTTCGACAATCGCGAGGCGTTGCTCGTCGCACTCCTCGACCACGTCGTTCTGGGCGCGAGGGACACCCTGCTCAGGGCTCTCGAGACGGGTCCCGACGATCCGGGCGAACTCGTCCGCCACGTCGTGAAGGCGTTCACCGGCTACATCGCCCAGGACCGGCGGCGGGGACGCATCATGTTCGTCGAGTCGCAATCGGTGCCGGAATTGGCCCAGCGCGGCGACCAACTCGTCACCGAGTTCACCACTCCCATGACGGCGGCACTGACAATGCTGGGTGTCGACGGCGCACCCCGCGACGCCGTCAACACCCAGCTGAACGCGATTGCCCTGTTCGGGGCGATCGCCTTTCTGTACCAGCGCTGGCTCACCGGCAGCCCGAAGATCTCGCAGAAGCGGATCGTCGAGCACATCGCACTCACCATCGAGGCTCATGCGCCGGTGAACAGCACCCCCTAGACGTGCGCGGCGCGAACCAGCGGTCGCCGCATCGCTTCCAGGCCCGCGACGACCGCCACGGCGATCACCACGTGCATGACCGAGAGCGCGATGGTGCTGGCGGTGTCGAAGTCGGCCTGAATGGTCAGGGCGATCGTCGCGAGCGGCAGCAGGGCGCCGATCACTTCGGCCGGACGGATGACGGCCACCCATTTCAGCGAGATCAGCGCGGCCAGTGTCATTCCGATCAGTATCGGAACGACCGTCAGGATGACGACACCGCCGGGCGCCACACTGCTGGTCTTGCCGGCATCCGTCATCTCGAACGAACCGCCGGCAGCCAATCCCAGCAGCCAGATCACCAGGTTGGGGACGAGCGCGCCGATCGTAGTCGCGGCGATCGCCCACGGGCGGCTCAGTTCGAGCGTCATCGGGTTGATCCGTGAGGTCGTGGTTGCAGAAATCGTGGTTCCGGTGCTGGACATGTTCGTTTCTCCCTGTCGAGTGGCTCGAAGTGCTACTGACCGATCCTGCAACCTCAACCATTGTTTGGGTCAAGGCCTTAAATCGAGGTCTTGTCGGTGAGACCCGAACAGATAGACCCGGGCGGAACGCAAAACTCATCGCGGTCGGCCCCGGTCGGCCATCTGGGGAAAGATGGTCACCATGAACTCTGCCCCCACGACACCTCCCCGACCGCGGGGGCTCCGCAACCCCCTCCGCATACTCGCGCGCTGGCTCGGCACCCGCGAATGGGTGATGCGGATGGCGCCGATCATCATCTGGCTGGAGTCGCACCTGCGCGCGTGGACCGGCAACCGGGTGAGCCTGATCGGTATCGCCGGACTGCAGTCCGTGCAGGTGACGGTCCCGGGACGCAAGAGCGGCACCCCGCGCACGACGGCCCTTCTGTGCATTCCGTACGGGGACGGGTACATCGTCACCGGCTCGAATTGGGGACGTCCCGAGCATCCGACGTGGTCGGTCAATCTGCGTGCGGCCGACGAAGCCCAGGTGAAGGCCGGGTCGCACGAATCCCGGATGAGCGTCCGGATGGTCACCGGAGACGAACGCGAGAATCTCTGGAAACTGGTGGTCGACTACTGGCCCGGCTACCTCATGGAGCATCGACGGTCCGGTGGACGTGAGTTCCGGCTGTTCGTGCTCGAGCCCACCCGCTCGGCTACAGAGAGTCGCGAATCCTGAAGACCGGCTCCACGAAGCGTTCGACGGCGCGACGCTCGGCGGCCGAATCGCCCAACGGCCAGGTCAACAGCGACAGGACGACGCGCACGATCCACCCCGCCGCCTCCTCGTCGGGCGCGATGTGGGTGAGCGAGATTGCCACCCGGCCGAGTTCGGGTGCGCGGGCCAGGTACTCGTCCGTACTTCTCGACCGCGACCCGGTGAACCACCGCGCCAGCGTCGGCTCCGCGCGGATCGCGGTCACCGACGCAAGAATCGCCTCGACGATCCGCTCCGAGTTCTCGAACGATTCCAGCGACTGCTCGACGTGGGCCGCCACGGCTCCGGCGGCGCGGGACATCACGGCGTCGACGAGAGCCCGCTTGCCCCCGACGTAGCGATAGAGCGTCGCGCGCGAGCACCCTGCCCGCGCGGCGACCTCGTCGACACCCACGCCGTCGATGCCCCGCTCGCGGATGAGGTCGGCCGCGGCGGCGTGAATCCTCTCGACGGCAAGCACCCGCCGGTTGCCGCCGGTCAACCAATCCGCGTGTTCCATCCGCGCCGCCGTCCGAAACATCGTTGCCCTTGTGTCTCACAGTGAGACGAATACACGAGAAATTCTAGAACACGTTTTCCAAATTGGGGTCATGATCAGGCTCGACGGCTCCAGATCCACTCACGCTGAGACAAGGGCAAATTCATCGCTGAACAGCGGAGTCGCAGTCTTCCGGCCACCCTTGACAGCACCCTCCTTCGGCGCGAACTGTGATCATCTGCAACAGGTTCTCGTCAACAAGGAGTCCTCGATGGCCCACACGCCGACCCTCGGAATCGACATCTTCGATCCCGTCCATCTCGACGAACCGAACGAGCTCTACCGGACACTCCGCGAGCACTCCCCCGTCCACCGGGTCGCCGGAACCGACTTCTTTCTGGTGTCCACGTGGGATCTCGTGACCGAGGCGGCAAACCGCACCGAGGTCTTCTCGTCGAATCTCACCGGTGTGCTGGTGCAGCAACCGGCGGGGCCGCCCGCGACGTTCGACATGGACGGCGGCGGTCAGGCCGTGCACGTGCTGGCCACCGCCGACGACCCGGCGCACCTGCACCATCGCAAGCTCGTGCTGCCGGCGCTCGGCCGCCGCATCCGCGCGCTGGCCCCGGCCGTGGACTCGCTCGTCGACACGCTGTGGGACGAGGGAATGCGGGACGGGCAGATCGACTGGGCGTCCGCGATGGCGGACCGGCTGCCGCTGGCGATGGTCGCGCATCTCATCGGCCTGCCCGAGTCGGACGTACCCCAGCTACTGACGTGGGCCTACGACAGCACGGAGCTGCTCGGCGGGGTCGTCGCCGCGGACCGCCTCGGTCCCCTCGTCACCTCCGCGGCCGAACTGGCCGGCTATCTGCGGGCGGAACTCGTGCGGGCGAGGTCGGACCCACGCGACGACCTTCTGGGCGTCCTGGCACACGCGTGCGATGCCGGTGAACTCTCCGAGGACGTGGCGACACTCGTCCTGGTCCAGTTGGTCGCCGCGGGCGGCGAATCGACCGCGGGGCTGATCGGGGGCGCCGCACGGCTCCTCGCCATCCGCCCCGGACTGCAGACCCGGCTGCGGCAACAACCCGCACTCGTCGACGCGTTCCTCGACGAGGCGCTCCGCCTCGAGTCCCCGTTCCGCGGGCATCACCGGCACGTAGTTGCCGACACCACGCTGGGCGGCGCCGATCTGCCCGCCGGTAGTCACCTGCTCCTGCTGTGGGGCGCAGCCAACCGGGATCCGGCCGTGTTCGAGCGTCCGGACGAGGTAGTACTCGACCGGCCGCACATCCGTTCGCATCTCGCATTCGGCAAGGGCGTCCACTTCTGTGTCGGATCGGCGCTCGCCCGCATGGAAGCGCTCGCCGCGACCACCGCACTGCTCGCGCGCACCGGCCGCTTCGCCCTCGCCGCCGACTCCGAGCCACGTTGGGTCCCCAGCTTGTTCGTGCGACGCCACAGCGCGCTCCCGCTCCGACTCGAGGTGACACCCAGAGATTGACATTGACGTCAACATCAACACATACTGTGACCGTGACCACAAGTGAGGCTCAGGAGCGGGCGCGGTCGGCGCGGAAAGACAACGACGGTCCCCGCCGCCGCGAACTCCTCCGCGCCGCGAGCGCATGCTTCGCCGAACTCGGCTACGACCGGACGACCGTCGAGGTGATCACCACCCGGGCCGAAGTGTCGCGGGCAACGTTCTACGCCTACTTCTCGTCGAAGGACGAGGTGTTCCACGCCGTCGCCGCCGACGTGTGCGAGGAATTCCTCGAGTCGCAGCACGTGGAAGGACCGGCGAGCGAGGACCTGCGAGAGGTGCTGCGCACCACCACGAAAGCGTTCGTGGAAGCCGTGTACACCAACGGACGCGTCCTCGAACTGATCAGGCACCGCGCCCGGCTCGACCCCGAGGTCGGCCGAAGCTGGACCACCGTGCAGACCCGGCTCATCCGCCGCTACACCCGGTTCATCGAGCGCATCATCGCCACGTGCGACGTCACGCCGTGCGCGCCGCCCGCCCGCATCGCGCAGACCCTCGCCGACGCCCAGCTCGCGGGCGCCGCCCGGCTGGTCGACGCGACGGCCCGTGAACAGCGCCGCTACACCGCCGACCTGACCGCCATCTCCGAAAGACTCATCGGCTTCGCCTGACAACGACAATCCGCACAGAATCGGGAGTTCGGTATGCCCACTTCGCCTTCGAGTGACCCCACAGCCCTGGAATCGGCCCTCGCCGAGATACGCGAACTCCAGGACGCCGCGTGGCCACCGCAGGTACCGCGGACAGTCGAGTACCCGATCGAGGGCCGCACCGTGATCGACTACCTGCGGCACTGGGCGACGGCACGACCGCAGACTGTCGCGATCGACTTCTACGGTCGTGCGATCACCTACGCCGAACTCGACGAACTGTCCGACCGCTTCGGCGGCTGGCTCCTGCAGCGGGGCGCGTCCGCCGGCGACCGCGTCGGCGTCCATCTCACCAACTGTCCGCAGTTCCATGTCGCCATGCTCGGGATCCTGAAGATCGGCGCCGTCCACGTCCCTATCAACCCGTTGTTCCGGGAGCACGAACTGGCGTACGAACTCGACGACGCCGGCGTGGAGATCCTGCTGACGCAGGATTCGTTCGCGGCCATGGTCGAATCCGTGCGCGGCCAGACGGCGCTGCGGCACGTCGCGATCACCGCCGTGTCGGACCTGCTACCTGCCGTACCCAGCGTCACACCGCCGTTCGACTCGACCTCCGGGCCCACCGACTGGGCGGAGATCATGGACTCCCCACGTGCCGAGCCCATTCCGATGGACCCCGACGCGCTGGCAGCACTGAACTACACCGGTGGCACCACCGGGATGCCGAAGGGCTGCGAACACACGCAGGCGCACATGGTCTACACCGCCGCCACCGCGACACTGGCCGGCGGCAGGCAGGTGGGCGAGGCTCCCCCTGTGGTCCTCGGGTTTCTGCCCATCTTCTGGATCGCAGGCGAGGACTTCGGCATCCTGTACCCGCTGATCAACGGCGGCACCGTCGTGCTCCTCAACCGCTGGGACCCGGAGGCCGCGGCGACGCTCGTCGACAGTCGTGGGGTGACGTCGATGGTCGGGACGGTCGACAACTATGTGGAACTGATGGATCTGCCCGGCTTCACCGACCGAGACTTCTCCACCCTGGACAACGCGATGGCCGTGTCGTTCGTGCTCAAGCTCGACCCCGCGATTCGCGGCCGCTGGCGCGACGCCACCGGACACGTGCTGCGAGAGGCCAGCTACGGGATGACGGAGACGCACACCGCCGACACCATCACGCTCGGTTTCCAGACCGACGACGAAGACCTGCTCAGCGAACCCGTGTTCTGCGGACTTCCGGTTCCGGGCACCGACGTGCTGATCGTCGACGAGGCCGGGGCGCCCGTGCCGGTTGGGCAAGCCGGACAGATCGTCGTGCGCAGTCCGTCGCTGCTCACCGGTTACTACGGCAAACCCGACGCCACCGCTGCCGCTCTCCGCGACGGATGGCTCCAGACCGGCGACGTGGGCAAGCTGAACGGCAAAGGCGCACTGCACTATCTGGCGCGCAACAAGGAAATGATCAAGACCAACGGGATGAGCGTGTTCCCGTCCGAGGTGGAGGCACTGCTCATGCTGCACCCCGACATCCAGTCGGCCGCGGTGGTGCCGAAGCCCGATCCGGGCAAAGGCCAGGTGCCGTTCGCGTTCGTCCAGCTCCTGCCCGACCGTCAGGTCTCGGGTGAGGAACTGCGGGAGTGGGCGGCCCGGAACATGGCCACCTACAAAGTCCCTACCGTCGAGGTGCTCGACGCCCTACCCATGACGGCGACCGGGAAGGTCCGCAAGGCCGACCTGTTCGCTCTGGCCGAGGAGTACAAGTGACCCTGCTGGTCGCCAATCGTGGCGAGATCGCGCTCCGCATCATCCGCACCGCCGAGGAGATGTCGGTCGACACGGTCGCCGTCTACGCGGAGGACGACGCGGACAGCCCCCACGTGCGCGCGGCAACCGAAGCGGTCGCGCTCCGCGGGTCCGGCCCGTCCGCCTACCTGGACGCTCGCGCCATTCTCGACGCGGCAGCGGAGTTCGGTGCCACGGCAGTGCATCCCGGATACGGATTCCTCAGCGAGAACGCCGATTTCGCACGCGCCTGCGCCGAGGCGGGACTGGCCTTCGTGGGTCCGAGCCCCGAAGTGCTCGACATCTTCGGCGACAAGTCGTCGGCACGCGAGGCCGCCGTGGCCGCGAAGGTGCCGGTGCTCGCCGCGACCAACGGTCCCACCGACCTGGACGGCATCCGCGCGTTCTTCACGGAACACCCGGGCGGCATCATGATCAAGGCGCTCGCGGGCGGCGGCGGTCGCGGCATCCGTGCCGTCCGCAGCGCGGACCGGATCGACGAGGAGTACCGGCTGTGCGCGTCCGAGGCGCAGCTCGGGTTCGGCAACCCCGCGCTGTTCGCCGAGTCCCTTCTCGACGGCGGCCGGCACATCGAGGTGCAGGTGGTGGCGGCACCGCACGCGGGCGTGACGCGGGCCCTGGCCGTCGGCGACCGCGACTGCAGCGTGCAGCGCCGCCACCAGAAACTCGTCGAGATCGCCCCCGCGCAGGGGCTCGACCCGGGACTGCGCAGCGAACTGCACGAGGCCGCGGCCCGGCTGTGCGCCAGTGTCGGGTACCGGGGACTCGCCACCGTCGAATTCCTGGTGTCCCGGGACGGCTTCGTGTTCCTGGAGGTCAATCCCCGAATCCAGGTGGAGCACACGGTCACCGAGGAGGTGACGGGGATCGACCTCGTCGCCGTGCAGATCGACATCGCCCGGGGAGCCGACTACGGGGAGCTGTCACTGCCGGACGGCGTCAGCGCCGTGGGGCTCGACGCGTCGGGCACACCCACTGCTGCGCGCGGAATCGCCGTCCAGGCTCGGGTGAACATGGAGACGATGCGCCCCGACGGTCAGGCCGTCCCCGCCGCGGGCACCCTGTCCGTCTTCTCGCCGCCGACGGGACCGGGTGTGCGCGTAGACACCTACGGGCGGCCCGGACTGTCACCGAGCCCGCGGTACGACTCGCTCCTCGCGAAGGTGATCGTGCATTCGCGGGGCCCGTCCTTCTCCGCCGCGGTGCGTAAGGCCGATGCGGCGCTCGCCGAGTTCGTCGTCGAGGGCGTCCCCACCAATATCGGCTTTCTCCGGGCGATTCTGGCGGACCCCGGCTTCGCCGACGGCGTCGTCGGCACCGATCATCTCGCCGAGCGGATGAGTGCGCTCATCGACGCCGCCCACGTGCACCAGCCGGCGGAGGTGGCGTCGGAAACACTCGAGTTGCGGGCGGGTGAGGACGTGCTGCGCGCCCACATGGCCGGAACCGTCGTAGAGGCGGCCGGAGAAGGTGCGACCGTGGAGTCGGGGGCCCAGCTCGTGGTGCTCGAGGCCATGAAGATGCAGCACGTGATCGCCGCGCCCGCCGGTGCGGTAGTCGAGCGGAATCTGGCGGCGCCCGGGCAGAACGTCAACGCCGGCGACCCGCTGGTCGTGATCCGCCGCACGGGATCGGAGGCCCGCGACGTCGCCGACAGCGCAACCGATCTGGATCGTGAGCGCGCGGACCTGGCGGAGATCCGGCAGCGACACGAGGTGACCCTCGACGCCGCCCGGCCCGCCGCGATCGCGAAGCGCACGAAGCTCGGGCGGCGCAGCGCACGCGCCAACATCGACGATCTGGTCGACCCCGGCAGCTTCGTCGAATACGGACCTCTCGTCCTGGCCGCGCAGCGTAGCCGCCGATCCGAGCAGGACCTGATCGAGAACACCCCCGCCGACGGGCTCGTCGCCGGGCTCGCCACCGTCAACGGTGACGTGTTCGGTTCGCGCGACGCCCAGGCGGTCGTGCTGTCGTACGACTACACGGTGCTCGCCGGAACCCAGGGCATGCGGAACCACGCGAAGACTGACCGGGTGATCGAACTCGCCGGCCGCAAGCAGGTCCCGGTCGTCCTGTTCGCCGAGGGTGGCGGCGGGCGGCCTGGCGACACCGACGCCGGACCGGCAGCAGGATTGGACCTGAACACCTTCCGGTCGCTGGCGGCGTTGAACGGGAAGGTTCCGCTGGTGTCGGTGGTCTCCGGCCGCTGCTTCGCGGGCAACGCCGCCCTCGCCGGAGTCTGCGACGTCCTCATCGCCACCCCCGACGCGAACATCGGCATGGGCGGCCCGGCAATGGTGGAGGGCGGTGGACTGGGTGTGTACCGGCCGGAGGACATCGGGCCCGTCGACGTGCAGCGGCGCAACGGCGTCATCGATCTGCTCGCCCGGGACGAGGCGCACGCCGTCGAACTGGCCAAGAAGTACCTGTCGTACTTCCAGGGCGCGCTCCCCGAGTGGGAAGCCCCCGACGAGCGGCTCGCACGCCACGTCGTCCCGGAGAACCGGTTGCGCGCCTACGACGTTCGCAGTGCCGTGGAATCCATCGCCGATGTCGGCTCGGTCCTCGAATTACGCCGCGACCACGGCGTCGGCATCGTCACCGCGCTGATCCGGGTGGAGGGTGCGCCGTACGGGCTGGTCGCGAACAGCAGCCACCACCTCGGCGGCGCGATCGACGCGGTCGCGGCGGACAAGATGGCCCACTTCCTGGAGCTGTGCGAATCGTTCGGCTTGCCCGTCGTCTCGCTGTGCGACACACCGGGATTCATGGTCGGCCCCGACTCGGAGAAGGAGGCCACGGTTCGCCGGTTCGGCAAGCTGTTCGTCGCGGGCGCGCGGATGACCGCGCCGTACGGAACGATCATCCTGCGCAAGGGGTACGGCCTCGGCGCGATGGCCATGGCGGGCGGCTCCTTCCACGCGTCCGAGTTCACGGTCGCGTGGCCGACCGGTGAGATCGGGGCCATGGGGCTGGAGGGCGCGGTGCGGCTCGGATTCCGGAAGGAACTCGAGGCCATCGACGACCCCGCCGAGCGCGACACCGCGTTCGCGCAACTCGTCGACGCCGCCTACCAGCACGGGAAGGCCCTGAACGCGGCGACGATCTTCGAACTCGACGACGTGATCGATCCGGCCGCCTCCCGTGCCTGGATCGTGCGCCTCCGGCGCCCGTGAGTACTTGTTAACCGCGGGACGTTAATAAGTACTCACGGGGGCGACGCCCACCACGGCCCGGCCGGAGTAGGTGCCGGCCCGCACCTGGTCGATCACCGAGACGACGTCGGCGATCGGAACGTCGTGGGTGATCGACTCGAGCCGGGACGGCGCGAGGTCGGACGCGAGACGGCCCCACAGCCGGCGCCGCTGCTCGATCGGGTACTGCACCGAGTCGATGCCGAGCAGGCTGACACCGCGCAGGATGAACGGCAGGACCGTGGTCTCCAACTTCGGTCCGCCGGTCAGCCCACTCGCCGCGACCGCACCGCCGTACTCGATGGTGCTGAGCACGTGCGCGAGGGTGGCGCCGCCGACGCAGTCGACGGCCGCAGCCCACTGCGCCTTGCCGAGCGGACGCGGTTTCGTGTCGGGCTCCGGGAGGCGGCCGATCACCGTGCTCGCACCCAGTTCGGTGAGCAGTTCCGCCTTCTCCGGCTTTCCGCTCGACGCGACCACCTCGAAACCCGCCGCCGACAGCAGGTCGACGGCGACGGTACCGACGCCGCCACTCGCACCGGTCACGAGCACCGGACCGTTGCCCGGCTCGACCCCACGGGACAGCAGCGCCTCCACGCTCATCGCGGCCGTGAAACCGGCGGTACCGATCGCGGCAGCGGTGCGGGTGGACATGCCGTCGAGTTTCACCACCCAGTCGGCCGGGACGCGGGCGAACTGCGCGTACCCACCGTGACGGGCGGTGCCGATGTCGTAACCGTGCGCGATGACCGTGTCACCGACGGAGAACTCCGGGGACTGCGACTCGACGACGGTGCCCGCCACGTCGATGCCGGGCACGATGGGGTACTCGCGGACCACTCCACCCTTCGGTGTGAGCGCCAGTGCGTCCTTGAAGTTCACGCTGGAGTACTCGACCTGAATGGTGACCTCGCCCTGCGGCAGGAACGACTCGGCGACCGTCTCCTGGGAGAGGCCGATGGCGCCCTCGTTCTCGCGAGCGATCCAGGCGGTGAATTCCTTCATCAGCTTGCTCTCCTGACCTCGGGGGTGCGTCGAGACCATCATGCGACAGCCGTGCCCCGCAGACGAGGCCGGGGCGACGTTCCCCGGATCAGAACCTCAGGAGCACCTTGCTCGACGAGGACGCATCCCTGGCCGACGCGAACGCGGTGAGCGCATCGGCGACGTCGTACTCGGCCGTGACGATCGGATCCACCACCAGCGAGCCGTCGGCGAGGGCGGCCACCACCTCGTCGATCTCGTCGTTGAACCGGAACGAGCCGACCACATCCAGTTCCCGGGTGATCGCGATCGACATGGGTACCGGCTGATCCCCCGAGGGAAGCAGACCGACCATCACGACCCGGCCGCCGCGGGCCGTGCCGTGGATTGCCGATGCCAGACCACGATGGTTGCCGGAGCATTCGATGGTGACGTCCGCTTCCACCGCCGCGACTGCGTCGGCATCGGTGGCGGTGAGTGTCGCGTCCGCACCCACGGCGCACGCGATCCTCAGCGGGTACTCGTGCATGTCCACCGCCGTGATCTTCCCGGCGCCCGCTCGCTTCAGCACCGCCACGACGAGCGCGCCGATGGGCCCGGCACCGATGACGAGGACCGACCGGTCCTTCACCTCCCCTGCCCGCGCGACCGCGTGCCACGCCACGCTCGCCGGCTCGGCCAGTGACGCCAGACGAAGATCGAGGCCGTCGGGAAGAACCCGGAGCATGCGGGTCGGGACGGCGACGTGGCTGACGAACAACCCGTCGGCGTGCGGGTAGTGCGCCGCACTGCCGAGGTACGTGCATCCGGGGGAAATATTGGGGCGATCGGCTGGATACTTCGCGCTGTCGCCGCCGGGGGTCGCGGGATGGATGGTGACGGGGGTGCCGGCGCCGGGACCGCTTCCGTCCGTCGCGCCGATCAGGACGGTGCCCGACGCCTCGTGTCCGAGCCGCATCGGTGCGCGAAGGATCGACTCGCCGGCGGCGCCGTGCTGCCAGTAGTGCAGATCGGATCCGCAGATCCCGCCGTAGGCGATGCGGATCACCGCTTCGTCCGGCTTCGGTGCGGCGATCGGCACCTCCTCCACGCGCAGGTCCTGCGCACCGTGGGCGACGACCGCCTGCGCGTGCGTCGGAACCTCGGTGGCGTCTGAAGCGGTGGTCGGGCTGGTGTTCATGCGTGGAGTCCAGTTCTGTCGGAGATCGGAGCTGGTCATCTGGTGACGGGTTCCGTTGTGGTGAGGAGGCCGAGTTCGTCCCGGCGTGGCATGCCCTCCCAGTCGCCGGACACGGTGCACGCGAACGCCCCGACCGTGACAGCGGTTCTCAGACGGTCGGCGGGTGCCTCACCGGCCAGTCGTTCCGCGACGTAGCCGGCGACGAAACCGTCTCCGGCCCCGACGGAGTCGATCACGCTCACCGGCACCGCGGGCAGGGAGTACGTCTCTCCGTCGACGATCGCCAGGCATCCCTGGTCTCCCAGTTTCAGGATGCTCTCGCGTGGTCCGAGGTCGCGGACACGGGCGACGAGTTCGTCGGGGGAGCCGTCGCCCACCGCGATGGCGGCCTCGTCCTCACCTGCGAAGACGATGTCCGACAACGCGATCAGCTCACGGAAGACGGGGCCCGCGTCGTCCGGCGACCACAGCGCGCGGCGGTAGTTGAGATCGAACGACACCGGAATGCCCAGTGCGCGTGCCCGTTCGACGCAGTGCAGGGTGGTCTTCCTGGCGGTGTCGGACAAGGCGGGGGTGATGCCGGTGACGTGCAGCAGGGACGCCGACTCGAGACGGTCGTCCGCGATGTCCGACATCGTGAGCCGTGACCCCGCGCTGCCGGTCCGGTAGTACCAGACGCGGGTGGCGGTGGCGGTTCGCCGCTCCTTCACCATCAGTCCGGTCGGAGCGTCCGGATCGCGGATGACGTCGGCGGTGATTCCCTCGGCCCGGAGTTCCCGTTCGATCAGGTCGCCCAGGCTGTCCTGGCCGACGCGCCCGATCCAGGTGACGTCGACGCCGAGTCGCCGCAAGGCGATCGCGAAGTTCGATTCGGCGCCGCCGATTCCCAGATGAAGTGTCGATGTGTGGGCGAGGGCACCGGTGTCCACCGCCCTGGTGAGGGCCATCGTCTCGCCGAACGTCAGCACCGTCATCACACGACCTCCAGTTCGGCGACGACGTCGGCGAGGCGCCGGCATCGTTCGGCCAGCTGCCCGAGGTCGCCACCGCGGAGTGCGTCCCCGATCAACGGTCCGCCGAGGCTGACCGCCGCCGCTCCGGCCGCGAACCACGCGCGGACGTCGTCGATGCCCACCCCACCCGAGGGGACGACCTGGATGTCGGGGAAGGGCCCGCGCAGGTGCCCGATGTACTCCGGCCCGACCGCCGACGCCGGGAACAGCTTCACGGCAGTCGCACCCGCGTTCCATCCGGTCCACAGCTCGGTCGGGGTGAATCCGCCCGGGTAGATCGGAACTCCGGCACGCACTGCCGTGGCGATGACGTCGAGGTTGGTCGTCGGCGTCACGAGGAAGTCGGCTCCCACGTCGAGGGCAGCACGGGCGTGGTCGACGGTGGTGACCGTCCCGACCCCGATCTCGACGCCGTCAGGTGCGGCGCGCCGGATGCTGCTCAGGGACTCGAGGGTTCCCGGCGTGCTCATCGTCAGCTCGACGGCGCGCACGCCGTTCTCGGCGAGGACGTTCACCACCGGGGCGTACCGGTCGGCGTGCGCGGCGCGCAGCACCGCGATGACGGAGGACGTCATGCCGCCGTCACCTCACGGTCGGTGGCGTTGGCGGCCAGCGTGAGGTCGCGGTCGCGGGTTTCCGGTGCCATCGCCGAGGCGATCAGAACGGTCACGGCCATCAGGATCATGTAGACGGCCACGGGGATCCATGAGCCGGAGAAGGCCGTGACGAGCGCCGCGCAGATCAGCGGTGCGACACCGCCGCCGAAGATCGAGGCGAATTCGCGGCCGAGTGTGACGCCGGCGTAGCGATAGCGGGAGCCGAAGATCTCCGGGAAATAGCTCATCGTGACGCCGACGGCGCCCTGGCAGGCCAGGATGAAACCGACGATCATCGCCATCGTGATCAGCAGATGTGAGCCGGTGTTCAGGGCCAGGAAGGTCGGCACCGGCAGGATGATCAGGGCGATCACGATCGAGATGTACACCGGCTTGCGGCCCACCCGATCGGACAGTCGACCGAACCCGTAGGCCGCGATGCCGCCGCAGATGGCCCCGACCAGCAGCACCTTGGGAATGAACGTGGGGTCGACGTGCACGTCGTTCTTGAGGTACGACGCCATGAACACCTGGTACGTGTACGACTGCGCGCTGATGCCAATCGTCATGAACATGACGATGAACAGCGGCTTCTTGCCGTTCGCGAAGATCTCCTTCACGGGCGTCTTCGGAACCTGGTGCTGTTCCTTGAGTTCCTGGAACACCGGGCTCTCGGTGAGCTTGCGACGGATGACGAACGCGGCAACGGTGACGAGCAGACTGCTGATGAAGACGAGACGCCAACCCCAGGACATGAGCTGCTCTTCCGGCAGGAGCTGCGCGGCGATCCACGCGACTGCGCCGAGCGCCGTGCCCAGTGCGGCCCCGGTCATCACCAGGGCGGCGAGCCGACCTCGCCTGCCTATCTGCGCCGTCTCCGTCAGAAGGGTTGCACCACCGGACTGTTCGGCTCCCGCGCCGAAGCCCTGGAAGAATCGGCACGCGACGAGGAGCGCCGGTGCGAGCAGCCCCACCTGACTGTAGGTGGGCAGCAGACCGATCCCCAATGTCGCGCCGCCCATCAGCATCAGCGTCGCGACGAGCACCCACTTGCGGCCGAGACGCTCTCCGTACCGCGAGAAGAACAGGCCGCCGAGCGGCCGGGCGAGAAATCCGACGGCGTAGGCGCTGAAGCTCGCGAGGATGCCCGCCGCCGGCGAGATGTTCGGGAAGAACAGGGTGTTGAAGATCAGCGCCGAAGCGGTGCCGTAGATGACGAAGTCGTACTGCTCGAGCGTGGTGCCGATGAGCCCCGCCCACGCCGCCCGGCGGACCGCGGACGGGTCTGCCTGAGGTGTACCGCCTGCGCGGCCGGGGACTTTCGGGTTCACCGTGGGGTCGAGTGTAGTGTCCATGGATTCCTCCATTGGTGGTTCCCGGAGTGTCCGGGCAGGGTTGAGGGAGTCAGATGGTCGCGCTGGACTGCAGCGACGTGGTAGTCCCGAGGTCCGGGACCGGGTCGGATGCTTCGCCTGCCGCAGCTACCGGCCCGTGACGGACGATGATGTCGACGAAGTCGGCGATCCGCGAGACGAAGTCGGTGTGCGAAGCGAGAGTGCTGGGAAACAGACCTCCGTCGAAGAAGACGGAGCGAACGAATTCTGTAGTGGAAGCGGCGTTGTCGGCCATTCCTGCCAGGCGCGGTCGAGCGGGGTCGGTCATGGATCGTGCGTGGGGGCCGGGATCGAACCCGGGCGGCGGTGCGATGCAGCAAAGGTATGCCGCCACCGTCAGAGAAAGGTACTGCGGGACGGTACCGCGGCCGAGGTGTTCGAGCGCGGGAATCGGGATGCGCTGCGTCAGTTTGACCGATCCGTCGGAGCCGACCTGCGAGGTGCGATGTCCCAGAGCAGTATTGGACCAACGCGAGAACAGCTGCCGGATGTAGTCGTCCGTGTCCACCGATTCGGGAACGGTGACCGTCGGCAGGTACTCGTCGCACAGAATCCGCCGCGCTGCGTCCTCGACGAACGGCTGCGCAACGGACTCGGGGATGGTGGCGCGCCCGTCGAGTGCGCCGAGGTAGGCGATGAGCGAATGCGTCCCGTTGAGCAGTCGGACCTTCATCAGCTCGTACGGCTCGACGTCGTCGGTGAACAGCGCGCCACCGTGCTCCCAGACGGGACGGCCGGCGGCGAACCGCTTCTCCATGACCCACATCGTGAACGGCTCCGCGGGGACGGCTATCGTGTCGCGCACGCCGAGGTGTGCCAGCGCCGCCTCGTTGTAGCGGTCCGAACCGGACGGCACGATCCGGTCCACCATCGAGTTGGGGAACGTCACGGACGAGTTCATCCAGGACAGCAGGTCGTCGCGGAGAGGCGGCGCGAAGGTGCCGACGAACTCGCGTACGAGCCTTTCGGTCTGGCGCCCGTTGGACAGCAGGTTGTCGCAGCTGAGGATCGTGACCGGGGCGCCGTGCGTGCTCGCCCGGAGGGCCAGTCCGCGGGCGATCTGCCCGATCGTGGTGCGGGGCGTCCGCACCTCGGTGAGGTCGCGGCGAACGACGTCGGAATCGAGGTCGAGGGAACCGGTCTCGGGTGACACCGTGTACCCGTGTTCTGTCACCGTGATCGTGACGATCTTCGTCGCCGGGTCCGCGATCGCACGGACGACGGCCTCCGGGTCTTGCTCGGCCACCAGCGTTCCGGTGTGTGAACCCGGGACGCTCACACGAGAACCGTCCGGCGAGATCTCGACGACGCTGTACAGGAGGTCCTGCGCGTTCATCGCATCGGCGACGGTGCTCGAGCGGCTCGCCACACCGAGAATGCCCCACGGTCCGGGTTCGCGTTCCATCGCGAGCGCGGTGTACACCGCCTGGTGTGCGCGGTGGAAGTTGCCGAGGCCCAGGTGCACGATCCCGGTGCCTTCCGGTACCCGCCGGTGGATCAGTGCCGCAGCGGGAACGTTTCGGCGCGAGAGTTTCGGTTCGGACATGCTCGTCACCAATCCGTCATGGAGCCGTCGCGGCGCCGGGCGACCGGGAGGTAGGCCTGCTCGTACGGATATTGCTCCGCGAGTTTCTCGTTCATGCTCACTCCGATGCCCGGAACGTCGCCGGGGGTGAGGTGCCCGTCCGAGAACGACCACGCGTGGGGGAAGACCTCGCTGACGAGCGGGTCGTAGCCCATGTACTCCTGGATTCCGAAGTTCGGCGTCGCAAGCCCGAGGTGCAGGCTCGCGCCCAGGGAGATCGGCGAGACGTCCGACGGGCCGTGCGGTCCGCCGCGAATCTGGTACACCTCGGCGAGCGCGAAGATCTTGCGGACGTGGCTGATTCCGCCCGCGTGGACGATGGCCACCCGGATGAAGTCGATCAGCTGTTCGGTGATCAGGTGCTGGCAGTCCCAGATCGTGTTGAAGACCTCCCCGATCGCCAGGGGTGTGGTGGTGTGGTTGCGCACCAGACGCAGCGCGTCCTGGTTCTCGGCGGGCGTGACGTCCTCGAGCCAGAACAGGTCCACGTGTTCGACCGACTTCCCCAGCCGTGCGGCCTGCTGCGGGGTGAGCCGATGGTGGGCGTCGTGCAGCAATTTGAGGTCGGGGCCGACGTGTTCACGGACCGCTTCGAGGATCCGCGGTGCATGGTTGAGGTAGGCATCGGTGTCCCATACTTCCTCGACCGGGAGTGCGCCGCGGCTTGCGGGCTCGTATCCGGCGGCGCCCTGGTGCACGCCGTACACCGAATCCAGGCCGGGAACCCCGGACTGCACTCGAATCGCCTGGAAGCCCATCGCGCGCTTGGCGTCGACGGAGTCGAGTAGCGCGGGCGCGTCCCACCCGGTCGCGTGGGTGTAGGAGAGCACCCGGTCGCGGACGGCGCCGCCGAGCAGCTGGTAGACGGGCTGGCCGAGGGTCTTGCCCTTGATGTCCCAGAGTGCGACGTCGACGGCGCCGATCGCGGCCATCGTGACGGGCCCGCGCCGCCAGTACACGCCGCGGTAGAGGTATTGCCAGGTGTCCTCGATCCGCGCGGGGTCGCGCCCGATCAGCAAGGGCGCCACATGGTCCCGGAGATACGACGCGACGGACAGTTCACGGCCGTTGAGCGTGGCGTCACCGTAGCCGACGACGCCGTCGGCCGTGGTGATCTTGAGGGTGACGAAGTTGCGGGTGGGGCTGCAGACCAGCACGTCCGCGGAGATGATCTTGTCGGTCATGCCCGTGATCCTTTCGAGCCGACGGCGGGGGTGACGACGTTGCGCAGTTGCTCACCGCGAGCGAGTCGAGTGATGTTGTCGGCGATGTCGTCGACGCGGCCGACGAAAGTCTGTTGTGAGACTCCCGAAGAATGCGGTGTCATCAGGATGTTGGGGAGTTCGGAGAACGGCAGAGCGCTGGGCGTCCCACGACCGTCGGGTCCGGGATAGTCGTACCAGACGTCGATGGCCGCACCGGCGATGGTCGACGAGGACAGTGCGTCGAACAGGGCCTGCTCCTGGACGAGAGGTCCGCGGCCCACATTCACCAGCACCCCGTCGCGGCCGAGCGCGCGCAATTCGTCGGCGCCGATCATGCCCCGCGTCCGGTCGTCGAGCGGTGCGGACACCACGACGACGTCGGATTCGACGAGGAGACGCCCGAGCTGGGACACGTCGGCAGCCCAGTCCAGTCCCGCACTCGGCGCGTCGACGTTGCCACGACCGGTCACGGCCGCTCCTGTCGCGCCGAATGCCCGGAACAGAGTCCACGCGGCCTGGCCGATGTGGCCGAACCCCACGAATCCCACTCGCGCTCCCTGCAGCGAATTCGACTGCGTGAGACGGTCGTCGTAGACCGAGGTCGCCCAGACGCCCTGCCGGAGCGCCGTGTCCTGCGCGACGAAGCCGCGCCGGAGCATCACCGTGGCCGCCACGACGTACTCGGCGATCGACTTCTCGTGATGGAAGGTGTTCGCCACCAGCACGTCCGGTGCCAGGGCATCAAAGGCGATGTTGTCCGTGCCGGCACCGGCGACGTGGACCAGACGCAGCCGCTCGGCAGCCGACGCCATGGACGGTGTGAACTTTCCCCCGACGTAGACGTCGGCGTCGCGCAGATCCTCGATCAGGGCGGCCTCGTCGAAGCTGTCGTGCCACGACAACCGTGTATCGGACGGAACTGCGGCCTCGAGCCGGGGTCGGTGCGGCATCAGGTTGCTGTCGGCAACAACGATTTTCATCTAGCGGCTCTCTTTTCCGGGGCGAAACACCCGATCGTGCGCCGGTCCGGCCGAAGCCCGGACGACCAGTTGCGTGGGGAGATGGATTTCTCGGATATCGGAGTCCGGCTCGTTCGCGCGCTGGAACACCAGGTCCAGACTCAGCACACCCGCTCGTGCCATCGGCACGTTGATGCTCGTGAGTGCGGGGCTGGCGAGTTCGGCCAGCGGCGAGTCGTCGATGCCGACGACGCTCAGGTCCGCCGGCACCGAGAAGCCCATTGCGCGGACGCCGTTCATCACTCCGATGGCCATCGGATCGTTGTGCGTGATCACGGCGCTCGCACCCGTCGCGATCACGCTCGCGGCCGCGGCGTGACCGCCCGCGAGGGTTTCCTGCTGCCAGCCGAGCAGACTCAGCTGCACGTCGCGGGCCTTGCAGAATTCCTCGACCGCGGCGACGCGGCGCTGGTTCGACCAGGATTGCGGCGAGCCCTGGACGTACGCGAGGTGCTCGTGTCCGAGGGCGACGAGGTAGTCGATGGCCTGGCGAATTCCGTCTTCGGAATCCGCCACGATGCAATCGCATTCGGGTGACGAGCGGTTGACGAGCACCAAGGGTGTGTCGCCGGCGAGCTGCACGATGTCCGATGCGGGCAGCCGTGGAGCGCAGACCACGAGTGCGTCGACACGCCCCTGCAACTCGCCGAGAACCTCACGCTCACGGTCGGCGCTGCCGTCGGTGTCGGTGAGGAGCACGGTCTGGCGCCGGTGCCACCCCTGCGCCTGCGCCGCCTTCACGAAGATCGCGAACACGGTGTGCCCGATGTCGGGTACCACGACCGCGACGGTGGTGGCGGTGGGGCGCACGCCGTCGGTGCGGGTCGGGGACGCCGCCCGGTAGCCGATCTCGTCGGCGACCGCGATGATCCGCGCGAGCGTGTCCGGTCCGATCCGGTCCGGGGCACTGAATGCCCGTGACGCGGTGGACAGGGATACCCCTGCGCGTTGTGCGACCTCGGTCAAGGTGGGTGCCACGGTGCTACCGCCTCGCTGTTCGTTGTGACTGCCGACACACACTATCCATCGGCTTGCGCAAGATTGTCAATAGTTGCGCAAGGCTTGCGGCAAGCGTGTGCGTCGTGTGTGTTCACACGTCCAGGAGCGACAACTGCCGATCGGATTCGAGCAGCGCGGCCCGGTCGAACGTCGACGTCGAGGCCAGGAGTTCGTCCGCACCGGTACGCGCGGCCAGGGCCCCGAGCGCGACCCTCACCTGCTCGGCGGTGCCGTGAATGGAGTTCGCGATCGACGCGTCGACCTGTTCGCGCAGCCGCGGAGTCCACGCCTGACCCCGGATGTCCGCGACCGATTCGAGCGGCGGGAACTCCCCGGTCCGGCTCGACTGTGCCAGCGCCCACGCCTCCGGAAGCAGCAGCTCACGGGCTCGGTCTTCGTCCTCGGCGATCATGACCTCGAGCGAGACGATCACGTACGGGGACCGGTTACGCGCGGACGGGACGAAGCTGTCGCGGTACCGGTCCAGTTCCGGAACGCGGGCGCCCGACCCGCCGAGGATCGGCCCACCGACCACCACCGGCAGACCGGCCTGCGCGGCGAAGTCGAGCCCGCGCCGGGTAGCGAGAACGAACATCGGCGGCGGACCGGCCACCTGGGGCCGGGCGATCACGGCTCCCTTGCCCTCGAGGTAGCTCCGCACCTCGTCGAGGTCGGCGGCGAACGTGTCGGGGGCGTTGCGGTCGCGGCGCAGCGCCTCGCGGACCGGCTTCGTGAATCCCAGCGACCGTCCGACGCCCAGGTCGATCCGGCCCGGGTACATCGCCGCGAGCATCAGGAACTGCTCGGCCACCACGAGAGGCTGATGATTCGGCAGCATCACACCACCCGAGCCCAGCCGGATCCGATCGGTGCGGGCGCCGAGGACAGCGAGCAGCACCGGCGGCGACCCACTCGCGATGCCCGGCACGGCGTGATGCTCGGCCACCCAGAACCGATGGAACCCCAGTTGCTCGGCATGCACCGCCCGCTCGATCGTCCCGGTCAGCGCGGCAGAGTCGGGCGCACCCCGGCGTGTGCGGGACCGGTCCAGAATCGACAGCTTCACCCCCGGGGCAACGGTCCGCCTGCCGGCGGTATTTCCTCACCCCGTCCGCACTCGGTGGACGGGTGTGCGCGCTTCGCTGACATACTGACCGCCGCACGATCCACGATCGCTGGGAGGTCAATGGTGAGCAGCACAGGGACTATGTCGTCCTCGCTGGACGTCACGTCGCAGTCTGCAGCGCAGATGCGGGAGTGCGCAGAGTTCTTCAGTGAGCCCGAGCTGGCCCACCTGCCCACGGCCCGCCTCGCGGACGCACTGGAGTCGCTGGCGGAGACGGGCCGCTACGAGCACACCGTGGAGGAACTGGAAGTCGGCTCGCAGCTGGCCTGGCGCAACCACGCCCGGTGCGTCGGTCGCAAGCACTGGCGCACGCTGAAGCTGATCGATGCCCGGCACGTCACCACCGCGGACGAGATTGCGGAGGCGTGCTGGGAGCACCTGCGGGTCGCGACGAACGGCGGCGCCCTGCGCTCGGTCATCACGGTCGGTCCCCTACCGCTGGCGGACGGTCGCGAGTACAAGATCGTCAGCCCGCAACTGATCCGGTACGCGGGCTACCGCCACGCGGACGGGACGGTGACCGGGGACCCCGCGCAGGTCGGCATCACCGAGGCGGTGACGAAGATGGGGTGGCGGGGCGCAGGCACGCCGTTCGACGTGCTGCCGCTGCTGGTCAGCACACCCGACGAGACGCTGCGCTGGTACGAGATTCCATCCGAGCTGGTGCTCGAGGTCCAGATCGAGCACCCCGACTACACGTGGTTCGCCGATCTCGGTCTCAAATGGCATGCGGTGCCCGCCGTGTCGAACATGAGTTTCTCGGTCGGCGGGCTGACCTACCCGCTCGCCCCGTTCAGCGGGTGGTACGTGAGCACCGAGGTCGGGGCCCGCAACCTCAGCGACCAGGATCGGTACGACATGCTGCCCGCCATCGCCGAACGACTGTGCCTGGACACGACGTCGGAGCGAACGCTGTGGCGGGACCGCGCACTGGTCGAACTGAACCGCGCCGTGATCCACAGTTACCGGCAGGCCGGTGTGCACATGGTCGATCATCACACCGTCGCCAAGCAGTTCATCAGCCACGTCGAACGAGAAGAGTCACTCGGCCGGAAGTGCCCCACCGACTGGTCGTGGATCAACCCGCCGATGTCGGCGGCGCTGACGCCCACCTTCCACCGGCTCTACGACGCACCCGACATGGACATCCGCCCGAACTTTCTCCCGGCCGCCACTGCATCAGGATGTCCAATCGGCGGCGGGAGCCTGTAGGACGTCGGCTATCAACTCCCGCAACCAATCGACGCCCGGCGACGGGAGAGCCCGCCGCACGGTAAAGAGCGACACCTCGACGTTCGGGATCTCGACAGGTAGCGCGAACGTGCGGACGGGCGAGGACCGGGTGAACAGTTCCGCGACCCGGCTCGGCACCACGGCGAGGTGCCGGGTCTGCGCCACCAGTTCCGGCAGCACCGCGAAGTGCGGTACCCGCACGGCGATGTCACGGCGACGCCCCATCCTCGCGAGGGCTTGATCAGCGTCCACGTGCCCGGCGGCGGCGTCGACGACGATGTGCCGTTCGGCAAGGAAATCGTCCAGTCCGGGTTCGACTCCGATCCGCGGATGCCCGAGTGCGCACAGTCCGAGATAGCCTTCCCGAAACAGGGGGTCGCGGCGCAGATCCGGCGCGTCGATGCGCGGGGTGCAGATGACGGCGTCAGCACGACCCTGACGCAATTCCTCTGCAGCACTGGCAAAATCGAGCGGCGTTACTTGCACGGCGCAGCCGGGAGCGCGGGTTTCCAGCGCCGCGAGCACTCCGGGGAGCAGTGAAATCTCCCCAAGATCGGTGGCGCAGATCCGAAAGGTTCGGTCCGACGTCTCGGCGTCGAATTGACCGACACCGGAGACGGTCTCGTCGATGACCTCCAGCGCCTGATGCAATTGCGGGTACATACTCGCCGCCAGAACCGTGGGCGCCAAGCCGTCCGACGACCGGATGAAGAGGTCGTCGTTGAACTGCCGCCGCAGTCGGCGGAGCGAATGGCTCACCGACGGCTGCGTGATGAACAGCAGCTCCGCCGTACGGGTGACGCTCCGCGTTTCATACAGCAGCACGAAGGTCCTGATGAGGTTGAGATCCACGTCGGCCATACCGATAATATAGATCCTGTCTATGTGCTGATCGAAAGTATTCATTGGACCTATAGGACGCGGCTCCCTACCGTGGTTCACGTCACACCGCGAGGACCATGCGAAGAAATGGAGAACACCTGATGGCCGACGTCAGCGAAGCGACCTATGACCTACTGCGGGCGCATGGCCTGACCACGATCTTCGGCAACCCCGGATCGAACGAGCTCCCCTTCCTCGCCGGGATGCCCGACGACTTCCGCTACATCCTGGGTCTGCACGAAGGCGCCGTCCTGGCCATGGCCGACGGGTACGCCCAGGCCCGCGGCGGCGCGGCCTTCGTCAATCTGCACGCCGCCGCGGGCACCGGCAACGCGATGGGCGCGCTCACGAACTCGGTCTACTCCCACAGCCCGCTGATCATCACCGCCGGGCAACAAGTCCGCTCGACCATCGGCCAGGAGGTGATGCTCGCCAACGTGGACGCGCAGTCGCTGCCGAAACCCCTGGTCAAGTGGTCCTGCGAGCCGGCGTGCGCGCAGGACGTGCCGCGGTCGATCAGCCAGGCCATCCACATCGCGAACCTGCCCGCGAAGGGTCCGGTCTATGTGTCGGTGCCGTACGACGACTGGGCGCAGGAAGCACCCGCCGAGACAAAGCACCTCCTCACCCGCGCCACAACCACTGCCGGTTCCCTCAGTGCGGATCAACTCGCCACCCTCGTCGACGCCCTCGACCGCGCCGAGAACCCGGTCCTCGTACTCGGACCGGAAGTCGATGCCGAGTACGCCAATGACGACGCGGTCCGTCTCGCGGACGCACTCGGCGCCCCCGTCTGGATCGCGCCGTCCCCGTCACGATGCCCGTTCCCCACCCGCCACCGCAGCTTCCGCGGGGTCCTGCCAGCCGCCGTCCAGGGCATCACCGACGCACTGGTCGGGCACGACCTGATCCTCGTCGCGGGAGCACCCGTGTTCCGGTACCACCAGTTCGTCCCCGGCGAGTACCTGCCCGACGGCGCCCGGCTCATCCACCTCACCAGCGATCCCGGCGAGGCCGCCCGCGCCCCGATGGGTGACGCACTGGTCGGCGGTGTGCGGGATGCGTTGTCCCGCCTCGCCGACAGCGTGACGCCGGGCCGCCGCCCGGTCCTGCCGTCGCTGCCGGACATCCCGCAGGCCAGGACGTCGTCCGAGCGCGTGCATCCGGAGGAGCTGTTCGAACTGTTGCGCGGCACTGCGCCGGACGACGCCGTGTACGTCAAGGAGTCGACGTCCACCACCGGCGCGTTCTGGTCGCAGGCCGACGTCTCCCGCCAAGGCAGCTACTTCTTCCCCGCATCGGGCGGGCTTGGATTCGGACTGCCCGCCGCAGTCGGTGCCCAGCTGGCGAATCCGGACCGTCAGGTGATCGGCCTGATCGGAGACGGCTCGGCCAACTACGGCATCACCGCCCTGTGGACGGCCGCGCAGTACGACATTCCGGTGATCATCGTCATCCTCAAGAACGGGACCTACGGCGCACTGCGCTGGTTCTCGACGGTGCTGGGGTCCGGCGAGACCCCCGGCATGGACGTTCCCGGGATCGACTTCACCGCCATCGCTGCGGGGTACGGCGTGACGGCCACCGCGGTACGGACCGGCGACGACTTCGTCCGCGCCTTCAAGACCGCCCTCGGCAGCGGAAAGCCTGCCGTGATCGAGGTCGAGACCGACCTCACCGAGCCGTGATAGCCCCACTCGTTCCCACGGCAGCAACGCTGCCCCGCATCGGGAGTATGCCCTTGTCCCAGAACCCGCTGTCCCAGAACCCGCTGTCCCAGAACACAGTTACCTCGATCATCTCCAAGGCCCGACTGCGGCCGTTCCATTATGGTGTCGTAGCCCTGTGCTCACTGCTGATGATCATCGACGGATACGACATGGTCTCGTACGGCACCGTGATCGTCCATCTGATGGACGAGTGGAACATGGACCCGGTCACCGCCGGCACCCTCGGATCCGCGGCGCTCGTCGGCATGCTGATCGGCGGACTGTTCGTCGCCCCGCTCGCCGATCGGTACGGCCGCCGTCCGCTCATGCTCATCTGCGTGACGGTGGCGAGCGTGGCGTCGTTCAGCTGCGCCTTCGCCGGCGCCCCGGCACAACTCGGCATTCTCCGCCTCGTCGTCGGTGTGTCGCTCGGCGCGCTCGTACCCAACTTCACGGCACTGATCGCCGAGCTCGCCCCACTCACGTCGAAGGCACTGCTCGTCACGTTCGTGTCGTCGTTCTACTCCGTCGGTGGCATCGCCGCCGCGGTGTTCGCAATCAACGTGGAGCCGCTCTGGACGTGGCGCGGTGTGTTCTACGTCGCCGGTCTGCCGCTCCTGTTGCTACCCGTTCTGCTGAAGTACCTGCCGGAGTCGCCGGAGTTCCTCGCCATCAACGGTCATCAGGACAAGCTGGAGGCTGTGCTGTCCAAGGTCGACCCGGGTCGCGACCTGAGCGACGTCGTGGCCACGCCACGTCCGGAAGCTCGGAAGGCGCCCGTCGCCCAGCTCTTTACCAACGGAAACGCCCTGAACAGCTTCCTGATTTGGGTCTTCTTCGCGATGTGCATGTTGTTGAGTTACGGGCTCAACACGTGGCTACCGAAACTGATGCAGACCGCCGGCTACGCTTTGAGTTCCGCGCTGTGGACCCTGGTGGTGCTGAATCTCGGTGGCATCGCCGGCGCGATCTTCGGCGGCTGGCTGGCCGACCGCTGGTCCTACCGCAACACCCTGATCACGTATTTCTCCCTGGCTTCCCTGTCGCTGGTGGGACTGTCCTTCGACCCAGCCGCCGCACTGCTCAACGTGCTGCTGTTCGTCGCCGGTGCGGCGACCATCGGCGCGCTCGCCATCGTCCACGCGTTCGCCGTCGAGTTCTACCCGACCGAGGTACGGTCGACCGGCGTCGGGTGGGCTGCGGGCATGGGACGGATCGGTGCGATCGGTGGCCCCACCCTCGGCGGCGCGCTCCTCGCTCTTCATCTACCGTTCCAGCAGAACTTTCTCGCCGTCGCCGTCCCCGGAGTCGTCGGCGCGGTCGCGGTGGCAATCGTCGCCAAGCGGAAGTTCCGCTCACCCCGCACCGAATCCGCGGCGCCATCACCCGTACTCGCGTCCTGACCGACCTCACCGAAAGAAGGATCGACCATGAGCCTGCTCGACATCGACTGGGAGAAGAAGGTCTTCACCGGCAGCTGGACCGCCGCCGAAGGCGCGTTCTCAGAGGTCGTGGAGCCCGCGACGGGTAGCACCCTCGGTCACGTCGGCACCACGACCGCCGCCGACGTCGCCGCGGCCTGCATCAAGGCCGCCGAGGTCCAGCGCCGCTGGGAGAAAATGCCTTTCGAGGATCGGGCCGCGATCCTGCGCCGCGCAGGCCAGCTCTTCGAGGAGCACGCCTCCGAGATCGAGACGTGGATCGTCCGGGAGGCCGGATCGATTCGCGCGAAAGCGAGCCTCGAGACGCACGTCGCAGCGCAGGAATGCTACGAGGCGTCGGCGTTGCCTTCGCATCCCAAGGGTGAGGTGCTCCCGTCCGCCGACGGACGTCTGAGTTTCAGCCGTCGGATCGCAGCGGGTGTCGTCGGCGTGATCGCTCCGTTCAACTTCCCCCTGATCCTCTCGATCCGCGCAGTGGCACCCGCACTGGCACTGGGCAACTCAGTGATTCTGAAACCCGACACCCGGACCGCGGTGTGCGGCGGTGTGGTGCTGGCGGCCGTGTTCGCGGCCGCCGGGGTACCGGACGGCGTCTTCCAGATGCTGCCCGGCGGCGCCGATGCCGGTGCCGCCCTCGTCACCGACCGGCACACCCGCGTCATCGCGTTCACCGGCTCCACGTCGGCGGGACGGAAGGTCGGCCAGGCCGCGGCGGCGCACCTCACGCGGGCACACCTCGAACTCGGCGGCAACAACGCCCTCATCGTCCTTCCCGACGCCGACGTCACCAAGGCTGCGTCGGCCGGAGCCTGGGGCGCATACCTCCACCAGGGCCAGATCTGCATGGCCGCAGGCAGGCACCTGGTCCACGAATCGGTTGCCGACGAATACGTGGCGGTGCTCGCCGAGAAGGCGCGGGCGCTCCCCGTCGGCGACCCGTACACCAGTGAGGTGGCACTCGGCCCCATCATCGACGCGGTGCAGCGCGACAGCATCCACCGACTCGTGACCGAGAGCGTCTCGGCCGGAGTGACCCTCGTCGAGGGCGGCACCCACGACGGGCTGTTCTACCGCCCGACCGTCCTCGACCACGTGCAGCGCGACACCCCCGCGTTCTGCCACGAAGTGTTCGGCCCCGTCGCTCCCGTGCTGCGCTACTCGACGATCGACGAGGCCGTCGAGATCGCGCGCGACACCGAGTACGGATTGTCGCTGAGCGTCCTCGGCTCGGATGCGATGGCGGCCTGGGAAGTTGCGCGGCAGATTCCCACCGGGCTCGTGCACATCAACGACCAGACCGTCGGCGACCACGCCCACATCCCGTTCGGCGGAATGGGATCCTCCGGAAACGGCGGACGAGTCGGCGGCGCCGCAGCGAACCTCGAGGCGTTCACCGAACTCCAGTGGGCCACCATCCAGGGGCCGATTCAGCAGTACCCGTTCTGATCGGACAGGCTGACACCCTGCCCTACTCAGCCGCGGTAGGGCGGGGCCACGCCCCAACCCCAGTGCGGGACGGGTGCGTGCTCGACCACCTCGGCACCGGGGCTCGAGTTCTGCAGCGCGAGTCTGGTCCCCCACTCGACGTATGCCATGAATGCGGAACGGAATTCGGGATCCGACGGGAGGGCGGCGTCGTCGGCGGCGAGGCTCATCGTCGACGCGAAGCGGTGCCGCTGCTCCGGGCTGATGGCGAGGCCGATGTGGTGGCGCAACATCCGTTCGTAGCCGCCCAGCTGTTCGCTGTAGCCCGGCGGGCCGCCGAACACCTCGCACCACCAGAGAGTCACGTTGCGCCGATGCTCCTCGTGCACGCCGCCGGGGAACATCGGCGACAGCAGTTCGTCGCCCTCCACCCGGTCGTAGAAGGCGTCTATCAGCCGCCGGAACGACTGCTCACCGCCCGCCCACTCGTACAGGGACGGTGTTTCCTGATCACTCATGGGAGCTCCCGATTTCCGTCGTCTGTCCATTACAATACACATCAGTATTGGATTGAAAAGGGGTTCGAGCATGAGTGTGGCCGGGCGCAGTCGCGACACCGATATCGACACCCGGGTTCTGAAAGTGGCGGGCAGGCAGTTGTCCTGCGCCGGCTACGACGCGATGTCGCTCGCCGCGATCGCCGCGGAGGCAGGCACCACCCGGCAGGCGTTGTACCGGCGGTGGGCGTCGAAGTCGGAGCTCGCCGCGGCAGTCGTGGCGCAGTTGGCCGACGAACAGTCGGGGAGGGCGTCGGCCGATCCGTTCGGGGATCTGGTCCGCGAGCTGACCGACTTCCGGCGCGGGGTGTCGCGGAGCGGCCGGTTGTCGCTCGTCGGCACGATGCTGCAGGACACGACGGACGCCGACGTCCGCGCGCAGTACCGCGCCCGGGTGGTGGCGCCGCGCCGCCGCCGCATCCGCGCCATCCTGGACCGCGCCGCCGAACTGGAGCTGATCGACGCGGACGCCGATCTCGACGTCGCCGTCACCATGACCACCGGCAGTTGGTACGGCCGGGCGCTGGCCGGTGATCGCCCACCCGCCGACTGGCCGGCCCGGACCGCGACACTGATCTGGCGGGCCGTCGGCGGGGTGCCGCCGACCTGACGCGGTTGCTACGCCGTCGACGCGTTCGTCGACCGCCGGTCTCCCATGTTCCGTGACATCAGGACGCCGATGAGGAGGAGAACGCCCGCGACGGCGATGAACCAGCCCGTGCGGTGCAGTCCGTCGTCCCCGATGATGTGACCGGCGGTGGTCTGCAGTACGACGGCCGACAGGTTCGCTCCGATGTACTGCACGGTGCGGTACATCCCGATCGCCGTGCCGACTTCCTCGACGGACGTGACCGAGCTGATCAGATTCTGATTGCCGATATTGTTGAATCCATTGGGAATCCCCAGCACCGCGGCCACCAGGAGTAGCACGACGATCGGGGCCGTACTGCTCTCTACCGAGGCCAGGAGCAGCCCTCCCACCAGGAGTGCACCCGTTCCGACGGTGAGCGTCCGGCGCACCCCGTGCCGCCGATACGTCCGTGACGCGAACAGCGTGGAGCCGATGCCGACGACAGCGACGGGCAGCATCGTCAGACCGGCGTCGGTGGCGCTCATTCCGCGGGAGTACTGCAGCCACTGCGGGATGCCGAAGAAGACGCAGTAGAACGCCGTGTACGTGAGGAGGGTGCGGGCGAGTGTGGCGCTGAGCGCACGGTTCCGGGCCAGGGCCCGAACGTCGATGAACGGTTCGTCCGCACGACGTTCCCAGTGGACGAACAGGGCGAACACCAGCGCCCACACCGGGATCAGCCACCACACGGGATCGCTGGTGAGCGACAGCAGGAACAGCATCGTCGACGAGACGAGCCCGAGGAACAGCAGGACCCCGGCCACGTCGAGCGCGTGCAGCAGTTGCCGACCGCTGACCGAGATGCCGCCGACGAAGCCGACCTTGGCGAATTTCGTGACCGCCACCGCGCTGAACGCGACGATCGGAAGGTTGATCCACATGATCGACTGCCAGCCGAACGCCCCGACGAGCAGTCCGCCGAGCGTCGGGCCCAGGGCCACGACCGCCTGGCTGCAGATCGCGAGGGTCGTGATCGCGGTGCGCGGCTGCGCGCCGCGCCGCTCCGCGTACCCGCGAATCATCGTCATCGCATTGGGATACTGCGTGGCGGTTCCGATTCCGACGAGGATGCGGGAGAAGATCAGCCAGCCGACGCTGGGTGCGAGCAGACCGGCGATCGAGCCCAGCGCCACCAGGGCGAGACCCCCGAGGTAGACCTTCCGGGCTCCGAGCAGCGCGCCGAGCTTGCCTGCCATCGGAGCGGTGACGGCCGTGGCGATGTAGAGCCCCGAGATCACCCACGCGATCCCGGACGAGGAGCCGAACTGGGCGGCGATGCCGACGATCGCCACCGCGATCATCGACGAGTTCAGCGGTTGGAGGACGCTCCCGGTGGCGACCGAACCGCTGACCCGGAACGGTACGGACGGGGACTTCTGCGCGAGGCCGGTATCGGCGACGGTCGCGCTCACGAGTTCATCAGTGACTCCTGCTGCGGCGCCGGCTCGGTAGTTCCGGCGAGTCGACGGAGTAGTCGTCCGGCGATGAAGAGGAGGTCGCGCTCGGCGTCGGTGCATTCGGCGGCGAGCGCGGCCGCCAGCCACTCGCTTCGCCGCGACCGATCGTCGACGAGCGTCTGCAACCCCAGCGCGGTGATCGCGACGATGCTTGCGCGCGCATCCTGGGGGTCCACGGTCCGGGAAACCATTCCGGACTCCTCGAGCATCGAGACGGTCCGAGCGATGGACTGCGGCGCCACCTGCTCGAGATCGGCGAGAGCGCGTGCGCTCATCGGACCTTCCCGGTCGAGGTGCGCAAGGGCCTGGAGTTGCGAGGGGGTGAGCAGGTGCCCGGCGCGCTGCTTCCGGATACGTCGGTTGAACAGAACGACGTCCTCGCGGAACTGATCGACCATCTGGTCCATGGCGGCCTCCCTCTCACAGTCAGGTTCATTAGCCAGTCTAGCTGTTCTATTTACCTTCTTCAATCGATCGATTAACGCTGAAAACAGACGATTTAGTCACAGTTTTTCATCAGCATTGCTGTCTAATGCTTCGAGGGGAGACCCCGCGACCTCGAATTTCTGCAGGTGGGGCGGGCGGAGCGAGCGTCTCACAGGAAAGTCCGACGCGATCGCTGGCAGTATGAGGACGGCGAGCGCTGATCCAGATTCCGAAAGAAGGTGGTCGTGACTCTTCGCACACGGACAGCCGGCATTGTCGCGGTGGTGGCCATGACGTTCCTGGCCACGGCGTGCACCATCGGAGACACCGGCACGTCGGAACCCCCGACCACCTCACAGTCCGCGCCGGCCTCGATTGCCGTCCCCGCCGACGGGGCGCCGATCAACCCGACCACCCCGATCGTGGTCACCGCGACAGGCGGCAGACTGACCGCCGTGACCGTCACGAATCCCGCGGAGCAGAACACCCTGGTCGCCGGAAATCTCACGCCCGACGGGACGAAGTGGACGAGCAGCCAACCACTCGGCTACGGGTCCACGTACACAGTCGTCGCCGACGCGGTCAACCCCGACGGCGCCCCGATCGAACAGACCTTCACCGTCACGACGTTGACACCCGGCACCACCGCGTACGCGAACGTCGTCCCGGCACCCGAAGTCGTCGCCGACACCGGTATCGGCGTCGGCCAGCCAATGGTCTTCCAGTTCACCGCACCGGTCGTGAACAAGGCCGAGGTGCAGCAGCGACTGCACGTGACGACGACACCGCCGCAACCCGGCGCCTGGTATTGGACCGACGACCAGAACGCGCATTATCGCGCGGCGGGATACTGGGCGCCCGGCACCAAGATCCACATCGAGGCCGATGTGTACGGCGTCGATCTGGGCGACGGGGCCTTCGGCGCCGAGAACAACTCCGCCGACTACACCGTGCACGACTCGTGGGTGGCCAAGGCGGACGGGGCGAGCAAAATGCTCACCGTCTTCCACAACGGCGTCCAGGAGAACGCGATGCCGATGAGTCTCGGCACCCCCGACCACCCCTCGCACGAGGGTCCGCACGTGATCTCCGACAAGCAGCAGAGCATCATCATGGACTCCTGCACGTACGGGGTGTGCGCCGGCGATCCCGACTACTACCGCGAAAAGGTCGATCTCAACCTGCGGATCTCCAACGACGGCGAGTTCGTCCATTCGGCGCCGTGGTCGGTGGGTGATCAGGGCAGCAGCAACGTCTCCCACGGCTGCGTCAACCTGGCACCCGCCAACGCCCAGTGGATGTTCGACCATTTCGGTATCGGCGACGTCGTCGAGATCACCAACTCGGGCGGGCCGCTCCTGCCCGTGTGGGACACGTACGGTGACTGGGAGGTCCCGTGGGATCAGTGGCTGGCAGGTAACGCAACGGGATAGGAGGCGCTCGTGAGTTCACCATCCGCGGAATGTGTCGCACAGTTGAAGGCGGTTCTCCCGCACCGGGTTCAACTGCCGGACACCGACGACTACCGCACCGCGCTGGGCAGAGTGTTCTTTCCCGATGCCGCGAGACGCCGTCCGTCCTGCGTCGTCGAACCGGTATCCGTGGCGGAGGTCTCCACCGTCATGAGGGTCGCGCACCGGACGGGCGGCACCGTCACCGTCCGCGGCGGCGGGCTGAGTTCCAACTGCGTCGCCGACGACGCCGTCATGCTCGACCTGTCGGCGCACCTGAACACGGCCCGACCCGAGGACGACCGGGTGGTCGTCGCCGGCGGCGCCACCGTGGGAACCATGCTGGACGCCCTCGCACCCACCGGCCGGGTGGTGCCGGTGGGGATCGTGGGCCACGCCGGATTCGGACTCGTCACCCGCGGCGGCGTCGGATACCTCACGCGCAGTCTGGGATTGACGATCGATCAGCTCGTCGAGGCCGAACTGGTGCTTCCGTCCGGTGAGGTCGTCCACCTGTCCGATGCCAGCACCGGCGACGAGGCGGACCTGTGGTGGGCGGTCCGGGGTTGTGCACCGTGCTTCGGCGTCGTGACGTCGGCGGTGCTGCGCACACACCCGGTGGGTCCGGTGTGGGTCGACCGGATGGTGCTCGGACTCGAAGCGCTCGCCACCTACTTCCGTGTCGCACCGACGCTTCCTCGGGACACGACGATGGGCGCGGTACTCGGTTACAGCGCACTGTCTCCCGACGAGCCCGTCCTCTTCGTGTACACCGCGTGCGCGAGCGGGGACGAGTCCGACATCGACCGCGCCCGATCCGCCGCCACCACGGTCGCCGACGTGTCGGGCAAGGTGCTGTACCGATCCGAGATGTCCGGTACGTACCTCACCGGGTTACCCGAATTCGCGCCACCCGGCCCCGACGGCGAAGAACCGGAACCGATCCGGCTGCCCGAACCGGGCGAGCGCCGTGGGTCGTTCTTCGGGAAGGCCGTCTTCACCGGACCGACCCTCGACTCCGAACTCGCGGAGGCTCTGGCCACCCAGATCCGTGGGGCGCCGACGCGGGACTGTCGTATCGACTTCCAGCACACCGGCGGTGCCCTCGCCGACGTCGGTGACGGCGACACCGCGTTCTGGGGCCGAAGCGGCGAGTGGAACATCCCGCTCAACGCCGTCTGGTCCGACCCCTACGACGGAGCCGCCTGCCTGTCGTGGGCGGGCGGCACCCTCGACGCGCTTGCACCCCACACGATCGGCGTCTACAGCGTCGAGGTCCGGCCCGGCTTCCCCGAGACCGGCGCCGAGATCGACGCGGCCTACGGTGGAAACCTTCGCCGACTGCGCGAACTGCGGCAGAGGCACGATCCGATGGGGGTACTAACGCACTATCCGCTCTAGGGCATATCGCCCAATCCTTCTCGGATGGACCTGGCGATTGGGCGCCAGGTGCGCCGAAATGGGGATTGGGAGATATGCCCTAGTCGCCGATCCGCTCCCCCGTCTCCGGGTGGAACAGGTGGACCGCTCCGTCCCGCTTGCGCAGGGACACCGTGTCGGCCAGCCGCGCGGGGGTGCGGGTCAGTGACCGGGCGGTCAGTTGCGTACCGTCACCGGCGATGTGGGTGTGGACGTAGGATTCGCTCCCGAGTTCCTCGACCAGGTCCACGATCACCTCGATGCCACCGTCCCCGGTCGACAACTCCAGCTGCTCGGGGCGCACACCGACCGTGACGGTCTCCACTCCGGCCGCGTGCAGCGCCGACAGCTGGTCGCGCTCGAGCGCGAGCGTCGAGTTTCCAAGGCGCACGCCGTCGCTGATGATGGGCATCGTCATCAGGTTCATGGCGGGCGAACCGATGAAGCCGGCGACGAAGGCGTTGGTGGGCCGGTCGTACAGCTCGGTCGGCGCCGAGAACTGCTGCAGCTTGCCGTTCTTGAGGACGGCCACCCGGTCACCCATGGTCATCGCCTCGACCTGGTCGTGGGTGACGTACACGGTGGTGGTGCCGAGCCGGCGCTGCAACGCCGCGATCTGCGTGCGGGTCTGGACGCGCAGCTTGGCGTCGAGGTTCGACAGCGGCTCGTCCATGCAGAACACCTGCGGCTCCCGCACGATCGCCCGGCCCATCGCGACGCGCTGGCGCTGACCGCCGGACAGCTTGCCGGGCTTACGGTCGAGGTAGTCGGTCAGGTCGAGCAGTTTGGCGGCATCGGCCACCTTCTTCTTACGTTCCTCCACACCGACTCCGCGCATCTTCAGAGCGAAGCCCATGTTCTCGCCCACCGTCTTGTTGGGATAGAGGGCGTAGTTCTGGAACACCATCGCGATGTCACGGTCCTTCGACGGCACACCCACCATGTCCTTGCCACCGATCTCGATGGTGCCTTCGTCGATGTCCTCGAGGCCGGCGAGCATCCGCAGTGCGGTGCTCTTGCCGGAACCCGACGGGCCGACGAGGACGATGAACTCGCCGTCTTCGATGTCGAGGTCGAGCGAATCGACCGCCAGCGTGTCGGCATTCTCGTAGAGGCAGGATGCGCCCTTGTACGCGATGTCAGCCATGATTGCTCCTCTTGTGGGTACCGAAGTCGGGGGTAGTGGTTGCCGGGGTGATCATTTGATCGCACCGAAGGACAGGCCGCGGACCAGTTTGTTCTGTGCGATCCAGCCGGCCAGGATGACCGGGAGCGCCGCCAGCGTCGCCGCCGCCGACAGCCGGGCCCAGTACAGGCCCTCACCGGTGATGAACCCGACGAGGAACACCGGAATGGTCTGAGCCTGAACGGCGGTGAGGTTGACCGCGAAGAAGAATTCGTTCCACGAGAAGATCACGCAGATCAGCGCGGTGGCCGCGATGCCGGGTGACACGAGCGGAAGGATCACTTCACGCACCGACGTCCACAGGCTTGCACCGTCCATGCTCGCGGCCTCGAGCAGTTCGCCCGGGACCTCGAGGAAGAACGAACGCATCATCCACACCGCGATGGGGACGTTCATCGCCGTGTACAGGATGACCAGCGCCCAGATGTTGTCGAGCAAGCCGATGTCGTTGACGATCACGTACAGCGGGATGATCGCGGCGACGATCGGGAGCATCTTCGTGCTGATGAAGAAGAACAGGGCATCCTTCGTCTTGCGGACCGGCCGCAGCGACAGCGCGAACGCCGCCGGCACACCGAGCACCAGCACGAGGATCGTCGACATGGCGGTCGCGAACGCCGAATTCAGCAGTGCGGTGCCGATTCCGCTGTCGAGGACCGCCTTGAACTGGTCCAGGGTGGGCGTGAAGAACAGCTTCGGCGGAGTCGTGTACGCGTCGCCCTCCTGCTTGAACGCGGTGAGCACCATCCACGCCACGGGGAAGAAGAAGCCGAGCGCCACGATCCACGCCACCACGCTCCACGGGCTGAACTTGCGGTGCTTGCGCGCCCGCTTCGTCTCCGGCGCGGTGGGGGTGGACTCCACCGGTGCCGCCGCGGTGTCGGTACTCATTACGCTGCCTCCTCGTTACCGGTAAAGCTCTTGAAGATCAGGCGCAGCGCCAGGGTCGCGACGACGATGGTCGCGATCACGACGATGACGCCCATCGCGGCGGCCTGCCCGATGTCGAAACCGAGGAATGCGCGCTGATAGATGTAGAAGGGAAGGTTGGCGCTGGCCGTGCCCGGCCCGCCCTGGGTCATCATGTAGATGGCGTCGAACGTGTTGATCAGGTAGATCGCGCCCAGCACCGCGCCGAGTTCGATGAACCGGCGCAGATGCGGGAGCGTCAGTTCACGGAACATCGCGAACGGCGTGGCGCCGTCCACCCGTGCCGCCTCGAGGATGTCGCGCGGCATCGACTGCAGACCGGCGAGGATCAGCAGCATCATGAACGGGGTCCACTGCCAGACCAGGTTCACCATGACCGCGGCGAGCGGGAACTTGCTGACCCAGTCGACCTGTCCCACCCCGAACGGGGAGAGCACGAAGTTGACGATGCCGAACACCGGGTCGAACATCGTGGTCTTCCACAGCAGCGCGCCGGCGACGGGCGTCACCAGGAACGGGGTGATGAGCAGGGTCCGCACGATGCCGCGGCCCAGGAAGGCGCGGTCGAGCAGCAGTGCGAGCAGCAGACCCAGCACCACCGAGATCAGCACGGTCCCGACGATCAGGATCACGGTGTTGACCGCGACCTCACGGAACTGGCTGTCCTGGAACACGTCCACATAGTTCTGCAGGCCGACGAAGGCCTGGGACCCCGGACGGACCAGGTTCCAGGACTGCGTCGAGTAGTACAGCGTGAACAGGAACGGGATCTGGGTCACCACGATCATGAAGATCAGGGCGGGGAGCAACGGTCCCCGGCGACGCCATCCCTCGGCGCGGGAGACGCTGTCGTCCTTGGCCTCCCGCAGTTGCCGCACCCGGTCGGCGGTGCCGTCCGCGGTGGGTTTCTCGGCGATGGTTGTCATCGTTCCTCCCGATACGTCGCGCCGACCACCTCGGCGTACTGCTGTGCCTGGGCGAGCGCCTCGGGCACGGTCTGCTGTCCTGCGATCGCCGCGCTGATCTGCTGGCTGACGCGGGTTCCGAGATCCTGGAACTCCGGGATCGCCAGGAACTGCACGCCGGTGTACGGAACCGGTTGCACGGTGGGCGCTTCCGGTGTCGCGTTCTCGATCGCTTCGAGCGTCAGCGGACCGTAGGCCGCCGAGGCCTCCTTGTACTCGGGAATCTCGTAGGTCGACAGCCGGCTGCCCGGAGGCACCCGCTCCCAGCCGAGATCCTCACCGACCGTGCGTATGTATTGCTCGTCGGTCATCCATGAGATGAACTTCCACGCCGCATCGGGATTCTCGCTGCTCTCGGGAATGCCGAGCGACCAGCTGTACAGCCAACCGGAGTTGTCTTTCACCTCGATCGGCGCGGGCGCGTAGCCAATCTTGCCGACGACGGCGCTCGACGCCGGATCCTCCAGCGTGGACACCGCGGACGTCGAGTCGTACCACATCGCCACCTGACCCTGAGCCAGCTGCGTGGCGCACTCACCGAAACCGCTCGTCGCGGCGCCCGGCTCGCCGTACTCGCGCACCAGGTCGACGTAGAACTGCACCGCGCGTTCCACCTCGGGGCTGGTCAGCTGAGCGTTCCAGTCCTCGTCGAACCAGCGGCCACCGAACGTGTTGATCACCGTGTCGAGGGGTGCGAGCAATTCACCCCAGCCCGGCTTGCCGCGCAGGCAGATTCCCGCCATGTCCTCGGAGTCGAGTTGCTTTGCGGCCGCGGCCACCTCGGTCCAGGTCGGCTTCTCCGACAGGGTGATTCCGGCCTGCTCGAACAGGTCCTTGCGGTACATCAGGAACGAGGACTCGCCGTAGAACGGCACCGAGTACATGTTCCCCTCGTAGGACAGGGATTCGCGCAGGGTGGGGATGAAGTCGGCCTCGTCGTAGCCCTCGGTGGCCTGCGCGTACTGCGACAGGTTCTTCAGCCAGCCGTACTTGGCCCACTGCGGGGTCTCGTAGTTGCTGATCATCACGACGTCGAACTCGCCGCCACCGGTTGCGGTGGATGCCGTGATCTTCGCGCGCGCCTGGTTCTCCGACAGCGTCACGAACTTCAGGTCGATGTCGGGATTCTCTTCCTCGAACTGCGAGGCGAGCTTCTGGGCATCCTGCATCTGTGAGTTGGAGACCATCGCGATGGTGATGGTCTGGTCCGACGCGCCCAGCGTTCCTGCGCCCGCGCAACCGCTGAGCGTGAGGCAGAGCGCGCCCGCGCCGGCTACCAGCATCGTCGCCGGTTTCCTGTGTTTCTTCACCGATCTTCACCTCTCTTGCGTGGTGCTACTGATCGAGCAGCCAACGCGCGCATTCAATGTCGCAGACCAGCATCTTGGCCAGTCCGCCGTGGAGGGCACCCAGTGCCGCTTGGTGTTTGGCGACGCCACCCGTGACGAGGATCGATCCCCCGCACGCGCGGATGTCGTCGAGTGGAACGGACATGGCCCGTTCGTCCAGAGGGCCGGCGACCTCGGTTCCGTCGAGCCGGTAGAAGCGCCCACCGACTTCGCCGACCGCGCCGAGGCCGGTGAGCACGGACAGCATGTCCGTGTCGATGAAGCTGCCCTCGAACAGGGTGGTCGACGTGGAGACGGCGCCCGTGCCGAACATCATCATCTCCGCCGTCCGCCCGGCCTCGAGCGCCTTGGAGATGACGGAGTCGCCCCGCATGGATACCACGGTCGATGCGTCCGCGTACAGGGGAACGGGAAGCCGAACAGTGTTGGCCTGCAACTGCTCCGCGCACCTACCCAGGACGTACTCCGTTCCGGTCTGGTAGTTGATGGCACTCACCGAACCGTCGAGCTGGACGACGGACGCGCACGTGGCGGCCCCGGACGGCAGGCCCTGCGCGACGGCGACCGTCTCCGGGCCCCACGTGAATCCGAGGGTGTCGCCTTCCCGAATCCGGCGAACCAGCAGCGACGCCGCGGCCCTGCCGACGCCGGCGAAGCTGTTGTGGTCGTCGATCGCACCGGCGGCGTCGACGGAATCGGCGACCACCACCGCCTCGACGAGTCCGTACTTCTCCTCGAGCGCACGCTCCTCGTCCGAGCGCAGCGCATCACGCAGATGCGCGGGAGCCTGCACCTCGATGCGCACCAGGCCCTGGGCGCGGGCTCGCGCCACCAGCCGGCCCGCGGTCGGGCGGGAGACACCGAGGCGTGTGGCGACCTCGGCCTGGGTCATTCCGTCGAGGTAGTACAGCGTTGCAGCGCGCAACGCGAGGCGCAGATCCTCCGTGGTGGACGGCGGTGGTGCCGTGATGGGAGACGGCGTCGGGGCCGTCGAGTTGGGGGACGTCACTGGTTCTCCTCGCCATGATCTCGAGCCCGTCGTGTGTGTCTTCAGAGCCTCGAGAAGCCGTGAGCAAATGATCACTATGCGTTCATCTGCTCAATACGCTAGCATCGAAGTGTGACCCACACAACACTCCCTTCGGATATCCCCAGGACGATGCGTGCCAGCGTGCTCTCGGAGCCGGGCGTGATCGAGATTCGGGAACGACCCGTCCCGACTCCCGGCCCCGGCGACGTCCTGGTCCGCGTGGCCTCGGTAGGCGTCTGCGGATCGGATGCCCACTACTACCGCGAGGGCCACATCGGCGAGTTCGTGGTCGACCAGCCGATTGTGCTGGGCCACGAAGCGTCGGGCACCGTCGTGGGTGTCGGTACCGGAGTCCCGGCAGCGCGTATCGGGCAGCGAGTCTCCATCGAACCGCAGCGCCCCGACCCGGACAGCGACGAATCCCGGCGCGGTCTCTACAACCTCTGTCCGCACATGCAGTTCTATGCCACCCCGCCGATCGACGGGGCGCTGGCCGAATACGTGACCATCGGCTCGGCGTTCGCCCATGCGATTCCGGACGAGATGTCGGAGGACGCGGCCGCGCTGTGTGAGCCGTTGTCCGTGGCCATCGCTACCACCCGCAAAGCCGGCGTGACGGCCGGATCCCGCGTCCTGATCGCGGGCGCGGGACCGATCGGGATCGCCATGGTGCAGACGGCCCTCGCGTTCGGCGCCACCGAAGTGGTCGTCTCGGACCTCGATCCCCGGCGACTCGACGTCGCAACGAAATTCGGTGCCACCGCGGTGCTCGACCCTCGCGAGCAGGACGTCGCGGGACTCCACGTGGACGCATTCGTCGACGCGTCCGGCGCCCCGAGCGCGGTGCTGGCCGGGATCCAGGCCGTCCGGCCCGCGGGATCCGTGGTTCTGGTGGGCATGGGGGCCCCCGAGATGACACTGCCGGTCCAGACCATCCAGAACCGGGAGTTGGTGCTGACCGGGGTATTCCGCTACGCCAACACCTGGCCGACGGCGATCGCCCTCGCGCGGTCGGGGCGGGTCGACCTCGATTCGATGGTCACTGGAAGATTTCCGCTCGCCGAGGCGGAGCAAGCACTGAACGCAGACCGGACGCCGGGCAGCCTCAAGGCCGTCGTACGCGTCCAGGAATGAGGAGAGACCGATGCAACTGTGCGCGCAGGCACTGCAGCAGTTCGACGACACCGTGCAGGTGCCGAATTACGATCGAAGCGACATCACCGTAGGGATAGTGCATTTCGGTGTCGGCGGATTCCACCGCGCACATCAGGCGATGTACGTCGACCGGTTGCTGCGGCGCGGGGAGGCCCGCGAGTGGGGCATCTGCGGGGTCGGGGTCCTGCCCGGTGACCGGCGCATGAAGGACGTCCTCGACGCGCAGGACGGCCTGTACACGCTGGCGCTGCGGCACCCGGACGGCACCTGGGACGTCAGCGTCATCGGGTCCATCGTCGACTACCTCTTCGCCCCCGACCACCCCGAGGCCGTAATCGAGAAGATCGCCGCGGAGTCCACGAAGATCGTCTCGCTGACGATCACGGAGGGCGGCTACAACTTCACCCACGACACGGGCGAGTTCGATGCCGAGAACCCGGATGTCGTACACGATCTCACCGACGGCGTCGCACCGCGGACCACGTTCGGACTCGTCATCGAGGCGCTGGCCCGGCGCCGAGCGCGCGGGCTGGCGTCGCCGACCATCATGTCCTGCGACAACATTCAGGGCAACGGCGACGTGGCGCGCAAGATGTTCCTGGCGTACGCCGAATTGAAGGATCCCGAACTGGCGGCGTGGATGCGCGAGGAGACGTCGTTCCCCAACTCGATGGTCGACCGCATCACGCCCGTCACCACCCCCGAGGTGACGGAGGCGCTGTCGACGCGGTTCGGCATCGACGACCAGTGGCCCGTCGCCGCCGAACCGTTCACGTCATGGGTGCTCGAGGACGCCTTCCCGCTCGGCCGCCCCGCATTCGAGGACGTCGGCGTCCAGGTGGTCGACGACGTCGAACCGTACGAACTGATGAAGCTGCGTCTGCTCAACGCCAGCCACCAGGGCCTCTGTTACTTCGGCTACCTGTCGGGATACCGGCTCGTGCACGACGTCGCGCAGGACCCACTCTTCGCCGACTTCCTGCTCGCGTACATGGACGAGGAGGCCACGCCCACCCTGGCGCCGGTGCCCGGAGTCGACCTGGACGACTACACGCGCACGCTCATCGAACGCTTCTCCAACCCCGAGATCCGCGACACCGTCGCCCGCCTGTGCGCCGAATCGTCCGACCGCATCCCGAAGTGGCTGCTGCCGGTGATCCGTGAAAACCTGCTGGCCGACCGGCACATCCGGCTGTCGGCCGCGATCGTCGCGAGCTGGGCCCGGTATGCCGAGGGAGTCGATGAGGACGGCGAGCCCATCGACGTCGTCGACCAGTTGAAGGACTCCCTCGTGCCGATTGCGCGCAGCCAGCACGAGAACCGCACGGCGTTCATCGAGAATCAGTCGGTCTTCGGCGACCTGGCCGACAATCCGCGCTTCGTCACCGCGTACCTCTGGGCGCTGGACTCACTGCACAGCGTCGGTGCACGGAAGACACTCGAGGCTCTGCGTGAGAAGGTGCAGTCATGAGTCTGGTCATCGGTGAAGCCCTCATCGACATCGTGACGGCAAGCAGCGGCGCCACCACCGAGTATGTCGGCGGCAGCCCGCTCAACGTCGCGGTCGGTCTCGGCCGGCTCGATCGTCCGGTCGAATTCGTCACCCGGATCGGCGGCGACACGAGAGGCGGCGCGATCGTCCGGCACCTCGAGCAGTCGGGAGTGAGCCTCGCGCCCGGCAGCGTCACCGCGCAGCGAACGGCGACGGCCCACGCCACCCTCGATTCCGCCGGATCCGCCACCTACGAGTTCGACATCGAGTGGGACCTCCCCTGCCCCAGCGGGTCGTCTACCCCGGCGCTCGTCCACACCGGTTCCATTGCCGCCGTGATGGAACCCGGCTGCGACGTCGTCGCCGACATGCTCGACCGCCGCCGCTCGTCGGCGACCATCAGCTACGACCCCAACGTGCGACCGGTGCTGATCACCGACAAAGCACGCGCCCGGCAGCGGATCGAGCACCTCGTGTCGATCTCGGACATCGTCAAGGTCAGCGACGAGGACCTCCGCTGGTACGACCCCGAACGGGATCCCGACGACATCGCCCGCGAATGGCTGTCCCGCGGACCGGCGATGGTCGCGGTGACGAAGGGCGCCGAGGGCGCATTCGCGGTCTGCGCGGCCGGACTCGTCGAGGTCGCGGCCCGCAACGTCGAGGTGGTCGACACGGTCGGCGCGGGTGACGCCTTCATGGCCGGGCTCCTCGACGGGTTCTGGGCGCACGGCTTCCTCGGCGCGGAGAGCCGCGACGCCCTCCACGCGATCGCCCCGGAAGAGGTGCGGAACGTGCTGGACAACGCGGTACTTATGTCGGGTCTCACCGTCGCGCGCGCAGGGGCGGACCTCCCCAGCCGCGAAACACTGGATCGCGCGGCAGGTGTCCAGCAATGACCCTCGTCGCGGGCATCGATTCGTCCACCCAGTCGTGCAAGGTGATCGTCTGCGACGCCGACACCGGTGAGTTCGTCCGTGAGGGCAGGGCCTCGCATCCGGACGGCACCGAGGTCGACCCGCAGGCGTGGGCGTCGGCCCTCGACAACGCCATCGCCGCCGCCGGCGGACTCGACGACGTCGCCGCGGTGTCGGTCGGCGCGCAACAGCACGGCATGGTGTGCCTCGACGACGCCGGAACGGTCGTGCGTCCGGCGTTGCTGTGGAACGACACTCGCTCCGCCGACGCCGCCGCACAGCTGGTGGACGATCTCGGTGGTCCGGACGCGTGGGCGGACGCGGTGGGGGTGGTGCCGCTCGCCGCGATCACCGTCAGCAAACTGCGCTGGCTCGCCGATTCCGAACCGGCGAACGCCGACCGGACGTCCGCGGTGTGCCTGCCCCACGACTGGCTCGGCTGGCAGCTCACCGGCAGGTCCGATCTAGGCACCCTGGCCACCGATCGCGGCGACGCCAGCGGCACCGGATACTTCTCCGCGGCAACGGATTCCTACCGCCCCGACCTGCTGTCGCTGGCACTACGCGGACGCACCGCCGCCGTGCCGCGCGTGGCCCGCCCGGCCGAGCGGATCGGGGAAACCCGATGGGGCGCCGCCGTCGGTCCCGGCACCGGCGACAACGCCGCCGCCGCACTCGCCCTCGACGCCCAGGAAGGCGACGTCGTCGTCTCGGTGGGAACGTCGGGTGTCGTATCCGCGGTGTCCGTGACACCGGCGAACGATCCAGGCGGTTTCGTCGCCGGCTTCGCCGACGCCACCGGACGTCAACTGCCCCTCGTGTGCACCCTGAACGCCGCCCGGGTGCTCGACGCGACCGCCTCCCTGCTGGGCGTCGATCACGACGAACTGTCGCGGCTGGCGCTGTCGGCGCCGTCGGGCAGCGGCGGGCTGGTGATGGTGCCGTATTTCGAGGGTGAGCGCACCCCCAACCGCCCGAACGCCACCGGCTCCGTCCACGGACTGCGGCTGGCCAATTCGACCCCCGCTCACCTCGCCCGCGCGGCAGTCGAGGGGCTGCTGTGCGGCCTGGCGGACGGCATCGACCACCTGATCGCCCAGGGCGTCACGGTGCGTCGTATCCTCCTCGTCGGGGGCGGCGCCCGCTCACAGGCACTGTGCGAACTCGCGCCCGCCATCTTCGGGGCGCCGGTCCTGGTGCCGCAACCGGCGGAGTACGTCGCGATCGGCGCCTGCAGGCAGGCGGCCTGGACGCTGGCCGGGACCCTGGAACCACCCCAGTGGAATCAGACGTCCACCCAGCGTTACGAAGCCGACTCGGCACCCGAAGTGCGCGAACGGTACGCCTCCGTGAGGCGCTGACGCGCCTGTGCGCCTTTCCGGTTGCTCCAGCTACCAAAAAGGCGCACGGGTGGCTACGCCACCTTCACCAGCATCTTGCCGACATTTCCGCCGTGCATGAGCTGCAGGAACGCGTCGACCGAGTTCTCGATGCCGTCGACGACGGTCTCGTCGTGGACCACGTCGCCGGACGCGAGCCACGGTCCCATCTTGGCGGCGAACTCGGGGAAGACGTGCGTGTAGTTGCCGAGGGTGAAGCCCTCGAGGGTGAGCCCGCGGCTGATGATGTTCACCATGTTGTCGGGGCCCGGCGTGCGCTCGGTGGCGTTGTACGCGGAGATGGCACCGCAGAGGGCGGCGCGTCCGCCGTTCCGCATGACGTCGAGCGCGGCCTCGAGGTGGTCGCCGCCGACGTTGTCGAAGTAGACGTCGATGCCGTCACCGGCGAGTCCGCGAAGCTGCTCGCGCACCGGTGCCTGCTTGTAGTCGAATGCCGCGTCGTATCCGTAGCGGTCGGTCAACAGGGCGACCTTCTCGGCGGACCCGGCGGATCCGATGACGCGCGACGCGCCCTCGAGTCGTGCGATCTGCCCGGCGGCGGTCCCCACCGCACCCGCGGCGCCGGAGATGAACACGGAGTCGCCGGGCTTCAGGTGGGCGATGTGCACGAGTCCGACGTAGGCCGTGAGCCCGGTCAGTCCGAGAATCCCCAAATAGGCTGAGATCGACACTCCCGGGATCTCGTCGACGACGCGGAACGCCGAGGCGTCACCCTGCGCGACGTCCCGCCACCCGAGGTCGTGAACCACCACCGAGCCGACCGGATGCGTGGCGGCGGTGGATTCGACGACCCGACCGACAGCTCCGCCGGTCATCGTCTCGCCCAGCGCGAACGGCGGGATGTACGACTTCACGTCGTTCATCCGGCCGCGCATGTAGGGGTCGACCGAGACGAACTCGTTGGCCACGCGCACCTGGTCGGGCCCGAGGTCGGGCAGCTCGACGGTCGCGGTGCGGAAGTCGTCCTGGGTGGGCCAGCCCACCGGCCGGTTGATCAGCTGAATCTGGGTGCTCGTCGTCATGGGTGTTCCTTTCGATACTTCTGAGGTCACAGCGCCAGTCCGAGCGCGAGGAGGAGTACCGCGAGCAGCGGAAGTGTTCCCTGCGTGATCGCTGCGCGAGCCTTGTCGGGCGACGACAGCAGGAGCACGAGGGCCGCGAGGAGCATGGATCCCGCGCCGGCGAAGACGAGAGCCGCACCGACGCCGGTCGCGCCGATGATCACGGCGACGATGCCGACTGCGGTCACGATCGCCAAGAAGAGGTTGTAAAAGCCCTGGTTGAAGGCAATCTCCTTGGTGGCCGCGGCTTCTTCGGCAGTGGTCCCGAACGTCGCGCGGGTGCGCGGAGCGGTCCAGAGGACGGACTCGAGCACGAAGATGTACACGTGCAGCGCACTGGCGAGTGCGGCAAGAACAAGACCCGCGGCGACCATACGAAACTCCTCCTCGTTCTGAACTGACCATTTCAATATATACTGAAATGGTCGTTTCACAACCAGCAGTGAGGATCGTCATGCCGCGCACGCAGGATTTCGACACGGCCGAAGTGGTCGGCCGCGCCCGCGACCTGTTCTGGGACAAGGGCTTCGAAGCCACGTCGATACCCGACCTCGAACGCGTCACCGGACTGAATCGGTCGAGCCTGTACAACGCATTCACCAGCAAACGCGGACTCTTCGACGCCGCCGTGCACGACTACCTGGACCGGGTGGTTCGCCCCCGCCTCCGCATCCTGACCGACGAACCGACCCGCCCCGACGCCGCCGAGCGCTACTACCGCAGCCTCGCCGGCGCCCTCGCGTCCCTCCCCGACGAAACCCCCGGACGCGGCTGCCTGCTGCTCAACAGTGCCGCAAGTTTCGCCGCACACGACGACACGCAGCGGTCCGTCGTCGACGCATACCAGCGCGAACTGTCCGGGGCGCTCACCCACGCTCTCCGGGCCCACGACCCGGACGCGTCGACTGCCACCCTGGCACACCGGACCCGGCTCCTGACATCACTGTCCGTCAGCGCCCTCCTGTTGTCGCGGGTCAATCGGGACGAAGCCGTCGCGGTCGCGAACACCGCTGTCGAGCAACTGGAGGAATGGCGGCCCACCTCCTGACGTGAGTGGCAAAGTGTGCCCCGACACGCTTTGCCACTCACATGGCGGTGACCCAGTCCGCCATCACGTCCGCCAGCGCCTCGGCGCCGCGGTTGCAGTCGTCCGCTTCGGCGAACTCGTCGGGCGAGTGGGACACGCCGGTGGGGTTGCGGACGAACATCATCGCGGTGGGCACCTTCGCGGACAGGATTCCGGCGTCGTGCCCGGCAGCGGTCGGGAGGACGGGAATGTCACCCAGGTGGGCGAGCGAGCGGCGCAGTCGTTCCCGGGTCGAGTGCGGGAACTCGACGATCGGCGTGACCGATTCGGCGTCGACCTCGAGACCGATACCGTCGGCGGCCGCGTAGGCCTGCGCCTCGGCGGTGATCTGCTGCACCAGCTTCGTCAACGTCTCCTCGTCGGCGGCCCGCGCGTCGAGCCACGCCCGCACCTCCGACGGAATAGCGTTGGCACCGTTGGGAAGTACCCGCACCTTACCGAACGTCGCGACCGCCTCGTGCAGCGTCGCGGCGGTCCGGGCCGTGTGGACCGAGGACGCGAACGCGAGCATCGGGTCGCGGCGGTCGACGAGTCGGGTTGCGCCGGCGTGGTTGGCCTCTCCGGAGAACACGAACTGCCACCGGCCGTGCGGCCAGATCGACGAGGCCACGGCGATGGGACTGTCGATCAGGTCGAGGGCGCGTCCCTGCTCGACGTGCAACTCGACGTACACGCCGACGCGGTCGACCAGGTCGGGGTCCTCGCCGAGATGGTGCGGGTCGCGGCCGGCGCCGACCAGTGCTTCGCCGAGGCTGATGCCGTCGTTGTCCCGCAGCGCCAGGGCGCGTTCGGGTGCCACTGCCCCGGTGGACAGTTGCGAGCCGACGCACGCGACACCGAACCGTGCGCCCTCCTCGTCGGAGAAGGCCGTGACCGCCACCGGACGCGTCGGCGTGATCCCCCGCTCGCGGACGAGGTCGATCGCGGCGAACGCGGACACCACCCCCAGCGGTCCGTCGTAGGCGCCGCCGTCGGGTACCGAGTCGAGGTGCGATCCGGTGACGAACGCGTCGCGAGGGTCGCCGTCCCAGCCCTCGGGCATCCACCACGCCCACAGATTGCCGTTGCGGTCCTCCTCGACGCTCATGCCACGAGCCTGCGCACAGTCCGAGAACCATTCGCGCAGCGTCATGTCGGCGTCGTTCCACGCGAATCTTCGGTATCCCCTGGTCGACTTGTGCTGTCCCACATCGAGGATGCTCGCCCACAGCGAATCGAAGGAAGTCATGTTCTCGGTCCTCTACTCATAGTTCAAAGCCGGTAGGCGCTCCGCGCCCGTGCGCCTTTCTGGTTGCTCCAGCTACCAAAAAGGCACACGGGTGGCGGAGCCGCCTACAGGGCGCCGGGGATCCAGGTGGTTCCGGCGAGGGGCACGCGGGCCATCGCCGACGCCTCGACGGTGAGGGCGACGAGGTCCTCGGGTTCGAGGTTGCGCAGGTGCGACTTGCCGCAGGCACGGGCGAGGGTCTGCGCCTCCATGGTGAGCACCCGCAGGTAGTTCGCGAGCCGCCGTCCGCCTTCGACGGGGTCGAGGTTCTTGGACAGTTCCGGGTCCTGGGTGGTGATGCCGGCGGGGTCCTTGCCGGCCTGGAAGTCGTCGTAGAACCCGGCCGCCGAGCCCAGTTCCTCGTACTGCTTCGCGTAGCGGGGGCTGTTGTCGCCCAGCGCGATCAGGGCGGCGGTACCGATGGCGACGGCGTCCGCCCCGAGGGCCATGGCCTTCGCGACGTCAGCGCCGCTACGGATGCCCCCCGACACGATGAGCTGTACCTTGCGATGCACCCCGAGTTCCTGCAGCGCCTGGACCGCCTGCGGGATCGCGGCCAGGGTGGGGATGCCGACGTGCTCGATGAACACGTCCTGGGTGGCGGCGGTGCCGCCCTGCATGCCGTCGACCACGACGACGTCGGCGCCGGCCTTCACTGCGAGCTTCACGTCGTAGTAGGTGCGGGTGGCGCCGACCTTGATGTAGATCGGCTTCTCCCAGTTGGTGATCTCGCGCAGTTCGATGATCTTGATCGCGAGGTCGTCGGGACCGGTCCAGTCGGGGTGCCTGCAGGCCGACCGCTGGTCGACACCCATCGGGAGGGTGCGCATCCCGGCGACGCGTTCGGTGATCTTCTGTCCCAGCAGCATTCCGCCACCGCCGGGCTTGGCGCCCTGGCCGAGGACGATCTCGATGGCGTCGGCCTTGCGGAGGTCGTCCGGGTTCATCCCGTACCGGGACGGCAGGTACTGGTAGACGAGGTTCTTCGACTGCCCGCGTTCCTCGGGGGTCATGCCGCCGTCACCGGTGGTGGTGGATGTGCCGACCTCGCTGGCGCCGCGGCCGAGGGCTTCCTTCGCCTGCCCGGACAATGCCCCGAAGCTCATGCCGGCAATGGTGATCGGGATGTCCAGGTGCAGCGGGAACTTGGCGTTGCGGTCGCCGAGCACGACGTCGGTGTCGCACTTCTCGCGGTAGCCCTCGAGCGGGTACCGCGACATCGACGCGCCGAGGAACAGCAGGTCGTCGAAGTGCGGCAGCTTGCGCTTGGCACCCCAGCCGCGGATGTCGTAGATGCCGGTCTCGGCGGCCCGCTGGATCTCGGAGATGACGCCGCGGTCGAACGTCGCCGATTCGCGCAGGGCCGGGTTCGGGGTGTTCATGACGGTTCTCCTAGTACGCGCTGGCGTTGTCGACGTGGAAGTTGTAGAGCTTGCGGGCAGAGCCGTAGCGGGTGAACTCGGACGGGTCGGCGTCGAAACCGGCCAGATCCAGCAGCTCTCGCAGTTCCGTCAGGTGCTCCTCGCGCATCTCCTTTTTGATGCAGTCGGCGCCGAGGGAGGCGACGGTGCCGCGCACGTAGATGCGGGCCTCGTACAGCGAGTCGCCGAGGGCCTCGCCGGCGTCGCCGAGAACGACGAGACGTCCGGCCTGACCCATGAACGCGGACATGTGGCCGATGTTGCCGCCGACGACGATGTCGACGCCCTTCATCGAGATGCCGCAGCGCGCAGCGGCATTGCCGTCGATCACGAGGAGGCCGCCGTGGGCGGTGGCGCCCGCGGACTGCGACGCATCACCCTTGACGTGCACCGTTCCCGACATCATGTTCTCGGCGACCCCGACTCCGGCGTTGCCGGTGACGGTCACCGTCGCGTGCTGGTTCATGCCGGCGCAGTAGTAGCCGACGTGTCCTTCGATGGTGACGTCGATGTCGGAGTCGAGGCCGCAGGCCAGCGCGTGCGCGCCCTGCGGACCGGTGACCGTGACCTTCTTCGGGGCTTCTGGGGAGGTGAGCCGCTCGTTGACGGCACGGGTACTCGACGTCTCGAGGTTCAGGACAGTCGCTTCGGTGGTGGCTACCGGTGCCATACGTGCACCTCTTCCGGTTCGGGCTCGAAGATTCGGGCGTTGTCGACGCCGGGCAGGTTCGCCAGGGCGCGGTATTCGGAGGCCATCGCGACCCACTGGTCGGTCTCGGCTATGACGGCGGGCTTGCAGGAGATGGCGTCCCGGACCACGGCGAACGAGTCGGCCGTCGAGACGAGCAGGGTGTAGAAGCCGTCGAACGTCTCGTTCAGCATCAGCAGCGCCTTCTCCAGGTCGACGCCCTCGGCGAGCTGCTTGGCGACGAACCGCGCCCCGACCTCGGTGTCGTTGGCGCTGTCGAACGCGACGCCGTCACGTTCGAGCTGATGCTTGATGCTCATGTGGTTCGAGAACGAGCCGTTGTGAACGAGGCACTGGTCGGGGCCGACGGAGAACGGGTGCGATCCCTCGGCGGTCACCGCGGATTCGGTGGCCATGCGGGTGTGCGCGACACCCTGCCAGCCGCTCGCCGACGGCAGCCCGAACCGGTTCGCCAGGTCGATGGGGTTTCCGACGCCCTTGAGAACAGTCAGATCGTCACCGAAGCCGATGACCCGCGCCGACGGCACCACGCTGCGCACTGCCGCCGCGAGATCCTCGGCGCCGACGACGCCGTGCAGGATCGTCGTCGGTTGCAGGTCGATTCCGGTGACGGTGGTGTCGAGGGACGCCGACAGCGTTGCGGCGAGTTCCGCTGCGGGGACGGGGCAGTCGAGCAGCGAGACCGTGGACTCCCCGACCGGGGACCAGGCCCGGTCCCCGTAAATCGCCATGCCTGCGGAATCGGGTCCGCGGTCGCACATCTGACCGAGCATGTCGGTGAGCAGGGCGCCGAGTTGTGGGTAGAGGGACGGCTCACGCAGGTGAAGTCCGACGATTCCACACATGGATGTCTCCTTTCGGGAGGTCTGTCAGAACGCTGTCAGGTAGTGGTCGAGTTCCCAGGGGGAGACGGTGTTGTGCCAGGCGAAGAACTCCTCGCGCTTGAGTGTTGCGAAGTACTCGGCGACCCCGGCGCCCGCGACGTCCAGGGCGCCCGTCACGACCGGATCCGATTCCAGTGCGTCCATCGCGTGCAGCAGCGTCATCGGGAGCATGTCGCTGGGACTGTCGCCGGAGCCGGGGGTGCCGGGGTCGAGATCGCGTTCGATGCCGTCCAGGCCGGCGGCGATGGCGGTGGCCGCGGCGAGGTAGGGGTTGGCCGAGCCGTCGCCGCCGCGCAGTTCCACCCGGTTCTTGTCCGGCACCCGGAGGTAGTGGGTGCGGTCGTTGCCGCCGTACGTGGCGTACCGCGGAGACCAGGTCGCGCCGCTGCTCGTGGACGTGGCGCCGGTCCGCTTGTACGAGTTGACGGTCGGCGCGATCACACCCTGCAGCGCGCACGCGTGCTCGAGGATCCCCGCGATGAACGCGTACGCCGTCCTCGACAGTCCCAGCCCCTTCGGATCGTCGCCGTCCGGAAACACCGAACCGGCGTCGTTCCACAGCGACAGGTGCAGGTGCATGCCGGACCCGGTGCGGTCGGAGAAGGGCTTGGGCATGAACGTGGCCTTCATGCCGCGCTTCTCGGCGATCACCGACAGCAGGTACCGGGCGGTGATCACCCGGTCGGCGGTGGTCATGGCGTCGGCGTAGTCGAAGTTCTGCTCGAACTGCCCGTTGCCGTCCTCGTGGTCGTTGGCGTAGTTACCCCAGCCGAGCGTGTTCATGGCCGCGGACACCTCGGTCAGATGGTCGTACATCCGGGTGACGTCGCGGGCGTCGTAACACGGCTGACGGCTGACGTCGGCGGTGTCCGCGGTGGTGAGGGCGCCGTCTCCGACGCGGTGGACGAGGAAGTACTCGATCTCCGCGCCGACGTTGACGGACAGGCCGAGATCGGACGCCTTCTTCAGCGTCTCCTTCAGGATCACCCGCGGCGCGTACGGCCAGGGCTTTCCCTCCACGTGCGGGTCGCAGTGCACGATCGCCAGTCCGGGCTTGACGAACGGGATCGGCGTGAACGACGAGACATCCGGTACGGCAACGAGATCGGAATCCTTGGGCTCCTGCCCCATGTGCCCCGCCGCGTACCCGGCGAAGCCCACGCCGTCGTCCTGAAGCTGCTCGACGGCCTCGATCGGGACCAGTTTGGCGCACGGCTTGCCGGACAGCGTCACGAACAGGGCGAGGATGAAGGTGGTTCCGGTGGCCCGTGCCACCTCGGACAAGGTCTGCGGTGGGGTTGTCACGATGTTCTGCGCGGTGAACGCGTCAGCAGTGTCGACAGCCATGGGTAGCTCCTGAACTGGTGGTCTACGGGTGAGGGGGTCTGTGGGTCAGCGCATCTCGCCGGCACCCTCGTAGGGGTGCAGGCTGAAGAGGAGGTCGTCCTCCTCGAAGCGTGAGTAGCGGAAGTCGGACGGCTCGACGTTCGGGAGGCTGGTCGTGCCGTCGTCGAGGAGCATGTCGGCGACGAGGCGGCCGACCGCCGGCGAGATCTTGAAACCGTGACCGGAGAACCCGGTGGCAAGGAACAGTCCGTCGACCGGTGCGGGTCCGATGATCGGGTTGTAGTCGGGAGTGACGTCGTACGCGCCGACGTAGCTCGAGGTGATCCGCGGATCGGGCATGTCGGGCAGACGGTTCCCGAGCTTGCCGATGTTCTTCTCGATGGTGCTGTCGTCCGCGCGGTTGCTGTACTTGTCGGGGTCGATGTATTCGGGCGCGGCGTGGTCGCTGTTGCCCACCAGCAGTTCACCGTTCGGCTCGCGGCAGATGTATTGCAGTCCGGCCAGGTCCGACAGCACCGGCACCTCCGGAGTCGGAACACCCTGGTCGATCAGGACAAGCTGCGCCCGTTGGGCTTTCACCGGGATGTCGACGCCGACACCGGCGCCGAGTTCGGGGGCCCACGGACCGGTCGCGAGGATCACCTGCTCGGCATGCACTTCGTCGCCGTTCGCGAGCGTCACCCCGTAGACGCGGCCGTCCGCGTTCTGCAGCAGCGATGCCACCGGCGTGCTCTGGCGGATCGTGACGCCCAGCTTGCGGGCCGAGGCACCGAACGCCATGCCGGCCATGTACGCCTCACTGCGGCCACCGAGGGGCTCGTACGCGAAGGCGGCGAAGTCGTCGAGATGCAGCCCCGGCCACAGTTCGGCCATCTTGTCGTGGCCGATGTAGTCGACGTCGATACCGAGGCCCTGCATCATCGCGACGTTCGCCTTCAGCGGGTCGATGTTGTTCTCACCGACGCCGACCACGTATCCGCACTGGCGGAATGCCATGTCGTCGCCGAAGATCTCGGTGGCACTGGTGAAGATGTCGACGCCGTACCACGACATCGCCGCCAGCGACGGCGTCCCGTAGTGGCACCGGACCACGCCACTGGACTTGCCGGTCATGCCCGAGCACAGGGTGTCACGCTCGAGGACCAGGACATCGGTCTCTCCGCGGTCCGCGAGCGACCACGCGATGGCGAGACCTTCGAGTCCCCCACCGACGATCACGAACTTTGCTGTCTGTGTCACGTTGCTTCCTTCATTCGGCCGGATGATCGGGCGCTGTCGGCATGGGTAGCGGTTCGTTTCATGTCATGAATCGCTGTTGTTCACTATGAAACAGTTCTACTATGTCGATCGTGTTACGGCAACGTTGTTGGTGCATCACCAAATTACGGCGTTCAAACGCTCTTTCAATAAATATCCTCGCGCCGATCTGCACGTTTCCGGCTCTGTCCGATTGATTTACGTCATCGAAATACGTCTTGTGGTTTCCTGTTGCTACTCCTCGTTTCATACAGAGGAGGTCGCGGACCCAACTCACCACACCTTCAGGGAGAACCCATGACCACGACCGACAAGCCCACCGCCGTCCCGTTCCGCGTCACCGCTGGATTCCACGAGAACCTGCCTCAGATGCCGGTCTCGGAGTACCCGGGCACCAAGGGATACATCGACGACGTCTTCGCCAACCCGGACGGCTCGGAGATGTCGGCCGGCTACTTCGAACTCCAGCGCACCGACGCCCCGCTCGACTACTACTACGCCTACGACGAGATGAAGGTCGTCCTCGAAGGGGAGTTCACCCTCGAGAACCTCGACACCGGCCAGGTCGAGGTGGCGAAGGCGAAGGATGCGATCTTCTTCCCCAGGGGCTCGCGTATCCGCTTCACCACCCCCGACCGCGCACTGGCCTACTTCGTCGGCCACCGTTCCTTCGCTCCCTGATCCGCGATGGCGGTATCGATGAGGTCGACCAGCGTCCCACGGTGGCGATCCGACTACTCGGCCGTCGACGACCTCGCAGCGGGCGCTCTCGTCACCCGCTACGTACTGGTCTCGGAGCGCTCGGTCAGCGCGCAGGTCATCCGCGAGCTGTCCGAGCGCGTGGCGCCCGTTCCCACTCGCACGGTGATCGTGGACGACGGGGCCGGATCCGGGTTCGGCGGGCTCGGCGAACTGCTGTCCGAGGCGCGCATCGGGTGGCGGTTCGTCGTGGCGGGCCCCGAGCGCATGGTGGGGGCGGCGCGTGCCCGGCTGATCTCCGCGGGCGCGTTGCCCGCCGAGATCGCCGCGATCATCGACCCCGACGCCCCGGTGCGCGACGTGTTCTGCGCGCACTGCCACACCACGTCGCCCTCGGTGCCGGTCGCCATCGGCGGCCGGACACCGTGCGCCGGTTGTTCCGCCGAACTCACCGTCTACTTCCACTACTCCCGACGCCACAGCGCCTACCTGGGATATCGAGCCGACTCGGAGGAACTGCCATGACCACGGCCCTCGAAACAGTTGCGGGCGAGAGCATCACCGGAGGGCTCACTCTGACAGTGCGCGAGGCACGGCTGCTGTGCCCGGGCATCCGTCACGTCGTCCTCGCGGACCCGGCAGGCCGCACCCTGCCGTCGTTCACCCCGGGCAGCCACATCGCCGTCACCTGGGCCGAGGGTCGGCATAATTCCTACTCGCTCACCGGCCCCTCGATCGAGCCGGACCACTACGCGATCTCGGTCCGGCTCGACGAGAACGGCCACGGGGGTTCGCGCTGGGTCCACGACCTCCAGCCGGATCAGCGCATCCGTGTGAGCCTTCCGCGGAGTGCGTTCGCGCCCGTGCTCAATGCTCGGCACCACCTGCTGGTCGCGGGTGGAATCGGCGTCACACCGATCCTGTCGCACGTCCGGGCCGCGCTCGAGTGGGGTCGTTCGTTCGAAGTGATCTACTCTTTCCGCGACCAGTCGGGAGCGCACGCCGACGAGTTGGCGGCGCTGTGCGGTGACCGGATGATCACGGTCTCCACGCCCGGAGAACTCGCGGACCGCCTTATCCCGAAGCTGGCGGACCAGCCACTCGGTACCCACGTCTACACGTGCGGTCCCGCGCCGATGATCGCGGCGGTGGCCGAGTGGGCCCGCGACTGCGGCTGGCCGCCGGGGCGCGTGCACTCGGAGGCATTCGGGGCGGGCCCGCTGCCCGAGGGGGCGCCCTTTGCCGCCACGCTCGGGCGCACCGGAATGATCGTGCCCGTGCCCTCGGGAATCAGTCTCCTCGAAGCGTTGCTGGACAAGGGAATCAAAGTTCCGAACCTCTGCCGGCAGGGTGTGTGCGGCGAATGCCGGCTGTCGGTTCGCGGCGGTGAGATCGAACACCGCGACCTCTTCCTCACCGAGGAGGAGAAGGCCTCCGGAGATTCGATCATGCCGTGCGTATCACGTTCCGCAGGAGACCGATTGGAGCTGGATCTGTGACAACCACCGACTCGCGCGCCGACCACATCGCGCGCTTTCCGTTCCCCTTTCCCCGCGACCAGTACCGCTACAGCACCAACGTCGAACCGGCCGGACACTCGACCGACACCGCGACCGGCAGCTGGGGTGAGACCCGCATCGCCATCGACGCCGACTACCACCGCGAACTCGCCGAACGCGAGCGCATCCTGGCCGAGGATCCGTCGCGGCACCAGTGCCTGCCCCACATGGTCCCCGCCGCGTGGGACGCGATGCTCACGCTGATGCGCATGCTCGCCGACGAATACCCCGGCACCATGACCCTCGAACGGCGCGAGGGCAGCTGGTTCTGGAAGAACGACCTCCTCGGGATCGAGCACAGCTTCGTGTTCGGCGATCTCGACACGTTGCCGGCGCCGCCGCTGGTGTACATCTGCGGCCAGATCCAGGAAGACGTCGTGCTGCTCGACCAGCGTGAGGGCGAATTGTGGGGCGACGCCGGACTGGTGACGTTCGCGGCGGACTGGTCCTTCGGATTCGACGTGGGCATGAGCTTTCTCGAAATTCACGGCCCCGTCCCGCGAATTCACAGCGAGAAGATCATCACCCGCGCACACAACTTCCTGATGCGGCTCGAGCCCGGCCAGAGCTATCGGCGCACCAACTGGTCGTTGACCGTGGACGGCAAACTCGACACCTCGACCGAGACCTATCCCCGGTGGGGGAAGGACCGGCGCACCCTCGCCGACGGTCCGCTGGACGAGGTCGGGGACCGCCTGTTCCTGAGAACCGAAGTGCAGCATCTGATCCGGCTCGCGCACTCCGGCACCGTCATGTTCCTGATCCGGACGTATCTGCTTTCGTTCCGGGACGTCGCATCCGTTCCGGAGTGGGGCGATCGGCTGTACCGGGTGCTCGAGGACCTCCCGGTGGACATGGCCGAATACAAGGGCATCAGCCGCACCCGGGAACCCGGCATGAGATGGCTGTTGACCCATGGGAACGTCGCACCGTGACGCTGGCCGACGGGCGGCCGCGAAGGCCGGCACCCCAGACCGCTCAGGCTCTCGACCTCGTTCTCGCGACGGTCTCCGTGATCGCCCGCGACGGCCTGCGCGGTCTGACGACCCAGGCCGTCGCCCGTGAGGCCGGCGTTTCGGACGAGGCCGTCCTGCACAGTGTCGGATCGACGGACGCCCTCGTCGACGCCGCACTCCGTTACGCACTGGACAAGAGCGCGAGCGTCTTCGCCGACATCGCCGCCGGATCGTCGCTCGACCACTTCGTCGAACACCTCACCGATCTCGTCGCCCGCGATCCCGACCTCCAGGTCTTCCAGTACGAGTTGATGCTCGAGTCCCGGCGCACGCCACGCCTCGACCCGCACGTGAAACTGCTGTACGCCACGTACATCGAGGCGACGTCGCAGGCACTGACCCGGCTGGGCATCACCGCCGACGAAGACCTGACCCTGCTGGTGTACTCGGCGATCGAGGGATTCATCATGCACCAGCTCGTCGCGAAGGACCGTCCCGCGACCGAGCGCGCGATCGAGCGCCTACGCCGGATCCTGTCGACCGCGAGGTAGTCCCTGCACGTGAGTGGCAAAGTGTGCCCTGGCACGCATTGCCACTCACGTGAGGTCGAGGATCTCCGCCACCACGACCGACGCCGGTCCTGAGACGCGCACCGACCCCCGCTCGACGAGGAGGCAGTCGCCCGGCCCGACGGGACCGAGGTCCGTCGTCAGCCGCCCACCGAAGACCAGGGCGAGAGCGGCCAGCCGTCCGTCGGCGGTCACGTCCTGCGCCGCTCCGATGTCGACGATGTTCTTTCTTATGTGGACATCTCACGGCGAGTCGGCACGCCGGTCAGGGCAGCCAGTGGTGGGCTGGGGTCATGCACGTGCAGACCGTGAAGACGGGCGGAATCGTGTCCTCGGTGGTCCTGGTCGGAGCCGATGGCGAGCCGGTGCCGCCGGTGACCCGGTTCCTGCGATACGTGCTCGATTCCGGCCGCGGCCCGAACACCGCGCTGGCGTACGGCTACGACCTGCGCCTGGTGTTCGAGTTCTTCGCAGAACGCGGATTGACTGGCGCGAATTCCGGCCAGCGCTGGCCCTGGAACTGCTGGGATGGCTGCGCCGCCGCCGCGATGTCGCGTTGGCGATGGTCGCCGAGCGCCACCGCCCGTTCACCGGGAACGCGAGTCGGCAGCAGCCAGTCAGCGGGGAGGTGCGGGTCCGGCTGCCGCGCCGCTTGCCCCGGCCGCTGCGTGAGTGCGAGGTGACGGCGTTGTTGGAGAGTATGCGCTGTTTGCGGGATCTGGCGATGATGCTGTTGATGCTCGACGGTGCCCTGCGTCCAGGAGAGGTTCTCGGGCTGCAGCTCGGCGACATCGCTTATCGCCGACGGCGGGTCACGATCCGCAAACGCGACGACCATCCGCGGGGCGTGCGTGCGAAGTCCCGGCACGAACGGGTCGTCGACCTGCTCGACCCCCGCACGCTGGATGCGGTGAATCGGTATGTGCTCCATGAACGTCCGGTCGACGCACCGAATTTGTTCGTGTTCTTGGTGGGCGGCCGGGGCGCTCGCCGCTGCGAGCCGCTCTCGTACGACGCGCTCGTGCGGATGTTCGCCCGGCGGCTCGACACGCTCGGAGTACGTACGGCCGACAAAACCCCACACGCCCTGCGGCATACCCACGCAACAGCGATGTGGGAGGCGGGGATGCGGGAGTTGGCGTTGCAGCGTCGTCTCGGGCACGCCTCACCGGAATCGACCCGGATCTACACCCGGGTCTCCGATCAGCAGGTGCGGGAAGAGTACTCGGCCGCGTTGCGGGATCGCCGGTGACCGGGCCGGCGACGGCCTTGCCAGCATCGGGTCCGCGCCCGCGGCGGCACGTCGACGAAGGCGAATACCAGGCGTGGGTGGACGCCCACGTGCCCCAACTTCCGGCCCGGTGGGAGCGGATGGGTGCCTATCGCCGGTTTGTCGAGCGCTGGCCGGACCTGGAAACATGGTTCGCCGAACCGCTACTGGTGCGGCTCGGTTTCGTCGGCGAGGGCATGCGCTCGAACGGGCGCACCGACTCGCATCGCGCCAGCGGCTACCTGGTGTATCTGTCCATGGTCCAGGGAGTCGGCCTCGACTTCGAGTTCCTCCTCGCCCGCAAGTACGCCCGTCTGCTCGACAAAGCGCACCTCCTGCGCTGCGTTTCGACCGCCGGAGGCGGATCGGTACAGCTACCCAATGAGTGGGCCCTATTGGGTGCAGGCCGAGTGATGGCGGGTTCACCCGCAGATCGCAAAGAGAAACAGGCCGCCACGCACCTGCCAATCCGCGGAATACCGCAGATCAGGACCGTGATCAGGTCACCGGTCTGGGCAGTGGGTGGCGACCTGTTGCTCGTCGCGGTTGTCAGGAGAGCGCGCGGTCAGCGACGGCGTATCTGTGGGAGCGGGTCTGGGAGAAGAATGCCTGGCTGGGCATCATCGGCCGGCTGATGATCGTGGAGACCAAGGAGGAGTGGGACCTCACGACCGGGACGTCGGTGCGGCGAACGAGCATGCTCTTCCCCCGGTTCCACCAGTGGGAGGCCCTGACGAACATCGTGGCCGCGGTGCGCGAGGAAGGGGTGGGGCAGCGCTGGCCGATGTCCTCGTGCAACACACCACTACTCCGGACGACTGCTGGTTCGGCTTCTGGGAAGGCCGCGCCGGTCATGGCATGAACCTGCCCCATCCCGGGCCGCGCCGTCCATAATTCCGTTCCGGGAAAACTACCTCGCGCGCGGCACCGTGCGCGATGCCGTGCGCACGTTGGGGTCGTGCGGGCCGGATCTGTGGTGGCCCCAGGATCGGGCGTGGTTCGTCGCCTCGGACATCGACCTGATGTCGACTTACATTGGCTCGTGCACCCTCTCGGACACGCCGTCCCGGGCGTAGCCCACACGACCGCGCGCAACGCGTCGGTGGCCGGGTCTCGGTTAGATCCTCGACGACGGCGGTCTCTCGCATCCACCACGAGCCACTGGGTCGGGCAGTCGGTTCGGTCCTCCGAACCTCGGACGGGATGCGGAAGCCGGAGGCTAGAGTCGATCACGTCGGATGTGGGAGCAGGGGAGGTGGGCGGTGCCTACGTCTCGGTTGCAGGCCGACCTGAGGACCCTGCCGATCATCCTGGCCCTGTCCTTCGCCTTCACGATCACGGTCGTCGACCCGCTGGTGCTGAGCCTGAATCTGCCGCAGGTGAGCCGGGCCCTCGATGTGCCACCGCAGTTCGGCGGATTGCTGGGCGGCATGGCGACGCTGGTGATGGCCGCCGCCGTCCTCGCCGCGGGCAACCTCGGCGACGCGTTCGGGCTTCGACGCTTGCTGATGTCGGGACTGGTCGTCGTCACGGTCGCCAACCTGCTCTCCATGCTTTCGCCCAACTACACCTTTCTGTTTGCGATGCGAGTCTTGGACGGATTGGGAATGACGGCGCTGCTCGGCGTGCCGCTGGCCCTGCTCAAGGCTTCCGTGACGGACAAGCAGCGGCCGACGGCCATCGGCGTTTTCGTGGCGGTCGAGATGGTTCTCTGTGGGGTACTCCCGGCGCTCACGGGCTGGGCGGTGGCGGCCGTCGGCTGGCGAGTCGTGTTCCTGGTCGCACCGCTGCTCGCCGTGATCTCGCTTCTGCTGACGGCGAGGTACGTCCCGGAGACGCCCGTTCAGCATCGCGCTCGGCTGGACGTGGCCGGCGTCGCCCTGGTCGGTACGGCGCTCCTGGCACTCGTCATCGGACTGGCAGCCGCGCAGAACGGCATGGTCCGGCCCGAGACATGGCTGCCGCTGGCTGTCAGCGTGGTCGCCGCCGTGCTTTTCGTTCGCCACGAACGCCGCACCTCCGAACCGGCACTGGACCTGGCTCTGTTCGGAAGCCGACCCTTCAGCGTGGCTCTGGCCGCGACCTTCACGCTGAATTTCCTCATGGCCGGGCTCGGCATCGTCCTGGGGCAGTTCGGCAGTGTGGTGCTCGCGCTGTCGCCGGAGACCATCGGCCTGTTGTTCCTCCCCGGCACGCTGCTGATCGCCGGCTTCGTGGTCTTGTCCGGGAGTCTGGTGGGGAAGTTCTCGCCGAGACCGGTGATGGTCGTCGGCCTCCTGTTCATGGCAGCCGCCGGACTGCTGATGGCGGGCACGGTCGACCCGACGATGGCGCTGTGGCTGCTCGTCTCGGCCGTGTGGCTGTACAACCTGGGCTCGATGGTGACCTCCACATCGGTGTCCGAGACGGTGCTCTCCCAGGCGCCCAGCGGGCAGTCCGGAACGGTGGCTTCCGTGCAGTTGGCCTTCGGGATGACCGGCTATGCGTTCGGACCCACCGTGTACCTGCTGCTTCTCAACGTGTTCTTCCGGCGCGAATGGCTGGCCGACACCGAGGCACGCGGACTGACGGCGACCCAGGGCGAGCAAGCCGTGGATGCCGCGCGCAGTTCGGTGGCGCAGAGCCTCGGTGGCGCCGGGTACGACCCGAATCTGCTTCGGCAGGTGGGCGGTCTCGACCTCGGAGCGGACTTCGCCGACGCGGTGCGACTCACCATGCTGACCGTCAGCGTCCTGCCCGTCGCTGTGGCGGGGGCGGCCTTCGTGCTCATGGCCCGCCGCAAGAAGCCGACGGTGTGAAGGTGACTACCAGCACGTCCCTTCGGGCCGGCTCACCGCGGTCGACGGGTCGGATCGGCGAGACACCGTGCCAGGTGCGACGGTCGTCGCCCAGGAGGAAGGTGCCGGGTTCGCGCGGGGTCGCCGTCACGAGTCGTTCGCCGTCCGGGCCGAACACCGAGCTTTCGCCCCCGACGGCATTGTCGACGCCGATCAACAGGGAACCGACCAGCGTGACACCGTCGCGGTGCACGCCCTCGGGCGTGGGCCGGCCCTCGTTGTCAGCCGATGCGACCACGCGGAACGGATGCACCCAGACCGTCCATTCGGGAGCGTCGTCGAGGACCGGCGCGATCCGGCCCACCAGCTTCACCGTGCGCTCGAACAGCGGATCTTCGAGGAACGCGGCTGTCAGCGGTTCGAAATGGCGGTCTCGTCCGAGGTAGAGAAGGTTGGAGTCGTCAGGCTGTACGAATTCACCGTGCGCCGTCGGCTCCAGCGCGCCGTCGGCCGCCCGGTACTGGAACCGGCCGTAGCGCCGCAGCCGGTGCACGCCCTGTTCTGCCGCGTACGGGTCGGGCGCAAGCTCCTCCCAATGCGCGGAGAACCGAACCCAGGTATCGGCGTCGGCACCGATGGATCGCCACAGGTCTGCCGCCGGCATCAGGAACGTACCCACGGAAGCGAGCGCTCGCCGTGCGGCGTCGACCGGGTCCGTGCCGGCTTCCCTACCCCCCGCGGCGTCCTCCCTCATCTACTCAGAGTCGGCGAGGACGGTCCCACAGCGCAACCTTCGCCGGTGCAGGGGCGGCGATGAATTCGGGAAGCGATTCGGTGGGCCAGACCTCCCCGCCGTATTCGGCCGGTCCTGCTGGGCGATGCGGCGGATGGTCCAGGCGCATACCGCGAGCACCCCACGTACCAACCTGTCATCGGAGCAATATCGAACCCCCAACTAGAAGCAGAGCGGCTAGCCTATCCTGCGGAGCTGCAGGATCAGATGTACCGCGCGGGCGATCGGCGCGGCACCTTCGGGAACCCGCCGGAGGTCTGACCTCAGACGGGAGCTCCTGTAGGGTCCCCGCGGTCGGTGGCATTTTGAGACGCTGCGACCTGCGGACTTGTCACTTCTCTCGCAGTGCGAGCCAACTCCAGCCGCGACTCGTAGACCACTAGCGCTCGCTCCGCGCTGGCCCAGTAGGCGCCGGAATAGTGCTTCTGACCGTGGTACCAGCTGAACGTTCGCCACGGTGCGGCGACGTCGACCAGCTCCTCCGGCGAGACATCGCCCCAATCAGCTTCTGCTTCAACACCAGCGGCCTTACGGCGGACGCTCGCCACTACGGAGGTCGGAGGCGGATCAAGATCAACGGCCATCAGGGAACCTCGATACCGAAGCGGACCGCACTACCGCAGCCCTTCACCATCGATCATCAACCCTGGTGATCCGTTGACCCGACATTGGCGTGGGCCTGTCTCACGACAATGGCGGATCCGCCATCTGCCCGCCACTCACCGTGAGATTCCGACTTATGGTCGTGTCAGCGGTCCGTGGTCCGGGTTAGCTGCCCGTAATGTGCCCAGCGAGTACGCGCCGCGGATCCGGGCGCGCCTGGCGACGAGCAGGTCCTGATCGGAGACGCCCGATCCCGCGGCTGGGACCGGGAAGTCGAACGGCACGAAGCAACGTGCCGGCGGCTCCAGCACCTGCTCGACGACCTCGACGACGGCGAAACCCGATGAGGTTCAGGAATGGTTGGGGCACAACAGGTCCGAATCCACTACCCAGTCGCGCTGCGCGAGCCAGTCCCGCACCGACGCCGGGATTTCGTCGATGCCGGAATCGGTGCCGGTGACCAGCGGGCCGTCCCCGCACCGGGGGGTACCCGCCGGGAACGGGTCCCCACTCATCCGGTGGCGTCCGAACGCTGAGTCATCCGAGGAGACAGTTCCCGCCCCGCCGAGGTTACAGCACAGGATCTCCAGACGATGGCCAACCGCGTTCACCTCCGTGCCGAGAGCACTGACATACGAGACGTAATACACTGCCCCGCAGTGCTATTGAGGATCAACACTCGGCGACGAGGACTCAGGATAGCGAAGGCACGGCTCGACGGATCGATCGTGGACCATCGTTCCGACACGATGACCGACCGGTCGACGCGCGAGGTCTCCTGCCGCGGTCAGTCCTGGCCGGTCCGGTGCCCGAGACGAGGACATCCGCCTCGACTGCGTCGTGGGTCATCGCGCGGGTTCGGTTCGGCAGGGCACCTGTCGCCGGTGCTCACCGGAGGACTGGCAGCAGCAGCCGCGATGACGCGCGCACGGTGTTGACGCTGCTGGTGCCGACGCTGGCATGGCGGAAGTTCATGATGGCCGGCGTCGACGGATCTTGGTCGTCGCTGGTCAGCACCAGCTGGATGCGGTGGCCTGTATTGAATCGGCGAGCGTTGGGCACCAAGGGGATTCGGTAGGTTATGTCCTGACCTATGGGTATCGTGGCCAGGTTGCGACACGGTAGCACCGGTGCACCCGGGCGACTCGCAGCCTCGTCGACCTCGCGTAGGCTCGCACGCACCCACCCGGCCGTGACGTCCTCGGCGCTGCCGTCGGGCGCTACGTCTTGCAGGGTGACGATCCAGGCGGTGTCCGCGGCGGTGGCGGCGGCGACCAACCGGAGTTCGATGCCACCGACTACCACGAGCGGTCCGTCCAGCGGTCTGCTGGTCCACGTCAGCGATGACGGCGGGTCGATCGGGCTCGGTTTCGCGCGGCTCAGGCCGGCGCCCAGCGCCATGAACTCCCGGCTGCCCGAATCTCCTTCCTCGCTGTCGAGCCCGCCATCGGCGCGCAACGCCAGCTCACGGTGGCCGTCGGCCGGTGGCCACGACTCCGCGGTGTGCCATTCGTCGGCACCGGGCACGATGTAGCGGATGGCCGGGCCATCGAGGATGCCGGTGTCTGCGCCTTTGAGCCAGTGGTCGTACCAGGCCAGCGCCTCGATATGGAGGCTTTCCCACGGCCAGGTCAGCCCATATTCGCCGAGCATGCCCATCCGCACGGTTGGACTACCCGACAGCGCGCGCCAGGCGGTGAACGTCGACGGCAGGTGCAGCGGGACGTTCTGCCAATCGCAGCCCAGGTAGACCGGGATATCAATGTTTCCGAGTAGTGGCAGCAGGTTGCGTTCTTCCCACCAGGTGTCGCGGGTGGGGTGCCGTACGGCAGCATCGAGCCACAGCTCGTCCCACGGGTGTGGGTCATGGGGCAGCTTCAGCAGCGCATGCATCATCGTGACGGCGGCTTCACCGTTCATCGTGGCGAACTTGTGGTGTACCCGTGGCGAGGTCAGGATGTGTCGGGCCATTCCCAGCAGCGGGCCACGCCACAGGTGGTCGGTGCGGTCCGCGGTCAGTCCGAGCATCGACAGGAACGGTGTGACGAACGATGCGTTGAACAAGCCGTGATGAACCGCGGCCTCGTACAGGTCGGCGGTGACCGCGACCGGGAAGATCGCCTTGAGATGTGGCGGGCGCTCGACGGCTGCCTCCAACTGGGTCATCGCGAAATAGCTGATGCCGATCATGCCGACATTGCCGTCGCACCACGGCTGCGCTGCCACCCATTCGACCAAGTCATACATGTCTCGGCGCTCTCGGGCATCGAAGAACCCGAATGTGCCGCCGGAACCACCGGTGCCGCGCACGTTGGCGATCACGTGCACGTAGCCGCGGGGCACCCAGAAGTCCGTCGCACCTGCCTCGATGAATCCCGCGGGAGCGCCGAGGTCCTGGATCTGCCGAGGGTAGGGTGACGCGGCGATCAGAGCGGGGAAGCGGCCGTTAGCGGCAGGCCGGTGGACGTCCGCGAGCAGGTCGACGCCGTCGCGCATCGGCACGGCGACATTGCAATCGGCGACGGCCCCGAACCGCGGCTCACTGAGGTTGCGGTACTCCCGGCCGGTGGTCTGCGGGCCGTTGAGCTGACGCTGACCGACATCGACGCCGGAAACACCACTCGACATCCATGACCTCCGTCATTTCACGAATTGGTGAAACACGGAACTGATCGTAAAACGTGCAAACCCTTTACGACAACTCTCTGTCTCACAGCGATCGCACAGCGCTCGCCTTCCGCGATGCTGCATTTCTACAACTCGGGCGGCCTCTGCTTGATGCACCGACCAAACTGGGCCCCCACCGGCTCAGATGTGGGGTGCTGCTTCTTGGACGAGTTGTACGGGTATGCGACCCCAAGTTAGGCGTAGACGTGGGTGAGGTGGTTCGCACGGTGCGTGGTGAGATGACAGCCGTGTGGCGACGTCCTTGACTAGTGCGTAAGTATGTCGACTATTGGCCTTGTGTCTGATTGAATCAGCGAGAAAACGATGGCCGCAAACTCGACCATGCAACCCTTGCTGTGTTGAGAAGGATTGCGGTGGAGCAGGTTCAGGCCGGGGCGCACCCCGAACAGGTCGCCGAGACGTTGGGGCTGCACCGCAAGACCGTCTACGGGTGGGTCGCGAAGTTCCGCGCCGGGGGCTGGGAGGCGCTCGAAGCGAAACCGGTGCCCGGCCGACCTTCCATCCTGACCGGCGATCAGCTGGCGCGGCTGTATTCGATCATCGTCGGCACCGATCCGCGTCGGCTCGAGTTCGAGTTCGCCCTGTGGACGCGGAACATGATTCGCGAGGTGATAGGCCGCGAGTTCAGGTCACCATGTCCGAGGTCACCGTCGGCCGGTGGCTCAAAGCGATGGGATTGTCCCCGCAGAAACCCCTCTACCGGGCATATCAGGCCGACCCGGAGGCCGTCGAGCAATAGAAGAGTTCGACGTTCCCGAAGATCCAGAAACAGGCGAAGAAGGCGAAGGCGACGATCTACTTCACCGACGAGGCATCCGTGCGCAGCGACTACCACGCCGGCACCACCTGGGCGCCGGCCGGGCGCACCCCGGTCGTTGTAGCGACCGGGCCCGGTTCTCGGTGAACATGATCTCCGCGATCAGTGCCAAAGGCGCTCTACGGTTCTCGATCGTCGATGGCACCCTCACCGCAGCGAAGTTCATCGACTTCTGCAAACGCCTGCTCCGCGACAACGACGGGCCGGTGTTCTTGATCCTCGACGGGCATCCCGTCCACCGGTCCAAGGCCGTCACCGCCTTCGCCGACGCCACGGGCGGCCAACTGACCCTGTTCCGCATCCCCGCCTACTCGCCGCAACTCAACCCGGACGAATGGGTATGGAAGAACGTCAAACACGACCGCATCGGCCGATCCGGCATCACCGGGCCCGACCAGTTCAAGACCCTGCGCACCCGGGCTCTGCGGCGGCTGCAATGCATGCCGCACCTCGTCCGCGGCTTCTTCGCCGACCCCCACCTCACCTACATCCGCGCCGCCGCATAATCAGTCGACATACTTACGCTCGCCTTTAGTACCTCGACGAGGGGCATCGTCCACCACCACGTATCTGGGGACGTGCACCTCCAACGGCCGACCACCGAAGGGCAGGTCGTGAGTGCGTAGCCGGTGACGACCGCTGCCGCAGGAGAGGTGGGCGTTTCGGGTCGAGAGGCAATGCTGCGATGGAGAAGGCAAGCGAAACGGTAGGCGTGGTCAGCGTGATGAGCGAGGTGTGCTGGGGAGTTTGGCGGCGAGGACGGCGGCCTGGGTGCGGCGTTCGACCCCGAGTTTGGCCAGCAGCCGTGAGACGTAGTTTTTGATGGTCTTTTCGGCGAGGAACATTCGTTCGGCGATCTGCCGGTTGGTCAAGCCTTCACCGAGGAGTTCGAGGAGGGTGCGTTCCTGCGGGGTCAGGCCGGCGACAGCGTTTTCCTCCGCGCTGGGCGCGGCCCGCAGCTGGTTCATCAGGACGGTAGCGGCCCGGGTGTCGAGCAGGGACTTGCCCGAACCGACGTCACGGACGGCGTGTCAGTTCGGTTCCGCGGATGTCCTTGAGTGCGTATCCACGGGCGCCGGCGAGGATGGCGTCGACCATGGCCTGTTCGTCGCCGAAGGAAGTCAGCATCAGACACCGCAGCTCGGGCAGGAGCGAGCGCAGATCGCGGCACAGTTCGATGCCGTTGCCGTCGGGTAATCGGATGTCGAGTACGGCAACGTCGGGTCGCAGGGCGGGAATACGGGCCAGGGCCTGTTCACAGGTTCCGGCTTCACCGATCACGGTCAGTTCCGGATCGCCGCTCAGCAGTTCCGCGATGCCGCGGCGCACGACTTCGTGGTCGTCGACGAGAAATACGGTGATCATTGCGGCGAGCCCCCAATTTCCGGTGTCAGCTCTGTCCCGGTCCACGGTACGGGGATGAATCCGATCGCACAGGATCGAGGAAGGGCCGTGCAGGCGCGCCCAGGGTCAGCGGGCATCGCCCGGCGGGCGGAGCAGGGTGGTGCGGTGCCCGGTGATCTGTCCGATGTCGATGACGAGGTAGCAGTCACCAGGCGTGGTGTCCCACGGTGCGGCGACGGGGTCGTCGAAGCCGATCAGACCGGCGGCCTCGGGCACGAGCCGCGCCCTCCCGACCGTCAGCACGGTCCAACCCGCCCGGGTGGCCGGGTCGATCACCCCGGCCTCGAACCCGAGCACGGTGCCGTCGAAGCGGCCGAACCACGGGTTGTCGCCGGTCGGGATGACGATCTCCCCGTCGGGGGCGGCGAAGGTGACCGGCCGCACGGCGGGCAGCGCGTCCTCGGTGTAGACCAGCCGACCGGTGGGGACCGATTGCAGCAGCGACATGCAGGCGGCCGTGGTCAGGGGTCCGTCTGTGCCCGCGGTGCCGATTCGCTGGGCCTCTTGCTGGTCCATGACCACCTTCTCGCTTTCGCAGTTGCCGTGGACACCACCAGCATCGGTCCTCGGAGGCGGACCGGGACAGAGTACAAAGTCGTCACCATGCCCGCTCGCCACCGGATAGCCCCGAGGGCCGGGAAAGGATCCCGTTGGCGGCGTCACCTCGGTTTGTCCGCGCAGGACGCTGCTAACGGAACCGGTGAACCGCTGCAGCAAGCGCGCGGGAAGCGCACACTCGGTATCAGGCGAGCGGGAGGAGGCGCCGAGATGACCGCCGAGGACGAGCCGTTGCTCGCCGGTACCTTGTCGCAGCTGCGGCTGCGGGAGTTGCTGGTCGAGGTCCAGGATCGGATCGATCAGATGATCGGCGCCCGCGATCAGGTCGACAGTCTCCTCGAGGCCGTGTTGACCGTGGCCTCCGGGCTCGATCTGGAAGCGACCTTGAAACGGATCGTGCACGCGGCGATCGAACTGGCCGATTGCCGGTACGGGGCGCTCGGGGTGCTCAACCGCACCCGGGACGGGCTTCAGGAATTCGTCTACGAGGGCATCGACGAGCACACGCGCCGGTTGATCGGGGATCTGCCGACCGGGCACGGGCTGCTCGGTTTGCTGATCGAACAGCCCAAACCGATTCGTCTCGACAACCTCGCCCAGCACACCGCCTCCTCGGGATTCCCCGACCATCACCCGCCGATGCAGACGTTCCTCGGTGTGCCGGTCCGGGTCCGCGGCGAGGTGTTCGGCAACCTCTATCTGACCGAGAAGGCCGGTGGCCAGTCCTTCACCGAGGACGACGAGGTGGTGGTACAGGCGCTGGCCGCCGCCGCTGGTGTCGCCGTCGACAACGCCCGCCTGTTCGAGGAAGCGCGGCTTCGGCAACAGTGGCAGAAGGCGACCAGCGAGATCCGCGGGGAACTTCTCGCGGCCGCTGACCCCAGCCAGGTGCTCGACCTGATCGCCCGCCGGGCCCGCGACCTTGCCGTTGCCGATCACGTCTTCATCGCGCAACCCGACACCCCCGACCCGGACCCGGCCGAGATCACCGCCCTCACCATCACCGCCTACGCCGGCGACCAACCGGATGAGTTCTGCGACCGGCAGATTCGCGTGAACGACTCGGAGACCGGGCGGGTCTTCCGCGACGGCCAGCGCCGGCAGGTCCCGCAGCTCACCGACGGTGGCCGGTATGGTCCGGCGCTGTTGCTGCCGTTGCGGGTGTCCGTCGACGCGGTGACCGGGGTGTTGGCGATCATCCGCCGCCTCGGGTCGGACTCGTTCGACGACCGGCAGCAGGTGCTGGCCGGCGAGTTCGCCGACCAGGCTGCGCTGGCCCTCAAACTGGCCGACGACCAACAGCAGTTGGCGGCGCTGTCGCTGATCTCCGACCGCGACCGGATCGCCCGCGACCTGCACGACCACGTCATCCAACGGCTCTTCGCCCACGGTCTGGCACTGCAAAGCACCCAGGCACGCACCCGCGCCCCCGACATCAGCTCCAGGTTGAGCGAGATGGTCGACGACGTGCAACAGATCATCGATGACGTGCGAACCGCCATCTTCGATCTGCACGCCGGCACGGGGGACGACACCCGCAACCTGCGGCAGGTCCTGACCGGCATCGTTGCCGAACAGACCGAGAACAGTGCACTGCGCACCACCGTGCGGATGTCGGGGCCACTGACCGTGGTCACCGGCCCCCTCGCGGACCACGCCGAAGCCGTTCTGCGGGAAGCACTCAGCAACGTCGTCCATCACGCCCACGCCCGCACGGTCACGGTCACCGTCTCCGTCGGCGACAACCTCACCCTCGACGTCACCGACGACGGCATCGGCATCCCCGCCACCGTGGCACGCAGCGGCCTGCACAACCTCACCACCCGCGCCGAACAGGCCGGCGGCACCTGCACCGTGACACCCCACGAACCCACCGGCACCCGCCTGACCTGGGCCGCACCGCTGCCCGCAGTCTAGGAAACCAAGTCACTTTCCTGACTGCGGCGACCCCGGCCGCAGACCGAAAGGTCCGAGGTCCTGTTGCTGATGTTGCCCTCTACGCGCGCAGGTGGGGTAGCGAAAGGCGTCACGGAGGGAAGAGAGGGAACCGATGTTCTCGCAATCACCTCTGCACCACCATCCCCGACGTGACGACAGTCCCGCGGTGCCGGGTTACACAGCACCGCGACTCGCGATCGGTGCCACGGCGGCGGCGACCGTGACCGCCGCAATGATCAGCGGCTCCGCGCTCATCACCGGGGCCGCCGAACTCCTCGTCTTCCTCGTGGTCGCCCTTGCCTCGATCCCGATCTGACATCGTCCTGTGCGTACATGAGTGAGGAAGCCACAATGGGCAGCATGTCGGCAGAGCCGAAGACGTTGCGGGTCGAGCTGGAAGAGGTTGGGGCGCGGCACTGGTGGGCTTCGTTATTGGCGACCCTGGCCTCCCAATCGGGGAACACGTACATGCGGTTCGTCGGTGTCGTCAACGGCCGGCCTCGGTATCTCAGTTCCACCTTCCCGGTCCCCCGCATGTGGGGCACCGTTCCGCCACAGGAAGCGTGGGCGCCGGGGATGACGGCGTCCCTGGCCGAGCTTCGGCGCGCCATCGAGAACGACGGTTGGCAGCAGATCGGCCGCGGACAGCAACCCTGGTCCCTGACCTACCAGCGTCACTGAGACGACAGCCCTGGGCGCACGTAATCGAGACCGGCACGCGTCCGGATCCGGGGGTTCTTCTGCCATTGTCCTGGCCGGACTTATTCCTGATGCGCGTGCTCGGAGGGAACACGTAGATTCACTCGACCGGAGGAGCCTCGCCGACGCCCTCGCAGGCAAGTGCGTGCAGCCACTCGACGAAGGGGACACCAGCGCCGTCTCGAGTTTGTCCGTCCTACTCGACCACATCGCCCGGACGAACCTAAGTACCCCCACCGGTGAGCCGGACCCCAAGCACCCAAATCGGGCACCTATCGATACTTCTCAGACGAGCGAGGTCAACAACCGGTGGCGGTGTCTTGACTGCGAGATGTTGTCCACATAATCACGGAGGCCGCGGTGGTGGTCCTGTGGACCATGACGTTGAACGCCTCGGTCGGCCCTTCCGCCACGCAGTCGGGGCCGCGCTCACCGGCGAAGGCCGTCGGACTCAGGCGCGGAATCAGGGTGGGGCCGCCGCCGAAGTCGAGTGACACGGGATGGTCGCCGATCACCGTGAGTATCCGATCCACCCCGGGAAACGGCGAGAAGAAAGTCGAACCCGCCTCGAGCGTCGCGACGCTGAATCGCCACCGGGACGCGACACCGGCGGCGATCTCCGCTGTGGTGCCCGCGCCGTTGGCCCACGGGGTGATCCGGCGATCCGCGTGACGGACGATGCGGGCCTCGCGAACTGTGGTCACGCTTTCTCCTAACCTAGAAATTCCACTGTCAAGATACTTTGTTTCGCACACCAGCACGCAGGCGCACGCCGGAGTCCGTTACGCAGTTGTCACGCGGCGAACCATTTCCGCAATCTCCGCTTTGGTTCACTGACACTAGACATTGATTCCCAAAGGCGGACACGACAAGTGTCACGCCATCCTCGATCAAGGTGGACGACTATGAACGAAGCAGTCGCTGCGGCCGACACCGCCTGGATTCTTGCGGCCTTCACGGCAGTGAGCCTCATGGTGCCGGGCCTGGCAATGTTCTACGGCGGAATGGTCAGCGTGCGCAACACCCTCAACATGGCCATGATGACGTTCGGCGCGTTCGCCGTCGTCGGCGTGCTGTGGATCGTGTTCGGCTACTCCGCCGTGCTGGGTAACTCCCTCGGCGGTCTCGGCCTCCTGGGCGACCCCCTCAAGTACTTCGGCTCCAGTTCATTACTGGAGGCCCCCGCCGAACCCGGACTGCCGCCCGCCCTGGTCTCCGGATTCCAGCTGTTGTTCGCCGGCATCACCGTCGCGCTCATCTCCGGAGCGCTGGCCGACCGGATGAAGTTCGGTGCCTGGATGGTGTTCGCCGGACTGTGGGCCACGTTCGTCTACTTCCCGATCGCACACTGGGTCTTCGCGTTCGACTCCGAGGACGGATCGGTGATCGGTGGATGGATCGCAAACACCCTCGGCGCCGTCGACTTCGCCGGCGGCACGGCCGTGCACATCAATGCCGGCGTTGCCGCTCTCGCGGTCGTCCTGGTCCTCGGGGCCCGCAAGACGTTCCCCGTCTCGCCGCGCCCGCACAGCCTTCCCCTGACCATGCTCGGCGCAGGAATCCTGTTCTTCGGTTGGTTCGGGTTCAACGGTGGCTCGGCTCTCTCCGCCGGAAACAGTGCGTCCGTCGTCATCCTCAACACGGTCGCCGCGTCGTGCGCCGGCATCTGCGCCTGGCTGGTCGTCGAGAAACTGCGCGAAGGCCACGCCACGTCGCTGGGCGCCGCGTCGGGTCTGATCGCGGCGCTGGTCGCCATCACGCCGGCCTGTGGCGCCGTCTCACCCCTCGGCGCGCTGGTCGTGGGAGGCGCGGCCGGCGCGGTCTGCTGCTTCGCGGTCTCCTGGAAGTACCGGCTCGGCTACGACGACGCACTCGACGTCGTCGGCGTGCACCTGGTCGGCGGCATCCTCGGTACCGTTCTGATCGGTTTCCTCGCGGATCCGGCCGCTCCCAGCGGTGCGACGGGACTCTTCTACGGTGGTGGCGTCGACGTGCTGTGGCGCCAATGTGTCGCCGTGGCAGCCGTTCTCGCGTACTCCTTCGCGGTCACGCTGGTGATCGTCCTCGCACTGAAGAAATTCATGGGCATCCGCGCCGACCAGGAAAGCGAATACGACGGTCTCGACGTCTCCGTCCACGGCGAGACGGCCTACGTGCTCGATGCCGTCGGCCTGACCGGCGCCTCGAAGCACAGCACCGACGCGGTGCTCGGTGCAGAAGCGATCACGACCAGGGCGGCGGACCCCGCGAAGGCCTGATCCAGCGTCCGACACAGGCAGTGGCCCAGCCCCGCGGAATGCTGCGGGGGCAGGGCCACTGCCTGTGTCCCAGCTAGGTCAGGCTCTGAGCCAGACCCCGAAGCCTCGTGCTGTAGTTGTTCGGCTGGGCCGAAAGGAACTGACTCAGCACGATCAGGTCGAATTCCTGCATGGCGGCCGAATCGGAAGTAATCGAGGCATGATTCGTCACTTCGTGCTCGAGTAGTTCGACCGCCTCACGCCACCCACGGATCGCGGGTCTTCCGAGTTCCATCTGCGGCTCGAATCGCAGGGGTTCGACGAGTGGGCTGCCGAGAATTTCCTGCAAGTGCTCGTCGAGACTTCGGCGCGCCAGTCGGATGATCAGCTGAGATTGCCCTTCGTGCCACTGCATGGTTGCGGGGCGTCCAGGCTGCAGAATCGACGCGATCGACATGGTCGAATCGAATTCCTCTGCGCCAGAGGTAATTCGAGCCGTACCCGACAGCGGGATCTGAACGACGTAGAAGTCGCCGAGATCATTCGGATTCATCCGCGCATCGGTGCCGTAGTCGAAATAGTAGACACCGATTGTGCCGGCCGTGGCCACGTGAACCGGCTCGAGGCGGTCGAAGGGCAGCGCGGTCTTGTCGTCGGACGCTATCTGAACTGTCGCTATCACGGTAACCACGACCTTTCGAACCAACCGCCACTCTACGCCCGGCGCGGAGGCGGAGGAAGGTCGAAATCTCGATGACCGCCGTCAGTCCTCGTGGTGGTCGGGGTATGCGGTGACGGCGAGAAAGCGAATCGGCAACCGCACGAGATCGTTGGGACCGTGCAGACCTTCACCGTCGAGCAGCAGCGAATCCCCCGGCCGCAGCGTGTACTCGGCCTCGCCGTGCCCGTAGACCATGACGCCTTCGAGCATGTAGAGCAGTTCAGTGCCGGCATGCTGGAACAGCGGAAACGTCTCGCTGGAGTCGGTGAGCGTGACCAGCACCGGCTCGAGTCGTTTGTGCTGCCCACGCAGTGCGCCGAGCAGTTCGTAGTGGTGGCCCACCCGGGTGCCTCGCCCGACGATGACCGCACCGTGGCCCGCCTCGACGTACACGGCATCGCGGGCGGTGTCGGCGCCCCGGAACAGAGAGGTGACGGGCACGTCGAGTCCGGCCGCCAGACGCGCCAGCGTCGACAGACTGCAGGAGGTCTGCGAGTTCTCGATCTTCGACAGCATGGCCTTCGAGATTCCGACTTTGGCCGCCATGTCCCCCACGGAGAGTCCACTGGCTTTACGAAGCGACCGCACCTGCCTGGCGATCACCTTCTCGAGATCGGGCCCGGTCGGCGTATCGGACGGCACCTCACGCTCGACGGGCGCTGGGTCTCCCGTGTCGCGGTGGACCTCGGTCTCGGGTCGAGTGGTCACGTCCGCATCGTAGCAGCGCCGTTTACTGTCAGGAAACCGCGACTCACTACGCCGGACGGTGAATCGGTGCGCATACGAGCAACAACCATGCGCATGCGTGCAAGACGACGCCGCGCCCGCGCCCGCATGCTTGTGACAGCCATCACAACACCACCGGGAGAGTTGACGCTATGACCGCAGTACACGAGAACGTCAGTGCCACAGGACTTCCTGATGGAACCGCGACCGAGTTGTTCATCGGCGGGCAGTGGCGCGCGGCGTCGGACGGCGGGACGTTCACGGATCTGAACCCGGCCACCGGTCGCCCCCTCGCCCAGATCGCGTCCGGCACCGCCCAGGACATCGACGACGCGGTCCGGGCCGCCCGCACCCAACTGAACGGTGAATGGGGGTCACTGCCCGGCGCCGCCCGCGGACGGATCCTGAACAAGGTCGCCGATCTCATCGAACGCGACGGCGAGATCCTGGCCCGGCTCGAGGCCCTCGACGTCGGCAAGCCCGTCGGCCAGCCCACCATGCTCGACATCCCGATGGCCGCGGGCACGTTCCGGCACTTCGCCGGCTGGGCCGACAAGATCACCGGCCAATCCATCCCGACCGCCGGCTACTTCGGCCAGCCCACCCACTCGTACACCGTCCGCGAACCAGTCGGCGTGATCGGCGCGATCGTCCCGTGGAACACCCCGCTGATGATCTCGGCATGGAAGATCGCCCCCGCGCTCGCTGCCGGGAACACCCTGGTGGTCAAGCCACCGGAGGACGCACCGCTGTCGATCCTGCACCTCGCGACGCTGCTGGAAGAGGCCGGACTGCCCGCAGGCACCGTAAACATCGTGCCCGGGCTCGGCGAGGTCGCGGGCGACGCACTCGCCGGCCACCCCGGCGTCGACAAGATCAGCTTCACCGGCAGCCCCCGCGTCGGCCGGATCATCGCCAAGCGCGCCGCCGACACGTTCAAGCGCACCACCCTCGAACTCGGCGGCAAGTCCCCGCAGATCATCCTCCCCGACGCCGACCTCGAGGCCGCCATCAACGGCACCGCGATGGGACTGTTCTTCAACCAGGGCGAGGTCTGCGCCGCGGGCACCCGCATCCTGGTGCACCGCTCGCTGTACTCGCAGGTGGTCGACGGTCTCGCCGCCGCCGCTGCCGCGCAGGTCCTTGGCGACCCGTTCGATCCGGCCACCACGATGGGCGCCCTGGTGAACGCGAAGCAGCGTGACACCGTCCTCGGCTACATAGAGGCCGGACGCAGCGAAGGCGCACGGGTCGCCGCCGGCGGTGGCCGTCCGGACGGGGACGGGTTCTTCGTCCAGCCGACCATCTTCGCGGACGCGAACAACGACATGAAGATCGCGCGCGAGGAGATCTTCGGCCCCGTCGGCACCGTCATCGCGTTCGACACCACCGACGAGGCGATCGCGATCGCCAACGCCACCGATTACGGGCTCGCCGCCTCCATCTGGACGCGCGACGTGTCCCACGCCCACACCCTCGCCGGCAAGGTCCGCGCCGGAGCGGTCGCGGTCAACGGCTGGGCACCCATCGACCCCGCACTGCCCTGGGGCGGCATGAAGACCAGCGGCACCGGCCGCGAACTCGGCTGGGCCGGAATCGAAGCCAACACCGAGGAGAAGGTCGTCACGATCATCCTCTGATCGCCCCCAGCATCGACGTCGTCGGACAGGAGCAGGACTTATGAAAACCCAGGCCGCAGTGTTGTGGGAGCCCGGTCAGCCGTGGCAGATCGAAGAACTGGAACTCGACCCGCCGAAGCACGGTGAAGTGCTTCTGCAGCTGGCGGCGTCGGGGATGTGCCACTCGGACGAACACGTCCGGGACGGCAGCGTCTACGTAGATCTCATAATGTCTGCCGCTGGCGTGGCGGGCGCCTGAGATAGACGTGTGTCACGGCTACCCGCGCCCCCGTGCGGCGGTGCGGGTTTGACCGTGTCCCACACCGACGCTTGTGGTGCAGGAACATGCTGTTTCGGAGTCACCCCCAACCGCCGTGTGACGGTGGGCAGGCTGCGGCGGACCCGGCGGTGCCGCGGCCGACGCGGGGTGGGACCGTTCTTGTCGCGGCACCGGCGCACCGATGCGTGCTCGGCGACCCGGACGGCAGGCATCTGCCCACGCCGCCGGGTGACCTTGGTTCTACCGAGCAGGGCGCGTTTGGCCAGGTTCACCCCGGCGACGTGGTCCCGGTTGCCGCCGACCCGGCAACCCGGGCACCACGCAGTGTGGTATCCGCCGGGGCGCGAAAGGGGTTCGTCGCAGCCCGGACACAACGCGGAGGATCCGCGGGCCGGCACCGAGACCACCGTCACACCGACACCGGCGGCGGTGTGGGTGAGAGCGGCGACGGCTTGGCGGCGGGCGGACTGCGCGGCCCGATTGTTGTTGACGTGTCCGTGGCCGCGGGTCTCGAGGGTGGTGAGGTCCTCGACCGCGATCACGTGTGCGCCCGCGGTGGCGGCGTAGTCGATGGTTTGGCGGGCGAAGTGGAACGCCAGTTCCCGGTTGATCTTGCCCCGTTTGACGCCCACCGCGGTCCGATGCTCGCTGAGGACGGCGATCTTCTCCTCCAGCTGGGCGCGGACCTCCGGTGGGGCGGTGGCGGTCAGCCGCGTCAGCCGGGCGGCCTTGCGGTGCAGCATCTGGCCTTCGGCCTGCAGGCGCGCCAGTTTGATCCCGAGGCCGCGGTCGTCGTAGGTCCAGCCCCGGTAATCCGACACCAGCCCCTCCGGGCTGTCGGTGGTGATGGCGGCGGCGCCGAGTGTGGACGGGGACCAGTCGACCCCGACCGCGACCGCGGCCGATTCCGGGTCGTCTGCCGGGACGAGTTCGGTCGCGGCGCACTGCCAGAGCAGGCCCCGGCGGTCGAGGATCAGGGTCGGCAGATGCCAGTCGGTGATCGCCCGGCGGTGTAGGTGCGCGGGGATGGCGGCGGTCAGCCGGACCCCGCGCCACTGCGCCCGCCCGGCCGGTGCGGGGCTGGTTGGCAGCTTCACCGTCAACACCAGCTCGTGGTCTGCCACGGTGATCTGTGCGAGCTGTCGATCGGCGGCCGACAGTCGGGCCATGGCCGCCATTCGCGGTGGTTCCTGCAGGTCGGTGATCCGCACCCGGCCGGCCGGTTCCCCGCCACTGGAGCGGGCGCGGGCGGCGAGCTGACGTTGCACGCCCCGAGCGAAACCCGCAGACACGTGATCGCCCGACCCGATCGGCGGCGCCACAACCCCGGTGTCCGGATCGAATCGGGTCGACAGCGCCGCGATCGCGGCGTCACGGTAGGCCAGGGTCCGCAGGGTCGCCATCACCTGAGCGGTCACCACCCGGCTCACCCGCGACGGCACATAAGCCCCGTCCGGGTATCGCGGGTTCCAGCCGAGGCGGGCCGCGGCGACGTGACCTTGTGTGGGCAGTCTGCGGTCGTGGCGGTCACGGCCGGCGGCGAGGACATCGAAGGTCGCCGGATGCCACAGCCGCGACATCAACTCGGCGCCGGCCGCGGCGATCAGGTCGAGCAGCCATCCCACCCGGGTGTCGACGTCGTCGAGTCCGATCGGCTCGCCGGTTGCGTCGTCGATCGCCACATGGGCGCGGGTGGTAAACGCGAACTGCCGCGGCGTCGTGGAGACCCCGTCGTTGATTCTGTTTCGACCACAGCGCCCAGAGAACGGGCCGAACAACGATGCCGGCACCGCCGTGACGTCATCCATCAACCCTCCCACCAGCACATGTGGCACCCCCGGCCTCATACGGTCTCGACTGTAACGCCGACCCCCGACATTTAGCCTCGGAGGGAGTCCGCAGGCGTGCCAAGCGATCCCGCGCCACACCACCGTGAACCGGCCCTCAGTCGCGCCGTCGAGCATCCGGCCCAACCCCGCCCGCTGCCCCCGCGGACTCGAACCGCGATCCATGCATACCCGAATGCACCTCACCAGTAGCGCTCTCCCGCAACATCTTTTCCCGATTGGCCGTCAACGCTCCTTTGTTATGTCGAGCCCCCACCCGGCAATACACTGCCTCCACCTCTCCGGCGTCGCTCCCGCACACTCCCATCCGGGCCTGCCCAGATAGGAGTCGAGGTCCGCGCGGTCAACGAGTCGGTGAACCGAACCGGTGCGCCGAGAAGGCCACCGGCCCTCCCATGCCGCCGTGCACAGCCCAACCACCGACATCCCCAGCATTCCGCGGCCTCATCAATTCATACCGGCAGACGATGTCAGAACCTATCAATAGTGTTAGATATATCGGCAACAGTTGGAAGCTTACTGAAGTCCACCGAGGGCTTCACCAAGCTCTGGCCGTCGGTGGGGTGCCTCGCCGGCTACATTCTGGCGTTCGTGTTCCTGTCGCAGGCGGTCAAGACGGTGCCGGTCGGCATCGCCTACGCCATGTGGTCGGGGCTCGGGACCGCGGCGATCGTCGCGATCGGCGCGGCGTTCCTCGGCGAGCCGCTGACCGCGACCAAGGTATTCGGCCTGGGTCTCGTCGTCTCGGGAGTGGTCGTTCTCAATCTCGGCGGAGCTCATTGATACCGTGGTCGCATGATCGCTGGTGGGGTAGGTACGCGTCGTGCCTAAGCTCGTGGATCACGACGAGCGTCGGCGCAGCATCACCGCCGCCGCCTGGCGGCTGATCGCCACCCGCGGTATCGACGCCGCCAACATGCGCGACATCGCCACCGAGGCCGGCTACACCAACGGCGCCCTGAGTCACTACTTCGCCGGCAAGGACGAGATCCTCCGGACGTCGTACGAGCACATCTCCGAGGCCACCGACCGCCGGATCGCGGAGGCGCTCGGCGACGCGACCGGGCTCGACGCGCTGCGCATCCTGTGCCGCGAAGTGATGCCGATCAACGAGGAGCAACTCCTCGAGGCGCGGATCGCCGCCTCGCTGTGGCCCCGGGCCATGTACGACGAGCAGATGGCCGCGACCAACCGCCGGACGATGGACAATTGGCGCGAGCAGATGGCCGTCTTCTTGGAGCAGGCGCGCGAGGAGGGCTCCGTCGGCGACATCGACGTCAGCATCGTGGTCGAGCAACTACTCAACATGATGATGGGCATGCAGATTCTGGGTGTCCTCACGCCGGGCGAAACGTCGGCGGCACGTCAGCTGGAGATGCTCGAGCAGTTCGTCGCCGCGCTCTGAGCCGGCCGCGGCTCGACCAAAAACGTTGCCCCGGAATCTGTTAGCTCGGCATTATTGACCGAACGGTCAGTATGTTCGGGCGCGAAACTCACTGTTTACACGAGGGCACCTCGGCTGTAACGTACGTCACTAAGCTTTTTATTCAACGCCCGTAGAACCAAAGGATCGCGACATGCCCACCCTTTCCCCTGCGCGTATCGACCACCCGCTGTCGCTGCCGACCGTCGAAGAAATCGCCTCCCTCCGCGAGATCCTCGAGGCCGCCGACGCGCTGACCGAGCAGACGAGATTCGTCTACGTCGGCCTCGAGGAACCGGACAAGTCGACGCTGTACACGGCGGAGGCCCCGGAGACCGATCGCCGATTCCGCGTTCTGCTGCACGACATCTCGTCGCCGAATGCGGTGGACGTCGTGGTGTCCGTGACCCAGCGGTCGGTGATCAGCTCGGTGACCCTCGACGCCGCCCGCGACGGTCAGATGCCCGTCCTGGACGAGGAGTTCGAACTCGTCGAGCAGGTACTGGCCGCCGACGAACGCTGGCTCGCCGCGCTCGCCGCCCGCGGACTCGACGTCGCCGACGTCCGGGTCGCTCCCCTCTCCGCGGGTGTCTTCGACTACCCCGGCGAGACGGGCACACGGATCCTCCGGGGGCTCGCGTTCCGCCAGGACCACCCGAAGGACCATGCCTGGGCCCACCCGATCGACGGGCTCGTCGGATTCGTCGACGTCATGAACCGGACCGTCACCGATGTTCTCGACCTCGGCGCCGTCCCGGTCCCCGAGGAATCGGGCAACTTCGACGACCTCGCCGTCACCGGCCCCCTGCGCACCACCCAGAAGCCCATCGAGATCACCCAGCCCGAGGGCCCCAGCTTCGTCGTCGACGGCAACCGCGTCGACTGGGAGAAGTGGTCGTTCCGCGTCGGTTTCGACGCCCGCGAGGGTCTCGTCCTCCATCAGCTCGGATTCGCCGACGGTGACCGGGTCCGCCCGATCATCCACCGCGCGTCCATCGCCGAGATGGTGGTGCCCTACGGCGATCCCTCGCCGGTCCGGTCGTGGCAGAACTACTTCGACACCGGCGAGTACATGGTGGGCCGCTACGCGAACGCCCTCGAACTCGGCTGCGACTGCGTCGGCGACATCACCTACTTCGACGCCGTCATCGCCGACGAGTTCGGCACCCCCAAGACGCTGAAGAACGCCGTGTGCATGCACGAGGAGGACTTCGGCGTGCTGTGGAAGCACACCGATCTGTGGGCCGGCTCCGCCGAGACCCGCCGCCAGCGCCGTCTCGTCATCTCCTTCTTCACCACCATCGGCAATTACGACTACGGCTTCTTCTGGTACCTGTACCTCGACGGCACCATCGAATTCGAGGTCAAGGCCACCGGCATCGTCTTCACGTCGGGTCACCCGGGCGGTGACTACCCGTATGCCTCGGAGATCGCCCCCGGCCTCGGCGCCCCGTACCACCAGCACTTGTTCAGCGCCCGCCTCGACATGATGATCGACGGCGACCGCAACTCCGTCGAGGAGGTGCAGACCAAGCGGGTGAAGATGGGCCCCGGAAACCTGCACGGAAACGCGTTCACCCTCGAGCGCACGCCGCTGACGAAGGAATCCGAGGCGCAGCGCCTCGCGGACAACAGCGTCGGACGCGTGTGGCACATCAGCAACCCGAACAAGCTGAATCGTCTGGGCAAGCCGGTGGCGTACGCACTCCACCCGGAGGGTCAGCCGATCCTGCTGGCCGACGACGACTCCTCGATCGCGGCGCGGGCGACGTTCGCCACCAAGCACCTGTGGGTCACCCAGTTCGACGAGAAGGAGCGTTACGCGGCAGGGGATTTCGTGAACCAGCACGCGGGTGGCGCCGGACTGCCCAGCTTCGTGGCCGGCGATCGGGATCTGGAGAACGAAGACGTCGTCGTCTGGCACACGTTCGGCCTCACGCACTTCCCGCGACCGGAGGACTGGCCGATCATGCCCGTCGACTACACCGGATTCACGTTGAAGCCCAACGGCTTCTTCGACCGCAACCCCGCTCTCGACGTTCCCCGCACGACGTCGAAGCACTGCGCGACCGGAGGCGGCAGCTGCCACGCGGACGGGGGAACAGATGTCTGACACCACCACGGGTTCGGGAGCTGGCACGTTACGCGGATCCATCGGCGTCGTCGGGATCGTCTTCCTCGTCATCGCCGCGGCCGCACCGCTGACCGCGATCGGCGGCGCTCTGCCCGTCATGATCGCGATCGGCAACGGCGCGGGCGCCCCGACCGCCTATCTCATCGCCGCACTGGTCCTGCTCGTCTTCAGCGTCGGATACGCGGCCATGAGCAGCCACATGGTCGACACCGGCGCCTTCTACGCCTACGTCGCCAAGGGGCTGGGCGAGTCCTGCGGGCTCGGCGCGGCCGGCCTCGCTCTGCTGACCTACACCGCCATTCAGGCCGCCGTGTACGGCCTGGCCGCCGCGACGATTCGGGGCCTCGTGGTCCAGTACGACGGACCCGACCTGCCGTGGTGGATGTGGGCGCTGGTACTCATCGCACTCGTGGCCGTGCTCGGATACCGCAGCATCGACCTCGGCGCCAAGGTCCTCGGGGTGCTCCTCGTGCTCGAGATCGGCATCATCCTGGCGCTGTCGTTCGGCGTGCTGGTGCGGGGCGGGGCCGCGGGTATCGACTTCGCGTCGTTTACCCCGACGTCGTTCTTCAGCGGATCCCCCGGTGTCGCATTGATGTTCGCGATCGCGTCGTTCATCGGTTTCGAGGCGACCGCGATCTACGGCGAGGAGGCCCGCAACCCCCGGCGCACGATTCCGATCGCGACGTACGCCGCCGTGATCGTCATCGGACTGGTGTATGCGCTGGCGAGCTGGGCGGTGGTGCTCGCGTTCGGCAGCGACGACGTCTCCGCGGCGGCCGCCGCCGACCCTGCCGGGCTGACGTTCGCCGCCGCCGCGCACTTCCTGGGCGGACCCGCGGCCGATGTCATGGCGATCATGCTGGTCACCAGCTTGTTCGCCGCACTCCTGGCCTTCCACAACGCCATCTCCCGGTACGTGTTCGCCCTGGCCCGCAAGGGCGCGGCTCCGCGCGCACTGTCCCGCACCCACACCAAGCACGGATCCCCGCATATCGGCTCGGTCGCCCAGACGATCTCCGCGACGGTGGTCGTGGGGGTGTTCGCGCTCGTCGGCGCGGACCCGGTGCTGGAACTGTTCACCTGGATGGCAGGTCTGGCCACCGTGAGCATCCTGGTGCTGATGGTGCTCACCAGCGTCGCGATCATCGCGTTCTTCGCCCGCACCCGGCTGGATACCCGACTCTGGCACACGCGTATCGCTCCGGTGCTCGGATGCGTGGGTCTGGTGGCCGTCACCGGGTTGGTGCTCGACAACTTCACCACGCTGATCGGCGGGTCGGAACTGCTCGCGGACATCCTGCTGGCTGTGATCGCTCTGTTCTTCGTCGCCGGACTGGTCGTCGCCCGGGTCACCCGGCAGAGCCGGGCGGACGTCGGGCAGCGTCGCGAACTCACCCCCACGATCTGAGTTCGACGATGTTCGAGATCCCTGCCGTGCACGCGGCGATGCTCGTCGGTGCGGTCGGGGCCGTCGTGCCGATGTGGCGGGCGCACGGAACGGACTGCCGGGTGCGGATCGCGCACGGTGCGATGGCGGTGTCCATGGTCGCGATGATGATCCCCGGCGTGCCGGCGGGGATTCACCTGCTCGAGGGTGCCGTCCTCATCGCCCTCGCCGTCTTCGTCACCGGTGAGACCATGCACCGCCGGACAGCCGTTCCCTGCGCGGTGGACCTCACCGCCATGGGGGTGCTACTGCTCCTGGCCCCGACGTCCGCTCCCGCCTCGACGGCGTCGGCGCCGGCACCCTCGGGCCACCACCACGGTGGCGCAGGGATCTCGACGGGCTGGTTCCCTCTCGCTGTGCTCGTGTGCTGGGCACTGTTGACACTGCATCTCTTTCGCTCCACCCCGCGCCCCGAACACGGGTCCGGCATCACGACCGCGGCGACGGGATCCGCACTGATGATCCTGGGCATGGCTCCCATGGCCGTCTGACATCCATCCCACCGACAGCAACCTGGAGGAACCGATGAGTTACGCCGATGCCGTCTACACCCACGGCAAGGTCTTCACCGTCGACGAGAACTTCACGATCGCCACCGCCCTTGCGGTGCGCGACGGACTCGTCCACGCGGTGGGCAGCGATGCGGAGATCGAAACCCTGATCGGGCCGGACACCGTGGTCACGGACCTCGGCGGGAAGACGATCCTCCCGGGAATCAACGACTCGCACCTGCACGCCATCGCCTACGGGCTCGACACTCCGCCGCTGTCGCTGGACGTGTCGTTCCCGGCTGTCCGGTCGATCGCGGACGTCCGTGAACTCGTGCGGGAGGCCGCCGCCGCGGCCGAGGACGGCGAGTGGATCATCGGAACCGGCTGGGACGACGGGTATCTCGACGAGTGTCTCGCCGAGGCCGGTCGGACGCCGACCCGCTGGGACCTCGACGAGGTGTCCCCGAACAATCCCGTTTTCCTGCAGGACTTCTCGCGCCACACGTCGTGGGTGAACAGCGCGGCGCTCACGCTCGCCGGGGTGGACGAGACCACCCCGTTGCCGCCGGGCAGCCTCATGCCCGTCGGTGAGGACGGCCTGCTGACCGGCATCGTCATGGAGGGTGCGCAGGCGCTGGTGCAGCGTGTTCTCCCGGCCCTCACCCGGGAGCGCCGGGAGGAGGCACTCCGCTCGGCGATCTCGATTCTGCAGAGCGAGGGCATCACCAGCTTCACCGATCCCGCGATCGGCCCCGGCGGCGAGGCCCTCGCCGGTGGCGCGATGGGCGCCGAGGGCCTCGCGGTGTATGCCGACCTCGCCCGCCGCGGCGAACTGGGCGCCCGCGTCAACCTTCTCCTCCTGCCCACCGGAATGTCCGGATCGGCTGAGGATTTTGGACAGAACCTGGCGGACATCGAGGTTCCGGAATCGGTGGATCCGCGGATGTTCCGGGTGCTCGGGGTGAAGGTGTTCGCCGATGGGATCCCGCCGAGCAAGACCGCGTGGATGCACGAGGAGTACGTCGGCGGCGGCTGCGGCTCACTCTGCGTCGGCGGCGACACCGACGAGCGTCAGGTGTACGAGGTGACCGAGATGGTCCGCATCGCCCACGAGTCCGGCTACCAGATCGGTGTGCACGTCACCGGTGACCGTGCCATCGACACCGTCGCCGACGCAATCATCGCCGCGCAGAATGCGCACCCCCGTGAGGATGCCCGGCACTACCTGATCCACGGCGACTTCATCAGCGAAGCCACCCTGAAGCGCCTGGCCGACAACGGCATCGGCGTCAACATGAACCCGACGATCAAGTGGACGATCGCCGACCTGGAGGTCGGGGTGGTCGGGACCGAACGAGCCGCCTACGAATGGCCGTATCGCAGCGCCGTCGAATCCGGGGTGCACCTGATGAGCAGTTCCGATGCACCGGTCACACCGCCCGATTGGCGCCAGGGCATCTCGACGATGATCCTGCGCGAGAGCAAGGCCAGCGGCGCGGTGAGCGGGCCCGACCAGTGCATCGGCCTGGCCGACGCCGTCCGCACCTACACGATCAACGCGGCCTGGCAGGACTTCGCCGAGGACTGGAAGGGATCCCTCGAGGCCGGCAAGGTGGCCGACCTATGCATCCTCGACGGCGACCTCGAGACCATCGACCCGCACGACATCCCGGCAATGCAGGTCGTCTCGACCGTGCTGGGTGGAGAGGTCGTGTTCCAGCGCGTCGCCGCGAGTGTCGCGTCGTAGTCGGCTTACCTATCTGAGCCGGAACGGCCCCACATCAGATGTGGGGCCGTTCCGCGGGAACCGTCGTGGACCACTCCCGTTATCCGCGGCGGGTCTTCTCCGGCACCGGAGCAAGGGCTGCTCCGTACTCGGGGCTGAGCCCGACTTCGTCGAGGAGGACCGAGAACTCCCTCATGCGAAGGGACTTGTAGTCACCAACCGTATCGGGATCGTAGGTGTAGAACCCCTGGCCGTCGCGGAGACCGTTTCGACTCGACGCCATGTTCGCGGCAATGACCTCCGGCGCTTCGAATCGATCACCGAGCATGCCCGCAAGGTACCGCGACGCGTAATACAGGATGTCGCCACCACCCCAGTCGATGAATTCGACGAGTCCGAGCACCGCGAATCGCAAGCCGAAGCCGACGCGGACAGCCTTGTCGATATCTTCGGCGCTCGCCACTCCTTCTTCGACCATCCGCGCGGCTTCGTTCATCGCGAGCGCCTGAATCCGCGGAACGATGTATCCGGCGGAGGCCGAACACACGACCGGCACCTTCCCTACCCGCTCGAGCAACCCTACGACGTCGTCGATCACAGCATCGTCTGTCTGTTCGCTTCTGCTGATCTCCACAAGAGGCATGAGATCTGCAGGATTGAGCCAGTGCGCGTTGAGGAAACGCTGCGGCCCCTCGATCAGCGTCGCAAGTTCTGTGACGAGGAAACTCGACGTCGTCGACGCCACGGGAATGTCGTGCCGGGCAACGTCGCTGATCAAGCTCAATGCAGCGGCTTTGGCAGTCATGACCTCGGGCACACTCTCGAACACCACGTCCGCATCGGACAACGCCTGCAATCCGTCCTCCCGGCCGAAGATGCTCACGCGGCCGGCGGACTCGCGCGCCTGCTCCGCTGTGATCCGCCCCAGGCCGATCTTGGCACACAATTCCCGGTCGAGATCGAGGCGAACCCGCTCCGAGTACAGCCGCTCGTCATCGGGTTCACGCACTTTCATGTCGATCAATGCGACAGATAGTCCACCGTGAATGAACGCGAGCGCAATGCCCTGCCCCATTCGTCCCGCACCGACGATTGCGACATGCGGGACCCGTCCCATCACGCCGGTACTCCGATGTGAAGCAGTTCGCGCATGTCCTCGCGCGACAGCTGCGACAGGCCAAGCCCCTCCAGCGTGCGACCCTTCTCATACAGGTCGATTCCGCTGATCGCGGACGCGAGATTCAGAAGTCCCTGTGCGACCGGTGTCAGCACACCTGCCCACCGGCCCACCGACACCAGGAATGAGAGACCGAGGCGCGTGTCTTCGAGCATGTATCTGTGGCTGTCCAACTCGATCTTCTCACGCCAGTCACCGCTGTCCGTCAGCTTCTCGTGCGCGGCCCGCCCGTACATCCACTCGTCTCCGTCCAGCGAATAGTGGTCAGCCAGTGGAAAATGCGGCGCTCGGTAGCCGAGTGCTTCGCGCACTGCAATGCGCTCCCGGTCCAGCGCAGTGGTGACCCTTCTGATGGACGGCTGCGTGCCTTCGTTATGAATGTCCCACGCATCGAAATGCTCGAGAGGACCGGCGTTCATCATGATGAGCGGAGGGTGTATCACCGGCCCGGCGTTCATCAAAGCACCGCTCAGCCCGTCCTCGACAGGCTCGACGCTGGGATAGACCTCTCGTAGGACCGCCAGGGTGGAGTCTGTGAGGCGGGCCGGAAAGACCCCCGTTGGAAGCCTCGTCGCATACCCACTCACCACGACCTCGGCTGGTCCGTGCTTGCGCGCCAGATACGGCAACGTTCCTGTCTCGGCAAATGCGACATCGTGACGGTTGCCTGCATCGGCCATTGCCTTGACAAAGAGATAGCTTCCGAACGTGCCAGGTGGGAGAAACACCACCTGGCCGTTCTCGAGCAGCGGCGCGAGTTGCGGCGCAAGATCGTCGTGGGTGTGTGCCGGGAGCGGGATCACAACCACTTCCGCGCCGGAGATCGCCTCGGCCAGAACACCGGTGGGCGCGATCGTGCCCGGTGTGTCACCGAGAGCAACTATCCTCTCCCCCTTGTGGTCCCGAATAGTGAGTCCGCCGTGACGCAAGATGTCGGCGAGAGCGCGGGGGTCCCGTCGCCAGAACCGCACCTCGTGCCCATTCTCCGCGAGTGCAGCCGCTGCCGCGTAGCAGCCGTGACCGCCACCGAGAACGCTAACCTTCATGTGAAGCTCTCCCTCTTCTGGCCATCTCGTGACCGGTTGGATGATCAGTGAATGCGGACGCCGCGAACCGAAGGATCGATCGCGGGATTGCCGATTTCGGTCTGGTCGAGCAAAATCGATTCCGCTACCGTCTCGGTGCGTGCGCTCTCGCGGAAATAACGGCATCCCCGCCCGAGAAGTGCCACCGTCAATACGACCGCGATTCCGATGACGACCGACATCGACGATCCCACCAGTTGCGGCGACTTGAAGTATCGGTCGGTGAGGACTGCGACGAGCGTCGTTCCTGCTCCCAGTCCGACGAGGTTGGATGTCAGCAGAAACAGCGCCGAAATCTGGGCGCGCACCTGGTTCGGACTGAGCACCTGCATGGCCGCGGTGGACGCCGGCATCGGGAATGATGCGAAGAACATCGCAGCGGACAGCAGCGTAATGGACTGCCAGAGTTCGGGCGCCTGGGTGAAGAACACTGCGGGCAGCGCCATTCCCACCGCACCGACCACGCCCGCACGCATAGCGGCATCGGTGTGCCCTCGCTGCGCCAGCCAGTCGATGAACCAACCTGCGAAGACAACCCCCGTGGTGTTCGCAACGAGGACGACAGCTCCGAGCATGTATCCGACGGTGGTCGCGCTCAGCTCGAAGTGGCGTATGTAGAAGGCCGGGGTCCACCCCATGAGGGCGAAAAGCACCATCGCATAGAACGAGAACCCGAGAAAGTGACAGGCAAAGGTACTGCGGTGCCCACCGATGAAGGCGAACGCGTTGCGCAGGGTCACCTTCTCCACCCGCCCGTCAGCGGTACGCGTCAGCCCCTTCCTGGCAGGGTCGCGCACGGTGAAAAAGATCAATATGGCTACCAAGAGTCCCGGAAGCCCGATCACCAGGAACGTCACCTGCCAGCCGAACATCGAGCCGAGCAGGGGAACGTGCACGCTGTCGACTCCGGCAAGAAGGTTGATGACATATCCACCGATGAGGAATGCTGTGCCTCCCCCGATGAACGAACCGACGGAGTAGACGCCGTACGCCCGCCCCAGTTTCTCCTTGGGGAACATGTCGCTGAACATCGAGTAGGCAGCCGGCGAAAGCGCCGCCTCACCGACGCCGACACCGACTCGGGCAAGAAACATGTGGGTGAAATTCTTGCTGAACCCGCACAGCGCGGTTGCCAGACTCCAGAAGGCCACGCCCGCCGAGATGATCACACGCCGCGACCGCTTGTCGGCGAGTACCGCGATCGGCATTCCCATGAACGCGTAGAACAGGGAGAACGCGAGCCCGTGGAGCAGACTGAACTGCGTGTCGCTCAGCTGAAGATCGTGCTTGATCGGCTCGATCATCAACGAGAGCACTTGCCGGTCGACGAACGAGAAGACATACGCGATCATGCAGATCGTCACGACATACCACTCGTATCGATACGATCGTTCTCCCCTTTGGGGCAACTCGTGATCAGGCATCGATCAGCTCCTTCGATTGGGTCGGAGTCACACCGGGAGTGAGCATTCCCGCAGCGGACTGTCGCAGTGGTCTCAACTTAGGTCCGGAGCCGAACCAGGGCCGAGATTGGACGATTCTGAAAATATTCGCGACCGTGATGCAGAATGAGGCGGTGCTCGACGAGATCGACTACCAGATCGCTCACGCGCTGCAGATCGCCCCGCGCGCGCCGTGGGGCGCGGTGAGCGAGGCGTTGCAGGTCAGCCCCGTCACCGCCTCCCGGCGCTGGGACAGACTCGTGCAGGACGGTGTGGCATGGGTGATCGCGTACCCCGGGCCGTCGCTCCTCAACGCCCAGTGCAGCGCATTCGTCGACGTGACCTGCGAACCCACTCACCGCGAGCATGTGACCACGTTGCTGACGACGGTGCCGCAGGTCGCGAGCATTCAGGTCGTCGCGGGTGAACAAGACCTGTTCCTGACGGTGATGGTCGCTGACCTCCGTGCACTGTCCGAGTGGATCCGGAACGACCTCAGTCGCGTCGACGGTGTTCGCGGAATCCGAACGAAGATCGTGACGCGCATTTACGGTGAGAGCGTGCGGTGGCGACTCGGGTCGCTCAGCCCGATGCAACAGCACGTGCTCAGTCCGTACGTGCCCGACACAGGCACGATGACCCGGCCACCCAGGGCAGACGAGCAGAGGCTGATGACAGCCCTCGCTCCCGACGGGCGGCGGTCGGCCGTCGAACTCGCCGAGCAGATCGGTGTCAGCGCACCCACTGTGCGAAAGCGTCTCGACCGACTCGTGAGTGAGGGAATCCTCTCGGTCCGTTGCGAAGTCGCACACGTCCTCAACGGCTGGCCGGTCACCGCCACGATCTGGGCGCGCGTTCCCGCGGAGTGTCTCGACACGGTGGGACGTGATCTCGTCGAGTACCCCGAGGTCCGTGTCTGCTGCGGAGTGACGGGACGGTCCAATCTCGTGCTCACGGTATGGCTGCGCCACGTCGGCGATCTCCAGCTTTTCGAAACCCGCTTGGAGAAAGAGCAACCGGAGCTTTCGGTTGTCGAACGAGAGGTGACGTTGGAGACCGTGAAACGGCTAGGAGCACTGCTCGATACCGGCGGTCGCCGCGTCGGCACGGTACCCATAGAGCCGTAACTGTTGCCGCAATCTCGGTCGGTGACGCGCTCCGCGTGAGCAGCGGCGGTGATGGCGATGGCACAACCGACCCGCGCGACGCCGGGCGTGGAGGCAATGGAGGGGGCGCGCTGCGAATCGAGGCAGTCGTGCTCTTTACCGAGAGCATTCCCCGGTGTGGCCGACGGCCGTCACTGAGCCCATGCCGCCTCGGCGATCCAGTACTCGCTTCCGTCGGCGCTGATTCCGCGTTGCCAGTCGGTGGTCCGTCTCAGGTTCGGTTCGACGCGCGCGGTAGCCGCGTCGGCGCCGTCCGGTCCGTCCTCGCGGGTCTGCCAGTGGACCCAGTTCACTTCGTTGCCGTCCTCGTCGTGCACGAAGAGGTCGACATGGTGCCACCCGTAGCGGTGGGTGTCGGCGTAACAGGTCAGGAATGTCCGGTGATGATGCGAATAGTCCACGAGGTACCTCCGGGCCGCGGTGGTGTTTCCCACCACGCTAGAACCGGATCGCGCCCAACGGAATCCAAGAAACCTTTACCCGCGTGGGGGTCGGCCGCTCAGTGGTTCAGATCGGCGGGCAACGTGAACGTGAAGACGGCCCCGTGCGGATCGTTCTCGCGCGCGGTGAGTGTCCCACCCTGGCGGGTGATGATGCGGTGGCTCAGTGCGAGCCCGATTCCGTGACCCGTGGACTTCGAGGTGAACGCGCCGTCGAAGATTCGGCCGTCCGGGATGTGCGAGAGCCCCTTGCCATGGTCCTCGACACTCACGACGCCCTCCGTCTCGGTGACGTCGGTGCGTACCGTCACGATGCGGTCGGCTGCCGGCCATTCCGCCATCTCGTCGATCGCGTTGAAACACAGGTTCAGGATGACCTGCCCGGTGAGCACACGTTCGCACACGACGGCAACCGTGTCGTGCGCACGGAGGTACTCGACGCGAACTCCCTTCTGCCGCGCCCGGATGTCGATGAAATACGCGCATTCGTCGACGATGTCGTTGAGATCGACGATCTGCTGTGACTCCTCGAGTTGCGTCACGTATTCACGCAGACTCCGGACGATCTGATTGGCCCGGTCGATCTGCTTGCGCGCCTCCCCCAGGCCCCAGCTCACCTCGTCGTGACCGGTCCGGCCGTCGTCGAGGCGGCTCTGCGTTCCGGCGATGAAATTGGTGGCGGCCGCGAGCGGCTGGGCCAACTCGTGAGCGATGGCCATCGCCATGTCGCCCATCGCGTTGTAGCGGGCCAGGTAATTGAGGTACTGCGAGTCCCGTTCGTGCTCCTGCTCGGTGCGGACGTGTTCGGTGACGTCGTGGAAGAGCAGCAGGTGGCCGCTCAGATCGTTCTCGATACCGATGTGCTGGCAGCTCCCCGCATGCCACCGGCGCTCCTCGGCTGACAGTTCCACCTCGTAGCGCAGGCTCTGGGAGCCCCCGTCGGCGGTCGTCAGTTGCAGGGCGCGCCGCACGCTCTCCCGTGACTGCCCCGCCCGGCAGAACTCCGTGAAGCGTTCGCCGACAAGCGATGCCACCGGAACCTTCAGGAGCTGCGACGCCGCCTCACTCGCGTACGTGATACGGCTGTCGTCGTCCAGGACGAGGATTCCTTCGGCCATGTTCCGCAGGAACGCGGCCAGGCGGGCCTCGGTGCGGGTGAGGTCGGCCTCGGTGCGGGTGAGGTCGCGACGCATCGACGTTTCCTGCTCGATGTCGCGGAACTGCACCATCACCACGGTCCGGGCGCTCAACTCGACCCGGATCGCGATCGCCTCCGTCAGGATTTCTCGCCCGCTCTTCGCGCGATACGTCCATTCGATGACCGCCGCCCCGTTGTCGACAGCCTCCTGCAGCCACCGCCGTCCCACCGACCGGCGGTATCGCTTCGCCGGGGAACTCATGTCGGGCGCCTTGAGCGGTTTGAGTTCCTCGACCGTGAACTCGAGCAGTTCGGACGCAGCCCGGTTCGCCCAGAGGATGTCCTTGGTGGCCGCATCATGGACCAGGACGCAGTAGCGAAGGGACTCGACGAGTCGTTCGTAGTCGGACGGCGCGAGATCGGACAATGCGGCCTCCTTCGGCTCACCTCGAGTCTACTGAGCGGACGGACCGCGGACACGATAGGGAAATCCTTTACTCCGAGGCGACATCTCTGCACGTCCGCGCGAGGAAGCACCGATTGAGTGATGCCCGCCACCGCAATAGCGTGAGTTCGACACGAAAAACGCATCACCCCTTCTACTTCGCGTCGATCGGAGTATTTGATGACCAACGCACCGACCCTCGACACGACGGACGCCTCCGCGAACGGGACGCTGTCCTTCGAGGACGTCCTCGAGCACGTCGCAATGCGGCGGGAAGAGTTCGCTCGCCAGAAGTTCGTGCCTCGCGACATGATCGACGAGTTCAAGCAGATCGGCATCTACCGCGCGGCGACCCCCCGCCAATTCGGCGGCGACGCGCTGCCCCCGAGCGAGTTTCTGCGGATGATCGAACGCATCTCCGCGGTGGACGCGTCGGCGGGCTGGGTTGCCAGCTTCGGCTCCGCCCTCGTCTACCTGGCGGCACTGCCGCTCGCGACACAGGCGGAGTTGTACAAGGACAGCCCGGACCTCGTCTTCGCCGGCGGACTGTTCCCGGTCCAACCCGCCGAACAGGTGCCGGGTGGCCTGAAGATCACCGGGCAGTGGAAGTTCGCCAGCGGATGCAAGGGTGCCGACATTCTCGGTGTCGGAATCCGCGGTGGCGACTCCACAGCCGGAAAACCCCGCACCGCCCTGCTGTGGCCGAAGGACGTCGAGATCGTCGAGAACTGGGACGTGGTCGGCCTGTCGGGTACCGGAAGCCACGAACTGAAGGTCGACGGCGTCGTCGTCCCCGAGGATCGGACGTTCATCCGGGGCGGAACCCCGACCGTCGACGAACCCCTCTACCGCTACCCCTCCATCGCGTACGCCGCCCAGGTCCTGGCCGTCGTCAATCTCGGAGTGGGCCGCGCCGCGCTCGACTACGCGATCAAGGTCGGTGCGGGACGTACGGGAATCACCGGAGCGCCCAAGCTCGCCGATCGGGCCTACTACCGCATCGACCTGGCCAAGGCGGAGGCGACGCTGAGGTCCGCCCGTGCCTTCTTCTACGAGGTCACCGACGAGGCGTACGCCACGGTGGTCGCCGGTAACCCCGTCCCGGACAAGCTTGCGGCGCTTCTTCGCCTGTCCTCGACGCACGTGGCCAAGGCGGGCGCCTCCGCCGTGCACACCGCATTCCAGTTGTCGGGCACCGGGGCGATCTACGACGGCAACGCGATGCAGCGGTACATGCGCGAGGCCCTGGTCCCGCCGCAGCACGCCTTCCTCGGCGACGGCATCTACGACAGCGCCGGTGCGGTGCTCATGGACATCCCGCCGTTCCCCGGCTTCATCTGACCACCCCGTTCGAATCGAGGAGACCAATCGTGAGTGACACCAAGACCGCACCGCTGCGAGTCCTGTTCTGCATCGGCATCAACCAGAACTTCTTCGACCTCCCGACCGGCCAGGGCGGGCTGGTGTGGAAGGCGTTCTCCGGGATGATGGACGCGGTGGCCGAGACACCGGGAGTCCGGGTGATCGGCGACATCGACGACGACAGCCACCTGGTCGGACCGTCGGACGGCTGGCCCTGGACCTGCTACATCCTCGCCGACGTCGACACCCAGGAGACCGTCAAGGCCGTCTGCAACCTCTTCCGCACCACCCCGGTCGGCGAGTACACGCTGTGGCGATACGCGAAGATCGAAGCCCGCATCGGCCGTGCGCTCACCGTCCGCGAAGACGTCGACCTCGGCGTGTGAGGAAAATGCACTCTGCGACCGCGACCGAGCGCATCGAGAGCCGCGAGGCCGTTCACCGCGTGATGTGCCGCTACATGGAACTGTGCGATGTTCCCTCCGTGGAGTTTTCGGTCGAGGAACTCGCCTCGCTGTTCACGCCCGACGCGGTGTGGGAAGGGATCGGCGCCGAGTACGCGCGCAAGTTCGGCACACGTCGGGGCCGGCCGGAGATCGTCGGAATGCTCACCGCGTACCTTCCACCGAACTCCCATTTTCGGGGAAATGTGCACCTGCTCGGGAGTGAGCAGATCGACGTGGACGGCCCCGCGGCGCGGGGGCGGTGGATCATGCAGCAGCTGTCGCGATACGAGGACGAATCGGCCGAACTGCTCGTCGCACGCATCACCGCCGAGTGTGAAGTGCGGGGCGGTATCGCCCGAATCAAGCACTTCACGACCGAGAAGCTGTTCGTCACTCGCCTCGACGAGGCGACACGACTGTTCGAATCGAATGGAAAGAGAACGTGATGACCACTTCCCTGGATCCCACCACCACTACAGACACCAACTTTGCGGCCCTCGCCACGGACGACCGCGTGGACGGATCGCTGTACACCGACCCCGACATGTTCGAGGCGGAACTCGAAAGGATCTTCTACCGCACCTGGGTTTGGGTTGCCCACGAGAGCGAGATCCCCGAGGCCGGAAGCTACAAGATGGCGACCATCGGCCGGCAACCGGTGATCGTCAACCGCGACCGCAAGGGGAACTTCAATGTCCTGCTGAACCGGTGCCGCCACCGCGGGGCCAGCGTCTGCGAGGTCCCCAAGGGCAAGGCGAACGGGTTCACCTGCCCCTATCACAGCTGGTCGTACGCCCTCGACGGGCGACTGCGCGGAATCCCGTACCCCGACGGTTACGACGAGGACCTCGACAAGAAGGACCTGCCCCTGCAGAGCCTGCGGGTGGAGTCCTACGCCGGGATGATCTTCGCCAGCTTCAACCCCGACGTCGAACCCCTCGACGACTTCCTCGGCGACGCGAAGGTGTGGATGGACCTGTTCATGAAGCAGGGCGCCGGATTCCCCATCAAGACGCAGGGCGAACATTGCTTCCGCTTCCGCGGAAACTGGAAGATCCAGTTGGAGAACACCACCGACGGATACCACTTCCCGATCGTGCACCGGTCCTGGATGTCTTCCGTCGACGCCGAGACCGCCGACATGCTCTCCTTCATGACCGACGACAACGCCGTGACCCACGCTCTCGGAAACGGCCACAGCGTCGCGATCATGGTCCCGGAGCACGTCGACCTGGACCACGACGACGGCACCGAGAAGATTCAGGCCCGTTTCGACCACATCGTCGAAGAACTGTCGAAGACGATGCCCGCCGACAAGGTCCGCCGCATCGTCCGCTCCATGCACGGCGCCGGGTTCAACCTCAACATCTTCCCCAACGTCGCGATGTCGATGTCGTTCTTCCGGGTACTGCGCCCGATCTCGGTCGACGAGACCGAGATCCGGCACATCGCCCTCGGCATGGACGGCGGACCGGAGATCGTCAACCGCGAACGCCTCCGCATCCACGAACATTTCCAGGGCCCGTTCGGGTTCGGCAGCCCCGACGATTCCGAGGCCTGGGACCGGGTACAACGCGGATCCCGCGGCGCACCCGGAATGCCGATCATGGTGAACCGCGGTCTCAATCGTGAAGCGCTCGACAGCGACGGACACCGCACCTCGCACGTCACCGACGAAACCGGAATGCGCGAGGCCTACGCAATGTGGAAGAGGATGATGTCCGATGAGCACTGATCTGATGACCGCCCAACTCGCCGACACCCGGGTACTGCAGGCGATCGAACTCATCTGGCACGAAGCGGCCCTCCTCGACGCCAAGGACTACCAGGCGTGGGACGCCCTCTGGACCGACGAAGGCCGGTACGTCATTCCCATCGACCCGGACACCGACGACTTCGACGGATCCCTGAACATGGTCAACGACGACACTCGCATGCGGCGCATGCGTATCGAACGACTGACCTCCGGATACTCGATGTCCGCGCTCGCCGCCGCCCGGACGGTCCGCACCGTCTCGCGGTTCACGGTCGAGGAACGGACCGAGGACTCGATCACCGTGAGGTCCGCGCAAATCCTCGTGGGTTTCAAGCGCGACGACCAGCAGACCCTCGCCGCCGACGTCACGCACCGCATCCGCTACACCGAGAGGGGACCGCGGTTCGATCTCAAGGTCATCCGGTTGGTGAACTCGCAGGCAGCGGTCAACGCCTCCGGCTACCTGCTCTGATCAGCATTCTCCGAACCTCATCGATCGAACAGGAGCTCGACGTGGATTCTGTCGCAGTAGTCACCGGCGGCGGACGCGGCCTCGGTGCCGCGATCGCACACCAATTGCACGACCGGGGATACCGCGTCGCGGTCGCGGACATCGACAGCGGTGCCGCGAAAGAGACCGCGGCGGAGCTGGATCCGGACGGCGACACGGCCATCGGCGTGGAGTTGGACGTCCGGAAGCGGAAGAGTTTCGAAGCCGTACGTGACCGGCTGATCCAGGAGTGGGGCGGCATCGACGTCCTCGTCAACAACGCCGGCCGGTCGCAGACGGGCACGCTGATGGACATCGCGCCGGAGGAATTCTCCGACATCGTCGAGATCAACCTCAACGGCGCCTTTCTCGGTTGCCAGGTGTTCGGAAGCTATTTCGCCGAGAAGCGATACGGCAGAATCGTCAACATCGCGTCGCTGGCGGGACAGAACGGTGGCACGGCGACCGGCGCGCACTACGCCGCGGCCAAGGGCGGCGTCGGCACACTGACCAAGGTCTTCGCACGCGAACTCGCCCCGTCGGGTGTCACGGTGAACGCCGTCTCCCCGGGTCCTCTGGATCTACCGGTGGTGCGTGAGACGGTGCCCGCGGACAAGCTGGCCGCCATCCTCACCACGATTCCGGTGGGCACCCTGGGCTCGCCCGATTTCATAGCCGAGACCGTCGCCCTGCTCGCATCGCCGACTGCCGCGTCGGTCACGGGAGCCTGCTGGGACGTCAACGGCGGCCTGTACATGCGCTGACCCCGCTCCAGGGCGACGGGTCGCAGCACCGGAGGAAAAATCACCATGAGCATGCTCACTGTCACTGTTGCGGACATTGTCGACGAAACGCCGGACATCAAATCGTTCCGGCTTGTTCGGAGGGACGGTTCACCGTTCGACCCGTACCCTGCCGGCGCCCACATCGACATCCTCGGCCCCACCGAGATCCTCACCCAGTACTCGCTGTGCAGTCCGCCGCACGAGTCCGAATCCTATGTGGTCGCCGTCAAACGCGAGACCGGACCCCGCGGTGGCTCGGCCGCACTGCACGATCGTGTGACGATCGGCAGCGAGTTGCAGATCAGCCGGCCGCGCACACTCCTCACGCTCGCCGAGGGCGCCGATCGGCACATCCTCGTGGCGGCGGGGATCGGGCTGACCCCGATGCTGAGTCTGGCGTTCGCGTTGCACCGGCGGGGACAACAGTTCGACCTGCACTACTTCGCGCGGACGAGGGCGCAGGCCGCGTTCGTTGAATTACTGGAGAGTGCGGATTTCCGCCGGGACGTGCACCTGCACTTCGGCCTGACGAGGGACGACCAGCTCTCCGCCCTCGAGAAGATCCTGGCGGACGCGTCCGCCGCCACGCACGTCTACACCTGTGGCCCCGAAGGTTTCATGGATCGGGTGCGAGGGTTGGCGGAACCCGCGGTCGGCGAGGACGCGGTCCACTTCGAACACTTCGAGGCGGCGACGTCTATAGCGACCGGATCGGACACCGCGTTCGAGTTGGAACTCGACACGGGCGAGGTGTTCGAAGTGCCTGCCGGGAAGTCCATCGCCGACGTACTCGAAGAGAACGATATCGAGATCGACACGTCGTGCCGGGAAGGTATCTGCGGCACGTGCGTCATGGACGTGCTGGAGGGCGAGCCCGACCACCGCGACAATTGCCTCACCAAGAGTGAGAGAAAGGCGGGAGACAGAATTGCCGCGTGTGTGTCGCGCGCGAAATCCGGGCGACTACTCGTCGAACTTCCCTGAAGAGAACTGAATTATTTCAGGTGACGGCAATTCCGGCCTGCAGAATATCGCGTACGAGAACCGCGATGCTTTCCGCTCCGGTCTTTTCCTTGATACGGGTGCGATGCACGTCGACCGTCTTCACGCTGATTCCCAGCTCTTTCGCAATGTTCTTGCTCGGCAATCCGTCGAGGACGAGTGCGAGGATTTCCTTTTCTCGCACCGTCAGCGTGTCTATCCGGCCCTGCAACTCCGTTCTGTTGCGTCGCTCGCCGAATCGTTGACGCGCGACCCGGAGCGCATCCTGAATCACGTCGAGCATGTGCTGCGGATCGTAGGGCTTCTCGATGAACGTCAGCGCACCCCGCTGCAGCGCCCGCACCGACATCTTAATGTCACCGTGTGCCGACACGAAGATGATCGGGATCGGGGATTCGTCGGCGAGGAGTGCCTCCTGGAGCTGGAACCCCCCGACTTCCGGCATCCGGACATCCAGAACAAGGCAGGCCGGGATGTCGCGGCGGTACTCGTCCAGGAAGGACTGCACCGAGAAGTAGTACTCCGACGTGATGTTGACCGAATCAAGCAGCCACGCAAGCGATGCGCACAACTCCTGATCGTCGTCGACGATGTAAACCCGTGTTTCCTGCTGATCCATCGAATCCTGCCTTGCACAGATGGCTTGCTTGCTCGTCCAGTGAACACCGACCGTAACGGAAGCGGTAGCCAACTGAAGGAATCCCCTACCCGGGTAGGCGACTTACTGCGACAAAGTAGCGTCGCCGCCAATGTTCCCACCCAGGTGATTCGTCCTATTCTTCTCGGGGAACGCGGGCGCACACGAAAGACATGACTTCCTGTTCCAACTCACGGAGGCTGAAAATGCCCGAACTCACTACCATGCAACTGAGCTTCCGCACCGCCATGGCGAATCTGCCGGCCGCGGTCAACATCGTGACGACCGACGGCCCTGCCGGGCGCTGCGGAATGACGGTGACCGCCGTCTGCTCGGTGACCGACTCCCCGCCCACCGCACTCGTGTGCGTGAATCAGAACAGTGCCATGCACAACGTGTTCCAGAACAACGGCCGAGTCGGGATCAACGTGCTCTCCGGCGACGACGAAGAGCTGGCCATGCATTTCGCGGGCGCAACCCAAGTCGCGATGGCGGACCGGTTCCGGTGGGACATCTGGGAAGAAGACACCGACGACGGTGTTCCGATCCTGCGCGCCGCCCACGTGGTGCTCGCCGGCCGAATCGCGGACAGCAAGACCGTGGGATCGCATTCGGTGATGTTCGTCGAACTGGACCGCGTGCAGACACGCGAACACGGCGACAGCCTCGTCTACTTCCAACGCAAATTCCACCGTTTGTCGGTTCCGGTCGAGTCCCCCGACTGGCTGTTCTACGACGAATGGTCCGATCCGATCACCGTGACGCCCACCCTCGTTCCCGCCGCAGCCGGAGGTAAATAGCCATGACCACCTCGTCACCACCCGAACAAGTCCCACAGAATTCCGGCTTGCAGGCGCTCGCGGACACGCGTGCCGCCTTGACGTTTCGTCTCAGCGCCCTGGTCCTCGCACTGTTCCTGCCCCTGCCGATCCTCGGTGGGTTCACCTCGCTGCTCGACGGCGTCGTCTTCAGCGGTGTCACCGTGGCGTGGCTCTACGCGGTCGCGCAATTCGTCGTCGCCATCGTCGTGGCCCGGTACTACATGGCGCGGGCAGCCGAACTCGACTCCCGGACCGCCTCGCGGGCGAAAGGATAACGCGCCATGAACCTCGTCTCCGCATCACTTTTCGCGGCCCTCGTCGCTGTCACCCTGATGATCACCGCGTGGGCTTCCAAGAGGAACAAGTCCGCCGCCGATCACTACGTCGCGGGCGGCAGCCTTACCGGCAGGCAGAACGGTGTCGCCATCGCCGGCGACTTCATCTCCGCCGCCTCGTTTCTCGGAGTCACCGGTGCGATCGCGCTGACCGGTTACAACGGGTTCTACCTCGCGGTCTTCGTGCCCGTCGCGTTCGTCCTCGCGATGCTGCTGATCGCGGAACCCCTGCGCAACCTCGGCCGCTTCACGCTGGCGGATGTCCTCGCCACCCGATTCCCCGGCAAGGACGTGCGGTCGATGATGGCGATCAGCACGGTGGTGATCAGCGTGGTCTATCTCGTGTCGCAGCTGGTCGGTGCCGCGCTTCTGGTGTCGTTGCTGTTCGACCTCGACTACGCCGTGGCCGTGTTGATCATCGGAACACTCACCACCGCGTACACGTTGGTGGGTGGCATGCTCGCTACCAGCTGGATCCAGATCATCAAAACCGGTCTCCTCATGGTCTGCGCCGTCGTGCTGTTCGTTCTCGTGCTGGTGCGCTTCGACTTCAATCCCTTCGGCCCGTTCAGCACCGCGCTCGCCGAGTTCGGGCAATCATTCGTCGCGCCGCAGCGCACGTCTGGTACCGCGTCGTTCGACCAGTTGTCGCAGACCGTCGGGCTCGTCCTCGGCGTGCTCGGCCTGCCGCACGTGATGATCCGCTTCCTCACCGTTCCGGACGCGAAGCAGGCGAGAACGTCCGCCTACACGGCGATCTGGATCTTCTTCGCCTTCTACCTGCTGGTTCCCGTGCTCGGCTACGGCGCCGCCAAGCTGGTCGGTGTCGAGGTGATCAAGTCCGAGAATCGGGGCGGCAACCTCGCGGTCGCGCAGCTCGCCGAGACAGTCGGCGGCGGAGTCCTGCTGGCGTTCGTCGCGGCCGTGGCGTTCGTGACCATTCTGGCCGCGCTGTCCGGCCTGGTGATCGCCACTTCCGGTGCGATCGCACACGACCTGTACGGGCAGGTGATCAGGAACGGATCGGTGTCGGCGAAGGCTCAGCACCGCGCGGCCCGCGTCGCGACTGTGGCGACCTGCGTCATCGGTGTCGCCATCGCATTCGCGGCGCAGAAGCAGAACGTCGCGTTCCTCGCGTCACTGGGCATGTCCATCGCAGCATGCGCGAACCTGCCGGCACTGCTTCTGACGATGTACTGGAAGCGCATGACGGCGCGCGCCGTCATCTCCGGCATCGTGGTCGGGCTCGTCCTGTCGGTCACCGTCATCCTGCTCAGCCCGGTCGTGCAGGGACCGGACTCCATCCTCGGATTCTCGAACCCGGCACTTGCCGTGGCACCCCTCTCGCTGGCGGTGTCCGTCATCGTCGCGCTGGTGTCGGCGCCGTCCGGGGAGACGAAAGCACGAGCCGATCACCTCTTCTCGGTGATGCGCACCCGAGCACTCACCGGGCAGACCGAGACTACGAACGACGACACGATGGTGGCGATGCAATGAAGACGGAACTACGGTCACCGAGCCCACTCCGGGACCTCGCGGAGCAGCTGGCGACGGGCGGGACGACGCCGAGCGACGTGGCGGAGGCGGCACTCGCACGGATCGCGGACCTCGAGCCGGATATCCACGCCTGGGCCGACCTCGACGCCGACGCGGTGCGGTCCGCGGCCGCCCGGATCCAGGACAGCGGCCCGGGCGGCGCGCTCTGGGGCGTGCCCGTCGGCGTCAAGGATCTCATCGACGTCGCCGGTATGCCGACGCGCTGTGGCAGTGAGCTGCGGAGCACGGATCCGGCGACGACGGACGCCGACTGTGTGGCACGTGCGCGCGCCCTCGGCGCGCTCCCGTTCGGCAAGACCGTCACCACCGAGTTCGGGTATTTCAAGCCCGGTCCGACCCGCAATCCCCGCGCCCTGGGTCACACCCCCGGCGGGTCGTCGAGCGGCTCGGCGGCAGCGGTGGCCGCGGGCATGGTGCCGCTGGCGTTCGGCACGCAGACCGCGGGGTCGCTGACGAGGCCCGCGTCGTTCTGCGGAGTCGCAGGTTTCGTGACCGCCCACGGCGAACTTCCGACCGCGGGCATCACCGGGCTGAGTCCCAGTCTCGACACGGTGGGGCTGCTGGCACGAACCGTGCCCGATCTCCACTTCGCGTGGACCGCACTGCGCGACGGCACGCGGGCGCCCGTTCTCGAGCCTTCCGCTCCGCGCCGGCTTCGCCTGTGGAGTGGGTTCGAGGTCGGCGAGGTGTCCCGAGAGATGACAACGGCGCTCAGGACGACCGCTGATTTTGCCGAGTCGGCGGGGATCCGATGTCGTGAGTTGGACGCCGCCGCAACGATTGTGCCACTGACGGAACACCACCACACGGTGATGGCGTACGAGGCGGCCGGGGAACGCGCCGCAGAGGCCGCGCAGACCGACAGGATCAGCGCACCCCTCGCCGAACTGTTCGCCGCGGGGGCGGCGACCGCAGAAGCCGACTACCGTGCCGCCCTCGCCGGAATCCGCGAGACCCGACAGCTGCTGCTCTCGGCGTTGGACGAAGACGAAACAATCCTCGGGCCCGCGGCTCTCGGCGCCGCTCCACCCGGGCACGACGCGACCGGGACGCCCATCCTGAGCCGACCGTGGCAGGCCCTGGGTCTGCCGGTGGTCACGATCCCCGGGAAGCGTGACAGCGCGGGTCTTCCCCTCGGAGTGCAGCTGATCGGGCGACCCGGCGCGGAGCAACGCCTGTTCGAAACAGCCGCGTGGCTGGAATCCGTGCTCTGACAGGGACAGAAGATCGTCAGTCGACGAAGATCGACGGCTGGCGATCCTTCCACGGCGCAGCCTGCTCCAACTGCGCGGCCACCTGCAGCAGCAGATCCTCTCTGCCGGTGGCCGCGACGAGCTGGATCCCGATGGGGAGGCCCTCCCGGCTCAGCGCGAGCGGCAGGCTGATCGCGGGATACCCGGACACGTTGAACGGTGCCGTGAACGGTCCGAACTCGAAGATGCGGCGTAGCCACGAGCGCAGGATCGCCGCACCCGTGGCGATCGCAGTGAGGGTCGACGCCTCGACGACGTCCTCCACGTCGAATTGCGGGCGTGTCTCGGTCACAGTGTGGCCGATCCATTCGAGGATCTTGCCGGCGGCGATCGTGGCCGCCGATACCTGCGTCTCGACCGAACTCCCACCCCACGGCTCGGTCGTCAGGGCCACCCGCAGACGGCCGGGATCGGCGCGCATCGTGTCGGCGTAGCGACCGGACTGCGCCGGGGCGGTGTACTTTTCACCGACCGGCGGGGCGGCGACGGCGACGGCGGATGGGCCGTGTCGCGGATGGTCCGGGTGAGGGCGAACTCGTAGATGTGCCCGAACCCCGCCTCACCGACCAGTGTGCCGCAGGGGATTCGGCCGTGGCTCGGTTTCAGGCCGACGAGCCCGCAGCACGAGGCAGGCACCCGGAGCGAACCGGCACCGTCGTTGCCGTGCGCATCGTCAGTGCGCCGAGGTCGGCATCGGCCTGCGCGATCGCGACGCGCGCAACGGCTTCGACCTCCGTTGCCGTCACCTCACCGGCGCGGATCAGCTCACTCAGACCGACGGCGTCGAGTCCGGTGTACTCGTGCAGTTCCAGCGGTCCCACTCCTCAGGTCGCGACGACCGATTCAGTGTGCCCCGGAGGACCGTGCGGCGCGACCGAATTTCTGCCGCCGTCACACGGTGATCGACAGCAGTTCCTGTTCGCGGAAGGCGCGCGGCGAGATCCCGTACGTCTCCTTGAATAGCCGCGAGAAGTGCGACGAGTTGACGAGACCGTATCGGGCACAGATGGTTCCGATGCTGTCGCCGCGGAATCGGACGTCCTTGAGGTCGCGGCGGCACTTCTCGAGCCTGCGGTGGCGGATCCACCCGGCCACCGTGTGTCCGTCCGCCTCGAACATCTTTTGCAGGTGCCGCGTCGATACGTGGTGGTGGGACGCCACCGTGGCGGTGTCGAGTGTGGGGTCGTGCAGGTGCGCGTCGATGAACGCCTTCACACGTAGCAGCAACGACGCGCCGGGAGCGATGGCGTCGGCGGGCGCCTCCGATTGCACCGCGGCACTGAGCAGGTCGAGCACCGCGTCCTCGACGAGAGGGGTCGTCGGCATGGTGCCGGTGACGACGGAGTGGTGGAGGTTCGTCAGGAACGGCGAGACGAGCGCGCCCATGCCGGTGCTGCCGTGGATGCGGCGCGCGGAGACGGTGCCCAGTTCCCGCGAGGCGATGCGCAGTAGTTCGCGGGGAAACATCAGCACGAACATGCTGAAGTCGCCCGCGAAGTGCAGGTCGTACGGCTTGCTGGTGTCGTAGACGGCGAAGTCGCCGGGCCCGAGCACGGCCTCTCGATCGTCCTGGACGATGACGCCGCTCCCCGACAGTTGCAGGCCCACCTTCACCAGGCCGGGGTCGGACCGCTTGATCGACGTGTGGGTCCGGCGGACGTCGACCGCGTGCCCCCCGACCTCGCTGAGCTGCAACCCGCCGAGCGCGGTGGTGCGCAGGGTCCCGGTGAAGCGCCCCGGCCCGTCCTCCGCCGTGGACACCACGGCGAGCGGGACGAACGCCGTGGAGACGGCCTGACGCCAGTGCTCGAACTGCCCGTCGTCACGCGCGGGCCCACCACCGAGACGCACCTTCGATCACCTCACAGAGCGGAGCGGTTGTCGATCAGTCGACGTGCCTTACCGAGTGAGCGTTCGAGGTCGCCGGGAGCGACGACGTCGACCTTCACGCTCACGCCGATCCTATTCTTCACCAGCTTCTGCAGTTCACCCGCGGCCCGCGCGTGGTCGTCGGTCACGGCATCCGGACGCGATTCCACCCGCACGGTCAGCTCGTCCATGCGGCCCGGGCGGTCGAGGATGCACTGGAACTGGGGTGCCAGCGCCGGCACGGCGAGGATCAGTTCCTCGATCTGGGTGGGGAAGAGGTTCACCCCGCGCAGGATGATCATGTCGTCGGTGCGCCCGGTGACCTTCTGCATCCGCCGCACCGACCGCGCCGTCCCCGGCAGCAGCCGGGTGAGGTCGCGGGTGCGGTACCGGATGATCGGCATCGCTTCCTTGGTCAGCGACGTGAAGACGAGTTCGCCCTCCTCACCGTCGGGCAGCACCTCCCCGGTGACCGGGTCGATGATCTCCGGGTAGAAGTGGTCTTCCCAGATGTGCAGGCCGTCCTTGGTCTCGACGCATTCCATCGCGACACCCGGGCCCATCACCTCGGACAGTCCGTAGATGTCGACGGCGTCCATGTTCAGTTGCTTCTCGAGTTCGGTGCGCATCTCCTCGGTCCACGGCTCCGCCCCGAACACACCGGTCCGCAGCGACGTCTTCGACGGATCGATGCCCTTCTTGATCATCGCGTCGACGATCGTGAGCATGTACGACGGGGTCACCATGATCGCGTCGGGTTCGAAATCCTCGATCAGCTGGATCTGGCGGTCCGTCATGCCACCGGACATCGGGATCACCGTGCAGCCCAGCCGCTCGGCACCGTAGTGCGCCCCGAGGCCACCGGTGAACAGGCCGTACCCGTACGCGACGTGCACCTTGTCCGTCGGCTTCACCCCACCCGCCCGCAGGCTCCGGGCGATCAGATCGGCCCAGTTGTTCAGGTCGCCCGTGGTGTACCCGACGACCGTCGGGCGCCCGGTGGTCCCGGAGGACGCGTGGATGCGCGAGACCTTCTCCTGCGGCACTGCGAACATCCCGAACGGATAGTTCGCCCGCAGGTCCGCCTTTGCCGTGAACGGGAACTTCGCCAGATCGGACAGGTCCTTCAGGTCACTCGGGTGCACACCGGCGTCGTCGAACGCCTTCCGGTAATGCGGAACGTTGCTGTACGCGTGGAGAAGTGACCACTGCAGGCGTTCGAGTTGCAGCGATGAGATCCGGTCGCGCGTGGCGAACTCGATGTCCTGCGAGGGGGCGGCGATACTGGTCATTCTAGTCTCCGGGGTGTGCGGGCTGGGTATGGTCAGGCGTCGAAATCGACGGTCACGTTGTCGCTGACCGGGAAGGTCTGGCACGTCAGCACGAAGCCGGAGTCGACCTCGTAGTCCTCGAGCGCGTAGTTGCGGCGCATGTCCACGTCACCGCACGTGATCTTGGCGCGGCACGTTCCGCAGACGCCGCCCTTGCAGGCGAACGGAAGGTCCGAGCGGTACTTCTCGGCGGCGTCGAGGATCGATTCGTCCCGCGGCAACGTCGCGGTGGTGGAGCGACCGTCGAGAACCAGGGTCACCTCACTGCTCGGCCCGGTGACGCCGGGCTCGCGGTGGGTTTCGATGGGCGGGGGCACGTCGTCGACGAAGAACAGCTCGTGATGCACGCGGCTCTTGTCGATCTGCAAGTCGCCGAGAACCGTCTCGGCGTCGGTGACCATCCCGTACGGGCCGCACAGCCAGAAGTGATCGATGTCGGCCACGGGGACCACGGCGTCGAAGATGGCCCGGAGCCGGTCGGCGTCGAGACGGCCGGTGAACAGCTCCACCTCGCGGGGCTCGCGGGACAGGACATGGATGATGTCGAAGCGCGACCCGTACGTGTCCTTGAGGTCGGCGATCTCCTCGGCGAACATCACCGAGCGGGTGCGCCGGTTGCCATACAGGAGAAAGACTTCGGCCTCGGGGTTGGCGAGCATCGATGCGGCGATCGACAGCATCGGCGTGATGCCCGATCCGGCGGCGATCAGCACGTGGCGACCACCGGCCGCGGGGTCGGCGACGAACGTTCCGCTCGGGCCCTGCACCTCGATCCGGTCGCCGGGGCGGACGTCGCGCACGAGCCACGTCGAGAACAGACCGTCGGACACCTCGCGCACACCGACCCGCGGCGCGGAACCGGCAGGGGCGCAGATGGAGTAGGAGCGGCGGTGTTCGACGCCGTCGATCGTCCGCCGCAGCGTGAGCGACTGTCCGGGGCCGAACGCGAACTCGTCGGCGAGCTCGGCCGGAACGTCGAACGTGACCGCGACTGCGTCGTCGCAGAGGGATTCGACGTCGGCGACGGTGAGGGCGTGGAACGCCCTGTTGCGCAACGCCGCACCGGGTTTCGGGGAGACCGCTGTGGTCATGGTCAGATTTCCTTCACGTGATCGAAGGGTTCGAGGCAGTCCAGGCACCGGTAGAGCGCCTTGCACAGCGTCGCCCCGAATTCCGAGTCGAGCCGGGTGTTCGCCGAGTGGCACTTGGGGCATGCCACGGGTCGCGGCTTGACGGTGAGCGTCAACGGCACCGGACCCGATGCACGTCGCGGCGCGGGACCGGGTGTCGAGTAGCCGTTCTCGCGGAGCTTGCGCATCCCGTTCTCGCTGATCCAGTCCGTGCTCCACGGCGGCGACAGGACGGTCCTGACCTCGACGCTGCCGAACCCGGCGTCCTGCAGGGTGTGCGCGATGTCGTCCCGCATGGTGGCCATGGCGGGGCAACCGGAATAGGTGGGGGTGATGGTCACGACCACCGACCCGTCGGCGTATTCCTCGACGTCGCGCAGCACACCGAGATCGGCGAGCGTGAGCATCGGCATCTCGGGGTCGAGCACGGATTCGGCGAGGCGACGGGCGTCGCTGCGCACGGCGGTGGTCATGTCACCACACTCCTTCGGGATGCGCCCGGGCCACGCTCTGCATCTCGGCGAGCAGCAGTCCGAGCGCCTCGGTGTGCAGCCCCTGCCTGCCTGCCCGACCGCCGACGGTGCCGACTGTCCGGCCGGTCGGGGCGGTGAGCTCGGCGGCGTGCAGCACCTGCTCGAGCACCGAATCGAATTCCTCGCGCACGTCCCGCGGGTCGACGCCCACCCCCACCGCCGCAAGCGCAAGCTCCTCGGTGGTCGGGACGAACAGTTCCTCGACGTACGGCCACACGTGGGTAAGCGCCGCTGCCATCCTGGTCTTCGACTCCTCCGTGCCGCAGCCGAGCGTCACAACCCAGCGGGCCGCGTAGTCGCGGTGGTAGGTGAGTTCCTTGACGCCCTTCACCGCGACCGCCGCGAGGACCGGGTCCCGGGACGTGCGGAGACGGTCGAACAGTGCGAGGCGCCACGTCGAGAACACCAGCAGTCGCGTGATCGACTGAGCGAAGTCGCCGTTGTCGAGTTCGGCCAGCCGGGTGTTGCGGAACCGATTCTCGTCCCGGAAGAACGCGAGCGCGTCCTCGGGGGGAATCGGGCTCGTGTCGGAGATGTACGGCACCACCGACGCGTCCGCCGCGGCCGCACGGGCGAGCAGCAGTCGCGCCTGACCGAGCAGGTCGAGTCCGACGTTCGCGAGCGCAACCTCTTCCTCGAGTTCCGGTGCGCGCGTGCTCCACTCGGCGAGACGCTGTGAGCTGATCAGTGCATCGTCACCGAGCATCAGGCAGTAGCCCGCCAGCGCGGAGAGGTCGACGTCCTCCGGAACCGTGGTGTCGACACCCGCGAGGGGGTCGTCGAAGCTGGTGCCGAACGCCCACTGGCCGTGGCTGTCTTCGTCGACGAGGCCTTCGTAAGCATTGTCGTGGTCGGTCATCGTCAGCCTCACATGTGGGGAACGTTGTCGGGGATCTCGTAGAACGTGGGGTGCCGGTACACCTTGTCGCCGCTGGGCGCGAAGTAGGGGTCCTTCTCCGACGGGCTGGACGCCACGATCGAATTGGACCGCACCACCCAGATGCTCACGCCCTCGTTGCGGCGGGTGTAGACGTCCCGGGCGTGCCGGACGGCCATCTCGTCGTCGGCGGCGTGCAGGGATCCGACGTGAACGTGGTTGAGTCCGCGCTTGCCACGCAGGAACACCTCGTACAGGGGCCAGTCCGCGCGCACTGCGTTGTCGTCCGTGCTCATCGTGCGTTCTCCTTGCTGCTCTCGCGGCGGGCGAAGGCCGTCGCGGCCTCCCGCACCCACGCCCCGTTCTCGTGTGCTGCCCGCCGGTTGGCGACGCGCTCGACGCTCGATGCGCCGTTGCCCTTGATCACCTGCATGAACTCGCTCCAGTCGGGCTCGCCGAAGTCGTGAGCGCCGCGCTCGGCGTTCCACTTCAGGTCCGGATCCGGGAACGTCACGCCGAGCACCTCGGCCTGCGGGATGGACATGTCGACGAACCGCTGACGAAGTTCGTCGTTGGTGTGCCGCTTGATGCGCCACTTCATGGACTGCTCGGAGTTGGGCGACTGATCGTCCGGCGGTCCGAACATCATCAGCGCCGGCCACCACCAGCGGTTCACCGACTCCTGCACCATCTCGCGCTGGGCGTCGGTGCCGCGCATCATCGTCATCAGCAGTTCGAAACCCTGACGCTGGTGGAACGACTCCTCCTTGCACACCCGGATCATCGCCCGCGCGTACGGACCGAAGGAGCTGCGGCACAACGGGACCTGGTTGCAGATCGCGGCGCCGTCGACGAGCCAGCCGATCACGCCGACGTCGGCGTAGGTCAGCGTCGGGTAGTTGAAGATCGAGGAGTACTTCTGCTTGCCCTCGATCAGCTTCTCGGTGAGGTCGGCGCGGTCGGCTCCGAGCGTCTCGGCCGCCGAGTACAGGTACAGGCCGTGTCCGGCCTCGTCCTGGACCTTCGCCATGAGGATCGCCTTGCGACGCAGCGACGGCGCGCGGGTGAGCCAGTTGCCCTCCGGCTGCATGCCGATGATCTCCGAATGCGCGTGCTGCGCGATCTGCCGGATCAGCGTCTTGCGGTAGCCGTCGGGCATCCAGTCCCGCGGCTCGACCCTCCGGTCGGCTGCGATGGTGTCATCGAAGAGCTCTTGCAGCTCATCGGATGCGTGTGACGTGGTCATATGTCCTACCTCTATTACCGAATGATCGGTTGGTATCAAGTATGCATGTCAGCCCCCGCCCACACAAGGGCGGGAGCCGAATTACGTCAGTGGCCTTCGAAGGCGGGCGTGCGCTTCGCGAGGAACGCGTCGACCGCGCTGCGGTGATCCTTCGACCGGCCGAGCTGCTCCGCGGCCCCGCGCTCCCGCTCGAGCGCCTCCGACAGTCCGGTGGACGACGCCGAGACCAGAGCCTTGACCTGCGCGTACGCGGCCGTGGGACCGTCGGCGAGCTTCCGCGCGAGCGCGGTGGCCGCGTCCCCGAGTTCTGCGTCGGGCACCACTCGGTGCACCAGCCCCCAGTCCAGCGCCTGCGCCGCCGTGAACCGGTCGCCGAGCATCATCAGCCCGGTCGCCCGGCTCGCTCCCAACGCCTGCACCAGGGTGTGACTCAGCCCGGAGTCGCCGGCCAGCGCGATCCCCGTGAACGCCGTGGCGAACTTCGCGCCCTCCCCTGCGATCCGGATGTCGGCGGCCAGGGCGATGCCCAGCCCCGCCCCGACGCAGGCCCCACCGACCGCGACGACGACCGGGACGCGGACCCCGGCCAGCGCCCGGAGCAGCGGGTTGTAGTGCTCGGCGACGGTGTCCATCGCGTGCGCGGCGTCCGCCTCGAGGCCGGCCACGTGCTCGGCCAGGTCCTGGCCGACGCAGAAGTTCTTGCCCTCCGCCTGCAGCAGCAGGGCACGCACGTCGTCGTCGGCGGCGACCTTCTCCACCGCCGCCAGCAACTGCTCCTTCACCGCGCGATCCAGGGCGTTGGACGCGCCCGCGCGGCGCAGGGTGATGGTGGCCAGGCCTGCGTCCACGGAAAGTCCGACCACGTCGTCAGTGCTCATGAGAATGTGCCTCCTGCTGGTTGTGGTGTGCGTGGCCCGGTCAGGACCAGGTGAAGAACCCCTGGCCGGTCTTGCGGCCAAGTTCGCCGTTGGCGACCTTCTCGCGCAGCAGCGCGGGCGGCGCGAACCGGTCGCCGAGCGTCTTCGCGAGGTGCTCGGCGATCGCGAGCCGGACGTCCAGTCCGACCAGATCGGTGGACCGCAGCGGTCCCATCGGGTGGCGATAGCCCAGTTCCATGGCCCGGTCGATGGACTCGGCGTCGGCGACGCCTTCCTCGAGCATCCGGATCGCCTCGAGCCCGAGGCACACGCCGAGACGGCTGGTCGCGAAACCGGGGGAATCATTGACCAGCACCTCGGTCTTGCCGAGCTGGGCGACCCACTCCCGGACCTTCTCGACGACGCCGGCGTCGGTCGCGGGGGCGCGGACGATCTCGACGAGCGTCGACGCCGGAACTGGGTTGAAGAAATGCATGCCGATCAGCCGCGCCGGGTCGTTCAGCGCCGCCCCCAGGCCGGCGATGGAGATCGAACTCGTGTTGCTGGCGATCACCGTGGACGAGTCGACCGTCTTCTCGACGAGCGAGAGCACGGCCAGCTTGAGGTCCACCAACTCCGGCACCGCCTCGACCACCAGATCCAGGGCCGGCGGAAGCGCATCGGGGGCGGCCACCGTGGACACCCGTCCGAGGATCGTCGCGGGATCGACGTCGCCGAGCTTGCCGCGTTCGTGCGCGCGGTCCAGTCCGTCGGACACCCGCTTCAGGGCCGCCTGCCGGTCGCCGCTCTCGGCGATGGTGACGGTGGAGCCGAGGGTGGCGAAGACCTGCGCGATACCCGCGCCCATCCGGCCGCCGCCGACCACTCCGATGTTCTTCGGTGCTGTGCTCGTCATTTTCTCTTCTCCAGAAACGCAGTCATGCGGTCGTGTTTGTCGCGGCTCTCGAACAGCACCGCCTGGGCGATGTCGTCGGCGAACGGGTGCGAGCCCGGCGCGTCGACGATCATCTTCGTGAGCTTGAGAGCCAGCGGCGCCGAGCGCGTGATGCGGTCGATGACCTTGTGCGCTGCATCGATGTGCTCGCCGGGTGCGACGACATTCATCACGAGTCCGCTGCGTAGCGCGTCCCGCGCGTCGAGGTTCCGGCCGCCGAGCAGGACCTGCTTGGCGACGGACGTGCCGACCAACTCGGGCAACCGGTAACTGGCCCCGGCCGCGGCCATGATCCCCAGCCCCGGCTCGGGGTTTCCGAAGACCGCGGTCTCGGTGGCGATGCGGATGTCGCACGCGTAGGACAGTTCGGCGCCGCCGCCGAGCGCGTACCCGCTCACCGCCGCGACGGTGGGCAGCGGCAGCTTCGCGATGCGGTCGAACAGATTGCGGTTGATGCCGGCGAACGCCTCGTCGCGGCCGCGTTCGCGTAGTTCGGCGATGTCGGCGCCGCCGGCGAAGTGGTCGCCTTCGCCGGTCAGCAGCATCGGCTTCGGCGTCGCCTCCAGCGAGGCGCACACCTGGTGCAGTTCGCCGATCATCTCCGCGTTGATCGCGTTGCGCTGCGCGGGACGGTGCAGCGTGACCACCATGCGGTCGTCGCGGTCCTCGATCTTCAGTGTGTTCACGGCGCCTCGATCAGCATCGCGACGCCCTGGCCGACGCCCACGCACAGCGTGGCCAGCCCGCGGCGGGCGCCCTCGCGTTCCATCCGGCCGAGCAGCGTCAACAGGATCCGCGTACCCGAGCAGCCCAGTGGGTGGCCGAGTGCGATGGCGCCGCCGTCCGCGTTGACGATCGACTCGTCCAGCTTCAGTTGCCGGATCACCCCGAGCGACTGCGCCGCGAAGGCCTCGTTGAGTTCGGCGGCGCCGAGGTCGGAGATCGACCAGTTGGCGCGGGCGAGGGCCTTGCGGGTGGCCGGGACCGGGCCCAGACCCATGACGTTGGGGGCGATGCCCGCGCTCGCGCTGGCGACGATGCGGCCGCGGACGGTCAGGCCGTACTTCTCCACCGCCGCCTCGCTCGCGACGACCAGTGCCGCGGCGCCGTCCGAGAGGGAGGACGACGAGCCGGCGGTCACGATGCCGTCCTTGCGGAACACCGGTTTCAGCGAGCCCAGTTTCTCCAGAGTGGTTCCCCGCCTAGGGGTTTCGTCGGCGGTCAGTTCACCGTCGCGCACCGGCACAGGCACGATCTCGCGCCCGAAGCGGCCGGCGTCCACCGCCGCGATCGCCCGCTCCTGGCTGCGCAGCGCGAAGGCGTCGCTCTCGGCGCGGGTGATGCCCTCGAGCGCGGCGACCTCCTCAGCCGTCTCGCCCATCGACAACGTCACCTTGCGGACGTCCGGTCCGGCCCCGGCCGGAACGTCCCGGTCGGTGGCGGTGAACCGCGGGTTCGTGAAGCGCCAGCCGAGCGAGGTGTCGGCCACCTCTCCGGGGCGTGCCCACGGGGTGCCGGGCTTGGCCATCACCCAGGGTGCGCGGGTCATCGATTCGACACCGCCGGCGATGACGATGTCGGCCTCGCCGCTGCGGATGGTGTGCGCGGCGGAGGCGACGGCGGTCAGACCGCTCGCGCACAGGCGGTTCACCGTGTAGCCGGGAACGCTGTCCGGCAGGCCCGCGAGCAGCACGGCCATGCGGGCGACGTCGCGGTTGTCCTCGCCGGCCTGGTTGGCGGCTCCGAGGATCACCTCGTCGACGGCGTCACCCGGGATTCCGGCCCGGCGGGCGGCCTCGGCCACGACCAGACCGGCAAGGTCGTCGGGGCGCACTCCTGCGAGCGCTCCGCCGTATCGCCCCTGCGGGGTACGGGCTCCGTCCACCAGAAACACTTCGGCCACAGTCTTCTCCTTCACGGGGGTGCCGTCTATTAATAACCGAATCTTCGGTCGGTACGCAAGAGGAGGTAGCGCACGAAAAGTTGTGATCCTCCCTTGACAACCAGCGGCGGAAGCGACGATTCTGTTAACCGACCGAACGTACGGTGAAATGGAGTTGTCGTGAGCAAGTTACTGGAAAGCTACGCCGCCGGACGCTGGTACACCGCGCCGGACGAGGGAACGCCGCTGCTGAGCGCGGTCGACGGCTCCGAGGTGGCGCGCATCTCCGCGACCGGACTCGACCTCGGCGAGATGGTGACCTACGCCCGCGAGGTTGGCGGACCGGCACTCGCGAAGCTGACCTTCCACGAGCGCGCCGCCGCCCTCAAGGCGCTCGCCCTCACTCTCATGGCCGGCAAGGACGAGTTCTACGCCCTCTCCACCTCGACCGGCGCCACCAAGCGCGACTCCGGCGTCGACATCGACGGCGGCTTCGGCACCCTCCTCAGCTACGCCAGCAAGGCCAGGCGGGAACTGCCCAACGACACCGTCTACCTCGACGGCGCGTTCGAGCAGCTGGGCAAGGAGGGCACGTTCCTCGGCCAGCACGTCTACACCTCGCGCCGCGGCGTGGCCGTCCAGATCAACGCGTTCAACTTCCCGGTGTGGGGCTTCCTCGAGAAGCTCGCCCCCGCGTTCATCGCCGGCGTCCCGTCGATCGTCAAGCCCGCGAGCCAGTCGGCCTATCTCACCGAGCTCGTGTTCCGTCGCATCATCGAGTCCGGGCTGCTGCCCGAGGGTTCGGTCCAGCTGCTGTCGGGGAGCGCCCGCGGGCTGCTCGACCACCTCGGCGGGCAGGACTCCGTGGCATTCACCGGATCCGCCGACACCGCGGCCACCTTGCGGGCGCATCCGAACGTCGTCGGTGAGGGCGTCCACTTCAACGCCGAGGCCGATTCGCTCAACGCGTCGATCCTCGGCTCCGACGTCGAGCCCGGCAGCGAGGAATTCGACCTCTACGTCAAGCAGCTCGTCACCGAGATGACGGTGAAGGCCGGCCAGAAGTGCACCGCCATCCGGCGCGCCTTCGTGCCGACCGCACTGATGGACGACGTCATCGCCGCGGCCGAGGCCCGGCTGTCGCGCGTCGTGGTCGGCGCCCCCGACGCCGAAGGCGTCACGATGGGTGCCCTCGCCAGCCTCGAACAGCGCGACGAGGTCCTGAAATCGCTGCGCGGCCTGACCAAGACGGCGCAGATCGTGGTCGGCGACCCGGAGAACTTCGAGGTCGTCGGCGCCGACAAGGCGACGGGCGCATTCCTGCCGCCGATCCTGCTGCGCTCCGACGACAAGGACGCCACCGAACCCCACGACATCGAGGCCTTCGGCCCCGTCAGCACCGTCATCGGATACGACAGCACCGACGAGGTCATCGAACTCGCCGCCCGCGGCAAGGGCAGCCTCGTCGCCTCCCTCGTCACCCGCGATTCCGCACTCGCCCGCGACATCGTGCTGGGCCTCGCCCCGTTCCACGGCCGCGTCCTCGTCCTCAACCGCGACGACGCGAAGGAATCCACCGGCCACGGATCACCCCTGCCCGTCCTCGTGCACGGCGGCCCCGGACGCGCAGGCGGCGGTGAGGAACTCGGTGGCATCCGCGGCATTCTGCACCACATGCAGCGCACCGCGGTCCAGGCCACCCCCGACATCCTGACCGCGGTCGGAAACAAGTGGGTCACCGGTTCGCAGCGCAACGACGACGGCACCCACCCGTTCCGGAAGAACCTCGCACAGTTGCGGATCGGCGACACCATCGTCGGCGGCCCCCGCCAGGTCACGCTCGCCGACATCGGCCACTTCGCCGAGTTCACCGGCGACACGTTCTACGCCCACACCGACCCCGAGGCCGCGGCCGCCAACCCACTGTTCGGTGGCATCGTCGCCCACGGATACCTCGTCGTCTCCCTCGCCGCCGGCCTGTTCGTCGAACCGAATCCCGGTCCCGTCCTCGCCAACTTCGGCGTCGACAACCTCCGGTTCCTCACCCCCGTCAAGGCCGACGACAGCCTCACCGTCACCCTCACCGCGAAGCTCATCACCCCACGCAGCAGCGCCGACTACGGTGAAGTCCGTTGGGATGCAGTCGTCGTCAACCAGGACGGCGATCCCGTCGCAACGTACGACGTTCTCACCCTCGTCGCCAAAGGAGAAAACGCATGAGCTTCAAGGTCGCCGTCTGCTACGGCCAGCCCGATGACCCCGAGGCGTTCGACGCCTACTACCGCGACACCCACATGCCGCTGGCCCGCAAGGTTCCCGGCCTGTCCGACTTCACCTGGGGCAAGTGCAGTGCCCTCGACGGCGGGACGCCGCCGTACTACGCGGTCGCGAGCCTGGTCTTCCCCGACGCCGCCACCATGAAGTCCGGGCTGCAGTCCGAGGAGATGAAGCAGGCGGGCAAGGACGTCCGCAACTTCGCCACCGGCGGCGTCACCATGTACGTCCAAGAAGAAGAATCCGTCTACAACCAGTAGGAGAACCATGACTGTCGACGCGTCCGCGGAATGCCGCATCGCGCGGAAGATGTTCGAGGCCGACAACGCGTCCCAGGCGCTCGGCATCGAGATCCTCGAGCTCAGCCCCGGCCACGCGGTCGCGTCGATGGTCGTGGGTGAGACCATGGTCAACGGCCACGGCATCACCCACGGCGGGTTCGTATTCACCCTCGCCGACACCGCATTCGCGATGGCGTGCAACGGATACGACTCGCCCGCCGTCGCCGCCCGCGCCGACATCCGATTCCTGACCGCCACCCGCCTCGGCGACATCCTCGTCGCCGAGGCCGTGGAACGGGCCCGATTCGGGCGGAACGGCATCTACGACGTCACCGTCCGGCGCGGCGACGACGTCATCGCCGAGTTCCGAGGCGACAGTCGTGCGCAGCCGCGCCCGTGAGTACTTATTAACCGCGGGACGTTAATAAGTACTCACGGGCGCGCAGCGCTTACGGGGGCCGCGTGCTTTCCGCGCTCGGAGGCGGCGGCGTCGCGCGCTGCCCGCTCGGTGGCGGCCGCTTCGATGGCGATCGCGTGATCCACCGCGTGCGGCGCGATGCCCAGATTGTCCAGCGTGTCCCACAGACTCGACAGGGCAGCCTTCGGATCGAGGTAGTACTCCGACTCGCGGACGCGCCAGAACGTCCAGCCGCACCGTTTGAGTTCCTGCTCGCGTTCGAGGTCCGCGATCCGTTGTTCCGGGGTGGTCGAGAACGCGTCGCCGTCGCATTCGACGGCGAGTCTCATGGTGCCACCGGTGACGACGAGGTCGATGCGCCGATTGTTCACCTCGACTTGGGAATTTACGTGATAGCCGCGTTCGGCGATGTCGTTGAACACCCGCTGCTCGAGCAGGTTGTCGAAGGGGGGGATCCGGACGTCGCGGTCGACATCCTGCGGCATGGGGTCGGCCGGTGCCGGCGACGTCGACATCATGTAGCTGAGCAGGGAGTTGCGCAGGTCCGCCCGCTTCAGTTCATCGACGGTCACGGAGTGGAACAGCCACAGCTGGTCCTGCGCCCGTGACGCCGCGACGTTGAACCGTCGCTTGAACTGGTTCGCCGTCAGCGGTGCGAAGTTCTGCTCGGGTCCCACGACCATCGACAGGAAGACGACGCTCCGTTCGTCGCCCTGGAAGTCGGGCGGCGTCCCGACCCGCAGTCGCCGCTGCTCCCATTGTTCGATGCCGATGCGTTTGACGAGTTCGGTTCGGATGGCGTCGACCTGGGACTGGCCCTGCAGCACGACGATTCCGAACGTCTTCCCGTCGTAGCGGGGGTCGACGAGGCATTCGATGAGCTGGTCGACGAGGGCGGCGGCCTCGACGTGGTTGGTCAGCGTCGCGTCCTTGCCCGACACAGTGGCATCGGATACGTACGTATGTTTCAGCGGCGGAAGCCGATCCGCGCCGAACTGCCGCACCGGGACCAGCGGCAGTTCGCCGTAGAACTGGGTGCTCGACCAGTTGATGATTTCGGGCATCGAGCGGAAGTGCTCACGGAGTCGGACCACCTGACCGAAGCTGGTGCGCAGGATCGAGAACAGGCTCGACCGCGGCGTGAGCGTGGCCTGCACGTACTCCGGAAGGTCCGGCAGGTAGGCGTCGAGCCGGGTGAACACGTCGTCGAGGGTTCCGGTGGTGGGGATGTCGGCGGGTGCGCACTGTTTGTCGTCTCCGACCACGATCACCCGCGGTGCCAGCCACAGCAGGAACAGGTTGGTGATGTCGGCCTGGCTCGCCTCGTCGACGATGACGACGTCGAAGCTGCCCGGCACGGGCGGAATCGACGCGAGGACCTGCTGCAGCGGCATCACCCACGCGGGCACCGCGCCCTGCGCCTCGCCCATCGCGGATCGTGCTGCGCTGCGGTACTTCTCGGCGTATTTACCGGCACCTGCACCGATGCTCGAGATGTGCTCGCGGTACGTCTGCAGCGCCCGCACCTGATCCGCCGTCAGATGTTCGAGGCAGTCGCGCCAGGCGGTGGCCGCCGCGAGCCGCGCCGTCAGATGCGCGAGATCCGCGTCGACGGCATTGAGTTCGGCTTCCAGTTCCTGCTCACGACCGGCACGGTGCTGTTCGGTGACCCATTGGCGGGCACGGCGCCACGCCCAGGCCTCCGACATCTGCCAGCTCATCTCGTCCCACTCGGTGAGCGCCGCCGTTCTGCGCACCAGTTCGTACAGCGCCGGGGCGACGGGTGAGAGTTTGTCGGACAGTTCGTCGAACAGCCGCTGATCCTGCTGTTCGACGCGGGCGATCGCGTAGCGGCTGAGGGCATCCGACAGGGCCGCGTTGTCGGCCTGATCGAGCGCGGCCACCAGGGCGGTGCCTTCCGGCGACGGTCCCGCGTCGACCTCGGTGGAGACGGCCGAGACGATGGCGTCGAGTTCCGCACGGGCACTGTCCACGTCGGCACGCGTGGTGATCGCCTCAGCGGCCCCGGCCACCGCGACGGCGTCCGCGAGAGTGCGGATCCGCGGCGCGTTCGGGGACAGCGCGAACAGTTCGCGGGCCAGCGCGTCGCGGGCGACGAGAAGGGCGCGCACCCGGGCCACCCGGCCGACGATCATGTTGAGGCTGTCGACCTGGACGGCACGGGAACCGTTCATGTCGACCGGAATCCGGAGGTCCGCCAGCAGGGTGGCGGCGGTCTGCGCGGCGTCGTGGGCGCGCAGGTGTTCGGTCACGAGCCGCACCGTGGCGGCGGTCGTTGCGGGTGCGCCGTCGACGGTGGCGTCGAGGCCGAGTTCTTCGACGGCCTTCTGCTCTTCGCTGCGACGGAAGCGTGCCTTCCACTCGACGGCGCCGGATTCCATCGCGACGGCGAGCGCACCGACCGCCTGCAGTGCGGGTCGGGTCATGACGGCGCACTGGACGTCGTGCGCACCGATGTAGCGGTCGGCGGCCGCGGCCGCCTCGACGATCGCGGGCAGGGCGTCCAGCCGACCCCACAGGTGCGTCGCACGGCCGGAGAGGACCGTGTCGGCAAGGCCCTGGAACTGGCCGTCGAGGTCGAGGACGTCGTGAGCGCGGGCCTGCAGTTCCTTGCAGTGCCGGCGAACGGTGTACGCGGTCTCGGGGTCGACGCCCCCGAGGACCTCGAGCAGATGCGCCGACTGCGGGGTGTCGATGGGGATACTGGTCGACGCCCGCGAGCAGAGCCGTTCGAGTTCGGCCCGGTTGGGCAGCAGCGAGTCGAGCACGGGAAGCGTCTGACGGGACCGCCGCGCCCGTTCGGGGGATGCAGTCACCGACAGCCGGCGCAGCGTCTCGACCTCGGTGCCGGTGAGGGGCGGCTGCTCGCTCAGCAGCGGACCGGGAAGCCACTCGAAGGCGTCCTGCAGATCCATGACCTTGCGGACGATGGTGGCGGCGGTGCCCTCGTAGCCGTCCGCGACAGCGTCGTGGAGGTAGGTCTCCGACTCGCGCAGCGCCTTCACCTCTTCGAGCACGACGGCCCGCTTCTGCACGGCCTCGTCCCGCTGGGCACGGAGATCGGCGATCTTCTGGCCCTCGCTGTGCGGGTTGAACGACGACTTCCGTTCGGCGATCGTCGCGACGCTGCGGGTGAGCTCGTCCGAGCCGCCGCGGGAGAGATCGGTGATGGAGACGCACAGTTCCTGCATCTCGCGCGGGAGCTTGTCCCTCAGCACCCGAAGCGCCTGCGCCTTCTCACTCGTGACGAGCACCCGCTGGCCGCGCGCGAGCAACGCCGACACCAGGTTGGCGATCGTGTGGGTCTTGCCCGTGCCGGGCGGGCCCTCGACCACCACTCCGCTGTCGCCGCCGAGCCGCTCGATGATCTGCGACTGCTCGGCGTTGGCCGGGAGCGGGAAGAGCGGGTCTTTGGCGAGCGTCGACGAGGTCGCGGCGCCGGTGCGCTCGAGCCACGACAGCCGGTCTGCCGGTTCGATCGCCTCGACCAGCTGTGCCAGCCCGAGGGGAACGGTCGCGCCGTCGCGTTCGAGGTGGGAGATCATCTGTTCGTAATACTCGACCAGCGCGAACGCACTGCGCTTCCGCAGGACCAGGGCCGGCGACAGCGTGAGGGTGCCGTCGGCGTCGGCGTCGGGTGGCCGGACGCCGTCCCGCATTGTGACAGGCGTCATCAGCGACTTCGGCGCCCACTCCGCGAGCAGTGCGCGAACGCCGTCGCTCAGCGGCGATGCGGCCGTGTCCTGCAGTTGCTTCTGCAGCGGCATCGCGTGCGCGCTGTCGTAGACGTCCAGGCCGGTGAACAGCTGGGAGTCTTCGAGCCGGGGCTGGGAGCCCGCGATCAGCCGCACCAGCAGGTCGCCGGTCCGGGGGTCGCGGTGGATGCTCGCGGACTGGGTGACCAGGTGGGTCTGGATGCCGTCGTCCGGACCCGCTCCCGCCAGGGTCAGCAGGCCGGACGCGAGAACGAGTTCGATCGACTCGGGGCGGGCGTTCAGCTCCTGCAGCATCCGCTGCAGCGACTGGTACAGATCGGCGTGTGGGCGACGCTCCCGGTCGGCCTTCGCCCACGCCTGCCAGCGCGGCACGTAGGCGTCGAACGCCTGCCGGACGTCGTACGCGCGACGCACGTCGTATTCCTCGTCGGAGTCCTCCGCGTAGGCGTCGGACGCGTTCAGTTCGAGATCGGAACGCGAGCTGTCGGAGCGGGCCGACGCATCCACCCAGCCGGCCAGGACCGTGGGCAGTTCCGGCGGATCCTCGACACCGATGAGGGGAACGCGCAGGACGAGGTCACCCTGCGCGGCGTCGGAATCGAGTTGGATCGTCCGGCCGTCCTGATGCAGCCATTCGACCTGTTCGTGCTGGTCAACGCGGAGAACCGGTTTCGTGCGAGCCCTGACGATCTCACGCAAAAACTGCAGCAGGCGCTGGACGCGGCCTGCGAGCTCGGCGTCGTTTTCGGGACTCGACAATGTAAACCTCTGCGAATTCTCGGTGATGACGTGCGCTTGCCCCCGCAGTGCACACTATCGGGTCGAGGGGGTGAACTTCGAGGCGTCATCCCCTGGCAGAGGGACTGGACGGTCGCTCGAGGTGCCGCACGGACCTCGATTCGTACCGGCCGGTCTCTACTGTTCACCCGTGCCGGCGGTGAAGTCCCCGGTCTGCTTGCGAATCGGTTCGTTCGCCTCGAACACGTCGCGGAGTTCGGGACGGGACGGCAGCGTGCCGGGATGGGGCGTGGAAACGTCGGTCGAGCGCGAGGACGGCAGAAGGACGCGGCCGCTCAGCGTCCGCCGCGTCGCAGGGTCACGCGATAGGTGTAGTGCTCGGGCAGGAAGTAGCTGACCGCCAACTCGACGGTCCGCCCTTCCGAATCGGAATAGAGGCGGTCCACCCGCAGCATCGAATGGCCCTCGGGGCAGCCGAGTTCGCGGGCCACGTCCGCGGGGGCGGGCGCGACCGTGATCGATTGCGCCGCCTCGACGATGGGGCTGCGCAGGTGCGGCTCCAGCAGACCGATGATCGTGTACGCGCTGACGGCGCCCTCGGACATCTCGGGCGCGTCGACGACGAGCCGGGCGATCTCGTCGGGAAGGTACACGGTGGTCAGCACGAACGGGGTGTCGTCGTGGCGTCGCCGGAACACGACCGTGTGGACGAGGTCCGTGTCGAGGCGGAGCCTGCTCGCGGCCTCGATGTCGACCCGGCGGCGCAGCGGGGAGACCACCTCCATGGTCGTGTCCGTGGACAGATTCATCAGATCCTCGATCGACCCCAGTTGACGCAGGTATCGGCCGTCGGACTCCGCGGCGAACGTCCCGCGCCCCGGGACCCGGTAGACGATGCCCTCGGCTACCAGATCCTGGAAGGCGCGTCGCACGGTCTGCCGGCTCACGCCGTGCTGTTCCGCGAGCTCGAATTCGGTGGGGAGCTTGAGGCCGCCGCGGTACTTGCCCGCGGCTATGTGCTCACGGAGCTGCTTCGACACCAGCTGGTACGCCGGCTCCGTCTCTCGTTCTCGTTCCCTACCGTTCATCGCGCACCGATCCTACGTGCAGGTTGCCGGACTACAGACCGCCCCGCGACACGAGTTGCGAGACGATGACGTTGCGCTGGATCTCGTTGGTGCCCTCGCCGACGATCATCAACGGGGCGTCCCGGAAGTACCGCTCGACGTCGTACTCGGTGGAATAGCCGTAGCCGCCGTGGATGCGCACCGCGTTCAGGGCGATGTCCATCGCCACCTCGGACGCGTACAGCTTCGCCATCCCGGCCTCCATGTCACACCGATCACCGCTGTCGTACTGCTCGGCCGCATGCCAGGTCAGCTGCCGCGCCGCGGTCAGCTTGGTCGCCATGTCCGCCAGGTAGTTGCCGATCGACTGATGCTTCCAGATCGGCTTGCCGAAGCTCTCCCGCTGCTGCGCATACGCCAAAGAATCCTCGAGCGCCGCCGTCGCCACACCCAGGGCCCGGCAGGCCACCTGGATCCGGCCGGTCTCGAGGCCCTTCATCATCTGCGCGAACCCCTTGCCCGCGGTGCCACCCAGGATCGCCGTGGCCGGGGTCCGGTAGCCGTCGAACGACAGCTCACACGTCTCGACGCCCTTGTAGCCGAGCTTGGGCAGATCCCGCGACACCGTCAGACCGGGCCCGTGCTCGACCAGGACGATCGAGATGCCCTTGTGCTTGGGGGACGCGGCCGGATCGGTCTTGCACAGCAGCGCGATCAGCCCGGACCGGCGGGCGTTGGAGATCCACGTCTTCGAACCGGTGATCACCAGGTCGTCGCCGTCGGTCTTGGCGTTGGTGGACATCGCCTGCAGATCCGACCCGCCGCCGGGCTCGGTCAGCGCCATCGTGGCCCGGATCTCGCCGGTCGCCATCTTCGGCAGGTACCGCTGCTTCTGCTCCTCGGTGCCGTACAGCGACAGCAGCTTCGCCACGACGGTGTGCCCACCCATCGCCCCGGCCAGGCTCATCCACCCGCGGGCCAGTTCCTGGGTCACCTGCGCGTAACAGGGCATCGACACCGGTGATCCGCCGTACTCCTCCGGGACCGCCAGACCGTAGATCCCGATCTGCTTCATCTGCTCGATCCACTTCTCGGGGTACTCGTTGGCGTGTTCCACCGCCTGCACCGTCGGCTTCACGTCGCGGTCGACGAAGGCGCGCACCGTCTCGACCAGGTACGCCTCTTCCTCGTTCAGCTTGCCCATCACTCCACCTCGCACTCGCACAACATTTGTGCGGCCATAATCCGACAATGTCTGTTTAATGTCAACGATCGGTCTTGACATGACGGCTACGCCGCTGCCAGCATCAGCAGCGCAGCCCTACCGGGCTGGCCGTACATATCCAGCCCGAACCGGGCTCCCGGACCCTAGGAATGAAGCATCGTGCAGAACCTCACCCGCAGGCGCGCCGTTCTGGTGGCCCCCGGATCCGACGAACGCAAGGCCGTCAAGGCGCTCGCATCGACCGCCGACGAGGTGGTCCTCGACCTCGAAGACGCCGTCGCCCCGGCAAGAAAGGCCGACGCCCGCGACCTCGTGCGCCGTCTCGTGCGCGAGTCCGCCGGTTCCCGCGCCGTCTCGGTCCGCATCAACGCGCTGACCACACCGTGGGCCGAGGACGACCTCGCCCTGTGCGCTTCCCTCGGCGCCGCCCTCACGAGCATCGTGGTCCCCAAGGCGGAGACGGCGCAGGATCTGGCCCACGCCGATCAGGCTCTCGCCGGTACCGACATCGGGTTGCAGGCACTCGTCGAAACTCCGGTCGGGGTGCAGAACATCGGCGACATCACCCGGTCTGTGGCCCGGCTCGAATCCGTCATCATCGGCTACGCCGATCTCGGGGCGGCCCTCGGCCGTTCCCGCTCCGCCCTCCCCGAACACTGGCTCGCGATCCAGGACGGCGTCCTCGTCGCCGCCCGCGTCGCCGGCATCCAGGCGATCGACGGACCGTTCCTCGGTATCGCCGACGACGACGCCTTCCGCCACTCGGCCGCATGGACCAGCGCGCTCGGGTTCGACGGGAAATGGGTCATCCACCCCGCCCAGGTCGAATCGGCCGCGTCGGCCTTCACCCCCACCGACACCGCAGTCGAGGACGCGCGCCGCGTGATCGACGCACTCGCCGCCGCCGAGGCCGCGGGCAGCGGGGCCGCGCAACTCGACGGGCAGATGCTCGACGAGGCCGTCGCGGTGGCCGCACGACGGGTCCTCGCCCAGGTAGGTGCGCAGTGACGATCACGCAGACGTACGTCGGTGGACCGTACTTCGACGAACTCGAGGTGGGGCAGGTGTTCGACACCGCCCCCGCCGTCACCCTGACCAGCGGCCTCGCCGCCGCCCATCAGGCCATCCTCGGCGACCGCCTGCGGCTGCCCCTCGACGCGCACCTGTCCCGGGCCGTCACCGGATCCGCCGACGCCGTGGCGAATCCCGGCCTCGTCTGCGACGTCGCCATCGGACAGTCCACGCTCGCCACGCACCACGTGAAGGCCAACCTGTTCTACCGCGGCCTCCGCTTCCACCACTTCCCGCACCTCGGCGACACCCTGTACACCCGCACCGAAGTAGTGGGCCTGCGCGAGAATTCGGCGAAGCCCGGACGCAAACCCACCGGGCTGGCGGCACTCCGGATGACGTCCACCGATCAGGACGGCCGCACCGTCCTCGACTTCTACCGCTGCGCCATGCTCCCGCTGAGCGAGAACCCCGACGAGGACCGCGTCCGCAAGTCCGACGACCTGTCCGCGATCGGTCCGCAGACGGAGCAGTCCTTCGCCGCCCCCGAGGGCTGGGACCTCGACCGCTACCGCGACAAGGTTCCCGGACAGCACTTCTCGACCGACCTCGCCGGCACCGTCTTGCGGAGCAGCGGCGACGTGGTCTCGAGCGCCCCCGAACTGGCGCGCCTCACCCTCAACATCGCGGCCACTCATCACGACGAACGGGTCGGCGCGGACGGGCGGCTCGTCTACGGCGGGCACACCATCGGCATCGCGCTCGGGCAGGCCACGCGCGCGTTGCCCAACCTCGTCACGGTCCTGGGCTGGAAGTCCTGCGACCACACCGGTCCCGTCCACGAGGGCGACACCCTCACCAGCGAACTCGAAATCGAGAGCGCCGAGGCGTTGCCCGGCGGTGGCGGAGTTCTGCATCTGCGTTCACTCGTGTTCGCGCACAACGCCGCAGCGTCCGACGTTCCCGTCCTCGACTGGCGTTTCACCGCCCTCATGGCCTGACCTCCACCATCAAGGAGCTACTCTCGTGACTGCCCACACTCCCCTTGCCGGACTTCGGATCGTCGAGGTCTCCAGCTTCGTCGCGTCGCCCCTGTGCGGGCTGACGCTGTCTCAACTGGGGGCCGAGGTGATCCGGGTCGACCCCATCGGCGGCTCCGCCTGCTACAAGCGCTGGCCGGTCACGAGTGACGGTGAGAGCATCTACTGGACCGGTCTCAACCGCGGCAAGCGGTCCGTGGCCGTCGACATGCGCAGCCCCGAGGGGCAGCAGCTCGTCCAGCAACTGGTCGCGGCCCCCGGTGCGGGTGGCGGAATTCTCGTCACCAACTCCGGTGGTCGTGACTGGCTCGCCCACGACGCGCTCAGCGCCCTGCGCTCCGACGTCATCACCCTCGAAGTCCTCGGTGGCACCGACGGTTCCCCCGCCGTCGACTACACCGTCAATGCGGGGCTCGGTTTCCCGTCCATCACCGGTCCCACCGATCATGCCGGCGTCGTCAACCACGTCCTGCCCGCGTGGGACGTGGTGTGTGGGCTGTATGCCGCGCTGGCCGTCGCGGCCGCCGTCCGGCACCGCGACGCCACCGGCGAGGGCACCCACATCCGCCTGCCGCTCGAGGACGTCGCGCTCGCCACCGCCGGCACGCTCGGTTACCTCACCGAAGTCCAGATCAACGGGACCGGCAGGCCGGCGACCGGAAACTCCGTCTACGGCACGTACGGAACGGATTTCACCACCAGCGACGGCGAACGGTTCATGATCGTCGCCCTCACCCCCCGCCACTTCCGTGACCTGGTCGCGGTCACCGGAACCACCGCCGCCGTGGAGGCACTCGCCACCGCACTCGACGTCGACTTCGCGCGCGACACCGATCGCTTCACCCACCGCGACGTCCTCACCGCCCTGTTCGCCCGCTGGTTCCGCGAACACACCGCAACCGAAGTGGCCGAGGCACTCTCGAAGACGTCCGTGCTCGCCAAGCGCTATCGCACCTTCGAGGAAGTCGTGAAGTCCGGTGAACTCGAGAAGAACCCGATGTTCGCCCCCCTCGACCAGCCGCGCATCGGCACCTACCTCGCCTCCGGGCACCCCGCGTCGTTCGACGGCCACCACGCCACCGTCGCACCCGCCTCCGCAGTCGGCGACGACACCGGCAGCGTGCTCCGGGACCTCCTCGGCAGCTCCGACTCCGACATCGCCAAACTCCTCGACAGCGGCATCGTCGGGGGGAAGTGACGCCTCGACGAGGCGACGCTGCGGAAAGCGTGGTTCCGCAGCGTCGCTCGTGAGACCGGGGTCAGCCGAGTTCGTACACCTGGCCGGTGTGGATTCCGTGCACTGATTTGACGAAGGCACGTGCTACGTCGGCAGCGGGGACGGAAGCGAACCCCGGGAAGTAGTCACCGTAGACATCGAGCGTCTCGGTGATCACCGACGGGCTGACGGCGTTGATCCGCATCCCCCGCGGGAGTTCGGCCGCTGCAGCCTTGACGAACGGTTCGAGCGCCCCGTTCACCGTCGATGCGACGACACCGGAGCGGATGGTTTCCCGCGCAAGCACTCCCGTGATCAGGGTGAATGAGCCACCGTTGGCGACGAAGGGCAGCCCCCGGAGAACCAGTTCGATCTGCCCGAGCAGTTTGTCGTGAAAGCGTTGCCGGAAGTCGGCCGAGGTGGTGTCGGCGAACGACGGGAACGGGGTGACGCCCGCGACGCTCACCACGGCGTCGACTGTGCCGACTCGGTCGTACATGCGGTCGATCGACCGTCCGTCGCGCAGGTCCACGTCGAGAGCGCTGGACCGCGACGCGACGATCACCTCGTTCTGTGAGTTCAGCGCGTCGACGACGAATGCGCCGATCCGGCCCGTTCCTCCGATAACCAGCACCTTCACTGTGAGAACTCCTGTTCGTGGTTCCGCTGTTCGGTCCTGCCGACGCCGTGGGTGACCAACTCCGCCGTCGTCTCCGAGCCCGTGCCGTCCGTGCCCTGGAATGTGGTGTTCGACCAGGCGAGGACGGTGGTCCCCTGGTCGACCTTCACCCCGCCACCGAGCGGCGGATCGTGGACTATCTGGATCCGTGGTCTGCTATGCGGGTTCGCCGTTCAAAGAGGGCTCTCGCGGGTGCGGCCGACAGTCGCTACACCCTCGATCTCGTTCCAGCGCTGCGGCAGTCCACGACGCCCAAGTTGCTGATCTGGGGTGAGGACGACGGCTTCGAGACGGTGGCGTGCGCCGAGCGATTCGCCTCGGAGATCCCGCACACCACGCTTATCCGCATCCCGAACGCGGGGCACATCCCCACGGAGAACGCGCCCGAACAGATCGCCCGCGAACTCATCGACTTCTTCACTGCGTAGAAATTTCCCCCGTTACCGCCTTCGCGATCCGGCGGTATCGGCGAACGTGATGATCGACCGCCGATAGACCTCCCGTGAGCGCGCGAGTCGGCCGAGACGAAAACTGGCCCGAACCAATCATATTCACGACTAGCCGCCACTTTCGATCTCTGTGCCTGACACCCGTTCGTTGACGATGTCGATTCCGCGGCGCGTGGCCGGAGCGCACTGGACCTGGCTTGGAGCCCGTCGACCTTCCGCTCACCGACTATTCGACATGCCGAAATGGCGCGTGGCATCTGCTGCCCACACCACTGTTCGGCCGAATTCTCTGGACGTCCCACGCCTTGACAAGCACGTCTCGCTGTGACCACCATTACTGCATCATGTGATAGAGGTTATCACAGTATGAGAGGAAATTATGAAGGTTGCGATCCTCGGCTTGGGTGAAGCCGGAAGTCTCTACTCGTCGGGATTCCTCGGGAAAGGCTGGGAGGTGACCGGGTTCGACCCGGCCGACACCGCCACCCCCGCGGGAGTGCTGCGCTTCGACCATGTCGCCGACACCGTGCGGGGTGCGGATCTGGTGCTGAGCCTGACCAGCGCGAAGGTGGCGGTGCGGGCAGCGACCGACGCCGCACCGCATCTGTCGGACGGCATTTGCTACGCGGACATGAACGCCGCGCCGGCCGAGATCAAGGCGCAGGTCGCCGACGTGGTCGGCGCGGCAGGCGCCTCGTTCGCCGATGTCGCGGTGGTCGGGTCAGTCCCCACCCACGGGGCACGTACCGCCCTGGTGATCAGCGGCGACGGATCAGCCTCGGCGACCGCGCATTTCGAGGCGCTCGGAGCCTCGGTCGAGGACATCGCCGGCGCTCCCGGGGACGCCTCGAACCGCAAGCTGCTGCGCAGCACGTTCATGAAGGGCCTCGGCGCGTTGATCGTCGAATCGGTCGATGCAGGGGTCGCCGCCGACGCCGAGCAGTGGGTGCGTGCGCAGATCGCCGGTGAACTGTCCGGCAGCTTCTCAGCCCTCGACCGGTTGCGGGACGGCACCCGCAAGCACGCCGCCCGACGCTCGGTGGAGGCGGCCGCTTCGGTCGAGCTCCTCGACACCCTGGGGGTCCGCCCGGTCCTCGCGTCCGCCACGGCCGAGGTGCACCGCACCCTCGCCGACGCGAATGGCCGCGCCACCGACGAGTTGCTCGAGGCCTACGCCGGGCTCCCGGTCGCCAACATCGGCGACGCCCGCCAACGCATGGGCATGGTCGATTCGGGTATCCACGCAATGTGGAAAGGTGCACGCATCGTCGGGCGTGCCCGCACAGTGTGGACCCGTGCCGGCGACAACAAGGCGCTGCACCAGGCGCTGGCGAAGGTACAACCGGGTGAGGTGATCGTCATCAACGGACAGGGCGACCAGAACCGGGCTTTGATGGGCGAGCTGATCGCCGAACGCGCCCGCTCCCGCGGCTGCGTCGGCATGATCATCGACGGCGCCGCCCGCGACATCGACGTCCTGCAGGAAATCGGCTTCGGTGTGTGGGCGCGTGCGGTGAACCCCTCGGGCCCCTACAAGGACGGCCCCGGCAAGATCGACGTCCCGGTCGCTGTCGGCGGTGTCGTCTGCGCCCCCGGCGACCTCGTCGTCGCCGACGACGACGGCGTCATCATCATCCCGGCGGCCGAAGCGTTCACCAGCCTGGCCGGTGGCCGGGCAGTCGAAGCCGACGAGGCGCAGCGCCGCGCCGCGATCATCGCCGCCCGTAAGGTCGCGGCATGATCGCCATCTGGGCGTTGCTGGCGTTCATCGCCTCCATCGTCTTCTGGAACGCGGTGCTCAAACGGAACATCGGCGAGGCGATGATCGTCGGGTTCGTCGTCGTCGGTGCGTTCGCCGGCCGTGACGCCCCGAAATACATGTGGGAGGGTTTCGTCAACTCGATGCAGGAGGAAGTGACGTTCGCCGGGCTGGCGTTCATCTTCATGAGCTTCATCCTCGCGAAGACCCCGGTGCTGGACCGGCTCATCGACATCCTCAACTCGTTCCTCGGCCGCCTGCGCGGCGGCCCGATCTACACGTCCACCGTCGCCGGCGGCATGTTCGGTGCCATCGCCCACGTCGGGGCCTCGGTCACCGCCGCGGTCGGCTCGGTGACCGTGCCGTGGATGAAACGCTCCGGCGTGAGCGGCGAACTCTCCGCCACCGTCGTCGCCGGCTGCGCGGGCATGGGCGTGACGTTCCCGTTCAGCGCGACCATGTTCATCCTGGTCGGGTCCAGCACCGTCACCGGGATGATGGCCGCCGACGACATCATCGTTCCCCTCGCCATCGCCGGCCTCTGGTGCCTCGGCTACCGACTGGTCCTGAGCTACTACCTGGTCCGCAAGAACGGCCTGCAGCCGATCGCCCCGGAAGACCGCATCCCGGTGAAGCGGAGCCTGCGGGTCGGGTGGACCTCGTTGTTGCTGTTCGTCCCGATCCTGATCCCGCTGCTGCTCACCCGCGGGCCGATCGCCGCACCCATCGCGCACTACACCGACCTGGTGATGTCGAGTGCCCTCAGCCTGATCACCTGGATCCCGGTCCTGATGATCCTGCTGGTGCTCTTCCTCGGACGCCGGCACCTGCCCAAGACGACCACGGGCTGGTGGAAGGTCCTCGGCGACGCCGCTCCCCAGTTCGGCGTCATCGGCATCACCATCGTCGCCGCATTCTCCGCATCGGCGGTGCTCGCCAAGCTGAAGCTGCCCCAGCAACTGACCTCCATGCTCGAAAGCCTCAGCGCGCCATCCTGGTTGATGGCGATGCTCGTCGGCATCATCATCGTCGTCATCGCGATCCCGCTGACCGCCTCTGCCACCATGGCCTCGGTCGGTCCCGTCGCCGTCGCCGCGCTGGTCGGCACCGGCATCGCCGCCCCGGTGGCCGCGGCCGCCGTTCTGGTCTTCGCGTCCACCGAGGGCGCCTCCCCGCCCTCGGGTGCCCCCATCTACGTCGCCTCCGGGATCGCCCGGATCGACCCGTCGAAGATCTTCATGCCGCTCCTGAAGTACTACTGCGTTCCCATCCTCGGCATCGGGGTACTGATCGCCCTCGGCCTCCTCCCCGTCTAATCCCGCGACAGGACACGTCATGTTTCAGAAATCCTTCTCCACCCTCTTCCGCATCAGCGTCGTCGCGTTCCTGCTCGGCGGACTGGCGATCGTGCTCGGCCAGACCGTCGGACTGATCCTCGGCGACGGCGTCGTCGTCACCCACGTCGAGGAACTGCTCGCCCCCTACGCCTACGGCGCCGCGGGCATCGCCGGACTACTCGCCTTCGTCCTGTCGTACTTCCACCACGGCGGAGAGGAGGACGCCCTCGGAAACGAGGACTCTCCCGCCCGCACCGCCGAGCACGTCGGATGACCAGGCCCGTAAACACGATCGGTGCCGACTCCACCTACGCCGACCTGTGCGCCCGCACCGACGACGCCCCGGCCGGGTCGAGCTGGGGAGTCTTCGACAACCGGGACCGCGGGACGGCGAACTTCGCCGGACCCGAACAGGTCCGCGACGCCGCCACCCTGGTCACCCGGGGTGCGGTGTTCGCCCTCGACTACCCGCTCGGGGCGTTCGACCCACCCATGGCCCGCTCGCGCACGGCGCCGAAGCACACCATCGTCTCCGCGCACGCCGAATCCCGCGACGACCTCCTCGACGGCTTCTACCTGCAGGCCAGCAGCCATCTCGACGGACTCCGCCACCGGCGGGTGTCCGGGCACGGCTTCTACGGCGGCGTCCCCGACGACCAGGTCACCGAAGGTAGTCCGGCTCTCGGGATCCAGGCCTGGTCGCAGGACCCGATCGTCGGCCGCGGCTTGCTCCTCGACCTCGAAGCGCTCCACGCCGAACGCGGGCATCCGCTCGACCACGCCCAGGGTCCGGCGCTCGACCCTGCCGATCTGGACGCCGCCGCGCACCGCCAGGGCTGTGAGATCCGCTGCGGTGACCTGATTCTCGTCCACACCGGCTGGGCGCACTGGTACCTCACCGCCACCGACGACCAACGCAACGAGGTCCGTGCCGGTCGCCGTTCCACCGGCTTCGCACAGAGCCGCTACCTCGCACAGTGGTTGTGGAACAACAAGATCGCGCTCTGCGGCACCGACACCTTCGCCGTCGAAGTTCTCCCGGTCCTCCCCGACAGCCCGTTCGCGGAGTCCGCCCCCGAGGACGCCGGCATGATGCACCAGGAACTGATCGGCAAACTCGGCGTCCCGCTAGGCGAACTGTGGAACCTCACCGCACTCGTCGAGGACAGCCGCCGCACCCACACCTGGGACGCCCTGCTCACCGTCAAGCCACTGAACTTCGTCGGCGGGGTCGGTTCGCCCTGCAACGCGACCGCCATTCGCTGACAGGTTTATCGCACAATGATAAGTTTCATCGAAAGTAGGTGAATCGAGGAGGAAACGTGGCGGCGCCGACCAACAACATGCGATCTCTGGACCGCGCGTTCGACGTGCTCGGCGTCCTCCAGGAGGCAAAACAACCCCTGCGACTCAGTGAAGTCGCGCGTCACTCCTCGCTGCACGTCGCGACCGTGCAGCGGATCCTCGGGGTGCTCCTCGAACGGGGGTACGCCGCCCGGATCGGCGACACCTACACCGCCGGCCCGGCCGCGCTCGCGGTCGCGCACGCTTTCATGGTCACCAACCCGCTCAGCGTTCTCGCTCAGCCGACGCTGCAGCAGCTCGCCGCGAGTACGGGGTTCACCGCGTCGATGTACGTGAAGGTCGAGTCCTCCCGAGTGCTCATCGCCCGGGTGGAGAGCGACAACCCTCTCAACTACATCCTCCCCGTGGGCGAACGCCTACCGCTCTACCTGGGCGGCGCCGGGAAGACGATCCTCGCTCATCTCGACACCGCGGAGGTCGAGGAAATCGTCGGCGGTATCGGTGACATGGCACTGGCGAGTGGGTCGACCATCTCGAAAGCGGAACTGTTCGCCCAACTCGACAAGATCCGAAGCGACGGCTTCGCCGTGTCGGTCAGCGAACGCCTCTACGGCATCGCCTCCGTCACCGCCCCCGTCCGAGCCTCCGACGGCACACTGGTCGCCGTCCTCGGTGTCACCGGACCCGCCGACTCCCTCACCGACACCCGAATCGCCCAACTGATCCCCGAAGTCCGCCGCGCAGCCACCACCGTCGGCACACGGGTACCCGTCGCCGGATAGCGGGGCGACTTCGTCGACGTCCACGGGTTGATCCGCGGCGGTCGCGCGGATTCGAAGCACTCACGCTCACAGCCCCAAATCCTTGGAGATGATCGACTTCATGACCTCGCTGGTCCCGCCGTAGATACGGCTGACCCGCGTGTCCTCGTAGAGACGCGCGATCGGATACTCGGTCATGTAGCCGTATCCGCCGTGGAGTTGGAGACACTTGTCGATCACTCGGGCCGCCACCTCGGTGCAGAACAACTTGGTGCGCGCGGCGTCCGCGACGGACAGTTCCCCGCGGTCGAGAAGATCGAGGGAGTGGTCGACGTACACGCGTGCGGCACGTGTCTCTGCCGAGCACTCGGCGAGTACGAACTTGGTGTTCTGGAATGCGGCGACCTGCTTTCCGAAGACCTTGCGATCCTGCACGTATGCGGTCGCGTGCCGAATCGCCGCCTCCGCGTGCGCCGCTGCGTTCAGCGCGATGCTCATCCGTTCCTGCGGCAGATTGTGAGTCAGGTAGTCGAACGCCACACCCTCGGCGCCGAGCAGGTTCTCGACCGGAACCTTTACGGCGTTGTAGAAGAGTTCGGCCGTGTCCTGCTGACGCAGTCCGATCTTCTTCAGGTTTCGCCCGACCGAGAATCCCGGACTGTCCGTCGGAACGCACAGGATGGACAGCCCGGCACGCCGATTCTCGGGGTCGAACGGCACCGTCCGACACACGGTGAGGACGAGATCTGCCGTTACCCCTCCGGTGATGAACGTTTTCGCTCCGTTGACGATGTAATGCTTTCCGTCCGCGGACAGCGTTGCCGTGGTCGAGATGCTCGCCAGATCCGAGCCGGTTCCGGGTTCGGTCATCGCGATCGCCGTCATGAGGGTGCCGGCGGCGAAGCCCGGCAACCACCGTGCCTTCTGTTCGTCCGTGGCGTATTCGAGAAGATACGGCAGGATCAGACAGCAGTGAACGGTGTAGGAGCCGAACGAGACGCCGGCGCGGGCAACCTCGTCGAACACGATGCTGCTGAAACGGAAGCTCGCCTCTCCGCTGCCGCCGTACTCCTCCGGCACTTGGATGCCCAGGATCCCCAGATCACCGAGCTGCCGGAAGAATTCACGCGGTGGACGCCCTTGATCTTCCCACTCCTCCTGGTACGGAACGACATTCTTCGAGATGAAATCGCGGACCGTCGACCGGAATTCCGAGTGCGTATCGCTCACCGACGTTGACTGCATTTTTCTCACTCCTTCATGGGCGGGTGACCGAACATCGCCGGCGCGGCGGGCCGCGATCACACGATCGGGACCCACCGCGCCGGGTATGACGCCGGCCCTGTGAACTACTTGTCGGCCGCCGCGAACGCAGCGACGTCGCGCTCGGGCCTGATCAGCAGGGCACCGACCACTCCCGCGACGACCAAGATTCCTCCGAGCAGGGCGAACCCGGACTGGTAGCCCGCGAGCGGCGTCGAGGCGCCCGTCACGAAGCCACCGAGGATCAACGGAGCGATGATCCCGCCCATGCTGTAAAAGGCGACGATCGTGCCGATTACGGTGCCGCGCTGCTTGGCCGGAACGACGTCGGAAAGCAGCGACCACGCCACTCCTTGCGCGCCGACGACGAGTGCGGCACCGACGATCAGCAGAATGGTCTGCAGCGGTCCGGGATCGGGAACCAGCCACACACTGGTGCTGAGGCCGCCGATCCCGACGAGCGCGCACGGCAACAACCCTCGCGCCACGCGAACGCTCGCGCCCCGTTTGGTCATTGCCCGCGAGACCGCTCCGAAGGCGATCATGAGGACTGCGCTGGCCAGGTACGTCAATGACACCAGCCAGCCGGCCGTCTTCGCGTCGTAGCCCGATCCCTGACGCAGCGCCAAGGGCAGCCAGCTGATCTTCGTTGCGGCAGTGCAGAACGTGGCGAAGAACAGCACCGCCACCCCGATGACCGTTCCGGAGGTGAGCAGCCGCCGGTAGGGCACGTGCTCGGGCAGCAGGGCGATCGAGGACTGCTGGTGCCCGACCGCTTCGGGGCCGTCCCGGCCGAGGAGCAGCCATGCCGCGACGAACAGTGCACCGGCCGCCGCCGCGACCGCGAAGGCTGCGTGCCAGTCGAAGCTGGTGATCAGCGCGGTGATCACCGGTGCGGCGACGACCGGACCGACTGCGACGCCGGCACCGACGATCGAGGTCGGCAGGGCACGCTTCTCCGGGGCGAACCAGGTATGGGTGATACCGAAGGCCATTGCAGCGCTGGGCCCTTCGGCGAATCCGAGCAGAATCCGAGTGATGATCAGGACGGTGAAGCTCGTGCTCCACACCATCGGAACCAAGCTGAGTGTCCACAGGAGGGCGACGCCGCCGACCAGCCACCGGGCCGGCACCTTGCCGACGAAGTAGCCGCCGAGGATCGCGCCCACCGCGAAGAGCCAGAAGAAGGCGCTCTGCACGAGGCCGAACGCACCGGCGTCGATGTCGAGATCGTCCATCATCTCGACGCCGGCGAGGCCGACGATCGCCTTGTCTGCGTAGTTGAGCAGTAGGAACGTGAAGAGCAGCACCACAATCGTCCAGGCTTGGCGCCGGGACACCGGGACGCGGGTCCCGGACGAGTGTTGTGCTGCCGGAGAAGACTGGTCAACAGTCATTGAGCGACCTTCCTCGGATGAGTTATCTGATGGTGGGAGCGCTCCCACGTCGAGTTCGCCTGTCCCGGTGACACATCACGGGCTCGCGTCTCTCCAGAAGTGAAGCACGCCACACTTTGCCTGCGCAAGGTTTCAGCCGCTTATCGATTCACTTGTTTCAATTTGTAATGTTCACAGCTATGAAGTCTGGATATATTCTCTAACAGTTGATCACTAAATCGCAGGAGACGGGCTGCGCCGGGCCGCGAACGACCGATAGCCTTGCCCATGAATCCACGGGCAAGGCGGTCGCCTGCTGCTGTCCGTCGTGTTCGACGGTGTCGCTACCTCGAGTTATCCGACGACGCCCCGGGCTCTCAGTTGTGCGATGCGGTCCGGTCCGTAGCCGGCGTGCACGAGCACTCCGTCGGTGTCGGAACCGACGACGGGCGCACGGGACGGTTCGGCGGCCGGGGTCCCCGAGAACCGCGGCGCCGGAGCAGGTTCGATGTGTCCTTCCGGACTGGTCCGGAAGGTGTTTCGGGCCACGTTGTGCGGATGCCGGGGTGCTTCGGTCAGGGAGAGTACCGGAGTCACGCAGGCTCCCCGACCGGCGAACACCTGCTCCCAGGTGTCCCGGCCCCGAGTGCAGAACACCTCACCGAGCTTCTTGCGCATCACAGGCCACGCCCCCTGGTCGCGCCGGTCGGCGAAGTCCGGATCGTCGGCGAGGCCGAGAACCTCGAGGAGAGCGGTGTACGAACGCGAGTCCCCCACCCCGAGGGCGATATGGCGGTCGTCGGAGCACCGATAGACGCCGTAGCAAGGACTTGCACCGTCGATGGAGTTGCGTTCACGCTCGTCCTGCCACCCTCCCGCGTTGAGGAAGCCGTGGATCATAGCGAGAAGGGTTGCCGATCCGTCGGTCATCGCCGCGTCGACGACCTGGCCGCGGCCTGTGCTCCGCGCGTTGACGACTGCGGCGAGCAGTCCGAACGCGAGGAACATTCCACCGCCTCCCATGTCGCCGACGAGGTTGAGCGGTACGACCGGCTCGTCGGCCGGCCCGATCGCATGGAGTACCCCGGTGAGGGCGATGAAGTTGATGTCGTGGCCCGGTTCCGCGGCCAGCGGTCCGTCCTGGCCCCAGCCGGTCATCCGTGCGTAGACCAGTGCCGGGTTCCGGGCGAGCAGGGCATCGGGGCCGACGCCCAGCCGCTCCGCGACTGTGGGACGGAAACCCTCGATCACAGCGTCCGCGGTCTCGGCCAGCGCCAGCACGACGTCGGCGCCCCGCGGATCCTTGAGGTCGATCGTGACGGAGCGGCGATTGCGGTGCAGGATCGGATGCGGGTCTGACTTTCCCGCGTCCTGAACGCGGTCGACGCGGATGACCTCGGCGCCGAGGTCGCCGAGCAGCATGCCCGCGAACGGTCCGGGTCCGATGCCGCCGAGTTCGAGGACACGGATGCCGGACAGCGGACCGCGTTGGTCAATCGGGTCACGCGTGGGGGGCGAAGAGGTCATGGCAGTAGCTCTCGGTGGGAGTTGTTCGAGGTGTGCGCGCACACGTCAGACGGCCGCGAATCGAGGAACACGCTTCTCCAGGAAGGCGATTCGCGCTTCCTCCGAGTCCGGCGAGGCCGCGCAGACGGCGAACTGCTCCGCCTCGAGGGGCAGGTAGTCTCCCAGGGACAGACTGGTCGCGGCTTGCAGATTGCGCCGCGCCGCTGCGACCGCCGTGGGCGAGTAGGACGCGATCTCGGTAGCGGTGGCCATCACCCTCGCCGAAAGTTCCTCGGGCGGTACCACGTCGTTGACCAGTCCCCAGTCGAGCAGTTCGGTGCCGCGCAGCTTCGGGGAGAGCAGAAGCAACTCTTTGGCCCGGAGCGGACCGACGAGCCGGGTCAGGTGCCACACACCGCCGAGGTCACCGCCGAAGGCGACCTTGACGAACGCGGTGCTCATCACCGCCGTAGTCGAGGCGTACCGGAAATCGCAGTTGAGCGCGAAGGACATTCCGGCTCCGGCGCAGCCACCGCGGATCTCCGCGATGGTCGGCGTGTTCATATCGTGCATGCAGGTCACCAGGCGCGTATAGCGCATGAGCGAGGTGCGGCCCCGCAGGTGGTCTCCCGCCGGGTACGGCGGCGGGTTGGTGTCGGCGTTGTCGCGTCCGACGGAGAAGTGGTCGCCGGTGCTGGTGATGACGACCGCTCGGATGCCTCGGTCGTTCTCCGCCCGTTCGAGGGCCTCGAGTAGCCCGTCGGCCATCTCGATCGTGAAGGAGTTGCGGCGCTCGGGGCGGTTCATCGCGATCGTCGCGACACCGTTTTCTTCTCGATATACGACCGTCTCGGTCATGGTTGTGTCCTCACTACTCAGCGTCTGTGATGTGTGACGGGCCGACGCCCGCCGTCGATGGTGTGGGCTGCGGGGTCGATGCGGCGTCGACGAGTCGTGCTCGCCACGTGCGCGCGGTCCGCGGCATGTTCCAGGCGGCCACGGCGCGGGGCCGGCCGTGCGCATCGAACTGCACGGCGGCGAACGGACCGTCCTCCGGATCACCGTCGACGATCGTGAACTCGATGTCAGTCGAGATGCGTCCGTACACCTGGATCCTGCTGTCGTACTGGTCTGTCCAGAAGTACGGGATCGGGGCGAAGGGCGTCCGGTGGCCGAGCAGCGTCCGGGCCGCGGCCATCCCCTGCTCAGTCGCGTTCATCCGATGTTCGACGCGAATTCGGCCGAACCGGGGATGAATCCACGAGGCGACGTCGCCTGCGCCGACGATGCCGGGTGCGGCTTCGCAGTACTCGTCGCACAGCAGTCCGTCGCCGACCGGCAGACCGCTGTCGCGCAGCCAGTCGACCGCAGGTACCGAGCCGATCGCGACGACGACCACCCGGGCGGGAGTCACCGTGCCGTCGCCGAGGCGCACACCGGTGACCCGTCCGCCGTCTTCCGTGACGCCGACGACTCCCGTGCCGCACCTCAGGTCCACTCCGTGGTCGATGTGCAGCCGGGCGACCCGCGCCGCCATACCGGCGCCCAGTTGGCGCACCATCGGCGCGTCCAGCGGATCGACAATCGTTACAGCACAGCCCAATTCCCGGGCCACTGCCGCAGCCTCGGCGCCGAGGAATCCGGCACCGACGACCACCACGGGCGGGCGCTCCTGCAGTGCCTCCCTCAGGTCCCACGCGTCGTCGACTCCGCGCAGCACATGTACTCCGTCGAGATCGTGGCCGAACGGAAGTCGCCGGGGCCGCACCCCGGTGGCAACGACCAGTCCGTCGAAGGGCACTCGTGTTCCGTCGCCCAACTCGACGGTGCGCGCACCCACATCCAGGCGCTGGGCTCTGGTGCCCAGCAACCAGTCCACGTCGAGGGCGTCGAGCGACTCCTGGGCGCGCAGAGCCACGCGCTCACGTTCCCACTCGCCGCGCAGCACCTGCTTGGACAGGGGCGGTCGGTCGTAGGGGGCGTGCGGCTCGTCGCCGATCACCGTCAGCCGCCCCTCGAAGCCGTCCCGGCGCAGTGTTTCGGCGGCGGTCAATCCCGCCGCCGATGCGCCGACGACGACGACATCTCGGAGTGTCATCGCATATTCCTTCGGTTCGGTTCGCTCACGACGTTCGGCTCTCTCGTCTACAGGCCGAGGTCTTTGGCGATGATGGTCTTCATCACCTCGCTGGATCCGCCGTAGATGCGGTTGACGCGCACGTCGGTGTAGAGCCGGGCGATGGGGTATTCGCGCATGTATCCGTACCCCCCGTGCAGCTGCAGGCACTTGTCGACGACGCGGCCGGCGGTCTCGGTCGTGAACAACTTGATTCGTGCCGCATCGGCCGGGGACAACGCGCCTTCGTGTTCGAGTTCGATCCCCCGGTCCACCAGCGCCTGCGCGGCCTCGACCTCGGTATCGCATTCGGCCAGAACGAATTTGGTATTCTGGAACGAAGCCACAGGCCGTCCGAAGACGTTGCGCTCGGTGACGTACGCCTTGGCCAGTTCGACAGCCGCGGCAGCGCGGGCGACGGCGTCCACGCCGACCATGAGACGTTCGCGCGGCAGGTTCTGACCCAGGTAGGAGAAGGCCTTGCCTTCCTCACCGAGCAGGTTCTCGACGGGTACCCGGATGTCGGTGAAAGCCAACTCGTTGGTGTCGCTCGCCTTGAGGCCGATCTTTTCGAGGTTGCGGCCGTACTCGAAGCCCTCGCTGTCGGTGGGCACGATCAGCAGGCTCAGTCCGGCTCGCCGGTCCTGTTCGGTCGGGGACGAGGTGCGAGCCACCACGACGCACAGCTCGGAGTTGCGGGCACCGGAGATGAAGGTCTTGGCGCCGTTGAGGACGTAATGGGTGCCGTCCTCGGACAGCCGCGCGGAGGTCCGGATGCCGGCCAGATCCGAGCCGGTGCCCGGTTCGGTCATCGCGATGCACAGAACCAGATCGCCTGCCGCGATACCCGGCAACCAGCGCTTCTTCTGTTCCTCGGTAGCCAGCGCCAGCAGGTAGGGCAGCACCATTCCGGTGCTGAGACCGTAGTGGCCGAGCATGATGCCGGCGCGGGCGCTCTCCTCGGAGATGATCGCCTGGAATTTGTAGCTCGTGTCCCCCGGGCCGTCGTACTCCTCGGGAATGCCGAAGCCGGTGACTCCGATCTCACCGAGCTTGTGGAACAGTTCGCGGGGTGGTTGGCCGGCCGTTTCCCAGTCCGGGTAGTGCGGGAGGACCTCCTTGCCGATGAAGTCCCGGATCATCGTCCGGAATTCTTCGTGGTCCGCGTCGTAGACGGTGCGTTTCATGTCAGCTGCTCACTTCTGGGAAGTCGTGGCGGCGGCCGCGGCGGTGTCGTTCTCTGCGAACGCCGCGCGGAGCTCGCGCTTGAGGATTTTGCCGGTGCCGGACACCGGCAGTGCGCCGACGAAGTCGACGGTGCGCGGGGCCTTGTAACCGGCGATGAGGGTCTTGGCGTGGGCACGTAGTTCTTCGGCGGTGACCGAGTGGCCGGGGCGTGGCACGACCACGGCGTGCACCCGTTCGCCCCAATCCGGGTCGGGGACACCGATCACGGCGCACGAGGCCACCGCGGGGTGGGCGGCCAGGGCGTTCTCCACCTCCGCGGAGTACACGTTTTCTCCGCCGGTGATGATCATGTCCTTGAGCCGGTCGACGATGTAGAGGTAGCCGGCGTCGTCGAGGTATCCCCCGTCCCCGGTGTGCATCCAGCCGTCCCTGAGTGCGGTCGCGGTGTCCTCCGGTTTTCCCCAATAGCCGGCCATCACGTGATCACCCCGGGTCACCACCTCGCCGACCTGCCCGGGTGGCAGAGGGTGACCGTCCGGTGCGATCACCGCGATCTCCACGATCGGGGTGGCTCGGCCCGTCGATCGCAATCTGGCTCCGCCTGCCCGGTGCTCCGCGCCGCCCAGCACGGTGAGCACACCGGTCTCGGTCATTCCGTAGACGTGGATGAAGTTGACCGACGGGAAGTGTTCCAGCGCCCGGTCGAGCAGACTCTGCGGGGTACCCGAGGCGCCGTAGCCGATGAACTCGAGACTGCTGACGTCGTAGGTGCCGAAATCCGGGTGCTCACAGATCCTTTGGATCATGGCCGGTACGAGCGCGCACCCGGTGACGCGGTGTTCGTCGATCGCGCTCAGCACACCCTCGGGTGTGAAGGTGGGCAGAAACACCAGCGTCCCGCCGAGCAGGGTCTGCCCGTACCAGCTCAACAGCGCACCGATGTGGAACAGCGGCGCCGTCAGCATCGTGACCCCGCCCGGACGGACCGAGGAACCGGCGAGGTGATAGCTCAGCAGCGAGGTCATGAACGAACGGTGGGTGACCATCACGCCCTTGGGCTTGCCGGTGGTGCCGCCGGTATAGAGCAGCATCGCCACATCGTCACCGCTCCGACGGATTTCGGGCACCGGAGCGGTGTCGGCAACCAGCTCCTCGTAGGCCAGCATGCCTTCCGGCGTCGGCCCTGCGCCGCAGTAGATCAGGGTCCGCAGGCCGGGGGCTCGCTCACGCAGCTCGGGCCCGAATCCGGCGAACGCATCGTCGACGAGCAGCACCTCGGTGCCCGAGTCGGTCAGTGCGTACGCGATCTCGGCCGGCGACCAACGGGTGTTGATGGGGTTCGCCACCGCCCCGGCCCACCAACTGGCGAAGAACACCTCGTGGTGGTGTTCGGAGTTGAGCGCCACGATCCCGACGCGGTCGCCGACTCCGACTCCGGCCCGCTGCAGCGCCCCGGCCAGGCGGGCGACCCGGTCTGCCACCTCGCGGGTGGGGCGGGATCGGTCGCCGTCGACAGTCATGGTCTGATCGGGCCGCTGTGCGAGGGCGCGGTGTAAGGCGTGGGTCAGAAACACGGCAACTCCCGATGTTCCGTGCGGCGGAGCCGCCGGGGCAGGTGAATGGTTGCCGAGGTGCAGGAATCCGCGGTGCTCATGTGCCCACACCCTCGAGCTGGATCAGGCTGGGCCGGGTGACCTCGGCCGACTTGGGGAAGGAGTCAGCGCCCATCAGCTCGGCCAGGTCGCCGACCGACCACCCACGGTCGGTGTCGAGGGCGTGGGCCAGGGAGTAGCCCGCGTAGAGCCCGACATGGCCGCCGGTGACCGAGAAGACCTGACCGGTGAACGGGCACCGTGCAGTGGCCAGGTAACCCACCAGCGCCGAGACGTTGCTCGGGTGGAACCGGTCGAACGCGGTGTCGTCGTCCGGTGCCGCGACCGCCGCGGCCAGAGTCGGCGCGGTCGCGACCATCGGGGTGCGGGCCGCCGGCGAGATCGCATTGGCGCGAACCCCGAATCGGCCCAATTCCTCTGCCCCGACGACGGCCTGAATCGCCAGACCGGCCTTCGCTGCGGCGTAATTCCATTGGCCTACGTTGCCGTGCAGCCCGGCGGCGGACGTCGTGTTGACGATCGAGCGGTCTTCGACGGCGCCCGCCTTCGCCTGGTCCCTCCAGTACCGTGCCGCCGCCCGGGTGAGCCCGAACGCGCCTTTGAGGTGTACGTCGAGTACCAGGTCGAACTGCTCATCGGTCATGTTCCACAGCATTGCGTCACGAACGACACCGGCGTTGTTCACAATGACGTGAAGGTCGCCGAAGGACTCGATGGCAGCAGCGACGAGCTGCTCTGCCGTGGCGGAATCGGCGATCGACCCTTCGACCGCGATCGCTTCCCCGCCGGCGGAGCGGATCTGCTCGACCACGGACCGAGTGCCGTCGAGGTCGTTCACGACCACCTTGGCACCTTCGGCGCCGAGCAGCAATGCGTGCGCGCGGCCGAGGCCGCCACCGGCCCCGGTGACGACGGCCACGCGATTATGCAGCTGTCCCATGAATTCTTCCTTTCTGCACAGATTCAACCCGTCGGGGGTTGCCCGTCGGGGTCGTTCACTAGGTTTTCGGCTCGGCCGGGCCCGCGGATCTCCGCGGACGAATCGCCGCTTCCTGGGTGACGGAGGCGACCAATGTGCCTTCCCGGCTCCAGAACTCGCCGAGGTTGAAGCCCCGCCCATCGACCCTCGAGGTGCTGCGCTGAGCGAACAGCAACCAGTCGTCGGTTCGAAAGGGTCGGTGAAACCACACCGCATGGTCGAGGGAGGCCAGGGTCACCTTCGACGGCTCCGCCCGCAGCGGGTAGAGCAATTCGAGATTCAGGCCCGAGGTCTGCGGCAAAGTGATGTCGGAGCAATAGGTCAGAGCGCACGCGTGCAGCAACGGGTCGTCGGGCAACGGGTCCTTCGTGCGGAACCACACCGCCTGCCGGAGCTGACCGTCCTCCTCGGCCCACGTGGCACCGTTCGGTGACAACGGGGCGACGCGCATGGACGTCACATGGGCGTACTTCGACTCGAGAAAACTCTCGGGCTTGAGTTCGGCCCAGCATTCGAAGGCGTCGGTCAGATCGTCCGGCGGAGGGACGTCCGGCATCGTCGTCTGCCGCTCGGCCCCCTCCTCGGGGCTCTTGAATGACGTGGTCAGGGTAAAGATGGGCCGGCCGTCCTGGGTTGCATCCACTCGGCGGGCCGAGAAACTACGCCCGTCACGCAGGCGTTCGACGGTGTAGTAGACGGGCCTGTGGATATCCCCACCCCGGAGAAAGTACCCGTGCAGTGAATGCACCTTGCGCTCCGGATCGACAGTGTGCCCGGCAGCGGCGAGCGCCTGAGCGACCACCTGCCCTCCCATCGCCCGCATCGGCGAGCCGCCGTGACACCATCCCCGGAACAGGTTCAGGTCCAGGCGTTCGACGCGCAGAAAGTCCACGAGTCCCGTTCCCCACCGAACCTCGGGTGGGCCGGCACCGATGCTCTGGTCGACCTCCACCGGCGTCGTAGCCGTGGTCACGTCTCGGCCCGCTCGGCGAGTTCGATGGCCACCGCCGGGCACAGGCGAGCGGCCTCGCGGATCCCGTCGTGCAACTCGACCGGCGGATCCTCGACCAGCAGAACGGCGACGCCGTCCTCGTCACGCTGGTCGAATACGTCGGGGGCCGCGAGCACGCACTGCCCGCCACCGACGCACTTGTCCTCGATGATGTGAATTTTCATGTGCTGTGGCCCTTTCCGGTCACCAGGTCACCATCAGGCGGTGCACCCCGTAGATGGACATGTCATGTTTGAAGGCGACCTCGTCGAGCGGCTCGGCAAGCGCCAGGGTGGGGATCCGGCGGAACAGCGTGCCGAACACGACCTGCAGTTCCACGCGCGCCAGCTGTTGCCCCAGGCACTGGTGGACACCGAAGCCGAAGGCGAGGTGGTGGCGTGCCTGACGGGTGATGTCCAGGGCGTCCGGACCCTCCGCGGTGTCACCGGGGAAGGCCGACGTGTCGCGGTTGCCGGAATCGAGAGACAGGATGACACCTTCACCCTGCCGGATGATGGTCCCGGCGATCTCCATGTCCTGCGTGGCCACTCTGCGCAGGCCGCTGTGAACGATGGTCAGGTAGCGAAGCAATTCTTCGACGGCACCCGCCAGCAATGCCGGGTCTTCGCTCGTGCGAAGCAATTCCACCTGATCCGGCCTGCCGAGCAGTGCGGCCGTCCCGAGGGCGATCATGTTGGCCGAGGTCTCGTGGCCGGCGGTGAGCAACAGCAGGCCCATCCGCGCAACCTCTTCGCGTGTCATCAGGCCCGGGTTCAGTTGTTCCACCGCGAGACGGCTGAGCACGTCGTCGCCCGGGTCCGCGCTTTTCGCATCGATCAGACCGGCGATGAAGCCGATCAGTTCCTCCGCTGCCGCGGTGGTCTGCTCGGGCGACGACGTCTTGGCGACGAAAACCTTGCTCAATCGCTGGAACAGATCGTGATCGGTGTACGGCACCCCGAGCAGCTCGCAGATCATCAGCGACGGCACCGGGAGCGCGAATGCCTCCACCAGATCGACCGGCTTCGGACCTGCGAGCAGTTCGTCGATGAGGCTGTCGACGATCTGCTGGATGCGGTCCCGCAGTGCCTGCATCCGCTTCGCGGTGAAGTCGCGGGCGAGTATCCGCCGGGGATCGTCGTGCTCGGGACCGTCCATCTGAAAGAACGTCTTCGCGCGTGCCCGGCGCGCCTTGATGGCGGCCGAGGAGTGGGGGTAGCCCGGATTGTCGGTGTCGGCGCTGATCGTGGGGTGGCTGAGCACGGCGCGGATGTCTTCGTGTCGGGTCACGAGCCACGGCTCACTACCGTCCCAGATCCGCACCCGCCTGAGCGCCCCCTCTCGGCGCCACTCTGCGAGCGGTGCGGGCGGGTCGAAGGGGCACCGGGCGACATCGCGCTGCATCGGAAATACCGGGGCTTCGGTGGTGTCGAGCATGGGAACTCTCCTGTCACGGGCGAGCTCACTCGCCATCGGTTTCTGCTCAAACCATACTTCACTTATTCCGTTCGATGTCAAGGGCAGGATCTTCGATCGGAGTCCATATTCTGAGTTCAATCCGGTCGCTACGCCTGGACTGGTGCCCTTCAACGGTTTCTCAATTCTGCCTAACGACCTGTCACATATTGACGAGTGCCGCGTCGCGCGCAAGCGTTGACGCAGGTCGGTGTCGAAATTCGCACCCACCCCTTGACAGGCTCACCACCGATCCTCGAAAGTGAATCACCGTTAGAGCGATAGGGAGACAAAATGACTCGAAGAGTACTGGTGGCCGGCGTAGGCATGGCACCGTTCAGTAAACCCAGCGCCGGAGAGAACTACGACGTCCAAGGTCCGAGGGCGGTGACCTCCGCCCTCGCGGACGCGGGGCTGAGCTACGACCGGGTGCAGCAGGTCTACGCCGGGTATGTTTATGGTGATTCGACCAGTGGTCAGCGGGTCGTGTATCAGCTCGGCAAGACCGGGGTACCGGTGCTGAACGTCAACAACAACTGCGCTTCGGGATCCTCCGCGTTGTGGCTGGCCCGTCAGGCGGTCGAATCCGGCGCCGTCGACTGCGCGCTCGCCGTCGGCTTCGAGCAGATGCCACCCGGTGCGCTGAGCGCGAAGTGGACCGACCGACCTGCGCCACTGAGCGACTTCGTGGCGGCACTGCGCGACATCTACGACATCGATCCCGCCGTCCCGATGACTCCGCAATATTTCGCGGCGGCCGGCCTCGAGTACCTCGACAAGTACGGCGGAAGCCCGGAGACCTTCGCCGCGGTGGCCGTCAAAGCCCGCAGCCACGCCGCGAACAATCCCTACGCCGTGTTCCGCGATCCGATCACGCTCGAACAGGTGCTCGGCTCCCCGCAGATCGCCGGCCCGCTGACCCGGCTGCAATGCTGCCCACCCACCTGCGGCGCCGCCGCGGCAGTGGTCTGCTCGGACGAGTTCGCCCGCGCGAACGGACTGACCCCGAGGGTCGCCATCGCCGCGCAGACTCTGCAGTCGGACAGCGGCGACCTCTTCGCCGAGAAGAGTGCGATGTCGCTGGTCGGCACGGACGTGACCCGCAATGCCGCCCGGGACGTGTACCAGCAGGCAGGTGTCGACCCCGCCGACATCGCGGTCGTCGAGTTGCACGACTGCTTCACCGTCAACGAGGTGCTCTCCTACGAGGCGCTCGGCCTGTGCGACGAGGGCGGGGCCGAGAAGTTCATCCTCGACGGCGACAACACGTACGGCGGAAGGGTGGTCACCAACCCCTCCGGCGGTCTGCTGTCCAAGGGACATCCGCTGGGGGCCACCGGTCTCGCACAGACCGCCGAGATCACCTGGCAACTGCGCGGCGAGGCAGGCGATCGACAGGTCGAGAACGCCACCCTGGGCCTCCAGCACAACCTCGGCCTCGGCACCGCCGGAGTGATCACCCTGTTCGAAAGGTTGTCCTGAACCATGCCCATCGACCCGACCATCGTCGGCACCCGTACCCCCGAATTCCAGACCACCGCCGAGCGCAACCGGTTGCGCTTCTTCGCGCAGGCGACCGGACAGCCCGATCCGGCGTACACCGACCTCGACGCCGCGAGACTCGCGGGGTACCCCGATCTCCCGATCCCGGCGACGTTTCTGTTCTGCCTCGAGATGGACAACCCCGACCGGCATCGATTCCTCGCCGACCTCGGAGTCGACATGCGCGCAATCCTGCACGGAGGACAGCGATTCCAGTATCACGCCCAGGCCTACGCCGGTGACACGCTGACCTTCTGGACCGAGGTCACCGACGTCTACGACAAGAAGGGCGGCGCCCTCGACTTCATCGTCCGCGACACTCACGTCAGCCGTGACGGAGCCCCCATCGCGACACTGACCAGCACCATCGTCGTCCGCGACCCGAAGGCTGCCGCATGAACACCGCATACCTGACCGCGGGAGATTCCTTTTCCCTCGACTGCCCCACGATCACCCGCACGACCCTCGCCCTGTACGCCGGCGCCTCCGGAGACCACAACCCGGTCCACATCGACATCGACGCCTGCCGGGCCGTCGGAATCGAGGACGTCTTCGCCCACGGAATGCTGTCGATGGCCTACCTGGGCCGTTTGCTGACCGCGACCTTCCCGCTGGATCGCCTCCGCTGCTTCGACGTTCGGTTCACCGCGATCACACCGGTCAACACCACACCGACCTGCACGGGCACCGTCGCCAAGGTCGAGGACGGCCTCGCCCACCTCGATCTCACTGTCGCTCTCCCCGACGGAACCGTCACCCTCTCGGGCACCGCCGTCGTCACCACCCACTGATTCCGCCGAACACAAGGACCCCCATCATGAAAACCCTGGACGGCAACGTCGCACTCATCTCCGGCTCCGGGCGCGGCATCGGGCGCGAAGTCGCGCTCAAACTGGCCGCCGAAGGCGCCAGCGTCGTCGTCAACGACGTCGACAAGGCGCCGGCGGACGAGACCGTCGCCGACATCGTGTCCGCAGGCGGAAAGGCGGTGGCCTGCGTCGGTTCGGTCACCGACCTCGACTTCGCCGACCGCTTCGTCGCAACCGCCACCGACACCTTCGGCGGCCTGGACATCATCGTCAACAACGCCGGCTACATCATGGACAACGTCATCCAGAAGATGACCGACGAACAATGGCAGAACGTGCTGGACGTGCACCTGCAGGCGCCGTTCCGAATTCTGCGCGCCGCTCAGCCGTACATCAAGGCCAATCCGACCGATCACCACCGCAAGGTCGTCAACGTCTCCTCGGTCTCCGGTGTCTTCGGAAACCCCGGGCAGGCCAACTACGCTGCCGCCAAGGCCGGGGTCATCGGGCTCACCAAGACCCTCGCCAAGGAGTGGGGCCGTTACCGGGTCAACGTCAACGCTGTCGCCTTCGGGTTCATCCTCACCCGAATGACCGAGGCCGTCGCCTCGGACGACGCATACGTCGAGATCGAAGGCCGCAAGATCAAGGTCGGGGTCAGTCAGGCCGTCATGGATTCGGTCAAGCGCACCAACCCCCTCGGCAGGCCGGGCACACCCGCCGAGGCCGCCGGCGCTGTCTACGCACTCTGCCTGCAGGAAACGAATTATGTTTCCGGGCAATGTCTTACCGTCGACGCCGGCTCCCGCTGATCCCGTGCCGACCGCAATCCCGAAACCCTCATCGGCCCGCCGGGCCCTCACTCCCTCGGAGGCAACCATGCGTGATGCCGTCATCGTCGATGCGGTACGCACCGCCGTCGGCAAAAGGAACGGATCACTGGCGACGCTTCACTCCGCCACCCTGTCCGCCCATGTTCTCACCGCCCTCGCCGAACGCAACCATCTGGACCCCGCCGTCGTCGACGATGTCGTCTGGGGCTGCGCCATCGGCGTCGGCATGCAGAGCGGCTGCATCGGCCGCGCCGCCGTCCTCGCCGCCGGTTGGCCCGAATCGGTTCCCGGCCTGACCATCGACCGTCAGTGCGGATCCTCCCAGCAGGCGGTACACCAGGCCGCGGCCGGTGTCATCGCCGGCCAGTACGACGTCGCCGTGGCCGGTGGCGTCGAGATCATGAGCGCAGTGCCGGCAAGCGCCACTCTCGCCGACGGGCAGTACGGTCAGCCTTTCGGTCCCGACGTGTGGAAGCGCTACGACGACAGACGATTCCATCAGGGCGTGGGCGCGCAAATGATCGCCGACAAATATGGAATCTCCCGCACCGAGATGGACCAGCACGCCCTCGACTCGCACGCCAACGCCGCCCGGGCGATCGACGAGGGACGCTTCAAGGACCAGATCGCACCCATCACGGTGACCGGCGACGACGGCACCGAACGCACCTTCGACACCGACGAGGGCGTGCGGCGCGGTTCCACCCTCGAAAAACTCGGCGGACTCGCACCTGCCTTCGGGGAGGGTGGCACCCTCACCGCGGGCAACGCCTCGCAGATCTCCGACGGTGCCGGCGCATTGCTGATCACCACCAGCGAGTACGCCCGGGCCCAGGGGTGGACGCCGCTCGCCCGTATCCACACCGCGGTCGTCGCCGGCACCGACCCCGTCACCATGCTGGAGGGTCCGATTCCCGCCACTGCCAAGGTATTGGAGAAGAGCGGGCTGACACTCGACGACATCGGAGTGTTCGAGATCAACGAGGCCTTCGCCTCGGTCACTCTCGCCTGGCTGCGTGCGACCGGCGCGGACTACACCAAGATGAACCCGAACGGTGGAGCGATGGCCATCGGACACCCCGTCGGCGGATCCGGCGCCCGGATCATGACCACACTGGTCCACCACATGCGTGAACAGGGCGTTCGTTACGGCCTGCAGTCGATGTGTGAGGGCGGTGGCATGGCCAACGCCACCATCCTGGAGCTGCTGTCATGACCGCGGCACGGACCGCTCTGGTCACGGGAGCAGCACGCGGCATCGGCCGCCGGATCGCCGTGAGCCTCGCCAAGGACGGATACGCCGTCGCGGTCGTCGACACCGATTTCGACGGGTACCGCGAGTTCGCAGCCGACGACGAAAACACCAGCGTCGTCGACGAACTCGAAAGTCACGGTGTCCCGGTCATCGCCGTCGAAGCCAGCACCGCCGACGTCGACGCGATGAACGAACTCGGAGCACGCATCCTCGATGAATGGTCGGCGCTCGGCGCACTGGTCTGCAACGCCGGCGGCGGATCCGGTGCGTTCGACGGCAACCGGGCCTCCGCGATCGACCTCGCCGACCTCGACGACGTCCTGCGCCGAAACCTGCACGGGACCATCATCACCGTCGGCGCCGCGCTGCCCGCGCTCCGCCGGGCCACCGATCCCTCGATCGTCACCATGGGGTCGATCACCGGTGTCGAAGCGAAGCCCACCGGAACCTATGCCCATTACGGCATCACGAAGGCCGCGGTGATGCACTACACCCGCTATCTCGCGAACGACCTGGCGCCGGAGGGGATACGCGTCAACTGCGTCGCGCCCGGACTGATCGCGACCGGCCGAGCCCAGCACCGCCTGCGTGAGCGGGCCGACTCCGGCGCGGACATCCTCTCGCGGATCGGGTCCCCGGACGACGTCGCGGAGGCGGTCCGTTTCCTCGTGTCACCCGCCTCCGCGTACATGTCCGGGCAGATTCTGCCGCTGTGGCGCCCTACGGGCGCAGACCCGCGATGATCCGACTCACACCTACGAACTCGAGGAACACCACCATGGGCACCACCGCACCCTACGACTACGCCAATCTGGAGATCGACCAGCGTGACGGAGTCCTCACCGTCCGGTTCGACCGGCCGGACGACTACAACGCCATCAACCACGACCTGCACACCGAAATCATTCGGCTGTGGGGGCAGATCCGTCGCGACGCGGACGTGCGTGCCGTCGTTCTGACCGGCAACGGACGGGCGTTCTCGGCGGGCGGAAACCTGAAGGGGCCGCGCAGGACTGCCGGACCCGAGCTCGACGCGTTCTTCCTCGACGCCCGCTCCATCATCATCGAACTCCTCGAACTCCCCCAGCCGATCATCGCCGCCGTGAATGGGCCGGCCATGGGACTGGGCGCGACCCTCGCCCTGTTGTGCGACGTGGTGTACGCGTCCACCGACGCCGTGATCGCCGACCCGCACGTGACCGTCGGCGTCGTCGCCGGCGACGGCGGAGTGGTGGCCTGGCCGTGGCTGACCGGAATGTCGCGCGCCAAGGAATACCTGCTCACCGGCGACAAGGTCGGCGCAGTGGAGGCCGAGCGCATCGGCCTGGTGAACCGGGTCGTCGAACCGGATGCGCTCCTCGACGAGGCCCACGCCCTCGCCCACCGGCTGGCGGAGAGCCCGGTCCGTGCGATCCAGGGCACCAAGGCGGCGCTGAACAGGATCCTTCGCGACACCGCGAGCCTCGTCCTCGACGCCGCACTCCTCAGCGAGAAGGAGTGCTTCGCCTCCGGCGACCATGCCCGCGCCGTGGAAACGTTTCTCGCCCAGAGGGAACTCGCGAAGTCGGCGGCTCGTGCACACGCCTGACGATGTCACCCGAAGTCACCGAAGAGAGGTAGCACGCCCATGATGTCGTTGGATGAGGTAGAAGAAGCACAGAGCCTGTGTGCGGTCTTTCAGACCATGGTCGGCGCCCGCGCCGACGAGGTCGCTCTCCGCACCGCGGAAGGCGACCGGACCATCACCTGGCGGGCCTACGGGCAGCAGGTGCGGCAGATCGCCGCCGGCCTGGCAGAGCTGGGAGTCCGTCGCGGGGACACGGTGGCGATCATGCTCACCAACCGGCCCGAGTTCCACCTCGTCGACACGGCCGTGATGCACCTGGGTGCGACGGCGTTCTCCGTCTACAACACGTTCACACCGGAACAGATCGCGCAGTTGTGGACCAGCGCCGGAAACCAGGTGATCGTGTGCGAGGAGCAGTTCGTCGACAAGATTCGCCAGGCCGCCGTGGTTCGTCCCGTCGAGCACATCGTGTGTGTCGACGGCAGCGGCCACGACACGATCTCGCTGGAAGACCTGGTGGCTCAGGGTGACCCGTCTTTCGACTTCGACGCCTCCTGGCAGGCGGTGAGCCGCGACGACCTCCTGGCACTGATCTTCACCTCCGGCACTACCGGAGCGCCGAAGGGCGTCGAGCTCACCCACGAGAATGTTCTCTTCGCCGTCGCGGCGAAGGTGGCAAGTCAGCGTGAGGCCCTCGGATCGGAGATTACCGAGCGGGTGCTGTCCTATCTCCCCGACGCCAACCTCGCGAACCGTTTCGCAGCGCACTATGTGCCGATGGCCAGCGGTGCCACCGTCACCGATGTGCGCGACGGCAAGACTGTGCTGCAGGTCTTCCGTGACGTGCACCCGACGACGTTCATGGGCGTTCCGATGATCTGGTACCGGCTCAAGGCGATGATCGACACCGCCGTGGCCGGGTCCGGGCAACCGGCTCGGGAACAGGCCGCGTGGGCGCTGTCGCTCGGTCTCGACAAGGTGCGGCTCGAACTCGCCGGGCAACCCGTCCCGGCACGGCTGGCCGCTCTTCACGAACTGGCCGACCGCACCGTCCTGGCCCCGCTGCGCCGCGAGTTCGGTGTCGATCACCTGGGATTCGCCACCTCCGGCGGCGCCCCGATAGCTCCGGAAGCACTCGAGTTCTTCCTTGCGCTGGGCGTGCGGGTCTGCGAGGTCTACGGCCTGACCGAGACCGCCGCGTCCGGCATCGGCAATCATCCCGACCGTATCCGGATCGGGACGGTGGGCCAACCACGTCCCGGCGTCGAGGCCAGGCTCGCGAGCGACGGGGAACTGTTGTTGCGCAGCCCGGGTGTCATGCGGTGCTATCGCGACGACCCGGCGAAGACCGCCGAAACCCTCGACGCCGACGGTTGGCTGCACACCGGCGATATCGCCACCATCGACGCCGACGGCTACGTGACCATCGTCGACCGCAAGAAGGACATGATCATCAATTCCTCGGGAAAGAATCTCGCCCCGGCGAACATCGAGAACGCGATCAAGCTCGAGTGCCCCGTGCTCGGAGCCGTAGTCGCGGTGGGCGATGGTAGACCGCACATCGCTGCGCTGCTCATCCTCGATCCCGAGCAGGCCAACGCCTTTGCCGACGCTCACGCGATCGAAGACCGCACCCCGGAGGCCCTGGCCGCGGATCCCCGGGTACTGGCGGCGGTCGCCGAGGGCGTCGCCCGCGGCAATGAGCGTCTCTCCCGAGTCGAGCAGGTGCGGGCCTACACCGTGCTCCCCACGTTCTGGGAGGTCAACGGCGAAGAACTCACCGCCACCACGAAAGTGCGCCGCACGCTCGTCAACACCAAGTACGCCGACCAGATCGACGCGTTGTACAACCCGACGGCAACGTCGGTCCTGTAGAGCGCCCTCCGATCCGACTGCACTGTCGCCAGCTTCCGGCGGCCCGGGCCCGAGTGGCGCGGGCCGCCCACCGATGATCACTCAAGGAAATCCCATGAAGACCTACCAGCTTGCGGCCCGCGCCCTGTCCGAGTTCGGTGTCGGCACCGTCTTCGGACTCATGGGAGACGCCAACCTCGCGTATCTGGGTGACTTCGCGGAAAACCGGGACGGCGAGTTCGTCGCGGCCGTGGCCGAGGGTGGGGCGGTGTCGATGGCAGACGGATATGCTCGCACGACCGGTCGCGTCGGCGTCGCGTCCGTGTCGCACGGCCCTGCCGTCACGAACTGCACGACCGCCCTTGTCGAGGCGGTGCGGTCGCGCAGTGCCGTGCTGCTGCTGACCGGCAGCACTCCGAACGTGCGAGATCATTTCCAGGACTTCGACCTCGAGGGTTTCGCCCGCCTCACCGGTGCCGAATACCGCCGGGTTCGCAAGGCCGCCGCGGTCGGCGCGGATATCGCCGAAGCTCTCGCGCGCGTCGCCGCCACCCGGACTCCCCTGGTGCTCGACCTGCCCTACGACCTGCTCGAGGTCACGGTGACCGGTGAGTTGCCGCACGCGGTGCCCTCGCCCCCGGTAGCCGGTGCGCCGGACCCCGAGCTCGTCGACGACGCGCTCGCCGCGTTGCTCGGCAGTACACGTCCGCTCATCCTCGCCGGCCGCGGGGCGGTCGAATCCGGTGCCCGCGAGGATATCCTGCGCCTGGCGCGGGCCATCGACGCGCCGGTGATGACGACGTTGCTCGCGAAGGACCTCTTCGCCGGTGAACCCGACAATCTCGGTGTGCACGGGTCGTTGTCACATGCGGTGGCGATCGAGGAGATCGGTCGCGTCGACTGCATGCTCGTCGTCGGCGCGGCCTTGTCGTCGTTCACGACTGACAACACGGCGTTACTCGCGGGCAAGTTCGTCATCCAGATCGACGACCGGTCCAGCGCGTTCGGGCGGTTCGCGCCGGTGTCGCTCCCGATTCCGGGTGACGCCGCGGGTGTGGTGCACGCTTTGTGCGAGCGCCTGGCCGAAGCCGACGCTCCGGCACCGTCCGGGCGCCGCGTCGCGCAACTCGCCGAAGCTCTCCGCGAACTCGAACACAAGGGATACCGCAGCATCTCCGGCGGCGGCACCGTCGACATGCGAGACGCGATGGCCCGGCTCGCCGAGCTGCTCCCGCCAGGGGCGCAGGTCGTCACCGACATCGGACGGTTCTCGACCGCGGCGTGGAAGTATCTGCCGGTCGAGCCGAGTCGGTTCACCGTTCCCGGTGCATTCGGGTCGATCGGGCTGGGCGTCGCGACTGCGGTGGGCGCTGCCGCAGGTCGCCGCGACGTACCGACGGTCTGTGTGGCCGGGGACGGCGGCACGATGATGGGACTGACGGAGGTGAGCACTGCGGTCCGGCATCGCCTGCCGCTGGTGCTTGTCGTCCTCGACGACAATTGCTACGGCGCCGAATACCTCAAGCTCGCGAATCTCGATTTGAAACCCGCGCATTCGGAGGTCGAATGGCCGGGGTTCGCGGAGACGGCGCGCGCACTCGGAGCACGGGCGGTCACGATCCGGGAGGTCGACGATTTCGCGCAGGTCGCGGCGCTGGTGAAGAACGGAGACTACCCGCTGGTCGTCGAGGTCAAGGCAGATCCCGCGCGGCGTCGTCCCGAAGTGGCTGCGGCCGTCGGGCACGCGAGTTGACAACTGGGGGTTCCGAGACCGGGCGGTTGACCGCCGGCGACCACTGATCGGTCCGAGGACCAGCCATCGAGCGCCGCGGGCCGCCTACCGGTGCCCGGACGACGTCGGCCCGGTCAGCCCGAGGACAGCACTGCCCAGACGGTTCAACTGGTTCCGGACCTCCACCGGGTCGCCGCGCAGTTGCCTCCGCATCCGGTTGATGACGGACTGGGCGGTCCGGGTAAGCGCTTCGGCCTCCGGCGCCGCAAGTTCTGGGCGGACCCGGATCAACAGCGCAACCCACTCGCTGGCGTAATCATGTTGCAGGCGACGGATAGGTGCGCGCTCGTCCTCCGGCACGTTGACGACCTCGGTGAGCAACGCACTCAGCGCGTCCCCGTGTTCGACGTTGATCCGGACGAAGGACGCCAGCGCGGCGTCGAGCGCGAGGGCAGGATCATCCGTGCCCGAGAGTGCCCCGGAGACATCGAAGTACAGCGCGTCGAGACACCGAGTGATCACGGTGACGAGGATCGCCGACTTCCCGGGAAAATGATGGTAGAGAGTCGGGCCGGTAATCCCTGCCGCAGTACCGATGTCGTCCATTCCCACGGCCTGATAACCACGTTCGGCGAACAGGGTCACCGCCGCCTCGAGGATCGCTTCGCGGCGCGACGCCGGCATGATCCGCCCCCCCGCGTCGCCATGCACGGATAGCGCTTGATCGACAACACCCAGGTCTGTCATCTCGCACACCGCCGAGGCCGCCTCGGTCATGAGCATTCGCGCTCGGGAAGGCTCGAGTTTTCCCCGACGGAACAACCGGTTGCTGCTCAGCACCGCATGGGCGCCTCCCACCAGCAGTTCCACCGCCGGTCCGTCGAGACCGGGCCTTGCGGTCTGTATCGCCTCACGCAACGGGGCGATCGCCTTCTGATAGCGGTCGCGCAACTCGGCGCCCACCGTCGGATCGAGATACGCCTGATTACGTTCCCACAGCGCGCTCGCGCGATTCTGCCCCAGCGACTTCCCCGCGGCATACTCGAGCAGGTCCCGAAGCCCCGGTTGCGGGGCAGCGTAGGCCGCCTCGAGCCCCTCGATCTCGAACTCGACCGCGGCGGCAAGTAGATTCTGCTTACCTCGGAAATGGCGATACAACGCCGGACCGGTGATACCGACATCGGCCGCGATGTCCGCGATCGCGGCATCGTGAAAACCCCGGCGCTCGAACTGCTTCGCCGCAGCGGCGACGATGAGCTGCTTGCGGTTTCGTGGCCGACGCTGCACGGCAACCTCGGTCATGGTCCGCTCCTCTCATCCAGGTGCCGTACTCGGCGAATCTCCACGGCGAGGCGCGCCCGGGGCACCGCCGTCCTTCACCATCATGTTAGCAGTCGTTCGGGATGATTTCGGAGTGCCACGACTCGATCCATCCCACGGACCAGCCTCGCTGATATCAGTCGTTAGCCACTATTCGCCGGGGTGCACGACACCGGCGGTCTGCTGGCGTGCCGCGGTCGTGGCCCGGTGCGATCCGGACGAGCGCCGCGGGATCAGGGTGGGCATCGCGCGCCGGATCGGATCGTCGACGGGGGTGGTGGCGAGCATCAGATCGAGTGCGGTGGCTGCGATCTGGTCGAACGGGGTGCGCACCGAGGTGAGCGGGACCGGAAGACGTTGCGACAGTGGGATGTCGTTGTAGCCGACCAGGGCGACGTCGTCGCCGACGGTCAACGAGCATCTGTGCGCGGCAGCCATGACTCCGAGCGCGAGGTTGTCGTTGGCGGCGAAGACGGCGGTCGGACGGGACGCGGAGCGGAAGAGCCGGTTCCCGGCCTCCTCGCCGTCCTCGATGCCGAACGTCGTTTCGACGATCCACTCGGGCACTTCCGCGATTCCCGCTTCCCGCAGCGCCTTTCGCGCCCCAGCCAGACGACCGACGGCGGTGGACGCGAACAACGGGCCCGACAGGACGGCGATGCCGGTGTGCCCGAGGTCGATCAGATGGCGGGTGGCGAGATAGCCGCCCGCCTCGTCGTCGCCGACCGAGGACGGACTGATCCCGTCGGTCCTGAGCACGAGCGCGTGCGGCACGCCGCGCTCCCGGAGCTCGCGCGGCAGGGGGTCTTCGCGCCGGCTCGAGGCGACGATCAGGCCGTCCACGTTCCGGGCGAGCAGCGTCCTCGCCGCGTCGGACTCGTCGGCGGGGTTGTCCCCCGTCGTGGCGACGACCGTGAAGTAGCCGAGGCGGGTCGCGGCGCGGCTGATCGCCTCGTACATCAAGGCCATGACGGTGTCGCTCAACCGTGGGACGAGGACGCCGATCGTCGCGGTCTGCCCGCGGCGCAGGCTCGACGCGAAGGTGTTACGCCGGTAGCCCAGTTGATCGGCCACCGCCCGCACTCGTTCGGCGGTAGCGGAGCGAGACGGTGGAACGCGATCGTCGAGCACCCGGCTGACGGTCGAGGTGCTCACCCCCGCCGCGTCCGCCACTTCACGCAGCGTCACGACGTGCTTACCGTCCCGCGCCCGCTGGGGCGCGCTCCCATTGGCTTCCATGGTCTTCCTCTCTACCGCCTCGGCCCGGTCCTCCGCGCGTGAGGTAAGGCCTGATCACATCCGATTCAGAACGTGACCCTTGACACAGCCACGATCGTATCGCACGATGAAATCGTTCACGGGAACGTTCCCGGGAACGTTTGCAAGCCCCAGCATCCCCCGATGGAAAAGAGCAACCATGAGCACACTCGACCTCCGCGGCCTCACACCGGCGCCGGTGACACCCTTCACCCGTGACGGCGCCGTCGACTACGACGCCATCCAGCGCCTCGGCTCGTGGCTCGGCAGCGTCGACGGCGTCAAGGGCCTGGTCGTACTCGGCCACGCCGGCGAAGGCACCTTCCTCACCCAGGACGAGCAGGTTCGCGTCATCGCCGCTTTCAAGGACTCCGTCGACGGCCGGCTGCCGATCATCGCCGGCATCACCGGCGAAGGCACCGCGGTCTCCGTGGAGGAGGCCCGCCGCGCGGTCGACGCGGGCGCCTCGGCCGGCCTCGTGTACCCCTCCCACGGATGGCTGCGGTTCGGTTACCAGGACGGCGCCCCGCAGGATCGGTACAAGGCGATTCACGAAGGGTCCGGGCTGCCGCTGATCCTGTTCCAGTACCCCGACGCCACGAAGGCCACGTACAACCTGGACACCCAGCTCGAGATCGCCGCCCAGCCCGGTGTGTTCGCCACCAAGAACGGCGTGCGGAACATGCGCCGCTGGGACCGTGAGATCCCGGTCCTGCGCCGCGAGAACCCCGACCTGCAGATCCTGAGCTGCCACGACGAGTACCTTCTGCACACCATCTTCGACGTCGACGGCCTGCTGGTCGGCTACGGCGGACTCGCACCCGAGCCGCTGGTCGAACTCATTGCGGCAGGCAAGGCCAAGGACTACCCCGCGGCCCGGGCGATCCACGACCGCCTCCTGCCGGTGACGGCGAACGTCTATCACCGCGGCTCGCACATGGAAGGCACCGTCGCCCTCAAGGAAGGCCTCGTCGCCCGCGGAATCCTCGAACACGCCACCGTGCGCTCACCGTTGCTGCCACTGGCCGAGGGCGCAGGTGCCGAAATCGCCGCTGCGCTGCAGTCGGCCGAGCTGACCTCGGTCGTCGCCCACGCCTGACCCCGCTCGACCCGTCACCTTCGGATTCACCGAATCCACCGCACGCTGTGCCACCGCGCCGCGTGCCGGTTCTGCCGCCCGGCCCGGACACCCCGGGCCGGCCGGCACCGCCCGCAGCAGACCCGGCCCACTCCCGGCCGCAGGTTCCGTTCGCCCCTCCCGAGCCGGCAGCGTCGGATGCCCCCATCGTCAGTTGCGCCACACTCCTCGTCTGCGGTTCGAACACCAGAAAGTAGGCTCATCGATGAGTCAGCCATCTCGCACATCAGCCGATCCCGTCGGAGGCGGTTCAGTGGTCGCAGGCACCCCTCCGCCGCCCGGAGGTCGCGTCCGGCCCCAGCGCCGGTACTGGGTTCGGACCCTGGCCATGGCCGGTCCCGCATTCATCGCCGGAGCGTGGCAGTTCGGGCCCGGCAACCTCGCCAGTGCCGTCCAGGCCGGCAGCGAGTACAGCTACTCCCTGATCTGGGTGATCGCCGTCTCGACCATCTTCATGCTCGTCTATGCCGACATGAGCGTCCGCCTCGGCATCCGCACCCCCGTGTCCATGATCAACTCAGTCAAGGACGTCCTGGGCCGACGCGTCGGCGTCTCCGCCGGCGTCGGAGTCTTCATCATCACCCTGTGTTTCTCCGTGGGCAACGCCGTCGGATCCGGCCTGGGACTGTCGATGGTCTTCGGCGGGTCCCCGATAGTGTGGTCCGCCGTCTGCACAGTCTTCGTCGGACTGATCCTGTTGTTCCGCAACGTCTATCGAACCGTCGAGCGCGTTCTGCTGGTGATCGTTGCCCTCCTCGCGGCCACCTTCGTCTTCAGCGCCGTCATCGCCCAGCCCGACTGGTTCCAGGCCGTGGACGGACTCGTCCCGAGCATCCCGCCGGGTGGACAACTGCTCGTCGTCGCCCTCGTCGGCACCAACTTCTCCCTCAACGCAGCTTTCTTCACGTCCTACGGCACCCACGAACGTAAGCGCACTGCAGCCGAATACCGGCAAACCACCATCGCCGACACCATCCCGGGCATCGTGGCACCCGGCATCATGACCTCGCTCGTGATCATCGTTGCCGCCGCCGTCCTCGGCCGACAGAACACCGAAGCAACCACCCTCGCAGGCCTGGCCAAGATCTTCGAACCCATCGCCGGCCCGATCGGATCGACGATCTTCGCGCTCGGGCTGTCCGGGGCCGCGTTCTCCGCGATGGTCGCCAACGCCACCGCCGGAGGCACCATGCTCTCCGACGCGCTCGGAAAAGGACCGTCCCCCAGCACACCGACAGCCAAACGCACCAGCGCCGTGATCCTCGGCTTCGGACTCCTGATCACGATCCTGTTCACGAAATCCCCTGTCCAGCTGATCATCTTCGCCCAGGCGTTGACCGTGCTGATCGCACCGTTCCTCGGGCTCCTGCTCTTCGTGATGAGCAACAACCGTCAGCTGATGGGCAACCTCCGCAACACCTGGTGGAAGAACATCATCGGCGCTCTGGGATTCCTCTCGATCCTGTCCCTGTCCGGCCTGCTGATCTACGAACTGCTCGGCTGACACCGACACTGGGCGGCACACTGCACACCGCAGTGTGCCGCTCGACTGCTGCATCCACCCCCTGACGCAACCCACGAGGGATCAGAACCCATGCCGCTCTTCGTCGTCGACTACAGCTACTCAGCCCACACCGCCGCAGGCCGTGACACGTACCGATCGGCACACCGAGCATGGCTCTCCGAACTGGTCGACCACCAGACAGTCATCGCCTGCGGTCCGTACGCCGATGACAGCGGTGCCTTCATCCTCGTCGAGTCCGATACGACCGACACGGTCGCACAGCTCTTCACGCACGATCCCTTCGTCATCCACGGCCTGGTACCGGACCATCGCATCGTCGAGTGGACGCCGGTGATGGGTCGTCTCTAGAACGATGGGACAGGACTGGATTCGGAGTCGGACCGGTCGATCATCCGCGAGCTTTGTGGGATGACCGCGGCCGGAAGGACCGACTCGAGATCCTCGCGCTCGCCGACCTCGAGAGACGCGTCATGGCGTCCCCCGGCATTCGGCCCGCGGTATCCGGTCAGACGAATGGCTCACTCTTCGTGAGGAACTCGGCGAGGGCCTGCGCCAGTATGTTGCAATCGACTCGATCCTCGACCCTCCCGACTGATTGCTCGTCCATTGCAAGCCCTTCCGTATCAACATGTTCGACACGACTCCAAAACAACAGCGGCGCAGCGCAATCCATGGACGAAATTCTCATCGTGTCCAGCACTTAACCTAAACTTAAGGTTGAGGATTGCTCGGGGGCAAGGTGGAGTCCCCGCAGCGCAGCGAGGAGAACCGACCTTGCCGCCACCCGACCAACCAGAGCCCATGGTTGATCACCGAGCGCACGGCGCCGACCCCAACAGAACCTTCGCCGCCCGCGCCACCCACCAAGGCGTCCGCGGAGTCTGGATGAACGCGGCAACGAAGAAGCACGCCGAACAGGCCGCCCTCTGGGCGGCACTACGGGCCTACCTCACCGGAACCGACCACACTCAGCCGGAACCGGAATGGCCCCCTCCCACCACCGCCCCCAGAGCCGGAACCGGAGCCGGAGCCGGAGCCGGAGCGCCGACCAGAACCCGCTCCCGCCGCACCCACCCTCATCGCCGCGGCCCGTGCGCCGCTGGCCGCCGTTACCGCCATGTCCGAGACAAAGAAGCGGAAGGCTTCGTCCAATCCGGTCGCCTGGCTGATGAGCCTCGCCCAGAACGAACAGCTCCCGAAGCCCGAGTGGGACTTCCACACGGAAGGTCCCGCGCAGGCACCCTGCTTCACCGCGACCGCGCACTTCGCCGGACGCACCGCCGCAGCCGAGGCGGGCTCGAAGTCCGCCGCCAAGATCGCCTCCGCCACCGCACTGGTCGAGGCGATCGTCACGGAGAGCTGAACGCGGCCACCGACGCGCTTGTTTACAGCGGTAAACAACACCGGCCCTGCGGAACGCGAACGCTACGCAATCATGCTAAGGGCCCGGAGTCTGTCAGTGCGTACCGTACTGCCTTCCTGACTGTTTCGGTCTTGATGGAGGTGTCTTCTTCTCTGGTGCACAGGCATACCGGGGAGGGTGCCACGTCGTGCACACGGACGAAGGTGACCTGCGGATGGCGGTGAGTGTTCTGGACGAGAGCGCTCGTGATGGCTATGGCTTCTCCGGACGCGACAACTTCGAGCAGTTCGCCGATTGTGCGTACGGAGGGGCCGTAGGTCACTTGTCTTCCGCTCGGACGCGGGTCGCATGCCCACCACCGAACCCATTCGTGGTCTGCATCCGGGTCGGTCACGTGTGGATCGTCGTCGAGTTCGTTGACGGACACCGACTGGCGATGAGCGAGGCGGTGCGTAGCGGGGAGTGCGACGACCCGGCTCTTTTCGTAGAGCACGTCGAAGCGTAGTCCGCGGTCGTCTGCCATGGGCAGGCGCACGACCGCGGCATCAACAGCGCCGCGGCGCACCGCTGATGCCTGCTCGGACCAGGCGAGCTCGACGAGTTCGATTGACCACCGGGGGTGTTCCTGGCGGAGATGGTCGAACAACGCCTGGGTGTGGATACCGATCGCGGCGGTCATGAATCCGATGCGGAGGTGAGCCTGCTCCTGCCGGACTGCTTCGAGTGCTCGTTCGGCGGCCGCGACGGCCGCGCGCGCCTCGCGCAGGAATCGTTCTCCCGCGAGAGTCGGTTTCAGGGGATGGGCGGAGCGGTCGACGAGTTCGACACCGACTTTGCGTTCGAGACTGCGGATCTGCTGTGTCAATGCCGGGGGGCTGATGAAGAGCTTGTCGGCTGCGCGACCGAAGTGTCCTGCGTCGATGACGCTGATGAGATAGGACACCTGCCGCAGGTTGAGCTCCACCACGCTCACCCGATCTCCTCGGACAGTCAATTGCGTCTTCGCGCGAGCTGAACAGCACCGCTCTACTGCGACGTTAAGTGAAAGGTTAACACCCCCCGTCGGGAATGTAATGGACGTCACATCACGCGCTGGGTCACATTGGTGGGGCCCAGCACGATCGCCGGGACCACCGCCAGTCGGATGGGACTCGGCGGGCCTGGCCTGGCGAGGCGAGTCATGATCATCTCTTCAAAGGTTGAATTTACAAGCAATGCGTACTACAGCTGCCGGTCCGCTGTTCTGGATGACCGATCCCGGGACGACCCCCAAGGGTTCGCGCACAGAGTTCATCGACCCGAACAACATCCCGTGGACGGATTGGCTCATGCCGGGCACTCGCTTCCGGCTGCTCTACGCGAATCTGGCGACCGGAAGTTTCACGGTGATTCCGCAGGTCGACCCAGGCGTGCAAGCGACTCCACACTGGCACATGGGCAATGTGCAGGCCTACATCCTCGACGGCGGATTCCATTACCACGAAGACGATCCCGGGGTCGCCGGCACCTACACCTGTGAAATTGCAGGTGCGATTCACGAACCGATCGCGCCGAACGGTACGACGATGCTGGCGTTCGTCGAGGGACCGATCGCCGGATACCTGCCCGACGGGACCCTCGGCGTCGTGGCCGACGCTCGCCTGCACTACTACATGGCCCGCGACAACGACGCGATCGCGCACGCACAGATTGTCGACTACACCACCGACCCGTCGGTGAACATGCACGACAAGGCCGACAGCTGATGGGCCGCCTCGCGGGGAAGGTCGCGTTCATCACCGGCGGTGCCCGCGGCCAGGGACGGGCGCACGCGGTGCGCTTCGTCTAGGAGGGCGCCGACATCGTGGTCGTCGATCATTGCGCGGACATCGATTCCGTTCCCTACGCCTTTGGCGACCACCGATGATCTGGATGAGACCGTGCGTCTCGTCAAAGATCGCGGAGTGTCCGTCCTGGGCGTTCGGGCCGATGTTCGCGACCTCGCCGCACTCGAGCGCGCGCACCGACTGGCGATCGACGAGTTCGGCAAGATCGACGTGCTCGTTGCCAATGCCGGTGTCGGAAGCTTCGGTCCCGCTCTGGAGATCAGCGAGCAGCAATGGCAGGACGTCATCGACGTCGACCTGACCGGAGTCTGGAAGACCGTGCGTGCGGTGGCCCCGGCGATGGTCGAGCGCGGCGAAGGCGGTTCGGTGATCTTGACGAGTTCGGTCGCCGGCCTCGTCGCCTTCCTCAATTTGGCCCACTACACCGCGGCCAAACACGGGGTGGTCGGACTCATGCGCGCTCTCGCGGCCGAATTTGCTCCTCATCGCATCCGCGTCAATTCGATTCATCCCACGACCGTGGACACCCCCATGGTCGACAACGTCGAGACACGTGAATTGTTCCTCCCGGGAGTGGAGAATCCGGACCGCGAGGTAGCGGCGGAGCTGATGAAGAAACCTGAATGCGTTGCCCGTGCCGTGGATCGAGGACGTCGATGTCAGCAACGCAGCGCTCTGGCTCGCCTCCGAGGAAGCCCGCTACGTCACCGGGGTCGCCCTACCGATCGACGCCGGCGCTACCGCACCATTTCAAGTTGCCCCACCACTAGGCGGGACGCTGTTGTCGCATCCGGTCACCACCCCGCTGCGACTGGTCGCCGGTCGGCGCGCCTGCACCGGAATGGATAACACTCACAAAAGCACGCCGTAGACGCTGGTGAACGTGTACGTCAGCCGCGGCGGTGGTGACGCTTCTCGCGTACGACCGCCTTCGCTGAACAGCGTGTGGCAAATTCCCGCGATCCGCCGTCGCGTCGACCGCTCCCGTCGCCGCTGCGTCCCGCACGTCGGCGAAAGGGTCCAGCCTTCCGAAGTGGCCCGAAGGCATTCCTCGCAAGCCGTGACTCCAGCGACATCGCTGGCGCCGCGCTCGTCGTCGACGACGACGGATAGGAATCGGCAACTCCCGATCTCGGCAAACATCTCTGAGGAGAACAACAATGAGCACCGCCCACGAAACACTCACCGCCACAGCCCATACCCTTACGAGGAGGAATTCGTCCACATGATGGACGATGTCGATGCACTGATCGACTCCCTCACCAACCCCCTGCACCGCAAGATCCTGATCAACTATCGCAGGCACGGACTCCTCGAAGTCTCCGGCCGCTATGAAGAACTTCTCGCCCCGAACATGACGGTCGCCGAACCGCACTACCGGATCTTCGAAGGTGGGCAAGGTGCGATCCTCGACGACATGGACGCGGTTCGCAGCTTCTACAAGTCCCTCGCCGAGATGGACATGCTCGTCATGCGGACCGGAAAGCAGAAGATGGCGGCAAACGATTGGGGCTTCGCCGGCGAAGCTGAATTCAATCAGTTCGTTCCGGCATCATTGCTGGGCGACAATGTTTTCCAATTTGACGACCAGGACACTGCAACCGAGTCACAATACGACGCCGACTCCCACCTCGTCCGCCGCACCCTCGCCTTTGTGTGGCCGTACAACGAGAAGGGAAAGATGATCGGCGAACACGTCTATGAGGACGCCAACTCCAAGGTAGTCACGAAAGTACGCGACGCGGACGTCATCACAGCCCGACGCGCCGTGGAGCTTCTTGCCCCGCTCATCGAGAAGTATGGCGTGCCGGAATGATCACCGAGTCTGTCTGATGTAGGGACGAAGCCGACGGCGGACCCGTTACGATAGCAGTTCGCTATCGTGACGGGTCCCGACACAATGACGAGAAACCTGCACAACCATGGGCACGAGGAATCTACGGCGTAGACCTTCTCTTGGTCGTGCCACTCGGCGATCTCTACGAGAACCAGATCCTGGTACTGATCCTGCTGGCCGCCGAAACAGTCGTCCTGGCCGCCGCCCTAGAGGCAGCCCAGCCGCTTCCGCAGACCGGATCCGTCTCTCGACGCTGCCGGTGTCGTCACCGTAGGCGAGACCGGTGCGGACGGGGGCGGCGAGGCGCGGGTGCGCCCGGCGGGCCGCGGACATCGCCGAGCGGGCTGGCGAGGTTACTCCGGCGCAGGTGGTACTCGGTGCTGTTGACGGAGTTGGTGCCCAGGCGCGAGTGGTGTGGGCTCAGGCAGCCGGCGAAGTCGCACTGGTGACACAGCACGGCGTCGTCGGCGCCGGACCATCCCAGCCGCGGGATGATCCCGTACCCGAGTTGGTACGCGATCATGTGGCCCGCACGGTGCCGCGGCGGGACGGTCCGGGCAGGCTCGCACACCCGGAAGGAACCGTGTCCGGTGGACGAGACACTCCCCAGCCCCGCCGCACACTGCTTCTCGCCGCGCCAACAGAGTTTCGCGTCGAACCGGTCGACGACGCCGGGGTCGTCGACCCAGGACCGCCACCGCCTGCGGTAACCCGGTCAGGTCCGTCGGGCGGCGATAGAGGAGCGCTGCAGACCCCACCACACCTCCATCGCGCTGCCGGGGTCGCGCAACTCTGCACCGGTGACGTCTTCGAAGCGGCGCAACCGATAGCGGACGGTGTTTTCGTGCACGAAGAGCGCCGAGGCGGTGACATCCACCTTCATATGATTGGCGAGATACCGTCGCACGGTCTCCAACACGTCTAGGCCGCCCTGGCCGTCGTCGAGCGGGGCGACGTAACGCCGAACCATCTCGTCGCCCACGTCGTCGTCGGCCAGCACCGCTGGAAGCAACCCGAGTTGATCGAGGCTGTGGACGCCGCCGAGCCCGAAAGCGGCGGCGGTCGCAGCGGCCCTACTGGCGATTCGAAACGACGTTGGCAGACCGTCGAGCAGCGTCGACGGACCAACCCCGACCGACACCTCGGTGGTGTCGGCAGGAACGTGGTCGACGAACCCGCACACGTCGCCGTCGATCAAAGCCGTAAGTCCCCGTGGCGCGTGGCGCCACGGCCCGACGGAAAGCAGCCGTTCCACGTTGTCGGCGGGCATCTCGGGGGTGGGACAGGCGCGTATTGCACGGTACCGCGCATCTGGGTCGAGACCCAGGGACTCCATGTCCTCGCGACTCTGAGCGGGATCGATACCTCCCAACAAGATGCTGCGAAGGAGATCAACTCGTCGCTGCTGTTCCGCTCGGTCCCACAGCAGTTCGGCATTGCGGTGGCCGCGCGCGGCGAACACCATGGCCGCGTCGGAGGCGGCGAGCACATTTCGAGTCAATTCGAGCACGATGCCCTCGTCCAACGTCTCCTGACGCGCCAAGGCGAGCATCTCGTCGACCATGACCCGGGTTCCGAGACGCCACCCCCGCAAGAGTTCCTCGATCGCGATTCCCCGCCGGGCGCGGGCCTCGCCGTGCGCCACAAACGCAGCAACTTCGGCATCGGTAAAAGAACGGGACGACGACATGGCAGGCAGCATCAACTCGACGTTCACTAATGCCGCTGGCAACAGGTCATCGACCGGCAACTCGGCGTATGCCGGCATCTCGTCCTGCATTCGCTGGACGATCCGCCTGCCGAGCGGCTCCAGCCGCTGGCGTACCAGCTCGAGAAGCATGCTCTTGGTTTCGTCCTGTCCGGTCCGCCGACGCGGTACTGCCACGAAGCTGACTCTACGGCATGGCCTGTTCTTTGGAGCCGCCGACAACGCACGCCTTGTAGGACTTGTCGGCGGCTCCATTCCCACACGCCCACGGCGCTGACACGCTGGTGGTCTTCGATCATTTCCCACACGAGAGGTCCCGAATGTCCATGCTCGAGACGGTACGGGGGCCACGCGACCTCGCATCCTTGGGGAAGGTGCTCATGCATGAGCACGTATTCATCCTCACTCCCGACGTTCACCAGGACTACGGTGACGAGTACTGGGACGAGGATGAGCGGATCGCCGACGCGATCTCGAAGCTCGAGACGCTCAAGGCCGCTGGGATCGACACGATCGTCGACCCGACGGTGGTTGGCCTGGGCCGCTACATCCCGCGGATCCAGCAGGTGAATGCCGAGGTCGACATCAACATCGTGGCGGCAACCGGCCTCTACACCTACGACGAGATCCCGCATTACTTCTCCTACCGTGGCCCGGGCATGCTGTTCGACATGCCGGAGCCGATGACCGAGATGTTCGTGCGGGACATCGAAGAGGGTATCGGCGGAACCGGGATCAAGGCGGCCTTCCTCAAGTGCGTGGTGGAGGAGCGGGGGCTGACACGCGACCAGACCCGAGTTGCCAAGGCCATCGCCGCGGCCCACCGACTGACCGGCGCGCCGATCACGGTGCACACCAATGCGGCTCACCAAACTGGCCGCGCCGCGCTGGAACTGTTTCGCGCGGAAGACGTGGACCTGAGTAAGGTAGTCGTGGGCCATGCAGGGGATTCCAACGACCTCGATTACCTCCGCTGGATCGCCGACCAAGGCGCCATCATCGGTTGCGATCGCTTCGGAATCGACGTTTTCAATCCGGGCCCCAACCGGATCGAAACACTCGCAACGTTGTGTCATCAAGGCTACGCCGACCGCATCGTGCTCTCGCAGGACGCCGCCTGCTACATGGATTACTTCTCCGGAGAGAAGATGCAGGAACAGGTACGTGAGGCGCTGCCGAACTGGCATTACCTGCACGTTCCCGAGGACGTGCTGCCAGCTCTCAAGGAGCGCGGGGTCAGCGACGAGCAGATCCGAAAGATGTTGATCGATAACCCGCGTCGATACTTCGAGGTGCGGTCATGACGAACGCGACGACGCCGGAGCCCCGACAGCAAGGCCGTGACATCCCGGCCCTCTCTGCACTTACGCTGTGTGCAGCCTTTCAGACGACGGCCCAGGCCAGAGGTGATCAGATCGCGTTGCGAACCGCGGACGGCGGGGTCGCGCTCACCTGGCGAGAATATGCGGAAAGAGTGGGGCGCGTCGCCGCCGGTCTTGCGGCGCTGGGCGTGGAGCGCGGGGACACCGTCGCGCTGATGCTGACCAATCGACCCGAGTTCCACATCGCCGACATGGCGGCTCTGCACTTGGGCGCAGCGCCCTTCTCGGTGTACAACACGCTTACTCCCAGGCAAATCGCGGAGGTCTGCGCCAACGCCGGCCCACGGGTTGCCGTTACCGAGCGGCGCTTCCTGGAGCAGGTGAAGTTGGGTATGGCGGACATCGAGCACGTCGTCCTCGTCGATGCCGACTCCGGTGTCGAGGGCGTCCTGAGATTGGAGGAACTCGAGGCGCCCATCGGAAGTGGAATCAACGTCGAGGAAACATGGCGCGCCGTCGATCCTGAGGACCTACTCACGATCATCTACACCTCTGGGACGACGGGTCCATCGAAAGGCGTTGAGCTCACCCACGCCAATGTGCTGCATGTCCTGCGCGCGATGACCGAACGATTCTCGATGCAGCCCGGCGGACGTGCCGTGTCCCATCTGCCTGCCGCGCACATCGGCGACAGGTGGGCCAACCACTACTGGCCGGTGCTCGTGGGCGCAGAGGTGACGTGCGTACCGGAACCCCGCGACCTCCACACGACGCTGAAGGAGGTCCGGCCAACGTACTTCGGGGCCGTGCCGCGAACCTGGGAGAAGCTGAAGGACACCATCGAAAGAAGCGGCCTGCGACACGATGCCGGCGAACCCGGCCCGCTCGAGAGCCTCGGCCTCGGCGACTGCCGCTTCGGCATCGTCGGCGCAGCCCCGACACCGCCCTCGGTCATCGAGTTTTTCGCAGGACTCGGTCTGCCGCTCTGCGACGTCTGGGGCATGTCCGAAACCGCAGGGCTCGCTACGGCCACACCTCCTGAAAGGATCAAGGCCGGGTCGGTCGGACTTCCCCTGCCCGGCGTCGAGTTGCGTACGGCCCCCGACGGCGAGCTGCTCCTGCGGGGCGGCATGGTGATGCGCGGCTACCGCGCGGATCCGGCCCGGACCGCCGAGGCCCTCGACGAGGAAGGCTGGTTGCACACGGGAGACCTGGCCGAGGTCGACGACGACGGTTACGTCCGCATCGTTGACCGCAAGAAGGACATCATCATCAATGCGAGCGGCAAGAACATGTCACCGGCGAACATCGAATCGGTCCTCAAGGCCGCCTCGCCACTCGTCGGGCACGTTGTGTGCATCGGGGACGCCCGGCCGTACAACGTTGCCTTGGTCGTGCCCGATTCCGAAGCTCTGGCCGGTCGCCCAGCGAGCGACCCGGACGTGCACTCCGAAATTGCCTCAGCTATCGATCGCGCCAATGCCGACCTGGCCCGGGTAGAGCAGATCAAGACGTTCACCGTCGTGGACGCAGAGTGGCTCCCCGGCGGAGTGGAGTTGACGCCGACGATGAAGCTCCGGCGTCGGCCGATCATGGAGAAGTATGCCGACAGGATCGAGCAGTTGTACGACCGGTCAGGTCCCCCCTGACGGCTGTAGCGCACTTGTCCTCTCGCGATGAACACCCCACCCTCGAAAATAATGAAAGGACCATGAACTATGGTTCAAAATGTTCGCATAGAGTCGTTGAAGAGTGATCTGGGAGTCACAGGGACCGTGGAGTTCCCGACGTCGCCGCTGGCCGACGGAGAGGTCTTGGTGCGCATCGAGCGCATTGCGCTGACGACCAACAACATGACCTATGCCGTCTATGGCGATTCCATTGGATATTGGAACCTGTTTCCTGCGACCCAGCCCGGGTATGGCTGCATGCCGGCGTGGGGGTACGCCGAGATCATCGAGTCTCGGGTACCTGAGATCCCAACGGGCACTCGCGTATTCGGATACTTTCCCATCGCGACCCACCTGGCGATGAAACCCACTGCGGTCACCTCTCGCAGTTTCGTCGACGGTGCCGGCCACCGCACAGGCACTCCCAAGGTGTACAACCTGTACGAGATTCAGCCCCAGGGTCCCGATCCGCGTATGGACAGCCTCATCTCGCTCTTCCGCGCCTTGTTCATCACCTCGTACACCGCGGCGGACTATCTGCGGGAACGGCACTACTTCAAAGCCGAGCAATTCGTGATCTCGAGTGCCTCCAGCAAGACCGCGTACGGAATCGCGCATTGCCTCTCCGACGTTCCGACACCTAAAATCGGTCTAACATCAAGGCGCAACAAGTCGTTCGTCGAGGGACTGGGATGCTACGACGCTGTCTATGTATACGAAGAACTGACGGACATCGATCCGACGAAATCGACCGTCTACGTTGATCTGTCCGGGGACGACACGCTCCATCGCAGGGTTCACGAGCACTTCCGCGATCGATTGGCGTTCGACTGCCTCGTCGGGTCGACCCAGTCCACCAGCTTTCCTGAGCAGGATGAGGACCTCCCCGGACCCGACCCGGTGTTCTTCTTCGCTGCGCTCCAACTTGACTCCTACAAGGCAGCCGGAGAATTGCGCTCTTTCATGCAGCGCTACCTGCGCGACGAGCGAATCTTCCTCGAGCGGATCGCCGATACTCGACGACCGTGGATGACGCTCGTCGAGCATTCGGGTCTCGATGATGCGCCCGCTGTCATCACCGGTCTGCACAACGGTTCGACCGACCCGTCAGGAGGGCACGTGTTCGACCTGATCTCGCGATAGATGGGTTCAGCTGCAAGACAGGAGCCGAGATGCGGTTCTCTCGAGGACAAGGGTCCCGACGACCTCGCCGCCCAGATAGTCCAGGCAGCTCTGGCGAAGGTGCCCAAACTCGACCTGACCCAGATTGACGACCCGATCCTCGGCAGCGGCCAGCCTGCCGGTGAGGCCCGGTTTCGACACCGCCCCCGGCGCGACTGTGAACCGCTACTGCTCCTCGAGTCTCGGTGCGGTTCCTGGTCAGTGAGGAGGCGGGCTTTGCATCCGGCCAGGTCATCTATGTCGCCGGGGGACCGCGCGACTAATGCTCCGGGTGTGGTCCGGCGCCAGCTCTGAGCCGGCCCACCGGTCGGCCACACGCCGGTCGGTGCCCGCCCGTCGGCCGTTCGCCGTTGCACGGGCGGGAAGTCCAGTACCGAAAAGGAAAGGCGTGATCGATGGACGTACGCAACAAGACAGCAGTGGTGACTGGAGCGGCCGGCGGGATCGGCGCCGCACTTGCCCAACGACTTCTCGAGAGTGGCGCCCGCGTGCTGCTCACCGATTTGGACGACAGCCGCCTACAGGAGACCGCCAGTGCCCTTGCCGCGGCGTTCGTCGATCACGTGGTCGCACGCGCCGTGGACGCCTCAGTTGCCGAGGACATTTCCAGCCTGCTCGCCCTGGCCACACAGACCCTCGGCCCCGTCGACCTCTACTTCGCCAACGCCGGTGTCGGCGGCGGCCCCGGGCTCGAGGCTACTGACGACGAGTGGCAGGTCGCCATCGATGTGAACCTGATGGCGCATGTGCGTGCCGCCCGGCTGTTGGTGCCCGACTGGCTCGAGCGCGGGGAAGGGTATTTCATCAGCACCGCCTCCGCCGCCGGCTTGCTCACTCAACTCGGCTCCGCGACGTACTCGGTCACCAAGGGCGGCGCGGTCGCGTTCTCGGAGTGGCTCGCGGTGACGTACGGCGCAGCCGGCGTACGGGTCTCCTGCGTGTGTCCGATGGGCGTCGACACCGACATGCTGCGCGCCGGCATGCAGTCACCCGACGAACTCGAGCGGGTCGCCTCCCGGGCGGTCACCGATGCCGGCGGCGTGCTCTCGCCGCTGGACACCGCCGATGTGGTGATGGCGGCCATCGCCGACGAGCGGTTCCTGGTCCTGCCGCACCCCGAGGTCCTCGAAATGCACCAGCGCAAGGCTGCTGATCGGGACCGTTGGATCCGCAGCATGCAACGGTACGGCGCGAGCCTGAGGTGACCGTGTGAATCTGTTCCCGATGAGAGGCGGGCTGTCGACCTGATCCCGTCACGCACACCCGCCCCTCTTCATCGTCCACAGTCGCGGTAGTGACCTTCGGCCCGCAGCTATGAGCTTGATAGCACCGCTATTGGGTTCATCATTTTCAGCCGCACCGGTTGCCAGCAAGGTGAGTATCGGCGGATCGGCTCTGTCCGACGCTCTCGACTATCGCGAAGTTGTGTCGTACGTCCGCCCTACCTTGCCCGAGCGACGAGAAGGAGGTCGCCGCTCACTGCCTGGTCGACGGGGATGGTCCGGATCTGCCCGAGTCTGCTTGTCGCTTGCCAGGGTGATGGGACCACCTCGTTGCCACGAGCATGGGACCACCCGACGGTGTCATCGAGCATCGACCTCGCCTTCTGAATTGTCAATGGCACCACGCCCGGGGCGTCGGTAGGACGGGCCCTCGATGACGAGGGTGTGCGCCGCGGAGGTTAGCCAGTCGATCGCCGACTGTGCGAGCAGGGCATCGGTGGTCATCGACAGCCACTCATCTGGGGACCTATTCGAGCTGACGATCGTCGCCTTGCGGCGGTGGCGCTCCACGACCAACTCGTAGAAGTCGTTGGTCTCGGTCGCATCCAGGGGCCGAAGCGCAAAATCGTCGAGTAATCCCGAAATCGGGATTACTCGACTTATCCCGACCCCGGAATTATCCCGATACGGGTATCGAAGCGGCGGCATTGATGCAGGTGAGGAGCGTCTACGGATAGATCCGGATGAATTCGGGTCGGGATAATCCCGCGTGTTCCAGGCTCCGTCGGTGGGGCAGGTTGCTCCACCGACGGAGGAGGTGTCCGATGGGCACGATTTCATGGATGCGTGGTGCGGGACCGCTGGTGCCGTTCGCGGAGGGCTTCGAGGAGGAGTTGCGCAGACTCGGGCATCGACCCGGTGCCATCCGGCACCACCTGGTGTTGATGGGACAGCTCGATCGATGGCTCACCGGCGAGGGTCTTGCGGTCGAGGACCTGAGTATTGCTCTGGTGGAGGGATTCTTGACATCCCGGCGGGCGAGTGGTCGTCGGCGGGTGCCGACGGTGGCGACTGTGGCGCGCCTGTTGGAGTATCTGCGGGAGCTGCAGGTGGTCCCGCTCGAGACGCCGGCGTCGCCGACGAGTCGTGACGAGATGTTGGTCCGCTATCGCCACCATCTGATTGCTGTGCGGGGACTGGCCCCGACCACGATTCGACGCTACGAGCGGTTCGCGCGCCGATTCCTGGCGGGTCGGGCATCGCACACCGGAGACGAGATCGGTATCGGGAATCTGACCGGCACGGAGGTCGCGCAGTGGATGCTCGAGGCCGGTTCGCGGCTGACGGTCGAGTCGGCCAAGCGAGAGGCCGCCGATCTGCGGGCGCTGCTGCGCTTTCTGTATCTGGACGGGATCCTCGAGACGGACCTGGGTGGCGCCATGCCGCCGGTGGCGAGCTGGCGCGGTGCCCGATTACCCGCGACGATGAGCGCCGCGGACGTCGACAACCTGTTGGCCGCATGCGATCGCCGCACCGCGAGTGGACGGCGTGACCGGGCCGTCTTGATGCTGCTGGCGCGGCTGGGTCTGCGCGCCGGGGAGGTGGCCGCCCTTCGGCTCGGCGACGTCGACTGGCGGGCCGGGGAGATCGTGGTGCGCGGCAAGGCCCGCCGCCGCGATCGTCTCCCGCTCCCCGTCGACGTCGGTCAGGCCCTCGTCGACTACCTCACCGACGGACGCCCGGTGTGCGGGTGTCCGCAGTTGCTGCTCACCATCTACGCGCCTCCACGGCCACTGCACCCGAGCACGATCACCGGGATCGTCTACCGTGCGTGTCGGCGAGCCGGCCTGGCACGGGTCGGTGGTCACCGGCTCCGGCACGCGCTGGCGACCGAGCTGCTACGCCAGGGGGCCGATTTGATCGAGATCGCCCAGGTGCTGCGACAGTCGGATCTGGGGACCACCTCCGGCTACGCCAAGATCGATCGGGCCGTCTTACGCACGGTCGCCCAGCCCTGGCCCGGGACACGGCGATGAGCGCGCTCGCCGAGCAGGCCGAACAGTACCTGCGGCTGCGTCGAGCCCTGGGGCACAGGCTCGATCAGGCCGCCCGACTGCTTCCCCGCTTCGTCGCCTACCTCGACGCGACCGGCGTCACGACGATCACCGTCGACGTGGCCCTGCAGTGGGTGCAACGTCCCGACGCCGATCCCACCAGTTCGGTGTGGGCGCGGCGGATGACCGTGGTGCGCGGCTTCGCCCGCCACATGTCCGGCATCGACCCCGCCACCGAGATCCCCCCCGGTGGGTTTGATCGTCTTCCGGCAGCACCGGCGGCCCCCGTTCATCTACTCCGCCGACGACGTCGAGGCGCTGATGGCGCAGGTATCCCGCGTCGTCCCGACACCGCTGCGGGCCGCCACCTTCGCCACCATGATCGGACTGCTGGCGGCCACCGGCATGAGAATCGGCGAGGTGATCGCCCTCGAACGCGGCGACATCGACTGGGCCGAAGGTGTTTTGATCGTGCGCAACACCAAGTTCGGCAAGTCCCGGGAGCTGCCCCTGCACCCCACCACCGTCGATGCCCTGGCCACCTACCAGGAGATTCGCGACCGGCACGTGCCCACGCCCGGTCGCTCGACGTTCTTCGTCTCCGCCAAACGGACACCGATCATCTACAGAGACTTCGGGGCCATGTTTCGTGCGCTGATCGCCGGTTCGGGGGTCGGCGCCGACGCACCCCGACCTCCGCGGATCCACGATCTGCGGCACTCGTTCGCCGTCGCGACGCTGGTGCGCTGGTATCGGGCCGGTGAGGACGTCGGTGCCCTGCTCCCGAGGCTGTCCACCTACCTCGGCTATCTCACCCCGACCTACACCTACTGGTATCTGTCCGCAGCACCCGAACTCCTGGACCTCGCGGCCACCCGTCTGGAGAGGGCAAGGGGAACAGACAGATGACCGCGTTGGCCCCCACCATGCAACGGTTCTTCACCGAACGGATGATCAAGCAGCGTCAGGCCAGCCCCGCCACCATCGGCTCCTACCGCACCACCTTCCGACTCCTGCTGACCTTCGTGCAGGACCGCACCGGCAAGGCCCCCGCCACGCTCGACTGGGCCGATCTCGATGCCGAGGCGATCTCCGCGTTCTTGGACCACCTCGAAACCGACCGGCACAACAGTGCACGCAGCCGCAACGCCCGACTCGCCGCACTGCGGTCGCTGTTCCGCTACGCCGCTCTTCGCCACCCCGAGCACGCCGCGCTCATCGCCCAGGTCCTGGCGATTCCCCAGAAACGTCACGACAAAGCCGACGTATCATTCCTCGAACCCGACGAGGTCGAGGCCGTGCTCACCGCCCCCGACCCGCACCGATGGGAGGGCCGACGCGACCGTGCCCTGCTGACCCTGGCCGTCCAGACCGGTCTACGACTGTCCGAGCTGACCGCACTGACCCGCGGCGACATCGAACTCGACCGTCAACCGCACGTCCGGTGCACCGGCAAGGGACGTAAACAACGATGTGTCCCCCTGACCACTACCACGGCGGCGATCCTGCGAGTATGGCTCCGAGAGCGAGCCGGCACCCGCACGGACCCCGCCTTTCCGACTCGGACCGGTCGCCGGCTCAGCGACGACGCGGTCGAAGCGCGTCTGGCCCTCCACACGACCACCGCCGCCCGGCGCTGCCCCTCCCTGACGGCCAAACGCCTCACCCCCCATGTGCTCCGTCACACCTGCGCCATGACCCTGCTCAGGGCAGGCGTCGATGTCGCGGTCATCGCCCTGTGGATGGGTCACGCGGACATCCGCTCCACCAACGCATACCTGCACGCCGACATGAGCATCAAGGAACGTGCCCTCGCACGAACAACCCCGCACACCTCCAAACCGGGCCGCTACCGTCCACCCGACAACCTGCTCGCATTCCTCGAAAGCCTGTAATTATCCCGACGACACCTCACGCCCACACATCCCAGAACCCCACCCGAACAACACATCCGGTCACCACCCCGATCCCCATCTCGGGATAATTCCGGGGTCGGGATAAGTCGAGGACCAGGAGATCGACGGTGGCGATGCGCCGCATCTCCGCCTCGACCGAATTGTCGAGCCGGGCGGCGCGCAGACGGGCGAACAGCTTGTCGGCGCGGGCGCAGAGCACCGTCATCCGCCGCCGGATCGCGACGTGCCCGAGGGCGGTCGCCAGATGCGTCTTGCCGACTCCGACCGGACCCAGAACCAGAACCGAGTGGCCGGCCTCGGCGAACCGCAGCGACACCAGATCAGACAGCGGGGATCGGTCGTAGCGGAGGTCGTCGAGGGCGTTCCAGGTGTCGATCCGCATCGATCGATCCAATCCGGCCTTCGCCGATCGCAAAGTCGCCGAGCGTGATTCCCGCCGGGACACCTCATCGGCGAGGAGCAGCTCCAGGAACGCGACGTGGCTGAGCCGGTGCTGGCGGGCCAGGGCGAGTCGCTCGGGCAGGGTGTCCTTGAGGGCGCCGAGTTTGAGTGTTTTGAGGAGGGCGATCAGGTCGGCGCCGATCGGATCGACTGGCCCCGCGGGGGCGGGTGGGGTGTTCATCGCGCCTCCTTCGTGTCGGTGTTGCCGCCGGCGATCACCGTCAGATGCCCGGTCCTCTCGGTGGCGACGGTGGTCCTCTCGGTGGCAACACCGGTCCTGGCAGTGGCGACGGTGGTCCCAGATGTGGCGGGGCCGGTCCTGTCGGTGGCGAACTCGGCGGGGTCGCGGGTGAACCGGGACGGTGCCGCCGATCCGGCGGCCGCCAGCAGCGGTGCGGTGGTCTCGGTGGCGCGTTCGAGCATCGAGGCGATCTTGCTCACCGACACCACATCCAGATCCAGCGCCGTGCTGCACGCCGCTTCGACCGGCCGGACCCGTAGCGGCGGACCAGCCCGAGCAGCCGGTAGACCGGCCGCATCGAAGATCCAGGGCAGCGGATCGTCGAGCAGTCTCTGCGCGTAGATGCCGACGGCGCGGCCGTGCCCGGCGCAGGTGCCGATCAGTCGGTCCACGTCCTTCCATCGCGTATCCGACCTTCTCGGTGGGCAGATCCTCCGGGTCGGTGCTGCGCCCACCGGCGGGCTGGCGCGGGTGCACCTTCACCAGGGTTCCGCGCAGATAGAACTTCACCAGCGCACTGTCGGCCCGCACCTCGAACACACTGCCGATTCACTGTCCCGGGATCGAATACAGTGCCTTGGCGACCTCGGCATGAAAGTCGCGGTGCGCCGTGACCTGTTTGAAGATCGGCACGTCGTAGCCCGGTGGGACGGGCAGCAGCATCGGTGCCTCGTCCTCGTCGAACACCGCGAGCGGGCGGGCGGGGTGGTGCCGTGCGTCCGCATCCCGGCGGTGTCCCGGCACCACACCTCGGCATGCTGGTGCGCCTCGGCGAGATCGGTGAATTCCTCACCAGCCCAGTAGCTTCCGCGCACAGATTGCACGGTGCGCTCGACCCGGGGTTTGTCCCACGTCGTCAACTACACCCAATCTCGACGATCGGTACCGACGTGTGCGGGTGACACACCGGTTCCATCCACTGTTCGGCCGGGACTTCGAGTTCGTCGCACACCGGCAGAACTGGGGCGAGTACCGGGTCCACCTGCACGACGAGAACGGGGAGCTGTTCTCCCTGCCGGCAGGGTGGACCGATATCGCCCCGGTCGACCCGTTCGTGGTCGTCGCCGACGGACGGTGCGCGTTCACCACCGACGGGCTGCTGGCCGTGGCGGACCTGATCGACCGACTCCGGACGGCGCGACCCGACGACACCGAGAGCGTCAAGAAGATTACGCCGTGATCGTCAAGTGGATTATGCCATCAAGATTTCCTCCTCCCCATCGGGATGGAAATAGGCCGAAACGTAATATGACTGTGCTGCCGCAGGTTATAGGAATCATTCGGCGTGTCATCACGTATCGATGTTCTTTCGTCGATTCCACGCGATCGCAGATCATCCTGAGCCTCGGCGGGACCCTGCCGGCCTACCGTTAACGCAGACGGTGGTCGGATATGACAACGCGACGTCCACCCTGAGCGCACAGCCCATCTCTCCCGACATCACGGAGGCGAACAACACGGCGCTGAACGAAGAAGTTTCCCCGCTGACAATCCTCGTTCCCCGCGCGTCGTCCGTATGACGGCAGACGGAAAGGAAGCCGTTGCGCGCCCTCAGGTGATCGAACGAAGATGGAACGGTGATCATCGAACGCAGCTCCGTCGTCGGCGCGCCGATCGGGCAGGTGTGGGCGAGGGTCGTCGACCCGGAGGGGATCAACGACGAAATGCGTCCGTGGATGACGATGAGCATCCCGCGGGGCCGGGAGTCGATCACCATCGACTCGGTCCCGATCGGCGAACCGCTCGGGCGGGCGTGGCTGCGGCTGTTCGGGCTCGTCCCGTTCGACTACGACGATCTGACCATCGCCGAACTCGAACCGTGTCGGCGGTTCCACGAGAAGTCGACGATGCTCAGCATGCGCCGGTGGGAGCACGAACGGACGCTGCGGCCCTTCGACGACGGGAGCACCGGCGTCCACGACCGGATCACGTTCGAGCCGAGGCTGCCGCTGGTGCCGCTGACGCCGGTGCTCGCCCGCATCCTGGGCGCGTTCTTCGCGCACCGGCATCACCGTCTGGTGCGGCACTTCGGCTGACGGCCTCGCCCAATGTCACACCGGTGCAGTCGGACTGAACCAATGCGACATCGGGCGACACGAAAGATCAGTGCGCCGTGTACCCACCGTCGACGACGAGTTCGGTGCCGGTGGTGAAGCCGGACTCGTCCGAGGCGAGGTAGAGCACCCCGTACGCGATCTCGTCTGGTTCCCCCTGCCGCGGGAGGGGGTTGCCCGAGACGAGCTGGCGGTAGTACTTCTCCGGGCCGATCGCGCTGCCCTCGGCCGACCGCTGACTCATCGCCGTCCGCATCGACCCGGGGTGGATCGAGTTGACGCGAATTCCGTGCGGCCCGTAGGTGACGGCGTCCGCCTTGCTGAGCAGTCGCACAGCACCTTTCGACGCGTGGTACAGCGGGACGTTGGAGCCTCCCGTCAACCCGTGGATCGACGAGAAGTTCACGATGCTGCCCTTCTTCCGACCGATCATGTGGGGCACGACGTACTTGGTGGTCAACCAGACACCCTTGACGTTGACGTCGAAGATCTGGTCGAACTCGGCGACCGACGCCTCGTGCGACGGCGCGGGCCTGCCGATGATGCCGGCGCAGTTGACCAGGACGTCGGGAACACCCACGGTATCCACCACTGCAGCAACGGCCTCGGCGACGCTGGCCTCGTCGGTGACGTCGACCGCGAACGACGTGATCGTCGCCGAATCCCACGGCGCATCAGGCACTTTGAGGTCGAGGGCCGCAACAAACGCCCCCTCTCGTGCGAGCATCCGCCCGGTCGCGCCACCCAGATCACCGTTCGCCCCCGTGACGACGGCGACCTTCCCTGCCACTCGACCCGTCATGACCGACCTCCCACTGCTGCGACGGCCCACGGGCCGATCATCGGAATCCACTCGGTGATGTCGTACGACGCGACGAATCCGTGCGTGCGGAACGGGTCGCCCTCGACGACGTCGACGACGACCTGCCTGCCCGCGGCCTCGTAGATCATCGCCGCGCCGGGGTCTTCTCCTGCCGCAAACGGTCCGGACCCGAGGATCAGCCCGCGATCGGCGGCAGCCTGCAGGTGGCTCTTGTGTTCGGGACGGTGCTCGTCCCGGCCGGCCGTGTCGCCGGTGTATACGTAGCAGACGAGGAAAAACGGCACGTCATACCTCTTCCAGGACGGTCGACTCGACGGATTCGGTGCGCAGCGACGCGAGGATCTCGGCGTCCCTGCCGATGGTGTATCCGAAGACGAGGGCGGGCCCGATGTTGGCGCCGTAACCGGGGTAGCCGCCACCGAAGATGCTGACGGCCGCGGAGCCGGCGGCGAACAGGCCGGGGATCGGCTGGTCGTCGTCGTCGAGGACCTGGCTGTGCCGGTCGACGGCCAGGCCGGAATAGGCTCCGAGGTCGCCCATCTCGATCTTCGCGGCGTAGTACGGTCCCTTGTCGAGCGGCTCGAGGTTCGGGTTGGGCTGGTGTTCCATGTCGCCCTTGAAGTGGTGGAACCAGTTGGATCCGCGATTGAACTTCGGGTCCTCTCCCTTCGCGGCTCCCGTGTTGAACTCGGTCAGGGTCTTCTTCAGCCCGGCGACGTCGACACCGATCTCGCGGGCGAGTTCCTCGACCGTGTCGGCCTTGTGGAGGAAACCGGTCTTCTTGAAATAGCCCTGCGGGATCGGCCAGGGCTTCGCGTAGCCGATACCGTACTTCTTCATGGCTTTCGCGTCGGCGATGATGTAGCCGAACGTCTCGTCCTGGCCGGCGTTCTCCTGAATCATCGCCATGCCGAAGTCGTGGTAGGAGCTCGACTCGTTGGCAAAACGTTCGCCCTTGCGGTTCACGGCGATCAGCCCGGGGAGCCCGAATGCCCGCAGGTGCGGGAAGATCCGTTGTTGCCCGCGCAAACCTGTGAACACCGTCACGGGAGCCCACGCGGCGGGCTCGTGGACGTCGGTGTCGACGTGCCCGCCGAGCGGCGCGGCCAGGCGCACGTTGTCGCCGTCGTGCCCGACCGTGGGAGTGAAGTGGTTGTCGCCGTGCGGGTCATGACCCCAATACTCGGCTCGCAGCGCCGGATCCGAGGAGTAACCACCGGCCGCGATGACGACGCCGAGTCGCGCCTCCACGGTTCCCGCATGTACTCCCGCGAGTACCGCCCCGGTGACGATGCCGTTCTCTGACTGCAGAATCTTCGTCACGGGCGTCTCGGTCCACATCCGGATGCCGAGCTTCGCGGCGGACGACACCATCCGCACCATCAGCGAATTGCCGTTGGTCCTGTCGAACGATCGGCGGCAGAGCACCGTCTCGACCCACGTCTCGAGGAGCTTCTTCGACACGTAGGCGAACGATTTCCACGACTGGTTGGCGTGGAGGAACTGGGCGATGTCGGGTCCGACCTCGGGCATGTAACCGAAGACGGTGTAGGTGTCGAGGTAGGGGCGCAACCGCAGCCGATTCTCACCGAGGGTGCGCGCGTCGACCACCTTGCCCGAGATCGCGCGTCCCGACGGCTTCGCGCCCGGCGCGTCCATCTGGTAGTCGGGAGCCATTTCCGGATAGACGAATTCGACGTCGGTGTCACGCTCGAGCCAGTCGATGGCCTCGGGCACCTCGTCGAGGAACGTGTCGACCATCTCGGCCTTGTAGCAGTCCTTGGCGAGTGCGCGGATATAGGTTTCGATCTCAAGACGGGTGTCACCCTGCGCGACGCCCTGCTTGTTGCCCGGCACCCATGCCCAGCCGCCCGAGATCGCGGTGGTGCCGCCGAGCCACTGCGACTTCTCGGCGACGATGACGCTGTGCCCTTCGCTCGCCGCCTTGAGTGCTGCGGCCATGCCTGCGGCCCCGGATCCGATGACCAACAGGTCGCATTTAACAGTTTTCGAGCTCATGCTTGGACCTTCCCTGGAGAGTCGGCACTCGATCAGGCATCGGCGAAAGCGCTGGTGTGCAGTGACTTTCGGATCGCGATGCGTGATCGGTGGCGGTGTGTTCGTGACAACCACTCTGACCGACCCGAGACCCGAGTCACAGTGCGACTCCAATGGATGGAAAGGGTTTCTGTCAGTGCCGCGATCCGCGCGTCATCGCCCGGGTGATGCCGCGCGACGCCGTCGTCAGCGCCGCGACCACCGACTGCGGGTTGGCCTGATCGTGCGGTATGACGACGGACAGGGCGGCGATCACCCTCCCGCCGTCGGTGTCCCGCACGGGCACAGCGACTCCCGTCGCTCCCGGCGTGATGAGACCTGCAGCCACCGCGAAGTGCTGGTGCCGGACCTCGGCGAGGAGACGTCGCATCTGCTCGGGATCGGTGACCGTGGCGTCGGTGTAGCGTTCGAGCGGCTGCGACAGCAGTTCGTCCTGCACGTCGCGGGAGGCGTTCGCCATCAGAACCAGACCGGACGAGCAGGCATGCACCGGCAGACGCCCGGCGATCTTGGTGACGTTGACGACGGACCCGCGCGTGGAGAGCCGTTCGACGAACAGCACCTCGTTGCCGTCGAGGATGCCCAGCTGGGTGTGTTGCTTGATCGCGGCGTTCACGTCTTCCATGAACGGCATCGCGGCTTCGCGCAGGCTCAGGGTGTGCGAGCCGCGGGACCCCAGTTCCCACATCCGCACGCCGATGCTGATGCGGGTGTCATTGCGTTCGAGGAGTCGGTACTTCACGAGTTCCCCCACGATGCGGTGCGCCGTCGCTACGGGGAGGTCGGACCGACGCGCGATGTCGGACACCGACAGGGACGGTGTGTCCGCGTCGAAGGAGGACAAGACCCTCACGACGCGGGTAGTGACCGATTCGCCTGTCGGTGTCCGTGACATCGCCCTATTGTCCTCCGGCTACTCCTGCGGGGTCGACGGACGCCCGAGTTCGGCCAGCGGCACCCGGTACGTCTCGCGGGCGGTGAAGGCGGCGACGGACGAGACCAGCATGCAGAGGGCAGTGAACACCGCGACGGGGACCCACGCGTTCACCCCGGTGCCCAGTAGTGCCCAGCCGATCGCCGGGGCGAAGCCGGCGATGAGGAAGCCGATCTGCGTACCGACCGCGAAACCGGAGTAGCGCACAGGCGCCGCGAACATCTCGGTGAAGAAGCTGGGCCACAGGCCGTTCACCATCGAGTAGAACAGCGTCATCGTGAGCAGTGCGGCGACGAAGATCAGCGGAATGGAGCCGACCGAGATGGCCCAGAAGTACCCGAAGATCGTCACGGCGCACCCGAGGGCACCGGTGATCCAGACGGGGCGGCGTCCGACGCGGTCCGACAGCTTGGCGAGCAGCGGGATCGCGACGATGGAGCCCGCGATCGACACCGACGACGCCCACAGCATCGTGGTGCGGTCGATGCCGACGTCGGGTCCGGTGGCGTAGGCGAGCCCGAAGACCGTGAACACCGTCTGCCCGACCGCGAACAGCGAGCACAGCGCGATCCGCAGCACGTCCCGCCACTGGGTGGTCACGACGGTGACGACGGGCAGCTTCTGCACTTCCGCGTGCTCACGCGACTCCTCGAACACCGGAGTCTCGTCGAGCTTGGTGCGCACGAAGTAGGTGACCACGAGCATCACGGCGCTGCACCAGAACGGGATTCGCCAACCCCAGCTGTCGAGTTGGTCTTTCGGCAGCGCGGCGACGGGGATGAACACGAGGGTCGCGAGGACCATCCCCGCGGCATATCCCGTCATGGTGAAGCTGGTGAAGAACGCCCGCCGCCCCTCCGGTGAGTGCTCGAGCGTGAGAGTGCTGGCTCCGGCGGCCTCACCGCCCGCGGAGAATCCCTGCGCGAGGCGGCACAGCACGAGGAGAATAGGGGCGGCGATGCCGATCTGCTCGTACGTGGGCAGGAACCCGATCGCCAAACTGGACAGACCCATGATGAGCAGCGTCAGCAGCAGAATCTTCTTGCGGCCCAGCTTGTCTCCGAAGTGACCCAGCACGATTCCGCCGACAGGCCGGGCCACGTAGCCCACGCCGAACGTCGCGAGCGCGGCGACCGTGCCGATCGCGTCGTTGCCGGCCGGGAAGAACGTGTGCCCGAAGACGAGGGCGGCGGCGGATCCGTAGATGAAGAAGTCGTAGTACTCGAGCGCACTTCCGAGGAACGACGCGAGCGCCGCCTTCTTCGGCGTCTTCGCGACCTCGGTGGGTGTCGCGGTCGTCGGGCTGTCGTGCGTGACGGCGGATACGTTCATCGACTCTCCTGCGATCGGGCCTGGCGTGGTGTGACACAACGTGCCAATCACGCCTACGCGTGCGCAACGTCACATCCATCTATTGGAAACCCTGCCTCGCGCCCCGGACACGGCTACCGCTACGGATGCGCCGGGGACAACTCCCAGCCGGTGCTCAAGTCGCGGGTGAGGTCGGGCACCCGCCGCAGCACCCGCTGGCTCTCGACGAAGTCGCGGAACGGGATGGCGAGCAGAGCCCGCAACTCTCCCGGACGCCCCTCGGCGAGCCCCTGGTAGGACGAGGCGATGTCACTGACGATGTACTGCCAGCGCGGTTCGCGATCGGCCCAGTTGAAGCCGGGCAGGGGCGTGCGGAGACGGTAGGCCGAGCCGTTGACGTCGCCGTTGACCGACATCGCCGCAACCTTTCCCGGTGCGCGTGAGCCGGGAACGGAGGGTTGCGCCGCGAGGGTGGTGGCGTAGGTGACCGCGCGGCCGACGCCGTCGCGGGCTGCAGCGGTGACGTCCCACTGATCGGCGATGATCTGATTCTGCTCGCGCGACGCCATCCGGAACAGCGCGTCCGCGTACCCGGCCTGAGTGCCGGCGAAGATGCCGTTCCAGGCGATCTCGGCGTTCTCGTCGAGCACTCCGGCGGCGGCCATCTCCTCGACAGCCGCCCTGCCTTCGGTCAAATACGCCTCGTGCATGGGCACCATGTCGAAGTAGATGTGCTTCTGCATCATCAGCAGGCGCTTCTGGTACCAGTCCAGGTCGTCGGCGGTCATCGCCGGCCCGACAGTCGCGAGTGTTCTCGGGTCCGCGGGCAGGAGCGCCATCGCCTCGCCGGGCAATCCACGGACCGTGGACGCGACAGCGTTGCCGAGCGTGTGGACGGCATCGACTCCGAGCACGGTCCGGCCGAGGTCGAGGTCCCAGAAGCCGGCGGCGAACGAACCTCCCGCCAGCCCGGCCATCCCGGACCAGTAGAGCTCGGTGCGTTGGAGTTGGTAGCGGCCGTAGTTCTCGTAGACCCGGTCGACCACCGCAGCGTTGGCGATCAGCCCCGCGTTCGGATCCCACGCGGCCAGGTCGATGCCGGACGCCTCCGATCCACGAGCGAGCCAATACTGTTGCAGAAGAGCGGAATACCGCGTCGGAGCGACACCGTCGGAGCGGGCGGCCGCCAGCGCGGCGCTGAGGACAGCGGACTCGGTGGGCAGCCGGGGGTCGAGTCCGCCGATCGACTCCGCTGCCGCGTTCGCCGGCGTGATATCGATCAGGCCCTCGTAGCCGGCGGCGTGCGCGACGATCGGCGTCGGTACCGCGAGCGCGACCATCCCGAGCAGCGCGACGAGCACCGCGCGGATCGTCGTGTTGTGGACCGATGGCGATTGGCAGTGCACAGCACCGGGCATGTCAGGTATTTAACAACATATATGTGATGGCGTCAGAGGTTTGCCCGGATTGCCTCCGGCGAATGCAATCCCAGGTAAGCGCATGTGAGTGGCAAAGCGTGCGCCCGGACGCCGCGCCACTCACATGGGCTGGGGACCGAGCTGCCCCAGGACGGCCGAGAGAATGGTGTGCGCGCTGCCGATGACGGACTCGATCGGCTGCGGGTTCTCCGACAGCACCCATTGCTGGGCGATCATCAGCACGGCTCCCACCAGGCCGGTTGCGAGGGTTCGCAGGTGGAAGTCGGGAAATGCCGTTCGGTCGACGGCAGGGCCGATGACGACGAGAACGGCGTCCACGAACGACACGGTGACGCGGCGGTAGGCGTGATCGACCTCGGGCCCGACGCCGAGGACCTCCTGGAATGCGATCCGCGGGATCCGCGGGTCGTCGGCAACGGATCGGAAGAATGCGGTCAGCGCGCCGCGAACCCGCGCGTCGAGATCGGTGCCGCCCTCCCCCGCACCGCGCAGGACGCTGTCCCGCAGGCGGTCGGTCACGCTCGCGTACGCGGCCAGGAGCAGGGCCTCGCTGTCGTCGAAGGACTCGTAGAAGTAGCGCTTGGTGAGCCCGGCGGTCTCGCAGATCTTGCCGACCGTCGCGGACCGGTATCCGCTGGTCCCGAACACTTCGACGGCCGCGTCGACGAGGCGCACGCGGCGCTCTTCCTGACGCTGACGCGGACCCGCACCGCGGTAGGTGCGGCCCGTTTCGTCGAGCTTGGGCGAACTCACGCCCCCATATTGACACCGCACAGTTCCAGATACAAACTGACACCGAACGGTGCCAGATCACACGCCAGGAGATCCCATGCCCACGCTCAGGAACAAAGTCGCACTCGTCACCGGAGCCGCGCGTGGCATCGGCGCGGAAACGTCCCGCGCCCTCGCCCGCAAGGGCGTCAAACTGGTTCTGATCGATCTGGACGCCGAGCCGCTGAAGGCCCTCGCCGCCGAACTCGGCGACGACGTCGCGCTCGCCGCGGCCGCCGACGTCTGCGATCTGGCCGCCATGGAGAAGGCCGTCGACGCCGGTGTCGCGAAGTTCGGCGGCATCGACCTCGTCCTCGCGAACGCCGGCATCGCCAGCTACGGCTCGGTCCTGCACGTCGATCCGGCCACGTTCAAGCGCGTCATCGACATCAACATCCTCGGCGTCTTCCACACCGTCCGAGCCGCACTGCCCTCCGTGATCGAGCGCAAGGGGTACATCCTGGTGGTGTCGTCGCTCGCCGCGTTCGCGCCCGCACCCGGGCTGGCCGCATACAACGCCAGCAAGGCCGGCGTCGAGCATTTCGCCAACGCGCTGCGTCTCGAAGTCGCGCACCACGGCGTCACCGTGGGCTCGGCCCACATGTCGTGGATCGACACCCCGCTCGTTCAGGACGCGAAAGCCGACCTCACCGCATTCAACCAGCTTCTCGCCGTCCTGCCGGGACCGCTCGGCAGGACGACGTCGGTGGACGCGTGCGTCGACGCGTTCGTCGACGCCCTGGCCGGGCGGAAGCGCCGCGTCTACGTGCCGCGGTGGGTCGAGCTCGTCGGCTGGCTGAAAGCGGTGGTGACGTCGCCGATCGGGGATCGCAGCCTGCTGCCCCACGTCCCCCGCATTCTTCCGTTGATGGACGAAGAGGTCGCGAAACTCGGCCGGTCGACCAGCGCACGTAATGTCGCTCTCGACGACGTCGCCGTAGACCCGAAGTAGCCTTCCCAGCCAGCGAGAGAGTGTTCATGTCACACGCCGAGACCGCCGCCGAGACCACCGGGGCGAATACGCCCGTCGAACACGTCGACGTGCTGATCATCGGAGCCGGACTGTCCGGGATCGGTGCCGCATACCACCTGCAGGACAACTTTCCCCGACGGACCTACGCGATCCTGGAGAGCCGCGAGTCGATCGGCGGCACGTGGGACCTGTTCCGCTACCCCGGTATTCGCTCCGACTCCGACATGTACACCCTGGGCTACCGGTTCAAGCCGTGGTCGGGTGAGAAGTCCATCGCCGACGGGCCGTCGATCCTCGAGTACGTCCGCACGACCGCCGCCGAGCACGGGATCGACCGGAACATCCGGTTCCGGCACAAGGTCGTTCGTGCCGAGTGGTCGACCCCGGACGCCCAGTGGACGGTCGACGCCGAGCGCACCGATACCGGCGAGACGGTCCGGTTCACCGCCAACTTCCTGATGTCCTGCAGCGGCTACTACCGCTACGACGAGGGCTACACCCCCGAGTTCCCGGGCCTCGACCGGTTCGCCGGGCAGGTCGTGCACCCGCAGAAGTGGCCCGAGGACCTCGACTACGCGGGTAAGCGGGTGGTCATCATCGGCAGTGGGGCCACCGCGGTGACGCTGGCGCCGTCGATGGCCGCCGAGGCCGCGCACGTGACCATGTTGCAGCGCTCGCCCACCTACATCATCTCGATGCCGGCCAAGGACAAGCTGGCGAACCGGCTCCGCCGGCACCTTCCCGCCAAACTCGCCTACGGCCTCACCCGCCTGAAGAACGCGTCGGTCGCAACCGCGATCTACCAACTGTGCCAGCGCTATCCGGACTTCATGAAGGGGCGCATCCGGCAGATGCAGGAGAAGTGGCTGCCGAAGGGCTACGACATCGACACCCACTTCACGCCCCGGTACAACCCGTGGGATCAGCGACTGTGCCTCGTGCCCAACGGGGATCTGTTCCGGTCCATCCGGAACGACGAGGTGTCGATCGTGACCGACCACATCGACACCTTCACCGAAACCGGTATCACGCTGAAGTCCGGTGAGGAATTGCACGCCGATGTCGTCGTCACCGCGACCGGTTTGAACCTGCTCGCGTTCGGCGGAACGACGCTCGCCGTCGACGGCCGCGACATCGACCTCGCCGACACCATGGCGTACAAGGGGATGATGCTCAGCGGGGTGCCCAACTTCGCGTTCGTCATCGGGTACACCAACGCGTCCTGGACGCTCAAGGCCGACCTGGTGTGCGAGTACGTCTGCCGTCTGCTCGCGCACATGGACGCGAACGGGTTCGCCCAGTGTGCCCCGGCGCGTGACAGTTCGGTCGAGGAGGAGCCGTTCCTCGACTTCGCCGCCGGCTACGTCCTGCGGTCGGTGGAGTCGTTCCCGAAGCAGGGGTCCGAAGCGCCGTGGCGGCTGCGGATGAACTACTTCCGCGACCTTCTGACATTGCGGCACGGCAAGGTCGTGGACGACGCGATGGCGTTCCGCCCGTGAGTACTTATTAACCGCGGGAGGTTAACAAGTACTCACGGGCCCGCGGCCTCGCTCTCGCGCAGCGCCTTGCCCTCCTGCACGTACTGCTCGTACTTCTCGGCGTTCTTGTCGGAGACGCGCGTATCGCGGGGCGGCAATTGCAGTTCGTCCTCGGCCGGCATGCCGGCCTGCAATTCGCGTCCGCGTTCGAGTTCGGCATCCAGTTCGGCGCCGAAGAGCAACGCCAGATTGGTGATCCAGAGCCACAGCAGGAACACGATCACGCCGGCCAGGGAGCCGTACGTCTTGTTGTAGCTGCCGAAGTTGGCGACGTACAGACCGAACAGGACCGACGCCAGGATCCACGTCACGATGGCGAGGAACGCGCCGGCGCTGACCCAGCGGAACTTCGGTTGCTTCACGTTGGGCGTGACGTAATAGAGGATGGCCACGGCGACCACGACGACGCCGAGGACGAACGGCCAGCGGGCGATGTTCCAGACGGTCAGGGCGGTGTCGCCGAATCCGATCGCATCACCCACCGAGCGTGCGACGGGGCCGCTCAGCGCGAGCATTGCCGCAGCGGCGGCCACCAGGACCAGACCGACGATGGTGACGGCCAGCATCAGCGGCCGGAGCTTCCACACGGGACGCCCCTCCTCGACTTCGTACATGCGGTTCATGGCTCGTCCGAACGCCCCGATGTAGCCGGACGCCGACCACACCGCACCCAGCAGGCCGAGGACCAGTGCCATGCCCGCGGTCGGAGTCTCGACCAACTGCGCGATGGGGTCACGCAACGTGTCCACGGCGGAGGACGGCCCGAGGTCGTCGACCATCTGCAGGACCGCATCGGTGGTGCGCTGCCCCTGACCGAACACTCCCAGCAACGAGACCAGCGCCAGCAGCGCAGGGAAGAGCGAGAGGACCGCGTAATACGTCAGTGCGGCGGCCAGGTCGGTGCACTGATCGCGCGTGAATTCGTGCGCCGTCTTCCTGATGACGTACCACCAGGAAGGTTTCGTCAGGTCCACGGGCGAATCCGGCTTCCGCGGATCGTCGGGGTCCGGTTCGGCGTGCTGATCGTCGTTCATCGGTGACGCCTACCCGGAACCCGGCTCGCGGAAACTGTGGCCTTCCTTCGGCTCTACTCGCGATTAGTGGCTGCGGTGAAGTTCGCGACGACCTCCGCCGCGATGTCCCGAAGTTTGACGTTGCGATTCTGCGAATAGGACGCGAGCTTGTCGAAGGCGGTGTCGGCGTCGCACTGGAACGCGGCCATGGTCAGCCCGACAGCTTGGCTGAGGGTGGTGCGGGTATCCAGTGCCGTGCGCAGATGTGTCGACTCGAGCTCACTGTCCGTGATCAGAGTTTCACGAAGCCAGGACATTTCGAGATGAACACGTACCCGCGCGACGAGCTCGCTCGGCTGGAAGGGCTTGACGATGTAGTCGTCGGCTCCCTGGTTCAGCCCGTCGACGGTCGACTCCGTTCCCGCGCGGGCGGTGAGCAGAATGACCGGCAGCCGCGCCGTCGATTGCTCCGACCGCAGCTCGCGCAGGAAGTCGATGCCGTCGCGACCGGGAAGCATGACGTCGCTGAGCACGAGATTCGGTGTGCGGGCGGCGACATGCTTCAGCGCGGACTCCACGTCGGCGACGGCGTCGACGTCCCATCCCTGCTCCTGCAGCAATCGGGTGAGGTACGCCCGCAGGTCCGGGTGATCTTCGACGAGCAGGATGCGGTGGCCGTCCGCTCCGCGTTCGTTCGAACCGTCGACCCCGACGGACGGTTCCCGCTGTTCGACATCGCCGAAGGACGTTACCGCGCCGATGGGCCGGTCGTCTGCCCGCGGGGTCGCGCCGTCCGGTGCCGGGATCCGCGGTACGCGGACGGTGAAGGTGCTGCCCCGGCCCGGGGCGCTGTCGAGGTCGACGGAACCGCCGAGCGCCGCGGCGAGATCGGACACCAGGGAAAGCCCGATGCCGACGCCCCCACCGCTGCCCGACCCGCCGGCCTCGACGCGATGGAACCTGTCGAATACGCGTTCCCGTTCTTCGGCGGGAATCCCCACACCCGTGTCGGTCACGCTCAGCACCAACTGGCCGGCGTCCTGGCGGAGCGCTACGGACACGGAGCCGGACCGGGTGTACTTGACCGCGTTCGACACGAGATTCAGCACGATCTTCACCCACATCTCGCGGTCCAATTCGACCAGGCCGGAGGCTTCGTCGAGATCGGTTCGGAGCGCGAGTCCCGCCTGCGCGGCGGCGGAATCGAACATGCTCACGCAGTCGGCCGTCAATTGGCCGATATCGGTCGGCTCCGTGTGTGGCAGAAGCTGGCCGGCTTCCGCCTTGGACAGATCGAGAAGGCCGTCGACGAGCTGCTGCAGCCGGACCGCCGCACGATAGGCGGCCGCGATCGCTTCGCGCCGATCTGCGGGAGACTCGTCCTCGGACTGCTCGCGCACGGTCTCGAGGGGTCCGAGCAACAGGGTCAGCGGGGTACGGAACTCGTGACTGACGTTCTGGAAGAACCGCGTCTTCGCAGCGTCGAGTTCCGCCAGTGCAGCGGCGCGGTCCCGCTCGAACTCGTAGGCCAGGGCGTCCGTGACCAGGGTCGACACCTTCGCCGTGACCAGCTCGACGAAGCCCCGATACGCGTCGTCGAAGGCGCGATACGGACTGATCCCGAGCACCAGCACACCTACCGGCTCCGCGTGACCCGTCACGATCAACGGGCACAGCCTCACCTCCGTCACCGCCTTCGACCCGGCAGGCTCGAACGCCACGCCCGACGCCCGGACACGGTGGCGGGTGACGTCGGTCGCCGGGATCCGGGCGGGCCTGAACTCGCCGTCGTCGTCCACCCCGGCGGCACCGACGAGCACGAGGTCCTCGGGCTCGTCGTCACCCGCGCCGCCGACGACCTCGCGGCGAAGATAGATCGCGGCCAGCGGAACGTCCTGTCCGTTGTCGCCGAGTACCCGCACGACCGCACGACAGGCATCGACGAGCGGATCGTCGCCGCCTGCGGTGGAAACCGTGCCCAGTTGCCGCAGAGTCTCGAGTCGGCGCTCGCCGAGCACGGTCGCGGTCACATCGGTCGTCGCCACGAAGATCCCGGCGACGTTCCCGTCCTCGTCCTGCACCGGACTGTAGGAGAACGTCCAGTACGTCTCCTCGAGGTACCCGTGCCGCAGCAGGTACAGCGGCTGATTCTCCGTGTAGGTCGCTGCGCCGCCCGACATCACCTGCTCGGCGAGCGGTCCCACCTCGTCCCAGATCTCCGCCCAGCACTGCGCCCCGGGTTCACCGATCGCCGCGGGGTACTTGGCACCGAGGACCCGGGTGTACGCGTCGTTGAAGATCTGCACGAGCTCAGGCCCCCACCAGAGCAGCATCGGGACCTCGGAGGGCAGCACGGTCCGTACTGCCGCCCGCAGTTCGACAGACCAGGTCTCGACCGGGCCCAGCGGCGTGGCCGCCCAATCGGTGCGGCGTAGCCGCTCCCGTGTCTCGCCCGGCCCGGCGAACAATCGATCCGCCGACCAGGAGTTACCGAAACCCGAGCCAGTCACATCCATGGACCTTTCGCCCACTGCCGGTCGCCCGGTCCCCATCCAGTTGTCATCACTGAAATGATCACCCAGCACCGCATCCCACCGCCACTTCTGCATTCCGACATTCGGAAGCGAAGTTGGAAACGAGTGACCTCTCCGCCACGGTAGGTGAGTCGTGAGCCATATCACAGCCCACCTCCGAGGAAGAGCAGGTTCCGAGCATGCAATTCGACCTACGCGAACGCATCGACAGCAGCCCGATGACGCGCTACCAATGGGGCGCCATCGCCATCTGCGGTCTACTCAACGTGCTCGACGGCTTCGACGTCCTCGTCATGGCGTTCACCGCACAGTCGGTGTCGCAGGAGTGGGATCTGTCCGGCTCCGTCGTCGGCCTCCTGCTCAGCGCCGGACTGTTCGGCATGGCCGCGGGATCGCTGTTCCTGGCACCGTGGGCTGACACCATCGGCCGCCGCGCCATGATCCTGCTGTGCCTGGCACTCGCGTCGACGGGCATGCTGCTGTCGGCGGTCAGCCAGAACGCGATGCAACTCGGCCTGCTCCGCGCCCTCACCGGCGTCGGCATCGGCGGAATCCTCGCCAGCAGCAACGTCATCGCCAGTGAGTACGCGTCGAACCGCTGGCGCGGGCTCGCGGTGAGTCTCAATTCCACCGGTTACGCCGTCGGCGCCACCCTCGGCGGAATCATCGCCGTCGTCCTGCAGAACTCACTCGGCTGGCGTTCGGTGTTCCTGTTCGGTGGACTGTGCACGGCGGCGATCATCCCCGTCGTCTACGCCCGGCTCCCCGAATCGATCGACTTCCTGCTCGTCCGGCGACCGGCCAACGCCCTCGACCGGATCAACGCCTTCGCCCAGCGGGTCGGTCAGCCGCGACTCGACGAGCTGCCCGCACCGCGTGCCGCCGCCACCGCCGACGCCGGATTCGCGATGCGCGTCCTGCTGTCCCCGCAGCGCCGCCGCAGCACACTCCTGGTGTGGTTCGCGTTCTTCATGGCGATGTTCGGCTTCTACTTCGTCACCAGCTGGACCCCGAAACTGCTGGTCGAGGCGGGCATGTCCGCGAACCAGGGCGTCACCGGCGGAGTGCTCCTCAACCTCGGCGGCATCTTCGGCGCCACCCTGCTCGGGGCGCTGTCCGCACGTTTCGCGCTGAAGCGTGTGCTCATCGCCTACATGGCGATCGCGGGCGTACTGCTCGTCGTTTTCGTGCCCGCCACCGCGTCCATCGTCATCGCGTTCGGGCTCGGCGCCCTGATCGGCGTCTTCGCCAACGGCTGCATCGCCGGGTTGTACGCGATCACGCCGTCGGTCTACTCGCCGGCCGTTCGGGCCACCGGCGTCGGCTGGGGCATCGGCATCGGCCGCGTCGGCGCCATCGCGTCCCCGATCGTCGCGGGCGCCCTCCTCGACCGCGACTGGTCGCCCACCCAGCTGTACATCCTGGTCGCCGCGTCCTTCGTCCTCGCCGGACTTGCCGTGTCACGACTGCGATTCGAGAAGACCGGAGTAGACACCGGGGACGCCACCGCAGACGCACCGTTGCCTACCCACTGAGGCGGCTCCGCCACCCGTGGGCCTAGAGCCCGACCTTCGACAGGATCGCCGTCATCGCCGCCTGGACGCCGGTGGACAGGGTGGGCTCCGCGACGGGCGCGAAGAACGGTGAGTGGTTCACCGGCACAGGCTTTCCGCTCTCGAGGGTCTCCGCGGTGTGGCCACCGAACATCCAGAACACCGACGGCACGCCGATCACCTCGGCCAGCAGACCGAAGTCCTCCGAACCCATCATCGGAGACGACAGCTCGACGTTGTTCTCGCCCAGCACCTTCTGGAGTCCGGCGACGAGTTCTGCGGTGGCATCGGGATCGTTGTAGTTGCGCGGGAACGTGTACAGCTCCTCGATCAGCGGCTTCGGCGCCCCGGATGCGGCGGCCTCGCAGTTCGGCGACGGTGAGCAGGGTGGCGACGTGCGTGTCGTGGCCGCAGCGGCAGCGCGACCACGGTGGCCCGGGGCTGCTTCATCGACACGATCGCCTGCATGAGGACCGCCCCCCAAGACCGAGGGAAGGATGTAGGAACGGGTGACGGTCACGATGTCGGCGGGAATCACGCTGATCAGCCAGGTGCCGAGCAGCCCCACGAACACGGCCAGCGACACGAGGTGCACCATCGCGGCGCCGCAGATCGCCAGGACCGCAGCGAGTTCGGCCGGCGTGGTTCCCGGTTTCGCTCCGATGTTCGTCTGCGCGATCAGCGCTCGGGACGTACTGTTCCGCAGACATATTACGAAAGCATGCCTTCACCGTTCCGGTGTGTTAACTCGCACTCCCGGGCGGAAAACACCAGTGCGCGTTCGCATACCGGAAAACCCATGTGAGTGGCAAAGCGTGCGCCAGCACACTTTGCCACTCACATGGGGGTCAGCCGTGGACGTGGAGTGGTTTGCCGGCCACTGCCATCAGCGCCTCACCGAGCGCCTCGCCCTGGGTGGGGTGGGCGTGCACGAACTTCGCCGCCTGCGCGGCGTCGACCTCGAAGTTGTAGAGCAGCTGCGCCTCACCGATCAGCTCACCGACTCGGTCGCCGACCATGTGCACGCCGACCACGACCCCGGTCGGCGCCACCACGAGTTTGACCGCCCCCGACGTCTTCAGGATCTGGCTCTTGCCGTTGCCGGCGAGGTCGTAGGTGACGGTCTCGACGTTCTCGCCGAACTTCTCCCGGGCCGCGGTCTCGGTCAACCCGACGGACGCGACCTCGGGGTGGGAGTAGGTGACACGAGGGATGCCGGTCTCGTCGATGACGTCCGGACGGAGCCCGGCGATTTCCTCGGCCACGAAGATGCCCTGTTGGAACCCGCGGTGGGCCAGCTGGAGCCCGGGGACGATGTCGCCGACCGCGAAGACGTTCGGCACCGTGGTGCGCAGTCGATCACTGGTCACCACGAAGCCCTTGTCGAGCATCACTCCGGTCTCCTCGTACCCCATGGACGCGGTGTTGGGTCCGCGCCCCACCGCGACCAGCAGGACGTCGGCGTCGAAGATGTCGCCGGAGCCGAGGGTGACCGACACTGCATCCGCGTCCTGCGTCACCTCCGTCACCCGCACACCTGTCTTCGCGGTGATCTTGCGGCGACGGAACGCCCGCTCGAGGTACTTGGAGATCGTCTCGTCCTCGTTCGGCACCAGCCGAGGCATCGCCTCGACGATCGTCACCGACGCACCGAACGACGCCCAGACACTGGCGAATTCGACGCCGATGACGCCGCCGCCGAGAATGATCGCCTTCTTCGGGACCGACGGCAACACGAGCGCCTGGTCGCTGGTGACGACCCGGCCACCGATGCCGATGCCGGGCAGCGTTTTCGGCGACGACCCCGTTGCCAGGACGACGGCGCCGCCCGTGATCAACTCGTCGTCGACCTCCACTCCGTTGGGTCCGACCAACCGTCCGCGGCCGTTGACGACGGTGACGCCGTACGAGTCGACGAGGCCCTGCAGTCCCTTGTGCAGGCGGGTGACGATCGTGTTCTGGTAGCTCAGCACCTTCTCGAGGTCGACACCGTCGAACGTGACGTCGACGCCGAACTGCGAGGCCGTGCGGGCACTGTCGGCGACCTCGGCGGAGTGCAGCAGCGCCTTGGTCGGAATGCAGCCCTGATGCAGGCACGTGCCGCCGAGTTCGTTCTCTTCGACGAGAATGACCGAACGGCCCAGTTCGGCCGAGCGGATGGCGGCCGCGTAGCCGCCGGAACCGCCGCCGAGGACGACGACATCTGCAGATCGGTGGGACATGGGAACTCCTTGCTGGAACGGAAGAGAATGGGGTTCAGTGAATTGCGGTCGCGGCTACGGCCTCTGCGTGGAGGCGGCCGGCCTGGTAGGAGGAGCGCACGAGCGGACCGGACAGGACGCCGAGGAATCCGATCTCGCGGGCGATCCCGTCGAGCATGACGAACTCGTCCGGCGTCGCCCACCGCGCCACCGGGTGATGCCGGGCCGACGGCCGGAGATACTGCGTGATGGTGATCAACTGGCAGCCGGCGGTGTGCAGGTCCCGGAGGGCCTGGATCACCTCGTCGGTGGTCTCCCCCATCCCGAGGATCAGGTTCGACTTGGTGATCAGGCCGTCCTCCCGAGCCCGCGTGATCACCTCGAGGGACCGCTCGTACGTGAAGGCGGGCCGGATACGACGGAAGATCCGGGGAACGGTCTCCACATTGTGCGCGAGTACTTCCGGGCGGGTGTCGAACACCTCGCGTAGTTGCGCGGCGTCGGCATTGAAATCGGGGATCAGCAGTTCGACGCCGGTGCCCGGGCACAGTTCGTGAATCTGCCGGACCGTCTCGGCGTACAGCCAGGCGCCGCCGTCCGGCAGATCGTCACGGGCCACGCCGGTGACGGTGGCGTACCGCAGGCCCATGGTCTGCACCGACTCCGCGACCCTCCTGGGTTCGCCCCGATCGAGTGCGGCGGGGCGGCCTGTGTCGATCTGGCAGAAGTCGCACCGCCGGGTGCACTGGCTTCCGCCGATGAGGAACGTCGCCTCACGGTCCTCCCAGCATTCGAAGATGTTGGGACATCCCGCTTCTTGACACACGGTGTGCAGGTTCTCACGGTCGACGAGGGCAGCGAGGTCCCGGTATTCGGGGCCCGTCCGCATCTGCACCTTCATCCACGACGGTTTGCGTTCGACCGGGGTCTGAGCGTTGCGGACTTCGAGGCGGAGCAGTCGGCGGCCATCCGCAGCGACGTGGGGTGGCTCAGGCGCAGTCATGTGGGGAACTCCTAGGACCGGTCGAAACCGGTCGGTATGCGTCGTCGGACCCGCGCGGTGGACAGCGCGGAACCAGGGCATGTGATTGGGGAGAGCGAGCACACATCGACAACCGTTGCGGCTGCGGGCATCTGGGCTCTCATCGTCCGGCGTGTGCGGTCACGTCCGAGCGAAGATGCATCGAGGATGCCAAACGACGAGGACTTTTGGCAAGACCGTCGGTCCGAGGAGACAAACCCGCGGCGTCTGTGTACTGTTTGGCCAATCACAACTGAAGACGCCGTTGACGCGCAGCGGGAGAACCTCCGTCTCGGAGGCGCCGTAGGAGCAACTTCCTCCCCGGGAATCTCTCAGGCCCCAGTACCGCAGCGCAGAGGCAACTCTGGAGAAAGAATCGGCCGTATGGCCGGAACTTACCGAAGGTGAAGAGCACGCCGCAGATGCGGTGCGCCCAAACTCTCAGGTTTCAGGACAGAGCGGGGAGGTGCCCCCTTGTCGATGTCCGGTGCGGTCCGGACTCAACGAAACCGGAGTCACCTCGTGCCAGCAGAACCCCGCACCGCCACCCAGGGCGCGCCTCTCACCAGCGACTTTCCGTCCCGCCACATCGGTCCCGATGCCTCCTCGTCGCGGCGGATGCTCGACGCCCTCGGTTACGACGCCCTCGCGAACCTGATCGACAGCGCGGTGCCGGCGCAGATCCGCAGTTCACAGCCCTTGAATCTGCCCGCGGCGAGGTCCGAGCAGCAGGTGCTCGCCGACCTGCGGGCACTGTCGGAGCGCAACGAGACCCGCGTCCAGATGATCGGCCTCGGATACTCCGACACCATCACGCCCGCGGTGTTGCGGCGGAACATGCTCGAGTCCCCCGCCTGGTACACCGCCTACACCCCGTACCAGCCGGAGATCTCCCAGGGCCGGCTGGAGGCGCTGCTGACGTTCCAGACCGTCATCGAGGATCTCACCGCCCTTCCCCTGGCCGGCGCGTCGCTGCTCGACGAGGCGACCGCCGTGATGGAGGCGGTGCTGCTGATGCGGCGCGCGAACAAGTCGAAGTCCGCCACCAACCGCGTCGTCCTCGACGCGGACTGCCTGCCGCAGACACTGGCCGTCGTCCGGGGACGAGCGAAGGCGGTGGGCATCGAGGTGGTGGTCGCGGAACTGTCCGGTGAACTGCCGGACGGTGACATGTTCGGGGTGGTCTTCCAGGCGCCCGGTGCGAGCGGCGCGGTGCGCGACCTCGCTCCGATGATCGCCGCGGCGAAGGCGCGCGGCGCGCTGACCACCGTCGCGGCGGACCTGCTGACGCTGACGATCCTGACGCCGCCCGGCGAGCAGGGCGCCGACATCGCCGTCGGGTCGGCGCAGCGATTCGGTGTGCCGCTGTTCTTCGGCGGACCGCACGCCGGCTACATGGCCGTGCGCGGCGGACTCGAGCGCATGCTGCCCGGCCGCCTCGTCGGGGTGTCCGTCGACGTCGACGGGAGGACGGCCTACCGGCTGGCACTGCAGACCCGCGAACAGCACATCCGGCGTGACAAGGCGACCAGCAACATCTGCACGGCGCAGGCGCTGCTCGCCAACGTCGCCGCGATGTACGCCGCCTACCACGGGCCGGAAGGGTTGCGCGCCATCGCGAACCGGGTGCACGCCCACGCGATGACCATCGCCGGAAGCCTGCGCGCCGCCGGTCACACGATCGTGCACGACAGCTTCTTCGACACGGTTCTCGTGCGGGTCCCGGCGGGCGCCGGGGCGATCGTGGAGTCGGCCGATCGGGACGGCATCAACCTCCGTCTCGTCGACGCCGATCACGTCGCGATCGCCTGCGACGAGTGCACCACCGACGACATCGTCCGGCGGGTGGTCGCCGTGTTCGGTGCGCAGCCGACGACCGTCGCGGTGCCCGAACTGCCGTCGGCACTCGCCAGGACGTCGAATTACCTGCAGCACCCCGTGTTCCACGAGCACCGCTCGGAAACCGCGATGCTCCGCTTCCTGCGCACGCTGTCCGACAAGGACCTCGCCCTCGACCGCACCATGATCCCGCTCGGATCGTGCACGATGAAACTCAACTCCGCTGTCGAGATGGAACCCATCAGCTGGCCCGGCTTCGCGTCCATCCACCCGTACGCCCCGGTCGCACAGACGGCTGGCTACCTCGAGCTCGTCGCCGACCTGGAGCGCTGGCTCGGCGAGATCACCGGCTACGACCGGGTGTCATTGCAGCCCAACGCAGGAGCCCAGGGCGAGCTGGCCGGGCTGCTCGCGATCCACGGCTATCACGAATCCCGCGGCGACTTCGGACGCAACGTCTGCCTCATCCCCCAGTCCGCGCATGGCACGAACGCCGCATCCGCGGTTCTCGCGGGCATGAAGGTCGTCGTCGTCGCGACCGCGGAGAACGGCAACATCGACTTGGGCGACCTGCGCGCAAAGATCGCGGCGCACGAGGGCGCGGTGGCCGCGATCATGTTGACCTACCCGTCCACGCACGGCGTGTACGAGAACGACGTGCGGACGGTCTGCGATCTGGTTCACGAGGCCGGCGGCCAGGTGTACGTCGACGGCGCGAACCTCAACGCTCTCGTCGGTCTGGCCCAGCCCGGCAAGTTCGGCGGCGACGTCTCACACCTGAATCTGCACAAGACGTTCTGCATCCCACACGGCGGCGGCGGCCCCGGCGTCGGGCCGGTCGCGGTGCGCACGCACCTGGCGCCGTTCCTGCCCGGCAACCCGCTGGGCGGCGATCAGCTCGGCACCCCGGTGTCGGCCGCCAACTACGGATCGGCCGGCATCCTGCCCATCACCTGGGCGTACATCGCACTCATGGGACCCGACGGGCTGACGGAGGCGACCAAGACCGCGGTGCTCGCAGCCAATTACGTCGCCAGGTCACTGGATCAGCACTTCCCCGTCCTGTACACGGGACCGTCCGGTCTGGTGGCACACGAGTGCATCCTCGACCTCCGGCCAGTCACCAAGGCGACCGGCGTCACCGCCGAGGACGTGGCAAAGCGATTGATCGACTACGGCTTCCACGCGCCCACCCTGTCGTTCCCCGTCAACGGCACGCTGATGGTGGAACCGACCGAGTCCGAGGATCTGGCCGAACTCGACCGCTTCATCGAGGCGATGATTTCGATCCGCCGCGAGATCGACCTGATCGGTGACGGTGTGTGGCCGCTCGAGCGCAGCCCGCTGCGTCAGGCCCCGCACACCGCCGAACAGGTGACCGCGGACGAGTGGAATCTGCCCTACCCGCGCCACCTGGCCGCCTACCCCGTCGCGCCGCTTCGCGCCGCCAAGTACTGGCCCCCGGTGCGTCGCATCGACGGCGTCCACGGCGACCGCAACCTCGTCTGCTCGTGCCCCGCGCCCGAGGCCTTCGAGAACCCCACCGACATCGACGCATCGGCCATCGCCGAGACCCCCGAGGAGGCCTTCGCATGACCCTCACCACGACGCCCGCGTCCCCGCTGCTCGGCGAGCACGGCGCGCTGGGAGCCCATTTCACCGACTTCGCGGGCTGGCAGATGCCGCTGAAGTACGACAGCGAACTCGCCGAGCACCACGCCGTCCGCAAGACCGCCGGACTGTTCGACCTCTCGCACATGGGCGAGATCGCGGTCACCGGGCCCGAGTCCGGAGCTGTCTTGGATTACGCTTTGGCCGGCGAACTCTCGAAGATCGGCGTCGGCCGGGCCAAGTACTCCCTCCTGTGCAACGCGGACGGCGGGGTCATCGACGATCTGGTCGTCTACCGTCTCGCCAACGAGCATTTCCTCGTGGTCGCCAACGCGGCCAACGCGCCGACGGTGTACCGCGAACTGGCGGCGCGCGTCGAGGGCTTCTCCGCGAACGTCGACGATCAGTCCTCGGAGACCGCGCTGATCGCGGTGCAGGGACCGGCCGCCCACGACGTCGTGCAGTCCCTCGTTCCCACCGAGCAGGTCGAGACGGTGGCGGAGTTGAAGTACTACGCGGTCACGCGCGCGGTGGTCGCCGGCATCGACGTCCTCCTCGCCCGCACCGGGTACACCGGGGAGGACGGGTTCGAGCTGTACGTGCCGAACGAACTGTCCGTGCAGTTGTGGCGCGCACTGCTCGACGCCACCACCGCCCGCGGCGGCGTCCCCGCCGGCCTCGCGTGCCGCGACACCCTCCGCCTCGAGGCCGGAATGGCCCTGTACGGCCACGAACTGACCCTCGGCACGAATCCGTACGAGGCCGGGCTCGGCAAGGTGGTCCGGCTGAACAAGGACTTCGTCGGCCGCGATGCCCTGCAGACGTTGTCGGAGCAGGTCCCGCGGCGGGTGCTCGTCGGCCTCGCCGGAAGCGGGCGCCGGGCGGCCCGCGCCGAGTACACCGTGTTGGACGCGGCCGGCGAGTCGGCGGTCGGCACCATCACGTCCGGGGCGTTGTCTCCGACGCTCGGGCATCCGATCGCGCTCGCGTTCGTGGACGTCGCGTTCCGCGAACCCTGCACCGAACTCACCGTGGACATCCGCGGCAAGAAGGAGCCGTTCGTGGTCACTCCGTCGCCGTTCTACCGCCGCTCCTGAGCCGTTCCCACCCACTTCAGCCCCGAAGGGTCACACATGTCTTCGCACGCCTTCCCTGACGACCGCAGCTACACCGACGACCACGAGTGGGTCCTGATCGAGCCGGGCGCCACGCTCCCCGACGAGCCGGTCCGCGTCGGCATCACCTCGGTCGCCGTCAACTCGCTCGGCGAACTCGTCTTCGTCGACCTGCCGGAGGTCGGTGCGACCATCGTCGCCGGCGAATCGTGCGGCGAGGTCGAGTCGACCAAGACCGTGTCCGAGCTGTATCCGCCGGTGAGCGGCCGGGTCACCCTGATCAACACCGCCGCCGTCGACGACCCCGGCCTGGTCACCTCGGACCCGTACGGGGAGGGCTGGCTGTTCGCCGTCCAGCCGTCCGCCACCGGCGAGCTCCTCACCGCCGCAGAGTACGCGGAGAAGAACGGAGTGCAGGCATGAGCGTCCTCAACCGCGATCTCGCCGATTTCGATCCCGATGTCGCCGCACTCATCGGCAAGGAACTCGAGCGTCAGCGCACCGGCCTCGAGATGATCGCGTCGGAGAACCACGCACCGCTTTCGGTGATGCAGGCGCAGGGTTCCGTGCTGACCAACAAGTACGCCGAGGGGTACCCGGGCCGGCGCTACTACGGCGGCTGCGAGCACGTCGACACGATCGAGCAGCTCGCGATCGACCGCGTCAAGTCGCTGTTCGCCGCCGAATACGCCAACGTGCAACCGCATTCCGGCGCCACCGCGAACGCGTCGGTGATGCATGCCCTGATCAAACCGGGCGACACGATCCTCGGTCTCTCGCTCGCCGACGGCGGCCACCTCACGCACGGCATGCGCCTGAACTTCTCCGGCAAGCTCTACAACGTCGCCGCGTACGGGGTGTCCGAGCAGGACTACCGCATCGACATGGACGAGGTGGCGAAGGCGGCGCGCGAGCACCGCCCGCAACTGATCATCGCCGGCTGGTCGGCCTACCCCCGGCACCTGGACTTCGCCCGCTTCCGGGAGATCGCCGACGAGGTCGGCGCGTACCTGATGGTCGACATGGCCCACTTCGCGGGCCTGGTCGCCACCGGGTTCCACCCGTCTCCCGTCCCGCACGCGCACGTCGTCACGTCGACGACGCACAAGACCCTCGGCGGACCCCGCGGCGGCATCATCCTGACCAACGACGCGGCCATCGCGAAGAAGATCAACTCCGCGGTGTTCCCCGGCCAGCAGGGCGGCCCATTGGAGCACGTGATCGCGGGCAAGGCAACGGCATTCAAGATGGCGGCCGAACCCGAATTCGCGGAGCGCCAGGAACGCTGCCTGGACGGTGCGAAGGTTCTCGCCGAACGGCTCAGCCGACCCGACGTCAAGGAAGCCGGAATCAGCGTCCTCACCGGCGGCACGGACGTGCACCTCGTCCTCGTCGACCTGCGGGATGCCGCCATCGACGGGCAGCAGGCCGAGGACCGCCTCGACGCGATCGGAATCACCGTCAACCGCAACGCCGTCCCGTTCGATCCACGGCCGCCGATGGTGACGTCCGGCCTGCGCATCGGCACACCGGCACTCGCCGCCCGCGGCTTCGGCCGGGACGACTTCGTGTCGGTCGCCGACCTGATCGCCCAGGCACTCACCGCAGCGGATGGCGCCGACACGACAAGACTCGCCGCCGAAGTCCAGGCACTGGCCGACAAGTACCCCCTCTACCCGGGTCTGTAAGTCGTGACGATCAGTGTGTTCGACCTGTTCTCTGTCGGTATCGGACCGTCGAGTTCGCATACCGTCGGGCCGATGCGGGCGGCGGGCACGTTCGTCGACGACCTCGACACACGCGGCGTTCTCGGGGACGTCGCCGGTGTCCGTGTCGATCTGTATGGATCGCTCGCGGCCACCGGCGCCGGCCACGGCACGATGTCGGCGATCCTCCTCGGCTTCGAGGGGTACCGGCCGGAGACCATCGCCACCGAGGAGATGGAGACGCGGCTGGAGTCGGTGCGGGCGAGTCGGCGGATCCGCCTCGGCGGGACGGTCGACATCCCGCTCGCCGAGGACGAGATGGTGTTGCACCCGTTGACGGTTCGGGACTTTCACCCCAACGGCATGACCCTCACCGCGACTAGCGTCACCGGTCGTGAACTGCACGCGCAGACGTACTATTCGATCGGCGGCGGATTCGTCGTCACCGACACCGAACCGGAGGTGTCCGTCGCCGCCGGCGCGAATTCGCTGTCGTTCGGGTCCGCGCGTGAACTGCTCGCCCTCAGCGAGCACTACGGTCTCACGATCAGCGAGGTCATGCTCGAACACGAACGCGCCCTCCGGCCCGAGCCGGAGGTCCGGGCGCGGCTCCTGCACATCCGTGACGTGATGGTCGAGTGTCAGCGACGCGGCATCGGCCGGGACGGGTATCTGCCCGGAAGCCTGCGGGTGCGCCGACGCGCCCGCGGCTGGTACGAGCGGCTGAACGTGGAGGATCCCGGTCGTGATCCCGCGTTCGCCGAGGACTGGGTGAACCTGGTGGCGCTCGCCGTCAACGAGGAGAACGCGTCCGGTGGACGGATCGTCACCGCCCCCACCAACGGGGCGGCCGGCATCATCCCGGCGGTGTTGCACTACGCGCTGCACTACACCCCCGCCGGGAAGGCCGACCCGGACGGCACGACGGTGCGATTCCTGTTGGCGGCCGGCGCAATCGGATCCCTGTACAAGGAACGGGCCTCGATCTCCGGGGCCGAGGTGGGCTGTCAGGGCGAAGTGGGTTCCGCGGCGTCCATGGCCGCCGCCGGGCTCGCGGAGATCCTCGGCGGCAGCCCAGAGCAGGTGGAGAACTCGGCGGAGATCGCGATGGAACACAGTCTCGGTCTCACGTGTGATCCCATCGGCGGCCTGGTGCAGATTCCGTGCATCGAGCGCAACGCCATCTCGGCGGGCAAGGCGATCAACGCCGCCCGGATGGCGCTGCGCGGCGACGGCACGCACCGAGTCAGTCTGGATCAGGTGATCGATACGATGCGGGCCACCGGTGCCGACATGAGCTCGAAGTACAAGGAGACGTCCACCGGGGGTCTCGCGGTGAATGTGTCGGTGAATCTCGTCGAATGCTGACGTAAGTCCTCGAGGACCAGTGAATGGACGCGGTGCCGGGGATCCGATCGGGATCCCCGGCACCGCGATCACGCATGTGCGGGCTGCAACAGACCGATCCGGTCGAATCGCTCCGCACGGTCGGAGAGTCGCTGGGTGGTGTCTGCCGCATCGAGAAGCGACAGTTCGCGGTGGAGCACCGCACCCACCCGGGTGCAGAACGCCGCAGATTCTTCTGCAGCATCGGGGAATTCGGGGATCACCTCGTCCACGATGCCGCTCGCAAGGAGATCGGACGACCGGATTCCCTGGCGGGCGGCCATGTCCGGCGCGTGCGCGATGTCGTGGTGCAGGATCGCGCTCGCACCTTCGGGTGGCAGGGGCGACAGCCAGCCGTGCTGGGCCGCGAGCACCCGATCGGCCGGGATCAACGCGAGCGCGCCGCCGCCGGTGCCCTGCCCGAGCAGCAGGGAAATGGTGGGGACGTCGAGCGAGACCATGTCGGCGATGCAACGCGCGATCTCACCGGCAAGACCGCCTTCCTCCGCCTCCTTCGACAATGCCGCGCCCGCGGTGTCGATGACCGTCACCAACGGCAGGTTCAGTTCCGCCGCCAGCCGCATTCCCCGGCGGGCCTCCCGCAGCGCGCCCGGGCCGAGCGGCGACCGCGTGGTCTGCCCTCGACGGTCCTGTCCGAGTAGGACGCACGGCATGTCACCGAACCGGACGAGAGCGAGGATCAAACCCGGATCGACCTCACCCTGACCGGTTCCGTTGAGCTGAAGAACATCCGACGCGGAGTGGAACATCACCTCACGCACACCCGGCCGGTCCTCGCGGCGCGAGGCGACCACCGAATCCCAGGCGGGGACGTCCGGAAGACTCTCGTGGACGGGGGCGTCCGCGAGTGACGGCCGGCCACCACGGCCGGAGGTGATGATGCGCAGCGCGCGGTCGACGATCTCGGCGAGTTGGTCCGGCGGCCGCACCGCGTCGATGAGTCCGTGCGCGTGGAGGTTCTCGGCGGTCTGGACGCCCGCCGGGAACGGCGACTCGTACAGGGCCTCGAACACGCGCGGTCCGAGGAAGCCGACGAGCGCTCCCGGTTCCGCGATGGTGACGTGCCCCAGCGACCCCCAGGATGCGAAGACACCGCCGGTCGTGGGGCTGCGCAGGTAGACGAGATACGGCAGGTGCGCCTCCTTGTGCTTGATCACCGCCGCCGTGATCTTGACCATCTGCAGGAACGCGGTCGTCCCCTCCTGCATTCGCGTGCCCCCGGACGTGGGCAGGGCGAGCAGCGGAAGGCGTTCGTGAGTGGCGCGCCGGATCCCGGCGACCAGACGCTCGCCTGCGGCAACGCCGATGGAGCCGCCCAGAAAGCCGAATTCGCAGACGAGGATTGCCGTTCGGCGGCCGCGGATGGTGGCCACCCCGGTCAGCACCGCCTCGTCGAGGCCGGTCTTCTCCTGTGCGCGAAGAAGTTCGTCGGCGTACTCGGAGTCCGCCGCGACCTGGATCGGAGGCGTGTCCCACGATTCCCAGGTGCTGGCGTCGACCACGAGGTCGAGCAGTTCGGGAGCTGTCAGGCGAGCCATCAGCTGCACTCTTTCAGCCACGACAACACGGTGTCGTTGTCCGCGCCGAGCACCGGCGGTGCGGTGTGCCGGGTCTCGGTCACCTCGGTGCCGTCCGGTTCGAAGAACCGCAGGGGCGGGCCGGGCAGCGTGATGTTGCCGAGTGTGTGGTGGTCGACGTCGACGAGCAGTCCCTGCGACTTGGTCTGCTCCCATTCGTAGACTTCGGAGATCGTCCGGACGCGTCCGGCGGGCACCCCGATGCGGTCGAGTTCGATGAGAAGTTCGTCGCTGGTGTACGCGCCGAACGCATCCTCGACCAGTTCCAGGACCTGCTTGTGGTTCTCGACGCGTTCGGGATTCGTGGCCATTCCGGGGGTGTCCGGATCGAGGTGGAAGCCCGCGCAGAACCGCTTCCACAGTCCTTCGCTGCCGACGGAGATCTGGACGGCGCCGTCGGCGGTGCGGAACAGCCCGTAGGGCGAGATCGAGGGATGGTGGTTGCCCTGCGCCTCGCCGACCTCGCCGGCGATGGTCCACTTCGTCCCCTGGAAGGCGTGCACGCCGACGACGCTGGCCAGCAACGACGTTCGCACGACGCGGCCCCGTCCGGTGCGCTCACGTTCCTGCAGGGCGGCGACGACGCCGAACGCCCCGTACATGCCGGCGAGCAGGTCCGCGATGGGCACTCCGACGCGCTGGACGTCGTCGGGATTGGGGCCGGTCAGCGACATCAGCCCGGCCTCGCCTTGCGCGATCTGGTCGTACCCCGCGCGTCCGCCTTCGGGTCCGTCGTGACCGAATCCGCTGATGGACAGGACGACCAGGCGCGGGTTCAGGTCCGCGAGCCGTTCGGTGGTGAATCCCAGCCGGTCGAGGACGCCGGTGCGGAAGTTCTCCATGAGGACGTCGGCGCGCCGGACGAGGGATTCGAGGGTGGCCCGTCCGTCTTCGGCCTTGAGGTCGAGGGTGATCGACTTCTTGTTTCGATTTGCGGACAGGAAGTACGTCGATTCCCGCTCGGCGTCCGCCGGCTCCACGAAGGGCGGCCCCCATCCGCGGGTGTCGTCGCCGCCGTGCGGGGTCTCGATCTTGATGACGTCGGCGCCGAGGTCGCCGAGCATCATCGCCGCGTGGGGGCCCGCAAGTGCGCGGGTCAGATCGACGACGACCACTCCTTGCAGCGGACCTGTGCGCTCCATCGTGTTCGTGGACATGTGAAACCACCCGTTACTTCCTGGCGAGAGCCGCGAGAGCTGGACTGTTGGTGCAGTGACCTAGTGGACTAGCCAATTAAATGGAACATCTGATCCGACCGATGTCAAGAGGAGAAAAATCGACGCAATGACGCGGGGGAGGCAGGCCGGGTCGCCTCCCCGCCGGGCGTCAGAGCCAGCCGGGCACCACGAGAATCGCCCAGGCCACGAGTGGCCCGATGGCGACGACGAGGGCGCTGTACTTCAGGATCTGCTTGTAGAAGCGGTCTCGATCGACATTCTGTGCGTTCGCGAGGACCAGCGCTCCGTTGGTCGAGAACGGGCTGACGTCCACGATGGTCGAGGAGATGGCGAGCGCGACGATGACACCCACCGCGCCCACCTCGCCGGCGAGGAGGAACGGGACGGCGAGCGGAATGGTCGCTCCCAGAATCGCCGTGGACGACGCGAATGCGGAGACGATGGCCCCGATGTAGCAGAGCAGAAGGGCGACGAGGAGAGGCATCCCCAGGCTCGCGACCGCGTTTCCGACGTACTCGACGGTGCCCGCCTCCTGCAGGACCCCCACGAAGGTGAGCACGCCGCCGATGAGCAGAACGGTCGACCAGCTGATCTGAGCGATCGCACCCTTCTGCGCCTTCGGCGAGGCGAGCGCCAGGACGACGGCCACCGTCATCGAGATGAATCCCACGTCCAGGTCGAGGATCAGCGAGAACACGGCGAGCGCGGCGAGACCGACCAGCGTGAGGGCCTGATCGAATGTGACTCCGGAGCGTGCGGGTGCGCCCGCGAGGGTCGCCGTCGGGCGCACCTTGGTCGCGGTGGCCCCTCCCGATCCCGAGTCGCCTCCGGTCGCGGGCACTCCTCCGCCCGAACCACCGGCGCCGCTTCCTCCCGTGCCCTCGGCGGCGTCGTCGTGCACGCTGCGCCCGATCAGGTCCCGTCCGCCCAGGAAGACGAACAGCAGTACCCCGATAGCGGCGTTGAACAGGAGGCTTCCGAGGAACAGAGTGAGCGGGCTGTTGGTCAATCCCGCCTTGGACGCGATGTCGTTGACCGTGACGCCGTAGATGCTGATCGGCGAGAACCCGCCTGCCTGCGCCCCGTGGACGACCATCATGCCCATCAGGAGAGCGTTGATCTTGTAGCGGGCGGCGAAGCCGAGAGCGATCGGCGCGACGATCGCGACGGCGGCGGGGCCGAGCGCGCCGATCGCGGTGAGTACCGCCGTGATCCCGAACATCACCCAGGGGATCAGCGCGACACGCCCGCGGACCAGCCGGACCGCCCCGCGGACCATGAGGTCGACGGTACCGTTGTTCTGGGCGATCGCGAAGAGGTAGGTGATGCCGACCAGCGTCAGGAACAGGCTGCTGGGGAATCCGGCAATGATGTCGTCGCTGCTCATGTGCAGCGACAGGGTTCCGACGAAGAAGGCGGCAACGAAGCCGAGAGCGCCCATGTTCACGGGCAGCACGGTCGCCGCCAGGAACATGACAGCGAGCGCAAGTATGGGGATCAGCTCGGTCGACATGAAAGTCTCCGGTTCTGTGGCAGTGGCATCTGGTCTCGACCGCCGCCGGCGAGCAAATTGACTCAGTGGCAGATTGGCCTAGCCACTTCATAAAAGCAGTGTCGTGAATCACTGTCAATAGGAACTGTGGGTGCGGTTACATGCCTGTGCGAGATACCGTGGAGTAGTTTCAGTGGAATGGAGAGTGGGTGGCCCAGTGGCTGAGCAACTGCGTCCGGTAGCACGACCGCGGCTGTACGAGGTGATCGTCGAACAGCTCTGCGCACATATCGCCGACCACGAGATGACGCCGGGCGACCGCCTCCCCGCCGAGCGTGAACTCGCCGCTCAACTGGGCGTGAGTCGCGCTTCCCTGAGTCAGGCGCTCGTCGCCCTCGAGGTGCAGGGTGTGGTGTCGGTGCGGCACGGGGACGGTGCCGTGCTCGTCCGCCGCCCCATCGAGGAACGAGCCGTCAAGGCGCTGCGCGAACACGCCGACCGTCTCCCCGAGGTGATCGAGGCGCGCGAGGCACTCGAGGTCAAACTTGCCGGGCTCGCCGCCGAGCGCCGGACCGACGCGGAGATGGCGGAGATCGATTCCGCCCTCGCGACGATGGAAGCCGAGATCGCCGCGGGCGATCGCGGCGTCGTCGGCGACGAGCAGTTCCACGAGGCCATCACCGTCGCGGCGCACTCGTCACTGCTGGCCAAGCTGATGCACGAGATTTCCGGGCTGATCCGGGAGACCCGGATCGAATCCCTCTCCCAAGCAGAACGCCCGCGGGCCTCGCTCGAAGGGCACCGCCGCATTGCGACGGCGATTCGAGACCAGGACTCCGCGGGCGCTTCCCGTGCGATGGCCGATCACATCCGGATGGTGTCCGACGTCGCGCTGCTGCGCGAGGGCGGATAACCGGGTCTACCCGCCGACCACCGACTGCGGCCGGTGGGCACCGAGGATCTCGTCGGTGTCGGCGCCGAGTACCGGCGGCGCGGACGTCAGATGCGGGCGCTCGCCGGCGAAACTGACCGGGAACGCGATCTGCTGCAGGTTGCCCAGCGTCGGGTGGTCGACCGTGCCGATCATCCCGAGTGCCGCAGTGTGCGGGTCGGCGTAGATCTCGTCGAGGTGCCGGATCGGTGACACGGGCACGGCGTGCGCGGCGAGTGTGTCGCACCAGTGCTCCACGGTGCCCGACGCGAAAGCCGTCGACAATTCCCGCTCGAGATCGCCGCGATTCGCGACGCGGTCACGGTTGCGCTCGAATCGCGGGTCTGTCGTCAGGTCTTCGCGTGCGATCGCCGAGCACAGGCTCCCCCACTGGCTGTCGTTGCCCACCGCGACCACGAAGTATCCGTCGCTCGCGGGAAAAGCTTGATACGGAGCGAGATTCGGGTGACCGGAGCCCAGCGCGCCGGGACGCTCGCCGGTCGCGAAATAGTTGGTCGCCCAGTTCACGTGCAGGGCGAGCTGGCACTCGAACAGAGACGTCGTCACGTACTGCCCTCGGCCGGTCCGCGACCGCTCCACGAGGGCAGCGAGCACGCCGATCAGACCGAAGAGCGCCGCCCCCAGATCCCCCATCGCGAATCCGGCCTTCATCGGCGCCCCACCCGGCTCACCGGTCAGCGACATCAGTCCGCCCGCGGCCTGCGCGATCATGTCGTAGCCCGGTTCGTCGCGCAGCGGACCGTCCTCCCCGAACGCGGAGATGTGCAGCACGACCAGATGCGGGTACCGCTCGGACAGCGTCCGGTAGTCGAAGATCCGCTGCAATCCGCTGCCGGGCTTGAAGTTCTCGACGACGACGTCGGTCTCCTCCAGGATGCGGTGGATGACGTCCTGTCCCTCTTCCGATTTGAGGTCGACGGTCACCGACTTCTTGCCCCGGTTGATCGCGAGGTAGTACGTGGCGTCGGGGCCGACGAACGGCGGACCCCACGACCGTGTCGGGTCGCCGCCGTCGGGGTGTTCGACCTTCGTGACGTCGGCGCCGAGGTCCGCGAGCGACATGGTGGCGTACGGTCCGGCGAGGATCTTGGAGAGGTCCAGCACCCGCACCCCCGCGAGGGGCGCCGGTCCGGTGTGGGTCGTGGTCACAGGAGAACTCCTGTCGCAGAGTCGGATCGGGGTGCGGCGGCCTGCGCGGCATCCGCGGTGACGTCGGTACCGTCGACGACGGCCGCGAGGTGGTCGAGGGCCGCCCCAGGGAGGTGCCCGGTGTCGCCGGACAGGTAGGCGTTGGCGACGAGCAGCGACCGGTAGCCGCTGCCCGCGGTGATCGCGAAGTCGGCGAGGTCGTAGAGCAGGGTGGCCATCGCCGCTCGGGCCAGTTCGTTCGCGTAGCGCGCGCACCCGGCCTGCGCGGTGTCGTCGTCTCCGGCGACCAGCAGGTCGCCTTCCGCGACCAGGTCGTCCCAGCGTCGGCGGAGAACGTCGGCGCCGGGGCCGCAGTCGGGTCCGAGTCCGGCGAGGACGCCGCGCATCGTGTCCGCCAGCCGGTGATGCGCATCCAGCTTGCGCATGCACCGCAGCACATCCAGGGCGATGACGTTGCTCGAGCCTTCCCAGATCGACCCCAGGTGGGCGTCGCGGACCAGGCGGGCGTGGGCCCATTCCTCGATGTAGCCGTTGCCGCCCCGCACCTCCATGGCCTCGCCGGTGACCACGCGCGCCCGTTTGCAGATGTAATGCTTCGCGAGCGGGGTGAGGACCCGGATCAGGGCACGTGCGGAGTCGTCACCGGCGTCCGCCGCCTGCAGGCACTGCGCGCTGTACGCCACCAGGGCGAGCGCCGCCTCGGCGTCGAGCGCGAGCGGCAGCAGGGTTGCGCGCATCAGGGGCTGGTCGAACAGGGCCTTGCCGAACACGACCCGCTCCCGGGTGTGGTCGACGGCGTCGCGCACGGCTCGTCGCATCAGCGCGCTCGACCGCATCGCGTTCGACAGCCGCGACGTGTTCACCATTTCGGCCATCTGCCGGAACCCGCGGTCGAGTTCGCCCACCTGAAGGGCGTACGCACCGGTCAGCGACACCTCGCCGCTGGGCATCGAGCGGGTGCCGAGCTTGTCCTTCAGTCTGTCGATCGTGTAGCTGTTGCGCTCGCCGTTCGCCAGAGCCTTGGGCACCATGAACATTCCGACGCCACGGGTGGACTGGTCGTCGCCGCCGGGGAACCGGGCCAGGGTCACGATGACGTCGGCGTCGGGATTGGACGCGAACCACTTCTTCCCGGTCAGCCGCCACGCGTCGCCGTCACGCTCGGCCCGGGTCTCCGTGCGGGCGATGTCGGTGCCGGCCTGCGGTTCGGTCATGAACATCGCGCCGGTCATCGCGCCGTCGGGGTCCGTCGACGTCAGTGCGTCGATCCACGGTCCGAACACGTCCGGGTCACCGAACATGCGCAGCGTGCGGGCGGCGGCATCCGTCATCGACACCGGGCACGCCAACCCGAACTCGGCCTGCACGAAGACGTACGACGCGAGGTACTTCACCAGGTGCGGCGGGACGTCGTCCCAGCCGTGCAGGCCGCCGCGATGCGACAGTGCCGACAGTCCGTATTCGCTGTATGCGGCTCGGCACAGTTCCTGGTAGGAGGGGTGGTACGCGATCCGGTCGATGCGTTCGCCGTCACGGTCGAACTGCTGCAGCACCGGCGGATTCTTGTCGGCGGTGGCGGCGAGGGCGTCGAGTCGCCCGCCGGCGTCGGCGCCCAGACGGTCGAGCAAGGTGTTCAGCTTGTCGCGGTCGGACGGTGCGGCCCACCGGGCGACGACGGCGCGCAGGGCGGGATCGGAGTGAGCGAAATTCATGAGTGAGCAACATCTTTCCGGGTCGAGGACTGTTCGGGACGGGACTCGGCGGCGGTCCCGCCCGACCGGGCTTTCCCGCGGCGGAGCAGCAGGGTCATGCGGGCGAGCGAGAGCACGACGTAGCCGAGTCCGAGGGCGACGACCGGCCAGATCGAGTCGGTGTGGGTGAGCAGGAACTGGCAGAGCATCGGAGCTGTTCCGGCGAAGATCGCCGTCGACAGCTGATACGACAGCGAGATCCCGGTGTAGCGGACGTTGGTCGGGAAGACCTGGGCGAGGATGCCGGCGAGCGCGGCGTAGTACATCGCGTGCGGTGCGGTGGCCAGCACCATGCCGAGCATGGCCAGGGGCACCGACCCGGTCTGGACGAGGAGGAACATCAACGGCAGCAACACGAGTTCGGGCAGCAGCATCCACCGGATCGCCCGCGACGGATCGATTTTCGTGGCCAGCACGGCGCCGAACGGCTGCACGAGTACCTGCGCGACCAACGCGACGGTGATGACGAGCAGGAAGTCCCCGCGGTCGAATCCGAGGTCGGCGGTGGCCCAGGCGAGTGCGAACGTCGTCTTCACGTAGGTGATGGCGACACCCGCAACCACGGCACCGACGCCGAGGACGAGTTCGGCCGGGTGCGAGCGCAGCACCTCCACGAGTGGCATCCGGGTGCGCTCCTGGGCGACGACGGCCTTCTTCATCTCCGGTGTCTCCGAGATCCGCAGCCTGATGTACAGCGCGACGACGACGAGCGCGGCGGACGCGAGGAACGGCAGACGCCAGCCCCAGGACTCGAACACGCTGTCCGACAACAATGTCAGTGCCAGGAACGCCAGGGTCGCGAGCAGATTACCGACTGGCGATCCCTGTTGCGCGAATGCGCCGTACAGCACCTTCTTGTTCGGTGGCGCGAATTCGGTGGCGATGAGCACGGCGCCACCCCACTCACCGCCCATCGCGATGCCCTGGACCACGCGGAGCGCGACGAGGAGGATCGGCGCCCAGATTCCGATCTGCGAGTAGGTGGGGAGACAGCCGACGCCGACCGTTCCGATCCCCATCAGGATCAGCGTGATGATCACGGCGTTCTTGCGGCCGAACTTGTCGCCGAAGTGACCGAACACGATCCCGCCGAGCGGGCGGGCCACGAAGCCGATCGCGAACGTCGCGAAGGCGGCGAGGGTGCCCACCGCGGGCGAGGCGTCGGGGAAGAACAGCCGGCCCAGCACGAGTGCGGAGGCGGTGCCATAGATGTAGAAGTCGAACCACTCGATGGTGGTGCCGACGAACGCGGTGACACCGGCCTTGCGGGCCTGCCGGGTCTGTATTCGGGTGGTGCCGCGTCGCGGCCGGGATTCGGGTTCACGGTTCTCCCTGACTTTCGTGCTCTTGGGCGTCACACCGAGGTAGGGGTGGTGTGCATCACTATGGCCGGGATTCCGTGTAGAGTCCAAGACTTAATTCAGCTTGTTTAGGTGATTCAGACACATAGTTCCGAGGAGGGGTCGTGGAACTCCGTCACCTGCACGCCTTTCTCGCGGTCGCGGAAGAACTGCATTTCGGCCGGGCCGCCGAGCGTCTCCATGTGGCGCAATCCCCGCTCAGCCAGACCGTGCGGGCCCTCGAACGGGAACTTGGCACCGACCTGTTCGTCCGCACCACCCGCTCTGTCCGGCTCACGGCTGCGGGCGAGGCGCTGGTGGGTCCGGCCCGGACCATCGAGGCGCAGGTCGGGATCGTGCGGGGCATCGCGCAGGCGGCGGCCGCCGGGGAGACCGGCCGCGTGACCGTCGGCTTCGGCGGTGCCGGCGGCTACACGGTACTGTCCGTTCTCGCCCGTTCCCTCGCCGACGCCTACCCCGGCATCGAACTCGATCTACGCCCGCAGATGTACTCGGGTGAGGTGCTCGACGCCCTCACCCGCGGAACCCTGGACATGGGCATCGTGGGGTTGCCGGTCCCGCGGGGCTTCGCCACCCACACCGTGCTCGAGGAGGCACTGATGGTCGCGATCCCGGCCGGGCACCGTCTCGTCGACGCGGGCGCCGTCGTGCCGCAGGAATTGGCGAGCGAACGGTTCGTGATCTACCCCGCCGAACACGGTTCCGTGGTCCGCGACGCCACGCTCGCCCTGTGCGCGGCAGCGGGATTCGCCCCCGTCGTTGCGCACGAGGCGCCCGACCCGTACAGCTTGCTCGCAATGGTCGGCGCCGGTGTCGGCGTGGCCGTCGTGGTGGATTCGACAGCGCACCTCACGATGGACGGCGTCGAATACCTGCCCATCGCCGGCGGCCCCCCCACCCTCCCCATCGCCATGGCCTGGCAGGACTCCAACCCGTCGCCCGCAGTGCAGACGGTCACGCGGGTACTGCGCGACGTGATCGGGGATGTCGGGTAGTCGGTGCGCAGCGGGAAGCTCAGGCCGACACCGAGAAGACGTCGGCCAGGTGGGTGATCCGAAGGGCACGCGCGAGCTTCGGGCGATCGCTGCCGTCGGCGATGTTCTCCCCCTGCGCGCCGAGGTGTGCGATGACCTCGGCAGCCCAGGCCACATCGCTCTGTAGCGGGGACAGTTCGCGATTGACGATCGCTGTGTGACCGACGTGCATGCACAGCTTGCCGGTCATGCCCATCGACCGGGTGACGGCCAAGGCCTCGGACAGATCGGGTTCGCCGGTCAGGCACGGGCCGTCGACGGGACCGGGGAGGCCGGCCGCCCGACTGGCAACGACGAGCCGTCCCCGCGCGTAGGCCAGCGCGTCGGGTTCGGCGCCCGCATCGGTGTCCCGACGGAAGTCGCCGGTGCCGAAGGCAATTCGGGTCGTAGCGTCGGCCGAGGCGATGTCGAAGGCGAATTCGACGCCACGCGCCGATTCGACCAGCGCGAGGATCGGGGTGTGGGGCAGCTCGGCAGCCGTGCGATCGATGTGGTCCGCGGATTCGGTCTTGGCGAGCATCACACCACTCAGTCCCTGGAGCCCCCGGATCGCGTCCAGATCAGCGGTCCAGTCCGCGGTGGTGACGTCGTTGATGCGCACCCACCCGGTGCCCCCACCGGCGAGGAACTGTCTGACGGCATCGCGGGCTTGTGTTTTCGAGGACGGAACAACACCATCCTCGAGGTCGAAGATCACCGCGTCTGCCGCCGAGTTCGCGGCTGCGGCGAACTCGTCCGGACGTGAGCCAGCGACCAGCAGCCAGGAGCGCGCATGTGTCGCGGGGACAATGGCGGCGTGTGCCGACGATGTGGGGGTCATCCGATTCTCGTTTCCTCTCGATGTGAACTTCTACTCGGGCGAGGACTGCGCTGTCCTGCATTCGAGGTGCTGGGTGTGATGCGTCGATCAGTGCGCGGCGACACCGGTGAGATCGTCGAGTGCGGAGAATTCGCGGTCCACCGTGGGTGCGGTGAGCAGGCCGGCGAGTCGCCGGGGGGACAGGATGTCATCGACCTGCGCGCGGGTGAGCAGACCGTCGTCGACGGCGAGGTCGCCGACGTAGGCGCCGGTCGCCAGGGCCCTCTTGGCGATATCCGCGCTGGCGGCATATCCGATGAACGGCGAGAGCGCGGTGACGATGCCGATCGAGCGCCGAACACCCCGCTCGAGGTGGTCGCGGTTGGCGGTGATCCCGTCGACGCACTTCACAGCCAGGGCGTCCGATGCCGCGGCCAGGTGCGTCGTCGAGCGCAGCAAACTGTAGACGATGACGGGTTCGAACGCGTTGAGCTGGAGTTGCCCGCCCTCGGCGGCCATCGTGACCGTCAGATCGTTGCCGATCACCTCGAACGCGACCTGGTTCACCATTTCGGGGATGACCGGGTTGACCTTGCCGGGCATGATCGACGAACCCGCCTGGGCCGGAGGCAGATTGATCTCACCGAGCCCGGCGGTCGGCCCGGAGGAGGTGAGCCGCAGATCGTTGCACGTCTTGGACAACTTCACGGCGACGCGTTTGAGGATGCCGGAGACCTGCACGAATGCTCCGCAGTCCTGGGTTGCCTCGATCAGATTGCCCGCCGGGACGACCGGTTCATCGGTCAGCTCGCGCAGGTAGTTGCAGGCGAGCGCGGAGTACTCGGGGTGACCGTTGATCCCGGTACCGATGGCGGTGCCGCCGAGGTTCGATTCCAGCAGCAGAAGCGCTCCCTCGGAGAGCCGGGCGCAGTCCTCGTTCAGCATGATCGAGTAGGCGGCGAACTCCTGCCCCAGGGTCATCGGTACCGCGTCCTGCAGCTGGGTGCGACCCATTTTGACGATGTCGTCGAATTCGATCGACTTGCGCTCGAATGACTCCCCGAGCCGAACGAGCGAGGCGATCAACAGTCGGAGATGCTCGACCAGCGCGAGTTTGATCGCGGTCGGATACACATCGTTGGTGGACTGCCCCAGGTTCACGTGAGTGAGGGGGTCGAGCTCGGTGTAGGCGCCGCGTCCGAACCCCAGGATCTCGAGTGCGCGGTTCGCGATGACCTCGTTGACGTTCATGTTCGACGAGGTGCCCGCTCCGCCCTGGATCGGATCGATCGGAAACTGGTCGAGTAGTGCCCCATTACGAATCTCCGTGCACGCGGCCACAATCGCATCAGCCCGCCGGTCATCGAGGAGGCCCAGGTCCCGGTTCGCCAGGCAGGCAGCCTGTTTCACCGTCGCCAACGCCGCGACCAGTGCCGGGTACTGACCGATGGTGGACCCGGTGATCGCGAAATTCTCCATCGCCCGGGCGGTGTGGACGCCGTAGTACGCCGCCGCCGGTACCGCCAGATCTCCGATCGAGTCGTGCTCGATCCGCACATCGCTGTCGCTCAATTTTTCCACCAACACCTATTTCGCCGTTCTACTTGACAGGACCTATGACGTCGATCACTGTTGTCGCACAGTACACCACATCCAATATATTGGAGCCGTTGAATGACGACATCCCCCGCCATCCCTGCCGACTCGGCGACAGCACCCGAGGACGCCGATACGTCTCGCACACCACGCAAGTGGTGGAAGTTCTGGAAGCTGCCGATCGGTGTGCAGTCACTGATCGCCGTCGGCGTCGGCGCACTCATCGGCACGTTCGCCCCCGCCGTCGGCGAGCAACTCAAACTGGCCGGCGACGTGTTCCTCAACCTGGTTCAGATGATCGTCGTCCCCTTGGTCTTCCCGCTCATCGTGCTCGGAATCGCGCGCATGGATTCGGCGAAGAAGGTCGGGCGCATGGCCGCCAAGGCGATCCTGTACTTCGAGATCGTCACCACGATCATCCTTCTGATGGCCGTCGCGCTGGCGAAGCTGCTCGACATCGGTTCCGGCGCCCCAGTCGCCGGCGCCGACGAAGCCTCCGTCGAGACCCTCGAGCAGGGCATCGACTTCCACGAACTACTCCTGCACGCTGTCCCGAAGAACGTCTTCGCCGCCTTCGCGGAGGGGAACCTGCTGGCAGTGATCGTGTTCGCCGGATTCGTCGGCGTCGCACTCGCCGCGATCGGTGAGCAGTCGAAACCGATGACGTCCGTGCTCGACTCGCTCGCCAACGCGATGTTCAAGGTGGTCGGCTACGTCATTCGCCTCGCACCCCTCGGCGTCCTGGGCTTCATCAGTTACGACGTCGCGCACTACGGGTTCGGGAACCTGTCGAGCCTGCTGGGCTTCCTCGCCGTCGTCTACGTCGGCATGGCGATCATCCTCGGCGTCATCTTTCCGATCATCGCCGCAATCTTCCGCGTCGAGTACGTCACCATGCTTAAGGCCATCGGAAATCTGGTCGGCCTCGCGTTCGTCACCCGCAGCTCCGAGGCAGTGCTCGCGCCCCTGCTGCTCAAGCTCGAGGGGCTCGGAGTCAGCCGCTCGACGACCTCGTTCGTCGTTCCGCTCGGCTACTCGTTCAACACCGACGGCTCCGTGCTCTACCAGGCTGTCGCCCTTGTCTTCCTCGCCAACGCCTACGGCGTCGACACCTCGATCCCGACTCTGCTGCTGATGGTCGGCGTGCTGGTCATCTTGTCGAAGGGCATGGCCGGTGTTGCCTCCGCCTCTATCGTGGTGCTCATCGCCGCAGGTAACACCATCGGCCTTCCGGCCGAAGCCGTTGCGCTCCTGCTGGGGGTGGACTTCATCGCCGACATGGCCCGCACCGCGGTCAACGTCGTCGGAAACTCCCTCGCCGCGTCGGTGATCGACAAGTCCGAGGAGAAAGCCGAGGCGAAGGCCGGTCGGTCTGCGGCAACGCCCAGCTCCGGGCCGGCTGCGGCCGGGGGCGGGCCTGGCGACGAACTCGGCGACAAGGTTCTCGCCGGGCGACGCAGCGCGGATGGGTAGTCGGGGCCCGGACAATGAACAGTCGACGAAGACGCGCCCGGTATCGTCGCGACAAGGCGCCCGGCACTCACCCACGCGGACCCCGGGAGCGTGCGGCGTGCAGAGTACAGTATCCAGTATGTTGCGTGATAATCCGGTGGAGCGCCCCCGCATGAGCGACGTCGCGTTCGAGCGGATCTGCGACGCGATCGTCACCGGTGAGCTCGCGCCCGGATCCAAGGTCAAGGACAGCGAGCTGGCCGAACATCTGGGTCTGAGCCGCACCCCGGTGCGTGAGGCTCTGACCCGGCTGATCGACACCGGACTCGTCGAGGCCAAACCCGCCGCCTTCACCCGGATCACCCCGCTGAACCGCGCCGATGTCGAGGCGACGCTGGCGGTGATGGAGGTCTTGGATCAGCTGGCCGTGAAAACGGGGGTGCCCAACCTCACCGACGACATGATCGACGTGATGCGCACCGCCAACGACGACCTCGCGCAGGCGATCAAGACCGACAACATCGGTGCGGCCCTCGCTGCGGACGACACCTTCCACGGCGTCATCGTCGACGCTGCCGGCAACCCACTTCTCAAGCGCCTCATGCACCAGGTGCACCCGCAGATCCACCGGATCTACTACCGCAAGTTCTCCAGCCTCCGCGGCTGGCAGGACGCCATCGAACACCACGACAACCTGATCACACTGTGCGCGGCCCGGGACGAAGCAGCGGCCGCCGAAATATCGTCACAACACCGACGATTCCTCGGCGGCCTGATCGGCGAACTCTTCGACATCGACGAGTCCACCTCCGCCACGTCGTAACCAGCTGCTCCCCCCGGCCGCCGCCGCTTGCTCGGTGATCGCCCGCGGCGGCCGGGGAGAGCATCGTGTCGGCGGGACCGTCGGTGCGACGGTCAATACATACGTACGTATGGTTTTCTCGCCTACGATAACCGCACCGTGACCGGCACGGATTCCCAGGACCGCAACGTGTTGTTGAGGTGCCGGTGCACCGGCCCGGCAATCTCCAGGGAGTCCACTCGGGAGGCCAGTGCCGTCAGCAGCGCCTCCGATTCGAGCCGGGCGACGTGCTGGCCGACGCACTGGTGAATTCCCATCCCGTACCCCACGTGCCCGGACGGGTTGCGGCCCAGATCGAACGCGTCCGGATTCTCCCACCGGCGGGGATCCCGATTCGCGGCGCCGAGGAACATCAGGATCTTCCTGCCATCCGGGATGGTCGTACCGCCGATCTCGGTGTCGCGGGTGGCGGTGCGGAAGAACGTCTGGACCGGCGACTCCCACCGGACCGCCTCGTCGAACGCCGTCCGGGCCAGCGTGCGGTTCTCCCGCAGCCTCGCCCACTGCTCCGGATGCGTCGCGAACGCGTAGAGCACGGCCGCGAGTCCGTTGACCGTGGTGTCCACCCCCGCCGTCAGCAACGACCGCACGACGAGCGGCGCCTGCTCGTACGTGATGTCGCCGCGGTCCGCCGCCGCCCAGATCTGCGCGCCGAAACCGTCGCCTGTGAGCGCATCGCGAGCGCATTGCGCGTTGACCCAGCCCGAAAGCTCGGCCACCCGCGGCGCCCCCTTCTCCACCAGACTGTTGACAGGACCGAAACTGTTGAATGCGTGGTCCCCGTACGGCAGCAGGTTCTCCCGTCCGGCATCGGGAATGCCGACGGCATCCGGAAAGACCCGCAGCGGGAACGCGGCGGCGAGGTCGGTGACCGCGTCGAATTCGGTTGTGTTCGCGAGCAACTGGTCGACCAGGGCCTCCGCATCCTGAATCCACGCTGCCCGCAGTTTCTGCAGCGCGCGGGGGCCCAGAATCTTGCTCAGCACCGCACGCGGAGCGTCGTGATGCGGCGGATCGGCCTCGAGCAGGATGCTCGGCGGACGCCACGGAGTCTCGTACCGGAAGTTGCTCAGGCCGACCCCGGCAGCGGATTGGAACGACTGCCAGTCGGTCAGCGCGGCATGGACCTGCTCGTAGCGGCCCAGCGCGAAGACGTCGTACCGCCGCAGGTACACGACGGGGCCGGCGTCCCGCAGATTTGCCTGGAACGGCAACGGGTCCTGCAGGACGTCGAGGGCGAACGGGTCGGCGTCGCTGACGGGCAACGCGGGAGCGGGGGCGAACATCGTCACGGTGATTCCCTTCGGGTGGGTGTGTCAGAGGTCGAGCACGAGGCGGTCGGAGCAGGACCGGGAGACGCAGATGAGCATGCAGTCGCCGGCGGACCGCTCCTCGTCGTCGAGGACGGAATCGCGGTGGTCGGGGGCGCCGGCGAGGACGGTGGTCTCACAGGTCCCGCACGTGCCCTCGCGGCACGAGGACAGGATATTGACCCCGGCCGCCTGCACGGCGTCGAGGACGCTGGCGCCGGGTGTCACCGTCACCGCGAGGCCGGAGCGCGCGAGTTCGACCTCGAACGGTTCGTCACGCAGCGGCGCGCCGCGATCCTTCGGGACGAAGCGTTCGGTCCTCAGCATGCCGACGGGCGAGTCCGCGCAACAGTTTTCGACGGCGGAGAGCAGTGGCCCGGGCCCGCACACGTAGACCTTCGCGTCGTCGTCGGCAGCGGCGAGATGCGCCGACAGGTCGAGGTGGCCCTGCTCGTCCCGCGGCACGACGGACACCCGGTCGCCGTAGGCGGCGAGTTCGTCCCGGAACGCCATGGACGTGCGGGTGCGGCCGCCGTACAGAAGCTGCCAGTCGATGCCCATCAGCTCCGCCTGGCGGACCATCGGCAACAGCGGGGTGATCCCGATACCACCGGCGATGAACAGGTACCTCGGTGCGGGGACGAGCGGGAAGTTGTTGCGCGGACCGCCGACCCCGACGAGATCACCCTCCGCGAGTACGTCGTGGACGTACGCCGACCCGCCCCGGCCCGCCGGTTCCCGCAGCACCCCGACGCGGTAGCTGTACGCGTCCCACCGGTCGCCGCACAGCGAGTACTGCCGCGTCAGCCCGTTCGGGAGCAGCAGGTCGATATGGGCCCCCGGCGCCCAGTCCGGCAGGCGCCGCCCGTCGGGGTGGCGCAGGGTCAGTGCGACAACACCGTCCGCGACAAGCTCTTTGGCGACAACTCGCAGCGCCGCGTCTGCTGGCGCACCGGAAGAAACCGGGTTCTGTGGCATCTCGACTCCTCGATCTCGCGTTTGTTCGAGGATCTTCCGAGCCGGGGGTGAGCCGCCAGATCATTTTCAATAGTTGAAAGTCGGGATGTTACCGGGGTCACTCAACTGGGCGGAAGCTGTTCGCTGCCCGCCCGGACGCCGCCGAGGCTGAGTTATCAGGTGTGCGCCCTCCGGCTGATGTCCTTGTCGACGGCAGTGGCGATGTCGTGGACGAGCCGGGAGTGCCAGAGTTTGTGTGCCTCGAGGTCCGCGGTGAGCGCGTGGCAGTCCGGGCATTCCCGGGGGCTGGGTTGCGAGGTGCTTTCCATGATGCTGCGCTTTCTGGGAGAAGTGGTTCCGATTCCACCGTGGCACGGCCGGGGCGGATAGTCCACCGCGCACAGCCTCACAGACATTGGTCAGCCGCCCGCGCAATTGCGCCGGATTCCGGCAAATCCGTGGGCGTCTGCCACCTGGGCATGCCTCATTGCGGCGCCGCCGCCATCACGCGGGTGATGCCCTTCGCCGCCGCCTGAAGCGCGGGGATCTGCGCGTACGCCTTCTCGTCGTTCGGCACGATGACCGACAGCGCGGCGACCACCTTGCCGTGGCCGTCCCGCACCGGGACCGCGACGCCCGTGGTGTCCGGGTAGAGGTGGCCGGCGCAGAGGATGTAGCCGTGCCGACGCACGTCGGCCAGGACTCCTCGCAGCTGCCGTGGAGTGCGAATCGTGTTGTCGGTGTACACCTTCAACGGCTCGTTCAGGATGCGCTCCTGAAGCTCCGCCGGTCCGTGCGCGAGCAGGACCAGCCCGGACGAAGACACGTGGAGCGGCATCCGGCCCGCGATGCGCGTGTAGTTGACCACGGCACCCGGTGCCGTGAGCCGCTCGATGAACAACACCTCGTCACCTTCGAGGACACCGAGCTGGGTGTGCTGCCCGACGACGGCGTGCAGGTCCTCCATGAACGGCATCGCCGCTTCCCTGAGCCCGAGGGTCGGGGACGCCCGCGACGCGACCTCCCACAGGCGGACCCCGATCCGCACCTTGCGTTCCTCACGCTCGAGCCAGCCGCACCCCACCAGTTCGTCGATCAACCGCGACGTCGTGGAGATGTGGAGACCGGACCGTCGCGCGATCTCGGACACCGTGAGCAACGAATCGTCCGAACGGAACGATTCGACTATCCGCACCGTCCGGGCCAGGACGGACTCACCGGTGTGCACACGTGCCATGCCTTCAGTGTGCACACCGGCCGGCGCTCACCGTAGGTCGCGCCGCCGGAACGCCGCGACGCCCACCCCGATCAGCACGACCGTGATCAGGAGCAGCCACACGATCGGCGTCGCCTCGAACTGCCCGCCCGGCAGCTTCGGGGCGTGGCTGAACGGCTCCAGATTCAGCACCGTCTGCGGGAACTGCGCGATCGACCCGACCATGAAGATCAGGAGGAACGCGACGAGCACGCCCCACGCCACCGGCGTGAACCGCGGGACCACACCGAACAGGAGGACCGTCACTCCGGCGAGCATCCAGATCGCGGGAAGCTGCACGAGCGCCGCCCCGATCACGTCGGGCAGGGCTCCCCCCACGTCGCCGATGGATGCGCCGTATGTGAGTCCGGCGGCCACTCCGGCCACGATCATCGCGACCGCAGGCCCGAGCAACGCGAACAGGATGTGGCTCGACGCCCACCGGACGCGGCCGACGGAACCGGCCGTCACGGGTTCGAGGCGCTGGGCGTTCTCCTCGGAATACAGCCGCAACGACGCGGAGATCGCGTACGCCGCGGCGGCGACCGCGAGCATGGTGAACGCGTAACCGATGAACGATTCCTCCAGCGACTGCGAACCGCCCATCCGCGTGATGATGTCCCGGATCGTCTGGCTGTCGCCGACCTGGCCACCGATCCCCTTCGCGGCGCTGCCTATCAGCAGGCCGTACAGTCCGAGCCCGGCGGTCCAGGCCGCGAGCGTGCCGCGGTGCATCCGCCACGCCAGTCCCAGAGTTCCGGCGAGCGCCGGCGACGCGTCCGTGGGGCCGGGACGTTCAGCGATCAGGCCGGCGCCGACATCCCGTCGGCGCAGGAGAGCGTATGCCGCCCAGGTGAGTACGACTGCCGTGACGAGGCTGGGGACGACCACCCACCAGCGTTCGTCGGCATACGGACGGATCTGCAGGTCCCAGCCGAGCGGTGACAACCACGACAGGGTGCCGGACCCGGCGTCACCGACCGCGCGCAACGCGAACGCGACCCCGAGCACCGTCAACGCGACGCCGCGCGCGACGCGGGCGCCGGTACTCACCTGCGCCGCAACGGCAGCGACCGCCGTGAACACCAGACCGGAGCAGGCCAGCGACGTCCCGAACGCGACCGAACCGCCCACCGGAAGGTCCCAGGCGAGCAACGCTGCCGCACAAAGAATCCCGGTGACGACGGAAGCGCCGCCGGCGAGGAGCAGCGCCGCGGTCAGGCCCGAGTACCGTCCGACGGAGGTGGAGTCGAGAAGCTCCGCCCGGCCGGTCTCCTCCTCCGCGCGGGTGTGCCGGATGACCGTCAAAATCACCACCAGCCCGATCAGCGTGTAGTAGATCCCGGCCTTCCAGACCCCCACCGAACCGAGGCTGGAGTTGAAGATCGGCCCGTACATAGCGATCTGCGCGGGGCTGGCCGCCGTGGTGGCCGCGAACTCCGCCAGCTGAGCGTCGGAGGTGTAGATGTCGGCGATGCTCGCGACGTACAGCGCGGGCGCGAACGCGAAGATCAGGATCCACAGCGGCAGCGCGATCCGATCCCGGCGCAGGAACAACCGCAGAAAGTGGAGTGTCCCCGTGAAATCCGAGGAAGACACCGGCGCCGGCTCCACCGGCCGGTACCGGGACACCGTGGCGGTACTCATGCCCGCACCTTCTCCACCGTGTCGGACGACGTCGTACCGTCGTCGATCTCGTAATGCCGCAAGAAGAGTTCTTCGAGGGTCGGCGGCTGACTGACGAGGCTGCGTACCCCGGTGTCGCCGAGCACCCGGATGAGCTCGCCGAGATGTTCGCTGTCGACCTGGCAGTGCAGCGTCGACCCGTCGAACTCGATGTCCGCCACGCCGTCGATGCGGCTCAGATCGCCGGGGTCACCGAGCAGTTCGGCGGTGATCGACGTACGGCTGAGATGCCGCATCGACGCCAGTGTCCCGGATTCGACCGTACGTCCCGACCTGATGATGGTGACCCGCTCACACAGCGCCTCCACCTCGGACAGGATGTGACTGGACAGCAGCACCGTCACACCGCGGTCGCGGGCCTCGGCGACGCATTCCCGGAAGACCTGTTCCATCAACGGGTCCAGGCCCGACGTGGGTTCGTCGAGCAGCAGCAGGCGCGCGTTCGAGGAGAACGCCGACACCAACGCCACCTTCTGACGATTGCCCTTCGAATAGGCCCGCCCCTTCTTCCGCGGGTCGAGGTCGAAGCGCTCGATCAGATCCTGCTTGCGGGTCTCGTCCAGTCCGCCGCGCATCCGCGCGAGGAGGTCGATGGTCTCGCCGCCGGACAACGACGGCCACAGGGTCACGTCCCCGGGGACGTACGCCATGTCGAGGTGCAGGGCGACGGCATCGCGCCAGGGATCGCGTCCGAAGACGGCCGCCTCACCGCTGTCGGAATGGAGGCTGCCGAGGAGGACGCGGATGGTGGTGGATTTTCCGGCGCCGTTCGGCCCGAGGAACCCGTGCACCTCCCCTTCGCCGACCTCGAGGTCGAGTCCGTCCAACGCCCGGGTTCGTCCGAACGTCTTCACCAGGTTGCGCACTTCGATGATCGCACTCATAGCTGCTCCTAGTTCGGGGAGTCGGTATGTTCTGCGGGAGCCGCCGCCTGCGCGGCACCGTCTTCGGTGGCCAGGTACGCCTCGAGCGTCGACGAATCCGGCAGCAGGCCCTCGGTGTACATCTCGAGGGCGGGCAGCGTGACGTCGGTGGCGAGGTCGCGGATGGCCTTGGCGTAGTCGAGCGGAGCTTCCTTGTCGGCGCGCATCTGCAGGTAGAGCAGCATGGCGCCCACGTTGTAGAGGGTGAGGTAGCGCGCCCGCGCCTTCGGGTTGCGGCTGGGCCGGACAGTTCCGGCCGCCACTCCCAACGCGAGATACTGCTCGGTGTCCTCCACCATGTGCTCGAAGAGGGATTCGCCGAGGCCTCCGCCCGCCTGAAAACTCCGCACGATGTACGCGACGAGCGGGGCGTACTGCTCGATCTCGGCGAGGGCGTGCATTGCGCCCGCCGGCCCGGGCGTCGAAATCGCCTCCGTCTTCTGCTCCCGGATGATCCGCAGGACGTGCTCGTCGCATTCGGCGCGCAGGCCGTCCTTCGAACCGAAATGGTGGATCACCAGACCGGGTGACACTCCGGCTGCGGTGGCGATCGCCCGTACCCCGGTGCTGAAGCCGTGATTGCCGAACACCGTGATGGCCGCGTCGCGCACTCGGGCGCGCGTGGTCAGATCGGGTTGCGGGACCTCGGAACCAGCACTGGTTGAACGCATGTTTAATACGCTAAACGCGCGTTCAACCGCACGCAAGGGGTGAGGGCGTCAAGATTTCGTCAAGGCGGGAAGACCCGGCTCGGCCGGGCGCCCGGTGAACGCGACGCTCGGGCGGGGATACCGGTTGCGGGCACAGGCCTCGTCCAGCGCCTCGTCGACGACCTCCCTCAGATCGGCCCGATCGTCGTCCTGCAGGACCAGTTCCGTCAGGATCACCCCGTAGTCGCGCCGGACCTGTTCCATCAGCCCGATCGCGTCGTCGATGGCCCCGGAACCGGCAGAGCAGCGGAAACCGATCAGCCGCAGTTGCGGCTGCTCCATCACCGCACGCAGCGCGTCCTCGATGCTCGAGTTATCCGTGCCGAGTGCCGAGAGGTCGAGCACCGTGTTCTGCCGTGGCTGCTCGTGCACGAACCGGTGGGGAAGATGAAGCGTCATCGGAACCTCCTCGGGGATTCAGTTCCAGATCTACCCCCGACACGCGAGGTCGCGGCCGTTCTTGACGGCACCATGACTCCGCGGGCCGCGATCCTGACGCGGTGTTGGCGCCGCGGGGGTCGCCGTCCCTATGCCGTTGCCTTCTCGACCGCGTCGCGCGTGAGGCCGGCCAATTTCTCGACATTCTCGGTGGTCGCCGGATAGCCGGCCGAAGTCACCCCGACGACGTACTCGCCGGCGAGCGCGCCGTACCCGATGTGTGTGTCCTCTCCTTGCGTCACGGAACCGGCGAATGCCTTGTCGCCGACGTCGGCCGGCGCCGGTAGCGCCGCGAATCCCGGGACGACTTCACTCTTGTCGATCGCCTGCTCGAATGCGGTCGCGGCTGCGTCGGTGCTGGGATATCGATCGACGGAGACGGTGACCCTTCTGCCGTCGCCCCCTTCGTAGATCACCATTCTCGTCGCGTCGGGGGTGCCGGACGCAGTGGAGTTCTCGCTCGTCGCCGTCTGCTGTTCTATCTCCGGGAAGTACGTCTGTACGACGTCCAATCCCACCAGAGCCTCCTGAGGCAACAGGATCGCCTCGGATGTCGACGCCTCCGGCTGCGATTCGGCATCAGACTGCGTGTCCTGTTGCCCACACCCACCCGCGAACAGGACTCCGGCCAGGATGGTCACGAGGATGGCGAGAGGGGCGCTACTGCCGATCCTTTCCACGCGGTACCGCTCCGCTGATTGCACCATGCTCGATACCCCCTGTTGCTCGGGACAATGCCTCGTCGGGTGGCCAATTGGTAGCTGACCGACCGGAACTCGCACGGCACCAATTCTCGCCGATCCGGATGCCGTGGACAATCACCTCGCTACGTTCGGCCGTTCCGCAAGCTCACCGGGGTCGATGTCAGAACGGGTTGTAAATCCAGACGCCGCGGTAATCGGTGACGGCCGAATACGGCTGTGTGAGTGGCGTCCAGCTCGCACCGTCTGTAACAGATCCTGTCCCACTTCCGAAATGGAGTTGGGGGGCGACAGACGTCTCAATTCTCGCGGTAACGAAGGAATGGAGCGCTCATGAGTCAGCTGGGACGACGGGCATGTGCTGCGGCACTGACTGCTGTCGGGCTGGGAACCGCAGTCGCGACCGGAGGAGGCGCTGTCGCAAATGCTCAGCCCGCGCCGCCGACATCGACGACAATGACGTGCTCGAGCGCGAATCCCCTCGTCTGGGCGCCGCCGTTCACGTGGACCATCAACGCCGCGTCCGGGGAGTCGCTGCGACCGGGTGGGTCTGCACTGGAGCCGGCAATCCTGCTCAGCGGCGGCAACGAACTGCCCACGCCGCCCGGCGGCCTCATCCCGAGCATCGGCGTCAACTGGTACGGCACGCGGGTGTCGGTCGACTGGCACAACACGACAACCGGCGCGACCGGACACAGCGTCAGCGATGAGGCGGCCTGGCAGCAGAAGCCCGGCATCCCGATCAACCGAACCTGGACGGGAACCGGGACGGTGGCGTTCACCGTCACCGTCCAGACCGGCGCGGGATGGTGGTTCGTCAATTCGCAGAACGCCGTCTGCCAGGGAACGATTTCCGTCGTGCCCGGTCGGTGACATCGGACGTCCCTCGGCTACAGGTCAGGCGAGGGACGTTCACCGTTCGCCTCGGCGAGTTCGGCGAGCCTCGCGACAGAGGCCAGAAGCTTGTCCGACGTGGTGGCCCGGGCCCGCGCGAGGCGTTTCTCGTCGGTCAATCGCGACCATTCGTAGGTATGCGTGACACGGACGTGCGCCTCGTCGACTCGGTCGAGTTCCCAGCGCCACAGATGCCCCGGTGGCTGATCGCCCTGCACCGAAGGCAGCCAGGCAATCAGTTGCCCCTCCGCGAATTCCACCACGTGGTTGTCGCGGATGCCGCCGTTCGTGAGCGTCACGGTGAACACGTCACCGACGGCGCGCACCCGCTGCCCGGCCGCGGCCTCGGCCAGATTGTCGTTGCCGTCCCACCGCGGCTGTTGCGCCGGGTCGGCAATCAGTTCGAAGACCGTCCGCGCCGGGGCCGCGATGATGCGGCTGGCAGTCACGACGGTGGGAATCCCATTCTCCTCGGTCATAACTCGATCAAACCATGACGAGTCGCCAGATCTCGAGCACCATGCCTCATTGCGCACTCGGCAAGTCGATGTCGATCAGCGGACTCGTGCCGGCCGGCCGGCCTCGACGAGACGACACAGCAGTGCGGTTTCATTCGGCTGCACGCTTCGTGCGGGTGGGCGACAGTAGTGTCGCCGATCGGGACAATCCAGACAACCAGGGAAAGGGCACAACCATGCGCAATTTTCGACGTACGGCAGTGGCGGGAGCCATGATCGCGGGACTGATGACTGCCGGGGCGGCAACGGCGTCCGCCGCTCCGTTCGGCTCCCTCGGCGACGGACCCGACCTCGTGATCACGCAGGCGAACGCCGAGGGTGTCAACGCATGCGCCGTGCGTGTCACGAACGAGGGCGACGGGACCGCCACCGGAGTCACGGTCCACACTCCGCTCGTTTACGAGAGCAGGAACCTCGGCACGCTCGCCCCCGGCGAATCGAAGATCGCCGAATACTTCGATTGCGGATTCTCGGAGCGCATCTTCTACTTCGCGACGACGAGCGGCGAAACGAATTGGGCCGACAACTTCCTGTACCTCGAACTCTGAGCGCCGGGGTCGCCGGGAGCGCGGGCCCACGGCCTGATCAGTTCCCGGAAACCGCGTATCCAGTGAATTTTTTTAGAATATTTAAGAAGAGTCATTGACTCGCTGAAGATCTTCACTATAGTTCTGTGAGTCAGGTCACCCAGTGGGAGGAAACGCGAATGACGGCCGAGAGCAGCACGCACACTCCCCCCGCAACGAGTGCCCTGCTGACGACCGTCGGCAACAAGATTCGCACCATGCGCAAGGAGAAGGGCATGACCCTTGCGCAACTCTCGGAAATCACGGGACTCAGCCCGGCGATCGTCAGCCAGATCGAGCGAGGTCTGGCCAACCCGTCCTTCACCACCCTGGCTCAGCTCGCCCACGGGCTGGACATCCCGGTCGGCAAATTCTTCATCGGCCAACCGGACACCACATCGCCCGTCGTGCGAAAACACGAGCGGCGCAACCTCGTCGGCGTCACCAAGAAGTCGATGGGGGAAGCCGTCTACGAACTGCTCACCCCCGAGCTCAACGGCGGTGCCCTGGAGGCGCAATGGATCGAGACGCCGCCCGGGCACGACACCAGCGCGACCCCGTTCCGTCACAGCGGCGAAGAATTCGGCATCATCCTTGCCGGCCGCAAGGACATCTATCTGGACGGGGAATGCCATTCCCTGGAGGCAGGCGACTCGATCACCTTCTCCTCGGACATCCCGCACTGGTACAAGAACAGCTACGAAGAGATATGCGTAGCGATCTGGGTCAACGCACCACACGCGTGGTGAGCCCGGCGTCCACCGCCGGCCGTCAGCGACACGCACCGGAACGCGAATGCGTCTCCCCGGAGGCAGGCGACTCGATCACCTTCTTCTCGGACATTCACACCGGTGCGAGAACAGCTACGAAGAGGTATGCGTAGCGAATTGGGTCGACGCACCACACCGTGGTGAGCCCGGCGTGTACCGCCGGCCGTCAACCCAACCCTCCTTACTGTCAGGCCGCCTACGCGGCCCGGCACAACGCATCCCGTCGCCGTGATGCGTCATACCCTCTTGCACCCTCGCGGTGCCAGCGTAAGGACAAGACCATTGCTTGACACCACTGTGAAAGCACCGAGCAGGCAGGCACAACTCACCCCCGAGGTCCGCAAAGGCCTCCTCGGCCTCGGCCTCGGCAACGCCCTCGAATGGTACGACTGGATGGTCTTCGGACTGCTGTCGGCCTTCATCGGGCCGAACTTCTTCCCCTCCACCGATCCCCTCAGCGCCACCCTGAACACCCTGGCCGTCTTCGCCGTCGGCTTCGCATTCCGGCCACTGGGCGGGGTCATGCTCGGAACCCTCGCGGACCGGGTCGGCCGACGCCGAGTCATGTTGATCTCCATCAGCACGATGGCCGTGACCACCCTGATCATCGCGATCACCCCTGGGTACGCACACATCGGGGCGTGGGCCGGGGCCATCCTCGTCGCCTGCCGCATCGTGCAGGGCGTCTCCACCGGCATCGAGGCGCCGCTCTCCACGGCCCACGCCGTCGAACTCGTCCCCACCGGGCGAGAAGGCCTGGTAGCGGGCGTCATGTCGTTCTACGTCAACCTCGGTGTGCTCCTGGCGTCCCTGATCAGCTTCCTGTGCAGTCTGGTCATCGGCGGGGCCGCCATGGGTGAATGGGGCTGGCGGATCCCCTTCGTCATCGGCGCCGTCTTCGGTGTCGTCGTCGTGTACCTGCGCCGTGCTCTGCCCGAAACCATGCGTCCGGAAGAACTGTCGGACAACACAACCGGCGCCGTCTGGACGGGAGTCCGCAAACACTGGCTCAGCGTGGTCGCCATCATCTTCGTGGTGGGTGCCGCCCAGGCCTACAACTACGCGTGGAACGTCGGACTGCCTGCCGCCGCACGCAGCAACTTCAAGGAAGATCCCACCGCGGTGTTCGCCCTCACGACGGCGCTCGGCGTCGTTCTGGTCGGCGGCAGCTGGGTGGTCGGCAAGCTGACGGACGGCAAATCCATGTCACGCTGGTTCCTCTGGACCCGTGCGCTGGCCGTCCCGGCTGTCTTCCTGATGCTGGTGTACGTGCAACCCGGGATCGGCGGCTTCGCGGTCGTGCTTCTGGGCGGCTCGGTGGTCCTGGTGCTGAACATGACCCTGTACAACGTGGTCAGCACGTCACTGATGCCCAAGAACTGCCGTGGCGCCGGGGTGTCACTGGGGTACGGGGTCGGCGTCGCTCTCTTCGGCGGCACTGCGTCCTACCTGCTCGTCTGGTTCCAATCCGAAAACGCCAACTGGATATTTCCGGTCTACGTGGCCGTTCTCTCCATCCTCAGCATCGTCTTCTATCTGCTTGCTCGCCGCGCCAACGGCATCTTCGTCGGAAAGTAAGGACTCCCATGACCAACCTCGATCTGCGCGTCGCCAGCCACGACCTCACAGCGCCCGTCGTCAACCGCTCCCAGGTGCTCGTGGTGGGCGGTGGCCCCGCCGGAGTGGCCGCCGCAATCACCGCCGCCCGTTCCGGTGCCAGTGTCACTCTGCTCGAGCGCTACTCGTCGCTCGGCGGCCTGGCGTCCGGCGGCATGGTGCTGGTCCTCGATGACATGATCAACGGCCAGGACATCACGGTCACCGGAATCGTCTCCGAGTACGTGGAGCGGCTTCAGGCACTGGACCTCGCCGTCGTCCCGCCCAGAGAAGACCGCACCGCCTCCACCGAGCTGTGGAACAAATGGGGCCGCTACGGAACCTTCGACTTCCACTCCCACACCAACCCCAAACCCATCTGCTACGCGGCCGCGTTCGATCCCGACGGCTGGAAGCGCGTCTCCAACGACCTCGTCCGGGAGGCCGGCGTCACCCTCCGACTGCACACCTGGTTCTCGCGTCCGATCGTCGACGACGGCGTCGTCAAAGGTGTGGTGTGCGAAACCAAGTCCGGTCCCCAGGCATTCCTGGCGGATGTGGTGATCGACACGACCGGTGACATCGACGTCGCATCCCGGGCCGGGGCCGCCCATATCAAGGACAGCTACATCACCACACTCGTGTTCCGGCTGGGCGGCGTGGACACGGCAGCCGCCGAGCGCTTCGAACAGGAGAATCCCAAGGAAGCGCGGGCCGTCAACCGCAAGATCAAGCGACTGCTCGGCGGCGCCTGGGAGCTGTGGTGGCTCAAGACACCGCTCGACGGCGTCGTCTGGTGCAACGCCCCGCACATGAGCGGTTTCGACGGCACCGACCCGGGCGACCTCACGGCCGCCGAGTTCGCGGCCCGCGACCGCATCACCGAGGCAGTGGAGTACGTCAAGGAGCACCTCCCCGGATTCGGCAACTGCTACATCGTGGACGTCGCATCCCAGCTGGGCGTCCGGCAGACCCGCCTCCTCGAAGGCGAGTACGTCATGACCAAGGAAGACGTGACCACGCGACGGCACTTCGCCGACTCCGTCGCCCGCGGACGCGACTACTACTACCCGTACCGCTCACTCCTCCCGAAGGAAGTGGAGCAGCTACTCGTCGCGGGCAGACACTACTCGGCGACATCCGACGCCCAGAAGATGTCCCGCGAGATTCCGCCGTGCATGGCCATGGGTCAGGCGGTCGGCGTCGCGGCGGCCATCGCCGTCCGGGACGACGTGACCGTCCGCAGCGTGTCCGCCCGGGACATCCAGGCGGGCATGCGGAGCCACGGCGCAGACCCCGGCGACATCCCCTCCGCCAACGCCACCATCGACCAGGAAGCGACGGTCCCGGCATGAGCACCACCACCGAAGAGCTGAGTTTCACGACGACAGACCACCCGACGAGAACCGCCCCCGCAACCGTCTCGGTTCCGGCCGGCCCGAAGCTTCCGCTGACCGGCATCAAGATCGTGGACTTCACCCAGGTCTACATGGGCCCCAGCGCGACGCAGATGCTGGGCGACTACGGCGCCGACATCATCAAGGTCGAGCGGCCCGGTGCCGGTGACATCGCCCGGAACTCGTTCCCCGACCCGGACGGGCAGGACAACCCGATCTTCCTGGCCATCAACCGCAACAAGCGCAGCATCAGTGTGGACACGCGCACCGAGGACGGCCGGGCCGTGTTGCGCACGCTCATGAGCGACGCGGACGTGGTGGTCAGCAACTTCCGGGCCGGCGTCATGGAACGCATGGGTTTCGGGTACGACGAACTGAAGAAGGACAACCCCGGGATCATCTGGGCGTCCGGTACCGGTTTCGGGACGGAAGGTCCCTACTCCCACAAGGGGGGCCAGGACGCGATCGCGCAGGCGTATTCCGGCGTCATGTGGCGGCGTGAGTCGGACGACGCGCCACCCGTCGTCTACCCGACCACACTGTGCGACTACACCACCGGCATGCACCTGATGCAGGGGATCCTGCTGGCGCTCCGTGCTCGCGAGCAGTACGGCACCGGGCAGAAGGTGGAGGTGACCATGTACGACTCCATGCTGCACATGCAGATGCAGGAGGCGTGCATGCAACTCAATCGTGGTTACGAAGTCAATTGGGGCGCAATGCCCTTCACCGGGGTCTTTCCGACCACGGACGGAGCCGTCTGCATGGTCGGCGGATTCACGGCCGACCCGCTCCTGCACATCTCCCGTGCCCTCGGCCTGGACGAGGACCTCACGCTCCGGCCGGAGTTCTCCACGAAGGAACTCCAGTTCGACAACAAGCCCGCGCTGCAGGCGATCTTCCGGGAACGCTTCGCGACGAACACCACGGAGTACTGGACGCAGAGACTCGAGGAGGAGGGCCTGCTGAACGCGCCGGTGCAAACCCTCGAGCAGACGTTGGCCGACGAGCAGACCCGGGTCAACGGCATGATCGTGGAAGCCGAACATCCCAGCGTCGGCACGGTGAAGATGCTCAACGCACCCATCCGGCTCTCGGCCACCCCACCCTCCATCCGGCACAGCGCACCCCGTCTCGGCGAACACAACGCCGAGGTGTTGAGGGAACACGGTTTCGACGACGACGCAATCGCGCGTCTGATGGCGCTGGGGGTTCTCGCATGACCGAGAATGTCGACGACGTCATCCTGACGATCGACGACGGTGTAGCCACCGTGACGATCAATCGCCCGCACGTGCTCAATGCCGTCGACGGACCGACCACCGCACGCCTGAACGACATCTGGGAGCAGCTGGAACAGGACCGCAGCATCCGCGCAGTGGTCGTCACCGGTGCCGGGCCGAAGGCCTTCTGCACGGGAGCGGACATGAGCTCGTCCGCGGTGGACAAGACCGGCCTCGAGTACTGGGCCGAGCTGGACGCCAACGGCTTCGGCGGACTGAGTCTGCGCACCACCCTGGACGTTCCGGTGATCGCCAAGGTGAACGGCTACGCGTTGGGCGGCGGCATGGAAATCGTTCTGGGCGCGGACATCGTGGTGGCGTCCGACAGCGCCTGGTTCGGGCTGACGGAGCCGCGGGTCGGGCGACTGGCGCTCGACGGCGGCATCCATCAGCTGGTGCGCCGGGTTCCCTACACCCAGGCCATGAGCATGCTCCTGACCGGACGCAAGACCGATGCCGCCGAAATGCAGGCCATGGGACTCGTCAACGAGGTGGTGCCCGCCGAAGAGTTGGACGGTGCCGTGGATCGTTGGCTCGACCAGATCCGGGCGTGTGCGCCCACGTCGCTGCGAGCGGTCAAGCAGATGGTCACGCGCACCGCGCATCTCAGCGCCGCCGAAGCTCGGGGGCTGCGACTTCCGGCACTCATGGATGCCTTGGACAGCAAGGACTCCGCCGAAGGCGTGCTGGCGTTCCAGGAAAAGCGCGCGCCGGTGTGGTCCGGCGAGTAGCTCAACGGAGAGGAAGAACCATGCGCGAATCACTGGAACACGGGGTGTGGGGCGTCGTCGCCACACCGTTCATCGGCAGCACCCAGGATGTCGACACCGACAGCCTCGCGAATCTGGTGAAGCACTACGAGAGGGTCGGCGCCGTCGGGTTGACGGTGCTCGGGGTGTTCGGCGAAGCCGCGGCGCTGTCCACGGACGAACGCGCCCTCGTCCTCGAAACTGTCATCGAGGCCTCCGATCTCCCGCTCGTGGTGGGCGTCACCGCGCTCACCACCCGCCCGGTCGTCGACGAGATCCGTGCCGCCCGATCCGTGGCCGGCGACCGGATCCGAGCGTTCATGGTGCAGGCCAACTCGGCGGACGCCGACGTCGTCACCGACCACTTGCAGGCCGTCCATCGCGTCACCGGCGCCGACGTCGTGCTGCAGGACTATCCCGCGGCGAGCGGCGTGGCCATCGGCACCGCCTCGCTGGCCGCGGTCGTGCGGCGTTGCGAGTTCGTGGCGGCAGTCAAGGCCGAGGCCCCACCGACGTCGGTGGCCATCGCCGAACTCACTGCTACCGTAGATGTTTCGGTGTTCGGCGGACTCGGTGGGCAGGGCCTCCTGGACGAACTGAGCTCCGGCGCCGCCGGTGCCATGACCGGATTCTCCTGTCCCGAAGCGCTGGTGGCCTGTGTCCGGGCCTGGCAGACGGGTGGATACGAGGCCGCACGCACTGTCCTGCAGCCGTTCCTGCCCCTCGTCAACTTCGAGCAGCAGGCGAGGATCGCCCTCGCCGTCCGCAAGGAGTTGTTGCTGCAGCGCGGACTGATCCGCGACTCGGCGGTGCGGGCCCCGGCCGCGAAGTTCCCGGAGGTGCTCCGCGGCAGTCTGACAACGCATCTGGCGGAGGCTTCGCAGGCCGTCGAGGCACTCACCGCCGGGAGGATCTGATGGATCTCGGAATCGCAGGCAAGACGGCGCTCGTCGCCGCGTCCACAGGAGGTCTCGGCCTCGCCGTCGCCCGCGCCCTCGCGGCCGAAGGGGCACGCGTGGCGATTACCGGCCGGCGGCGCGACCGCGCCCAGAAGATCGCGTCGTCACTCGGCGGTGCCATCGCGATCGAGGCCGACCTGAGCACTCCGGAAGGCACCGCGACCGCCGTCGGGCGCACGGAGGCGGAGCTGGGGCCGGTCGACATCGTGGTGCTCAACGGCCCCGGACCCCGACCCGGCGCGGCGGCGACCCTGGGCGCCGATGATCTCGCGGCAGCATTCGACATCCTGCTCCGCCCGCACCACGCGCTCGTGTCGACGGTGCTACCCGGCATGCGCGAGCGTCGCTGGGGCCGCGTTCTCGCCATCGGCTCGTCCGGAGTTGCTGCGCCCCTGCCCAATCTGGCGATGTCCAACACGGGTCGCGCTGCCCTGGCGGGATACCTCAAGACTCTCGCCGCCGAGGTCGCGCTCGACTGTGTCACCGTCAACCTGCTGCTGCCGGGACGGATCGCGACCGACCGGGTGGCCGAACTGGACGCGGCCGCCGCCAAGCGCCGCGGTGTGACCGTCACCGACATCGAACTCGAATCCCGCAAGACGATCCCGGCCCGTCGCTACGGCAACCCCGACGAATTCGGCGCCGCCGCCGCGTTCCTGTGCAGCGCGCCGGCGTCCTACATCACCGGCGTCGCACTCCGCTGCGACGGCGGCCTGATCCGCAGCCTCTAGGGCCCAGCCCTCCACATCTCGAGGAGACACGATGACCACCACCGTCACCGAGCCCACCGGCTCACACTTCCGGAACGACGTCCCGGCCGCGCAACACCTCGTCAACGGTGAATGGCTGGGCGGCGCGGACACCCCGCGCTGGAACCCGGCCCGCCCACACGAGCTCGCCGCCTACTCACCGAGCGGCGGCACCGCCGACGTGGACGCCGCCGTCACAGCCGCCGCCGCAGCCCAGCCGGCGTGGGCCGCCCTCCCCGCACCGGCCCGGGGCGCCATCCTCATGACGGCGGCGAACCTGCTGCAGGAACGTCGTTCCGTTGTGGCCTCGGACCTCGTCCGGGAAGAAGGCAAGACCCTCGCCGAAGCCCGCGGCGAAGTCACGCGCGCCGTGGACGTGCTGCGGTTCTTCGGTTCCCTCGGGTGGGCGGCCACCGGCGAGGTGCTACCCAGCGGACTGCCCGGCACCAGCGTCACCACCCGCCGCGAACCCCTCGGCGTCTTCGCCCTCATCACGCCGTGGAACTTTCCCATCGCCATCCCCGCGTGGAAGACCGCCCCCGCACTCGTCTCGGGCAACACGGTGGTGCTCAAGCCCGCCGAACTCACACCCCTGTCCGCCACCCACCTTGCCCGCGCCCTCCACGACGCCGGTCTCCCCGCCGGTGTCTTCAACGTGGTCCACGGCAAAGGACGGGTGGTGGGTGATGCCCTTGCCCGCGATCCCCGCGTCGCGGGGCTGTCCTTCACCGGCTCGACCTCTGTCGGGTTGGGACTGCAGGACATCCTGAACGCCCGCCGAGCCCGGGTTCAGCTGGAGATGGGCGGGAAGAACGGGGTACTGGTGCTCGACGACGCCCGGAATGCCGCACAGGTCGTGGCCGCCGGGGCGTTCGGCCTGACCGGGCAGGCCTGCACGGCGACGTCCCGCGTGTACGTCACACCCGGAATCCGCGATGCGTTCCTCGAGGCGCTGGTCGAGGAAGCTGCTCGGTACGTTCCGGGTGACGGTTCGGCGGACACGACCCGCATGGGCGCGGTGGTGAGCAGCGCGCAGTTCGAGCAGGACCAGGCCGCGGTGCGCTCCGCAGTCGAGCGCGGCGCAACACTGCGACACGGGGAATATGCCGGCGACTCGTCCGCCGGGTTCTTCTTCCCGGCCACCGTGCTCACCGATCTGCCGCTCGACGATCCGGCGGTCACGGACGAGATCTTCGGCCCGGTCGTCGCCGTCCTGGAGGTCGCCGACTACGAGGCCGGGCTCGCCGCCGTCAACGACTCCCGCTACGGACTCACCGCGGGGATCTGCACCGACAGCCTCGCTCGCTCGACGGACTTCGCGGCCCGGGCGCAGGCCGGCGTCGTCAAGATCAACCGCCCGACTGCCGGGCTCGACCTGAATGTGCCGTTCGGCGGGGTGAAGGATTCGTCCACGAACACGTTCCGGGAGCAGGGTCGCAGCGCGGTGGATTTCTACACCTGGGGGAAGACCGTGTACACGGGCGTCTGATCCGACCGCATCCGTGAGCGTATGGGAGGGCCGTCCCATACGTCCTGTTGGACATTTGTGCATGTGGCGGAAAGCGTGACTGTGCTGTAGAACATAAACAGCGAGACCGGTTTGTGATATGAACCACATCTAAACGTTACTTTGCGACACCACTACACAGACATGAACAACAGTTCCGGGGGGAGCGGATCCGCGCAGGTGGATCCGGGTTCGGGAACGGTAAGGACACCACATGCTGTTACCGATGGCACCGACCGATTCACTGTTTCTGCTCGGCGAGTCCCGCGAGCATCCGATGCACGTCGGCGGCCTGGCAGTGTTCACGCCACCCGAGGGGGCGTCGGCGGCCGATGTGCGCGCGATGTTCGATGCCGCGCTGATCGGTGACCAGGTGGCGGTGGCGTTCCGTAAGCGGGCCCGGCGCTCGGTGACGTCGCTCGGCCAGTGGGGCTGGGACACCCTTCCGCACCACGAGGTCGATCTGGAGCACCACGTGCGCCGGGACGCCCTGCCCCAGCCGGGCGGAATGGCCGAACTGATGACCCTGGTCTCGAGGCTGCACGGCACCCTGCTCGACCGCAGCCGCCCGCTGTGGGAGATGCACCTGATCGAGGGACTCGCCGACGGCCGCTACGCGATCTACACCAAGATCCACCATGCCCTCGCCGACGGTGCGTCCGCGATGAGGCTGCTCCGCGACAGCATGAGCGAGGACCCGCACCGTCGGAACATGCCCACGCCGTGGCAACCCCGCAACCCCCTGACGGCCGTGCCGGACGCGGGCGTCGCGGTGTCGGGAAGGCTCGGCTCCGCACTGCCCACGATGGCGTGGGACGCAGCCCGCGCAGCGGTCGGCGAGGTGGCCGGACTCCTGCCCGCAGCGGTCGGCACCGTGGATCGCGCCCTGCACGGCAAGGGGGGTGCGGTGTCGCTGACCGCGCCGCACACCCTGTTCAACGTGCCGATCAGCGGAGCCCGGCACGTCGCCGCCCGGTCCTTCCCCCTCGAACGGATCCGCCTGCTGGCCAAGCACGCCGACGCCACCATCAACGACATCGTGCTGACGATGTGCGCGGGCACCCTCCGGGCCTACCTGCACACCCGCGACGCGTTGCCGGACAACCCCCTGATCGCGATGGTCCCCGTCTCCCTCCGCGCGCCGAATACCGGGGCCGGCGGCAATCGGGTGGGCGTGCTCATGTGCAACCTGGCCACCCACCTCCCCGACCCCGCGCACCGCCTCGAGACCGTCCGCAACTGCATGAACGAGGGCAAGGCGGCCCTCCAGGCGATGAGTCCGGCCCAGGTGCTGGCGATGAGCGCCCTCGGCGCCGCCCCGCTCGGAGTCGAGATGTTCCTCGGCCGCCGGGGTCCGCTGCGACCACCCTTCAACGTCGTCATCTCCAACGTCGCCGGCCCCCGAACCCCGTTGTACTGGAACGGGGCCCGACTCGAATCCCTCTACCCGCTCTCCATCCCCACCACCGGGCAGGCACTCAACATCACCTGCACCAGCAGCGACGACCAGATCGTCTTCGGCCTCACCGGCTGCCGCCGCACCGTCCCGGACCTGCACCCCATGCTCGATCAGCTCGACGCCGAACTCGACCTCCTCGAGACCGCCGTCGGGCTGTGACCTCCGCGGAGCATCTGCGCGCTCACACCGTCACCGTGTTCGCGGCGGCCACGCGCACCTGAAATTCGAGGCGTGCCATGGCCTCCCGGGCGGCGTCGAGTGCCTGTTCGGCGGTGTCCCCGACCGCGCGTGCGTACGCGACACGTGAATCGGACGATTCCAGGACGGTGACCGCGCCACCCGGGCGGACCAGGAGTTGCACGTCGGTCACGCCGTCGACCTTCCGGGCGTCATCGACGCCGCTGACGTCGGTGAGAACACCCGCGACCGGTGCGGCGGCGAACCAGATCGCGGAACAGCGGGCCGGCCGCTCCTCGGCGAGGACGGCCCGGATCCCGGGTAGGACCTTCTCCCCGACGGTCTGCCGCACGACGCATTCGGCGAGGTCCACACCGGTGGCGTCGAGGGTCAGGGCCGGAATCTCGTCGCCGCCCATCCGCACATGGGTTTCGATCACCCGGGGACCCGTCGGGGTGAGCACGATCTCGGTGTGGGTTGCACCGAACTCCACACCGACGGCGTCGAGCACACTCGTCACGTACGTATGGATCCGCTCTTCCTGCTCCGCGGCGAGGGCTGCCGGTGCCACGTGCCCGAGTTCGACGAAGTTCGCCGGGTCGGAGAACTTGCGGGTGACGGCGACGATCTGGTGTTCGCCGTATTCCGAGAAGGCCTCCACGCTGAATTGCGGGCCTTCGTGGAACCGCTCGACGAGCACCCCGCTGGTGGTCAGGCCGTCGAAGTCGCCCCCGGCGCGTGCGAACGCCGCGGCCAATGCGCTCTCCTCCCGAACCACGGCCACCCCGGCACTGCCCGCGCCGCACACCGGTTTGACCACGCAGGGAAAGCCGTGTTCGAACGCGAAGGCACGCAACGCATCCACGTCGGCGACGACGGCGGAGGCGGTGGCGTCGACGCCGGAGTCGCGAAGCGCGGCGCGCATGGCGTTCTTGTCGTGGACCGACGTCACCGTGCGGCGCGAGTGGGTGGACAGGCCGAGGGCCTCCCCGATCGCTGCGCAGCGGTCCTGGTCGCGTTCACCGAACGTGGCGATCCGGGTGAACGGATGCTGCGCATGCGCCGCCGCGGCCAACGCGATCCACTCCTCGTCCGGCGCGTCGTGCCGCACGGCGATGACCCGCGAGTGCTCGGTCAGACGGCGAAGCTTGGCGACGAATTCCAGTCGGCAGATCACCGAAGTCCGGGTGCCGGGAAGGGCGTCACGGACCCGGCCCGGGAGGTCGCGGCCGCTGCCGACGACGAGGACGTGTTCGGTCATTTCTTCACCTCGAGTATCGAGAAGGGAGACAGTGCAGGACGGTCGCCGTCCGGGCGTTCCTTCGTCCGTGCGCGTTCCGCGAGACTGCGATGCGCCGCCGTCCGGGAGACCAGTGCCGCGGCCCCGAACGTCCCGGCCAGGACGGGCCACGCCAGGAGACCGGCCGGCAACAGGACGACGACCAGAATGGTGGGGCCGAGCACCTTCTGGCCCGTCATGCCGAGACTGAACGCGCCCAGATAGCGGGCGACGGCGGGCCGCGGGGACAGCTCGGCCGACAGTTCCCAGGCGGCCACGGAGTGGATGTTCTCGGCGACCGACAGTGCCACCACCGCAACGACAACGGCGACGATCGCCGGAACGGTGTCGGCCATCTGGCCGACGGCGAGTGCACCGCAGCAGAAGGCCATCAGCGCCCCGGTCCACGTCAGGAGCCGCGCCGCCGCGGACGTGCCCTCGGCGAACCGGGCGACGTAGACCTGCAGGACCACCGTCAGCACGGTGTTGACCGCCATGAGCACCGGCACCCATGCGAGCGGCACCGACGTGTACTCGATGACCCAGATCGGGAGCAGAACGATCAGCACGGTGTCGTACAGCGACAGGACACCGTTGCCGACCGTGAAGACCATGAACCACCGGTCGCGGAACGGCGAGCGCACCGCGGTTTCAGCCGGCCCGGGACCAGCGGGGAGAGGCGTGCGTTGCACGACCGTTCCCGTCCTCCGGAGTACGAGCCGGACTGCGAACGCGATGACCACGAAGGAGATTCCGTTGCCCAGGAACAGCGCCGTGAACGCGACGGAGGTGCCGGTCACGAAGACGACACTCGCCAGCAGGAACCCCGCGGTGAGACCCACGTTCCGGATGGCGCGGATGGTCGCCATCGTCCGGGTCCGGTCGTGGCCGCCGATCACCGCCGTCACGACGGCCTGCTGGATCGGGCTGCTCGCCCGGTCGGCCGCGGTGAGCAGCACGGTGAGCACGAGGTAGGCGGTGAAATCGGATACGAGCGCGAAGCATCCGTAGCCGATGCCGCGCACCAGCAGGAGTGCCACGTAGAACCGGCCGGGCCCCACCCGGTCGGCCAGCCTGCCCAGGGGCACCGGGGCGAGAAGCGCGAGCGCACCCGCTGTCGTTGTGGCGAGGGCGATCTGGTTCGCGGTGAGACCGACCACGCCGATGAAGTACAGGGCGAACGACGCGAAGAACATCCCGGTACCCAGCGAGTCGACGCCGGCGCCGACGGCGAGCGTGCGACCGGCCGCGCTGTCGGGAAGCAGCGCATCACCCAGCCGCTGCAGGCGGGTGGTCACGGGATGCTCCCCGGCGTCAGGAAGGCGTGCACGAGATCGGCCGACCGCTGCACGTGGGTGGGTGTCGCCGCCTCGGGCGCCGGACGCCGCAGGTGGTTCCAGGCGTACCGGCGGGCCGCGTTGACGAGTAGTTCGGCATCCTGAGCCGACTCGGCTGCCACGGACTGCGCGACCAGCGCCGCCGCCATGAGGAGTCGGCTCATCCGGTCGACCAGCACCCACCCGGCGGCCGCGACGGTCGCGGGGTCTGCACCCACCCATTCGTGGCGGGTGGTGCCGAGGGCTCCGAGCGCGTCGTCCACCATCTGCCAGGCCGCCAGCAACCTTCCCCGGGGAGCGACTCCGAGAAGCTCCCTGGACCGGTGGGCCGCCGCGTCGAAGTGTTCGCGAATCGTCAGCAGTTCCAACGCATGGGTGGTCAGGGTCCAGCAGTCGGCCCGGGCGGTGCCGCTCCCGTCGGCGCGGACCGTGTCCGCTGCAAGCGAGTAGGCGATGCAGCGCCGGGCGACTCTCCGGGCGCGACCGTGCGACAGCTGCGGAAGGGCGTGCCAGGCCCGGACGGCGATCACGTCGACCACCCGGTCGGCGATCTCCTCGCGACGCGCATTCGCCCACGCGCTGCCGTCGAGCAGGTGTGCCGCGCTCGCGAATCCGGTGACGGCACCCTCCAGGATTCCGAGGCCTTCGGCGTCCCAGATCGCCGCGACCCGATCGGGTACGGCCGAGGGCAGTGAACGCGTGCTCATGCGAACTCCAGCCAGTGACGATAGGTGGGCTCGCGCCCGCGGACCACGTCGTGGAAGACGTCGCGCAGTTGCTTGGTGATCGGGCCGCACCCGCCCGCCGCCACCGGGCGGTCGTCGACCGACGCCACCGGGACCACCTCGGCGGCCGTGCCGGTGAGAAACGCCTCGTCGGCGACGTAGAGCTCGCTGCGGGTCAGGCTTTGCTCCCTCACCGTGATCCCCAGGTCGCGGGCGAGCGTGATCACGGTGTCGCGGGTGAGACCGGGCAGGATGTTGTCGCCGACCGGAGGGGTGATCAGTTCACCGTCGCGGACGGCGAAGATGTTCGCGGCGGATGCTTCGGCGACGTGCCCGGTGGAGGTGAGCATCAGTGCGTCGTCGTATCCGGCGCGCAGCGCGCCGACCTTCGCCAGAGCCGAATTGACATAGGCACCCGTTGCTTTGGCGAGCGGCGGGACCGAGTGAACGCCGTTGCGTTGCCAGCTGCTGACGACGAGGCGGCAGCCGTCCTGGTCCGCGGTTTCGCCGAGGTACGAACCCCACGGCCACGCCGCGATCGCCACCCGGGCGGTGTCCAGCGCAGGCGCGACCCCCATCGAGCCGTAGCCGAGGTAGACGATCGGTCGCAGATAGCCGGAGTCCAGGCCGGTGCGGCGGAGCAGTTCGAGCGAGATCTCGGTGAGCTCGTCCACCGACCACCCGGGGTCCATCAGGTACACCCGTGCCGAGTCGTGCAGCCGTCGCAGGTGGTCGCGCAGCCGGAACACGGCCGGACCGCGGTCGGTCGCGTAGGCCCGGATACCCTCGTAGACACCCCATCCGTAGTGCAGACTCGGTGTCAATACATGGACCTGCGCCTGGTCCCAGGCAACGAATTCACCGTCCATCCAGACGGTGCCGGTCGGGATCAGTTCCATTGTTCTGCTTTCGGTTCGGTGGCGGCGGGCCGCCGGGACGGGACAGGGACTGCCGGTGCGCCGACCAGGTCCAGCCGCCGCTCGATGCTGCGCGACTGCAGTGTCAGAGCCTCTCGATACTTGTCGGCGCCCTCGCCGCGGAAGGCGAACCAGCCCCAGCGGGGTCGCAGTTCGCATCCGCGGGCGGTCTTGGCCTCGTAGGCGGCGAGGCCGTAGTGGACGCGACGGATGCCGTGCTCCACCGCCCAGTGCGCGGTCTCGTGGTAGGTCAGGGTCAGGTAGCAGCCACGAATCCCCGGGGCGAAGCCGGCGGTCCTGGCGAACAACGTGTCGGGGGTGCGGAGGTAGAGCACGAAACCCACGAGGCGACCGTCGAGTTCGGCACCGAGCACCACACAGGAATCGCCCAATTCCTCACGGACGGCGTCGAAGTCGCGTCGGACCCGGTCCACGCCGCCGGGCAGCCCGTACTTGGCCCGGTGCGCGACCTGGAGGGCGACGACCTCGTCGTCGATCGCCGCGGGACCCCAACGGACCACTGTGCGCAGGCCGGCCTCGGTGTAGTCGGCGACCTCCTTGCGGAGCCGGACGCGACGGCGCTTGCTCAGGCTCGCGACGTATTCCGCCCAGCTGTGCCCGCTCAGGTCCTGCACACCCTCGGCGCCCAGCAGGGCCGCCGTGTACCCGGCGCGGGACGCGGAACCGTCCACCTCCTCGGCGTCGGACGCACCGACGTACAGCAATGCCACACTGCGGCAGCCGAGTTCGTCACCGGCCTGATGGAGCAGGCCGGGCAGGGCCGCCATGACCGCGCGGCGCTGATCGTGCGAGCGGCCGGGCGCGTGCGCGACACCGTGGTGGTTTCCGAACGTCGCGAGCGCCACCGACGGGTACTGATCCTCACGGGCACCGGACAGCGCCTCGGTCAGCTCGGCCCAGCGCAGCCGATCGGGGTGATCGAGCAACTCCGGTTCGGCCATCGGCCCTGCGGTTCCCGCCAGCCGGGGTGGGTCGTAGAAGAGCAGGCCCCCTGGCCGCGCCGTGAACAGCAGCGGCGCGACCGCGACGGTGCGGCCGTCCGCGCGCACCTCGAGATAACGCACCTCGTGCAGGTCGGTGCGTTCGGTGAACCGCCACCACCGCGCGTCCTCCCAGATGGTGTCCGGGTCGGCGATGCCCGCGAAGTCGGCGGCCGTGGGGCGGGCGCCGCGGGGCAGGACGTGGCCGGTGATCCCGTCGACATCGATGGCGGTCATGCTGCGTCCTCGCTTTCGGGACGGTCCCACTCGAATCCGGCGCTCACCTGTTCGGCGGTGGCGATCAGCCGGTTTCCCAGCGCCGTGAAATCGGGGTCGGTCACCACCCAGTGGGCGAGGAAGTCCGCCGACTTGCGCTCGTTGTACCGGGCAGGGGTCCAGTCGTCGCCGACGTGGGTGTTCAGCGTGAAGTCGTGCACGCCCGGCGGAGCGTCCGGCAGTCGCACCACCCGGCCCCGGCGCGGCGGCACGCCGTAGAACGCTGTGTGCGGGGCGGTCGCCACCCGGCCCCGGACAGCATCCAGGTCGGTCGGCAGCCCGCATTCCACCCGCGCCCAGAGATGCCGGGGATCGATGCCCAGGACGTGGCGGAGCATCGTCGGGATCGGCCCGCCGCCGATCCGCGCGGCCACTTCGCAGAGCACGATGTCGCCGTCGGCGGTGACGAAGAACTCGGCGTGCACGCAGACGGTGGGCGGCGAGCCGAGTGCATCGACGAGCCGCCAGGTCTCGTCCACCAGGCGTGCGCAGACCGGGTCGGTGGTGTCGACCGAGCGGGAGCCGAACGGGGCGTCGGTCCAGTGCTCGAGGCACCCTTGGCCGGTGTAGCGGGACGCGATGGCGGCCACCGGGTCTCCGGCGACGCGGAAGGCGTCCACATGGTGCACCGCGCCGTCGATGAATTCCTCGACTTCGTACGGTGTCGCCGTGACGATGTCGGCGAGTCCGGTTGCCTGCGCGGGCGAATCGAGCACGTAGACGCCGGTGGAGCCGGAGCCACTGCGCGGTTTGACGACGACCCGGCCCGGGTTGCCTGCCATGAAGTCGACGATGTCCGCCGGGTGGCGCGCCGGCGCGAAGACCGGGACGAGAAGCCCTGCGGCCTGCGCCATTTCCTTCATCAGGATCTTGTCGCGGTAGCCGGCTGCCGTGGCCGTGTCCAGGCCCGGAAGGCCGAGTTCGCCGCGCAGCCTGGCGGCCCGCTCCACATCGACCTCGGCCAGGCCGACGACCGCTTTCGGCCGGTGCCGTCCGGCGAGTTCCCGAGCGGCGCCCAGCACCGCGTCGTCGTCGCGATAGTCGGTGACCGTCACGATCTCGGCGAATCCCTCACCCGGATCCGTTCCCTCGGCGCAGACCGCCACCAGACGTCCGCGCTTCTCCGGCAGCCACTGGGCGAAGGGCAACCCGGCGGCACGCGGGCTGATCAGTACGAGAATCATCGAGAAGCTTCCTTCCTCGTCGCGGCAAATCCATCGAAAGTTGTTTCCAGCGTGGCGAAGACCTCCGCGGTCCGGGCGTCCAGCGGTATCCCCCGCGCCCGTCGTTCGCACTCGTGGTCGCGTTGCGGATCGCCCGGGGCCACCACCGGCGTCCCAGTGGCGGGCGTCGCCCCGCGGACGGTGCCGAGGAGATCCGCCAGACCGGCCGTGAATTGCGCATGCCCGCTGAACGCTCCGGGGTCCAGGGCGAGGACGAAGTGGCCGACCCCTCGGCTTCGACCGGGGGTTCCCTCACCGACTTGCTCGAGCTGCCAGTCGGGCGGCGACCCGGTCAGCACGGCGCCTAGCAGAGTGACCGCCATTGCCAGGCCCTGTCCCTTGTATCCGCCGAGTGGCGACAGGGCGTACGCCTCGCCGGGTTCCGCGGTGGGCTGCCCGTCGCGATCGGTGGCCCACCCTCCGTTCAGCGGCCGCCCCTCGGCCCGGCGGTGCTTCACCTCACCGAAACACACCTGGCTGGTGGCCATGTCGAGGGCGAGCCCGTCGTCCCCCGTGCCCGCGGCCACGCTGATCGGGTTGGTGCCGAACAGCGGCTCGACCCCGCCGTACGGAGCCACCCGGGAGGCGGCCGACGTGACGGCGATACCGATCATCCCCTGCCCGGCCAGGTGCCGGGTGTAGACCGACGCCGCGCCGAAATGGTTGGAATTGCGCACGCCCACCGCCGCGACGCCGAAAGCCTTGGCCCGGTCGGCTGCCAGGCGGGCGGCGGCGAGTCCGGCGAGCACGCCGAGTGCGCCGTCCGCATCCAGCAGCAGTCCGGCCCCACGGTCCCGGACCACGGTCGGGCACGCCGCTGCATTTGCGACGCCGGTCGCGAGTTCGTCCAGGTATTGCGGCAGCAACCGCAGACCGTGGGTGTCGATGCCGCGCAGGGACGTGTCGACGAGCGCGGCAGCCACCTGATCGGCGTCGTCCTCCGGCACTCCGGCATCGACGAGTGCGATCGAGGCAAGCCAACGGGCCTCCTGCTCGTCGATCAGCGAACCAGGGTTCGGTGTCTGGTGGATCATGAAGTACTCCAATGCATGAAGACGTGGGGGCCGATGCCCGGGATGTCGAACTCCGGGCCCAGAATCCGGAAGCCCTGCTTGACGTAGAAGCCGGCGGCGGTGGTGCGGGCGTTGCACCAGACCGCGCCGGCGCCGGCCAGCGCGGCGTTCGTGAGTACGGTGCGCAGGAGTGTGGTCCCCGCACCGGTACCGCGAACCTCCTCGAGGGTGGCCATACCGCGGAGGCGCCACTCCCGGCCGGGGAGAAGACCTGGTACGGCGTGGGTTTCGGGTGGATCCTCGTGGTACAGCGAGGCCACGCCGACCGGGCGCCCCGCGGCGAGTGTGGCGAAGTGCCGGGTGCCGGCGTGCGCGTCCTCGGGGTAGACGCAGGTCTCGGCCGGTTGACCGGGCCGGAGCACGGTATGGCGGATCGGTCGCACGTCGGCGGCGGACACCGGCCGAACCTGCCAGCCGTGCGCGGCCGGATCGGGGAAGTAACCGGAACCGGGACGATCCGGCAGGGTGACGCGGCCGGCGCCGTCGAGCGTCAGTCCGCGGCCGGTGTTCACCGCGAGAAGGTCGATTGCGTCGACATCCAGATGGTCGGCCAATCCGCCGAGGTGGGCCGTGGCCGACACCCCGGCCGCGGATTCGGGCATGCAGCCGAGCATGGTGATAAGACCCCGTTCACGGGCTCGGCGCAGCAGCGCGAGGGACGGGGTGATCCCTCCGGCCTTCATCGGTTTGACGTTGATTCCGTCGAACGCGCCGGTGCAGGCGTCCAGGTCCTGCGGCGACGCGATGCTCTCGTCCGCGATCACCGGGATCGGGCTGCGCTCCTTCAGGATCCGGGCGTCGCGCCACGCCGAGCGCGGAAACGGCTGCTCGATCAGCTGGACGCCGAGTTCCTGCAGCCCGGGCAGGACGGGGAGCAGTCGGGACAGCTCCCAGCCGCAGTTGCCGTCCACGTAGAACGGTGCGGTCGTGTGGCAGCGGAGTTCCTTGACGACGGTGAGGTCGCCCGGGTCGGCGAGCTTGATCTTGTACGCCGACCATCCGGGCCGCTCGCGGAGTTTACGGACCATCACCCCGGTCTCGTCGAGCCCGATACTGAAGCTGGAGTGCAACTCCCGCGGGCGTTCCAGGCCGAGGGACTGCCACAGCGGCACACCGAGCAGCCGTGCCCGCAGATCGTGCACCGCGGTGTCGAGGGCGGCCAGGACGAACGGCGAATCGGGCAGCTCCGCGGACAGCGCTCGCCACACCGCGAACGGGTCGTCGGGACCGAGGTCGATCAGCAACGGCGCAATCCGTCGCAGATCCGCGTGCATCCGGTCCAGGCCCGAGTTGTAGTGGTCGGTCATGAACGCGGATGCCTCGCCGAACCCGGCGAGACCGTCCTGCTCCACCTCCACCACCAGTCCCCGCTGCACCGGAATCGCCTCTCGGGCAGAGCGCCACAGATGCCGTTGCGTCAAGCTGATCTCGTGCGCGGTGACCCTCACGCGGTGCCTCCGACACCGAAGAATTCGCGGTCGCGCGGGCCGTGCGGGCGGAGGTCGTCCCACCACTGCGCGTGCTCGTCGAACTTCGCGAAGAACGGCTTGCCCACCAGATCCGGCCGGCGTGCCTGCAGGAACCGCAGCGCGAACGCACGTCCGCCGTCGAGGTCGACGACGCCGTCGACCACGACCTTCCCCGGCGACGCCGACATCACCGGTCCCCGCGCGGTCCGCCCGAGTCCGGAGACCCGTTGCAGCGCTTCGCGGTAGATGTCGACCGCTCGCGCGAGTGGCAGACCGAAATACGGTCGCGCACCGGTGTCCCGCTCGACGAACATGTAGTACGGCACGACCCGATTGCGGACCTGCGCCTGCCAGAGGTCGGCCCACGTGCGCGGGTCGTCGTTGACGTGACGCACCACCGGGGCCTGAGCGCGGAGCACCGCACCGGTCGATGCCAACCGGGCCAGCGCCGTCCGGGCGGCATCGGTCTGCAGTTCCGCGACGTGCGACAGGTGCAGCATCATCGCGACGTGTTTGCCGGCGGCGGTCAGCCGCTCGAGCAACCGCAGCAGGTCGTCGGCTTCCGGCCCGGCCAACAGCCGGTACGGCCAGAACGAGACGGCTTTCGTGCCGATCCGGATGGTCTCGACGTGTTCCCGCCCCGGTTCGAGCAGCGGCTCCAGATACGAGGCCAGCAACTCGGTCCGCATCACCAGCGGATCGCCGCCGGTCAACAGCACGTCGGTGATACCGGGGTGCAGGTCGAGGTACCGGGTCATCGCCTCCGGCCCGGACATGGCCATCTTCAGGTCCGGGGTGTCGACGAACTGGGCCCAGCGGAAGCAGTAGCCGCAATAGCTGTGGCACGTCTGCCCCTGGCGGGGGAACACCAGCAGGGTCTCGGCGTACTTGTGCTGCATGCCCGAACCGTCGATGTCGTCGTGCTGCGGAACGTTCATGCTCAGCTGGTCACCGGGATGCGGGTTCAGTGCGGCGCGGACCGTGTCGACGGCCTGCCGGACGGTGCGCCGATCTCCCTGCGCCACGGCCTGTTCGATCAGCGCGAAGTGCTCGGGCTCGAGCATGTCGCGGTGTGGGAAGGTCAGCCGGTAGATCGGATCGTCGGGCGCACGGCCCCAGTCGATCAGTTCGTCGACGACGTAGCTGCTGACCTTGAACGGCAGCACCTGGGACACCACGTGTGCCTCGTGCCCGAGCATCGGGTCGCCGGTACGCTCGGCGACGAGCTTGCGGAGCCGGTCGCCGCTGATCGATCGCGGAGCGAGGGCTGTGCGGGTGTCGAGATCGAGGACGGTCATTTGTCCGTCACCGCCAGGCCCCAGTCGAAGTCGACCTCGCCCAGAACATTCATGTCCGACATCAGCGAATACAGACCGCTGTAGTCGCGCACGAGCCGCGAACCGGACTTCTCGGCCCGCACGTCGGCGAGCATCTTCTCCCATCCGGTGACCTTCTCGATGCGGAAGATCGCCTCCCACGTCGTGTAGTCCGTGGCGACGAACGCCTCCAGTCCGGCGACCAGCATGTCCAGGAAGAAGCGGCGTTTGACGGGGTCCAGCACGTCGTACACCAGCTTCGCCATCTCGTCGGAAATCGATGCGTGGCAGTACTCGTCCCGGTTGTGCAGCTTTGCGGTGGTGGAATTGACCACCTGGATGTCGTGATCGTCGGCGAGCAGATCGAGATACGCGTTGATCGAGATCTCGGACACTGTGGCGAAGGCCAGCGTGGTCAGGCTGCGCTGCCAGCGTTCGGCGGCATGGGCCCGCAGCCGACGGTGCGTCCGTGAGGTGTGGGATTCGGGTAACGCGCTGTCGGGGAACGGGTTCCCCCGTTTACGTCTGGTCAGCGCACTCGCGTTGATGTGCATCAGGGTGTGGTACTGCTCGTCGACCATGGCCTGGGCGAGGGCGATGTCCATGTCCTGGCCGCCGAGCCCCGGGAACTCCCCGTCCATCACGAGCGCGAACGCCGGGTTGGCGACGCGTTGCTCGGCGAGCACCGTGTGCCGGTTGTACGCGATCCAGGCCCAGCTCAGCAGCCGCGACCGCAGCGCGTCGGGCATCGCCTGCCACGTCGGATGGTCGCGGAACGGCACGATGCCCTCGGGGTAGTCGGCCCGGCCGGCGTCGAACAACTCGTCGAGGTCGGGCTCGTCGCGCTTCACCGTCGACCGTCGGTGCCAATTGCCGGCGAGGCGGCTGATGACGGCGTTCTCGGCTTCGTCGGCGGGGTCGAACGACGGCAGTCCGGGGAGGTGGACCAGCCCGTCGGCGTCGGAGCACTGCAGGTCGTCGATGATCATGCGCGAGTCCGGTCGCCGGCCCAGAAACGAGTGAGGTGACGGGCGCGGTCGGCGTACTCCGAACGCGCGTGCAGCATGCGCTGGTTGTCCCAGATGAGCAGCGCATTCTCGGGGATCAGCACGCGGGTGCGCAGCTCGTGGAACAGGTCGCTGACGCGATGCGCCAACCTGCGACCGGACCGGCCGAGCGGCAGCCGGGAGTCGTCGACGTCGGACTCGTGGTGCGGGTCGTAGTCGGCCGCGGTGAGCAGGTTGTAGCTGAAGCGCAGGGCGGTGCGGCCGGTGTCGTCCGCGCCCAGCATCGTGGTGCGTACACCCCCGTCCGGGCCCGGGAAGGTCAGTTCGGAGTCCGTCATCAGGGTGACCTCGGCCGGTTCCAGGGCGTCGACGAGCCGCCGGATGTCGAGCAGATCGGTGTGGCCGCCGCCGCAGCGTGCCTGCCGGTGGCAGAACAGCGCCAGGTACGCCGGGCTGGGATCCCAGCCCGGCGCCTCGGTGTGCGCCAGAATCGTGTTCGCGCTCTGCGAGTACGCCCGATGATCGTTGCCGGGGCGGTACGTCACCTCGTGGGTGAGCAGACCGTTGTATTGCGGAACCAGATCACCCAGCGAGCCAACCACTTCCGCTGCAGCGGTGCGGTCGGGTACGTCGTGGACGACGACGTAGCCATCCTCCTCCAGCCGGGACCGGTCGACACGACCTTCCACCGTTCCCACACCCGCAGAAACGACATGACAATTCGGCGACATCCATTCCTCCATTCCGAAAACCCGACTGGGATACGTACCCCGTGATGCCGGTCGTTCGAGACCGGGACCGTCGTGATCGGTTTCAAGAATGTGGTCGTGCCGCCACGCACACCAGGCACCCTAGGGGAGCCAAAACGTCACCCGGACAGAACTGCCGGGGCTGTAACAACAACTTCTTCAGGTGGCCGTACCGCCTGATCACCCACCGCCGAGGCCGACCACGGCGATCATCAAGGGCAGGAAGACGATGATCAGGATCGCGCCGACGATGTCGAAGGTTATTCCGCTTCGGATCATCGTGGTGATCCGGACGGCTCCGGAGCCGTAGACCACGGCGTTCTGCGGCGTCGAGACCGGCAGCATGAAGCCGAACGACGCGGCGAACGTGGCCGCGAGCGCAGGCACGAAGGGGTTGACCCCGGCCGCCAACGCCACCGGGATCACGATCGGCACCACGACCGCCGCCGACGCCGTGTTGCTCGTCGTCTCCGATACGGCGATGGCCAGCAGCACGGCGAACACGGTGATGGCGACGACGCTCGTCAGGCCCAGCGAGTCGGCGACGGAGGTGCCGATCGTCTCGGCGAGTCCGGTGTCGGCGAGCAGTGCGCCGAAGATGATGCCGCTGCCGAACAGCACGATCGTGCCCCAGTCGATCTCTGCTGCGTCCCGCCAGGTCAGCGTGAACTCGCGATTCTCCCAATCGGTCGGCAGAAGGTAGAGCAACGCCGCCCCGAAGACTGCGACCATGCCCTCGTCGAGTCGGTCGCTAATCGTGCCGTAGAGATCCGAGTCGTTGCCGGCGATCACCGCGACGACACCGGGCAGGATCCACAGCGTCACCGTGACTCCGAACGCGATGAGCGTGTTCTTCTCCGCCCGCGACAGCGGACCCATTTCCGCGCGCTGCTCCGCCAGGTAGTCGGCGACGCCTTCGATGCGCCGGATCTCCGGTTTGTTGATGCGCAGCAGGATGATGGCGAGCGCGATGAACATCAGCAGGCAGATCGGGATGGCCATCACCATCCATTGCCCGAAGCTGATCCGCTCCCCCGTGGCCTCCTCGATGAGCCCGCGTCCGATGAGATTGGGTGGGCTCCCAACCGGCGTCAGCAGGCCGCCCACGCTTGCGCTGTATGCGAGCATCAGCATGATCGCGGCGCCCACCCTGACGCGCAACGGGTCGAAGTCCTCGGCGACGACGCCGCGGCGCTGCATGAGCTTCGCGATGACGCCGAGGATGCCCAGGGCGGTGGGCAGCAGCATGGCCACGGTCGCGGTGTTGGATACGAACGCCGAGAGTCCGCACGTGATCGTGCCGAACGCGACGATCACACCGGTGGTGGACTGGCCGACACGCGGCAGGGTCAGTATCCGAAACGCGAACCGCCGTGCGACGCCGTGTTTGAGCATCGCCTGAGCGAGGATGAACGCTCCGATGAACGTGAAGATCGTCGACGACCCGAACGCGGCGAGAACTTCGTCGGCCGGCGCCACGCCCAGAAACACCACGATCGCCACCCCGAGCAGCCCGCCGATCGGGATCGGCACCGCCTCGGTCACCCACAGCACGATGACGCCGAGCAGCACGCCGGCCAACGTCTGCTGGTTGGGCGGTATGTCGATCGGCAGGGCGAGGAACGCGAGCGTGATCAGCGGCGCCAGAAAGAGCCCGATCGTGCGGCGGCCCTTCTCGAATCGCTCCTCTGCGGGTGAGAGCTGCTGTTCGCCGAGGCTGCGATAGGTGGTGTGCCCGAGCAACGCCTTGTCGACGTCGGTGCGGTCGCCCTCGTTCTCGGCTGTCATGGCCCCTCCCCTGCGACACGGATTGGTACGGAAGTAGTACCCAACAACGAACGTCCTAGTCGTTGAAGCGGGATGTTTTCTCCCGGACGGGGCAGCACGACCGACGCCTAGGCCGTCACCGTGTTTCTGGGAACGATCAGCACGGGCACCGGAGCGTGACGCAGAATCTTCGAGGCGGCCGAGCCGAGGAATACGTGAGCTGCGGGTCCGGCTGCGCCCGACCCCAGCGCCAGCATGTCGCCGGCTTCCCAGGAGACGGCCTCCACCGCTTCGCGCCAGTCGTGGCCGCTGCCGACCACGACGTCCACGTCGGGAACCGGGATTCGGGCGCGAACTGCGTTGAGCTGCTTGACGATATCGTCGCGCGTCCGGCGTGCCCACTGTTGGACGACGAGGTCCTCCGTCGATCGCTCGATCGCACCGCCGAACATCGTCATCGGCCGCACCGTGAACGACACGATCCGCAACTGCACCGGCCACTGTCTGGCCAGTTCGGCGGTGGCGGCAACGAGACCGTTGACGTCGGCCTCGCCGCCGTACGCGACGGTGATCCGGCGGATGGACTCGGGCACCGGCGGGTAGCCGCGCGGAGCGATCGCGACGGGCACTGACGCGGTGTGGACCAGCCGTTCGGTGACGCTGCCCAGCGTCACCCTGCCCAGCAACCCGGACGATGACGACCCGACAACGACGAGACGCGCGTCGTGGGCGGTGACGAGTTCGATCAAACCTGTTGGAATGGAATCGGATTGGTGGACGATGCGGGGAATGTCCAGGCCCCCGGGCAGCTGGCCGACCACCCTGTCCAGTGCGTGCGAAGCCTGCTCGGTGACGTAGCCCAGGTATTCGCGTTCGATGGGGTCGTCTTTCGCCGGCCACGGCCGTTCCACGATCGCCGCGGCCACAACCTTGTCGCCGGTCCAGCGTGATATCTGCACTGCCAGGTTGAGGGGCGCGGTGCCCTGACGGCTCGAGCTGAAGCCGGCGATGATGGTCATCGAGGCGATCCCTCTGCGGCGACCGGGGCGGCGATGACGTGCGTCACCGGCACATCGTGCTCGGCGCGCGCACGGTCCACGACGTCGAAGCGGTGCCATATCGATTCTTCTGGTGGCAGTGTCGAGATGACGATCTGATCCGGACGGAACGAGTCGACGGCGGCGGCCAGTGCCCGCAGCGGCCGGTAGTCGCCCAACTCGCCATCGGCTTCGAGGTTCTCCGCGCGGAGTGTCGCCAGCGTGTCGTCCAGCCGCCGTTGTGCGACCTCTCGGGTCGCTTCCGCGACGTCGAGTGGACCGTGGGTGGCGGCGGTTCCGGTCTCGATCGGGCTGGCCGGCACGACCACGAAGTAGGTGGCATCCCGATCGGCGTCGATACGGCGGAGTTCGTCGAGCATTTCCTTGGACTGGACGGTCTGGTTCGCCAGCACCAGCACACGGTGTGGCCGTGTCGTCGCCGAGACCCCTTCCACGACGGGGCGCCGACCTACGAACCACTTGTTTGCGAGGAACAACACGATGACGACGGCCCACGACAGCAGGCTCAGCACCAGTTGCGATCGCACATCCTCCTGCAGATACATCTGCACCAGGATCGCCACAATCGCGACGGCGGTGATGATCGACACCACCGGGAACAGCCACATCTTCACCCGTAGCTCCGAGTCCGGGGTGCGGTACCGCAGCACGATCTGGGAGACGGCGATGAGCAGGTAGACGAACAGGATGACCGCACCGCTGGAATTCAGCAGGAAGGCGAAGACGGTGTCCGGTGACACTGCGGCGGCGATGACACACAGAAAACCGACCACCGAGGACGCGAGTATCGCGGTGGCAGGCACCCCGCGACGGGTCACCCTGACCAGCTGTGCGGGCGCCTCCCGGCGCGCCGCGAGCACGAACAACATGCGGGAGGCGGTGTACATACCCGAGTTGAGGCAGCTCAACACGGCCGTCAACACCACGGCGTTCATGATGTGGTCGGCGTACGGGATCCCCATTTCGGTGAACGCGGCGACGAAGGGGGACGCGGCCGCATCTTCGTCGTTCCAGGGCAGGATCGTCGCCAGCAGGAAGGTGGAGCCGACGAAGAACACGGCGATCCGCACGATCACCGAGTTCGCGGCCTTGGTCACCGCCCGCTCCGGGTCCGCCGACTCCGCGGCGGCGATCGTCGCGATTTCGGCGCCGACCATGGAGAAGATCACCGTGACCACACCGACGGTAATGGCCATGGCGCCGAACGGCAGGAACCCGTCATGGCTCCACAGGTTCGAGAAATCGAGCGATTTATTCGGCCACACCCCCAACACGAACAGCGAGCCCAGCCCGATGAACACCACGATCGCGGCCACCTTTATGCCGGCGAACCAGAATTCGAACTCGCCGAACGACGACACCGAGAACAGATTCGTCGCCGTCATCAAGATCATCAGAACCAACGCCGACAACCACAACGGGATGTCGATCCAGTACTGAATGATCGTCGCGCCGGCGATCGCCTCGAAGCCGACGACGATCACCCAGAAGTACCAGTACAACCAGCCGACGGAGAACCCGGCCCAGTTGCCCAACGCGGCGCGGGCATAATCGGCGAACGACCCGGTCGACGGATTGGCCACCGCCATCTCCGCCAGCATCCGCATGACCATGATGATCAGGACCCCGGCAAGGGCGTAGGTAATGAAGGCCCCCGGCCCGGTGTCGCCGATGACGACGCCCGAGCCGACGAACAGGCCTGCGCCGATCACCCCGCCGATCGCAATCATCGTCAGCTGCCGCTGGCTCAGCGCCTTCTTCAAAGTGGGTGTTGCACTCATTGCATCCCTCCGATACTCGACGCACCGGCTACTCGCTCTCTTGGCGAGACCGGCTGTCGGATTCCGTGGGATGCACTCGGCTGGGCACGCGACCAGAGGGAAGGAGCCGCAGGGGCTTGAATCTCAATCGTAAGCCGCAGTGTCCGTCCCGCGAGCGGGATTCGGCAGTTGGATCCGCGCGCTGCGCGTGAGTACACCGGAACTTCCGCCCCGGGCGGACGACAGCGTCCCCAGAAGTGCGCACAATAGAAGGGTGCAAACGGCGCGCCCCTCCACAGCACGAGGTAGAGCAGCCGCAGAAGGAGTTCACGATGAATTCGAAGAAGACCGTGGTGGGAGCCGTGATCGCCGGTGCGCTGGGCTTCAGCGCACTGGGGCTCGGCACCGGCACGGCAAATGCTGATCCATGGCCACCGCCGATTCCCGGTATCTCCGTACCCGACGTGGTTCCACCGCCCGGACAGCTGGGACAGCTGCCGTTCATCCCACCGCCGGGCCAGTTGGGACAGCTTCCGTTCGTGCCGCCACCCGGCCACTGGGACAAGCCCTGGAAATGGCTTCCTCGGTGACTCCCCTCGGGAGCTGGTGACCAACATCAGTCCGACGGCGCTAATTATTCGTGCACTCCCGTGCGGCTAATCGTGCGCCCGCTCCACGACCCAGGCCGCGACCCGTGTCCGGGAGGTGAACCCCAGTTTCGCCAGGATGTGCTCCACATGACCTTGTGCGTGCGGGGTGAGATCACCAGGCGGTCGGCGATGGCCTGATTGGTCAGGCCTTCGGCGATCAGGTCGGCGACTTGGCTTTCCCTCTTGGTCAGTCGCGCCGGCGCGTCGGTGTCGGGTGTGGAGGTCCCGGGTGGTTGCTCGTGGAGGGCGAAGGCGATGGCCGCGTCGAAGCCGAGTTGTTCACCTCTGCGCTTCGCTGCTGCGAACGCTTTGTCGCCGAGTTCTTTCCGGGCATTCTCGGCGCATTCCTCGTGGTAGACGATCAGGTTGGAATGGATGACGGCGGAACTTCCGATCGCCCGCGCCAGCTCGTCGGCGGCCCCCAGCAGCACGGCGGCCCGGAGTGCGTCGTGTTGTTCGAGGCCGATCCAGGCGAGGGCTGCGAGACGGGCTGCGACGACGCGCGGACTGCGCACCCGCTTGGTCAGCTCCAGCGCCTCGTCGAGGAGCCGGACCGCGCGATCCGCATCACCCCGCTGCCAGACGGCAATTCCCAAGGCCCACAGCGAATGAGACCGGTACATCGTCTCGCCGTGCGTTTCCGTGATCGCGAGCGCACGTTCGTGGCATTCGATCGCCTGGTCCGTCCGGCCTGACAGTCCATGCGCCAGGCCTAACGGATACAGGATGGATACTTGGAGCAGTTGATCTCCGCGTTCGGTGAACTCGGCGAGCGCAATGTCCAGTTGCAAGCACGCTCGCGCGAGATCACCGCTGTAGAGGGCCAGCATTCCGTCGGCGCAGTCGACGTAGGCGCGCAGTAGGGGGTCACTCGTGTCGGCGGTGCGAGTCCGCGCCTCCTCGACGAGCGCTGTCGCGGCATGAAGGTCGCCTTGAGCGAAAGCCATTACGCTGTGGCTGTAGAGCGCCTTGACCGAATCCAGGGTGGGCGGGCCGCTCTCGCGGGCGAGCAGCTGGTCGTACCACCGTCGCCCCTCGTTGTAGAGGCCTTGGGAGCTCCAGAACAGGAACAGTGCCACAGCGATGCGCAGACCGGCGGCGGGGTCGTCGTCGACGCTGAACTCGAGGGCCTCCCGCAGATTCGCGTGTTCCCGTTTCAGCCGGGCGATCCAGTCGAGCTGGCGGGCGCTGATCCACTCGGCCTCCGCGGCGAGCGCCAACGCCTCGTACCAATCCCGATGGCGGCGACGCAACACCACAGCCGCACCGGTCTGCTCGAGTTTCTCGTAACCGTATTCGCGGAGAGTTTCGAGAATCCGGAACCGCACCACCGACCCGTGCTCCTCCCGGATCAGGATCGACTTCTCCACCAAGGACGTCAGCGTGTCCAGCAACTCGTCCGGGCCAAGGCCCTCACCGCACACCTGCTCCGCCGCATCGAGTTCGAAGCTTCCCGCGAACACCGCCAACCGTCCCCACACCAGTTGTTCACGGGCGGTGCACAACTCGAAACTCCAGTCCACCGACAACCTCAGCGTCTGTTGCCGCGTCGGCGCACCCCGGCTGCCGCGGGTCAGGAGGGCATAGCGGTCGGTCAGCCGGCCCAGGATCTGCTCGGGTGACATCGCCCGCAACCGCGCCGCCGCCAGTTCGATCGGCAGCGGCAACCCGTCGAGCCGGTGACAGATCCCCGCCACGGTCGCCGCGTTCTCCTCGGTGAGCGCGAAACCCGGGACCGCGGCAGCGGCGCGTTCGGCGAACAGAGTCACCGCATCGTATTTGGGCAACCCCCGCAACGAGGTCCGCCGCCCGGGATCCGGGACAGCCAACGGGGGGACCCGCAGCACCGCCTCCCCACCGATGCCCACGGGTTCACGGCTGGTGGCCAGCATCCGCAACCGCGGACTCACCCGCAACAGGTGGGCGGCGAGTTCGGCGACCGCATCCACCACCTGCTCGCAATTGTCGAGAACCAACAGCAGTTCCTGTACCGCCAGGTGCTCAATCAGGACCTCCCGCAACGGCCTCGCCGAGTAGTCCCGCACCCCCACCGCTGCGGCCACCGCATCGACCAGCGACGACCCGTCGCGCAGTTCACCCAACTCGACCAGGCGAACCCCGTCGGCGTACTCACGCTGCACACTCGCTGCGATCCGCATCGCCAGCCGGGTCTTGCCCAGACCCCCGATCCCGGTCAACGTCACCAAACGGGATCCGGCCAGCAGATTCTTCGCCTCGGTCAACTCGTGCCGACGGCCGACGAAACTGGTCAGCTCCAGGGGAAGAGTTCCCGTCGCGCCCAGCGTGGAGGAAGGCTGCGACAATCGCCCGCCGAGCGAGGTCGGTTGCTCTCCGTTCCCCCGCGCATCGGCCTCCGCACGAAGTGCCATCTCGTCGACCGGGAAGCCGTGGGCGCGTTGCAGCCCTCGCAGCTGTTCCCCGAAGTCGGCGGCGGTGGCCGGCCGCTGACCGGGCTCGCGGGACATCGCGCGGGCGATCACCGCGGACACATCCTCGGGAATCCCGTGCTCACGCAGATCCGGCACCGCCTGCGTGGTGATCCGCAAAAACTGCGCGACCACCTGCTCACCGCTGCGACGTTCGAACGCGGCATGCCCGGTCAGCGCACTGAACAGGGTGGCACCGAGCCCGTAGACGTCGGCGGCCGGACTCGGCGGATCACCGCCGAGCACCTCGGGCGCGGTGTAGGCCGGCGACCCGGTCACCGCGCCGGTGGCGGTCTCGAACCCGCCGCTGATGTGCGCGATACCGAAGTCGGCCAATTCGGGCTCCCCGTAATCGGTGAGCAAAATGTTCCCGGGTTTGACGTCCCGATGCAGAATCCCGAACCGGTGCGCCGTCTCCACCGCACCGGCCATCTTCACCCCCACCCGAAGAACCTGATCCAACGGGAGCGGACCGTCCTCGCGGACCCGGGCCTCCAGCGAATCCTGCGGGTGATACGGCATCACGATGTAGGGAAGTCCGCCGCCGGTGGCACCGACCTGCAGAATGTTGACGATGTTCGGATGCCCGGTCAGCCGGCCCATCGCCTTCTGCTCCCGGAAGAACCGCGCCCGGTTCTCGTCGTCGAGTTCGACGGTGAGCACCTTCACCGCCACCGTGCGATCCAGGTCCGCCTGGGTGCAGCGGTAGACCACGCCGAACCCGCCGCGGCCGATCTCCTGCACATCGTCGAACCCGGATGCACCCAGTTCGGCTGCCGGGGGGGCGGCGGGTACCGCTGAGTGTCGAGCGGATCACCTTCACCCATCGGACGGTCTACTCACCCCGTCGGCTCATGGTTTCGCGCGCTGGTCCCAACGGCACGACCAGCGCGGATACACCAGTGGACTCACCTCTCGATGGCGCCCTCTCGAGGATATCGCCGACGGTGACCGGTGCGGGCGATCCTGGCCGCTGCCGGTGTGAGCCTCCCCATTTAGTCAATTAAATTGATCAATTTGGTTGTACGCTTTGCTCATGATCACCGAACAGGCCACCGCGCAGGTCCTGCGGGAAGCACTGCGCCCGATCTGGCGCCAGCTCACCGCAGGCAGGTCGATCTCCGTCGGCAAGATAGGCGTGCTCGCCTACCTGTCGAAGCACGGACAAACGTCTGCCTCGACACTCGCGGCGGCCGAGAGGATCAGCCCCCAGGCGATCGCCACGGCCGTGCGCGAACTCGAGAGTCTCGGCCTGGTTGCACGGACGCCCGATGAGCAGGATCGACGCCGAATCTGGATCGAGCTCACCGATGCCGGCCGGGAGAGGCTGGCGCTGGAGCGGTCGAAAGGCCTGGACTGGCTGGAACACGCCATCGCGGAACGGCTGACGGACGAGGAGAAGAAGACTCTCGACTCCGTCGTCCCGATTCTGCGCAAGTTGGTGGACGATGTCCCAGTCGACTGAGTCCACAACGAGTCCCCGATTACTGCCGGCCCTGGCGTATGCCGCCCTGACGACCGCGATCGTCAGTTCACTCGGCATGCTCCTGGTGCCCACGATCTCCCACGACATGCACGTCGAGGTGAGCACCGGCCAATGGATGCTCACTGTCAACCTCCTGGTCGGCGCGGTCGCAACACCGATCATGGGCCGGCTGAGCGACGGCCCCCACAAGAAGCGCCTGCTCTTGTTCTCCCTGACCACGATCCTCGTCGGTTCGATCGTCGCGGCCGCCGCTCCCAACTTCACCGTCTTCCTGATCGGACGCGCGTTGCAGGGACTCACCTACGGAATCGTTCCGGTGACGATCGCTCTGGCCCGCCGCTATCTCCCCGAAAACCAGGCACGTTTCGGCATCTCCAGCCTGTCGGTGACGGTGACGACAGGCCTGGGACTCGGATACCCCCTGACCGGCATCCTCGCCGATCTGCTCGGGTTCCGTTTCGCCTTCTGGTTCGCGGCGCTGTTCCTGATCACCACCATCCTCGTCGTCTGGCGTGTCGTTCCCGCAGGCCCTGACGAGCAGGCACCACGCAACACCCTCGACGTCCCGGGGGCACTGCTGGTGGGTACCGGACTCGCGTCGCTCCTCGTCGCCGTCAGCGAAGGCTCCCGGTGGGGCTGGGGCTCACCGTGGACCCTCGGATTCTTTGCCGGGGCGGCGACGCTGCTGACGGCGTGGTCCCTCGTCGAGCTGCGCACCCCCCACCCGCTGATCAACCTGCGGGTGTTGCGCAACGGTGACGTGCTGGTCGCGAACAGCACCGCGATCGGCCTCGGCGCCGCGATGTACATCGGGCTCTCGATCGGCAGCCTCATCGCCCAGGCGCCCACCTCCACCGGATACGGGATCGCGCTGCCCCTGTTCTGGGCCGGATTCGTGATGCTTCCCCTGTCGGTGGCAAGTTTCGGCGCGAACCGACTCGTCCGCACGGTCTCGCACCGGATACGCATGAGGACTCTGCTGCTCGTCGGTGCAGGCCTCGTGACGGCCTCGAGCGTGCTTCTCTGGGTCGCCCACAATGCGCTGTGGGAAATCCTGATCGGGATGTTGGGGTTCGGTGCCGGAATGGGCATGACGTACGCGGCGATGCCTGCTCTGATCGCCCGCAGCGTCGCCGACACCGAACTCGGCAGCGCCGTGAGCTTCAACCAGGTGCTGCGCACCGTCGGCGGCTCGTTCGGCAGCGCCCTCGCGGGTGCGGTGCTCGCCGCGAACCTGGCACCGGACCTACTTCCCACCGAAAACGGAATCAGGCTCGCTCTCGCCGTGGGTGCCATCGGGTGCGCGGTCGTCTTCGTCGCACTCCTCGTCAATCACGTGATGTCGCGTCCGCCGACCCCGGCGTCGGAGCCGGCGGACGCGCGTATCAGTCGGGGCTAGACTCCCTCGACGATGGCGGCCATTCCCTGCCCGCCACCGATGCACATCGTAAGAAGCGCCTTGCCACCGCCACGTCGCCGCAATTCATGCAGCGCGGTGGTCGTCATTCGCGCTCCGGTCGCGCCGATCGGGTGTCCGAGCGAGATCCCGGAACCGTTGACGTTCAAGCGGTCCCGGTCCTCGAATCCCCATTCCTTCAGCACGCCGAGCACCTGGCACGCGAATGCCTCGTTCAGCTCGATCAGCGTGAAGTCGTCGAAGCTCGCACCCGTCCTGCTGAACAGCTTGGACGTGGCCGCGACCGGTCCGAGCCCCATCAGCGCCGGTTCACACCCGGCGGCGGACCACCCGGTGAGGAAACCCATCGGCTCGAGCCCGAGTTCGTCCAGCCTGTCCTCGGCGACGACGAGCATCGACGACGCCGCATCATTCTGCTGGGATGCGTTACCGGCCGTGACGACACCGTCCTTGACGACACTGCGCAACCGCGCCAGCGACTCCGCGGTGGTGTCGGGACGGATGCCCTCGTCCCGCGACACGACGGAGACGTTCCCCTTGCGGTCGGTGATCTTGACTTCGATTACCTCGTCGTCGAACTTGCCTGCCTCCCAGGCCGCGTGGGCCTTGGCATGGCTGTCGGCGGCGAAAGCGTCGGATTCTTCCCGGCTAATTCCGCACCGCGACGCGACATTTTCCGCAGTCTCGATCATTCCGCTGATCTTCCCGAACCGCCATTCCGGCTGGGAGCGCTCACGGCCGCGGTCGAGACGGTCGTAGAGATTGAGCGATCCGGCGCGGGTGCCCCACCGGGCACCGTTGGTGTAATGCTCGATGTTGCTCATCGATTCGACGCCGCCGGCGAGTACGACGTCGGCTGCGCCGGTCTGCACCATCATCGACGCGGTCACGAGGGCCTGAAGCCCGGTGCCGCAGCGACGGTCAGTCTGCAGTCCGGCGACCGAGATCGGCAGTCCCGCCTCGAGCGCCGCCCACCGCCCTATACACGGGGCCTCGGAGTTGGCATACGACTGCCCTATCGCGACGTCCTCGATGAGTTCCGGGTCGATCCCCGACCGCGCGACGGTCTCCTTGATGACCGTCGCCGCCAGGGACTCGGCGGGCACGTCACGCAGTCCGCCGCCGAAGCGGCCTACGGCCGTGCGGACGGGGGCGACCAGTGCTGCTCTACGCATGTTGTTCCTCGTTTTCAGGAGACCAGGACGCGGACGGTCTCGGCGACGCACGCCGGCTTGTCCTCACCCTGGATCTCGATGGTGTATTTGACGACCAGTTGCGCGCCCTGCTTGGTGCGCTCGAACGACACGATCTCGCCGCCGGCCCGTACCTTCGCCCCGACCTTCACCGGCTGAGGGAAGCGAACCTTGTTGAGGCCGTAGTTGATCACCAGCTTCACGCCGTCGATGCGCATGAGTTCGGCGCCGAGTTTCGGCAGCAGTGACAGCGTGAGGTAGCCGTGGGCGATGGGGGCCCCGAACGGGCCCTCGGCGGCCCGCTCGGGGTCGACGTGGATCCACTGGTGGTCTTCGGTGGTATCGGCGAACCCGTTCACCCGGTCCTGGTTGATCTCGAGCCAGTCGCTGTGGCCGAGATGTTCGCCGACTGCGGATTCGACGTCGTCGATTCCCTGGAATACGCGCATGACACTCTTTTCGGGTCGGCCCGGAACCGGGCGGAAGTGGAAACGGCTAGATGTTGACGTTCTCGAACACGGCCGCGATGCCCTGCCCACCGCCGATGCACATCGTCTCGATGCCGTAGCGGGCCTGGCGGCGATCCAGTTCACGAAGCAGATTGGCCAGGATTCGACCACCGGTGGCGCCGACAGGGTGGCCGAGGGAGATTCCGGATCCGTTGACGTTGAATCGGTCTCGCATGTCGGACTCGTCGAACTTCCACTCCCGCGCGCACGCCAGCACCTGCGCTGCGAACGCCTCGTTGATCTCGAGGAGATCGATGTCGTTCAGGGTGAGTTTCGCCCGGGTGAGGGCCTTGTCGACGGCGGGGACCGGGCCGATGCCCATGCGGTTCGGCTCCACTCCGGCGACGCCCCAGCTCACGAGCCGGGCGAACGGGCGCAGGCCCAGTCGTTCGGCGTTCTCGGGGGTGGTCACGATCGCGGCGGCGGCCGCGTCGTTCTGACCGCACGCGTTGCCCGCGGTCACCGTCGCCTCCGGGTCGATGCGGGACCGGATCGGCCGCAACGCCGACAACGACTCCGCCGTGACATCACGGCGCGGGTGCTCGTCGGTGGTGACGACGAAGTCGGACTTCCCGCGCTTGCCCGGCACCGTCACCGGGATCGTCTCGGCGTCGAACAGGCCGCCGTCCTGGGCGCGGATCGCACGCGCGTGGGATTCGGCGGCGTACGCGTCCTGCTCCTCGCGGCTGATCGAGTACTCGCGGCGCAGGTTCTCCGCGGTTTCGATCATGCCGCCCTCGACGGGAAAGTTGACGCCGCCGGAGTTGGTGCGGGGCTTGGCCAACCGGTCGTGGAATTCCACCGACGCACCCTTGACGCCCCAGCGCATTCCGGTGCTGTAGAACTCGGTCTGGCTCATCGACTCGGCACCACCCGCGATCACCAGATCGCTCATCCCGGTCTGTACCTGCATGGACGCGTAAATGACCGCCTGCAGCCCGGAGCCGCAGCGACGGTCGAGTTGGATGCCGGGCACGGTGACGTCGAGGCCGGCGTCGAGCGCAGCGATCCGGCCGATGGCCGCAGCCTCGCCGTTGGCGTAGCCCTGACCGAAGATGACGTCGTCGATGTCGTCGGACGTGATCGACGTCCTCTCGATCAGGCCCTTCAACACCGTCGATGCGAGGGTGGTGACGGGGATGTCACGGTACATGCCGCCGAATCCCCCGACGGGGGTGCGGACGGGTTCACAGATCACTGCGTCGTACATGGGCTCAGAGTGCCTTCTTCGCTTCGCGGACGAGGCCGCCGCCGATGATCAGGCGCTGGATTTCGCTGGTGCCCTCGTACAGGCGCAGCAGGCGGACCTCACGGTAAATTCGTTCCACCGGAACGTCTCTCATGTATCCGGTGCCGCCGTGAACCTGCACCGCGAGGTCGGCGACCTTGCCGGCCATCTCCGTGCAGTACAGCTTCGCCACGGACGGGGCGATCCGACGGTCCTCACCGCTGACGTACTTCTGCGCCGCGTCCCGCACCAGCGCGCGGCCCGCGGACACGCCCACCTGCTGGTCGGCGAGCATGGCCTGCACCAACTGGAAGTCACCGATCGGGGTGCCGCCCTGCTTCGTGACCGCCGCGAAGGCGACGGACTCGTCGAGCGCACGCTGAGCGCTGCCGACGGCGAGAGCGGCGATGTGCACGCGGCCCCGGGCGAGCGACGTCATGGCGGCGCGGTAGCCGGCCTCCTCACTGCCGCCGACCAGGGCGGCTTCGGGGACGCTGACGTCGTCGAACGCGACCTCCGCGGTCCAGGCACCCTCCTGGCCCATCTTCTTGTCCTTGGGCCCGACCACGACACCGGCGGTGTCGGCGGGAACGAGGAACACCGCGATGCCGGTGCCGGTCTCGTCGGCGGGACGGGTGCGGGCGAAGACCACGAACAGATCGGCCAACGGTGCATTGGTGATGAACCGCTTGGTGCCGTTGATCGTCCACTTGCCGTCCTTCAGGACGGCGCGGGTGGTCAGGCCCGCCGGGTTCGACCCGGCCTCCGGCTCGGTCAGGGCGAACGACGCGACCACGTCACCGGACGCGATGCGCTCGAGCCACTCCGACTTCTGTTCGTCCGTACCGAAATTCACCAGCACTTGGCCGGCGATCCCGTTGTTGGTGCCGAACATCGACCGCAACGCCAGGCTCGTGTACCCGAACTCCATGGCCAGTTCCACATCCTGGGTGAGGTCGAGTCCGAGCCCGCCCCATTGCTGCGGGATGGCGTATCCGAACAGACCCATCTCCGCCGCCTTGCGGCGAATGTCGTCCGGAATCAGGTCCTTTTCCGCGATTTCATTTTCCCTGGGAATTACTTCCTTCTGAATAAAAGTTCTCGTCTGCGCGAGAATGTCCTTGAAGTCTTCGTCACTCACTTCGCGTTCAGCCATGAAGCTGAATATCCAGCAACCCGGCCTCGCTGTCAAGCGGGTGCCGTCGACGCGAATGCGCAGCACAGACGGCATTTACGACCCATAGGAAGAGGGAAACCGTCGGTTTCCTTCAGCGTCTTTGACCACGGCGGCCCAAGGCACTTCAATAGGTGTCAGTGCCCGGAGGAATTGGTCGGGTATATCCACGAACAATGACACTTTCCGGCGAGATGGAATTCGATATTCGACATGGTTGGCAGACCCGAGGACGCACTCCTCTACAAGGGCTACACCGTCGATCCGCACGAATTGGAACAGCTGCTGCTGTCACGACGAGGCATACTCGACGTCGTGGTGGTCGGCCGCTCCGTTCCCGGGGTCGGGGAGATGCCCGTCGCTTTCGTGGTAACAGAAACCACGGCGCGCATCACCGCCGAGGAACTGATCGAGTTCGTCGCGGCCACGGTGCCGCCGTACAAGAAGGTGCGCGAGGTGGTCTTCGTCGACGAGTTGCCCCTGTCCCCACGGGGTGCGGTCCTGCGGTCCGCGTTGCGCGACCGTCTGAACGACGTGCACGCCGAGCAGCGTACGGAGAAATGATGAATACGGGACAGGTGGAACAATGACACGACTGGCGCAGACCGCCGGGCTCACGGACACCCAGGGCGAGATCGTCTCGGCGGTACGAGAATTCGTGGACAAGGCGATCATTCCGCAGGCGCAGGAGCTCGAACATTCCGACACGTACCCGACGGCGATCGTCGAGCAGATGAAGGAGATGGGCCTGTTCGGGCTCACCATCCCCGAGGAGTACGGCGGAATCGGGGAATCCCTCCTCACCTATGCACTGTGCGTCGAGGAGATCGCGCGGGGCTGGATGAGCGTGTCCGGGGTGATCAACACCCATTTCATCGTGGCACACATGATCGCCAATCACGGCACACCCGAACAGAAGGCCCACTACCTGCCGCGCATGGCGACAGGTGAAGTGCGCGGCGCGTTCTCGATGTCCGAGCCCGAACTGGGTTCGGACGTCGCCGCCATCCGGACCAAGGCGGCCCGGGCAGCGGACGGCAACTACGTGATCGACGGCCAGAAGATGTGGCTGACCAACGGCGGGTCGTCGACGCTGGTGGCGGTGCTGGTCCGCACCGAGGAAGGTGCGGCGAAGCCTCACGACAACCTCACCGCGTTCCTCATCGAGAAGCCCGCCGGGTTCGGCGAGGTGCTGCCAGGGCTCACGATCCCCGGGAAGATCGACAAGATGGGCTACAAGGGCATCGACACCACCGAGATGGTGTTCAGCGGCTACCAGGCCGCGGCAGAGACGATCCTCGGCGGCGACCCGGGCCGCGGCTTCCGGCAGATGATGGACGGCGTCGAGGTCGGCCGCGTCAACGTCGCCGCCCGCGCGTGCGGGATCGCCCAGCGCGCGTTCGAACTCGGCGTGAAATATGCGAAGACTCGGGAGACTTTCGGTTCGCCGATCGCCGAACACCAGGCGATCGCCTTCCGGATCGCGGAGATGGCGACCAAGGTCGAGGCGGCACACCTGATGATGGTGAATGCGGCGCGGCTCAAGGACTCCGGGGAACGCAACGACGTCGCGGCCGGGATGGCCAAGTACCTGGCGAGCGAGTTCTGCTCGGAGGTGACGCAGGACAGCTTCCGGATCCACGGCGGCTACGGCTATTCCAAGGAATACGAGATCGAACGCCTCATGCGGGAGGCACCGTTCCTCCTCATCGGTGAGGGCACCAGCGACATTCAGAAACAGATCATCAGCCGCGGGCTGCTGCGTTCGTACAACTGAGGAAGGAAGAATCAATGACACTTCTCGAGGGACGGGTCGCCGTCGTCACGGGCGCGGCCCAGGGCATCGGTTTCGAGATGGCCCGGAAGTTCGCGAGCGAGGGCGCGTCGGTGGTCCTCGGTGACATGCATGCCGAGAACGTCAAGGCCGCTGCCGGAAAGCTGGAGGCCGACGGCTTCCAGGCCGTCGCCGTCGCCTGCGACGTGACCGATCCGGATCAGATGCAGAACCTGGGAAAGACGGCGCTCGACGCGTTCGGCGCGATGGACGTGTGGGTCAACAACGCCGGCATCACCCGCGACGCGACGCTGCGCAAGATGTCGCTCGCTGATTTCCGCTCCGTCATCGACGTACACCTGCAGGGCGCGTGGCTGGGCACCCAGATCGCGTCGATCGCGATGCGTGAGGCCGGCAAGGGTTCGATCGTGAACATCTCGTCGATCTCGGGCAAGGTCGGCATGGTCGGGCAGACCAACTACAGCGCCGCGAAGGCAGGCATGGTGGGCCTGACCAAGGCGGCCGCGAAGGAGGTCGCTCACCTCGGGGTCCGGGTCAACGCGATCCAGCCCGGCGTGGTGAACACCGACATGATCCGCGCCCTGCGCACCGACATCATCGAGGCGAAGCTCAAGGAGGTCCCGATGGGCCGCGGTGCCGAGCCCGAGGAGATCGCGAACGTCGCCCTGTTCCTCGCGTCCGATCTGTCCAGCTACATGACGGGCACCGTCCTCGAAGTCACCGGCGGGCGTCACATCTGACATCCGGCGGATCGACGGGTCGTACGCAGTAGTCTGCTCTGGTGGAGTCGCGTCACGTCGAGTACTTTCTCGCCACCGTCGACAACGACGGCCTCGCGCTCGCGGCCGAGGCCCTGGGCGTCACCAAGCCGTCGTTGTCGAAGGGGCTGCGCAATCTCGAGCGTGACCTCGGCGTCGAACTGTTCCACCGAGTGGGCCGCGGCCTGGTGCTCAGTGCGGCGGGAAAGGCATTCGTCGGTCCGGCGCGGAAGATCGTGCGAGACCTGGTGGCCGCCGAGAGTTCGCTCGTCGACGTCTCGGGGCTGCCGCGCGGCCGACTCGACATCTGCGCGTCGGCGCACGTCGCGGAAGGCCCTGTCACGGAACTGATCGGGTCCTTCCGCAAGCAGTATCCCGGCGTGGTCGTCCGGCTCGCCGACCTGCGGCCGGTCGACGTCATCGCGTCGCTGATCCGCGACGGACACTGCGAGATCGCCTTCAGTCATTTCCCCTTCGCTGCAGCCGGATTGACGACCCGCGTCCTCGGAATCCACGAGTACTGGCTGGTGGTTCCGCACGACGCCGAGATCGACTGGCGGGATCCGTTCCCCCTCGACGACCTTCCGGATATTCCCGTGGTGGGGCTGCCCAAGGAATCGTCGTCGCGCACCGTCATCGAGAAGGCACTGCAGGCCGCAGGGAGCCGGACGATCATGTCGGCCGTCGTCGAGCAGCGGGAAGCCGTCGGCGCGTTCGTCGTCGAGGGCGTGGGAATGTCGTTCATGGAACGCACCCTCGCGGAACGGGCAGCGGTCGGCGGAGCCCGGATCTGTACCCTCGACCCGCCGATCACCGTCCCGTACGGGGTGATCTACGACGACGCCCGGCTGTCTCCGGCCGGACGCGCGTTCCTCGATACGCTCGCGCCGTGAGCCTCGTCGAGCGCGGCGACGAACGCCGCCGCTGCGGGCGGAAGCGGATCCGGTCGATGGACGAGACCGATGGTGCGCACCTCCGGCGGTGCGAGCGAACGCACCACGACCCCCGGCAGTTCCTGCTCGGCGACGCGCCGCGGGAGCAGGGTCGCCCCCGCGCCCTGGACAACCAGTTCCCACATCGACTGACGATGCGCACACTCGACGGCGATGTTGTCCACCCGCAATCGTGGCCGCGACCCGATCTCGACGATCATCGGAATGTCGGCAAGCAGGTCGACGGGCACCGGATCGGGTAGTTCGATCGCCAGATCGGCGTGCAGCGCGAGCACGATCTCCTGTTCCCCCACCATCCGGAACTCGAGCCCCTGGTGGTCGACGAGCAGTTCGGTGAGCCCGAGGTCGCACTCACCCGACCGGACCGCGCGGCCGACGCCGTCCGGAACGTCCGCCGACACCGTGGCCAGGACCACGCGCGGGTACTGTCGATGAAACCGGCCGACGATCCGCGGAAGCGGATCGGCAGCAAGAGAATTGAGAACTGCGATCGTCAGCATGCCGGACCGCAGTTCGGCGACGTCGTGCACGACGGCCCGCGCCCGCTCCACATCGGCGAGAACCTGCCGCGCCGCGTGCGCGAACGACGTGCCCGCCGGGGTGATCCGCAGCTTCCGTCCTCCACGATCGAACAGTTCGACACCCAGATCACGCTCGAGAGTTCGGATCGCCTGCGACAGCGACGGCTGCGCGATGAACAATGCCCGCGCGGCCTCGGTGATGCTGCCGTGATCGGCCACGGCGACGAGGTACTCGGCGTCCCGGATGTCCACCAGTCGAGTCTAGCGGCCACGCAGTTCACCGAAGCCACGGCCGGTCGACTAGATGCGCAACTAAATTGAAGGCCTGCGACCGCCCCGTTTCACAAGATCGCAACCACACTAGACTGATGGTATATTATGTCTAGTTTCGTGTCCAGAAAGGTGCAACCCTCGATGCCGTTGCATGACAGATCAAGGCGACAGCAACTCCCGGAGGAAGTTGCCTCGTACGTACGCGAGATGATCATTTCCGGCGACGTGCGTGCAGGCGATTTCCTCCGCATCGAACGGATTGCCGAAGCGGTGGGAGTCAGCACGACGCCCGTCCGCGAGGGGCTCCTTACACTCCGGAGCGAAGGCTTCGTCGAATTGGCCCCCCGTCGAGGCTTCGTCGTGGCCCCGTTCACGAAGCAAGACGTGCGTGACCTCTTCTGGGCTCAGGCGCAACTGGCCGGTGAACTGGCTGCCAGGGCCGCGAAGAACATCACCCCCCAGCAGATCGCCGAACTCGAGGGAATCCTCCAGCAGCACCAGGACGCCATTGCCCAGGGCGACACGGAACGTGTCGCCTCCCTCGGTCACGCGTTCCACCGCAACATCAACCTGACCGCGGACTCTCCTCGCCTCGCCAGACTCCTGGGCTCCGTCGTCACGAATCTTCCGGACCGCTTCTACGCCACCATCGAGGGCCAGATCACCACCACGCAGCAGGAGCATCCCGTCCTAATCGAAGCCTTGCGCAAACACGCGAGCAAGAGAGCAAAGACTCTCATGGAATCACACATTCTGGACGGCGCGGATCACCTGATCGAAGGACTCGAGCAGCGCGGGCTGTGGGATGCTGACGACGCGGCGAACGCGGGCTGATCCGCGGTCTGTCGCCCGTCTCCGTTCTCAGCGCCGTGCGCGCTGCACCGTTTCCGAGGGTCGGAATCCGAACCGCGCTCGGTATTACTGAGCGAACCGACCGGAATGGAAGAACTCCACCTCGCCGCGACATCGGTGGCAGAACCGCTGCGCCGCAATCGACTTCGCGATGAACCTGGCCGAGCCGAACGCCACGCAGGTAGGCGGGGGGTGTCGGGGGGATTGACCTGGAGGAACTCGGCACTGCCAAGAAAGGGAGCCGCTGGGGCAGAGGAAAGCCGTCCGATACGGACTGGTCCGCTCGGTAACTGCACCCACCGATGTCGTCGGCGTGCTCGCGGTCGTACACGGCTTCGATGACGGCATCCGCGTCCGCATCGCTCACCACCCCATGGGTGTTGTGGCGGAACGAACGGTGTCGTTCGAGGCCGCTCACGATTTGCTAGGCCGACTCGGCGCTCTCACGCTCGGCGGCCGCCAGCACAGCCTCGACCACCAGATCGCAGATCGTCCGACGATCGATGCTGGTCAGCTCCGCGATGTGGGCGCGGGCCGTCGGATACTCGCCGTCGGGAAGATGCGCGTAGATGCGCGTCCATGACGCGGCGTCCTTCGCCTGGATCTCGGGGTCCAGGGTGGCGAGTACGGCGACCTGCCCGGCGAGCCCGAGCGTGGCGTCGGCGAATGCCCGGTAGTACCGGACCGTGGCTTCGCGTGATAGGCCCGACCTCGCGAACGTCTCGAGGATCAGCTCGACCATTCGGCGCTCTGCCGGACCGCCCGTCGTGCGGGCGAACGTCAGCGCCGCGATGGCAGGTGAGCGGACCGCGGTCGCCCAGATCCGATCGGCGATGCGCCGCAAGGTGTCCTGCCAGTGCTCGCTGTCGGGCACCTCCCCGATCTCCTCCAGTTCGACCGCGGTCGCATGGTCGTAGACGGCCAGTAGCAACTCGTCCTTGTCGCGGAACAGCCGGTACAGAGTCGTCGCATCGACCTTCAGTTCCTCGCCGAGGCGACGCATGGTCAACCCGGCTGCGCCGTCACGCTGAGCGAGTTCGAACGCGGCCTTCACCGCGGCTTCCTGCTGCAGCCCCTTGCGTTCACGCCGCGTCGTCCGCGCCGGCGGTGTGGCGCGAGCGGTGTCCTACATGGCACCGAGCCTGGTCATGATCATCTTCGGCGTCATCGCGGTCGTCAGTGCCGGCACCGCGCCCACGGCGTTCCTGGTCGCGATCGGGGCGATGCTGCTCACCGCACTGAGCTACGCACGGCTGGCGCGCATCTACCCGGTCTCTGGTTCGGCGTACTTCTACGCCCGCCGCAACCTCGGCTCGGCGGCCGGGTTCCTGGTCGGATGGGCGATCCTGTTGGACTACCTGTTCTTGCCGATGGTCGCGTGGCTGGCGCAGTCGATCCTGCTCAACGCACAGTTCCCGGCGGTTCCGATCTGGCTGTGGATGTTGATCAACGCCGGCTTGACGACGGCGATCAACGTCATCGGGATCGCACTCGCCGATCGTCTCAACCGGCTGCTACTCGCCGTCTCCACCATCTTGGTACTGCTCTTCTTCGCGTACTGCGTCAGGTTCCTCGTCGGCAATCCGGTCGCCTCCTACGGCGAACCGTTCTGGATCCAACAGCACGGTCGTCGGCATCTCCGCGGCAGCGGCGATCGCGGCGTACTCGTTTCTCGGTTTCGACGCGGTGACCACACTCGCCGAGGAGACCAAGGACGCCGCGCGAAACATCCCCCGGGCCATCATCTGGATCGTCTCGATCGGCGGCGTCATCTTCTTCGTCGTGGCATATGTCGTGCAGCTCGTCCACCCCGGCGACATCTTCGACGATGCGCAGGCCGCGTCGTACGCGATGTCGGTGCAGGTCGGTGGTCAGTTCTTCGCCGATTGGACCAATCTCGCGGAAATTATCGCAGGATCGGCATCCTGCCTGGCCGTCCAGCTCAGCTCGAGCCGTCTGCTGTTCATCATGGGCCGCGACGGCGTGCTACCCCGCCGAATGTTCGGAACACTCAACGGCCGTATCCGAACTCCCGTGTTCTGAGTGCTCGTCACGGGCAGCATGTGCTTCCCCGGTATGAACATGCCGCTCGAAACCGCGACGGGATTCATCAGCTTCGGCGCGTTCACGGCCTTCACCGCAGCCAACCTCTGCGTCATCGTGTACTACCTGCGGAACTACGCCACACAGCGGTTGAGTGCGGTCCGCTTCGTGGTCGTGCCGCTCGTCGGCGCCGTCGTGACGCTGTACATGATCACCCAGCTCAGCGAGCATGCGCTGGTCTCCGGACTCTCCTGGTTGGCTATCGGAATCGTCTACCTCGTCTGGCTTACACGCGGCTTCCGCCGGCCGACGCCCGAAATGAGCTTCACCCACGAGCAGGCGGTCATCGTCGCCGCCGAACAGAGCAGCGAGGCCGTGAAATGATCGATACCAAGTCTTCTGTCAGCCTTGTGGATTGGCAGAACCCACCGATCAACCGGTACACCTTCGGCCGAATGCGGCAAGTCGTGCCGACGGCACGGGTGGCTGCCGGATCGGCGCCACTGCGACTCACCGACGGCGACTCGCTCGATCTCGATCTCCCCGTCGGCACCGAAACACTCCGTTCGATACTCGACCGCACCTACACCGACGGATTCATGGTCCTCCACAACGTCCGCGCCGAGCTGTACCCCGGAGACCTCGAACCCGACCGGACGCACATGCTGTTCTCGGTCAGCAAATCAATCGTCGGAACCGTCGCGACGAACTTGATCGCAACCGGTCTGCTGGACCCGGAAGCCGCCCTCACCGAGTACATTCTGGAACTTGCGAACTCCGGCTACGCGGGTGCCACCGTGCGCCATATCCTCGACATGCGTTCCGGCATCCGATTCTCCGAAGAATACCTGGAACCGGGCGCCGAGGTGCGCTACCTCGATCAGGCCGTGGGCTGGATTCCGCGCGTCGACGATTGGGTACCGCCGTCGCTCTACCAGTTCCTTCCGATGCTGAAAGCGGCTCGCCCCCATGGCGGCCCTTTCGAATACCGCTCGTGTGAAACGGATGTACTCGGCTGGGTGTGCGAACGCGCCGCTGCCGACCGTATGCCGGCACTGCTGTCGCGGCTCCTGTGGTCGAAGTTCGCCGGCGACGACATGGATGCCGGGGTAGACCGTGCCGGACCCGTTTTCGCGGACGGCGGCCTCGCCGCGACGCTCCGGGACGTTGCGCGATTCGGTGAGCTGCTCCGCCGCGGCGGACGCATCGACGCCGAACAGGTCGTGCCCGTGCACTGGATCGACGATTCCCTTCGTGGCGCGCCCGATTCGCATGAGGCATATTCTCAATCGCCGACCGGAGCGCCGTTCCCGGGCGGAATGTACCGAAATCAGTTCTGGATTCCCCACCCCGATCGGCGTGTGCTGTTGTGTCTGGGCATCTACGGTCAGTTCATCCACATCGACATCGATCGGGGCGTCGTCGTCGTGAAACTGTCGTCCTGCCCGACACCGGTGAACGATGAACTGGGCAACGCCGCATTCGCCGCGGCCGAGGCCGTCGCCGCGGCGTCGGCCTGAACGGTCACAGCATCCGCCGTCGATCAGTACCGTCCGTTCGCCGGATTGCCGCCGCCCACTGCCTCGCCGGCGAGTTGCCGCCGGAGGAGGTTGAGTGCCGCGTGCTGGAGGAGGAGTACGGCCTCGACGGTCGTCCCGAGGATGCGTGCCACCTCGACGGCCGGGAGGCGGTGCGCGAGCCGGAGTCGCAGCACCGTCCGGTGGCGGTCGGGGAGGGTGTTCATCAGGGTCGCGGACCCGGCCGCCTCCTCGTCGTCGATGTTCACGACAGGCCTTTCTCTCGGATCGCACCACTGTCGCCGACCTGATGTCCCAGGTGGAAGGGACCAGCGTCCCGACAGTCCGGGATCCTGCCGACACGGCTCCGACGGTCCGCCCGACGCTTTACGCTGAACGGCATGGCCGCTCTTCGCGCGGAGTGGATCAGGATCTGGCGCAACCCGGCAGACACCCTTGCGACCGTCGCGTTCAACGCCGTCCTGATGATCGGGGCCTGGTTCCTGCTCCCCCGGAACTGGTTGTTCGAGTGGACCGGACCGTCGGGTTTCGCCCTGGCCCTCGCCGGCTGGATGTACGCCGACGTCACCGCCACCAACGTGCTGGCACCGGACCGCGAGCGCGTTCTCGCCGCACTCGACGACCGGGACGCGCTGGGTGCGTTGCTCGCCGCCAAGGCGGTGGCGCTGTGGATGTTGATCGCCCCGATCTGCGCGACCATCGCGATCGCCGTGGGTGTCGTCGAGCAGGACTGGCTGTTCACGGCGGTGGTGGTGGTCGCGGTGGCGCTGTGCCCGTTCGGTGCACTCGCCGGGTCGAGTCTGGTCGGGGTGTTCTTCCCGTACCACCAGCGGTCGTTGCGGTGGCGGTGGGAGCAACGCGCCCGGTGGCGCACCGTCGTCGTCCGGTGGCTGATCCTGCTGGTGGTGCCGTACGGGGTGTTCCCGGCGTTCTCGGTGGCGATCGCCGTCGTCCCGGTCGTGCTGTGGCGCCTCGTGCGACCGGCTGATGTGCACACGCGGATCGGCACCGCGGACTTCGCTCTGTGCGTCGCCCTCGCCGTCGTCGTCTCCGCGCTGATGTGGGTGGCGGCGCGTCGAATCGCCGTGTCACGCATACAACGCCACGAACCGTTGGCGGCCTACCTGCGCGACCGGGACAGGGGCTGAGCCGAATCCGTGCCGGTGTCCTCCACGACGGCGGCGCCGCGCGCCACCGCGGCCTTGACGACGGCGATCAGGGCGACGACGAGGACGGCGGTCACGTTCCGGTCGGCGTCGAGGTATTCGCCGAGCACCACGAAACCGAGCAGCGACGCCGTGAGGGGTTCCATCACCGTGGTCGCGGGCAGCGACGCCTGCAGCGCTCCGACCTGAAAGGCCGACTGCCCCGCGATCGCCGCGGTGAGGGCGGACGCCCACAGCCAGTCGGCGCGTGTGACCGTGCGCCCGGAGAACCGGGCACCGAGCGGCAACGCGAACAGCAGCGACAGCACGGAGTCGGTCACAGTCATTCACTGTAAGTGCAGAATGTCCGGTTCGCCCCGCGACGTGAGCGCCGAAGCGCACCCCCGGACACATCGCCGCTCACCTGCGCAGGTGAGTGGGAAAGCGTGCCGGGGCACACGATGCCACTCACGTCAGGAGAGATGCTTCGGCTGGGGGGTCGACTTATGGAATCGGTCCGATCCGACCTCGTCCTGGCTCGCCTCCGGCGGGCATTCGGCGCTGTATTTGCCGGCGTGTTCCAGGGAGACGACGACGGACTTCGACGTGGGACAGTTGCTGCCGGCCGCCGTGGAATCGAGCGGGACGAGCGGGTTGGTCTCCGGGTAGTAGGCGGCGGCCGAACCCCGGGGCGTGTCGTATTCGACGATCCGGAAGTCGTGGGCGCAGCGGACGCGGTCGTCTTCTGCCCAGTGTGTGAAGAGGTCGACCATGTCGCCGTCGTCGAATCCGAGGGCGGCGATGTCGTCGCGGTGCAGGAAGATCACGCGGCGGCCGCCCTCGATTCCGCGGTAGCGATCGCTGAGCCCGTAGATCGTGGTGTTGAACTGATCGTGGCTGCGGATCGTCTGCAGGATCACGTGCCTCGGGGGCACCTGCAGCACCTCGATCGGGGACACCGCGAATTCGGCGCGCCCCGAATGGGTGGGGAACGTGCGGGAATCGCGCGGCGGGTGCGGCAGAACGAATCCACCCGGTCGCCGGACGTTCACCTCGTACCCCTCACAACCGGGCACCACCCGTGAGATGTGCAAGCGGATGTTCGCGTAGTCGTCCCGCATCTTCTTCCACTCGAGACCGTAGCGGTCGCCGATCGTGGCCTCGGCAATGCGGGTGACGATACCGACCTCCGAATCGAGGTGCGGGCTGGCCGGTTTCAACGGACCACGGGAGGAGTGGACCGAGCACGTCGAGTCCTCGACCGAGATGAATTGCGGCCCACCGGCCTGGACGTCCTGCTCGGTGCGCCCCCGCGTCGGCAAAATCAGGGCGGTGTCACCGCACACGAGATGCGAGCGGTTGATCTTCGTCGAGACGTGGACGGTCATTCGGGTCTTGCGCAGTGCGGCGGCGGTGACGTCGGTGTCCGGGGCGGCCTGGACGAAGTTGCCGCCCAGCCCGAGGAAGAAGTGCGCCTTGCCGTCACGCATCGCCCGGATGGAATCGACGGTGTCGTAGCCGTTCTCCCGGGGCGGGTCGAAGTCGAACTCCTTCGCGAGCGCGTCCAGGAAGTGTCGCGGCGGACGCTCCCAGATCCCCATCGTGCGGTCGCCCTGCACGTTCGAGTGCCCGCGCACCGGCAGCAGCCCGGCACCGGGTTTGCCGATGTTTCCCTGGGCGAGCGCGATATTGGTGACTTCCTTGATGATCGCCACCGAGTTGTGGTGCTGGGTGAGTCCCATCGCCCAGCAGAACACGGTGGCGTCCGAATCCCGCAGGAGTCGGGCGGCGTCGGTGATCTGTTCCCGCGACAGCCCGGTCGTGCGGGTGACGACGTCCCAGTCGATGTCGGTGACGTGCTGCTTCCACAGCTCGAATCCGATCGTGTGCTGGTCGATGAACTCGTGGTCGAGGGCATCCCACTCGACGAGCAGCGAGCCGAACGCCTGGAGCAGCGCGAGGTCGCCGTTCAGCGCGATGGGCAGATGCATGTCGGACAGGTCGGTACCCGGGCCCACCATGCCGCGGGGCGTCTGCGGATTCTTGAAGTTGACCAGGCCCGCCTCGCGGAGCGGGTTGATCGAGAGGATCTTCGCGCCGTTCTGCTTCGCCTTCTCCAGCGCCGACAACATTCGCGGATGGTTGGTCCCCGGATTCTGGCCCTCCAGCACAATGAGTTTCGCCTGATAGACGTCGTCCATCGTGACGCTGGCCTTGCCGATGCCGATCGACTCCTGCAGCGCGATGCTGGTCGATTCGTGACACATGTTGGAACAGTCGGGCAGATTGTTCGTCCCGAACGCGCGGACGAACAGCTGGTACGCGAACGCCGCCTCGTTGGACGCCCGGCCGGACGTGTAGAAGATCGCCTCGTCCGGACTGTCCAGGGCGTTCAGCTGATCCCCGATCAGGGCGAAGGCCTCGTCCCATTCGATGGGCTCGTAGTGCGTTCCTCCGGGCCGCTTCACCATCGGATGCGTGATCCGGCCCTGCTGCCCCAGCCAGTGCTCGCTGTGGCAGTCGAGCTCGGCGATACTGTGGCGGGCGAAGAATTCGGGTGTCGCGCGGTCGCGGGTGGCCTCTTCCGCCACCGCCTTGGCGCCGTTCTCACAGAACTCCGCGGCGTGCCGGTGGCCCGGCTCCGGATCGGGCCACGCGCAGCTCATGCAATCGAACCCCTCGGCCTGGTTCAGTTGCAGCAACGTCTCGGCCGTGCGGACCACGCCCATGTGCTCGAGCGCGCGCTTCATCGACACGGCGACAGCGGTCGGGCCTGCCGCGTGGCCCTTCGGGGGCCGCACCTCGAGATCGGCCTCGTCGTAGTCCCGTTCCTCGTCCGTGTGTCGCATCATTCAGCCTTTCGTCAGGGCGACCTCCCCACCAGTCGACCGAGATAGTCGATGACGTCGTCGGCCGCGGTGGCCGCGGCGGTGAGCGCGACGTACCCGTCGGGCCGCACCACCACCAGCGTGCCACCGTGTGCCCCGTATGCGCTGCGCGCCAAACCGCGGTCGTCGACGACGTCCACGCCGGGACCGCGGGAATCGCCCACCACCACGTACTTCACGTCGTCGGGCGCGTCTTCGGCCAGGGTCTGCAGGATGTGCCGGGAGCCGCCGCCGAACCCGAGGACCGTGAAGTGCGTCCCCCGGAACACGTCGAACAGTCGCAGCGGCGTGCCGTCGGGGCTCAGGCAGGGCGCGTCGGGTGCGCGATCTCCGGCGCGCAGACCCGTCGTCACGTCCCCATCCCGCGACAGCGAACTCCACGGGTAGCCCAGACCGAGTTGCTGGCCGTCTTCGGTCACCGCGCCCGCAAACCCCTCGGAGTCCTCGCGCCCGAGGTTCGAGGCCACCTTCTGCAGTCCCGCGCTGCTCACCCCGAGCGTCCAGCGCGCGAGCGGCAATCGTTCCTCCTGGTACGTGTCGAGGAGCGACGGGTCCGCGGAGCCGGCCAGGACGAGAGCCAGTTTCCACCCGAGGTTGTAGGCGTCCTGGATTCCCGTGTTCATCCCGAGCCCACCGGCCGGCGGATGAACGTGGGCCGCATCCCCGGCCAGGAACACCCGACCGTCGCGGAAGCGGTCCACCATCCGCACGTTCACATGCCAGGTGGACAGCCACGTCGGTTCGGACAATCGCACGCCGGGGCCGCAGGCGATGTCGTCGAGAACCCGCTGGAAGTACTCGAGCGACGGTTCGGGCAGGTTGCCCTCCTCGTCGAAGTCCGCGAACGGCACTCCCTGGAACTGCCAGGAGTTGATTCCACGGAACGGGCACAACGCGACGAACCCCCGCTCGGGGTGCGTCCACTGGTACCAGCGATCGGGGACCAACCCGTCGACGGACACGTCGCCGAGGAGCATGCCCTCGATGCCGCCCGTCCCCTCGAACGACACCCCGAGCGCCTTGCGCACCGCGCTGCGCCCGCCGTCGCAGCCGACCAGGTAGCGCGCCATGACGGTCCCGCCGCCGGCGAGCCGGACGGTCACCTTGTCGGTGGTCTGCTCGAAGCCGACCACCTCGACGCCGCGCTCCACGTCGATCCCGAACTCCGACAGTCTTTCTCGCAGGATCTGCTCGGTCCGCCACTGCGGGATCATCAGACCGCCGTCGTACGGCCGATCGGGCGTGGGGCTCAGGTCCGCGTGCGGGTCGCTGTCGCGCACCACCTGGCCGCGCACCGCGACCCGGCTGGGGAGGTGCCGGAACCCCGCCTCGACGATCTCGTCGACGATGCCGAGATCGTCCATCACTTCCTGGCTGCGCGCGGTCAATCCCTTTCCCCGCGAACCCGCGAACGGCTCGGGCGACTTGTCGAGGATCCGCACCTCCGCGCCCCGTCGCGCCAGTTCCAGCGCGAGCGTGAGCCCGGTCGGACCGGCACCGGCCACCACTGCCTCGGTAGGGCTCATGGCGTCATCGTATTCGCGACGGCACCGATCCGGCGGGAAAGTCGCTGCACAATCGTCGACGAAGGTTCCCGCTCACCGGTCTCGCGGAGTGATCCTCTCGCTCAGAAGTTTCCGCGGGCGGCTTGTTCGCGTTCGATGGCTTCGAAGAGGGCTTTGAAGTTGCCGATGCCGAAGCCGAGGGAGCCGTGGCGTTCGATGAGTTCGAAGAACACGGTGGGGCGGTCGACGAGGGGTTTGGTGAAGATCTGCAGCAGGTAGCCGTCTTCATCGCGGTCGACGAGGATGCCGCGTTTCTGCAGTTCGGCGATCGGGGCGCGGACGTTGCCGATCCGGGCCCGCAGTTCGGGGTCCTCGTAGTAGGAGTCGGGGGTGGCCAGGAATTCGACGCCCTCGGCGGTGAGCTGGTCGACGGCGGTAAGGATGTCATTGGTGGCCAGCGCCAGGTGCTGGGCGCCGGGGCCGCGGTAGAAGTCGAGGTATTCGTCGATCTGCGAGCGCTTCTTGGCGATGGCGGGTTCGTTGAGCGGGAACTTGACCCGGTGGTTGCCGTTGGAGACGACCTTGCTCATCAGCGCGGAGTAGTCGGTGGCGATGTCCTCGCCGACGAATTCGGCCATGTTGGTAAAGCCCATGACCCGGTTGTAGAAGTCGACCCAGTGGTCCATCTTGCCGAGTTCGACGTTGCCGACGACGTGGTCGAGGGCCTGGAACAGGCGTTTGGGGGCGCCGTCGCGTTTGGTGTGCGACGACGTGCGGGCGATGTAGCCGGGCAGGTAGGGGCCGGTGTAGTTGCTGCGGTCGACGAGGGTGTGGCGGGTGTCGCCGTAGGTGGCGATCGCGGCGAGGCGGACGGTGCCGTGCTCGTCGGTCACCTCGTGGGGTTCGTCGAGGACGGTGGCGCCCTGGGCGCGGGCGTGGGCGATGCATTTGTCGACGTCGGGGACGGCGAGGGCGATGTCGACGACGCCGTCGCCGTGGGTGCGGTGGTGCTCGATCAGCGGACTGTGGGGGTCGACGGCGCCCTGGATGACGAAGCGGACGGCCCCGGATTCGAGGACGAAGCTGTGGTGGTCGCGGTTGCCGGTGGTGGGTCCGGAGTAGGCGACCAGGGTCATCCCGAACGCGGACTGGAAGTAGTGGGCGGTCTGGGTGGCGTTGCCGACCACCCAGACGACGGCGTCCCAGCCGCTGACCGGGAACGGGTCGCGGGTGCCGTCGTATTCGACGAGCCCGACCAGCTGCTCGAGCTGGCCGAGGTCGAGACCTGCCAGGCGTTCCTTGTCGGTGAGAGTCTGCTCGATCGTCAT